>OZ257130.1:0-5529880 GCA_965279015.1 Chitinophagaceae bacterium
ATTGTTGCCAACAGGTGCATTTGTGTTATTTGAATCTACGTTAATAAGTGTTTTGTCGACCGGCCTGTAATTCAGTTTTGCCTAAGCATAAAATTTAAAGTTTAGGAAAAGTATATGTTCTGTATTTTAGTAATTCGTTTAGTCGTGATCGCCGTGGGCAACGATTGATGAAATACTCTTAGACCAAAAGGCTGATTTTGTGAATAAGCTTTCGAAACCCTAAGCTTTTATTAAACCTGACGTTATGCCAATCTTTCACAAGTTTCTTCAAAAAAATTGGGAAAATGGTTTTGAGACAAATAATACAATTCTGGATATTACTCCATATAAACCTGAAGTAATGTTTATTGGAACTTTCAATCCAGAGACGCCTAATGCAAACTTTGCTGACTTCTTTTATGGAAGAAATTATTTCTGGCCAGCATTTAAGAATATTTTTATACATCACGGAGTAACAATACCCAACCGTAGAATGCCTCAGAATGGTATGCCAGCTGCTCATAATCTGTTAAACCCTTCGCTTGCAGAAATATTTTGTTTGTGTTTGAAATTAAAACTGACTTTTGCGGACTTGATAAGTCAGGTGCTTAACAACAATGCGCAGTTTAATTTGCTACCAAACGACAATGTTATTTTTAATAACAATGAATACAATTTAATTCAAGATGGACAGGTAGGTGCTATAGGTGGGCTTGCTCAATTAAATGCACTGAACCAAGTTGATTGGAACACGAATAACGTTATTAATTTCTTATGTCAAAACCCGCAGATCCGACATATTTATTTCACCAGACAACCTAATGGAATTTGGGCACAACATTGGAATTTGATTCTGAATCACGAGTGCATGGTTGGAAGGCAATTAACTAATATTTTCACGCCGTCAGGTCGTCCTTTACCAGGTCCAGTTATGGGCAACTTGATACATCATTGGGTTCATAATGTTGCACACGGATTCGGGCAATTAAATAATGCCTGGCTTGTACAGCATGGAGTGAATCCAAATACCTTTTAAATCAGGGCGTGTGTGCAACGCGAGTGTGGCATATATATGGAATGACTAACAAATCTCCGGCCTTGCAATTTTAATTCGACATTTGTCCGAGCGCCTCTTATCCACGTCAGCCTTTTTCTTAACTTGGTCGTAAATTAAATCAACAGGCTTCTGTGACCGGTGCGTTTTTTGACTCTTTCAGCCCAAAGTCTATTTGATGAGCAATTTTATGGTAACAGTCACCCAATACGAAGAAATAATCGCGGGTTTTTCTCCCGTAAGAAAAAATATCTTGATTACGCATTATTTAAATGCCCCTTTTTATGACACAACGGAAATTGCAAAAGTGTTAAAGTATCCCAACATCAACTCTGTAAACATGCAGATTGGGACAATGGGGAAACTAGTATCAGAAAAAGCAGGCATTATTCCGGAAGGCACTTATGAGAGAAAGGGTGAGGAAAGAATCCCGTACTTCCGCTTAATCCACGAAGATTTAGAATACGGCTGGGAGCTAGTTGAGAATCTCCAAATAGCTATGGAAAATTTGGGATGGTTGGACGAATATGAGAAAGACCATAATACAATTAATCTTGAATTTGAAACTTCACGATTAGTCGATAAACTATATAGAGAGGGAAAGCTAGTTCCTGTATACGTAAACAAATACGAAAGGGATAGAAGCCTAAGAGATGCATGTCTGTCGGAAAAAAAAGATAAATGTTTGGGCTGTGAAATTAATTTTAAGGAAGCGTATGGAGAGGATATACCGAATATTATTCATGTGCATCATATTCGTCCACTAGGCCAAATCAAAGCAGAAGAGTATAAAAATCCAGTTGTTGATTTAATCCCGCTTTGTCCTAATTGCCACGCCGTCGTTCACGCAACAAAAGAACTAATGTCTCTTGACCAACTTCGATCAAGACTTAAGCAAAACCGCATCTAATTAGGATTTGGTGTTCATAGACCTATTGAATTTAATCAATCAACCAAAAATAACTTTTATGAAACAGGTATATTTTGCAATATTATTTTTCTTGTTAACAAGCAGTATGGCTAAAAGCCAATCTTGTAAAGACTTGCCGGAAAGGTTTTATTCTTACAGCCAGGCAATTAATTCAATTGAAAAGTCCACATTTAAAGTAACCGATAGACTTCCTAATGGAAAAAGTTCATGGATTGTAAGTGCCGATTATTACAGTTGTGATGGCAATTATGGCTATCTAGTTTACACTACTGATAAAGGAAAAAGATATATTCATGAGAAAGTTCCGACTAGCGTTTGGAATGAGTTTAAAACAGCAAGTTCTAACGGCTCTTATTATGTCCACAACATTAAAGGAAAGTATAGATTGGTTCCGGAATAATGCGTGATACCATGAAATTTTAAGGATGACACTGTGTCGAATGTATTGAACAAATGATGATGTAATTCATACTTTCAATAGGTACAATATTGGTCAAAATAGAGATTAATACGAATTAAGCACTAAATCCTTTAGACTTGGAGTTTTTCTTAGTTAAAAAGGATTCCTGATTTCTAACACTTATTTAGAGATTATTCCATATTAATTCGAATTTTTATAAATTTAGATTGGATAATATATTTAATAAGGAATAAGACATGAAAACCCACTTTTTTAGTAAACGGGACATTGCACTATTTGTGTTTTCCATTGTGATTGCACAGACTATTATAGCTCAAGATGCCCCCAAAGGTGCAATTATTAGTAAAAGCCCAGAGAAAATAGGAAAAACATATGCGATAATTTTAGGTGTTTCAGAGTATGAGGAATTACCAAAGTTAAACTACGCTGATCGTGATGCTATAGTCTTTTACAACTACCTTAAAGCTCATACTTTACCAAGCGATTCTAATAATCTTTTTTTGTTGACCAATAAAAACGTTATTAATGATAATATTTATGCCAAGCTTTATGAGATTGAGTCGAAAGTAAAAGAGGGAGATAAAGTATTCTTTTTCTTTAGTGGACATGGTGACATGGAACATCAAATAGAAACTGACAAGACGTTATTATTGCTTAGTAAAAGTCCTGCAAAAAACTACCTTCGTAAATCCATAGGATTTTTAGATATAGACATGGTGAAGCCTTTCTTTAAAGTATTTACTGAGAAGAATGCAAAGGTTATATTTATTTGCGACGCATGCAGAGCGGGGAATTTAATTGGTGGCGAAGAAGGTCGAAGAAATACCCTTCTTGGCCTTCAACAGTCCTGGAATAATGAAATTAAGATACTTTCGTGTCAAGGAGATGAAGTCTCACTGGAAAGTAGCAAATGGGGCGGTGGCAGAGGTTTGTTTTCTTATTACTTTATTTTGGGACTTAAAGGATTGGCTGATTACGACCATAATAATTTGATAGTTCTTAGAGAATTGGATCGTTATTTAAAGGAACAGGTAGGAGTCTCTTCAAAGCAAACTCAAATTCCAGTTATCTATGGAGATTTCAAAACAGTTATTACGACTTCCAATGAGAATTCGATCGGTGAGGCTAGAAAGGAGCTGAAAAACAACACTAGTATTATTGCAGATGATGTAGCATCAAGAGGAAACACAGCTTCAATAGAAGATTCATTGGATAAAAATTCCCTTATTCTTGCAGCGGCAATAAAGAAAAAAATTGAATTCGGCGAATTAATCGAACCAGAAGAGACTTCGGCATACGATATTTTTAAAAGGCTTGAACGGATAAACAAAGAACCGCAACTTATCAGTTCATCCCGACTTGAACTAATTGTCAATCTTAAAAGTTCATTTAATAACTTACTGGACTACTTTTACAATGATCAATATGAAAAGTTCGGACTACTAGAAAAGTATAAAATAGAAAAGGAACTTATCGCCTGTCTGGATTTGGCAGGGAATAACCCCGCAATTCGTAACAAGGTTAAGGCTTCGCTGCTATTTTTAGATGCTTGCGAAATAGCGATAGGAATTAGGCCAGAGAATATGCAACTCTATTCGAAAGAAAAATTAAGAGCTGGGATTGACAAATTATTGGAAGCGATTTCCCTTGATTCTTTCAGCCCTTTTCTCTATTTGCGTCTTGGAGATTATTACATGTATACAAATCAGATTGATAAATCAATAAATGCTTACCTCATTTATCAAAAGATGTTGCCTAATGATGAATATTCATACAATAAATTAGGTCTTGCTTATGCGGCCAAAGGTCAACGAAACCTAGCTGAAGCCGCTTTTCGGAAGGCAATACAGATTAATCCAAATTTCTGGCAAGCAGCAGAACACTTAAAAATGCTGCTAAGAAAATAGTACCAAATAAACTATGCTAAAAGGAAACCTTTTAATTCTGCTTATTTCACTTTGTTGCACAATTTCGAGTCAATCGAATGGGCAGACAAGAGGTGCAGTCTTGTCAACAGATAATAAAGGCAATAGTTCCAGTGGAACAACTTATGCAATCATCGTCGGTATTTCCAAGTACCAATATGTAAATAATCTGAATTTTGCTGATAAGGATGCACTTCTGGTTTACGATTTTTTGACCGATAAGGCTGGAGGAAGTGTTATGGATAGTAATATTTATGTATTACTGAATGAACAAGCCAAAGCCGCAACGTTCTGGGTTCAAGGTATGGGTTGGCTGAAGAGGAAAAATTTAAAGGCTGGGGATAAATTATTTATCTACCTGGCTGGACATGGAGATGCTATTAACGACGAAGAATATTTTTTTCTTACTTATGATTGTGCCCCTCAAGGCAGTAAGGACAACTACCTCGTTACAGGAAATATTCCTCTATATAATCTTAAGGTGCGAATTGCTGAAATGACTAAGAAGGGAGTTGACGTATTTCTGATCATGGATGCTTGTCGAACTGATGAATTGCCTGGTGGCAAGGAGGGGCAGCAAAGCTTTCTAAATTCAATAGTAGAAAAGAAAGCTGGAGAGATAATAATGCTCTCTGCTGGTCCCAACCAGGAAGCCATAGAGGCAAAGATTTATGGTAACGGACATGGATTATTTACTTATTTTCTAATTGATGGTTTGATTGGGTTGGCAGATCAGGAAGGCGAGGGCGACAAGAACGGCGTAGTGACCCTATATGAATTGTCAAGTTGGGTTCAGAAAAAAGTAAAAAGCGAGGCGCAAAGTAGATTCAAAAGGACCCAAATCCCTTATTTCTGTTGTTCGGAAAGAGAGTTGTCTGCCATTTCAAGAGTGGATTCCCTTGCTCTTAAAAATTGGACAATTGGAGGAACTCTTAGTGCCAGCATAAATCGAGACATAAAGCTTGCTGCAAGTTCGAGTCGTTCTGTATTCTATAATCCTAAAGGCGAGTATAATGAAATTATTGCTTCGTTCTTCACTAAGCTTAATAAGGGTGATTTACTTGGCAAAAACAACTCTGCAGAATACTATTTGGGGGAGCTTGTAAAAAAACCAGAAACGGAACAAATAATTTCCGAGTTAAATAATATTCTGGGTATCGAGTTAATTAATTACGCTCAACAGAAAATCAATGTTTACGTGCTTGGGAAAGATATTGATT
Organism: Chitinophagaceae bacterium; assembly: GCA_965279015.1. Classification (GTDB taxonomy): domain Bacteria; phylum Bacteroidota; class Bacteroidia; order Chitinophagales; family Chitinophagaceae; genus Endoryza. Next base: position 5,531 of record OZ257130.1, read on the forward strand.
TTATTCACAAGACAAGCACGCTTTATAAAACGGATAATTTTAATGAGGAGATTACAGAGAACTTAATCAGAGTTAATAAAGTATCGAAGGAAAGTTTTTATAAGGCTTATACGTACTTAGAAAAGGGAATCAAGCTAATTAAAGAAGATGAGGAATACTTGCGTTCTTTAAATTCTAAACTATTGTTCCTAAAAGCAAAGTGCTATTTTGAACAAACCGCAACCAAGCCAGTGACATTGTCAGAAGCACTAGCCATATCCCAGGACGCCATTAGATTTGATTCTACCTTGTCTTACAACTATGAATTGTTGGCCTCGCTTCAAATAGAAAACAAGAATTACCAGGAAGCTGCAAGTAGCTTGAAAAAAGCGCTGTCGCTCAATCCAAATTGGCAATATCTGTATAATGATTTGGGGTATGTATATATTCAACAAAATAAGTATGCAGAGGCCAAAAGTGTTTTACAGGATATGATAAAATTAGATTCCACAAATTCCAGTTACTTAAATAATCTGGGTGCCGCTTTGTTTAACCTTGGAGAGATCGAGAGGGCTTCATTTTATTTTAATAGATCTCTATTTTATTCACCCGATTTCAGCTCAGCTTTGAATAATTTGGGTATTTCCTACAAGAAACTTAAACAAACTGAAAAGGCAAAAAAATACCTATTACTAGCAATCCAAAATGACAAGGGGAACTGTAATGGTTATTACAATTTGGGTAACCTTTATTTGGAATTGGGGGATTTGAAAAATGCAGAGCAGTACTTGACAACTGCGTATAAATGTGATACTAGTTCAATAGACTATAAATTGGCGTTGGCTAATATTTATTTAATACAGAAAAAATTAGGAGTTGCTAGGGACTTTCTTCAGCAGGCTATATCTCAGAATCCTAATAACTATACCGCATTAATTAAATTGGGAGATATATCGTCCCAGGAGGAAAAATATCCTGAAGCAGAAAAGTATTATAAAAAAGCATTAGCTATTGACTCGACAATGGCAGCCGCACATCTGAATTTGGGTTCAATTTATCTTAAAACTAATAACCTGATTGGAGCCGAGAGAGAATATAAATTAGCTGCTTCGTATTCACCCAATAACTCAGTGGTTTATTTTAATCTCGGATTACTGTATCAAAGGCAAGAGAAAACAGATTTGGCGGAGAAAAACTATCTGAAAACACTAGAATTTGATTCAACTAATGTTTCCGCATTAATAAACCTGGGTCAAATTTATGCACAGAGTAATAGACTTGACGAGGCTGAGAGGGCATTTAAAAAAGTAATCAAATTAGATAGCAAGAACTCCATTGGATTCAATAATCTTGGAAATATTTATTACTCAAAGGATGATCTTACTAACGCCGAAAAGAATTATTTAATCGCTTTGAAATTAAATCCAAAAAATAAGGCAATTTATAATAATCTAATTAGTATATATACGCGCCAAAACAGAAAGGAAAAGGTACACGAAATGACCAGCAACTTGGAAAAACTTTAAGGGACTTAATTTATTGCAATTGGAATGACGCTTTTTTTATTCCCTTTATAAAACCTCCTATATCCAGTCCCTTATCGATTAGTGCTTCTTTTGATAGGTTTTCAGGTAAGCAAACAGAGAATTTAGAAAATTTTACGTTCTTTATATCATCTTTTATCATGTCTTCAATCGATCTTTCAGAGAATTCAACTTTACATCTTTCCAGAAATGAGAGTATTGCATGCAAAATAGACGATTGTGTAGCACTATGCGGGCCTATTTCAACTCGCATAAAATCGAAAGTTGTTTTGTATTCTTTTAAGTAATCAAATAACGCTGCAATTGTCCTGTTGATTTTGTCTCCCGCGAACGTATAAATAAGGACTTTATTAGTATCCTCCATATCGAGCACCCACACGTTTTCTTGCCACTCTAAATTCTCATATGTTTCTCTCATCTTATTGATAACAATGGTGGCGGGTTGGTCAAGAAACGCAAATTGTTTATTACTCATTAATATTTTGCCAGTTTCTTGAGCTATCTCAAAAGGGATGTCGTTATTACTAAATACTTTCCATTTGGGTATAATTCCAGTCAGGTTTTTCTGTACAGAAACCTGTTGAGTTTCATGATTTACTTTTATTGCTTTCCATTCGATTCCTCCAAGGACAAAAAGAAAAGGGGTTTGATTTTGCATTCTTACAAAACTACAATCCAAGGTCCCAATCACTTTTTTCCCATCGACGACATTATACATGGGTCCAGTTTCAAATATTGCAAACAATCTACTCCAATTAGCACGTAGAAAAAGATCTTCAGTTCTATTGGCCGTTACTAATATTTCATTGTCAACAAGTCGAAGAAACTCTTCCTTTGTCATGAATTGAATCAATTCTTTGAATTTGTTCTCACTTATTCCAGAAAAACAGTAAGCACGAGAGAGAATTTTCCAGATTTGATCCGCAGTAGTGCCATTTTTTTGTAGAATCAAACAAATCACCTGATGTGCAAGAATATGATAGGCTTTATGAGGGAAAAGAATATTTTCGGAAATACTATCCAAGCCAAGGTTGATGCAAGCTGCCAATAAAAGCAAGTCATTGTCTTCTTGACAAAGACCTCTAAAATATTGAGGACGATTCTCTCTTCTCCCAGTTCTCCCTACTCTTTGTAAAAAGGAACTGGAGCTGCTTAATCCGCCGATTTGAATCACCTGATCCAATTCACCAATATCGATACCAAGTTCCAATGTTGAAGTGCTTATTATAGCATTCAAGGAACTTTCGCTTTTCATTTTAATGAGTTGTTCTGCTGCCTCCCTATAATATTTACTCACTGAGGAATGGTGCGTTCGTACTTTTAGCGGTACGCTAACATTAAGAATATGATTCCGTTCATTTATAAATTTTGCAGTGTCCTCAGTATGAGATCTTGAATTTCGAAAAACTATCGATTTTTTATTTAGCAATAAATCGTACAGAGTATGATTTAATCGAAATTCTGTGATTTCCTCATTGTCAGTTTCAAAATAATGGACCTTGAAATCTTTGTCTTTTTTCCTACTACTGCGAACTGCAATTTTTTGCCCTTGCAATGCTTTTGAGCCCATCAACCATTTCAGAAGTTCATCTGGATTACCAATCGTTGCAGTAACGCCAATTCGTTGGGGGGCTGAGTCAATTTCATTTTCCAATCTTTCCAGCAGGCAAACAAGGTGCGAACCTCGTTCTGATAATGCAAATGAATGGGCTTCGTCAATTACTATTGCTTGAAGATTATTAAATACATCCTTCCAATTTGCTTTGCGGAGTAAAATGGCTTCTAAAGATTCTGGAGTTGTGAGTAAAACCTCAGCTGGAAAAATCATCTGATTCATTTTTTCCCCTTGACTGACATCTCCATGCCATTTAAATGCATTCAGATTACATTTTTTTGTGTATGCATCCGCTCTAAGCTCAATGTCATTTAATAGAGCCTTAAGCGGTGCTATGTAGAGCACACGCACACCAGATTTCTTTTCAACTGCAATTTTGCTCAATAATGGGAATAAAACTGCTTCTGTTTTTCCTCCAGAGGTAGGTGCTTCGATGATGCAATTTTGACCATTATATATGACTTCGAAGGAGGCCTTTTGTATATCGGTAAAGTCCTTCCAACCTTTGTCAACCATCATTTGTTTCAAACGTGGGTGTAACTTCTCAAGCAAGTATAATAGGTTTAGTTAGTTAGGGAATTTTCAGCGATGTCTACATCGCTATACTCATTTTTCTTTAAGAAGTCTCGGATGTTTAACCCTTTGTTCTCTTCGCACAGGTCCAACATCTGTATAAACTCTCGCAAAATAGGTCTGGGTTTGCGATTTACACTTTCGTCTCCAAACTGTGTCCAGTTGTCGACGAGTTTAGAAATAGAATCCTGATCTGCGAACTGGGCAGTATCGCAGTTGTATGCTACTCCATATAAATCCCTTATTTTATAGATCACATTTGACAATCGTTCTTTGTCGAGAGTTTCTAAACTGATGATTGGCTGACGCATACTTACAAAACTATCATGCTTTAAAGGAGTCAGCACTCGTTCAGCGAGAGCTTCATAGCTTTTCAAACCATAACGCTCATCTTCAAAAAATTCATCAGTTCCAGTAAAAATGATCAAGCATCCCGGCAGGCCGCTTTTACCAGCTTCGTCAATCAACAGACGTAATGTTTCCAAAGCTTGCTCCCTTTGACGGATGTGTGGAAATTTTCGAACTAATTCCAGTTCGTCTACTAATAACAATAACCCTTTGTAACGAGCGCCATTTATGATCTGAAGTAGGGCTCGCATTCTTGGAAACACGTTGTTTGCCTCCAAATAGCCTTTTACCCCAATTTCTCTTAACGCTTGAGCTGACAAAGATCTGCTGCCAGTGATCCATGCAACTGCATTAGCGCTCAATTCATGATCAGCTTCTACCTTTGCTTTGTAAAACGAACGAAGCGCCTGGGAAAAACCGGGTTCTATGTCGCTTAATCCGGATAACTCTGATTCAATGCGTTTTTCAACAATCGAAGCAAGCTTCTTTTGATTTAATTCAACGGGAGATAATCCTTCTACCTGCGCCGTTCTTTTATGAATATTCAAGAGCCACGACTCAAGGATATCTATAAGTGCGCTTGAATCTGACTTTTCAGGCGTTCTAAGTCCATTTATCATACCCGAGAAAAAGACCGGCAGGTCGGATAAAGGTTGATCATGACTAATATTCAAAAATGAAACAGCGAATTCATTCTCTAAAGCATATTCTTTTAGCCATGAACACAAAAAGGTTTTCCCGGACCCATACTGACCACGTATAAATTTGAAGTGAGATTTGGTTTGATTTAACTCTCCTAATATTTCGGAAAGATGCTTTCTTGCATTCTGTTGACCTACCATCAATAAATTAAGGTTGGTTTTTGGTACTACTCCATGTCTTAGTGCGTCGACAATATCTCTTGCGGCTCTCTTTTCAATCACTACTTCATTTTTTGTATTTTCTTCTATCCATTGGTAGATATTGGTGCTTTGAATACTTTTGATTTTAATCACATTTTTCTTACTGCGTTTTAATTTAGCAATAATTTCAGCCATATTCGCCTTATGAAGAAACCACCCTAGCTTATGTCTGGTAACAACTCTTTCCAACTCTTGCTCTGATAGTGATTTCGCTTCTTTAATAATAGCGAGAATTACCCTTTCATCTTGCTCCAATTCTGGAAATGACAATGATATTTCATCAAATCCAACAGGAGGCATTGCTTTTTCTTCAGGTAATGTTATAATTAGTTCTGGATTCTTCGCTACTTCTATTTTTTTATTTTCGATTATTTCTGGTACTGGTTCGATTTCGTCAATAGATGGAGGTAAGAAAGTCATGTCGAGTAAACGGTCCACTAACTCTAGTTTCGCTCCAGAAACAGCCATTCCAAACTTCCTGCATAAAAATGATAGGTCCTCTTTTCTCAAGCGATTTAAAATAGATCGTTCTGACCAAGGGCTTCCATTAATTCTTTCGACTTTTTCCTCTTTTGTTCCTCTAATTGTCAAAGAACTTTGGTATAGGATATCATATAATTGCTGGTTAGAAAGATTCGACAATATTTTAGTAAACACTTCCTTTTCCAGTTCTCTCACTTCGGGAACCGAGGGCAAATGGCTTTCAGCTTCTTCAACAACTACTTTTTGTATATCCAGGTTATGATCAAAAAAATGAACGATATTATTAATTACTGTGTTTTTTGTACCGCTCACCTGGATACTACTTCTCCTGCAAAATTCACGAAGAGTTTCCACTGGAAAAATCTCTAAAAGAGGTGTCGGTGGAATAAGAGAATTCAGAATCCTGGTAACCATGTCTGGTTTTGTACCACTTACAAATAAATTATAATGACCCAATACTTCTGCCAGTTCTTCTTTTGTAAATACATTTAATAGCCTTAGGTAGGCATCATTCAATATCTCCATTCCAAAAGTTCTTTTGATCTGTCTGGCTACCTCATTTGCTATTATATACTTGTTGTCTTCCATTAAGAGAATACCTGTAGTTAAAAGATTGTTTCTGACAACCTGGTATTCTTGTGCTATATCCCATTGTTTTAAAATAGATGGATGATGCGCCAATATAAAATGTTCTCTATCCCAAATGCCTAATTCGACTTTAACATATTCCAAAATATAGGATTCACTCTTATCAATAGTGCCATCATTCTCCCAGGCTCTGGTTAGAATGTTAGCATAAAGCTGATAATTCTTATTAGTGGAAGTATCTTTAAGTTCAATGGCTTTAACTGTCAATTCCTCAACGTAGGATAATACTTTTTCACGAAATCCTTCGATTTCTACCTTATTCTCTGGAGCGTTCAAGATCAAATTTAATATAGCAAAAGTGGGAGGTTTGGCATAGGTAATTTTGCCAGAAACATAGGAGAGAGAACTTAAAGCTGAAATTATTTCCTGAATTGCTACAGATGTTGGTAACCGGATACTAATTACCTCGTCTATTTTATCTGTGGAAATTTGATCCAGGAGAGTCGTATCATATTTTTCTAAAATTTGCTTAAGATCCATGTAGTTTGGTTTGAGGGTGATCAAATTTAAGTAAATAATCGTCTGTCATTACAACAATCGTAAAATTCAGGTTCGTGTAGATGATAACGCTATAGAGTATAGTTATTTAGGAAATCTTGAACGTTATAGCCATTTCTCAAAACGAAATAATTCGATCTATTTAATATTGTTAACTCGAAGTAAATCTCCACTGTATAAAACTTTCTCATTCTTTATTAAACTATTAATAACGACAGTTATTTCTTCTCTCATGTCATCTGTTACCCTAGCAAAACCAAATAACCGGGCGATAAGCACGGCTGCAGAGTCAATATCAATTGCAATTGCATCTTGAATTACTTTAATGGCAGCCATTCCTATTTCCTCTGGATCTATGTATGACATTCTTCTAGATGAGCTAATCATATCTGCCCTGTTCCTAATTCTAGGTTCGGTCATATCGACATTCCATAAAAATTGCTTTCGAATGGATATTCTTTTTTGCTTCTCACTGAATTTCACAGCTTGTAGTATTACCTCCCTAATTCTTGAACCTATTCTTGTCACACCACCTGCGTCGACAATTCTTCTCGCAACTTCATCAATATGAACCGGACTCTCCACTCTTACAATTTCCTCAATCCATTCCGAAAGCTTCCCAATTGGAAAAAGATGAATTTCCTGTTGAGCAACAGTTGAGGACAGGATAGCAAATTCATACATTAAAGTATTATCCTGAAGAGATACTAATTCATCTCTCGTAAGTTTAGGAGTAAAAATTTCATCATTTGCTTCAATCTCATCGTCGATATGTACTAGCACCTTTGCCTTTTCAATGGCTTCAATTACTCTTTTTATTTCACGATCTGGGTTTTTGAACCAATCAGTGCTCCAAATTCGGTGTAATTTCCAACCGATACCTTCCAATATTTGTTGTCTTAACCGATCCCTATCTCTTGCGGAGCGAGCAGAATGATAGCTTGCACCATCGCATTCGATCCCAATCAGGTAACGACCGGGGTTTTCGGCGTCGACTACAGCAAGATCTATATAGAACCCCTGCGACCCTACTTGTTTGCGGACAATATACCCATGACGTTCAATCGCGAAGGCAACCATTTCCTCAAATGGGCTTTCTACTTCTTTATCAGTTTCTTGGGTCCAGTTTAATTTTCCATGTTGTGCGTAAAACAAAAAATGTTTTAGGGCATGAATTCCGAATTTATTAGAACGACTTGTGTCAATATCTTCAGAAGTAAGATTTGTAAATACTTCACAGCGAAGTTTAGCTCTTGTAATTAATACGTTCAATCTTCTTTCTCCACCTTCATTATTAAGTGGTCCAAACGACATTGATAAATAACCCTCCTGAGTTTTCCCATAACCAATACTTATAAATATCACATCCCTTTCATCTCCTTGAACATTTTCGAGATTCTTTATAAAAAACGGTTCATGGGGGTGACTTCTGAAAAATACTTCCAAATCAGTATTTGATTTCCTCTTTATTTCAAGTGCATCTTGAATAGCTTGACGCTGAGCAGAACTGAATGCGGCGACTCCGAGGGTAAGTCCGGGATGTTGACGCGCATGGTGCATCACGGCATCTGCAACAATCTCTGCTTCCTTAGGATTTGTCCTCGTATTTCCTCTATCATAAGCGGTATCTTTTAAGTGATGATATACCAGCCCTAATCTATGGCGAGATCCAGGACTTGGAAATATTACCAGCTTACTTTCGTAGAATTCATGATTTGAAACACTGATCAGAGATTCGTGCCTACTCCTGTAATGCCAACGAAGCATTTGCTGAGGCACGCCTTGTGAGTCGCACATTCCTAAAATGCTTTGCAAATCGAATGTTACATTTTCTTCTTCCTCAACATCTTTCAAAAGTGTATCAAAAAAACTGGTTGGTGGTAATTGCTTAGTATCACCTACCACTACCAATTGCTTACCTCTTAAAATGGCTCCTAGAGCTTCCACGGGACGTACTTGGCTGGCCTCATCAAACACAACCAAATCAAACTCCACACTACCAGGGGGAATGAAATTAGCAATTGATAAAGGGCTCATCATGAATACTGGTTTAATGGCTTGTATTGCCATGCCAGCTTCTTGTATTAATTTTCTAATAGGCAAATGCCGGGATTTTTTGTTGAATTCCGTTCTCAACGTATAAACCTGACCACCCGCATCTCTTTTTGGCATTCCTATCCAATGGTTATGAGCTACTAAATGCCTATTGTAATGAAAATTGAGTTGATCTATCTTCCTGAATTGCTTAGCAATCTCCTCATGGCTGCTTCTTTCAAATTTTCGTAAGGATGAAAAGTCATTTAATGCTTTTTCCAGCAGAAATTCATACCAGGTTTTTTGCAATGCATGTTTAAGATGCGTTCCTGCATTATCCCATGAAGATGCTGTTTCTGTTAAAAAAAGCTGGTTTTCTTCTTTAGCTATTTCCTCTAGTGTATTCCATGAAATTGCTTTATGAATCTCATTAGGATGGTCCTCCCATTCTTTGTAACAAATCAATTGCATATCAAAGACGACATTTTCTATATTTGCCGTCTTAAATTTTTTCATACAATCAAATTTCAAAACCTCAAATAATAACAACCTCGCGTCAATAAATTTATTTTTAGGATCTAACAATTTGTTAGAGTAATTATTTTCCAAGTCAATATTTCCGCGACTATTTAGATAATTCAAAACTTCTCTAGGATAGACCCTGGCTTCCATCTTTTGATGGATATTGATTAGGAAATATGATATCTTTTCAAGTAAATCCCAATCTGATTTAAGATTCCTCCAATTGCTTCCAAATAGTTCTATTGCCAAACCTTCGTGCTCTTTTAGTAAAGACTCTAATCTTCTACTTTCAAGTATTGCATCGGTATATTCCAAGCGTCTTTCATGCACTTTTGGTAAGGGCCCTTTACAATAAGCCAATAATTGTTTTTTGCTTTTACCATATTCTGGAATCAGAGACTTGTACCATTTATTGCCGTATTGAGCAAAGTTTTTTCTTATATTTACAACATCGACATCCCATACTTCCGGAATAAAAACACTATTATAATCATCTCTTATTGTTTTTAATCTTTTGCCCGTTTTGATGAAATCTTTAATTTCAAATTCATATTGTATCCAATTATTACTCTGCACATTTACCTTGCTTAAATCTGGCCTTTTACTAAGATCCTCAGTCAGGGCTATAAGCATATCTACCTCTTTGAGTAGGCTAACCTTAAAAAGGCCTAATCCAATTGTAATCTTCTCAACTAACTCCAATAATTTTTCTAAAGAAAATTTCAAGGAATTTGATAGTTGCTTTACTTTTTCCGTTTCAGAAGGCATAATTACCTTTAAGCCAATTCCCCAAAAATTTAAAGTATTAGGAAGCCCAATTTCTTTTACCCTTGCTTCAATTCGTTCTGCAAGAGCCTCTGATCGATGAAATTTTGTAGCATTCCAGTCTATTATATTTGGAATTGGCAAAGAAGGTAGGTTAGTGGAATTAGTTTCATTTTCAATTTTGAGTAACCTACCAATTATTTTGTGCGCAGTTAATCCACTTTTACCAATAGGTGTATTGATTTCTTTACAATAATCATTTAGTTCAGTCTTTACGTCTTTCAATAATGCCACTTGCTGCTCAAGCTCTTCTGTTCTTGGTCTACCAAGATCTAAAACCCTTCTTAATTCGATGTGTAAATCCCTTTTATTAGCCTTGTGACTATGTAATTCAAGGCAGGCATCACCCAAGCCGATGTTATCCAATCTTCTTTTCACAACTTCAAGGGCAGCCATTTTTTCTGCTACAAACAATACTTTTTTACCTTGTCCTAATGCATTTCCAATAATATTTGATATGGTTTGTGACTTTCCAGTTCCTGGAGGACCTTGTATTACAAGGTTTCTTCCCTCATTAATTGCTAGCAAGGCAAGCAATTGGGAGCTATCAGCATCCACCACTTGAAATAGATCATCTGCAGATGTATCAGTGTCTATGAATGAAGAATCATCTGCGGAAATTGGTTCTTCGGAAAATCCGGTTTCAAAAAGCTGGGTCATGAGAGGATGGGAAACAGGCTTCTTTTCTTCTGGCCATTTCGAATTATCCAGGTCATTATAGATCATAAACTTCCCGAATGAGAAAAATCCAAGTTCTATTGCATCATGATCAATTTTCCAACTGCTTTGATTCCGAATCAACTTTTCAACGGTATTGAAGTATCCTTCAATATCCAAGTCTTCGATGTCGGGTAAATTTGGAAAGTTCAGAACAAACTCAGTTTTTAATTTTGCTTGTAAAGAAATATTTGCTCCGATTTCTTCTCCAGTATATTTAAGTCGGAATTTCTCACGAGCACTCGATCTTTCTAGTCCAACTGGTACTAATATTAATGGAGCCATTCGAATTTCTTCGCTACTTTCAGACTCATACCAATTAAGCATTCCCAATGTCAGAAATAATATATTAACGCCTTGTTCCTCAATACTAGTTCGAGCGGCGTAGAAAGTATTTAGGAGTCTAGATTGTAGGAGGGTGTCAGATTCGTTGGTCTGTAGTTTTAAATCCCCTTGTGCATCAGAAATCTCTAAATCATTCAAGCCTTCAAAAAATAATTCTTGTGGATTATTGTCTTTTGAAGGCCTTCCTGTAAAGGACATTGATTTATTCAGATTGACCAGGATTTCAAATACTTTGGCTGGCTTTTCTTGTACAACATGAACACCCCTTGCTTTTGAGGGCCGATAATTCAATAATGGGTTACGCATTCCTAAGTCTAGTAATTCCTTACGGGACGCTTCAAGCTTGGCAAGAATTCTTTCTTTCATTTGGCGAGATTTCTCGACTGACAACTTACAGATATTTTTACAAATAGTAGTATTACAATACTCGAATTAACAGTGGCTAAGGGTAACCTGCCATTCTGGCTTTCTAGCCATTTTAAAAGTAGGAATTAGTATGGAACAAAAGAGGATTAACCAGATTAATTGATCGAAAGCGGTTATTCTTTGGCTTTTGAGTGAGCCAAAAATGTAGTGTCTGTATTTTTCTGAAATGTTATCCTTGATTTTTAACTCTTATCGCTTCATTCCTTAACTCCCATTGCTTGTACAAAATAGCTACTGAGCCAATGAGAATTAATGTTCCGGCAATCCAAAAAAACACTTTATGTCCGTTTTGGTTACTTGGTAATGGCAATTCTTGCTCCTCCATAACTTGCTCCACTGGGCCGTAGGGATATATTTGCATAAGTTTATTTTTTTATAGTAACTGTTACAGCCTGGTCTTTTCTAGTTATTGTAAAAAGATAAGGACCCACTTTATACCAATGGTGTTTTTCATCGTCAGTAAACCAACCATAAAAGCAATTACTATTAAGACCCTGTACTGTTAATTCGGCAAGTGGAAAATGTTTAATTCCATGTTCAGGAACTAATCTTTCAAAGAGTTTATAGTTGTTGAAAAATCCATTACGAAACTGGCTTATGATCTTATATAATTTCTTCTGGTTCGCGGCTTTTTGATTTGATTTGCAACCTACTGAACAGTATAATTGATTACCGTGATATTTAATAAATGTTTTATCGCAAAAGGGACAGGTGGCCTTTTCCATATCTAGAATTTTGGGTTAACTGATTCGACTCTATTCTTCTTTAATATCTCCAATATGTCACTAAGCAAATAATACGTTCTTGAGCTTTCCGGCTCCAGCCGATGAAAGGGGATTGATCCTTCGGCTTTCATGTATTGCAACTTCCTTTTCGATATTTTAAGACGAAGCATGACGTCCTCGTCATCGAGGATGATTTCTTCGGCAGGCCTTTGATTTTGCTGTATTTCAAACCTCAGGAGGTGTAGGAATTCCTTTAATTCTGGATTTTGATTTGAATAAACATAGTTACCCTTCATGATGTGCAGATTATTCTACAAAACAAAGCAAGAAGAGCTATGTGGAGGAGAACTAGCTCATACTTTGAAAAAGTATGAGCCAGGTTTAAGGATTTTGACTATTTTTTTGTATGGTACCGTTCCTCTATTTTTTCAGCTAATTGATGGAGATAGGAAGGTCGGTTTATCCGATTCCTTATTTGTTGGAGCTTTTGATTATGGTTTTTAGATGAATAACCAAATAATGCATAAAACTCTTTGCAAAATTTAGCATATGATACATTTAATTGCAGGCGATCTGAGTACTTAAGAGATTCCAGGAATTCAGCAATCTCCAGGCTAGCATTTTCCGATACCCATACCGCAGGGCTTTTTTCCTTATTCGGCTTCAGATGTTCATCCAGTGCTTTTGTAATATTTTGGTGAAACTCTTCAAAGAAGCTTTTTCTGATATTATAATGACTGAATAATTCTTCATTAACCGTTACATCTAGCCTTACCGCATTAAAAGGTAAGGGAGAATATTCGTGGTTGTTTTGGATGTAGAAGATCAAATTGCCTTCAAACTTTAATTCATTAGACATGTCATTGAATGCACTTTGTTCCAGACATATAAACTGCAGCTTTTGGAGTAACTCAGTTATTTCGTCGTAGGACGACTCACTGAACGCAAATTCATCCAACTCTTCTCGTAGAATATCTATCCAATCATTTGCCAGCGATCTTATGTACGATGGCTTAGGGCCTAGAATTTCAGAAATAGGAACTAATTTGCCTGGGGTTGGTGGATAGGTAAAATCTGTAAGATCGGAAGCGACGCAATACACATCTTTGATTTTTAAAAATTGGCTTATAGCTTCCATCTTTTCTTCCAAACCTTGATATTCATTCAGGTAAGGAACCGGTTTAGTTATATCTTTTTGTTCCATTGAATTCTTGATAATAAGTTATTACATTTGATCAGCTCTTACACACAAGCTGGTGTACTTTTGGTGTACTCGTAAAAATGAAAGTAACTTATTTCTTCAAAAAAGGACACAGACAAGTTTGCAAATCACTCGCAAGGTAATGAAATTCAAATAATTGCAAGGCTTCTGAAAAATCATATTATCAAGGAAAACGAAAGGAGTTCATGTTCCTTAGTCTCCGCAAAGGCTTTTCATTACGAAAAGCCTTTTATCATTTACATATTAAATTCCGAATATTTTTTGAGCATTCTTCGTGGTTATCGCCGCCACTTCTTCCACCGTTATCCCCTTTATTTCAGCCAGTTTCGCTGCTACATATTTAATGTAACTGCTTTCATTTCTTTTACCTCTAAAAGGTACGGGTGTGAGATAAGGAGCATCTGTTTCGAGTACAATATGTTCTAATGAAATGTCTTTTATTACATCGGCCAGGCCGGAATTCTTATAGGTTAATACCCCGCCAATACCGAGATAAAAACCCAATTCAATGATCCGATCGGCCGCAGCGCGATCATCGGAAAAGCAATGAAAGATCCCTTTTAGGTTTCCAGATTGTTGTTCTTTAACCATATTGATACAATCTTCAATAGCATTACGGCTATGGATCACAATCGGTAAGTCGTACTGCAGGGCCCATTCAATCTGCTGCCTAAAGGCTGCTTTTTGCTCGACTATAAAGGTTTTATCCCAGTAATAATCCAGGCCTATCTCCCCCACTGCTATAAACTTCCTTTTTGCCAGCCAGTTTTTTACCAGATCCAGCTCTTCCTTGTAATTCTCTTTTACCGAGCAGGGATGGAGACCCATCATCGCAAAACAGGCCCCCGGCCAGGTTTTTTCGAGCTTTAGGATGTTATCCAGCTCGCTGCTATCAATGGCAGGCAGCATAAATTGCCCTACTCCCTCCTTAAATGCACGTTCCATAACTTGCTGAATATCATCAGAAAAAGTCTCAAGATATAAATGACAGTGAGTATCAATAAGTTGCGTATTCATAATCCTTGTAAATTTCAAAAAAATAGTTAAGATTCCATTAAACTCTTTATAATGAGTAGAGTCTCAGGATCGTTATAACCATTGCATCACAAAACAAATATTTATGAAATTAATGTCCAGTCTTACCCGCGTGTTAACCGTTGTGCTTTGCACATCTGCTTTATTTATTTCTTCCTGTAAAAAAGAAGGAAGTTCAACCGGAACTACAGCCGAACAAGAAGAGTTTGCTATGGCTGCTTCCCAATCGGATGCCGAGGCCGAAGTTATTTTCGATGATGTATTTGATAATGTAATGGGTGTAGATACCGAAGTAGGAATTGGCGGTACAGGCGTTTTTGCCGGTGCTAATTTTAACAGTGGCGGTGGCCAGGAAATTATCAGTGGAGCTAATGGAGCCGATACTGCTACCCGTTGCTTTACAGTGGCTTATACACAATTAAGCCCTCCCAACCGATTCCCCCTTAAAGTAGTCATTGATTTTGGCGCAGGTTGTACCGGCCGTGATGGAAGAACCCGTAAAGGAAAGATCATCATCGTTTATTCAGGACCATTATTTGTACCTGGAAACTCCACCACTACCACATTTGATGGTTATGCGGTGAATGATATTTCGGTAGAAGGAACCCACAAGATCTCTAACGTAAGTACTCAAAACATTAAATCCTTCAGAGTAGTGGTTTTAGCAGCCAAATTAACAAAGCCTAATGGCGATTTCACACAATGGAACAGTGAAAAGACCATTTCCCAGATTGAAGGTTTAGGCACACCATTATTCCCCCTGGACGACATATTTACCCTTGATGGAGGAGCAAATGGCTCAGTTAAAAAGGGTGATCGCTTTTTCCAGTGGTCAACGAACATAAAAGAGCCTTTGGTGAA
The DNA here is from genome assembly GCA_965279015.1 of Chitinophagaceae bacterium. Classification (GTDB taxonomy): domain Bacteria; phylum Bacteroidota; class Bacteroidia; order Chitinophagales; family Chitinophagaceae; genus Endoryza. The sequence continues at coordinate 20,833 of OZ257130.1, forward strand.
GAAGTTTGTATGTCGTTGGATCGTAAAAGGCATCGTAGTAATGCGTAAAAGCAATACCGCGGTGGCTGAACTTAACTATGGTAGTGGAACCTGTGATAATAAGGCCACCCTTACCGTAAACGGTCAGGTGCGGGAAATTACTTTGCACTAATTAAAAAAGTTTATACCTTTAAATCAGTTTTCATAGGGTACGGATTAAAAACGGGCCAGGGTGTCTACCCAGGCCCAACTTTTTTTATAGCCCATCTCCAAAATTGGGAACTTAGTTTTCAGGTAAAATTTTCAGGTATCGCTTCAAAAACATATCCTCTCTCTGACAAATTTTCCAATACTTCCGGCAAACATTTTTGTAAACGTGGAAAGGCTTTTTCGCTATCATGAAATACAACTATAGAACCGGGGTTTATATTCTTCACAACATTACTTGTACATTTTCTTGCATCAATTCGGGTATCAAAATCAGCGCTTAAGATATCCCACATAATTATTTTAATGCCGGGAAGTTTTTTCCCAAGTAATAAACATTGGCTCTTGGTTATTCGTCCATAAGGTGGGCGAAAAAGATTGGAAGGAATATGTTGTTGGGCTTGCAAAATATTATCTATGTACAAATCATCCGGTGTCTTCCATCCATTCAAATGATTTTGTGTATGATTTCCCACCCGATGTCCCTTACGAACGATCATTTCGAAAATCTCCGGATGGGCCATCACATTTTTACCGATACAAAAAAAACTTCCTTTTGCATTAAAGCGGCTCAACTGTTCTAAAACAAATGGTGTAACATCGGGATGTGGTCCATCATCAAAACTGAGGAATACTTTTTTCTCCGATGCGGGAAGATTCCAAATACCATACGAATAAATTTTTTTTAATAACCAGGGAGTTTTTACAAAGTAAAACATGCGTAGTGGATAGTATATACAAATTAACCAAATTATTCTCCAAAGCCGGTAATATGAATAACCTTATTGCGGTAACGATAGATCTTACCCTTTTGTTTGAGATGCCTTGTTTGGCTTTCTTCGCTGATTAATATTGGATCCATATATTTTTTTACCTTTTCATCGGATGCTTTAGGAGGCGATCCGTTTGTAATTACGTCGTCAACATACCCCTGCAATAAAGAAGGCAATTGATCGTAGAATAAAGCGGATCCATCAAACACATCGCAACCAATAACCTTATCACCACTTACACAAACAAAACCGACCCATGCACTGTCGGTATTTTTCAACCGTTCGGTAAATGTGCGCATATAATCTTCCTGCAATGTTAAAAGCTTTTTGTCTTTACGTATGCCTGCATAAGTGAAAGTCGGCGATTTGACCTTACTACTATCAAGTTGGTTAAAGATCTCTTTCCAGATCAGTACCTGATTATGCGATTGATCTACTACTTTCCGCAAACGCATATTGGCATAATTAAAATAGGAGAACTTCTTTTCTTTATCACTCCAGCGACCTTCTTCTACACACATTACAGAAACATATTGATCACTCCCCGTGGGAACCAACACGGTATCGTTGGTTACCATCCGATCCTGCCTCCCTCCCAGCACTACTTCACCGGACCCAATAAACAGGGGAATATTAGATTTATTATTGATCCGGAGCCAATGTACGTTTTCCGTTGATGCGGTACCTCGTTCACTTACTGTTACAATCCCCTGTTGCATGGCTTTGCCTAAAGTGAGAAAAGATGAGACAGGCGAACCGCCTGCGCTCTTTTTTGTAATGGGAATTATTTTGAGATTACGATATTCAATGGCGCTGTCATACTGAACTTCCAGATTTTGGTAAGTAAGCTGGGCGCTGGCGGAATGGGCCAAGAAAACAACAAATAAGAGGAGGAAAACTTTCATCTGCCAATCTTTAAACGCTGGCAAGATCAAAATAGTGCTTTTGCATTTAGCCACAGTCCCAAATATCCACCTTGCCATTAAGCATAATATAAGCCACAGATTTCACAAATTCTCACAGAAAGAACCCTTATCTGTGCTAATCTGTGAAAGCAGTGGCAGGAAATTATTCGGAATCTAAATCAACCCCTTTACTAGCAGGAGTTTATCTTTGCGGGGTATGAGTAAAAGAGTTAGAGTCCGATTTGCCCCCAGTCCAACCGGGGGATTACACCTGGGGGGTGTACGCACCGTTTTGTATAATTATCTTTTTGCCCGCAAACACGGAGGTGATTTTGTATTGCGGATCGAGGATACGGATCAAAGTCGATATGTAGATGGAGCTGAAGAGTATATCTATAATTGCTTAAAATGGTGCGGACTGGAACCGGATGAAAGTCCACTAAAGGAAGGCGCTTATGGTCCTTATCGCCAAAGTGAACGAAAACCAATGTACCGTCAATACGCGGAGCAATTGGTAAAACAAGGACATGCCTATTATGCATTTGATACACCGGAAGAACTGGAGAAAATGAGAAGTGATTTTAAAACGGAACATAATCCTTCACCGCAATACGATCATACGATCCGTATGAAAATGCGGAACTCATTAAATCTTTCAACAGAAGATGTTCAGAAGTTACTAAGCGAAAACACGCGCCATGTTATCCGCATAAAAATGCCGGAGCACGAAACAATCTCTTTTACCGATATGATCCGTGGTGAAGTGAGTTTTGAAACCAGTTTGGTTGACGATAAAGTTTTATTGAAAGCGGACGGAATGCCTACGTATCATTTGGCTGTTGTGGTGGATGATTGTCTGATGAAGATCAGTCATGCTTTCCGCGGCGAAGAGTGGTTACCTAGTGCACCGGTTCATATACTCTTGTGGAAGTATTTATTTGGATTAGAATCAATGCCACAATGGGCACATTTTCCTTTAATACTTGGACCGAATGGAAAACTAAGTAAACGCGATGGCGCCAAGTATGGGTTCCCGGTTTTTGCCATGAACTGGACCGACCCAAAAACGAATGAATTAACGGAAGGTTTTAAAGAGAAAGGTTTTTTACCTGAAGCCTTTATCAATTTACTCGCATTGCTTGGGTGGAACGATGGTACCGAACAGGAATTATTTAGCATAGAAGAATTAATCGAAAAGTTTTCGATAGAAAGAGTACATAGTGGCGGGGCTAAATTTGATTATGAAAAAGCGAAATGGTTCAACCATGAATGGATTAAGCAGTCAGGAGTCGGGAGGCTGGAGTCGGGAGTCAAAGCAGTTCTTGAAGAGAAAGGCATTTCAATTACTGATGATGCTTTCCTTGAAAAGGTTATTGGTTTGGTAAAAGACAGATGTACATTACTGACCGATTTTTACGAGCAATCAAAATTCTTTTTCGATACACCTGCAGTGTTAGATGTTGCATCTGTAAAACCGAAATGGAATACTGAAAAATCGTCTTTCTTCCTGGATTATATTACAGAACTACAAAACACGGGAAGCTGGGATGCAGGTAGTATTGAATCAAGCTTTAAAGAACTTGCTCAAAAGAAAAATATAAAAGCGGGTGAACTTCAATTACCATTAAGAATAATGCTGGTGGGCGAAAAGAAAGGCCCCCCGGTATTTGAAATATCTGCCTGCTTAGGCAAAAAAGAATCGATCAAAAGAATTGAAAACGGCATTTCCCTTTTTAATTCTTAATTTTTCATTTTTCATTCTACATCATGAATAGACCTGTAAGAGTACTAGTTGCCAAAGTTGGATTAGACGGTCACGATCGTGGTGCCAAAGTAATTGCAACCGCATTACGCGATGCAGGCATGGAAGTAATTTATACAGGTTTGCGTCAAACACCTGAAATGGTAGTAAACGCAGCTTTACAGGAGGATGTGGATGCGATTGGCATCAGTATTCTTTCAGGAGCGCATATGACCGTGTTTCCAAAAGTGATTGAATTAATGAAGAAAAAGGGAATGAACGATGTATTATTAACTGGTGGTGGTATCATTCCCGAAGACGATATGAAACAATTGAATGAAATGGGTGTTGGTAAATTATTCGCTCCCGGCACATCCACCGCTGAAATAGCTGAGTATATAAAAGAATGGGCCGGAAAAAACCGCAATTTTTAATTTTACCTTTTGTTGATATTACCTCCTTTTCTTCAAAATAAAAAAAGGCGCCGCTAATCCAATGCAGAGCCTTTCGGGTTAGCAAAGCGCCATCGTTCAAAACAATAAGCTATTTAGCTGTAAGTGATATTTTCCCACTTCCAAATTCATTAATACTGTATTTAGCTGCCAGTTTTGCATCTAATGCCGTTACCAGATCATCCACACTTCCTGTATGCTCAAACTTTATTAGTCCCTTTCCTCCGCTCATCGTTTTCTCCAATACAGTTCCTTTGGTGGCTAAAAAATCGAGCAATGGTTTTAATTTAGAAAAATCGGCATTTTGTACATTAATCTGTGTGATGGATTTTGCATTCCCTGATTTTGTAGCAACAGCATTCGTATTTGCAGAAGGCAAAGGCAACTTATCCTTATTGGCCGCTATAAACTCTACTGCCTGGGTAATTCCTTTTTCGCAAGCATCGGCCAGCGATTTGTTTTGCCCAACGCCTAAGAAAGTTTTTCCTTTTACATTAATATCCGTTGTACTTATCACCTCCCTTGTTTCAGCATTCACCAATGAAATCGAAAACCCGACTTTTGCATTACCGACCATATTCGTTGTGCCCGTTCCTCCCGGGTTATAGTAATCCGTAACTTTTCCGATAACAATTACCTGCGCTCCTTTCAATTTACCAGGATCCGGTGCAGAACCCGATTCAGTACCCCCGGTTTGACCCAAATTAATTTCCGCGTTTATATCCCCGATATCTGTTAGTCTTAACAATACATTGAAACAATCCACCTGTTGCAGTTTACTGTTTAACTGATCAGCCAGTTCTTCACCAAACTTGCCTTTGGCAGCTGGAGCGGAAACCTTAAAGCTGGATACAGATAAACGAACCCGCTGATCGGTTGGTAATCCTTCACATTGCTTCTTGATCTGATCAAATGTGACTTTCTGAGCTATACCTGCAATCGTATTGAGCAGGAGGGTAATAAAAGCCAACAACGAAAGAATATACTTTTTCATAACAGTTAATTTAGAATGATTCGTATTATGGGTGGAACTGATCGCAGCGTAAACTTAGCCACGACTGAATCACCTGACAACCGACATTTATTTTTTGCATGGATCGGGTTATTTTTCGCAGTAAGGTTCGGGAAAATTGAATAGAATGGGGTATTTTCAGAGAGTACAACGCACCTTATTTTCCTTTCGATAACCTACCAACCTAAGCTTATGAAAAGGTATTTACTGCTGGCAACCTGCTGCATTTCAGGTATACTGTCTTTTTCCCAGCAAAAAGAAATAGACTCCTTACTAAAAGCGCTTTCCTCTTATCATAAAGAAGATACCATTCGGCTCAACCTGCTGAATAATCTTACTTATATCTATTATAATATTGATCCGGAGAAAGGCCTGTCAACAGGTGATCAGGCGATATCCCTTGGCAAAAAATTAAATAATCGGCTCAAGCTAGCAGAAGCCTACCGTAGCAAAGGAATCAATCAATGGGCGAAAGGAGAATACCCAGCTGCCTTGGAATTATACGGATATGCATTACAGATTTTTGAAGAATTGAAATACAAAAAAGGAATGACTCAAACGTATAACAATACAGGGGTTGTTTATATGTATATGTCCGATTACCCTAAAGCACTGGGGTTTTTTCTCAAAGCGCTTCCGCTATCGGAAGAGATGAATAATAAAACCGGGATAGCCAATGCCTGTACGAATATTGGAATCATTTATAAGAACCTCTCGAATTATTCTAAAGCAGTGGAATATTATCAAAAAGCCCTGGATCAGTTCAAAGTACTGGATAACAAACAAGGAATGGCTTCGGTGTTAAGCAATATCGGAACCGTGTATGATCTTACCGGTCAACCGGAAAAAGCATTGGAGTATTATCAAAAAGGAATCACACTTAATAGAGAAATTGGCAATAAAAGAGGGATTGCCAGCGACCTGGTGAACATGGGCATTGTTTACCAGGGCATGAGTCGCTTTCCGGAAGCTCACGAATACCTTACAGAATCATTAAAACTGTATGAGGAAGCCGGGGATAAAAACAACTTGATAGTGGTATTAAATTCGCTGGGTGCGGTTATTGCCGACGCAAGCAAGGGAGATCTTAGAAAAATCAATATCAATGAATCCGAGCGTTTCACCAAAGCGCTTGCTTTGGAAAACAGGGCATTATTGCTGGCGAGAGAAATTCAAGCCACCGATGAAGAATACCAGGTTTTGGAAACCATGAGTACTACTTATGAAAAGAAAAAGGATTATGCAAAGGCATTGGAATCGCATAAAAAATTCATTGCATTACGAGATAGTGTTATTAATGATGAAAAGAAGGAAGAGATAACCCGTAAAGAAATGCAGTTTGAATTCGATAAGAAAGAAGCGGTAACAACGGCTACTCACAAAGCCGAGTTGAAACAACAACAAACCGTTAAATATGCAGTATTGGGTGGTGCTGTTATACTATTAATCGGGGCACTCTTATCTTTTATTTTTTACAAGAGAAAGAAAGAAGCGGTTGTCAAAAAGCATGAAGCGGAATTAAATGCCGAAATCAGTGATACCGAAATGAAGGCATTGCGGGCTCAGATGAATCCGCATTTTATTTTCAACTCCCTCAACTCAATCAGCGATTATATCGCGAAAAATAATATTAAAGAAGCCGACAACTATCTCACAAAATTCGCGAAGCTGATTCGCATGATCCTGGAAAACTCCGAGAAAAAAGAAATACCGCTCGCTGATGATCTGAATGCGCTGGAACTTTATATGCAACTGGAATCCCTTCGCCTGAACAACAAATTTTCCTATGAGATCATAACGGATAACCAAATTGATAAAGAAAATACAATGGTTCCTCCCTTATTACTACAACCATTTGTTGAAAACAGCATCTGGCATGGCATCGCGAAAAAAGAAGGCAAAGGAAAGATAGTAGTTTTGATAACGAAAGAAAATCAAATGATCCATTGTACGGTTGAAGATGACGGAATAGGTAGAAGCGCGGCCGCCAGCATGAATGAGCAAGTATCACCGAGGAAATCGCTGGGCATGAAGATCACGAAATCGAGGATAGCTATTCTTAACCGCGTTAAAAAATCGAACGCTTCGGTAGAGTTATCCGACCTTAGCCAGGGAACAAAAGCTCAAATCAAACTTCCATTGGAACTTAGTTTTTAGACTACGCTCATGATAAAGACAATCATCATAGACGACGAACAACATTGTATCGACCGGCTTTCGGGTCAATTGGCACAATATTGCAGCCAAACCATTCAACTTGCCGGCAGTTTTTCAACGGTAGAAGAAGGATTGGAGGGTATAAAATTGCTACAGCCCCAATTGGTATTCCTGGATGTACAAATCCATAACAAAACGGGGTTCGATCTGCTGCAACAAGTGCCTGAAAAAAGTTTTGAAGTAATTTTTACCACCGCGTATGAAAAATATGCGGTGCAGGCTTTCCGGTTCAGCGCTATCGATTATTTACTGAAACCGATCGACCTGGATGACCTCATACAGGCCATATCAAAACTTACATTGAAAAAACCGGTGGATGAATTATCGCGTAAACTGGAAACATTGCTCGATAATATGGAGCAACTGAAACAATACACCCCTCCCAAAAAAATAATTGTACCAACCATCAATGGTTTTGAATTATTACCGGTGATAGATATCATCCGCTGCCAGAGTGATATCAACTATACTACGATTTTCATGAAGGACAAACAAAAATTAGTGGTGGCAAAAACCTTAAAGGAATTCGAAGAGATGCTGGAAGAATATAATTTTTTTCGTGTACACAATTCTCATCTCGTCAACCTTGCCTATGTAAAAAGTTATAACAAGGGCAAAGGGGGTTCTGTTTCCATGATCGACAATTCCGAAATTGAAGTGTCCACTCGTCGAAAGGATGATTTCCTGAAAAAACTTGGGCATATGTAGGATAATGCTGGATCCTGGATACAGGATGCGGGATTTGGTAAAGCGGTTGAATTAAATAACCGAATGCTTATATAATTCCGAACAAGCTAACAGCTTGCAGCTAATAGCTAAAAGCTTTCTTCACTTCACTTTATTTGCCCTAATATCCTGTCCGCCCTGGTGCAGTACAAGATGTGTTACTTTACCTTGTCCATCTTTTACAAAATCCATCTGCACTTCCACTACTTTCAAAAAAAATCTTGTTTCGGATTCCGCGAAGAGGTCAAATTCCGACTGGCCCGTAGCCTGAGCTTTCAGGGCTCCATCTTTTACAGAAACTACAATTGTAAAAGTGGGGCTTAATTCGTATACGCCCACATAGCTTTTCAAAATCTTTTCATCTATTTTTATTTCTTTGTTTGTAACAGTTGGTTCTTTATCTACTTTTTTCCAGTATTCATAGGGACTGATTCCGGATTTGAATTCAAGACCCTTTACTTTTCCCGAACCATCATTTACAAAACGGATCAGGCTGGAAGAACTTTCAAAAAAGAATTTATCTTTTTCATAGGCAGAAACTTTGAATCGAGAACCTCCCTTACGTTGCGAAAAAAGCTGGTTACCTTCTGAAGAGATCACGCGGGTATCTCCATTTTCACTTTCAAAAATTCCGGTGTATTGTTTTAAGATAGTACTATCAACGGCAATCGCTTTATAATCCTGGGGAACTCCCAATACGGATGCCGTCATTTTCTGTAACAATCCACCGGGGGGATTACAGGTACAATTCGACAATACCGCTATGAAAATATCATCTTCGGGAGCATACAATGCATCACTCAGGTAACCAGGGATACCTCCGCTGTGCTCAATCACGCGGTGATTTCCGATTTCACCAATGGACCAACCATATCCATAATTAGCATTTCTACCGGTTTGAAGTTTATAACCAGTAAATGCTTTTTCAAGTGTTTCCTTCTTCACTAATTGATTGGAACGAAGAGCGCGGTTCCATTTATATAAGTCTTCCACCGAACTCATTAATGATCCAGCCGCGTAAGGAAGTGTCATGCTCAGATAAGATGCGTTCTGAATACCTGTCTTACCCGGATCATACCCCGAGGCTCGGTTGGGAATAATTTTCGAGTTACTTCCATACAAACTGTTTTTCATACCCAGCGGTTTGAAAATTGTTTCTTCGATATATTCACCATAGGGTTTACCGGTTATCTTTTCAAGTATAGCTCCTAATAATACATACCCCGAGTTATTATATTTCCAGTTGGTACCGGGATCAAAATCCATCGGTTTATTCTTAAAGAATGCAATTAGTTCATCCACTTTCATATCCTTTCCTTGCACGGCAGCGTTAAACTCTTCCATATCTGTATAACTCTTAATGCCCGAAGTATGGGTAAGCAAATGTTCGATGGTGATCTTTTTTCCATTTACGGGATAATCCGGTATGTATTTCGTTAGTTCATCCTGCAGATCCAGTTTTCCCTGCTCCATCAATCGAAGTATAGCTATTGCCGTAAACTGTTTGGTAATACTGCCGATCCGGAAAATCATATCCGGTTTCATGGGTACACCGTTCTCGATATTGGCAAGGCCAAAGGCTTTTATATATATGATCTCGCCTTTATACGCTACAAGGGCGGCACAACCGGGTCCATCCGACTTAAATTGTGCGGAAAGAATTTTATCGAAGTCCGCGGCCAGTTTTGTTTTATCAATGGATTTCTGTGCCGAACAAAGGGTTATCAGAAAGAGAAAGCCTGTAAGGATGAAAAAACGCATACTAGTAATTTAATTTGAGGAATTCTTATTGCGGTATAAATCGCCAAACGCCGATGATTATACACTGTTATTCTATAAAATTGCAGTAATACCCGGCTATTGCAAAATTTCATTGAGTAAACAACATAAAATACTTGTTGGATGGTTCAAAAAGGGGTTTGAGTCGCCTGAAATTGTGAGCAATCGTTTGCGTAAGTGACTGCCCGGATTAAAACAGGCTTTCCGTAATCTGTGAGCAAGCGGAAATTGGTCGACGAGTGAAGTGAACAAATAACAATTACAGCCATTCGCTCTTTATATACTACCGATTACTAAACGACCCGGGAAAACTTGCATTACTGTCATTATCTTGCTCCCGTATAAGAAATATCAGGAAAAACATGGGAAAATGAATATAAAGAAACTCTTTAATACAAAGAAAGAAAGGCTTATTGACTTGTTTATGTTAGTGATCCTCGCATCGGCTGTATTTTTATTGTTTTTTCTGATTTAACAAACAGCATAACTATAAGAAATTCGATAAACTATTTGGGACGGTTTGGCTTAACTGCATCATACAGGGTGCAGTTTTTTTATTCCTATTTTTGACAAAACTCAAGGCAATGTATCAAACTTTGACGACCTCCCTCGAAAGCAACATCTTTACCATTACTATTAACAGGCCCGATAAATTAAATGCGCTAAATAAGGCCGTCTTTGAAGAATTAAACCTGGCAATGGATGAAATAGACAGCAATTCTTCCATCCGTTCGGTAATTATTACCGGGGCTGGTCCCAAGGCTTTTGTAGCCGGAGCTGATATATCTGAATTTAATGGGCTGAATAAGGAGCAGGCGATGGAAATGGCAAAAAGAGGACAGGATACATTTTTCCGTATAGAGAATTCCGCTAAACCAATTGTTGCCGCGGTAAATGGTTTCGCGTTAGGAGGCGGATGCGAATTAGCGATGGCCTGTCATTTCCGTATCGCATCCGATAACGCGAAATTTGGTCAACCAGAAGTAAATCTTGGTTTGATTCCGGGTTATGGTGGTACTCAACGGCTACCGCAACTGATTGGAAAAGGAAGAGCTATTGAATTATTGATTTCGGCTAATATGATAGATGCGAATACGGCATTTCAATACGGGCTTGTTAATTATGTGGTGCCCCAGGCCGAATTATTAAATAAAACAATCGCTGTTTTAAATATAATTAACAGCAAAGCCCCACTTGCTGTTGGACATTGCATCACTGCTGCTAATTGCGTATTTGATGAAAAGAAGGATGGTTTCTCAACAGAGATTGCACTCTTTGGTGAAACCTTTGCAACGGAAGATATGAAGGAAGGAACGGCTGCTTTTTTAGAAAAACGGAAAGCGGAGTTTAAAGGAAGATAAAGGTATTAATGTTTGGGGTTTATAGTTTGGAATTGTCCTAATTCTAAAATTCTCTATTAATGGGATGAGTCCGCATTTTCTGAAGAATTTCCAAAGTGAAACAACTCCAAACTACAAACCACAAACTATAAACCTCCTTACGCTTTCTGCTGACCAAACTCCAGATTCAATACAATCTCCACCTCTTTCCCTACCACTGCACCACCTGCTTCAGTAATTGTATTCCATTTCAAATTATAATCGAAACGGTTAATTACACCTTTAACTTTAAAACCGGCTTTGGTGTTACCCCAGGGATCTTTCACTGTTCCACCATAAGTAACATCAAATTTTACTTTCCGGGTAACATCGCGGATCGTAAGATCACCTTCCAATGCATATTTGTTTCCACTCACTTTCTTAAAGGAGGTTCCTTTGAACGTCATTTGGGGGAATTTCTCAGCATTAAAAAAATCATCCGATTTCAAGTGCTTATCACGACTCTCATTATCTGTATTGATGCTGTTAATATCTACTGTGAAATCAATCAGTGCGTCTGTAAAATCAGGTTTCGACGATTGAATCGTACCATTATAACTTTTAAAAGCGCCTTCCACATCGCTTACCACTAAATGCGATACCGAGAACTTAACATTTGAATGGGAATTGTCGGTTTTCCAGGTAGTGGCCTGGGCCATGGTGCCGCTAGTAGCCAACAATGCGGCAACGGCAATAACTTCTCTTTTCATATTTCTTTGTTTGATTTTAGTGTGATAATTGGATAACAAAGATGCGACTAAATTGTTGTTCAAACATTGATCTATGTTAAGAAAGTCTGTTAAAAGGAGAAAAGAAGGATTTTGGAATTGGGGATTGGGAAATTGGGAAATCTCTTTTGGATCTAATAGTCTTTAGAAAAATAAATAGGTTGTTACACCTGATGCGATTTCCCAATTTCCAAATTCCAAAATTCGCAATCCATCATTCCCAATTCCTAATACACCGGTGCGTCATACAACTCGATACTGCTCAATACCGGAGAAGCCTTGCTGGCAGTGATGGTTAATTTTACTTTTGAAGCGGTTTGACTATCAAATTGCAGAATTCTTTTTCTTCCTATAGTAGTACCCCGGGTTACTTCCCGGTATTGTGTACCATCCCATGCTTCAACAACAAAGGATTGTACGCGCTGACCAAGCTTAAGATATTCTTTGATAATAATTGTATTAAATGTGTGCGCTGTTTCCAGGTCAATCTCCACCCAACAGGTTGTCTGATCATTGGGTGGTGCCCAATGTGATGACTGAGCACCATCGGTTAGTATTTTTGATAAATAGCCTACACGTTCAGAAGAGACAGTCACCTTTTTACGATAGGAAAGATTGGTTCTTGAAAATCCATCTCTCAATTCGCGAAATGCCATCAACGAAGCGGAATCATTTTTACTAATTAATCCTCTTGTATCCGGAGGTACATTGAGTAAGAAATTAGCACCTCTTCCTACTGATTTAATATAAAGAGACATCAATTCCTGTGCAGTTTTTACTTTATCATCTTCTTTTGCGTGATAGAACCAACCCGGTCTTATACTCACATCACATTCTGCAGGGATCCAGTTTTTCCCATTTACATTACCACGGTTGAGCGTGTCTTGGGGTGGACCACCCGCACCTCTTTTAAATCCAACGGTATCTAAAAGGTTCCAATTCGTTTCGCCGGCAATTCCTTTTTCATTACCTACCCATCTTGTATCAGGACCAATATCACTGAACACAATTGCGTTTGGCGCTATTTTACGAATCACTTCTTCAAAACGTTTGAAGTCGTATACCTGTTTTTTCCCATTTGGCCCTTCGCCATTTGCACCATCCCACCACATTTCAAAAATGGGACCATATTGATTTACGGCTTCCTGCATTGTATTTACATATATATCATTATACTCGGGAGTTCCGTATTTTGGATGATTGCGATCCCAGGGCGAAATATAGATGCCGAATTTCAATCCATATTCCTTGCAAGCCTGAGATAATTCCTTCAACACATCTCCTTTTCCTTCTCTCCATTTGCTTTCACGCACCGTATGTGTAGAAAATTTACTGGGCCATAAACAAAATCCATCGTGATGTTTGGCTGTAATGATTATTCCTTTCGCCCCAGCATCTCTTGCAATTCGTGCCCATTGCCGGCAATCCAACTCAGTAGGGTTGAAACTATTGGGATCTTCCGTGCCATGTCCCCATTCCAGATCACTAAATGTATTGGGACCGAAATGCACAAAGAGATAGAATTCCATATCGTGCCAGTCCGATTGTTGAGAACTTGGGAGGGGGCCATATGGTTTTAATAGTTGTGCGGAAACTATGAAAGTGAAAAGTAAAAGGTGAAAAGTGAAAATAAGTTTCTTCATGATACAACACTTAATGATTTGTTTGCAATAATTTCCTCGTTAATTTTTACAGTTGGATTCATGATATAGGTGACGATTGAATGATCTTTCAGCAATTCAACCACCCGAAATCCGCGGTAATCCGTTCCCCAATTGCCACCGAAATGCGCATCGAATATAAATGGAACTCCATTCTTCGTTTTGATTCCTTGTTCATCGTGATCGTGTCCGTTAAAAACAGCGCGAACATTTTTATGTCTGGACAGCAATTCAAAGAAAGGGGGACAGTCCACCGCGTGTTTGGTTTGTTTTCCCGGGTTAATATGAATAAAGATGAAAAGATTTTCCTGCTTTTTGTGCTCTTCTAATTTTTGTTCAAACCATTTCAGATCGGGACAGAGATAGGTCCCCTTCTCATTAGAAGTAGTACCGATAAGAAAACTATTCTTTTTAGTACTGAAGTCGAGGTTCACCGGCATCTTCCAGATCGATTCCCATTCAACTGCATCCACATGATCGTGATTGCCCTGGCTCACATAATATTTCATCGATAATTTATCCAATGCCGCTTTAGCTGCCGGAAAATGTTTTTTATCATCGTGAATAATATCCCCGTTGATTACCCCAAAGGCAAATGGGTTCTTGTTATGTTCTTGATTGATGCGATTCACAAGTGCGGAAAAATAATTCACATAATCAGTATCCGGCTGACCGTAATGGCCGTCAGAAGCCACTACAAAACGGAGCTTTACTTTACGTTTAGCAACTTCATTCAACCATCGTTCATTGGCACTAACAATTTTGCCATTAGCGAGCAGAACAAAAATGGGAGAAGCAATTTTTATAAAGTCTCGTCTGTCCATAGACACTTTTTTACCGCGGAGAAATGAGTTTGAAGAGGTTTCGCAGAGTGTCTCAGCGCAAACTCTGCAACCTCCTGTTCTCTGCGTTTAGTCTTCTATTCGTATCCATTCTTAAAAACAATTGCCTGTCCTTTCTTCATATTCACTTCAGCAATTCCGCGATAATCTATCTTTACTTCTTTCCGGTCAATGCCTTCCACAATCCAGGTCTTCAAAGGTAGTTTAAGTGATAATAATCCACCCGCTTCAGCGGTGATCTTTATTTGATCAATAACCCCATTCTCTTTGCTGGCAGAAACCAGAAAAGCCCCTTCTGTTCTCAATGTTTTAAAAGAAACATTCTTCCAACTATCGGGTACTGCCGGGAAAATTTCTATATATCCCTTGTGACTTTGAATAAATAACTCATGAACCCCCTGTGCAAAAGCAAAATTTCCTTCCAGTGTAAATGGCCGGTAAGTAAAATTGGAGTATTGTCCGCCCTTCTGATCTCCATTCAGATGAAAACTATTTGACGAACAGAAATTGGAAGCGAAAATTTGCAAATTATTTACTGCATTATCAGCTTCTTTAGCTCTTGCATAAATACAAGCGGCCCAGCTAAAAGAATAGCCGCACCATTCCCTGGTTCCTATTTTTTCTAAATGGCGCAATGATTTTTTGATGATATCATTCTCTGTCGAATCTTCTACGTTCAATAATCCCAACGGGTGAATGGCCATAAGATGGGCGTGGTGACGATGAGATTCATCGAGGTTTTGGCCAGGAGCGATGGTCAGGCCAGTTTCATTAATATCGTAGTTTGGTAAACTATTAAATACACCCTGTAAAAATGCATTTCCTCTTGCGTCTTCGTCTGAGCCTGTGCCTTTATTTAATTTAATTGTGAGCCCTACCTGGTGACGCATTAGTGCCAGGTCGTAATTGGTAAAATTTCTGAACCAGGCTTTAATACTATTATTATGATATTCCGGGCTTGAGCTCATGATTGAGTTCCGATCATTTACATTTCCAAGAAAACTGCGAATAGTAAATTGAGATACCTGGTCAATATATTTTCGCGCCTTTTCCGTAAAAAACTTATTGTCCATACTATACTTCCATTGCCAATAAAAATGTTGCGCCAACCACGCTGCTGTAGTAGGACTCATCGAATATTGAATCCATCCTCCCATTTCTTTGCCAGAAATAGTTGTTACCCCCGGCACGTTCAGTCCATCCACCCCAAAATATCTTTTTGTCCATTGCTTATTTACATCTTTAACTTTCCATAACCAATTAGTGTATCCAGCGGTTAAGTCGAGATGATTGCCACTATAACCCGGCCAGTAACTTAATTGTGTATTGAGATCATGATGATAATCTCCTTTCCATGGAGGAAGGTTTCCATTATCGGCAGTCCAGATAGCTTGTAATGAAATGGGAGGTGTATTGCTTCTTGCTACGCAGGCGAATTTGTACATCTCGAGGTAATATTGTCTTTCGAGTTGTTTGTCGGGGAGTGATACAGAAGATCTTTCCCAATAATCTTTCCACCAAATACTATGACTGATCCAGCCCGTGGGTTCTTTAGCAGTTGTGCTCAATAATGGTAATTGTGCAGGTTTATTATTGCTGATGGTCCATTGCCCTATAAATCGGTTACCGGACAATTGCTGCCAACGAATCAATACTTCGTAATAATTATTCTTCCATGTTGGTTGATGATAGCGGATACTGTTAGCTGTTTTTGTTATTGTTCCTTTTGAATAACCCAACTTCTCCAAACCTTGCCCTTCTACGCTATTGCCAGTTCCTCCCTTTTTACCTGAATTATAACCCGGGATCATTAATGACGGAATTAGCTTTTTAAGCAATCCCTTTTTTATATCATCCGTTGTAATATTTTCAAATCCAAAATAACCCACCGTATTTACGGCGTGTATATAATTCATGAACACCATCCCATTAGAGAATTTAATTAAGCTGAGTCCATTGGTAATGTCCAATTCATTGGATACAACAGTACCCATACTTTTCAGGTCAAACTCTAAAGCGGCGCCGGGAATCTTTGTGGGAGCAGGATATTTTTCATAGGGCTCATCCCCTAATTTTTGTACCGAATCGTATTGGTTGAGTTTTACTTTCTCTATTACCCAACTGAATTTCAATTTATCAATCTCCGGCATCGGACGATCATCCCAAAGATCAACGCGATCGAGCGACATCCTTAGTTTGTCTCCTTTCTGCCAGATCAATGCCCCAATCCAACCATTGCCCAATGGAATTCCTTCATCCCATCGTTTAGCCAATGAATCAAAACTAAGATTGTGCTCTTTCTTTGGTTGTGCACTAATAAATTGAAAGGGCAATAATAAAAACAAAATACATATATTATAAGACCGCTTAATCATTACCACTTTTACATTTTATATTTTACATTCGCTATTTTACATTTCTACCCTTCTATATTTAGAGGATAGCCCCGCCAAAGGCGGGCAAAACTGCTATCATTTATGTTTTTCTACAAACCGGTAGCCCGCCGCGGCGGGCATTCAGTTTATTGTTATCGCAAAGCTTACTTTTTACATTTTAAATTTTATATTCTACATTTTACATTTCAAGCTTTCTTTTTCTCTTTCATCACCGTCGTATCCGAAACCAACGTAGGAACTATATACCCTCCGCTATCCAATACTGCTTTTGGAAATATTTTTTTCAACCCTTCCCATTCTGA
The DNA here is from genome assembly GCA_965279015.1 of Chitinophagaceae bacterium. Classification (GTDB taxonomy): domain Bacteria; phylum Bacteroidota; class Bacteroidia; order Chitinophagales; family Chitinophagaceae; genus Endoryza. The sequence goes on from OZ257130.1 coordinate 37,932, forward strand.
CTTACCAATTGAGGTTTGATAGAGATAAATCGATTGAAGCTTGTTCAGTGATTTTAATTGAGATATTCCTGCGGATGTAATTTTTGTGGCTACCAGGTTAAGATAAACAAGATTAGAAAGCTGTTGAATTGGAACAAGACCTTTATCGGTGATCGCAGTATGGTCCAACTGTATCCTTGTAAGATTATTCAACTTACCAATTGTTTTCATCGCTTCATCACTTACCGGCTGGTCGCTTAATTTCAGCCATATTAATTGCTCCCTGATAGGCATTAATAATTCCATGTCCTTATCCGTCAAGGAATCGGTGGTAACAAAATTCACCATCAGGTAATTACTATTTTGTGCAACGGGCAATACCATCGCCCCTCTTTCTTTTAATTTTTTAATAGCTGATTCAGAAGCTTTGCCTGTTTCCTTTTCCGGGATATCGGCTATTGGTTTTTTTTCGATTCCCGCGCCTTGCATAGAAATTAATACTGGTTTTATCTTTTCTTGTTGTGGCAGATCCTTCACCTGTTTATCAAAACTGGCACCGGTCTCTACCCACCAGTGCAAGAAAGCGATTTCATTTTCCGTTATCTGTGGCTTTTCTTTCGGAGGCATATGATGTTCTTCATTGCGTTCCAACAGGATTCTTTTAATCAACTCACTCTCCGATGGGTTTCCGGGTAAAACATCATTTCCTTCTTTTCCACCTTTCAAAATAAAATCAGGCTGATCCAACCTGAATTTACCTTTTTGCTTATTTGGACCGTGACAACCATAACAATTCTCCTGCAATAATGGTTTTACAACATCCGCATACACCAAGGCAGCCTGAATATCGGGAATCGGTTTTCGAATAGATTTAGAAACTCCGCTGTCACTGGAAAACGATTTGGTAAGATAATCCGACCCGTGTGTTAACGAACCACCCAAATGACCCGTTACAATTATCAATACAAATAAAATAAGCGCCAACCACCTGGCAAAGCCGGCATTCACTGATCGTTTGTATAAATAATATTGTACAATAGCAACTATTGCTACTGATATACCCAGCCATTGGTGATTGCTCACTAATTCCCCTTCATAATCTCCCGTTTGACTGAGCATGAATCCAGTGATACAAGAAAGAATTGCGAATATCATTCCCCAGAACAAAGCAATTCCAATTGCAGGTTGCAATTTTTTATACTCCGGTTTCACTACTAACCATTGAAGCAGGGAAGCAAATAGCAATATACCGATGGGTAAATGAACTAAAACAGGATGAAAGGGACCTAGGAGATGCTGCATTCGTGTAGATTGTTATAAGCTTTTGGTTCTAGCTGCGAGCTATGAGCTTTGAGCTGTGAGCAAATACAATGTTATTTATTTAGCTTGTTCAAAAAACTAATTAGCATTTTTTGTTCTTCGTCAATATCGTTTAGCATAGTTTTCCTTAAATCAGCATCGCCATAATTCACAGCTTCAGCGATTAATAATTGAGTTTCAGTCTCAAAACTAGATCCAAGCGATATTTCAATAAATCTACAATAATCTTTCTCACTACTTCTACTACTTCCTTCCGCAATATTTGAAGGAATAGAAACTGCAGCTCTCGTAATTTGTGAAGAAAGCCCGTACTTTTCTTCTTTCGGAAACGTACTTACAAGCTTAAATGCATTAACAGCAATTCGAAATCCCTTTTTCCAGATTTTTAACTCTTTAAAATTTCTCATATTAATAAGTTTCTATGAAAATAGAAACCTATTAATGTATTGCCGAAATCAAACGCTGATATAAAAACAATTTATTGATGTTTTTTTCTTACAAACAGTAGCCGCTCGAAGCTCGCAGCTCACAGCTCGAAGCTTCCCTAGCTGTATCTCTTCCTCAACACATTCATCATATGCACATTAATCCCCCACTGATCGGCCACCGGCTGACGGGTATAGGGCAATGTCCATAAATAATCAGGAGGACCGAATTCGGTAAGTATGGTAAGCCGCTCGCCATTCTTCTTTTTTCTTTCCACTACTTTATCCCACCATTCAAAATGCTTTTTAACCGCGTCTTCCCATTCGGGTGCACGGGGATCGCTTACCTGCGGACCTTCTGCATGTCCAACCCGTGCATGAATATGATCGGTCCTGGATAATGTAATATCTACCGTTTCTGCTTGATCCCATAACAGGGATTCATGTACCGCGCACCAATGTGAGATATCCAACGTGATTCTCAACTCAGGAATCTTTTCAATAAAATTCCGCGTAGTATGTCCGGCAAATAAAGAACGACCCCGGTGTGTTTCATGATAAATGGGTATCCCTGTTTGTTTGGATAACTGCGTAGTAAAATCCATGAAAGGTTTATTCTGTTCAAAACTGAAATAATCCTTACCCGAATGACAATTGATATAAACAGGATTCATTTTTGCAGCCGCATTAATTCCGTCTTTAAACTGCGTAAGATGTTTTTGCGGATCCTTATCCCCTCCTCCATATAATATCCCAATTGCCAATCCATGTTTTTTCGCAGCGGTGGAAATCTCTGCTCTTCCCTTATCATCACCGGGTAGCCAGATTTCAATTCCATTATAACCTTCTTTTTTTGCTTTCGCACAAAATTCATCTGCATTGCCTGCAAAGCCCCAGTTAGTAGCCATGATCAATAATTCGTAACCAGCGTTGCTGCTGAACAACGGTTTATTTGATTCCGAAAAAGATTCGAGAGAAGATAGTAACAATGCTGAACTGGTGGCAGTAGTAAGTCCTAAAAATTTTCTACGGTTAATCGGCATGGGTGATTGTTTGATTTATGTAAATTATTTAAGGATATTTTGAAATTTTGGATTGGGAAATTGGGAAATCTACTTTAATTCAATCATGCATTTTGCATTTTTATAGTTTGTTATGCTAAGAGAGATTTCCCAATCTCCCAATTTCCCAATTCAAAATTTTAGGCAATTATCTCTTCAATCACTCTTCCCGCCACATCCGTCAACCGGAATGGTCTTCCCTGGAACTCATGCGTGAACTTCTCATGATCAAAGCCGAGTTGATTAAGTATGGTTGCCTGAATATCGAATGCTTCCACTTTTCCACTGATAGCACTATATCCTATTTCATCCGTTTCTCCATGACTATATCCTTTTTTAATACCAGCCCCTGCCATCCAGATTGTAAATGCTTCAGTATGGTGATCTCGGCCTTTATATGGATTCTGCGCGCCGTTGCGATTTTCCATCATTGGGGTGCGACCAAATTCACCGCCCCATACCACCAATGTTTCATCAAGCAAACCTCTTTGCTTAAGATCGAGTAATAATGCAGTGACTGGTTTGTCGATAGCCCTGTATTTATTAATTATGCCGATATCAAGCGCGTTACCTGCATTATCTCCATGTGCATCCCATCCCCAGTCAAATAATTGCACATAACGGACTCCTTTCTCAACCAATTTTCGCGCAAGCAATACATTGTTTGCAAAACATTCTTTACCGGGTTGTATTCCGTACATCTCCTTGATATAATCCGGTTCATTGTTAATATTCATTACTTCAGGTACCGATACCTGCATCCGGTATGCCATTTCATATTGCGAGATGCGTGATAATATTTCCGGATCATTGTATTCTTTATACTCTTGCTGGTTCGCTTCGGTAATAGCATCAATAGTCGCTTTGCGGAGATCACGGCTCATTCCATCCGGATCATTCATAAATAACACCGGGTCGCCCGCGCTTCGGCATTGCACTCCCTGGTATACTGATGGAAGGAACCCACTTCCCCAAACACTTTTACCCGCATCCGGAAAACTTCCTCCACTTGTCAATACCACAAAGCCAGGCAAATTCTGATTCTCTGTTCCCAATCCATAAGTAACCCAACTACCCATGCTCGGTCTACCCAAACGAGCGCTTCCGGTATGTAACAACAATTGCGCGGGCGCATGATTGAATTGATCGGTCTTTACCGCTTTTAAAAAACATATTTCATCTGCAATCGTTGATAAGTGAGGAAGATGATCACTTATCCATGCACCACTTTGCCCACGTTGTGAAAATTTTGCTTGCGGACCCAGCATCTTCGGAACTCCCCGGATAAATGCGAAACGTTTTCCCTCGAGTAATGAAGGCGGACAATCCTGTCCATCCATTTTTTCCAGTTCGGGTTTATAATCGAAGAGTTCGAGTTGTGACGGTGCCCCGGCCATATGCAGGTAAATAACCGATTTTGCTTTGCCAAAAAATGGTGGGGCTTTTGGAAGCAATGGGTAAACAGGATCAAATGCGATAGGAGTACTTGCGTTTTGTCCGCAACTACCAAAAAGTGATCCCAATGCCAGCGCACCTAATCCCATCGCGCTTTCTTTTAAGAAATGGCGACGGGTATGCATGCGGAGAATCGCGTGCTCCGCTTCCTTGAGTAATCGTTGGTTGTTTAATTCTTCCCGCGTCATAGAAATTTATTTTGCGAATATTTTAACGACTCCCAAATAATGATACTCACTTTTATTCTTCGTTTTTAATTCATTATTCCTCATTCTCAAGGGTAGCCCCGCCATAGGCGGGCATGACTAAATATTTTTATTTTTTTCTACAAACAGGTAGCCCGCCGCGGCGGGCATAAAACATAAATTGCAAATCCAAAAAATTTTTCACTACTCACTACTCACTACTCACCATTTAGTTTTTCATTATCACCTCATCCATATTCATCATCGCGTTCGCCACCACCACCAATGCAGCAGTTGATGGGTTATTGTGTTCATTCATCACTCCAATCATTTCACATGTTTTGGTAGGATCTTTTTCAAATTCTTTATATGCCTTACGATATAAACTTATAAAAGTGTTTAGTTTATCGGGCGCGATTGTTTTGAACAACATCCATTCATATCCTTTCGCAATTTGTTGCTCTGGTTTATCTCCCGCTTCCGCAATCATCCGGTAAGCGAAATGGCGGGCCATATCAAGATAGACCGAATCATTCAATGTAACCAATGCTTGCAAAGGAGTGTTGGTCCGTATACGGCGTGCACTGCAGATATTTCTTTGTGCTCCATCAAAAGCGATCATGGAAGGATAGGGAGAGGAACGTTTCCAATACGTATACAATGCGCGGCGATATTGACTATTATCGGTTGCCGCGCGCCATTTTGCGCCATTATACGGAGAGAGCCAGATACCATCGGGTTGCCACGGCATTACCGAAGGTCCATATAATTTCTCATTCAATACACCGCAGATGGCGAGGTGCTGATCGCGAATTTGTTCCGCAGATAATCGAAAGCGTGGGCCCCTCGCGTAATATTTATTAAACAGATCTTTCTGTTTCGCTTCTTCCGTTAGTTTTGAACTTTGTCGGTATGTGGCGCTCATTACCATTTCCTTCAATAATTTCTTAACGCTCCAATCAAAATCATTCATCAGTTTCCAGGAAAGATGATCCATCAATTCCTGATGCGTAGGTGATAATCCCTGTGTACCGAGATCTTCCAGTGTTTCCGCAATACCCGTCCCGAATAATTGTTCCCATAAACGATTCACCAGGGTGCGAGCCACTAATGGATTCTTTTTATCGGTGAGCCACATCGCCAAACCCATTCGATTCTTTGGCGCATCAGCCGGCATGGCATATTTAAATACATGAGGAACTGCTGGATTTACTTCTTTACCTTTTACCATCCAGTTGCCCCTTTCAAATACATGCGTGCTGCGCTGCATGTCGGCGCCATTCTCCAACATGATTGGAGTGGTCGGCGTGTTCACTTTAATCAGCTCCCAGTATCTTTTTTTATTTTCCTCATACCCAGGCTTTCCTTCACCTGGAAATTTTTGTGTGAAATAAAACCAGTCGAATAGAATACAGTTTTTCAATGGATCTTTTACGGTAGGGTTTGTATAACTAATATAGATATCATGTGTTCCTTGCTGCCGCGGATAATCAATAGCAAGAACCTCATTCCCTTTTGTCTTTTTAATAAATAGTTTCTTTAATAAAGTTCCCTTCGCCGAATCGGTACGAAATTCCAGTATACCACCTTCCATCCAGGTTTCGCAAAGCATGATGAGCTGATCGCTATTATCCATTTTCACATTTTTGATGCGTGCCAATGAATTATTGCGGAACAGCAGGGCATAGTTATTATTCTCGTTTGCGTTGTTTGAAATATTATCGGCAGCAGTACTGTTGATAACAGGTTGCCCGGTGCGCAGGAAATGACGTATTCTTTTCGCGGTTGATTCAGAATCATTTTCGCCAATCCATTTTGTAAGTATATCCAACTCTTGTTTTAATGAATCATTAAAATCGCGTAGCAATGGAAATTCATTTGGTATATCCTCATCCCGGGTGTTGTTAAAGAAAGCCATGAAACTATAATACTCTTCATGGCGGAATGGATCGTAAGGGTGGCTATGACATTGAACACAACTAAACGTAGTTCCCATCAATGCTTCCCAGGTGGTATTAACCCGATCAATAACGGATGCGGTTCTGAATTCTTCATTATCGGTACCTCCTTCATCATTATTCATGGCATTGCGGTGAAAAGCAGTAGCAATATATTGCGCATCGGTAGGATCCGGCAATAGATCACCGGCAATTTGTTCAATAAGAAACTTATTATAAGGCATATCATCGTTGAATGCCTTGATTACCCAATCACGGTATTTCCAGATATCCCTTCCCCGATCCGCTTCATATCCTCTTGTATCCGCATATCGGGCGAGATCTAACCAGAGTGCCGCCCATCGTTCTCCATAATGAGGAGTGGAAAGTAATGAGTCAACTAATGTTTCGTAAGCCTTCTCACTGTTATCTTTTAAGTAGGTTTTTGCAAGTGATGGGGAGGGAAGAATACCAGTAAGGTCCAAACTAACCCTGCGCAACAAAACAGCTTTCTCCGCTTCTTCCGATGGTTTCATTTCTTTCTCTTCCAGCTGCTCGAGGATAAAACGATCGATATCATTTTTTAACCAATCATTTTTCAATTCCGGAACCGACACTTCTTTCACTGGCAAATAGGCCCAATGATCACCCCATTCTGCACCCTGCTTTATCCAGTTACGTAGAATGCTGATCTCTCCTTTAGTTAATGGTTGATGCTTATAAGGCATTCGTTCCTCGGGATCATTAAGCTGTATTCTTCTCATCAATTCACTTTCATCCGGTTTTCCAGGAACAATAGCCGGTTTACCTGATTCATTAGGTTCCAGCGCATCAGCACGAAACAATAAACTGAATCCTGCCTTGCGCTTTACACCACCATGACAGGTAATACATTTTTTATTGAAGATGGGTTTTACCTGCGTGTTAAAATCGATTTTGGGATTGCTTGTACTAAAAATAAAGATTGCCGCTGCTGATAATAACAACGCTGAAACAAGCAATATTTTCTTATTGAAAAACACCTTCATGCAGCAATCATTTTAGGGAGATTAAAGTTACTGATTATTTATAAAGAAGCTGGCTGCTGTTCCATCTTTCGCCGTGCTTCAAAACCGAAAAAGGCTGATCAATCGATTGTGCGGATTTTACAAAATCATTTACATCGGCAGTATTGAAAGTAAACAGGTCGTAATGACAGGGAATAACACATTTCGCCCCGATCGCTTTGGCTAATTCAGCCGCTTCGCGGGTATCGAGATTACCCGCTACTCCCCTAGAGGGGTCATTTCCATTTATTGGCAACAGCGCGAGATCGATAGAAAATGGTCGCAATAAATCCGGCATTTCAGGGAACCACAGCGTATCACCACTGTGATAAATTTTCCATCGTCCGAATTCAATTACATAACCCATGAATTTGCAATTACCCCGTTCATCCCTCTCAATTTCATTATGCTTAGCAGGAATCCCGTGAAATTTAAAATGACCCGCACTGGCTGATTTCTTATCGTTTAATCCCACTGGTAGATCAATATCGCATCCCATACGGTCCGCTACAAACGCGCGATTCGCTTCGGGAATGATAAAAATGATATTGGGATTATTCTTTAGTAGCGGGATTAAGGTTTCCCCGTCGAGATGATCCGTATGATTATGACTGGATGAAACCACTCTGATGTTCCGGAGTAATTCAGGATCCATTACCCGTTCACTCATTCGGATATGAGGTTTTTTAGTACCTGCGTATTTTTTAGTAAGCGAATCGGATAGATAGGGATCAATCAATGCCTTTTGCCCTTTCCACTGAATCAGGAAACCACTTTGTCCAAGCCACCAGAGATGAAAATGCTGATCATCATTGTGAAAAGAATCCATTTCATCAATGAGCGCTTGGTCTTTTTTTATTGCCTGTATTAAACTCATAGAGAGTTTGTAGTTTGTGGTTCCTTAGCTTCGGCTATTCATTTTAAATAATATGTTCAGATTGTCTGTAATAGTAAGGTCGTGCTATCTATAGTGAATTTATGAGTTTCAGCAACTACAAACCATAAACTATAAACTACAAACCTTCTCTAACTTTCTTCGCTCCCTTCACCATATTAATCAACTTCTGCCTCGATGCCCATCTCGCCGTCTGGCTCAATCCGCAATCGGGTGCCACCGATAATTTTTCCGCCGGAATATATTTAAGACATCTGTTTATTCTTTCCACTACATCCTCTACCGATTCCACATAATAATTTTTTACATCAATGATGCCAACAGCAACATGCATTTTTTCGGCAAATGGCTTGAGTAATTCTATTTCTGCGAATTCGCGGTTCGCCATTTCAATATGCATTTCATCTACGGCGAGATCCAGGAAATCGGGTAACATCGGTTTGATGCTCCGGTAACCAACGGGTCTCCCTTTAAAATTTCCAAAACATAAATGTGTACTGAGATTGCATTTCCCAACAATGGGTTTTACCGTTCTATTGAATATATCAACAAATCGTCTGGTATCTTCTTTATACGCATAACAACTCATCGAGGGCTCATCTACGGTTATCTCCGTACAACCCGCTGCCACCAGCTCTTCCAGCTCTTTACGAATTATTGGAAGCAACGCCTCCGTAATCGCGTATCGATCCTTATATTTTTCATTCGGTAATAATCGTCCGCTCAATGTATACGGTCCGGGCACACTGGCTTTAAGGGTAGGACCCGACGGTGCCAGTTTTTTTAAACGCAAATATTCCTTTACTGCGCCTAATCCTTTCTCTGCTTTTAATTCCCCTACGATATTGTTCTTGCCGCGCTGATCGTGCGCCGGCGGACCGAATTTCCGTGTTTCGGTTTCGTTGTTCTGAATACCGCTGATATAACCATAGAATGAAAGATTAAAATCAAGACGGGTTTGCTCTCCATCAGTTATAACATCGAGACCGGCAGTCACCTGATCATGAATCGCCGCGATTACCGCATCTTCAATCATTTCCTCAATATCAGCCGCCCCGAATTTGTCTAAATTCTGCGAACCGAATTCTAACCAACCCGGAAAAGGGTAGCTGCCGACGACGGTGGTGCGAATAGGTATTTGAAACATTGGTTTATTAGTTGATATGGTAATTTAAATGTAAAATCTAAAATGTAAAATATAGAATGTAAAAATGCGTAACAGTCTACAAATTAATCGTAGGATATTGAAATAGGAACTTTATTAAAATAGCATATAGTTAATTGATACACTATACAAAGCGGGTTTTTCTGGCGTGCCGGGCTTATTATCTTCTAAAACACTAATCATCTTTTCCCCCTTTCCGAAACTTATTTCTGTTACATCATTTGTCCGTTTACGTGTTGATAGTTGTTCATATTTATTATTACGCAACCACTTTTTTAACTCTTCTATTTCTTTTTTATCAAATACGTCATACAGTAAAACAAAGAAATTATTTTTCTGATAACTTATCGTTAGAAATCTCGACACTCGCAAATCATTTTCTACCGCTACACTTTTGTAATCCCTCGTTTCAATCTCCCCATCATCCTTTATAGTAACTTTATACCCTTTCGTAGTAAGAAAACTGTCTGCCTGAGCACTTTTCATATATCTCAACTTTATCAGTTCAGGCATTGTTAATTTCTGGGCAACGACTAAGCAGGAAAGTGCTAAAAAACATATTACTATGAGAACAGGTTTTGATCTCATAACGATACGTTTTAAATAACCATTTCTATATCTATTACTTTTTAAAGTTTTCATTTTCGACTTTCTTTTTACATTTTATATTTTATATTCTACATTTTACATTTAGTTCTTATCGTCCAGCGTTCTTGTATAATTCAGCCATCCGGTGCGCATGTTCATCATATGCCGCTTCAAATAGCGCGGTTGCTTTTTCATTTCCTACTATGGCACCCGCGGTAAGTACATAGGGTGGCTTACCAGCTTTGGTTAATAGGTTTGCTAATTCCGCTTTGATACTGTTGATGATCATCACACCACCAACTGTTGAACCAGGAGCAACTGGCGTTTCTAACCCATCAATCTTTATCATCGAATCTCCTAATGGGGCACCAGTATCTAAAACGAGATCGGCGAAGTCACTCAATTTTTTTCCATCTTTTCTTTTACTCGTTGATCCATTTAAATGGTCACTGGTTACCAGTGCTACCACTTTAATTCCGCGTTGCTGAAATAATTCGGCCATCTCTACCGGTACAATATTGCATCCACTGGAAGAAACTACCAATGCGGTATCTCTTTTATCCAATCCAAAATTGCGCAGGATTCTTTCTGCAAGCCCTGGTACGTTTTCCAGGAACATTGCCTGTCGTTGTCCGTTAGCGCCCACTACATTATTATGATAGGTCAATGATAATTCAACTATGGGATTGAACCCCGGAAAGGATCCATAGCGTGGCCACATTTCTTCAACCATGATACGACTGTGCCCACTGCCGAATACATGTACTACTCTACCGGCGAGAATGGATTGCGCGAACCAATCCGCCGCCTGACGGATTTTTTCTTGTTGTCCTTTTACTTTTTCAAGAATGTCTTCGCATTTTTTCAGATAGGTTTCTGTGAGGTTCATTATTTCAGTATATTATTTTCGTAAGCGTTTAAAGGTTTAATAGTTTAATGGTTTAATAGTTCTTTAAATTCAATTAGTCATTATAAATCTCAACAACCCTTAAACTCTGAAACCTTTAAACTTTGAAACCTTTAAACTATTAAACCTTTAAACCATTAAACTTCTCCACCGCAAAACAAGCCGCCCCTATTGCCCCGGCCATATCACCAAAAGCTGCTTTTACAATAGTTGTTTTATTCCCCGAAGGTCGCCATTCATATTTTGATAAATACATTTCCAACGGTTCAAACAAATCTTTTCCCGCTTCCGAAATTCCTCCACCTATTACCACGGTTTCGGGCGATAAAATATTGGCAATCGAAGCAATCCCTATCGCCAGTTTATGTATGGAAGTAAGCCAAATCGTCTTCGCGAATTCATCCCCATTTCGGTATGCTTCTAATAAATCATGGGTTTGGAGAAATTTACCGCCTGATCTTTTTTCAACGGTGCAATTACCAATCGCGTCTTCCAAACTTCCCGGCATACCTGTAACATCTGCATCTCCCCTATAATCAATAACCATATGGCCGAGGTGACCAGCCTTCTGAAATGAGCCCTGGTAGGGCTTTCCATCGATCAGTATCGCACCACCTACTCCTGTTCCCAAAGTAAGTAATGCGATATTTTTTTTATTTTTCGCCACCCCCAATCTTGCTTCCGCTACTAAAGCGGAAATAGCATCGTTCAATACCCAGGTAGGTTGCTGAAGAAATTCACTCCATAAAAAATTCTCCAATCCCTGCAATCGGCCGGGCATACAAGCAATAGCTGTATTCATATCATTACTGATACCCGGAGCGGAGATTCCAATTACAGAAGAAGTATGACCTGTTATTTTTAATAACTCCTGAACTGTATTATAAACAGCTTTTTTCCATACATCATCATCGCCATCGTTAGTAGGAGTATATAATTGATGTAATAGATTTGATTCCGCATCCAATGCAACTCCTTTGATGCGGGTACCGCCTATATCTATTCCTATTGCGATTGACATTTAATTATTCTTTTAGTCCCCGGGCTTGTTGTTAATTTTTTATTCCCCGGGGCAACTGATGGGTAAAGAGTTGGTGAAAGTCAGTACTGTCCTTCGCTAACAGTCCATCCCCCGTCCACCGCTATTACCTGGCCCGTGGTGAATTTCGATTGATCGCTCATAAAATATACGGCTAACCCATCCAAATCCCCCGGTTGACCGATTCTTCCGCCATCAAGCGGTTGTTTGGTTTTTATAAATGTCTGCATGGACTCATCCGTAGCTGCTCTTTTTGCCATGGGTGTTTCTACCAATGCGGGCGCAATAACGTTGATACGAATATTGTTCGTTGCATAATAGGCAGCGACGGATTTGCTGAAACCAATGATGGCCGATTTTGCTGCGGCATACGCATGGGTAGCAAAATGTTTTGGGGATGGCGAATAACCCAGCACTGAACCCATATTTAAAATAGTACCGCCGGTTGATTGCTGGAGAAATTGACTGATAGCCGCCTGGTTGGATAGCATCAGCGAAGTAAGATTTAATTCGAGTGTTTTATTCCAACCTTCTAATGTAAGTTCATGAAGTGGACCATCTCCCATTTTTCGACCGCTTCCACCGGCCACATGATAAAGTCCATCAAAGGTTCCGAAATTTTTTATGCAGGATTGAATGGCATTGATTGCTGTAGAAGCCTGGGTAGCATCAGCACAAATGGCTATTGCATGATTACCTAATTTTTTCAACGCAGCATCGGCGCTTTCTTCATTGCGCCCTACAACAATAACTCTTGCACCGTTTTTGATAAACGCATTTGCAGCAGAAAGACCCAATCCTGTGGTCCCGCCAATGATCACCAGGTTTTTATTTGCAAGCATATGGAACACCTAAAATAGAACTTTTGCCGGGAAGACGGGAAGGCGGGAATAGATTATAACTTTTAATATTTAACACCTTTATGTCTTATCCGCAATTTTCTTGTTGATAAATTTATTTCTTTGATGAGTGAAATAATACGGAAGCAGGTAGTTTTTGTTTTTTGATGGTGCTACTACTGTATTCCAACTTGAGATCAATACCACCGGTAGCCTGAAAAAAATCAATCCGGATAGGATGATATCCCTTCTTTAATGCTATTCCACCTTGCTTTTCATCGTTCCCATGAAACCCATCGTGATTTATTATTACCTCCGATCCAATTAAAAGGCAGCTACCATCATCCGATGAAAGATAGAATTGATAGACGTCATCTTTCTCAATTTTTATATATCCCTGTAACCTCAAACCTACTTGTTCGTTACGTGTGAGCGTTGAAAGATCAACAACATTCGTAATACCACTTTTTACCGGATTCGATTTATCAAGATCTAAAACAGTAACAGGTTTTAACTCGAATACATCATAATGCAACCCTTTGCTGGGAGGATTTACTTTTGCGGCGCCTCTCCATTGGTAAACCTTTACTTCTTGCGTAGATATTCCGCTTGAAGAAATCCCAGGTGAAAGCGCGATTGCTTTAACAGTAGTTGGCTTGTCAAGGAGGATTGGTTTTTCATATGTTAAAGCATTCTCCATTGGTTCTGTACCATCAACGGTATATTTGATAGTTGAACCCGGGACGGCACTTATTGATACCAATTGCTCCATGCCATTTGGTTTGGCAAGTTTAAATTCAATACTTGGTTTAGCTGCGAATTTTCCATAGCCCGCAATTTTTACTGCAAATGCATAAGGGGTTTTAATTTTATTAGGATTGTATTCCGGTAATTCAATCACGGTGTTATTTCCTTCTTGCTTCCAGGAAATTGTTTGATTTGTTGACAGGAAACTTATGGCTGTTCCTGCCGGCAGATTGATATTTTTTAATACTAGTTTTCTGTTATCGGGGTAGCTTGGGAAAATGGCATACAATGAATTAGTCTTAGCGTTATAAGTATAAAATACTTCTTTAACGGCATAACCCGGATCCGGATCTACGGTAAGTTTTATCATGATGTCCTCACCCGTTTTCCAGTTATCGGTTGACTGTTCTTTCTTTATTTTATAATCCCTTTTCCCTTCGCTCCATTGTACCGGAGTTTTCCAGCGGGAAGTTTCATAAATCGCTTCTCCATTAACCGATAACCATTCCCCCATTTCCAATAAACGATCCTGCATGATCGGTGGAATTTTTCCATGCTCATCGGGACCGATATCCAATAAGAAATTACCACCCCGACTTACTTTATCAATTAATGCTATTACCAATGATTGCGTGGAGTTATAATCCCAGGCATCTTCTTCCCGGTTGTACCCATAGCTATGTCCCATGCCCCTGCTTTCTTCCCAGGCATGATCCTCAAAATCGAGATCGGGTTGGTATTCGGGTGTATAAAAGCCCCCGTGTTTAAATCGAAGCCCTGCCCCCCATCGATCATTCACGACGATCTTATCTTTAACCACACTTTCATTAAATAACCAGCTAAGGAATTCCGGGCTCTTCCATGTTTCCGCAGAAACATCCCAATCTCCATCGGTCCAAAAAACATCAGGTTGGTACGTGTTAATTAGTTCCTTCATTTGCGGCCACATATGATCTTGCACATAAGCCGGTTTATTATTCAGCCACAACGGATTGAACCATTCATACAATGAATAATACATTCCTGCTCGTACAGAAGTTTTTCTTACTGCTTTAAATAAATCACCCAGTAAATCTCTTTTAGGGCCAATATCCACCGAGTTCCAGGGAAATCCCCAGGTTTTATTGGCTTCTTTATTGGGCCATAATGTGAATCCATCGTGATGCTTGGACGTAAGAACAATGTATTTCGCTCCTGACTTTTCAAATAATTTCGCCCAATCATCAGGTTTGTATAATTCGGCTTTGAAATCACTTGCGAGATCATAATACGTACGATTGCCAAACTTTGCTTTATGAAAACGCTGCCGGGCAGTATCTGTATTTTGTAAGCCTTGTTGATACCACTCTGAATAATTTCCCTTTGTGCTCCAGCCAGGAACCGCATAAACACCCCAGTGAATAAAGATTCCAAACTTGGCATCTTTCCACCATTGAGGCATGGGTCTTTTATCCAATGATTCCCAAATTGGCTGATAGGTTTGCGCCGAAACCGATAGGGAAAGGACGATCGCGATTAATACAAAAATTCTTCTCATGCTTTTATTTATTGTTGACTGATCTCATCAGGTCCCTTAATTTCTTTTCTTTTTCAGCACCCCAATAGGAACAGTCGAGTTCGAGAAATACGGAAGAATAAGGAATTACTTCTTCGGTTTTTAATACAGTGATGGAAAATAATTTCGCCGCTTTGTCCATACGAACAAATACCGTATCGTGCAATAAGGGTTGAGTTATTGCCCCGTTCAATACTTTTTGTAATTGTTCTTTATAGGCTTCTGCTCCGGGAGCAAGAGAATCAGTAATGAATTGTAACTCGGCGTCATTATAAATGATTGGTTTTACATGTGTGGATGCGTTGATTCTTTTTAAAACGGTTTCCAGTACCGGTAATAATTTTTCATTGGTGTTAATGATATGCATGCCTGGTTGCTGTGGGAACGCCTTATCCACTACCAGGATCCAATTGCGGTGGCCGTTGAGTTGCAATTGTTCGTCGAATTGTTGTTGCCAACCAATACTCTCCGCAGGCAAGCCATTTTGTTTTACTTCTGTCTGGCAGGAATTAAACCCAATCAGTATTAAAAATGAACATCCTATCAAAAGTTTCAATTTCATAACAGCAGTATGTTTTATTAACTCGTTTATTCAATTGCAAACCAACTATAGCCTTGTGGGCCGAGGGTAAAAGTTAATTCAATTTCGTAATTCCTGTTGAGATTGTATATTTTATTGGTGCCTTGCTTCTCTCTTACTTTGGCGGTTCGCGTTAAGCCGCTATAATAAAGCGGAATTTTTACTGTTCTCGTGATGGATTGCTTTAACGGATTATAAAGCATCAACAAAGCTTTTGTTTTGATAGCCGGGTTTACATGCATGATTCCATCCCAATCTCTTCCATCCGCCCTTTGCAGGTGAATAATATCTGAATTCAATATATCCCGATATTTCTTATACCAGTTGATGACATTGGCTACTGTTTCTTTTGTTTTCTCCGTATCATAAAGTCTTGGTCCACGGTAACATGCCTGAACACCCGCACCATAATATTGCATCATCAATTGTTCATAATCCAACAAGTGTTCACTCAATGGTTCAAGCACTGCTTCGGGTCCACCGCCCTGGTAGCGTGTAAGCGGCACAAACCCCCAGCCCATCGAAGGTGTTTTTTCCCAGGTGCCATCATAGATATTCTGACGATTCAATATTTTTTGTTGATCACGTGATAATGAAAAATTGACTTCGCGATAACCAATCGCAATTTTATGCGTACCATCCATGAAATACCAGTCTGGTGCATTAATATATACTCCGCCTTCATTTAAAGAACGATAAAGTTCTTTTTGAATTTCCATTTGCCGCCATTGAGAATCATCCAATCCTTTATGCCCGGGATGCGAAACAGAAGCACAAAGATCACCTGGATAGGGTCCGTCATTTTCCCAGATGTCAAAACCGGTTTGCTTAAAAAAGTATTTGATCTTGTCCCGGAAAGCCAATCCCCACTTGCTTCCGAAGCAAGGCGCATTTCCAAAAAAAGCACCTCCGGGTTTACCTGTTTTCGCGTCTATTACATCATCTTCATCGCTGATGCGCCGGCTGCTGAATAACGCATAACCTCCAATAGCAATTCCCTTCTGATGCGCATAGTCGGTCAATGATTTCCATTTGAGGATGTTGGAAGCCGATGAATCTTCCATATTCAAATGACTTCCAAAACTCAGGATCACGGCCTCATATCCTGTTGCCGCGCATTGATCAATCGCGTTCCTAACCTCTTCGTCATTCTTACTTACCAGGTGCATGAAGATGGGATTGGAACTGGTCCAGGGCAAAACGGTCCGATACATTTTACGAATTGCCAATCCCCTTCGTTCACGATCATAACTATCCATTAATAATTCATGTGTTCGTACCGATTTGAATTTCTCTCCCTGTTTCAATTCGATACCCGGCGCTTTTTCAGGATACACTTCCAACAAACAGGGTGTTTGATAATTATAGTTCACCTGCGAAGTATAGATACTATCTGTTTTCCAATGTGTAGTCTGATCACTGATATCATACCGCATCGCATTATTAAATGCATAATTGGTTTCTACATAAATGCCATGCTGTTTTTTCATTTCTTCCGGTTTACCTACCACCGCACTTTCCTCTTCCACGAGGGCGAGTACCTCATTCACCACCCGGTCCAGTTTTAACGTATTGGTTCCTTTATTTTCTAATGAAACCCATTTCACGATAAGCGGCAACCCATCATACATTTCATAGTTCACGATTACTTCAAGATCTTTCAATAGATCAAGCGATGACCGGTATTTAAATGCCAGGTGTTTCCCGCTTGCTTGTTTTTTATTAGCGGTCCAAAAACTTGTTTTCCAATTGATGAAAGGATTAATAGCGGAATGCATAAAGGAAACGCATTTGAAATCATCAGTGCCTGCCGTAAATCCATCGAGCCAATCGGGAACGAGGTAAGCATTTTCTTTCTGCCCATATACACCGCCTACATTATATTCTTTTCCATTAATAGTGATTTTTGCCTCGGGCTTTACGGCTCTTAGTAACTGCTGGCCGTTGATCAAATTCCGGTAGTCCACACAAACGAGGTTGGGTTCCAGCCGGAAACTTCTTTTTACCAATCCATTTGCCAGGATGATTTCTTTTGCTCCCGATCCACTGTATAAAGTTGCTTTTTGCGAAACGGGATGAATTAACCAGTCGGAAGAATAGAGTTTATCGTTGGAAGCGGACCATGCGGCAAGGGATTCAATGGATACTTGTGATTTTACGATTAAACAATTAAACACTAGTAAAATAAGGACCATCCAACGCATATATCAGTATTTTTTTAAAGCTACCGGAAAGTGGTTAATAAAAGAAAACCTCCCGCTGCCACGGGAGGAAACTTATAATGTTTATACCCTCATATAAACAACCAAGGGTGCGAAATTCAGTTAAATAAAGCGATTAACCCAATGTGGCAACATAGTTCCGCTCCGATCTATTTCCCGCAATCGATTGTAATACTTTCTTCAATCGTTTGCGCATTTTTTATAACTTGTATCCTGTAATATCGCACATGGAAAAGAAACTGCCTACTATTAAGGAAATCGCTAACCGATTGAATATTTCTATCTCAACAGTTTCACGTGCCCTTCACGATCATCCAAGTATCGGCCTTCGCACCAAAATGCAGGTTAAAAAACTGGCGGAGGAATTAAATTATATCCCAAATCAAACAGCTATTTTTTTCAAACAGCGTAAAACATTTACAATCGGAATCGTATTACCCAATCTGCGGGAAGAATATTTTTCATTGGCTATCAGTGGCATCGAAGAAACCGCCTTTGATAAAGACTACATCGCATTGATTGGCCAGTCGCACGATGAGTTGGAAAGAGAAAAAAAGATCGTTGATACCATGAAAAAGCACCGGGTGGATGGTTTGCTGGTATCGATTTCAAAAGAAACGGCTTCACTTTCGCATTTTGAGGATCTGCAACAATATAATATCCCGGTGGTGTATTTCGATAGGGTGCCCGACGCACCCGATATTCATTCGGTGTGGTGCAGTTTGTATCACAGTTCGGTGAGCGCGATCGATTTCCTCGCCAAAAAAGGGCATAAACGAATTGGATATATACAGGGACCTTCCACCCTTACTATTAAAAACGAACGATTACAGGGATACAATGCCGGATTGAAAAAAAATAAACTCCCGCATGATGAGTCACTGATTGTGAGTACTGATCTTTCCCCAAAAGGCACCGAGGCTGCGATAGAAAAATTGATCTCTTTAAAGAACAGACCCACTGCTGTAATCGCCTTTAACGATTATGTATCACTTGATGCTATGCAATATGCCCGTAGTAAAAAATTAAAGATCAATAAGGATATCTGTTTTGTAAGCTATGCCAATCTTCCGGTTACACATTACCTGGAAACACCTCCGCTCGCCTCTGTGGAGCAATTCCCGTATGAACAGGGTGTCAGGGCTACCGAATTACTGCTGAAACTGATCGAAAATAAAACTGCGCAGGAAAATATTCCTTACGAAAATGTGGTGCTGAAAAGTGAGCTGATTATTCACTAATGTGCAAATATGCCAATGTGCAGATGTGCAAATGCCTTATGGTTATCATTCTTCATAAATCCGAACTGCACCCATTAGCGAAATTCGCCATGGAAGAATTTGCATATTTGCACATCTGCATATTTGCACATTAACTACCTTTGCGTTCCAAATTCATCAACACATGTCATACCGGATTGAAAAAGATACGATGGGGGAAGTAAAAGTTCCCGCCGATGCTATGTACGGAGCCCAAACCCAACGAAGTATTGAAAATTTCAAAATAGCGCAGGATATTAACCGAATGCCCAAAGAGATCATCCGCGCATTTGCATACCTGAAAAAAGCGGCCGCTATTACCAACCTTGATGCAGGCATCTTACCCAAAGAAAAGAGCGACCTGATTGGAAAAGTTTGTGATGAAATACTGGAAGGGAAGTTGGATGCTTATTTCCCACTCGTAGTATGGCAAACCGGCAGTGGTACCCAAAGCAATATGAATGTGAACGAAGTAGTAGCTTACCGTGGACATGTAATGAATGGAGGCAAACTGGAAGACAAGGAGAAATTTCTACATCCGAATGATGATGTGAACAAATCGCAATCATCGAATGATACTTTTCCTACCGCCATGCATATTGCCGCGTATAAAATACTTATTGAAGTAACAATACCCGGGATTGAAAAACTACGTGATACGTTGGCTGTAAAAAGCAAGCAATTCATGAATGTGGTAAAAATTGGCCGTACCCATTTTATGGATGCAACTCCTTTAACATTGGGACAGGAGTTTAGCGGCTATGTTTCGCAACTTACTCATGGATTAAAAGCGATAAAAAATACACTGGCACATTTAAGTGAGCTCGCACTCGGTGGTACGGCTGTAGGAACTGGTATAAACACTCCACCAAATTATCCGGAAAATGTAGCGAAGCATATAGCGGCATTAACAGGACTACCTTTTATTACGGCGGAAAATAAATTTGAAGCGTTGGCGGCTCATGATGCCATTGTAGAATCACATGGCGCGTTGAAGACGGTTGCTGTAAGCCTGATGAAAATTGCCAATGATATCCGCATGCTTTCTTCGGGTCCGCGGAGTGGAATTGGTGAGATCTTTATCCCCGACAATGAACCCGGTTCTTCCATCATGCCGGGAAAAGTAAATCCTACACAGTGTGAAGCGTTAACAATGATTGCCGCCCAGGTAATGGGTAATGATGTTACCATTAACATCGGAGGCGCTACGGGTCATTTCGAATTAAATGTATTTAAACCGGTAATGATCTATAATTTTTTACACAGCGCCCGTTTGATAGGAGATGGTTGTATAAGTTTTAACGACAAATGCGCGGCGGGTATTGAACCAATTGCCGCAAACATCAAAAAGCATCTTGATAATTCGTTGATGCTGGTTACTTCGTTGAATACAAAGATCGGTTACTATAAAGCCGCTGAAATAGCCCAAAAAGCCCATAAAGAAGGCACCACTCTAAAAGAAATGGCAGTAAAACTTGGATATGTAACTGCGGAGCAGTTTGATGAATGGGTGATACCGGAGCAGATGGTGGGAGACATTAAATGAAAAATGTAAAATATTAAATGTAAAATGCAAAAGGGTCCTACGTTCAAAATGAATGATTGAACGTAGGACCCTTTTACATTCTTTATTTTACATTTTATATTTTACATTCATCACTGTATTATCACTTTCTCCGTCGTCATCAACACCCCATATCCATTATACAACTTAAGGACATACATTCCTTTACCAAATCCTTCAAGACCGATAGAGAAATTGTCTTTACTGGTGGTTGCCTGCAAGACTACTTTACCAGTCATATCCATCAATTCAACCCGTAGTGGTTTATGCATTCCCCGTTTACTCTGAACATACAGAATTTTAGAGGCAGGGTTCGGATACACTTTTACATAAGTTCTGTTATTAACTGGTTGTGCAGGTATATAGTCGTTAATTGCTAAAGTGGTAAGGTAAACAACGCGTAAGATGCGTCCGGCATTAGCGGTAGAGGCGCTTCCTCCACTAAATCCACCAGTTGGACCGGAAGTAGATCCCGAACTATCAATAGCGAAATAAAGTGTATCTCCATGGGGATTGATCGCAACATCACGTATACGGTTACCGTGAAAATAAGGTATGGTATCTGTGATGGAACCAGTGCTGCTACTATCGACTACTGATCCGTCAAATGGTTTTACTTTCAACCGGAACATTCCATATTTCAAAGAGGTTACCAATAATGATCCACGCCATCCAGGTATTGAGTTTGAATAATTGGTTTCGTAAAAGTCGATACTGGATGGAGCTACCGTGGGCCAGGTAAAAATATTCGCTCCGCTGGATGGAATACTGGCTGCCGATGCATTAAACAGGGAGAACATTGGTTGCTGATTTGGCGTACCATTACAAAACGTAACAACTTCGTTGGGAACCATTTGATTGGCCAGCATATTATTATTGCTGTTACCATCTGCGGTATTATAATTGTCATCGCAAAGCCCGGCTACTTTTGGCCAACCATAGTTAGTACCAGCGTTAATTATATTTACTTCATCATCCGACTTATCACCATGCTCGGAACTATACAATCGCCAAACTCCGAATACGTATCCCCACTTAACTCCCTGAGGATTACGATGCCCATAAGAATAGACAGCTGTTTTATTCGTAACGGGACCGCTTGTAGGAAATGGATTGTTATCCGGGATCCATTCATCCCCCCCTGATTGCGCAGCATCTGGTTCCAGGTTCAAGCGCAAAACCTTTCCTTCATATATGGTAACGTCCTGTGCGTTATTTGTACGATTCTGATTGTTAAACTGGCCTGCTCCCATATCGCCAATTGTGTAGTATAACCTGAATCTTGTAGTATCTGATGGTGTTGTGGGATCAGGGCCGATGGTCATACGACCGGAATTATGGTCGTTACTTCCTGGCAAAGCATTCAGCATAATAATTGGTGAGCCTAAAGTTCCGTTTGCAGGATTATAGGTATAACGAACTACACGTGTCCAGAAAAAACATCCGAGGTTGCCTCCGAGGCAATTATCAAATTGGTAAACATAAGCAAGATAAACATAAGGCTTACCCGATAATAATTTCGGATGAAGGGCTAATCCCATCAAGCCACCTTGTGGCCATTGGCCGCCGGTCATGTCGGGTCTGCCAAAATCATTATTGCCCTGAAGATTCAGTATCGTTCTTTTGCCTCCGTTCCTTGCATGAATCTTGGTTACTTTATAACCTCTTGATTCAGTTACCCAAAGCGAATCATCCGGGCCATAAGTTACTTCCCATGGAAAGCCCAGTTGATCTGCTAATGTATCGATACGGAAAACCTGGTTACCCCAGGTAACGGTTTGGGATCTGCCTGTGACAGACAAAAAAATAATGAAGAAAGTGGTTAATAACCAATTGGTTTGGAAGGTTTTGGGGTTCATAGATTCGGATTTATGACTATCGCTGAGAATTTGCCGTAGCATATTTCCAGTGATATAACAAAAATTACAATAAATAATGGGTAATACAATAGTAGTAAGCACCTAAGGATTTACGTAAACTTACGATTGACAAGAGCATAGTTTTTGTCTAGTTTTACAACAACATCCAAATCCTAGATTGAAGAATTAAAATCCTTGCTATGAAGACATTTATACCCGATTTCACACTTACCGTAAAAAGGATACTTTTAGCAATTCTTTTTACATCCTTATTTATTCTTTCTTACTCACAGGTAGTAGTGGTCGATTATGGAAAGAGTTATATAAACATTACCAAAGGAAATACCGGAGGAACTATTGAAGTAGGCGATACGCTCGAATACCGATCAACCTTTGTATTGAGATGTACGAGTGGATGTCCAGCTTATGTTGATAGTTGCGCCTACTATGATACTTTAAAAGCCGGTACACTTTATATCCCCAATACCCTGGCAGTATTAACGAATGAAGGAAAGATTTATAAATCCTTTACTGATGCAGCTGGGGATGATTGTGGAAGAATCGTAGGGGGTAATATTCAGATTAACCTCGGCTTCAACACAACCGATATGCCGGCTACGGCATTCCGCAGAGGAAGAATCAGAAATACACATAAGCCATCTTATTTTGGAAGTACCTGTATCATGGTAGCATCTTATCGTGTGAGAGTTACAGGCGCATTAAATACGATCATTAACACAGGTGGAGGTTCTATTTCTTATAAACCCACTTCGTCCGCTACAGTTCTCAGTACAAGATTTCCTTATAATAATACCATGATTTCAACAAACTATGGTATTTGTCCTAATACCGTTGGAACAAACGCATTAGGTGCAGAGTCCAATGGTACTTTCGGTTCGGGCCGACCACGTAACCGAATTCCATCTGCAAGTGTACCCGCTAACTACGTGTACAATATGTTTACCACAGGAGGCCCGCAAGACTATTTTTATGGAATTCCCAATAACACCAGTACACAAACGAATTATACAACGTCAAACTCATGGGCGAAACCTGATGCTTCATCACCTACTCACCGTGTGTTCCAGGTATGGGACATCATCGGCGACCATACCGGTGCTGTTTCCCCATTATTAGGTAACCCTGCCGCCGATACAGTCGCGAATCCTAATGGAGGATACATGCTGGTAGTTAATGCCGCCTATCGTATCGACTCGGCATTCAGTCATACTATTACGAATTTATGTCCGAATACTTATTATGAATTATCTGCCTGGTTCCGTAACATCTGTTCAAAATGTGGATGCGACTCAAATGGTAAAGGGGCGAGCAACTCGTCTGGTCCTCCTTTCTATATACCGACTGCAGCGGGTGATTCATCGGGAGTTTACCCCAATCTTACCCTTCGTGTAGATGGTATCGACTATTATACAACCGGAAATATGCGGTATACCGGACAATGGATCAAAAAAGGATTTACCTATGTTACGGGCCCAACCCAAACTTCTTTAACCATGACCATCCGCAATAACGCGCCTGGAGGTGGTGGTAACGACTGGGCCATCGATGATATAAGTCTTGCAACCTGTACCCCTACCCTGAACTTGTTACCAAGTGGAGGGGTGAATGTTTGTTATGGCAACCAGGTGGATATGTTCACCACCATTCGTTGCTTTACGCCTAACTACATTCACTGGACCTGGGAAAGAAGTACCAATGGAGGCGCAACCTGGTCACCGACGGGTGTTAGTGGTGTTGGTACACCTGTATTGGTAGCGGGACAATGGCAATACACCGCGTTCTATCCTACTCTTATCGCAGATAGTAGTGTGCACCTTAATATGTTTCGTATTCGGGTAGCTTCCACTGCATCCAATCTCAGTAACCCGAATTGTTCGTTCACAGCAAGCAATACCATTATTGTTTGGGTGCTTAACTGTTCGGTTGTATTGAAAACTGACCTTACAGATTTTAGTGGCAACCTTATTAATGATCTCGGGCAGTTACATTGGACCTCTACCAATGAACAACCCGGTGTTGTATATGAAGTTCAGCGAAGTGATGATAAAACAAATTTCGTGACCATCGGAACCGTGAATGGTACCGCACCGGAAGGTTTTGGGAACACCTATCACCTGACCGATAACATACCAATTAACGGTGCTACTTATTACCGTATCAAATTGGCGGAAGGAACAGCTCAAAAATACAGTAAGATCATTTTACTGAGTACGAATCCCAATGAATTCAGTATTAAATCACTTGTCAATCCTTTCAACGGAACTATATCGTTTGATTTAATAAGTCCGTCGACGGGAACCGCTAACATTTCCCTGGTAGACAATTATGGTCGTTTAATCAGGAAAACCAGCAAATCCGTTCAGTCTGGTATCAATTCGATCAGCATTGGAGGGTTTGAAGGTTTGAGCCAGGGCGCTTATACGCTTAGAGTACAAGTGGGTGGATCTATAATAAATAAACAAGTTATTAAAAGCAATAAATAGGGATCCTATATACTGATCATCGCAATTACATAAAAGCGAAACTCATTTATATCAATCAGAAGCCCCCTGCACAATACAGGGGGCTTCTTAATTCATTTAACTCAACCACAAATTGTACTTCGTCTATCAGGAAACATGTGCCGTATCATTTGCCAGGCTACTGGTTTCAATGGTTTGATTTTGCTCAGCGGTATGTTTTTTAAAGAAGCGTTTCTGAAATAATAATATCACAATGACTCCAACCGAAATGGAAGCATCCGCAATATTAAAAATGGGAGAAAAGAAAGTAAACCGCTCACCGCCCCAAAAGGGTATCCAGGAAGGAAGGGTTTTATCTTCGATAATAGGCATATATAACATGTCTACTACATTTCCATGAAGCAATGTGGCATACCCTTTTGATGACAAACTAGCCAGGCCACTATAGCCATTATAATCATTTGTAAGCGGGTCAAATAACATTCCCTTGTCGAAAATCAATCCGTAAAACATGCTGTCGATCAGGTTTCCTAAAGCGCCGGCGAATATCAATCCTACACAAACAATAAACCCGGTATGATATTTTTTGCGGACGATACTCTTGATATAAAATACTCCAAAAATTACAGCCACCAGCCGGAATAAGGTAAGCGCCATTTTTCCCCAATCACCTCCAAATTTCCAGCCCCAGGCCATACCCGCGTTTTCAATAAAATAGAGCCTGAACCAATTTGGCGCAATGGTAATATGCTCCCCATAGTGCATATTGGTTTTCACCCAGATTTTCAATGCCTGATCGGCTATTATGATGGCCAGTATAATAAATACAACCGTTCTTATCTTCACTTCTAAAAATTTAGTGGACAAATATAGGTAAAAGCTGCTCGCTGTACGCTTTTCGCTGCTCGCTTCATGAAGCGCTCCAAGTAAGAGGAATGCGGCTTTTCAGGTGTCCAATTTGCGTAAAAAACCTAATAGCATTTTCTCTTCATCTGAAAGTTCAACCAACGTTTCCTGAATAAGAGGCTGATCACCCAAACCGGTCTTTTGTGCAATTAATAATTGCGTTTCAAGTTCATAGGCAGAGCCTAAAGATATTTCAACTAACCGACTATAGTCTTTCTGACTTGAACGACTGCTACCTTCTGCTATATTAGACGGTATTGAAACACCCGATTTGGTAATTTGTTGAGCAAGCCCAAACCTTTCTTGTTGAGGGAAATCTTTAACGATTTTAAAACAATTGACTGCGATATCCATTCCTTTTTGCCAGATGCGTAATTCTTTAAAATTTTTCATAGCAAAGTATTTTACCTATGAAAATAACTACTATGCGCAATACTCTACTTCCATGAGATAATGTGTTTTCCTTAAAGAAAACTGTTTTACTACCACTCGAGAAGCGAACAGCGAACAGCGAACAGCGCTTGGCGCTATTCCTCATAATACACCCTTTTCACCCGCTGCGAAACGCCCGTTAATATTTCATATGGAATGGTTTGGGCCCATTGCGCCACCTGGGTTACGGATAGTTCGTTGCCAAAAACAATTACATCATCACCTTCCTTTACTCCGGGAATATCCGTTACGTCGATCATTGTCATATCCATGCAGATACTACCTACAATAGGTGCCAGCTTTCCATTGACACATATCTTTCCCGCTCCATTACTTAGACTTCGCGGATAACCATCCGCATAACCAATGCGAACTGTGGCAATCACTGAATCTCTTGTTAGCAACCCTCTCCTCCCATAACTCACCGTTTCACCTGCCTTTAAATGTTTTATTTGAGATACGGTGGATCGTAGTGTAGAAACTTCGATAAGATTTTTCCGGTCACTATCTATACCATACAATCCAATACCCAATCTAACCATATTCATTTGTAAAGATGGGTGCCTGCTGATTCCCGATGTATTGGTAATATGTTTCAAAACAGGATAAGACAATACTTCCTGTACCTGCTGGCACAAGCGTAAAAAAAGAGCAGCCTGCCGATTGGTAAATTCATCCTGAAGTGGATCTTCACTGGCTACCAAATGACTAAAAACAGATTGCACTTTGAATACATTTGTTTTCAAAACTTCCAGTAGTACTGGCAAATCATTTTCCGCAAAACCCAGACGATTCATTCCTGTTTCCAACTCTATATGAACAGGGTATTGCCGGATCGCTTGTTTTTTCAAGTAGTTTTCAAACGCGTGCAGTATTGTTATTGAAAATAGTTCGGGCTCCAGGTTATATTGTAACAATACATCAAAGGCCGACTCATCCGGATTCATAATCATAATAGGCAACACAATACCGGCTTTCCGAAGTTCTACGCCTTCATCTGCATAAGCTACTGCCAGGTAATCCGCTTTATGATATTGCAGTACGCTGGCTATTTCAAAACTTCCACTTCCATACGCGAAAGCTTTCACCATCACCATTAACTTAGTGCCTTCATAAAGTTGCTGCTGGTATTGTTTAAGATTACTTACCAATGCACTTAAATTGACCTCCATCACCGTTTGATGTACTTTCTGCTCCAGTAATCTGTCTATTTGTTCAAACTCGAATATACGCGCGCCTTTAAGAAGAATTGTTTCATCTTTAAAATGGAGATGCTGGAAATCCTTTTTAAACGCATCAACAGACGGATAAAAAACAGTTTCCAGTTTTTCCACGTTCTTAAATTGTGATTGGTGCTGCGAAATACGTTCCCCAATTCCAATTAAGCGGTCCACGCCACGTTGCTGTAAGGACTGAGCAACTTCCTGGTACAACTCCTTTTCCGATTTACCACTTTGCAAAATATCGGAGAGGATAAGAGTATGTTTAGCATGTTGGCGTTGTTGTTGAAGAAAATCAAGCGCAATCTTCAAGGAGCTGATATCGGCGCTGTAACTGTCATTAATAATAGAACAATGATTGATCCCGTTCTTTAATTCGAGCCGCATGGCCACAGCTACTAATTGTTCCATTTTCTTTGCAATAACCTTAGGCGATAAACCCATATGCAATAAAAGGCACCAGCAATGAATGGCATTCTCTACCGAAGCATTATCCGTTAACGGAATAGTGATTTGCTGTTGTTGCCCTTTCCAATCGGCAGAAATCTGGGTATTTCCATCTTCCTTATAAATGGTAAGTATTTGCAAAGATGCTTCGGAAACGGTGCTCCAATTCACCAATACAAAAGGTTTCGATCTTCCTTTATTTAATTGTTGCCATAATCCTGCAATGGATTCGTGTATCTCGGGGTAATCCTTGCAATAAATAAGCGCGTCAACATCAGTGAATAACCTAAGCTTTTCATTCACTTTCTGACGTATGTTCATGAAATTCTCACTATGGGCCTCGCCGATATTGGTAAAGATTCCGATAGTGGGTTGAATGATCCGTTGCAGTTTTTCCATTTCACCACTTTGTGAAATACCTGCTTCAAAGATTCCCAGCTCATGCGATTTGTTCAGTGGCCATACACTGAGCGGTACGCCAATCTGAGAGTTATAGCTTTTAGGACTGCGGATGATCCGGTAATTATCTTCCAGCAATTGATTGAGCCATTCTTTTACAATGGTTTTTCCATTACTTCCTGTAATTCCTATAACCGGGATGGAAAACTGCTTACGATGCCAGGCGGCTAGTAATTGCAAGGCCTGAAGGGTATCAGCCACCTGCAGAAATGTGGCTCCATCATATTCTTCCTCTATCTTTTCGCTCACCACAAAACCCCTTACCCCTTTTTGGTATAATTCATTGATAAAAGAATGGCCATTACGTCGTGGGCCTTTTAGCGCGAAGAAGAGTGAATCGGCAGGAAACAATACCGTTCGACTATCGATCAGCAGGTGCTCAATATTGGCATCTGGCCCGACAGCTGTTTTACTGTTGATAATACCAGCAATATGTTTTATCGAATAAATCAAAGCCTTATAATAATTTCATCAGGGCAAAGAACCATCCCTTACATCCTCAGGTTCGCCTTTCTTTTCGTGATAAATCGAATAGAAAATGGATCCACTGATACAAAGCAGAATTACGGATAGTGAAATTACAACCTGTGTAGTTTTAGAAACCCATTCATTTATCCAATGCTCGCCCAGCATTTTTAGACCAATGAATACCAGAACGATTGCAATGCCCTGTTGCAGGTAATCGAATTTTGAAACCGCACCTCTCAATAAAAAGAATAGTGAACGAAGTCCCAATACAGCAAAAATATTGGAAGTATAGATTACAAGGTTATCTTTTGAAATGCCCATAACCGCCGGAATAGAATCCAGTGCAAAAACAAGATCAATAGCAGCAAGCATTACAATTACAACGAATAAAGTGGTATATGCCGGTTTGCCATTTTCCCTAACCACATATTTTCCGTCACCGTCATGCGGAACTAAGGGGAGGAATTTTTTCATAAAACGATAGACCTTCGAATCGTGTGGATCAAATTCATGATCTTCCGTTGCCGTAAACATCTTATAACCGGTATAAACCAGGAAGGCGCCAAAAATATAGAGTATCCAGCCAAACTCATTTACCAGTGCAACTCCTATTGTTATAAAAATAATCCGGAAAATAATGGCCATCAAAATTCCGATCAATAATACCCTTCCATAAAACTTTTCCTTTACCCGAAAAGAGCTGAAGATGAGTATGAACACAAATATATTATCAATACTAAGACTCCATTCCATCAAGTAGGCGCTTACGTATTCCAGGGCCATTTGCTGCCCGTTTTCGAGCCACATGAACACAAAGAATCCCAATGCGAGTGCTACCCAAAACATAGTTTGATACAATGCCTGACGGATAGTAATCTTTTGATTTTTTTTGCTGAGGAGTCCGAGATCGAATACCAGTGCAAGCACCAATACAATTCCAAAAACGAGATATGTGATCTGATCGGTTGTCATTTGATTGTTATGGGTTCAAAGATACGAGAACGTGAATCGTGAGGCGTGAATCGTGAGAAGCTCCCCGCTTACCGGTAAATTGCAATTACTTAGAGGTACCCTCTCACGACTCACGATTGACGACTCACGTTTTGATATTTTCTTTTTCTCAATGCCTGGAAAATAAATCCAAACAACAATACCAATATAATCGGAAGGCCGATATTGATTAATTGCCAGAAGTTTTTATCACTCTCAATCTTTTTTGCATCCAGCAACCGAAGGGTATAATCTTTTGAGCGGGTATCTAAAATACCGGAAGAGTTGGTCAGATATTCAATACAATTCAATATAAAATCCTTGTTGGCATATTGTGCCTGGGTAAACTTGTTATATCCCATTTCGAGATCACCCTCCCCTTTCGGATCAAACATATTGGTTGCAATATCCGCATCAGCCACTACAATCATTTTACCCGTAAGCAACGCGGATGAAAGGAATGGTTGCTGGTATACATCCGTAAAAGAATCGAGCGTGCTTTTCGGAAGGCGGTTGCTATACAAGGAAGAGAATTTTCCTTCCAATAAAACGGCAATCGGTATATGAGCTTTATCGAACGTTTTGATATCGTCCTCTGTTTTTACACTATTCAATGAAACCATGGCCGGTGTTACCAATTTACGCGAATTGGTAGAAGTTTCTAATAAGATAGTTTTTGTGATATTGGGAACTTTAATGGTATCAATAGAATTTGGAAAAATGGAAAGCACCTGATTCATTCCCTTGGTAATTGGATGACCCGAAGCGCCTGATAATAAAGGGAAATAAGGCCAATCGACCAATTGCATTTGAGGTTGGTCACCGATACTACCCACCACCAGTGGTATTTTATCGCACACAAGGTCCTGCACCAGATCCGGATTGATCCGAACCCCATATTTAAATAAAAGATCTTCGAGATTCAGGTTTCGATCATATGCTATAAAATCGCCTTGTGTACGACTCAGACTATCCATTTCAGCATATAAACGATCTATCATCCATACTATTTTCCCACCATTCATGATATACTGATCAAGCTTTAATTTTTGGCGATCCGTAAATGGCTGGGTTGGTTTCATTATAAACAACACATCGAAAAAAGGAGGAATCAACGGAACACTGTCGATGGGTAAAATACTAAACCGGTAATTTGCCCTTAGCGTACCATAGATCAACGATTTTACATTCGGGCTGTACGTTTCACCATTGCCAAGTAGGTATCCTACCAGGGGAACGGTATCCGTTGTAAGTTTCTGAATGGAACTGGCGAATTTATATTCCAGTAATGCTTCTGTATTGTTTATTACTGATTCGTCCAGT
Source organism: Chitinophagaceae bacterium (assembly GCA_965279015.1). Classification (GTDB taxonomy): domain Bacteria; phylum Bacteroidota; class Bacteroidia; order Chitinophagales; family Chitinophagaceae; genus Endoryza. Next base: position 69,287 of record OZ257130.1, read on the forward strand.
ACCGCGCCTTGCTGTCCCGATAAAAGATTAATAGCCGTAGCCCGATCTTCATAAGAAATAAGAGCTCCGGGTACTACCTGCCGCTGGTCGCTACCTTCATCTTCTTTTGCCTGAACCTGCACGGTATAGGGCTTGATACCCATTCTCGCGATTGAATCAAGAAAAATCATTTTAGCGGTATCATCCAATCCCTCACCGGGTTTAGAGAAACTGAATTGAATATTATTCTTTCCATGTTCCTTGAATTCCTGCAATAATTCCTTGGTACTGCCTGTTAATTTTTTGAATCCCGAGGGCATATCCCCTTCGAGAAAAACAGTGATCTCGACTTTTCCCGGAAGATTTCTTAATAAACTTTTTGTTGAGTTGGAAAGCGTGAATCTTTTTTCTTTGGTAAGATCAAAGCGGTAATGTAATTCCGAAGCAATAAAATTGATCCCGATCAATGCAATCAGCAAGTACAACCAACTGTATTTTGAATTCAGTATTTTATTCATAGAAAAGAATGCCTTATCGTTTTACCAGGTTACGATTTGTAATGGCCAGGAAAAGGCCAATCACACTTAAAAAATAAATAATATCCCTGCTGTCAATAACCCCGCGGCTAATACGGCGGTAATGAAAATCAATTCCTAACATTTCAATATAATAGTCGGCTCCAGATTGCAGGGCCGGTATCTTGCTAATGGCATTAAACCCACTATATATAAGAAAACAGGCAAAGCCGCTTACTATAAAGGCCACCACCGCGTTGCTGGTAAAACTACTGCAACATATCCCGATTGCAGTAAATACAGCTGAGAGGAAAAACAACCCGATATAGGACCCCATGGTAGCACCCATATCGATTCCGCCCTCTGCAGACAATTGTTGAATACTAATCACATATACCAGTGTAGGCAACAATGCTATCCAAACCACCAGTAATGCGCCTACGTATTTTCCGAATACGGTCTGCCAACTGCTAAGCGGTTTGGTCTGGAGAATTTCAAATGTTCCGCTTTTGAATTCTTCGGCAAGACTTCGCATCGTAATGGCCGGAATTAACAGCAAGAGAATCCATGGTGCCAGCTCAAAAAACTTATCAAGGGTGGCATATCCAAAATCAAGCAGGTTGGTATCGGGAAAAACAAATAGGAACAGGCCATTCAGCAGGAGAAAAACAATGATAGCAATATACCCGGTCAGGCTGCTGAAGAACTGCCGGAATTCTTTTTTACAAACAGGCCACATGGGGACGAAAATACTGGATTATGGGTAATTAAATAGAAGATGTTGGTGGAATGAAATAAATTCCTATATTCGACTTCCAAAAATAAACCTTCCTATCAAATAATTATACGGTTTTAGGCGACCACCATAACAGAATGACCAAGACCAACTGCACAGTCTCTCCTCATTGGAGGGACTATTTTTTTGTAGTACCCTCAGCATTTCCCGAATTACTGAATAATTGTTAACACGAACCCTGTATTAACCGTAAAATTTACACCCTGACTCACATTTAAAGTTTTACAAACAGCATTCGAATTAACTATTACTGATCCACTATTTATTACAACATCGGAATTCTCATTGGGCACCAATCCGCAACTCCAATTGGCCGCGTTTTCCCATGCAGAACTAACGGAACCTGTCCAGGTATTGATTGAACCTATACCTATTGAACTCGAAGAACTGCCTGTTATTACAGGATCGTTGCTGACTACTCTTATTCTATAATTAGAACCCGGAATTGTATTGGGAGGGATGGTTACATTTATCATACCCAACACTGCTGTACTCACTAAAGTGCCAATAGTTACTGGATTGACAAAACTTCCTGCTGCATCACTCAGTTGCGCGGTAAATACATTTCCGTTAAGAAATGTAGCATTCGTACTTGAATAGTCAATCGTAAACCCGCTTCCTAAACAGGTACTGGTAATACCTACACTGGTTGTTATGGTTCCCACACCTGATGGACTTGCGATTTTTACGGGTCCCGGTATAGTATCATAAGGAGATGCAAATTTCGGAGTAGCAAAATCTGCAACGTTGGCCGGTTTTACATTTACGAACAATAATTGACCGGATTTGCCTCGGTCCTTACTAATAACCGGATTTGATTTTTTTTCGATTGGAGGGTAAATCGTTGTTTGCGCATAAAGGAACTGGTACATTAATAAAGAAGCTGAAATAAAGAACACAATAATTTTTTTCATAAAATAAACTTTCCGTGGATAAAATAATAACCAATCAAAGCAAAAAGGAATGGATAGAAATACTGACAGTGGTTCTTAGGGATGGGAGAGGTAGCAAATATCCACGCTATAATCGAGAGCCTGTTACGAAAAAGTATATTCTTTTTAGTGGAGATTAAACTTACAACAATATTCTTAAATATCATTTAATGTATATAAATTTTAATGACTAAGAGGAAAGACTTTCCAGATCAGGAACGCTGAAAGCCGTATATAGAAAAAATGAAAATGCGTTGGTTATAATCGTAAAAAAAAGTTCTGCTAAAACAGAACTTCCAAACATGGTATGGGTATTTTCTAAACCGCAAAACTTTCCCCACAGGCACAGGTGCGGCTTGCGTTGGGGTTATTGAAAAAGAAGCCTTTTCCGTTCAACCCTTCACTGAATTCGAGGGTGGTATTAACGAGATATAAAAAACTTTTGAGATCAGTAACCACTTTCACTCCATTGTGTTCAAAAACCTGGTCGGTTGGTTTTTGTTGATTATCAAAATCCATTTTATAACTCAATCCCGAACATCCTCCTCCTACAACTCCCACACGAAGAAAATAGGAGGGATCGGAAGCAAAGCCCTGTTCCTCCATCAATTTCTGGATTTTTTCTTTTGCTTTATCACTTACGATTATAGCGTTTTCAAATGTTGCGTTCATGTATCTGTGTTTTGAATGTATGTTGAGAAGCTGTTCGCCGTTCGCTATTCGCTTTTCGTTTCGTTTCCTGAATAAGATCTGCTGCATTCACGAGTAGCGAGTAGCGAAAAGCGATTAGCTATTCTAAAATGTTTCTAACCAACTCTCTTTTATTCATCACGGCTTTTGTAACCTTTTCAATAGCAAAATCAATCTCTTCCTCTGTTGTAAATCTTCCTACACTGAATCGTATTGAACTGTGCGCAAGCTCATCACTCAGTCCATGCGCTTTCAACACATAACTGGGTTCCATGGATGCTGACGTACACGCCGATCCTGATGAAACAGCGATATCCTTATGAAAGCTCATCATCAACGATTGTCCTTCCAATTCGCCGAAAGAAATATTACTTACATGAGGCAATCTATTTATGCGGCTACCATTCACAAAGGTTCCGCCCAAACGCAGGAACGCTTCTTCTAATTTATCCCGTAATCCGGAGACCCGCTTTGCTTCACTCTTCATTTCCTGCAATGCCAGTTCAGCGGCTTTTCCTAACCCCACAATACCGGGAACATTCAATGTGCCGCTGCGAACACCTCTCTCATGCCCACCACCATCCAATTGTGTAGCTAATTTTACTCGAGGATTTTTGCGACGGAGATAAATAGCGCCGGTTCCTTTGGGCCCGTAGAATTTATGCGCCGATAGAGCCAACATATCAATTCCGTCTTTAATTACATCCACATGAATTTTACCAATAGCTTGTGTAGCATCGGTAAAAAACAATACCCCGTGTTTTTTTGCAATCGCACCGATCTCATTAACCGGTTGAATGGTTCCGGTTTCATTGTTCGCATACATGATGGATAGCAGCACTGTGTCGGGTTTAATAGCTGCTTCCAATTCTGTTAAATTTATCAGCCCTTCCGCATTCACGCCCAGGTAAGTGATTTCCGCACCCTTTTTTTCAATATGCTTACAGGAATCCAATACTGCTTTATGTTCAGTAACTATGGTAATAATATGATTGCCTTTGGTGGCATAATTTTCAAACACTCCCTTAATCGCGAGGTTATCACTCTCGGTGGCCCCAGAAGTAAAAACGATTTCCTTCGGTTCGGCTCCTATTAATTTAGCTGTTTGTTCCCGGGCGAGTTCAACTGCTTCTTCTGCCTGCCAGCCAAAGGAGTGGGTCCTACTAGATGCATTTCCAAATTGATGGGTAAAATAAGGCATCATAGCTTCAACCACCCGCGGATCGCAGGGAGTAGTAGCATTATGATCGAGATATACCGGCAATTTCAACATAGTTTCGGGTCCATTTGAATCAATCAAATCTTACCTGCAAAAATACCCTAAATGATTCTATTTTTAGAAGGTGATTTGCAGGGAAAAGTTATTTTACCGAAATCGAAAACTAGAAGTTTAAAGGTTTCAGAGTTTAAGGGTTTAAAAGTTCGTTGCAACAGAATCAACCTTAAACTATTAAACCCTTAAACTATTAAACTTTAAACTCCACTAACATGCTTCGCGTTGAACATATCGGCATCGCTGTAAAAGATCTATCAGTATCTATTCCATTGTATGAAAAACTATTGAACAGTTTGTGTTATAAAAAAGAAAGGGTAGAATCTGAAAATGTGGAAACGGCATTTTTTCAACAGGGTGAAACTAAGATCGAATTACTCGAGAGTAGTCAACCTGATGGGGTGATCGCCCGCTTTATCGAAAAAAAAGGGGAAGGCATTCATCACATCGCATTCGAGGTGATTGATATTGTTGCAGAAATGACGCGACTGAAACAAGAGGGATTTGTTTTGCTGAACGATGAACCTAAAGAAGGAGCCGACAATAAACTGGTTTGCTTTTTACATCCTAAAAATACCAATGGGGTATTGATAGAACTCTGTATGGAAAAAAAATAATCCCGGCTTTCCTGCCGGGATCTCACGGACACCTATGAAGACTGATTTAAAAATTTAATTTCTTTTGATTAATTACTTCTTGAATTTGGACCGCTTACCCACAGATTCACAAAACACGATTGCGATTCAATCCTATTATTTCAATTGGCATACCCGTATCCGGTATTAAGTCTGGACCCAATAAATACTGACCGAAATCAAGCACAATCATCTCTTATCTATCTGACTATCAATTATTAACAGAATAATCAAAACCTGTTTTTCTTGTTCCCTTCCTTAATTTTCGAAATAACAGGAGTTGGTTTTATTCCCATGCACGGAAGAATAAAAACGCGAATGGGAATTAGTTGATAAAAAAAAGAGTTGGATTCAAATCGGTATCGTACCTTTTCTGTCAAACGATTGCTTATGCGCCCTTCAACAGTTTTTAAGAAATGGGGGTGGATAATATTACCATTCCTGCTGTTTATCTGAAAAAATTAAAAAAGTAAGCAAAATTGCAGTTGCTATACTGTAAGGTTCCATACAATTTCCATAGCAGGTCAATAAGAAGTTTTAACTCTTTCCATTCCTGAATATCAATTTCAATTCATTGTAATTATCGCACTACAAAACTTCTCAACTTCCAATCTATTTTCTTTGTACAATTAGTCGCAGCGTCTTCCTATATCCGTTAGCTCCCACTACGTCTACAGAATAATCTCCCTGTGCCAATCTGCTTACATCCATTACTATAACATTCGATCCATTCACTGATTTTTGAATTCCTGCAAGTTGTCCGTTCCTGTTAAAAATTTGAACACTTAGATCCTTTGCCTCTTCATCATTAATAAAGAGGGTGGCGGTAGTAGCAGCAGGATTGGGATATATACTGATGCTGCTTTTTAAAGAACTGATTCGGGCTGCCTTTACGGGTGTGATTCCAAACTTTCCATCGTGGTTCACCACTCTTAGCCGGTAATAACTAATTCCATTAAGTGGGGATGGGTCGGTATAACTGTATTGTTGAGGAGTGGTAGAATTAGGAACCGCTTTTAGTTCAGCAATCTGTAGCCATGCACGCGCATCCTTGCTTCTTTCTACCAAATAACGGTCATAATTATTTTCCTGCTGCGATTTCCATTTGAGATAAACGGTCTTGTCGGTATTGCTGATAGAAAACTCCAGTAACACCACCGTAAGGGATCCAACGGGTTCTTTGAAAAAAGAAGCACTGAAATTATTGAATGCTGTTGCCGCACCTGGTAATGGTTTATTTCCTGTAGTGTACTTGATAATAAAGATTCCACTGTTATTCACTTTCACACGTATTCTTCCGGTCCCATTATTATCCGTACCTCGTTGAATTCTTGAATCACTGTCCAACAAACGAACCACTGCTAAATTGGTTTTACTGGTGGTGGTAATGAAATCAAGGTCATTACTTGTACTGGTTGCCTCATCAATAGAAAGTATTCCGAAAATATCCATTACACTATTTGTAAATGTTTTACCGGTTGATAAGGTTATTGTTTTCCCGGAAGGAATTACAATACTATCGTTATCGCCAGGCTGACGTTTGAGGTTCCAGGTTGAATCCACGAACCAATTACCGGAGCGAACCGCATAAATAAGTGTTCGCTGTGAATACAACGTTGAACAAAGAGCCAGACAAAAAAAGAAAGCAGTTATATTCTTCATTGTGGTCCGTCATTAATTGTTTGAATCCGATTCATCGGGCGAATAATTCAACAATAGCAAATAGCTCTAATTGTTGGTGCTGGAACGCTAATGTAAAATTGTAGGAAATGGATGGTTATCCGGAGAGGATGGATTCTGAATGAATACAATAAAAATAGACAGAGATTATGAAAAATACAATTGTTAAGGGAGCGGATCAGAAATTGAAGATATAAGTATGCTTATCAGGCAGTTGCATTGTTGTCTTCCTGCCCGTTTTCAAGTTTAAGCAGACCCAGTTTGTCAATGGCTATGGCTGCGGCAATCTGACTAGCATCCTTTTTGTTATACGCCTTCCCTTCAGCGATCAAAGCTCCGTCCACAACTGCGCCAATGGTAAATAAACGCCGCCCTCCTTCCATTCGTTCGTCGATGGTTTCAAATTCAAGATTTTTACCATTTTTATTCGCCCAACCATAGAGTTTGTTTTTATGATTGATCTCAAGATTTTCGAGATCTTCCATAAAAAGGTGAGGGAGAATTATAGCTTTCAATACCCATTTGCGTGTTTTATCAAATCCTTTATCAAGATAAATGGCACCAACAACTGCTTCGAGGGTGTTCCCAAAAATCTGGCTAACCTTAAGAGAATTATCAAATTTATTATAGTACGTGATCTTTTTGATTCCCATTTTTAGGGAAATCTCATTCAACTTATTACGGTTTACCATTTTGCTCCTCATCTCGGTAAGAAATCCTTCCTCGCGATAGGGATATTTTTTAAACAGGAAGTCGGCTACGATACCACTTAAGATGGCATCTCCGAGATATTCAAGTCGTTCGTTATTTTCATCGGCTGTTTCACGAACGGAGCGATGGGTGAGCGCTGCTTTATATAGCGGAACATTACCAGGCCTGAAACCCAGTACATTTTTCAGATTCTTCTTAAAAGAAGCATTTGATTCACCGCCGGCGAAGAGATCGAGGATTCTCACAATCGTCAAGCTACTATTTTTTCAGTAAGGTAAAAAATCAATACCGGGCCTGGAGCAAAGTATTGTTGTAAGTCAACGTTAAATACTGGTAAAAATTATGCTTTGTACTTTTTCATTATAACGCAGGCATTGTGACCACCAAAGCCAAACGTATTGCTGAGCGCTGCATTCACCACACGTTTCTGAGCTTTCCCGAAGGTAAAATTGAGCCGTGGATCCAGTCCGGGATCGTCGGTAAAGTGATTGATAGTAGGTGGCACTATATCGTTCCTAACACTCATAATACATGCAATTGCTTCAATTACCCCGGCTGCCCCCAAACAATGGCCCGTCATGGATTTGGTAGAACTGATATTGACATTATAGGCATGTTCACCAAATACATCGGTAATAGCCTTTACTTCCGAAATATCTCCGAGCGGTGTGGAAGTTCCATGGGTATTTATATAATCGATATCGGTAGCCTGCATACCTGCATCGTCCAGCGCTGAGTTCATAACATTTTTAGCCCCTAATCCTTCCGGATGTGGGGCAGTTATGTGATGAGCATCAGCGGTAGCGCCGGCACCAGCAAGTTCACAATAGATTTTCGCGCCTCTTTTGATGGCATGTTCCAACTCTTCTAAAACAACCAAGCCTGCTCCTTCACCCATTATAAAACCATCCCGGTCCTTATCATAAGGTCTGCTGGCAGTTTTAGGATCATCGTTTCGCTCACTGAGCGCTTTCATGGCATTAAACCCTCCTATTCCAGCCTCGCTTACCACACTTTCTGAGCCTCCTGTTAAGATAATATCTGCTTTTCCCAAACGGATAAGGTTAAAAGCCTCCATCATCGCATTAGTAGATGAAGCGCATGCGCTCACCACAGCGAAATTGGGGCCACGAAAGCCATAACGCATCGAGATATGCCCCGCAGCGATATCAAGGATCATTTTAGGGATAAAGAAAGGGTTGAAACGGGGTGTTCCATCTCCTTTAGCAAAATTGGTCACTTCTTCCTGGAAAGTGATCAATCCGCCAATACCGCTGGCAAAAACAACACCAACACGGTCCTTATTAATCCTTTCTCCGGTTAATTGAGCATCCGCCACCGCCTGGTCGCTTACTCCAAGCGCGGTTTGCGTAAAGCGATCGATCTTTCGCGCCTCTTTTTTATCGAGGAACGTGAGGGGATCGAAGTTTTTCAACTCACAGGCAAAGCGAGTTTTGAACTTGGTAGCATCAAACAAAGTAATAGGTGCCGCGCCAGATACGCCATTCACCAATCCGTCCCAGTAATCCTGCAACGTATTGCCTATTGGAGTTAATGCTCCAATACCTGTAACAACTACCCGCTTTGTATGAATGATATTCATATGACCGGAAATTATTTAAGTAACAAATCCGCCTTTGCAGCGATGGCTAACTAAAGGCGGATCTTATTTTATTGCACCCGAACGGCAGTCCGGTTTACTTAGCATGCTCTTCTAAGTACGCAATAGCCTGACCAACAGTAGTGATAGTCTCGGCCTGCTCATCCGGAATAGAAATGTTGAATTCCTTTTCAAATTCCATGATCAGTTCTACGGTGTCGAGTGAATCGGCCCCTAAATCATTGGTGAAAGAAGCCTCATTGGTAACTTCTGCCTCTTCTACTCCTAGCTTATCTACAATGATCTTTTTTACTCTTGTTGCGATGTCTGACATTTTTGTAAAGTTTAGTTACGGCTGCAAAAATATGGTTTTTGGTATAATACCACCAAATAGCAGTCATTTAATTGATCCTGTGGATATTTTACTGAAAAGTCAAATAGTCGGAAAGTCCGGAAGTCCGAAAGAAAAATTAATGTGATCTTTTCGTATTTCCTTCTCTCGGACCTCTGGGCTTTCCGACTTCCGGACTTTCCAACTTCATATATGTTCTTATTTCTTATATTGCAATAACTGTAAAATAACCACCAATTTCCTTCATGGCGCTGAAAATTATAGATCACGGCTCTAAAGAATACCGGCAAATGGTACAATTGCGGATTGATGTACTGCGCAAGCCGCTTGGATTAAGTTTCACAGAAGAGGAACTCGCGAAAGAAAAAAATCATATACTCATCGGCGCTTTCGAAGAAGAAAAAATGCTGGGCTGCTGTATGCTGATCAAACTGGAAGATGGTTCGGTTCGATTGAGACAAATGGCCGTATTGAATAACCTCCAGGGAAAAGGAATTGGAAGAGCACTTACTCAGTTTGCCGAAAATATTGCCCGCGATATCGGCTATAAAAAAATCACCATGCATGCGCGTAAACCCGTAACCGGCTTTTTTGAAAAACTGGGTTACAGGGTCAGCAGTGATGAATTCCTCGAGATTACGATCCCGCATTACGAGATGGAAAAAATGTTATAGCATTTTTGATTTGTGAATTATGATTTGTGATTTCACTCGTGCGAAAAGTTTTTAATTTTTTTAGAATGGTTGCATTAGAAGAAATCACAAATCATAATTCCTATATCCTAAATCTCACTCTTATTTAATCAACCGAAGCGTAAACGGATAGCGGTACATTTTACCCTCATTGGCCCGGATCGTTGCTATAATACATACCACCAGGCGAAATATATGCAATGCAATCATCAGCGCAATTCCAATCAGTATAAACATCAGGAAAAAGCTAATCACATAAGCTATCATGAGGGTTATCTGGAAATTTAATGACTCTTTCGCGTGCTCGCTAACATATTTCGATTCATCTTTTTTTACCAGGTAAATAATCAATGGAGCCAGAAAGCCAAAGAAAATGGCCAGTAAATGACTTAGCATCCCCATTGACTTTTCATCGCTATTAGGCGTGTACAGGGGTTGCTCTTCTGTACCCAGGAAAGAGTTGGTTTGATCGCTCATAAAAAATTAGTTTGAGTTAAATTACGAATTTCTGTCGGTATATCTTTGCGGCGGATATTGTTGTGCAAAACATTCGCTTTTGTGTCTAATTATAAATAATGCTATGAAATATATCAGGGCTTTTCTTTTTTGCATTTGGTGGTTGTCACCCGTACATGATGTATATGCCTGTGGAAATGAATATTTCCAATCTATTGAGCTACCTGTTAAAAACGACAGTCTCCTATTAAGCCATTTGTTAATTGCACCTGGAGAATTCAGTCGCCCATACTGGTGGAATGGCTTTGAAGGTAATGTAGCAGCTACCCGCGACAGTCTTTATTCCGCAATGGCAAACAAGGCGGGGGTTTATCCAGAAAGCATTGAAAATAAGTATGGGGCTATCATTCAAAAATTACTAAGTACTGGTGAGTTTAAATTGTTATCGGATTATGCGTGGTATGAATTACGCGTAGGTGATAAAAAACGTTCCCTGTTATTACTGGAAGAATTATACAAAGGATACCCAAACGAATATAATATTGTCGCCAACCTGGGGACAGCTTACGAAGTCAATGGCAATAACGTTAAAGCCCTGGATTTATTAAAGAAAGCGGTCGAAATAAATTCGCGATCACATTACAATTCAGAATGGATTCACATAAAAATTCTGGAACAGAAAATCGCGACCCAACCGGATTTTACAAAGATTATGAATCTTGATATAAAAGATTTCGCTGCATGGCTCAGCGATCGGAAATATCAATTTTCGCAACAGCCCGATTCGCTGAAAAAACAACTCGCCTATCAACTACATGAACGCATTTCCTTTATCGGACCACCCGATCCTGTTATTGCACAATTGGTGCTTGATTTCGCTGATATCGTAGCAAAGCATGACGGACATGCAGCCGCTCTCCCGTTTTATGAATACGCTGCTGTTTACGGAAAGGAAAACATGAACGCGATTGTAACAAAGCGAAAAGAAATTATCGCTCAAACAAAAAAAGAAATTGAAACTACTTTTCGACGAGCCGCGATCATCTGGGCCATTCCGCTATTTGCTTTTGTGTTGATTTTTGTGGCGTGGTTGCGGAGCAGGAAGAAGGTTTAATGGTTTCATAGTTTAAGGGTTTAATGGTTGTTGAACTTTGTAGAGATTGATTAACTAGTTAGAACCCTGAAACTTTTAAACAATGAAACCTTTAAACTTTAAACTCTTAAACCTTCTCTTCCACCACCGCCTTATGCATCCGCTGCAACATCTGCAATAACTGCTGCATGTTTTTTATATCTTCAACTACCAGCATAAACAATTTACCCACCTGCTTGAGTTTGGCCTTATTGGTTTGGGTTTGAATAAAGTGAAGTATTTGTCGGAATATTTCCGATTCAAAATAGGGGGAGTCGGGCTTATTGATAAAATAACATTTCAGGGTTTCGTCCTTCAACAGCATCTTCTCAAAACCCAGTCCTACCGCGAGTTTCCGGCTACGCAAGGTATCAAAAAGATCCTGCACTTGATTGGGCACCGGACCAAAACGATCCTGCAATTCTTTATAAAATTGCTGAAGCTCTTCTTCGTTCTCGCAGTTATCAAGACGGGTATATAATGATAAACGTTCCGTTATACTTTCGACATAATAATCTGGTATCAATATCTCCAGATCGGTATCGATCATGCAATCCTGTACATAATCTTCCTGTTTAGATATCTCTTCTTTAAACAAAGTTCTGAACTCTGTACGTTTTAATTCTTTGATTGCTTCATCCAATATCTTTTGATACATCTCGAAACCAATCTCTGCCATAAATCCACTTTGCTCTCCTCCCAACATATTTCCCGCGCCACGTATATCCAGGTCGCGCATGGCGATCTGGAAGCCGCTGCCCAGTTCACTGTGTTGTTCTAATGTTTGCAATCTTTTCTTCGAATCATTAGGAAGCGTACTCATGGGTGGTGCCAGTAAATAACAAAAAGCTTTTCGATTACTTCTTCCCACTCTTCCTCTTAATTGATGGAGATCGCTCAATCCAAATTGGTGAGCATTATTTACTATTATGGTATTTACATTCGGAATATCTACGCCACTTTCTACAATATTGGTACAAACCAGCACATCGTATTTCTTATCTATGAAATCGAGAATGCGTTCCTCCAGTTCATGACCTTCCAATTGCCCGTGCGCGTACCCTATACTCAGGTCGGGACAAAGTCCTTGTATAAGACTCGCCATTTCCGGAAGCCCTTGTACCCTGTTATGAATAAAAAATATCTGTCCACCCCTTTCTGTTTCAAAATAAATGGCATCCCGGATAAAATCTTCGTTGAAGAGTTGTACCTCAGTTTGAATCGGTTGGCGATTAGGCGGTGGCGTGTTGATTATACTTAGATCCCGTGCGCCCATCAAACTAAACTGCAAGGTTCTTGGAATGGGTGTTGCGGTAAGGGTTAAGCAATCTACATTTGTACGAAGTGTTTTTATTTTTTCCTTATGTGCCACTCCAAACTTCTGTTCTTCATCAATCACTAACAATCCAAGATCTTTAAACTTCACTTCTTTACCGAGCAGGGTATGCGTGCCAATGATGATATCAATTTTACCTTCCTCTAATTTTTTTAATGTTTCTTTTTTTTCTTTGGATGATTTAAAGCGATTCACGTAATCGACCGTTACCGGGAAATCTTTTAAACGATCCTTGAATGTTTTGTAATGTTGAAAGGCAAGTATGGTAGTAGGCACCAATACAGCCGCTTGTTTTCCATCCACGCAGGATTTGAACGCGGCTCTTATCGCGATCTCTGTTTTACCAAATCCCACATCTCCACATACTAATCGGTCCATGGGCGATGGAGATTCCATATCTTTTTTTACATCCGCCGTCGCTTTACTCTGGTCGGGCGTATCCTCATAAATAAAAGACGCCTCCAACTCAGTTTGCATATAATTATCGGGCAGGTGCTGAAACCCTTGCTGGGACTTGCGTTGCGCATATAGCTGAATGAGATCGAAAGCGATTTCCTTTACTCTTGTCTTTGTTTTTTCTTTTAGTTTGTTCCAGGTATCGCTGCCTAGTTTATTTACTTTAGGAACGGAACCTTCTTTACCGGTGTACTTGGAAATTTTATGAAGCGAGTTGATATTTACATAAAGAATATCGCTGTCTTTATAAATGATGCGCACCGCTTCCTGCAATCTCCCATTCGCTTCTATTTTTTGCAGCCCGCTATAAACACCAACGCCATGATCGATATGCGTTACATAATCTCCGGGTTGTAATTCACGCAGGGTACGAAGTGTTAATGCCTTATTCTTGTTGTAAGCTTGTTTTACTTTGTATTTATGATAGCGTTGAAAAACCTGGTGATCGGTATAACAAACTATTTTGATATCCTCATCAATAAATCCTTCGTGTATGGATACTGGTATGGGAGTAAACTGTATCGCTGCTTTAAGATCTTCAAAAATACTATGCAGTCGCTCCAACTGTCGTGGATTATCTGCAAACAAATAAAGCGAGAATCCCTTAGCTGCCCAACTCTTCAAATCACGGATGAGCATATCGAACTGGCGGTTGAAGGCGGGCTGGCTTTTGGTAGAGAATACTATTTGAGTCGAGAGTCGGGAGTCAGGAGTTCGGAGTCCTTCGTGTGCAATACCCTGAGATGTTGTGAGACCAAATTCGATTACAGAAAATCTTTTAATAAGCTCGAATGCATCAGTTGCTGTTACAAAATCATCTTTCTTCACTACCGCTTTCAATGCCTTATCATCTTCCTCTTTACTCCAATCTCCTTTCTTGCTCCCGACTCCTGACTCCGAACTCCCGACTGCTGACTGCAACTGCATCCACAGTTGAAGATCTTCTTCGTTTTGTATTAATCTTTCCCGGGTAAGGCCAGCATCCTGTAGCCAAAACACCGTATTATCCGGCATAAACTCAAACAAAGAAGTCTTTTCACCGCTATCAAATTGCGTTTCTACATTGGGTATAATCGTTACCTGCAGCAGCTTACGTTCACTTAGTTGTGTTTCGGGGTCAACGATACGAATGGAGTCCACATCATTTCCAAAAAGCTCTACCCGATAAGGCTTTTCATTTCCGAAAGAATAAATGTCAAGAATACCACCCCTCAAGGCGAATTGTCCTGGTTCATAAACAAAATCGGTGCGGTCGAATCCATAATTCACCAATTTTTCCATCAGCCCGTTCACATCCAATACATCTCCTGTTTTTATATATATGATATTGGAAGAAAGGGTTGATGGTATCACCACTTTTTCAAACAATGCCTCTGGATAAGTTATTAAGGCCCCTACCCGCTCACCTGTTGGCACAGCAAAACGGGTCAATGCCTCTGTACGTAGCATTACATGGGAGGAATTGAGCAATCGGAAGTTCTTTCTATTCTTAAAAGAAGAAGGAAAATAAAAAAGGTTGAGTGCACCGGTCAGGCTTTCCATTGAATTATGCAGGTAAGCCGCCGCTTCTGCGTCTTCGCATACAATCACATGATTCAGGCGATTACAGTTAGGATGAAGGAAAATACTTCCGATAATAAAGGCTGGGGTACTTCCTTGCAGGTTTTTGAGCTGAATTTGTTGGGGTTGGGCAAAAGAAAGCTGGTCCGCCAATTGAAAAAGGCGGGGGGAATTTTTATACTGATCCAGCAACAACTGCAAATTCATATCGCGGCTGCAAATATAGTAAGCTCTTGTTAAAAAACAGTTTAGCCAACAAAATGGAAGTGTATCGGTTTCCCACAAAGACACTAAGCCACAAAAGGTTTTCTTAGTGAAATTTGTGTCTTTGTGGGACAAAAATTTAAAACTGAGACAATACTAACAAACTCAGAAGCAATTTAACCCGTATTTAAGCCAGAACCGGTGACAAGAATCACTAAACAGGGGTATAAGCAAAAAAGAAAAATCACTATATTGCCAGAACCCCTTTGATGCATTGATTTATAATCTTCAAATCGTACAGATGAAAAAAGGAATAGTAGGAATTGTAGTGCTGCTGATCCTCTTAACAGGGTCCGTTTATTATTTCTATACAAAGAATCCAACCGAAAAAAGCAATCTTCTTGGCAACAATAAAGAAATAGAAGAAGAGAAAAATGAAGAGCAAAAAGCATTTTTTGTAAAGCAACGATGGTTGCATGAGTTCAATATGCTGAAGGATCCGGCCACGGGAAAAATCCCTGCTACTATACATCAAGAGGAATATAAACTTGCCCGAACCATTGCTGGAAAAGAGAATGGTATAGTAAATGGTCCCGATAACCTGAATACTTATAGTGAAGCGGGTCCAAATAATGTTGGGGGGCGCACCCGTGCCGTTGCTTACGATAAACGCTTCAATGGAACAACCAACCGTATAATCATCGCTGGGTCAGTAAGTGGAGGAATTTTAAGAACTATAGATGGAGGTGTTAGCTGGACAAGAGTAAGTCCGGATAACGATATACATAATCTTTCAGCGCTGGTCCAGGATCCAAGAGCAGGATTTGAGGATACCTGGTATGCGGGAGGCGGTGAACCCATTTCGGGATCAGCAAGCGGTCCAGGTGCATTTTATTTAGGATTTGGAATATGGAAGTCGACAAATAATGGTCAAAGCTGGACCAAGCTCACCGGGCAGGTAACCGATATTGACGGTTCTACTGTTTTAGGGGGTGGCACTCTTGAAGCGTTTGATAATCCCCTGGACATGGTTCATAAAATTGCTGTTAATCCAAGCAATGGAGATGTATATATAGCAGGTCATCGAAGATTGGTGCGTTCTACTAATGGAGGCACTTCCTGGAATGTTGTTTTTACCGGAACAACCGCTACAACATCTGATCTTGGACAATTGGATATTGTTTGTACAAATGCCGGACGGTTGTATCTGGGAGTGAATGGTGGATTACCTGATACCGATAAACGTGGAGTATGGACTTCAACTAATGGAACCGCATGGACCCGTCTCGCTGGAGGATCTACATTAGGAACAGATTCAGTGGATCAATGGCGAGGAAATTCTGCTAATGGAGATAGCAAAAGGATTGTTATGTCTCTGGCTCCTTCCAATCAGAATATTTTATTCGTAACCTATGAGAATGGCGACTCACAGGCCAGTTCGGATGGCAGCAAAACAGAAGTGGACCTGTATAAATTAGATGCAACTGGTCCAAATGTTTGGACCAATCTCTCCGCCAATGTTCCGGATTTTGCAGGCCAGATGGATGGAGTAGATCCTTTTCATATACAGTTTGGATATGATCTGATGATTGCAGTAAAGCCAGATGACCCGAACACGGTTTTTTTAGGAGGTGTTAATTTATTCCGATCCACCAATGGATTTTCCAGCACGACAGCCACCTCATGGATCGGTGGGTATGGTTCAGGATTTGCTTCCGGATTGAATATTTATGGAAGCCAGAATAACGGAAATGATATAACCAAATGGAGTCATCCGGATATGCATGTGCTGGCTTTCGATCCTTCAAATCCCAATAAGGCGATTTGCGCGAATGATGGAGGCATACAAATGACCGATAATATTATGGCGAATATAGCGGGTGTTGAACCCGTATTATGGAACGTAATCAGCAATTATCAAACCTTGCAATATTATCATGTAGCGATAGATCCCGGAAGTGGTCGAAATAATTTTGCAGGAGGTGCACAAGATAATGGAACACGGTTCCGTGATGGATCTGGCGTATTGACAACCACCCCGGCTAATAATGCTCAATACCGGATCCTTAGTGGAGATGGCGCAGCTGCTGGCATTGCGAAAGTAAACGGTACCAACCAGGATGTTTTTTCTTCTACTCAATTTGGAAATATAAATAGAGTACGTTTAAGTCCGGGAAATATTTCAGGGAGTTCTACTCTAAGACCTAGCGGACTAACAGCAACTCCAGGCTTAAGTAATGCATTTGGAGATTTTGTTACCTATTTCAAAATCGATTTCGATAATACCAATGATCTTTATTATGTAAACTTCAACCGTTTATTCAGAACTACTTCTTCTGCTACCGTTACTTCTTCTACCTGGACGGAACTGACTGGTGTACGTTCCGCTGTAAATCCGGGTAATCCCACTAGTGGTACAAATATTAGTATCAGCGCTCTTGAATTAAGCCGTGGCGATTATTTATCCAACCATGTTCTGTATATCGGTACCAGTAATGGAAAAATATTTCGATTGAATGATCCACGTAGTGCCCCCGCATCTACATCTCCTGTAAACATTACTCCTGTTACACCTGTAGTGAGTGGTTATATATCTGATATCGCAGTAAACCCCAATAATGATGATGAAGTGATGATGACGGTATCGAATTATGGAGTAACCAGCATATTCTGGACAACCAACGCGAAAAGCGCAACGCCCAATTGGTTCAATATCGAAGGTAATCTAACCCTCCCTTCGTTCAGAAGCTGTATGATCGTTGTTAAGAAAGATGCCGGCAATAACCCGGTTACAGAATATTATGTAGGCACTTCTGTTGGTTTATACAGCGCAGTTGATATCGCCTCCATCACCCCCTCCGGTTCTATAGTAAATGTACCCTGGGTAAGGGAAGGAGGAAGCGTATTAAACTTCGCGGTTATCAATTCCATGGATTATCGTCCGCAAGACAATACCTTATTGATAGGTACGCATGGAAATGGTATGTATTTCGCGCAAACGGGAACGCCTGATTTTCGACCCAACCAAAGTACGGGCATACCCGATCCAGTTCGGAACGACAAGAATTTTATTGTAAAAGCGTATCCAACCTTAGCAAAGGATAATATCTTATACCAAACCGGTAATATGTTTACCGTTAAGAAAATTATCGTTCGCGTGCATACGATAACCGGACAGCAATTGATGCGTAAAGAAACATCCTATACTAATGGTAGTTTGGATATTCGAAAACTCTCTAAAGGTGCTTATCTACTTACTATCACCAGTGATGATTACAAACAACAGTTTGTGCAGCAATTTGTAAAAGAATAGTCAGGAAGTCGGCATCGCCTTTGGCAAGCCTACGGCGACTAAACGAAAGTCAGAAAGTCCGGAAGAAAATGCAAGTGCAAAGAAATTCTTCCGGATTTTTTCTTTATTACCGTCCACAATTTAACGAAACCTATTATCGTCTAATTCCAGTAAATTCCTTGATTATTAAAACTGACTGGCCCATGCCGCTATTAATGCGTACCATTCGCTTATTATTACTTTTGGTAGTTATCTCAACACAGGGCTCGTCACAGAATGCGTATAAAGTGAATGGACGGGTAATAGATTTTGATACCCGACAACCTCTAAAAAACGCTAGTATTACTAACCGGCAAACAAAAGAAGGAACAGTTACTTCCGATAGCGGTTATTTTAGTTTATCAACACGTATTCCTGATCTCCTTATTTTCATTTCCTCTGTTGGTTATGTAACCGTATCCAGAGATATTCATTTATTGCAGGATAATAAATCTTTTGTAGTAGAATTAAAAAGAAAAGCAGATGAGCAATTGGATTCGGTAGTAGTGAATGCTTATAAGAACGATTCGAAAGTGAAATCGGTACAGATGAATATTGTGACCATTAATCCGGAAGCGATCAAAAGAGCTCCGTTGTTATTTGGTGAAGCGGATATTATTAAGGCATTGGTGCTGCAGCCGGGTGTAACCACTACCGGCGAAGGAGCCGGCGGATATAATGTTCGGGGAGGTAATGCGGATCAAAACCTGGTATTGCTGGATGGCGCTCCATTATTCAACACGTCACACCTGTTGGGTTTTTATACTTCTATCAGCCCCGATGTGGTGGAGGATATTACTTTATATAAAGGAGGGATGCCAGCGAATTATGGGGGTCGTTTAGCTTCTCTCCTGGATATGAATATTAAAAACGGCTATCAGGACAGAATGAAATACACGGGTGGAGTTGGTCCAATGAGTGCCCGCTTTTTTGCAGATGGTCCTCTTGTTAAAAACAAATTGAGTCTTACCGGTGGGGCACGGGTTGCTTATCCAAATCCAATCTTAAATCAATTGGAAGATGATTTCGGCAATAGCCGCGCTTTTTTTTACGATGGCATATTAAAACTTGGAGTTGCATTTAATAAGAATAATATATTATCGATAACTGGCTATAGAAGTTATGATCGTTTCAAATTTGATACCGTAAATGAATATGAATGGGAAACAAATCTGGTTTCCTTAAATTATACTTCTTACTTCAATTCTAAACTATCGTTTAAACTGAACGCGAACTACAGTCAGTTTATCTCCACTATCAATAACCTGGTAAAATATTATGAATTCGAATTAGAATCATCCATTACCAATAAACAGGTTAAACCAACATTTATAATTAATCCAAATAAGAAACACAAAATTGAGATAGGTGGTGATTATATTTTATACGGTATTTCACCCGGAACACGTACCCCTATGTCGGATAGCAGCAATATGAATCCGCTCAATATTCAAAAAGAACAGGGCCGGGAGATGGCGGTCTTTATAAGTGATGAGATTGAATTTTCACCCGTTGTTTCGTTGCAACTGGGTGTGCGTTATGTAAATTATGATTATCTCGGTCCAAAAACAGTGTATACCTATGAAGAAGGTGTTCCTCTTACGAAGGAAACAATCATCGATAGCGTTCAGTATGGAAAAAATGAAAAGATTCAAAGCTATAGTGGATTAGAGCCCCGCATTTCGCTGAAGATTTCCTTGAAGAAGGACCTGGCATTGAAATTTAGTTATAACAGGGGTCAGCAATTCCTGCATCTTATATCCAATAACACCGCTATTTCACCTGTTGATTTCTGGAAATTGAGCGACCCGTTTGTTAAGCAACAGGTCGGGGATCAGTATTCGGCGGGATTATTTAAAAACTTTAAAAACAATGTATACGAAGCATCGGTAGAAGTTTATTATAAAACCACCAAAAATATAGTGCAATATAAAGATGGTGCCTTGTTGCTGCAGAATCCTTATATCGAAACAGCGTTATTGAATCAGCAAGGACGTGCCTATGGAATTGAATTCAGCGTATCAAAAAATATTGGAAAAATTACGGGCCAGGTTAACTATACTTATTCGAGAGCAGAAGGTCAGGTTATTACTTCCTTCCCGGAAGAAGTAGTAAATGAGGGGAAATATTACCCATCGGAAATTGACAGGCCGCATAATCTTGCTATAATAGGAAAGATCAAACTGGGACGCGGCTGGAGTTTCAGTACGAATTTTATTTTTTATTCGGGTCGCCCGGCTACCTATCCCGATGGAAATTATGTAATGAATGGTACCCTGGTTACTAATTATTCAAAAAGGAATTTAGATCGCTTACCCGCTTATCATCGGCTCGACGCGGGATTTACCTGGATATCAAAAAGATTTCCTGAACAAAGAAGATACAGCCTGTGGAATATCTCTTTCTATAATATCTACATGCATGAGAACGCTTATTCAATATTTTTCAAGAGAGAAGAAAGAAGACTTAATTCATATCGCCTTTCTGTGGTAGGAGGATTGATTCCTTCCGTAACCTGGAACTTTAATTTTTGATGATCATGAAGTTGATGAAAAACATAGTTACCTTAACCTTGCTGGCGATTATCGTTCAATCCTGTATTAAGCAGGTTACTGTAGATACGCGGAATGAAAAACCGATCTTGGTAGTTGAAGGTTCCATTACAACAGATACCGTTCCCTACAGAGTGCGATTAACTTATTCAGGACCCTTTACTTCCACCAGGGACATTACAGATGAACAATTAGAAAAAGACGCAATCGTAACCATTGAAGATGATGAAGGAAATACAACGTCGTTGATTTATAAGGATAGCGGAATTTATGTAAGTACTGATCCATCTTATATTGGCAAGATTGGAAGGAGTTATCATGTAAATATTTTATTGAAAGACGGAACACGGTTTATTTCCCGACCAGAAACGATAAAGCCAGTCCAGCCCATTTCCGGTGTTAAGGCAAATTTTGTAATGGATTTTAGTATTGAATTACCCACTTATATGAATGTTAGCGTTGATGCAAAAGATCCGGCGGCAGAAGAAAACTATTATCAATGGAAATTTTATTCCCTTCTTATGAAGCAAACCCTGGGGGTACCTTGCGGTTTTTTTTGCATCCAATTCGAACATTGTTACCAGGCTCAGATCGATAACGAGATACGTGTACTTTCCGATCAATTTATAAATGGAAATGAAATTAAAAATCAACATGTTGGTCGTGCCTATATTTATACCTATGGTAATCCCTTTATCGAAGTGGCACAACATTCAATTTCCCGGGAAGCTTACCAGTTCTGGAAACGTTACCAGGACCAATTAACTCGAACCGGCGGAATCCTCGATCCCCTCCCCGCTTCAATCAAAGGAAATGTGTACAATGTCAATAACGACGCGGATTTTGCATTGGGTTATTTTTCTGCTTCCTCTGTCTTCCGGAAAAAAGTCATCATCATTCCCCAGGGAATTACAGAATACTTGCTGGATATCTCTGCCCGGAGCCATATCCCGCCAGGGGTTAATTCTTGTTTCGAATACTATGAAAATGCCCTTCCTTATCCCGATGGAAGATATCCGCCCCCGCCACCAGGCTGGGAAAATGCTGAGCAAATAAAAGTATATTGGTAAATGCTTTGCCGGACTAATTTAACATTGGCTTTAACAAAAGAGTACGCGTCTATTTATGTAAGCAGAACCAACAAATCATCTTATATCAAATGGATCTTGTAATGAAAAAGTCAGTCATCATAAGTTTGCTAATAATATGCTCTTGGGGTTTGTTTTCACAAACTAAAACTACATTAGTAAAGGGATATGCCTATGAGCGGGAAAGCACCCCGGGTATCATTCCAAAAACAATTGGCGAGGATGGTAAGGAATCGAACGGCACGACGCACAGTTTCAAATCGTACCAGCTTTTTCTTGAATATAAAAAAGGCACCACTATAAAGCCAACCCGGGTTTGGATTAATGGGGTTGCTTATCGGGTAAAAACGGAAAATATCAACGCCACTCCGGTTCTTTTCAAAACCAACACCGTTGCTAATTTATACGAAACTGATACCCTGGTTAAAAAAACCACGAATAAGGTAATCCAGGTATTGACCGATGGGGAAATCAAACCCGCGCCTAAGTCAAAGCCAAAAAACGCAACGGGTAAAATCATCGTGGAATATTCTTATAAGGGTAAAACCTATCTATATACTTTCAAAGAAATTATAAAAATTGCCCCACAAATATTACAATAATTGTATTAGCTTGCAGTAACGATTGCCTGCCATTTATCTGGCAGCAAACTTTGAGCGGTTTAATCAACCGCTCATTTTTTTTAGTAATTATGCAAAGAATATATCAATCCTGCTCGTAAATTGAATGCATGTTGCAACCCTGGAGAAGCGGAAAAGTTATCCGCATAGAAAATGAAACTGATGCCACCCGGCGATTCTGGATTGAAGTTCCGGAACTCCCTTCATTTGATTTTAAACCCGGTCAATTTGTTACGCTTGATTTACCCATTCATGAAAAACCAGGCAAACGCTGGCGCAGTTATTCCATTGCCAGTTGGCCCGATAGTAGCAATATTTTTGAATTGATAATTGTACATCTCGATGAAGGCCCAGGTACGACTTATCTTTTTAATGACGTGCATGTTGGCAGTGAATTAATTTTCCGGGGAGCACAGGGTGTGTTTACCCTTCCCGATCCGATAGAAAAAGATATTTACCTTGTTTGTACGGGTACAGGCATCGCCCCTTTTAGAAGTATGGCCCATCATATAAAATTGAACAATATCCCTCATAAAGACTTATACCTGATTTTCGGCAGCCGTACAAAAGCCGATCTGCTTTATTATAATGAATTGAAACAATTACAAGACGAACTGAACGGCTTTTATTATATCCCTACTCTATCGCGTGAACAATGGGAAGGAAAATCGGGCTATGTACATTCCATTTACGAGGAACTATGCCATACTAAAATGGGTAGTTCAGGGGAATTATCGCCCGCTGGCTTTTATTTATGTGGTTGGAGGAATATGATTGATGAGGCTAAGCAACGCATTACCGCGTTGGGTTACGATAGAAAAAGTATTCACCAGGAATTATATGGCTAACTAAGCTATCCCCCCGATTGCTGCTTTATGGAGGGTTGCGGGCTCAATAATTTTTTCCGGGCAGCTACATCGGGTAACTTCTCCGTATTCTTTTCATCTTTGGGTGCCGCGATGGAGATAACAGGAATAGACGATTCGCTCATTGTTTTCAGCAGTTCGATTTTTTCCCTTTGAAGTTGCAGGATCTCAGCGTGACAGGTGAGCATTTCACTTTCCAATTCATTCACTTTTTTCTTAAGCGAAGCGCTCTTACTCGTGCGGGAAATGTATCCAATCACAGTAAAGAAGACGGCAAATCCAGCAAATAGAAAAAGATTTGTTACGTTCAGTTCAATGGAAGCAAGCATAAGCAGTTTGTTTCAGGATACTAACCGGTAATTCTCGACTGGGTATATTGCCGGTAAAAAAATAAATGCCTTTTGTTGTTCAGAGTATGAAAAGGAAAATTATAAAAACAAAAATAGATCATGAAATCTGATTTTCCACAATCTCCTTTATCTTGTTAATAGCAATCCTTTCTTGCAGCATCGTGTCCCGGTATCGTATAGTTACGCAATTGTCTTCTTTGCTCTGATGATCAATGGTTATACAAAATGGCGTTCCTAATGCATCCATCCTACGATAACGCTTGCCAATCGCGTCTTTCTCTTCGTAAAAACAACGGAAATGTTGTTTGCAATCATCCATGATATCGCGAGCGATTTCTGGTAATCCATCTTTTTTAACCAATGGCAGTATCGCCAGTTTTATGGGTGCCAGCTTGGGCGGCAGTTTCAACAAAACCCGGCTATCCTGTTTTTCAGCCGTACTTAAATCCTCCTCCATGTAAGAGTTACTCATTACGAGCAAGAACATTCTATCTAAACCAATGGATGTTTCTATTACATACGGAATATAGTTGCCAAATGGTTTGCCGGTGCTTTCATCAATATCATTATCGAAATACTGCATCTTCTTTTTGCTGAATTGCTGGTGCTGGGTAAGATCAAAACTACCCCGGGAATGAATGCCTTCCACTTCTTTAAATCCAAAAGGAAATTCAAATTCTATATCGCAGGCCGCATCGGCATAATGCGCCAGTTTGATATGATCGTGAAAACGATATTTCTCGTTAGGAATGCCAAGACTATGATGCCATTTCATCCGCTCTTCTTTCCAGTATTCATACCATATTCCTTCAGTACCCGGTCGGATAAAGAACTGCATTTCCATCTGTTCAAACTCGCGCATGCGGAATATGAATTGACGGGCAACGATCTCGTTTCGGAAAGCTTTACCGATCTGTGCAATACCAAACGGTATTTTCATGCGACCGGTTTTCTGTACATTTAAAAAGTTGACAAAAATTCCCTGTGCTGTTTCAGGTCTTAGGTACACTTTATTGTCCACATCTTCCGACGAAGCGGTAGATCCAAACTCTGTGGCGAACATTAAATTGAATTGGCGGATATCCGTCCAGTTTGCGGTGGCGCTTACAGCACATTTGATTTTATTATCCTCGATCAATTTTTTCAACCCCGCGAAGTCATCTTTGGCCAATAAAGCTTCCATCAATTGAATCAATTCGTCTGCCTCATTTTCTTTACCATCAGTTTTTAGCTGGTCCGCATGGGCTTCTATCAGATGATCAACCCGGTAGCGCTTCTTGCTGTCTTTATTATCGATCATCGGGTCGTTGAAATTATCGACATGCCCGCTTGCCTTCCAGGTAGTAGGATGCATGAAAATGGCAGCATCTATACCCACGATATTCTCATGCAACTGGGTCATGCTCTTCCACCAATAATCACGGATATTCTTTTTCAACTCACTTCCCCATTGGCCATAATCATATACTGCCGCCAATCCATCGTAGATCTCGCTGGAAGGAAAAATAAAGCCATATTCTTTGCAATGGGAAATAATAGCCTGGAACCTGTTCGTGTCATTTGCCATAGTGGCGCAAAGATACGGAGAGAAGACGCTTCTCGCTGTTCGCTACTCGTACGTTTTATAAGTATGAATATGAATTTTTTTTACGCAATCTGCGAGCAGCGAATAGCGAATAGCGAACAGCCCTCTCATTCCTCCTTCTTACCCCCCGGAACCTCAATCACCGTCTTCGTTTCTGGTTGTACCTGGATAGATTGTTCCGATTCTACTTCAATCTCCTGTACCCACACTGCATATTCAGATGGATAAATCCTGGATCCCGTATGTACCACATACACATGTGTAAAAACGGCGCCAAAATAGAGGATCATCGCGGAATAATAAACCCACACCAGGATCAGAATTACAGAACCGGCGGCGCCATACGAAGAAGATAGTCGGCTTTGACCCAGGTAAAACCCGATCAGGAATTTTCCGATCATGAATAAGATGGCGGTAGTAAAAGCTCCAATCCGGATATGTTTCCATTTTATCTTTGCATCCGGTAATACTTTAAATATAATTGCGAATAAAAAAGAGGTGACTAAAAATGTAAAGAGAAGATTGAAGCCATAAGCCAGGTAAACGGTAACCTGCGGAAATGTATTGGTAAGATGATTGATTAATAAATCCATCAGACCATTAACGATCAGCGAAACCAATAATAAAAAACCAAGACTCACTACAATTGAAAAAGAAAGAAGGCGGTTAAAAAGCATTTTGAGAATCCCCCATCTCTTCCTGGGTTTTGCTTTTAGTTTCCAAATATGGTTGATGGAATCCTGTATCTCACTGAATACGCTGGTAGCTCCTATTAGCAATGTTATTATCCCGAATATAGTAACCCAGTAGCTATCCTGTGAAAACGCGGCTGCTCTTATTGTATCTTGTATTTGTAATGCGGCATCATGCCCTACAAAACTACTGATCTGCCCATAGAGTGATCCTTCAATAGCTTCCCGGCGATAGAAAATATCGCTCACAGCGATTATAATTATCAGCATCGCCGGCAAAGAGAAAATAGTGTAATAAGCGAGTGCCGCGCTTAGTTTTAACACTTTGTTATCGATGAAATCAGAAAACGATTTGTGCAAAACACTCCAGGTATTGTTAATAGCCGTTCGCATGTAAACTTATTTCAATTTATCGTTGTTCTTGTGTCGCTCTCCGTCACGGATAGTCTTTTTCTCAAAATTGCGTTGCAAAGCATCGGCCAGATTCACACCGGTTTGATTGGCGAGGCAGATCAGGACCCACAACACATCCGCCATTTCATCATCAAGCTTATTATTTTTATCCGATTCCTTGAAAGATTGTTCACCATAAATCCGGACCATCAATCGCGATAATTCTCCCACTTCTTCCATTAAAATACCCAAATTGGTAAGTTCATTGAAATATCGCACTCCCGTTGTCTTAATCCAGGTATCCACCTGTTGCTGCGCAGATTCTATTGTCATGGTATTTTTATTGTGAAATGTGAATAGTCAATAGTCAATGGTGAAAGTTCAAAGATCAAAAGTCAAAGAATGTCAAAATTAATAGGGAATCTAAAATGAGCGATTACTTTTTCACTTTTCACCATTCACTACTCACCACTCTCTACTGTATACGAACCCCCGACTACTCTTTGTTCTTCGTATCTATCATTATCGTAACGGGTCCATCGTTGATCAATCCAACTTTCATATCGGCCCCAAATTCTCCGGTAGCTATCGGCTTACCGAGATCCTGCTCCAGTTGCTTGATAAGTTGTTCATACAGGGGTATCGCTATTTCGGGTTTGCTGGCCTTGATATATGAAGGGCGGTTCCCTTTTTTGGTAGCGGCATGGAGGGTAAACTGGCTCACCAAAAGTATGTTGCCGGCTATTTCTTTGACCGATAGATTCATAACTCCATTTTCGTCGTTAAAAATGCGCAGGTTCACAATTTTGGCGCTCAACCAAACAATATCTTCAGTATTATCAGCGTCTTCTATCCCGGCCAGTACCAACAAACCCTTTTGAATGGAAGAACGTACTATATTATCGATAGTTACATTGGCCTCACTAACCCGTTGAATGACTGCCCGCATAGTTGATTTTAATAATTTTTACCTTTGGCTGATGAAGATAGATGTTTCAAAAGAAATACAATTTAGAACAGCCCGAAGCGGTGGTAAGGGTGGCCAGAATGTAAATAAGGTAGAAACCATGGTGGAAGGCTATTTTTATATTATTGGTTCATCCTTGTTGACAGATGAGCAAAAGGGATTGATTATTAGCAAATTAGCGAATAAGGTAAATTCGGAAGGATTTTTGCAAGTTAAGAGCCAGATTCACCGTAGCCAGCTGGAAAACAAGGCGGAAACAATAAAAAAGATGAACCTGTTGATTGAACAGGCGCTGAAGAAAGTGAAGAAACGGATTCCGACGAAGGTAAGTAAGGCTACAAAAGAGAAAAGATTGGAGAGCAAGAAAATGCAGTCGCAGCACAAACAAAACCGTAAAAAACCAAGCCACAAAGATTATTAATACCCGTACTATGAAACACCCTTTGCTCAATAATTCATTTCGTTTTATATATGGCGCATTAGCCATCCTATTTCTATTTACATCCTGCAAAAAAGAATTCAGTGCAGAAGACATTCCAATCCCACCGGTAGTAAAAGATCATAATATATTATTGAAATTCAGGGCTGTCGTAAATGATACGGTTCCTTTGGCATTCGACACTACTACCTATACTAATTATTTCAGGGAGCCTTTTACGGTATCTGCTTTCAAATTTTATATTCATGGTATTGAAATGATCAATACTGATTCAGGCAGGGTATTCCGGATCAGCGCCAATAAATACTTCCTGGTTGATTTTTCCGATTCAACAACTACTACGCTTAAACTTACCATTTTACCCTACTTGTATAATCGTATTAGCTTTGTAATTGGGGTGGATAGCGCACGAAATGTTAGCGGCGCACAAACCGATGCGCTTGATCCGGCTAATGGAATGTTCTGGACCTGGAACACGGGTTATATAATGGCAAAGTTGGAAGGAAACGCCCCCGGCAGAGGTGCATTTGAATACCATATCGGTGGATTCAAGGAGCCTGATAATGTGCTAAAAAAGCCTACCTTACTTTTTCCTTTTGGACAAACGATAGATCTTAAACCCGAAAAAAGTACCGAGATCGTTGTAACGGCTAATATCAGCAGTTGGTTTTATAATCCGCACGATCTTCGCTTCCGGGATAACCTGGTTTGTACTACACCCGGACCACTTGCCAGGCAGATCTCCGAAAACTATTCGAAGATGTTTACTGTTGTTAGTGTAATAAATGAATAGGTGTGACTACCCGCTGGACAATACGAATCTTTTTACTGATTGCAACCTGCGTTGTACTGATAAATGCCTGTAAAAAATCTGATGCGGAAAAAAAAGGACCCACTCCTATTACATTCCAAATACCTGCGGGATTCCCCGAACCTGTTTATAAATTCAGTGGGAATCCACTAACCGAGGAAGGTTTTGAATTGGGCCGTAAACTTTTTTACGATGGCATGTTATCAAAAGACGGCAATTTCCCCTGCGCTTCCTGTCACCAGCAGTTTGCAGCTTTTGCAAATTTTGATCATAACCTGAGTCATGGTTTCAATAGCCAGTTTACCCTCCGCAATGCACCGGCTCTAATTAACCTTGTTTGGCATAAAGAAATGCATTGGGATGGAGGTATAAACAATATAGAAGTTCAGCCACTCGCTCCTATTACGGCTCCTAATGAAATGGCGGAAGATATAAATACTGTAATTCTGAAATTGCAATCCGATTCTTTGTATCCTTCTCTATTTAGATCGGCATTCGGCGATGAAACGATCAATAGTCAGCGGATGTTATTCGCCATCGCGCAATTTGTTGGCTCTATGGTTTCTGCTGAAAGTAAATATGATAAAGTAAAAAAAGGGCAGGCCGTATTTACAGATCCCGAGAAAACCGGTTACCAATTGTTCCAGGTTAAATGCGCCAGTTGCCATACAGAACCTTTGTTTACAGATCTTAGTTTCCGTAACACCGGCTTACCGCTCGACCCGCAATTAAAGGATATT
This sequence comes from Chitinophagaceae bacterium, assembly GCA_965279015.1. Taxonomy (GTDB): domain Bacteria; phylum Bacteroidota; class Bacteroidia; order Chitinophagales; family Chitinophagaceae; genus Endoryza. Next base: position 98,720 of record OZ257130.1, read on the forward strand.
GGTCGAATGCGAATTACTAATAAAAAAGAAGATTCACTGAAGTTTAAAGTACCCAGCCTGCGCAATGTGATGATCACCTTTCCTTATGCGCATGACGGAAGATTTGCTTCCGTTAGAAATATGATGGATCACTACAGCGATGGTGTGCAGGATGGTCCAACAGTGGATCCGTTGGTTAAGAATAAGATTCCGCTAAGTGCTTTAGATAAGTTTTATCTCACTCAATTTTTATATACGCTTACAGATTCCGCGTTTTTGAAAGACAAGAGATTTACGCAGCCGGAGTAAGGCGCTGCTCGCTTATCGCTACTCGCTGTACGCTTGCTTCTATAGAGAATAATCATCTATTATAATACTGCAGATAGTATATTTCGAGCGCTGCGAGAAGCGAACAGCGAATAGCGAACAGCGTCTTCAAAAATCAATCGGTGGCAGGTGGTGTAACTTCAACTGCTTCTGGTACTCTCTTTCATATTTCTTGTTATGCTTAACTCCTACGCTTGTGGCCGCTCCGCTCATCGACATATTTACCCAATAATTAACCACCTGTCGATGCCGGTTACGCATATAGTATACTTTACCGGTTCTGGTGTGGTTATTACTTTTAATAATCGTGTTCGCAGCAAAAGTGGTGAATCCTGACAATAGATTTTGCTTCGCCTCCCTACCGCCTTTCAAATACTGTATTTTGAGTTTTTTGTAATGCATTGTCATAGTTCCGACCGACAAATGCTCCCTTGCTACTACACGCATATTCATGGAGTCTAAATGGCCCGACACCAGTTTTATAGAGGCCGTTGGGATTGTAATGGTATTAAGTATAGTAAGATCTGCTGCAGGCATCTGAACAGTCATTACAAACCCAGCTAAACTATCCATATAGGATTCCCGCATGCGCAGACGGATCAAAGCCGTATCCATCAGATAAGCCTGGGCACGTATACTTAAACTATCGGTATCTTTTAAGTTTCGATTTGTTATAGGATATATAGTTGCATTCAATCGGGTAAGAAAAACGGATCCCTCCAGTTTTGTTTTCTTTGCCCGTTCCGCATAGTTCACCACACCATTTGACAACACTAATGTATCCAGGGAAAAAGCAAATGGTATCGATTTAATCAGGTTAACCGGCAAAGGTTTTATGTTGCCGGGATAGAATGGAATCGTCTTGTCTTTATAAATAGTAAGCCTTGGTTCATGAATGATGAGTTTATTCAATTTCAATACGCTATCTCGGAAATAACCGGGCAAATCTACATTATGGACCGTGAGATTGTGAACCCGTGCTTGAATATATGTCGGTTCATATTGAGCTAACGCAACGAATGAATCACGACTCATTGCCGGACTATAATCAAGTGTATCAAGCATAACCAGGCGACGAAATTTATCATACTTTACATTTTGCCAGGATAAGTCTGTTGAAATTGTTTTGAGATTCCCTGAAAAATTTTTAATAATAAGATGTGGACTTTCTTTTAAAATTTCATAGGGTTGAAGTTTACTGGCATTTAATGAAAGGCTATCAATTTCAGCTTTCTTTAAAACCAGGTAAATCTCTTTGTTTGTTTTTCGCTGATCAAATAATAAATAATTAGCCGAAAGGCTTTTTATCATCCCGCTCCAATTTGCTTTTGAATCCGCAGTAGCCGGCTTAAACGTTGTATGATGTACGCGCAAATCTAAATTGCCTTCACGACGACACAATAAGGTAATGCTGTCGTTCATCACTTTGAATTCCTGAACACGAAGTAAAATGTCGCCAACAGTTAGTGCGCCATCATCGTTAGTACGAATCGATCCAAGCTGAATCAGTGTAGAGGGAGAAGAACCCGATGGAACAGGTATAGAAATTTCATTTTTTTTATCTCGGTTTTGTGTATTGATATGAACTATCGGGTTGATTACCCGCACCTGCTCAATATTTAATTTCGGAAGTAGTTTGTATTTTTTTTCTTGCTCTAACTGTTTATCATTTTGTTTTTTTACCAGGTCAATAACAGGTTTTGTAATGGTTATTTCTTCCAGTTCAATAATCCCCTTCGACATTTCGTGAATATGAGGTACGAATTCCAGTTTTGCCGCTATCGCATTTAGTGAATCATCCTCTTTATATCTTTCTACATGCAGGTCTGATAGTACAGATTGCCCACGTCCCTGGATCGAATAAGAACGACAGCTAATATTAGTGGGCCCCCTCATCACAAAATCTCTTCCTTCCAGGTAAGCTCCTTTCCCCACATCCACTCCATCCGCATTTTGAAAAGTTGGAATGTTGAGCTGATCGAGATGAGTATTAATGGTGGAAGAAGCGGTAACCAAACTTACCGATGTATTCCGCCCCTGGATATCTTTCAGGTCGAGCAAAAGCTTCTTTTTCTTTTTTTCATTCTTTTGAGCATTCAGTTTTAGTTTGATATCCGCCTTATCCCAACTGACACCCTCCGCTCGCAATAGTGAACTGTCCGATAAAATATCATGCAAATGCACCTTTTCCGCATGTACCTCCAGCGTATGCTCTTTATTGATCAATTCGAGTTGCCCCATATCAAGCGTTTCATGGGCACCATCATAATATCCATCTTTAATTTTTAATTCTGCATTTCTGCTGACAACAATAGCGTTATCGAAATTAAACATGGACACGGCATTTTGTATTGTTTTCCGATTTTGTGCATTTAACAACATTTCGGTATTTATAGCCGTATTTACTCCCTGCAAATAAAGCCTCAATCCTCCTTTGGTTTTATAATCGATCGTACCATTAATCATACGGAAATGCTCAAGTTCAATTACCTGGCTTACATGTTCTAATACTTCCAATACAGAACCGGTTCTATGCGCGGTTTGTTGCTTTTCTGATTCGATATCTATCTGTGGGCTGAACAAAACGGCATTGTGTGCCACAATGCGTTTATTAAAAAGAAGTTCGGCCCATTCAACCTGGCTCATCTCGAAAAAAGGAATCTTTATGGACGTAGTTCTTTTTTTTATGGCAGTTGGATATGACGATAATGCAAGGTTCGATATTCTTACTTTGTTATTCCGAAAGCTAATACTGTCGAATTGCATGCTGTAAGCACTATCGGTACTATACGACAGATAATTCCGGATCGACAGATTAATACGTCCGATATAAACCGGATCCTCCTCATTTTGACGCAGCGCTATATCCGAAAAACTAAAACTATTATTTACCGCCTGAAAGGTTCGGATGGTACTCCCCCTTTTCATAGTTATAGAAAGGTCGGCGTTCTTCACCTGTATATTTTTTATCAATAGGTCCCCGGTCAGCTTATTCAGCGCATGTTCAAATGATTTATCAGTCCCTTTTCTTTTTTTGAGCTTCTTTTTCTCATTTATCTCCATCCTTAGCAGGGGCCGCTCACAATAAATGGAATCGGCTGAAATAGCACCATCAAGATACAAGGCTTTCAGGTTGGGGTTTACCAATCTTAGCTTATCGAACAATACCGCGAAAGAATTACCACTTGAATCCTTACGCGCGACTGCCATAAAACAACTGTCGGTTTCCAGGAAAGCTGATTTTGTATTCAGGTGAAGCCGTTTGAATTTTAAACGCCTGTCATCTTCCCCCCAGGAAATATCCTGGTTACTCGTTTTGAAATCAATATTATCACTGAACAGGAAAGGTTGATCATTAATCTTACCGGTATCTATCCGAAGATTGTCGATCGCTAACCAGATATCCGTAAGCTGAAGCGGCTTTGATTCATTGGTCAGGTCTATAACACGGAAGGTTCCATCATCGATCTGAAATCTTTTAAGTCGAAGACCATTAACTGCTTTTTGGATGATGAGATAAGCATTGCCAACATCGTTCGACAATGATATTTTTTTATTATCGGGGTTATCCTGCCTGAATATTTCTACGACTGGTCGAATGCATACTATTGAGTCTACATCCACTTTTTTATGAAACACCAGTGACCACAGGCTTTTTACCTGAAGTGATAATCGTTCGCTGGAAAAGCGAAACTTCACGTCAGTGTTCATTGAATCCACAGGGCGAAAATCAAAATTGTCTACCTGAATCTTTAAATTTCTGTAATCAATGCTCAATTTTCTGAAACCAACCGTTTGTCTTCCTTCGGTCTGCTCTACTACCAATTCAGCCACTATCGCCTGTGCATTTTGGATCAACCAAAAATGAAGTAAGACGAGCAGAAGCAGGAATAACACGAAGAAAATAGCTATTCCCTTAAAGAATTTCCTGATCAGTTTTTTTATCATAATTATTGCCCTGCTAAATCTAATCTTTTCTTCTGCTCAGCTTTCAAATCGTTTAACGGAATTTAACCTGTTACTATAAATTAAGTATATAGGAAACCATTAATCCCACGGTAAAATGCCTCGCTTGAGTATTGCCTGTGGTTCCCTGCAAAAGGTTTGCTTCATTTGGATCTTCAAAATTAATGGGTTGCTGAAAATTGGAAGTGCGACCATGAGTTAACATCAGTCCGGACCGGAGATTAAATCTTCTTTTCCGCATATTCACCCCAGTCTGTAAATGATAATTATTCCATTGTGTAGTATTTACCCTGAATCCACGGTCATCACTGAACAATTCGTCATCGCCGTAACAAAAATCTGTTCGTAGTGAAATATAACCAGTGAGAGATTTATCTAACTCGTAACTGAAACCCATTCCCACATTAGCAATGGCCCGCCGCACATCTTTTAATTTTAGTAATGAAGGCGCCTGATCGGTGGTGGTATCCGGACGTATAAAAGCTGATTTACGCGGAGTAACCACATTATACTCTTCCAGTTTACCGAAATACTCGGCCGCAATATAAAACTGACCCTTCTGAAAGTCCTGGCTGATACCAACGGCAACACTAAACGGAGTTTTCCATTGGGAAGACAAGTCTTCCTGTTGTGTATTCGCCAGTAAATTCACTACCGTTGAACCCAAAAGAAGATTGGATATTTCTAAATCAGATAAAATATTTCCCCCTGATGCTATTTTCAATAAGGGTGAAGTAATCAGTAATCCAAGATGTGTACGAACAGAAAGATCGTACGATAAACCGGCCTTAAATCGGAACCCGACCTGGTAATTATCATTATGATAGTATTCCTGCACACTTACCAACGGGGGAAAAATGGTATCGGTTCCTGTATTCACCAGTGCACGCGATTTATAATCCACGAGATAATCCTGCGAACGGAGATTTCCCTCCGCTGAAAAACCGATTGCCAGTTTTTCTGAAACTCGGAAACCTGCGTTAAGCAAACCCGAAGTTTCACGAACATCATTGGAATGGCTGAACTGACTAATAAATACTTCCTCCCCGGGGCTATAGCTATCATTAAGCGCATTCAGTTTAGTATCGATCCGTTGAGAAGTACTGAAGTCAATAACTGTCGAATGCACAATGGCATAAACCAACGTAAATGGTTTCTTTTTATTAAAGCTGATCGTATTGGAGGCAATAAGAGGAACAATAGCGCCAACGGAAGAATTTAACGGGTAACCGGTGCCCGCGCCGTCTGGAATACGGATCTGCTGCCATTGATAAATGGTACCTGTAATAGAAGCCGCATTGCGATTATTGTAAGCTAACAAAGCGGGATTATAAAAAAGAACGCCACTGTCTTTATTCCTGGCGATTACGGCCCCTGGTGTAAAAAAGCCAGCGGGTCCATAGGAAGAAGCCCAATAATGAGCATCTTGTCCGGAAGTCAGTTGAATACTTAAAAGAAAAATTGCCAATAAAAAGAACTTTCCTTTTTTCATACGATCAAGGGTTTTATAGTTCCGGCCGTTATTTACCTCTTGAAAACAGACACCATATAAATTTGTTCATCGGTGATCCAGTTTATTTTGAAGCTATAAATAGTTCTACTTGCAAATTAAGTTAAATACTCACTTCAGTACTAAACCGAACAATTTAATTTGTAGTTACATGGCTTGGATTTATTAATAAAGCAACGCTTATACCATTTAAAATAGTTATCTTAATCGGGAATTAATAGCCAATGCACCGACTCCTTTTCTCACTCATACCAACCTTTTTCCTATTAACAGTTACTCCTTGCGTTTCGCAAATTACCGATAGTGTCAATACGTTAACAGTTGATACATTAACGACTCCTCAAATCGAATTTTCTGATAAGTCTGTTTTCACCTCAATCGAACGGATTGAAACCCTCAACAAAGAATTGATCTCCTGGGATATTTTGTTGAGAAGAACAATCGACACTGCGTTAATTATTGCCGATATCCAAATGCTGCAGGGTCAGCTGAATAAATCGAAGCAATTGCTGAGCCTTCGGAAAAATAGCAATAATCTCAGGTACCTGGCTGGAAGTAGAATCATCGTTGATGAGATATATAAAAGGGTTAAATTTTATCAGGCACAGACACAGAATTATTTCAATAAGCTTCGTCAGATTGAAAAGGAGTTTTACCAACTTGGTCTGGATTCCATGGAACATGGATATTATAAGGATGTTTCCCTGCAGAAATTATACCAGGAACAATTACTCCGGTTAACCAATAAATGGAAATCTATAAAAGAGGCTAATGAAAGTACGATGGTCCAGTTGGGATTATTGCAGGGGCACCTTAGTGAATTAGCCATGGACGCAGTGGATCTGCAACATCATATCCGTTTTTCACTGCAGAATTTCAACAAGAACCTTTTCCAGGAAAAACATCCTTTACTAAGCTCAACAAGTGACGATACCTACTACGTGCCAATGAAGGATGAGATGAACGAAACCATTGAATTCGCCCAACAACTTTTACTCATTTACGTCAGAGATGAGTCCACGCTATTCTTCTGGAACCTGGTAATCGCGCTATTCTTGCTGGCATGGATCTATCAAAATCATCGATTTCTTTACAATAAAGAGCAGTACCTGGAAAATTTAAGTTCGCATGCAAAGCGCGTGTCCCGACATCCATTTGCAGCCGGTTTTACGCTCTTGTTTTGTTTCTCCTCTTTTTTTTACGGTAACCCGCCTTTTATTATAGCCGCGCTTTTCATATTCGGCTTGTTGATTAGTCTCAGCTTTTTATTGTGGGATAACATGAGGTGGCAGATCCGTTGGAGATGGATCGGAATTATATTTGTCTTTATCCGTTTTTCGCTGATGAACTTGTTTGTTGACATCTCTTATTTTGAAAGATGGCTGATGGTTGGACTGAATGTGGGTTGTATATATCTTTTGTTCAGCACATACAACATGCTGTCTCCAATGGTTAAACGTTACAGGAATCTGTTCCTTCTTATAATTCTTATTACCGCCATTCAACAAGTACTTTCGGTTCTTTTCAACTTCCTGGGATATTATAACGCTGCCCGGATTTTCTCCATCAATAGTATTTTTAACATTATTACGGCAGCGGCGCTTAAGTTAAGTATTGACGTAATAATTGAATTGCTGTATATGTTTTATACCCGGCTTCAACATCATAACATTATTGATAAAGGCCGGGATTTTGCTGCTATCCGACGAATGGCACAAAACATACTTACAACATTTGGAATAATTGCCTGGTTATTTGTGTTCGCACGCACTATCAATATCTACAATTATCTCTACGATACAGTTAGTTTCTTCTTCTCACAACCCCGAACCATTGGAGATGTCAGTTTTACATTTGAAAGCGTAATGGTTTTTCTGGCGGTATTGTTAGCGGGAGTTATTCTGAGCCGCTTAATGGGTCTGCTCATCGATCTGATTTCTGGTACAGCACATCGATTTTCTGGACTTAAAAATACAAAACTACTTTTCCGGTTATTTTTTATTGCCGCCGGAGTCGTTATTGCCTTTATCGCTTCCGGAATTCCGATGGACCGATTCACCATCATCCTGGGTGCCTTATCAGTAGGAGTTGGTTTCGGATTGCAACACCTTGTCAACAATATAGTTTCTGGAATTATTATTGCCATGGAAAAACCAATACGGGTAGGTGATAAGATCGAATTGGCGCCTTATACCGGAATTGTAGTTGATATCGGTCTCCGCTCTAGTGTAATGAAAACATCCGACGGCTCGGATGTAGTTATACCGAACGGCGAGTTACTTTCATCCAAGCTCGTCAACTGGACTCTTTCTGGCCGACGTCGCCGGGTTTCCATCGCTTTTTATATAACCCTTCACACCGATCTTGAAACCGTAAAAAAAGTCATCAATCAAATTATTGCCACACAAGATGGCATATTACAGTATCCTGAACCCGAGTTGTTGTTCCGGGAACTTTCACTTTATGGCATAAAAGTGGAATTACTGATTTGGGTAAAAGATATAATTGACCTGGATTTTGTAAAAAGCGAGTTGATTGCGGAAATCTTAGAAAAAATGAACGAAAACGAGGTTAAGATGGTTGGAAACATTCATCCGTTACCCCCACCTCAACAATAATTCACACGTGGTCGCTACTATTAAATATTAACACTTTCTCCTTCTTCAACGCGTCGAGAATTCTGATCTTTCATACTTAAAAAGAAATTTCATTTAAAATGGTATCTGAATATGAAACTTGCATACATCCGGGAAGCGGGTTAAATCGTATTTTTGACCATCCTTTTAAAAATCAGGCGACTTGAGTAGCATTAAAAAGCTTGCGGGACAAACAATCTGGTATGGTGCACCCCGCATTCTTGCCCGCTTTCTGAATTTTGGCGTCAGCTTGTTGGGGTTCCAGTTATTTGATCCCAACGGCTCTTATGCTTTTACCCAGATTTACGCGGTGGTACCTTTCCTCAATATTCTTTTCACCTATGGCCTCGAAACAAGTTTTTTCCGTTTTGCCCAAACACACGATCGCCAGAAGTTATATAATACACTGAATGTTTCGATTCTTGTCACTACCATTCTATTAACGGCCATACTATTCATCTTTAAAGCTCCTTTAACCGACTTTATCGAAATGAATAAACATCCGGAATTTGTAACCTGGATGCTGGGAATCGTTTTTTTTGATACGTTGTATACGCTGCCTATGAGCAAACTCCGGCTCGAAGAAAGGCCCCGGAAATATGCGTTCATCAATGTTTTCTCCATTTTACTGAATATCGCGCTGGTCCTCTTCTTTTATTATGTAGCTAAACCAGCGCATGATAAGGATCCGGATTCTTTTCTTGGACAATTCTTTAACCCCGCGGTGGGTATTGGTTATTTTATTCTCGCTAATTTGATTGCCAGTGCCGCTACCCTATTACTATTGTATAAAGAATTTGCCACTTTCCAATTCCGGTTTGATAAGAAGCTGTGGCGGGAAGTGATGTATTATTCCTATCCGCTCATCATTGTTGGGTTTGGGGGTATGATCAACGAAATGCTGAGCCGGTTGGTGTATCAGAAGGTACTCGATATCGGAGAAAAAAGAGAACAATTTGAATTAGGGGTATTTGGTGCCAACTATAAATTAGCCGTACTCATTACAATATTCATTCAGGTATTCCGGTTGGCCGCGGAACCCTTTTTCTTTAATCAATCCAAAAATGAAGGGGCTCAAAAATCCTATGCCCGGGTGATGAAATTTTTTGTGATTGCCTGTTGTTTTATGTTTTTAGCGGTAGCGCTTTTCCTGGAACTTTGGAGTGGATTAATCGCTTCAAAACATTCGGAATATAAGGAGGGCATTCATATTGTTCCGATCCTGGCTATGGCAAGCGTATTTCTTGGTATTTATTACAATCTTTCGATCTGGTATAAGCTCACTAACCGCAATATGTTCGGGGCGTATATTACCATCGCCGGTGCCATCATCACTATTGGCTTGAATATTATTCTGGTTCCTGCTTTTCGCTATACCGGTGCCGCCTGGGCCACTTTTATTTGTTATGCGTTTATGATGGTAGTCAGTTACCGACAGGGTCAGAAATACTATCCGGTTCCCTATGCAAAAAAGAAATTGCTAACCTATCTTGTTATCTGCGCGCTTCTCTATATCATTCACGAATTGATTGTACGTAACATCAATAGCGGTGCCAGTTATTTCTTTCCTGTTTATTATAGTAGCGCCGTTGTGCTTATGGGATTATTTGCTTTATTGATATTGAAAGTGGAAAAAAAGGAACTCCAGCGCCTTCCCTATATAGGCAAATGGCTTTATAAAATTGTCTGACCCACGAAAGGGTTATTTATTTTTTCATATCCGATGGTTGTAACGGGTCCATGCCCAGAATAAACTTCTGTATCATCGGGCAAAACAAATAGTTTTTCCCGGATACTCCTAAACAGGATTTCGGCATTACCTCCCGGCAGATCACTTCGACCGATACTTTCCCGGAACAGCACATCACCACTTATTATAAACCCCTGCACACGGCAATAATAACAGATACTACCGGGTGAATGACCCGGTGTAAAAAAAATCTCGAACAGATCATCCCCCAATTGAATGGTATCGCCCTCATTGAGGTAGATCAATTTCCCCTTATAATTATCAAACGGCAGACCCCAATTAAGCCCACTGATTGGAGCATAGTCCAATACCGGCTTTTCGAGCGGATGAATATGTGGAATCAGGCCATAGGTATCATGGACAAATTTGTTTCCGAATACATGATCCAGGTGACAATGGGTATTTAACAAAAATTTAGGCGCTAATTGCCTCTCTGCCACGAAATCTTTCAGGTCATTCCGTTCATTACCAAAATAACAGCCCGGATCAACAATGGCGCACCAACCTTGTTCGTTGTAAATTACGTATGTATTTTCCTGGAGAGGACTGAAAGTAAACTGTTCGATTTTCAGCATAACTGTACCCTTTTTAGCGATTCCCAAATTTTTACTGGTTCCAAAGGAATCCCCTTGGAACTATTAAGGAACAACTCTGGAGAAAGACGGATTTGTTTTACCTTTAAAAATTATTAAAGATTGGATATGCAATTTCAACAGATAAAGATAACCACAAAAGAAATCTTACTGGCGGCCCTGATAATAATGATGAGCCCTTCCGCGATGGCACAGGTAAGTACCATAGAATTTGGAAAGAACCGGGTTCAATACAGGAAATTCAAATGGCAATACCTGCAAACGACGAACTTCAATACATACTTTTATGAGGACGGGAAGGCGATTGCCAATTATGTATTGCAGGTTGCCGAAAAAGAATTAGCCAGCATAGAACAATTCGTGGAATACGGTCTGCAGCGCCGCGCTAATATTGTTATCTACAATAATTTTAATGAGATGGAACAGTCCAATATCGGACTGAATCTCGATTGGCAGACCTCGGGTGGTATTACGAAACTGGTGAACAATAAAATGATTGTTTATTTTAATGGAAATCATGCCGACCTACGCCGCCAGATCCGCCAGGGAATTGCCCGTACATTGGTCGAGAATATTTTATTTGGAGATGATTTAGGTGAATTCGCGGCCAATCAAACCCTGCTCGACCTCCCCAAATGGCTGATAGATGGATACATTGAATATGTTGCGGAAAACTGGAGCCCCGATCTGGACAATCAATTGAAATCCGCTTTGCTTTCGGGCAAGTATAAAGGTTTTTACCAATTCGCATTTGATAAGCCTTTATTGGCGGGGCATTCTTTCTGGTACTATTTTGCCAATAAGTATAAAAAAGAGAATGTCACTTACTTTCTTTATCTGGCCAGGGTGTATAGAAACGTGAACGGCGCTTCCCAGCGTATTTGCAAAATGAAGTTCAAAGAAGTATTGAGAGGTTTTATGACTGAATTTTCGGATTTATACGAAAAGGATCTTCGTGGCCGGCGCGATATTCCCAAGGGCACCGTTTCCATCGTAGAAGAAGTAAGTAAAAACCGCGATTATTTCCGCTTTTCTCCCAATCCTTCTCCCCGAAGCCAAACGTATGCAGTAGTGGAATATGTAAAAGGAAAATACTGCGTAGTGCTGCATGAAAATGGGGTTGACCGTAAAGTGATATTGAGGACCGGTATTCGTTCAAATCAAAATGAAGTAAATCCCAATTACCCATTGCTGGCCTGGGATGGAAAAGGAACCCGCATTGCCTGTATCTATTGGGAGAAAGGAAAAACAAATTTATTCGTTTACGATGTTGTTGGCCGTTTCAAAAGAGTGAAACAGCAACTTACGCATTTTGAACAGGTGACCGATGTGAAATTCATGCTGAATGAAAATACCTTGTTGTTAAGCGCAGTGCGAAAAGGGCAACCGGATATTTTTGTTTACCATATCGATAAAGACAATTTTGAACAGGTAACCAATGATTCTTATGCTGATCTGGATGCCACCTTTGTTGCTTTCCCAAGTAAACAAGGTATCATCTTTTCTTCCAACAGGCCCACCGCTTATGCAAGAGGTGGCGATACGGCTGTCGCAACAAACCGCTATAATATTTTTCTCGCGGATCTCTACAGCAAGAATGAGTTCCGGCAGGTTAGCCAGCTGACCAACATGAAATATGGAGATGCCCGTTACCCGATGCAATACAATACCTCCCATTTTACTTTTGTAAGTGATGAAACAGGGATTGGTAACCGCTTTGCAGGCTTATTTAATACAAAGCGTGCGGGACTCGACAGTGTTTATGTAGTGGGAGATGAGTTTTTACGAAATCCCGATGACCACGAATTGGATTCCACCTTGAAGGCCTGGGGCAAAACGGAACCGGATTCCGTTTTCGCCTATTCTATTACCAGTGATTCGGCCTATGTTTTCCCGATTACTAACTATACAAGTAGTTTATTGGAAACCAAGATCGCCGGTGATAATGGATTGGTAAGTGAAGTAAGACAACAGGGAGATTTAAAATTCCTTTATAAATTAAAAGTGGATGAAGCCACACTCCGGCGTCGCAATATTAATCCTCGTCCATCCGACTACCGTAAGAAAACAATTGCGGATGCACAGCTTGAAGAAGGAGAAGAAATTCAATTTAAGAATGACCCGGCCAATCCTGCTGATTCAAGCAGGAAGATTAAAGATATTTTTGATACGGGGTTTGAAAAAGATGGAGATTCCACGGAAGGTTCCAAACCACTAAACCGTGGTTCATCTGACAATGAATCAGTACTTAAAAAAGCAAGACTCTTCGATTATAAATTAAAATTCGCGGCTGATAATTTTTCCGCGGCCTTTAACAATGATATATTGATCGCCCGCTACGAACCTTTTACAGGATCTTTACCTGTTGTATTGCAAAGTGGCGGTGCATTTAATGGGATGCTCAAAGCGTCGATATTCGATCTGTTTGAGAATATTCGTTTTTCCGGGGCACTCCGTATTCCGTTGATCAGTGGCAGTGGTACCGGTGTAAGTGTTGGTACGGGTGGCGTTGGAGCATTTATTCCTGTTAATCAATCCTTGTTTGATGGTGGGGGAGAATGGTATGCACGTGTTGATTACCTTAAACACCGAATGGACTATTCATTGTTATACTATCGTCAAACCAATATTGGATTGATAACCGGTATCAATGGTTCTCCTAAAGTGTATGAAGCCAAACAATACAGCAATCTTTACCAGGGGCTAATAAAATATCCGCTTGATAAAATACGCGCCATTCGTTTTACAGCGGGAATTCGTACAGATAAATACGTAGTACGTGCCGATGATTTTGATTCCAGCGCGTTGAAAATAGGAGACGTTAATAAACAAGTTTTCGCCCTCGCCAGAATAGAATGGATCCATGATAATGTTATCGTTAAGACAACGAATATTATGAATGGATTGCGCTATAAATTAGTTGCCGACTTTACTTCCCAGATAAATGAACCACGCGCAGGACTTGATCTTAAAAAAGGAGCGATAAACTTTAATGTGGGTGGCGATCTTCGTTACTATTATCCGATCTATCGCAATTTTATATGGGCCGGTCGTGCCGCCGCTGATTTTTCATTGGGTGAACAGAAGATCTGTTATTACCTCGGGGGTGTAGATGGATGGATGTTCCCGGATTATCATGCAAGGCCGTCCCCTTATGAAGGGGCGGGTGCCAGCAATTATTATGCATACCAATCGCTGGCGGTAAATATGCGTGGCTTTAACCAAAATGTGGCTAACGGAAATAACGCGCTTGTACTGAATAGCGAATTCCGTTTACCGATATTCACCACCTTTTTCAACAAGCCCGTCAACAATGCGTTTGTGCGTAATTTTCAAGTGGTACAGTTTATTGATTTAGGAAGTGCCTGGAGTGGATCACCTAAAAACATTGAACGACCTTTTATGCAAGCCTCCAACCCAGGAGTACCCGTTGTTGTAAAGATTAAAGCCGGTGGTGTTGGACCCCTTTGCGGTGGTTACGGTTTTGGTATTCGCAGTACCTTGTTGGGTTATTTCTTAAGACTCGATACTGCCTGGGAAATGAATGCTTTCTTCAAGGGTAAGCCGATTTGGTATTTTGCGATGGGTATGGATTTTTAAACGCGAATGTTGAACACAAATTAACACGAATGAAAACGAATAGGCGCGAATGAAGTCCTAACTACATAAACCTCTTTTAATAGAAAACTCTCCAATATAATAGGAGAGTTTTCTATTTATAAGCAATTTTCAACTTTGAGAATACGCCATCCGATAATTCGCCATTCGCCATCGGGGATTATTTGTAACTATAAGCCCTCTGCTTAATTTTAATCTCTCTCTCTACTTCTAAATAAACAAGCATCGTTTCCATAAAAAACTTACTGAAGAAACTTCCCCCGCTTTTCAACACTCTTTTATGCCATAGCCATACAACGAGAATGGTACCTGTCATCAGCAAACGGTGCCAGCTTCGAGTAATAATTTGCTTCCAACGCGGGGATGAATGGTAAAAATGATTGAGCGTAGTAGCCTGAAATGCGAGGTGTTGATCTTCATCCTGCAAAATCTGGTTACAGATTTTTTTTAGCAATGTGGAGGAAGTAGCCTGAAACAATGCCCGATAATAAACCTTAGCAATAATTTCTGCGGTGACCAAAACGATGATCGTGTTTTCCAATCCAAAGAATTTTCGAAGACCGCGAAACACGCTATCCATCCAATGACTCTTTATTTTAGGAATAGAATGCAGCTCCATAAACTTTGCCAGCACCTGCGCGTGCTTTTGTTCTTCCTTAATAAACAGCTTAATGCTTTCAAAATATTCGGGATCGGGAAAAGTTTTGGCAAATGAGTACAAATGTTTTCCCTCAGAGTTTTCACCTTTTTGAAATTGCTGAAGCGATTGGTAAATGCATTTTTTTTCTTCAGCCGTTAGCTCATCGGCTACATTCCAATCAAGTTGATCAAAATGTATTTGATTAGCGGTAAAGTATTCCTTCCAATAACGGTAGCACATAAAAATTCAATTGTGGTGAAATAAGTATAGTTGCTTTACATAAAGTAGAAACACGATAATTACTACCTTTTGTTTCCCACAAAGACACTAAGCCAACAAAGGCGTTTTCTTAGTGAACTTTGTGTCTTTGTGGGAAATCGATACCATTCGGTTAGCCAATGATTTTACCAATCCGTTTTAGTACCATATATACCAATGTCATGAAAACAGAAAAGCACAATACCATTCCCCACGCATATTTATACTGAATAGGGTGAATGAGCATCTTCAAAATATCGGAGAGCAGATCAAAAGGATCGGTAATAACATCCCAGCTATTGAAACGGAGGTATCGTCCAATGTATATACCCAGCGCATTGAGCCACATAATTGGATAAATAAAGAACCAATGATTATAATTACCCCACCTCACTTGAAGGAGTCTTTCCATTTGCCATACCGAAACAACCCCCAGCAATAATCCATTCCAGGCAAATGAAATAAGCATTACCAGGTGATACCAACCCGGGATAGACTTTACTTCACCCAAATGAAAGAGATCTGTAAGCAGGTAAAAGGAATTGGGAATAAAAAACAGCCAGGCCACAAATACCAACGTGAATTTCCATCCGTTTTCAATCAACCGGGGGCGATATTGTACCGAGTTGCTAATGGCATAAGGAATATAAGCGAGGAAAAGATTCCACACCAGGAAAAGCGAACCGGGATAACCGGAGTGCCCCAGGCTGGCAAACACTAATAGCACACTGAAAATCATGGAAGGCACTAATAACCGGTCCGCTTCCGTGCGTAAAAAATAAAAACGTTTTGAAAAAATGAGATTGAACATCGCTTGAATCAATATAATAGGTGAGGAATAAAAACAATCAACCCGATAGCCAACGCAATTAACGCGGCTACCAATACAGCGCCTGCGGCTACATCCTTAATGAATTTTATTTGTTGATGATAGCCGGGAGCTATAAAATCGATCAGCTTTTCAATACAGGTATTGAACATCTCTGCCACCCATACCAGGCCAATCGATAGCAGGATCGCCATCCATTCACCCAATGAAAGTCCTGTCAAAACTCCCAAAGTAATAACTGCGATGGTTGCCATAAAATGCAACATGGCATTGTGTTCTTTCTTCAAAAAAGAAAATATCCCTTCGCCGGCGAAACGAAAACTTCTAATCCGGTTTTGAATGGAAAATTGATTCGATCGCATAATTGATAATTTTTCTGGTTCCATCCGCGATTCGTTTTCAATACACGTGTAACTATCAACTTTATTGGAAGCGCCAGGATAAGGGCTTAGCCCATTTCTTTTAAGCCAACTGCTCTTCATGATTTTCAGGATTAAGTTTAATAAACGATGATTTCACCGACCATGTAGCCAGTATTATTGCGACAACAGTAGCAAATACAATACGATGCATAATCTTGTCGGTAAATATTTCTGTACCCGCCACGAACCAAACCAATACAGCTCCCAAAGCATAACATCCTATTGCAAGAAGGATGAGCAAAAAACCAAGCGATGCCAATCGACTCCCGGGAGAATAAGAAATCGATGCCATCCATATTACCAATGGATTAATGATGATTAACAAAGGAAGGGTAATTATAAAAGCTCCAATTGTCATTAGGATCAATCCAAAAACTGCCTTAAAACCTGCCTCATAAAAAGCATAAATGCTTACAAGAATGATGTTAAATAATAAGGTTCTTACCCAAATGCTAAGCGATATTTTAAAAGCTGGTGACATATCAATTATCGGGTCGCTAATTTGTTCTGAAAATAGTTATCAATAAATGCATCCGCTATATTCCACGATAACCAGGTATATGTCTTACGCTGCTCTTTGTTGGAAGCAATATTGCTTTCTAGTTCACGCAGAAAGCAATCGTCACAATCATATTTCCATAGGTCTTTCTGTTTCATCAATTGCTGATGGTGTTTCAGGTCCTCTTTATGCTGATCCAGTAAAGGCAGGGCCTTATTCTTCAAGGTGACCATATAATCAACTGGCATTATGATCTCGTTTTTATGCTCCAGGTTATAAGCCGCGATGGTGTAATCCCAGTTAATTGTTGTGGAAAAAATCAACAATACAATTACGGCCCATGCATTTACACGGAATAAATAATAAACAGTTTTACGATGATAAATTTTCCAGAAAACGGTAATTAGCCCCACCAATACCAATGCCAGGTAAAATAATACCCCGATCCTTTTATAGGCGAGACCGGTTTCACGGATATAATGATAATCGCGAAGGAATACAGATATTACTAAAATGATATTTTGAGCGATCCACCCATAAGCAGCCCATTTTAACCACTTATTATTCTTGTAAAAATTGAGGTTGCCTCGGAAGAAAATGAGCAGTACCAAAATGGCCATCACCATAGAGAAAATCAGCAGGTCGGCTCCTTCATGGATCATCTCATATAGATTTACTTCCTGCGCGTTGAACCCAAACCAGATATAGGAGATATCTATACTGTTTACAATAAGCAGTAAAATATTTAATAACACCAGGCTGATCAGTCCCACAGTATACGTATTCTTGATCGCCATGATACCAGTCGCAAATTTTCCCAATAAGCCCGCCACAATTTCAAACAAGGGTTCCCGCATCTTCTCACTAAGGGGTTTTTTAATCCGAACGAGATCGTCTGTATGCTTTTCTTCCTTTTTCGAAAAATAATCAAGCTTGCTGCGTAGCAGAATAAAAGTGCTGATAAATAAACCCAACAGGAAAAATAACAAGCGATATCCATTGAAGAAATCGAAAAAATTATTAAAGAAGTTTTCGACCCAGGTTCCAAACCGGGTTGCACCGTCAGAAAAAACACTGTTGGCATTTGAATACATTATAAAAAATACAAAAGCCAGGAAAAGAGGTAAAACAACAAACCATATCAGTTTTGAAAATCGGCCCCGGGATCCTTTTTTTCTTTTAGGTCGCTCCAACGCTTCGAAAAACCCCGGTACTGAGAAAACGATATTCTGGAATACACTACCCCCCGCGTACCAAACAGATCGATGAACATATTGGGTGAAGCCGGTCAATAAAAATAACGTCACGATAAAAGCGAATTTACTGAGCATGCTATTATTAACCACAATCATAGCCAGGCAGATGAGATGGCCTGCAAGCAGCCATCTCACTGTGGAAGAATGCCTGGCCTTAGGGTATAAAGAAAAAAGAACTCCGATTATGAAAAGATCATAGAGTACCGTGTTAACAGCCATCTTCTCATTCCAGAAGATTCCATTGAACAATAAAGCACCTCCGATGATCCAATAAATTTTAATTCGCTCCTTAATCATGCGTTAGTTTTTTTAATGACAGTTACAGTTTTCTACAAAAAGGTACGCAAACAGAAACAATAATACGATCCCACTGAGGAAGACGACTGCCAGGTTTTTCCAGCTTTTGTTGATGGATACCCGGCAGTCGATCTTCTCTTTTGTGGTTTCAAAGCGAATGTGTATTACAGATAATACATTCAGCAAAAGGGCAAGCACAGGCCCGAACAGGATAAGGAGGTTAATGTTCCAACCAACACTTTCGCGCAGTCCCATGGATTGCAGCGCAGGTTCTATAACGTCATATAATCCGGGGGTGTTAAATTCATATTTTAATAAAGAAGCCAGAAAGAAATAGAAAGTAGGAATGGTTAATAGCAAGCCAGCTATCCAAATGAATTTCGATTTGCTTGTAATTGATTGCATAATAGCTCTTTTAATAATTCGTAATACCTAATCCCGATAACAATCACTAAAAAAATCAGCTTCTGAACATTTTTAAAAAAGTACTTTGAAATACAAAGTGTAAATACAAAAAAAATTATTTTACGCCTTTGATCATATTTTCCAATGCTTCAACATGTTCTTTAAATGCTTTCTCTCCAGCCTTGGTAATTGAATACGTGGTATTGGTCTTTCGACCGATAAAACCTTTATGCACTTTGATATACCCATTTTCTTCCAGGTTAATCAGGTGTGAAGCCAGGTTACCATCCGTTACTTCCATCATTTGTTTAAGATCGTTAAAACTAACTTCCTCATTCACCATGAGGATGCTCATCACCCCCAACCGAATGCGGCTGTCAAAAATTTTATTCAGATTTTCAATCGGGTTCTTCATTCCTTCAGTTTAAAAGCTCAACGTTCATACTTCCACCACATCAATGCACCATATAGTATATGTAACACTCCGAAACCAAGCGCCCAGAATAGTAATGAATATTGTGTTAGCCACAAATTGATAATACCAAGTACTAATTGTCCAAAAGCAAGATAACGTATCTCACCCAGTGTATATTTACTGCCATTCAATAATGCCAATCCATAAAAAATAAGCGATGCCGGGGCCACCAGGTCAAACATTCCAACTTGCAGCAAACGCAAAATAACGGCGCCCCCCACAAACATCGGAATAATGGTATTCCATATTAACCTCCGCGAAATCGGGTCCCAGATAGGAGTATTATTTTTCTTACTGCGCTGGTACGTAAAAAAAAACGCCGACAAAAAGGCGGCTACAAAAACAATCCCGGCAATCCACAGCAAGTCATTAATAAGGTTTGCAGAACCCACCCCTTCCCGGATCCCATAATCCGTTGATTCACTCCTTATGTTATATTTCTTTAACCGCAGATAGGCAGCGCTCGCCCCTGCCAACGCACAAACACCCGCGCAAATACCGCTCCATCCACTTAGAGAAATAAAACGCGAGGATCGCTCCATCATTCGCCTGATGTCTTGAAGCGTTTGTAAAGGGGGTTGTGTGTCTTGCATAAAAAGCGCTTTGTAATACAAAGTAATTGGATGTCCTTCAAATTTCCAAATTTTTGTATGCATTTTTATCAGTATCAGAATTTTAACGAATCCATTTTAACGGGCATATCGTATTTTTGATCGATGATTGGATTTGTGAAACGCAGGCCTGTCGGCGCCCTGGCTTTGTTACTGTGCTTACTACCGGCTATTTCCGGATGGTCTCAATCAAAAGTTTTCAGGGGCACCATTAAAGATGCGCACAGTGATGAGCGCATTCCCTTTGCGTCACTTAGTTTTAAACATTCCACAGCCGGTCGTCTGAGCGATTCAGCCGGTAATTTTGTTTTCCGCTTTCATGAATGGCCTTCCGACACCCTGCTGATCACTTATGTGGGCTACGCGGATTTTATTTTACCACTCGACAGTCTTTTTTACTCCAAAGTCAAAGGAGAAGTCATTAACATGAACATTCTCCTGGAAAGGGGCAAATACACAACCGAAGTAGTAGTGAAACGGAAAATTGATCGGGGCCTGCTCATGTGGCGACGTATTGTAAAACGTAAACCTTATAATGATCGCTATCGCTTCTACAATTTTTCCTACGAACTATACAATAAGCTTGAAGTTGATATCAAGAATATCAAAAAAGACAAATGGGCCAAATTCCCTGTTCTCAAACAATTCAATTTTGTATTGGATAATGTCGATACCACTGAAGAAGGTACTCCCTTTCTTCCTGTTTATCTTACTGAAACCCTTTCCGATTATTATTACCAGAAGGCCCCTTTACGCAGGAGAGAGGTGTTTAAGGGTTATAAAACGGCTGGAGTAAGCAATCAGAGTGCCCTTCAATTTCTCGGCGGTATGGAGCAGAACATAAATTTTTATGCCAATTTCATTCCGGTCTTCGATAAACAATTTATAAGCCCATTAAGTGATAACGGAGATAATTACTACCGGTATAAAGTACTCGACTCACAATTTGTGGATAACCGCCGACTCATCCATCTCCAGTTTACACCTAAACGAATAGGAGAAAATACATTTGAAGGCGATTGCTGGGTACACGATACTACCTGGGCAGTTCAGAAAATGAGTTTACGTTTATCAAAAGATGCCAATGTAAATTTTGTTGACCGAATAAGCTTGATACAGGAATTTAAAATGATAAATGACAGTACCTGGTTCCTTTACCGTGATAAATTCGTAGTGGATCTTTCCATTTCCGGGGAAAAAGCACTTTCCCTGATTGGTCATAAGAATACTACTTATAAGAATGTAGTGGTGAATGATTCTTCCGTATTAAAGGAACTGGCCAAAAATAAAATAATGGAAGAAACGATTATACCCGATTCTACCAAAAACACTACCGATAGTTTCTGGACAAAATCAAGACATGAGCCTCTTAATAAAAATGAAACGGCCATATATAAAACAATTGATACCCTTCTCAATCTTCCGGCATTTAAACGTACTACCCGGATGCTGGACTTCCTTGCTACCGGCTATCTTAATGTAGGCAATTACCAACTCGGTCCGTGGATGAACTGGGTTACCGGAAATGTGCTCGAAGGATTGCGCCTACGATTTGATGTTGGTACTAATAAATATTTCGACAGGAAAGTGATTCTACACGGATACCTGGCTTATGGTTTCAAAGATCAGAAATTCAAGGGTAAGGGGGATGTGTTATGGATGCTTAATAAAAATCCACGTCATACATTGTTTGCTTCTTATACCAAGGATTTTGATCGATCGCAGAGTTATTATGATGAAATAAGTCAGGATAATATATTCGCACTGGCCATACGTAAACCAGGCATCCCTATTAAGTTCCTGGCTGTGGATGAAGCAAAGCTGGAGTATTTTAAAGAATGGCATAATGGCTTTTCAGTTACATTGACTGGTATGAGAAAAATATTCGATCCTGTCTTGAATCTTCCCGATCCTGAAATTTATAAAGATGCTTCAAACCAACCGTTGAATACATTTGAAACGTCGGTAAAATTCCGATTTGCTTATCTCGAAAAATTCCTGGAAAGTACTTTTTACCGCGCCAGTGTGGGCAGCCCTTATCCCATTCCGGAAATAAAATTTACCAAGGGATTCCAGGGTGTATTGAATAGCAGTTACGATTATGCCAAGGTTTCCATTAGCATCTCCGATTATAGTAAGATCGCTCCTTATGGAACCATTTACTACAATGTATTCGGAGGTAAAACATTTGGCACGTTGCCATTTGTACTGCTGGACAACGCCCCCGGTAATGAAATTTATTATTATAACAAATATGCTTTTAACCTGATGAACCGTTTCGAATACCTGCAGGATCAATACGCCGGTATTAATTTCGAACATAATATCGGGAATGGTTTGTTCCGTTTCATCCCCTTAACCCGTAAACTTAAATTCCGACAATTCTGGAATGCCAAATTATTATGGAGCACACTAACCGATGAAAATATAGCCCTCAATATGCCCGTAGGTTCGGATTATAAATTTGAAGTGCTGGATGGAAAAACATATGTAGAAATTGGTACCGGTATTGATAATATCTTCAAAGTATTCCGCCTTGATTTTATCTGGAGAGTATTGCCTACTCCATTGCCACCTGAGCGAGTTAAACGATTTGGTGTGTTCTTTAGTTTTAGGTTAGCTTTTTAAGAGTTTCATAGTTTAAAGGTTTCAGAGTTTAAGAGTTGTTGAATTTTGTAAAGACTGACTAAATCTGAGAACCCTTAAACCATTAAACTTTTAAACCATTAAACTATTAAACCTCCCGGGAATTTAGTTATCTTATCCCTCCAAAATCAGCTTGCATGCCAGAAAAGCTTATCCTTGCGCTCGATCAGGGCACTACCAGTTCGCGGGCCATTCTCTTTAATCATTCGGGTGCTATTGTTACCGTTGCACAAAAAGAATTCAAACAGATCTATCCTAAACCAGGATGGGTAGAACATGATGCGGAAGAAATATGGTCCTCGCAATTCAGTGTAATGGCCGAAGTACTTGCAAAGAGTAATCTGAAAACGATTGACGTCGCTGCCATCGGTATTACCAATCAACGCGAAACAACCATTGTATGGGATCGCGAAACGGGTAAACCAGTTTATAATGCCATTGTTTGGCAGGATAGACGAACAGCGCATTACTGTGATTCATTGAAAGCAGCTGGCCATGCTCCTATGATCCAACAAAAAACCGGTTTGATAATCGACGCTTATTTCTCCGCTACCAAATTGAAATGGATCCTGGATACCGTACCCGGCGCCCGCGATAAAGCGGCAAAAGGAAAACTCGCGTTTGGTACGGTAGATTGCTGGCTCAGTTGGAAATTATCGGGTGGAAAAATTCATATTACTGATGTATCCAATGCATCGCGAACGATGTTACTCAATATTCAAACCTGCGAATGGGATGAAGATCTGCTCAAACTTTTTGATATTCCTGCTTCTGTACTTCCAGAAGTAAAACCCTCCAGTAAAATTTATGGTGTTACGGAAACTGTGGTAAAACATGCAAATATTCCGATTGCCGGAATTGCGGGTGATCAGCAAGCTGCCCTTTTTGGACAACTTTGTACACAACCTGGAATGGTGAAGAATACTTATGGAACTGGATGTTTTATGCTAATGAATACTGGCGAGAAAATAATTCCTTCCAGGAATAATTTGTTAACGACCGTTGCCTGGAAGATTGGCAACAAAACAGCCTATGCACTGGAAGGAAGCGTATTCATTGCCGGTGCCGTGGTGCAATGGTTGCGTGATGGAATGCATCTAATTCGTAAGTCCTCTGAAATAGAATCATTAGCCGCCCAGGTTAAGGATGCGGATGGGGTATATGTTGTACCCGCTTTCGCAGGATTGGGCGCACCACACTGGAACCAACATGCGCGGGGATCCTTATTTGGTATTACAAGAGGAACCACCAAAGCACATATTGCCAAAGCCGCGTTGGAAAGTATCGCTTATCAAACCACTGATGTGTTGAAAGCAATGGAATCCGATTCGGGTATTTCCATTAAAGAATTAAGAGTGGATGGTGGTGCTACAATTAATAATATGTTGATGCAATTTCAAAGTGATATCCTTCAAACACCGGTCGTTCGTCCGAAAGTATATGAAACAACAGCGTTAGGGGCTGCTTATCTCGCCGGTCTTGCAGTAGGTTATTGGGATAGTGTGGAAGAATTGCAAAAACAATGGCAGGCCGATGCGCGTTTTACTCCCACAATGCCTGAAGAAAAAGTAAAAGAATATTTGAAGGGTTGGCAGAGAGCGGTGAAAGCGAGTATAGCGTGGGCAGACGATAAGTAGACGGGAGTCGGTAGTTCGGAGTCGGGCATGCCCTCCGTAGCTTTAGCGAAGGAGGGAGTCGGGAGACTCCTACTATTCGGGCAATCACTCACTACTCACCATTGACTATTGACCATTCACTATTCACTTTTAAATTCTACACTTCTTGAATCGCAACCATCTCATACAACAACTCGAAGCGCAAAAAATATTCGACATCATCATCATTGGTGGCGGAGCAACCGGGCTTGGTACAGCAGTAGATGCGGCATCACGCGGTTATTCAACTCTATTAGTAGAGCAATTTGATTTCGCAAAAGGCACCTCTTCCAAATCAACCAAACTGGTGCATGGCGGGGTTCGATATTTGCAACAGGGAAATATCAAACTGGTAATGGAAGCATTGAAAGAGCGAGGGATCCTTAAAAAAAATGCCGCGCATTTGGTAAAAAATCAATCATTCATTGTCCCGAATTATAAATGGTGGGAAGGTCCATTTTACGGACTGGGATTAAAAGTATATGACTGGATGAGTGGAAGTTTAGGGCTAGGAACTTCCAAATGGTTATCAACAGATGAAGTATTGGAGATGGCTCCTACGCTGGATCCGGAAGGATTGCGGGGTGGCGTCGTTTATCATGATGGGCAGTTTGATGATGCGCGGCTGGCAATTAATTTAGCGCAAACAGCCGTTGAACAAAAAGCGATTGTGCTTAATTATTTTAAAGTAAAGGGCCTTCTTAAAGCCAATGAAAAAATCTGTGGTATCCAGGTAAGTGATCAGATCAGCGGTAAAGAATATGAAATAAAAGGGAAAGTGGTAATTAATGCGACGGGGGTTTTTTCCGATAGCATTCAACAACTGGATGATCCCAAAAAATCCAATACCATTTCTCCCAGCCAGGGTATTCATGTGGTACTAGATAAGGAATTCTTACCCGGCGATGCGGCAATTATGATTCCACATACTGATGATGGGCGGGTATTATTCGCGGTACCCTGGCATAATAAAATTATTGTAGGTACAACGGATACCCTGGTTAAAAAAATTTCGGATGAACCCATTGCCCAGAAACAAGAGATCGATTTCATTTTACAACATGCCGCACGTTATCTTACAAAGGATCCAACACTCAACGATGTAAGAAGTATTTTCGCCGGATTGCGCCCCCTGGTAAAAAGCGACGTAAAGAAAACAGCGGAAATATCAAGAGATCATTCTATCATCATATCAAATACGGGTCTTGTTAGCATCGTGGGTGGCAAATGGACCACTTACCGAAAGATGGCAGAGGATGTGGTAAATACCGCAGCTATACAGGCAGAACTTCCCTATAAAGAATGTGTAACAGAAGAGTTGTTGATCCATGGATGTTTACCAACTTCGGATTTTAAGGAACCCGGATATTATTATGGCTCTGATAAAACTCATATTGAACAATTAATTAGATCGGATCAACGGCTCGGAGAAAAAATACATCCTGAATTGCCTTACACCAAAGCCCAAATCATTTTTGCGGTGAGCGATGAACAATGCATGACTGTAGAAGACGCGTTGTCTCGCAGAACAAGGGCCTTGTTATTGGATGCAAAGGCTGCCATCGAAGCGGCCCCGTTGGTAGCGGCGTTAATGGCAAAAGAAATGAAACGTGACCAGCATTGGATCGATCAACAATTAATATCTTTCCATAACACAGCGCAGCATTATCTGCCTGTTAAAAACTAAAACGATTGCTTATGTCTTTATTCATTCCCGAATTCATCGGAACCATGCTCCTAATCATTTTGGGAGATGGGGTTGTTGCCAATGTATTATTGAATAAAACCAAGGGTAACAATGGTGGATTAATCGCTATTACCTTTGGCTGGTGCATTGCGGTTTTTGTGGGAGTTTTTGCTTCTACTACCCTTGGGGGTAAAGGCCATTTAAATCCGGCGTTTACACTTGCCATGGCTTATCTCGGGGATTTCGCCTGGGACGATGTAGGAGTTTATATAGCAGCGCAATTCGCGGGAGCTATTTCCGGTGCGATTATAGTATGGCTATCCTATCGACAACATTTTGAAGAAACTCCGGAAGGCGACACTAAACTTGCTGTCTTTTGTAACGCTCCGGCTATCAAAGGCAACCTTAATAATCTGATTACAGAAATAGTGGGAACTTTTATTTTGGTGTTAGGCGGTTTATTAATGTCGAAACCAAAAGAAACAATGGGCGCGTTGGATGCATTGCCGGTTGGTTTACTGGTATTAGGTATCGGTTTATCGTTAGGCGGTCCTACCGGTTATGCCATTAACCCCGCAAGAGATTTAGGTCCGCGTATCGCTCATTTTATACTTCCTATTCCGCAAAAACGCGACAGCGATTGGAGTTATTCATGGATACCTGTTTTTGGTCCAATAGCTGGCGGCTTATTAGCAGCTATCATTTATAATCTTATAAAAATATAATCAATGAAAAAAATAATAGGATTTTTTTTCTCTCTCTTTGTCTTATCTATTACATCATTCTCCCAAGACGCCGAACAACGCTTAAAAGAAAAAGGCATTGTGTTATCTCCTCCATCTAAGCCGGTAGCGAATTATGTAAATGCGGTGAGAGTTGGTAACTTAATCTACCTGGCAGGCAAAGGACCGAAAAACGCCGATGGTACCGATATAACCGGTAAAGTGGGCAAAGAACTTACTATTGAACAAGGATACCAAGCCGCACGCACCGTCGCTATTCAACACCTCGCAGTATTGAAAGCCGAATTGGGCAGTTTGAATAAAATAAAAAGGGTGGTAAAAGTATTGGGCATGGTCAATTGCGAAAGCGGATTTACCGAGCAACCTAAAGTGATCAATGGCTATAGTGATGTGATGGTTGAAATCTTTGGCGATAAAGGTAAACACGCCCGTAGTGCCGTTGGCATGTATGCATTACCGAATAATATTGCGGTAGAGGTGGAAGTGATTGTGGAAGTGGAGGATTGATGCACTAGCCACGACGTAAAAAATTCATCTTTTTAGCCCATCGATAGCTTTATATATCACCGCACATGCCTTTCGGATTTCTTTCGCAGTTATTGTAAGTGGTGGTGCAATCCGGATACAATGAGGGGCAAACAAAAACCAATCGGTTAATACGCCTTGTTTGAGACAAGCAGCCGTTACTTTTAATACTGTAGCGCTTTCTTCCAATTCAATCGCCATTAATAAGCCGCGCGAACGAAGCGCCTTTATTTTGGGATGCTGTAATAATTCTCGAAACAAGAATTCTTTTTTATGGACTTTTTTTACCAGGTCTTCTTTCAGCAAAACCTTCATGGCTGCTAAACCCGCAGCACAACAAACAGGATGTCCGCCAAAAGTTGTGATATGACCTAATACAGGGTTTTCTGTAAATTGTTTCATTAACTTCTTGTTTGCAACAAAAGCACCCAATGGCATACCTCCTCCTAATGCTTTTCCCAATAAGATGATATCCGGTATAATACCGAATTGTTCAAAGCCCCATAAAGTGCCGGTACGACCAAATCCCGTTTGAATCTCATCCAATATCAGCAATGTTCCTGTTTCGGTACATTTTTTCCGTAATGCTTTTATCCATTGTTTCAACGGAGCATTCACCCCATATTCTGCCTGGATTGTTTCGGCGATTACACAAGCCGTTCGTTCCGTTATTTCATTAATAGCTTCAGGAGAATTATAATCAAGATGCAGAATATCGGGCAACAAAGGGCGAAAAGCATTCCGCCAATACTCATCCCCCATTATACTCAATGCACCCTGGGTACTTCCATGATAACTGTTATTAAATGCGATGATCTGGGTACGCCCGGTTACGCGTTTCGCTAGTTTCATGGCACCTTCGGTGGCTTCCGCGCCTGAATTAGTAAAATAAACCGAGTTTAATGATTTAGGAAGATGTTTAGTGAGCAATTGAGCATATTGTACCTGAGGCGTTTCAATCATTTCACCATAAACCAGCAGGTGCAAATAATCATCCACCTGGTTTTTAATAGCCTTCACCACTTTTGGATGGCGATGGCCTACATTACATACACTGATACCAGCAATCAGGTCGGTATATTCCTTTCCTTTTTTATCATACAATTTGCATCCTTCTGCTTTTACTATTTCCAATGCAATGGGGGAAGGAGAAGTTTGAGCTACATGCCGTAAAAAAAGCTGACGCTGATTTGCCTGAACTGAATTAGACGTCTTGGAGGATTTCTTATTTCTTTTTGTACTCATTGCCCGCAAATGTCGTAACAATTTTGAGGATATTTGGGGTAGAAAACGTTTAAGGGTTTAAAAGTTTAATGGTTTAATGGTTAGGTCTCCGCAATTTATAATGACAGATCAAATTTGAACAACCCTTAAACCCTTAAACCATTAAACTTTTAAACGCTTAAATTCAGACCTTCAACAAAAATTAAACCCACATGCCCATCATCTTACACGTCGACGGAGTTTATCCCAATTTCGGAGAGAATTGTTTTATCGCTCCAAACGCAACTATTGTGGGAGATGTAATTGCAGGAAATGATTGTAGTTTCTGGTTCAACGCGGTGATCAGGGGTGATGTGAATAGTATCCGAATGGGCAATAAAGTGAACGTGCAGGATGGAGCCGTTATACACTGCACCTTCAAAAAAACACAGGCAATAATCGGTAACAACGTTTCTATTGGACATAATGCCATTGTTCATGGCTGCACGATTCATGATCATGTATTAATTGGTATGGGTGCCATTGTAATGGACCACGCGATAGTTCATAGCAACACCATAATTGCGGCTGGGGCGGTGGTTTTGGAAGGTACTGAATGTGAGGGCGGTAGCATTTATGCGGGGGTACCGGCAAAAAAAGTTAAAGCAATTGACGAAAATCAAATCTCAGGCGAAATAGACAGAATTGCAAACAATTACGTGCGTTATTCCGCATGGTTCCGGGAGCAGGTATAGGTTTTCTACTATAGGACTATTGCATTTGCCGGATAATAGTATTAGTTTTAAAATAGACTAACCCTTAGTAAATAAATTCTTATGAAAACAACCCGGACTTTTTTAGTCACTTCTCTCCTTGCCATAACGATGTTATTTGGCAGTTCCTGTAAATTATGGAGTAATGTATTTGGACCAAAATATGGTTGCCCCGCTAATGGAAGAAGCGTGGGTGCAGAGCGTGTATTGAGTGGAGAAAAAGTACCAAAAGCCCGGAAATTTAAAGCCTAAAACCCGGTAGAACAGAGTTCGTACCTATTAATAACCCAAATCCGTTTTTATGAGCCTTACCCTACGCACTGATTTTGGCTGTACTGAAGCCATCATCGACGACGATTGCGGCCTAAAGCGCTTTTATGAAGTCGCCAATATACTTTCTGATGACCTGGAAATCCGATTCACTCAGAAAGAAGATGATTTCGACACACTTACCTGGAACTTCGCTTATAAAAATCATGTACTCACCTTGCATTACAACATTTATACGGGCATTTCTATTTACCCGTTTAAATTCAGGGAAGCACCCCGCAAAGACAACGATGCGGTGATTGAAGTAGCTAAGTTTCTCGAGAATAAATTAATGATCCATTCGGCAAAGAGATATATGTCGTAAACAATCTTTGGTAGTCAATGGTAGTACTACTAGTAAGCTGAAGTTGCGTAAGCAGGCTTCAGCTTTTTTTATAAGCTGCGAGCTGTAGCGTTATCGTCTGACCGTCCCGGTCTGACGATAACGAGGCCAATCCTTTTCTTTATTTGATGAATTGGTAGCTCAATAATTAATCGTCAGACCGGGACGGTCAGACGATAGTGCTCGAAGCTTGTAGCTAGCAGCTTGCAGC
Organism: Chitinophagaceae bacterium; assembly: GCA_965279015.1. Classification (GTDB taxonomy): domain Bacteria; phylum Bacteroidota; class Bacteroidia; order Chitinophagales; family Chitinophagaceae; genus Endoryza. The sequence continues at coordinate 128,886 of OZ257130.1, forward strand.
TTCTTCAATAGCTTTTCTCCTCAATTGTCTCCAGTATCCCATAATAACTAACAAAGCGATCTTCCGAAATTTCGCCAGCAGCTACAGCCTCTTTAATGGCACAACCCGGTTCATTGATGTGCAGGCAATTATTAAACTGGCACTCATTCAGCCGTATACGCATTTCAGGAAAATAATGCGAGAGCTCCTGTTTGCTGATATCTACCAAACCAAATTCGCGCAAGCCGGGTGTATCAATGATTGCGCCACCAAAGGGAAGATCATACATCTCAGCGAATGTAGTAGTATGTAATCCTTTTCCGCTCCAACCGCTTACGTCCTGAGTACGTATTTGCGATTGTGGTAAAATAGCGTTTAATAAAGAAGATTTTCCAACACCGCTATGACCGCTGATGAGGGTGGTTTTATTTTTTAATTGTGCTGCTATCACATCAATCCCATTATTGTCTTTAACACTAACCAGGAAAACAAGATATCCAATGGACTCATACATCTTCTTCCATTGTTCATATTTATCCTCTTCCTTCTTTTTATAAATATCTGCTTTATTGAAAACGATTATGGCAGGAACATGATAGGCTTCGGATGCTACCAGGAATCGATCAATAAAACCTTGCGAAGTCTTTGGTTCCTTAAGGGTAGCTACCAATAATGATTGATCGAGGTTGGACGCGATGATATGGTGCTGGTGCTTTCCTTTAGGGCTTTGCCGGTTGATATAATTCCGGCGGGGATAGATCGCACTGATCATCGCCGTATTTTCCAATTCGTTTTCCACTTCCATCTCTACCACATCTCCAACTGCAATGGGATTGGTACTGGTAATTTCATCGAGTTTAATAACACCCTTGATACGGGCATTGTGCTTGCTCCCCTTTTCATCCTTGACGATATACCAACTCCCGGTAGATTTATAAACAATTGCTTTCATTCAAACGCTAATATACACGAATGTTGAACACGAATTAACGCGAATGGGAACGAATGAGGGTGAATGGAACTGGGGTTAAGGAAACTTCTTGAATATGGTAAAACGAAGCATCATTTCTATCAACAATAATATAGCAGCGGCAATTGCAAAAGGGTGAAATCGTTCGGTGTATCTTTTCAAATCAGTTATTTCAATTTTCGATCGTTCGAGCTTATCAATTTCTGAATAGATTCCTTTCAGGCTCTCGGTATCCCTTGCCCGGAAATACAAACCGCCCGTTTCTGAAGCTATTGAACGCAGTAGTTTTTCATCAATATTTACTTTTTGCATTTGGGTAGATACCCTTCCGGCTATATTGGTTGGCACCGGAGCAAATCCTTCTGTTCCTACGCCAATAGTATATACGCGTATGCCATAGCTCTTCGCCATTAACTTTGCTTCTTCCGGGGAGATACGTCCTCCCTGATCCTCGCCATCGGTTAACAGAATAACAATTTTTGTTTTAGCTGTGGAACTTTTTAACCGCGAAACACTGATACCCAATCCGTCTCCAATGGCTGTGCCATCTTCCAGTAAACCTCTTTGTATACTGTATATCTGCGACTGCAATACGGCTTTATCAGTAGTGAGAGGTACCAGTGTAAAACTTTCTCCAGAAAAAATAACCACTCCTACCCGATCAGTAACCCGTTGCCCTACAAATTCAGCCGCCACTTGTTTGGCTGCTTCTAACCGATCTGGTAAAAGATCCTGTGCCATCATACTGCCGCTAACATCCATGCATAAAATGATATCGATTCCTTCGCCACTTTTCAATTCCTCGTTAAAACGAGTTTGCGGTCGGGCAAGCGCAATGATTAAACAACTGATGCAAAGCAACCGCAATACAAATAAGGAATGGTGGAAATTTGTTTTCCAGGAACTATTCATACTGAATTTACCGGTAGCCGAAACCTGGAAGGAACCCTGTTGTTTTCTAAATTGTTTGAGATACCACCAGGTCAAAAGTGGCAATACCGCGAACAAACCGAACACGTACGGCCAGGCGAATTCGATATTTTTATACCAGTTATAGATCACCCTGGGTCGATGGTTTATTTAATGAATGAATGGCAGATTCGATTACACTCAATGCCCGTTCATTATCTGCCTGCGCAGGCAGGTACCGGGCGAACTTTACAAAATCGGCTATTCGCAATGCTTCTGTTGTTTTCGAAAATTGCTCCGCTGGGATACTGAACTGCCTGAGCTGAACGATCACTTCATCGTTTGTTTCTTCTAATGCTGGTATTCTGAACTGTTTTGCTAAAAAATTCCTTAAAATATCATTCAGCTTCGTATAAAAAAGCTTCACCTCTTCTGCTGCAGCCGGCTTCTCATTACGCAATGCAGCCAGCGATTGTAAAGCTTCATTGAAAGGAGTTAAAGGAACGATATTTTTTGCAGCCTCTTTTGCTGATTTATTGCGAAACAACAGGTAAAGCAGTAATAGCAGGATTAATCCTGCACCTGCATAATACAACCACTCCAGCTTATTTTCATTTTCTATTGTTACTTCTTCTGTTTCTTTAATATCCCGATAATTTTCTTCGGGATTAAAACCAGGTTCATAATCTACCCGAAGCCCGACCGTATCAGTAGTGTAATTCTTGTTCACCACTTTTATGGTAAACTGGGGAATGGTCCAATAGCCCGTATCATAACCAATTATTGTGAATGAATGCTGAACTATTTTTCCATCAATTCCATCTGTTTCAACAGGCATACCTTTGTCCATCCATTCAAAATGAGGGATCGTATCCAGCATGAACCAACTCAGCGTTTGACCAAGAGGCATACGCGCCTCCACCGTGACTTTAACTGGCTCCCCAACCAGTATCTTGTCTTTTTCAACGGATGTTTTTATCAATACCTGGCTATGCGAAAAAAAACCCGCCAGTAAAAAGGCAGGCAGGAGCCTGGTAATTTTATTCTGTAAAAAAATCATTGTGCTAGCGGTTCCTTCCAACAAAAAATTTCTTCAACACTTTTACATAGTCCTCATCGGTGCGTATATGTAAAAGATCACAACCCGATTGTACAAAAATATTCTTGCACCATTCGGTATGATTGAAAAATTCTGATTGGTATTGTTGTCGGGTTATAAAATCATTGGTGTCGGTCAGTATGGTTTTACCTGTTTCGAGGTCCGAAGCCTGCAGCAATCCAACCGCGGGCAATTCCATATCCAGTTTATCGTATAATTTAATGCCGATTATATCATGTTTCTTACCCGCTACTTTCAACGCTTCGCTGAAACTATTATCAATAAAATCGCTTAAAATAAAAGTGATTGATTTCTGACGGGTGTAATTATTGAAACGTCTCAACGCCTCTCCTAATTTGGTTCCCTTATTTTTGGGTACAGCCGTTAGCAACTCCCGCACGATATACAATACATGATCCCGTCCTTTTTTGGGAGGAATAAATTTCTCAACGGTATCACTGAAAAAAATAATCCCCACCTTATCATTATTACTAATAGCAGAAAAAGCGAGTACAGCGGCTATTTCTGTGATAAGATCTTTTTTGCGCGCCTGCGTAGTACCAAACAGTGAACTGGCGCTTACATCCACCAATAGCATAACTGTCAATTCCCTTTCCTCTTCAAATAATTTACTAAAAGGATGATTAAAGCGGGCTGATACATTCCAATCAATAAAACGGATATCATCCCCATGTTGGTATTCCCTAACTTCTTTAAAAAGCATTCCCCTTCCCTTGAAAGCGCTATGGTATTCACCGGTAAATAAATGCCGGGTAAGCTTCTTGCTTTTTATTTCAAGCTCACGTACTTTTTTTAATATTTCTGCGGTGGTTAACATGGTGAATAGCTATTAGGAGTAGCTTTTAGCTGTTAGATTTTAGATGTTAGCTGCTTTCTGTTTACGATTAGCGTTAGTACAATTTCGTAATCACTAACAGCTAATAGCTAACGGCTAACAGCTTTAAGGTACTTGTATTGTCTTCAGAATATCATCAATCACATTCTCCACATTTACATTCTCTGCTTCCGCTTCATAGGTTAGGCCAATACGATGTCGCAATACATCTTTACAAATACCACGAACATCTTCAGGAACTACAAATCCTCTTTTACTCAAAAATGCCTGTGCTTTTGCGGCTAATGCTAAATTGATACTTGCTCTTGGCGAACCGCCATAGGCAATAAGTGGTTTCAATTTTTCGAGATTATACTTTTGCGGGGTGCGTGTTGCAAAAACAATATCCAGTATATAGTTCTCTAACTTTTCATCCATATAAACCTGCCTCACTAATTCACGTGCCTGTAATATTTCCTGCATCGACACTACTTGTTTTACAGGTTGAATACCCATCCCCATTACATTTTGCCGGATAATAATCTGTTCTTCCTGTTTAGTGGGATAATCAACAATTACTTTCATAATGAACCGATCCTGTTGCGCTTCCGGCAACGGATAGGTGCCTTCCTGTTCCAATGGGTTTTGAGTGGCCAGTACAAGAAAAGGTTCTTCTAATTTATGTGTACTCTCCCCAATAGTGACCTGGCGCTCCTGCATCGCCTCCAATAAAGCACTTTGAACCTTAGCGGGAGCACGATTTATCTCATCCGCTAAAATAAAATTTGCAAAGATGGGACCCTTGCGTACTACGAATTCGTTTTTCTGTTGATTATAAATCAGTGTTCCGATCACGTCTGCGGGCAAGAGGTCGGGTGTAAATTGAATACGACTGAATTTTGCGTGAACGGCCTGTGCAAGCGATTTTATCGCCAGCGTTTTAGCCAGCCCTGGTACCCCTTCCAGCAAAACGTGACCGCTACTGAGCAAACCTATCAACAAACGATCGAGCATACCGGTTTGACCGATGATCACTCTCCCTACTTCGTCGCGCAGACGATCTATAAAAATACTCTGGTGTTGAATTTTTTCGTTTAACTGGCGGATATCGTCGGCAGTAAGCACCATAACAGGGGTTTTTGTGGTATTATGGAATGAAAAACAGAAAATTAGCACTAAAAATACGAACTAACTATTTGCAAGATGCTTGCCAAAGGGCAAAAACAGCCGTTAAAAGGGAAAATTATGTTAGGCCTTAGAGGGCAATAAAATGCTTGTATAGGAGTTAAATATTAATGCCATAAGGCAAAAACTAAATCTATTTATCAAATGAGAACGACCCTTTATAAGGCATTCAGCTTGATGCTTACAGCAGCTTCAATAATTTCCTGCGGTAAGGATGATGCTCCTTCTAAAACAAAGACTGAATTAATTACGCAGGCGGCCTGGAAATTTGAAAGTGAAGGAATTGATATGGATAAAAATGGTACAATTGAAGTCCCCACCGGTGAAGTGGAAGATTGCAATAAAGACGATGTGTTTACTTTCAATACAGGTGGTACAGGTATTCGCGATGAGGGAGGTACCAAATGCGGAGTTGCCGATCCCCAATCTGAGCCATTTGCCTGGCAGTTTAAAAACAATGAAACAGAGCTGGAATTTGATGTGCATCTATTTAAACTTCATACACTCAACGACAATAGTCTGAAGGGATATCGTGATCTGGATACGTTGGGAATTAGTGTGCGTATCTGGGCAACTTTTAAACATTGATAAATAACCCATGAGATACATCCAGCCCTTTCTACAGAAAGGGCTTTTCTTTTGGCTGCCCATTAGGAAGAATAGGATTATTTTTACGATTATAATACAGTTGTTCATGAAATATTTAGTTGGAATTTTAATAATAAGCAGCTTATGCTTTCAAAGCAGTTGTAGTAAAGACGAGGATACGGGTCCTTCTAACACCGAACTGATTGTAAGCGCAACATGGAAGTACAACAATGGAGGGGTAGATGTAAATAATGATGGTTTAATCGACGCTCCTGTTCCACCAGGTTATGTGCTGGATTGTGATAAGGATAATACACTCACATTTAAAGATGATGGAACGGGTACGCTCGACGAAGGAGCTACTAAATGTGACCCGAGCAATCCGCAAACTTCTGCATTTACATGGTCCTTCAAGAACGGGGAGACTTATATTAATTTTTCAATAGCAATAATGACCGGCTTCAGTGGAGATTTAAAGATCCTCAAATTAACAAGTACTGAACTGAATCTTAGTAAGGAAGTAAATGTAGGTACCCCAAATCCTATATATATAGTTGTTCAATTAAAGCATTGATTCCATTCCTACGACGCCGGGTCAACTCTTTTAACAGGATTCTTAACAGTTTTTTGCCGTCTTTGAAAAGGAAATAATCAATTTTCCGCATCTCCTCTCCTGGATCAATTGTCGATGCAGTTCTTGTTTGGATTACTAAATTTTTCCTCAGGGACCACAAACCTTTTATTTTCACATGTATACCAGCAATACAAATGGAAGAGAGGCTTAGCTGATACAATTTCCATTCGCATATAAAAAGTTATTGCCCTAAATTTTGTATATTGACATAGTTAAGTTTAAACCCACTCACGTGTACCGTATTTTTCTACTGGTCATTTTCCTTAAAGTGACTTCTATAGATCTTTGTGCACAAGACACCAGTGCAACACGCGGTGGCAAAATAGCCCCCACTGCTGTTACAAAAAAAGTGTTGCCGGAAAACACCTATGCGATAATTATTGGAATCTCTGAATACTCCTATATCAAAGGATTGCATTATGCTGACAAAGACGCGGAACTCTTTAAGAATTTCCTGTTGTCTGCTTCCGGAGGCAATGTGCCGGAATCCAATATCCTGATGATGTTGAATGACTCCGCGAAATACGGTGATATTCTATCGAAAGCAGTAGGTTGGCTGTATAGCAGGAACATGAAAAAAGGAGACCGGTTTTATTTCTATTTTGCCGGACACGGTGATGCCAGTAATGAAATTTTACAGTTTTTCCTCGTCAATGATTCCAATCCTAAAGATAAAAACCTGATGATAGCATCAGCCGTTCCGATTTCGTATATTAAAGGCGCATTTATTTTACCGATGATAAACAAAGGAGTGGAAGTAGCTTTTATTGTTGACGCCTGCCGCTCCAATGAAGTTTCTGGCGGGCCTGAGGGTCAAAAATATTTTCGCCAATCCATACTCGAGCAGCAATTGGGAGAAATGAGTTTTATAGCAACGGGCAAAGACCATGTTGCCTATGAAGATCGAAACTATGGAAGAGGTCATGGATTGTTTACTTATTATTTGATTGAAGGTCTGTTAGGAGCCGCTGACCAGGAAGGCGATAATGACGGAATTGTTTCTTACGCGGACTTAAAGGACTACGTTCCGAGGAAAGTACGAATCGAAACCAGTAAAGCAGAGAATAAATCAAAATTCCCAACCACCCAGGAGCCTGTTTTTTGTTGTGAAGCAGACGGCAAAAAGATAATGAGTAAAGTGGATCAGGAGGAAATAGCAAAATTCAAAGTAAAGGACGACATGAAAAAACTCCTTTCGGGTAATGAACCACTGGTTGCCCAGAATTCCAGAGGATCCAATATTTTACCTGCTACGGATACTTCCATGTTAATTTATTATAATTCCTTTTCGAAGGCTCTAAGGCGACAAAAATTAATCGGCGACAGTTCGGCTGATTATTATTTTAACCTGATGCAAAAAACGGCTCCGGAAGCTCAGCAAACCATTGAAGCGAAATATAATCTCGCGGGTGAGTTCATCAATTTTGGCCAGGCAAAAATCAATCTTTACCTGAGCGGCAGAGATGTAAACATGGAAAACCTGGTGAACAACCTGATTTCCAAAAACACGCAAACAGGGGCGCTTGTTTCTGAAGAAGCAGAGAAAATGCAGAAGATCATAACAGTAAAATATAAAGAGGCGGCTGACCTGATGGAGAAAGCGATTATCCTGCTTAAAAATGATACTTATATTGTCAATCCTCTTTACCCGAAATTATGGTTCCTGAGAGCGAAAAGCTACTTGGGCCGGGAAGATTTGACTATTCGTTATGACTCTGCCTTGTTGTTGACCCGAAAAGCTATAAAAGCCGATACCAACGCGGCGAATAATTATCATATCATGGGCCTGATGGTGCAAAACCGGTACCCCGATTCAGCGGCTTCTTTCTACCGGAAATCGATAGAAAAAGCTCCCAGTTGGACCTACCCCTATAATGAATTGGGCCTACTCTATTACGATAGAAAAAAGCTCGACAGTGCCGCATTTTTTTTCCGGAAAGCAATCAGTATTGATACGTCTTTTTCTTATCCCTATAACAACCTGGGATTAACTTATTATTATCAGAAAAAGTATGAACAGGCAGCGGAAATGTTCCGGGCCTCCATACGAAGAGATTCCGGCTCGAATGCCGCGAAGCCTTATTCAAACCTTGGATTGTGTTACGAAAAAATGTATGATAGTGTCAACGCTATAAAATATTACGAAGCCTCTATAAAATCAGATTCGCTCTATGCCGGAAGCTATAGGAGTTTAGGTAGTCTATTAAAAAAATTAAATCGCGTGGGTCAGGCTGAAAATATTTTTCTGGCGGGCACCCGAAAAATACCGCAGAACAGTGATTTACTGAACGATTTAGGTACGCTCTTTTTTAATACATTCAGAGATACTCTAGCCGAAAAATACTACTTGCTGTCCGCAGATAAGAACCCGAGAAATGTATACCCATTGTATAATCTTGGACTACTATACAATATCAATAAAAATACTGATAAGGCTATTACCTATTACCTTAAAGCGATTAAAGCGGATAGTAATTATTGTTACTCCTATCTCAATCTCGCGATCATTTATAAGGACCTTGAAAAACCCGACCTCGCCGAAAAAAACTTTTTGAACGCCATTGAAAAGAAACCTGATTATACCGACGCATTAAATCAATTGGCCGTTTTTTATGACAATAACAAAAAACCCAATAAAGCAGAACAATACTACAAACAGGCGATAAATATTGATAGCAGTTATATATACGCCTACTATAACCTGGGATTGCTTTACAAAAAGAATCAAAAGACAGAACAGGCAATCCGTTGTTTTCAAAAAACCATCCAGCTGGATAGTAATTATTACAAGGGTTACTATAACCTCGGATCTTTAAACGAAACTCTCAACCAGGTGAGTGTTGCCGAAAAGTATTTCTACAAGGCCATTGAAAAGAAGCCTGATTATACTGATGCCTTCAATTCATTGGGGGTACTCTATTATAATAATAAAAACTACCCTCTTGCTGAAGAATATTATCAAAAAACTTTAAAACTGGATAGTAATTATCATATTGCCCTGTACAACCTGGGTCTCCTCTATTTTAATTTACCCAATCCGGATTATCCGAAAGCTGAAAACTATTTCCGCCGGACCATTAACAAAAGTCCAACCTATATTAAATCACATTATTCACTGGCCTTATTACTGCAAAAACAGGTTAGTTACCAGGAAGCTGAGAAGGAATACCTGGAAGTAATCAGACTGGACAGCTCTTATACCAACGCCTATAACGACCTGGGAGTTCTGTATAAAAACCAACGACAAATTGAAAAAGCGAAAAGTTATTTCGCCAAAGCTCTTGTAGTAGATAGCAACTTTGCGTTTGCCTACTTCAATCTCGCTGTAATTGCTACCGAAAGCGACCAGAATGACCTGGCAGCAACCTATTACCTGAAAGCCATTGAAAAGAAACCGGATTACACCGCTGCTTACAATTCGTTGGGGCTTCTATTTAAAAGCCAACAACAGACAGAGAAAGCGGAGAACTATTTCCGAAAGGCGCTTACAGCAGACAGCAACTATGCATATGCCTATTTCAACCTGGCTGGAATTGCATACGATCGCAACCAGGATGAAATGGCGGAAACCTATTACCTGAAAGCCATTGAAAAAAAACCCGATTATACCTCGGCATATAACTCACTGGGGCTTTTATATAATAGTCAACGACAGACAGAAAAAGCGGAGAACTATTTCCGGAAAGCACTAACTACAGACAGCAACTATGCATATGCCTACTTTAACCTCGCTGGAATTTTTTCCGGCCGTGGCGAATACGATCAGGCCATAAACTATTACCTCAAGGCTACTGAAAAAAAGCCCGATTATTCCGACGCTTACAATTCGCTGGGCGTACTCTATTACAATAACAAGAAGTATCCTCCCGCCGAAGAATATTACCTGAAGGCTATAAAGATAGATAGCAACTATTACCTCGCTCTATACAACCTGGGCATACTTTATTATTACAGCACAACCCCGAACTATTCAAAAGCTGAACAATATTACCGCAAGGCCGTCAACAAAAACCCATCCTATGTAAAATCACATTACGCGCTGGGCTTGTTACTGCAAAAACAGTTTCGATACTCAGAAGCCGAAAAGGAATTTCTGGCAACCGTTAAGTTGGACAGCACACATACCAACGCTTATTATGAACTGGGCTTATTGTACAGAAATCGAAAAGATTATGAAAGTGTTGAGCGGGTATTATTCCGGATTATCCAGTTTAATCCGAAATATGCGTATACGTATAATTTACTTGGGCTGGTATACAAAGACCAAAAAAAATATGTTCCCGCTGAAAAATATTTTTTACTGGCCATTGAAAAAAAGCCCGACTTCGCGAGTCCCTGGTACAGCCTCGGTATGCTTTATAAAGAACAGGAGAAATGGGAGCAAGCCGCAGATGGTTTCAAGAAATGTATTTCGATAGATAAGAACTTTATTGAATCGTATGATGAATTAGGCTTGTTGCTCTTAGGACCCCTTAATAAACCAACGGAGGCCCTGAATTATTTTGAAAAGCTGATCGAATTGCAACCAGACAGTGGTCGCAATTATTACAACCTTACTTGTGTCTATTCGCGGGTTCAAAAAATTAAGGAAGGTTTAAGTAGTCTTGAAAAAGCCATTCAAAAAGGATATACCGATTTCGAATGGATGCTGAAAGATACCGACCTGGAATTACTACGAAAAGATCCGGAGTTTGAGAACCTCCTAAAAAAATACAGAAAGAATTAAACGAAGCCCACCATCCAAACATCATTAGCTGCAAATCAGGAAAGATATTTCCCAACAATAGGTACTCTTCTTCCTACTCCAAATGCTTTACAACTTACACGGATAATCGGGCAAAACTGGTTGCGTTTGTACTCGTTGGTATTAACGAGTTTTAATATTCTCTTTACCAACGCCTCCTCAATACCCAATGCAATAATATCTTTTGGGCTTTGTCTTCTTTCAATATATTGATACAGTACTTTATCCAGCACCGTATATTCCGGCAGGCTATCGCTGTCTTTCTGATCGGGTCTTAATTCAGCGGAGGGAGCTTTGTCGATAATGTTTTGTGGAATTATTTCTTTACCACGGTTAATATATTTCGCTAAAGCGAATACCTGCATCTTGTATACATCGCCCAAAACACCCAATCCACCGGCCATATCTCCATACAACGTTCCATAGCCGGTTGCCAGTTCGCTTTTATTGGAAGTATTTAATAAAATGTATCCGAACTTATTGGCGATGGCCATTAATAAATTCCCGCGTGTCCGGCTTTGAATATTTTCTTCTGCTAATCCAAAAGGCAAGTCCTTAAATACCGGTTTTAATTCAGTAAGAAATGATTCGTAAATATTTTTTATCGGTAAGATAAAATAAGGATTCTCCAGGTTCTTACTCAGCTGTTCCGCATCCGTTACGGAGTGCCCGGTAGAATATTGGGAAGGCATCAATACGGCTGTTACATTTTCTTTCCCCAGCGCCTCACAGGCGAGTGCAAGCGTTACTGCACTGTCAATACCACCCGATGACCCCAGGATCGCTTTGCTAAAACCCATCTTGCTGAAATAATCACGGATACCAAGTAAAAGCGCCTGGTGAATTTCCCTGATATTTTTTTCGGCAACGAGATAATCAATGATTTTTTCCGGATCGCTTATTTTGGAAACCCGCATGTCCTTATCGAATTGACGAGGAATCGCTCTCTCCTGCAAAGGTTTTTGTTTTCTTACCGAATCTAAATCGGCTACCAGGAAATCTTCTTCAAAATATTTCATTTCATGCACCACATGGCCATCCGCATCCATCACCAGGCTACCCCCATCATAAACCACTTCGGTTTGTGAGCCTACCGCGTTACAGTAAAAAATCGGGAGGTTGTATTTTAATACATTAGCCCGGATAATTTCTTTACGATCATCATCGTGATCATAATCGAAGGGTGAAGCGGAAATATTGATCATCAGGCTGGGTTGCTGGACCATCAGTTTATCCATGGGACAAACCCTGTACAAAGGATTGTCACCCAGGTTCCAGATATCTTCGCAAATAGTTAGGGCTATGCGTTCTCCTTTAAATTCGATAATCTGCCAGTTATAACCGGGTTCGAAATAACGGTACTCATCAAATACATCATAATTGGGCAATAAGGATTTAAATGCGGTTCCCAATACTTTGCCCTGATACAAGAACCAGGCTGTATTAAACAGATCCTTCCCGGCATCATCAGGATTGATGGCTGGTGCACCCACTATTACCCCAATATCGGAAGTATGAGTTTTGATAGTTTCAATGGACTCGTAACAGCGGTTGATAAAATCTTTGAACTCCAGGAAATCACGCGGAGGATAACCACATACTGATAGCTCGGTAAATACAACCAGGTCGGCCCCTTGTTGCCGGGCAGTTTCAATTGCATTGATAATTTTAGAGGTATTGCTTTCAAAATTACCAATATGGTAATTTTGTTGAGCGAGCGCAATCTTCATAACACGAATTTACGCGAATGAATACGAATTAACGCGAATGGGGCGAAAACGTGAGGCGTGAGTGGTGAGTCGTGAGTGGCCCCCTGAGTAATAGTGACTTCCTAATACTTCGGGTTTTCTAACGACACACGCCTGACAACTCACGATTCTCATTTTTTCTTGTTAAAATTAAACCCCTTCATAATTAATCCTGTCCATCAGCGTTAATTCGTGATTATTAGCGTTAATTCGCGTTATAAGTGTTCGCGTTATGAAAAACTATACCCTGATTTTTTTATTGCTAACATTGATTGCCAGCTGCAGCGATAGCAAAGGCCCGGATGTATCTGGAATTAAGGTTGAGTTGCGAGTAGAACGTTTTGAAAAGGATTTTTTCGCGGTGGATACCAATAATCTTTCTGTTTCTCTACGCGAAGTTGCCGGAAAGTATCCCGGGTTTTTTCCTGACTTTACCATGAATATTCTTGGACTGCCTCCACTTACCGATACATCAGTGGAAGCCTTCATTGCTATTAAGCGTTTTATTTCCGATTATCGTCCTATTAAGGATTCGGCCGATAAGTTATTCACCCGGTTTGAACCATTTGAAAAAGAAATAAAGCAGGGTCTCCAATACGTTAGTCACTATTTCCCTCAATACAAAACACCTCAAAAACTAATAACTTTTATCGGACCGATGGATGCTTATTACGAAGCATCGCTTGGAGGATACGGAGATGTTGTTACGAGAGAAGGCATGGCTACCGGTTTACAATTGCATCTTGGAAGCGGATCTTCTTTTTATCATAGCCCAATGGGACAGGCCCTCTATCCCAATTATATATCGCAGCGGTTCACTCCAGAGAATATCGCAGTAAACTGCATGAAAAATATCATTGATGATATGTACCCGCAGAAATCGGGTGGAAAAGCTTTAGTGGAACAGATGATTGAAAAGGGAAAGCGATTATATGTATTGGATAAAATAATGCCTTATGCTGCAGACACACTCAAAATTGGATACACTGCCATGCAGTTGAAAGGCTGTTATGCCAATGAAGGTCGTATCTGGAATTTCTTTCTAACCAATAATATGTTACTTACCAACGAACCCGCCCTTCAAAAAAATTATTTGAGTGATGGACCAGTCACCCAGGAATTAGGAGATGGCGCTCCGGGATTTATTGGGTTATTTGTTGGTTGGCAGATTGTAAAAAAGTATATGGATAAAAACAGTGAATTGTCTTTGCCGCAATTACTCCAAACAGATGCGCGTAAAATATTTGAAGAAAGTAAATACCGGCCAAAATAAAATCTTCCGGTTTATATCCGTTTACTTCGACATGGCTGGCACAGGCTTTTCCCCCAACATTTTGAGGGTGCGGAAATGAGAACCGATGGCACTGAAAACCGTTGGATAGTAATTGTAAGGCAATTGAAAACGATCGCAGGTTTCTCTAACAATTTTACTCAGTGCGGGATAATGTATATGACTGATCCTTGGGAATAAATGATGTTCGATCTGGAAATTCAATCCGCCCACAAACCAGGAAATTATTTTATTCTTCGCCGAAAAATTAGCAGTCGTTCTTACCTGGTGAACTGCCCACTCACTTTCAATACGTTTATCGTCCGTTCCAGCAAATTCAAATTCCGTATCCTCCACTACATGTGCTAACTGAAATACGATAGCGAGTGTTAAACCCAATACTATCTGAAGGGATCCAAAGCCGATGGCCCAGGATTGCCATCCAACAAAATAAATAGGAATAGCTATGTAAAAAACTACATAAAGAAGTTTACTGATCCAAAAAACAAAATGCTCTTTCCGGTTCATCTTCTGCAAAACAGTGGCCTGTACTCTTCCCCTGAAATATTTTATGAAATCGAGCAGGAGCGCCCAGGCGAATGAAGAGATCGCATAGATGGGCCATACATATATATGCTGGAGCCGATGCGCCGGCACCCATTTCTGTGAAGGGCATTGCCGCATCAAGGGACTTTTAGCGATATCATCATCAATTCCATCAACATTAGTATAGGTATGATGAATAATATTGTGTTTGAATTTCCAGATAAACGCATTACCACCCAACGCGTTTAATGAAAGACCCATTATATCATTCACCCATTTCCTGGAAGAATAACTGCCGTGACAGGCATCGTGCATAACATTAAATCCAATACTCGCCAGTAAAAGCCCAAGCACACAACATAAAACAATAGCTACAAAGGGGGGCAACCAGGGCCCCAACAATAAAATATAAATCAGTAACGCCGATGGTATAAGAATCGAGCTTTTCAGAAATAGTTTCCAGTTCCCTGTTTTCTTGATTTTATTATCTGAGAAATATTTATCGGTAGCTTCTTTCAAAGCATTGTAAAAACTAGTATTCTTGTTATTGAAGGTTACTTTTGACATAAATTATTATCTGAAAATGAGTGCAAAACTAAGCTTTAATTCCCGTAGCTGCATGTTAAAAAGTTAGCGGGAAAAGAACTCACGAGTCAATCCCTTACTAATTCGGTGTTTACGATTTATTTTTCCCAATGTTTTCTTTCATCAGTTTACGGGCAGCCTGCATTTCTTCCAGATCCTTGAAAGAATCTTTGGGAACCAAAAAAAAAGAACGGCTATCAAAATACAGGTGAAAAAAATATAATGTTTCCTTGAACATACTGAAATCGTTCCACTTCCATAATTTCTGACCTCTTTCGGTTTGTAATAAAACACCCTGCTCTTCGTCAAGACTAAGGGTAAACTCATCTTTAAAGGTTTGGGAACGCTTATAAATACTTAAGGGTAAAAACCGACGAACCGTCAACCAGAGAAAAAACCATAGAAAAGAAAACACGAGGAATGACACCGGTTGAATCTTCTTTAAAATCGCAAGTAAAGCAGCAACGATCGCAAAAACATTTATCATGATAAATAATATCCTTATTTCGAGGCGACCGAAAAAATGACTCCTTAATCCGTCCAATACTTCTTTTTTATTATATCCAAAATGAACTGTCATATCATAAGCTCGATTAATACTAATCCTAAATGTAAGTTGATTCCTTACTTATTTTTCAATTCCTTTTCGCTAATGGTCCATTCCGTTAATTTCTCTCCTTTGATACCAAGAAATTCTACCGTCAGTTTTCTTTCTCCTGTTTTGCCCGATACAGAAATGCGTGTATAGTTTTGGGCTTCCACCAATGTTTTGCTGATCCGTGCCGGATTGTCTTTTTCCTTACCGGATGCAAATCCGGTTCCCGAAGTGAGTGGCGAAGAAGTGATATCATATAATGAATAATCCTCACGTCGGTCGTAACGGATCACTTCACTATGATGACGATCACCCGTAAGAAATAATAAACCATTTATTTTTTCTGCGGATAGAAAACCCATCAGTTCTTCAAATTCGACCGGATAATCTTGCAGGCAATCGTAGGGAGAAGCCGGATTGAGGGTTTGACTACCAGTTACTATGAACTTGAAAGGTGCTTTGCTTTGTAACAACGCATTTTTTAACCAATCCATTTGTATATCACCCCACATCCGTTTCAGTGGATTTGGTTTACCATACGCGTAAGGTTCCATGTCATCATTGCTGCGGAAATAGCGATCGTCCATTAAAAAGAAATCGCAATCCCCATGACTTACGCGAGTATAAATTCCTTTACCGTCCTGTCCATAAGAAGGGTTAGACCAATAATTCATAAATACATTACGGCTGGTTTCCTTAAACACAAAACTTTTGTCAGCATCGTTGGGACCATAATCATGATCATCCCAGATTGCATAATGAGGCATGGCCTTCAAAAAATTCTGTAATACAGGTAATCCGCGATCGCGACTTGCCCGGTACCAAAGTCCCCATTGACTGTAATAATCTGGTTCGCGAGTATACCAGTTATCGCCTAACCAAAGCATAAAAGATGCTTTCTCCTTTGCCATCGATTCAAAAATAGAAGAGTCTTTACCATAAGGTACACCAGGACGATCGTAAATGGGTTCATTGAAATATGCACAACTTCCGGTAAGAAATGAAAAGTCAGGTGCTGGTTTACGCCATTGCCACAATTCAAGTGTTGTAAATTCTCCATCTGCTTTAGCTGGCTTTTTTGTCAAACGACTGTTGACAGAGACCGCATATTCATAGGTTGTATTCATTTCCAAACCCACCAGGTCAAATACCATCGGCGAAAACCATTGTGAGGCAGAAGTTGTAGCGAAGAGTTTTTGTGCGGTACCCGTGCTTGTTTTTTTCCAGTACCATAACTCAATGGAAGAACCTGGCTTTACTTCTACCCAAATTTTCGCGGTTCTTAATTCAACATGACCCGGCATGGGACCCGCCACTAGTTGAGCACGTGAACCATTGTTTAGGAAGAGAAAAATAAATAGAACGACAGAAGGAATGAACCTGACGCTATGCATAATTTTAAATTGGATAAGCTACAAAGTAAATAAACATCTACTGAAGTAAAAAAGCCAGTCTTGAAGATTAGGTGACTGAATGAACATTACCGAAGAATTTCTCAGCACGCCCTAATTTCCTGGCGTATACGCGTTGCGGTGCAGAAATCAATTTGGGGGCCTATGGTCTTTGGGAACAGGACCTTGATAAAGCAGTCTGATCAAAGCGTAGAATAGGGAATTCTATTTAAAATATCCTATACTACGCCTTGATTAAAGTGCTGGTTTTACTCCTTTTAATATATGTACTTTCATCACCTGAAGTTGACTGCAGGATGTTATCAAAGGAAATAAAAATGGGAATACTTAACGAAGAGATCTTCCGCATTTGGCTTTACCATGAGCTGCGTCATAAGGGGTAATAGCCCTACTGCATGAAGCAAAAAATAATACCGTTGCGATCAGGGCGATAAGGGTCCTGTTGCGTGTTTGCATAGCCGTCCAAGTTTGATGGTGTAGAGGTTTATTCAAAACGAAAATAGCCGTTTATAACTCCTATGCAAGTTATGGGCCAAGTTTTTGGTCGAAAAGTTATAACTAAATGTATTTCAGTAGATTGTATTTGAATCCCCAGGCCATTAAGTAGGGGTTATTGTGGTGTTATTTCAAGCCTGATGCCTTAATTACCCCCCCTACCCTGGACGCCATTAAAGCGTTTCCTTTTATACTGGGGTGATTGTCCTGGGCGATAATGTTAGTGGAATCGGTAAAATTAAAGAACGAGGACACATTTATAGTGTGCGCACCCTCTTTGGCCAGCCCAGCCATCAGGTTATTTATTTTGTCTGATGAAATATAATATCCTCCTTTCGGATTTTGTGAGCCTTTGTAATCGTCCCAATGAAGCAGTATTAAGATATCCCCTCGTTGCTGAATGGTTCTATTCATCTCTCCCAGCATCAATTGCACCCTTTTATAATCATCATCCGTAACATTGCTGGCTCCCTTTTGCTGAATTATGTTATTCCCAAGGTCTGATACTAACGACAGGGCTCTGTTTAAGCTCAATGCCCGGACTATTACCTGCGAACGCGCGGAAGCAGTATGCTTATAAGCAGGACCAAGTAAATGCAGCGAATCTCCTTTTACTTCATAAAACGGATCATTAAGGCACCAGGTATAAATACATTTTGCGCGAAGAAGGTGATCGGGAATATAGGTATACACA
The DNA here is from genome assembly GCA_965279015.1 of Chitinophagaceae bacterium. GTDB lineage: Bacteria > Bacteroidota > Bacteroidia > Chitinophagales > Chitinophagaceae > Endoryza. Next base: position 147,174 of record OZ257130.1, read on the forward strand.
AATACTCTTTTCTTTTTATCGGGCACCTGTGTGTATTTGTGTTTGAAAATCTGGTATGCCTGGTGTGTACCAAATCCGGAGCCCCCATAATTGAGTGAATTATAATTGAATTCCTTTCCTACTTTGTACGCCATCGTTGCGGTATCGGGTACACCCGTACCGAAGGTGAAGCTGCAACCCATGAAAATGATCTCCACGGAATCCCTTGATGGATCAGATATATGATATGCTTCGCGGTGATTGATGGGAAGTGTGTTGAATCCAGAATCGGGAAGAATGGAGTAATGTGCATCGTAAATCAGGTTTCCCTTCGAATCTTTTTTAACTACTTCCAGCTCCTTTATGTTTTTTATGGTGAAGCCGGTCAGCTCTACAGGAGTATTAAAACTAGCACCGTAATTGCCCGTCTCGCTGAATGCTTCTTTTTTAAAAAACAAACGATAGGCACCTTCAATTACCGTAAGCGTTACAAGAATGCTGAATAGCACGGATAAAAAGCTGTTGAGCTTTTTTCTTTTACGTGTGTAGCGGATCAGGAGGAAAAACAGCACATTGGCCACTAATAGCCAAATGAATTTCATATCCATGCATCGATTGTTTAACGTGTGCCAAGATAAGTCTATGAAATCAAAGAACCAAGAAGCCAATATGCCAAGAACCAAGAAGCCAAGAACCAAAGAAAATCCAAAATTCAAATTTCAATGGCCTCCTGAACCAACGGATGCGGAATATAATCAACCGGAGGTTAGCTCGTAGCTCGCAGCTAGCGGCTCGTAGCTTATTTTATAGCAATTCCGAATTTAAAATATGCGAACAAGGGTTTAAAAGAGCGACTATCGTTTAAGTTTTTGGATAACTGATATTGAACTCCCATTCCAAATATTGAACCTGATTTATTCTTTGTATTAGAAAAATTAAAAAACTCCCATTCTCCCTGCAAACCCCAACGGAATTTGTTTTCGATGGGCGCGTCGGCTTCAAATTTATCGTTGCCGATTTTATATTTACTATTTGAACCAATAAGATATCCGGCATAAGGTCCGATACTTACAGAACCTGTGTTCAACCAACGGTATTTATACAGAATCGGAACATTCAAATAATGGAGCGACATCTCGTGTTGCTTATAGTTATCCGGAGTTATTGAGAAATTGAATTGATCATTATTCTTGGTGAAATAACCATCCACTATATAACTGTTGTTCTCATAGCCGATCCCCACTGTTAAATAATGTTTGCCAGAAAGTAGAAGATTGTAGCCAGCATCGAATTTTACTCCCAAACAAATTTGCTGATCTATGCCCGAAGGTAGATCAGTCATTATAAGACCCCCGATACCTGCGGTGATTTGCCAGCGCGGATAATTACCGTTTTCATTATTTTTTTGTTGAGAAAAAGAAGAAGAAGCGAGAAAACAAATCAAAACCGATATGTATAAAGCTTTCATATTAGTGGTGTTGGTCTTACACGAATATATACGAATGGGAGACGAATGGGTACGAATGCTGTAATGTATCAGTAAATTTTAACGCGTTATTTGAAAATTCTTTTAACATCCTAGCTTACCCGTTTCCGTGGCTGGTGTTACCATGGCTGGTGAAGACACCAGCCATGGCGTTCAATTCGATAGTATAAGGCTTTCATACAAGAGGTGTTTGGTATGACACAAATTCGCGCATCCTGGAACTACAAACTTAATTCGCACCCATTCGTTCCCATTCGCCCCTATTCGCGTCCTTATTCGCGCTAATTCGTGTATAAAAAAAAGATCCGCCCATAGAAATGAGCAGATCATGATTATATTAAAATAACCGTCCAAGCTTTTTAACCCCCTCTCCTTACGGAGAAGGGCATGGGGTGAGGTCTGTTTCCGTGGCTGGTGTCTTCACCAGCCACTCTATTTGTTTTGCCTTCACCAACCGCATACTGATGGCTGGTGAAGACACCAGCCATGGCGTTTAACTACATCCCATACTGTTCCCACAATTCAAACACTTATAACAGGTGCCACTTCTGATCGTAATATGCCCACAGGTATTACAGGCCGGCGCATCACTTTGCATACTCTTAGCAGCCGCGTTCACCATATCTAAACTAGATTCCGCTTTCATCGTTGCTTTTGCCGCTTTTGCCGGCTCTGCTTCAGTGGCTTTTGGCTTATTTGGCACTATTCTTACCTCACTTAACTCTGGAGTTTTTTTTTCGTATTCCAATGAGGTAGGAATTTCATCCCAATCATCGGTACCGGTATTCATTACTTCTGGCTTGTCCAACACATGTACAAGGTCTGTTCTTCCCAGGTACTCATAGGCCAATGCGCGGAAGATAAAGTCAACAATCGAAGTAGTGGTCTTGATATTCGGATGATCCACCATTCCGGATGGTTCGAAACGGGTGAACACAAATTTCTCAACGAACTCTTCTAATGGAACACCATATTGCAAGCCAATAGAAATTGAAATAGCGAAACAGTTGAGCATGCTACGCATCGTTGCGCCTTCTTTCGCCATATCAATGAATATCTCTCCTACTGTTCCATCTCCATATTCACCGGTACGCAGGAATAATGCCTGTCCGTTGATTTTTGCTTTTTGTGTAAAGCCGCGACGTTTAGCAGGCAATGTTCTTCTTTCAACAATTGTTGCCAACGCGCGTTTCAATTTAGTGTCCGGAGACGACTGCACTCGTTTCTGTACTTCCGTTAACAATTCTTCCACGGTGAGTTTGCCCATATCTACTATGTTCGACTCAGCGTTTGAAATAGCAGCCGCTTCTTCGGACTTGCTGTCTTCCTGACTTTCCGTCTTCTTCTTTTTGTCACTTTTATTACTGAGTGGTTGAGAAAGTTTTGATCCATCGCGGTAGAGCGCACAAGCTTTTAATCCCAGTTGCCAGCTCATCAGGTACGAATCCGCAATCTCTTCTACGGACGCTTCATTTGGAAGGTTAATGGTTTTGGAAATCGCGCCGCTTAAGAAAGGTTGCGCTGCACTCATCATACGGATATGTCCGTGTGCATGAATGTAACGCTCCCCTTTCTTGCCGCACTTGTTGGCACAGTCAAAAACGGGCAGGTGCTCATTTCTTAAGTACGGGGCACCTTCAATAGTTCCGGTACCACATACAAAATCATTGGCCGCTTCTATTTCTTCATCGGAAAAGCCTAAGGCTTCGAGCAAGCTCCATTCAAAATTGAAATATTGCTCAGGTTGGAATCCCAGGCGTTGCAGGCATTCCTCACCCAGGTTATATACATTGAATACAAAGCCGATTTCAAACGCAGCACCTACGGCTGCATCCAGTTTTTTAATTTCTTCAGAAATAAATCCTTTTTCGCTCAGCGATTGGTAATTGATATGTGGCGCTCCGGCGAAAGTGCCAGAACCCACCGCGTACTTAATAACCGCGTCGCTTTCTTTTTTTGAATAACCAAGATTTTTAAGAGCAGCCGGTACCGATTGATTGATGATCTTGAAATATCCGCCACCACTCAATTTTTTAAATTTCACCAATGCAAAATCTGGTTCAACGCCAGTGGTATCGCAATCCATCACCAGTCCAATAGTTCCTGTGGGAGCAATTACTGTTGTTTGCGCATTACGGAAACCATGTTTCTCCCCTAATTGAACGGCTTCATCCCATGCTTTGGTAGCGGCAGTCAATAAATAATCAGGACAATATTTTGCTTTGATACCAACCGGCTTCACACTTAATTTTTCATATTCATCCGCATCATAAGCAGCCAGGCGGTGATTGCGCATTACACGCATCATATCTTCCCGGTTCTCTTCATATCGGGCAAAGGGTCCGAGGATAGACGCCAGTTCGGCGGACGTTTTATAAGTTATACCCGTCATGATAGCTGTGAGCGCGCCCGCAATTCCACGGGCCTCTTCGCTATCATAAGCGATACCCATCACCATCAGCATACTGCCTAGGTTGGCATATCCCAAACCAAGTGTACGGTAATCGTAAGAAAGCTGTGCCACTTCTTTAGAAGGGAACTGCGCCATCAGAACAGAAACTTCCAATACAACGGTCCATAAACGGCAGGTGTATTCGAAACCGTCTACATCAAAACCATTTGTTTCTTCGTTATAGAATTTGCGGAGGTTTACAGAAGCGAGGTTACAGGCCGTATTATCGAGGAACATATACTCGCTGCAAGGATTCGACGCGTTGATACGTCCACCTTGTGGGCAAGTATGCCATTCATTAATAGTAGTATCATATTGTGTTCCGGGATCTGCGCAACGCCATGCTGCGTAAGAGATCTGGTTCCATACTTCACGGGAAGGAATTTTTTTCATTACCCTTCCATCCATGCGTGCCTTCAGTTCCCAATCTTCCCCTTTCGCGAGTTTATCAAAAAATTCGTTGGGTATACGAACGGAGTTATTGCTGTTTTGTCCGCTTACTGTACGATAAGCTTCTCCTTCATAGTCGCTGGGATAACCTGCATTGATCAATGCGCCTACTTTCTTTTCTTCTTCTACTTTCCAATTAATAAATTCCATGATCTCCGGATGATCCAGATCGAGACAAACCATTTTAGCAGCGCGACGTGTTGTGCCACCGCTCTTAATTGCACCAGCTGCGCGATCTCCGATTTTCAGAAAACTCATCAATCCTGAAGATGTACCACCACCACTTAGTTTTTCGCTTTCACCACGGATATTTGAAAAGTTGGTACCAACACCACTTCCATATTTAAAAATTCTGGCTTCTCTTACCCAGAGGTCCATGATACCCCCTTCGTTTACCAGGTCATCATCCACACTCAATATAAAACAGGCATGTGGTTGTGGACGCTCGTATGCAGAAGTTGATTTTTTCAATTGACCGTCTACTGGGTCAACATAATAATGTCCCTGCGGTTTTCCTTTGATACTATAGCTTTCATTCAAACCAGTATTGAACCATTGCGGACTATTCGGAACGCAGGCCTGGTTGAGAATGCAATACACCAGCTCTTCATAAAATATCTGCGCATCTTTTTCAGAAGCGAAGTATCCATAACGTTCTCCCCATACTCGCCAGCAATTGGCCATGCGGTGAGCAACCTGTTTAACGGAGGTTTCGCGACCGAGTGAACCATCAGCTTGCGGAACACCCGCTTTACGAAAATATTTTTGAGCAAGGATATCCGTCGCAATCTGGCTCCATTGTTTCGGAACCTCACAATTATTCATTTCAAATACCACTTCTCCGCTAGGATTGCGGATAACAGATGTACGATAGTCGTATTCGAATTGATCAAATACATTTAAATCTTCCTCAGTAAAGCGACGATCGAATTGCAAGCCTTTCATAGATTTTTTATTTACCATAAGGTGCCGTTAGTTGGTTGGTGTTAAGAAATTATTATCAAACGGGGTTAACGAAAATATCTTTCCAAATTGGTATTTCCCTGCCTGAGATATGCACAGACTGTGGATAATAGAATATTAAAAATCGGAAGTGCCCACCAGCATTAGATTAGCGAATATTGAACTGATTTACGCACGTAGTTTGCAAAAAAAATTTTGGTAAGATGTATAAAAAAAATTACTGCCCATGAATTGTTGATGTGTTACGTAAATACTCTTATCTCCGGTTAACAAATTGGTACCTGTTCAAATTCTTGTTTCATGCCACTTACAGACAGCTTACGAATTGGAACGATGTAATGGTAATCGTAAAACTCAGTCCCCTTCAGTATTTCATCAAATCAATGAAATTCTAAAAAAATTTAGTTCGTCTGTAACGCAAGCCTTTCAACCGTTTCACAGTAATTTTGTTTCTTTGAATGCATGCATAGAAAACCGTTAATAATAATTTTGTTTTGTTTTATTTCAGTGGTTGCCATCGCCCAGGTGGAAACCCGATCCACGGCATGGTTCAGCGCTGTGAACTCATTTCGATTAAAAGGAAAATGGGGGCTTCAATTTGATTTCGTATTAAGGACCGGCGATGAATGGAAATATCTTCAAACAATGATGCTAAGAACCGGGATCAGTTATAAACTGAGTGAGTCGACAACCGCTTTCGCGGGTTATAATAATGTCCGTTCCCGTGTGGTAATTGGCAATGTAAGTGGTTATGCTTCTGAACACCAAATATGGGAACAACTGTTTATCAGGCATCGCCTGTTTAATTTATTGTATACACTGCACCGGCCACTTTTTGAACAGCGTTTTATAAGTATTCCCGTTATAAAAAATAATAGTATTGAAACAGAGGATCATTCCTTTGCGCTTCGTCTCCGTTATTTATTCCGTAACGTTCTGCCATTCAAGAAACAGGAAAATTTTGCAAAAGGTCCCTATGCAGTTGCTCAACAAGAAATCTTATTAAATATTGGCGATAAATCGGCCGTTAATGGTAAAACTTACGATCAGTTCCGGGCGCTCACCGGCTTGGGATATCGGTTTTCCTCTAAATTAGACCTCGAAACGGGGTATCTTTTCCGGGATGTCGCTACCCGAACCAGCCTTCATTTTCATGACCATATCCTACAATTAACTTCTATTCTTCGTTTATAATTGAGAGAATAGCAGCGGTTTGAAAAAGATTTTGCATTTTTGCAGATAACCAACAGCAGGGGCATGACCAACAGAATCTATCAATCTTTAGTACAGAAGAAAGCGAAAGGGGAAAAGTCATTTGCCGTATTGATCGATCCGGACAAAGTGACTCCTTCTTCTATTGATGAACTGATGTTATTGATCAATGCCGCCAAGGTGGATTACCTGTTAGTTGGAGGCAGCCTGGTAATCAGCAATCGTTTGGATGAAGTGGTGGTACAGATCAAAAAAAGCTGCGATATTCCTGTGATTCTTTTTCCGGGAAGTCCGTCACAAATAACTCCTTCTGCCGACGCACTCTTATATCTTTCCCTGATCTCGGGCAGAAATCCAGAATTGTTAATTGGTCAGCATGTTATTTCTGCCGCGGCCGTAAAACAAAGCGGCCTCGAAATTATGAGCACGGGATATATGGTAATTGATGGCGGTGCTCCTACTACTGTTTCTTATATCAGCAATGCCGCTCCGATACCTTCCGATAAAAATGAGATTGCCATGTGCACTGCGATGGCCGGTGAAATGCTGGGCATGAAACTGATCTATATGGATTCGGGCAGTGGTGCCAAACGACCTATCAGTGAAAGCATGATTGAACAGGTATCAAAAGTTATAGAAGCTCCTCTTGTTATCGGTGGTGGAATTAAGGACCCCGAAAAAGCATATCTCAATTGCAAAGCCGGCGCCGATGTAATAGTAATCGGTAACGCTATCGAAAAAGATGCTTCTTTAATTAAAGAAATGAGTGCAGCAATTCATAGCTGGCGAAATGAAAAATTAGGAATGAAGAATTAAGAAAGAAAGAACAAATTCTAAAAATAAGATATCTCCAACTCGATAACATTTGCTAAAAATATTTCTGCAAGTTCTTATTAGTTTGAAGCTTTCGCATATTATAATGTTGTGAGCAATAGTACCAACCAATTATTTACTAATACAGTTTCAAAAATAATATAATGCCAAAAAGTCAATTTTTAGATAAGTATTCCGGACAAACAACTGATGAATTAATCAATTTGGAAAGAGAATATCGAACCGATTCAATTGTATTAGCTTTCGAACAAGCATTAGACCAAAAGGCATATAAAGTTGGAACAGCTAATTTAAGCAATGAAGAAATAGTAGTGCTCGCAATTGAAAGTTTAGAAAGAGAAGTAAATAACGGAGGTTATGACCAATACTTTACTAATTCATCAAAAGAGTATGTCACTATTATTATTGACTCACTAAATAAAATAGGTTCAGAGGAAGGTGTTAAGATTACTCGAGAAGCAATTGACACTTTGAATATAAAAGGAGAAATTACAGAAGATAAAATCGATGAGATTATGAACGAAGAAAATGATGAACGAATTGACAGACTGGGTGAATGTGATGCAAAGTACTATCAAGAAGTAGGTGATTTATCCGAAAAATTGTTTGCATTTATCTGTGCAAATAGAGAAAAAATAGTTCTCATTTAATTTATAAAAACAAAGAAACTGCGCACAACACGGGTTTTTTGCTATGCCGGCTGAAGAATATATACTGATCGGCATATCGCCAATCATCTGCAGCCCGGGCTGGACGAATAAAGCCGAGCTGTAGAATATAACATCAACTGCATTAACTTTATTCAGCAGCAGTTCGGACTGAAGGATCACAGTATATCAGCACAGAAGAAAGCCCTGGCCGTTAGCAGCCATAAATAACCCAATGGACAAAGACTCCAAAAATCAATTTACTCTGATTGCAGAAAACGGACATTTTTCCTTAAAGATCACGGAGGTGTTTGGCTTTCCGAAATCAACTTCCCATTGGGGAGGATATGATACACACTCCTTAATCGATATTCGAAGTTCAAATTATTTGGTTAGAGGTTCGCTATTTATATCTACAGGGGAACTTTATACTTTCTATGAGCAACTAAAAAAGTGTTTTGCAACTTTGGTTGGATCTGCCAAATTGATTTCTAGCGAAGACAATTTACGGTTAGAGGTTACATTCGACGAAGTAGGGCATGTAACTACGAAGGGTGCATACAAGGAGCAACATTTTGACGGCAATGAGCTTCTATTTGAGATGACTTCTGATCAAACTTACTTGTCCCAGACATTGATCGACCTTAAAAATATCGTCGACATTTATGGGAATATGGAAGGTGTACGTTAAATAAATTACAGCTGTTAACAGGGGTTTTGCGTTAGCGGGGGTTGACGAATATATTCTCAGCTTCACCAATGTCACGACCTTACTCCTTGACATTATTACCAATTTTTGGTAACTTCACCTAAATCTCTAATCTTGATATATGGGACGAAATACATCTATATCACTCGGAGACCATTTTGAGGATTTTGTCGACAAAAGAGTGTCCACTGGTCGATTTAAAAATGCAAGTGAAGTCATTCGCGCTGGTCTTCGCCTGCTTGAGGAAGAAGAAAATAAAATCGCCGCTTTAAAAAAAGCCATTGTCGAAGGTATTGACAGTGGTGTGGTTAAAAATTTTAATCCGAAAGTGCATCTCTCCAGGCTAAAGGCCGCAAAACGCAAGAATGGCTAGATATATTCTGACCAACAAAGCTCTGGAAGACTTATCCAAAATCTGGAACTATACTTTTGAAATCTGGTCGGAGGCTCAGGATGACAAATACTACTACATGATCATCGATTCGTGTGAAGAACTGGGACGTAAAAAAGTTGTCGGAAAAACATATCCAGAAGTGCACGATGAAATATTAGATTATAAAATTGGACAACACATCATTTTTTATAGACCGATTAAGGGAGACAAAATTGAAGTAGCAAGAATTCTTCACTCCCGTATGGATTTAAAAAACAGACTTCAAGAATAAACCACCGCTAACAGGAACTGTGTAAAAAATCAAGAAGATTTTGATCTTTATTACACTTCTTCATTTTTCATTTAACATTCTTCATTTCCCCGTATTTTCTATTTTTGATTAATGGATCGTCGACTACTATTTTCTGTTTGTTTAATGTTATGGATTCCCCTCTCCAGCTGCTTCGGCCGTTTTGTGATGACCAAAAAAGAATTAAAAGAATACTACAAAGACAAACCCGAAAAACCAACCTACTTCACTATCCAAAATGATTCGGTCAGTTTGTTTTGCGCAACCGCCGGTAACGATACCCTTCCACCCTTGTTATTAATTCATGGCGCGCCGGGTGCCTGGTATGGCAGTCGTAATTTTTTAGAGGATTCGGTGCTGAAAGCGAACTTTCATATCATAGCAATGGATCGGTTGGGATATAATAATTCGAGATTCAAGAATAAAAAGAAAGCGGTTACTTCTATTCAAACCCAATCCATCGCCATCCATGAAGCCATGCGGTTGAATCGCTCGCGTAAAACCGGTGTAGTACTTGGTAGTTCCTATGGCGCACCGATTGCTGCAAACATCGCCATACTTTATCCGCAGGAATTTCATCATGTGGTAATGCTGGCTCCAGCCATCGATCCGGATCACGAAAAATTCTGGTGGTTCCATAAATTCATCAAACACGGTCCGATCAAATGGATGTTACCGCGGTTTTTCAAAACAACCGGCAGTGAAAAATACGCCCATGTAAAAGAATTAAAACTCATGCTTCCAAAATGGGAAAAATTAACCTTACCTATTACGGTGGTTCAGGGAGGCAAGGATGAAATCGTAGATCCGATCAATATGGATTTCGCGAAAGCTCAGCTCAATGACAAGCGGGCTGAATTTATCTTTTTGCCAGAAGCTGGTCATTTGATCCGTTGGCAACATCCTGAGCTCGTGAAAAAAATTCTACTGCAATCAATTCCCGAAATACGTTCATTGAACCTTTCAGCGGCTCAAACACCTTGATAGCTAACGGTCGTTACTAAAATAATTGAGGCACTGGGCAAATTTTCACATAAAAACAGCCTTATTCTTAAAAAAAATGATTTCTTTTGTGACGTTAAACTTTTAAGCACCAGAATATTCTAAGAATTAAATGCAAAAAAATCTCACCATAATACTCGCTGATGTAGTTACGCAGAGCGTAATTACTATACTGCGTGGGGTTTTTCCTGTACAGCCTCGTACAGTTTTTGTTAGTCGCCCAATTCCCGTTGTGGTGCGACGTTGATACCCATCTACCATAGTGTCCTTTCAGGTATCGGAACTATGTCCTCCCACAGGGGAGAAGTGTACCTATTTTCAACAATTGCTAATTTTCAATTCACTTTTTTGCCATGGAAACCCAGCAACAAAGTTTTCAGATTCTGATCGCTAACGATAGCCATCTTAGTTTCGCGCAAATCATTTGCGATGAAATGGCCGCTTCGGCACAGGCCCGCGGAACCGGTATTGCAAAACGAACTCCGGAATATATCCAGGATAAAATGAAAGAGGGAAAGGCGGTAATCGCCTTTAACCAGGATGGTATTTGGGCGGGCTTTTGCTATATCGAAACATGGAGTCATGGCGAATACGTAGCCAACTCCGGATTGATTGTGGCTCCGGCTTTCCGTAAAGGCGGATTGGCAAAAGCTATCAAGAAGAAAATATTCGATCTGAGTCGCAAAACTTATCCCGATTCCAAAATTTTCGGACTTACCACCGGACTTGCCGTAATGAAGATTAACAGCGAACTCGGATACGAACCTGTTACATACAGTGAGCTTACGCAAGACGAAGCCTTCTGGGCCGGTTGTAAAAGTTGTGTGAACTACGACATATTGATGAGCAAGGAACGTAAGAACTGTATGTGTACAGCGATGCTTTACGATCCCAAAGATCATTACGAGCCGGAAGAAACCAAGCAGTTTTTCGAAGAAAATAAGAGCATATTCGAAAGGCTCCTGAAGTTCAAGCAATGGAAATTGCTGAAACCATTCCTGAAAAAAGAGAATGGTGATAACGGAGGTAATGGAGGCAGTGGCGCTACCAAACCAAAATCGTTGTTTAACTATTTTTTCAACTTATAGCCCCTATCCCCGCCAGCTGGCGGGGGACTGGCAACTCTCTAACAAAATTTATCAGCAAAAGCTTTTTTGAATTACATGAAGGCAAATTTATTAATGAATTTTCAGCACTCCCCGTCAGCTGACGGGGATGGGGGCGGAAGTGGTCGCATTGTACTTGGTTTTAGTGGAGGTCTTGATACCACTTACTGCGTTAAATATCTCAGTGATGAAAAAGGTTATGAGGTACACAGCGTGATTGTAAACACTGGCGGTTTCAGTGAAGACGAGTTAAAGAAAATAGAAGCGCATGCATACAAGCTCGGTGTTAAAACGCATACTACCGTGGATGCGGTGAAGGGTTATTACGATCGCATTGTCAAATACCTGATTTTCGGAAACTGTTTAAAGAATAATACTTATCCCCTGAGTGTTTCCGCGGAACGGTTGAGCCAGGCATTGCATATCGCCGAGCATGTTAAAAAACTGGATGCAAAAGCAGTGGCGCATGGTAGCACGGGAGCCGGGAACGACCAGGTCCGGTTTGATATGATCTTTCATATCATGATTCCCGGAGTTGAGATCATTACTCCCATCCGTGATTTGAAATTGAGTCGTGAGCAGGAGATAGAATACCTCAAAAGCAAAGGTGTTGAAATAAATTTTGAGAAGGCAATGTATTCGATCAACAAAGGATTATGGGGAACAAGTGTGGGCGGTAAGGAAACATTGAACAGCAAAGGCATGTTGCCCGAGCAAGCATGGCCCACACAAGTCACCAAGTCGGGAAGCGAGGAAGTGAAATTAGGCTTTGAAAAAGGGGAGCTCAAAACGATAAACGATAAACAATTCAAACATCCCTCCGAAGCGATTCAATACCTGCAAACCATCGCCGGACCTTATGGACTCGGTAGAGATATACATGTGGGAGATACAATCATTGGTATCAAAGGACGCGTAGGTTTTGAAGCAGCGGCACCAATGGTTATATTAAAAGCACATCATGCTTTGGAAAAACATGTACTTACCAAATGGCAATTGCAATGGAAGGATCAATTGGCACAGTTTTATGGCAACTGGTTACATGAAGGTCAGATTCTCGATCCGGTGATGCGCGACATTGAAGCATTCCTCGAAAACAGTCAGCAAACAGTAAGTGGAGATGTATTTGTACACCTTATGCCTTATCGTTTCCAGGTAACCGGTATCGAATCGAAATACGATTTAATGAGCAGTAAGTTTGGAAAATACGGAGAGATGAATACTGGTTTTACCGGGCAGGACGTGAGAGGGTTTAGTAAGATTTTTGGGAATCAGACGAGTATTTGGAATGCTGTACAAGATGATAATTTAAAATCTAAAATGTAAAATATAAAATGTAAAAGGGAATACAGCGAGCTGATGTTTTAAATTTTACATTTTATATTCCGGTTAATATGAGTAATCTTATCAAAGTAGGAATAATAGGCGGAGCCGGTTACACGGGTGGCGAACTCATTCGCTTATTGATTCACCATCCGGGTGTATCGGTTTCCTTTATTCATAGTCGTAGTAATGCGGACCAGCCAGTTGCTTCTGTACACCAGGATTTATTGGGAGAAACAGATTTAAAATTCAGCAATGAGCTGGATAATTCTATTGATGTATTGTTTCTTTGTTTGGGTCATGGCGAATCGAAAAAATTTCTTTCAGAGAATAAGATTGCGGACAATGTTAAGATCATTGATCTCGCCAACGATTTCCGCTTGGCTCACAGCTCAAAGCTCGCAGCTCGAAGCTTTGTATACGGCTTGCCAGAAATAAATAGAGAGGTTATAAAATCAGCCTCCAATATTGCCAATCCAGGTTGTTTCGCCACAACCATTCAATTGGGATTATTGCCATTGGCAAAAGCGGGATTATTAAAAGATGTTTATACAACGGGCATAACTGGTAGCACTGGAGCCGGACAATCATTATCACAAACATCCCATTTCAGTTGGAGAGCGAATAATATACAAGCTTATAAAACATTATCGCATCAGCATCTTGGGGAAATTGGTGAATCACTTAAGCAATTACAGGTAAAGAATGATGTGACGGTGAACTTTGTTCCATGGCGCGGCGATTTTACGAGAGGCATATTCGTAAGTTCTCAATTATCCTGCGATTTATCATTGATTGAGCTGAATACATTATTTGAAGATTTTTATAAGGGTCACCCGTTTACACATGTGAGCAAGGATCCGATCTTTTTAAAACAGGTAGTGAATACCAATAAATGCATCATTCAATTAGAAAAAGCCGGGAGCATGCTGGTAGTTCATTCTATAACCGATAATTTATTGAAAGGCGCGAGTGGACAGGCAGTGCAGAATATGAATTTGATGTTTGGGTTGGAGGAAGATTGCGGGCTCCGATTAAAAGCAACAGGTTTTTAGGAGAAGGTTTAAGAGTTTAAAGGTTTAAAAGTTTAATGGTTCTGAATATCTATCAGACTCTTTGAATTTGAACAACCATTAAACTTTGAAACCCTGAAACCATTAAACGAAAAACATACTACAACAAAACATACTTATGAATCTATTCGACGTTTATCCCATCAACGACATCGCCATCTTAAAAGCCAAGGGCTCTTATGTATGGGACGATAAAGGCGATCAGTACCTCGACTTATACGGAGGGCATGCTGTAATCAGTATTGGCCATACCCATCCTCATTGGGTAAAACGTATTGAAGAGCAGTTAGAGAAAATCGCGTTCTATTCCAACTCGGTAAAAATTCCGTTGCAGCAGCAATTGGCGGAAAAGCTGGGAAAGATTTCCGGCAAGCCCGACTACCAGTTATTCCTGTGTAATAGCGGCGCAGAAGCCAATGAGAATGCGTTGAAATTGGCATCTTTTCACAATGGCCGTAAAAAGATTATTGCGTTCAACAAATCATTTCATGGAAGAACTTCATTAGCGGTTTCTGTAACGGATAATAAGAACTATATCGCCGCGGTAAATGAAACCGATAACGTGATCTTTCTGCCTTTTAATGATGAAGAAGCATTGGAAGCCTGTTTCAAAAAACAGGGAAAGGAAATCTCATCGGTAATCATTGAAGGAATACAAGGCGTGGGAGGCATTAATGTAGCGGAGAATAGTTTCCTCCAAAAGATTCGTTCCCTCTGCGATGAATACGGGGCCGTTTATATAGCAGATAGTGTTCAATGCGGATATGGACGAAGCGGACGATTTTTCAGTCATGATTTTGCAGGGGTAAATGCCGATATCTATACCATGGCCAAAGGAATGGGGAATGGATTCCCGGTGGCTGGAATCATCATAGCTCCGCATATCAAACCAAAACATTTCCAACTGGGTACAACATTCGGTGGTAATCATTTGGCCTGTGCGGCAGCGTTAGCCGTATTGGAAGTGATTGAAGAAGAAAAACTGATGGGCAATGCGGTAACTACCGGACATTATATTAAAGAAGAATTGAAAAAGATACCCGAACTGGAGAATGTACGCGGAAGAGGACTGATGATCGGTTTTGATGTTCCGGAAGGATTGAAGGATCTGAAGAAAAACTTGTTATGGAACCAAAAGGTATTTACCGGTGAAGCCAAACCCAATGTAATTCGTTTATTACCGTCGTTGGCGCTGAAGAAAAGAGACGCGGAAGATTTTATTGAAGCGTTGAAAGAAGAGATTGAGAAGATAATGGAAAAGGCTTGAGAGGCATAAAATGTAAAATATAAAATGTAGAATATAAAATGTAAAATGGACACAGCAGGTTGCCAGTTTTATATTTTACATTTTATATTCTACATTTTACATTTAAAAATAGCAACTTACTATGAAGCAATTCATTTCAGTTACTGATACCGACAATATCGATGCGCTGGCGCAAAAAGCGTTGTCATATAAAAAGGATCCTCACAAGGATAAATCACTCGGTGCCGGGAAGCGAATGGGTTGTTTATTTCTAAATCCTAGTATGCGCACACGATTGAGTACACAGATTGCCGCGCAAAACCTCGGAATGGAAGCCATTGTATTCAATGTTGGACAAGAAGGATGGGCGCTCGAATTCGAAGACGAAGCAATCATGAGCGGATCCACCGTTGAACACGTAAAAGATGCTGCTCCTATCCTTGGAAAATATTTCGATATACTCGGTATACGCACATTTCCTTCTTTAAAAAATAAAGAAGACGATTATAGCGAACTGTTTATAAAACAATTCATCAAATACTCCGGTATACCGGTAGTGAGTCTGGAAAGCGCCACCTTACACCCTCTGCAAAGTTTAACCGACATAATCACCATTACCGAGTGCATTCCAAAAACGATAAACCGGCTTACCGGACAAGCAACACAAAAACCACCTAAAGTAGTACTCACGTGGGCACCTCATGTAAAACCTTTGCCCCAATGTGTAGCAAACAGTTTCGCGCAATGGATCAATGCATGGGGTAGGGCCGATTTTGTAATTACACATCCGGAGGATTATGAACTTGATAAACAATTTACAAACGGAGCGACTGTTACCAATAATCAGGAAGAAGCTTTGAAGGATGCGGATTTTGTATATGTAAAAAACTGGAGCACTTATACCGATTACGGAAGGATTTATTGTAATGACCCGGAGTGGATGCTTACCGCAGAAAAAATTCAAGCAACCAATAATGCCAAAATCATGCATTGTTTACCCGTACGAAGAAATGTGGAACTGAGTGATGAAGTATTGGATGGACCGAATAGTGTGGTTACACAACAAGCCGGCAACAGGGTTTGGGCGGCGCAGGCGGTTCTCAGTAATATGCTTGCCCCACGTCGTTAAATAATGTCAATAATTATAAATTGAAAAAGAATTCAACTGATAAATTTACTCAAGTTCCTGCCAGCCCTCCGCCAGCTGACGGAGATGGGGGCGAGGGACTTCGAAAAGAAACCCTTTACATAATAAAAATTGGTGGTAACATAATTGATGATGAAGAGAAACTTTCTTCGTTTCTTAAAGACTTTGCTAAAATTGAAGGAAGAAAAATCCTGGTTCACGGCGGAGGCAAGATCGCCACCCGGATCGGCGATTCGCTTGGTATCAAATCAAAATATGTAGATGGAAGAAGAATTACGGATGCGGATACCATCGACCTCGTAACAATGGTATATGGAGGATTGATCAATAAAATGATCGTTGCGCAATTACAAGCATTGGGATCAAACGCGATGGGTGTAACCGGCGCGGATGCCAATTTAATTCCAGCTTCAAAGCGACCCGTGAAAGAAATTGATTATGGGTTTGTAGGAGATGTAAAAAGTGAGCAACTAACAGCTAAGGCATGGAAGTTGTTACTTGATAACGGTTTGATTCCGGTAGTTGCTCCGCTCACTCATGATGGCAAGGGTCATTTACTAAATACAAATGCCGATACGATTGCGCAGGAAGTGGCGAAAGCACTGAGTGGCGAATACAATGTACAACTGATTTATTCCTTTGAAAAAGCGGGCGTGTTATTGGATGCCAATGATAATAATTCTGTAATAAAAAAGATTGACCCAAGTTCTTTTGTAAAACTGAAAGCCGAACAAAAGATTTTCGCCGGTATGATCCCCAAGCTGGATAATGCGTTTGCCGCATTGAACAGCGGTGTATCCAAAGTGGTAATTGGTAATGCAGACAACCTGGCAAATTTACTAAACGGAACATCGGGAACAACTGTTACAAATGAGTAGTGCTATCGATATATTATCCCGAGACGCGATTGGCTTATTAAAAAAGCTTATCTCAACTCCTTCTTTCAGCAAAGAAGAAGAGAATACGGCAGA
Source organism: Chitinophagaceae bacterium (assembly GCA_965279015.1). Taxonomy (GTDB): domain Bacteria; phylum Bacteroidota; class Bacteroidia; order Chitinophagales; family Chitinophagaceae; genus Endoryza. The sequence continues at coordinate 164,457 of OZ257130.1, forward strand.
TATTATTGATCGGTTCCTTGAATCAAAGGGTGTTCGAACCAAAACTCATTTAAATAATATCTGGGCCCAGAATAAGTTTTTCGACCCCGCAAAAAAAACCATCCTGTTAAACTCGCACCACGACACCGTAAAACCCAATAAAGGATATACGCTTGACCCATTCAGTCCAATAGAAAAAGATGGTAAATTATTCGGACTGGGAAGTAATGATGCCGGCGGCTGCCTGGTATCGCTAATGGTTGTTTTCATTCATTATTATAATAGAAAGAATCTCAAATACAATCTCGTTTTTGCAGCTACTGCCGAAGAAGAAATTTCGGGTCATAATGGAATTGAAGCACTTGTCTCACGTTTGGGAGAGATTGACTGTGGCATTGTAGGTGAACCCACACAAATGCAAATGGCAGTTGCTGAAAAAGGATTGATGGTATTGGACGCAATCGCCCATGGCAAGGCCGGACATGCCGCGAGGGATGAGGGAGAAAGCGCTTTATACAAAGCCATAAAAGATATTGAGTGGATTCAATCGTATAAGTTTTCAAAAGTTTCCGATTTACTCGGCCCGGTTAAAATGAGTGTAACCGTAATCGAAACAGATAACAAAGCGCATAATGTGGTGCCGGCGCAATGTAAATTTATTGTCGATTGCAGGGTCAATGAACTATATACATTTGAAGAAATTCTACAGACCATTAAATCGAATATCAAAAGCGAAATACAACCCAGAAGTACAAGACTTCGTTCCACCGCTATCGCATTGGACCACCCTTTAATAAAAGCGGGAACAGCATTGGGAAGAACTTATTATGGCTCCCCTACTACTTCTGATAAAGCATTGATGCCATTTCAAACATTGAAAATGGGACCGGGTGATAGTGCCCGCAGTCATACTGCCGATGAATTTATTTATCTCGATGAAATAAAAAATGGCATTGATCTTTATATTCAACTCCTAAATAAATTGTTATGAAGATTTGGCAAAAAGAAGCTACCTCTGTTTCGGAGATCATTGAAAAATTCACCGTGGGGCGTGATAAGGAGTTTGATATTTTATTAGCCAAATACGATGTGGAAGGTTCCATAGCGCATGTAACTATGCTAGGAGAAGTAGGATTGATGACCAAAGAAGAGACTGCTACCGCCATCAAAGGTCTCCATGATATTTTAGCAACCATTCACGACTCACGTTTCACGATTGACGATTCAACCGAAGACATCCATTCCCAGGTAGAATTTCTTCTTACACAAAAAATTGGTGAAGCCGGTAAAAAAATTCATAGTGGTCGTAGCCGGAACGACCAGGTGGCGGTAGACATAAAGTTATACCTGCGCGCTGAAATATTGAATATTAAAGATGAACTGAGCAATCTCTTTGTACTACTTACTACACAGAGTGAAAAATATAAAGACAAACTGATTCCGGGTTATACGCATTTACAAATCGCCATGCCCTCATCCATTGGATTGTGGTTAGGGGCTTATGCAGAAAGTCTGGTAGATGATATGGAACTGCTCGCTGCTGCTTACCAGGTGGCCAATAAAAACCCATTAGGTAGCGGGGCAGGTTATGGTTCTTCTTTCCCATTAAACCGGAAAAGGACAACGGAATTATTAAAGTTCGGTACCCTTAACTGGAACAGTGTGTATGCACAAATGAGCAGGGGAAAAACCGAGAAAGTTGTATCCGTTGGATTAAGCAGCATTGCCGCCACACTCAGTAAACTTTCAATGGATTGTTGTCTTTATCTGAATCAAAATTTCGGTTTTATTTCATTTCCCAACGAATTGACAACCGGCAGCAGCATTATGCCACATAAAAAAAATCCGGATGTATTTGAATTGATCAGGGCCAAATGCAACCGCATTCAATCGATCCCTAATGAACTTACCTTACTGATCAATAACCTTCCTTCCGGTTATCACCGGGATATGCAGTTGACCAAAGAGATCCTCTTCCCGGCTATCGAAGAACTAAAAGCCTGCTTACAGTTAATGCAGCTTATGTTGTCAAACCTGTCGACAAAGGATAATATTCTTGATGATGAAAAATATAAGTATCTCTTCAGTGTGGAAGCCGTAAATGATTTAGTAAACAAGGGCATCCCTTTCCGCGACGCCTATCAGCAAGTGGGTAATGAAATCGATAAAGGAACCTTCTCCTATAATTATAAGAAGAAGTTGCAGCATACCCACGAAGGAAGTATCGGCAATTTATGTACTGCCGAAATCCAGGGAGAGATGAATAAAGTGTTGAATAAGTTTAGCTAAACTTATCTTACCTGCGAGGTGTCTACACGTGTAGGCGTAGCTTTTCCCGCAATGATGGAAGTAGAACTGATGGCAATGGCTTTGATAATCTCCGCCATATTTTTCATATCCAGCGTTTCGATCTCATCATCCAGACTGTGATAATACTTATCAATCGATTTATTAAAAGCGGTGCTATCCGCTTCCATTCTCGAAGTAGAGATGGTATGTGCAGGAACACCTAATCTTGCCAGCGTCGCATTATCGGAACGGTAAAATAAATTCTGTGTGGTATAAGGATCGGGATAGAATTTGAATTGAGTTCCTTCCAGGTTCTTTTCCAATATCTTTCCCATATCTGTTCTTTCATAACCTGTGATATAGGCGGAGTTAGTGCCCCACTTACTTTCTGTTCCGATCATTTCAATATTGAACATTGCCATTACTTTATCGGGTGGAAACTGGCGCGAAAAATACTGCGAGCCATACCCTCCAACTTCTTCCGCGGTAAATGCAGCGAAAATGACGGTTCTTTCGTTGTCCTTTTTTGCAGCAAAATAATGGGCCAGCATCATCACCGCTGTAGTGCCGGCAGCATCATCATTAGCGCCATTATAAATAGAATCTCCTGCCTCATTGGGTTTGCGGATACCTAAATGATCATAATGCCCGGAGAATATCACATATTCATCTTTTAATTTTTTACCCGGTAAAATACCAACTACGTTCATCAATTTTTGTTCTGCTATTTCATGCTTTGCGTCAATGGCGAAACTGGAGGGATTAGTTAGCGATAAAACAAATAGTACGCTGTTATCAGCTTTAAACAATTGCCTCTTCATGCCCGTGAGTCGTGGAAAATTCCTGCTATAGCTGGTATCCACTATTACTATATAGTTTTTCCCCGAGCGAATATAATTCCGCGCTTCCGTGAACAGATCCTTACCTGGTGCCATTGTTATCTTTTCATATCCGGATTTCTCTGTAATGGCAAGTATAGGCTGACAAGTAACAACGATAATATTTTTTACATCCAACGGAGTGTTATCAAAGCTTCCTGATGCACTAATAAACTTTGGAGAAATCATGGAGAATTCCTGCAGGTAAGATTTCCCGTTAACGGGTTGAAGTCCCGCTTTCTTAAATTCATCGGCAATAAATAACGCTGCTTTGTCAATACCGGCACTAAACGTACGGCGTCCCTGCATATCATCCGATGAAAGTATTTTCTCGATACGTTCAACTTCCGTTGCATTGATGATCTTATCAATATTCTGTGCGAAAATAAAAGAGGTCGTTGTTGCCAACAACCCCATTAGGAGCATTCTTTTCATATGTTGTAGTCTATTAATTTTTATTGTTGATTTTATCGAGATTTTAGAGGGTAGCCCCTACGGGGCATTTTGAAAAATTTTTATTTTATTTTACAAACAGGTAGCGCCTACGGCGCATAGTACATTAATTTGCAAAACCAAAATTCATTCACCATTCACCATTCACTCATTTCATTCGCGTTAATTCGTCTTCATTTGTATTTATTCGCGTTCAATATTCGTGTCAGAGGCTCATCATCTCCTTAAACTTCACCGTCTGCCTCCGGCTCACTTCAATCTTCTCCCCTCCTTTCATTTCTAATAACAATCCGCCATTAAAATAAGGTTCAATCTTATCGATCAACCGAAGGTTTACAATATGCTTGCGGTTGGCACGGAAGAACATTTTTTCATCCAGTCTTTCTTCCAGCGCGTTCAGCGATTTCAGGATAAGCGGCTTATTCGACGCGAAATAGACCTTGGCATAGTTGCCCACACTTTCAAACAATCTAATTTCATTCAGTTTTACAAACCAGCAGCGTTCGCCGTCTTTTACGAAAACCTGGTCCTGTTCGTATAAAATGGAACGATTTATATTTACTACAGCACCGTTCACTTGCTCGCGTTCGTCCTGTAAATGCAATTTCTGAATCGCGTCAGCCAATCGCTTTGGCTCCACTGGTTTTAATAAATAATCAAGCGCGTTAACTTCAAATGCCTTTAACGCGTATTCATCATAAGCCGTAGTGAAAATTACATTGGGGGCCCGGTCCAGCTCCGATAACAAATCAAAACCAGTTTTACCGGGCATTTGAATATCCAGGAAAATAAGATCGGGATTGATATGTTCGATCTTTTCAATGCCTTCACCGGCATTGGCTGCTTCCGCTACTACTTCAATTTCTGGATAATCCATCAATAACTTCTTCAGCTCATTCCGGGCCAGTCGTTCATCATCGATAATAATTGCTTTTATCATACGAGTAAATTTGTAGTTACGGGTATTAAAACGGTAGCTTCCACAATATTGCCATTTATCTGCTTTATCTGGAAATTAGATTTTTCACCAAACAATAATTGCAGTCTGTTTTTTGTACTGGAAAGTCCAAAACCTTCTTCGTTGATATGACCATTCAGTTTGCCGGAGTTCTGTACAATCAATTCGTGGTAATCACCTTTAAAATCCGATACAATCTTTATTACGCCTCCTCTTACCTCACGTCCGATTCCATGTTTGATCGCGTTTTCAACAAGTGTTTGCAGCATCATTGGTGGAACAGGCTGGTCGAGCGTATCTTCATCTATCTGGTATTCTACTTTCAATCGATCCTCAAAGCGGATATGTTCGAGGGCGAGATAATCTTTCACAATATTCAATTCCTTTTCAAAAGGGACGGTTTCCAGCTTTTCAGCTTGCATACTGCTGCGTAAAATATTACTCAGTTCAGTGATCGCGTCGCGTGCCCTGCCCGGATTCTCATCAATCAAAGCCCTGATACTATTCAACGCGTTAAAAATAAAATGCGGGTTGATATGCGATTTGATGGTCTTTAATTCCAACTCCTTCACCAAAGCTTCCAGTTTCAGTGTATCCAATTGCTGGCGACGGCTTTTTTCGATATAATGATAGAAGTAGTAAATAAGTACCCATGGGATAATGAAAATACCTGCATTTATTATGTTCGCAAATAGACGGGTGTAAAAATCAAGCTCCTTACTTTCACTTAGAGAAAACATTTCAAAAGCACTGATGGCAATAAGGCTATAAAGGGTGCTGGTTGCTAGAATGGCAATGATCAGCCGAGTAACCATTTTCTCTATCGGTAAAAGCAGCCATCCGGCGCGGCGGAAATACTCTCTTAAAATATGGGTGCTGATAATTCCAGAAATAACCAATATGGAAATTCGTGCAATATATTCGGGGCTAAGCTTATCGCGGAAAGTGAATGCGTAAAAAAGCATGGAGAAACCGACCAATCCCCAACCTCCAATCTGGCATAGCCAGTAATTCGATATGCGTTTATAAAATTTCATATGCTGATCTGGCAAATCTACTCATTCAATAGGCCTTTATTAGCTATTTTGGATATATGGTGATATATGTAGTCCATCGGTGGATATGAAAGCGCTATAATCCCTGAAAAATAAGGCATTTTAACAGAAAATAACCCAGTCGCTGAACCAGTTTAAGTCATTTTTGTTTTCTTAAAATACGAGCCGGCCTTTGGCGGGCGTTATAAAAGCGTATTTTTGAAGCCTGAAACAACTTTATTGATGGAAATCAAGCCTGGGGCGCTACTAAACACAATCAATTCACCGGCCGATGTTAAACAGTTGAGCCGTGAACAATTACACCAACTTTGCGAGGAATTGCGACAATACATCATTGATGTAGTGAGCGTTCATGGTGGTCATTTTGGTGCCAGTCTCGGCGTAGTGGAACTGACTGTTGCGCTTCATTATATTTATAATACCCCTTACGATCAGCTTGTTTGGGACGTGGGTCATCAGGCCTATGGTCATAAAATTCTCACCGGACGTAAAGACAATTTCGCCAGCAACCGTAAATATAAAGGGTTGAGCGGTTTTCCAAAACGCAGTGAAAGCGAGTATGATACTTTCGGGGTGGGTCATTCTTCCACCTCAATTTCCGCCGCATTAGGAATGGCAATGGCTGCCAAATACAAAGGAGAAGACAGAAAATCAGTGGCAATTATTGGGGATGGCTCCATGACGGCAGGTATTGCTTTTGAAGCAATGAATCATGCAGGTGTTGCAGATAACGACATGCTGATTATACTGAACGATAACTGCATGAGTATTGATCCGAATGTAGGCGCACTGAAAGAGTATCTTACCGATATTACCATCTCTCCTACTTATAATAAGATCAAAGATGATATCTGGAAGGCGCTGGGTAAATTACCTATCGGTAAAAATTTTACCCGCGAAATGGCCAGTAAACTGGAACATAGCATTAAAGGATTTGTAAGCAAAAGCAGTAACTTATTCGAAGCGCTGAAGCTTCGTTATTTTGGTCCGATCGATGGACATAATATTAGTAAGCTGGTGGATACGTTGCAGGATCTGAAAAATATTCCGGGTCCGAAACTGCTGCATATAATTACTGTAAAAGGTAAAGGATATGCATTGGCGGAAAAAGATCAAACCAAATGGCATGCGCCAGGTTTGTTTGACAAGGTTACCGGTGAGATTCATAAAAAGCAATACGATCTTCCTCAACCTCCGAAATACCAGGATGTATTTGGACATACGATTATTGAATTGGCGGAAAAGAATGCGAAGATCATTGGTATTACTCCTGCTATGCCTTCCGGTTCTTCCCTGAAATTTATGATGGAGAAAATGCCCAACCGCGCATTTGATGTTGGCATTTGCGAACAGCATGCCGTAACGTTAAGTGCTGGAATGGCTACACAGGGAATGAAGGTTTTCTGTAATATCTATTCTTCGTTCATGCAAAGAGCCTATGATCAGGTTGTACATGATGTAGCTATACAAAATCTACCTGTTATCTTTTGTCTGGACCGTGCAGGTTTGGTGGGTGAAGATGGTCCTACCCATCATGGTTGTTATGATATCGCCTACTTCCGTTGCATCCCCAATATGATCATCAGTGCGCCGATGAATGAAAGTGAATTGCGCAACCTGATGTATACCGCGCAACTGGACAGCACCGATTGTCCGTTTGTAATTCGTTACCCACGCGGAGAAGGTGTTATGCCGGAATGGAGAACAGCACTAAAAGAAATAGAAATCGGCAAAGGAAGAAAATTGAAAGATGGAAAAGAAATCGCCATCCTATCATTTGGACATCCTGGAAATTTTGCTGCGAGTGCTATTCGTGAGTTGAGAAAAGAAGGCATTGATCCCGCTCATTATGATATGCGATTTGCAAAGCCACTCGATAAAACACTGCTACATGAAGTATTCAGCAGGTTTAGTAAAGTAATAACAATTGAAGATGGTACGGTGGTGGGAGGATTTGGTTCCGCTGTATTAGAATTCATGAACGAGCATAACTACAAGGCTACCATTAAACTGATGGGAATTCCTGATCATCTCATAGAACACGGCACACTTAAAGAACTCCACCATGAAAGCGGATATGACGCGCAGGCTATTGCCGAAACAGTAAGAGAAATGATCAAGGAAAAATTTTACCTGAACCTGCCGATACAATAGGAAATCAATACTATCCTCACTTATTAATGCCCGGAAATAATTTTTTCCGCCAATGAGGAATTGGTGTACCTTTTAATAATGAAATCAAGGTGATTTCTGCTTCGCTTACAAATCCATTCGTTTTTACTTACTAATACCATTTCCCGGCGAACCTCTCAAAATCAGGAAAAATCACTTTTTTGGGTGATCGGAAAGAATTAGGCTAATTCTATATTTGGTAACACCCACTGAAGATTTTAATTACTAAACTTTCTGTTATGATAAAACTAATTATTCGTATTGGTTTGATGATTGGTTGCCCTATAATAGCTACTGCTCAAAACGTCGGTATTGGCACAACCAACCCGGGAACAAAACTTCATATTCTTTATGGCCCATCTGGATATAGCAGCGGTTACTTTCCCGGAGCTGTCATAGAAGGCAATAATAATACATACCTGAATTTTCTCACACCGGATGGAAGCGAAAGTGCCGTTCTGTTTGGTAAAGCATCAAACGCTGCCAGTGGAGGAATTGTTTATAATAATGGCCTCAACCTGAATGGCCTTCAATTCAGAACGAACGGCAACAATACCAGAATGGTTATTGCCAATACTGGCAACGTAGGTATTGGGACTATTTCACCTGGCTTTCCTCTGAATTTTGCCAGCTCGACGGGAGATAAAATTTCATTATTTGGAGAGAGCGGATCTCATTTTGGTTTTGGAATACAAAGTTCCGTTTTACAAATTCATTCAGCAACTTCCACCGATGATATTGCTTTCGGTTATGGCTACAGTTCGTTCTTCACTGAAACTATGCGGATGAAAGGGAATGGGATTATGCAGTTTCCTGCAACCCTAGCTAAAAAAATCACTTTATATCCCGGGAGTACCGGAGATGCAGGCTTTGGTGTTTTTGGTAATGAATTACGAATTGCATCCGATTACAATAACGCTGATATAACCTTTGGATATGATAACAGATCCACCGGTTTTACTGAAAAATTCCGAATGAGAGCGAATGGCTCTTTCGCGGTAAACGGTAATACCGGTTCTGCCGGTCAGCTAATGCAATCAAACGGGGGAGCACAATCTCCTTCATGGTCAAATCCGTTAAATGCCCTTTACAATAATATGACTGAATATGTTCAATCTGGCACTTCAACAGTTGCTCCGCTTAATATTACTAACCTTCCGGGGCTCAGCGGTATCTCAATAGTTATAGCATCAAGGTCAAAAGTTGTTTTTTCATCCAGTGTAAACTTAACGTCTAATACTTGTTTTGGCTGTGGAGGAAGTAATGCCAGTTATGGAGTACAGGTTAATTTTCCAGGAGGAACCTTACAAGATGGAGGATCTGCGGACGGAGATATTGGATTCGGAGTATCCAAAGACTGCGTGACCGGCATGAAAATATGGACCCTTGACCCGGGTACTTATGTCATAAATGTATACCTGAGAAATGAAAACCTGAGTGGTCCGTCCATAACCGCCGCTTATGGCAGATTAGATATTATAATTATACAGGAATAATGATAAAAATCAAATTACATGACTTGTTGTAATAAATTTCGGCTTTCTATCCATTCAAATATTAAGCGAATCCTACTCGTTCTTGCTGAAAGAAAATTAGAATGATTTCTTTTCATTAATTGTATTTCCGGAAGCAGTGATTCATAGGTCCTGCCACATGCAGGGTATTTTAATCATTTCCACTATAAATCCATGTTTTGGGGGATAGGTTTCATTTTGTGGAAGTTTATATTTGTTTCCTTCTTTTAATAGTACAACTCCTATAAAAAATAGTTACCCTTCATCCGTTTCTCTTTTATAATTCTAAACACCCTCCCCCTTTTAGGGGATTTTAGCGTTTTAGAAAATAACGTTTTTGGGTGAAAGTTGTTTATGCCTGTCCTGTTTACATTTGTATTGTTCTTTTAGCAATGCAGCTGGCAAGGTTAGTAAAGAAATTGTTCTCATTGAATATGATCATATGGCACAAGTAATTCGTAAACATCGAAAAGAAAATATTGTTTTTATTCTGCTGATAGTAGTCATCATTATTCTTCATGCAACCAGGATGCAATGAATGCTGGAATAAAAAAGGTTCAGTTTTTTACTTAAGCTCCGTAAAAAATACAAGTTTAATTTATTGAGGTGCGGCTAACTTGCCTTCGCGTAGCCGCTTCTGCGAAGCAAGGCAGCTAGTAGCTAAGAGCTCATAGCTTCTTCTATAACTTTCGGGCTATTGCCTGCAGTGCTGAAGAAAAATACCTTTAACAACATTAAAAAAAGTACAGTGAAGAAAACTATACTATTGCTCCCGCTTATAGCGAGCCTGCTTACTTATGCTCAACCAAAACTAGTGGGTACTGTTCACTTCAGTGGACCCAAATACGGGGGATCCATTTTCCGTATCGATCTGCCAGGCAGCACACCAGGAATTGTTTATTCATTTAATAACGCGGTGCCCCATCGTCCAACAGGAGGTGTTATTGCAGGTAATGATGATTGGCTTTACGGAAGTTTAAATTACAATGGTGTCAATAACAATGGTGGATTCTATAGAATACAACGAAATGGCAGCAATTTTTCGATGTTGTTTAACAATGCCAATTCAGCTTCAGGAATACCCTACTATCATACCGATGAATTTCTTTATGTAATGGGAGGAAATCAATTGAAGAGATATGATCCGGTTGGTAATACGGTAAGTAATTTGGCTGACAATGTATCTGCACGCAATCTGCATATTGATACGGATGACTGGATCTATTTCGAACGCGTTAGCTCGCTTTCGAAAATACAGACCGATGGAACGTCAGAAACATTTCTTTACAATTTCGCTTTCCCTGGTGACGGATATGATCCGATTGGCGTAACAGAAGTTTCGGGTAATCGTTTATTCGGACTCCATCGATTGGGTGGAGTAAGTGATGGCGGAACACTATACGGTATTGAAAAAGATGGAACCGGTTTCGCGGTGCACCACATTTTTACCAATGCTACCGGAGTTAATCCATTATCGAAGCTGGTGTATATGGATGGTAAACTTTTTGGCACTACGAACGGAGGGGGTGCTTTTGGATATGGTACACTTTACTCGATCGATGCTGACGGAGACAATTTCAGAGTGCTTTATCATTTTAACGGGGGAGTTTCCGGTAATATATCGATCAGTAGCAATGGCCGCATTTTTGGAAATTTCTCCACCTCCATCTGGGATGCGCTCACGTTCAGTTATAATAAAATGTATAAGATCGATACCAGTGGGCAGAATTTTGAATCCTTTTTTGCAATCAATCAACGTGAAGGGGGCGATTTCAACCAGGACATATTGCTGTTAAATGATGAAGATATTTATGCTACTACATCCGAATATGGCATACACGATGGAGGCACATTCAATCATTGCGATACTACTGGTGCTGGAAATGGCTTGTATCATTTTGGCCTTTCCGCTACCGGTTTCCGTCCAACAGGCGGTGTGGTAAAGGCAAGTGATGGCAAATTGTATGGCGCAACTGTTTTCGGAGGAACCGATGGAAATGGAATTGTGTTTTCTGTGAATGCTGATGGAACCAACTATGCAGTTTTGCATCAATTCATAAATAGTGAAGGATATGAACCCTCCGGCAAATTACTGGAAGCAAGTGATGGAAGATTATATGGTGCTTGTCGCTGGGGTTTATCCAATTCAGGAATCCTCTATCGGATCAATAAAAACGGAACTGGTTTTGAAGTAATCTTTGTATTCACCGGATCTACCGATGGTTATTCACCGGTAGGAAGCCTGGTAGAAGATGCAGCAGGTGTTTTATATGGTACTTGTTTTTACAGTTCAGCCGTTGCAGGGTCCGTGTTCAAAATAAATAAGAATGGAACCGGCTACTCCACATTAAGACTTTTTAGTGGATCGGGTGGTGAATTAGGTTATCCTTATAATGGACTAACATTATCGAAAGGTTATTTGTATGGCGCTTGTGGTTATGGCGGGTCAGAATCAAAGGGCGGTTTATTCCGGATAAGAACGAACGGCAGCGGTTACCAGGTATTACATGAATTCACTACAGCCGATGGTTCCGGAAGTTTACCGGTTGGCACTCCATATATTGCCAATAATGGAAAGATTTATGGTACCGTTTCATTCGGCGGTCCAACGGATGAAGGCGCTGTTTATCGTATCGATTCGGTAGGAACCAACTTTGTGGTATTGCACCAGTTCTCTGGATTCACGCAAGGTTCTTATCCCTGGGGTGGTATGATTCAGGCCAGTGATGGATTGATGTATGGCAGCACTCAAACCGGTGGCAGCGGGGGTGGAGGAACCATTTTCAAGCTCAACCTGGATGGATCTGGATTTACAGTTATCAAGAACATAAACATAGAAACAGATGGGCAAGGGATATCGTCAACCATTATCGATTTGAATGGTAATTTCGCACTTCCTGTACAGTGGGTGAAATTTACAGCTACTAAAAAAGAGCAATCCACTTTACTTAGCTGGCAAACAGCTGCTGAACAAACCAGTGATCGTTTTGAAATTGAACGTTCAGCCAACGGTACCGTTTTCAATTCCATCGGAACAGTAGCATCAACTAATAACCCCAATGGTGCTCAATATTCTTTCCAGGATAATAATCCGTTAACTGGTATCAATTATTATCGGTTAAAACAATTAGATATCGATGGCAAATTTGAATACAGTCGCGTAGTTCAACTACGTTTTGACTATAAAGGAAGCATCACCATATATCCCAATCCGGTTAAAGAATGGTTGACTATATCGGTGACTGGTTCGCAGGCGATTCGTTCAATAGTGATAACTGATCTTACCGGTAAGGTTGTGCAAAAAAATCAAAACCTGCTCACATCAACCATTCCGGTACATCAGTTAAAGGCAGGCGCTTATATGATTCGTGTGGAAACTTCACAAGCTGTATTGGTAGGGAAATTTGTTAAACAATAATGACTGAACGGAATAGTTTCCTGGATACAGGCTCAATTGGCTATGGTCGCATTATTGATAGGTATTTAGTAAATTACTATTATCATATCATCAATACTGTGCGACCTAAACAATCCATACTACTCTTGTTCCTGTTCTGGGTTTCATTTGCCCACGCACAGATTCCCTGGCGCATCGATAAATTAGGTACCGAAGATGGATTATCGGAAGGATATGTATATGCTATTCACCAGGATAAAAAAGGGTTTATCTGGATTGGTACTCATGGGGGATTGAACCGATATGATGGTTATGGGTTCAAAGTATTCCAGTATATGCCCTTTGATTCCACCACGCTGGGAGATAATTCTGTTTTTTTTCTTAAAGAAGATCCTACTACCGGCAAGTTTTGGATAGGGGGAAGTTCCTGCCTGAATGAATTTGATCCGGTAACATTTGTCAACAAACGTTATCGTTATTCGAGTGAGCACCTGGAGTTCGCCGATGGCATATTTATAAACCAACGAGAACTATTATTGGCTTGTCAGAATAGCGTCCTGATTTTTGATACAGAAAAGAAAACATTTAACAACATTCCTGTGTACGACGAAAACAACCGGTCCATTGAAATTTCACGGGTAGAAAATACCGCAAAGGATAATAAAGGGAACTCTATGATTATGAGTAAGACCGGAGTATTCTTTTTTGATTCCGCATCACGTACCTGCAAAAGAAGCACTTCCACCAGCCCCGACTTCTCCCCTTTTTACCAGTACGAAATATTTAATGTATTGCAGGATCGACTTGGCTACTATTGGATTGCAACCAATAAAAAAGGATTGATCCGTTACGATCCGATCACCCGGATATCAACTACGCTGAAACCCATTGCTCCAGTAAATACCGAATCACTACGTTTCGATGTAATAACAGAAGATAGCCAGGGATCTATCTGGGCGGGTAGCTCGAATGGGTTATTTAAAGTAAATCCGCTTACTATGTCATCTGAATATTTTTCACACGATGGACGGGAGCCCATTTCACTTAGTCATCCTGAAATAAATGTGATTAAAGAAGACAGAAATCATTTTATGTGGATTGGCACTGTTGGAGGAGGAATAAACAAAATGATTTCTCAGAACGCTGGTTTCAAAAATCTCGTTTTATCCGAAGGGAAAAAATCGGGAAATGCCGGAACCTATGTGATGGCCATACAGCAGTTCGGAAAAGATATCTGGTTCACCAATATCTGGGACCAGGTGGGGAAAGCAAATATCGAGACCGGTAAAATAACTTTACTGCATAAGCCTTTGTTACCATCAAGTTATAGCTGGTATATCGAAGGGGCAATTATAAAAGATCAATCGGATCATCCGATTATATTAAATGGTGAAAACAGCTTTGAAATTCAACATCCAACCATTTCACAAACAACAATAATAACAAAGCATACCCCGGGACTATTTCATATTCACTATTCCAAAAAAGGAAAAACTTATTACTTCGTAAATAAAGCAGTGGAAAAACCTTTTTTCAGAAATGATACTATTTATGGCAACCAGATCTTTTACGACGCGGAAGAAGATAGTGCTGGCAATATATGGATCGGAAGTAATAAAGGATTGGTCCGTCTCCATTCAACTAATCATGAAATAACGCAGTACAGACATAACGACAATGATGCGAATAGCATATCGTCCGATTTTATTTATGCCCTCGAATTGGACAATAATCAAACAATATGGATGGCCGCTTATAGCGGGGGATTATGCTCATACCATATCCCCAGTGGGAAATTCCGCCATTTTACAAAAGAAGATGGGCTTTCTGACAATATCGTTTATTCAATTGAAAAAGATGATCGCGGCAATCTCTGGTTTAGTACCAATGCGGGTATTTCAACCTACCAGGTGGCGGACGCTGTTTTTCGTAACTATGGGAAGTCCGACGGACTATTGAATATCGAATTCAACCGGCAATCGAGTTTTCGAAATGAGGAGGGATGGATTTTCTTTGGCGGGATATTCGGGATCGATTATTTCCATCCCGACAGTATTTTGAAAACTAAAATAACCCCGCTACTGGCATTTACCAGTTTTAGAGTTTTCAATAATGAGTATAGAAGTGATAATAAAGAAACCGCTCCGGTAATCGAATTGAAACATAGCGATCGTTATATCTCTATTGAATTTGCCGCATTGGATTATAATGATCAGCAAAAAATTCAATATGCTTATCGCTTAAATGAGAACAGCGAATGGATAAAATTGGGGAACCAACATATCCTCTCCTTCTCCGATCTTGCCACCGGCAGCCATTTATTACAGGTCCGTTCAACCAATTCTGAAGGCGTATGGCTCAACAATCATATAAGTTGTACTATTCATATTCAGCCTTCCTGGTGGCAGACTGGCTGGTTCAGGTTGCTGGTATTGTCCGCATTATTACTACTAGGAATTATCTTCGTTCGCAGTTATTATGGGCGAAAATTCCAACAACAAAAATTAGTCTTTGAAAAACAACAGGCAATTGAAAGAGAACGATCCCGCATTGCTACGGATATGCACGATGACCTCGGAGCTGGTCTCACCCGCATTAAGTTCATTACAGAAAATATGATTGAGCACAACAGCGATCCCTCTCTTAAAGTAGATGTACAAAAATTAAAATCTTCTTCCAATGAACTCGTTGAGAAGATGGGAGAAATTATCTGGGCCATGAATGAAAAGAATAATTCACTGGAGGATCTTTTATTTTACCTGCGTTCTTATGGGGTAGATTATTGCTCAGAAAACAATCTTACTTGTGATTTTATTATTCCCGAAAAAATTCCATCCCTAACAATAGATGGACAAACCCGAAGAAATATATTCCTGGTATTAAAAGAAAGCCTGCACAATATCGTAAAACACGCCAACGCTGAAAAAGTAACGATCCGTATTGATATCAGCAAAAATCTACTATTGACGATAACAGACGATGGAAAAGGGTTTTCGAAACAGGCAAGTTCCAATGGCAATGGATTATTGAATATGCAGCGGCGGGCTTTGGATCTAAAAGGCAGGTTATCTGTTAGCCGTGATGGACCCTGTACGGTGCAATTGGAAATCCCGCTCGTATAACAAAAGTGTTATATGCCGGTATCAACTTAGTAATACATTTACATCATGGAGGCAATTACCATCTCTATCGTCGAGGACCTGCAGGAAGTAAGGGAAGGACTGGAAACGATCCTGAAAAATTCTTCTGACTTTCTGTTATTGTCGTCTTATACCAATGGTGAGACGGCACTTCATAATATCGGAACGGATCAGCCCGATATCGTAATAATGGATATTAACCTGCCGGGTGTAAGTGGAATTGAGTGTGTGCGCAAGCTCCGGGATGAGTGCCCTGCTACTTTATTCATCATGTATACCATTTTTGAGGATGATGAGAAAGTCTTTGAAGCATTACAGGCAGGAGCTTCGGGATATCTTCTCAAAAAAACACCGCGTGAAAAAATTCCGGAAGCGCTTAGAGAGTTGCATGCGGGCGGTTCGCCTATGAGTACACATATTGCAAGGAAAGTGATCAAAACGTTTCAGGAAGCCAATCGCTTACCTAAAAACAGTTTACTTACCAATAAAGAAAACGAGGTATTGGAATTATTATCAAAAGGATATCTATATAAGGAAATCGCCGACCGGCTGCATATTACGCTCAATACCGTAAAGCAGCATATTCATAAAGTTTACGAAAAACTTCACGTTAGTAACCGTACCGAAGCGGTAAACAAACTGTACGGCAAACCATAAGAAAAAGTATTTCTCATTAATACGTGGTCTGACGGTCCCCGTCTGACCATTAATACTTTCAAAAACTGATTATCCCTGTTGAGAAACCTCATGGGTCCATCCTTATTTCATCATTTTTCAATTGGGTATTATGTCAAACACAATTCATTCCTCACGCAAAGAGTTATACATTTTTATAGCTCTGATTATCCTAATTGTCTTTATTCATAGTAGTCGTGCATTCGGGCAAAATGTAGGTATAGGAACCGCAACGCCAGTTGCAAGATTACATGTACTAGATAGTTCGGTTGTATTTTCAGGTACCGGATTTGTTTCGCTGCCGGCCGATAATCCTCCCATCAGCGGAGCAGGAAGAAGAATGATGTGGTATGCAAACAAAGCTGCCTTCAGGACTGGATATGTAACAGCGACAAATTGGGATAATGATGCTATAGGACCCTATTCATTTGGGGCTGGTTTCGACACCAGGGCTACCGGTAGCGTTTCAACAGCTTTAGGATATACCACCACAGCATCCGCTAATTATTCTACCGCAATGGGAGTTAATACCCTTGCATCCGGTGAATATTCTACTGCCATGGGATTTTACTCCATTTCTTCAGGTGGATATTCTACTGCCATGGGATTTTCCAAAGCAAAAGGGCTGATATCAACTGCAATGGGCGAAGGATCCGTTGCTAAAGGCTATGCCTCTACCGTAATTGGTCTTTATAACGATTCCATTCTTACCACTGATCAGACTTCCCTATTACCTACCACTCCTTTATTCATAATCGGCAACGGTAATTTTGATAATAACCGATCCAATGCCCTGGTTGCTTTAAAAAACGGAAATATAGGGATCGGTACTTCGGCCCCCAGCTCTCCTTTGCATATCCGGCAAGGTTCGGCCGGTGGAAATGTCCCCTATGGACCATTATCGGTTGAAACAAACACTGCAGCATATATAGGCTTTCTGACGCCGGATGACCAGGAATCAGGGTTGATATTTGGCAGGACCAGCGATAATGCCAGCGGAGGGATTGTTTATAACAATGGTAATAATCTAAACGGTCTTCAATTCAGAACCAATGGCAATGGGACACGTATGGTTATTGATTTTGCCGGCCGGGTGGGCATTGGCACGGTAACGCCCAATGCCCCGTTGCAATTTAGTCAAGCAACATCTAATCGAAAGATTGTGATGTATGAAGTTGGTAACAACGATCACCAGTTCTATGGTTTTGGTGTAACCGGATTTACACTCAGATACCAAACTCCTGTGAGTACAGATGATCATGTATTCTTTTCGGGAATCAATGCCAGCAGTTCAAGAGAACTCATGCGGATAAAAGGAAACGGAAATGTTGGAATCGGTGTTAGTAACCCCACTTATGGTTTTGAAGTGGCCCAACGCATGCGATTACGAAATGGTTCCAGTTCCGCAGGTATTTGGTTTGATAATACCGGAAATACAGAAGCAGCTTTTTTTGGAATGGAAGATGATTCGCATATTGGAATCTTTGGATTGGGTGGTGCAGGTTGGAAATTTAGTATGAATACAATAACAGGAGCTTTGAAAGTAAATGGTACTGAAGGTCAGCCAACCCAGCAACTACAATCAAATGGGGGAGGTGCTGCTCCTACATGGGCTAATCCACTCAATACTCTTTATAATAATATGACCGAATATTTACAAACGGGAGGTTCATTGAACATCGGTCCGCTTGGTTTGGCAGAAATACCTGGCATGACTGGTTTATCCCTGGTCATTACATCAAGATCAAAAATAATTATTGATGCAAGCGCAACGATTCTTTCAAATACCTGTTTTGGATGCGGTGGCAGTTTCGCTTCAATGACCGTACAGGTTTATCTTTCTTCAGGAGGTCCATTAAATACAGCAAACTCACAGGGTAATATCGATCCGGGCGAAACCCGAACCTTTGTCACTGGTACAAAAATCATTACCCTCAATCCGGGAACGTATACCGTGGATGTGCCAGTAAGGAATAGTAATTTAAGTGGTCCTTCAATAACTGTTTCGAGCGGAAGACTAAATATAATTGTTATAAAAGAATAAAATCAATAATGAACAACCAGTGATGTAAATCATCTTCATAGTCAAATCTAAATCTTCAAAAGAAATTATGGGCAACGCCCAGTTATAGCTATTTTTTCATCATTGCAATAATTGTCTTTCGCAACTGGAATCAAACATTGGTTGAAATTGCCGGCGTTGTGTGATTCCGCTTAGAAACAAAACAAATCACTGTTTCGGGTGAGTAGCTGTTCGCTTTATAGAGGTACTTTCGAATAAACAGAATTTCATTCCCTAAACTTTCCACTAAAATTCTGATAAAATGAAGATCATCATATCCCTCTTCACATGGCTGCATATTATTGGTTCTGTGCATTCTCAAAATGTTGGAATCGGCACCACTACTCCTCTACAAAAACTGCATGTAGAAGGGTTAACCTATTTAAACGGAAATGTAGGTATTGCCCTCCCTACTCCCGCTTTCCCATTAAGTTTTGCGCCTTTGCTGGGAGATAAAATTTCTCTCTGGAGCAATACTACCAATAGTTATGGCTTTGGCATTCAAAGTTCACTATTACAAATTCATACTGATATAGATGCTGCCAATATTGCTTTTGGATTTGGAAGCAGCAGTTCTTTTAACGAAAGGATGCGCTTGATTAATAGAGGAGGCACAGGCATGGAATTAAATGGCAGAGTAGTGTTGAGGAATGGAACATCCCCATTAGATATTGACTTTACTCCGGGCATTTGGTTGAATAAACCTGACAATAGCGATTTATTGGGCTTTATTGGCACCCAAAATGAAAGGAACATTGGCTTATATGGCGGCCCTGGTGGATGGGGATTTGTGTATGATGCCATTAACAGCCGGATAGGTATTGGTACTTCCGACCCTTCGCAACCATTACATGTGGAAGGAACAACATTTCTAAATGGTAATGTAGGAATCGGAACAGGCACCCCCTTTGCACAACTGACTTTTAATAATAATGCAGGTGAAAAAATTTCATTCAATGGAACAGCAAGCAATAATTATGGCATTGGCATTAAACTTGGGTTATTACAAATTCATACTAATGTAGTTGCAGCAGACATTGCATTCGGACATGGTTCAAGTGATAACCTGACCGAATTAATGCGAATAAAGGGAAACGGCAATGTGGGTATTGGTACTTCCAATCCATCGGAAAAACTACATGTAGAAGGTAACACTCTCGTAAAGGGTAATGTTAGTATTGATCATCCCGGTATTGGGCAAAAACTGCAAGTGGGAGGCACAACGACTTTAGATGGAAACGTTGGTATTAACAAACCCCCCGGAATTTATTCGCTGGAAGTAAATGGAACAACATATATAAATGGCAGCTTGATAATTGCTGGTAATGCCATTAAGCCCGGTGGTGGTCTATGGGAGGCAAGTTCCGATGCTAGATTGAAAGAAAACGTTTTGCCTTATACAGACGGACTTTCAATGCTGCTAAAAATAAACCCTGTAAAATATCATTACAACCAACTATCTGGATATGATACAAAACCCGAATACATTGGTGTGCTTGCCCAGGATATGAAATCAATCGCCCCTTACATGGTGGGTTCGTCCATTAAAAATGGGGAAACCTGGTATACGGTGGATAATTCTTCAATGACCTATATGCTTATCAATGCCGTAAAAGAACAGCAGCAACAAATTGATGAAATGAAAAAAATAATTGAAAAATTGATGAAACAGTAATCGAAAATCATTGGGTAACCTGCAATTTGGACAGAAAATGAAAACTATATCAGGTTATGCTGTGCAGCCGCTTTGATCAGCGAAGCGGTGTTATTAACATCGAATTTCGCCAATAAATTTTTACGATGGGTATCTACGGTATGCTGACTTATAAAAAGTTGCTCAGCGATCTGTGGATTGGTTAATCCTTCCGAAATCAATTGCAATACTTCTTTTTCGCGGGTGCTGATTACGGGTACCGGGGTGTTGAGATGTTTAGTGATATCGACTGTATTCAGATCCACGCTCAGGTATAACTTTCCTTCATGCGCACAAAGAATAGCTTCTTCAATCTCTTCCCGGGATGCGCTTTTCACAAGATATCCGGATGCGCCGTTCTGTATCATTTGAGAAATATAGCTGCGCTCTTTAAACGTACTCATGGCCAGCACTTTTACCTGCGGAAATTCCTTCTTGATCTTTGCAGTGAGTTCAATGCCGCTGATATCCGGAAGATTAATATCTACAATCGCGATATCCACCGTAACTTTTTTCAGCAGGTCAATTGCTTCAAATGCGTTCCCCGCGGTTCCGACTAACTCAATATAATTGATCAATTGAAGCATGGCTCTCATGCCTTCCAGCACCATCGGGTGGTCATCTACAATAAGTAAGCGTATCTTTTCCATTAACTGTTTTCTAAAATACAATCAATATGTATCGAAGTGCCTTTACCGGGCGTTGATTGAATATCCAGTTGCCCTTTCAGGTAATCCACTCTTGTTCGAACATTACTAAGCCCCGCTCCTTTCACGTAACTGGCTTCGTCAACGGAAAATCCTTTCCCGTTATCTTCTACCGTTATATTCAAATTGTTTTCATGCCGCATTATTTGAACCAACACCTGCGTAGCCTGCGAATGTTTAACTACATTATTCAGTAATTCCTGGACAATACGATAAACGACCACTTCCGTCGCCGCATCCAATCGCTTATCCAGGCCATGAAACTGGCAATTAATAGTTAGTGACTGCGACTCGGATAACCCTTCGCAATAATCCTGTACTGCCTGCATTAATCCCAACCTCAACAAAGCTTCGGGCATCATATTATGAGCTACCCTGCGCATTTCACTAATAGAATTATCCAATTGGTTCAATGCCTTTGAAAACAAGCGGGCATTGTCTTCTGTTAATATAAGATTTCCTTTCATGGCTCCTAAAGATAGTTTTACACCGCTCAGCATACCACCCAATCCATCGTGGAGATCCTTAGCCAATCTTCCGCGTTCTTCTTCCTGGCCCTTCAGCAACGAATTCATTGAGATGAGTTGCTTCTCCTGTTCCAGTTCTTTAATTCTGCGGGCATGCAACTGCTCGGTTTGTTTGGATAATAATTGTTTATGTCTGAAATTCAGGTATAACAACAACCCGATTATCAGTAAGGCCGCTAAGCCTCCAAAAAGAATATAGTTGAGAGTGGATTTCTGGCGAATAGATAATTGCTGCAATTGCTTTTCCTTTTGTAATTGCAGAATTTCCTGTTCTTTTTTCTCGGATTGAAATTGTTCATCCATTTCCCTGATCTTCTGTTTCAGTGTGAGACCAACGATGCTATCATTGAGTTGGGTATAATACAACATGTAATCGCTTGCCTTCTTATACTCTCCCATATGATGATAATTGCGGGAGATGGTAAAGTAGAGATCCCGCTGAGTACCTTCCAGATGCCTTTCCTCAGCCAATCGCTTAGCTTTCTGAAAGTATATGTCGGCCTCTTTGAAATTACTTTCGTTATAAAGACAGTTGCCGATACCCCGCAGGTATTCAATTTCATTATACACCTGGTTTACCTGGCGGGCGTTTTCATAGGCCAATTCGAAATACGTACGGGTGGTTTTCCAGTCTTGCTTATACTCATAGTACTCTGCCAGCTTTCCATAGAACTCGATGTTGACGAGATTCTTATTTAATTTCTTCACCAATGGTTCAGCTATATCCAGGTACTTCTTCGCGGAATCCTGTTTATCGAGTCGCATGTAGTCCGCCGCAACATAAGTATAAGCATACGCAAGCATTTCCTGATCATCGGCCGCGAGATAGTAGGGTACTGATTTCAAATCGTATTCGAGCCCTTTATTATATTCTTTTGTGAGAAAAAAAAGACTGGACAGGTCGGAATAAATAGTTCCGATCCGCTGCTGTTTTAATGGATGCGTTGTTTGTTCCAGCAACCTCAACGCATGTTGGAGTTTTTCCATTCCCTCGGCAAATTTTGACAATGCTGTATAAATGACGCCCTGAGTGGTTAATACTTCCGCATGTTGAAACCGAAGCGAATTGGGATCCATCGTCTTCTCCGACCTCTCCAAAAAAACAAGCGCGGTATCCGTTAGTTTCAAACTTCGGTCATAATATCCCCGGTCAAAAACATAAGTTGCTAAACATTGATAATACTGACCCCAGAGATAGGGACTGTTTAAGGATGCAATAATTTGCTTTGCATCTGATAAATATTGGAGCGCCTTACTGGTATCATATCCGGAATAATTAGAACCGAGTTCCGAATAGCAGATCGCTTTTATTGAATCGCTTTGGGTAGAAACAGATAGCTTCAGTAAACTGTCAATAGTCTTGTCCTGCCCGTTGATTTCCGGTAGAAGAAATACCGAACAAAGCATCAAATACAAAATTTGACAGAACCTTCCCATAACTGGTAATTGAAAGAATATATTTAAAATTACCTCTTCCCTATAGATAGTTCCAAGCATTTATTCAAAATCCCCTGTTCAGGGGATGCCAGAATCAGCCCTTGGCGGGATTGTCCAATAACCTGCTTTAAGCAAAATTTGCATCACGATCAACCTCTTCCTTCTTCTATTAAAAACCCACCATCTCCCGCACCCGTGCAACCAGGACTTGAACTATTAAACCATTTTGTATGAAAGAAATTATCCCCTTAGTGGTCTGCTTATTATTTTTTCTCACTGCTAGTGCACAAACTCAAAAGAAAAACACCAAACCCGAAGTGAAGTATGATACCATCATTGTGAAGCGCGTGCCTAAACCTGTAGTTAAACCCGTAGCGAATGTTGAAATTGTAATTCCCACACCCGAATTTATTAATCAACCTTATTACTACGATAAAGAAGACAACCGGCTCACTAAACTGGAAAACAGCAGCGCTCAATTGATAACCAAAAAGAAAAGCCTCGGACTAAAAGGAGCAAAACAATTTTTTTCCATGGAAGAAGGTTCGTCACGTGTTCGATTTACCGCCCGGAACAATATTAACTTTCTTATCAAAACAAGCGGCGATGTTATTGACTTCACCTCTTATATCAAATTATACAAGTTTGTTCCGAATGATCAAAAACGTGAAGTAACCATTACTTCGAAAGAAGGGGTGCTGAATGACAAGGAAGAAGCGAAAGGAAAACAGATCAGTTTCAATATTAAGCAGATTTCAAAAGATAATTACATGATCCATTTTGCAGAAGCACTGGAAGCCGGTGAATATGGTTTTGTATGGGTAAAAAACATGGAGTTGAAAGAATTCAATGTGTTTGCATTTGGCATCGACTGGAAAAAAAGCGATTGAATTCGCATTAAACAACTTTTATGAGAAAGATTATTTTATTTATTGTGTTAACTGCTGGATGGTCATTTAGCATTCTTGCGCAAAATGTAGGTATCGGAACCAATTCGCCATTGTCGACGCTCGATGTAAGAGGCAATCACCGATTTGGAGGAATGAGTAGGTTTATCACGTATGATTCGGTGTCGGGAAAAATAACCTGGTCGGGTTCCAATCTTTTTGTTCCTGCACCACAATATATCATGCAGCATTCGGCTTCCGCGGAAGGATTGTATTATAGTGGCGGGCAGCTTGAATACCGGAATCAACTTGGCAACCCTACATTTTTCACCAACTGGACCAATGGGAACGGTTACTTCGCAAACAACCTGGGAATACGGAACAGTTCCCCTGCATTTCCAATATCATTTGATCAAGGCTTGGGGGATAAGATTTCACTTTGGAGTAACTCAACGAATAGCTACGGTTTCGGAATACAGGGTTCATTGCTACAAATTCATACCGATATCTCAGCAGCGGATATTGGTTTTGGGTATGGATCCAGTTCCGCATTCTTTGAAACAATGAGAATAAAAGGTAATGGCAACGTGGGTATCAGTAATAATGCGCCTTACTCACCGCTTAGTTTCGGGAATAGTTTTGGTGAAAAGATTTCATTGTTTGGAAATTCCGCGAATAACTATGGATTCGGTGTACAGGATGGTTTATTCCAAATCCATTCCAACAATTTAGGCAGCGATATTGCAATAGGATCGGGCAGCAGCGGTTCATTCACGGAGGTTATGCGTATAAAAGGAACTGGTTATGTTGGAATCGGCACAACTGTTATCCGCGGAAAACTTTCTATCGAATCTCCTGATGGAATTTCATTTCCTCAATTGAGTCTCCACCAAACTTCAACAGGCGATTATTCAAGAGCAAGATTTACCAATGGAAATTCTACGGGTACCGGGCGTTACTGGGATATAGCGAGCTATATTGATCCAAGCAGTAATGTTAATGATCGGTTGAATTTTTTTAGTCCGACTGCAGGAGACGTACTGAGCCTGGAAGGGGATGGTTATGTAAATATTGCCAAACTAAAATTAAATGGTAACTCAGGTAGCCAGCGACAGGAAATACAGTCCAATGGTCCCGGCAATTCACCCAGCTGGGTTAATAAACCAGAATATTTTTTCTTTGAGCAGAATGTTATCATGAATTTGGTCTCGAGCGCTTACCAGGATGTAAGCAACGTTCATAATCAGCTTTTCACCGTCAATTTTCCTTGTACGCTAATAGTAACTTTTTCCGGAAGATCATACCGGCCTTCAAATGAACCTGACCAGTACCCGGTTATTTTCCTGGACATTTTAAATACTGGGGGAGGTCCAACTCTTAAATCATTTGAAAGAAGGGGATTCCTCAAAGACCAGGGTCTCGGCAGTTACACAGTAGAAATTCTTACTGCGTCGGGCTTTATAGCAAACGTTTCACCAGGCGTATACCGGCTATACTGCCGTGCGTCGAAGGACAGCAACGCGGGCAATTGCCAATTGTCCGCTACACAAGTTATTATACAGGCTATTCCACAATAACTGATGATGAAGACAAATTAAACTGGAAATAAATGGATACCTCAATTCTAACTTTTGTTCTATTGTTTACACTGGCCAGCTAGCGTATTTTCAAATGCGAGCCACAACTATTTCAAACAAACTAAACACTATACAATGAAAAAGCTTTTATCCACTCTGTTCATGCTGGTCGCAGCAATGAATTTAGTAGTTGCCCAAACGCCACCACCCCAAACTAGTCAACCGGACAAAAAGAATAAGAAGCCCCCAATAGGAATTGGCATAAAGGGAGGAATGAATTTCGCTAACGTTACCAAAGTGAGTGATCTTAACAACAGTAAAACGACAGGATTTGTTTTTGGCGTTTTTTTAGCACCCGCTTCTAAATCTATCATGAGTTCCCGGACAGAACTACTATATTCTAAACAGGGCTACAATTATGCTGATCAAACAAATACCGGCACCGTAAATCTTCAATATATAATCCTGCCACAGTTGATGGGTATCAATATTACCAAGTTCGTGCAATTGCAGGTAGGCATGCAAATGGCCTACTTACTTAATGCAACAGCCGATAGTTCAAAGCCTGCGTCGGGAAGTAATCCTTATGCCCCTATTATGGATTATTACAATCGGTTTGATTATGGTGCAGCAGGTGGTATTGAAATCTATCCTATCAAAAACGTGTTGCTTGGCGCCCGCCTCAATATAAGTTTTGGTGATTTGTACAAAGATCCTATGAGTGTAGAAGGTGGAACAGGCGCTCCCCCCTCGTTCATCCCCAAAGTAGATGTGAAGAACAATGTGCTGCAGGTTTTTGTAGGAATACGATTTTAATTAATCCATTTTAAAACCAACTTATTATGCTCAGATCTATTGTCTATATTTTACTGGCAGTTTTCATCTATCAGCAAGGCCAGGCACAGGATGATAAAGTTGTTAATCCACAATATATGAACCAGCTTTATTATGTGGCCGACAGTAATAAATTGTCCGATCTCGAAAAAACAGGAGCGGCCATGAAATCAAAATCAAAACTGGCTGGTTTCGGGGGTTATTCTTCCGCCTACGTCATGGAAGGATCCAACTCAAAAGTTCAGATTGGCAACCAGCAACCCAGTTTTGTTATCAAAATGGATGGAATGATGATGGATGCATCACAGATGATACGTTTGTATCGTTTTGAAAAAAAAGATAAGAACCGTGAATCGGTGATTAGCAAAGGTGGTATGGTGGGCAAAAGCACACAGAACCAGGATGGAATAAAATTCAATGTGAAAAAAACAGATAAGGGTGTTTATTGGCTGATACCGGAAGAACCTTTATCGCCCGGAGAATATGGCTTTGTTAATATGATGTCTCCCGGCACAAGCGGCGGACGGACAGGTTCACCTACCTATACCGCTTATGCGTTTGCGATTCGGTAAGGATTTGTTAAGACTCGGTTAGCTTTATCATTTCTTTTACATCGTTTATGGAAAGCTATGCGTTAGGTGTCTCTCACGGACACCTAAACCCTGGTTTACATGAAACGGTTTTTCTTTGTTAGTCTATGCTTATTATTGGCGTTGCTGGTAATTGGCAGTAGTTGGTATTTATCGAAATACAGAGGAACTACTAAGAATACTGTTTATAAGAACGGTATACCTTCTGATAAGAAACTATTGCTGAAATTGAATGATCGGGCGCTAACTGTAAAACGGTATGCAAAAAACAATGACTATAATAATACTATTTGTTTCCTGGTGGATATGAGTATTGAGTCAGGACGAAATCGTTTTTTTGTTTACGATTTGCTAAAAGACTCCGTTTTGCATACCGGGCTGGTAACACATGGCCGATGCAATGAAGATTGGTTGACCGGAAGAAGATATGGCAACACCGTAGGATGCGGCTGCACTTCCCTTGGAAAGTACAAAATCGGAAATTCGTACAAAGGTCGCTTCGGCCTAGCATACAAATTACATGGATTGGATTCTACAAACAATAATGCATATAAAAGGTATGTAGTGCTGCATTCCCATGATTGTGTTCCTAACCGTGAAGTAGATCCGGCGCCTATTTGCCAGAGTGATGGCTGTCCAACGGTATCTTTTTCGTTTTTAACGAAATTGGCGGAGATTATTGATTGTTCAGATAAGCCGGTGTTGTTGTGGGTATATGACAATTAGAAAATGTGCAAATATGCAGATGTGCAAATTCTTTTATTCGAAATATCTCAATTAATTCAAACAATCTAACATATCAGGTTCCTCATTTGCACATCTGCACATTTGCTAATTATCACATTAAAATCTGCACATCTGCACATTTAATTTCGGACTTTAATTCTCTAGAATTCCCATCCTCCCCTCTTCATAATTCTTAATCGCTTCCTGTATCTCTTCAAAACTATTCATTACAAAGGGGCCATAGCTCACTACTTTTTCTTTCAGGGGTTGACCGCCGAAAACGATCAATGAACTATCCTGTATCGCGGAGAATACTAATTGATCGCCATTGAGTTCTAAGTCTGCCAATTGTCCGGCTTTTACCGTCTCATTCAGCAACTTTATTTCGCCTTTCAATGTATATAAAGCGGAAGAGAAAGAAGGATTCACGTGTATGGTGAACAATTCACCGGCTTTGATCTGGATATGATACCAGAACATATCGGTATGTGTGGTTACCGGTGAAAAATGATTATCGTATGAACCAATCAACACTTTTACGGAAACATTTCCCTTCTTAACAACGGGTAATCCCTTACCATCGTAATGATTGAAGGTTGCCGGTACTATTTTCTTATCAGCAGGCAGATTGATCCATACCTGTAACAATTCCACATTCCCGCCTTGCTTTAAAAATTCCGCGGTGGGACCTTCGGAATGAACGATACCCGAACCGGAAGTCATCCAGTTAATATCGCCACCACGCGCCACCTGGT
Source organism: Chitinophagaceae bacterium (assembly GCA_965279015.1). Classification (GTDB taxonomy): domain Bacteria; phylum Bacteroidota; class Bacteroidia; order Chitinophagales; family Chitinophagaceae; genus Endoryza. The sequence continues at coordinate 192,762 of OZ257130.1, forward strand.
CGTGCCCTTTGCTGTCGCGATGAAAAAATTCACCGTCGAGTAAATAAGTTACCACTTCAAAACCGGCATGCGGATGAGGTGGAATACGAAGATCCTCTCCGGGCTTTACAGTATACGGTTGCATGTGATGAATCAACAGGAACGGATCTATTTGTTTGAGTGAACGGGTAGGTAATACATTTTTAATTTTAAATGGACCTACTCTTTCATTGGTCGCATCCGTTATTTGCGACACGGTACGCGTTGTCATATTAACTCCTTTTGTATTTTAATTTGTTTAGCATTCATTATTGCCTGCGCGAACCATACAAACTCCTCGATGAATTTTTCCCCTTGCTTCGCCAGCAACTCCTGCTTTGGATTGAACTCTTCGTCGAACGCATTTTGTATTTCGGATACAATTAATTTTTGGGGTAGTGCATAAGCCCCCATACTTAATATTACATGTTGCAATTGTACGGAAGCGTTAATACCTCCCATCCGTCCACCGGCGGTAGTGGCCACCCCTACTACCTTCTTCTGAAATTCAGGCAAGAAATAATCCAGCGCGTTTTTCAATACACCGGTAAAACTTCCCTGGTATTCGGGTGTAACGAGAATAACTGCATCCGCATTTTTCAATTTTTCACTGATCAATAAAGCATTGGCGGGTGGATTCGGGTCACGGGTTATTCTTTCTTCCATAATGGGCAGCGGATACTCGGCCAAATCGATGATATCCGTATCGATCAACCGGGCAGCTAACTTCTTCTGCAAATAATAAGCTGCCTTCTGGCTTTGCCTTCCTTCCCTGATACTACCTATAATAATTGCTACACGCATTTTAGTTGGATTTACTTGGTTCACTAATTTATTCTTTGCTCCAAACCATCGGCACTTCAATCAATAATAACTCTGACTCCTCTTTTGCTTTTATAGTAATGTTATCTGTTTCATAAATACCTGCGGCATCTCTTTTTGATAGTTGCTGGTCACCTGCTTCAACTTTTCCTTCCAGCACAAAAACATAAACTCCATTGCCTTTGAATTTAGGCGCATAAGAAATTTCTTTACCGCCTTCCAGTTTAGCTAATGCAAAACGTGCATCCTGGTTAATCCAAACTCCCCCATCTTTTTCATCCGGACTTACAACAATCTGCCATTTGTTGATCCTATCTTTTATATCAAATCTCTTTTGATCGTATCGTGGTTTTATATTCTCCTTTTTAGGGAACACCCAAACCTGCAGAAAGTTTACTTCCCCGGTTTTGGACGCATTGTATTCTGAGTGCTGGATACCACTGCCCGCGCTCATAATCTGAACATCTCCCTGCTTGATAATTCCATCCGTGCCGGTGCTGTCTTTATGAGCCAATGCGCCATTTAAGGGTATAGAAACAATCTCCATATTATCGTGTGGATGTGCCCCAAATCCGCCACCACCTTTTACAATATCATCGTTCAACACCCGCAAAGCGCCAAAATGAACTTTGGATGGATCCTGCCAATGACCAAAACTAAAAGAATGATGACTATCGAGCCATCCGAGATTGACATGCCCTCTTTCCGAGGCTGGGTGAAGTATTGATTTCATAATCACTTATTTAGTGTTTAAACATCAATATCTATACCAGATCAACTTCCTTAACAAAGGGTAAGAAAAACCGGGTCGTTTCGTCAGTTTATGAAGGAATTACAGGTGCCTCACCGGGTATTGGCAGCTCTTCTTCCCGGTTTTCGTTCCATTCAAGGATGAAATTGTTTCTGCCTTCTCCAACCATTATAGACATATATTTTGCCTGGATGAGCTCCAGCAAGGATAGAAAAAGGAATATTGCATGTATACGATCCTCGCAAATGTCAAATAACTTTTCAAAAGATAGTACGCTTTCACGTTTAACCGTGTCAAGCATATACTCACGGCTTCCTTCCATGGTATAACTATATTGAACAACGGTATGAACGGGCCTCTTGCCGCGTTCTTCCATGCGCTTCATCACTCTTTCGAATGATTTCATCAATTTGAAGAGAGAAATGGTTTGTATCTCGGTTCCTTCTCCGGCTTCTTCACCAATGCCGGAAAGTTCTTTCTGGAGATTACCCCGCTTGACCATCAACATACGCATGGCTTCCATTTCAGCCATTTGAGCAGCGGCTTCCTTGTATCTTTTGTACTCAAGTATTTTGTCAATCAGTTCCTGGCGGGGATCGATCTCATTCCCTAGTGGATCTATTTCTTTGCGGGGCAACAGCATTTTTGCCTTGATGCGCATGAGGGTTGAAACGAATAAGATAAACTCACTCGACAACTCAATATTCAATTTCTCTTGTCCATGGATAAAATCGAGAAAGTCGTTGATGATGCGTGTGATGGGTATATTATAAATATCCAATTCATCACGTTCAATAAAGAATAACAACAGGTCAAAAGGACCTTCAAACTGCGCTAATTTAATCTGGTAGGATGCCTGGCTCACGATTCAAAGTTTTCAATGAAAAAATAAAGTCCCAATCTACGACCGGGACTTCATATACTATCAACAATTTATTCAGAATTTAGCAGCAACACCTATCACCAACAGCGAGCGCAATTGAGTAGCTGCGGATGTTTTATCTGGCCCAAACTGGCGAACATCATCATCGTAAATAAGATCGAAATTATAGGTAACCTGCAGCCATTTATTGACAGTCAGGTTAAACGTATTCGTCCAGTAGACATCTACATTTTGTGGCTTTGGTTTCGTTTCGGTTATCAGCAGCTCATCCGGACCAGTTGCCGTAAATCGATACGATGAGAGATAATTTGAATAAAGGTCCAATCTTGTTTTATACTTCACATTCTTAAAAATGTCCTGCTTATAATTGATGGTTACATATCCACCCAATTCGGTTCTTACCTGGCGTGCCGGATCTACGCCATAATATGTTGACAAGGGCAATTCATATCCACCTCCGTCGCCAGTTGGAATTACACCTCCCTGGAAATAATAACTCTTGGGTTCGTTTGTAACCAGCACCCATCGGGCACCAACCGGTGAGAAAAATAAGCTGAAATTAGGTGCGGGGTGCCAATCCAAACCAGGCGCGAATGTAACATACGCTGGTGCCATAAATCCGGAAGTGCGGCGTTTATATCCTTTGCCCAGATAATTATAATCAAATCCATCTCTGAATTGTGAACGAAAATTACCGACCACGGAAGCACTGAGTGTTTTGTTCAGTTCCCTGCCCATCTTACTGAAAAGATCAATTTTATCATCGTTTTTTCTTACCCCTTGTGAAGACGTGTTGACCAATGCATAACCTAGATCAAGGGTATTATCCCATGACCATTTACCAATTTTACGATTTGCATAAAGGTTAGCATATGCCGCAACGGCTAATGAGAATTTTTCAGCGCCGGCGGCCCAGTTACGGCTACCACCCTGACCTAAATTGAGTGAGAAATTTCCGCCTATTTTCCAGGCTTTGTTCGACTTTTTGCTGGTATCATCCTTCCCTGTTCGGGTAGCGGTGGATTGCAACTCCTGAACCGTCTTATCCTGAGCTACTGAAGCTAGGGCGAATAATATAAATGGAAAAAGTAAAAAGGATTTTCTCATACAAGTTAGGTTTTATAAAAAAAAAGGCATTTTGAAGATACCAAAATGCCTTGCAAATATATAGATTTAGCGATTATTTCTTTAAAGCATCACGGATTTCCATAAGTAACTTATCGGTGCTCGAAGGACCAGGAGGTGGTGGTGGGGTTTCTTTTCTTTTAGCACTGTTCACCGCTTTCACAATGAGGAAAAGGAAAAAAGCAATGGCTATAAATTTAACCGCTGCGGAAATAGCCATGCCATATTTTAATTCGGCATTCCCTACTTTGAGAGATAAGCTATCAAAATTAATCCCACCTGTAATTATTCCCACGATTGGCATAAGTATGTGATCCACCACGGCTCCAACAATTGCTCCAAAGGCAGCTCCAATAATAACTCCCACAGCCAGATCAATTACATTGCCTTTCATGGCAAACTCCTTGAATTCTTTAAGCATTCCCATATAATATCAATTTAGTTTGGTGAAAAAGGAAAATGAATATAATTATTTTAGTTCCATTACTGGATGAATGTTTAAAAATAGTGGCAAGCAAACTTAATTTATTTCTTCAAGCCCGGGTACATCATATCCAATGAACGTAGCAGATCCCTTAATGCTTTGGCAACAATAAACTCCTTGAACCAGTTTTGATCGGAAGGAACGATGGTCCATGGTAACCGGTTACATTCTTCGAAACAATCCTCATATACCCGCATATATTCATCCCAGAGTTTTGATTCCTCAAAATCCTTCACATTGTATTTCCATTGTTTGGCGGGATCATGTATTCTTTCTTCCAGTCGCTGTTTTTGTTCTTCGGGTGAAATATGCAGGTAAAATTTTAAAATATGGGTATTGTTATGTTCTTTCAACAACTGTTCAAAATCGTTAATTGCTTTCATTCGATCTTTAGCTGTTGCATCGTCGCACCATTTATGAACACGGGTAACGAGTATATCTTCATAATGAGAACGATTGAACAATTGAATCATGCCTTTGGGCGGTGTACTGCTGTGTACCCGCCATAAAAAGTCATGACTCAGTTCTTCGGGAGTAGGCGCTTTAAAAGATTTCACCGCTACCCCCTGTGGGTTCATCGAACCAAATACATCCCGGATCAATCCATCCTTTCCACTCGCATCCATCCCTTGAATAACTACCAGCACCGAATGCTTGCTTTCAGCATAAAGCAGGTTCTGCAATTCATCCAGCTCTTCCAGCATCTTTTCTGTCTTCACTTTTGTTTCTTCTTTATCCAACTCTTTGGGTGCTCTTGTACTGATCTCTTTCAATTTTATTTTTGCCATAGCCTTACTGGTTTTAATTAAAGTTATTGGAATTTGAGCGTTTCTTACCAATTTGCAGACCAGCCTCCATGAACTCCTCAAACAATAAATTAGTTAACTGGTTCCTCTTCTTCCTGATTTCATTAATCTGGGGAAGCTCTTTTATATTAATGAAAAAAGGCATGTTCAATGCCGTGGGACAACCAACCCTCAGCGCCTTCCATGTTGCTGCGATCCGTATATTAAGCGCCGGATTGGTTTTATTACCGATTGCTATCCTTCAAATTCGAAAGATGGCGCCTGGCAGTGGACGCTATATTAAATTATCAGCTTTAGTCGGAAGTTTCATCCCTGCCTTTTTATTTTGTATTGCCGAAACTAAAATCGACAGTTCGCTGGCAGGTTTCTTAAACGCGCTTACACCTGTTTTTACAATTATTGTCGGACTGCTATTCTTTAATAATCCCATTCAAAAAAACAGAATGCTGGGAGTAGCCATTGCATTTCTTGGCATGCTGATCTTATTTCTCGCCAATCAACCATTGAATTTTCAATACCTGGCATACGCTGGTTTTGTTTTGGTAGCTACCATCTGCTATGCGTTTAATGTAAATATTGTGAGCCGTTATCTCAAAGCAACAAGTTCCATCAATATCGCCGCCTTTGGATTCGGTGTTATGATTATACCCAGTTTGCTTGTATTAGTATTTACCGGATATTTTAAACTGCCCTTGCAACAACATGATTTTATAGTGTCTTCATTATTCAGTATTACCCTGGGTGTAATGGGTACTGCGGTTGCTTCAATTCTCTTTTATATGTTGCTTAAAAGAGCGGGCACATTATTCACTTCAATGGTTACCTATGGAATGCCATTTGTTGCATTGGGCTGGGGCCTGTTGGATGGAGAAGGGGTGAATGCGTTGCAGGTGTTGGGACTGGCGGTGATTTTAGGGGGAGTGTATCTTACGAATCGTGAGTCGTGAATGGTGAGTCGTGAGTAGCGAAACGTGAATCGTGAGAGGGTCCCTAATCAAAGGCGACTTGCAATCTCGGGAAGCCACTCACGACTCACGTCTCAAGATCACACTGTCATAATTTCTTTTTCTTTCGTAGTAAGATGCTTATCGATCATTGAAATATACTTATCTGTTGTTTCCTGTATTTTTTTCTCTGCATCCTTGCAGATGTCTTCGCTGAGTCCGTTTTTCTGTAATTTTTTTACATGCTCCATAGCATCGCGGCGGATACTGCGGATGGCCACCTTGGAATGTTCTCCTTCTCCCTGTGCTTTTTTTACCAGTTCCTTTCTTCTTTCCTCGGTTAATGGGGGCATGAACAAACGAATGATATTACCATCGTTCTGCGGAGTAACTCCAATATTCGCAGCGATGATGGCACGTTCAATAGGTTGGAGCATATTCTTTTCCCAGGGTTGAATGGTAAGGGTTCGGGCATCTGCCACCGCTATATTACCAATCTGGCTGATCGGAGTTGGATTGCCATAATAATCTACTACAATTCCATCCACTATTCCTGGTGTGGCTTTACCAGCTCTCACCTTTACTAATTCCGCTTCCAAGTGATTGATCGCTTTCTCCATTGAATCCAATGCATGGGCACTTATCTTACTTAACTCGTCTGACATAGTTGTTATATTAAAATGGGCTACAAACGTACGAAGGAAATATAAAATGTAGAATTCAAAATGTAAAATATAAAACTGGTCTCCATAAGGCAGACCAGTTTTACATTCAATATTTTACATTTTAAATTTTACATTCCGGGCCTAATTCTTCTGTTCCAGTATCGTATCCTTAGTCAGCGGTACCACTCTGGAAGAAGTTCCATTGTTCTTTACCGAACGTGCCACAAACAACCGAGGTTCTTTCCGGGTGTAATAGAGCAGGCCAATACCGGTGAAAAATACTCCGCCGATCGCTAATATCAGCCAGGTACTTCCAAGGTTGCGGGCGATAAAAGCGCCAATTATGCAAAGTATATTTATAGAGACTAATATAATTGTAATTGCCCGGTGGGTAAGGCCTTTATCCAGTAACAGGTGATGAACATGGTTTCTGTCGGGGCTAAAAGGTGAACGGCGATGAATCATACGAATACCGAATACCCTCAACGTATCAAGTAGAGGGATCATTAAGATGGCAAATCCAATTGCAGGAGAAGCATTAATTGGAAAACTAACCGTGCTGATGTCGGCCACGCTGATAAATTTCACAACCAAGATTGCATTAACAAGCCCTATAAGCATGGAGCCCGTATCTCCCATAAATACTTTGGCCGGTTGAAAATTAAAGATCAGAAATGCGATGAGGCTGCCCGCCAGTGAAAAAGAAAGGACGGAATAAGCGATCATATTCACCTGCAAAAAATAAACACCGAAAACGATGGTGGCCATTAAACCAAGGCTACCGGCCAGTCCATCTATTCCATCAATAAGATTAAAGGAGTTGATAATAACTATTACCGTAAAATAGGTAAGCAATAAACTGAACATTTCCGGCAGCTGGCCATCGATACCCAGAAAGCCGTGCATGCTTTTTATTTGAATACCTCCTTTATAGATAATAAGAAATGCGGCGAGCACTTGTCCGATAAATTTCTTTACCGGAGAAATAACCAGAATATCATCTTTAAGTCCAAGGAAAAAAATTACTACTGCCGCAGCTAGATAATATTGAAACTCCGAAGAAGTTTGAAATTGTACTGCCAGCAGGCATGCGATCATAAAGCCCGCAAAAATTCCCAATCCTGCTAAGGAAGGAATAGGAGTCTGGTGTACTTTCCTTTCATCCGGTATATCGAACAGCTTTTTTCTTTCAGCCACTGTAATAATAACAGGGATAGCTAAAAAAGTGATCGTAAAAGAGATGGCTACAGATAGTAATACATCAAATACATTTAACATCAGCCAAGTTTTGTATGTCTGCAATAAGTTACGTGCTACTAATCTGGCCGGTTGGGTACCTTCTTAACCGGCAGCGAAAATAAAGCATGTTAACTGAATAACAACAATTAGTACTGTTTTATTGCAAAACTTCATCCAACCTGCCCAAAAGGATAATAAAAAGTTTAAATATGGGCCTTCCTATTGCCGAATTCCATTAGTTTTGCGGCCATATTTATCTCCTTTTTTATGCCTGAATTAAAAGATATAGCTACTCAACTGCGCCGGGATATTGTTCGTATGGTTCATGGCTCCGCAAGCGGCCACCCCGGTGGTTCTCTGGGTTGTACAGAGTTCTTTACCGCCCTGTATTTTAAGGTTATGCGTCATAACCCGAAGTTCAATATGAATGCTACCGGTGAAGATGTTTTCTTTCTTTCCAATGGACATATCTCCCCCATTTTCTATTCTACACTTGCCAGGTCGGGTTATTTCGACAAAAAGGAATTGGCAACCTTCCGTAAAATAGATAGTCGCTTACAGGGGCACCCAGCTACTCACGAACATTTACCGGGTGTGCGTATTGCTTCTGGTTCGCTGGGTCAGGGAATGAGTGTTGCCATCGGTGCAGCACTTAGCAAAAAGCTGAACGGTGAAGACAATATTGTTTTTTCTCTTCATGGAGATGGCGAATTACAAGAAGGACAAGTATGGGAAGCTGTAATGTTTGCAGCTCATAATAAAGTTGACCATCTGATCTCAACTGTTGACTGGAACGGTCAGCAGATAGACGGACCACTTAAAAAAGTATTGGACCTGGGCGACCTGGGAGCGAAATTTCAATCCTTTGGTTGGGAAGTAATACGCCTTGAAAAAGGGAACGATATCAATGAAGTGGTAGCCGCTCTCGAAAAAGCAAAAACATTTGTTGGTAAAGGCAAGCCCATTGTTATATTGATGAAGACGGCCATGGGGAAAGGAGTAGATTTTATGGAAGGCAGTCACGAATGGCACGGCATTGCGCCTAATGATGAGCAATTGAAGAAGGCGTTGGAACAATTGCCGGAAACGTTGGGAGATTATTAATGTGCAAATATGCAAATTCGAAAATGTGCAAATGCCTTATATTCGGATTCTCTGATTAAAATGGAAAGTTTGAAATTCGGACACCTCATTTGCACATCTGCACATTTTCACATTTGCTAATTAACTCTTCAATTCCACTGCCTGCAACGCCGCTTTTCTACTTGGGAACCATGAAGCAAGTAAAGCAACCAGGAATACAGTAACCGCTACCAATCCTATATCGGGTATTGCAACTTGTACCGGGTAATGATCGATCAAAAAAGTTCCACCTTGTATCGATACTAATTTAAACTTAACCTGGGCCCAGCACAATAGCAATCCAAGTGCAATTCCGGCAAATACACCAATGCTACCCAGTAATACACCTTCACTCAAAAATATTTTTTGCACCAGTCTGTTATTGGCGCCAATTGCTTTCAATACCTGTATATCTTTTTCTTTCTCTAATACGAGCATCGTTAACGCACCTACCATCGTAAAGGCAGCTACAATCAACATCAGGGTCAATATTCCATAAATGGCCCATTTTTCCAATGTCATTACCGCATAAAGGTTCTTATTCTGTTCATATCGGGTTTCTATCGAATAGGTATTACCAAAAATCTGTTTTAGTTGATTCTTTACCTGGCCAGTTTGTTGCTGGTCATTCACCGCCAATTCAATACTTCCATATTCATCATCATTTAACTTCAGCATCCGTTTCATAAACCCGATATTGGTAAGCGCATACTTACTATCGATATCCTGTTGTATATAAAAGGTACCGGCACCGGTGATATTATCGGCGGCAAAGGATTGGTAAGGATCAATCACATTTACATTTACCCCTCTCCGGAATAAATAAACCGTCATTGGGTAAATACTCTTTTCTACATCCGCTGCTACCGCGTGTTCTATTGCTCCTCCCAATACAATGTTGGGATGATCGGTGGTGCCAAGCGCGAATGCTCCACGTATCATTTTTTGAGGAACACCCGTAACCTTCTCATAATTTTCGTCGGCCCCTTTTAGAAATACAATGGTTTGCAGATCGCCATTCTGCAAAAGTGCTTTCTCCTCAACAATCTTCGAAAAAGATTTTATCCCTTGAATGGAAGATAATTGCCTGAGTTGAGATTCACTCACCGTCATTATTTTTCCGGATGCCGCGCCTATTCGTATATCCGCATAAAAAGAAGAGTAGAGCGATTTCACCAACCCCTCGAAACCATTGAACACACTCAGTAAAACGATAAAAGCAGCCGTGATGAGCGTAATAGCCACCACACTTACCCATGCAATGATATTAATAGCATTGGTAGTTTTTTTTGCTTTAAAGTAGCGCCAGGCGAAGAGAAAATTCAAAGGGAAATATGATTGGTGATTTATGATTTTTGATTTTCGAAGTCCGATACTAAAACGGAAAGCATAAAATTTAATAAAGATTCTTAGAAATTGAGAAATCATGAATCCCAAATCCTACATCATAAATTTTAAGTCTTGCTTTCATCATCCTTAATCTTTTTCAACAACTCCTCCATCTTAAACACATTATCCAATGTATCATCGAGAAAGAATCTTAATTCGGGCATGCGGCGTAATTGTTTGGCAATCCTGGCGGTTAGTTCCTTCTTAATCTCCCAGGCTTTGTCTTCGATCTTTTTCATAGTGACCTCCTGATCGCTAACCTGAAATAAGCTGAGATAAATACGCGCTTCCAACAGATCGGGAGTAACCTTAACCCCCGAAATGGATACCATCCCACCGTTCATCATAGTGAGCCCCATTCGCTGAAAAATAACATTCATTTCTTCCTGAATCAGTCCAGCTACCTGTTTTTGTCTCTTTCCTTCTTCCATTCCTTAACAGTTTAATCGTTCCAAAATTAGTTACTTTGCACCGTTTAAATTAAGACATGAAGCGATTTTCGACAATTTTAAGGCATCTGCGTGATCAAAAGGGACAGATTGGCCTATATGTTCTCTTCAACCTGCTTTCCATTCTCTTTTCACTGGTTTCATTGGCTATGTTAGCTCCATTCCTTCAATTATTGTTTGGGAAAGAAGAATTGGTTACAGTAAAACCCGAGGTTAGTTTTTCCGCTAACTACCTGCTTGCTCAGCTTAAATATACACTGAGTGATCTGATCAATACAAAAGGTCAGGTATATGCGTTGGGATTTATTTGTGTGGTAATTATCATTGCTATTTTCTTTAAGAATATGTTTACCTATTTATCCTACCGAACACTGGCTCCGATACGTAATCATGTAATGACACGATTAAGGGATGGTCTTTTTAATAAAATCCTGTATTTACCGATTGGATATTTTACCGAACAGCGGAAAGGAGATATCATGAGCCGGATGAGCAATGATATGAATGAAATTGAATGGAGCATTATAGGCACGCTCGAGGGCTTGATTCGCGAACCGCTTACCATTATTATAATACTTACCACGCTTGCGTTTATGAGTCCAGCGTTATCATTGTTTTTACTGGTATTATTACCTGCTACCGGTTTTATCATTGGCAGAGTAAGTCGCAGCTTAAGAAAACAATCAAATGAATCGCAGGAAAAACAAGGTGAGTTACTTTCCGTATTAGACGAAACCCTAGGTGGGCTGCGGGTGATCAAAGCTTTTAATGCAGAAAAAACGGTATTTAACAGGTTTATCGGTCTTAACAAAATACTTAATAATATAAGGGTAAAGATGGCATTCCGCCGGGACCTTGCCTCTCCAATGTCAGAGTTCATGGGCGTATTAGTGCTCTGTACAATTTTATGGTTCGGTGGTAAACTTGCTTTAGGAGACACATTAAATTCTGAAACTTTCATCACGTATATCGTCTTCTTCACTCAGATCATCAATCCCGCGAAAGCATTATCAACAGCTTTTTATAATGCGCAAAGAGGAAGTGCCGCTATTCAACGTATCGAAGAAATTTTAAAGGCGCCTGTTACAGTAGAAGAATCTCCAAATCCAAAAACATTATCGCATTTTACCAGTAAGATTGAATTCCGCAATGTTTCTTTCTTTTATGAAGATGTAACTATCCTCGACGATATCAATCTCACCATAGAAAAAGGAAAAACAGTTGCATTGGTTGGTTCTTCCGGTGCGGGCAAATCTACTTTAGCGGATCTTATTCCCCGCTTTCATGATGTAAGCAAGGGGGAATTATTAATTGATGGTATTAATATCAAAGAATATTCATTGGGAAGTTTAAGGCACCATATGGGGATTGTTACCCAGGAACCCGTTCTCTTTAATGATACCGTTGCTACCAATATTGCATTGGGAGATAGTACTGCCAATATCGCCGAAATAGAAGACGCGGCAAGAATCGCCAACGCGCATGAATTTATTATGCAAAAAGAAGAAGGTTATCAAACCAATATCGGCGATCGGGGTAATAAATTAAGCGGTGGCGAACGTCAGCGACTTACGATCGCACGGGCCGTATTGAAGAATCCGCCTATCCTTATTTTAGATGAAGCTACTTCCTCTCTCGATACAGAAAGTGAACGATTGGTACAGGATGCTATCAGCAAGATGATGCAGAACCGGACCAGTATCGTTATCGCGCATCGCTTAAGCACCATTCGTCACGCCGATGAAATAATAGTATTGCAAAAAGGAAAGATCATTGAGCGCGGCACCCACAACGAACTGATTGAGTTGAATAGTTTTTATAAGAAGTTGGTGGAGATGCAGGAGATAAGCTAAGACGCTGCTCGCTGTTCGCTGCTCGCAACCGCCTCGGCTGGTGTCTTCACCAGCCGAAATTCGAATGATATGGGAATGGCTTGGTAAAAGTTCATGCTGGCTGGTGAAGACACCAGCCAGGGCGAGACGATAATCGCTCGAAGCTCACAGCTCTCAGCTCGCAGCTTTCTTCGGTATTGCGTAAAAATTAAAATGCTTCCACTTCTGCATATCCGGTTTCGTTAATTTCTGTTCCGAATCGGCGTTACCAAGGTCATCAAAATAAAAAATTTCATAGCCCTGGCTCACAATGCAATCGTAGAGATCATTGCGTTGTTGTACCGTTAGTTTTGAAAAACACTCCGCTTCTACTACTGGTTGGTATTTCCGCAACAGTGATTGAATGGATTGAATGATCTCCATATCATATCCCTCTGTATCAATTTTTATAAAAGAGAGTTTATTGAGCCAATCGGGGAAATGCTGATTGAGATAAGCCTCTAAGTTTACCGCTTTTATTTTTTGCGGAAGTGTATAAGAGCCATGCACACTATTCGGTTTTTCTGAAATACCCCCATTACTCAACGATGCTTCAGAGGACGCGTAAAAAAATTCGGCTTCTTTCTCCGCAATCGCATAAGGTAGTATTTTGATATTCGTGCGATCTTTATTCAATCCTGCATTCGCTTCAACGATTTTTACGATATGTGGATTGGGTTCAAACCCAAGCACCAGCCCGTTCTTACCAGCAGCCAGTGCCATGGGTACGGTAGTGTCACCAATATTGGTACCGATATCAATTGCCAATGTTCCTTCGGGTATAAATCGGCGAAATGAATCCACATGTGCCTGCGTGAGAATAAAATCCTTCATCAACGGATTCTTCCAATTGGCGAACTGTACCGGACCCTCTTTATCTAACTGAAAAGTTTGTACTTCATGCGGATATTCCTGGAACACCCGGCGGGCCTTTCTGCGCGCCAACTTATCTTTTATATAGCGAAACAACATATATAACTATTTAATCCGCAAAGATAAGCAGGTCATTTAATAGTCGCCTTTATCGAAATTTATTGCCGGGAAGGCGGGAAGACGGGAAGTAATTCAAATTAAAGAATCAAGATTTACCGTCTTCCCGCCTTCCCGGCAAAACATCATTTATTCAACTGCCTATTTTTCCGGCGGTAGCGTAAAATCGGGGCGCTTTCGTACTTTCAATGCTCAAATTTTACGACATGAGAAAAATCGTTTTACTGGTTCAATGCCTCTTCGTGTGCATACTTGTGACACAAGCACAAAAGAAAAACTTCAGTTATGATCAACTCTTCAAAGGTGTTGCAACCAATATCAGCAAACCATTGCCTGTTATTACCGGTTGGACAGACGATGAACATTATCTTGAAATACGCAAAGATGATGCTGATGGAAAAAGAAAAAGCTTTTTAGTAGAAGTAAAAACTGGCAACGCTAAAGTATTTGAAAAACAAGAACAGGACTCTAGCCGCTCGGCACCGGTAGCTCCCGCTGTAAAAGAAGCACGCAATACTACTTTGTCGCCCGATAAAAAATGGGCCGCTTATACCAAACCGGATAACAATTTGTATATACAAGAGACTGAAACAAAAAAAGAAACTCAATTAACAAAAGATGGTTCAGAAACCATATTGAACGGTTATGCCTCCTGGGTATATTATGAAGAGATACTGGGAAGAGGTAGCCGTTATAAGGCTTTTTGGTGGAGCCCCGATAGTAAACATCTTTGTTATATGCGTTTTGATGATGCAGAGGTTCCTGTTTTCCCCATTTATTGGAGCGATAGCCAGCACGGTCGTTTAGAAAATGAACGTTACCCAAAATCTGGTGACAAGAATCCCGAAGTTAAAGTTGGTATAGTAGCGTTGGCTAATCCGGCTCAAACAGTTTGGGCCGATTTCAATCCCAAAGACGATCAGTATTTTGGAAGTCCTATCTGGACACCCGGAAATCAATTATGGATTCAATGGATGAATCGTGGTCAAGATAACCTGAAGATCTATAATACGGATTTAGCAAGCGGTGCTAGATCGGTGGTATATGAAGAAACTCAAAAAACATGGATCGATTTGGATGAAGCCAACCGCGTTGAATTTTTAGCCGATGGAAAAACATTCATTCTTAAGAGTGATAAAGATGGTTGGGAGAATTTATACCTGCACGATGGAACTGGTAAACTCATCAACCCAATTACCGTGGGTAATTTTTGGGGAACATCAATTACCCGTATCGATGAAAAAACGAAAACAATTTATTTCCGGGCACGTAAAGAAAATTCGGCCCGCTTTGATTTCTATAAGATTGGACTCAATGGTAAAGGATTAACAAGATTGAGCTTTGGAGAGTATAGTCACGACCAGATAAACCTCTCTCCCAATGGAAAATACTTTATTACTACCTACTCTAATGTAAGCTCACCTACAACTATGGCATTGGTAGATGCGAAAGGAAAAGTTATCCGTGAGCTGGGAAATAACAAAGGAGCTGAATTTGATAATTACGCGATCCCTAAAGTAGAATTAACAAGAGTAAAATCGGCGGATGGATTATTTGATCTCCCGGTAGTAATCACCTATCCGGTGAATTATGATCCCACTAAAAAATACCCGGTATTAGTGAGCATTTATGGAGGACCCAATGCCGGAACGGTATATGATCGCTGGCGCGCGGTTGGAGGCACTACACAATGGTGGGCACAGGAAGGAATGATCCAGGTTGCCTTCGACAACAGAAGTTCTGGACATTTCGGGAAAGTTGGATTGAATTATATCCATCGTCAACTAGGCAAATATGAAATCGAAGATTATATGGCTTGTGGCAAGTGGTTACGTGCACAACCATGGGTAGATAGCAACCGAGTAGCCATGACCGGCGGTAGCTTTGGCGGTTATATGACTTGTATGGCATTGACCTATGGAGCTGATGTATTCACACATGGTATTGCCAATGCTTCAGTTACTGATTGGCATTTATATGATACCCATTATACCGAACGCTTTATGGATACACCGAATGAAAATCCGGAGGGTTATAAAGCAACCTCCGTAATGACGTACGCGGATAAATACAAAGGATTGCTTCGTATTGTACATGGCACTTCCGACGATAATGTACATATGCAAAACAGCATTCAACTGGTAAATAAATTACAGGAATCAAAAAAGCATTTTGAATTCATGATTTACCCGGGCGAGCGTCATGGTATTGGTGGCAATAGTCCAAACAAAGCGCAGCATAATCGCAATGAAGCGTATGCGTTCTATTATCAATATTTATTGAATAAGCCTATGCCTGCGGTTTTCTGGGGAGGAACGGCGCCGCAGAGAGGATTTTAAGTTTAAGGGTTGCAGAGTTTAATAGTTTAAGGGTTGTTTAAGTTCAATCAGTCTTTATAAAGTTGAACAACCTTTAAACTCTTAAACCTTTAAACTCTGAAACATTAAACATAGTAACACAAAAAGCCATTCCGCTTGATTAAGCAGAATGGCTTATTTATTTAGAAGTAGTTCTTACTTGTTCATCATCTGCTTCGCCTCAATACTAAGCGTAGCATGCGGAACAGCGCGTAAGCGGGCCTTATCGATCAGCTTACCGGTAACGCGGCAAATACCATAAGTTTTATTTTCAATACGCATGAGGGCTTTCTCCAGGTGATCTATGTAGTTGATCTGGCGGCTGGCCATTTGTGCCAGTTGCTCACGCTCCATACTCATACTTCCATCTTCCATCGTCATGTAACGGTTCTCCGTTTCATCGCCTCCCATTTCATCTTTACGGGTGATTAATCCCTGCAGGTAGGCAAGCTCTTTTTTAGCCTGATCCAGTTTTTTCTGAATCAGCTCTCTGAATTCTCCTAAGTCAACGTCGCTGTAACGCATAGTGGGTCCGGTTTGAATGTTACCTGGTTGGTCCAGTACAGATTTTGTGAATTCGGGCTCGTATTTACGGGCCGTTTTAGTTTTTATCTCCGGCATTACTACCTTGGTAGGTTTAGCAAGCTCTGTCTTTTTCTTTACAGGTACAGGCGGTGCTGATACTAATTTTATGGTATTGCCGGAAACTACTCCTTTTATTTCTGCTTTTTTCTCTACGACGGGTTTAGCTGGAGGAGGCGGGGGTACTGGTTTTTTCACTTCGATTTTATTAACGTGTTTAGCAGCAACCACTGGCTTTGCAGCCGGTTTAGCTACGGATTTTTTTGCAACAACCACCTTTTTAGGAGGGGCCGGTTTGGCAGCTTTTTTGGGGGCTGGCTTCTTGGCTATAGGTTTTTTAGCCGGGGCAGCCTTTTTTGTGGGGGCTGCTTTTTTGGCCGGCTTGGCTGCTTTTTTCTTGGATGCCATACAATTAGGCTTTTTTTGTAACGAATACTTTTAATGGAATATCATTAACTTCAATTTCAGTGCCATCGGGTAATTCGGATACTAATTCCAACTTATCTGCCAGAATTTCGGCGCAAATATAAGTATTAAATTGAGCGATGGATTCCTTTAAGGCATTGCTTTCTGAAACTTTTACTAAAATCCTGTCTGTCAATTCATAACCATTGTCTTTGCGAATCTTCTGAATGCGGTTTATCAACTCCCTCGCATTCCCTTCGCTCTCTAATTCCGGACTTATAGTAACATCGAGGGCAACTGTCAAAGCGTCCTTATTGGCAACTATCCACCCTGGAATATCCTCGCTACTTATCTCAACTTCACTAATTTGTAATATTAAGGGTTCGTTATCAATTAACAATGAAACAGAACCCTCTTTTTCGATGTTTGCAATATCCTCTTGCTTGAAATCAAGTAATGCAGCAGCAACTGATTTCATCTTTCCGCCCAATTTCTTCCCCAACGCCACATAATTGGGTTTTATCTTCTTTTTAATGAAACTATTGTCCTCGGTCAGATATTGAATCTCCTTTACATTAACCTCCGCTTTTACCAGGTCCTCAATTTTTTCCAACTGCTCTTTCATCTTATTGTTAAGAACTGGGATCAATATCTTTTGAAGTGGCTGACGCACTTTAATATTCACTTTTTTCCGCAAACTCAAAACAAGCGAAGAAGCATCCTGTGCCAATTGCATTCTTTCTTCCAAAGCAGTATCAATTTTAGACAAATCCGCCACCGGGTAGTCGGTATGATGAACCGAGTTGACCGAAAATCGGTTGGTCACTGCGTTCAGGTTTCTAAAAACAGTATCACTGAAAAAGGGTGAGATGGGTGCCACTAAACGAACGATTGTTTCCAAACATTCATACAATGTTTGATAAGCACATATCTTATCATGCTCATATTCCCCTTTCCAGAATCGACGGCGGCATAAACGTACATACCAGTTGCTGAGATGCTCATCCACAAAATCCTCCATTACTCTTCCCGCCTGTGTGGGTTCATAATCGTCCATGTATTCATTGGCCTTTCTTACTACGGTATTCAATGAAGAAAGTATCCATCGGTCAATTTCGGGTCTTTGCTCCAAAGGAATATGAGCTTCTTTAAAAGCGAAGCCATCTACATTGGAATAAAGTGCGAAGAATTGATAGGTATTATATAAAGTGCCAAAGAATTTACGTTGTACTTCTTTAATTCCTTCTAAATCGAATTTCAGATTATCCCATGGTGAAGCATTGGTGATGAGATACCATCGGGTTGCATCGGCACCATAGGTTTCAATGGTCTTGAATGGATCCACCACATTACCGAGGCGCTTACTCATTTTATTCCCGTTCTTATCCAATACCAATCCATTTGATACAACCGTTTTATATGCTACTGAATCATACAATAGTGATGCAATGGCATGAAGTGTATAGAACCATCCTCTTGTTTGGTCCACTCCTTCGGCGATAAAACTGGCGGGATATAAATCTTCAAAATTTTTTACTCCTGCAGGAAGTTTGAATGGATACTTATCTCCTTTCTTCAACTTATCATGATCCAATCCCCATTGCGCATAGGGCATGGCACCACTATCGAACCAAACATCGATGAGATCGGGAACCCGTTTCATGCGTTTACCCGATTTGCTGACAAGAATTATTTCATCTACATAAGGTTTATGAAGATCCAATATTCCTTCGTGCAGGTAATTTTTATTTACATCGCCACCTAATACTTTGCTTGCGTGCCGAATCGCCTCATTTAATTCTTCAATTGAGCCGATACAAATCTCTTCTTCTCCATCTTCGGTTTTCCATATTGGCAAAGGCGTACCCCAGAAACGGCTACGGCTTAGGTTCCAGTCCACCATATTCTCCAACCAATTTCCAAAACGACCTTCACCGGTTGACTTGGGCTTCCAGTTTATCGTTTTATTCAACTCCACCATTTTTTCTCGTATCGCAGTTGTCTTAATAAACCACGCATCAAGGGGATAATATAAGATTGGCTTATCTGTGCGCCAGCAATGCGGATAGCTGTGTTCGTATTTTTCTACTTTAAAAGCCCGGTTTTCTTTTTTCAGCTTCACTGCAATGTCAACGTTCACGTCTACATAATTCTTATCGTCTTTGTAGTTCTTTACATAGCGATTGCTGAACTCGCCCATGCCATCAACAAATTTTCCTTCGAGATCAACGAGCACAAGTTTTTCCCTTTTCCCGTAACTGTTGATTCCCGTGAAGTGACCGATATTATATTTCGTGCCCACCTTGAAGTCGTCTGCACCAAAATCAGGTGCGGTATGTACGATACCAGTTCCATCTTCGGTTGTGACAAAAGTATCTACCAGTACATGGAACGGCCGGGCATCAGCCAAGCTGTATTTAATAGATTGCTCCCACGAATTCGCGTCAAATGGCAATAGTTGCTCATATTTCGCTCCTTCAATTTGATTTCCCTTGAATTCGCTTAAAATTTTCCAGGGAAGTAATTTTGTTTCTGCTGAATAATTATTGAAATCGCCATCGTTACCTTCTTCTTTGAAGTATTTACCGATGAGCGCCTTTGCCATTACCACATTAACTGGTAATTGAGTGTAGGGATTGAAGGTCTTCACCAACACATAGTCAATTTTTGGACCGACCGTCAGTCCAAGGTTTGATGGCAATGTCCATGGTGTTGTGGTCCATGCCATGAAAAATACCTGGTCTGAATTTGCCGCATCGAATAAGAATTTCGATTTGGAATCATTCACTGCCTTAAACATCGCTACTGCACTAGTATCTTTCACATTCTTGTAGGTACCGGGTTGATTTAGTTCATGCGAACTCAATCCTGTTCCGGCCGCCGGTGAATAAGGTTGAATGCTTACACTTTCATAAAGCAATCCTTTTTTATACAATTCACTCAGTATCCACCAGAGTGTTTCAATGTATTCATTCCTGAAAGTGATATAAGGATCATTGAGATCAACCCAATACCCCATCTTACGGGTGATGTCATCCCATTTATCTTTATAGCGCATCACCGCCTCGCGGCATTTCAGGTTATAGTCTTCTACCGAAATTTTCTTACCTATATCTTCTTTGGTAATACCCAATTCCTTTTCAACACCCAGTTCTATCGGCAATCCATGGGTATCCCAACCGCCTTTACGATTCACCTGGAATCCCTTCATTGTTTTGTACCGGCATACCAGATCTTTCAATGTGCGGGAAATAACATGGTGAATGCCGGGCATTCCATTGGCACTTGGCGGACCCTCGTAAAAAACAAAAGGGGGAGCGCCATCGCGAAGCGAAACACTTTTTTCAAAAGCCTGGCTTTTAGTCCATTCAGCAAGTATTTCCTGCTCCATGGCGGGCAGGTTCAGTTGTGAAAATTCCCGGTACTTTGCGCTCATATTAAATAAATATCCTGTCTGTATTTTTTATCGAAGTGGGCAAAGGTAAAGAAAAATAACAGGCGATTCTGTTGCTAAGGTCCCGGTAATTAGGCTCTACAGTCGCAAAAAATTATCTTTACCCAACTGCTATGAGTTGGCTCCGTCTAACATATCTTATCATACTATCCCTGTTAGTTTACCCTTCCGTATTTGCCGATATGTTTATCGTTACTAATACCAATAATACGGGCGCCGGCTCCCTGCGAGATGCCATTGAACAAGCTGCAAGAAATGGAACGGTGGTAACAGATTATATTCATTTCAATATTCCCGCTAACCGCGGACCGGCCCTTATCCGGATACCACATAATAATCTGCTCCCGGAGTTAAGCGCTAACCTGGTTATTGATGGTACCACACAACCGGGGCCCGCTATGGGTGCGTCTTCTGCCAAACTCACCATATCACTTGAAGGCAATAGCGCTGCCAGCGATTATTTCTCCGTATTCCTATTGAACAACCTTACCGATGTTAGCATTTATGGTTTAATGCTTCAATCACTTGTATTTGATCGGACAACTTCTTTGGCTCCCCCCAATGCATTCGCCATTATTATCCATGGTGGAAATGGAATAACTATCGGAGCTCTCAATAAAGGCAATGTGATCAGCGGATGGAGCAAGGCGATCTTCGCGGAACTGACACCGCAAACGGGTACGGTTTATGATCTTACAGTGCAGGGAAATATTTTAGGATTGAGTTCCGATGGTATTGCCAATTCATTGGGAAATGTCGGTGGAAGAGGTCCCGGTGGTACTATCCCTGCGGTAAATCAATATGGCATTTATGTGGGACAGGGAAATAATATCATGATCGGTGGCCCACAACAATCACTTGGCAATATCATACATAGTCAGCAATTAGATATATACTGCGAAGGTATCTGGTGGTACGGAGCGGATTCAAGAACCACTATATCCTACAATCGTATCGGGGTTGACCGGAACAATAATTTTATTAATACGGATGCAGGTATTGGCATTCAGATCCACAAGTTCTTCAATAGGTTTTCAAGAAATAGAAACAATCTTGGTATTCTTATCGATCATAATATTATTGGAAGTCGCTCAAGGCAAACGGGGATTATGATGGATAGTGTAATGAGTTATTTCGCGATCGAAAACAATACCATTGGCGCCGAAGTAAACGGAGCCGCACCTCCGGGTGGTGTTTATGGAAAAGGCATTCATTTATTCGAATGTGATATGGGAATTATCGGGGGCGAAAATTTCGGTCGCGAAAATATCATCCGCTATTGGAAAGAAGGCGCTCTTATATGTGATCGAACCACTAATATCACTTTTCGATACAACAGTACTTATTGTAATAAAGACAGAGCTATTGAACTCAATCAATGGAAAGATTATAATCCTTCTCCATTTCGCATTCAACCTTATGTAACCATCAATTACCTCGATCTTACCAATTTTGTAATGGAAGGAACTGCTCCTCCCAACTCATGGATCGATCTTTATTTTGATGATAGCTGTCCGGATTGTGAAGGCAGGCAACATCTTGGTGGTATGTTCGCTGTAATACCGGTTGGACCAACAGGCCGCTGGGGATATTCGGATATACCTTTCGATCGAGGAAATTTTGTTGTTACCGCTACTGATGCGTTCGGTGCCACTTCTGAATACTCTGCTCCGATAATTGATACTACTGAATTGGTTTCTACTGCCGCGCTTTGTAAAGGACAGGGGGGGTCTGTATGCGGATTGAAAATAGTAAGTGGCACCGAATGGGAATGGTTGGATAATGCAGGTACACGAGTGGGATCCGATACCTGTCTCAGCAATGTTCCTCCAGGCAGCTATTATTTCCGGTTGAGTATCGGACCGGGTTATTGTGAAAAAACGTATGCTTTTACAATTGCAGATAGTACACTTGATATAGATTCTACCAATGGAGTAAGAGTCGTCAATAGCCGTTGTGGAAAAGCCAATGGAACCATCCGTGGTTTTATTCCCAAAAATGCCAATCGTTGGCATTGGGAAGATAGCAATGGAAATATTGTTAGCACCAATGTTGATTTAGTGAATGCAGTTGCAGGTAAATATCGTTTCAGGGTATTTAACAGGGTTTGCGATACGGTAACTGCTTTCTACCAGATCACTGATATGACACCTGGCATAGATATCAGCAATGTTCAAATTGTTTCCACTACCTGTGGTTTAAACAATGGTCGCATTACAGGTATTCAATTAAGGGACACGTCATTCTCTTCAATACAATGGAAAGATGAGAATGGTGTAACTGTAGGAACAACCCGCGATCTGATTAATATAGCTCCGGGTCGTTATAAATTAGTGCTCCTCGATGCGGTGGAAGGCTGTGGTGATTCAACCAATTTATTTACAATTCCGGCTATTCCTGCTCCTACACTGAATAGTACGGCAGCGGTTACTACCAATGCAAGCTGCGATCAATCCAATGGAAGTATCGCTGGAATATTAACCTCAAACATAATTGCACCAGTTGTATTGATTTGGGTAGATGAACAAAACAACATAGCAGGCAACACACTCAATCTTTCAAATGTAAAAGCAGGCAGGTACCGGCTCAAAATGAAAGATGCAAGTTCCTGTGATACTGTTATTTCATCGGTAATTGAAGTACTGAATAATGGAGCGGCAATTTTAGATGAGTCTTCCGCTTTAATAAAACCAACTGGCTGTACAGCAATAAACGGAAGTATTACCGGAATAAGAGTAGAGGGAGCGAATCTTGTCCAATGGATTAATACATCTAATAACAATATCGTTGGTACCAATCCCAGCATACTAAATATGCCGGCTGGTAATTATCGATTAGAAATATCAAATACAATCTTTGGCTGCACAAAAACAAGCAGGGTTTATACCATTGGAACAGCTGATCCTATTCCATTAAATGTAACACAGTCCAGTGCGAAAGATGCTACTTGTAATACTGATAATGGAAGTATAAACATTACTGGGTTCGATAATAACCGGAACCTGTTCAATTTTACCTGGCTGCGAGACAGTATCCAGGCAGTCAGTAACAATCTCCAGATTTCAGGACTTTCACCGGCTATTTATCATCTTATCGCAACAGATACGAATGGATGTACAAAAGCGATCTACAAACGAAATATTATAATGATGCCCATGCCGGTTCTCGACGAAAGCAATGTGGTAGTTAGTAATGATACCTGCTCGTTTGGTACCGGGGCCATCAATGGCATTAATGCAACAAGTAACCAGGGTAATCTTAGTTATCAGTGGTTCAATGGAACCGCAGCTATTAATGGATCAGGTAAAATATTGAGATCCATTGGTTCGGGGGATTATCATTTGACCGTTACAGATATGAATGGCTGCCAGGTAACCAGCCGGATATATACAGTGAATGAGGTAATTACAACTTTGCCAACCCCGCGTTTTGATGAAATATCCATACCCCGCTACTCATCAGCAACCCTCAGGGTTAAAAATCGAATAGCGGGGGCCAGCTATGAGTTGATGGATGTGCGCACCGGACAATTGATCCAGAATAATAATTCCGGCAGCTTTAATATTACCAATGTAAAAGAGGATATAATTTTTTCGGTAAGGGCCAGTGCGGGTCCATGTGTCAGTGCAATCGGACAGGTCAGTACAAAGGTTATTGATGTCACTCAACTTGATATTCCCAATGCGTTTTCACCGAATGGGGATGGCATAAATGATCATTTTAAAATCAGAGTTACAGGATATTTCAAGCTGGATGGACTAAAAATTTTCAATCGATGGGGCCAACTTGTATTTGAAACAAAGGACCCTGGCAATGAGTGGGACGGCACCATTAAGGGTAATCCATTAGCGATTGGTACATATTATTGGGTGATCGAAGGCATTGACGTTGAGGGGAAAAGGCTGCGCAGATCAGGCTCTGTCACCCTTATACGTTAAAAAAAGCTTAAAGGCCCAATCGCAAATAACGCCAGTGTCATATTTTTCCACATTTAGTCGCTTTGGCATCATTTCTGTTTTTAAATGAATGATTTAAAGGGTGCAGATTCATGGCAATTGAGAGGAATTGATACGCGGAAAATGACGTGAATAAATTGCATCTATTCCTAAGGGGTTTTACCTCATTTAGTTAAACTATTTAGTTTAAATTTATAAAGCATTACATGAAAAACCTTTTCTACGGTTTAGGGTTTAGGGGTTAAAAAGGGGAGTATTCCTGCTCCCCTTTCCTTTTTGTAGGAAAGGCTCAACATAAATCATTCTCTCCATCTTCTTTTTTTTATCCGTCACCTCCCGTTTTTAATCTCCTGAAACGGCCTGTTGAAAAAACATTTACAGGCAAGTATTCTTGTATCCAATGTCTTTTTTATTATCCAACGTCCGAGAAACCAGTAGCGATTAAGGCCAGGTTCCTGAAAAACAGATTCATACCCCTATAAGGCCTCCCACATGGGAGGTTTCTTTTTTTGAGAAAGCAAGCTGTTAGCTACAAGCTGCAAGCGAACACCCAACGGACAGTACTTTTTATCAAAGAAGAAATACTGAGGATAAGACATAACGGATAAAATTCTAACAAAAAAAGGAACGATATCTTTTACAAAAAAAGATATCGTTCCTTTTAATTTTTTAAGCGATTAATTACTTTCGAAATCAAGCTTGCAGCTTGTAGCTATCAGCTTAATGTTCTTATTTACTTCCCTGCCAACCCCTTACTCCCATCCATATATTTCTCCAATGCTGCTTTAATAGTAGCATCAATTTCTGTAACTTTTATTTTTTTGGATGCATACGCTCTTCCCAATTCTCCCAGATACTGATGTAATACTTTGCCATCTACTTTTTCTTTCAAAGTAATTGAAGAGTGAGTATCTACATACTCTACCCAGGCGGTTCTTACTTTAGCCCAATATTCGCTGTTCTTTTGCCAATAAGCTTTACCCGATTCACATCGCTTGTCATCTGTGCGTACATACGTATTCAATCCTTTTTCTGCTACCAGTAATTTATCAACGCCGTCTTTACGGATGATCTTCTGGTTATCCTGTTCGTGTATATAACCATCGTCGTTTAAAACAATTCGGTTCGTTCTTTTTAATATATTGTAGTCGTTACGCGTAGTGTATTCCCTGCGTGGAAGAGGAGCGTCGGTAGTATTCTGCCAAAAGACTTTTCCATCTGTTGCTATCCATTCGCTGGCACCCTGGTAACGGGGTGCATCACTTACTTCCCATACACTTTGTAACCATTTTCCTTTTATAAGGTCGGCGCTCAATACTTCTTTTGTCCAAATTTTATCACCCTGATATTTCCATAATGAAACGGGTTCAAATACCCAATCTTCCCGCCAGTGTTTTACTATATTATTATCATCGATGATCAGCAAATGCTGAATGGATATTTTTTTATCGCTTATTTCAATCGGGAGCGCCAACTCGATACCGGCAGAAATTTCTTCTCGGTTATGGTATTTATAAGCTGTGTCGGGTGAGAACGTTTCAACGTATTTGAACTCCACTTCAAAACAACCACATAATTTTTCGATGTTCTTTTTCGCAGCGGTGTTTTGAGCCTGAGAACCAAATCCAAGTATTACTATTGTACTGAAAACGGAGGTAATTCTTTTTATGATCATCATTTTACTATTTGCTGACAAAGCAACAACAGTTGGCCCGACTCCGCTTACGGAATGAGTAAATGAGTTTACGGAATTAGAAAAATCTCAAAAATGTAAAATCTAGAATATAAAATGTAAAATGTAAAAGTGGGAGGCCAGTTTTACATTTTACATTTTAAATTTTACATTTTTAATTTCTATTAACCACCTCTTTTGACCAGGGCGTATTCAAACGCCGGATAACCTCGCTCGCCGTTTTGAGTTAATGCAGTAAATCGTATTTTATAATAATTATTGTCGCCATCTTTAATCACATAGAATCGGTCTGTACGAACAGCAGGAGCCGATGACGGTCCACCACCGGAGCGCCAGTCGGCTCCAATGCTTGTTTGTGTGGAAGTAAAAGTTTGCGCTGCAATATCCGCCTCCACGAAATCTGCATATGCTTTGGTAGCAGTCATTACTTTTGCCACCTGCACATTACGGTTCGTTAAAACTATATCCTGAAAAAGATAAGGTACCTCTCCACTTCCGAAATTGGTAACATTGGAGAAATAGGTCCAGGTGATATCCCATTTTTTCTTAGCGGGTTCAACCTCGATCGCGCCATTTTCAAAGGAGATGTATTTGAAGAAATAGGCATCATCTTTCGAGATAGAGATTTCCTGAAAATTGGTAGCCCCAATATCTGCATGTTGTAATGTATACCCACCACTTGCATTACGAAGCACACGGATCTTTTTCCATCCCCTAGATGGAGCGGGATTACCAATACCGGTACCCCGGTTAATGATATAAACTTTATTGTCGGCAGCTGTTGCGGCAATTGATGCAATAGCGGTTTTAGAAAGATCACCACTAGGATAATCGATATAAGCAAGAGCCGTAGTAACAGGAGCTGTTTGATTAAAAATAACTTCCGTAGAAAACCCAATGGTATCGGCTGCACTTACCGCATTGAGATCGTTCTTATTGATTTGCTTCGCCATCATCGCCGACGAAGAATTCAAAATAACCCGGAACGAATCTGCATGAGTATAGAAACCGAGATCCCACTTCGAACGCTGCATAGCATTTTGTTTATTGGCGCTAAGATCAATAAACACTTTATTGCCATAAGTAGCGCCGCCGCCATCCGCTACCATTGATGAATTGCTGGCAACCAGTTCGGCAAATTTCAGGGTGAATTCCTTCACTGTACCGATAATTACCGGTGAACCGGATGATTCAACTTTGAAAACAACTTTCTCATCGCCGTCAAATAATACACCATTCGTTTTATTTATCGTGAGACTCGCTTCAGAATTTCCGCTTAATATAGTTAACGGAATTGTTCCAGCAGTAGCAGCCGGAACTGTAGTGAAATCAGTTGTATACGCAACACCGGTGGGAGCAATACTAATCGACAATGGTATATCCTTGTCGGTAGCCCGGCTAAGTTTCACTTTAATGACCATACTGGAGCTTGTTTCAGAAATACCTTGTTCATTGGATTCAAACTCAACGAGATTATCAGGCAATGGCGCGTCTTTTTTCCTACAGGCACTTAAAATTAATAATACAGAAAGTGTTAATACCGATCCTTTCTTCCAAAATTGATTCATCATTATACCAGGTTTATTATGTTGACTAAATTGTTTCTTTATAAAAGTTGGGCTTCTAACTCCTGCCAAATCTATTTTTCCCAATTGAATACGAGGCCAGCAAAAAATGATCTGCCATATCCGATAGGCATTGCTCCCGCGGAAGAATGCGCACCACTGTTGATTGCTGAGTTGTTCACTGTTGTAATATTCATCAGGTTACGAATGCCCGCATTAAGTACGAAATAGCGGAACAATTTTTTATTAACAGTAATATCCATCCAATTATATCCTTCCATTTCCGCCTGGATCACTTCTGTTTGCCCATTAACCGAATTCAAAAGATAATAGGGGCGCTTGCCGGTGAATTTGTAAAACAGATTCAGATCAAGTCCTGCTTTTTTGAAAGAATAAGTAAGGATTGAATTGAATTCCGTTGAATTTGTAAACTCAGGCAATGATTTATCCGTCTCTGTATATTGATTATAATAAGCGATATAGGAAATTCCTATGGAAGCATTGAAATTTTTATACTTCAACTCACCACTCAAAGTAGTTCCGCGGGTTTTATAATGATCGATATTGGTATAAGTAGTAACTCTGGGGTCATTAGCACTCTGGGCGTAGGTGATCATATTATTTACATCATTATAAAAGCCCGTAATAGTAGTATTAATTGTTAAGGCCTCTCGTTGATATGCTTTCCAGACAAGTGAACCAGTAAAACTATTTGATGTTTCCGCTTCCAGTTGGTCGTTGCCTAATATATCATGACTGGCATCGCGGAAATCGAAATACAATTCGCGGATAGATGGCGCACGAAATCCTCTTGCATAGGCCAATCGCAAATCAAGGTTCTTAGTAAGAATAAATTTAGTATTGATTGAAGGAACAACAGGCGGTGCCTCGTACACCGAATTCTTAATGAATCGTAACCCTGGCCGTAGATTCATCCATTTAACAGGCGTTATTTCTGAGGTTATAAAGAAGGCATAATCTGTTATGCGTTGTTCACCATCTTTGACACGCTCCCCTTCACCGGTTTCGGAATTCACATCTACACCGGGTTGAAAAGAAATAATTGAGGAAGGTTTATATACTACTGAAGCACGGATAGTGGAACCATCAAACTCATTCAAACTATGAGCACCAGGCGCCGTAGATACCCGAACATCTCCATTTGGATAATAGAGTGTTGAATAGACTTGTCTGGTGAAATGCGTATAAGAAGCTACTGCATTCGCGGAAAGCTTACCATTAAATGTATAGTTCCCCTGCAATTGCTGCATTAACCGATCTGTGATACAATCCTGATCAGTAGCGGGCTGTGTTCCGGTTGTATTAGCAGGATTGGATATTATTTCATCCAATCCGTCGAGCCGGTAATAAACACTCCATCGGCTCGTGCGATATCCTAACAATGCATTGGCAACAATTTGATCCTTCTTATGCCAAATCAGTTCGCGGCCGGTAGTATCACCCTGCCAACCATTAAATAAGTTTCTACCGATACTCCCACCTATTTGCCAGTTCTTATAATTCCAGCTAATAGCTGCATACTGGTTGTGTATTCCCTGATCGAAACCATATTCCTTTCCAATTGATTCCTCATGCAACCTCGCGGTAACGGAGAGTTTTTGGTTAGAGGGCCTTTTTGTTATGATATTAATTACTCCGGCCAGGGCATCGGCTCCATAAACAACCGATAAGGGACCTTCAATTATTTCAATGCGTTCAATTGAATTAACATCAATCTGGTTAATATTAATTTCATTGGAAGTTCCCTGGCGGCCCACCATCGGAACCCCATCTAATAGAATTTTCACATTCTGCCCACTTAATCCAAGCATGCTGATATTGGAACCACCGGTGGCGAGATCCTGATCAAAACGGATATTCAACTCACTATTCAATACATCCTGAAGTTTGGTGGAGGCTTGTTGCTGTATTCTTTCCTTAGAAATTACTTTTACCTGGTAAACGGAATTCTTAACCGATTGCGGTTTATATTGGCCGGTTACAATTACTTCCTGCAATTGCTGGGTGCGTACCGAATCTGTTTCCTTACGGGGAACTACGGACTGTGCTATTATATAATTACTTCCCATCCATGCAATACATCCAATTAGAATCGTTTTCTTCATAATGCGTTTTTTGGCAGCACAAAATTGTTTCAACATTTATCCCCGATTATCATGATACAGTCACGAAAACTAATCTTGGTTTTATTTTACAGAACAATGACTGGTAACGTTGACAGATCATGCACCTGCCTGATAACTATCAATTCTCATCACTTCTAAATTTTTTATTCTAATGAAGCTTAGTTGTACCTGATCTGATTCTGGGTTTTTATATACTTCCTATATCTCCTTATCATTTGCAGAAGAAATTTTTCTCACAAAGGCTGCAAAAATGCCCATTGGTTATTAGAGTTGGTTACGGTAAAAGGAAATTGGCTTACGCAAAAAGGAAACTGACCGATTGGTGACGATCGGACATAAAACGAACGGTTGTCAGGAACTTTATCGCAACCATTCACTCTCCATTTTGATACTCTCCGATTCATTTCCCTACTATATTAGTAGAATAATCAACGGTTTATAATACTCCTCATAAAATCGCTATTTATATAGCTAATAATCCTATTTCGGGATATAGATTTATTAGGTGAATGAATCCCCTGCAAGTATTTTTGCAATCAAATCAAGTCTGTTCATTCATGCCCCCGACCAAGCTTAACAACTTGCAAAATTTTTACGTAACCGGCCTCAGTTACCGCAAAACGGATGTGGTTACCCGTGGGCAGTTTACCGTGAACAACCAGCAATATGTATCTATTTTATCACAGGCTTCCGGGAAACAACTCAACGAGTTGTTCATTCTTTCTACCTGTAACCGTACCGAAATCTATGGTTTTGCATCGCATCCCGATGAACTGATTGGTTTGATTTGTTCCGGAACCAATGGGAATGCGGATACTTTCCGGGAACGTTGCTATGTTAAAAAAGGAGCGGAAGCAATAGAACACTTGTTTTCAGTAGGGGCCGGGTTGGATTCACAATTACTAGGCGACTATGAAATAGTGGGACAATTGAAAAAAGCAATTCAGATTGCCAAAATAAACGGCAACGCTGGTTCCCTAACCGAAAGACTGGTTAATTTTGTTTTGAAAGCATCCAAGAATATTAAGAATCAAACTCAGTTAAGTGCAGGTACAGTTTCATTGTCCTTTGCGGCGGTCCAGTTTATACGAGAAAATGTGAAAAATATTCCCGCTAAAAAAATTCTGTTGTTGGGTATTGGTAAGATAGGTCGCAACACTGGTAAAAACCTCACTGGCTATCTCGGTACTCAAAATATCACACTCATCAACCGAAGTCCTGAAAAAGCAATTGAACTTGCCACTATACTGGGAGTACGGCAAGCACCTGCCGCGGATTTGAATCTGCAGCTGCAACAATCCGACATTATTATTGTAGCCACCAATGCCGAACAACCATTGATAACCGTTTCCCAACTCAGCAATCAGGGTGAAAAACTGATTATTGATCTTTCACTCCCCTGCAATGTAGAATCCGCCGTAGGAGAACTTCCAGGTATTTGCCTGGTGAACGTAGATGAGTTGTCGAAACTAAAGGACGATACCCTTCGTCAGCGGGCATCGGATATTCCAAAAGCAAAAGCAATTATTGCCGAACATATCCGTGAATTCAACTCCTGGGTTGAAATGCGCAAGCATGTACCGGTTCTGAAAGCCGTTAAAACAAAACTCCGGGAAATTAACAGCGACCCATTATTCCTACCTTTATATAAATACAATCATTGCGATTTTGCAACTGATCAAAAAATCCAGCGTGTGATCAATGGAATGGCCTTTAAAATGAAAACCGTGAATCATAAAGGTTGTCATTATATTGAGGCCATCAACGAATTCATTGCTACCGGAACGTAATGAAAAGTTCCAAAAGTTTAATGGTTTAAAAGTTTAATGGTTCCTCGTTTATACAAAACCTGCGTGCACATAAACAACCCTTAAACTATTAAACCCTGAAACCATTAAACATTTTTTCACTTCATGGCAACCACCATCCGAATCGGCACCCGGGAAAGTCAATTAGCTCAGTGGCAAGCTACGGAGGTGAAAAACTTATTGATTCAAAATGGTTACCCTGCTGAGTTGGTACTTATAAAAAGTGATGGGGATATCGATCTTCAAACTCCTTTGTATGAAATGGGTGTACAAGGAATTTTCACCAAAGAACTTGATATAGCCTTATTGAACAAACGCATTGATCTCGCTGTACATTCATTAAAAGATGTACCTACACAACCCGCCCAAGGAATACAACAAGCCGCTGTTCTAAAAAGAGGACCCGTACATGACTTACTTGTTTTCAAGAATGATCAATCCGCGGAGGCCTACTCACGACTCACCACTCACGATTCACGATTCAGTATTGCGACCAGCAGTATCAGAAGAAAAGCTCATTGGCTGAATAAATTTCCCGGTCATCAAATCCATAATCTCCGTGGAAATGTGAATACACGCCTGCTAAAATTAACGCAGGAAAATTGGGATGGAGCCATTTTCGCACAGGCAGGATTAGAGCGGATCAATCTTCGCCCGGCCAACAGTATTATATTGGATTGGATGTTACCCGCACCTGCACAGGGAGCTATCGCAGTATTTTGCAGGGAAAATGATAATTTTTGCTCCGATGCCTGTCAAACATTCAATGATACCGAAACATATATATGTACAAAGATTGAACGGGATTTTCTAAGAACATTGCTGGGTGGATGCTCCACTCCTATTAGTGCCCTTGCACAAATAAAGGAAGGCGAAATTTATTTCAGCGGGTGCATACTATCAGTTGATGGTAAACAAAAAAAGACAATAGAAGCAAAAGCAGTCTTATTCGAAAATTCCGGATTGGGAGTAGAATGTGCTATTAAATTATTACAACAGGGCGGACAGGAAATCGCCGATTCTCTAAAAAATGCAGGAAAATAAAATAAATATTCTTTGCACAAGGGCTGTTTCTGCTTCACTGAAGGAGGAGGCGGCAGCAAAGGGCATTGTTATAGATACACTTTCATTTATCGCTACCGAGCCGATCGAAACGGTAGAAACACAGCAAGAAATAGAACAAGCCATGTTGCTTTCGGCCACTGTCATATTTACCAGCATGAACGCGGTTGATGCCGTTGCGGCCCAACTGGAAGACCAAGAACCAGATTGGACCATCTATACAATGGGCAACACTACCCAGGAATTGGCAAAAAAATATTTTGGCGAAGAGCGCATCGCCGGTACAGCCCGTAGTTCCACAGAACTGGCAGAGTTGGTAATTGAAGCCGGCGCTCCGCACGACGTAATTTTCTTTTGCGGTAACCAGCGAAGAGATGAATTACCAGATATCCTGCAATCCAATGCAATTGAGGTGCAGGAAATAGAAGTATATACTACCGTTGCCACACCGCATAAACTAACAAAACATTACGATGGAGTATTATTTTTTAGCCCGAGTGCCGTACAGAGTTTTTTCAGTGTAAACAAGCTCAGCAGCAATACAATCCTATTCGCAATTGGTGAAACCACTTCGAATACGATCAAAAAATATTCAACCAATAAAATTATCACCAGCGATTCGCCTGGTAAAGAGAACCTGGTACGGGAGATGATAGAATTTTTTGAAACTTGAGTGGTGAATGTGTCCCCGGGTATTTAAAATGAATCAGCTAACTTGTCTGAAATCTTTTTCTAAAAAAGGTTGTCCGCTATACTAAAAACTAAGAAAAATAAAATTAAGGTTTCAAAACTCAAATACCTTATGCATTTGCAAAGAAGAAATAGAATTTTACGCCAATCATCAGCAATCAGGGATCTGGTTACAGAAACCAGTTTATCTGCCAATGATTTTATTGTTCCACTATTTATAATTGAGGGGAGTAACGAATCTTCGGAAATCAGTTCTATGCCTGGCTATTACCGTCGTAGTATTGATCTAACCGTTAAAGAAGTAAAAGAGCTCTGGAGCATGGGACTAAAAAGCGTATTGCTTTTTGTAAAATCAAAAGATGAATTGAAAGATAACAAAGGAACCGAGGCGCTCAATCCAAATGGGTTGATGCAAAGAAGTATAAAAGCGATCAAAGATGCTGTACCGGAAATGCTGGTGATGACGGATGTTGCATTGGATCCATATTCTTCGTATGGTCACGATGGCATTGTAGAAAATAATGAGATCGTTAACGATGCAACGGTGGAAGTATTGGCAAAAATGAGCGTGAGTCATGCACAAGCAGGCGCTGATTTTATTGCTCCCAGCGATATGATGGATGGAAGAATAGCGGCTATCCGGCAAGCGTTGGAAGAAAATAATTTTACTAAAACAGGCATCATGAGTTATAGCGCTAAATATGCATCTTGTTTTTATGGCCCTTTCCGTGATGCACTGGATTCTGCTCCGGGTTTTGGCGATAAAAAAACGTACCAGATGAATTATGCCAACCGAATTGAAGCGATAAAAGAAACACTAATGGATATTGAAGAAGGCGCAGATATTGTAATGATAAAACCAGCACTCTCCTATCTTGATATAATTCGTGAAGTAAAGAATGCAGTGGATATACCGGTAAGTGCCTATAATATCAGCGGCGAATATGCTATGATTAAAGCCGCAGCTAAAATGGGATGGCTGGATGAAGACAAAGCCATTCTTGAAACACTTACATCCATTAAAAGAGCGGGAGCGGATTTGATAGCGACGTATTTTGCGAAACAAGCGGTGAAACTGATAAGTGAATAGTGAATGGTCAATAGTGAATAGTCAATAGTGAATGGCATACCCATTACCGCCAGCAGCTATTAATTAGAGCCTACTCACACCTAACGATTCACCACTCACTAACACCATTGACTATTCACTATTGACTATTCACTTATGCATTCCAAAAGCAACATATTATTCGAACGAGCGCAAGCCTCCATCCCCGGCGGTGTTAACTCTCCCGTACGCGCATTTAAAAGTGTGGGTGGGACACCCGTATTCATCCAAAAAGCAAAAGGCGCTTATTTGTATGACGCAGATGGTAATCAATACATCGACTATATCGCTTCCTGGGGACCGATGATACTCGGGCATGCATATGACCCGGTAGTAAAAGCAATACAGGAATACGCGACTTATTCAACATCGTATGGCGCTCCCACCGAACTGGAGATTGAAATGGCCGAGCTGATTAAAAGCATGGTACCCAATGTAGACTTGATACGCATGGTGAGCAGCGGAACCGAAGCATGTATGAGCGCCATTCGGGTGGCCCGCGGATATACCAGTCGTAATAAGATCATCAAGTTTGAAGGTTGTTACCATGGTCATGCTGATTCATTTTTAGTTAAAGCAGGAAGTGGAGTCGCTGCGTTGAATATTCAAACCGTACCCGGTGTTACGGCCGGGGTAAGTCAAGATACCCTTACCTGCGCGTACAATGATTTAACTGCTGTAGAGAAACTGGTTACTGAAAATAAAAATCAAATCGCCGCCATCATTATAGAACCCGTTGCCGGGAATATGGGATGTATATTACCACAACCCGGTTATCTCGAAGGGTTAAGGAAGATCTGCGATGCGGAAAATATTGTATTCATTTTTGATGAAGTGATGACAGGTTTCCGTCTATCGGCTGGTGGCGCTCAACAATCATTAAAGGTTGATGCGGACCTGGTTACTTATGGAAAAGTGATTGGTGGGGGCTTGCCAGTTGGAGCATTTGGTGGTAAGAAAAAGTTTATGGAAGTGGTGGCACCACTGGGGAACGTATACCAGGCTGGAACGCTGAGCGGCAATCCGATTGCAATGATTGCCGGTTATACCACGCTGAAGGAATTAAAAACGAATCCTTCTATATATCATGAACTGGAAGAAAAAACTAATTATCTGAAGAATGGATTGAATGAAGTATTAAATAATTGGGGTGAGCCTTATATCATTAATCAATTGAGTTCAATGATCAGCATTCACTTCAGCGAAAATCCCATCATAAACTTTGAAAGCGCTGCTGCTGCAAATAATGAACGATTCAAAAAGTATTTTCATGCTATGTTAAGAAGAGGAATCTATCTGCCCCCTTCTGCTTTTGAAAGCTGGTTCCTCAGTAATGCATTGACCTATTCGGATCTTGATGCCACAATACTTGCAACGAAAGAGAGTCTGAAAGAAGTCGGCACTTAATCTATAATCAATCATTTTTCAATAAGGCAACTATTCCTGCAAACTTGCCTGCTGTCGGCAGGCAAGTTTGCAGGAAATCAAGACAGCACGCTATATTTTTATACCCGTTTCTTTTTGATTTGAAACACTCTCGACAGGTTAAATCCAAATCTTATCTCGCCTTTTAAAAAATCACTGGTAGTTTCTGTTATAAAAGCACGTTCATTCATTCCGGTAGCATTGGAAATATGCAGTTGAAACACATGACCACCCGTTTCAATATCTATACCAATGGCAAGGGGGTTGTAATAAATATTATCATTTAACGGATTAATTACATAAAAATAATCGCAGGTAAGCGAAATTCTCCTTGAAAGCCTTAACCGTGCGCCTACACCCACCGAATAGATATCGTTGGAATCATTTGTTTGCTGCACCATGTTTTTGTGAACAAGAGTAGGTGCTACCTGGAGGGTAAATACATCGGAAAACTTACGCCCAGCAATAACTTGAAAATAATAGGCCAACCGGGAGGAATTAAAATTCACCCGTTCAGGGTCTGACCATGGCATACCATCCCGCGTCATTCCAGCCACTAATGCAATGGTTACTGGAAAGGAATGTTTACCGGTTGATTGCCTCAGCGGGGCATACTTAATAAAACCATCCAATTCTTTTTTATAGGTACTTCGCCCCACCCCTATCGTCAGGTTTGGTAAAATACCATAATCAAAACCCATCCGCATACTGGCCTGATCGAGACCAAAGAAATTCTTATACCCTTCATTCAATGGACCAAAACGATGCAGTATCCTGAAATCGAGCGTACCTGCCGACAAAAACTCCATAGAGTGCCCATGAATAACCCGTGGAGACTTAAAAGCGCTCTTTACATACTCCTTCTTTTGATCTGGCTCACCAACCAGCTTTAGCAGGTCCTCCTCCTGGGCATATATATCATCAGCGAATAAAAGCATCCCGCTGATAAAAAAAATTATATTGATACAAATTTTCATTGAAGTTGATTTAATAGTTATCATTTCAAGGGCTCCAATACACAATTCACATTAATCTTGGCTGTAGTGGAAACTTTATCGGCCACCAGTGCAGGAATTGCTATCTTGAAATCCGACAGTACCACCGGGAATTCAGCCAAGGCATTAATTTTTCCATCCTTCACGAGCAACTGACCATCTGTTTCAATTTCTTTAATTTCTCCATGTATATTTATTTTCCCTTTTACTTTAATAGCGTAGGTTCCATCCTTTGTATAATTCACAGTAGTATTATTAGTTACCATTCCTTTGAAGTCGGCTTTGGGAAACTTATCACTCTCCACATAATTCTCATTAAAATGTTCCTGCATCAATGCCCGTTCAAACTCAAACCCTTTCATCAATAACCCAAACTGAATACTACCCGTTTTGGCATCCAGCACACAGGTAATGCTTTTGTTTACCCCATCTATATTCTCTGGGGAAGAGGGAGCTGTTGCAGAGAAAATAATTTTACCGCTTTTGGTGAAATACTTGTCTTGTCCAATTGAGTTGAGAACAATACTAAAAAAAGCGAATGTGATTATTATTTTTACCATGATCATTACATTTTAAATTTTAAAAAAATTATTGGCTGAATACACAGCGTTTTAAAAAAACATCGGAACCTATCAATTCATCGGCGGTATAGCCGGTACAAATACCTTTCACCATAACGGATGTGCCTTCCGGTATTTTAACCATACCCGCAACTTGTGTACTATCCATGTTGCATCTTACAGAAGACATTTTATCTGAAACTCCTAATACAATTGTTAGTGCCCCTTCCTCGCTAACGTCCCATTGCTTTAAGCTTCCATTAACCTCGATCACTTTATCAAGATACCGGAGGTTGGCTTCTTTTTCGTTTTGACTGAACGCATTAAACAACTCAATTGCACTCAATGTAAAATCAGGCTTCAGGCTAAGAGTTCCGGGTTCCTTCCGGTTATATTCCCTGTAAACATAAATGACCGCACCAGACAACAATAACACAGCTACGAGCATATACCTAAGCCACTTCAATTTGGTATGATTCATATTTTAAATTTTAATTATTAAGCATTCCTCCATCAATCCACTTTTTTATGGTTGAAATCTGGCAGGTTGTCATTTTAGAAGTGCCTTTAGGCATAGGGGAAAACCCGGTAGCATGATTAATCGAACCGGAAAGAGTTCCATTCTGCCCAAGTGCTTTATCCAAAGAATAAGTACCCATCAGTATATTCCCGGATGGAAAACTTCCTGAATGACAGCCATAACAATTTTGCTGTAAAAGAGGAACTACTTTTTGAGAATAAGAAATAGTAGTAGTGCTATCACAATTACCTGAAGCGCCATACAACAACTGCTCTTTATCATAATAACATGCGCTAAACAGAAAGAAACTACTCATAATAATACCTATTGAGATCACTGATTTCATAACTAGTAATTTAATTATTGAGTGAACCGGATTGTATCCATTTCTGAATTTGCCTGATTTCACAATCCGAAAGTTTTGCGGCATTTTTTGGCATGGGGGAATAACCGTTTTGATGAGCCACCGATCCATACAGTTTTCCATTATCTGCCGAAGTTTTTACTGCCGCATAAGTAGAAAGATCAATATTGCCGCCCAGCGAACCAGGATTGTGACAACCCACACATTTTGTCTGGAACATGGGTTTTATAGATCCGTTGAATGTAAACACGAGTGTATCGCAAAGTCCCGAACAGGAATTGTTTCTTGCACCCTGGTTGATCCATTTTGCAATACTATTTTTTTGGTCTGCTGTCAATGGTGACTTTGGTGGAGGAGGCATGAGGTCATCACCCGATTCATTCAAAACCTCGTACAACTTGCTGCCAGATGCGTTGCCTGGTTTTACATACTTTAAAATCTTGCTATAAGTAGTCAAGCTTACTCCATCAGCATGGGTGATATCATCATGACATCCGCTGGTAGTGCAGTTAGAAGCAATTATTGGTTGTATTACGTTTACAAAATACACGGTATCCACACTGCAATTATTAGTTTGCGGTGGAGGATTGTTACCACCACCTCCTCCCGTATCAACGGGAGTTATAATTTCATGACGGCACCTATAGAATAAAGTTGCTACAGCTACAATAGCCATAGTCACCAGTACATACTTAGTTTTCATTTTCAAAATTTTATTTGAATTAAGAGCAGCAATAATGGCACTATCATCGATTACCATAGAGCATTATCTGCCCGATAAACGACAATAATCATTCATCTTTCATTGCTGGAAAGAAAGTTCGTTAAGAATTGAACCTGGCGTGAATTAACTCATCCGGGGAGGG
Source organism: Chitinophagaceae bacterium (assembly GCA_965279015.1). GTDB lineage: Bacteria > Bacteroidota > Bacteroidia > Chitinophagales > Chitinophagaceae > Endoryza. The sequence continues at coordinate 231,877 of OZ257130.1, forward strand.
TGAAAAATCAGGTTGCCATGGTTGGGCAGAAGATTGGCCGATGGCAAAACAACGTATTCTTTTCTAATAACCGGTTTAACGGGTATTGAATAAAAAATTACAGAACCTGAAAATGAATATAATGAAGTTATATAGTGGGCATCTGAATTATGAAAAGGCAGTTTCATATCCTCGTTATTATCAATTTCATTTCCATCATCACCCGCATAATGCATCCGCAGAAATGTCCAGAAATTGACAGTGGGATTTTGTGCATGATGCTGCTCAAAATGCCGGATCAACTGAGGTATTTTACATACCTCCGTCAAATCAGTGCTGATGAAGAAATAGAGCACGCTGAATACTATCAAAAAAAAATTACGCATTTATGACAATCTGGTATTCAAAAATAATGCCATGTGACTGTTGATATTTATCAATAACTCGTTAACCCCTTGATACTCTGTTAACCTTTACCTCTCATCTAAAATAGCTCAACGATTAATTTAGAATTTGCAAGATAAACTAATAAATACTGCCTCAACAGCACTTATATTTTAAGCAGCCGATGTGATTTGCGTTAAAAAAAATTGAAAGGATATTGGAAGCAGAAAGGAATCCGGAACATCATTGTTATAACATAACTCAATAGGTTATGACTTTAGTATGACAGGATATATAAAATAGTAGTTGAAACCCGGTATTTATGAAATCTTTCACATACCTGATTTATAAAACAATAAAATATATCAAGATCGAGGGTTAATGAAGCAACAATTCACAAGGCTTCAACCCCGTATGCTTTTTAAACGCGGTAGAAAAATGGGAGATGGAGGAATAACCCAGCATAACAGAAACCTCTGTTACACTCAATCCTTTTTCATAAAGAAGATAACGGGCATGCTCCATTCGCTGGCTCTGGTAGAAATCAAAAATAGTAGTACCGAATAATTCCTTAAATCCTTTTTTAAGGTAACATTCGTTGATCGCCACTTTACGGCTGAGTTCCTTGATGGTGAGCGGTTCGCCGATATGTTGCAACAAAACTTCTCTTGCTTTGATTATCTTATCGCGATCGGCTTCGTTTGCCAAAAATTTACATTGGAAAGACTCTACCTCTTTTCCGTCACCCAGCATACATTCCAAACTATACAATAACAGCATCTGGGTTTGTGCGTTGATATAGATATTTTCCAGGCTATCGGTATAACTATGATTGAGTAAGGCCTCTAATACCATTCGGGTACGACTGCAAAGGGAAAGTATTTTGGAGAAGGATGAAGGATGACTAAAGCTCAACACTTCATCCGTCAGCTTATCTTTTAATTGACCGGGTTTTACAAACTGCGACAGGTGCATCGGTGAAAAACGAAAACTCACTACGTCGATACTTTCAATCCGCTCTACACAACTACGCGACGCATTGAACTTGCACATATCACATTCGGTATCCTTCTGTTTGCAATACACATTGCCGGTTACACAAAAGCGCAATTCAAAATAATTCTCTTTTGGATCCGCTTTTTTAAAATTATAGACCATCATACCCGTATCATCAACGGCCCATTTGGGTTGCTTGCGGTAACGCTTGATACTATATTGAACAGAGCCCGGAATCTGGTACTCCTTCTCATGAAGTAACAACATCTGATCCTGCATGATGGGTTGCCTATACGCCAGCGTTAATATATCAGGAGGATTGAACATGATAAGATGGCAAATTTACAGTTGAAACAGCAATCAGCCTAATAACCTATGTTAAGAGATAGGACACCAAAGTATACCGGGTAGATTGGCTAAGTTTTTCCAAAGTAAAACTCAACCAATGCAAGGAGACAAACTTCTGGCCATAAAACCTTTACGAATATACTTTTGCTGTTACCAGCCCCCGCCAGCTGGCGGGGATGGGGGTAAACTAGATTCTAATCGAAGCTCTGGTTACTCGAAGCCGCCAGTTTCAGAAGCCGGTCAAATTGTTCAGGTGTAAGATCATTATAGAAGAAGTAAACAGGATCGAGAGGGCGACCGTTTTTATGCACTTCATAATGGCAATGCGGTCCTGTGGACTTACCAGTATTACCGACCCATCCAATAATTTCACCTCTTTTTACACGGGTACCGTTTTTCACATTAATCTTGAACATATGACCGTAAAGGGTTTCATATCCATAGCCATGATTAATAATCACATGGTTGCCGAATCCATTTCCAAGATTACCGGCTGTCCGCACTACTCCATTGGCGGTTGCATAAATAGGTGTTCCCTGCGGGGCGCTGAAATCGAGACCAGCGTGGTACTTTACAGTTTTATAAACCGGGTCGATACGATATCCAAAACCCGAGGCAATGCGTTTAAGATCACTATTACTTACCGGTTGAATGGCCGGTGTAGCTCCTAATAACTGTTCCTTATTCTTTATAAAGTTGGTGATATCATTATAAGATTTCTCCTGGTAAGCCATTCGGAGCGTAAGATTATTGATGGACCCGGTTATAGAATTCTCCAGTTCAATATTATTCATACTCATTACCAGTTTAATCTCCTTATTCTTTTCCATCTCCTTTAAACGGACACTATCCGGCACCGGGTTGGCTTCAAAAATGGTACGGTATACTTCATTATCCCTTGTTTCCAGATCGGTCATCTGTTGCTGAAGTTTCTGAGTCTTTTCATCCAGTACCTCATATTGTTGGAGGAGCTGATCGTTTTCCTGGCGAAGCAGTTTTTCGTTGGCAGAAGGAAAATACCGGTAAGCGATGGATACAATTATTACAGCTGTTACAATAGCGGCCGAAATAAAGCCCAGTACCCGCAAAAGCATGACCCGTAGCGGCGTCTCCAGCTTCTCGTACCGGAGCGTATTGGTGTTGTAGTAGTACTTTATTTTTTTCATTCCCGGGAGGAGGAATCGTTTAAGGGTTTAAGGTTTAAAGGGTTAAGGTTGTTCCCGTTTAAAAAAACTGGTTGAGTGAAACAACCTTTAAACTATGAAACCCTTAAACCATTAAACTTCTTCAATTACCTTTGCCGCACTCTTGACAAATAACGCCAAGGCTCACAAATATAATGTTCCAAGGCGCTTTATCCATCAAAGATTATTCCATTATGTTGACAGGCGATCAGATACGGCAGGCATTTTTCGATTTTTTCCGTTCCAAAGGACATGAAATTGTTCCTTCGGCTCCGGTTGTTATTAAAAATGACCCTACCCTTCTTTTTACCAATGCTGGTATGAACCAGTTCAAGGATTATTTTCTTGGAAATAAACAGGCTCCCTGGAAAAGAGTAGCTGATACCCAGAAATGTTTACGGGTGAGTGGCAAACACAATGACCTTGAAGAAGTGGGTGTGGATACCTATCACCATACCCTGTTTGAGATGCTCGGTAACTGGAGCTTTGGCGATTATTTTAAGAAAGATGCCATTGCCTTTAGTTGGGAATTATTGACCGAAATCTATAAACTCGATAAGGATCGGCTATATGTAACCATATTTGAGGGCGATGAAAAAGAGAAACTCCCAAAAGATGAGGAAGCCTATAAAGAATGGAAGAAAGTGATTGCAGAGGACCGAATCCTGCTCGGCAATAAAAAAGATAACTTTTGGGAGATGGGCGATACGGGTCCCTGCGGACCCTGCACCGAAATTCATGTAGATTGCAGAACTGATGATGATAGAAAGAAAGTAGATGGAAAAACATTGGTGAACAATGATCATCCGCAGGTGATTGAAATCTGGAACAATGTATTTATTCAATTCAATCGCAAAAAAGATGGCTCATTAGAACCTCTGCCGGCAAAGCATGTAGATACAGGGATGGGTTTTGAGCGATTGACAAGAGTATTACAACAAAAGCAGAGCAATTACGATACAGATATATTTACGGGTACCATTGCCGCAACGGAAAAAATTACCGGAAAAAAATATGCAGGTGGTGACGATAAACAAAGTGTTGCTTTCCGTGTATTGGCCGATCATGTACGTGCTATTTGCTTTACAATAGCTGATGGACAACTTCCTTCTAATACGGGAGCTGGTTATGTAATACGCAGGATATTGCGCAGGGCAGTTCGTTATTATTATTCTTACCTCGATTACAAACAACCACTGCTTCATCAATTGCTTCCGGTAATTGGCAAACAATTCTCAACAGTATTTCCTGAGCTACAACAGCAGCATGATTTTGTAAGTAAAGTAGTACGGGAAGAAGAAGATGCGTTTTTAAGAACACTTGAGAAAGGTTTGAAGCGAATTGACGAGATTGTAAACAATGCAAAAAATATAATACCTGGTAAAGATAGTTTTGAGTTATATGATACCTATGGATTTCCCATTGACCTTACCCGGTTAATCGCTTTGGAAAATAAGTTGACTATTGATGAAGCCGGCTTCGAAAAAGAAATGCAGCAGCAAAAAGATCGCAGCCGTGCCGCTACTGCATTGGATACAGAAGATTGGGTGGTATTATACGAAACCAATAAGCAACAATTTATTGGATACGATTCCCTTCAAACACAAACCAAGGTAACAAAGTACCGGAAAGTAACTTCAAAGAATAAAGCATCTTTTCAATTGGTATTGGAAAAAACTCCTTTTTATGCGGAGAGCGGTGGACAGGTGGGCGATACCGGCACCTTGTATTTCGATGGAGAAGAAATTGCAATTACAGATACAAAGAAGGAAAACGACCTCATCATTCAATTCGCTGATAAATTACCAATTAATATTACAGCAGTAGTAGACGCGCGGGTGAATAAAGAGAGTCGCCATAAAACTACGGTGCATCATTCGGCTACCCATTTATTACACGCTGCCTTGCGAAAAGTATTAGGAACGCATGTTGCACAGAAAGGAAGTTTGGTGAACCAGGATTACCTGCGTTTCGATTTTTCCCATTTTGCAAAAGTGAGCGATGAAGAGATCGCGCAGATTGAAGCATTGGTGAATGAAAAGATCCGGGAGAATATTCCGGTGGTGATCAATGAACTTCCTAAAGAGGAAGCCTTGAAATTAGGGGCCATGGCACTGTTCGGAGAAAAGTACGGGGATATTGTTCGGGTAGTAATCATTGATCCTGCTTATTCAGTTGAACTCTGTGGGGGTACGCATGTAGGCGCCACTGGTGAGCTGGGTATTTTTAAAATATTATCAGAATCAGCCGTTGCAGCCGGTGTGCGACGAATGGAAGCTTTAAGTGGAGTAACCGCGGAAAATTATCTTACTAATGAATTGCAGCAATTGAATGCCGTTAAAGAACAATTCAAAAATCCAAAAGACATTCAAAAATCAATTGAGAATATTCTCACCGAAAATGCGGAACTGAAAAAGAAACTAGAGCATATGGAGAACCGCATGCTGGTGGGCATCCGCAATGAGTTATTACAAAAAGATGAGATCATCAACGGGGTTACATTCATCGGTGATATCATTGAAGTAAGTAACGCAGACGCATTGAAAAAACTCTGCTTCGATCTGAAGAACAATCTGAACGATCATGTAGCTGTTCTTTGCGCCAATATTGGTGGTAAACCTTTTGTTGCCGTGGGCATATCCGATAAAGTAGTTGCTGCGAAAGGACTGGATGCTGGAAAGATCATCAAAGAACATATCGCACCATTAATAAAAGGTGGCGGCGGTGGTCAGAAAAATCTGGCTACAGCCGGGGGACAGGATGCTAGTAATTTGAAGCAGGTGATTGAGAAAGTGAAAAGCTTGCTATAAATGTAAAATGTAGAATCTAAAATGTAGAATGTAAAAGGGTTTTATAGCCGGGGACCTTAATTTTAAGAATCTTACACTTTGTCATTGATTTTTAAGGACTTTCCGAATTTACGACTCCTTTTATATTTTAAATTCTACATTTTAGATTTTACATTTAAAGCAGACCTTTATAATCGTTATGTTCCGATTAATAATAACCACCACTTTACTCATTCTAATCCTGTTTAATTACCCGGTTAAAGCTCAACAAGTTCTACCGGATAATATATTTCACCCCGATTCAATAAAAAGAATTGTATCATTCCTGGCTTCCGATCAATTAAAGGGTAGACTGACCGGTTCAAATGAAGCTGTTATTGCTGCGAAATTTATTTCAAATGAATTTCAACAGGCAACAATTTTACCGGTTGCAGGCATGGAAGGTTATTTCTCCAAATTCAGCTTTCTGGCTAATATAAACCAGGTATCCGAAGGCGTTAATGTGATCGGTGCACTCGAGGGTAAATCGAAAAAAGAGGAGCTTATAATTTTTTGCGCGCATTATGACCATATCGGAACACTATCAACAAATCCCAATAAGAGTATTCCCGAAACTTCGGAAAAAGATCCCTGGGATACAATTTATAATGGAGCCAATGATAATGCAAGTGGTACTGCTGCAGTGATACTACTTGCCCGCTATTTCGGTTCTTTACAAAACAATGAAAGAACGATTCTATTCATTGCATTTTCTGGAGAAGAATTTACTTTAATGGGGTCTTCAGAAATTTCTTTACGGATAGATTCATCATCTATAATTGCTGTTATAAATATCGAGATGATCGGACGAGGGCCTTTGAATAAAAAAGATAATCCGTATATCACGGGGAGTGAATTTTCTGACCTGAGTGCCCTTTTAAACAACCGTTTAAAAGATTTGCCGATTGACCCAGGCGGCAAAAAAATCATTTTTAAAAAAGATCCATATCCCAAAGAAAACCTGTTCGCTCGTTCCGATAATTACCCGTTTGCATTAAAAGGTATACCTGCCCATACATTGATGTTAACCGCACCCACCGATCGTTACTATCATTCAGTAAACGATGAAATTTCCACTCTTAATTTCCAAAATATGTCTCTCATAATCAAGACTATTGCTTTGAGTACAGCTGGTCTTGTTTCTGGCACCGACACTCCTACCCGCATCCCACTCCGTAAACAATTTCGTTAATCTGTATGGGTCTCCGGCTCCGATCTCCCCACTCCTGACTCCCGACTCTTCCTAACGTTCCGTTAAAACAAAACTCTCTTCTCCGAAAATTTTCGTATTTGAAAGAAATTCCTATATTTGATCTACGAAAGACAACGTAGATCAAAAAACTTTCAAAATTCTTCAGTATGAAAAAATATGTTCTTGCATCTTGCTTTGCTGCAGTAGCCCTGCTTATCAGCAGCGTCTCTATTGCCCAAACTACTACCAAACCGGCACAAAAAGCCACTAAGGAAAAGTCCGTTACCAAGGAAACCAAGAAAGAAAAAATGAATGAGTACGAAGAGATCATCATTAAAAGAAAAGGTGACAAGGATGGTAAGGTTACCATTGAAATCAAAGATGGAGAAGTAAAAGTGAATGGAAAAACCATTGACGATTACGACGACGCAAATATTTCCGTTCGCAGACGCACTACTCCGCGCATTGCAATAGCTGCCTCCCCTTCCCGTTTCCGCAGTGCTGATGCTTTTGGACATGGGGGTAGCTGGAATTATAGCGGGGATGCTGAAATGTTTTACAGCAATAGCAACAGAGCATTTCTCGGTGTTTCTTCGGAAGAAGAAGATGGTGGCGCGAAAATCATCAGTGTAACAGAAAACAGTGCCGCGGCTAAAGCAGGTTTGAAAAAAGGTGATGTGATCACAAAGATCGGCGAACATGATGTGGATGGTCCTTCAGACCTCACCAAAGCAATTGGTAAATTCAAACCGGAAGAGAAGGTTACCATCGTTTATAAAAGAGATGGCAAGGAAGTTAAAACAACAGCTACCCTAGGAAAAAACAAATCAAGCGTAAGCTCGTTTGGATATATGACTCCCGGCGTTGATATTGCGCCAATGGCACCCATGCAAGGATTTGAATGGAACGATAAAGGAGGGCAACATTATTTCGGTAATATGCGTCCCCGACTCGGCATAAAAGCACAGGATACCGAAGAAGGAAAGGGTGTGAAAGTATTGGATGTTGCTGATGAATCATTGGCTGAAAAAGCTGGTATTAAAGAAGGCGATATCATTACTGAATTTGATGGCAAAACGATCAACAGCGCCGACGAACTTGCTGAAGCTGCCCAGGAAGCGAAAGAAAAATCAAGTATGAAAGTTCAGTTGACCCGTGATGGCAAATCGCAAACAGTTGAAATAAAGATTCCAAAAAAACTGAAAACAGCCAATCTCTGATATTATTTTCCTTGCCATGAAAAACAGGCCGACAGGCTGGGGACTTTCCCAGCCTGTCTTTTTTTTGGCGAGATGAATAGGTGGCTGGTGGAGACACCAGCCACGGTGTTCGATCGCCGTGGCTGGTGTCTTCACCAGCCACCACAATCAACACAGGAAATCCAGCCAGATTGAGGTATTTTTGCAAGCTTTAGGACTTAGCCACAGATTACACAGATTAGCACAGATTAAATTTTCGCTAATCAGTGGAAATCTGTGTAATCTGTGGCTTCATAATAAATCAATGTCTATCAATTACGAAGCATACGAAACGGTAATAGGTCTTGAAGTGCATGCACAGCTTCTCACAGAGAGTAAATTATTCTGTGGCGATAGTGCCGCTTTTGGAGGAGAACCTAATACACATATCAGTCCAATCACCCTGGCTCACCCCGGCACTCTGCCAAAGCTGAATAAGAAGGCGGTAGAATACGCGATTAAAATGGGGATTGCCTGTCATTGCCATATCAGCCGGAATAATTATTTCGCCCGTAAGAATTACTTCTATCCTGATTTGCCGAAAGGATACCAGATTTCACAACATACAACACCTATCTGTGAGGGTGGGTATATCAGCATTGTTACTTCTGAAGGAAAAAAGAATATTGAACTCAACCGTATCCATCTCGAAGAAGACGCCGGTAAAAGTTTGCACGATATCGATCCGGATTATACCTGTGTGGATCTGAACCGGGCCGGAGTTCCCTTGATTGAAATGGTTACCGAACCTTGTTTACGCAGCGGTGAAGAAGCCTATGCCTATCTTACTGAAGTAAGAAAATTGCTTCGTTACCTGGAAGTATGCGATGGAAATATGGAGGAAGGAAGCATGCGATGTGACGCTAATATTTCTATCCGCAAAAAAGGAGATACAAAATTGGGGACCAAAGTAGAGGTAAAGAATCTCAATTCAATCCGTAATGTAAAGCGTGCCATTGAGTATGAAACAAAGCGATTGATTGAACTTACCGAAAAAGGAGAACCCATCATACAGCAAACGAGGAGTTTCGATGCCAATAACGGAACAACTTTCGCGCTTCGAACAAAGGAAGAAGCGAATGATTACCGTTACTTTGCCGATCCCGACCTTACCCCTTTCCGTGTTAGTGAAGAATTGCTGCAACAGATCGGTTCCCAGATACCCGAATTACCCGAACAGAAATTACAAAGATACCAGCAAGCTTTTCAATTAACGGAATACGACGCGGCCATTCTGAGTGAAGAAAAAGAGTTGGCTGAATATTTTGAAAAAATTGTGGAGACGTTACCGATAGGAAAAGCAAAATCAGCGGCCAACTGGATGCTCGGTCCGGTAAAATCTTATCTCAATGAAAACAACAGTTCCATTACGGCATTTCTCATTGCTCCCCCAACAATCGCGCAATTGATTTCGTTAATAGAAGAGGGTAAACTGAATTTTTCAACAGCCTCTTCAAAAATATTCAATGCCCTTTTACAAAATCCATCGGCCGATCCATTGTCATTGGCCAATCAATTGAACCTGGTACAGGATTCTGATGAAGCGAATGTACTGGCTTGGGTAGAGGAAGTGTTGAACCGCATGCCCGATAAAGTAACGGAATATAAAAAAGGAAAAAAGGGATTGATCGGTTTATTCGTTGGAGAAGTAAAAAAAGTTTCTAAAGGAAAAGCCGACCCAAAGTTGACCAATGATCTATTGATAAAAAAACTGCAATCATGAAGTGGAGTAATCTCGCATTGTTCGTATTGTTATTGGTAACAGCGTGCAAATCCAAACCGAAAGGAAACCTCGAAATAACGGGTACCGTCACCAATCTTGCCAAGTTGGAAGAATTGTTCCCCGGTTCCCTTAAAGACAGCAGCATCACTTTGTACCTGTACGAAGTGCCAATGGGAAATGAGGCGCAATTAGTACAACTCGATTCCGCTATCGTTAGCGCATCTAAAAATACCTATACATTAAAAGGCAGCACCAGTTCAACCGGCATGTACGACATATCCGTAAATCAAGACGGACCTGTAATTCCCGTGGTGAACGACGAGCGTAAACTAAAAGTGAATATCAACTTCGCGAACAGGGAGAAATTCTATACCGTTAGTGGGTCACCTGCCAGCCAGCAATTGCAGGATTTCATTATTGATTATAGCAAATGGGGCAGTACTATAAATAATGCGTTGCTTGCCATTGACAGTTTAAAAAAACTGGGAGCTCCCGATAGTTTACAAATTGCTGCTACCAATAGCAAAAACAAAGCGCTGGATGATCTGAATGCCTTTTTAAAGAAAACACTCGCCAGTTCAACGCAGGGTACAGTTGCCACTTTTGTATTGGGCCGTTCCGCACAAACATTGTCTACTGCCGATTTCCAGGCGGAGATGAGTAAACTGGTGCAAAAATTTCCAACAGATCCCAGCTTGTTGGCAATTCAGAATCAATTTAATTTACAATCGGCCGAAATGGAGCGCCAACAACAAAGCAGGCCTTCCAGTTGGGTAGGTAAGCAGGCGCCTGAATTGATTTTACCGAATGCCGATGGAAAAGAAATCGCGCTATCCTCCTTCAAAGGCAAATATGTATTGGTGGATTTCTGGGCGAGTTGGTGCGGACCCTGTCGTAGGGAAAACCCGAATGTGGTAGCCGCCTACAACCAGTTTAAGAATAAAAATTTCACGGTGCTTGGCGTATCGCTGGATAAAACAAAAGAAGATTGGTTAGAAGCAATAAAAGCGGATGGATTAAACTGGACGCATATCAGCGATCTTGCTTACTGGAACAGTAAAGCGGTTCCTACTTTTGGTTTCGAAGGAATTCCATTTAATGTACTAATAGATCCACAAGGAACAATTATCGCGGAAGGATTACGCGGACCAGGGTTGATAGCTAAGTTGAATGAAGTGATACGGTAACAATTATGGCGATCAACCTTTATCTGAATCTGAATATTTCTTTTCTCTTATGATATTAATAAATAAAGCTCTCCTTACAGAGAGCTTTATTTATTATATCAGTACCATGTTGAATATTCAACGATGGCATTAAATCAACGCTGATCGATAGCAATTGCCAGGTTGCGGTAATTCGGAGATGCTTTCACCGAACCCGTTGAATCCAGAGCAATTCCAATCGTACGAGCCTGACCGGCAGTAGCACCTGCATCCAGGATCGCCAGGTTTATATAACCCCAGCTACTATCAGCAGGTATTGTTACTGTACTTCCCAAAGCGGTATAGTGTGTACCTGGAACTGCAACGGCAGTTGTTAGCGTAGCTGCTGCGCGTGACGGTGCTTGTCCACTAGGTGTAACGGGAAACGCAGCCGATGCAAACGGTACATCAAACAATTTGAAACCTACTGTTCGATCTGCTTTTGTAGTTGGTCCCACCAGATTTACACGCAACCGAACTGTACCAGAACTTCGATGCACAGTAAAAGCCGAGGTAGGAGTAGCGGCGCCATAAATCGGTACTCTAACCATCATGGGATAATTTACCCCAACAGCATTAGCGTTCCAGGTAGTGGCATCAAACTCGGCAAGTTCATTTGTATAAATAACCGGATCATTTTTGATACAGGCCGTCATGCCAATCGCAAACGCTATAGTAATGAAGAAATATATTCTTTTCATAATCCTATTAATTTTAATATCCAGTATTTTGTTTCAGATTCGTGTTTCCATCCACATCACCCTGAGGAATCGCAGGAAGTATTCGTATATCCGTAAAGGCAACATTACTATAATGAGGACCCTTTACCAGGTCGCGACCCAGGCGTTTGAGATCAAAGAAACGATGTCCTTCGAAAGCAAATTCCAGGCGACGCTGGCGGATGATTTCATCCACCAAAGCCTGACCCGTTAAAGCATTGTCGGCAACTTCCGCGGCAGATCCAACATAATCTGTATAACGTCTTGTTTTCAATAATTTCAGATCTGCAAGCGCAGCAGCTTCATCCAATACTGCCGATCCCGGAGTAGCACGTGCTTCAGCACGGATAAGATAAACATCCGAAATACGTTGAACAGGAACATTGTCAAGATTGATAAAACCATTCTTTCCCAAAAACTTGGTACATTCTACTTTAGCAGGACCGCGACCGGTAGTACCGGGTTCAAACATCAGGTTCCGTACATCAGTGCTGCGGGATGCGACAACGTGATTTAATCCAAAGTTCGCAGTTGTATTTCCACCTACTAATAAAATGCCCAATTCGTTTAACAGAGAAATTGTTGGAACAAGGTCTCCAAAACCTCCTGTTACTGTGGTATTACCAGGTGCCGTAAGCGTACTAAATGAAGTTTGATTTGATTCATTTACCCCGATATTCTCCAGGTTGCTTGCATAACGAACCTGGAATATTGTTTCTCCATGTGTATCTCCTCTCCATTGGCTGATATAATTAGAAGTAGTTCCCAATTTGCTTCCGGCCAACGCGATACAGGAATCCGCCCAACGCTTTGCTTCGCTATAATTCTTGCGGTATAAATTCACGCGCGCCAGTAATCCCTGTGCAGCTGCTTTATTGGCAAGATTCACGCTTGCAGAAGCAAGTAATTTTGTATTTGCCAAAGTGAAATCTGCCACAACCTGTGTATACACATCATCAATAGGCGATCTCGATGGACGAAAGGCCAGCGCTGAATCAACAGAAGAAATGCTTCTGAGAGTTACGGGTACACCACCTTTATCTTGTGCTGTTACTACTGCACCAGGTATATAAGAATATACTTTTACCATATCGAAATAATACAAGCCACGAAGGAAATATAATTGTCCTTCCCAACGATCCCGCTCAGCTTGTGTAACTGCTGGTGTGAGATCAAGGGTAGGTAATGCTTCCAGCGTAAGATTGATCTGGTTAATGGCGGCATAACCATTGGTCCAGATCGTTCCGGTAAAATGAGCGCCGAAATTATTATTGGCCTCGGGTAATAAACGACCCGATTTATTGGTTGCGAATCCATTGTCGGATAGGGCCTCAGGATGTGTGACCAGGTCGCGGCCATATACACGTGCGTTCTTTAGTTTAGCATATACCGAAGTGATAGCAGCTTCCACTGCATCTCTTGAGGTGAGTGCTCCGTCTGCATCAATGGAGGTGCGGGGATCAATATCCAGTTGCTTCTTACAGGATGAAACCAATAAGGCAACTACCCCCAGCAACAGTCCCATTCTTTTTATATACTTAATCATAATAATTTCTTTTTCTTTTTAAAAGATTAAAATCCTAATTGAACACCTACAGTTATATTCTTGCTCTGCGGAATGATACCGGTGGCGGTGCCTACGAATTCGATATCATAACTGTACCAGTCGCTGTAAGTATACAGGTTGGTGCCCTGTACATAGAAGCGGGCGCTGTTGATTTTTAAATTTTTTGTAATAGTCGGATCCAGGTCATAAGAAATGACAAGGTTTTTCAAACGAACATAATCCGCTTTGAACCACATTCTGTTACCTGTTTGAGCGCCGGATGACTTAGCTTCTGTACCATTGGAATTAAAACGTGGGATAGAAGTGAGTTGTCCCGGTGTTGTCCAACGGTTATCATACACATATTGCAGTGCATTGATACGAGCAATATTTTCATATAAGAAGTTAACCTGTCCGTCGTTTGCATAACGGCCATATTCATACTGGAAGAAGATATCTAAGGTGAATCCTTTCCAGGTAAACGTATTTCTCAAACCTCCCTGGAATTTAGGTAATGCGGTTGGGCCAAGTAATACGCGATCGCGTGCCTGTACCTGGTAAGTAAGATTACCCAAAGTATCGTACCACATCGGGCGACCTGTAGCAGAGTTTACTCCGGCAAATTTCTGAGTAAACAGAACGCCGGCGGGTTGTCCAACCTGGATACTATTATCACTTGGAAGAATTTTCAATCCATTATAAAGGGATTTAACTTTTGCTTCATTATAGCCCATTACGAAATTAACGTTCCATCCCAGTTGATCCTGGTTACGTGCTTTGAGGATATCACCACCGAGGGTTAATTCAACACCCGTGTTTTGATTCTCCGCTACGTTTGCAGTAATCTGAGTGAACCCAGTAGTTGTCTGCAGTGGTTGTGCCAAAAGTAAATCACTGGTTTGTTTATCGTACCATTCCAATGCACCCACGATACGATTGTCGAAAAATCCGAAATCAACTCCAAAGTTGAGGATAGCCGTACTTTCCCATTTCAAATTTGGATTTTCAAGTTGGGTATAAGCAATCGCACCACTTCCATTATATACACCCGCACCACCATACAATCCTAATCCATCGAAGTTTCCGATCTGGTCATTACCCGATGTTCCATAGCTGGCACGTAAACGAAGTTGACTAACAATTCTGGAAGATTCCAGGAATTGCTCGCGATCGATGTTCCAGGCCAGTTTAACACCACCAAATATTCCGTAGCGATTATCTTCCGAGAAACGGGAAGAACCATCATAACGAGCTATCAGTCCGATTACATAACGGCGGCTATGACTGTAATTCACGCTTCCGAAAATTCCGTTACGACGGAATCCAGTGGCAAATTCACCAACAGTAAGTGGGTTTGCTGCGTTATTTAAATAAGTAAATTGATAAGTTGGGAATCCATCACCAGCTGCAGATAGACTTTCCTGATCTTCTCTCCGATACTCATATCCTACTACACCATCAATAACGTTATCATCGCCGAAGCTATGGTTGAAGTTCATCGTCAGATACGTGTTGATGTTTGTGTTCCAGGTGCTTTGTGTTTGGGTCAATCCCTTTCTCACAAAAGCATCCGGCGTACGGGCATCGCGTACCAAACGTCCTTGTACCAGGCGGTAATCTAAACCTACAAAACCACGGAACATCAGCCAGCTATTAATCTTATAATCCGCGTTGATATTACCGATCAACTGGTTGGTACGGTTATAACCCGAATTCCAGTCGTTAACTGCTATTATATTCTGGTTTAAGGTACCGGCCAGATTTGCAGGATTTGAACCAGGAACACCATAATAAGTTCCATCTGCATTTCTAATCGGGTTGGTTGGAATTATACCAGAAGCTGAAAAAGCCGGGCTACCCAGGAAAGAACCATCGGTTGCAAAAGGAAGGTTCTGTGTAAAAGAGCTCAGACTGATAGATGTACCGAATGAAAGGCGCTCTGTAGCTTTATTAGTAATATCCACTTTAACTGCCGAACGTTTGAAGTCAGCTTTAGTAACAATTGTTTCCTGATCGGTATAAGAAGCAGAAACACGGAAAGTGGTTTTATCATTACCACCACTTGCACTGAACTCATAATTTTGAATAGTTGCAGTACGGAAAGCTTCATCCTGCCAGTCGTACGTTGGGAGCAATGCAGCGGCGGAATCGGCTCCTTTATCAGATAGAGTAGCCGCACCCGGAACCCGCAGTTCTCCTAATACAGCTCTTTTAACTGCTAAATTGGATGCCGGCAAATTATTAAATCTACCAACTCCTTCCGATCTTGCCTGATAAAACTCCTGCGCATTCAATACATCCAATTTTTGTAAGGGACGCGCTTGTCCAAGAAACATATTAAAGGTGAACTTGGTTTTCCCTGATTTACCTTTTTTGGTTGTAATTATTATTACCCCGTTTGCTGCGTTTGAACCATAAATAGACGCGGAAGCATCTTTTAAGATATCGATGGATTCAATATCATCCGGGTTCAGAAACGATAAGGGATTTGATTGGGTGAAGTTGGCATCGTTACGGGTATTCAATTGAACCCCATCCACGATATACAAAGGGTTATTACCCGCGGTTATTGATCCCGCACCACGAATCCTCACGTTCACCGCACCACCGGGGATACCGTTATTTGCTTGTACCAGCACTCCGGCAGCTTTACCCTGCAACGCTTTGTCGAGAGATACGTTGGGAAGGTTTTCTAATTGCGCGGCCCTCACTGTAGAAATCGCACCCGCTTCATCTCTTTTCTTTCTAACCTGGTAACCTACTACAACCACCTCCGACAAATTTTTGTCGTCGGTTTTCATAGATATGTCTACCACATCACGGCTGGCAATCGAAACTTCCTGTTCCGCTAATCCTACTGATGAAATAACCAGCGTGCGTGCATTTGTGGGAACTGTGAGGGAAAATGTACCGTCTAATTTTGTTGTAGTACCTGTACTGGTACCTTTCAAAAGAACCGAAGCATTAGGGATTGGAGCCCCACCTGCATCTGTTACTTTACCGGTGATGGTCCGGGTTTGAGCTAGCAATTGCCCTGACAGCAATAGCATAGCCATCATGAAGGCTAAGAGTTTTCTCATGTGCAACAGTTTTGTTTTGTTTAACGAAAGAGGCAGCTAAAAGTTTAGCCACCGGAATTTAGGACAACGAAAGTATTTCACAGGCTGCATAAAAAATCAAGAACCATGTGCCATTCGTCAAAAATGTTGGCAAAATGACACTATATCCTCCCCTAAGCTACTGGAATCTTAAAATATACCTATTCAATAGGGAACGAGTCAACCGGCAGGTAGGTTGTTTTCAGGAATTGAAGTATCTACTATTTTCTTTTTTAGTATTGCGTACAAAGGACAATAACAGGGCTGGCAAAAAGATCAGGTTTGTAAGAGTAGCCATCACCAGTGTAAGTGAAGTTAACCAACCCAGGGCCTGCGTACCGCCAAATCCACTAAAGCAAAAGATAACGAATCCCGCGATCAAAACCAGCGAAGTATATATGATACTTATACCTGTTTTATGAATCGTATCAACCACGATTTCTTCTTTAGTCTTGGTACTTCCTTTTAATTCCTGTTTGTAATTTACCAGGAAACGTATGGTGATATCAATGGCAATACCCAATGCCACTGAAAATACAAGCACGGTAGAAGGTTTAATAGGTACTCCCACCCAACCCATTACTCCGGCTGTAACAATCAATGGGATAATATTAGGTACCAGGGAGCATAGCAATATTTTGAAAGAACGAAACAGATAAAGCATACATGCCGCGATCAGTAAAAAAGCCCAGAAAATACTTTCTTTCAATCCGTTAATAATAAATGCGCTTCCTTCCAAAAAGGTTACGCTGGTGCCGGTAAACTCCACCTTGTACCTCGTTGTATCGAATAGTTTTTTACTGCTATCCTCAATGGACTTAATGATTTCAGGAAGTCTCACACTGCCCACATCAGCCATGCTGACACTTATACGAGCCTGCTGACGGCTGCTATCCATGAATGACCGGATAATCTTGGTAAAATTATTCTGTTTGCCGCTGTTGTCCTCCCCCTTATTACCTAAATATTGAGACAGAAAAGCAATGTCGAATGAATTGGGCAATCCGTAGTTGGCACTATCCCCATCATAGTAAGCTTGTTTGGCAAACTTCATTCCCTCAACGATTGAAAGTGGCCTGGCCATCTCGGGCTTGGTAGCGATAAAACGGGATAGTGAATCCATCTTCTCAAAAGTCTGCAGGATATTCCTTCGCAAACCATTTTTTTGTTTGGTGTCAATTATTATCTCCAGTGGCATCACCCCCTTGAAATGTTTTTCGAAAAATTTCAAATCGGTATATATCCGATCTGTTTTGGGAAGGTCATCAACAATATAACCTTTCGACTCCAGTCTCATTATGCCCGCAACGGAAGCCAATAATAGCACTATTGTAACGCCATAAATTAATTTCTGGTGATGGAGGCTCCATATCTCCAGCTTATCGAGCAGCGATAGCAACCATTTATTTTCCAGGTAGCGCATATGTTTTTTCTTCGGTGTGGGAAGAAAACTAAGTACCCCGGGGATAATAATGATGGAGATGAAAAACAGGGCCATTATATTCAAACCGGCCACTACCCCAAACTCTTTCAGTACCGCACTTTTTGTTAGTGCAAATACAGCGAAGCCAATGGCAGCAGCGATATTACAAAACAGCGTTACAATTCCCATCCGACCCACCATTTCCACCAGTGCCTGGTCTTTATTGCCTGTATCTGTATAAGAAGTATGGTATTTATTAAGAAAGTAAATGCAATTAGGTATCCCAATCACCACCACTAAAGGAGGAATCAATGCGGTAAGCAGGGTGATCTTATACCCTAACATATGAATAGTACCAACACTCCAAACCACTCCAATGATTACCACACTTATTGATAATAGCATAGCGCCGAAACTTCGGAAGAAAATTAAAAGAATTACCGCCGATAAGATTACGGACCCTAGTAAAAACCAGCGCATTTCATCGGCAATTTTAGTAGCAAGATTAGTGCGGATTAGCGGCAGTCCGCTATAATGCATTTCAATGTTTTGCTTTTTCTCAAAATTTTTAGCGACCCCCATGATATCAGCTACCACATTTATTCTTTTCTTGGTATTCAGAACATCCTTGTTGATCCGCACTCCCATTAAATAGGTTTGCGTGCTGTGATTATAAAGTAATCCCTGGTAAAACTTCAGCGAATTAAAAATAGCCGCACTACTATCCAGTTCCTCCTGTGACAATTCTTTATCTCTAAAAACAGGGCTCGCGATCAATCGTTCCTGCGCTGTGTCTTTTCTTAAATTAGTAGCTGCCGGAACACTTAATACATCTTCCACGTACTCTATTCTCCTCATTTCCCGCACCAGCCCGGCATAGTTATTAAAGAAACCTTTCTTAAAAAATTGATCGGTTTGTACCGCTATCACCATCATGTTTCCGTCTTCCCCGAACTTTTGCTTGAAAGCCTGGTAAGCCTGGTATTTTGGATTATCCAGAGGAATAGCTTTTGTAAACTCATAGCTCAATTCAACTTTGGAAGCATGCCAACCTAGAAACACGGTGGCAACAAAAATGCTGATTAAGAGTACCCATCTATTTTTTAGAATGAAGCGGCCGAGGTTTGCCCACATAATTTAGCTCAGTTGGTGATGAAAAGTTGGAGCAAAGAAACTCATTTTACTGCGCTTACTGAAGATTAATTTTACCCGTCATTTCCTGTTAACTTTGAACTTATGCGCCTCTGTCAACTAATCATTTTTACTTATATATTTTTCAATTTTCATTCTAGTCTGGCCCAACTCCCGGCTATTAATAATTGGCGCGAACATTTACCCTATAAACAAGCCATACAAGTGGTCAATGGTTTCGATAAAATATGGTGCGCAACAGCTTTCAGTGTATTCTCCATCGATAAAGATGAAAACAGCATTGATCGCTGGACCAAAGTAAATGGACTTAGTGAAACGGGAGTAAATTGTATTGGATGGAATGAAACCACCAGCTCCCTTATAATAGCCTATAATAACAGCAATCTGGATCTGCTAAAAGGAGGTACCGTTTCAACTATTAACTCCATCAAAAATTCTTCTCAAAGCGGAGACAAAACGATTTACGAAGTTTTTTGCCGGAATGAACTCGCGTATTTGTCATCGGGTCTTGGCATCATTGTGATCGATATTAACAAAAAGGAAATTAAAGACACCTATATTATCGGTTCGGCAGGAGATAAAATAAAAGTAAACTCGGTAACGGCTGACAATAGTTTTTTATACGCGGCCACCACAGAAGGATTGAAAAAAGCAATGCTCAATACTCCTAATCTGTCCGACTATCGTAACTGGCAAACCATTAGTGGAACAAATGGACTTCCCGCAGGTGAAATTAAAAGCCTCGTTACAGTAAACAATGAAGTAATTGCTTGCAAACAGGATTCCTTATTTGTTCAAACGGGCATTAACTGGAGTTTTTTATATGCTGATGGCTGGACCATCGCTGATCTCTCTGCCGCAGGAACAAAAATATTACTCAGCCAATCCTTAAACAATACCGGAAGAGTGATTCTCCTTAACAGAAGTGGAATCGCCGAACAGACCATTCAAAATAATTCATTTACCAGATCGCCTCAGCAAACCATTCTGGTAGATAATGAATACTGGATTGCTGATAGTATCGGGGGACTTTCCAAATACAGTGGCAATATCTTTCAGTCGTATATTCCAAATTCTCCTTCTTCCATTGCTAGTGGTGAAATGATGGTATCGAATGGAATAGGCTGGGCAGCTGCTGGTGCTGTAAATGCTAACTGGCAACCCATGGGCAACAAAAATGGTTTATATCAATTCACTAATAACAACTGGAAGAATTATAATTCATCCTTACTACCAGGCATGGATTCACTCCCCGATTGTATAACGGTGGCTATTGACCGTCGCGACGGAACACTATGGACCGGATCGATGGGAGGTGGATTGTTTTCAATTAACAGCAATAATTCACTTTCTGTTTTCAAACAAAATTCTCCTTTACAACCCGCTGTATTTGCTACCGGCAGTTACCGGGTTAGCGGACTTTCATTTGATTCAGAAAATAATTTATGGATCAGCAACTATGGCGCATCACAAAACCTGCATGTTCATAAAACTGATGGAAGCTGGCGTTCCTTTACTATTCCCTTTCCCCTGATTGATAATGCTGCTGGTCAAATTGTACTGGACGATCTGAATCAGAAATGGATCATTGCTCCAACGGATCAGGGATTGATCTGTTTCAATCATGGCGCTACTATTGATAATCCGAATGATGATCGTTGGAAATGGTACCGCTCCGGAAAAGGAAATGGCAATTTACCCGACAACCGCGTATTATGCATAGCGAAGGATAAGAATAGTTTTATCTGGATTGGCACCAAACAAGGTGTTGGTATAATTCAATGTCCGCAGGAAGTATTTACCACACAAGGTTGTGAGGCTCTTCTGCCCGTTGTACAGCAGGATAATTTCGCAGGTTATCTTTTCCGCGATGAGGAAGTGCAATCCATTGCCGTAGATGGTGCTGATAGAAAATGGGTGGGAACTAAAAACGGTGTTTGGTTGATTAGTCCGGATGGTGAAAAAACAATTTATCGCTTTACTACAGAAAATAGTCCGCTGCCTGATAATGATGTGAAGCAAATCACGATTGATGGCATTACCGGTGAAACATTTTTCTCCACCGCAAAAGGAATAACCTCTTTCAGAAGTACCGCTACTGAAGGAGGAACCAAAAACAATAATGTATTGGTTTTTCCCAATCCTGTTCCTCCGGGATATTCCGGTACCATTGCCATCCGCGGCCTGGTAAACAATGCCATTGTCAAGATCACTGAATTAGACGGAAGGTTGGTTTATCAAACCAGGGCATTGGGTGGACAAGCGATTTGGAACGGAAAGAATTATAAAGGACAAAATATTGCCGCCGGTGTTTACCTGGTATTGGTAAACGATGATGGGAAGCAGGAAAAGATAGCCACCAAAATTGTTTTCGTAAAAAATTAAACCGCTAAAGGCGCTTATGAAGCTGCATACCACCAAGGGAATTGTACTTCGTATTGTTAAATATGGGGAGACCAGTTTAATTGTAACGATCTACACCGAATTATTCGGCATTCAATCTTTCCTGGTAAACGGAGTTCGCACTTCTTCAAAAAAAGGAACCGGCAAAGCCAATTATTTTCAACCCGGGGCCATACTTGAATTGATTGTCTATCACAATGAACTTAAAAATCTACAGCGCATTAAAGAATTTAAATGGGCATATCTCTACAAGAATATTTTATTCGATGTGATTGTAAATAGTGTAGCCCTGTTTATGATAGAATTGCTGCAGAAAACCATTAAAGAACCCGAAGCCAATCCGGATTTGTTTTATTTTATTGAAGATGCGTTGATACATCTTGATGAAGCGGAACCGGCTGTAGTAGCAAATTTCCCTTTGTTTTTCGCGTCGCAGCTTACCAATTTCTTTGGTTTCCGTATCAGCGATGAATACAATTCACAACTCCCCTATCTCGATTTACAGGAAGGAGCATTTGTTAAAGATCAGCCCGTACATCCGCATTGGTTAGGCGAACCTTATAGCCAATTAGCCTCTCAATTTTTGAAAGTAATGCAGCCCATTGAATTGAAAGAGATCCGGCTCAACCAGGAAAAAAGAAAAGTATTGATGAATGCGTATCAAACTTTTTACGCGTTGCATATACAGGATTTTGGAACGATGAAGACGTTGGCGGTGTTGCAGGAGGTTCTTTAATGTGCAAATTAGCAAATGTGCAGATGTGCAAATGCATTCGATGTAAAATTCCTGACCAAAAGCAATTTTCTAATTGCTTAGAGGGATAAACCTGCAGCATTTGCACATTTTCTAATTTGCTAATTTGCACATTATAACAGACGTTCCACCTGACTACCGCCGCCAATACCATTTCCCTCAGTTTTTATAAGCACTACTCCAGGCCTCTTCCCCTTCTCAAAACTCCCCAGCATCTCATCTAATTGAAGGGCTTTCGCCCCGTTGATAGTGGCCCATTGTAATAACTTCAATAAATCAAGATGTGGAAAATGGAGTTGCAGTGTTTTTATTTCTTCCAGTACACTCAATTGGTGATTAGAGGCAAGACTATCGGTTCCCAAAACAATCGGAATAGTTGATTTCATCAATAAATCCATATTGGGCAATCCATTTCCGATATAGAGATTAGCATTAGGACAAATACAGAAGAATAAGTTGGGAGTCGAGGAGTAGTCAGTAGTCGGGAGTCGGGAGTCAGGAGAGGAAGACCCTGAGTATTTAAGAATGTTTATGTCATTTTCACTTGTTGTTACGTTATGCACAAGAATCAATGTTTGATTTCTCAGAAAGTAGGGCAATACGGTTTGCAAACTATTTTTACCGGAGGGTTGAAAAAAAGAGATATCAATATTCATTCCTTCAAACATGCGTTGGAAATCTCCCTTGTTATTAATGAATAACTCTTCTTCCGCGATAGATTCCTGGTTATGCATAGTAAGGATATGATTACCGGGAAAATGAATAATACGTTTAAATAATTCTGGCGAGACGGAATAAGGCGCGTGTGGTACAATAGAATTGGATTCGATAGGCAAGGCATATTGTTGAGCATAGATGTTGAAAAAATCAAGACTTCTTACAAATCGTTGTTCGGCAATGGATGGTACAAAACCACTGGCTTCAATGAAATTGTGATAATACAAGCGGCCTTTTCGCTTTTGTGCCAACGTCATCGTATTGTTGCAAATATCTCCCACGGCAACAATCCCATTTTGCAGCATTTCATTTTCTGCTTCTTCAATAGCTGCGAGAATATTCTCATCCGGATGATGGCGTTGTTGTACTACGGCAAGAACGAAATCAGTCATACCGGTCTTTTCCGGTATCATCCCTTTCATATGACTCAGTTCTAGATGGCAATGACAATTTATAAAACCGGGTGAAAGTATACCTGGCAATTGTTCCACTTCGTCACCCGCTTCTGTATAAGGAAGAATTGATTCAACAATCCCTTGTTCATCAGTGATAAGCACGGCGTCATTGCCCAGTAATTGATACCCGGTAAACAACTGATCGGCCCTGAATTTTCGGTATCTCATGTAGGTTTAAACAATTAACTTTGCGAACTCAAAAAGTCAGAAGTGCCTCAAATTGAAATTTTTCCCACAAAGACACAAAATTCACTAAGAAAAACCTTTTGTGGCTTAGTGTCTTTGTGGGAAACTGAGACACTACAAATAAGTCAACTAACAGCTGTGCCAGAATTATTGCACCTGTTCCCTAAAAATAGAACATTGTAATGTTAGACAAGTTAGAAGCTATAAAAGCCCGTTTCGAGGACCTGGGAGTGGCACTTACCAACCCGCAAATTGTAAGCGACAATAAAAAGTTCACCGCTCTCAGTAAAGAATACAGGAGCCTGGAGAAAATTGTAAACCGCTATGAAGAATATAAACTCCTGCTCAGTGATCTTGAAATTTATAAAGAAGCATTAAATGGCGATGATGATGAATTGCGGGAACTTGCAAAAGAAGAATTGCCGGCCCTGGAAGAGAAAAAACCAGGCCTGGAAGCCGAGATCCGCAAGCTATTAATTCCAAAAGATCCGCAGGATGAAAAAAATGCCATTGTTGAAATACGCGCAGGTACGGGTGGCGACGAAGCCAGTTTATTTGCTGGAAATTTATTAAACATGTACCTGCGTTATTGTGTCTCCAAAGGATGGAAGACCGCGATCCTGAGTGAGAGTGAAGGAACCGTAGGCGGATATAAAGAAGTACAGTTAGAAGTGGTAGGTGACGATGTTTATGGAACATTGAAATTTGAAAGTGGTGTGCACCGGGTACAACGGGTACCTGATACCGAAGCCAGTGGACGTGTCCATACTTCTGCTGCCACCGTAGCCGTGATGCCAGAAGCGGAAGAAGTAGATTTCGAATTAAGGGATGCTGATGTTAAAATGGAAACTTCGAGAAGTGGTGGAGCGGGCGGACAAAATGTAAACAAGGTAGAAACGAAAGTAATGCTAACGCATATTCCAACGGGAACTGTAGTGATTTGTCAAACCGAACGTTCGCAATTAGGCAATCGTGAAAAAGCGATGCAGATGATGCGTACCAGACTATATGAAGAACAGGTTCGCAAACAAGAAGCTGAAATTGCGCAACAGCGCAAAAGCCTGGTAAGTACCGGCGACCGCAGCGCCAAGATACGTACCTATAATTATCCACAAGGACGTGTTACCGATCATCGCATCGGTTTAACAGTCTATAATCTCGCTGATGTAATGAATGGAAATATCCAGGAATTTATTGATGCTTTACAGTTTGCCGAGAATGCGGAGAAGTTAGCGAAGCAGAATTAAGAAAGCTTTTAGCTGTTAGCTTCTAGCTTCGTCCGAAAATAAAAAAGAGGTTACTCTAATTTAATGAAGCGATAGAATTAAACGAACGCGGCTAAAAGCTAGCAGCTAATAGCTAGCAGCTTTCTTTTTCCTCCTGAAATAATTCAACAATAGTTCAAGTTTATTAGGCAAAATCCTAACTTGAGTTTTACTAAAAACAACACATATGTTAGACAATCTATTAAACCTCATCCGGGAGAATGCAGGCTCTTCCATCATCAACAATCCTGCAATACCAAACGAACGAAATGAAGAAGCGATTGCGACGGCGGGCAACTCTATTGCCGGCGGGTTACAGAATATGCTGGGAAGCGGCGGAATAAAAGATGTGTTGAATTTATTTGGTGGCCAGGGTATAGATATGAACAATAACCCTGTTGTGCAAAATGTATCGGGCAATGTTGTTCAGGATCTCATGAAAAAATTTAATCTTGACCAGGGGGCGGCCAGTAATATTGCCGGTGGCCTGGTGCCCAATGTTCTTCAAAACCTGGTTAGCAAAACCAATGATTCCAATGACAGCAGTTTTGATATCCAGGGAATTTTCAACAGTCTCAGTGGTGGCAAAACCGGTAACATGGATATACAAGGGTTGTTGGGAAAGGTAACTTCGGGCGGTCTTGATAAAGATGGAGATGGTGATACCGATTTGCAGGATGTTATGTCTATGTTCAGTGGTGGTGGAAGCAGTAAAAGTGGTACCGGTGTTTTGGATACTGTAAAAGGATTATTTGGAGGATAAAGACTCAATTCAATTTTTAGTAGTGCCTCAGTTTGAACTTTTTTTCCCACAAAGACACAAAATTCACTAAGAAAAATTTTTGTGGCTTTGTGCCTTTGTGGGAAACTGATACACTATTCAATTTTTAAGGATGCAGTTACAATAAATAGTAACCGCATCTGTTTTTATATTAAATGCCCGAAATGAAGAAACGTTTTCCAATTGTAGTCTACTTGTTGGCTGTATCGTGCTTTTTTAGTTTTGGTAAACTGGGAGATTGGATAGTATACAACTCAAAAGTGGGTAACTATAAAATACTGATGCCCGCCATTCCTACGGAAGAAAGCATGAGGCTTACTTCAGCAGTTGGTGAGCTTACCATGTATTTCGCTTCTATTGAAAGTGATGGAACCGATGATAATATGCTTTACCAGTGTGCGTTCAGCGAATACCCAATCGAAAAGATCAACTCGACTATGAGTAAAGAAGGGCTGGATAACTTTTTCAATGGCGCAGCAGATGCATCCGCTAAAAAGATGAATGGGAAAGTAACCACCATAACAGAATCAAAATATAAAGAATACCCGGGAAGATATGTAGTTATTGCTTTGAACCTGGATGGCGAGGATTATGTAGCCCTGCAAAAATTAATACTTGTAAAAAACAGGTTTTTTATGTTGCAAACATTTACAAAACCGAGCAAAACCGAAAATAATAACGCGAAAAAGTTTTTTGAATCGTTCAATCTTTACCAATAATTTATTTTGTAGAAAGCAAAATAATAACAAACGTTCTTTGTTTTACTGTTAGTAAGCGCTTTTCAATTCAGTTTTTGTTAATCTATTGAAAAATATCCATGGGCGGACCGTAAAATAAATTCTTATGTTGTTTCTTTGTGGATCGAAATTAAAAATCAGTTCTTTATAAATTTTTTCGGTCTTTAAACCTTCTTTAACGAAAAACATCACACTAATGGCACTCGTTTTGCGTTATAGAGGTTAAGAAAGTTATTACAACAACTTATTATAAAAGCAGTCAATTTTCTCATAAGCAGTTAGTTTTGGTTACAGCCCCCGTTTCTACGGGGGCTTACTTTTTGTATAAACCCTTCATTCTCTTGGCTATATTGTGAGTTTAAGCGTCCTGCCAAATCGAACCAATATAAACATAACTAACACAGAACCAACCACGTCTGCCCAAATATCCCAAATATCAAAGCTCCGGTTCGGAACAAAATTCACCTGTACATATTCCATTGCAATGCCTAGTGCAATGCTTATGATGGTAATGCCGGCAAGCACAAAAAGCCAATCAAATCTCAGCTTCTTTCGTTCCCAGCTATACAAACCCCATAATAGAACAAAACCGCCAAAAAGAACAATATGTGCCAATTTATCCAGGTGCTTAATGCCAAAAAGCCCCAAACCGGGTATAACCTTTCCCGGCAGGCATAAAAGCCCGATTGTTAGCAAGGTCCAGATAACAGGAAAGATTTTAGTACTGCTTAAGCGTTTGATTAGTGCCACCATATATGTGGCGGAAGATAGAGAAAAAGGAGTCGGGGAAATGCTAGTTTATCATTAAACTTTTCCAAGCACGTACATTTTACCCTGGGGGGTTGGACTACCCCCTCTTTTTTCTAATGTGATGGCGAAAGCCTGAGCTCGTGGGATATTTTTCATTGTTACTATCCCCTTTGCCATATCGAATACACCGGCATCAACGGGAACTCCATCCACGATTGCCCATAGCTGGTATTGCATCTCTTCAGATGCTTCAGGCATATTATTTATAAGCAGGAAAACATCTTTGGTGCGGGTATCCCAATATACCGTAGCCATACTTGAAGGCGCCGGACTGGTTGGAACCGAATCGCCTGCCATTTTAATAATGGCCATTGCCGGATCGCTTAATCTATTTATTGTATTCTGATAATCCTTTTCATTTTGAGCATAAGCGGCATTCTGTGCAACTGCATCTTCGTATTTAGCAGTGACAGATCTATATTGATTGAAAAAATAAAAATTAAGCGCAGTACTCGCCACTAATAAAACAATTGAGGCTGCTGCAATATATCTTCCCCACTTACTCATATTAATTACCGGTGCTTTCCCAACTTCTTCTTGATTATCATTTACTTCTTTTCTGTTTATAAAACTGTCTGGGTTATTTTCTTTTTCAATTTCTATTTCACCAAGAATCTTGCTACGAAGATGTTTGGGGGGAGCTACCGCATTTGCAAGGGATTCCCGCTCAAGGCTGATTTCAAAAGCCTCTCGTGCAGCTCTTACTTCCGAATGAGCAGCGCACATGCGTTCGAATTCGGCCCGTTCCTGGTCATTGGCAAGACCAAGTACATAGCTTTCTACGATTCCGCTTGATATGTATTCCTGTGTGTTCACTTTAAAATATTCCTTAACTGTTGTAAGGCGGTACGAATTCTTGTTTTTACGGTTCCGAGCGGGATCCCTTCAATGTCGGCGATCTCCTCGTGGGTATATCCTTTAAAATAAGCCAAATCAATCAATACACGTTGTTCACTCTTTAGTTTTTCCAGCATTTTCTTCAGCCCGATCTGATCAATATTAAGATGCGTTGTACCAGCGGATAATCCATCTACGTTATCGGGGAAAGACTGGTTTTTCTGGCTGTTCTGAAAACTCTTCGATCGGAGTGTATCTATTGATGCGTTCCGGGCAATATTGAGCATCCATGTATAGAGTCTTCCCCTGGAAGGATCATAGCTTTCTATTTTCCTCCAGATATTGATAAATACCTCCTGCAGCACATCATTCGATAATTCTGTATTGTCCAATATCTGCAAAATAATACCATATAATGCCCCGGAATAATTATCGTAGAGGTAGGCGAATGCCCGGTTGTCCCGGTCTCTCAAAAGCGATACCAGGTCCTGTTCATTGTATGTGATGGTGGTTCCCAAGTGTTTGTCGAAAAGCAGGGCTCAAAAAAAGAAAGAGTGGCTTTAAACCACTCTGTATATACGTTTCAGGTTCTATTTTAGTTTTAGGCGCCTACCAAATTCTGGTAAGCAGTCGCATCCATCAAAGCCGCGACATCCGCGGGATTCGTTACAGTCATTTTTACCATCCAGCCTTCTCCATAGGGATCATTGTTTACCAGTTCTGGCGAACTACCCAAAACAGGATTAACTTCTGTAATTGTTCCGGCAATGGGCAGAAAAAGATCGGATACTGTTTTCACCGCTTCCACTGTTCCAAATACTACTTCGGCTTCCAGTGCTTTGCCTACTGTTTCAATTTCAACATAAACTATATCACCCAACTCACGTTGCGCGAAATCAGTAATGCCAATTGTAGCGGTTGTTCCATCGAGCATGATCCATTCGTGATCCTTTGTATAACGCAGATTTGCGGGAAAATTCATGATGAATGTTTTAGGGGTGCAAATTAGGGAATTAGGGAATTAGAAAATGTGCAAATATGCAAATGTGCAAATTAGAAAATATGCAGATGTGCAAATGCTTCAAATTCGGGATCCCTGATTAAATCACAGGGACTAAAACTTAAAGAATTTGCACATTTGCTAATCTGCTAATTTGCACATTGCTTAATTATTTCTTTTTACCAACTTCATCGCCACAATTCTTACATCCTGCAATGGCCGGTCGCGATCGGGGTCTTTGCTGGTAGAAACCGCGGCAATACTATCAACCACGTTCAATCCCGAAACCACTTCCCCAAAAATTGTATAGTTCTGATCCAGATGTGGACTGCCGCCGACAGTTTTATATACTTGACGGCGATCGGGGGCTATTTTTTTTCCTTTCAATCGATATGTCTCTACAGAATCGAGACTGATATCCGTATGTATCCTTCCTTTCACAATATAGAACTGACTACCATTGCTGGCTTTCTTCGGATTCACGTCATCAGGCGTACGCGCCGCGGCAAGCATCCCTTTTTTATGGAAAAAACTTGCTTTTATTTCTGCCGGAATAGTATAGGAAGGGCCACCATTTCCAAGAGGCTTACCTGATATCGCTGATTTACTTTCGGGATCACCCGATTGTATCATAAAATTCTGGATCACGCGATGGAATAAAACACTATCATAATAATGTTGTTTTACCAATTTTAGGAAATTATCGCGGTGCAGAGGGGTGGAATCAGACAAGCGGACTGTAATCGTTCCTTTTGTAGTAATAATAGCCACATCTTTTTTCATATCCTTCTTCCGCAAACCATTTGATAGTTTAGGGTTGCAGGAGATGAGTACGAATAAAAACAAACAACTGAGGAAGGAAAAACATTTGGTTCTCATTGAAGCTGCTGTTTAACGTTTAAAGGTTAAAGAGTTTAAAAGTTTAAGGGTTGTTTAAATTCAGAGTGACTGATTGGTTGTAAGAACCATTAAACTCTTAAACTATTAAATCTTTAAACCTTCAAAACTCATGTGTCTCAAAATAGAGCAAAATATGATCCTTTAGAAAACTCTCCTGTTGTATCATGTCCATTACCGGCAATTCTTTCAGTTGTTTAAAATGCGGCCAATTATCTACATCATAGCCTTCAATTTCATAATAACCGCTTTGCATTAATAGAGAACAAACGGCTACATGCATAAGGTCCTGTTTCTGTTCTTTGGTAAATTTTTCCTGCGAGCCACCAAATTCCTGGATACCAATCAGGAAAAGAACGGTTTCCATATCGGGTTTTTTACCAAAACGTTCGATCAATTTAGCTTCGAGTGCCCACCAGCGGGATTGCAGATCATCTTGCATTTGCATCCTGCAAATCTAAGCGCATAAAACATAAAAAACTAGGATAGCAAACTGAAAATGGGGATGCAATTAAGTGATTTTTGGATTTTGAGAATTGCATACGCAGTACTTGCAGGCAAGAAATCAAAAATCCCAAAATCCAAAATCAAACATGTCCCTTTCCATTACCTTTGCCGCAAATTTCTTTACGATGTTACAAGTGGCTTTTATAAGGCAAAACGTGGAACTGGTTAAACAACGACTGGCTATAAAGAATTTCAAACAGCCGGAACTGGTAGATGAATTGTTACAATGGGATGATAAACGAAAACAATACCAACAGGAACTCGAAGAACTGCAGGCAAAAATTAATGTATCGAGCAAAGAGATCGGTCAATTGATGGCCAAAGGTCAAAAAGAAGAAGCCGAAAAAAAGAAGACCGATGTAGCCACCTGGAAACAACAACAGAATCCAGATAAGTTAGCTGATGCGGAAAAAAACATTCAGGCTATTTTATACCTGCTTCCCAATCTTCCCTCAGAAAAAGTACCTGCCGGCAAAACACCAGAAGATAATGTGGTTGTAAGAGAAGGGGGCACTAAACCTTCATTATATAAAGGCGCAGTTCCGCATTGGGATCTTACTAAAAAATACAATCTCATTGATTTTGAACTG
This sequence comes from Chitinophagaceae bacterium, assembly GCA_965279015.1. GTDB lineage: Bacteria > Bacteroidota > Bacteroidia > Chitinophagales > Chitinophagaceae > Endoryza. Next base: position 262,831 of record OZ257130.1, read on the forward strand.
GGAAATAAAATTACCGGTAGCGGTTTTCCTGTATATATTAACAAAGGCGCGAAATTACAAAGAGCCCTGATCCAGTATTTTCTTGATTACAACACAGCAGCAGGTTATATAGAATTTATGCCGCCATTGATGGTAAATGAAGCTTCTGCTTATGGTACGGGTCAGTTACCGGATAAAGAAGGACAGATGTATCATGCTACAGAAGATAATTTTTATCTCATCCCTACATCGGAGGTTCCTCTTACTAATATATACCGCGATACGATATCGAAAGAAAATGAATTGCCAATCAAAATGACGGCCTATACTCCCTGTTTCCGGAGAGAAGCGGGGAGTTATGGTAAAGATGTGCGTGGACTAAACCGTCTTCACCAGTTTGATAAAGTAGAAATCGTTCAATTAGTAAATCCAGCCACTAGTTATGATGTATTGGAAGAAATGGTAGTACATGTAGAGAAGCTGATTCAATCACTTGAATTACCCTATCGCATTTTAAAACTCTGTGGAGGCGATATGAGTTTCACATCTGCCCTCACTTACGATTTTGAAGTATACAGCGCCGCACAGGAAAAATGGCTGGAAGTAAGTTCAGTCAGTAATTTCGAAAGTTATCAAACCAATCGTATGAAGGCGCGTTTTAAAGACGGAAATGGCAAAACAGTATTATTACATTCCCTAAATGGAAGTTCGCTTGCATTACCTCGAATAGTTGCGTGTTTGTTGGAGAATCATCAGCAGGAAAATGGAATTGCTCTTCCCAAAGCAATTCAATCGTATTTCGGCGCAGCTATAATTAATTAAAAAGCACACCGCTAAAAATAAAAAGAGAGGCTGTCTCTTAAGTACTGTTTCACACAAAGGCTACTAAGAATACAACGAAACAAAGCTTGAATATTAATGCATTCGTTGTGAGCTTAGTCTTCTTAGTTTTCTTTGTGTGAAATTCCAGTATTTTTGAGACAGTCTCCTCTTTTTTATCTTGAAATACTTTTATCTGAAACTCGCTCTTGGTCCACCAACTGCATAAGTAGCCTGCATCCTTGTTTTCTGTCCTGCACTAAACATATACATACAGGCATCATCGGTATAATCCATATAATTCATGGTCATTTCTACAGGTGTGCCGCTACAGGTACTTTTATGTCCGGCGGCAGGACAACCATAATTAGCAGTATTGTGAAGCGGAGTATCGCCTACCTGATCATTGCCGCAAGTTGCATCCCCCCAGATATGACGAAGATTCAACCAATGTCCCACTTCATGAGTAGCAGTTCTTCCTTTATTAAAGGGGGCAGCAGCGGTTCCCACACGACCAACCGCATTATTATCGCAAACTACTCCATCTGTATTGGAAGGTCCTCCGGGAAACTGTGCATATCCTAAAATTCCACCGCCCATATTACATACCCAAAGATTCAACTTGGTAGTAGGACTAGTAGGACTGATTCCACCACGATTGTTTTTCTTCATGGCATCGTTGGTGTTCCAGCTTGTTTTGTTGGTTTGCTTGCGAACGACCTGGTCAAGTACAAAACGGATTTTTGTATCCCCCGACTTAACACTATTATATGTTGAAGTGAGATTATAATCCGAATTGGTAGCAGCAAAATCTTCATTCAGCACATCGATCTGTGACTGGATTTGAGCAGCCGAAATGTTTTCAGCGGCGGTTCGATACAATACATTTACCACTACTGGTATCAGCATCGAGCCATCCGTTTGAAGAACATTAGTCGGTGGGTTCTCAATAAACCGATTGGTAAATGCTTCGATCTCATTCAGTCTTTGTTGTAAGGAGGGGTCATCAATTAATTGCTGCTGCAAAACTTCATAAGCAGCACAATGACGGGAACTAACTGCTTTTTCCGCCAATTGATCCGGGTCGTTTTCAACCACATCAGTATTGGATTTTTTACAGGCTGTAAACAGCAAAGCGCCCAAAGCAAAGGCGCAGATAATTTTTCTCATATCAAAGGTATTTTGGTGAAGAATTGAAATATTAAATTATTGAATTATTTAATATGGTGACTGGGTATATTTACATAATAACACTAAAGTTGTATAAGAGTAGCTGTTAATTCAATTCATGAGAACTGTAAAATTGATCCTTGGATTGACCCTTGATTTATGGCAACACAATAATTCATTCCTGGTTTTTGCGTTAAACCTTTGAGTTTCTCAACAGTCAAAAGCAAAATTCTCCTGGGAATGGCATTATCTAATCAGCGCAAGAATCAACATCTTTTGTGGCGTGCGGGCTTTGGCCCAATGGTCGAGGACTTTCCGCAATTAACACAGGCTTCTACCAATTCATATGTAAGCGCGCTATTTAAAGCTTCCGCAAAAACCCCGGCCTATATTGATGTGGCCGATAACTTTATTAAGGGCCTCAGCATGGGGGTTGATGAAATCGGTAAACAGGAAAGAAGGCAGTTGAGTGATGAGGAAAAAAAGATGGTAAGAGAAAAATCCAAAGAGAATATAAAGAACCTTAATCTTACCTGGCTCAACCAGATGATTAATAGCCCACAACAGCTCCGCGAAAAAATGTCGCTCTTCTGGCACGGGCATTTCGCCAGTCGCAACCTGAATATTCTATATCAACAGCAGTTATTGGATATCATCAGAAGCAATGCATTGGGAAATTTTGGCGAATTGCTTACCGAAGTAAGTAAAAGTGCTGCCATGATCAATTTCCTCAATAATAACCAGAATCGTAAAGATCATCCCAATGAAAATTTTGCCAGGGAAGTAATGGAACTTTTTACCCTGGGCAGGGGAAATTATACGGAGAATGATGTGAAAGAAGCCGCCCGGGCTTTTACTGGTTGGGGTGCCACTATTGGAGGAGAATTTGTATTCCGAAAATTTCAACACGATGCGGGAAACAAAACCGTGTTGGGAAAAAGCGGCAATCTTCAAGGGGAAGATGTACTGAATATCTTATTGCAACAAAAACAAACGGCTGTTTTTATCACCCGCAAAATCTATCGCTTCTTTGTAAATGAACAAGTAGATGATGCAAAAGTAAACTGGTTGGCCGATCGTTTTTACAAAGACAATTACAATATCGCCAACCTGATGAAGGATATTTTCAGCAGCGAATGGTTTTATGACGAAAAGAATATCGGTGCCAGAATAAAATCACCCGTTGAATTGATCGTGGGCATGCAACGAATATTGCCGATGGAACTGGAAAATCCCGAATCGCAGTTGTTATTGCAACGTTTACTTGGTCAGCTACTCTTCTATCCACCTAATGTTGCCGGATGGCCGGGAGGTACCAACTGGATCGATAGCTCTTCGTTAATGCTGAGGCTCCGGGTTCCACAATTGGTATATGCCGCCGATGAGTTAACGGTAAAACCAAAAGATGATGACGATCAGATGATGGGAATGAAGAGTCGCGAATTAAAAAAAATGGGAAAGTTGGGCGGACAGCTGATCGGGGCGAAAATTGATTGGAATCTTTATATAAAAAAATACGAAGCCGTACCCAGAGAGCAATTGGTTAAAATTATTGCCGATAAATTATTACTAATACCATCGGGGGTTTCAGAGGAGACGCTGAAGAAGCATACAGATGCCAGCACCCGGGAAAATTTTATTAAAACGGCTACGATACAATTGATGAGTACGCCGGAATACCAACTTTGCTGAGCCGCGAGCCTTGAGCTACGAGCTTCGAGCCAATACGGTCTCTGCTCACAGCTCGTAGCTAACAGCTCACAGCTAAATCGTCATACATGTTAATTAAACGCAGAAGTTTCTTACAAGTCGGTTCATTAGCCACTGCATCCCTGATGCTTCCAAAATTCTTGAAAGCATTTGAGCAACCAATGGCGGTACCACCTGGTAATAAGGTTTTAGTGGTATTGCAACTGAGCGGGGGAAATGATGGATTGAATACGGTAATACCGATTCGTAATGATATCTATTACAAAGTAAGACCGCGTTTGGGTATCGCGAAAGACAAAGCCCTACAGCTTAACGATGAAACGGGACTTCATCCTTCATTAACCGCATTTAAAGAATTGTATGACGATGGTAGTCTTAGTATTATGAACGGAGTAGGATATCCTAATCCAGATCGATCCCATTTCCGCAGCATGGATATCTGGCACAGTGCCAGCAATAGCAATGAATATATTTATACCGGATGGCTGGGTCGTTATTTAGATGCCCAATGCGCGGGATGTGATAAACCTACGCAGGCGTTGGAAATAGATGATGTATTGAGTATGGCGTTAAAGGGAGAACAGATGAAAGGATTGGCGATGAAAGACCCGAAACGGCTCTACAACACGACGAATGAAAAGTTCTTCAAAGATATCGCCGCCAATCACAAAGATGAAGCGGGGGAACAGCCGGTGGATTATCTCTATAAAACCATGGCCGAAACCATCAGCAGTGCCGATTATATTTATCAGCAAAGCAAGCTTCGCCCCTCTAAAACACAATATCCAACTACAGAATTGGGTAAAAGTTTTCAAACCATTTCTTCTCTGATTCAGTCAGATATCAATACCAAAGTGTATTATGTTTCATTGGGAAGTTTTGATACCCATGTGGCACAGGAGTTCCAGCAGAAAAGATTATTTACTGAAATGAATGATGCGATCAAGGCATTTGTAAAGGACCTGAAGTCAAACAACCGCTTTGATGATGTGCTGATAACCACCTTTTCAGAATTCGGTCGCCGCGTAGCTCAAAATGCCAGTGGTGGCACCGATCATGGCACTGCCAATAATATGTTCATGATTGGAGGCGCATTAAAACAAAAAGGGGTGTTGAATGCTATGCCGGATCTGAGTAAACTTCAGGATGGGGACCTGAAGCATAGCGTCGATTTCAAAGACGTATATGCCACCATCCTGAAAAACTGGTTAAACGCGGATGATAAAAAGATCCTGAATAACCAGTATAATTATTTGTCTTTCGTGTAAAGAAATAGTGAATGGTGAATAGTGAGTAGTGAGTGAGGTCCCGGATTAATTATGACATGAAAATAAAGTGTGCTTACCGATGGCCCTGTTCGAGAGAATGGGGCTTTTTTAGTGAGTAGTGAATAGTGAGTAGTGAGTGGATCACTAATTAATTTTGGATTGCAACTAATTCGGAGCCCACTCACTACTCACCACTCACTAAAAAAGCCATCTGGTCAATGAATTAGCTTCAATAGAACAGACAGCTTACAAAGTTTTATACCAGCTACCAGATTACCAGCCTTGTTTGGCGATACCTGCTTGTATGGCGGCCAATGCTTTAGCTTCATTCATGAGGGTAGTCAGCTTATTTCCCTTTCCATCATCACCCTGGGCCATATAAGCGCCTCTCGCTGTTTTGGTGATCACCGCGTTCAGGATAGGAACATTTTTCTCTTTTGTTTTTACATTATACGCAGTGAGCGTTACGTCTGCCATAGTTAACTATTTAGGATTAGTAATGCGGTGAAATTAAGGCTTTTTGAGGTTTTAGGGGGAAGAAAATTAAGGGGTCCCAAAAACCTATCCCCGATTTAGCCCTTAAAAGTCCTTTTTTTTCGAAAATTTGACAACCCGTCGAAATCGTTTTTGCAAATGCCCACATTATCGCAATCGGGGAAGTGTATTTCCGCATTTATTACTATTAATGAAGGTTTTATTGCCGTCATTAGTAATTTTTACCAATGGACATTGAGCCTTTGCATTTTTCAATTTCGGATAAGTTCAGTGCCGGTATAGCTTAGTGGAAATAATTAATCTCCCTAAACCCCAAAACAAACATTTATGAAAAAGTTAATCTGTCTTATCGTTTTAGCCATTGTCTCTTTTAATTTGTACAGCCAGGAAATGCAGCCAGTAGAATATAAGCCGGTTAAAACCGATTACCTGTCAAAAAGTAAAAAACAACGAACTGCCGGATGGATATTAACCGGAACCGGAGCTGCAGTAATGAGTATTGGGTTAGTGGTATCAATGGCTGAAGTGGCAGAGGAAACAACTGGCGTGATTGTTTACGGATTAGTTGGCGAAGAGGCACCCGAAACTCACTCTAAAGGTGGTGGTGCTATACTTTTAACTGGAACTGCAATTCTTGTCACAGGAATTACTTTTCTGTCGATTGCTAAAAAGAATAAAAAGAAGGCTCTTTCTATGTCATTTATAAACCAGTCAGCGCAACAATTGCGATACAATACGGTGATGAATACATCGGTTCCATCAGTCCGCTTGAGTTTGCGATTTTAGAATAGTGGAATGTAATTCCGGACTATGCTAAACAAAAACGTGAAGATGTTGAAAACGTGAATAGTTACTTATACGTCCAGTTTGGCATAGCGCGCATGGGTCTCAATAAATTCCCTGCGTGGCGCCACTTCATCGCCCATCAGCATGGCGAATACCCGATCAGCTTCGGCAGCGCTTTCAATGGTAACCTGTTTTAAAGTGCGAGTGGCGGGATTCATGGTTGTTTCCCATAATTGTTCTGAGTTCATTTCACCTAACCCTTTATATCGTTGAATATTCACGCTATCATCTTTACCGCCGCCTAATTTCTCTACCCACATTTTTCGTTGATCCTCGTTCCAGGCATAAGATTGTTCTTTGCCTTTCTTAACCAGGTAAAGAGGGGGTTGAGCGATATATACATAGCCCTGTTCTACCAGTTCTTTCATATACCGGTAGATAAAAGTAAGAATCAACGTAGCGATATGGCTTCCGTCCACATCGGCATCGGTCATGATGATCAGTTTATGATAACGCAGCTTAGCGGTATTCAATGCCTTTGGATCTTCAGTAGTTCCTACGGTTACACCTAAGGCGGTGTACATATTGCGGATCTCTTCGTTCTCGTATATCTTATGCTCCATGGCCTTTTCTACGTTCAATATCTTACCGCGTAATGGAAGAATAGCCTGGAAGCTTCTGTCGCGACCTTGTTTTGCCGTTCCACCCGCACTATCTCCCTCAACAAGATAAAGTTCGCAACGCTCGGCATCTCGTTCGCTGCAATCAGCCAGTTTTCCTGGTAATCCGCCACCACTCAATACACTTTTGCGTTGTACCAGTTCTCTTGCCTTACGGGCAGCGGCTCTCGCCTGTGCCGCCAATATTACTTTCTGAATGATATTTTTTGCTTCACGTGGATTCTCTTCGAGATAGGCGTCGAGTACTGCCGAAACAGTTCTGTCTACCACTCCCATCACCTCGCTGTTTCCTAATTTGGTTTTTGTTTGTCCTTCAAACTGTGGCTCGGGTACTTTCACAGAAATGATTGCGCTCAATCCTTCCCGGAAATCATCCCCTTCAATTTCCACTTTGGCTCTTTCAAAAAGATTTTGCTTTTCGCCGTATTGTTTGAACACTCTTGTAAGCGCCTTACGAAAGCCGGATACATGGGTTCCGCCTTCAATGGTGTTAATGTTATTTACATACGAATAGATATGTTCGTGGTAGCTATCGTTGTAAGTCAACGCCACTTCAACCATCACATTGCTCGCTTCATCTTTACCATCTACAAAAATTACCCGGGGGATCAGTGGGCTCCGACCGCCGTTCTTATCCAGCATCTCTACAAACTCAACTATTCCGCCTTCGCTGTAAAATGTTTTGGAGTAGATTTTACCCTCGTCGTCTAATTCACGAACATCCTTAAGTATAATGCGAACGCCTTTGTTCAGGTAGGACAATTCGCGTAAGCGGCTTTCCAGTGTTTCTTTTTTATAAACCGTTGCGGTGAAAATGGAATGATCGGGCCAGAAATGAACATGAGTGCCCGTAGTATCGCTGTTTCCGATTTCACGAACCGGGTATTGTGGAACGCCGATATGATATTCCTGTTCAAAGGTTTTTCCTTCGCGGTTAACAGTAACAATCAACTTGCTGCTTAATGCGTTTACGCAACTCACCCCTACTCCATGCAAGCCACCCGAAACTTTATAAGAACCTTTATCGAATTTACCACCCGCATGCAGTACTGTCATTACCACTTCAAGGGCGCTTCTTTTTTCTTTTGGATGCATGCCCGTAGGTATTCCCCGCCCATCATCCTGTACGCTAACGGAATTATCTTCATGAATTATAACCGTAATATTCTTGCAATAACCTCCAAGAGCTTCATCGATAGAATTATCTACAACTTCATAAACAAGATGGTGCAATCCTTTATCGCTGATGTCACCGATATACATGGCCGGCCGTTTACGGACCGCTTCCAAACCTTCCAAAACCTGTATGCTATCTGCGCCGTAACCGTTGCTGGCGATGATGGGATTTTGAGTTGTTTCCTGAGCCATAAATTCTTCTCCTGAGGACTGTTTTTTTGTGTGTGAGCTATTCCCGCAAATCTACGCAAATTGAGGCTTTCAGCCGATTTTAATTGCCCTTTTTTGAGGGGTTTTTTTGTGTTTTTTGGTTGATTTTCTGAAGAGTTTTCCGACCGAGTTTTCCACACTGTTCACTCATTGTATTTCATAATGGTTATTGATTATACGGGCTTCGTATCTTTACTTATCATGATGCCGGAAACCGAAAATAAATTAACACAGATTGCCTTTTCTTTCGAAGAGGCCGCTGCCGTTGCGGCACAGGAATTGCCAGTAGTTTCAGAAACTGATTCACCGGTGAATGTAGGTGTTCGTCTAAAAGCGTTGAAAGAAGCCACTACCCCGGTAGTGACAGAACCGGCTATGGTTGTGCGAACCAAATCGACCCGTGGCAGAAAACCTCTCAAAACTATTGAAGCGGGTGCCGACCTGATTGATATTCCCGCCGATGAAATATTATTCCAGCGACAATATTACGCGATTGGGGAAGTGGCCGATATGTTCCAGGTAAATACTTCGCTCATCCGCTTCTGGGCAAACGAATTTGATATACTGCAGCCGCGTAAGAATCGAAAAGGCGACCGCCATTTCAGGCCCATAGACATAAAGAATTTATTGCTTATTCACGATCTGCTTCGCCGCCGCAAACTTACTATTGAAGGCGCCAAGGATTTCCTGAAGAAAAATAAAAAAGCGCAGGAGCGTTTTGAACTGATAGAATCCCTTCGTAAGATTAAAAATTTCTTTCTCGAAATAAAAGCTTCTCTCTAATCTTTAGTAGTTTCTCTGTTTGAAATTTTTTGTCCCACAAAGTCACAAAATTCACTAAGAATAACCTTTTGTGGCTTGGTGTCTTTGTGGGAAATCGAGACACTACTTAACCTTCTTTAGGAACTGCTTCTGTTTCTTTGGAAGCCAGCCGGATTTCCATTTCACGCATTAATTCTATAATTGCAAGATTTACTTCTTGTCTTAATGCATTAAAGTCAGCAACCGCTATTGGTGCGGTAAAGAATTCTACGGGTATAAAAAAAGCATTTTTATTAATATCAGATAAATAGACCGTATAATTTTCGATGCGGTCCTTTTTCCCCTGGATTATTCTTTCTATGCCAAGTATAAACTGTTGTACTTGCTCATGGGCCGTTTCTGAATTTATTTCCAGCTGCACAAATGCCCTGCGTTGAGTACGCAGGCTCAGATTATCCATAATGCTATCCACCATCTGTTTATTCGGCATGGTTACAAAAGTCTTTTGGTCGGTCCGGATACGCGTACTACGTAGTCCAATCTTTTCAACGGTGCCGGTTATGTTCTGCACTTTAACAATATCACCCACCGTAAATGGCTTATCAAAAAAGATAATGAAAGAAGCGATCAGATTCTCCAGGCTCTCCCGAAGAGATAAGGCGACTGCTGCACCCGCGATACTCAGTCCCGTAATGATATTACCAATATTGAGATGAAACCCAAATTTTAGAATGAGCAGTATGCAATTAATAACCAGCAACACTTTAAAAAAATCCTTAAAAAAAACGATCAACTGGTTATCGCTGTGATCGGGGGTAAGATTTGCTTTTTGTTCCAGTATCAATGCAATGAAGTCGATGATACGCAATAACAACCAAATAAAAGTTATGATCAGTATAATGATACTAAGCGTATCAATCAGGACCTGCAGATTCGTTTTATAAATGCTGAAATTAGGATTCAGCTTTACAAAGCCGAGATTAATAGGAGTTACCGGAAATTTTAATTTTTCGAGCGTAATGATCGTAATCAGCACGAGCAAAAAAGTATTGAGCGGCGCTACGACGAGGTTTACAAAATTTGTTTTATCAACCCCTTTGGCAATTCTTTTAATTAAGCGGAAAAGCAGGCCGGCAATATACCGCGACATATATCGCTTGAAAAGCACGAATAATAAAATTACACCAGCCGCAATCAAATAGCTTTTTACGGTATTATCAAGAATGATATAGTCCAAAAAAGAATTCATACACTAATATTGATCAAAAACGCTAAGTTACCCATACTTGTTTCATCCAATAATTTATCGATTGTACGAATAGATCTCGAGACGATCGGAATGCAGTACGTATAAGTTATCGGGAGTAATCAGTATTTTAATTGCATTGGCCATGTTAGTGGCTACCGCGTATTCCTGTAATTGTTGCGTAACGGGGTCATAACGATAAAGCTGGTTATCACTTCTCCCAAATAACAGGTTATTTATCACCGTAAAATCTTTCCAGCCGGTATAGGATATCTTTTTTTTAAAGGCGCCGTAATAATCAAAAATATATATGCCCTTCGTGGAATCGTATAGATAAAGGCTTTTATTCTGATCGGCTAAAAATTGCGGCGAAGGCATGGGATCGAACAGTATTCTGAAATCTGTGAACTGATCGATAATATCTCCTGCTTCGTTCAGGTGCTTTAATTTTCCTTCCTGTTCATCAAACACCCAAAACCCATTATCATAAGCCAGTGAAATTGCTTTTACCTGGTACAATCCCAATTTGCGAAGATCCAGAATATCGCGACGGCCCAGTTGCCGGTCAAGTACAACTACCGTTCCAAAATCTTTGAAGTATAATAATACTTTTAACGGATTGCTTACATCAATGGAATGTACTTTACCATAGCGGCGCACATCATTAAATACCGCTAATGAGTCGCCATTGGGTTTTAGTTTTTTTAACTGTCCCGATGGATTGAATAAATAAATATAATTGAGATTATCTACGGTAAAATCCGTGAACTCCCCTTTAATAACCTTGTTACGTACAAATAACGAATCGTGCTGCGCAGAAACACAAACCGGAAGTATAAAAAGAAATAAAGTTAGGATTCGTTTCATCTTATTTACAAGCATTTTCTTTGTTTCATTTTTTTGCCACAGATTACACGGATTAACACAGATAGAGTTTTTTCAGTGAAAATCCGTGTAATCTGTGGCAAAAAACTCGCTTATTTTCTAACAATTTTACCTTCCAGTTCCGGATAACGGGATTGCAGGGTCAATTGTTGTCCATCGAACACCACATACGTGTAGTAATGTATCCAGTCGCCTAAATTGATATAACGGTTGCCTGGCGTTAATGAAAAATCAATCGGCAGGTGTCTATGACCGAATATGAGATAATCATAGTTCTTTTGCTTTAAAACTTCTTTGCAATAAGTTATCAGCCATTCATTATCCTCCCCCAGGAATTTGCCATCATTGTTACCCGTTACGGCCCGGCTGCGCCGGCTGGAAAAATTGGCCAACCCAACGCCCACTACGGGAGGCAACACTCCAAATAACCATTGGCATACCGGGTTGCGGAAAATCTTTTTCAGCATTTTATAGCCATGATCGCCAGGACCTAAACCATCGCCATGGCCAATGAAAAATTGTTTATCATTAAACTCAAATTCCTTTGGTTCAAAATACACCGGTATATTCAGTTCCTTTTGAAAATAATCCGTCATCCACATATCATGATTACCTACAAAAAAATGAACCGGGATACCCGCATCAGTAATTTCAGCCAATTTTCCCAATAACCGGACATACCCTTTGGGAACTACCTTTCGGTACTCATACCAGAAATCAAAAATATCTCCTACAATAAAAATAACAGCAGCATCCGCACGTATCTCATCCAGAAAAGCAACAATCTTTTTTTCGCGCACAAGACTTTCTTTGGCATTGGGGGCGCCCAGGTGAAAGTCGGATAGAAAGTAAACTTTTTTATTGGGAGGAAGAAGCATGGGGGGAGTTGATGTTTGTAAAACTCTAGGTGTTTATAGTTTGTGGTTTGAAGTTCTTTAGATCGATCTTTCCCTAATAATATTATGTCCCCTGTTACGTAACTTGATATCAATAACGAATGATTGCATTAGAGAACTTCAAACTTCAAACCACAAACTACAAACTACAAACTGATTACTTATTTTTTTCTTTAATATACTGCAACACATCCCCACTTGCAATAACATCATGGCCGCTTACATCTCCATTGTACCAGTATATCCATGCGCTTGAAGAGAGCCCATTACAAAAAACGGTAACGATACTCCTGCGATAGAGCGGTAATTCGCCCAGTTCCGCATTCACTCCTTCATAATCGTCAATCTGTGCCATTGCCCAACCATATTCATCGGTATTATTCAAAACATATAATTCTCCAACAATAAAATTTTCGGTAAAAACAGGCACCGCGGCGGGATACTCACCCATATCATACAATAACCCTTTTACTTTTGCGGCACCTACCAGCTTAAAATAGTTGCTGATATACTGATAGGCAGGATGATGAAATCCTTTACGGAGTGAGCCGTACACAAATAATTGATAGGTTTCTGGATGCATGTGGTGTAAAGATAAGAATGGATTTAGGATTTAGGATTTGTGATTTTGTGATTTTGTGATTTGGAGGAATGGAACAGAATACTCCAGCTCTTTCCGGGATATGAAATCACAAATCAAACATCATATATCCTAAATCTTCTTCAGCCTTCTTTCTCCACCAGGAAGCAATACACTTCTTTCGGTCCATGTACGCCGGTAACCAATGTTTTCTCAATATCGGCGGTACGACTTGGGCCGCTGGCAAAAGTGATAAGGGAAGGAAGTTTGCCTTTATATTTCTCTTTTAGTAATACTAATGCGTCTTTAATATCATATACCAACTGGTTGGTGTAGGCAATGCAGATATGAATAGGCGCGTAAACGCTGGTTGTACGGCCACTCAATTGGGCCGAACTCATAACGATCGAACCCGTTCTTGCCACCAGGAATTCACAGAATGTAATGGCAACATCGCATCCTGCAAGATCATCGCTTACATTGGGAAACATCCAGGAATCCTGCAGGGCCTCCTGCAGAACATCATCCTTATCATAATAATATACCTTGGTCCAGTTTCTTTCTGATCCGAGTTTGGAAAGCTGACTTTTAAGATCCTGAACACTTGAGCAATAAGCAAACTTTCCCTGTAACTTATTAAACTGTTCGGCGAATTCTACTTCCAGTTCCTGGCGGGAAGGCTGAAAAACAGCAGCGGCTCCTTCGCTTTGTGGAAAAGGCAAAGGCGTTGAATGACTCAACGCCTGCCGTATTTTTTTTAAAATATTCTCTTTGGAGGGAGTGATGTTAATTGGCACCCGATAGATTTTTGATTTGTGAATTAAGACTTATGATTTGTGAAATTCCGAAAGACTTTGTGATTTACGGAAATCAAAAAATCACAAATCATAAATCACAAATCGCTAGGGTTGCGCATCCTCCACACTTGGAGATGGATTACTGATTGCCGAAGCACCCAGTCCATTCTCTGATGGAATATCATCCACTACATGAATTTTCTTTTCTTCATAGGGTCGCTTTCCGATCAGGGTTTCCACATCGCTTTGGAAAAGCACTTCTTTATCCAGTAAGGCTTCTGCTAATTTTTCCACCTCCATTCTTTTACTCTCCAATAATGCCTTTGTTTTCTCGTAAGCCACATCAATCAGTTTTCTTACTTCTTCATCAATCATCCTGGATGTTTCTTCGGAATAAGGCTTCGTGAAAGCGTTCTCTGCTGCCGGATCATAAAAACTTACGTTGCCCACTTTCTCATTCATACCATAAACCGTAATCATCGAATACGCGATACGGGTAATTTGTTGCAGGTCGTTCTGCGCGCCGGTTGAAATTTTATGGAAGAAGATGTCTTCGCTTGCTCTTCCTCCCAGTGTCATACAGATCTGGTCCATCAACTGATCGGTATTGTAGAGGTATTGTTCTTTAGGTGTGTATTGAGCATATCCCAATGCAGCGGTTCCTCTTGGAACAATCGTTACTTTCAATAATGGATAAGCGTGTTCGAGGTACCAGCCACAAATAGCATGACCTGCTTCGTGGTAAGCAATAATTTTTTTCTCTTCCGGAGAAATGATCTTATTCTTCTTCTCCAACCCACCAATTACACGATCCACCGCATCCTGGAAATCTTCCATTTCAACGGCTTCTTTACCTTTTCTTGCCGCAATCAATGCCGCTTCATTACAAACGTTGGCGATATCAGCGCCCGCGAAACCCGGGGTTTGCTCGGCAAGTTTATGAATATCGAGTTTTTGAGAAATCTTGATAGGCTTAAGATGCACTTTGAAGATCGCTTCCCTTCCCTTTAAATCCGGCTTATCAATTGATATCTGGCGATCGAAACGACCGGGACGCAATAATGCGGTATCCAATACATCGGGTCTGTTTGTAGCCGCCAATACTATAATTCCACTCTCCCCACTGAAACCATCCATCTCCACCAATAATTGGTTAAGGGTGCTTTCTCTTTCATCATTACTCATGATCGCGTTCTTTCCACGTGCACGACCAATGGCGTCAATTTCATCTATGAATATAATACAAGGCGCTTTTTCTCTTGCTTGTTTGAACAGATCCCGCACACGACTGGCACCTACCCCTACAAACATCTCCACAAAATCACTACCACTTAAGCTGAAGAAAGGTACTTGCGCTTCGCCAGCCATTGCTTTTGCCAACAAGGTTTTACCGGTACCAGGAGGACCGATCAGCAAGGCGCCTTTTGGTATTTTGCCGCCCAGTGCGGTATATTTTTTTGGACTCTTTAAAAAATCAACGATTTCCATTACTTCCACTTTGGCTTCATCGAGACCGGCCACATCGGCAAATGTAATGTTCACTTTAGTGCCTTTATCAAACAGGGTAGCTCTTGATTTACCGATATTGAAAATTCCACCGGGACCAGAACCGCCTCCAGCGCCCCCACCCATTTTACGCATCAGCATGATCCATATCAAAATGATCACTAAAAGAGGAACCACAAAACTTATAAATGGCTGGAACCACTCACCTTCCTGTCTAGGGTCATAAGGCACTTCCAGATTAGGCTCTTTGTCAAAAAGAATGTTGAGTTCTTTTACAAACTCATCTGATTTAGTAATGGCGAATTCAAAATGCGGGCCCTTGGACTCTTTTACACTTGGCCAGTTTTTATCAAATTTAGCCTGGTAGTATGGTTTGGATAGGCTGTCTTTCTTAATATAAACACGAACAATATTTTTGTTAGTGATAATATCCAGTTTCTCCACATCACCTTTCTCCAGCATCTGATCGCGGAATTCCATCCACGAATCAATTTTTTTAGCATCGGGACTGAAACTGCCGAATAACTGGAACCCTACCAATACGGCGAAAATAATTGCCCACACCCAGTAGATATTAAACTTGGGGCCTTTTTTCTGGCCATTCTCATCTCTTTGTTGTTTGAACCGGTTGTTGGGGTTCCGGTCGCCTGGTCTTTGCTCATCCTGTGACATATATACTTCGTCTCCTTATTTTCTTATTAATGTTTATTTTCTAGAAATGTTCAAAATAGAATTTTAAAATACCGCTTACAGGTCATCGGTTTCCGCATCACTCCACATCTCTTCCAATTTGTAGAATTTCCTGGTTTCCGATTGCATTACATGTACTACTACATTTACGTAATCGATGAGCACCCAGTGCCCTGCCTGCATTCCTTCGTGGTGATAAGCTAATTCTCCCAGCGATTTCTTAAGATGATCCTCCACAAAATCGGCGATCGCTTTTACTTGTACGGTACTACTGGCTTCACAAATAAAAAAGAAATCGGCCACCGCTTCGGGTATCCGGCGTAAATCAAGCATAACTATATGCTCTCCCTTTTTTTCCTGGATGGCGTGAACAATTGCTTTAAGGATTTTTGAGTTCTTGGTTAACCGGGTAACACTACTGCGCTTCCTGCGGGCAGCTAACTTAGAAAGTTGTTCCAATAATCAAACTGTTTAAAATGATCAAAAAGATATTTATAGATTTTTAGGGAGTCGGTTATTTTTCATTTGATCCTCGGTTGCCGTTCTTTTTCGCAACAGGTTCCGTTCCGCGCTTATCAATACTTCCTCTTAAACGTTTCCTTCAATTAACTATTTTCGTACTGCTCAAAAATAGTGATTTGTTGCCAAATACACCCGTCTTTCCTCCTATCGGCCAACCGTTTATTGTGCTTCCATCGGTTGACAGTACCAACAACTATGCCATGGCCCAGGCACGTGCCGGTTTGGCTATACATGGAACCGCATATCTCGCTATGGAACAAACCAATGGTAAGGGTCAACGGGGTAAAAGCTGGACCAGTAAACCAAGTGAGAATATAATGATCAGTGTGGTATTGGAGCCAAAAGTCCTGACTATCGGTAACCAGTTTATTTTATCGGCATCCGTGGCCCTCGCATGTTATGATTTCTTAAAAAAATATACGGAACCGGAACTGACCCGAATCAAGTGGCCGAATGATTTGTACTGGCAGGACAGAAAGGCAGGAGGAGTACTAATTGAGTCGGGAGTCGGGAGTCGGGAGTTGGGAGTCGAGCGTCAGGAGCCGGGAGTTGCTGCTCTACGAAGGGTTATTGTGGGCATTGGTATTAATGTTAACCAAACTGCTTTTGAGGAACAACTCCGCAACCCTGTTTCGATGAAACAAATAACGGGTAAGGATTGGAATATTGTAGAACTGGCTAAAGAACTCTGCAATTGTCTTGAAAAACGATATTCAATATTGACTACGTTGAATTCCGCTAATAAGATTTTAGAAGAATACAGCGCTGTTCTTTATAAACTCAACGAAAAGGTGAAGTTGAAGAAAGGCAATGCTGTTTTTGAAACCGTAATAAAAGGCATTACCCCAGAAGGTCTTCTGCTTACCAAAGACACGATGGAAAGAACGTTTAATTTTGGAGAGGTTGAATGGGTATTATAATTGGAATTTTTTGAAGTTGATTTTTCGAAAATGGAAAGATTAGTGCAGATGAAACGTTTTTAAAAACTGGTTGAATCATCCGCGATAAAACTGACCGAATAATTATTTTTTAATCTGTTCAAGTCGGACTTCATTCTCTGTTGACAAGCCATTTTCAAAATTCGTAAGATTCTGTAGAGTTGTAGTCGCAATCTGCTCCATCGCTTCATGTGTAAAAAATCCCTGGTGAGCGGTAATCAAAACATTATGAAAACTCATTAAACGGAGTATCGTATCATCCTGGATAATGCTTTCAGAAAGATCTTTAAAGAATAGATTTTCTTCTTGTTCGTACGCATCGATTCCCAGGTATCCCAATTTCCCGGTTTTTAAGGCATCGATAGCATCCGATGAATTAATAACCGCTCCCCTGCTGGTATTAATGATCATGGCACCTTTCTTTATTTGGGCAAAGGCTTTTTTATCAATAAGGTGTCGTGTATCCGGAGTGAGTGGACAATGCAAAGAGATAATATCTGACTCCGACAATAATTCACTAAAGGTTTTGTATTGAACTCCCTTTTGCTTTAACTCTTCCGATTCATTAATATCATAGGCGATGACGTTACAGCCAAAGCCCTGCATAATGCCACAAAAAACGGCTCCAATTTTACCGGTTCCGATAACACCTACCGTTTTATTATGAAGATTAAAGCCCATTAATTTTTCTAAAGAAAAATTATTTTCCCTTACCCGGTTATAGGCTTTATGTGTCTTCCTGTTTAATGTCAGGATAAGTGCTACTGCATGTTCCGCAACAGCCTGTGGTGAGTACGCAGGCACCCTCACTACTTTAATATTCCTTTCAGTTGCAGCAGTTATATCAACGTTATTAAAACCTGCGCAACGCAGTGCTATCAGTTTAATATTGTTTTTAGCTAATTGCTCAATGGTTTCTTTATCAATTTTATCATTTACGAATATGCAAACCGAATCAAACCCCAGTACCAGGTTGGTAGTATCGGCATTTAAGGACGCATCGAAATATGTCAATTGATGTTTACTGTCCTTATTGACACGATCGAGCCATTCCCGGTCATATGATTTTGTACTGAATACGGCTACTTTCATGGTTGTTTGTTAACTAGTGCATTTATTGACTCTTTGCAAAAAATAGAGAGAGTATCAAGTCTCAAGTTAGGAAAATTGCGGTAGTGATTACTTCAGCATTCAATAAGGATAACTTTTAAAAACAAAAAAAGCAGGCTCTTGCCCGCTTTTCCATTTTAGATTCTACATTTTACATTTCTAGTAGCTGCCATTCTTCGCTTTTCCCAAACTAAATACTCTCGACAAATTAAATCCAAACCGGATCTCTCCTTTCCAGAAATCACCGGTGGTGTTAGTGATAAATTCTTTTTCATTCATTCCACTGGAGTTGGAAAAATGCAGTTGAAATACGTGTCCGCCCGTTTCAATATCAATTCCGATGGACAACGGATCATAAGTGCCGGGGTCTTTTTCCGACAATACCGGATGATAATCGAGTACCAACGCGAGTCGTTTGGATAGTTTCATGCGACCGCCGATTCCGAGTGCCCAGGTATCATTGTTTCTCGACACAGAATCAACCAGGTTGCGATGTACAAAAACGGGCGCGATTTGCAGACTGAATAGATCACTGAACTTACGCCCAATGATCAGCTCATTATAAAATCCCATGCGGGAAGAAAAATAATTTTTTCGATCGGGATAAGCCCATTTGAGACCATTTATTGTCATTCCACTCACCAAAACCAATGAAACTGGCGAGCTTCTTGGTCCTGTTGATTGCCTCAGTATCCGGTATTTCAAAAATCCATCCACTTCTTTTTTATAGGTACTTCTTCCAATACCAATGGTGAAATTATTTCCAAGTCCATAATCAAACCCTAACCGCATACTGGCTTCATCCAACCCGAATAAAGTATAAGCGCCTTCGTTTACATAACCGAACCGATGCAGGATCCGCACATCCAATACTCCTTTGCCAATAAATTCCATGGAATGACCATTGATAACCCTCGAGGATTTAAAAGCGCTGGTTACATATTCCCTTTCGGGAGCATTGTCCGTTACCCCTTTCAATATATCGGTACTATCTTGGGCAGTTGCTGGCAAAACCAAATTGGTAAATAGAAATAGTAAACTTACAATGAGTAGTCGCATGCGGTTATTTTTAGTTTCTTTTATAGCGGCTTTCACCTCACCCCTGCCCCTCTCCTAAAGGAGAGGGGCAGGGGTGAGGTCACGAACTTTTTAATAATTCCAGCGTACAGTTAACTGTTACAGATACACTATTTGATACTTTATCTTTGACAAGTGCCGGAATCGCTATTTTATAATCAGATAGAAGAATGTTGAATCCGGAAACTGTACTGATCTTCCCGTCTTTTATTGTGATAGTCCCGGTACTCTCTATCTCTTTTGTTTCTCCATGAATGGATAGTTTCCCTTTTACATTGCCCTGGTAAGATCCATCCTGTTTATAATTTATCTCGCTGTTATTGACTATCTGTCCTTTGAACTCGGCCTTGGGAAACTTACTGCTCTCTACATAATTTTCATTGAAATGCTCCTGCATCAATGCCTTCCTGAACTCGAAGCCTTTCATCAATACCACAAATTGCAACTGACCGGTTTTTGTATCCAGCACACAGGTAACATTTTTATTTCCCGCTTCAATTGATTCAAGAGGCGCTTTGGAAAAAAAACTGATCTGTCCATTCTTGGTATAGAACCGATCCTGCGCCTGAAGATTGCAATAACCCACAACCATCAATAATGAAAATATGATCTTATAATAGTTCATGTTATTTTCTTTCTACCCGCACACAAAAGTTTAATTCGATATCCGCGCCAATGCCCAGTTCATCTCCTTTATAACCATTAAAATTTCCTTTCAGTTTAGTAAAAGATCCCCGATGCAAGTCTGTCAATTCTGCCGAATACAACGTATCCATTGAACAACGCACCGAAGAAAGGCTAGCAGTATCTCCTAACAAAATGGTATAATGCCCCTTTTCATCTTTCACCACCTCTTTCACCAAACCACTTACGGCCACTATTACATTCTGCCCACCATACTTCTTATTAGATTCCGTTTCATTGCTATTAAACTCCTGCAACAACTCAGTAGCCTCCGTATTGAATTTCGGTTCCATTGATTTAGAGTCTGCTCGCTGGCGATTGTATTCCCTATAGCCATATACAAAAGCCACGAGTAGCAGCACGACCAGTGCCCACGCAATGTATTTTCGTTTCATGTAATTAATTATTGACCGCACCATTGCTAACCCAGCAACTGATCACTTGTAACTGGGCAGTTGTTAACGATGACCCCTGCGGCATGGCTCCGCTGAGAACCTGCGATTTTATGGTACTTGCTTTATCTTTTACCTGGGTATAGTTAACAAAGGGGCCGCCCTTGTTACCCGAGGTAGCATCGTGACAACCAGCAATTGCGCAACTTGTTTGAATGATGGGCATTACATGCGCTGAAAAACTTGGGTTCAACGTGCTGCAATCGGTGGTGCCAGGATATAACACTTCTTCCTTATCATAATAACAACCGCTTAAAACGGCAGCAAGTATCAATACGCAGGTGATTTTCCGGATCATAATTCTGTTTATAGTGTATAGTAGATCTGTGAATTAAACGTATTTGCACAGCTATTATTTTTACGGAATCGGGGCTCAAAAGGTTGCCACAAAAAACCCCGCCCTGGAAAAGGCGGGGACCAAACCCTAAAACTAAAAATAACCCATGAGATGAACCCCGCCGCAGCGGGGATTCTTTTTACTCAAATACGTTATTTTCGTATTAGTAGTTTCTCTCTACATTAAAAACCTTTTTTGGCGATCTTTTCTTTAACAATTTCTCTGGAATCTCCATTGCCAGTTATCTTAAGCGTAAACCTTGCTTTATCGTTTTCCAGCTTGATAACATAATTGAGGTCACCTTCCAGTACCAACTCCAGCGCTTCTGTTATTACCGCGTTACCATACTTGGTATCGAGAACTTGTTTCACTGTTGAAGGAAGCTTATCCAGTTGAATAGTACGAGCCGTAGCTATAATGGAGCCTTGGGGGTCCAAATAAGCTACAAACCCTTCGCTATTGTTTACGAAACGCACCAGGTAAAGATCATGTCTGCTCAAAGGCTGCCAAACCGCGTATTGTGCCTGAGGAAATTGCTTGTTAAATGATTCTTTTACATGGCGACTAACATTATCACTTTTTGCAGCTTTACCAGGTTTATCACCAGTACCAGCCTGTACAGTTGTGTAGAAAGAACTTACCAGCAACACCGCTGCAACGAACATTTTTTTCATAAAATCCAAGTTTAATTTGTTTTTTGATTTGATTTAATAATGCAAAGATGGACCGTAATGAAAGCTTTTTCAATCCCCAAACAATGGAAAAAAAATCACTCAATGCGGTGAGGAAAAAGGGCGAGTGGTAGGCGCTGTTTAGTAAGTGGTAGTTAGAAGAAAATTGATACTGGATACTTGATTCATTACAAAAAGTTAGCCCCTGTAGAAACAGGGGCCGATAACCAAAACTAACTGTCTATGAGAAAATTTATACGCGAATAAATACGAATTCGAACGAATGAGTGCGAATGATATAACGCGAATGAACGCGAATGAACACGAATGAACACGAATAAGTACGAATGAAAATGCAAATTGGAATGAATGAAATAAAATGTCAATAGTAACGTGATGAATTTATCTTGATATCCGCATGAGCCCAGGCTTTTTCAAATCGTTTCATCACTGCATCCGCTTCTGTATTTTTATTCTGCCCTTTTAAACTATTATACAAACCCATCAGCGACCAACCATTCTCCCGGTACATGTTAAGGTCCTCGTTAAATACCGTTTCCGCTTCTTTAAATTGCTTCGCTAATAATAAAGTATGGCCAAGACTATGCCTTACAGAAAAAAACCAATCGGGTGGTTCCTGATACATTAACTTGTCTTCAATTGCAATCGCTTTTTTGTAAGATGATGCCGCTTCGGTATAATTCGATTTATGCATCGCGATCTCAGCCTCTAATGTGTACGTGGCGATATTCACCAGGTCAAATGAACTGTTCATCTCCCATATCAGTGCGGATTTCAAACTTTCATCGGCGGCAATTTTTTTCAGCGCTTCCAATTCTTTTTCTGCCTCAGCTATTTTTCCTTTAGCACCAAGCGCCATTCCCCTGGCATAGAGCCAAACAGCTACCGGATATTTTAGACTTTCTCCCGGAGCCGGTTGCTTCAATATATCATCCCATTTTCCCATTTGTACCATTACATAGTAAGGGATCATATAAAAATGCTGAACTGAAACATTCTCCAACAGATAAGTCTTATCGGCTTTCCGGCTCACCAACCATGCGGCTTCCATTGCCTTCTTGCTATTGCCTTCAAAAAAAGCGCAGGCTGCCAGGAAATGGATATTATGCGGATAATACATCATGGGATAAGCCCCTTGCACTTTGCATTGCGCTATATAGGTACTGTCGGCATCATTGGCATTTTCGGTAGTTAATACTCCCTGATGATAATGGCCGGTACGTATATATATATGTGCAGGCATATGTACAAGATGACCGGCAGCAGGTAACATATTTTCAAGACGGCCCGCAGATGCTAATCCTTTTTCGGGTGTTGGCGACGCCTCAATAGCATGCACATAAGCATGGTTCAAACCGGCATGCTCTGGAAATTTTGCCAGGCCACTTTCCAGAACACGAATTATTTCCGCTGTCCACGGCTGAGCGGTTCCATCTTTTAACCATAAATCCCAGGGATGCTGGTTCATCAATGCATCCCCGTACAACGCTATTATATCGGCGTCATCCGGGAATTGCTCATAGGCTTCTTTCATAGCCATGGCATATGCAGCGCTATAAGGCGACATATCTTTTACTTCTTCCCGGGGAAAACGTTTTGACAGCGCATATATCAATGCTTTTTCTATGGGTGAAGCATTTTTTGAATAGTTCACCGCTTTATCCATTGCATTATTTATATCAGTAAGACTGGTTGGATTTAATGCTGCATTATAATTAGGACCCAATACCATTGCCAGACCCCAATAAGCCATTGCCAGTGTAGAATCATGTTTGATTGCAGCATTAAATGAGCGACCCGCTTCTCCATGGTTAAAAGAGTAAACCAGCGTAAGGCCCTGATCAAAATATTGCTGCGCTTTTTTGTTTTTTGCAGACGTTTCGAAATGCAGGTTACCCAATCCTTTAAATATCGGTGCATTGCCCTCATTCATTTTCGCCGGATCAAAAGAAGGCGCGCAAAAAAGAACGGCTGAATTTTTATTATTTTCCGGAATACTACTTGAGTCAGACTGTTTACAGGCAATGATTATGCTTACCAGGAACAATAAATTCAAAATATAAAATGCTTTCATGAATCTATGAATTTGATTTTGCTAGTAAAAGAACAGGGATACCAGATGCTGGATAGATTCTGAAAATACAAAAGTCTTTTAAAATTTAAACTTCCAGTATCCCGAATCTATAATATATGTCTTGTATCTCTCTCCAGGCAGTTGAAATCCGCCTTTGGAAAATCAACCCAATTTTTAAAATAGTTTTTTACTTTTAAAACCATTCTCTTCATACTTCCTGTTTTGAATGCCACAAATTTCCGATATCGTTTCGTCTCTGACAATCCCACAAGGTGGGGATTTTAGCCTACCTGATTGAGTCACTAAAACCTGTTCCAGCGCGTTAACAACCCAGATTTATAAATGACGGTAAGTAATAATGTATGCGCCAACTATTCCTTGTACTTCGGGTGTGTACATGAACTCATTCTCATCGATTTTAAGGGTAAGTATTTTGTTACCGTTTATAATAAGGGTCATGTTGTCTGTTGCAAGTGTCCAGTTAAAATCGGCTTCCGATACTACGTTACACCGCAATCCTTTATCCTTGGAAAAACCTGTACCATCAGTATTGAATTTTATCGTATTGTCCTTTTGACAATCGGTAATTTCCTCCTCGGTGGCATCAATTAATCCGTCCTTACTATCATCAAACCCTATACTCGTTAGAACCCATTCTTTTTGCGTTAGCAACTCCTCGACTTTTATTGGAGCTGGAGTTGGGGTTGGAACAGGAGTCGGAACTTTTTCTTTTTTACAAGCAATTGTAAGAACGATGAACAGCAAAAACATGTTTGGCCAGAATATTTTCATCATAAAATTTTTTATACGCTGAAGTTTTTAATATGGTCTATTGAGACTGTAAATAAAATCAGAAATATCGTTGCTGAACTTCCGCGGTTCCTCCCAATGTACCGCATGTCCCGTTCCTTTATATACCAACAAGCGAGAACCTTTTATTGATTTCAGCAGACCCTCCTGGCTCTCACGGTTGCAATAAATATCCTGGTCACCCCAAATGATTAAAGTGGGTTTACGAATACTATTAAGTTCGCCGGCGGGGTTGTAATTCATCAATTCATTCAGAATTTCTTTCCATACCCGTGCGGGTACTTTAAGGCTTTCGCCTACCAATTCTTTGTAATAATCATTATTGATTGGTTTTGCCAGGGTGCTCTTTTGAAACTCTTCGGCAAACGCAGGCTCAATAGGATCTTTCAACTGATTTACCATTTCTACGAACTCTTTTACAGAAGAAAAGTTTTTTACGGAAGTGGCAGAACCTATAATTACTACCGCTTTCGTGAAATGAGGATGATCCATGGCGAATCGTTGAGCCACCACTCCTCCCATTGAATGACCGACCATAACGACTGGTCCAAGTTTGCGTTTTTCTATAAATGCGGCCACATCGTTGGCCAAATCTTTAGGCGAATAACCCGAGGCCGGTTTATCAGAATTTCCATGACCTCTCTGTGTAATAGCAAATGCATGAATATTTTTGGGAAGGTTTCTTAATACGGAATCAAACGAATGCCAGGAATCAGTGTATCCGTGTAAGAAAATTACAGGCAACCCTTCGCTGTTACCTTGCTCTACATAACTCAGGTTAATATTGCCTGGTAATTCAATCGATTTTTCCTGCGGTAAGTAATGAAACGGTAGCATCATTTTCGACTGAGACAAAACAACTGACGATTGGGTAAATAGTAATACAAAAAGTATTTGTGAAATTTTTTTCATGGCTATACTTTAAATAGTTTAATAGAGCCACAAAGTTGTGTGAATCGAAAAGCTTAATCAATCCCCAAAGAGGTCTGTGATGAATCCCCGAAAGTGGGGAACGACCATAAATAGAATAGAATGTTAGTGCGCCTGCAATGCAATCAGCATTCATGTTCAAGTATAGATAACAAAAGCAGGTTCTTATATCCCTTCTCCGTTTTATGCGCTTCCCGCATCAATCCTTCCAGCACAAAACCTTCGGAGCGGTATATGTGCTGAGCACGCAGGTTGTCTTCTACCACATCCAGCCACAAACGATGGCTCTTCAGTTGTCCAAAGCAATACTGCTTGATGAGCCGGAGCGTTTGCCTCCCATAACCTTTTCCCTTATCTGCAATTACTAATCTCCTTAATTCGATATTTTTGTTTGGGTTTTCCAGACCTACCAATATCGAGTAACCAATCATTTTTCCGCTGGCATCAATAACTTTTACATGTTCCTCATCTGCACTTGCAATAATCGCAAGATGTCTTTCCAGGTTATTCTGTGTAACGAAATCACGGTTATCCACATGATTTTCCATTTCCATCACTCCCGGGAGGTCCTCGGGTTTTGTTTTCTCTAAATGTATCATCTGAAAATTATATTGAAGGACGAATCTATAAGATTCTTACCAATGGTAGCGGGCTGTTTTGTACAAGGCAGAATTCCTGAGTAGTTGGATCAGACAATGCGTTGGTGGATAGCTTTTGCTACTACTTCGGTCAGAGAGGCTACATGTAATTTTTCATAAATCTTTTTTACATGGCTGCGTACGGTTTCATAACTAATATTGAGTTCGGAACCGATCATTTTATAACTAAGGCCGTTTACCAGGCAGGATAAAACTTCTTTTTCACGAGCTGTTAGATGATAATCGGGTGTTTCTTCCGGTTTTATTACAGAAGATACCGATTGCATTTTGTTCAGCACCTTTCGGGCAATGGAAGGACTCATCGGAGAACCTCCGAATTGCAATTCGTTGATAGAGTCAACCAATTTTGTATTAAGGAAATTTTTCAGAATATATCCCGAAGCGCCAGCGCATATAGAATCAAATACACGGTCATCATCTTCAAAAACAGTCTGCATCAATACCTGAACCTGTGGAAATTCTTTTTTAATCTTTATTACCGCTTCTATACCGGTCATGCCAGGCATTTCAATATCCATTAAAACAACATCCGGTTTACATCCCTTTACATCTTCCACACAGTCCAATACATGACAAAAAGATCCTACTACTTCAAACTGCGGCTCAGTAGACAGTAACAGGCCAATGCTTTCCCGTATATTTTTATTATCATCAAATATGGCGATTCGTAAACTCATGTGTGTATTTCTTATAAAGTTCCGTTTATTTATACCGATTGCAATCCCCAAACTAGGGGATAGGGAATAACAACGTTACTGTGGTGCCTTTCTCCATTTCGCTGTCAATTACCCAGGAACCTTTCATTTCTTTAGCCCTCAACTGCATATTCTGCAGTCCATTACCTGCCAGGGTATTGGCCAATTTTACTTTTGCAGCATCAAATCCTTTTCCATCATCCCTTACCGTCAATTGTAATTCGTGATGACGGTAATGAATATTCACCCACAAATTTTTACAACCCGCGTATTTCAACGCATTGTTAACGGCCTCTTTAAAAATAAGGTAGAAATTTTTTCTCTTGGTCATTTCCAGCACAAGGTTTTTAATCGAAGCGTCGAAACTAAAGTGAAATTGTATTTCCTGTGACGCTAATAGTGGCCGGGCAAAGGATTCCATTCGGTTAAGAATGGTTTCCATATTATCGTTCCTTGGATTAATGGCCCATACAATATCATTCATCTCCGATATCATTTCACTGGATGTACCACTGATCTTTTCCAGGGTATCGCGAAGCGCATCGTGTTTTTCCTGCTGCTTATAAATCTTTGCCACCTGGCTGTATACAGAAATACTACTGAGCGTAGATCCAACATTATCGTGAAGATCCTGCGCTATTTTATTGCGGATCGCCTGACGCTTCAACAATTCATTGATACGATAGCGGTAAATACCATAAATAATCAATCCGACAATAGCCGCGCACATGGCATAGAACCACCAGGTTTTCCAGAAAGGTGGAATAATACGAATGCGCACAGTCGCAATATCCTCACTCCACGATCCTGGTTTTATCGTAGCACGAACTTTGAATATATATTCTCCGTCATCGAGATTTGTATAATCCGCCTTACCCTGGTCCTCTATCCAATCGGCATCCACTCCTTCCAGTTTATGAGCATACTGAACCGGGTAACCTGCCTGGTAAGAGGGTGCGGCGTATTCCACCGAAAAAAAATTCTCATTATAACGCAGTCCTATTTGTTTTTCGAATAGCAAATGACTGCGTGAATTATTAAACACTTTGAAATCGGTAAAATATACACCAGGTTGTGTGCTTACATCCCGAACGGAATCGGGATGAAAACTTATAAAATAACCGATTCCCGAAACATATAATTTACCCACCGCATCTTTAAAAATATACCCGCGTACGCCACCTGTTTTTTCGACATCTGGTAACTGAAAAGTCGTGTATGATTTACGGTAGGGATCGTATTTATGAAGATTTCCGCTGGCGATCATCCAAACATTTCCTTTTTTATCTGTTTGAATTCCTTCCGCGAGATTATGAGAAGAAGCTATATGCTGAAATTGCCTGGTCTTTGTATCAAAATAATATAAGCCACCCCCGTAGGTGCTTACCCAGAGATTACCCCTTACATCTTCTGTTATATCATAAATATTATTATTACCGATCGTTGTTTTATCGCCTGGAATATTTTGGTAATAATTAATATGGGGTCCCGATTCTTTATTCCATTCCCCTAATCCTGCTTTCACAGTAGCCAACCAGATCTTCCCTTTCCTGCATTTATAAAACTTACGTACCAGGTTATCTTTAATATTAAACTTGCGAATGATTTGGCGAACCGTATCGCGACGATTCACCCATTGTTTTAACGTATAATCGTAATAAGTGATGAAATGACCATAGGGTGATACAAGTAATACGGGATGCTTATCAATGGTATCTTTTACAATGGATACAACTCTTGATTCAACAATACGGCCCATCACCACATCCTTTTCTGTATTTGGAAGCATTTGAAGGGTTGCATTGTTATAACGGAAGAGCGATACATTCGTTCCGATATATAAACCCTCCTGCGGATCTTTAAAAAGTTTGGTGGCCGCCAATTTTTCGCCTTTATAAATAAGCTCCACATAATCAAAATTTCCTTCGGGCGATTGACGATACAATCCGTCCGACGTACCAATTACCAGGCGCCCTTCATCGTCGGTTATAAAATCGAAAAGCGTGGAACCAGATGCGGAGGGAGGCAGAAAGGTTTGTGAAAATTGCTGCAAGGCAGGATCATAGATACTAATACCCCGGTTGGTGCCTATCCATACAATGCCCGACCGATCAATGTATATAGTGTTCACCTGGTTATCGGCCAGACTTCCTTCCCGGGAAGCATCGTGACGGTAATGATAAAATTGTTGCGTTACCGGATTAAAAAGATAAAGTCCATTGTAATGTCCTCCAATCCAGATTTGTTGTTTTTTATCTTCCGCAAACGAGCTTGGATCATCAGCCGGAAATGAATAAGTATTGGATGTTTGCTTAAAGATTTCTTTCTGTTTTGTTTTTCCATTCACTTTGTAAATAACTTTATCCCAGGAACCGATCCACATATCCTCGCGACTGTCACAGAAAAGCGCTGGTACTGACTGATGCGGAAGTTTGGCATACACATCCTGGTAACGCTCGTCTTCCTCATAGCGCATTGTTTCCGGATTTATTTTAATTAAACCACCGCCTTCTCTCCCACCCCATATTATACCATTCGCGTCCATGCATAATGAAAGTACTGTTCGGGATCTCCGTCGAATAGGTTCTGAAAAAACTTCTTTTTGTTTATCGAATCGAAGCAGACCCTGTCCGCTGGTGGCTAACCATAAATCTCCTTTCTTATCTTCCAATAATGCATTTATAATATTGCCTGGGATAGAACTGGAATCTTCAGTGGAATGTTTAAACTGCCGGAACTGCTTTTGAGGCGAGAGTCTATAATCATATCGCGTAATGCCCCCATCGGCTGTTGCGATCCATATTACCCCGTTTTTATCTTCCAGTATATCTTTAATAATATTACCCGATACACTGATGGTATCCGGGTCGTGGCGGAATGATTGAAAGCGACGCCCATCATAGCGGTTTAAGCCATCTTCCGTACCAATCCACAAAAATCCGCGTTGATCCTGGAGAATACAGTTTACTTTATTATGTGAAAGACCATTGCCGGTATTTAGATTTCGGAAATACATTACAGGAGATTGACTCCTGCCAACGATCGACAGCAACAATAGAACATATACAATAGACAGTCGCATGGATTCAAATTAGATCTTTCTCATAAATTTTTTAGCTAAGAGGTTAAAAGAGAAAACGAGTTAAAATGGGGCTTCACTCATCTTTAAAACCTCACTTTATGGTTTACTTCTAACCGAAATATTTTAAGTGTATTGACAGCTAAAAGAGAAACAAAGTAAAGTGATTTTGTAAAGCGCTTTACATTCCTTTTCACTTTCGTCTTTTGGTTAAAAAATAAATACAGCGCTAAGCGTATAAAAGAGAAAAAGTGAGAAAGGGGAATTTCCGAGTAGTTGCACCCTTTTTTCTCCTTTTCCCTTTTAACCTCTTAGCCAATTTTCTTACTACTAAGTTCCTAAAAAAATTCCGCCGGGCACTTTTTGAGTAAAGTGTTTCCGGCGGATCGATTATTGCCCCTAATCCTAAATACAATCCATTCAAAACTATATTGCCATCGCTATTTCTTAACAGGTTCATCGTATAAAAAATCATCCATTACAATAAGATCACGCGTTCCTCCATTGCTGATATCATTCAATCCTTCATTCAACCGTCCATCATGACCAACCCGTACACGCGTAATTTTTTCATTCTTAAAATACACTCCCAGGAAAGAAAAATTGGATCCGGGCGATTTAGCAGGTACAAAAAATTTACCCAGGCTTCTATCATTATTAAAAAACTCGAGTGAGGTGGAATTGTCAAGATCCACATCCGTGAATACTGCTCCAAATCCCTTAATTGTCGCAGCTACTGCCTGACCAGCTACCTGGAATTCCGCATCCCACAAACCGCTACTGATATTTGCGAAAGATTTATCACCACTAAAAGATGAAAATTGGTTGGCAGCTCCTGCATTTACTTCCGTAAAATTGGTACTGCTAACCCTGAACTCACCGCCCGGTACCGCATACGTCAATCCTCTTTGACGACCCGCAGGCGCACCAACATCAGTTGGATTAAAGAAATCACCCGGTAAGGCTTTGTTAACCAAATCTGCTGGTACTCCATCCCAATTGATTTCGCGGCGACCCCCAATTACTCCGGGTGTCGTATTTAATTGTGCGCCTAATTGATCACGGAACTCGTTAAGCTTTCCATTTATGTCGCCGTTTGCTTTAAAAACAATAGGATTTGAATCGTCGGTGTTTTTGCTGCATGCCGACAGTAATACAATCGTTACCACCCATGCAATACTCCCGATGTAATTTACCTTACGCTTCATACCGATAAGATTTAATGGTTACTGGTGGCTGATATTCGGATACAAATCTCGATTTAATTTATTGAAATGGAACCCCCGGATATGTTTTTGGGCATCCCCAAATTCGGGGATAAAAAAAATCCCCTGCAGCTTGCTGGGGATTAACAAACACATACAGCCATCCAAAATCTACTGCCTGTCTGTTGTTCTTCATTATTAATTTCCGTCCTATATTAATTATTTGTCTTGGGTTCATCATAAAAGAAGTCGTCCATTACCACGAGGTCCTTGGTACCACCATCGGTCACATCTTTTACACCAGGCGCCAGAATAGAATTACCTGCAGTAATCTTCACTTTAGTTACTTTTTCGTTCGGGAAATAAACTCCCAGGAAAGAGAACCCACCGGTAGCACTTCTTACAGGCGCTTTAAATACACCCAGACTTTTTGTACCACTGAAAAATTCGAGCGTGGTGGAATTTGCATCATCCACATCGAGAAAGATCAGGCCAAATCCTCTTACGAATGCATCGGTATTGGTACCTGCTACTTTAAAAGTAATTTCGGATACATTGTTTCCGAGATAGGCAAATACTCTTTTCTTGCTAAATGCATCGAATTGTGCTCCATAAGTTGGATCTACTTCTGCAAAATCGGTGCTATCCACGCGGAAACTGGTTCCGGTATTTAGATATACCAATCCGCGTTTACGACCATTAGGACCTGCAGGATCTGTATTATTAAAGAAGTCGAATGGGAAAGCGCCATTGTTGGTAAGATTAGCGGGTACGCCGTCCCAGTTAACTTCTCTTCTTCCGGAAGTTTGATTAGGCGTTGAATTTAATACATCGCCCAACAATGCGCGGAACTGATTAATGGACCCGATAATCGATCCACTATCGCCGGCGGCTTTCACAACATTTGATACCGGTACTGGTGGTTGAGGATTATTGTCGTAATCATTCTTATCGCAACTGGCGATAAATACGGCCAGAACGATGATTGAAAATAAGCTTGCTTGTTTCATTGTAAATAAGGTTTAATAGTTAATGATAGTTGATTAATGCGTTTTTTGGATGATCAGTTTGACGATACAAATATGAATTGTTGCATAAACGTTTACAATCGCCGGAATTGGGAGATTGATCACTGATAGTGGGGAGAGAGAAGAAATTAAGAATGAAGAATTATAAATGAAGAATAAAAAAGTTGGGGCGATAACGCTCTTTGATAATATAATAAATAGAAAAAAGAAATACCTCTAACAAATGACGGGATATTTTATTTAGAAGCGGACGGCTTTACATTCAATTTTGATTTAATTGCAATACCATTTCTCTGTTGTAAATTTTTTTTGCATGAGACGTTCCTACGGAACGTATAAATTTTTTCTATGCGAGTGCTACCCATGAGATGTCCCTACGGGACATGAATTCAAAAACAAGGTTAATCGCGGAGGTATTATTTGCCTACAGGACATTTCATGGGTAGAAAAATTTCGGGGTATTCTTAACGTTCCGTAGGAACGTCTCATGCAAGTGAAGTTTTAGGGATTTATTTTTACAACAGCACTTTGCTCCATTTACATTTTATATTTTAAATTCTAGATTTTACATTTAATAATCTCTTCCGCGTGCGCCTTGTTTTTTGGCTTGTGAAATATTTTCGCAATCATACCTTTTTCATCAATCACAAAAGTGGTGCGGAGTACACCCATATATTCGCGACCGAATAATTTTTTCTGATCCCACACTCCATACTTTTCTAAAATAATATGTCCCGTATCGGCGATGAGCGGAAAGGGTAACTTGTATTTCTGTTCGAACTTCTTTTGTGCTTTCGCTGTATCCGGACTTACTCCCAATACCTCAAACCCTTTTTGTTTCAGCATTGCATAATTATCCCGCAGGTTACAAGATTCAATGGTGCAAGTAGGCGATCCCGCTTCTCCATAAAAATACAGAACAAGTTTTTTGCCTTTAAAGTCCGATAGTGATATTTCATTCCCATCCTGATCGGTTGCGGTAAACGCGGGAGCTTTGTCGCTTTCTTTGAGTATAACCATTTTTGGTTTATCGTTTTTCGTTAATCGTTTTTCGTTCTTTAGGCCGGAGAGACTTGACTATTGAAGAGATATCTATTCTTGACTTATACAAAAAACATCCTATCATTACTCATGAACCCCATCACTTGCCCCGGGCTTTAGCCTGGGGATAAATTATTTATTCCATTCCCCGGGCTAAAGCCCGGGGCAAGTGATACATTCCGGCTATCAATGAAATCCTATAAATTAAATTATCTCGCACAAAAAAATCTCACAACCAATTAAGAGATTCGCTATTTATGATGAAATTTCGAAGTTCAACAACGATAAACGAAAAACCATAAACCACAAACTATCTAACAAACCGAATCACCTTCTCCACCCTATTCCCCGCCTCATCTTCCGCCGTAATCTTTAATTGATGCGCGCCCGACAAACATTTCTCATCAAAGCGATAAATAAAATTACGTCCCTTATCATTGGTAAAACGCAGCCATTTGCCATCCAGTTCGGCTCGCACGTTTTTAACCTTTTCGAAATTATCTTTAATGGTGAATACGATCCGGCTGGCTTTGCTCAGGTTGGCTCCTTCGGCAAAACCAACTGTCACTACCTGGGGCGCTATAGTATCAACCAATAACTGGTAAAATCCAAAATCCCGGAATCGGGCAGCGGCCCAATCCTGTTGCCATTCCACTTTCTGAATATCTTTTTTGCTACCAGCATACCATTGCATCACGGTTTTCGATTTCTCGGCCATCGATAAAGGCCTGGTAGGTTTGATCCGGATCAGAAAAGCTTCCTGCAAAGGAATATAAGATTGTCCAATCGCATGAAGTGCGGATACAGCGAATGCAGAGGTTGCCGCCAACTGATTGTATCTTATATGAACAGAATCATACAAACAGCGTTCCCCGATATAAAATTCGCATGCGTCCGTTTCAAAGCCATCCAGCATCAGCGGATAGAATAGTCGGGAGTTAGGAGTCGGGAGTCGGGAGTAAGTACCCGACCATTTTATTTTACTGGTCAGATAGGATTTGTTTTGGTAAGCATCTGTTACTTCAATTTTAACGGTATGTATCTCCCGATCACTTAAATCGATTACGCCATCGCCCGCTCCTTTTTTATATATAGAATTTAGAAAGCCAGGCAATTCGCTCAATTGTTGCAGGAAAGCTCCACCAGCGGCTTTTGTTTTATAATCGATATGGGCGTTCAGATAACGGGTATTATTATAACTGATATTATCCATCCGGAAAGCGATCTGAGGTTGATCATCTACATATAATGTAGACGCATAAATTCCATTGGCATTGGAAGAACCTGAATGTGTATCAAAGGCTGTAATAGCCAGGCTGATTATTGGCGAACTAACGGTTATTACCGGAGGGGTGCTGATATACGAACCCGCAGCACCTGGCTTTACTGGTATCAACCGGGGGGTTTGTTCGTACATACTTTTATTACGATCATAGATTGCCAAACGCAGGATACGGGGTTTCGTATTATCCGCTAACGGAAATCCGAAGAGCATCGGGTTCACGTTCACATCATCCTCCGTTCTCCGAATCTCAAAATGTAAGTGCGGCGCCTGCGACCCGCCGGTATTTCCACTATATCCAATAAAATCTCCTTTCTTAACCGGAAACAGATCGGGTCCCAATTCGAGGAAAATCTTCCATGATTCCTGCTCATACTGTTGCTGCTTTAGCCATCTTTCCAATGCAGGATTAAAATCGTTGAGATGCGCATACAGTGTAGTAAACCCATTGGGATGATTAATATAAATGGCTCTCCCAAATCCGGAAGGTTCAATCTTGATTCGGGAAATATAACCATCGGCCGCCGCATAAACAGGTTGGTTTTCGCGAGCCTTTGTCTTAAGATCGAGTCCCATGTGAAAATGATTGGGCCTGAGTTCGCCAAAGTTCCCACTCAAATCAATGGGGATGGAAAGCGGGTTTCGGAAGTAACCCTTTGGGTAATTGGGCGTGTCGAACAATTGTGAGTTTGCAGAAATAGGAATGAACACTGCCAGCAACGCATAAAGAAAATAATGCATCTTAAAAATAAATGCTTGGGTTAGTAAATTATCTAACCGCAAATCTAATTGCTAAAAAGCAATTCCAGTACCAGCAGTTTTTCGGAATCAATAATTGCTTGCCTCGTGTTGTATTCATTTTGTTTAACGCGTTTCCTTTTCCCCCGCAAAAAAACTAAACTGATTCAGTTCCCCTGACGTAACCCCCATTATTGGTGAGTCGTCCTATGACTTTAGGGTTAAACCTGGGGAGTTAATGATGGTCTAATAAAAGAAAGTTGAAAAGAAAATGCGGCAAGCTGTTAATATTTTAAAAATACCACGATTGTGGTACGGTTTTTTATGAACTATGGAACAGCTTTTGGCGTATATAAGTTGTCTGTATAATTATCGATGGTAAAAATTTACAACCTGGTTTTATGAAAAAGTTATCAAACAGGCTGGTCTTATTCGTTGCATTATCCATTGGGTCGATCGTGGGTATGTTCAAGGGAAGCGAAGCCAAACAAAAATGGGTGTTCAAGATCAAAAGTCGTTTTGAGGAAAAACGTCACCTGGAAGAATTGAAAAAAATACAGAAAGGTGGCGGTGTACTATTAGATGATATCGAAATAGCCTCGTTTCACAAGATCTGAATCAAACATATTTATAGTCAGCAATTCTAAGCCTTTACCGGACGGTGGAGGCTTTTTTCGTGAGTCGTGAGGCGTGAATCGTGAGTGGGTCCCCGATTAACAATTAGCCACTATTTCTTAGAGAGTGTTGCACGCTACTCACGATTCACCACTCACGACTCACGATTCCTCTCACGATTCACGCCTCACGACTCACGATCTCCCCCTCAAACCCGCTCCCAGCCTGCCTTTTAAAAAAATAAGAATTTAATTTAGAAAATCCCCCTCACCGCATTACTTTTGCGCAATTTGTGTTTTCAAACCTTCTCTAAAAATGCCAAAAGACAACTCGATTAAATCAGTACTTATTATCGGTTCCGGACCCATTATTATTGGACAAGCATGCGAATTCGACTATTCAGGAACGCAGGCTGCAAGAAGTATCAGGGAAGAAGGGATTAAAGTAATTCTCATTAATAGTAACCCGGCTACCATTATGACCGACCCCATGATGGCTGATAAGGTTTACCTGTTGCCGCTTACTGTAGAAAGTATCGAACAGATTCTCGAAGAGAACCAGATTGACGCGGTGCTTCCCACTATGGGAGGACAAACGGCATTGAACCTTGCCATGGAAGCGGATGAAATGGGGATCTGGGAAAAATATAATGTACGGATGATTGGGGTGGATGTAGCCGCTATCCAAACTGCGGAGGATCGCGAAAAGTTCCGCCAGCTAATGGTAAAGATCGGAATAGCAGTGGCTCCCTCCAAGGTTGCCAACTCTATGCTCGAAGGAAAAGAATATGCCCAGGAGATTGGTTTTCCGTTGGTGATTCGTCCATCATTTACATTGGGAGGTACCGGTGGAGGTTTTGTACACGACCGCTCCGAATTGGAATCCGCTCTCGAAAGAGGATTGTCTGCATCACCCATACATGAAGTACTTGTAGAAAAAGCGGTATTGGGTTGGAAAGAATACGAACTCGAATTACTTCGCGATAAAAACAACAACGTAGCCATTATATGTACGGTGGAGAATGTTGACCCCATGGGAATTCATACCGGCGATTCAATTACCGTTGCACCTGCGATGACACTCAGCGATACCGCTTTCCAGGACATGCGTAACCAGGCAATCTTAATGATGCGCAGTCTGGGCAATTTTGCGGGTGGTTGTAATGTGCAATTCGCACTTGACCCGGCTACTGAACAATTGATCGCTGTTGAAATTAATCCCCGGGTAAGCCGTTCTTCTGCACTCGCTTCGAAAGCAACCGGATATCCCATTGCTAAAGTCGCTGCTAAACTGGCGATCGGTTATAATCTGGATGAATTAAAGAACCAGATTACTGGCACTACTTCCGCGTATTTTGAACCAGCCCTCGATTATGTGATAGTAAAGATGCCTCGCTGGAACTTTGATAAGTTCAAAGGCGCCAACGATACATTGGGCTTACAGATGAAAAGTGTTGGTGAAGTGATGTCGATTGGCAGGAGTTATGCAGAGGCGCTTCAGAAAGCCTGTCAAAGTTTGGAAAATAATGCGGTGGGTCTGGGCAACTATACCAAGAATATTATGTTGGCCGAGGAACTGATCGAGTATATAAAGGTTCCAAAATGGGATCGCGTTTTCCGGATTAAAGATGCCTTAATGTTAGGGGTATCGGTAAATACTATTTCAAAGGCTACACTCATCGACAAATGGTTCATCAACGAAATAAAAAAGATTGTAGACCTTGAAAAGGAGATTGAAAAATACAAACTGAATACACTTCCAATCGAATTACTTCGCGAAGCCAAGAACCTGGGCTTTGGAGATGAACAGCTTTCCTTGATCATGAAAGATGGCAATGATGAAGCTGTTTATGAGAAAAGAAAAGCGGCCGGCATTACCCGTGTATATAAAATGGTGGATACCTGCAGCGCCGAATTTGAAGCAAAAACTCCCTATTTCTACTCCACTTTCGAAAATGGCAATAACAACGAAAGCAAAGTAAGCAATAAGAAAAAAGTGATCGTACTCGGTTCTGGTCCAAACCGGATTGGCCAGGGTATCGAATTCGATTATTGCTGTGTGCATGGACTACTCGCGTTGAAAGAATCCGGTTATGAGGCGATCATGGTTAACTGTAACCCCGAGACTGTTTCTACCGATTTCGATATGGCCGATAAGCTTTATTTCGAGCCGGTATTCTGGGAACATTTGTGGGAGATCATCGAACTGGAAAAACCATATGGGGTGATTGTACAGTTGGGTGGACAAACAGCATTGAAACTTTCAAAGCGTCTTTTTGAAAAAGGAATTAAGATCATCGGTACTACCTATGATGATATGGATATCGCGGAAGACCGTGGCCGGTTCAGCGATATGTTGAAAGAGATGGATATTCCTTACCCCGACTATGGAACCGCTTTTGATGTTGATGAAGCCATTATTGTTGCCAATAAAGTAGGATACCCCGTATTGGTTCGTCCTTCTTATGTATTAGGCGGACAACGGATGCGTATCGTTATAAATGATGATGAAGTAGAAAATGCGGTGGTTAGTTTGCTGAAGCATATCCCCGGTAATAAAATTTTGATCGATCATTTTCTCGATCGTTGCCAGGAAGCGGAAATCGATGGTATTTGCGACGGAGAGAACTTCCATGTAATGGGTGTAATGGAACATATTGAACCAGCAGGTATTCATAGTGGAGATAGCAACGCTGTATTGCCGCAGTTCAACCTGACGCCATTGGTGGTGGCCACTATGGAAGAATATGCTAAGAAGATCGCCTTCCGTCTCAACATAAAAGGATTGATCAATATTCAATTCGCAATTAAAGACAGTAAGGTTTATGTGATTGAAGCGAATCCGCGTGCATCACGTACCACGCCTTTCATCGCGAAAGCGTACCAGATCCCTTATCTGAATATCGCTACCAAGGTAATGTTGGGAGAATTGCAACTGAAGAATCAAAAGTTTGTAAAACGACTTACAGGTTATGCTATCAAAGAACCCGTATTTAGTTTCAATAAATTCCCGGGTGTAAACAAAGACTTAGGACCCGAAATGAAATCTACCGGTGAAGCGATTCGTTTCATTAAAGATTTACGTGATCCTTATTTCAGGCAGTTGTATAGAGAGAGAAGTATGCATCTAAGCAAATGATGAATGTAAAATATAAAATGTAAAATGTAGAAGGGTCCTTATTCGATGGGGCCCTTTTACATTTTAAATTTTACATTTTAGATTTTACATTAATTTCAACAGGTGATACGAACTGCTTATTATATTATCTGCCTGCTCTTTCCTTCTATTTTGCTTTCGCAAGAAAATATCCGGTTCGAACGGATCAACAGCGAGCAGGGGCTTTCGAATCTTGAAGTAAAATGCATTTTCCAGGACAAACGGGGTTTTATCTGGTTTGGAACCGGGTTCGGGTTGAACCGTTTTGATGGCATTCACTGCAAAACTTATTATTATAACAAAGCCGATAGCAATTCACTCGTTCATAACAATGTATTGCGGATTGCGGAAGATGCTGAGGGTAATCTTTGGATTGGCACCCAGGAAGGGGTCAGTTGTTTCAATCCCGGTACAGAAACTTTTACCAATTACTCGGCGACTCAAAAGGGTCGCCGATATTTTTCAGAGGAAAATTGCCACACATTTATCGACAAGAAGAATCGTATTTGGGTGGGCCATAATACCGGCCTTTCTCTTTTTGATTCAGTAACAGGAAAGTTTCAACATATTCCCTTGAGACTAACAGCAACCGGAACGAAGCGAAATGAATTCACTACTTCCTTCCTGGAAGATAACAAAAGCCGATTATGGATTAGTACTTCATACGGTATAAAGCAGATCGATCCACAAACACTCGCTGTTAAAGAATATTTACAGGATGAATCTGATGACGGATACTTATTGAATGCATGTCGGCAAATAAAGCAGGACAGCAAAGGAAGAATATTCGTGGGAACCTGGGGTTTTGGAGTATTGTTCTATGATGAAGTCAACGATAAGTTTGTTCAAAGAAAATTAACTGGCCCAAACCCGCAAAATATCGTTCACAGTCTCCATCCGGCAATTGAAAACGAAATAGATTATTTATACCTGGGGACGGAAGCGGGTTTGGTAAAAGTAAAAACGGATGATCTTCTTCAGCAAAAGCAACAGTTGGAAACATATGTCCCGGATAAATTAAACAGCAAAAGCATCAGCAGTTCATATTTACACGACTTGCTTCAGGATCGTTCGCAGCATATATGGATTGCGTCGACAAAAGGAGTGTGCAGGATCGATCCCTACAACCAGCAATTCCAAACGTTTGCCCTTCATCCCGAAATTCCTACAGAAGATCCGGTTTATATTTTAACTACCGTTAATAGCCGGCAATATTTTGCCAGTACTACCGGGTTCAATTTCCTGATCGATAAAAACACGCATGCAGTAACTCCCCTCTTTATAAAAAATAATAAGGAACCGTTTAGTATCTACTCCATAAATAAAGGGCGAAGTTTTTTCTGGATCGCGAGCACGGATGGTTTGTTGCAATGCGACAGCAACATGAAGGTTTTAAAACAATATAACCAGATAAATTATCCGTCGTTGCCTGCCAATCGCTTATCAAGAGTATTAGAAGACCATGACGGTAAGATTTGGATGGGATCTGTGAGGAATGGCATTGCAGTATTGGATCCTGCGAAAGGTACTATTACCCGTTGGCTCCATGATTCCACGCAACATTATCACATCAGCCCTTATTATGTTCAGCAATTAAAAGAAGATTCCCGCAAAAATATTTGGATAGGAACTACTGGTGGCTTGTATTTGTACGAGAGAAATAAAAATACATTCCAATCTTTTGTGCGTACAGGAGTAAACATCACTTCCCAATCCAACAATATCCAATCCATTTTGGAAACAAAGGATGGAATGATCTGGATCGCATCCAAACAGGGGCTGAGAGTATATGATCCCATTCAGCAAAAGATGAATGATTTTTCGATAGATACCCGATTGTTCAGTGATTATGTGAAAGGAATTGTTGAGGATGATACTGGCATGCTATGGTTTGCCACCAATAACGGCTTGCTTCAGTACAACCGGCAAACCCGTGCGATGCGGTCATATACTACGTTGAATGGTTTATTGAGTAATGATATGACCGGTACTTTTTATAAAGATGGGTCGGGCAGCATTTATATGGGTTTCGCAGGTGCCATTAATGTTTTCAATCCGGCATTGATTACCACCAACTCTTTTTCACCTGCTCCTCTTATCACCGCAATAAAGATTGATAACACCACTGAAAAACGCTCGTTGACAGAACCACTGACCATTCGATATAATCAATCAATCAGTATTGATTTTATCGCATTGAATTATTCCAACCCGGAAAATAATCAATATGCGTACAAACTCAATGGTATTGATAAAGACTGGATACAATTGCAGAATACGAGGAACCTGCGCTTCAGCAACCTGCCGGCAGGTAATTATACACTTCAATTAAAAGCTGCCAATAATGATGGCATCTGGAATGAACAATCAACCGATCTTTTATTGACGGTAACTCCTCCTTTCTGGAAAACAAGTTGGTTTATAATACTATCAAGTGGGTTAATTGTAGCTGGTATTTATAGCTTATATCGGTATCGCATCAAACAGATACTTGACATGGAAAAATTGAGGATTAGCATTGCTACCGATCTGCACGATGATATTGGAGCGACCCTGAGTTCCATATCAATGTACAGTGATGCATTGAAAATACAGATCAAAGAAAAACTCCCACAACTGGAACCGGTGCTGGATAAAATGGGCAAGAACAGTCGCGATATGGTAAGCAGCATGAGCGATATTGTTTGGGCCATCAATCCCGATAATGATGAAGGAGAGAAACTCGTACAGCGAATGGAACAATACGCAAGGGATCTTTGCGCAATTAAAATTGTAAGACTTCAATTTAATTCGGATGAGTGTATCAAATCATTAAAAGTTCCACTGGAAAAACGAAAGAATATATATCTCGTTTTTAAAGAGGCGTTGAACAACGCGTTGAAATATTCACAGGCTACAGAAATTGAGATCAGCCTCCGGTATAAATCCCAGTTGCTGCAGCTTGTTATTAAGGATAATGGAAAAGGTTTTGACACTTCCCTAACAAATAGCGGCAATGGGTTAAAGAATATGCAATCAAGAGCTAAAGAAATTAATGCCACGATACGGATAGATTCAGCGATAAATAAAGGAGCAACCGTTGAGTTTGCCTGTGAACTGTAAATTTATTCCGGTCTATCGCCTGAATTGGGTATAAGGATCCATCGAATTAAAGATGATTTTTGATGACTGATACTAAAAAAATGAAAATCGCGATTTTTGAAGACAACCTGCAATTCCGGGAGAGTCTTGAATTCATTATTGTAACCACAGAAGGCATGGAGCTTTGCGGATCATTTGAAGACACGCATCGGTTATCGCAACGAATGGAGGCACTGAAGCCGGATGTGGTGTTGATGGATATCAATATTCCTGGAAAGAACGGTATCGAAGCAGTTAAGGAGATCAAAGATCATTTTCCTTCTATTAAGGTGTGTATGCAAACGGTATTTGAAGACGAGGATAAAGTTTTCGCCTCCTTATGTGCTGGTGCCTCCGGGTATATATTGAAGAGCAGTCCATCCGATAAAATTTTGCAGGCCATCCGGGAAGTAGCAGATGGGGGTGCTTTCTTTACTCCCAGTATTGCCAAAAAAGTGCTA
The DNA here is from genome assembly GCA_965279015.1 of Chitinophagaceae bacterium. Taxonomy (GTDB): domain Bacteria; phylum Bacteroidota; class Bacteroidia; order Chitinophagales; family Chitinophagaceae; genus Endoryza. The sequence continues at coordinate 305,191 of OZ257130.1, forward strand.
TTCAATTTCCAGCAACAGACACAACACGCGGAATATATCCAGCTTACTGAAAAAGAAAAAGAAGTATTAAAATTATTGGTAGATGGATTAAGTTATAAAATGATTGCCGAAAAAGCCGGGGTTAGCTTCCATACCATTCATACCCATATCAAACACATCTATGACAAGATGCATGTAAACAGTAAGGGAGAAGCGGTGGCTAAAGCAATTAAGAGCAGGTTGATATGAAATTAAGAATCCGCCAGCGGGCGGACGCGGTGAAAAATATATAAAAAGGTCTTTAGCATTAAAGACCCTTTTACATTTTATATTTTACATTTTACATTTTACATTTCAAGGACTTCTTCCCCATACCCCGTTTTGGCGATAGACAACTATTTATTCTTTCATCATATTGCAGTACCAAAACTGTTTTATGAAAAAAACGACTTTACTCTTCGCTTTCATTAGCCTTGCTATCAGTTCTTTTTCTCAGAATGTAGGCATCGGATTAACCACACCAGCCGCAAAACTGCAAATCAATTCCACCAGTTCAGCGTCAAGACCTTTATTATTACTGTCCGACTCTATCGGTGGCATATCGAATACGATCGAATTCGCCAAACAAGGTATCGCTAATAAATGGTCGCTTGCTTCCATCCTGCAAAGCAACAACTTTAATTCTTCCCTACGTTTCGGGTTTACCGGAGGTGTCACTCCTTTTATTTTAACAGGAGATGGTAAAGTAGGTATTAACAGCATTAATCCGCTTGCTTCGCTGGATGTAAATAGCCCTTGGGCACAAACGGCGATCTTTCATGGAGGGGATCAAATGTATATCAGCCTGGTCGAACAGGGTAATTACCGGGGATATATCGGATCATTTTCAGGCAACGCGGAGGATGTTGATTTTGGGGCTCACGGAGCTAATCCCACAGGCAAAGTTCATCTTGTTACGACCAGTACCCCGCGACTAACGGTGACTCCTACTGGAAATATCGGAATCGGGACTCAGGCGCCCGCCGAAAAATTAGATTTGAATGGAAGTATTAATATTTCTCAAACCATTAAAGCCAATGGAGTAGCGGGACAACCTGGCCAGGTGTTGTCTTTGAACAGCACTGGAAATATTGCCTGGGTTGATTTCAATGAATTCAAAAATCATCGCGAATTCCTTTACTCGCCGGACTTAATATCCTGGACGGTGCCAGCCGGTGTAACACGGATAATGATTGAAGGTTGGGGTGGTGGTGGTGGTGGAACTATTAGTGGTGGTGGCGGCGGTGGTGGTTATGTATGTGGATGGTTCTTGGTGGTAGCAGGTGACATTGTTTCGATTCAGATAGGTAACCGTGGTGCGGGAGGAATTAATTCAATCGGGGGGTCTGATGGGGGACATACGTATATTAACACGCCCGGCGATGCCATGATCGCTTATGGGGGAAAAACAATGATTGTGACTAATGGAGTTGGTTATATAGGTAAGGGTGGAAATTATTCTACAACTTATGGGGGTACCGGAATATCAGGTCAAGATGGGCAAGCAAACCGAATTGAATATCATCAATCCAATGCAACTACCTTCCTGGAAGCTACAATAGGCGGAAAAGGAGGAGATGCCGGGAATAGGTTAAACACGGGAGCGGAAGGTGGTTATCGACTTTACAATCCTGCTACTGCTACACAAATAAGGGAGACATCTCCGCGTATGGGCGGGAATCCGGGTGGTGGAGGAGCCGGCCATTATATAGGTAATGAATCTAGTTGTTCCGGAGCTTATGGAGTAGTAATAATCCATTATTAAACCAACCATCAATTCCCTGTAATTCTTTGGCTGATCGTTTTTATTTTTGGCAAAATAATATCGATGAACAAAGAACTCCAATCCATCATCCGCAACATAGAAAACGTAAACAGCGGCGAACCCTGGTTTGGCCGACCGGTATTTAAGATACTAGAAGAAGTAGACGAGTCGATCGCATATATAAAACCCAACGACAATTCACATTCCTGCATTGAATTGTTGTATCACATGATTACCTGGGCAGAGTTTGTCCTTAAGAGGATTGAGAAAGACGATATCAATGATATGTCCGTATTTGAAAAATTAGATTGGCGCGAAATTGATCCGAAGATCCATGGATGGCAGGAAGGCCTAAAACAATTTAAAGAGATACATGCAGAGATAATCCGGTTATTAAAAGAGAAAGTGAGTGATGATAAATTCCTGGAAGAGATTGTTGACTACCGTAAGTATAAATTCCGTTTTTTGTTAAACGGGTTGATACAGCATAATATTTATCATGCGGGGCAGATTGCTTATGTGGTGAAGATGGTAAAATAGTTTATCGTTTTTTTAGTTTATCGTTTTTGTGTAGTCGCTAAGTAATTTCAAAGTTCTTGTTCAACTAACAGGGAATTCGAAAGCAATTTTGGAGCACCCCAAAACGATAAACGAAAAACCATAAACCTCTCTAGACTTCCGCAATCCCATTCCTGATCGCATACAACGCCATCCCAATCCTGCTATGCACATTGAGTTTTGCAAACAAGTTCTGTCGGTAATCGTCGATGGTACGGGGACTCAGGTTCATTTTTTCAGCGATGTCTTTATAGGCCAGTTCTGAACACACCCAACGCAGGAATTCTTTTTCGCGTTCATTGAGTGTGATAGCGTCTTCATCCCGATCCGCATCGCGGTGTAAACCGCTGATCAGTTTTCCGGAAATAAGATCGGGCAGATATACATCTTTGTTTATAACCGAATCAAGCGCTTCTTTTAACTCCTCCGGATCCGCGTTTTTCAACAAGTAGCCTTTGGCACCCAGCCGCATCATGCGAATAATGGTTCGTTCATCACTCAGCATTGATAATACCAATATTTTGATTTGGGGGTAATTTGCATGTAACCATTTAGTAGTTTCAAAGCCATCCATTTCGGGCATGTTCACATCTACCAATACGATATCCGGGATACCATGCTGCTGAATAAGTGGCCGGATTTCTTTTCCATTATTGGCCTCGAATAAAACACCGTAGTCGCCAAACGAGGAGATCAGTTTCGCCAAGGCGTTTCGCAACAGCGAATGATCATCCGCAATCGCCACCATCGTTTTTTTTCCCGCTTTCGCCATAATTAGTTTTTTTCCGGGGCGGGTAGTTCAATACATACCCTGGTTCCCTTCCCCGGTTCGCTATTCATACTCAAATTTGCACCCAACAGTTTGGCCCGGTTAAATAAACTTTTTAATCCTACCCCACTCGAAGAGGAAACCGCATGGCGTTTTTCTTCTACATTAAAGCCAACCCCATTGTCCTCGATAGTAAGCGCAAAATTATCATCTCCCGGGGAATCCAGCGTTATTGTAACTAAACTCGCTTGGGAGTGCTTTAGAATATTGTTCAGGATTTCCTGGAACATGCGGAAAAGGAATATCTTTTTCTGTTCATCAAAATGTATTTCATTCCCACTCACATTATATTGTATATCCAGAATGCCGGATTTCCTAACCGAATCTACTTCAAAACCGATTGATTCAGCCAAACCGATGCCAGTAATACGGTCCGTATGCAGACTTTTGGTAAGATTTGAAAGATCGAGTATCGCTTTATTAAGAATTTGCCGGGAGTTTTGAATGGGTTCATAGGCTTCGTGTTGCTTCTCTACCGGTAAAACAGCCAATGAGAATTTAACTACGGATAGCATCTGGCCAATATTGTCGTGCAGTTCCTGGCTGATGGTTTTAAGCGTATTTTCCTGAATTTCCAATTGGGATTTTAAGGCTTCCTGCTCGTATTGATCTTTTATGACTGCTAGTTCCTGTTGTTGCTGATGCCGCCGGCGCTGGTAGAGGAAGGCGATGGTGACGATAAATCCAACCAGCATAACTGCCAGTACCATTCCTATGATTATTATAATATAGATTTCCTGACCCTGATCCTGCATACAAATGCAATGCTAAATAAAGAATAGAGTAATATATTCAAAACATTAATAATCTTATCAAAATTATTTAAAATAAAAGGGGCAGATCCCTCCAAAAGATCTGAAAGAGCAAAATAAGGGAAGGAACAGCAATAGAAGAACAGCAATCCAGAGCTTATCCAAAATGCCGGTGCCCTTGTTAGACTAATAAATTTTGGCAATCGGAATAACTCATAAAAGTAAAAAATTGTAAGCCCAATAATTAACAAACATCCCAGGGAATATGTAACGGTGTGTAATTTACCTAAACCCTGAATAAAAAAAATATTTATCAGGCATAATGGAATGAAACTGAAAGATAAAATAGTAATTAGTTTCTTCACCAAACTATTACGAACAACATGATACAAAGTGAAAAAATAGAATATAAATTCAAACAAAGAAAAGAAATTATAGAGAGTTGCAGTATCTCTTCGTATATACCATAAATAGATTCCGTATGCTTCAACCCCAAACGATACCAATAAAAAAAATGGGAAGAGTCTCAAATAAATTATGTCCTTGTTTACCCTATAAAAAAACAGACTTACTAAAAAGCTCAAAGCAATAAAATACACGTATAGTGGAACGTACGACATTATGTCGAAAAGTTAGCTCTTATTCACAAAAAAAACCTTCTTAATTAAGAAGGTTTTTTTCAGGGAACTTAAACTATTAGATTACAAGCATTCCCTCTTCCTTTTTATCTATAATTGTAATCCCAATTCCTTCTTCATCGCCCGAAACACCTGGTCGACACATTGGAGGACATAATTTACCCATGTTATATGCTAATATACTTGACCCTTCCTCTGTTGCGATGTAAATATCTTTATCAACAATCTTGTTATCAGTTTCCTTTGATTGCGTCGCTACCATAACGATTGTTTGTCGTCCGGCAAACAAAGGTTCATCGGAAAAATTAGCATCATATGCTCCAAAATAAAATCGAATGCCATCTCCACCGTGTTTTTTTGCTTTCAATAGAAATGCTTCCAATTCTTCAACTGTGAACCAAACACTCAGCGAGTCTTCCTTGCCGATATGTTTAGAATTGTTCGCCCATCTCTCTTTCTTATAATTCCGGATTATCGTATCTACGTGACCGGTATTTACTAATCTTCCCGCTTTACGGGTTTTTGCCTTAACTGTAACCATGGTTCGTGGGTTTATATATGTGAATAAAATTGTATCCACTGTAAAACTATTTCGTTCCTAACAGGAACGGGCACACAAAAAAATGTAATTCAATCAATTATAAATTAGTATTATTTGTAACGCAAAGAAACTCAAACGACAGTAATAAAAAACGCAAATAAAATCGGGAAGAACAAGGTAAAAAAACGGGGAAAATAACTTCACCGATACGGGTAAAACATACACCCATTTTGACCGTAGAAACCTACACCAAAAAACAGTATAAAGTTTTGAGCCTGTCTGATTTAAGAGTACAAAAAATTATCTGAAATTGCTAGCTGATTTTACCATCGCCGCTTTTAAAGTCCAATATTCCTATGATCGCCAAAACTTCTAAAAGCTGCCTGGTTTCTTTTTCATTAATCACATTACTTCTCTAAAAACGGTTGTATCGGTAACTGCTTATTGTTACTCTTTATTAATCCCGCTTCTCGTTATTACCTCTTAGATGCTGTGATATTTTAATAACATTCTTTATTCATTTATTGATAGAAGAATAAGTCTATTGCTATGCAGGTATTCCGGACTATTCCGTTGTGGAAAGAAGCACCTTTTCTTCGTTTGTTTATTCCTTTTGCATTAGGCATTTTAATACAATGGAATTTATCTCCTGGCATTGGATGGATAATATGGGTGCTGATTTCATTGGTAGCTGCTTTACTATTACAATCGTTTAGCTCCCTCGCGTTCCGCTTCCGTCATTCTGTAATAACCGGACTCTTACTGAATGGTATATTAGTAATAGCCGGTATAATAATTACACATTATAATTATTTACCCAACCATCCCAACTGGATAGGTCACCATTATAAAGACAGTTTGATGGTAATTGCCCGGCTGGAAGAACCCCTAACTGAAAAAGCGAGATCGTACAAAGCGATTGCATCGGTAAGGATCATACTTAATAACAACCAATCTATCCCGGTGAGTGGGCGGGTAATTCTTTACTTTCAAAAAGACAGTTTTTCTGTTTCCGATGATAGTACCAGAAGCAGTACACTTCAACTTCAATACGGCAGTGAGCTGCTTTTTTCCCGGCCGCTCCAACCTATTATTAATACAGGCAACCCAGGTGCATTTGATTACAAACAATATGCATCCTTCCAGGATATTTATTACCAGGCATACTTAACAAACAAGCAATGGATCCCTTTGCCAACTAATTATGTTAATCCTTTTAAGAAATTCCTGTTCGATACCCGTGAAAAAATGGTGGCCTTATTACAAAAATATATAGAAGGTAAAGTGGAAAGTGGTTTGGCCGAAGCATTGCTAATCGGTTACAAAGATGATCTGGACAAAGAGCTGATACAGGCTTATTCCAATACCGGCGTGGTACATGTAATTGCCATTTCGGGATTGCATCTCGGACTTATTTACTGGTTGCTGAATTTGATATTGAATCCATTCTCGAAAAGAAAAAAAACGAAATGGATCAAACCGCTGTTGATTATCGTTATTCTTTGGTTGTTCAGTTTGCTGGCAGGTGGTTCCCCTTCCGTATTGAGGTCGGCTGTAATGTTTACTTGTATCATAATGGGAGAAAGCCAGGAAAGAAAAATATCAGTTTATAACTCATTGGCGGCTTCTGCCTTTCTGCTGCTTTGCTACAATCCGTTCTGGATATGGGATGCAGGGTTTCAATTATCTTATATTGCCGTACTCAGTATCGTTGTCTTCAGCAAACCAATTTATGATTTATTGTATTTACCCAATAAGTTGTTGGACCATTGCTGGAAATTAATTTCTGTAACGATTGCCGCGCAAATCCTGACTACGCCTATCAGTATTTATTATTTTCACCAGTTTCCAATGGTCTTCCTCGTTACCAACCTGGTGGCCATTCCTTTGTCAAGTATCATACTACTGGGTGAAATAATTCTATGCGCTTTTTCATTTCTCCCTGATCTGGCAGCAGGTATCGGTTGGATAATCCACCAGCTGATCCGATTACTAAATCATTTTATTGAATACATTGATAAACTACCCTTTGCTGTTTGGAGTAATTTATCCATCAGCATTGCTCAGTCTTACTTTTTTTATGGAACCATTATCGCTATAAGTTGCTGGCTTTCGCGAAAAAATAGCAAAGCGGTGATTTGGACACTATCAGCCTTTTTTTGTTTTGTGTTGTTAAGAACAGTCTCTTTTAGTCGTGCCCTCGAACAGCGAAAAATAATAATCTATAATATCCCGCGTCACCGGGCCATTGATTTTATTAATGGCCGGAATTATTTTTTTGAGGGGGATAGCGTTTTGATGAATGATGGTTACTTTCAGAATTTTCATTTGAAACCCTCCCGCGTACTTCATCGTATTAACAGATCGGACAGCCTGGCCGGCTTGCTGGGCAATCATAATTTTTTCACTTATGGTTCTACCCGGATTTTACTGGTTGATGAAAACCTACTTATATCCTCTGCTACTCATAAATTAAAAATAGACATTATTATAGTTACCGGCAATCCCAGATTGCATATAAAAGACTTATTAGCCTTTACTGAATGCAAACAAGTAGTATTTGATGGTTCCAACCCAACATGGAAAGTAAATCAATGGAAAAAGGAATGCGCTGCAGTAGGGATAGCCTGCCATAGTGTTAGTATCAACGGCGCTTTTGTGATGAACCTGCCATAACTTACCTTTGCGCCTCAACAAAAAAAAGCAGCTGTCTTTCTTTACTTAAAATAGAAATTGGCAACTGTGCAACCCACTCAATATGAATAAGAATATTCAATCTGCGTTGATCTCGGTTTTCTATAAAGATGGGCTGGAGCCGATTGTCCGCCAACTTCATGAGCTGGGAATTACCATCTATTCAACCGGCGGAACACAGCAGTTTATTGAAAAATTATCTATTCCGGTTGTCCCGGTTGAGAACCTCACAACTTACCCCTCAATTTTGGGAGGGCGGGTGAAAACATTACATCCCTCTGTTTTTGGAGGTATTTTAGGAAGAAGAGATAATGCTACTGATGTACAGGAAATGAAGCAATACCAGATTCCTGAGATTGACCTGGTGATTGTGGATCTTTACCCCTTTGAAGAAACTGTTGCTACTACTTCCGATGAAAAATCGATCATAGAAAAAATAGATATCGGTGGACCTTCAATGATCCGGGGGGCCGCGAAAAATTTTAAAGATGTGCTGGTAGTGGCAGCTAAAAAAGAGTACTCAGCGCTGGAACAATTACTGAAAGAACAAAAAGGGGAAACATCCATTGAACAACGTAAATTTTATGCAGCGAAAGCTTTTGAAATAGTTGCTCATTATGATGTTGCAATTGCAAAATATTTCAACCCGGTAAATGCTTTGTATTTTCTAGAATCGGTTCCTCATCCAAAGGCAATGCGTTATGGAGAAAACCCGCATCAGTCTGGAATATTCTATGGAGAACCGGAAGAATTATTCAACCAGTTGCACGGAAAAGAGCTTTCCTATAATAACCTGGTTGATGTGGATGCAGCGATTAATTTAATCGGAGAGTTTAGCAGCGATACTACCGGGAACAGGATGGAGGATGCGGTGTTCGGGATCATCAAACATACCAATGTATGTGGTATCGCAGCCAGACCAACCGTAAAAGAAAGTTGGGATACCGCCCTCGCCGGTGACCCGGAGAGCGCTTTCGGAGGGGTATTGGTTTGTAACAAACCCATTGATAAAGCAACTGCCTCCGCCATCAATGAATTGTTTTTTGAAGTATTGATCGCCCCCGCCTATGAAGAAGCAGCACTGGAAATATTAAAAACGAAAAAGAACCGCATCCTGCTTCAATTGAAAAAAACGTTGAATAATAAAGAGATATACAAATCTGTATTGAATGGTGTATTGATTCAAGGCTCCGATGAAGGCAATTATAATAAGTGGGAAGAAGCAGGCGGTCGTACCTCCACTGAAAAAGAAAAAACGGATCTTATCTTCGCAAATATCATTTGCAAACACCTCAAATCAAACGCCATCGCGTTAGTGAAGGATCGGCAGTTGATTGGCAAAGGATGCGGCCAAACCAGCCGAATCGACGCATTACGGCATGCTATTGAAAAAGCAAAGCAATTTCATTTCGACCTGAAAGGCGCGGTTATGGCAAGCGATGCCTTTTTCCCTTTTAATGATTGTGTACAATTGGGTCATGCCGCCGGTATCAACGCTTTTATACAGCCTGGTGGCTCTGTTCGGGATAAAGATTCCATTGAATATTGTCAGCAGAATAAGCTGGCAATGGTAATGACGGGTCTTCGTCATTTCAAACATTGATTAATATATTACTATTTTTTATCGGAAGTCTTAAACAACCTCATTAGATTTTGTTAAAATCTCTTTAACAAATTGCACTAGCCAGTTTCAGAGGTTATATTTGCAACCTGTTGATCAATATGCCTGCAATCTATAAATATAGTGTGTTCAATAAAATTCTTGCTGTACTGATGACAGCATTGCTGTTATTGCTCACCAGTATGAATTTTTTCGTCTATCCAACGGATGATTCAGCTAAATCAGTCATAGCAATAGAAGCTACCGATGGTAATGCTGATAATTTCCCGGACGAAAACAAACCCTCTCCAACCGGGCCCGATGAAAAAGCACCCGGTAACCCAGTTTCTATTTCTGAAGAATACCTGCACGATCAACATGAAACCGATGCTTCAGTTTCTGATAATTTAATTCATCAGCTCTTATTGGTGTGTAGCAAAGTTCATCCCGCCCATTTTGAACTGATTACTCCCCCTCCCGATTACGCATCCTGATTTTAAACAGCCTTCATTTTTATTATTTCAAACGATTGAACCATTTGAAAATTTAATGGGTTCTATCTTTTAACTGTGCGTGAAAAAAACGTAGTATGAAACCAACTTTTACAACCTATATAAGGTCGTTGCGTAATGATTTACCGTCGTCCATTGTGGTATTCCTGGTGGCACTGCCGCTTTGTTTGGGGGTAGCCCTTGCATCACAGGCTCCTTTATTCAGTGGACTGATCGCAGGATTCGTAGGCGGCATCGTAGTAGGATTAGCCAGTCGTTCTCATCTAAGCGTTAGTGGTCCCGCCGCAGGTTTAACAGCTATTGTAGCTACGGCAATTATTACATTACCCTCGTATGAAGCTTTTCTTGTTGCTGTTGTATTAGCAGGCGCTATACAAATTATTCTTGGCTTCGTTAAAGCGGGTATTATAGGTGACTATGTTCCCAGCAATGTTATTAAGGGAATGCTGGCCGCAATCGGCCTCATTTTGATTCTGAACCAATTTCCTCATTTGTTAGGAGATGATTCCCATTTCGAAAACGATGAAGGTATCCCTGCCCCTATTGAAAAGGGGAATCTTTTTTCCAATTTCTTTAATGCGTTCGCAAACATTAGTCCGGTTGCCTTGCTGATCGGTGCAGTTTGCCTGGTCTTCTATTTTATCTGGGAAAAATTTACTGCCGGTAAAAAAGGAGTTCTAAAAATTATACCGGCACCCCTGCTGGTTGTATTGATTGGGGTAGGCATGAATTTGTTTTTTCAACGCTCATTCACCGAAAATGCACTTAAAGGTGAGCATCTGGTGATTATCCCACAAGCTAATTCAATGAAGGAATTCTTCTCCTTTTTTACAATGCCTGATTGGTCACATTTGTTGAATCAGCAAGTATTGATAACCGCTGTAATTCTAGCTATTGTGGCAAGCCTGGAAAGCCTGTTGAGTATTGAAGCCGTGGACGACCTTGATCCTTATCAGCGGGTAACCCCCACCAACCGTGAATTAAAAGCACAGGGACTGGGAAATATTGTTTCGGGAATGATCGGTGGATTACCTGTTACCAGTGTAATCGTACGTTCCTCCGCCAATGTGAACGCTGGTGCTAAAACAAAAATGTCGACAATTTATCATGGCGCTTTACTTTTAATGTGTGTGGCCTTTATACCAGGCATCCTGAACCTAATACCCAAAACGGCATTAGCCGCAATACTTATATTTACCGGTTACAAATTGGCAAAGCCATCTATTTTTAAAGCGTTTTACCGTAAAGGATGGGATCAGTTTCTCCCTTTTGTGATAACCATAGTTGCCATATTAGCTACGGATTTATTGAAAGGGGTAATTATCGGTATTTGTGTTGGTTTATTTTTTGTAATACGAAGTAATTTCAAGACCTCTGTATTTACCATCAGTGACAATAACAATTATTTATTCCGCCTTCGCAAAGATGTATCTTTCCTTAATAAACCAATCATCAAGCGACGCCTGGAAAAGGTTCCTGAAAATTCGCAGGTACTGATAGATGCATCACAAGCCGATTTTATTGATAAAGATATAATAGAGATCATCGAAGATTTTATGCTTCATGCCCCGTTAAAAAATATCGGTGTAACGCTTAAACGAAACTTGTCGAAGGATTTCGGTTTCTCTAAAACGATAATTAACGATAAAGATCCCGGACCGAACCTGGTGCGTAACCTTGAAAAAGAAATTGTAGCTAACGTAACCGTATAATATTAAACTTATAACTCATAAAGTATGCAATCGTATCAGAAGTTATTATTAGAAAATAAAGCCTGGGCAGCTGACAAAGTTTCGAAGGACCCGGAATTTTTCGACCGCCTGGCACATATTCAAAAACCAGATTTTCTCTGGATCGGTTGCAGCGATAGCCGGGTGCCCGCCAATGAAATAACCGGCACACAGCCTGGTGAAATATTTGTTCACCGTAATGTGGCTAACCTGGTAGTGAATACAGACGTAAACTTGTTGAGCGTATTGGATTATGCGGTTAACCATTTAAAAGTTCGTCATGTAATTGTTTGCGGTCATTATGGATGTGGAGGTATTAATGCGGCAATGACCAATAAAGATTTCAAGTTTGTGTTGAATATGTGGCTGCGCAATATCAAAGATGTTATCCGCTTACACCGGAAAGACCTCGATGTTATAAAAGACCCCTTACTTAAATCAAACAAATTAGTGGAACTGAACGTACAGGAGCAGGTTTTTAATCTTGCTAAAACCTCTATTATACAAAGAGCCTGGAAAAACGAACAAAGGCCCCATCTGCATGGTTGGGTATATGGATTAACGAATGGGATCATTAAACCGGTTTGTGAAATAAATGCCGGTAGCTTCCTGGACGATTTGTATGAATACGATGACCTGTGAGGAAAGCGTTACTCGCTGTTCGCCACTCGCTGCGAGTAGCGAACAGCGTTCTTTTCCCTAATTTCGCCACATGTCTATCCAGGTAAAAAATCTCAGCAAACTCTACGGCCAGCAGAAAGCGGTTAATAATATTTCTTTTACGGTAGATAAGGGAGAGATTGTTGGGTTCCTGGGACCCAATGGTGCCGGGAAGTCTACCACTATGAAAATAATTACCGGCTACCTTCAACCCGATACCGGTGATGTACAGGTTTGCGGAACCGATGTTTTGCGGCAACCCTTGGATACTAAAAAGAAAATAGGCTATCTCCCCGAATCAAACCCTTTGTATTATGATATGTATGTTCGGGAATATCTCGACTTTTGCGCGGATGTACACCGGATAAAAGATAAAAAACAGGCAATCGAAAAAGTAATCGAACAAGTAGGTTTGAGCAGGGAATCATCTAAAAAAATCGGTCAATTATCAAAGGGATATAAGCAACGGGTAGGATTGGCAGCAGCCCTGCTGCACGATCCGGAGGTATTGATACTGGATGAGCCTACTACAGGTTTGGATCCGAACCAGATTATTGAAATCCGCGATGTGATCAAAAGCCTGGGACAAAATAAGACAGTACTTTTTTCTTCCCATATATTACAGGAAGTAGAAGCGATCTGTAACCGCGTTATTATTATTGACAAAGGATATATTGTAGCGGATGACCAGCTGGCTGCATTAATTGGAAGAAAACAAAGTGATAGTCTGGTAGTAGAATTAAAAGAAACGGTTGAGGAATCTGTTTTTGAAGGTATAGCGGGGTTTACACGTGTTAATGCCAGCACCTGGAAGTTTAATACCAACGATGCCGATAGTCTGAAAAGAAAAATACTGGAACTATCCCTTCAACAGAACCTGAATATCGTTTCGCTGCAAACAGAATCCAGCAATTCACTCGAAGATGTTTTCAGAAACCTGACCAACAAACCTTCATAAGACTAACGTACCCTAGTTATTCCAAAATAGTGCGCAGGCGCCTATTTCTTACCTTAGAAGAAATGAAGATTTCATAGCTTTGCGACCTGCTTGCGATCAACTATCATCTTAACTAAAACTTCAAGATATTCTTATGAGCTACATTGCCGACATTCATGCAAGACAAATTTTGGATAGCCGCGGTAACCCCACTGTGGAAGTTGATGTAACCACCGATAATGGATTTATAGGAAGAGCCGCTGTACCTTCCGGTGCCTCAACAGGTAAACACGAAGCGGTTGAACTTCGTGATGGTGATAAGGATAAATACATGGGAAAGGGAGTATTAAAAGCCGTTGAAAATGTAAACGACATTATCGCCGATCAACTGATTGGAATTGAAATAGCCAAACAGGCTTATATCGATCACCTGCTGATTAAAATTGATGGTACTGAAAACAAAGGGAAATTAGGGGCCAATGCAACATTGGCCGTTTCGATGGCTGTTGCTAAAGCAGCCGCGCAGGAAACCAGCCTTCCATTGTACCGCTATCTCGGCGGAGTTAATGCAACAGTATTGCCCATCCCCCTGATGAATATTTTGAACGGTGGCGCACACGCGGATAATAAAATCGATTTCCAGGAATTCATGATTGTACCGATTGGTGCCAGCAGTTTCAGTAAAGGATTGCGCTGGGGCGTTGAAACTTTCCATCATTTAAAAACAGTTTTAAAGAAAAAGGGATACAGCACCAATGTGGGCGATGAAGGTGGTTTTGCACCTGAAATAAAAAGCAATGAAGAAGCACTGGAAATCGTATTACAAGCGATAGAAGCCGCCGGCTACGAACCCGGTAAAGATATTGCCATCGCGATGGATGCGGCCAGCAGTGAAATGTTTGATGATAAAAAGAAAACCTACAAGTTTTATAAAAGCGATCCTTCCAAAGTAATTAGCAGTGACGCAATGGTAGAATATTGGGCCAAATGGGTGGATAAATACCCGATTATTTCTATTGAAGATGGAATGGCGGAAGATGATTGGGATGGCTGGAAAAAATTAACCGAAGTAACGGGTAAAAAATGTCAGTTAGTGGGCGATGATCTTTTTGTAACAAATGTAAAACGCCTGCAGGAAGGAATTGATAAAGGAATCGCCAACAGTATTCTTATTAAAGTGAATCAGATTGGAACCGTTACTGAAACTATTGATGCGGTACAACTAGCGCAACACAATGGTTATACTACTATCATGAGCCATCGTAGCGGTGAAACAGAAGATACTACTATCTCCGACCTGGCAGTGGCATTGAACTGCGGACAAATAAAAACAGGTAGCGCTAGTCGTACCGACCGTATGGCCAAGTATAATCAATTACTCCGCATTGAAGAAATGCTTGGTGATAATGCGATTTATCCAAGGGGAAAGATTAAATTTGGAAAATAGAAAGAGTTTATAGTTTATAGTTTGTGGTTTGTCGTTGTTGAAATTCTGATAGTCTTTACGAAAATGGTCCCCCTCAATTTGTAAAGAATGGTGGACCTTAAAGAACGATAAACCACAAACCATAAACTACAAACTAAAAACTCTCAATCTTGAAGCTCCTCAATCATATTCCTTCCTGGCTCAAAAATAAATACCTGCTCAGCAGTGTGGGCTTTGTTGCCTGGCTCGTGTTTTTTGATGACCGCGACCTGCTTTCCACCATGAATCATCACCGGGAATTGAGAGAACTGGAGAAGAGCCGTGATCATTATATCTCTGAAATAAGTACTACCAGTCTGGAATTGGAACAATTGAAGAACGATCCGGCCACCCTGGAGAAGTATGCCCGGGAAAAATACCGTATGAAAAAGGATAACGAGGACCTTTTTGTGCTTCCAGAGTAGACCAACGACCGTATTTTTACTATTCTTTCATTCACAGGCTTTTACTACCTTCCTGTTTCCACCCACCTTATTCTATTTTCCATTATCCGCACAATATAAGAAACCCAATACCCGTTAATAATACGGACGGACACCCGAAATTGACTCTTTCGGACTTTAAAGGATATAAATGGTTTGCCTATGACTCTTCTATTTACACCAGAGGAACTTATACAGTATATGTATAAAGAAACCTCACCTGAAAAAACGCGCGCTATCGAAGAAGCCCTTCTGGCTGATTGGACGCTCCGCGAAAAACTCGAAGTTTTACAATCCTCTACCGATTGCCTCAACAAAATTGCCGAATCTCCACGCACAGTAGCAGTTCTGAACGTACTCAACTATGCAAGAGAAACAGCTGTTGCAGAGCCTATCTGAATCAGACGGATTGTAACACTATTCTACTGGAAAAGCTTTCCGGTGACAGCGATGATTTTCTTCGCTTATATTCGCAGTCATTGTTACTACGATGACCCGAAAGGATCGCTTCCACTTCATAATTGATTACTTCCAGGAGCATGCTCCCAATGCCGAAACGGAATTGTTATACGACAATCCCTTTCAGTTACTGGTAGCGGTAATATTATCGGCCCAATGCACCGACAAGCGGGTGAATATGACGGCTCCCGCCATCTTTCAACAATATCCCGACCCGGCCTCAATGGCAAAAGCCAGTTTTGATGATTTATTTCCTCTCATCAAAAGCATATCTTATCCTAACAACAAAACAAAGCACCTGATTGGCATGGCTACTATGCTGATGGAAAAATATGGAGGTGAGGTTCCCTTAACGGTAGAGGAGCTTATCAAACTACCAGGGGTAGGTCGTAAAACAGCCAATGTGATCACTTCCGTAGTAGATCAACAGCCCAATATGGCAGTAGATACACATGTGTTCCGTGTTTCGGCCCGCATTGGTCTTACCGTAGGTGCCAAAACACCACTGGCCACTGAAAAGCAATTGATAAAATACTTCCCTTCCGAATTAATACATAAGGCACACCATTGGCTCATATTACATGGCCGTTATACTTGTGTGGCCCGCAATCCAAAATGCAGGGAATGTGGCGTTCAGCAAGCCTGTCTCTATTTCCAAAAACATTTCAACGATTGAACTTTTATCGATGGCTGAAAGGAAAAAAACATTTCTTATGATTTTTTCCCTTTTTAAATGATTACTGCATAACCAATCTTTACCATAAAGATTATACAGTGATCCAATGACTCGATTAATTTATTTTTTACTATTGATAGGATGGTATCAGCCCGCCGCGACTCAATATTATTTTTATAATAGCACTTATCTTGATCCTCCCATTATACTCGAAGCTGGTCTATCGATAGGAGCTATAAATTGTTTAACCGACCTCGGTGGTAATACGGGTCCGGGAAAAACTTTTATTAAAGACCTTACTATAAAAAACACTCAATTCTGTGCCGGTGTCTATCTGCATGCATTTTATAATTATGTATGGGGATTCAGATTAGAATTCAGTGCTGGTAAATTAACGGCGGCGGATAGTATTTTAAAAAATGATAAGAGTGTTGCTGAATATCGGTATAAAAGAAATTTACATTTCCGGACCACTATCACTGAATTTACCGCTATTACAGAATGGCATTTTCTTGCTCAACTAAAACAAAATAGACGGGATATCATTCCCCTCGTTTCTCCTTATCTCTTGGGGGGAGTAGGAATCTTTCATTTTAATCCCGAAGGATGCATCAACAATAGTTGGGTTTTATTACAGCCCCTGCATACAGAAGGGCAGGGTTTTAAAGAGTACCCAAACCGACCTGTTTATAAACTCACTCAATTTAACTTTCCCATCGGCATTGGCATCCGCTACGAACTTTCCGCTTTGCTGAATCTTCGCCTGGAATTTATTCATCGTATACTTCTTACTGATTATCTGGATGATGTTAGTACCCGTTATATTGACCCATCCCTTTTCGACCAATACTTAAGTGCTGGACAGGCGGCCCTCGCCCAAAAATTAACAGACCGTCGCTCAGAGTTGATCAACTCCCCTTCTTATTTACCGGGTCAGCGAAGAGGTGATCCTTCCGATAAGGATTCCTTCCTGAGTATCAATGCTAAACTGGGCCTTGTACTCAACCGTTCCCGCCGCAGATGATTAGTATAGATACTTAATTCACCGGTATAAATGCCCGCTTTACCCGGTTATACCATCAATTCATCCCCTTTCCCATTGCCTCAAAGAACCGAATAGGCTAACTTTACTTATAATTAGTAGCCTAACCACCAATAATCAACTGTCGACCCTTAGAAATTCTATTTTTTATTTATTAAGTAAGGAGGAGACATGACCAAAAGTTTACCCAAACAGGAATCATTTCGTTCAAGATTATCATTTGCCCCACTACTGAGGTTATGGGAGGTTATTGCCAGGGAAGGCAGACCCGGTATGCAACAGGTTTACCAGAACCTGCTTGAAAAAGTAAAACAACATCCTGAATTATTGGCCCCCATTGAAGATGATGAAGTGTTCCATCAGCATATTGAATTGATTGAGGAAATGATGACCACCATTTTCCCGGTTACGGTTTCGGACCAACAGGATCTATTTGCCGTAAGCGTTCCCTTTCAGTATAAAACCGTTTATGCTTCACAGCTTTTCCGGACAACATTTTTAGGAGGAGATGGAGATACGATATTAATGCCCGATGACGGCACCGAACATAACCTGAACCAGGAAAAAATGCTTTCCGCTTACCAAATGGTTCTGGCGAAATTGTACAATGTAAACGTAGAAGGTATTGTAAGATCGGTACATCCCTATAAATGTCCCTTCACTCACCTGGATAAATATATGGAGCTGGAACTGGATGTGCGATTTATTGATATCACCGTAAACGGAGAATTACCAGAACTTCCGAAGTCTTGCAATAAAGAATTCTGCACTGTTTCAGATATCGCGACAGCAAAAGAATTGTGGGATGAGATACCATTGAATTTATTCAGCTTCGATGGATTTGTAATTGTAAGGGTACGCGAGGTAACGGAAAGAGAAGTAATTAATAAGATCAAAAACAGTTTGTTGTCGCTTCATTCATTTGATGACTCTAAAATATTCAATGATCTGCAACAGCAAATGCAGAACCTGGTAGGTGTACCGGGCATACATATTTCCCTGAAACCTTTTTTCCAGGTAAACGATCACCTGGTAATAACCAATCCCTATAGTACGAATCAAACAATAGCGAAAAATGCTCCTGCGCCGGAAAAGCACCAGAATTTATATAAAAAACTGAAAGCGATATTTGAAGAATCCCGTAGTCCAATGATCATTCCTGAAATCACCGAGGAGGTTGTTCAGCAATATGAATTTCTCGCACAGTTCAGGGATAAAGGATGGTATAATATAATTGCTTACCCACTATTCAATACCAAGAAAAATCTTTTAGGTATACTGGGAATTGTTTCGGATGAACCCGGCAAACTGAACCAGGAACATGTAAAGAAAATTGAACTGGCTATTCCCTTGTTCGCTTTAGCAATTGAAAAAAGCCAGGAGATACTGGACAACCAGGTTGACAAAGTAATCAAAGACAAATTCACCGCGGTACAGCCTGCCGTTGAATGGAGGTTTACAGAAGCGGCTTTAAAATATCTTACCCAGAAAGAAGAAGGAAAGGAAGCCATTATTGAACCTATTGTTTTCAATAATGTGTATCCTTTATATGGAGCGATTGATATCCGCAATTCTTCCATCGAAAGGAATCAAGCCATTCAGCAGGATATGTTGCAACAATTACATATGGCGGATGAAATTTTACGGCAAGCGCAAAAAACCAACCAGTTTCCCTTACTGGATGAAATCCGCTATAAGCTCGACAAATATTCCGATTCGGTAGCCGCCGCTTTGTTTTCAGATGATGAGATAACCATACAGAACTTCCTGAAAAAGGATATCGTTCAGCTATTCCGTCACCTGCAAACCATAGTGCCGTCACTTAATACATCTATAAACAGTTATTTTGAATCTGTGAATTCGCCTGTAGAAATGCTTTACCAGCACCGCCGTGAATATGAAAACACTATTACTCACATAAATGACGAAGTTGCACGCTTTATCGATAAAGAACAGGAAGCCGCGCAACAAATCTTCCCGCATTACTTCGAACGTTTTGTTACGGATGGGGTTGATTTCAATATCTATATCGGGCAATCGATTTCCCCGAATAAAAATTTCGACGCGTTTTATTTGAAGAACCTGAAAATGTGGCAACTGACTACGCTGGCCAAAGCAGCACAATTAACCAACCGCCTGGAAAAGAAATTATCAATGCCCTTACAAACTACTCAATTGATATTAGCCCATAGTCATCCCATATCTATCAGTTTCCGTACAGCGGAAAGAAAATTTGATGTGGATGGTGCTTATAATATCCGCTATGAAATAATTAAGAAAAGAATCGATAAAGTTCATATCAAAAATACCAAAGAACGCCTGACCCAACCTGGTATGCTGGCGATTGTTTACTCGCAACCACCCGAAGGGCAGGAATACATGGAGTATATCGATTTTCTCCGCAATAAAAATTTATTGAAAGGACCTGTTCAGCAATTTGAATTGGAAGAATTACAGGGAGTGAGTGGATTGAAAGGATTGAGAGTGGCGATTAATATGGATGTAGAAGAACCAACGAAAGAATCTGCGTCTGTTGCAAATAAATCAACCGTTGAGTAGTCGTGAATCGTGAGTGGTGAGTCGTGAGTAAACTCGTGAATCGTGAGACGTGAATCGTGAGCGGGTCCCCAATTAATGGTGATTCACTATTGCTTAGAGATTGCCCCTCTCTACTCACGACTCACTATTCACGTCTCACGATTCTCCACTCACCTCACTACTCACCACTAAAATTGAAATCCCAACGTTACAAACGGCAATCCTCCATCTTTTGAATGGGCATAACAAAACGTGAGCACATATCGCTTAGCGGGCGCTATCCAGATTCCAGCTCCATATCCATAATGCCATGCAGAGGAGTTTTCTGTATCGAACCATACACGTCCCACATCATTAAAACCAAGTAGTCCCAATGAACCGGGAATGAGGTAACCGCGGAAGTCGAATAGATGCAAGCGAAGATCCAGATTCGCAAACGCCGATTTATCACCAGCAAAACGATACTTACGGAAGCCACGCAGGTTTTCGGTTCCCCCAAGAGATTGCGCCTGGAAGAATTCGTACTTGCCAAAATTAATACCACCACCTACTCTTGCCGCGATAACGAATTTAGCTGCTCTGCTGAAACTAGTGTATACAGAAAGGTCGCTTGAAAATTGGGTGATATTAGTACTACTTCCCGTCAATCCTTTCGCGGATTGAAAATAGGTATGCCAATACATTCCACGGGAAGTAATGGTTTTATTATTCCGCAAATCTATATCCAATTGAAACCGCGCGCCGGTGTAAAATTTATTATTAAACAAGGTGGTTTCATCAACTCCCACCAGGTCACCAGAAGTAATAATGCGATTCGCATTTTCACTGCTGTCGATACTGAAATGCTGGAACACGGGTCCTATCAAGAGGGAAATCTTTTTTGTAATATCCATGCGGAGCATCGCTGCCGCTTCAATTATATTATAGCGTGTCCGGTAATAACTGATCGTTTTACCATTTGATTGGTCGAATTCTGTTTCATTACCCAATCCAAAAAAGTTGACCGTGTTATTAGGTGCTTTTATTACTCCATGCAATACAAGATCCATTTTGCCAATCACATCCACCGCGTCCATATCATAACCAAAATTATATGCGCTGGTTGCTATCGCGTAACTGGCTTTCCATTGATGTACAACTTTGTGTGGTTGTTTACGGAAACCGTGTTGAGTATTTTTCAGGGTAAATCCAAGGAATACACCATCATCAGGGTTATAGGCGGCCGTTACGAATGGCATCCATATATTGTATTTGTATGCTCTCGGTTCAGGTTCGTTTACCGCGGGATCATCATCAAAGCGATTCAGCCATTTCCCGGTTCCTGTGATCGTGTTTTCTTCCGTTGAAAGATCGTACAATCTTGTTTTTCGCGCAGGAGTAGAACTGCTTATTATATTCATTTGATCTTTCCCTCTTCCGCCAAAAAGTCGAACCAAAATGTTTTTGTTTCCTCCGCCCTTCACTTCAAAGTGATCATCTCCACCCATTCCCCAAAGTCGGATCTCTTTGGTTTCATATGGAAAAAATGTACGATCAAAGTTTATAGTACTCTTCTCTCCTTCTTTGGTAAGCTTATACATCTTCACCGTTACACTACCATCCTCATGACGGGTTATATCAAACCATTCTTTTTTATCGCTACCGTAAACATCTACTGCTTTCGCGAGAAACTTATAATAGGTCATCACATCTTCTTTCAGAAACTTGCGTCGTTCTTTAAGTTTATTGGTGATAGATGACAACGAATAAGAATGAATGGATGAAGGTTGTTGTTTCATGGCCGCTTCAATTACTGAATCGGTCATTAATGGTAAAAAAGCATCTGTTGCATTTTCCCAATCCTGTCGCGTGAGATTGGTAAGGAAAAGTCGATCGAAATAACGTCCGTTAAAATTAAAGGAGTTAATATTTCTTGCTTTAACGCGAAATCCCTGGAACCTCGGTTGAACCCATTCCCTGCTTATCACACGGGGAAATACCCCCTGGTTAATAAAAAAGGGTTGATCGCGATCGCGGGGAATCGGGTAATAAATCTTGCCTTTGTCTTTATCGTTTCTCCCCCATCGCCATTGATCTTCGTGCCGGTCAAAGTCCATCATAAACATATCCAGCAATCTTGCTTTTAATGTAGCCTGTTCATCAATGGTATTATCATTATCATCTTTTATTTCTTCCAATACTTTAGGGGTACTATAGGTTTTTTTCAATCCTCCTGGTTCTCTTTCCTCAAAGATGTAAAGATTGTTGGCAAATTCTCCCCGGTAAATTCCGAGTCGGGGATCATCAGGTAAATAAACAATTTTGGGATTGGCATGTGGCACGCCTGCCGCCGTTGCCATAATGGGGACCGAAACAGCGGCATATGGATACGAGGCAGAGATGGCATCCACCAAAGCGTCCTTTATTATAGTTTGACGAAATTCCTCGGGTAATATTCTATCAGGATATTTTTCAATACTGCGTAATACATACTGCCGGCCTTCCGCATCTTCCAACCGGAGAGATTTGGATTGAAGTCTGCCACCTTGCTGCACTGCCTTTAATCCCCCTTTTTCTTTAGCGATATCAAATACCGGCACGCGGATAGGTGTTGTCCATTCATCGCGGTAATTTTTACCCCATAAAACTTTCTTGAAATTACTTGCCTTGAAACCTGGGGCCGCCGTGGCTGTAACTGAATCGGGAAATGATGGAATTACTGAAGATTCTTTAGCGATATCAAGAGGCTGGAAAACACGCAGTGCGGTATCATAAACCAGATGATTTTTATTATCTGTAGAATAAAATTTTAATTGAATTCTTCCATCATCGAATATTTCAAGCAATCCAAAACCCGGACCCTCCCCCGCATACAAGGTTCCGTTTCCATACTTTACCCGGCTCGATTTTGAACCAGCTCCGCTAACAATATATTCCTGGTTATTTTGCTTTATGAATTGAAGATTGTGGTCATGCCCGGCCAATCTTATACAATGTGGATGTTTCGACAATACTTCATCCAGTTTTTGAGTCATTTCCTTATACTCAGGATGTTTAGTGTCTTGCAGGCTTCCAAACACTCCTCTTGTTATCGGGTAAATTGACCCAATAACTGGCAGGGGGATATATAAATTTTTATTGAGGTCGGTAAAGGGGAACAGATGTTGTTTTATGGTGTAATAACCTCCGTGCGGACCATATGTTTTAAAGGGATGATGCGCGGCGAATAATACTAACTTACCGCGGTTACGATACAAAACTTCTTTTAACTTAGAAATGACCTCGTCTTCATTCTTACATTCACAATCCGAGTTTTCTCCGGGACGTTCATTCTGCTGCAACCACCACTGAGTATCCATGATCACAATAGTTATCTGATCGTTCACGGCAATTTCTGTTGGTCCCGGGCAGCCGTTTTCCGGAGCAAAATGTACATTGGGTAACTGTAGTGATTGTATATACCGATACTCATTTAATACCTGTCGCCAACCCCTGCTTCTTCCTTCCAACCAATCGTGATTACCGGGAATAAAATAAGCCTGCGCACCGGTATTTTTTACCAAAGCCAGCTGCTGATCCAGTATCATTTTTTTTTCATCGAAATACCTGCTTTGTGAATCGGGCAACCCAGTTTCGTATACATTATCCCCCAAAAAAAGAACGGTTGAGTTTTTATCAAGAAGATTCAATTGCTTGAGTAATTCCAATTGCGGGTTAACTCCACGCTGGAGTTGACCAGCGTCTCCAACCAGCCAAAAACGCTGAACTGCAGAATCCTGCTGTGCCAGTACAAAGCAACCAGAAAGGAGCAACAACAAAAACAAAAAAAAATTTTTGAACATGACTATCAAATATTCTATAAAATTATTGCTTCGGATTTCCGCTAATGTCTTTGGGACGGAATGAAAATTTAAGCAAGGTCCCTTTGCCCTGTACTCCTTCATTGGCAATATAAAGATCCCCTCCGGGCGAAAAACAAATTCCTTCGGGTTGAGGAAAATGATCGGGATTCAATCCATAAGTGGCTTCCAGTTGCCCGGTAACACTACATTGCAATAATGTTTTACTCAACGATGCAATGATGTATAGTTTTCCATTTACCGGGTTGATGGAAGCGCCAGAGGGTTTACATTCGATGCTATTGTCTTTCATCATTCGCCGTATATCAATCCAGGGAATTGAAAAATAGGTGCCAGCTAAATACTCCTTTGATAAAAGACTAAACCGGTACGCATTAATACTGTTTGGGTTTTTGCCACATTCTTTGCAAATGAGTAAAAGCTGGTTGTTTAATCTATCATAGCAAAGGCTCTCAAATTCTATATGCTTTCCGAAATTATTGGTATAACTGGCCAATAACTTTTTATCTCGTACCGATACTTCAAACAAGTGGCCCTTACTATTCATGACAAAATAAGAGGAACCGGCAATGATAATATCCTCATAATCATCTTTTTTACCAAATTCAAACGCTTCAAATAAGCCGGAAGAAGGATTAACAAAAAATAGTTTCCCGGCTTCATCGTTGATGGCCACCAAACTGTTATCGCTGATATAATCTATCCCGGATATCTCTCGCAAGGGACGCTTCAAAATTACCGAATGACGTTCATTCCCTTCATACCCGGGTAAGAACGGTACAAAAGAATGTCCGTTTAACCGGTTGCAATGGTTAAAAAGGAGTATAACACAAAAGCCAGTAATAAAAACCCAAATCCATTTCATAACGTAAGGAAAAGGTTTACTGTTTCTAACAAAAGCGCAATTAAATATACAATCTTTATTGTAGGGGGAGATACAGAAATAAAGTCAATACTTGTATTTCCTATGCTATTCCAGCATGGAATATACAGCTACCAAAATGTTTGCCTAAATTCGGGATTCAAAGTTTGGTATGCCTAACCCCTTACTATTACAAAACGCGGAGCAATATATACGGCAGCTATTTGCTACCCGGGTGGAAGAAACATTTTCTTATCACAGCATCGACCACACCGAAGGCGTGGTGAAAGCCGCGACCGTAATGGCCGATCATTATCAATTATCCGAAGACGAACGCTTGAGTTTATTACTCAGCGCCTGGTTTCACGATTCCGGCTATAGCAAAGGAAAGGCCCATGATCATGAAGCCGCCAGTCAGCGCATCGCTACCAGTTATCTTCAAAGCAAAAATGTACCTGTCGAATTGATCGAAAAAGTGGTGAATGGCATTGCCGCCACCCGCATGCCGCAATCGCCACAAAACCTGATGGAGCAAATACTTTGCGATGCCGATCTATCCCATCTCGGTACAGAAGAATTTAAGATCCAGAATAAATTACTGCGTAAGGAATTAAAAAACCACGGCGGCGAAGAGTTGAAGAAAAAGGATTGGCGCCAGCGGAACATTCAATTCCTGCAAAAGCATCAATATTTCACGGATTATGCACGGCAAAAGCTGGACCCCGTGAAGCAACAGAATCTGCAAGCATTGCTGAAAAAGGAAAATGGCACATTAAAGACAGACGTTGTTGAAGAAAAACCAAAGGCAAACAAAAACACTGCCAACCCGCCAACAACCAGCCCGGTTGAAGAAAATATAAAAAAGGATAAAGAAAAAGAAAGTCGAACGGAACGAGGTATCGCTACGATGTTCCGGATCATGAGCGATAATCATGTAAGTTTGAGCCAGATGGCGGATAGCAAAGCGAATATCATGATTTCCGTCAACACCATCGTACTTTCCATTCTTGTTTCTGTTTTATTGAGTAAACTACAATACTATCCTCAATTCATTATACCCACAATTATTTTGTGCCTGGTTTGTTTGTGTGCAATAATTTTCGCCATCCTGGCTACCCGGCCAAATGTGAACCAGGGAACCTTCAAGCATGAAGATGTGCAGCAGAAAAAGATCAACCTGCTTTTCTTCGGTAATTTTTTCAAGATGGATTTATCAGATTATGAGTGGGGCATGAAGGAAATGATGAACGACCGCGAATACCTGTACGGAAGTATGATCAAGGATATTTATTGGCTGGGGAAGGTGCTCGCAAAAAAATACAAATACCTCCGAATCTCTTATAATATTTTCATGTTTGGATTGGTAATATCCATTCTCTCTTTTGGTGTTGCGCTGTACATTTCATCTTGAACATGAATACAAAAACAAAACTCTTACCTGGGATGTTATGTCCCGTAGGGACATCTCATGGGTAGCACCGGCAACGTTTTTGTATTATCGTTCCGTAGGAACGTTTCATGCAAATAAAATTTCGGGGAGTAAAAATTAATTTTGATTTCCATGGAAATATAAAAATGCATCGTATGTATTGTCGTCTTACATTCCGTTGGAAAGCCTTGTGCGAAAAGAATTGCAGAGAATTACAAATAAACATTGATTTTACCGCATTCAATTTTGGGGGACCTAATACCAAATATAGCATACCTCAAATTACCCTAGCGTGAGACGTTCCTACGGAACGTTAGAACCGTCCTTGTTTTTTTCTACCCATGAGATGTCCCTACGGGACATGGGTACAAGACCAAAATTCTTTCCATAGATTTTATGTTCCGTGGGCTGACTGAGCCACTACCAAATATTATGTACCTTATATATCCTGACAAACACCGGATATTGTGAGATACATTTCCACCGGCTATCTATTAATCAATAAACAGGCAAAATGAAAAGAATATTTCTTCCATTCTTCATCCTTATTAGCTTTTCGGTTATAGCGCAAACCCGTAATAAGAATAATAAAGCAATTTTCCTGGAAGATATCAGCTGGACGAAAGCAAAAGAGGTATTGACACCTGAGGCCGTTGTTGTAATTCCGTTAGGGGCGGCAGCAAAAGAACATGGACCACATTTACCGTTAGCTACAGATTATATCCAGGCCGAACACTATAAAAACAGGGTGGCGCTGGAACGAAAAGTAATTATCGCTCCAACCCTATCTTATGGATTATACCCGGCGTTTGTGAAATACCCGGGATCCACCACTACTTTTTTTACCACCAGCCGCAATGCCTTACTGGATATTATCCGCACGTTGTCAGGCTTCGGTCCAAAACGATTTTATGTAATCAATATTGGCGTCAGTACGCTTCCGGCATTGCAACAAGCCGCCTCTATTTTAAAACAGGAAGGAATTGTTCTATACTATAGTGATTATGCCCGTCCCAACTTTGATAACGCGGAAAAAGGAATCCGGGAAAGAGAAGCAGGTGGTCATGCGGATGAAATGGAAAGCTCTAATGTATTATTCATGCGACCTGAACTGGTAGATATGAGTAAAGCGGTAGATGATACCACGGGTTATACCCGACCGGGACCACTTACCCCGGTACCCATGGAACCGGGCAAATACAATCCAAGTGGACTCATTGGTTTTGCAACCCTGGCAAATGCGGATAAAGGGAAACGTTATTCCGTCAATTTCACAAAAGAACTGGTTAAGGATATTGATAGTGTAGCAACTTGTGCATTACCGGTTCCAAAAGATAACAGTACCGCTTACAAAGCTTTTCTTGGAAATTATATCGGGCCCAAAGGAGAATCGGTTGAAATAGGCATTGATAATAATCGCTTGTATTATATCTGGAACAAGGGCCGTGATCTTCGTAAATTTTTTCCATTGTTCCCAGACAGCGAAGATCATTTTACATCTATGTATATGGATATTCTTTTTGTGAGAGACGAGAAGAGTGAAGTGGTGAAGTTATGGTGCAGCTTTAGAGGGGATACTTTTTGGATGACCAAGGCATCACGTTAAAAGAACCAAGAACCGAAGAACCAAGAACCAAAGAAAGAATACAAAAGAAAACTAAGTGTCAAAGAAAGAATACAAAAAATTAAAAAATCTCAAGGGTTTCTTAATTACGGAAGCCATTGAGATTTTTTATTTGGAATTTCTTTGTTTCTTTTTTGTTTTTCTTTATGTATTTCTTCTTTGGTTCTTGGCATCTTGATTTCTTGGTTCTTTTCTTCGGTTCTTGGTTCTTTAGGCAATTAATTGCCTCCTCCAAGCATTTCCCTAATCTTCATCACCATCTCCGTCTTGGTAATAGGTACTCCCATTATCTTATTATACCCTTTGGCATCTACAAAATACAAATCGCGGATAATTTTTATAAGTTGTCCGTTATTGATTTCGGGAATCAATACCTGGTCGAAGTTTTTTAGAATAGTGCCAAGGTTTTTCGGGAAGGGTCGTATATAGCGGATATGCGCATGACTCACAGAATATCCTTCTCCCTGTAATTCAGTACAGGCGCTTTTGATGGCACCATAGGTACTTCCCCATCCCAGCACCAACA
Organism: Chitinophagaceae bacterium; assembly: GCA_965279015.1. Taxonomy (GTDB): domain Bacteria; phylum Bacteroidota; class Bacteroidia; order Chitinophagales; family Chitinophagaceae; genus Endoryza. The sequence continues at coordinate 333,328 of OZ257130.1, forward strand.
ATTTACCTTTCTCCTGACCGCTGTCTAATTTCTGTTCAGGAATATAATCAGCGATCTTATCCACTTTTGCCTGTCGGGTGAATACCATGTGTTGATGGTTCTCGGGTTCATAATTTATATTACCGGTAACATCCTGTTTCTCCAATCCACCTACGCGGTGTTCAAGACCGGGAGTTCCCGGAATGGCCCAGGCCCTGACAAATTTATCATCCCGTTTATACGGCTGCAGCTTTTCTTCTCCTTCATCCAATCCTCTTTTGATATTGACTTTTATTTCAGGAAGATCATCCCCCTTCGGAAAACGCCAGGGTTCGGCACCATTGGCTATATATCCATCGCTCAACAACATGATCGGTGTCATATGTTGTACGGCTAAGCGGCACGCCTCATACGCTACATCAAAACAATCGCTGGGTGTGGATGAAGCAATCACCGGCATTGGACATTCTCCATTTCTTCCATAATAAGCTTGCAGCAAATCACTTTGTTCTGTTTTAGTGGGCAATCCAGTAGAAGGGCCTCCTCTTTGTACATTCACTACTACCAGCGGAAGTTCCATCATTACGGCTAATCCCATGGCTTCTGCTTTTAAGGCGATACCAGGACCCGAAGTTGTTGTGACTCCTAATGCGCCGCCATATGCAGCTCCGATCACGGAAGTAATCGCCGCGATTTCATCTTCAGCCTGGAAGGTTTTTACACCAAATGCTTTATGACGGCTCAACTCATGTAAAATATCTGATGCCGGAGTAATTGGATAAGAACCAAGAAACAAAGGCAAACCGCTTTTCTGCGAAGCGGCAATTAATCCATAAGCAAGTGCCTGGTTACCCATGATGCTGCGGTAAACCCCGGCGTCCATCTTTGCTTTCTCTACTTTGAATGTTGTAGTGAAGGTTTCTGTTGTATCTCCATAGTTGTACCCGGCTTGAAGTGCCTTTACGTTGCTTTCCAGTATCTCTGGTTTTTTTCCAAACTTATCGGTCAAAAACTGAATGGTATTTTCCAGTTCCCTGTTATACATCCAATAGAGGAACCCAAGTACAAACATATTCTTGGCACGATCCTTTTCCTTCATACCCATGGATATATCCTTCAGTGCCTCACGGGTCATTTTAGTTACATCCATTTTGATCACCTCATAATTATCGAGACTGTTGTTCTCGAGAGGATTCACTCCATCCGCATAATTCGCTAACCGAAGATTTTTGGCATCGAATCCGTCGGTGTTAGCGATTATCTTTCCGCCTTTTTTAATCACATTCAAATTTGTTTTTAAGGCGGCAGCATTCATCGCCACCAATACATCACATTCGTCGCCCGGTGTAAATACCCGGTCGCTCGAAAAGCGCAATTGATAACCACTCACACCGGGCAATGTACCCTGCGGTGCCCGTATTTCGGCGGGGAAATCGGGAAAAGTGGCGAGGTCGATTCCTAATAAAGCGGTGTTATTAGTAAACTGAGATCCTGTTAATTGCATACCATCGCCACTGTCTCCGGCGAATTTGATAACTACATCACTGAGTACTTCTTGTTTACGTTGCATGGGAACGAAATGATTTTATATGGCAAAAATACGATTAGATGTATGAATATAGGGAAATGTGCAAATATGCAGATTAGAAAATGTGCAAATTCTTCCTGCTAAGTTACCCCCAGGCAAATAGATTCTTTCAAATTATTCGCGAAGCAGGTATATAAGGCATTTGCACATTTTCATATTTGCTAATTTGCACATTACTATGCAAATCCCCTATTACGTCGACTTGCTCGGCACCCTGGTATTCGCCATCTCCGGCTCGTTGGCTGCTTTTGGTAAAAAGATGTACCAGGATATTTTCGGCGTTTCCTTTACTGCATTTGTTACTGCTATTGGCGGGGGAACTTTGCGCGATATCTTTCTGGATCTGCATCCTTTGTCTTGGATAAAAGATGGCAATTACATTATAGCCATCATCACCGGGGTATTGCTGACGGTTTTTTTCCGCCGCTATATTAAAAAGATTCCCCGCACTTTGTTCCTGCTGGATACGGTTGGGGTAGCATTATACACGATACTTGGAGTTCAAAAAGCATTGGCACACGATGTAAACGCAATCGCCGCTATCATCCTCGGGATGGTATCCGCTGTTTTTGGTGGGGTATTGCGTGATACACTGATCAATGAGATTCCCCTCATTTTTAAAAAGGAGATATATGCCACCGCCTGTCTCGCTGGAGCGGGATTGTTTGTGCTACTCAATTATTATAAGGTAGATGTAGATATCAATTTCTTCGCGGGAGTCGCGCTAATTATTCTAATACGTATTATTTCGGTGAAGTATAAGATTGCACTACCGAAGATAGAAGACTAATAAGCTGTGAGCCTTGAGCTGCGAGCCAGATTCATCGAAAAAGAAACGATCGATTATCTTATCTGCATTGAATCCAAAACAAATAGCCTTATAATAATCGGAAACTACTCGCAGCTCATAGCTAATATCTCGCAGCTTGTATTCAATGTCCATACTCCACCGGCTCCAACGCCTTATAAATCGTCTCAAATATTTTACCTCTTACATTCATCCGCAAAAAACGATTGGCATCTCCATTATTATGAACACGGTTACTGAGCATGATAAACGTTAGGTGTTTGGTCGGATCCATCCAGATACAGGTGCCCGTAAAACCAGTGTGGCCAAAGGTTTCAGGAGATGCAGATAAAGCGGGATAGGGTTCCCGGCGGGTAGCATTATCTTTTTCAGGTTTATCAAAACCTAATCCCCGGCGACTATCACTATGATAAGCCGTGAAATAATCAATGGTTTCTTTCTTAAAGAAACGATAACCATTCATCTTTCCTCCATTTAATAGCACTTCGGCTAATACCGATAAATCATATGCATTGCTGAACAGTCCCGCATGTCCCGCTATGCCGCCAAACATGGCCGCTCCAGGATCATGTACATCACCATGAATAAGTTGCTGACGAAATCCTAATTCTTCTTCCGTAGGAGCAATATAATTTAACGGAAAACGATCCCTCGGCTTGAAGCCTGTACTCATCATATTCAGTTTATCATAGAATTCCTTTTTCACATATTGCTCCAGCGGCATGCCGCTGATGGCTTCCACGATCTTACCCAAAAAAATAAAATCATTATCGCTGTACACATATTTTCCTTGTGGCCCCAATTCACTCAACAGGATACGATAATACATGGTATCCAGCCAATCGCTTCGCAAATAAATATTGTCGGCTACCCTCACTTTATGCATCGAGTCGGAACGATAGGAATAATAACTATAGATGGGAATATTCGCGAGCAGCGTATCTACTGTTTCTTTGTAGAATGGGATCCATCCTTTTAATCCTGCCTGGTGAAGAATGATATCCCATAGTTTTAGCGTGTCTTTATTGCTACCTTTTACCCAGGGTAAGTAATCGCCTAATGTTTTTTGCAGATCGAGTTTTCCTTCATCATACAATTTCATCACCGATACATTAGTAGCCATGATCTTTGTTACCGAAGCGAGATCATAGATCGTTTCCGGATATACCACTTCTACACTGTCGTAGGTTAGAAATCCAAACGCCTTTTCATAGACAATCTTTCCATCTTTCGCAACCAATACTACCCCGCCCGGTATTGCCTGCTTGAGAATGGCATCATTAACTATAGAATCGATTTCTAATAGTTTCTCCTCTTGAAAACCCAAATCAGTTGCCGGTGCTGCATTTAATAGTCGTCTTGCGATAATTCCCGAACCGTATTGCAACGACTCACAAACAGTAACCGGCAATTTTCCTTTGGCAGTTAACCGGCCATATAAAAGATCGGCCGCCGTGGTTTGGGTGATCGCGTCATCTTCGTAACAGGCTACTAATACTTTCGCGTTGCAATAATTTTTGATGGCATATGGATTGCCAAACACAAAAGTGACGGCGCGTTGCTGAATATGCAATTGCTGGATAAACTGTTGGGCAGCGAGACTGATGCCAAAATTATTCGCAGGGCGCCGACTATAATTGTGTACGCCAATTACGACCACATCGTACTGATCTTTTAAATATTGGAGCAATTTAGTAGCGCGATCCGAACTTTGTTTATAATCGAAATAATAAACATGTGCATCGTAATCATCGCGCAACTGACGGGCAAAAGCATTGTCTTTGTTAATACCAACGCCTACGTACGCGATTCGCTTTCCTTTTACCAATGGAAAAATTGCGGCATCGGAGTTTCGTAAGAGTGTCAATGCATTTTCCGCAACTAACCGCGTGGTGGATTCAATATTATTATTCAGATCTTGGGTGAGACGATAACTATTAATGGGTGACCAATTAGCCAATCCGTACTGGTACTTTGCATACAATACACGTTTTACATGCGCATCGATATCATCCCAACTCAATTTCTTTTTCTTAATCGCCTCTTTTATTTTTTTGATGCTACCCGGAATATCACCCGGTAAACAAAGCATATCATTCCCCGCGATCAACGCCTGGGCAGAGGCTTCTCCATCGGGATAATATTTTTTTACACCCTGCATTTCCAGGGCATCTGTAAAAGTGAGTCCCTTAAATCCCATTTCATTACGCAATAACTTTGTTACGTTATTATAAGAAATAGAAGTTGGTTTATTAGCGGTATTGTCAATAGCGTTTACTTGCAGGTGCGCAACCATCACACTTGGTATACCAGCTATAATCGCCTGTTGAAAAGGATAAAGTTCCAGGGAATCGAGTTGTGCTTTTGTCTTGTTGATTAAGGGTAGATCAAAATGCGAATCCACCGCTACATCGCCATGACCTGGAAAATGTTTTGCACAAGACATTACACCGGCATCGTCCATTCCTTTCATAAACTGAATACCGAGGGAAGCCACTTTATATTTATCTTCTCCAAATGATCGATCATTGATAACCGGATTATCGGGATTATTATTTACATCCATAACCGGTGCGTAATTTACCTGGATACCTATCCGTTTGCATTGTTCGCCTACAACTTTACCATAACGATAGACCACTGAAGCGTCCTGGATAGCACCTAACATCATGGGCCGGGGCAACGAACGCACACTATCCATCCGCATACCCAATCCCCATTCTCCATCAATCGTAACCAACAAAGGCGTTCTTGACAATTGCTGAAATTTATTGATACGCTGCGCATGTTGCTGTGGTCCGCCCTGAAACAAACAAATGGCGCCGATATTGTATTTACGGATCGCCTGTTCTACTTCTTTATCATAAAAAGTAGCGGTAGGACTTCCGGCTGCTGGAGGCGCTGAGCTGCGTACTACAAATAACTGGGTAATCTTTTCATCTTTGCTGAGCGTTTTAAATACACTGTCCACCCATTGATCTGCAGTAAGTGTAGATGATTTCTGTGCCAATAATGGAAACGATCCTGCGCAAAGCAATATTATAACGAGACTTCTCTTCATAATCAAAATGGTAAAACTTGAAATTAAGAAGATAATACATAATGCTGAATAGAAAAAAGGATCACCGCAGAGAAGGGAGGACAAAGAGGTAACGCAGAGAAATAGATATCTCAGCGCAATCTCCGCTTCTCCCGTTCTCCGCGGTAAAACCGTAAAATAAAGAATAGTAAAAAGATCACCGCTGAGAAAGGAGGGCGCAGTGGTTTCTCAGAGAAATAAATAGCTCTGCGTTGTCTCCGCTTCTCCCGTTCTCCGCGGTAAAACCGTAAATTTGTCGCTCGGCATAAAAAAAACCGATTTGCAGTTTGCCCGATATCATTCAATTATTGCCCGATAATATTGCCAACCAGATTGCGGCTGGCGAAGTGATTCAGCGCCCGGCAAGCGCAGTTAAAGAGTTGTTGGAAAACGCGGTGGATGCGGGCGCCACCGAAATCAAACTCCTGGTAAATGATGCGGGAAAATCGCTGTTGCAGGTAATCGACAATGGCAAAGGTATGAGTGAAACCGATGCCCGCATGTGTTTTGAGCGCCACGCCACTTCTAAGATTTCTAATATTGAGGATCTGTTCCGTATCCGCACCATGGGTTTTCGTGGGGAAGCATTGGCCTCAATTGCAGCGGTTGCCCAGGTTGAACTAAAAACAAAAAAAGCGGAAACTGAAACAGGCACCTATATAGAGATTGAAAACAGTCTTGTAAAAAAACAAGAACCGATTGCGGCCGCCAACGGCACCAGCATAGCCATGAAGAATCTCTTCTTCAACGTTCCCGCCCGTCGTAATTTCTTAAAAAGCAATGCGGCTGAAATGCGGCATATCGTGGATGAATTTATCCGCGTTGCATTGGCTTTCCCTGAAATACTTTTTTCATTGAGTAGTAACGGTCAACAGGTATTTTACCTGGAAAGAGGAAGTCTGAAGCAACGCATTGTTCAGGTGCTTGGTTCACAATACAGTTCTAAACTAGTTACGGTACAGGAAAAAACGGATTATCTCAATATATATGGATTCATTGGGAAACCCGAAGCCGCGAAGAAAACCAGGGGCGATCAATATTTTTTTGTGAACAGCCGTTTTATCCGGAGTCCTTACTTACATCATGCAGTGATGAACGCTTACCAGGAAATGATTCCATCGGATAGTTTTCCGTTATATGTTTTATTCATCGACCTCGATCCTGCTCAGGTAGATATTAATGTGCATCCAACCAAACAGGAAATAAAATTCGAAGATGAAAAGATTGTATATGCTTTTGTTCAATCAGCAATCAAGCACGCGTTGGCACAATTTAGTGTAACGCCTACATTGGAATTCGATTTGGATCCCACTATTCAGCAACTGGACGCGGTAACCAAGCCCTTTACCCAGGATAAACAAGCAGCAGCCACCGAATCCGATATTTATAAGAATTTCACACAACAACACCAGGCGCATGTGGCGAACCCGGCCGAACGAAGCAGTTTGCAAAATTGGAAATCTAACGATGGCGGGGAGCATACTTCATTCGATACACAAAAAGCAGCAGGCTTTGAATCTTTACTTGATCAATTGAAGAAAGAGGAAGTTGATACACAAGCATCCAGTATTCAGTATCCACCATCCATCCATCAACGGATTGAATTATTAATCAATGATCAAACGCCTCTTCTTCAACTTCACAACAGCTTTATCATCGTTCCCACCAATCGCGGATTTATCCTCGTGAATCAGCAACTGGCACATGAACGGATCTTATACGAACGTTTTTCCGCGTCATTGAATGGAAAAGCGATGGCTACTCAACGGAGCCTGTTTCCGGTAACACTTACACTTTCCACGGCAGACGCAGTTTTATTAGGGGACCTGAAACCCGACCTGCATGAGTTGGGTTATGAAGTAGAGTCGTTTGGTAAGGATAGTTTTGTAATCCAGGGAACACCGGCAGATATTGAGCAAGGCAATGAAAAAAACACCATTGAAAATTTACTGGAGCAATTCAAACATTTCAGCAGCGATCTTAAATTTTCAAAAAGAGAGAAACTCATCCGTTCCCTCACCTGGCAACACTCCGTAAAAGCCGGTACGTCATTGGGTCAAAAAGAAATGAAATCTTTAATCGAAGATTTGTTTAATTGCGTACAACCTAACATGAGTGCAAGCGGTAATCCGACTTATATAGAGTTTAAGAAGGACTATTTGGAGAAGCTGTTTAACAGATGAAAAGAACCAAGAACCAAAGAAGAAATACATAAAGAAATACAAAAAAAGAGCAAAAAAAAATTCAAAGGGTCTCTGATTTCAGAGACCCTTTGAATTTTTATTTTTTGTATTCTTTCTTTGTTACTTGGTTTTCTTTTGTATTCTTTCTTTGGTTCTTCGGTTCTTCGGTTCTTGGTTCTTTGCTAACGGCCAGCAACCATCCCAGGTTTCTTTTTCTTCTTCATATCCTCCCAAATATTATAACGAAGATAAAATTGTATCGATTTATTCTTATCTGAATATAACGGAGAGAAACTATTTACCTGTACACTTACAAAATTACTGAGCGCCTGGTTATAACGTAATCCTACCGTAAACCGGTGCCAATAATAATTCGCATCCAGCATCACCCGGAATTCGTTATTGCTAAGCTGGCTGGATATACTATCATTTTTAAATTTTTGCACAGATGAGCTAAAGAGAGTATCACTTGCTGACGGGCCCAATGAATTATATCCTTTAGATTCATATTGGGCAACCCCGCTTAACAGGGAAGAGAATTGAAGACCGGATCCAAGATAAAAATTCTTAAACGGACTATAATGTACTCCAATTGGTAAACTGAAATAATACAACTTCTTGGCGTAAACCGAATTGGTTATATATCGATAATTAGAAGTACCTCCGGTTTGTACGTAACTCTTTTCGTACACCAATGCAGGTTGTATATACTGAGGACTGAGTACTTGCAATTCTGCTTGAAAATAACTCTGACGATTAAAGTGATACTGCATGTGCGGTGCCGGCAAATAATCCGAAACTGTATTAGGACCAGCATTGTGATTATATGCTATCGGAGTCTGTTCGCCCAAAGGAACGGCCATCGGTAAGGAAAGCCCTAACACGAAATTCTTATCGTCTCCCGCACCTACTGTCCTGTTCTTTAAACCCTTTACCCGGTCCGTATTCGCTTTAAAACGGCTTCTGGTTTTAGCAGTAACCAGTTGCGACTGTATCGCGTAATCTGTTTGCAGTGAATCCGGGTAATCAATTCCAGCCATTTCCGGACTATTCATGTCCTGTTTCACCACGGAAGCATTCGCCTCATTTTCTTCAACGTCATTAATTATTGTTTTTTGACTGTTGCTTTCAATACTATTGGCTCCTGTCTTCCCGCTATTGTTAATTCCCGGTTTATTCTTTCCGGAAGCTGGAGGAACAAATGCTACCTGTTGACCCTGATTGTTCCGGCCATTTCTGTTTCCATTCTTCTTTTTATCAGTTGACACTACATGAGCTTTTACCGCTGTACTATTCTCCCCGCTATTATTTTTTGCAACAATCCCATCTTTTGTTTTTGATGATCCTTTATCCGAATCTCTGTTTGACGTTAGTTTACTATTATCCTCTTTTACTTCAGGGGTGCTGCTTATAGCTATTCGCGATGACTTATTATCTGTATTATTTTCTTCTGAAACATCATTCGGCTTTGATCCCTTATTGTTATTTTTATTAATTGTTCCAACAGGTTCATTACTTGCGGATGCCTCGTCATTTTTTGGAGCATCATTATTCTCATCAATACTCAGGTCTTTATTTTCATTGTTTGATGTGGAAGTTACAGGAGCAACATTTGCAGATTGATTTTTATCCTTTGATAACAATGAAGAACCAAACCAGGCTCCGGTAAGCACAAGTATTGCGAGTAAGGCGTAGAACCACCAACGGTTCCTATTACCACCGCCACCACCGACTGGCATCTCACGATCGAGCAATGCCTTCATCTGCGGCCAGTTGCTATTGGCATCGCCAGAAGGCTTCAGCTTTTGCAGCTTATCCGCCAGGTGTTTTTCGTATGGTTGTTGTTCATTCATCCCATTACACTTGCAAGGTTTGTAATAATTTTTGCAACTGTCTTCTGGCTTCGCTCAGGTGCCATTTGCTGGTGCCTTCGCTGATGCCAATAAGGTTAGCGATTTCTCTATGGTTGTATCCTTCGATCACGTACAGATTAAAAACGGTTTGTGTTGCGGGTGATAATTGCTGTACCAGCTTTAATAATTCCTGTGCTGATAAGCGCTGTACCGCATCCGCGTCAACGCCAGGTTCCTCCGCTTTTTCCAGTTCAACGACCTTAAACCGGTTTCGTTGACGAATAAAATCAATCGCCGAATTCACCACGATCTTCCGAATCCACGTATAAAGCGATGCTTTATTCATATCATAGGTGTGGATATTCTTATATACTTTCAAAAAACCATTATGCAATACTTCGATGGCATCATCTTCATTCCTTGTATAGCGCAGGCATATAGATGCCATAGGCCCATAAAACCTCGCGTATAGCTGTTCCTGGGCCTTACGATCGTTGTTAATACAACCGTTTATCAGCTCAATATCGGCAGGGTGTTGCGTCAATACGCTACCTGTTTTTTACATTTTCTGAAACTTTGCCCAACGCACCTGATTACCATATCTTAACTGCACCAGGTATTGCCCCTGGCTCAGTTTGTCAACGGGCAGGTGAATAGTATTATTGCCTGTTTGTCCGCCTACCTGCAACTGATATTTTATGGCCCCGCCCGCATCCATTACAGTAACACTTATTGTTTGCGCCGTTTCCATTGAAAATTGGATACGAGCCCTGTTATGTGCCGGATTCGGATATACGGATATAGGATTCAGCGTACCCGTCATCATCACCACCCTTTCAATGTTAATGCGTTCACAATATTTTTTCACGCATCCATTGGCAAGGGTTGCTTCCAAGCACACCGTATACCAGCCTGCAAAAGGAAATATAAAGGTAGGATTGTTCTGATAGAGCACTACCAGGTAAGGGAACCCATTAATAGAGCTATCTCTCTTAATGGTCCATTTTTGTTTCAGTACTGGCTGGTTACTGATTGCTGTAAAGCTGATTTTATTCGGACGCTGTTCATCTTTTTTATACTCAAATTTCAACCTCGCCAATTCACAACTATCTTTCCGTTGAACGATTATGGAATCACAATAAGAAGATATACATCCATTCAGACTCACTACTTTCAGACATACATAATATTTACCCGAGTTCGCGTATTCATGGAAACTGTTAAAATCCTGCGAGGTGGTTCCATCTCCGTAATACCAATAAGTTCTCCAGATATTCGGTACCGGTTGAGAAAGATTCGAGAACCAAATCTTTCTCCAGTTCTGCGCATCTTGCTTCCATTCAAATCTGGCCACTATTGGGCAATCATTATTCCTGATCTCCACTTTTTTGCAATACACGCTACGGCAACCATTATTAGTTTCCGCAACCAGGCACACTTCGTAACTGCCCGGTTGCTGGTATATATGTGTGGGGTTGATATCATTCGATGTAGTACCATCCCCAAACTTCCACAAGTAATGAACGGTGGTTTGATTGCTGAATGTGTGATTCAAGAAATGTACTTTATTCTTTTGCAGCGAATCAATTCTGAATTCAAATTTGGCTTCAAGTCGACAACTACTACTATCAACAAGAATCGTTCTGCACAGTTGCCGGATACAAGTATTATTGATCAATACTTTCAGGCAAACATTGTACGCACCCGGTTTCTCATAAATATGAACCGGATCTTTTTCCTGCGAAACGCCCCCATCCCCAAAGGACCAACTATACAATGCCCCTGTTGATGGAACAATCGTTTCATTATAGAATTTAATCCTGCGTGGATGTACTGAATCAGCTTCCGAGCGCCATTTCACCTGTAACGCGCAACTGTCGCCGACCACGATCGTTTTACAAACAGTTTTGTAACAGGTATTATTGATAAATACTTTTAAACAGGCATTATAAACACCCGGTTGAGTATAAATATGTTCAGCATTAATAACTCCGTCCACACCTGTACCATCTCCAAACGACCATGAGTACAATGCCGTTGTACCCGGTGGATAGTTTACAATGCTGAAGAAATAAAATTTATTCGGTTGAGCTGCGTCTTTTTCAACCCTGAAATCTATCTGCAACACGCAGGTATCACAATTCACCACCACGGTTTTACAAATCTCTTTTTTACAATCGTTTCCCGCATCTATTATAAGACAAACATTATAGCTACCGGCCTGACTGTATTCGTGTGCAGGATTGATATCATTAGAAGTTGATCCGTCACCAAATTTCCAGGTGAACCTCACATTCGGACTTATCGGAACCGATTGATTGATGAACCATATCTTTTTACAATTGAGCGAATCTTTTCTCCATTCAAATTTTGGTTCAACCGTACAATTGGAAAAAGCTAATACAATCGTTTTTGTTACGGAATCGAAACAGTTGTTTGCTGAATCCTTCACATAATGTAAAACACGGTAGGTACCGGGTGTTAAATAAGTATGAACCGGATTCAGTTGGTTCGAATTTCCTCCATCTCCAAATTGCCAGTAATGTTGTTGAGGTGAATTGGAAGGATTTGGAGCGGAAAAAAACTTTACCGTATTGCCATCCTGTTGGAAGGTGAAGTCGGCAACACAAGGACTATTCTGTGCAAAAGAAAAGAGGTAAGCACTGCAAAAGCTGAATAAAAGAAAGAGAAATTTCTTTGCCCGGGATTGGAAAAATTTTTCATTAATCTGAACGAACCATCCTGCCAGCACCGGAAAGGTGAACACCCTGGAGTTTAATGGCTGTTCCAACATAGCAGCTTGTAACGTTGATTTCATAACGCAAACGGTTTTATTAGTAATTAGAGTACCGTCAGCAACCAGGGGATGGGTACGGCCTGTTACATGGGTGTTTTGGTGCATGTGGCCAGGCGGCCGGTTGCCTATGCTTTATAGTACGATATATGAAGGGAAAAGCGTTGGGGAAAACTTAAAAAACTACCGTTGCTGGTGTCTTCACCAGCCACCATGTCTAATATATATTCCGTTACTGAAAATCTTGTAGCATTATTACTACATGGTTGGTGGCCAAGGAAATACTGGTCTGACCCCCGTAGTAACGGGGCAAGCTGTCTCGGGTCTGACCAGTATTTTCATTACGTTGTCAAATATCCAATCGCCGTGGCTGGTGTCTTCACCAGCCGGGGCGGAAATCAATACTTCTTCCGAACCTGCCCAAGAAATGCCTCCACCTGTCGGCGGATAGCCGTTGTATTTCCCCGGTGATTATTGATCAAAACTGAGAATAATAGGAGTTTATTATTAATAGTATATAAGTACCCGCTTAGGGCCAATACCCCGTTCAGGGAACCGGTCTTCGCATAAATAAAACCACTATCCTGTTTATAATAATTAGATAAAGTGCCTTCACCCCCGGTTTGAAAAACGTCTTTTAACCGGTCCATCCCGAATTCATTTTGCATCTTATTTAATATGGCTACAAAATCCTGTGGTGTAAATAAATTAAAACGACTCAAACCGCTTCCATCGGCCCATCCGGGCTTTTGAGGAAGATCTTTAAAATCCGATTTTAACAAGGTGTCGATAATTTTATCTTCATTAAGTATACCGAACCTTTCATTCGCCACCATCAGTAATAATTGCTCGGCGAAGAAATTATCGCTGCGATGCATCATCGGCTTTAGTACGGAATCTGTTTTTTGAGAAAAAATAGTTTGAGGTTTGAGGTTTGTAGTTTGAGGTTCTTCCAAATGCTGGATTTCCTTTCCAATGGTATCTTTCAATAACTCCAGTGCGGAATGAATACCATGAGTTACAAAAGGTACTTCCTGTACTTTCTTATTTTCTTTTCCTTCAGTAATTACAAAAATATTTTCATCCTTCAAACGCTGAACATAAAAACGTTTTGAAGTTGTATCGGGATTGAAACGAACTTTCCAGTTTACTTCCGGATTGGAGTAGATAAAAGGGGATTGTTCAGGTTGAGTAGTATCGGTCCGTTCCTGTGTCCAGGTAAGAATATTTCCATATACAGGAAGGGCGCTTCGCTCCGGACTGTAATAAAAATTATAATCGCTCCAGGCCCATCCGGCACCTAGTGCATCGGTCTGCCAGTTTTTATCTGAAATAAATATTGGCGCTTGTTGTTTTTTAAGAAAATCTATTACGGGTTGGTCTTTATAATCGGCGTGTAATAAACTAGGATCCCCCGTTGGAATTAATACTATGCCTTTATCTGTTATGGTATACTTTATCCCAGGCAAGCGATCTCCTAAATATTTCATCGCCGCGTAACAAGTAACAATCTTGGTATTGGAAGCCGGTACAAAATAACTCGCTCCATTATGATTATAAAGATATTTACCTGAAGATGGATCGAAGATGCTGATACCGATGTGGGCGTGTTGCAGGGCAGAGTCGCCGAGCACAGTTGATTTGGCGGTTTTATTGATCTGCTTTTGAACGGAACAGGACGTCAGCGAAATGTAAAATGTAAAATATAAAATGTAAAATATAAAAGGAGTATTGGTTCGGACTCGTGAAATTAATTTGATCATAGCGTTAATATGAAAATATACGGATGAATACTTAACCCTATACTATTATTACTGGGGATTTTCTTTAGCTCATTTATTGCTTTTTTGGCTAACAGTCTTCCATTTTTAATTGTCATCTTGCATTAAAGACCCTTTTACATTTTATATTTTGCATTTTACATTTTATATTTCTCAGCTTCTCTCCTGCGCCCGCAGCCATCTCTCCGGAATTTCATTACTGCTTGCCAACAGATAATCTTTATACGAACAGGCGATGAATTTTTTATCCGGCAACTGCATCCACCAGCGACCGGTTTTCTTGCTTTGTAAGAATGTGGTGGCTACTTCCGCGAAAGCGGTATGATATTCATTAAAAGAATCTTTTTCATCCAGCTTCGCTTCTCTTCTACCCCGGCTTCTTCCATCCATCAGGTACCAAAGCATATGACTAATCTGCTTAGCCGTTAGCTGGTCCTTATCGTGCTCGGGGATATAACCATAGACACCTACTGTATTTACATTCGGACTCATTCCCGCGTAACGCATCAGCATACATGCTTCTTCCCCGCTAAATCCATTTGGGGAGAGATTGACTGATGGAGCATATGAATAGGCAATGGCCGATATATCAAAACTGAATAACTGGCAATTGCGGATCACCGGTTCCATTTCTTCCATACTCTCCTTTACATTGCCTACCCGGTAACAATCGAATCGCAGCTTATCCATTGTTTCCAGCATTCGCGGATGCACATAATAACTTTGGAAACCTATATGATTATAATGTCTTATGAAATTCGGCTCACCGGTTAGCATCTCCATCAGGAAATTTTCACTGCGGTTTTGCGATTCGAGGTTCAGGTCAATCAACGCGTCTATACTTACCGCTTCGATGATTTTCTTTCGATCAACATATGAATAATATTGCGCTAATGTCAAATCATGCGCACCTCCAAGTATGATTACGGTTTTTCCCGCAGACGTCAGTTCGCTGATTATAGTTTTGAGCGCGGCGTATGTATCATTCAATCCAGCGCCTCTTTTTACATTGCCGATATCGGCCAATCGGATATCATTATGCCAATAGTAAGTAGCATAAAACTGGTTGCGGATGATATCCGGTGCATGTTGCTCGTTAAACAATTGCCAGCTGCCCCGGGTTTCATTACAGCCTACAATAATAATATCGGCTTCGTCCAAATCGGGGAACTCCTCTTCATGGGCCAGTATTTTGGTACCGATCTGTCCATCCTTATAGCCCTGATCGTTCGATAGCTGGAACAAACTGATAGGGTCGAGAAAATCGATAAGTGTGTGCCAATCGCTCATGTTACGCAAGTTATAGGTTAAGCGGGAGTTCAGAAAAGACCATTTAGTAACAAATGTGGAAAGGAAGCAGATGATGGATGCTAGATACTGGTAGAGTCTCCGAAAATCGGCCACCCACTCACGACTCACCACTCACTACTCACGATTTCTTATCTTCGCGCCATGGAAAAGTTGCTGGAACAGATTGAGAATTATAAAAAAGAAATTAGTGAATTGGTGACCAACGGAGCTGATTCACTGGAATCTTATCGAATTAAGTTCCTCGGAACAAAGGGTATTGTCAAGAACCTGATGGCTGAGATGAAAAATGTATCGGTAGAAAAGAAAAAAGAGTTCGGCCAGCTCCTGAATGAGTTCAAACAATTTGCTGAGTCTAAATATGAATCCTGGAAAGAGCAGTTGGATGGTAGTACCACTGCATCGGGAGCTTCTATCGATACCAGTTTGCCGGGTGATCCTATATCTATTGGTAGTCGTCACCCCATCAGTTTGATGAAGAACCAGATCATTTCAATTTATCAGCGTTTGGGTTTTTCCGTAGCGGAGGGACCAGAGATCGAAGATGATTTTCACAATTTCACCGCGTTGAACCTGCCCGAGCATCATCCTGCGCGGGATATGCAGGATACATTTTATATACAGCAAAATCCCGATTGGTTATTGCGCACGCATACCAGCAATATCCAGATACG
The DNA here is from genome assembly GCA_965279015.1 of Chitinophagaceae bacterium. Lineage (GTDB taxonomy): Bacteria > Bacteroidota > Bacteroidia > Chitinophagales > Chitinophagaceae > Endoryza. The sequence continues at coordinate 349,375 of OZ257130.1, forward strand.
GGAAATGGAAAAGGGACAACTGCCATTACGAATTATTTGTCCGGGCCGCGTATATCGCAATGAAACCATCAGTGCGCGTTCGCATTGTTTTTTCCACCAGGTAGAAGGAATGTATATCGATGAGAATGTTTCCTTCGCGGATCTCAAACAAACACTTTATTATTTCGTGCAGGAGATGTATGGAAAAGATGTGAAGGTTCGTTTTCGTCCTTCGTATTTCCCCTTCACGGAACCCAGCGCCGAAATGGATATCAGTTGCCAGATCTGTGGTGGAAGCGGCTGCAGTATTTGCAAACGCACGGGTTGGTTGGAAATACTTGGCTGCGGAATGGTACATCCCAATGTACTCAGCAATTGCGGCATCGATCCCAATAAATATACCGGCTTCGCATTTGGTATGGGTATTGAACGCCCTGCCTTACTCAAATACGGAATCACTGATATCCGGTTATTCAGTGAAAATGATGTGCGGTTCCTGAGGCAGTTTACTTCCGCGACGTAGAAATTTTATAGCCTGCCTGTCGGGAGGCATGTTTGTGGTTTGTAGCCTGCCGGCCGGCAGGCCGGTTTGTGGTTGCCAACGATAGAATTACAATCAGCTCCTGTTGTGTCACTCACTTGTACGATAACAAGTCTATTGAGCAATTCTCGAACCATATAACTGTTACATCTACGATTTGTAACCATTGGCTCTCTCTGAACTTAGCGAATCTTACCATTACTCAGGTGTCATGCCGAGGAATGAGGCATCTTGTGAATTTACCTATTCATTGTTCTCTTAACTTTACAAGATGATTCACACCATTTGTATTTGCGGCGCGGGCACTATGGGAAGCGGTATTGCACAGGTTGCCGCCCAAGCTGGTTTTCATACGTTGTTATACGATGTGAATAAAGAAATGCTGGCCAACGGAAAAGCAGCTATTGAAAAAAGCCTGAGTATTCTTGAATCAAAAAATAAGATCAGCAATACAGAAAAAGAAACGGCACTCAGCCATCTTCGTTTTGTTTCGGATACCAATGATTGTATCGCCGACATCATCATCGAGGCGATCGTTGAGAAAGTAGATATTAAAGTGGGATTGCTGAATCAATTGGCCGAAGTGAATCACAGTGAAACCATCTTTGCTACCAATACCTCTTCACTATCTGTAACTAAAATTGCTGCGGGTGTAATGCATCCGCAACGGGTAGTCGGTATGCATTTCTTTAACCCGGCTCCGTTAATGAAACTGGTAGAGATTATAAAAGCGGAACAAACAAATGAAGAAGTTGTAAAAACCGTATATGAACTGGCTCTTCAATTGGGTAAAACGCCCGTGCGTTGTAAAGATGCTCCGGGTTTTATCGTGAATCATGTGGCTCGTCCTTATTACCTGGAAGCATTGAAATTACTGGAACTTGGATTGGCCGATATCGAAACCATCGATGAGTTAATGGAAGCCAGTGGGTTTAAAATGGGACCCTTCAAATTAATGGACCTTATCGGTAACGATATCAATTACGCAGTCAGTTGCTCTGTTTATGAACAATTAGGTAAACCCGATCGATTAGAACCTTCACCCATTCAAAAATCGAAAGTGGTGAATGGTGAATTGGGTAAGAAAACAGGAAAGGGGTATTACCAGTACAATTGATATGACGAGTTGTTTTAACTTCACATGAGTGAACCGGAACAGTTTCAATTCCCACAAAGCCACTAAGATCACTAAGAATTAGTTTGTGACCTTTGTGTCTTTGTGGGATATTTTTGAAGCAAGAGATTAATCAATCATTTAAACAGAACCTATCAATTCTTCAAACAATTTGTCAAATAAAGTCTTCATTACTGGCGGTACGGGATTTCTCGGATCCTATATTATTAAAGAATTAGTTGAAAAGGGCTATTCTGTAAAGGCGCTTCGCCGCAGTTCTAAACTTCCATTTTATATTGATCCCGCTGTATTCGCTACTGTTGAATGGGTGGAAGGAGATGTATTGGATATAATTGCACTCGACCAGGCTATGAAAGGGGTGAATACAATTATTCATGCGGCCGCAACGGTTTCTTTTCACAAAACAGATCGTAGTGAAATGTATAAAGTCAATGTAGATGGCACCGCCAATATGGTGAATGTCGCTCTTGAAAATAATATTGGCCGCTTTGTACATATAAGCTCGGTAGCAGCTATTGGAAGAAGTACTACCGGTGATGAAGTAACAGAAGAAAAAAAATGGGAAAGCAGCAAAATCAATACCCATTATGCCAATAGCAAACATGCCGCTGAAATGGAAGTATGGCGCGGCATGGGAGAAGGATTGAATACGGTGATTGTTAATCCAAGTACCATTATTGGATATGGTGATTGGAACAGTTCGAGCTGCTCCTTATTTAAAACGGTGTACAAGGGTTTTCCCTGGTACAGCGATGGTATAAATGGGTTTGTAGATGTAGAAGATGTTGCAAAGACTTCTGTATTATTGATGGAAAGTGCAATTAGCGGAGAACGATTCATTATTAATAGCGAAAACTGGCCTTTTCAAAAACTGTTCAATACGATGGCTGATGAATTCGGAACAAAAAGACCCTGGCGGAAAGCCACTCCCTTTTTGGGCCAAATAGCCTGGCGGATAGAAAAAATAAAATCTCTCTTTAGCGGAAAAAAACCACCTATTACGAGAGAAAATGCAAAGGTGGCCCATAGTAAAACCCATTTTAGTAACCGGAAAATACGAGAGGCCTTACCTGGTTTCTCCTTTACTCCTCTTGATCAATCAATTAAAAAGGCCGGTATAAAATATCTAAATCCACTCCAGAAACGGTAACTGGCAAAATAGTTGTTAGAATACTTTCGTATTTAATTGATCGTTCTATAGATACACTATCCTTTTATGAAAAAATCAGCCCTATTTCTCCTATTAATCGTTTACTCTTATTGTGCCGCGGCGCAAAATATTGTTATCCTTGGCAGGGTGGTCGATTCGGCTACTAAAACTGTTTTGGCCGGAGCATCGGCATTTTGTCCCAATACCACCTATGGCAGTGTTTCCAATGCGGATGGATTATTTTTTATGCGACTGCCGGCAGGTGGTTATGATCTGGCAGTATCGTACACAGGATACGAAAGGAAATTATTCCGGTTAGGAACTAACCAGTCGGCAACCGATACATTGCTCGTAGAATTGGCCAAGCAAGAAAAGGTGATGGAAGAAGTAGCAGTAGTAGGAAGCAATGAAGTACCAGATGGTTGGGCCAAATACGGAAAGTTCTTTTTGGAGAATTTTATTGGTACTTCGCCCAATGCGGCGCTTTGTACCTTAAAAAACCCCGAGGCGCTTCGTTTTTTCTACAATAAAAAAAGAAATAGGTTAAAGGTTACAGCAAGGGAAGATATTATCATCAACAATTATGGATTGGGATATACGATCCGCTACCAGCTCGATTCATTCGGTTATGAATATAATACCAATATCAGCCAGTTTACCGGCTTTCCATTTTTTGTAGAGATGGATACCAGCGTGGAGGCAAGAACACAATTTATAAAAAACCGGGCGCGTACCTACCTGGGTTCCCGTCTTCATTTTATGCGAAGTTTTTACAATAGTGTGGTCAACGATGAAGGATTTATTGTTGAAGCGTTGAGTGGTAATTCTAAAAATGCTGAGCTAATCACGAATCTTTACAATGAAGAACAATATGCATTGGATAGCGGAGAAGTAATTATAGGATGGAATGGAAAATACCGCGTTAGCTATAAAGATGTATTACCCAATAAAACATTTCTGGAAGAATATAAATTACCCGCCAATAGCCGATACCAGTCCACCATACTGGATATATCCGATGGTTTTGTAATAGAACGTAACGGGTATTTCTATGATCAATACGAGGTGGTGAATTTTGGCTATTGGGCCTGGAAAAAATTGGCGGAGACGTTGCCGTATGATTATGTATACCAGTAGGGAGAGGCTATTCGCTTTTCGCTACTCGCTGTTAGCAAAGTCTGTAAATTTATGGAAACAAGCGAATAGCGAGAGGCGAACAGCGAATAGCGTCTTACTTCTCCATTACCTTCTTCCACAATTCCGGTATTCTTTTTATCCAAACCAATTCCTTCATTTTTTCTCTTGCATCTTCGGCGGGAGAACCAAAATATACTTTTCCTCCAGCCAACGAAGCAGGTACCCCACTTTGTGCATACAATACCGCATTATCTCCGATTGTCAACGTTTTGCTTACTCCTACCTGTCCCCATAATATTACTCCATTACCAATGTCAACCACACCAGCAATACCCACTTGCGCGGCGATCAGGCAATTTTTTCCAATTATAGAATCATGACCGATATGAATCATATTATCCATTTTAGTACCCTGCCCAATGATCGTATCATGTGTTACACCACGATCGATTGTACAACCGGCTCCAATCTCAACATCATCTTCAATAATCACCCGTCCACAGCTTTCCATTCGCTTGTACCATACTGCCCGATCTTTCTTCGTATTATAATAAAACGCATCGGAGCCGATTACCGTTCCGGCCTGGATGATCACATTATCCCCGAGTATGCAATGTCCGCCGATAGTAACATTGGGATGAATGCGGCAGTTTTTTCCAATACGCACTTCTTCACCAATAAATGCATTAGGCGCTAGCCAGGTTCCTTCGCCGATCTTCGCGGAACTACTCACCATTTGTGTAGTCTGCACAAATGGACGAAAATGGCGAACAATAGTTTGATAGGCTTCAAAAGGTTGATCTACGATCAATAATGCCTTTCCCTCGGGGAATGCAGTGGCTTTATTAATAATGATAAAACTTGCAGCCGACTGAATGCACTTATCATAATATTTCGGATGATCTACAAAAACAAGATCACCAACTTCTACTTTATGTATTTCATTGATGCCGGTAGCTAATCCGGCTATATTGCCTTTCAATTCGGCGCCGATCAACTCAGCGATCCATTGAATCGCGACAGGAGCAGGAAATTTCATTTAGATGAATTTGTGCAAAAGTAAGAAGGAAGTTGATGTTTGTTAATTATGGTTTTTCGTTTATCGTTCATCAACTCGATGAGTGCTTACTTATAGCTATTTGTATTAAAGAATAGATGAATTCAATATTGACTAGCCGACCTGAAGAACGATAAACGAAAAACCATAAACTTAATAAACCATCATCCTTTTCCACAAACAAATACCTAAATGTGAATAAAATTCTTTCAAATATTTTTTTATATAGAAAAAATTATATTTAATATTGTGAAGGGAAATAAAATTCCCGGTACTTACTAACCCATCCACATAATAAATCTCCCGGTTCACCGGGAGATTTTGTTTTTGAAAAGAACCAGGAATAAAGAACCAAGAACCGAAGATGCCAAGATCCAAAGAAAGAAGACAAAAGAAAACCAAGGACCAAAGAAATTCCAAGAATCAAGAAGACAGAAAAAAATCCAAGCATAAAAATTCAAAGTCACTCAGATATTCGGAGTGACTTTGAATTTTTTTTATTTTGTATTTCTTCTTTGGATCTTGGCATCTTCGGTTCTTGGTTCTTACCTCAGGGTTTCCGAATAACAACCATCAAACTTTCCTTACTTTGCACCAAATTAAAATCTATTATGCTGAAATCCATGACCGGTTTTGGAAGAGCCGAACAAAACGCCGGTGATAAAACATTCCTGATCGATATCAAATCGCTGAACGGAAAACAATTTGACCTTTCCCTGAAAATGCCCGCTTTCCTGAAACCCTTTGAATTCGATATTCGAACCATTCTCTCCGAAAAACTAAGCAGGGGTACGGTAGATTGTACAATCAGTTTAAAAGAAAGTGGTGCCGCTAAACCCGTAAGCATCAATATTAACCTGGCAAAAGCTTACTACAAACCAATTGCCGAACTTTCGAAGGAACTGAATCTTGATTCATCTCAGATATTAAGTGCCTTGTTAAAATTACCAGAAGTAATTACTCCCACCGGCGAAACACTTACCGATGAAGAATGGCAAGGCTTCCGTAAAATAATTGACGCGGCAATCGACGATCTAAATTTGCACCGCCTCGATGAAGGTCGTTCATTGGAACAGGAACTGCGGCTGCGTATTAATAATATACAAATTCAACAGGAAGAAGTGATCAAGCTGGAACCACTTAGAAAACAGAAGATCAAGGAGGGACTGGTAAAAGTGTTGGAAGAAAATACCGGCAAAGAAAATTACGATCCCAACCGGATGGAACAGGAATTGATCTATTATATAGAGAAGATTGATCTCACGGAAGAACAGGTAAGATTGAAAAATCACTGCGAATATTTCAAAACAATACTCCAGGAAGAGGGGGAGGGTAAGGGTAAGAAATTATCCTTTGTATTGCAGGAGATCGGTCGCGAAATCAATACTACCGGCGCTAAAGCATACGATTCCTCTATCCAGAAATGTGTGGTATTGATGAAGGACGAACTGGAAAAAGCCAAAGAACAGATTCTGAACGTTCTTTAATCCGGTTGCTCATTCCTATTTATTTTTGTAAAAACAATCCGCTTGAAAAGAACGCCTGTTTTCTTACTGTTGTTTATAGTTCTGATTCATTCCTGCACCCCACCCGTTGGTGTATTTGAAAAAAACATCAGTATCCCCGATCACGAATGGAGCAGTAGCTTTAAACCCGAGATTAGCTTTGAAATAAAAGATACCGTGTCTTTTTACCGTTTGTATGTAGTGTTACGGCATACGGACGCTTATGGGTTTAAGAATATCTGGCTGAATATAGGGGTACAATCACCCGGTGAAAAGATATACTCTAATCGCATTAACCTGCTGCTTGCTTCCGATGATAAAGGATGGCTCGGCAAAGGAATGGATGATATTTTTGAACATCGCGCCTTATTGGAAAATACACCCCGCCGGTTTCCAAAAACAGGAATTTATAAATTCACGCTGCAACAGATCATGCGCGAAGATCCGCTGGAACATGTAATGAATGCAGGTATCCGGCTGGAGAAAGTGGCGCAATAATTCTTTTAACCAATGGACGCATCCATTAAAAGGAAACTCCGCATTGCCACGATTGTTTACTGGTTCTTGCTGGTTTATATTATTGGCGCCCTGGTATGGTGGCTGGTATTGCTTCAGAAACAGAACGACAATATCACACAACTTAAAATAGAGCAGATAACTAATGCGGATAGTAGTTTAAATCCCGGCGCTTATAATAAAGAACTTAACGCTATCTATAAAGAAAGAAAGCGTAATACCACCAAATATATAAGTGAAGGCATTACTTTTTTAGCCCTGATATTGATAGGCGCCGTTTTTGTTTATCGGGCCGTTGGCAGGCAATTGCGGACCCAGCAGCAACAGCAAAACTTTATGATGGCGGTAACGCATGAATTAAAAACACCCATCGCTGTAGCTAAACTCAATCTGGAAACCATTCAAAAACACCAACTGGATGATGTCCGACGGCAGAAGCTGATACAAATGACATTGCAGGAAGTTAATCGCTTAAATGATCTTACCAACAATATCCTCGTTTCCTCCCAACTGGAAGGAAATAAAAACACACTTTCAAAAGAAGAATTAAATCTTTCGGACCTGGTAAAAAGCTGCGTAACTGATTTTAAAGCCCGTTTCCCCGATAGAAACTGGGATTCCTCTATTAAGGAAGAGATAGAAATAACCGGCGATCCCCTATTACTGACTATTCTCGTAAATAACCTGCTGGAGAATGCCATGAAATATTCTCCCAAAAACAAATTGATAAACTGCCGTCTCTACAAACAAAAAAAAGAGCTCCTATTAGAGGTGATTGATGAGGGGACAGGTATTCCGCAGGAAGAGAAGAAAAAGGTTTTTGATAAGTTCTACCGCATCGGCAATGAAGACACCCGAACCACCAAAGGCACGGGCCTGGGACTTTATCTATGTAAAAAAATCGCTCTCGATCATAATGCCGACATTTACGTGACAGACAATAACCCTACCGGCTGTATTTTTGCGGTTAGCTTTAAACAAGGGTAATTTATGAGCAACAAGCTTTCCATATTACTGGCAGAAGACGAAGAGAACCTGCACGAAGCGCTTAAACTGAACCTTGAGCTGGAAGGCTATGAGGTTACTTCCGCTTTTGATGGATCCACCGCGCTGCAAAAAATTCAAAGCGAATATTTCGACCTGGTGGTATTGGATATTATGTTGCCGGAAATAGACGGGATACATGTAACTGAAACAATCCGGATACAGAATAATGAAGTGCCCATCTTAATTTTAAGCGCGAAAAATACCAGCGCCGATCGTGTTTTAGGATTGAAAAAAGGCGCCGATGATTATCTTACCAAACCCTTCAACCTCGAGGAATTATTACTGCGCGTTCAAAAACTGATTGAGAAGAATAAGAAAATGTCGGAAAAAGATACCACCGGCGATTTATACAATTTCGGACGAAACAGTATCAACTTTAAAGCACAGGAAGCCGTTACCAAAACAGGGGAACGCATTCAACTCAGTAAAAAAGAAGCGATGCTGCTAAAGCTTTTGATTGAAAATAAAAATGAAGTAGTGCCCCGCGAAAAGATCCTGCAAACCGTTTGGGGTTACAATGTATATCCTACTACACGCACGATAGATAATTTTATTCTCAGTTTCCGTAAATACTTTGAAGAGGATAGCCGCAATCCTCAATATTTCCATTCGGTAAGAGGAGTAGGGTATAAATACTCTGAATAAGCCCTTTGACAGAACTTTAACTCATCCCGGGCCAGTTATCAACCGGTTATTTCTTTGTTTTTATCATCATAACCATCATCTTTGGGAGTAATACTATTTCCATGGCCAAACCATTGCGTTCGGATTTAGAGGAACTAATTGATGCGGGTATTATAAATATTGAAACAGCTGGAAAGATTGAAGCCTGGTATCATCAGAAACAAGCTTCTACCCCTAATAAATTCACGACCATACTTAGCATTTTCGGATCATTACTGGTGAGCCTGGGAATTGTTTTGCTGATAGCCCATAACTGGGATGAATTAAGCAACTTACTTAAAACAATTTTCGCGTTCCTCCCGCTGTTGGTTGGTCAGGTTCTTTGCATTTATACGTTATTACGCAAGAAAGGGAATATGCTTTGGTCCGAAAGCAGCGCCATCTTTCTCTTCTTCGCGATCGCTTCTGCTATTGCGCTCATCAGCCAGATCTATCATGTAAGCGGTACCTTACCTTCGTTTTTACTTACCTGGTTATTACTCGCCTTCCCTTTAATTTATATAATGCCCTCCTCGGTGGTTTCGCTTTTATATATAGCTGTTAGCACCTGGTATGGAGTAGAAGTGGGTTATTCGGGGTACTATACTTCCTATCAAACCGATATGCCTCATTTCTACTTAATGCTGATGGCACTGGCGGCACCGCATTTTTACTTATTATGGAAGAATAAAAGATCAGGAACCTTCTTCCATTTACATAACTGGATGGTTTCATTATCAATCGTAATAATGTTAGGGGCCTTTATAGAAAGACACTATCCATATTCAGAATGGGGATTCATAGCTTATCTCTCATTATTCACTATTTTTTATCGAATCGGCACTTCTGCATCCTATCCCAAGAGTAAATTTATTTCAAACCCTTTTTTATCACTGGGAATCGTTGGCACTATTACGATCCTGATGACATGGAGTTTTGATTGGCCCTGGAACGAATTGATATATAATAAACCCGCGACCCGATATTTTTGGGGATGGATTTTTTCGTTTATCGCTATTGCATTGTTAGCTGTCAATTTCTTTTTAACCGTAGTACTTCAAAAAAGAAGGGCTTGGGCGAATATCAGTCCGGTTGAGTATTCTCCTTTTGTTCTTATGCTTCTTGTATTGTTGTTACCCAATCTGCCAAGCGGCAATCAGTTGATCATAAACGCATGGATTTTATTGATCGGTCTCTATTTTATTAGAGGAGGATCCAAAGAAGATCATCTCGGAATTCTGAATTTTGGTTTGCTGATCATTTTTGCGCTTGCTCTAATACGGTTTTTTGATGATTCAATTCCATTTGTGTGGAGGGGCCTATTCTTCCTGATAACCGGGGCCGGGTTTTTTATTGCCAATTACTGGATGCTCAAAAAAAGAAAGCAGTCATCCGCTAAAAATATCCCGTCATGAAAAAATTAATCATTCCACTCTTTCTTGCCTTAGCCTGTATTCAATGGTGGGTGCCGGCGAGCATGATTATAAAAAAAGAAACTGTTTTGAAAAATGGAAAACAATTTAAATTCCTGACCGAACCCGTGGACCCTTCCAATCCTTTTAAAGGAAGATTCATAGCCCTTAACTTTAGAGCCAGTGTATTTATTCCTTCGGATAAAAATAAATATAGCACCGGACAGGTAATATATGTACACCTGATTAGGGATGATAGCGGGTACGCTAAGATTGCAGCTATTTCTGCAAAAGAACCAACGGGCAAAACAGATTATGTAAAAGCTATGATCCGCTATATTGATTACGATGAAGCGAAAACAATTCAGATCCAATACCCCTTCGAGGAATTTTATATGGATGAATATAAGGCCCCTGAAGCTGAATCAGTTTACAGGGAAATGAACAGAGATGTAAAAAATAAAACCTATGCCCTGGTTAAAATATTAAATGGAGACGCGGTTATAGAGGATGTATTAATCGATGATATTCCTATTAAGAAGTATCTCAACAAATAATTTACACCAACGAGATTTTTTCCAGGATTGTTGAAGTTCGGGCTAACAGATGTTCCGCATCTTTTGTTTCGTGCGAAGGAACATAAAGAGCCCATTCACATTCACTAAGTACATCCTTTAGCGATTGGATCGTTTGCGAATCAATTCCTTTTGATGCAAGCACCGAGCTTACATTTTGTTTATTTAGCTCCGATGGAAGCACTTTGCAGTTATCAATAATAGTTTTCCATATTGATTTCTCTAGTTCGTGATAGAAGCTGGTAGTATTTCCAAGTTGTAGAGCTGTTTTTGCGGAAGCCAAAGGATCTATATTTTCTTTATGCTCACCCTTTATTTCCTTCACAGTTATTACGGGCTCCGGTTTTCTAAATTTCCAAACCTGGTAAACGATCGATAATATGATCAATAATGCAACCACCGCGAACCAATAAAATTGTCGGGGTATTCTATCTTCCTTTGATTGCATGGACGCCCCTTCCATTGCCGTTGCGCTTTTAGGAGAACCGGGAGTTACCTGTAATTTTATTGAATCGCTTCTGCTCGATTGATAGGTTTGGGTTAACGGATTGAAATAATAAAAATCAGTTGATGGAATAATATAAGTACCGGTATCAGGTGCGGTAAAGGAATATTCAAAACTTTTAAAGCCCTGTAGCGGGTACAAGTATTTATTGAATTCTTCTTTTACGGCTGGCTCAGCGGTATCAACTCCTTTTGGCCATTTTACTGATGGCGGAATTAAAAGAGGAATATTTCCCCTGCCTTTAATTATCAACTTAATTTTTACCAGGTCGCCCGGATGAATTTCCTTCATTACTGTTTCAATGCTAAATGCAAATTGTCCCACCGCTCCCGAAAACTCCGTAGGTTGATTGGTAAGTGGCAAAGGTTTTACTTCTAAAGAAAGTGGTTGAGATTTAAGTATTACCGGATGGTCGTAAGCACTGCCTGGATCAACCCGATTGAGCAGGTCATTAATATCATTAGAATTCTGTTTTACTGTTTTCTTAATAAAATGAACTCTACTTGATATTTCGGCAACATCCAATTGAATAGTACCCGGCTGCAATGGAAAGCCCTGCACTTTGCGAATCAGGTTAACGTAATAAGCCCGGCCATCCAATATTTCTATTTCTGGTCTGCCATCGTAGCTGTCCACCATTTCTACTACACTCAATCCCGGCAACGATGGCCTTTTTAGAATTTGTGAACTATTGTTCAACCGTGCATACATTTTATAAGTAAGCAGTACTGCTTCACCGGCAAAACAAGAACGCTTATCGACATTGGCTTTTAAAAAAAGATTCTGTTTAATTTTTTCATCTGCATTTTCATCTGGCAATAACACGGAGGATTCATCAATGGGAACCGTCTCTGCTGGTTCTGCGGTTCCAACAGAGGAAAAACCCCTGGACACGATATTTATAACCAATGAATTTGATTTCATACGCTTGCCATTGATGATGGCAGTAGCGCCGGGAATAATATAACGACCTGTTTTTTTCCCGGAGAGTACAACAATCTTTGAATAAGCTTCCATCAGTTGCAAACCCGTCGATTGAAACGATGTACTCTTACTATCGAAACTAAAATGAGTGTTGAGGTTTTTGAATTGCGGGATATTAAAATCATGAATATCCGTAGCACCTTCGGCAATATATTGAACCTGGAATGCCTGTCCTGCTCTTATTTCCTGCTCATTTACTACTGTATAGAATTTTACCTGTGCATTCATGCTGAACAGGGATACACAGAGAAGTAGAAAGATAAGTGCCGTACTAAGTAAATATCTATTGATATGCAAATAATTATATGAATATCCGGGTAACAAATGTAGTCGTTAGTAGTTAATCATCCCAGTGCTTCACTCGTAAAAAATGGTAAAATTGGATGAATGGCTGGTAATAGATTTATTCTTGCCTAATTGTTGGATAACTATATCGGGCTTTCTTCAAAAAAATACCAAGATAGCCATTGGATTATCACATTCTTAATCTAGTATAATTGCTTATAATTCTGCTTACTAACTACTATGATTTCGTTTTAGTTTAGCTTTAGTGGTTATATAGTATTATAGTTACAAAATGGCTTAAGAAACCAAAATACACATCACTATTACCACAAAGCAGTATTGTTGTAATTATTCATTTGTTATACCTTTATTTTCTACTAAATCCTTACTACTGCAAAACACTCCTCTGATTTCACAGGTAGTATTGTTTTTTTATTCATCAAAAACTAACTGCTATGAAACAGCTTGTCGTCCTCGTTGTATCTTTCTCCATTTTTTTTCTGAATGCTAATTCACAGAATGTTGGAATCGGAACCACTGTACCTACAGAAGCAAGGCTTCAGGTTCATGACGCTAGCATTAACACACAATTTGTTGCGGCTTCGGGAAGTAATTTGCCCGGATTTAGCGTCGCTAACCCGGTAAATTCTCCAACCCTGGGTTTTAATTCGCGTTATCAAAGCGGATATAGATTTATGGGAACTGGTTATGGATCCATATGGCAATTTGCACCGACTTCAGGCACGTTGTCTTACTTTTATTCTTCTACTACCGGTGTTGCCAATGGTGGTATTTCATATGTTTTTAGTATGGCCATCGATAGCAACGGTCGGCTCGGCATCGGAACTCAGGCACCCACCGCTCCATTGCATGTAACAGGTAATGTGGTATTTGGCAGTGGTGCTATTAGCCCAGCAACCGGCTATAAGGTAAGTGTTGATGGAAAAGTAATTTGTGAAGAATTGAGGGTACAATTAAATACGGCATGGCCCGATTATGTGTTCGCGAAAAATTATCGCCTCAAATCCTTAAGCGAACTCGAAGATTTTATACGGCATAACAATCATCTACCCAATGTTCCTTCTGCGAAAGAAGTAGAAAAAAGCGGATTCGATGTGGGTGATATGAATAAACGATTGTTGGAAAAAGTTGAAGAACTCACATTATACGTCATTCAGCTTAAAAAAGAAATAGATGCGATGAAAACGGGGAAATAGTACTGCGATCTAAGCATATTTTTCACTGAAAATTTTAAGCTGATGAAACCTATTATTATAAAGCCTGCGCTTTTATCAACCTTTTTGCTCATTCTTTCCGTTTTTGTATTCGCACAAACGATACCGGATGTGCTACAGCAACGTATTGCGGGCAAAACGAATCTTCGTGAGATAATGAAAGAGGTGGATGAGTACTATGATCATGGCAGGTTGCCATCTTTGAGATTAGGAAGGGACGGAAACGTGAAAGCCGAAAAAGAATTTGAAAATCCTTATGTGCATTGGAAACGATTCGAACAGTATTATATCAATCGTACTGATGAATATGGAAATATTCCTGCTAATGTAAACAAATTGATGTGGGATGGCTGGAACGCTTACAAAACAAGTCATCCTCAACATTTCAATAGAAGCGCCAACAACCCGAATATTGCTTATGGAAACTGGATTAATTTTGGTCCAACCGCTATCACAAGATACGGCCAGGGATACAATAGTGGTTTCGGCAGAGTTAACTGTATTGCCTTTGATCCGGTAGATGAAAATAAATATTATATCGGTTTACCTCAAGGAGGTATTTGGAGAACACTCGACAATGGGGTGAACTGGTCGGTACTTACCGACGACCTACCTTCCACAGGTATATCTGGCCTGGTAGTGAGTTATAATAATGCTGATATCATTTACGCACTTACAGGCGATGGAGATGTGAGTCATGGTAATCTAATAACATCCTATGGGTTTGATCAGAAGTCTGTAGGCGTATTAAAATCAATTGATGGAGGAGCCACCTGGGCACAAACAGGTGATTTTCCGGGTGCACCCGCCAGTTATTATGGATATAAATTAGTACAGCATCCCGGCAATGCGAATATATTGATGGCCGCAACAACTGCGGGCATTTACCGGACATCGAATGCGGGTACCACCTGGACCCAGGAACAAACCGGCGTATTCACCGATATTGAATTCAAACCCGGAGATCCGAATACTATGTATGCGGTGAGACGAGGGGGTGCCAGTCCATTTTTTAAAAGCATTGATAATGGATTAACTTGGAGCAATGCGGGGATAACCGGAGTTCCCGGAACTACCGAGCGATTAGCAATTGGAGTGAGTGCCGCAAATGCGAACTATGTTTACTTACTAACAGGGCCGGCTACCGGATCAGGTTCGTTCAGGGGCGTGTATCGAAGTACCAATAGCGGAGATGATTTTACTGTTCGCGCCACCACCCCAAATATTCTTGGCTATCCTACCGATGGATCCGATAATTCGGATCAAACCCAATACGACCTGGCAATAGAAGTAGATCCCAACCAGGCAGATGAAGTGCTAACCGGCGGTATTAATATCTGGCATAGCACGGATGGTGGAACCAATTTTGCAGCTGAAACGCAATGGTTCGATGATGCACCGGATGTTCCGGCTGGAGATTATGTACATGCCGATATACATAATCTAACGTTCCATAGATTAAACAGCAATAAAGTATTTGCCTGTACAGATGGCGGTGTAGGAATCAGTACGAACGACGGTGCCACCTGGACATTTATCTCACTCGATCTTCATATTCTTGCAACGTATAAAGCCGACTGGTACGAACCAGATGCCGATGTTGTGGCATCCGGTACTCAGGATAATGGCACCAATCTTAGGTATACCGCAAGTAATAATTACCGTCATATATTCGGAGCTGATGGCTTTGATTGTTTGATCGATCAGTCAAATATTCTCGATATTGTATTTGTACATAATGGTAATGTATCACGTACTATTGATGGTGGTCTCACCCGAAGTGGGATAACGCCTCCTGGCGGTGGATTTTTTCCTAGTCTTGCCCGATCCTATACAGACGACAATGATATTTTCGCCGGAGATGGAAACAATGTATTCCGCTCTACCAACCGAGGAACTGGTTGGACAACAGAATCTGTTCCGGCAGGCAGCCGGGTATTAACTACCTGCCCTAGTAATAGCAGCCGGGTATATGCAGGTAATGGTGGAAGTTTTTGGCGAAGTGATGATGCGGGTGATAACTGGACCCTCAAAAGCGGAACTCCGGGTTATCCTGCTGGAGTAACCATGTCGGACCTGGAAGTGCTTCCTACTAACTCACTTGATATTTATGCAAGTTTCGGAGGTTATACCAATGGAGTAAAAGTTTATTTTTCAACGGATGGCGGCGATAACTGGACCAATATCAGTGGAAGTTTACCAAACGTAGCTTGTCATTCCATTGCAGTAGATGAAAATAGTACGGTATATGTAGGAACCGATGTGGGTGTTTTTGTGAGACCTTCAACCGAAACAGATTGGCAACCATTCCTGAACAATCTGCCTAAAACACCGGTGGCCGATCTGCTTATTAATAATACATCCAACCGGATCATTGCTACCACGTATGGACGGGGCAACTTCTATTCCGAATACTATACAACCTGCGGCGCCGTAGGTACGCTTATTGTAGGGGGAACTTTATCCGGTTATCGTTTTTATGAATACAATGCGATTAGCAGTACATCTATCATTGCAGGCGGTGAGGGAACAAATGTATTGATGAAGGGAAATGATTTTGTAGATCTCATGCCGGGATTCCTGGCAAATGTTGGTAATTTATTTAAAGCGTATGTTGGACCTTGCGGTAGCGGCGGTGTACAATTTGCTCAGAGCATAAATGATGAATTACCGCTGCAAGGAGTTTTTATGAACGCGGAAAATGGAAAGCGATGGCCCTATGCCCGGTTGAAGAATGTGGATATGCAAAACGCTTCCGTTACTATCGGTATTGAAACAGCTGGTGACTATAGCTTACGTATCACCGATGAAAATGGTAAAGTGTTGTCAATTGTATTTGTCGACAAAGCATTCAGTAGGGGTGATCACGAATACAGTTATGCTCCTTTTCTTCCAACCAACAAGGGACTGTATTACCTGCAGTTGTTTAAAGGTTTAAAATTGGTGCATTTTCAGGAGTTGGAAGTGATTACGGCTAAATAACAGAAGAACCATTAAGCCAAGAAACAAATAAAAAATACAAAAAAACAAATTTCAAAGGCTCTCCGAAAAATTTCGGAGAGCCTTTGAAATTTATGATTTGGGATCTCTTTGCCCCGCGGGGGTTGGCTTCTTGTTCTTGTATTGTATACCCTTACCATAAAATAATTCATTCCGACCGTTGCATAGGTCCCTAAGGCATAAAATAATAACCAGACTAATTATGTACTTATAAATTTTAATCCATAATAAAAGGTGAGGGTAATGAAAAACAAGTTTATCCTGGTATCATTGACCTGTTTCATAAATTATTCCGTTATTTCTCAGAATATCGGTATTGGCACCAATACTCCAGCCTTTAAACTCGATGTTCAGGGTAGAACGCGGATAAAAGCCGGAACCCTCAATAATGTAAATACTTCCGCAGGCATTTGGATGGATGATTACCGAAACGGAAATAACCAATTCTTTTTTGGAATGAAAGATAGTATCCGCGCGGGGTTTTATGGTTCAGGTGCTGGCATTGGTTGGAATTTGTTATTCAATACCAGAACCGGAAATTTCAATGATAATTTCAATTTGAACGGAACAGTGAATTTATATAGCGGTACCACCGATTATTCCGGAGGATCCCTTTATTCAGACAGTAACGATATTTATATCACTGCTAGAAAAGCTGCGCCTGCAAATACGAAGGGAAATCTTATTCTGCAATTTGCCGATCCTCGCAACCCCAATTTACTATCCGGCAATGTTGGGATAGACGTGGATACCCCACTTTACAAACTGGCAATAAAGGGAAATATCGGGCTATATAATGGAACCGGTGTTTATGGAACCCTGCAAAACAACAGTAACGATTTATTAGTGAATGCAAGAATCGGCAATTCGATACTTGGAACCAGTGCACAGGATATCATCTTGCAATATGAAAATGATTTGTTCACGAATAGTGGCAAAGTGGGCATTGGCACAGATGCACCTACCGAAAAGCTGGACGTGAACGGCAATATAAAAGTGGACAATAAAATTATCCGGTCAGGATCCGGTACCACTAACATGATCCCTATTGCGTATGGAAGGCTAAATGAAGATGGCTCTGTTGCTAATGGTTCCGGCAATTTCAGCGTTGCACATAGCTTCACGGGTCAATACTATATCACGATAAGCGGTGAAACCCTGAGCGCTACCAATACAGTTGCTATTGCCACACTGGTAAGATCAAATTCGAATGTTAACCGGGTAATTTGTATAAAGACGAACTCATCTCCATCCGGCGGTTACTATTTCTTTTTCACTGCCGATACTGTCTCGTATAATTATGACCAATCCACGGGTATCACATATGTAAATGGCATTTTTCCTGAGGCAATAGATGCTGCCTTTAGTTTCGTCATATATAAACAATAAGTCCATGAAAAAAAATAGGTGGAATATCATTTCTCAATACTCAATAATAAGAGAGATACTCAACAAAATTGCCATGTCATAAGTGAAATGAAATAAAATCAGTTTATATGAAATCGTTACTGTCGATACTGTTATTAATGTTCCTTACTATTCGTTTGTCCGTTGCTCAATCTGTTGGCGTTGGAACTACCACACCGAATAACAGCGCTGTGCTGGATGTTCAAAGCAATACTAAAGGCATGCTCATTCCGAGAATGACAACCGCGCAACGTGCCGCCATCAGTTCTCCAGCGATCGGATTGCTGGTATTCGATAATACCACTGGCTCCTTCTGGTTCAAAAGCGCCGGTAACTGGGTTGAATTGGTAGACACATTAAATAATGTATGGAAGAAAACCGGCATCGATACTTATGTTGGGGTAAGCGGCAACGTTGGTATCGGCACCAATACACCGGATTATAATTTGCATATCAACCGGCCCAATGCCAGAATGGGATTTACCGACGCTAACGACAATATGTTTTCTGGTTACCTGGAAGCCAATTCAAAAGACTTCAATATAAATGCATCAAGAGTAGTGCTTGGCGGAACACCCGGAAACCTCACACTTCAAACCAACAGCGCTCCTTTTGTTCTTGCGGGTAATGTAGGGATCGGAACACCAACTCCAACAGCGAAGCTTCAAGTAGAAGGTGGCACCGGTGCCGCCGCATCAGGTGGAGGTTATTTGCAATTAGGAACCAGCAACACTATCAATATTGGCTTTGATAATAACGAGATCCAGGCAAGAAATAACGGAGCCGCGAGTAAACTATATATGCAGACAAGCGGTAGCGATCTGCAAGTTGGGGGAACCAATAATCTTATTATCAAAGATGGATACCAGGTTTATCGCAACCGACCATTAAGCAGCAACGCAGATTTACTTCCTATTGCTTATGCAAGAGTAAATAGTACGGGTACAGTGCTTTCGGGCACTGGTAATCTTTCGGTATCTCACCAGGCGGCAGGAGAATACCGGATTTTGTTGCTCGGAGAGAATAATCTATTCGCCAACAGCGGGCTTTATACCATCGTAGTGTCAGTAAATGGGAACAGCATAGCCATTCCCAGATATGCATCAGCGGAAATTCAAAATGACAACGCTATTTGGGTTAGGATCGCGGCGCCTCGCGTGGATTATTCGAACACAACTATAAACGGTCAAACAGTAAGTTATCTTTCAACGGGTGTGTACCCGGATGGCTCTGATACAAGCTTTAGCATTGTGATTTATAAAATGTAATTAATCCTTTTACCATAACCTAACTCAGTCCCACCGTTGGATAGTTGTATTATGCCGGTTGCAATCCGCTGTATAATTCTGCATTTACTAAACATACTGGAATGAAGAAATGGCTACTCTTAATTTGGATTTGCTTTCAATCTAAAGCACTCCTATCACAAAATGGTTCAACGGGTATCGGCACAACTACTCCGCATGCCAGCTCAATTCTCGACATTAACAGCATTAATAAAGGAGTATTGCTGCCAAGGATCACTACTTCACAACGCAAATCAATTGCCAGTCCAACTGCCGGACTCATGGTTTACGATATCGAGAAGCGAACTATCTTTTTATTTGATGGTACAGAATGGATGCCGATGCTGGTTTCGGCATCAAACCAAAATATTCCACCCGCAATGGTTACCAGTGAAGAATTAGAAACGAACGATGGTTTCGGGGCAAGCGTTGCTATTTCGGGCAATTACGCCATCATTGGTTGTCCGCTAGGAAGCGGTTCAATTGAGGATCAGGGAACGGCTTATATCTATTTTCGAAATAATGGAGTGTGGACGCAACAAGCAAAACTGACGGCGGCAGATGGTGCAGCATTTGATAGATTTGGACAAAGTGTTTCAATTTCCGGAGATTATGCGGTAGTTGGTTCGCCTGAGGATGATATATTCGTTGCCAATCCATTTCCCACCACCCAGTTTGATCGCGGTTCGGCCTATGTCTTCATAAGGAGTGGCACCAGCTGGACGCAACAGGTAAAATTGCTCAGTAGTACATCGGCTCAAAATATTCGATTTGGTAACGGTGTGTCGATAGACGGCAATCGCATTGCAGTTGGTGCCCCCTGGGAAAATAACCAATCAGGTGCAGTCTATTTATTTCAGCGTAGTGGAACCAGCTGGCCCCAGCAGCAGCGCATTGTAGCACCCGCGGTAACACCAGACGCCGAATTTGGTTACAGTGTTGATATATCCGGGAACAGCGTTATTGTAGGCGCACCAAGCGATGCTTACGAGGATCTCTATCTCAATATTGGTGCAGCATATATTTTCACCCATGGTGGCCTTCTTTGGGTTCTCGACGAAACTTTTTATTTCGGTGATCCCATGAACGGAGATAATTTTGGTTTTAGTGTGTCCATAGACGATTCAATTGCACTGGTGGGCGGCTACGCCATTGACTATTCGCCCAATACAAACCAGGGAATCGTAATGGCTTACAAACGGAACGGCGCCTATTGGACACAAATTTCTGCCATTCTCATTCCTGATGGTGTTGCAAGCGCGCAAACTGGATTCTCTGTTTCTATTCGGGGCAATATTGCTGTTGTAGGTGCACCAAAGGCAGCAACGCCATTCGGTCAAAATGGTGGTGTTTATGTTTTTCAGTATGATGGTATTTACTGGCAGCTCTTGCAGAAAATCATGGATCCACTTCCACAAAACAGTCAATTTGGCCAGGCTGTTGCCAGCGATGGGTTCAATATAGTCGTTGGTGTGCGGGCAAGAATGGGCGGTAAAGGTGGAGTAGCATTTGTAAACATCGAATAACATCCTATTTCTTCTGATCGGTAGTTTATAGCCATATTGCTTGAAGTGCGTTTCGGATTAAAATGCCGTGGATGTATATGATTCCCCTGAAGTTGCCGATTTTTGACATTTTGATTGATGAATTTTGGTTGGATTAGCACATGGTGATGACAGAATATTTGCTTGTTCGATGACTGGCATAATTGATGATGAGAATTGTATATTCAATAATTAAAAATTAGTTACTGCAACGACTTCGGCGATACTTCAAACGGATATCGATTTGTTCGCTCCTGATAGTTGGGAGCGGGAGGTCCATTCTTTTTTCGCAGGTACCCGGTTATATCGTTCAGAATATCGGCAGTCACCAGGGCCTTCCCTCTTCTGAAATTTTTGAAATATTCCAGGATAGCAAAGGTTTTATATGGATCGGTACCAATGCGGGGTTCAGTCGCTATGATGGATACAGCTTTGAAAATTTTCAATACCTGAACCAGGAACGCATCGGCCTGGTATATTCTATAAAGGAAACATCCGATCATAGTATCTGGTTCTGTTCCGAAATGGGTCTCTTTCTCTTCCGCAACTCTGTATTAACGAAAACCAGCTGGCAAAACCTTTCAGCCTTTGTTCCTTTTTTCGATATCGAAGAAGATGTTAACGGTAATTTGTTTCTCGGTAGTTCCCGAGGTTTGGTCAGGATCCCTTTTGCACAACGACCCGAACTCTATGAAGGAAAAACTCTTTCGATAGAAAACTACCTGGTGAAGGCGTGGCAGGAAGCAACGGAAAATAAAGAAAAAGCGATTCTAAAATTGTCGGTAAATGCTAAAGGAGAAATGCTGATCGGAACCTATGGTTCCGTTTATTATTTCAACCAACAGGAATTAGAAAGAATTTGGGAGAAAGTAGAGAGTTCCGATTTTGTTACATCCGTAAGTATTGATTCCTCCGGCTATTGTACCTGGGGAACCGCACAGATTGGATTAAACACCTGGAAAAATGGTAAAACGAAAAGTTACAATGAATCAAGTAATATCGGTCTCTATGGCGCCTATGATTTAGTAGCATCCGGTGATTATTTAACTGTTCTCACTGCCTCCCGTTTGTTTTCTTACCTGCCCTCACACGATCAGATTAAATCTATCGTATCAATCAGGGATTTAGATATCAAATGGATCACCTGCATGCTGGTGGATAAAGAAGGAAATTACTGGGTGGGCTCCCACGAAGGCATGTATTATCTTAAAAAGAATCCCTTTACCGTACTGGATGGAAGTAAATTCATCAGGGCAAAGGAAGTGTACTCCGTTTATCAGACTCGGGATGGAACTATGCTCGCAGGCTCTAACCGGGGTTATGTATATCGTATAACCTCGGATACTGCAATTCCTTACCTTAATGGCAGGCCAGTAGTATCGCGTGCGGAAGTGTTTAAGATTTATGAAGATAAAAGAGACTGGTTATGGTTCGCCACCGGTTACCAGGGAATTTCTGTATACCGGAATGATGCTATTGAAAATTTCAGGGTTGAGGATGGTATGACGGATAATACGAATAGTTCGTTCTTTTTAGATTCTAAAAAACAACTATGGTCGATTGGAGATAATGGTATTACTAAAATAAATATCGAATCGGGCGGCTCGAAGATTTCTTTTCAAAAGTTTATAACCACATTGCCCAATTCACTTGATTTTAAATTATACAACGCCATTGAAGGACCTGATGGTTCTTTCTGGATGGCAGGTTCACCGGGTATTTTTCATTTTGATGGAAAAACCATCCGAGCCTATCCTCTGCAAAATGCTTCACCGGGCGAGTTGAATTTACAACACATACTTAACGATGATAAAGGAAATATATGGATTGCCAGTTCCGATTATGGAATTTTCCAATGCTATTTCGATTCAAAAAACAGCTTACAGATAAAGAAGAACTTTTCAATAAAGGATGGCTTATCTACCAACACATTTTTATCTATTGCATTGGACAATGCAGGCAATTTATGGGCAGGAAGTTATAGTGGGGTGAGTTGCGTGCAACTACTTCCGGGCGATTCGTATCGTATACGCAACTTTAACAGCAAGGATGGTTTTATAGAATATAATTTCAATGCACCCTTACTTTTCAGCGACCGGGATGGAATTATCTGGACATCCGGTACAAAAGGCATCAGTTCCTTTGATCCATCAGAATTACTGGCAATTAAAAAAAGTACGGTTGTTTTTGTTACGCGGATAGAATTATTAAATGCCGATAGCACCGTATCTGTTTATACTTCGGGGCAGGATATCAACGCAGTACCACTTTCGCTCAATGCCAGAAACAATTCGCTTACCATACATTTTACCGCATTGCAATATTCCAATCCCGGTTCTCTCCGGTATTATTACCGGTTTAATCAGACAGACAGCAACTGGATGGAGGTAAATGGGGGAAGAAGTATTTCGTTCCGTCAATTATCGCCGGGTGATTATACACTTCAGTTGAAAGCTTCTATTGGCGGAAATGAATTCAGCCCGATTACCAATTTTCAATTCCGGATAGCTCCCCCCTTCTGGCAACGCTGGTGGTTTATTCTACCGGTTGTATTATTCCTCGGTTTTATTTATTGGCAATTGCTTAAGATCCGTGAGAAAAACATCAAAGAAAAAGAAGCTCAGAAAACCGAACTCCAGAAACTGAAGACCATCAGTTATCAATACCAACTCGAAATTGAACAGGTAACTAATTATTTTGCCACTTCCATGAGTGAACAAAAATCGGTGGACGATATGTTATGGGATGTTACCCGAAACTGCATTTCAAAACTGGGCTTCGAAGATTGTGTGATTTACCTGAAGGATGAGCAACGACATGTATTGGTACAAAAAGCAGCATGGGGGCCAAAAACCACGGAGGAAAATAAGATCAGCAATCCTATAGAGATACCGGTGGGCAAAGGTATTGTAGGTACAGTGGCGCTTAGTGGTAAGGCAGAGATTATAAATGATACTTCCAAAGACGATCGGTATATCGTAGATGATATCAGTCGCTTTTCCGAGATAACAGTACCCATTACCGAAAATGGTAAAGTAAGAGGTATTATTGATAGTGAACATTCGCAAAAAGATTTCTATACCGGCCGCCATCTCCAGATCCTGACAACCATCGCTTCCCTGATCGCCGATAAGATTGACAAAATGAATGCGGAACAGGAAGTAAGAGAAAGAGAGATCCAATTGATTACGCTGAACCGCGACCTGGCCACTTCGCAACTCACGGCGCTTCGGGCACAAATGAATCCACATTTTATTTTCAACGCACTTAATAGCATACAGCAATATATTTTAACAGGCAATGTGGACCAGGCCAATAAATATCTTTCTAAATTTTCGAAATTGCAAAGAGAAGTACTGAATCATTGCGATCAGAATTTTATTAGTCTCGAGAAAGAAATTGAGATGCTGAATCTTTATCTTGAACTGGAACAACTCCGTTTCAATGAAAATTTCGAGTACAGCTTCAGTATTGAAAAAGAGATTGATATAACCGAAGTGAGAATCCCCCCCATGATTCTGCAACCCTTTGTTGAAAACGCCATCTGGCATGGACTGATGCCCAAAAAAACATATAAAAAAGTAAGTCTTGAATTCGCCCTTCACTCCGAAGATTTATTACAATGCATCATCCGTGATAATGGAATTGGCAGAGCCGCTTCGGCCCGCCAGAAGGAAGAAGGAGCTTATAAGAACATAAATCATAAGTCAAAAGGACTGACACTTGTATATGAACGGCTGAATATATTACAGCAACAATATGATCAGCCTTTCGAAGTTTCGATTACAGATCTTACCGATAAAGATGGAGAAGTACTGGGAACCCGGGTATCACTCCTGCTTTATATAGGGGTGTTGGGATGAAAAGTCGCTGGACAATTGCACGCTATTCTGTAAATTAGATAAGCATGATCAAAGCATTAATAGTAGATGATGAGCCATCCGCAGTAAATACACTGCGATTGATGCTGGAAAGGTATATCCCGGAAATAACAATGCTTCGAAGCACGAATGATCCGCAGGAAGCCTTGCCACTAATAAAGAATTTTCAACCCGATCTTCTCTTCCTCGATATCCAGATGCCGGTACTGAATGGATTTGAATTGCTGAAACGGATACCTGCTTTTTCCTTTGAAATAATATTCACAACCGCGCACGATCAATACGCTATTCAGGCTATTCGTTTCAGCGCTTTGGATTACCTGTTAAAACCCATTGATGCCGATGAATTGCGGGCAGCATTCGACAAATTTATAAACCGGAACAAATTAAAAACCGGTAACCAACCTCTTTACCAGAACCTGATGCATAATATCAGTGTTGCGGATAAAAAAGATTTTAAACTGGCGGTACCCACTATTGACGGAACTTTTTTTTATTTCCCCGATGAAATCATTCGTCTCGAAGGAGAAAGCAATTACACCCGCCTTTTTTTCAACGGAAAAAAACCTATGCTTGTTTCAAAAACATTGAAAGATTACGAGGAACTGTTGGCGGGACATGGATTTATCCGCGTACACAAATCACATCTCATTAATAAAAACCATGTAGTCAATTATACCAATGATGGACATCTGGTATTGACGGACCAATCAAGAGTGGAGGTTTCACGAAGGAGAAAGGAAGAGGTAATGGAGGCGTTGAAGGGGAAGTGAGAAGTTTAATGGTTGTTGCTATTCATAAAGTATAACCGAATTCAAAAACCCTTAAACCCTGAAACCATTAAACCTTTAAACCCTCCCAGCTACAAATCACCCAATTGCGGTCTTAATATAATATCTTCTACACATGCCTGCGGTGAAAGTTGAGACGAAACATATACCATTTCCGCAATATCATTGGCTTCCATAATTCGCTTTGGATCGATTCCCGATTTACTCCATGAATCAGTATACACAGCTCCTGGAATAACGGATGTAACTTTTATAGAATAAGGTTTCATTTCATCGCGCAGGTTTTTACTGAATCCTAACAGCGCAAATTTACTGATACTGTATGCGCCTCCGTTTTTATAAGCCTGTAAAGACGCAATAGAACATATATTAAAAATATGCCCCTTTTTTCGTTGCATCATATCGCGCAATAAAAACCTGGTAAGATGATAAGCGCTGTATAAATTAATTGCAATCATTTTTTCCAAGGCGCCCTCTGGCTCATTATAAACATTTCCGGGCTCAAAGCTTCCTGCATTATTAACAAGGATATCGCATACAATCTTTTTATCCAATATCCATTGCCCAAACTCAAGCACCCCTTTCTTCTCACCCAAGTCAGCTGATTTTGTTTCTATCCGTATCGCGGGATACTGAACTTGCAATTCTGTTGCCGCTTTTAAAAGCGTCGATTCGTTATGAGCACATAAAAAAAGGTCGTATCCTGCAGCGGCGAATTTTTCAGCAATGGCCCTGCCCAATCCGCGGGAAGCACCGGTTATGATTACATTCATGAAATACAATAATTTTTCTGATGTTGTGTACCCTACAAATCTACATTAGTATAATGAATCTCTGTTTCATTCCTTTTTTTGAATGGTGGTTATACAACTGAATAAATTGCCGAATCGGAGATTCGGTATTGGACTCCGAATCTCCCGATTCGGAATTAATAATTGAAAGTATTTATTTTGGAAGCTTGATAAAATAATACCGCGTATAGTTCGAATACCGAATCAGGAGATTCGGTGTCCAAGATTGGGGTTAACTTGCAGTATGAAATATCAGCATCTCTTTTTTGATTTGGATCATACCTTATGGGATTTTGAAACGAATAGCCGTCATACCCTGGATGAGCTGTATAAGACTATGCAGTTAGAAAAAAGAGGAATTGATGATTTTGACCGCTTTCATAAAAATTACCTGATTCACAACGATAAGTTATGGGAGCGCTATCGCAAAGGATTTATCAAAGTGGATGAATTGCGCTGGAAACGATTCTGGCTTACCCTGCTCGATTTTAAAATCGGAGATGAAAAGCTGGCGCGGGAAATGGCAGTTCATTTCCTGGATCTTCTGCCCACTCGAACCACCCTCTTTCCTCATACCACCGAAATACTGGATTATCTGGTACAAAAGAATTATGATCTGCATCTCATCACCAACGGATTTGAGAAAACCCAGCACAGCAAATTAAAACACTCGGGGATCGATAAATATTTTGTTGAAGTGATTACCAGCGAAGGAAGTAATAGCCTGAAGCCGCACAAGGAAATTTTCGACTATGCGATGCAAAAAGCAAAGGCAGATCCGTTACGAAGTATTATGATTGGAGATGATCCCGAAGTAGATATTAAAGGCGCGATGAATGCGGGTATCGACCAGGTATATGTAAACCACGTGGAGAAAGTGATTGATTTCAAACCAACATTTATGGTGAGGTCGTTGAGGGAGTTGAAGGAGATATTTTGAGTTTGTGGTTTATGGTTTGTGGTTCTTTAGGTGTATCAGTAATTAATGATTCAGAGTGCAATTAATCCGAGTTTTAGAATTGCAACCAACTACAAACCACAAACTACAAACATTACCCTAATTCCGCCAACACTGTCACTCCTCCCTTCACCACTTCATTCAATTCCACTTTTATTTTCGCGCCAGGCGGCAACAATACATCTACCCGACTTCCGAATTTAATAAACCCATATTCGGCGCTTTGCTGTACCTGTTGTCCTACTTTGAGATAATTAATAATACGCTTGGCAACTGCCCCGGCAATTTGCTTTACCAGTATCTCGGCCTGAGGAGTTTTGATAACTACCGAATGACGTTCGTTCTCCGTTGAAGATTTTGGATCCCAGGCTACTAAATATTTTCCTTTGTGATATTGATTGTACACTACCTCGCCGCTAACGGGGTTCCTGTTTTGGTGCACATTGGCTGGGCTCATAAAGATGGAAACCTGTATGCGTTTGTCTTTGAAGTATTCAACATCAACTGTCTCTTCAATCACCACTACTTTTCCATCGGCCGGACAGATTACCAATTTATCACCTGTCGTTAATTTACGATTGGGAACACGGAAAAAAGAGATGATGAATAATACTAATCCGAGTGTAGCTATAAAGATCAGCCAACTCAGCCAGGGCCAGTAAAAGCTTATAAAATAAAAAGAGGCCAGGTTAATAATTGCGAAAATAATAGCCGCAATTACAATGCTTTTATAGCCTTCCTTGTGAATGGTCATTGAAGTGAGTTGAATTGCAAATGTAGTGAATAGTCAATAGTGAATAGTCAAGGGGGCCGGAGGATGAAAGAAGTAAATAGAAATCAGAGAAAAGGATTATAAGTTATTTATAAGATTGATTAAAATCAAGCCCTATCACTTGCCTCGGGCTTTAGCCCGGGGAATTCGATTATTGAAGAGATCTCCTGAAAATAATATTTCCCAAAGATCAATCCCCTATTCTTTATTATCTATTCTCTATTTAACAAAAAGAACTACATATAACCATACAAATGGTGTAGCTACCAATAACGAATCAAAACGATCCAAAAAACCACCATGTCCGGGCATAAATGTTCCACTATCCTTTACACCGGCAAGTCTTTTTAATTTCGATTCGAAGAGATCGCCCGCCGTACCGGTAACAGCAGCGATCAGGGCAATAACGGCAACGTGTATGTATTCCAAATCCAGGGCCCATCCAATTAATCCAGCTACGAATACCGCTAATAAGGCTCCTCCCAATGTACCTTCCCAGGTTTTTTTGGGAGAAATTTTTGAGAATGGTGTTTTACCGATAAAGGATCCGACGATATAAGCCATGGTATCATTTATCCATATAGAAAAGATCAGTGTGCAGGGCAGTGCATAAGCAAAAAAATCAACATAGTAATCAGATCCTTTTTCTATCATACCAACACAACGCAGGTTCATCATCAATCCCCATGCAAGGGAAATATAGATCAACCCGAATAAAGAATGGGCGATATTTTTTGGTTGTGCCTTTTTTGTAAACAACCAATCCAACAAAGGTAACAGCGCAATAAAAATCAGCGGCCACCACCATCCTATTGAATACAGTTTAAACCCATTAAGATCAAATGCTCCATTGGTAAAATACCACATCAGTGTCCAGCCCGCTATCATTACTCCATACTTATGAACTACACTGATATTCTTATAGCCCGGATCGATCAGCGCCACCAGTTTCTGGTATTCTATCCAGCATCCGAAATGTATAATGCTGAAGAGTATAAAAAAGCTCCAATAGTTCCAGAGCAATCCGGTAAGCATCACCATTACAAATACGATGGCGGTAAGTGTGCGGGTTTTAAAAACAGCAAGGTTAAGGGCCATGCAAATAAATATTATTAAGTGGGTTGCTTTTATTTCCCACTAAGGGCACAAAGAACACAATCTAATTTTCTTTATTATCGCCTTTGTTCCGCTGTGTCTTTGTGGGAAACCCCCAATTGAAAATATAAAAAATCACTATGCTAAAAACTGATTATGCTCATTCAGCTCATCTATCTGATATACTTTTTTCCAGCTAACCGCAGATTGCCGGCAATAATAATAAAGTACTCCCGCCACAGCGATTATACTCACCACTGCGGCAAATAAAGCAGGAGAAGGATTTACATTTATATATTGGGGAGCATAGGATACCAATAACACCTGGGTTCCATTAAAGACAAAATGAGCCAATATGCAGGTCCAAAGACTGCCGCTGTACCAATACAAAATGCCCAGAACAATTCCCAGGAACATCCTCGGAAGAAATCCTGCAAACTGCAGATGTAAAGCTGAAAATAAAAACGCGGCAACTATGATTCCCACCAATGGATTTTTGGTAAGATGAATCGTCACCCGTTGCAGGGCTCCGCGGAAAAATAATTCTTCACAAATAGCTGGTAAAAGAGCAATAACAATTACATTAACATATACATCGTACCAATTTCTCACTTTAAGGAAATCTTCCATTTGCCTCGCGGTACTTTCTTCCATTCGGGTCATCCATTCGGGCAAGGGAATCATGCGATTCAATTCACCCAGCCAGAAAACAAAAGGAAAAGTGAACATTACTGCGCAAACAGCCAACACATACATATTTTGTTTATCCGCTTTTTTAAACCCAAGAAAATAAAAATAGCGGCCCCTGAAAACAAAGACCACAAATAAAAAGGCGGGTAAAAGGAAAAACAATAAGGAGGAAGAAGCCTGGTACCATTTAAGGGTATCGACAGACATATCCTCTACTACTTTGCTCGTTTCCACTTCGTTTCCAATGAATATTCCAATAATTAACAGTAATAATTGGGGGGAAAAAACCAGGAAAAGGACCAATAATTGCTTCCAGGGAGAAGATATTCTTAAATGACCGTACATAGCTGGTAAAACTGCTGTTTAGTATGTAAATTTGCCGCCCGGATGAACGTTTGGACAGGGCTACAAGATAAGAAGAAGGCCGGATAAGAAGAGAACTTACTAAAAGCTAACAGCTAAGGGCTAATAGCTATTACAATATGCCAACTATCGGTAATATATCGCTCCCGGAGTTTCCACTCCTGCTCGCTCCTATGGAGGACGTGAGTGACCCGCCCTTTCGTGCTGTGTGCAAGGATAAGGGTGCCGATCTCATGTACACCGAATTCATCAGCAGCGAAGGGTTGATACGCGATGCCATTAAGAGCCGACAGAAGCTGGATATATTTGATTATGAACGCCCGGTTGGTATACAGATTTTTGGAGGTGATGAAGAGAGTCTTTCGTTAGCCGCTAAAATTGTAGAAGTAACCAACCCGGATCTTCTCGATATTAATTTTGGATGCCCGGTTAAAAAAGTTGCCTTAAGAGGTGCTGGTGCCGGAGTATTAAAAGATATCGATCTGATGGTCCGTCTTACCTCCGCAGTAGTAAAATCAACTTCCTTACCGGTAACTGTAAAAACCAGATTAGGTTGGGATGATAATACCCGCAATATTGAAGAAGTAGCGGAAAGATTACAAGATGTTGGTATAAAAGCATTGGCGATTCATGGTCGCACCCGCACGCAGATGTATAAAGGAAGTGCCGATTGGACCCTGATCGGTAAAGTAAAAAACAATCCTCGAATCAAGATTCCCATTTTTGGTAATGGAGATATTGATTCTCCTGAAAAAGCATTGGAATATAAAAACAGGTATGGAGTAGATGGTATTATGATTGGTCGCGCCGCGATTGGTTATCCCTGGATATTTGATGAGATTAAATATTTCTTAGCCACCGGCGAACATCTTCCTTCACCTACTATTGAGGATCGTGTGGCCGTTTGCCGCAAACACTTACATAAAAGTGTGGAATGGAAGAACCCGATAGTAGGCATCAATGAAATGCGTCGACATTATGCGAACTATTTAAAAGGACTTCCCAATATAAAAGAATACCGCAATAAACTCGTCACTCTTAAACTTGTAGAGGAGGTTGATGAAGTATTGGATGAAATTGTAACTACCTATGCTGGTTTTGAATTTGAGAAGACTCCGATAGAGTTGATTAACTATCATGAGAAATGTCCGGCATAAAAGGTTGCCAACCCTTTATTAGTCTTTCAAAATTCATCATGCTAACGAAGGGTTGGCAACCTTTGGCTCTCGACTCCAGACTCCAGACCACAGACTACTATCTCCCGACTACCCCTTACATTTGCCTCTATGACATTACCTGTTTATCACCAATTACTATCAAAATACCAGGCAATATCCGAACAACTGCGTAAGCGACTGCAAACGCTCAGCACATTGCGCCTTAGCAGCTTTGTCATTGTTATCATCAGCATTTATTACTATTCAAAAACAAATGAATGGTGGCTATTGCTATTGGCCATTGTAATCTTTGGTACTTTCCTTTATCTCATCCGTTTTTATGATAAAATAAAAATGAAACATGAGATTAATAAAGCCCTTGTACGCATCAACCAAACCGAAATTGGATTAATAAACGGCGAACCCTCTCCGTATGAAGATGGCAAGGAGTACACCAATGCGCATCATCCTTTTTCTTACGACCTTGATATTTTTGGGGAAGGATCCCTGTACCAGTTCTTAAATAGAACCACTACTTCTTTTGGTAAATCAAATCTATCGCAGTCATTATTGCATCCTGATACTACTATTATTAAAGAAAGACAAGAGGCGATTAATGAATTGAGTCATTCAGTTACTGTCAGGCAGCAATTGCAAGCATATGGAACCATTTATGGATCAGAAGAAAAAAAGATCGATCGGTTGGAAAGCTGGCTAAAAGCAACGCTTACATTTAAAAATCCATCGTTTTATTATTTTTTACTTTTATTTCCCCTGGCTACCGTTGTAGCTGTTCTTATTTACATTATCACTAGAAACGATTTGGCAAAAAGCATGTCTGGTTTATTATTCGTTATCAATCTTGGCATCAGCTTTTCCTTTGCCCGAAAAATGATGGCCGATATTGCCGTTTCCACTGATATCAATAAAACACTGCAGCAATTTTCAGAACAACTGGTTTTGATCAGTAATCAAAAATTTCAATCTCCCCTACTACAGCAATTACAATCAAGATTGAAAAACGGCTCCGTACCTGCCTCCGCTTCGATTACCCGTTTATCCTCTCTTTTTGGCTATCTCGATTATGTGTTTAATATTTTTGTAAGTCCGCTGTTGAATGGCTTTTTTCTTTTTCATATTCACATACTTTTTGCGCTGGATAAATGGAAAAAAAATCATCGTACGCAGATTATGGATTGGTTGCGCGTAATTGGGGAAGTGGAGGCATTGAGTAGTTTCGCAAACTACCGATACAACCAACCCGACACTTGCTTTCCCGAAATTTCCGCGGAAGAAAACCTGGAAGCCGTTGCTATGGGCCATCCATTGATCCGCCCTGGAAAAAGGATCAGCAACGATATTTCTTTCCGCCAGCAAAAATTTATTGTACTCACCGGTTCTAATATGTCGGGCAAAAGCACTTTCCTGCGAACCTTAGGTATTAACCTTGTATTAGCAAGAGCAGGATCGGCCGTGTCGGCTAGCCGATTTCTCTTTTTCCCATATGATGTATGGGTTAGCATGCGGATCACTGACTCGCTGCAGGATAGTGAATCTTTTTTTTATGCCGAATTAAAAAGACTGGAAACTATAATCAAGCATATAAGTGCTTGCAATAAGACTTTTATATTATTGGATGAGATACTGAGAGGTACTAATAGCAATGATAAGCACAACGGTACTATCGGACTGATCCGCAAACTGGTTTCGCGCAATGCCTGTGGAATAATTGCTACGCATGATCTTTCGGTGGCAGATCTCTCCTTGGAATACCCAGCTTATATCAATAACAAATGTTTTGAATCGGAGATCATCAATGATGAACTCATATTTGACTACAAAATAAAAGATGGAGTTTGCACGAAGCTTAGTGCTTCTTTTCTGATGAAGAAACTTGGAATTATTGAATGAGTTGTGATTGCAGATTTATGATTTGTGATTTCGTCGGGTGTATCATCCACAAGTAAGTTTAAGTGGGATTGAAAATCAAAAATCATAAATCAAATATCATAAATTCTTCCTACCGCCCTGCGGATAGTTTTTGCAAAGTATCCATTGCATTTTCGGCATCTTCCCTGGCTACAAAAATATGATCATGATAAAAAGCGGCCACCACATTACAGGATATCCCTTCCTCATATAATGCATTGGAAAAAGTGGCTGTTAACCCAACCGCGTTTAATGAGGAATGTACTTCCAGGTTTATCCAGGAAAAAACATTGTGGTAATCAAGATTGTTGGCATCCGCGTATTCTTTTCCAACCACAATGGTAATTCCTTCGCTTTCTTTAAAATGAAAAAGAAGATGGTTGAAATCTATATTGTCCAGGTCCTTAACACAGCAAAACACATACTCACCTTCATGGAGAATCGGATGCAAAGTTCTGATTAATATAGAGAGATTGGTTTCACCAGTCATACTACTGTCTTAAACGTTTTTACAAATCCGAAAATGGACACGATACACCACACTCCTTCCAATATTACAAATGGCCAAAAGAGGATCAGCCACGAAGCATAACATGCAAGTCCCGCGCCAAGAATATTCAGCAGGAAGAACAGCTTGCCATTTTCTGGCAGCAACTTAAACGTATTACAGAAATACGCGATCAGTATTAACCCAACACCAATAGTGCCAATGATATCGTTATAATGCATGATTGTTATTTTGCGGCAGTACTATTTTCTAATTCTTTAGTATAAATGGAACCCCTTTTCTCAGCGAAATAATCGGCGGCCAGCGCAGTGACTGCCATGATTGCCAACGCGAGACCCAAGCCGGTCAAAAATTGTTTTTCGTCCTTATTTCGGAAGTAGAAAAAAATTGCAACTCCTGCAAGGGCTAGAATAATTTCTGTATATCGATAGATAATAAAATTCTTCATTACTTTTTTCATGCGAGGCAATTCCTGGCTTTTTACATATGCGCCGGGGTTGAGTCCCATCTCATAGGCAACCGACAATCGTTGTTTATCGCTGCGGGCATATACGGTATATCCCACCACTCCAAGGAGCAAGCCGATTACAAATAAAGGAATAGCTGCCCCCTTATAAAATGAGGGGTTTGATTTTATAATGAAGAATAAGATTATGGAGAGGATTATCGCTGCCGATCCGATAAATACAAATACCAAGCTCTCCTGTTTTTCGGCCATAAAATATTTATGAACAAAACTGAAGTCGCGTTGAAACATAGCAGAAGGTTTTCAGAAAAGTTAGTTCTTTTCGATGGATTTCTTTACTTCGTCACTAAGTGGTGAAACCGAGGGAGCAAAGTAATTGGTAAGTGTTCCGTCTTCATTTACTAAATACTTACTGAAATTCCAGCTGGGTGCTTTTTGGTTCCATCCATTGCGGGTGGAATCGGTGAGCCATTGAAAAACCGGATTTTGTTGTTCATTTTTAATAACACTACTTTTTTTCATCAGGGGGAAGGTTACTCCAAAATTCAGCTTGCAGAATTGGGCGATCTCTTCATCACTTCCCTTTTCCTGCTCTTTAAAATCGTTGGCTGGAAAACCCAGTATAACCAGTTTATCCTTGTATTGCTCATTCAATTTTTGCAGGTCATCGTATTGATTGGTATACCCACAATCACTGGCCGTGTTTACAATCAACACTTTCTTTCCTTTCAATTGTGAAAAATCGAATCCCTGTCCATTGTTCAAGGTAGATTTCAAATTATAAAAAGAAACCAGCGGAGCCGCCTTTTCATTGGATACAGTCTTTGTACTCTTCCCCGTGATTTTTGTCCACCACATGAACGCCGGATAAACCGCTTTTAATATTTTTTGACGATAGGTCATTTTAATGGAGTTTCTGTTTACAATTTCTACATAGCCCGCGAAGGCGAGGAGCAATAGGAGAAGAACAAGTGAGTATCGTTTTAGTTTGCTCATGATGATAGCTTTCCCACAAAGCCACTAAGAACACAAAGGAAATACAATAACACAA
Organism: Chitinophagaceae bacterium; assembly: GCA_965279015.1. GTDB lineage: Bacteria > Bacteroidota > Bacteroidia > Chitinophagales > Chitinophagaceae > Endoryza. Next base: position 384,790 of record OZ257130.1, read on the forward strand.
TGTTAATTAAGCTAATTGTCCATGTATCTTTCGATGAATTCCGTCTTTAATCAGATTTACATTAAAGTTTACCAATATCGCCAATTTGATACCTGTTAATTTAAGATAGGTAAGTGTTGCTTTATGGTGTACCTTTTCAAAGCGTTCTACTGACTTCAACTCTACAACTAATTTATCTTCCATTATTATGTAAGCTCTGAAACCAACGTCAAGAATTTCTTCTTCATACTTAAAAGAAATTCCTTGTTGCCTCTTAAACGAAATCCCTCTCTTCTTTAATTCGTAAACAAAAGCTGCTTCATAAACGCTTTCTAACAATCCAGGACCCAAAGTGGTGTGGATTTTAAAGCAGATATCCACAGCGATAGTTGCCAATTCATTTTCTGTCATTAAGATAACTTTACTTTTACTAAATTTTCACAAAGCCCCTTAGTGTACTTTGTGTCTTAGTGGGTAAATTACCTAACAAACAGCTTCAATAATCCCAGTTTTCCTTTCATCGGCGGGTATTTTACGGCGGGGTCGAACCAGGTAGGCGTTTTCATCACCGCCTTCTTATGGGTAAAGGTATCAAATGTATATTTCCCATGATAGGCGCCCATCCCACTTTGTCCCACTCCTCCAAATGGTAAATAATGATTGGAAAACTGCCAGGCTGCATTATTCACACAACCCGCTCCAAACTGAACTTTCTGGATCCACTCTTCTTCTTTCGCTTTGCATCCAGTAAAAACATAAAACGATAATGGATTGGGATGGCGGTTTATTAAGTTTAGTGCTTCTTCGTCCCGCGTGAAAGTGAAAACAGGTAGTATCGGACCAAAAATCTCTTCCTGCATAATGGGCGATTCCAGTGAAATTTCTTCAATGATCGTTGGCGCGATAAATAATTCCGATCGATCGTGTTGTCCACCGTACACTATTTTACCCTGCGTTAAATAACTCACCAGCTTGTCAAATCTTTTTTCATTGATGATCTTTCCATATCCATATGTATGGGCTGGTTCCTTACCATAAAATTTTTCCGCCGCTTCTTTTAGATATTCAATCAGCCCTTTTTTTACATCCGCATGCACCAATAAATAATCGGGACATACACACATCTGCCCAGCATTTGTAAATTTTCCAACGGCAATTCTCCTGGCCGCCACTTTTAAATCAGCGTCTTTCTCAACAATGCAGGGATCCTTTCCTCCCAACTCAAGCGTAACGGGTATAAGATCCTTAGCGGCCAATTGATAAATTGCTTTACCAACCGGAATACTCCCGGTATAAAATATATGATCAAATCGAAACTGGTTCATTAACTCCGGTACCACCATGGCACCGTCTCCCTGTACAACAACAGCCAATTCAGGTGGAAATAACTCTTCGATCATCTTTTCAATGAGAGCAGCGGTGGCAGGCGCAAATTCACTTGGCTTTATCACTACACAATTTCCGGCGGCAATGGCTCCTACAACAGGTATCAGTAATAATTGCAATGGGAAATTCCAGGGACCAATAACCAATACCACTCCACGGGGTGAAGGATATAAATAACTGGTGGAGGGGAGATTGAGGAGGTTGGTTTCTACTCTTTCAGGCTGCATCCATTCACGCAGATTTTTTAGGGTATAATTAATCTCCTGTAACAGTAAACCTGTTTCTGATACCCAGCATTCCTCTACCGTTTTTTTAAGATCAGTATGAAGTGCTTTATTAATCTCTTGCTCGTATTTCAGAATTGTTTTCTTAAATGCAAGTAATTGATCGCGGCGAAATTTATAGGACCGGGTAGCCCCACTGTCGAAAAAAGTTCGTTGCTTATGCACCAGGGATGCTAATTCCATGATATCAGTTTTTATTGCTTCCAGCAGAGAATAATACAGCTATCTTATCCAGGTCAACATTTCCACCCGAAAGAATAATGCCTATCCGTTTGCCTTTGAATTTTTCTTTATTTTTTAATAAGGCTGCCAGGGGAACCGCGGCAGAAGGTTCAATAACAATTTTCATTCGCTCCCATACCAATCGCATGGCGGCGATGATCTCCTCATCTTCAACCGTAAGCACTTCCTTCACTTTTTTCCGGATAATAGAAAATGTTTTTTCACAAAGATTGGTGAGCAATCCATCAGCAATTGTATTAGACTGCGAAGCTTCAATCTTTCCGCTTTTCATAGAACGATAGGCATCATCGGCACCACTTGGCTCACCTGCAATTACAATTGTTGAAGGAGAATAATATTCAGCGGATAAGCAGCTGCCACTCAGTAAGCCTCCGCCGCCTACAGGCGACATTATTATATCAAGTCCTTTAATTTCTTCAATCAATTCTTTTGCAGCTGTAGCCTGACCCGCAATAACCTGGAAATTATCGAAGGGATGAATTTCTGTTGCACCCGTTTCTGCAATCACTTTCGCCAATGTTGTTTCTCTTGATTGCAAAGTAGGTTCACATTCGAATATCTTTCCGCCATATCCCTCCACTCCTTTCTTTTTGATCAAGGGGGCCGTTCTTGGCATTACAATAAAAGATTTCGTATTTAATATTTGAGCAGCTCTAGCGATGGCTTGCGCATGATTGCCGGAAGAATGCGTAGCCAGCCCTTTTCTTAATTGTTCAGGCGATAGTGATAAAGCCGCGTTCATAGCACCCCTTGCTTTGAAAGCTCCGACTTTTTGAAAATTCTCACATTTAAAAAAAATAGAACAGCCCGCTATCTTATCAATAGCAGCGGAGCTGAGTACAGGTGTCCGATGTACATAAGGTTTGATGCGCTCATGCGCCTGTTCGATATCCTGGCGGGTAATCATTACTAAATCGTTTGAGTTCATATTTTTCTGGTCAGGCAAATTAGTGAATTACCCTGCAAAAGCGTTAAAATGAAGCGGAGCCACAGTTGAAAGGGTGATTTTGTAGCTTTGTATCCTTATGACAGACGAATATTTTATGTTGCAAGCCATCCGGGAAGCTAAACGGGCGATGGAAGAAGATGAAGTTCCCATTGGTGCCGTAGTGGTATTGAATGACAAGGTGATTGCACGTGGATATAATATGACAGAAAAACTAAAAGATCCTACCGCACACGCAGAAATGATTGCACTTACTTCCGCTTTTAATTTTTTAGGTAGCAAATATTTACCGGAAGCTAGTTTATATGTTACTGCAGAACCATGCCTCATGTGCGCGGGGGCCCTGTATTGGAGTAAAATAGCAAGAGTAGTATGGGGAGCAGATGACGAAAAGAATGGCCATAAAAGAATTACCAAATCCGAATGGCCCTTTCATCCTAAAACAGAAGTAGTGAAGGGTATACTTAAGGATGAATGTGCCGCTCTAATGATTGCGTTTTTCAAATCAAAAAGACTCTGAATACAAAGAACCATTGAATACAAAGAACCAAGAACCAAGAGGCCAAGAACCAAAGAAATTCCAAAAAAGCAAAGAATCAAAAAAATTCCAAGCATAAAATTTCAAAGGCTCCCAGGATATCGGGGAGCCTTTGAAATTTATTTTTTTGTATTCTTTCTTTGATTCTTGGTTTTCTTTTGCCTTTATTCTTTGGTTCTTGGCATCTTGGTTCTTGTAAACTATAGTTTGCGCAACTTAATATTCTTAAAACTCACTCCGCCACCATGATCCTGTAAAGCAATATAACCAGACTTAGACATGCCATAGGGTTTAACATCTTTCCATTTGCTACCTGCTTTTGTTTTCTCCCATTCAGGTGACCATAATTCATATTCTACTACCTTCACTCCATTCAGCCAATGCTCCACATGCGCTTTGTTAACTACTATTTTGGTTTGATTGAACTCACCAATTGGCTTCACCACTTTAGCAGTAGGAGGGTTCATATCATAATTTGCGCCACTCAGTTGTTTATCACTCAATTTTGAGGGATAACCTACATCATCGATCAACTGGTACTCGGGACCTGATTCATAGCTGGCTCCATTTTCTTCCGTACAACGATAAACAATTCCGCTATTATGTTTTGGAGAGATTTTCCAATCAATCAACAGCTCGTAATTTTCATACATTTCCGCGGTAATAAGATCCGCTCTTTTCTTCACTCCTTCTTCTTTACAGAATAATTCACCATTCGCTATTATCCAACCTTCTTGTTCCTTACCCTGGTAAGTTTTCCAGCCATTCATGGTTTTTCCATCAAACAATAAAATCCAGCCTGCTTTTTTTTGCTTTTTGGTCAGTGTATTGTCTTCACTTTTCTGGTTACTATAGAAAGAAAGCAATGTTGCAGTGGCAACAACAAGCAATACAAGCTGAAGAGATTTTTTCATAATGAAGATTTTAACTGATTAATTTCATTTTTACCGGATCCCATTTAATTGGTTTTTCCTGGAAATAACTATCATTACATAAAACTGCAGGTGCTGCGGCACGATATCCGAATACCGCGTCTTCTATTACTGATTTCCCACCCCTGATAGCTCTTGCCCAATTATAGAAATGATCATAATGCGCACCCTTATACCCTTTCTGCACCGTATAAATGGTACTATCAGGTTCAGGCATTTTTTTACGATCATAATCCGGCGCGTATTGTTTTTGTTTTAGTACTTCGGCATAATTATCGGGCGGATAGGAGAAATTACGATAGAGCGTAACTTTTTCCCAGTCAACAATCATATACCCTTCATTACCTACCAGCCGGAAATAAGAACCATCGCGGGTGCTATCAACAAAATTCACCCGCAAGGATAAATTAAAAGCGGGATGTTTTTCTGTTTGCGGATAATCAAACATTCCCAACAACACATCAGGTACATCCCTTCCATCTTTCCAGTAACGAAGTCCGCCGGTAGCCATAATTTTTGTTGGACCCATTGAACTGAGTATATAATGCATGCTCGATAATAAATGAACAAAAAGATCACCACCAACCCCTGTTCCATAATCCCTGAAACAGCGCCAGCGGAAGAAACGCTTGGGATCATAGGGTATAGTAGGTTTATCTTTTAAGAATCGCTTCCAGTCAACATTCTGTGCTGTTGCATCGGCGGGCAGATCATATTGCCAGGCACCTCCAGGTGTATTGCGTGCCCAAAAACCTTCTACATAATTTAGTTGCCCGATCGCCCCTGCTTCAAAAAGTTCCTTTGCTTTTTCATTACCCAGCGAACTCATCCCCTGGCTTCCTACCTGCAACACTTTTTTGGTACGTTGCTGTGCTTCTACAATAGCGGGACCTTCATTGATGTTTTGAATCATTGGTTTTTCCACGTACACCGACTTACCTCTGTTCATCGCCTCCACGGCAATATCCTTATGCCAGTGATCGGGTGTAGCAATAATAACCGCGTCTATATCTTTACGCGCCAGTATTTCTTTGTGATCACGGGTTGTGAAGATGCCGCTACCATATTTCTTTTTTGCATCTTCCAGTCTGGCATCAAAAAGATCACAGGCAGCTATCAGTTTTACTCCCGGAATCGTAATGGCCGTATCGGCATCAGCATTTCCCATTCCACCAGCGCCAATCAGCGCTATCTGTATCTGGTCGTTTGGACCATATTTTTCTTCTCCACTTCTTAAGTTAATCCTTTCTGTTTTTTGAGACGCGGATGCAGTTGCTGGTAAAAGAGCAGATGCAACTACCCCTTTGGTAATCTTCCCTAAAAATTTTCTTCTCGAATTTTCTGAAGGCTTGTTCGACATATACTTTATTTATAAATGGGGCAGGAAGATACACCAAAAAAAGAATGGAGTTTTTGCAAAAAACGGAAATAATTAATGGCCTGATTTGGGGTAAAGTATCTTTTTACCGCAGAGGCGCGGAGACACAGAGAATGTTATAAAACCACGGTGCAAAATTTCTCTGTGTCTCCGCGCCTCTGCGGTAAGCATTAAGATATATTCCGCATCCCGCAAAACAGTGAATTGGTCAATCAATCGATTGCCTGTAAATTTGTTACTCTTTTTAAAATCTTATTCAAAAAACATAAATAGCATTTTATGGCATTCACCTTAGCGCCGCTTCCTTACGCACACGATGCACTGGAGCCGCATATCGATACACTGACCATGCAAATTCATCATGGAAAACATCACCAGGCCTATGTTGACAATCTGAATAAAGCGATTGCCGGTACTGAAAATGAAAATAAAACGCTCGAACAATTAGTAGCCGCCGCTGGTAAAATTTCCCCGGCTGTTAGAAACAATGGCGGAGGGCATTGGAACCATAGTTTCTTCTGGGATAGTCTCGATAAAAATGCGGGAGGTGCGCCATCCGGCAATCTCGCCGATGCGATTACCGCGGCTTTCGGATCCTTTGATTCTTTTAAGGAAAAATTTGCCCAGGCAGGTATGACCCGGTTCGGCAGTGGTTGGGCCTGGCTATTAGTAAAAGACGGTAAACTAGAAGTTTCTTCAACACCCAACCAGGACAATCCACTGATGGATGTTGCTGAAGTAAAAGGCACCCCCATTTTAGGAGTAGATGTTTGGGAGCATGCTTATTACCTGAAGTACCAGAATAAAAGAGCTGATTACCTGGCCGCTTTCTGGAATGTGGTAAACTGGAAAAAAGTTGACGATCGTTTTAAAGCTGCAATGTAAAGAGTTCATTTTATAGCAGTATTCTTCTATAAAAAGTTTAAGGGTTTAAAGGTTTAAGGGTTGTTGCTATTTAAAGAACCTTTAAACTATTAGACCCTTAAACCTTTAAACATATGCTATGCACGATCGGATACTAAAGAATATATCGCGATTTATTGAATTGACTCCGGAAGAAGCCCGTTATTTTATTTCGTTGCTCAAGCATAAGAAAATCCGTAAACGGCAATACCTGGTACAGGAAGGAGATATTGCACGATATGAGTATTTTGTAAACAAAGGCTGCCTGCGCACTTTTCATACCGACGATAAAGGAATGGAGCACAATGTTCAGTTTTCGATTGAAGATTGGTGGACCGGTGATATGTATAGTTTTCTCACACAAACTCCTGGCAAGTATAATATAATCGCGATAGAAGACTCAGATCTCCTATGTATTGACAGTGAAGCGCTGGAATTACTCTATACAAAAGTTCCTAAGTTTGAACGATTTTTCCGGCACCTTCTTCAAAATGCTTTTATCGCATTGCAGGAACGAATTCTATCGGGCATGAGCGAATCAGCTGAGGAGCGTTACCTGAATTTCCGGAATAAATATTCTGCCATGGATAAACGCATTCCGCAGAACCAGATCGCTAGTTTTCTTGGCATTACACCGGAGTCACTGAGCAGGATCCGGAAGCAGTTGATGGTGAAGAAGTAAGCTTCGAGCTGCTAGCTACGAGCTATGAGCTTTGCAAAGTAAAATAACGGACGATCGATTATTGAAAAAGCCAGCTCGAGGCTTGCAGCTAGCAGCTCGAGGCTTCTTAACCTATATCAATCCTTTTTCTTGTCCTGCATCATTGGTAACAGGCCGAAAGCAATAGCATCTTTGTGTTGTCAATTTAAACAACACAATAACACTTTTAATTATGAACACAATCAAAGAAAAAATCCATCACCTCAATCAATTGGTGTTGGAAGGAAAAGCACTCGATGCTTTTGAATTATATTATGATGACGCGGTAGTAATGCAGGAAAATCAGTCGGCACCTACCATTGGTAAAGAGATTAACCGTAAACGGGAAATCGATTTTTTTGGAAACATTACTGAATTCCGCGGTGCATCGGTATTGGATGTAGCAGCTGGAGAAGATGTTACTATGGTGATCTGGCATTACGATTATACGCATAAAGACTGGGGTGTTCGCAACTACAAACAAGTATCTGTTCAAAAATGGAAAAACGGTAAGATTGTAAACGAGCAGTTTTATTATGGTAATTGATTAAAGAGAGTGATAGTGGGGGTTTAAATCAAAAAAAATCCGTTATTTGCAGCTCCGTCTTAAAAGCAATTGTATTGCCGGTAAGGCGGGAAGCCGGGAAGATAAAATAATCAAAAAATTCTTCCCGTCTTACCGACTTCCCGGCAATTTTTTTTATTAAGATTTAAAAACTGCTTTTTTAACTAACCCAGCCAGCTTTTATGAAAAAAATCATAGCCCTCCTTCCGCTAATTGCCGTGTTATTGAATGCCTGTTCCGGTGGTGCAGAGGGTGGTAAAAAATTAGTAGTGTTTTCGAGCGGTAAGTTTACCATCGACAAAAATATAATTGCATTTGAACCGGGTAACCAGCACAACGAACAAGAACTGATATTTAAAGAAAAAGAAAAGGTTACTATTACTGTTAAAAGTAGTGATGGCGAAAAAACCTACGATCTTCCGGAAGACGGCACCTGGATTTTGAATCTTAAAAAAGATACTGTTGTGGGTGGATTGGTAAATTACGGTGATAAGGGTACTCCTGCATCCATATCCGCCGAAGAATTGAACCGGATTATAGATAGTACTAAACAACTGATGCTTGGAGAAAATACCAGCTTTGAAAAAAAGAATTTTAATATCCCTCCCAATACAGTTAAAAAAATAAGCAACGATCTTAAAGCTATTATCCTCAGTCCATATAAATTGATTCCTTATAAAATAGAATTGGACAAAGATGGAAACGCTCCCGAATATTATAAATTCTTCACCAATACACAGAAAAGGGAAGCGTTGGAAGATATGTTGAAGAGACTGACCAAGTAAGCAATTTTGGAATTTTGGATTGGGAGATTGGGAAATCTCATTTGGTTCATCAGGTTCTTTAAATTTAGAAAGCCTGTTATGCCTAAAGCGATTTCAAAATTTCCCAATCCAAAATTCCAAAATGTTTTAAGGAACCGGATCATACCCCTGCCCTCCCCAGGGATGACAACGGCTGATACGTTTTACCGCCAGCCAGATTCCTTTAAATGGTCCGTATTTTTTCAATGCCTCTGCCGCATACTGAGAGCAGGTGGGAGTATAGCGACATTTCGGCCCTAGTATGGGCGAAATGATCCATTGATAGATTTTAATCAGTGCAATGAATGGTAAACTAAGTATCCATAGGATTGTTTTCATCCACTATTTTTATTAGCCTGTTTAGAATTTGCGATGTTTTTTCTTTAATCAATAAATAATCCGGCATTTCCTTACCGGTATAAATAAAAAAAATATTCAGTTGTTTTTCCGCTTCCAATAGTTTTTGTTGCAATGTGTTTTTTTGCAAGCGGTATGCCTCCCGGGTTAGTCTTTTGATACGATTTCGATCCACGGCTTTTTTGAAATTGCGTGTCCCCGCCCCAACGCCAAAAGCAAGTCCGGAGTTCGGAGTCGAGAGTTCGGAGTCGCTGAGCTTTTTAGGATGCTGAGTATTTTGTAGTGAGCTCAGGACATAATAGATTTTGAATGGGTAAAGAGCAAAACTCTTCCCTTGCTTGAATAGCTGTTCAATTTGCTTCCGGCTTTTCAGCCTTTCTTTTTTTCCTAGTGTGAATTGCTTTGTCAATGGTAAAAGAAAATAGCCCCGGAAAATCCGGAGCTATAAAATTAGATATAATATGACTCTCCCTTTTGGAGGAGGCGGTTATTTAAGTCCTCTTTCGTCAGAAACACTCAGCTTCTTACGACCTTTCTTACGGCGGCTGGCTAAAACGGCACGTCCGTTAGCTGTTTCCATACGTTTACGGAAACCATGTACGGTTTTACGACGACGTTTATGTGGTTGAAATGTACGTTTCATGTTAACTTTTTTTAATAACCTCTTTACTTTTGGTTCAGAGGGGTTTTGAAATATGATCCGGGAGAAACGGACCTTGGTTTCTATCTCTCCCAACAGGTCACCACACCCGTTGTTTGTGAAAGGACGGCAAAGGTAAGGGTTTGATGCTTTATAAGGCAGTCTTGTGGGCTATTTTTTTAACCCCCGCATCGGGTTTATAGCGGGCTTACCCATTTTTTTCTTAAGGTATATGGACCAGAGCCTACCTACCCTCCATTCCTCCGTTGAGCATCAATGGGTTTTATGTTCGAGATCGAGGTGTTTGGAAACAACGGCCTTACCATAGAACAGCCCGGCATGCCGGTCGAAATCTTCAGTGGAATCGGTAGTATAAAAGGATCTAACCCCATTTCTGCTAAGTTTTTGTTCTATTTCGGGATGACGTTGCAGGTAATCGGCCAGGCTATTGGCCACTATTTCACCCTGCGACAAGATTCTTAGATCCGGGGGACAATACTTTTTTATCTTATCATATAAAAGCGGGTAATGGGTACAGGCCAATAAAATCGTGTCGATATTGGGGGATTGATCCAGTAACTGATCGATACATTTTTGTACAAAATAATCGGCGCCGGGTTCATTGTATTCCTCGTTCTCTATCAGGGGTACCCAAAGTGGACAAGCTTGCTGAAATATTTTTACCCCCGGAAAAAATTTTTCAATCTCCAGTATATAGGAACCCGAAGCTACCGTTCCGGAAGTTGCTAAAACGCCCACTTCTTGAGTATCGGAATAATTACCGATTACTTCTGCAGTTGGCCGTATAACTCCAAGTACCCTTTTTTCCGGATCAATTCGTGGTAGATCTTTTTGTTGAATACTTCTCAATGCTTTCGCGGAAGCCGTATTGCAAGCCAGAATTACCAGCGGACTATTTTGTTCAAAAAACCAATTCACACATTCCAATGTATAACGGTAAACAGTATCGAAAGAACGATTGCCATAAGGAGCACGGGCATTATCACCCAGGTATATATAATCGTAATCGGCCAACCGATTCACGATTTCTTTCATAACGGTAAGACCACCATAGCCAGAATCAAAAATGCCGATGGGTTGTTGTTGAGACATAAGCAAATGTAATAAATCGTGAGTCGTGAGACGTGAATCGTGAGTGGGCTCCCCAATTAATAGTGAATTGCCTTAATGTAGAGAGCCACTCACGACTCACCACTCACTACTCACGATTTTGTTCAAAATAAAACGGCCGTCTAAAAAAGACGGCCGTTAATTATATACAACGCGTTCAAATTATTGCTTGGTCGTAGGCTTTGGAGCAACTGGTGCCGGTGCTGTGCCTGGGGCAGTCGGTAATTTGATGTTTAGTTTTTTTGCAACTAATGGAAGAATATCTTCTCCTGAAGGTGCAACAATCAGTACATCTTTTTCAAAAACATGCGTGTACCCATTTTCTTTAGCTGTCGCCTGTACCGCTTCGTTGGCTTTCTTCTGAATGGGAGCCAGCAATTCCTGTTGTCTTTGCTGTAATTGCTGCTGAATTCTTTCTTCTTCACCAGCGAGGTCCTGGTAAGCTTTCTGAAGTTCTTGTCTTTTTACTGTTTTAATCGCTTCGCTCATGGATGAAGTATCCTTATTGAACTTTTCAATATCGGCATTCAATCTGGTTTCTTTATCCTGTGCATTTTGAATAAGTGCTGCACGTAATTGCTGAAGACTTGAATCTGCCTTGCGTGTTTCGGGCATAACACCCAGCAGGTCCTGTGAACTGATATAGCCAATTTTAACCTGTGCACCGGCCTCGTTAGCGGCCATCAAAAAACTCATGGCTATCAATGCTACTGTAAAAAACTTTTTCATACTAATCATTTTTGTTGTTTAGGTCAGCCAAAAGTTGGTTGTTTGTTTTGGCAGTTGGTATATTTTTTAAGTTGATTAAAACGCTGGTTTCGTTGTTCCCGACTTGCCCTTTTACTTTTATTTAACATGCCCAAAATGGGACTAAAAAAGTCTCCCTTATTTAACTCCAAGCTCTCTCAAAACATCTTCGCTACGGTCTAATTTGGGGTCGGCAAAGATAACAGTAATTCCCTCACTTTTATCTAAAATAAAATCGAAGGAACGGCTCACGGCAATTTTTTGTATTGCGTTGTATACCTTGTCCTGTATGGGTTTTACGAGTTCCTGTCTTTTTTTAAACAGATCACCTTCAAAACCAAAGCGTTTCCGCTGGAGGTCCCTTAATTCCTTTTCCCGCACAAATAATTCATCCTCTCTTTTCCTTTTGAGTTCCTCACTCAGCATAACCTGTTCGGCCTCAAAATCGCGGTACATCTTGTCCAAAACGACTTGTTTATCGTCGATTTCTTTTTGCCAGGTCAGGCTAAACTGGTCCAGCTTTTTTTGTGCTTCTTTATAGTCTGGTATTTTCTCAAGAATATATTTGGTATCAACAATACCGTAGCGCTGTGCATTAACCTGGAAGGCAAACACTAAAGCGCAAAATGCCAGGAACAATATTTTTTTCATTGTAAAATATTTAAATGTTAACAGCCAGATAGTTCTTTCTATATGGAATTTCGAATTTACCCATTTCCTGTTTATTCCGGCTCAAAGCCAAGCATAAAGGTGAAGCGGGTGGCATCTTTAAAACTATTGAAGTTGTTAAGGCGGTCGAACCCGACTCCATAATCAAATCCAAGCAAGCCAAACATTGGGAGGAAGAACCTCATACCTACCCCGGCGCTTCGACGAAGACGGAAAGGATTGTAGCTCTTATAATCGTACCAACCGTTGGCTGCTTCAAACCAGGTCATCCCAAAAATGGTACTACTTGGGTTGGTGGTAAATGGAAAGCGCAGCTCTAAAGTATATTTATTAAATATGGTAAAGAATTGTTGCGCGTTTTGTTGATCAGGATTCACTTTCGGATTCGAATTGTCATAAACGGGGTACCCGCGATGTGAAATGATATCGTATCCTAAGATATAGTTACCATTGGCCAAACCCGCATCACCCACCTGGAAACGTTCAAAGGGAGAAAATTCCAAGTCTTTATTATACCTACCCATGAATCCATATTTGGCAACAGCACGTATCACGAATTGCTTGCTTTTATCCGCGCCAAATCCACGACCAAGTGGAATGAACCATTCTGCGGTCATGCGCCATTTATGAAATTCGGGAAGACGATAACTATCTTCCTGAGTGATCACCCGTCTTCCAAACGCAGAGTAAGGAGGCGTAAACTGTCCGCTCAGCAGGAAATTAGATCCACTGGTAGGGAAGATGGGATTGGGACCTGCGGAGTTGCGGCTCAACGCAATCTTCAAGCTTACGTTATGAGACGTTCCGCTATCAATACCCGCAAAAATGTATGGATAGTTTTTGAGTTTGTATTGCTTATAGTCCAGCGCATACACGAGAGTGAAAAAGTCATCGGGCCACTTTAATTGCTTACCCAACGAGACAGTTACACCGAAATTCTTAAGTGAGCTGGAGTCGCTATAAATATACCGGTTGGTGGAATAATCATATCCACTTTGCCTGAAGATACTTTTGTAAACAGCTACTGTAAATGAGTTTCTTTTTTTACCACCTAACCAGGGTTCAGTGAATGATACGTTATAGGTTTGAAAAGCCTTACCGTTCGATTGTATCCGAAGGCTTAATTTTTGTCCATCACCGGTAGGTAATGGATCCCAAGATTTTTTATTGAATATATTACGGATAGAAAAGTTATTAAACGACACACCCACCGTACCGGTAAGACCGATACCGCCACCCCATCCGGCACTTAGTTCCAATTGGTCCGAAGATTTTTCTTCCAATGAATATTCAATATCCACGGTTCCGTCTTCGGGGTTAGGAACCGGGTTGATACCAATTTTCTCCTGGTTGAAATAACCCAGCTGTGAAAGCTCGCGCTGTGTACGAATAAGATCACTTCGGCTGAATTTTTCCCCCGGCAATGTTCTTATTTCTCTTCGAACAACATATTCTTTCGTTTTTTCATTACCGGATATCTTGATGTTTTTGATAGTTGCCTGTGGACCCTCAATGATACGTATCTCAAAATCGATGGTATCATTATAAACCGCTGTTTCGATGGGGTCAACACGGAAGAAAAGATATCCGTCATCCATATATAAACCACTTATATCACCCCCTTCGGCTGATAATTGTTTGCCCAGTTTGCTATTCAGGGTTTCAAGATTATAAATATCTCCTTTGGTGATTCCGAGCAACATCGTAAGAATGGAATCAGAGTATTTAGTATTGCCTTTCCAGACTATATTTCCAAAATAGTATTTTCTTCCTTCTTCGATCTTAATATCTACCCGAAGGTTGCCCTCCTTATTAAAATACTGTGTATCGGCAACGATCGCTGCATCCCGAAAACCAAGGGAATTATAATATTCGATTATTTTTTCCTGATCCTCTTCGTATTTCTTCTGGTTGAATTTAGCGGAGCTGAATAAACGAAAGCGGAAATACGGATCGAGTAATTCTTTGGTTCGGGTGGGAGATAAAAAGCCAGCATCGCTGAGATATTGACGGAAGCTATATGGCTTTTCATCACCATAAGGACTTTTTTCCTTGGAAGGATACAAGGTGAGCTTTGTTTTCTCTTTGGTACCCTTCATCTGTTTTTTTATTCGAGAATCCACCACGGTTTCGTTACCATAAATTCCCAATTTATCAATCCTTACTTTATCGCCGCGTATAACATTAAAAGTGAGGATCACTGTATTTGGCAAAGCGGGGTCGGGTGATTCGTCAATTGTTACGGTGGCGCTTTGGTATCCTTTCTCTGTATAATATTTTTCGATGGCCTGTATTGCGGAGATTTTTACGTTCTCAGTAACTACACGACCAACAATGAGTCCTGTCTTACCTCTCAATTCTTCATCATCCGATTTTTTAATCCCTTTCAGAAAATATTTTGATAGTGCGGGTCTTTCAAAAACACGTATTTCCAGGTGAAGGTTGGTTCCCTCCAGTTTGGTAAAATAAATTTGTACGTTGGAGAATAGGCGCTGATTCCAAAGATTCGTAATCGCCTTGCTGAAATTGTCGCCACCGGGAATCATCACCTTATCACCCACATTTAAGCCCGAAATAGAGACCAGCAATTGTTCATCGTATCTTTTGGTACCGGTTACTTTAATACCGGCAATAGTATATTCCTTAGGTATGCGAGAGTTGGCAATATTTAATAAATCCGGGTCGATTGAATCGGGAACAGTATCAGTTTTTGGCTGAGAAGGAATGGTATCGGTCTTTTGTTGGGCATTAGCACTGCCCGCAGTACAAAAAATTAAACTCAGTAAAAAAGTGCATAAGGTAAACGTACGCTGCATTCCGGGTATTTTAAGCTGGGGCAAATTAAAAGAGTTTATTGAAATGGTTTGTTAAATAGTCAGTTATAAAATGGTGATTTTGACTCTTTATTTTTAAGAATTCGCTGTAGTTGAATGACTACTTGTACCCTCTACTACCTGGGCCGTAGTTTTGCCGAAACGGCGCTCCCTTCCCTGGTAATCTATAATGGCCTCGTAGAGATTCTCCTTTCGGAAGTCGGGCCAGCGAACATTGGTAAAATACAGTTCAGCATAAGCAAGTTGATATAGCAAGAAATTACTGATCCGGTATTCTCCACTGGTGCGTACCATCAGCTCAGGATCCGGAAAAGCACTGGTAGTGAGATAACTCTGCAAAAGCTCCTGCGAAATAGCATTCGGTTCAATTTCCCCTTTCTTTACATCTTCGGCGATGTTTTTAACGGCATTCACCAGTTCCCAGCGGCTACTATAGCTAAGGGCCATCACCAGGTTCAGTCCGGTATTTTTCGCTGTAATATCGAGAGATTCTTTCAGGGCTTGTTTGGCATAATCGGGTAGCATGCTCATATCTCCGATCACATGAAGTTTTATATTATTCTTATTGAGGGTCTCTGTTTCCTTGCGGATGGTTTCCACCAGAAGTTCCATCAGGCCAGTAACTTCGTACTGAGGTCGGTCCCAATTTTCAGTACTGAAAGCATAAAGGGTGAGATATTCTATTCCCAGTTCAGCGCATCCTTCCACGATATCCCGCACGCTTTCCACCCCATGAAAATGTCCATAGAGCCGGTCCTGCCCTTTTTCCTGTGCCCAACGCCCATTGCCATCCATGATAATGGCGATATGCCGGGGTAGGCGCTGCATGTCAATATGTTGTTTAAGGCTGCTCATGACCCTTTTTTGAAAGGGGTCAAAGGTAATAAAATTTAGATGGAATCCCGATTTCAGAAGTGATCAACAGAAAGATGGTTATGAATCTTGATTTTTAATATGAAGTCAACGAGTCCATTACCCGGAAAATCCTTTGCTCGCTCACATTCTGCTCAATTATATTTCCTTTTTTGTCAATAATCATCGTGTAAGGGATGCTGGAAATCCTCAGTGATTTAGTGAATTCAGACTCCCAGGCATTGAAATCCGTGATATTTATCGCCGACTCCATCTTATCCTTGCTTATAGCAGCTAACCACTTTTCCTTGTTCTTGTCTAATGAAATCGCCAGAAAAGTAATCTCCTGCTTATTGTTAAATGAATAAAGCCAGTTCATCAAAGCTATATTTTTAACCCGGCAAGGAGCACACCATGATGCCCAGAAATCAACGATCGCATACGTTGTTTTCAGGGAATCTAATGTGAATTCCTTTCCATCAATCAAATAAAACCGATAAGTTATTTGCTCCTTTGTAAAGATGCGAATGCCTTCTCTATCCCCTCTTTTTTTATGTGCGTCAAGAATTTGCTTCCCCTGTATTGAATTTTTTTTATCATCCGAATATTGATTATAAATTTCTACAAGCTTTTCCAGATCAATCTCATTGGCACCAACAGACAAAACATATAACGCAAACATTGCGTCTTCAGATTCAAGGTGATCGCGGACATATTTATAAATACACTTGTTTTTTTCCCATTGTACCGCAAAAAGCATGGAATCTGACCGGTCCAATTGTTCTGCATAAACCTGATTAGCCAGATTTTTTTTCAATTCTTCTCTTGCCTTGCTTTTTAAATTATATACAGAATCAAACCGCGGCAAAAAGTGTTTATCTATTTCTTTAAACGAAGAAAAAGCAAGGGTATCAATCTTTACTAATTCAACGGTATCAGTTTTTAAAATCGTTGCAGTTTGATCGTTTTCTGATTTATTTTGATTTTCTCCACAAGCAATCAGAAATAGCAGGATTAATGATTTCGGGATTTTACTATACATTGATATATGTTAGAATATAATTATAAGTATCTTTCTCACCTGTTTGTAGCTATTCAAAATTATCCAAAAAAAAAAGCGATACAATGTGTATCGCCTTTCAGAATTTTAATTTTAGAAAATTATTTCGCCGTCGGACAACGATAAGAAGTAAGATTAAACGAAAACGTCAGCTCCGCGAAAACGAATTGATCTTTTTGTTTGGGATATCCTCTTTGTCTTCCTTCCAGGCCAATGATCGCTCCCGTTTCGTAGCTGCGGTCCTGTAATAACTGCGCGGCGGAAGGATTGCCATCGGGTAAGGGAGGAAATTTATCCGCGCCAACATAAGTTTCACTTACATCATCCAGGTAATCAGTATTGGTAAACCGATACGCGATTTCCAGTCCCACATTCATACGATCGTTCAACGCGTATTTAACTCCGGCGCCAATCGGGAAGGAAACCGCCATGGTATTGTAGGGTTTGCGATCGGGATAAGCTGCCGAACCCTGTCCCTCGGTACCGAGTGGACGAAGAAAATATTTTTGTCCACCGAGATAAGCATAGGGATCATAACTAAAAATTCCGACCCCCATTGATACAAAAGGAGTAAAACTATGATCGGGATCGCCTGGAACAAATTTGAAAAAATTGAAATCGCCTAACAATGCCAGCTCAAACACATTGCTGTTGAAACTGAGGTTACGGCGATTCTGGTATTCATTATGCGTATTATAAATATCGGAATAACCCAGGTTGGTATAATGGGCCGCTACTCGCAGGGCTATATAATTGCCGAATTGCTTACGGAAGAAGACACCAATCACCGGCTTCGGACGGTTGAGCTTACCTCTTGTATTAAGATCACCAAAGTAATGAGACACGCCCGCTGAAAAACCTATTTCGCCTTCCTGGCGGATGCTTTCCCATTGACCAAAACTTTTGGGTGCAAAAGCTATGGAGGTCAATAACACAGTGCAAAAAATCAATTTCTTCATAATTGCAAGATAGTAATTTTGATGAACGTCTTTTGTCAATTTTTGTTATACCGGAATTGTTAATTCCTCTTATCCAGCCCCCAGGAAAGTTTATTCCGGAGGGTTTGAAGAAAATTATTCTCATTGAGCCGCACCAGGTTAATCGTAAAATCTTCTCTACGAACAGCTAACTGAACGTTTTTATCTACAATCTCTTTTCGAGAATCGAGCGCACAGATGAATTGATCGGCCCGGCCTTCTATTTCAAAAGAAATGATATTATTATCTGGCACTACAATCGGCCTAACGTTGAGGTTATGCGGAGCCACCGGGGTTATCACAAAACTGGACGATTCGGGAAACACGATGGGACCATTGCAGCTTAACGAATAGCCGGTGGACCCAGTAGGAGTAGCAACAATCAAACCATCAGCCCAGTATGTATTCAGAAATTCCCCATTAAGATAAGTATGTATCTTAATCATCGGAGATGTATCGGTCTTGTGTATCGCAAATTCATTTAATGCATACGGAACGTCGCCAAAAAGGGTCTTATCTGCATCGAGATGGATCAGGGATCTTTTATCGATGATCATGGTGCGCTTCACGAGTGATTGAACCGCGCTGTGCAATTCATCACGACCGAGGCTGGCCAAAAAACCCAGCCGACCGAAATTAATACCCAGTACCGGAATATTTTTATCCCTTACAAGGGTAATGGTATCGAGCAATGTTCCATCGCCCCCTAAACTGATCAGGAAGTCGATTGATTCATCCAGGTCCTTTGAATCGGCAAAAACAGAATAGCGGGAAGGTAATTGTGAACTGGCTTTTATTTTTTCAAAAAACGGTTGATAAATTACCGGCTCCACATTTTCCTGAACCAGTTCATCCATCATCTGTTGTATTTCACTTTGCTGATCGAAATCGATCACCCGGCTGTATATCGCAACTTTCATCCTGTTATATTAAAATTTGAAAAGTAGCTTCCAGTTTAAGCTGCTTTAGTATTAAAAAAAGGATAAAGTATTTTACTGGAATTATCATACTTCCGAGCGAAGGATGTATGAATTAGGATTTAGGATTTGTTCAAATTCAGAAACCATTTTGGAATAGCAGAAATCACAAATCAAAAATCCCAATTCGCAAATCAAAAATCACTCTTGATATGTAAAAATACTCCGTTTTGGCCTAATTGGTTGAAACTGTAATCTAATCGAATTACAACATCATAAATGGTGACCATATCAATACCGGCTCCGGCAGTGTAAAGCATGCGATTGGTGAGGGAGTTTTCGGGGTTAACGGGGTTATGTACATAGCCAACATCACCGAAAGTCTTTACATAGAATCGAAATGGAATAGCACTGTATGTGCTTGATTTAAGATAAGTACGGAGCTTGAAGTTCAGAATTTCACGGCGAAGGGTTTGACGCAACAAAAAAGAAGCTACCCCATCCACAACATAATCTTCCTGTCCGCGTAAATACACATCGCTATAGCCAAACATGCGTTGGTTAACAAAGGGCTGGTCAAATGGCAATCGCAAAACGCCCTGCGCCTGCCAGGCATAATACATTTTTTTGGAGAGTTGATGGCTCTTGGTGATTTTACCATTTACCTGCCACATGTTCATATCCTTATTGATTCCACGCTTCATAAAAAACAACTCTCCCATCCAACCCGTTAACGGATAAGGAATGTAGTTAACATTGTAGTAATTGAGCGAATAAGATAATTCCGGATAATTTATTTTGGTTTTGGGAGTTGCGTGATATTTTGGATTGAGAATCAAAACCTGGCTGTCTACGCTTTGACTAATAAAACCCAGTCGCACTGCGTGAAAAGTTCTCAAGCCCGGACGATAGGTATAATCTACATGCGCGTAATAGCGTTTAGAAAATCCGATGGAATCACTGAATTGTTGTTCATTGTTCAGTGTTGCATAATTTATTTCATTCACGGAATTATAGGTGAACCCTACTTTATATCCGTGTTTCAGTGTTTTATCGGCATAAGGTTGTTCGTAAAGAAACTGTATCTGTTTCGTGTAACCGGTAATCAGCCATATCTTTAATTTGTCGTTACGACCGGTGAAATTATTATACTGGAATTTAAATCCATAATTGAGACGGTCCACTCCAATCCCCTGTTTTAAAAATTCCTGCAGGTTACGATCTACCGGTTTTACATAAGGAATCGGGAAAATGTACCAGCGTTCTTTCACGTCTATCTGTACATCCACCTCATAACCCCGGAAAGATTTGAGCGCTACTACCACATCCACAAACAATGTTGTATTCATCAATTGTTGTCGGGCGATCTCAAATCCTTTTACTAATTCGGGCAGGTAAATTGAGTCACCGGAACGGAACGGCAACTCTCTTTCGATGATATAAGGCTTTGTTTTACGGTTACCTGTGATATAAATAGTTCCGATAGTAAATGGAGTGGCGCTATTGTGATTGACAGAATTGCTGTCGAAGGAGGATTCTTTGGCCGGCACCACTGAGTTTGGACCGGCGACATGGGTCTGTGCTTTTGCTTTTCCCAACCAGCATACCAAGGAGGCTGCAATAATGAGATAATATTTCTTAGCCATCCACATTCCGGCAAGCTGCTGTTTCAACTAATCAGGTTGTTTTATTGAACCGGGCGAAGATAAGAAGTTGCGAACCTATATTTTCAGGTAGTTCATTAAATGATCGTAATTAGTACGCAACTCGTTCTCGTAAAGCTCTTCCCCAAAATAATATTTTATCTGGTACTCATAGCGTTGGAAGGTAGCTATGATATCAGATATTTCAAATTTGTTAATCTTCAATGTAACGAAAAAAGTATCGGTACTGTTATCCCAGTAAGTGTTTAATTGAGTTATTTGTGCATCATTGGTTTCCACCAATTTACTGATCTCAGAGAAAGAAAATCCGCGTTGCTCCATTTCCAGCACAATAACAGCACCCGGCTCGCTGGCGCCGGTCAATTTACCCAATTGCATCAGCAGATCAGTAGCACTGATCACCCCGGCGTATTCATTTTCTTTTTCAATAACCGGCACTATGGAAAGATGATAATCATTAGCTGTTTGGATTGCTTCAATAAAATGGCTGCTGGCTCTTACGGCTACCTTGGAAAACCGGTCGGTTACTGCCTGCAGGGTAGCCTTTTCATCTACACTCATCAGGTCCTCCTCGAATACCAACCCCAGGTATTTGTCCTTATCCACAACCGGGAGCTGGGAAACATGGAATTCATTCATTATTTCCAAAGCCTGCACAATGGAATCATGCAGGTTGAGCGTGGGCAAAGAAGTGGATATTATTTCTCTATTTAGCACTACTACTAATTTTATGGTTTAGTGGTTATGGATCGAATGCACGAAACTGCCATAACTCCCTTTTCTCAATAACAGTGGTGGTTGCTTGAATAACAAGAACGAATCGGATGATGATAAGACGCTTTTTTTCAGACTACTGCTGCGGGCTGGTTCAATTTTGTCAAAAATTTGTGCAGTATCTGGTTAAATTCATCGGGTACTTCCATCATTGGCGCATGGCCGCATTTATCAATGAAATGCAGCTCGCTATTGGGAATTAGCCGTTGAAATTCACGGCCCACAAAAGGTGGAGTAATGGTGTCATTATTCCCCCATACTAATAACGTAGGTTGTTTGATTTGATTGAGTTCCTCGCCCAGATTATTTCGGATGGCGCTTTTTGCCAATGCTATTATTTTGATGGCTTTCAGCCGGATATTCACTATTTCGTACACTTCATCAACCAGTTCTTTGCTGGCTGTTTTTGGATCGTAAAAAGTCAGTTCCGTTTTCTTTTTAATATATTCATAATCACCTCTCTTAGGATAAGTATCGCCCATCCCGTTCTCAAAAAGCCCTGAACTTCCGGTTAAAATAAGGGATTTAATGCGCTCGGGGTGCTTCAGCACGTGTACAATTGCAACATGACCCCCTAATGAGTTGCCCATCAAATGAACGCCCTGGTAATTGCGGTTCTCAATAAATTTATGGACGAATTTCTGCAGCCCACCAACAGAGGTATGAAGCAGATCCAATTCGAACAAAGGGAGCATGGGCACCACCACTTTATTATGGTGTCGGAAATACTCAATTAACTCTTTGAAGTTGCTGAGGGCGCCAAATAAACCATGTAATAAGATAAGCGGTTCACCCTCACCTACCTCAATAAATTTGAACTTATCTACTTGTTTAATCTCGTATTCCATCAGCTGTTGTAATTCATTCGGTCAATTAATCGCTAAAATAACTGTTTTAAGGCAAATATCACAAGACAGGCTTTTATTGGGGTAATTTTTGCGCAAGTTTTCCGAAAAAAATCTCCAGCTCCGCAAACATATCTTTGAATAAAGGGATGATTTTACCAATACCATTGATCACTACCGGACCCCAGGGTTCCACATAATTATATGTTACTGATTCCGCTATTGTTTTTTCACTGATCAATTTAAGCTGCACGAAGAAAAATAATAAAACACTAAAAGATAGTGCATAGATTATCACGTACAACAGTGCCCCTCCTATTTTGTTTATCCATCCCAATAATGCCAGTTCTACAGAAGCTTCTACCAGGTTTGCCATTAAACGTATCAGTAATACAACAACAACAAACACTATTAAAAAAGAAATCGCAGGCAGCCACCTGGAAGAAATATTTACTGACCCTTCCAACCAGCCGGCAACTAAAACGGAGAACTTAAGAGCAGCCGCTATTCCTGCAATAAATCCAATGAGCGAGAATACAGCAACTATTATCCCCCGCTGCAATCCTTTGATTACCGCCATTACGAGAAATACCAGTAAAGCAATATCGATGATCATTTAATTATCCCTGCTTAATTCAATTCTTTATTTAGTCAATAACTCTTTCACTATTCCACTGATCGCTTTACCATCTGCTTTACCAGCTAATTGTTTGGTAGCGGCTCCCATTACTTTACCCATATCCGCGGCAGAAGAGGCTCCCGTTTCTGCAATGATAGTAGTAATGATTTCTTTTAGTTCACCGGCTGAAAGTTGCTTGGGTAAAAACTTTTCAATTACTTCTATCTCTTCCGATTCCTTTTTAGCAAGATCTGCCCGGTTTTGTTGCTGAAAGATCTCTAACGAATCTTTACGTGATTTCACCAGTTTTTGCAATAGCTTTATCTCATCCTCTTCCTTTATTTCTCCACCTGCACCTTCCGAAGTTTTAGCGAGTATGATCGCCGCTTTGATTGCCCGTAAACTCCGAACCGACTTTTCATCTTTTGCAAGCATGGCCGTTTTAAGTTCTGCCATAATTTTTTGTTCCAAATTCATAAAAAAGGATTTGTGATAGTTGATTTATGAAATGTGATTTGTTTCAATTCTTAAAGTCTTCTGGGATTTGTGCAATTCAAAAATCATAATTCACAAATCCCAAATCCAACTTACTTCGCCTTGTTTTCCTGCAATTGTTTTTCCTGGAAACGTTTATAAAAATCCTGCGCGAATTTTTTCATATCATTCACCAATTCTTCCTGGTGAGTAGCACGGTTAAAACTGTCGGCCATCGTCATCATCGTTTGAAAATAAAAATCGGCCATCTCATCTACCATCATGTCTTTGGTCCAGAGATCCATCCGGAGCGCCGCTTTATCGGCCCCATCCCAGAAAGAAAGCATAACTGCTTTGGCTTTTCGGGTTTTATCGGCACTGCTCTCTGTCGCTTGCCAGTTAATTTGCTCAGGTACCCGATTTACATCGAGCATTACGTCTATTGTAATAGTTGATTGTTTCATAATGAGTTATTAATATCTAACCACTTTCTGTGACAAAGAGCAAAAATACAAGGAATAGGGGTTTTTGCAGAGGCTGATTTTCCAATTATCGAAAAGTTATGTCTCTAATCAATTGTTTATCAATTTTAGCGCTCGTAAAGACTACTTATTTGGGCGAATAAATTTCGGAAATTACGTAACGGAAAATGAGGTATTAACCCTTTGGCAGGCGTTTTAACCTTGTCTACTTTTGATAAGTAATCCGATTCCTAAGTAAAATCAGTACCTATGAAACAACACTACACAAAAGTGCCTTTATTTTTGGCATTCTTCACCTTGCTGTTTTACTTACCAACCCAATTAAGTGCACAGTGTTTATGTGCAAATGGAGATGCTCCTCAAACCCTTACGTATCAACAAACCCGTAATATTCGTCCAATCGACGACTCTACTAATTTTGATTTAATGCAGTTTAACCCCGACCTGGGTCAGTTAATATGCGTGAATGTATTTTCATACATAACCGGAATTGTGAGAATGAGATTGGAGAATGATGAAATTTATCCGGTTAGTTATCGGATAAACTACCAGCGTACCGACCGTATTCAAGGTCCCGGACTTAGCCCGGACATTACCAACAACTTTACAAAGAATTACGGTCCTTATAATCTGGCAGCTTCCGACGGTAACTATTTTAGTGGGCCCGACTTTATTGCTGTTGGTCCAGATAGCGTTTTAAAAAACAGATATCTTAACAGGACCCTGACCGGTGGACTTACCCCCTTTTTAGGATATGGTACCCTTGCATACAATTATAAAGTAACCGGCCGGTCAACCGTAACCGGAAGTATTAACTATATCTTCTCCGTTAACTCGCAGGATATTGTGACCGTGGGGTTAACATATAGCTTCTGCCCAACTGGTTTGTTAGGAACAGATATTAAAGACTTTTCCGCTGCTAAAAGAAGCAACGCCGAAGTTCAACTAAACTGGACAACGGTAAATGAAATCAGGGGCAATAGATATGAAATTGAAGTAAGCAGGAACAGCTCCGAATTTGTGAATGTTGGTTCCGTTCAAGCCAACACCGTAGAAGGAAGTACTGCTTCTAACTATGAATTTCCTTACCACCTGACAAATCCTGGTGCCGGTAATATGTTCTTCCGGATCAAACAAATTAATACTGCTGGTAAAGTAGTTTATTCCCCGGTTCGCTTAATCGCATTTGAAAAAACCAAAACCGGGTTCAGCATTTATCCGAACCCAACCCGAACCAAGGTTCAGATGCAATTTGATGAGCCGTTAAGAGGCAATTTTAAGGTAGATATAATCAACTTGTCAGGTCAAATCATTCATAGCCGTAACATTAGTTTGCAGGAAAACACTAATATCAGCTTTGAGTTGGCAACCGCTCCACCCGCTGGTGTATATTACCTGCGTGCAAAAGAACAGAATGGAAATAAAACCTATTCTGGCAAACTTATCATCAGATAATTAACCTATGAAAAGTTACAAATAAAAGAAAGGCCTCTCCGGGGGCCTTTTTTTGTTGTGTCTCAATTTGAATTTTTTGTCCCACAAAGACACAAAATTCACTAAGAATAACGTTTTGAGGCTTAGTGTCTTTGTAGGAAACTGAGACGCTACCTCTTTTTCCCATTGTGGCTTTACTTTATTACTTTTGTCCGGATCAACCAATTAATGATGGAGTATAATACTTTTAGAAATCATCTTGCGATGAAAGAATACGGAAGGCATATTCAGAAGATGATTGAATACCTGCTGACGATTGAAGACAAAGAAACCCGCCAACGCAATGCTTACGCGGTGATTGAACTGATGGGGTTCTTAAACCCGCATTTAAAGAATGTAGAAGACTTCCGGCATAAACTCTGGGATCACCTTTTTCTTATATCCGATTTTAAATTAGATGTGGAATCCCCTTATCCTATTCCTACCCGCGAAACGCTTAAGGGAAAGCCGAAGCCTCTTCCTTACCCCAAAAGATATCCGCGCCATTCTCATCTGGGTAAGAATATGGAACTGGTAATTCAAAAAGCATTAAAAGAAGACAACCCCGAGAAGCGCCAGGGTTTTGCAAATGCTGTTGCTTACTATATGAAGCTTGCGTATAGCAACTGGCATAAAGAAACAGTACACGACGATGCTATTCAAAGCGAATTGAGCGCTATCACCAATGGACAATTAACCTTTACCAATACTCCTTTTGTACGAACTCCGCGCCCCAATGACGGACGCGACAGAGACCGGGGTGGTTATGGTAATGATTACCGCAATAAACGCAATAACCCCAAATACGGTGGCGGGCATCAGCAACGTGGTGGCGGCGGCGGTGGACGTAACGATCGCAATGACCGCAACGACCGCAATGGAGGGGGTGGTGGAAAGTTTAAGAAGAAGAGATATTAAAGCCCGAATGTGCAAATATGCAAATTAGAGAATGTGCAAATTCTTTTTTTGCATCAACCCAATATAATGGTAAAATTCTTGTTATAGAGAACCATGCAATAGCAGTATTTGCTAATCTGCACATTTTCTAATTTGCACATTAACATCATGCATTCCTTCGAAGTAACCGGCGGCAAAAAATTAAAAGGAGAAATTATTCCCCAGGGCGCAAAAAATGAAGCGCTTCAAATCATCAGCGCTGTATTACTTACTCCCGAAAGAGTTACCGTTACAAATATCCCCGATATACTGGATGTGAACCTGCTGATTGAATTATTGGGTGAGATGAATGTAAGTATTGAACGACCCCAACGCGATACCTGTATCTTTAAAGCCGACCAGGTAAATATCGAATATCTCCATAGCGAAACCTATCGCAAAAAAAGCGGACGACTGCGAGGATCTGTTATGTTGGCGGGCCCTTTACTGGCACGTTTTCGCAAAGCATTTATTCCAAAACCCGGGGGCGATAAAATTGGCAGAAGAAGATTAGATACGCATATAATCGGATTTCAAAAATTAGGCGCCTCCTTTACCTATCACGAAGAAGATGGATTCTTTCACCTCGAAGCACCAAACCTTGCCGCTACTAATATGCTTCTTGATGAACCCTCCGTAACCGGCACCGCAAATATTGTAATGGCAGCTTCCATGGCCTATGGCACCACTACTATTTATAACGCTGCCTGTGAACCTTATATACAACAACTCTGCAAAATGATCAACCGCATGGGCGGAAAGATCAGCGGAGTTGGAAGCAATATGCTGACCATTGAAGGAGTCGATTATTTGGGTGGAACAGAGCATCGCATGTTGCCGGATATGATTGAGATCGGATCATTTATTGGAATGGCCGCAATGACACGTGGTGATATCACGATCAAAAACGCACGAATCGATCAGCTCGGCATCATACCCGAAAAATTCCAGCAGTTGGGCATTAAGATAGAATTCAAAGGAGATGATATTTATATTCCCGAGCAGGATATATATGAAGTGCATCGCTATCTCGATGGAGGAGTACTCACTATCTATGATAATCCATGGCCTGGCTTTACTCCGGATTTATTAAGTATTGTTCTAGTAACTGCCATCCAGGCAAGAGGCAGTGTATTGATTCATCAGAAAATGTTTGAAAGTCGCTTATTCTTTGTTGATAAGCTGATCGATATGGGTGCGCAGATTATTTTGTGTGATCCGCACCGTGCCGTAGTTATTGGATTGGAAAGAGAGCAGAACCTGAGAGGAATTACTATGAGCAGTCCGGATATACGTGCAGGAGTATCCTTGCTTATAGCAGCTCTGAGTGCCGAAGGCAAAAGTATTATTCAAAACATTGAACAGATTGACCGGGGGTATCAATATATTGATGACCGATTGAAAAAGTTAGGAGCGTTGATAAAAAGAGTGGAAGGTTAAGAAAAGGATACTAGTTGCCGGATACAGAAGGTTGCTTATTAAAATAATCGAACGTATTTGTTAAACAAAAGAAGCTAACAGCTAATAGCTAAAAGCTAGTAGCTTCTTCTGATTTTTCCTTTTCTTTGCGGATGTCTTTCGAAAACAAAATCATCATCATTACCGCCCCTTCGGGTGCTGGTAAAACTTCTATAACACGTTATCTTCTT
The DNA here is from genome assembly GCA_965279015.1 of Chitinophagaceae bacterium. Classification (GTDB taxonomy): domain Bacteria; phylum Bacteroidota; class Bacteroidia; order Chitinophagales; family Chitinophagaceae; genus Endoryza. The sequence continues at coordinate 412,547 of OZ257130.1, forward strand.
AATACATTTCCTCAATTGGCATTTTCTATTTCCGCGGCCACCCGCGAACAACGTGGGCATGAAGTAAATGGAAAAGACTATTACTTTATACGTCCCGAAGAATTTCAACAAAAAATACAAGCCTATGAATTTGTTGAATGGGAGATGGTTTATGAAGGAAAATATTATGGTACGCTAAAGAGTGAGTTGGAAAGGATCTGGAACAATCAACAGGTACCCGTACTGGATATTGATGTGAAAGGCGCCATTCATGTACAACAAAGGTATCCCAAGACCTCTCTCTCTATTTTTATCGAACCTCCCTCTGTGGATGAATTGAAGCGTCGCTTGCAAAGCCGTGGTACCGAAACTCCGGCAACCCTCCAGACAAGGGTCAATAAAGCCTCTTTTGAAATCTCTTTCAAACATCATTTTAATGAGATTATAGTGAACGATAACCTGGAAAAAGCGTGTAAAATGGCGGAGGAGATTGTGAAGAATTTTTTAGCCAAAGCATAAATACTAACAGCTATTAGCTTTTAGCCCTTAGCAGTTAGTATGTCCTGCTATCTTTTTGTACATTCGTAGCCGGTTATGAGTACTATTGTTATCGTTGCAATTATAGTCGCCATTCTATTAATGGCATTTTACTCCGGGGTGGAAGTAGCTTTTGGCTCTGCCAACCGACTGAGTATCGAATTAAAAAAGAAACAGGGAACCAACAGCGCTATCCTTCTATCCCGGCTATTTGATAGTCCTTCCCGTTTTATCGGCATCATTATTATTGGATACAATCTTTTCCTGGTGATATTCGTATTGCTGGTAAGTACATTCTGGAATATTCTCCTGAATACTCCCCAGGTAAAAAGCTGGCTGGATGTGAGTGCAATGATATGGGTACGGGTGATGTTAGAAATTCTTCTTTCGGTGGTTGTCGTTATTCTACTGGGCGATTTTATTCCGAAAGCGATCTTCCGCGTGAAAGCGAACTCTATGCTTTCCTTTTCTGCGCGTACCGGTTTACTCGGCCTTAGTGAAACAATATTTGCCCCTATTGCCCAGGTGTTCGTAAAAATCTCTACCTGGATACTGGATATCATTTTTAATGTAAGGATCGATAAAAAAAAGGAACCCTTTTCCCGGGCCGACCTGGAAAATTTCTTTCCGCAGGGAGGAGAGATTCATCACGATAACCAGGACCTGAATACAGAATTATTCGAAGCGGCCCTTTTATTACCCAAAGTACGCATCCGCGAGTGCCTGGTTCCAAGGAAAGAAATTGAAGCGGTTGAACTAAGTACCACAATAGATGAGGTACGCAAAAAAATGATAGATACTAAACTTAGCAAATTGGTAGTATTTGATGGAAATATCGATCATATTTCCGGTTATGTTCACCAACTTGATTTATTCAAAAAGCCAGATACGATAAAAGATATATTATTACCTATTCCGGCTATTCCGGAAAGCATGAGCGCCACCGACCTGATCAGCAAGTTTTCAAAGGACCGCAAAAGCATTGCCTGGGTTGTTGATGAATTTGGCGGAACAGCAGGCATTGTAACAATGGAAGATCTTTTAGAAGAAATTTTTGGAGAGATCCGCGACGAATATGATGTGGAAGAATTTGAGGAAAAACAATTATCAGAAACAGAGTTTATTTTCTCCGGTCGGTTGGAACTGGATTATCTGAAAGAAAAATATAAGTTCGAATTTCCTGAAAATGACTCAGAAACCCTCTCGGGTTTTATCATACACCAACACGAAACCATTCCCCGGTTGAAAGAACATATAGTAATCGGTGATTATGAGTTTGAAGTGATGAATGTAAGTGATACCCGTATTGAAATGGTGAAAATGAGGCTACTCAACTAAACTTTTATAGAGCAATGATGCAGAGAGGCTGGTTACACGTATGCGATTTAGTTAATGAATTTCCAGCGAAAGCTTCATTTCATCTCAAACCCGAATCCCTTAATTTTGCTCCACTTTAAATAAACCATGGCAATTTCCTTTTTTAAAAAGCGCAACGGGGAGAAGACTGAGATGAGCTTTATAGATCATCTAGAAGAATTGCGCTGGCATATTGTACGCTCGGTACTAGCCATCCTGATTATGGCAATTCTCATATTCGTTTTCCAGGATTGGGTTTTCAACAATATCATTTTTGGACCAATGAATAAAAACTTTGTAACCTATACAAAGTTGTGTGATTTCAGTCATTGGGCTCATATGGGTGATGCATTGTGCATGCCTCCACCAAACGTACCCTTATCTGCCATGACATTCGGTACACAGTTCATGTCTCTTATTACAGTTGCATTTATTGGAGGATTTGTCGCCGCCTTCCCCTATATATTTTGGGAGGTTTGGAAATTCATCAAACCCGCTCTTAGTCCTAAAGAAAAAAAATCAGCAAGGGGTGCCATTTTTTGGGTGTCCTTATTTTTTTTCACCGGAGCCGCATTTGGTTATTTTGTACTGGCGCCTTTTACCTTTAGCTTTCTTGCAAACTTCAGACTCAGCTCAGAAGTAGTAATAGAAACCAAGCCAACTCTCTCAGACTATGTTGAAAACCTCACCAATATTATTCTTGGTGCTGGACTTGCTTTTCAACTACCGATTGTATCTTTTGTATTGACAAGAATCGGCCTGATCACTCCAAAATTTTTACGTACGTACCGGAAATATGCCCTGGTAGTTATCCTTGTAATTGCGGCCATTATTACTCCCTCACCTGACTGGATGAGCCAGATGATCGTATTCGTGCCCTTATTCTTATTGTACGAATTAGGCATTTTGATTTCTATGCGGGTACACAAAGCGAACCTGCGGAGAGAAAAAGAAGAATGGGGATGATAGATAGGTTGTAATTTTACAATACGAATAAGTGAATTGATGCTGGCTTCGCTTACCGTAGCTTTAGCGAAGGTGGGATGCTGGCTAACGTCTAACAGCTAAAAGCTAATATCTAAACTTATCAAACTCACAATAAATGTCATCATTCGATCTATCCAAACCCATTGCCATTGGTGCCGATCATGCGGGTTTTGAATATAAAAGCGATTTAATTGTCTGGCTGAAAGAAAAAGGCTATCAGGTAAGTGATAAAGGAACTTTTGATAACAGTTCTGTTGATTATCCTGATTATGCCCACCCGGTAGCGGAAATGGTAGAGAAGGGGGAAGCCGCGTTTGGAATTTTAATGTGCGGTTCCGCAAACGGGGTTTGTATGACCGCCAATAAGCACCAGGGTATCCGTGCCGGATTGGCTTATCAATCAGATGTAGCCAGTTTAATACGACAGCACAACGATGCAAATATTATATGTATGCCCGCCCGTTTTGTAGCATTTTCCCAGGTAACACATATGGTTGAAATCTTCATATCCACGGCTTTTGAGGGCGGAAGGCACCAAAACCGCGTAAATAAAATAAGCTGCTCTTAAGCCTCTGTTGCAATCTCAATTGCTGGTAATAATCCTCGTAATTCTACCAGGAATGTATTCGTATTTATACGGGTTTTAGAAAAATTTATTGCCTCTTATTAAACTCTTGGAACTAGTTCCGGTCTTTAATACTGCGCTTAATTTATAAATAATAAAAACCGTAGTTATGAAAATCGATCGTTTAATCAAAGCCAGTTTTTTCAGCGTTGCCCTTTCGCTGTTTTCTTTTGCATCAATTGCACAAGAAAAAACTGTAAATGAAAAAAGGGATAGAGTTGAAGACAGGACCGACCGTCGTGAAGACGTTCGCGACCGTAAAGAAAACCGTACCGATCGCAGAGAGAATGTACGTGATCGCAAAGAAGATCGTCGGGATAAACGTGAAGATGTAAAAGATAAGAGAGAAGACGTTCGTGATGCAAAGCATGATGGTGGAAAACGCGATAAAAGAGAAGACGTGCGTGATCGTAAAGAAGATCGCCGGGATAAAAGAGAAGATGTTCGTGATCGCAAAGAAGACAAACGTGACAGACGTGAGAAGGTGAGGGATCGTAAAGAAAATCGTCACGATCGCAGGGAAGATGTGCGTGATAGAAAGCACTAGAAATGTAAAATGTTGAATGAAGAATGTAAAATGTAAAAGTGAAGCCCACTTTTACATTTTACATTTTATATTTTACATTCTATATTTTGAGTTTTCCAAACCAGTTACTATGCTCCTTCCCCAACTCCATTTTTGATTTGCAGCGATTCACATTTTCCTGGTAATCTTTTATCTTTTCATCGCTTAAAGTCATCAGGATTGCTTTTTCATAATAGCTGATCGCGTCTTTGAAATTCAACTTCAGTTCCTCCATAATTCCAAAACGTACATAAATCATCGATTTTTCGATCGTGGAAATCTTCAGGCATTTTTCGAGATGTGTAGACAGCTCATCGAAGCGTTCCATATCGGTTAGGAGGATAGCGTAATTGACGTAAGCATGAGGATAATGTGGGTTCCCATTCATACATGCGAGATAAAATTTCTCGGCTTTTTTATAATCCTCAATCTGAGTTTTGTAAAGCCATCCCAGCGAATTCAGCGTAGGCGCGTTTCCGGGTTCTTCATACAAAATCGTTTCGTATTTACGGAAAGCTTCCACATAACTATTGTTACGGATATCCGCTTCTGCTTCAAGATATAATTCTTCCATTTTACTATGCATACGTTTATTTATAAGTTTACCATCCCAATACCCATGCGAAAATTAAGGGTGCTACAATTGTAGCATCGCTTTCCACGATAAATTTGGGTGTATTGATATCCAATTTACCCCAGGTGATTTTTTCATTGGGTACTGCCCCCGAATAAGAACCGAAAGAAGTGGTAGAATCACTGATCTGGCAGAAATAACTCCAGAAAGGAACATCGTGCCACTCCAGATCCTGGTACATCATCGGCACCACGCAGATCGGAAAATCACCGGCAATACCTCCACCAATCTGAAAAAAGCCTACTCCCTTACCGCTTGAGTTTTGCCTGTACCAGTCGGCCAGCCACACCATATATTCAATTCCATTTTTCACCGTACTGGCCTTCAATTCATTTTTAATAACATAGCTGGCAAAAATATTTCCGGTGGTACTATCCTCCCATCCCGGAACAACGATCGGTATGTTTTTTTCGGCCGCGGCAACAATCCAGCTATCCTTAGGATCAATTTCATAATACTGTTTGAGATCGCCACTTAGCACTGTTTTGTACAAAAACTCATGCGGGAAATAACGTTCGCCCTTTGCTTCCGCATCTTTCCATTGTTTAACCAGGTGTTTTTGTAAACGACGAAAGGCTTCTTCTTCTGGAATACAAGTATCAGTAACCCGGTTATAATGATTTTCAAGTAACTCCCATTCCTGTTGAGGAGTGAGATCACGATAATTAGGAATACGTTTGTAATGACTATGCGCTACCAGGTTCATAACATCTTCTTCCAGATTGGCGCCCGTACAACTTATAATATCCACTTTACCCTGCCTTATCATTTCGGCGAGGGATACTCCCAACTCACCGGTACTCATGGCACCGGCCAGCGTGATCATCATCTTTCCCCCTTCCAGTAAATGCGTTTCATAGCCTTTGGCAGCATCCATTAAGGCGGCTGCGTTAAAATGACGATAATGATGCTGGATGAATTTCGAAACGGGTCCTTTATTCATTTTACAACTATTTTGTAAAACCGCCTTCGGATCACAAAAGGGTGAGACAATGCGGCACTTGGGCAAAAGTAATGAGTTTATGGTTTATGGTTTATGGTTTTTCGTTACTGCGCTTCGAAAATTTTCTAATAAAAGTTGACTGCATTTAATCGTGAATGTTTGACCTGATAAACGAAAAACCAAAAACGATAAACAATAAACTAAAATAAAAAAGTCCTCCTGAATAACAGGAAGACTTTTCTTTCCAACTAAAACCAACTAAAGAAAATAATTATTGCGCTGTTTGCTTTTTTTCTCTTTTGTACTGCTCCCAGTTGTTGCCATCGATCGACTTCAATACAATAACAATGTCGGAGCATTCCAGTGTAACATAGTAAGCGGTTTCATTACCGGCTGCCATTTCGAACAGGTCAGTGATCCAGAAGTTGCTGTAATCTTTTTTAAGATCATTCAGCAATACGATCGGCAACTGGCTGGATACGATATTGCGGGTCATAGCCAGCATCTCACCATTCTCGGAATAATAGGCGAACAGAATTTGTCCGTTCAGGGTAAAAGTAGCTTTTACAAACTCTTTACCGCTTTCCCATTTAACATCTTTTGCGTTGGCGAATTCTTTTTTGAAAGAACTCATTACTTTTTGATTAACGCCTTCAGCGTTGTTGGCAAATGTGCTGCTTAATCCTATCATCAGCATCAGTGCCAGGCTTAAAATACTCTTTTTCATCTTTAAAGTTTTTATGGTTAAGTTTTTTTTTGTTTGTGTTCTGATATATATGACGCAGACTGTTGAAAGATGTTACAGTTTTGTCAGATTATTTTTCTTTTCTTTTTTCAATAGTGTTGCCCCTCCATCATTGTATGCCTGTACGTATAGACTAAGCTTTTCATTTTCAAGCTTGATTATGTAACTGGTTTCATAACCGTTTACAAACTCGATAGCTTCTACTACATCGTACTGCTTATAACGAATGGCCAGCCCTTTTGTAACCAGCATCGGAAGATTTTCCTGTTTTACATAACGGCCTGTTGCCAGTAAGGTGCCTTCCGAATCAAAATAAGCGTTCAGCCTTTCATTATTCATTATAAAGGAGGCGTGGAAGATGTCCTTGTTCGAAATTACTTCCCAGCTTACTGATTGGGCACCGGCAAATTCTTTTTGGAAAGATTGCTTTACCAAAGCGTTAACAGATTTGCCAGTATTGGCAAAAGCAGAACCACTGAATACTACTGCAACTAAAAGTGCAATTAAAAAATTCTTTTTCATAGCTAATATATTATAAGGTTTAATGATTAATGATTTCTGATTGCGGACACAAATATATCAGTGCTTTTAAACCAAGTCAACAGGAAACCGGTGAATGGTGGTTTTTTCCGGATAAACTGTACAATTCCTCCACTAACCCGTTTCCGTTTCCTTTACTGTATTTCTGTTTTGCTTTCATTGATCATTTTATTTGACTACACAAAGATTGTTTTTGTTACAATTGCCCGCAAGCGATTATTGATTAGTGGATGCCAATGTTACGCCATGTTAAACTGATTGTTTATTTGTTATAACATTGATTAACCTTAGTTTTATGAAACCCGCCAGCAGCAAGAGTTTCATTGATTGTTAAATCAAAAATTATCTACTTGTTAAGCGATGGTTAAAATGGAAAAGTGGATTTTACTGTTTCAAAACCGAACACTAACTGTTCCATACCGTACATTTTTAGTAAAGCAAAAAACTTTGCAATAAGTTTGTTATATGAATTATCTAGCTCACGCATATCTTTCATTTCAACAACCAGAGATATTAGTGGGCAATATGATCAGCGACTTTGTTAAGGGAAACAAGAAGTTTAACTATCCACCGCTCATCCTTGCTGGCATCCACTTACACCGGGCAATCGACCAATTTACCGACCAACACCCGGCCACCAGCCGGCTAAAAGAAGTTTTTAAACCCAGTTACAGGCTTTATAGCGGGGCATTTGCCGACGTATCGTACGATCATTTCCTCGCAAACGACCCCTCTCAATTCCCAAATGAACAACTGTTCGCTTTCTCTCAATGGGTATATCAGCGCCTGGATGCATTTGTGGAGATATTCCCTGACAAATTCCAGCATATGTATCCCTACATGAAACAACATAACTGGCTTTATAATTACCGTTTACGAAGCGGTATGAAACAAAGCTTTGGTGGTTTGGTTAGAAGAGCAGCTTACCTAACGGAAAGTGATACAGCTTTCCGTCTCTTCGAAGAGCAGTACGATACCATTGCAGAATGTTATCAAGCCTTTTTCCCCTCAGTAAAAGAGTTTGCTTTTAACCAATTACAACAACTCCAAGCTGGCAACAATAGTCAATAGTGAATGGTGAATAGTGAATACGCTCTGGCTTGAATTCACTATTATATGTTACACTCTCAAGTCTGTATTGACTATTGACTATTGACAATATTCAAAGAACTATTACAAATGCATAGTAGCATACTGTTTTTTTCAGCATGCAAAATTGAATTGAAAACTTGATTCGTTTTATCCCTCATGTAGATACTATCGTTCCCCAAAAGCGGTGAAATTAATTTCATACACTTATCTGATACTATTTGGAGTTAATCCTGCGAAGCCAGATCTGCGTTATTATTATATAAAATGTTAAAACCACTGGATGGAGGCATCTGTTCTCTGCTGGATTTCATCTATTTTTGCGACAAACATCTATCGCATGAAGAAACAGGTTATTTTATTAGCGCTTTCCCTCAGCACCGTGCTCTTATCGTTTTCTCAATCCCGTTTACCAGCCATCGACAAATCATCGATGGATATGAGTTATTACCCGGCGAATTACCCCATACTTAAAATTCAGAACAAAGCAACAGAACCCCTGCTGGTAAGAGTGGTTTATAGTCGCCCGCAAAAAAACGGTCGTACCGTTTTTGGCGAACTGGTTGAATATGGTAAAGTATGGCGACTGGGAGCCAACGAAGCCACTGAAATTGAATTGTACAAGGATGCAAAAATAGGCGGCAATAAATTGAAGAAAGGAAGATATACAATGTATGCTATCCCTATGCAGGATAAATGGACAATGATCTTTAATAAAGAAAATGATATATGGGGAGCCTTCCAGTACGATATTAAAAAAGATGTATTGCGCATTGATGTGCGCACCGAAAAAACCACCGAACCTGCCGAAGCCTTTACCATGTTCTTCGAAAAAAATAATGGAGGGGCTAATCTTATTATTGCCTGGGACGATACGATGGCTAAGCTTGCCTTCACCTTTTAGAATGCAAAGAACCAAGAAGCCAACCCCCGCGGGGGAAGAACCAAAGAAAGAATACAAAGGAACTATCCCTGCGGGGCAAAGAAAGAATACAAAAAAAATAAATTTCAAAGGCTTTCCTATAATCGGAAAGCCTTTGAAATTTTACGCTTGGAATTTTTTTGATTCTTGATAATTGGATTTTCTTTGGATCTTGGCATCTTCGGTTCTTGGTTCTTTTGAAGTATTGCCGATATTTACAGCATGTGTGGCATCGCTGGTATTATATCTTCCATCTCCAACAGATTTAATAGTTCTGATATTCAGAAAATGACGGCCGCTCTTGCGCATCGAGGGCCGGATGGTGAGGCTGTTTGGATCAATTCAACAAGTAATGCATTGCTGGGTCACCGGCGACTATCTATTATCGATCTCCGGGAAATAGCCGCTCAACCCATGCATTTTGAAAATCGATATAGGATTGTACACAATGGAGAGATCTATAACTATATAGAGCTGAAAGCATCCCTGCAACAAAAGGGATATTCCTTCAAAACCCTGAGTGATACAGAAGTGATCGTGGCTGCCTATGATCTATATAAAACCGATTGTTTACAATACCTGGATGGAATGTTCTCCTTTGCTATCTGGGATGATCAGGAAAAAAAACTATTCGCAGCCAGGGATCGCTTTGGTGAAAAGCCATTTTATTATTTCTATAATTCCCTGGATCGTGTATTGCATTTTGCTTCAGAATTAAAAGCGCTGTGGGCAGCAGGATTATCGTGTAATACCGATGAAAGCATGATGTTGAATTATCTGGCACTCGGGTTAACGAACCACCCGACCGATCATGAAAAAACTTTTTATAAAAATTTTAAACGCTTACCCGCCGGACATTATCTAGAATTTAATCCTCACGAAGAAAAGGCAATTGCAACTATCACCCGTTACTGGCAATTGGATCAAGAAACACAATTAAAAATCAGCGAGAAGGATGCGATTGAACGTTTCAGCGAATTGTTCCAGCGATCCGTTGCTAACCGTTTGCGCTCCGATGTTACCATTGGCACCAGTTTAAGTGGGGGGCTCGACAGTTCCTCAGTTGTTGCAAGCATTCACGCACAGCTATCAACAAACAGTCATTACCAGCAACAATGTTTTACCGCAATTTTTCCGGGTTTTGAGAAAGACGAATCGAATTATGCTTCACAAGTGGTGCAGCAATTTTCCCTGCAGCAATATACCAGTTATCCAAACGCCGCGGCATTCAGTGATGAATTAGGAAAATTGATTCTTCATCACGAGGAGCCTATAAGTTCGGCCAGTGTATATGCACAATACAAGGTATTCGAACAGGCCCGGCAACAAAATGTGAAAGTGTTACTCGACGGACAGGGTGCCGATGAAATACTGGCTGGTTATACTAAATACATACACTGGTATTTACAGGAGTTATTTGCGGCTGGAAAGTTCAGTCATTTTCAGGCTGAAAAAAGAAAATTGCGGGAGCATGCTATTCCATTTGAATGGGGAGCACAAAACTATCCCGCTGCTTTATTTCCAGCCTGGACATCGGCGCAATTAGAAAAAAGGGCTTATGAAAAGGTTTTCCATAATAAAATTTTCAACAGGGAATATCTTTTTAGCTATTTCGATAAGCTGTCGTTGCACAAACCTACAGTTCACAAGCTTAATGATTTGCTTTACTATAATACCCAACAATCGGGATTAGAAGAGCTTCTTCGTTATGCCGATAAGAACTCAATGGCTCATGGCTGCGAAGTAAGATTGCCTTTTTTACAACATGAGCTGGTTCAATTTATTTTCTCTTTACCTTCTTCGTTCAAGATCAACAATGGTTATACAAAATGGATACTCCGGAAAGCGATGCAGGAAAAACTACCGGAGAAAATTGTATGGCGCACCGATAAAACCGGTTTTGAACCGCCTCAACTGGAATGGATGAAAGATCCGGGTGTACAGGAACAAATCCAGGTTGCCAAAGAAAAACTGGTACAGCAAAAAATATTGGTTCCTTCAGTATTAGATCAAAAGATTCAGCCGCATAGTGCATATGCGGCTGACTGTAACGACTGGCGTTACCTGGTTTCCGGGATTCTTTATAAATAGAATTACCCTTTTTTATATTTTTCGTACACCAGGCTGTCTCCGTATGAATTTACTTTGAGTGTAATCCAATGCTTTGCATCTTGCATTTTCACAAAATAAACCATTTCATCTCCAACAGTTAATTCTGTTACGCCAAACAATTCCCTTTTAGGATTCTCTCTCATCAGTTTGTTAAGAATATTTAACGGCAGCAAATTGGGAAGATAATACCGGGTAGATGAAATGATATTACCTTCTTTATCATAATTTATTCTTGAACTTGTTCCCGATGTATGGAAACTTACTGTGAAGTAATCCGAATGCTCCTCCCATTTTACATTTTCAGCGGTCGTAAATGTTTGGGTGAACGCTTTCAGCACTTTAGTGTTAGGATCATAAGCAAAGCTGGCAACGGTAAGCAGGCTTGCGCTTATTAAAAAAATGATTTTTTTCATGGCTAAAATTTTTGAGTGAACAATAACTGTGTTACTATATTAAAACTACTGGTAACATTCATGCAAGTCAAGCGGATTGGTACAAACGGGATAATTTTTTTCCTGAACTACGAAGCATTTCGCATATATTGTAAAAATCATTCATTTATATGATGGCTTGAAACCCGCTACAGCAAAGAATTTCATCATTATTACACTTTTATTTAAAGCAGAGGGTTAATCGTATGTTAAACTACAAAAGTGGATGTGAGCGGTTATTGAAAGCAGGTTGCGGACCGAATCAGTTATATTTCTGCATCTTTGCATACTTAAATTATATTACCAGATTATGAAAGCAGCTACAAAATTTATTCATGCCGGTACCGAGCCCGATCCATCTACCGGGGCTATTATGACTCCTATCTATCAAACCTCCACGTATGTACAGGAGGCACCGGGAAAAAACAAAGGATATGAATATGCCCGCAGCCAGAACCCAACCCGTAAAGCATTGGAAGACGCGTTGGCTATCATTGAAAACGGCAAATTTGGACTTGCTTTCAGCAGCGGTGTTGCTGCAACGGACGCAGTAATAAAATTATTAGAGCCAGGCGACGAAGTGATTTGTGGAAATGATATGTATGGAGGCACTTATCGATTGTTTACCAAAGTGTTTGAAAAGTTCGGTATCAAATTTATATATGTCGACACTACCAACCCTTCGAATATAAAAGCCGCGATCACTCCGAAAACTAAATTGGTTTGGTTGGAAACACCCACCAACCCATTGATGAATATTACCGATATCGCCGCTGTAGCCACTCTTACGAACGGTAAAAAAATATTATTGGCGGTTGATAATACCTTCGCTTCTCCTTATTTACAGAATCCGCTCGACCTTGGTGCGGATATCGTTATGCACAGCGTAACCAAATACCTTGGCGGACATAGCGATGTAATACAAGGTTGCCTGGTAATGAATGATAAAGAACTCAGGGAAAAATTATACTTTATCCAAAAAAGCTGTGGAGCTGTTCCCGGGCCCATGGATTGCTTTCTTGTGCTGCGAGGCATCAAAACCTTACACGTACGTATGAAGCAGCATTGTGAAAATGGAAGGATCATTGCAAATTGGTTACGTAATCACTCTAAAATAGATAAAGTCTATTGGCCCGGATTCGAAGATCATCCCGGTTACGCGATAGCTAAAAAGCAAATGCTTGATTTTGGGGGCATGATCAGTTTTGAATTAAAGGATAATAGCATTGAAGAAGCAAAACGGGTATTATCTTCTACCCATTTATTTTCATTGGCAGAAAGTTTGGGAGGCGTAGAAAGCCTGATCAATCACCCGGCTTCTATGACACATGCTTCTATTCCAAGGGAAGAACGTATAAAGAACGGATTGAGTGATTCGCTGATAAGATTGAGTGTGGGAATTGAAGATGCCGACGATCTCATTGAAGATCTGAAAAAAGCGATCGGATAAGTTGTATTTTAATAAGATGCAGGGTTATGAAGGACGACCTGATAAAATTCTTAAACGCGAAGGTTGATTTATATAATCAACCTTCCTTCATTAAAGATGATCCTGTTTGTATACCACACCTGTTTACCCAAAAACCGGATATCGAAATTGCCGGATTGTTTGCCGCCCTTTTTGCCTGGGGTAACCGTACTACCATTATCAATAAGAGTAAAGAGTTAATGGGGAGAATGGATAATGCGCCACATGATTTTATACTGCATCACCAGCAAAAGGATCTTAAAAAAATAAACGGCTTTAAACACCGAACCTTTAACGATACGGATCTGCTCTACTTTATTGAGTTTCTTAAATTTCATTATTCCAACTATCCTTCTCTTGAAACAGCTTTTTCAAAATGGATAGAATCCGGTGATGACGATACAGGAAAAGCGCTGAATGGTTTTTATCATTATTTTTTTTCTCTCGAACATGTTCCCCCACATACCCGCAAACATATTGCCAGTCCGGAAAAACACTCGAGTTGCAAACGTCTAAATATGTTTCTTCGGTGGATGGTGCGAAATGATAAAAAAGGAGTTGATTTTGGTATCTGGGAAAAAATAAGTCCCGCTCAACTCATTTGTCCTATTGATGTGCATGTAGCAAGAGTTGCCAAACGACTTTCCTTCTTAGAACGAAAGCCGGTTGACTGGCTGGCTGCACTGGAACTTACATCCTGTTTGCGTGCCCTCGATCCATTAGACCCTGTAAAATATGATTTCGCGTTGTTTGGGTTGGGGGTGATGGAGAATTATTAGGAAGAGGTTTAAAGGTTCCATAGTTTAATGGTTTAAAAGTTGCTGCGATTTAATCATCCCCTTGAAAGTAAGTCATCCTTAAACTTTTTCCGCATGAACTATCGGGCAGTTGATATCGAAAACTTATTAGCGGTGATGAAGATATCCTCGACAGGCAGTGAACAACGGGAACACTTAGCCAATGCAATCAATGATTGCATACTTACTGATTTCGACAAACTACTTCAGTTGCTATACAGGCTGGACATTGATGAAATGAAGTTGAAGACTTTATTAAGGGATATTCCCGGACAGGATGCGGGGTTTATTATCGCGGATCTTATAATTGAAAGACAGGTACAGAAAATAAAATCCCGCCAACAATTCAGTCAGCGGGACAATGATATTAGCGAAGAAGATAAATGGTAATTGTTACTTAATCCACTTTTTCCAATTGACGGCTTTTTTCTTTCTGAAACTTTAATGCCTGAATCTTCTCTTTATCCACTTTAATATTTTTCAGGTCGAACATCGTTCCAAACACATGATCCCAGAATGTGGAGCTTACACCAAATCCATGATGATCGTCCTTATAATGATGCAGGTGATGATTCGTCCAAAGTGGTTTCATCCATTTAAAGGGCGGGTTCCAGGCATGTATTGCATAATGAATTGTGCCATAAGAAAGATAACCAATAATAAATCCCGGGAAGAACATGAATGTATAGCTCCGCATAAATAAATACATGATACCGAAAATCAATGACGCTATCAACAGGCTTGGAACCGGTGGCATTAAAAGTCGTTGCCTGTCGCGGGGATATTTATGATGGTTGCCATGCAGTATATAAGTGACTCGCTGAATACGGGGGTTCTCGCTGATCCAATGAAATATATACCGGTGCGCGATATATTCAAAAAAGGTCCAGAAAAATACGCCACCCAAAAAGGTCAAAATGATTCTAAGAGCACTGTAGTTATATGTTGAAGCTGCAACATATATGATATAACTTAAAATTGGTATATACATGCCCCAAATCACCAGCGGGTTGCTTTTGGTGAGCATCTCTAGAAAAGGGTTGTCGAATAATCGATCCTGACCCTTATTAAATATTTTTTTCTCTTCCATATACGAATTTTACATCGCAAAAATAAGGCAAGTTTTGCTAAGAAAAACTAGGCATTTAAGAGTTTCCAAATCTCGCGGGAAAATACTTCCAGACTAGGGTCACGAGCACCCATGAGTAATAAAACGCAATCGCTAGTTAAGTGTTTTTGAACCTGTTGGAAGAAATCTTTTCGATTTTCTACAAAAAAAGCCTGCTTGCCGGAAACCTTAATATCAGCAATCAAATCGTTGGCGGAAATATCCTTTACTGCGGTGCCCCCGGCATAGAATATTTCGCTCATCCAAATCTCATCCTGGGGTCTCAGCGCCCGGGAAATTTCTTCCACAAAGTCGTTTCGTAAAAATCGGGTGGGTCCATATCCATGTGGCTGGAACCAGGCGATAACTTTGGGCGCCACGGGCTGACATGCCTCAATCGAAGCGGCACATTTAGCCGGGTTATGAGCGTAATCATCGATCAGCCATACTCCATTACTATTCCCTATTACCTGGTGCCTGCGATAAATCCCTTCATAATTTTTGAGCGACGCGGCACAAATATTAAGTTCAACACCCAACTGGTTCGCAACAGCTACTGCCGCCAGGGCATTTTCCATATTGTGCTTACCTAACGTATGAAGTGTGAATGGAGTTTGTTCAATGGTGAAATGAATGGTAAATCCTTGTTGAGAGAATTTTTTTGCGATATACCCCGCTCCACTATTTACATCTGATGAAAAATTATATTTAGTTTCCTGGCTCAGTTTCTTTGCCAGCGGATGCGATTCGTTTACGATGAATTTTTTTGAATTGTTTTTGAACGTGGTGAATACGTCCATCAACACATCGATTTCTTTATGATCCTTATCTACATTCAGTAATAAGCCTATTTCGGGATGATATTGTACAATAGAACCATCGCTTTCATCGGCTTCAATTACCAGCCATTCTCCCGCACCCACTTTAGCGTTTCCGATCTTACCTTCTTTAATGATACTAACCAACCCCGCGCCACTGATTATACTTGGACTAAGTCCCGCATATTCTAGTATATCAAATAACATAGCCGATGTAGTGGATTTTCCAGAGGTACCTCCCACGGCAATTGTTTTTTTACTTTCCGCGATGAGTGCCAGCAACTCCGATCTTTTAATAATCTGGATATTCAATCGCTTTGCTTTTTGTACTTCTTCTACGGTGTCTTCAACCGCAGTGGATACGACTACCAGCTCGGTGCTTTCTGTAATGCCCACCCCATCCTGCAAAAAACATTGAATTCCTTCCACTTCCAGTTTTTCCTTGGTTTCGTTAACTGCATCGGGAGTAAAATAGCGATCGCTTCCGCTTACTGTTTTCCCGATGCCCTGCAGGTATTGAGCAATCGCGCTCATGCCGGTCCCGGCAATACCAATAAAAAAAACAGTTTTAAAGTTTTCGATGGATTTGATCATAAATTTATTCAACAAAAATAAGTGCAATCTTTATTCATCCGCTCATAGACGACGGTTAAATGCAATCATATTTCATTTAAATTGCAGCGCTTAAATTATTCTATTATGAAATTTGTTACGTATGCACAGGATGGTCACGACCGGTTGGCAGCTTATATCGACGGATGGTTATACGATATGGACACTTTACACCCCGAGTTGCCCGCCAATATGAGTATGTTCCTGAATTACTGGGATGATTTTCTACCGATGGCACAGGGAGGGGAGATTCTGGTGAAAGAAGGAAAAATATCCAAAGGCAAAGCCATTGCTTTTGAAGACGCGACCGTCCTTGCACCCGTTCCTTTTCCTTCCAGTTGCCGGGACGGATATGCTTTCCGCCAGCATGTAGCTGCTGCGCGTCGGAATCGCAAAGTGGAGATGATCCCCGAATTCGATCAATACCCGATTTTTTATTTTACTAATCATCATAGCATTCAGGGTCCGGGCGATATCGTTTGTATGCCCGATCATTTTGCCAAACTCGATTTCGAATTAGAAGTCGCCATTGTCATTTGTAAACATGGAAGAAATATACCCGCGGAAGAAGCCGATAATTATATCGGAGGATTGATGATCATGAATGATATGAGTGCAAGAACCCTACAAATGGAAGAAATGTTATTGAACCTGGGTCCGGCTAAAGGAAAAGATTTCAGTACAGTAACGGGTCCCTGGCTGGTAACATTGGATGAACTCGAGCAATATGAAGTCCCTGCAAAGGAAAATCATACAGGCAAATCCTGGAACCTTCCAATGAAATGCTGGGTGAATGGAATCCAGGTAAGTGAAGGAACCGCAAGCGATATGGATTGGACCTTTGCGGAGATTATTGAACGTGCATCTTACGGAGTAGATTTATATGCCGGTGATGTAATAGGCAGCGGTACTGTAGGAACCGGTTGTTTTCTCGAACTGAATGGAACCGGAAAATTAAACGATCCCAATTACCAGGAACAATGGTTAAATGCTGGAGATATTGTAGAGATGGAGATAGAAGGACTGGGAAGATTAAGTAACACAATTGTGGCGGAAGAAACGGATTGGAGCATTTTGAAGTTGAAGAAGTAATTGAAGGGGGGAGTAAAGGAGTAAAGAAGTAAAGGAGTAAAGAATAATAACATTACTAAATGATTTTCGATTTAAAAGATCTGACAATCCCCGAAAAGCAATACTACCTGCAACACTGCATCGCGCCGAGGCCGATTTGTTTTGCAAGTACGATTGATAAAGCGGGCAATGTGAACCTGAGTCCATTCAGTTTTTTTAACCTATTTTCTACCAATCCTCCAATTGTTGTTTTTTCTCCATCCAGAAGAGGAAGAGATAATACCACCAAACATAGTTATCAAAATGTAATGGAGGTGCCGGAAGTGGTCATCAATATTGTAGATTATGATATGGTGCAACAAGTATCCCTTAGCAGTTGTGAGTTTCCGAAAGGAGTAAATGAATTTACAAAAGCAGGATTTACTGAAGAACCAGCTACCCTTGTAAGACCTCCGATGGTAAAAGAAAGCAAAGTAAAGATGGAATGTAAGGTGATTGAAGTAAAACCACTGGGCACCGAAGGAGGCGCGGGCAATTTAGTTATCTGCGAAGTGATGCGCATGCATATCGATGATTCCCTTCTCGATGCAAACAAAAAAATGGACCAGCGAAAATTGAATCATGTCGCAAGATTAGGGGGTGATTGGTATTGTGTGGTGAATGAAAACAATCTTTTCCAGGTCGAGAAACCCAATACGCAATCAGGAATTGGAATTGATGCGTTGCCACTTTCTATACGTAACAGTAGGATACTCTCCGGCAATAATCTCGGTCAATTAGGAAATGTTCATGAATATCCGATTATTGATCCTGCATATGATGATAGCCATCTGAAACAAATAGTACAATACTTCAGTATAAGTCCCGATGAGATGGAAAAAGAATTGCATCTGCACGCGAAAAAACTACTCGAACTGGGAAAAGTAAAAGAAGCGTGGCAGGTGTTGCTGGCAGGGAGTTAATTGCTGTTAGCAATTAGATTTTAGCTATTAGATAGTCCAGTTCTAACTGAACCACCTATTCTATACGTGCTGACGCTAACAGCTAACATCTAACTGCTAATAGCTTTTTCCAAATACTTTCTTCAAAATCTCCGTCGTTCTCGCCACTGGATTTGTTCGAATATTTACTTCTTCTTTTGCAACCTGGTCGAATAAGGCGTCGGTAGCCTTCCCAACTACAAATCCCGTTAAATCAGGGTTTACTTTGGTGGTGGTAGTTGGAAGTTTATTATACAGGTTAACAATATCGGAGTAATAACGGGTAGCTTCCAGTTTATCCAGGGAGCTTTGAATGGAAGGTCGAAAAGCGTCGATAAGTTTTGTTCGTGTTTTATCCTTGAAATAGTTAGTTGCTGCAACGCTATCACCTTTAACAATGGAAATTGCATCCGCGATCGTCATTTCTTTGATAGCATCAGCGAAAATGGGTTTCGCATAGCCCACCGCGTCTTCTGCAGCCCTGTTGATTTGTAAAATTGCCTTGTCAACCTGTTTGCCCAATCCTACTTTTCTCAGCGCACTCTCTACTTTTTGGGCCTCGGGTGGTAGAAATATCTTGTAAATGTTATTGCCGAAAAATCCATCCGCCTTATTAAGGTTAAATATAGCAGTAGTAACACCCTGGCCTAATGCTTCCTGAATACCCATACGCGCATCTGTTTCTGTTATCGGTCCTCCAAATCCATAACCGGGTAGTTTAGAAATAGTATCACAACTGTATATAAACACAGCAGATAGAACAATAAGTATACACTTTTTCATCTTAAAAGATTAATTATTAAAACATAGGGCCCGGAGGCGAATCAAAATTGAAACTCCAAATTAACCCGGACAAGCACTGTACCAATTATATTGGATAACGAAAGAACTCCCATTTTATATATCCGTTGACAATGATTTATTGAATAATCAACTACTACATTTTCGCTTTTGTTTTAGCGGGGCTTATCCTGTAATTTTGCCCCCGCCCTTGTTGGTCGCCGACCAACATTTTTAATTTATACGAATTATGAGTCAGCATCTGTCCGAACAGGAAAATATCCGCAGGGATAAATTGAAAGAATTGCAACAGTTAGGGATCGACCCCTTCCCTGCCCCCTTATTCCCGGTCAATAGCAGCGCCGCTTTCATCAAACAGCATTATAAAGGGGAAGAGAACAAGGCCGATTTCGCGGATATATGTCTGGCAGGCAGGATTATGGGTGTTCGTGATATGGGTAAGGCCTCTTTTGCCGTATTGCAGGACAGCAGCGGTAAGATCCAACTTTACATCAAGCGTGATGAAATTTGCAAAGGGGAGGATAAAACTTTATACGACAAAGTTTGGAAACACTTAAGCGATATCGGTGATATTATCGGCGTGAAGGGTTATGTATTTACTACCAAAACCGGCGAAACATCTGTTCACGTATCTGAATTGACATTTCTTACAAAATCCATAAAGCCTATACCCGTTGTAAAAGAAAAAGAAGGAGAAACTTTTGACGCGGTTACAGATCCTGAATTCAAGTATCGCCAGCGTTACGCGGATCTTATTATTAACCCGCAGGTGAAAGACACTTTTGTAAAACGGACCAAGCTTATTAACACGATCCGTGATTTTCTGAATAGTCAGGGTGCGCTGGAAGTTGATACCCCCGTATTGCAATCTATTCCTGGTGGCGCTGCGGCCAGGCCATTCATAACCCATCATAATGCATTAGATGTTCCTTTTTATTTACGCATTGCCAACGAGCTTTATTTAAAAAGATTGATCGTTGGTGGCTTTGATTGGGTGTATGAATTCAGTCGCAATTTCCGCAATGAAGGGATGGACCGTACGCACAATCCGGAGTTTACCGTGTTGGAATGGTACACGGCTTATAAAGATTATTTCTGGATGATGGAAGTAACGGAGCAATTAATGGAGAAGATTGCTATTGCACTGCATGGAACCACTAAAGTAATGGTGGGTGATAAGGAAATAGATTTCAAAGCACCTTTCAAGCGGGTAACTATTCACGAAGCAATCAAAGAAAATACAGGAATTGATATAGAAGGCAAAGATGAAGCAGGGTTAAGAGAAGTGTGCAAGCAATTAAATATAGGAGTTCCGAATAATATTGGTAAAGGCAAACTAATCGATGAGATCTTCAGCTCCAGCAGCGAACATACGTATACTCAACCCACATTTATTATTGATTACCCGGTAGAGATGAGTCCCCTTACCAAAAAACACCGGAGCAAAGAAGGTTTAGTAGAACGATTTGAGCTGATGATAAACGGGAAGGAAATTGCCAATGCATATAGTGAATTGAACGATCCATTAGAACAACGCGAGCGTTTTGAAGAACAACTCAAGTTGATGGAACGTGGCGATGATGAAGCGATGTTTATCGATCATGATTTCTTACGCGCATTGGAATATGGCATGCCTCCTACTTCGGGTATCGGTATTGGTATTGATCGGCTTTGTATGCTGATGACCAACCAGCCGAGCATACAGGATGTGTTGTTGTTTCCTCAGATGCGGCCGGAGGTTTTATAAAGATTTCCGTTTGTACAGGATTCTTGCCTGTTAAACTTTTTGTTATAAACGGGTATGGAATATCGTTGATAAGGCATTCTCAATATATTTAAGCAAGAAAATTAAATATATGAGAACATTTTTAGCCGCTCTTTTGATAATTCTATCAATTTATTCATGCAGCCCTCAGGAAACCAATCCAACTCCACAACAGGAGACGCCAAAGGCGTTAGCAGAAAATAATAAGTCCGACTACAGTCTCTCATCTAAACGCGGATCAGGGGACCTCGTGGATGAAATTTACCAGGAAGAGGTAAGCAAATCAGTATTACTAAAGGATCTTGAAAAGAAAATATACGGTATCGGTGATGATAAGAGGGATTCTATCCATTCGCTCGAAGAATTTGATTCTAAAAATACAAGCTATTATAATTCAGCTACTGCAAAAGCCAACTCAATTAGTGATTCCTTGCTTAAGAAAAAGATGTTAGAGATTATAAAAGCCAGTGAATCCGCCTATGAAAGTCAAATCACGGAAATAAATACATTGCTCAAAAATATCGACCAGAAATCTGAGCGGCTTAAAGATTACCATACTATTTTGAAATTAAAGTTGACATTACCCATAATACAGAAATATCAGAAATCTAATCAACCTTCCATTAAGCCGCTCCAGCAGGTAAGCAAAGAATATGATAAGCTAATAAAAACGACTGATTCGATTTCGTCGAATTATTAAAATTGTAATGAATTTCAATCGTTGTTACCTCAGAACATTTAACAACCTTGAATTTTTAAGCTCTTAGCATGAAACGTTCCTACGGAACGTAAAACCTCGAAAATAATCAGTCTACCCATGAGACGTCCCTACGGGACGAGAAAACCACATTAAAACAGATTGGGAAATATTATATAATTAAATTAATTGAGGCTTTGTCATTGTGTATTTCGTCCCGTAGGGACGTCTCATGGGTAGCTAGTTATGAGAACAGCGCTCACGTTCCGTAGGAACGTTTCATGCAAATGAATTACGGAGTCTATAAAAAATTGGTATTAAATCAATAAAATCCCGCTTATTCCTGACCTCGCAAACTTTAACATTCGCTGAAAAATAGCGAATGAAAAGCTTCGTTTTTAAAAAAATACGAACATGACCAGGCTAATCTTTTTTCTATTTGTTCCATTTATATATTCTCGTCAACCCGCAACCGTAATTGCATGCACCCGGAATAATATTTTGATACTGGGGGTTGAAAATCCGCTGGAAGCTTCAATTGAAAATGCACCTGTCTCCTCTATAACCCTTAGTACAGATAATGGAACGATTACCCATGGAGATCGGCCCAATAAATTTGTAATTATTCCAGCTAGAATGGGCGAAACCCAGATTTATGTTTATAAGAAAAAGCGGCTGGTTGATTCGGTAGTTTTTCGAGTAAAACGACTACCACCACCGACCCTCTTTGTGGGTATCAAATCAGAGGGTACTATTAAGAAATCGGTGACCCTTATTCAGGGTGGCGTAATTGCGAAGTACGAGAATACGGATTTTGAGGCGCCAGTCAAAGTGGTTGACTATCGTGTCTTTCTTATTAGAGATGCTGCATTCGTTGGCATGAGTCTTAATGTCGGCAATCGATTTAATGAAAAAACTAAATTTCTGATTGAGCAGTCAAAAACCGGTGATTGTCTGCTTTTCACCTCTATTCATGTGAAGGGGGTTGATGGGGAAACTATTACAATTGTCAGCAGGGATTATACGATCATTGAGTAATCATTTGAAGACTACGGTGGTTTCCCCGCTCTTCGAGGCTTTCATCCTCGAAGCATTATTATGTCGCTTTCAGCGACAACAATCAATCCCTATAATTCAACGCTGGTTTTCTGTTACCCAATAATGCTTCGTATTTATAATCCCCCTTCGCTTTTATAAATTCTTCTTTGGCTTTTATTATCAATGCGGGATCTGTAAATAAATCAATGGCCGTTAATGCCATGGTTTTGGCCGCCACCATCATTCCTTTTGTTCCGATCTCTGTTCCTCCGCAGGCAACAGCTTGCCAGCTATGCGCCGGTGTGCCGGGTACCCAGGTTGCCGCATCCATTCCTACGGTTGGCACCGCATAACTTACATCTCCCACATCGGTAGAACCACCGCCGGCATCCATCACTGCTTTCAATTTAATAATGCTATCAGCGGAACTTATCAATGGTGCTTTCGAACTAAAGCTGCTTTGAATCTTTTTCGCGAACTCAATTTCTTCGCTGGTATATTTTACTCCTCCTGTTTTTTCGAGATTCTTCTGCATCGCTTCCGCCAAAGCACGATTCAATAAAAGATCGTGCGTTCCTCCGATAATCTCATATTCCATGCTGGTTTCAGTACCCATTGCAGCAGCTTTCGCCGCATTTACAACGCGATCAAAGATCAATTTCACCTGTTCACGCTTGGGATGACGCACATAATAATATACTTCCGCGAAATCGGGTATTACATTGGGCGCTTTACCTCCATTCGTAATTACATAATGAATACGAGTTTCTTGTGGCACATGTTCACGCATCATATTCACCATATAATTCATTGCCTCTACTGCATCCAGTGAAGAACGTCCCTTTTCCGGTGCCATCGATGCATGAGCAGATAAGCCCTTAAAACGGAACTTGGCCGAAGAATTCGCCAGCGCACTGGTCATAGTAATATTATTTTCATCACCCGGGTGCCAATGTATGGCCACTTCTACGTCATTGAATAATCCAGCACGCACCATATATACTTTGCCGCTGCCGCCTTCTTCGGCCGGACAACCAAATACTTTAATCGTTCCCGTAAATTTTTTCTCTTCGATTAGTTTCTTGATTTCAATACCAGCGGCTACCGAAGCAGTTCCAAATAAATGATGCCCGCAACCATGTCCTGCATTTTTCCCCGCAATCTCTTTCTTTTCGGGTACAGCTTCTTGTGCTAAACCAGGTAAAGCGTCATACTCGGCAAGAATCGCAATCACTGGTTTACCACTACCATAGGTGGCTACAAAAGCTGTTGGAATTTCCGCTACCCCTGTTTCTATACTGAAACCATTTTCTTTTAGTGTTTGCTGCAACAAGGCCGAACTCTTCTGTTCTTTATAACCCAATTCGGCATAGTCCCATATCTGTAACGCCGTTTTTTTATATGCATCGTAGTTTTGCTGTATATCCTGTATTGCCTGCGTTTTTAATTTATCAGTCGGGCTAACCACAGCTTTCTTCTGTGCGTTAGCAATAAAGCCTGTTAATAAAAGCAGGAGAAATGCATAATTCTTCATAATAATAGTTTGGTCGCACAAAATACTTGATTTCGTCAAGAAGCGCATTGCTCAATCTTTCCTAATTTGTAAAGACAAAACAAATCAACATGCCCACTCCTTTAAAACCCTCTTCCCAAAAGCCAGGTTTATTCTTATTATTCCCCTGGAGCCTTACGGCGATTGTATTGATATTGCTGTTAACAGCATTCCTGCACGATTGGACCGGCGATAACTGGAAATGGGTGGCTTTCTTACTGATCATTCCGGCTGCCATCTTTGAGAATATCAAAATCGGATACACTTCCATCAAGGTAATGTTCCTGAAAATATTTTATTCCTTACTTTCTTTTATGGTAGTTGGTCTAACAGCCGGGTTGAGTTTTGCACATTGGCATTATCATACGACTTTAATTGCATTGAAACCCATTATTGACATGCCATGGTATATCTGGCTGGCAGTAATTATTGTATTACTTATTGAACTGGCGCATATATTCAGTTTGCTGAAGGCGTTGAAGAGAGAGCTGGTACAGTTTGAGTGAGCTGCGAGCTGTGAGCTACTAGCTGTGAGCTGCGATCTTCTAAAAATATCTAGCTGTAAAATTTTATACTACTGCTAATAGAATAATTCATCGGATCGTTCTTTTCAGGACCAGCTCGAAGCTCGAAGCTAGTAGCTCACAGCTTCTTCAATAGCTCATAGCTTTCTTCATATAAACAAATCCATCATCAGCTTCTGTTCCGGATTTACCGCATATTTCGTAAAATCAGTAACGCCATGTTCCCGTAAAACATCTTCATCAATAAAGAAATTGCCGGTGCATTCGAAAGAAGGTTTTTGCAGAATATGAAAAGCGGCGTCCGCTACAATATCGGTGGTGCGACTGCGCTGAATCAGGAAATCGCCGCCCAATAAATTTTGCACAGCGGCTGTAGCTATTGTTGTTTTGGGCCAGAGCGCATTAGCGGCGATGCGTTGTTGTTTTAATTCTTCCGCAAGACCCAATACCACCATACTCATTCCATATTTGCTCATGGTATATGCAAGGTGCTTCCCGAACCATGCGGGATCGAGATTAAGCGGGGGTGATAAATTTAGTATATGAGGATTGCGGGCTCTCCGTAAATGAGGGATGCATTCTTTACTCATGAAAAATGTACCTCTTACATTGATACTATGCATGAGATCCCATCGCTTAAACTCCGTTTGCTCCGTAGCGGTAAGATTGATTGCACTTGCATTGTTTATCAGGATATCAATGCCTCCAAACGTATCCACCGTTGTTTTTACAATATGCTGAATACTCTCTTCATAGCGAATATCACCCTGTATCGGCAATACGTTACCCGGACCCGCTTTGGCAATTTCTTCCGCCGCTGTGTAAATCGTCCCTTCCAATTTTGGATGAGGCTCAGCGGTTTTTCCAACTATTGCTAAATGAGCCCCTTCTTTAGCAAGTCGCAGAGCAATTGCCTTTCCTATACCGCGGGTTCCTCCCGTAACAAGCACAACTTTATTTTCAAATAACATAGTAATAAGGAATTAAGGATCAATAATCTATTGATTAACACCCTAAATATAGGAGCTTTCCCATATGTTTAAAAATAATCAGGTATTTGTACGGGGGTGGTTTACGTATTTTTACTAAAATCACGGTAAAAGTAGAAGCTTTTAAATCAAGCATTACCGCTCTTGTGTGGATAACCCTGTTAGTCTATGTTTGTATTGTTGATTGATTGATTCAAGGAACACATCCAATATCCGAAAGACCGAAGCCAATATCCGAAAAACCAGATCCTGTTAAAAACCAATATCCAAAACCAGTTCCGGAATCTGTCAATAGAACAAACCAATTAAAATCCAAGTCCACTCAAATCCAATTTCCTGAAGAACGTTAAAATTTGTACCTATTGATGGCCAAGCTAAGTTGTTAAGGTTTCGTACAAAACGTTTTTGAAAAGTCCCGGAGTAATTCCCGGGATTTTTCATTTTTAGTATAAGCCACTGATTTCACAGATTCACACGGATTAATGTAAATTATCACGACCATTTCCATATTAAGCAGATAATGTTTCACCAATCCAATCTGTGCCAATCCGTGTAATCTGTGGCAAAAAATCTCCGGGTTAGCTGGAATTTGTACTTTCGAGTTTCAACTGATTGTATGCGATTCTATCTATTCTTCCTCCTTTTTATTGTTTCGACCAGCTCTGTGGCCCAGCCCGATATGCAGAAAAAATTTCAAACCCTTTTTATTAATGCTCAAAACGGCTCTGTAATAGAATTACCAGAAGGAAATTTCCAGCTTACCGTAAGCCTTTGGCTCGACGGTAAGAGTGATATAGTAATAAAAGGAAAGGGAATGGATAAAACGATTCTCAATTTCGCCAACCAGATTTCAGGTGCAGAAGGCATCAAAATAACCAATGGGTCTAATATCAGTGTCCAGGATCTTACAGTGCAGGATACAAAAGGCGATGGAATAAAAACGCAGGAAGTAAAGGGCATCAGCTTTAATAAAGTAAAAGCGGAATGGACCCGCGGTGCTAACAGCAAAAACGGCGGCTATGGTATCTATCCGGTTCAATGTACGCAAGTATTGATTGATAGCTGTGAAGCGAGGGGCGCGAGTGATGCCGGTATTTATGTCGGTCAATCCAGTCATATCATTATTCGCAATTCAATGGCCCGTGAAAATGTTGCAGGTATTGAAATCGAAAACTCCCTGTACGCTGATGTGTATAACAATGAAGCTACTAATAATACTGGCGGCATCCTGGTTTTCGACCTTCCCGATCTAATCCAGAAAAAGGGTGGCTATGTGCGGGTGTTTAATAATAATGTGCACGATAATAATCATGAGAACTTCGCGCCAAAAGGAAATATTGTTGGAAAAGTTCCCCTCGGTACCGGTATAATGATAATGGCAACCAACAATGTAGAAATCTTCAATAATAAAATCATCAACAATATCACTACAGGCACAGCTATCGTAAGTTATTATATTAGTGAAAATCCCATCAAGGATTCCACCTACTATCCCTATCCAACGCAAATCAATATTCACGATAATCTTTATGAGCGTCCGAATGTTCGTGCCACTATGAAAGGTAGAATGGGGAAACTGTATCGTTTCAAATTACGTTTCGGAAAGAAAGTACCGCATATCATTTATGATGGGATTGTCGACAAAAACAATCTGCCCCAGATCTGCATCCGTAACAACACGAATATGAGCTTTGCCAATATTGATGCAGCTAATAAGTTCAAGAATATATCACGCGACGCAAAGGCACATGATTGCAGTTTGCAAAGCCTGGCACCCGCAACAGTAAAAACAGGTAATTAAATGAGATCATTTTTCATCATATCATTTTTATTGGCGATCGTTATTATTAACGAAGCATTCACTAAGAAAACCAGGGGAGATGGATTTCAATTTCATGAAAACCTCTCCGGGTACAAATTCTTTACGGGAGAATTGAAGCAGTTGCAGCCGGCCGATGGAATAATTCCCTATGACCTCAATACTCCACTCTTCAGTAACTATGCGGAGAAACTCCGGTTCATAAAACTTCCTGCCGGAACAAAAGCGGCGTATAATGATACCGCTATATTTATGCTGCCAATAGGAACCATCCTGATTAAAAATTTTTATTACTACAACGATTTCCGCAAACCTGCCAGCGGCAAAAGGATCATTGAAACCCGCTTGCTCGCGCATCGTGAAGATGGATGGGCCACCTACCAGTATATATGGAACGAAGCACAAACAGAAGCTGTGTTCGAACCTATCGGAGATGTTATCACCGTAAGTTATATTGATGTGAAAGGAAAAAAGATTGAGGCCCCCTATGTAATACCCAATCAAAATCAATGCAAGGGTTGTCATTCACAGGGAAAAGTTTTGTTACCAATTGGAGTTGCAGCCAGACATATTAATAGTGATTATAATTATTCCGATGGAAAACTAAACCAACTAAAATATTGGGCATCGCATAATATGATTGATTTGCCTGCAGGCAAAATTCCATCAAATGCAATTTGGTCGGATAAGAAAGCCTCAGCAGAGTCTAAAGCAAGAGCTTATTTAGATGTAAACTGTGGTTTTTGTCATAGTGCAAAAGGTCCGGCAAATACATCGGGTTTGTTTTTGGATATTCATAACAATAATCCTACTTCGCTCGGTATTAATAAGACGCCCGTTGCTGCTGGGCGAGGCAGTGGCGGTTTGCAATTCGATATTGTTCCGGGCAACCCTTCCAAATCCATTCTTATATATCGGATGACGAGTACGGATCCGGGGATTTCGATGCCGGAGATTGGAAGAGAACAAATACATAAAGAAGGGGTGGCGGTGGTTAGTGAGTGGATCCGGGGAATAAAAAATTAAACTCAACATGACATTTTTTTGAGCCAAGCTGGATTGCTACTATGAAACTGCTGTTGCGTCGCACTCTTGTGCGATATAACCCAATTGAGCAGCTCTAAACTGATTAATTAACTTTCCCGCGGTCAGATAGCACAAGACGTTCCTACGGAACGTGAATGCAACATTCATTTATTTTCTACCCACAAAACGTCCCTACGGGACGAAAGGCATGATGCTTTATGGTTTACCACCTCCTCGGTTAATAGTTTCATTTTTAAATCCAGCTCCCTGTAACTTCATTGCATGAAACGTTCCTACGGAACGTGGCAACCGTCTCCTATATCAGTCTACCCATGAAACGTCCCTACGGGACGAGGGAAACGGGATGAAGCTTGTAATCAAAATATTTATGTATAAACAAATCTGCTTGTAACGTGTGTATTTCGTCCCGTAGGGACGTATCATGGGTAGAAAAAACGAGGATCCCATTTACGTTCCGTAGGAACGTTTCATGCTATAGAATTTTCAAATTGCCAAAAAATTGAATTTAATTTCCATCCGTATCATTGGTATTTCGTCCCGTAGGGACGACTCATGGGTAGAAAAAACGAGGATTCCTTTTGCGTTCCGTAGGAACGTTTCATGCTATAGAATTTTCAAATTGCCAAAAAATTGAATTTAATTTCCATCCGTATCATTGGTATTTCGTCCCGTAGGGACGACTCATGGGTAGAAAAAACGAGGATTCCTTTTGCGTTCCGTAGCAACGTTTCATGCTATAGAATTTTCAAATTGCCAAAAAATTGAATTTAATTTCCATCCGTATCATTGGTATTTCGTCCCGTAGGGACGACTCATGGGTAGAAAAAACGAGGATTCCATTTACGTTCCGTAGGAACGTTTCATGCTATGAAATTTTGTAATTGCACTAAAATTGAATTTAATTTCCGGTTACAGCATTTGACTCTCGTCCCGTAGGGACGTTTAGTGGGTAGGCCGTTCCAAGAAATGTATTCATGTTCCGTAGAAACGTCTTGTACTACGGAATTTGATGCTGCTACCAATCAAACACAATTAAGCAACAATGAGCGTTAAAATTATTAGCTCCGAAATGTTGATATATGCTCTCGCAATAATTATAAAATATTATTTGATACATCTAAATCCCACCGTTCCATTCCGCTCAAAACCCTGCGATACTCTTAATAAAAATTGCCGGTAATGCAATTCACGCGGGCCACTTTGTACATACCACCAACTACTGCTGGGTTTAAAGTAGGAACCTCCTTTTAAAATGATATACTGGTAACTTCCACTCATATATACATCGTTGGTTAACTGCCAAACGCATCCCACCAGATCCCGTAATCCATTAGGATTCGCTCCTTTCGGGTATTTGCCAACGGGGTATAATTTTCCATCTCCCAAATTACAAAGCGATGAATCAATGCCTTCGATAGAGGTTACTGTTAATGATTCTGTAACTACTTCTTCTTTACGTATCACTGGAGTTGCCTGTTTCCACGGCCATTCGTTCAATGCTTCCGTTTGAGCCGCGTATTGCCATTCCCATTCTGTTGGCAAACGTTTTCCGGCCCATTTAGCATAGGCTTGCGCATCTTCATAGCTAACATATACTACCGGGAAATTCTCTTCTCCCTTTTTGATTTTCCCATTCACCCAATGCTTTAAAAAATTAACCCCATCGGATGGTTTATATTTTGTTGCATCCAGAAATTGTTTGAACTGCACATTGGTTACCGGATGCTTGTCCATGTAATAGGAAGGCATTGAAAAATTGCTACCAACATCTTGTGTTGGGTAAGAAATAAACTCATCTCCATGACTTTCTTTCACTGTGAATTTACCAGCCGGTATCAATACCATTCCCTGGGGTAGATTCGTTGTTTTTTGTATTGACTGTTCTAGAGGCGCTTGACTAATTCTCCTCGCCACACCTGCTTTTATTGTAACGATTGTTTCATCCATCAATATTTCCTTATCAAATAACTGGATAATAAAATCTCCTTCAAAGCGACCGAATTTTTTATACAACGAGATGGTATGATTGCCTGGTTTGATTTCCAACGATTTTTTTGCATAGTCAGGGTGACCGGTCCAGACTTTTAGCATAGTACCCTTATCTGCATTAATCGTCAATTTATCTCCTTGCAAGTTTGCTAATATCAAAACCGGTAATTGCGCGATACAATCCACTTCTCCTTCATTATTAGTGCCCAACCATCTTGAATTGAATGCATCCGTTTCCGCCTCGATCGTGTAACGGGAAAAAATCTCCTTCGACTGTATACTATTTTCAGCGCCGGGTTTAGTTTCACCTTGAACCAACTTTGGTTCGAGTAATTTATGATGCCAGAGATCAACAAAATGATACCCCTGCTTAGGCTGCACATAAAAAAGATGGCCTTTATATCCCTGCGGAATTATACTGTAAATGGTATAAATAGTTTTGTCGCCTTGCTTCCATTGATTCACCCAAATGCTATCGGAGGTCGTTGGTATTAATGGAGTATAAATACCCGAAGTAAAATTGAATGTATTCTCTCTTAAAATCCGCGATGTTTTGCCGAGATATTCGTATTGTTCTTCTACCCAATCCGGTTGACCAGGCGCAAACATATTGATCTCTGTTCCGTAACCATTAAAAAAGGAGGTCGCGAATTCTCTTTGTATGGGTTCCTTAAATAATTCCGCCACCCGAAATATGGCAAACTCCGGTTTGATGAATTTATTCAGGTTAAGCATCGGCGGGTAATACAATGCATTGTGTACGCGTCCCGATACAATACCCGGCATGTCCTTCGGCACCGCCATGCCTTCGCTGTACATAACTACCCCAGCTCTTACTTTATCAGCGGCTTCCTGCAATTCTTTGCTGGATGCGCCCCGTGTGTCCAATACTACTCCATCGGCGCTGGTTGCTTTAATCAGATCGCCGAGTCCAGCCAAATGTCCCTCGCTTCTTGTACTCTCATCCCATGGATTATAACAAACAAAGAATTTGGTTCCCTGCTTGCGCATGGCATTCGATAGTTTTTGTATTTGCTTAGTGCCACCAGGTAAATCACGGAACAAGTCGAATTGATTACGCTGATCCAATCCCAACGAGGGCCAGGTGGGCCAGATTCCGATTACCTCATCACCGCCATATAACTTCTTCCCTCTTTGTATAAAATCATCAATATGGTATTTCTTATCAGTTGCGTCATATAGAAATTTATCCCAGGCCTGCATCAAATGCATCACATAACTATGCCTTATCCATTGAAGATCCTTTCTCTCGAATAAACTATTATCAAAATAAGCCGTATCGTATAAATAATTTTTTTGAAACACGACCCGCAATCCTTCCTGCCACGGACCGGTATAGGATTCAATCCATCTTTTATATTTTACTGAACCGCCGGGATAAAGAATCGTTTCAAAACGACGTCGCTGTCCCTTTTGTAAACTATTTCGGTTACGTCGTACAAGGGCGATTTTATTATTTCCATCTTTGTTCTCGATGCAAGCAACTCCCAGTTCCCAGGCATTATCCGGACATATAACATTCACCGGCGATTTACCAGGAATGAATAAATGCGTACGACTGAGACCATGTTCGCCAAGACCCGTGATATAAACATGATCCGAAGAAGCACCGAAAGGAACCAGGTTTCTTATTTCAATAGTATCGTTAGAAATATTTTCAAGCAGCAATTCATCGAATAATTGTGTGATGGGATTATTCAGGCGGGAGTAACGAATCTTATTATCCAATATTCCCGATTCGTTGGTTGCAACAGCTAATTTTTTATTAATCTCGATACTGAAAAGGGGATAATTATTTTGCGCGGAAATTCCCTGAAAGCAAAAAGCAATAATGCAAACAAACAAAAATTGTTTCATAAAAAAAGAAGGAATTGATTTCCTTCTTCAAGATACGTTAGTTCGAAAGAACCAAGAACCAGAAAAAAGAACCAAGAACCAAGACGCCAAGAACCAAAGAATAAAGGCAAAGGAAAACCAAGAATAAAAAAGAAAGAAAACAAAAAATAAAAATCTCAAAGACTCTAGTATCTCAGACGCCCTTGAGACTTTTTATTTGAAATTTCTTTGGTCCTTTTTCTTCTTTTGTACTCTTTCTTTGGATCTTGGGTTCTTGGCATCTTGGTTCTTTGAAGCTTCACGCTTTAAGCTAGATCCATAAACGGCTTATTCTGCAAAATCTTTTCAATTTCATCCATCACTTCCGGCGATAACTTATTGAGTGTTTCCAATGCTTTCAGGTTATCGTATAGTTGTTCTTTTTTTGTAGCTCCTAAAATAGCGGTTGATACATTTGGGTTCTTGATGGTCCATGCTATTGCCAGCGAAGCCATTGATGCTCCTAATTTTTCTGCGAGCGCTACTAGTTTTTTAAGTTTCTTGATTTTCTCTTCTTGTAACCAACGTTCCTTTAACCAATCGAATCCTTTAATATCTAACCGTGAACCTTCAGGGATACCATCGATATATTTCCCCGTCAGGAAACCGGCAGCAAGCGGACTCCAGATGGTTGTTCCCAATCCTACATTCTGAAACACGGGGAGATAATCCTGTTCCATTTTAAACCGTTCGAACATATTGTACTGCGGTTGTTCCATCATGGGCGCTATTAATCCATATTGCTGCGCCACCCGATGCGCTTCCATGATTTCTGCTCCGCTCCATTGACTGGTTCCCCAGTATAATACTTTTCCTTGCTGAATTAAATTATGCATCGTCCATACCACCTCCTCTATCGGCACAGTTGTATCGGGTCGATGACAGAAATATAGATCGAGATATTCTACCTGCAACCGTTGCAGCGCCTCGTTACAGGCTTCAAACAAATGCTTCCGGCTCAATCCTGTTTGATTGGGTTTGTTGTCTTTCCCTCTCCATCCAAAATACGCTTTGGAAGAAACGATATAAGAAGTACGATCCCAGTTTTTCTTTTTCAATACGCGTCCCATCATTTTTTCACTTTCTCCCAATGCATAGGCTTCCGCGTTATCAAAAAAATTAATGCCCTTTTCATAGGCAATACCCATCAACTCATCGGCAATGCTATCGTCGATTTGTTTATGAAAAGTTACCCAGCTACCGAATGATAAAACGCTTACTTGTAAGCCTGAACGGCCAAGACGCCTGTAGTCCATGAGAATGTAGAATTAAATTGTAAAGTTATGAGGATAATGTATACATCGGTTAATTCTCAACGTCACGATAAAAAGAACCAAGATGCTAAGAACCAAAGAATAAAGGCAAAATAAAACCAAGAATAAAAAAGAAAGAAAACAAAAATTAAAATTTCAATGGCTCCAGTATTTAAGACGCCCTTGAGATTTTTTATTTGTACTTTTTTTGGTTCTTTTTCTTCTTTTGTATTCTTTCTTTGAATCTTGGCATCTTGGTTCTTGGTTCTTTTTTTATCGAACTCAGTCACTACTGCGGTACGCCATTAGCAGGTACTTCTCTTTTGCCCGATGAACCCAATATCCACCATTCACTAAAGTCTTGTTTTGCCTGCAACCCGAATTTTCCGAAAGTATGGGAGGTTTTTTGAAATATACGTACTGGTTTATCGGTATAAAATTCCTGTTTATTCTGATCCCACCATAATTCGGAAGTACGAAGGGTGTCTCCTTTAATTTTATTGATCACTACAACGCTATCTTTCAATAATACTTTATGCTCAAACTCCATATGGCGTGCATAGAGCGCGTCGAGCGTGCTTTCAATCTGTAAAGTGTCATTGTAAAAATCAACATGCAGGGTGCGGGGAAACTCCACATAGGGAGAATCGGCCATATAGCGTTTCATATAGGGCGCAGTTAATTTGGCTTTTACTTTTCCTTCCTGACTCATATAACTTTCCACGTTGAAAGCTTCTTCCACCGCTGTTTTCTTACGGAAAAAATTATCTACTGTTTCCGGATCGTTTTCACAAGCGCCCATAAAAAAGCAGCTCCCGATAAAAGCTGCTATTATAAAAAGGTATCGTCTATCCCGCAAAAACATTCTTAATCATACTTACGTTTAATAAACCAGATATCGCTCATCGACAAACCAAGAGAAAAACGGAAGAAATTTTCTTGTACCGCATTTTCACTATTCCCCCTCTTACCAAATTCAAAAGAAGTATTGATGATGGTAGTTTGATTAGAGTAATTTACTTTACGCATTGGTAGTCCGGTCCCAAAAGAGAGTGACCATTTTGGCAATATGTTGTCTACATTCACATAATCTACTCCATAAGTTGCACCGATTCGATAAGCTACATTGCTCCAATAGTTCTTACCGGAAACGGGTATCATTTGTCCCCCCAATTTCACTTCCCAACTATCCTGTACGGGATCCTTCTCATTAAAGAATTTATATTTCGACCATTTGGTAGCAGCATAGTCCATGCCGATCAGCCATCTACTCGGGTTACCGTAAGCACCCGAATTATCTAAAATAAATCCAACGCTGTAAGAAACAGGAAGGTTAACATCTCCTTTCTGATCATTTACCTGGTAAACGCTATCCAACCGGAGACCCGCCTGGTTTGCATCATATTCAAAGGATTCCCGAATTACATCCTGTTCACCATGTAATACTTGCTCCCATCTTCCCTGTGCGCCCAAACGTAACACCGTTGTTTTACCAAGTTTAGCTGTGTATTGAATCCCTACATTAGAATGAAACCCGTTAAAGTTGGCTTTGGTTTGGTGATTAGATTTATAATAAGCAATGGTATCGTTTAAGAAAATACGACGCGTGCTGAAATCCTTCGAGCCAAAAAGATAACCGGCATTGATACCGATCGATAATCTTCCAAGTCGAAGACCCGCACCAATATAAACTTGTTGTGAACCACCAATACCTTCAAACACGGTAGCTACACTATCATTAAGCGTACCTGTCATGAGTCGCTCCGTACGTAAAATTTTATAACTCACCCGTGTCATTGGTCGCAGTCCAACTACTACCCCTAATATGGTTTGTTTTTGTTTAGTTATTTTATCTTTTTTAGAGATAATGGGAAGTCCCAGGTTGAAATAAGAGATAAGGGGACTGGCATCTGAATATTTACGGGAAGGATTCAGTGAGCGGAGGGTAAGATTTTGGACTTCAAATCCAAAATCAAGGGTCACTGTTTGCAGACGACCATAAGATGCCGGGTTAAGAAAATTCAGTGACAAATAATCGTAATAGGCAGTACTGACCCCACCCATACCCCTATTTAAAATATTTTGACCCGGAACAATGTCACCGAGGCCATACCTTGAGTAAGGGGAGTTGATATTCTGAGCCTGTGAAAGGGAACAAAAAACAACCAAAACTATCACTAACACATTGATTCTCTTAAGCATTGTTGACCTCGCTGATTGCATATAAGCCTTTATAAATTAGATTAGGGTCTGCAAATATCTTGTTTTTCAAATGATAGACAAAATAGGGTGCATCCCCCCCGGTTAACAGCACGTTAAAGTTCCCATACTTTTCCGCATAAGCATCAATCATTCCATCGATCTCTTTTGCCATGCCCAAAATCACTCCACTCAGGATATTTGTCCTTGTATCGTAACCTACTAATGGAAGATTCCAGTCTTTTTCAACCAACGGCAGCAAAGCGGTGAAATTATGAAGACTCTTAAAACGCATTTCCATGCCTGGTGATATACCACCACCCAGGAATTCATGGTATTTATTGATGAAATTATACGTGATGGCAGTACCGAGCCCAATAACAAGATTGTTTTTATTAGGAAAGAGGTCCACGGCAGCCACTACCAGTCCTAAGCGATCGGCTCCAATCGTTTCAGGTTTCCCTACCGGTGTGGTGATGGGAATTTTCGAATGATGATCGAGTTTGTGAAACCTCGTAGAGGCCTTCAAAATCTTTTCCATTTCTTGATTGTGATCAATCACCGATGAAAGCAACGTTTTAGCGGGTTGATAGGTTTTGATCAATTGTTCAATCGTTTCCGCGCTGTCATTTTCAAGCACAATTACTTCTCGAAGTGATCGATCGTCGAAGACTGCGCACTTAAGCCGTGTATTTCCAAAATCAAAACAGAGTGTTACCTGAGACAAATATGTCGGATTTGTGATTTGTGATATATGATTTATGATATATGATTTGTGATGTATGATTTGTGATGTATGATTTGCGAATTTGAAATCACCATTCACAAATCATATATCCTAAATTCTTTTATACATCGAGATCAAAGGCAGACAGGTTCCTGAAATGCCCATTGAGTTTTACTTTTTCTTTCAAATGCTCCATCTCCATCAACATCGGCAACACTTTTTGCAAGTGGCGCTTTAAGTATTCCTGCCGTTGTATTTCCTTAAGTAAAGCCAGAACTTCATATTCTTCTTCCAGTGAAAGTCCCGCGTGGTGCGCCACATCATACGCACTCAATTCGGTTTCTGGCTTTTTAAAATCTTTACTGATATTCAGTAACCGGTGTAATTCCTTCACTCCTTTTACTACTTTCTGCATCAGTTCTCGACTACCAGCGTCTTCTTCATTTTCGGGATAATTTACAATGGCCCCACTATAAAGCTTTTCCGGAACCGATTTGATCACTTCGAGCACCCGGAATATCTTAACCCCCTCTGTTTTTATATCCATTTCACCATTGTCATAAGTTTGAACGATATCCTTCAGTTCCACCAGGGTTCCCATTTCATTCATCTTATTACTGATTACCGTAGGAATCCCGAATGGTTTTCCGCTTTCTTTACATTCGGTAATCAATTGCTTGTACCTTGGTTCAAAAATATGCAGGTGCAATTTTTCACCCGGAAACACTACAATTCCTAGTGGAAATATGGGGATAAAATTGGTCATCTGAATGCTTCAAAAAATAGTCCGGCTGCAAATGTACTGTGGACTTTTCAGGCGGAGCAGAAATTTTTTCTCACGCCTCACATTCCGCACCTTTGCAATCAACAAATGAATGCTAACCCGTTTTCCACCTCTTTGGTAATTGCTACCTATAACTGGCCGCAGGCATTGGAATTATGCCTGTTGAGTGTATTGAAACAAGTACAATTGCCCGATGAAATTGTGATTGCCGACGATGGTTCAAGGCAAGATACCCGCTTATTGGTGGATCAATTCCGTCAGAGTTTTTCAATTCCCATTCAACATATCTGGCATCCCGATGAAGGGTTTAAGCTGGCCCAGATCCGTAATAAAGCCAATGCCGCGGCAAAGGGTGATTACCTGGTACAGGTTGATGGCGACCTGATCCTTCATCCCCATTTTATAAAAGACCATGTTGCTGCGGCAAAACAGGGTCATTTTATTGGAGGCAGCAGAGTGATACTAAGCAAAGAACTATCAGAAAATATTTTCCGTGATAAACGTACAGATTTGAGGCTCTTTCAAAAAGGGATAAGCAATCATTTTAACGGCATTCATTCCTCATTCGTCGGTAGCCTTTTATCTTCGCTTATCCATACACAAAACGCGTTCAATATCCGTGGTTGTAATATGAGTTATTGGAAAAAAGATTTTTTGGCAGTGAATGGGTATAATGAATTGTACAATGGATGGGGCAGAGAAGATACGGACCTTGTATTTCGTTTTTACCATAGTGGGTTACAGCGAACATATTTTAAATTAAGAGGAGTTGTCTATCATCTTTGGCATAATGAAGCTGATCGCACTAAGCTGACGCAAAACGATACGATTCTGGAGCAAACGATTCAAACCCGTGCTATCCGATGCGAATTAGGATCGGATCAGTATGTTGAAAGATAAAGTCGGGAAGACGGGAAGAAAGATACAGGCAAGTATTTTATTAAAAATGAAAGAATGAAAATTTCCGGCTATACAATTATAAAGAATGCGGTAAAAAATGATTACCCGATCAAAGAAGCTATTCTTTCCATTTTACCGATAGTGGATGAAATGATTGTATCGATAGGAGACTGTGAAGACGAAACAGAAGCATTGATTCGCTCAATTCAATCGGATAAAATAAAGATTGTGCATTCGGTTTGGGACCCTTCCATTAAAACCGGTGGCTCCATATTGGCAGTAGAAACCAATAAAGCCTTTGAACATATTTCGGCCGATAGCGACTGGGCATTTTATATTCAGGGCGATGAAGTGGTACATGAAAAATATCATAGTGCTATTCGTACGGCGGCGGAAAAATATAAGAACGATAAAAAAGTAGAAGGTTTATTATTTAATTACCTGCATTTTTACGGTACCTACGATTATGTGGGAGATAGTCGCCGCTGGTATCATAAGGAAGTGCGGATAATAAGGAATGATAAAAACATATCTTCTTATAAAGACGCGCAAGGATTTCGCAAACACGGCAAGAAGATATTAGTTAAGCAAATTGATGCCTGCATTTATCATTATGGTTGGGTAAAGAGTCCGCAGCAGATGTTGCAAAAACAAAAGAATACGGTTCAGTTCTGGAGCGAACAAGAGGAATGGAACAGCAGCATTCAATCGCAACAGGTTTTTGATTTTTCCGATTTCGATTCACTGGAGAAATTCAAAGGCACCCATCCCGCGGTGATGCAACCAAGGGTTACCGAAAAAAACTGGAAAGTTGATCTGGATGTGTCTCAAAAAAAATTCTCCTTTAAGAATAAGCTGCTTTATTGGTTCGAGAAAAAGACAGGTATCCGCTTATTCGATTTTCGAAATTATCGTATTGTTTGAAAATATTTTAGCTAAGAGGTTAAAAGGGAAAAGGAGTTGAAGGGGTTTTGGGGTTTCGACTTTTCTCTTTTTTATCGTTTATGCTCATAGCTCAAAATTTTTTTAGCAAAGAGATCAAAAGAGAAAAGAGAAAAAAGAGGTATTGATAGTTACAACTCTTTTGTCTCATTTCTCTTTTTATACTCTTAGTCCTGTATTTGACTTCGAATTAGTGACTCAAAAGAAACTGATATGAAAACTACCTTACAATCAACTCTTTTATCTCCTTTTCCCTTTTATACTCTTAGCCCTGTATTTCTTTATACTCAACTGCGCCTTACCGGCTATAAATCTTACATTCGATAAATAATTTTTTTCAATACATGTGGGCTTCATTACTTCAGCAAATTAAAAACGGAGAGGAAAAAGCGATTGCGCGTTCTATTTCCTTAATTGAGAATGAGGCCGAAGGCTATGAAGAATTATTGCAATCCTTGCCTGCCAGTCAAACGCCGTTAATTGGTATCACAGGTCCACCGGGGGCAGGTAAAAGCACGCTCGTTGATGCGTTAATAGCAGCACTTGTTAGCCACGAAAAGAAGGTTGCGATCCTTTGCGTAGATCCCTCATCGCCTTTTAATTTAGGCGCCTTACTCGGAGATCGTATACGGATGAGTGAGTGGTACAATCATCCAAATGTTTTTATTCGTTCCCTTGCCACCAGGGGTTCTCTTGGAGGATTGCATCCCAAAATCATCGAAATTTCTGAATTGCTGAAAGCAGCCCCTTTTGATTATATCATTGTAGAAACAGTAGGGGTTGGACAGAGTGAAATTGAAATTGCAGGATTAGCCGATGCTACCGTGGTGGTGTTAGTTCCCGAAGCGGGTGATGAAGTGCAAACCATGAAAGCCGGTTTAATGGAAATTGCGGATGTATTTGTAGTAAATAAAAGCGATCGGCCCGAAGCAGATCTTTTTGTAAAAAATCTGCGTTTAATGCTGGCACCCGCTTTTCATACCCATCAACAGGAAGTCGCCGTTATAAAAACAATTGCTTCACAAAAAAAGGGAATTACCGAATTGTGGGAAGCCATTGATACGGTCCTCAAACTTCAAAATGAACCACAACAAAAAGCCTGGTTGCTTGCAGAAAGAGCATTTCAGCTTATACAGAGTAAGCGAATGACAGATATTGATAAAAAAGTATTGAAAGAAAAGATCCAGGAACAACTATCCGGTCAGCATTTTAATCTTTACTACTTTATCAACCAATTCTTGTAATCAACTAAAACGCTGGTTGATAAAAATAATATTTTCACCTACTTGCTTTTTGGAGAATGAATGCTGACCAATAGCATACCAGAAACTGTCGGCTGATCCTGGTTTCATTCGTTCGTGCAATTCAATAATCATCATTTTTGTCTTAGGTATCCACTCATTATAATTATCCGCGAAAATAAACTCCTCCGCTCCTTCCACGTCAAGTTTTACAATATCAAGATGAGGTAGATTATATTTCCGCATCAATCCTGCTATTGATACTGCGTCAAAAGAATCTGCTGTACCTGGGGGTACTTCTTTCACCATTAATCCCCATTCCCCATAACCCTGATCAATTACCAGTAGGGAGACTTCTTTATTCCATATGCCCGATTGAACAGGAATAATATTCTTATACTCAGCCGTGTTTTTCTTAAGCAATAAGAAATTATTACTGTCGGGCTCTATGGAAATAATAGTTGCATCAGGATAGCGATTCGCCATCAGCACCGCAAAAAAACCAATATTCCCTCCCCCGTCGATTATGTATTTTGGTTGTATTTGAATATCGAGATCATATTCACCATCATAAAATATCTGTTTGAATAAGCTCCCATCGCTGGATCCACTGCGGATAAAGATGGGGTGTTTCAGTTCTGGCAAACTAAACTGGGTTTGATTTGTCTTTAACTGGAAATAGGTAGATAACCCTTTCCAGAATCCCA
Organism: Chitinophagaceae bacterium; assembly: GCA_965279015.1. GTDB lineage: Bacteria > Bacteroidota > Bacteroidia > Chitinophagales > Chitinophagaceae > Endoryza. The sequence continues at coordinate 453,736 of OZ257130.1, forward strand.
ACCTGTTTATCGCTTTGCTGATTGTTGACATTTATAATATTTACAGCCCTTGCAAAATTAGTAAAACTGTTTCTCCCTACTCCCAATCACATCCAATCGGTGCGCCGGGTGGTATAGCCGCATGAACAGTTGGCTTGGCTTTATCGGGTGCTTTCATTCTTTCCAATGCTAATGTCAAATGAGCCTGGTAGTTACTGTCCGTCGCTGTTTTCTTTTGTTCTTCTATCCACGTTTTTAAATCTGCCAACGCCTTTTGTACGGATGCACGGGCGGCAAAAGAAAGAGTTTCGTCGACCGATGATGCCAGCAAATAAGTTAGTAATACCTGTTCGGTTTGTAATTGAATCAACTTTTGCATGTCCGATGTTTTGGCAGATTTCCAGGTTGCGTTAACCAATTTATCTAGCATGTCGGTAACGCTTAGTCCGCCTTTCACGGCATACTGCGCCATTCGACTGAGTCTTTCGCTATGAAATAAAAAAGATAGTGGAAGATCGACAGCTGTTTCGGCAGGAGCCAGTGCATCGAATGCCAGACCCGTTCTTTTTTTGAATAGTTCACGCGAAAAATCATAGCCTGCTGGTCGGGGCGGAATGATGCTTACAATAGTATCCGGTAGCACAAGTACTTTCGGATTGATACATTCAATGATCGCATCCAATGCTTCCAGTTGAATTTTTTTAGGAACCATTTCTGTCATCAATTGCCCATCTCCACGCAATGCATAGGTATAATTCATTCCTCCTATCAATTTGGTAGATGCTTCTAACTGATAGCGATGGAAAAAATAAACCGGAACCAATACATCTTCCAGCATGGCCAGGGGCATACCGGGACGGATATTTTTTTCACCAAATTGTGACAATGCCCTTGCTCTCACTTTCATAACTTCTTTCAATTCCTCTACTGCGTTATTCCCGTTATCCCATAAATGCGCTTGTGGATGCATACCACCTGGTGCACGTGCATCGCGATCGGCAATGAACTGCAATCCCTTCCTGGTGGCATCCGTTAATATTTTATTGAGCGCGGCGGATTCATTCGTTCCTTTTGCAAAATCCTGGTAACCCCAGGTAACAGCTACTTTATCCCATTCTCCTATTTTATGATCATAAGCATCACTCAGATCGATTTCCCCTTTCGCATTGATGCGGACCAATGGATGCGGATAGTCCATTACACTTCCACGATTGTTTACACTGGAGGCATAGTTATGCATCAACCCAATGGTATGTCCTACTTCATGTGCCGACAATTGCTCCAATCTCTCAAGAGCCATCTTCATCATTTTATCATCCACGGGCATTCCTTTTTCGAAAGGTGCCAATAATCCCTGGGCAATTAGGTAATCCTGTCTCACTCTTAAAGAACCGAGTGTTACATGTCCTTTGATGATTTCACCAGTACGAGGATCCACCACTGAAGCACCATAACTCCATCCACGTGTAGAACGATGTACCCAATTAATTACATTGTAACGAACATCCATGGGGTCGGCACTATCGGGAAGGAGTTTAACCTGGAAGGCATTCTTATATCCGGCTGCTTCAAAAGCCTGGTTCCACCAGGAAGCGCCTTTGAGCAAGGCACTGCGTATAGGTTCAGGTGTACCGTTATCGAGATAATAAATAATGGGCTCAACCGCTTCGCTTACTGCCGCATTCGGGTTTTTCTTTTGTAAGCGATGTCGAACGATATAGTATTTTTCAATGGGCTCTGATACAGGTGTACTGTAATCATAAAAAGAAGTAGATATAAAGCTGCTGCGTGGATCAAATAAACGAGGTTTATAATTTGAATCGGGTAATTGTACAAAGGAATGATGCATGCGTAAGGTAATTGCTTCGGTAGAGGGAGTAACTGATTGTACAAACGGACCACTTGTTCCATCGCTATTAGTAAGCGTGATGCTAGCTTCAATTTCTGTATTGAACGGAAAATTCTTAGTACGTGGAAGATAGAGCGCGCTTCTGGTTTTATCTAACGCATAGGAACCTTGTTGTCCGCGGCGCAGTCGATTGGCAGCCTGCATGGCATCACGTAATATAAAATCAGTAGCATCTACCAATACTTTATTACCGGTTTCTGCTTCCGCCACAAAACCCCACAACGTTGATTGCGCAAAAGATTGCTCAACGGCTCTTCGCTCTGCCGCATCTTGTGTAACCGCTCTGTAATCGTAATTCGGTTGGGTCAATAATATCTTACGTCCTACTTTAACGAACTTAACTATCCGGCTGCCACCTAACAATCCCCTATCCAACCCAACATCATTGGATCCCAATCCGGCAGGCAGGGATATTATATATAATAGTTCGATATCAAGCTTATCTACTTCAAGCCATAGTTTCCCGGTGTTCTCATCCCAATAAAAATTAAAATAACCCTCTTGTTTTTTGAGGTCCTTTGTTTTTTCTTCAATAGAGGGAAGTTTTTGGGCTTTAAGGAAAGAAGGAATAAAAACCAGTAATAGAATAATACGCAGCATAAGCAGTTGTTTAGTCTGCTCAAGATAATGAATGTACCTGCGTCGTAAGAAGGATTTTTAAAAAGAGAATTCGCTTATCGATTATTCTTCCACCAGCGGTAACCGATAAAGCCCATCATCAGTAATGGGGCAGCGGCCAGATAAAGAATACCTCCATTCAGCGCCTTTGCGGGCTTTTCACCTAATTGTTGGGCGGTTTTAGTGCAGATAGAACATTGTGCCTGCGATGTTGAAGGATAGAGCATGCAGGAACAGCAAATCAATACACAAACTAATAACCTCTTTAACATAATAATCTCTTAGAAGGCAAAAATAGTCATTCTTTAATAAGATCACTACAACCGTTTATGCGATCTTATCAAATCTTATTTGCACAACGTATAAAGAGGTTGATTATGAGAGCTTGAGATCCGGAATTTCATCTTCGCTATAAAATAATTGTTTCCCTTTTTGTGCGCCGGTATTCATCATTTCATCCGCCCCGGATGAAGCACCACCGATCCGCAGCACCGCATCGCAATGATCGATCAGTTGTACTGCGACCGGATGAAAGATTTCATTGAAAATTGCATCTCCCATTTTCTTTGAGCCCGCCGCATCAATTAAGGGAAGCGCGAACCATTCTCCCATAACCGGCAAATGTCCTTTTTTATAAATACGCCAGGCAGCATCCGTCATCAGTTGTACGTTAGCCGCAATCAGATCGGGGTTATCATTGGTGCCCGAACGATAAGGACCGGCGACAAGGATCATTAAAGATTTATTTGGGTGCATATGAATGAGATAAAATTTAACTACTAAACATATTAATTGCGGCTACGATAAAACAAAGCAAAGTAATTAATATACCCATAAAGGGAATTTTGAACCAGAATTGTTTAGCAAGGAAGAGATAGAAAGCGACGGTGAGAATATTTAATGTTAGTAAAAGATAAGATTGCCTTAAGATTTCGAAATACTGAATAGCTAAAATAATATTAATAAGCCCGATAAAAATTGCGCCAACACTATGACTCGCATTAAATCCGATCCAGGCTTTCCACAGCGTTGTTTTATTTGTGAGTCGCGGAAAGGATTGCTTCATTTCGTCAACAACATTTGTATTACGGGAAGAAAATTTATCGGTGAAGAAAGTATAGGCCAGGTGAAGCGTGCCTAATACAAGTAAAATTAATGAACCCGCAATCCAGAGTACTTGTGCAATCATAGCAAAGAATTTAAAATCATGGACAAACATAGAAAACAACAAAGCTAAGAGTTCAAAAGGGAGAAAGAGAAAAAGGGGGTTTATTTCAAAAAGCTCTTTATCTCTTATCTCTTTTCTCATTTATGCTATTAGCTCTGTAATTCTTTTACTATCTAAGAGGTAAAAAGGGATAAAAAAGATGTTGGACTTCCTAAATTCACCTTTTACCCCTTTCCACTTTTATGCTCTTAGCTATGTATTTCTTTTCCTTGCTAAGTGGTTAATAGAAATAAAATTTTATACTTCCTGAATTCACCTTTTCCTCCTTTTCACTTTTGTCCTCCTAGCTAAAAAAAGCAGCTCCACTGAACTGCTTTCATTAATTTCAGAGGTAATAACTATTATTTCTTTGTTGTCAGGTTAAACATTCCACCATTGGTTCCACTGTTTCCGAAACCCCAGTTGCCTAAAACCTTTGCCTGGGAAGGATAAAAAGCTGCTACGTAGGAATATTTATTTCCAACAGGCGCTTTTATATTAACCGTGTGTCCGGTTATAATATTGTTATTATCGATGGTATAGGTTCCCGTTCCTTTAACGGTACCATCCGTATCGATTTCCTCCAACACGCCACCGGCTTTAAAATTCAGACTGAAAAAAACACTGGGCGCATCGTTATCATTCCCGAATTTTCCTTGCCATACTCCCTGGAAGGTAGTAGTAGAGGGAGTGCTTTCAGAATCTTTGCTGCAGGCGCTGAATACAAATAAGAGAAGCAAAACACTTGTGATTGATTTGAGAAATTTCATTGAAATAAGGTTTAATGATTATGGTTAATGATTTCGATGCAAATCTCGCTTGTTAACTGGTGGTGAAAAATAGCCAGTGAGTAAACGGATTGTTTTTTGAGTAGATAGTAAAAGATATAGAAGGGACCTAAAATTAACCGCAGAGAAATGAGGACGCGGAGGTTGCGCAGAGATTTATTCACTCCCTGCGTAATCTCTGCAACTCTTGTTCTCTGCGGTAAAAAAATGCTTAAAACTTCTCGAACAGCTCCATAAACTCTTGTCGTCTTGAGCGGGATATACTTACGGTTACGCCATCCTCCATCACCACATAACCACCATCCCCTCTTACATATTTAGTAATATGATTCAGGTTAATCAGGAAAGAATTGTGGATGCGGTAAAAATCCGGACCACTTAATGCTTCATCAATATCTTTGAGGACTTTAGAAACAAGAATCTTCTTTCCTCCTCTCAATACTACGGATGTGTAATTACTATCAGCCGTACAATAGAGGATATCAGCCGTTGTAACAAATAGCAATCCATCGCCAGTAGTTAAAGCAATTCGGCTCACGGTAGGCTTCTGTGTATTCTTGATACCCTGCATCAGCAGTTCCAGTTGTTCGCGGCTGGGCGTTACTTTCTTTTCTTCGATGCGGCGGATGGTTTCTTTAAGATCATCTGGATCTACGGGCTTGAGCAGGTAATTAAGCGCGCTGTATTTAAATGCTTTGATAGCGAACTGATCATACGCCGTACAAAAAACCACATCGAAAAACAACTTATCAAATTTTTCCAGCATATCAAACCCATTCATATGCGGCATTTCAATATCAAGGAATACTACATCGGGTTTGTATTTATTAATCGCTTCAATTCCCGATTCGGCGGAATTACACATCGCTTCTATCTTTACCTGCGGGCAATAGGTTTTCAGTAACCACTCCATCATTTCGAGGCTATTGTTTTCGTCGTCGATCATTATACAGCGTATCATACAATATATTTTAAACTGGAATATTAAGAATCACCCTGGTTCCGGCCGCGAGTCGTTGTCCATTTTCCCCATTATATACATCAATAATTTCCACACTCGCATTCAATTGGGCATGTTTATTCAATAAGGAAATACGGTTCTCTGTAAGTTTCATCCCTAATGATTTCTTTGTGGTGGCCGTTTTACTTTTCAGCTCCCTCGCTTTTTCCCTGCCTACCCCATCATCCTCTATCACGCATTGAAGCATATTTTCCGAGGGCATACTGATGTGAATGGTAAGATGACCCGAGGTTTGCTTATGCAAGAGACCATGCCAGATCGCATTTTCCACATAAGGTTGAATGATCAACGGGGGGACTTCTATACTATCTGTACTGATTCCACTGTCCACCACAATTGAATAGGTGAACTTTTTATCGAAGCGTAGTGATTCCATATCGATATACAGTTTGAGCGCTTCCAGTTCGTTGGAAAGCATCACATTTTTCGTATTCGAATTATCAAGAATCAAGCGGATCAGTTTTGCGAATTTGGTAAGATAAAGAGAGGCCGTTGCCTGATCGCTTTTAACGATGTACCGGTTTATAGAATTGAGACAATTAAAAATAAAATGTGGGTTCATTTGCGCCCTTAATGCCTGCATTTCCACTTCTGACATTTTTTGTTGTGTATCCATAAGAATTCTTTCTGCCTCTTTCTTTTCCGCTTCCGCGTTTGCCTTAACAATTTTATTCGCGCACAAGGACGCAATTGTGGTGAGAATTGACAAATGCCGTTGAGTAAAGAACCCTTTTTTTGAGTGCTCGCAATCAATAACCCCTAAAACCCTATTATCGGAGAGGATGGGAACGGATATTTCGGAATAACGTAGCTGATCATCTACAATATACCTGGGATCCTTTGATGTGTCATTGATGAGTTCCGCCTTGCCGCTTTCAGCCACACTCCCAACGATTCCTTTTCCTACTGGTATCTCAAGGGGAGTTTTTATTTCATTCTGCTTGGGGCTCTTGGGGCCGTGTGCCGCCTTTTGTATCAGCTTATTTCTTTTTTCATCAAGCAGGTAAATCACGCAATCCTCGAATTGCAGACGGCCGATACAATTACGGGCAACATCCCACAGGATGGAATCAACGTTTTGATGTTCGTTAAGACTGGTGGCGAAATAATTAATCGCTTTTTCTGTTTCGAGCGCTTCTCTCTGATGTTTCAATTTCAGGTTACGGTTGCGGATAATATAGAATACAATGGAAGCAATTCCCAGAGTCACCAGGCAAATAAACCACCAACGTTGCCAAATCGGAGCGATAATGGTTAAAGTAATTGCATTATTAGCATCTATCCAGTTTTCACCATCAATACTTGCTTTTACATTGAATGTATAATTGCCAGGTGAAAGAGACGAGTACCGGGCCTCCCTGATATCAGTACCCGTTTGCCATTGTTTTTCGTACCCATCTAAAATATACTTATACTTTATATTTTTGGATCCTTTCAGGTTGATAGCAGTAAACCGGAAAATAATACTGTTATCTGCATAATCAATTGAAATATTTTCATTCTTGCCAAGATACATGGTAGAATCGCCCATATCTGCCTGGAAAATATTCACCTTCAAAACGGATGCATGATTCACCAGTTCACCGGGATAAAAATGATTGATACCGGAACGGCTGCCCCATAAGAACTCCCCCTTTCTTGTTTTTAAATAACTGCCAATTCGAAAACCATCTGGTGTAAGGCCGGCGTTTTCATCAAAATATTGCATATTACCAGATATTGGATCGAATTCAATAATGCATTTGCCGTTCGCGATCCAGATATTGCCTTTATCATCTTCCGCGAATCCACCGCAGTAGTCATATTTCAAGCCATTACTCTTAGTATATTTTTTAATCGAGCCATCTGTATACAAGATGCTGAATCCGGCATAACCCCCTTCATAGATATTCTCTTTCTTGTCCTTGTATAATACAAAACTGCGGTTAGAAGCGATCCCATCTTTAGCGGTATAATGACGCAAGCTATCACCTGAGCGATCATAACAATACACCCCGTTGAATGTAGCCATCCACATGTTCCTTTTACTATCTTCCATAAACATATTCACCCGCTTACCAGCCAGTTGTTTCAATGACGGGTGATCCATAAAGGCGTTTACTTTTAATGTTACCGGGTGAATGGTATAGATACCAGTAGTTGATGATGCCCAGATGTATCCATCTGATGCAGCATAGAGATCCAATACCAGGTCACTTTTCAACGCAGGGCCCAGCGATGTATCCCTTTTAAGCCGCTTAAATTGGCCATTCGATTCACTTAGTATTGCAATACCATCTCCGAGTGCGCTTACCCAGATCTTATCATATTTATCAATACATAAAGAACGGATCTCAATATTTTGAGCACCCGTTGTAATTGGTTGAGGCAGATAATAATAATAGAATTTTACCTTATTGGATTCTTTGTCCCAGCGTATCAATCGTTCCAATGCACCAATCCAAAGAGAGCCTTTGTTGTCTTCAACAATTTTCGTAATATAATTATCATAGGAGTCGCCTTTATCGTCAGTGAAAACATGTTTATAGGCAGCCTGCTTATTATAGATATTAAAAATACTTACGCCGGCTACTCTTGTTCCCACAATCATATCACCATTACTTCCTCCTAGTACGCGCCAGGTGATGTTACCGCCGATCGATCGGGGATTGGTGGGATCGTGTGTATAATTGGTCATCTTCCCGTTCTTATCGATGATCGTTAATCCCGAAAAACCGGTGCCGAGCAAAAGATCTCCATTGGGAGCTCTTCTCAATTCGGTAGTGGTAGCATTGATGGTTTTATTATTTAGCTTACTGGTAAGTTGATACTCTTTAACTATAGTGTGTGTATTGATATCAACTATGCGGATCAATCCTTTTTGCTCTCCGATTGCTACCTCGTGTTCGCTGTAACGGCATAAGCTTACAATGTCTTCGAATGGCTGTTGATAAACTATTGAACGGGTGGAATAATCCATTAACAGCACTAAACTATCTGTAGCATAGAGAATTTTATTTTCTTCAAAAGGTTCGGCGTCGCTGAAACGATTGTATTTTAAAAGATCTGGTATCCAATCTAACCGCTCCCATTTATGCTTTTTTTCATTGTAATAATACTGGCCCAAACTAGTAAACAAAACAGGACCATACACTTTGGTGTCCATAATAGTTCGACAAGCAAATGTAGTGACGGAATCATTGAGAACAACCCGGTGAAAGTTTCTTTTTTCATCGATCCAGGTAATTCCTTCCAAAGTTCCCAACCAAAGACGGTTACGACTATCGCAGGTAAGATGAATCACATTATTGGAAGCCATCTGTGGTTTGTCTTCCCGTTTATAGGTAGTTACAACATAACCATCATAAACATTCAGTCCATCGGCAGTACCGATCCATAAAAAACCATTCTTATCCTCGGCCACGGACTGTACGTTGTTTTCAGACAAGCCATTTGAAGCATTGAGATGGGAAAAAGAAACGGTTTGCGCTACATTGCTGAGTGGCAGCGTCCAAATAAACAGCGCAGATATGATGCAGATCTTACTCAAAGTAATGGTTCTATAAATTTAGTTCAATTCGGAATTGATTCCTGCAGTATGAACTTAGTCTTAAAGTGGGCATATTGGGAGAGATTTTGAGTGGATGGCTATTTGATTGAGTAGTCGGCTGTCAAAACTTGTCTGACCGTCCCGGTCTGACAATGTTTTGACAACATTCAAATGCCTTGTTATTATCGTCAGACCGGGACGGTCAGACGATAATAACAAAGGGCCCTCGATATGAGAGCCCTTTTACATTCTATATTTTACATTTTATATTCTTCATTCTCACGCCGTTTCCATCTTCTTCTGCACCTTCTTCCGCTCTTCTTCATTCAGTATCACCTTGCGCATCCGGATAAAATTAGGTGTTACTTCAATACACTCATCCTGCTGGATATATTCCATGCACTCTTCCAGGGTCAATAGCGTTTTTGGGGCGATCTTGGTTGCATCATCGCTTCCACTGGCGCGGTGGTTGGTGAGTTTTTTTGCTTCGGTTGCATTCACTACCAGGTCACCCGGTTTGATATTCTCGGCAATGATTTGCCCAGCATATACTTCTTCACCCGGATCTACAAAGAAGGTTCCTCGATCCTGTAATTTATCAATGGAATAACCCGTTGTTTTATCCTGGTTCTTGGAAAGTAATACGCCGTTATTTCTTCCGGGAATTGGTCCTTTCCAGGGTTTGTACTCGCTAAAACGGTGCGCCATTACTGCTTCACCGGTGGTTGAAGTGAGCATTTGTGTACGCAAACCAATCAATCCGCGGGAAGGAATTTCAAATTCGAGGTGTTGCATTTCACCCTTGGTTTCCATCACATGCATTTCGCCTTTGCGACGGGTTACCAAATCAATTACCTTACTTGCGAATTCCTGGGGTACATCCACCACCAAAACTTCATAAGGTTCACATTTCTTTCCGTCGATTTCTTTTACAATTACCTGAGGTTGTCCTACTGTCAATTCATATCCTTCACGGCGCATGGTTTCAATTAAGATACCGAGGTGAAGTATACCGCGGCCATACACCATCAGACTATCCCCATCCGGGCTATCTTCCACTTTCAAAGCCAGATTTTTTTCTGTTTCTTTCATCAAGCGATCACGCAGGTGACGGCTTGTAACAAATTTTCCATCTTTACCGAAGAAGGGAGAATTATTAACTGAGAACAACATGTTCATCGTTGGTTCATCCACGCTGATTACCGGCAATGCTTCGGGAGTTTCCGCATCTGCCAATGTATCTCCAATATTAAAATCTTCAATTCCTACTACAGCGCAAAGATCACCTGCCAATACTTCCGTTACTTTCTTTTTACCCATTCCTTCAAACACATAAAGCTCTCTCACTTTAATTTTCCGGATCGTACCATCGGCTTGCATCAACGCTACCTGCTGTCCTTCTTTAATAGAACCACGGCTTACTTTACCAATGGCAATACGTCCAAGGAAATTGGAGTAATCCAATGAAGTGATCTGCATTTGCAATGGACCTTCGCTTACTTTTGGCTCAGGAACATATTTAAGAATACCATCCAGTAACGGATTGATATTATCTATCTGTGTCAACGTATCATTGAACCAACCGTTCTTTCCACTTCCATAAAATGTAGGGAAATCCAGTTGCTCTTCAGAAGCATCGAGGTTAAAGAATAATTCAAAAACAGCATCGTGTACTTCGTCGGGGCGACAGTTTGGTTTATCAACCTTATTAATTACTACGATTGGTTTCAGGTTCAGTTGTAATGCCTTCTGAAGTACAAAGCGCGTTTGAGGCATCGGACCTTCAAAAGCATCCACCAATAAGAGAACTCCATCCGCCATTTTCAATACACGTTCTACCTCACCACCAAAGTCGGCGTGACCAGGTGTATCGATTACATTAATCTTTGTATCCTTATAGGTTACGGCCGCGTTTTTACTGAAGATGGTAATTCCTCTCTCCCGTTCAAGGTCGTTGCTATCCATGATCAGATCCCCAGTTTCCTGATTTTCGCGGAATACATGGGTAGTGTGTAAAATTTTATCGACCAGGGTGGTTTTACCATGGTCAACGTGAGCAATGATAGCGATGTTGCGAATATTCATTTGTAAAGCTTTTAGCGGCAAGCTGTTAGCTATTAGTCAGGATCCAATTCGGTTCCACTGATAACTGGTAGCGGGCCACCGTTTTTGGAGGCGCAAATGTACGCTAAAACAACGGAGGGGCAAGGGAAAGATTGTGAATAGTTTGGAGTTTGTGGTTTGTAGTTTGTAGTTCCTCCTGTCAAAAAGTCAAAATTGGGCTTTAAAAGTCTTTTAATCAGTGATATTAAAACTAAGGTTCGTGGGTTTGTTAATTAATAAAACCGGAAATCAAGGGCTTTCAGGGATTACTCAGGGTAATGAACCTAAAGAACTACAAACTATAAACCACAAACTATTAAACCCTTATATAGATTTTGTTCCTGTCCATCCACCAACCTACCATCCAACAAGTAAGCATCCACCATACCGCATAAAGGAAGGCACCGGTATATGGACCGGTTAGAGAGAAAACATGCAGATAAAGCCAACGAGGTAATTGGATATCCTCCCTTACGGGTATCATCCATAATAATGTTAATCCAACTTCACTCAACAGGTAAATGAACAAAGGGTTTTTACCAAAGACCTGAAAAAAATAGGTCCATTTGGTTTTATGCAGAAAGTCGACAACGTATATCACAAATGAGAGGATAACCAAATCTAGACCAACTGTAAGAAGGACAAATGAACTTGTCCAAAGTTTTTTATTGACGGGAAAACTCATGTTCCAGCAATAGGCAAGGAATATTAATACCACTCCTGTCAATAGTAAATGCGAGAGCCCTTCGTATGTTTTGCCCAGAACGATCTTGTTATCCAGGCTGGATTTCTGTTGAATATAACGACCGGCGAAATAACCAAATACCACATTGCCGATTGCCGGCAACGTGCTTAACCATCCTTCCGGATCGAAAGCAATTCCTTCGCCATGATAAAGATGATTTTCTCCCATTAACCATATATCCAGTTTCTGGCCAGCATTTCCTACCATGGTAAGATCTCCATATCCATCTAATATAAATTTATACGCAACCAAAATCAATAATGTAATGGCCATTACCCATTTTGGTTTGAGGTAATAGATCATCAGCGAAGCGATACCATAACACAAAGCGATCCGTTGCAATACACCTAATATTCTTGTATGAGAAATTGGGTTCATTTCCCATCCATTTTCTTCCGTATGATGTACAAAAGGGAACCAATACAATAAGTACCCGAGCAAAAAGATAAGCGTTGTTCTTTTAAGAATTTTCCATAACACGGTTGATTGAGGCAAGCCGGCCCATTTCAGCATTACAAAGCTCATGGCATTGCCTACCGCAAATAAGAAAGAAGGAAATACTAAATCTGTTGGAGTAAAACCGTGCCAGTTGGCATGCATTAACGGCGCAAATGTGGTATCGCTGTTCCCCGAAGTATTAACAATGATCATGAAGCAAATGGTCATTCCGCGGAAAACATCGAGAGCAAGGAAACGGGGAGATGGAGACATGTTAGTTGGTTATGGTTATGCCAACTAATATAGTCATATTTCTTTTTTAGGGGATTTTCTTAAAAAAAAGTTTAAAGGTTTAAGAGTTTAAGAGTTCTTCAAAATAATCAGGCTTTATAAAACTCGACAACCTTAAACTTTTAAACCCTGAAACTCTTAAACGTTCTAACCCAAAAATCCCGTCTTCTTCAACGCCTCCACCCTGCTATTCACCTGCAACTTTTCATAAATATGGCGGATATGAGTGCGTACCGTATCGGTGCTGATGAATAATTTATCGGCGATCTCTTTATACCGGTATCCTTTGGAAAGTTGTTCCAATATTTCCTGTTCGCGACGACTGAGTGCTTGAAAAAAATCGTTGGTTTTTTCTTTGAGCTGGAAGGCATCTATCACCTTGCGGGCAATCTGGCTGCTGATGGGGGAACCACCATTGTATAATTCATGAATCGCTTCGATGATTTTTTCGGGAGGAGTATTTTTTAATATATAGCTGGCAGCACCCGCTTTCAAAGCGTCAAATATGGTATCCGCGTTATCATAAACAGTAAGCACCATCATCTGCATCCGGGGATGAATGATCTTTAATTTCTGGATACATTCGATACCACTCATGCCAGGTAACTGTACATCAAATAGGGCAATATCTACGGGATGACCCGTCAATTGTTTGAGCGCTGATTCACCGTTGGAAAACTCTAGCAATTCCGCTACGGCAATATGTGTTTGAATCTGCTCTGCCAGGTAATGGCGGATTTTATCATCATCCTCTATTATAGCAACTGAAAAAGAAGGCATAGGACAAAGTTGCGGCGGATAAAAAGAAAATGCCGATTTTTTTAATCTGATGAAATTACTTGTATCGGGGCCATCAATCTCTCTCTCCTCAAAATTGAAATCTTGCGCCAAGACTTATCCTGTAAGCACTGCTAAAATCGTCGAATTTTGTTCCAATATAATCCGCTCCCACCCCCAAACGAATTTTATCGTTTATTCTAAAGTCTGCTCTTCCTCCAAGCCCAAATGCAGGTCCGCAATCTTTAAACTTATCGCTATATCCCATTGCTTCATATGATTCATTAAAAAAGCCCCCTCCAATTAATATTCGTGCATAAAGAGCCCATGCCTCATCCGCGCTGCATTCTGGTTTATCTATTATTTTACGTTCTAAGCCAGCTAATACATAACTCGCGTTGTACTTGTAATCATCGACCTTTTTAGTATGCCAGCTTCCATCTAATTGCACCGACCATTTCTCATTTAAATTATAGGACAAGGTAAGTTCTGCTCCCAATGGATACCCTTCCATTTTATCCCCGATCTTGGCAGTTAAATAGCTATACCCCGCGTAAAGACCGAACGATGGCGTACAACTGGCTGTCTTTTCGGGATGTTTGAAATCGTTGGGCGGATTTATATAAGTAAATCCTGCTGGTTCGTTCCTATCATATGTTTTTCCTTTTTCCTTATCCTCAATATGAACATCATAAGTGCCATCCGCTTTTTTTGTTCGATTTACTGAGTAGATCACATTCTCATTGACATATTCTTTCGATTCAGAACTGATTAGCGTTTTCTTGTTGTCAAATTCCTGGCGAACTGTTTTAAACTTAGCGCCACTCTTGGTATAATAGGTTTGAGTGAAAATTATTGGACCGTCTCCCTCTTGCGAAGTACGCGAAAGCTCCCGCACTTTTCCTTCACTATCCTTAATTTCAGTAACCGTGACTTCACCAATTTTATCTTTCGTGGTTGTTACTGTTTTGGTACCTCCCGCACCATACGATTTATCGGGAATGGTACTAGTTACCGGCTGGCTGTAAGCTGCCAGTACAAAAAGAAAAGGAGTCAGAAAAAAAAGCACTTTTTTCATATTAAAAATATTTTACGATTTAGAACAGGGAGAATTTTGCTGACCAACCTATCAAGAAAGGTAGCTTTATAGTTCACAGTAGAAAATGTGAAAAAAGTAGTAGTGAAGGGCTATATGCCGATGGGAACTGAATAGTTGAACCGGGTACCTTTATCTTTATCAGAGTATAAGTGTAATTGACCGCCCAATTCTTCTACCCGCCGGCGGATATTACGCAATCCATTTCCGGAACCATTTCCGGAAACATTGAAACCCGTCCCGTCGTCGGTAATATCAAATACGATGGACGAATTTTCTTTCCTGCAGTTGATTTTGATATTTCGCGCTTTACTATGCTTTATGGCGTTGTGAACTATTTCTTTTGTTACGAGCAACAAGTTGCGACGTTGCGCATTGCTCAGTATCACGGCTTCGTTATTCTCGGGGAAGTCGATTTTGTAGTTGATACCCGAATATTCCAGCAACTGGTGTAGTTGTTCCCGAAGGTATGCGAGCAATTGACCAAGGGATTGGTTCTCCGGATTCAGGCTCCAGATAATTTCGTTGATACTACCAACCAGTTTTCTACTGGTACCGGCTATCTCCTCTAACGGTTGGATATTTTGCTGATGCAATTTCGCAGCTTCGCTCATCAGTGTTATTTGTGTTAACCCTGCTCCGATATCGTCATGCATTTCCCTTGATATCCGCAATCGCTCTTCATTCAATACTTTGCTCTGCTGTAACTCGACGATCTGTTTTTTTAGTTTGCGTCGGGCAATTCTTCGGGTAAGAATTATTACAATGGAGATGATCGCAGCGATTGCCAATATCCTAAACCAGGTTGTTCTCCAGTAAGGCGGAGTAATCGTGATATATAACTCCTTTACGTCCTTAGGATCCTTCTCAAACGAATTTCCTGCGTAATAACGAAAAATATAATCGCCAGGTTGCAATACATAACGCACCTGCGGATTATTTCCTGCATTCACCCATTGCCGGTCCTGCTCACTCAACTGGTATTGATAGTTATATTGATCGGCCGAACGGTTGCCAATGGCCGTTAACGTAAAAGAAATTATGTTATTGAAATAAGGAACACTGAGTTTTTCAATACTCCAACTAGCGCTATCGTCCCGCAAGGGCTGATCCTTGATCACAATTGAGGTTAATAGTACTTCTGGTTTTTCATTTACACCCGTAACAGCACCGGGATAAAAACTACTGACTCCATTCACTCCTCCAAAGAATAGTTCACCATCGGCAGTTTCAAAAGACGTGTTGGTATTGAATTCGTTTTCCTGTAAGCCGTCGTTCTTATTGAAATGCAGAAAAGTTCCGTCTGTTTTCCGGCAACTGATTCCCTTATTATGACTGAACCATAAATTGCCCTCTTTATCTCCATGAATTGCATAAATACTTTCATCCACCAGTCCATCTGACTTATTCCATGTTTTATTTATTTTTCCATCGCGGGTCAATTGATACAATCCTTTTTCTGCACCCATCCATATGGCAGCTTTACCATCATCGAAAAAACAACGAACGCGGTTATTCCCGGATAATTCAAACTCGTGGAAGGTGTTATAACTCTTATTCGCCGATAGAAAATATTTTCCGTAACTGCCTATCCAAAGCCGTTGTTGTTTATCCATATAAGAAGATACCGACGGACCAGTCATACTATCCAGTTCACTATACCTGATCCGGTAAGATGATTCCCAATTCAACTGATAGGCGTAGTAGCTACTTTGAACAATACTTACGGAATCATTCACCGCATGAAGACCCAGGTGGTAGTCGGGTTTCCGGTGATTCAATTCTTCGTTTTTGATAAAATCAATATTCACCGGAAGTTTTCTTACCGAATAATCCTGTGTATTCAACAGATAAGTGTTCCAGGTTCCCATCAGCAAAACCAGATACCGATGCGGGGATATTTTACGGAACGCGCAAACGGTATAGGGCCGCTTTGTACCCGGAAATTGATTAACTGATTGAAGAATATGTCCGGTAGTATCATAGATCATCAGTCCACTTCCAAAACTTCCGATAAGAATACGGTTATCCGCTTTATCTGCATAAATCGATTTGGTGAAATTGCTTTGCTTTTCTGCTGTTCCAAAATACCGGAAACCCGCATAACGGTAATTGATTTTACGGATTCCATCATTTTCTGTTAATACCCAGAGGTTCCCATGATGATCGGTTCTGAGTCCGGTAATATACCCTACCTCAACAAAAGGTTTGTTTTGTAGATTCACCAGTTCGGCACCGTATCTTCCTTGCTCAACATCCAGTTCAAATAATTTGTTTCCTTCACTTACTATGCAGATTTTTTCATTAATCATTTTAATTTGAACCGGGTGCAGTGGATTTAATGCGAGTGGTTGGGTCGCATACAAACAGAGCAATTGGGACCGCCCGGAGTAGCAATCCATTTTTTCAATTCCTCTTACGGTAGCAATTAAAATTGAATCATTGTGGAAATTCTCAATCGCAAAGAATACTTTTTGCAACGCCGATGGTTTAAACACCTTTATCTGCCTGGAAACTCTATTCACCACCAACAATTGCGTAGGCAATTGCACTAGAAAAAAATTATTAGAACTGAGGATGGATTCGGCTTGTAAAAGCGCCGCCAACTGCTCCTGATTAAACCCTTTTAGTTTGATACTATCGGTGATTTGTCGCCGACTCTTATTAAAACAATAGAATCCTTTATTCTTTGACCAGCACCAAATTGTATCATTTTTTTCGGTGCCTGGCAACGGCATTAAATGGGTCGGTTGGTTGATGGAGCTAAATAAATCTTCAAAATGATGGGTATACCGGTTATATTCAGCAAATCCTTGCTTGTGAATGAGCCAAAGATTGCCATTCTGCAAACGGAGGAATTTTACATTCTTATCATAAGATGATGACTGATCGATTTCGGTATCGGATGGCGAGGAAAAGACCCGACCATCAAACCGTTGAACACCGTTACTATAACTTATCCAAACAAATCCATTTCCATCCTGCGCCAGATCTGCAACCTGGCTTTGCAGCAATCCCTCATTTACATTGTAACTGATATAATTTAGCCGTTTTAATGACTGTGCAGAGGTAAATTGGTAGCAAAACCCGAACAGGAACAAAAGGATGCTCCGGTTTATTGAAAACCCTTTATTTATGGTAACATGGGGAAGGGGCAATTCGGAATATTTCTAAAAGTTACTTAAAGAAAGGATAACGGGCAAAATAGTCGACGCCTTGGCTAATGTTGCCGTGGCTGCTGTCTTCACCAGCCACTATTAAGTTTATGCATTCCGGCTGGTGAAGACAGCAGCCGGAATGCCGGGTGGTTGGTGAAGACACCAGCCACGGAAGATATTTACCCGTACACGGTATAAAATTCAAAAACCAATACTTAAATTGAGTTCCGTGGCTGGTGCCTTCACCAGCCACTATGAAGTTTATGGATTCCGTCTGGTGAAGACACCAGCCGGGGAAGCGCTATAATCTGTTTCATTTATCATTCACAATTTTAACCAAGCCGACTAAATTCATCGCATGAGCAAAAAGAAACTCTGGCTGATCATTCCTTTATTTTTGGTGATCGGGTACTTGATGGGACCGAAACCGCCAACGCCCGTATATAAGAAAGATATGCCAGCTGTTCCGGAACAGTCGGCCAAACTGGAAGCATATATTCTGGAGAAAGAAAGCGCTCATAAGGTAAAAGCCGATAATGAAGCGAGGATAGTTTGGTTTGATGATACGGCCCGGAATAAAACTGAATACGCAATAGTTTACCTGCACGGATTTGCTGCTTCGCAGGAAGAAGGAGATCCGGTACATCGTAATATCGCTAAAAAATTTGGCTGTAATCTTTATTTAGCCCGATTGGCGGAACACGGTTTGGATACCATTGATGCCATGAAGAAATTAACCGCTGATAAATATTGGGAATCCGCGAAAGAAGCATTGGCCATTGGCAGGCAATTAGGTAATAAAGTAATTATTATGGGCACTTCCACCGGGGGTACAAATGCATTGCAATTAGCGGCGGCTTATCCCAATGATGTGGAAGCATTGATCCTTTTATCTCCAAATATCGCTATTAACGATCCCAATGCATGGTTATTGAACAATCCCTGGGGATTGCAGATTGCAACGATGGTAGTAGGCTCGCGTTATATTGATTCGAAGGACCAGCGAGATATCTATAAAAAATACTGGTACCCCCAGTACCGGCTCGAAGCAGTTGTTGCATTAGAGGAAATGCTGGAAACTTCCATGACTAAAGAAACCTTCAACAAAATAACTGAACCCACTCTTTTATTATATTACTATAAAGATGAAGTGAACCAGGACAGCACGGTAAAAGTACAGCCCATGAAAGATATGCTTACACAGTTGTCAACGCCCGCTAATTTAAAAAGAGATATTCCCATGCCTAATACCGGTGATCATGTGATCGGTTCTCCTTTAAAATCAAAAGATGTAGAAGGAGTAGAAAGGGAGATCGAGAAATTTATGATTGAGGTGTTGAAGATTGAGAAGAAGTAAATTTCTTTGAGAATACTCTTTGCCACGAAGGCACGGAAAAGATTTCGTGATTTCGTGGCAATTCTTTTGCTACTAATGATGAAAGCTGGAATCAGGGTTTATTAATCTTCATAAAAATCTGCATTGTTAAATTAGTTGGATCCACAACCGTTTCATATCCTCCACAACCATTATTTTCTTTACCTTGACCCGATAAAACGCTTGCTATATGTTCCGATCCAGAATTGCCGGTATTGGCAGCTATGTTCCTAAACAGGTAGTTACCAATAACGACTTGATAAAATATATGGATACCAGCGATGAATGGATCCAGGAAAGAACAGGTATTAAAGAAAGGAGATATGCTGATCGAACCGGCGAAACTACCACTACCATGGGTGTAGAAGCGGCGAAGATTGCCATTGAAAGGGCTGGCATAACGGCACAGGATATCGATTTCATTGTATTCGCTACGCTTTCCCCCGATTATTATTTCCCCGGTTGTGGCGTGTTGTTGCAACGCGCCATGAAGATGAAAGAGATTGGCGCACTGGATGTACGTAATCAATGCAGCGGATTTCTATATGCATTGAGTGTAGCGGATCAATTCATCAAAACCGGTATGTATAAAAATATATTGGTGGTAGGAAGCGAAAAGCATTCTTTCGGTCTCGACTTCAGTACAAGAGGCAGAAATGTGAGCGTGATATTTGGAGATGGCGCAGGCGCCGTTGTGTTGCAACCAACAGAAGATAAGGATCGTGGTATTTTAAGTACGCATTTGCACAGCGATGGAGAAAGCGCAGAGATACTGGCTATGTATAATCCAGGTACGCATGCCAATCATTGGACCGCGGAACCGGTTGCGGATTTTGATAATGCAGAAATTGGTCAGATGTTTTTCAGCCATGCCATGTTGGATAAGGCACAGGTATTCCCCAATATGGACGGACAAGCGGTATTTAAAAAAGCCGTGGTGAAATTTCCGGAAGTAATCATGGAATCATTAACTGCGAATGGATGCTCCCCTGTTGATATCAAAATATTGATACCGCACCAGGCCAATTTACGCATCGCTCAATTTGTACAGCAAAAGCTAAAATTGCGCGATGATCAGGTGTATAATAATATCCAGAAATATGGAAATACAACCGCCGCATCGGTGCCCATTGCATTGTGTGAAGCATGGGAAGAGGGAAAGATTAAAGAGGGAGATCTGGTTTGCCTGGCAGCTTTTGGAAGTGGATTTACGTGGGGAAGCGCGCTGCTTCGATGGTAGTCCCGAATCGTGAGACGTGAGTGGTGAGTCGTGAGTGGCTCCCCGATTGACTGCAAGTCACTTTTACTTAGAGATTAACACTCACGACTCACCACTCACGTCTCACGATTTCCGACTCCGAACTACTCCATGCAACTTGTATCTTTACAAAACCTTCTTACAATTAAACAAGCCAGATGAACTATCGTATTTGTCTCTTACTTCTCACAATTCTTATTGTTCCGTTTGCCCATGCGCAAGAAACTGCAAGCTGGAAAGTTTATTTAGGTAAAAAGAATATTTTAACAGGAACCGCTGAGGATACCTCGAAGAACTTCATATCCGTCAAAAAAGCCGATCTCACTAACAATGGCATGTTTAAAATTGAATATACTGAACCAAAGAATAGTGCTACTAAGGGTTGGGTGCGTACGATTGCATTGATGGATAGCACCTCCGCAGTAGTTGCGCAACGCGACAGCACCAACGCGCTTCAGTTTTATAATAAGGATATGCTTAAAATTTTATGGAGCCGTAAAAAAGTTAGTTTATTTACCTGGGCCGCGCCTGCGGATCCGGCAATGGCGGCAGCGATTCGTATCCGGCGTCAGCATTTGTGTACGATTGTGCTTGCGGATTGATGAAAGTGAGTGGTGAATAGTGAGTAGTGAGTGGTGAGTGGCCCACGAAGTAGTAGCAAGTTTCTTTTGGTTTTATAAATCCCAGCGGGTAGCGCCTACGGGGCATAATACATACTTTGCAATTCCCAAATTTTTCGCCATTCACCATTCTCCATTCTCCATTCGCTTTTCACCTTTCACTTCTCACCATTCACTATTCACTATTCACCATTCACTTTTCCATGCCAGTTTGCGTTTATCTTTGGGAAATTGCAAGATTCAGGAAATAAATGCAGAAAATTCGAATGAAACGGAAGATCATATATCTTATCAACCCAATATCCGGTACAAAAGGAAAGGAAACATTACTGGAACTGATCAAAAAAAAGACCAGTGAACGCTCGATAAATTTTGAAATACTTCCAACGGTTGCCAGTGGTGATTATTCCTTTTTGGAAGAAAAAATAGCGGATGAAGGGGTGACTGATATTGGTATTTGTGGTGGCGACGGCAGTGTGAACCAGGTGGTCTGTTCGCTGGCACATACCGGTCTCAACTTTGGTATTATACCAATGGGCTCGGGAAATGGATTGGCATTAACTGCAGGCATTCCTCGCGATTCTGAAAAAGCATTAGATATTCTTTTTGACGGTACTCCCCGTCTGACGGATGCGTTTATGGTCAATAAGCAATTTGCCTGTATGTTATGCGGACTGGGATTTGATGCAAGTGTGGCGCATGAATTCGCGACTCAATCCAAACGTGGATTGGCAACCTATGCATCGTTAACAACCAAAAACTTTTTTTCTGCTAAATCGTATCCCTTTCTTATTGAAGCCAACAAGCTTTCCTTTTCTTCAGAAGCTTTCTTTATAAGTGTTGCCAATAGTAACCAGTTTGGAAACAATTTTACGATTGCTCCCCGTGCCTCCTTATCAGATGGATTGCTGGATATTGTAATTGTAAAGAAAGTCGCTAAACCAATGTTCCTCTTTAATGTACTGAAACAGGTATTAACCGGACGAATAAAAAAAATAGAGAACTCGCTTCGTTCACCTGTAATTTATTTTCAAACACCTGAATTGCGTATTAAAAATCTGGAGAAAGCACCCTTGCATATTGATGGAGAACCGAGGGAATCCATCGCGGACCTACGCATTAAAATCCTTCCACAACATTTCAAACTTATTCACGCTTGGTAAGAGAGGGCAGGGAAATCGTATCCGTCAATTTTATTAATCGATTAAATGCATATTGATTATTATCACTTTCCAACGCTTCGGCAATATCCTGTTTTTCACTTTTAGTAAGGTGAAAATTCAATGCCGCACGGGCATCTTCTTTTTTGGGTGAATATTGAAAAGTAAATTTAAAAATCTGTTGTCCCATAGCCAGCTGTGAAAGACTCAACATATCATTCTGGTTATATTCCTGCATTTTGTACCAGTTGTATTGCAACAGCAACATGGGCCGCGTAACAATTTCAGTTACGTTGTGAGATTCAAACGGATACTCCCAGCCACCCGTTTTTCGATCACGTATCTGCAACAATACAACGCCCCTGGTATTCTTCTTTATCCATTCATTAAATACCTGGATGAATCGTATGGCCGTTTCCTGGCCGAAATTATCACGCAAGCCAGCATCCATAACATCTACTACAGGCTTTGAGGGCAACCATACATTCGGCAGTACATAGGGGAAAGTAGCGTTCATCCGCATAGCAGTCAACAAACGAAGGTTCATTGGATCCTGTTTGGCAAAAAAAGTTTGATAGTCCAATGCATCCGGATCAACGGCTTTTGCATAGGCCGTATCCAGGTAGGGTCTCATTAAAAAACGGAGCGGTTGAGTACCGATGATTAGTTTTCGTCCATCTGTTGTAATAACCGAATTGAAAACAATCATTGGCATACGGGCGTTTTTCTCGTCTTCGTACAGATCGCCCAATTGTTTATTCAGGTAGCCTCTTGTATTTTCATTTAACTTTTGCTCAAAAGCATATCCCCTGTCTTTGATATATTGATATTTTCCAACCTTGAATTTTTGCGCGGGTGATGCCAGGTCACGCGCAACGAATGAGGAAAACAAGGGATTCAACAGATCGCCGGCGATATCATTTACATATAAGCGGTTCCGGGGATCAATCTTTTGACCATTGGCGCGTAACCTATCCAATTCCCGGAAATAGGTGGCCCCCAGCATACCCCCTGAAGCACCCGTGATCAAAAAAGTTTTTTGCATAATGGTGCCCTGTGTGAGGCTATCCAAACGTTGCAATACATTCATCGTAAAAGTAGCGCTGCGGCTTCCCCCACCACTTGTATTAATAATGAATAAGAACGGTTTTTCATCGTGCTGCTTTTTCTTCCAGGTTTCCAGAATATCAATCATATTCTTTTTATCCTGCTCTATGCTGCTATCATTGCACAATGCCAGCAACGACTCGCGGTTGTAAACCGGTCTTTCGGCTTTATTAGAATAGTTTAACCCATATGCTTTGTTACTGGAATCGATGATATCATACTTATATAATATATTCACTAAAAAGAACAAACCAATTAAAAAAGGAATACTCCAACTTTGTAAAAAATAAGAGAAAGCGCCTGATACGGCGATTAGAATGGCAAAGAAAATTGTTATTCCCGCAGCGGCTGGAAGTTGGAAAAATCGATTATCAAGCATAAATCCCACCAGCACCAGGAAAATAAAAGCGATAAAGATCGATACAACGGCCGCGAAGTGATGCCTGCTAAAGATGGTTTCTATGAACTCCTTGCTGTAATGCGATACATCGCGAACTTTTTTCAAATTAAAGGGAGATTGCAGGTACCATTCAACCTTGATCAGCCGGCTTTGGTTCAACCGGGTTTCATCTTTCTTAAACTGAGACTTAAATAACTGCGGGTTGCTTATAACCGGTGAAAGCAGTCGGATGATTCTTCTATCATAACGGAAAAAATAAACAAGTGAGATAGCAGTCGTTAATATTAATCCAAATAAAAATCCAAGAATCTGAAAAATTATTTCCCCGGCCGAAAGCAATTCTTTGATATGATAGAAACGAATGGCTTTGATAAAATAAAATACAAGGAAGATGATGGGAATAGCACAGTTATTAATGCAATATTTTAGAAATGGATTGGAAGTGGTAGCCAGGAAGCGAAAATGCCTGCTGAACAAGATAAAAGTGGTGATGTTCCAGCTCATGATAAAAATCCCGATGGCTGCCCCAACAATTGCAGCCGCTGCCGGATTCACTTCCCCAAGATATTCTGGTGCCAGGTATAAGGAATCGGCACCGAACGATTTCATGAATGAACCATTTACCGTACTAAACAAAATATACCAGAAGATCAGCAGCACCTGGAATTTTTTCAGATGAAGCATTACCAGCTGAATCGGAAAGGAATGATATAGTCCGTGAAAAAATGGTTTCATATGAGTTGGGCAAGCCCGATAGCTTATTATTCAACAAGTTACTATTAAAACGAAAAGATAGCAGCCGAATTATGGGATGGGGCTGAAAGTTTTGGAACGTAACAGATAAT
This sequence comes from Chitinophagaceae bacterium, assembly GCA_965279015.1. Classification (GTDB taxonomy): domain Bacteria; phylum Bacteroidota; class Bacteroidia; order Chitinophagales; family Chitinophagaceae; genus Endoryza. The sequence goes on from OZ257130.1 coordinate 478,160, forward strand.
ACATCCATACCAGTATCATAAGCAATAACATCGCAACAAATTGATGAGCGGTGCCCAGCCATAGGAGGGTTTTGGGGTTTGGAGAATATATAACTGTAAAAACACCTAGTACTACCTGAATAAATACTGTCAACATAGGCAGGAATCGCGTTTTGTTGAAAAGCCTGCTTCCATTTAGCCTGGCTGCTTTCCACCACCATAAACCAATGAGAACGGCTAGTAAATAAGCAATCCCACGGTGTATAAATTGAACATTGATGCTATCATTTACCCAACTTTTACCGGTTTGTAGTGGCAACCAATATCCGTTGATAGTTGGCCATGTGGGTGCAGCCACTCCCGCTTTCAATCCCGCCATAAATGCCCCGTATAATAATTGGAGAGAAAGAAGCGTCAGTAACCAGCCCGTAAATTTTTTTAGAGATGAACTGGTCACCAACTCCTTGGGAAATACGAGTAGTTTTAGTGCGAACCATAATGTATAGCAAAGAAGACCCAGTGCCGCGAGAAAATGTATGGCAAGGCGAATATGATCGACGTGAGTATCATTTTCGTTTAACCCGCTTTTTACCATGATCCACCCTATAACGGACTGTAATCCCCCCAATAGAAATAAAACAATCAGGGGGATAATCATTTCCCTGCGGATCTGTTTGCGGATCAAAAATATAAGAAATGGAATTGCGAAAACGATTCCGATCAATCTTCCCCAATCTCGATGAAGCCATTCCCAGAAATAAATGAATTTAAAATCCTGTAAGGTAAAGTCAAAGTTGATATGCTTGAATTGGCCGATTTCTTTGTATTTATCAAATGCGATTTGCCATTTTTCTTCAGACATCGGAGGGAAGGCTCCTAATATCGGCTTCCATTCAGTTATTGATAATCCGGAACCCGTTAACCGGGTAATGCCTCCTAATACCACCTGGATCATTATCATACCAACACCAACCAATAACCATATGGCTACGGGTCTTGAAGAACGTTGTAAACTAGAGGAATACATAAGGCCGACAAAGGTAGGGTGAGCGGGCGAAAAGAATGTCAATGGCTAACTAATATGCTCCGAATATTTGACTAAAGCCGCCGTTTGGTAGTTTGTGAAGTAATGAATCATTCATAGTTCGTTGCTTTACAAAATAAGCATGGCTTATACCCGCTTTTGGGTATTTGCTGATGTTTTACAAAAAAGCACATTTGCATCTACATTGAAAAACTCTCCTCTTCCCATAAATTTCGTAGCTTTTCTTAAACTGCTAAACTTTTTAATTGCTCACCAAAAACTTTAAATTATGCCAACTAATGATCTTTCTCAAAACACCGGGCGGCGAGGTTTTATCGGATCACTGGCCGCTGGTGCAGCTACACTGGGCATAGCCAATCTGGCTGCTCCTTTACAAGGCTTCGCTGGAAAATCAAATCCTGTAGGTATTATGGCCGATCCGGATGCCTGGTTCAGCCAGATAAAGGGTAAAAAACACAAGATTGTTTATGATTCCCCTCATCCTAATGGGATTTTTGCATTTGCATGGCCAAGAGTTTTTTTACTAACTAATGCGGCAACAGGCACTCCGGAAAAAGAATGCGGTGTTGTAGTGGTGCTCCGTCACGATTCAATCCCTTTCGCAATGGAAGATCGTCTCTGGGAAAAATACAAATTCGGAGAAACATTCAAGGTAAACGATGCGGATGGTAAACCTGCCACCAAGAACGCATTTTGGAAACCAGCTTCAGGTACCTACAAAGTACCTGGGTTTGGAGTAATTGAAATTGGTATTAATGAACTTCAGTCAAGTGGTGTAATGTTCTGCGTATGCGATGCGGCACTTACTGTATATAGCGCAGCTCTCGCACAGGGAATGGGCAAAGATGCTGCTGAAGTCAAAAAAGATTGGGTAAGCGGCGTATTGCCAGGTATCCAAATAGTTCCATCAGGTGTATGGGCACTGGGCCGTGCACAGGAGAATGGCTGTGGATATATTTTCGCAGGATAAGAAAAGTTTAAGAAGTTTAAAAGTTTAAGGGTTTAAGGGTTGTTCCAATCTATAGAGCATGATTGAATTTAAACAACCCTTAAACCCTTAAACTTTTAAACCTTTCAACTCCGAATTACTGCGCCACTTTAATATACCCCCACCCTTCCCGTTGTCTCGAAATAATTTCATAGATACCATCCGGTACGGTTCCAACACCCGGTATTAGCTGGGCTTTTTCTATTTTACCACGTTGCATCGTTATCTCGCACACGTTTACAGATACATTTTTAAGTTCCAATAGTTTGAGCAAATCGTTTTTTACAAATGATTTATCGGCTACCACCATGCCAATAGCCTGACCAAAAATTACCAACTCCACTTTAGCATCTGGATTAGCTCGTGCAATAAGACCCATTTGACGGATAGCTGTCTGATGCGCTAATGTATCTTTACTGGTAAGATCAAATACTACCTTATAATCTTTCTGTTGTGCCTGGGAGATAAAAAAAAGAAGCATCGATAAGCAGGTTATAAAAAAATTCTTTTTCATACTCGTTGGTTTGATGTTTAGATAAAAAGTAACCCGTATAAATAATAAGTATCTTTAGACTCTCTAAATTTCGCTATTCGCTATTCGCTATTCGCTATTCGCTATTCACTATTCACTATTTACTATTCACTAATGCCCTGCCTTGATATAGCTCCATCCCTGCTGCTGTTTGGATGATAATTCAAGCATAGCGACCGGAACTATTTCGGCAAGCGAAATCAATTGACTTTTATCGACACCATATCGACGCATCGAATTGGCACAAACCTTAAATGAAATTTTTGCTCTTTTAACCAGTTCTTTCATTTTCTCTTCCAGTATAGCTTTGTCCTTTACAAACATATAAATTGCCTGACCGTGACAGACAACTTCTAATTCCGCATCGGGTGCTTCTTTTAATATATTGTTGAATTGCCTCAATACGGTGCTGTGATCGGATGTATCGGCACTAACCAGGTCGTAAACAATTTTATGTTGTTGAGCATTGAGCATGCTGACAAAAAATAAAGCGCTGGCAAGCACAAAAGTTCTTTTTTTCATGATACAGATGTTTTAAAAGTTCTTCTGATTATTAATTACTAACTACGGTATTGTCTTTCTTCTTAAGCTCTTCTCTTCTTTTTTTTATGGGATCGAAAGGTCCGTATTTATGCTGAGCTTCTGTAAATCCATCGGTATATGGACCGAAGGGATGATCAATTGGTTTTTTTGAAATATCGGGCCAATCCTGGGCGAATTTTTTCTGTGGCCTTTTTTGTGAGTTTACAAAAGCCGCAACATCCCAGGCTTCTTCCGCCGATAAAATGGTATCCGATTTTAAATCGAAAGGCATATTGTATTTTACATATGCCGCGAAACGTGTTACCCGAAATAAACCCGCCCCGGTATTATAACTATTATCTCCCCACAATGGAGGATACGCATAATATGAACCGCTATTCGGGTTTAGAACCCCTTCCCCATTTACACCATGGCATCGCTGGCATTTTGCAATGAATACTTGTTTGCCCTTTAGGGTATCAGCGGCTCTGTTCAAGAAAGCCAGTTCTTTTAACCCGGCCCCGGGAGGTTTGGTTTTATGGGGCACTTCTTTGCCAAGCCACTGAATATATTTTTGAATGGCTTGCATTTCGCGGCTTGCTGTGTCGGGGGCTTTGCCGTTGAGACTTCTTTCTATGCAATCTGATACTCTTTTAAATATAGTTTCTTCTGTGCCTGAGCGATCACGGTAAATCGGATACATGGAATAAACGCCTCCATAATTATTTCCCCATGTTTTTGTACCAGCATCAAGGTGGCAGTTCTGACAGTTCATACCATTGGTAACGGAAGCAACTGTTCCTTCTGGCCCTAAATAATAAGATGTATTTGCGATTAACTCTCTTCCATAGCGTATCAATTCACTTTCTTCTGAATGATCAAGTTCTGATGTATCAGGAGCCGACCAGTAATTATTCGATGACGGCGGCTTTAGCCCCGTGGAGTTAGTTGTAAGCGCTGTTGCTTTTTTTGAATTCTTACCAATAAGAAATCCTGCCAATCCAAATACGATCACAAGAATTATACAAATCGTTGTTTTAGAAAATTTCATATTTCGGTAGCTTAATGAGGCAATCGCTCCCGCATCCAGCCATACACCCAGGTTCCGGCGATCGCACTCAGTAAAGTTACAACGATTACAGTAGCCCCCGTACCAATTTGTGCGAAGAGGGGGCCGGGACAGGCCCCCGTCAATGCCCATCCAATACCAAATAACAAACCACCATATATCTGTCCCTTGTTAAAGCGCTTTGAATGAATGCGGATCGGTTCTCCATATACCGACCTGATATGAAACTTTTTAATAAGCCATATTGAAATAATACCGGTTACAACTGCGGAACCAATCACCCCATACATGTGAAAGCTCTGAAAACGAAACATTTCCTGAATGCGGAACCAGGAGATGACCTCCGCTTTTACCAGCAGTATTCCAAAAAATAATCCGGCAGCAAGATATTTGAGATTATGCCAGCCGGGTGCCGGAATTTCTGATTCATTCAAACACATTGCATCCAATGAACGCACTTCAAAATCAGTATTCGTTTCAATATTAATTTCATTATCTCTTTTTACAATTGTTTCCATCAGTTGCTTTTATAAAGAAAGTAATAAGGGTAGAAAAACATTTGCCATGATAATGCCTCCCGCCATAAAACAACAGGTAGCAATCAACGAGGGCCATTGCAGGTTAGATAGACCCATAATCGCATGTCCGGATGTACAACCTCCTGCATAACGGGTACCAAAACCTACAAGAAATCCACCTACTATTATCAATACAAAACCTTTTATTGAAAACAGATTGTTCCAATTAAAAAGATCAACCGGAACCAAACCCTCATAATTGCTGATTCCGTAGGCTTGTAATTCATTCACCAGTTTTGGATTTACTATTACTGCTTCACCATTTTGTAACCAGTTTGCTGCAATAATGCCGCCCAATAAAATTCCAGCCGCAAAAAAAAGGTTCCAGGCCTCTTTTCTCCAATTGTATTTAAAAAATGATATGTTAGCCGGAAAGCAAATCGCACAGATATGACGAAGGGAAGAAGAAATACCGAATGTCTTATTTCCCAATAGCAATAATAATGGCACCATCAGGCCAATCAAGGGCCCAGCCACATACCAGGGCCAGGGTTTTTGCAAAAATTCCAACATAATTATTTGATCGTATTTTTTGTTTTGGAACTATCCGGAGCAAAAGCAAGTAAAAATAATCCGCCTAATAAAGCGCCGTAGAGCGTTGACCTTGTTGGGTTAGACCAGATTGCGCAGGTACCGGAAATACAGCCAACATACTTCCAATACAAAAAACCTCCCAGCGCACCGGCAAAAACTCCAATGCTACCCAGTACTATTGATTTCTTTTGATCGCGAAAGAATTTTTTAACCATAGCAAGTTCACGAATGCCGTTTAAAATGCCTTGAAATTACGCAGAAAATTGTTGTAATACATTTTGTAGTTGACGGGCATTTACTACCCCTGATTGGCGCCACTTAATCTCGCCATTTTTAAAGATCATCAGCGTAGGTACACCTTGTATGTTATACGTGCTGGCTGGACCAGGATTTTTATCGACATCTACTTTTAATATAGTTACCGAATCGCCCATATTTTGTTTCAATTCTTTTAAAATAGGAGCCATCATTTTGCATGGACCGCACCATTCTGCAAAAAAGTCTACCAAAACAGGCTTGCCGGATTGTATAATTTCTCCAAAACTACTCATGCGATTGTTATTTTATTTCTTCAAATTCAACTTTGCCATTTGGATCGGTACCTCCCCGACGAATGGGAGTTCTGCTGCATACTCCCGTTGAGCAACACTGTGTAGTAAACAAACCTAATGCCGTAAATATAGCGCCAAGGGCTATGACCGGCCCATCCGATTGTTGTATACCCATTACGAGAATTGGTACCCCCGCAATAATTCGTACTATTCTGCAAACATTCCAGTTTACCAGCAAGTTTCTTAAATACATTATGCAATTTTTTTAGATAACGATTGCCAGGATCCTCCATTGACCGCGCTAATACCGGCATTCTTCAGCAAATTGGTTGCTATTGCGCTGCGGGCGCCGGAGCGGCAACAGGTAATAACTGTCTTATTTTTAAATTTCCCGAATGAACTCCGGAGTTGATCAACAGGCACATTAATGGCACCTTTGATATGACCATCGGAGAACTCGGCGGGGGTTCTTACGTCCAGGATTACAGCACCTTCGGTAGCTAATTTTTTGAAATCTATTTTATTTGCAAATAACTTTTCTAAACCAAACATGAAATTAATTTTATGAGGTGAATGTTTATAATAAGGTAGAGGGACAGGTATAGTCTGTTAACTGAAATAATCCTGTTTCTTTAATTGCTTTAAATCCTTCTTTTACATCAATGAGATTATTGTATCCTCTCGCTTTAAGTACCGAAATAAAAATCATTGACCGATACCCTCCCGCGCAATGCACGTAGTAGGTTTTGTTTTTATCTACTTTCAGCATGCTGTCGTTAATATAATCGAGTGATGCGTTTTCTGCATTTATCATATGCTCGGAATCGTATTCACTTTTTTTACGAACATCCAAAATACCCAGTAACGGATCCTTTTTAATTTGAAGGGCCATTTGTTCCGCGTTAACGGAAAGCACCTGTTCGGTTTCTTTACCCGCCTTAAGCCAGGCATCGATACCTCCGTTTAAATAGCCAATCGCGTAATCATAGCCAACTCTTGCTAGCCTGGTTACTACTTCCTCCTCTCTTCCCGCTTCGGTAACCAGCAATATCTGCTGTTTGATATCCGGCACCAGCGTTCCTACCCATGGAGCGAAGTTCCCATCAATACCAATGTTTATCGAGTTGGGAATAAACGCTTTCGCGAATGTTTGCGCGTCTCTCGTATCCAATATCAACGCATTGGTTTCATTGGCCGCTGTTTCAAATGCTTCGGGGCTCAATGCCTGTGTACCTCTTTTCAATACTTCGTCAATTGCATCGTATCCCTTAATATTCATCATCACATTCAACGGGAAATATTGAGGAGGGGCGGTCAGCCCGGTTAATACCTCTTTCATAAATTCATCCTTCGTCATATTTGCACGCAACGCGTAATTGGTTGCTTTTTGATGACCGAGCGTATCCGTTGTTTCCTTACTCATATTTTTACCGCACGCGCTCCCCGCTCCATGCGCAGGGTATACAATAATGTGGTCTGCCAGCGGCATGATTTTATTACGTAGTGAATCAAATAAATGACCCGCTAATTTCTCCTGAGTAAGCTCTGCTTTTACTTTTTGTGCAAGATCGGGCCGACCCACATCACCGATAAATAGTGTATCGCCTGTAAACAAAGCAGTATCTTTTCCTTTTTCATCAATCAATAAAAAACAACTGCTCTCCATAGTATGACCTGGCGTATGAATCACTTTCAAACGAAGGCTACCGATCTGGAATTCCTGTCCATCTTCCGCAACAACTGCTTCAAAATCCGGACGAGCTGTTGGCCCATATACAATACTGGCGCCGGTGGCTTTGGCAAGATCGATATGCCCCGAAACAAAATCGGCATGGAAATGCGTTTCAAAAACATACTTAATCCGTGCTCCGTTTCTTTCTGCTTTCAGGAGATAGGGTTCAATTTCGCGCAACGGATCAATGATTGCGGCTTCATTCCCCGATTGTATATAATAAGCTCCCTGGGCCAGGCAACCGGTGTATATCTGTTCAATGGTTGGATTCATCATTTATATTTTTATATGCTATGATTACACAAATTTAGCGCTAGCATTTTCTTTGTACTATGACTTATGTCACATAAGCGGGCGGCAGCAATAAATAGAAGAGAAAAATCAAGGCAGGAAAAGTTCATTGACAATGATGTAAATGGCCATCAGCAAGACAAACCAACCAAATATTCTTTTTAAGGAGTTGGCGTTAAATTTTTGGGAAAGCATGCTACCGATAACAACACCGCCAATGGCAAGACCAGTAAAAATCAACAGGATGTTCCAGTTGAACTGGTAGTGGCCGATACTGAATACAAAACCAAAAATCGAGTTGATCGCTATAATCAACAATGAAGTACCTATGGCTGTTTTCATAGGGAGGTGTAATAAAAGTACCAAAGCCGGAACAATGAGGAACCCACCCCCCGCTCCCAATAATCCTGTCGTGAATCCAACGATCAAACCCGGTACTAATAGGGAGAGCATTTTGTATTGTTGAATGGATTCTTTTCCCTCATTGATTGTTTCATCAGGATCCTTTGTATCGCGCAACATGAAAAAAGCTGACAGCAACATTAGTAATGAGAATATCAACATAAGGAAACTTCCTTTACCGATATCAATTGTACCTATACGGAAAAGGTGATCCGGTATAATAGGCAATACAAAATGACGGGCAATAAAAATGGTAAGAATAGATGGAATCCCAAAAAGGGAAACAGCCCGGAAATCAACGGTTTTATTCATAAACGCCCTGGCGCCTCCTACCAGGCTGGTAATTCCAACAATAAAAAGCGAATAACCCGTAGCCAGTACAGCATCAATACCCAACAAGTAAACCAGTACGGGAACGGTAAGTATTGATCCGCCTCCACCGATTAGTCCGAGCGAAATTCCGATTAATACTGCTGCGATATATCCTACTATTTCCATTCTATGAACAAAAATGAGGGATTAAGTTAAAACACTCATTGATTATTATCACAAAGAATAGCTGTTTACAAAGAAATAAGTTCAATAGCATTCCGGTGAAGTTTTAATTTACCCAGTTGTTCCATTTTTTTCAATAACCGGGAAATAACTTCCCGGGAAGAATTCAACTCATCGGCAATTTGCTGGTGACTTATTTCAATGGTGTTGCTTTTTAGTGTGTCGCGATGCTTTTTTAAGTAAAACTCGAGTCGCTCGTCCATGGCCCGGAACGCCACATGATCGATTGTTACCAGTAATTCTTCAAAGCGGGTTCTATAGTTTTCCAGTACAAAATGATACCAGCTCTTATAACGACTCATCCAGTCGTCCATATATTGAAGTGGAATGCTCAATACTTCGGTTTCTTTTACTGCTTTCGCCATAACCTGGCTGGTTTCCGATTTTGTAGCGCAAACCATACTCAACGCACAAGCTTCACCCGGTTGCAGGTAATACATAAAGAATTCATTTCCCTGATTATCCTCCCGGTACACTTTTACCAACCCGCTGAGTATAAGAAGGGTGCTTTTGAAATACTGGCCGGTACGCATAAGCGGCTCATCGACCAGAAATGTTCTTTGCTGGCTGTTATTTTCCAAAGCAGTCAGCAGCTCTTTTTCAAAAGAAGGGAATACCTGGTGCAAACTGGTTGAATCCATAATTTAATAATGTGGAATAAAACAAAGATGAAAAATATTCAGCACATTGCGCTCAGTTGTATTTTTGATCAAAGAACTCCCTTGCTTAAAAATTTTTTTCAGGAAGATATTATTGAAGCCGGATGCGATGAAGCAGGTCGCGGATGCCTGGCAGGTCCGGTGTTTGCCGCAGCGGTAATACTTCCTCCCTTTTTTTATCATCCTTTGTTAAACGATTCAAAGCAGGTTACAGAAACAAATCGCAACGAATTAAGGGTTTTTATAGAAGAAAACGCATCGTGCTATGGAGTAGCCATGGTTGAAGCAGCGGAAATTGATCGTATCAATATTTTGAAGGCTTCTTTTAAAGCCATGCATCTTGCCGTGGATAAATTAACTTTTTCACCCGATTTACTTCTTATCGACGGAAATCGTTTCATAAAATATAAAAAAATCCGTCACGAATGCATTATTAAAGGTGATTCTATCTATAGTTCCATTGCCGCTGCAAGCATATTGGCAAAAACCTATCGCGACGAATACATGCTGAACCTACATCAGCAATTTCCCCACTATGCATGGCATACCAATAAGGGTTATGGCACGCTTGCACATCGAAAAGCCATTGAAAAGCATGGCCAATGTTTTTATCACCGAAAATCCTTTCAGTGCCAGCCGCTTCAGATTTCTATGGAAATGGAAGACGAATAACCGATGGCGAATGAAAAGATGGCGAATGGCGGATGTAGGAGTGGCGAATTCCTTAAGTGTAACATTCTTTTGAAATAATTCGAACCTGCTATTAAAAGGGATTCTTAAATATAAAGCATTCGCCATTCACCATCCGTAAATCCGCCATTCGTCTTCTTCTTACCATTTCCTTAGCATTCTTCATTAAACTTCAACGAGTATCGGAAGTCTTATAACTGTATAGCTATTAATTACAAAAACCAGAATGTCATGAAAGTTAAATTAGTACTTGCGCTCGCTCTTATCATGGGAATTGCCATTGGCAGCGCTGATGCACAAATTAAAAGTGGAATACGTCAAAAACCACGAATTGAAAATGGAAGCCGTTATAATGAACTCAATCGTTTTGAAAAACAGCGTTTGATGAAAGAGCGTCAGAAGATTTATCGTCATAAGCGTCATGCGCGGTTAAACGATGGTCGAATCAGCCCCCGCGAAAGACGAATGCTGCAACACGAAAAAAGAAAACATCATCGTCATGCTTATCGTTATAAGCACAATCGATTTGAAAGAAGTTAATGCAGATGGTTGATAGGTTGCTATAGTGTTCCCGCATTTCCGAGAGGAGTGCGGGTTTTTGGCTAAGAGGACAAAAGGGAACAGGAGAAAAAGGGAATTCTGAAATTCGAAACACCCTTTAACTCCTTTTCCCTTTTGTCCTCTTAGCTCTGTATTTTAAGCCAGATCGGAGAAAAATAATTTTTTAACATTGATCCATTCATCGCGGATGATACTGTAATAAATAGTATCCCTGCGGCGATTGCTATGCATTTGCTGGTGACTCCGCAGCACTCCTTCTTCGTACATTCCTATTTTGAGTAACGCTTTCCTGGCCCGTTGATTCAAAACATCCGTTTTTATTTCCACTCTTTCCAAACCCATGGCTTCAAATGCATGGCTCATCAAAGCGAATTTAGCATGACGGTTAACGCCGGTTCCCATGAAATCAACTCCCAGCCAGCTCCAGCCGATTTCGATGCGTTTATCTAAAAAAGAAATATTGCCATAACTGGTACTGCCACAAATTGTGTTAGTGTCTTTATCAATAACCGTAAAAGGCATTCGGATAAAAGATTTTCTTGCATTCAACGCCTCTTCAATCCATTTCTTTAGCTCTTCGTCGCTGCTGAGTTGTGTTGTAAAATACTTCCAGATGTCCTCGTTTTTGGTAAGAGGTTGTAGAGAAGTAAAATCTTCCACTTTAAGTAATCGCAATAGCACCCGAGGTGTTTCCAATGTAAAATCGTCGGGAAAAAATTTCTGATAAAGTTCCTGTTGCATAACTGAATTTATTGGCTAAGAGATCAAAAGGGAAAAGGTGAATAAAGAGAACTCTCAAAAATTCAAACACTACTCTTTCTCACATTTTCCCTTTTATTCTCTTAGCTCTGTATTTTAAGTAGTGATTAAAAAAGAAAAATGAGGAGTAAGAGAAATCTCCAAATTTCAAACACTACTTTGCACTCCTTTTCTCCTTTGTTCTCTTAGCTCTGTATTTTAAATGTTGCAAATTTATTCTTTTGGCCAATCCCCCAATCCTTCCCTGATCAATTCTGGTTCGGGACCGGTACAATCAATAATTGTTGAAGGAACAATGCCACCAATCCCACCATCCGCAACATATTCAACCTGTTTTCCGAATTTTTCAAACATCAATTCCGGGTCAGTTATTTCTTCTGCCATGTTGCCGGGAAGTGAAGCGCTCAGTAAGGGACGACCGAGTTCTTTTACGATAGATCGCGCGATCAGGTTATCTGGTATACGAAGCCCGATCGTATCTTTTTTATTTTGCAGCATCTTCGGGACTTGTTTACTAGCCGGCAGGATAAATGTGTAAGGACCGGGGAGATAGTTTTTCAATAACCGGTATATCGGGGTTGATATACTTTTAGTATACTTACTAAGATCGCTTAGATCATAACAAATAAACGAAAGCTGCGCCTTTTTGGGATCAACCTGTTTAATACGACAGATCCGTTCCACCGCCTTAGGTTGGAAGATATCGCAGCCTAGTCCATATACGGTATCGGTTGGATAGATGATAATGGCACCCTTTGCCAAGCTCTCGGCCAATAAACTAACCGCTCTGGGTTGTGGGTTATCTGGATGAACTTGCAAAAGCATGCCTGAAAATTAATTCTTTATCAATTAAGTAGTTCTTTCATTTTTCAAGTAACCTGCGTACAATTACGCTATTGTTTTTTAACATATGAATTACATTCGTAGTTAAACAGCACATGGCCAAGATGAATTTAATATTAAATTTGCCAAAAACTGAGGATTATGCATTTACAAGCTATTGACGTAGTAAATACCATAAGCCCCGATGAATTCCGGGAGAAATACTACCTGCCAAAGGTTCCGGTTATTATCAAAGATCTGGCGAAAAGCTGGCCCGCCTATACCAAATGGAACTGGGATTATTTCAAAGAAATTGTTGGAGATAAACAGGTTGGAATTTATAACAATGTGAAGAGCGATGCTTACACCCCCATTAATAAAGCCGACGACTACACAAGTTTTGGTGAATACATTGACATGATCCGTTCAGGGCCTGCTGCCTGGAGGATCTTTCTCTTTAATATTTTCAGTCATGCCCCACAACTGATAAATGATTTTACCTGGCCCGAACACCTGATGAAGGGATTTATAAAGAAGTTTCCCATGCTATTTACAGGCGGGCAGGGTTCAATTACTCATATGCACTTTGATATTGACCTTTCACATATCATGCATACCCAGTTCCTTGGAAAGAAGAGGGTATTATTATTCCCGTATGAGGAACAACGTAAACTTTACCGTAAACCCTACGAAGTGTTGAGCCTGGCTGATTTCAGCAATTATTCGGACCCCAGCAAAAGCAAGGTAAATACTAATGAATTTCCAGCTTTGCAACTGGTAAATGGATATGAAGTAGTTCTGGGGCATGGGGACACCCTTTTTATGCCAGGTGGCTACTGGCATCATATGGAATATCTCGAAAGCGGTTTTGCGATGAGTTTGCGGGCATTCCAACCCAGTTTAACCGGAAAGCTTAAAGGCGCATGGAATATCGTTGGAATGAGAAATATCGATACACTGATGAAGAAAACAGCCCCACATTGGTGGTATAACTACAAGAAAGACAAAATATTCAAGGCTGCTGAGAAAGAGTTGGCCATTACGAATTCGTAAAAGTTCGTAGTTTTCAATTGACATAAGTTAATAGAACTGTACAGGTAAGCTGTTGTATTTAAAATTTATTAAAAAATAATTGATTATTATAAAAACACTCATTAATTTAGCCCAACTATGACAGTCGTGAAGTACACCAGCTTCCTGTCTACTACTTCTAATCCAACTTCCTCTTTTTCCAACCATCCAATTTCCAGTTTCATTCCAATTTCCGGTTCATTTAATTTTAGTAGTGGCTCCTTAGCAGGCATCCTCTATTTATAATACAATCTGTCCCCGCCCTTTTAACTTTTACCCTGTTGACTCGTACTTGTCAATTGTTGAAAACTACTCGACGAACAGAACAATAACCAAGACTAACTGCTTTCTACCTACGATTCGTATACTGCGGTTATCTTTCAAACTAATGAAAGTGCTGATTGCCACAACAAATAACGTTAACCATTCTTCCCTTCGCGCAATCATTGCTTTTTGTTTCAATCATTATTTTCAAAAATCAAATTACAGAACAACTATATCAGTTTAGATAAACCTCTTTCTTTTTGTGGTTTCAGAGGTAAGCACAGGCCGGCGATTTCAATCGCTGGCATTTTTTTTGGAGAAGTTTAAGGGTTTCAGAGTTTAAAAGTTTAAGGGTTGCTTGTATTCGAAAAGACTAATCGAATACAAGCAACCCTTAAACTATGAAACCTTTAAACCTTGAAACTATGCTACGCGATCGTCCAGGTTTCGTTACCTCTTAATAATTTATCAAGATTCCCTTTTCCTTTCGCCGTAATAACATCAGTTATTTGTTTTTGCATTACTTCTTCGTAGCAAGGACGGTCGCCCTGATAAAATACACCGAATGGTCTGGGTAAATGGCCTTCAATACGCGGATCATCAAACATCCGAACCAGTATCTGCGCTTTGTAAAAATCTTTTTCATCATGCACCCATAGATCATCGGCACTTGCTCCATTAGCCAGGTCAACCACTATTGGTTTAAATCCATCCAATTTGATCCCTTTATCTTTTTGGGCCCCGAATAACAGGGGTTTTCCTTGTTCGAGGAACAGGGTATTATCAAGTTTGGTGGACTTCTCCGTAAATATTTCAAATGCAGCATCATTAAAGATGTTGCAGTTCTGGTAGATTTCAAGAAATGATGCCCCCTTATGTTTATAACTACGCATCAGTATTTCCTGCAAATGCTTCGGATCACGATCCATGCTGCGGGCCACAAAAGTAGCATCGGCCCCAAGTGCCAGTGCTGCCGGGTTGAAAGGATGATCAATGCTTCCGTAAGGGGTTGACTTGGTTATTTTATTTTCTTCGGAAGTAGGTGAATATTGACCCTTCGTCAATCCGTATATCTGGTTATTAAAGAGCAATACATTCACATCAAAATTCCGGCGCAATAAATGAATGGTATGATTACCCCCGATACTCAGTCCATCCCCATCACCGGTAACGATCCATACACTCAGTTCGGGGCGGGATGCCTTTAAGCCGGAAGCAACCGCGGTGGCCCTTCCATGGATTGAATGCATTCCATAGGTATTCATATAATAAGGAAAGCGGCTACTGCAACCGATCCCGGAAATGATCACAATATTTTCTTTTGGGATACCTAGCGATGGCATGATCTTTTGCACCTGGGCCAGAATCGAATAATCACCACAGCCCGGACACCAGCGCACTTCCTGATCAGTAGAAAAGTCTTTGGCGGTTAATGGCTGTGCAACGTTTGTATCACTCATGATATAAGGATTGTGTTCAAATTTAAGACTTATGAATGTAAAATGTAAAATATAAAATGCAAAATGTAAAGGGGTTCGATATGAAATTGCTAATCAACTTTTACAGTCTTGCCAACCTAAGACCCTTTTACATTTTAAATTTTACATTCATTATTTTACATTTCCCTGCAACTCCTCCCAATATTCCGCAGCACGCCGGGTATGAGGTATAACGATGGTTCCCCCTACAATATTAGCCACGGCGAAGATTTCATACAATTCATCAGTGTTCACCCCTAATTCGTGGCATTTGCCCACATGGTACTTGATACAATCGTCACATCGTAATACCATGCTGGCAACTAATCCCAGCATTTCTTTGGTTCTTTTATCAAGCGCCCCATCTTCATAGGTATTGGTATCAAGGTTCCAGAGCCTTTTCATCACCAGGTTATTCTTGCTTAAGATTACCTCGTTCATTTTAACGCGGTATTCGTTGAATTCATTTTCGAGTTTGCCCATGAGAAGAAGTTGTTTTTAATTGTTTGATAGGTTTAAAGGCATTGTTTGTAGTTCGTAATTTGTAGTTCTTTTAATGCAACTCTCTTACTAAACAGGTTAAATACTATTTAGTTGGAGAGTTACACCCGAAAACGATAAACCACAAACCATAAACTACAAACCTACGACACTACAAAGTTCGCGAAATTGAACCCCCTCCTATTACCGAATTCCGTAAATTTAAAAGCCACAAATTCACCATTAAAAACAGATTGCAATGAGAAAAATATGCTTGCTGGTACTCCTGCTGTGTTGCATCGCGGCACATGCACAACAAAAGTTCAATGGTATAGATGTTAACATGAGCAATATCTTTCGCTTGTCTGATGCTAAAAGTCGCAGTATTAGTCCCGAAAATTTCAATGGAGAAAAAGGGAAAGGAGGTATGGCCACTACGGGTACCGGGTCCAATGCTTCACGTGACCTAGGACAAGGATGGAAAGTGAGTCCAAGTGTAAGGATAAAATCTAAAACTACTTTTACGATTGCTGAAATCGATGGACCAGGTTCTGTTCAACATATTTGGATGACACCCACCGGTAACTGGCGTTATTCTATTCTACGTTTTTATTGGGATGATGAAAAAGAACCCTCTGTAGAATGCCCGGTTGGTGATTTCTTCGGAATGGGTTGGGGCAAATATGCCAAGCTTACGTCGCTTGCGGTGAATGTAAATCCGGGTAGTGCGTTCAACTGTTACTGGCCCATGCCTTTCCGGAAAAAATGCCGGATCACCATGGAGAATATTAATACAGAAGATATGATCCTGTATTACCAGGTAGATTACATACTCACGGAAGTTCCCGCAGATGCCGCTTATTTTCATGCGCAGTTCAGGCGAACCAATCCGCTCCCTTATAAAGAAAATTATACGTTGATCGATGGCATCAAGGGTAAAGGACATTATGTAGGTACCTATATGGCATGGGGCGTACACAATAATGGATGGTGGGGAGAAGGGGAAATCAAATTCTTTATGGATGGAGATACAGATTATGCAACCATTGTAGGAACCGGAACGGAAGATTATTTCTGTGGCTCCTATGATTTTGATACCCGGCAAAAAATAGCTCCTGGAGTGGAAGTGGTTGAATACACTGAATTCAATACCCCGTATGTAGGATTGCCACAAGTAATAAGAGGCGATGGACATTACCAGGTGATGCAACGCTTTGGTATGTACCGCTGGCATATAAATGATCCTATCCGGTTTGAAAAAGATCTGCGGGTAACCATACAAGCCCTCGGATGGAGAAGTGATGGTCGCTATCTTCCTTTACAGGATGATATTGCATCAGTAGTATTCTGGTACCAATTGGAACCACATACTACGTTTCCAAAATTGCCGGAGAAGGATAAGCTCGAAGTGAATTAGTGAGTAGTCAATAGTGAATAGTGAGTAGGAGTCCGATAACTGAATACGTGAGTGGTGAGTAGTGAGTCGTGAGTGGTCTCCGATTATAAATATTCATTGATATTAGCAATTCAATATTTATGGCGGATGACGAATTCTTTTAGTCGAATAGCCTTTTGTTTATTTAATCTTCCCTTTAATCATGGTTTCATAATTGCAGCATTCGCCATCCGCCATTCGTAAATCCGCAATTAAAAAGATGTTATTATGAGAAAAATCTTTTTTATTCTTTTTATCTCGTTCGCTTCTGTCTCTTTCGCTCAAAAGGAATTGGTTAAGGTAACAGATATGCTGAAAATAAAAACAATCGGATCAGTAGGGCTCACTACTAATGGGGAGAAATCTGTATTCACTGTTACCAGTATCGACCCAGAAGACAATACTAAGTGGGAATACAAATACAGCACGCAATTATGGGTCGTCCCCACAGATGCTTCATCATCTCCCCGCCAATTAACATTTGCCAAAGAAGGGGCTTCTCAACCAACTTGGTCGCCCGATGGAAAACAAATTGCTTTTGTGAGAACTGCTGATGGTAAACCACAGATATTTTTATTGTCGCTCGATGGAGGAGAACCTCTTCAACTCACTAAATACAAATACGGTGCTTTTTCACCCCGCTGGAGTGTTGATGGTAAGCAATTGCTTTTTTTGTCAAGTATTCCTTTTAAAGACTTATTAACTGATACAACACTTAACCCCGGAAAAGAATTACCAACATGGGATTTTGAAAAACCTGGATTCGTTAATAACCAAAACCTGAAACCGAATGCTTCAAAAGCCGATCCTGATGGAAACCTGCAAGAAGTAAGATCTTATTTAGATAATAATGAAAAAGATAAAAAAGCAAAAGTGATCAACAAGCTGCAGTTTCATGAAGAAGCTACTACTTCTTCGGATCTTTCGCTTATGCATGTTTTTTTAATAGATGTTCAACCAGCTGCTGTTCCGAAACAATTAACCAGGGGTTTTAATAGTTTTTTCAATCCCCAATTCATTGCGGGCACCAACCAGGTATTGATGGAAGCAGATGCTAATGAGAAGCTGCATCCGGATAGAACGCTGGAAACACAACTATACATTGTGAATCTCGATGGAAGTGGTTTAAGAAAATTACTAGGTAAAAATGATTATTCTTATAATAGCGCTGTTGTTTCGCCATCGGGCAAACAGATTGCTTTGTTGCATGGCACAACCGGTTTTGTTACTATTCCGTCGTTGGGTATTATTCCGGTGAACGGTACCGAAAAAGATATTATTACTATTCCGTTCGATCGTAACAAAGGAGGCATTACCTGGAGTGAGGATGAAAAATATATCTGGTTTACCGCACAAAGTAATGGAGGAGCTACTCTTAACCGGGTCGATATTGCAACTAAAAAGATCGATCAGCTCACCGATTTCAATAGCGGTATTGGTAGTTATGCAGTAAAAAACAACAAACTGGTATTTGTAAAAACGGAAGTGACCGATCCCTTTGAATTATATGCAGCAGCCGCTGATGTTAAAAATCCGGTTCGCATATCGTCTTTTAATTATGATTGGGTGAAAAATAAAAACCTGAGTTTACCAGAGAAGCATGAATTCAAAAACGAAAAAGGATTAACCGTCGAATACTGGGTAATGAAACCTACTAACTACGAGGCCGGCAAAAAATATCCATTGTTATTACAGATCCATGGCGGTCCTTCAGCTATGTGGGGACCCGGAGAAAGCAGCATGTGGCACGAGTTTCAATTCTGGTGTAGCAAGGGCTATGGTGTCGTGTACTGTAATCCGAGAGGATCCGGTGGATATGGCTTAAGTTTTTTAAAAGCCAATGTAAATGATTGGGGCGATGGTCCTATGAATGATGTGTTAAATGCTTTGAATAAAACAGTAGCAGCAGAAGGATGGGCCGACAGTTCTAAGCTAACGGTTACTGGAGGTTCCTATGCGGGTTATCTTATTGCTTATATTATTGGACATGATAAACGATTTAAAGCAGCCTGCAGTCAACGGGGTGTTTATGATCTCCGTACATTTTTCGGAGAAGCAAATGCATGGCGATTGGTTCCGAATTATTTTGGTGGTTATCCCTGGGAAAAGAAAACAATGGAAATACTGGAACACGAGTCACCCATTAATTATGTACAAAATATTACTACTCCCTATATTATTTTTCATGGAGAGAATGATCTCCGTACAGGTGTTAGCCAGAGTGAACAGCTCTATAAAAGTTTAAAAGTTTTAGGAAGACCGGTTGAATATGTAAGACATCCCGGCGCTACGCATGAAATTACCCGGAGTGGCAACAACAGACAACGCATCGATCAGATGTTGAGGGCATGGGAATTTTTTGAACGATGGATAAAGTAATATGCAAATTTGAAAATGTGCAAATATGCAAATGAGGTCTCTAAATTTTATACCCTTATAATATTCTCAGGGAATATGAACATTTAGAATTTGCACATCTGCATATTTGCACATTTGCTAATTTCTCTTGACTAAGATCAATTTTTATTTGCCGCAATCCCCAACCTGGGGCATTGAAATTCACTTTTTTAAGCCAAAATACCCACAAATATAAAATGTAGTGTCTTTACTACGCATAGATCGAAGTTTCATGTACTATTCTTTTACAAAACGATCTATACTTCAAGGACCGGCGGTACCGCATCTTTGCATCACCAAATCCGGATATCTGAAAAGCTAAATTGGTTAAGGCTTCAATTCAATATCGTTCTTAAAAAAAATTCTGATCCTGGCTCAAGAAACATGCAGTAATGCAACTAACAATTGTTCGCTAATGTTTTGATGTATTCGTTACCCTTTGAAAGTTGAATTAGGTACTGATTATTTTCAAACAACGACTACTAACCCTGGTTTGGTTAAGGCTCTGATTAATTTTTTGTTACCCTCGTGAAACGCAAGCTGGATCTGGTTTACAGAAGCAGCAACAAACGAACTTATTAACTTAAAGTTTATTTAGGCCCTGTTTTTTATCCAATCGCCCATTGAACGACACATTGTTTTTTTTCCTTTTTATCTCCGATCCAAAACGTATTAAATTAATTCCGTCCCGGTGAAAAACTACAAAGTTTTAATCTGTTCCTGTGTAACTGATAATAATTTCCTGAAAACTTTCGTTAAGGTGATGATCCGTTCGGTACCCATAATGAAAACTGTAAAAATCCAATTTAACAGTAAAAAATCAGTACCATGAAAAATCAACGCCCTATCGAACGGCTTACAGCAAAAATTCCGCTGAAGCATATTGTTTCGCAACTCGCTGTAAGTTTCATGCCCCTCACACAGGAACGTCATAGTTTCATCATCAATCACATTTCACCTAAAGTTGTCCTCGGTAACGATGAACATCTTTTGTCGCTTACATTGGGAAACCTACTAAAGAATGTAATCCTTCTCTCACGTGAGCAATGCATCCAGATCCATTCCACCCTTACCGGTGATTGCACTTTCATCCAGGTTAGTAGCAGCGATGAACGATTCTACAATAATTTATTAGTTAAGAATCTCGACCTGCAATCAGCTGCTGAAAAAATGGGAGGATGTATAAGTGCGAGTTTCGATGCACGTACAGGTACTACTATTGCCTTTTCTATGTCGAACAACCTGAAGGTTTCCTGAAAAAGAAAGTTGCATTCGAATTCAAACGGCGCGAGCATGTTTTTCGCTGTACAGCGTACGGTATGCAAACACTAAACCAGCCAGCATTAGCACCGCTCCTGCAATAAAAGGAGCCCCAGGAAAATAAACGGGCAAATAATCGCGCGTGAACCAGGAAAATAAACCTGCCATCACCGGTGGTCCAACAATAGCCGTTATACTTATAAGGCTGGTTAATCCACCCTGCAATTCACCTTGTTCATTTGCCGGAACATGGTTTGAAATTATTCCCTGCAAGGCCGGTCCCGCCAATCCTCCTAAACAATATACTGCGGTAAACAAATACATCATCCAACCTTGAGTGGCAACAGCAAAAAGTATCAACCCTACTGCATACAGTAAGAATCCCGTATAAACGCTTTTTTCCTGGCCGAGTAATGGAATCGTTCTTCGAATCAATACGCCTTGTACCAAACCAACCATTAATCCCACTACACCTAATGATATACCCACCTCCCTTTCGTGCCAATCAAATTTTTTCATATTATAATAACTCCAGGTAGTTTGCACAGCATGCGAGGCGAGATAAATTAAAAAAAATGAAACGACCAGGCCGATAATAGCGGGGTATTTCCGGAATTGCTGAACAGATCCGATTGGGTTGGCTCTTTTCCATTTAAAAGCTCGCCTGTTTTCCAGCGATAAAGATTCTGGTAGAATAAAATAACCATATAGCCAATTCAGTAAGGTTAATCCGGCACAAACTATAAATGGTACCCTCTGTCCAAAATCAACGAGTAAGCCACCAATTACTGGTCCAATTATAAAACCCATTCCAAATGCAGCCCCCACGATTCCGAAATTCTGTGCTCTCTTTTCAGGTGTGCTGATATCGGCAATATAAGCCGTTGCTGTTGTAAAGCTTGCACCTGTAATTCCAGCAATGATGCGACCTACAAACAACCATCCTAATGAAGGAGCAAACGCGAGAAATAAATAATCAACCCCAAAACCAAATAATGAAAAAAGCAAAACGGCGCGTCGACCATATCGATCACTTAGGTTCCCCAATATCGGTGCACACAAAAACTGCATGGCCGCATAAGCCGTAAGCATCCAGCTTCCATACACAGAAGCCTGACTCAAGCCTTCATTGGTTAAACCCATAATAAGTTTTGGCATCACCGGAATGATGATCCCAAATCCAATTACATCAATCAGTATAGTAATAAAAATAAAACCCAGTGCGGCTTTTTTATTATGCAACATATGGGAAAAGTTGAAAGAAAATAAAGATAAGTAAACATCGCCGATCGGAAACAGCGAAGGTTCTTTTCAGAAAATCCGTCCAAGGGTTTTACCGATTGTTCATTTTTTCGCGATCTGGGTGAAATCAGTAAATTGAACCATTAACCATCAAAAATTAACGCTATTTATGAAGAAGAAAATCACCGTTGTGCTGTTACTTACTGTAGCAGTAGTACTGGGCATTGCCGGAAGTAAACCACCACAGGATCAGCCTAAACGCAATCTGAAAGTATTGCCCAAGAACATCAGTCATGATGACCTGGATGCGATTATGGATAACTTTAAAGCCGCACTGAATGTTAAATGTGATTTTTGTCATTCCCCCCGAAAAGATGATCCAAAGAAATTGGACTTTGCCAGCGACGAAAAACCTGAAAAAGAAATTGCCCGCAATATGTTACGAATGACCTCTAAGATCAATAAAAAATTCTTCCACTATAAAGGAGGGAAAGATCCGGATGGAAAAGCAATTCTGCCTCCTGTTACGTGTATGACTTGCCACAATGGGCAGCCGCATCCGGCAACAAAATGATGATCGTGAATCGTGAGACGTGAATCGTCAGAGAGTCTCTAAGTAATAGCAACACACTATTAGACGGAGAGCCACTCACGATTCACGTCTCACGATTCACGATTCTTCATATATCTATCGAATCATACACAATCACCTTCGTCCATAACGAAGAGCATTCTTCTACAAACTTCAGGTGAATGGGATCAGTTTGATAACTATCCTGATCCGCTTTATTTTTAAAAAATAAACACCAGGACACTGCATACGAACTATCAATCACATCTCGGTTGGTACCAGCTGGTTTGCCAATATGAAAAGAAGCGATTGATTTTACCTTAGCCAATTTTTTTAATCCCGCGATCAGCTTTTCCGTGTCTTCCACGCTTCCGGCATTTTTCAGCCAGAAATAGACATGGTGAATAAAGGTCTTATCTGCCATTGTATTGTTTGATTTAAATGAAGAAGAAAGAATGCCTGTTCCTGCTGCAGCCACTAAGGCGGCCTGTCCGATGAACTTACGACGTGTGGTTGGTTTCATAATCAATTAATATAATGATGAAATTAAGGAAGAAACTTGAGACGTGAATCGTGAGTGGTGAGTCGTGAGTGGCTCTCTGATTAATAGTGTGTTTCTCTAACTTAGGACCTTCTCACGGTTCACGTCTGACGACTCACGATTCTTCTTCTCCCTTACAGCGGAACCCTATTATCCGCCAATAATTTATTAGCGATATTACGTCGTGCATCTTTACTGTTAAATGGTTCTGCTTTGGTAAAACGCTTCAATCCCAGCAGCATCATGCGTTGCTCATCTCCTTCGGCAAAAGCATTAATTGCGTCTTTACCATATTTATTGATGCGGTCGGCGGCATCATATAAATAAGTCCTTACAATATCAAACTCGTATTTACAGGCAGCTTCGCCTTTTTTATCAACCAGCTTCATGAGTCGCAGTAAAGCGCTTTCCGCATTATACGTTTCAATGGACATATCGGCAATATGCATCAGTATTTCCTGTTCGTGTTCAATCTTCATCATTAATTTCTGAACGGCCGCACCAGCAGTCATGAGGATCGCTTTTTTGAAACCGGCCACCATTTTCTTTTCTTTTGCAAAAGCCTCTTCATCTCCACTACCAAAATCAGGAATACTCATCAGCTCTTTTTGCACGGCCATTGCAGGAGTCATCAGGTCCAGTTTCCCTTTCATGGCTCTCTTCAGCATCATGTCTACGGTTAATAACCGATTGATTTCATTGGTCCCTTCATAAATTCTATTGATACGACTATCGCGATATGCCTTAGAGATTGTGTATTCATCGCTGAATCCATTACCACCATGTATCTGTACTCCTTCATCAACCACAAAATCCAATACTTCACTGCCATATACTTTCAACATGGCACATTCAATGGCATATTCCTCTGCTGCACCTAATAATGCTTCATTAAATGGTTTGCCTGTTGCCAGCAATTCGTGTTCCTTATCATCGATCCATTTAGCGGTACGGTATAAAGCACTTTCGCAAACCCATAATTTTATGGCAATCTCTCCGAGTTTATCTTTTATAGCACCAAAATTGGCAATGGGTTGTTTGAACTGCTCGCGGGTGTTGGCGTATACGATGCTGGTAGTTGCAGCTCTCTTAGCGCCACCGATGGCCGCAGCGCATAATTTCAAGCGACCGATATTGAGAATATTAAATGCGATCACATGTCCTTTACCAATTTCTCCCAATACATTTTCAACAGGTACTTTACAATCCTGAAAATACAGTTGTACAGTGGAGGAACCCTTTATACCCATCTTATGTTCTTCGGGACCCTGGGTAAATCCTTCAAATCCCCTTTCAATAATAAAACCGGTAAACTTATCTCCATCCACTTTTGCGAATACCGTATAGATATCGGCAAAACCACCATTGGTGATCCAGCATTTCTGGCCGTTCATTATATAATGTTTCCCGTCGGCACTTAATTTAGCACTGGTTTTCGCACCTAATGCATCACTACCGCTATTGGGTTCTGTAAGTCCATATGCACCTTTCCATTCTCCGCTCGTAAGCTTGGGAATATATTTTTCTTTCTGCGCATCAGTCCCAAAATATAAGATTGGTAGAGTTCCGATGCCTGTATGTGCAGCTATGGCTACTGAAAAAGAAAAACCTCCTCCTAATCCCTCATTTACTAATGTGGAAGTGATAAAATCCTTACCCAATCCACCATATTGTTCTGGAATAGAAGCTCCGAGCAAGCCTTGTTCGCCGGCTTTTTTTACCAGCGAGGGCATCAGACCGGGCTCTAATTTATCAATACGATCCAGTATCGGCAATACTTCCGCATCCAGAAACGATAAACACATATCCTTCACCATTTGCTGTTCTTCGTTGTAGTCTTCCGGAATAAACGTATCAAATGCATCGCTTTCACGGATCAACCATTCGCCGCCTTTGATAGATGCTGCTTTTTTGGTATCGGTACTCATATTTATAAAGTTTAATAGTTTGAGTTTTTAATTTGCAAATGTGCAGATTAGAAAATGTGTAAATGCATTAAGCCAACCATTCAATATTTATCTTAAGCTCTCCGAAATGAGGAGTGCAATTTGCACATCTGCACATTTTCTAATTTGCACATTATTTCAGGTTATCATACACCACCTGCAACACCTCCTTACACACTTCAATCTTATCGGCGGGTACCTTTTCCAACGCTTCGTTTAATGTTTCTTCGGCCAGCGCCATCGTATCTTCCTGTAGTTTTTGTCCTTGTTTGGTAAGAAAAATCAGGTTGATCCTTCTATCCGAATCCGATGCTACTCTTTTTACTAATTGCAACCGCTCCAGGTTATCAACGAGTCTCGTAATACTTGGCTTATCCCGGAATGTAGCGTTACACAGCTCTTGTTGACTGATCCCATCCTGCTTCCATAGATGGTACAATACGCTCCATTGTTCGATGGTCAGGTTGAGCCCGGCAGTATTAAACTTCTTTTGTAACCGCCTGGCTATTGCAGTAGAAGCCTTACCGGTGATAAAGCTGTATAATTCCCCTCTCTTAAATTGGTTGTTTGGCATATAGTTGTTTATACAACTATTCAAACCTACAGATTTTCCCGGATTAAGGCAAGCTTTTGAGAAAATTTTTTTGTTAAGGGAAGACGTTACGAGCCTTATGTCTCAGAATCAGCAGTCAAAATCATTATCTTTAAAGTATCTATTCTTTTAAAACCTCTTCTTGCTCGTACCATTCGTTTTAACCAATACACAGCTGTTTATTTATGCGGACCTTTATCCTGTTGGCCTTTATTGCTTTTTCTTCGCAAGAGGCCGACTCACAACTTAAAAGATTGGTGGTAATCGGATCCTCTACTGCAGCAGGATCCGGAGCTTCACCTTACGATAGTTGCTGGGTTCGCCGTATTAATTTTCAATACAAATACCAGCAAGCTGTTGTGGATACGGTTCATAATCTTGCATGGCCGGGTTACGACAACTATCATGGAATGCCCAGTTCGTATCCACCTGCGTTTGGAAATTCAAATCCAGATCCGGAAAGGAATATTACTAAGGCAAACAGTTTTACCCCCAATGTTATTATAGTGAGCTTTGTGTCCAACAAATTCGATCAGATGCCGATGGATAGTATCATGAAAACCTTGCAGGTTATAAAAGATTCGGCGAATATTGAGGATCGGGTTTGTTTTATAAGCACCAGCCAACCACGTGGGTCATTTGATGATGCGGGCAGGGCAAGATTAAGAGTTGTTAAAGATTCCATTCTCAACCGTTTTGGTTTTTACGCGATTAATTTTTTTGATTCGCTCGTGAATAATGTTGACAACACCATTCTTCCGCAATATGCCTATATAGGGGATAATATTCATATAAATAATGCCGGACATTACATGTTATATAAGCAGGTGCTGGCTAAAGATATTTTCAATATTAAAGTTACCCGAACGCGGAAAAGCGGCAACTTTAACGATCGGGCCACCTGGGATAAGGGCATTATTCCAACCCCTGCCGATTCAATTGCTGTATTGCCCGGGCATACCCTCACATTTACTAATTCCACACAGGTAAGAGGTTTATCAATAGCGACAGGCGGTTTAGTAGTCATTAATAACCCTGCAGTGCAGGTACAAATTGGTGATCCCACTTTATGTAATAAAAATGTAATTGTGAATGGAACAATGAATATCAGTGACGGCCGCTTACTTATTTATGGATATATACAACAACAAGCAGGAAGCAATTTCAACATGAGCGGAGGGGAATTAGTAATTGATGGCAATAACGGAACTGCTTCAACAAGCGTAGCTGACGGTATCCACCTATTTGATATAGCTAATGGAGTAAATAGCTTTTCCTTTACAGGTGGAACACTTCAGATTATCGATCCTCCTTTAGGAACGAATAGCCAGGCTCTCAATTGCCCTACCTTCAATTTTGGAGACAACAGCATTCTTAAATTCGGAAACGGTATTTCTATCACTGCCAGCAATAATATAAATGGTTTTGGTGGATCGTTGCTACCCGCTCAAATCGGAAGTCTTATAATGGATGCAGCTACTACAGGTAATAACCGGATCTTCAAAAATCTTACCCCACTTGATGTAAAAACAAACCTGCAGCTGCTTTCGGGTAACCTGGTACAATCAGCACTTTTGAATGTACGTCAGTAATATCCTGATTCCCTTTATTTTTACATTAAACTTAACAAGCTATTATTCTAATAACGCATAGCACGCATGCATTCATCCACTATCGCTTTTAAGACTTCCACCATACATTATAGTTATTGTGGTCAGGGAAAGAATTTGCTGCTTTGCTTCCACGGATATGGCGAATCGGAAAAATCCTTTCATTTTCTCGAAAAATATCTTCCCCAATCCTACTTCCTGATTGCTATTGATATGCCCTATCATGGAGAATCAGTATGGAAAGAAGGGATGAATTTTACAATGGATGACCTGGAGAATATAATTGTAATAATTCAAGGCAAACATAATTTTCTCGGTCAGCCTTTTTCAATGCTGGCTTTTAGTATGGGGGGAAGGATTGCCTTATCTATTTTACAAAGAAAACAGCAACAAGTATCCCGGTTGGTATTGCTCGCGCCGGATGGATTAAAACTGAATTTCTGGTATTGGCTCTCTACACAAACTCATTTAGGAAACAAACTATTTCTCGCCACTATTCATAAACCGGGTTGGTTTTTACATATGATAAAACTGATGAACCGGCTGGGCCTGCTCAATCAAAGCATTTATAAATTTGTGGATCATTTCCTGCACGACAAGAAAAAAAGAAAGCTGCTCTACCTTCGCTGGACCTGTTTTCGAAAAATCAAACCCGATCTTTTACGATT
The DNA here is from genome assembly GCA_965279015.1 of Chitinophagaceae bacterium. GTDB lineage: Bacteria > Bacteroidota > Bacteroidia > Chitinophagales > Chitinophagaceae > Endoryza. The sequence continues at coordinate 505,984 of OZ257130.1, forward strand.
AAAAGAAGGTATTACTCAATATAAGATCCCGGTGCATCTGGTTTATGGGAAACATGACCGTATCATTCTGGCTTCGAGGGGAGAAAAATTCAGAACCGGTATCGAGTCTTATTGTACTTTAGAATCGCTCAACTGCGGGCACCAGGTATTGCATGAAAAGAACGTAGATGTTATCTTAAGCTACTTGCCACTGTAATTGTATATCTTCAATTATTATGTTCATATTCGTATTTATATTCTTTTTGCTATTGATCGTTTACGCTGTCCTGATCGATTACTACCGAAGGGCGTGGAATAAAATACCTGTTTTCACAAGTACTGAAATATCTCCACAAACAATTATCTCAGTTATAATTGCCGTAAGAAATGAAGAAAAAAATATCAACCCCTTATTAGATTCCCTTTGTCTTCAATCGTACCCATCAGCACTTTCCGAGATCATTATTGTGGATGATCATTCGGAAGATGAAACGTGGAATCTCTTAAAAAACTATCCGGTTGGTAACCGTCAATTTTCATTTATTAAACTAGCTGATCATATTGACAAAGAAGACAGTGTTGTTTCTCACAAGAAAAAAGCAATTGAAACTGGCATTTCACAAGCAATGGGTACATTAATCGTTACTACCGACGCCGACTGCCTTTTTCACCCGGATTGGCTATTAACCATTGCCCGATTCTATGAAACACATTCCGCGAAATTCATCGCGGCCCCTGTAAAGATTGCAACCAACCGATCCTTATTATCAATTTTCCAAACACTCGACTTCCTCACGTTGCAAGGCATTACAGGGGCCTCGGTATTCAAACGTATTCACTCCATGTGTAATGGCGCAAACCTAGCTTACGAGAAAGCAGCTTTTAATGAAGTAGGTGGATTTTCGGGAATTGACAATCTTCCATCCGGAGATGATATGTTGTTAATGCATAAGATTTATAAAAAATATCCTCAACAAGTATTTTATCTCAAACATGAGTCGGTCATTGTAAGCACAACCCCCGTATCTTCCTGGAATAATTTTTTCCATCAACGTATTCGTTGGGCAAGCAAGGCCGACAGCTATGATGATAAAAGAATATTTTGGGTATTGTTACTCGTATATGGCATCAACCTATTCTTTCTAGTATTGGGAATCGCTGCTTTTTTCCATACCACATGGGGCTTTTTCCTTTTATTATTTTTATTGGCGAAAGTATTGATTGAATTCCCCTTTGTAAATACGGTTGCTTCATTTTTCCGGCAGCGAATGCTTTTAAATTATTTTCTCCTGATGCAGCCCCTGCATATTTTATATACGATCATTGCTGGCTGGCTCGGAAAGTTTGGAAGTTTTGAATGGAAAGGACGGAGAGTAAAAAATGTAAAATGAAGAATATAAAATGTAAAACGGAGATCTCTACGTTAGTAGGTTACCAGTAAAGTTTTGGGTCACCACTTTTACATTTTACATTCTAAATTTTACATTTTACATTCCCATTTGGGTTTATCTTTAAACCATGAGAAAAGACCTGCCCGCACGCAATGCCTGGCTACGGTTAAAACGAAATAAAGGCGCATTATGTGGAATGATCGTAATTGCGGCTGCGATACTTATTGCTGTGTTTGCCTATTGGTTTTCTCCGGATTCCTCGCCTTATGCCAATCGGATGATCGTGGAAATAGGGGGGCAAAAACCTGGATTCACTAAAAAATTTATTAAAATACCTTCCGCGCAAAATAAGGAGCCGGTATCACTTTTTGAACAACTCCTATATGGCAAACCCGACCTTCATCAATATGTACCTGTTAATAGTATCGAACTCAAAGGAGATAGCCTGGTAGCAAAACAATACATTGGAGAAGATGCTGAGATTGTTACTTACTTCGCGATCAATCAAATTACCAAAGATTCCGATGCTGTACTTTCTTCTGTAGAAACAAAAATTTTTTACCTGGGTACCGACAGATATGGAAGAGATATTTTAAGTCGTTTGCTGATTGGTGTAAGAGTAAGTTTAGGTGTAGGACTCATAACGGTAATAATTTCATTAACCATTGGAGTGTTGCTGGGCGCTTTTGCGGGTTATTACCGTGGCCGAACCGACGATATTATCATGTGGTTCATCAATGTGATCTGGAGCATCCCTACCCTGCTGCTTGTTTTTGCCATTACGCTTATGTTGGGAAAAGGATTCTGGCAAATATTCATCGCTATCGGCCTTACCATGTGGGTAAATGTGGCGCGTATTGTTCGAGGGCAAATTTTAAGTGTGCGCGAATTGGAATATGTAGAAGCGGCTAAAGCACTGGGGTATTCTTCGGGCCGGATACTTTTCCGTCATATATTACCAAATATTATGGGGCCTTTATTGGTGGTGGCTGCTTCCAATTTCGCGTCTGCCATTGTTATAGAAGCCGGCTTAAGTTTTTTAGGAATAGGCGTTCAGCCGCCGCAGCCCAGCTGGGGATTGATGATCAAAGAAAACTACAACTTTATAATTACCCATAACCCCATGCTAGCGCTTGCGCCTGGGTTCGCTATTATGTTGTTAGTCCTTGCCTTTAATTTATTAGGTAATGGATTGCGTGACGCCCTTGCTGTAAAGGCATAAAAAAATCCGGCCCCCACATAATGCGGGGGCCAGACTTGTTTTTCCTACATGCACAGGAAATTATTTTTTAGAATAGCGATAGCTCGCTGTCGTTTTATTGGTATTACAACCTTTTGAAGTTACTGTTATTTCAACAATACAGGTTACCGTTGCAGGAGTTCCTGTAATGGTGAAGTTATTATCTTTTACAGAACTGGTACGTGTTTCTGTGAAAAAAGTTGTGGTCGATCCGTCTGGTCTGGCTTTTACTTCAATGGTTACCCCCGATGAGGGTATAGCCGAACTAATCGTAACTGTCAATGGAAAGGTGGGGCCCGGCGCTGGTGGTTCAGTAGTTCCATTAGCGGGAGTGGTTGTAATTACCAATGTCGCTTCTCCGCTACAGGTATCAGTAGTCTTCTTTTTACAATAGGGCATGGCCATCAGAACCATCAGTACGGCAATCCACGGTAAGAATGTTTTTCTCATAGTTTATTTATTTCTGCTCTAATAACAACGACTAAAATAGGATTTAATTGGCGTTTCCGGAAACTTTGGGCGGATCAAAATTTACGCTGTAAGTACTTGTACATTACGGTTAAAGCTCTCCTCCAGCGAAATAAATGTTTCCGTCCGTTCGATGCCTTTTATCTTCTGCAATTCGTCGTGTAATACAAAGCGCAATTGATTGATATCTTTACAGACGATCTCTGCAAACATACTATAGTTACCGGTCGTATAATTCAGTCGTACAATTTGCGGCAATTTGAAAAGCTCTTTAGCTACAATATCATACAGGGAGCTTTTCTCAAGATATATGCCAATAAATGCTATAACGTCGTAACCAAGCTGCTTAAGGTCAACATTTAATTTAGTCCCCTTCACAATGCCCGCTTCCTGGAGTTTTTTAATGCGGACATGTATAGTTCCGCCAGAGACAAATAGTTTTTTTCCCAGATCGGCATAGGAGATTTCCGCGGTTTGCATCATCTCCTGGATAATCTGGAGGTCCAGTTTATCCAGATTTAATTTGGCAGCCATAAATCGTTGATTTTTGAATTGTTTTTATTAGAAGCCACAAATATTTGAAAATTATCTATATTTTCAAAATTTTTGTTGGAAAATAGTCAACATATTTGTGTTTTACTGTAATATTGCCCTGTTATTAGTTCTTAGATATACAGTAATACTGTGGAGTGATGGAATCTTGGCAGACATGCCCTCTCGTCTCGGGGGTGGGGATAACAGGATAAACGTAGCATAGAGCCGACGTAACAACGCCGACCAGGGTTGACCACTAATCTTTGTGCTATAGCTAATTGCCCCGTGGAGGTTCGAGTCCTCCCTCTACAGCGGATTTTTCTCATAATCTCTAACAAGCAAGCAAGAACTGAAGAGATTGTAACCCTTTCCGTTCCCGGAAGGGGTTTTTAGTTTAAATGAAGAATCTAAAATGTAAAATAAAGAATGTAAAAGGGTTCTATTTCCGGGTTGCATCTGATGTTTTTACCCTCCCTAATCAGTTTATTTTCCTTCGCAACTAGTTTAAAAATTCTGTCACCTTCGTTAAATGATGTCTATTCCAACCATGGAATCTATTTTTATATTTTACATTCCGCATTTTACATTTTACATTTCTATTTTTGCCCCCCATGGGCCAGAAAAAACTCATACGCTTCGCGGAGATAAAGACTTTTCCCAATGTATTCCAATACCCTGTTGGAATGCAGGGGAAATGGAAAGATGTATATAAGAATGACAACCCGATAACACTGGAGCTAGCCTGCGGTAAGGGAGAATACGCGGTGGGTATGGGTCGGCTATTCCCCCATGATAATTTTTTGGGGATCGATATGAAAGGAAATCGGATTTGGGTAGGCGCCAAAACCGCGCTGACAGAGGGTTTGCAGAACGTGGTTTTTATGCGTACGCATATTGACAAAATCACCGACTACTTTTTACCGGGCGAAATAAAAAATATCTGGCTCACTTTTCCCGATCCTCAATTGCGTATATCGAAAGCAAAGAGAAGATTGACCCATCCTAAATTTCTGCGTTTGTACCAGCAAATTCTTGCACCGGGAGGATCTGTTAACCTGAAAACAGATTCACCGGTTCTTTACAATTTTACCAAACAGGTAATTGAACTTTACCAGCTTCCCTTAATAACAGATATCAGCGATCTTTACGCAAACGAACCAGCAGATCCGGTATTGAATATTAAAACTCATTACGAAAAACTGGATATCGCTCAAAGCAAGCGGGTACATTATTTGAAATTCCGCTTACCCGCTGAACCATTACCCGACAAAGACAATGAACTTAAAGAACTGATCCTTGAAACAGAATCTGACCGAGGGAATTGATTTCTATTATAACGAAGAAGGTTATATCGTTCTCACCGAAAAATATCATTTGGAGAAAGGATATTGCTGCGGGAACGGGTGCAAGCATTGTCCTTACCATTATGAAAACGTGCCTGAACCAAAACGATCGGAACTATTGAAACAGAAAACCAACTAACCATGGCTGCCGTCAAAAAAACGAAAACAATCTCCAAGCTAAAATCGGTAAAGCCTTCCGGTAAAAAAGAGGATTCCTTTTTTGAACAGGTATATGAAGTTGCGCGGCAGATTCCAAAAGGAAGAGTGACCAGTTATGGAGCCATTGCCAATTGTCTGGGTACAAAATTATCTGCACGCATGGTAGGTTGGGCTATGAACGGGGCCCATCATGCAAAACCAAAAGTTCCCGCGCATCGGGTGGTTAACCGGAACGGTATGTTATCCGGTAAGCATCATTTTGAAACCCCCACGCGTATGGAAGAATTATTAAAGAAAGAAGGAATTAACGTGAAGAACGATACAATTGTTGATTTTGATAAAAAGTTCTGGGACCCTACGGAAATACTATTTTGAAGATGCAAGAAACTAGTTTCTTACCATAACCAATCTATCCCCATTTTTTTATAAAGACTCTAATTACAATAGCATGAGGCGTTCCTACGGAACGCTAGGTGGATATTTCGAATTTTCTACCCATGAGTCGTCCCTACGGGACGAAATACACAAATTATTTATCCCCTATTAAAAATAATCGCAATTCCCCCGAGAGGACTCGTCCCGTAGGGACGACTCATGGGTAGCACCAGATAAAATACGTGTTTGCGTTCCGTAGGAACGCCTCATGCTATGGAATAATAGAATAGTTGAAAATTAAGTACGGGTTGTTTCAAAGCCATCCCATCTCTTTGAATACAATCTTGAAATCATTCTTCAATAAATCCATCTCCGGGTTTTTAATATCTCTGCAAGTTGAAATAACAACCAATGAATTTATTATATCATTGGCCAGTTGCACTTTGTTATCGGTTAACTGATTGTAAATGGAAAAATCTAATCTCAATTGGTATTCAAATGTCCCCGCCATTTTTTCAAACCGCTCGCCCCGGTACATATAGTTCCTGGGCTTCGCATTATACATCGGGGGTTTGGGAGGAAATAAGGGTTCCATTTTCGGACTCAAACAAAATATCCCAATTGATAAACATTTGAGTTCGTTGCTATAAGAACGATCACTAAAAAAGAGATCGATCTGATCACTATTATTATTGATTACCCTGATCTTATCTAAAACCCCCTTTGAAGCTTCCAGCGTAAAATTAACTTTCATTCCTGTTTGCTTTACAGATTAAAGGCTGCTAAAAAAGAGTGAGTTGTTTTTTTGGAGAGGCCGTGGGACTATTATCTAATCGTGACAATGGTAATTGTACTTTCTTATCAATTAGAAACACAGGGGTTTCCGCGTAACGGGAAGCAACAATAATTTTAATATCACCGGCATGCTGATTGAATAATTGATTGACCAACTCCGGTGAATTATTGTTTTTTGAAAGGTGGGATAAAATCAGGTAGCTAAGTTGTTTTCCTTTGTATTTATTAAATAGCTCCAGTGCTTGTGTATTGGAAAGATGCCCGTTGTCTCCGCTTATTCGTTTTTTCAGGTGATACGGATAATTTCCATTCTCCAGCATTTCTTCGCAGTAATTAGATTCCAGGAAAGCCGCGTGACATTGTTTGAAATGACTGATCACGTGCTTACAGGAGGTGCCAATATCGGTAAACACACCCACTTTTATTCCATTATGGGTAACTAAAAAACTATGCGGGTCAGATGCATCATGAAATTTCGGGAAGGCGTTTATGGAAAGATCTCCAATTGAAATCGATTCATATGGCTTGAAAGAACGGATCAATTCCTTTTCAATAGGAAGATTAGTGGACCGGAGTGTATTGGTTGTTATATATACGGGGAATTTATACTTTTTCGACAATCCCGGAATACCTGTGATATGATCACCATGTTCGTGCGAAACTACAATTGCTCTGACTCGGGTGATATCTAACCCCAATCGCTTCATTCTCTTTTCTGTTTCCCTGCAAGAAATGCCAGCATCTATTAATACCGCGTGTTTGTCATTACCGATATAATAGCAATTGCCGTTGCTGCCTGAGTTGAGGGATGTAATGTAAAGCGACATGAGTTCAAAAATAAGCAATCCTGTGAATAGTCGGGAGTCGGGAGTCAGTAGTTGGGAGTCAGGTCACGTGTAATAGGGACTAATCATAAAATATAAGATTGGCCCTGTTACCGCCACATAAAACCAGATGGGCCAGGTAATCCTTGCCAGTTTACGATGTCCTGGCCATTCGGCCACCAGCGCCCTATAAGCAGTAAATAAAATAAATGGGAGAATAATAGCTGCGAGAAAAATATGTGTGCTCAGAATAAAGAAATAAACATATCGTATAGTTCCTTGTCCACCGAATTTCGTTTCTCCCGCAAGCAGGTGATGCGCGATATAAGAAACAAGGAACACAATAGATAAAATCATTGCGGTCATCATAAGTCTCTTATGCAGCAGGTGTTTTTTTTGCTTTACCGCAATTAAGGCAGCCACCAATAATACAGCTACCACAGAATTTGTTCCCGCGTTGATGCGCGCAAAAATATGTGGATCAAACCCTACCTCAACTCCCAACTTAATTCTACCCAATGCAACGATAACCGCAAAAATTACAAAGGAAAAGATACCAATCAGCCAGCGAGCCTTTTTATCATTCTTTTTTATAACAGCATCCAGCATAATTAAACATTAAATTTTTTATTGGAACGTGTTCCCATGAAGATAAATACCGCAACCGCCAGTATCACCACCACAAATACGGGCCACAGCTGCTTTAATTGAATAAACAACGCGGATGGTTTTTTTCTATCCTTCTCAAGGGATAAAAAAACGATATCCTGTGAAAGTTTGAGAACCTGGTTGGAATCGAGTCCATTATAATATCCTCGTACGATACGATCTTTATCAAGCAATACAAATTTGGGAGAGTGATCGAATAGAGTATCCACTCCATTGCCGTCAATGATTCCCAATTTCAATTCCCTGACAGCGAAATCATAAATTTCCTGTTGGTTACCGGTGAGCATCCACCATCGATTGTGATCCACTCCATTTTTATCAGCATACTGTTTTAATACACTGGCCGAATCCCGTAGCGGATCAATACTGAAAGACAATAAGTGAGCCAATGGAGTATCAATCACTTTACGTGGGTCGGTAGACTTCATCATATCCTGCAGGCGTTTCATGCTTTTTGTCATAGGCGGACAAATACTAGGACAACGTGTAAAGAAAAAATCAATCACCAATACTTTATTATGGATGCTATCCAGCGAAACGGTTTTGCCTAATTGGTTGGTAAGGGTAATATTGTTTACTTTATGCCAAACGGTATCGCTCATCAATTTCCCATCTTTTACTTTTTCAACTACTGTATCCGAAAAATAACGCGGGGGCATTTGAACGGCATTATCGCCATATCCTTTCACCAGGAGATAACTCATTACAGGTAGCAGTACCACAATTGCCAGGGCTAATAACGCTTTCGTACTCACTCTTTATTTATTTGAGGCACAAAGGTATTGCATGAAATGATGAGATCGAACCTGTTTAAAAATAAAAAGCCATCCGCCGGTTGGCGGATGGCCCTGCTATACTACTTATATAATATCATTAATGAACCGCTCCTGACTTAGGCGTCTCTTCGTGGCCAGCACCGTGTTCTTCCGCGGGCTTTTTGTTTTTAGGAGTTTCTTTCATCTGAGCTTTGTGGTGAGGATCGTATTCATTACGCAGGTTCTTAAATGAATTTCCGTCCCACATGAATGCACCGATAAACCAAACAAATAACAACAGCGGTACTACAATCGTCATGATCATATTGCGGATCTCATCTCCGAGATGCATAAAGATTGAAACGATATAGAACGCTTTTGCCAATGAAAGAATAACGATCACCCCTTTAATGGCAAGAACAAGATTCCTGCTAAAATCGGGATTCTTGTGTATAAAGAAGATCGCATATCCAAACGCCAGCTCAATAATTGTAATCACACTCAGTACTACTGTAGTACGTATGATTTTTTTCACCACCGATTTTGTGTCGCCATGCGCAGCGTGAAAAGTTACTTCGGGTGATATATTGTGTTGATTTTCCATATACAACTTATAATAAATTAAGTACGCAATTAATAATTACAACAGATAAAAACAAAGGAATACGAATACCCATACCAGGTCCACAAAGTGCCAGTACAATCCCGCTTTTTCAATCATCAGGTAATGACCTTTACGATCGAAGGTTCCATTCAGGGCCATGATCAACATAATGATATTGATAATTACACCTGAGAATACGTGAAAGCCATGGAAGCCGGTTATCGTAAAGAAAAAGTTAGAGAAGTTTGTCGAAGGAACGGAGCCATCATGTGCATTTAAGAAATGACTTCCCTCATAAACGGGAATCCTCCCCCACCATGCACCTTCATGCCATAGATGTGTCCACTCCCATGCCTGGCAACCTAAGAATGCCAAACCACCGATAATGGTCCATATCAACCATTTCACCACACCTTTGCGATTCATCAAATGCCCTTCATGCACAGCCAATACCATCGTAACAGAACTCACAATCAAAATAAAAGTCATCAAACTCACGAATACTAATGGTAAACCATTTCCCAGGAATGGAGCTGATTGAAACACGTGGTTCGGGTCGGGCCATCCATTGCTACTCATGCGTACGGTTCCGTAGGCAATCAGAAATGCGCCGAAAGTGAAAGCATCGCTCATCAAAAAATACCACATCATCAGTTTTCCATACTCCAGGTTAAAGGGGCTTCTTCCACCACCCCACCATTTGGTATTTGCCGGTACTGCTTGTGCCATGTTGCTGTTTTAAAAAGGTTCTTTTAAAAAATCGTATTGACCAGAATTATAGTTTTATCAAAAAGAAAATAAACAAGTACACCCATAAAAGATCTACAAAATGCCAATAGGTAGCTGCTACTTCAACCGGCACCGGATTATAGTTCCGGATCTTCGGGTTGTACGCTTTCAGGAACATCACCAGCAACGTAATCACCCCTCCCAACACGTGAATCGCGTGCAATCCGAAAATAATATACAGAAACTGCCCAGCGCTTGATCCTTCCATCTTCACTCCTGAATTATACAATTGCTGGAACGCAAGGATCTGCATCACAATGAAAACAGCCCCTAACACAACGGTCAGCGTTATCGTTCTACGGTACTGCCGCATATTTCTTTCCCTGAACGACTTCACTGCCATTTGCATTACCACGCTGCTTATCAGCATTACCGCTGTTGAATAATAAAAGAGCTTGGGCATTTCTACATCCACCCAACCCGGTAAACTTCCTTTTACAATGTAGGCGCTTGTTAATCCCGCGAACATCATAATGATACTCGCGATAGCTACCCACAGGGTAAACTTATGCGGATGTATTTTCTTTCGTTGAGTACTCACGGATTCTGTCATCACTTTAAATTAATTTTTCATTTACCAGGTTTTATCCCCCAACAACGCTAACAGCACAATGGGCAAATAAAAATAACTACTGAACATTACCCGTCTCGCCGCTTTTCTTTCCATTTCCCTGAACAATCTTACACATTGCCATACCATCAATAAATTAGCCACTAATACAATCACAAAACTTATCATCCCACTCATTCCTACTAAATAGGGAAGCATTCCTATTGGTATCAATACCAGTGAATAAATCACCGACTGGATCGCCGAATACTTGGTGGGACCATCTACCGATGGCATCAACTTGAAACCAGCGTTGGTATAATCTTTATGTGCTACCCAGGCAATGGCCCAAAAATGAGGGAACTGCCAAAAAAACTGAATAGCGAAAAGCACCCATCCGCCGATATTCGAAACCTCTTTTCCCGTTTCTGCCACTATAAATGTTGCCATGGGATTGAGTTCACCGGTTCCTGCTACCCAACCAATAAGACAGGGTAACGCTCCCGGTATCCCTCCTACCAAAACAGATACAGAGCTTACCTTTTTAAGCGGTGTATACATGTATGCATATATAAACCAGCTTGCAAAAGCTACACCGGCAGCTAACCAGTTAAAATAAAAACCCAGGATCAACAATCCTCCCACGATCATAATAATCGCGGCGGTCCATGCTTCCGTTACACTCATTCTTCCAGCTGGAAGCGGCCGGCTGGCAGTTCTGTGCATCAACGCGTCCGTATCCTTTTCTGAAATTTCATTCACCGCATTCGCACTTCCGGTAATCATCATACCTCCCAGGAAAAGCAAAATGATCTTTGCCCATCCGTAGCTGATATTTGGCGCCAGCAAGTAACTGATAACAGCCGAAAACGCAACCATGAAGCTCAGGCTGAATTTAATCAGCAGCCTGTAATCTTTCAGTTTACCTGCTATTGTAAAAGAACTTTTTGTCTTCACGGTTTCATTCGTCATGTATATTTAGCTTTTAGACTTTAGCTTTTAGCGATCACTAACTGCTAACAGCTAATTGCTAACAGCTCCTTAATGGTGCTTGCTCTCCTCCGCACTAATCGGTTCCGTTTGTGGTATAAACTCTCTTCCATCTTTTCCATAATCATATGCCCAACGATGTACTTCCGGAATTTCTCCAGGCCAGTTTCCATGTCCGGGACGAAGCGGGGTGGTCCATTCCAGAGTAGTGGAACCCCATGGATTCAATGTCGTTACTTTTCTTCCCTTCCAGATGCTATAGAAAAAGTTGAATACAAATAATAGTTGCACAGCGAAGACGATCATCGCCACTGTTGAAATAAAACGATTTAGTTCCGCGAACTGTTTGAATGATTCCCAATTGGTATAATCAAAATAACGGCGTGGCATACCAGCTAACCCTTCATAGTGCATTGGCCAGAAGATCAGATATGCTCCGGCCAGGGTAACCCAGAAATGGATATACGCCATTGTATTGTTCAGGTAACGCCCAAACATTTTAGGATACCAATGATAGATGCCGGCAAACATTCCGAAGAAGGCACTCACACCCATTACAATGTGGAAGTGCGCGATTACGAAATAAGTATCATGTAAATGCAGATCAAGTGTAGAGTTACCTAACCAGATACCGGTTAATCCACCAGAGATAAACAGGCTCACAAATCCAAGCGCGAACATCATACCCGGGGTGAATTTGATATTGGCTTTCCAAAGAGTAGTCAGCCAGTTGAATACTTTAATAGCGGATGGAACGGCAATCAATAATGTAAGCAATACGAATACCGAACCCAGGAATGGATTCAACCCGGTTACAAACATATGGTGCGCCCATACCAGGAATGCCAGAATGGTAATCGCGAACAAGGAGCCCACCATCGCCATATAACCAAAGATGGGTTTACGCGAGTTTACTGATAATATTTCTGATGCCATTCCCATGGCAGGTAATAATATGATATATACTTCAGGGTGACCGAGGAACCAGAATAAATGCTGGAACAGAATAGCACTTCCTCCTTCATTGGGTAATACGCCTGTTCCCGGACCTGTACCTTGTATAAAGATATCGGAGAGATAGAAGCTGGTACCTGCGTGACGATCGAACAACAAAAGAATAAATCCTGATAATAATACAGGGAAAGATAACACACCGAGTACTGCGGTAAAGAACAGCGCCCAGATCGTCAAAGGCAAACGTGTCATGCTCATTCCCTTTGTACGCAGGTTGAGTACAGTAGAAATATAATTAAGACCGCCCAATAAAGATGACACGACGAATAATGCCATTGCCGTGATCCAGAGATCCATTCCCACTTTCGATCCCGGCGACGCACCTCCTAACGCGCTCAACGGAGGATAAGCTGTCCAACCACCACTGAAAGGTCCTGTTTGTACAAATAAAGAAGATAACATGACCACGCTGGCGATAAAAAAGAACCAGTAGGATAACATATTCAAAAAGGGCGAAGCCATATCTCGGGCACCACACTGAAGAGGAATTAAGAAATTGGCAAAGGTTCCGCTCAATCCTCCGGTAAGTACAAAGAACACCAACACGGTACCGTGCATGGTTACCAAAGCATAATAGTTTTCTGCGGAAATCCTTCCTCCTTTAGCCCAACGACCGAGAATATCCTCCAGCCAGGGAAATGATTGATCTGGGTACCCCAGTTGCAAACGGAACAATACCGACATCATTCCCCCGAGAAAAGCCCAAACCATTCCCGATATCAAAAATTGTTTAGCGATGGTTTTATGATCCATGCTAAACACATATTTGGTAATAAAGGTATCTTTATGATGATGCACATGATGCTCATCATGATGAACATCATGAGTGGTGACTACTTCGTGGTGACCATGCAATGCTGCTTCGTTGCTCATGCTAATAATGTTTTGATAGTCGAAAAATTCGGTTTCCCGGATACTAGTTCTTTATGACTTTGCCTTTACTACAGGTATCACTGCCGTTGTGCCCGCTTTACCGGTAGAATCAGGAACTGCTGGTTCTGTCGTCTTAGGAGCCTCTGCCGGAAAGGCAAGTGAATATGCCGATTTCTGCTGAGCTCTCCATAATATAAAATCAGCTTGCGATACTACTTTAATAACTCCTCTCATCGTATAGTGACTGTTTCCGCACATCTGGTCGCAGGCAATTTCATATTCAAAATCGGGGTTACCGGTTTTTTGTTTCATCTCTTCTGTTGTATAAAGAGGGGTGAACCACATGGTGGTAGGTGTACCCGGTACCGCATCCATCTTCAGGCGGAAATGAGGCAGACCCACATCATGTATTACATCTTTAGAATTAATGATCATTTTAATCGGACGTCCTTTAACAGCGTACATTGTTTGGTTAACAACAATATCATCTTTCGTTGCGGGATCTTCCCAGATCAATCCAAGTTGGTTGTTAGCATCAATCTTCTTGAAATATTTCTTTCCAAAATTTTCATCTTTTCCGGGATACCTGAAGGTCCAGCTGAATTGTTGACCTGTTACTTCAACTTTCAATGAATTGTCGGGAGCTTCGCCGGTAATCTGGAACCAATAATACAAACCAAAACCTACCAGCACGCATAAGAAAATCGCCGGCACCGTGGTCCATAAAACTTCGAGCTTGTTATTGTGCGGATAATAGAATGCTTTTTTAGTATCCTTATATTGATATTTATATGCGAACCAGAATAGAAGTATTTGGGTAAGAAAGAATACGAATCCGGTGATGGCAATGGTGATCCACAGCATCATATCAATTTTTTCTCCATGGTCCGAAGCGGAAGGTTGTACCAATAATGTTTTTTTGTAAAACAACTCATTGCACCACCAAACGCCAATCAGTCCAAGAACAAGAAACACTACCATTAAAAAGGCATTGACTCGGTTACTCTGTTCAAACGATTTCTTTTCGCCTTTCAGCACAGAAACGTATTCGCTGGCTTTGGCAATCTGAAAAGTTATCAGAAAACCCAACCCCAGGATCGCTAACAGAAAAATTGCAGATGTTGCCATGATTTATCAGATAATTTTATTCGTCCTGAACAATTTTAATTTCTTCTTCCTGACAATTACCGATCAGGTATGATGAATAACACTTTCTTTAATAAACGGATGATTTTTGCCTACCACAGGGTATTTACTCAATATACGCCCCACTGTAAAGATGATCAATCCTACAAATCCGGCGGCTACCCCAAAATCCAGCCATCCCAGTTCTACATGCTCCGGCAATACGCTGGCGAAAATCATCTGGTAAAAATCGAGCCAATGTCCAACTATGATTACTACCGCCAAAATTGTCATGGTGGTATAATTTCTTTTCGATCCTCTTCGCATCAATATTAACAAGGGAGCCAGAAAATTGATGATAAACTGGAACCAGAAAATTCCGCTATAAGTTCCTGTTTTGGTTGAATTGGCCACTCTCTCCTTGAAATACACAGTTTCTTCAGAAATATTCGCGTACCAGATAAGCATATACTGAGAAAACCAGAGGTAAGTCCAGAATACTGAAAACGCAAACATAAACTTACCGATATCATGCAGGTGCTCCTCATTGGTGAATTGCAGATATCCTTTGTTCTTCATATAAATTACAAAAAGCGCAATCAACGCGATACCCGCTACCCAGCTACTCGCGAACGTGTACCAGCTATACATGGTGCTGTACCAATGCGCGTCAATACTCATGAGCCACAACCAGGGTACTGTAGACATTACTGTTAACGAGAACCATACAATATAAACAGCCGCCCAAACGGTATTTTTCCAGATGTATTTTTTACCCGCTTCTGTATCCGGTAAAGGATTTTCATCGAGTGAGCGGGAGAGCTTACGCATTTTATAACCCAGCACCATCCACAATCCAATTGCAAGTACGGTCCAGATTGTAAAGAATTTTAAATTCAGAAAACCAACCTTCCCTTTCAGGATATGATCCTTTGCCACAGATTCAGTATCGGTCCAATGATAAATATGTGTCATTTCATGACCACCAAATGCGATCGCTAACAATACGAGCAGTGCGATAATACCCAACGGAATTACGGCTACCGAAATGGCTTCGGGTACCCGGCGAAAACTCATTTGCCAACCGCCCCATGCCAGGGTGGTAGCAGTGATAAAGAACATGCTGGCATTGGCTATTAATAAAAAGTACACACTATTATGCAGCAAGGATGCCCAGAAACGGGTTTTGTGATGCACGTCACCAGTTCCATATACAAAATAACCAAGCAATACTGCTAGTACTCCCACTCCCATCAATGCCATCGACCAGGTTCTGTAACGTTTGGGGATCTCGAAGAATTCTTTAATAGCCATTATCAACAATTTATAAATTCGTAATCGTTATCGGTTGACCTTTATTATTTCGCTGTTGCTGAATCCGGTTTCGCTGCAGGTGCCGCTGCTTTCGCAGGAGCTTGCTTGCTATTTATATAATGTATCACCATCCAGCGCTGTGTTGTACTTAATTGTGATGCATAACTTCCCATTACATTTTTTCCGTAGGTAATTGAATAGAACATCTGACCATCCGGCATTGCTGCCACCACCGGATCTGCGATCAGGTTTTTAGGCGCAGCTGCATAAGGGCCTGCGCCATCTTTATATAATGGTCCGTTACCATCCAGTGCGGTGCCATGGCAGATTCCGCAATTGATAAGATATAGTCTTTCCGCTTCCTTCATTTGCACTGCATCCAACGCCGGTAACGGATTGGGTATTTGTTTGGAAAGAGCATAATTCGTCGTATCGCCTTCTTTATCCTTCTCCAAACTGAAAGGGAACAACTCTCCTCTTTTAATAGTTCCTTTAACGGGTATGGCATTATAGTTAATACCCTGCGCTTTCAATGTATCGAGGGATGAATAGGTTTCAACCGCGCGACTATAGTTCATATCCGGCATATACACCCTGTTCGTTTCCCTGGGGTCGCTACCGCAACTGAAAAAGATTACGGTTACAACAACTGCAACTATGATGGACGTTTTTTTCATCTGTTTGGTTCTATTTATTATGACCAGATCATTGTTGATTGGTTTTTTAAACCGCTTTACTACTTCTTATCTTCAAAAGGTTTTTTATCCTTGTCGTATGTGCCGAGCCACCACCCTGTTTCCGCTTGTTGAACATTTATTTCACTGGCTCCGGCACTATTGAGGAAACCACTCACTTCCGATTCATTTGTTTTGGGGGTACATTCAATAGCCATCACAAACAAATCATCCGTGGCCCTTGCATGAAAATGGTGCTTCTTTACAAATGGAGCCATCTGACAGAGATAACAGAAGGTAAGTACCATTCCTACGCAAGCGCACAAAACGGTAAACTCAAATATGATGGGGATAAATGCCGGCAATGAGAAATGTGGCTTACCTCCAATATTCAAGGGCCAGTCTTTGGTAAATACCCAGGCCATAAAACTCAACGCGGTGGTTGTACCAAAGGCCGCGTAGATAAAGCCAGCTGTATGTATGCTGGTATCACGCAACCCCATGGCCCTGTCCAATCCGTGAATCGGGAATGGGGTATAAACATCGTGTAGTTTATACCCGGCTTTACGTACTTTCTTCACCGCGTCGAACAATACCGCTTCTTCCGTAAAACATCCTACTACAAATTTTTTTTCTGCCATATAGCTGTATTCAGTAGTTTCTCAATTATTTTTAATGATGATGCGATACTTCCTCGTAAAACGCATCCACCGGTTCCTGTTCGATCTTATCCATCTTCGGTTTGAAGTTCTCTCCTGATTTCTTAAGAATATGCTTGATTTCCGCCAATGCGATAACCGGGAAGAATTTAGAGAACAGGAAATAACAGGTAAAGAACAAACCAAAGGTTCCCATATAAAATCCAACCTCATAAATGGTAGGGCGATAATAGGTACTCCAGCTACTCGGGATATAATCGCGGTAAACTGAAGTAACGATGATCACAAAACGTTCGAACCACATACCAATATTTATAAGTATACTCATGAAGAAGGTTACAAAAAGATTGCGACGCATTTTACGGAACCAGAAGATCTGTGGCGATAATACGTTACATCCCATCATTATGTAATAACTCCATCCATAAGGACTGAAAAGATTTAACCTGTTTTCCATGAATGCCCAGTTCTCGTATTTGTTTTGTCCATACCAGGCGATGAACAACTCTGTTAAGTAAGCGATACCTACGATCGAACCCGTCAACACAATTACTTTGTTCATCACTTCAATATGCTCAAGCGTAATATATTCTTCCAGCTTCAATACTTTACGGCTAACGACCAACAGCGTTTGCACCATCGCGAAACCAGAGAAGATGGCGCCTGCAACGAAATAAGGTGGGAAGATAGTTGTATGCCAACCGGGAACAATCGATGTGGCGAAGTCGAAGGATACCACCGTATGTACTGAAAGTACCAGTGGTGTACTCAAACCCGCTAATACTAATGATAAGCTTTCATGACGTTGCCAGTGTTTAGTACTGCCTGTCCAACCAAATGATAACAGACCATACATATATTTTCTCCATTTCAACTTTGCACGATCGCGAACGGTTGCGAGATCGGGTAGCAAACCAGTATACCAGAATAATAAAGAAACGGTGAAATAAGTTGATATCGCGAATACGTCCCACAAAAGAGGAGAGTTAAAGTTTACCCACAACGGACCTCTTGTATTGGGATATGGAAGTACAAAGAATGCGTTCCAAACACGACCCATATGCCAGATCGGGAACTGGCCCGCGCACATTACCGCGAAGATGGTCATCGCTTCTGCCGCACGGTTCACCCCTGTTCTCCATCCCTGGCGGAAAAGCAATAAGATCGCGGAGATCAGTGTACCGGCATGACCAATACCTACCCACCAAACGAAGTTGGTGATATCCCACCCCCAACCAACTGTTTTATTGAGGTTCCACATTCCGGTACCATAAACTACTTCCATGTATACCGAATACACGCCGAATAAAAGAAAGCCCACCGATAGTAAAAAACCGATCCACCATAAACGTGAAGGGGGACCTTCGATCGGACGCACAATATCTTCAGTAACCTGGTGGTAATCTTTCTGGCCTTCCACCAGCGGAGCCCTTACTTGCGATTCGTACTTTAATAATGACATGTTTTGAAGCTTTGAGCTCTGAGCTGCGAGCTATTAGCGGTTAGCTATTAGCAGTTAGCTGTGAGCTGTATTTAAAGTTTGGTCAATGTCATCCCCGAGCTTAAGCGAGGGGATCTCTATATTTTATTCCTACGACGATCAATGTTTTTCTGCCCCCGCTTCTTTCGCTTCATGATGCTCTTCCCCCTCATGCGCTGCCAGCACCGCCGTGTTTCTCACTTTCGCCAGATAATTCACATTCGGTAACACGTGTATCTGTTCCAGCGAATAGAAAGTACGTAAGCTATTATTTTTACGCAGCTGGCTGATTTCACTTTCGGGATTGTTCGCGTTTCCAAAAACAATCGCATCGCCGGCGCATGCCTGCTGACAAGCTGTTTTAATATCGCTATCCTGCAACGTGCGGTTCTCTTTCTTTGCTTTTAGTTTTCCTTCCTGCAAACGCTGAACGCAGAAGGAACATTTTTCAATTACACCACGACTACGAACCGTAACATCCGGGTTCAATACCATACGGGTTAAGTCGTCGTTCATTGCGAATACCACATCATTCAACGCTCCAACACCAGACGTACGCTGGTTATCAGCGAAACTATCCGCGCCCGTATAATCTAACCAATTAAAGCGACGTACTTTAAACGGACAGTTATTAGCGCAATACCTGGTACCGATACAACGGTTATATGTCATTTGGTTCAATCCTTCCGCGCTATGGTTGGTAGCTGCCACCGGACATACATTTTCGCAAGGCGCATTATCGCAATGCTGGCAAAGCATCGGTTGGAAAATCGTTTGTACACTATCCGATTCATTGATATTACCACTGAAATATCTGTCAATACGTAGCCAATGCATTTCATGGAATCGCAGCACTTCATTCTTACCAACTACCGGTATATTGTTTTCCGCAGTACAAGCAACCACACAAGCGCCGCAACCAAAACAACTGTTCAGGTCGATGCTCATTCCCCATTTAATACCCGGACGATCATAAACAGGATAAAGAGTTCCCTCTTTCTCATAATTCTCTATTCCCCCATAATTCCCGATCTCCTGCATTCTTTGTTCAACAATAAGCTTGGGGTTCTTCTTGAACTCATCCAGCGTAACTTCTTTGATTACTTCATGACGACCCTCGTAATCACTATGGATTTGTGTTTGTGCAACTTTGTAATGAGTTCCATCCCATTTTGTAAATGAAACCTCAGCGGTGGACCAATCTATCGTTGCACCATTATAACTAAGGAAAGGATATGCATTTTGTCCGACGCCGTTTGCAGCGCGACCTGTTTTTTCACTACGTCCATAACCCACAGCGATAGCGATCGTATCGGCCTGCATGCCTGGTACGATGAGTACCGGAAGACTGTATTCTTTGTTTTTGATCTTGAATTTCATCAGCGGCTTCTCCATATTCACTTCATACCGATCCGCCTGTTTCGGAATGCTGATATCAATTCCAATATTCTCCGGATTTTTAGCAAATTGAGGAGAAACCATCACATAATTATCCCAGGTAGCTTTAGTGATAGGATCGGGCATTTCCTGCAACCAGGGGTTGTTTGCTTGTTTACCGTCACCCAAACTCACTTTCTGGTATACCACTAATTCATTCGCAGCTGTTTTTTTCAAAACGGCTGTAGCGGCAACAGCAGCAGCCACTGCAGCTCCATTAAATGTAGCACCACCAGCTGGAGCATATGTTTCAATCACTCCATCCTGTAATGCTTTATTATAATTGTCTAAACTTCCTCCTAGTTTATTGAGCCAGTAATTTTTGAAATAGACATCGTATGTAGTAGCATTACCGCTCCATTTCAAAAGCGTATCCTGGAACTGTCTGGTTTGAAATAATGGATTGATGGTAGGCTGCATCAAACTGATATAACCTGATTTTGGTTCCGCATCGCCCCAACTTTCAAGGAAATGATGAGCTGGAACCGAATATTTACAGAGCTCAGTGGTTTCATCAGCACGTTCATTCAACGACACAGATACTTTAACTGCTTTAAGAGCTTTACCAAATGCCTCCCCGTTATAATATTCATAAGCGGGGTTAACACCATAAACAATCACTCCGCCTACTTTTCCACCTTGCATATCTGCAACCAGCGCTTCCATTTCACTATCAACTCCCTTGTAAGTAAGTACCGGGGTAGCCCAGTTGATGGTTGTTCCATTAGCACCAATAACCTCATTTATTGCGTTAACTATTACCTGGATATTTACATTATTGCTTCCGGATACAACAAGTGCCTTCCCTTTATTTTCTAATAAAGATTTTGCGGCAGCTTCGATGCCTGCTTTAAGTTTTCCATCTACTCCGCTAACTCCTTGTCCTTGTACAGCGGCCAATAAAGCAGCAGCAACCAAACCAGTTTCAGAAGGACGATGCGTGAAACGATCATCGGCATTAGCACCTGTCATGCTCAGCATGCTTTCGAATTGATAATGCTTGCTCATTTCGGGGTTCTTCTCATTGATCTTACGACCAGCATTGTATTGCTTACCAAATTCTACCGGCGATAACCATGTTCCGAGGAAATCTGCCGCAAGACTTACAATTACTTTCGCATTTTCAAAATGGTAAGAAGGAATAGCTCTTTTGCCATAAGTGGCTTCATTAGCCATCAACATTCCGCTATAAGAAGCTGCATCGAATTGCACATGACGGCTTCCCGGATATTTAGCCAGGAATTCCGTGATGATTTGACTAGTAGTAGGTGAATTAATTGTACTGGTCAATAATACAACTGATCCTGCACTGGATAACGCAGCGGCTATATCTTTATCAGCAGCTTCCAGGCTTACCGCGGTTTTTTTATCACCGCTTGTTATCATGGGTGTACGTAAACGGGCCGTATCATACAGATCGAGTACAGCTGCCTGTACACGAGCGGATGTATTTCCTTTGGTTAGAGAAGAAAGCGAATTACCTTCTAATTTGATTGGTCTTCCATCTCTAACTTTTGCAACTACAGGGATAGCATCACCACCACTTACATAGGTAGTAGCATAATAATCGGCAACACCAGGCACCAGGTCCTGCGGTTTATTAAGATAGGGAATGGCTTTTCTTACGGGTGTTTCGCAACTGGCAGCAGCCATTGCAGCAGCTGTGCTGAAGCCGAGATATTTCAGAAAATCGCGACGGGATGCAGGCGCTTCGGTAAATTTCTTACCATTATCACCCGCCTCAAACGGTAAGTCTTCCTGGAACTCATTCTTAGCCAGCTTCTGATGCTCTTCTGTATCGTTAAGCTCTGCAAAACTTTGCCAGTATTTTTTCTTAGCCATTTATATCAATTTGAAATGAAATTTGAATTTTGTTCCTGTTAGGCATGCTTTGTCATCCTGCATCGAAGATGCAGGACCTTCCTAGTAATGGCATTTCTGGCACTCCAACCCTCCAATATCACTCACTGTTACACTATCACGTTTGTGCGACTTAATCTCATTGTGAAACTTTTCGTAAATGCTATAAAACTTATTGCCATTTCCCAATGAGTCGTTGAAATCTACTTTGCTTTCACGGTGACAGTTTACGCACCAGCCCATGCTCAATTCAGAAAACTGGTAAACTTCTCCCATATTGGTTACTTCCCCATGGCAGGTTTGACATTGTACCTTACCGGCTTTTGTATGCTGAGAGTGATTAAAATAAACGTGATCGGGCAGGTTGTGAATCTTAACCCATTCGATGGCCTTTCCTTCTGATGTATATTTTTTAGTATCAGGATCCCAGCCAGCAGCGGCATATAATTTTTTGATTTCCTCGGTTCCGTTTACTTCGGATCCATCCTCACGCACCAGTTTGTCTTTACCCGTATATTCATTGATCTGAATATGACAGTTCATACAAATATTTACTGAGGGGATATTTGCATGCTTGCCTTCAAAAGCACCGCCATGACAGTATAAACAGTTAATCTGGTTGGTACCTGCATGAACTTTATGCGAATAATATATAGGTTGTTCGGGTTGGTATTTTTTCTGACGCCCAAAGCTGATACCCCATTGTGCAAGGAAATATCCACCCACCACAAACAAAACAAGGGTTAATAAAGTGATATAAGTTTTATTGCGATAGAAAGGAATTGGTTCACCGGTGGGCTGACCTTCTTTATCATCAGCCAACTTGCGAAGATTGCTATTTACCTGAAGTAAGATAAGCGCGATAACAGCGAGGATAAGCGTAAGAACTCCATATAAAAGATTGCTGTCAGATTCGCTTTGGGTACTTGTAGCGCCTCCTTCAGTGGTACCGGGACCGCCAGGTGTTGGAGGTGGGGGAGCAGTTTTTATATAAGCAAGAATAGCATCGATTTCCTTATCAGTAAGCTGATCGAAATAACTCATGGCAATCGGGGCGTACTCCTTAATCTTATTGGCATAAGAGTCTCCGGTGGCAATTGCCTTTGCATTATTCCTGATCCATAAATAAAGCATTTCCTTATTGTTCCAGCGTTCTTCAACACCTCGTAATGCAGGACCCGAAACGGCTTTATCAATACCATGGCATGAAGCGCAATTCAGTTTAAACAAAGCCTTGCCATCCTGAGCAATTACATTATTTGATATCGATAAAACTGCGAAGAATAAGATGGTAACTAAGGTGTGTCGGGCAATTGATCGATGTTCGCTCATACCAGTTGAATATGATGAAATTATGTGGAAAAATTTCCTGAGTTGGCTGCAAAAATAAGTCAGGATTTTAACAAAATGTCAACACGTCTAAACTTTTTTTAAACCAGTCTGGGTGCGGGTTTGAGCGTTATTTTCAATAATTTTTGGATGTTGTGAAGAGTAGTTGTCATGTTTTTGTCAGTACGTGGATAACCTTTTACACTTATGCGGAAAGCATGCTTTTACGCTTATGCGGAAAGCTTGAAAAGAGTTTGATTAATTATTTGGATGATGGATACCGGATGCTGGTTACCTGCTACCCGATAAAGAATTCATGTTTATTGACTGTTCAAAATAAAAAGAGTTTCCGCATATCATCGATCCAGTGTCAAACATCCGGAAACGCTACCCCTTCTCAAAATCTCTCACGGCATCATAAATAATTCAACTTTTTACCCCACATTTGCGCCCATGTTCAACCGTCTTAAACAAAAATGGAAAGTTAATGGATGGCAATTGGCTATTATCATTGTTGTATTTGCATTGGGAGGAAGTCTTTGTGGATGGTTGGGAAGAAAGGTATTGGGCTTATTTGATATTGAACAGACAGCGATTCGCATTCCGCTTTATATCCTGCTGGTCACCCTGCTTTGGCCGATATGTGTAATCGTCATAAGTATTCCGTTTGGACAGTTTCCTTTTTTCAGGAATTATTTGAGGAAGATATTTCGGCGAATGAGTGGCGGTGGGGGAAAGGGAAATGTAAAATCTAAAATTTAAAATGTAGAATGTAAAAGGAGTTCCGAATGTACTTTCGGCTACATAATGACCTTGTGGAACCCATTTTATATTTTACATTCTTCATTTTACATTTCTCAACTCCGCTTCCGCCGCAATAAACCCAAAACTCGCCCACTGATCACCGCTGACGATTTTTTCGAAAATCATCTTAGCGGTTGTTTTATCTCCCTTTACTAAATAATAATTCCCCAATCCATATCCCGTCGACGCGTTACTTAATGATGAGTTGCTTTTAATCAATTCTTGCTTCAGCAATTCCGGATCGGCTTCTCCCTTATATAATAACAATAGCCGGAGATAATCCTTGTTCTCGATCAACTCCACATTCGCGGAAATAGTAGAGAGTAATTCCAAAGCTTCTTTTTCTTTCTTTAATCGCCGGAGCGTAATGTATAACCAGTTGGCTGTAGCAACATACATATCCGGGTTTTTTGAAACACGTAGACAATTGGTATAAGCATCCGCAGCTCTTGTAAAATCAGCTTTCAGGTAATAAGCCAGTCCCAGGTGATACCATATATTAGATTGAAGCGTACTTGTTGGAATATTATTCGCATTGGGCATACCATCCGGTTCTACTTCATCTGATTTGTTTGTGATTAACTGCGCCGCTTTTTCGAGATCCGATATCGCGAGATCCAGGCAGCGTATCGTAATAAACCGGTGCCCGCGATGCCGGTACATTCGCGCATCATTTGGATACCGAGCAATACCTTTTGTAAAAATATCAATGGCGCTGGCATAATTTCCAAGATAGGCCGTTCGTCGACCATACCATATAATAGCATCGGCATTGCTGCTGTCTTTTTTATAGTCGACCAGTGCGGTAGCCAGGTTATCATGTAGCTTTTTCCGGGATTCTTCGCTAAGCGATGGCATTACAGCTTTTGTAGTACAATTGCTTTGCGCCAAAACTGTGTTTATAAACAAGAAGCTAAACAAGCAAAGAATAGATATTCTCATGAAGGAATTGTATTGATGTTTGGTTGAAAAGTTACAGATTTGCGGCGGGTTTCAACGTTTAAAAGTTTCCGAGTTTAAGAGTTTAATGGTTGTTTAGCTTTATAGTGCATGATTGAACCGGACAACCCTTAAACTCTGAAACTTTTAAACCCTTAAAATACAAAACACACACCCATTCATGCATAACATCGTCGTTTTCGCTTCCGGTGCCGGCAGTAACGCCAAAAAGATCATTGAGTATTTTCATGAGCATAAGGATATCACCGTATCATTGATCGTTTGCAATAAACCGGGAGCTGGTGTATTAAAGATCGCTGAACAAGCGAGTATTCCTACCCTGCTGATTGAAAAAGAAAAATTTTTCCGAGGTAATGCATATCTAGATGAATTAAAAGAAAAAGGGATTGGGTTTATAATATTAGCTGGTTTCTTATGGAAGATTCCGGATGCATTAATTAAAGCATTTCCGGGAAAGATCATCAATATTCATCCCGCCTTATTACCCAACTATGGCGGCAAAGGAATGTATGGAGGATTTGTACATGAGGCCGTTATTAACAATAAGGATAAGGAAAGTGGTATTACTATACATTATGTAGATGAACAGTATGATCAGGGGGATATTATTTTCCAGGCGCGTTGTAGTATTGAAGATGGAGATACTCCGGAAATGTTAGCCAAGAAAATTCACTTACTTGAACATGAGTTTTATCCGAAAATAATCGAAGAAACGGTGTTGAAAGGGAATCGATAAAATGCGAATGTGCAAATTAGAAAATGTGCAGATGTGCAAATGCCCTTAAGGCTGAATTTCCAAATAAAAGGTAAGTAACCAATTAATTAAGAATGCTGCACTGAAAGAATTTGCACATTTGCAAATTTGCACATCTGCACATTAGTTGTTTGCACATTTAAAACCACGTTAAATGCCTCCTTCCATTCATCATTCTCGTCTTTCTGTCGTAATATCACAGCGCAAATTTTTACTTTTTGAGGAGATACAGGAATCTTATAGTGCCGGGAATCTTATTGATTCTTACTCATACTTCTTTTTCACAGATAAAAGTGAGTGGTAGGGTCTATGATGTTACTCAGCAAAAGCCACTGGAAGCAGTGAGTGTGATGAGTACATCCGGAAGGGGTGTAGCTACAGATCAAGATGGGCGATATACTATTATGGTAAGCGAAAAGGATTCTATCTGGTTTTCCTATTTAGGAAAGCCAACACCAAAATTTCCGGTAGCCACTATCGCGAACATTCAGAATTTCGAAATTGCCCTCCATGTTAATATTGCTGATCTGAAAAAGGTGATTGTAATGCCCCGCAATTACCGGGCTGATTCTATTCAGAACCGGAAAGATTATGCAAAAGCGTTTAATTTCAGACGACCCAACCTCGAAAGTCTCACCTCCACCGGACCATCAGGAGGCGTGGGTCTCGATATCAATGAATTTATCCGCATGTTCCAGTTCAGACGCAATCGCCGAATGGAAGGATTCCAGGAAAGATTATTGAGGGAAGAAACAGAAAAATATATCGACTACCGGTTCAGTCGTCCGCTTATTATAAAAATAACACAACTACGCGGTGCCGAATTGGATACGTTTATCCGCTGGTACCGGCCAACACTCGAGTTTACAGAATCTACTACCGACTACGAATTCCAATCTTATATCAAAAAATGCTTTCTCAATTACCGGCGCTATAAATTAATGATGGGAGACGCGAAGAAAGAAGAGGAATGACGAACGTGAGTCGTGAGACGTGAATCGTGAGAGGGGTCTCCGAGACAATAACGACATTCCAACAATACGAGACTCTCTCACGATTCACGTCTCACGACTCACGTTCTTCACTAAGAAATCCTAACTTTCACCTCGTTCTATTAATTCCAAAACAACAACACATGAAAAAGTTATTGTTTATACTATTTGCTTTGTATTATGTGATACCCGTGTTCGCACAATCAAACGGCGAAGCTGTTTCAAAATCTTCCAAATCATTATTGGTTTCGGCGACTCCAACAACGGTAGGAGTTTCAGTTGATCGCTTATCCCGCATCGATCATTTTATCCAGGAATACATCGATAACAAACAATTGAATGGCGTTACCGCTATAATTGTAAGAGATGGGAAAGTAGTTTATCATAAAGCTTTCGGCTATTTCAATGCGGATAAGAAAACACCCATGCAGAAAGACAATATTTTCCGCATTGCTTCAATGAGTAAACCAATTATCAGTACCGGCGTAATGATTTTGTATGAAGAAGGAAAGTTTTTATTGGATGATCCTGTTTCGAAATACATTCCCGAATTCAAGAACCCCCAGGTATTAGATAAATATAATGCCGCTGATACCACCTATACTACCAAACCAGCAAAAAGAGAGATCACTGTACGCGACCTGTTGTCGCAAACCTCCGGAATTGGATATGCACAAATTGGATCACCGCAGGCAACTGCTATTTACTATAAGAATGGCATCAATGGCGGTATCGGTACTCCTTATTCAACATTGAAAGAAATAATTCCCCGATTAGCTAAGCTACCTCTGTTCAATAACCCGGGAGAAGCTTATCTCTACGGTTTGAATACGGATGTGCTTGGTTATTTTATTGAAGTTGTTAGCGGAATGCCGCTTGATAAATTTTTGCAGCAACGATTGTTTGGTCCACTGGGGATGAAGGATACTTATTTTTTTCTGCCCGAGTCGAAACAATCAAGACTTGTACCCTTATATCTTCAGGATGGAAATTCCATCCGTATCCAGGATTCGATCATACCTCTCAACGGCACGTTCTGGCGCGATTTTCCTAAAACAAAAAGCGGTTCTTATTTTTCTGGTGGCGCAGGTCTCAGTTCTACGGCTTACGACTATGCACTGTTCAGTACCATGATGATGTATGGTGGTTCATTGGGAGGCATTCGAATACTTTCACCACATACTGTTCGGTTAATGACTTCCAATCAAATTGGAAACCTTACAATGTGGGATCCTGAAAGCCCGAGTCGTTTTGGATTGGGCTTTGGAATATCTATGGAGAAAAGCGAAAGCATTTCACCCGTGCGTGCAGGTACCTTCGAATGGGGTGGAATGTTTGCATCGCATTTCTGGATAGATCCTAAATCGAAAGTGGTAGCAGTATTCATGCGCAATATCTGGCCTACTGCGGCTTGGGATTTTGGAGATAAGGCTAAAACAATGGTGTATCAGGCGCTGACTGATTAAATCATAAACTACCGATATGAAAAAACAAACTATTCTATTAATCGTATTTCTCTTTACTTATATTATTCCGTTTGCCCAAGATGCTTCTTTACCATCTTTTCTTAAAGACAGTATCGATAGCTATGTGGAAAGAGGGCTAAAAGAATGGAATATTCCCGGCGTTAGCGTAGCTGTTGTAAAGGAGGGAAAAGTTGTATTCATAAAAGGATATGGCGTAAAAGAATTGGGTAAGCCCGACAAGGTGGATGAGAATACCTTGTTCATGATCGGATCCAATACAAAAGCATTTACAGCAACAGCGCTCGCCATACTGCATGCAGAAAAAAAATTATCTCTTGACGACAAAGTACAAAAATGGTTGCCAGATTTTAAACTCTATGATCCCTGGGTAGCGAAAGAAGCAAATATCCGCGACTTACTTTGCCACCGATTGGGTTTTGAAACCTTCCAGGGTGATTTCATGTTTTTCGATTCCGATCTTACCAAAGAAGAAGTAATTGAAAAATTTGGCAAAATAAAACCGCTTTATAGCTACCGGGGCAAATGGGGATATACCAACGCCGCCTTCGCAGTAGCGGGAGAAGTGATACAAAAAGCAAGTGGTAAAACCTGGGCGGAATACCTGAAAGAAAAAATCTTTACTCCGCTTGGAATGAATAGTACGCTGGCCTTATCCAACGAAATTGCAGGTGCTTCAAACAAGAGTACCGCACATACTGTTGTTAATGGTGAAATTCGTAAGATTCCGTATGGCAGAATTGATAATATAGGTCCCGCCGGTAGTATCAGTTCTTCAACTACCGATATGATTAAATGGGTAAGCGCGCAAATGAACAATGGTAAGTTGGGCGATCAACAAGCGCTCCCCTCTTCTATTCAGCAACAAACCTGGTTACCGCATTCTATTTTAGGAAACGGCGGCACCATGTTTAATAGAGGACATTTCGCTTTGTATGGATTAGGCTGGTTCATTGAAGAATATTCAGGAAGAAAGATTGTATCACATACGGGTGGAGTAAACGGATTTGTAACCAGTGTTACCATGATCCAGGAAGAAAAAATCGGTATCCTCGTATTTACGAATACCGACATGAATAATTTCTATGAGGCATTGAAATGGGAAATCATGGACGCTTATCTCGGTAACCAGTATCGCAATTACAGTAAAACTTATTTAGGGTTTCAGAGTAACAGCGATAAACAGCAGGCGGATTGGTTGAAGAAAAAGAAAGATACAATCGCTACCAATCCGGCTCCCGCCTTAGCACTTTCTTCCTATACCGGCGATTACCAGCACGATATTTACGGTAAGATGGATATCAAGCAGGAAAATGGAAAACTCATTATCCGCTTCGAACATCATAAGGGCCGTTATGGCACTCTGGAACCACTTGGCGGCAATCGCTTTCTTTGTACCTATAGCGAAGTTTTATATGGAATCAAAGTATTGCCCTTTACTGTGGAAAATGGAAAAGTGAAATCGGTAACGGTAACGGTAGCAGATTTTGTGGAGTTTACGCCGTATGAGTTTTTTAAGAAATAGTTAGAGAATGTTTGTGGTTTGTAGTTTGTAGTTCTTTATGTGCATCTTTCCCGATTAATTTAATTTTACTTTTAATTGAACGTTTTGAAGTTCAACAACCACAAACCATAAACTACAAACCACAAACTAAAAAAAATGGATCCTCTGAATCTCGGCATCGGCACCCGCCTTCAACACAATCAACTCGGACCCGGCGTAA
This sequence comes from Chitinophagaceae bacterium, assembly GCA_965279015.1. GTDB lineage: Bacteria > Bacteroidota > Bacteroidia > Chitinophagales > Chitinophagaceae > Endoryza. The sequence goes on from OZ257130.1 coordinate 535,932, forward strand.
TCGTTGGTATCCGCTATGCTACTTATCTTATTTCATTTATTAATCATGGATTGAAAGAGATAGATAAGAACGATGCTAACCTCGATGAAATTATTCCTGAAAATGCAACGGAAGAAATAGAAACCCATAGTGAAGTAGAAAAATCTTTATTAAAGATATTACGACTCTGGGGCGGCATTTCCGAAAAAGTTTCGTTGGGTGATCGTTGGCACGGCGGCGCCATGCTGTTACAGCCTGCCGACAAAACACAAAAGCCCAAAGAAATTCCGATCGATGATTTCTTCCATAAAATAGTGATGCTGCGGGATCGCTTGCGGGTATTGGAGCAGAATATCAATAGCAATAAAAAACTAAGCGACGAGGATAAAGTAAATATCCAGCAATACATCACCCGTTGTTACGGATCTCTTACTACATTCAATGTTTTATTCAAGAATAAAGAACATTGGTTTGTGGGGGAGAAAGGTGGTAAAGAAGATTGAGAAATGTAAAATTTAGAATGTAAAAAGAGTTCCCTTTGAACCTTTCAGAACAAACTATCTTACGGAACCATTTTTACATTTTATTTCACTGTTGTTTGACTAAACCCATCTTGAGATTTATTAAAGTCTTTTGTAGAGAGGATTCTAGCCCCTCTCCTCGCGGAGAGGGGTGAGGCGAAACTTACAACTGAATCATTTAACTTAAGAATATAAAAGTATATCCTGTACAACCATTTGTCTAATTTTTTTTACATAAAACTGCCTTCATGAAATTTTTATTGTTCTTTCTTTTATTGCCATCGTTCATTTACTCGCAACAAAGCAAAGAAGTCAATGATCGAATTAAGAAAGTGGAGAACAGTCTGGCTCCCTCTGTTGTATACGGCGATACGATACCAAAATGGAATATCGAAGAGCGGATGAAACATAGTGGCGCGAGAGGATTGACGATAGCAGTGATCCGGAATTATAAAATTGAATGGGCAAAAGGATATGGATGGGCCGATGTGGCTGAGAATAGAAGAGTGAATACAGAAACAAGGTTCCAGGCAGCGTCTATCAGCAAAAGCATCAACAGCATGGGTGTATTAAAGCTGGTTGAGCAGGGTAAACTGGATTCCGGTGCCGATATCAATAATTATCTGAAGAGTTGGAAATTTCCTTATGATAGTCTTTCAAAAGGAAAAAAGATAAGCGTCAATAATCTGTTGAGTCATACAGCCGGTTTGAGTATTCATGGTTTTCCCGGATATGAAAGAACCGCGGCATTACCAGCAGTGAGTCAAATTCTGAATGGAGAAAAACCGGCGAATACAAGAGCCGTCCGATCGTTATTTGAACCGGGCAAAAAATTCCAGTATTCCGGAGGAGGCACTACAATTTCACAATTGATAGTAATGGATATTACAGGGAGAAAATACGATGAGTACATGCAGGAAGAGGTATTAAAACCATTGGGCATGACCAATAGTTCGTACCGGCTGCCCACTACCGATACCGCGAATCTCGCGACAGGTTATTATCAAAATGGAACTACGGTAACCGGAAAATATCATGTCTATCCGGAACAAGCCGCCGCTGCTTTATGGACCACTCCTACTGACCTTTCAAAATATATTATTGAATGTCAACTTGCCTACGAAGGGAAATCAAACAAAGTGTTATCGCAGGCAATGATGAAAAAAAGATTAACTCCTTATATTGATAAAAACGCGGCACTGGGTGTATTTATAGAAGACAGAGGAGGGATCAAATATTTCAATCATAATGGAGGGAATGAAGCATTTCTTTGTACATCATATGGAAGTCTGGAAGGTGGTAATGGCGTAGTGATCATGATAAACGGAGAAGATTTCCAAATAATATCCGAAGTACTCAACAGCGTGGCTCAGGTTTATGAATGGAAAGATTTTTATAAACCCCCATTCAAAAAACTCATTGAAGTTCCGGAAGATGTACTGCAACAATATGTTGGGAACTATAAATTAATGAATGACACGCTGACCATTTCATTTTGTGGCAAAGAACTTTGTATCCAACAAAATCATCAACCGGCCACCGGTTATAAAATGATATTTTCCGACAACTCCAGTTTCGCCGTTAAAGAAGTACCGGATGCGAATTTTACAGTGATACGCGATAAAGAGGGTAAAGTGGAAGCCTTGCAATTGAAACAGGGTGAGACATCTATACGTATACCGAAAATGAACTAATTATAAAGTGGTTTTTATTGCCACCGCTGGGTCTCATCTAACTTTTGCCAATTCTTAAAATATTTCTACTAAAAAATTTCAACTCATTCCTTATCGAGATATTGTAATAAGGACTCCAGAACTCCTGAAACTTGGGTGCATAACCAAAATCATACTCCCCCTTGCCCCTGATCATACAATCAGCAAACTTTCCGCATTAACTTAACAGCCAGAAGCGGGATAATTTGATCTAATCACTAAACTACATTGTTATGAAAAAGTGGATTCTCATCCTGTTTTCATCGTGGATCGTGAATGCAGGCTTTGCGCAAACATGGACCAAAAAATATGATCATGTAAATGAAGCAGTAGGTGGACTCCTTTTGGTGGGTAAAGACCATAAACATGGATTTGTTGATAAGAATGGTAAAGTGGTAGTGCCACTGATTTATGATGAAGCGCTTGCATTTTCGGAAGGGGTAGCTGCAGTGATGCAAAATTATAAATGGGGTTATATTGATACTACCGGTAAAGTAATTGTTGAATTGCAATATTCAGAAGCATGGTCCTTTCATAATAACCTCGCGGTTATAAGTAAAAGCCCCGATTATGGCTATATCAATAAGAAAGGGGAGATAATTATCCCGCTCGTTTATGGTAATGCCAGGGGATTTTCGGAAGGATTGGCAGCAGTAATGAACCATAAAGGAAAATGGGGTTATATAAATTCGAATGGCAAAGTGGTAATCCCTTTCAAGTTTGCCTTTGCCGATACACACGTTGATGGGGTAGCCAGAGTAATGGAAACAAGCACTATGTATTATATAGACTTAAACGGAGTTAAGGTAAAAGATTTGTGATCCGATTTCCTGGATACCCGTGAGTCATCATAAAAGAAGTAATCTATCTCAGTCAGCATAATTTTTATTGTCGCATATAAATCAAAAGTGTGATACAATGAAACCCCGGAGGTCTCATTGCTCATTAGCTATTTATATATAACCAGGCGTAATATATCAACCCGATACATATCGAGACTATGCAATGAAAACCCTGTTGGATCGGGCTAATAATTTTCTGTTGAAAAAAGATACATTTGCGCTTCCCTTCATCCCAACAAATATTCTCTTCATGCAAAAAACAATTCTTTCCGTTCTATTTTATATTCTCACGCTTTCGATAGACGCCCAGGATACTGTTCAGCAAATCGTACCCGGCCGCAAGAATGCGAGGGTCCAAATTAGCAAACCTTATGTGATACTTATATCCGCCGATGGGTTCCGATACGATTATGCTGATAAATACAATGCTAAAAATCTTCTTCGATTGCGTGCAACCGGCGTGCAGGCAAAAAGTATGATTCCTTCTTATCCCAGTGTTACCTTCCCCAATCACTATACCGTTGCTACCGGAATGTACCCATCGCATCATGGTTTAGTTTATAATCAATTCTATGATCGCAACCGGAAAGCAAGTTATACAATGAGTGATCGCAAAGCAGTGGAAGATGGCAGTTGGTACGGGGGCATTCCGCTTTGGGTATTAGCCGAACAACAGGGAATGGTAAGTGCTTCTTATCATTTTGTAGGGACGGAAGCAGCCATTCAGCAAACGTTACCAACCTATTGGTACAAATTCAGTGATGCAAAGAATATCGATTTCAGAATTCAGAAAGTGGTGGAGTGGTTGCAACTTCCGGAAGATATACGTCCGCACCTGATCACTTTTTATATGAGTGATGTGGATCACGCCGGACATTCGTATGGGCCTGATGCCAAACAAACAGAAGAAGCCGTGCAATATGTTGACGCTGCAATTGGCAAAATGGTTGAAAAAGTTAATGCGCTTGGATTGCCGGTTAATTTTATTTTCCTCGCTGATCATGGAATGACACGGGTAGATACCGCTACAAAAATCAATATCTCCTCCATGATTGATACTTCGCGATTCATCGTGCGGGGTGGAGGCACTAGTTTACATCTATATGCTAAAAATCCAGAAGATATCCGCAGCACTTATGAATCATTAAAGAAGAAAGAAAATGGATTTATCGTTTACCTCCGTGAAAACATTCCATCCAAATGGCATTATACGATAAAAGATGATCGCTTCAATCGCATCGGTGATATTTTCGTTGTTCCCATTCACCCAAAAGTATTGAGCGGTTGGTCGGGGCGCATTGTTCCCGGTGCCCATGGCTTCGATCCGGCATTAAAAGAAATGCATGCAACTTTCTACGCCTGGGGGCCTCAATTCAAAAAAGCAAAAACAATCCCTTCTTTTGAAAATGTAAATGTGTACCCGATGGTATGTCGTTTATTAGGCCTTAGTTATTCACACGAAATAGATGGGAAGGTGAAAGTGTTGAAGAAGATATTGAAATAGCCCCGCCCCCATCCCCTAAAGGGGAGCTGGCAGCAGCGTAATAAAATTTAAACTGTGTTTATTCTAAGAATATAGAGTGATACTATTACTCTGGACCTTGCTAGCTCCCCTTTAGGGGATGGGGGCATTTCCCTTCCATTATCTGCCTTCTCTTTCTTACATTTAAAGATAATTCTCACCAAACCCAGGTTCATTCATGATACGGCCAATTCTAATTGTCAGTTTTTTGTTGTTTACAGTTGCACTCGCTGCACAGTCTTACAAAAAATTACATACAAGTGCCATCGTTATCGATACACACAACGATTTTCCGATTGCTTCCATTGAAAAAAATGTAGGGCTCGACCAGAATCTGAAAGGCAAGACTCATTCTGACCTCACACGATTCAAAGAAGGAGGGGTAGATATCCAGGTCTTTTCGATCTGGTGCGATGGCGTGGTAAAAGATCCCTATTTAATGGCCAATCGCCAGATTGACTCCGTATACACATGGGCCAGCCGCAATCCGGATAAAATGATGATGGTGTTCAACAGTAAGGATCTTAGTAAAGCAGTTAAGCAAAAGAAACTCGGTGCCATGATGGGAATGGAAGGAGGGCATATGATGGAAGATGATCTTACTAAACTGGATGCGCTCTATAAAAGAGGCATTCGTTACATGACCCTTACCTGGAACAATTCCACTCCCTGGGCCACTTCCGCGTTCTATGAAACTACGAGAGTAACTTCTCCTTCCGAAAACATGACCAAAGAACGTAAAAATGGACTGAATGATTTCGGCAAACAAGTTGTGAAGCGCATGAATGAATTGGGAATGCTGGTGGATCTTAGTCATGTAGGCGAGCAAACGTTCTGGGATGCTATTAATACTACTTCAAAACCGGTATTGGTTTCACATAGCTGTGCACATGCATTATGCCCTATATTCCGCAACCTTAAAGACGACCAGATAAAAGCGGTAGGAAAGAATGGCGGCGTAATTCACCTTAATTTTTTCTCCGGTTTCGTGGATAGCAATTTTTTCAAGCGCAACAATGAATTTAATGCAAAGCATAAAGCGGAAAGAGATTCCCTGCTGAAAACAGTAACGGATCCTTTCTTCGCGGACAGTTATTTGTTCGAAAAGTATCCCGATGAAGTGCAGCGTTTGAGACCACCGCTGTCAATGTTGCTCGATCATCTCGATTATATAGTGAATTTGATTGGCGTAAATCATGTAGGTCTGGGTTCCGATTTCGACGGCATCAACTCTGCTCCGCAGCAATTGGATGATGTAACAAATTTTCCGCTGATTACAGAAGAATTGTTGAAAAGAGGATATAGTAAGAAGAGTATTAAAAAGATATTGGGAGGAAATTTCATTCGGTTGTTGAAAGCAAATGAGAAGTAGTTTGTAGTTTATCGTTTATGGTTTTTCGTTCTTCAGGTTGTACAACGTTATTAAATAAAGTTTCCAAAAATAGTGAGGTCATATTTTTATCAGCATGATGCACCTGAAAACGCCAAACGAAAAACGATAAACTTAAATTAGAGACTTTGTCAATATATTCAGCATGTCATCTACTCAAGCCTCCCAAGATCGTTCCAAAATCCCCCTCAACCGCGTACTCGGTTTGCCAACCGGGATTCTCCTCGTGGCCGGTATTATGATTGGATCGGGCGCCTTTAAAAAGATTGCGCCCATGTCTCAATCATTGATGAGTGAACCCTGGATAATATTAGCATGGGTAATTGCCGGCGTCATTACATTGTTTGGAGCATTCACTTATGCAGGTCTGGCCAGCATGACTACCCAATCGGGCGGCGTATATGAATACTTGCGTCTTTGTTATGGTGATTTTCTTTCTTTTCTTTTCGGCTGGATGATGTTCACCATTGGAGGAAGCGGTGCCATTGCCGCACTGGCATTTGTGTTTTCGCAATCAGTAAACACCATCATTCCCTTTCCCAATCCATTGGATGCTTTTAAAGATGTTTCCATTGGAAACTTTTTATATCCCTTTGCAGATTCGGGCATTAAACTATTCGCTATACTTACTATTATCATTCTAAGCTTTGTCAATTACCGGGGTGTAAAGAATGGAGGGGTGCTTAATAATATTGTAACCGCCGCTAAGATATTGGGGATTGTATTACTTATTGTAATGGGTCTATCCTATAGCGTTGATCAGATAGAATCGGAAATAGTATCTTCCACAGTTCCCACTGGCATCGCTTTATTCAGCGCTTTTTTTGGGGCATTACTCAGCGCCCTGTGGGCGTACGATGGCTGGGCCAATATCACTTATATTACTGGTGAAATTAAAAACCCGCAACGAAATGTACCATTAGCAATCACAGGTGGAGTACTCATTGCAATGACCTTATATATCCTTGTTAATTTCTCATATATGAAAGTGTTGCCGGTTTCTACACTGGCATCTATCGGACAGAATAAGGTAGCTGCCGCTGAAGTAGCGGGTGTAATAATGGGTAATCCCGGTAAAGTGATCATTTCTATCTTAATAATGACCTGCACCTTCGGTGCTGTTAACGCATGTGTAATGGTATATCCGCGTTTATATTACCGCATGGCGCAGGAAGGTTCTTTTTTCCGCAAAGCAAGTTTTGTACATCCAACTTTCCGAACTCCTTATATCTCTCTCATCTATTCCTGCACATGGAGTAGTATATTAATAATGTCGGGTACCTTTGATCTGCTCACTAACCTGGTCATCTTTACTGGTTTTCTATTTTTCGGAGCTATCGCACTCGGACTTGTAAAAATGAAACGTAAAGGGATCATTACTGCCAAAGTAATCGGGTACCCGGTTATCCCAGTAATTATATTGTTATTCTCGCTGGTATTGGTTGTGAATACCGCTATTGTGCAACCACAACAATCGGCCCTTGGTATATTACTAGTATTGAGCGGGATACCATTTTATTATTATTTCAAATCTCTCCGCAATAAAAAAGACTTAAAAAATGAAATGTAAGAACGAAGCAATCCGCATGTTTTCGCTCGAAGCTCGCAGCTCTCTGCTCACAGCTATCGTATTCTTCTTTATATATTCCAACAGCTTTAGCCAAACCAATCCTTACGCCAGTAAATTTATTCGTGTAGATGATTATATCGACAGCCTGATGAAAGAGTGGAAAGTGCCGGGCCTCGCGCTGGCCATCGTATATAAAGATCAATTGATTTATGGCAGAGGGTATGGTTACCGGGACATTGAGAAAAAATTACCCGTTGAAACAACTACCCTCTTTCCTATTGCTTCCAACACCAAGTTGATTACTTCTACAGTAGCTACCCTATTGCAGGAAGAAGGCAAGTTGAATATTGACGTACCAGTTAAAAAATATCATCCCGCCCTTAACTTTTACAATGATGAACTGAACGCGAAAATCACACTACGCGATTTACTCAGTCACCGCACCGGGCTTCCCGGATCTAATGGTATCTGGGTAAATACTCCAAACACACGCGATGAGTTAGTAAGTAAGATTGTTTATATGAAACCGGCGTTGGGGTTCCGGGAAGGTTATATCTATAATAACATGATGTTTGTTACCGCGGGTTCAGTTCTCGAAAAAATTACAGCCAAAAAATGGGAAGACCTGGTTCGTGAAAAGATATTTACGCCACTTGGAATGAATGCTTCCTGTTTTACTAGTGATGAAATGAAAAAATACGGCAACTATTCAAAGGCTTATTATGAAGATGATAGCACCAAACAACTGAAGCTTAAACAATTTGTAGCACAGTCCGATGCGTTGGGTCCTGCAGGTACTATCAAATCAACTGTGGAAGATATGAGTCGCTGGATGATCGTACAACTTAATTCAGGGAAGATGGCAGGTCAGCAAATTGTTCCTGCTAAAGCCATCAATCAAACCCTTGTACCCAACAGCATTGCCGACCGGGAAGGAAGATGGCCCGAATTATCGAATGGTTTATATGGATTAGGGCGAATTATACAAACTTATAAAGGACTTAAAATAACAAATCATACCGGATCGATCGATGGTTATTATTCAAACCTGACATTTGTTCCGGAAAAGGAATTAGCGGTGTTTATCGTTTTCAATGCAGTAGAAGCCGGGTCTCTCAGAACGGTGATTAGCCTACCAGTTATTGACAGATTACTTGATCTTTCTCCTACACCCTGGATCAGTCGGTATAAAACAGATTATCTCCGCGATAAAGCAAGAAACAAACAATTGGGAGATTCAGTAAAAGCAACACAGGTAAAAAATACAACTCCATCTCATAGCTTACAGGCTTATACAGGAACATATAGTCATCCAGCTTATGGAGAAATCAAGATTCAAATTCAGAATAACCAGTTGGTCTTTATTTTCCGAAGTCAGCAATCTCTATTATATCATTTTCATTATGATCAGTTCATTACAAAAGAAGAGAGAAACGATAATCCGAATTTCCGGCTTAGTTTCTTAGTTAATAGTTTAGGAAAAATAGACCGTGTTGCAACACAACCTTTTGGTGATCCGGTGGCGGAGTTTGTAAGAGTGAATAGTCAATAGTGAATAGTGAATACTTCCCTGAAGTTGAAAAATTCTTCCGGGTATGCTCCTCCTTAGGTTGTATTATTGACTATTCACTATTCACTATTCACTATTGACTTTTGACTTCTCTATGCGTTGCTTGTTTTAGCTTTCGCATTAGATTTCTTACCAAAAAAATCTCCAATCCCACCAAAATTATCATTCAACAGATCTTTGCCTTTTTGCATCATACGTTTTTTTTGTTCGGGGGTCATTTTAGAATAGCGGTAATAGCCGTAAGCAGCCGCCGCAGCCAATAAAACACCAATTGCTTTTTTTTGCATAAAATATGTTTTAGTTATTAGAATAAATAATCGTCTCCTGTTTAATTATTCCCTCAATATCATGCCGGAAATGATTCCCCTACTATTTTTTAACCTTGCTCACGGTTAGCTGGTGTTTATTGAGAAATATTTTCCTCAATTTCACCATCCAACCGGCATATCTTGTTTAACCTACCGTTTTGGTTTTCGCTGAATTAAGTATCTTGGTTGATTCAAACTATCTGACTGATTATAAAAATTGATCAATGAAAAATCTTTTGTTGTTGCTTTTCTTACCCTCCTCTTTATTCGCCCAGGTTTTTACCACTGCCGAAATTGCACGGTGGAAACAACAGGCTACTCAAATCACCATTATCCGCGATAACTGGGGCATCCCCCATATTTACGGCAAAACGGATGCCCACGCTGTTTTTGGTCTACTGTATGCCCAATGCGAAGATGATTTCAAGCGGATAGAGATGAATTATATTGAAAAGCTTGGCCGAATGGCAGAACTAAAAGGAATGGAGTCACTCTATAGCGACTTATATATACGTCTCATCATCGATTCGGCAGAAGCTGTGGCCGATTACCAGAAAAGTCCGGCCTGGTTAAAAAAAATATTACAGGCTTATGCGGATGGCATTAATTATTATCTCTATAAAAATCCTACTGTAAAACCTGCTTTGTTGCGTCGGTTTAAACCCTGGTATCCATTGTTATGGACAGACGGAAGTATTGGAGCCATCAATACGGCAGGAATATCGGAGAATGATGTAAGAGCATTTTATAGTAATCCTACTTCTCCACTTGCTGTAACTAATATCCCTGAAGAAATAAGAGTAGATGGGTCAAATGGTTTTGCCATTGCCCCATCCAAATCTGCTTCCGGCAATGCTATATTATATATTAACCCGCATACTACTTTTTATTTTCGACCTGAAGTGCATGTGGTGAGTCAGGAAGGACTAAATGCATATGGTGCCGTTACCTGGGGACAGTTCTTCGTTTACCAGGGATTTAATCAATACTGCGGATGGATGCATACTTCCACGGATACCGATGTGGCCGATATTTATACGGAGAAAATTGTTGTAAAAAACAAGATACCCTATTACCAATACAACAATGGCTTAAAACCCCTTATTCAAAAGAAAATAAAAATTAATTACAAGCGATCCGATTCCATTGTATCAACTACCATCACTGCTTTTTATACGCATCACGGGCCAGTAATGGGCAAACGTAACGGTCAATGGGTAAGTGTGCGATCGTATAACCGATCCTTGAACGGACTCATGCAATGCTGGCTGCGCAATAAAGCAAAAGGGCTGGAAGACTATAAAAAAGTAATGGCGCTTCGTGGTAATACGTCAAACAATACTGTTTTTGCAGATAGTAAAGGAAATATCGCTTACTGGCACGGCAATTATATTCCTAAGCGGGATCCCGCTATCGATTGGAGCAAACCGGTAGATGGAACCAAAACTATTACAGAATGGAAAGGTTTGCATACCGTAGATGAAACGGTTCATTTATACAATCCACCTAATGGATGGATACAGAATTGCAACTCTACTCCTTTTACTGCGGCGGCAGGCAATAGTCCCAAAAAACAAAACTACCCGTTTTATATGGCACCTGATGGTGAGAATTTCCGTGGAATAAATGCCGTACGCGTATTGAGCAAAGAACAATCTTTTACGCTCGACAAAGTTATTGCTGCCGGCTATGATACTTATTTACCTGCTTTTGAAGCCTTAGTTCCCGCTTTAATAAAAGCGTTTGAAAAAGATATTACACAGAGCAATCCGTTGTATGCAGAACTTATTGAACCAATCAACATATTAAAGAACTGGAATTTTTACTCCGCTGAAAATTCTGTAGCTACCACCGTCGCTATTGAATGGGCGCAAAAATTAAATCCTGCCATTCAACGGGTATACATTGATGCGGGAGAAAGTGACCAGGTATCCAAAACCAGGCAATTCGCCGCCACTGCCACAACTGAACAATTGGTGAATCCATTAAAAGACGCGATCGGTGTATTGAAAAAAGAATTCGGTACCTGGAATATTAGCTGGGGAACCATCAACCGCTTTCAACGACTCACCGGTAACCTTATGGAAAAATTCGATGACAACCAACCCAGCTTACCTGTTGGATTCGCGTCCGCCACCTGGGGTTGCCTTCCTTCTTTTGTAAGTCGCTATATGAACGATACAAAGAAAAGATATGGCTATAACGGAAACAGTTTTGTATGTGCCGTAGAATTTGGCAAAAGAATAAAAGCAAAATCAGTACTTGCCGGTGGAGTGAGTGGTAATCCCAATTCACCGCATTTTACCGACCAGGCGGAGATGTATACTAAAGGACAGTTCAAAGACATATTGTTTTATAAGGAAGATGTGATGAAACACGTGGAGAGAAAGTATCGTCCTGGAGAGTGAGGAAAGCTGCGATCCGCCGCGGCGGATACGAGCTGCGAGCTTGGACTGTACTATTATAGCATTTTAATATTTGATTTGTCGTTGAAATAATAACTCTTATTGGTAAAAACTATATTCCTGATATAATTATTTGTTGTATGCCAAAGCTCGTAGCTCGAAGCTCACAGCTCATAGCTTTCTAAACTCCTACTGTATGAACAGAAGAAAATTCCTAAAAAACAGCTCGGCCGCAGGTGTATCAGTGGCCGCCCTTTCGTTGATAGCGTGTAATGAACAGACGGTTCCAAAGATTGAAGCAAAAGTAAATGAGGATTCTTTTGAACTCAATGAGATCACTATTGATGAATTACAGCAAAAAATGAAATCGGGTGAGTATAGTTCTGTTGCCATTACGAAATTATATCTTGATCGTATCACTAAGATTGATAAAGAAGGGCCTAAACTCAATTCCATTATTGAACTCAATCCGGATGCTATTGCCATTGCAACAGCGATGGATGAAGAAAGAAAAAATGGTAAGTTTCGCGGCCCCTTGCATGGTATTCCTGTTTTGATAAAAGACAATATCGATACGGCCGATAAAATGCAAACAACCGCTGGCGCTTTAGCACTTGAAGGAAATATCGCGAAGAAAGATGCTTTTATTATTAGCAAGCTGCGAGAAGCGGGCGCCGTGTTATTGGGAAAAACAAATCTTAGTGAGTGGGCTAATTTCCGTTCTACCAATTCCTGTTCGGGATGGAGCAGTCGCGGCGGGCAAACAAAATGTCCTTATATACTTGATCACAATCCCTGTGGCTCGAGTTCGGGTTCAGGAGCTGCAACAGCGGCAAATCTTTGCGTTGTTTCTATCGGAACAGAAACAGATGGATCCATAACCTGTCCGGCTTCTATAAATAATCTTGTGGGAATTAAACCAACGGTTGGATTGCTCAGCCGATCGGGTATCATCCCAATTTCTTCTACCCAGGATACAGCAGGACCATTGGCCAGAACTGTTAAAGACGCTGCAATTTTATTGGGTGCATTAACAGGAGAAGATCCATCCGACTCCATCACCTCGCAAAACAAAGGAATGGTGCAAGCCGATTACACAAAATTTTTAGACGCGGCTGCACTGAAAGGAAAAAATATTGGCGTTGACCTGAAAAAGAAAAGCGTTAACCAATACATGAATCGCCTTTTACAGGAAGCTATAGACGTTTTTAAGAAAGCGGGCGCTAATATCATCGAGATTGAATATGTTTCCAAAATCGAAGCACTGGGCGACCATGAGCTAGTGACCATGCAATATGAATTTAAAGAGGGCGTGAATAACTATCTTTCGAATGCCAATCATAAAATCAAGACCTTGAAAGAAGTGATTGATTTCAACAATGTCAATGAAGATAAAGCCATGCCTTATTTTAAACAAGAGCAACTAGAAATCTGTGAGAAGAAAGGTGGACTTGAAAGCAAAGAATATAAAGAAGCATTAGTAAAAGGGCGCGATGCGTCGCGAAAAATACTGGATGATCTCATCGCTGAACATAAACTCGACGCGATTGCCGGCTTAACAATGGGACCTGCTTGCAGTATTGATACCATATATGGCGATCGCTGGGGCAATGATTTTCTGACACAACCCGCTGCGATGTCGGGTTACCCGCATATATCTCTTCCTTGTGGCATGATCTATAATTTACCGGTGGGTCTTTCCTTATTTGCCGGCGCTTATACCGAACCACAATTGATTGGTATGGCTTATGCGTATGAACAGATTTCTAAAAAAAGAATTGCTCCCGCATTTATTAAAACATTCCTGGCTTAATGAACAAACTACTGTTATGAGGAATATCTTCTTCCTTTTATTATTCTTTGTACAAACTTTATATGCACAACAATCCTATGATCTGCTTATCCGAAATGGAAAGATCATTGATGGTACAGGCAACAGTTGGTTTTACGCGGATATCGCTATCAAAGACGGAAAAATTGTAGCCATCGGGAAACTCAACAATGCAACTGCGGTAAAAATTGTTGATGCAAAAGGATTGATTGTCGCGCCGGGTTTTATTGATGTACATGGACATATTGAAGGCGGCATCATAACGCGTCCCTCCGCTGATAATTATATTTATGATGGAGTAACAACAGTAGTTACTGGCAACTGTGGTGGATCGACGGATAATATTACTCAATTCTTTCAGCGTATCGATAGTATAAAGCCCGCTATAAATGTAGCAACGCTTATTGGACACAATACCGTTCGCAGCGCAGTTATGGGAAGAGATAATCGTCAACCTTCTGCTGAAGATCAGCAGAAAATGGAAGTGTTGGTAGAAAAATCTATGCGGGAAGGTGCTGTCGGTTTATCAACTGGTTTAATATATGTTCCGGGTACTTATGCAAAAACAGAAGAAGTAATAGGGTTGGCAAAAGCGGCGGCTACATATAATGGTGTATATGCTTCCCATATACGAAACGAAGAAAGCGATGTAACCGATGCTATTGAAGAGGCATTGAATATCGGCCGGCAAGCGAATATACCTGTTCAGATTTCCCATTTTAAAGTAGGGGGAAAAGCCAATTGGGGAAGATCCAAAGAAACACTGGCCATGATTGAGAAGGCCCGTAAAGATGGATGGGATGTTACGATCGATCAATATCCTTATACAGCAAGTAGTACCAATCTGGGTGTTCGTTTACCGAATTGGGCAATTGCGGGAAATCAGGATTCTATTAATGCCAGAATTAAAGATCCCGTGCTCCATAAAAAGATCGTTGAAGAAATGCTGGCTGAAATTAAGCGATACAAGTTTAAGAATTACAGTTTCGCGGTAGTAGCCAATTATGGAGCGGATAGTACGTATAATGGAAAGAATATTTCTGAGATCAATAAGTTAATGGGAAGAAAATCGAAAGCAAAAGAAGAAGCGGAAACAATATTGGATATGATTGGTAAGGGAGGTGCACAGATGGTTTATCACAGTATGAATGAAGAAGACGTGAAATATTTCATGCGTTATCCTTTTAATATGGCTGGTGCCGATGCGGGTGTTCCTGTTCCCGGTCGTGGCATGCCGCATCCCCGCGCTTATGGAACCAATTCAAGAATATTAGGTAAATATGTACGTGAAGAAAAAATAATCAGTCTTGAAGAAGCCATTCGTCGTATGACTTCACTCGCCGCGCAAAAATTTCAATTGAAGGATCGTGGATTATTGAAAGAAGGCATGGCGGCGGATATCGTGATCTTTGATGAAAAGGAAGTGAATGATAAAGCCACCTTTGAAAACCCGCATCAATATTCAGTAGGATTCAAATTCATTGTGGTGAATGGGCAGCTAGTTATGGAAAATGCGCAAGCTACAGGGATAAGAAGCGGGAAAGCATTATACGGACCAGGCTATAACAAATAAGCAGCTTCTTTTACCTGGCAGGTTTAACTTCTATAGACTCCGGGATCCCTCGTTCCATCAACCTGGTTTATTCGTGGTTTTATCGCCCCAATCTCACCAACAACTCGAAAGAGATTTTTATCCGTCAAAAATGGGCTTACCTTTTCTGAATGAAAAAGTTACTCTTTCTGTTGCTTCTGCCCTGCATAGCAGTTGGTCAACCACTATCCGATTCAGTAGTACAAAGAATTGATAAACTTTTTAACCGCTTTACTGCTACTACCCCAGGATGCGCGGTGGCCATTGTAAAAAACGGTGAAATGGTTTTTTCTAAGGGTTATGGCATGGCCAATCTTGAATATGGAGTAGCGATGAGTCCAACTACTATTTTTCATATTGCTTCTGAATCCAAACAGTATGTCGCATTTTGTATGCTTTTACTGGAACAACAAGGAAAGATCAACTTAAATGATGATGTTCATAAATATCTTGACTTTGTACCCGACTTTGGAAAGAAGATCAGCATTCTTAATCTTATTCAACATACAAGTGGCTTACGCGACCAATGGCAGCTTCTTGCGAATGCTGGTTGGCAACTGGATGATGTAATTACCCGGGAGCATGTAATTAAATTAATCTCCAAACAAACAGCGCTTAATTTCAACCCCGGTGATGAATGGCTCTATTGCAATACGGGTTATACGTTGATGGCCGAAATTGTAAAGTCGACAACTGGCTTAACGCTGCGAGATTACGCCGATAAATATATTTTCAAACCGCTGGGCATGACCAACACACATTTCCACGATGATTATACAGAAATTGTTAAAAACCGCGCCGATTCCTATATGCCCAGAGGAACGAATGGTTTCCAGAAAAGCATTCTGAGTTATTCTAATGTTGGTCCTACCGGGCTTTTCACAACGGTAGAAGATGAAGCAAAATGGATAATGAATTATGCGTATGCCAACGTTGGTGGAAAAGAATTGATGAACAGGATGCATGAAACCGGCGTATTGAATGACGGAAGAAAGCTCAATTATGCATTTGGGCTTACTATTGACAGTTATAAAGGTTATAAACGAATTGGCCATGGTGGAAGTGATGCGGGCTTTCGTACTTATGCGGTGCGATATCCTGAACAAAACCTGGGAGTAATTGTATTCACCAATCTTGGTTCGGTAAGTGCTAATGGAATCTGTGCCCAGGTAGCCGATCTTTTCTTTAGTGCAAAACAAGTAGCAGCTCCTCTTGTTGGCGAAGCACTGGATTCTAATTTTCTTAAACGGTTACAGGGAAATTATTATTCGCATCGGGGCACACTCCTTCAATTCGGATTCGACCATGGTAAATTAATGAGTCGTTCACCCGGGCAAATCTCCGGTGGAATCGAATGGAAGCTCGTAAAGACCGGTGAAAATCGCTATGAAGCAGCAGGTTTGACAATGGTATTAAAAACAATGAGCGGCTCAGATTCAATCAAGCGATTTGCTATAGAGAATCCTTACAACACATTGGAATACTATCGTCAACCTCCTGTACCACAAAAAATAGTTCCAGCGGATATTAGTGGCAAGTATTACAACGAAGAAACTGAATCTTATTATAGTATAGGTAACACAGACAATATACTGATCCTGCAACATCGTAAATATGCGGATATTCCTCTCGCCTATATAGCACCCGATCAATTTACCAACGCAAATTGGTGGATAAATCACATTCGTTTTCTCCGTGACTCAAAAGGCAAGGTGATCGCTTTTGAAATAAACAGCGGAAGAGTCCAGCATCTTCTTTACAAGAAAGTAAAGTAGCTTTCGTAGCAACGCTTATGCACCGTCAATCCTTAATCTCACTGCGAGCCTTATCATATTGTGGCAGTTCTCTCGGAGGCGAGCACCTCCACGCAGCGTCATCGCGAGCACCTTCTATTTGTATCGTCATTGCGAGGCACGCTCCAGCAACTTGCAATTGAAGAATGTCACGTCCCGACGAGTAGTCGGGATGGCAATCTCCCGATCTGGAAACGCAAGGATCAGTAAATCGGGATAAGAACGTTTGAATTATACACTCAGTATCGGATTAATCGATCGTTTCGTTTATGGATAGGGAGATTGCCACGCCCCCGTAAAAGTTTCTTGATGCTGATTCGTGTTGGGGGCTCGCAATGACGATACGGAACAGGCGAGTCTCCCAATGAAGCTTCGTGATTCAAAAAACTTCGCTATCTTTTGTCATGAAAAAAATTCTGCTATTCCTCTTTTTTCCACTGAGCTTATTTGCACAAAGCCTTCCGGATTCGACTGTCAAAAAAATTGATAGCGTATTCCGCTTTTATACTTCCACTACTCCGGGTTGCGCAATTGCCGTTTTGAAGGATGGAGAAGTTGTATTTCAAAAAGGATATGGAATGGCCAATTTGGAATATGCGGTTCCCATAACACCCAATACCATATTTCATATCGCGTCGGAATCCAAGCAATATGTGGCATTCTGTATGCTATTGTTAGAAAAAGAAGGAAAACTATCCATTGATGATGATATCCGAAAATACCTGGATTATGTTCCGGACTTCGGATATAAAATAACGATCCGTCATCTTATTCATCATACCAGTGGCTTACGGGATCAATGGCAATTACTAGCCAATGCGGGCTGGCAACTGGATGATGTGATAACGCAAGAACATGTAATAAAACTGGTATCCAAACAAAAAGCATTGAATGCTATTCCTGGGGAAGAATACAACTATTGTAATACCGGCTATACCCTGATGGCTGAAATCGTTAAAAAAGTATCAGGACTTACGCTTCGTCAATACACCGATAAAAATATTTTTGAACCATTGGGAATGAAGGATACACATTTTCATGATAATTACCAGGAGATTGTTCCGAATCGTGCTTATTCTTATTCCACCCATCCGACCAGGCGTTATCAAAATGCAGTGCTGAGTTATTCAATAGTAGGTGCCACCAGTTTATTTACCACTGTTCTTGATGAATCCAAATGGTTAAACAATTATGAAACAGGTAAAGTAGGCGGCAAAGACCTTATAGAAAAAATGTACCGGGTAGGCATGTTGAACAATGGTAGAAAACTCAACTATGCTTTCGCGATAAATATTGATAATTATAAAGGGTGGAGGCAGATCGGTCACGGAGGCGCAGATGCCGGTTATCGTACATATGCATGCCGGTATCCCGAGAAAGGCATCGGAATTGTTGTATTCAGTAATCTTGGAAATGCGGATCCATCCGGTCTTTCCCGTCAGGTAGCGGGATTACTTATTACAGATACAAAGGAAGAAGCAAAGTCGCTTGAGAATACTAATTATGTTGATAGCAATTTCTCAAAAAAACTTACGGGAAAATATTATTCTGAGCGGGGTGATCGGGTAGAATTAATTTGGCAAAATGGTAAACTGATGCGACGCAATCCCGGCGGCGGAACCAATGAAATGAAGTTTTCTATTGCCGGTAATAATCGATATGCCACCCCCAACAACGGTCCGGTACTTATCCTGGATGAAAAAAGTAATTCGCGGGATTCGGTTATGGAAATGAAAATAGAAAACACTACCAATACTATTCATTTTAAACGACAACCTCGTGTCGCACAAAAGATCGGTCCCGAATTTTCGGGTAGATATTATGGAGAAGAAACAGAAGCATTTTATTCCATCACCGAAAAAGATGGTAAGTTGATCATGCAGCATCGCAAATACAATGATGTGCCGTTAAGCTATATTGCGCCTGACCAATTCACGATACCCTATTGGTGGATGGGTCATATCCGTTTTTTGCGTAATAAGAAAGGCAAGATCATCGCTTTTGAAGTGAATGCGGGAAGGATACATCATTTGAAATATGATAAAGTAAAATAATAATGAGATTACTGTTTTTCCTTTTATTTCCAACTTGTGTTTTTTCGCAACGCTCCGTAACTGAAAACATAGATTTACTACTCCAATCCAAAAAGAATTTAAGTGGTGTTGTAATAGTCGCTGATAAAGGAAAGTTAGTTTATTATCAATCTTTCGGTTATCGCGAATACGCTAAATCAATTCCACTGGAAAAGACGGATATCTTTGAACTTGCTTCTGTTTCAAAGCAATTCACCGCCATGATCATCATGATGCTGAAAGAAAAAGGGAAACTCGAATACGATGAGCTGGTTGAGAAATATCTTTCTATTCCTTATAAAGGAATTACGATACGTCAACTCCTTACACATACCAGCGGTTTACCCGATTACCAGGAGATCATGGATAAATATTGGGATAAAACCAAAGTTGCTTCCAATAAAGAGATTCTCGAATACCTGAATCAATACGCGCCACCGAAGCAATTTGAACCCGGAACTAAATACGAATACAGCAATACGGGTTATGTATTGCTGGCAAGCATTGCGGAGAAAGCCAGTGGAAAAGATTTTATAGTGATGTGCCGGGAATGGATCTTCGGTCCATTAAAAATGAACAGTACGAATATCCGTACGCTGGCTGAAAAAGCAGCCACTCCAAATTTCGCGATCGGACATATTTATGTTACCGAGAAACAACAATGGATCCGTGCCGATTCATTTCCCTCTTCTGATTATACTATCTGGCTCGGTAATCGAAAAGGACCTGGTCGAATCAGTTCAACCGCGGAGGATCTGTTGAAATGGGATCAGGCATTGTATTCAAACAGCCTGGTAAAAGAATCCACCTTGCAGGAAGCCTTTACGCGTATGAACCTTTCGGATGGAAGAATGTCCAACTATGGTTTTGGATGGGAACTGCCCACTGACACGACGCTGGGCACCGTCGTAATGCATACCGGAGATAACCCTGGTTATAGTACAAGGATTGTGCGCTATATTGATCAACATAAAACAATCATCCTTCTTAGCAATAATAACTATCCTGATTTCGGGAAATTGGTGAAAGAAATAGAAAAGCTTTTTTAGTAGACTACGGTGGTTTAACTCGAGGATCTGAAAGTCGGAGAGTTAAACCAACGTAGTCTACTTAAAATTCGGCGCAGGATAATTCTTAGAAGCATCATCTATGACCAATACCCAATCCGTTCCATAACCAGTAGAAGAAGGAGTAAAAGTTTGTTGTCCTTTATTATCAAAGGTTCCGGCTTCCTTCGCTTCCCCATTCTTTGGATTGTACCAGTAGGCGATTACTTTACTACCCGATATCCTTCCCATATTAACTGTAATTGGTTTTCCCTGCGAGCTATATACAAACAAGTAATCTTTCCCTCTTGTGGATTGAATACGATCATTAGCCCCCATCGCATTAGTGATTATCGTTTGATCAGGTACACGATCCAGCATGGGTCTTGATTCAATTAAATAACGCACGTATTTCATTTGTGCCGCGCCCGGTAAATCCATGGCTACATACCAGGAATAATGTGGTCCGTTTACCGGTGTTCTATTCGGAGCATTAAACTGCTAGATATCATGACATCCATAGGTATGGCCAAAGGCACCGGCAAACATATCGATATAAGCATGTTTCCGGATATCATACGCATTAGATGTTCCAAGATCCTTTGCATTAAAACAAACAGGATGATCTTCATATAGTGTTTCTCCATCAACGACAGGTTTTACCGGCTGACGATTATACGCTACTTGAATCCGGTCCCATATATTATTTTCTCTACAATGACCCGTTTGAAACATATTGAAATCGAGCCAGGCATCATTGTGAAACCATTTGGAAGATCCGCCATCTTCTAAATTATTAGGTTGAGGGTGAAAGGTCATGATTGCTTTATCTGCTCCTCCTACTCCATCAAGAATTCCGGCAGCCATACTTCTCCATATTGCTATATCTGATTCGTTACGTGGATTTCGATCACCCCCTAAAATCCAAACAATATTCTTCTTGTTCTTATAACGATTGCCAATCCATTTGCCATAGATTTTTGCATTGTCTACATTAAATATCTCCGGGCCTGTTCCCCAACGATCCTTGAACACTTTATCTCCCCAGGTGGGCAGCATTCCAATATACAAACCCATCTCCGCGGCTTTGTTAACTATATAATCTACATGTTGAAAATATGCTTCCCGCGGTTTTGTTGGATCATCATTTTCTAATGGAAGCTCACCATATGCATTGGGCTCATGCAATCCATCCATTTCCGCTAATACTACTGCTTGTATAACGGTGAACCTTTTATCCAACCGGTTCTTTAAATAGAGATCCGCTTCTTCGCGGTTGAGCCGGTGAAATAATTCCCATGCCGTATCTCCCAACCAGAAAAAGGATTCGCCGTTCTCTTTAACAAGATAACGTTTATTAGGACTTACCCTCAATTGAGCTTGTAATGATATATAGGAAGAGAAAAATAAAATGACTACAAGCAGTCGTTTCATATTAAAAGACATTATTTTTCATTGTCACAAAAGCACGGAAATAATTCTTTGTGTCTTCGTGGCAATTATTTACTCCTAGTTGAGACCTCGCCAATCAGGTTTTAACCCTCCCTTTATTATTCTTCATTCCTAATTTCTCATTTTTCATTTCTTTGTCGTTTCCTTCGGCACTTCCCACATATGGTATTCCTGTATCAATGCTGGGTTTTCCGGAGAAAGCGTAAAATATATCTGTAAAGAAGAATTTTCTCCATCAATTATAAACGAACCTCTCAATTGATTTTCCGCTTTCATTTCATGCACCGTAACAAACTTTCCAATTTTTCCATAAAGTTCTCTTGCCTGTTTCTTTAATGAATCAATTGGATTATCCGGGAAAAAGTTCTCAGCAAAGATGCCCAGCTTCTCTGCATCGGTCCAATCGGGTAATAATTGAAGAAGGTCCGCTTTGCGTTCATGAAGAATGTTTGACGGCGGCAACTCTCTTGGTTTTAATCCGGCCATTTTTATCAAAGTGTCTAACACCTGCATATTAACTCCACCAACGCCTGCATACGTACGATTGGCAAATACTACTACACCGATTCCATAATCAGGCATGATGCGCCACTGACTTCCAAAACCTGGCAAGCCACCGCTGTGTGCGATATACACTCTTCCATCGCAGTCGCGCAACCATCCCAATCCATAACAATAGGCGGAAGCTACGGCACAACTTCTTCCGTCGGTATATTTATAATTCGGGTTGATCCCATTGAATCGCCAGGGATGATGCATTTCTCTCACCGAACTTCTTTTTACGGGTCCTTTGTCTTCTGCATTGGAAGCTGGCCATGCAGAAAGATGAAGGGCCATATAGTTCGCGAATTCTTCAATCGAACACATCATACTTCCCATGGCACCCCAGGATCCATCAGGAGTATCGTGTAACAATGTTTCTTCGTTCCATTTTTCATTGAGCCAACGATATCCATGTGCCAATTTATCCGGCGCAACATTCGCGTATTCCCATTCAGCAGTTTTCATTCCCAATGGCTCCCAGATATTTTCTTTAATGTATTGTTGATACGTTTTTCCGGAAACAACTGTAACTATCTTACCCAATAAAGCAAAACCAAGATTACTGTATTCAAAGGCCACTCCTGGTGGATTGGAAAATGAAACCTGGTTCTCTAAAAATGCCATCAGTTCTTTATCCGTATCCGCTAATTGACGGTCGCCCCAGGGATTGTCTTCGGGAAAACCAGCTCCATGTGTCAGCAAATGCCTGATGGTAATAGGTGGTGAATCCGAAGTCGCATATTTAAATTTCCTTAATGCAGGTACATATAAATAAGCCGGATCATCGAGGTTCAGTTTCCCTTCATCTCTCAATTTTAAAATTGCCATTGCAGTAAAACTCTTGCTCATGGATGCAATACGAAATACGGAAGAAGAACTGACAGCTATCTTTTTATCGATATCGGTATAACCATAATTACCGGTATGCACCAGGTTACCATCCACTACAATACCATAGGCCAATCCGGGAAAATGATTTTTGATTGCCGTTGCATTATACAGACTATCAATGATCGGGAAAGTCAGCTTAATTTTTTCCATGCGGGCGGCATCGGAAAAAACAGCGGGCTTATAACTACTATCGTATAAAGAGCTGTTTGGTGCTTCAATCGTTTTATTTTCATTACAGGAAATAAAAAATAAGCTGATTGCAGATAAGAGGAGGAGTTGTTTCATGAATGCAATTTAAGAAGCTATTAGCTTTTAGCAATTAGCTATTAGCTATTAGCTATTAGTCTCCTTCGTTTATAAATAACGATCGATTATTGTAACCAGGCAGATTTTTCTACCAACCAGTTATACATTAACAACCAGTTATTTCTTAAAAGGTTGTTTTTTCCAATAAGTCAAACTTCTCCATAACCATTCCAACGGGCCAAAGCGGAAATAACGTAACCAGATATGGCTCCAGGCAATTTCAATACCCCACACACAAAGAATAATATAAAACATTTCATAGCGTTGGATTTGTCCAAACATTCCAAAACCTACTCCATAAAAAAATACGCCGCACAGGAAGGACTGCATAAGATAATTGGTAAATGCCATCTGTCCTACTGGTCGCATAAGTGCAAATAACCATTTAAATGACCCCGATTTATACATCAACATGATCAGTGCGAAAAACCCGATCGCTCTCAGCAAACGGGATAGTTGGTAAAATTCAAAGGAGACGTTCTTTAAATAGTCGTAATGGTTAAAATGATGAATTAACAAAGGTTGAATACGCAGGTACGATAACGGCAAACCAAGGCCAAAACCAACCAGGAACAAAATCCAATATATTTTTGTTTTCCCAACCCCTGTCAAAATTCCATTCTTAAAAAAGGCCATGCCGATAAACATGAATAATAGTATATCCCAGGCAAGAAAATAAAAAGTGCCGGTTGTTTCGCCCCTATAACTTTTTTCACTATGAATTTTATAAAGAGAATTATAATCCCCCCGTACTGCCTGGATATTCTTGTTGGCCCTTTTTTCTTTGGCTTCCTTTGTTTGACTTTGCTTTAATTCATCCAATTCACCTAATTCTTCTTTTTGGATATCAGTTAACGGTGTTTTAAGAGTATCTATTTTAGCAACAAGTTCTCCTTTTGCTACCATTCTTTTATCCCGGTAAAAATCAACATTCTCCCTTGCAATAGCCAACAGGAAACAAACACCCGCTGCTATCAATAATACTTTAGAGGATTGACGACGGAAAGCAAATAAAACGATCCCGAAAATAGCATAATGGAATAGGATATCCCAGAACCACAATAAAATGTAGGCATTAAACAAACCGAACAACAATAACCATAATTGCCGGCGTATAAAATATTCGGCGGGCATAATGCCGTCCATTCTTTTTTCCAGGCGACTTAAAAAAAGCGCAACGCCCGCTCCAAATAACATAGAAAAAAGACTTCGTTGTGTTCCTTCCAGAAACCAGAAATCGATCCACCACGAGATATAGTTTAATCCGCTGTATTCATTTCTGATGGAGAGATCTTCAATACTATTTCCCGGCAAAGCAAAACCTGTCATATTCATTACCAGAATCCCCAACACGGCAATACCGCGCAGGCTATCTAACAATATAATCCTTTCCTGTTGGTCAACCGGAGTTGCCAGCATAGCAGTTGGTTGGTTGGTCATCTTGGTTTAGGGTATGAAGAAGCTACGAGCTTGCTTCATTTTTATAATCCTGAATTAGAAAAATGAAAACTTGCTGAAATACGGAAGTATCTAGCTTCTCGCTCTCAAAACCCTTTCTTCTCCCCCAGATACTTAGCGAACCAATCCACATTTGTTTGCATGGTTTTCAAAACCATTCTTGGTTCAACAGGTCCATGAGGTTGCCGGGGCAACGCGAGTAACCTCACCGGCACACCACGGCGTTTTAACGCGTTGTAAAACATTACCGAATTGCTAAAGGGAACACGTGCATCTGCTTCGCCATGTTGAAGCATTACGGGTGTTTTTACATTTTGTACAAAGCGCAATGGCGAATGTGCATCATATACTGCCCAATCGTCCCAGGGATTCGCTTTCATATAAGAGGGAAGAAAACCCTGGATATCATCTGTCATATTTTGATGAGAAAGATCTACCACAGGAGCTCCGATAGAAGCCACTTTAAAACGATCGGTATGTGTTACGATCCAACTGCTCATGAATCCACCATAACTCCAACCCATTACTCCGAGTTTATCCGCATCTCCCACTCCCATTTTTATGACGGCATCAACGCCCGCCATCAAATCTTTATAATCTTCCCCGCCCCAATCGCGTCGATTTGCTGTTCGGAAAGCTGTTCCATATCCACTGGATCCGCGGGGGTTTGGTCGCAACACCGCATATCCCATCTCGGCCATTGCGGCAATTGGATAAGAGCCCCCATTAGCCGCCACACAAGTTTGTGTGAATACTCCGGCAGGACCCCCATGTACATTCAATATTAGTGGACATTTTTGTCCGGGTTGGTAATTGATCGGATAGGTAAGTAATCCTTCTATTTCTTTGCCATCAGCCGACTTCCATTTTATTACTTCTGTTTTAGGAAGTGGTTTTGTTGCAACATCGGCATTAATGCTGGTGAGTTTAACAGGCGTGTAACTACTAAGTGCGCTCACATATGCTTCGGGGAATTGTGAAGTTCCTTGTAAGATAAAACCAAGATGCGTACCCGAACTATTCAGGTTTGCTCCAGTGAGTAGTTGGCCCGATCCCTTGTTCCATTCGGTTATCGATTTTCCATCCACGCTCAATGAATACACACTGAACAATGTTTTATTTGCTTCGCCCCATAAAATATTCTTTCCATCCGCGGTCCAACCCAATATGCCTCCATTTTCATCGGGAGTTGCTTTCAATCGCCATGTTTTTCCATCTTCAACTGTATAAATTCTTGCATGCCGTGGACCCGACCAATCGACGGGATCTTCCGAACAATAGTAAACAATTTGTTTTCCATCGGGACTGAACAGTGGATTGGTTTCACCGGCATTGGTTATAGCAATAGGTTTTACAGCGCCTGTAGCAAGCGTAACCAAAGAAATATCAGCATATACATTATCATTCACTACCGCTGACTTACCATGACTATATACAATCTGCTTTCCATCGGGGCTCCAATCGAATCCGTTTACATTTCGATTGTCTTTGCTTACCTGTTTCCATTTTCTTTTGCCGGATGTATCTCTATCGTTCAACCCAATAACATAAATCCGGTTTTGTTTATAGTCTTCATCATAGTAATACCAATCGCTTTTACTTTTCTTATTTTTCTCCTCTACATCACTTGCTACATCATTCGATAAGTACGCTATCATGGATCCATCATGACTCCATTCATATTCGCCCACTGATCCTTTTACATCAGTTAGTTTTTCTGCTTCACCTCCATTGATAGGTAATATGTATAAATTATTTTTTCCATCCCTGTTACTGGTATAGGCGATCCATTTGCCATCAGCACTCCATTTGGGGTTGGAGGAATTTTTATCGCCCCGCGTAAGCTGAATGGTATTGCTTCCATCCGCATTGCAAATATATACCTGGTTCACATACTCACTCCGATCATCGGACATGATGGCTTCACGCACCGTATACAATACCTTATTGCCATCGGGTGAAACACGAACAGTGGTTATGTTTTTCATTTTCAAACATTGCTCGGGACTCCAGTTTTGAGCATATGTACTAATTGAAAGGAAAACAAACAAGCAGGTAGCCGAAATTGAGCGTTTCATATCTATATATTTTAAACTAAAAATAATATGGGAAAGGGATGCGGAAGGTTCGGGGTTAGTGGAGTTACTACAGGAAGATAAGGAAAGAAAGGGTAGCAGCCAAAAGGTTGCCAGCCTTTAACTCTGCTACTTAAGGTTGCCAACCCTTAATCAAGCACTATAAATTCTATCATGCTTATTGAGGGTTAGCAACCTTCTGACCGCGTGAAGCTCGAAGCGAACTGCGAGCAGCGAACAACGTCTTCAAAAAACTGCTTAACTTTAAACAAAACAACGAAGACATATGAAATATCTTAGTCTGTTATTCTTAAGCCTTTTTTCATTAGGCCTTTCCGCTCAAACAACTATTGGGCTAGAATTATACAGTTTCCGCAACCAGATACCGAAAGATGTACCGGGTATGCTTGCTACCATAAGTAAAATGGGAATCCGGGAAATTGAAGGAGGTGGTTCTTATGGATTACCGATGAATGAATACAAGCAGTTGCTGGACAAGAATAATCTAAAAATGATCAGTATCGCGGCTGATTTTAATAAGTTGCAAACCGATTTACCGGCAATCATCAATGAAGCAAAAGCATTCGGCGCCAGTTATGTAGTATGTTTCTGGATACCGCATAAGGGCGATGAGTTTACCATCGATGATGTAACAAAAGCAATCGCTGTTTTTAATACAGCCGGTAAAACGTTGAAAGAAAATGGCATCAGTCTTTGTTATCATCCGCATGGGTACGAATTCAGACCCTATGAAAGCGGAACTTTGTTTGATCACCTGGTAAAAAACCTGGATCCTCAATTTGCCAATTTCGAAATGGATGTATTCTGGATCAAACATCCCGGACAGGATCCGGTGGCATTATTGAAAAAATATCCCAATCGTTTTCTATTGATGCATTTGAAGGACCGTAAACCGGGAACAGAAGGAAATCAATTTGGACGTGCGGATGTAGAAAGCAATGTAGTGCTTGGGTCTGGAGATGTAGGTATCGCGGAAATTATGAAGATCGCGAAGAAACAAGGAGTCAAACATTTCTTTATTGAAGATGAATCTTCCCGTTCGCTCGAACAGGTGCCGCAGAGTCTTTCGTATTTGAAAAGTTTAAAATAATTTATAGCTAAGAGATAAAAAGGGAAAAGGAGATTTTAAAAATCAAAGACCCCCTTACTTCGTTTTCTCCTTCATACTCTTAGTCCTGTATTTCTTTCTTCCTTGATTTTAGTATATAGTAAACACCGGTGACAAACGCGCAAATCAGAATTCCAATAAAATTAAATAGGATATCCAGCCAGGAGAATCCCCTGCCAGGAATAAATATTTGAATTAATTCGAGCAGTACGGAAAAAATAAAGAGCAGGATAAGACTTGAATACACCCATTGCTTATTGAACGAAAGCAACAGAAAACCCAAAAAGCCAATAAAAAAATAGGAAACAACGTGCACCCAGAGATCGCCCGGTATATGATAATGTGTATGAATATACCGTTCGGGGTGAAAGCCTGGAAGGCAACTGAAGATTATGATGGAAGGAATGGCAAGCGACAAATAAATAAATAGTCGTCGCTTAGCGAGTAGAAATTTAATAGAGTAAATAGTATTATCGGCAGGCACGGGATGCTAAAATGCGTTTTTCTCTCCTTTAATCGCGTTTACAATCGTCAGAAAAATAATTCTTATATCCAGCCAAAGACTCCAATGCTCCATATACCAAAGATCATGTTCCACTCTTTTATGCATCAGGTAGACTTGTTTAGTTTCACCGCGATAACCATTTACCTGCGCCCATCCCGTGATGCCGGGTTTTAAAAACTGGCGGACCATATACTCACCAATCAATTGTGAATATTCATCGGTATGCTTGAGCATATGTGGTCGCGGCCCGACTATTGACATGTCTCCCATCATTACATTTAGAAACTGCGGCATTTCATCGAGGTTTGTTTTACGAAGAAATTTTCCAAGACGGGTAAAGCGATTATCATTTTGTGTAACCTGTTTTGTATCTGATTCATTATTCAGTTTCAGGCTCCGGAATTTAAAACACCGGAAGGGACGATTATTAATACCAGAACGGAGTTGTACAAAAAATACAGGTCCTCTCGAATCGAGTTTGATAAGAATCGCCATCAAAGGAATCAACCAGGACAATAAAAAAATTGTTACCATCATACTGAATAAAATATCGAAAAGTCTTTTCTTGATCCTACCCGCCATATCCTGAAGCGGTTCCTGCCGCAATGATAAAATGGGTATGTCTTCTATAAAATCGAAATGTATTGAGCGGTTCACAAAGAAACGGAAGTCGGGAACGAACTTGAAGCGAATCATGTTTTTTTCAGCTACCTGTGCAAGATCATAGATCGTTTTGTTTCTTTCCGGCGCTACGGTACAATAGATCTCAGCTATTTTGTTGTTTACCGCGTATTTCAGGCATTCATCAAAATCGCCGATTACCGGGTACAATGAAAGTTCCTTTATGTTTTTATGATCCTCGAAATATCCTTCAATAGTTATGTTTTTAGAATTGTTTGTGAAATGAGTCGCCAGTTTCTTTCCTACGTCGTTATAGCCGAGTATTAAAATACGCTTCACAAATTTTTCGCTGCCGGTGAAATACCTCGCTCCCAGTATAAAGAAGAACCGATTGATTGTAAGGGTGGAAGCAAATCCGATAAAGCTCCCGATAATGAACAATCGGGAATAGCTGAATTTATAAAGAAAGATAAATAACAATACCGCTACCAGGAAAATGAGGAAAGCCTGTACGGTTCTTTTCGCAAAGCCTTCGAAATCTAATTGCCGGTCGTTAATATAAAGCGCCGTTAAATACGCGCTTCCCAACCATATTATATTCATCGCTCCGAAAAGAACTATATAGGGATAGTCCAGCTTCTCTGTTCCCGGATCCAGGAAAAGCAACAGGACCAGGTGCACAATGTTCAATGCACACAGGTCCATAAAGGAAAAAAATATCCTGAATAAATTCGTGTAACGGCTCTTCATCTTATATACCGCTAAATATTAATAAGCTTTTTTAAGAAAGCGGGACCGGATAAAATCTTTGCTCAGCAGATAAAGAAAAATGGTATTTGTTATTGCATAACGTTTGAATAATCGGACCGGCTCCTGTGCTAACCGATAGAACCATTCCAACCCGCTTTGCTGCATCCATTTGGGTGCTCTTTTTTGCATGCCAATTAATACGGGTAATGCGCCACCCACGCCAATCATCAGCGCGTTAATTCGACCTTTCATAGAGGCCATCCATTTTTCCTGTCGCGGACAACCCAGTATTACAAAAACAAGTTGAGCCTCTGAACTATTGATTTCATTTATTGAACATTCCTCTTCTTCTTTTGTTAATTCCCGGAAAGGTGGACTCTTCAATCCTGCTACTGGTAATAAAGGATAATGCTGCTTGAGATGGATGGCGGTTTGCTCGATCAACGCGGCACTGCCTCCATAGAAATAAACTTTCAATTCTTTCTTCTCCATTTCCTTGAGCAGATCGGGTAGCAGATCCATTCCTGCTACTCTTTGTTGTTTTATTCCGTATTTCAAACGCAACCACCAGCATAAAGGAACTCCATCAGGTGTTATAATATCCGCTTCGTTAATGATCGAATTAAAAGTATCGTTTTTATACGCTTCGATAAACATATGCACATTAGCGACACATACATAAGCAGATCGTCGCTCGTTAGCGAAGGAAAGAATTTCAGATACAAAATCGCTGTATGCGCCTATAGAGACATTAAACCCGTTCAGATTTTTTTTGTTCATGGAATGCAATAAGAGTTTGCCATTTACAAAGAAGCGTATAAGTTGTCCAATTTTTTTACATATCCCGAAAAAGAAAGATGGGCGCTCACATATTCCTGTGCTTGTTCCCCCATTTGCTTCAAATTATATTTTCCTTCAATAGCGTCAATAATTCTTTGCGCGAGTTCCTTCGGCTGGTTCACCGGTAGTAATATTCCATTATAGTTATTATTAATGACGGTTCGAACAGAGGCGACATCCGAAACCATTACCACACAACCAGCGGCCATTGCTTCCAACATGGCCACCGGCATTCCTTCACTGTGTAAAGAAGGGAGCAGAAATACATCTGCCCCATTTAACACCTCCCATTTCTCTTTACCTCCTGTTACTCCTTTATAAGCAAACTGAAGTCCCGGAAATTGATGTAAGGATTCCATCCAATTATTGAGTTCGGGACCCGCCCCATAAATAGTCAGCTCAAATTGATCGAAATAATTCTTTAGCCAGGGCAGGCTTTCCGTAATGGTATAAATTCCTTTGGACCTATTTATTCGTCCCAAAAAAACGAGGCTCAGTTTTTCTTTATTGTAAATCCTGGGATTCCTGGCAATCGCTGTCATATTAACAGCATTGGGGAATACTGTAAAATTTAGTTCGCCATATCGTGCTGATAAAATATCCTTTTCAATTTCACTTAACACGATTATCCTATCCGCATGTTTAAATACTTTTATTAACAAATAACGAATGATTCCACCGGTTGGTTCATGCATCAGGTAATAGCCGCCATGCACATGAAGGATGATTTTTTTCCTGAAAATATTTTTCCAGCAAAAAAAAGCGATTGAATCACGGATTATGGAAAATTTCTCAAGACCCATATTCAGATGAACAATCTCAAAACGATGCGTAAAGGACATCGATACCAGCTTCACATAAATACCCAGCTGTTTTATAGCCCAGGAAATATTTTTTCTCAAGCCATCCCTACTGCCCATTTTAAAATGTGCTAATGAGTTACGGCTGGAACGCATAATATCCGCTACCAGTGAAGAGATACCACTCACATTTTCATTTACGTCGAGACTGGGTGCCGTAATTAATATTCGTTTTTGAGTCATAGCAAATGTGTACTAATTATTCAATAGCGCTTCGTACTCCCTGATATATCCATTAGAGCAGGAACGAAGCGAATATTTCTCTTCAATAAGATTAACTGCGTCATCCAGCAAAGGAGCAATACTATTAGTGGTATAGAGTCGGTAAATATGGAAGAGTAAGGAGGCGCAACTGGCTGCATTTTCATTCTCGAATAAAAAGCCACCCGGTAGCTCATCGATTAATTCGGCAGGACCGTCCGTATCAGAAGCGAGTACCGGAATACCGGCGGCTAGCCCTTCCAGCACAGTTAATCCAAAGCCTTCATAACGCGAAGGCTGTACGAGCGCATGGTAACTTCGTAAATTCTGGAATAACCAATCTCTCGGTTTTTCGCCCGCAAAACATACCTGATCTTCTAATTCCAATTCCTTGCAGAGTTGCATTAAATAATTCAAGGAAGGACCCGCCCCAATAAAGTCCAGTTTAACCCGGGTGACACCATAATTATTACGCAACTTATGCAAAGCATGTAATAAGATATCCTGTCCCTTTTTCTCATGTACCAGCCGACTCACCTGCACTAACCGAAGAGATTCATTCGCACTGAGTTCATGATTCTTTCGTTTAAGAAATGATTCAGAAGGTATGCCATTATAAACTTTTTTTACGTCAAGTCGGCTTCGAACGCTTACATCTCTTTTCACCGTATCCGAAATCGCCACCAACCGATCGTATAATCCATAATTGGTTACCGGTATTCCAACATCATGAATCGTATGCAGGATTTTTACTTTGCTCCATTTTATGAGTTTCGCAACTTTCGGGTCGTGTGAGTGAATAATATCCGGTTTCAACCTTCTTATCAATAAATTCAATTTCAGCAGCGGAATAATACTGCGGCTGCCGGGTTTACGATTTATATAATAAATTTTGACCTTTCTGTTGAGCTGATTCAACAGAATTTTATTCCACATATTATTGATGATAATCAGGGAAACCTCATGCTCATTACATGCTTCGTTGAGTAATTGTATGGTCAGTACTTCGGCTCCACCTGTTTCCATAGAAAAGATGCAATGTGAAATTTTCATTTTGCTTATTTTCAGTCGGGAAGATGGATATAGGGGGTAATATTCTTCCCGTCTTTCCGCCTTCCCGGCAATTGACTTAAACCTGTTTCTTTGCTTTATATGCCGAATATTTGATAATACCATACTTAATGAATGAGGAAGGTAATTGCAAAATGATTCCCGAGAGAAATCGTACATGAAACTTATGGGCATACTGAATCAGTAAACGACTTTCCGCTCGTTGATTGCAAGCTGTACCCAACGCAATTGCTTCCAGCAATTGACTCGATAAGGACCGCGGGTTATGCTCGCGCAAGTCCGCATAATACATAGAATAATATATTTTTTCCGCCTCAAATTTTGATTTAATAACGCTGACATCACGCAGCTTCATCGCGTTGGTAAGGCAATCGGCCCGGTTACGTTCGCGATCAGCAACTACAATCGGTACCATTTGTTGCGGACTTGTTGTCTTCTTCACCCGCAACCAGTTCAAGTGTTCGTACATACGGAATTGTTCAAAAAAAAGATACTGCTTCATGATCCCGCTACGGATCACATGGGTGAAATCACCATTTACTTGTCCACTTACCCAATCAGAATACCAAACTTTACCGGGTTTGGTTATTGTATTAAATTCACTGATCCGGTCCGAAACCAGAAAAAGAAAATGAGTTGTCGTTGGGTATTCCTCTATAGCTTTTTTTACATTCCGCAAGCTACCGGCAACCAGGGTATCATCACTATCAATAAAAAGAATAAAGGACTTTGAAGCAAGTTCTATTCCCCGGTTTCGCGAATAATTTACTCCCTTGTTTTTAGCATTCAGAATGATCCGGATAAATGAATGGGTAGCATATTGCTCCTTCAACCAGGTTCCTGTGCCATCCGATGAACAATCATCTATAATAATTATTTCCAACCCTTCGTAGTATTGAGAAACAATACTATCAATGCATTGCATCAACGAAGCAATACGATTATATGTGGGGATGATAATGCTGATCATTGAAATGCTATTTCAGATTCGACTAAAACTACTGTCAGGAAGATGGGAATTATGAAAAAACAATAGAAAATGTCTTCCCTTTGGTCGCCGTAGGCTTGCCAAAGGCGATGCCGCCTTACCGGCTAATTATTTTCATCAAGTGTAATAATATTAATCGCGTAATTCTCTTTTAGTGCATCTACCCTGAATTTATCCGGACGGAAGAGATGGTTGCTCTGCCGGTCGAAAGAAATCTTCATCTGGTAGCCTTTATGAAAAAGATAATTCAGGTATTGACTGCTGATATTAAGATTATTATTGTTACTGATGGTTTGCACCCGGTTCAGTTCAAATCCTACCAGGCAACTTTCAGTATTGCCATAAACGTTGGCAAGCATGGCTTTCTCTCTTACATAACAAGCTACATTGCCTTCGAGGGTATTGGGATTTTTGAACCAAACTTTTGAAAAGGTGGTATTGATGAACTCCTTATTATAGATATGTCCATCAATAGAAAAAGGGAAACTCCATTCCGGATGTTCCTGTTCATCAAAGATGTTCCAATACAATAAGTTGTTTATAGTTGAATAATTACCCCCCATGATATTGCTCCCGTGCCGGAGACTGAAGGAACTGGTTTCTGGCTTTTCCCGGATTTGCTCAAGTGGATATACAGGAACAGTTATTCTATTAAAGAACATACTATCATCTGTAAGAAACATTACTGTTTCGCATTTATTATCCTGTACAATGCCCAGCAATTGTTTCCTGAAATTACTGGACAACACTCTGTTGTGCTTATACCGTATCCACCAATAATAATTATGCCAGTAGGCGGGGAATATTGGCTTTACTGATTTTTTGGGAAATCGTTTTTCCTCTACCCAGTTAAACTGCGGGTAACGATTTATAAGTACTTCATAACTTTCCTGATGCGTTTCCGAAGTGAAAGAGTATAAAATCGAAGTATCTAATATTTTATCGATGTCGTGAGTGATGATACTCTTCAACAATAGTTCTAATTGAATAGCGCGGTCGAAGGAAAAAATAATAGTGTGTACCATAAACGGATTATTTAAATAATGATTTGGCTAAATGAACGGGTGCGCGAAAAACAGTTTCGGCCATGCCAGCGAACTGATATCGGTATTTGAAAGGGCTTTTTTCTGTATTAATTGTCCATTGATCAAAAAAAAGGAAAGCGCTTTTGTTGTATTTTGATAGCGATCTCTTCAGCAATGGCAATTCAATTTTTTTATACACCCCGTAGCGCAGGTAAACGATATTATTTTCCAATGCCTGCACTCCATTGCTACTTAGTTTATGTGGCAGATCTTCCAGGTAAATACCCAATGGTTGCTTCACTTTTACAAAGGGATGGCGCAAGGCTACCCGCACCTGGAAATCAAAATCTCCCACACATTTGAATTGTTCATCGTAGTATCCTACCGAATCATGTATCGACTTGCGCCACATTTGAAAACAAGACATCACATACGACTGGAAAAACTCCTGAGGTTGTTCATCCCATTCGGGGTGATGGTATAATTTGCCGTCATGTTTTCCATAAATATTACTTCCGTACATATCGCCGTAAGCAACAGCGGCCCGAGGATTTTCATCCAGTGCCCTTGCCTGTAAAAGAATTGAATCCGGAAAGCGGATATCATCCACGTTCCAGATGGTTATATATTCTCCTTTCGCCAGACGTATACCCCGGTTCCATGTTTTATACAAACCTTCGCGTTGATTAATTTTAATATGCCGGAGTTCAGGAAAATGTTCTTTGTATTTTTCAATGATCGAAGTTTCCGCTTCTTGCGGATCATTATGCAATAATAGAAATTCCATAGATTCTTTCCCTTCTGTTTGCAATGCATGCTGAAGAAAGGATTCAATAAAATCGATACAACGGTAAAGTGATACCAGGATGGTTACTTTAGGCATAATATCCTGTATTATTAATGACGGTCATTGTTTTGATTGTAACTCCCATGAAGATTGATTTTATCATTTTTCCCGATACAAACGAATACATTCTTCCGGGTACTTTTTTTTCGTCACCAAACGAATTCCGGAATCCTTTAAGTTTTTTATAAATTTTAAAGAGCAGCTTGCTATTTGCGAGGAACCCGATTTTATGTTTAAGTTGCCGCCGTAGTTTTTCTTCCGTCTCCTTAACGGCATTCATCTCCTTCGAAGAAACAGGAAAATGGTTAATTACGGAATCGAAATATTTCATTTCTTCCAGCACATGCAGTCCTGCCGAAAGCATAGCGCCTTTGTATTCTTCCGAAGTAAACGCGTTCTCTCCTCCATAAAATTTATGAAGCGGATGCGTTTCCAAAAAACGCCTCTTATCCTTTTGATTGAATACTACATGATCCCGTATAGTAAGCAAAACGCCGCCGGGTTTTAATAAGCGGGAACATTCGGCGATAAATTGTTTCAGGTTATGAGCATGATGCATGGCCTGGCGCACATAAATAATATCGAAACTATTTGCTTCCAGACCAGTGCTTTCCGCGTATCGTTCATAAACAGTGAGATTATCCAGTTTATACTCTTCTTTCATTGTCCGGATCGCGTTGGCACCAACACTATCACTGGGGTCAGGTTCCAGCACCGTAACATCATATCCCCGTAACGCGAAGTTGATGGAACTGATTCCGTTTCCCGCGCCAATATCGAGGATAGTTTTTGCTTCGGGAACATATTTATTTATCAGTTTCAGCGTTTCTAAAAATTCTTCACTTTGTCCAAACCGAACAATGTTCAGGGTAAGGTCCTTATCAAAATAAGCGAGCCTAACCAGATCAGCATACTCAGGTTTCTGCCGGATATATTCAATTGTTTCATGCCAGGTCATATGGAATTTTATTTTCACGTTACGTATAATAAAAACAACAAATCGAACTACTGCCGTTGCAGTTCAGCATAATTTTTTCCCACCAAGACACAAAGACAACTAAGCAGTTTCTTTGTGTTCCCTGTGGCTTTGTGGAAAATGTTTATAATGCCAATTCAAAGCCGATGCGACATTAGTCTTGATTGAAGAAATTAATCGTTTTACTTCCAGGCAGAAGCCATGCGTTGTTGATAGGCATTCTCTTTCTGCACAGGAGCAAATGCCTTCCAGAGGTTGAAGCGTATAATTGTATAGAGCGCCATATTCATAAAGGTCCATACCGAGCCTTTGAATATATCACCTCCCATCAGTAAAGAGGATACTGTATTGGTAAGAATACCCGAACACAAATAAGCGATCATCCAATCATTTGTTTTCCTGAATTGCTTTACCCCATCGATAACAAAGAAAAGAAGAACGATATACAGCAGTATTATTCCCAACCAGCCGGTATGGTATAAAAAATAAGGAATGGTAGAATCCGCTTGCCAGGCTCCTATCGCTTCCAATTCGGGGTAATGGGTTTTATTAAGGCCCGCGCCTGTTAATACACTGGTGCGATTGGTGATTTCGATTGTTTTTTCAAGATACGCGATACGGATATTTACATTGGGGTCATTCTCTTTTTCAAGCGCCGCTTCTGTTATGCGTTCACTGAAATACGTGAAAGCGTCTGGATAAAGTTTCTGCACAGCAAAATAGACAGGCAGGAGAAATAGAATTACTATGAAGCACACCTTCATCAATTGGTTCATTATTTTACTTCCATTGGCATAAGCGTACAAAAACAATAGGATCACGATCTGCATCAATATGCCTGTCAGCACCGAACGCGTAAACGTGAATAACATCGCAATCGGTAATATCACCATATTGGTGTATACAAGCCATCGGGGTATGCGGAATGTGGGGATAGTTAAACTCAAAAAACTAATGACGAATACAGTATCCAGCTGAGTGGGAATAGTACCAAAATCACGGAAAAAAGTGCCTCCGCTGGCGCCATCAATTTCCTGATAGATAAAATCACTATTGAAAATAGTAACCGCTCCGCTGGAATTAAGGATATAAAGAATAGCGGAAACAGGTGTAACATAAAAAAGCATCCGTAAGAATTGCTCGTATTGCTCCCGCGTAACGGAATGAAAAATGGCTAACCATAAGAAATAGCTCAGTGAAACATAGAGCAATTGGCGCCCGGCCAAAAAAACTTCTCCCGCATCGTAATGTGTTGCCAGCGAAACAATGAATAAAAAGGCGATATAAACTAAATAGCCGGTGACCAGCGCGGTACCTGTAAAGAAATGCCTGGGCGGCTTTGCCTTCATCACAACAAAAGCTATTCCGGCTGTAATAACGAATAATACATCGGTAAATACCTGGTCATATACAGAAAGAATTTGCTTGCCTCCAATCGAAACCGTTTGATCAATAAATGCCGCCTGTCCCTGCTGCAACGCGAAAACGATCAACAGGTAAAACATCGGATTTTTTCTACCAAAGTAAATGCTTAATGCGATGTATGCAAAGAGGGCTATCATAGTGGGTGGAGATGTGATGGAACCTAGATGCTAAATACTGGCAGACAGGTATCGAATGTTTGATTTGATTTCAAGCGACAACTATCTCTTTCAAAGGCAGCTAAAAGCTAATAGCTAACTGCTAACAGCTACTCCTCAAGCTATCGCCTTCATAAAATGCTCCGCAAACTGTTTTACGTTTTGTGCATAATCATTAAAAACTCTTACCGGTTTATGCCGTAACGTTTGCTCCATAATCTTTGCAAGTTCCTGTGGATTATGCGGATCGAAAAAGCGGCAGTTTTGATTTCCTTGTTCACGGTGTACATTCAAATCACTTAATATAATATGCTGGTTGATGGCTTTTGCATCCTCTACCACCGTGCTCCATCCTTCAAACAAGGAAGGCTGTACAATAGCAATCGCGTTATTCATCAGGGTAAGTTGTTCCTTCCGGTCGATAAAACCAAGAAATTGAATATAAGGTTCCAGTTGCTCACTTATGATAAGATTTTTTAATTCAGTGAAGTACTCTTTGTTCCGATGATCATTCTGGCTCCCGGTAAATACCACTTTAAAATGCAAATGCGTTTGTTTAAGCAAGGCAATCGCTTTAATCACTACCCCATGATTTTTATGTTTCCAGAACTGGTTGGGCGCCATAAAATACGGAACGGACAATCCATATTTGTCCAAAACGGATTTTATGTTGTCTGAACCTGGCTCCGGAACTGTAGAGGCAAAACGCAATAAACGGAGCCTGCATTTATGATCGGGATAAAATTTTTTAAAACTATTCATGGCATCCTCGCTGCTGAAAACAATCACTCCTTCTTTTCGGGAAATGGAATGATGATATTTCAAATGTGAGCGTACTTCCTGTTCAGAAGACATTTGCGGAAGATAATAATGCTGAAGGTCGGGTATCCAATGAAGCGCCCTCTTTCCATAACTCAGCAAATGGAAATCGGGATAAATAACATCTGCCAGTTCCGCGGCAAGCAATGGTTTTTTAAAAACTAGCACACTCGCGTAATTCATGCATTTTATCCAGAAAGGGGGAGTCGTATTTACGGGGAAGAATTTGATATACGGATAGCCTATCTCTTTAATATCTTCAATTGGAGAGTCTGCATGATGATAGATATACAGTTCTGGTTTTTGATCCTCTTCCAATAACTTCAACGCATGAATGATATTGAGAATATAGATCACTCCTCCCGCCCATTGTTTATAGTTGGAAAGAAAGGTAAGTCCTACTTTTCTTCGTTTTATAATTGTTTTATCCAACTGTAATAATTTTCAAGTCCGGTGGCAAGTCCAGCTGACGCTTTGTACCCCATGCTCTTCAACAAAGAAATATCCGCTTTCCAGTATAATGGGTCACCTTGCTTGGCTGTTTTACTGAAATAAATTTCTTTCTTCCCCGGGAAAAAAGAAAGAAAGGTGGTAACAGCATGTTGCACGCTAACTTCTTCACCATTGGCTATATTAATTACCTCTGCTTCAAAGCCTGCATGGTTAAGACAGCAATGAATAGCATTAACCAGGTCGTCGATATAAATAAAATCCCGCGACTCCTGACCGGTTCCGAAAAGTTCTATCACTTCAAAGGCGGTAGCTTTCTTATAGATATCCCAAAACAATTGTTTTTTTAATCCCGGGCCATAGGCCGAGAATATTCGTACTGAGCAGCTGGGAATTTTATAATAGTTATAAAATTCCCGGGCAATTAGTTCAGCCTGAAATTTATGCTCGCCATAAGGAGAAACAGGTTGTGGCACCATCATTTCATTTA
This sequence comes from Chitinophagaceae bacterium, assembly GCA_965279015.1. Taxonomy (GTDB): domain Bacteria; phylum Bacteroidota; class Bacteroidia; order Chitinophagales; family Chitinophagaceae; genus Endoryza. Next base: position 575,961 of record OZ257130.1, read on the forward strand.
CTGGCAATTCAACTGGATTGCCATAAACAGCGGCGCTGGATAAATTCAAAAATTTACAGCCTGGCTGGTGGATACGTATCGCATCAAGCAATTTGAATACATTGAAGGCGTTTAGCGTGTAATCACGCAGTGGATTCATAAGCGAATCACTTACGTTTGCGGCTCCGGAACAATTGATGCAAGCGTCAAACCGGAAATCACGGAACAGGCTATGATAATCGGCATTCGTAGCATCGATCAGGAAATAATTCTTCCGCGAATAATCCACGGCTACATCGCATTCAAATACTTCGTATCCGAACCGTGGCGGAAACTGAGAAGCTACCGCGCTTCCGATAAATCCTTTGGAACCTATAACAAGAACTTTCATAATTTAATTGTCAGGAAAGCCAGATCCCTTTAGCCTTGCCTGATAGTATTTTTTTTACCTGTACAATACATAATAAAGATCCCGGCAACAAACTCATCATATTAGCTACGCAAATACTGGCTAATCCAAGCTGGGTATGACGAAATAGAAAAATGGTTGCGGGTACAGTGATAATTCCCCCGCAAATCGCCGAGTATAATTGGATATTCACTTTTCCAATAGCATTTAAAAAATATGAAAGGATATTATTAAACGCCGCGTGAAAATTATACAGGATCAACGTAATTGCGAATACAGGTGTAAGACTGATTGTTTCCGAAAGCCACCATTTGCTAATTGGTTCATAATAGGCAAGCATTACAAACCCCAATAACAACAAGCCAATATTCAGGAACACCATTTTCCGGATCATGTTGGCGATCCAATTTTTATCTCCCTGGTACCAGGCATTGGTAAATGCACCCCATAGTGGTGTGAGAATTATCCCAAATAACATCAGGGATACTCCGTAATAACGGCTGCCGATATTAAATAGGGTTACTTCTTCCATAGAAAATAATTTGGCGATAATAAAATTGGAAGAAGAAAACATTATCAATGCGGCTATCTGCACAAGGAAAAACTTTACGCCCAGGCTGAGCAAATCTTTACGCAATCCATGATCTACCATTCGGTGAGAAGGACGGAGCCATTTATATCTTCCCCGGAAAAGTACATAGGTATATCCCACAAAAACCAATACGGGGGCCGCGCAAATGGAAAAAGTGATCAAATAAAAATTTGCGATTCCTGAATGATAAAAAAAATAAATCAATCCGAGTGTTAGCAGGTTAGAAACCGGCATGATCACATCGTTGAGATAGGATTGCTGATCCGCCAGCAGAATAACGCCAATCAATTGCAAAATGAAACGAACAATGAACAATGCGATCAGTAAATACATGCAGGAGTTAAGCCCTGGAACATCTGCCCTGTTTATACTCAGGGTATCATACCAATTTATAAAAGGATGTGCTATTGTGTAAAGCAATAGTATTCCTAAAAAGATAGACGCGATATAGAAGTAAGCGGTACTGACATATTTCCGCCCCAGCATCCGGTCATTTTCCGCAATGCACTTGCCTAATTTGGTGCGTAACCCATTCCCCATTCCAATATCAAAAAAAGCGATCCAGTTAACCACCGATGTTATGGTTAAGATGATTCCATATTGTTTTTTCCCAACTGCTTGTAAGCTGATAGGGACGAGTATAAAACTTACCACGATGGAAATCCCTTTCAGGAAAAGAGAAAGAAAAGTATTACGAAGCACGATGGCAGTCCTGCCATTAATGACTAACCTGCTATAAATTGCCTTGATCATACTTCTTTTATTTGTAAGAGGAGCGACTCCATTACCTGGTTTTTTCACAATAACTACTCTGTCACGCGTAGTGAGGTTCTATTTTTTCTAGGCGGTACCCTGCCCGTTTCAAGAGTTTTACCAGGCCAATCACAAGCTTCATCTGTATTCTTTTTATCCGTGTTGGATTCTGTTGACGATGGTGATAGATCAACCGATCGTAATTTGAATTGAGATAAGAAACGATATATGTATATACGGAAACATCGTGATTCATTTCCGAAAATTCAGTTTTAACCAAAACTCTATTGTCATTCATTCTCTTTTCCTTTTGCTCAGATATTCTGACATCCTGTAATACCCATTCCTTGTGAATAACCGGCAACTTGGTATAAAATTCCTTTATATTGATCTGTTTAAGAGGCAATACTACGCTGCAACTATGGCTGGGTTTCCGGTAAAGGTTGAGATGATACTTTTCCGCCAGCAAGGACATCACAGACTGATCGTGCCGATGTTCAATAAAACCTGCCAGGTTTCCCTTCCCATCCACATTCGGGCTATCGGTAAGAATGTGGGCATCTTCACAAAATTTCATCCATTTATTTAAAATGTGCAAGGTGAATTTTGTTTTCCGGAAAAGCATAAAAGCCGCATCGCATTGCAGGCTAAACCAATAACGCTCGCTATCACAGTCCATCCGAACAAAACAATCCCTCTTGGTAAAATGCGCATTGAGGAAATTATGATTGGCGAATAAAAGAACCGGCTCCTTCTCTCTGCAAAGATCTATCAAGGGTTGAAGGTTATCGATGATCTCAATTCCGCAATCTGAATAAATGACAATATCACCATCATTCAATGACTTCATTACCTCCAGTATGATATAGGGCTTCCACAGCCAATAGCCGATCCCTCTTTTCTGTGAAAGAATGGATTGATGCCTGGTATAAAAAGGAGTAGTAAGAATATCTTTTTCATAATCAAAAGTGCGGATATCCTGTATCCCAAATTTTTTCGCCGACCGGTTTAAATTTAGCCGGCTCTTCTCAAACGGCTTGTTTGATAAATTGGCAAGTACAACTCGCATATGGTTAGGTTTAATGGGTATCAATTACAATATGGCAGGATCCCTTTCTTTATGCAACTCTTTTCAAGCGCCGGAAAATTTAAAAAAATACCAATACAGGAAATAACCTATCCCTGCAATTGTCATGGCCACAGGATAGAGCCATCCGGTTTCTTTCATGCGTGGTAAAAGCAATAAGAATAAGATCATCATCAATCCCGACAAATGACGTTCTCCTATTTGTGTATTAAATGAATAAGCCAACAATAAAAAGGCAACGACAGTAAGCAATGCAAAATCTGAATGCGACTTCAGTGATTTTACTAACTCCACAAATACAAGTATTCCCAACATAGTGAACCCTGTCATCAGGAAAGAGGTAATAAAAGGCTGAATTTTTCCGGGAATGGTAATAAGATGAAAAACAAGGCCAGTAAACAGACCAGGGCCCTGGTAATCGCTGTATATTGGTTTGAATGCCAGTACCAGCAGGGTTGATAAAAAAAGAGAAGCAATCGCTTCCATCCGTTTAATTTTCTTTCGCCGGAAAAAAATATACGGTGAAAAATAGAAACCTGTAACGAAGAGAATAGCTACAACCGTAGAGGGATAAAACGCCAGTGAATGACTGCGGAAATTGGGATGTGTCAATCCACCCCAATAAAAGAATAATGCTAGTGGTAATAATAATGGTATTGCCAGTAATAAATTGGACAAGAATAATTGTTTAAACGATTGCCTTCGATTCTTTTCTTTTCCAATAAGAAAAGAGAGCCCGCGGCAAGCAATGATCGCGAAAGGAATTACGATGAAAAATTGCTGGCAAAGTACCGCCATGGAAAAAGAGAGTCCTGTTAAAAATTCTCCGGACAAAGAAACTTGCTTTTCCTTTTCTGTTTTTTGCCAAAGCCACAATGCGAGTGCCAGAAAAAACAATCCATAGTTGATTGCATAAAAGACAAACGCGTTGACAAAAAAATAAGGGTAAAGAAGAACGGAGAATGAAAAATACTTTGAAACTTTATACGACTCCAGCAATTTTACAAATAATAAAAAAGTCGCGAAGGAGATGAGTGCAGTAATAATTCTTGCCAGTGCCAGCGAAGGTGAAAAGAGTTTAGCCATTACCGATACAATAAAATACGGCAAGGGGGTATTGGCGGCTGAATAATGTTCGTTGAATAGGGCCTCCCAGCCATTATTATAAAAATTCAACAGGTTAGGATAATGAAATACTGTTTCATCAAGAGTATAGTTACCTACTTTCAATAGGGATAACAACAGGAAAAAAGAAAATATTCCCACGCTCACTCCGAAATAATTCCCGGATAGCTTCCTGCTGAAACCGTCTTGTCCTGAAAAAACTGATAAAGCTCGGGTCTGTATCCCGTTCGACTGCCGGATAATCATCTGGAGTAACTTGTGTTTAGTAAGATAGTAGTTCAGATAACCGGTAGTCAACGCTCTTTGTTTTAAAGAGGGTGATGTCGCTCTCCATCATCTCTTTAATCAACTCTTCGAGATTATACTGCGGTTCCCATCCTAATTTTGTTTTGGCTTTTGTTGGATCCCCTATCAGCAATTCAACCTCCGTTGGACGGAAATACATTGGATCAACGGCCACCACTTCTTTTCCGATAGGCAGGTTAAATTCTTCGTTATCGCAGGCAACAACGATCCCTCTTTCCTTAATTCCTTCTCCAATGAATTCTACTTTTATCCCCGCTTCCGCGAAAGACATTCGAACAAAATCACGAACCGGTGTAGTAATGCCGGTTGCGATTACATAATCCTCCGCTGTATCCTGTTGCAGTATGCGCCACATGGCATCTACATAATCTTTGGCATGTCCCCAATCTCTTTGTGAATCGAGATTACCCAGGTATAAGCAATCCTGAAGACCCAGCGCGATAGCCGACACGGCTCTTGTGATCTTACGGGTTACAAATGTTTCTCCACGTATAGGGCTTTCGTGGTTGAATAATATTCCGTTGCAGGCAAACATTCCATAAGCCTCCCGGTAGTTTACCGTAATCCAGTAAGCATATAATTTAGCGACCGCGTATGGACTGCGTGGATAGAAAGGAGTTGATTCTTTTTGAGGAATCTCTTGTACCAGTCCATACAATTCGGAAGTGGAAGCCTGGTAAATTTTAGTTGATTTTTCCATACCCAGTATACGAATGGCTTCTAATAACCGAAGCGTTCCGATACCATCGGCATTAGCTGTATATTCCGGAGTATCGAAACTCACTTTTACATGGCTCATGGCTGCCAGGTTATAAATTTCATCAGGTTTTGTTTCCTGTATAATTCTTATCAGGTTGGTGCTATCGGTCATGTCGCCATAATGCAGTTTGAAGCGCAGATTTTTTTCATGAGGGTCGGCATAGAGGTGATCAATACGGGCTGTATTGATCAGCGACGAACGTCTTTTAACACCATGCACCATATATCCTTTTTTCAATAACAACTCCGACAGGTATGCTCCATCCTGTCCGGTAACGCCTGTAATTAATGCTGTCTTCATTCAATATAATTTTAGTGTTAAAATCAGGCCACCAGTAAGGCGGGCCCTTTTTGATTGTACTGTGCGAGAAAATTCGCATAAGTCCGGTGTAATCCCTCGATAAGTGTTGTCTTATGTTTCCATCCCAGTCCATGTAATCGCGAAACATCAAGCAGTTTACGAGGAGTTCCATCCGGCTTTGATGGATTAAACTTTATTGCCCCGCGAAATCCGATTATTTCTTTAATCATCCACGATAGTTCTGTTATAGAGATATCAGTTCCAACACCAATATTCACAATACCTGCATCATTATAATTATTCATGAGATAAACACAGGCATCCGCCAGATCATCGGCATATAAAAATTCCCGGCGCGGCGTACCAGTTCCCCATACGATTACTTCTTCGCTGCCATCGATTTTCGCTTCGTGAAATTTTCGGATAAGCGCGGGTAAAACATGGGAATTATTAAGATCGTAACTGTCGTTGGTACCATACAGGTTGGTGGGCATAACTGAAATGAAATTGGATCCGTACTGTTCACGGTATGCTTCGCACATTTTTATACCCGCGATTTTTGCGATGGCATATGGTTCATTACTGTGCTCAAGCAAACCACTCAACAGGTATTCTTCCTTAATGGGCTGTGGGGCCAGTCTTGGATAGATGCAGGAAGAACCAAGGAATAATAATTTCTTTACTCCCGTTCTGTACGATTGATGAATGATATTATTCTGGATCGCCAGGTTATCGTAAATAAAATCTGCACGATACGTATTGTTTGCGTGAATTCCCCCGACTTTCGCTGCCGCTAAAAAAATATATTCCGGTTTTTCGTTTTCAAAAAATTTCTCTACTGCCTGTTGATTGCGCAGGTCCAGTTCGGAGGAAGTTCGTAGAAGAATATTTTTATATCCCTCCGATTCAAGTCTGCGCAGGATGGCCGAGCCAACCATACCCCGATGGCCGGCTATATATATTTTATCGTTTTGCTGCATATTGTTTCATTTTTGCTTGCCTTCGCGTAGCCGCTACGGCGAAGCGAGGCCGGTAAGACGGGAAGGTGGTAAGTTATTTTTCCAACTAATGAAAACGTCTTCCCGTCTTCCCGGCTATTGTCTTTATGCTTTTTTTCTATTTGTTTTAGGAGGCAATTGGGTTTTGTATTTTGTATTTGCTGATTACCTGGATATTTGTTTTATCCACTTCCGCCAACATTTGGTAACCTAATGATGGCAGGTACACTTTTACAGCGCGATTATTAATATGCAGCACATCTCCTTCCATGTTGGAAAGGGGTCCGCTGGTTACCCGGATACGATCGTGCAGGTTAACATCGGCTTTTTCCAGCTTAACATTTTCATGTTCGTTTAGGAAATCCTTGATTGCATCAATCTCATCATCCTTGATAACAGCGGGATTGCCTAACCAATAAACAAAATTTATTACGCCATCCGCTTGCTTGATCTCCTGGTATTCATCATTAGCCGCCCGAACAAATACATATGAATTAAACAACGGCTCCATCAAGGTTTTTTTCCGGTCGGACCACTGCCGCACTACTTTTGTTAGCGGGCAATATGCGTCAATCTTTTTTTGCATGAGCAAACCGGTTACCTTTTTCTCCCATTTTGGTCGGGTATAAACCGCATACCATTTTTTTGAATGTTCCATAGTAGTATATTTTGAAGAGCTGCTAGCTGCTAGCCGTTAGCTATTAGCTGCTAGCTTCTTCGGTTATAATAATTCTTCTGACTATTAATTATTTTTCTCTGGCCGATATCCCATCCGCTATCGCTTCATTCTAAAAAAGGCTTCGCCCATAACAGCCACATCGGCGACTGAGCAATTGAAAATCATTCAATAAAACTGTACAGAAATAATCGCTATGATCTCACCGGGTCGGCCTTTCTTCTCCGAGGAATTTCTTTCCGTACTTCATAATAATGACCATACCCATAACCATAGCCATAACCAAAATTATTCTTCGCGAACCCACGTGAACGGATACCGTTAAAAATAATAGCCGGGTTTTTCAGATGAACTGTTTTATTATCTTCATCCATACGCTGCACAACTATCTTAGGCGTGTATTTGTGCCTGATGATATAGAGGGTAGCATCGCATAAATGGGATAAAATATAGGGGTCGGATGAGGGGCCGGCAGGCGATGTATCAATCACTACATAATCAAATATTTCATCGAGATAAGATAATAAATTTTGCAAGCGTTCGCTCATGAGCAGTTCCGATGGATTATCCGGTAAGGAACCGGCAGGCATAAAAAATAAATTTTCACTTGATTCTACCCTCTTGATAATCTCTTCCGGTTCCACATCACCCGTCAAGTAGTCGGCCACTCCAGGTTCATCATACTTCAAATAATTAAGTTTCTCACCCAGCGTTGGATTTACCAGGTCCAGCTCAACCAATACTACTTTCTTACCCGTAATAGCAATTGATAATGCGAGATTAGCGGAAACAAAACTTTTTCCTTCTCCTGAAATGGTAGAAGTAACCAGAATTTTTTTTCTCCCTGTTTTCGCTGATATGCCCATATGTGGAAGTGTTGCTCTTATTTTACGGAATTGCTCAGCAGCAAAGCTTCTTTTATTGGTACCAATTATCAACCCGGTGTTCGATTTTTCATATACCACTTCTCCGATCACCGGTATAGAAGTAGACTTTTCAATTTCATTGCGATATAGGATCTTTTGGTTGAATAATTCATTAACAGTGAGCAAACCAAGCGTAATACCCAATGCTAAAACCAATGCTGCCAGGTAGATCAGTTTTTTATTAGGACTGATAGGAGCGGTGCCCGCAACTGCTTTATCAACAATGCGGCTATCCGCAACAGTAGAAGAATGCGATAAAGAAGCTTCTTCTCTTTTTTGCAGAAGAAAAGCATAGATATTATTCTTGGTGTTCTGGTCCCGGCTTATTTCCAGTAATTCCTTTTCTTTTTGAGGAAAAGATTGAAGCGAAGAAGAATAGCTATTATTAGTTGCTGATAAATTCCGCCGGCTTGCTTCCAAACCATTGCGCTGGCTTTGTATATTCTCCAGGATACCCGGTTTTATTTTCCTAATCTGATCAGCAATGGAAACTACCGCGTAATTGTTTTCTCCGGTGGTTCTTACTCTTTTTTCATATTCGAGTTCCAGCGAGCTTAATTTTTCCAGCATTTGCGTTAGCAATGGATCATTTATCCCCATCATAGAAGGAACCAACCCGCCCTGATTATTTTTCGATTGAACGTGTTGCTCTACCTGGCCAAGTACCGCCAATTGCATGTTGATGGATCCCAGTTTCTGGTCGTTCTCACTCACATTTTGCAAAAAAAGTTTGCCTTGCGTGCTGATATCGATGGCTCCTTTGCTTGTTTTAAATTTCTGCACTTTCTTTTCAATCGAATCCAGTTCGTGCACAACATAATTCAAGCGATCTTCTACAAATGCCAATGTATTAATTGCCAATGAATTTTTATCGTTAATAGAAGCTTTGTTGTATTGTTCGATCAGTTTATCCAATATTAATTTTGCCCGGAACGGGGAAGCATCACTGATCTTTAAGCTAATAACTGTTGAAAGTTTACTTACAGCCGATACATTCAATCTTGCCAGTAAATCGCCGGCTATATCTCCGGGGTTCGCAAGGAAAAAATACAATTTACTATGGTTAGCGCATGCTCGTTCTGCTGTTTGAAACCGCAATTCCCCGTAGGGCGTTTGTACCCATTCGTTCATTGGATATGCTTTTCCTCCTGTTCTGATGAGTTGCTTTACTGAATCGTAGGAGAAAAATACTTTACCACTTCCGGTAAGAGAATCCGGATTTTTAGCAACGATGGATACCGGAGGAATAAAACGGGCAATGGCTTTTACCGGCAATCCATCCTGTGAAACTGCCGCATATAAATGCAATTGTTTTACCACATCGCTCATCAATGAACGCGAACGAAGTATTTCAATTTCATTTTCAATAATTTTTTTGGTATGCAATAAGTTGAGTGACTCCAGCATTTTTGAATCATCCATTCCCTTCTTTTCATCTTTAATAAGCAATGTGGCTCCTGCCTGGTAAACTGGAACTTTAAACCGCAGGTAAAACCAGGCCCCGCCGATACTCAACATCAGGAAAATGATGAATAACGGCCAATAGGGAAAATACCGGAACCATAATTGCGCCAGCATATTCCCCTCTTCCTGCTTTGTATTTCCCAAATTGTTTTGCATGTTATTAATCATTAATTACGAGATCCAATATAAGTACCGTCAGGGCCATACTGCTCAACATGATAGGTACCCACTGCTGGCCGCGACCGGCACCGGCTACCCTTGCTTTATTGGGTTCCACATAAATAACATCATTTGATTTCAGGTAATAGAACTCGGAATCAAATAGCTCATTAGAATTAAGGTTGAACCTCCGTGATATTTTAACTCCATTATCTTCCCGTATCAACAATACATTATCACGTTTTCCCCAAGCCGTAATATCGCCCGCTAATCCAATCGCTTCCAACATTGATATTTTTTCACTGGGTACATTTATTACTGAAGGACGGCCCACTTCACCCAATACCGTCACCCTGAAATTGAGATGCCGTACCACTACAATGGGATCCTTAAGCAATTTGTTTTTCAACAATAATGCTGTGATACCTTCTTCTAATTGTTGTTTGGTAAGACCCGCTACTTTGATCTGCCCCAATTCAGGAAACTTAATATAGCCTTCTGTAGTTACTAAATAACCGGAAGAGCTGGTAGAAGTAGAGGGCAATGAAACGGGGCCCGATGTTGCTGTACTGGTTAAATTGAACATCAATGTAGCCTGGGGATCGGGACTACTCACCGTTATACCTAATAAATCATTGCTTTGAATTTTTGATACCGGTATGGAAAATGAAGTGCGGAGTGTATCGTTCTTTATATCGGGGAAGTATACCGACTTTTTAGTGTTGACACATGCCGTAAACAAAAGCATGCACAACAAAATAATAGTGCCGAAATGGACGAATAAGGTTTTAGGCGGTTTCCTGCTGAGTACCATAAAATTTACATTTTACGAACTTCTCATACAGGCAAATCAAATCGCTATATAAGATTCTTCAGAACATATCTGGATTGACTAATCAGTATAACCATGGCAAAAGCGATTTTATTCATTTACTTAACAAGTATTTCATAGGTATAAACTCATACGTAAATTAATTTATAATATTGTCATCATGTTGTTCATTTCAGTTCTTTGGCACATTGTTTATTAACACTGTTAATAAGTATGCGACAACGTTATAAGGTGGATTCAAAAATGGTAAAACCGGTTTCCCTGATTAAAGAACTGAGCGACTGTCGGTAACGGATATTCTTTCTGCGCAATCCCGCGGCGAGATAATGATATAGTATACCAGCGAACTTTTTATTAATGAACAGAAAATCGGAAGGCTTTATTTCATCGAATATAAATCCTGCTTCTGGTTCCCGTCCCAATTTATACAGGCATAATGCTTTCAACAACTTGTAATTCTGATCGGTAAAAAAGGCCAGGTGCATTGATTTGTTTGATAGAGAGGGATTTGTTTGTCCGAGATAATACAATGCTTCCAGGTAATGCCCCGTAAGCGCAAGCGCTTCTGCAATTACATATTCAAAATGAGCTCGCTGATAGGCATTAGTGTCCTTATTAAGCGCCGCATGGTATCGGTAAATATTAATAAGCGTCTCATTGATATTACCGGCAGTAGCGTGTGCATGGTATAATATAGCAGCGAACTGGCGGGCACAAACAAAATATTTTTGCGCACTGCAACCCGTTTCGTTTAATATACTTTCCGCGTGTTGTTTAAGTTTTTCAGGCTCGGCAGTGAGCCAGTATTTGAATACAAGCAATGAGTTGGCAAACACGGTTGCTTCCGGAGTTTGTTTTTCATTCAGGTAATACCGGAGTCCGTCGCCATAATAGCCGTTGAGCTTATCAATATTTACAAATTGTTCGAAATAAACATCTTGCCCATTGCGTGTTTTTGAGATCATCCGCTGAAATCGATCCGCCACTACTGGGTTATTATTGAGAAATTTAATGGTGTGTTTTACCACCGTGAAAAAATGTTTATCGTAAACATCCCTTAGCGGCATCTCCCGAAAAAGTGAATCAAAATAATAGAGAAGGCTTTCCTGGTCAATTGACTCATCGGTTGCTTTTGCTTTTTTTTGCTTGTAAGCGTCTTCTACCGAATAATAGCCACAATATTTGGAAAGAATAGCGAGTGTTGACTGAGAGGCGGGATACTCAGCCTTTACCAGGCCAAAGAAGCGCCGGAGTGTATTGGGATTTAATTGTTGTTGCGTCCGTTTATATATTTCTTCGCTCAGATCAATACAATCCCGCGAAGAAATAATGGATCTGCCAAAAACATGTTCGATCTCGTGCCGGAGGACAGCCTCCACTTCACTTCTCATTGCTAAAATTATTTTCATCATAAATAATTTAAGCAATCAATCGCTTTCAATCTTTCGGTAGATAAAGGAATAAGGTTTGGGCGGTTTGGGTAGTGGATTAAATTTCTTTATGCACGAGAGGAAAATAAACAATGAGATCGGGAAAGGATTATGCAGACCGTATTTCCTGCAATTCGTATTGTAAACTATCTACTTTATTATGAAACGAATTGTTCATTATTGTTCATTCAGGTCCGTATTGACTCCTACAAGATACTGCTTTTCCAATTACCATCCTTCTATCTCCTTTCATTTCATTCAGTTCCGTATCAAGTTCAGAAATATTGTGTAAAACATATATGCCCGGAAGAAATCTTTGGGAATAGTTTTTGTACTTATTAAGACTGTGCATCTGAATTCTTACCGGTTGTTGTACATTCAAAACATGTTTACATTCAACCGGTCAAAAAATCCAAAATACCCGGTATGAAAAGCATATTACTGCTATTGACAATTCTAAGCAGTTCATTTGTTGAGGCTGCTACTTATTATTTTTCTACTTCTATTGGTGACGATAGTCGTACCAGCACACAAGCTCAAAATTCACTTACTCCCTGGAAATCGCTTTCTAAACTCAATTCATTTTTTTCATCCTTACAACCAGGCGACTCCATTCTGTTTAATCGGGGAGAAATTTTTCCAGGGCAAATTACTGTTACCAGGTCGGGCAATAATACAAACTATATTGTTTTCGGTGCCTATGGTAATGGCAACAGCCCGGTTATCTCTGGCCTTACTACTACAGGAACCTGGACGAATATTGGAAATGGTATATGGGAAAGTGCTTGTTCCAATTGTGGAATCAATGTAAATACGGTACTCATTAATAACAGCATTAAAGCAATGGGGCGTTATCCAAACAGCAATGCCCCGAATAAAGGATACCTGAAATTCGAATCGCATACCGGTAATACCGTAATCACTGATAATGAACTGACCGCTTCACCCAATTGGACCGGATCCGAAGTAGTAATCCGTAAAAACTATTGGACCCTTGATCGCAATTATGTAACTCAGCATAGCGGAAACACGGTTACATTTATTTCCCCTACTGGACATCCATTGCTGGATGGATATGGCTATTTCTTTCAAAAGCATATTCAAACACTCGATCTGCCAGGGGAATGGTATTATGATGCCATACAGAAAAAGATGAAAATTTATTTTGGCACCGGGGGACCGGGATCGGATATCATTAAAGTTGGCGTAACCGATACTCTTGTAACTATTAACGGAAGGAATTATTTAAGTTTTCGTGACCTGGTATTTGAGGGTGCCGATACCACCGCTTTTGCGATCAACAATGCTTCCAATATCAATCTTCAACGTTGCTCATTTATTAATTCAGGCATCGATGCTATCAATGCGCGTAATTCAAATGGAATACTGATTGAGAATAGTGTGTTTGAGTATACCAATAATAACGCGATACGGATAACGGATTGCAATAATTCAATAGTCAGGCAGAATATTATTCGCAATACGGGGATGATGGCCGGGATGGGACTTAGTAATAATCAGATGTATGAAGCTATTTATACAAGGGGAACAGCCAACACAATAGAATTTAATGAAGTGATCAATACCGGTTATTCCGCTATCACTTTTTCCGGCAACGATGCGATTGTGAAAAATAACTTTGTTGATAATTATACGATGGTGCTGGACGATGGAGGCGGTATTTATGGTTGGGGCGATTATGATAAAACCGGTCGTGTGATAACCGGAAATATTATACTGAATGGAACAGGGGCCCCGGAAGGAACAGACGTTACCGTTGGCGGAAACTCCAGTGGTATTTATTTAGACGATCGCTCCGCGAATGTAGAAATAACCAATAACACAGTTGCCAATGCCAACCGGGCCGGTGTATATCTTCACAATTCGCATGAAATATCTTTACGTTCAAATACCTTATTTAATAATAGTAGCCAGGTATCCATGGTGCACGACGATCTTGAACCTGCGGATCCAATCCGGAATGTAGCGATGCAGGATAATATCTTCTTTTCAAAAACAGATAAGCAATCGGTATCCAATAGCGCCAGCCGATTGGATGATATTGCCAGTTTTGGACCCTATAGTGCTAATTATTATGCACGGCCAATTGATCAGCACGGAATCATTCAAACAGATCACCGGAACGGAAGCGGAGAATATATAAATCTCCGGCATAACCTCACCGGTTGGAAAGCCCTTTATAATAATGATGCGAATTCATTACCGTGTCCTGTTTCAATACTGCCCTATTTTGTTAATAACACGATTGGAGCTAATCGTTGCAGCAATGGTTCTTTCGCTGCTACTATTAATGGGGTCTTTTGCTTGTCATCACCAGTAACCTGTGCTACCACCTGGAACAGTGGCGGACGATTGGATGGAGGCGCATTGGAAATAAAATCAACGGGTGGCGCTACCAATATCAATACGCATATTTCAATTGGCTCGGTGCAGGCAGGTAAGAACTATCGTATAAAATTCAGTTTATTGGGATCGAATCTTTATCAAACCGTGGGAGTTTTTGTGCTTAAGAACGGGGCCCCGTATAACGCGCTTTCAGAAAAAAAATATTTCTCTCTCAGTACCACCCGTAGTGAAAATGAATTCGTATTCAGTTCCGCAACTACTGAAACTGATGTATTGTTAATTTTCAGTATCAATAACACCCAACTTCCTTTTTGGGTTGATAATATCGATGTCCGCGAAGCCAATGTAACGTTCACCAACTTAGATGATCATATCCGTTTTGAATACAATGCTACAAATGTTCCGAAAACGATCATTCTTGATGCGGCTTATATTGATGTAAAAAGCACTCCTTATTTAAATACGCTCACTCTTGCACCGTATAGTTCAGTAGTGTTGTTGAGGGTTGCCAATCTATTGCCATTGCGTTTCATTGAGATCAATGCGACAAAAAAAGTCATATATACCGAAATAAACTGGACCATCAACAATGAACAGGAAATCGCTGGTTATGAAATTGAGAAATCGATCAAAGGGGGACCATTTAAAAAAATCGCAGTAGTACGCGCCAGAAACCAATCCGCGATTGTTGATTACAAATACAATGATAGTGTTATGGAAGAAGGTGAAATCTGTTACCGGATAAAGGCAATGAAAAGAAGTTCAGGTTATTCATATAGCCAAACTACCTGCCTGCGTGTATCCACCGGATCACGCGTCGCCACTATTTATCCCAACCCGGTAAGTAACCAGTTAACTATTTACCTGGATTCCTCCGCTGATGATCACACTGCCGAACTATCTGTGTTTGACAGTAAAGGGATGGTTGTAAGGAAAAGCACCGCGATGATGACAAACGGAAAGATCGTGATAGATATTTCCTCGCTTCCCGCTGGGATATATATCGCTCAAATCAAATCGGGAGACACGCTCAATATTGAAAAGTTTATTAAGCAGTTGTGATAAATTTATAAAAACAAAATTCTCATTAGTACCTAATAAGTTTCTCAATAGTTTCTTCTAACCGTGCTTTGGCCATAAATGCTTTTTCGAGTTCTATATTAAAAGGAATAGGTGTATCCATCGAGGCGCAACGCATTACCGGCGCATCCAGTAATTCAAAACAATGCTCGCCGATCCAGGCAGCAATCTCTCCGCCAATACCACCGGTTAATGTGTCTTCATGTAACAACAATACTTTACCGCTTCTTGCTACCGCTGAGCGGATAGCCGCGTAATCCAATGGCAATAACGTTCGCAGATCAAGAATATCAATTGATATTTCGGGATGTTCATCCGCATACTCTTCGGCCCAATGCACAGCAGCTCCATAAGTAATGATGGATAGTTCTTCTCCGTCCCGAACATGACGGGCTTTTCCGATTTCAATTTCATAATACTCTTCGGGAACCGGACCCGTTATGCTTCTGTACAATGCCTTATGTTCAAAATATAAAACCGGGTTGGGGTCATTGATCGCCGCAATCAATAATCCTTTTGCATCAATTGGAGTAGAAGGGTATACCACTTTCAATCCGGGGGTATGTACAAACCAGGCTTCATTACTCTGGCTATGAAAAGGACCGGCCCCCACTCCACCACCTGTTGGCATTCTTATAACGGTATCTGCGTTCTGTCCCCAGCGATAATGTATTTTAGCAAGATTGTTTACGATCTGGTTAAAACCCACGGTTACAAAATCGGCGAACTGCATTTCCATCATACTCTTGTATCCCTCTAAACTCAATCCCAATGCAGCTCCCACTATAGCATTCTCGCAAAGTGGCGTATTGCGCACTCTTTCTTTCCCGAATTCATTTACAAATCCTTCTGTTATTTTAAAGGCGCCTCCGTATTCAGCAATATCCTGACCCATGAGTATTAGATTCGGATGCTGTTGCATGGATTGACGGAGGCCGTCGCTGATTGCATCGATGAGACGTTTGTCGTGAGTCGTGAATGGTGAGTCGTGAGAGGTCTCTGAGTTATCGAGAACTCTGACTTCAAACTCCTGACTCCCGACTCCTGACTCCCGACTTACTGCCGACTCCGCATACACATCATTGAATTCTTCCTCTTCATCTGCAACAACCACCGGTATATTAAATCCAATTGCCAGTTCGCTTTCAATCTTTTCCTTGAATTCCGCCCGGATATTTTCAATATCGGTATCGGTTAACAGTTTCTCGGATTTCAGGTATTCTTCATATTTTTTTACCGGATCTTTTTGTTCCCATATCTCGAATAAATGTTTGGGAACATATTTGGTTCCGCTTGCTTCCTCATGTCCGCGCATACGGAAAGTCATGCATTCGATTAAATAGGGTTTTTGATGTTCGATACAATAATCACGAACCCCCTTTATAGTATCGTATACGGTAAGAATATTATTGCCATCGATCTTGATTCCTTCTATTCCATAACCAATTGCTTTTTCTACGAGGCTATCGCAACGGTATTGTTCATTCACCGGTGTACTCAATCCATATCCGTTGTTCTCAATAATAAAAATAACAGGCAGATCCCATACAGCCGCCGTATTCAGCGCTTCATGAAAATCTCCTTCGCTGGTGCCCCCATCACCGGTAAATGCCAGGGATACTTTTTTTTCTTTACGAAGTTTATGTGCCAATGCTACTCCATCGGCAATAGCCAGTTGAGGACCGAGGTGAGAAATCATCCCGCAGATATGATGTTCCTTAGAACCAAAATGAAAACTTCGTTCACGCCCCTTGCTATAACCTTCGCGGGCGCCCTGCCATTGCATGAATAGCTTACTGAGCGGCATGCCCCTTGATGTAAATACACCGAGGTTACGATGAAGTGGCATGATCCATTCGTCCTGATCCGTTGCTAATGCAGCACCAACCGCAATGGCTTCCTGGCCAATACCACTGAACCATTTACTGATCTTTCCTTGCCGTAGCAGCACCAGCATTTTCTCTTCAATCATCCGTGGCCAGAGCAGGTTCCTGTAAAAATTGATAAGCTGAGCGTCGGGCAGTTCTTTACGATGGAATTGCATAAATGAAATAATAAATCAGTCGTGAAGTTAACTCAAAACTGGTCAAGTGAGTGCAACCAGAACAGTTATTAACCTGAACTTATTCAACGTATTTTTTCGCTTGCCTTGCGCCACCGCTGAAGCTAAGGCGGCACGCGGTCGCGTAGCCGCTATGGTCGTTTGCGCCATAGCTTCAGCGACGGAGCGCGAAGCAAGGCCGGGAAGACGGAAAGACGTCTAAAAAATAATTCATTTCAATACTTCCCGTCTCCCCGACTTCCCGGCAAATGATCCGAAAATTATTTGTGCACGTTCAATCTGTTTTTTCTTTTGCCGGCTCTTCTTTATATAATACTGCGGTAACAATGGAGAGCAGCAAACTAAAGAGCAGTGCCCACCAGAAACCATCAACAGTAAATCCATCAATAAACTTATCAGCCAGCAGAATAATGGCCGCGTTAATGACAAAAAGAAATAGACCAAGTGTAATTACGGTAATAGGGAGAGTAAGTATTATTAAAATAGGTTTTAAAAGCGCATTCAATACCGCTAATACAACTGCGAGGATGATGGCTGTCCAGAATGAATCGATCTTAATCCCTTTTAATATATAAGAAAGCCCGAACGCTATGACGGAGGTGACGATGATGCGCATTATGAATTTCATAGTTTGAAGTTTGTGGTTTTTAGTTTGTAGTTCTTCAGACATAACTTGCAAAATGAAATACTTCACCCTGCTGTTTTAAGTCCTTTTATTTTTTGTATACAAGCTTGTTTACTATTACTTAAAAATGATAAACCTAAGGAACTACAAACCACAAACTACAAACCATTAAACTACTACAAGCTCATAAAACTCTTCCGGCTGCAAATATTTATTCGCTAATTGCTGCAATTCTTCAGCGGTAATGGTTTTTGCTATTTCAATCCCTTTATAAAAATACGCTTCATCCAATCCATTCAGGAGTAAATTTTTCCATCTGCCGATTACCTGGAAGGGACCGTCCATATCACCCAGCACGGTTCCGATCATATAATTCCGGATCATCTGTAATTCTTCTTCGTCAACTGGCTCTTCACGCAACAATTGCATTTCTTTATATACTTCATTGATAGTGGCGTCGCTAACCTCTCTCCCCGCTTCGGTGCTGATCATCCATCCGCTTTCTCTTACCTGGTTCATTATATAACTATAAATCCCATAGGTATATCCTTTGTCTTCCCGGATATTGTTTGATAGTCTCGAACCAAAAAATCCACCAAATACATTATTTAATACCAGCACTTTTTGAAAATCAGGATGTAACCGGTTCGGAAAAGGACGCACAATACGGATAGCCGCTTGCACTCCATTGGGATCATTCGTGATTACATATTTTTTCTGCGCCGCAGGCTGTAAGGGATGAATGATTTCGTTTCCTGCACTGTGGTGGGAGTGAATGGGAAGTTTTCCAAAATGATTTTCCAATTGCTGTTCCAGATCCGCGGGAATTTTACCAGCAGCGAAAATGATACAGCGACCACTTTTATAATACTGGTTGTAAAAAGAAACCAGTTCTTCCCTTCGCAGAGCAGCATAATCTTCCAGGTTATTATAAGTGCCGTAGGGATGCTTTTCGCCGAATAAATATGAATCAATAAGACGACCCGCTACAAAATCATTTTTTTGCAGTCCTACTTTTAAACGTTGTTGTGAATTCTGACTATAAATGGCCAGCTCTTCTTCAGGATAAACCGCATCAGTAATCATCTCTGCTACTACCGGTAATACTTCGTTTAAATGTTTATTGAGACAATGCAGTGTTATCTCCGCAGTTTCGCTATGGCAGCTACGACTAAGATAGGAACCATAATATTCAAAATGTTCGTTGAGCTGGAAAGCGGTTTTTTGTGAAGTGCCATTCTTAAACAGGTAGTTCGTAGCGGAAGCCACCGCCTTTTTCTCTTCGAACCAATTGCCAGCACTAAACACCCAGTTCAGCATCAGGAGATCTTCTTCTCCCAAATTCACGAAATATACTTCCACCCCATTGGAAAGCGTAAATTTTTCACAGGGTGGTAATTTAATATCAAAATCAACCGGTTCTTTTATAGCCGGAGGTATAGCTCTGTTGATTTTACCAGCTTCACTGATCTTAGTTTTCACCATAATAATAAAGCGTATTGGAATTGTTAGTATCGAAAATCGTACGACTGTATTGGTGGATATCATCCGCTGTGATAGCAAAATATTTATCGCGGTCGGTATTAAATAATGCAGCGTCACCCAGCAATTCATAAAAGGCGATGCTATTTGCCCTTGCCATAACACTCATATCTTCAAAGGCGATAGCGGACTCCGTTTTATTTTTGATCTTGGTAAGTTCCTTATCGGTTATACCCGTTTGTTTTAATTTCTCCAGCTCTTCTTCTACTGCCTTGTCGGCATCTTCCATTTTTACGCCTTTTACCAGTTTGCCTTCAATGGCTAGCAGACCCGCATCCACTGTGCCGTACTGATAACATTCTATATTGCTGAATAATTTTTTCTCTTTCACCAACGACTGAAACAAACGACTTGACCCACCTCCGCCTAATACTTCGGTAATAAGATCGGCCACATAATATCCTTTACTTAACCGATCTTCCATATGCCAGCATTTGTACAATGCATCCAGTGGTACTGTTGATTTTATTTCCTTTTTACGCGGAGCTGTTTGCCGGGGTTCGGGAAGAATATTCCGAATATATTTTTCACCGGCAGGAATATCACCAAACCATTTTTCTGCCAACTCCTTAACTGCTGCTGTCTTAACATGACCTGCCACCACCAATATCGCGTTCTGTGGCCGGTAATGCTTAAAGAAAAAATTCTTTACATCTTTCAATGAAGCGTTTTCGATATGTGAAAGGTCTTTTCCGATCGTCATCCACTGATAAGGATGCTGCGTATAAGCCATCTGCCGAAGATGGAACCATACATCGCCATAAGGTTTATTGATATAATGTTCCTTAAACTCTTCTATCACAACTTTCCGTTGCACATCGAGACTTTTTTCACTAAAGGCCAGTGAAAGCATGCGATCACTCTCGAGCCAGAAAGCTGTTTCGATATTCTCGGCAGGAAGTTGAATATAATAATTTGTAAGATCGTTGCTGGTATATGCGTTATTCTCTCCGCCCGCCATTTGAAGGGGTGTTTCGAAATCTGGAATATTTACCGATCCCCCAAACATGAGATGTTCAAACAGGTGCGCGAAGCCTGTCTTGCCCGGATCTTCGTCTTTTGAACCCGCATCATAAAGCACGTTCACTATTGCCATAGGAGTAGAATGATCTTCATGCACTACCACTCTAAGTCCGTTACTAAGAGAAAACTTTTCTAAATGTATCATTGAAAAAAATTCAGAATAGCAAAAATAAGTGAAGTTTGGGGTTTTGGTTTGTAGTTTATGGTTTATAGTTTGTAGTTCTTTTGGTGCTTTACCCAAAACTGATGTCACCCTACTTTCTAGGTAAAAAGGTGATTACTTGTTAAGATGAACTTAAGGAACTACAAACCACAAACTACAAACTTCTCCTACAAAATACTCTTCACCTTCAGCGTCAACAACAACGGTCCGTCTTCGCGCAGTACCAATATTTTCAGCTTGCCACCTGGCGTTTGGAGCAACGTTTTATACGCCTGAATATTATTGGTGAAGTTGTTCTCGATTGCCATTACAATATCGCCTGGTTTAAACCCGGCAGTTTCAGCGGGTGATCCGGGCATTACGTCGATCACTCTTATTTCACCATCGATCACATACATACCCAGCCCTGTATAGGAATAATCGAATGGTTCACGCAGGTGAGAATTGGGCATCAGGTAAAGATCGCGCCGATCATAATTAATGATAATATTGAAACGGCGGAGCAGGTCATTTCCTATTAAGCCACCCAGGTAAGGGTATGAAGTGACATTAAAATCATCTTCAAAAATATAGGTGGGTACATTGCGGAATTTATAGGGACCCAGTTTCATCATCTTCAATACACCCTGTTTCATCGGGGCCTTTCCGCCCAGGCCCTCTGCCTGTGTTGCGTACCATTTGCGACGTGGGTTTACAAAATTACTGTCTTCAACAAAATCACTAGACAGCAACAGGCACATGCCGGCGCCTGTATCAAAGTAGTAGCGGTTCAACACTTCACGCTCGTCTTTTACTGTTGTGCTGAATACTGGTATATTAATAAGTAAAGGGCGTATCAGGAAACCACCCCGTGGGTATTTCATCGTTCCCT
The DNA here is from genome assembly GCA_965279015.1 of Chitinophagaceae bacterium. Lineage (GTDB taxonomy): Bacteria > Bacteroidota > Bacteroidia > Chitinophagales > Chitinophagaceae > Endoryza. The sequence continues at coordinate 597,490 of OZ257130.1, forward strand.
TGGAATAAACGAATATCCGTAAACTGTCGTAATCAATTTTAACGATATAACGGGACAAAAATGAAAATCCTATAATACCATCGATCTTTTCGCCATAAGAACTGGTTAATACCTCATAATCGTTGATATGAAAGTTAAGACTGTCGACTGTAAGTTTTGGTAAATGCAATTTCATGTTGTACGCAAACCGTACCTGTCTGATACCGGCAATTCCACGGATAGTACGGTCACTCATTTCGGATTTAATCTGTAGTCGGTCGGCTGTAGATGAATCGAGTGAAATTCCCCCGCTACCGGTATCCAGTATAAAGTTGAGTGTATCCTTATGATCCCCTACTTGAGCCTTCAGCGTTACGATTCCACCAGTAAGTATCTTGAAACGAAAGCTGGTGATTAATTTTGAGGGGGGAGGTATAAACTCTTCCTGTGCTTGTAACAGGTTACAAAACAGCAAAGCGATAACAAGTATCCTTGATAACTTTAGCATGGCAAGCAATTGAATCAACCTTTTCAGAAACAATAACTTTATTTGATTTGCTGCTCTTCGCAGTCCGGTAAATTACTTTATTTATTGTAAATGGCCTTAACCGCTGGTAGAATTATAAACAAACTATGCTGTCAATTTTTCCTTTAGTATTTTTGCGTTTCAATAGTTATTATGGATTTGCAGCAGTTATTTCATCGCGTTTTAAAATTCGAATTTCTTTCTGTTGAAGAGGGTATGTTTCTATTTCAGCAGGCTCCGCTGGCTGAAATAATGTTTGTTGCGGACGAACTACGCAAAAAGCAGGTTCCGCATGGAAAAGTAACTTGGCAGATCGATCGCAATGTGAACACCACGAATGTCTGTATCGCCAATTGTAAGTTTTGTAATTTCTACCGCATTCCAGGCCATGCGGAAGCATATATAACAGACATTGCCACTTATAAAAAAAAGATAGAAGAAACCATCCGTTGGGGTGGTGACCAATTATTGTTGCAGGGCGGGCATCATCCAGAATTAGGCCTCCGCTTTTACACCAACCTGTTCCGGCAGCTGAAGGAATTATATCCATCTATTAAACTTCATACTCTTGGTCCTCCGGAAGTAGCGCATATTACCAAACTTGAAAAATCGACCCACCGTGAAGTATTAACCGAACTGAAAAAAGCCGGAATGGATAGTTTGCCGGGAGCAGGCGCCGAAATACTGATTGACCGTGTTCGCAGACTTATTTCTAAAGGAAAATGCGGGGCGCAGGAATGGTTGGATATAATGCATGAAGCGCACAAATTAAATATCACCACATCGGCTACTATGATGTTCGGCCATGTGGAAACCATACAAGAAAGATTTGAGCACCTGGTGAAACTACGGGAAGTGCAAAGCCGCAAACCAGAGAATGCTAAAGGATTTCTTGCCTTTATTCCCTGGACCTTCCAGGATGCGGATACTTTGCTGGCCCGTATCCGAGGTGTACACAATCTTACTACACCTGAAGAATACATACGCATGATTGCAATCAGTCGAATAATGCTTCCGAATGTAAAGAACATACAGGCTTCGTGGTTAACCGTGGGTAAACAAACGGCGCAGATCTGTTTGAATGGCGGCGCTAATGATTTTGGAAGTATTATGCTGGAAGAAAATGTGGTGAGTGCTGCCGGTGCCCCTCATCGCTTTACTTATAAATCCATACAGCAAGCGATCCGAGAAGCCGGGTTTGAACCACAACTACGCAACCAACAATATGAATGGAGGGAATTGCCGGAGGTGATAGAGGAGCAGGTGATTGATTATTGAAGAAGCTTCGAGCCTTTAGCCACGAGCTGCGAGCTGCTTCTGAAAACATAAACGATATTTCAATTTTTAACCGGACGTTGCTAGTAGCTCGAAGCTAGCGGCTCAAAGCTTCTTAAATGACCAAGCTCTCCTTACTACGCAAAGCAGGCATCGCCGAGGGAATATCCTTTCTTGTATTGCTTCTTATAGCTATGCCGCTAAAATATTTCTTTCAGCAACCCATGGCAGTAAAAATTGTAGGTTGGGCACATGGGGTTTTATTTGTATTGTTCCTGCTATTGGCATGGGTGGTGAAAACGGATCGGAACAAATCTTTTAAATGGATGGCGCTGGCTTTTGTAGCCTCCATATTACCAGCAGGAACCTTCCTGTTTGACAGGAAATTGAAGAAAGAAAATTAAGAACAGGCAAACCCCTCCTCCTGTATGGTCTCTAAATGCAAAGAATATCTGTAAAAAGCCTATAAACCGGGCTTTTTATAAGAATTTTTTTTTAACTTAACATAACATCATACCGCCCCCTCCCCCCATGTAACGCTTTCCGTATCATTTCAGTTTTAAAAGGCCCCGAGGTAGCAATTAATTTATTGCTAAACTATTGTTATGCTTGAAATTGAAATCTATTTACAGCATAAAAATGAGCTACAAAAGAAACTGGTAGACCTTCTCGCCCGGCAAATAGATGCAAGTGTAGAAACCGAAGGCCCATATAGAAACGAGATACGAAAAACAGAACGTCTACTCAGAGAAGCCGATGAAAAAGTTGCTAAGCTCTCAAAAGAAACAATATTTAAAGATGAAATAATTGTAGCACCCGGCGCCATCAAAACAATTAAAATATTTCTTGCTTCCTCCTCGGAATTAAAAACAGAACGCGATCAATTTGAAATATTCATAAACCGGGAAAATAATGAACTAATCAATAAAAATGTTTTTTTAAGATTGGTGGTATGGGAAGATTTTATTGATGCTATATCTGAAACAAGGTTACAAGATGAATACAACAAGTCTATCCAGCAATCGGATATCTTTTTAAGTCTTTTCTATACCAAAGCCGGGAAATACACCGAAGAAGAGTTTGATGCGGCACTGACCAATTTCAAAAAAGAAGGCAAACCCCTTGTCTATACGTATTTTAAAAATGTTCCGGCGGGCACGCAGAAATTAAGCGAAGAAACCAGCCTGTTAAATTTTAAAAAAAGACTTTCGCAGATCGGGCATTACCTTACCTCTTTTGAAAATATATATGACCTGAAATACCAGTTTAAAATGCAATTGGAAAAAATCATCCCTCAATTCATATAATACATGACAGAAGAACTCAGAATACAAGAAGCGCATTTAAAAAAGCTTTATAAAAACCTTGAGGAACTTCTGGAAGGGCAAAGGAATGCAGGTCCTGGGACAGAAGGCGATTATAAAAATCTAATCAATACAAATGGTAATGATATTTCCGCTACGAGGAAAAAAATCGAACTCCTGAAAAACCAGGAACAAAACAATAAACCCGAAACACTCTTTATCTATATTATAACCAATACCAATGAGGGAATTCGCTCTGCCATTGGTGCAGATTTGTTTGAGGTGTTGAATCCAACTAATCATGATGACGAGGATTGTTCAAAGTGGATCCCATTTACCAGAGACATGAATAGCATTTGCGAACTTATTAACGAGTTAAGGAACAGGGGATATGTATTTAAAGAAGAGTATCTGACCGGCAATATAAGCGCGCAAAAGGAAGTGAGCATAGAGGACGATTTACAGATCAGTATCGCTGTAATCGATCTGCTGTCTTTAGATAAAGAGAATGAAAAAATCGCGGGCATCTTTAATAACAAACTCGCCTGCAGTGTAATTACTCCTATTGCTGATTCTTTGCATGAAAAGGTAAAAGAATTTATGATTCAAAAAAGAAAGGCTGTTTTTACGAGGCTGGAATATCGAATAGCCAATTTGGACATTGATAGTTATAACCCGGAAATCGCAGGAAAATTAACTTTTATTAATATTCTTCACAGAATTTTCAAAACGAAACAACCTGTTATCGGAATTATTAAACCCGATGGTTCTGATATTCGTGCCCGTTTGAGTACACAAAACAACCCATCCATTTGATTAAACTGCTATATGAAAATAATTTCTTTTTATTCATACAAAGGAGGAGTTGGCCGGAGTCAGCTCTGCTCAAATATTGCCGCTTACCTGTTCTATCATAAAGGGAAAAAAGTGTTGCTATGGGATTGGGATTTTGAAGCGCCCGGTCAGCATTATTTTTTTGGACTTAAGAATAAGGATATTCAAAAAGCCGGGACACTCGAATTACTCGAAGAATATATGATTACCATGCGCAAAGGAGGGGAAATAAAACCTTCGGATCTTACTTATGTTACCGCAGAAAAAAATATTACCCCACTCCGATTTCCTGATAGTAGCAATACTGGTAAAACAGGTTGTATAGATTTACTGGCCGCCGGAGCATACGAAAATGATTTTGGGTACCGGGCAAATAACTTTGATTGGTTCGAGTTCTACAGCATGATGGATGGTGCCAATTACATAGAACATCTTAAAGAACAATTGGGGACCCTGGGATACGACTATATACTCATTGACAGCCGAACCGGTATCAGCGATTATTCCGGTATCTGTAATATTCAACTCCCTGCAATTAATGTTCTGGTTGTTGCGCCGACTCTTCAAAATTTTGAGGGCTGCAAATCCATCATAGAAAAAATTCAAAAGGCAGAATACCATAAGATAAAAAAAACCAAACCGCGCATTTTGCCAATACTGTCCCGGTTGGACTATAGTAATCCTAATTACAATGAATGGGTGCTTCGATTTTCGGAATATTTTTCGGCCACTATGATAAACCTGGATGACGAGTTTGATCTTGAGTTCCTGCCGGAGATATTTTCAGATGTCTATTTTAAAGATACTTTTCTTCCCTATACTCAAGCGATTTCCGCCGGTGAAAATATCCTGTTCAGTTATCAACGAACCTATACCAGCACGGATCACACAAAACCTTTCCGGAATATCGCAGAATATATTGAAAGTATAAACGTACAGGGTTATATCAGCTTCTATAAACGACTGGATGAAGATACCTGGGTCAATTACGCAGATATTGCGGAGGAGAAAAGCGAGCACAGAAAAGCCGCCATTGCATACACACAAATTGGAATCAAACAAAACGATACTGATAGAAAACTAGAATACTTTAATAAAGCCATTTCGATCGATAGCGGTTATCCCCAACCATATTACTATGGCGGCAATAGCTATTATGTAAAGGGAAACAAGGAAAAGGCAATTGAGTTTCTCCAAAAATATGTAGACATAGTTCCCGATTATTATCTCCCCTGGTTTAACCTGGGATTGATCTGCTATGAATCAGGATTAAAGGAAAAAGCCATCGAATGCTACAATATAGCGATCGAATTAAAACCTGATTATCACCTGGCCTGGAATAACCGCGGATTGATCTATTATGAAGACGGACAAAAAGAAAAAGCCATCGAATGCTATAATAAAGCGATCGAATTTAAACCCGAATTCCCCCAGCCCTGGTACAATCTGGGATTGATCTATAATGAAGAGGGTCCAAAAGACAAAGCCATCGAGTGCTATAATAAAGCGATCGAATTTAAACCTGATTATTACCTGGCATTGAATAACCTGGGATTGATTTATAATGATATGGGAGAATATGAAAAAGCCATGACTTATTATAACAAAGCCATCGAATCTAAACCCGATTATCACCCGGCATTGAATAACCTGGGATTGATTTATGAACGACTAGGACAAAAAGAAAAAGCGATCGAAGCATTCAATAAAGCTATCGAGTTAAAACCCGACTATCACCTGGGATGGAATAACCTTGGATTGATTTATGACCAGTTAGATCAAAAGGAAAAAGCCATCGAGTGTTATAAAAAATCAATCGAGTTAAAAAACGATTACCCCCTCAGCTGGTATAACCTGGGATTAATGTATGAAAAGACAGAACAAATAGATAAAGCTATAGAATGCTATAGTAAGTCGACTGAGTTAAACCCCAATTACTCACTCAGCTGGTATGGCCTGGGTTTAATGTATGAAAGGAAAGAAAAAATAGATAAGGCTATTGAATGCTATAGTAAGGCAACCGAGTTAAAACCCGAATATCCGCTAAGTTGGAATAACCTGGGATTACTCTATGAAAGGACAGAACAAAAAGAGAAAGCTATTGAATGCTATATCAAGGGGACCGAGTTAAAGCCCGACAATCACCTTCCATGGCACGACCTGGGAAGAATATATAATAGTATGTCTCAAACCGAACAAGCCATCTATTATTACGACAAATCCATCGAAATTAAACCTGATTACTATCTTTCATGGAACAATTTGGGGGTGATCTATTATCGGCTGGGACAACAGGAAAAGGCTATTGATTGTTACAAAAAAGCGATCGAGTTGAAATCAGATTATTTTAATTCATGGTTTAACCTCGGTTTGATTTATAATGATATGGGAGATACAAAAAAAGCAATCGAAGTCTATAACAAAGCCAGTGAACTAAATCCAACAGATTATGGTGTGTGGGTGCAACTGGCGGATATTTACAATAATTTGAAACAAACAGAAAAAGCAGAAGAGTTCTATAAGAAAAGCATCGCTTTAAATCCAACCTCGTCCGAAGTTTATAATACTTACGGATTTATGCTGTTCAAGTTGGGAAAGGCAGATCTAGCAGAAGACTATTTTCAAAAAGCGGTGGAGTTGGGATCTAATACACATGGGAGTATGAACCTTGCCAATATCCGTTTTATCAAAGGCAACTGGCAGAAAGCAGTTGAACTCTATAAAAAAAGTCTCGATCACTTTAAAGAAAAAGATCAATTCTGGACAGGAATCGATGGCGATTTTCAATACCTGCAACAGTATAATATTTCAAAACAGGATTTTGAAAAAATGAAATTCGAAATTTCCCAAACTACTGTTCCGGTAAGTTGATAGAGTAATTGCAGTATTACAACAACAAAATAGTTGCCGTTTACTCGCTTACCACCGCCGGCACACTAATGCTTCCTCCATAAAACAATGCATTCAGGAATAGTTTATTGGTGCCGTACCAGGTTCCGCGGAAATTAGGATTATCTGTAAATAAAATTACCCGGCCACTTCCTTCACTTCCCACCAGTATAGACGCTGAATTGCGTACACGTTTCAACGTGGTTGGGTGAATATAGCCGCCAATCAGCGGGTCGCTTGTGTATTGTGCTATCGTACTATACGGATTGATACTGGGCTGCAAAAAAGTTAACCCGTTACGATACACAGAAACTTTTCGATCAGTGAATCCAAATCCAAGTGGATGTGTTGTATCCAAATCAACACGAAATAATGAACCACCCATTGCTCTGGCTCCTTCAATATGAACTGCCATATCATAGTCTTTGCGTGACGGAACTCCCTTACTGCTGTCGGATGGCAGTAACTTTTCCCTTGTAAATCCATTTCGAATGGCCCAGTCGGTTCCGGATTTAATTGTAATCAAAGTGTTTCCGTTCTGCACCCAGGCTTTTAATTTATCCGCGTTATTTTTATCTATCAACGCATAATTTCCCGATACCATGATAATCGTATTGTAACGACTGAGATCGGCACGATTAATATTCAACAGATCCAATTTAGTTATAGGCATCTGTAAGCGTTCATCCAGCAAATGCCAGATCTCTCCTGCTTCCGGAGCCGATACGCCAGTTCCAACCATCAGTGCAACATTGGGTTTTTTCAACGTGCGAACATAGCCACTGCCCATATCAATACCACCCGAACTAAAACCCGTACTTAATGAATAAATAACAAGACCTGCGCGTTTATTAACTTCGCTCACTAAGCGAAAAAGTGAGTCGGAGGAAATGCGTTGCAGATTTACCGGCAATACAATGGAACCATATCCAAAATTCTTTGCGACCCCTTTGATCGTTGCTGAAAAGGGACGGAAAGCCGATTGTACAATAGCGCCCCCTTCCTGCAATTGATGTATCACCTGGTGAATATTATAATCTGTCGCCTCCATTACATAAGCATAATTGCTCTTTTCGACAGATGTAATCATTCGTGTCGGTAATGCAGTCAGCCTTTTGTCTTTCCCCAATGCTGTTTTTAATTCAGCATACGGCAAATTATACGCGTGTACAAGGCTCCAGGCAGATGCATCGTAAAATGAACTATCCCGGTAGGTAATTTGTTTTTCAAATACAGTGCGAACCATAATGTAATTGTCCTGGTCGCAGGGGACATAATAGGTTTTTTTTGATTCAAATTTTTTCCCATCAACAGTTACCGCATTTTCGTTTTCATATACTTCTATTTCGTGCAATAGGAGCATTGCTACAAAGGCCCTGGTTCTTGTTTCATCATTTACATCGCCAAAAACATATCCTTTAACCGCCGATTTAGCAGCCTGTTCTTTTGCTACCCGGTAAAATTCTTTCCGCAATTTCAACAGGTTATCTTTTTCCACCAGTGAGGCTCTACATGTAGTTAATGAGGCGATGAATTGATTACGGATGGTAAAAGCAAAGCTTATTGGAATGGTAGTGGTTTCCTGTAAATGCCCCCTCGAACTGGCTTGCTCGAATAAAAAACCTGCGCCTCCATAAAAGTTGATATAACTACTGCCATAGCCCGGGTATAATTTATCGTACGCCTCTTTGGTAAAATACATCGAACCAATTTTATCCGCCGCGGCGGCAAAATATTTTGCATACGTTGGATAAATGGTTTTGTATAAATAATCGGGTACAATTGGATTATTGCTTGCGTCTTCTCCCGGATCAAAATAAAAACTTGCATTGCTTCCCATTTCATGATGATCTGTCTGTATATAGGGTCGCCATTGATGAAAGAACTTTATCCGGTTCCTTGTTTCCGGGAAAGTTCCCAGGAACCAATCTCTGTTTAAATCGAACCAATAATGATTGAATCGACCACCCGGCCAGATTTCGGTATGTTCACGATCGAGAGGATCAGCTACTACCGGGGATGCCTTGTGCATATTTGCCCAATGCGTATGTCTGTCTCTTCCGTCGGGATTAATTACAGGATCCATCAATATCACCATCTCATTCAGCCATTTTATAGTTTCCTCGCTCTCCGATGCAGTGAGATAATAAGCAGTAAGCAGGGCAGCCTCACTGCTGGAGGGTTCATTACCATGAACATTATAGCCCATATGAATGACTAACGGAACGGATTGAGTTGATCCACTTACTTGCCCGGCAAGATGTGCTTTACGAATCTCTTCTAACTTTGAATGATTAGCGGCAGACGAGAAAATAGCCGTAACCTGTTGCCGGTGCTCATAAGTTTCGCCGATGATTTGTAGGGTAACGCGATCAGATAATCGATCCAATTCTTTAAAATACTCAACCAGTTTATCGTGACGTGTATGATGAGTACCAATCTCATACCCCAAAAAAGCGGAGGGAGTTGGGATAGCGGGGTTCATATTTCCCGCGTCCGGATAAAAATAAGCAGGTTGTGCATTTACAATTACGCCAAAATAAAGAGCTATTAAAGCTAGAAAAATTCTTTGCAGCATAGTGATGGTTTTAATCGGGTTCTCTACTAAAACTACCAAAAAATAATATTTAAGGATTGAGCTTTTTTCAAACGCCCTGCCCCCAAATACGCTTCGCATTTCATGCGAGAATTGATTATTATCAACAATTGGCATTCCAACTACCATATAAACCCTTACAAAAACAAAAAAACTTACCCTCATATTCAATAGAACCCCCTGTTTTGCAGTTATTTAAAATGTTAGATATCCATTGTTGGAAAAACCATGAACACACCTTTCAGAAAAATACTGCGGATAGCGATTCTTGTAGTGGCTGGAGCCTTACTTTTTAATTTTTTCGGTTATTACCTGGTCTATCGCAAATCGCACGAAAACGAAAAGTTGGTTCGCTTTTCAGACATAACCGCTAAGCAACGAATGCTAAGCCAGGTAATGACGAAAGACGCGTTGATTTTGATTGATGCGGAATTACCCGAGACGGCTGATACCACATTAAGGAGTGCTCTTAAAACCGATCTGGCTTCATTTATCAGCAATAACGAACTACTGCAAAAAGAAATTAGCCTGCCCAATATACCAGTAAGCCAGAATACGCTCGAGATTAAACGCCTGTTCAACAATTCACAAACACACTTTAAAAGTATTGTAGCAGTTGCCACAGAAGTTTTGCAGGCCGATAGCCTGATGATTGAAATGAATTCCACCCTTTACAAGAGAGAATTGTTTCAAAGCGAAAATAAATTCAGCCCATTAATGGCTGAAATAATAGAGCGTTACTCAAAAGTTATCGAAGGAAAGAACGAAGACGCTGCCGCGATTAATACCAGTAAATTTATTTCTTTAGTGATCGCCTTACTCTGCCTGGTACTTCTTGTAATTGAACCCCTTTTCCGGAGCGGACGAAAAAATTATGAAGCATTACTCAACAATGAATTAAAATTCCGACTTCTTGCGGAACACTCGGAAGATATAATTACAGTAAACAGCATCGATGGCACCTTGCAATATGTTTCCCCCTCTGTTCAACGGGTTTTAGGATATTCCCAACAGGAAGTAGAAGGAAAGAATATTTATGATTACGTACACATTGATGACCTGTATAAGTTTTCTCCAACCGGTGAAAGTCAAACCCTGAATGAAATAGTAAACCTTACGATCCGCTACCGGATGCGTTGCAAGAATGAAGACTATATCTGGTTAGAGACCATTATCAAACCCGTGAAAGAAGAAAATGTGGTGGTGAAACTCATCTGCACCAGTCGAAATATTACCGAACGCAGGAACGCGGAAAGTGAACGGGAACAATTACTTTCTGAAGCGAAGCAATCGGAAGAATTATTACGAAGCGTTATCAACTCTACACCCGACTGGATATTTATCAAAGACCTGAGTCATCGGTATCTTCTCGTTAACCAATCTTTTGCTGATGCCATGCACCAGCCTCCTACCTATTTTGTTGGCAAAAACGATATTGAAGCGGGCTTTCCTATAGCATTAGTAAAGGGAGATCCTGAAAAAGGGATTCGTGGATATTGGGATGATGATCTGGATGTGGTGAAAACAGGCAAATCAAGATTTTCGGAAGAAGAGGCGAATATAATAGATGGAAAAACCCAATACTTCAGCACGGTAAAAGTGCCCTTGCGTGATAGTGATGGGTATATCTGGGGAGTATTGGGGTTTGCGCATAATATAACAGATCGCAAAATGGTGGAGGAACACCTGCAACGCAAGGATTTGTTATTACAGGCTGTAACAGAAGCTACACACCGATTAATCAGCAACAATAGTCTCGTAGACGCTATGGGGGAGGCTATCCAGTTACTGGGGATTAAGATGCAGGTTGATATCGTGAATATTTATAAAAATGAAAGAACAAACGATGACAAATGGGTAACCAATGAATTGCTTCGCTGGGAAAATGGGATGGATGAGTTGATTCACAAAAATCCCGCGAGACAAAACCTTCTGATGAATTTGCAGAGTTCGTTATTCCGGACCTTACAAAATGAAGATACTTATTTCAACCTGGTAAAAAATATGGACGAGGATGGCATCAAATCATCTTTGTTGAACCAGGGTGTTAAATCAATAGCTGTTATCCCTATTTTCAGCTTGCATAATTTCTGGGGGTTTGTGGAATTCAGCGATTGCAAAATCGAGCGTGAATGGACCATCACTGAATTTTCTATCCTGCAATCTTTTTCTTCCACGCTTGCAGCAGCTATCGAACGGATGCAGATGGAACATGAATTGGTACAGGCAAAGAATATCGCTGAAACGGCCAGCCAGGCAAAAAGCGAATTCATGGCCAATATGAGTCATGAGTTGCGTACACCAATGAATGGTATTATTGGCTTTACGGACCTTGTTCTCACCACAGAATTACAGCACTCCCAACGACAGTATCTGGATAATGTAAAAAAATCAGCCTTTAACCTTTTAAGCATTATCAACGATATTCTCGATCTTTCGAAAATTGAAGCAGGCAAACTGATTATCGATAATACACATTTCCGACTGGATGAATTGGTCGAAGATACTGTTGACCTGCTCACCGTAAAAGCATTTGAAAAAAAGCTACAGGTAATTTGCCGTACCGATCCAAGAATACCTTCTTTATTTAACGGCGATCCGGTTCGTGTACGACAGGTATTGGTAAACCTTTTAGGCAATGCAATTAAGTTTACTGCCGAGGGTGAGATTATAGTTACTACCCGAAGGTTAACAGATGTGTATCATAAAGAGGGTAAAAACTTTTGCGATATTGAATTGTCTGTAAGAGACACCGGTATCGGTATTTCCCGGGAGAAACTAAAAAAAGTGTTTGAGAGTTTTACGCAGGCCGATTCTTCCACTACCCGCAAATACGGAGGAACAGGTTTGGGTTTAACCATTTCGAAAAACCTGGCAGAATTGATGGGTGGTCAACTTACTGTTACCAGCGATATTGGACAAGGCAGTACATTTATTCTGCAATTGGCAATGGAGGTCGTTAATGAAAAGCCTCAGTTGCTGAGCGATCCGATTAACAACGTTAAAAAAGTATTGATCGCCGATGCAAATGCCAGTAACCGACAGTGGTTAAAAGAAATAATTAATTATTTCGGAATAGAATGCGAGTTGGTTGGTAGCGCGCTGGAAGCCATGATACTGCTCGATAAACTGAATCAAACAAATCAATTACCCGGACTTGTAATCTGCGACCAGCATATGCCGGAAATAGACGGTATTCAATTTATTAAAGAATTACGCAATCATTCTGTTTTTTCCCGCATTCCGGTAAGTCTTATGTTATCCTCCCTGGAAAAAAACCTTTACCAGAACGAAGCAGAAAAACTTCGCGTAAATCATATACTTACCAGGCCGGTTAAGCTTTATGAGTTATATAGCTTTCTATGCTCTCTTTCTTCGGGAGAAGAAATGCAGGCGGAAGAAAAACAGGGCTCTACTGTTATTGAAAAATTCGCGGACGCTACTACCATTATGGTGGTGGAAGACGATCCCATTAACATGATGCTGATTTCGGAGGTACTTCGTAAAATGGGCTTTAAAGTAATTAAAGCCACTAATGGCAAACAGGCTCTTGAAATATTACCAAAATACGACCCGGTGTTGATTTTTATGGACGTAAATATGCCTGAAATGGATGGTTTTACAACCACCCGTCTTATCCGACAGTTACCTGAGCCACATTGTTCACTTCCGATAATTGCCCTTACTGCCGACGCTATGCAGGGCGACCGGGAAAAATGTATTGAAGCCGGCATGAATGATTATGTTACCAAGCCTTTCCGAATTGAAGAGATTGAGGCGGTGTTGAAGAATAGAACGCTTTTAGTATAATGTAAAATATAAAATGTAGAATATAAAATGTAAAAGTGAAGGCAACTCTACTTTTACATTTTATATTTTAAATTCTACATTTTACATTTCCCAGTCTTAACATCTCCTTACAACCCCCTTCTTTAATTTCACGTCTTATTTCCGAACTAAATCGACATAAATAAGATGAAGAGTCAAAAAAACACTTCCCTTCTTTTTTGCATAATCATGGATCTGATAGGTTATGCCACCTATGCCGTTCCGGTATTGGGTGAAGTGGGTGATCTTTTTTGGGCGCCGGTTTCCGCAATCATTTTCTTTAATCTATTTGGTGGATGGAAAGGCGCAGTGGGTGGTATCTTCAACTTTCTAGAAGAGCTGATGCCGGGCCTTGATTTTATTCCTTCGTTTACGATGATGTGGCTATGGAGAAGCTTTAGTAAGGATCAGACAGTTGTGTTTACCCGGCCATAAAGTACAGATGCAGCATCCGGATAAAAGAACCAAGATGCCAAGAAACAAAGAAATAAAACCAAAAATCAAGAATCAAAGAAAGAATACAAAGAGAGAAAAAATTAAACCCAAAAAAGAATAAAATCAAAACGGGTCTCCGATAATTCGGAGACCCGTTTGTATTTTTTTGTATTCTTTCTTTGGTACTTGGTTTTCTTTTGCATTTTTTCTTTGGATCTTGGTTCTTCGGTTCTTGGTTCTTTGTAACATTAGCTCACCACAAACCTATAGCCAATTCCTTTTATAGTAATAATCTCTATCGATTCATCTTCCTTTAAATACCCCCGCAATTTAGTAATATAAACATCCAGGTTCCTGGAATTGAAAAAGGAATCGTTGCCCCAAAGCAGGTTAAGAATATCTTTTCGATCGATTATCTTATCGCGGTGTTCGTATAATAATTTGAGTAACTCGCTTTCGCGGAACGAAAGCTTCTTTTCTTCCTTACCATTCATGAGTGTTTGCCGGGTAAGGTGAAATGAAAATCGCCCCAATCTTACCTCATCCGTAGTGCCGGGCTTTCTTCCATCCTGTTGGTACCGTAAGGCATTCTCCACCCGAACGATCAATTCTTCCATACTGAAAGGTTTTCGAATATAGTCGTTCCCTCCGGTAGTGAATCCTTTTACAAGGTCGGCAGTCTGTGTTTTTGCAGTGAGGAATATAATGGGCACCTTAAAATTAACCGCCCTTATTTCTTCTGCGATCGTAAACCCATCTTTATTAGGAAGCATAACATCCAATACACAAATATCCGGGTTGACACGCTTGAACACCTGCAATACATTTGCGCCATCGCTTTCCATAACAACATCAAAACTCCGGCTCTCCAGGCTCTCTTTTACAATTTTGCCCAGGAACAATTCATCTTCAACATATAATATTTTAATCTTACTCATACTATCCGACCTTTAGTTTTACTTTCCGGATGGTTCTATGTTCATCGAAGCGAATAGTGTCCGCTTCTTTATAAGGAATATTTACAATAAAAGTACTTCCTTTCCCCAATTCACTTTTCACTTCAATAAATCCCATATGCTGGTGTACAATATGATTCACGTAACTTAATCCAAGACCATATCCTTTTATATTGTGCCGATCACCACCGGGTATGCGGAAAAATTTTTCGAAGATCTTTCCCTTATATTCTTTAGGAATCCCAATTCCCTTATCGCTAACCTGGAGTGATACATGTTGTTCATGTGTTCGTAGGTAGATATCAATCTCAGGTTTCTCTTTACTATATTTCAGCGCGTTATCCAGCAGGTTGTAAACAACGCTGGAGATATGCAGTTTATCGGCCTCAATCACGAAATTATTCCCACTGGTTTCTAACGTAACGGTAGCGTTTTGTTTTTCGAATTGCAGTTTCATAGAGGCCATTACTTCCTGCGTAAGTTGAAGCAGGTCGAAGCTCTCTTTTTGCAGGGCTATTTCTTTGTTCTCAAACATAGAGAGCTTCAATACTTTATCAACGAGTAATCCAAGCCGGTGAATTTCGGAAGAAGAAATATCGAGGTATTCGCGGGTGCGTTGTGGATCATTAATGGCATTGAAATTACGTAGCGCTTCGATGGCCACCCCTACGGTAGCGATCGGTGTTTTTAATTCATGGGTGATATTACTTACAAATTCATTTTTTAATTGGGCAAGCCGGCGTTGCTGTATGAGGTTACGCAATAATAAAACAAATGAAAAAACGGTGATACCTACCAGAAAAATCGAAACCAAAATAGGCAATAGTAGTTTTTTCAACAGGTAGTTTCCGCTGTTTTGCAGATTAAGGGTGAACGTAAGTGGACGGAAAAACCCTACGGTAACTTCATTGGCTTCTTCCATATCTATCCTAATCAATTCATCCCGGAACCCCACTTCTTTTCGGGTAGTAGAATCATACGTAAACAATTCCTTCCGGCGCTCAACTTCTTTACGGGTAACAGAAAAAGGAAGATCAATTTTTTCATTTTTAAGCATCCGGGAATATCGATCCGTTATCTCTTTAATGGTTACAGAATCCTGCAATGAATCTACTCCCTGCAATACCTGAATCCATTCTGCCTGACCGGGGCGTGAAAAAACATGAACCGATTGCCTCATGGAATCAGGAGGGGGAGGCAACGGTTCGGCAATCCGCGATTTTGTTAATTCATCATTATTCATTGCAATGACTACCGTTGCGTTTGTTTTCGGCATCGTTCTTACTGTATCAATATCTACCCGTTGGCGGATAGCGTTCATCATCCCTACTGCAGTTCTTCCTGCACTCATTCTTATTTTGATATTACTGTCCAATTTCAGTTTTTCAAACTGACACTCGTTCACCACATCCCGAAACAACACATTCGTACGGATCCGCAGTAATTGTTTTTCTTCCCTATAATTTTTATTCAACCAGTATACCTGGAAACCCAGCACCGCCATAATGGCCAGCAGCATCAGTGTAACAGGAGTATGAAGTCGGCGTTTGTTCATCTAGTACAAAAGTAACCCAAAGCCAGTAAGGCCTTCGGGGCCGTTAACCTTAATTAACAATAAATCAAGTTGCATTAACCCGCCCTCAGCAAAGGGTATTCTAGCTTTGATTAAAATATTAAAATTATGATGAAGTCTATTGCTGTTGCCTGTATTGCTGCATTTATCTGTATATCGGTCAATGCCCAGCAAAACACAGGGAAAGTGATTTATTCAAGAACCGTGCAGATGCAGATCCGGTTTTCCGATAGTGAAGGTGGGGAGGAAAATGTATTGCCCCGTTCACGTACCGATAAGTTTGAGTTATCCTTTGCCAATAATCAAACATTATGGAAACAAATGGAGCAGGAAGAACAGGATGGCGATATGGCTTTTAATAATAACGGAGGGGGCGGTATGCAGATAAGAATGATCGGTGCCGGCGCTGATGACGTTATGTTTAGTGATCTGGGCGCTACCCGTAGAGTTGAGCTGCGCGAACTGGGCACAAAGAAATATATAGTTGAGGACACGATCCGCCGAATGAACTGGAAACTCAGCGATGAAACAAAAACAATTCTTGGAAAGGTTTGCCGCAAAGCCCTATCGGAACGTATCGGTACCCGAATGATGATGAATGTGGAAAACGGTAAAATGGAGCGAAAAGAAATTACCGATACCTCCAAAATCGTAGCCTGGTTTACTACCGATATACCCGTGAGTACCGGACCGGCGGAATTCCAGGGTCAGTTGCCTGGTCTTATTCTCGAGATCGATATAAATAATGGTCGCACCGTTTACAAAGCACTGGAAATACAGTCTAAAACCGATGTAGCCGCTATTAAGGAACCCAAGGGGTCCAAGAAACTGACAGTTGCTGAATTCAATAAAGAACGTGATAAAATGATGGAAGAAATGGGTAGAAATAATGGGGGTTCGGGCAGGACAATTCGAATTAATTGATATTAAATAAACCGATATCTGAAGCCGGCTTTTTACGAAGCCGGCTTCTTTATTTCGTCGAAAATTTTTTAAAACTCTTTGGATTCAAGAGGTTGATTTGCAGTATATACACTAGAAATCGTAGATCTACGATATGCGGAAAACCACAAAAAAGCTTGCATTCATCGAAAATGAGCTATACGTTTGTATAGTTGATCAGCTACAAGGTAGCACTTAATCCAGTTCCAAAATATCCTTATGTAAATACCATCCGACCTTATCCTGAAAAACCATTCGCATCTCGATTCTTTACCCTTTGAAATTGAATGTATGAAAACGAATGGTACCCTAATAAACATCTTTAAGAGCATCCTTGCTTGTATTTTGCTCTTTATCTCCAGCGATACAATTGCTCAGCGGCTTAGATTTTCAAATCCCGTTCTGGAAAGTGGAGTAGCCGGCACCGTTGGTGCAATCTATCGTTTCCCAAGTGTAAGGCAAAATGTGGATGCCCGCATTACCATTATTGATATTGTTGGAGGTTTGACGTTGACCAATATTGACCGAACTACAGATGGCTTCCAGGAAGCTTTTCAACCTGAATATACTATCCCTGCTTTAACAAATGGATATATTGATTTTACGATCACTTTCGTAGTAGCCGGTAGTACCAGAACGCTAAACCAGGGGATATTAGAAGTATCGGGACTTGATATTGATGGACAGACAAGAAGCGGATTAAGACTTTTTGAATTTAACCGAATTGATATGGGTGGTGGTACCGTAGATTTTGATATGATGGGTGGAGAAATTATGGTAAGTAACCAGGGCACTTCTTATACTGCTACCAATATTACCGGTACACTCTTCGGATCTTCTGTAGATACATTAGCCACCCAGGTTATGTTTACGGTTAGTAGAAATGCTGTAGGCTCCTTTTCTTACCGTGTTGGTGCTAATAACTTAACAAACGGTAATGCTAACCGTTACGCAAGTTTATATTTTTCGCCCTTTGTTTATAATAATTCTTTTTTGTCTTCTAAATCACTGAAAGATTTTAAAGGAGTAAAAAAGACGAATAGTGTTGAATTGATCTGGAGCCTGATTGCTCAGAATGATATTAAGACAGTAGTAGTAGAAAAAGCAACTACCCCTAACTCGTTTAAATCAATTGGGGAAACCAATAATAACCAGGTCCATTTTACAGATAATAATTTCTCTAGCACCAGTTACTATAGATTGAAACTTGTTTCATTCACCGGAGCTGTACAGTATAGTAATATCATTGTGATCCGTGGTGGAACTGCTGCAACTGACAATAGCTTTAAGGTTTATCCCAGTGTGATGAGCAGCACCGCTACTGTTTCTGTAAATGCGGTAAAAGGACAGCAAGCTACGCTTCAATTGGTGGATCTGAACGGTCGTACCATCAGCCAGCAAAATCTTAACCTGCAACAGGGAAGTAATAATCTTTCGATTAATAAGCCAGCTAATATTACTTCAGGTACTTATTTAGCTGTTATTAAAGTGGATGATACCATCCAATCACAAAAAATTATGATCCATTAATTCATAAACGCTTTCAAAGGTTTCCCAGAGCAATTACCGATTCGTTATTCCCAGACCCTTTCTCAAAAGCTAAACCGCAACGTAAGTTGCGGTTTTTGTTATTTGTAGGTATTCCCGAGGGTTCCGAACCTTCGAAAGGTTCGGAACCCTGCCAAATCAGTTACCAAAGCTATTTTATCGCTTAAACGGCGTATTTGTTATTGAGAAGAATGGTATATCAATAACTACTGAAAAGGTGAATACGCTCTTTGAGTTTACCACGGTAAACTCGGTATCGTTAGAGTAAAATAGCTTTGGAGTCATTCGCCAGCCAGGACCAAATGCAATTGGAGTTTTAGGTATAGCAAAAAAAAGTTGAACACCTGGGGCAAATATGCTCTCTAATCTAACCTCTTGCTTCAATTCCTCATCATCCCCGTTTTTCAACCTATAGGAGGCAATAGAACCTACATCAATGACTGCAACAAATAGACTCACTGCGCCACCAAATTTTTTAGATAACCCTTTGCTTACTGATATACCAACGGGCGCATATACACCACTTCCTTCGTTAATATCCCATCCATAGCCTATATAGCCGTTTACGGAAACATTGAAGAGAGATTTTTGCTTAATGGAATAGCTGCCTGCTGGTAATGCGGCCGCTTCAATGGCATTCTGAACGTCTTCAGCCGATTCAGCTTTAATAACAGATGCAAAGAAATTACCGTATTTCAAAATGCCTTCAATCACTTTTGGATCCATCAACTTCTTTTTAGCTACCGATAGATTCGCTGCCACAATACTGTCTACAATTTTTTTCCCATTTTTAAGCAAATATTGTTTTAGCGACAAATCAGTACTTTTTGCAATGCTATCGGCAATTTTTGCATAGACTTTTAATGATGCCAGCTCCTCTGTATTGTCGAATAACTCATCGAGAATGTGAAAGAGGTCAGTCACCGCGTTATTATAATTCTTTGTGAAAATACTTTTATAGAGATCGTTCGAGTGGCGGGCGATAAGAATGTACTTATTGGCATTCAAACCTGGCTTAATTGTATTGGCAACCTTAAAGCCATAATCAATAATACTGATAGCTTTATTGATGTACGTATAATAATCTTCATTGGCAAGAGACCCGTTTGGCAGTTTGCTTCTTAAATCAGTAATGGTACGATCAATGTCGTTTGCAAGCAAAGCGAAATTTTCTACCAAGGAAGCTACTTGAAGTATTGTTCCTTTTAACATAAGACTGTCAACATACTTCTTTACTGTTATGCTCTCTAAATTCACTGTGAAGGAAATGGATCCAGCCCGTTGATAAAACAGTCCAAGGAAAATGGTTAGTTCAACCCGACTGTTAACAAGTGAATTCAGTTCATCCAGTTTTATCCAGATATGATCGGCAGAATTACTCCGCAAGGTTTCGGAAATTATATTCAATAATTTCCAGGAGCTACCAAGATTGGGGTGAATTTCCTCCCATTCATTCAATGCCGCCAGATGCTTTATCACTAAAGCAGGATTTATATTGTTGTCGGTAGAAGATTGTGATAATTCACTAACAATTTTTACCGATCGTATCGCCAATCGAATTTCCGGAAGCTCTTTTAGAAGCTCCTGATATTTGGGTAAGTCAATTAGTTGATCCAATCCAACTATAAGATTTGACAAGTCTTTTTGGAAAGCTTCGCGCAAACTTTGTATAAGCTCTGCAAAACGATAGGTGGCAATATTCCCAAAAAATTCCGACGTCGCTGGAAACAGTATTTTGCATTCATCGTGTGAATCCAGAAATTTCTTTAACCGGTTAAAAAATGCAGCGTTTAATTCCTCTTTCCCTCTTTTAATCAAAAAACGGGCAATTCCATCTGCCAGGTTGGAAATACTGACTGTTGATGGAAGTGATTTGTTCTTTGACCCACCGCTAACCAAGTCTGCGGTGGCTCCGGCCATGAGTGAATCCAATTGAGCACCAATAAATATATTATCCAGGTAAAACGCAAAGATTTGACCCGTCGTTAGAGTATCATCTCGAAATGGTTCCGGTAGATATTCTTTTAGAATAGCAGCTAGTTTCTTAATACTTTGCGTATCTTTTTTAAATGAAAATTTTGAGCCTTGTACTTCTATCAGCTCCCGAGTAATATCCTTCGTATCATAATATGCCAATTGAGAATATCCCGCATTTGCGATAAATAATATTGCAAGAATGGATAAGCAAAAATTTTTCATGGTATTTTAATTTTTGAAATTGCATTATTAATATTTATCAATCCGTATCCCTGTTTAATATCGAAGCCAGTGTCTGTACCGGTATCGTCGCAACTATTGATCAGAACATCAACACAATCAACAGTCAACTGATGTTTTTTAGCATAAGAAAGCATCAAAGCCAAACAACCAACCGTGAACGCTGTTGCAATGCTGGTTCCATTTTCAGCTTTTGTCGTTTGACCTATGTTTGTAGTTAACACAGATTTCCCAGGAGCAAGACATCTTAAATGATTACTCCAATTTGAGAAAGAAACTAAGTTGCCGGATTCATCGAATGCGCCTATAGACAAAAGCCCATTCTTCGCTGGAAAAGCTGGACTGTAGCATGAAGGAAAAGTATTGCGGTCTGGTGTATTTACACTTGCAGGGTTATGATTGTTGCCAATTGCGCTCACTATAATTTTCCCTGCACTAACCGCATCTTGAATAGCAGCTTTGAATAATGGATTATCAAGAGTGAAAGAATAGCTGATCGATATAATATCAACTTCTGGCAAAGAAGCTGCGAAATTAACCGCCCTTGTAAAGCCATCAAAATTTGTTTCACTTTGCTGTGGCGTTGCCCGGAGTATTAAAAGTTTCACATCAGGTGATACTCCAAATACCTTATCGGTTCCATTGGCACCAATGATGCCAGCCATTCTTGTTCCATGACCATTAATATCTTTTATTTCATTATCACCTAAAAAACTCCTCGAGGAGGGGTGAATATTTGAAAAGTCATTTCCAGGTTCTATTCCTGTATCTATTAATGCTACAGTAACTCCTTCACCCTTTGTTGAGAGCTCCTGCCATATAAAAGGTATATCGAAACGCTTATGTCCCCAACTCATTTTTTCCGGAATGAAATGCGCCGTATCCAATCTCCGTCCGACCAGGGCACCCTGACTTACCCCCCCACTCCAATAATAATTATCCGCTTCATCCCTCAGCCATATATCTATATCCCGGAACAAATCTCCTTTATACAATTTACCATCCACTTCAATTTCACTCCCTGGCGCAATAAACTGGAAGCAGGGGGCATTCACACTTGGTTTACCCACGCGTACATTCAGGAATTTATCTTTGACTGTTACTTTCATTATCCTACTCTTTCAATTTTTTTGACCGTAACTGTTTTCCCTTTGGCTTCATCGGGATTTACAGAACTCCTCAGTTTTATCAATTTATTCAGCAGGTCAAACCAGAAAGGAGCACCAAAGGAAATAGCTAATGCTGTTAGTATCAGGCCAGGTATATTTGCCATCTTAGGCGTTCCGCCAAGCCCAAGCAAATCATTAACGCTCTTAATTTCTTTATCCATCATATCGGTCGCTTGCTTATATAATGAATCAGCCATTTTCTTAGCTTCCGCATACTGGTTCTGCGTTTGGACCAGCGCTTCTTTCTTTTTGGCGGTATCTGGATTGTTTGTTTTTGTACTTAGCCGGTCAATCTCGGCTCTTGTTTCTTCCAGGTCTTTTACTAAGGTTGGATGAGCCTTAGTATAAGCATCCGCCTGCATTACCAGTTGTTCTCTCAACTTAGGATCCCGATGAAGTTTTTTTATAATCGCAAGCGTATCTACATTGAAAAGGCCAGCGATGACCAACCCCAATCCAAGTGCAATGAGTTTGGTATACTTACGGTACCAGCCCGATGACCGATCCATCATTTCGTCAAACCACTTTTCAATATGCTCCTTGAACCTTTCCACATCGCCTTGTGCATCCACCCACATGGAATTCAGATACTCCCGGGTTTCACTGTTGAAGGATACCTGATTGTCCCAGGGAAGTGCTGCATTTTCTTTAAGGCTGTTTTCAATCTCTGTGCGATGACTCTCTCCCGGCTTTACGTTTTTCCCGCGTAATAAATCGATCATCACTTTTGCAAACGTGTCCCGGGATATATAGGAAGGTTTAGTAACGAGAACATTTGAATTCGAGAGAAATTTTATAAGCGGATGCTTATAAAATACGCTACTTACTTTGTAATTGGGTTGTTGATTTGCTGGGCCTGTTGCACCGTTTGCATCCTGAGGCACAATAAGTTTTTTCTTTGTCTTATCGGATTTAAATCCATCTGCGATGGTATAAAAGAACCCAAACAGGATATGTTTGATTCTACCTTTCCTGGAAAGCCGGATATTATCATCCAGCATCCGGCGTAATGCCAGAAACAGTACCGCTGCCCGAAGCCCAATAAGAACAGCAATGAGTTCCTGAAGCAGGGTTGCTAATAAACTATATAGTAAATAAATAAAAACCAAACCAATTACTATATCAAGCACAATATTGTTAAACATATAGATAGATTTAGTATTACTTTTCTCACCATTCTTCAACCGTACAACAAAACGCTTTTCAATGTTATAGTAATTCATGAGTTACCCTGAATTGGGTAGGGGAAACTCAAACACTATTCAGTTTAGGGTAAATAGTAAAAAAGAATAAAAACAACTTTGTAAAGATGGGTAACCGCCTAATTTAATTAAGCAGTTTATTTACGGGATTTTCAACCGTTATTTCACGGGGTAGTGATTTAGACGTAAAAAAAAGGTGTATAGAAAACATATTAGCTTACTTAAATATAATCCAAAAATAAAACTTCACCCATACTACTATGTGGTAGTATGGGTGAAATGAAGTGTAATAACAGGAATTCAGACTAGCTGGTAGCTAAATAAAGGTAACCATCTAACATTCTAATTATCGATGATTAAACCTTTATCCGGAGCGATATTAATTTTAAAGGAGTAATTTTCTTGTTTAGCGCATTATCATCCTTGCCCCACCTGCGCTTCCCTGCCCCAACCCATTCTTATTCAAACTATAGGTGAAACTCAGCAGGAAGAAGCGCTGCAGGTTGCGCTGGCGGATATCCTCAACGTAGTTTTGGTTGCTGTTACGACTAACCCCCACGTTCTTGTTCAGCATATCATAGGCTTTTAATTTCAGTTCTCCTCGATTGAACCGAAGGAATTGTTTACTGATACTGGCATTCCAGAAGGGAACTTTTGCATTAAAACCATCAGACAACTGGTTATTGATAGTATAAACAAATTCGGTAGCGAAGAAAAAGTTCTTCGGTAATTGCCAGTCGAAGTCCGTAGTGTAATGCTGCGATAAATATTCAACATCACGGGCAGAAGAAAGCGTATAATTCGTTTTGTTGTAATTTATCCCACCGCCAACGGATAAATTCGCTTTTTCTCCTAAACGCAGGTCTAACCGGATATCCGGACCGGTACTGAACGTATTACTTGTATTTTCCTCCCCGTTTACAATTTGCTTATTACGGAAATAACCTGCGTTATTACTGATATTGATTGTTCCCTTAATAGAAGTTATGGGAAATCCGAAACTGATATCTCCGTTCAGATTATAAACCCCGTTTACATTAACCGGGTGAGTGGTTTTAATATTGCCGAAATACACATCGTCGTTTACGATCTTATTATCCGTTTTAATCAGGTTGAGGAACATAAAAAGATTCCTGTTCTTGAAAGGGTTGATGCTGGTGAATTGCATTCGCATGATATGACTGAATTCCTGATCGAGACCCGGATTACCGATTTTTATATTAAGCGGATCGCTGTTGTCGGGTACAGGTTGCAATTGCGAAGGTGAAGGTTGATTGGTATTGGTAGCATAATTGACTACCAGACTACGATATCGTGTAAAATTATATTGCAGTCGCGCATTTGGCAACAGGTTATTGTATTTTTTGTAGATAACGGAGTCTTTGATTCCGGAAATAATTTTCCCTTCCAGTTCTGCTTGTTGCCAGCTTACTCCCAGCGAATAATTATATTTCTTTTTTTGCGTACGGAGTCGCAGACCTGCCTGCAAATATCCATAGGTATTTTCATAGTCGTTGGTCAGTAAATTATTTAAATCATCGTATTTGCCGTTCTGCTTGTTATAGTCAAAGGTTTGTTTTTCCGCGATGCTGCGGGTATTGCTTTTACTGGTGCTAAGTTCTATCAGCGATCGTTTGAAAATCGGTTCGGTATAAGCTATTCGTGCCGTATAGCCATTCAGGTCTCCATTGGTGTAATAGCGTTGATTGATAGAATCGGTACGCTGGAGAGCACCATTCAAATGATTATAAAATTTATTGATCGACTCCAGGCTTCCTTCTCCATCGGTACTATTGATGCTATTCTGCAAACTAAGAGAGAAGGTGCGACCCTTGCGTCTGAATTTTTTCCGGAACAACAGATCATTCCTGAAATTAAACCCTCTATTGTTTCCCAAATTACGACTTACCCCTTCAACACTTTGCTGTTGGAGATCCGAAAAGTTTCCATAGTCCGAATAAGAACTGGTTTTTGCATCCTGATAGCCAAAAGAAGGAGTTATTTTGAGCGAATGAAATGAATCGATAATAATATCCGCGTTCAGGTTGAGCCGATGGCTACCCGTAATATTATCTGTATAAGAATTCTGTTTGGAAAAATAAGTGGAGTCGGGTAAAAAGTATTGCCGCTGAGAATGAGATTCGGTTTGAGGATTATAACGGCTGTAAAAATAATTGCTCTGGAAATCGGTTTTCTTCCCAATGATATTATTATAGTTGATTCCGCCCGCCTGTGTTGAAGTAATACCATTGTTGTTTCCCCCCATTCCACCCATAGCGGAAGCATCATTGCCACTCACTGTAATATTTATATTTCCTCCGCTGCCGCCCTGGCGAAGCCGATTGAGTTCGCCACTGAAATTAAGCATGTCAAAAAAGGAGAATCCCTCCGCGTTGTCGTTATTGGCCATACCGATAGCGGAGAACTGGCGGGCTCCTTTAAACGAATTTACATTGAAGCGCCCTTCGTACCGATCTTCGGTACCGCCACCAGCCATTGCTTTACCAAACAATCCTTTCTTTTTGTCTTTTTTTAATTTGAGGTTGATGGTTTTTTCACTGTTCCCATCATCAAAACCGGTCAATTGTGCCTGGTCGCTCTGGCGGTCATAAACCTGCACTTTATCCACTGCATCAGCAGGCAGGTTACGGGTAGCAATCTTCGGATCATTGCCAAAAAACTCCTTTCCATCTACCAATACTTTATTTACCTTCTCGCCCTGCGCTTTTACTGTTCCGTCCTTTTCCACTTTAACACCCGGCAACTTTTTCAACAAATCCTCTACACTGGCATTGGGTTGTACTTTAAAGGAACCCGCATTATATTGAATGGTATCCGCGATCATGGTTACCGGTGGAGCTTCGGCCGTTACTACTACTTCAGCTAATACTTTGGCGGCATCATGAAAAACAAGGTTACCGAGATCAACTTCCTTCTTATTATCTGTAATGCTGAAATATTTATTGCTGTTGTGGTAATTCACATGGGTGATAAGAAGCCGGTAATCACCGTTAGCAAGCCCGCGCATTTCAAATCGACCGTTATTATCCGTCATGGAAAATGATACCAGGGAAGAGTCTTTACGTTGCAGGATGGTGAGCGTGGCCCCTCCTACCGGTTGTTTAGCCAGCGTATCCAGCAACAGGCCTTTTATAGAACCATTCTTTTGGGCCGATGCGCCCAGGGAAATAATAACCAATAAGAGCAATGAGTAAAAATATTTCATGACAGTCTATTTTCCTTTCGAGTACGAAAATATTCTGACTGTCATTAAAAATGGGTTAAGCAGGCTTGCTTTAATGTTAATAAAGGTTAATGAAGAAGGTTTGGGGTTTAAGATTCTCGGGTGTAGCTGCCTTTACCAGATCAATCTTGCTTTGAATGCTGTTTGGAGTTTGTAGTTCTTGAGTGTAACAGTTTGACTTAATTAAACCTGCATTAAATTGGGGATTTAGGGTTGAGACAACCCCAAACCCCAAACTACAAACTTTATCAATTCACCACAAGACCATCAACGTCCTTCTCATGTACACACAGTACGATTTTCCAACCGCTGGAGGCCTGTTTTAGACTTAGTTCTACTTTCAGTTTTTGTAATCCACCGTTAGCGGGCAGCAACTGAAAAGCTATGGTGGTACTCTTCTTATCTTCTGAGGGATACTCGTATTTACCATTCAAAATTACCGGCGACATTCCTTCAATCTTCACAATAGTATTCTTGATATTGTCGAATACTTCCTTAAAGCGTTCCCTGGATTGATCGAAACTACCGGATTCGAATAATTCCGATTTCCAGCTATACAATTCATTGTGCTGGGTAATTACACTTGGCATGGCGCCGGGCACTTCTATTTTGGAGCGATAATCAGTTTCCTGTTGGTTCACGCCTATTTTATCTCCTATAATGTTGCGGAACTTATTAGGATAATCTTCAATTACCTTCTGCAAGGCAGTGTTGGTCTTGTTGCTGAATACTCCCTGTGCCTCAGTAGCAAGGGAAGTCAACATCAACAGGATCAAAGAGGTGATTTTCATACGGGGCGGATTTGCAATAAAACTATAAAAACAGGGGGGTACCTGCAATAGGAAATATACTTCTGGCTTTTACACACAATAAAAGGGGTCGTTCGTCGTTACAAAGGGTAGCATTTTCGGAAAAACCCAAAAACCAATATTCAATGCAAAAGAACTCAATGTATTACGATACGCACCGCACTAAGATGTGCAAAGACATTTACAGGCCCTCCTCTAATATTGTGCGTTTTTTCAAGAGCCTTATGTCAGTTTTAATTGTGGGTCATTCGCCTATCAGCGATACCTCTTATGCACGACGCAAACCTCATTAAAAAATAATTTTTACTTACGTAACGTAAAGCACTTACCTCTGAAACCACAATTGTATGTGCTGGCCCTGCTGTAAAAGGCAGGGCTTTTAAATGTAAAATCTAAAATGTAAAAGGGCATCTCATGCGGAGAAGCCCTTTTACATTTTATACCTGCCTGCCGACAGGCAGGTTCAATATTTTACATTCTTAATTTCTCTGCATTGACCTTTCTACCCTTCTCTCCATACCTGCGGGCATCTGCATTCCGCGTTGTTGCGGTTGTTGTCCTTTGCTAAGGTTGAAAGTAAAGGTGAGCATGAAATATCTTTTTAATACCATAGAGTTAACGTCTTCGATATAATTATCTCCAACAGTACGGCGGATCGATTGATTCTGGTTCAACAGGTCATTCACTGAAAACTTGAGTTCGCCATTTCTCTTTTTGAACATCTGATGAGCAATGCTTGCATTCCATAAAGGAATTGTTTGGTTAAACCCTTCACCCAATCCGGTCATGATATTATAATCGAAATCAGTTGATACTACTAAATGCTTTATAGCAAGCAAAGTGAAATCCAATGAATAAGTCTGTGACCAATATACTAAATCTGGATCGGTACTACCTGTCTGTAACGAATAATCAACGTTGTTATAAGTAAGGCTTGCATTCAATCCAAAATTTACTTTTTGTTTGAAATCAAGGTTTACACCAACGGTTTGTGTAACCGCAATTGTCTTGGTGGTGTTTTTCTGGAAGTCAGTACCAAAATTGTAATCCTGGTCAATTAAGCTCGCATCTTTATTATAACGGATATTATTCGTTAAGTTAAAAATACTTCCTTTCATTTTGCGAAGCGGCAACCCTACGTTTAGGTTTGAAAACAGTCCCATTATACCATCCATATTAACGGGCTTGATATACTGAACCGGACCATTGGTTTCAATACTGTTTACGATTTTATTATAAGTATTGTTGAAGTTCAGGTTCGCATTAAAGAATTTAAATGAAGCCATGTTAAATGAACTATAGTTCAGGTTCATACTATTCGTAAATTCCTGAGCCAATCCTGGATTACCGGTTACAATTTGCAGCGGGTTGGTTAAATCCGGTACTGGCTGTAACTGTGAAGCTGTTGGCTGGTTCGTACGGCCGTTATACCGAAAACGAAGGTTTTTTCCTTGTTTGAAAGTATAGTTAAAAGAAGCTGTCGGGAAGAAATTAAAATAGTTCCCGGTAGTGGTAGTGTCTTTCCCTGTTAATGCGCGTTTGGTGCGACTTTCCAATTCAGATTGCTCTACTGCACCTCCGATTTGCCAGTTATACACTTTTGTTTGCACCCGGAAGTTAATGCCTATACGATGTGCAAAAAAATCATTCTCGAAATAGTTGGTTTGTGCCAGATTGATCTGATCATAATTCCCCGTAGAACTGTCATATTCGTATACTACACGGTCCGAAGTGTTTCTATTATTTGCATAACGATAGTTTATTTCTATCAGCTTGTTCGGACCTACAGGTTCAGTATAGGAGGCTGTAACCGCATTGTTGTTAGACTTTGTTTCAAGAGACGAAACGAGGTCCTGGTTACGAACATATGTAATCGAACCATCCTTATTGTAAAAAGTGAGGGGTGTAAGGTTTGTACCGTCACCATCACTATGGTTAATATTGTTATTCAACCCAATAGTTAGTGTACGACCTATCTTGCCGAATTTATGGCGATACAATGCCTCGTTCCTTACACTAAACCCCTTCCGCTCATTATCATTGCGGCTGCTACCCGCTACTGATTTATAAGATTGAGATGGGGTACTTGAAATCGTTGCGTTGGAATCAAAGCTATGTGTTTCGGAATGTTGCGCGGTAAAATTAGAAGTAATCAGGATTGAGTTCATCGAATCGATCTCATACTGAAAACGCAAATTTACCCGGTGATTATTATTAATATTCTTTGAAGCACTCTCTGAAGTTAGTTGAGCGACAGAGTCGCCATAAAAGGTTTCACGTACACTACTGCGCCTGATTTGGTTCTCTGTATTAGAGAAGAAATAACTTCCCTGGAGTTCGACCTTAGATCCAAACTTATTGGTATAGTTAATACCAGCGTTTGAAGCACGGTTGATACCAGTACCGCCGCTACCACCACCGCCAACAGACATCGTGCGGGTTTGGCCACCACCTCCTGCTCCGCCACCACCAAAGCCGGCGCCTCCACCAATACCTCCACCACCTCTTGTTCCAAATCCTCCCATTGAACTAACGATATCATTGAATGAGAAAGTTGACTTATTAATATTATTTGATCCAGCTAATATTGACCAACGCTGATCACCGTTAAACTTATTGAAGCTTAACTGGCTTTCATAACGTTCATCGGTTCCATAACCGCCCATGAATCGCCCGAAGTAACCATTCCGCTTATCTTTTTTCAATTTGATATTGATGGTTTTCGCCCGGCTGCCATCGTCCATTTTCGTAAACTTAGCCTGGTCGCTCATATCGTCGAATACCTGTATGGATTCAATCATATCAGCCGTAATGTTTTTGGTAGCCATCTTGGGATCGGTACCAAAAAACTCTTTTCCATCTACATATACTTTCTGAACATTTTCTCCCTGTGCCGTTACATTACCATCTTTATCAACCTGAACGCCGGGTAATTTTTTCAATACATCCTCCGCGTTGGCATTGGGTTTTACTTTAAAGGCATCAGCTTTAAACTCAACCGTATCTTTCTTAATAAGGATGGGAGGACCCTGCACCACCACTTCTTCCAGCGTGGTTCCTTTGCGGTCCATATAAATGGTATTCAGGTTAACTGTAGGGAAATCCTTGGAAATCATGAAGTTCTTGCTCCAGTTATCAAAGCCCTGGAAACTTACTACCACCTTATACATCCCTGCCGGCAGGTCTTTTATTTCAAATTCGCCTTTATCGTTTGCAACGGTATAGGTTACTACTGATGAATCTTTGGGATTCATAACCGTAATAGTAGCTTTGGCCAACGACTCCTTTTTAACGGAATCCGCCAGTTTCCCTTTAATACCACCAATAATCTTGTCCTGGGCCATAGTACCCGAAACAAATCCTAACATCAAGAGACTCAGCAAGAAGTAGATCTTTCTCATATATATTATACTAGGGGTGAAAACTACCGGATTGGACGATGCCAAGGGGGAAAACTTGTACAGGCGGTGAAATTAATTTGGGGGAGGGAGGTTTAAAGGTTTAAGGGTTTAATAGTTTAAGAGTTCTACCATTCACAGATGCATTCCGGATTGGGATAACCTTTAAACTATTAAACCCTTAAAACGTTAAACTTTTCTAACTTATTACGATCTACTCATTTACCCGATAATCATAGGGCATCATATCAGCTATTCCCTCCCATGCCCAATATCCATGCAGTATTATATCCTTCGCTTCATAAAAGAAGCCAGTTGGTTTTATGAAAATGGATTTGCCGTCTATAAGTTGCAGAGAAGATGATTGAAAAGGTTTCCGTTTGTTCTGTCCCTTAATTCTTGCATATGCCGCTTCTTCTGCTTCCTTGCGGTAAACCACCCGCAATCGATCCGCGAAACTCAATTGGCCTGTACTATCCGTAATTTTTGTTATTAATGAATAAGAATACGACTGTATAGAATCCACCTGTTCAAAAAAATCCGATTGTTGAATAATCTTATTATAATAAGTCATTGAATCCTTCTTCCTGGGATTTCCGAAAACAAAGGTTTGATTACTCCGTGGATCGGAAAATACCCGCAATCCAAGTGAATCTTCCATTACTCTTCTCACCCGGTTTTTCTCCACATTAACCTTCCACCTTTCCTCATATATTTCAAAACCATCTTGAACAAGTTGATCATGGTAGAGTGCAAACATAAAATGATTCAACGATCCCTGATAAGTTTCTTTGCGGTTCACTTTCCATTCACTTCTCCGCTTATTCCCTTTCAACATCTTATCTGAAAAAAAACAAAACCCTTTAAAGAATACGGCTTTAGTTTCAAAATCATAAACAAACTCTTCCAGATCGAATTGAATCGAATAACCAAGCGCCTCGTTCTCTAATTGCAACGGCACCGTTGAAATAACCTGCAACCTGTTTCCTTTATCTGTTCTTCTGAATTGAAGTGCCTCGTGGTTTTTCAATTTCGATTTTCGAGCATTCCCGGACCTGCCTATAAAATTATTCCTGAAAAGCTCTCCCCAGCGAATCCAACCATCCTTTTCAAATGGTTCAACAACTACTGCAGTTAGTTCAACCGCTTTAGGCTTTAGCCAGATTATTAAAAAGGGAATTGATTCGTCTGTGTTGATGAGTATCCGCTGCGTTTCATATCCAACGCAGGAGAAAATCAGCTCATGTTTACCGGCTGGTACATTACTCAACGTGAATTCACCGTTCTTCCCGGATAGGGTCCCAATGGAAGTCTGATTCAGGTATATACTTACCCGGATGAGTGTGTCACCGGCTATTTCACTTTTAACCTCTCCCTTAATAGTAAATAGGGATTGGGAGAGTCCAATTTTTGATAGTATGAGAAACAGGATGAATGAAACGGTTCTCATGTGTTATAACAGACGGTTTTAGAGTTTAAGGGTTAAAAGGTTTAAAGGTTTTTCCATTCATGAGTTCATCACGGATTGAGGCAACCCTTAAACTCTTAAACCCTTAAACCTTTAAACTTTCTTAACTAAACAAATACTCCACATCCTCTCTCGACAAACTCTTCACAAATCCTTCATCGTCGGTGATGAGGTCGCGGGCCAATATGCGTTTCTTTTCCTGAAGCGAGATGATCTTGTCCTCAATCGTGTCTTTACAAATCATCCGGTAGGCGAAGATATTTTTCGTTTGCCCGATCCGGTGTGTACGGTCGATGGCCTGTTGCTCCACCGCGGGGTTCCACCAGGGGTCAACGATATATACATAGTCGGCAGCGGTCAAGTTTAATCCCACCCCACCCGCTTTAAGTGATATTAAAAATACGCGGCAATTATCATCATTCTGGAAACGCTGGATCGCTCTTTCTCTTTCAATGGCTGTTGTACTACCATCGAAATATTCAAAATCGATTTCCAGTTCTTTCAACTTCCCTTTGATCAGCGCCAGCATACCGAGGAACTGCGAAAAGATAAGCGCCTTATGATTACCCATGTTCTCCGAAATCTCGCGACCGATCTCTTCTAACTTAATAGAATGATTGGGGAATTTTTCCGTTTCATTCATAATTGCCGGCGAATCGCAGATCTGACGCAGTTTCATTAACCCTTGCAAAATGGTGAGCTGCGATTTTTGGATGCCATTTGATTCGATAGTACCCAATATCTTATCACGGAAATCGTTGCGATAAGCATCGTAAATACTGCGTTGCTCTTCCTGCATTTCGCAGAAGAGAATAGTTTCCACTTTTTCCGGAAGATCTTTCGCTACCTGTTCCTTGGTTCTCCGCAATATAAAAGGGAATAATAATTTACGCAAGTGATCCTTGCGATCGGGCTCTCCGAATTTATCAATCGGAATAGCAAATTCCTGGCGGAAGAATTCCATACTACCCAACATTCCGGGATTCAGGAAATTCATCTGCGCGAAAATATCGAAGGTATTATTCTGTAATGGCGTACCGCTTAAGCAAAGACGGTTCTTTGCATTCAACAATGAAGCCGCTCTTGTTACTTTGCTCGATGGGTTCTTGATCGCCTGCGATTCATCCAATACCACATAATCAAAAGGAATATCTACCAATAACTTTATATCGCTACGTAATGTTCCATACGTTGTGATCACAATATTCGAGCGGGTAAATTCTTCTTTCAATCGTGTACGTTCTCCACCATGATGGATATGATAGGTTAAGGAAGGTGTAAATTTTTTGATCTCATTCTCCCAGTTAAACATCAGCGTGGTAGGACAAACCACCAGGGCCGTCAGTTTTTCATGCGTCTGTTTAAAATAATGGAGATACGATAATGCCTGTACGGTTTTCCCCAAACCCATATCATCGGCCAGTATCCCACCCCATCCTACTTCACTGAGATAATTGAGCCAATGAAAACCATGTTCTTGGTAAGGACGCAGGATATGCACGAGGTGTTCGGGAACAGGGATCTCCTTGATCTTATTAAAATTCTTCAGTTGCTCGTATTTCTCTTCCAGCTTCACCACCAATTCTTCTTCGCTTCGTTCATCATACAATTCATCGATCACACTCATGTGGTATTTCGATAGCTTAAGCTGGTTCTGTTTTCCTTCGCCCACCCTAAACAGTAAGGAATATTTCTTTATCCACTCTTCGGGTAATATTCCCAGGGTTCCATCCTGCAAGGGGACAAACTGCTGGCGATTGGCCAATGCTTTCTTTACATCGGCAATCGTTACTTTCTGATCGCCGAATACAATATCCACCCGTGCATCGAACCAATCGGTATTGCTGCTGATATGAATCTTTGTCTGCGGTTTAGCGGTATTGAAACGGAAGTTCTTCAATGCATCGTGTCCAAACACCGGCACTTTCATATCCCGCATGGCATCTACAAACAAGAAGAACCAGTTATTGCGTAATACTTCCGTTCCTTTTAATGCAAGTTGATTGCCCCCCTCAGGACGGATAAAATTAGAATGCAACGCTTCCAGTTTTTGCATGAACTGCAATTCTTTCTCACGATTGCGGTGAACGATCATTACTTTCTCTCCATCGGGTATGATCAGTTCATCTTTTCCGCCAGGTCTTGTTTCAAATCCTTTATAAGTGAACAGCGGTTGAAATACGAGATAATCCCCTTTCTCCTGCAACACAATTCTCTTTTCGGGATCCCCGTCTTTTATTTCGCTTACGATAGCGGGATCAAATTCAACATGGTACTCACGGGTAAGCGGTAATATGAATTGAAGCAATTGTTCGGACCAGTTCGATTTGGTGATGCTTAGTTTTCCTTTGGAATGAAACTTCATCACCAGGTTCACATCCTCCGGTTTCTGCCAGAGATATAAATTTTCTTCATAGAAAAACAACAGGCTGCTATCGATATTATTTTCCGCTACCGATATTTCCTTGCCATTAATCTTTGCGCGGCATTCTATTTCGTATTGATTTTTTACCAGCGTAATCTTAAAATCAGGCATGATAAAATCGGCCACCATACCAATGGTTTTAAGATGTTCGGTTTTGAAAACCTTTTTTCCATTGAGATAAAACACAAACGGGCTCGTAGCTATTTCGCCAAAAAGTTTTTTCAGTTTAGGATGCAGGTATTCTACCATCAGCGACTTGGTATCTTCCGGCAGATCATCTTCTTCGTGATGAATGATATTTTCCCAGATTCCGCTGAAGGGGGAGTTGCGGTTCAGGTATTTAGTGATCTCTGTTTCATGCATTTTGCGCAAAGCAGGAATCAGTAACTGATCATTTTCATTATAGCCTTCCGTAGTGATGAATTTGCTGAGGTCGAGCCTCTCCACTTTTCCTATAAAAGCGGAAAAATCATCGTTACTTTCTCCGCTTACTGCATCCATTGCGAAGCCCGGGTACCCCACCTGGTTAAAGTTGAACACAACCCCTACCCGTTTTGTTATACCGTTTGCTTTTTCTTCTTCGGTTGCTTCCGCCACATCCACCGGCTCGGGTTCGGGCAATTTGAACCGGGGTTTATTGAGATCCTGTGGTGTTACGCGTTTAATAGACATATCGAGAACGCGTAAAAACGGTTTGCCTTCTTTATAAGTAAACTCAAATTTTCCTTCGAGATTATCGCTGAGCGAATAACCGTATGCTTCCAGCAGTTTATTTTTTTCTTTATCCCAATTACGGATGGTATCAAAATAATAAGGTCCATACGCATTCAGCAACTGTATGAACACAATCACTTTCGGCAGGCAAAGTGGGTGCTGTGTATCTTCATAAGGACAACTGGTATCAAAATTTCGTTCCTCGTTCTTACGGATCACAACGGGATAGGCAACCCCATCAATCTCCACCGTTGCTTTTACCATTTCCTCTTTAGCATATTCAATATTTACCCGCTGGGTGCGCAGATAAGCTTCCGCTTCCTGGTAAGTATTGGGTGATGATAACAGTCGCAATGTTTTGAGGTCGATGAATTTCATCTTCACGACGGTATGCTTTTGATCGTAGGTGGAGTCTTGCGACTTCAGCATATTGCGATCGAGCATTTCCTGTAGTTGAATCAGTGAAGCGGCTTCATGGCGACAAATATCTCCGAGGTTATAAGGACAAGCGCAGCGAAGGGATAAGGAACGGGGGTCCTTGAACTTTTGAATATGCACTTTGTAATAAGTAGCATAGCTATCGTCCTTCACGCGGAAAGTGACTGAATCCAGTAATTCATCAAAATCCACCAGTTCAACATAACCGATAGCGTGAATCTTCTTCCCACGACGTATCACTTCATCAGTTCCATGGGTGTAAACATACTTGGTAAGATGCGGTAGAGCCATTCTTTTTTCGATTTACGGTTAGCAGTCAACCATCCCACAGTATCAGCCATTTCTGTTCGGTTGCTCCCTGCCAGGTCTTTCAAGGCCAATTGACAAAAGTAAAGGAAAATTGGCGAGTAAAAGCAATTGGGGATTGGGAAATTGGGAAATTTCGAAATCGCTTAACCAGTCTGTCAAACTGCCTTTTTTCTTAGTCACTATACCTCAAGAGATTTCCCAATTTCCCAATCCAAAATTTCAAAATCTGTAAGTTTTGTAAAATCTTCCTAACAAATCTTGGTACACCGTTTGGCAGCTATACCTTTGCCACTTTACTTATAATCTAACCTGTATGCTGTTGCGTTTTCTTTTTTCCCTATTCATATTATTGCCCGCTCTCCATATTGCTGCTCAAAAACTCAAAAAAGCGGATAAGCTAATAGTTACCAACCTGCAATCGCATGTTCGCTTTCTGGCTGATGATAAGTTGGAGGGGCGTCGTGCGGGAACCGCCGGGGAAAAGTTGGCGAGTGAATATATAGGAAGCCAGTTTCAGGGAATCGGTCTGCTGCCAAAAGGTACCAATAAATGGCTCCAGCCCTTTGAAATTAATGATGGCAAGCAGGTGAACTCCGCCACTCATTTTTTTATAAATGGCGCTGATCTTAGGTTGAATACTGAATTCTTTCCTCTTGTTATCAGTCCTAATAAAAGTACAGAAGCCGCTGTTTCTATAGCTTTGCCAGAGCGGGGAGTTCCCTGGTTCCTCGACCTGAAAGAATTAATGGAAGAAAACAAAGACAACCCTCATTTTGATTTGGGTGAAGCTATCAAAACCAAGGCAAACAATATATCCGGCAAAGGAGCAACCGCGTTGATTATTTATAATACTTCCACAACACCCGATAATCTTGCTTTTAACGGAAAAGATCGCAGTGAACAAGCTACCATTCCCATATTGTATGTTACTGCCGATGCAAAGAAAAGATACCTTAGCGATCCGCAGGCAACCTTGGATATCAAACTTAAAATCGATATCGGCGATAAAAAAAGAACAGGCAATAATATTGTGGGTTATATTGATAACGGTGCGGCAACCACCGTTGTATTAGGTGCACATTACGATCATCTTGGTTATGGAGAAGATGGAAATTCGATGTTGCGGGGTACCACCGACAAGCTAATACATAATGGCGCCGATGACAATGCAAGTGGTACTTCCGCGCTGATTGAATTGGCGCGACTACTTAAAGCGAATAAAGGCAAACAAAATAATTATTTGTTTATCGCATTTTCCGGCGAAGAACTGGGTCTTACCGGATCCAAGTATTTTACGGAGAACCCAACCATTGATCTCAGCACAGTAAGTTATATGATCAATATGGATATGGTAGGAAGATTGAATGACAGCAGTAAGGCGTTAACTGTTGGAGGTTATGGAACATCACCCACTTGGGGAAGGTTGATTGTATCGGGAAAGGGAAAGAAAAGTTATTTTACCATTAAGCTGGATTCAAGTGGAACAGGTCCGAGTGATCATGCCTCATTTTACCGGAAAGATATTCCTGTTTTGTTTTTCTTTACTGGCTTACATACAGACTATCACAAACCCTCCGATGATTTTGACAAGATC
Source organism: Chitinophagaceae bacterium (assembly GCA_965279015.1). Taxonomy (GTDB): domain Bacteria; phylum Bacteroidota; class Bacteroidia; order Chitinophagales; family Chitinophagaceae; genus Endoryza. Next base: position 635,162 of record OZ257130.1, read on the forward strand.
AATTATGCAGGGGAACTGCAAATCATAAAGTATGTTGCTGATATCATTGGAAAAACCAAGGAGCAAGGAAAGCTTGTATTTACGAAAACCCGCGAAACACAAACCAGTACTACTTCCCGGTTCAGCGTAAGCATGGGTATAATGCCGGATTATACATTTTCCGGAACTGGTGTGAGAGTTGATGGAGTAACAGATGGAAGACCCGCGCAAAAAGCCGGATTAAAAACCGGAGATGTAATTATTCAACTGGGCGATTTCAATACCTCTTCTGTTGAAACGTATATGCAAGTGCTGGGGAAATTTAAGAAAGGAGATAAGGCAAAGGTGAAGTATAAGAGAGGGGCGGAGGTTGTGGAGACAGAAGTTGTATTCTAAGGAATGTGAAAATGTGCAGATTAGAAAATGTGCAAATGCCTCAAGCGTACCATTCCTTATAAATCAGAATTTTACTTTTAGTCAAGAAAATTAAGTAAGAAGAATTTGCACATCTGCACATTTTCAAATTTGCTAATTTGCCACCGTGAAACTCAAACTCGACTTCGAAGACCTCGCCGAAGATTTTTTTGAAGAAACCCACCTGCTGGGTATTGTAGCCCCTATCCGCGATTACCAATTTTGCTGGTTCCTCAACCATCGGTTTCGTTTCGACTTTCGCATTAACAATGATATTGAAATACAGCTTTTCAAAAAAAAGCGTCATTATTATTTCCGGATCTATGAGTATCGTCAACCCAATAGCAGCCTCATACACTATTTATACAAAAACCAGTTTGATGGCGAATACCTGCTGCCCGAATTTAAACACCTCGATTATCTTTGGTTATTGAAAGGAGATACCATAAGTACCGATTTTTTACTCGATCTTACTACTACCATTAAATCAATGAATGGGGTACAATTGGTGATGGAGTTGACGAATGAGAAGATAAAGAATAAGGGACATCTGATATTTTAAATATGCAAATGTGCAGATTAGAAAATGTGCAAATGCGTCAGGTGTAACATTCCTTATAAATTAGAGTTTTTCTATTAGTCAGGAATTTTAAACGAGAAGAATTTGCACATCTGCACATTTTCTAATTTTCTAATTTGACTTCTATGTGGCAAGAACAAAACAACTCCCTCTACAAAAAATTCGAGTTTAAGAATTTTTCAGAGGCGTTTGCTTTTATGACCCGGGTGGCTATTGAAGCGGAAAAGATGAATCATCATCCATTATGGACCAATGTCTGGAACCGGGTGGAGATCTGGTTAAGTACACACGATGCAGGAGATATTGTTACCGATAAGGACCGAAAATTGTCGCAGCGGATCGATGCTTTATTATCTTAATTTTAATGATAGAGTGTTCCGGTTGATGTCCCCAAAGGCAGAAAATCATTATTTGTATTCATCGAAAATTTGCAGAACCTTCATGAGGCAGGCAGAAACTCTTAACCTGATTTTATTACTTTATGAGAAAAAAACAACTGCTCTTAATTATCCTTTCAGGATTTATTCTTTCTTCTCTTCATTCCCAAACATACCCAGACACTACACGAGCGTCACATGATGAATCGGATCGTGAAATCAGTCGGCACTTTGGTTTAAACATTGGTGCCTGGATACCCACCGGCGATCTATCGGTATTGGGCACACACCCAAACATTGGAGTAATATGGGGTATCCGACATAAGGTTCATGAATTTAATGTGGTACTTGATTTTCGTTTCGGGAAATCAAAAGATACTTATGTAGTATCCCGGGCAGGAACCCTTTACCAGATGGATAATTACTTCGGTGGTTATCTTGGGCTTGATTATATTTTTTACCTGGCAGTTGGAAAGCGCAATGACTTTGGAATATTAGCGGGGCTGGGATACGATGGATTTACGCTCAATAAAGATGTAGTTCCGGCACCCCCTTATGAAGTTGGATCCTTTAATTTTAATACTGGCTTCCGGTTTAACTGGTACACGAAAGGACATACTTATTTTTCTTTTCAACCAAAGTATAATATTATTAATTATGCCAATAAAGGCGGTACGAGTTTCGATGGCAACGCCATTACATTACAGTTATTTGTTGGAACTTTCGGAGGGCTTTGATAAGAGTGATTACTATTCATGCAAAATACATCTACCATCTTACTGGTTCGTCCCGCGGCATTTGGTTTTAATGAAGAAACTGCAGCGGATAATTCTTTTCAGCAAAAGATATCCACCCTCACTCAAGAAAAAATCCAACAAACGTATTAAAGGAATTCGATGGTTTTGCAAATGCAATGCTCAGGAAAGGAATTGAATTGATAATAATTGATGATACTGCTGATCCGCCAAAGACGGATGCAATTTTCCCCAACAATTGGTTTGTCACTTTACCAGATGGGTCCTTATCTGTTTTCCCAATGTTTGCACCCAGCCGGCGACTGGAAAAAAGAGACGATATCCTGCAACAACTCAATAATGAATTTAATGTAAACCGGTTTACCGACTGGAGTGAGTTGGAAGCCGAAGGGTTTTTTCTGGAAGGAACAGGTAGCTTGGTGATGGACCACGATAATAAAATTATTTATGCGTGTTTATCACAACGCACACATCTGTCGGCCATTGAAAAGTTTTCACAGATACATGATTACCGGGCTATTTCATTTGAAGCAACTGATAAAAACGGAAAAGCCATCTATCATACGAACGTTATGCTCTGTATCGGAAAAGAGTTCGCCGTAATAGGCGATAAATGTTTTACTGATGAGCTTGAGTGGATCGCGGTATCGCAACTGCTTCGTTCTACCGGACATAAAATCATTCCCATTTCTCAAAAGCAGGTACGCGCTTTTGCAGGCAATATGCTGCAGGTTAGAAATAATAAAGGAGAACCATTCCTGGTGATGAGCAAAACAGCTTATGATTCGTTAACCAAAAAGCAACGCTCGCAATTATTGGAATTTAATGAGTTGCTACCGGTTAATCTTCCTACTATTGAAACAATTGGTGGTGGAAGCGCGAGGTGTATGATGGCGGAGATATTCTTGAATAGAAAATAAAGAAAAATTATTGTCCAGTTGATTATTTGAAGCAGATTATTAGTCAGGTTTTATAGTTGCCGTTTTTTTCTTAAGAATAATAAGTTTTTTCTTTTCTTTTGATCGTGTTTTTCTCATTGTTCGGGCTTCATTATAAAATATATTTGTTTCTGATTAATCCACCTATGATTTACTGGCAGGAGTAAACCATGGAGCTGCTGCCTGAATAGCTTAACAGCCAAAAATGTTGTTTGAGGGGAGTTTGGACATTGTTTCTGAGAAATCAGGATCAGTTGTCCCATTGAAGATTTTCTAAAAGTGCAGGCTGGTAGGTGGGGGCGGGCGGGCCCCGCAAAGGGGTAGTTTCATGCTAAATCTGCCGACAGCTTAAAAAATATTCCTTTATAAAATGATAAAAATCTCAATCTGACAAATCAGAAAGAGACAATCACACAAATTATCAACTTTCTACTTTACAGTAACTGCATAATCTCCTTTCTCCATAAAATATCCAATAGGTTGAAGTGCATTATAGGGGAGAAATTCCTTCAATACCGCTTCCACCTTCTTCACTTCTTTAGGATCCACTGCAATCAATAATCCCCCGCTTGTTTGTGGATCAGCTAATATGCATTTGATGGTTTCTTTGCGACCACCAAATGAATCGCTGATTTTTATTTTATGTCCGTAACTATCCCAATTGCGATGCGTACCGCCGGGCACACATTGTTGGCCGATATAATATTCAAGATCGTCACTGATTAAAGGAATCGCGGCAAAATCATTTAATGTCGCCGACAATCCACTTCCTTCCGCCATTTCGGTTAAATGGCCCAATAATCCGAAACCGGTTACATCCGTCATGGCGGTTACTGCTTTTAATTTTCCCAATGCTTCCCCTACTTTATTCAACTGCATCATTTGCTTTGCCGCTACACCCGTATGTCCAGGTTTCAACAATCCCTTTTTTTCCGCGGTAGTTAATATTCCAACGCCAAGTGGTTTGGTAAGAAATAGAATATCCCCTTCTTTAGCCGTGTTGTTTTGTTTGATGTTTTTGATATCCACCAATCCATTCACCGCTAATCCGAATATGGGTTCGGGTGAATCAATACTATGTCCACCAGCAAGCGGGATTCCTGCTTCCACACATATGCTTTTACCGCCTTCAATTACTTTCTGCGCTACTGAAGATGATAATTTATTTATGGGCCATCCCAATATGGCAATTGCCAGTAATGGTTTGCCGCCCATGGCATATACATCGCTGATGGCATTGGCAGCGGCGATCCTTCCGAAATCAAAAGGATCATCCACAACTGGCATAAAAAAATCAGTTGTAGAAATCAGTGCCGTTCCATTGCCCATATCATATACTGCCGCGTCATCTTTGCTATGATTCCCCACCAGCAGGTTTTTATTATCCGGCATAGCCATACTTCCTGATAAAATTTCATCGAGTGTTTTGGGAGATATCTTACAACCACAACCTGCACCATGTGAATACTGGGTAAGTTTTATCAATGCTTCTGTACTATTCATTTTGTTACTGTTTCAACGAAAGTTATTTTATCAGAATTTATTACAGCGTTTACTTTACTGCAGTTTATTTTGGTTAAGAGCGAATTCAATTGATCCCGGTTATTCAATCCCTTGCTGTACCATTTATCGTAATACCTCAGTAAAATGTGGAAGCATGCTTCAATCTCCCCCGCTTCTAAATGTTGCAAAGCCAATTTAGTTTCTAATCCGCCCAATCTTTTTTGAATACGGACGATTGCATCCGCCATTCGTTGTTTGTCCAGTTTTCCATATTCTTCCGTAATATGTCTTAACCGTTCTTCAAATGGAATATCTAAAAAACAAATGGGAGATTGACGCATGGTGTCCCATAGTTGTTTAGGCAAATTGATAAGTCCTATTCGCTGACTCTCATCTTCCAACCAAATTCGTGAGTCGTGAGTGGTGAGTCGTGAGTGGCCCTCTGCTCGTAGCTCACAGCTCACAGCTCGTAGCTTTTCTCCCAGTAGATTCTCAAACATCTCCTGGCTGGGTTGTTCGGGCATTCCTATATTACCGAAAGCGGAGCCTTTGTGATTGGCGAGTTTTTCAAGATTCACTACAGCTGCTCCCTTTTTCTCCAACTCATCCAACACATATGTTTTTCCAGAACCAGTATAGCCGCCAAGAATGGTAAACTGAAATGGAAGTGAAAATGTTTCTGTTATCCAGTTGCGATATTTTTTATAGCCCCCTGCCAGTGTATAAACTTTAAAGCCGTAAAGATCCAGCAACCAGGCAATAGCTGCGGAACGCATACCTCCTCTCCAACAATGCAAGAGGAGTAGTCTGGAGTTCGGAGTCGGGAGTCGGGAGTCGGCGGCCTGCTTCGAACTACTGACTACTGACTCCTGACTTACTCCCGACTCCCGACTACTGACTATTGACTCTACTTGCTCCACCATCTTACGCATCTTCGGACCAAAATAATCGAGACCAATTTTAATGGCCTCTTCGCGGCTTTGTTGTTTATAAGCAGTACCTACCACTTTTCTTTCCTCATCGGTAAACAAAGGAAAACTATATGCCCCGGGTATATGGGCATGTTTATATTCTCCCGGCGATCGCACATCCAATACCGGATGCTTTTCCGCCAGTTCCAAAAAACGATCAATATTTAATTTCTCTATTGCCACTATTCTAAGTTAAAAAGAAAAACCGCTGAATAATATCCAGCGGCTTCATTCGTATCAATTCGTTTTCATTCGTGATTATTCGCGTTCAACATTCGTACTAATTCGTCTTCATTCGTACCTATTCGTGTTAACCGTTCATGCTTGCTAGAAACTCTTCATTACTCTTCGTTCCGCGCATCCTTCGTAGTAATTCATTCATCGCTTCTTCCGGATTCATATCATTCAGGTAAACCCTCAACAGGTTCATGCGTTGCAATACCTCTTTTTCCAGCAACAGGTCATCGCGGCGGGTTGATGAAGATACCAGGTCAATGGCAGGGAACACACGACGGTTAGCCAAACGGCGATCGAGTTGCAATTCCATATTACCGGTTCCTTTAAATTCTTCGAAGATCACCTCATCCATTTTTGAACCGGTATCGATCAATGCTGTTGCTAATATTGTCAAAGATCCTCCATTCTCAATTTTACGGGCGGCACCAAAGAATTGCTTTGGTTTTTGCATAGCGTTTGCTTCCACACCACCACTTAATACTTTACCACTCGCCGGCGCCACCGTGTTGTGTGCACGAGCCAAACGGGTAATTGAATCAAGCAGTATCACTACATCGTGTCCGCATTCTACCAATCGCTTTGCTTTTTGAAGCGCAATGGTAGAAACCTTAACGTGTTTTTCGGCGGGTTCGTCAAAGGTAGAAGCGATTACTTCCGCTTTTACACTGCGTTCCATATCGGTAACCTCTTCTGGTCTTTCGTCCACCAGTACAATCATCATATAGATCTCCGGGTGATTCTCCGCAATTGCGTTAGCCACATCTTTTAATAAAACCGTTTTACCGGTTTTAGGTTGCGACACGATCAAGCCTCTTTGTCCTTTACCCAGAGGAGTGAAGAGATCCATGATACGGGTACTGTACCCATTCGGTGTAGTAAACAAATTCAGTTTTTCGTAAGGGAACAAAGGTGTCAGGTAATCGAAGGGGACGCGGTCGCGCACATCTTCGGGGCCTTTTGCATTGATTGTTTCTACTTTCAGTAAGGCAAAATATTTTTCTCCTTCTTTGGGTGGGCGCACAGCTCCATGTACCGTATCCCCTGTTTTCAATCCAAACAATTTTATCTGTGAAGGAGAAACATATACATCATCGGGAGAAGAAAGATAGTTGTAGTCGGAAGAACGCAGAAAGCCATACCCATCAGGCATCATTTCCAAAACGCCTTCGCCCATTATCACGCCATCAAATTCAATATTGAAAACCGGTTCACGGCGCGGAGGATAACTTCTTTGAGGTCCACCTTGCGTCGGTGGGGGCATTGAACCGGTCTCGGGTTGTTGAACCTGTTCTCCTTCTTCTTGTTCCTGCATTGACTGTGCGTGCTGCGGTTGTTGTTGTTCATCGTCATCATCTTCTTCTTCCTCTTCGGAAAGAACAGGCATATCGATTGGTTCTTCTTCTTCTGCCTTTTTACGGCCTTTTTTAATTACCGGCGGGAGGGCTTGTTTTTCCGGAGCTTTCTTTTTTTGAACGTCTTTTTTTACTTCTTTTTTCATTTTGTCGTCATCACCGCTCATCACATCGGCTTCTTCAGTTGAGTTAGCGGTGGTTGTTTTAATAATTCGTTTGCGTTTGCTTTTATCATCAATAGCAGCCCCAGCCTTAACGGAGCTTGCCAATACGGCTTGTTTATCAAGAATTTTATAAACCAGTTCCTGTTTATCCAGTTTTTTCGAATTGGGGATTTTCAACTCATCGGCTATATCGAGGAGTTCAGGAACGAGCATGTCGTTCAGTTGCAGAATATCGTACATAAAAAAACTTGAGGGTTTAACACCTGATCAATTAGCAATCTTAACGTCGTGAAAAATTCGTTTGACTTGAGTTTATATTGAATGGAATGAGAATAACTGATGAGTTGAGAGATGTTCGGCTATTTACTTACCAGCCTTATTCCGGCACAATATTACAGTAAATTTGGAAAAAGCAAAAAAAATTACCCCCTGAACTAAGGGCTTTCCGCTATAAAACGCTATTCCAGCCTGCTTATTGCCGGTTTTAGGCAGTTCTGATATCAGGATTTATTATTCTGGCTCAATCGCCAATTTACCGTTTTTATAGATCGGCAATACATTGGCAATGTTGGGAGTGATGCAATAACGGATGTCTTCAATTAATCCAAACCGCTCAACGAGTCGGTGGTAATGGGTGAGTTGCGGAACAAATTCTGGAAGCTGGTCCTTATGATTTTCGTACAGCAACCTGGCGGTAAGCGAGCTGTCGCAATGAATATGGAAATGATCCTTAACGTGATGGATTACAGCTCCGGCGAATAGGGTATCTTCCAGGTTAAACCGATCTTTCCAACCGGCGCATCCAAGTACTACATTCTTTTGTTCTTTTAAAAGGAACCGGCATACCGCATCAAGGTTTGGAAAAGAACCGGTAATGATGCTATCGGCACCATTCTCCAATGCCATATGAAGTAAACGGGTTCCATTTGTAGTTGTAAGTACCAGGGATTTTCCTTCTATAAATTCCCGTGGATATTCGAGAGGTGAGTTTCCATGCTCTAGTCCTTCCGCGATCTTTCCATCGCGTTCACCGGCGGCAATTCCATCGACCCGCTTACTCAATTCCACTGCTTTAGCTACCGTATCTACCGGGATCACACATTTGGCGCCATTTTTCAAAGCCGACGCAATTGTAGAAGTAGCCCTGAATACGTCAATAATAACTACAATTGCTTCATTCAATTCGTATAAATGCAATAATGCAGGAGAAATACAGGTATATAGTGTAGGTTTTTTATCCGCCATAGTTCGGTTATTTACACCAGCAGATGCTGCCACTTGCTACTTTCCGCGTAGTCCTTGATCATGCTGTTGCGTTGTTCCAATAACCGGCGAAGATACCTCGTTAAATACAATCGATTAAAAACTTTTCCGATAAATCCATAAGGGGTTTCAAAATAAAACAGATCAATCATAATCGTTCCATTTTCGACTTTCTTAAAATGGTGCTCGTGTTTCATGCTGGTAAAATCTCCTTCCGCCATTTCATCAATAAACGAATCGGGGAAGGTCATAGAACTAATCTTGATTTTCATCGTCCGGGTTTTCCCCATATGTTTGGCCTTCCAGGTAACTGTCTCGTTCAGGTTTATCAGCCCTGAGCTAATGCCCGCGATTACTTGCTCACCGGAATGTGCCAATGATTTTTTATGCAGGGTTATGCTGCGACTGAGATCAAATACCCTTTCAACAGGGGCGTTTATAAATGTGGTAAGATGTATAGAGGGCATAGGAGATGCAATGTGAATGCTGAAAAGGCAAGAATCGTTCCTAAAATGTAAAATATTGAATCTAAAATGTAAAATGTAAAACGGTCCTAATTTCAGTCAGAGTTTCGGATCTGAGGCCCCTTTTACATTTTAAATTCTACATTTTAGATTTTACATTTAAGAAAACGGAAACTTCACTATCACCGCTTTCAGCAGCTTATCCCGCACAGCAATATATATTTCGGTATCCAATGAGGAATGTTCAATTGCTACATAACCGATTCCAATGGCTTTTTGCAAGGAGGGCGATTGCGTACCCGATGTTACGTACCCGATCTTATTACCCGCCGCATCTTTAATTTCGTAGTGATGACGGGGAATTCCTTTATCGATCATTTGAAAGCCAACCAATTTGCGTTTAATACCTTCCGCTTTTTGCTTTTCAAAGATTACTCTAGAAGTAAAGTCTTTGGTGAATTTAGTAACCCAACCAAGGCCCGCTTCCAATGGAGAAGTGGTATCATCAATATCATTTCCATACAAACAATAACCCATTTCCAGTCGAAGTGTATCCCGTGCACCCAAACCAATAGGTTTTACAGGTTGGGTAGAAGGCGCGGAAAATATCGCGTCCCAAATTTTATCAGCATTCCCATCCTTATCTTCAAAATAAATCTCAACACCACCAGCGCCTGTATAACCGGTGGCACTTATCAATACATTTTCTACTCCAGCGAAATTTCCTTTTACAAATGTGTAATATTTGAGGTTGAGGATATCTAGGTTGGTAAGCGGTTGAAGAATTTTAGTGGCGTTGGGGCCCTGGATAGCCAATAAACAGGTTTTATCCGAGATGTTGTGCATCTCCACATTCTTTGTATTGAATTTACTGATCCAGTTCCAATCCTTCTCAATATTGGAGGCGTTCACAACCAACATATATACTTTATTTTCTTCAATACAATATACCAGCAGATCATCTACAATACCGCCCTGTTCATTAGGTAAACAACTGTATTGCGCTTTACCCGGACTCAATTTGGATGCATCATTGGTAGTAACCCGCTGAATAAGATCCAATGCATTTTCTCCTTTCAATATAAATTCACCCATATGGCTCACATCAAATACGCCGGCATTGGTGCGTACGGCAGCATGTTCATCATTAATACCACTATAACTAATGGGCATATTGTATCCCGCGAATTCTGCCATCTTAGCTCCCAGGGCAATATGTTTAGGTGTGAAAGCTGTATTCTTCATCTGAAAACGTTTTATTATTTATGGACCACAATCTCTTACCAGTTACCGGAGTGCAAATGTAAGCGCATAATTATTTCTCTATAATAATAATTGGATATTCACCTATCCTTCCCATTTTACCAGGGTGTTTCTTCTCGAGTTTCCATATATAGTTTATGATTTTTTCTCCTCCCAGGCTTTTATGCAACCAGATCCTGGAAAAATGAATATTTATGCTTCTCCAAATATAGATATCCAGTTTCTTGCCCGGATTATTACGAAGAAACCAGGAGCGGCTATGCGCATAAAAATACAGCTTATCTTTTTTAAAGACTCGTGCATATAGCCTTCCGGCCCAATGACGAACAATACGATACAATTGATAAGGCCCCAGGGTAAGATTCATCAGCCAGGAATGGTAGAACCAGTCGTATACAATAGCAATTTTTTTTCCGGGTGCCGCAATTCTTACCAATTCTTTCAGGGCCTGTGCCTGCATTTTCTTTTGTACATGAAATAAGGCATGCTGACAAATTACCGCATCGGCTACCCCCTCTTTTAAAGGTAGAGAAATAAGATCTCCACAAATAAAAATGGCCGGTTGACCATGGGCTTTCAAGTTTCGCTGAGCTTGCATTAATGCATTTAATGAAAGATCAATACATATACGGCACTCAAATCCCTCTGCCAACTGAATATATTCCTTAAACGCAACCGGCCCACAGGCAACATCAACATAATATTGGCCGCTGTGGGGTAAGTATTGGCGGCAATTATAAAACCCATGCCGTGTATATGGTAACAGAAAAGGACGAAAATCAACAAAGGCTTCCGCATCATCGTAAATACTTTGTCCCTCAAAATCGTGGTATTGTATCTGGTTGAAATAATTAAATATTCTCTCTTTATCAAACTCCATCTGCCGCGAATGAGAAAGTCCTTCCATTAATGGAATTGCATAATATGAATGAAGACAATAAATCTCTTTATAAATTGGATAAAACCAATTGCCGGATTCGCTGACCAGCCCTTGCTCAAATAACAAAGACTTTTCATTCATTTTTGTATTGGCCATACTTACTTCTTCCGCAGTTGCATAGCGGAGCGATTGCTGTGTTTGCGGGCATTGTAATATGGATAGATCGAAGATGAGCATCGGGCCTGGCAAGATAAAGTTTTTGGTTGGACAGCGAATCTCTGATTCGCTAAAATCACGAATCGGGAGATTCGTGGTCCAAAAAAAAGAGCCCCGCATTAGATGCAGGACTCTTTTGTTCCAACTTCAACCCCGCCAGCGGCCGCCTTTGCGACATGGCGGCGGGTATTTACATCTGGAACATTCTACCAAAAACATAGAGCGATGTGCCCAGGTACGAAGAAGATTTTTCATGGCTATACTCTTCTTCTTCATCATCACTGTTATATGTTGAGGCGGGTTTTATAATGATCGTGTCTGCTTTCTTTGAGTCTATTTTCAACGTATCACCGTCCTTTCGATAGCGGTAGCCGTCTTTTTCATCTCTTATTGGTTCGTTATCATTCCTGTTTTCATTATCGCGTTCTTTAATTTTGTACTTCCCTTTTTTTAATTCGTTCTCGTCCAGCGCATCTACTCTCTCTATTCCACCCGGCGTCATTATATATTCAACCGTATTATTCCAGTCGCCGTTGATCCAATAACCATCATCATCCCATTCCCAGTTGTTCCAATGTCTTCTACCAGAACCGATCGAGAACCAACGGTTCAATTTGCGTGGCACAGTTGGGTCGATTATGATTCTTTTTCCGATTGGCACTTTTACAGAAACAAGGATGGATTGATTGCGGAATTTATCTCCACGTGGTATAGAGAATCCTTTATCGAGATAGATAACGCTGTCCCATTGTGTGATGCTATATCCTATTTTCTTTGCCAGATCTTCCGCTTGTCCATCACTTCTTCCGTTACTATAACGGGTGTAAGCAATATGGTAAGATGAATCAAGACTCTTTTCAATTTTCAGCCTTACATTGGAGAGAATTAGGCTGTCATCCGTGAAATATAAGCCGTCATCATCACCGAAATTCATCCAACCACCACCATAATGGCGCACTTTTGATTCGGTTACTTTAATAGTCACCCTGTCTTTTACAGGAGTCATCTGAAAATCGTTCTGGACTCTTGCCCCGCCTCTGAAGTTCTGGCTGATTCCAGCTATCAATAAAATAATACTGATCAATCCAACTATCCATAATACTCCGAATACATAAGCGATATATGGATTTTTCTTTGCGCCGGCAATTTTACGGATGATCCAAACAAGGAAGGCGAGTATTGGTATGCCAAAGAATAATAACAGTGCACTCCAGGCCGCCATTGTTTGCCAACCACCTTCAAGGAAATAATCTTTAAAAGGCATTAATACTACTCCTGCGCCAAATACACCCGCCATTACACCTAATATTGCCAGTCCTACGATACCACCGATGAAAAGAAAGAACGCTTTGAATAAAACTGCAATCACATGTCCTGCTCCACTTCCGGCACCCCGGGCCACTGGCGCGGCTTCCGCTGCCCATGTTTTAGCAGTGCTTCCGGCGGTTTGTCCAAACTCCCTTGCTTTTTCACCAAACTGTTCAGCGCTTTGTTTTATTTCACTCCCAAAATTCTGTGCTTTTGATTTTAAACTTCCCAAATCCTCTTTCACTGTATTACGTATACTGTTGAGATCTACTTTCTCGCCTCTCATCTCTAATTTTTCCGAAGCGGTTACTGCTACCGGTAATGCGATCCATAAGATAATATACGTTATTGCCAGGGTACCACTAAGAGAACCGGTAAGTATTCTTGGGCCTATCCATACATCCCAATCATTCCACCACATACCAAAAGGACTTGAAACCAATCCGACAATTATTGGCAGGCCAAAGATTAAACGGGGTATCCACGCTTCTACATTAAAATAAGCTGCTAATCCACCGGCCACTCCACCAATCACTTTATTATCTGCACTGCGGTAAAGTCTTTTGGTAATATTCGATTGTTGAGACTTAGAAGGAACCACTATCCATAATAATATATAAACCCAAAACAGGAATCCAAAAAACACTACAAATACAATCCGAGCGATCACAGGATCAATCCCGAGATAATTTGCCAACCCACTTGCCACACCCGCTAACAGTTTATCATCGGCATTGCGGTACAACTTGCCACGTCCACCTGAAGCTGCATAGGTATATGATTGCTGAGATTGTTGAGATTGTTGAGATGAACTTGCTTTTTGCTGTTTCGGTGCTGCGCCACCTAATTCTGCTTCCTGCGCATCAAAATCTTCCGGACGACCAATGCTGGCGATCACTTCATTCACATCATGGTCCGTAATACAACTGGTGCCTTTTTTCAAGCGCTCTGAAAACAGCTCCGCTATACGACCTTCAATATCATTGATGATTTCGTCGCGACCTTCTTCATTGGCAAAATACCTTCGCAAACTCTCGACGTATTGCTTCAACAATTCATAAGCAGTTTCCTCAATAGGAACAACTCTGCCCTGAAAGTTTATATTAATTACCTTTTTCATTGTCATTTTATTTGAAGGTTGAAGTGTTAGTTGGTAGTTGTTGTTGGGTTATCAGGAGAAATTGGATTGCTGGTAGCCGATAAGGTTGAAGTGAGTGACTCCTTTTTATTCGCCAGCGTATTTACCGCGTTCGCAAGTTCATTCCAGGTTGCTTCCAGCTCCCTGTAAAATTCTTCCCCTTTTGGAGTGAGGGAAAAGTATTTACGGGGGGGGCCCGAGTTGCTTTCTACCCAACGATAAGTGAGCATGTCCGCATTCTTTAAACGGGTAAGTAGGGGGTAAAGGGTACCTTCAAAAATCTGCAGATTGGCACCACGCATCTCCTCCACAATATCACTGGGATATGCTTCGCCCCGGCGGATAATGGAGAAAATGCAAAACTCCAGGATTCCCTTTCGCATCTGACTCTGTGTGTTCTCAATATTCATAAAACTTCTATTTTTAAAACTAGGGGTGAGTGGTGAGTGACAAGTAGGCCCTGGATAAGGTTTGATAAGGTTTAAAGGTTCCCACTTGCTTCTAACCACTCCCCACTAGTATTTTTTCATTGACAGAACAAAGATAAGGGTATTTAAATGTACTATGCAACACATAGTACCATTTTTTTAAAGGTAATGTCCATTATAAGCTAATGAGTTTTGCCTGTGATTCAATCCAGGCAAGGGTTTTAGAGTCAATACGGGGTTGGAAAAAATTTCGGAGACATTTATTAGCGGTTCGTAAATCGGATGAATGGTGGCTTAAATGGGGCTTTGTATCAGTTTTACCAATTTTTGAGCTAAGAGATCAAAAGGGAAAAGGAGAAGAAAGGGTTGTTGGATTTCGACTTTTCTCTTTTGTCTCGTTTTCTCCTTTTTACTCTTAGCTCTGTATTTTTATTTATTGGGGTAAAGGAGAAATTCAGTTAAACATTGTCCTCTCATTTCACTTTTATTCTCTTAGTATTAGATTTACTGTTTAATTGTATAAAGATGATCCGGAGCTATTACATTTTCTATCTACTTATATTTTTCACCGTTACCGGATGTTCACCTTCTTATTCTAAATATACCCGGAATTATAATTTTAATAGTACCAACAGCAATCCTGATTATACCGATCTCAATTATTGGGCAGCTCATCCTTATAAAAAAGATCTTGCTGATAGTATTCCCGCTCCTTTGAAAAAAGATTACCGATACGATTCATCGGTGGATATTTTCTTCTTATACCCGACTTCATTGACTGATCCGGATGATAAGAGATGGAACGCTGATATAAACGATGCATCGCTCAACGCGAAAACGGATTATTCCAGTATCCTTTACCAGGCTAGCGCTTTTAATGAATATCGTTTGTTTTCACCCCGCTACAGGCAGGCGCATTTTCGTTCTTATTTCAGTACCGATACTGCCGCGGCATTGGCTGCTTTTGAATTGGCTTACCAGGATATCCGTAATGCGTTTAAATACTATCTTGATCATTACAATAATGGCAAGCCAATTGTGATTGCTTCGCATAGCCAGGGCACCACTCATGCGTTGAGATTATTAAAGGAATTCTTCGATCAAACCGCTTTAAGAGAAAAATTAGTAGCCGCATATTTGGTAGGAATGTATATTCCAGAAAATTATTTTTCAAACCTTAGTATATGCAAAGATCCTTCACAA
Organism: Chitinophagaceae bacterium; assembly: GCA_965279015.1. Taxonomy (GTDB): domain Bacteria; phylum Bacteroidota; class Bacteroidia; order Chitinophagales; family Chitinophagaceae; genus Endoryza. Next base: position 650,595 of record OZ257130.1, read on the forward strand.
ACAAACTGCTTTTGTGGATGGCGGACCTATCGGGTGAATTATGTTCCACCCTTTGTAGAAAAAGAAACGATAAAAAGTAGTGTTACCAATCCACTTACCTGGCGCGACTCAACCGATCTTGCTACCGCCGATCTTAACAAAGGGGCCATTCTGCGAAAATTTAACCGGGTTTATTACAACGTTTCGGATGCTAAGATCAATGGTGGAATAGTATGGACAAAGAAGCCGAAATTCCCGGGAAGTTTTATGCTGCGAACAAAGAACTATCATGTGGGAGATATTAATCTATACTATTATAGCATTCGTGAAAACATCCATCAACGGGTAAATGCCTATAAAAAAAATTGACCCTTCACTTAACCTATGCCGGAATTCAATCATACAGTTGCTAAAAGAATTGTTGTTATACCGGCGTATAATGAGTCATCCGTACTCACATCGGTAGTAAAATCGCTTTTAGAAAAAGGATACAGTATAGTTATTGTGGACGATGGATCTAATCCGTCTCTTTATCCGCATGTACAAAATATGCCCGTATATTTTTTAAGGCATCGCGCGAATCTTGGACAAGGAGCCGCTTTGCAAACGGGTTTCGATTTTGCCAAAAAACTAAACCCCGATCTTGTTATTAGTTTCGACGCCGACGGGCAGCATGATGTAACCTGTATTCCATCACTGATTGAACCATTATTAAAAAACGAAGCCGATGTGGTATTGGGTTCACGTTTTCTTTCCGCAGAAAAAACAAATATACCTTTCGCCAAAAAAATATTGCTTCAAATTGCAAGAGGGGTTAACTATTTATTCTCGGGACTTTTGCTGAGTGATGCACATAATGGACTGCGGGCATTTAACAGAATTGCCCTGGAAAAGATAACCATCACCGAAAACAGGATGGCACATGCTTCTGAAATTATTTTTGAAATAAAAAAGCATGGGCTTCGATTCAAGGAGATGCCGGTACTCATTGTCTATACCGATTATTCGAAAAAGAAGGGGCAAAGCAGTTGGGACAGTATTAAAATATTATTTGATCTAATTTTACACAAACTTTTTAAATGAGCGGGATCCAACTGGTATTATTGACGGGAGTAGCATTTATCTGTCTCTATTTCGTCATACAACTTAAAAAGAAATTATTGGACCTGGTATTGTTGCTTGCATTGATTGCGGCGGCCGTATTGTTTATCCTCTGGCCCGATATCACCACTAAACTTGCTCAGAAGCTTGGTGTGGGTCGTGGTGCCGATCTTGTTTTTTATGTCAGCATTCTTATTTTCTGGTTTGTAGTACTTAAATTATATGCCCGTATCCGTCAACTAGAAAAATCTTTTACCCAGATAATCCGCGAAGACGCGCTTAAGAAAGCTTCGGGTCCTTCTTCTAACGAACCAGGTTCAAAATAATGGAAAGTAGTCTAGAACGAATTGATCCCGATCGTCTCGCCAATGATGAAACGACCGGCACCTCAACCTTGCAATTACACCTGCAACGATATCACTATGCGGGTCGTTTTCTTTTAAAAGGAAATTGCGCAGATATTGCCTGCGGTATTGGCTATGGAGCTTATTTGTTGGCAACAGAGTATGGAGATTCAATCGATCGTATAATTGCGGTTGATCTTGAAGAGGCCGCCATTGAAAGAGCGCGTTCGCGTTATGCGCATCCTTCCATTGAGTTTTTGGTGGGTGATGCCATGCATTTCCGTCCCATCTTTCCCTTACAGAATATCATATCGCTGGAAACCATTGAGCACCTGCCCGACCCTGCCAGTTTTGTCCGGAATATGAGTAAACATTTAGTAAAAGGAGGAAGATTTATTGCATCGGTACCCATCACCCCTTCGATGGATGCTAATCCATATCACCTGCACGACTTTAGTGAAACTTCATTTAAAAAATTATTTGAAGATGCAGGACTAACAATGATCGATTCCTTTGTACAAAAACAATCCTATCAATTATTTTCTGTTCTCAATAAAAAAGAGGAACGGAGCAAGGATCTGCGCAAAGGGATATTGGGTTATTACCTCCGCCATCCCAACAAGTTTTTTTTACGATTGAGCTCCCTGATTAAAGATGGATTCACTAATAAATACCTGGTAGCAGTTTTTGAAAAATTATAGATGAATATTTTTTGTAGCAACTAATTTCTTTTCGCCATCCGTAAGATCTGTTAATGCATACCGGGTTACTGTATTAATAAGTACTTCATCCAATACATCAATGGTATTGCCAATATTTGATCCATCAGCAGGTTTAATGATCAGAATAAGATCTTGCCTTAATTTTCCCATTTGCTCAAGCGCTATCTGCTTTTGGCGAATTATGGCGCCGATACCTTCAGTCATCGAATAATTTGTAACACCGAATTGATTCCGCTCCAGTGCCTTTTCTGGGTCTCCATGATAATAGAAAATCTTATTGTCTTCCATTGGGATTATCGTTAATGCTGTACTTTCTCCAACAGGCATATTAAAGGCTTCTCCTGCGGGCATTACCAGTTTCATTGCCTTCGGTTCCGACATACTCATCGTAAATACAAAAAAAGTTATCAGCAGAAACCCGAGATCAACCATAGGAGTTAGATCAACCCGGGTAGAATGTTTTTTAAGTCGTTGAACACCGGATTTATTTTCCGAAGAAGAAGTAGTTATTTCCGCCATAAGCTGGTTTTAGTATGAGATGCATCTGAAAATGAATTCCATAAAGGCTACTAGGGATGTCCTAGTAAATATTGATGTTTTAAAGCTTATTTCTCCCTACCTTTATAAGGATACCTTGCATAGTCCTCATTCTCCTTAATGTGTAGTTTGTTTTATGCGGCGATCAGTTATTACCGGCACTGGATCATATATTCCATCTTTTATTCAATCGAACAAAGATTTTGCAAAACATCTGTTTTACGCGGATAATAATTTACCACTTGACACACCCCCTGAAGTTGTAGTAGAAAAATTTAAACAGATCACCGGCATTGAAGAGCGTCGCTATGCGGATTCCAACCTGAATACTTCTGATATTTCCAGTATCGCTGCCAAAAATGCTATTAAAGACAGTGGAGTGGATCCGGAAACACTCGACCAGATTATTCTTGCCCATAATTTCGGAAACGTAATCAAAGGCACTATTCAAAGTGATGCAGTGCCCTCTCTCGCTAACCGCGTAAAACATGAGTTGGGTATCAGGAATCCCAATTGTGTAGCCTATGATATTTTATTTGGTTGTCCGGGTTGGGTGCAGGGTGTAATTCAGGCTGATGCATTCTTCAAAGCGGGTATTGCCAGCAAGGCATTAGTAATCGGAGCCGAAACACTTTCCCGGGTGATTGATGTATATGACCGTGATAGTATGATTTTTTCGGATGGCGCCGGAGCAGCGGTGATAGAATATAAAGAAACAGGAGAGAATGGTTCAGGAATCTTAAGCGCCAGTGTTCAATCGCACAGCCTGGAAGAAGCCTATTATATCAATATGGGAAAATCATATTATCCCGACAGTAACGATCGTATCCGCTATATAAAAATGAAAGGAAGAAAAGTGTATGAATATGCCATGAAATATGTGCCACAGGCAATGAAAGATTGTTTGGATAAAAGTGGCACCCCGATCGGCGCGCTTAAAAAAATATTCATACATCAGGCCAATGAAAAAATGGATGAAGGAATCATTAAAGCGCTTTACAAATTATACGGCATTGCCAAACATCCTGAATACATCATGCCCATGAGCATTCATTGGCTGGGCAATAGTTCTGTGGCAACGGTCCCCACCTTATACGATCTCGTACTTAAAGCAGAAGTGAAGCATCATGAACTTTCAAAAGGAGATGTTATCTTATTCGCATCGGTAGGAGCAGGAATGAATATTAATGCTATTTGCTACCGGTATTAATTTCTTACCACAGGTTACTCAGATTAATGCACACCTGCCCGAATGAATTAATCTATGCAATCTGTGGTTAAGCATTCTCAAAACCAACCCCGTTTTTTAAATACCCATATCATCCATATCGGTATAATCAGCATGATGGCTATCGCGAAATAAAACCCCCATTGGTGATGGGCATAGGGAATGATATCGAAGTTCATTCCGAAAATTCCACCAATAACAGTAGCCGGCGCCAGTATGCAGGTTACGATCGCCATCACCTTCATTACTTCATTCAGCTTCAGGTTCACATTATTTACATAAAGGTCCTGCATACTCATCATAATATCACGGTAGTTCTCACTGAGATCATAGGCCTGAACAATATGATCGTACACGTCTTTAAAGTACTTGGTAGTGCGGTCGTCGAGCAATTCACTTTCGCTCCGTATGATATTGCTGAGCAAGTCGCGAACAGGAGAAATGTTTCTTTTTAAGACAATCATTTCTTTACGAAGTTGGTTGATGCGTGCGAGACTTCTTTTATTGCTGCTTCTTACTATTTCCTCTTCTACAAACTCAATTTGCTCACCCAGTTTTTCCATTACGAGAAAGTAATTATCCACGATCAGGTCAAGCATTGTGTATAGGAGATAATCGGCACTTCGTTGTCTGATCTGGCTGCGGGGAATCTTAAGTTTGGCACGAAGAGGATTAAATACATCGCGGCTGGCATCTTCCTGGAAACTAATTACAAAATCACTCCCAAGCACCATGCTGATCTGCTCCACTTCCACTGTTTTTTTCTGCTCGTTATAATAAAGCATATTCAAAAGGCAATACAATACACCCTCCACTTCGTCCATCTTGGGACGCTGTCCCATACTCAAGATATCTTCCGCAATAAGTGAGTGAATTTTGTAATGGGCGCATACAACCTCTACATCTACTTTTCGCAATCCATCAATATTGATCCAACTGATCCGCTTGCTTTCTTTATAGCGAAAGCATTCTGAAGTATTTTTAAGTTGCCGTTCTTCCACCGAATCAGCGTCATAATCATATACAAAAATTACTACCTCCTCCGGCTCTTTCCGCTCCGCAACCACTGTTGGATTAATATGAAGAATTTCCTTGGTACGATCGGTACCAAACAGGTTTGGCAGGTACAGGTAACGCAGGTATTTTTCAGGCTTCAGGTTCATTGTGTTAAGGTAGGTAAATTTGATATTCTTCGAATATCAAAAAGAACCAAGAACCAAGATGCCAGAATGGTAAAGCAAGAACCAAGAAGCAAGATGCCAAGATCCAAAGAAAGAATACAAAAGATCAAGGGCCAAAGAAAGAATACAAAAAGAAAAAATACAAAGGGTCTCCAATTTAATTTGGCCCCCTTTGAGATTTTAGTTTTGTATTCTTTCTTTGCCCGCAGGGTTGGTTTCTTTGCATTTTTTATTTGGATCTTGGTTCTTGGTTCTTTTATTTCGGCATCTTGGTTCTTGGTTCTTTATTTCCCGGATCTTAATTGTTCCCTAATTTCATTAAGTGCCTTCATTTGCTCTTCCTGGGTCTTATACAGATTCGCTATCTGTTGCTGAACTAAAAGATCTATTTTCTGGTGCAGACTCCGGATCTCCATTTCCGCTTTCATATTAATAAGATAGTCGTTCTCACTGCGCTGACGATCCTTTTCCTCCTGCCGGTTCTGGCTCATCATGATGATGGGTGCCTGCAAGGCAGCAATGCAGGAAAGGATTAAATTCATCAAAATAAATGGATACGGATCAAAGTGATACCTTCCCAAACCCACAACATTGAAGACGATCCAGGCTGCCAGTACAACGGCAAACATTATTATAAATTTCCAAGACCCCCCGAAGCGTGCCACTTTATCGGAGATCTTTTGTCCCGGTGTAATTATTTCTTGTGGCGGATTCAACAAATTTCTTACAATAAGCTCCTCTTCCTTAATCGCTTCATCTACGATCAGCTGAAATTTATCGAGGTATGCATTTCCATTTTTGAAAAGCTCTTCGGTTTCCCTGGTATTCATAAAAAAAAATTTACTGTAAATGTAAAGAGTCCAGTCAAGCCCATGAATAGATTATTAACTAAGAGGGCAAAAGAGAAAAGGAGGAAAAGGGGCATTAATATTAAACTCTTTCTTTTCCCTCCTTTTCTCCTTTAATCTCTTAGCCCTGTATTTGCAATCATTAATTCCTTTAGCTTCGTCTATCAAACTCATCAGTATGAAATCCTTCGTTATTCTATTGTTATTCTTCTTTGGCACTTTCAATCTATCGGCTCAATCTTCCGGAAAGAACAGGGAGTATTACCAATTGATCACCTACCAGTTTTCAAACACCGCACAAGAGCATTCAATTGATGGTTACCTGGAAAAAGCATTATTACCGGCATTACATCGAAAATCTATTAAACAGGTGGGCGTATTTAAACCGATTGCGAATGACACTTCTATTCGTAAAATCATCTACGTTCTTATTCCATCGAATAAAATCGAAACACTGCTTACTTTATCAACCCAATTGCTTAAAGACAAAGAATACCTGCAGACCGGAAAAGAATACCTCGATGCATTGCATACTAATCCCCCTTACCAGCGAATGGAATCAACATTGATGTATGCATTTGCCATGGCTCCGAAAATGATATTACCTAAACTGACCGGACCCAAATCCGGTAGGGTTTATGAATTACGCAGCTACGAAAGCCCTACTGAAAAATATTACCGCAATAAAGTGAAGATGTTTAATGAAGGGGGTGAAGTGGTACTGTTTGATCGTTTACAATTCAATGCTATTTTTTACGCTGAAGTAATAAGTGGTAGCCGCATGCCCAACCTGGTGTATATGACCAGCTTTGAAAATATGGAAGAACGCAACAAACACTGGAAAACATTTGTAGACGATCCGGAATGGAAGAAATTAGTGTCGATGGAAGAGTATAAGAATAATGTGTCGAAGGCGGAGATAATTTTAACCAGAGCCGCTGCGTATTCGGATTACTAGTTTATTGTTTGTAGTTTTTCGTTTATCGTTCCTTAGTTCGATTATTCCCGACTAAACACATCTTGCCTTTAATATGGAATTTTAGCGTTTGAAGAACGATAAACAATAAACGACAAACTACAAACTCCTCATAGTTTTTCAAACAACTTTCTCAACTTCTCCTTCGTCATAATCTTTTCCCAATCCTTGCCCAAAGCATTTTCCCAAAGAGGTTTCATGCCCATACTTACACCAATCATTTTTTCGAAATCTTCTTCACTAAGTCCTTTGCATATTCCGGTAGGAATCTCAATTTTATTCTTCTCCACCATATATTTAAACTCTTTCACCCCAGCAGGATAGTATTCTTCCAAATGATTCATGACGATACAATTGCCAATGCCATGTTTGGTACCCAATAAATAACTCAGTCCATAACTTACGGCATGGGCCACTCCCACCTGAGAGTACGCAATACTCATCCCTCCCGCATAACTCGCCATCATTAACTGATCATCGCTTTCATCATCCCACTGATCTTTCTCCACAAAAACTTTCTGGCAGAGCTGTAGTGCTTTTTCTCCATAGCTTTTGCTGAACTCATTCAAAAAAGTCCCTTCCAGGCTTTCGATGCAATGGATATAACAATCCATTCCGGTATAAAAACGCTGATTAACGGGTGCATTCGCTGTTAATTCAGGATCGAGTACGATCTGGTCGAAAGGAGTAAAGTCGGAATTCATTCCCAGCTTACGGGTTGGGCCGGTCAATACGGTGGTACGCGAAACCTCTGCACCAGTTCCGCTCAATGTAGGAATGCCTGCTTTATAAACTCCTGGAACTTTTACCAGGTCCCAGCCTTGGTAATCCGCGCTGCTACCCGGATTATTCATCATCAGTGAAACTGCTTTCGCCAGGTCCATCGTACTACCTCCTCCAATACCGATAATGCCGCTTACGGTTCCAAACTCATCCTTCAATTGTTTGGCCAATTTATCAACCTGTGTAGTTTTCGGTTCATAGGTTACATCTACAAAAACGATTTTATCTTTTCCACGGAGAGGTACCCGACCTGCCAAGGGCTTTCCTTCAAAAAAATGATCTACTAAAAAGATCATAGGCGCATCTCCTTTGCGACGGGGAACCAATATTTCATCGAGCTGATTGAACGCGCCCCGGCCGAACACTACGTAATCGACCATTTTAAAATTCCGAAACTTCATAATTAATAAATTGAATAAATGCTAATTAAAAGTCGTTTTGATAAAGTCTACAAAAACGCAAAGATAACAGAAACAGCAGGATGCTGACTCTAATTAACCAGGTCCCAATTTTGTATGAACCTTAATTGCAAGCCCGATTATTTTGTTTGATAAAAGATTTAATTCCGTGGGAATTGCTTCAAAACTTATAAAATAGCTTCTAGGCAAACTGATATATTAAAACGAGAATCCCATGGTAAAAAACGTTGTTACCATGTTGATTTCATCATCCAAAATTTCCCCGATTTTAGTATAGCTTTTCCCTTTACACTGAACAATTCAATCCCATTATCCTCCTTATCTGGAAAAATCTGGGTGGTAAGAACAACTTCCCCTTCATTGGCAAATACCGTTACTATGCTTTGATCGAAAAATATGCGCATCCGCAATTGATTGTTGGATAGCAGCAGTGGGGCCTCATATCGTTTCAATTCAGCAAAACTTTTATGAAATGTTTGATTGGAAGCTTTACTACGGTCGATATATATTTTATTAGTAGAAGCATTGTACCCAATTTCGATTTCATGTCCTTTTCCAGCGGCCAGCCTTATTCCGCATTGAGTGGATGAATCTATATCCAGGACCAGATCCAGTTCAAATTGTTGACCCTTTGCCGGCATTGATTTTTTCCCGACTATTGATACCTCTCTCCATAACATCGAGTTGGAACGTAATTGTTGTAAAGTTGTAATTGGTTGCTGCAATAACATCCATTCTCCGTTTATTTGTTTCGCTGATAAACTTCTTGGTAACGACATGGCCCCGCGCCAGGGTGTGGTTGGTATCTCGTTCGCGTAATTCCAATTATTGACCCAACCAATACTTATCGGCGCCATTCCCTTTGGTAAATTATTATATACTATAGCCGCGTAATAATCGGGACCATAATCCGGCCTGTAGATTTTAGTAAGCGGATTATCGCAACGAAAATTGGTTCCATCAAATTCCCCAATGAAATATTGCATATATGGTGCCGGGGAATGCATCAACACCCATTTTGATTTACCCGGTTCATTCGCAACAGGCACTTCAAACAAATCAGGACATTCCCAAATTCCGCTGCTATCCCCTGCCGGACCAAAGCTGCTCATCAATGTCCAGCTTAATAAATTGGAAGAGAAATAAAACTGAATTTGTTTTTCGATTGGTAATGCAACTACCATCACCCATTTTTGTTGTGGTGCATACCAGAATACTTTGGGATCCCTGAAATCTTTTTTACCAAGATCAAGCACCGGGTTCTTATCATACCTTGTCCAGCTACGACCATCATCCAAACTGTAGGCAATATGCTGTGATTGGTTCACTCCTTCAGTATGACCTGTATAAATTGCTACCATTGGAACTTTGCCATCTTTTCCAAATCCACTTGTATTCATTTCGTCAACCACACAGGTGCCGGAGAAGATCATCACTTCTTTGCCTTCTTCAATAGCAACGGGTAAATGTTGCCAATGAACAAGATCCTTACTCACCGCGTGCCCCCAGCTCATATGCCCCCAACGAATACCCATGGGATTATACTGGTAAAACAGGTGGTATTCTCCGTTGTGATAAACGAGGCCATTCGGATCATTGATCCAATGGACAGGAGGAGAGAAATGGAACTGAGGACGATACTTCTCTTTATACAAAAATTGGTTCTGCGCAATTGCACCTGTAAGCAATAGAACACAAAAAGAAGTAAGAAATCCGACTTTCATGTTCATTCTAATTTAATACTGATCTATTCTTTAATCAATTTTTTCTCCAACTCTTCCAATGAAACATCCTTTGTTTCGGGAACGCGGGTAAGTACCCAGATCAATTGCAATACCATCATAACAGCAAAGAAAGCGAATATTATTCCGGGTTGATTACGGACGATTCCTTCATCTTTATCCAGGAATAATGGTGTAATCAGGGTAATGATAGCTGCAAATACCCAATGCACGCTGGCACCAAATGACTGTCCGGATGCGCGGACTTTATTTGGAAAAATTTCTGAAATAAACACCCAAATCACCGCACCCTGGCCTACTGCATGGGAAGCAATAAACATTAAAATAAAACTCAATAACAAGCCTGGATTAGCATCTGCATAAAAAGCCCATGCAACTAATGATAAACTCAATATATATCCCAATGATCCGATGATCAATAAGCTCTTTCTTCCTAATCGATCTATAAGGTATAGCCCTACGAATGTAAAAATGAGATTTGTACCGCCAATGGCGATAGAGTTGAGTAAGGATTCCTTTTCAGCCAATCCTGCACTTTCCAAAAGTTGCGGAGCATAATAAAGTATAAAATTGATACCTGACAATTGGTTAAAAAATGCAACCATAAAAGCTAACCAAAGCACTTTACTGTATTTAGCACTGAATAACGAATGCTTTATACCGGCGCTCTCTTCATGCCGGTTTGCCGTAATAATGTTTGATATTTCTTTATCTGTATCCTCAACCCCCAGTTGCTGTAATATTTTTTTGGCTTTCGAGAGATCATTTTTACGACCTATCAACCAACGCGGACTTTCCGGAACACCCATAACCATCAGTGTATAAATAATTGAAGGAATAGCCAATACACCCAGCATCCAGCGCCAATCATTATCGCCACCCACTCCCTGCAAAAAATAATTTGAAAGAAAAGCGATCAATATTCCGAAAACAATATTGAATTGATACATGGCCCCGAGTCTTCCCCGCATAGCAGGCGTAGAAATTTCAGAAATATAAGTGGGGGCCGCAACAGAAGAGACCCCAATCCCTATTCCGCCAATAAAACGAAAGAATGAAAACGTATAAGGATCAGGAGCGAAGGCTGTACCAAAAGCAGATAAAGTATACAATATACCAAGCCACAGCAATACTTTTTTTCTCCCGAATTTTTCAGTAGGATAACCTGCAAATATGGCTCCTAGCACAGTCCCCCATAGCGCCATCGACATAATAAAAAAACCATGAAATAAAGGGGAGGTTTGCCAGAGTTCTTTGATCGGTTGATTCGCCCCTGAAATTACCACTGTATCAAATCCAAAAATAAAACCGGCGAGCGCCGCTACGATGGACCAGCGGAAGAGTTTGTTCTTATTCATAAGCAGAATAGTTTATGGTTTGTAGTTTATCGTTTGTGGTTCTAAAATTCTAAAATGCTTTATAAAAGGGCGCTTGCTATTATTCAGGAAAGCTACACATGAAGAACGATAAACCACAAACCATAAACTACAAACTTGTTTTCACAACAACCTTCCCGCTTTCTCCAAATCTTCCGGCGTATCAATCTCCACTCCCATATAATCAACAACAATCATCCGGAGGGGAATACCGTACTCGAGATAACGAAGGCATTCTACTTTTTCGGCGGCTTCAAGAGGAGTTACTGGCCAGTGAGTGAAATTGATCAACGCTTGTTTGCGGAAGGCATATACACCAATATGTTCATAATAGACAATCACTGTTTTCTTATCTCTCGGATAAGGAATCACAGATCTGCTAAAGAATAAAGAATTCATATTCTTATCAACCGCCACTTTTACAAAATTCGGATCATTGATCTCCTCTTCTTTTGTAAGTATCTGCATCATCGAGGCTACCTGAACCGATTTATCATCAAAGCATTTTAATAAGCGGGCCAATGGTTCTTTTTTAATGAATGGGGTATCTCCCTGCACATTCAATACAATCTCCAGTTCCATATCCGCAACCGCTTCCGCGATGCGATCGCTACCACTTTCGTGTTCTTTCTTACTCATTACCGCTTTACCACCATGGGAAATGATCTCATTGAAAATAATATCACTATCCGTTACAACAATTACTTCATCAAATAGCCCGGTAGCTACAGTATTATCATAGGTATGCAATATCACTGTTTTCGTTCCCAGTAGCTGCATCAGTTTACCCGGAAAACGCGTAGCGGCATAACGCGCCGGTATCATAGCGACAATCTTTCCCATATTTATTATTAAAGAAACAAAGTTAATGGAACCTTATTTCCCACTAAGACACAAAGGCCACAAAGATATTTTCATTTATTTCTTAGTGTCCTTTGTGGCTTTGTGGGAGACAAGACAATGACAAGTGCTGATGAATTATTGCGCATAATAATTACGGAGAATTTTCGCAAGGTTGGATACTCCGGACCGCCCGTCTACGGTTCCGCTATTGCAGAGCACAATAATGCCGATGTTCTTTTCTTTTATTATTTCAATATAACTACTGAACAAACCACCCCGGCCAGGTGCATAAGCAATATTCATTCCCCGCCATTTTATATTGTACCACCCGATTGAATAACCAGGCTTTTGAAAGAGCATTAGCTCCGCTGTTTCTTTTCCGATAACGGATTTTTGATTTTGCAGTGCCAGCATATAATCTCTCATATACACTATGAAATCGCTCATGGCGATATTGATATTACCCGCCGGTGCAATGGGAGTAAAGAAACGTGCCCAATAATCATCTATATGTGTAGTAAGTTGAAAATAAGTATCCCAATGTCCCCATGGTTCTGTTGAATCTTTTATTGCCGGAAAACCAAATTCAGCTTTTATGTTCAACCCCTTGTTGATATAGATATCTACGAGTTGCTCCCAGCTTTTTTTACTGATTTTCTCCAGCATCGCAGCAGCAACAGCTGTACCGGCCACTGAATAAACAGCTTTGCTGCTATCCAGTATCAGGGTAGGTTTTCGCTTTAGTATCATGGAAACAAAAAGCGCTCTTTGTTGAGTGGGGGTTCCAGGAAGTGAATGTATATCGCGCCATTCATTAAAATCTTCATAAGGAGGCAAACCACTGCGTTGCCCTAGTAATTGTTGAAGGGTAATGCGCATATACAGTTTGACAATCTTACCATCCAGTTCAGGATATATTTTGCCGATCGTAGTGTTCCAGGATACTTTTCCTTCCTGTACCATGCGGGCGGCAATATAAGTAGTGAATGTAGCGGTAGTAGCGCCAATATGGAAACGGTTATTCATGCGGACCGGACCCTTGACCCGCATTTTTTTTACTCCAGTTGCTCCGCTATCCAAAATGGCATCGGTAGTAAAAACAGCATACACTAACCCGGGAATATTGCGGTACTTTCTGACAGAGTCCGCTGTCTTCAGCATCTCTTGTGCCGACGCATTTAACAGCAAAGAAAAGAGCAAAAAATAAATGGCTGTTTTTTTCATGTAGAAACTATTTTCGGGAGGGTCGGATCTGTATGGCTTTCTAGTAATCGGTTTTGATCGTTTTATCAAAAGGCAATTTCATCTGGTATATAATATCTTCATCAGGTTTGTTTTCTAACACATCCAGTCCGTAACGGATTTTATGTACATCATCGTACACAAATGTGCCGAATATTCTGTCCCATATTGAAAATATATTACCAAAATTCGTATCGGTCCAGGGCCTTTCAAAATGATGATGGAATTTATGGACATTGGGTGTTACAAAGATCCAACTCAATGGTTTTTCCAGCCAGGCAGGCATATTGATATTGGCATGTGTAAGATAAGTAAACACCACATTGCAGAAACGGAAGAAGAAATAAAAAGCAACGGGCGCTCCGGTAATAATTACAGCTACTAAGGCAAAAACTTCGCGGATCAACCAATCCCCCGGATGATGACGGGTTCCGGTAGTAACATCTACATGTGTATCGCTGTGATGCACCATATGAAACTTCCAGAGCCATTTGAATTTATGCAGTAAGTAATGCGAACAATACATTCCAATAAAATCAAGCAGCAAAATACAGAGCAGTAATTCGGCCCAAAGTGGCCAGTTCAGCCAATAAATCAATCCGATCTGATGTTCCTGAATAAATACATAAACCCCCGCAGTAATTAAACCAACCACCAGGTTTATAAGAGCGGTGGTTAAAAGGAAAGAAAAATTTACGCCGGCATGTTTCCAACGATTGTATTTAAAGGAGAATACGGGAACAAGGTTCTCCAGTATTCCAAAAAATACTATCCATAGGGCAATCCAGATAAAAAGTTGCCAGGTGTGGATATGATCAAAAAAATGAAGCATTTTTTCCATAGCAAAATGGAGGGTTTATCCTCTAAGTTACGGTGAAAATCGAATCATTGCATGTAATTACTCCGGAAGCTGTTCCATCTCGTAACCACAAGTAAAACAGCGGTAAACCGGTTCAAAGGATGAACCCGAATTCACTGATAATTTGTTGAATATGGCACTAAACCAGTTAGAGGCTTTATTAGTATTTACTACAGGATGAATATTAAAAGATCCGCATTTTGGACAGGGTAATGACTTTCGGTATTCTTCCTCAATTTCATTGATTATTTCTGCAGCCCTTGACAGTTGCTCTTCAAAGACTAATAATCTGACACCTCCTGCATCTCCTGTAAGATAGGGAGCAATAGTGGCGATATTTTCATTTTCGAGATATGCTCTTATTCCTTCCGCTTCGAGTTGTTGTAAATGAAGGTTTGCGGTTATGTAACTGTCGTATGTTCGGAGTAGGATGAAATTCATAAAGAAAGCAGCAAGCTATTAGCTTCAAGCCTCTAGCTGCACTTGATTAAAATAGGCCAATTATAAAAGATGAGCCAAAACATATTGTGATCTGCTTGCAGCTTGTAGCTTACAGCTAGCAGCTTCCTCCTAACTATTCAACATCAGCGGCATCACCAACATCAACAGTTCTTCGTTTTCATCCTGATCCGTTGGTTTTATTATACCTGCCTTGGTAGGCGTAGAAAGTTCGGTATTGATTTCATCGCTGTCGGCACCATTCAGCATTTCAATTAGGAATTTCGCGTTGAAAGCAATTTGCAGATCTTCCCCGTTATACTGACATTTCATACGTTCGTTTCCTTCAAAACTGAAGTCTACGTCTTGTGCGGTTAATTGCAGTTCGCTGCCACTGATGTTCAATACAACCTGGTTAGTGCTTTTATTACTGAAAATACTAACCCGACGGAGGGCGCTTTGAAAATCGTTTTTATTTACCGTGAGTTTATATGGGTTATCCGTTGGAATCACCACTTTATAATCGGGGAATCTCGCGTCTATCAGCCGGCAACTTAATTGAGTAGTACCGTGTTTTACAAATAGGTGATTATTGTTATAGCTGACCGTCAGTTCATCTTCATTTACAGGCATAGAAGCCTTCAACAAGGTCAATGGTTTTTTTGGAACAATCATCGATCCGCTTTTTGGACAGCTAACATCTTTACGCTTATAACGAACCAGACGATGCGCGTCGGTAGCTACAAACTGCAATCCCTTTTTATCCATTTCAAAAAACACCCCCGTCATGGCCGGACGTAAGTCATCATTACTAACCGCAAACAACGTTTTATTGATAGCGGTAACCAGCGCGTTTGAAGTCATGGTAAAAGAAGTAGTATCATCCGCGGCCGGTTCTTTGGGGAAATTATCAGGGTTCTCTCCCATTACCTTGTATTTACCATTATCGCTGGTAATTTCTACACCAAAATTCTTATCGATATTAAAGGTGAGGGGTTGATCGGGTAAGTTCTTAAGCGAATCCATCAAAATGCGGGCAGGAATACAAACACGACCACTGTCCTTAGCTTCTACCTCTAATTGAATTTTCATCACCGTTTCGAGGTCCGTAGCCACTACGGTAAGCTTTCCTTTTTCTACTTCAAACAAAAAATCTTCCAGTATAGGCAGTACGGTATTCGCGTTTATTACCCCACTAATCTGTTGCAATTGTTTCAATAAAGCCGATGACGAAACGATGAACTTCATAAACAGAATTGAATGTTTTGATAATTGTAGATGAGAGTGGCGAAACTACTGATTTTTAGTTAACAGCAAAGGGGGAATTGGGGAAAGTGGATTTTTTGTGAAGTCAGCTAAGATTTGTTTTTTGCCACAGATTACACAGATTTCCACGGATTTTCCTTTATATAATCAGTGTGATTCTGTGAAATCTGTGGCTTTGATAAAGCTAGAGTCCATGGTAAATCCTTCATTTCTCCTTGCTCTTTGGATAACAAGAGCTTATCGATGATATTATTATACTAAGCGATGTGTTTTAGCGTTTTGGCCTTATCCAGTCAATCCCGCCCCCGAAAACCCAAAACGAAATACCAATAGCTCCAATATGAAAAAAACGTTTGCCCTAATAGCGCTTTGTCTATTAGTCTTTAACTCTTTCTCCCAGTTCGCCTCTTATAATCAGAACGAGGCCCGCAGTAACCGTACTAGTTTTTATTCGGATAGCTGGAGTTTTGACCTCTCAACCGGCGCTTCTTTTGGAATAAACAGCAATGAAAAATCGCTGTTCCGTGGAAACAGCATAGCAACTAAAATTTCGGGACGCTACCAGTTTGGAAGGGTAGGATTAGGAATTTCCAGTGGGCTGGTAACCGGATCAATCAACGAATCGGCAATCAATAGTTTTTTGACGGAACGCAAAATAGATCCATCTCAAACGACCATAAACACGGCTAAGCCCTCCAATAGTTACCTGGTATTCGGTCCTTCTTTTCGTTTTGGAAACCGGATTCAACTAATGGCCGAATTACAGGGAGGCATGTTTCTGAACGATCCGGGATCAGTGAGCATTACTCCAACCGGGGCGCAAAGACCGGTTTATGGTTATACTGCAAGCGATAAGAATTTATTCCCCGGATTTTCCGGCGCATTGCAGATGGGTTTTCCAATTAATGGAAGTACTAGTTTTTTTATAAATACCGATTACCTCTATACTAATTCATCTATCCGTTTATTAGATATTCAATCAGGTATAGATGTTCCAACCGAACAGAAACGCGATATTCAACTCTTTACCGCGGGCATTGGTATCAGCAAAACATTTGGAAATGACAAGAAACATATCAGCAATGTGAAATATGAAGACATAAATATGACTTCGAGGGATCATGCTTCGGGACAATCAACCGGTCGCCGTCAGTATGAGGCTACAAATCGAGAAGCAGGCAGTGGACTTTCAACAGGCCGAAGGATTTTACCCGAACAGCCAACTGTTATATCACCTCGTGATGCTGCCAGTGGATTGCCAACAGGAAGAAGAACCTATCAACCGGGTCAACCTGTTTATGGTAATAGAACCTATCAACCGGGTCAACCCGTTTATGGAAATATTACGAGGCAGGAATCCTGCGGTGCCGTTACACAAAAAATTACACATCCCGATGGCAGCACGGAAGAAAATACATTCGCTTGTCCGGATGACGCGCTTCAATATGCAAGAGGAATGAATATCGATGGGGGTATGCCCAATAGAATATCCATGAATGTTACTGTTCCTAAACAAACGCAGGGTGCCACATTTGGAGAAAAAGTAAATCAAGGTTTACACGCAGCAGGCTCTTCGATTTCACAAGGCGCTACATTTGGGGAGAAGGTGAACCAGGGGTTACACGCCGCGGGGTCCTCGCTTTCACAACGTGCAGGAAGAAATATAATTTCCGGTAGACTGACAGCTGGTTCAGCGGATAACAATCCAGCTTATGCTATCGTTACAAACAATACAACCCGTGGCGGAAGTGTGAATATGAATTCGCAGACCAGCTCTACCCGCACTACTCCAAATACTTCATTCGGAACATTAGTAAGAAATGGTGTAGCAACAGGAGCAGGAGCCGCTGCTGGTGCAGCTTCCATTAATGTTGCCCCAGGACTGTCAGGTTATTCTACAAAAATTTTCGCGAGAGATGTTTCAACTGGACAATCGTCAGGTAAGCGATCCTCACGAGAAAGGGGAAGCGGGTTAGCTACGGGTCGTCGCCAATACGAACCGGTATTTTTTGAAGGTGATGGACCGGTTTGTAGTCCGTGCGCAGTAACCGTAACATCTAACCCGTTATATAAGGATAATGGAATGAGTGGCAGCAATCCGTTATACGAACAAAAGAACAGAACGATTTCCCCAGGTACAGATGATGATTGTGATGGTGTAGCAGGCGTACATGTTTATTTGCTCGACCCTGAAAGCCGGGCAATTATTGCAAAAACAACTACCGGGACCTGTGGTGAATATTGGTTTGCGAATGTGCCATCGGGAGATTACATATTAAAAGTTGCTGGCGCATTAACTATACAAAAACGATTTGATATAACGATCGATAATACGGGTAAACAGGATGTGGCAGGTGAAATCGTTAGTGGCGCTGATAGTTGGTCCCTACAAATCAACACCAGTACTGATGAGGAAAACACAAGAGCCTCGATAAACACTACCCGTTCTAATATAAAGAGGGTTGTTTTAATCAAGTCAGATTCGGACGGAGACGGCACATACGAATCATTACGCGCCATCGGAACTTTTGCAGATGGAACCTCGGGTGCCCTCAGCGTATCAAGTGTCGGAAAAGTTACTCTGGCCGGCGGCGGTGGTGGTGGTGCCGCAGCCGCATCGTACGCAAGAACCGGCAAGCAAGGATCGAATCTTATAGGAATTAATCTCGCCGATAATTTTACTGTTACGGCCAGTTTCAGCGATGGAACCAGTAAGGATATAACAGCAGAAACAAGAATAAGTAATCACCCGAATGTTATACAATTTGTTATTGATATGGATGATTCTGATGGAGATGGATTAGCAGATATCGTTGCTGATCAAAAAATAAAGACAAAATCAAATATTAAAAACGACCGGGTTGCCGCAACTGGTAACGAAAATGAAGAAGAAATCTGGAGCCCTCGTTCTAATATAAAAGCCCTTCCATTGCAATTTGTAGACGTCGATGAAGATGGAAGAGCCGAATCTCTTGTAGGTGGAATGATGCCAGGAGGAAGCGTAATTTCTGCAAGGATTGCCGGAACTCCCATTGGAGGAATCATTGTTAAAGGAGGTAAGAATCCCGGTGGTGCATTACGAACTACTCTAACCAACTCGTACGGAGAGTTTGAATTTACGGAAATGGAACCAGGCAAGTATACAATTACTACGGAACAGTATATTATTATTGACGATGAAACTTTCATTTTATCCGAACATGAATCATCGCCACAACAAAGATCACAGGACCATAATTCCTCGCGTTCCAATAAATCTGGCATCAATGATAATGGCGGTGGCGGCGATGTTCAACAAAGATCACAGGACCATAATTCCTCACGTTCCAATAAATCAGGCATCAATGATAATGGCGGAGGCGGCGATGTCCAGCAAAGATCACAGGACCATAATTCCTCGCGTTCCAATAAATCGGGCATCAATGACAATGGCGGAGGAAACGATCCCTCGCAAAGAGCACAAAACAACGGTACAACAAGAAGCAACAGAATCGATTTCAAAAGCGTTTTAATTGAAGCAGATCTTGACGGTGACGGAGAATACGAAACGGATATCAGCAGCAGTCATAGCTATACTTTAACAACAGATGAGAAAGGAAATCCCAACGAACCACAACAGAAAGCAGGCATCAGTACTTCACGCAGTAATATCAGGTCAAAAAGCAGCCTCCAACCACTGGGAAATGATTTATATATTATTTACGGAACAACAATGATCAAAGGAAAAGAAGTAGCTGTACAATCAGTATTGAAAACGAAACATGATACGGCGAAGAATTCGGTTGGAAATATCCGCTGAAAATGTAAAATGTAGAATTTAAAATATAAAATGTAAAAGGGTCCCAGGTTTGACGGGCCCTTTTACATTTTACCTTCTACATTTTAGATTTTACATTTACTTTGCTCATGCTCTATCGCAAACAGCTTTCCAAAGAACAAGCATTTGAAAAAGCGAAGCATTATTGTGCATACCAGGAACGTAGTCACTATGAAGTGAAAGAAAAACTTTACTCTTTTGGTTTGTATAAGAAGCAGGTTGAAGAACTCATCTCCCAACTCATCGAGGAAGATTATTTAAATGAAGAACGCTTTTCTATCCAATTCGCCGGTGGAAAATTCCGTATTAAACAATGGGGAAGAGTTAAAATAAAATATGAGCTCAAACAAAAACAAGTGAGTGAATACTGCATTAAAAAGGCTCTGAAACAGATTGACGAAAATGATTATCTCAAAACACTAAGCAAGTTGGCGGAGAAAAAATGGACCAGTGTTAAAAAAATGGAGTCGAACAAGTTTTCAAGAATGAGTAAAACAACTGATTATTTATTACAAAAAGGTTATGAAGCAGAGCTAGTGAGAAAAATCGTGGGAGAATTAACTGGTAGTTAGAGATGGAGCAAAAAATTACTCGATATAAATTTTACATCAATATGCTCGACGATTTTGCTGATGACAAAGAAATACAGCGCACCCGCGCTGAACGAGCGGCATTCGAAAAAATGATGCATGAATGTGATGATATACTTTCAAAGAGATTAAAAGTTCAGAATTCTTCCCATAAAAACCTAAAGAACTTTTTGATGATTCGGGCAATCGAAACTCCGTATGTGCGATGGTCATACCAGTCTGTGAGAAGTCCCTGGAATCTACACGTTTCGATTATAGAATATCGATCAAAATCCAACGTAAGGCATGCTGTTGCATTACCGGATTATTATCATTTTGGGCTTCTCACCACCCAGAAATCGTTTCCTAGAACAGTTATCGTGCCCGAAACTATAACAGAAAAGCTAGCTGATGTATTTACCAGAGCAGAACTTGATATTAGAAAGCATCGGAAATTTTCAAGAAAATTCTATGTTCTTACAGAAGATCGGGACAAACTTTACAATTCAATTGCAGGCTTTCCGCTAGACGAGCTTTCAAAATTTAAGACTCTTGAAATGGAATTGCAAGGCAATCTTATACTTTTCAGGATTTCCAGAAAACCGGTTTCCCCTGATGAAACTAAAAAGTTCTGTGATGTAACTGAAATATTGCATCAAGTATTTAGCTCACAACTATTACCCTAACTATTTCGATTATTACCATTCCTCCTACCATTATTAAACTTGTTTCCCGTATTAAAAAAGTAGCCAAAAAGCCGGAACACAAAACCCGAAACTTCGTACCTTACTTATCCAAAATCTCTAATATGGACCAACGCATTATCACCCTCTACGACGAATACACCCACAAGCCATTATCAAGGGAAGTTTTTTTAAAGAAACTGGCAATGATTACCGGTAGTTTAGCCGCGGCCATGACGGTTTTGCCGATGCTGGAAGGAAATTACGCGGTAGCCCAAACATACATTAACGAAGAAGATCTATTTACAGAACGCATTACCTATCCTACGAATGGAGGGGAAATGAAAGGTTATATTGCCAGGCCCAAGAAAGAAGCAAAGTATCCAACAGTTGTTATCATCCATGAGAACCGTGGTTTGAATCCGCATATTGAAGATGTTGCCCGTCGTGCAGCCAAAGCCGGTTATCTGGCGTTGGCACCCGATGCGTTGTCATTGCTGGGAGGCACTCCTGCTAATGAAGACGAAGCCAGAGCCCTGTTTCAGAAATTAGATTCCACTCAGAACACCACCAACTTCGCGAAAGCCTTTGCCTATTTACCAACCCGAAAAGATTGCAATGGGAAAATGGGTTGTGTGGGATTTTGCTGGGGTGGTGCGATGGCCAATCAATTGGCGGTGCATGTGCCTGAATTAAAAGCGGCTGTTGCTTTTTATGGAAGACAGGCTGATGCGGTAGATGTTCCTAAAATAAAAGCGGCTCTCCAATTGCACTATGCTTCGCTGGACGAACGTATTAATGCGGGCATACCTGCTTTCGAAGCAGCGCTAAAAGATAATAAAATCAACTATGAAATGTACCTGTACGAAGGGGTGAATCATGCTTTCCACAACGATACTTCTGCCGCCCGTTTCAACGAAGCCGCCGCTAAATTAGCCTGGCAAAGAACCCTTGATTTTTGGGCGAAATACCTGAAGTAGTATGCCCCCATCCCCTAAAGGGGAGCAGGCAGCTGCGAAACAAAATTCAATTTTCCTTTTTTCATATACTATGAATGATACAATTACTTAGGTACTTGCTAACACCCCTTTAGGGGATGGGGGCAAACTTCTTATCCTCAAATAAAATCGCATGAAAAAGTGGCGTCGATGGTTGTTGGCTCTGGCAGGGTTATTTGTTTTGATATTAACCCTTGCCTTTATATTTATTTCGCCAATAGCCAAATACCTGATTGAGAAATACGATGTAGAGTTCATCGGCCGGGAGATTACTATGAATAAAATTTTCCTGAACCTTTTCAGTGGCACCGCTAGCATAAAAAATTTTGTGGTCTATGAAAAAGATGGCAAGACTCCATTCTTCAAAGCGAATAGGCTTCATGCTACCATCTCTATATATAAAGTATTGCGCGACAAATATGATATCTCCAATATTAGCGCGGAAAGTCCGGCACTCACTATAATCCGAACGGGGGAACATTTTAATTATGATGATATTTTAGATAGGATATTGGTGGATGGCATCGACGACACCACTACTAGCAATGAGGCGCCCACCCAATACTGGATCCGGAACATCGATATAAAAGATCTTAGTATCACATATATTAATACCCGTCCTTATAATAAAGTAGGAATTCAGAAAGGGAATGTGATAGTTCCGCTAATTGCCTGGGATGATCCGGTTTATAATCTTGATTGTGGTTTTACGTTGACAGAAGGTGGAAACATAGTATCAAAGACCAACTATAATGATAAGACAGGTTTGTTTACACTTAACCTGCAGATAGATAAATTCAATTGCTCGGTTTTATTTCCCTATCTCAAAGATTATATTCAGGTAACTTCCCTCGAAGGTCTATTTAGCACCACTATTAATATCTCTGGTAATGCCAATAAGCCCGAAGAGGTGGCAGCTGGTGGACTACTCACCCTGGAAAAATTTTCAGTTGTCGACAATACCAAAGAAAAATTACTGGCCTGTGAAAAGCTGGAGATTAAAGTAGATTCAATAAATACCAAGGGTAACATTTATGATTTCAATACCGTTAGCCTTAAACAACCCTATATAAAGTTTGCCATGTATGATGATGGCTTTAACTATGAACGGCTGATGAAGACATCAGCGGCGACCAGTACGGCAGGCATTAGTGATGAATCTACTTCCTATTCCAATGTATTTGTATCCGCTTCAGAATATCTGGATGAGATAGTAAGGGAATATGTGATCAGTAATTACAATGCCGATCAATTATTAATAAGCGATGGCAGCCTGGTATTTACCGATTATACATTGGAGGATAAATTTCAATACCAGTTCGATTCTATCAATGTTCTCAGCGACCGGATCAACAGCAATAACAAACGAATTGCTTTTGAGCTTTCATCGCAACTGAACAAGACCGGCAATTTAAAAGGGTCCCTGTTTATCAGCCCCGATAATTTCAAAGATGTTGAAATGGAGTTGGCGGTTTCAAAACTAAAGGTCACCGATTTCAATCCTTATTCTGTTTATTATGTAGCAACCCCTTTCCTGGATGGAAATGTATTTTATAATAATAAAACGACTATTCATAGTCGCATGCTCTCCAATAAAAACGATTTCAATATCTATAATATGAAAGCGGGGAAAAAAGTGAAGAATAAAACTGCCAAGAAAGTTCCGGTACGGTTGGCAGTTTCTTTGCTGAAAGACGCGAAAGGCGAAATTCATATTAAATTCCCCGTTTCGGGTAGTTTGGATGATCCAAAATTCAAATGGGGAACTATTGTATGGCAGGTCCTGAAAAACATGATGGGTAAAGTGGTTGCAGCTCCGTATAAATTACTGGCAGGTAAATTTGGTGGCAATGAAACTGATTACAAAGAAATCCTTTTTGATTATGAGCTGAAAGAACTTACTGAAAAACAAATTAAGCAACTGGATCAGTTGGTTGCCGTGCTTCAAAAAGACAGTGCCCTGCAATTGGAACTTGTACAATTGGTAAACAGCCAGGATGAAACAGAATGGTTAGCTACCCAATATGCCAAACGCCGTTTTTTGAATATTTCTGATACAATAATGATTATTGGTAAGGAGCAACAACTATTAATTAATAATCTGTCCCTTCGTGATTCTGCTTTTATTGCATTCATCGATCAGCGGGTGGGACCCACGCGCCTTCAATCGATACAGGATAAGTGTATCCAGTTTATCGGGAAGGAAAAAATCGATCAGTGGACCCTGGAGCGTAGAAAATTACGCGACTGGTATATAACTGGTTATTTTGTAAAGACAAAAAAGGTAGATCCCTCACGAATAATATTCACAAAGGCAAAAGGCAAGGAGCCGTTGTCGCGAAATGAACCTCCAAAATATTTGGTGAATGTAGCAATAGCAGGGGAAGAGGTGGAAGAGGTGGAAAAAGAAAAAAACTGATTTGTTTGTTGTTTGTGGTTTGTAGTTTCTTAGGTTCAACTCCCTCATTAAACGCGATCTTGCTATAAATACCAGATTGCAGTTAATTATGAATGATAAACCTAAAGAACTATAAACCACAAACTATAAACTACAAACTAACTCAACCCTTCTTCGGCTCCAGCAACTTAAAGAACTGATCCAACTGTGGCAATATCACAATACGGGTGCGACGATTAAGCGCCTTGTTTTCTTTGGAATCGTTCGGGGCTATAGGTTTGTATTCGCTACGACCGGCAGCTGCAATTTTCGCCGGATCCAATCCATATTTATTTTGAAGCAATCGTACAACGGTAGTAGCTCTTTTCACACTGAGATCCCAATTGTCTAGTAAAACGCCACCGCCTTTGTAGGGCACATTATCAGTATGTCCTTCAACCATGAACTCAATATCGGGTTGATTTTTGAGCACCTGTGCTACCTTACCCAATACTTCGCTGGCACGTTCGGTTACTTCGTACTTGCCGCTTTTGAATAAGAGTTTATCAGAAATATCAATAAATACTACTCCTTTATCAACCTTAACATTTATATCCTCATCCTCCATATTTCCAATAGCCCCTTTCAGGTTCATCACCAGGGCCATATTTAATGAATCTTTACGCGCCATGGATTGCTGAAGTGTTTGGATATATGAATCCTTAGCGCCAATATTTTCCATAGACTTATTTATACTTTCCGCCTGTTGTGCAGATATTACCGACATATCCTGCAATTGTTTTAAAGCCTGGGTATTATTTTCTTTAAGAAAAGCAACCTGTTTATTGAGCCCGTCAACTTCTGTTTGCAGTCCTGTATTTTTCCGGTTGAGTTCAATCTTATCTTCGTTACAGGTTTTAAGGCTACCCTCCAACTCGGTATTCTTTGTATTCAACACCGTATAGCTGTCTTGTGCGGCTTTTTCGGAAGCCATGAATTTCTTCTTACTAACGCAGGAGCTTGCAATCAATGTAAGCATCACTCCTCCAATAATTAGTCTTGATTTCATATTAATCGTTTTATATAAATGTTAATGAATTCTCTCTATTACAAGTTCCGTGCCTTTTAAAAATCTAATTAAAAAAACACTCATTTTGTTTGTGCTAAATGTCGTAAGTCAAGCTCGGGATTCTTTCCTTTTATTTCTGCAAAAAAAGCAATTATCCGCCGGAAATCCGCGGCTTCATTATCGCTTGTGAAAAATGCCTCGCCCAATACTAATCTTTTGTTTTCAAAATCCAGGCCAACCATTAGGATCGGCACCTGCGCCGCTTTGGCAATATGATAAAAACCACTGCGTAATTTATCTACTCTTTTCCGGGTTCCTTCGGGGGCCATTGCTAAAATGAATGAATCGTGTCCGGTAAATAATGCTGTTACCTGTTCTACCATTCCCTGGTTGCTGAAACGATCGACCGGGGTACCTCCGAGCCAACGAAACAACCAGCCAAAAGGTCCGTCAAACAATTCTTTCTTACCTAAAAATTTTGCATGATCGATCTTCAAAATACTGCGGGCAGCAAAGCCTACGATCACATCTTTCGAACTGGTATGTGGTGCAACAATCAATACCAATTTTTTATACGGATACGGAAACTGACCAACAACTTTCCATCCAGAGAGTTTCCAATATAATTTCCATAGCAATCGAAGCATCATTGTAAGGTAATACTTTTTTGTACTGATTATTGCCCGGCTATTCGTTAACTTTCGCCAAATTCTTTACTATGCGATATTGGCTACTGGTCTCTTTTATATTCAGTGCATATTTTGTTTCCGCACAAAATCTTCGTTCAGGTGGAAAACTCAAGCCCGAACAAGCCAATATGGATATTCGGCATTATACATTGGCACTCGATGTGGATCCGCAGCAAAAAACAATTAACGGATATACCGAAATCGATCTGATTCTTTCTAAAGAATCAGGCGTATTGTTATTAGATCTATGGAATGGCCTAACCGTAAAACAAATACTGGTAAATGGAAAGCAACAAACGTTCACCCACCAAAACGATCTGATAACAATAAATGCTTCTCAACCTTGGGCGGCCGGAAAAGTAAAAATAAAAGTGTTGTATGGTGGAACTCCCGGTGTAGCGGTACGCGCTCCCTGGACCGGCGGTTTTCAGTGGGAGAAAGATGGACAGGGCAATCCCTGGATCGCGATGACCTGCCAGGGTGAAGGAGCAAAGATATTTTTTCCCTGTAAAGATCATCCAAGTGATGAACCCAACGAAGGCGCCGACTTAATTATAACGGTTCCTAAAGGATTGGTAGTGGCGGGTCCGGGTTTATTGAAAAAATCAACTACTAAAAAAGATAAAACCACCTGGCACTGGAAAACCAATTACACCATCAGCAATTATTGCATTCTGTTTAATATAGGAAAATATAAAACCGTTACAAGAGACTATACCAGTATTGATGGCAATAAAATACCAATGGTATTTTATGTTTTGGAAGAACATGCCGATAAAGCGCCGCATCTACTCGAAATGCTGGTACGCACTACCCGCATCCTCGAAAAATATTTTGGTGAGTACCCTTGGGCCAAAGAAAAGATTGGTCTCTGCGAAACACCCCATCTCGGCATGGAACACCAATCGAATATCGCTTATGGAAATAAATTTACCTACACTAAAGTAGGCGGTGAAGATTTTGACTGGTTGATGAATCACGAATTTGGGCACGAATGGTGGGCCAATAAAGTAACCAATGTTGATTGGGCGCATATGTGGATACAGGAAGGGATTTGCAGTTATGGCGATATATTATACTATCGTGACATGGAAGGAGAAGAATCTTATATGAAGCGCATGCGACAAACAGGAAGACAGCAGAACAGCAATATTCCGGTAGTTCGTGGTGAAGAAGTGGATTCTGACAGTGCCTACCAGGGACCTATTTATGGAAAAGGCGCTTTCTTCATGCATACATTGCGTTATGTAATTGGTGATGAAATTTTCTTTCCAACATTAAAAAAACTAGCCACAGATGCGCAATACACTTATGATCATCCGGTGCATACCCGCGATGTTGAACAATTATTCAGCAAGGCATCCGGAAAGGATCTGAAACCACTTTTTGATTTCTATTTATACACCGCACAGAAATTAGAAATACGTATCCGACAAACCGCCGATGATAAATACCTGGTGCAATTACTCAATTTTGATACCCCTTTACCCATCGATATCATGACCGATGCGGGTACTTCCCGTTTAATCATTGATAAGAAAGGTATCACTGTTACCAGCAAAACAATGATACAGGCCGACCCCCGATTCTTTTATCTTAAAAAAATAATACTGGAGTGAAGCGATTAATTAGCCTGCTTATCCTAAGTATTGCACTATGTACCGCCGGGGCCCAGGTGAAAATGCATGCACATAATGATTATGCAAAACCTCTCCCTTTATTTGATGCTTTGCAACAGCATAGCTTCTCTATTGAAGTCGATATTTTTTTGGTGAAGGGACAATTGTTGGTGGGACATACCCTAAAAGAAACCACAAAAAAGAAAACACTTTCTTCCCTTTATATTAACCCAATCATTGCTTTATTTAAAAAGCACCACGGCTCCGTTTCGGCCGATAGTTCCTATAAGACTTCCCTTGTAATTGATATCAAACAAAACGGACCAGAAATATTACAGGAATTGGTGAAGATCTTTCAACCGTTGCGCTCTTATTTCGACCGGTCCGTAAATCCGCATGCTGTTCAACTTATTATTAGTGGTGATCGCGGACCCATCTCAGAATGGAAAAATTATCCGGCTTATTTATTTTTCGACGGCAGGCCCTTTGAAGAATATGACCAGGAAGCCATAGATAAAATTGCGATGATCAGCGATAACTATTATAAATATCTTAACCCCCGCAATAACACCGGCGACACTGCTAAAATAATTGCCGTGATAAGTAAGGCGCATGAATGGAATAAACCCTTTCGTTTCTGGGGTTCCCCCGATACAGAAACCGCTTGGAAATTATTAAAACAATGCGGCGCGGATATTATTAATACCGATAAATTGAGGGAATGTCGCGAATTTTTTAATAAATGACTTTTCTTAAAAGATCCAAGAACCGAAGAACCAAGAACCAAAGAAGAAATACAAAACGAAATACAAAGAAAGAACAAAAAAATTCCAAGCTAAAAAATACAAAAGGCTTTTGAGTGTCAAAGAACCTTTTGTATTTTTTCTTGTACCCCTTTTGTATTCTTTCTTTGGTTCTTGGTTCTTCGGTTCTTGGTTCTTGCTTAAGCATTCCGGCTTCTTGGTTCTTGTTTAGCCACATCCTAACTTGCATCAAACTTGCTTGTCATGTATCACTACAACGTATTTCCCTCAAAGGAGCACGCCTCCGCGCAGGCTGAAATGGAAGCCTGGGTAAAAAATATGGCCGATCATCTTCGTCCCGATCGTATTCATTGGTGCAATGGTTCTCAACAAGAATATGATTCGCTGTGCCAATTAATGGTCGATAAAGGAACCTTTATCAAACTCCATCCACAAAAACGACCAAACAGTTTTGCCTGCTTCAGCGATCCCAGCGATGTGGCCCGTGTAGAGGACAGAACATTTATATGCACTCGCCGTAAAGAAGATGCCGGACCTACCAATAACTGGATGGATCCGCATGAAATGAAAAATATTCTGGAGGATCTTACCGAAGGCGCCATGCGAGGAAGGATTATGTATGTGATTCCTTATTGCATGGGACCAGTCGGTTCTTCTATGTCGAGATACGGCGTTCAGCTTACTGACTCAGAATACGCCGTTATTAATATGCGCATCATGACCCGAATGGGAGACAAGATTCTTCCCTATATCTATAAAAAGGGATATGTAAAATGTGTACATACTGTTGGTGCTCCATTAAAAGCTGGTCAACAGGATTCACGCTGGCCCTGTAATGCCGCAATAAAATATATTTCCCATTTCCCTGAAGAAAGACTGATCATTTCGTATGGAAGTGGTTATGGAGGAAACGCGTTGATGGGAAAAAAATGTTTTGCCTTGCGTATTGCCTCTGTAATGGGGTTGGAAGAAGGTTGGCTGGCAGAACATATGCTGATATTAGGTGTTGAATCTCCCGAAGGTGATAAGACTTATGTAGCAGCCGCCTTCCCGAGTGCTTGTGGCAAAACTAATTTCGCGATGATGATTCCTCCAAAGGGAATGGATGGATGGAAGGTAACAACGGTGGGCGATGATATTGCCTGGATACATAAAAATGATAATGGGAAGTTGTATGCCATCAATCCGGAAGCGGGTTATTTTGGCGTTGCACCTGGATCGAATGTGAAGACCAATCCGAACGCGATGGAATCGATCAAAGCCAATACCATTTTCACCAATGTGGCGATTACTTCTGATGGAGATATCTGGTGGGAAGGAATGACGAAAGAAGTGCCTGATGGGTTAACCGACTGGCATGGTAATCCATATGATAAGAATAGTGGTAAACCCGCTGCACATCCTAATGCGCGTTTTACTGCCCCTGCTTTACAGAATCCAGCCATCGATTCGGATTGGGATAATCCAGATGGAGTAGTGATATCCGCATTCATTTTTGGTGGAAGAAGAAGCAGCGCGGTTCCATTGGTTTATCAATCCTTCAACTGGAACTTCGGGGTTTACCTGGCGGCTACTATGGGAAGTGAAATGACAGCAGCGGCTTTCGGCGAAGTGGGTAAAGTTCGTCGTGATCCATTCGCCATGCTACCATTCTTAGGTTATCATATGGGACAATACTTCAATCATTGGTTACAATTCGGAAGAGACTTGCCCAATACACCCCGGATCTTTGGAGTGAATTGGTTCCGTAAAAATGATAAGGGAGAATTTGTATGGCCGGGATTTGGTCAGAACCTGCGGGTATTAAAATGGATAGTAGAAAGAGTGAAAGGAAAGGTCTCAGCGGTAGAATGTCCGATTGGATGGCGACCCCGTTACCGCGATATGGACTGGAAAGGACTGGAAGATTTTCCAAGACCCGTGTTTCATGAAATGATGCTGGTCGATCGTGAATTATGGAAACAGGAATTGTTATCGCACGAAGAACTCTTCTCTAAATTATATGATAAGATCCCGAAAGAATTTTTGTTTATGCGGGAACTTTTGCTGTCTTCATTATGGCGCTCACCAGAAGAATATAAGCTGGAGCCGGAAGGACATGAGGAATGAAGAACGTGAGTCGTGAGTGGTGAGTCGTGAGAGAGTCTCTAAGTATTTGTAAACTACTTTTAATAGAAGTACCCTTATGATTCAACGAAGTGCTTAAAATGTAAAAGGGTCTTTAGCATTAAAGACCCTTTTACATTTTATATTTTGCATTCTATATTTTACATTTCTACAGCACCAAAACTCCTTTCGCTATAAACTGCAATTCCTTCTTAGGTTGAGTAATCTTTTTTATTTCTTCTTCACTTTTGCCCGCATCCTTTGCGTAGTGTTGTTGTTGTTTAACGGATACTTCTTTTACTACCGCTTCCCCTTCAAGTACCACTTCTTTACCAACAATATCCTTGGGCATGAAGAAACCATAGTCCTTAAATTTCACCATAACTTTTTCACCGTTGGTTCTTTCCAGTTTCATCCAGCAGCCTTTTTCCTGGCATACTTCAGTTACTTTACCGGTTATTTTTCCTTCGTATTTATTATCTTTTAAATTGGGCTCTAATTCATTTACGCTTATAGAACCGGTTGCTTTAGTGCCGGCGCCATAGGTTACTCCTTTTTCAGCAGATTTAGGGCTTTGTGCTTGAACCGCCAGAGTTATTACTAATGCCGCAATGGCTAACAATCCTTTTTTCATACAAAGTATATTTTGACAAAGATGCTGCTAAAATCCCTGTTTGCCAAGTGCCAGCGCGTTAAAAAATTACCAGTTTGTGGTATTGACTGGTAAGCTTATTTACGTTCACTTTGTCAAGGATGGCTTTATCACCATCGCTTTTTCCTAAATATTTCTTTTACCACTTTTCTCATGTGGAAGCCCTGCCAGGTCGCGTTGGTGGGGTTTTTCTTTTTCCGGCATGAGGTTTTTCTTAATTACACCAAGAAAATTAGCAGAAAAAATACTAAAATAATTAGTGTTGATAAGATAATTTCCCCTACTTTTGGTATTCAATAATTTTGATTAAAACTTACTACCATGTCAAAAGAAGTAAACGAAAAATTAAAAGCGCTTAAGCTAACCATTGATAAAATCGATAAAGATTACGGCAAAGGCAGCGTAATGATGATGAATGAAAAAGGAGAGACACAAATGGAAGTTGTGTCCACCGGATCCATTGGCCTGGATACAGCACTCGGTATCGGCGGTCTCCCCCGCGGAAGGGTCATTGAAATATATGGACCCGAATCTTCCGGTAAAACAACCCTAGCTATCCATGTTATTGCTGAGGCCCAGAAAAAAGGAGGCATGTGTGCCATCATTGATGCGGAGCATGCTTTTGATAGTGCGTATGCAAAGAAACTGGGAGTAGATGTTGACAACCTGCTCATTTCCCAACCGGATTATGGTGAGCAGGGTTTAGAGATAGCCGACCGCCTGATACTTTCCGGCGCATTGGATGTGGTAGTAATTGACTCGGTAGCTGCCCTCGTACCTAAAAGTGAACTGGAAGGAGAAATGGGAGATAGCAAAATGGGTATGCAGGCCAGGTTGATGAGCCAGGCATTGAGAAAACTCACGGCCACTATCAGTAAGACAAATACCATTTGCATTTTCATTAACCAGTTGCGTGAAAAAATTGGAGTGATGTTCGGAAATCCCGAAACAACTACCGGTGGTAATGCCTTGAAGTTTTACGCTTCTGTACGTCTCGATATCCGGAGAATGGCCCAGATCAAAGATGGTGATGAAGCCGTTGGTAATCGGGTTAAAGTAAAAGTGGTTAAAAATAAAGTCGCTCCCCCTTTCCGAGCAGCTGAATTCGATATTGTTTTTGGAGAAGGTATTTCTAAAACCGGTGAGATAGTTGATATGGGTGTAGAACTGGGAATCATCCAAAAAAGCGGATCCTGGTTCAGCTATAATACGGATAAGCTTGGACAGGGCAGGGAAACCGTTAAGCAATTAATGCATGATAATCCCGAATTAGCAAATGAAATTGAAACGAAAATCCGGGAGAAGATAAAAGAAATGCAAGCCGCCTGATTAGTCGGGAGTCGGGAGTTAAGAAATAAAAGGCATCCTATGGTATTTAAATGATTTGACCGTTGAACTCTGCGCATAGCGAATGGCGAGAAGCGAGCAGCGTATTCGAGCAGCGTATAAATATAGAGATCCCGTTCTGCTAAAGATTGTTTAGTTTGGGTTAGTAAGTAAAAAAAGTGCCCCGGTTCTCCGGGGCTCTTTGCTATATATAAATAAATTAGATAGGTACTAAAATAAAAAAGGGACCCGAATGGAAATTCAGCCCCGTTTTAAAATCCAATATCCTATGAAAAACCGAGGTAAAACTAACCCCGTTTTTCCAAACTTGCAATAGTATTAGTACTAATTTTTTTTATTAGGGTAAATCCGTCGTTTAGTTCTTGACCAGCTTTTCTTGTAAAAGGGTATTAGACTGACGATTATAGATGCGTATTACATACACGCCCTTTTCCAAAGTAGAGATATTTAAAAGTTGCAACCCTGATAATAAGTTTTGGCTGATCCTCGTCCTGCCATTCCCATCAATAATGGTAACATCAATAGGCTGCTCTGAACGTATAATTAATACATTATCGGCCGGGTTTGGATAGAATCGAAATGTTAGATTTCCACCTATATAAGCCATTATTGATTTGGAATACCTCGACTGGCCATCGCTATAACTACAGCGGATCCGATAAAGGTTCCTCCCTCTTGCCGGTTGCTCATCCACCCAATCCATCTTCAATTGTTTGGATGTTTGTTTTAAAACCGCCATCGTTTCAAAATCCTTCCCATTGCAGCTCCGCTCAATCGTAAAAAAATCAACCTGCCCTAATACAACCTTCCAGGATAAAAAAATCTTGGCATTGTCGCGAACTACCGCGTCAAATTCTTCTGCAACCTGGTTGGAATCATATTTATCAGTCTGAACTAATGTATCAATAACATTAGCCAGCTCTTCTTCCTGGGAGTAAGACAATAGCACAAAAAGGCAACAACAGCCCGTAAGCAGGAATTTCAGCATATTAATTTAATGGGTAGAAAGAATCCAGTTATCCACAATTTTTGTGCCTGAATGTGGAAAACGTAACAATTGATCGGAAATTTGATTGTTTGCGTTAAAGATTTATGAAAACAAGTTTACCTTTTACCGAAACCTGTATCAACTAAAACACATGGCAAAGACGAGAAAACTCAATAGCCGGAAATGCATCGCATTGGTAGCGCATGATCATAAAAAGAAGGATTTAATCGAGTGGGCCGAATATAATATGACGGCATTGGCAAGACACGAATTGATTTCAACGGGAACTACTGGTAAACTTTTAGAAGATAAACTCGACCGCCCCGTCAAAAAGGTACTGAGTGGTCCATTGGGAGGTGATCAGCAAATTGGAGCAATGATTGCCACCGGCGAAATTGATGTACTTATTTTTTTCTGGGATCCGATGGAAGCACAACCGCACGATAGTGATGTAAAAGCATTACTTCGATTGGCTATTGCCTGGAACATCCCTACTGCCTGTGATCGGGCAACGGCGGATTTCATGTTTACATCCCCCTTGATGCACGAAGTGTATGAAGCTCCTCTTCCGGATTATAGTGAATACCTGAAGCGCCGACTTGTTTGATAACTATAGTTTATCCTTGATATTAATTTAATGATTGAAGGTATTATTAACGGATATGTTTATCCTCCCTCCGTTATACAGTCAATCGTACTCTTTGCTCAATTGCCTTCACTTCGTAACAAATAAACACGGTTTTTTTATTTCGTTTTTATTAAAGTCAACAGGATCTTTTCTGCCTGCTTCGTCTTAATTTTAGTCTCCCCTTCCCATAAAATAATACTAAAGACATAAGCATGAAAAAAATCTTTTTGATTTATACTATTTCAATCCTGGCATTTTCGAATTCTATCGCTCAAACAAAAAGCATCAATGGATATAGTGGAGCTTCTCTATCTCAGCAATTCAGCTGGGAAGAAAAATACGATCAGCTATTAAAACCTTCCAATATCGATAAGCTCATCAAAGACATGTCTGCGAAACCACATCATATCGGCTCCCCAGGTAGCAAAGCCGTGGCGGAATACATTCAGAAATACTTCAAGGACCTGGGATACGATTCTAAAATTGAAGTTCTATATACGTTGTTCAGTACGCCAAAAGAAAGAGTTTTGGAAATGACTGGTCCAACCCCTTTTAAAGCATTATTAAGCGAACCCGCTTTAAAAGAAGATCCCAGTTCCGGTCAAAAAGATCAACTACCAACCTATAATTGCTGGAGTGCCGATGGAGACGTGAAGGCTGAATTGGTTTTCGTGAATTATGGACTGCCCGAGGATTATGAAACGCTACGACAAATGGGAATTGATGTAAAAGGAAAAATAGTAATCGCTAAATACGGTCGATCCTGGAGAGGTATAAAACCAAAAGTGGCTCAGGAGAATGGAGCTATCGGTTGTATCATTTATTCAGATCCTGCTGAAGATGGATATGCGCAGGGAGATGTTTATCCAACCGGTGCATTTAAAAATAAATATGGCGTACAGCGCGGCTCTGTGCTTGATATGCCGGTTTATCCAGGTGATCCGCTTACTCCCGGCTATGGTCATACATTGGAAGCAAAAAAACTGGATCAGAAAGAAGCCACCAATCTTTTAAAAATACCAGTTATTCCAATCAGTTATTCTGATGCAGAACCATTATTGAAATCATTGGGAGGACCCGTTGTGCCTGCCGGATGGAGAGGTGCATTACCAATCACCTATCATGTCGGTCCCAGCAAATCAGCAGTACATTTAAAACTATCCTTCAATTGGGAAATAAAACCATTGTATAATGTAGTGGCTAAAATGAAAGGAACAGAATTTCCCGATGAATGGGTAATTAGGGGTAATCATCACGATGCCTGGGTAAATGGAGCAAACGATCCCATCAGTGGAATGGCTGCATTGATGGAAGAAGCCAGGGCCATTTCGGAACTGGCAAAACAAGGTTGGAAACCTAAACGCACACTGGTTTATTGTGGTTGGGATGGTGAAGAACCTGGTTTATTAGGCAGTACCGAATGGGTAGAGTACAATGCGAAAGAATTACAGCAAAAAGCGGTAGTCTATATTAATAGTGATGGAAATGGGCGCGGGTTCTTTGGCGCCGCGGGTTCGCATGCGTTAGAAAATTTTATGAATGATGTGGCACGCGATGTAACCGATCCGCAAACACAGATTAGCATACTGGAACGTAGTCGGGCTAGAGCATTAACCACTGCCACTACTACTGCTTCCAAAAAAACATTACTCGCAAAGAAGACCCTTACTCTTGGCGCATTGGGTTCTGGCTCTGATTATTCTCCTTTCTTTCAACATCTCGGCATACCATCTCTCAATATTGGATTTGGAGGGGAGGATCCGGGAGGAGAGTATCATTCAATCTATGATACGTACGATCATTATAAGCGATTCAAGGATCCGAAATTTGAATACGGTGTTGCACTTGCTAAAGCTGCAGGACGAAGCAGTTTGCGCATGGTCAATGCTGAAGTCTTGCCTTTTGATTTCCGTTCGTTACAAAAAACCGTAAACGGATATGCTACTGAAGTAATCAGTTTATTGGAGCAAGTTCGCGAAACAACATCCATCGAGAACCAGCTTATAAAAGAAGGTCGGTATACACAAGCTTCCGATCCATTGGAAACATATTTTCCTCCAAAAGCAAAAGACGAAGTTCCCTATCTTAATTTTTCTTCTTTGCAAAATGCATTGATAGAAATGGAAAAAAGTTGCGCGTCGCTCAGCGAAACAATTAACAAACCGAATTTATCCGCAGAACAAAAAAATATCCTGAATAAAAATTTATACCAAGCCGAGCAGCAATTGTTATTAGTTGATGGATTACCCCGACGTGGTTGGTATAAGCACAGTATTTATGCACCTGGCTTTTATACGGGTTATGGTGTTAAAACGTTGCCTGGTATCAGGGAAGCGATTGAACAAAGAAACTGGAAAGAAGCGCAAGAACAGATCGAAAATGCCGCGGCCGCTATCAGTAGTTTTTCCGCTTATCTTAACAATTCAGCAAAAAAATTGAATTAAATTTGTTACCCTTTTATGTCTTTTAAATTACAAGCACCCTATTCACCCGCAGGCGATCAGCCAGAGGCCATTCAACAACTTACCGAAGGATTGTTGAACGGGGAAAGCTATCAGACATTGCTGGGTGTTACCGGTAGCGGCAAGACATATACCATCGCGAATGTTATCCAGAATGTCCAAAAGCCAACGCTGGTGTTGACGCATAATAAAACATTGGTGGCGCAATTGTATGGGGAGTTCAAGCAATTCTTTCCAGATAATGCGGTAGGTTATTTCGTAAGTTATTATGATTATTATCAGCCGGAAGCTTATATGCCGGTGAGCGATACCTATATTGAAAAAGATCTTTCTATTAATGAAGAGCTGGATAAACTTAGACTACATGCCACTTCTGAACTCTTAAGTGGACGAAGAGATATTATTGTAGTTGCTTCAGTAAGTTGTATCTACGGTATGGGAAACCCTACTGAATTTGAAAATGGTATTATTCGAATCAACAAAGGTCAAGTCATTTCGCGTCAAGGTTTCTTGCATTCATTGGTGAATTCTTTATACTCCCGTAGCCAGGAAGAATTTCGTCGCGGTACGTTTCGTGTTAAAGGCGATACGGTGGATATAAACCTTCCTTATATGGATTACGGTTACCGAATTACCTTCTTCGGGGATGAGATTGAAGAGATCGAAAGTTTTGATGTTAAGAATGGAAAACGGATCGGCAAATTGGATAACGCGGCTGTTTTCCCAGCCAATCTTTATCTGGCACCAAAGGATCAGCTTCAACAGGTATTATATGAGATACAGGATGAATGTGCCGCGCAGGTCGAATATTTTAAAGCAACTGGCAAATATATAGAAGCGCAACGTTTGAGTGAACGTGTAAATTATGATGTGGAGATGATCCGTGAACTAGGTTACTGCAATGGAGTGGAGAATTATTCCCGCTTTTTTGATCGAAGAAAACCTGGCACAAGGCCTTTCTGTCTGCTTGATTATTTTCCCAAAGATTTTTTATGTGTGATTGATGAAAGTCACCAGACTATTCCTCAGGTAAGTGGTATGTATGGCGGAGATCGCAGTCGCAAACTCATCCTGGTGGATTATGGATTCCGCCTACCTTCGGCGTTGGATAACCGTCCCCTTAATTTCCATGAGTTTGAATCGTTGCTCAATCAAACCATCTTTGTTTCTGCGACACCCGATCATTTTGAATTGGAAAAAACGGGCGGTGTAGTAGTCGAACAAGTAGTACGTCCAACAGGCTTACTTGAACCACCTATTGAAATCAGACCATCCGTTAATCAGATTGATGATTTGCTGGATGAGATCGATAAACGGGTTACCAAAGGTGATCGGGTGCTTGTTACTACGTTAACCAAGCGTATGGCGGAAGAGATGGACAAATACTTGCAGCGCATTAATATTAAAAGCAAATACATACACAGCGAAGTACATACACTTGACCGAATTGAAATTCTACGACAATTACGGTTGGGAGAAATTGATGTATTGGTGGGGGTAAACTTATTAAGAGAAGGACTGGATCTTCCGGAGGTTTCGCTGGTGGCTATTTTGGATGCTGATAAGGAAGGATTTTTACGGAATGAAAAATCACTGACACAAACGGCGGGTCGTGCTGCGAGAAACGTAGATGGCCTGGTAATTTTCTACGCAGATAAGATAACAGAAAGTATGCAGCGTACCATTGATGAAACCGATCGCCGCCGTGAAAAACAAATCGCTTATAATATTGAACATGGAATTACACCCCGTACTATTATGAAGTCGAGGGAACAAGTATTCAGTCAAACATCGGTACTCGATATTAAAGGATTTGATCCGAATAATCCCTATGCTATTGGCAATGATGCAGAGTTGGTTACGGTAGCTGCGGACGAACAGGAAGTATATAAAACCATTCCACAGGTAGAAAAAGCCATCAACCGTACTAAGAAAGAAATGGAAAAAGCGGCCCGCGATCTTGATTTTATGGAGGCGGCACGGCTTCGAGATGAGATGTTTGTGATGCAGAAGCAACTGGAGGAGATGAAGCAGAGTTGAAATTAATACCCTTCCCAGGGTATTGCCTGATAGTTATTAATACTGAAATTACATTGAGAGAAGGAAAGGAAAATAGCAAAAGTATTCTCTCATCAATCAGGTATGAAAGAGGCCATATTCGGCGGAATTTTTCTATTGTTAGCTATGCAGCCAACGGAAATTACTTTGGCGCAGCAACCAAAACTTATGTTGCCTATCGGGCATACTGATGGTGTCACAACAGCCCAGTTCAGTCCAGATGGAAAAAAAATTATCACAGCTTCCGGAGATAAAACTGCGAAATTTTGGGACGCAGCTACAGGTACTCTACTTGCAGATTTAAGAGGGCATACATCTACCGTTTCCACTGCCCAGTTCAGTCCAGACGGGAAAAAAATTTTAACCGCTGGTGATCATACTGCCAAAATCTGGGACGCAGCTACAGGTACTTTGCTCATAGATTTAAGTGGACATACTTCTATAGTATCCACCGCACAGTTTAGTCCGGACGGAAAAAAAATTTTAACTGCTTCCGATGATCATACTAGTAAAATTTGGGACGCAGCTACAGGTACTTTGCTCGTAGATTTAAGAGGACATACGTCTATAGTATCCACCGCGCAGTTCAGCCCAGACGGAAAAAAAATTTTAACCGCCTCCGAAGATAGCACCGCCAAAATCTGGGATGCTGTTTCAGGAACTTTACTCTATGATCTAAAAGGGCATACTGATTGGGTGAATACTGCTCAGTTCAGCCCGGACGGAAAAAAAATAGTCACTGCTTCTTGGGATAGCACTGCTAAAATTTGGGATGTTTCTTCCGGATCACTACTCGTCAATATCACAGGTTATACAAAGTGGATGTCTTCTGCCCTATTTAGTTCTGATGGAAAAAAAATCCTAACCATAAATAATGATCAAATAGCAAAAATCTGGAATGCTGATACCGGGGCATTTATCGCCGATTTAAAAGGTCATACTAAATGGTTGAGTTCTGCCCGGTTCAATCAAAACGGTGGAAAAATCGTCACCACCTCATGGGATAGCACTGCCAAAATCTGGGATGCTTCAACTGGGTCCTTACTAGTTGATTTAAGAGGACATACAGGAATTGTGCAATCTGCTCAATTCAGCCCAGATGGGAAAAAAATAGTCACTGCTTCCAGAGAAGGCACTACAAAAATCTGGGATGTTGGATCAGGTAAATTGTTAGCTGATTTAGGAGGACATACCAATTCTGTCTATACTGCTATGTTCAGCCCCAATGGGAATAACATAATTACTTCTTATGGAGATGGCACGCTTAAAATTTGGGATGCGCTTTCGGGTGCGATGACGGTTACATTAAAAGGTCATTCCAATATTATAAATTCTGTTCAATATTTCCAGGACGGGAAAAAAATTCTCACAGCTTCCTGGAATGAAACTCCCAAAATCTGGGATGCAACTTCTGGAACCCTACTCACCGATTTGGGGAAATATCTCAATTTTGTGAATACTGCTCAGTTTAGCCAAGATGGGAAAAAAATCGTCACAGCATTTGATAGCACAGCCAAAATCTGGGATGTTTCAACTTGGGCTATGCACGCAGAATTAAAAGGTCATCAGTCTACTGTAATTTCTACACAATTTAGTCCGGATGGGAAAAAAATCGTTACTGCTGGTGATTACATCGCGAAAATTTGGGAAGTGAACTCGGGTGTTCTGCTCGCAGATTTGATAGGTCATACTTCCTATGTGAATAGTGCCCAATTCAGCTTGGATGGAAAAAAAATTGTTACCGGTTCTGGCGATAGAAAAGCAAATATCTGGGATGTTTCTTCCGGAGTCAAGCTCGTAGAATTGAAAAGTCATACCGGTTCTTTATTTACAGCGGAATTTAGCCCTGATGGAAAAAAAATCGTAACCGCTGGTAGTTTAGATGAAACTGCCAAGATATGGGACGCAACTTCTGGTATCCTTCTGCTCGACTTAATTGGGCACACCAATTTGGTAAATTCGGCGCAATTCCACCCTGATGGAAAAAGAATTGTTACCAGCTCTATGGATAATACGGCCAAAATTTGGGATACAGGAAAAGGAGAAGAATTGTATAAATTTATTGCTATTGACAGTACGGATTATTTCTTACAAATCAGATCGGGGTATTATCAATGCACAGCAAATGCTGCCAAACTTCTACATTATGTAACCCCTGATCTAAAAACCATTTCTTTTGAACAGCTAGATGTAAAATATAACCGTCCTGATAAGATACTCGAAGTTATCGGCAATAAGGATACTGCCTTAATAAAATCATACCGCAAAGCTTATGAAAAAAGAATACGAAAATTAGGAATTGACACTCTTTACTTCCGGGACGGGTATAGCGTACCGGAAGCAGATTTTGCAAATAGAGATAGTATCTCGCCGGAACACAAAAATGACAAAATCATTCTTCATATCAAAGGACGTGACAGCATATTCAAACTTGATCGCATTAATGTATGGGTAAATGAAGTACCTGTGTTTGGATTAAAAGGCATCAGCATCCGTCGTAAAAACTCGAATAGCTTTGACAGCACTATTGAAATAAAATTATCTCAAGGAGAAAACCGCATCGAAACATCAGTGTCCAATGTAAACGGGACGGAAAGTTATCGAATTCCCCTTCTGGTAAAATATATCCCAACTGTACCCACTACCGAAAAACTTCACTTTATAGGGATCGGCATCAACCGGTTTACCAATAATAATTACAATCTGCGCTGGAGCGTAAAAGATATCCGCGATCTGGCCATACAGTTCAAAACAAAATATGGATCATCCATCATCATCGATACGCTCTTCGATGAAAGAGTAACACTTGACTATGTTAAGGCCTTAAAATCAAAACTCCTCCGCCTCGACGTGAATGACAAAGTGATCCTTGCTTATTCGGGACATGGATTACTAAGCAAAGACTATGATTATTACTTATCCACTTATACGGTCAATTTCGAAAAGCCTGAGCAGAATGGCCTTCCCTATGAGGAACTGGAAAACCTTCTCGATAATATCAAACCTCGAAAAAAACTGATGCTAGTGGATGCCTGTCATAGCGGTGAAGTAGATAAGGAAGAAGGATTAAGAATTCAGCAGGCTTCTACTGATGATCCGAATCTTAAATTTTCAAAAGGAGGCAAACTTTCAGGATCAGCTCCTCCTCCATCGGGTCAATTAGGAATGAAAAACAGTTTTCAACTCATGCAGGAATTATTCAATAATGTGGGGAGGGGAACGGGCACTACCGTAATTTCTGCCGCAGCCGGTACCCAGTTCGCTTATG
Organism: Chitinophagaceae bacterium; assembly: GCA_965279015.1. Classification (GTDB taxonomy): domain Bacteria; phylum Bacteroidota; class Bacteroidia; order Chitinophagales; family Chitinophagaceae; genus Endoryza. The sequence continues at coordinate 692,573 of OZ257130.1, forward strand.
AACGGGGCGATCTTAAGAATGGAGTTTTCACTTATTCGATTTTAGATGCCTTTAATCAGCATAAAACGCTAAACATATCTGAATTAAAAAAAATCGTAAGTGAGCAGGTCAACGCTCTCACCAAGGGATTGCAAAAGCCAACTTTTCGAAACGAAACTCAACAGAATGATTGGATAATTTGGTAATCTCTTTCCTTTTCTGTTATATTATCAGCAAGATTTTTCCTTTAATACCGCCAACCGGAAATTCTTACCTTAGGGGCATGAGTAAGAAATTATTTCTGCTGGATGCGTTGGCACTTGTTTTTCGTGCCTATTATGCCCTTATCCGCAACCCGCGGATTACTTCAAAAGGAAGGAATACCAATGCGCAGTTTGGTTTCACCAACACATTAATCGAGTTGATCAACAACCAGAAGCCATCTCATATGGCGGTGTGTTTTGATACGCATGCGCCCACGGAACGCCATACCGATTTTGCCGATTACAAAGCCAATCGCCAGGAAGCGCCCGAGGACCTGCTGGATGCATTGCCCGATATCAAACGCATTATTGAAGGCTTCAATGTTCCGGTAATTGAATTGGATGGTTATGAAGCCGATGATATTATTGGTACGTTGGCAAAACAGGCATCAAAAGAAGGATATGAAGTGTTTATGGTTACACCCGATAAAGACTATGGTCAACTGGTAAGCGATACTATTAAAATTTATAAACCCGGTTACCAGGGAGGTGATGTGGAAATTATGGGTCCCGCAGAAGTTTGTGCCAAATGGAATATCAAAGATGTATCGCAGGTTATCGATGTATTGGGCTTGATGGGTGATGCGGTAGATAATATTCCCGGAATTGCAGGGGTAGGAGAAAAAACGGCGGCTAAACTATTGGCTGAATATGAAACACTGGAAAATGTATTAAAGAATGCCGATAATATAAAAGGTGCGTTGGGAGAAAAAGTGCGGAATGGAAAAGAGCTCGCGACGATGAGTAAAAAACTGGCGACTATCATTACCAATGTCCCGGTAAAATTTAAAGAAAAGGATTTTTTAATTAAGGAACTGAATAAAGACGCGCTAAAAGAAGTTTTTACAGAACTGGAATTCAAAACAATTGCCCAGCGGATATTGGGTGAAGCCATCTCACTTGCCTCCTCTAAGAAATCAGTGATTGAAAAAGAAATTGCACAAGGAGTACAAACGGATTTATTCGGAAACGCCATTGAACCAGCTCCCAAAACGAATGGTGAACCTGTTGAAGTGGAGGACACAAGTCCCGTTGCTGCAAAAAACATTAACAATACTTCTCACACTTATACAGCAATTGTTGGCGATGCGGCAATCAAGAAATTAGTTGCCGATCTAGCTAAACAAAAAGAAATCTGCTTTGATACGGAAACCACAGGCCTCGATGCGAACGAAGCGGAGTTGGTAGGGATGAGTTTTGCGTGGAAACCTGGTGAAGCGTTCTATGTGCCCTGCCCTGCCGATCAAAAAGAAACAAATAAAATCCTAAAGCAATTCGAATCCATTTTTACCGATGAGAAAAAAATATGGGTCGGACAGAATTTGAAATACGATATGCTGGTGCTGAAATGGTATGGCGTGGAACTGAAAGGCGATATTTTTGATACCATGCTGGCACATTATGTAATTGAACCGGATGGAAAAAGAAGTATGGATATACTGAGTGCCCAATACCTCGGATACGAACCGGTACATATTGAAGAATTGATTGGTAAAAAAGGAAAGACGCAGGGAACGATGCGGGATGTGGAATTGGAAAAAATTAAAGACTATGCTGCCGAGGATGCCGATATCACCCTTCAGCTAAAGCATGTATTTCTTCCTAAATTAAAAGAAAAAGATGTTGAAAAGGTTTTTTATCAGGTAGAGAACCCATTAGTAAAAGTGCTGACGGATATGGAGTTTGAAGGAGTAAGGATTGATCAAAACTTCCTGAATGAGTATTCAAAAGAATTAGAAAAAGATGCGAAAACTGCAGAAGCTAGTGTATACAAACAAGCGGGTGTAAAATTCAATCTCGCCTCCCCCAAACAATTGGGAGAAGTATTATTTGATAAGCTGCAACTGGATCCAAAGGCTAAAAAAACGAAGACGGGCCAATATGCTACCGGGGAAGATGTTTTGCTGAAACTGGCGAATAAAAATCCAATCGTTGCCGATATTCTCGCATTCCGTGAGCTAACCAAATTGAAATCAACTTATGTAGACGCATTGCCTTTAATGATCAACTCCAAAACCGGTCGCGTACATACTTCTTATGCACAGGCGGTAGCGGTTACAGGAAGATTATCAAGTAACAATCCAAATTTGCAGAATATTCCGGTAAGAACTGATCGGGGTAAAGAAATTAGAAAAGCGTTTATTCCCAGGGATGATAAACATATATTGTTATCTGCCGACTATTCTCAAATCGAGTTACGTATTGTAGCGGCTATCAGTGCCGACCCCAATATGTGTGAGGCTTTCAAAAAAGGAACCGATATTCATACTGCCACTGCTGCTAAAGTGTATAATATATCAGAAAAAGAGGTGACTAAGGAAATGCGCTACAAAGCCAAGAGTGTGAACTTCGGAATTATCTATGGTCAGGGAGCATTTGGATTGGCCGATAATCTTGGTATCTCCCGAACGGAAGCCAAAGAAATCATTGATAACTACAAAAAACAATTCTCGGGTATTCAAAAATACATGGACGATACCATCAATTTTGCCCGTGAGCATGGTTATGTTCAAACGCTAATGGGAAGAAAGCGCTGGTTAAGAGATATAAACTCCTCCAATTTTACCGTTCGCGGTTTTGCTGAGCGCAACGCGATCAACTCTCCCATTCAAGGTACAGCAGCCGATATGATTAAATTAGCGATGCAAAAAGTACACGCTGCTATGAAAAAAGAAAAGATGAAAAGTAAGATGCTGTTGCAGGTTCATGATGAGTTAGTATTTGACGCGTTGAAATCGGAAGCAAAAGAACTAAAACCGTTAATTATAGAGAATATGCAAATTGCCATGAAGCTTCCGCATAATGTTCCGGTAATTGCTGAATGCGGACAAGGGACCAATTGGCTGGAGGCGCATTGAGTAGTCGGAAGTCGGAAGTTCGTAGTCGGTAGTGACTCATTTTGGAAATTTGATTAGCAATTGTCACCACAGATTGCGCCAATTAACACTGATATAAGGTTGTATCATTGAAAATCCATGTAAACTGTGGCAACATTTATTAATCTGACCACAAACAGAATTTCCAAACAACCAATATTTTTCATATGCCCAACAAAAACCCCCGCATTGACGCGTATATTGAAAAAGTGGCACCCTTTGCACAACCTGTTCTTAAACACCTGCGCAAACTCGTTCATAAAGCCTGCCCCGAAATTGAAGAAACGATCAAATGGGGAATGCCTTGTTTTGAATACAAGGGGTTACTGTGCAGTTTCGCTTCTTTTAAAGAGCATTGTACCTTTGGTTTCTGGAAAGCGGGCATTATGAAAGATGCCGGCGTTTTGCTCGGCAAAGAAAGTAAAGCGGCGATGGGCAACCTGGGTAGAATAACTTCCATAAAAGATCTTCCATCTGATAAAGTATTAATCGGCTGGATAAAGGAAGCTATGAAACTGAATGATGCCGGAGTAAAAGTTCCGAAGGCAGTAACGAAACATGAAAAGAAAGTAATTACTACTCCGGCCTGGTTTATTGCCGCCGTTAAAAAGAATAAAAAAGCCTGGTCCACGTTTGATAATGCAAGTCCTGGTTTTAAGAAAGAATATGTACAATGGGTGACCGAAGCAAAAACTGAGGAAACAAAAGATAAACGACTGAAACAATCCATTGAATGGATGGCGGAAGGGAAGCATCGGAACTGGAAGTATATGAAGAAATAGCTGCTAGCTATTAGCCGCGAGCTGCTAGCTAACTCCTGTTAAGATTAAGCGCTGAAAAAAATGAGTGAGCTTTTCAATTTATAAAAATATGTTCAAATTTAATAAGCAGCTCGAAGCTCATAGCTGACAGCTCACAGCTTCTCTATGGATTGGTCCTATTACTATAAGGTAGTTCGTTCGGTAGGCGACCGGTATATGATCCTGGCGGGAATTGCTTTTATTTTGTGTTATGTGCTATTGAATAAACTGATTAAGCATAAAAAAATCCAACAGCGTTATCCTAAAAAAATGGATATCATCCGGGAAGTTGGTTATTCAATCCTCACTATCCTCATTTTCGCATTCATCCCTCTTGTCTTTATAAGAAATGATACCATACGGCCATACACTACTTATTATAAAGATATTGATCAATATGGACGGGTTTATTTCTGGTTGGCTTTTTTGACAATGCTGGTATTACATGACACCTATTTCTATTGGGTACATCGGCTCATGCATCATCCGAGGTTGTTCCGATATGTCCATTTAATTCATCATAAATCTACCAACCCCTCTCCCTGGGCCGCGTACGCGTTCCATCCGCTGGAAGCTATAGTGGAGGCCGGCATCGTTATTATTTTCCTTTTCACCATCCCCATTCATTTATATCATCTTTCCTTTTTCTTTCTTTTTATGATCATTTATAATGTATATGGACATCTTGGATGGGAACTTTATCCCAAAGGATTCAGCAAACATTGGTTGGGCAAATGGATCAATACGTCGATTAATCATAACCAGCACCATCAATACTTCAATGGGAATTACGGTTTGTATTTTTTATTCTGGGATCGCGTGATGGGAACGATACGTAAAGATTATGATGAGCAGTTTGATGAAGTAAAGGGAAGATAAGTTTGTGGTTTGTAGTTTGTGGTTCTTTTGGTGCATCATTCCCTTGTACTTTTTACTCCCACCCTTTTGGTATGAGGGTTCCTACCTTATTCCGATGACTGTTTCGCCTAAAGAACTACAAACTACTAACCACAAACTACAAACTCTTATTTTTCGTATTTCAATTTTTGACCACCCACCGACGCTTCATACATGAGTCCACCTTTTTGCATCGTAAATACCATTACACCCTCTACATACTTGGCATTCGCGGAGGCGCCTGCAGCTGCTGCAACGGCAGATACCTGTGCCGATAGCTCGATTTTGTTTTCTTTAAATCGATCCATGTCTTTTTTGGACTCAAAGAATATCACTTCGCGGTAAGACTGACCACCCAATTGAAATCCTATAGTTACCTGTGTCAATTTTGCCATTCCAACCTTAGCGCCTTGTTCATAGGCTACCCCATTGCCGGAAGCACCACCAACACCAACAGCCCCTTTACCAACATTGGGGAATATCACATAACCATAGGCCGTTTCAAAATTGCCAGCCATTTTGGGATCAGTCTTTATGAACTCTGCTTTTGCGGCGCTGGCATCGGTAATAATTTTTTCCTTCTTAGACTGGGCAAAGGATACGACAGTCATTAATAATATAACTGCAAATAGAATTGTTGATTTTCTGATTTGATTCATTAAACTTCTGGACATAGTAGGTTGTTTTATGAGGTGGATACATGAAAACTAGAGCTTCCTTAATAATTCTAAATTAATTAAAAAAAATCGAATCGCTTATTATAAAACTCAGAGCTACCGATAGTTTCAATAAATTAACCAACACTGAACAAGCAGGAGTCCTCCTAAGCTAATTTTATGAACTTCGGTTATCTTAAATTTGCTCATGGGCCCAACTATTATATATTGCTATGATGCCTATTGTGGATGGTGCTATGGCTTTAGTCCCGTAATAATAAAGCTCGATAACAATTATTCAAACAAATTCGCTTTTGAAGTGCTGAGCGGGGGCATGATTATTACGGATGAACCCCGGCCTATTGGACTAACGGCCGGATATATAAAAGATGCCTACAAAAGAGTGGAAGAATTTACCGGTATTCAATTTGGCCAGGATTATCTCTGGCATATTTTTAATCCCGATAAAAGTGATTGGTTTCCCTCTTCTGAAAAACCAGCCATCGCCTTATCCATTTTCAAAGAGTACTACCCCGATCGCCAGGTTGAATTCGCATCCGATCTTCAATTTGCTTTGCACTATGAAGGAAGAGATCTTTGTGACGACGAATCCTATCGTCACCTGCTGGAAAAATACAATATTCCGGACATCGAATTTTACACGAAATTGAAAAGCGAGGTGTATAAAGAAAAAGCATACTACGAATTTTCCCTCTGCAAACAGCTACAGGTAACCGGGTTCCCAGCCGTTCTGATGCAGGTAAATGAATCAAAATTTTACCTGCTTGCAAAAGGATATACAGACTATAATACTTTGAAAGAACGAATTGAATCGGTATTAGCAGAAATAATCACTAATGGATCAACATCATGATTCTTACCATCACCTTGAACCCTTGCATTGATAAAAGCTCCGCCGTTGATACATTGAAACCGGAAAGCAAACTCCGTTGTACGGAAGTTGTTCGTGAAGCAGGAGGTGGCGGAATTAATGTAAGTAAGGCGCTTAAACGATTGGAACTTCCTTCCGTAGCATTGTTTCCTGCAGGTGGACACAATGGACATATGCTTTGCGACCTTCTCCAAAAAGAAGCCATTGATTTTCGCGCAATAGATACGCAGGTAGAGACAAGGGAGAATTGGATTGTAATGGAAACCGCATCAAACAATCAATTTCGTTTCACCTTCCCGGGTTTGGAAGTACGGGAAGAAACGATAATAAAACTAATAGATACGATCCGTGGTTTTTCCCCTTCGATTGTAGTGGCGAGTGGAAGTCTTCCTCCTGGTTTACCAGCATATTTTTATGGATTGATAATTAAAACAGCGAATGCATCAGGAGCAAAATGTATCGTTGACACCTCCGGACATGCATTACAGGCAATCGTAGGAAAACATGCCTATCTTATCAAACCTAACAAGAATGAATTATGCAAACTATTAAATATTGAACATCTTGATAAAACCGAGATTGACGATGCGGCACAACAAGTAATACAGAATGGATGCGCCGAAATTGTGGTTGTTTCTATGGGAGCAGAAGGCGCCTGGCTGGTGAGTAAGAGTGAAAAACATTTTGTAAAAGCGCCTGCAGTAGAAAAGAAAAGCACCGTGGGTGCAGGGGATAGTATGGTGGCGGGAATTGTGTATGCTATGGGAAAAAAACTTTCCTTAAAACAAGCGATTCAATGGGGAGTAGCCTGCGGTTCAGCCGCTACCATGAACAGCGGCACACAATTATTTAATAAAGACGATGCTTCCCGTTTATATCAAATCATTCAACAATCTTCTTAACCACTTAATGGCAATGTATGTGAATACAACTAATAAGGCTCCATATTATCTTTTTAGCCACAGATTTCACAGATTTCCACTGAAACACACTCTAATCTGTGTTAATCTGTGTAATCTGTGGCTAAATAAATCCCATCTGCTGCATACACCGTAAAAGAATGTTAACTTTTACCGCTGGTTTTAATAACCAGCATTCTTCTTTTAGCTTTCGAAACCAAATAAATACTAATGAAAAAAGTTCTCCTCTTCTGTATTTCCGCAATATCCTTAACAACTACCAGTGCTCAATCCGCCAAAATGGATTTTGAAGCCTACAATCCAACATCCACCCTGGTGGTGCCTGAGCATAAACTGAATCGCTCTAAATTTCCTTTCATCGATGTACACAATCACCAGTTTGATATGCCCACCGCTGATCTTTCCAAATTGATCGGGGAAATGGATAAATTGAATATGGCAGTGATGGTGAACCTGAGTGGCCAGAATGGAAACCGATTACAACAGTCGGTAACCAATGTAAAAAAGAATTATCCTAACCGTTTCATCGTATTTGCCAATGTAGATTTTAATAAGGTAGGAGAAGCGGGATGGGCAGAGGCCGCTGCCAAACAACTCGAGGAAGATGTAAAGAATGGGGCCAATGGCTTAAAGGTTTATAAAAATCTCGGTTTCTCCGTAAAAGATATTAATGGCAAACGCGTGCCCGTAGACGATCCCCGATTAAACCCGGTATGGCAAAAATGTGCCGAATTAAAAATTCCGGTGCTTATTCATACGGCCGATCCAAAACCTTTCTGGGACCCGGTAGATGAACACAATGAGCGCTGGATGGAAATTACTTCTCATCCTAATCGTAAACGGGGACCAGAAAACCCTGTTCCATTTGAAACATTGATCGAAGAACAGCATCAGTTGTTTAAGAAAAATGCTAAAACAACCTTTATTGCCGCGCATTTCGGATGGTATCCCAATAATCTTGATAAACTCAGTCAATTACTCGATGAGTTACCCAATGTTGTGGTTGAGTTTGGTGCCGTAATCGCTGAATTAGGTCGTCAACCCAGGATGGCTAAACAATTTTTTACCAACTACCAGGACAGGATATTATTCGGTAAAGACAGTTGGGTGCCGGAAGAATACGCTACTTATTTCCGTGTATTGGAAACAGAAGACGAATATTTTCCTTATCATAAAAAATACCACGCCTTCTGGCCCATGTATGGAATGGGATTACCGGATGCTATACTTAAAAAAGTTTATTATAAGAATGCGTTGAGGATTGTGCCTAATATTGATAAATCACAGTTTCCGGAGTAAATGTAAAAGGTAAAATCTAAAATGTAGAATGTAAAACGGAACGAATGACCTGGACCTTTTACATTTTAGATTTTACATTTCTTTGGTTTTGATTAAAACAACTTCTCATTCGGAGGCTTAATACCCACCAGTCGTATATATATCGTAGCTTGTCCCCGGTGATGCGTCTGATGCTCGAACGCTTTTAATATCCAGGCCATTCTTGTATTCACAAAATTGCCGCGCCCGCTTTGCTCAAGAAATTTGCTGACATCCATATTTTTGATTCCATCGATGACATAATCATAGCTGGTCATTACAAAATAAACTACTGAGTCAGCTTCCTGGGCAGAATTCCTGTCTTGTAATATGGCTCCTTGCCAGATCCTTTCTTTTCCGGTTCCATTTGCACTCAACCCAACATTGCCTTGAGCTAAATGAAGCATTTGCTGGGCAAAGGAACGGATGCTATCCTGTGCCTTGAAACTATATTTATCTTTTGGCATTGCATCGAGGTATTCTCTTGTATAAGCTTTGGCTCTTTCCCAATCTTTAATAAACTGGGCCTTTAGCGTATCAGCCAGTTGAGCACTGGCAGTAATTGTAGCGATAATCATCATCGATAATAATAGCGACTTCTTCATAATAGATTTTTTTAGATAGAAAATTTACAAAATGACGCGAAAATAAAATTTAAGAATAGTACAAATACTGTAAATCTCATTTCAGTATAACTTTGTTATCCAGCCTGATCATAAGCCTGCCTGATCCAATTTAATAATTCATTATTAATCACTTTTTCATCATCTATTTTTATACGATGTGTACACATGGCATTCCAGCTATTTCCTGCTTCTGCAATACCGGAGGGAGCAATGCCTTTTATGTTCAATCCTACATCGAGTCTTGCCTTAGTAGATGGTTGAATAAGCGCGAACTGCTTTTTTCTTCTTAAGCTTACATAAGCCTTCTTGGGAGAAATATCTATATCCCCTCCAAGTTTATTAATCTCGGACATGATCTTATCATACCATGGTTTCAGGTTTTCTTTTCCTTTGTATTGTTCCGCGATCCAATCGGTTTCGTTTTCCACCGCACCTGCATGACTTTGCTTCGCCGAATGCACCACCATATTGGCATATCCATGCGTCATTCCATGTTTTTCTTTCAGGAAATTAACCAGTTCGCCATGTTTGGAAAGTTTGCTATTATTCACAATAGTGATCCATTCTTCGAACTTCTTTCCCGTTGTTTTTTCGATATTAGCAATCATTGTAACCTCCGCGGACTTCTCTGCTTCTGTACTCATGTTGTCAGTTTTATTTATTGATCAGATTAAGTGCTATTTAATCCCTAACGCTTTCCTTGTCTTTGCCGGCAACTTTGCCGCTACAATGGCATAAGCTTTCTTCAGATATTCTTCCCAATTTTTCTTAGAAAGGCGATTGATCGTATCGACATATATCCATTTATGTCTTGCCATATAAGGTGCAGGGATAAAACCATCCCTTTCCGGAAGCTCCGCGAAATCTTCGTCACTCGTTTTAAAAGAAGCCGTTACCGGGTTACCATCAGGATTAACAACCATAAACATCTTCCCTCCAATACAATAACACAAATGTGTTTCCCACTTAATCTCTTCCGTTACGCTTGTAAATTTTTTACAGATCTTTTGTATGTCTTCAACAAGCATAAATCAATTATTAATTAAACGGACCACCCCACTTCATTCGTACATATTCGTTTTCATTCGTCCCTATTCGTGTTCAAAAGGACATGATCCGGAAATATTCCAACCACGGGCCCATCTCTTCTTTATACTGCTTAGCCATCACTCTTGTGATTTGTGAAAGATGGGTAAGATCGTGTATCACCCAGGTAGATATCAATTGCCGCAGGGTTACTTCCCCGAATTTTGGATGAATTCCCTTTTTATCAAAATCTCCCTCTGATAAATTCAGCGAGCGCATCCATTTCATATTATTCATTCGCAGCAGTTCAAATTCATCCAACAACTGTTCCAGTGTTTTACCAACACTTTCCTCAAACATCGCAAATCGCTCGTACGGAACAAAGCTACTGCTCGTACCTTTCTCAAGAATCATTTTAATTCGGGTGGGCCAATCCGTTTTTTCTCCATGTATCAAATGTCCCACCACATCGTAAGGGGAAAAAGTTTCCAGCCCTTCATTGCGGTATATCCATTCTTCATCGAGCCCTTTTAATAATCCGCGTAAAACAAAAGGCGTTCTTTCCCAGATTTCATACGACTTGTCCAGATTAAACTTCACTTCTTCTTCTTTTTGGAGGATTTAGCAATTTTATTATACTCGAGCGCAAGTGTTATCCAATATTCAAGTTGCTTTTTTGTTTTTAATGTATCCACATCTACAAACACAAATCCCTTCATCACTTTTCCGGTAAAATCCATTGGCTTGCATCCTTCTTTCTCAATTACTTCATCGTATTTCGCCGGATCAAGGCGAACCATTAAACGTTCTTGCTCCACGCCAACACACATCTTATCATTCACCATAAAACAAAGTCCACCAAACATTTTCTTCTCTTCGGTAATCTTATGAGTATGTGCAATTAGTTCGCGTATTCTGTCCGCAAGCTTTTCATTGTATGCCAATGGAATACTATTTTTTTATTAACAATGATCTGCCAGGAAAATAAACGAGCGCTTGTGCCTGGTTTAGACATTTCATTTCTATCAGGAGTTAATTACATTTTGCAATTTCTCGTTGCGGTTTCGCAGATCAATTCCTCCTTCAAACAAAGATTTCATATTGGCTAGATAGAAGGTCCAGCCGGTTTTACATCCTACGTGCCACATAAGCCGGCCGGCATCATCACTTGGAACATTGTCCTGTACCAGTTCTACAATTTTTTCGCCTTCTTCTTCTTTCAGAGATACTGAACAATTACCGGCCTTTCCAAAACTGAATTTAAAATAATCCTTTCCGTTACAATCCAGTATTTCCCCATATTCCACGGTTTCATCGGGCCATCCATGCCATAGCCATTTATAGTTGTCTCCCTTCTGTACTAATTCATCGGGGGGTCTTTCTTTACCGGACGCAGTTTTGTATTCACTCAACCGCAAGAACCAATATTCCATTCCTAAGCGGGAGGCCCATGCCCAATAGAGTTTTTCTATTGGTACATTTTTGATATTGATACGAACCGTAAATCGATCCCAATCTGCAGACATTGAGTATTATTTTGAGATTAATAAATCAATGGCAACCGGTTCTCATTGGGTAAAATTAAAAATGAAAAATGAAAAATGAAAAGTGGGTTCCGCATTATTCACGCGTTTAGTTGGAACATCTTTTTCATTCTTCATTATTAATTCTTTATTCTTATTGCGGTACAGAATGTAATCCGATACGATTCCCTTCGCTATCTAGAATTACTGCCATAAATCCATATTCAGGAGAGATCATCGTTTTGGGAACCATAATCTTTCCCCCCGCAGCCTCCACTTTGTCCAATACATTCTGCACATCAGGGTTACCGTTAAGGTAAATCAATGGACCATCTGTGGCAGAAGGCTTATGAAAACCTCCGCTGTCTACAATTGCGCCGCCAACTTGTGTCATCATATCTACGAGAGGAAACATGCGCATTTTGATATTGTCCAAATCAAGCGGCGTTAGGGTAACACCAAATATTGTTTCATAAAATTTTGTTGCCCTGTTTAAATCGCTGGTTCCTATTTCAAACCAGCTGATCGCATTGTTTAAGGCCATATTGCAGTTGTTTTGGTTAAAAAATTGATGTGGCTATTATGCCAATTTTACTCTTGTTTCTTTCAGTCCTTTACTCTGTAGATAGTCCAGTAATTCTTTTGCGTCGTCACCACCTCTTTGTGCATGGTGCAATAAAGTAAATCCATGCGGCCCTTTTGCATTCAGGTATTCCGGATAGGTATCAAGATACGCTTTTACAATTTGTGTTTTGCCTAGCATGGTGAGAACAAAAAGATTTGTGCGGGCACCTTGTGCTATTAGAAAATTCGCAACATCTTTAGTTCCGACATGACCGGCTCCTTCCAATGCTGTTTCAAAATCACCACCTCCCCAATCCCAGGTAGCATACAACAATCCCGGAAATTCTTCTAATAATGATTTTACTTTAACAAGATTATTATGCCCCGCCCCTACAAATTCTTTTACTTTCTCCGCGGGCAAAGGATCCGGTTTAGGATTGGCTTGCGCGATGATAGCTGAAGGCATCAATAGCAGTCCCCCTGCACCTACAGAGAAATTCTGCAGAAACTTTTTGCGGTTCATTTTGTTTTTCTTTAAGGTACATAAACACCTGCTCAATCAAGAACCGCCTGTCATTTCCTGCGCCGGTACTCAAGATCATATTCTGTGCTCCAGCTATTGCCATTGTCCTTGGAGATTTCGCCATGTTGCCGCACTTTATCATCAGTCAGTTTATAAAAACTCAATCGCCGGACAGCCATCGTATCTTTTGAATAAGAGAATGAACTTGTTTTAAAGACCACTATATTGTTTCCTCCTTTGCCTTCGAGGTATTCGTTACTGCCACCTACATTATCGACCCAGGTCTGTTGCCATTGTTTGGTAGCCGCGTTATAGGTATTAAAACTTTTGCCAGCGTAACGGATTCCTTGCGTGATCGTTGCACTGGTCCATTCTTCCAGAACAATACAACTGTCGAGTATCAGGCTGATCTTGCTATCACCAGCTTTCTGTCCATTGGGGGCAAAGGCTTCCCATTCACCGATCCAAAAATCAAACTGCCGGTATATTGGTGAAGAACATGGTTTTTGTTGTGCTGTAGCCTGTATGGTTAGCAGTAAAAACAGTATTATTAGTTTCATTCTTTTTTTTAAGAAGACCGCTACAACCAATGAATCGCTGAACCATTCATCATTTAACTAAGCCGGTGTTATCGCCACAATCCAATAATGGCTCCCATCAATGTAAGTGCCACCAGGCTATATCCTCCGTTGATGAATATATATCTCCAGCTTTTTAATTCAAATAAACTATGGATAGCAATAGCGCAAAAAGTCCAAACACCCGTCATGAAACCAGCGATTGTGCCCCAGGCAAGGTCTGTTTTTTGATAACAACCTTCCGGGCATTTAGGATCGCCATCGGCAAGAAACATAGCCAGGTTGGCTGCCATCACCAGAGAGAAGATAGCGGTAAATCCGAAGATCTTTCCTTTGTTCCCTTTTTTGATGTCCTCTTCATTCAGTTTACTATCTTTCATCCAGGCGTTTCCGAATAAGCCAGGAGAATACCAGATGCCACCGACTACAAATGCAGAAAGGCCGGCAATTAATACAGCTAACCAATTGATTGAACTCATATCCATAAAAAATTGTTTGGGGTTTTTAAAAATGATTCTTGTATCCTAAACTATTTTCTAATTTCATAGGGAACAACTGTGAGCGAACGAATACCATTAAAATGGCGACGAACCCGGGCATACCACCGATAAAGCCGATTGCTTCCCGAGAGCAGATCAATGATATTGGTATCCGCGCCTTGTTGATTCCTTTTTTTGGCATTGTTATCCCATTGATCACCGGTATGGTTCCGCATAAAGATTTTACTCTTTGGCAGATAAAACTCAGTTATCTCTATACCATCCTGCTTGCTTTTATTATTTATCAGGGAACCCGATACCTGCATTTCACCTTACGCACTTATTTTGATTGGTTGAACAAACCGGTACAAAAAGTAATCGCGCTGCTACTCACCATCCCATTTTACACGATCCCTGTATCTGTTTTAATGCTGGTAGGCTGGTATAACATATTTATGGATGGCGTTATTAATTGGGCAGTAATAAAAACAACTTCACTGATCATATTGATTGCTGTGTTTTTCCTGGTGCATGTATATGAAACCGTTTTCCTCGTTAAACAAACAGAAAACGATCAACTGAAAAAAGAACAACTGGAACGTTCCCGGGCCGAAGCAGAATTAGAAGCGTTAAAAAACCAGATTGACCCGCACTTTATTTTTAATTCCCTGAATACACTTTCTTACCTGATCGAGGACAAGCCGGGACGTGCCAGGCAATTCAATGATAATCTCGCAGATGTATACCGTTATATCCTGCAAAACAAAAAAAGAGATCTTGTATTACTACGGGAAGAAGTGGTTTTCCTGCAGGATTATTTTTCTTTACTGAAGATCCGGTTTGAAAACGCGGTACAACTGAACCTGCAAATTGATGAACGGGAATTGGACCAATACCTGGTACCCCCGATCTCTTTACAGATACTGATGGAAAACGCCATTAAGCACAACGAGTTTTCTGATAAAACACCATTGATAATGTCACTTGGATGGGAGAAGGGGGAATTGATATTTTACAATGATGTCCGTCGCAAAGAATTACGTAAAGCCTCCTCAAAAATTGGGCTGCAGAACCTCAATGAACGTTACCGTTTACTGACAAAACAGGAAATAACTATAAAGGAAGAAGATAATAAATTTACCGTATGCCTCCCCATCCTGAAAATTACCTGATATGAGAACCATTATTATTGAAGACGAAAAACCCGCGGCTGAAAAATTACAGAAGGCAATTCTTAAAACCAATAATGGTATTGAGGTTATTGCTGTATTGAATAACATACAATCCGCTACCGAATGGTTGAAACAAAATCCCATGCCGGATCTTATTTTTATGGATATAGAGTTGAGTGATGGTCTTTCTTTCAAAATATTTGAACAGGTCGCTATCACGTGCCCGATTATTTTCATTACCGCGTACGATGAATATTGGCAAGAAGCCTTCGAACACAACAGCATCGACTATTTATTGAAACCGGTAAAACAGGATAAACTGGAAGCGTCGCTAAAAAAATATGAAACGCTGAAACAGTACTTCTCACAGAATTTACAGCAACTGCTAACGCAGCAACAGAAACCAACAGCGGCAACTGCTTATAAAAAAAGATTTTTAGTAAAACGAGGCGCCGATTATATCAGCATCAAAACAGAAGATATCGCCTATTTCTATGCAACCCATAAATTGGTTTGCATGGTGGATAATAAAAACCAGAAGTTTATCCTTGATCAATCGTTGGCGGATATCGAGAAGCAACTGGATCCTGTACAATTCTATCGTGTTAACCGTAAATATTTAATTCAACTAAGTGCTATCAAAAAAATAAAGGCTTACGCTAAAAGCAAAATATTACTCGAGGTGGAACCAGTCATCGCCGACGAGATCATTATTAGCCAGGAGAGTGTGGCGGCGTTTAAGGAGTGGATGGGATCGTGAAGAAGCTGCGAGCTTTGAGCTACGAGCTGCGAGCTTATTCCCTTACATTTAAACTATCATCTAAATAAAAAGACTTTTGAAATAACAGCAACTAATGCTTCTATTCCAAAAGTCTATTCGCCATCGTCGAGACCCGCTCGCAGCTCGTATCCGCCGCGGCGGATCGCAGCTTCTTCTACTGTTGTCTCCGTTGCGGACGCATCGCTGGCTCTATCTCATCTTTCCATTTCTTGAATTGCTCTTCAGTAAGAACTTTTTTCAGCTTATCATCTCTTTCTGTAACCGCTGGTTTCATTTTCTCCATCATTTCTTCACGGGTTGGTCTTGTGCCACCCGCCATCATTTCTTCTCTTAATTTATCCTGCGCTTTGTAATACGTGGTGAATATGTCATCAATTTCTTTAAGCTTAGTATCACCGGGTTTGAAAGCGCTGTCCATTTTTTCATGAACTGTTTTTACTCTTTCTTCCACCGTACGTTGTGGAGGAGGTCCGCCCTGCGCGTTAGCAGTAGCGAATCCGAAAACCAAAATTGCCAATAGCAAGAATTTGTTCTTCATACAAACTGTTTTAAAAAATTTGATTGTTTATTTTTAGATGTGATTCGAAAGTAAAACCTGTGGTTGAATTCAATAAATAATTGAACGCCCTCTTATTTCTTTTTCTCTCCTTCAGTACGGGGTTGTCCGCCTCGCCGATATCCGGAAGGCCGGTTATTCATTCGTACAACCATTGAATCCAATTTTACTTGTTGCTCAGTGTTGCATATAGATCTTACTCGCTGAAAATGCCTGAACATACTTATTTCCATTCGTTGCTGGTATACCGATACCGTCTTTACTGCTGCACTCACTGCGGAATCATTTGCGGGGGGCGTTTGCTGCATTAGTTTATACAAAGCATTTTTTGAACTACGGATGCTATCCCCTATTGTCTTTAATGAATCGCGGTTCAACTCGTGAAGTTGCTGAAATTGTTTTGTTTGCTCATCGTTGAAACCAATTTCTTTTTTCATATAGTCAACGATCGAAAATTCGCCTTTCGGTGGTCCGCTGGGTTTATGTGTAGGTTTCTTCCATAAAAGAAAATAAAGCAATAATCCAATGTTGGAGAGCAACAGGATTACTACGAGGAAAATCAGCGCCTTATTGTTTCTTGTACCCGTACTCATTATTGTTCTTCATTTACACTATAAAACCGGTCCGCCGTTGTTTGCGGATAATTATATTCGCTTGCAAATATCTGGTCATCTTCCTGTGCTACTGTTTGCTGTGTAGTTTCTGAAGATTGAAAAAAGACCAGGGAGTTCATTATTACAACTGCCAGAATCGCCGCGAACGCAATAACAGGACGGTTAATGTAACTCAATGCCATTCCCCAGAGCCCCTTCTCTTCCTCTTTCAAGGAAGCCATGATCCTGGTGTACAAGAAAGGATTCGCTTTTGCTCTTTCCGTATTATCAATACTGGAGAGGGCTTTTTCTACCTTATTTTCTATGTTTCTTGGGTTGGTCATATTACATTTTTTTTGACGTTAACAAGGGTCCAAACTTGCTCTGTTTTCTAAATTTCTGAATTTATTCTCTCATTTTCTGATAATATTCGGTCAAACTCTTTTTAAGGTTCCCTTTTGCCCTGTGCATCAATGACTCCACTGAGGAAACCGTGCTTTCCATAACCTCGGCTACTTCCTGGTAGCTTAATCCTTCTAATTTGTGGAGCGTAAACGCTATCTTCTGATTATCAGGAAGTTTATCAATAGCCTGAAATAAAACCGCCGCATTCTCCTTATTCTCAAGAGCTACTCCGGGGTGATGAAAATCGGGTTCATGACGAACTTCTTCCTCATTTATCCCAAAAAGGCTCTGTAAAAAAGCAAAGCGTTTTTTCCGCTTTTTTTTACGAAGATGGTCGAGCGATTTGGTAACCGCTATCCGGTAAATCCATGTTGAGACTTTGGAATCTCCTTTGAACTGTCCTACCGATTCATATACCTGAACAAATACTTCCTGTGCCACATCTTCTGCATCTTCGGGGTTTTGCACAATACCCAATGAGGTATTGTAGACCATATCCTGCCAGGCCTCTACAATTATTTTAAAAGCAGCATCATCTCCCCTTTTTAGACGCTCAATAAGTTCCAATTCGTTCAAAACAACCAAAGATTTTTGGAAAATTAATGCTTTTGGGAATACAAGCTGCACCCCATTCGCTACTTACAACTATGATCTTTAAACAATTTTGATTTTACGAACAGCGAGAAGCGAAAAGCGAACAGCATTTTTATGTAATCTGCTCTATTCCCTCATCCATACCCAAATCACTCTCATGCACAAGCCTTCATTAACCCTCGATCCCCGCTGGTTCCAGGTGATCTTTCAGGCTGTTTTTTTAAGTTATGGAATCTTCTTCCTCAATTGGAGCGCCGATTGGTTACATTATATTACCAGCATTGGGGGTTGCCTTTTTTTTCAATATAGTTTCGATTCGTTTAGGACAAAACGATTTCTAAGCGTAAATGAATTTTCCCGTTGGGGATTCAGTGTACTCATCAGCGCGATGAGTCTATGTCTCTTGCTAAAAACCAACCATTGGTACATCAGTATGCTGGCTGCTTTTTTAACGGTGTTTGGTAAATACATTTTCCGTATCGATAGAAAACATATTTTCAATCCATCTGCTTTTGGAATAGCAGCAGTGTTGTTGTTTACCAATGATGCATGGTTATCGCCGGGACAATGGGGAAGCAACGCGTTGGTATTTTTTCTGGTAGTAACATTAGGTACAATAGTTATCACTCGCGTGCAGCGACTCGATATCAGTCTTGCGTTCCTGCTTACCTATGTCGGTTTGCTATTTGCCCGACAAGTAATCTATCTGGATTGGCCCTTCGATTTTTTTCTGCATTCAGTAAGTACAGGCAGTCTTTTATTGTTCACCTTCTTTATGATCAGCGATCCAAAAACGGCACCGGATCATCCTATTGCCCGAATTCTCTGGGCAATGCTGATCGCGGTTGCGGCTTTCTATTTATCCGCATTTAAATGGAAGTACAATACACTGATATGGGTGCTGGTAGCCGCCGCTCCCCTTGTACCAATACTTAACCGCATTTTTAAAGGCAATTCTTTTGAATGGAAGAATACACAATTAATAAACCCGATTTCACTAATAAAACGAATAACAATGAAACCTTTTATGAAAAAAGTGGCTGCAGTTTTCTTGTTGGCTACGATGTTAAGTTATGATGTTGCCGCCTTCTGCGGATTTTATGTTGCGAAAGCGGATGGCACGCTTAAAAACAAAACCAGCCAGGTGATACTGGTGCGCGATGGCAACCGAAATGTGATTACCATGTATAATGATTTTAAAGGAAACTTTAAAGATTTCGCGATGGTGGTTCCTGTACCAGTGGTGTTGCAGAAAAAAGATATTAAAGTGGTGAATCAATCCATCTTTAATATCCTCAATGAATATTCTAAACCAAGATTGGTGGAGTACTACGATGAAAATCCTTGTAACAGGCGCGACTATGAATCAATGAATGATAAATCGGCACCACGCTCCGCTTTGAACGAAGTAGTAGTATCGGGGTTAGGCATTCAAAAAAGAAAGTCAGTAACCGTAGAAGCACAATACATCGTTGGCGAATACGATATTCTTATTCTGAGTGCTACCGAATCTTCTGGTTTGAAAGATTGGTTAATTGATAATGGATATAAAATTCCAGCGGGCGCAGAAGAAGTGTTGGATCCTTATATTAAAAGCAACCTGAAATTCTTTGTGGTGAAAGTGAATGAAGCGGAGAAGAAAAAAATGCCTGGTGAATTTTTGCGTCCGATCCAGATCAGTTTCAATTCTCCCAAATTCATGCTACCTATTCGATTGGGAATGGCTAATGCCGATGGTGACCAGGATATGATCGTATACGCGTTTACCAAAAAAGGAAGAATTGAGTGCACCAATTACCGGAGCGTTGAATTACCTACCGGTAAAAATATTCCTTTGTTCGTTAATCAGAATTTCGGTGCTTTTTACAGCAATCTTTTCCAGCACCAATGGAACAAGGAAGGAAAAAATATTTCGATGCTGGAATATGCCTGGGATGTGAGTCCGAAGAATTATGTGAAATGTGACCCCTGTGTAGGAAATCCACCTTTGCAGCAAGATTTGGTTCAAGCGGGGGTGTGGTGGCTTGCCCGTGATTGGAACAATTACGACGACGTATATGAAGAAGATGAAAACTATAATAACACTGTCTATTTTACGCGTTTGCATATACGGTATAACCGTAAGCAATTTCCCCAGGACCTGATGTTTCAGGTTACTCCTAACAAAGAAAATTACCAGGCCCGTTATATCATTACCCATCCGGCAAACGGTGATTTTTCGTGTGAAGCCGGGAAAAAATACCTGAAAGATTTAAAGGAGCGTCGTAAAAATGAATTGGAGCAATTGGCCTATCTCACCGGCAAAAATTATGAAAACTGGGATATGGCTTATGAAGAAAGTCCGACCGCGAATACGGATGCAGCTTATACAGCCCTTGCCGCCGGCATGAATAATGGCGATGATGGAAATGCTGATAAAAAGAATGCGATGAGCTTATATATAATAGCGTTAGGTGGACTTGGATTGCTAATACTCTTTCGAAGATTTCGGCCACATCCTTTGAGAGTTTAATACAATTAGCTAAGAGATCAAAAGGGAAAAGGAGGGAAAAGAGGGTTGTCGAACCGCATGAACTCTCATTTTTCTCCTTATCCCTTTTTTACTCTTAGTACTGGATTTATTTTAT
Organism: Chitinophagaceae bacterium; assembly: GCA_965279015.1. Lineage (GTDB taxonomy): Bacteria > Bacteroidota > Bacteroidia > Chitinophagales > Chitinophagaceae > Endoryza. The sequence continues at coordinate 713,220 of OZ257130.1, forward strand.
AACGAAGGGATTTAACCTTTCGGAATTCCTCTTTGTCCTCCTTTTCCCTTTTGACCTCTTAGCCCTGTATTTTTCCCAAAATGCCCTTTGCAGGCTGGTCAGCCCAATAAAAAAACTTCCCCGGGTTCTATTTTTTTTAAAGCTCCAGTCAAAGTATCTTGCGCTTTCAAAAAAGAAAGTGTTTTTATGGAGTACAGTAAAATCATCGCTGTTACAGGCTTACCCGGATTGCAAGAACTGATCAGCAGTAAGAATGATGGCGCCATTGTGCGTTCATTGGAAGATAATACTACCAAGTTTGTTTCTTCCCGTATTCATAATTTTTCTCACCTCGAGAGTATTGAAATATATACCGTGCGTGAAAATGTGAACCTGGTAGATATATTTAACGCCATGGAAAAAAGCAGCGCCGGTTTACCCGATGACAAAGATGCCAAGGCGGTGAAATCATACTTTGAAAAAGTATACCCCGATATTGATTTTGAGCGGGTATATAATAGTGATATGAAGAAGATGGTAAAATGGTACGCTGTTCTGAAAGCGAATAATATCGAGATTAAACTTACAGAGCCAGAAGAAGAGGAAGAAGAGGAAGTGGTAGAGGAAGCACCTAAGCCAGCTAAGAAGAAAGAAGAAAAACCGGCTGCTCCTGCCAAAAAAGAAAAAGAAGTGGTAGCTGAAGAAAAACCAAAGAAAGCAGCTGCTAAAAAGAAAGAAGAGCCTGCTGCGAAAAAAGAAGCAACGCCTAAGAAAAAAGCAGCTCCTGCTGCCAAAAAAGAAAAAGAAGAAAAAAAGGAAACGCCTAAGAAAAAAGCGGCTCCAAAGAAAAAGAAATAATTTGCCTGAACAGAGCAGGCTGCCCTTATTCTCCGGGGCAGCCTTTCTTTTAAATACATTCGAATGCAATTCAGCGCCAATATTCAAAAACTACCCCGTCACTTTTTACCCGAATCATTTACACTTACCAATTGGGAATCGGTTGAGTCTTATTTTATAAATCTCTTAGAGAGACCGATTAACTCGCTCAATGATCTGGAAGCCTGGTTAAAAGACAGCAGTGAGCTGGAAGCAGTTCTTAGTGAAGATGCCTGCTGGCGACAAATACGCATGACCTGCGATACCGAAAACAAAACGCTCGAAGAAGCTTTCGTTTTTTTTGTGACACAGATACAGCCACATATTCAACCCTATGCGGATAAATTGAATCGCAAATTGGTGGATTGCCCTTTTACCAAGGACCTGGATCAGGAAAAATTTTTTACTTACCTGCGTAGTGTAAAAAAGAGTATCGAGTTATTCCGCGAAGAAAATATTCCGTTGCAATCTGAATTAAGTGTGTTAGGTCAGCAGTTCGGAGTTATATCCGGAAAAATGACTATTGAAGTGGATGGTAAAGAATATACGCTACAACAAGCGGCTAAGTTTTTAGAGAACCCAGATAGAAACAAAAGAGAAGAAGTATATCGTAAGATTAATGAAAGAAGATTGATCGATAAAGAGACGTTGGATGATCTGTATTCTACACTTATTCAAAAACGTCACCAGGTAGCATTGAATGCCGGATTTGAAAACTATCGCGATTATAAATTCAAAGAGTTGGGTCGGTTTGATTATACAAAGGAAGATTGTTTCCAGTTTCACCAGGCGGTTAAAGAACATGTATTACCATTGGTGAATGATATCAATGAACGGAAAAGAAAAAAATTAGGATTGGATAGCCTTCGTCCTTGGGATACAGAAGCGGAGCCGGAAGGTGTTTTGCCTTTGCGTCCTTTTGCTACCGGAAATGAATTATTGGAGAAAACCATTCGTTGCTTTGAGCAATTAAATCCATTTTTTGCGGATTGCCTGCGACGTATGAATGAAATGAAACGGTTTGATCTTGATAGCCGTAAAGGAAAATCTCCTGGAGGATATAACTGTCCGTTAGCAGAAACTGGTGCCCCTTTTATATTTATGAATGCTGCTGGTCAAATGAGCGATGTTACTACGATGGTTCACGAAGGTGGTCATGCTGTTCATTCATTTTTGGCACATCCATTGGAATTAAGTTCTTTCAAGGAATACCCAATGGAAATCGCAGAAGTGGCCAGTATGGCTATGGAATTATTCAGTATGGAATATTGGGAGGTGTTTTTTGAAAATCCGGAAGATCTTAAACGGGCCAAAGAACACCAGCTGGAACGGGTAATTACGATTTTTCCATGGATTGCCACGATTGATAAATTCCAGCATTGGGTTTATGAGCATCCTCAACACAGTAAAACAGAGCGAGCAGAAAAATGGATGGAATTACTTAAAGAATTCAGTTCAAACACGATAGACTTCTCTGGCCTTGACCATTTTCGGCAATATAACTGGCAGCGACAATTGCATTTATTTGAAGTTCCCTTTTATTATATCGAGTATGGCATTGCCCAATTAGGCGCAATTGGGTTATGGATGCATTATAAAAATGATAAAGATGCAGCACTGAAGCATTATATGGAGTCATTAAGTATGGGAGGGACGAAAACACTGCCTGAATTATATAAATGTGCAGACATTGAGTTTAATTTTTCGCCGGATTATATAAAAAAACTTATGCAGTTTGTGAAACAGGAAACTATTAAATTAACCGGCGAAAAATAAATCAAAAAATACCCACTTTGAGGTATCGCTGGTTCAAAATTGAAAAGTATATTTGTTCAGAAATTGATTTGGATTAATAAAGACGGTAAAACGTCTCTCATTATAAAATAGCTACTAATCAGAGCCTTAACCAAAAGTCCCGGTGTTTCTACATCGGGGCTTTCTTTTTGTACCCCGAATCTCCTGATTCGGTATTGGATCACGAATCTCCTGATTCGTCTTTTAAAAATTACGCAGTTATACTTTATCAGATTTCTAATTTAATATGATTACAAGCATTAATCCCGAATAGATTGGTTCGAATCTCCTGATTCGAAGTCCAAAGCCGAATCAGGAGATTCGGGGTCCAAAGGTCCTGCATTCCTTACATGTACCATTCACAACCATTTGGTATTCTTCGGGCTGAAAATCAAGAGGTAACTTAACTAGCGGAACCATTACATCGGCCAGGCATGTAGTATTGCCACAAACAGTACAAACAAAATGGACATGGTTATCGTGATGATGCCCTTCCGTACAATCGCTTTTGCACAATGCGTAACGGACGGAGTTATCGGCGGTTGGTATATTATGGATAATCCCTTTTTCGAGAAAGACCTGTAATGTGCGGTAAACAGTTACGCGGTCGAACTTCTCCCCGGTTCTTTTTTCGATATCTCCATGTGCAAGCGCGCCTTTAGTATCTAAAAATAATTCGAGTATTTTTTTTCGGCTACCCGTAACACTTAGCTGGTTACGCTTTAAAATAAAATCAATTTGAGCATCCATAGCGTGGCGATTGTTAACGATTCTAAAGTTACTATCTATTTTAATTTCCGAAAAGATTGTTCGAAAACCGTTTCCTGGAAATCGGCTCTTTTAATAAAACAGCGATATCTTTCCCGAGTTCAGTTATTTCCTTTTCCTTAAGACCATCATAGATTTTTCTTACCTGGCCAGCTTTATCTACCAAGGCAAAAAACTGTGTATGCATAAACTGATCTTCAATTTTTTGCAGGTTATTCTTTGGGTCATCTAATAAGTAACTGACCCGGGCTGACGTATAAAGGCTGTCTTTTGTTCCTGTAAGAAACCACCAGCGTTTTGTATCAACTTTCATAGAATCAGCATAGTACCTGAGGCGGGCGGCACTATCTGTTTCGGGATTACAGGTATGTGAAACCACCAGGAAACCTTCTGTATCCTTATACTGTTCATATACCTTTTTCATATTGGTATTTAATTTAGGACAAATGCCCACACAGGTTGTAAAAAAATACTCGGCCACATATACTTTCCCTTCCATATCCTTTTCTGTAACCTTGTGACCATCCTGGTTGGTAAAACTGAAAGGCTGTACATAACTGAGTATGGGCAACTTCACATCCCCATAGCCAGGAATGACTTTAGTCATAACTACATAAAAACCAATGGCCAAAAACAAAAAAAAGGCTGTATAGAGTATCCATTTCCTGCGCATAATTCTATTTTTCAAGTGAGCAAAGTTAAGAAGGAGCCCGGCTTTCAGCTTTTCAATATTAGTAACAAAATTATTTGCAACAAAGTTGCATTAGATTTTCTGAATCCTCTATATTTGCGTATGCGATTTCGGATTAATTGGGATGCATTGGGTATTTCGGCTTCTTTGGCTTGCGCTATTCATTGCGCCATACTTCCCATGATATTAACCAGTTTACCTATCCTCGGAGTTAATATCATCCAAAACCTGGCTTTCGAATACTTTATGATCGTGCTCGCTTTTAGTATCGGGGCCTATTCGCTCTGGCACGGTTATAAGAAACATCATCATAGTTATACCCCCTTATTGGTTTTCCTTATTGGTATCCTGTTTTTAATAGCGAAACAGGTATGGCATGAGAATCAAATCCCATTATTGTCGGTTGCGGTTCTATTGATCGTGTTCGCCCATCTCCGCAATTTTCGACTCTGCCGGGTCCATAACCATGCCCATTCCGACGATTGTAATCATTGATTTGTCTTCCCGAGGAACAGCTTGTCCGCCGTGGCGGAAGGGATCCTTTTCCCAATTTCAAAAACAATTAGAAGCAGGGTTTGTTATCTTTACAAACTAATAAAATGTGAACTATGATTAAAACAGGTAACCCGGTAATCAGCATCTATACAGAAATGACTCCCAATCCGGAGACAATGAAATTTGTTGCCAATAAGTTGCTGTATCCCGGTAAGAGTATAGATTTCCCTGATACGGAAAGTGCGAAACCTTCACCACTTGCGGTAGAATTATTTGGATTTCCTTTTATAAAAGCTGTTTTCATTGCAAGCAATTTTGTAACACTTACAAAAATTGCTGATACAGAATGGAGCGATGTAATTCCAACGATCCGTCATTTTCTGAAAGAATATCTGGAAGAAAACAAACCAGTGATCAATGAAGAAGAAGTTGCTGTAATGAAACAGGAAAGCAGCAATACGGTTGCCGCCGACGATAATGATGTAGTAAAAAGAATAAAAGAATTATTGGAGAATTATGTGAAGCCAGCCGTTGAAATGGATGGTGGTGCCATTCAATTTAAAAGTTATGATGACGGAGTAGTAAACCTGATGTTGCAGGGAAGCTGTAGCGGATGTCCCTCATCAATGATTACTTTGAAAGCCGGTATTGAAGGAATGATGAAGCGAATGATTCCCGAAGTAAAAGAAGTGGTTGCCGAAGCAGAATAACTTTGTAATACAATTGATTTGATACCAAGAGCCCCGCTTTGCGGGGCTTTTTTTGCCACTGATTACACAGATTAACACAGATTGGTAGATAATTAATCAGTGAAAATCTGTGTAATCAGTGGCTACAATCTTTATTTATATGGTTTGGGCATGTTTTCGTAATGCACTAACTTTCGTGAAACCATCTGTCTATGCTGGCCGTTTATATTGTTATTGGATTGGTCCTTTTGCTGCTCCTCATCGCCAAACTATTACCTGGTAAATACCATGTTGAAAAAACAACCATCATCAAGAAAAATGTGACAGATGTGATGAATAAAGTGGCCGACCTCACCTATTATGCCGCATGGAATCCCTGGCAACAATCGGATCCTTCTGCAAAGGGTACCATAACCGGAACACCCGCTACTGCTGGTCATAGATATGAATGGGTAGGAAAAAAAGTGGGCGTTGGAAGTTTAACGATACGTGATATCGACAATAAACATGTTCATTTCAACCTCGAGTTTGTTAAACCATTCAAATCTAAGGCAAGTGACGATTGGTTATTTGAAGAGTGGGGAAATGGCGAAACAAAAGTTACCTGGTCAAATAATGGCGAATTCCCCTTCCCTGTTGCCCGTCTGCTGGGACCATCTATTACAAAAGGTTTACATAAATCCTTTGTGCAAGGATTGGAGAATCTGCGGAAGATGTGTGAAGGGTAGCTATTAGCTGTTAGCTAATAGCTGTTTGCTGCATCTGATTATGAAAAATCACTGCTTTCTGAATCATAGTAGGTATGAAACTCATACCCACCATTTCCAGTCTGTTTATTTGCTCATCGGTTTTTAGTCAATTGTCCAATAAAGAGATCCATGATCTTAAAGGCGGACGTGTTAAAAAGGATACCAGTTATGTATATTGGCTTCCATTCGCCCCCGGTAAAAAATTTTTATTGATACAAGGATGGCAAAGCAATATGTCCCATAAAGGTGAATTATCCCTCGATTTTAAAATGAAAACGGGTACTTCAATTTATGCATCACGGGAAGGTATTGTAACCGAAGTAAAAGAAGATGCCGAACAGGGTGGATTAAAAGATGAATATCTCAATGATGGCAATCATATAGTGATTCAACACAATGATGGAAGCGAGGCCGGTTACTGGCACCTTCAACACAATGGTGCATTGGTTTCTTTGGGTGATCCCATTAAAAAAGGACAACTCATTGCGATAAGCGGCAATACAGGTTACAGTGCTTTCCCGCATTTGCATTTTTGGGTTTATAAGAATGAAGAAGGTTTCAAAACTATTCCCACGCGTTTCGTTACAAAAAAGGGGATCATTTATTTGAGGCCTGGGCGGTATTATAGAAGTGTGAGGGAATAAGCTGCGAGCTTTGAGCCACGAGCTGTGAGCACCTTCTGGTTAAATTTTGTAGATCTGTATTTGAAAACTATTGAAGTTACTTTATGGATGGACAAGCTTGCGGCTCATAGCTCAAAGCTCACAGCTTCTTCTTCCTCCGTATCTTCGCGCCCTATGGAACGTACTGAACTCAGCACTCTCGGCGAATTCGGTCTTATTCATCATCTTACTAAAAACATCGAGTTGCAAAACGCTTCATCGATTGTTGGCGTGGGTGATGATGCCGCTGTTATCGATCATTTCGGTAAACAAACAGTAATTACTACCGACCTACTCATTGAAGGCGTTCATTTCGATCTTTCCTATACACCTCTTAAACACCTTGGCTATAAAAGTGTAATCGTAAACCTGAGTGATATCTATTCAATGAATGCTATCCCTACACAGATTACCTTGGCCATCGGGATCAGCAATCGTTTTGGGTTGGAGGCATTGGATGAATTTTATGATGGGGTATATGCAGCCTGTGAAAAATATGGGGTTGATCTTATTGGCGGGGATACGGCTACCTCCCAAAAAGGATTCATCATTTCAATAACGGCTATTGGTGAAGTGACGCCCGAGAAATACGTTAAACGCAGCGGTGCAAAAAAAGGCGACCTTCTTTGTTGCAGCGGTGATTTGGGTGGCGCCTATGTAGGCCTTCTTTTTTTGGAAAGAGAAAAAAAGATTTTCCTGGAGAGTCCCGGCATTCAGCCTGATCTGGAAGGAGAATCTTATGTGATCGGTCGATTATTAAAACCCGAAGCAAGGAAAGAGATTATTGAATTTTTCAAAGAAAATGAAATTACTCCCACTGCCATGATTGATATCAGCGATGGTTTGAGTTCTGAGATCCTGCATATCTGCGAACAAAGCGGGTTGAGTTGTGTATTGTATGAAGAAAAAATCCCTGTTTCGGAAGATACAAGAGCCGCGGCATTTAAGTTTGAAATAGACCCAACTGCTTGTGCATTAAGCGGGGGGGAAGATTATGAGTTGCTTTTTACTCTACCACAATCTGATTATGAAAAACTCGTTTTAAATGAACAGATCAGTGTGATTGGTTATATGACAGATGCCTCCGAGGCGCCACATATTATTACCAAAGGGGGTGGCAAACATGCTATTACCGCACAGGGATGGAACGCATTTAAAACTAACCGTTAATAACCGGACCTTTTGATGAAGCGGATTTTTTTTACTCTTATCGTATTTTGCCTGCTGTTGTTGGTTGCCTGCTCTTCCTCCAAAGGCGTTTTTGACGCGAACCATAAATACGATTCAACTATACTCAAAAAGGATTATCAGCTATTCCGCAACATACTCCAAGAATATCATCCCAGCCTTTATTGGTTCACTCCCAAAGACAGTATTGATTATTTTTTTGACCGTGGATATAGACAATTGAATGATTCCCTTACAGAAACTCAGTTCAGAAATATATTACTGGATGTAATCACAAAGATCCGTTGTGGACATACTTCGGTATATTATTCAAAAAAATACAGTCGTTATCTGGATACGGCCCGACTTAAAGTATTTCCGCTTAGTTTTCGGGTAACCCCTGATTCCATGATGGTGATTGGTAATATTAATCGCAGAGATAGTATTTTAAAAAGAGGAACTGTAGTTCGCAGTATCAATGGTAGGAGTGCCCGACATCTTACCGATACCTTCTTCAATTATCTCGTAACCGATGCATGGGCGATAAACGGAAAATACCAGACGCTTAGCAACGGCGCTAATTTTGGTGTATTATACAGGAATGTGTTTGGTATTCCTGATAAACTGATTATTGGCTATGAAGATTCGCTTGGCCAACAAAATTCAGTTACCGTTCCGGTATATGATCCTTCTAAAGATACTTCGCGTCGTGTTTTACCAACAACAGCGAATCAAAGGGGGGAGCGTTCTACACCGCGGCCGCCCGTTGTTAACAATGTAAGAAACCTGCAAATCGACACCTCGCTTTCTTCCGCATATATGACCCTGAATACTTTTTCGAGAGGAAATAAATTGCAGAAGTTTTTCCGGAAAAGCTTTCGAACGATGGACGATCTTTCTATTAAGCACCTGGTGATTGATATTCGGAGAAATGGCGGTGGAGACGCGGGCTTATCAACCATGCTCACCGAATTTGTTATCGATAAAAAATTCAAACTCGCTGATTCGTTATACGCGATCCGCCGATCGGGATCCTACAATAAATATATAAAAAAGCATTTTTTTTATCGGACCGCTATGCTTTTTGTGACGAAAAAGAAAAAAGATGGCAAGTATCATTTCCGTCATTTTGAAAAACATTATTACAAGCCCCGCAAAAAAAATCATTTTGATGGCGATGTTTATATCGTTACAGGCGGAAATTCTTTTTCCGCTTCCGCACTTTTTGTAAAAGCGATTCAACATCAGAAAAATGTAACCATCATTGGTGAAGAAACCGGAGGTGGTTCCTATGGCAATACTGCCTGGATGATTCCCAACGCGGTGCTTCCAAATACCGGCATTCGTTTCCGGGTTCCCTTATTCCGATTAGTGATGGATAAAGACGCGGTGGCTGCGGGTAGAGGAATTTTCCCTGATATAGAAGTATTACCCACTGCTGAAACAATCCGGTTGGGTATTGATCCCCGGGCTGAGAAAATAAAACAACTCATCATCTCTAAAAACAAGCTTACTCAGAAATAACTTTCTTTACAACGAATGCATCATTAAAAATCAATAGTGATGCAACAGCCCCGGCAGATAGTTCTCCTAATTTTTTGTCATTAATTAAAGAAGCCGGATATAAACTCGCCATTCGTAAGGATTCTTCCAGCGAAAGACCCAATTTCTCCACTCCATTTTGCACACATTTCATCATGGTGAGGGAAGATCCTGATAAAGTTCCGTCAGGCAGTGCATAATGATCGCCTTTAAAAATATGCGGGTACTCGCCGTTGGGATATTCTGTAACGGCATCTGTTATATAGAATAGTCTTTCTTTCATTACCTGTTTAGCGATACGCACCGCCACGAAATCCGCGTGAATACCATCGCATACTATACTGCTCAATGCCTTTGGATGATCCAAAATAGCTCCTACCATACCAGGTGCCCGGTGTTGCATGGGAGACATTGCATTGAACAAATGGGTGGCCATAGGCATTCCACTGTTGAATGCAGCACTCGCTTCTGAATAAGTAGCATTGCTATGTCCAGCGGAAACAAGTATTCCGTTCTTCTGTAATATTTCAATGATGGCGGGGTCACAACATTCCGGCGCTAACGTCATCATTTTAAAAATACCCTTTCCTTTTTCGAGCAGCATGCTTACTTCTTCAACGGTTGGTTTCTTTATATGCTTCTCGATATGCGCCCCCTTTTTTAAGACATTTATATATGGCCCTTCCAAATGAAGTCCCAGCAATCCCTTACCTCCTTGCCTCCAATATTGTTTTACCCCTTCAATTCCCAGTAAGAATTTATCAATGGAATTTGTTGCCATGGTAATCATAAAATGCGCACAACCTCCATTGATACAATATTCATAGGTTGCTTGCAAAGAGGCAGCGGTGGGTTCTTCAGAAAACATTTTACCATTGCCCCCATAAATCTGCAGATCGATCAACGCGGGAGCCAGTATATTTCCTTTGAGATCTTCGATACTATATTTTGATGGAATATCATTTTCATTTACCATTCCCTCAATAACTCCGTTCATTACAAGCAACGCTTTTTGCTTTTCCATTGTACGACCAGTAAATATTCTTCCGTTTCTATAAGCGATGGACATAGTGAGGAGTTAATCAGGGTTCAATAAAAAAATCATCGGAATCTTTGAGAAAAGGAAGTTTGGATCTTATCTCTTCCAACGTATCCTTTTGTAGGGTGATGGTAAAAATAACTTCATCGTGCGCTTTTGTGTAAAGCACTTCTCCCATAGCATCCACCACCATACTATCGCCGCTATAATAAATATCTTTCCCGTCCTTACCTACCCGGTTCACCCCAATTACATAAGATTGATTTTCGATAGCTCTTGCCTGTAACAAGGTTTTCCAGGCATGGTTGCGGCGCTCGGGCCAGTTGGCGACATAAATAAGAAGATCAAATTCTACCTCACCCCCCGGCCCCCTCTCCTCGCGGAGAGGGGGAGTTTGACGACTCCAGACAGGAAATCTCAAATCATAACACACCAATAAATTTATCTTCCATCCTTTTACCGATGCTATTAGTCGTTTACTGCCGGCTGTATATTCATCACCTTCTCCCGCATAAGCAAAAAGGTGGCGCTTATCGTAATAACCGTATTGACCGTTCGGTAACATCCAGATAAGGCGGTTATAATAATTCCCATCATCTTCTACTATAACACTCCCTGTAAGAATGATCTTTTTTGAAGCTGAAATTTTTTTCATCCATCTAACCGACTCCCCATCCATTTTTTCCGCTAATAATTTCGCTTGCATACTAAAACCCGTGCTGAACATTTCTGGTAACACAACCACTTCTGTTTTTTCATTTATGCTATTGATCTTTTCCTCCAGCATTTTCAGGTTGGCGGGTTTATCTTCCCAGTGAAGATTGGTTTGAATGATAGAAACAGAAAGGGTTGACATCTTTATTAGTATAGCCAGTAAAATTAACTGTATTTATGAAAATGCAACAAAGCTATATTTGTACACGAATAGATTTAAAAACGTTTATCAGTCTGTGGCGTAAAAGATTACTACATTGGACGACTCCGGTAAGCAGTCCGGCTATAAAATGACAAACATCAGGTCGTTTAATACAAGTTAATCGTATCTTTAGAAGGGTACAATTGTAAATCAGCTTATCATGACCCTTTCACGATTGCTTCGCATTTTCCTGTTCGCGATTGTATTGCCTGTAGTGGCAGTATGGGTATTGTATCAATACAATTATATCAGGCGCTATGATTTCAGGGTCGATGAAAATACATCCGTTAATGTAGTAGCCAAAGATTGCGTGACCTGTTTTTCGGAAAAGACAGTAAAAAATTCTATTGAAATAAAAAAGGGAGATAAAGAGTTGGTTCTTGATTTCAAAAGCGTGGGCCCTATCGTTGAATTCCTGGTGGATAGTTCCGGGGGCATGCTTATCGAAAATCCACCCTATCATTATGTTTTCATTTCATTGGATTCATTGCAAAACGGGTATGATGAACTCAATTCTTTTGAACCTGTTATAAAATCAAAATTCAGATTGCTCTACCGGATTGATGATACCCAAATGCGGTTAAACTGAATTACAAATGTGAAAATTAGCAAATTAGAAAATGTGCAGATTCTCTCGATGTCGTCACTCCGCATAATAGTAAATTTCTATTATTCGGGGAGTATATCATAAATGCATTTGCACATCTGCACATTTGCTAATTTGCACATTCGAATAATATACCCTCTTTTGGTTATTGCAGCCTCTGCCAAAACTGTTATCTTTATTGACGTGTGAAATCATTTCTCCCCCATAAAAAAACGGTGCTGTTTATTCTTTTATGCAGTTGGTTGATTCCGGCTCAGACACAGCAATTTCAAAATGCGAAGGAGGCATTTTCTTACTCCCAGCAACAGCATAAAGCATTGTTTTTGATATTTTCCGGAAGCGATTGGTGCCAGCCATGCATGCGATTTAATAAAACGATTCTTTCGGATTCTGCATTTAAACGATTTGCCCGCGAACAGCTGGTTATATTAACGGCTGATTTTCCTCAACGAAAAAAATTATCTGAAGAAGAAGTGACCCGGAATGAAGAATTGGCCAGTCGCTACAATCCCAAAGGGGATTTTCCGAGGTTAGTACTGGTAAGTCCTGATCAATCGGTTATTCGCATTGTCGAGTATAATAATCAATCGCCCCGCATATTTATTGAGCAAATCAGTAATTACCTTCACAGCGCCAATATGCTTAAAGAATATTCGATACAATCCAAATTGATGGGCTCCGCTTTTGAGTTTATCGTTCTGGCTGAAAACAAAACAGCCGGTGATCATTGGCTGAATGAATCGATCCGCGAAACAAAACGCATTGAACGTTTACTTACCGAATTCGAGGAAAGTTCCCAAACATCTTTCATTAATCGTAATGCCGGTATCCGTTCGGTAACCATAGATAAGGAAGTATATGAATTGATTGAAAGATGCAATCGTATCTCCCGACTTTGTGATGGCGCTTTTGATATCAGCGCCGGTGCATTAAAAAAACTATACAATTTCCGGGGAGAAAACGTTGAGCTCCCCAATCATAAAACGATAAAAGAAACATTATCAAAAACCGGTTTCCGGAAGATAGAATTAACGCTGCCGGATAAAGTTTTTCTATCCACCATTGGGATGCGGATTGGATTTGGAGCAATCGGAAAAGGTTATGCAGCCGACCAGGTAAAAAAATTATTACAAAAGAACGGAGTGAGCAGTGGGGTAGTCAATGCAAGCGGCGACTTAACCGCCTGGGGGAATCGCGCAAATGGAGATCCCTGGAAAATGGGTATCGCACATCCCGATAATCCATCAGAAATAATTGTTTGGTTACCGGTTAATGAATCATCGATAGCAACCTCGGGAAATTATATCCAGTATTTTGATGCAAAGGGAGTTCGCTACTCACATAATATCGATCCCAAAACGGGTTACCCCGTAATAGGAATCAAGAGTGTAAGTATTATCAGTCCGGGGGCCGAACTATCCGATGCATTAGCTACCGCGGTTACTGTAATGGGTGTTAAAAATGGATTGCATTTTATCAACCAGTTGCCACAAACACATGCAATCATAGTTGATGAAAATAACAATATCTATAGCTCGCAACTTTTAAATATTCGTTCTCATGCATGAGGGATCATTTAAAATAACCGATTATTTGAGCAGGCTTCTGTTATTAACCATCCTGGTAAGTTTATTCGCCTGTAAAACAGTAAAACCTTATCAAAGAGTTTATTTGAATGATGAGGCCATGCAGACTGGCAAAAGAGCTGGGGAGAAATTCACGGGTTCCGTTCATTCCAATCGCGAAGCGGCCCTTGGAGGCGGAAGTGGAAAAACAAGCGGAGGTTGTGGTTGCAATTAATAAAATTGTTTCCCACAAAGACACAAAAGACACAAGGAAATATTTTAGTGTGCTTTGTGTCTTTGTGGGAAATATCTTTTCAACGGAAAAAACACTACCCTCTATTATTATTTATTTTTTGACGTGAAAAGAACCTTTATTGTTTTTGGAATGATGGCAGCTTCATCGCTGTATGCGCAAGCGCAACGGTCCGATACTGGGTATGCAGCAAAAAAATTATCGAAGACGGAGATCCAGGTCGTGTACTCACATTATCTTCAATCTGGAAATCATTCCGCGGTAACCGGCGGAATTGGTACCGAAAAACTCACCGTCTATTCTCCGGAATTTATCTACATACATCAATCCGATTCGTTGAGCCGGTTTACTATTAATACCGGGGTAGATGTGATAAGTTCCGCTTCCACCGATAATATTGATTTTATAATGTCTTCTGCATCAAAAATAGATGGTCATTCCTACTTAAATCTTTCTTATAGTCGCAGGAAACGAAATCGTCCGCTTACGATCGGGGGTTCTATTTACACATCTATCGAATCAGATTATACTTCGGCCGGATTTGGTATAAATATGCAAAAAACCAGTGCCGATCAATCGCGGGTTTATACCGCGGAACTGGATGTTTTTTTTGACGATCTGCGCTGGGGAAGACTCAGCGCGCAGGATAAACTGAAACTGATTTACCCGATGGAATTACGCTATAAGGAATGGTTTGATATTCACAAGCGACGATCGTATAATCTTAACAGCAGTATTCAGCAAACTATTGATAAAAGAACATTGCTGGTAATATTCCCCGGCGTTGCATTTCAAAATGGGCTGCTCTCCACTTCTTTCCATCGCGTATTTTTTAAAGACAGTTCGGAGGCAGTGGAAAATCTGCCTACGCATCGATGGAAGGTTCCATTGGGCATTCAATTAAACCGATTCATTGCCGATCGTTATATACTACGCGCTTACTATCGATTCTATTGGGATGAATGGGGCATTGTGGCTAACACCTTACAACTGGAGTTACCAATTAAGATTACTCCTTCTTTTTTAGTATCTCCCTCATTCAGGATTTACATGCAGCATGCCGCACGTTATTTCAATCCGAGTCATCAACACGAAACCACGCAGCAATATTATACTTCCGATTACGACTTGTCTTCCTTTAACAGTTATGAACCCGGACTGGAAACAAAATTTAATCTGGCCGGAAAAAAACCCTCCGCGGTTTTCAACAACCTCCTGTTGCGCTATGGTTATTACAAACGGAGTGATGGATTAAAGGGGCATATTTTGACGATGGTGGTGGGGTTGGCGTATTATAGGGAGAAGAAGTGAATGCCAATGTGCAAATATGCAAATTAGAAAATGTGCAGATGCTAATGTGCAAATATGCAAATTGGAAAATGTGCAAATTCTGCCACAGTAAAAGTCTTTATAAATAGAGATATTCATGAAACGCGGAGGCTCATTTGCACATCTGCACATTTTCTAATTTGCTAATTCATTTCTTCCTACTCGCCACCAACTCATACGAATGATCAATCCATTCTTTTAATTTTTTAACCGGCACCGATCCATCGGCGATTATGGTGTTCCAGTGTTTCTTATTCATATGATAGCCCGGTAAGACAGACGGATATTCTTCTCTCAATTCAATGGCCAGATCAGGATCGCATTTTACATTAAACTGAAAGACTTCCGAATCCAATGAGCAAAGCAGAAAAATTTTGCCTCCTACTTTATATACCAACGTATCCGGTCCAAAGGGAAGTGTTTCTTCTACGCCTGGTTTGGAGAGGCAGTATTGTTGGAGGAGTTCGATATTCATACTAATATGCAAATTAGAAAATGTGCAAATGTGCATGCCAATGTGCAAATACGCAAATTAGAAAATGTGCAAATGCCTTAAGAGTAAAATTCCCCTTTTATAGACACACTCAAAAATTCAGAGAATCTACATTTGCACATCTGCACATTTTCTAATTTTCACATTATTATTGCAGTCGCCTCAATCTCGATCAGATAACTAGGATCAATTAGTCCTTTCACTTCTATCATGCTCGTACAAGGTTTAATCGTCTTAAAAAACTCCCCATGTGCTTTTCCATATTCTTCCCAGCGGGAGATGTCTGTTACAAACATCCTGGTTCTAACGATATCTTTCAATTCAGCGCCGGCACGATTCAGTACTTTTTCAATTTTCTGAATGATATATTTTGTTTGTTCGTAGGCACTATCGCCACCAACCAGCTGACTGTTGTCATCCACCGCAACGGTTCCAGTAATTTCAATAACATTTCCAATCTTAACGGCGCGGCTATAGCCAACGATGTCTTCCCATTTGGCGCCGGAGGAATAATTTGTACGTTCCATTTAGTTTATGTTTTTAAAGGCTGATTTTTCAAGTTTGTAGTTTGTGGTTTGTAGTTCTTTAGCGGCATCATTCAAAATAAATATCCATCCAGCCTAAAGCAATGATGAGATTACTAAAGATTGTTTCACCAGAACAACTACAAACCACAAACTACAAACTATTTTATCTCCACATTCTCCAACCTAATCAACGCTTCCCCCATAATTCTCAAATACACCTGCGCAACCGTTATCACGTCTTTTTGGCAATATTCCGCGATTCGTTTTAAATTTTTTTCTTTCCAATACACATCACCCACCATACTTCCATCGATATCATCTTTGGGAGTAGGTATGCCCAATACATGCGCCAACAAATTAAGGGACGTATAGTTTTTAAAATCCCCGAATTTCCAGAGTTCCATCGTATCGAGGTGATTCACTTCCCATGGTTTTTTCCCCGATGTATTTAATATTGATGGGATAGTCATAGAATTAATAATAAGCCGACGGCATAAATACGGGAAGTCGAATTCTTTACCATTATGCGCGCAAAGCAGTTTTTGTTGATCCGTGGCCCATTTCCGCAGCATCTCGCAAAATTCGTAAAGCACAATTTTTTCATCATCACCATAAAAAGATTTAATGATCAATCTTTTTTGTTCACCACCACCTTGTATTACTCCACAACTGATACAAATAATTTTTCCAAACTCCGCATAAATCCCCGCCCGCTCATAAATGGATTCCACTGTTTCATCGGCCCTATTGCGTAATAATGCCTCGGCTTTTTTGGCCCACAAATCTTTCCAATCGTTAGGAACAAGGTCAAAAGATGGATGTTGCGGGACCGTTTCGATGTCGAGGAAGAGGATGTTTGGGAGGTTCATACCGCAAATTTATTTCAAACGTTAATTCAAATGTGCAAATGAGAAAATGTGCAGATGTGCAAATTCCTTCTGTGCATCACTCTGAATAAAAGTAAATTCCAATTACTCGAGAAAGGTATCATAAAGGCATTTGCACATCTGCACATTTGCCAATTTTCACATTATTAGAGAAATAAGCTCCAAAAATAACTGAAAGAGTTCTTTTTCTTCGAAGTACTAATGATGGCGCCTAATAATTTATTTATTTCCTCTATTTTAACCAATAACTCATTCGTGGCGGGGTAACTTTTACTGTGCTCGCAAAGCAGCAACCAGTATTGGGTTTCACCGGCTTCTTTTGCAGCAATCTTCATTTTGTGGATGAAATCAACTTTGCTTTCTGCATTTTGAGCTTCCATAGCATTTGCCCCAATAGAAGTACCAGATTTTAATAATTGACGGGCAATTACATATTTCTTTTCTGATTCTAATTTTTCACAGAAATCTATTATCAACAAAGAGAAAGAAAACGAAAGTTTTAACACCGGATTTTTTTCTATATCCTCTTTTTTCATATTAGTAGTTTTTGATCAAGTTAATGATCAACGAACCATAGTTCAATGAGGAAAATCTTAAAATCAAGTGTTTTTTCCCATTGGTTGTATGAATTTTCTTACCTAAGATTGAAATCAACCCTCGGTGTTTTCACCCAATTAATGAGTTGATCAAACCAAGAGCATTTGCACATTTGCATATTTGCTAATTTGCACATTCGCATATCGGAAGCCCGGTATCACAAATACTTCTCTCCTTTGTTACGTTTCACCTCCGCAACATATTCCTTTATATCCTGCTCCTTATCCTTCTTACAAATCAGCAACACATCCTCGGTATCTACCACAATAAAATCTTCCAATCCCTGCAACACAAATAGTTTGTCACTATTATTATGCACCATATTGCGATGGGAATCGAATACGATTACATTTTCACCCGCTACTGCATTGCCCAAATAATCTTTGTCAAGATTTTCGTAGGCGCTGTTCCAGGTACCCAGGTCGCTCCAGCCAAATGAAGATGGGATTACATATACATTATCGGCTTTTTCCATAATGCCGAAGTCGATGGAGATATTGGTACACTGTGGGTAAATGGCATTGATCGCTTTCGCTTCGGCAGGGGTATTAAATTTCTCTTTCTCTGCTGAAAACACATCGTACATCTCCGGTAAGTATTTTTCAAAAGCGGTGATGATATTTTTCACCTGCCAGATAAAGATACCCGCGTTCCATAAAAATTCACCACTGGCTAAAAAGGCTTTTGCCAGTTCTAGATTGGGCTTTTCGGTAAAGGTTTTTACTTTGAACACATTGTCTGTAACCGCATGCTGTTCGTATTGAATATATCCATACCCGGTATTTGGATAAGTAGGTTTGATGCCTAATGTTATAAAAGCATTGTGCTTGTTCACAAAAGCAAGGGCTTCCATACTTACTTTCTTATAAGCGATCGTATCTAAGATCAGGTGGTCAGAAGGCGCAACAATCAGTGATGCCAGCGGATCCAATTGCATTAATTTAAAAGATATATAAGCAATGCAGGGTGCAGTGTTTTTGCGGGAAGGTTCTCCCAAAATATTCTGCAGGGGAATATTCGGACATTGTTTTTTAACAATATTGATATACTCATTGGAAGTGACAACAAAAATATTTTCATTCGGAATGAAATTCGCGAAACGTTCATAGGTGGATTGTATCAGGGTTTTGCCGGTACCTAATATATCCAGAAACTGTTTCGGAAAATTGGTACGGCTCATGGGCCAGAAACGACTGCCGATTCCGCCGGCCATGATGGCTACGTAGTGATGTTTGTTCATTGAACGTTATGTTTTTTCACCGCAGAGAACGGGAGTTACAAGAGTTTTCGCAGAGAAAAGATGTTTATTTAATCTCATTTTATTCCCTGCCGTTATAATTATTTTACATCGTTCCTTAAAAACGAAATCATGCATGTAATTATTTGCTATTACTTTAGTAGAACTGGAGTGCAAGAGTATCCATAAAAAACCTCAGCGCAAACTCTGCTTCTCTTGTTCTCTGCGGTTAACTATTTTAAATTAACCCCTCGCGTACCAAATCATGCAAATGCACAATTCCCAAATATTTTTTTTCATCTATCACCACCAATTGCGTGATATCATAAGTACGCAATAAATCCAATGCGTCAACGGCTAATGCATCAGCGGCAATCGTTCGGGGATGGGTGGTCATGATGTCTTTAGCCTTTACCCCATCCAGTGTATTATGCTTTTCCAGCATCCGACGAAGATCGCCATCGGTGATGATACCCAGCAGTTCATTATTGTTATTTACAACTGCTGTAATGCCCAATCGCTTCTTCGATATCTCAACAATTATTTCTTTTAAAGTTGATTGTTCACCAACCTGTGGCTTCTCATTGTTCACATACAGATCTGATACATGCAGGTATAATTTCTTACCCAATGTACCTCCAGGGTGAAACTTAGCGAAGTCATCCGATCCAAATCCTTTCATCTCCATCAGCACAACGGCCAATGCATCCCCCATCACCAATTGAGCAGTGGTGCTGGAGGTAGGAGCCAGGTTATTCGGACAAGCTTCTTGAGAAACTGTTGTATTTAAAATAAGAGTGGCTTGCCGGGCAAGGTAAGATTCAACATTTCCAACGATCGCGATCAGCGTATTACCGAAGTTTCTAATAAGCGGCACCAATACTTTTATCTCAGGACTCTCCCCGCTTTTGCTGATGATGATTACGATATCCTCCGTTTGCACCATGCCTAAGTCCCCATGAATAGCATCAGCGGCATGCATAAAAATGGCGGGAGTGCCGGTAGAATTGAAAGTAGCAACGATCTTTTGCGCAATGACGGCACTTTTACCGATCCCGCTGATTACCAGCCGGCCCTTGCAGGCTTTAATCAGTTCGATCGCTTTCTCAAAATCGGCGTCGATATAGTTCTCTAACTGGGCAATGGCCGCGGCTTCCAGTCTTACGGTTTGTAATGCGAGATTTTTGATCGAAGAGTCGTTCATGATAAGGCGCAAATTTAGAGGATTCCCGTTGCCTGAAACTGAAATCAAAGCTTCTTTTTCATGATTGAGCTTAATTTTCGCGCTTCTCCGATGTTTGTAATGTGTCATCTTCGAATTAAATTAGACTGAGCTTAATTTTGCAGTTTTATTTGTCGTCCCGAGGAACAGCCTTTCCCGACATTATGGTAACTTTTGGTCCTCGATTAAAGAACTAACTGAATTTACTTACGCTGTCTGACCTGTCATCCCGAGGTACGAGGGATCTTGTGGACTTGCACAAGATGCCTGTTGAAAATATATATCAGTCTGCGAATTGCGGCTTTGACCTCACCCCCGGCCCCTCTCCTTGAGGAGAGGGGGGAAGCCCCCCGAAAAATTTAGACATTAGTATTGATCATAATCATTAGTAGTAAATGACTATGATCAATAAATCAACTAGTTTTTAACAAATTCTCCTTCAAAAAACCCTCATTTTTTGCTAACTTCGACCCCTTCCAAAAAACGGGTTATCCTTTTGAAACCCGCTTGCCAGTACCGTTTGAATAAAATAGATAAGGAGTCTTCCCGCTTTTTTGGTATCTTAAATCAATTGGGTGCATCATTCGCCCTTATTCGTTCCGACGCTTCAGCGTCGATTCGCATAAAATTAAGTGTGAGAGAAATAACAGCGCATGGCAACATCAACGAAAAAAACGGCGGCAAAAACCGCGAAAACAACCAAAAAAACCTCGTCCAGCTCCAAAAATGGCAATGGTTCTATCTCCAGCGCCGCTTTACATGAAAAATTGCAGGAGCATTTTGGATTCGACGCATTCAAAGGAAACCAGGAAGCAATCATTAAAACTTTATTGGCCGGCAACGACACTTTCGTTATAAAACCGACCGGTGGCGGTAAAAGTCTTTGTTACCAGTTACCCGCTCTGATGAGTGAGGGGGTGGCTATTATCGTGAGCCCGCTGATTGCCCTCATGAAAAACCAGGTGGACCTGGTCCGTGGGTTCAGTGAAAAAGATGAAGTGGCCCATTTCTTAAACTCAACGCTTAATAAAAAAGAAATAAAGGAAGTCCACGACGACCTGCTGAGTGGCAGAACAAAAATGCTTTATGTAGCGCCTGAAACACTCACCAAGCAGGAAAACCTCGAATTCTTCAGCGATCTCAAACTTTCTTTCTTCGCCGTAGATGAAGCGCATTGTATCTCCGAATGGGGACATGATTTCCGACCGGAATACCGCCGGCTGAAAGAGATGATGACGATCATCAATCCCGATCTTCCTATTATCGCCCTTACGGCTACGGCTACTCCCAAGGTGCAGAGTGATATCATTCAGAATCTAGGATTAAGAAACGCCGAAGTTTTTGTTTCTTCATTCAATCGCCCCAATCTTTATTATGAGGTACAGCCTAAAATAAAAAAGAGTCAGACTGATGAGAGTATCGTTCGCTTTATCAAAAGCATGAAGACCAAGAGCGGTATCATTTATACGCTCAATCGAAAGACTACTGAAGATCTGGCTGATATTTTAAATGCCAACGGCATCAAGGCGGTTGCTTATCATGCTGGCCTCGATAGTAAATTACGCGCCACACGTCAAGATCTATTTTTGAATGAAGATGTACAAGTAATCTGCGCTACAATTGCTTTTGGTATGGGTATCGATAAACCAGATATCCGTTTCGTGATCCATTATAATATTCCCAAGTCGATTGAAAACTATTACCAGGAAACGGGTAGGGGTGGACGCGATGGCATGGAAGGAAAATGTATTCTTTATTACTCGCATAAAGATGTTGCCAAGCTCGAGCACCTGATGCGCGACAAGCCACTCAGTGAACGTGAAGTAGGGGCGCAACTAATAAGTGAAACTGTTGCCTTTGCGGAGAGCGGTGTTTGCCGTAGAAAAGTATTGATCAGTTATTTTGGAGAAGAATATACCCAAGAAAATTGCGGCGCCTGCGATAACTGTCTGCATCCGAAAGAAAGGGTAGAAGCGAAGGATGATGTGGTGAAAGTATTGAAAACCGTGAAAGCGCTTGATGAGCGTTTCGCGACCGATTATACGATTAATATAATCAGCGGAAGGCTTACTCCTAATATTACGATGTATCGTCATGAGGGATTGGCCGAGTTTGCTATTGGTAATGATCAGCCCGAACATTACTGGAGCTCATTGATCCGACAAATGCTATTAGAAGGATTGTTAAGTAAGGATATTGTTGAGTATGGTGTATTGAAGATTACCAAGGCCGGACATGCATTCGCGAAAAAACCCAAATCATTCAAGATTGTATTGAACAATTTGTTTGAAGAAGCCAATGCGGATGATGAAGAAGGAACAGAAGCAACGGGCGGCGCGGCAGCGGATGAGAAATTGTTTGAGATGCTGAAAGAGTTGCGCCAGCGGGAATCGAAGAAAAAAGGACTGCCCCCGTTTGTAATCTTCCTGGAATCATCGTTACAGGATATGGCTACTTTATATCCGACCTCTTTGCAGGATCTCGAAAAATGCCAGGGGGTGAGTAAGGGTAAGGCTATTCGCTATGGCAAGCCATTTGTGGATATGATCACTAAATATGTGGAGGAAAATGAAATTGTGCGGCCTGATGATTTTGTGATGAAGAGTGTGGTAAATAAAAGTGGTAATAAAGTATATATCATTCAGCAAACCGATAAAAAGATTGCGCTTGAAGTAATAGCCAAGAATAAAGGTTGGCGAATGGATGAGATGCTGGAGGAAATGGAAACCATTGCGGCCAGTGGCACGAAGCTTAATCTTGATTATGCCATTGATGAAATGCTGAGCGATGATGAGCAGGATGAAGTATTGGAATATTTTAAAGGCTGCGAAACATCGAGTTTACAGATTGCTCTTGAAGAGTTGGCTGACGGGAATTATAACTGGGAACAATTGAAGATCATGCGGATTAAGTTCCTGTCTCAATATGGCATGTAGTAATTGGAAGCCTGTATTTGAGCTGGCGACCTTTAAAATACCATCATTTTCTTTGTCATTTTAGCGGCAAACCCTATTTTTGCTGCCCGCCAAAGCTCATTGGACGTCGGCGGGTAATTTGTAGGTAAAAGGCTGAAGTGGAACAACTTTTACATTTTAGATTTTAAATTCTACATTTTACATTCAAAGCGGTGCGGTATCCGCCGCGGCGGAAAAGGATGAAAATCCTTGTGTTGGCGGAAATGGTGCGGTAGCTCAGTCGGTAGAGCAAAGGACTGAAAATCCTTGTGTCGGCGGTTCGATCCCGCCCCACACCACAAAAGACTCGAAGAAATTCGGGTCTTTTTTTATTTTGATTAACTCGCCAAAGGCGACAGAATATAACTACGAGGGCAAAGCCTTCGCAGAGCTGTGGGGTCTACTCACCACTCACGTTTTCATTTCGTAAGCATCACCTGCATCGTCTCAAAATCAACTGGAGAAGAAGTATGATGATGAATGATCTTCCAGCCCTCTTCTTTTTTCCTCGCAACCCAAGTCAAACGGTTTTGCAGGAAACGAAGCTCTTCGCCTTTTTCGGATATTGCAGTGAATTTCATAATAGCAGTTATCAAAGCAAAATCACCAGTTTTCTCAATCTTTATATCGTCAAATGAAACTGAGTCATGATCGGTCCCCAGTGAACTAAACCATGCTTTCGCCATTTGCAGCCATGCTGGAAGACCATCATAGTTCCATTGTTGCCAGGTATCAAAAACATAAACTTCCTTATCAAAAATAGAGGCATATAGTTCGAGATCCTTTTTCAAAACAGCCGTCTTATATACTTGAATTAAGTCTTCGGGTTTCATAGTTGTTCTTTATTCCGAAAATACGACATCTATGATCTCTGTGCCTCTGCGTCTCTGCGGTTCACTAATTTTTACCGCAGAGGCACGGAGACACAGAGTATTGACTACGCCTGAGAATAGATTAGGTTTAGCACTAAGCAGAAAAAAACAAACCAGCCAATACTGACTGGTTTATTTTTTTATCTTTCATTTACTCAAAAAATCCTCAAACACGGAGACCACCTGCCTTCCGCCTGCCTGTCCGGCAGGCAGGGTAGGCAGGCTCACGACTCACTACTCACCACTCACGTTTCTATTCGCCAATTCCAAACGCGCATTCATACGTATACGTAGCAGATCCGATGCTTTCGATTGGCAACACAGAAGGATCGAGGTTGTACTCTACTTTCCGGTGTGTTTCAGTGGCTGGGTATAAAGTATTGTATGTATAACTTATAAAATATTCCTGGTACATAAAAAAGCCACCTCCCATTTTACGCTGGAATTTCTGGTATGTTATATTGTTTCTTGTTATGGGCTCAAACATATCTACGATTACTTCCTGTCCATAATAGAATGGAGAAAGCGGCTGACCCACCAGGGTAGCCTGGGGATTGATCTTATCGTCGTATTGGTATTCGTAGATTAGTTGCAACTCAAGACCCGGTGGTGCTGTATGGCCCGTTTCTCCTTCAGCCGTTTTATCGGCTGGTGTTGGAATTGGTGAAGCGTATATTAATTTTCTTTTAGGATTTGTTGATTGACCCTCGTATTCATATACTGTCATCGGAAAATCGGTAGTGAAGCCTTTTCTTTCAATCAGTCGATTGAGGTTGTCGTAAGTAAATATTGCCTGGTCAATTAGATTATCGAACTCGTCGAGTTTGTCAATTTGTACAACAAGATTATTCTGATAGATCAGCTTGTTTTTAAAAAGATTTCCTTCTTTGATTGTTACTGGCCGGCCCAGGTTATCATATTCAAATTGAAGGTCTTCCTGAAATGTAAAGCTGTGGTTTAACTGGGTTAATTTTCGCTGATTGTCGAAGCCATAGTCAAAAGTTCCAGTTAATGTTGGTCCACCCTGGCGAACAATCTGTTTGATCTGGCAAAGGGAGTGGTGTTCTGGAAAGTCATCTTTTGTGCAAGAAAATCCAATAATGCTGATGGTGGTTAGCAGCAGGGAAAGCCTTTTAAACATGGTAAAGCGTTTACGGAATGGGTAAAAAATTAATTAAGCGGTGTAAACAGAGGAGATCGGGGGTAACGCTTTTGGTAGGATGTTGTAAAAGGAGAATAAAAGTATAAGTTATATCTGGTATCTCATAGCAGTTCGCAGGAAAAATGATTAATGACTTCCTCAAAATCGTGTATGAATTTATTCCCCTATTCATAACTGATTAAGCACAAATGTGATTGGATGTCAGTGTAGCTCCGATGTCGGAGAAAATTTACTGGTTGTGGGATACTAATTGACGATAGACATCCTCCGCTATAACGGCAGGACCTTTGGTAATATCCTGCACAATCGCATTACCGGCAGGCATTTCAAGTATATCAAACTGAGATTTTAATAGACTGGCAGGCATATAATGATCTTTTCTTTTCTTCATGCGCTCTTCAATCAGACTGAAAGATCCCTGCAGGAATACCCAATGAACCGGAACAGTGATTGAATCTGACAATATTTGGCGGTATCGCTCTTTCAATGCGGAGCAGGCAATGATCGCTCCTTTTTCAGCACATTGATCAATCGCCAGTTGATTCAAACGTTTCAGCCATTCACTTCTATCATCATCGTTTAAAGCCTGGCCATCCTGCATTTTCTTTTTGTTGGCAGGAGGATGATAGTCGTCCGCATCGAAGAAAGGGATGGCGCACCGTTCGGAGAGTAGCTGACCGATGGTTGTTTTGCCTGAACCGGAAACGCCGCATACAAAAATCAGAGTGGGGGGCATGAGATTTTATTGGGGAGTAAAGGTAAGGGGTTTGGGCTCACCCTTTAAGGAGAAGGGTTGGTATTGGTTAAAGACTAACTGCAGTTAGTTACGCTCTTTGACCTGTCATCCCGACGAAGGAGGGATCTTGTGGACTTGCGGATGAAGAATCCCTAAAAATTTATTACTCACTTCAAATTGCCGCTTTCACCTCACCCCCTGCCCCCTCTTCCGCTAAAGCGGACAGGCTCTTGAGGAGAGGGGGGAAGCCACCGAAAAATTTGAACATTTGTATTTAACAATCCTTCGAATAAGTACTAACTGTATTTACTTACGCTGTTTGACCTGTCTTCGAATAAAGAACTAACCGAATTTACTTACGCTGTTTGACCTTTCGTCGAATGAAGAACAAACTGAATTTACTTACGCTCTCCGACCTGTCATCCCGACGAAGGAGGGATCTTGTGGACTAGCAAAGAATGCCTGTTGGATAATTATAACACTCTGCGAATTGCAGCTTTCACCTCACCCCCTGCCCCCTCTCCTTGAGGAGAGGGGGAAAGGCAGCACCACGATAATTTCTTAAATTACAATTACAACAAACTCTATGCGAATACTGTTCCTATTGACTCTATCAACCCTAACCGCTTTTGCCCAAGCACAATCCTCCAACGAGCCCATTATCCGTCCCGATCGAATAACGATTGCCCGGGATAGTTTTGGCGTGCCGCATATTTTTGCGCCTACTGATCCCGAAGTAGCTTATGGATTAGCATGGGCACATGCTGAAGATGATTTTGAAACGATACAAACCCTGATGCTCACCGCTAAAGGAAGATTAGGAACTTATCTTGGAAAAAAAGGCGCCACCGTTGATTATGTATTTGGTTTATTGAATACCAAAGCGACTGTAGATTCCCAAATCACAAATCTCAATTCACAATTCATAAATCTTTTAAAAGGTTACTTAATGGGAATTGAGGCCTACGCGAAGGCACACCCTAAAGAAGTACTGAACAAGCACGTGTTTCCTGTTACGGTAAATGAATACCTCGCAGCCGCGGCTTTTTCCGTGGCTATTTTTTGTGGGGTGGATAGAACGCTGCCTGTAATATTAAATAATACAATGCCCGAGCTTAAGGAGTACGAAGGAAAAGGAAGTAACGCTTTTGCCATTCATTCCAGCAAATCATCGAACGGAATGAATATGTTAGTCATCAATGCCCATCAGCCTATTGAAGGAGCCACTGCTTTTTATGAAGCACATCTGCAGAGTGAAGAAGGATGGAATATTATCGGAGGATTGTTTCCCGGCGCACCGATGATCTTTCATGGAGTAAATGAAAACCTCGCATGGGCACATACGGTAAATAACCAGGATAAGATCGATGTGTATCAATTGCAAACCGACAAACAACATCCCGGTCAGTATAAAGTAGATGGAGAATGGTTGATGCTGGAAAAGAGAAAACTTAACCTGAAAGTAAAAGGCATTCCGGTAACGGTGCATCGAACAGTATATAATTCAATTTACGGTCCTACGGTGAAGAGTCCATCCGGCGCTTATTTCTCCTTGCGACTGCCCGCACTGATGGATGCCGCTGCATTGCAACAATGGTATGCCATGAACCGCGCAAAAAACTTCAGTGAGTTTTACGCGGCGCTGCAACAGAACCATCTGCCGATGTTCAATATCATGTATGCTGATCGGTACGATACTATCTTTTATATATCGAATGGAAAGATGCCTGTGCGCAAAAAAGATCCGGCTTTTCATTGGAACAGTACCTTACCCGGCAATACAAGAGCCAGTTTATGGACAGCATTCAAACCATTGAATCAATTGCCGCAGTATATCAATCCGAAAGCGGGTTATTTATTTAATACCAATCATTCTCCTTTTCTTGCCACAGATGTTAAGGAGAATTTACCGCCAACCGCATTTGATCCGAATGATGGATATGAATTATTTCATAATAACAGAAGTCAACGTGCAAAAGATTTGATTGATAGTTTTGAAATGATCACCTATGGCGATCTCAAACGCATCAAGTTCGACCGGCAATATCCCGATAAGATCCTCTATCCTTATGGTTTTTATGGCGATTCGCTTTTTATGATAGATGAAAACAAACATCCGCATCTAGCGCCATTGATCCGTGCATTAAAAACCTGGGATCATAACGGGAATGCAGATAGTAAAGGAGCATTGGTGTATAATCTCGCATTCTATACAGTACCCCGACAAATCATGCCGGGTCGCTCACATGATACCTTAACAATTGCAGAAGCTATACAAACCTACCAGTCCATCTATGATTACCTGATGTTGCATTTTAAAACCATCGATCTTACACTCGGTGATGTACAAAAGCTTGTCCGTGGAAATCAATCATGGCCGCTTGCCGGCATGCCCGATGTGCTTGCCGCCGTTTACTCCGAACCCTGGAAAAACGGGATGCGTAAGATGAGTGTGGGTGATGCATATATCGCATTTGTTCAATTTCCTAAAGACGGTTCTCTTCCATTAATTCAAACTATTAACACATTTGGAACAAGCATGCATCCTGGTAGTCCGCATTATAATGATCAAAGGGAGATGTATCAGGCGCAGTTGTTGAAGAGGATGAGTTTGAGTAGGGAGGAAGTTATTAAGAAGGCGGAGAGAATTTATAGTCCCCGATGAATTGCCGGTGCTTGCCCCCATCCCCTAAAGGGGAGCTAGCAAGTGTTTGAGTAATTGTATCAGTATATAGCTCTTAGAAAAAAAGTAAGTCAAATTTTGTTATTCTCCTGCCAGCTCCCCTTTAGGGGATGGGGGCGAGGGGTTCGAATAAAGAACTAACTGATTTTACTTACGCTGTTTGACCTGTCTCGTCGAATAAAGGACTAACTGAATTTACTTATACCTTTTGACCTGTCATCCCGAGGTACGAGGGATCTTGTGGACGTGCAAAGAATGCCTGCTGGAAATTCATAACTCACTGCGAATTGCAGCTTTCACCTCACCCCTTGCCCCCTCTTCCGCCACGGCGGACAGGCTCTTGAGGAGAGGGGAGCCGCGGAAACACAGTCAGCGTGAATTGCAAGTCACGCCTGTCCAGATCGTCATTGCAAGCCCCCTTCACCATCTGTCTTTCACCAACTTAAACCCATTTTTCCTCCCTATACTCTGCTAAAAAACGCTATCAATAACGTGAATCCACCATGGACAAAAGGAAAGACACTGTTATCTTTTGGCTTAAAAAGAAAATACACAAACACAAAGAAGCAGCTAGTATGGAACTCACTGTTATACAAACTAAGATCTATGAAATACGAGGACAGAAAGTGATGCTGGATTTTGATCTGGCAGAGATTTATGGTCTTGAAACCAAATTGCTTAAAAGGGCAGTAAAGCGAAACCGTAGGCGGTTTCCAAACGATTTTATGTTTGTACTAAGTAAGGAGGAGTACCAATCTTTAAGGTACCAATTTGGCACCTTAAAGCGCGGCCAGCATTCAAAATACATGCCCTTTGCATTTCTGGAACATGGAGGTGGAATGTTGGCAAGTGTGTTAAACTCCGAAAAAGCTATCGAGATGAACATTGCTATTGTACGGGCCTTTATTGCCATGCGGCAAATTGCCCTCCAACATAAGGGGCTATCCGATAAATTAGAAGAACTAAGAATTGAAATGCAAACCCGCCTTGGAGAACATGATATTCAACTCAAAGCAATCTATGATGCTATTGAGAAACTGTTGAATGATAAGACGGAAATGAAAAACTGGGAGGAGAGGCCCGCCCTGATGAATCCATTCGGACGGGGAAAGGATTCGGTTCAAAAAATAAGCGTTCTCGCCTATTGTTATCGTCGTGCGAGTCCGCACAATCTTAATCGTCATTGCGAGGCCCGCTAAGGCATCTTACTCATTAAAGAATCTTACGCGGGCCGTGGCAATCTCCCGATCTGGAATCGAACGATCGATATAAAAAGATTCGGGTCCTTGAATTTTTAAAATGACCGAGTAATAGCTGGGTGTTACCATCCCGATTATTTATCGGACCAAGCTGTCCGAAGTAAAATTCACCTAAGTGAAACTCAGTATTGCAAGGCTCGCAACGACGTCGATGATTGGGATCTGCCATTAAAAACGGCCGCTTCGATCCTCCGGGACCCATTTGCACATCTGCACATTTTCTAATTTGCATATTTTAGACTATGTTAGAGCAAAATTTACCAACGTGAGAAAACCTTTGATCATCATAGCCATCGTTTTAGTAGCAGGAACATTATCGTATTGTGGTTCGTCTAAAAAGACAGCCGCCTCAGCGCCCCCAGCAAAACCCGTCATTGCTTATTCTTCTGATATCGCAGCCGTGATAGACGCCCAATGCTCGCCCTGCCATATCCCGGCTAAAAAAGGAAATAAAAAGCCGCTTGATACCTACGCCAATGTAAAAGCGAATATTGACGATATCCTGACACGCGTACAACTCGACTCCACTCATAAAGATTTTATGCCCCGCAAAAAGCCAAAATTGGATGATGCTACTATTTCTTTGTTGAAAGAATGGAAAGCGGGGGGGATGGTGGAGAGTAGGCCGTAAAATTTTCGCAGTTCAACATTACCAAGAGTTACTCGCTTCCCGATAAATAAAATCCAAAATCGTATCTTGGTAATAATAGTGATATTCCTTAGTTTATTTCTTTTCCGCGCCCCATAAAACACAGTTGAATTCTACCGACTAGTGTAAATGGATATAATATGGCGGAAAAGAGATTGAATGTTATAAACTCATCAATTTTTATTGAAAAATTAATTTCAGCAGCGCTAGCTAGTTTCCTAGATATTGATCTGCCAACGTCAAAGACTTTGGGAAATAAATCGACTTCTTTCAGTTTGAATCAAAAGATTAATTTATTGACAGACATGCAAGCTTTTGATAAAAGCAATGTTAGAAAATTTCAAATTTTTTCTGAAATCAGAAATCAATTCGCACATAATCTGGATGTTTACGATTTTACTTCATGCTTCAAGCTAATAGATGGCAGTGAGAACTATTTGCAAAAAGTATATTCGAATGAGTCCTTCGAATTTTGTTCCAAAGAAGACCAACTTGAAACCTATTTTAATATCTTATTTAAAGATGTCCTTAGTATATGTCACAAGCTTCTAGAAAAAGCCGAGCAAAAAGTAAAGTTTATTGGTGAGGCAGAAGCAGCTAACGACCTAAAAGAGTATGTAATCAATGCATTAAATACGTTGGCATATCAAGACGAGAAATTCACGGTTCAATATGTAACAATATTGGAAGCGGCTCTGAAAAAATTCGTACCCGGATGATTATGGCTTATAACATCTACAGCAAAACGGAAATAGATTAATTCTAGATACTAATACTTCATCTGTTTTAACCTCTCATCTAATTCTTTCCAGTTCCGCACATGCCTTGCCAACATCGCCCAATACATCTTCGAATGATCCTTCACCTTTGTATGCACCAACTCATGCACAATCAAGTAGTCAATTAATGAAAAAGGAAGCTTTATAGCTTCAGGATTTATTATTATCCGATTGCTACCCGTACAGCTTCCCCATCGCTTATGCATCTTTCTGAAATGTAAACTCGGATATGATAATCCGGTTTTTTGTGAAAGCTTTTCTACTCTCGGCGTGATCTTCTCGATCGCTTTTTCGGCATAAAATAATTGAAGGGCCTCCATTATTTCTTTCTGGCTCGTAGAATGACTCTTAACAGTTATTGTAAACTTTGAATGATTAAACGCCACGGTCACCTTTTTAACAGAGGCTCTTACTACTAATTGCACGTAGTAAGATCTTCCCAGGTAACTGATTCTTGAACCCGTAACTATATCCCCCGAATCAATTCTCTTTACTATTTGAAGCTTATCTATAACCCATTTTGCTTTTTTTAGTATCAGTCTATCTGCAGTTGTCCCGTTAACAGGCTTTCCTTTTAATACGAC
The DNA here is from genome assembly GCA_965279015.1 of Chitinophagaceae bacterium. Lineage (GTDB taxonomy): Bacteria > Bacteroidota > Bacteroidia > Chitinophagales > Chitinophagaceae > Endoryza. The sequence continues at coordinate 744,982 of OZ257130.1, forward strand.
GCCTGCATTTCTATCCACGGTTATATAATGCGATTTCAGTTCCTGCTTTTCCTGTATCGTGTATTCAATCACCCTCGTTCCGTAGCGCACACTAGGCATCCTTATTTCGTTTTATGACATCAATAATCTCGGTTGCTTTTCTTTTAGCGTCTGCCCGGTCCATTTTGGTCTTTAAAAACCGCGTGAGCTTGTTTTCCATGTCTTTTTGCACCATGCTTTTATCTTCCCAACCCACGATATTCAATTCTCCCTCGATCAGACTAAACAAAGTTCTTGTGGCGTCCTCTGCATCGCCGTCGAAAATTATTTTCATGGAATCATATACCGCCCGTTGCCGCTCTGTAGTAAATCCTTTATCAATGCCCTCCTTCTGATGATCGCTGATTTCATCCTGGATATCTGCATATGCTTTTAACAATTCAATTTGTGTAACGCGTTTCTCTTTATCCAATTTCAGCAGTTCTTCCAAGCGCTGCGCTAGAGGTTTATAGAAGTCGGGGTTCTTATCCAGTCCTACCTTGATCGCATACTTTAGGTTGTTTCTCATTTTCAACTCCCTGGTTGACGGTGAAGCATGCTGAATTTCCTGCCTGAATCTATCCTTATCGATGATCGAGACAGGTTCTTCCAATAAATTCTGAATTCCTTCCGACTGCAAATGTTCATCAATGATTTCCTGTAATAGCTTGCTTTCCTCTCTAGTTACTTTCAGTTCCTCATCATCCGGATACATATTTCTTGCTCTCAGTCTTATCTCGTTAAACAGCTTAAAGTCTTTCGAAAAGCGAAGCGCGCGGGTATTGGGCAATACAATCGACACCGATATATTAAATTCCTTCAGCATTTCTTTGAACTGATCGCGTAGATCCATCGGCTCGATATACAAAACAGCGGCTTCCATAAATTGATCTCGCTCATAGGACCGATCTATTTTCAATGGTTTGAAAAACTCTACCAGCTTATTATGATGGAGTTCCAACCTTGGAAACTCTTCGCTGATATCTTTCAGAATATCGCTGCGTCTCAGATCACCACTGAAAATTTCCAGCGCCTGTATCAGGTATTCGGTAATTCCATAATAATCCATGATAAAGCCGGCATGCTTTCCCTTGCCACTACGATTCACCCGCGCAATTGCCTGTAACAGGTTATGTTCTTTTAATGGTTTATCCAGGTACAAACATGAGGCAATAGGTGCATCATAGCCGGTTAGCAACATATCAGACACGATCAGGATGGCTGTATTATCATATTTTTTCTTACCCGATTTCTCCCGCTCGCCCGCATTGCCATAAGACAATTTGAAATCATCCGTCACCGCTTTTATCTCTTCAGGAGGCACCACCCATATAGGTTTTTTATTTTGTGGATGCTGTCGGTTCCAATCTAAGGTTTCATAATATTCTCTAGCAATCTCATCCCCTTTCGGCGATCCTACCGTTATCACTACTTTCGTTTCGAATTGGTGTAACCCTTCGTCCTTTAGCTTTTCGAGTATTTGTTGGTATTTAATAGCAGCATATCGTCCATCGCAAACCAGCATTGCCTTGTGACCATTGGGGAATATCTTTTCCGAAAAATGCTGTATGAGATGTTTCGCGATATCTGTTAGTCGTTCCGTTGAAAGCTGGTATTTTTTAAGTGCCTTTTGCTTAAGTAGGTTTTGCTTTTCCTCTGTTTCGTTTCCAAACTTTTCCTCAAATTCCGCATCAAGTGTCGCTTTGCGTACATCCAGTTTTGCTATTCCTTCATCGTATAGCAATTCTACGGTAGCACCATCTGCAACCGATTCTTTAATAGTATAGACATCGAGATATTGGCCACCATAAAATTCTGCCAGGGTAGATTTATCGTCTTTAGATAATGGCGTACCGGTAAATGCAACAAACTTTGCATGTGGTAATACCGTTCTCATGAATGCCGCCAGAAAACCATATTGAGAACGATGTGCTTCATCAACCAATACGTACAGATTTTCTTTCGAAGAAAGTTCTTCCAACTGCACCTCTTCTCTTTCCTTTTCCACCCACTTTCCTTCTACCAGCGTTTTGGTTATTTTGATAAGTACCTTATCCTGCAATCGTTTTTCGATGAGTAGATTTTCATGCTCGTCCTGTTCGGTCTGATCTTCGGTGTTGGTTTCTTCGGCGCTTGTTTCCTGGAATTTTTGCAGGGTAGTGGTGATGATCCCTCCATAGTCGTTGCGTAATAATTTATCAAGGTGCTTAACGGATGAAGCCTGGTTAACGTTTTTAAACCCGATGGCCTGGAATGTTGAGGTTATTTGTTTATCAAGATCCTTCCGGTCCGTCATTACAATGACGGTAGGGTTATTGAAACCGTATTCGGGAGATTGCAATTTTCGGGTAACATAGGCCATTGTAATCGATTTACCCGAGCCTTGTGTATGCCAAACCACCCCGCCTTCTCCTTTTTGCAGTTTTTCGATGGTATTATTGGTCGCTCTTATCTGCTGATATCTTGGCAATTTCTTTACGGTTCTTCCTTCTTCCAATTCAAAGATTACGAAATGCCGTATCAGATCAAGCAGGTTTTCTTTTTTGAATAGGCTATATATAAGTTTATCCTGTTCGGAATTTACAAATGGCAATGTTTCATCTGCTGTTGTTTTAAATACCGAGTAAAAGGTGGCAGGAGAACTGATTGCCCCGTATTTACCTCCTACGCCATATACTGCGGCGACTATTTGGTTATAATGAAAGAGTTTTTCTGAATTGGATTCGTAAAACTTTAGATCCCGATACGCATTATCAAACGCATTGTGTGCGCCGGGGGCTTTGCATTCAATAACGGCGATGGGCAGCCCATTCAGAAAAACAATCAGGTCAGGAATGGAATTGAGCGTTTTACCATGACAACGAAACTGGTTCACTACCAGGAAATCATTGTTATCCGGGTTTTGATAATCTATAAAGGAAACCGGTTTGAATTCTTCTTTTCCATTAATCACCTGCTTAATATTATATGAGGATCCGCGCAGCAGTTCCCATATCTGCTGGTTGATCTCCATCAGGGAACTACCCTGCACGGATGTAATTTTGTTATAGGCTTTCTGGCAATTGGCTTCGGTTAGCCAGGGGTTGATGCGTTTAATGGCTTGCATCAAACGGTCTTTTAATATCACTTCCGAAATATTCTCCCGCTCGTCCGATACACAACCATCATAATATTGGTATCCCAGTTGCTGGAACAGGTTAATAGCAGGCAGTTCGCTGTATTGGTATTCGGGAGAGGGCATTATTGAAAATTGATTGCTTTATCCACCTCTTTTTCTGTACTTCTTCCCAATTTAAATAAATAATATTCGATATCCCGTAGACATACGTTCACATTGATATTTTTAACCCAAGCGATTAATGTATCTCTGAATTGCAAATATTTACCGATATGATTAATGCCAAGTGCAGTTTGATAAGAAGGTAATTTAATAATAGAGCTATCGGGATGATGTTTGGTAAAAAAGATATTCCAGCCTTTCAACACATTGCGATCAATGATGGGTACTTGTTCCGGCGCTATAAAGTGAAGAACTTTGGATGTTCCTACCAGGCTGTTGTTGATAACAGGTACTAATTCTTCTAACAATGATTTTAAATGACTGCTGTCACCATTTTTCAGGCCTTTGAGTTTGACTAACAGATTTTCTCCGTCCTTGATTTCGTCTTCATATATCTCAGGAATAGTCGGCATCCAGGAGTAAGTAAAGGCTACAATTCGCCAAAAGTCATCCAGAGAATCGAGCGATGAGTTCTTGAACAGCTCATAGGTAAGGTCGTACCACTTAAGCTTGCCTTCCCCTTTGATTAAGCAAGAATCCTCACTTGCTTGCTTCAGCTTTTGGAAGGTTTCGTGATTTAGGCTTGTCATTTGTGTGGTTAATTTGATTAACTCGAATTTCACCGGTTAGGAGTTTTTGCATCAAGCCTTTTTTCAAATTTTCGGTTAACTCTCTTTTTTCTTTTAATATTGTCAACCGTTGATCAACTAAACTTAATATTTCCGAAATTATCTGTTGTTCCGCTAGTGAAGGAACTAAAACAGTTGTGGAAGCGATTTCTCCGGTATTGATTACCACTTGGGTGGATCCTGCTATCTTGCGTTTGATCTGGTCCGAAATTATTGTAGAGTTAAACTGAAATTGCAAGAAATTGGGAAGTATTCTTTCACCCGCACGAACAATAACAATATTAAGACAATTTGAATCGGGAAAACCCTTTGGGACTATTACTGCTTGACCATTCGTACCATGTCGAGCAACCAATATGTCATCTTCAAAAATCTGAGATTTTCTATTTTTCTCATGAAATTCGACGCTTACATACTTAAGGTCTTTGTCAATGATTTTTCCCCCGGACAAGTTGCCAGTTCTTAACATCAATACACCTTTATCCTTTTTAACATAGAATTTCTCGCAACTCCCTACAAAACCGACCGTAATTTTCTTACACATTGAATTTAATTCACCAAATTCCCAACTCTCCGGTATCTTTCCTAGTGGTGAATCTTTAAACTTTGTGTGTCCAATTCCTTTGGTAAGCAATCGTTGCATCAACCCTTTTTTTAGTTCCAGGGTTTTGCTGATCTGCGCATCAATAACATCAATCTTATCGTCAACAGTGCTGAGGATGTCGGCGATTTTGCGTTGCTCGGAAATGGGTGGTACAGGAATATCTAAGCTATCAATTATTCCCTTGCTCAAATTCGGTTGACCTGAGCCTTGTGTTAGAGTTAACAACTTTGACGTTGCCTGCTTTAAATAATGGTAAATAAATTGATTACTTAGGTTTTTTGTCTTTGAACTAATAGCTAAAACCGCTTGATTGCTAGAGGCGTCTACTCCTAACATTCCAACTTTTCCTGCCGTAGCTCCGTAAAGGGCAACGAGGACGGAGTCGCTGGGTATTTTTCTTGCTGAACTTTCTTTTAGCGCTTTTTCTGTAATTCGTTCTTCAGTCGAAATAATTAGGCGCTGATCCACTTCACCTGACTTAACCCACGGGATGACTCCGTTTTCATAAAAGTCACGCCGAGTTCGTAATGGTGTTCCACCTGCGAAAGAATCTACACAATCCCCCAGCCTGAAGACTTCCCAACTTTCAGGGATTGCATTTCCTTTCACTATAATATCTGCATCTATCATATTCCTAGCTCATTAAGATAAATCTGTAATTTGTCATCAATTTCTTTTTCTTTTGCCTGCAAATTCTCTAACTCGGCTTTTACATGATGCAAATGAATCTCTGCTTCGCGTTCGCTTGTATCAATATATCGGCTGATATTTAAATTATGATCATTCTCTTCAATCTCTTTAACTTCTATCAGCCGCGCAAACTTTTCACTCACCGGTTCATTTACTTTTGCTTCCAATACAAAATGATCATAAGCTTCGATGATCTTATTGATATGTACATCCAGCAATTCATTCTGATTCTTTCCTTCTTTGTATTCCCCGCTTGCATCAACTATCACAATCTTGTTTTGGAGATGCTTTGGCTTATTCTTATTAACGATCCAAATGCTGGCAGGTATGCCGGTATTATAAAATAACGCAGGCGGTAAACCGATAATACCTTCGATGAGATCGGCCTTTAATAATTTTTCTCGAATAGCACCTTCACTGCCGCTGCGGAACAAGGTACCATGTGGTAACACCACACCGGCCTTTCCATCCTGTTTCAATACGGCTATCATGTGTTGCAGAAATGCGAGATCTGCATATCCGCGCGGAGGAATTCCGTATTGAAAACGGCCAAACTTGTCGATCACTACTTTACTATAATTCGGTGCCAGCTTTTTTTCCTTACCGTCTTTATCGAGTTTCACTTCCTGGCTAACTTCGGCGGGTGTCCACCAGCCATCCTGGCTAAAGGGAGGATTGGCAATTACCCGGTCGAACAGCATCAATTCATTCTTATCATCTTTATGTTGCGGGTTCACTAATGTATCCCCTTTACGCAGGTCGGCGTCCATATAATTATGGAGGATCATGTTCATTTTACCGATGGCCCAGGTGCCGATATTCTTTTCCTGTCCAAATAAGGAGATGTTGATATTGTTTCCAACCTTACCGCCTTTCAGTTCCGATACATATTTAGCTGATTCAATGAGCATACCTCCTGATCCGAATGTGGGATCATATACTTTTTGCTTGGGTTGAGGTTTTAGCAATCGTACAATGGTAGTAACCACGCCACGGGGAGAATAGAACTCGCCGCCCTTCTTGCCGCTATCATCAGCAAATTGCTTTATCAAGTATTCATATGCATCACCCAGGATATCGGGAGTATAGAGATCGGCATTTTTTAGTGAATACGTATTAAAGTGACGAAGTAATCGCTGTAATACTTCATCGCTGAGTTTGTCTTTATCGCCGAATTTGGTAGCGGTCATTACCCCTTCCAATGAAGTATTTTCTCTTTCAATGGCTGCAAAGCCTTTATCTAATGCCACGCCGATGTTCTCTGTTTCTTTCTTTACGGTTTCCCATAAAGCTTCTTTGGGAATAAAGAAGTAAGTTTCCTCTTCGGCTTCCTTGCGGCTGATCTTATCGCGGTTCATGATCATGTCTACTTCTTCCTGGAACACGTCATTGGCGCGTTTCAGAAAAAGGAGTCCGAATATATAGTTCTTAAAATCAGAGCTATCGATACTGCCTCTGAGGATATTAGCCGAATCCCATAGCCAGGATTCGAGGGTGGAGAGATCGAGCTTGGGCATTGGTGAGTGGGTGATTTTTGTGCAATATAGGGATTGTATGATGGAGTTTAAAGACTTGATAAAAGTTCACAGTCACAGCCTTTTATGTGCAATTCTTTATACCTATTACTACTTACAATTTCCATTTATTGACTCTAAACAACGCAGTTGGGTGATATATATTTTTAGTAAGTAAAATGAACTTCGTAACTTGATACAGAACCAACCTAACCGTTATGCGCCCCCTATCCCTTCGGGTTTTAACCCGGCCATATATTACTTTTTCCAACCTTGATAATTCCCTGCTTTTATTAGTATTTCTTTTAATTCTTGGGGTCACTACTAATGCACAATCCTATCTGGATACAATCACAAAACAAGTTGGGACTGACTTGGAACGGAATATCAAATACTTGCAATTCTAAAGCCTAATCAATATTAAAGCATACACGAACCAAAACCACAAATGAAGACACAGGCTTTTTTTCAAGATATTCGACAGCACTTACTTGATGAGATTTCAAATGCAACACAGCAAATTATTATCGCTGTTGCCTGGTTTACAGATAAAAAAATATTTAGTTCTCTGTTATCGAAGGCAGAAAAGGGTCTGGACGTTCAGATAATGATTGCAGACGATTCTATAAATAATTCCTTTGGTCCAAATTATCATGAAATTGAAACCTATGGAGGTACAGTAATAAAAGTGAGCACTCCAAATCCTGAAGCGGTAATGCATAATAAGTTCTGTATTATCGACAGTAAGACTGTTATTACAGGCTCATATAATTGGAGCAAAAGGGCCAGCACCAATCACGAAAATATTACGGTTACCTGGGATGAACCATTATTAGCTCAACAGTTCTTGAAAGAGTTTGATTCGTTAAAGAAGCGTTACTACCAACAGGGTTTTATTAACGGTAAAATTCCGTTTGACTACGTCAAAGTTTCTCAGAGACTTTTGATGATTCAATCACTGATTAATCTCAATGAATTTCAAGAGTTGGAAATTCAACTTGAGAAACTTCAGCAGTTTGAGTTGATCGCAGAAGTGGAAGATATCATATCGCTAATTCGCAGATCGCATTATTCAAACGCATTAGTCGCATTAGAACAATTGAAAGAGAAATATAATAGTATTGTTTCAGTAGATGTTGACAAGATTGCGTCTTTAAGACTACAACTTATATACTTAGAAATAGAACTTTCGTCATTACAAGGCCAACGTGATTCTTTGGAAAGAACCATAAGTGATTTTAGGTATCAAGTCCGAAGCATTTTAGGTGACATAATTCTACAGTTTTTAAACTTAAAAATTGAATGGAACAAGATAAGAGAAAAGCTAGGGAAAGCATCTAAATATGAAGATTTAAAAGAGGAGTTTGAGGAGTTTGAAAAAGAGGTAAAGGAAGCAAAAGAGAAGCACAAGCAAGATCTAACTAAAGAAGAGGAAAAGGAAATTAAACAACTCTACAAAAAAGGAGTTCAAATGTGTCACCCTGATAAAGTTCAGGAGGAATTTAAGAATAAAGCAAAAGATATATTCATAAGATTAAAGCAGGCATTCGACGATAATAATCTTAGCGAGGTAAGACGAATTGTCGAAGCATTAGAAAATGGTATCTGGGAGCTTGGCCCCGAGTTATCTCAAATAAGGGAGGTGGATAAGCTTGAAAAACTAGTCCAGGAACTTAAACTAAAAGTTGAAGAATTAAAATTTAGAATAGAGGAATTAAATGCCAATGAAGACTACCAGGCGTTACTAAAGGCTGGGGGTATCAAAGAATATATAAGAGATCAGGAAATCTCCTTGAAGAAGGATATAATTAACTATCAAGAAAAGATCATGAAATATAAAGATGGAAAACAAACTACAAAAAACTAATAAAGGGACTGTAACTAGAGGGACTAAGAATGCTGTTTCTGTGCTTACTAAATTACGTAAAGCAAAAATGTTTGATCAGTTGTGCATTCTCGTTCTTGATGGTTCAGGATCGATGATGAATAAATTAGATGATGGAGTTTCTAAGGCAGATGCAACGGCAAACGCGGCAAGAGAGTTGGTCCATTTACTGCAAAGGAGTAGTAAATCCCCATCGTTTAGCTTCGGCATTGTGTGTTTTGCTGATGTGGCAGAAACTAGACTGCATGCACAATATGTGGAGGCAATAGATATAGGGAAAGTTAATTTTATCCCATTTACAAAAGGTTTAGGGGATAAAACACTTGTTACTCTTGGGTTGCAAGAAGCCGCTAATATGGGTGAAGCTTTTCTAAAAAGCGGAGATTCTAATAGCACTCTGAGGAGAACGGTAAGGATTATTTTGATGAGCGATGGTTATGCTAATGATTTTGATGATGCTATATCATATGCTGATAAATTAAGAGAAAATTGGGGAGATAAGATGCGAATATGTGCCTCTCTTTTGGGATCTGACATAGAAGCAGCAATTGATAAAGCGGAAAGTTTTTTAAAAGGAATTGTATCAACGGACACGAGCGGAAATTTATATTATGCACGGACCACGTCAGGATCTACCTTACGGGGGTTTTTTGAAAAAAGTTCAACCGATGAATAATGGCGTACAAAGCTCTACATGATAATATTCCGCTAACAACAAAAGGGCATGACTTTACCCTAAGTTCTCAGGAAGAAAGTTGCGCATGGGGAGTCTTATGTGATGGCGTGAGTAATTCTTTCGATCCAGCAAGAGCGGCAATACATGCTGGCACGTCAATATCAAACTATTTAAAAGGGCAGATCCAAAATGATTCAGAAATAGATTACGCACATATTTATTCAGAAGTTGCTGGCTGGTTCCATATGGAAGCTAAGCAGATCGATGAAGCATACGAACAAAGTGGGAAGTCCTATCTTTCGACGACCGTAATAACTGCATTAATTAAGGATAAAAGAGCAGAGTTTTCATATTGTGGAAATGGTGCAATTATTGAAATTAGTCAAGAGTGGTTTTTATTGCCAGAAGAGATCCCTACTCCATGGGGAATCAATAACTATTTAAATCCTCACACTCGGCTAATTGAAGGTGAAAATAAGCTATACAAATCTGTCAAAGCAACACATAATACTATAACTCATAAACCCGATATAATTACAATAGTTCGGGAAGATCATCGAAATTATTTTCTTATTTGTAGCGATGGCTTATACTCTAGTGATGAGATTTCAACTGGGTGGGATGAACAAACAAAAGAATATTATATCGTGGAAAATAAAAGATTAATCCTACTCTTAGAACTTTTAAGAAAGTATCATGCCCGACAATGGAATAATATTTCAGAGTTCACTACTGAGTTTAGAAAACAGTTGGAGAGTCAAGCTGTTGGGGACGATTTATCTTATGTGTTATTTATACCTGAAATATGAAGAATGTTGAAATAAAGTCCGATGTTTTTTTTATGGATTGGCAATTAAAGCGTCAAGAAATCAAGACGCTTGAAATTGATGAACAACTGTTTGCCAAAGGAGGGTATAGCTTTTTGTATAAAATAAAAAGTGATCTCCTTCATGAGTTTGATTCTACCGTAGAGTGGCTTTTGAAACTATCATATTCATCCGATCCAATTTGTAAAGCAGGATATAGGAATATTGCTGAGCTATCCACGAAATTAGGCAAATGGCAAAATGAAAAATATACAGATTATAATTCTCTACTTGTACAATATCAGGCACTAATTGGATTTCCTCAGTCACATTTCGTTGGAGAGTTTGAGGGACAGGAGGTATACGGATATATTATGCCTAATCTTATTGATCTTGGTTTTACATTGTTTTCAGAAATTGAGGATAACGAAGACTTACATAATAAGTATTTAGAAGATAGCCAAAATAAAAAAACAGTTAACAATCGATTAAAGGCTGTCTATAATCTGGCTAAAACATTTTATTTGTTTCAGGATCAGTTTGAATATTCGCATGGAGATATAAAGGCAAAGTCTATATGGCTCAATTTATCAACTTATAATACGGCTATAATTGATTTTGATGGAGGTATGTTCCGATCGTCTTTACTTGAACGGATCAAAAAAATATTTGGCGCTCAGATCATGGGAGAACAACAGCCATGGCTAGCGCCAGAGATTTTGAAAGAGGTAAATGAAGCAACAGGCAATGCTAAATTGGAAGTTAGTTGGCAATCAGATTATTGGTCATTTACTTGTGGTGCATTTCACATATTAACTGGCTTATCTCCATTTTCATTTCTTAAGGAAACATCATTTCAGGGGTGGAAACAATATTTAAAGTCGTGTTATTGGCCAAGTTTGGACTTTGACTCAGAGTACTTGATAATTCAAAAAGAGGACGCCGATGCATTAAGCGTGCAATTTTCAGCGATTAAATCGCGAAATAAACTTTGGGAGCTATTTAATACTACATTTAATAAAGGGTTTAAAGATAAATCTGCCAGAGTCAAGTACAGCGATTGGGAAGCTGCGTTTTTTGAAGAGATTAGCAACAAAAATCCTGTTATTGATCTTAAGGTAAACCCTAAAGTTATTTTGGAAGGAGGCACATCGGAGATTTCCTGGAAATGTCCCACTGGGTTACTATTTATTAACGAAAAAAGGTGCGCTGCTACAGGGACACTTAATCAGATAGTAGACCAGGTTCCATCTATTAAGGTTGTAAATGAGTTTGGAGAATGGTTTTTTGATGTTGCTATTGAAATTGTAAAGAAGCCGCTTTTAAGTTCCTTTCATTGTTCTAAAACAAGTATACCGCTAGGTGAAAGTATAGAAATTAAATGGCAGCATGATTTCGTAGAAAGAGTGAATGTAAATGTGAATGGACAATTGCAGGAAGTAACAGGTAATAGCCTCATATGTTCCCCCAAAAATACTCAGGATATTGAGTTCAAATTTGGCTCAAAATATGACCTGGATATTTTGATTAAATCATTGCCAATAGAAGTTGTTCACCCTATTAAAATAAATACTTTTTCGTCCGATAAAGATTTTATTGCGGAGACATTGCCTATACAATTAAGTTGGGAGGTTTTGAATGCCGACTTAATCAAAATTTCTAAAATTGATCAGCCATTAGAGGCAATTGGACAGGTTAATATTCGTCCTAAGACTTCGGGGGAGATTACATTGCATGCGAGCAATAAGTTTTTCAATAATGAAAAATCGATCTATGTTGAGGTCTTCCCGATACCGAAGATTGAAAATATCAAGTTGCCTGCTTTTCCAAGTTTAAGTATTCAACTACCCGACTTAACTACTGGTATTCCAATTTTAATAGAACAAATTGCTGGCCCTAAAGAAATATTTCACAAAATATTTAACGAAAATGGATTCAAAAAAGATAGTTGAATTACTGGTCGGCAATCGGTTTGATCCAGCACTTTCAGTGGCAAAGTGGTTCAATTCAATTCTTATATTTTCTGCTGTATATTTCTCGATAAATATTTTATTTTCTTTTATTTTTTCCTTCATAAACCCAATTATGGATTTAAGAGAAGGAGTGTTACTTTTTATTATTTACTCGTCATCACTCTTTATTTTATTGTGCCTTATTCTCAAAGGGTTCATCACAAGAATACCAGCGCTTCAATGGATTTTTTTATTTCTTTTAGCTGTGGCATGTTGCGTTGCACAATCGATCACTTTGTTTTTAACTGTGACAACTGATATTATTTCGATCACATTACAACAATATTTAGTCAATATATTTCAATTCTCATCGTCTGATTTTTCGGACAAGATTAATTATTTGTCTATAATAATGCAAACCTCTCCACGACTTTATCTAGTCCTTATATGCAGCTTCTTGTTCAATTTCATACTATTGACGTTCCCATTATTTACGCTTTTGCAATTTATGCAATCGGGAAATAGTCGCTATTTTATTAAATATCTAAAAATTAGAAAAAATATATATAATGCACGAAAACAAGCCTTATAAACCTTGGCAGCATTTTTTTTGGATGATCAGTGGTTCTGAGATTTCAATTCTAAAGCAATGTCCCACTGATTACAACAGACATGCTGGTATTGGGTTTACAATTTTAATGACCAGTATTTTTGGAGTATTTGCGGGAGGATATGCAGGCTACTATTTTACAAAAAATATTCCCGGCGCAATCGGATTTGGCCTATTGTGGGGCTTGCTAATTTTCAGTATTGATAGGACAATGGTTGTTTCTCTAAAGAAAAAACCTCAAGCAAAATGGCATGATCATTTTTGGCAAATTTTATTTAGAGCAATTCTTGCCGCATTAATTGCATTTATTATTTCCATTCCTTTAGAATTACTTGTATTTAATAGCAATATCGATGTGGGCTTGACACCTTACAAACAATCTCAGGCTTTGAAGTTGAAAGCAAGTCAGGATACTCTATATGATCCCAAAGGAGATGTTGCAATGAAAAATAGTGAAGAACAAAAAGCTCAAAAGGCTGATTCTATTAGTCAACTAGATCCGAGTGATTTAGAATTCAAGCGGTTAATAAACAATTTAAACTTTAATAGTTCAAAGTTGAACGGATTGTACTCCTCTCTAAGAGCCCTTCGACTTAATTCTGCAAGATTTTACAGCGAGTCGCATACTATTATTGATGGTGACACTATTTTAGACAAGACCTCAGAAAGTTATCGGAGTTACTTAAACTCAAAAAATAATGAAAGAAACGTTGCCAAACAGATTGCAGATGTTAACAAGGAAATCACTTCTGACAGGGCTGAGATTTCCTCAAGGCGTAATAGTTGGAAGATTAGATACCAAAATGAAAAAGACTCTGCTTTGAAAAGAGCAACGGCGATTGGAATAGAGATAGAGGTGGAAAAGCAGATTATGGATTCAACAAGTAATCAATTTGATAGCACGTTAACTAAAGTTGAACAATCATTCGTAATAAGATTTGATGTTTTAACTTATTTGGCCAAAAAGGAGAACCCTGATGGTTCTAAAGAGTTTGCTTCCATTTTTTTTCTACTATGGCTGATTCGAATTTTGTTTTTTGTTATTGAAATCTTGCCGACTATTGTCAAAATAGCCACTCCGTTCGGAGCCTATGATATGGCGATATATGAAGAAGAGGAAAATTTTAAGAATATCAAATTGCCGGCTGCTAAAAAGCTGTTAGAGGAAAAGCTCTCCCATAATAATGAAATGGAAAAGCAAGAGAAAGAACGACAGTTGATAAAAAGACTAGAAAAGGAAGGAGAACTGCATGATAAGATTTTAGAAGAAATTAGTTCGACACAAGATAAAATTGCAAAGCAAATTTTAGAAGAATGGAAAGAAAAACATCTTAAAAAGAATGGCATTAGTTAACCCGGAAATATTTTCATCAAGATCATTTGACGTCAAACTAGCTCTTTAGCTTTTCAATTGAATTATTTAGCATTGTTATTCGAATCATTATATGCGACTATACCTCTTATTTGAAACGCAATGAATATACCTGTCCTCAGTGCCTATCAAACCTTAGAAAATGCCCAAGGCACTCTCGATCCACTCGGTCTTTACACCATTGCCGACCGACTTGCATTACGACTTGCGCCGGGTTTGCGGGAACGAATGAAACATCCCCGCTATCTCACCGCTATTGCAGTCGGTTCGGTTATATGTAGTCGGTTCGATGAGGATGAACTGGCCAGTGATGAATTATCCCCACCCTGGCAGGTATACGAATGGCTTGTTGCGAGCGCGTTGGTCAAGCGTTTTGAAAAAGATAATAACCAGCTTCTTGGTTTACCGGGACGTGAAAAAACGACCAAGGCTATGCGTGATAAAGTACCATTATCAGTCGATAGATATTTGAAAACAGCTTCGGTTTACGGTTTCCATGGTGTTTACAAAACCTTTGCTAAGCAGATTAAACTAACTAACGAAAACCATCTCGGTGAGTTGGGTAGCCGTCTAATCGATACCTGGGAATCGGAACAACAATTAAATGGATTTGCGCACAAAGTTTCAAACTCTCCAGGCGCTTACTTTAGGAATAAACTTGAAAATGCAGTAAGAGAAGGGCTACTGGCAGGACGTGTCCCTGTTTCATGGAACTGGGGAACTTATGATCAATTAGCAGAAACCCTTGCTCCAAAATCGCCGGGAGTACAGGAAGCAGATGTAATTTTTAATGCTTTCTCGTCGTCCGACTCTCCTCATAGAGCTGAACTTATTTCTTTCATTTTGTCTTCGAAAGGACAACAGGCACTTGAAACAGATAGTGAAAAAATGGTTCATGCAGAATTTTTGAAAACCGCCAATCATTGCCGCCCCTTATTACTCGCTATTCGGCAATACGAAAGAATAGCGCGGAGGCTTTACAATGCATTCTACGAAATGCTCTTATATATGGACCGTCATCAACAGCGCGGAAACCTCAATCAATTCACTACCCTAAACAATGTACGGGCAGCATGGGAAGGCTTGCCAGCACTTTTTGAAGAAGCAGAGCAGTTAATAGCCTCGTTCCCGGAAGAAGCGGTAATGTTTAACAAAGCATTTCAAACGCTTCGGGAACCAGCGAGCTTAAAAGATTGGATTGAATCGCTTTTGATTCATCATTACAATGTACAGAAATCAAAACCACCTAATGGCAAAGCAACCTGGATACTTGAATCAGAAATTGGCGATTACTTGCTAAATACAACTGTTGACAGCGAAATGGAATTGTCAGATGAATACGTACATCAATACCGGACATTTAGCATCAAATCTTTCTTAAAAGACCTTAGGAGAATATCATGAACAATGATCAATTAAATAACCAATTGCTTGAATACTGGACATGCCCGAAAGTGGAAGCCGACAATACGATAAATCCCATACCTGTTGGATTTGTTAGTACCAGTTTTACTTTCGATGCAGAATTCTTCGAAGAGGAATGTCTCACCCGCTTCCTTTCAATGGAAACAGAAAAAGAAAACGATGGAGCTGCATTCTTAATCGAGCGGGAAGAAAAGTTGGCTGGTATGCATTGTGGAATGGTATTGGTTGATCAACTACACTGTAAGGGCAGTCGAAGTCTTCGATGGGACCTGGTATCCTGCAGAGTGAAGAATGGAATACTCCACTCAAAAATTACTATACTTCAATGGTCGCATTGCATTCGACTTATTATTGCATCGGCAAATCTTACGAAATCGGGCTATTGTATCAACCAGGAAGTTTTTGCAGTTTTTGACTATTCCCCGAATGCTGATGAAAATGCAACATTAATAACCGGAGCTCTGGATTTTGTTGAGCAGCTTGTCAATAATTATTGTGGGGATCTCGGCCAGTCCCGATTTACTAATTTTAAAAAAGAGGTTTCTGATCAATTAAGTAAATGGTCAATTGAAGCGCATGATTATAAGAAAGATGAAGTGGGTGTTGAAGTATTATTTGTGGCACCCGGCAGAACCAATGCAATCGATCAATTGAAAAGGATTTGGGCAGCAAACCGCTTTGCTCCCGCTGATAAAGCATTTATAACAAGTCCGTTTTTTGACCCAGCTTATTCTGATACGACACCTTCCGTTAAAATATTCGAACTTTTAAAACAGCGCGGTGAACTACTAATTGAATACGGTCTTACTCGTCATTATCCCGTTGATGAGAAAGACACTTTCACCGCAAATGCTCCAGATTTCCTAAAAAAAGTTCCTCGGAAAGATACACACGATGTGGCGTTTATTGAAATTCCTGAAGTTGGCAAAAATGAATCCGACAAAGAAGTCCCGCGTCCGTTGCATGCAAAAGCTATATGGATCTGTAATTACGAGTCACATATGTATATGATTGGTTCCAGTAATTTTACCTCTCCGGCGCTTGCCTTAGGTAAAAAAGTTAACTATGAAGCAAATGTCGTGTTCTGTTGCTCAAAGGAACGGAATCCTAAAGCGTTCAAACAACTAGAAGAAACATGGGTGAATTGGAAGCATATTGATTCAGATATCAATTTTCAGTATCGTGAAAATGCGGACTCCGAAGACGTAGCGAACGACTTTACTCATCTACCGGAATTTTTTGAAGAGGCTATCCTCTCCTCGTCGAAAGACCAAATACTTATTACCTTACGTTTTACGGAGGAAAAACCTCCGGAAAATTTCCAAATAAGTTTAAAGTCTTCCATTGCAGGCGAAACGGAAAGAATCATATCTTCTACAAATCGCTGGCTGACTGCGGGTCAACCAAAAGAAACCATTATATTATTGGAAGGAAATGAACAACCCGACTACTTAAACGTGAGTTGGGAAGGTTCAACAGGTAAAGCGTATTGGCCGGTTATCATTGAAAGTCAACTTACGCTGCCGCCTGTAGAAGCTCTTCGAAATTTGCCACTCGAAGCACTGCTTCAAATTCTTTCTTCCAATCAACCATTACACAGATTATTAAAGATCATAGAAAAGCTCAAGGCGTCCAATTTACAATCTGAAACATTGGTCGTCGATTTCCATAAGCAAGTTGATACGTCTGGCTTCCTGATACAAAGAACGAGGAGGATATCTTATGCTATGAATGCCCTTAGGGAACGAATAGAAAAACCTGCATTCACCCAGGAAACATTGAATTGGCGTCTCAATGGACCGATCGGTGTAAAGTCGCTGATCGAAGCAATAAGAAAAGAAGCAGTAACTCCAATTGAATGTCAATTCTTACTTGCTGAACTAGCGCTCGAACTATCACGCATCAATCCAAAGGAGACTGGTAACTCGATAAAAGCAAAAGAGGTCAGAACGGCAGTTAAAAAACTGCTGAACGAATTACTTGTTAACAACGGATCGAATCACGCTGATTCCGACGATCCGGTTACAATTTATTCAACGAAAGCATTGCAAAAAGCATACGATGAACTTTGATTATTCATTACCCCAATTCGTGGACCTGCATGTGACAGGTCGTATTAGTCAGGCTGATTCAGATAGGCAGGTATTGACTGCACGGGTAATTCTTGAACGGCTAAAAAATCAGCCAGGACTTATTCTTGCCGACGAAGTAGGAATGGGAAAAACTTTTGTGGCACTTGCTGTAGCGGTTTCAGTTTATTTGAGAGATAAAAAGCCGGTAGTCATCATGATCCCTGGCAACCTAATCAAAAAATGGCCGAATGATTTTGAGTTATTTAAACAATCTTGTATAAAGGATGAATCTATCAAAGCCAAATTAAGATGCGGTAAAGCTCAACGAGCGGACGAATTTCTTAAAATGCTCGACGACCCCGAGGAAACCCGAAACGCAATTATCTTTTTGACACACGGTGCGTTTAATCGCAAAGGAAGCGATGGCTGGATTAAGCTTGCAATAATTAAACGAGCACTTCATAATCGCCGCGACGCCGATCAACTTAAAAGGTCCATTGGCAAATACGCTGGTAAAATCCTGGAATTACTTTGGGCGGAAAATCAATCGTACAATGAAGATTTATGGGAATCTTTACTTAAAGCTGATACTTCACAATGGAAAAGAACAATCGAACGAGCAGGAATTGAAAAAGTAAATGACGATCCGATTCCCGATTCATTAAGACAATATCTCGCCAAAGTCGACACTAAATATTTTGACCCGCTCTATAATCTCTTGTGGGAAAAGATGCCATTTAGAGATTCAACCAATATCAATGAAAGGCTAAAAGAAGTTAGGAGCAAGCTATCTGACGAAGTAAAAACAATTTGGTTTAATTGCATACGGGAAACAAGAATAGATCACCCACTTCTAATATTTGATGAGGCCCATCATTTAAAAAATTCGGAAGCCAAGACTGTAAAGAGGTTATTCCATGACTCACAAGCAGAAGAAGATGCCGGAATACTCAAGAGCCAGTTTGATCGTATGCTTTTTCTCACCGCAACGCCCTTTCAGTTAGGTCATAATGAGTTACTTCATGTGCTCGATCGGTTCGCGGCAATCAATTGGCAAAGCGCCGCAGCTCCAACGAACGGCCAGGAATATTACAAACAAGAATTAGGAACGCTTCATAAATTGCTCGACGAATCACAACTTGCTGCAAAGCAGCTTGACAATACTTGGTCCAAGCTAAAAACAAATGATCTTCACATCAATCAACAAAGTTTTGATACCCCCTTGCTATGGTGGAAGAATTTAAACGAGCAAAATGAAAATGCAACTCCGCTTCACCTGAAACTAATTGAGGACTATAATTTGGCAAAAGTCAAACTGAAACTTGTTGAGCCCGTGTTAAAGAAATATGTTGTCCGTCATTTAAAGGACAGGGACTTCTCTTATCCTGATCAAAAGATAAAAAGAAGGAATTCACTTCCAGGTAATAAAATTCTGGATGAATCAGAAAATCACGAGAAAATCGCGGGGTTGACCGTTACACCTGAAGCTATGTTACCGTTTTTGTTAGCGGCAAGGCTTACAAGTCTCCAGCAAAATAAAAGGCCGGTATTTGCGGAAGGACTTGCGTCAAGTTATGAAGCATTTCGGTTTACACGCCTCGAGCGATTGAAAAAAGAACAAGCGGCACTAACAGATATTGATGACGATGAAATGATCCAGGAGCAAGTTGAGGATTCAGTTTCGCAATGGTATCTCAACAACCTAGACGAATCATTGCAATTCTCAGCAGACCGAAGCGAATTGCATCCTAAAATTGGTGCGACGGTAAATCGTGCTATGCAACTTTGGCTAGCAGGTGAAAAAGTGTTGATCTTTTGCCATTACATTGCAACCAGCAAAGCACTTCGAAAATATGTATCACGTGGAATGAAAGAGGTCATACGACAAAGGGGAGCCGCTTTGCTTAAATGCGAACCGGGAGAAGTTTTTGACAAACTCGAGCACATTGCAGACAGGCTAACCGATAAAGATGGTAGTCTTTATAAAAAGAACCTATCCCTTCTTACCGAACAAATAGATGAGTTTCCAGATTTAGCGGAAATGAAAGGAGACATTACAGATGCCATAGTTCGATATATGCGCACGCCATCCTTTCTCGTTCGCTTTGCACCTGAAGACCATTCTGAGGTCGATGAAGAATGGATTGACTTATCATTTAAAAAGCCAGACAACTCAGGCGTTACGCTCAAGGAAATGATTACAAATTTTCTACGATTTCTCTCTAACCGCACAGAAGACCGTAAAGAGTACATTGAAGCATTAAAATCCGTTCAACCCGGTGGCATACGAGTAAAAGATATTACAATTGCAGAAATGCATCTTGAAGAATTTGAAAATGATCAGGACAACACCTTAATGGCTAACGTGCGGCTATGTTACGGGGAAACTAAACCAGAAACACGTCAGAAATTGATGAAAACATTCAATTCCCCTTTTTTCCCTGATATACTCATCACCAGCAGTGTGATGGCCGAGGGAGTAGATTTACATTTAAACTGTCGACACATTATTCATCATGATCTTTGCTGGAATCCAAGTACGCTAGAACAGAGAACAGGACGTGTAGATCGTATTGGTGCAAAATCAGAACAGTGCAGACAACCAATTCAAATCTATCTCCCATATATAAGCCAAACTCAGGATGAAAAGATGTACAAAGTCGTAACAGAACGCGAGCGCTGGTTCAATATAGTAATGGGAGATGATTATAAAGTGGATGCTGCGAGCACTGATAAGTATGCGGAGAGAGTGCCGTTTCCAGAGGAACTCGCTAAAGAGCTGAGGTTTAATCTTGAGGCATAGTAAGTGGAATTCGATGAATAATAAAAGGCAGTATTTTTTCGTTTTAAGTAATCAAAATCGCCCTACTAAACCAATACTCCTTTTACATGGCTGAGTTCCTTTCTACATACACAATTTTACACAACCTCAAGAAAATAGTTCAGGAAGCCAACAAACAAGTCGTTTTGGTATCTCCATATATAAAATTATCAGGCCCTACTTTTCATTCTCTTAAAGTTGCTGCAGACAGAAATATCGTGATCAAAATGATACATGGTAAAAGGTATCTAAACAAGAATGAGCTAAAAACACTTGAGGAAATAAAAAACATTGAACTTTATTTTGTTAAAGATCTACATGCGAAATGTTATTTGAATGAATCAAAAATGATCATTACTTCAATGAATCTATATGAGTTTTCAGAAAATAACAATTTAGAAATGGGTGTTTTGATCGATAGAAAAAATGACGAGCTTTTATTTGAAAATGCTATCACTCTTGTTGGAAACATTTTCAGCAATGCAAAAAGAATTTCTTTTATTAGTGACAATTCTGCGCCAACTGAAGGAGATTTAAAACACGCAAATCTACAGGTAAAGATTCCAGGATTTAAGAAACCCTTGACGCAATATCCTCCGCATGGGCATTGTATAAGATGTAATACAAAAATTGAATTTGATCCCAATCATCCCTATTGCAATAAGTGCTTTTCGATTTGGAACCTGATTGGAAAATACCATTATCCTGAAAAAAGATGTCACGCGTGTGGTGAAACAGAAACAACAAGCAGGGATTCTCCTATATGCTATACTTGTCATATCGCATTAGAAAGCTTCATTGAAACGTAATTAATTATAGCACAAACGAAAAATCTCCGATGAAAACTGGCAACTACTCCGCACATTAGTTTAGCCCGTTAAAATATCTTTGTATCCTATTTTACTGGATAGAAGTAAATGCATTTATTAGTTTGGCTAATAATAAAAGTATTGACTAATGTAAAGTCAGTGTAGAGGTACAGATCCACTATGGTTAATAACGTGAAGGCTGCAGCCAATAATTTCATTGTGGTGGTAGTGTATAAAAACAAGTTTGCTAACCCAACAGTATGACCACATGATCCCTTCTATCAAGATTGCTGGCTTATCAGAGCACTATACTAGTCAGCTAAGACTTTTTAAAGGTAAAATCGTTGATTATCAGGACAAATGGAAGGCTTTACCGGTTTACGTATAATAAATCAGTTTAAAAATATTCTACAATAACCCGGTAAATAAACTTCACTTTTAGTGAACTTTTACTATATTTACATCATGCTATGAAAGTCCATCTGATAAAAGAAAAAACAATCAGGAGCTATATCACAGAACATGCAGGGAGTAAGGCTTCTTTTGAAGAATGGCTTTCAAAAGTAAAATTAGCAGATTGGGTTACTACGGAGGATATAGTTCTAAATTTTCCTTCTGCTGATTTTTTAGGAAATAGTTCTTACAGAGTGATTTTTGATATAGCAGGAAATAGGTACAGGATGATTTGTAAATATTCTTTTGGCAACACAAGCATTAGACTTTATGTATGCTGGATAGGTACTCATGCTGAATATGACAAACTTTGCAAACAGAATAAACAATATATAGTCTTTGACTATTAAAATAACAGGTATGGAAACATTGAAATATAAAGTGATAAAAACCGACAAGCAATACAACGAATATTGCCAGGTACTTCACGATTTGGATTTTTCTGCAAAAAGGAAAACCAAAGCAATAGAAGATGAAATAGAATTACTTACTTTTTTGATTGAAAAGTACGATGAAGAACATAGCAATTTTGAAATCCTTGAACCTATCCCTTTATTAAAGTCTTTAATGAAAAACCATAAAATGAAAGCAGTTGATTTAGCTAAACTTCTGGATGTAAGTGAAGGGTTGGTTTCTGATATACTCAAGTACAAGAAAGGCTTATCTAAAGAAACTATCCGTATTCTTTCCGAAAGATTCAAATTGAACCAGGAGGCTTTTAACAGACCCTATAAATTGCATGTGCCTGTAAGCCCTAAATTCAAAGATGCAAAGATGATGAAAAGCAGAAAGAAAAGGATAACGGCATAATAAATTCATCTCCGCATCATTCTACCAAAATAATCCCATAAAGGGCTTGGATAATACCCTTACTTAGCCATCGTGATTTCAGGAAGTATAATTCTCACTTCCTTTTCCCCATCCTCGCCTTTCCAATACACAAAAAAATTAATTTTCGCGGATTTCAGCACATACCCAATTTGCATCTTCCCGTTTAATTTTTTCTTGAAATCTTGAGAATACTTTAATACCAATTCTTTATGCTCGTTACCAAGACCATCTTCTAGTACTGTCAAAGAGTTTCCGCTCTGAAGATTTTTGAAACGATGTTGGACAAACTCAAAATAACCCAAATACACCTCTTTGTGCGTTAGTAAAAAAGCAATTTGCCTGGGCTCCTCGTATTCCATTGAGTCTATTTTTCTAGAGAGATCATCAACGTTAATGAATTGGAGAAAATTTCCATTATAATGAATATTCAGGTTTGCTTTCGCCCTTGTCATGGCAACATAGAGTTGACGTTTATTTTCATCGGTTGCATCATTGAAATTGTTAAGCAGAATAAAGACATTGTCAAATTCTTTGCCTTTCGCTTTATGAATTGTTGATACGAAGATTGTTTCGGAATCGATACTGATAAAGTCTTCTATTTTTGATTCCCTTACAAATGCTTTCCAATCACTCTTATACTTTTTGACGGGATTGACTGATTCAAATTCTTTATAAACATGGGTAACCAACAGTAATTTATTGCTCTCGCTGGCATGCGACGAAAGTTTTTTAATAGCATCCGCCCATGTCTCATCGCTAATAATTGGTGATTCGGGATTGGTATTTACCAGGTCCGAAAAATACCTTAGTTCATAAAGATTATTCAAGCTAAAGCCATCATTGGTTTGAATTAATTTGGCATTAATTCCATTTTGAATTAATAACCCCGTTATTTGCTCAGCTTCTATATTTTCTTTTGTCAAAACGCAAGTTGAGCCGGCTAATTCAGCTTTTTTCAGCGCTTCTACCAAAGGGGTAATTAACTGATCACTCTTATATTGTACAATTTCAATAGTGCCATTAGTTTTATCAATAGGATAGCCAGGTGTCAGCTTGAGCCTTTTTTGAATGGTTTTTGCCCATTGATTAGCAAAAGCAACAATATTATTCTTACTTCGGTAATTATCAATTAATTCGTACTTAGATACGTCTTCGTGCATAAAAAAGTTTTCCATGTACGTTGAATTGGAGCCACGGAATTCATAGATATTCTGATCATCATCGCCAACCAGGATCACACGCATATCTTCATTTATTTCCATTAAGGTTTTTACTAATTCATACTCATCACCGCTCATATCTTGCGCTTCATCAATTACAAGCACGGTTTTTGTAATACGGCCCATTTCAATATCACCATTTCTAATCTTCTCTACAGCAGCTTTTAATATTTTGCCCGTGTCTGATAAACTACCGATCCGACCGAGCAAATCAAAACAATAGGAATGAAAGGTTTTAATCTCAACAAAATTGGCCGCGTTCCCAATGAGTTCAAGTAGTCTCTTCTTAAATTCAGTAGCAGCAGCCCTTGAAAACGTAAGCATCAATAATTGTTCATGCTTTACATCTTCGGCCAATAGAAGTGAGGCTAATTTATGAACCAACACCCTTGTTTTACCACTTCCCGGCCCAGCCGCAACAACTATATACTTATTCGGGTCCTTTATAATTTCCAATTGAGCGGGTGATAAGGCTCCAAACAGCTTTTTGAATTTCTCAGGAGTGAGAGGTCTTTGAATTTCATCTAACCTGCTACCGGGAAAATATTTTTTGAGAAAGGATGAATAATTTAAACTAAAATAATCTTCAACAAATTGTAAGGCTTCGTTATAATTACTAATCATTTTTTTAGCGTACTCACCTACAATATGAATCTGCTGTATCTTTTGTTGATAAAACTGATCTAATTTTTCATAATCTGTTTTAGTGTACTGCTTTGCATTATTTTTTTCAACCCGATCAATGGAAAGACCGCTATGTACTACCAAAAACCCGCCTTCAATCTTAATGGCTTCAATCCGTGACAGGTAAAACAAACTGTCTTCAATATCATCAATAGTAATTTTAGAAGTAAACAATACCTGGTTGCTTTCTCTTTCTATCACTTCTTTCAATTCCAATACGGAAAACTCAACGAGTATTTCCCCTTCAAAATCGTCTTGCGTTTTAATTTCCTTAGATCTTTGATACAAATATTCAATTATCGATCGGGCTACCAAATGTCTTTTATTGAACTTTTCCTGGAATTCAGTTTTTTTCGTAGTCAATACTATTTGAATATGATGCCGGGAATATTCATGATTGCGCTTTTTAATCCAATGCTTGATGGCCCAGAAGTTGATAATGGTTCTCAACTTATTAAGTGTGCAATCGTCTATGCCAGATTTAGTAGCCCCTTCATTAATTTCTTTTAAATTATAGGTAGCCTCTTCGTCTTTAAGAATTGAAATCAGGTAATTCTCCAGCTTTCTGAAACTATCAGCGATGTTTAAAGAACGGTTACTATTTTCAGCTCGCTTAATAAAAGCAGTAAGGTCCTTGGTTTTCGCCAAAATTTTTTCCTCCCTGAGCAATTCTATTATCCGAATTACTTCTTCTTTAACTATTCCTAGTTGATCAGAGATATAATCAACTCTTGACTCTGCTTCCTCTTCGGTAGATAGTCGTTTGCTTTTACTGGAGAATAATTTCTTAATAATCCGAACTGCTTTTTCCTTCTGCCCTGCATCCAACTTTTCAGAGTTATTAATTTTTAAAATGGCCTCTTGCGCATTTTTACTTAATATACTATCGGCATAAATTCGAGGAACATTCAGCCCTCTTTTTAAATAGCCCGCCTCTTCAAGCGCCGCTATAGCCGTTTTTACCCTTGTTTCAACTTCCTTTATCCCTTCATCCCACCCCGCCTTTCTGGCTATTTCCAACGCAGAATTGGATACTTTATCCCTCGTGCGTGTTAAATCCTTGATAGCTCTCCACACCTGATTTATTTCTTTACTACTTATTTTTGTTTGGTTCAAGAGAACGAAATGCTTGTCTAAATCTTCTTCACTAAAAAGAACATAGCAGTGCGCCTTCATGTTCTCATCGCGTCCAGCTCTTCCAGCTTCCTGAATATAGTTTTCCAGCGAATCTGAAATATCGAAGTGTATAACTGCGCCAACATCACTTTTGTCTACCCCCATACCAAAAGCGGATGTTGCTACGATTATATTAGCATCGCCCGCCATAAAAGCATTCTGATTGGTGGTTTTCTCTTCCTTATCCATTTTACCATGGTAAGGCCTGGCATTAAAACCATCCTCCCTTAGTCGCTCAGCAAGCTTATTGGCTTTTTTCGTTCTGGACACATAAACAATTGCCGGGCAATCCTTCTCTTCAATAATGCTTCTAAGTTGATTATACTTATCTTCCTCGTTATCTCTTTGGAAAACGCGATAATGTAAATTAGTTCTGGAAGTATCCGATCTGAAAATTTCTAGCGAAAGATTCAGTTTCTCCTTAAAATAATCCTGAATGTCTTCAATAACTTTTCGTTTCGCGGTAGCCGTAAAACAGGAGACAGGAATCGAGTCTTCCATGTTTTTCAACTCTTGTAACCGCTTTATAAAATCACCGATATATAAATAGTCTACCCTGAAATCTTGTCCCCATGCCGAAAAACAATGCGCCTCATCAATTACAAAACGGGCAATTTGCCTTTTTAATAGTAATCTTTCAATGGTAATGGAACGAAGGGATTCGGGAGAAATATATAACATGCTTGCGCCACCGTTTTCAACACGCTCAATGGCTTTACTTCTTTCGATTGGATCTAATAGACCGTTAATAGCGACTGCTTCAGTAATTCCCTTCTTCTCCAAATTATCCACCTGATCCTTCATTAAAGATTGCAAGGGCGAGATGATAACGGTTAACGCTTTCGCATTCTCCCCACTCATTAATGCCGGTACCTGAAAGGTAATGGACTTACCTCCTCCCGTCGGGAACACCGCAAGGATTGATTTATTTTGAATGGCCGCTGTTACTGCTTTCAGCTGTAAGGGCTCACCACCAAAAGAGCGAAAATTATCAAATTGAAAATGCCGTTTCAATGCTTTGATTGGATTCAACGCTTCCTGGCAGTACCCGCAGCCCGAAATACAGGGGCTGTTCCGCATTAAAAATAAAATCCGTTCAACGTCGGGGTAGTTTTTTAATACCCAGGCTGGAGTAATAGAATATCTGTCGTTACAGTTTAATAATGCTAACGCATAAGCTAATGCAACAGGGTACTGTTCAATAAATGAACTGAGATTGCAATGGCTGCAGATGCTATTTCCAAATAGATTACGAATTTCTTTCTCCAGCGACCCGGCGTCTATTTTCTTTGAATAC
This sequence comes from Chitinophagaceae bacterium, assembly GCA_965279015.1. Taxonomy (GTDB): domain Bacteria; phylum Bacteroidota; class Bacteroidia; order Chitinophagales; family Chitinophagaceae; genus Endoryza. The sequence continues at coordinate 771,806 of OZ257130.1, forward strand.
TTTATAAATTTAAAAAAGCAAGAAAAGCCAATTTGCTCATTCAATAGATTATAGAGTATTGCTTTAAACTGATCTGATAATTTATCAAATTCGTTCACTTCATCATAAAAAAGGTCTTTAGCCTTTTTTGCATCATTCAATGGATTATTGAGTTCTTCAACTTGTAATTTGTCATCTTTTAGAAGAGCGTGGTATGGATGCTGAGGAAAAAGCAGGGGTGAAAGCAGAAGTGTATCGATTACTTTATCCATTCCATAATTTCGATCAGCTTTATGGGTTTGGAGATACTTTAAATCATGGGCGATAATATTATGACCGCACAAAAAATCCGCTTGTTTAATAAAATCGAAAAATAGACTTGGGTTATTTTGATGGAAGGTCGCCTCATCTGAACGGATGCAACCCAGATCCTGGATCTTCTTGCTTTCCAGGCCAATTTCGAGATCAAAAAAAGCAATCAGGCTCATGGGTTAGGTGTGACTGGTAGATTAGATTTAAATATACTTTAATATGCCAATATTTTCAAGACAGGTAATAGGTCCCATATGACAATGATTACCTGTCTTGAGTAGTGAACTAACGCGCGAATTGACCGTAGTCAATTACGAATCAGGAGCTTTCCTTCCCGGCCGAGTCCTCCATTTGACTTGATCCGTTAACACCAGAACATCTTCGCAGCGGTAGTCTTTTTCCCCGAAATCCTCGTTAAAAACCGGCAACTACTACGCACCGAAGTTTAACACGTTAAAGTATCTTTGTTTCATGTTTTACCGCAGAAAGTTGATATTGTCCCTGTTGCAAGTGTTTGGAGGAAGATTGGAAAAGATCAACCTGCAAAAACTTCTCTTTCTTATATGCAATAAACAAGAGGAGCCCGATTACGACTTCATCCCTTACTTATATGGCTGTTTTTCCCACTCTGCAAAAGCGGATCTTTTTACCATGGTAAAAAAAGATTTCCTTAGCGAAGATGAAATTGGCTACCTGAAAAAAGATAAAAACGATTATTTGACATTATTGAAAGAAAAAGACCGGGTACTGGTAAGCCAGGCCTACGCGCTATATAATAAAATGAATAGCGATGACCTGATCGTTCATACCTATACCAACTTTCCTTATTACGCAATCAACAGCACCGTAGCAAAGCAACTATTAACCGCTGGGCAATTAGACGCAATAAATCAAACTCGAGCTGTTAACCACAAAACCATTCTCTATACATTAGGCTATGAAGGAATTTCACTGGAAGCCTATCTGAATAAATTAATCCGGAATGATATTAAAGTGTTGGTAGATGTTCGCAATAACCCCTTAAGCCAGAAATTCGGATTTTCAAAAAGCCAGTTAATGCGTTATTGCGAAGGACTCAATATAGAATATGTTCATTTTCCCGAAGTAGGGATTCAATCTGAGTACCGGCAGCAATTGAATAAGCAAAGCGATTACGATAATCTCTTTTTATCTTATAAGAAAAAAACACTAACGCGAACAACCTCTACACAAGAAAGTATACTGGATTTGCTCAAACAAAAAAAGCGAATAGCATTAACCTGTTTTGAAGCGGATATCTGTCAATGCCATCGAAAACACCTGGCAGAAGCGATTTCCCAATTACCCGGCTGGACCTTTGAAGTCAAACATATTTAGCAATAAATGCGGACGGTTCCGAACCCTCCCCGTTAAGGGTTCGGAACCGTCCTATCGCCTATGAAGTCAAATATTTAGTAATGCCCCTGACTAAAGTACTGATTGCAGTAAAAACGTACCCCACCATCTCCACCAAATATGAAGAGTTGGTATGTACAGCCGGATTCCGCGAAGACGGAAGTTGGGTAAGGATTTATCCGGTCCAGTTCAGGAAAAAGGCTTACAAAGAGCAATACAAAAAGTATGATTGGATCGAATTGGATCTGGTAAAAAACACTTCTGATTTCAGGCCGGAAAGCTTCAGGCCTGTCGCGCATGATTCAGAGATAAAAATTCTTTCTGAAATAAAAGCGGATGGTGGAAGCTGGGACGAGCGAAGAAAGTTTGTATTAAATAAAATCTATACGAACTTAACCACGCTGATAGCAGAAGCAAAAGATAAATCCTCCTATACATCACTTGCTGTATTCAAGCCAAAGGAAATCCTCGATGTTTTGATTGAGCCCTGCGAAAGGGAATGGAGCAAGGAAAAACTTGCCAGCCTGCAACAGTATAATCTATTTGATACCGTCGAAAAAGATACACCCCAGGTGGTGAGAAAACTTCCTTATAAATTTTCTTACGCTCTCACCGATGAAAATAACAGGAAGGCAACCCTGATGATAGAAGATTGGGAACTGGGTCAACTCTATTGGAATTGCTTAAAAAGACATGAGGGACACGATGCAGAAGTAAAAGCATGTGAAGATGTCAGAAAAAAGTATTTAGATTATTTTGCGAGAACAAAAGATCTTCATTTATTTCTGGGTACCTCACAGCAATTTCATTTGGTAGGACCGAATCCATTTATGGTAATTGGGACTTTTCATCCAAAGCATATAAAATTTAACCCGCAGGGAACATTATTTTAATTATAATTACAGAGACAACTATTCGAAGACATAATTGCCAGCATTGCAGCCTGCATCGCCCTCTAATAATCAACGCTGAGTACGCTAACCTTTCTCCCACCCCTACCTCGTCCCTCCCTCATCTCTCCAATTACGTATAAGCGCACGACTACGCCTTTACTCAACTACAGACACGATCAAGACAGCCTGCAAACCCGACTGACAACTCAATAATTCAACCCGACCGCTACCCAATTAACGGTTCCGAACCCTTTTAGAAAGGGTTCGGAACCGTTATTATCACGAGTTAGCATCCCAAGATAATAATCCTTTTTATTTTGCTCAGCGCCCCCTGCTTGCGGAAACCTGGATTCTGGTGGGAAAAGATGGAGAATTTCAAATTGGGCTTCGGCTCGCGTTATATCTTTTCTATCCCGAGCCGAAGCCGGTTTCAATGTTTTCGAAATCTTTCCGATCTAACGGTTTGGGTCAGGCTGTTTTGTAATTTTAGGATATGGCAAAGCAAACTGGCAAAATGTATGTAGTGGGCACCATGGATAACATCTGTTATTATGAGTGCGGGGGCAATTATTACATGCGCTCGTCAAGCTCGCTGAGCGGCAAACGTGTGAGAAATAGTCCGGAGTTTCGCAATACGATGATTCATGCAGGCATATTAAGCAAGGCTTCGCGGATTGCTTCAGCGGTTTACAATTCCGTTGCCGCCGATCAGCGGAAATACTGGATGTTCCGGGCACTCACGGGATCGGCTATACAATGGCTGAAACTGGGAAAGGAAGTGGAAGAGATAACAGCGCTGCTGCACGACAGTATGAATGATTTTATAGCCATCCCAAAGAAAAAAAGAACACGCTCCTGTTTGTCGGGGTCTGTGCCGGCAGGCGAATCATTAAACTGGCTTTCAAAAACAATAGATCCGAACACATTGAGTACAGAATACCTGAAAGTATATTACGACCTTGTGTTTACTCCGCATTGGAAAGATTGGGTATTGATGGAGAGGGAAAAAATAAAAAGGCAGATGGGGAGGGTTGTAGAGGATGCATCCCCGCATCAGGCACTTGCATCATGAACTTCTTGCGTCCCGACGAACAGTCGGGATGGCGATCCCCCAGCTTTTACTCGAGCACTCCATAAATTCATTCTCTTGAATTCGATAATGCCGAACGCTTCGTTTCCAGATCGGGAGATTGCCACGCCCCGCGTGAGATCGCTAAAGTTCAAGAACCTAAAGCGGGGCTCGCAATGACGAAAAGCACAGGCGGGCTCGCAATGTCGATAAAAAATAGGCGATGCTCGAAATTATTCGGGGGTTGCTCCCCTCTCCTCAAGGAGAGGGGTTGGGGGTGAGGTAAAGACTGCAATAACTAACGAGTCCCCAACCTTCAAGGACTTCATTCGCGTATTACATACCCCGCTTATATTGAACAGGTTAATTGATGCAGGACCATAACATAATTCAATTCAAAAAGCCTCTTCCATCATACTATCATTTTCATTTATCCGTTATTATTGGTAACCCAATCTCCTAAATGAAAAAATACTATATCCATCAGAACGACCGTCAAGAGGGGCCCTTTTCGTTGGAAGAATTAAAAGGAAAACATCTTACTGGCGATAGCCCTATCTGGCATAATGGACTACCTGAATGGACAATAGTAAAAAATTTGGCAGAGGTAAACGAGTTAATCCCAGTGGCACCGCCGCCGTTTAAAAATAAATCCTATACTTCCCTTTGGCGCTTCCTTAAATTCGCCGCAATGGTGTTCCTGCTTAGCTTGGGTATCATGGCTATTAATAGTCATGTGAACACATCGAATAATGCTGCTGCTTCTATAAATCCGCAAAAGCAATCGGATAATTCTTCTGCTTCTATTGTGCCACCCAAGCAATCGAATAATAATTCTGCTTCTATAGAGCCATCCAGGAAAAAGCCACTGACCGTTGAAGAAATGGAGAAGGCGGATCCATTGCGATTTGTTTCGGCATCGGGACAATTCCGCAAAACGATTTTCGGGAATAAATATGTGCTGAACATGAAGATCGAAAATTCAGCAACGGTAACGAAGTATAAAGACGTAGTAGTTAAAATTGAATACATCAGCGCAACCAATTCAGTAGTCTCTACAGAAGAACGTCGTTTTGATGAAATCTTTCCTCCGCATTCAACTAAAAATTACGAATTCAAGATTAACAAGCCAGCCGCAAGTTCTAAATTAAGGGTGGGCGTGATACAAGCGCGGGCAAATTGAACTATGACTTATGTGATTATTCTGATGGATATGATAAATTGAACGCACGATTCCGAACCCTTATGGCCTGCGAAGTCAATATTATCATCAACTTTAAGGGTTCGGAACCGTCTCAATCACTGACCTCACTAACGAAAATCCTCCTACTATTTACGTGTTTTCATCTTGGAGTAATAATTCAGGGTTGATATATTCGGACCGTTAATCCATGATTGAATTCGGTCCTATATTACAGTTCATCCGGCAAAACCGTCAAAAGGCGCTTGCTGCCACCAATTATTATATGCTGCAGGTTTATTGGCAGATCGGTGGCTATATACATCATAAACTTGCAGCTGGGAGTTGGGGAGAGAAGGTGGTGGATAAGCTTGCTTCCTGGTTGAAAGATCAAGAACCTGGAATCAAGGGGTTTGAGAGAACCAGGCTTTATCGTATGCGTTCATTTTATGCAACCGGGTATTGCATCGATCCTGTTGAACTATCTGAAAAAATTGCATTCCCCTTATTGTATGACAATCAAAGCGATATAATTGTATCTATAGCGTCCATACAATTTGAAAAGAATAGTTTTAAAATTGTGGCGACACTGTCACCACAAATTATTACGTTGCCTCCTTTCCTATCCTTAATAAGTTGGTCGCACCACATTGAACTGCTGGTAAAAACGAAGTTACCAGAAGAACAACTCTTCTATTTAATATTAGCCAGTAAAGAAAGATATACTGTCCGGGAACTCCGCCGGCAAATAGATAGCTGTTTATTTGAGCGCCACATGCTTTCCAATAAAAATATTAAACCCATCAACCATCCGGAAGCGGCAAAAATTCAACAATTCTTCCGGGATACATACATCACGGAGTTCCTGGATCTGCCCGAACCGCACTCAGAAAAAGAATTACAAAAACCTTATTAAAACAAATGAAAAAATTTATCCTGGAATTAGGTAGTGATTTCTTATTTGTGGCTGAAGAATTCAAAATACAAGTGGGAATGAGGGATTATTCAATCGATTTACTTTTTTATCACCGCGAATTGCGTTGCCTCATTGACCTGGAACTTAAGATCGAAGAATTTAAACCAGCGCATCTCGGAAAACTTAATTTCTATCTCGAAGCGCTTGATCGCGATATAAAAAAACAATCCGAAAATCCGAGCATTGGCGTATTACTTTTTAAAACCAAAAACAGCGAAGTAGTAGAATATGCCATGAATAGGAATATGAGTCCGGCACTGGTAGCCGAATATCAAACGAGAATGCCCGATAAAAGAATACTGCAAAAGAAAATGCAGGAACTATTGCATAATCATGAATCAATTGACGAATAATTAAATTCATCTCCTATCTACTCGCAACATTGCTCAAAGTTTTCGGGAGCTTCCCCCCTCTCCGCGAGGAGAGGGGCCGGGGGTGAGGTGAAAGCCGCAATTCGTAGTGAATGATTAAACTTTAGAGACTCTTCATCCGCACGTCCACAAGATCCCTTCCGCCACGGCGGACAGGCTGTTCCTCGGGATGACAGGTCAGACAGCGTAAGTAAACTCAGTTAGTCCTTTATTCGACTACAGGTTGGGCAGCGTAAGTAAATTCAGTTAGTTCTTTATTCGAAGACTAAAAGTTCAACTATTAAACAATTGCTCAAGGTTTTCGGGTGTTTCCCCCCTCTCCTTAAGAGCCTGTCCCGACGAGCAGTCGGGAGGTTGGGGGTGAGTTGAAAGCTGCGATTCGCGGTGCATACTAAAATTGCAGGAATTCTTTATTTGTTACTCCATAGGATCCCTCCTTCGTCGGGATGACAGGTCAAAGAGCGTAAGTAAATTCAGTTAGTCCTCTATTCGGCGACAGGTCAAGCAGCGTGAGTAAATCCAGTTAGTTTTTTATTCGATGAACAAAAGTCCAACGGCTAAATTTTCAAAACCAATGTTCAAATTTTTCGGGTGCTTCCCCCCTCTCCTCAAGGAGAGGGGCCGGGGGTGAGGTGAAAGGCTGGGGATGAGGCGGCTTGTAACATTCTCAATCTCTCCCACGTCATACCCAAAACCAAGCTGCATGCTCTCCAACTATCTCAAAACCGCCCGCCGCTCTCTTCTTAAAAACAAATTCTATACTTCTATCAATATCATCGGACTGGCTGCTGGATTGGCAACCTGCCTACTGATCTTTTTATATGTGCTTGATGAACTGAGCTATGATCGCTATAACGAAAAAGCGGATCGCATCTTCCGCGTCAATAACGAAGTGAGATTTGGCGATAACTATTTCGACATGGCCGTTGCACCTGCACTCATGGGTGTTACTATGACCCGCGACTTTCCGCAGGTTGAACAATACACCCGTCTTCGCTGGCGCGGCGGACTACAGATTAAAAAAGGAAACGAAAATATCTCGGAAAACAGGGTAGGTCGTGCTGATTCTACGCTCTTCGATGTGTTCTCTCTGAAAGTGATTACTGGCAATCCTAAAACGGCGTTGGTGGAACCACGATCGATGGTGCTCACCAAAAAAATAGCCCTGAAATATTTTGAATCGGTTGATATCGTTGGAAAGACATTACAGGTGAATGATACGATGGTTTACAAAATCACTGCAGTCATCGAAAACATTCCCTCACAAACACATTTCAACTTCGACATCTTTACGCCCATGCGCGAAGATCCGGATGCGAATAGCGATAACTGGCTCAGCGAAAACTGGAGCACCTATGTGGTATTGAGAAAAGCATCCGATCGCGCTATCCTGGAGCCTCAACTCACACCCTTCATTGAAAAATATTCCGCACCGCTCTTACAAAGCGTGATCAATCTGAAGATGGATGACTTTAAAAAATCAGGAGGATTTATAAAGGCAAGCTTAACTCCACTCACAGAGATACACCTGCATTCCGACAAAAAAGATGAAATAGATGGAAACGGGAATATTCAATTCGTTTATATTTTCACGGGTATCGCCATATTGATCTTACTTATCGCTTGTGTCAATTTCATGAATCTCTCAACAGCTCGTTCATCGAATCGGGCGAAGGAAGTAGGTGTCAGAAAAGTATTGGGCTCGCTAAAGAAAAACCTGGTTAACCAATTCCTTACCGAATCCTTATTGGTAAGTTTTATTGCTATGTTACTCGCATTGGGCTTTGCGTTGTTGATGTTACCTTTCTTCAATCAATTATCAGGTAAGTCGATTTCGTACAGCAGCCTCTTCCAATTAAAGATGCTGATAACATTAGTATCTCTGGTAATTGTAGTAGGTCTGCTTGCCGGCAGCTATCCCGCGTTCTTCCTTTCAAAATTCCAACCCATTGATGTATTAAAAGGAAAGCTGGCGGGTGGATTCAAACATTCATGGCTTCGTAACTCATTGGTGGTTTTTCAATTTTCGATTTCCATCATACTGATATTCGGCACCATCGTCATTTTTAATCAACTCGATTATATCCGGAATAAAGATATCGGCTTCAACCGCAGCAATGTGATCATTATTAACAATACTGGTTCGTTGGGAGAAAGAGTTAACAGTTTTCGTAATGAACTGGTACAAATGACGGGTGTGCAAAATGCATCGATCAGTGGCTTTCTCCCGGTGAATTATGCCCGGAACAACGATGCCTTCTTCACATCGCCCGCGCTCGATCAGCAATCAGCTATATCCATGCAAATCTGGAGGGTAGATGAGAATTATGTTCCTACACTTGGCATTAAGATGATGGAAGGGCGCAACTTCTCAAAAGATTTTTTGACCGACTCACTGGGACTCATCATCAACGAAGCGGCGATGAAGTTCCTGGCCACAAAAGATATTCTCACTAAGAAACTCTACGGCATTGAAGATATCAATACGCGTAAGCTGAACGAATTTCATATTATCGGGGTAATGAAGAATTTCAATTTCAGTTCCCTTCGTGATGTAGTTACTCCGCTCGCGATGAGATTGGGAGAAGCCGACTGGAACATAAGCGTTCGTATTGATGAGGCTAACAAGAAAAATATTCTTTCGCAGATAGAATCAAAATGGAAAACGATGGCGCCCGACAAAGCGTTCTCTTATACATTTATGGATGAAGACTTCAATCGAATTTATACTACCGAACAGAGAACGGGTCAGCTATTTATCAGTTTCGCTATCCTCGCCATTTTGATTGCGAGTCTTGGGTTGTTCGGATTAATAACTTTCGCGGCGGAACAACGTGTAAAAGAAATTGGAATCCGGAAAGTATTAGGCGCTTCTGTAACTGGTATAGCATCCATGCTCACTAAAGATTTTTTAAAACTGGTATTGATCTCTTCATTGATCGCATTCCCCGTTGCCTGGTGGGCGATGAATAAATGGTTATTGGATTTCGCATATCGTACCAGCATCAGTTGGTGGATATTCCTCATTGCCGGAACCCTGGCTTTACTCATTGCGTTGCTTACGATCAGTTTCCAGGCAGTAAAGGCGGGGTTGATGAATCCGGCGAAGAGTTTGAAGACGGAGTAGTGGTCTGAACTGTGATTTTTGTGATTTTTGTGATGGGTGTGATAAATACAGGGTATTTGATCATAAAAATCATATACATCACATAAATCACAGTTCAGACAATTTTAATCCTGCGGGTTCTTCGCACCTTCTCTCTGCGTCTCCACCGTAAACCCATCACCCACTCTACTTTTTGAATGCGAAGTCTTAACGCTAAGAAGCTTCAACAACAAATACCTCTGAAAAAAATGAGTCTTATTGATTTTTCTTCCAATCATTAGCGGTCTTTTTAACTGGCGGAACTCGGACCGTATAGCGCGTTTATTTTTTATAGCATCGAAAATTGCAATGAATAGCAGGGGTAGTGATATAATCAATCCCCAATATATCTGCGCATCATGGATAAACGCTGTTTTTAAAATAATTACATTCAGCATTACCAGTATTAATATTATAATACCGCTTGCCGAAACCTTTTCTTGATTCCGTAACATAGCCTTGAATTTGAATTGTCAATAAAATAAAACCGAAGCAGTTACCCCGGGTGACGTTGAAATTGTCAGGCCGGGGTTGGAGTATTAAAGGCCTTGTGATTGCAACAGAAAAACGGCCTGTTCTGCAAGCGCAGAACATTGCTCGTCGATTCAGAAAAACTGTTCAACCAGGAAATGAAGATGGTATGTTTTTTATTTTTCAACAGCATAAAGTTAATGAAATTATCGAAGGTTCCGAACCCTTGAAGGGTTCGGAACCTTTATAATCGGACGTTTAACAATTTCTTCTATAAAAAAATGCAACGATCCAAAAACAGCAGTTGTCAGATGATAAAATCTATTTACCGTGAGACGCGGATTTATTTTTTTAGCAGCTATTGGATTATTAATTGCTTCCTGTTCAAAGAAAGTGGAACCAACTTATCGCTATTTTGAAGTAGGAATTACTGGTGTACAAGATGATTGGAGGGATAGCTCCTTTGTAGTAGCTACCGCCGATCCGGAACTGATCTATAGAATACTCGAACAATTATCAATGCCCATTGATGACAGAAAGATTGTAACGGGCGAATTGGCACGTGGAAATGGTGGTTATAATAAAAACAGCAGCCATAGTTTTGGCTGGCATTTCAAAGAAAACAAATGGGATCTTGTTGATATGAGCATAGAGATTTATGATGGTCGTGCTTATAGTGATCTGGATCTGAATCCAAACTATTGGTTCGGGCAGATGAATAGGTTTGCGCCGTGGGGGTCGTATATAAAGAAGGAGATAATGAGATAGTCTGGACTGGGATTTGTGTGATTAATGGGATTAATATGATTAAAGCTACTTTCCTTTATCTCACAAATCCAACTTATCGCACAAATCCCCGTTCAGACAGCATTTTTTCCTGAATTCATAAGCCCTTCTCCCCAATCCGTAAATGGCTTCGAAAAAATTGTGGTATTCTTGCCGACTTTAAACGAATAGAATGGCAAGTAAATCGACAATGAGCAATACCATGCGGATCTGGCACCGCTATCTTGGTTTTTTCCTGGCGGGCATTATGACTGTATATGCATTGAGTGGAGTGGTGATGATATTTCGCGATACGGATTTTCTGAAACAAGAGAAGATAATGGAAATGAAACTAGCACCCAACCTGGCTGCAGATTCTGTTGGACGGGCTATTCGTATACGTGATCTTAAGTTTGAATCAGAAAATGGGGAACTGATGATTTTTAAAACGGGTTCATATAACAAGGCTACCGGCGAAACGAAATATACTGTTAAATCGTTGCCGTTTGTGATTGATAAACTCACCAAACTGCATAAGGCCAATACCAAATCACCCTTGTATTATCTCAACATATTTTTTGGTGTTTCATTGCTGTTCTTCGTTCTTTCTTCCTTCTGGATGTTCTTACCGAATACCACCATCTTTAAAAAGGGGATGATTTTTGTGGCAGCGGGTGTGCTATTTACGTTGATTATACTGTTTATATAGGTATTGTCTGAACTTGCTCATCCTTAACGTCATTGCGAGCCCCCAACACGAGTTAACATCATTACGCATTTGCGGGAGCAGTCTGCCCCGCGTAAATTACTGATAGCGCAGGACCCTGATGCGGGGCTCGTAATGACGATTAATTAAACAAATCATAGTTCAGACAAACATTTAATACCTTATTGAATTGTAAACTCAACCTCGCCAACTGCCATTCCACTTGCAGAACAGTGTACAGCGTTGATGGCCTTCGGTTCCCCGTTTACTAGAATTCCTATGGTGTACGATTTTGAAGCGGAGGTGGTGTTGTTGATCAGCAGTTCCATCCTGGCTGTAAATGGTCTGGCTGAAACAGATAATTTTTTGGAACCGTTCACAAATTGCGACGGATCATCTACCACTACAGGATTACCCGAAGCATCATTATAGGTAATGGAAATGATGTGTTCGTCTATAGCCAGGATCCCGTACTCCACTTCTATAAATTTTACTTCTTCCGAATTTTTTTCACAGGAAAAACCAATAATGCTTACCAAAGCAATCAGGCAACTGGTTAAAATAGTTGAATTTTTCATAAATATCTTTTTATGGTTTAAGAAACTGAATGATTTCTGAAAGGCATACTTAGATGCTTTCAGTATTCAACTATTAGTCGTTTATTAATAAATGGGGGGAAACATGATTGTGAGTCTCGCCCGTCTTTGACGTTCATTGCGAATAACGTTAAACCTGTGAGGTCTATAAAGCAATTCAAAATTTGAGAGTGACTGTAGACCTCAAAGGTTTTAAAGCGGCACATCCAAACCTGTGAGGTCTTGGAACATACTGCAATTTGAAAAGACCTTATAGACCTCACAGGTTTAGATGAAGTAACGATTACAATTAAAGTTTTGTAATCTTAATATTAGTTATATAATATTTCTCCGAATCCGCATCGCTTCTGCCATGATCAAACCATATCCAATTAAAAAGAGTAGAAGCTGGTACTGCATTGGGGAAAACATCCATTACTTTATCGTTGATTCGTACTTCTATACTTTCCCCTTTTTTCCGAATGGTAATGCTGACGCTATTGAGGGGAAGATTATTTGAAAATCCGGTTGCTTCATAAAATTTATTATAAACGCCTTTGTTGCCCGCAATGGTATTGTCGATCCATACATCACCGGGTCTTCCATAAAAACCCGGGCGAACACCAACTTTAAATGATTCCTTATCTTTTGCTAACGCAAACGTTAATCGCTTTCCTCCCCAGGTAAAATTTTCGGGAGCAAGTATATCGTAAGTGACTTCAAAATCGGCAGGCAACGGTTTTTTGAGATTATTAGATACCAGTTCGTAGTGGCCTTTCAATTCAAGCCATTTACCCTTTTTACCCGGAAGTGTTACTACTCGGGTATATGAGCCATAATAATTAGCCTTTGAATACCAACCGATCGGTTTCTGTCCTTCGGGATTGGAAGAAAAATCTTCAAAATAATGAATGCGATTATCCGCGTCCGCTTTTTTTGCTTCCGCAGATTTTTCTAAAGCTATCACGGCTGCTTTTTCATAAGGTGAACGCAAGGGATGATAAGGTTTGCCCTTTACTTTTTCCGGATCGTAAAAAAAATCGTAGAGATACTGGAAATCAAAATTATTAATGATCGATTCGTGCATGTGCCGTTCGGACTCATCGTGGAGAAACCAGCTCCAGGTTACGCGGATCCAAAGGGGTTTGTCTTGCTTAGATGATTCAACGATATTAGGCGCAAACTTATAAACGGGAAAAGTTTCCAGGGGGTAGGCCCGAGCGCCCTCTTTAAGATTCGCCTTCGTAAAGGGGTCGTATCCGTTTACAAAATCAAAATAGACAATATTACTAGGGAGAGAGGCATGTTCATTCAACCGGCTCTTATACATCTCACGAATAGTAGCCAAAGAACTTTTTGCTTTGCTGTAGTATTCGTTTTCATATTTGGTAAAATAAGTAATGTCACGGGGGGTGTTTGATTTTTTAGTATTAATATCGCTGATCCTTTTTGCATTTTCATCCTCGATCATCTGTCCGCATTTTTGTAAAAAATCCCCGATAGTAACTTTCACAAAAGGCAACTGATTGTTTTTGCAGATCAATACCGCGTCTACAAATGGTGCGTTGCGGTCGTAGCGACTTGCGAGACTATGTGTGGTATGAAAGTTTTTGAACTGTGGCAGGGTTTTAATATTGTATTTGTCTTTGATGTCTTTCGGTGTCTTTTCGTCAAAAATTTCTTTTTCACTCATAAAGAAATAGTAATCTCCTTTCGTACATAGTAGCTTTATTTTTTCTCCCGGTACTTCGTTGGCGGTAATGCCCCAGGGAATTTCGGTTTCCTGAACAGGGGTTGGTTTACCGTTTTTCATATGCAGGGTCCAGATATAAGAAGTGGCGCCATATGCCTGCGGGATAAATGCGTCCTCAGCATTATATAAACCAATTTTTGGCATGATTGCCTTCCGAACATCTCCGATCGTTCCTTTTGGAATATAACTAGCCTGTATCCAGTTTTGAAAACTGTCGCAGATAGACATCTGCGCAATGCTAAACGTGCGGTTGTCTAGTTTGCTTGGTGTTTTCGCTCCTTTGAAATTATATATTCGCATCCAGCCATAGCTGGTTTCGGCTATCGTCTGCATATCGGTTGATTGCGCGAATAGTTGAAGACTACAGACACAAACAACAAACGAGACCATCATTATTTTCATATGCTGCTGGTTTAGGAGGAATGCTGATACTAAGTAACAGTATTTTAAGTTGGGGCTTATCCCGGAAAAATGGGATAATAGCGTTAAACCTGTGAGGTCTAAAAGGTCTCTTCGAACTGCAATATGTTCCAAGACCTCACAGGTTTGGACGTACCGCTTTGAAACCTTTGAAGTCTGTAGTAAACGATCAAACCAGCGAACGGAATGACTTATGGCTTAAGAGAATCAATCGGTATCGCATCAAGATAAAGTGTCAGATGCTCTACCTTGTAAAACGCGCGGTATTCACGGATCTCTTTGCTTTCCTGGCAACAATAAGTTTCTACATAAAAATCAGGAAGCTGGAAAAGGAAGACTATCTCCTTCCGGCTTTCCCATTTGGCGAGCGCCACACCCTGATGTAAAACAGCAGATCGTTTTTCTTCCTTAGGCAATACGATAAATTCTGATAGTTTCATAAATGCTTGTTTTAAACGTAACGTTAAAAATGCAATTACTGAACCACTAGCAATCGATAAACTTAAGAGGCTGAGAAAACAAACTAACAATTAACTGAGGCTGGACGTAGATATCCTTTGAACTATGAGAGACGGATCAAAAATATAAATCCTTTTTATAAAAACAAATTTATTTCCGGGCTATCTCGCGAATTTGCCGGGAAGGCGGGAAGACGGGAATTTTTTTCAATAAAATGAATTCTTTCCCCGTCTTGCCGTCTTCCCTTCGGTCGCCATAGGCTTGCCGAAGGCGATGCCGGCTAAACATTACATCAATCATCCGCAATGACCAATCAATTGTCGTATTTTAATATCAGCATTTCCGTCTTACTATTTCACACTAATAATAATTTTATGAATATAAAGCTGCCATTACTCGCTGCCGGTCTAATGTTGAACGCACTGCTGGCCAAACTTCCTGCTCAACATGTTTACCAGGCGAACTGGCAATCTTTAAAAGCATATAAAACACCGGCATGGTTCGAAGATGCCAAATTCGGAATCTTCATCCACTGGGGTGTTTATTCGGTACCTGCATTTGGAAGTGAATGGTATCCGAGAGAGATGTACCGTTCAAATACCCGCGAATTCAAACATCATATTGAAAAATATGGTCCACACATTAAGTTTGGATACAAAGATTTTATCCCGCTGTTCAAAGCAGAAAAATTCAATGCAACAGAATGGGTTAACCTGTTTAAAAAATCCGGTGCGAAATATGTTGTTCCGGTTGCCGAGCATCATGATGGTTTTGCGATGTATAAAACATCCATGTCGAAATGGAACGCTGTAAACATGGGACCCAAGCGGGATATTGTAGGAGAACTGGCCGAAGCAACAAAAAAAGCGGGATTGATCTTTGGCGTTTCTTCTCACCGCATCGAACATTGGTGGTTTATGAATGGTGGTCGCCATTTTAATTCGGATGTAAACGATCCGGCTTATGCTGATTTTTACGGCCCCGCCCGCGAAGAAAATGAAACCATGAGTCCGGAATATATGAACGATTGGTTGCTGCGTTGTACCGAACTCGTCAATAATTACCAACCTCAATTGTTTTGGTTCGATTGGTGGATTGAACAACCTGCTCTCGACCCTTACCGTAAAAGCTTTGCCGCTTTTTATTATAACAAAGGGCTGGAATGGAACAAAGGAGTTGTTATCAATAATAAATATGATAAGGCTTATCCCGAAGGAACTACCGTATTGGATATTGAACGCGGCAAATTATCAGACATCCGGCAACTACCCTGGCAAACCGATGATGCCGTGAGTTATAAATCCTGGGGATATATCCCGGAAGATTCTTTCAAATCCTCAAAATACCTGATCAACAATCTGATTGATATTGTGAGTAAGAACGGTTGCCTTTTACTCAATATTGGTCCCCGCCCCGACGGAACAATTCCTGAAGAAGCGCAGGAACGTTTACTTGCCATCGGTAAATGGCTCGATATAAATGGAGAAGCAATCTATTCCACCCGACCCTGGAAAATTTATGGAGAAGGGCCCACCAAAGTAATCGGTGGCGCCTTCAGCGATGCAAAGGACAAACCGTTTACCGCAGAGGATATCCGGTTTACCACAAAGGGTAATACGCTTTATATGATATCGATGGATATACCAAAGAAAGATTTATTAATTGCCAGTCTTTCATCAGCAGCGCTTACACAAAAAATAATTTCTGTTGAATTAATTGGAAGCACAGAGAAGGTTAATTGGTCGCAGACAAAAACAGGTTTGCAGATTAAGCCGGCAAAGGCTTACCCTTCGGAGTCGGCAGTGGTGTATAAGTTGATGTTGTCTGAACTATGATTTTTGTGATTTTATTGATTGATGTGTTAAATAGAGTTGTCAATTACAACAATAAAATTAGTCAGAAAAAAACAGTCGCGTCTTGATGTATTCCTCATTGCCGTCTACAGAACTGCTACTAACTTTTGCTCTGAAAGTTAAAGGAGCATGGATTTCAAATACCTGATTGATTCGATACAGCAAACACATACTGCTCTTGTAGAATCAACCAACCGGGCGATCAATACGAACCTGACCATCCGTAATTGGTTGATTGGTTTTTATATCGCCGAGTTTGAACAAAAAGGAGAGGACCGGGCGAAATATGGAGAGAAATTGCTGCAAAAGTTAGCGGAATCTCTTAAGCAGAATTCTTTTTCATTTCGAAACCTCCAACTTTTCCGGCAGTTTTATAATGTCTACCCTCAAATTATGCAATCGGTGATTGCACAATTCAGTAACAGTAACGATTCTACATTAATATCCATTAAAAACCAACTACTTAAAATTGGAAAATCGTCAATTATCCAATTTAAAGATGAGAGGGATGTGGTAGGAATTTCTTTGGATACACTAATCTCAAAACTTTCTTTTACACATTTGGTCCAGCTTTTTTCTATAAACAATCTCCCAAAAAGAAGTTTTTATGAAATAGAATGTATTAAGGGAAGTTGGTCAGTTGCAGAATTAAAACGCCAGATCAACAGTCTCTATTTTGAACGTAGTGGGCTGAGCCAAAACCCCGGAAAGCTGTCTGGGTTGGTTGCCACCCGGGCGAAAACTATGAAGCCAGCTGATATCGTCAAGTCCGTCTTTGTGTTTGAATTTCTCGGATTAAAATCAAAAGAAGTGGTGGAAGAAAGCGACCTCGAAACCGCATTACTTAACAATCTCCAGGAATTTATGTTGGAGCTGGGTCATGGGTTTTGTTTGGAAGCAAGACAAAAGAGAACATTGATTGGAGATGAATACTATTTCATTGACCTTGTTTTTTACCATCGTATTCTTAAGTGCCATGTATTAATAGATCTTAAAACGGAAGAATTTACTCACAACAATGCGGGGCAGTTAAATACCTATCTGAATTATTATAAAGCGGAGGTGTCAGAACCCGGAGACAATCCGCCGGTGGGTATTTTATTAGTTACCAATAAAAACCAGACATTGGTTGAATATGCAACGGCTGGTATGGATAGCCAACTTTTTGTAAGCAAGTATATGGTGGAACTGCCCAGCAGGGAGCAATTGGAAAAATTTTTGAAACAAGAAATGAAGCGGCTATAAGCCATTTTCGGATTTGAAATATTATTGACTGGTTAAAACCAACTAGTATACCATTATCTCAATCTTCCTGAAATCCATCGGATGACTATTCGATTGTAATGAGATATAACCCTCTTTCACTATATCATTTCCATTTACAATAAACGTTTTGCCAAGCCCATGCTCGGGATTAAAACGGGGATTTTCAAATTGAAGAATCTCTTCGCCATTTACAAAATGTTTTATTTTATCACCCTGCACATCTATCTCCAATGTTACCCACTGATCTCCATGAAACGTTTTTTTGATAGTTGCCGGAGTACAATAAGAAGTTGTTCGTTTCCCACCAATTGTTACATAAATCCCGTTCGCGCATATTTCTCCTACAGGTCGTTCATCTTTTCCATTACCTCCATGCAGGTTATATTCTAAACAAACAGGGAAGGGTTGATCAATCGTCATTGAAGCTGGCGATTGAGAATGATATTGTACGCCTCCATCCCGAAAACCCCAGGAAGGAGCGCCCGGCGTTAATTCACCAATGAAACGGTATTCTACTTTTAAGCGATAATTGGTGAACTTCTCTTTATAATACAAGCCACCAAAGCGGTTCCGGAAACTGTCGTATTTATCGTATCGCACCTGCAGGATCCCTTTTTGTACCCTGAATGTATTTCCAAAATTCTCTCCCAGTGGGTAACCGGCAATTTTCATTTCCCAACCTTTCAGATCCTTGCCGTTAAATAGTGTTTTCCAATTATCCTTTTTGGCGGAAGTGGTTAATACGAAGAAAGAAAGTATGATTAATGCGGTGCGTAACATGGTAGGTGGATTTGAGATATCTAAGATAGGAAGAAAGCCGTTCGCTATTCGCTGTTAGCTGCCTTGCTTCGCCGAAGCGGCTACGCGAAGGCAAGCTCACAAAGACAAAATCACGTTCCCATCATCGCACGCATCAATATATGCAAATGTGACTTCTTATCGGTAAAGTATTCAATGATAGAATAATGATTGGCTCTTTCTATTTCCATTAACTGAATCGGTACACTATCCTTCCAGCAATCATATAATTCGCGACTCTGTGCTTTGAACTCTTCGGTTTCTTCACTTCCAACAGCAACTAATAAAGGAACCTTGTATTCGGGATGAAAGCGCACCGGGCTATTTTTGAGCGCGGTTGCTTCATCCATCTTTAATGTATAGTTGAGCTCTGAAAGTTTAATGGGAATTAAATTAAACAGAGCGCTTAGTGTACAAACTCCTTTGATTTTTCTATAATGATTTCCGGAAACCAATAACATGGTAGCCAGATGTCCCCCGGCACTATGCCCTGCTACATATACCTGTTCCGGATCTCCGTTGTATTGTCCAATATTATCATATACCCAATCCAATGCCCGATGGCAACTGGCAACTATTTCATCCATAGTAGCATCAGGAGCTAATGGATAAGTAATAAGTACGGTTGTTACTGAATAGGAATGAAAAGCTCCGGCCACAAATTGAAAACTACTTTTATCCAATGACCGCCAAAAGCCTCCATGTATAAATATCAAGGTTTTGGAATCCGGTTTATCGGAAGGATAGATATCGAGCAACTCACGGGGATGCTTGCCGTATGAGATATCTTTTATCGAAGTATATCCCTTTTCTGCTTTCCTGCTTTCCAATTCATAGTTTTCCAAATGACTACCATAACCCGGTGTTTGTAAACGGTTATTGTATTGCCGGTCGAGCGCCGATTGGTCATATTGCTTATATACAATCATTCACGGTGGTTCCTTTGAATTTTTTTTGCCGGTAAGTCGGCATCGCCTTTGGCAAGCCTACGGCGACCAAAGGGAAGACGGGAAGTATAATGATGAGGCAATTTATAAAACTAATTAAACCGGCTTTCACAATTCCCGTCTTCCCGCCTTACCGGCTATTATAACCCGAATGTATTATACAAGATGCATTTGCATTTCGGCCAGGCAATTCATTACGAGCTGGTAAAATTCTGGATGCGATTGCCAGGTTTTGCCAGTAACGATTCTCCCATCCTTAACTGCTTCCACACCATCAACATAAATGCCTCCGCAGGATTCCACTTCAAACTTTACATGTTCGTAACAAGCTATTTTTCTTCCATCGACCAGTCCCGCTGTAACCAGGATCTGCACCCCATGACAAATGGAGAATACATATTTACCACTGTTATAAAATTCCTGGATAATGCGAATAACGCGGAGATCGTTGCGCAAATATTCGGGAGCTCTTCCACCCGGACAAAGGACCGCTGCATAATCGGCTGTTTTTACATCATCAAACGATATATCCGACTCCAGCAGATATCCTTTGCGTTCCACATAAGTATCCCAACCCGGCTCAAAATCGTGAATCACCAGGTTCATTCGTTTTACAGAAGGAGCCGCAATCACGGGCTGGTATCCTGATTCACGTAAACGATGGCTGGCATAAAGAATTTCAAAACTTTCACCGGCATCCCCGGTGATGAGGAGGATTTTCTTGTTTGTCATAAACTAAAATTAAGGACTTTGATTTATGTGACAACGGGTTTTGTCTTAAAGGCCTGCCTACTCTTATCGTCATTGCGAGCCCACAACAGAGATTTGCATACTTAGAGTATCACGTGGGCGTGGCAATCTCCCGATCCAGAAACGCAACGATCGGTTAAATTGATGTAGAAAGAAATTATGAATTATAGCTACCGAGAATCATAAAGAATGATTTGAAATTGCCAAACCACATTTCGAAACTCCCATCTTTCCGACTCCAGATCGGGAGATTGCCACGCCCCCGCTAAGTTAATTCAGAGGCAAGACCATAACGGGGGCTCGCAATGACGTTAATGCCATCACACAAATCAGAGTTCAGACAAGGCTTCCTCCACCGCCTTCTTCACAATACGAATATCATTCACCCCTTTAAATCCACTAAAACCACAGCAAATACGGGTTTGATCATCTAATTGTATAGGTTGACCACCTTCCCAACCCATCAGGTCGGGAAGTTCAATGCCAAAATCTCTGTAGTTCAGTTTATCGGCAAATACGAGTCGTTCGAATTCCCCGGTCTTATAGCCCGTTATCCAAACCTGCGAAGCTTTGCGATAGGCAATATCAAAATACTTGCGGCCACGTAATTTATCATTGCCCCAAATTTTTCCATAAATATTTCCCTTGTCATCAATAATACAAACCGCAACATTCCCTTCCGAATTTTTCCAATCCGCCTCACTGTTTTTATAAGTAGGTACCTGCGCGCTCAAGCTGGCTATCATTTTATTGATTATTTGTTGAAGCCGATCGTTTGTCATGCAATAGATCTTTAAAGGATTAACCGAAAAGTATTTAACAAATCTAAGTTAAGTACCGTTCCGAACGTTTATCGAATCGATCAGAATATGTAGAAGCCTGGAATAAGGTGCTTGCTGGTTTAAAAGTTTAATGGTTTCATGGTTTAAAGGTTCTTTGGTCGATCAACCTTTTTTAATCGCAACAACCATTAAACCATTAAACTTTTATAGCTAACTTGAATCTGTAAAATTGCACCAATGAAAAATATATTACTTGCATTGCTAGTGGGAACAATTGCATTCACTTCCACAAATGCCCAGCATGAGACTACTAAAGCGCCTGCTATTGAAGGTCGCTGGGATCTTAGCTATACCAGAAATGGAAGAGAACGTCCATCCTGGCTCGAAGTGAATCATTCAGGAATTCGTACCTGGGTGGGGCATTTTGTAGGAGATGGAGGAAGCGCCAGACCTATATCACAGGTATTTGTAGAAGGCAATAAATTTCATTTTTCCATTCCCCCACAATGGGAAAGTGAAAGCAATGATATGAAAGTAGAAGGATCCGTTGATGGAGATAAGATATCAGGTACTATAACCTTACCCGATGGAAAACCCTATCCCTTTACAGGTGAGCGTGCACCTTCCTTAAGAAGGGAAAAACAGCCATCATGGGGTGCTCCTATTCGTTTATTCAATGGAAAAGACCTGACCGGATGGACCGCATTAGGAAGAGAAAATCAATGGGTGGTGGAAAACGGAGTTTTGAAAAGTCCGAAGTCGGGAGCTAATATCAAAACTGATAAAACATTTACCGATTTCAAATTGCATGTTGAGTTTCGTTATCCCAAAGGAAGCAATAGCGGCGTTTATCTGCGCGGTCGCTATGAAGTGCAGATAGAAGATAGCAAGGGAGTTGATCCCTGGATTGGCGGACTCGGTGCCGTATATGGTTTTTTAAAACCCAGCGATATGGCTGCCAAAGCTGCTGGTGAGTGGCAGCGTTATGATATCACACTTATTGGAAGAAGAGTAACTGTTATTGTCAATGGCAAAATGGTTATTCAAAACCAGGAAATACCGGGTATTACCGGTGGCGCATTGGATAGCAAAGAAGGAGAACCTGGTCCTATTTATTTCCAGGGAGATCATGGGGCGATTGAATATCGTAATATTATAATTACACCAGCTAAGTAATGGGAATGAGGCTGTCTCAAAAGCACGGGAAGTTTCACACAAAGAAAACCAAGGAGACTAAGCCTACAACGAAAGCAATGATATTCAATCTTTGTTTCGTTGTATTCGTAGTAGCCTTTGTGTGAAACAATACTTTTGAGACAGCCTCATTCTTAATTCTTAATTTCCACACCGCCAAGCCTGCGAATTTTCAACAGCATCCACACGAGATATATAATCGTTCCCCACACTATTGTCATTATAATTCCTGCCATCGCCCATAACCATATCGGCGCTTTATCACGGGTGGCCCATAGCGAACGTTCTGTGAGTCCATTTTTTCCCAGAACGGATTTAATTCCCCAGGAAATTGTTTTTTCACCTACCAGGTTACCCAGCGCTGAGTTATCTTCTACTTTAGCTTGTATTATAATATTTCCTTTTTCATCGCCCGGCATACCCTCTCTCTTAAATTCAGCCACCACTTTACCAATTGAATCAGTAGTATAGGTTTCTTCATCGCTTATTGGAAGGCTTCCTCCCAATCGACGAATACCTAATTTTAATTCAACTCCCGCGGCAGGAACCCATTCATTTCCTTTCAACGACAATACAGAAATTTCTAATGCGCGTTGCTCGGCCCCCACCACCGTATCTATAATAAGCTTTGATTTGGTGATAGCCAGTTCCGATTTTGTTTGATCAAAAACGGGAGTAGCTGCTGTTAGTCCGATAAAGTTATGTGTGGCCGAGCTTTCCCAGTTTGTTTTTAACGTAATGGGTAATGATAATTTCCCCTCGCCTCTTTCATCTGTAGTTATTTTCCCCAATAAATTAATTAATGAATCATTATCAAGATAAATCTGCACTTTTAACCCGGCAACAGGTTGAAACTTTTTACCTTCCTTGGTTTTGCCATGTATCATTATATATGGTACACGACTAGCCGGCATATAATAAGCAAGATCCAGTAACAATTCTTTTTTTGCTGAATCTTGCGACCAGGCAGGTGCGGCCGACAATAATAGTATACTATAAATCAGGAAAAAGTTATTCCTTGTGCGCTTCGGTTTCATGCGATTCAGTTATAGTTTCGTGAATGGGAATAATCGGAAATATCCTGGCGAAAAACGTAATTACCAGCAAGGCCCCCGCTAATGACCCGATTGCAATCGCCCATTCTTCCCAGGTGGGAAAATAATGTTTGTAATTTTCAGGTGAATCACTCATCGGAAGAAAAGGATGTAACAAAGTAGGTGTTACAATCAGGTAACGTTTGAACCAGGCTCCCACAACCACCATCATCCCCGCGATAAATACAGGAAGCGGCTTCCTTCCTTTCTTAAACAAGAGGATAAAAATGGGTATCACCATTCCTACTGAAATGGCAAACCAGAATAGTGCAGCATACTCACCTGCAAATAATTCAGTCAGGTGCGCCTCTTCTGGCTTTTTCATTTTAAACGCAGGAACCAGGTATTCGTTTACATTAAAATACAAATACAGTAAAGCCAGCATCACCACTATTCTTCCCATCTTATCGAAATGTACCTCGTGCAAATATTTTTCCAGGTGATAGGCTCTGCGGAATACATACATAGCCACCACCACGGCACCGGCCCCTACTAAAAATGCGCCCGATACAAAGTAGGCTCCGAAATTCGTACTGTCCCAGCCCGGACGATAGGTAGTAGCAAATAACCATGAAGTAACCGTGTGGATACAGAAGGCGACTGGAATTATAATCACACAAAGAATATAAATGGCTTTGTTCCCTAATTTAAACTGCTCCTTTGTTCCTTTCCAGAATGATCCGATAAAGCGGTAGAATTTACTCAATGATTTCCCGGTGATGGATTTATACTTGTGTAATATTTGCAGATCGGGGAGTAATGGAATGTACAAAAGCAATAAGCTAATAAGTAAATAGGTTCCAATCACAATTACATCCCACATGATGGGTGATTGAAGTCGGCCATATATCAGTAAGTTCATAAATCGTTCTGGTCGCCCCATATCCACTATAATGATTATAGAAGCGAATACGATCGCGGATACAGCAATGATTTCGGCAATACGGGTGAGAGGCGTACTCCACTTTACATTGGTGAGACGAAATATAGCAGTGATCAATGAACCAACGAGACTTATGGCAACAAAAAAAACAAAGTTGGAAATATAAATGCCCCATGATACATAATCACGCAAGCCGGTTACCACCAATCCATATTTTAATTGCCGGTAATACGCGAATGCTCCTACGAGACAAAATAAAATTAATATGGCTGTCCATATTTTCCCTTTCTTCCCAAATTTCTGAGGCAACAGGTCCTCGGTAATTTTTTTATCGCTGATGGGCATTGAGGTTTCCACTTTTTACGATTTTGTTTGTTGGGTGCTATCGGTTTCCAATCCCGATTCAAAAGGAAAATTGCGGTTAACAGGAGGTAAATAATATACTCTTGGTTTGGTACCCAGATCTTCCATCAACCGGTAACCAGCTTTATCTTTTATCAATTCACTGAAGCGGAATGTTTCAGCTCCATTGGTTACTGAATCTTCGTTCATATCTCCGAAAAAGAATACACCATTGGGGCAAGAGGATACGCAATGCGGCAATTCTCCTTTTCGCACCATGTCGGGACAAAAATCACATTTACCTACTGTTCCTTTTTTTTGCGGTAAACTGGTTTCGCATGAATAATGGGATTCCTTAACCAGTTCTGTTAATACAGGTTCTTCCCAGTTGAATACTCTTGTTGAATAAGGACAGGAGGCCATGCAAAAACGACAACCGATACAACGGTCGCTATCAATCAATACAATTCCATCTTCGCGTTTGAATGTAGCATCTACCGGGCATACTTTTACGCAAGGCGGTTCGTCGCAATGCATGCAGGTGGTAGGCTCCCAATAAGGAGCTGAATGTTCCGCATCCTGCATGGCATGTACTTTAATCCAGTGCTGACCAGGATGCACCTGATGCATATGATCGCATGCCTCTTGACATTTCTTAAGATTCTTACAACGGGAGAGGTCAATCACCATTACAAATTTCTTTCCGGCTATACCAATCCTTGCTTCCGCATTAGAAATTGGAGGCATTTCCGGAATAGGTTTGAGAAATGCTTTGTCTACTTCAATGATTTCTCCATCTACTGATAATAACTGCACTTTCTCGCCCGATGCTATCACGTCGCCACCAGCAGCTTTCGTAAAAGGATCCTTGTCTCCTGAACATCCCGCTGCTAATGAAGCAAGCCCGGCTGCAAGGAATGTCCTTCTTGATGTTTCGTTCTTTTCCATCTGCTGCGATTGGTTTGTTTGTTGTGTTAGTGTTTCTTCACCCAGGAAAGAAGATCTTTGTCATTAATTTTTGCTTTCTTTTCCGGCAACAATCTTTTATCTATTTCCACCAACTTTCCATCCCGCGTGAGCATTTTCACTGTTTCAGTTTGTTTTTCTCTGGGCATTATCCAGCGAAGCAAGGAGACACCAGAGAGAATAGCAGCGCTCCATACAAGTAATTTTCTTCTGCCGGGTGATTTTTTTTCTGGTAACATCGGTTCAATACATTATGAATTATTCAATCCGCTTTCCCGCGATTATTTTTTGAATGTCCGCATATAGTTTACCACGGCCCAAAGTTCATCGGCGTCCGGAATTTTTTTCTTAAAGCTGGGCATATCGTCGCGACCTTCAGATGATTTATAGAAAAGCATTCCATCACTTTGATTCTGCACCTCACTGCTGCTGAAATCAGAAAGTGTAGTTTTTAATTGGGCAGCTTTTGAGCCATCTCCTTTCCCTAATTTACCATGGCATGATTGACAGTGCTTAACCCATATTTCCTTTCCGGTTTTCAATGATTCTGCGTCCGATTTTATCGGGTTAGCGGTCTTCGCGTTTTTCTCCGGTACGGGCCAGGGTTTGGGATCCTGCTGAAAACGATCACTAAACCCTGATGCGAATACTACAATCGCTATTACACTGAATGCTATAAAAAATTTCCGTTTCATAATTATTATCATTTTTTATTATAAACTTTTATGTTGCTTTCCTACCAATTCCATAACCGGGTTATATTAAATCCGATCAGCCAGTTTTGTGGATAGAGCGTGATGTCATTAAAAGATTTTATAGTCGCAGGATTGTTCGTATTGAACATATTGTTTCGCTGCGGGATTATGTAATAATAGTTGGTGACAAATAATTGAAATGCATGCGAACTGGTGTTGAACTCAACGCCCAAAGAAAAATTGGGGTTGGGATTATTAGTAGGGTGTTGGGTTAACGGTTGATCATAGCTGATGAGAAAAGCCATTGATGGTCTTAACTTATACCTCGCTGATATAGCCAGTGCAAAATGGTTGTGCTTCATTTCACCTTCTACAGTGGATTCATAATTGCTGTCGGCTACAGAACCAGACGTCTTAAAATAACCATTTACAACATTAATATGAGAAACACTGGGGGCGATCTGTATTGATAGCTTATCATTAATTTTTCGGGCTATCAGTAATTGATTGAAAAAAGTATAGCGGTCGGAGTTATGATAGAAATTATCTGCTGTCCGGGTATCTACCCCCATACTCCCGAAATAAGTAACACTAACCGGGGATTTTCCCTTGGTTTGCTTAAAGATTGCGTACTTGGCGAATCCTTCCCAGGTCATATTTGCTTTTGCAATTGAAAGACCTACCATCAGGTTCGACACAGGAACATAATCAAACCCCAATCGGATATTTGAAGGCGCAAAAAAACCATAGAAATCCTCATATCCTGTTTCAAGTGTTCCAAAACGGTGCATGATATCCATTTCAAAAGTTCCCTTTACAGGCACCATTACTGTGGCGTTATCGATGATCCAGATACTTTCAAATGTATTTTTTACTGGTTTTGCTTTTACAGGAGCGGGCTTTTCAGTGTCGACAACACTACTGTCGCCAGTAACCTGTCCGTAACCTGCCGCTACTGAAAATAGCAGGATCAGCAACGCGGAAAAGCGACTCAGCTTAGTTATTCTATTAATCAATTTCATTGTAATAGATTTTAGTTTGTTAGTTATTGGGTGCGCCGTTGCGTATCCAATCCAATACTTTTTGCATGTCGGAAGCTTTCAATGCTCCGCTCGGCGGCATAGAGCCCGACTTTATTTCTGTATAGATCGTACTGGTATGTGGCACTACCGTATTCACAAAACCGCCTTCAACAAGCGCGGAATAGGCTTTGTCTGCCACCAATGAAGGCTTGTGAGCGGGAACTCCATCGTGACAACCACTGGTTGCACAGTTGGTGATAAACAATGGCAAGAGGTCGCCGCTAAAACTTACTGCCTGTGGCGGACCATTGGGATCCTGGCCCGGACTTATGATATCTTTATAACAACCTGTTGTTGCTATAATCATCAGCGCCACAACAGAGAGTATTATTAATTTCTTGTTCATGATAAAAAGATTTAGCTGATCAATTTATTATTTACTTGTACAACTTCGCTATTGTAATTGGCGGAAGATTGCATTGCATTTCACTGAAACCTTGTCGGCAATACTACTGGAGGTGATCAGATAATCTGTTTTGGCAAGAAATTGAAAGTCGAAACTAAAGCCGTAAACATTTTTGGCAGTAGCACCGGTACCTGTAACGGTTTTACCATCATAAAATAATTTGCCAGTAAGTTCTTTTGTAACACCGTGGAAGGTGAAGTCGAACTTTACAATATATCCTTTATCGGTACTGCTGAGCTCAATGCTTTTGGTTTTGATTTTTGCGATGTTCGCTACGTCATTTGTCATCGAAGTATTTACGCCAAAAGTTGTTTGCAGACATCCTTTATCGCGGCCAGGTTCGGAAGTATTCACTTTGTTAATCCATACCCAGGCTTCAAAACTGGTTCCAGTTACATTTGCTTCATCAAAGGCGAAATTGCTAAATCCGAGTGTATCAAACCGTCCTGTTAATAAGGAAAGTCCACCGAGATAAGCAGTTTCCCAACCTACATTAGAGTGGGTTTTATCAAATGAAACCTTTGTATCGGTTAAGGAAAGAACCTGTGTGCCCCGTTCAATTTTAGGTCCGGCGGAACTGAGGATCGCATCATCATGCGTACAGCTGACTACATATGTAAAACAAGCCATAACGAGTACCAGCAGCCAGGGGTAATGTTGTTTGAGTTTCATAAAAGAGTTATTTATGGTGTCGAATAATTTTTTCTGACACTGAAACTACTTGACAACACCAGACCATTCCATGACAATCCTCAAAAATTGGTATGAGTGTTGTCACATTATGTTATAATAAACATGAAAAACATGAGCAAAGTCAGCTTCGGAACATTTAACGAGGAATAAACTTGTTTGGGGTCAATAGAGACATTGATGTCTGAAATGCTGTGGCTTTGTAAAGAGTGAAATGAAAAAGTTGATTCCCCTAATTATCAGATAATATTGCGGCAGTACCTATTTCTTCATTTTTAATTTTTCACTGCGTTCGCCTGTTTGGCGGATTCTTAATTCTTCATTTCCACCCCCGGAATTTCCATCACCAGGTTTTCACCATATGCACTGGCGGGTGTTTGATAACCAGGAATAAAATTTCCCTGTAAAATCTTTTGAGTAATTAATAATGTACTGAGGGTTGTTAACGTATATCCTTCGGGGCCTTTAAGTCGCATAGTTTCTGTTTTACCCGCCGCATTCATAACCTGCCCCCATACTAAACTTATGGCTTTACCGCGCTGTTCATCATCAGGACCTGCAGGACGTTGATTGATTTTCCTTTTTATATAGTTGCGTATAAATTTTGTACGAAGCAACCAATTAAATAACGGTTGAAGTTTTAAAAACTTATATGTTTTGGGCGCGATACCGGTAAACACTTCAATATCCGGTATGCCTGTAGTGAAATGAGCAGTAGAGACATCTCCCCATGAAATACTCATTACGAATAATTTCTTGACTCCGAAATCAACCCACATTCCATTTTTTCCTAAAGGAATAGGAGTAAGCTTTCCATTTTTTCTAACCAGTCCCGATTCTCCCAGTCTGTTCGCCATGGTAGTAGCTGTACCATGTGAAAGTCCGCCGCCCAATGAAGCAAATGCTAATTGCAACTTAACCGCGTCTGGTAACTTCTTTTTCAAACTCAGGGCTAAGCAATCCGTAGGCACTACATCAAATCCAGCGCCTGGCAATAACATGATGCCTGCTTTTTTAGCGGCGACATCATATTGTTTGATCATCTCGAAAACCAAAATGTCTCCATTAATATCAATATAATGAGTACCCGTTTTTAAGCAGGCCTCTATCATTTGTTTCGTGGTAAATTGAAAAGGGCCCGCTGCATGCACAACAATTTTTACTTCTTTTAATGCTGATAATAAAGCGGGTTCGTCGTTCAGATCAAAAATCCGGAAAGGGAGATTTAACCTGGATGCCAATGGCTCGATCAATTCTTTCTTCCGGCCGGCAAGTATTGGTTGTAAATTATATTGGTTAGCATAACGGGCAATTAATTCGCCCGTATAACCATTAGCGCCGTATAAAAGAAATGTTTGCACCCTGAGCTTGACGAAGGGGTTTGATCCTAAGTGTGGCGAAGGTAGGTAATTGAAAGAACCCCTTCGTCAAGCTCAGGGTTAAAGCTCAGGGGATTTAACTACCTTAGAAAACAAACAGTCAACCTACAAACTATAATTATCAGATATGAGAAAATTCAAATCAATCGCATTCCTTTTATTATCATGCCTGCCATGTGCATTGTTTGCTACCGATCCAACTGATACACGCATGCTGGCACAACCTGCTGTCAGCGCTAATCATATTGCATTCGTGTACGCTGAAGATCTTTGGGTAGTCAATAAGGACGGTTCAAATCCACGCAGGCTCACAGTCGATAAAGGTGTTGAATCCAATCCATCTTTTTCTCCCGATGGAAAAACAATTGCATTCAATGCCGAATACGATGGCAATGTGGATGTATTTATAGTTCCGGTGGAAGGCGGTATTCCTGCCCGCTTAACCTGGCATCCTTATGCGGATGTAGTTCGCGGATTTACACCGGATGGAAAATCGGTGCTATTTACTTCGCAGCGGGTAACGTTTACCAATCGTTATGCCCAACTATTTACTGTTCCTGTAAAAGGAGGGATGGCAACAAAACTTGATATTCCTAATGCCAGTTGGGCCAGTTATTCTCCCGATGGAAAACAGATGGCTTATAATCCGCTTGGTGATGTATTCCGTCAATGGAAACACTATCGTGGTGGTAGCATCGCTGTTATCTGGATCTTTAATTTTGGCGATCATAATGCCATTAAGATACCTCAACCCGAAGGAGGATGCAATGATGTAAATCCAATATGGGTGGGTAATACTATTTTTTTCAGAAGCGACCGCAATGGTGAATTCAATCTCTATTCATACAATACCAGCACAAAAAAGGTGGATCCGCTCACCAGCTTTAAAGATTTTCCGGTGCTCAATGCATCTGCTATCAGTGGAACAATCGTATTTGAACAAGCTGGGTATCTGCACACTTTTACACCGGGAGAATCCACTTCAAAAAAATTAAAGATTGGAATTGCTGCTGACCTCCTGGAACTCCGCCCCCGGTTTGTGAAAGGAGATCAATATATAAGAAGCGGAGATATTTCAGCAACAGGTCAACGCGCAGTTTTCGATTTCCGTGGAGATATTATTACAATACCCGCAGAAAAAGGAGATCCGCGCAATCTTACCCAAACTGTTTCAGCGCATGAAAAATTCCCCACCTGGTCGCCCGATGGAAAATCAATCGCTTATTTCTCTGATGCGTCGGGAGAATATCAATTATTTATTAAGCAACAGGATGGAAAAGGAGAAGTCAAGAGTTTCAAACTGAATGGGACTGGGTTTTATGCCTATCCCAAATGGTCGCGCGACAGCAAGATGATAAGCTTTACTGATAATGGTCGCAACCTCTATGTACTGGAAGTGAACAATGGTGCTATCCGTAAAATCGATTCGGATGAACTCTATGTACCCGGTCCATTCCGGAATATATTTGGCGATTGGTCATCCGACTCTAAATGGATCGCTTATACCAAAGTGACAGAAACACAGTTCAAGCGCATTTATCTTTATTCCATCGATCAGCAAAAAAGTTTCGCGTTAACAGATGGATTAAGCGATGCCTCAGATCCCATATTTGACAAAGGAGGAAAATACCTGTTTTTCTTCGCGTCAACTAATGCTGGTCCGGTAATCAACTGGTTCGATCAGTCGAATAATGATATGCTCTCGAATAGTTCTATTTATTTAGTCACTCTTCAAAAAGAAACCGTCTCTCCATTTGCAAAGGAAAGTGATGAAGAAAAAATAAAAGAAGCTCCTGATACAAGTAAGGCCAAAAAAGAGACTGCGACTGATAAAAAACCCGCTGGACTTGTTATTGATTGGGAGGGAATTCAAAACAGGATCATCGACATACCGGTACCCCCGGGTAATTATGGTCAATTGGGAATGGGTAAAGAAGGTACATTATTGTATATCGCTTATCCGTTCAATTTTCAGGGTCCCGGTGTAATGCATAAATATGATATTGGTAAACGTAAAGACGAAACGGTAACTGAAATGGATGGTTATACGATTTCAGCCGATGGAAACAAAATGTTGTATTCAAGCGGGCCAACTTTTTTCATCAGCAATAGCGGAGAAAAACCAGCGCCCGGGAAAGGAATGCTGAACATTGGAGCCATCCAGGTGAAAATTGACCCCGTAGCAGAATGGCCACAGATATTTGATGAAGCCTGGCGCGTGAACAGGGATTATTTTTATGATCCCGGAATGCATGGTGCAAACTGGCCAGCCATCAAAAAGAAATATGAAGTGTTTCTGCCTCATCTTACTTGTCGTAGTGATTTGACCAGACTGCTTCAATGGACGTTCAGTGAATTATCCGTAGGGCATCATAATACCGGAGGAGGCGAAGTTTATAATAATCCATTACGAATTGGAGGCGGATTATTAGGGGCTGATTATAGTATCGAAAATAATCGTTACCGCATCAAGAAAATTTACGGAGGATTGAACTGGAACCCCAATCTTCGTTCTCCATTAACCGAACCAGGTGTTAATGCAAAAGTGGGTGATTATATTTTAGCGGTAAACGGACAAGAAGTTACTGCGGTCGATGAAATCTATCGTTTCTTCGAAAATACGGCCGGAAAAATTGTAGAGTTAACCATTGGTAGCAATCCCGATATAACCGGATCGCGCGTGGTGAAAGTTGTTCCTGTTGCCAATGAGTTTGGCTTACGCAACCGCGATTGGGTGGAAGGCAACCTGAAAAAAGTAACAGATGCAACAAAGGGCCAGGTAGCCTATGTATATGTTCCTAATACTGCTGATGCTGGCCATGAATATTTTAAGAGATACTTTTTCCCGCAAGCCAATCGTAAAGCAATTATCGTTGATGAACGTTTTAATGGAGGTGGACAATTAGCCGATTATTATATAGATATTTTACAACGTCCTTACCAGGCTCATTGGAACATGCGCTATGGGAAAGATCTGAAATCACCCAGTGCATCTATTCAGGGACCTAAAGTAATGATCATAGATGAAACTGCCGGTTCGGGTGGTGATATGCTTCCCTGGATGTTCCGGAAATTTAAAGTGGGTACGCTGGTAGGTAAACGTACCTGGGGTGGATTGGTAGGTATCCTTGGTTTTCCCGAATTTATAGATGGAGGACAAGTAACCGCTCCGAATGTGGCCATCTGGACAAAAGATGGATTTGTAGTAGAGAATGAAGGCGTTGCTCCGGATATCGAAGTGGAACAAACTCCATCCGAAATAATCAAAGGAAGAGATCCTCAATTGGAAAAAGCCATTGAGATCGCAATGAAAGAATTAGAAAAAAATCCGCAGGTGGAACCGAAACGGCCGCCGTTTCCGAAGAAAGTAAAGGGAAATTAAAAATGAAAAATCCGCCAGCAGGCGGACGCGGTGAAGAATGAAAAATGAAAAAGTGCAGATCGAGCTGACTTCTTCATTTTTCATTCTTCATTATCCTTCGGACGCTTTCCACATAATGCTCGCCAAACAATAACGCATGTACCAGCAATGGATATAGTTGCGTTAGAGGAATCCGTTGCTTCCAATTTTTTTCCAACGGATATACTTCGTGATAGGCTTCGTAAAATCGTTGGTCAAATCCACCAAATAACAACGTCATTCCAATATCCATCTCGCGGTGACCATAATAGACAGCGGGATCAAAAATAGCGGCACCACCTTCTGAGGTTATCTTAAAATTTCCACTCCATAAATCTCCATGCAGTAAAGCAGGAGGTTCGTCGGGAAACAAGTATTCAAATTTCTTACAAACTATCTTTGCTGATATTACGTCTTGTCTTAAAAAAATTCCCTGATCAAATAATTGCTTTACTAATGGCATAATGCGGCATTCAGTATAAAATAAATGCCACGAGGGAAATATCGAATTGATTTGAGCCAAGCTTCCGATATAGTTATTCGTATTCCATCCGAAGTATTCCTGTTTTTTAAGGTGAAGCTGTGCAAGTCCGGCGCCGAACCTTTCCCAAAAACCGGGGGTGATAGATCCACTTTCGATCCACTCGAGTAATAAATATTGCTGGTTGTTTACTATTCCGTGTTTAATTACAACTGGTGTTTTAAGAAGGCTGTTAGTGTATAATGCCTTGAGGCCATCGGCTTCTTTTTCAAACATTGCCGGGTATCTACTTTCCTCATTTACTTTCAAAAAATACTTTTCCTTGAACCCATATAAACAATACGCACGATTTATATCACCGCCGTGCAAGAGTTCATAACGCGTAACAGTCAGGCCACAATCATCCAATATTGGTAGGAGGGACATAGATTGAATGAGTTTCGAATGAATACTCAAAGAAACAAAGAATGGCTGGTGAAGACACCAACCATGGCGCAAAAAAAAACCACGAAAGCAAAATACTTTCGTGGTTGTAAAAACGGTATCCCTTTTTTATTTCAGGTGCTTAGACAAGTGCTTCGCCATGTCGAACATTGATACCTGAGCTTTGCCACCGAAAACTGCTTTCAGTTTAGCATCGCCATTGATCATACGCTTGTTCGCTTTGTCCTGAAGCTTATTCGCTTTAATATACACCCAAATTTTCTTTACCACTTCTGTACGTGGAAGAGCTTTACTTCCTACTACTGCTGCCAGATCTGCACTGGGAGTAAGAGGTTTCATAAATGCCGCTGAGGGCTTACGAGCCGATTTCTTTTTTGCCGCTTTCTTCTTGGGAGCCGCTTTTTTAGCTGCCTTCTTTGCGGGTTTCTTAGCTGCTTTCTTTACAGCTTTCTTTGCTGCTTTTTTTGCCATAATTGATGATTTAGATATTTAATGGATGTCAGTATGGTTTGTACTCACATGGACAAGCCGCATCAAATATAGTTTATTTCGGATTTCCCAATGAAAAAATGCAATTTTTTTACTTGGCACAGAGTATCCACAAAGCGTTTTCCGAAGAGAAAAAGGGGAAATGAAGAATAAAGAATTAAAAATGTTAAATGAAAAAGGTGTTTATAATCGGCAATTCTCCTCGGAAAACCTCATTAATTGGCCTTAATGGAAACAGCCAGATATAATTTCTCCTAATCGAAAAGCCCTCTATTTTTCATCCCATCTGGTATTGTGGATAGAACTTCTATTCTGTACCGGGTCTCTTTTTACCAATATAAAATCTGTTTTCTCCTCCGACTCAATAGTCCCAAACTCATTAGTTTTCCTTATGAAACAGTTGTTTCCATTATCCTATAATGGTTTTGTATATAGAAGGTTAGAACTATTGAACTACAATTTAATTACCTGACCAGTCCGCACTGATTCATCACAAGCAAAAGCAATGCGTAAGCTGTTTACCGCATCTTCGATATGGTCGGTGAGATCTATATTCTCATTAATTGCTTTCAGAAAATAGCTTTGTTCACGGTTGCAGAGTTCCTGGTGATCGGGCTCGTCCTGCAGGTTGATCCATTCATCTGCTTTGGTAAATGCATTGTTTGCATCTATGTCTGCATGATGCAGCCGGATCGATTCCGTTTTGGTATGTGCTTCTACTGAATCGGATTTACCCTTACCTCCTGCTTCTTTTGCTACAATAGAAACCGATCCCTTCGGACCTATTACATCTTTTACAAAAAAAGCGGTTTCACTAATCATCGGCCCCCATCCAGCTTCGTACCAACCAACGGATCCATCTTCGAAACGGATCTGTAATTGTCCATAATTATAATTTCCCTTAGGAATATCATCGGTAAGCCGGGCGCCAATGGCAGTTACCTGTATGGGCTTTGATCGTACCATCTGGCACATCACATCTATATAATGTACCCCGCAATCCACAATCGGGCTCAGACTTCTCATCAGGTTACGATGCACATTCCACATATTGCCATTACTCTGCTGATTCAGATTCATCCGCATTACCAATGGTTTTCCCAATTGCTGCGCCAGTTCAATAAATTTTTCCCAGGAGGGATGATGTCTCAGTATATATCCTACTACTAATTTCTTTCCTGATTTTTTTGCGGCGGTAGCAACACGTTCCGCGCCGGCTACCGTATCAGCCAGCGGCTTTTCGATAAAA
Organism: Chitinophagaceae bacterium; assembly: GCA_965279015.1. GTDB lineage: Bacteria > Bacteroidota > Bacteroidia > Chitinophagales > Chitinophagaceae > Endoryza. Next base: position 807,444 of record OZ257130.1, read on the forward strand.
ACATGACAGCCGCTTTCTAATGCCAGTATCGCGAACGCTTCGTGTGTATCGGGATACGTTGAAATACAAACTGCGTCTGGTTTCGTTGCCAGCAATGCTTTTTCATACTCATTAAACAATGCATAACCACCACCTAGCTTTTCATTCAAAACCTCTTTGCTTTTGCCGGTTGAAACAATTCCGCAAATTTCAAACCCTTCATTGTGTTTGAATGCTTGAGCGTGAGAGGCGCCCATGTTTCCACAACCCACTACTAAAACTCTTATTCTTTTCATACTTGATTAATTGATCGGGCCAAATGTAAGAAGAATGTAAAATGTAAAATGCAAAATGTAACCCTGAAGTCCGCCCCGGTTGGTGTCTCCACCAGCCACTTCACTTATCAAATAGTTATCAATTCGTATTCCGGCTGGTGAAGACACCAGCCGGGGTGGGTGAGTAATCACCACTCAACCAAATTTGCTTTTAATAAGCTTAGTAATTGATTACATTCAGCAAGCATCAAAAAAACTATCATGAAAATAATTCTTATAATATTAAGTCTTGCCATTTCAAGTGGAACATTAGCTCAGCAAAAACCTTACTATTATACTATTCCTGATACACCGACTACTTATACCGCAGCAACGGTTGTGGCACGATTAGTAGATGGACTTGGGTTTCGCTATTTCTGGGCAACAGAAGGATTAACAGAAAAGGATCTCAACTACAAACCATCGGCGGACGCAAGAACTACGCTTGAAACACTGGAACATATAAATGGGCTTGTAGAGATTTTAGTAAATACAGTTAATAAGAAATCCACCACATTCGGCAACCCCGCTGTGAAAATTTCATTCGCACAATTGAGAGATAAAACCCTGAAGAATATTCAAACAGCCAGTGAACTCCTAAAAAAATCGGATACAAAGCTAGAAAGTCTTGATATGATTTTTGAAAGAGCCAGTAACAAAACAGAATACCCATTCTGGAACCTGATCAATGGTCCAATTTCAGATGCACTCTGGCATGTGGGACAAGTAGTGAGTTTCCGAAGAGGATCGGGGAATCCGTTGCCGAAAGGAGTTAATGTGTTAACAGGAACGAAAACCGGAGTAGGAGATGGGGAGTGAAGAACTGAGAAATGTAAAATATAAAACTCAAAATATAAAATGTAAAAAGGAATGCCGATCATTCCATTAATTCTTGAACCATCCGGCAACCCACTTTTACATTTTACATTCTATATTTTACATTTTAAATTTCTATTCCTCCCGCTGCTGCTTCATCCAAAAACCAATCCAACGCTCCCATTTCAGTTTCTATAAGCTGCGCCGGATAGTTTTCAATATCTCTTTTCCCCTTCAATACAGCCTGAACCGCTTTTACTTTTGATTCTCCATAAACTAAAAAAGCAATATTATGTGCTTCGTTGATCAAAGGAGCTGTTAGCGTTATTCGATTAACCTGCTTATCTTCCAAATAAACCGCTTTTACTAATGCTTTATGTTCTTTCAATACGGGTGCATGTGGAAATAAAGAAGCCGTATGCGCGTCATCTCCCAATCCCAGCAATACCAAATCAAATTGCAATGGATTTTTCTTAAAGTGAGATAAGATGCGTTGAGAATATTTAGCGGCCGACTCCGCGGGAGGAAGTGAAGTGTTCATATAGAAGATATTGGCATCGGGGATTCTTAATGGATCGAATAGCACTTTCTTAACCATTGCTCCATTATTATCGGGATCAGTAAAGGGAACATAGCGCTCGTCTCCAAAGAAAAAATAAATTTGATCCCAATCTATCTGTTGATTGTAAGGAGGTCTTGCCAAAAGTTCATACAATCGTTTAGGAGAGTTGCCCCCCGATAATACAACGGTGCATTCTCCTTTTTCTTTGATAGCCGCGCTTACGATCTTTACAAAATGAGCGGCCAATCCATTCATTGTTTCTTCGGCCGTTTTATAGATGTGTAATTCCATTTTATTGATTTATTCCATTTACAGGTAATGTGAACCAATGAAAGCCATCGGCGGCAATCAGTGCCTCCGCTAACTCGGGTCCCCATGAATCGGCTGAATAATTTGGAAAATTAAGGGAGGGTTTGTTCCCCCATTTTTTAATTATCGGCATTAGTAATTCCCAGGCCGCTTCCACCTGGTCACCACGCATAAACAATGTCTGATCTCCAGCCATTGTATCCAGTAATAATGTTTCATATGCCTCCGGAGTATAGCTTGAGTAGGTTGTTTTATAATCAAACACCATATCCACCGTATTCAACAACATTTCCAGGCCCGGACGTTTCCCCTGCACCTGCAAGCGAATACTCATTTCGGGTTGTATACTTATGATTAATCGGTTTTGCTGCCAACTTTCAATGGCTTCGGGAGGAAATACGAAATGTGGCTGGTCCTTAAACTGAATAGATATAATTGAAGAAGACTGATGCATGCGCTTACCCGTTCTAACATAAAACGGAATGCCCTGCCAGCGCCAATTATCTATAAAAAATTTTACAGCGGCGAATGTTTCTGTATTTGATTGAGGTTGTACCCCTTTCTCTTCGCGATAGCCAGGTACTTCTTTACCCTGCATCCATCCCTTTCCATATTGTCCTCTTACCACCGATTTCCTTATATCTTCTGGACCGAACCTTCGCATTGCATGTAATACATCTACTTTGCGACTATGTATTTCTCTTGCATTAAAACTAATTGGTGGCTCCATCGCAATCAGGCAAAGAAGTTGGAGAATATGATTTTGTATCATATCCCGCATTGCCCCGGAGCTTTCATAATAACCCCCACGCCCTTCAACCCCTAATTGTTCTGTAACTGAAATCTGCACATGCTGTATATAGTTCCGGTTCCACAAAGGTTCGAGAATCGCGTTGGCAAACCGAAATGCTAATATGTTTTGTACGGTTTCCTTTCCGAGATAGTGATCAATCCGGTAAATCTGTTCTTCCTTATAATTTTCATTCAGCAGTTGATTCAATGCTTTGGCCGACTCAAGATCGTGACCGAATGGTTTTTCAATAACGATTCTCGTATGTTCTCTTTGCCCGGCTAACTTATTTTTCGCAATGTTCGCTGCAATTACCGAAAACAAAGCGGGTGCTACCGCGAGGTAATGAATAACGTAAGGTTTAACCTTCCATTCTGCTTCATAAACATTGATCTTGCTGCAGAATCCGGTATAGGTCTCATAGTTATTTAAATCGGCCGATTCATAAAAAAGATGAGAAGAGAATTGTGCCCATTTATCATCCGCGGCTTTTCCGCTTCTTGAGAATTGATTGATTCCTTCCAGTAATTTATACCTGAATTCTTCATCAGATAGCGCGGTTCTACCGGTTCCGATTATGGCAAATTGCACCGGCATCCAATCATCTAAAAATAAATTATACAACGCAGGTGCCAGTTTCCTCCAACAGAGATCACCGGTAGCACCATAAATAATAAAGATGGTAGGTTGTGCTTTTATCGCTCTCACATAATATATTTAAATTGATTACCCTTCATGCCTCGTCTATTATTCTTTACTCCATTCCGTATGAAAGCTTCCTTCCTTACCAATTAACTCGTAGGTATGGGCGCCAAAATAATCCCGCTGCGCCTGTATAAGATTCGAAGGCAGTTGCTCACTACGCAACGCATCGAAATAACCCAGCGCATTGGTATAAGCCGGCAATGAAATTCCAGCAGCAATGGATTTTGAAACAAGTTCTCTGGCAGCAAGTGCTGTTTTTTCAATAACACCACTTACCTCGCTATCCAACAATAAATGCTTTAACCGGGGATTTGTTTGAAACGCTTTATGAATTATTGCTAAAAACGCGGCTCGGATGATACAACCACCCCGCCAGATTTTCGCTATTTCATCCAGCTTTAGGTTATACTTGTACGCTTCTGATGCCTTTGACAATAAATGCATGCCTTGCGCATAAATAACAATCATTGAAAAATAAAAGGAGTCTTCCAGTTTCTTCAATAAATTTTCATTAAGAGATTCATTCGTATTATTATAAATATCCGCTGCTTCTTTTCTTAGCGATTTATATTTAGATAGATCACGCATTATAACCGCGATGTCAATGGTAGGAATGGGCAATTCCAGTTCGGTTGAAATTTGTGTGGTCCATTTACCGGTACCTTTTGATTTCGCTTCGTCCTTTATCTGGTCGATTAAAAAGCTGCCATCAGCATTTTGATATAGGAAAATTCCAGCGGTAATCTCCAAAAGATAAGATTGTAATTTCCCTTTATTCCATTGAGCAAACAGCTGTTGAATACTTTTGTTGTCCTTCCCAAATCCTTTTTTCAATAGTTCATAGGTATCGGCAATTAATTGCATCAGCGCGTATTCTATGCCATTGTGCACCATTTTTACAAAATGTCCGGATGCACCGGGACCAATATAAGTAACGCAAGGTTCACCATTAGCTTTTGCAGCGATGTTTTCCAATATCGGCTTAACAAAAAGATAAGCAGCCATATCACCGCCCGGCATCATACTGGGGCCATATCTTGCGCCTTTTTCACCACCGGAGATTCCCATTCCAAAAAAATGCAATCCTTTTTGTTCCAATTTAGTTACCCGTGCGGTGGTATCAGTAAAATGAGAGTTTCCTCCATCAATGATAATATCCCCGGCCGATAGTAAGGGTTCCAATTCTTCAATCACCGCGTCTACGATTTTACCGGCAGGCACTAATAACATAATTGCTTTGGGAGTAGACAAACTATTTACAAAATCATTTAATGAGGCAAAACCTTTTACCGGTTTTCCTTCCCCTTCTTTTTCCAGCAATGTTAATTTAGATGCGTCTTTATCAAAACCGGCAACTGCAAATCCATGATCGGCCATATTTAATAATAGGCTGCGTCCCATTGTTCCCAATCCGATCATGCCCAGGCGATAAGTACCCTTGTTCATAGCGATTAACTTTTAAACTGGTGTAATTTACTGAGAAAAGGGGGAAGAAGCTGTGATCCGCCGTGGCGGATACAAGCTGCAAGCCGCGACCGAGCTTCACAAATACTATTTATATGGATACCCAATAACTGAATTTTTTTCATTTTAGAATTTCAAACATTAACCGCCGAGCCATTTAATTAAGCGTACCTTACTCTGTTGCTGGTAATTCTACCGGCCGATAAAACATCCATATGTCAAATATTACACAGGTCGTGAATACCGATAAAAATCTGAAAACATTGAAAAAGGGCGTACATGCCTCTGATATGGATCAGGTACTAAGTAGTTCGGGTCCCTTTACTTTTTTTGCCCCTACTGATCTTGCTTTTGAAAAACTGGAGAAGGGTTTTATGGACAACCTGCTGGAGCCCAATAACCGACCTCGTTTGGCAGACCTCATCAGGAATCATGTAGTAAAAGGGAAGATCGACTTTAACGCATTGAAAGACGGAGATAAATTAATCAGCGTTAATAATAATGAATTGCTTATACAGATAAAAAACGGAGTAGTATCTATTGGACACGCAATTTTACAACCCCGCGAAGCGAAAATTACCAATGGAGTAATCCATTTAATGGATACTGTTCTTCAAAAAAATTGATCGTAACCGTTGTTCATTGTCAAAAGCTGCGGGCACCTGCCTGTGGTTTTTTTTATTTTTACAGGAAGATCAAAACCATCTTAGTTATCATGGCCGAAGCTTTTACATTAGTTATATTTTATAAAGGAGAGCAAAAAAATCTTGACGCGGAACTTCGTGTAATAGGTTATACCCACAAGATTGCGATTAATATAAACGATATAGAAGTGTTGTTTGAGCCTGATGAGGAGCGAAATTATCGGGCGGTTCTTTCGGATGCGGATATGAATAAAAAAAGAATTGATGTTGATCTCATCCGGCTTATTGCGGCAGAGCTGGAAGCAAATCTTCGATAAGAAATAGCTTTTACGATTGTTAGGCTGTCCATTAGTTCCTTCCGCGCCATTCGTCAATTAACCCTTTCATTTTCTCCTTATATTATTATCTTCCCTCCGTAAAAAAACAAATACATGAGAAATTTTTTGTTCTTCTGCCTCCTACAATTATCCGTCGGTTTCCTGTTTGCCCAGGAGGATCTGCCAACGGATTATTTAACGAAAGAATTTCACGCTGGCCGCCGGGCGGCTCTTCGGGAAAGAATGCCTGATAAATCAGTTACGGTAGTTATGGCTTCTCCTACCCGTACTTTTTCAAATGATGTGGAATACCTCTATCATCAAAACCCCGATCTCTATTATTTCACCGGTTATAAAGAACCTCATTCAATGCTGCTTGTTTTTAAAGAAAAACAAACCGCCACCGATGGCAGCACATTCGATGAATTATTAGTAGTACAAAAAAGAAACGCGCAGGCGGAACAATGGACCGGCAGAAGATTGGGCGTTGAAGGTGTTCAGAAAAAGTTAGGCATTGTGATGGCTATTAACGGGGAAAACTTCAAAAAACTTACCATTGACTTCACAACTTTTGATAAAATTATTTTCGATCGCATTCCTACAGATATTCCGGTAAGTGCCGGTAAAGGTGCCGATTTTGCCAGCCTGGTTCAACAATTCAAAGAGAAAGCGGCTATTCCGGCTGATTATTCCAAAGAACCCAGGTATGATAATAAATTATACAGACAGTTAACGGCTTCTTTGAGGGAAATCAAAACACCCGAAGAAATGGATCTGCTACGTAAGGCGGTTGAGATTTCCTGTATGGGTCAGAACGAAGTGATGAAAGCGGTAACACCGGCGATGTCGGAATTGGAGATACAGGGTTTACATGAATTTGTACATAAAAAATACGGCTCTGAGGAAGTGGGTTATGGTTCTATCGTTGGAGCAGGAGAAAATGGTTGTGTACTTCACTATATGGAAAACACGAAAACTAAAGTAGGAACTTCTATGTTGTTGATGGATGTAGGCGCAGCCTATCATGGTTATTCTTCAGATGTTACCCGTACCATTCCGGTGGATGGTAAATTCTCCTCCGAAGAAAGAGCCATCTATCAATTAGTATACGATGCGCAGGAAGCAGTATTTAAAAAAGTAAAAGAGGGCACCACTTTTAAAGAAATTGAGGCAACCGCGCGTGAGGTGGTAACCAGTGGCCTGGTAAAATTGGGTATCGCGAAAAATATCACTGAAGCAAATAAATTCTATCCGCATGGATGTTCTCATCATATTGGTTTGGATGTACACGATCGCGGCACATACGATTCATTAAAACAAAATATGGTGATTACCGTAGAGCCGGGAATCTATATACCACAAGGAAGTAATTGCGATAAGAAATGGTGGGGCATCGCCGTGAGAATTGAAGATGATATTCTTATCCGGGAAAAAGACTACGAGCTTTTGTCGATATTCTCTCCCCGTAAAATTGAAGATATTGAAAAGATGATCGCTGATAAAAGCGCGTTGGATGATTTTGTGCTGCCGAAATTGAAATCTGCGAAGAAAGGGTTCTAGAGTCCTATCAAAACGATAATTTTTTGATCTAAAGGCTGATTCTGCGGTGAATACCCCTTATATTCTCCGCAAAAATGTGCGGCGAATAGGACGTACATTCACCGCATATATTACGGTGAATGACTTTTATATACATCAAACTACGGTAGTCTATTATTCCTGTCCATCCGCCTCCAACAACCCCATATTCATCAACTTTATCCGCACACCATTCTCACCGCGTTCAAGTTTTTTTGCAATTTCTTTTACCCCCGTTCCTTCATGAAACATTCGTTCAACAAGTTCTTCTTCCAATTCCGTCCATCGTTTACCGTGGTTACCCGTTCTTCGCTCCAATTTTCTATTTAGTAATAACTGCCTGTACCGAAGATCCCAATCATCAGTTGGTTCTGCCCTGCGATAACCACTATCTATTTTTACTGGTTGCGATGGCGCTAATTTTACCGTCTGCAAGGGATTGATTTCGGGAGGTATGCTCAGTTTATTTTTAGCGCGGGTAGCAGCCACATATAATATATTTACTTCTTCAACGAGGCGGTTCTTATCATGAATGCTGATTTGCTCCCCGCCACATTGTGCGATCCACTTCTTCAATTTTTCTTCATTAACAAAATCATTCAACAGGGTTACTTCATCGTACTCCATTCCTTTGCAACGATGTACCGTACTAAAAATCATATCCGCTTCTTCCTTCACTGTGGTATGATGTGTTTTCAATTCACTGATTAAACCAGGCAGGCGATTGCCGAATTCCTTTACAACCTCTACAATCATGGAAAGACTATTGTCTTCCGTTTTCTGTATATACTCTTCCAACTCCTTCATGTTTTTCATGGCGCCAATCAGCTTGTCTTTTATTTTAGCGGGTTGTCCATTGTATAAATTCAACACATCATACAAGGAAGCGCCTTCGTCGGCAAAGGTGTAACTGTTAATATTCCCTTCGAAATAAAGTCTGTTGATCTCTTGTCGTTGCCACAGAGAAATCGCATTAAGCAATAATCCGAGATTGGTTCTTCCCAACGTGGCTTTTGTAAACGATTCTGGTTTGGATGATCCGGCTCCGATAATTTTTACGCCGGATTCTTGATTTAATTGTTTTTTCCAGGCCAGTATTTTATTGGCTACCAATGCTACTTCTTCATCAAAGCGAAAACTATTACTGAGCGGGTATACCGGAAAATCGACCTGCTGCAAACTGTTGATGGCATATCGCCAGCCATAGATCTGCTGGTGCATATCACCAACAATTATTTTAATGGCGGATTGCTGTAAAAAAACTTCCAGCATAGCAGCACTCGCATCCTGGCCCTCATCAAACAGAATATAATCATATGCCAATTGCGGGTTTCCTAATTGAAATTTCTTTAAATAGAAATCATGGGTCACCGGAATTTCCTTCTTATCCATTTTCGCTAGCGCAGCACGGGTAAATTTTTCAATCTGCTTATAATAATTATTTACGAATGTTTTTGCTTTCTGATCACTTACCACATTGGCATAATTCAGATCCTGTACTTTACCGGCATTGCTGTTGCAGAAATAACTGATGAAGCGGCTTACATGGTTGGCAATAATATAATCGCTGTGCAGATCGCCTGTATTGATCCCCAACAAATCGCGCCATTCGTAGCTTTTATATCCCTGCACTACTTTATAGTCGCTGTGTTTTATGATACGATCAAAGGCAAGTGAGTGAGCGGTTTCCACCTGAACATTGGAAAGTCCGGCGGCGGCAAATTTTTGTTGGGCCTCTGTTTTTACGGTTTTATTGAAAGCGAGGTATAATATCTTACTGCCTGGGGGCCGGCTACGGGCATACTCAATAAGTGTGGTAGTTTTTCCGCTTCCGGCAACGGCGTTGATTACAAGATTAAAATTGGTAGCTATTACCGACTGCTGCTCCGTGGTTAATTGCATTCGATAAAGTTGAAGAATTATGCGCAGTCTTAAAAGAGAATAATACTAAGATTCTACGTTTTTTTCTTTCATAAAAAAGCCTACCGCTGCTTAAAATGGCTGACCCTGATGGTTTCAGCTATTTAAACAACGGTAGATTAGCAAGCGCTTATTTAATTCTTAACGTTCTTTTACAATTTATATTTTATTTCCGACACTTACATTATTAGCATTGTATCAGTTTCCCACAAAGACACAAAATTCACTAAGAATAACCTTTTGTGGCTTAGTGTCTTTGTGGGAGAAAAATTTTATCCTGTGGCACTTCCCATTCTTAATATCCCGGATTCTGAACTAAATACCCCGGTATATTCGATGCTCCATCGATAGCCGTTTGAGGAATTGGGAATATTCTCTTATTCTTATCCGTATTTGTTTTCTCGGTCCAGGTTCCTTCATACTTTCCAAAACGAATCATATCTGTCCGGCGAACCATTTCCCAATAAAACTCAAATCCCCTTTCACGAAATAATAAATCCAGACTCATGGTTGCTAATGGCGGCGGGGGTGTGGATGCTGTACGGGCTGCTCTAACTGTATTCACATCAGCCAATGCCGCTGCTTCACCACCACCTTTTCTAAGTTTTGCTTCTGCACGCATTAAATAAGCATCCGCCATGCGCAGTATCACAATATCATGCTCCCCGAAATTTCTTCCGCTTACCGAACCCCTGCTGAATTCATATTTCTCAACACGGTAGCCGTTATTATAGTTGCTACCGGCCACCGTAAAATCTATGAATTCGGTAAACTCAACAGGCAGGGTGGGCCTGGATCGGGTTACATTAAACAGCCTGCTTACTTTCATTTTTCCATCCGGGCATTTTTTAAATGTTCCGTCCGGGTTTTTAGTTAATCCATATTGTTGTCCTCTCAAAATTCCCCGATTAATATGAAAGTTAGCGGCATCTACGCAAGAATCAGCTGGATTACTATAGATGGATAAGTTTTGCTTATAAAACCGGGGATCCGCAACAGCAGGATCCAGTGGTGCATTCGCTGTTACCCATGTTTGATAAAAATCTGGAGTAATGCCGGGTCCATCTGTTCCATTTGCACCGGTATAAGCTGGTAGAGGAAATTGATCGCCCGATAAAGAAAAATAAGCCATCCGGTTATGTCCATTCAGATCTGCCCGCTGATCAACAGCAAAGATCAATTCTTTGTTTATATGATTGTTGTCACTAAAAATTGAAAAATACTCTCTGGCCAAATTAAAGGACCCGGAGGCGATGATCTTATCGCAATATTCCACCACCTTATCCATATCCTCAGTGCTGAATGTGAACGAGCTTGCATAACGATCTCTATAAACTGCAGCATTTAAATGCAAGCGAGCGAGTAATCCCCAAACAGCCGCTTTTGTTATACGACCCGGACCGGTTGTATTATCTAATAAAGGTTCTATTGCCAGAAGTTCTGATTTGATATACTGAATAGCTTCCTCTCCTCTTACCACCTGCGATATTCCATCTGGCTCATCCTTTATAAATATCAATCCAAAAAGATCAAGCGCTAATAAATTCAGATAGGCTCTCATTCCTCTTGCTTCCGCCAGGAAAACTTTAGCGTTTGGATCTTTATTGGTAGCAAGTGCATTAATGGCCGTAATGGACCGTGAAATACCAAGCACAATCGTGTTCCAGGTATTTCGCACATTCGGATCGGTACTGACGGTTTCATGTTTATGCAATGAAAGATAAATACCATTATCACCCCAATCGGTTCCCCCCCGATAGGGTAAAATCGCTTCGTCGGTGGAAATTTCCTGCAGCGCAAAATAAGTAGTATGCTGAAAGATGGTTGGAAGCACCGCGTAAACAGGTGCGATGGTTCCCTCAGCGAGTTGTTTATCAGTGAGCCCTACAACAGAAGACTCATCCAGTATTTCTTCTTCTAATTTTGTACAGCTATGCACAATTGCAATGCTTGCAAAAACAACCAGGAGTTTAACTATTTTCTTTTTCATCTGTTTAATTTTTATTTTCTTTTGATCAGATGAACCCCAGCATTATCACTCGCTTGAACAAAGCTCCACAAAATGCTCGGTTTCATTTTCATGAATTTTTAAAATGTAACATTCAAGCCAAAAATGAAAGATTTCGCTTTTGGATAACTTAAGTAATCAATCCCATACGACGAGATATTCCCGATATTCCGATCGGTATTTACTTCCGGATCATATCCATCGTAATCGGTTATTACAAAGAGGTTCTGTCCTGTAACCGATAAGCGTATTGCAGAAACCCATTTGTTTATTCCCATTGCTTTTGTATTGAAATTGTAACCAATGGCAAGATTGTTTAAACGAAAGTAACCTCCTTCTTTAAGATACCGGCTGCTCACCCGGGCGGGGTTATTATTTGATTCCTTCAGATCCGTAACCGCTGCAGGAGTAACATTCACGCTTTTAGCAAGTTTCGCCTTATAAAAATTTGAATTGGCAGTATTGTCATATACCTTATTTCCGGATACTCCATTAAAGTTGGCTACCAGGTCGAATCCTTTATACGCGAAGTTTCCATAAAAGCTAAACATCTTATTGGGCAAGGCTGTACCCAATGCTTGTCTGTCTTTATCCGTGATGATACCATCTTTATCGGTATCGCGATACATACTGAGACTATCATTCCCTATTCCTATAAACTCCAACAGGTAGAACGTGCCAATAGGCTGATCGTTGATATATCCATTAATAGTAGCTGAAGTTAATCCTGATCCTTGTGCGGAACCAGAAGGAATTACAGTATAGGGTGAATTTTCTACCAGGTTACTGATGAAAGTAATATTCCCTCCTATGCCAAAACTCATATCCTTATTAATTACTTTCCGGTAATTGAGATCGAGTTCAATTCCTTTATTTGTAATAGTCATATCCTCCACATTGGTCCAAACTTCGGATGAGGGTTGAACTGGATCTGCTGGAGTTACCTGTAGCAGGATATTACTGGATACTTTATGGAAGGCATCGATGGTTCCCGACAAAGCGCCATTGAAAAATGCAAAGTCCAATCCTATATTGGTTTGATCGGATACCTCCCATTGAATATCAGGATTGGCGAATCTTACATAAGTATAACTGGCCGGGTACGTGCCTGACGGATAAAGTGGGTAACTGCCTCCCAATGTAGTAAACAAGGGTTGTGTGATTTTTGGAGGTATTTCCTGGTTACCTGTTCTACCCCATCCGGCTCTGAGTTTTAAATTGCTGAAAAAAGAGTTTTTCATAAACTCCTCTTCCGTGATTCTCCATCCCAAAGAAAAAGAAGGGAAGTAGCCGTACTTATTGTTTTCTCCAAATTTAGAAGAACCATCTGCTCTGAAATTGATAGTTAATAAGTACTTGCTATCATACTGGTAAGTGGCCCTTCCAAAAAATGATTGTTGTTCATTTATATATGCATAACCTCCGGGCCTGTTTCCAGCCAGTGTTAGTTCCTGTCCAACTCCAGGATTGTAGATGGGTTCAACACCACCAACAGGAAACTTATTAATACTCCAGTTTCTGCCTGCTACCGAAAACTTTTGATACGAATGCCCTCCCAGGGCTACCAGGCTATGCAATTTTTTATTCCAGGTATAAGTAAGATAGTTTTCGATCAGGATATTCCGGTTGTAATTATCATAGCTATCCAATCTTCCATCACGAGGGGGAACCGTACTGGATAAACTTTGAACATCGCGTTTACCCTCGGAATTATCAACTCCGAAGTTGAGTTTATATATCAACCCCTTTATTATTTTAAAAGAAGGAGAGATATTCCCAACAACCCGGTTGATCCTTGCCACGTCCTTATCCAGTTTAAAATAGATCAGCGGGTTGCTTATATTATTATATACAGCCGGGTTTCCCGCAGAATCGTAAGCTGGATACGTTGGATTATTGGCGATCGCGTCTCCAATTACACTGGTTATAGGTGGCCGGATATTTTTTGTATTCGAAACTGTTAAATTGGCGTCGATTATCAATCGGTCGTCAAAAAATCTTTGTGTGGCGTTAAAACGTCCGGTGTACCTGTCCAACGAATTATTCTTAATGATCCCTTCCTGTCTTTGAGCACCAAAAGAAGCATAATAGGTTAATTTATCGGCACCCCCGCTCATCGTCATATTATAATTCTGCGTGATCGCTGTTCTGGTAATTTCTTTTTGCCAATCGGTTGAACCGCCTTTATCATCTAACTGACCACCGATACGATTAACCTGTGCGGGAAATTCTTCTGCCGTAAAAACCGGCAATGCCCTGGCGATATTTGAAACACCAATATTTGTAGAGAATGTGAGTTGGGAAGTTCCTGCCTTACCTCTTTTGGTAGTTATTAATATTACACCGTTTGCGCCGCGTGCTCCATAGATAGCAGTAGCAGAAGCATCTTTTAAAACATCAAATGATTCGATATCCTCCGGATTGATAAAGTTCAATGGATCTCCTCCACCGGTGCTGGCATTATCAAGCGGTAAACCATCAACCACAAATAGGGGTGTGCTACCAGATCTCACCCCACCGGGTCCTCTGATACTAATTCCAAGTATACCACCCGGCTCTCCACTTGCCGATGTTACATTAACACCCGCTACTTTACCTTGTAGCAATTGCTGAGGAGAGTTGATAATTCCTTTGTTGAAGGCATCGCTTTTCACCGTTTTTACGGATCCCGTTACATCTTTTTTATTCTGGGTACCGTAACCAACCACCACTACCTGCGCAAGATCCGCAGGATTGGGTTGTAAGCTTATGTCCAGTGTTGCGTTACTTCCAACCGGAACCTCCTGGCTAATAAACCCTACATAACTAATAATAAGTACCGCGTTGTTATCCGGTACAACAATGGAAAAAGCACCCTTATTGTCTGAAGTCGTCTGCTGATTTCCCCCTTTCACACTAATAGTGGCGCCCCCGAGTCCTTTTCCATTACTGGCATCTTTAATTGTACCGGTAATTGTCTGATCGGGGTTGGCGATTTTATTTTCGCCGGGCGTTTTTTCTGCTAACACATGGTCCGGGCTAAGAATGCAAATGCCGCATAGTATTGCGGCAAGGAGAAGACGGACACATTTTTTAGGCAAATAATCCTTTCTCATAATGACGTTTTAGATTGGTTAATGACAAGAAGCGCAAAACAAGCACCCCTCTATTATCGCATTGTTAAGCTGAAAAAAACAAATGATTATTAATTTGTTTTGAGTACTAACAAGTTAAAATTATTTCGTTAATAAAAAAGATTGTTTTATGAAAAAAATAACCGTTAATATAATAATGGAACACCTATATATTATCGTTCCCGTTTATGATATAATTCCCGGCTCATTGTTTTAATTCAGGATATTCTTCATGACAATTATCAAACCTCTGTATAAAAATATATAATGAACCATACCGAAAACAATTGCCCCCGTAATCTTACTATTATTTGTAGAATAAGACCTACAATACAATCTAATCGCTGCCTGCATTGCCGAAAGCGGCAACCCTTCCTAATTAGACGATCACCCTGCAGCATTCAAATAGACTAACTTCAATCATCCCTCGTTCACCTCCTCAAATCATTGTTTATGAAAAATCTTTTTTCCTGTTTTTTCTTAATCAACTTCTTTATGAACCCGGTATCTTCTGTTTATTCGCAGGCGGATGCCGGCAAGGCGCGTATAATTATTATAGGTGCGCATCCTGATGACCCCGATTCGGATGCAGGTGGAACCGCAGCATTATTTGCACAAATGGGTTATGCCGTAAAGTTTCTATCTGTTACCAATGGCGATGCGGGTCATCAATCGATGAAAGGCGTTGAATTGGCCAGGCGTCGATATGCAGAAACACAGGAAGTAGCCAAAAGATTAGGCATAAGCTATGATGTATTGGATAACCACGATGGTGAATTAATGCCCACTTTAGATGTTCGACTTCAAATCATGCGGAAGATCAGAGAATGGAATGCCGATGTTGTAATAGCCCCTCGGCCGAATGATTATCATCCCGATCATCGATATACAGGCATATTGGTACAAGATGGAGCATACATGGTAGCCGTTCCAAACATAGCACCGGAAACGCCTGCTCTAAAAAAGAACCCGGTCTATCTATACGCTTCCGATCATTTTATTCGCCCCAACCCTTTTAGGCCCGATATCGCTATTGATATAAGTTCAGTATTCGATAAAAAGATATCAGCACTGGATGCCCATGAATCGCAGGTATATGAATGGTTGCCCTGGATTGGGGGATTTATAAATGAAGTACCTGCAGGCAAGAAAGATCGAATCCAGTGGCTTACCGATAGAATGACAATTCCTGTAAAATTTGAGGTAAGGAAATCTCTCGAAAAATGGTACGGTAAAGAAAAGGCGGCAACGATCAAACATGCCGAAGCGTTTGAAATATGCGAGTATGGCAAACAGCCCGATGAAAAAGAGATAAGAAGACTATTCCCTATGCTGAGTAATTAAGAGGGGGGCTGTCCTCCTATAAATGGAACATAACAAAGGTTTGCTATTAACCGGATCTACTATAATAACCGGAATAACCCAGTGGAATCGAAGCTTAGCCGTTCCCTAAGATGGACTTCTTATTTACGGTGATCTTGTCCTTCGCTTCATTCATATCATTCTTCATTAAAGTAACGTTATAGTCATTGACTAACGTTGTCATCAACCTTTTTCTATCAATTCAAGCTTTTGATGATAGCATTTAATATCGGTTAACACTTATTAGTTATCGCTATTCACATTTAATGATACAAACGTTGATAAAAAATATATCCATTTAACGTATTTAAATACATTATATAATTATCTTTAAAGTTATACACCCATTAATACTCCATTAAATGTCTATTACTAACCCAATCACCCCCGAAAAACAGGTAGTGCTGCGTATTGCTTTTGCTGAAGTATTACGCAATACAACTACCGGTCAGCAACAATTAAGTTCCCTGCAAGCCTATCAACCCGGAGATATTCTCTGTTCTTTTCATGCAGGTGAAACGGTAGATCAACCCACTTATCTTACTGTTCAAACCGGTATCGGCAGGCATATTACACTGCGTCCCGAGTTTCTTCAGTATATCAATCACAGTTGCGACCCCAATGTATTTTTTGATACTTCCTCCTTTCAATTGGTATGTTTGAAACCTATTGAGGCCGGCGAAGAGTTTACATTCTTTTATCCCTCTACCGAATGGGATATGATTCAACCCTTCGTTTGCCAGTGTAAATCGGCCAATTGTTTGCAACTGATCCAAGGCGCCAGCTATCTTTCAACTGAAACTTTAGATAAATACCGGTTAACCGATTTTATTCAACAACAGCTTCGCCGGAAAGCGCAACCTGAAAGAGCCTGATTTCATGAGCCTGTCCGCTATTGATCCTTTTCTTAGATACAAGATGTGGGTATTGGTACCCCATTTGGAAACCGATGACCCCAATCTGAAGTATTATTACGATTTTTCTCAAAGCCTTAAAGAATATACCCAGGTTTTTACCGAACTGAAGGCTCAATGGCAATGGCAACCCGTAACCATGCAAACCATTGGTGAAACCATCAGCGATATAAAGAAACAATCCAATGGGCGGCTTCCCCTGGTTATTAATCTTTGCGATGGCGATGAAATAAATGGAACCCCTGGTATATCCGTTATTCACGAACTGGAGAAACAACAATTAGCCTATACCGGGTCCGATGCTTTCTTTTATAATATTACCACTTCTAAGTTCCCCATGAAAGAGGCTTTTGATAAAGCCAATGTACCTACTCCCCAATGGGCCGTTATTGATGGTGATGAAGAAGCCATTAAAAGCATCTGTCATAAAATAGGAACACCACTTATAATTAAACCCGCTATATCGGGAGGCAGTATGGGTGTTTCTGTAAAGAATGTGGTTCAAACCGAAGAAGAACTATTGAACCGGGTTAAAGAACTTAACAGCGGGTACCGTGGATGGCAATTAACTACTGGTGGATTATTAGCCGAAGCCTTTATCAAAGGACCCGAATACACTTCGCTTATTGTTGGCTCTTCTGATCGGCCCGATGATTGTATAGTTTATGAACCAGTAGAGCGGGTGTTTCATGCTTCTTTACCGGAAACTGAAAAGTTCTTATCCTTCGACCGGCTATGGGAGATCTATGAAGATGAAAGCCCCATGCCCAATAATGAGAACTTCTATGAATACATTCCTGTAAAGGAACCATTGGCAAGCGCTATCAAAGAGATAAGCTTAAAAGCTTATTGCGCGGTAGGGGGTAAGGGATATGGCCGATTGGATATAAGAATGGATGCCGCTACCGGTACTTTATATGTATTGGAGGTAAATGCTCAATGTGGTTTAAGTGATGATGAGGACTATACTTCAATTGGCGCCATACTTAGAGTATCCGATAAAACGTTTACTCAATTAGTATCAGAGATCATAAAAGAAGGATTAAATAAGAGAATAGTTTAATTAATTGAATTAAACTATTACATTTGAATTATACTTATTAACCCATTATTATTCATCACACATTCTCTTTATGAAAGTATGTGTTCTCCAACCCGATTACTCAACAACCGGTGTAGATTATAAGAACTACGATCCTCCGAGAGACCTCTCGTCTCTGCTACCCGGCGCCACAGTAGATCATGTATTCCTGAATAAGCTGACTACTTATCGCCAGTTAAAAGAACTAGGCAAGAAGGGATACGACATCTTTGTGAACCTTTGCGAAGGTTATCTCGAATGGGAAGTTCCCTCCATAGATGTGATCCATAGCTTTGAGGCGTTGAATCTTCCGCATACCGGCCCTTCGTCTAAACTATATGATCCTACCAAGGAGTTAATGAAATATGTAGCTTATTGCGAAGGGGTGCCTACTCCCCAGTTTGTATTGGTAGAATCAATAGAAGATGCCGAGCTTGCCTGTCAACATCTTTCTTTCCCGCTTTTTGTAAAACCTGCTAAGGCTGGTGATAGTCTGGGGGTTGATGAAAAGTCGCTGGTTTATACCAAAGAAGAGTTATTAAATAAGATAGAAGCAATCCTTGAAGAGTATGGTCCTTTACTGGTGGAAGAGTATATCGCGGGTCGCGAGTATACTGTTTTAGTGGCCGCAAACCCATCTCCCGAAAAAACATGCACCACCTTTAAACCGGTTGAATATGTTTTCCCGGAAGGTAGGGCTTTCAAGACCTATGCGTTAAAAACATCGGAACTCCATCCCGATTGTAATCATCCATGCAAGGATAAACGCCTGGAAAATAAACTACGTAAGGCCGCTGAAAGAATATTCCGTGGATTCGGCGGTGTTGGATATGCCCGTCTTGATTTCCGTGTAAATGAAAAAGGAAAGCTGTTTTTCCTTGAAATCAATTTTACCTGTTCTGTATTTTATAAAGATGGCTATGAAGGCTCGGCTGATTTTGTATTGAAATATGATGAGATCGGCCAGGCTGGTTTCCTGAACCATATCATTGCTGAAGGTATTGCCCGTCATCAACGCAAACAGAAAAAATTCATGGTGCGTGGTAACTCTATCGCGGGTTATGGAATTTATGCGCGCCAGGAAATAAAGAAAGGAGAGCTTGTGTTTGCCGGGGAAGAACGTTCACAGCGTTTGGTTACCCGCCGCTTTGTTGAGCAAACCTGGAATGAGGATGAAAAAGAGATCTTCCGTCGCTATGCATATCCGGTAAGCAATGAAGTTTTCTTATTATGGGATGACGACCCCTCCGGATGGGCGCCCCAAAACCATAGTTGCAAACCGAATACCGTTTGTAATGGGTTAAATGTAGTAGCACTACGTACTATTAAGAAAGGGGAAGAACTAACCCTCGATTACGCGGTGTTCCTCGATGAACATATGGAATCCTTTGTTTGTCGTTGCGGTACTGATAACTGTCGCGGCCTCATTTCAGGAACGAATCAAAACTCTGTTACGGAAAGAGAAAAGAAGGTCCGTATCAAAATGCTTAAACAACAGCCTTAATCAAATAGAAGTCCCACCAAGTCACAAAGGACATTAAGTATCATACTTAGTGTCCTTTGTGTCTTAGTGGGAAACAGCAAGGATTAATCTTCCTTTCTTTTTACAATCAAAAACCGATCGTTATCCAACGGCAGCCAACCATACTCATAACAATAGAAGTAGGTATTGCCTTTTTTATTGGTATAGGTATGCGTATGATACCTGAAAAGAAAACCCCGGCTTTCCAATTTTTCCTTACTCACAATTATAATTTCCTCTGTTGTAGACATTATTTGCTCAAGGATGCGGCGGTTCTTCATTAGCCAGTTGTTTATATTTCTTACATAATCACTCTTCTCCGACTTATATTGATTGTTATACGTATTGCGGCATTGATCATCACAATATTTTTTATCGGTTCTTCCTCTCAATGCTCTATTACAGGTAAGACAGGTTTTGACTAGAGTCGCGGTCTGCATATTGTTTCCGTTTGCTTACAAATTATGCAGGCGCTTGTAAATAAAAAACGTTTATAAACGACTACAAACGGTTAAAAACCGGCTTTGATAATTTAGGCGCTTCATATTTGTGTAGTCTATTCAATGGCGCCATTGAAAGACTGAGATAAAAAAATTTTGAACCACCCCCGCGTCCTTGACGCGGGACTAAAACTTTACAATTATGTACACGCTGAGAAACAAAGTACAACTCATTGGTAATCTGGGAGCCGCTCCTGATGTAAAAATTACTGAAGCTGGAAAAAAATGGGTCCGCTTAAGTATGGCCACCAGTGACAATTACAGAAATGCAAAAGGTGAAAAAGTAACCGAAACCCAATGGCATTCCATTGTTGCCTGGGGAAAGAACGCCGAATTAGCCGAAAAATACCTTATCAAAGGAAGCAACCTGGCTATCGAAGGCAAATTGGTGAGCCGAAGTTATACCGATAAAGCCGGGGTCAAAAAGTATGTTACTGAAGTTCAGGTAAATGAAATCCTGTTATTAGGTTCCAAACCCACGAAATGATGTTTGCCACAGATTACACGGATTTTCACTGATTAGATGTATTAAAATCTGTGTTCATCTGTGTAATCTGTGGCTAAAACCAACGAAATGTCAGATTATCCTTTAAGCGATCTTACGTATAAAATCATTGGCATCTGTATGGAAGTTCATCGTCAGTTAGGGCATGGGTTTCTTGAAGCAGTTTATAAAGAGGCTATCGAAATAGAAACCTCTTTAAATGATATTCATACTGCACGAGAAGAAGAATTTACTATTCAATACAAAGAGGCTGTTTTAAAGCATAAATATTATGCGGATTTTCTCATAGAAGACAAACTCATTCTTGAGGTCAAATTCGCTGAAGGCGCTATTACAGATGCTCATATTGCACAAACCCTCAATTATTTAAAAGTTTCCGATTGTAAAGTGGGTTTGATTGTTAACTTCGGAAGGAAATCACTGGAATACAAACGGCTTATATTTTAATAATTCTGTGGCAAGCATAACTCCGGATACCGACAATATACTTTTTTCCCTGGCGACCGAATTCGTCAATAACACATCCCGTAATATCTTTCTTACGGGTAAAGCGGGTACGGGCAAAACTACTTTTCTCCGTTATATTAAAGAACATACCCATAAAAATGCCGTAATAGCAGCACCTACCGGAGTAGCGGCTATCAATGCGGGAGGGGTAACCCTTCATTCTTTGTTTCAATTACCTTTTGGGCCATTCATTCCAGATAACAACCGCGGTTTTAGCAATAGTATAGCAGTAGATCCGAATAGTTTATTAAAGCAACTTCGTTTAAGCGGTCCCAAAAGAGAATTGTTACAGGAAATGGACCTGCTGATCATTGATGAAGTGAGTATGTTACGCGCCGATATGCTGGATGCAATTGATACCATTCTCCGGAGTGTTCGAAGAAATCATTTATTCGCCTTCGGTGGTGTTCAGGTATTGTATATTGGTGATCTCTATCAATTACCTCCGGTAGTTCAGCCCGAAGAGTGGAATATTTTAAAGCCTTATTATAATAGTCCCTTCTTCTTTCATGCAAAAGCCATTGAACAGTCCCCTCCCTTATACATTGAGTTAAAGAAGATCTATCGTCAGAATGAACAGCATTTTATCGATATCCTTAATCGTATCCGAAATAACCTTACGCTTCCAGAAGATCTTGAGCAACTCAATAGCCGGCAGCTTACTCATGCAGACGATTTTTTAATCCAAAATACGATCACCCTAACCACCCACAATAAAAAAGCCGATGCCATCAATGCCGCGGAATTGGAAAAATTACATGGCAAGCTTTTTCGGTTTGAAGGAAAAATAGAAAAGGATTTCAATGAAAACGCCTTGCCCACTGAGTTTAATCTCTTATTAAAAGAAGGCGCGCAGGTGATGTTTATCAAAAATGATAGCGGGGAGAACCGTCGTTTCTTCAATGGAAAACTCGCCACCGTGAGCCGGATTGTGAATGATGAAATATTCTTAATCCCGGCCGGAGAGGACACTGAATTAAAACTGGAGCAAGAAACCTGGAAAAACATCCGGTACAATTACAATAAAGAGAAGGACAACATTGAAGAAGAAGAATTGGGTTCGTTTACACAATACCCCATCCGGCTCGCATGGGCCATCACTATTCATAAAAGTCAGGGGTTAACGTTCGAAAAAGCGATCATCGATGCCGGACAAGCTTTTGCACCCGGACAAGTTTATGTGGCGCTCAGCCGATGTACTTCACTTAAGGGTCTCGTGCTGTCATCAACTATTTATTCATCGGCCATTCAAACAAATCCGCAGGTAATTGCTTTTGCTGAAAAAGAATCGGGAGCCGATGAATTGAACATATTGCTGGAAAAAGAAAGGCAGGTCTTTGTATTCACGCGGCTCTTAAAATTATTTGACCTGAATAAATTAGTAAGCGCCACACAAGAATTAAAAGAGATCACCGCCACAAAAAAATTACGGGGAAAAGAGGCATCCATGGAAGTGGTGAATGCTCTTTTACAAAAAGCGACCAAACAAAAAGAAGTTGCTGAACGATTCTCGGCACAGATACAAAGCATGTTGCCAACACCAGATATTGAATTATTACAGGAACGAATCGCTAAGGCAATTGCCTGGTTTGTAAAATCCATATATGAACAACTCATTGTTCCCATACACAATCATACCGCTTCTTTACAGGGTAAAAGCGGAACACGACTTCTTACCAATGCATTAATGGAAACAGAAGTTATTTACTGGAATAAGCTGAACATTTTGCAGGATGCCCGTTTTCCCGAATTCTCCTTTGAAGGGACAGAAAAAAAATATTACAAAGAAATGCTGGAAACGGTTGCTATTAAGAAAAAGGGCAAAGCAGTAAAAGGTAGCAGTCAGCTGGAAAGCCTTGAATTATTCAAATCAGGAAAACCTATAGAAGAAATCGCGGAACAAAGAGGGTTGGCAACTAGTACTGTTCAGGGACATTTGGCGCAATACGTGCTTACCGGAGAATTGGAGCCTCAACAGCTCATGGCACAGGAAATTATTGACGCGGTTTTGACAGCACTCAATAATGCTGGCAGCGATGATAATTCCGCTATTATTAAAGATCGGCTTGGGGAAAATTTCAGCTATTCGGATATTCGTATTGTTCAAAACTACCGGCGCAGACTTGGGCAGGAGAAACAAACATCCTGATTATTTTCTCTTCCAGTGCACTCCTCTTTCCCGCAGGTAATTAAATACAAAATCAACACAGTCTTTGTTTTTGCCAACTAGTTCTGGGGGAAAAACGCCCTTCTCTGTAAACATTCCGTTTAATATCAAATTTGCCGCGGCGGTACAGGTATATCCAGTAGTGCGGGCCATGGAAGAAGTTTTTGTATTCGGGTCGTAGCGGTCAAGTAGGTTGTATTCAATTCTTTTCTTTTTGCCCTTCTCTTCACCTTCTATAATTACTTTCATCACTGTAAGCTCTTCTTCTTCCGGTCCTAGTTTCCAGTTATCAATCAACATTCTTGAGCAAAATTGTAAGGGAGAAATCAAGGTTCCATTTATTTCTACCAGTTTCTCATCAAAAAAGCCCGCTTGTTTTAATGCGATGATCAGATCGATATGTCCCGGGTAACGAAGTGTTTTTTCTTTCATTATCGGAATATGTTTCATCGTAAATAATAAGGAGCGCAACCCATCGGTATTAAAGGCTTCCAGCTTACCAGCACCTTCAAATTCCATAAATTCCCTTTCCGTTAAAGCGGGCCGGGTTACTATTTCTCCATTCTCCTGTAAACGGGCGGGTCTTATATATTCTTCAATAACATCAATAGGTGAAAATGGGGCTTTGTAATAAAACGGCGGTTGAGGGTTCGCGGGTAATCCACCAACATAACATTCAAAATTGGTGACCTTCATTTCTTCGTTGTGCATCCCAAGAATAAGATTACTCATGCCCGGAGCCACGCCGATATCAGTGATAACGGTAACTCCCTTTTGTTTAGCAAGCGCGTCGAGTTGCAGGGAATCTTCGGGGAAAAAAGAGATATCCGATACATTTTTACCACTTTCGATTACGGCTTTCAAGCAATTGTATCCCATGAAACCCGGAACCGCAGTTATTACAAGATCGAATGGGGAAAGCAGGGAAGAATATTGTGAATAGTCGCCCAGGTCAACCTGTTTTGTTTCAATAGAGGAATCGCGCTCTTTAAGAGTGGAAAGATTCTGCTCGCTCACATCAAAGGAGCTGATTGTAAAATTTTTGGCAAGATCCAGGGCCATGGCACGGCCCACCATCCCGGCACCTAACACAGCAATTCGCATCGTTGATTATTTTTTCGGATTGCAAAGATGCGTAAAATCAAAGATGCTGCAGGTTTTTTACTGTCTTTTCGTTTTCTGTATTCCCGGTATTGAGAGTGGTAGCGGGTTCGAATAACAATACTTGTACTTCCGCAGAAGCATTGGGCCTGTGCTCAACTCCTTTTGGCACAATAAGAAATTCACCTTCGTTAATCGTTACGGTCCGATCGCGGAATTCCATATCAAAGCTTCCTTTCACCACATAAAATAGTTCATCTTCTGTTTCGTGATGGTGCCATACAAAAGGACCCTTGAATTTAACCAGCTTTACCTGCTGACCGTTTAATTCACCCACTATTTTGGGACTCCAATGTTCGGTGAAGAGATTAAATTTTTCGGAAAGGTTTACTTTATTCATAATGTAAATATATGAGGCTGTCTCAAAAAGAATAAGTCTGCTTGTCTTGCGCCACCGCTGAAGCTTAGGCGGCACGCGGTCGCGTAGCCGCTTCGGCGAAGCAAGGCCGGGAAGACGGTAAGGCGGTAAGAGGATTAATTTGTAACTCAAAACTTTCCGGCTGAATTAAAAAATGCTCCTTTTGAGACAGCCTCTAATCTCTCAATAGAAAAACTGTTCTTTTACAATCTTTCCATCTTTCACTTCATAAACGGCAATTTCATCCATTTTCATGCGTCCTGCTCCTTTCATAGTTACATCCATGCCCATCAATACGGCAAAATGATTTCCGGCAACAATCGGTTCTTTCGAATAGCCACCGTGCATTTCTTCCACCATCTCACTAAACTGCTGACCTTTCCTTTTAATAGCGTCCAACCCTTTTACCGATACCAGTCCGGGCGAATTAGGGGGTTCGATGCTTTCGGCATCCTCGGCATAAAATTCCTCCTGGATTTTGTCCCATTGACCCGTTTGCGCCAGTTCGTTAAACCGATTGGCGATCTCTTGCGTAGTACTTACTTTTTCCGCAATCATACTTGTAGGTTTTAAATTAATAAAGGATAGAAAAGTTAAGAAAGTTTGTTTTCGTTCGGTGTTAAATAATGATGAACGCTTCTTTTGCAAGGATGAATCATTGCTTATTTTACCGGTATATTTATGGCGGGAACTGAATTATATTCCCCCCTGATCCGAAAACAATAAACCATGAATGAAATCTGGCAGCAGTTCATCGACAATATTAAAACCACCAAATGGCCCGAATGGGTAAGCACCCTTACGCAAATCGCCAGTGTTTGGTATGCCAGAAAAAACAATGTACTCGTTTATCCAACAGGTATCATCGGGGTATTGTTAGCGGCCTATGTATATTTTTTTATGGTTTCGCCGCCTCTCTACGCAGATGCTTCATTGAATATTTACTATTTTATAATGAGTATTTACGGCTGGTATAATTGGGTGAAAAAAAAGAACGATGACTATGTTTACCCAATCAGCTGGTGTACCCGAAAAGAATTATGGGTAGGTATTGGTTTTTTTATTTTTTTCTGGATTGTCATTTATTTTGTTTTACTGAAATGGACCAATAGCAATACACCCATTTTAGATTCCCTGGTTTCTTCTTCCGCCATTACTGCTATGTGGTGGATGGCAAAAAGAAAAATTGAGAATTGGATCGCGTGGATATTTTCCAATATCGTGGCCATCCCACTTAACTTTTACAAGGGATTAATGCTTTTTACATTGATGTATGTTTTATTTTTATTGCTCGCCTGGTGGGGATATGTGGAATGGAAGAAAGCAGAAAGAACGCGATCTTTATCTAAAATTTTACCACATTGAGTTATTGCAGCTTTATACAGGGACTGAAAACGGGTGAGCAGGACGAGCACAAAGAATACCACGACAACCATTACGGTTTCCCTATACTCGAAGACAATGAATTGTTTTGCCGCCTCATCCTTGAAATCAACCAGGCGGGCCTCAGCTGGACAACCATATTGAAGAAGCAATCCAATTTCCGCAAGGCTTTTCACAATTTCGATATTAAAAAAGTGGCAGGCTATAAGGATAAAGATGTAGCGCGTTTATTGAATGATGCCGGCATCATCCGCAACCGGCTCAAAGTAAATGCGGCGATTGAAAACGCTAAAACAATCTTGCAGCTTCAAAAACAACACGGCTCCTTTAAAAGCTGGCTGGATCTTCAACATCCAAAAACAAAAGAAGAATGGACCAGTTTATTTAAAAAGACTTTTCGTTTTACCGGCGGTGAAATTGTAAACGAATTTTTGATGAGTACCGGGTATTTGCCCGGATGTCACGACGAATCTTGTCCGGTTTATAAAAAAGTGTTGAAAGCAAAACCTGCATGGAACCAATCAAAGAAATTAAAAAAATAGCGGTAATTGGACCGGAAAGTACCGGCAAAAGCACCCTTTGTGAACAGCTGGCACAGCACTACAATACTTTGTGGTGTCCTGAGTTTGCCAGGGAATACCTGCTTACACATGGGATGGACTATGATTTTGATGACTTATTATTTATAGCGAAGGGACAGATAGCGATGGAGGACGAATATATAAGAATGGCGAACAGGGAAAACAACCCGATCCAAGCGCAACCCCACTCACTACTCACCACTCACCATACACCTCTCTTCATCGACACAGACTTGTACGTTATGAAAGTCTGGTGCGAATTTGTTTTCGGCAATTGCCATCAATGGATACTCGACCAGATCACTGAACGTAAATACGATCTCTACTTGCTGTGTAACATCGATCTACCCTGGGTAAAAGACGAGCTACGGGAATATCCCGACCTGGAAAACCGGGCCAGGCTTTATGCTATTTATGAAGATATCATGATCAATCAATCGGTACCCTGGATAGATATTAGTGGTGAACCCGAAGAGCGGCTGCAAAAAGCGATTACTGCCGTTGATGCATTACTTTAGCATCTCCAACTAAATTGATCCATGAGCTTTATAAAGAAAAATCATCTTCTTCTATTCTTTGGAGCGTGGTTACTGATTAATCTTATACAAGCGGCTACAACCGAGTTATTCGACGACGAGGCTTATTACTGGATCTATTCTCAATACCCGGCCTGGGGTTATTTCGATCACCCACCAATGATTGCCTGGCTCATTAAAGCGGGTTATGCCATTTTTCCGAATGAATTAGGCGTCCGCTTCTTTATTGTGATATTGAATACCGCCACCCTGTTTCTTATCCGGGAACTAATCGCTAAAAAGAACGACTTATTATTTTATTCAATCGCCGCCTCTATCGCCGTTGCACAAATTGGTGGCATTATTGCCGTTCCCGATATTCCGCTTTTGTTCTTTGTTGCCCTATTCTTTTGGTTATATCGTCGCTTTGCTGAAAAAACCTCCTTGTTAAATTCATTATTACTTGGCATTTCCATTGCGTTGATGCTTTATAGCAAATACCATGGAATACTGATTGTATTCTTCACCCTGCTTTCCAATCCAAAACTCTTTACCCGGTATCAAACCTATATTACAACGCTGGTCGCGCTATTACTTTTCGCCCCTCACCTGTATTGGCAATACACGCACGGTTTTCCATCGGTACAATTTCATTTATTTGAGCGCAATGCCGTGAGCTATCGTTTTTCGTTTACGAGCGAGTATCTATTGGGACAAATCGCATTAGCAGGTCCATTAATCGGTTGGTTGTTTTTATGGGCGGCATTCAAATACAAATCGATTTCGCTTAGTGAAAGAGCGATGAAGTTTTCATTAGTTGGTATTTATCTTGTTTTTTTGATCAGTACATTCAAAGGGCGTGCAGAAGCCAATTGGACCATACCCGCATTTGTGAGTCTAATCGTATTGAGTCATCAATATCTATTCGAACGGCCCAAATTGGTTAAATGGATTTACTGGGCCGCGCCAATTACACTATTAATTGTTTTCGCTGGAAGAATATACATGATGCTGGATGTTCCCTCCTCTCCCCGGCTGAGCAAAGACGAGTTTCATGCAAACAAACCCGCCGCCGCTGCAGTCAAACAAAATGCGGGCGGTTTGCCGGTAGTGGTGATCGATTCTTATCAAAAGCCTTCTAAATATTGGTTCTATGGTAAAGAAAAATCCTTTGCGCTGAATACACCGAACTATCGAAGAAATAATTTTAATTACTGGCCCATTGAAGATTCACTGATTGGTAAACCCGTGTATGTTATCGGACCCGCTACGGGCAACTTTACTGATACTATTCCCGCGCAGCATTTCGGGGGGAATAAGGGAATTCGAATAGAACATTATTACTCGTTTTCAAAGCTTCGAATCAGCAATATCCGGGAAGAATTGATAACTCCCCAATTGATACAACTCACCTGCCAAATGCAATCACCCTCAAATTATCTTTCCTATTTTCAACAAAGCCCTTACGATACGGCATCTGTTCAACTCACCGTGTACGATAAAAGAGGCAATGTCGCGGCTTATCTTTCCTCGGGTTTCCTGGTAAAACAAATTACAGAAGTAGAAATGCCGGTAACCATTTCCTGTAAACATCAATTGGTACCAGGCAAGTACGCCGCCCGACTAGCTGTTTCATCCTGCATATCCGGTTTTCCAAGTTTGAATAGTGGATCGTTCAAGCTTGAAATAAAATAACTATTGCAATAGTTTTTGTATATCGGGGTCTTCCTGCAGGTTATTCATTTGTTGAAGTATCCATGAGTATTTTGGTCCTCCGGTAGCGGATCTCTTGTTGTTCTTTATAGTATATATTTTGGGATTGGGTAAACAGGAGGCAATCATCGCCGATTCCTGTCGGGTAAGTTGCTTTGCTGTTTTTTTAAAATTCTTTTGTGCCGCCGCTTCGATTCCATAAATACCCCTTCCCATTTCTATTACATTGAGATATACCTCAAGAATTCTTTTCTTCCCCCAAACCAGTTCAATCATAAAAGTAAAATAGGTTTCTAGTCCTTTTCTGAACCAGCTTCGCCCCTGCCATAAAAAAACATTCTTAGCTACTTGCTGACTGATTGTTGAGGCACCGCGAACCCGGTTTGGCTTTTTCTTATTATAAGCTTGCGCTTTTTTAATGCTTTTCCAATCAAAGCCGCTATGATCAGGGAAAAGCTGATCCTCTGAAGTAATAACGGCGATCTTGGCATAATTAGAGATCTCCTTCATGGATATATAATCCCTTTTCAATCCATCTCCACTTAAAACGCTCCACAATTGCGTCAATGTAATTGGAGGGTCAACCCATTTCAGTAAAAGGATATAAAAAAGATGGAAGAAAAAAAGAAAGATGAATATTCGTTTCGTGATTCTCCATATCCGCGGTAAAAGTTTTTTGCCGGTAGCCGCCATACTGTTCTATTGTGTTGGCCCGAAGATACTATTTAGAATTTTCGAGAGCATGTGCTTTTATATAGACCATCTTATATTTACCGCCTACTTTATTTCGTTTCTTGGCAACATATTTCCATATAAAACCGGTTGCGGCAACGCCGGCCGCGATACCGAGGCTAGCCAATTTATTATCCTCCGTTAATGATTCGTGTCGATAAGCGGTATTAACAAGTTCAAGCACGATAAAACCAACTCCGCCAATGATCAACAGGTTGGGAGCGGACAACACGGCAAATCCCTTTTTTCTTCCGGTTATATCATCTGCCTTGAGATTGAATTTTTTTATCTGGCCATAATAAAAGCTGAAAGTATATACGAATGTATCGATCTTGGAGCCCATCTGGGTACCCACTAATTGTGTTTGAGTTTGCCGGATAATTATTGAATCGTTTCGGATGGCAACAATAATTCCATTTATTAAAAAGCCATCCCAGGTTTCCGCAGATAGAAAGCTTCCTTCGTAATAGGTTCTTAGGGTTTTATTATTATGTTTTTTGACTACTAAAAAATCCGATTGCTGGGCGCTTGCCGTTGCAATCGCAATCAATAGAAATAAAACAGTTAGTCCTCTTTTCATTTAATAATATAAGTTACTGCTACATCGGGCGTACCGTAGATAAGGATATGTTAATACTACTGAATTTTTTCCGAAAGGAACATGGCTCCGTAAAAAAGTGCTACCCCAAAAGCAATCAGGATCGATCCTGAAACTTTGTTTATAACAGAAATTGTATGAAGAGTGAGCCTGGTACGTAACCGGCCAGCGAGGATCACTTTTAATACGTCTGCCAGTATATTGATCCCAATACAGACAGAAAAAATAATTATCCTTTGTACAATTGTGAATTTGGCGGTAAAGGCGGTTGCGGTTACCAGCCAAAAACTAAATACATTCGGATTAATGGTATTAATCAAAAAGCCCGAACTAAAAATTTTAAGGATATCTCTTTTACGAAACTTTGTAATTGCCTCCTGCGATACTTGTAGTTTTACTTTTTTAAAGAAAATATACACCACTCCCATCGCCACTAAAAAAATACTGCCGATAATACCGATAGCCCTTTTATATTCCATAAGGCCCGTAAGTAATTCGGCAAAAGCATTACTTACCACCACCAACAGTACATCGCTGAGCCAAACTCCTGCTACAAAACTAAATCCTCCTGTTTGACCATTATTAAGACTTTGTTTGATAATGGTAAAAATAACAGGTCCTACCGAAATGGATAAAATCAGTCCGAGTGTAAGTCCGTTAAGAATGGCCTCCCACATCATGAGCAGTACTAATGTTTTGATTGAATTTCCGAATAACTATCTATCCGACAATTTACGAATTATTAGAGGCGGAATTACAGGAACACTGGTTCTATTATGTTCAAACCGTTTTGACTTGTTTTGTTTATACTAAAACTGTATCAAGGAATTTTTGCCAGTCTTCGAACATCTTACCTTTCATTACCCGGGGAAATTTGTGTTGGCCGCCTATCTTTCCTTTTACCCGCATAAATTCCATAAATGAAGATTCGGGCAATACAGTAAGATACACTTCCTTCAGGGCACTGTTTCTTTCCACCGCGTAATCATCGTTCAGATCTTTCAGGTGCTGGTCAATTTTTTTTCTAAGTTCATCGCTATTTACTACATCGTCGCAGGCTACATACCAATGATGGGCAAATAATAATCCGTGTGGCACACCAGCCACTGTAAATTCGGGTATAGAAACATTCATTTCTTCGCTGGCAAGTTGTACCGCTTTATTCATATTATCAACACTCAAATGTTCTCCTACCAGGCTTAAAAAATGTTTAGTGCGACCGGTAATAATGATCTCGCATTTTTCTTTATCAGTAAAACGCACCGTATCCCCGATAAGGTATCGCCAAGTGCCGGCAGCCGTACTTAACAAAATTGCATAGTCTTTACCCTCTTCCACTTCGTGAATCAATAAGGCTTCGGGTTTTTCAACCATATTTCCTTCGTGATCAAAATTGGCGTCTGTAAATGGTACGAATTCAAAAAAGATATGTTCATTGAGCACCAGTTTCATTCCTTGCGCGTGCTGTCTATCCTGGTAGGCGAGAAAACCTTCCGAAGCCAGATACGTTTCAATGTAAGTAAGAGGTTTGCCCAATAATTTCTCAAATCCTTTTTTATAGGGTTCGAAAGAAACGCCGCCGTGAACAAAAAAAGCAAGATTGGGCCAGATATCGTGTATGCTTTTAAGATTATAGCGCTCTACGATTTTCTCCATACACAATTGGATCCAGGCGGGCACGCCTACCACAAATCCTATATCCCATTTAGGGGCTTCCTCCACTACCATTTCTATTTTCTTACTCCAATCCTTGGTTTGTGCGATTTTCTTACCCGGTTTATAAAAAGGAGTGAACCAGAATGGAACCTTTTTTGCCGTGATGCCGCTCAGATCGCCGGCATAATATCCGGGTCCCTTTTGAAGATCCGTACTTCCCCCGATCATCAACCAACCTTTTCCAATGCTTTTAACTGGAATATCGTGATAGGTGCGCAAGGTGAATAATTGTTTCACCATTACCACCCGGTTGCCACGCAACAAATCATTGGTAATCGGAATGTACTTACTTGCCGCTTCAGAGGTTCCGCTGCTGAGCGCGTAGTATTTTATTTTTCCCGGCCAGCAAACATCACTATGTCCTTCCAACGAACGATGCCACCAATCCTTATAAATCTTTGTATAATCATAGGTGGGAACCAGTTGCTGGAATTTTTTGCCGGGATGGCGGGAAAGTAGCATCTCATCAAACCGATAAGATTGGCCAAATTCGGTAAAGCGGGCTTTTTTCAATAGCTTTTTCAGCACCTTCAATTGTTGCCGACGGGGCGACTTAACTGGCAATCGCAAGGCTTTAGCTATAGATGCGGGCAAAGAAATTTCGATTAGGGCCATGTGACTGTTCCCGTTTGATTCTTGGGTAATTTCAAAATTAAGGGAATTGTCGCTATTTAACGTTCTGGTTAGACGAACCGGACTTTATGGAGAAGCCTATTCCCCGTTCATTTTTCGATCCGCTACCCACAATTGAACTCGTGTCTTTCCCATGAATAAAAATATTCTTATCTGAAGGCTGGGCTTCCATCTCTTTAATTAATTGTCGATAGGAAAAAAGTTCTCCGATGCAGTAAATAATGCTTTCGGAATCGGTAACGGTTGTCATACGGCTATTTATTTCCTGGCCGGAACTCATATCTCCCGTAACCGTAAATTGAACAGGCGCTTGTTGTGGGCCATTACTTGCTTTTGATTGTGCAATAGTCGCAATGGACGATCTTAACCAGATGCCCGCTTTCAGAAAGGGCACCCAAATCCTGGATGATAATCCGCTATAGTGTTTTTGAACAAACTGGCCCATTGCCTTATAAAATAACCTCAGATACTGTGCATCTTTGGTTGTACTCTCCCCTTTGAAGTGGATAATGGTGCTTTCCGCAAAATAATAATTCGCGAAACCGGCTTTATTTATACGATAGCTCAAATCTATGTCTTCTGCATACATAAAAAACCGCTCATCGAATCCCCCTGTTAGATTCAGTACTTCTTTTCTTATCAGCATAAAAGCTCCCGACAATGCTTCCACCTTTTGATTTTGTTTAGAAGAAAGGTTGCCCATATAGTAACCGGCAAAAATTCGGGTACTGGGAAATATGGATGTTAAGCCGCTCATTTTGCAGAATGAAACCCAGGGTGATGGAAAACCTCTTTTCGATTCTTTCAGAAAACTGCCGGATCCGTCAATCATGCGGATACCCAGTGCTCCGGCATCCGGTTTTGATTGAATAAAAGAAATGCATTGTGTGAAACAGTCTTCAGGTACAATTGTATCCGGATTTAAAAAGAGGATATAACGACCATTTGATAGTTCGATTGCCTGGTTATTTGCTTTCGCGAAGCCATAATTGGTTTTATTTCTAATAAATCGCACGAACGAAAATTTTTCCGATAAATACTCTACGCTTCCGTCTGTAGAATTGTTGTCCACCACTATTACTTCGGCTTTTAATGAGCCGATCGCCTGACGCAACGAACAAAGGCACTGTTCCAGGAAATATTTTACGTTATAATTTACTATGATTACCGATAGATCCATCAGGTGTCAAATCTAAGACCTAATATGCATACTTGCACTTCGGGGTATTGTGAGTTCCTGTTTCTATCTTTGCCGCATGTTAAAAGAAACCCTTATCAATGCAACCGAAGCCGGAGCGCGGGTGTTGCAGCATTTTTTTAATAACAAGAATCTTCAGGTGAGTCATAAAGAAGGAATCAACAACCTGGTAACCGAGGCTGATCATGCATCTGAAAAAGCAATCATTGACACGATTAAAGAATCCTTTCCCGATCATTTTATTTTAAGTGAAGAAGTGGGTGAAATTGTAATGGATAGCCAGTACAAGTGGATCATTGATCCTATTGACGGAACTATCAATTTTGCACATGGAATTCCACTTTGTTGTGTTTCTATCGGACTCGAACACAATGGATCGATGATAATGGGAGCCGTTTTCAACCCCTTCTTAAATGAATTGTTTTATGCCGAAAAGGGCAAGGGTGCTTTTTTAAACTCAGATCCAATTTCTGTAAGCGGCGAAAAACAAGTAATAAAAGCATGCCTTGTTACCGGTTTCCCTTATACTTATTTAGACAGCCCCAATGGTCCGCTGGAAAGCTTCGACCGTTTTATCAGAGCAGGTATTCCCGTACGTAGGTTGGGATCTGCGGCAATAGATCTATGCTGGGTAGCAGCTGGTCGTTTTGATGGTTTTTATGAACACAAGCTTAATGCATGGGACAGTGCTGCGGGATTTTTGATCGTTGAAGAAGCGGGTGGCAGAGTTACAGATTATAAAGGCGAATATTATTCTCCCTATCAACCACATATTCTTGCAACAAACGGACACATTCATGATGAAATGCTCCAGTGGATCAACAATACACGTAAATAAATTATCCGGTTGCCAGATAATTAAATATCCATCCGAAGACAAGACAAATAACAACAATCAGCGGTGAGGGCAATTTGGTGAATGTGAGCAACGCCCATGTTCCAACGATAACGCTGATATTCATGAAGCTCAATGTCCTAAATTCTGTGATTGAAATATCCTTCATCATATAAAAGACCGAGGCTACCATAATTCCCACCACCACGGCATTGATACCTTCCAGTGCCCGGTAAACCACCGGGTATTTTTTCAGGTTGTGCCATATCGGAAAAAAGAACAGGACCAGCAATGCGCTTGGTAAAAAAATGGCAAGGCTACCAATGATACACCCGAGTGTTTGCCAGCCGGCGTGTTTATCACTCATTGACATTCCTCCCATGAATGCCGCAATTGAAAAAACAGGACCCGGAATTGCCCGCACCATTCCTGCCCCAGTATAAAAATCTTCCTTTTCAATACTAACAACCCCTTCTCGTTTATTAATATTCCTCTGTCTTACTCGTTCCGATTTTGGTCTTTCCACAAACTGCTCATACATCATAGGTATCAATACCTGGCCTCCTCCAAAAACAAGGCTTCCGAAACGGTAAGTATTTTCAAACAGATTGATTGGGCGACGATGTTTCCAATCGTATTTGGTGGCAAGCGAACTTGCGATACCCGCAATAATAAACACACCCGCGAATAGCCATAGGTTTCCCCATTTGATTTTTTTGGGTGATACCCCTTGCTGCGGAATTCTTTTATCTCCCATATTGGTAACAAATCCTCCTAACACTATTAACAACGGAAATATCCACGGTTGTTTAAATAACAGATAGCTTGCCACTACACTTATAACTAAAATCCAACGCGTGATTTTATTTTTGATGGATAGCTGAAAAGATTTCGAGGCCGCATAAGCGATAAATCCAACCGCCATTGGCTGGATGAATCGGAATATGCTTGTTGAAAGTTGCCGTTGATCTATATACCTGAGCAGAAAGGAAAACACACTCATCAGTAAACACGCTGGAAGTATCCAAATCAAAAGAGTTAATGCGGCAAGCGGAAAGCCACCTCTTTTAAACCCTATTAATGTCAACACCTGCGTAGAGGAGGCTCCTGGTAATAGTTGACAAAATGAATTGTATTCGAGTAGTTCTTCCTGGCTAACATCCTTGCGTTGCTGAACAAAGGTTTTAATCATCATTCCAAAATGGCCCTGCGGTCCACCAAACGCGGTAATGCTGTGAAAAAAAACCGCTTTTAAAAATGGTATGTGGCGCAATAGAACCATTGTTACATCATTCAGCAGTTAGTCAGGTTTTATAATATCCATTCTTCTCTATTTCTTCTCTTACTTTATCGGGAACCAGAAAGCGTATCGGTTTTCCTTCTTTTATGTTATTACGTATTTGTGTAGCCGAAATTTCGAGTATCGGGGCCTTCACCACGGTAATCCGGGCACTCGGATATTTTTCAATTTCGGAACTTCCCGAACGTGGATAGATATAAATCCGGTAGTTTTTTAAAATCTGCTCATAATTTTTCCAGTGTGATATGTTCTGAAAACTATCGCTTCCCATGATAACAGAAAAAGAATGGTCGGAATATTTTTCGCTGAGGTAAGTGAGCGTATTAATAGTATAAGATGGCTTCGGCAGCTTGAACTCAATATCTATTGCCCGCATATTCTTCTCCTCTTCAACCGAGAGCTGCACCAGGTAAAGCCGATGATATTCGTTGAGCAAGCCCGCGGAATGCTTTAATGGATTTTGGGGTGAAACGATAAACCACAACTGATCGAGATCGGAATTATAGAGAATATGGGAGGCGATGATCAAATGACCATGGTGAATGGGATTAAATGAGCCAAAATATAACCCAATTTCCATTTAATTGTTTGAAAATCAGTTTTTTATTATCATTCCTCTACGAAGATGTTTTCAGCTTCATTAACTCTTAAACTAAGGCTATAACCAGAAACAGTAATTGAAATTGGATCCCCGAGCGGGGCTATTTGGTCCACTTTTATATACTCTCCCGGTACACAACCCATTTCCATCAGCTTTAGAAACAAATCATTGTTTTCGAAAGAAAGAATCTTCGCTGTGCTGCCTGCCTTTAAATCGGATAATCTTTTCATATAGAAAGAAGTAACAAATGTAGCTTTGCCCTAACCATATTCATTACGATTTTTGGAAATGCCTCAAAAGATATATTCAAAAGTACAGTTCCATTTCCTGGTAAACTCATTTAGTTTAAGAGACAGGACCCGACTCAAGGCCTTTATCGAAACGATATTTAAGAAGGAGGGGCGTTCCCTGGAGTCATTGACCTATATCTTTTGCTCCGACAAATACCTTCGGTCTATAAACAAGACCTTTCTTTCGCATAATTACGATACCGATATCATAACCTTCAATCTTTCTGATTCCAAGAAAATAGTAGGCGAGGTTTATATAAGTATTGAGAGGGTAAGAGATAATGCCGGTTTTTACGGAAAAACACTAAGAGAAGAGCTTCATCGGGTCATTTTTCATGGTGTTTTTCATCTTTGTGGCTACAAAGACAAGTCCGTCGCTGAACAAAAAGAAATGAGGAGTAAAGAAAATGAAGCAATTTTAGCTTTTTTATAAAAGTAGTGTTCCACGTGGAATGGTGATATTCCCGTTTCATGTGAAACAATGTTCATTCCCTAATTCATTGCAGTACTTTTGCCAACTATGTTTCCTCGATATGATGTAATTGTGGTTGGTGCGGGGCATGCCGGTTGCGAAGCTGCAGCGGCGGCCGCAAATCTTGGTTCAAAGGTTCTCCTGATAACCATGAATATGCAGACTATTGCCCAAATGAGCTGTAACCCAGCTATGGGAGGTATTGCTAAAGGTCAGATTGTTAGAGAAATAGATGCCCTGGGAGGATATTCAGGTATAGTCACAGATCTCAGTATGATACAATTTCGCATGCTGAACCGTTCAAAAGGGCCGGCAATGTGGAGTCCAAGAGCCCAAAACGATCGGATGCTTTTTGCGGCCAAATGGCGCGAAATGTTGGAGAAAACACCAAACGTGGATTTTTACCAGGATATGGTTAGGTCGCTGATCGTAAAAGACAATAGGGTTTGCGGTGTTGTAACGGGATTGGGTCATGAAATTCATTCCTCAGCTGTGGTAATTACCAGTGGAACCTTTCTGAATGGAATAATTCATATCGGGGAAAAGCAATTTGGGGGAGGGCGCGTTGCAGAAAAAGCTGCCACCGGAATTACGGAACAGTTGGTCAGTCTTGGATTTGAAAGTGATCGTCTTAAAACAGGTACTCCGCCAAGAGTTGATGGTAGAAGTCTGGACTATTCAAAAATGGACGAGCAAAAAGGGGACGAGGAAGTAAGCGGCTTTTCGTTCCTTAATATCCCCAAACCAACTCAACAAAAAAGCTGCTGGATAACTTATACCAATCTGAAAGTACACGATACCCTTAAAAAGGGTTTTGATAGAAGTCCAATGTTTGCTGGACGAATAGAAGGGGTAGGTCCCAGGTACTGTCCAAGTATAGAAGATAAAATTAACCGCTTTGCTGAAAGAGACAGGCACCAGTTGTTTATAGAACCCGAAGGATGGAATACTGTTGAGATATATGTCAACGGCTTTTCAACTTCACTACCCGAAGAAATACAATACGAAGCTCTTCGTAGTATTGCGGGTTTTGAAAACGTTCGTGTTTTCCGACCGGGTTATGCTATTGAATATGATTTCTTTCCGCCTACTCAACTTAATTACTCCCTTGAAACAAAACTTCTGGAAAATCTATTTTTTGCAGGACAAATCAATGGAACTACGGGTTACGAAGAAGCAGCCTGCCAGGGTTTAATGGCTGGAATAAATGCTCACCAGAAAACAAAAAAACTGGAGCCCCTTATATTAAAAAGAAGTGAAGCATATATTGGTGTATTAATCGACGATCTTATCAGCAAGGGCACTGATGAGCCTTATCGCATGTTTACTTCCCGTGCTGAATACAGGACATTGCTTCGCCAGGATAATGCGGATCTTAGATTAACTGAATCCAGTTATCGTCTAGGACTTGCTTCGCAGGAAAGAATGGATGCGGTTGTTGAAAAGAAGGTGGGGGTAGAAAAAATAAAATCATTATTGGCTGATATTTCTATCGAGCCTTCCGAAACAGCCGGTTATTTAAAAGAACAAAATTCTGCTCCGCTTGCGCAAAAGCAGAAAGCAATACAATTATTACTTCGTCCAAATATTTCTCTTGCTTCGATGCGTAATCACCTTAGTCAAATAGATAATCATCTTAAAGATTTTACGATTGAAACTATAGAACAAGCAGAAACACAAATCAAATACGAAGTTTATATAGAAAAGGAAAAAGAGATTGTACAAAGAATGAGTCAGCTGGAAGATCTCATGATTCCAGACAATTTTGATTATGATCGGATATCTTCCCTATCCACAGAAGCGCAACAAAAATTTAAAAAATTAAAGCCCCGTACCTTGGGTCAGGCTAGCAGGATAAGTGGTGTTAATCCTAGTGATGTTCAGATTTTAATGGTCTTTATGGGCCGCTAAACCACTTTATTACAATCCATGCTTCGCGCTAATTTCAAGCATTCGGTTGATTGGTTTTTTTGCAGCTTTTCTTAATTCTTCCTCCATTACTATTTCTGGTAATTCATGCTCCATACAGAGATATAGTTTTTCCAGGGTATTTAGTTTCATATGTGGACAATCATTACAAGCACAGCCATTATCCGGTGGAGCGGGTATAAACTTTTTATTGGGTGAATTTTTTTTCATCTGATGTAATATACCCGTCTCTGTTGCCACTATATATTCATCCGAATCATCCTTCTCTGTATATTTCAAAAGCCCGGTAGTTGACCCTATATAATCTGCCAAACGTAATACAGGTTCCTCACATTCAGGATGTGCAATTAACTTAGCCTTTGGGTACCTTACTTTCAATTTTGTAATAAGCTCAAGACTGAATATTTCATGCACCATACAGGCACCATTCCAAAGCACCATATCTCTTCCAGTCTTTTTAACCAGATAGGCCCCAAGATTTTTATCAGGCGCGAAAATAATAGGTTGATTAGCAGGAACACTCTCAATAATCTTCTGCGCATTACTAGATGTACATATTATATCACTCAAAGCTTTAATCTCCGCAGTACAATTGATATAAGAGATAACTATATGATCGGGGTATTTTTCTTTAAACTTTTTGAATAAGGGGGCCGGCGCACTATCAGCTAATGAACAACCAGCTTTTAGATCAGGTAATAAAACTTTTTTATGAGGATTTAATATCTTGGCGGTTTCGGCCATAAAGTGAACGCCGGCAAAAACAATGATATCCGCTTTTGTTTTTTCAGCCTGTTGAGCAAGACCAAGGCTATCTCCGATATAATCCGCCACATCCTGAATATCGGGCTCCTGGTAGTAGTGCGCGAGCAGGATCGCGTTTTTTTCTTTTTTCAATCGCTCGATCTCGCTGAACAGATCAAGGGAGGCATCAACAGGAACATCCAGAAACCCAAACTTACTTAAATTTTTCTTTGCTTCCGCAATGTTAATATCTGCCATAGTAATTATAATATAAAGATTTATTTAAAATAAGCTATTACTATTAAGGGTGTTAATTAGTGGATAAAACACCTGTTCATTAATTTGGTAAAGTTACAGTAATGAGTTTATCCACAGTTATTCACAGAATAACAACAAAGGTTCTTCCAGTGTTTATTGATAAAACATTGTTTTATTAACAAGCCTGTTTTGTAACCAATGAGGATAAAAAGATTCAATTAAATTATTGCATCAATGTTAATGGAAGATGGATAAGCAGTACTTTACAAACAGGATCCACCTCCGGCCCCCTGGAATATTATTTTACTATCCATCTCCTCACTTTTTAAATTGAGGTAAAAACGGGCTTATCCACAGTCAATCGGGGTTTTAAACAAAACCATGTTCATCTCGTTTCCACGATAAAGTTTCACAAAAACCTACCCGGGGTTAAATAATATTCAAAAAGTGAGAATAGATAGTAAGTATAATCGCCTACAACCCAGTAGTGATGCCCGTTTCCAAGAATTCTCCACAATTTGTTCATAACCTTTTTAAACCCTATTTTTGCTACCCATTTTAAAAAAGCCCATAAAGAAAAAATATGTCTATTATTCAAAGCCTCCGCGAAAAAGGTGCCTGGATTATGACGGCCGTTATCGCGTTTGCATTATTAGTTTTTGTAGTAGAGGAAGGATTGCGCAATAAAACCATGTTTGGCGATTCATCAACCACCCTTGGAAAAGTTAACGGAACCACGATCGATCGGATTCAATTTGAGGAAAGGCTGAAGCGGATTGAAGATCGTTATACCCAGATGGGTTATAACATGGATGATAATAGTCGTATGCAGGAGCGTAACAAATTATGGAACGAATATGTTGATGATGCTGTTCTGGATAAAGAATATGAAAAGCTTGGGATTGATGTAACTGAGAAAGAATTGGGAGATTATCTCTATGGCGCTAACCCCCCCCAGGATTTTAGACAACAATTTACTGATCCTAATACCGGACAGTTCGATCCCAACCAGGCATATAATTATGTTCAGCAATTAAGGAAGCAAGCCAATACGAATCCTCAAAAAAGATTGCTGTTTGAAGAGTATTTTCCGGCTATCATCAAATTCCGTAAGAGGGAGAAGTTGGAGGCAATGATGACTAATAGTGTGTATGTGCCCAAGTGGTTGATTGAAAAAACAAATGCGGAAAACAGCCAGATTGCGTCCTTTTCTTATGTACGTGTACCATATACATCAATTCCGGATTCTACAATAAAAGTATCTGATGCTGATGTTACTGAGTTTGTTGCAAAGAACAAAACGTTGTTCAAGCAAGAAAAAGCAGCTGGTATAGACTATGTTTATTTCAGCGCTGCGCCTACTACTGCCGATAGTAACGCCGTTAAACAAAATCTGGAAAATCTGAGAGATAGTTTTGCGCACACAAATGAAGTGGCTCAACTGCTTCTTAACGAGGGGAGCATTACCCCCTTCTTTAATAGCTATCTATCGAGAAAAGAGATCAAGATTACAGCCGTAGATTCAATAATAAACAGCCCTGCAGGTACAGTATACGGACCCTATCTGGATGGCGGCACTTATGTGCTTGGGCGTGTGGTTAATATTAAGCTCATACCAGAAATGGTAAAAGTGCGTCATATACTTGTAGCTACTATGCAACAAACACAAACAGGACAGTTTGTACCAGTGCGCGACGAAACTGTTGCAAAGAACTTGGCAGATAGTATTGCAAATGCAATAAAAGCGGGATCAAATTTTGATACACTTTGTCTTAAATTCTCCGATGATGGTACCAAAACCACCGGAGGAATTTATGATAGTATAGTAACAGGAAAAATGGTAGAATCATTTAACGAGTATATTTTTACCAACCCGATTGGCTCGAAAGGGGTTGTGAAAACAGAATTCGGATTCCACTATATTGAGATACTTGCACACAAGGGCCCAATTGTTCCGGGGTATAAAATTGCCTATCTCTCAAAACCAATTTTACCAAGCGACGAAACCGACAATAATGCCCGCGGAGCCGCAAACCAATTTGCGGCGGAAAGCCGGAACAAAAAGCAATTTGAAGAAAACGCGAAAAAGAAAAGTTTCGAAGTATTTAACGCGGCCGATATCAAACCGCTCGACGCATCTGTACGCGGTGTTGGTATTGACGGAGGATCATCCCGAGAAATGATACGCTGGATTTTTACAGATGCAAAACTGGGAGATGTTTCTGAAAGACCGTTCCAGATAAAAACCAATAACTACTTTATATATGTTGTACCCATTATTACTCATTCTTACGAGGAAGGAACCCAGGGGGTCGACAGGGCAAGACAAACCAGCGAAGCGAAGATCCGTCAGCAAAAGAAAGCAAAGCTGATCAGCGAAAAGATTTCTAGCGCGACAACGCTCGATGCTGTTAGCAAAGTAGTAAACGAGCCGATTTTAAAAGCGGATAGCGTTTCCTTCAATAGTCCCCAAAGCGTAATTGGATATGAGCCAAAAATTAGTGGCGCCGCATTTAATAAAAACTATCAAACTAAAGTTTCGCCGCTTATTGCAGGAGAATCCGCAATGTTTGTAATAAAAACAGAAAATGTTGGAGCAATCCCCAACCCCAATATGGATATTAAATCGCAACAAGAGGCCCAACAACAACA
This sequence comes from Chitinophagaceae bacterium, assembly GCA_965279015.1. Lineage (GTDB taxonomy): Bacteria > Bacteroidota > Bacteroidia > Chitinophagales > Chitinophagaceae > Endoryza. The sequence continues at coordinate 850,190 of OZ257130.1, forward strand.
AATGCGCATGTTTAACCAACGCAGCATTGTGGAGAATCTGAAGAAGTCCGCAAGTATAACAGACAATCGTTATAAACACTTCTGATAAAGAAATTGAATTCGAAGCTCCCCGCCACGGCGGGGGGCTTTTTTGTGTCAATGGGTTTCGAAAAGCGAAATGAATACCCCGGCCTATATAGCACAACCAAAACCCGCGTAACTTTGTTTAATTAGAATGAGTGAGCCAATTATAAATAAAGTTGCAGAAAGTGGCCTGATCACACTGAATCTTGAAGAGTATTATCCAAAAGAAGAGATTCTGTCGTTTGATCTGAAGCCGTTTTTATTTATGGAGATGATTTTAAAGGAAAAAGATTTTCGTCAGGCATTGCAACAACACGAATGGACGCTTTATGCTGATAAAATTGCGGCGGTAACCTGTACGGCCGATGCCGTAATACCAGTATGGGCCTATATGCTGGTAGCTACTTATCTCCAGCCTATAGCAAAAGAAGTAATAATGGGAGATATTGAAACCGCACGAAAACAAATTTTTTTGAAAAATATTGACGCTATCAACGAGTCTGTATTCACAGATCAGCGGGTAGTAATTAAAGGTTGCGGAGACCTTCCAATCGGCGAATACGCGTATATGGAGATAACAAAGAAGCTGCGACCAGTTGCGAAAAGTATTATGTATGGTGAACCCTGCAGTACGGTTCCCGTATACAAAAAGAAATAAGTACCCCCGTTGTAAAAACAGAGAAGCGGCTCTTCCGTTCCCCAAGATTAATATTTGTAAATAGCGACTTTTTTATTTTTAATTCTTCACCGCGTCCGCCCGCTGGCGGAATCTTAATTTCCCGGAATGATTCGTCGCGCTACTACCAACGATCTACCACAACTCAGTCAGCTATTTGATGCCTACCGGATTTTTTATCGTAAACAACCCGATATAACCCGGGCCGCCAATTTTTTAAATGAAAGGATGAAAAAAAATGAATCTGTAATTTTTGTAGATGACGAAAACGGAACACTCACGGGCTTCACACAACTCTATCCACAATTTTCTTCTACATTAATGCAGAGAGCCTGGCTTTTAAACGATCTTTATGTACAACCCGCTTTCAGAGGCTTGGGAATATCAAAAAAACTAATCGAAGCGGCAAAACAACTCGCCCGCGAAACAAATGCTGCCGGTCTTTTACTGGAAACAGAAAAGACCAATATTACCGGCAATCAGCTATATCCATCAACTGGATTTGTACCGTATAATGAAACGAATTTTTATTGGTGGACTACCAAATGAAACTCCCGGTCTCCTTAACCCTTCAATGAATCAATAAAGCGCTGAGCTAAATTATCCGGAGTTCCCTTATTAATGGAAGGATTTATTTTTAACAAGAAACCCGTTTGAAAAGGAGCCGGCAATTCGATATTCTTTTTGCTTAACAACTCCTTGAATTTGAGAAGATCTATATTCTTTGGGTTGAGCCGAACAATATGCGATCCTGTTTCATACCGAATTAACTCAAAGCGTGGCTCTTTTTGCAAGGCAGTGAAAAACAATTCTGCTTTTTGCCAGGCTTTTTTATATTCTTCAATAAAACTATCGGCAAAATGCAATGCTACGGCCGCAAAAGGCCAGGCTGCTGGCAAGCTACCCCCAAACATTCTTCGCTCGTGAAATAAATTAGTAGTAAATGATTTTGGCCCAGCCAATACAGCACCCGAAGCTGCATTAAAACATTTCCAGAGCGAAGTATAAACTGTATCAAACAATTCTCCATATTCTGCAGGAGATTTATTGGTATGAACCGACTGAACAAAAAGACGTGCGCCATCCAAATGCATTTTTATAGAATTGCTTTTAGCAAAGGCGGCGATTTGTTTAATCTTATTGTAATCAAACATTCTGTCCAGTTTTCTCCGAACAGGCGTTTCAATAGAAATACAACCAAGCCCGGTTTCAACCCGATCGGTTTTCGTTTTCTTAAACTGTTGCTCAATATGCTCAAGGGAAATCTCTACTTCGTTTATACCGAGTGGAATTAAATTCAACCCACTGAGTGTTTCAGAACAGTCGCCGGAATCATTATACAAATGACTTTGTTCCTGTACGATTACTCTTCTGTTGGGGCCCGACAATCTTCGAACAGCAATATGATTAGCCAATGTTCCCGTAGGCAAAAATACGGCGGATTCTTTTCCGGTAAGAACAGCAAATTTATTTTCCATCTCTTCCACAACGCCTCCATTCGAATAATAATCGGTTTTGATTTTTCCCTCATCGGCAAGACGCATTAATAACTCACTATATTCTTTCGGGGAAAGCGCTAAGCCATCGTGAATAAAATCTATAGCAGTCGAAGGGGGCGATGCGATTTTATTACCAAAGGGTCCGGCAAACAAGGTTGATTGAGCAGAGACACCTGCCAACATTCCGCCTAACCGAATAAAATCTTTTCTACGCATCCAATGAAGATAAAAATATTTTAGGCCATTACCGCTACTAAATTCAACGCAACCTGACCCAATGCAGCATTGCCGACAATCTACAATTATCTAACGCGGTGGAGGGATCCATTCCTTTTGTAAATATCTTCCATGCGGTATCGGGCCCCAATACCAGTTGTGCGGAAATTGGATTATTTGGGATAGTAAGCAGTATCCATTTGCCATTCTCTCTTTGTAAATACCAACTGTCGCCAATAGAAGAATCAATCGTTATTTGTATGGTGGTACCATCTGCAGCGGCTGTATTTCTATATACATGCGGAAGTCCCCGCAGCAGTGTTTCTATAAATGGATAAAATAATTCCCTTGTCATTATTCCAGGCTTACCGACGGCCGACCTTATCTGTTGCTGGTGATGCCATTTCTCTGTGTATTCCCGGGCAATATGAAACCAGTTTTTGGAGGTTTGCTCTCCGGCCCAGGCAACGGAAAAAATTGCATCAGCATTGAGATCAAGCGTTGTAAGATATTCTGAATATTGTTTGCCCGATAATTCCAGGAGCTCAATCAGCACTTGCGGACTAAGTCTCTTGGTTGCCTTTACCCAATCTGCATTTAGCTGATTGAGATAATCGACAAGGGATTCATAAGTGTTGATTTCACGATCAGGATTCATGATGTGCTTATCTCGTGAAAGTGAGAGTGTGCGGAAATTTCCATCCAGTAAGTGCGTGGCAATATCTTTTACTGTCCATAACCGGGCAATTGTGGGCTTGTTCCACTCTTCGGGGGAAAGTGATCTTAACAGCTCAATCAGCTTAGCATCTAATACTGGAAATAATGGAAGTGTATGAATCATTAGTGCTTTTAACGAAGATAAATCATCTTTTATTTTGATAGCTGCTAATGAAAGTCTACCACCAGGGGAACATGATCGCTGAAGCGGGTCCAGAAGTCAAAATCGCCAATTTCAACCGACTTTAATTTTTCAATCATATCGCCTGAAACAAAACAATAATCAATATGATAAGGTTTATCCTTATGACGATACATATAAAGAGTAGCATCCTGTTCTTTGCCTTGTTCCTGTTTATGAAAAGTATGGTAGCTGCTATGGATATTTTTTTTACTGAGAAACTTTACAACATTAGAATGATTGCCTTCCCGGCGCTTCCGGTCCCAGATGGAATTGCTGTTAAAATCACCCGCCAAAATAGTATTCGTGTTTTTAAGATGTTTTTTATAATAATGAATCGCCTTCCAAACCTGTTCAACATACTGTCCATCCAGATCATCGGGGTTATTTGCCCAAATTGCATACAGTGAAAATTCGATACCCACGCCCTTTACCATGATAGGAACAACCATACGAAAATCAGGATTGTGAATTCTTCGCAACCTCAACCGGAATTCTCCAAAGGAGAAAATACCGAGCCCCTTATTTAGATTGGAACCGAACCAAAGCGCGGTAGTTGGTTGAGGAAGTGTTGAATCATAGAGAATCTTTTTAGGATGTTCGCATTCGGGAATTATTAAAAGATCTGGTTGATGAACCAGTAGCAGAGCGACTTTTTTACGGAAGGCCATATTGCAATTCCAGGTGATGATTTTCATAAACCAGAAAAATTATAACGACCCGCATTTACAATTGGTAAATTTATTATTTAAGGATATCTGCCTGTCTTAAATAATCTTTTACAAACTGTTTTGTATCCCGATCCTTTTCATCCATGAGATCAGCGGCAATTGACATTTTTCTTCTTTGATTGTTCAGCACAGCGACGAGACGATTACCACTATAAATTTCATAAGTAATAACCGGGGGACTCATTTTCATATCCTTTTCATACATAGGCTTGTCATACTCGGTATCTTTATAAATTACACAAGAAAGTAGCGGATCGACCTTATTCAGCATATAAAAACTAAATTCCAGCTTACCTAGTTCTCCGAATAATTCTCCGTCGATCCGTATAAATTGAGTTGATGATGAACGAAGCGCAATCAGTTCTCCGCCTTCTGTTGTTTTCTCTTCAATGGCAAAACTATCACGTTTAAACTCCCGAGATATCGAATCAAAAGCATCTATTAATGACAGCACCCTGTTAATTTGATTGATGGTATCCTGGTTAAATATGCTTGTTAGGGGAATATAAAAAGCTAACGCATCATCAACATTGCTGGAATTATTTTTAGTGACCGGGCTATCGGTTTGAGGTGGAGATGAACGCTGTTCACCACTATTGCAAGCATAAAATAGTAAAATCAATATTGAGTTGAAAATTAGAATAATGCAGACTGAAGGATTCTTCATAAAATTAAAACCGATTCGGTACAATTTAATCAACTTCTGACAACTGGCCCATACCGATCATAAGCTGGGGGACGTGTTAGCCCATCATTCTTTAATGCGATCAGCAATCAATAACGAGAGTCGTCGGGCCCCCCTTTTGTTAGCATGAATAGCATCATAAAACAATTCGGGTTTCAGGGCTTGGGAGAGGTCAATAACATCGATACCCGGCAATCGGTTTTTTATTTCATTAAGATAAGCACTGCATAATGTATCGTTCAGGTGGTATATTTCTGAATTAACCGGCATCAGAATTATATGGTATTGGATATTCCTTTGTTTCAACGATGAGTGAATTCGATTGGCCAGCGAAATCAAGGTATCACTTACCGGGAGAGAATCATAGCTCTTATTGTCGGAAATATTAGGATACCTGGGATGACGCTCGTCCAGATAAATATGCGGGAAATAGCGATCGTGGAAATTGGTATCAAACTTTTCATAATCCAGGTATTTTCTCAGGTAATTATGTAAAGAGCTTCTTAAATTACCCCTAGCCTCATAAGCCACCAGCCATTTACGTTGATCAAAATAAGGATGGGTATTAATAAGAATTTTTTTGGATAGCGAATCAATATGGTAACCGTTAAGGATCATGCTCATTGCCTTACCATCCTGCAGGTAATTCTTACTTTCTGTGAAAATTGAATAATCGACACACTGAAAAACCAGCTTCGTTTTTGAGGGAACGGAAGAAAGAAAATAAGCTCCTTCGAAAATTGATTGGCCCACAGAAGACAAGTTATAAATGACCGGCTTACCAGGCAACTCATCGCTTATTACTTTAGCATTGATACCAAACATTGATAAGCTGTTTCCAAAAAAGATAATTTCAGGCTGGTTTTTTTCATCATTAAGGGCGTCGATAATCACTTTGTGACGACTGAAATCGTTGGGTAGTTTTTGTATCATCAGGGGCTGCAGTGAAATCATTGAAACAATAATTCCGGCAACCACCACCAAATACAGTAATATATCCTTAATAAACCGTTTCATATTCAATCAGAATTGAAAATAAATAAAGCTAGCCGACCTACCCGCAAAGAAATAAATACTTAATACGATTATCGCGAGTGTCAGTATCCGCCGCCGCATACTCTTTTCGGCAAAATTGAAGAAAACAAATTCGTATTTACGATAATTCCATTCTACAATTAATAAAACAATAATGCCAATAAAGGAAATAATAAAATCTGTGTTTTGTTCGCCCATCAATCGGGGTATACTTAATAGAGACTTGTCGAAAATACCGCGGATATAAACAATAGCCTCCTTAACTGATGTTGCCCTGAAAAAGATCCATGCAAAAGTTACTGCTGAAAATGTCCATAATATATGACCGAATGTGCGAATGGTATCGATAAGACCCGATGGGTTTGCAACTTCTTTTTGATATTTTTTATTACTATTAAAAAGAAAAGAAGGCAGGAAAAGCAGCGCATGAATACCCCCCCAGATGATAAAGGTCCAGTTGGCTCCATGCCAGAAACCACTAACCAGGAAAATGATAAAAACGTTACGGATGCTTTTCCATTTGCCAGCCTTCGACCCTCCCAGTGGTATATATAAGTAATCGCGGAACCAGGTGGATAGGGAGATATGCCATCGCCTCCAGAACTCGCCGATATTCCTCGAAAAATAGGGAAACCGGAAATTGATGAGCAGATCAATACCAAATAATTTGGAAGCACCAATTGCTATATCCGAATAGCCGCTAAAATCAGCATAGATCTGGAACGCAAACAAAACGGCTCCTAAAACAAGCGTACTGGCCGGCAAACCCGCTGTCGAAAAAATTGAATCTACCAACGGCGCACAGTTATCGGCCACCACTATCTTTTTAAACAATCCCCAGAGAATAAGAAATAATCCCCTGCTCGCTTGTTCGTAATTGAAAACCCTCGCTTTTTTGATCTGTGGTAAAAGATGGGTCGCCCGTTCAATGGGACCTGCAACCAACAAGGGGAAATAACTTACAAAAACAGAATAATCGATAAAATTTCTTTCCGGCTTGATTCTGTTATTATAAATATCAATTACATAGGATAAACCATGAAACGTATAGAAAGAAATTCCCACCGGAAGTATTACATCTAATAGCGATGGATTTATTTCAAGTCCAAATCGGGAAAGTCCATCCGCAAAAGAAGAGACAAAAAAATTATAGTATTTAAATATGCCGAGAAATCCCAGGTTAGTGCAAACGCTCAACCAGAACCAAAAACGCTTCTTTTTTTGATCCGAAGCTTCGTGCATTTTAATTCCGGTGAAATAATCGAGTACTGTTGAAAAAATGAGTAAGAACAAGAACCGATAATCCCAACTGCCGTAAAAAAAATAACTCGCAATCAGTAACAAACTGTTTTGAGCCTTTAGGTTCCGGTTTGTCAGAAACCAATAAAAGATAAAAACAATCGGCAAAAAAAGGGCAAAGCTTAAGGAATTAAAAAGCATATGATCGGGAAGGGGTCTATGGTAATTGATCCGCGCGTAAGGCCTAAATATACAGAACTCTCCTCTTTTCAATTGCACAAATCAACTTAATTTAGCCGCATACGATATAACATATGGAGCCTTTTATTAAATCTAAGTTGCCAGATGTTGGCACCACCATTTTTACGGTAATGAGTACGTTGGCTAACGAACACAAGGCGATCAACCTTGGACAGGGCTTTCCTGATTTTCCCATGAACGCGGATCTTATGAATAAGGTGAGCGAAGTAATGCAGAAGGGATATAATCAATATGTGCCCATGCAGGGATATATGCCACTGAGAGAAGCGCTGGCGGAGAAGGCGGATTATTTATATGGAGCTAAAATAAATCCCGATACACAAATAACGATAACGCCGGGTGGTACCTATGCTATCTATACAGCGTTCACTACAATTCTGCAACCGGGCGATGAAGTGATCGTGTTTGAGCCCGCGTATGACAGTTATATTCCAAATATCGAAATCAACGGGGCCATAGCAATTCGTATCAACCTCCAATTTCCCCAGTATTCTATTAATTGGAATGAAGTAAAACAAAAAATTACCCCGCGCACAAAAGCAATCATCATCAATTCTCCGCATAACCCTACCGGGGCCGTATTAAGCGAAGAAGATATTCAACAGCTTCGGGCAATCGTAACAGGGACCGAGATTTTTATAGTAAGCGATGAGGTTTATGAACATCTCATCTTTGATGGATTGCCTCACCAGAGTATTTTACGCTACCCCGATTTGATGGAACGCAGCTTTGTCTGTTTCTCATTTGGTAAAGTGTATAATTGTACCGGTTGGAAGCTGGGTTATTGTATTACAGCACCCGGGATGATGAGCGAATTCCGGAAAGTTCACCAGTTCAATTGCTTTTGCTGTCATACCCCATCACAAGTAGCGCTTGCAAATTTTTTGAGCAATAGAGATGCTTATCTTTCTCTAAGCTCATTCATGCAAAAAAAGAGAGATTATTTTATTGAGCTGATGCGAGATACAAAATTCGGAATGCTTAAGAGTCATGGAAGTTATTTTATTACGGCAACCTACGATCGTATCAGCAATGAAGGCGATAAAGAATTTGCTATCCGTATTACAAAAGAAGCTGGAGTGGCAACCATACCCGTTTCCGCATTTTATAAAGAAGGCACCGATAATAAAGTGGTGAGGTTTTGTTTTTCGAAGAAGGAGGAGACGTTGGAGGAAGCGGTGGGGAGATTGAGGAAGATTTGAATATGCAAATTAGAAAATGTGCAGATGTGCAAATGCTTTAGGGCGCTATTTCTTCCCAATAAGGCAGGTTACCTTTAAACGGAAATGTTCGAATTGAGAGCATTTGCACATTTGCACATCTTCACATTATCTAATCATACCGTCTCTTCCTGCTCTGCAAATACTTATTATAAATAATATCCCCCATCGTTTTATTATACACCTTTGCTTCTATCCAGGAAATGATATCCAGGTAAGCGAGTGATCTTGTTTCGTGACGACTTTTCTCGAGGTGCTTGATTTTGTGTAGTAGCTTTTCTAATTCAGGCTTGAGCGTGGTGAGTGGAACGCCGAAAGAGTTTTTAAGGAATCGGAAAATTTCTTCTTCCACCACTGTCAGGTTTTTCATCTTAGCCATAAAGCGATACACCGACTTGGTAAGAGATTCGATCAATTCATAATTCTTCAATTCATAATGACACATCAGGTGCAGCAGTCGCGCATAACACTGCAGGTCGATTCGCAAATCGAGTGGACCATTGATGATTTTTTGCAGAAAATCAATCGCCTTATCATAATTGCCACTTCCAAAATACAAGGTTGCGAATTTATAGTTGAAAACAAGAATGCGGTGACGATCCACAAAAATCGAATACTCGGTTAGCTTTTCTTCAATACCCGGAATTAGTTTCAACCCCTCTTTAAAAGTTCCCTTCATCAGGTGCTGATTGATACGAGCCCCATTAATATAGATGGAAGTGTGGGTTCTGAAATTATCGTGCTCGTTCGCGATCGTGGTTTGTGCGAACGCCTCAAATTTCTTAAGTGCGATCTCAAAACGTTGAAAGTTGCGCAAATCGAAATGCGCATTCAGCAGGTTGTGCATTCCTTTTACATAGTGCCCGGTTTCCACCGCTATCATTTGCGGATCTGCTTCATATAAATCAATCCACTTCTGGCTATAGCGATAATACATTAGAAAATCCTGGCGGATGAATGCGTACCAGCAATAGCTTTGGTATAGATACATCTTTTCGTAAAAACCACTTACCGCCTGCATATCCGAAGGGAGATAATTTTTGAAAAACGATTTAATATCTTTTTCGTCCTCATCATTTCGGGCATGCCCGTTCAACACATACCAACGATAGAGCAACAAAGCGAGATTGGAAAGTCTTGTTACCCGATCAATATGACTGCTTATCTGTATTGCTTCTGCCGCCAGTTGTTCAGTTTTTTCCGTCGAGCTGCGGGTGATATGAAGTGTTTCAATTTTCTTTTCTAATGAGAGGATCTGGACCAGGGTATTAAATTTCTGGTTAGCACGGGCAAGTTCTTTTGCTTTTTCAAGAATGCGGAGGGCCTGAATTTTCAATCCCTTATTATATAATATGCGGGCTTCGTCGAGGTGTTCACTGAGTTGGAGGTCCACATTTTCACCCAACTTCAGCAATCGGAGACTAGCAAGCAGTTGTTTATTAAGGTGTGTTTTAAGATTGGTAAGCTGGGTTTTAGTAATCCCCTTCATCTTTTTGAGTAAAACCTGCTCATCATATTCGGGCATTTTGTCCAGGACATCAAAAAGCTGAACGATTTTGAGCTCCTCATTGGCGGAGCTTCGCTTTATATAGAGCTTAAAATGTCTCTTTTCAGACTTTTCAAGCGAGTGGACTAAGAGGAATAAGGTGTCAGAAAACCGGTTGGCCATAATTACAAAGTTAATCCTAATCTGCTTGTTATCAACGGGTTGATTTTTAATTTCCCGCTTAGCCGTAATGAAATCGGTTACAAGTTGATTTTAATGCGTATAAAACACGCCTTATTTTTACAATGAATTTTAAATCACATGATTTAAAAACATATGGCAGGCAATCGTTAGGGAAAGGCAATCGGGAGAGACCATATAAGCAGTAAGAACTGCAAAGACTTAAGACCAATCTATTTTTTCATATGGCAAGCAATCGTTAGAGACCCTTCCGTTTCCACGGAGGGGAATTTTTTTGCAATATATAAGAACTTTCTGATAATCCACACATTCCCCCAAAATTGCAATTTATGATTTAGGATATAGGAATTGTGATTTCCTCAGGTTCGGATTAACGTACAAATCAGGAATACCCGATACTCAGAAATCCAAAATCATATATCACAAATCAAAAATAAATTTGGAACTCCCATTTCCATTATCGTATATTTGCGATATAAGATTTTAAGACGGATGGTTTCGTCTTTTTCTTTAAAGATATTCATCGTAAAAAAACGATAAAAGAAAATGGCAATACATAAAAAAGAAGAGTTTTCTCAGAAAGAGCAGGACCTGGCGGCCTTTGCCAAAGCATTGAGTCACCCAGCCCGTATCGCCATTTTAAAAGTACTGGCCCAGCGCAACGAATGTATTTGCGGAGAGATTGTGGATATTCTCCCCCTTGCACAAAGCACCGTGAGCCAGCATCTGAAAGAATTAAAAAACGCGGGGTTAATTGATGGCACCATTGATGGACCTCGAAGCTGCTATTGTATCAATTGGAAGACGTTTGAAAAGTTCAACAGCGATTTTACTTCGCTTTTTATCAAATTGAAAGAAACAAATGCAAAATGTTGTTAGTAACCAATCATTATAAACTCTCCGCGACCCGTTAATGGACGGAGGAGCTAAACCGAATCTTGCCATGAAAAAAATGTTCGGCATTTACATTTTATTAATGACTACAATAGTCGTTTATTCTCAATCGACCAAGCCGCTTCCTCCTATTTGGGGGCATTATAAAAAACTTTCAACGTACAACACAGCTCCAGTAAAGGGAATGGAAGCATTTGACACCCTGCATTTTGTTTTAGCAAGCGGGGAAACCCGTGTTACAAAAATTGAGCGACCCGGTCCATCTGCACCAATAAAAAAGCAAGCACCTGAATCTGCTTGTGATCCAACTGCCTGTCAACCGGGAGAGTTGATTGGGCATGGACGAAAAAGAGCCCCGTATTATTTAAGCAACACAGAAAAATTTGCAATTCCTGATCCGCCCGCTAATAGCTCAGCGCAAACCCGTGCAGAATTGGATTATTTACTTCAACTGCAGGATCAACGTAGCGAAGAAGACAAAAGAGCCTCTGCCTATTATGCCGGTGTATATTATCGCACTGCTGTTCAACCAGGCGATGCTGATTATAAAAAAATGACCCGAAATCTTTTTCATATCGGAAGATCCATTGGCACCTGGTTCAACGCTGATTCATTACCACTGACAACTCAATTGGCAGCAAATGTTTGGAAGGATGCTGAATACCTGATTTGGAAATACAAGAACTATTTTATCCGAATTCGTCCATATAAAATTGAACCCAGGCTTGAAAACCTGGAAGAAACCAACTGGGCCGCATATCCAAGCGGTCATGCAACCAATTCATATGTAAACGCCTTTCTTTATTCAGAATTATTGCCCGAATTCACCAGCTTCTTTATGAAAGACGCGTATGATATGGCGCATAGCCGCGAGATCATTGGGGTGCATTATCCAAGTGATTCAGAGAGTGGAAGAGCGCTTGCCTATCAATTGATCAAAAGATTAATGGCCGATGAAAAATTTAAAAAAGATTTTTTGGCAGCTAAGCAGGAGATTCAAAAAGTAAAAAAACTAAAAGGATTTTAATATGTTTTCTTAACCACTCTATTCCTGTAATGGAGATAGAGACAAATAGTACAGCCATGAACACAAACACGCAAAAAGACCCCAGTTGTTGCGCCATCGGCAGCGAATGCTGCAACGGTGTAGCCGAAATGGGTTGTTGCTAAACACAAAGGAGGGACCCGTCGCCCCTCCTTTTAACAAAAATATTTTCATCTCTAATAAATGATAACCATGCAAAACGAAAAAGAATTAAAAGAACTTGTAAAAGAAAAATACGGGGAAATAGCCAGTCAGCCGCGTACACAAAACCTTTCCTCTTGTTGCGGTGCAACGGGGTGTTGTGATACAGATATGTACAATATTATGGCGGATGATTATTCAACACTGAAGGGATACAATCCGGATGCAGATCTTGGATTAGGTTGCGGATTGCCCACCGAATATGCAATGATTAAAGAAGGAAATACAGTGATCGATCTGGGCAGTGGTGCGGGGAACGATGCGTTTATCGCAAGAAGAATAGTAGGCGCTGCCGGCAAAGTAATCGGGATTGATTTTACAGAAAAAATGGTGGAAAGGGCAAGAGCCAATGCGGAGAAACTGGAATACAATAATGTGGAATTCCGTCTCGGGGATATTGAAGATATACCGGTAACCAGTAATAAAGCAGATGTAATTGTTAGCAATTGCGTGTTGAACCTGGTTCCTAATAAACATAAAGTATTCAGCGAAATATTTCGTGTGCTTAAGCCCGGGGGTCATTTTTCAATTTCTGATATTGTATTGGAAGGAGCGTTACCCGAGAAATGGAAACAAGTGGCCGAACTTTATGCGGGTTGTGTAGCGGGAGCAATTCAGAAATCTGAGTATCTCGACATAATAAATGAAGCAGGGTTCAGCAATATCACTCAGCAAAAAGAAAAAGAAATAATCGTTCCCGATGAAATTCTACGGGATTATTTTTCTGAAGAGGAGATAAATCAATTTAAAAACAGCGATACCCAGATAAAAAGTATAACCGTGTTTGCGTCGAAGCCTGCCAAAGACGAACGCAATTGTTGCGAGCCTGGAAGCGGCTGTTGCTAAAACATGGTTATGAGTTGTGATATTATTCTCAAAATTTTAATCCATGACAGAGACCATCTCCATTCAAGCCGCTGCACCATCCGATTATCATTCCGTATGCGAACTTTTGTCAAAGCATAAATTGCCAATTGAAGATATTAATCGGGATTTGTCTCATTTTTTTATAGTGAAGCAGCATGGTTTGCCCATTGGAGTAATTGGAATGGAACAGTACGGTGAATTTGGTTTATTGAGAAGCATGGCCACCGATCCTGCATATCGCAATAATGGAATCGCCTCTTCTCTGGTTGCGGCGCTTTTCAACTATGGAAAAAGACTGGGTTTAAAAGAAATGTACCTGCTTACCGAAACTGCAGAAAACTATTTTTCTAATCGGGGTTTTCAAAAGATAAACCGGGAAGATACACCTGCTGCATTAAAGCAATCGGCCGAATTTACCCATCTATGTCCATCCACAGCTGTAGTAATGAAAAAGGAAATATAGTAAGTTTGGGGTATGCAGATCAGAAACTGGCAAAAAAAAGATACTGACGAAATCCTGGAAATCTACCAACACGGAATTGATACCGGCAATGCTACATTTGAAACAGAAGTTCCTTCCTGGAATAAGATTAATGAAAAATTTTTCCCTCATTCACGATTGGTTGCCATTGAAGAAAACAAAGTGATGGGTTGGGCAGCAACCGCTCCGGTGTCGTCGCGCGATTGTTATAAAGGAGTTGCCGAAGTAACCATTTATGTTCATAAAAATCACCAGGGTAAAGGAATCGGCAAGCAATTGCTGAAGTCGCTGATAGAAGAAAGTGAAAAGAATGGAAGCTGGAGCCTGCTCAGTGTTATTCATGAAGAAAATAAAGCCAGCATTCATTTGCATGAACAATGCGGATTCCGGGTTATCGGTTACCGCGAACGCATCGCGCAATTGCACGGCACCTGGAGAACAACGGTAATGATGGAGAGAAGGAGTCGGGTGGTTGGTGTGTAACTGAAAGATGAACCAAGAACCAAACTGTCACCCCCGTGGGGGCAAAGAAGAAATACAAAAGAAAAAACAAGAAAGAAAAAATGAAGAAAAAAATTCTTTTCGTATGTGTAGAAAATAGCAATCGTAGCCAGATGAGCCAGGCATTTGCGAAGCTGTATGGCGGAGAAGGAGTGGAAGCCTATAGCGCCGGGTCCAAACCTTCGGGTATTGTAAATCCGAAAGCGATTGCAGCGATGAAAGAATTGGGATACGATTTAAGCAAGCATGATAGCAAATCTCTGAAAGAGGTTGAACAATACGCTCCCTTTGATGCAGTAGTAACCATGGGTTGTGGCGATGCCTGTCCCTGGATGCCGGCTAAACAATTTATAGATTGGCAGATCCCCGATCCTAAACATATGGAGCCTGCAGAGTTTAATAAGGTGAGGGATTTTATTGGGGAGAAAGTGAAAGAATTGCTAGCCTCGAGCAGCTAGCTTCAAGCTGCAAGAAGCGTTTGAATTTTAAAAAATCTTTCATAGTATCGGAGACTGCTTGCGGCTTGCAGCTAGTAGCTCAAAGCTTCTTCCTAAATTCGTTCATGCAAAAAATCGACACCATTGTCTTCGACCTCGGAGGCGTTCTCATCGACTGGAACCCTGATTATGTTTTCAAAAAAATATTTTCTACAGAAGAAGAGCTTCAATGGTTCTATAATAATATTTGTACCGGTCACTGGAATGAAGAGCAGGATGCGGGACGAACCATTAAAGAGGGAACCGAGTTGCTGGTAAAGCAATTTCCGGAACATGAAAAAAATATCCGGATATTTTATGATCGTTGGGTGGATATGTTGGGAGGACCCATTCATGGAACCGTGAATATATTCAGGGAGTTAAAGAAAAAAGAGTATAAAACATATGCGCTTACAAACTGGAGCGCCGAAACATTTCCGATTGCCCTCGATAAATATATTTTCCTGCACTGGTTTGATGGCCGTCATGTTTCAGGTGAAGAGAAAACAAGAAAACCCTTTAAAGGATTTTATGAATCACTTACTAAACGATTTGATATAAATCCGGCTAAATCTGTTTACCTGGATGATAATATAAGAAATCTTGCTCCGGCAAAAGAATTGGGATTTGAGACGATACATTTTCAATCACCGCAGCAGTTTAGAGAGGAACTGGAAAAATTGAAGGTATTGTAAAAGATAAGATGGCAGATTTACGGAAATGAATGTCCATCTGTATCGTCATTGCGAGCCCCCAACACTCATCCCGCATAAAAAATCTAACGGGGGCGTGGCAATCTCCCTATATGGAGACGAAATGCCCGGTGTATCGGAAAGTGAGACTCCTAATAATTACAAAGAAGGTTTAGAATTCATAGACTCAAATTCGGATTAATCGATCATTCGATTCCAGATAGGGAGATTGCCACGTCCGCCATTAAGATTCATTTATATGAAATCACCATGATGGGCGGACTCGCAATGACGACACAAAAGAGCATTCGCCATCCATTGTAGCAACATCTTTCACATCGGCAGGAATACTATCAATTGTTTTGACGCCTGAAGTAACATTAGCAGTAGCCGATAATCCGGCAATGAACAACGCAACCAACAATATTATTATCCCTTTCATATCAACGTTTTATGAAAACTACGGAATAATAAAGCGTCAGGCTTAATGGATTATATAAATGGTTTATGGATTGTTAAAGGTTGTTTGAACAACCTTCTTAAGAAAATAATAACACCTAAAGGACTGCCATTTGCGTTATAGTAATAGGAGGACCCAAATTATGAACAGTAGAATTTTACCCCTTTTAATTGGTTTTGTTGTTTTAGCATCCTGCGGATCTTCTAAGAAGTTCCAGGCTAGCTATTCAGAAGACAAACCATTGTACGCCGCCATTAACGCGTTAAAAAAGAAACCCGGTAATGAAAGAGCACAGTCTGATCTTACGATTCTCTACAAAAAATCTGTAGAGAGACATGAAGAATCGATTGCTGTGTATAAATCGGGCAATGATGAACAACGATGGGATAAGATATTGAGTGAGTACTATGCGTTGCAACATATTTATACAAGCCTCGAAGCAACACCCGGAAGTTTTGGAATTGTAAAACCGAAGAATTATTTGCGCGACATAGAAGACACAAAACTGCAAGCCGCGGAAGATTATTATGCTCGTGGACAAGATCTGCTTGAAGATAATACCCGCGAAAGCTCTTTGATGGCCTGGCAGAGTTTTAAGCGAAGCAATGAATATGTAAACGGATATAAGGACGTAGCAAAGCAGATTAAAGACGCGTATGAAAAAGGGATTGTGGATGTGGTGATCTATCCAGTGGAAGAGGACAATGTATTTTTCCCAACCGGTGGAAACTGGAATAATGGTTTTCCCGATATGCGTTACCGTCCACAGGAATACCAGGATCAATTGGTGCGTGAATTAGGCGGTCGTTCGGCTAGTTACTATCCCGCTCGTTTTTATAATGATAGAGATGTACGACGCGATCAGATAATAGCTGATTGGGAAGTGAATATGCGTTGGAGATCGATTAACCCGATACGTTCAAATCCGCAGCAATTTACCCGTAAGGTTTCGAAGAGCGTGGAATCGGGAAAAGATACAAGTGGTAAACCTACATATACAACAGTGTATGCTACCCTTTATATTACACAAAACAGTTTTATGGTGCAGGGTGAAATAGAATATCGCATTAATGATATAGCAAGTCGTACCACTATTGATAATGGATCTGTGCGCGATGAGGTAAACTGGACAGAAAGCAATGCTACTTATACCGGAGATTCAAGAGCGCTGAGTCAGGATGATTGGATAATGGTAAACAACCGGAATTCGTTTAATCAACCATCAAAGGCAGATGTAATGAATACCCTGATGCGTAAGATTTATCCGGATCTGAAAAGAAGAATTCAACAAAGTGTAGATTAACTATAAAGAGTGTTTGTTTAGGATTTAAGAATACAAAGGGGGACCCCGCCATAGGTCTCCCTTTTATTTTAGAGTGGTTCCCACAAAGACACAAAGATCACAAAGTGCTTCTTCGTGATCTTTGTGTCTTTGTGGGAAACCTTTATTGTACGGTGGTTAATAATGAAACAGGTTGTTGTTGTTTACTGGTTACCTGCAACGAGCGCTTACCGGTTTTATATACCTGGTTGGAGACTTGTGTAGTCAATGTTTTTGAAGTTCGCCTGCTTACATAATATCCATCGAAGATATTCTTGTTAGCCGATTCAAAAGAGGTATTGGGTAACAACAGTTGTTTCCATTGGCCGGGTTCCTGCTCTATATAGAAGCTGATATCATCAAAATAAAAACTACCATTACCATTTACAGCCGTATAAAACCAGAGACGGGTAGCATTCTCATCTACTTTACCCACGATGGTATAAATGGTCCACTCCTGTTCTGTTCTTGATTCTACGGTGAAATCACTGTTGATAAAATCTTCCTTTCCTTTACCCACATTGATTCCATGGATACGAACCTTTGAAAGTGTATCGGAAGGTTTTGCCTTTACTGCGATTTCATAACGGAAATTCTTGCCGTGAAAATCTTTAACGGGGACTTCTTTTACAAAATAAAATTCTTCGGTGAAGTAATACCACTGCGATTGAGAGAAGCCGCTAATAGTGGTAAATGCGATTAGGGTAAAAAGAATGACTCTTTTCATGGGGTTTGGATTTGACCTTCTTGTAAAACGGGAAAAAAGGGTAACTATTGTGGGAAAAGAGGGGTGTCTCAGTTTGAAATCTTTGTCCCACAAAGACACAAAATTCACTAAGAGTAACCTTTTGTGGCTTAGTGCCTTTCCCGCATTTGGCGGGACAAGTTGTGGGAAACCGAGACACTGCCGGAAAAAGAGGTTGCTTACTTAAATAACTGGTAGGTGATCAGGCTCATGATATAGGCCAGTCCGGTCATGTAAATGAATTGAATTACAGGCCATTTCCAGCTGCGGGTCTCCCGGCGCACCACGGCTAACGTACTCATGCATTGCATTGCTAATACGTAAAAGATCATAAGCGATAATCCTGCTCCCAGGGTATACACTTTGGTGCCATCGGGCTTAACCGCTTTTGCCATCTTTTCCCGCAGGGTCGACTCGTCTGCATCGTTGCCACCCTCTACGCTATAGATAGTAGCCATGGTTCCAACAAACACTTCTCTAGCAGCAAATGAAGTTATCAATGCAATTCCAATCTTCCAGTCAAAGCCAAGCGGTTCAATTGCCGGTTCAATGGATTTACCCAATATGCCCGCATAGGAATTCTGCAATAACTCCGCGTTCATTTGTGAAGTCAATTCTTTTGCTTGCGCGGGATTTTTTTCAATTTGTTTTTTATAAGTTTCTGCTACCGCATTCATTTTATCGTTGGGCCCATATGAACTCAGCGCCCAAAGAATGAGACTGATCACCATAATTACTTTACCCGCGTCTACCACAAATATCTTTGCCTTACTTACCATGGTGACCAATACATTGTTCCATCGCGGAGAACGATACACCGGAAGTTCGAGAATGAAAAAACTTTTCTCTTTTATATTGATAAACCATTTGGCGACATAAGAAACAATCAGTGCCATTACAAGGCCCAGTAAGTAGAGTCCCATCATAACCAATCCCCGCTGACCGAGAAATCCTAAAAAATACTTTTCAGGAATAACCAATGAAATGAGAATCGTATACACCGGGAGTCGCGCACTGCAACTCATCAATGGAGTGATAAGAATGGTGAGTAGTCGTTCTTTCTTGTTTTCAATGTTACGGGCACTCATGATAGCGGGAACAGCGCAGGCAAACCCGCTGATCATGGGCATTACGCTTTTGCCATTCAAACCAACTTTACGCATTAACTTATCGCTTAAGAAACTGATGCGGGCCATATAGCCGGTATCTTCCAGCACGGTAATCAATCCAAACAAAATCATGATTTGCGGAATGAACACAAGAATGCCACTTAATCCCGCAAGTATTCCATTGATGAAGAGATCAGTGAGCCATCCTGCAGGCAAAATATCACTGAACCAATTACTGATGGCAGCAAATCCCCATTCAATAAAATTCATTGGAAACTCAGCTATAAAGAATACACTTTGAAACAGCAGAAACAATACTCCCAATAAAATAAGATAACCCCAGCGCCGGTGTAGCAATAAATCATCCAGCTTATCGGTAAATAATTTTTTCTGCATGGGTGATGGCTCCGAAACAGACTGCTTCATGATAGCGCCAATACGATGATAACGCTGCAGTATTTCTTCCGCCTGCACCCGGGTATGATTAAACTTGTGTTCTTCTTCAATCTCTTCAATCTTTTTCTGCAAAGGGTCTTCCAATGAAAAAGATTCATGGTTGATGAGATAGTGAATCGCTTTATAATCGCTGAGCGCGGGAAACAATTGCTTAACACTTCCGATAGCCGAAGTGGCAAGGGCCTGGTTATCGATAAAATCGCGGGCCGGCGCTTTGTATAGTTCGTTAGCAGTTTGCTCAATCGCTTTTTTTAATTGAGGGATGCCTTTGTTCTTTCGCGGATTAACGGGAATTACCGGAATACCCAATTCTCTTTCCAGTTCGGGCACATCAATTACCAGCTCTTTTCGCTTGGCTAGATCAACCATAGTAAGCGCCAGCACAATAGGAATTTTAAGGTCGATGATCTGCGATACAAAAAGAAGGTTGCGTTTGAGGTTACTGGCATCGGCTACCAGCAGCACCATATCCGGTTTAGTATCGGGGTCCTGTTGCATCAGTACCCGGTAGGCGACCCATTCATCTTCGCGGCGCGGATATAAACTATAAGATCCGGGCAAATCAACAATAGAAGCGGTCATTTTATCCGAAATCACGCTGTTTCCGGTCTTTTTATCTACCGTAACACCCGGAAAATTTCCCACTTTCTGGTTCATTCCAGTCAATGCATTGAACAAGGAACTTTTCCCACTGTTGGGGTTGCCAACCAATGCGATATGTAGTTGCTTCTTAGCCACCTGGGCGAAAATACCGAAATAAGAAGAGGGTGGGGTTACGAGATGGGAAAATGTAATTCATTAATGTGGAAATGCTTGAGAGGTAAATGTGCAGATGTGCAAATTAGAAAATGTGCAAATGCCTCAATTCGAATATTTCCGACTAAAGAAATGATACCTTATAGCGGGAAAATGGCACCAGAAGCATTTGCACATCTGCACATTTTCAAATTTGCACATTTCTCTTAAAAGTAAGTTGCCCTATATCGGGAAATTGCACTCTAGGGCATTTGCACATTTGCACATTTTCTAATTTGCACATTCTTATCTTTGCCACCCAAAATTTCCAAGATTTATGTTCAACAAACGGGTAAAAATTAAAGAGCTGCTGAGCTGGGAACCACAGCAACAGGAAGTTACTGTAATGGGTTGGGTACGCGGTTTTCGCAATAACCAATTCATTGCATTGAATGATGGCTCTACCAATAATAACCTGCAGATTGTTGCGGAATTGGGAAAATTTGAAGATGAATTGTTGAAACGGGTTACGACTTCAGCTTCTTTGAAAGTTACGGGCAAACTCGTTCCATCATTAGGCAAGGGACAGAAAATGGACCTGATGGCCGCTACTATTGAAGTGTTGGGTGATAGCGATGCTGAAAAATATCCGATCCAATTAAAGAACAGACCTACGCTTGAATATTTAAGAGAGATCGCACACATGCGTTTTCGTACCAATACATTTGGTTCGGTATTCCGGGTACGACATGCACTCGCATTCGCAATCCACAAGTTCTTTAATGAAAAAGGATTTGTGTACATGCATACGCCGATCGTTACCGCGAGTGATGCAGAAGGCGCTGGTGAAATGTTTAAAGTAACTACGCTTCCTTTTGATAAAACTCCGCGTAACGAAGATGGTACGGTGAATTTTAAAGAAGATTTTTTCGGTCGCGCTACCAACCTAACAGTAAGCGGACAATTGGAAGGAGAATTAGGAGCTACCGCCTTTGGTGATATCTATACATTCGGTCCTACGTTCCGTGCGGAAAATTCCAATACGGCCCGTCACCTGGCGGAGTTCTGGATGATTGAACCCGAAATGGCTTTTTATGATTTAGAGGATAATATGAATCTCGCGGAAGAGTTCATTCGATATATTATTCAATACGCGATGGACAATAACCGCGAGGATCTTGAATTTCTTGCACAGCGACTGGCAGATGAAGAAAAACAACTGCCGCAGGAAAAGCGCAGTGAAATGGGATTGATGGAGAAGTTGGAGTTTGTGTTGAAGAATAACTTTGAAAGAATAACTTATACCGAAGCAATTGATATTTTAAGAGAGAGCAATCACAATAAGAAAAAGAAATTCCAGTATCCCATTACTGGTTGGGGAATGGATTTACAGAGTGAACATGAAAGATACCTGGTAGAGAAACATTTTAAAAAGCCTGTTATTCTTTCCAATTATCCCAAAGAGATCAAAGCGTTTTATATGCGCCAGAATGAAGATGGAAAAACGGTAGCCGCGATGGATATATTGGCTCCGGGTATTGGAGAGATTGTTGGTGGCTCGCAAAGAGAAGAGAGATTGGAGAAGCTGGAACAACGAATGAAAGAGATGCATATTCCCGCGGAAGAGTTGTGGTGGTATCTGGATACGCGTCGTTACGGAACCGTACCACATGCCGGTTTTGGATTGGGTTTTGAAAGAATGGTATTGTTTGTAACGGGAATGACGAATATAAGGGATGTGATTGCGTTTCCGCGTACTCCAGGCAGCGCCGAATTTTAGTACGCGAATAGGGACGAATGAAGACGAATTAACGCGAATGAAGCAAGATGGCGGATTTTCGGATGGCGAATGCTCATCTGTATCGTCATTGCGAGCCCCGCGTCAGGGTCGTGCGCTATCAGTAATTTACGCGGGGCGTGGCAATCTCCCTATCTGGAATCGAATGATCGATTAATTCGAAATCATGGTAAATGCATTTAAAGACTCACAACTAATTGCTTCGAGTTGCTATCGCGAATCACATTCCGATAGACTTGTCTTTGCGTCACTAGATCGGGAGATTGCCACGTCCCGCCAGGTAGATTAATTTTAGTACAATTACCGTGCAGGCGGGACTCGCAATGACGATAACAAAATTACAGCAGCATAGCCATCAACGTTTCGTCAACATATTCATTTTTACTCTTCATATAAGTATACTTCCTCAACACTCCTTCTTTTACAAATCCTGTTTTTTCATAGAGATGAAGTGCTTTCTCGTTGAGAACGGAAACGCTTAATTCAATTCTTTTATAACCCGCCGTGCGACAGAGATCGATAATTGCCCGCAACATTTGAGCTCCATGCCCTTTGCCGGTAAAACCCGGATAAACGCCCACGCCACCCAGGTAAACAACGTGCGATGTACGGTAAGTAAAGGGAACCAGCTTGCACATACCCATTGGTTCGCCATTGTATTCATATATATATTTCACATCTCTTTTCAGCAAGTCATCATATATGGGTTGAAACTTTTCTATGTCCATGGGCTCATATAAAAGCCAGGGATTGATATCAGGATGCATATACAGTTCGTATACGAAGGCAAGATCGTTGGCAGTGGCTTTGCGAAGCATTTGATACAATTAAGAACGCAAAGATAATAGTTGATGGCGAAAGGAGAATTAGCGGATGCCCGTGTTTATCGTCATTGCGAGCACCGCATCACGGTCTTTTAAATTGAGCCATCTTACGCGGTGCGTGGCAATCTCCCTATCTGGAAACGGTACGATCGGGAAAAACAAATTTGAGGATATGTATCAAAACCTTTCTTGTAATTATTCGGAGTCCCTCGTTCCGATACACCGGTCTTTGCGTCTCCAGATAGGGAGATTGCCACGCCCCGTGTTGGGTTGCTGAGAATGCAAGATGCTAATGCGGGGCTCGCAATGACGATAGGAATAAGCATCCGCCATCCGCAAATTCGTCATTGCTTTAATTCACTGAATAGACTTTGATAGTGCCATCCCCCTCACTACTCACCACCAATAAGCTTTTCTTACTTGGACTATCTTTCGCATGAATAAACGTAAGTCCTTCCGGCGCATCACCACTTTTCAGTAGCTTGATGAATTTGGGATTGACCGGATTGCTAACATCATAAATCGCTATCGCGTCAGCTCTTTCCATTCCTACGAAGGCAATTACTTTCTTACCAACTACTCCGATAGTAATTCCCTCGGGTTCCACTCCCTTATCATCGCTGCGACCATCATCATATAATGAGGCTTCAATACATTTTTCTTCCAGTTCGTTCTTGCTATCGAATACCAGTTGTCCGTTAAAACCATTCCAAACACTGAAAGAACGGGCACCAAATGAATAGAGCTTATCAAAATCGCCATCGGCACCATCATCACCCAATGTATTGGTTACATTCAATCTTCCCAGTTTAGGATCCTGTTTAATCGTTGCATCAGGAAAAGCGAGCGCATCCAATGTAAGGTCTTTTACTCTCTTGTTCTCCGCATAGCCAGCCCACTCTCTTACATCCCCTTCGTTGGCTGTAAACAAATGAGGAGTACCGCGATCTTCAAATACTGCAATGGCATCGGGTTGATACATCCCATTCAATGGCCATTTACCAGGGAGAATTGTGTTATCGCGATCGCTGGGATCAATGGCAGTAGCATCGGTATTATAGTTTTTGAAGCCCAACGGAAATATCGAAGTGATTTTTTTAGAACGGATATCAATCTTCGCGATTGCATTATTTTCCTGTAAGGTTACCCAGGCTGTTTTAGAATCTTTATCAATAGTGAGGTATTCCGGTTCTATATTTCTTTCAAAAATGGCGTTGGGTCCGAAGATGCGGAAACCTTTTGCTTTCAGCGCGGCTTCCTGTCCTGCGAATGAAGTAAAATCGATGGTGGTAGCCGCGTAGTTATCTTTTACATTAATAATTGTAACACTTCCAATTGGATCGATGTTGTAAGCATCATTAGGTTCGCCTTCATTGGCTGATAAGATCCATTTGCCATCGGGACTATAGGATACCATATCCGGCAAAGCACCCGCTTGTATTTCTTTAATGAGAGAGTAATCGGTTGTTTTAAATACAACCACTTTACCCAAATCCGTTTTCTGAAAACCTTCAACAGCTGCAGCGAGTTTGCCATCGCTTACGGCAACACTGTTAACACCACCACCATACGTACTGATATCAATAAAGCCAATAGCAACAGGAGCAGCTGGATTAGAAAAATCCACCACATCTACCTGTGTACTTGCACCCGCATTGGTTACCACGAATAATTTTTTGGTTGACGGATCATAAGCGGTAATCTCCGCGGCACCTTCACCACCAATCGTGAGACTACTGATTTCGGTGAATGTGGAAGCATCTTCATGAATGTACTCAAAAAAATCATCGTCTTTAAAACAAGACAGTAAGGAGAAACTTGTCAATAGCAAAAGCAGGAACTTGATTTTCATAAACAGGTGGTTTAGTTGAGCGGCAAGATTAATTGCTCTGTGTTACCGGGACGTGAAGAAATGGTTATGGGATTGTGAAGAACCGCTAATGCTCACCGTGGCTGGTGTTTCCGTGGCTGGTGTCTTCACCAGCCACTCGCTTGATCCTCCATTAGCCTTATCAAATGATTAGTCATTCCGGCTGGTGGAGACACCAGCCGGGCAAGGAAAACACATCAAATCCATGATGAAAACACCATTGCAATCTTAAAAGGGAGGAATAGTTTTATCGAGTTTTTAGAGGTAAATAAATAGTAAGCCATGAATGGAGGTCGCAATTGCGGCCTCTAATTTTTTAAAGGAACGAAATCACTTGAGGTCACAATCTGTGACCTCAAGATTCGCATAAGTAATAAAAGGCGATGGTATGAGAAAACGACCACTAAGGAATTCAAACTTTTGACCTTGCAATTTGGATGATTAAAAAAGGGCGGGGTAGGTGGGAACTTCTGAATGCATTTACTGAACAAGGGATTGCAATCCTGAAATTCTAAGGTCGCAATTTGCGACCTTAAAGAAACACAAAACTTGAAGTCACAATTTGTGACTTCAAGTTGGGGGAAAAAGAAGTCGACTAATAATGAAAAAAGTGAATAAGGAAATGGTTACCGATGAATTAGTAATGAATAAAATATTCATAGTGCGCGGGAAGAAAGTTATGCTTGATAATGATCTCGCGTCCTTGTATCAGGTGGAAACGAAACAATTAAATCAAGCCGTAAAAAGAAACGCAGATCGATTTCCCCCAGATTTTATGTTTCAATTGACAGAGATTGAGTTTGAAAACTTGAAGTCGCAATTTGCGACTTCAAGATGGGGTGGACGGAGGAAGCTTCCAATGGCATTTACAAAACATGGCGTTTCTATGCTGAAATCTCTAAGATCACAATTTGTGATCTTAGAGATTCAAATAAAAAAAAAGTTCTATGAAGAAACCAAGCAAGGTTGAAATTATTTCTGACGAATCGGTGATGAGCAAGATTTACCTGATTCGCGGAAAGAAAGTTATGCTTGATAGGGATTTGGCGTTTCTTTATCAAGTAAAAACTGGGCATTTGAATCAGTCTGTAAAAAGAAATATTGGTCGCTTTCCAGAAGATTTTATGTTTCAATTGAGCCAAAATGAGTTTGAAATTTGGAAATCACAATTTGTGATATCCAATTCAGATAAGAGGGGAATACGGAAAAGACCGATGGCATTTACGGAACAAGGGGTTTCAATGCTTTCCGGTGTTCTGAACAGTGATATTGCTATCCAGGTACATATCCAAATCATCCGCGTATTCGCTAAAATGCGGGAACTACTACTTACTCACAAGGAAATTCTACTGCAATTGGAGAAAATAGAAAAAAAATTAACAGGTCACGATGAAGATATCGTTGTCATCTTTCAATATCTCAAAAAATTATTGAACCCTGCGCAACCGCCCCGCAAGCGGATTGGATTCCGAAGGAAAGAAGAGAATGATTGAACTTGAGGAGGCAGATTGGCACCTCAAGATGAAGAAGCGCTAATGGAATCACATATTCCGATACCGTTTCTAAGATCACAAAATGTGATTTTAGAAATCAAATTTCTTCTGCCTAAGCTCCAGTCATACCTAACTCCTGGTTGGCCTTATTTAAAGATGAGGTGGTCGCAATTTGCGACCACCTCATCCCGCCGTGGCTGGTGTCTTCACCAGCCACGACATTTGACGAAGACTACAGTAGTTTTCTCGTGGTCTCTGTGTTTCGGAGAGTTAAACTACCGTAGTCTTAAGAAGAAACACATCAAACTATGATGAAAACATCATTGAAACTTTAATAACCGGATTTAATTTTAACTCAGTTCTTCGAAATGATAGCAGAATTTTCTCAGGGAGGTCGTTATTGGCGGCCTCCAATTTTCGGGGATTATTTCAATAGTAAAATCAAGACTCGGCAAATATTATTCGGTTGTCAACCACCACCTACAACCGGTGGGGGGTCATAGTCTTGTGAGCCCCCTTTTTAAATTAAAATGCGAATCCGGTTCGAGATGTACTTTTTCATTTTTCATTTAACATTTTTCACCGCGTCCGCCAGCATCGCCTTCGCGTAGCCGCTACGGAAGAGCAAGGCTGGCGGATTCTTAATTTCCTTCTGTCGTGGCTGAATTGCAAAAAGAGAATATAATCAGCGAAGAACTTGTAACGAAAAAGATTTACCTGATTCGTAGCCAAAATATTATGCTGGATAAGGATCTGGCAGAGTTATATGGAGTAGATACAAAGCAATTGAAACGCCAGGTCAGACGGAATGCAAAGAGGTTTCCTGTCGATTTCTTTTTTCAGTTAACCAAAGAAGAGGTTTCTGGTTTGAGGAGCCAAATTGGCACCTCAAGTCGGGGAGGCACACGCTATTTGCCATTTGCTTTTACTGAACAGGGGGTGGCCATGCTTTCGACAGTATTGAATAGTGAACGTGCTATTATGGTAAATATCGAGATTATCCGAATATTTATCCGAATGCGTAAGTTGATAGCCTCTAATAAAGAGATATTACATAAGCTCGAAAAAATTGAGACTAAGCTTGGTGGATATGATGAAGACATCGCACTAATTTTTGAACAACTTAAGCGCATGCTCAATCCGTTGCAACCTGCGCGTAAGCGGATTGGATTCAGGCGAAGAGATGAGAACGACTGAAAAGGGCAATCCAGAGAAATTATGAAGCCGTTTATCCGAGTAGAGACTTTAAATCTTCAGCAATCCTATTCCAAAAACTCTCTCTATACTTCCTCGAAAAAATCCCAAAATGCCCGATCTTCTTCGCTCCATAATCTTTTGGAAAATGTTTGATCATCTTTGTGGGCGTGTCTTTATGTATATGCAACAGATCGCTAACGGTTTTATGGGTAGCAATATAATCATCGCTGAAATAGTGAATGGTAAACGGAACAGCCGGAGGCTTGAAATATTCAGCTTTTATGCTTTTGCCTAAATGAGATCCGAAATAATAATTGCTTCTGCACCATCTGCTCCATTGATTTATAACATTCTTCGGAAGATCTTCCATAACACCCAATCGTTTTAATGGCGCGTATCCGAACAACGGCGTAAGCAACGGGTTAACTACATACCATAAGAACGCCGCATAAAAATTGCGCGGCATTTGCATCTTCCACCAGGTACCCGTAGAACTATTGATACCAATGATGCCACTTAGTAAATTATTATTGGGAATGAAACCAACCAGTTGAGTACCGAGACTATGTCCAACCAGTAATTTTTTAAGCGAGGGATAATTATCTGCTGCCCATTGCAGTGCCGACTGCATATCCAACTGTGCCACATCGATCAGATTTGCTTTCATTCCTTTCAATGATCCATGTTTACTGCCGCCAATACCGCGGTAGTCGTACAACAAAACATAAAATCCCTGTTCGCTTAAATAATTGCAGAAGTTGGAATAGAATTCTTTCTTAACCCCCGTACCACCCTGGAAAATGATAAATGCTTTTGCATCGGTGGATGGAGAAAATAATATCGCATCCAGTTGGTATCCGTCCTTGCAGGTAAGATTCATCTCTGGAAATTACGAACTATCGGGAGGAACCACAGATTACACTGAGTAATCTGTGCCCAAATCTGTGTAATCCGTGGTTATGTATTTAAAATGAAAATTGGTAAGTGCCCAATACTCATACATTGCAAACTTTCGTGGTGCCCTCACGATTCACGCCTCACCACTCACGATTACAATGTCGCCATATCAATCACAAATCTATACCGCACATCCCCCTTTATCATTCGTTCATAAGCTTCATTGACATCCTTCATTGCAATCACTTCCACATCACTCACAATTCCATGTTTTGCGCAATAGTCCAGCATCTCCTGGGTTTCGGGAATTCCACCGATGAGCGAACCTGCCAGTGTTCTCCGTTGAAAGATCAGATTGAAAGCGGCAACCGGCGTCGGCTCGGGCGGCGCGCCCACACAAACCATCACTCCGTTTGTTTTCAGCATATTCAGGTAAACGTTATAATCGTGCTGAGCCGAAACCGTATTTAAAATAAAATCGAAACTGCCAGCCAATGCTTTTACTTGTTCCGGATCGCTGGTAAGTGCGAAATGATGCGCGCCCAACCGCTCCGCGTCTTTTTGTTTGGAAGCGGTATGACTGAGCATCGTAACATCGGCGCCAAAGGACACGGCGAGTTTAACACCCATGTGCCCGAGTCCACCCAACCCCAGCACTGCGCATTTTGTACCCTTACCCACTTTCCAATGACGGAGCGGCGAATACGTAGTAATGCCCGCGCACAAAAGAGGAGCGACGCCCTCGAGTGGCAACTTATCTGAGATGGTTAATACAAACTCTTCGCGCACCACAATGGATTTGCTATAGCCGCCATAGGTATTACCGCTACCGTCTTTTTGCTGTCCGTTATAAGTACCCACCCAACCACCGGAGCAATATTGTTCCAGACCTTCTTTGCAGTTATCACATTCCTGGCAACTGTCCACCAGGCAACCCACAGCCGCGAGATCACCCACGTTGAATTTCTTTACATGACTACCCACCGCAGTAACGCGACCCACAATTTCATGTCCGGGTACGCAAGGATACACCGTACCCGCCCATTCGCCCCGGGCGGTATGAATATCACTATGGCAAACGCCGCAATAAAGAATTCGAATTTCTATATCATGTGGTTTGGGAGTTCTTCTCTTGATTGTCCAGGGGGCTAACGGATCGGTAGCCGACTGCGCGGCATAAGCTTTGGTAGATGACATAATTAGAATTTGATTTTTTGATTGAACAATCTAAAGGTGCTTAAGTTTAGGGACGTGAAGAAATAAGAAATCGTAACATTTATCATGCCCGTTATTCGATTCTTCTTCGCCTTTTGTTCGGGTCTTCTTCGGGCCTTGTTCGGGTTGTACCCGAAGATGACCCGAACAAATCCCGAACGAGACCCGAACATGTTCCGAACAACACCCGAAGAAAAAGCAGGACTTTGTTTAGTTTTATTCTGCCATGGCAGATGTACACGATAAAAAAACCCGCAGCTACAATATGAGCCGAGCACTACTTGCCTACCTTTAAGCCTAATCAACGGCGCTACATGGAAGAGAAGAACAATTTATGGACCAGAGACGAGCTGATACTAGCTCTTAGTCTGTATTTAAAATTGCCTTTTGGTAAGCTACACAAGGGAACGCCTCAGATTATCTATTTAGCGAATTTAATAGGTAGAACACCTAGTTCTATTGCCATGCGATTAAACAATTTTGCAAGCGTTGATCCATATCATCAACAAAGAGGAATTGCGGGATTGTCGGGGGGACGAAAACAAGTCGAACCAATTTGGGCTGAATTCATCGACAATAAAGAGCAGCTTTTATTTGAAAGCGAAAGAATTCTAGCCGAAAAAGAAAATGTTTCAATAGAAAAAAAATTTGATGAGGTATTAAAAGGAACAGAACACCTCAAAGGCGAATACAAAATACGAGAGGTTAAAACAAGAGTCAACCAAAGCATATTTCGACAAATAGTAATGGCTAATTACGACAATAAGTGTGCGATTACAGGAATTGACATTCCAGACTTATTAGTAGCAAGCCATATTGTTCCATGGTCTAAAAATGAAACTGAAAGATTAAATCCCGAAAATGGCATCTGCCTTTCTTCATTGTATGATCGCGCTTTTGATAAAGGATATATTGGCATTAATGAAAAGTTTGAAATTCTTTTATCTAACGAACTAAAAAGAAAATGTAAAGAAAAATATTATTTAGAATACTTCGCTCCATTAAGTTCTTTAAAAATAACCAGGCCCCAAAAGTATTATCCAAATAAAAAATTTTTAGATTTTCATCTGGATAAGATTTTTAAAAAATAATAATTGCGTCATATTGTTTTTAGCACTATAGATATTCACGAAATTATTTATTGTAAATAGTTTACACAAAAAATTTTATACTCTCTAAAGAGTATTTGAATATTTAGTTAGGGCGATAAATTTTTTATATTCTGGGGCAATTTTATATCCCTTTAAAACTAGTTCTTCCTCAAACTTTTTTATAAAAGTATCTGCTTCTGGCGAACTTCGAGTCCAGTTCTGAATGTTTCCTATTCCTGAATTGTTAGCGATTACCTCAATAGACCTCGTATATACTAAATCAAGAAATGATTCAATAACTTGTTCCCTAAACGACTTATCATTATAATACGCCTTTGAATTAAATATTAATTTGGTGGGAAATTCAATAGTTGAATCAAAGTTCCTTTTTAACAGGTAATAAGCCGAAATATTATGAAATATAAATACTGCGCTAATTTCTGCAAAGCGCTTAACTTGTTCCACCCGCACATCTCTGCTTTTTTTATCGATTTCATTAATTGAAGGATCTTGAGTTAGTTTAATTATTTGATCATGAAGTTTTTCTTTATGATATTTTTTTGTATCCTCATGTAACTTATAAATAAATAATAATTCATCTAATTCGATATTAGTCATTTTAAAAAGAATTCCATCTTTCTCATCAAATATTTTATGATAAAGCGGATTTAAAGTAATTGAATCAGACTGTTCAACATTGAATAGTTTTGATCTTTTGTCTTTAGCTGTAAAAGGATCTAACAAAGGCCCAGCAAAGCATAGTTGAGCCAATCTCTCATTTGAAATTATTTGGTAGGGAAGAAATTGCGGATGATCTGGGGCTTTTTCTCCATTTTTTATTGTAATAAATATATTTGGCGACTTAAAATCTTCAATAAATCTTCTTTGCACCTTAATCTGCTCTAGTTTAATGGATACCATGTCCCTGTTCGACAAGGGGGTTTGTGTGTTGGTAAAAATTCGAATGTTTTCTCCAATTTTTTTATGTTCTTTTAAGCTCGAATTAATTTCATAAATTTTTGTAAGCACAAAGACGCGCTTAAGTTTTTCTATTTTTGTCTGATCATCATATGCGAGAGCTTCTTTTAAATATTCTCCTAGTGTGCTAGTCGTCTGTGCGCCATTGATGATTGAAAAATTTTTCAGAGTGATATTTTCTTTCCCTTGATTTGATTTTGCATCAAAATCAGAGCATAAAATAGTTATTCCGTTGTTGTAAAATAAAAACAAATCAGGTTCATTGTTTATCGTATCAAACATACTACCGTATGTTTTGGATTTATTACTTAATGATTCGCGGAGGTTTTGCCCATATAAAATATTTCGACCCGCTAAGGAAGTAGCGTATTGATTGTTTAATTGGGCCAAATCATAACCATTAAAATTACATAGAAGTGATTTAGGCTTATTGTTTGAAGGCTCGTGACTTTTGTCAGCCTCCTTATTTTCTAGAAAATTATTAATGATAAAGTTATTAATTGTATCTATAGTGATATTTGCTAATGGCACACAATCATTTTTAGATCCTTGTTTAATAATTTCTAAATCAGAGAAATTAAGAATGGTACAATTCTTTTTCTGATTTCGAACAGATTTTATATTGCCTTTGTGTACTACGTAATAAATACAATTACTTTTGTCATCTTTTGAAAAATCCGTTTCGGAAATAACCTCCTTAAGGTTTTTTCGAATCGATTTTGGGTTCTTGCAGTATGTGTTGATTGTTGACTCCATCATTGTAAGGCTTGTCTCAATATCTGAGGGCGAAAGGTTAGAGTTTTTAACCTGAACTATATGATAAGATTTTTCATCAAGAGTATTGTCCTCTAAGAAAATATCAATTTGATCGTCAGGAGGAGGAACAATTGATTTTAAAAGAAGGGCCCTGTGTTCAGAGTTATTGTGTTCAAATTTTCTTATGTTGTGATAGGGGTAAAAAAGAGTTTCAAAAACATAAATTGTGTATGCGTCTTCCCTAATATTATTTCTAACAATTCCATTTTTTGGCGGAAAATTTTGGAACTCATTATATATTTCTGAAATACGTGTATCAAGCATTTATTTAATTTTTAAATTATTAAGCACTAAACTTAAAAGTTCAATAGTATTGTTTTAAGATATCATTGTCTTGTTCTTTTCTTAAATTGAGCGGAGTTAAAGAATTCGGAAATTGAAATCTCTAGAGCATTTATTAATCGTTCTAAAATTTCTACAGAGATATTTCTGCGACCATTCTCTACATCGGTTACATATGTGCGGTCTACTTCTGCTTTTAAGGCAAGAGCTTCTTGCGACAACTCAAGCTCTTTTCGGAGCTCTTTAATCCGCTGACCGACTTTGAGTTTTATATCCATACCAGGAAGGTCAAATTTTGTGGCCTTTAAGTCAACGGACTTTAAGGGTCATTTTTCTTATATTGCAATTAAATTGGAGGAATGAATATCAAATTTTGCTATCTATATCGCGATGGGGCAAACTATAAGCAATTCAATGAAGTTGTATTTGCCAATCCTCAATCCTTAGGTATTATAGAAATAAAGAAGACAATTTTGGGTAATTTAATTGATGGGACATGGTTTGTATGTAAAGACTGGAAATTAAGGGAACTCCACTTCAAAGATTTTGAGTGGGATGACGGGATCGATCATGAATGGCATGAGTTTGAAGATGTGCTTGAAACAATTGATGAAATCACAGGAGTAAATTCTGTCGATGAATTTTTGACGTTAATTAAAAAGATCAATCAGCTCACCGTTCGCCAAAGTGAACAAACAAATTATTTTCGACCATAGTCTGCTGGGATTTGTCCCCAAGCACCAGTATTCCATTTCAATATTTTTGTCTCATATGAATTATTTTCAAGCCAAGCTACCGCTCTTTGGATATCGTCAAAGAGCTTGGTGTTATTTTCGGTCTTTTCATATTTTGTCTTACACTTTTTTTGTTTAACCCAAGATATAGCGTTAGAGCTGTCACTATAAATAATTTTAAGCTCTTTTCCCTGTTTCTTGTAAAGTGCAAGTGCATGGACAATTGCTAAGAATTCACCAATATTATTTGTCGCCTCGTCATATTTGTGCTGAAATATTACTTGTCCTGTTTTTGTGTCTACACCACGATATTCGGTTACTCCAGGATTTTCAATAGTAGAAGCATCAACACAAATGCTCTCTAAAATCGGCGTGTCATCTTCAATTTCTAAAATTTCGGATTGAACTCCATCTGTCATTTCAAATAGTCCCTCTCCGCTGTCGTTCGTTTTTAAATCGTTAGGTAGATTCTTTTTACCCGACATCGTTTTTCCTAATTGCTCGGCAAGTTGAAATTCTTTGGAAAACCTTACATCTTTTGAGTGTTTGTATAAAATTGTGTGAATGTTATTTTGTAATACATTGTCCAGTTCTTTCCAAAGGTCAATATGCTTTTTCTTTTTGAAACCGTTCTTTTTCCATTTCTGTAACCATCCTTTTGTCAAAGTATCAATAACATACCCGTTTGATAAATAAATAACAATGTTACTTGGTTCTTTTATTTTTTTAAGACCTTCAGTAATTCCAATGATGTCCATTCGGGCATTTGTTGTGAAGGAAAAGCCACCAGAAATTTGGTCAATTTGATGTCCGTTTAAAGTAATAACAATTCCATAGCCTCCATTTCCAACCGCGTCATCATTGTCAAGTCGTTCTGAAAAATGGCAAGAACCATAAACATATATTTTAACTTGTTCGGTCATTTTCTGCCCATTATTGGTATTAACAACTTTCTCATAGAGTAAAGAAAAAATAACTTTTTAATAGTAGCAAATTGTGGTTTAAGAATGCTTTTGGGGGCTGCTTAGCTTCCATAGTAATATCGTCTCATTTTCACCCCAATTTCAACCAGCCTTTTCTAATTTTACCCCATGAAATCCCTCCTCCTCATATCCACCATTTCCCTCTCCATCTTCCTTCTCTCCCGCTGCACCCGCCCCTCATCAGAAAACGGGAAAGATTTTGATCAGAACATGATCGATATGATGATGTATCACGATAACCTGGGATTATACCTGCGTAAAGGAAATGCAGATTATGCTTCGTGGTTACTGGAGGGAATGGATAGTAGTCTGCGTATGGTTGCAAAACAATTTCCCGAACACCGGAAACTGCAGGATCCTTTTCAAAAGTCGTATGATAAATTACTCCAACCACCGATTAATAAAATACGCGAGGCGCTTAAAAAAAATAATTTTCCAGCAGCAATCGATCAATACCGGGTGCTGACTAAAAAATGCAATGGCTGTCATGCCGATTTGGATATCGATGAGGAGGTGGTGGATAGAACGCGGAGCGGAGGAGAGGAGTAAAGAATTAAAGAAGTAGAGGAGTAAAGAATGAGTCTGTTGTGCGGTCGCCGGGGAGTAATAAAAAAAAGAAAGAATGAAAAAATCCTATTCGCAAGGATTCCTTCATTCTTTACTCCTTTACTTCTCTCGCTCTTCTCTTCATCATTTCTTGGCTGGTGGCGGAGCTGGCGGTGGAGGATTGTCACTATTAAATATATCACGGAACATCTTCCATTTCCCACCATCATTTTTCCAGATCACAATGTATTTTCCTTTGTCTTGCTCGGGCCCAAAACTTAGTGTATACGTTCCTACTTCGGATAATATATCCCCGTTGCCAAATACTTCGGTGGTTACGAGATTAATACTATTCATACCCCCGCGGATACCTTCACCCATAAACGAAGTAATAGCCGCAGTGCCCGTAAACACTGGCATATTGGCCGGCATGAGTACAGCATCGGATGTATAAAGTGCAGCTACTCCGGCAGAATCTTTGTTGGCTAATGCTGTGGCAAATGCGGCATTGGAAGCGGCAATGCTTTCTTTAGCAGCGTCCAGATTAAATGTTTGCGTAGCAGCCGCATCACTTGCAGCTTTTTCTTCGATATGATTGCAGCCGACGGATAATAATGCCAGCATGCAAAGGGGCATAAGCAGATGTTTCATGTTTGTAGAGTTTTCGAGAAGGTAGGACAAGTTTGGGAGATTTAGAGGTTTTTTCACCGCGGAGAAATGAGGAAACGGAGGTTTCGCTGAGGGCTAAAAATCTCTGCGAAACCTCTGGCAACTCTCGTTCTCTGCGGTAAAAATAAAATCAAACCTTCTTCGGGGGAAGCGCAAACGCCACCGCATCATGTTCAAAATGCCCTTTATGTGATCCATCGCAGAAAGGCTTGTTCTGTGAACGGCCGCAGCGACAAAGAGAAATAATCGTTCTACCCGCGAGTCCGTAACTCTTTCCTTCTTTATCTACTATTTCAAACTCGCCTTCTATCTTGAGTGAACCGTTGTTGTTGACTGTAATTTTTGTTGCCATGAAATACAAATTGGAAAATTAGAAAATGTGCAGATGTGCAAATGATTCCCTGTAATTTTAGAATTCGTGTAAAAATAGCGATTAATACTTGCTTTAAGGTTGCTAACCTCCGCAAAAAGGTTCCGAACCTTATAAGTTGCTGATAAAATTTATCATGCACTTGCAAGGTTCGGAACCTTCTGGCAACCTTCTAAGAAAATGAACAACGACCTCATCATACAACAGACCAAAAACTGGATCAACTCCGTAGTGATCGGTTGTAATTTCTGTCCCTTTGCAGCAAAGGAAATGCGACAGGATACAATTCGTTATTCAGTAGAGCCATCTCCCGACTTACTGATTTGTCTCGAAACATTTATAAAAGAATGTAAACTGCTGGATACTGATTCTACCATTGAAACCACCCTGCTCATTCTTCCCAATGCAACTCCGGCATTTGATGATTATCTCCAATTAGTGGATCTCGCGGAAAAAATAATAGTCGATCAGGATTATGAAGGCATTTATCAGGTGGCCAGCTTTCATCCGCACTATCTATTTGCAGGATCAACAGAGAAGGATGCTTCTAATTATACCAACCGATCGATCTATCCGATGCTGCATTTGTTGAGGGAGGAAAGTGTAGAAAAAGCGTTGGAGAAATATCCGGACCCCGCGCAGATACCAGAGAGAAATATAAAATTTACGCAAGAAATGGGCCTTGAGTATATGAAAAGTCTTTTGGTTAAAGCGCTGGAAATGTAAAATCTAAAATGAAGAATGTAAAATGTAAAACTGTCATCTCGAGAATTTAAAATGCCTTACTAAATAGGGAATAGACGTAATAAGTTAGCGGCTTGAACCTAGGACCCTTTTACATTTTATATTTTACATTCTACATTTTACATTTATAGTCTCACCACCTTATTCAACCCCGGTACACTCACCCAAATATACACTCCATCAAATACCATTCCTGGCAAAGGAGTACCTGTATTCATATTAAATCGGAACGGAGGCTGATGCGGATCGCTTACAAGAAAGCGATCTACATAAGCCGGATTGTTACAGCCCACCCAAATATATTTTCCGTCAAACACTATTTTTTCAGGACCGTGGTCAGTTGCATATTGGTCAATAACAACTCCATCACTGGCGCGTATCTGTGTAATAGTGTTTGTAGTCATATTAGTAACCCACATGTATTCACCATCGAACGCAATGCCTCCCGGACTGGTGATACCGTTGATAGTTGGGCCGAGACTTCCATCAGAGGCGATACGGGAGATGGAATTAGATGCGTTGTTTGCTACCCAC
Organism: Chitinophagaceae bacterium; assembly: GCA_965279015.1. Taxonomy (GTDB): domain Bacteria; phylum Bacteroidota; class Bacteroidia; order Chitinophagales; family Chitinophagaceae; genus Endoryza. The sequence goes on from OZ257130.1 coordinate 887,424, forward strand.
ACATTTTTACCATCGAAAGCGAGTGCCGTTGGGCTATTGCCTACGGGGACATTACCTATTAATGCAAAGCTGCTCGCATTTATTTTGGCTACAGTGTTCGATCCCCGGTTTGCTATCCAAACAAATTCACCATCGAATACCGCGGCACTAGGACCATTACCTCCGGTTGCGATCGTACCAAAATTTGCTCCATCCACCCGGATGCGGGTAACGGAACCAGAACCCTGGTTACATACGAATACATAATCTCCGTCAAAAGTCATTGCAAATGGATTGCTCTGCGTAGGGTAAGAACCAACCTGCAGTCCATCATTAGCCCGAAATTTTGCTACAGTAGAAGATGAAGTTTGAGTAACCCATACATACTCTCCATCATACACCATTCCCCAGGGATTATTCCCGAGACTTACCAGTGTTTTTTTATTTACATCGTACCATTTAAGCAAAGCCAGTTGCTTTGTATTTAAACTGAGAATAGATGGATTGCTGTTATTCAAATTTCGCCAGTTCGGAAAAAAAGGATCACCTGCATTGAAATAGAAACCCGAACTGCCATCTGTCTGGTACACCAGTAAACCTGCGGCGGGATGAATAATTGACGAACGCTCCACTTTGCTCATGCGGGGAATTAAAACACCCCTGGTATTACTCTTAATATCCAGTTGTGCCGTACTATCGGGAATACTACCATCGGTATTAATTCCCACGCTCTGCGCGGTTGCCAACACGAATGTGCCTGTTAGTAACACGGTAACGAGAAGTATCTTTCTCATTGTTGAAAGTTTAGGGATGTTGAAGTTAATTTCACTCCCCTACCAAAACAATGATATTAGACAGGAAATAAGATGATAAGATTCAGGTAAAATGGCGGAAGAAAAGAAATTGAGATTTGAAGAGACTTTGGCTTAAAGCGAGGGAAATGTAAAATCTAAAATGTAGAATGTAAAATGTAAAACTGTCTCTCCGGGTATTTAATATGTCTTACTAATCGGGGAAATAAATCAATCAGTTGGGGCTTGCACCTGAGACCCTTTTACATTTTATATTTTACATTCTACATTTTACATTTCTATTCGGGAATAGCCTTGATACCAGTCTTCGTAAACTCAATCTTCCGCTCCTTATAAAGCTTTCCCGTCGTCATTTTGAAAACCTTCTTGCTCATTCCGAAAAAGGAATAGATTTCTTCAGGATCGGATTTATCGTGATAAGGGAGATATCCGTTGTTCTCGAATAACAAACGCATAATTTTTCCGGCTTCATCTTCTACCCGATTTTGATAACCTTGCTTGCCTAATACCACATCAATCTTATTATCGGGACGAATGGTTTTGATATATCCTTCAAACTGATCACCTACTTTAATATCCCGATATACTTCATTGGCATGTAAAACGCCTTCGTGGATGTAATTGATAATAACCACCCAACCGATATCGGTTTGTCGATACGCCGTTAAATGAACCGGATCATTTTCCTTTACGGTGAGATTTTCATTACTGATATGATGTTCTATCTTTTCAGTAGCTGCGGTACGACCCGTCTGTTCATCGATATATAATTTCACCAGGTATTCGCCGCCAACACGCATTCCCATCAATTGTTTGCTGCGGGGAACGAACAGATCTTTCATCAATCCCCAATCTAAAAAAGCGCCTTGCTGTGTTACGGATACGACTCTTAATAAGGCAATCTCCCCAACTGATGCATTTGCCTTTTGAGTGGTGGCAATCAAACGATCTTCTGAATCGTGATAAACGAATACTTCCAATACATCACCCACTTTGGCTTCGCGGGGAACAAAACGTTTGGGTAATAACAATCCTTCTTTTCCATCTTCCAGGAAAGCACCAACGCCGGTAAAGCGTTGAATAGCTAGTTTATTGTATTCGCCTGCTTTGATCATGGGCTACGAAGATCGATTAATTTACCCACCCCCACAATCATTGTTTATGTGTAACTCACTAAGCCCTCCCGCATACTGCGGGACTGGCTCACCAGGGAGGGGATTGAGTTACATCAATTCAAAGGGGATCAATTTTAGTAAGTAAATATTAAAACTTTGAAATATTGATATGATAGAAAAAAACACACGCTGTCGCCAATCCCCTCCTGGGAGGGGTAGGGGTGGGTTAATTAAAGAATAAAATCCATGTTGAAAAAACTAGAAGTTTTAAGAAAAAAACATCCGTTAATATTTTTTCCCACAAGCCCATTCTATTTTCAGCCTCTCATCGGTTCAGTGTAAATTGCAGCCATGCAAGAGTACCTGAAAGATTTGAACGAGCGGCAGCGGGAAGCCGTAGTGCATATGGACGGACCGATCATGATTATCGCCGGCGCCGGCAGCGGAAAAACCAAGGTACTGACTACTCGTATCGCACACCTGATGGCCAATGGAGTAGATTCATTTAGAATTCTGGCCCTCACCTTTACCAACAAAGCCGCAAAGGAAATGAAGGAGCGGGTGGAGAAAATTCTCGGTAACAACGAGGCCCGCAATTTATATATCGGAACCTTTCACAGTGTATTCGCCCGCATTCTTCGCAGCGAAGCAGATAAGATCGGATACCCCAGCAATTTTACCATCTACGATACCGACGACGCGAAAAGCGTAATCAAAACGGTTATCAACGAACTGAACCTCGACGATAAACAGTATAAACCCAATACGGTGTATGGCCGAATCTCTTCAGCCAAGAATGCATTGGTGAACCATGTCGATTATGCAACCGACTTTTCTATTCAACAGGAAGATATTCGAAGCAATCGTCCTGCCATTTCAAAGATCTATGCAGCTTATGTAAACCGTTGTTTTAAAAACGGAGCGATGGATTTTGATGATCTCTTGATTAAATTCTATGAATTGCTTAAAAATGTTCCTGAAAGCCTGATTAAATACCAGCGGAAGTTTCAATACATCTTAATTGATGAGTACCAGGATACCAACCCGGCGCAATATGAGATCATCAAATTACTGGGTGCTATGCACGAGAATGTATGCGTAGTAGGAGATGACGCGCAAAGCATCTATAGTTTCCGTGGTGCCACTATTCAGAATATTCTTCAGTTTCAAAAAGACTACGACGATGTGAAACTGGTAAAACTGGAACAGAACTATCGCAGTACTAAAAGCATTCTTCATATTGCCAATGAAGTGATCAGTAATAATAAAGGACAGATTGAGAAAGTATTATTTACCGAAAACGCGGAAGGGGAAAAGATAAAGCTGGTCCGCACGATGACTGATAACGAAGAAGGAAAATTTGTTGCAGATACAATACAGGAACAGAAACTGCGCAATCATTATATGAACCGTGAGTTCGCGATTCTTTATCGTACCAACGCGCAAAGCCGGGCTTTTGAAGAATCACTCCGTCGCATGGGGATTGCCTATACTATTTATGGAGGCATCAGTTTTTACCAGCGCAAAGAGATCAAAGATTATGTGGCTTACCTGCGCATGATTGTTAACCCGAATGATGAAGAAGCATTAAAGCGCATTATCAATTACCCAACAAGAGGCATTGGTAAAACAACGGTTGATAAAACAGTACTCATCGCGAATGATAATAATATCACCATGTGGCAGGTATTGGAACGCGCAAAGGAATTTGGATTTAAAGCAGGCACACTCGAAGCCATTGAGAATTTTGTAATAATGATCAAGAGCTTCACCAGCATGCTTCAAAAGAATAATGCGTACGATGTTTCGGTGCATGTGGGCAAGCAAACCAATTTTGTAAAGGAATTATTCAACGATAAGAGTACAGAAGGAGTACAGCGCTACGAAAACGTACAGGAATTATTGAACTCTATTAAAGAATGGACAGAGAGTCCTGATAACGAGGAAGGCGAATTGATTGATAAAAGTCTGGGTAGTTATTTGCAGCAGGTAACATTGGTTACCGATGCGGATGAAAAAGACCCCAATGCTGATACGGTTAAATTAATGACGATACACGCGGCAAAGGGATTGGAGTTCAGTTGTGTGTTTGCCGCTGGTCTCGAAGAAATGCTTTTCCCCAATGCGATGAGCATTAATACCCGAGAAGAATTGGAAGAAGAACGTCGCCTGTTTTATGTAGTAATAACAAGAGCGAAGAAAAGACTTTGGATTACTTATGCCAATACACGTTATCGCTTCGGAAGTTTGGTGCAGAATGAACCGAGTCGCTTTATTGATGAAATGCCTGACCAATATTTAGATAGAAGTTTTTCAGGCGGTGGAGCAAAGAACCAGGGATCTGGTTGGGGCGGACAGAATGCATTCGATCGCATGCATGGCGGAGGATGGGGTGCTGGTAAGGGAGAAGAATGGCAAGCAGAAAAAAAATACGGTGCGCCTCCATCGAAAAACAAATCATCTCAAAGCAGTTCTCCTTCTTATTTAACACCCAAGCCTACTGCTCCCAAAGTAGTAGAACATACACCGTCCGCTGATTTTCTTCCGAGCGATACCAGTAATTTACAAGCCGGACAAAAAGTAGAACACCAGAAGTTTGGATTTGGTGAAGTGATCCGCATGGAAGGCGCGGCGCATAACCCAATTGCTACCGTTAAATTTGAGCATAATGGAGAGAAGAAGATAATGTTGAATTATGCGAAACTGAGGATAGTGAGTGGTGAGTAGTGAATGGTGAATAGTGAGTGGTGAATTGTCAATAGCGAACGCATCCTCTTCGACGTCATTGCGGGGCCCGCTATTTTTTTATCGTCATTGCGAGCCCCGCATGTCATTCCTCAATTGTTAAGATGCTGACGCGGGCCTCGCAATGACGATAAAAGTAAGCGAGATCGTGAAAGTTTTCTTAAGTGTAACTCACAATTACTCGGGGAGTTGCTCCCCTCTCCTTAAGGAGAGGGGTTGGGGGTGAGGTGAAAGCCGCAATTCACAGTACATAATAAAATTTTAGGGTCTCGTCATCCGCACGTCCATAAGATCCCTCGTTCCTCGGGATGACAGGTCAGGGGGTGTAAGTAAATTCAGTTAGTTCTTTATTCGAAGGCCAAAAGTTCCCGTTACACCGGTCCTTTTGTTACCAGATCGGGAGATTGCCACGCCCCCATTTAGATGCACTTATTAAATTATGATGAAGGGGGCTCGCAATGACGATACAAACGGGCATCTTCCATTCTCAAATTCGTCATTTATCTAAGCAATCGTTTGCATCAATAGTTCGTCCTTTAACCACCACCCCCTCAGCAATTTTTCGTAGGTTTGCCTCTCTATTGCACCATATGTTAAGGCCTAAAATACTTATAGTTTCCGCGCTGATTATCAGTGTTCTGTTGATCGCTTCCTGTTTCTCAAAAAGCGGTCCGGGCGAACAACTGCCAGATACGGTTAGCTACAATTTTCATATTCGTCCCATCTTCTCCGATAAATGTTTTAAATGTCATGGCCCCGATGGGGCACAGCGACAAGCGGGTTTGCGTCTTGATATTCCCGACAGTGCATTTGCTCCATTAAGAGAAACAAAAGGAGCGTTCGCGTTGATACCCGGTAAACCGGAAGAATCGGAATTGTATAAGAGAGTTTCTTCCACCGATACCAGTTACCAGATGCCAACTCCGGAATCGCATCTTGGCACTCTTTCCGAATATGAAGTAAGATTGATAAGAAAATGGATTTCGCAGGGTGCGAAATATGAAAAGCATTGGGCTTTTATCGCTCCGCAAAAATCTGCTTTACCAAAACCAACCAATGAAAAATGGGCAAAGAACGAGATCGATAATTTTATTCTGCAGAAACTGGAACAAAAGAATCTCCCACCCAATGAAGAAGCGGATAAAGAAAGATTATTGAAACGGGCTTCATTTGATATTACCGGGTTAACGCCTTCGATCGAACTGATGGATGCTTTTTTGAAAGACGAATCAGCAAACTCGTATGAAAAAGCGATTGATCAGTTGTTCGCAATGCCTCAATACGGTGAAAAGATGGCGGTGCATTGGATGGATGTTGCACGTTACGCAGATAGTTATGGATACCAGGATGATAATATCCGTACTCAATGGCCCTGGCGCGATTGGGTGATACATGCATTCAATACCAATATACCGTATGATAAATTTTTGACCTGGCAGATAGCAGGAGATATGCAACCTGATTCCAGCAAGGAAAAAATGCTGGCCACTGCTTTCTTCCGCAATCATAAATACACGGAAGAAGGTGGTGTGATTGAAGAAGAATATCGAATTGAATATCTACTGGATAAAACAAAAACATTCAGCAAGGGAATATTAGGAGTAACGATTGAATGTGCCCAGTGTCACGATCATAAATACGATCCATTTAGCCAGAAAGAATATTATTCCATGCTGGCATTCTTTAATAATACAAAAGAATTAGGGTTTGAAGGGGATGTGAGTGTTTCCAAGCCCGCAAAGAATCCGCTGATCACTATCAATGATCAAGAAGTAAAAACAGTCCTGAGTTTTATCAATAAAAAAGATACCGGCACCATGACGGTTTCGGTAATGGGTGAATTAAAAGATTCCGTTCGCAAAACTTTTGTACTGAACCGGGGATTGTATGATGCACCAACCGTAGAAGTAAAACCGACTACTCCTAAATCAATCCTCCCTTATGATACTACGGTTTATCCACGTAACCGTATTGGATTAGCGAAATGGACATTGGATAAAAACAATCCATTGACTGCACGGGTTTTTGTAAACCAGGTTTGGCAGGAAATATTCGGAAGAGGATTGGTTAAAACAACGGGCGATTTTGGAATGCAGGGAGAATTGCCTTCGCATCCCGAACTACTCGATTGGCTGGCAGTTGATTTCAGGGAAAATAATTGGGATATTAAACGATTGATGAAACAGATAATGATGTCTGCTACCTATCGTCAATCCGCAAAGACAACAGAACAAAAATTAAAAATAGATCCGGATAATGTATATCTGTCGAGAGCGCCACGTATTAGTGTGAAAGCAGAAATGGTTAGAGATGTTGTATTATCCAGCAGCGGATTATTGGTTAAAACAATCGGAGGTCCGAGTGTGAAGCCTTATCAACCCAAAGGATTATGGGAAGCAGCTACTTCGGGAAGAGGTGTATTGGCGAGTTATAAACAAGATCACGGGGAAGATTTATACAGAAGAGGATTATATACATTTATTAAGTTAACCGTTCCTCCACCATCCATGATTTTATTTGATGCCAGCAACCGCGATCAGTGCGAAGTAAAACGAAGCAAAACGAATACTCCTTTGCAGGCATTGATGATGATGAATGATCCATTGGTAATGGAAGCATCCAGAGCACTGGCTCAAAAACTAATGGAAGAACCGGAAGCAACACCGGATAAAATTATTAAAGCCTTCCGGTTGATCATTTGTCGTAAGCCAACCGATAAAGAAATAACAATCATTGATAGTTACTATGAAGAACAATTGGTTCTATTCAAACAAAAGAAACTGGATGCTGCCGTCACTTTAAAAGAAGGCGAGTATCCGATGAATAAAAAACTGGACGAAGCGGAGCTGGCGGCGTTGATGAAAACGATTGGAGCGATATATAACCTTGAAGAAGCGATAACGAAGTCTTAGCCCCCATCCCCTAAAGGGGAGTTGGCAAGACCCTAAGTAATAGTATCATTGATAAGAGGCGAGTTGCAATTCGTTTTGCTCTCACCCGCTCCCCTTTAGGGGATGGGGGCGGGTAACCGAATAAAACCAAGTTTGCAAGATTGAGAAAATGCCCCGTAGGGGCTACCTGTTTGTAGAAAAATGTCAAGAGTTAAACACATGCCCCGTAGGGGCTACCCTTGAAATAAATGTGTGTTACCGAAAATGAAGTATTGCTGAATAGAATTGTTATCGTACAAGAGTGCGACGCAACAAAAGCTGCATAGTAGTAATGCAGCCTGGTTCATAAAAAAGAATTTTATGGAAAAAAACATTCTCGAACACGGACTAACCCTCAACCGCCGCCGGTTTCTAACCCGCCTCGGAATGGGTGTGGGAAGCGTAGCGTTGGGTTCGCTGTTAATGCCCGATCTCTTTGGAAGCAAAGAAGAAGAAGCGATGATGACGGGACTACCGCATTTTGCTCCCAAAGCGAAACGCATTATCTATTTGTTTCAGAATGGCGCCCCTTCGCAATTAGATCTGTTCGATTATAAGCCGAAGCTGCAGGAAATGTTTGGACAGGATTTACCTGCTTCTATCCGCATGGGACAACGATTAACCGGGATGACATCGCAACAAGAAAAATTTCCATTAGCAGGAACTGCTTTTAAATTTAATCAATACGGACAAGCAAGAGCATGGCTCAGCGAATTATTACCATATACGGCTGGTGTAGTGGATGATCTTTGTTTTATAAAAACAATGTACACCGAAGCGATCAATCATGATCCGGCGCTCACCTTTTTTCAAACCGGTGCGCAGGTGGGAAATCGTCCGAGTATGGGATCCTGGATGAGTTATGGATTGGGAAGCGAGAATAAAAATCTTCCGGCATTCTGTGTATTGTTATCAAGAGGAAAAGGAAACGGACAGGGTGTTTATTCTAAATTATGGACAAATGGATTTTTAGATTCGGTTCATCAGGGGGTACAATTCAGCAGCGGCGACAATCCGGTGTTATATCTCAATAACCCCGAAGGAATGAATAAAGAGGATCGTAGGAATATGCTGGATAAAGTTTCGGAACTCAACCAGCAATCTTATGAAGAGTTTGGAGATCCGGAGATCAGCACTAAAATTCAACAATACGAAATGGCCTATCGGATGCAAACGGCCGTTCCGGAAATAACGGATGTAACGAAAGAACCCGAGTCGATAGTAAAATTATACGGTCCCGATTGTTTGGTGCCCGGCACATTTGCCGCTAACTGTTTATTGGCAAGAAAACTTTCGGAGAATGGAGTTCGCTTTGTTCAATTGTATCACCAGGGATGGGATGCACATGATAATTTACCCGGACAAATAGTAGGACAATGCAAGGATGCCGACCAGGCTTCGGCGGCATTGATCACCGATCTTAAACAAAGAGGATTACTGGATGAAACATTGGTAATATGGGGAGGAGAATTTGGTCGCACTAATTATTGCCAGGGCAAACTCGAAAAAGGAAATTACGGAAGAGATCATCATCCTCGTTGCTTTACCATATGGATGGCAGGTGGTGGCATTAAACCTGGTGTATATGGAGAAACAGATGAGTTTGGATACAATATCACAAAGGATCCTGTGCATGTAAATGATTTACATGCTACTATTTTACATCAAATGGGATTGAATCACGAACAGCTTACCTATAAACATTTAGGTCGACGATACCGGCTGACTGATGTTGCGGGAGAAGTGGTAAAGGGGATCATTGCTTAACGGTAATTCATTTCCCGACCTGTCTTCCCGAGGAACAGCTTGTCCGCTGTGGCGGAAGGGAACTTATGGTCTTGCATTAAAGGAAATTCAACAAATTTAAATTCGAAAACACGTAATAAATCGGATACCTAATACACGAACCCACTCCATGCGATTGAAAAAAATCATTGCTGCCAGCCTGCTTCCCCTAACTGTATTACTCATTTTCTTATTATTATTTGAAAATAGAATTGTACTCCCTGCCTGGTTACAGGTTGCAGGGCGTATGCATCCATTGCTGTTGCATTTCCCGGTGGTATTAATTGTATTGTACTGTGTTTGGACCTTATTCATTCCCAAAAAAGCAATTGAAAAAAACCAGCGTGAGCAGGTTGGTGATTGGTTATTGTTGTTAGCGGCGGTAACAGCCGTTGCAACTGCTTTAATGGGGTTGTTTCTTTCAATTGAAGAAGGTTACGATGAAGAAGCGCTGCTCTGGCATAAATGGAGTGGTGTTGGCATCGCCCTTCTTGCATCACTGTGGTATGCATGCCGGCAATGGATCGAACCCAACAAATGGATATCGGGCTTAACGGCTGCTATTAGTCTCGCCGGAATTACTTTCGCCGGTCACCAGGGCGCGGGTATTACGCATGGACAAAATTTTTTATTAGCACCTCTGCTTCCAGAAAAACAAGAACAAATTGTTGCGATAGAGGATGCAGTTGTTTTCCCTCATTTAGTACAGCCAATCTTGCAAGCAAAATGCATCGGTTGTCATAATAACAAGAAAGCAAAAGGTGAATTGATAATGGAATCGCAGGAGTTATTATTGAAAGGAGGAAAGAACGGAGTATTATGGGATTCTACTCAACCCGATTTGGGATTGCTATTGAGACGAGTTCACTTGCCGTTGGAACAAAAAAAGCACATGCCGCCACAGGGAAAACCACAGTTGACGGATGAAGAAACACAGATATTGTTTCAATGGATTAAAGGCGGAGCTAATTTCACTACTAAAGTCTTAGAGCTACCAACTACAGATACCTTAAGATTGCTGGCAGAACAAAAGTTACAGCGTACGGAAACTGCCTCTTATGATTTTGACGCGGCTGATGAAAAGACCATCAAGCAACTTAACAATAGCAATCGGGTAGTGTATCCATTGGCACTTGAATCACCAGCGCTTGGCATTAATTTTTATAACCGCGAATTTTTTAATGCGACAGCACTGAAGGAAATTTTAAAAGTCAAAGAGCAGATTGTTTCATTGGATTGCTCCAATATGCCGCTTAAAGATGAAGATCTTGCCACGATCAGCCAATTGCAAAACCTGCGTTCACTCAATCTTAATTTTACCGAGATAACTGGCAAAACATTGGGCGAGTTTAAAAAATTAAAATTCCTCAAGAGTCTTTCTTTAGCCGGCACCAAAATCAACAAAGAACAATTACAGCAATTTGAAAGTTTCCCGCAACTGCATAAAGTATTTATCTGGAATACCTCCATCCCGGTGGCAGAACTGGAATCAATAAAAAAACAAAAAGGGAAAATTCAATTTGAAACCGGTGTGCGGACAGATACGATGCTTCTTAAACTTACCGATCCCATTTTCCAGAATGAGGAGCAAGTAATCACCACTCCCCTTGCATTGAAATTGAAGCATTATATAAATGGGGTTATGATTCGCTATACCCTGGATGGAACAGCACCTGATAGTCTTAAATCGCCCTTATTCGACCCCAATGTAAAACTTAGTAATGCCACGCTGGTGAAAACAAAAGCCTTCAAACCAGGTTGGATCAGTAGCGATGTAGCTGAAAGATATTTTTTCAAAAGCAGTTATCATCCTGATTCGATAGTGTTGCTAACCCCTGCAGATCCCAAATACAGTAACGGAGGTGCCAAATTATTAAACGACCTCGACAAAGGAAGTATGGGTGCCGGGGATGGAAAATGGTTGGGGTACCGCAATAACCGGATGGAGGCAATGCTTTATTTTAATAATGCCGTTGCCGTAAAAAGTCTTACACTCAGCACGTTGAAAAATATCGGCGGTTATATTTTTCCACCTGTTTCTGTTGAAGTGTGGGGTGGAGATGATCCTAAAAATTTAAAGTTACTTGGAAGAATTCAACCCGAACAACCTTCAAAAGATGGACCTGCCGGAATTATTCCTTACGATATCAATTTTAAAGAAGTGACGGTTAAGTATCTTAAAGTAATTGCCGTTCCCGTTCCCAAACTCCCGAAATGGCATGGAGGTAAGGGGGATAAGGGGTGGGTGTTTGTGGATGAGGTGCTGGTGAATTGAGATTCAAATGTGCAAATCAGAAAATATGCAGATGTGCAAATGCTTTTACTCGATCATTCACTTAAAAAATGGACTTGCAATTTATCGGAGAGTTACACCTAAAGAATTTGCACATTTTCTAATTTGCTAATTTGCACATTTATTTCTCCAAAATCTTTTTCTTCAGTGCTTCCACATTCTTCTTCTCACTTCCAATAAATATCCGATCGTTGATTATAACAACCGGTCTCTTTAAGAATGTATATTCATCCAGTATATACTGGCGATAATCTTTTTCCGTGAGTTTTTTATCTTTCAGTCCCCATTCCTTGTACTTCATGGCTCTGCGACTGAACAGGGCTTCATAACTCCCGGCCATTTTCTTCATTTCTTCCAATTGGTCCGGGCTAATCTTTTCAAACTTAATATCCTGCATAGCAAAGCCTTTCTGGTCGATGGCCGTTTCTTTTATAATCGCTTGGCTGGTAGTGCAGTTACCGAGGTGGTAGATCTTTTTCATGGTGTAAATGTAAAATCTAAAATGTAAATAGTGACCTGTGGTTAAAGGCCATTTTACATTTTATATTCTACATTTTATATTTTACATTTCTAGCGTAATATTTTGAGCTTTACGAAGACTAATACATCAACCATTAAACCAACAAGATTGCCGGGCATTGTTAACGAGGACGAATTTCTGTTACTGATCAACCAGCACCGGGCTATGCTGCACAAGGTGTGTAATGTGTATTGTCATTCGGAACAGGACCGGCAAGACATGTTCCAGGAGATCATCATTCAGTTGTGGAAAGCCTATCCCCGTTTCCGGGGCGATTCCAAATTCAGTACCTGGCTCTATCGGATAGCGCTCAACACGGCTATTTCCGATCTCCGTAAACAACAACGCCGGGTTAAAATGATCTATACCGAAGAAGCTCCTTTCAATATATCGGCGGAGGACAGGGATTCGGAAAAAGAAGAACAACTACAACAACTGTATAAGGCGATTGCTGGATTGGGTGAAATTGAAAAAGCAATTGTTATGCTTTACCTCGAGGATAAAAGCTATGATGAAATGGAAGAGATCCTTGGTATTAACCAGAATAACCTGCGGGTAAAAATGAATCGGGTAAAAGAAAAATTACGCAAACTCACAAAATCCGTTGAATATGGAGTTGGATAATTTAAAAGAAGCCTGGAAAGGACATACGGTTAAAAATGCAGCGGAAAGCAATGAGGATATCCTTTCTATGCTGCATAAAAAATCGCAGCGTCCTATTGCCAAAATGAAGCGCAATTTGTTTCGTGAGCTGATCGCTATTATTGTATTGTATACAGCTTCTATTATCTATTATATTACTGCCGACAGGGGCAAATTCTGGGAAGTTGCCCTGATGTTATTTATTATAGGGGTTTTATTTTTGTTCTATTATTATCGTAAGAACAAATTACTTAATAAGATGGAATGCGTGGCCTGTGAAGTAAAATCAAATCTCCAGCAACAGGTTTCTACTCTTGAAAAATATGTGAGGTTTTATTTTTTAGTCGGCATCATTCTTACTCCGCTTGCTTATTTTGCTGCGGGATTCTTTGTTTTGTATAAATCACCGGGGATTACGATGAGCACCAGTTTTTATATGTGGTTCATTGGTTCCGGGATTATTATGACCATTGTTTTATATTTCCTGAACGTTTGGTATGTAAATAAGCTCTACGGTCAGCATGTTAAACAACTGAAAGAGTTGCTTAAGCAAATGGAGGAAACGACGGAGAGTCATGTTGTATGATTAGACCAACTGAAAATTAAATTTGTATGGCAAGTCCGCGGATTATTGAAGTCATTAAATCGAAAGATGCTAAAAAGAGATTTGTTTTTTTGGTAAACGAGCAACCTTTTGCTTTCATCGATTATCCCAAAAGATTTCAAAAAAAAGCCATCCTTACCGCTGGCAATCAGAATTGGCAGATTGAACGCAAGGGTTGGTGGAAACATACCATTGAAATTGCATCCGATCAATCACCTTATACTAAATGGTCGGTGATACAAAACTGGAAAGGACAAATTTCTTTACGAACCGATGACAACCGGCAATTCCATCTTAAGAAAAAAGGTTTCTGGAAACCAGTCTGGCATTGGTTCAATCAAAAAGATGAATCAGTGGTAGAAGTACAGCCCTGTGTTGGTTGGCCAAAGCGCAAGCGCGGAACAATCACAATACACAACCCTGATGATCCGATTTTTAACTTTCTGGCACTAATCGGATGGTTTGTTTCCCTAACAGCGCAGGAAGACGCGGCAGCGATGGCAGCAGTGTCTTAGGGTTTGTAGTTTGTGGTTTGTAGTTCTTTAGGTGTAATAGCCAAAATTGAATTCAATTTGAATTTATTCAGGGTTTCTGGAATATTAAACTACTACAAACTACAAACCATAAACCACAAACTTCTTATTCTTTTGTCGTAATTTCCCTGTCTAAACTTGTTTATATGAATTCCTCACGCCGCGATTTTATCAGGCAATCCTCCCTGCTTACCGCCGGATTGTTTATCAGTAAAGAAGAATGGTTTAAAAAGAAAAAGAATATTGGTATACAACTTTATACCCTGCGCAATGATATGGGCAAAGATCCAAAAGGCACTTTGCAGAAAGTTGCCCAGCTGGGATATAAAGAAGTAGAAACCTTTGGATATAACCAGGGCAAATGGTTTGGAATGACAGCCCCTGAATTAAAAACAGTTTTAAAGGACAATGGGCTTAGTTCTCCCAGTGGTCATACATTTCCAGGTGGTATTTTTTTGAAAGATGGTTGGGAAGATAATTGGAAAAAAGCCGTTGATGATTCAAAAACACTCGGACAGAAATATATTGTGATTCCATGGCTCGAAGAGCCAAATCGTAAACCCATCGAGAACTATAAGAAAATTGCCGAGGGTTTGAATAAAGCAGCGGTTGTTTCAAAAGCAGCGGGCTTACAGATATGTTACCACAATCACGATTTTGAATTTGTACCAAGTGATGGACAAACTGGTTTTGATATATTGATGAAAGAAACGGATCCTTCACTGGTAAAACTTGAATTGGATATTTATTGGGCCGTAAAAGCGGGCAAGAACCCACTTGATCTTTTCAAAGCTCATCCCGGACGTTTCCCATTGTGGCATGTAAAAGATATGGATAACACCGAAAAGAAATTCTTTACGGAAGTGGGCAATGGCACCATCGATTTCAAAACCATCTTTACAAAAGCGAAAGAAAGCGGAATGACTCACTTTTTTGTGGAGCAGGATATTTGTCCGGGCCCGCCACTGGAAAGTGCGGGAAAGAGTATTGCTTACTTGAAGAAGAACATCGTTAAATAGTTTAAAAGTTTAAAGCTTTAAGGGTTCTGCGAATTAGTCACCCGGATTATGCACAATGAACCCTTAAACCTTGAAACTCTTAAACCCTGAAACTCCACAATCAATCACCTAACAATTCAACGAGCTATGTCACGTCGTAAATTCTTACATCAATCCGCTGCTCTTGCTGGTGGGGGATTATTATTATCAGCATTTGATAACAAAGCATTTGCCATTTTCAAGAACCGAATCATGCCAAGCGACCAGATCAATATCGGCGCTATTGGTATTAAGGGAATGGGTTGGTCAAACCTGTCGGCTGCTTTAAAAATTCCCGGTGTAAATGTAGTGGCCCTTTGTGATGCAGATAAAAACGTGCTGGATGCACGGATGGCAGATTTGGCAAAAATGAAAGTTGACACGTCCAAAGTAAGTACATATGGTGATTACCGGAAATTGCTGGAACAAAAAGATATTGACGCAGTAATCATTGGCACACCGGATCATTGGCATGCACTCATGATGGTGGAAGCTTGCCAGGCAGGTAAAGATGTTTATGTAGAAAAACCTGTTGGTAATTCCATTGAAGAATGTCGCGTGATGGTAGCCGCGCAACAACGCTATAATAAAGTAGTACAGGCAGGTCAGTGGCAACGCAGTCAGCAACACTTCCGCGATGCGGTTGATTTTATACGCACCGGTCAATTAGGAAATATCCGTACGGTAAAAGTTTGGTGTTACCAGGGATGGATGCGTCCTGAACCTAAAGTACCGGATAGTGCACCACCTCCAGGCTTTGACTATGATATGTGGCTGGGTCCCGCTCCGAAGAGACCCTACAATGCAAGCCGATCTCATTTTCATTTCCGCTGGTTCTGGGATTATGCAGGTGGATTGATGACGGATTGGGGGGTACACTTAATGGACTATGCGGTATTTGGAATGAATGCCGATGTTCCGAAATCGGTTTCCGCATTGGGTGGCAATTTCGCATATCCCGATCTCAGCCAGGAAACACCCGATACTATGGGCGCATTATACGAGTTCGATAAATTCAACCTGATCTGGGATCATGCCATGGGAATAGATAATGGATTGTTTGGAAAAGATCATGGCATCGCTTTCATCGGTAACAATGGAACATTGGAAGTAGATCGCGGCGGATGGGAAGTGATTGAAGAGCGCCAAAGCAAGAACAAAGTAAAAGTTGAGCGAAAAAAACCAACAGATAACGGATTGCTGAAGCATTGGGAGAATTTTACCAATGTAGTTAAATCAAGAAAGATGGAAGATCTCAATTGTTCCATTCAAACCGGCGCTCATATTGCCACCGTTTGCCAGTTAGGTAATATCGCTTTCCGCACGCAGAAGAAATTGATATGGGATAAAAGCAAAGCGAAGTTTACCGATGAATCAGTGAATAAGAAATATTTCGGGAAAGCATATCATAATGGGTATAAGCTGCCGAAAATGTCGGGTTTTTAGGTTTATCGTTTTTTTGTTTTTCGTTCTTTAGGTCGATCATTCAAACTCAATTGCAACTATATTCTACAGTAAGAGTGAGATTGATTGTGAATATTGCGTCGCAGCATTGATAAACCTTACCGTCGGCAGGTTTAACAATGTAGAAATGTTGCGGCTTTAGTGTGTCTAAAAGATGTCAAATTGCCTCTACCGCTATTGCATGAAACGTTCCTACGGAACGTGATAATTTTTATCGGATTTTCTACCCATGAAACGTCCCTACGGGACGAACGTTGATAAAAATGCAAACCAGTTAATGTTTAAAAATTATGTTCGATGTGTTTTACGTCCCATAGGGACGTTTCATGGGTAGAAAGATGTACAATTTTTCGCATTCGTCCCGTAGGGACGTTTCATGCTCTGGGGATAAAAAATAATAAACATCATTAATAACATATCAATAATTAAATATGAAAATCAAACCCCTTCTCCTCATACTAACGCTTTTCGCTATGAACGCCACGGCTCAAACAAAAAAAGAAAGCGGGAAGCTTTTACAGCACGTCGTATTGTTTAAATTCAAAGACGACGCGAAACCGGAAGATGTAAAGAAAGTAGAAGAAGCGTTTATTGCATTGAAATCGCAGATCAAAGAAATTAAGGCAGTTGAATGGGGGCTTAATAATAGTCCCGAAAATCTGAACCAGGGATTTACCCATTGTTTCCTGGTAAGCTTTGCTTCAGAAAAAGATAGAGAAATTTATTTGCCACATCCTAAACACAAGGAGTTTGTTGCCACGCTTGGACCGGTGTTGGATAAGGTGTTGGTGATTGATTATTGGCAGAAGTAGTTTGTAGTTTGAGGTTTGTAGTTTGAAGTTGTTCAAATTCAAAGAGCCATGATTAAATTCAACTTGAGTTTAATCATGGCTCTTGTGTCTAAGGAACTACAAACCACAAACTATAAACTACAAACTATAGTTTCTTAATCTTAATATTCCTAAACCACACCTTATTCCCATGATCCTGCACTCCAATATGTCCTTTGGTGAATTTGGCGAAATCCGGTCTTATTTTAAATTTACTTCCGGCAACCATCTTTTTCCAGTTATCATCCCATAAGGTTACATCCAGTACTTTGGTACCATTCAGCCATTCTTCCAGTTTCCCTTTTTCAGATTTAATTTCTACTGAATTCCATTCAAGTGCGGGCTTAACAGTTTCAGGAGCACTTGAAACAAGATCATATAAATCACCCGCACGGTGCTTGATAATTTTAGCATCTTTATGGCGCTCATTATCGAGTACCTGTAGCTCGGGTCCTGTATGCCAGCTGTATTCGTATTTCGGATCTTCTTTTGAATAAATAATAATACCGCTATTGCCGCCAGTATCTACTTTCCATTCCAGCTTTAAATGAAAATTTTCAAATTCGTCTTCTGTCATCAGGTCGCCACCACCGGTTGTTTTGCCATCCTTAATTTCTGTCGGAACCAACGTAAGTTCGCTGTTTAGCGCTTTCCATGCGGATCCATCGGTGTTCTTATTAAAAACATGCCATCCGTTGAGGCTGGAACCATCAAATAACAATTGCCAGCCATCCGCTTTTTCGGTATCGGTAAGTGTATTATTGGAAGGTTCGATTACAGATGGAACTGCGGTAGCAGGACTATCTTTTTTTACTTCTTCCGTTTTATTTTCCGCACTATTGCAGGCAACCAGCAAGGCAAGCGGCACCACGAGCGTTAATAATTTCATTTATGTTGATTTAATAGAAAGAATAGTAGTATTGATTTCATTGGCTGCTTTCCATGAAAGCAAAAGAAGAAACTATCGTTGGGGCATTTTCCCAAACATTGTTTTCTCCAATAAGAATCCTATGTAAATGTTATTTAGTTCTCAACGAGAGAAGATAGGTTACAATCTCCTTCGCTTCTTCAGGAGTAATATTATTCGGAGTCATCGGAACATCACCCCAAACACCACTACCTCCTTTAATTACTTTCTGAACCAGCATATCGATATTCGCAGGGGTGGCTTCATATTTATTGGCCACATCGATATAAGCAGGTCCGATCACCTTTTTTTCAATCGTATGACAAGTAGGCGCGCAATTTTTTTCTGCGATCATTGTGAGTACTTTTTCAGCATCTGCCGACGGCGCTGGCGGAGCTGTTACAGCAGTAGCGGGAGTATCCGTTTTTACTTCGGCGGGTTTATCTCCCCCTCCACCGCAAGCATATAAAATAAACGCAGCGCTCATTGCTAATAATACCTTTTTCATGTGTCTATTTTTTAGTTTTTTGATTCAAAAGCAAGAATGTCTTCAATTTAAATTTTTATCCCACGGAGACACAAAGTTCACTAAGAAAACCCTTTTGTGGCCTTTGTGTCTTAGTGGGAAATTGATATATTATATCAATAACAAAAAGCAAGTTACTTCAATCCCAAAACAGACCGATTAAATTTTTCATCGCTTCCGGTACCGGCAAAATCGTCGAAAGCCTTTTCTGTAACTCTAATTATATTATTCTTGATAAATACCGCGCCTTCTGCTGCTCCCACTTCGGGGTGTTTAATGGCACATTCCCATTCCATTACCGCCCAACCCTTATAATTATATGCCGCCAATTTACTGAAGATGGATTTAAAGTCAACCTGTCCATCGCCCAATGAACGGAATCGTCCCGCTCTCTCCACCCAACCCTGGTAACCGCCATAAACACCTTGTTTGCCGGTAGGATTGAATTCCGCGTCTTTTACATGGAACATCCGGATGCGCTCGTGATAGAAATCGATATAATCAAGATAATTCAAACACTGTAAAACAAAATGCGAAGGATCATAGAGTAAACACGCCCTCGGATGATTATTGGTATGTTTCAGGAACAATTCATATGAAACTCCATCGTGGAGATCTTCACCGGGATGTACTTCATAACAAACGTCTACGCCATGTTCATCAAAAACATTCAATATGGGTAACCAGCGATTCGCCAATTCTTTAAAACCTGTTTCTACTAAACCAGCAGGACGTTGGGGCCAGGGATAAACCGTTTGCCAAAGTAAAGCACCACTGAATGTTGCATGCGCGTCTAATCCTAAATTTTTAGAAGCTTTCGCTGCATATTTCAATTGCTGAACGGCCCATTCTGTTCTTGCTTTTGGATTTTTATGAACAGCCGCGGGAGCAAAACCATCGAACAAATCATCATAAGCGGGATGTACAGCTACCAATTGTCCTTGCAAATGCGTAGATAGTTCGGTAATCTTCATTCCCGTTCCTTCCACAATGCCTCTTATTTCATCCGCATAGGTTTTACTTTCGGCTGCTTTTTGGAGATCAATGCAACGGCCATCCCAACTGGGAATTTGTACTCCTACAAATCCAAGTTTAGCGGCCCATTCGCAGATTGATTTTAATGAATTGAATGGCGCGGCATCACCCATGAATTGTGCGAGGAAAATGCCGGGGCCTTTGAGGGTAGTCATTCGGTTGATGATTTATCTTTTGTAATTGAAGAGCTATCTGTTTCTTTATTGGACATTGCTTATAGCTTCAAGCCGCTAGCTACAAGCTTCAAGCGACTCCGTTAAAATTAATTGGACATCTTCCTAACGATTATCCAAATAAAAAAAAACGATCAAAATATCAGGGTCGGCTTGTAGCTTGCAGCTAACAGCTAGCAGCTATATTTTATGTTCAAACCACTTCTTCTCACTCTGCCCGCTCGCCACCACATTATCGATAAAAGCCATGCCTCTTATTCCTTCATCTACTTTTGGATAATCCATTTGTTCTTTGGTGGGTTCTTTACCATCTATTCTCGCTGACAAGGTAAGAGCGAAATTTCTATATATATTACCAAATGCTTCGAGATATCCTTCGGGGTGACCGCCCGGAGTGCGACAATTAGCCGTTGCAAAACTGCTCAAGCGATCCCCATAGTTACCACCCGCACGCAATATTTGCGTTGGTTGATCCAACCATTTAACTAATAAAGTATTTGGTTCATGTTGTGCCCATTCCAATCCACCTTTTTCTCCATATATGCGGATCTTTAATGCGTTCTCTTCTCCGGCTGCAACCTGCGATGCCATTAGTACACCGGCAGCTCCATTATTGAATTTCAATAATACGTTTCCATCATCATCCAGCATCCTTCCTTCTACCATTACATTCAGATCAGCACAGAGATGCGTTATCTCTAAACCGGTAATATATTCAGCGAGATGAGCGGCATGGGTTCCGATATCTCCCATACAACCACTCTTTCCAGATTTTTTCGGATCGGTTCTCCAGGCAGCTTGCGCATTTCCCTCGCGTTCGGTTAGTTTGCTCAACCATCCTTGCGGGTATTCAACATATACTTTGCGGATCTTTCCCAATACTCCTCCCTGCACCATTGCACGCGCTTGCTTTACCATGGGGTAGCCAGAGTAAGTATGGGTAAGACATAATAACAATCCCGTCTCCTCTAATTTCTTTTTTAATTGCTTTGCTTCATCGAGTGTGAACGCGATTGGTTTTTCAATTACTACATGAAAACCTTTTTCAAGTGCAAGCATGGCAGGCGCGAAATGCGCGAAATTGGGAGTAACAATGGTTACGAAATCGATTCGTTTATCGGCCGGCAACGCGGCTTCTTTATTAATCATTTCATCGTAGGTAAGATAGATGCGGTCCTCAGCAACAAATAAGGATTTACCAGAATCCTTTGCGATATCGGGATTGATACTGAGAGCGCCGGCCGTTAGTTCGATAAGACCGTCCATAAATGCAGCGTGGCGATGAATGGCACCGATGAAAGCGTCTTTACCACCACCCACCATTCCCATCCGTAGTTTTCTGTTCATATGATTAAGCAATTAAATAATTGAAATAATAAAAGAGGACTACAAACCTAAGGAAAAACTAAAACGAAATGATCGAAGAAATATAATTTGTAGGAGATATTGCCGGGAAGACGGGAAGACGTTTATTCTTATTTTTAATATTTCCCGTCTTCCCGACTTACCGGCCTTGCTTCACCGAAGCGGTTACGCGAAGGCAAGCAAAATATTACTTTGCATAAATCGTATCAGATAAATAGCCAGAGAAATTTTAAAAATAAAAATTACATTTATATATTGGTTACTGGTTAAGGTAAAATCAACTACGTCAATAACAGGCGTTAGTCAATTACTGCGTTATATTCACTTTTTATAAATAAACCAAAACGATATGCAAGCCAACATTAATCGCAAGCAATTATTTATAGCGAGCTGCTTAGCTCTGCTGGTAACCTCTCTCTCTTTTGGTATCCGAGCCGGAATATTGGGAAAACTGGGGACCGAATTCCAGCTTTCCGCAACAGAACTTGCAACAATTGCCTCAACTGCCTTCTGGGGTTTTCCATTGGCAGTAATCATCGGTGGTATGGTGGTTGATATCATTGGTATGAAACGATTACTGGAAATGGCTTTTCTCTTTCACCTGGCCGGTATAGTATTAACAATTTTCGCGGGTGGATTCTGGTCCTTATTCATTTCAACCCTGTTGGTGGGAATTGCCAATGGAACAGTTGAAGCGGCCTGTAATCCATTAGTTACAGCGTTATATCCGGAAGATAAAACTACAAAGCTGAATCACTTTCATTTATGGTTTCCGGGGGGGATTGTAATAGGTACGCTGATCAGCTACTATTTTACTAAACAAGATATCAGTTGGCAAATTCAGGTAGCAACAATGCTTATTCCTACCGCTATTTATGGTTTCCTTTTCTTCAAGCTAAAGTTCCCCGTTACCGAAAGAGTTTCGGCGGGTGTTTCTACAGCAGATATGTATAAATCATTAGCGAACCCTCTTTTTATATTCATGATCATTCTCATGTTTGGTACTGCAATCACGGAGTTGTTTACCGGTCAGTGGATTGATGTTTTGTTGAAGAATGTTACCGATAATCCAATTCTAATCTTAACAATATCAACGGGTGTAATGGTAGTTGGAAGAGGATTGGCAGAACCAGTGGTACACAAACTATCGCCAACTGGAGTATTGGTTCTGTCTGCGTTATTATCGGCTGTTGGTTTATATATATTGGGCCACACAACTGGTAATATGGTGTTTGCAGGCGCTTTGGTATTTGGTTTGGGTGTTTGTTATTTCTGGCCAACCATGCTTGGTTTTGTTGCGGAAAACTTACCTAAAACCGGGGCAGTTGGATTGAACCTGATGGGAGGGGCCGGTATGTTTGCGGTATCTATTTATACTATTATCATGGGTAGGTTCTATGATAACAAATTGATCAGTAAACTTCCGGCTGGTTCCGATCTGGCAACATACAGTGCTCCTGAAGCAACACCTGAAATGCAGGAAGCACTTAAACAGGCAAAAACAGCAGCCGGTCCAGAAATCATAAATGCTACATTAGTAATTCCTATAATTTTAACTGCAGCCTTTATAATCTTGTTCTTCTATATGCGCAATAAAACGAAGCCACAATTAACGGCATCAGCAAAAGCTTAAACAATCGTTTGTTCCAATTAAACTTTTTTTTCGTTAACACCAGTATTTTTAATGGCTGGTGTTTTTTCTTTTAGTAATTTACCTGTTCAACGATTGCCATTATGCCAAATTCACAATCAAGACGCCAGGCGTTGAAGAATATTGCTACAGGGGCGCTATCCGCCGGCGCATTCAGCTCGCTATCTTCATTTACAAACAGCGATAAACAACCATCCCCTGCTTTGAAAAATAATATCAATCACTCCGCCTGCCATTGGTGCTATCGTTCCATGCCAATTGAACAGTTTGCTCCCGCTGCTAAAAAGATCGGCCTGGTGGGTGTTGACCTTGTTGGTCCCGCCGGTTGGGATGCTTTAAAAAAGAATGGATTGATCTCAACTATGTGCAATGGTGCGGAGATCAATTTGGTGGATGGATGGAACGATAAAAAGTTTCATGCAAAGCTGATCCAGAATTATACAGAGATGATACCAAAAGTAGCTGCTGCAGGATGGACGAATTTAATCTGCTTCAGTGGTAATCGTCGGGGTATTGATGATGAAACTGGCTGGAAAAATTGTACCGAGGGAATTAAGCAAATAATGAGCATTGCGGAAAAGAATAAGGTGATGATACAAATGGAATTGCTCAATAGCAAAGTTGATCATAAGGATTACCAGTGCGACAAAACATATTGGGGTGTTGAATTGGCTAAACGCGTTGGATCTCCCAATTTTAAATTGTTGTATGATATCTACCATATGCAGATCGATGAAGGAGATGTGATTCGCACTATCCGCGATAATTATCAATATCTCGGTCACTTCCATACCGGTGGTGTTCCGGGCAGAAGAGAAATTGACGAATCACAGGAACTATACTATCCCGCAATTATGAAAGCAATTGTTGACTTAGGCTATAAGGGATATGTAGCGCAGGAATTTATTCCTACCGCGAGCGAACCAGAAAAACAATTGGCAGCGTTGACGAATGCGGTCAGGATTTGTGATGTATGATTTATGATTTGTGATTTCTCTTAGTTTAAGGAGCTTAAAAAATTTAAGTGAATTTTAGAAGCTACAGAAATCAAATATCCAAAATCACAAATCAAAAATCTGTCTTCCTTCTTTTTTAAAAAACTCAAACTAAATACTACTTCTATGGCCGAGAATACATACGATGCCATTGTTATTGGCTCCGGTATCAGTGGCGGTTGGGCCGCTAAAGAACTTACCGAAAAAGGATTGAAAGTATTGATGCTCGAAAGAGGCTTCGACATTAAACATCTCGAGGGATATAAAAATACCAATAAAGATCCCTGGGAGTTTCCGCATCGTGCAGGTCGTACACAGCAAATGATTAACGATTACCCGGTGCTTAAAAGAGACTACCCGCTCAACGAAACCAATCTGGATTGGTGGGCGAGTGATAAGGATTGTCCTTATACCGAAGTAAAACGCTTCGATTGGTTCCGGGGTTATCATATGGGCGGACGTTCACTGATGTGGGGTCGCCAGAGTTATCGCTGGGCCGATATGGATTTTGAAGCCAACCTAAAGGATGGAATTGCAGTAGATTGGCCGGTTCGTTATAAGGAAATCGCTCCCTGGTACGATTATGTAGAAAAATTTGCTGGTATTAGCGGAAATAAAGACGGATTGGAACATCTACCCGACGGTGCCTTTCAGCCTCCTATGGAATTTACCTGTGTAGAAAAAGATGCTTCGGCTAAAATGAGAGAGTATTATAAAGGACAACGTCATCTTATTATTGGTCGGGTGGCCAATCTTACCCAACCATTACCTGGAAGAACGCAGTGTCAGTTCCGCAACAAGTGTTGGTTGGGTTGTCCCTTTGGAGGTTATTTCAGTACACAGTCTTCTACCCTACCAGCAGCGTTGGCAACAGGAAACCTCACCATAAAAACCGATGCGATCGTTACGAAGATTATCTACAATAAGGATACTAAAAAAGCTACTGGTGTAGAAATACTGGATGCGAATACCAATAAGACCGAGGAGTTCAAAGCCAAGATTATTTTCCTGAATGCTTCTACATTGAATTCAGCCTGGATAATGATGAATTCGGCTACCGATATCTGGCCCGATGGTTTGGGTAGCAGCAGCGGCGAATTAGGTAATAACCTGATGGATCATCATCTTGGTATTGGCGCAAGTGGAACTATTGAAGGATACGAAGACAAATATTATTATGGTCGTCGCCCGAATGGATTTTATATCCCACGCTTCAGGAATATGAACGGAGAGAAAAGAGATTATATCCGTGGTTTTGGATACCAGGGTGCTGGTAGTCGCCAGGGTTGGAGTCGCAATGTCGCAGAATTTAATATTGGAGTTGAATTGAAGGAAAGTCTTTCTGAACCTGGACAATGGTCATTGGGAATGGGAGGATTTGGAGAGATATTGCCTTATCATGAAAACAAAGTAACGCTCGATAAAACCAAAAAAGATAAATGGGGGCTGAATGTATTGGCGATCGATTGTGAGTTGAAGCAAAATGAATTGAACATGCGTAAAGACATGCTCAATGATGCTAAAGAAATGCTCGAAGCCATGGGAGCCAAAGATGTAAATGGTAGAGATGGAGATGGTACCCCAGGTCGCGGTATACATGAGATGGGCACAGCCCGCATGGGTAAGGATCCAAAAACTTCGGTGCTTAATAAATGGAACCAGGTATGGGACGCGATGAATGTATTTGTAACTGATGGATCCTTTATGACTTCTGCGAATTGTGTAAACCCATCATTAACCTATATGGCTTTTACTGCACGCGCAGTAAAGTATGCGGTGGATGAATTGAAGAAAGGAAACTTATAAAATACAGAATGTAAAATCTAAAATATAAAATGTAGAATGTAAAAGTAGGTCGCTTTCAATTTTACATTCTACATTTTAGATTTTATATTCTTCATTTAAAGATGCCCCAGGATACAACCAAGAACGTTAACCTTAATAATAAAGCCGTAGCCCAAAATACCTACGATGCCATTGTTATTGGCAGCGGTATCAGCGGTGGCTGGGCCGCGAAAGAATTATGCGAGCATGGGTTGAAGACATTGGTATTGGAAAGAGGAAGAGATGTGAGGCATATAAAAGATTACCCGACTACTAATTTGGATCCCTGGCAAATGCCCCACAGGGGACGTTTAACAACAAAACTTGCGGAAGAAAATCCCATCGCAGATCGTTGTTATGCATTTGATGAAAACACTCAACACTTTTTTGTAAAAGATAAAGAGCATCCCTATATACAAGAAAAACCATTTGATTGGATACGTGGATACCAGGTGGGAGGTAAATCGTTGATATGGGCACGCGCCACACAACGATGGAGCCGTTTTGAATTTGAAGGACCCGCAAGAGATGGATACGCGGTTGATTGGCCCATTCGATATGAAGATTTGGCTCCCTGGTACAGTCATGTAGAACGCTTTGCAGGAATCAGTGGGAATAAAGATGGATTGGAAACAATGCCCGATGGAGAATTTCTTCCTCCCTGGGAAATGAATTGCCCCGAAAAACATATTCAGCAAAAGATCCACGAACACTATAAAGATCGGACGGTAATACAAGGTCGTTGTGCACATCTTACCCAACCTAAACAAATTCATCTTGATCAGGGTCGGGGTAAATGCCAGGCACGCACTATATGCTATCGTGGTTGTCCTTTTGGAGGATACTTCAGCTCAAACGCTTCTACATTACCATGGGCGGAGAAAACAGGCAATCTTACATTGAGACCGGATTCTGTTGCACACTCCATTATATACGATGATAAAAAACAAAAGGCGGTTGGTGTAAGAGTAATAGATGCCAAAACAAAAGAAGCCACGGAATATTTCGCGAAGATCATATTTGTAAATGCCGCTTGTCTGAATTCGAATCTAATTTTATTGAACTCAACATCCAATCGTTTCCCGAACGGATTAGGTAACGATAATGGTTTGTTGGGGAAATATATAGCCTTTCACGATTACAGGGGTAATATCACCGCAACCCTTGAAGGTTTTGATGATGTATATGAATATGGAAGAAAGCCAGTAGCCGCACTCATGCCCAATTTCCGGAACGTGCATAAACAGGAAATGGATTTTTTACGTGGATATATGACACATTACAGTGCCGGACGCTTTAATTGGCAACAAGGCTTTGGACAGGATGGAATCGGCGAAGAGTTTAAAAATTCATTGATTGAACCAGGCACATGGCGAATATATATGATGATGCAGGGAGAAACGATTCCGGTTGAAAAGAATCATGTGCGCTTAAGTCCCGACCAGAAAGACGATTGGGGAATTCCTTTATTGATTACTTCTGTTGATTACGGGGAGAATGATCATAAAATTTTAAAAGACTTTTTGAAACAAGGAGCAGAAATGTTGGACAAAGCGGGATGTAAGAATATCAATCCTTATGATAATGGCCGGCGCCCGGGTAATGATATTCATGAAATGGGTGGAGTGCGTATGGGAAAGGAACCGAAAACATCGTTATTAAATAAATGGAGCCAGTTTCATAATGTGCCGAATGTATTTGTAACAGATGGAGCGTGTATGACGAGTACAGGAAATCAAAACCCATCGTTGACTTTTATGGCGATGACAGCGAGAGCGGCTAATTATGCGGTTGGTGAATTAAAGAAACAGAACTTATAAATACAGAATATAAAATGTAAAATCTAAAATTTAAAATGTAAAAAGAAAAGACGCGTTCACTTTTACATTCTATATTTTACATTTTACATTCTACATTTCAACAACATGCCTCAAGATACAACCAACGTAAATATCAACACTAAAGCCATCGCGCAAAACACCTACGACGCCATTGTGGTAGGTAGTGGTATCAGCGGAGGTTGGGCGGCTATGGAATTATGCAAAAAAGGGCTGAAGACAATTGTTCTGGAAAGAGGAAGAGATGTTCAGCATATCAAAGATTACCCAACAACCAATTTGGCACCCTGGGAATTACTGCATCGCAACAGGGCAACCAAAAAGCAAAATGAAGAACAACATATACAGGTGCGTGGGTTTTGTAATGAAGCGAACAGTCATTTTTATGTGAATGACAAAGACCATCCCTATGTACAAAAGAAACCCTATGATTGGATCCGTGGTTATCATGTAGGTGGAAGAAGTCTGATGTGGGGTCGTCAATGTTATCGTTGGAGCGATCTTGATTTTGAAGCGAATGCGAAAGATGGACATGGGGTTGATTGGCCAATCCGCTATAAAGATATTGCCCCTTGGTATAGTTATGTGGAAACATTCGCTGGTATCAGTGGAAGCAAAGAAGGATTGCCACAATTACCCGATGGCGAATTTCTTCCTCCAATGGAAATGAATTGCCTCGAGAAACATGTGGCCGCCAGCATGCAGAAAAAATTTACGGATGGTCGCAGAATGATTATTGGCCGGGTTGCCAATTTAACCAGAGGATGGAATGGCCGCGGACCCTGTCAATCGCGCAATTTATGTGATCGAGGTTGTCCATTCGGCGGATATTTCAGCAGCAACTCAGCAACTTTGCCAGTGGCGATGAATACAGGCAATCTTACCCTTCGTCCGCATTCCATTGTAATGGAAGTAATCTATGATAAAGAAAAGAAAAGAGCAAAGGGGGTGCGGATTATTGATGAACTAACAAAAGAGTCAATTGAATATTACGCGAAGATTGTTTTTCTAAATGCATCAACGCTTGGTTCAACATCTATATTAATGAACTCTGTTTCAGATGCATTTCCGAATGGAATGGGGAATGCCAGTGATCAATTAGGAAGAAATCTGATGGATCATCATTACCATGTAGGTGCTGGTGGATCTTATGAGGGATTTAAAGATCAATATACATATGGCCGCAGACCCAATGGTATCTATGTGGCCCGTTTCCGTAACCTCGATGAAAAAACAAAACGGAGTGATTATGTACGTGGTTTTGGTTACCAGGGTGGTGCCAGCCGGGGAGCGAATGCGGGAGCCGATGGAATTGGTGCTGAATTAAAAGAACAAATGACCGAGCCCGGCGAATGGAGTTTCTGGCTGGGAGCCTGGGGCGAACAATTGCCGCATCCGGATAACCGTGTTACCTTGAGTAAAACAGAAAAAGATAAATGGGGACTGCCGCAATTAGAGATTGATTGTGATTGGCGCGGAAATGAAATAGCTATGCGCAAGGATATGATGAACAGCGCGGCGGAAATGCTGGAATCGGGAGGTATTAAAAACATTTATACCTTCAATGATGAAAAAGCCTATCCCGGACTATGCATTCATGAAATGGGAACGGCGAGAATGGGGAATGATCCGAAAACTTCCGTATTGAATAAATGGAACCAGTTGCATGAAGTAAAGAATGTTTTTAATACGGATGGTGCATGTATGACATCATCAGCCTGTCAGAATCCGTCGATTACGTACATGGCATTTACAGCAAGAGCGGCGGATTATGCGGTGAGTGAATTGAAGAAAGGCAATATGTAGTCTGGAGTTCGTAGTCAGGAGTCGGGAGTCGCTCGTAGCTCAAAGCTCGCAGCTGAAAATGAGTAATCTAGTAATTAATAAGACATTTTAAACATTCAAAATAAAAACCATCAATATGAACAGACGCGATGCCCTTTCGAGAGTAGCGTTATTGGTTGGCGGAACCATCGTAGGCGCTGAATTTTTCCTGAGTGGTTGTACCGCTTCGGAGAAAAAAGCGGCAGGTCTTCCTTTATCGGCGGAAGACATTGCATACCTCAATGAGATTGCTGAAACCATCATTCCGGCTACCGACACACCGGGTGCCAAAGCGGCCAAAGTGGGCGAATTCATGCATATCATGATCACCGATTGCTATGAAGAGAAAGATCAGAAAGTCTTCCTCGAAGGAATGGCAAAAGTAAACGAGGCTTGCAACAAAGCGCATGGTCACGACTTTATGAAGGCCAGTCCCGAACATCGGAAAGAAGTACTAACCGCTATCGACAAAGAAGCTAAAGAGTATCAGAAAAATAAAAAGAAGGAAGATCCTTCGCATTATTTTTCATTGATGAAACAACTGACCTTGCTCGGTTTCTTCACTTCCGAAACCGGTGCAACACAAACATTGCGGTATTCTGCGGTGCCGGGTAAGTATGAAGGATGTATTCCGTATAAGAAAGGAGATAAAGCCTGGGCAACGTAGAGCAAGTTTGTAGTTTGAGGTTTGAGGTTTGAAGTTCTTTAGGTGTAACTCCAAAATTAATTTCAATCTAGTCTAATGCAAGATTGAAATTATTAAGGAATATCAGACCTAAAGAACTTCAAACTTCAAACCATAAACTTCAAACAACCTTTATCTATTTACTATCAACTTCAAACAACATGTCTTCCAATCGTCGCGATTTCCTGAGAAAAACAAGCATGCTTGCTTCGGCATTTGCTTTCGGCTCATTGGCCGCCTGTAATAATGAAACCAAATCGGAAGAGAACAAGGGAGATACTGCTACTGCAGTGGGGCCTCCTGTTCCAATGACTAAACCACTAGGTGATTTTGGTTTGCAACTGTATACATTGAGAGATGACTTGCCGAAAGATCCGAAAGGAGTGTTAAAACAAGTAGCTGGTTTTGGTTACAAACAGTTGGAAGGATTTGAAGGTGCCAAAGGACTATGGTGGGGAATGACAGCAGTTGAGTTTAAAACATACCTCGATGAACTGGGAGTAACAATGGTAAGCAGTCATTGCAACACTAAAAAAGATTTTGAAAAGAAAGCCGCGGAAGCCGCGCAGGTTGGACTAAAATATCTTCTTTCTCCGCATATAGGCAAGCAAAAAACGCTGGACGACTATAAAAAAATAGCCGCCGAGTTTAATACGAATGGAGAAATCTGTAAGAAGAATGGCATTCGTTTCGGATATCATAATCATGATTACAGTTTTGTTTTGCAGGATAGCCAATTTCCGCAGGATATATTAATGACCAATACAGATCCGACACTGGTAGATTATGAAATGGATATCTACTGGGTTGTTACTGCCGGTGCTGATCCAGAAGCGTGGCTTAAAAAATATCCGAACCGTTTCCGGCTATGTCATGTGAAGGATCGTTCAAAAACAGCAAAACCAGAAGATCATGATGCATCTGTTGATTTAGGTACAGGAAGCATAGATTATCCCAAATTACTTAAGACTGCCAGTGAAAACGGGATGCAGTATTATATTGTAGAACAGGAACGATATGATAACAGTACACCGCTTAAAAGCGCGGAAACAGACGCGGCTTATTTGAAAAAGCTGGTGATCTAACATTGTTTTATGCCCACTTTCGTTAAGGGGCTGTCTCAAAAGTATTATTTCACACAAAGGGCCTAAGAATACGAAGAAACAAAGATTGAATATAGTGGCTTTCGTTGTAAGCTTTGTTTTCTTAGTAGACTTTATGTGAAACTTCGCCGCTTTTGAGATAGCCTCTTTTTTGTAATTGTACCCATAAATTGAATAGATTTTCACAGATAATTTTAGTCAGGGTTAAACTATGTAATCTCTATTCATTCCCAGTTTTTCCCAAACTGTTCTATCTTCAGTAAACAAACTGCTATATGAAATCAATTGTTTTCCTCGTTTTGCTTTCGTTCTCTCTTTCATTTGAATCGTATTCCCAGGTGGGTGATGAAAAGGAAATTTTACAATTACTCAATGATCAGGTTAACAACTGGAACCGGGGAAATATTGACGAGTTTATGCATGGTTATTGGGAAAGCGATTCCCTGATGTTTATTGGAAGCAACGGCGTTACGTATGGGTATACCAATACACTTAATAACTATAAAAAGAATTATAAGGATACGGCCCATATGGGACAATTGAAGTTTACTATCCTTCAGGTAAAAAGAATTTCAGCCGACGCGTATTTTGTAGTGGGGAAATGGTTTTTAAAGAGAAGTGTGGGAGATGTAGGAGGACATTATACCTTGTTGTTTCGGAAAATAAAGGGGAAGTGGGTGATTGTGGCGGATCATAGTTCTTAGGAGTTTGTGGTTTATCGTTTATCGTTTTTCGTTGCTTAGGTCCATTTTCAAAATTAAATGCAATCTTGCCGCAAAACCAGTGTAATATTTATCTTGGTTGATCGACCTAAAGAACGAGAAACGAAAAACCATAAACATTAAACAATTAAACTATAAACCATGGCATTCATAATTCTCGGAATCATACTCTTTATCGCGGGACTGGTAATTGCCCGTGGTAATAACGAACAGGTCCGTCGATTTGCAGGACCTGCCCGTATCGGAGGTCTTGTACTTATACTTATAGGAGTACTTACTGCCTGTGTAATACAAATAGAGGCAGGTCATATTGGGGTAAAAAAATTATTCGGTAAAATACAGACTGATGTATTGTCAAGCGGATTACATTTTATCAACCCTTTACTTGAGGTAGAAAAGCTTGACATAAAAACACAAAACTATACCATGAGTGGAGTACATGATGAGGGCCAGAAAGCAAGCGATGATGCAATTAGGGTACTCACTGCGGATGGATTGGAAGTCACCATTGATCTTTCCGTTTTGTACAAAGTGATATCGGCCGATGCGCCCCGTCTTTTGCAGGAAACCGGGGTGAGTTATGAAGATAAAATCGTGAGACCGATTACAAGAACCCGAATCAGGGACAATGCGGTTTATTATGATGCCATTGCATTGTATTCTACTAAAAGAGATGAATTCCAGCAACGCATTTTCAAAAACATTGAGAATGATTTTAAACTGCGTGGATTGTTATTAGAAAACCTGCTGGTTAGAAATATTACTCTTCCTCAGTCTGTTAAACTCACAATAGAGCAAAAGATCAATGCAGAACAGGACGCGCAAAAAATGCAGTTTGTATTGCAGAAAGAAAAACAGGAA
Organism: Chitinophagaceae bacterium; assembly: GCA_965279015.1. GTDB lineage: Bacteria > Bacteroidota > Bacteroidia > Chitinophagales > Chitinophagaceae > Endoryza. Next base: position 920,222 of record OZ257130.1, read on the forward strand.
GCCGAACGCAAAAGGGTGGAGGCGCAGGGTATTGCCGATTATCAGCGGATCATCAGCGAAAGCTTAACCGACAGGCAACTTCAATACGAACAAATAAAAGCGCAGCTTGAACTTGCTAAATCACAAAACGCGAAAATTATTGTAATGGGGAAAGGGAATACGCCGGTGATATTAGATACGAAGCAGTAGATAGTTTGTAGTTTGTGGTTTGTAGTTTGTGGTTTGTAGTTCTTTAGATGTATCATTCAAAACTATTAGCAATCTGGTTACTTCGGCAAGGTTGTAATAGTTAAAGCATATCAAACCTGAGCAACTACAAACTACAAACCACAAACTTCAACCATGTGGAAACTTCTCTTTCCAAATCTTGTAGTTTATCCAAATCAGTACGCCTAAACTCATCAACATCCAGATATAGAAAAGGATATTTCCAAAACGGAGTCCCCTTTCAGGTATCATCCATCCGTTATAAATACCGATACCAAGATTGAGGATTAGCCAGACCAATCCTGAGGAGAGCGACCATACTACCCTTTTTAAAAAACGCGAAGCATCTTCTTCCATCTGGCTCATAAAAAAAGCTAACAACGCAAGATAAGTATTGTTTTACCGAACGAGCATATTCCGGAATTCGGTGGAATCGCCATTAAATACATTGAAATCTACTTTTGAAATGATCCCATTTACCCGGCCGGTTTCGCTGTGTTGCCAGAACTGCCAGGGGCGGTGAATACGGGGACGCTCTTCCTGCAGATAATGAGCCGCCCATAATGGATACCTGTCGAATTCATCGTTCAGGTTTTCTTTGTAAAAATCAACATTGGTATAAAGAATCGGAGTTACTCCATAGTGATTTTCTAAAACCTGTAGAAAATCTTTTACCCGTTCGCGAAGCCTGGTTTTTCCAACCCCATTTGTTTGTTCTACATCCAATACAGGAGGAAGGTCACCGGGTTCCAGTTTTACATTTTCAATAAAGTTTTCTGCCTGCGTGCGTCCGCTTTTGGTGGCAACAAAAAAATGATATGCTCCGCGGATAACACCTGCCTCTTTTGCTTTTTTCCAATTGCGGTTAAAATGGCGGTCCTTATTGTTATTTCCTTCTGTTGCTTTAATAAATGCGAATCCTACTTTAATGTTTTCAACCTGCATGGCTTGCACACTTTCCCAATCAATAATATCCTGGTATTTTGATACATCTATTCCATGAATAGAATAGTTGGTTGGGATATCCGTGCCAAATGCATCATAACGGATAAATCTCGCTCTTCGCACAAGCCACCATTCATATATATTCATTCCCAACATACCGACAATGGCAAGGAGTAACGAAAAGAGAAGAATTTTCCAGCCAATAGGTAGCTTTTTAATTTTTGCCATGGTAGTAGCTGCAAATATAAATGAGATGGCGGCTTTGGTAAAATGAGTCCTGTTATAAAATTGATAGGAATGAATAATTATCAGTGTATGATTTTTTTGGCCATCTTCAATCCTTTTTCATTTGATAATTGTAAAATATAGGTCCCTCTCGCCAGCGCGGTGGAAGGAATAGTGATCAGTTCATCTCTTCCCGGAGTATCTATATCCCGGGTATATACCAATTGCCCGATTGAATTATATAATCGGAGGAATAATTTCTCATCGCTTGGATTGGTAAGCGAAACATATAACTGTCCTGGTGCAGGATTAGGATATATTTTTATTTCATCGGAATTAGTGCTGGCGTTTTGCTTAACAGCGGTTTTTACTTTTGCCAGTATCCAAAGATTTGGGTCAATAATTACAGTATCTACCGCGAAGCCGGCATCTATCCAGAACTCCTGCCCACTGTATTTGTGATCCACCACATAACTTACTCCTTGCGTGGCCCCCCGAAGCAGGAGGGTTACAGGCATATCATAAAACGATACAGAGGGATGTGAGGTAGATTGATTGAGCTTTATTTTCACCCAATTATTTTTATTCTGACTCCACTCGGCCTTATAATTAGGATACCCTTCTCCATATATCCATTTCTGGAAAAAAGAAGAAAGATTCTTTCCGCTTTCCAATTCCATATTTCGTTGCAGATCGGCAGTAAGCGCATATCCAAATTTTACTAACGGATCATTAAGGTAGCGTCTCACTCCGCGGAAAAAAGTAGAATCCCCCAGTACACCTCTCAGCATATGCAAAACATAAGCACCTTTATTATAAGATAAACGACCACTGAATATCCTGCTTACATTACTGGTATCGGCACAAAAAACAGAACCGGTAGAATCAGATAACACATAATTATAGGCGGATACTAAATTAGGACCATAGGAATTCGGGTATCCGAATTCAAGGAATAATAAAGTAAGATAAGTAGCGAACCCTTCGTTCAACCAAATATGCTGCCACGACTTACATGTTACATAATCGCCAAACCATTGGTGAGCCAACTCGTGTGCAGAAAGATTGGGAGTAGGATAATTTACAAAGCTATTGGTCTGGTGTTCCATTCCTCCACCCCAGTCCCATTGAGTGTGTCCATATTTTTCAGCCGCAAAGGGATAAGGTCCGAATAATTTTGAAAAAGTACGGAATGCGCTGCGGTGATATGAAATAAAACCGGGAAAACCGGGGAATTCGGGATAATAAAAATTCTGAACCGGTATAGTTGTATTACCTACCATGGCCGTATCATTACTGATCACGTAATTCGTAACCGCAAGTGCAACCAAATAGCTGGCAATTGGAAACCGATGTTTAAAATGAGTAGTACGATTGGGCCCGTTAATAGTATTGCTAACTATTAGGCCGATGGATGAAGGTTGGTATTGCTGGTCACAAGTAATAAAAACATCAATCGAATCGGTTTTATCTGTTAATCCATTTTTACAAGGCCACCATTCCCTCGCTCCATAAGGCTCTGAGAGCGTCCAGATCACCGGGGTTCCTGAATGAGTGCCCTGGTAAAAAGTTCCAAATCCACTGGCAGATGGTATTCCCTGATAGAATATAGAAATGGAATCTTTAATACCGCTATTGACGATTGAAGGCAGGGTAATCACTACGCCGTGTTGGGCTGTTTGCAAAAAGCTGATCTTGTTACCATGATACCAAACACTATCTACCGTAAGCTGGTTGAATAAATCGAATGTTATACTGCTGGTGCTTTGTGTGATAGTAAAATCAAAACTTATCTTTCCACTTATGTAATGAACCGCGGGATTAACGTTCCAATCGAAGCGGATATGATGTACATCGAAATTGTCAGTGGCTACAGTATAATCTCCTGCAGCACCAATGGCACCTAAACGTTCGTGTCCAATCATTTCCCGTTTACGGATCTGTTCAAACTCTTTAAGAAAAGATTCGGTATTGATAATATCTTGTGCCTGAACACAGTTTATAAAGAGGGCGGCAATGAATAAAATTTTTTTCATAGATATAGTCTAAGGAAGGGGTTAATTAGCTTTATAAACGAAAAAATGGTCTTCCTGGTTGGTGTATTTTATCTCTTAAAATAACGTCAAATACTACAAAACATTGTCTGTTAGCCGACTACCCTTAATTTTACATTTCAATGCCAAGCATCAACTATAGTGATACCCTTAGATTGCTGTCGAAACTCACTGTGCGTAAAGCCTGGAATGGCGCTAAAGTGTTGAGTAGCTACTATTGGAGTAAATGGACGAAAAGTCCGGTTCAGTGGGGTTTTCCGTTGTCGGTGGCACTGGAACCAACTACATCCTGCAATCTGCGATGTCCCGAATGTCCCAGCGGGTTGAGAGCCTTTACCCGTCCAACCGGTATGTTGCAAAAAGATTTTTTCCGGGATACCATCGATCAACTTCATAAGGACGTGTTCTATCTCATATTTTATTTCCAGGGAGAGCCATATCTCAACCCCGATTTTCTCAATATGGTGAACTACGCTTCGCAAAAAGGGATGTATACAGCTACCTCTACCAATGCGCATTATCTCACTGATGATAATGCCCGTAAAACAGTGGAAAGTGGATTGGATCGCCTCATTATTTCTATCGACGGAACCACGCAGGATGTTTATCAGCAATACCGGGTGGGAGGTAAATTAGAAAAAGTGTTGGAAGGGGCTCGCAATATTGTGAAATGGAAAAAGGAATTGAATAGCAGAACCCCGTTTGTTTTTTTCCAGTTTTTGGTAGTAAAACCAAACGAACATCAATTGGAAGAAATAAAACAATTGGCTAAAGAAGTAGGAGTTGATGAGGTGCGATTTAAAACCGCACAGGTGTATGATTATGAAAATGATCCGCATCAGCTTATTCCCAGTATCAGTAAATACAGCCGGTACCGTAAGAACAAAGAAGGAAAGACGGTGGTAAAGAACGCGCTCGACAATCATTGCTGGCGACTATGGCATGCTCCCGTAATTACCTGGGATGGACTGGTAGTTCCCTGTTGTTTTGATAAAGATGCGCAGCATCAAATGGGAGATCTTAAGGGGAGGTCCTTTCGCGAAATATGGAAAGACAAAAGCTATCAGCAATTCCGTAAAGATGTATTAAGTGGGCGGGGGAATATCGATATCTGTGCCAATTGCAGCGAGGGAACAAAGGTTTGGAGCGATTGAGAAGTTGAATAGTTTGTAGTTTGTGATTTGTTGTTCTTTGGATCGATCAGCGTGATTAATTACAATTTTACAAAATAGACTGGCACTAATTAATGATGACTGATTCACCTAAAGAACTACAAACCACAAACCTTAAAAACCTCAAACTGCCAAAGCCAACCAACTTCCCTATATTTATATTGTTTAAACAATTGATATGAGTCTTGATAAAGATATCCATTCATCAAAGTTTCGCAATGAATACCACAAGGCCATCGTTAATATTATTTTTACTAATAACTGGATCATGGAACGGAACAAGGAAATATTTGAGCGGGGCGATATTACGCCTCAGCAATATAATATCCTCCGCATCCTCCGAGGTGCTAAAGAGCCATTAAGTACGTTACAGATCCGTCAACGAATGCTCGACAAAATGAGTGATACCAGCCGTATCGTTGACCGTTTGCTGAAAAAAGAATTGGTGAAAAAAGTAGTTTGTGTCACCGACAAGAGATTGGTGGATGTGACGATTACCCCCAAAGGATTGGATTTACTTACTGAATTAGATAAATATAACGATGAACTGGATAATGTGCTTTGCAGCATTTCTGAAGAAGAAGTTTGTACTTTGAATCAACTACTTGATAAAATCCGTAAGACAGAACAAGTTATATAAGGATGCAAAAATTAACAATCATTCTCAGCTGTGTTTTTTTTATTGCCAGATGTGTTGCACAACCTAAACCTGAATTTCGTGGCGTTTGGATCGCTACAGTTGATAATATTGACTGGCCCACTAAGGGGAATTATAATAGTGATAGCCAGAAAGTAGAATTTATACGAATACTCGATATGCACCAGCGGAATGGAATGAACGCGGTGATCGCGCAAATAAGACCCGCATCGGATGCATTCTATCCTTCGCCATACGAACCCTGGAGTGAATGGCTTACCGGTAAACAGGGATCGCCACCCAATCCTTATTACGATCCATTACAATTCATGATTGATGAAACGCATAAGCGCGGAATGGTGTTTCATGCCTGGTGCAATCCTTACCGGGCTGTGTTTACACTAAATAAATCTTCTATTGCTCCCACACATGTTACCCGTCTGCATCCAGAATGGTTTTTAAACTATGGCGATAAAAAATATTTTGATCCGGGAAACAAAGAATCCCAGCAATTCGTGGTAAATGTGATCAGGGATGTTGTGAGCCGCTATAATATTGATGCCATTCATTTTGATGATTATTTTTATCCTTATCGTATCACAGGTAAGGAGTTCCCGGATGACTCCAGTTTTTCCAAATATGGCAATGGATTGAGTAAAGATGATTGGAGAAGAAGCAATGTAGATTCTATTATCGTATTTCTGAGCCGGGCTATTAAGGAAGAAAACAAACGATGTCAGTTTGGTATTTCCCCTTTCGGTATCTGGCGCAATAAAAGTCAGGACCCGGACGGGAGCGATACACAGGGAGGTCAAACTAATTATGATGACTTGTATGCTGATATATTATTATGGTTAAAAAAAGGATGGATCGACTATGTGGCACCCCAGATTTATTTTGAATTGGGTCACCCGAGAGCCGAATACAAAACCCTACTCGATTGGTGGTCCACGCATAGTTATGGCAAGCATTGCTATATTGGTTTAGGAATTTATAAAGCTAATACCAATGCCGCATGGCGGGAAAAAACACAAATACCCCGGCAAATTGAAGCGTTGCGAAATACGGCCAATGTGCAGGGAATGATTTTTTTCAGCAGCAAATCATTTAACAATAATCCCAATGGCTGGAGCGATAGTTTACGGTTGAATTATTTTAAGGAATCCGCTAGTATTCCTGCAATGGAGTGGATAAGCGCACGACTGGAAAAGCCAACCATTAAATTTGAATTTGGTTCCTCATATGCAAATGCTGCCGCTTTTAAAATTACAGACAACAATGTTTTAGGCGGAGCGACGAATTTCCTTGTATATGAATACCTGAGAGACTCCAATGGAAAAACAATTGAATCCAGTAAACGCTTATACAGAACTTTATCCGCAGATAAAGGACAAAACCTGTTAATTGTTCCGCAATTCACGGAACATAATGTCCAGTACGCTGTGCAGGTAATTGGAAAAAACAATTCAGAAAGCGAAATCGTGTTTATCAACGGGAAATAACCAACCGCGGCATTAACAAACCAGTTAGTTAATCAGTTCAGTTGTTTTATTTAATTTCGCAGTTCTGACTCCGAACTACAGACTCCGAACTATAAACCTACTTATATGCCTGGTTACGAATTATGGGGCGCCGAAGAACGCAAAGAATTACAGGATGTACTTGACAATGGAATCCTGATGCGGTATGGTTTCGATGGTCCCCGCAAAGGAATCTGGAAATCCAAAGAACTTGAAAAGGAGATTTGTAAAGTGTTTGGCTGCAACTATGCGCAACTTGTAAGCAGTGGTACTGCTGCTCTTACAACAGCGATGGGAGCATTGGGTATCGGTTACGGAGACGAGGTGATTATGCCCGCGTTTACTTTTGTAGCGAGTTTCGAAGCAGTGATCAGTGTAGGGGCCATACCGGTTTTGGTAGATGTGGATGATACATTGACACTGAGCCCTGCAGCTATTCGCGCAGCCATTACTCCAAAATCGAAATGCATAATGCCTGTGCATATGTGTGGAAGTATGGCCGATCTCGATGCATTAAAGCAAATCTGTAAAGAACATAATCTTATTTTACTGGAAGATGCATGTCAAAGTATTGGCGCTTCTTATAAAGGAAAACAATTGGGAACAATTGGTGATGCCGGAACTTTTTCATTCGATTTCGTAAAAACGATGACCTGTGGAGAAGGTGGAGTGGTGATGACTAACCGTGAAGATGTATTTGTCAATAGTGATGGATATAGCGACCATGGTCACGATCATAAGGGAGTGGATCGTGGCGCGGATCTCCATCCTTTCATCGGGTATAATTTTCGAATTTCCGAATTGCATGCTGCGGTGGGATTGGCGCAGATCCGTAGACTCAATAATATATTAGAGATACAAAAGAAGAACCACGCACAGTTAAAAAGCATATTGGCACAGGTTCCGGAAATCAGTTTCAGGCGAATCCCGGATCCGCAGGGGGATAGCTGTACTTTCCTGAGTTGGTTCTTACCTACCGAAGCTATTACCCGTGCAGTGGTTACAGAAATGAAAGCACAGAATATATTGGCTGGGAATTTTTACTGGTATGATAACAACTGGCATTATATCCGTAAATGGGATCATTTAAAAACGGGGGTTACACTAAACGCGTTAAGCAGTGAACATAAAGCGGCCGTCATGCATCATGCCAATAAAGATTTCAGCGTAAGCGATGCGGTATTGGGGCGCTGTGTATCTACTGCAATTGGATTATTATGGACACCAGAGCAGATAAGTGAGAAAGGAGAAAAAATGATAGCGATCATTAAAAAAATATTGAAGCAAAACTCGGTAGCGAACGCATAAGATGTAGATCCTTAAAAGTAAAGTACAGCTCAAATTAAATCCCGCGATTTAAAATGTTCATAGCTTACATACCAAGATTATTTTTCATTCGATCTAAGAAAGACTTTTTTGACGGCGGGTTTATAATGCCCTTTTCCGCGGCAATGCGGTCGATAGTAGTTTTAAGGAGAGTAGTGGTGATCTGTGATTTAGTGATATAATCGAAAGCTCCGTATTTAAGAGCATTTACAGCGATATCTATTTCTTCCTGCCCGGATATAAAAATTACAGTAATCTCATTGTCGAACTGTTTAATCGATTGCAAAACATCAATCCCATTCACATCTTCCATATTATAATCGAGAAAGATAATATCGGGATGCTGCATGATATTGTCTATACATGCCTTACCAGATTTGTAACATACGATTTCAGTATATCCCAGTTTAGTTAAGAACTGTTGATATAGATTCAAACAAAATTCATCATCATCAACCAGGAAGATCTTTAATTCTTTAGTGTTGCCAGACATAGGACATGGTTTAATGTAAAAAGCAGAAATTCTCAAGGGCTGCTTTTATAGAAAACGGTCGGTGAGCTTTTCAAATTGCATCTCATGGGGATCCTAAAAGCTGCCGGAACGAATAATATCGCTTTGTAATGAATTACCCGTAGAACCAGGGAACACGATTATTTTCACTTTTTGACTACTATTTTTTCCCTTCCAGTTTGTTTAGATAGTCGAGCGACCCAACCCGGAAACGGAGGGGGATGTTTATTTTCTTTTCAACCTGCAATTCTACCCGACAAAAAAAGCCAAGGTATTTAGTGTAATAATCTGGGCTAAGAGTATGATAGGTAGGCGTTGGCGTAATATGCGGCATGTACTGAGGCCGAAAGGCTGTAGGCCGAGCTCCTTCAATCAAAGGTGAAGGAATGATGTTTTTGCCGCTGATCGAAGTACTTTTCAACAGGATTTTTTGAGGACGAACCTGGCCGATGCCAGTTAACCAATTGGCCGCCAGCAAAATCATCACAACAATAAATTTATAAAATCGTTGCACGCAGTTATTTATATTTGTACGTAAATTTACGGCCTGATTTTTGTGGTTTTGGCGCCTTCCAAGAAAAAACATAGGTCGGTGCCAACTAAACCCTCTTCCAAATTATGGCACTTAGTCAAGGTTTACAACAAAAACTTCTCCAGAAGCTGTCACCCCAGCAGATTCAGTTAATGAAGCTGCTGCAGGTACCTACGGCTAATCTCGAAGAACGGATTAAAGAAGAGATGGAGGAAAATCCCGCCCTTGAGCTTTCGGAAGATAACCAGGATGATGAATTCAATACTGAATTGAAGGATGAGTTTGAGAGCAGCGGGGAAGAAGAAGGGGAAAAAGAAGGAGCTGAGGAAGAATATGAGAATCTGGACATCAGTGAATATGTAAACGATGGCGATGATGATATTGCCGATTATAAACTACGTGACGATAATTATCCGGAAGCAGATGAAGGAAAGGTGAGTCCACACCGGATGGAAACTTCTTTTCACGAGCACCTCCTTGAGCAATTAGGGCTCATGAAGATGGATGAAAAGGAGCACAGGATAGCCGAGCAGATTGTAGGTAGTATCGATGATGATGGGTACTTAAGGCGGGATACTGCTGCAATAGTGGATGATCTTGCTTTCCGTCAAAATATCGACTCTAATGAAGAAGAAGTTGAAAAATTAATAAAACTGGTACAACAGTTTGATCCGCCAGGGGTAGCTGCCCGTGATCTTCAGGAATGTCTTTTACTGCAATTGAACAGATTAAAAGTACTAGGAAAGGGTGTAGAAAAAGCAATTGAAGCCATCGAGAATTATTTCGATGAGTTTACCAAAAAGCATTATGAAAAAATTCAACGAGGTTTAGGGATCGATGATGATGGATTGAAGGATGTGATCAACCAGATCATACGTCTTAATCCCAAACCCGGCGGTAATCATGCCGATATTAACAAAGCGGAAAGCTACGTGGTGCCCGACTTCTTCATTTTCAATAATGGTGGTAAGTTAGAATTGACCTTGAACTCAAGGAACGCACCCGACCTTCGCATCAGCGGCGGTTACCGGGATATGCTCAAAGAATATGATCGCGGCAGTAAGAAAGACAAGCGGCAAAAAGAAGCGGTCCTTTTCATTAAACAAAAAATTGATGCAGCCAAGTGGTTTATCGATGCTATCAAGCAACGCCAGCACACGCTAAGCAGCGTAATGGAAACCATCATGGACTACCAGCATGAATTCTTTATGACAGGGGATGAAACCACTCTACGCCCTATGATCCTAAAGGATATTGCGGAACGCACCAATCTCGATATATCTACCGTAAGCCGCGTTGCCAACAGCAAATTTGTACAAACAGAATTTGGCACTTATCGACTGAAATTCTTCTTTAGTGAATCATTGAGTACTGATAGTGGTGAAGAAGTATCTACCCGCGAAGTAAAAAAGATATTAAGTGACCTGATAGAAGCGGAAAGTAAACGCAAGCCACTCAGTGATGAAAGGCTGACCGAACTGCTTCAGGAAAAAGGCTATAATATTGCAAGGCGAACCGTTGCCAAATACCGCGAACAATTGAATATACCCGTGGCGCGCTTGCGTAAAGAATTATAATATCATGACTAATATCATTGTTGAGGAAACAGGTGGCCTGGTAGAAAAAGAAGAGCAACCCGTTATAGTGAAGCTGTTGGCACATATTATTTCTTATATTTTCCACCCCTTGTTTATTACAGCGTATGTGACGGCTTACCTTTTATATATTCATCCCTATATTTTTGCGGGTTTTAATTCTTCCTTGAAATTGTTTCGTTTATTAACGGTTGTACTAAGTACTGTAGTAATTCCGGGGTTTTCTGTTTTCCTAATGTGGCGGTTGAAGCTGATACAATCAATGCATCTTAACACAACAAGAGAACGGATTATTCCTTATACAGCTGCGATGATTTTTTATTTCTGGCCCTGGCTGGTTTTTAAACAATTACCCGGCACGCCCTCTATATTTATTGACTTTATTCAGGGAAGTTTTTTTGGTGTTTGCGGCGCTTGGCTTATGAATATCAACAGTAAGATCAGCATGCATACCACAGCAATGGGTGGAATGGTTACCTTTTTCCTGTTGTTTTCTTTCAGTGATGATAATGCAAGCGGTTTATATCTTTCACTATCTATACTCATTGCGGGAATGGTAGCAACGGCCCGGTTGATTGTTTCCGATCATACAAGATTCCAAATAGTACAGGGATTGGTAGTGGGAGCATTGGCGCAGTTGGTGGCGTGGTGGATCTAGAAGATTTTGGAATTTTGAATTGGGAAATTGGGAAATCGCATCTGTGGTAAGAGTACGATAGAGATACATAAAGCCTGATTGACTTAAAGAGATTTCCCAATTTCCCAATTGCCAATTTCAAAATAAAAAAAGAAAAGCCCAATCATAGGGTACGAACCTAAATTGAGCTTTCTGCCTTCAAACCATCTGAAGTATACGTCCAACCTAGTCGTTCAATATCTTCGACTTCGAGATATAATTTTTTGTAGGATGGTATATGAATAAACAAGAACCATCTTTTATTGTATTAATTACTTTTTCCGTGTCTTTTTCCGGAACCGCGGGGCATCCATAACTTCTTCCGTTCACCCGGTTGAAGCGTAAATAATTGGCGCCTACATATTGTGACCCGTGTATTACAATATTCCGTTCATCGGCCCTGTCGTTAATCCCTCTTTCCAATCCTTCAATATTTAATGCCAGTCCGTGACCACCATAATAAGATTTGCGGGTAATATAAAAACCCAAACTGCTTTTATGTGATTCGGGATTGTTGGAAAAAGCACGGGCATATTCACCTCCCGATTTACGTCCATGCGCTACATAAGTATTTACCAATACTTTACCGGCTTCCATATCTATTATATATAATCTTTTGCGACGTGATGATTGACTGAAGTCGCAGATCGAGATCACTTCTTTATTATCTAATTGTCCTCTTTCCCGTAAATGTTTATATCCCTGATACGCGAATAAAAATGCTTTTTTAGTAAGGCCAAAGCGTTTCAACTTCATGCTATCGTATAAAACACCGGCTTCTTCCCGTACTAATTCATTAGCCGACTTTAGTGAAGTTACAGAATGGATAAGCGTATTTTTTGCGTAAGGATCACCGGTACCGGAGATAAGAACCGGTGTAATCAGCAACAAGCATATGAGGCCTGCTGCGGACACGGATTTTAACGGGCGGTACATGATAATCATAGGGTTTCACAAAGATGCGTTCCGGATTTAAAACGATATCTGACCGAAAAATATTATCATTCTGTTAATCATGCAAGTATAACTAACAGGTATTTTTTATTGTGTGCTTTTAGTAAATATTACTTAATTGAGTAGATGTGCTTAGTAAATTTCCCTCGCATAAAACAATGGTATGTAATGACTATTGCATAGGCTTTTTTACACTAAACTCATTAGCGTAGATTCGTATTAATAATATAAACAGGGAAATAAGAATGGGTCCAAAAATCAGCCCGATAAAACCAAAGAGATTGATGCCGATTATGACCCCAAAAACAGTGATAAGCGGATGAACATCCCCTAATTTCTTTTGAAGCCAGAATCGGAAAACATTATCCACCGTTCCAATAATACCAAATCCATATGCCAGCATGATAATGCCTTTTGTTGGAGATTTATCTGCGAAGAATAACAACGCAATGGGTATATAGGCCAGTGCTGCTCCCAAAATCGGAAGCATCGCTGTGATACAAGTAACCACAAACCAGAACATCGGTTCTTTTACACCGAGTATCAAATAGCCAATTAAACCAACAACACCTTGCAATAAAGCAATGAGCGGTATTCCCAACGCATTTGAATAGACAAGCGAATTGGTTTCCTTGCGCAATATCAATGCATTTTCATCTTTAAATGGAACTAAATCGTAAAAACTGGCTTCCATCTTGCGACCCTCGGTAAGCATAAAATACAATACGAAATACATTACCATTAGAGTGGTAAGCGTACTTAATGTTGCACCCAAAACCGAAGGAAGTGTATTGGCGGCCCAGGCAGAAAGCTTGTTAATATTTTCGGCGCTGAGGATATCAATATTATACCGGGTTTCATATTTCTGGATAAAGCTTTCAATCGATGTTAATACCTCTGAAGAATGCTGGATTGCGAAAGTAATCTTAGAACCCAACATGTTTATCAGCAATAAGAATGGCATCAGAATGATTACAAAAGAGAGCAACATCAATGTTGTTGCAGCCAGCGCTCTTCTCCATTTGTAACGCGACACCAAAATGAACATGTACTTACGGAGTATTACATAAAGGGTATAGGCTCCCAGCAGCGCCGGAATGAATGTTTGCAGTTGGAGAAATAATATAACCGTCAGCAGTAAGATGAGCAGCAGGAAAAGAACCTGGCGGATACTATTGTTTGAGATTTGGTTCATGAATTTATAAATTAGAAAATGTGCAGATGTGCAAATGTGCAAATTCTTTGATTCAAAATCACTAAGTATTTTTTAAAGCCTATTATCAATAAGAATCCAACAAATTAAGCCTCTTTATAAATCTAAGAAATTTGCACATCTGCACATTTTCTAATTTGCACATTGGTTTATACTACCACCTTCTTCCACTTCCCCCTTTTAAAAATCACATACGCCCATATCGCAATCGCCGTTTCGGCAACGGGAATAGCAATGAAAGCCCCCAGCGGTCCCAAGCCTAATGGTTTTGCGAGTATATAGGCCAGCGGAATCTGGAATAACCAGAAGCAAACAAAATTGATCCAGGTGGGTGTTCGGGTATCCCCCGATCCATTAAGTGCCTGGATCATTACCATACCGATGCCATAGAATATGTAACCGGTCCCGATGATTTGCAAAGCCAGCGAACCAACTTCCTGTACCGCCGGATCATTGGTAAAAATCCGGATGATTGGTTTGGAAAACAGAACGAACAAAAACATTACACCCGACATGAAAATAGCATTGTATTGCGCGGATAACAATACACTTTTTTCCGCTCGACCTGGTTCTTTGGCCCCAAGATTTTGTCCAACCAAAGTGGCCGCGGCATTACTCAACCCCCACGCAGGTAATATAAAGAACACCACATTGCGGATTGCTACCTGGTAACCAGCAGAAGCTGTAGTTCCGCCACTGGTAGATACGATCCAGGCCAATACAATCCAGCTACCTGAAGCAATCAGGAACTGCAGCGTTGCGGGCCATGCAATGCCTACCAATGAACGGATGAGCTTAGTGTCGAACATAAAATGCTCTTTTTTGAAATGAATTACGCTATTACCCCTGAACAGGTGATAACATTGATATAATACACCGATACCTCGTCCAATGGTTGTAGCAATCGCGGCTCCTTTCAATCCCCATCCATCCCAGCTACCAATACCATAGATAAATAATGGACATAGAAAGATATTGATGATGCTCGCTAACCATAGACTACGCATAGCCATGGCCGCATCGCCGGCACCACGGAAGATACCATTGATCAGAAAAATAAGAATGATTACAACACTACCTCCCAGCATAATACGGGTAAAAGGAGTTCCTTCCTTTACCACATCGGGTTGCGCGCCCATGAGTCGAAGTATATCCGGTGCGAAAATGATACCCGCTACACTGATTACAACGGTAGCGATCAACGAAATGATCAATGATTGCATTCCCGCGTGTGCCGCTGCATCAGGATCTTTTTCTCCAATACGACGGGCTACCATTGCCGTAGCCGCTGTACTAAGACCAATAGCAAGTGAATACACAATGGATATTACCGATTCGGTAAGTCCAACGGTTGCTACGGCATTTTTGCTATTCGGTAAATGGCCCACAAAATACATATCCACTACCGCGAATACGCTTTCCAGGCTCAATTCAAGAACCATAGGTATTGCCAGCAGGAAGATCGCTTTCCGGATGCTACCCTGTGTATAATCGTGTTCACTCCCTTTAAGGGCTTGTTTTAATAAAGAATAGTAATATGATAGTTTACTGTTATTTGAAGTCATTTGCTGCGACATTAGTGAAATCTATTTAAAATGAATTATGATTGATTTTGTTAAAGGCCCGTTTCTCATCCTGAGCTCCGTAGCCTTCGCGGGATAAAGTGTTTCACTTTCCCGCATTCGGGTTCCCTCGTTATTAATCGGGTTAGAAACCTTACCCATTCGGGCAGACATATATAGTGTCATGATAAAATTGTATTTAGAATGAAATAAATAAAAATGAATGATCACCTGCAACAGATGACGTTGCACGGTAGTAAGAGACTGTAAGGTTAGGTTCTTTAAAATGGGGAGCGAACCTTAAGACATTTTCATAAATCTTGCGAATGAGCTGCGAAGGTTAGATTTTTTTTCATTCCCCGGAAATTTTTTTGAGCGAACTACCCGGATTTGGGGATGAATTGCTGGATTAAACGCAGAAACCGCTTTGCAACGGACGGGTGAAACACGTTGTTTATTCCGTAAAATACGATTGATGGAAGCTGTTGGATTAAATATATTCGGGAATTATTATGTATTGTAAGCCAGACAGGTAAATAGAATGTCATCACAAAATGTGATGACATAGAACCCATAACAAAAGAATGTTATGAACTTAACTATTATACAAAAGAAAATCTATGAAATTAGGAGTGAACGTATAATGCTTGACTTTGATATAGCTGAACTATATGAAGTTAAAACAAAGCGATTAAAAGAAGCCGTACGGCGGAATAGGAAGAAGTTTCCTGCTGATTTCATGTTTGAGCTAACAAGAGAAGAATGGCAAAACTTGAGGACGCAAATTGCGTCCTCAAGTTGGGGAGGGCTAAGGTATATGCCTTTTGCATTTACTGAACATGGAATTACTATGATTGCAAGTATTTTGAATTCTCAGAAAGCAATTGATATGAATATAGCCGTAGTACGTGCTTTTATTTCGCTTAGAAAACTTACAAAACAACATATTGAGCTATCAGAGCAACGCCAGTTATTGAGGAAGGAAGTTGATGATCGCATAGATGAGCATGACGTCCAATTGGCGGCAATCTATACTACGATTGAAAACCTTTTGGATATAAATACTGAAAGGAAAATCTGGAAGGAAAGAGAAAGAATCGGGTATAAAAAATAATAAGAACAGGTTATCCCTGAAATCGGAGCAACTTTATTATTTAACGTTTTTCATTCTTAATTCTTCATTTCCTCCCTATCGTAACCACAAACTCTCCCGGCACCCTATATCCATCATTTATTTTAAACGCAGCAATCGAATCAAGATACTCCTTGTGCACTTCTTCTTTCACCTCATTATTAAATTTATGATACGCAAGTGCCACTGGTCCACCCGCGAATGCCGCGCCGCATGCTTCTTCAGCGGATTCATAAATCAATCCGGTTTGCAGACGAACTGTTACTATATCAGTAAATCCAGCGACTTCAAAATGTTTTTGCAACATATCCGGATTACCCAGATTAAAGAACATCGGGCATACTTCAGAAGAAACCCTTCTGTCAACAATCTCAAAAATTTCAGCCCAACCGCAATTGGATCTTTGTCCCCATACAGCTGCTACCGCACGGCCACCGGGTTTAACTACTCGTTTCATTTCCCTTAATGCTTTCAAGGGATCGGGTACATACATTAACCCTAATGCACAGAGTGCAACATCATACTCGTCATCAATACTTAACAACTCTTCAGCATCCATTCTTTCAAAGTGAATATTATGGAGATTCACTTTGCTGGCTAATGTTTTGGCATGCTCAACCATTTTATCAGAAATATCCGTACCCAATACAGAGCCATTTTCTCCAACAAGTTTTGCAGCGGGAAAACTAACTAACCCGGTACCACAGGCAATATCAATTAGTTTTTCTCCTGGTTTTAGTTGCGCCAGTTCCAATAGTTTTTCCTGCGCGGGTTTTAATTGTTCCTGCCAATAGGTTTCATAATGAGTGGAAGCTTTATCCCATCCATAACGTTGTACCCGTCTTTGTAAAGCAGCATCCATTTAATTAGTTTTTGGACTTAGAATATGTACTTCTCTTTGGCAATCCTGTGCCCGACTGAATACATCGAGATAAGGACTATGCTGATCAGCATCATCAAGCATAGCAATAATAGATTGCTCAGGCGCATCACTCTCAACGGTTACAATATATCTCACTTGCAAGTAGCCCGGTTTATTATCAGAAGTTCCAAACAATGCTCCATCGTCATAATCGGCATGTACTTCTACTTCCAGTGAATGAATAGGAATATTCATTGAAGCCGCTTTCATCATATAACCAATGGCCAAACAACTGCCGAAAGCCGCACGACCATAAACTCCAGGGGTTGGTCCGGTATAGTTACCTCCAACTGATGCCGGCATATCGGCTTTAAGTTTCCAATCGCCTTCCTGGATCTCACAACTCAGTCCATTCGTAATTCGGACTTTCGATATTCCCGTTGATTGACCGAGCGAAGGTTTTAAAGTAAGCGCCTTGGTAGTGCGCTCAATCGCTGTCTTAATGGAGGAGGCGTCGCTCATAACTTCTTATTTAAGTTAAAGATAAATACACACTACTTCACCTAGGGCTTTTTCATATAAACGGCTGGAAATAACAAGTTAACTCATTTCATACCAAATAATTTACGTCTCATTCCATTTTCCCTTCGTTTCAAATAGTTCTGCTTTCATATTTGCACTCAAACCTTTTCAGATGAAAAAATTATACACGGCATTATTCGTTGAGCAAAGCTTTGCAACTATTGAGTAAGACAGCATTCTGATAAAAAGATTCAGGCATTGCCTTTTATAAAACAATAGCTATTATTGCTACGAAGACATGAAACCGTTTCCTTGTTTTCGTGGCAATTGTATTTATAAATTGCAGCATTGACTTACTTTCTCAATACTTCAATGTATTCCTTTACATACGCATCCATCTTTTTCCTTCGGTACTGCATAATAAACCGCGGATGTGCCAATGGTATTATAGCGGAAAAGAATTTATGTTTTTCATTCAGCGAAGCGAGGAATTTATAATTCTTTTCTCCTCCAATGCAATAACAGATATCATTATTTAAACCCATCTTTAGTTGTTGCCGGATTGTTTCAATAATAAAAGGAGTCACCGTTTTTTGCAATCGCTTATCATCATAATAATTGATATTTTTTCCATCCTTGATATAACCGAGCGGTGATACGGCGCCGATAAAAAAATCGCCATAAAATTTTTGTGACCCTCCATAGGCATTAATCATCTCATAAATAAACTCGGCCGATAACTCCGAACTGTTTCCCCAGGGATGATCAATGCCGCACTCCTCTTTGAGTTGACGTGGAGCGGTAAAATTAATTCCCGTAATACCAGCCCCGAAGCGACCTGGATTAATTCCCAGCATTAATTTACGGGGTCGGTTATCAGCATAAAACTTGTTAAAAAATTGCTTTACGGCTTCCATAACTTCAGGAGAAGGTTGTGGATGAAGCAACCCAAACCCCCTTGGAATTTTAGGAGGATTAAGGGCTTGATAAAATCGAATCAATTGCTCGCTTAGCATGTAATAGAATTCATACCGAAAAGAAGATCAAATATCGGCATTCATCGTTAAAGGATTAATAAATTACAAAACCTTGATCGATTTTTCGGAAGCGCAGTAAATAATGGTCTGACGGTCTCCGTCTGACCATTATTTCCTTTGAGAATGCGATTGTTTTTTAGAATAGGAAGATGAACTAATTCGAGACGGTCTGACGGAGACCGTCAGACCGGAGTCTCTGATGGCGGTTAGATTGAGAACCCGCATAAACAACGAAGGATTATTTTGCTTTATTCGTACTCGGCTTCCTGCTTTTGGTTTCCTTCTTGTTGTGGGTAATATCTTCCCCTTCGCGACTATCCAAATTATCTTTATTTTCTGGCCTTTTCTTATTCGCGTTGAACTTCGTATTGGCATTAGCCGTCTGGTTTTTAATATTCTGTTTCATATGTACTTTTTTAAAACAGAATAAATTTCCGTGCCAAATGTCTTAATCTCATCAGGTAGTTATTTTTCTGCTGCATTAGCCATTGTAAAAAGAACCCGGAGTAAACCGATTTTCAAATTCTTGAAGTCGCTGCTATTGCATTGAACTGCTACGCACAATTGCTTATCTGGGAAATAAAGCAGTTCAGTCATATAACCCGGGAAAAATCCACTATGCCCATATGCAAGGCCCATAGGGGTGGGCCGAATGATAACACCCAGCGCATATTTGGTATCACGACCCAGTTTAGCGGGTACGGCAGAGGATAACAATAAAGAAGTATCCACCACCTTGCCTTCATATAATAATTTACCCCATTTGGCAAGATCATCAGTAGTTGAATAGATACCACCTCCGGTCCATTCAAATTGTGGATTGATGATGAATTTTCCATCTTCACCCACTACTTTATCTTTTCCGCCAAATTCATTCTGTGCACCTGCATATCCTTGCGCTAGCCCTTTTAATTCTCGCTTATCGGAGGGAAAGGTATTATTCAGTTTATTTGGTTTTAGTATTTGCTGAATTACCAGGTCGTAAAATTTTTTACCGGTAATGGATTCAATGATCATTCCGAGTAAAATATAATTGGTATCGGAATATTCCCAACCCTCACCAGCGGCAAACGAAGCTTTTTCATCCAATACATAATGAAGAAGATCCTCCGGTTTCCATACTTTATCCGGATTAGCCGTAAGATCTTTCAAAAACTGGTCCTTGAATTCATAACGCATTACTCCGCTGCTATGATTCATGATCATTCTTACGGTAATGGTCGAAGCATTCGGAATCCGGTTATACCAAGAGGATTTTCCCAGGTAGGTTGATACTTTTTCATCCAAATTTAATTTTCCCTCTTTGATCAGCCGCAAAGCAACCGCCGACGCATAGGTTTTACCTACGCTACCTTGTAATAAGCGATCGCTTACCAAAAGTGGAATATTCTTTTCCTTATCGTTCATTCCCGAAACAATGGCAACAGTTGTATTGTCTTTATATACAATTCCGACACTGAGGCCCGGATAATTACCGGCTACACGTAATGAATCAAGTAAGGATTGTAATACTTCTTTTTGAGCAGACGTAGAAATCTGTACAAGCAGGAGAACCAGGAAAATTAAAAACCGCATAAATTAAATTTGAAGGAAAGATCGCTAAAAAATACGGACGTCGAAGACTACAGTAGTTTCTTTGTAGAGTCTCTTATTCGGAGAGTTTAACTACCGTAGTTTCAAAAGGTCGCCGTAGTTTTATCTAGAAATGACTTTTAAGCAGAAAACACACAATCAGTTCCGGCAAATGCTGGAAACAAAGATCAACGGGTTGCAACAGCATTTGAACGATCTTAAAGAAAGCACGGCGAACGAAACAAAAAGCACCGCGGGGGATAAATATGAAACCGCCCGGGCCATGCTGCAAATAGAACAGGATAATACCCGTCGCCAGCTGCAGGAGGTATTGGAACAACAATCGATCTTCACTGCAATTGACATCGCCATCTCTTCTAATGAAATTATTCGCGGTAGCCTGGTAAAAACCAATAAAGGATATTTATTTATAAGTGTGGCGCTTGGGAAAATTATGGTGGATGGAACTACTGTAGTAGCGCTATCTCCGCAATCGCCACTTGGAAAACAACTAATGGGATTGCGGGTGAATGACGCCGCCTCGATTAATAATTTAGCTTACGCTATTGAGGAGATCCAATAATATAAAAAGCGATCGCCTTTTACAGCGACCGCTTTTCTAAACAAAAATCAGGAATGTTTAGTTGATCACAATTTCCTTTTTGGAAACTTCTTTTCCAGCAATGATCGGCAGACTAACCTGCAACACTCCATCAACATACTTAGCGCTGATGCTTTGAGTGTTGATCGATTCATCGAGATTAAAACTTCTGCGGAACCCACCGCGACTGTATTCGCGCAAAACCCATTCGGGTCGCGGAAATCCATCGGGGGGAGTGTAAGAAACGATCAGTTCGTTTCCTTCCACATCCAATTGGAAATGTTCTTTGATGCGGCCGGGAGCAAACACCAGCAGTTCGAAGCTGTTGTCTGTTTTGTAAATGTTAACGGCAGCACGTTCCATTGAACGGTAAAACAGTTGCCTGTTTCCGTAGTTGCCTTTTGCGGCATGTTTGTAGTGCATCTTACTCTGTTTTGAGTGATAAATAAAAACTATCACTGTAAATGCGCTAAAAAATATGCCGGAGATAAAAGATGCAATTCTGTCATTTTATAATGGGATGAATGGATCATTCACTTGCCACGACTGCCAGTTTAGAGTTGTCGGAGCTGACAGCTAATCGCGTAATGGCTTTTAGTGAGAGGGTTCCCATATCTGCAAGTATTGGTTTCCAACCTTGGTTATTACGGGTATTAAGATAAAATAAACTCGTTCCATCACTCATGATAATTAATCCATTGTTCAACCAGCAAAGATCTTCACGTCCCGATAATGTTTTGGCAATTAATGTTATTTCTCCAGTTTTACTATCATATCGTTTGATCTGCCATTCATCTTTAGATTGTTTTTCCACAAAACTGATTCCTTCCATTCCAGGCAACTTACCAGCTATTCTATGTAACGATCGACCGGGATTTTTTATAATCACCTTATCTTCCTTTGTTTTCAAGTTGTAATAATGAAGCGCATTACGTCCTGAGTCTTCCAATACGAATAAAAGAAGGCTGGTTTTATTTATCCAGGCATGATATCCTACTTTAAGTGTATTGATCAGCACAAACGGTTCGCCCATTTTCATCGGATATTTTCCAAGATCCTGTGCCCCATTATCGCGTTGAATGATGCAGGAAATAAATTTTCCATCGGGAGTTACTGTGGGAGAATATTCCCTTTCGTTGGTCACTGTAAAATTGGAGGTCTCCTTCGTTTTATAATTGTAAAATTTAATATCGCTCCGGCCACTATCATTAAATGAAGAATAATAGATAATTGGTTTTTTAGGATGAAAGAAAGGCTGATTGTCGTAGCCTTTATGATTGGTTGTATTAACCGGATTGCTTAAAACCAGCTCGTTATTTACCATTTTCAAATCGAACAAATAAATTTCCGAACCGGTCTGACTGTTAGCAATGCATGGAAATGATAATAGAAGGAACAAAAACTTTTTCATAAAGAATTTAATATGACAGCAATTAAAAATTTACTTTAACCTTCAGGTTCTGCTTGTAGCTTGTAGCGAACAGCTAGCAGCTTCTTCAATATCTCCACGCATTCAAATCCACCCCCGCCGGCGCCCGTTTTTTTATTTCTTCCGCCCATTTCAAAATAAACATCTGGTTATAGCGTAAACGCGAGATATAATTCGGCTGTGTATGATCGCCATTCCAGCAATGTTCGGCCCGGTCACCATAGTCTACTTCTCCATCGTAGGTTGGACCATCCAGTTTCTTCAACATTTCTTCAGTAAGATACACCGCGTTATTAAGATAATAGTTATCCATATCTCCACAATAAATATGAATTTTTCCTTTTAGTTTATTACCAATCTTTGGCCAATCCCTTTTCATGATATAACTCAGGTCATAGTTTTCTTTCCAGAATTTAGCAACATTACTATCGATTGCTCCCGTAACCTTGTCGAAGATCCGTTGCGGATATCCATCTTTTCCAACTGGTGAATACACTGCCTCCCAAATATCCCATTGTTGCCCGCTACGACTTTTGGTGCCCAATACCAATTCACGGTAATTTATTTCCTGCAATGTAGCGCTAACATGTCCAAGGGAATTGCGCATTCCGGGTCGCGGTGTTTTCTTGAAATCACTTGCGAGGAAATAGGCATTCTTATCTTTATAAATATCCACTACCGTATAGGCGCGGAAATCGATCGGGTCGGGACAAGCACTGTAACAACCATTGTATTCATCCGGATAAAACACCTGTGCTGCCAATACTTCCCATCCGCCGGTACTGCCTCCATACATAAAGCGCGCCCATCCTTGACCGATTCCCCGAAATCGTTTTTCAATTTCTGGTATCAATTCATATGTTATAGCATCCCCATAAGGTCCGAGGTTCTGTGAATTCACTGCATAGGAATCATCATAGTAAGGAGTGGGATGTTGAATTTCTATAGCAAGTACACGGGGGAAATTGGGACCGGTCCATTGCTTATAAAAATCATATGCTTCCTGCTGCACAATTTTATTATAACCGCTGATTCTAAAACGCTCCGAATAATCTGGTTTTAATGTATCATTTGCCGGTTCGGTGCGGAATCCGCTGAAGTCCTGCGGGAAATGTCCGTGGTTAATTGCAAGCGGATATTTTACATTGGGGTGAGTATCCCATCCTTCTGGTAAAAGAACATGAGCACCGAGATACATGGGTCTGCCCCAAAATTCAGTAAGCAGTTTACTTTGTATTTTAATATGCTTGATGTATTTCGTGTCTTCGGCTTCTTTGATTGGTGGAATTATTTCTGTAAGTTCAATGCGAATGATATTTTTTAATCTTTTATCTACGCGAACCTTTACTGGTTTCGAATATAAATTCCCGGGTGCTAAATTCCATTGCTGGCCTTCCCCCCTGTCCATCGGCAGTTTCACGGTGTGTCCATCTTTGCGATGAAAGGTTTCGTACTTGTGTAATAATGCTTGTACATAATATTCTCCCGCAGGAACATTATTGAGGCGTTGAACAGGATAGCCAAATACTGAGTTGTTGAATGCTTTTGATTCACCCGCTTTCCAATTTTCAATATCTATTCCAAAGGCGACCTGTGTATTGGGCCCGTCCACGATTTGAAATCGGGGTTCGGCATTGTTGTTCTTCGACAACATTAATATTAATCTTCCATCGAGAGGTTCGGTGCTTTGTTTGCCCGAAAAACTAACAAGTATGGGTTGTTGCGAAATACAGCAAATTGAAAATAGCGTTGCTGTAATAAAGAAGAGGGATCTCATTTCAGTTGGTTTGTATATAAAAGATAAGAAGAAATAATGAGGTGGCTGGGGACAGAATTACTATGAAGCCGTTGCTTGCGACTTGCCTCTGCGTAGCTGCTTCGACGAAGCGAGGTGTTCCGTTCAGGGGTAACAAGTCTATTGAGCAATTATGGCATGTAGCTGTGATTATTTTACTTCATTATGTACGTGAAAACATCATTGTTTTGTTTTGCTCTACTATTAGCTTGCAACAATAACAATGATCTGTATTGAACATTATTGGTTTCAAATCATAGAGTATAATTAAATAAAACAAGCTTAAGGAGCAACACCATAAGACCCCTCGTACCTCGGGGTGACAGTCTGTGGGGGGTAGTTACTTTTGAAATGGTGGCTATGGTAGCTTTTGTGGGGTAGTTGTTAATTGATAGTTTCTGTCCGCGGAAGTTAGAGTATAGTCACCAATTGCGAGACTGCATTACCGAACACTGACCGCTCCTACAGGCTGTCACCCCGAGGAACGAGGGGTCTTATGGTCTATGAATAAAGAAAAGACAGCAATTCCACAGAGCTACAAAACCAATAAGGCCCTTGATTATAATAACCAGCAACACTACTCTCTCGCAGGCTGTCTCCCGAAGATATGAAAGCAGCACCTCCTCGCGCTGTCATCCTGTGAAACGAAAGCCACATCCCCCTCGCGCTGTCACCCCGAGGAACGAGGGGTCTTATGGATTATGAATAAAAGAATAACCGAATAACTGAGTAACATTAAAACCAATTCACCCATGCTCATATCCAATGGCCATCACTACTACACCTACATCACCACCAACACTACCAAAGACGTTCTATACACCGGCGTAACCAACAACCTCTATATGAGAATAATCGAACATTATTTAAAAAGAGGCACCAACGATTGCTTCACCGGCAGATACTATTGTTACTGGCTCGTATATTATGAAGAGTTCCATTATATTAATGATGCTATTGCCCGTGAGAAGGAAATCAAAGGTTGGTCGAGAAAGAAAAAGGAAGAACTTATTAATCAGCTTAACCCTGACTGGAAATTCCTGAATAAAGAGATTTGTGAACAATGGCCTCCACCGAAGGAAATTAAAGGAAGATTTAAAGAAAGAAAATAAAAAATATGGAGTTGATAAAAACCAACTCCATTAAAGGGATAAGGCATCGATTAATAAATTATGGTGCAACTTTGCTCGCGGTGGCATTGTCAACACTTAAGACTGCCAGCAATCTTCCATTAGGCAATTCACTTGAAGCATAATAGAGATTCAGCGAATTGCTATTGATATTCTTACGCAACCCGATAATTTCTTTTACACTGCAATTCATAGCGGGTGTGGCTTCGGCTACATCTGTAAATTTCCATTGCTTCAATACTTTTTTCTGATCATCTTTAATAGTAATTACACGGCCTTTACTAACTCTTCCGCAATGATAATATTTTACAGTTATCTGTCCATTGGCGGCGTACTCATCCAGGGTTAGCGTTTTCACCAGATCAATTTCCTTTCCGTAACGTTCCAGAACCAGTTTGTTATCTACATAAACCTGGAATCCTTCGCCTCCGAATTTTGGAGCAAAGGAAAAAAGTGTTGCACAAAAGGCAAGCAGGGCAATCACCACAATCGGCTTTTTGTTATTCATGTTCATAAAATAGCTTTTAAAAAATTAAGAGAAATGCGTTGTCGCATCGTTTGCAATACAAAAGAACAGTTACAGAGGGCCGGAAAATAATTAGTTTGACAAAGCGCATTTTATACTTGATGTGTTGCAGCTTTTTGACAGGCAGTTTAAATCGAGGTAATACCGAAGCCTGAAATTGTGTACTTTTAGAGATTATAATGTTCCCATGATACAGCGCAAAAAACCAGATGTCGATATTGTTAAAGATGTGCTGAAAGCCTTACTGGAGGCTCAACCCGCCTCAAGCTTTGTGCAGAGCTTATCTCATCAGTACGAGGAAAGAGGCGGCCTCAGTAAAAAACAACTGGAAGGGCTCCACAAAAAAGCATTGAACGTGAAAACAATGCCTGTCAGCTGGCTCGCCACCCTGGAAGCTGTTATTTTAAAACGTCCCACCCGCTATAAATCCACTACTCCGGCGCTGAAACCATTTTATGAAGAGAAGGATACAAAGCATGGCGAAATGATTGAAGCCATTCTTGCAAAATATCCTCAACATAAACGGGTCCTCTACTTTCAGGCAAAGTATAACAATAATGAAGCGCTTTCCCCGGCTGATATTACAGAGTTGGAAAGATTTAATAAAATCTTGAAGTGAAAGTAAATACAGAGCTAAGAGGTCAAAAGGGTAAAGGAGATAAAGGGAGTTGCAGATATTCAGAAACTCTTTTATCTCTTTTTCTCCTTTGGGCTCTTAGCTAAAAAATTAAAATAGTCTGGACTAACTGAGTTAGCAATGATATTAAAGGATGCAATTGAACTAATTAAACACGATCGGATAAATGATGAGCCCCAAACCTGGGCCGATCTTGGATGCGGCGAAGGATTATTCACACAGGCATTGACTCATTTGCTGAAACCCGGAAGCCTTATCTACGCGGTAGATAAAACAAAACCAGGTCTAATACCACCTTTTAATAGTGTATTTGTTGAAAGTAAGAGCTATGATTTTATAAAAGATGAACTTGTTTTTCCTCCTCTCGATGGAATATTGATGGCAAATTCCTTGCATTATGTTTCGGATAAAAGAGCCTTGCTTAATAAACTTTCGCTTTTACTGAAACCCGCTTCTTGCTTTATAATCATAGAGTATGATACCGATACTCTCGTACAAAACTGGGTACCTTATCCGCTAAGCTTTTTGTCGTTACAGAAATTATTCAGTGAAGTGGGTTTTGAAACTATTATTCCAATCGGGAAGCGCGCCTCGATGTATGGTAGAGCTAATCTCTATTCTGTTCTGATCAAAAAATAAAAATTGCCGAATTAATTTTTAGCCTGAATTTTATGTATGTAAGTTAATAAACAGATAGCCCATAAATAAGTATGTTATACTTGTACAGAGGCAGTTTATAAAATTGTTAATTTACATTCGATATGATAGATAGTCGAAAGGCAGTTTTTCTTCCCATTGATAGTCGGATATTAAACCTTTATCGGGGGTATATTTTGGATGGGAAAGAGATGCCCGACCTAAAGGAGTCTGATATTTACACAAATAGAGAATACTATGATTATGAAGATAAAAAAAACATAATTGAAATAATTCTAAAAATTCTTATTCTAATTCTCTTTCTTCCATTAATAATTCTTGGCTTAATAATTTCATTTTTATTTCAAAAGCTTAAAGTATTTGAGAAGGCAATTGACATATTTTTTAATCAATTCGATCGCTTATTTCGATTCTCTTTCAAAGAAAAGAAGATTGCGAAAAAAAGGGTAGTAAAAACTCTAAAAGAACAATATAACGAAATTAACTACGAGGATATTTTAGGATTTTTGAAGCACTGTCAGAATAGTTTGACGCAAGTGTTTATTTATACGTATAGTGAAATTTCTAGCGACGAAGAATCAAAACTAAAAAACCTCATTGATATTGGTTTGATTGATTCAGTTATTGAAATAACAAAAATTTCAGACATTGCCCCAATCATTATAAGTAATAACATTTCACTTATTAATTCGGTAATGGTAATCAAGAGGGCAGAAGATGCCAGACTTCTAGCGTTTAATTTTGGAGGTAACTATTTTAAAAATATCACCCTGTGGAAGACGAAAAACTTTGAAAGTGAGGATACTTCATCCCAAGTTGTAAGTAACAGTAGAGAGACCTTAATTTCAATAAAAAAAGATATTGAACATTATTTGATTGCAAAAAACAAATCTTTTTTCTTGCCCAATTGCATTCTTTACATCGAAGATGAATATAACCCGCTAGCGAATAATTATATTCAAAATAACTATAAAAATATAAATCGTCGATTATCAAAAAAGGGGATGCATTTAATTTACTTTCCTTGTCAAATACCTAAACAGCCTTTAATTAGTGATTCGTTATTTCAGTTTTTGCGTTACAAATATCCAGTAATGTATTCACTATCTGACGCTGAAATGAAAAGTATAATCAATTTTCTTTTTGACAAATTAACCCCCCAAGAATTTTATAAATTCCTTTTGGAAGAATTGCAAATTCCTTATTTTCCTAGGCCAGCCCTATTGAAAAATATTATGGCCAAACATAATGAAACTGGGAATAAATTTACTTACGCTTCATTAACAGACAAAAAAACAAAAAGAGAGCTTGATTTATTTTTTAAGTCTTATTTTAAAAAAATACAAATAGTAGAAGATGATGGTGACCCAGCATTAGATAAAATGGACAAATTGTTAGATGGGCTTCCTAAATTAGGTAATCCAGGTGAGGATGATGCAGATTGGAATTTTAGTTGGGAAGCGAAGAAGCTTTCAAATGAACTCAAGATAAAAATTGACGGAATTAAAGCCGATGGGGAGTATGAAATTTTAGCTAAGGCACTAATGTATTTGCTTGAAACAATCAAGGAGGATAGACCAGAAATTATTAATAAAGTTAGGCCAGCTATAGAAAGAAAGAAATTACTTGAATCCGCTGTTGTTCTTAGCCCCATACAAATCGATGCTCATTTCAAAATTTTGCTTCCGGAGTTCGGAAATATTGAAGTTAGAATGCACGCTTTGCCCAAAACAGTATATCTACTTTTTTTACGCTATCCAGAAGGGATAAGGTTCAAAGAGCTTTATGAATATAAGAAAGAGCTTTTGGAAATATATAATAGAATTACAAGTATAGATGATAACGAGGAAATAAAGCAAAAGATCGATGACCTAGTCGATATGCGAAAAAAATCTCTTAACGAGAAATGTTCTAGAATACGCGAAGCTTTCAGGAACATCATGGACGAGCACATTGCAAAATATTATTATATTGATGGCCTTAATGGCGAACCTAAGAAAATAGCACTTCCCGCTCACCTGGTTGATATTAGATACTAACTTTCCGATTTTCAAGTTGTAAAGACTGCAAGGTTGCAGAGATTGGGCAAACCCTATCTGCCACTCTATTTTTGACTTGTTATTTCAAGATTCACTTGGTAATAAGTTAAAAAGTCAAACAATGACAAATCATGAATTCCAAAGTATATGGTTGCTTGGAAAGAGCTGGAATAGCCTAAATGTAGAATATATAGAAAGATACCTGTCTGATGATTGTATTTATAAGTCTCAATGGCTATTGTACCCAATCAAGGGGAAGCAACAATTTTTATCTTATCTCAGCTTAAAATTTCGAGCAATTAGAAATGCAATGCATTTAGGTCTTATCACTGTAACTGCTGAAATAGCGTTTCATTCTGCAAAGGAAAACAAGCTATGCCTTATACTGACACAAATCTACAAAGCTGAAGTAATAAGGGTTTCAATTTTCATACACATAGAAAGTAAAAAGACCAATCGAATTGTCTTGTGTTTTATACCAGATCCAGGGGAAATAGAGCTAACAGGCAAATTTCCAAAATAAAAAGCAAAAATTAAACTAAAGCAAACATGGAAAATTTAATGCAGCAAAATGATGTTCAGGCCGAAAACATAGGCCAAGTTAAAAAAGAATTTATAACAGCAAATAAGTCGACTCGTAAGCCTTTAAGAGAATGGGGATTTGAGCAGGCTGGTTTAAACAGAGGTGACCCTTCTGCTTTAGAAAGTCATCTGCGATGGATAAAAGAGGGACACTTAGTTGACGAAACTTCTTCTGCCGATGAGGAGCTTCGGAAAAAGAAGCATATTGAGAATTTGATTACTGGCAAGGAAAGAGAAAAAAGTGATATAGAAAATGATTGGAACCACTATAATGAAGTTGTGATTGTGGATAAAGACAAGCAGATATTGCAACATAGAGAAACAATCGAAGAAAAGAAAATAAGGATGGCGGAAGGAACTGTTCAAAGTAACTACAGCCCAGCTCGTTTTTGGTTATACCTTATACTTTGTTTCTTTATTAGCCTTTATTTGATTTTCTTTTACGCTTCCGCTATTAATGCTTCTTTTTTCAGGAGTATGCAAGAAATAGTTAATAACGATTCTACAAATGACATTACATTGATGTTAAACTCAATCTTTGATGTTAACGGAATTGTATCATTTGGCCCACAATCAATTTTTACTTACTTGGGAGCGTTCATTTTTTTTGGTTTTGGAATATTACCTCACATCCTAAGTGGTGAAAATTCAAAATTTAAGATATATAAGGTAATTGCCGCTGTATTGATATGCATGATAATTGATTGTCTTTTGGCATATAAAATTGATAATGGGATACATGAGCTTAAAACTATGATGGGGGTTTCAGATCTCGATTGGATTTGGTATAGGAGTGTAAACTTTTACTTAGTCTTAGCTTTTGGATTTGGGACTTATATACTTTGGGGCTTCATATATGAGGCGGTAATGAAAGAGCATTCGAAGCAAAACGTTAATGTAAGAGTAGAGCTCGAAATTAAGGCTCTTAAAAAACGTATCCGTGAAATAGAGAATGAAATTCTTAATGTTAAAAAGTCGATGTGTGAAATACAGAAACAAATCGATGGTTTGAAGTTGGAGATTGAAAATCTTAAGAGAGACCTGGATTCAGCATTGATGAAACCGGAGGAATTGCTAAGAAATATGGAAAACTTTTACGCAGGCTGGTTAGGATTTCTTAATGGTTTAGCCGAGAGTAATTCAAATAAAACAAATTGTGAGCAAATATACAAGGCGTTTTATGAGTCCTTAAAAACACAATTAAATTAAAAATTTATGAAACAGATATTAGTATTATTAGCGATCATCATTATTTCCGATTCATGTGGTAATAAGGTTTCTGACCTGAAAATAGATGTAAATAATGGTATTCAAAACTATGTAATTATTCTCGACTTAAGTGATCGGCTGATTATGAATTCAAACCAGATTGATATTGATACAACAGCTATAAGGTCAGGGTTTGATAAATTCGAAGGTTATGTCAGAAAAAACCTTGTAGTTAAATCGAGAGACAAATTTTCTATTAGGATCATTCCTCAAAAAAATAGTAGCCTGCCGATAAATAGTTTTGAAAATAATTTGACTATTGACCTTGCCATTTATAATGCTGCAGATAAGCTTGCCAAGCTAAATGAGTTTAAGGAAAAATTGGGCGAAACATTGAAAATGCTTTACCAACAAGCATACCTTGGTAATAGTTCAAGTAAATATTTCGGAGTCGATATCTGGCAATATTTTGATGAGCAAATCAACTCTGACATTAAGGAAGGGTGTAGCAATCATGTTCTTGTTTTAACCGATGGATATTTTGATTTTGAAGATAAGGGCCGGGGAATTATTAATGGGAATCAGTCAACTACAAGCCGACAATTAATAAATAAACTAAAAGACAATAACTGGAAAGAAATTGCAGAGGAAAATAACATTGGCATTCTTCCAGTGAAATTGAGATCTAATGCAAGATTTCTAATCGTAGGAATTCAATCGAAAAGTGATGATTTGTTGGAATCTTCAAAACTTTCATACTTGTGGACTAAGTGGTTAGTTCAATCTGGAGTAAAAGAAGTGACTCATCCAATTATTAACGCTTCATCAGTTAAGATAAAGGATCTAGTGAAGCAAAATTTTTAACCTAATAAATATCCCGTAACACTTGGGTTCCCTGTATTAGTTTATTCAAAATATATAAAGTCGAACTAAATGAAATTTTTAATGTTATTAGTTTTTATATTGCTTAGTTCTGTTGACCTATATGAAAAGCAAATAATTTTAAATGAAAAGTTATTTGGGACAGTTATTAAAATTGTAGATGGTGATACATTTGATTTACTGACAAAGGAGAATATCTCCATTAGGATTCGGATGAATGGAATCGATTGCCCAGAACGAAAGCAGGATTTTTATCAGGCAGCCAAGGATGCTCTAGATTTATTGGTTTTTAAAAGAGAAGTTCAATTGGTTACATACGGTAAAGACCGTAACAAACGAGTAATTGCTGATGTTTTCATAAGTGGCGAAAATATTAACCTAACGATGATCAAGTCGGGATATGCCTGGCATTACAAAAAATATTCTTCTGACTCAAGCTTTGCAAAAGCTGAGGATTTGGCCAAAGCCACAAAGAGAGGCTTATGGCAAATGGAGCATCCAGTTGCTCCATGGGAATTTAGGCGGAAATAAAGCATATGTGGATTGCTGA
Organism: Chitinophagaceae bacterium; assembly: GCA_965279015.1. GTDB lineage: Bacteria > Bacteroidota > Bacteroidia > Chitinophagales > Chitinophagaceae > Endoryza. The sequence goes on from OZ257130.1 coordinate 952,513, forward strand.
TAAACGTTATTAATGTATGTTTGTGAACATTTGAGGTCGTGGAGTGATTACCGAAAGTAACTTTTAACTAAAACAATTTAAGATAACAATATAATGTGGCCTTTAATAATTGGTTTAGGGATAGCAGCCTTAATATCAGAAGCGTTTTCGGATGAAGATAAAGCATCAAAACCGAGAAGTAACGGTAGAGCCAAAAAGAAGAAGAAAATCTTCATAAGCTTTGCTATTGAGGATAAAAGATATCGAGATTTTCTTGTTGCACAGGCAAATGATGAAAGGTCGCCTTTTACTTTCGTAGATATGTCGGCTAAAGAACCGTGGACGCAAAATATTTGGAAACAAAAGTGCAGAGAGAAAATTCAAAAGTGCGACGGCATGATTGTGTTGTTAAGTAAAAACACATGGCATGCAAGCGGTGCTAGGTGGGAAATAAAATGTGCAAAAGAAGAAAGAATTCCTATAATTGGTATGCATGTAAAGAAAAATGATAAAGGTGCAAAACCACCAGAATTAAGCGGCAAAAAGGTAATTGAATGGTCTTGGGACAATCTTGACGAAACTATAAAGCGATTTTAAAATGAGAAAAGCATTAATTATTGGTATAAATAATTACCCTACATCGCCTTTACGGGGTTGTATTAATGATGCTTCTGCTTTTGGAAGTATCATTGAAAGTAATGGAGATGGTTCGCCAAATTTCGATGTTAGGCTTGTTACTGATGTTCCTACAAAGTCAGATTTGAAAGGTTTAATAATTGATTTATTTAATGGTGACAGTGATACAGCATTATTTTATTTTTCAGGTCACGGGTTTATTAATGACATTGGAGGCTATATTGTAACTCCTGACTATAAACCTAATGACGAAGGAGTTTCAATGGACGAAATTCTAACAATTGCAAATGATTCAAAAGCAAAAAATAGAGTTATAATCCTAGACTGTTGTCATTCCGGTGCTTTTGGTTCGCCAAAAACTGCAGGAGGAAAATCTGCTCATATTGTTGAAGGAGTTTCAATTCTCACAGCAAGCAAAGATGACGAACCTTCTTTAGAAATTAATGGTCACGGTGTGTTTACAAATCTATTGTTGGACGCTTTACAAGGTGGGGCATCTGACCTTAGAGGACACATTACACCAGGAAGTATTTACGCATATATTGACCAAGCTTTAGGACCGTGGGACCAAAGACCTGTGTTCAAAACAAATATTACAAGATTCACTTCACTTCGAAATGTTATTCCACAAGTTCCAATCGATATTTTAAGGAAACTTGTTGAATATTTTCCTACAGCTTCACAACAATTTGCTTTAGATCCTTCGTTTGAAGACACAAACACAGAAAAAACTGAGCATAAAATTATTGAACCACATGCAAATGCAGAAAATGTCGCGGTATTTAAAAATTTACAGAAATTACAAAGCGTTGGATTAATTGTTCCAGTAGGTGAACAACATATGTATTATGCTGCAATTAATTCAAAAGCATGTAAACTCACAGCATTAGGTTATCATTATTGGAGACTAGTAAAAGACAAAAGAATTTAATAATAATCCTATAATAATTATGTCAGACAAAAAAGTAATATTTGTTGCATTTGCAATAGAAGATGTAACACAAAGAGATTTTCTTAAAGGACAATCTCTTCACACTAAATCCACTTTTGAATATATCGATATGTCTGTAAAGGAAGCATATGATAAGGAGTGGAAAGAACGCGTACGGACAAGAATAAGGCGTTCCGATGGTGTAATTGTACTTGTAAGTAAAAATTCTCTCACATCTAGTGGACAAAAATGGGAAATAGAATGTGCCAAAGAAGAAAGCAAAAAAATCTTGGGGATTTGGGCTTATACAACTGACCGAACTAACATATTTGGGGTAAATATCAAAGAATGGACATGGGATAATATAAAAGACTTTATTAATTCGCTATAAACCAATGCGCAGCGGAGAATAGAAAATGAATAGTTTCTATTAGTTTTTTTTCATGCATTCGGACACTCATCCACTTCATTCCTATTAGGCATAGAGACTTGTTCACCCATACGGGTAGCAGAAAGAAAACAGCTTTACATGAAGTGGAAATTGCGTTCCTCCAATATTTGCCCAAGGAAAGTTCAGTTGCCAGCACTCTATTAAACACATCGCCAGCTACAGTACTGTCTACCGCTTTTTACAATGGAAGCAGTTACTAGTATTTCGATTTCCTTATTTTTAATTAGGGTTGATGCAAGTGAAAGTACCATGAGCGATAAAGCAGGAGATTGGTTGAAGTAGGGAATCAATGGGGAAATGTATATCTGCCCCTCGGCTATTTTTGAAATGAGTTATGATATCATAAAATGAATATTTAATCAGGTTACCGGTACTGATCGTTCAAATATATATGGACTCGATTACTCATATTGCGTTAGGGGCTTGTATGGGAGAAGCCTTTGCTGGAAAAAAACTCGGCAAAAAAGCCATGCTTTGGGGTGCGCTGGCCCAAAGTATCCCGGATATTGATTTCATCGCTTCCTTCTGGATGGATACCTCCAGCGAACTTCTTGCTCATCGAGGCTTCACGCACTCATTTTTATTTTGCGCATTGATCACTCCATTTTTTGCATTATTGGCGGAGCGATGGCACCGCCCGCATAATATCCGGCTTGGTAAATGGATGATCTTTTTTGGTGGGGTGATCATCATACATATATTCCTCGATGGATTTAATAATTATGGAGTAGGTTGGTTCGAACCCTTCAGTAATACACGAATTTCGTTCAATGCCATTTATGTTGCCGATCCTTTCTTTTCCATATGGTCAGCATTCGCTTGTATTGCATTAATCTATTTGAAGCGAAAATCGCCGCAACGAAAGAAATGGTGGGGAATGGGGTTACTGTTAAGTAGCTTATATTTAGTTTATTGCCTTATTAATAAAAGCAAAATAGACAGAGACACCAGGGAAATTCTGAGTAAACAGGAGATAAAATATACCCGGTATTTTACTACTCCTGCCCCACTCCAAAATTGGTTATGGTTTATTGTAGCGGGCGACGATAAGGGATACCATGTTGGTTTCAGATCCTTGTTTGATAAAGAAAGGAAAATTAATTTTCAATATTTTCCCCGTAACGATTCCTTATTATTACAAGTAAAGGATCATGAAGATCTTCAAAAGCTGATCCGTTTCTCTGAACAATTTTATACGGTGGAAAAATGGAATGATACACTTGTGTTCAATGATCTTCGTTTTGGCCAAATCATTGGCTGGGAACACCCGCAGGGAAAATTTGTGTTTCATTATTTCCTTGAGCATCCCCAGGATAATAAACTGGTAGTCCAACGGGGCAGGTTCCGAGGATGGAGTGGGAAAACAGCCAAATACTTATTGAAAAGAATACAAGGAAATTAATGAGTCAGCACCAAGTGATCTTTCCATTCAGCTTTTTCAATTTCACCAGTATCATTTCTTTGTTCTGGAGGTATAAACTTCATATTTAAGAAGCGATAAATCTCTTCTTCCGAACCCGCCAGCCGCTTTTCCGAAACTTTATCAAACAAACCATATTCATTAAGCTTATAACCCATTTCCCTGGCTATTGATCTGAGTTTTATGGTGTGTTGCCTGGAACCGGTGAAATACAACATGGCTGCCCCAAATTCATAATCCTGTACAATCCGTATATCAACCTGTACGGCGACTGGTTTTAAAATAAAACTAATCTTGGTTATTCCTTTTACAAGCACATTCGAAACCGGAGGTAGTTTAATTATTTGATCAATCATTTTTTTCCTGGCTTTTGCTTTAGCGAGGATAATTATATCAATATCACCAACCGTTTCTTTTTTCCTTCGTAAACTTCCGGCAAGTTCGGCTCTTTGTACGTTCGGTATTTTCCGGATATCCTCAATTAGTTGGTTCCCGATTTTTTCGGCATCATTCAATAACATTCGCTTATCTGATTTGAACAACTTCAAAGCACGTTTAATATTGTCTATCCGCTTTTCACCAAATCCTTTGACTCTTTTCAGTTTGCCGATCAATAAGGCCCCTACCAATTCCTCTCGGTTGCTCACATGAAATTTATCATGCAACAGTTTCAATGTGGAAGGACCAATACCACTGATGTTCATTAAATCAAGTAATTCGATGGGCAGTTTTTTCTTAAGTTTTTCAAATGTTTCGATTTTACCGGTATGGAGAAATTCCAAAATTTTTTCCGCGATGCTTTCCCCGATACCCCCAATTTCACTCAGCGTTTTACGGACTCCGGCATAGGCAGCAATATCTCCCTTCATATTCAAAAGGGTTTTTGCGACATTTTCATAGGCATTGGCACGAAAACGTTCCTCTTTTCCCAGGTAGCGGTAACAATCTGCCATCCGGGAAAAGATGGAAGCAAGCATAATATTATTTTGTGCCTTTTTAGTTTCAGCTAATAGTTCTGGCATATAATTTTATTTGTCTGCACATCCCTGCAAAATAATTGACGGGTTTACAGTTGAGTAAATAAATAAATAATACCCTACCCTCAGATAATCGTGTATTGCAAAATAGTTGCTATTATAATGGCTGCTGATGATGATAATCAAAGCCCGGTGTGATAGACATCAGTTTTTTAAGGGGTAGATAGGGATAGCTTCGGGGTTAAACTTTTAATTATGAGCACCGTGTTACCGCAAGAATTCCGGGAAGTGCTGGAAGCCGTTAACTACCGACCCGCTGTTTCAATGATTATACCGTTTGAAACCCAAATAAGCGTTAATAAGGAATTAGCGCTCAAGTTAAAATTAGCGACAAGCGAGGTGCATTCGGAATTGAAGGATAATTATCCCATTGAAATAAGTACTCTGGTAACTAAAAAACTAGAGAAGTTGATTGATAATCTTGACTATACAACAGATAAAAAGAGTATAGCGATTTTTGTATCACCCATTTTTGAAAAAGTAGTTTACCTGGATATTCCTGTTGAAAAAAAGATCATTATCGATGAATCCTTTGAAATCCGCGATCTGGTTTTCTCTCAGAAACAAATACACAAATACCTGATTCTTTTATTAACGGGAAAAAAAGCAAGGATCTGCCTGGGGAACTCAAAAAGTTTTGTTGTTCTGGTTTCGGAAACTACCGAATCATTCTATCCAGACATTAATGATGTGCCGGAGCGGGTCGCTAATTTTTCTGATAGTTCGGAAAGAAAAGAAATAGTAATGGATAAATTCTTGCACCAGGTGGATAAGACCCTCGGAAGTTTGTTGGCGATCTATCAACTTCCTGTATTTGTTATCGGAGCCGATCGGATTGGGGGACATTTTAAAAAGATCTCCAGGCATGCTGGGGCTATTGCCGGATATATCCATGGTAATTATGAAGAGGCATCCGGTGAACAACTCATTGAAATTGTATGGCCACATATCAGCGAACTGGAAAACAAGAAGCAACTGGAATTATTTGATCAACTGGAAAAGGCGGCTGGGAAAAAGCAATTGGCTATTGGAATAAGAGAGGTATGGAAGGCGGCTATGAATAATAAAGGGCGTTTGCTGCTGGTGGAAAAAAATTTTATGTATCCAGCACAGCGCGGAAGCAACGAAGAGACTATTTACAAGCTGGAGGAACCGTATCATAAATTTTCTTATATAAAGGATGCCGTGGATGACGTAATTGAAAAAGTGCTGAAGAATGGAGGGGATGTGGAGTTCGTTGACGAGGGGCACTTAAGCGATTATCATCATATTGCTTTAATACAATATTATTAAATAACTAAAAAGTCATAGTATGAAAACGATTGTAGCAGCTACCGATTTTTCAGCAATTTCGCTGAATGCGGCTTTCTACGCTGCCGATATGGCCTGCGTAGTAAATACGGACTTAACTTTAATTCATGTATGCCCGTTTCCTATTGCCTTAACTGTTGGAGAAGTTGCCACCCCGGTATATAGCATAGATGAAATGTTAGAAGATGCGGAAGAGAAACTGAAAGAATTAAAAGAAAGTATTAATGGAAAAATAGGGTCAGGAATAACAATCCATACAGAAGTAAGACAAGGAGATGTAGTTACTCAGATAAGGGAGTATTGTCTAACACAGGATATTTATGCCCTCGTAATGGGAGCTGAATCCGGGTCGGCCTGGGAAAGAATGTTTTTCGGTGCAAAAGCAATTTCTGCACTCAGACAGTTTACCTGGCCTCTGATTATAGTGCCTCCCGATATGAAGTTCAAAACGCTGCGTAAAATTGGTCTTGCCTGTGATTTCAGAAAAGTAATTGAAACATTGCCCCTAAAGGAAATCAGAGGCCTGATCGAAAAATTCCATGCCGAGTTGCATGTGCTGCATGTGAGTATGGAAAGCGGTGATTCTTTTGATGTAGAAACTGTGGAAGAGTCCGGATGGTTGCAGGATATGATCGGCGACTTGAAACCTCGTTACCATTTTCTAAAAGGAAAAGAAATTGAAAAAGTATTGGTGGAATTCAGTGAAACACTACAGTTGGATTTACTGATTGTAATTCCGAAGAAACATAGCTTACTCAATAAATTGTTTCAACATAGCCATTCAAAAAAATTGGTGCTACAGTCGCATGTACCGGTAATGGCCATTCATGAATAAACTGAAAAAATCAGATGAGCGTTTATATCAGAAAATTCAGTGAAACCGGCCTGGCAGATATTTCCACGGTGGGAGGAAAGAACTCCTCCCTGGGAGAAATGATTTCTAAACTTTCTTCAAAAGGGATTAAGGTGCCTGAAGGATTTGCTACAACCGCTCAGGCTTTTGAGGAATTTCTTACTGCCAACTCCTGTACCGGGGCTTTACGAAATCTGATGCAGGAATTGGATCGTAAAAACTTTTCAAACCTCAAACAAATAGGAGCCAAAGCCCGGAAATTATTACTAGCCGCTCCGTTGTCAATGAACTTGCAAATTGCAATTACGAATGCTTATAAAGAGCTGTGCAATAATAATTATTTTGAAGTAGCGGTTCGCAGCAGCGCTACGGCAGAAGATCTTCCGCAGGCAAGTTTTGCGGGACAGCACGAATCCTATCTCAATATTAAAGGGGAAGAAGCATTACTTGCGGCAGTTAAAAATTGTTATGCTTCATTATATACCGACAGGGCGATTAAATACCGGGAAGACAATGGATTTGCCCACGATAAAGTGGCCTTATCGGTGGGTGTTCAGAAAATGGTACGCTCCGATAAGGGTTCCTCCGGGGTAATGTTTACATTAGAACCCGAATCTGGTTTCAGAAATATTATTCATATCAGTGGTGTATGGGGGCTGGGCGAAAATATTGTACAAGGCACTGTAACACCGGACGAGTTTCTTGTTTTCAAGCCAACGTTAGTGCTGGGCAATAATGCAATTGTTCAAAAGAACCTGGGGGAAAAAGCAAAAACGATGATTTATAACGATGATCCTGCCAACCCGGTTATCAATTTAAATACGGCTAAAGAAAAACAAGAACAATTTGTATTGAGTGATGATGAAATAACCAGGCTTGCACATTGGGCCATGATTATTGAAAAGCACTATCAGAAACCGATGGACATTGAATGGGCAAAGGATGGAATCACGAATGAATTGTTTATTATCCAGGCCAGACCAGAAACGGTTCACTCACAAAAAAATCCGTTACTGGTAAAAGAATATACATTAATAAAGAAAGGAGAAGCGATTGTAACAGGTGAAGCAATCGGAACAAAGATAACCGCCGGAATTGCGCGAATTCTGCAATCTCCGGATGAATCCAGCCGGTTGCAACCGGGAGAAATTGTAGTTACTGGTTTAACGAGTCCGGATTGGGATCCTGTTTTAAAATTAGCGGCCGGTATTATTACAGATAAAGGAGGCAGAACCAGTCATGCTTCTATTGTAGCCCGCGAACTGGGAATACCCGCGATTGTTGGCTGCGGTACTGCCACCAGTGACATCACCGATGGGGAACTTATAACAATCTCTTGTTGTGAAGGTAAAACGGGTTTTGTTTATAAAGGGAAACTGACTTTTAAAGAAACCGAATTTAATTTCTCCCATATTCATAAACCCGAAAGAACAGAAGTGAAATTAATTACGGGTGATCCGGAAACCGCGTTCAAATTGTCGTTTTATCCGAATGATGGAGTAGGATTATTAAGAATTGAATTTATTATTAACCATGCTATCCAGATACATCCCATGGCGCTGGTTAATTTTAATTCATTAAAAGATACAGAAGCTAAACAACGGATTGATGAACTGACACATCATTACCCGGATAAAGAAAAATACTTTGTTGACAAACTTTCGCAGGGAGTAGCTGTGGTAGCGGCGGCTTTTTATCCCAAGGAAGTAATCGTACGGATGAGTGATTTTAAAACCAACGAGTATGCCAACCTCATCGGGGGCAGGGAATTTGAACCGAAGGAAGAAAATCCCATGATTGGTTTTCGCGGCGCATCCAGGTATTATAATGAATTGTACCGGGAGGGATTCAGGTTAGAATGTGAAGCAATCCGTAAAGTAAGAGGTGAAATGGGCCTCACCAATGTTAAAGTGATGATACCTTTTTGCAGAACGATTGATGAGGCCAATAAGGTAATTGCAGTAATGAAGAAGTACGGACTTGAGCAAGGCGTCAATAACCTGGAGATCTATGTTATGGCCGAAATACCCAGCAATGTCATTCTTGCCGGCAAATTCGCGAAAATCTTTAATGGCTTTTCTATAGGCTCCAATGATCTTACACAACTTACATTGGGTATCGACAGAGATTCCGCGATCGTAAGCAATCTTTTTAATGAACAAAACGAAGCGCCGATGGAGATGATCTCCATGATGATAAAAAGAGCCCAGGCAGCCGGAGTAAAAATTGGCCTTTGCGGACAGGCCCCCAGTGATTTCCCTGAATTTGCGCAGTTCCTTGTTGAGCTCGGAATTGATAGCATTTCATTTAACCCGGATGCCCTGTTAAAGGGAATTGAAAATATCAATAAAGCCGAATCCAGGATTTTGACGAGAATATAATTAGAATCAATGTTTCAGCTATCGGCCAATATCGCAGATCTGCGAATATCAACATTTATGATTGTATTGCTGAATTCAGGGGTAAACAGTTAACTGCAAGCTGTAATACATTATCCCTTTCCCGTCATGGGTTATCGAATAGCCCTGATTCCTATTGTTATAATGAATTATTGAGTATTATCATTAAAGGCGTTGATTGAATTCATACTTTTAACCAGAAAGAATTGGAAATTTGGTTGATAAAATAAATCATGCCAGTCGCTCCAGCTATTAAAACCTTCTTTTATGAAGCCGGTAATCTTTCGCGGTTTACAGGGCGTTTTCTGAAACAGGGATTCCGGCCCCGATACGAATTCACTGAGTTTATAAGGCAATGTTTTGTTATCGGATATAAGTCTTTCCCCCTTGTTGGCTTAACCGCTTTTATATTAGGGTTGGTGCTTACTATGCAATTACGACCTTCTATGGTTGAGTATGGTATTGAATCACAACTTCCGGCTATCGTCGGCATCGCAATTGTCAGAGAAATTGGACCTGTTATAACAGCGCTCATATTTGCAGGTAAAATAGGCAGTAGCATTGGTGCCGAATTAGGGTCGATGAAAGTAACAGAGCAGATTGATGCAATGGAAGTGAGTGGCACTAATCCCTTTAAATACCTGGTGGTTACCAGGGTAGCGGCGGCTACATTAATGCTTCCCGTGCTGGTAATGATGGGAGATGCCATATCGTTATATGGTTCTTACCTGGGGGTTAATATTCGGGGTAATACCAGCTTTAACCTGTTTTGGACACAGGTATTTGAAAATCTTTCCTTCAAGGATATTTTACCGGCATTTGTAAAAGCTTTCTTTTTTGGTTTCGCGGTAGGCATTATTGGTTGTTATAAAGGATACAACAGCAATAAAGGCACGGAAGGGGTGGGCCGCTCCGCCAATTCAGCGGTGGTGGTATCGTCGGTACTGATTTTTATAATTGATTTGCTGGCGGTACAGGTTACAGAAGCCATCGGAATAAACTAGCATAATGACACGCTTGGAAACAGATACTACCATTAAAACGAAACCATGCATTACAGATGAGGTTCTCTGCGTTCGTCATTTGTATAAATCGTTTGGTGATAACAAAGTGCTGGTAGATTTTAATCTTGAATTGGCAAAGGGAGAAAGTGTAGTCGTACTTGGTAAATCCGGATCAGGCAAATCGGTATTGATAAAATGTATTATTGGCCTGCTGACACCCGACCAGGGTACCGTTGAAATATTCGGGGAAAATATATCCGGGATGGAGTATGATCAACTTGATCAGATCCGTGCACGGGTTGGATTTCTTTTTCAGAGCAATGCCCTTTATGATTCAATGACAGTAAGAGAGAACCTGGAATTTCCTTTGCGCCGCCATTGGATACAAGTTTCCCAGCAAGAGGTGAATTCAATGATCATGAATGCACTGGAGGATGTGGGCCTCACACATGTAGTAGATAAGATGCCACCTGAACTATCGGGCGGTATGCGTAAAAGAATTGCCCTGGCAAGAACATTAATTCTAAGACCAGAAATTATATTATACGACGAGCCAACAACAGGTCTGGATCCGATCACCGGGAAAGAAATAATTAAACTGATGATGGAAATAAAGGAAAAATATAAAACAAGCTCACTGATTATTTCGCACGATATGAATTGTGTAAAAATGGCGAGTGACCGGGTGTTAATACTTGTAGATGGAAGATGTTACACGAGTGGAAGCTATGAACTGGTAAAAGCTAATAATGACCCTAAAGTCAAACAATTTTTTGAATAACTATATCTATGGGCAAGTCAATCGCGAATACTATAAAATTAGGGGTGTTTGTAGTGGGAGGTTTATCCTTCCTTATACTTTTGCTGTATATGGTAGGAAAGGACCAGAATCTATTTGGTGATACCTATCTCTTGAAAGCAAGATTTCAAAATGTGCAGGGATTGATGGCGGGCAACAATGTCCGTTTCTCCGGTATTAAAGCGGGTACCGTAAAAAAAATTAATATCCTCTCCGATACGGTTATCGAAGTAACGATGGTGATGGATAAGAAAATGATAAATATAATCCGCAAAAACGCGATTGCATCTATTGGCAATGAAGGACTTGTTGGAAATAAAGTGGTGAATATTGTTCCGGCAAGTCAACCCGATGCGTTTGCCGGGGAAGGAGATATCCTTCAATCTAAAAAAGCAATCGATACAGACGAAATGCTGCAAACATTGTATAAAACTAATAATGACCTGGCAGTAATATCTGAAGAAATTAAGACGACGATACAACAAATTAACAACAGCAACGCGTTGTGGAAACTATTGAACGATGAATACATTCCTGCAAGCATACGTGCTTCGGCTACAAATATTCGTAAAGCATCCGAAAATGCCGCCCTCATGGCCGGTAATCTTAATGACCTGGTAGTGGAGATGAAAAACGGGAAAGGCAGTATTGGTCAACTCTTAACTGATACTTCATTTTCCCGGAATTTGAATGAAGCCATACTGAAGATTAAATCCGTTGGAAACGTAGCCGATTCTTTGGCCATTCAGATAAGAGAAGTGGTGGAAGGGGTTCAACAAGACATCAACCATGGGAAAGGCACCGTAAATGCTGTTCTGAAAGATTCCACAATGGTGCTTAAATTAAATGCCAGTCTGGATAATATTCAGAAAGGAACAGAAGGGTTTAACCAGAACATGGAAGCATTAAAGCACCATGCTTTATTCCGGGGTTATTATAAGAAATTGGAAAAACAACAGAAGAAAGAGGAAAAATCAAAATCAGGTAATTGATATTCGTTCTCGTGTACGAACTGCAATCATATACTTTCTTAAACTGCAAATCAAACAAAGGCTTCTTTCCCGGAGATTCATTTACGCTGTTTATAGTAGAAGGTTAACAGGTAAAGAATGAGTCGTATAATATGATAGGCTAACCACCGGATAAATTGTTTGAAAATGTTTTTGGTGCGGATATGTCCTTCCCGGGTAATGGGAATACAATCTTTTTGAATAATATATTCCAATGTATGCTCAACGGAGGCAGTTAAATTCGCGTCACGTACATCGAGGTTCAACTCAATACTGGTGTACGTGCTTATATCATTTATATTGTAAGAACCAAGGGTAAACCATTCCCCGTCACAAGCCGAAATCTTTACATGTAATACAGAGGGCTGATATTCGAAGAGTTCGATATTGTTTCGCAGAAGCCAATCATAGAGCCATCGCTCTGCATACTTTGCCACCATAATATCCGAAGGGCCCGCAGTAATCACTTTTATTTTTACACCCCGATTGGCCGCATTTGATAATAAACGCCGGATTACTTTGCCCGGTAAAAAATAACTGGAAGAAATAATGATGTGTGATCGGGCATTCCGGAACATTTCAATATAGGTAGCGGAAATTTCATTTTTACGCCGGACCCAATCATTGCGACGCATTCTCACCTGGCAGCCATCAATTGTTGTTTGTTCATGGATTAATTTCTTTTCCTCGCAGGGAGTAATTGCCATTTTTAAAGGAAAACTGTTCCAGGCTTTCCAACACAATACACAAAGATCCCTGGCTATTTCTCCTTCTGTATACAGCGCAAAATCCAGCCAGGCAATATTTCCTGGCATGTCATTATACCGGTTGGCAATATTAATACCACCTACCAGGGCCATTTTCGCGTCAACAACAATCATTTTATGATGCATCCTCCGCCCCAAATAAAAATGTTTGCTTTTAAACCAGGGTTCAAAAAAGCGGTAATGAATACCTGCATTTCGCAGCTCTTTTATAAAAGATGGAGAGATTCCTTGCGAGGCATAACCATCGGCCATTAAATAAACCGGAACATTTCTTTTAGCCGCGGATTTCAACGCTTCGGCTACCAGGATGCCAGTTTCATCATCATTATAAATATATGATTGAAGATGGATACTATCAGTGGCATGGTTAATTAAGTGAAGAATTGTTTCAAAATATTCTTTTCCGCCCCTGATCAGCTTTACTTTATTCAAGGTCCACTCGGAGGGGGTTGTTATATTTTTTACTGCGTCCATTCTTAATTATCTGCTTTCTTCATAATAAATAGATAGGTCAGTTACCAGGCTAAATTCTGAAACGATGCTTTTGCTAAAGTTTTTCATTCAACTACCATATCAAAAGTTGTATGTTCTGTAGCTCGGGAATAAATATGTTATCAGACTTTCTTTTCACGTAACATAAAAATCACTGCCGGGTACAATTTTTGAGCTGACAACAATCATTCTCCGTGTTGATATACAACATTGTTCAATAGCACGAAATGGTATTGCTTTGGAAAAAATAGGGGAGCATCCAAACGTAAAATCAAAACAACGTATTGAAACAAATTAACGAAAACGGCGCATAAAATACTGTTGTTTATGGCGAAGAAAACAAAATCACCTCCACCACTTGAAATTCCAAAACCGGGCGGGATACCGGAAATGGAACCGTATGCAGACCCGGAAGAGCCACTGGCACCCGAAGAAGAACCGGATCAAATACCTGATCTCGATCCCGACGAAAAACCACCTTATGAAATTCCACCACCCGGTGAAGGACCCTAATTTATTATTTAGTTAATCAATTTTATGAAGCATATCGATATTGCCGTAGATTATAAATTAATGAAGATTACAAGCAACGCATTTAATGATGGCGAAAGGATTCCGTTTAAGTATAGCTACGATGGTGAAAATTGTAATCCGCCATTGGAAATTAAAAGCATTCCCCCAGGTACAAAATGCCTGGCTATTATAATGGAGGATGCAGACTCTCAACTGGACAAAAGGGCTCATTGGATTGTCTGGAATATACCCAGTACGCATTATATAAATGAAAACAATGTGCATGGCATTGTGGGAATAAGTGATTACCTGCAACAGAATTATGTTGGTCCATGCGTGCTTTCGGGGAGGCATCGGTACCATTTTAAGGTTTATGCACTGGATCAATTATTAGTTCTACCGATTCGTTCTGGAAAAATAGCTCTTGAGAAAGCGATGAGCGAACATATTATTGGATTTGGAGAACTGGTTGGGTACTATGAAAATGGTTTTAATGACTAAATATTTCCACGCCAATGGACTGTTGTGAATAATTATCAACCCCGCAAATTCCATGAAACTTAATAAAAAATGGCATTTAAGCCACCCTATGCCAAAGAATCCAACGCTCGACCAACGAATTACCTGGCATCAAGCTCATAAAATGAATTGTGCATGCCGGGATATTCCTGATAAGCTAAAAGTGGAAATGAAAAAAAGAGGAATTAAATGATGGGCATCGGAGTTGACCCTGAACTGCCTTTTGAACGTACACTAACCACTAATGATGAATTAATGAGGACGGAATCAGTACCGTTCCTGATAACAGTCATTTTACTACCCCCCATTCCGCAGTAATTTTACCAGGAAGATTGATATCGGTTCACTTCTTCGCAATCGGACCTTATACAATAACAATAAAATTGTATTGTATGTTAAACACACAAAAAATTGAGGCTGAAACACTAGTTTATTTTTTTGCTGTCATCCTGTTGTTTATAGTATTGGGTCGGTATGGCAGACAAGCAATAGAATGGATGCTGTTAAAGTTATATGAACTATTTATTCAGAGTAACCCAACCGGAGTTTAATTACAGCTTCCCTTTATCAACAAAGAAGTAATTCTCCGTTTCACCTCATACAATTAAAGCCGGCAATAGGAGGCCTTTTTTGGGCCTATTGATAATAATCTTTAGTAAAAATCAGCGAAGTTAGCAGATCTTAGTACAACCATGTCTTCCATTGATATAATATCGAAAATGCTGGTTGGCGTTGCTTTCTTCTTAATGGCAATGAGTTTAATGGAAGACGCTTTAAAACACCTGGCGGGCCGGGGTTTCAAGCTATTTTTAAGAAGACAAACAACCAGTAAAGTTAAAGCTATAGGAGGCGGAGCCATTGTAAGCGGGTTGTTGCAAAGTAGTTCCATTCTAAACTTATTAGTGTTAAGCCTGGCAGGCGCAGGGGTGATACAGATGGAAAACTCTTTAGCGCTTCTACTTGGTTCAAACCTTGGTTCTACACTTAATAGCTGGGTGGTAGCAACACTCGGATTCAATTACAATATTGAGACTGTCGTAATGCCTGTTGCCGGTATTACAGGAATAGGTATGGCTTTTTCCAACAACCAGACAAAATGGTTTTTGTGGTTTAAATTCTTTTTCAGCCTGGCATTTTTATTTATAGCTCTTGGCTTCATTAAAAATGGTATGGAGGGTTGGGTGAAGGAAACAGATCTATCTGTTTTTAATAAGTATCCTATAATCGCATTCTTCGCGGTGGGAGTATTTTTAACGGCAATTGTTCAATCGAGTTCGGTTACTATGGCACTGGCGCTAAGCGCTCTGCATACTAATATCATTTCGTTATATGCCGGAACTGCGCTTGTGTTAGGAGCTGAAATTGGTACCACATTAAAATTATTTTTAGCATCTACAGGTGGGCAGGCAATTAAGAAGAAAATAGCTTTCGGGAACTTTTTTTTCAATGTAATTATTTCAATCATCATACTTCTCCTACTGAAACCGGTAAACCAGCTGATAACCGATGTTCTTGCTATCAACCAACCACTCATTGCACTCGTTTTTTTTCAAAGTTTTGTAAATGTAAGTTGTATCCTGCTTTTTTTCCCTTTCCTGAAATTGATTGGTAAGATGCTGGACAAGCGATTTCCGGCAACGGAAGATGAAAGTTTTTATATCAGCAAAGTACCCGTATCGGATACGGGCCTGTCTCTCGAGGCCCTGGAAAATGAAGTAAAACAATTTATTAATTATGTAATTGCGTATAATTTTGAGTCATTCAATATAAGTCAATTAAGCCTACAGGAAAAGAATCAGAATAAAAAATTTGCCAGCAAGGAACTAACAGAGAAGTATGATTTCATAAAAAAATTACATGGGGAAATGCATGTATTTTGTTTGAAAGTGCTGAATGCATCACCTGCAAAGCCGGAAACAGAAAGACTTGATCAATTGATTTCTTCCATCCGGAATTTCATGTACGCTACAAAAAATATCCGGGATATACAGCGGGATATTGAGCAATTGAAAAATTCATCCAATGATGTTAAGTATGAAATCTATAATCAATATAGAAATGAGATTTCGGAATTTTATAGCCGGGTACTGAGCATGCTGATTAAAGAAAATGGAGCCAATAGCATTCAGGAATTAAGTGCCGTTTATCAAATTATAAGTACCGGTTATTCCGATTCGTTGAAGCGATTATACCGGGAAAACCTTACAAAAAAAGTAAGCGAAATTGAAATTTCCACGCTGGTAAACTTTAACCGCGAGTTATATACTTCTTATAAATCAATGTGGTTTGGGTTAAAAGATTTTCTGCTTGCTGCACGGGAAGCCGAACAATTAGATACCCTGCCAGGTTTTATCCGTTGATAGGAGTTCATTCCTATAGGGCATCGAAGCTTGTGCTCCCATACGGGTAACAGAAATGGAAGCGGCTTTGCAAGCGGTGGAAATAGCGGTTTTCCAATCATTGCCCATCGTTAGTTCTGTTGCCAACACTCCATTAAACACATCGCCCGCTGCGGTACTGTCAACAGCTTTTACAACAGGAGCAGCGATCATCATTTCGGTTTCTTTATTCCTGAAGAAGGCGCCCGCTGAACCCATGGTGATAATAACATTCAGTACTCCCAATTCCAATAATTTTCCCGCGGCTCCTGCGGCAGATAAATGATCGGTTACTTTAATTCCCGTTAATATCTCCGCTTCCGTTTCATTAGGGGTTAATAAGAATAAGTGTTTATATATTTCATTCGGTAATTTAACAGCCGGTGCCGGATTCAAAATAACTTTTTTATGATGGTATGCACCCAATTGAGCCGCGAACAATACCGTTTTAACGGGCACTTCCAATTGCATAAGAATAATTTCGGCCGCTATGATTTCATTTTCCGCGGCTTTAATATCCAATTCCGATAGGGCATCATTGGCTCCCGGGGCAACAACAATTTCATTTTCTCCTTTGGCATCAACGGTTATTAATGCTACACCCGAAGCTTTTTTTGTATCAATTGAAATATGTTTAGTATTGATTCCTTCTTGTTGAAAAACGGTGACTGCTGATCGTCCAAATATATCATCACCAATTTTGCAAATAAATAGGGTATCGCCTCCTGTTCTTGCCGATGCTACTGCCTGATTAGCGCCTTTGCCACCAGAAAACATAAAGAATTCTCCACCCAAAATGGTTTCACCCGGCGCGGGGAACTTCTGCGTCTTTACTACCATATCGGTATTGGAACTACCTATTACAATAATTTTAGACATTGTATTTCCAAAAAGTTTATTTAAAAATTAGCGGGCATAAATGATCAGACCTATTCCAAAAACATAAAGTAGCAGCATAATATTTAATAATGTTGATACTCCTTTAGGTGCATTTTTGAATTCGCGCCAAATAAAAATTCCCCATATTGCCGCTACAACAGTGGCTCCTTGTCCCAGTCCATAGGAGATAGCAGCACCGGCTTTACCAGAAGCGATAATGCTGAACGACATTCCAATGCACCATATAACTCCTCCCAGTATTCCCGTGAAATGATTACGGAAGCTTCCCTTGAAATAATGGGCAAAACTAACAGGCGCACCCACAAATGGTTTTCGCATGATATAGCTGTTGAATAAAAAATTGCTTAACAGGACACCTATTGAAAAAAATACCATTGCGGTGTAAGGACTTAGTTTACCATCTTCCGGCACAGCAAAGTCGGTAAACATGGCTTTAGCCACAAACCGATAAAAGAAACCCATCAATAAACCAGCGGTAATGGATAGTATTAATCCTTTGGTTGAAGGAGATGAATTTTGCGTCGACGTTTTTTTGTAAGCTCTTGCATTGAGGAATATTGCGATCGCAATTAAAGCGACGCCAGCAAATAACAATTTCCAATCTCCTTGTGGAGTGTCAATATAATTCACAATAACGCCCAATACTAAGGCGATTCCGATTCCCACAGGGAATGCTACCGACATACCCGCGATGGAGATGGCGGCCACCAATAAAATATTAGCCGCGTTGAAAACAACTCCTCCTAGTGTTGCGGATAAAAGATTGGAGTTGCTGGCCTGCGATAGATCGGCTATGAAGCCTCTGCCCTGTTGGCCATTGCTGCCCAATGTGAATGCAAGTGTCAACGACAATAAAAGAATTCCAATCACATAATCCCAATAGAATAATTCAAATCGCCAGCTGCCTGCAGCCAGTTTTTGTGTATTAGCCCACGAACCCCAGCAGAGCATGGTAATGATGCAGAAAAGAACTGCCATGGGATAGCTTTCCAGGATGAACATGGTAGCAATGTTTTGGTTAGATACTACAAGTTATCTCAAAAACCGGAGTGAATAATTGGAAACACTGATCATCCTTTATATGTTATGCCAGGAGGTTATCCAAAGTGCATTTGATAATTATCAAACGACGCATTAGAGTAAACTCTTAATTGGTCATGATTCTACACTAACGTTACGGTAATACCTATACATTTGGCGGCTTTTGTAAGTAGGAATATTCTATTATTAAAACTAATTTTTCTTGAAATGAGATCCACTAAACTTATCTTACCAGTCATTATTTCTATGGCTGTGCTAACGATCGCTTATTACACGATCACAACTTTTTCCAAAAAAAATCACACAGAAATTGAAAGCGAAGAAGAGGATGCATTAGTAGCTTTCGAGATGATGGGCCTTTGGGGACAAATGAGAGCATACCCTTTCGAGTCTATTCCCGAGGGAAAATTCAATGTGGGATTTAAGAAAATGAAGGATGATGAGGAACGCAAAAGAAATCTTCGCTCATCGAAAATAACCAGCGAAGCGGCTGCTGTTATGTCAACACCCTGGACACCATTAGCTCCTAAAAATTTTGGAGGAAGAATTCTTAGTCTCGCTTTTCATCCTACCAATGCAAATACTATGTGGGTAGGTTCGGCCAGCGGTGGTTTATGGAAAACAACCAATGGCGGTACCGGAGCTGTTGGTGGTATTAACTGGGTGAATGTGCCTACAGGTTTTCCTGTATTGGGGATCAGCGCCATCGCCGTTAACCAGTCAAACGCCAATGAAATTTATTTAGGAACCGGGGAAGTATATAATTCCGGTGGAAACGGATACCAGGGTCATAACGACAGGATCTTCAGAGGTTCCTATGGAATTGGTATTCTTAAATCAACAGATGGTGGAACCACCTGGAGCAAGGCGCTTGATTTTTCTGCGTCGAGTTTGAAGGGAGTGGCTGATATCATCATCAATCCTACCAGACCTGCCACCATTTTTGCAGCTACAACAGATGGAGTATATCGTTCCCATAATTCCGGTGCAAACTGGACCTTGATTCATACTACCCCGATGGCGATGGATATTTGTATGAAGCCAAACGATACCAGTACGCTTTATATTGGTGCCGGTAATTTTGGATCAACAGGCTTTGGCATTTACAAAAGTACCAATGCAGGTTCGGCAACTGTAACCTTTACCAAGCTAACCAGCGGCCTTCCCACAACCATCAGCGGCATGATTCGCTTGAGCATCAGTGCCAACAATGTAAATAAAGTTTATGCCAGCATCGGAAAATCGCCGGGAAGTTCTGCGTCGAGTGGTTTATATTCTTCTACCAACGGAGGAACAAGCTGGAGTAAAGCAAGCAATACGGCTTATATCGTTAATCAGGGTTGGTACGCACATGATGTAGTAGCAAGTCCTGCTAATGCCAATACTATTTATGTAGCGGAAATGGATATGTATAAATCAACCACAGGAAGCGGAAACCTTACTAAACTTTCTAACTGGAGCCTATGGGATTTTAACAACAGTACGGTAGGAACATTAAATGAGGGAACAACCAATAAATATGTACACGCGGATATACATCGCTTGTATATATCACCGTTCAATAGTAGTACGGTATTCGCCTGTACGGATGGTGGATTGTTTAAGACAACCAACAGCGGATCTTCCTTTGTAGGATTGAATGGTGGATTACAAACGGCCCAGATTTACGCGAATATGGCAACCTCTGCTACGGATCCGAATTTTATGATACTTGGATTACAGGATAACGCCACGTTTTTATACCAGGGTAATCCCGGTTGTATCAGAAAAATTGGTGGCGATGGATTTTCTGCCGCGATTGATCCTACCAATGATAATACCTGCTTCGGCAGCTTGTATTATTTTACTATCTATAAATCTACCAACCGGGCTTCCACGTTTTCGACCGTAAACAATAATTCCAGCGGCACAGAAAAAGCTTGTTTTAGCTCTCCATTGGTGATGAGTAATAATAATCCTAACATCATGTATGGGGGAACTATTTACGTAAAGAAATCAACCAATAAGGGAAGTAACTGGTCCAACGCGAATGGTGGGGTTGTATTAAGTAACAGTTCAGCACCCATTATTAAAATGGCTGTTAGCAATTCTAACGCAGACAAACTCTTTGCGGCAACGGTACCGGGTGGTGGAGCAAGAAGCAAGCTATTCAGAAGTACGAACGGAGCAACCTCCTTCACGGAAATTACCGGAACATTGCCCGATCGTTATTATACAGATATCGTAGTGGATCCCACTAACGACAATCGTATCCTTGTTACCTTATCAGGATTTGGTAGCGGACATATTTTTTACAGCGGCGACCAGGGAGCTACCTGGACGGATGTTAGTGGTAACTTACCAGATGTACCGCACAACACGGCCATTTTCGATCCTGCCAATCCGCAAACAATTGTTATTGGTAACGATTTAGGCGTTTATTATACCACAGGGTTTATTGATGGAACCGTTGCTCCTGATTGGCTTCCATATAATGATGGATTGACAGATGCAACGATGGTAATGGATATCATTGTTGCAGCTAACAATAAACTAAGATTGGGTACACATGGTAAAGGACTTTGGGAAGCGGATATGCCACAGCCGGGTGGTTCATCGTTGATTGTTGCAAGGGAAGTCCAATCCTCTCCTGACAAGAAAGTAAAAGTAGCTACTATCAATAGTGCTATTTACCCCAATCCAACAAAAGGAGCTTTCAACATTTCTTTAAATAATATACCCAAAGCTGGAAAAGCGGTGGTAAGAATTTATAGCCAAACAGGATTGCTGGTGCATCAATTTAATGCCGACTTACAGCAAGGCAGCAATAATTTGCAAGCGAATGCAAGCTCTTTTAAAGCAGGGCAGTACCAGGTGGTAATTGAGACAGGAAACAGACGATTAGTGAATAAACTGGTAAGATTATAAGTTTTAGGCAAGTAATGATGTATGATTTATAATTTTGGAAATACCCCCATTCAGAAAATCTTTTGGAATGGCAGAAATTCAAAATTATAGATCATACATCCTTCTTATTATAATACTGATGTCAGTAAACCGCCAACTTCAATCTCAAACGGGTTTTACGGGAACAGTTGTTTTTATTTCACATAATAATGATGCTCCCGAACGAGATACGGTTGAATATTTCTTTTCTTCTTCACGAATTTTACTGGTAGACAAAACAAATCATAATAAAAAGCGCCAGTCTACCCGGCGAATAGTAGATATAGCTACGGGCAAAGAATACTTCATCAACGACAGAGAGAAAGTTGCCTTGGAAAAAGAGGTGACTAACGAATACCCTACCCGCAATTTTATCAATGTGAATAGGTCCGAACGGGTCTTGGGATATAATTGTACGGTATACTCAAGCGAAATGACTACCGTCAGTCCAACTAGTAATAAGGAAAGCAATTACAAATTAAAAATATCAGTTTCAGATTCTCTTTCAATTGGGAATATTCCTGAAGACTTGTACCTGGTAAATTTCAAAGTTTTTAAAGGCAAATTAATATTAGGCTATGAGGGAGAATATTATTTTGGTGACGGACTGGAAACAAGCAAAGCTTTCTCCAAAATGATTTCAATAATTCCAAAATCCCATCCTGCCGATCTATTTGAAATCGGTAAAAACTATACTGTAGAAGAATATTCCAAGGAAAGATATTTTAAATTATTCCTGGAGCTTGATGAAGATGAAGTACAAGAAACGCTGCGCAAAAAAGGATTTTAACATTAGCAATTCCCTCGTCGACTATGGTGCCAGCGACTTCCTGATTTGCCGTTCGGTAATTATCGTTAGCCAGTTCAAAACTTGCTAATATATTTGCCTATATGGAAGATGCGCTATATAATCCTGTTTATAATGCTTTGCTATCTGGCGATGCGCGTCTTAGTTTTGGAGAAGGAGTGGTGAAATATTTTGATGAACAGGTATCTCCGTTTGTGGGTTTTCCAAAAGGATATGATAATGGATTCGATGACCTTTACGACCTGTTACCTGCCGGTCGTAAAATCTTATATGCCACTCCTGAGAAAATTAAAGAACCAGCAGGTTGGCAAGTAGCAGCGGAAATGGAAGGGCTTCAATTTGTATTTACTGGTGAATCAAATGCAGTAGAACCGTTAATCAAGCCAGTTCCTCTGGGCAATAACAATGTTGATGAAATGGTGAACCTGGCTACGCTTACAAAACCGGGCCCATTTGGACCGCGAACTATTGAATTTGGACACTATCATGGCATTTTCGAAAACAATCAGTTGGTAGCGATGACGGGTCAACGACTGCATGTTGATAATTATACCGAGATCAGTGCGGTGTGCACACACCCCAATCATTTAGGCAAGGGATATGGCGCGGCATTGATGTTACATCAGATGAATTTGATTCGAAATCAAGGTCAAAAGGCTTTTCTACATGTTCGTAAAGACAATAGTAGAGCAATTGCATTGTATGAACGTTTGGGTTTTAAAGTCAATCGTGGGATGAATTTTTATTTTATGAAGAGGAGAGGGATAAATAATTAACTACCCAGGCTTAGAAATAAAAAAAGTCCCAGAATGCTCTGAGACTTTTCGCTCCCCCTGTAGGACTTGAACCTACGACCCTCTGATTAACAGTCAGATGCTCTAACCAACTGAGCTAAGGAGGAATATTTTTGCCGTCTCCAGCTTTAGCGAAGGACGGTACCCTTTCGGGGCAGCAAAAATAGGGATTTTAGGCACTTAAAAAGAAGATTTTAGCACATAATTTATCTAAAAGAGCGGTTCAGCAGATCAATCATCATGTCCTAAGCTGTTCATTGTAATCTATCTTTCACCCGAATGCAATATTTTACCAGTCCAATCATTATATACCCGGCATGATTTTGAATCGTTTCGGTCTATTGGTCCCAAAGATGTTTAAATGAAAAATAGAATAATAGCGTTTTTACTCGCAAGCCTCTTTATTTTATCCTGTGACAAGAACGTCACCAGTCCAAACGATATCAACCAGGCCGACCGGGATTTTGTATTCAACGGCTCCTTTGCCAATGCAGGAGAATTGGGCATCAGTGCTTTGGCCGATACTACTTCAACGGATTCCACTATAATGGATTTTGCCGGACAGGAGTTTACTGAACATACCAGCATTGAACAGATTTTTACTTCATTGGGTGATGGTTTCGACTATTACACCGCGGATTCATTAAATGCGGAAAACCTGGCACTGCAACAACAACTACTTACCCTTTCCGGTCGCGCATTCGACTCAGTATATATCCATTCCAGGGTAAAAAGTCATACGGATATGATCGCCATATTTATGGATGAAAGCAACAATGGACTAAGCCCGCATCTGAAGACTTTTGCCGATTCAATACTACCCGTACTACAAATGCATCTAAGCATGGCAGATAGCCTTGCTCAAAAATATAAGTAGTTTATTTTCTTAGAATCGAACAGCGAAAAGCGAATAGCGGACAGCGTTCTTAAAGCCATCCAAATAACCCACCCTCTTCCTGTGCAACATATATTCCATCTTCCCTTTGTTCTACCGGCCAATGTTTAAGATGATATCCTTCACCGCTACTGTTTCGACCATTACTAATATTAAACTTATACCGATGCATCGGGCAAACTACGTTTCCAATAAGATCTATATATCCATGTGCGAGTAATCCGCCGGCATGCGGACATTTATAGGCAAATGCGAAAAGGGAGTCGTTGTATTTTCCGAGACAAATCTTCTTACCATTAACTTCTGCAACGGCAATATGATTGGAACTAAAATCTATTTCGGAAAGATGTTCCGCGATTTTGTGCCACTTATATTTTTTATCCTTCATTAAATTCAAGTATTAAAATGTAAAATATAGAATCTAAAATGCAAAATGTAAAAGTTGAACTCACTTTTACATTTTACATTCTATATTTTACATTTTAAATTTAGTAGAGAAACTCCGTCTTATACGGATACCTGATCCTATACAACTCTCTTACCTTATTCAGTATAGTCGCTCTTAACTCTTCCAGGTTTGTTTTTTCCGTCGCAGATATAAAAACACAATTGCCCTGCAAATCATTTTCCCAACGCTCTTTAAGATCGATCAATATTTCCGTTTTTACTTCCTGCTCCAACCAGGGATCAAATGTATTTTTTTCATACTGATCCATTTTATTGAAGATAGTAATGATGGGCTTTTCAAATGCTTCAATCTCCTGCAAGGTTTTATTCACTACACCTATTTGTTCTTCATAACCGGGGTGCGATATATCTACTACATGCAATAGTATATCCGCTTCGCGCACTTCATCCAAGGTACTTTTAAAACTTTCTACCAGGTGGTGGGGAAGTTTGCGGATAAATCCAACGGTATCACTTAATAAAAAAGGAGTGGTTTCAAAAACACATTTACGCGTAGTGGTATCCAACGTTGCGAATAACTTATTTTCAGCAAACACTTCACTCTTGGCCAATAAGTTCATGATGGTGGATTTGCCTACATTGGTATAACCCACCAATGCTACACGAATAAACTCACCTCGATCTTTTCTTTGCGTGAATGCCTGCTTATCTATTTCAGCGAGTCTTTTTCTTAATAAAGAAATTTTGTCGCGTACAATACGACGGTCGGTTTCAATCTCACTTTCCCCCGGTCCTCTTGTACCAATGCCGCCTCCTAAACGTTCGAGGTGTTTCCACATACCACGGAGCCTGGGCAATATATATTGATACTGTGCCAACTCCACCTGTGCTTTTGCTTGCGCGGTTTTGGCCCGGTTCGCGAAAATGTCAAGAATAAGATCCGATCGATCAATTGTTTTTATGTCGAGAATCTTTTCAATATTGTTGATTTGGGCGCCACTTAATTCATCATCGAAAATGGCAATCCGTATATTTTTATCAGCGATATAATTCTTTATTTCTTCCAACTTGCCTTTTCCTAAAAAAGTGCGGCTATCGGGATGAGGTAATTTCTGAATAAAACGTTTTACCGCAACAGCGCCCGCGGTTTCAGCAAGAAATGCCAGCTCGTCTAAATACTCTTTTACCTGCATTTCCGTCTGATCCTTATAAACCAACCCTACCAGTATGGCCTTTTCTTCTTTTTGAATGATGTTCTTCTTGTCCAGCAATTTTTTTGTATTTATCCGCAAAAATAATCAGAAGCAAGCAGTGTGGAGGTGAAGTAGAGAGAAATAAATATTAGGGTAAAAAAAAGCTGGATATTAGATACTGGATGTTTCATTCTAACAACATCCAGTATCTAATATCCAGCTTCTCTAATTTTATATCGAAAGCTCTTCTAGCTATAATCCGCTTATTGTAAGTCCCACCTGCAGGGGACGCACATCCGCTGGACCGAACCCTTGTTTAATAAATTCGTTTACATTATAGCAACCATATATGCTTACAATACCATAGCCAATTCTTCCCATTACACTCATGCGGGTTGTATTAAAATAGCGTTTTGATCTTTCTTTCAAAACGTAATCATTAATGGTAGTGTTGAGCTTATTTTGGAGTTCTTTGCCGCGGGTGCCTGCGCCTACCATGGTTCCTACTTTAAATCCAATAGCCGCCTTCCAGCTTTTCATATTTTTCTCTGGATTCGAAGTAAAACGAAGCTCAGCAGGAACTTCCAGATAGGAGTTAACCATTTTATACTTCTTGAAGTGATTTGTATCTTTCACATTCATAAAGCTTAGCCGGTTCGCTTTCTGACCAGTTATATCAATATAAGTATATTCAAAACCCTTATTGTCAAATCCAACTCCTGCTCCAAGTGCTACACTGAATTGGGGGTTCCCTTTAAAAGGGAAATCAAACATCAGGTAAAAATTATAACTAAGCGGTAATCCATGATCCTGAATAGAATCGGGTTCATTTAACCAATGATTATACCCTATCTGCAACAGCAAGTGATCTTTCGGGCGATAAGCAAGGCCTGTTTTACTCCAGTCTTTTTTGGATTTTTTCTTTGCCGTGGTATCCTGGGCTTGCGCCTGAATTTCAGATAAGACAAGAATTGATAATAACAGTATAACAACTTTCTTCATAATTCAGTAATGAGGTTCAAATGTATCAGCAAACGGGTTAACGAAAGGTTAAGGTTAAAAAAAAGCCCATAGCGAACCATGGGCTAGAATTTATGATTTATGATGTATGATTTTTGATTTCGCACGAATCATAAATCACAAATCTTCCATCATAAATTTTGGGTGGACCCTGCTGGGATCGAACCAGCGACCCTCTGATTATGAGTCAGATGCTCTAACCGTCTGAGCTAAGGGTCCCTCCTCTGTTGAGGAAAATATTTATAAAAAGAACTAATTTAAGAACCAGCGACCCTCCCGACTTACCAGTCGGGATGCTCTAACCGTCTGAGCTAAGGGTCCTTCCTGCTTTAACAGGCGGCTGCAAAAGTAAAAAAAATCAACAAGTGTCTCTAATAAATCTTTCTATCAAAATCAATTACTTTGTGAGCAGCTACTGATTTGGAATAAGAGTCTACATACAGATAATTGCATCAATGCCATCTCCCTCCGAAATAAAGGAATTACAGCGCCGCCTGGCGGTTTACGACGATGAAGCGGCGTATAGGGAATTGTTTATGGCTTTTTATAAACCATTACAGCAATTCGCTTTTTCCTTTGTAAAAGCCAGAGACCTGGCAGAGGAAATTGTTTCGGATGTGTTTATGAAAATTTGGGAAAAAAGAGGAGGGATGGAATCCATCCATAATCTGAAAGTTTACCTGTATGTAAGTATTAAGAACACCTCCCTCAAATACCTGCTAAAGCAACAGCGGCAAGTAGCCATCAGCATTGATGAACTGGATGTAGAACTGGAAAGTTTTCTGCGTACACCCGAGGAGCTCATGCTTACAGCTGAAATGATGAATAAAATACAACAGACGGTAAACAGTCTTCCACCTCGTTGCAAACTCATTTTTAAGTTGATCAAAGAAGATGGGCTCAAGTATAAGGAAGTTGCGGAAATCCTCAATATAACCGTCAAAACTATTGACAATCAACTGGCTATTGCTCTCAGAAAAATTAATAAGGCGATAAGTGTTGACCTTGATCGGGTACTTCGGAACAATTGATGGCCCGGTTCTAATTATTTTTTATTCTTCCTTAGTAGATTCTCTTGTTTTCAGGATCCTTAACTGGAACGACTGCCTACTGAAATGAAAAATGACCGTATTTGGGAATTAATGGCCCGTAAAATGTCCGGAGAACTTTCTTCCGGAGAGCTTGATGAGCTGGACCAGATATTACGGGATAACCCACATCTTCATTTCTCCGTACAGGCATTTTCCGATCTCTGGCGCCACTCTTCTTCATCACCCCAACACCCCGATGCAATTGAAGCATATGCACGGCACCTGCAAAAAATGAAACAGCAGGGAATTGATATTGGAACTTCCGGTACTGTTAAGGACGACGAATCAGTATTAATTGAAGGCAGGAGGAAAATTCCGATGAAGCGCTATATATGGCTGGCTGCAGCTACGTTGATTGCAGTTCTTGCCGGCGGATGGTACTTCTTTTCATCAAAATCGCCCAGCGCAGTAATAACCAGCACCCCTCCCTCAAAGGAGGTTAATAATAGCGAAGTTTCTACAAAATATGGATCCAAAACCCGCATTCAATTACCGGATGGATCGCAGGTATGGCTCAATGCCGGAAGCAAACTGAATTATACAAACGAGTTTGGTAAAACTATACGGGAGGTGCAATTGATTGGAGAAGGTTTTTTTGATGTGGTGAAAAACGTGGATAAACCATTTATAATTCACACCGCTTCCATAGATATCAAAGTATTAGGAACTCAGTTTAATGTAAAAAGTTACCCAGGCGATAAAACAAGTGAAACAAGTCTCGTACGCGGAAGTGTTGAAGTGGTAGTTCATAAAAGACCCGAGCAGAAATACATCCTCAAACCAAATGAAAAAATTGTTGTTCTGAATGATGATATTCCAGCATCGGCACCATCATCACAATCAGAAGTAGTAAAAACAAAAGAAGTAAAGGAGCCAATTATCGCGATAAAAAATCTGACCTATAAAAAAGGAGATTCCGTATCAGTTGAAACATCATGGGCCTATAATAAACTCTCCTTCGAAGACGAATCATTTGTTGAAGTAGCTAAAAAGATGGAACGCTGGTATGATGTAGAGTTTGAGTTTCGCAACAGCAAACTGGAAGATATAAGACTCCAGGGTTCTTTTATAAGGGAAACATTAGCGCAGGCAATGGAAGCATTAAAATATACCAATGGTTTCAAATATGAAATCGATGGGAAAAAAGTGACTATTTATTAACCATTAATAATTTTCAAAAACACGACGCTTATGAAGAATTTCTGTCTGAATAGTTCCTAGCAATTGCTAAAGAAAACGGGAAATGTTGGCGCATTCCCCGTTGTACTGGTAAATTTATTAGAAACCGTTGTGCAAAGAATAGAAAGCGGTTTCCACATTTACACCATTAACGATAAAAGTATGAAAAAAAACCTATCGGTTGAAGGGGTGAGGCGAGCCCTGAAAAAGCCACTTATGATTATGAAACTCACTTTGATCCTGACGATCTGTTGTGTTTTTCAATCGTGGGCCTATAATGTTAAAGGCCAAACTGTTACGCTGCATGTTACAGATACCGAAATTGCAAAAGTGCTTTCTACCATTGAGAAGCAAGGCAATTTTCGGTTTCTATACAACAGCAGACTGAAAGACCTTAAGAATAAGGTAAATGCTTCTTTCAGTGAGGCTGAAATTAACGAAGTATTAGGCTCTCTTTTTAATGGAACAGATCTTACCTACAAACGGCTCGAAAATAATTTAATAGCTATTCGATCCGAAGACCCGAAAGAACAGGAAAATCGCATCTCTGGTCGTGTTACCGGTGAAGCCGGAGAACCTCTTTCGGGTGTTTCGCTTTTGATAAAAGGTACCGCTCGAGGAACCACTACCGATAATAACGGTAGCTTCTCTTTAGTTGTTCCCAATAATGCTACTCTGGTGGTAAGTTTTATTGGATACCTTGACCAGGAGGTGGTTGTTGGCGACAAAACAATCTTTGATATCAAAATGACCCAATCTCAAAGAAAACTCGATGAGGTTGTTGTGATCGGTTATGGTACCGCCAGTAAAAGGGACCTCACCGGTTCCATAGTAAAAATTCCTGGTAAAGACATTGCCGATAAGCCGAATACAAACCCGGTTTCTTCATTACAGGGGAAGGTTGCGGGTCTTTCGGTGGTAAACAATGGTACTCCTGGTAAGTCTCCGGATATCCGCATTCGGGGTACCGTTAGTATCGGATCGGTAAACCCTTTGTATGTTGTGGATGGTATCCTGAATGATAATATAGATTATATCAATCCCAACGATATTGAATCTATCGAAATATTAAAGGACCCCTCTTCATTGGCAATTTTTGGTGTAAGAGGTGCGGGAGGTGTAATTGCTATCACAACAAAGAGAGCTCGTGCAGGTCAAACGGTAATAAATTTCAATACAGCGGTTGGTATGAAAAAGCTGGTTGATAAAATCAAACTGGCTGACGCAGAAACGTTCAAAACACTTTTTGCCGAAGAAAGAGCGAATATGGGAATCACCGATCCGTTCGACTATACTGGCTTAACCGCCAATACCGACTGGATAGATGCGGTTACAAGAACCGGAATATTCAACACGAATAACCTATCTGTTTCGAGTAGCACTGATAAGAATAAATTTAATTTCGGGTTGGGATATATGATTGATGAGGGGATTGTCAAAAACGAAAAACTTGAGCGGTTTACCATTTCTTTCGCGGATGAACTCAAAGTGAGCAAAGGAATTAAACTCGGCATCACGTTTAATGGTAGCCGCACTAAAAATCCATTCGACGCTACCTCAACACTCGACGACGCACGGAAAGTAATACCTCAGGTTTCATCGGGCACGCAACGCTTTTTTGTAAGAAACCCTTATGGTACTGATAGCCTGTTCCAGGATCTCTATTCAGGACTGGATGTGGGTCTGCAAAGTTCAGGTGTTGTTAATCCATTATTGAGAGTAGAAAATGAGTGGGATAAATTAATAAGCATAGAAAATAGAATGGTAGGTAGTGTGTATGCCGAATTTAACTTTGCTAAATACTTCACTTGGCGCTCTACATTCTATGGAGATATGAGCAATGTAAACAGGAGGCAGTATACGCCGCTTTATTATAACTATAATCCGAAAACAAACTCACCGGAATTATATAGTCAATCTACCCGGGTATCAGAGGCTGACCAGGATTGGCGCAAATGGCAGCAGGATCATCTGTTAACATACAAAGGGAAATTTGATGAACACAGTATTACCGCAACGGGCGGTTTCACCACTTATTATTTCGGCAATTTCAACAGGAACGGAACCGCCAACCAGGGTAGTGCTCCCATACCCGACGATGAACGATTTTGGTATTTGACATCTGGCTTTGAAAATTCAGGTACGGTATCGGCTAATTCCAGCCAGTCTGAATATTCAACCGTTTCATTTCTTGCACGGGCTTTATACAATTTCAAGGGTAAGTATTTCCTGAACGCCTCGTTCAGAGATGATGCTTCTTCCCGTCTTCCCGAGCAGAATCGTCATCAGCAATTCTGGGCCATTGGTGCTGCATGGGATATCGTTCGCGAAGATTTCATGGAAAAGCAAACAAGTTTTAATGCGCTTAAATTAAAAGGATCTGTGGGAGTTCTTGGAAACCAAACAGCCTCATTTTTGGACGGAACACCAATTAATTATCCATTCTATCCAAATCTTCAAACAGGAACAAATGCTGTATTCGGAACAAATGTAGTATCTGCAGCCGTTCGTGCATATATACCCAACCCGGATCTTAAATGGGAAACCGTACTTGCGTATGAATTCGGCATTGAAGGAGCAGCGTTGGATAATCGCCTCAATTTTGAAGTCAACTATTTCAATAGAACAACACGCGATCTGATGACTTATGTTAGCCGGGCGAGTTTAGGATTGGCTGATCAGTTGGTGAATGGTGGTGAGATCCGGAACAGTGGTATAGAAGCATCGGCAGCATACACTCATAAAATCAACAATGATCTTACTTTAAATGTATCGGGTAATATCACGTTCCTCGATAATGAGGTAATTGAACTGAGTAAAGATATTCCTACGGGCGTCTTGATACGGGCATCCCAAAATAATGGTTCTGCTGAAAGTAGAACAACTCCTGGTCAACCCATCGCTTCTTTTTGGGGATA
The DNA here is from genome assembly GCA_965279015.1 of Chitinophagaceae bacterium. Classification (GTDB taxonomy): domain Bacteria; phylum Bacteroidota; class Bacteroidia; order Chitinophagales; family Chitinophagaceae; genus Endoryza. The sequence continues at coordinate 984,184 of OZ257130.1, forward strand.
TGTAGTTGATGGAATATATCAAAGCAATGCTGATATAGAGAAATCTCCCGATGCAAGTGCTGTAAGTGGCGGTCCTCCCAAACCCGGCGATTTTAAATTCGCGGATGTTAATGGTGATGGAAAAATTACTACTGACGACCGCACGTTTATTGGTAACCCAACACCCGACTTCACCTATGGGGCTTCAATTGGCCTGAACTATAAAGGATGGAACCTCGGAGTGGATGTAGTGGGTGTTTATGGAAATGAGATATTCAGAACCTGGGGTTCACTTGAATCTCCCTTCCAACGAGTGAACTATGCGGGTGATAAAATTGATCGCTGGCATGGACCGGGTACATCAAACTGGGTTCCGATCATCAGCCAGGAACGTCGCTTCAACTACAATGGTTCTACTTATAATATCGAAGATGGTAGTTATTTCCGGATCAGAAATCTTCAGTTAGGATATAATTTCCCGCAATCAATGATCTCCGGAGCTAAGATCAAAGCGTTGCGCGTTTATGCCAACGTTCAAAACCTGAAGACTTTCAAAAACAATTACGGGTACACTACCGAATTTGGTGGAGATGCAACAGCATTTGGATACGACAATGCCGGTGGAGCAATTCCAGTAGTAAGTACGATAGGCTTGAACATTACATTTTAACGATCAAATTTTTCGATATGAAAAATAAAGTAACAGCAGCACTTCTTATACTCATGGTTCCTATGCTGTTTACTGTTTTGGGATGTAAGAAATTCCTCGACCGTAAACCACTTACTGCAACCTTAGATGACCTCAACCAGGGGGTAGAGGGACAGATTTTTGGAATATATTCTTTCTTGAGAACCGGGGAAGGGTTTTCGACACTTCCCTGGATAGACTTTCATAGTATTCGTGACGACGATGCGCAAAAAGGCAGTGATGCCAGCGATGGTGCTGAAATCAACACGGAGTTTGAAACATTCCAATATACAAAAGATGATTGGGCAACCAACTCTTACTGGAATAACCATTATACAATGATCAACCAGGCAAATGAAGCCTTGTATACACTTGACTCATTGAAATTAACCAGCGATGCAGCGATGCGAAACGTTGGCGAAGCTTGCTTCTTTCGTGCATATGCATATTGGGAATTAATGAAAGCATATGGTGAAGTTCCATTGTTCAAACAACGCCTGGTAAATCCCACTGATGGCATAAAAGACAAATCCACACTTGCCGAACTATATGCATTTGTAGATTCAAACCTTCAAGTGGCATCCGCACTGCTTCCGCCAAATTCGGAAGCATATGGTGTGGGAGCACAATATGAGGGTCGGTTAACCAGTGGCGCCGCAAAAACGCTTTGGGCACAAACCTATCTTTTTCGTCAACAATGGGGCCAGGTGGTTGCGCTGTGTAATCAAATTAAGGCCTCGGGCCAATATGAATTGCTCGCTGAATTTTCCGATATATGGCGCGATGGTGTGAGTGGTCAATACAAAAACAGTAAGGAATCCATCTTCGAAATGCAGGCCCATACAGGTGAAGGGGCACGCGGTAATTCTGCCGTCGACTTCGGCTCCGGTTGGGGTACGTGCCAACAAGTAAGACGGAATGGTGCACCCATTGAATGGAACCTGGGTTGGGGTTGGAACGCACCCACGCAAAAACTAGTGGATGATTGGCCAGCTACCGATCCCAGAAAAGAAAAGACAATTTTATTCTCTGGTATGTCGGATGGAGGTACTGCTAAAGGAGGTTATGGAGTAACTGTACCAGCTTATACAAACCCCGATGGTAACGGTGGACTTGCGCAACGTTACTGGAACAAGAAGTTATATACGGGTAATGATCCGAAGGACCGCGCATTAACCGGATGGATAAACGCAGATGGGGCAGCACCATGGATCAATCACCGCATCTTAAGATATGCAGATGTAATATTGATGCTTGCAGAAGCCGCCAATGAAATGGGAGATGGCCCAACGGCTGAGGCAAATCTTGAGTTGGTGCGTAACCGCGCTAGCGGTAACCTGGGACCTGCGCGAGTTATTGTTCCGAAAATTGTATTTGCTAACCAGGCCCAAATGCGTACCGCCATAAAGAATGAACGAAGGTGGGAATTTGCGATGGAAGGTATCCGCTTCTACGACCTTGTTCGCTGGGGCGATGCAATTACCGAGCTGGGTTCATTGGGATATACCAATCGATGCAGGTATTACCCGATTCCGCAGGATGCGATCGACTTATCGGGTGGCGTGCTCAAACAAAACCCCGAATGGTAATTAAGGAATATTGATGCAAAACATTTAATAAACTCGTTACGTATGCATTTAAATAAAAAATTTCAGGCCATCACCATAATGTTTGCACTAACTATTATGGCTATGACCGCCTGCCAGAAGATGGAGCGACCCGAACTCGGTGATTATCCCGAGGATCCTCCACCACCTCCATACAGTACGCTGAAAAGTTATTGGGAATTTGAAAATAATACCCGCGATACCGGTCAGTACCGCACGCAAATGACCGATAAAAACCTTGCTTATATAGCTGGTATCAAAGGCCAGGGATTAAAACTAAATGCTGATGGTTATACCATGAGCACCAAAATAAATGACAGTCTCACAAAACCCGGAAGCCTTACCGTTGCGTGGTGGATGAATGCAGCGGCACCTACACCGAATGCAAGAGGAATCTTCGCGATTTCAAAGAAAACAGAGTTTTGGGGAAATGTTGAATTCTTCCTCGAAACAAATAATAATGGTAACGAAGCCTTCCTGAAAGTGCATTTGTTTAATGCCAATCATGCCGATAAAGGGGAAGAATGGAATGAAGTAAAAATTGCCAATGCGCTGGGAAAATGGACACATTTCGCGGTGGTATATAATGCAGCCGATTCTAAAATTTATATCTATGCGGATGGACAACCAACAGCCATCAATGGTAAAGTGCTGAAAGGGGGAGCATATGGTCCTTTGAAATTTACCGATGTAGCCGGAATTGTACTCGGCAACTTTGCCTTCGAAACCGATCCTACACTGGCAAGTCATGGTGCTGAGCCGTGGGCAAGCGAAGTAAATGGTTCTATTGACCAGTTTCGAATTTATAATGTGCCGTTAAGTGCCGTTGAAGTTAAAGCGTTGTTTGACGGCAAACAGTAGGTTTTTCGTTTATAGTTTTTCGTTTTTCGTTCTTTAGGTCGGTTATTCAAAACTAATATCAATCAGATTTTGAGGCAAGAATGTAATTAGTTAGGGAAATTGACCTAGGGAACGAGAAACGATCAACGAAAAACGATAAACTATTTTTTCTTGCTCAATTCGATGATCATCTTTTTGGCCTCTTCCGGATAGATGCTTATATAATGCGAACGGATAAGTGCGGCAGTCATACTTTGCTGTCCGGAAACAAAAACCGCGATGGCCTTCGAGGGTTTTTGAGGCATGTGGCAATCAATACAATTTTTGATAAGTGTACTGACAGGTAACTGCTTTAACGTACAGAAATTATTGTTTTTAACATCGTGGCAACTCATACATCTTTGAGAAAATAAGGCGGTTTTGGTTTTTTCATTTTCATGCGTATTGTGACAGCTATTGCAGGTAAGTTCATTGCTCATCCGAAAACATTTACTGTTTCGCAGCAACCCAATCTGATTGGCATGCACGTCTACTTTTTGTGGATCTGGAGTAGTGGTATCAATCTTGAAATAATCAGACAACTGTTGGCCAGCAGTAAATTCGAATGAAGGAGTTGTTTTTTGTAGCCGGCCACCATGGCACAAAGCACATAGATCTAAACTCTGCTGCCTGGAAAGCTTTGCAGGATTTACAATATGCCTGCCAATCGAATCGTCGGGGTTATTGGTTTGAAAGGAGACATGTTGTGCAGCAGGGCCATGACATTTTTCGCAATCAACTCCAAAGATCATTTTATCCGGATTGTATTGTTCAGGCTCTTTTGCCGGTGGTGAAATAACTTGAGCATAGGTAGCGTGGCATTCAAGACAACGGGAAGTGATATCTCTATTGAATGTGGGTTTATTCGCAAATCCCGGACTATTTGACCATTGATGGGCAGCAGAAAAAAAAGTAATGGGTAACTGAAACAATTGATTGTTGTGCCAGCGCAGAAAACTTTGGCCCATGGTACCGGAACCGATAGTGATATCAAAACGTGCAATCTGTTTTTGAACACCATTGACATATTCGATCTGGAAAAAACCACTGTCGCGTTTTTCCATAATGACCGCAACATTGCTATTGAATGCATATAGGTTTTGTCCGGGTTCAAAGCTTCCTAAAATATTTTGCTCCGTGGCAATTTGCGAAGTGAGATAATGAGCGGTGTTAAGATGTTTTGTATAAATATCCTTATGACAACCGGCACAGGAGACGGAACCGGCAAACTGTTCATGTGTAATTTTTGTGGCAACTGCAGGCTCATCTTTTTTCTTTTCCGTATCGATACAAGTTGTAAGAAGAAATACACTGAGCGTAATGACAGAAATAATTAGTTTGGAACGGTGATATCGGAGGGCGCTTTTCACAATAAAGGAAAACTAATTTAAATAACTATAACTACCAAAAACGGGGAGTGTCTCAGTTTCCCACAAATACGCTAAGACACAAAAAGGCATTCTTAGTGAACTTTGTGGCTTTGTGGGACAAAAATTTCAAACTGAAATACTACTCAAAAAATGACGGAACTTTGATCGTATGTTTAAAGGCTATGTAAGATGAATAGATATTCAATAAAGTTGTACGTAACGATTTTAACCGGGTTTATGCTGATGATTAGCTTTTCATCGTGCAACAACCGCAAACAAAAATTGTTCAGCGAAGTGCCTGCTTCGGTATCCAACATTCATTTCAAAAATGAATTGCCTGAACGCAAATTATTCAACATACTTTATTACCTCTATTATTATAATGGTGGCGGTGTGTCTGTAGGAGATATTAATAACGATAGCTTGCCTGATATTTATTTTACCGCTAATGATAAGGAAAAAAATAAATTATACCTCAATAAAGGGAATCTTCAATTCGAAGATATTACCGAAAAAGCCGGCGTAGCAGGAAACACGGATTGGTGCAGCGGTGTTACAATGGCCGATGTGAATGGAGACGGTTGGTTGGATATTTATGTTTCATCGATTAGCCAGGCATTTGGATTAAAAGGGCATAACGAATTGTTCATAAACAATCGCAATAATACATTTACTGAAAGCGCGGCCAGTTATGGGTTGGATTTCTCCGGCTTTTCAACGCAAGCGGCTTTTTTTGATTTCGATCACGATGGCGACCTGGATTGTTATTTATTAAATCAATCGCAGAAACCAAACCAGAATATTGTGGACACCAGCAATCGCCGCAAATTCGATCCATTGCAGGGCGATCGCTTTTATAGAAATGAACTGGTTTCTACAACAATTTCCGCAGCTCGTTTCACCGATATATCAGCCACTGCAGGTATCTATCAAAGCAACCTTGGATATGGATTAGGCATTTCTGTTGCCGACTTAAATAATGATGGATGGGAAGATGTATATGTTGGCAACGACTTTCACGAAAACGATTATTATTATATTAATACCGGTAAAGGCAGCTTTCGCGAAAGTGGTGCTGAACACTTTCGTCATTATAGTCGTTTCAGCATGGGAAATGATATCGCAGATTTTAATAACGATGGACAGGCCGATGTAATTACAGTTGACATGCTACCTCCCGATGAAAAAGTTTTGAAAACATATGGCAGCGATGAAAACCCGGAGATCTATCGTTTCAAACTGGAAAAGAACGGTTTTCAACTGCAATACTCCCGAAACTGTTTGCAACGTAATAATGGTAATGGAAGCAGTTTTAGTGAAATTGGATTGATCGCGGGTGTACCGGCAACCGATTGGAGCTGGAGTCCACTCTTTGCAGATTTTGATAACGACGGCAACAAAGACCTGTTTATTTCAAGCGGAATCGTTAAACGACCCGTAGATCTTGACTATATAATGTTCGTATCGGATAAAGTGATACAAAAATCGCGTAACACAAGTGATGAATACGACGACGAGACACTTGCCAATATGCCGGAAGGAAGTGCGAAACCATTTTTATTTAAAGGCGATGGAAAAATAAATTTCAAAGAAGTAAGCGATGAATGGGGAACTGGTAAAATGAAAGGATTTTTTAATGGTGCGTCTTATGCAGATCTCGACAACGATGGAGATCTCGATCTCGTCATAAACGCACTTGAATCGCCCGCTGTCATACTTGAAAATAAGACAACTCAAAAAAACTTTATTTCAATTTCATTTAAATCCGACTCATTCAACACCTTGGGTATCGGGGCAAAGGCCTGGATATTTCAAAAAGATAAATTCCAATACCAGCAACTGATGCTCACCCGTGGATTTCAATCTTCTTCGGATACGCGTCTACATTTTGGATTAGATACACAACCATTGCTTGACAGTATATTAATCGTTTGGCCGGATCAAAGATTCCAACTTCTAAAAAACGTATCAGCGAACCAACGCCTGACTATTAATTATAAGGATGCTAAAGGACAGTTTCACTATGATGAATTTTTTAAACAAGCTCCTTCTTTATTTAATAAAGTCACGGAAAGATTACCCGCATGGCGTCATCGCGAAAATCACTTTACCGATTTTAATTATCAATATCTCATCCCACATGCACAATCTACCCGCGGACCCAAAATTGCCGTAGGCGATGTGAATGGTGATCAGTTGGATGATTTTTATGCATGTGGTGCTTCGGGACAGGCTGGTGAATTAATGATTCAACAATCTGATGGATCGTTTGTCTCAGACGACAAAGGATTGTTTGCTTCTGATGCACTCAGTGAAGATGTTGATGCCGTTTTTTTTGATGCGAATGGCGATGGCTTCAACGACCTGATTGTTATAACTGGCGGCAATGAATTTACGGATGGAAATCCCTTGCTAGCCGACCGGTTATACCTGAATAATGGCAAAGGACAATTTACAAAAGCACAAAATCCATTTCCACCGATATTGAAAAATAAATCCTGTGTATCTGTTGCAGATTTTGATAAGGATGGCGATCAGGATATTTTTATCGGCGTGCTTGCCAATGCCAGGGCATACGGAATCCCTCAAACATCTTATTTATTGGTCAACAATGGCAACGGTGTTTTTTCATTCGCACCCGGCAATACAATTTCATTAGAAAATATCGGTATGGTTACTGCAGCGCAGTTTGGTGATATCAATAGTGATGGAAGCCCCGACCTGGCAGTGACCGGTGAATGGATGACATTGATAATCTATATTAATAAGGGAGGAAAATTTGAACGCAATGATTTAAAGAATTCTACCGGTCTTTGGCAAACCTTGCTATTTGATGATGTAAACGGCGATGGGAAAATGGATTTACTCGCAGGCAATTGGGGATGGAACAATAAATTTCATAGCGGGAAGAACGGACCTGTGCGGATGTATATAGAAGATTTTGACCGCAATGGCCGCGTCGATCAATTGGTATCATATACTATTAAAAATGTGGAATATCCATTTTTGGTGAAAGATGAGGTGGAAAGATGGATGCCGGTTCTCAAAAAACATTATCTCTTATATAAGGATTATGCAGGTGTTCCAATGAAGGATGTTTATTACGGTTTTGTAGATACAGTAAAACCCAAGATGGCCGAGCGTTTAGGATCTGTTGTTTGTTTTGGCGATGGAAACGGTGGCTTTGCCATAACCGATCTTCCGGCAGAATTGCAACTGGCCCCTGTGTTTAGTTTCGTACAAGCCGGTAAAAGCAATGGAATGCAAAACACATGGCTTGCAGCTGGTAATTTTCTGGATGTAATTCCTTATGAAGGAAAATATGATGCACAACCTTTGGCCGCATTTGGGTTTAATGGTTCAGCCATCGAATACATTCACCGACCGGAATTGTTACAGATCAATGGGCAGGTACGGGACCTGAAATGGATAAATAGAACCGGTGAAAAATTACTGATGGTTGCTGAGAATGATAAGGAATTGTTGTTTTATGAATTTCGCCCAATTAATTAATATAATGATCAGTGTATGACAAAGTGGTTAAGTATAGCGATCTTATTTATATTCCCATTAGCAAAATGCGGCAAAGATTCTGCTCCGGCGCCACCTGTACCCCAACCTACTAATTTTGATATTCTCTCTTGGTCGGTAAATAGCACTGTTTCCCAGGCGCTTTATTATGATATTAATAAAACACCTGTTATAAAGTTTAGTTTCAAAGCGCCGATTGATCGATCAACGGTTGCTGCCAATATCATATTTAAAGAAAATTCCGGAACTCCGGTTAATTATAATTCGACTTACGAAAAAGGAGATAGTGTAGTCGTAATAAATCCATCTACTCCTTTAAATAATCTTACCAGGTACCGGGCCACTGCGTTGACCAACCTGAAATCAAAAGACGGAGGTCGACTAAACGCAGAAACGAATTTTAGTTTGCTCACTTCTATTGATTCTACTTCTAAGTTTCCGGTAATAACTGATGATTCACTTTTAACGCTGGTGCAGAAACAAACGTTTAAATACTTCTGGGATTTCGGACATCCAACCAGTGGGTTGTCGAGAGAAAGAAATACATCAGGTGATTTAATTACTTCCGGTGGTTCCGGATTTGGAGTGATGGCAATTATTACGGGTATAGAAAGAGGATTTATTAGTAGGGCGCAGGCAATAACCCGTTTGCAAACTATGGTTGGATTTTTAAAGAATACAGCACAAAAGTTTCATGGAGCATTTCCGCATTGGTTGAATGGCAACACGGGAGTTGTAATTCCATTCAGTACAAAAGATAATGGGGCAGACCTGGTAGAAACTTCTTATTTGATAATGGGATTGCTTTGCGCGAGACAGTATTTTAATGGAGCTGATGCGTCAGAAACCGGACTACGTAATGATATAAATGCAATTTGGAGTGCCGTAGAATGGAACTGGTTCCGGAAGAATAACGAGAATATGTTGTATTGGCATTGGAGCCCGAACTACAATTGGGATATGAATCACCCCATCCGGGGATGGAACGAATGTTTAATAACTCACTTGCTCGCAAGAACATCCAGCACCTGGGGAGTTCCCCAGTTAGTTTATGATAATGGTTGGGCACGTAACGGAGCGATGAAGAATAATGGTTCCTATTACGGAATAACACTTCCGCTTGGGGAACCGTTTGGCGGTCCTTTATTCTTTAGTCATTATTCGTTTTTAGGAATCAATCCAAATGGATTATATGATCAGTATGCAAACTACCAAACCCAGGTAACCAATCATACCAAAATCAATTACGAATATTGCAAGGCGAATCCACAAAATTATTTCGGTTACAGTAATACCTGTTGGGGACTTACCGCAAGTGATATTCCTAGCGGATATACGGCCAGTTCTCCAACGAATGATGTAGGAGTTATTGCTCCAACAGCAGCAATTTCCTCAATGCCGTATACTCCAACGGAATCGATGCAGGCACTTAAATTCTATTATTATACATTAGGGGATAAACTTTGGAAGCAATATGGATTTGTAGACGCGTTCTCGTTAAAGGATCCCTGGTTTGCAGATTCGTTTCTCGCTATTGATCAGGGTCCCATCATTGTAATGATTGAAAACTACCGGACCGGTTTATTATGGAATCTATTTACGAGTTGTATTGAAGTGAGAACCGGATTACTGGTTCTTGGATTCAGCGCACCTTATATATAAAACAGGATATCAATGAAAGGTAAGCTACTAATCATCGCCTTCCTGGCGATTTCTTCCTCATGCTTTTCACAAAACAAAAAGCAAGCTGTCGAAAGGCCATCGAATCTATCTGATACGGCCTTACTGGAGTTGGTACAGAAACAAACCTTTAAGTATTTCTGGGATTTTGCCCATCCCGTGTCAGGATTAGCAAGGGAAAGAAGCAATAAAACCGCGGAGTATGGGTGGGAAACAACTACTACCGGCGGAACCGGTTTTGGAATTATGTCGATGATTGTAGCAGTGGAAAGAGGATGGATCACCCGTGATACTGCCGTAAAGCATTTATTGAAAATGCTCCGCTTTTTGCGCAGGGCCGATAAATATCATGGCGTGTTTCCGCATTGGTTGAATGGTGAAACAGGCAGGGTGATTCCATTCAGTCCAAAGGATGATGGTGGGGATCTGGTTGAAACGGCTTATCTGTTCCAGGGATTGCTATGCGCAAGACAGTATTTCACACAAAACACTCAAACAGAAAGGCAGGTTCGCCAACAAATCACCTGGCTATGGAATGAAATAGAATGGGATTGGTTTACCCGTGGTGGAATCAGTGTATTGTATTGGCATTGGAGCCCGAATCATGGTTGGAGCATGAATAATGAAATACGCGGATGGAACGAATGTTTGATTACTTATGTATTGGCAGCATCTTCTATCAATTACTCAATCAAACCAGATGTATATCATCGTGGATGGGCCAATAGTAGTCATTCCAAAAATCAGCGGGAGTACTACGGAATTAAATTGCCATTGGGATTTGATTATGGCGGTCCATTGTTTTTCGCGCATTATTCATTTATGGGAATAGACCCGCGGGGATTGAAAGATCGTTATGCGGATTACTGGGAACAGAATAAAAATCATACCCTCATTAACCGCGAGCATTGCATTAGAAATCCGGGAAAGTTCAAAGGATACGGACCCGATAGCTGGGGTTTAACAGCCAGCGATAATCACCAGGGATATGGGGCGCATTCTCCCACCGAAGACTTAGGTGTTATTTCTCCAACTGCTGCGCTATCCTCATTTCCTTATACGCCTGAATATTCGATGCAGGCGCTCAACTATTTTTATAATAAAGTTGGAGATAAAATATGGAGTGAATATGGTTTTACCGATGCATTCAACGAAACAAAGAACTGGTATGCCGATAGTCACCTGGCCATTGACCAGGGCCCGATCATTGTAATGATTGAAAATTATCGCACCGGGTTATTGTGGAAACTGTTTATGAGTGTACCGGAAATACAACAGGGGATGAAGAAGCTGGGATTTCAGAGTCCTAATCTTAAATAGTGAGTATGAATCGTGAGACGTGAATGGTGAGTCGTGAGTAGCGAACGGTGAACACCGAACAGATGAACAGCGAACAGCGAATGGCGAATGGCGAATGGCGAATGGCGAATGGCGAATAATTTTGGATCAGCAATTTATGTATTATGCCCGCCGCGGCGGGCTACCTGTTTGTAAAAAATAAAAAAAGTTTAAGACATGCCCCGTAGGTGCTACCCTCTTCTTATTAAATCGTTTGCATATGAAAAATATATCCCGCCAACAATTTTTACAAAGCACTGCCATGGCCGGGGCGGCAATGTTGCTTACATCCCTTGAAGGGCTTGCATCATATAACCAGAATAAAAAAATTAAAATTGCACTTATCGGTTGTGGAAGCGTATCCGGTGTTTATCTCCCGCATCTTACCAAATCACCTTATGTAGAAATGGTAAGTTGCTGTGATATCATTTATGACCGCGCAAAGAACCGTGCTAAAGAATTTAATATTCCCAATCATTACCCGCATATTGATAAATTATTGGCTGGCGCTCCGTTCGATTTGATGGTTACCACGACCGATATGCAGGAACATGGTCGGTTAAATAAACAAGCATTGATGGCTGGCAAGCATGTATGGAGCGAAAAACCAATGGCCAATACCTATGCTGAAGGAAAAGCATTATTTGAATTGGCAAAAACAAAAAAACTACGAATATGGGGTGCACCTGCTGTAGTAAACAGTCCGCAGTTTGCATATATGAGTAAAGCGATACAGGAAGGCAAATTGGGAAGAGTTGCTGCGGCACATGGTCATTATGGACATACAGGTCCTACCTGGTCGGCATTCTTTTATGAAAAATTAGGAGGCAGCATGCCCGATCTCGGTGTTTATAACCTTGCAACATTAACAGGGTTACTAGGTCCGGCAAAATCTGTTGTTGCAATGACTACCATTGTGAATCCGGAGAGAACAGTTGATAACAAAGGGAAAATAAAAGTTGTTGCCGAAGACAATTCAATGGTGATAATGGAACATGCAAAAGGCGTGCTTTCACATATGCAATGCGGGTTTAATTATTTTGATCCGCATGGTCATGAGGGAAAGGGACAGACACAAAGCACCATACGCATTTGGGGCGATGCAGGAAATATGGGAATGATTGGTTATGATTGGGCACCTTTAGGCGTTGAAATTGCAACCTCGTTCACAGATCCTCCTAAAATTGTAGAAGAAGATACAAAAGGATATGTATGGCAGGAAGGCGCTTCGGTAATATCGGAATCCCTCGTAAAAGGGATTGAACCCCGTATTGCGGCGGAACATGCATTGCATGTATTAGAAATAATTGAAGCTGCCCGTACTTCTTCTGCAACCGGTAAGAAAGTATTGCTACAATCGAAATTTAAATGGCCAATGCTGTAAATTTAATATCAGCCTTCAAACAACTAACATGAAAAAAATACTATTCTCTTCAGATGCGATTTGGACAAATCAGATTTTAGCGCTCATGCGTATTATCGTCGGCATTTTTATGATCTATCATGGATGGGAAGTGTTTGACAAAACGAAGATGGATGAATATGCGGGATGGGACTTTTTTAAAAATATGTCATCGGGACATTTTTTCGCTTATCTGGGGAAGGGAGCCGAATTAGTTGGTGGCGTTATGCTTACCATTGGCTTTATGACAAGAATTGCATGTGTGATCCTTGCCGCTACCATGCTCTTTGTATCTTTTATAATGGGTCATGGAAGAATATGGTACGAGGACCAGTATCCCTTCTTGTTTGTGTTGCTGGCCATTATTTTCTTTTTTGCCGGTCCTGGAAGCTGGAGTGTGGATAAAGCGATTCATAGCGGGAATAAATCGAATTGAAACTTTATAATGCGGTCACAATTTGTGACCGCATTATAATAGAACTATTTTCAAAAGGCATGTTTTTAAATCAAGTCATAATGAAAAAACTGCTATATATTATTTGTCTGTTGTTTATAGCAAATGCAAACATTGCCCAACAAAAAACATATTGCAACCCTATTAATATTGATTATGGTTATACTCCCATTCCCAATTTCAGTGAATGGGGTCGTCACCGGGCAACGGCCGATCCGGTAATTGTTACTTATAAAGGCGATTATTATTTATTCAGCACCAATCAATGGGGTTATTGGTGGAGTAGCGATATGCTGAACTGGAATTTCATCTCCAAAAAATTTCTTCGTCCCTGGAATGCTGGTATATACGATGAACTTTGCGCGCCTGGCGTTGGCATCATTGGCGATACGATGATTGTTTTTGGCTCTACGTATACCAGCAGATTTACCATTTGGATGAGTACCAATCCTAAAGCCAACGAATGGAAACCATTGGTGGATTCTTTTGAAATTGGCGGATGGGATCCTTCTTTTTTTACGGATGATGATGGAAAACTCTATATGTATAATGGAAGCAGCAATGTTTATCCAATGTATGGTATAGAATTGAACCGAAAAACATTTGAGCCGATCGGAACCCGCAAGGAAATGTATTTATTGCAACCCTGGCGATATGGATGGCAGCGCTTCGGCGAAAACATGGATAATACATTTCTTGATCCGTTCATTGAAGGATCTCACATGACAAAATATAAAAACAAATATTATTTACAATATGGCGCGCCTGGTACAGAATTCAGTGGTTATGCAGATGGCTTATTGGTAGGTGAAGGACCATTGGGTCCTTTTACTCCAGCTTCCGATCCATTGAGTTTTAAATTGGGAGGATATGTTCGCGGCGCTGGTCATGGTGCTACTTTCCAGGATAAATTCAATAATTTCTGGCATATCTCTACAACAGTTGTATCCGTAAAAAATACGTTTGAGCGACGATTAGGAATATGGCCAACAGGGTTTGATAAAGACGATATCATGTATTGTAATACCACATTCGGCGATTACCCGCATTATATCCCTACTGGTCCTCGTGCATCAATGTACTCCAATTCGGGGGATGGTGGATGGTTTACTGGTTGGATGCTGTTGAATTATAATAAATCTGTCCAGGTTTCTTCTACATTGGGTGGTTATCATCCAAACAATGCAGTAGATGAGTTGACGAAAACGTATTGGAGTGCGGCCAGCGGCAATAAGGGCGAATGGATTCAAACAGATCTTGGAAATGTTTCAACCGTTAATGCTATTCAGATAAACTATGCCGATCAGGATGTGGACAATGACCGTTTAGGTAAAATACCGGGTCAATACCACCAGTATAAGTTGTATTATTCTGAAGATGGAAAGAAATGGACCGTATTAACCGATAAGAGTAATAATAATAAAGATGTACCGCATGATTATGTGGAATTAACAAAACCGGTGCAGGCACGTTATATCAAACTTGAAAATATTCATATGCCTACCGGTAAATTCGCATTGAGCGGTTTCCGGGTTTTTGGAAATGGGAATGGCGCAAAGCCAGATGCGGTAAAGCAGTTCATTGTATTACGTACCGAAAAAGATAAACGCAGTGCTTTTATTAAATGGAACCCGGTTGACAATGCCTTTGCCTACAATATTTATTATGGAACACATCCGGATAAATTATATACCAGCATCATGGTTCATGGAAACAATGAATATTGGTTAAAAACGATGGACTTGAATAAAACCTATTATTTTACTATTGAATCTATTAATGAAAATGGAGTATCGGAGAAATTTAAAGTAGTGAGTAGTGAGTAGTGAATGGCGAATGGCGAATGGCGAATGGCGAATGGCGAATGGCGAATGGCGAATGGCGTAACACTTTGGATCTGCAAGATATTGTACTATGCCCGTAGGGGCTACCTGTTTGTAGGAATTATTAAAAGATTTAAACATGCCCCGTAGGGGCTACCCTCGTATATTATGAAGCACATATTATTCTTTGTTATCACCCTCTTCATTCTAAATGAAGTCCATGCGCAACAACCACCTTTCTGGAACGATATACAGGCATTTAAAAAGCAAGACAGCATCAACATGCCTGCTGCTAAACAAGTATTATTTGTAGGCAGCTCTTCATTTACAAATTGGAAAGACGTACAAGATTATTTCCCATCGATACCAATCATAAATCGCGGCTTTGGTGGTTCTTCTCTTACCGATTTGTTGCGGTATAAAGAAGACGTCATCTTCAAATACAAACCAAAACAAATTGTGATCTATTGCGGAGAGAACGATTTTGCTGGCAGCGATACTATTTCCGTTACAACTGTGGTAAAAAGATTCACTGAATTATTCGGACTGATCAGAAGCCGGTATAAAGATATTCCGATTGCTTATGTTTCAATGAAACCCAGTCCGAGCCGGCAACAGCTCATGCCCAAATTCGAAAAAGCGAATATGGCGATTCAACAGTTTTTGAATAAGTACAAGAAAACGATTTTCATTGATGTATATCATAGTATGCTCAAGCCAGACGGAACACCGATGACAGATATATTTCTCCAGGATAATTTACACATGAATGCGAAAGGATATGCGATCTGGAAAAAACAGATCGCGCCCCATTTGCTGAAAGATTAAACAACCAACAGATGAAAAAATTTTTTATTGCCGCAACCATTCTCTTCACGCTGGTTGCTACCGCGCAAACTCCGCAGGATGCCAAAATGAACGCGTTCGTCAGTAACCTGATGAAACAAATGACACTAGATGAAAAGATCGGACAACTCAATCTGGTAACACCTGGTGGTGCTGTTACTGGTTCAGTAGTAAGCAGCGATGTAGAATCTAAAATCAAGAAAGGACAGGTAGGGGGATTGTTTGGAATAACGGGTCCTGATAAGATAAGACGTGCGCAGGAATTAGCAGTAAAGAACTCAAGATTAAAAATCCCATTATTATTCGGGCTCGATGTTATTCATGGACATCAAACGGTGTTCCCGATCCCACTCGGATTATCCTGCAGTTGGGATATGGAGCTGATAGAAAAAAGTGCCCGCATAGCTGCTATTGAAGGGACCGCTGATGGATTGAACTGGACCTTTTCTCCAATGGTTGATATAGCCCGTGATCCGCGCTGGGGAAGGGTTTCGGAAGGGTCCGGGGAAGATCCTTATCTCGGATCACAAATTGCCAAAGCAATGGTGAAAGGTTACCAGGGTACAGATCTTTCAAAAGACAACACGATGCTCGCCTGTGTGAAGCATTTTGCTTTATATGGCGCTTCGGAAGCGGGCCGCGACTATAATACGGTTGATATGAGTAGAGTAAGAATGTATAATGATTATCTACCTCCTTATAAAGCTGCTGTGGATGCCGGCGTAGCAACGGTGATGAGTTCTTTTAATGTAATCGATGGAATTCCTGCTACTGGCAATAAATGGTTGTTAACTGATGTATTGAGAAAACAATGGGGCTTTAAAGGAATGGTGGTATCCGATTATTCTTCCATCAATGAAATGTCGAATCATGGCTTAGGGGATCTGCAGCAAGTTTCGCAACTGTCATTAAATGCAGGACTCGATATGGATATGGTTGGGGAAGGATTTTTAATGACGATAAAGAAATCGTTGAGTGAAGGAAAGGTTACGCAAAAACAAATCGATGATGCATGTAAAAGAATATTGGACGCGAAATATAAACTAGGCTTATTCGAAGACCCTTATCGTTATTGCAATGAAGAAAGAGCGCGTACCGAAATACTTTCCGAAGCGCATCGGAAAGCGGGAAGAGAAATCGCGGCCCGCAGTTTTGTATTACTTAAGAACAATAATCAATTGCTTCCTTTAAAAAAATCGGGCACTATAGCTTTGATTGGACCGTTGGCTGATAGTCGCAGAAATATGCTGGGTACCTGGAGCGTTGGAGGCGATTGGCAGAAAGCAGTTACTGTTATCGAAGGAATTAAATCAGTGGCGGGTGCGGGAACAAATATTCTTTACGCGAAAGGCGCGAATATTTCCGATGATACGGTATTCGCTAAAAAAGTAAATGTATTTGGGGTAGAGATAGATATTGATAAACGATCAGCAGATGATATGATAAAAGAAGCGGTAGAAGCAGCGGGCAAGTCGGATGTAATAGTAGCGGTAATGGGTGAAGCAGCGGATATGACCGGCGAAGCTTCCAGCATGGCAGATATCGGTTTACCTGAAAGCCAGAAAAATTTATTGAAAGCATTGGCGAAAACTGGTAAGCCCATTGTGATGGTATTATTCAATGGCCGACCCATGACATTGAAATGGGAGAGTGAAAATATTCCGGCTATACTGGATGTTTGGTTCGGAGGAACAGAATCGGGTAATGCAGTTGCGGATGTTTTATTCGGTAATTACAATCCTTCCGGTAAATTATCTATGTCTTTTCCGGTGCATGTTGGACAGGTACCTGTTTATCACAGTCAATTGAATACGGGCCGTCCTTACAATAACGAAGCTTTTTCCAAATTCAAATCTAATTACCTCGACATTCCCAACGAACCCTTATATCCTTTTGGATATGGATTGAGTTATAGTAAATTTTCTTACGGTGATTTAAAACTCAGCGCCAATACATTGAGTACAGGTCAAACAATCAAAGCATCCATTACAGTAAACAATACCGGTAGTTTTGACGCGGTAGAAACTGTGCAATTGTATATCCGGGATGTAGTGGGAAGCATTTCAAGACCCCTAAAAGAATTAAAAGGATTTAGAAAGATTGCTTTGAGAGCAGGCGAATCGAAAATTGTTGAGTTTATGATAAGTGTGAACGATTTGAAATTTTATAACAGCGACCTGAAATATGTTGCGGAACCGGGAGATTTTAATCTATTTATCGGAGGGAATTCAAGAGATACAAAAGAGGCATCGTTTAAATTATTGAAATAACATCGTAACACTTATACAAGCTCAATAAACCATCCAGTTCATTGCCTGCATTACCGGCACTTTCTATTCGTACCAATAAAGTAATGTACAAGTAAATTATCATGCAAACTAAAAATATCATTTTCGATCTGGGGGGTGTATTATTGAATATTGATATCAACAAAACCCTCGATGCTTATAAAACAATGGGTCTTCACAACATTGAGGAATATTTTCGTATTGGTCATGCCGCTTCTTTTTTTAAAGATTATGAAAAGGGTACCATTACTGATGAGGAATTTATTGGCGCAGTTGAAAAGCTGGCAGGAAGTAAAAATAATAAGCAGGAAATAACAGCCGCCTGGAATGCATTGCTGTTGGATTTCCCGGAAGAAAGAGTAAACTGGTTGAAAGAATTAAAAAACAAGTATCGTCTATTTTTATTCAGCAATACCAATGCGCTTCATCTTATCAGCTTTCAGCAGTCATTTCAGAATGTGTATGGGTTTCCTATGGATGATCTATTTGAACGGGCGTATTATTCTCATGTGGTACAAGTAAGAAAACCCGATGCAGCAGCTTATGAACTTGTACTAAACGAAAACAACCTGCTCCCTGGCGAAACAGTTTTTATTGACGATGCACTTATAAATGTAGAAGCTGCAAATAAGATTAGTATCAGGGGAATTCTGCTCGAGCCAGGTATCAGCGTAACAACTCTTAAATTTAGCTAAGAGATCAAAAGAGAAAAGGAGGATTAGGGGGATTTGAAACTCATGTTTACACGTCATCTCCTTTTCACTTTTGTTCTCTTAGCCCTGTATTTTTATTTTTTAGCTTGGTGATTTAAAGGAAAAAGGAGGCAAACTTTCATTCACCTCCTTTTCTAATTTCATTCGTCCCTATTCGTTTCAATTCGTCTTATTCGCGTTTCACTTCCTCGAACTCAATATAATCTCCCGTCTTCGGGGGTGTGGTCGTTTGTTTTGTAAATGAATTTTGCTGCACTTGTTCTTGTTGCTGCTGTTGATGCATGCGATTCTGGAATTCATTAACCTGCTTTTTTATTTGCCGCGTTGCACGGAATAAAGGGACAATGAATTCGAAGATGAATTTGTAAAGAAAGTAGGCCAACAGGGCCCATAAAATATACCTGAGTATCATACCCTAAAATTAATAATTATGTATTAATCCTTTTGTTAAAGCAGGGCAAAAGAGGATGAACGGCCTAGTCTTTTTCTTTTTTACCCATACGGCTCATCAGGCTTTCAATCCAACCGGCAGCTTTATCGGCTAGTGGACTGGCAACTTTAGATAATGCTTCCCATAATCGTTCATTTCCTAACAGCGAACTAATAATTACGCCTACAATTCCTACTCCCGCCGCGCTTGTAGCACTAGATTTAAAAATCGATTTTCTTATCAGAGTCAGATAATTCTCTTGCAGGTAGTTGAAATTATCATCCAGCTTTTGTCCAATGCTATCGGCTTTTGCTTCCAGCCTAAGGATCTCATTGTTCAATGAATTGAGATTGCGTATTTTTTTTGAAGAACTTCCCATAGAATTAGTTTAT
This sequence comes from Chitinophagaceae bacterium, assembly GCA_965279015.1. Taxonomy (GTDB): domain Bacteria; phylum Bacteroidota; class Bacteroidia; order Chitinophagales; family Chitinophagaceae; genus Endoryza. The sequence continues at coordinate 1,003,604 of OZ257130.1, forward strand.
TGGTTTAATCTTCGTCTTCGTCGGAACTGCTTTCATCTTGCAATTTGGTGATCATCCCTTTTATCACCGGGTTTACAAAAAGAGACTTGCGAAAGATTGCTAACACCGCTACTATAATTATGAAAATCAGAGTAGTAATGCCAAATCCCTGAATATAACTACCCGTTAATTCAGACAACCAAAGACCAAGCACTATTCCCAGGAATATCATGACGAGTAAGAGGGAGAATATTGAAATCAGGATCCATATAAATAAACCCATCGCCTTTGACGAGGCTCTGATTCCTTTAAGGCGGATAATCTCAAGCCTGGTTTCAAGGTATTCCTTTGCCAGTATTTTATTCTCATTAATAAAAGAACCCAAGTTTTCAGGTTGACTCATATTCAATTGTTTCTCTAAAATTACAGTAAAGTCCGAAAGACGGGAAGCTCGAAAGTCAGGAAGGCGAATGAGTTTGGTTAACTCTATCGGTATTCCGGCAGCGCCGTCGGCGAGTCTATGGCGGCAGACGGACTCCCGGTCTTTCGGACTTTCTCCAACACATTTTGGAAGTAATAGAGTATTTCCCTTACATTTGCCCCGGACAAAGATGAAGTAGAAGGGAACGGAATCGTTCCCTTCTTTATTTCCCGGGTATGAACATAGAAACACAGTTAAGTACAATCGAGACAATGGTAGTGGGTTTGCTGGCCGACCAGCCCCAATATTTTTTGGTTGATTTAAAAATCAAACCCACCAATAATATTAAGTTATTTCTCGATGGGGATCAAGGGATTACGATTGAAAAATGTATTTCCATCAACAGGGCGCTATACAAACAATTGGAAGAATCCGGTCTGTTCCCGAACGACGATTTTTCGTTGGAGGTATCGTCGCCCGGGCTTGATGAACCCCTGAAATTGCATCGTCAATACATGAAGAATAAGGGTCGCTTGGTAGAAATTTTATTAAAAGATGGGCGGAAAATTGAAGGGAAATTGCTGGAAGTGAACGAGGCGGATCTGGTGGTTGAAGAAACCAGAGGAAAGAACAAGAAGAAAGAAGTATTGCAGCATCAGTTTTTATTAAACGATATAAAATCAACTAAACTTCAAATAGTATTTTAAATTCCGGGTTACCGGTTCTTAAATTGTAGATTATGGCAAGTATCAACCTGATAGAAGCTTTCCAGGAGTTTAAGGAAGCCGAGAATATCGACCGTCCCACGATGATGAAAGTGGTAGAAGACGTATTCAAAACCCTGCTTCGTAAAAAATACGGCAGCGATGAAAACTTTGACGTAATTGTGAATGCGGAAAAAGGTGACCTTGAGATCATCCGCCGCCGGATGATTGTCGAAGATGGTGCCGTAAACGACCCACTCGCAGAGATCGCATATAGCGATGCCGTTAAAATTGAGCCCGATTTCGAAGTAGGTGAAGAATTATACGAAGAGGTAAATATTCTTGATTTCGGTCGCCGGGCAATACTGGCAGCCAAACAAACACTGGCCAGCCGTATCAGCGATCTTAAAAAGAATGTATTGGTTAAGAAATACGGGGAACGCGTGGGTGATATCATCAGCGCCGAAGTTTACCAGGTATGGAAAAAAGAAATACTGATGTTGGATGAAGAAGGAAATGAATTGATACTTCCTAAATCAGAACAAATTCCACAAGATTATTTCAAGAAAGGCGAGAATACCCGTTCGGTAGTGAAGAAAGTGGAACTGAAAAATAACTCACCGGTAATTATTCTTTCACGTACCTCTCCTTCTTTCCTCGCTAAATTGCTGGAAATTGAAGTACCTGAAATTTTTGACGGACTGATCGTTATCAAAAAGATCGTCCGTGAACCCGGCGAAAGAGCTAAGGTGGCCGTTGAATCTTACGATGATCGTATTGATCCCGTAGGTGCTTGTGTGGGAATGAAAGGAAGTCGTATTCACGGAATTGTTCGTGAATTGAAAAATGAGAATATCGATGTTATAAACTGGACCAATAATACGCAGTTACTGATTCAACGTTCGCTTACACCGGCCAGAATTACCAGCATGGAGCTGGATAATGATACCAAGCATGCGAATGTATATCTCAAACCCGATCAGGTATCATTAGCTATAGGAAAGAAAGGAGTAAATATCAAACTGGCCCAGGAATTGACTGGGTATAGTATCGATGTATTCCGTGACACAGAAGGGGAACCCCAGGAATACGACATCGATTTGGATGAATTTAGCGATGAAATTGAACCATGGATTATTGAAGAGTTCAAACGCATCGGTTGCGATACCGGTCGTAGCGTATTAAATCTTACAGCCGAAGAACTGGAAAGAAGAACCGACCTGGAGAAAGAAACTATTGAAGATGTAAGAAGGATATTGAAGGAAGAATTTGAGAAAGAATAAAAACGTGAGGCGTGAATCGTGAGTCGTGAGCAGCACTCTGAGTAATTAAACAATCTTTACTTTTCAGAAGCTCATATGATTGACGTTTGACGATTCACGACAAAACTATCATCACAAAAAACCTGAATGGCAGAATTAAAATTACCAAGACTGTTAGGCGCGGCCAAAGAATTTAATGTTGGTCAGGATACCATTATAGATTTCCTGATAGGCAAAGGTTTTCCCAAAGATGACCTGAAACCCACCTCCAAGATTACAGAAGAAATGTATCGTTCCCTGCAACAGGAGTTCGCAGGTGATAAAGTAGCTAAGCTGAAAAGCGACCAGATCGATCTGCCAAAAGGCAGCGTGGAAGCCAAGAAGAAAAAAGAAGATGAGACGGTTGTTTTTAAAAAAGAAACAAAAAAAGAAGAAGTCGCTCCACCTGCACCCGTAGTAGAGGCACCTAAAGAAGAGCCGGTAATTGAAAAGAAACCGGCACCGGAAGAAAAGAAATTGGAAGAGCCTGTTGCCAAAAAACCTGCTGAACCGGCACCAGAAATTGTAAAAGTAGAAGCTCCGGAAATAGAAGGTCCCAAAGTTTTAGATAAGATTGATCTTTCAGCAATCGACTCTTCAACACGGCCTAAAAAGATAATCAAGAAGAAAGTGGAAGCAGCCGCTCCGCCTGCAGTGGAAAAAGAAAAAGAAAAGGAAAAACCAAAATCGAAAAAGAAGAAGTCGGAAGAGCTGGAAGTTCAACAAACTCAACCAGTAGCCGAAGCTCCTGCGGAAGCAGATGATACTCCTCCAGTTATTGAAAATATCAAAGCGGACAAATTAGAAGGCCCGAAGATTTTAGGTAAGATTGAACTACCAGCGGAAAGTGATACGCGTCCTAAACCGGGTGAAGAAAAAAGAAAACGGAAACGCATTCCTATAGAAAAGAAAGACTTCAAACCAGCACCGGGCGAATTGTTTAAGAGAAGAGACGGTGATCAGGGGCAGCCCCGTCAAGGTGGTGGCGGCGGACAAGGTCCACAACAAGGTGGTGGATTCCGTCGTGGACCTGCACCACAAAGAGGACCTGGTGGAGGTGCCGGTGGTGGACGTGGTCCTGGACCGGGAAGAGATCGCAGTCGTGAAGTAAAAGAAATTGACGAAAAAGAAATTCAGAATAAAATCCGCGAAACACAAGCCAAACTTGCCGGAGCGGGCGGAAGAGGAAAAAGTTTGAAAGCGAAGTACCGTCGCGAAAAGCGCCAGGGTGCCGCTGATCAAACCGGGGGAGAAGAGTTAACAGACAACAAACTTCTTCTTACTGAATTTATCAGTGTAAGCGAATTAGCGAACCTGATGGATGTAAACTTTGCCGATGTTATCAGTAAGTGTATGAGCCTTGGTTTGATGGTATCCATCAACCAGCGTTTGGACGCGGAGGTTATTGAATTAGTGGCTAGTGAATTTGGATTCGATGTTGAGTTCATCGATATGGAAAAGCAAATGGAGATGGAGGAAGAAGAAGAGGAAGATGCCGAAGATGAACTTCAACCACGAGCGCCGATCGTTACCATCATGGGTCACGTTGACCATGGTAAAACATCATTACTCGACTATATCCGAAGCGCCAATGTGGTAGCGGGTGAAGCCGGAGGTATTACGCAGCACATCGGTGCGTATGAAGTAACACTCGCCAATGGCAAGCATATTACTTTCCTCGATACACCGGGTCACGAAGCGTTTACCGCGATGCGTGCACGTGGTGCCAAGGTTACCGATATAGCTGTAATAGTAATTGCTGCGGATGACGCGGTGATGCCACAAACCAAAGAAGCTATCAGTCACGCGCAAGCGGCGCAGGTACCCATGATCTTCGCGATCAATAAAATTGATAAAGACGGGGCCAATGCGCAGAAAATATACGAGCAGTTATCGCAGATGAATATTCTTGTGGAAGAGTGGGGTGGAAAATTCCAGAGCCAGGAGTTAAGCGCGAAAAAAGGATTGAATGTTGATTCACTACTCGAAAAGATATTACTGGAAGCAGAAATACTCGATCTTAAATCTAATCCAGATAAAGAAGCATCCGGAACAATTATAGAAGCAACTCTTGATAAGGGTCGTGGATATGTAGCTACGGTATTGGTGCAGAACGGAACATTGAAACAGGGAGACCTCGTGGTTTCGGGTCAACACTACGGAAGGGCGAAGGCGATGTTCAACGAACGGAATAAACGTAAAGACGAAGCGCCTCCTTCTTCCCCAGTACTTATATTAGGTTTGAATGGTGCTCCACAGGCCGGTGAGAAGTTTAAAGTTTATCAAGATGAAGCAGAGGCCAAAGAAGTAGCGAATCGACGTGCACAGATTCTGCGTGAACAAGGGATACGTACCAAAAAACATATTACCCTTGATGAGATCGGTCGTCGTTTGGCGTTGGGTAATTTCAAACAACTCAATCTTATCCTGAAAGGAGATGTGGATGGATCGGTGGAAGCATTGAGTGACTCATTACAGAAACTGTCTACACCAGAGATTGCAGTTAGTATCGTACTGAAAGCCGTGGGAGCTATTACCGAAAGTGATGTATTGCTGGCAACGGCTTCGGATGCAATTATAGTTGGATTTAACGTACGTCCTTCTTCACAAGCTAATAAGCTGGCAGAAAATGAAGGAGTAGAAATAAAACTTTATTCCATCATCTATAACGCTATTGAAGAAATCAAGAGCGCGATGGAGGGTATGTTGGAACCAACCATCCAGGAAAAAATTGTGGCGAATGTTGAAGTTAGAAATGTGTTTAAGTTTGATAAAGCTACGGTAGCTGGTTGTTATGTACTGGACGGAAAGATCAGCCGGAACTCCAAGATCCGCATTATCCGCGATGGTATTGTTGAATATCCTAAAGGAGAAGGACAAAGTGCTGAACTCGCTTCCCTGAAACGATTTAAAGACGACGCGAAAGATGTGGTATCTGGAATGGAATGCGGTCTTACTATCAAGAATTTCAACGATGTGAGAGTAGGCGATATCGTAGAAGCATTTGAGGAAGAAGAAGTAAAGAGAACATTATAACACGAATGAACGCTAATAAGAGCGAATGGACGCGAATAAATACGAATTAACGCGAATTAGGCTTCATTAACGCTCGTTCGTCCCAACTCGTGTTATTCGCGTTCAAATTTTTGTTAAATAAGAAGCGGATTAGCCGGCTTCCGGCATAGAAAACTACTTTTGAGCTTAGTCTTATAAACAATATGAAAAAGATATTCACCATTATTGCTGCGTCCTTGTTAGCGTTGCCTGTTTTAGCGCAACCTCAGAAAGTTGTAGCGGATAAAATTGTAGGAATTGTAGGCGATAAGATTATCCTTCGTTCGGATGTTTATAACGAAATTCTGGATAGACAAAGAAGAAATGAACCCGTGCCGGAAAATGCAGTCTGCATGATCATGGATCAGATCCTGATCATTAAAGCATTAACACTTCAAGCTGAAAAAGACTCCATAATTGTAGGAGATGAAGAAATAGAAGCATTGCTTGAAAACCAAATCCGTGGATTCATACAAATGTATGGTTCCAAGGAAGCGTTGGAAGAAATTGCCGGACGTACCGTTTACCAGATCAAAGAAGATTTCCGTCAGGTGAAAAAAGAACAAAAACTGGCGGAGCGCATGCGGGATAAAGTAGTAGATAATGTTAAGATCACTCCCCAGGAAGCAAAACTATATTGGGATAAAATACCCAAAGACAGTCTTCCATTTTATGAATCAGAAGTTGAAATTGGAGAAATTGTTATTTATCCTAAAGCAAGCCGTGATTTTGAAAAATTAGCACAGGATGAACTCAATGATTATAAGCGTCAGATTGAAAGTGGGGGCACTAAAATTGAGACACTAGCTAGTTTATATTCTGATGACCCGGGTGTAAAGCAAAATGGAGGTCAGTATACTATTAGTCGCACAGAAAGAACCTGGGATCCCGCTTTTGTACAAAACGCTTTTCGATTGAAAGAAGGGCAAGTATCTCCAGTCTTCAAATCAAAATTTGGATATCATATCATACAAATGGTTACCCGTGCGGGTGATGATGCGGTCGTGAGGCATATCCTGCGCATACCAAAAATTACAGCGGTTGAAACTAATCAAGCCATCTCCAGGTTGGATTCTGTACGCTCTAAGCTTATTGCAGGTACAATCACTTTTGGGGAAGCATCCATTAAGTATGGAGAAGACCCGAACGCGAAATTTACAGGAGGGCTTAAGCAGGGTCAGACTGGTACTTATCTTACCATCGATCAACTTGATAAAGACCTGGTGCTGATGCTGGATAAAATGAAAGTAGGAGAGTTTTCAAAGCCTGTTCCTTTTTCTGACGAACAGCAAAAAGCCGGAGTTCGTATCGTTTATCTTAAATCACGAACTGAACCCCACCGTGAAAACCTGAAAGACGATTACAATCGTATTGCAAGCAGAGCGCTTGAGTTTAAAAAGCAATCGGTTCTGGAAAAATGGTTCGCCAATAAGATACCCAGTTATTATATAATGATGGATGAAGAATTCAGCGGTTGCACAAATCTTTCCATGTGGTGGAAATATGCAGTACAAGCTTCTCAATAAGGGCAAACACCTAATTTTCTAAAAATTAGAAGGGTCTCTACAAGCAGATATCTGCTATTTACTTAGTTTGCATAAGTATTTACGTTTAAATCACTGAAAAAACCAGGGATTAAACCAGGTACAAATGACAAGCGTCAGAAAAGCCCATGCCGAAGAACCGTAAAAAATCCAATACTGGGATTATTCCTTCCAATAACCTGCTTACAGATACAAAAGGAGCATTGCTTCATGTATCTGATCATACTGAACATTCAATCAACAACAACGGGAAAGAAAAAGAATTGCTGGATTGTTTTTATAAAACTATTCCACAACCTTTATTGGTTTATGATCCCTCATCACTGCATATAATTTATACCAATCCGGCATTTCAACAATTATATGGATACACTAAAAAGGAAACCGCGCAATTAAACATTGCAGATCTGCAGTTACTGGAAGAAAAGAAATTAACGCTAAAGCAACTTTGCAAAAAAATTCAAAGCTCCGCTAAACCAGTTATCGCAACGCATCTTACAAGGAATAATCTTGCAATCAAAGTAGAGTTGATTGGCAGTACTATACCAGCCGGTAAAAAAGAGTATCACCTTATCTATATAAAAGATATAACCCAGGTTATTAAAGAAGAAGAATCAATAAAACTTTCGCGTGAGGTAGGCGAAGCTATTGAGAAGGGAAGCAATTATAAGGATAGCCTGGAGAAAGCGCTTTTGAAGATCAGAAAGTTCACCGGTTTCGAACTGGTTGAAATCTGGCTCTTCAGCCAGGAGAATAATTTTGGTCTCATCGAAGCTTTTTCCGTTGTGAAGAACCGACCCGAAATCAAACAATTTGTTACAGAATCGCTGTCGCTTCGTATTACAAAGCAACAGATCAGCAGCTCATCTCTTTACGGTCCGATGAAATCAATCTGGATCAGTAGTCTCCGGGAACAACCAGTTATGTTACGTTCTGCTAAGGCTATTAAAGCAGGCTTAGATTCTGTTATCATTATTCCGATTCTGGAAAGGGGACAATTGATCGGTGGATTATTCTTGTTTAGTGAAAAGCCGAGAAAATATGACCAAGCACTGTTGGATATTTTAAGCGCTGCCAGTAACAGAATTGGTGAAGAAATAAGACATCGCAGAACCTACGACCAGCTCCAATCTTTTTTTCAATTATCGGGCGACCTGTTATTTATTACAGACATGGATGGTTATTTCAAAAAAATCAATCCATCTGTAAGTAAACTATTGGGTTTTTCAGAAGAAGAACTGTTGGAACAAAAGGTAATCACATTTGTTCACGAAGAAGATCGACAGATTACAGAAGGGGTAACGGCCCGGTTGATAAAAAACAAAGAACTTAAACACTTCAGCAACCGGTTCCGCTGTAGTAACGGAGAATATAAATGGCTTTCGTGGTCTGCAAGCTATGCGGAGGACCACCAGTTAATTATTGCCGTAGCAAGAGATATCACGAACGACCGCGCCAGTCGGGAAGAACTTATTTATAAAGACAAGCTATTATCAGTTATCGCAGATGCTGCAAATTTTTTAATTAAAGAAGATAACTACAGAACTATTATACCGGACATTATTCAGAAGCTGGGCAAAGTTACCTCTTCCGATAGTGTGTATGTTTTTGAGAACAGTAAGAATAAAAATGGAGAATCAGTTTCGAGTATTACATATGAATGGTGCTCGCCCGACCGTAGGCCCCAAATCGATAATCCCGAGCTAAAGGAAGTATCCTTTCGGTTTTTCGCGGATCAATTGGAAGGATTAATGGAAGGAGCGGTATATTCTAAAACAACAGATAGGGTAAAGAACGAATGGGTCCGGAAATTACTAGAGAGCCTGGGAATAAAATCAATATTAATTGTTCCTCTCTTTGTTGGTCCGGAATTTTGGGGCTTTGTTGGTTTTGATGATTGCCGTCAACCCCGTATTTGGAGTGAAATGGACAAAGGGGTGTTGAAAACATTCGCGTCTTCTCTGGCAAGTGCGATTGAGAGAAAAAGAACTGAAGAAGTAATCCTTGAAAGCGAAGCGCGTTTCCGTCATATGTCGGACAATGCCCCGGTGATGATTTGGGTTTCCGACGAGAATGACAACACTATATATACCAATAAAAACTGGTTGGAATTTACTGGTGTTACGGTAAGCGGCATCAATAAAAATAGTTGGGCGTCATTGGTTCATCCCGATGATTTGAAAATTGCAATTACAGATTACGACGCGCAGTTCAAAAAAAGAATACCCGCATTACTCGAATATAGATTAAGAACAAAAAGTGGAGATTATCGTTGGGTGATCGACCAGGCAACTCCCCGGTTTTTGTCTGATGGAACATTCCTCGGATATATTGGCTCCGTAATTGATATCCATGATCGGAAATTATCGGAGGAAAAACTAAGTTACCAGGCGCATGTATTACAGGAAGTAACGGAAGCGATCCTATCAACTGATCTTGATTTTACTGTTATTACCTGGAATAAAGGAGCTGAAAAAATTTATGGGATAAGTGCGGCGGAAATCATTGGTAAATCTTTCCCGGGTATTATTAGTCATAGTTATTTAATTGAAACCCGCGAAGAAGCGCTGGAACATTTATACACGTACGACTATTGGTCAGGCGAAGTATATTTCGACCGGGCCGATGGGCGTCAAATGTTTTTACATTCATCCGTTTCCTTTGTTACGAATAAAAATGGCGTGCGCATCGGTTTGGCAGGAGTACATCGGGATATCACTGATAAACGGAAATCGGAAATGGCACTACGCATTAGTGAAGAAAGATACCGTTCGGTGGTGGATGCGTTGGGGGAAGGAATTGTATTACAAGATCAATCTGGCAAAATAGTAACCACCAATGCCAGCGCGGAAAAAATATTAGGGCTTACCGCCGCTCAGTTGCGTGGTAGTATATCTATCAATATGTCATCCGGCACTATCCACGAAGATGGTACTCCATTCCCAGGCGAACAGCATCCCGGAATGATTACACAACAAACGGGGAAATCATTACAGAATATAATAATGGGAGTGAATAAACCAGATGGAACGCTCACCTGGATATCCATTAATACCGAACCATTATATTATTCCGATCAGCGGGTAAGTCCCGACGCGGTGGTCGTTTCATTTATAGATATCACGCAGAAAAAAACAGCTGAAATTGAATTACAGCGGAATGAACAACAACTGCATGAATATTCGGATCGTATTAATAGTATCCTCGACAGCATTACCGATGGATTTATCGCTGTTGACAATGAAATGAATGTATTTCTCTGGAACAAAGTATTTGAAACAAATACCGGTATCCGCTCTATAGAAGCAATGGGCAAAAAGGTTACAGACGTTTTCCCCGACCTGATGGGTTCTATATATGATCAGTTTCATATTGCATTAAATGAAAAGAGAACGATTATACAAGAGTACAATAGCATTAAATACAATATGTGGTTTGAAACAACCGCCTATCCTTCTTCCCAGGGTCTCTTCATTTATTTCAGGGATATTTCTAAGCGAAAAAGACAGGAGTCTTTACTGGCCTTGGAAAAAGAAGTATTGGAATTAAATGCAAAACCACACGCATCATTAAAATCCACTACTGATTTTTTACTGGAAGGATTAGAGAAAATATTCCCAGGTATCCGCTGTTCGGTGCTCTCCTTACAGGAAGATGGAGTAACCATTGAAACCTTATCGGCTCCAACTATTCCAAAGGAGTATAGCAATGACATCAATGGAAAGAAGATCGGTCCAAACATGGGGTCTTGTGGTACAGCCATGTACCTGAAACAAAAGATAATTATTGACGATATAGCTACTCATAAGTTATCGGAGTGCTATAAAGATATTGCCTTGCAATACGATATGAGGGCTTGCTGGTCTTTTCCAATATTGAGTTCCCAGAATAAAGTGCTGGCATCTTTCGCTGTGTACCATATGAAGATTAAAGAACCGTCTTCGGAGGAAATGCTGGTGTTTGAAAGAGCCGTAAATATCCTTCGTATCATTATTGAAAACAAGCAATCTGAAGAAAAGATTAAGGTAAGTAACGAACGCTATTTGCTGGCAACCATGGCAACCAATGATGCCATATGGGATTGGGATGTTGCGACAAATAATATGTATTGGGGAGAGGGATTTCATGGCTTATTTGGGTATAAAGCAGGCTATTTCAGCAATGATCTTGGAATGTGGGAGAATGGCATTCATCCCCAGGATAAAACACGGGTTATAGAAAGTATTCAGAACTTTGTAGAAAGTAGCAGCCAGCGGGTTTGGCAGGAAGAATATCGTTTTAAGAAAGCTGATGGCAAATATGTACTGGTAGCCGACAGGGGATTTCTTATCTATAACCAGCAGGGAAGAGTAAACAGGATGGTAGGTTCTATGCAGGATATCACCGAGAAGAGAGAAATGGAAAAGAAATTATTAAACCAGGAACTGAACCGGCAGAAGCTGATCGCGCAGGCAGTTGTTGAAGCGCAGGAAAAAGAAAGATCCCTGATCGGAAAAGAATTGCATGATAATGTCAACCAGATACTGTCTACCTCGAAACTATATCTTGAAGTGGCTCGTAATGATGATAAGGAAAGATCAAACCTGATTGATATGAGTACCAAAGGTATCTCAGATGCTATCAATGAGATAAGAACTATTTCCCGATCATTAGTACCCTCAAGTATTGGTGATCTTGGACTGGTAGAGTCGATACAGGACCTGGTTGAAAGTATAAAGCTGACAAGAAAACTAAATGTGGAATTTTATTATCATAACGGGATTGATGATCTGATCACTGAGCAGCAGAAGCTGATGTTGTTCCGGATCACGCAGGAACAGGTGAACAATGTGATTAAACATGCGAATGCAACTAATCTCGTCATTGAGCTCATTTCAGAAGACGATACGATCAATATTGCGATAACAGACAATGGACAAGGATTCGATCCCGATCAGGTAAAGTTTAAGAAAGGAGTTGGGTTATCCAATATTACCAGTCGGGCGGAATTGTTCAATGGAAAAGTAACAATCGATACAGCTCCCGGAAAGGGCTGTACATTAAACATACACGTGCCTATTTCAAACATCTAAAAACACAATTATGCAAAAGGTAAGTATTCTTATCGCCGACGATCACAAACTGATCCGTGAAACATGGAGTTATATTCTTAACAATGATCCGCGATTTGAAGTGGTGGCAGAATGCGGCGACTCTGAGCAGGCTGTTGAAGTGGCCCGCACTAAAAGGCCACAGATCATTTTAATGGATATTAACATGACTCCCATTTCTGGATTCGAGGCAACGGAAAAAATCCGTAAGGTATCTCCCGCTTCAAAAATCATCGGCGTATCCATGCACTCACAGCCGGCATATGCTAAAAAAATGCTGCAGATTGGTGCAAGGGGTTATGTAACCAAAAATTCTTCCAAAGAAGAAATGATCAAAGCAATACTTGAAGTACACAATGGTAATAAGTATATCTGCGATGAGATCAAAAACAATATTTCGGAACTGGTGTTAGAAGAAAATAAAGACACTCCGAACGTAAACGCGCTTACAGAAAGAGAAATTCAGATCATCAACCTGATTAAAGAAGGATTTTCTTCTAAAGAAATCGCGAGTCAGTTGAATATTTCATTAAAAACCGTGGAAGTGCATCGTCATAATATTCTCAAAAAACTGAAACTAAAGAATTCAGCATCATTGGTCAACTTTATCAATAATACAGCTACTTATATTTAATATAGGCAACAAGGGCACAACGTGTATCGTAACTGTCGGCGGCGATGGTAAAAGAAAACCTTTATTGACGGTAGATATTAGTATTTAAGTTATTCGAATAGCGAAACAGTTGCTTGCAATAGAGCAACTGTTTTAACATCTTGTAGCAAGTTTAGTAATACGATATATCCTATGAGAGCCAATAAATCCGATCCATGAAAAAGCAGCTCTGAAAAAAAAGCTGAATCTATTATCCTACTGACAAACTGCCCCCATTCCTATGAAGACTGCGGGGCTTTTTGTTTAAGCTGCAAGCTGTTAGCTACGAGCTGCAAGCTTCGTCCCGAAAAATTTTACCCTCCTTCTCAATCTGAAAAACCGGGTGTTTTGTTAATTATCGGTTCGTTATAAATTATCAGAAGACTAATAATTCAAATAATCGTTGTAAAGCAACCAAGTATAAGCAGTTTTTGAAAACAGGCTGCTACTTGTAGCTTTCAGCTTGCAGCTAGCAGCTGTTTTCCCCTTACCTTTGCGCTTTCCAAATAGTAAATCTTTTCATGAGCGATGCTATAAAACATGAATGCGGGCTGGCATTCATAAGGTTGCGTAAGCCTTTCTCCTATTATCAGCAACAATATGGTACAGTTATGTGGGGCATTAATAAGCTGTACCTGCTCATGGAAAAGCAGCATAACCGGGGACAGGATGGAGCGGGAGTGGCCGCGGTAAAGCTGAATGTAGAACCCGGCTATCCTTTCCTGCAGAGAATTCGAAGCAATGCGCAACAGCCCATCATAGATATTTTCACCAAAATCAATAATGAGGTTAAGGAACTGGAAAAATTCCAGAGTGATATCACCCGGCATCCCGGACTGATGAAGGGGCATATTTCTTTTTTAGGTGAATTACTACTCGGCCATCTTCGATATGGCACACAGGGCAAGAATAATGTAGAGTTTTGTCATCCTTTTATAAAAAGACATACGGCTCCCGCACTCAACCTGGCGCTGGCCGGGAATTTTAATCTTGTAAATACAGACGAATTATTTGCACTGGTAAATATTGAACCGGGCGAATTTCAAAAACAAAGCGATCTCGCCGCTATGATGGAAGTGATTCATCATTTCATGGTTAAAGCGGAGGAGGAATCGCCAGAAAATTTAGATATATTAAAATTATTACAAAAAGCAACCTCTCTTTTTGACGGGGGATTTACGGTTGGAGGTTTACTCGGTAATGGAGATTCGTTTGTTTTCCGCGATGCGCATGGTATCCGCCCCGCTTATTATTATATCAATGATGATGTAGTGGTTGCTGCTTCCGAAAGATCCGCGATCCGTACAGTTTTTAATGTGGGAGAAAATGAAGTGCTCGAACTAATGCCCGGCAAGGGAATTATAGTGAAAGCAGATGGAACTGTACAGGTAGAACAGGTATTACCGGCCAAAGAAAGAAAGGCCTGTAGTTTTGAGCGCATTTATTTTTCAAGAGGAAGCGATGAAAAGATTTACAGCGAACGAAACGCGTTGGGTTATAATCTAAGTGAACAGGTATTGGAAGCCATCAACTTCGATCTTAAAAACGCGATCATCTCCTTTATTCCCAATACCGCTGAAGTGGCTTTTTACGGATTGCAGAAAGGGTTGGAAGATTATCTCAATAAAATTAAAATACAACGTATACTTTCCTGGGGTAAGGATTTTGATGAAGAAAAACTTACCGAAATGGTAACCCGTCGCGTACGGGTAGAGAAAGTGGCGATTAAAGATGTAAAACTCCGCACCTTTATCACCGAAGATACCAGCCGAAATGAAATGGTACAGCACGTATATGACATTACATATGGAACCGTTGCAAAGAACCAGGACACATTGATTGTTATTGACGATTCCATTGTAAGAGGTACTACTTTAAAAGAAAGTATTGTTCGAATGCTTGGAAGACTACAACCGAAAAAGATTATTGTTGTATCGTCGGCTCCTCAAATCCGTTATCCCGATTGTTATGGAATTGATATGAGTAAGTTGGGTGATTTCATCGCCTTCCGTGCTGCCATTGAATTGTGGAAAGAAAAGAAAAATGAACAATGCTTGCAGGATCTTTATTCAAAATGTAAAGAAATGGATCGAACCGGTAACCTGCATACTGAAAATATAGTTCAGCAAGTGTATAGCCCATTCTCAACTGTGGAGCTTTCAAATAAAATCGCTGAACTCATAACACCGAAAGGATTCAATATTCCTGTGCAGGTGATTTTCCAGACTATTGAATCATTGCATCAGGCCTGTCCAACCAATACGGGAGACTGGTATTTTACCGGTAACTATCCAACACCCGGTGGTAACCGCGTAGTGAATAAGGCCTTTTTGAATTATATGGAAGGGAAGAATATCAGAGGTTACTGAGGTATAAGTCGGGCTTGCCCCCCGTAGCTTTAGCGAAGGGGGGAGTTCGGGGTGCCAGTTATGTATTTCTCATCGATTATTTTATTGGGGCAATTATCTTTGTATTCATGAAGACCTTAATAGTAGTAAGGCATGCTAAGAGCAGCTGGTCCGAATCGGGACTCAGCGATTTCGACCGTCCACTCAATGAACGGGGTAAACGAGACGCGCCTGAAATGGCCGATCGACTCCAAAAAAAACAGAAGAGTATTGACTTATTCATTTCTAGCCCTGCTAAAAGAGCAAAAAAAACGGCTCAGTTATTTGCAGGAAAATTTAAATATGATGAGGACAAAATAGTTTTTTTCCCCGAGCTGTACCTGGCCGGGCCGCGTGATTTTGTTGCTGCCATCACCCAAACTCCTTCGGAAGTGAATTCAGTTATCATTTTTTCCCATAACCCCGGGGTAACTGAATTTGTAAATATGCTTACCGAAACCCGCATTGATGAAGTGCCCACCTGCGCTGTTTTTATGGCAACTATTAATATAGATAAATGGACCGATTTTGAGAAGGCGGAAAAAGAATTCGAGCTTTTCGATTATCCAAAATCAGCGCAAGGATAAAGCGTAAAAAATAATTTTCGCTAAGCCTTTTATTCGTATTTTTAAAGTCTTCCATTTGATTCAGTTTCCTGGCATCCTACGTGAAAAACATCCGGAAAAAACTCCAATAATTTTCACAATAAAGATGCTCATGGAAAAAAGTCTACCTATTCTTCGTTTTTCGTTTAGGCGGAAAAAAAATTACTTCCGCTTTACTGTTCTCGCACTTGCTTTGCTAATCTTCAACAAGGCCGCCATCTCGCAAACTTGTGGATTCGCGAATTTTGAGTTTCAACGGGTCACTGCCCCCATTCATCCGTTGGTGGGTGGTTTTTTATGGAAAAAGCCATCGGATTATGATTCCAATCCCAGCAAGTATTACCCCACTATCATTTATTTTCATGGGGCCGGGGCAATGGGAAATGGATCTGCTACGCAACTTTGCAATATTGTCCAGCATCCGGGAGGAGGAAGCCCCGATGACGCACTTCCACTGTTAATACAAAACGGACTGGCAATAATGACAATAAACACTCCCAATGGACCCGTTGAGTTCATGGTTTTTTGTCCGCAATATCCACAGTATAGTTATAGTCCGGGTACAGGTGATGTGCAATACCCTAGTGCGGGAACCGCCGCGGCCACCATTCAATATTTTATAGATAATTATCGCGTAGATGTAAACCGCATTTATCTGACCGGTATGAGCACGGGCGCCAATATTGCGATGGAATATGCGGCTGCCAGCTCCGCGAATTCTAATACGATCGCGGCATTGGCCCCTGTAGCATTGTGTTCAATAAATATTGTTGGGGCAGGTAATGTAGCTTCAACCAATCTTCCTGTTTGGATAAATCATTGCGCTAACGATAGCTGGTGTTTCCAGACAACCCCGGTAGGTTGGAGAGACGCCATTAACAACAGTAATCCTACTCCCAATCCATTAGCGAAATTGACACTGATGAATAATGATGGTGTTGCTTGTAACTTCACCAATTCGCACAATGCATGGTCTTCTGCTTATAGAAATTCTTACGTGATTGATGGAAGGAATATGTATGAGTGGATGATTCAATATGAACGCAACATAACAGTTCCGGTAAAACTGGAAAACTATTCGGCAAGGCTAAGCAGTGGTAAAGTATACCTTAACTGGATAACTACCCGTGAAATAGATGCCGCTTCATTTACTATAGAGAAAGCCGGTTCCGACCAGCGATTTACAGAATTGGTTACCGTAAAAGCAAATGGTAATTCTAATTTAAAGAATAGTTATAGCTATATAGATAATAAGCCGGTTTCGGGGTTGAATTATTATCGTTTGGTACAAACAGATGCAGATAATAATAAACAATATTTTGAAACACGGAAAGTATTTGATTCAAAGTATACAAAAGCCGTTGTAATCATTCTTCCCAACCCGATACGCGATGAGGTAACCAGCTTTATCAATCTAAATAAGGCGCAGCGGGTAGTAATCACCATTACGGATATGAGCGGAAAACAAGTGAAAACCAAAACCGCTTTTTATGGGGAAGGAAATACAGGAGTAACAATACGTACGGAAGATCTGCCGAAAGGAATTTATTTCTTAAAAACCGCGGGCGAAGATTTTTCGGATGTGCAGAAGATAATTAAACAGTAGAATGTAAAATATAAAATGTAGAATGTAAAAGGGCTCTCAATTCGTAGGGCCCTTTTTACATTTTAAATTCTACATTTTTCTTGCTAACCATATAAACCCCACTCACAATCAACAACGCCGCAATAATCTTATTCAACGTAAACACTTCATTCAACACCAGCACCGCGATGAGGGCCGCGAAAATTGGTTGCGTATAAATATAAGTTCCGGTGATAGATGCGCCGAGCCGGTGTATACCATATAAGTTAAAGAGATATGCGAAGAATGTAGCGCCGACTACTATAAAGCCCACAGCGCTTATATCTTTCACGGAAAGGGTTTCCCATTGAACAGCCGACAATTCATTCCATCCAATAGGAACTACAAAAACCAATGCAATCGTAAATACCCAACGGATCACATGCACGGGGTTGTATTGGGTCATAAGCGGTTTTACTAATACAAAATAGAAAGCGTAGGAGATGGCGTTGATGATGATAAAAATATCACCCCAAAATGCAGCATTACTGTTTCCTCCATGTTCTTTGTTAAGTGCCAGCATAACGGCGCCGGAAACACCGGTGATTAATCCGGCGATTTTTAAGAAACTTAATCTTTCTACTCCCATCCAGGCAGCTACACCCGTTATGAAAATAGGTGTAACTAAAATTAACAGGGAGGCATGTATGCTAAGGGTCATTGATAACCCTTTGATAAAAAGCATTTGGTTGATTACTACGCCGGTGAGCGCGCAGAGAATAAAGCGCCCCCAATGTTTTTTTTGTATGCCTGCTTTTGTAGAAGAAAAAAAGATCAATATCCAAAGTAAAAGAGTGCTGATACCTACCCGAAGTACGTTTAATCCGAAAGGAGCCACTACTTTTTTGGTTGCATATTGTACAACGCTGAAGTTGATACCAAATATCAGGTTGGCGGAGAGTACGGCCACATGCGCTTTCCAATGCTTCAAATATTTTTTTTGCAAAAATAGTTATCAGGCGGCAATCAACGTAATTCAGAAAACGATTTCCCACGAAGGCACAAAGAACACAAGGCCTGTTTTATTTATTTCTTGGTGAACTTTGGGGCTTTGTGGGACACAATTCCCCCTTCATTTATCCAATCATTAATAACATGCTTGTACTGTTCCATATCCCAGGATTGTTTTTTATAAGAAAATGCTGCGGTTCTTTCTAACGCGATAGCGAGAGAGAATTCATTTTGCTGGATGCAAAGCGCTAATCCAGATTGCTGCATATGAAGTGCCAATACTTGCTGTTCAGCCTGGCCGGGTGTGGGTATCAGAATGGCTTTTACACCAAGCTTCATATAATCCATTATAGAAGTATAACCAGATCGGCTAATCACAATTGAAGCGTTGCATAAATAACTGTTGAGTTCAGTAGCTGGGAGGTAATGAAAAACTTTTATATGAGCTGGAGTATTGAGTGCTTCGGTATTACCAGGCAAACCTCTAACTAATACAAATTGACGGTTTATTAAAACCGCTTCCGCCAATATCTTTTTTTCAAGCAGGGTTCTTTGCGGCTCGGGTCCTGAAAGGATAATGAGTATATCTGTTTTCCCCGGCTCATTTTGACCGCAGGGTTCAAAGCGTGAAAGCGCACCGAGCCAATGAACCGGAATAGCGGGTAATTGAAGGGGATGGGATAACGGGCCGGCTAAATTTTCCTTATCCGCGTAGTCCGGAACCCAGCAGGCGGCAAAATTTTTAAGGGAACGATAGTTAAAAAAGCGGATCAATTTATCCGCCCATGCACCTAAACCGGTCCTTATGGAGAGTTGATGAGTGATGAAAATGGAGGGAATTTTGGAAGAATAGCAGCCATATCGATTATCGGACACTATAAAATCGGCTTTATGTTCTAAGAGTAAACCCCGAAGCCAGCGATTTTCTCTATTGATCTTAATCAAAATTTTTGGGGCTTGTAGAATTATATAGAGAATTGTAAGCCAGCCTTTAGTAGCAAATCGGAGCTCATAACCTTCCAACTCTTTGTAGTTGATTTCGGGGAACTCCTTGAGCAAAATTACCTTCTGGTCTGAGTTACAGGCAACTAGTATATTACAATTTAAATCCATTAAATGCCTGATTATCGGAATACTACGCATAGTATGGCCCAGTCCCCAGTCCAGTAGTGCATAAACTACAAGTGGTTTCGGTAAAACATTGTTATTTTGAACAGATTGAAGCAACGGGAGATAATAATTATACCGTAAAATAGTTTTAAATTAGTAAAAACCAATCCCATGAATCGCGTCAACTTTCGGCCGGTACTGTTGTTCCTGTTTATTAGCATAATTTTTGCATCATGTGCAGGAAGCAGCCGTATGGGTGGATCATCCAAAAAATGCGGATGCGGAGTTAACAAAGGATTTGTTGGTTATTAAAATCTGATAGAAAATGAGAGCGCCCAACCGCGATTTGCTTGTACTGGTTAAGGACGAATTTTTAAGCTCCACTTCCATGGAAGTAGAACTGGAAAGAATTCATCAACTACTGATTGGCTTTGAAACACCGGAAAACCTGTGTCAGGCACATGAAGTATTTGATATGAATAATTACAAGAGAGTAACGTCTATTTCCAAGATTCAAAAGATAATGAGTGAGAAAGAACTGAAGGCGTTTGTGTTTGTAATTAATAAGAACTGATCGTATACCCCCCATACATTATTTAACCGGAGGATCAAATTGATCCTCCGGTTTTTTTATGGTTGCTTTTCTGAAACGGTGAGCAGGTTTTCTGCTTAGTGAATGTGCACTAAAATCAGCGTCCCAACGTTTATAGCTTATCCCTACCCATGGTATCATCCGTTGAATTTATTTCTTACGCTTCCTGATAAATGCAACAGTTTTGATACCGAAATCTAATACCCGATTAAAAACCACAAACCCTTAACTCGCTCATGTTAAAGAATAATATCCGACGTCTTAGTCAAAAATTTGGCTATGATATCATTAAAACGCCCCATTTAAAATCCTTTAAAAATTTTAAGAAAAGCAGCGACGATTCGAGATTCGATTATTATGAGGTTCCTAATGGCAATTATTATCTTCCCAAAAACTGTGCGGGTGATGTGGTAGCAAATGCTATTAAAGCCGGCAAATTATTTGACGAGGTAATTCTGGAAGCAGCAAAACCGTATATAAAACCCAATTCAATAATTCTGGACATCGGGGCAAATTATGGTCAGATGGCTATTGAATTTTCGAAAATATCCACCGGCACTATCATTTATGCATTTGAGGCGCAGAAAATGGTTTATGATGTATTGGAAAAAAATATCATTGCCAATCATTCAGCTAATGTAAAATCTTTTTACAATGCTGTTTACGATACAAATAATGTGGATATGATTTTTCCGGAAGTTGATTTAGTAAAATTTCCTTCCTATGGCTCTTATGGGTTAGACCTGAAAGCTAAAGTAGGGAATGCTGTAAAAAGCATTACCATTGACAGCTTACAATTTGATTCCCCCATAAGTTTTATGAAGATCGATATACAGGGTAGCGACCTCGCTGCCATGAAAGGTGCGGTCAATACAATCAGTAAACATAAAATGCCCATCATCTTCGAATATGAAGAACAATTTCAGAATGATTTTAATTCTTCCTTTCAGGACTATGTCGAATTCGTAGATAGCATTAACTATAAATTCTTAAAAACCGTTCAGGAAATTAATTATTTAATTGTTCCTAAATGATTTATAATACTGTTATGTGTTCTATTGAACTTTCAACAAAATAATATCCATCCGCAATGCGGTATTAATTCTGATCTGATTTGATGAGAGATGTTCCAGTGAAGAGGGTGAGCAGGGAAAAACCGACTGCAGTTGACAAGGCTTGAATGGTCCAGGAAAACAGTTTGATCCAACTTTCATTAGTTACAATGTCAATTTAATAATTTACTGCAATGAATGTAATCTCATCACCATTCAAAGAACAGGTTCCCCCGTACATTTGTTTCAAACCTGAAAGGGCGGTGAATTTATTTCCGTAAATCATCAAAAAGACATTCTTGCTGGTGTCGGATTTGGTATGAAATGAACTCGTCGTACTCCGGTCATACTATTTGATCATTTTCCATTTTCCATCCAATGCTCCGCTGCCCGTTTCTTTTTTACAAGATATAAAAGCCAACATAGTCATTAGAGGTATAGCAGTAAGTCTCCTGTTTTTATTATTTCCAGTTCAGGCAACTGACAATAATGAGACGATCACCTTTGCATTAATTTAGAAGACTGCGGTAGTTTGTTCAAAGACTACGGTGGTTTTTCGGAGAGACTGTGATTGCGGTTTTAAAACCACCGTAGTCTCTATCTTTCAGTTTTATTTTTTCCCGATTCGATACAATCTTCCACTATCTGTAACTGCATAAAGCGCCCCATCCGTTCCCTGCGTAATATCACGGAAACGCTGGCCTTCCTTCACCAATAATCGTTCCTCTCCCACTACTTTGTTATTAGTAATTACCAATCGTGCGATATGTTCCCCGCTGAGGCTACTGATGAAGAGGTTATTTTTCCATTCAGGCATTGCATCGCCGCTGTAGAAAGTCATTCCGCTAGGGGATATAACAGGATCCCAATAATAAACGGGTTGTTCCAAACCTTCTTTTTGCGTAATTCCATCTCCCACTTTATTTCCACCATATTCAATTCCATAAGTGATCGTTGGCCATCCATAGTTTTTTCCCGGACGGATCAAATTTATTTCATCACCACCACGAGGTCCGAATTCACCTTCCCAGATATCGCCGGTAACCGGATGCATGGCCAGTCCCTGCACATTTCTATGTCCGTACGAATAGATTTCGAGTCTTTCACCTCCTGCAAAAGGATTTCCACTAACCGGTTTGCCATCTTTGGTAATACGGATCACTTTACCATATCCCGAATTCAATTGCTGTGCCTGCGGGCGAGTTTTTGAATCTGAACGTTCCCCGGTGCTGACCCAGATATTTCCTGATCTGTCAAAGAGAATTCTTCCGCCATAATGCATTCCATTATTATAGGAAGGAGTAGCACGGTAAATGACAACCGCATTTTCAATATTCTTTTCGTCTGCCGAAAGTTTTCCTTTAGCTACCGAGGTAAGACTTCCACCACTCACATTTTCTGAAAACACCCAGTAGATCATCCGGTTTTGTGAAAATGCCGGATCAAGTGTTAATCCCAATAAGCCACCCTGTCCGCTTGAATTGACAGCGGGTATACCGGCGATTTGCTCACCTACATCACCTGTTTTGCTGGCAATCACCATGCTTCCATTTTTTTGGGTGATAAGAAATCGGCCATCCGGAAGAGTCGCGATTCCCCAGGGACTTTCCAATTTTTTGGTAAGCATCTTTCCTTCATACGCGGTTTTTGTTTGTACACCGGCAATGCGGGTTTGACCAGCAAAGGCGGGCTTGTAATCACTGTTGGGTCTTTTTGTTTCAACGGGCGCTACTCCGGTATCGGCCTTCGGAGATTCCATTCCTCCGCATGCCTGTAGTTGCGCAACGATAAATAACATCATAAAAGTGCTAAGGAATGCGGGCAATGATTTATACATGTTGATGTATTTTAAAATGATCAAAATTAGTGGGCTGATAAAGATAAATTATTCCTTTACTACGTGACTTACCGTTTATTGAAAAGAAAGCCACTCTTGGGAATCATTTCCTGTAATTCGAAATGGATATTATTGAGCGAGTTTCGGAGATGCACCCTATTCTTGAGAAAATCCTCATTCTTAAATCGTTTATTTCTCATTTCTAATAAACGAATAGCTGATAAATTGGGAAAAGGCAGGAAAGGTTTGGCGAAAAACAATATCAGATTTTAAAAATTGGCCCTTTTTTAGATATAAATAATGACCCATTATTCTTGTCAGATAAATGAAACCAGAATGAATAATAAAATACTTAACAAATTTCTATGCAGATAATCCAAAGCATACAAAACAGGATTTATGAAATACGAGGAGAACGGGTAATGCTCGACAGGGATCTGGCGGCGCTTTATGAAACAGAAACAAAAGCGCTGAACCTGGCTGTTAAGCGTAATCTGAAGCGTTTTCCGAGGGATTTTATGTTTCAGCTTACTAAGGAAGAATACGAATTTTTGAGGTTTCAATCTGAAACCTCAAACAGCAGCCATCCAATGAGGTTGCAAATTGAAACCTCAAAAGGTCGGGGTGGTACCCGGTATCTCCCCTATGCTTTCACCGAGCAGGGCGTTGCCATGTTAAGCGGCATCTTAAACAGCGATAAGGCCATCAGTATGAATATCGCTATCATGCGGGCATTTGTAGAAGTGCGGCGGGTGTTATTGCAACAAAGTGATTTAAAAACACAATTAAAGGAAATAAAAGAAAGACTGGGAGAACACGATGAGCAATTGAACCAGATCTATGATACCATTGAAAATTTATTGGACGAAAAGGCGATTGAAAAAAAATGGAATGAGAGGGAGAGGATTGGGTTTAAGAAATAAAGAATCCGCCTGCCGGTAGGTATTTCATTTCTATACCACATAAAGCTCGCAGCTGTACTTACAGTACTAAATACACAATCTAGACCCCTCTACGGTTTTTGATTTACCTACTCATAAAAGATGGGCTATCCCTAAACGTTTATAGCCCCGAATTACACAACTAGCTCCCAAATTTACACGTCTATAGAATTTTTTTGGGAAAAATAAAATGTCTTGATAGTTTCAATCTATCATTATCGGGTACATGCGGCAGGTAGTTGGCTCTATAACTACCAGTACCCGACTAAAGAAATATAAAATAAACGCTTAGTGGTATTGGTTATCTAACAGAATTCCCTAAGTAGAAAAAGCGATGGTAAAATAGTCTCAAAGTACAGTCAACTGTATTTAATTTTTTGTAACCCCTAACTCGGATTATGAGATTACCATTGCTGGTCTCCTGCGCCTTCTTGTGCCTATTGGCAACTACTTCCTTCGGGCAGGACAGCAAATCTATAATAGATACGGTAGCAAACTTCCCTTCCAACGTTTTAGAAAAGATTGATAAGAAAGCCTCGGACATTGAGGATAAAATAGTAAACTATTCCGAGAAAGCGCTGGCTAAACTCGAAAAACAAGAAGAGAAGCTCCGGAAAAAACTCGCCAAAAAAGATTCTCTCGCGGCCGTACAATTATTCGGAGATGTAAAAGGAAAATACGAGCAACTGCGGCAGGGACTCACCCAAAAAGAGAACCAGCTCAACCGCTACAAAGAATACCTTCCCGGCTTTGATACATTAAAAACTTCCTTGAATTTTCTTTCTCAAAACAGCAGTTCTTTTTTTTCGAACAATGAACAGCTTACACAATTGAAAGGAGCATTGAAAAGCGTAGAAGGGCTGGATGAAAAGTTACAGGGCGCGGATGCTATCCGTAAATACCTCAAAGAAAGGCGACAGCAATTAAAAGAACAGTTGGGAAAATTCGGATTAGCAAAAGAGTTTCAAAAATATAATAAACAAGCCTACTATTATTCCCAGCAGATAAAAGAATACCAGTCCATACTTCAGGACCAGGATAAACTGGAACAAGCCGCTATAGGATTGCTGAGAAAATTACCACTGTTTCAAAAATTCATGGCCGAACATTCGGAACTGGCCCAGTTATTCCCCGCACCTGCGAACTACGGAACTTTTGCTGGATTGCAGGGTTTGCAAACAAGAGCCGAGATCCAGGAACTCATGCAATCACGCATCGCAGCCGGCGGTCCCAATGCCGGGCAAATGGTGCAGCAAAATATCCAACAGGCACAACAGCAATTGCACCAATTAAAAGATAAGATCAATAAACTCGGTGGCAGCAGTAGCGATTTTGACATGCCCGATTTCAAACCCAACACGCAGAAAACAAAATCCTTCTGGAAACGCGTGGAATATGGAACCAATCTTCAGAACACGAGGAGCAATGGTTTTATTCCACTCACTACGGACCTGGGGCTGTCCATTGGTTATCGGATGAATGATAAGGCTTCCATGGGAATCGGAGGAAGTTACCGGATGGGATGGATCGGGAAATGGGATAACCTAACGTTAACGCATGAAGGAATAGGTCTCCGTTCCTATATCGACTGGAAAATAAAGGGCAGCTTCTTCCTCAGTGGCGGATATGAACAAAATTACCACCGGCAATTTGATAACCTGCAACAGTTGAAAAGAGCCGACTACTGGCAGCAGGCTGGTTTGATTGGACTAAGTAAGAAGTATAGCATTAAGAAGAAATGGAAAGGAGATATAAAGTTGTTGTATGATTTTTTATATAACACGCACACGCCGGTGACACAACCGGTGGTGTTTCGATTTGGATATGGGTTTTAATAATTTAAGTAATAAACTAGATTCTAAAATACTTTTATCATGATTAGTCATTTGAGGGTTATTTTTTTTGTTTGCTTTTTTATTCAGGCTTTAATAGCTTTTCCTCAAACCGCCTTGATCAAACCAGAGCAGCTACAAAGTATAATTCCACCCTCTCCCAATGCTGCTTCATTAGGGAAATATGGTGAACATCCTGTAGGTACCTATAACGGCCTGCCTGATATTAGTGTGCCATTGTATGTTATCAATTCAGGAAAAATTCAGGTACCGGTCACACTAAGCTATCATTCTGCCGGCATTAAAGTGGAAGAAGTAGCTTCTTCTGTTGGACTCGGATGGAGCTTAAGTGTACCCGGTGCGATAGTTCGACAGACAAGAGGATTGCCTGATGAACATATATTCGGATATCAAAATACCCATGAGCAAGTTTACAAGTATATCAATAATCAAATGACAGAGGCAGAAAAAAATGTTTTCTTTACGGCTATTAAAGTTGATAATATTGATACAGAACCGGATCTGTTTACCTATAATATTAACGGACAATCCGGAAGTTTTTATTATGATCTGACGGGAAATATTGTAACTATACCTCGAACCACGTTAAAAATATCTTATAGCGGAAATGGATGGGAAATTCTCGACAATCAAGGATTTGTTTACCAATTCCAGATTTCAGAAAGCACTCACTCATTACCAAATGGACAGCTTGCCCCAGCTACAACATATGATCCCTATACTAGTACTACTGCATGGTATGCAACAAAAATAACTAACCTCAATGCGCTAGACGACGAAATTAATTTTGAGTACGAATATTATACGAATTATTATTACACACTGAGTTCTCAAACAAAGTATGTTCTTAATACAGGTAATCAATCATGTCCTGGAAAAGACCCTACTAATTCTTATTCATACAATACTGTTTCAAGTGTAAGATTGAAGAAGATTGTATTCAAGGATGGATCAATAGATTTTAATAAAGCCAATACTGCCCGATTAGATTTACCGTATGACTATGCGTTAGATAATATTTCCATTAAAAATAGCGATGAATCATTCTTTAAGAAGTTTTTCTTTAAATTTCATTATATAGGTTCCCCATACACTCCTAGCCCATGGGGAAGTGAGTATAGCCAGCGTTTAATGCTTGATGAGGTAGAAATTAAAGATGGGACTACAAATACTGCTGGTAAATATCTATTTGAATACAACACTCAGGCACTACCACAAAGGCTGTCTTATAACCAAGATTTCTGGGGATATTATAATACGGATGTAAACACCCAATTTGTTCCAACGACAATACTTTATCCAATTGGTGGGGGCTCGCCCACAACGGTTCTAGGAGCAAATCGAAAAGTCAACCCCACTTATTCAAAAGCAGGAATGCTTACAGAAATTATCTATCCAACTGGAGGATATACCACGTTTGTGTTTGAGAATAATATGATCCTTTCCAGCGACCCTCCTCAGATGGAAAACAGTCAAGGAAATGTACAGGTTGGAACAGTCATAAATGGCGGTGGGATTTATACATCACCAGTTTTTACATTAGTTGATTGTACTCCCGGCGATGGCAATCCATATGTTAGTTGTCAATCTTTTGTTTTTAACAGTGGTTGTGGTAATGGCAATGCAAATCTTGAATGCCCAAGGGTTGATATTTATAACGTGACAACGGGGTATTACGCACCTTTAAACCATTCAGGACCTGTTTCCTTACCGGCAGGTCAGTACTACCTTCAATTGGATGTACAATTCGTACCGGACCCAGAAATTGCGAATTCTGCTTACGCTTGGCTAACTTATCCGCAATGTGATCCAATTATAATTGGCGGAACAACTTACTATAATGTATTATCAGGTGGCCACCGTATTAAAGAGATTAATACATATGACCAATCTGATAGACTAGCGAGCAGTAAAAGCTATTCTTATATTGATCCAGAAAATGGGTATAGTAGTGGGAGGTTAGTAAATAGCCCCAAATACATATCGAATATAACAGAGATTCTTCAAACCCAACTTCCATGGGGTGGCACTGTTACCTTTAATTGTGATTACATTTCAATTAGTTCGGGATCAAATTATCCATTAGTAAATACTAAAAGTTCCACCACAGGATACAAGTATGTCAAAGAATTGATTGGTCAAGTCCCCGGACAAGGGGGAATAACCGAGTATTATTACAAATCACCGGAATCTAATCCTGACATTTATAATCAGAGTTTTCCTTTTCCTCCGGCAACAAATTTTGATTGGCAGCGAGGACATTTGATTAGGGAAGTTAAGAGCAAAAGTATTGATGTGAATGGATCACTTACATTTCAAAAAGTCCAGGAGAAAATAGTAGAATATTCAGAAAAGGGATATGTAGGGATTATGGGTCTAAAAACCGGAGAGCGAATAATTCCTGGTCCAGGAGTTACTTTGCCATTCACTATAGAAACGGCGGCATACGACGTAAAATCGGGTTGGTATATGCCTATTTCTGAAACAATTCACTCATACGATGAGACGAACGTAGATCTAAAAAATACCTGGGTATCTGATATATTTTATAATAATATAAACCTTCAGGCAAATAATACAACCGGAACAGCAAATCGGGGTTTTATCATCAATAAAATTACATATCCAAAAGATTATACCACAGTCAATAATGTATCTCATCCCGAAAATAATGGGCTGATTTTTTTGATAGGCAGAAACATGCTTAATGTGCCTATCGAACAAATATCAATTCGAAAAAATACCAGTGGCCAGGAATTTGTAGCAGCGGGTAAACTAATAACATATAAGCCTGATAAGCCGTATCCCGACAAAGTTTTCAACTTGGAGTTGAATGCACCTCTATTACTATCTTCTTTTGTACCAAGTTCTGTTAATGCTATTGGCGAATTTATAAAGGATTCCCGCTATAAAGAAGTGATTAGTTATGATGAATATGATAATTACGGTAATCCTATCCAGTTAAGAAAAACGGGTGATATTAAAAATAGCATTATATGGGATTACAAAAACCAGTACCCGATTGCAGAGGTTAAAAACGCAGATAAAAATTCCATTGCTTATACTTCCTTTGAAGCCGATGGAACTGGTAATTGGAGTCAGATCATTTCAGGCAATATTGATCAAACTTCTCCCACAATCTCAGGATTGAAATCGTATTCGCTTACTTCGGCCGGGCTTAAAAAGGATGGATTAAATTCCTCTTTGTATTATATCGTTTCTTATTGGAGTATGAACGGTTCCTATACAATAGCGGGAACTAATGGTCAAATAAAGCAGGGAAGAGCCATTAATATAAATGGAAACAATTGGAATTATTTCGAACATTCCGTAACCGGGCAAACTACAATTACGATAGCTGGTTCAGGGAAGATTGATGAACTCCGTTTATATCCCAAAGGAGCATTAATGACAAGCTACACCTATAAACCATTAATAGGAATAATTGGCCAATGTGATGTAAACAATAATATCACTTATTACGAATACGACAAATTTGGCCGACTTCAACTCATACGCGATCAGGAAAAAAATATTCTTAAAACCTTCGAATATAAATTCCAGGAAACACAACAATAAATTCACCGAATAGAAAAATGAACTAAATATGAAGAAACTTATTTTAATACTTGCAATTGGGTACTTCCCCGGACTCCTTTTTTCACAAAGCTATATTCCTTACGGATCTTACTTGTCGGCAACAGGTGGTCATGGGCAACCTGCAATAGCCTATCAATTAGCGGATAATATATTGTACGCAGCGGAAGAACGATTTACGGCAACCTCTACACACGGGCAGAATAATATTCGCTATTTATTTAATGGCATCTATGACCAATCGGCCATTTATGTACCCAACAGCCAGTCAGCTATTATAACGGTTGATTTTGTTGCAAAAGGGGGAGCCCCGATAACCTATGGCGATGGGTTTGTTTATGTGAGTTTTTATTGGACCAACAATACCCAGTCTGTAACAGGAAGGATACAGGTACAAAACGGCACCTGGTACAATATCGGGAGTTGGACGAATATTTCTAATAACGTAAATACAAGTGTGATGCGTGGAAGCATGCCCACGATTAACTATGTAACAAAACTGGAAGTTACAGTAACGGCTACTACCGCTACACCCGCATTGATATCACAATTGGAATACCAGATGACCCGGTATGGTCAGTATGAGCGTGGCCTTGTTACAAAGTTTGAAGCCAATACATTATGGAAGCAATTGAGTTGGAAAAACTCATCGAATGTTTTAACGGCGAGTATCGATCAAAATGGTGCCGCGTTTTTTAATAGTTCTGTAGGAGTTGGAACCAGTACGCCTAACACGAATGCTAAACTTGATGTTAACGGAAACATATTCTCCAATGGGAAAATAGCCATTGGTACAACGGATATGACCAAAATTGGTCCTTACGCTTTAGCGGTGAATGGTGAAGCAATCTTCAATAAAGCCAGGGTCAAATTATATAGTACCTGGCCCGATTATGTTTTTCATCAAAACTACCAGTTACCAACCCTTAGAGAGGTAGAGCATTATATCCAAAAAAATAAGCACCTGCCGGGTATTCCATCTGCTGCTGAAGTGGAGGAAGAGGGTATTGATCTCGGTAATAATCAGGCTTTATTACTTAAAAAAATTGAAGAGCTCACCTTATACCTGATACAACAACAAAAAGAGATTACCGCCCTGCAAAAAGAAATTGAGCAACTGAAAAAGCAGCCCGTTAAACAATAATGGGAAGGATCGTTATTTAAGAATCGTAATCATTACCGACTATGCATGTACTGTCGCGCCATAAATACTTACTGTTAACTGGAGTAATTCTTCTGTTTGTAAAATTACTCTATGCCCAACCTCCCTCCAATAAGCCTAATGCTAATACACAGGTCGGCGCTCCGTACACAGGAGCTACAGCTGTGCCTGCGGTGTATCCATCGGGTACAAAAATAAATTATGTGCGCACTCATGAAGCGATGAAAAAATACCCCAATCCCAATACTATCACTGCGGAACAATTTAATGGGGAAACAAATTATACGGATGTAAAAATTGTTACACAATATCTCGACGGTCTGGGGAGACCTCTTCAAACAGTGAGCAGGCAAAATACACCAGGTGCAACACCAAAAGATATGGTGGTTCCGGTTATATACGATGGTTTCGGAAATGAAGTGTTTAAATATTTACCATATGTATCTACCGGGACGAATGGTAATTTTAAAATGAATCCCTTTGCTGAGCAGGCGAGTTTTATGCTGACTCAATATCCCGGTGAACAGATCTATTACGGGAAAACTAAGTATGAAACATCTCCATTAAACCGTGTACAAAAAACATTCGCGCCAGGGAATAGTTGGGCAGGTAGTGAGCTAAGTGTTAATGAACGTTCAATCAGTATGGAATATCTCGTTAATACTGGTGCGGACGCAATTAGGATTTGGGGAGTAACTCACAGTGGGCTTACTTATGCCAATGAGGATGTAAGTACAAATATTCCGTCAAGCAATTCAACATATGCGACTGGTGAACTAATAAAAACTGTAACTAAAGACGAGGCAGGGAATGTAGTGGTCGAATACAAGGACAAGGAAGGGCAAGTAATTGTAAAAAAAGTACAGTCTGGTTCAATCCCCATAGATAAAAGCGGTTTCGATGGATTTTTAACTACTTTATATATATATGATGATTTTAACCGTCTGCGTTTTGTAATTCCCCCAAAGGCGGTGGAAGCCATCCGACCCAGCTGGCTATTAACAACCACAGTAATTAATGAACTCTGTTTTAGATATGAATATGATGCCCAAGGAAGAATGATCGCGAAGAAAGTACCCGGCGCCGGTTGGGTATATATGGTATATGATAATAGAGATCGCCTTGTATTTACACAGGATGCCAATCTCAGAACCAATAACCGTTGGATGGTAACATTGTATGATCAATTGAACCGTCCGGTCACGACAGGAATGATGACGGGCTACAGCGGAAACCGTGATGCACTGCAATCGCATGTAAACGGGATAACGGAGAATACTACCCAGGTAATAATTAATGGCCGTGCCTATACGGCTAATGCGGCTACCATCACATTAAATACTTTGCAAACAGGTAATCTTCATTATAAAGCAGCAGATAGTATTATATGGGATGATGGATTTTACACTGATAACAATACTAACTTAATTTGCGAGATATATCCTTCTTCTGTAACCAGCACTAGTGAGAGCCAACCGATCAATAATAATCCAATTCCTGGTGGAACAAATTTTATCGCGCTAACTGTTACGTATTACGATAATTATGCCTGGACCAATAAGGCCTATACCACCCAATACAATAATAAACTGGAAGAGTCGCAGGAGATAGCGATGAATTTTCATGGAGAAGCATTACCTTCTGTAGCGGCACAACAAGCGGTATTAACAGCCGGGCTCGCTACCGGAACAAAAGTGAGAACCCTGGACGATCCCAACGATTTAAGCAAAGGAATCTGGCTCAGTACCGCGAGTTTCTATGATGATCGTTTGCGGGTTATCCAAGCTAATGCGGACAATTACCGCGGAGGAACTGATATCGTAACTAACCGGTATGATTTCACTGGTAAATTACTCAATACTTATTTGGTACATAATAACCCAGCTGTGGACCCTGCCAATGCTACCGCTACCACACGCGTGCGTACTTCGATGAGGTACGATCACGCAGGAAGGTTGCTGGAGTCGTGGAAGACAATCAACGACGACAATGCAAAGAGGGCGTTGATTGCCATTAATGAATATGATGAGATGGGACAGTTGAAGAATAAAAAACTGGGTAAACAAAAAAACAATAGCGGAGTTTATCTATCAACGGAGGTGGGCAATTTTGATTATAGTTATAATATACGAGGCTGGTTAAAAGGGATCAATAAAGAATATGCAAACGATCTGTCACCAATGCAGGGAGCTTCCTCACGCTGGTTCGGGATGGAACTTAACTACGATTGGGGCTTTGACAATAAGCAGCACAACGGAAATATTAGCGGCATTAAATGGCGAAGCAGGGGAGATGGCGATCGGAGGGCATACGGTTTTGGATACGATAAGTTGAACCGCCTGATGAGTGGCGACTTCAGTCAACACAATGGAGCTGCCTATGCCGATAATGCGGCTATTAATTTTGATATGATGATGGGAGATGGAAATCCTACCAACCATTCATTGGCTTACGATGAAAATGGAAATATCAAATTGATGAAGCAATGGGGGGTAGAACTCAATAGCAGCTCACAGATCGATAACCTCAGTTATAACTATACACTTAATACTAATAAGTTATTGAATGTTATCGATAGTGAAAATGATAACCAAACCAAATTAGGTGATTTTCGCACCAGTTCACTACATCCGGTTCAGGCAAAAACAACTGCAACGATTGACTATACATATGACCTGAACGGCAACCTGAAAAAAGACCTGAATAAAGATATTGGAAGCGTTAGTACTGATGGGATCGAATACAATCATCTGAATTTACCCTGGAAAATAACGGTGAAATCGGCGAGTGGTGATAAAGGAACCATTACTTATGTATACGACGCAACCGGCAATAAAATTACCAAAACAACTATTGAAGGAACTCAAAATACGGTGACCTACTATTCGGGAGGATTTGTTTATGAAACAAAGAGTCATACCAGTACAACCGGAAACGATGTGTTGCAATTTATTGGACACGAAGAAGGTCGGACCAGATATATCGCAGCCTCAGGGGCCAGCCCCGCTAAGTTTGAACACGATTATTTTGTAAAAGATCATTTGGGCAACGTGCGCATTGTACTCACTGAAGAATACCAGCAGGATATTTACCCCGCGGCTACGTTAGAAGGAAGTTTTACTACCCCTACTGACGCGGTGTATGTAGAAAAAAATTACTACAATATCGATCAGAATTTTGTGGTGAGCAAAGCGGTAGCCACCGCCATTACTGACTATCCGAACAACAATGGTAACCCGCCGGTAAATAATAACCCGAATAGTGTTCCCACCGATCTTAGTAATAAACTATACCAGCAAAATGCCTCTACCAATAAAATAGGGTTGGGAATGACCCTGAAAGTAATGGCAGGCGATCAACTCAATATTTTTGGGAAGAGTTATTGGTTCACCGCGGCCGGTAATTTTGCGAATAAAAATGCTATTCCGGTAGCTGGCCTTTTAGATGCGTTTGTCGCCACTCCTGCCATCGCGGCAAAAGGAATTGCCGCCGCTACTATTAATACTACTCAAGTAGCGGATGGTCTCCAACAATTTTTTACGCATAACAGTGATGGCGATAATACCAAGCCCTGGGCCTATATCAACTGGGTATTTTTTGACGAGCGCTTTAATTATGCTGGCGGCGGGTTTGATCGAATAGGCGGCAGCGGCACTGTTAAAAATCATAATAACAGTACAATTCCCACTATTACAGTTCCCAAAAATGGCTATGTATTTGTATATTGTAGTAACGAGAGTAATTACAATGTGTTCTTTGATAATCTGCAGGTGATACATACAAGAGGGGCGTTGTTAGAGGAAACCCATTATTATCCATTCGGGTTAACAATGGCTGGGATCAGTTCCAAAGCCATGGGTAAGCTGGATAATAAGAATGAATACAATGGTAAAGAGAAACAAGAGAAGGAATTCAGTGATGGTAGCGGGCTGGAGTGGTATGATTATGGGGCGAGGATGTATGATGCACAGATTGGGAGATGGCATGTTGCAGACCCGTTGGCAGCGAAATATCCAATGCTATCCCCATACTGCTATGTTGCGAATAATCCAATAATTTATATTGACCCCGATGGTAGAGAATTAATTTTGACAGGCGACAAGAAAAATGTAACTGAAACTATAAATATTGTCAATAAAGGTATTGGAAGTTCAGTAGCAACTATTAATAAAAATGGAAGTGTTCAACTTAAAAATTTGTCAGCAAAAGAGGTCTCAAAGCTTACTTCTGAACAAAAAGCATTTTATGGGACTTTTAGAGATGCTGTAGATGCAAAAGGCAAGATAACTGTTGGTGTCGAAAGTGGTTCTAAAGATGTATTAATAGGTAGTTATGATCTTAAAAAAATTGATATTGCCGATATTAAAGCATTTGGAGAGGGGAAAGCAGTAAACCAATATTCAACATTAGGACACGAAATAAAGGAGCAGCAAGAAAAGCAGTTGAACTCCGATGACTACCCATCAGCACATCAAGACGGTATGAATACAGAAAAAAGTATAACAGGCTATACGAGACAGCAAAAAATGGCGCCTTCAACTAAAATGACTCAAAATAAAGATGGCACACTTACAGGGAATGCTGATGTGATATATACTAAAGGAACATCAAAGGTTAAGGCAAGTATTCAAATTGAAAATAATAATGTTAAAAAAGTAGTTAGAACGGATGAAAAATAAAAATTTTATATTTATATTATTGACTTGTTTCTTAATAAGTTCTTGTGTGGCACAATGTGATAATAGAAAGGCAATTTTAGCTTTTGAAAAAGACCTAAAGGCTATAGATAGTTTAATTAATAATCCCAATGTTAATCTTAAAGATTTGCCAGTTACAATAGAGCGATTAGAAAATGTTACAAATATTCAATCATCTTCAGATGGAAATTATTTTGGTAAATTTCATCCAACTAAAGAGGACTTGAAAAAATGGAGTGAATGGTTTAATAATAACAAGAGTAAGTTGTGTTGGAATAATAAGGAAGTTAAATATTATTCAAAGAATTAAATACTGACGTAAAAAAAGCCACCCCAGCTCGCGCGGGAATGAATATTTTTTCCGAATCGGTAGCAAAGTTCTCGAAGCAACCCCTCGTTAGTTCAGGCATTTACCCGAAGTTAAATTTATGCAGAAGTTCGTTCAGTTGCTGGCGCAGGTGTTTTTTCCGTTGAGTTGAAGGAATTCCAAATAGCAGAGTGCAAGGAAAAACAACCTGTGCCAGGCCCAAATTATTCCAATGTTTTTTTCTTTCAATCGATCGTAAATTCCTGATGGCAGCTTTCAGCAAGATATTTATATTACCTGCAAAAAATGAGCACCAAATATAAATTCCACAACCCGCAGGGTGTTTACTTTGTAACATTTGCAGTTATAAACTGGATCGATCTTTTTATCTGGAACGAATACCGCAATATCATATGGATAGCTGGAAGTACTGCTGTAAGAATAAAGGGATTGATCTATATGCATGGGTTATTATGACTAAGTCATATTAATATAGTAAGCGAAAGGGTTGATTGAAATTAGGTTACTGGATCTAGCCTGGCACAGGTTGTCCCGACTAAGAGCCTGTAGGTTTGAAAGTATTTAATTATACCGTCGGGAACACCTGCGCCAGCAACTGAACGAACTTCTTCATAAATTCAACTATCGGTAATAACATACTTGAGCCAGCGGGGGATTGGGGTACAGGATCTGTATGGGTTTAAATTGCTGTCATTGGGTTATAATGCCCCAAGATTCAGAATTAGCGGGGCCTATGAATTATATGATCAGGTAAAGGGGGATATTCCTATTCAAAAAGAAGGATTTTTCTCTTTAGATTTTCTTTGGAAGCTCAAGCGGAGAGAGTAGTTCTAGCAATCGCTCGAAGCTCGTAGCTCAAAGCTCGCTGCTTATTATCTCAACTTCCCCAACTGCTCCAGCATGACTTAAATATTATTTGTCCGACTAAGATTTAAACAATGTTCTTAAAAAAACTTAAACCTAAAAATGGCAAACCGTCAATGATTGAATTATTTATTATTGATTCAGTGTGTCAAAATCTTGACACGTACGATAGCCAAAAAATTAAAGAACAAGTGAAATACATAAATAAAGTCCTAAGGATCGAATATAAAACAGATCTTGTAATTGAATTTTATCCTGAGCAACTAAGTCTAGTACCAAAGGAGATTTATTTTAATAGAACTGAGGAGTTTTTATTTTCGGAAGTTTTTTTTAAGGTAAAAGAACAAGCATTTTCTGCTAGCCTTCACATGAGTCTGGGATGGTTATTTGATATTATTGTAATGCCTAAAATTGACAAAAAAATTCATTTTGAATATCAAGATTTAATTTTGCTAAGAGTTGAAATAGAAAAGAATTTAGCTAAAAATATTTATTGATTTTGAAGCATACATTTATTTAATTTGGAAAGTATGATAGTTTGCTTCCCAATCTCGCTCAAGTAAAATCAGACACCGGAAGATAACAGGTTTAATGAAATTTCGCAAACCATTCAAAACTTAACGTAACTTCCCCAACGCCGCACCCAACTGCTCCAACATCTGCGGTATATGTTCTTTCTTACAAGTACCCACACTCAATCTATACCAGGGTGAAACACGACTGGTTCCAAATGCATAAAAAGGAACAATCGCTAATCTTGCTTCATTTAATAAATAAGCGGTTACATCAGATTGGTTCTCTAATAATGTTCCACTTGCTGTTTTCTTACCAACGAGATCGAATTTCACCGTAAGATAGATGGCAGCCTGTGGTGCAATAGCATCAATATTATGTCTCTGTTTTTTTAATGCAATCAATCCATCATGAATACCCCAGAGCCTTTCTTCAATTTTTGATTTGAACGTGGCGAGATACTGATCTATATTTTCTTTCTGATATAAATATTTAGCAACTGCTTTTTGCTCGGCCATCGGCGCCCATGCTCCTACATGTCCGAGTATGGCTTTCATCTTATTAATAATCTCGGCAGGCCCCATTGCCCAACCAACGCGCACTCCGGTTGCGGCAAATACTTTACTGATGGCATCGATGAATACCGTATAGTGTTTCATTTCAGGACGAAGCCCTACCGGGTTATAATGTACAATCTTTCCATATGTAAGATGCCAGTACATCTGATCATACATTACATACAATTTCTTTTTTCCATCACCGCGACGCTTGTTTTCTTCGATTACCATGTCGCAGATATCTTCCAGTTCTTCTTTGGTGAAAGTGGTACCTGTTGGATTTTGCGGTGAACATAATGAAAGAAGCGTAGCGCCACTTATATGCGGACGCAATTGTTCTACCGAGGGCATGAAATTAGTTTCGGGTCCCGCCTCAATAACGATATGTTCTCCTTCTACAAAATGAGTATAATGATTATTGTTCCAGGAAGGAACGGCGTAAATGACTTTATCTCCCTTATCACAAATAGCACGATAAACAGAATAGATCAATGGACGACCACCACAGGATACCAGTATCTCCGGCAATGAATATTTGAGTCCTTCATTTTCGTTTAAGAAATGAATGATCGCCTCGCGAAGATCGAGGTTGCCTTCAGCCGCGGGGTAATTGGTGAAATGCTGACGATAGGCTTCTACAATTTCATTTTCCAATTCCTGGGGTATAGGAAATACAGAGGGATCAAAATCTCCAACGGTGAAATTGTAAATTGTTTCTCCGAGACGAATTTTCTCTTTTATCTCTCCTCCCAATTTTACGATTTCAGAACCGATAAGGGTTTCTGATAAGTATGATAGTTTCATTTAGCAAATGTAAAATCATCGGGTGAAACTACCATGCGTTAGTGGGAAAAGCTGTGAGCTATGAGCTACGAGCTGCGAGCTAACCCCCCTTCTCAAGAGCCTGTCCGCATTAGCGGAAGAGAGCCTGTCCCGACGAGCAGTCGGGAGGCAGGGGGTGAGGTGAAAGTTGCAATTCTTAGTGAATAACAAATTTTAGAGACTCCTTATCAGCCAGTCCATAAGATCCCTCGTTCCTCGGGATGACAGGTCAAAGAGCGTGAGTAAACACAGTTAGCCCTTTATTCGACGACAGGTCGGAGCGCAAAACTAATTTCATAGATATCTTTTAAATAAAAAAAGGAGCCTGTGAATGAAAATAAATTTGCAATTCACAGGCTCCCACATGCTGCGAGTAGCGAATAGCGTGAAACTACTAGCCATTTGCTTATTCAATAAACGATAAGTCCATCTTTTGCAAAACGAAGCTAACAGCTAAAAGCTAATAGCTAGCAGCTATTCAATCGGCTTATATTCCTTAAACAAATTAATCTTCGTCTCCTCCACTTGCTTGCGATAACTCTTCCATTTGCCTTCAAATAAGTCATTTGTTTTCTTCACCGCTTCACCAATCAGCTTCTCCGCATTTGCAATAAGTTGCTCTTCCTGTGCACCGGGTGCTACCAGTTTCGATCCGATATATTGATTGGCTTCCTGTATGCGAGTCATTACTGTTGGTGCTAATGAACGACTGATTCCCTGGCGATCGGAAGTTTTGCCGCTGATAAATTCCCTGATTATTCTGATAGAATCCTGCAGTGCTCTTGTTGTTTTACGTAATGAATCCGCTTCCTTACCTTCTACATTTTGTAATTGCGTTGTCATCTTGGTTAATACATCGGAAGCTTCGGTTAAACGATCCATTGCTTCTGTCAATTTATTCGCACTGGTTCTTAAGCGCTGGTACATTTTTCGCTGCGCGAGTTTTGCTTCATTGCGGTTGCCAACACGAGGATCATCTTTAACCGTAATCATAGTAGAGTCGGAATCCCTTCCCATAGTGAGTACTAATTTATAGGTGCCCGGCAATACCTGTAGTCCTCCGGGTTCGGGAGCACCGGGTCTTGGCTTCGGTGAACCAGGCTGACGGAATCCTTTTTCTTCCATTCCCCAATAAGAACGATTGAATCCGCTATCGGCTCTCCATCTTGTTGTACGTATCAATTCATTCTTATCATTATAAATACGAACCCATACGCTATCACGACTGCCGGCACCTCCGCCACCAAATCCTTGTCCGCGGCCGCCGCCACCACGACCGCCACCTCCGCCTTGTCCACCAGCAGCACCTGCCGGTCTCGCAGGAACGCTTTCGGTATTTGCCGTAGTAGCCGCAGCAGAATCTCTGCGCGGTGCCTCGGGAAGTTTATTGATAGAATAAGAAATGGCAGCGCCTCTTCTACGATTATCCGCATCATATAAACCTGCAACGCTCCATTCATATCCGGTTGCTGCACGATAATTAGCTTGTATAGCATCCGGTGCAGCGTATACGGTTATATTTTTTGCGAGCACTCCTTTAGTGGAGGCAAGTTTTCTCAATGGACGAATATCATCTAATACCCATAATGATCTTCCGAATGTAGCGATCGCTAAATCGGCTTCTCTTTCCTGGATGGCCATGTCATAAGTAGATACAGAAGGATAACCATTTTTCCATTGCTGAAAACTGGAACCATTATCAAGACTCACCCACAAACCATGTTCTGTTCCTGCAAAAATTAAATTCGGTTCAACAGGATCCTGTATCACGCATAATGCATAACCTTTTACTTTATTCTCATCAATCATTCGTGTCCATGTTTTTCCAAAATCTGTCGTGCGGAATATATAAGGTTTGAAATCACCGCGACGATAACCATTTGCTACAACAAAAGCTTCTCCCGCATTATGTTTCGAAGCTTGTATCTGTGGTATCCACGCATCTGCGGTTAAACCAGCAATCTTACCGCGGAAATTGGTCCATGTTTTTCCGTCATCCGTTGTTAATTGAACATTGCCATCATCGGTTCCCACCCATATCACTCCTTTTTGTTTGGGAGACGGCGCAATGGTTATTATGGTATTGAAGGTTTCGGCTCCGGTTATATCCAATGTTAATCCACCGGTTTCATCCTGCTTTTGTTGTTCAGGATTATTCATTGTGAGATCTGTAGAAATGGTTTGCCAGGAAACACCTTTATCACTGCTCTTATGTAAGAACTGGCTACCGTAATAAATCGTTTTACTATCAAATGGATCCTGCGCGATAGCAGAGTTCCAGTTGAAACGCAGTTTAAGATCCATATTCGTTCCGGGAGGTTTGATGAACCAACGTTCACCGGTTTTTACATTTTGCTTACCAACATTTCCTCCCTGGCTCATCGAGTATACCCAGTTGGCATCATCGGGATCGGGCATTACATCAAACCCATCACCACCACCTACATTCTCCCAATAATAATTGCGGATACCTCCATTGGTAAATGTATAAGCCGGGCCGCGCCAGCTTCCGTTATCCTGCATACCACCCATTACATTGTATGGCATTTCATTATCTACATTGATATGATAGAATTGTCCGACAGGTAATTTTTCATCGAATACCCAATTAGCACCGCGATCACGGGAGATACCGATTCCACCATCATTTCCCTCGATAATAAAATTGGGATTGTTCGGATCGATCCACCAGGCATGGTGATCGGGATGAATACCGCTATATGGAATCAATGTTTGAAAAGAACGACCACCATCTTCACTGAAGGTTACGGTAGCATGTATATCATAAATGCGATTCTCATTTTTAGGATCCACATAAATTTCCTGGTAATAGAAAGGACGATCGGTTACCTGTGCTGGGTCACTGTTTACCAGGGACCATTTAAATCCGCCATCATCACTTTTATAAAATCCGTTGCGGGTAGCTTCGATCTTTGCATATACTCTTAATGGCATACTGCGGGCAAAAGCCATACCTATTCTTCCTAATTGACCATCGGGTATTCCATCCTCTTTACCCAACTTCTTCCAATTCTTTCCGCCGTCAACAGTAATATACATGCCGCTTCCGGGTCCGCCGCTTTTAAAGGTCCAGGGCTGGCGACGATGCTGCCACATGGAAGCGATTAATTTATTGGGATTAGAAGGATCCATTACCAATTCCGCGCAACCTGTCGTGTCGTTTACATATAAAATCTTCGTCCAGGTCTCACCACCATCGGTAGATTTATAAACACCGCGATCGGGATGTTCTCCATATGGATTGCCAATTGCGGCGGCATACACTGTATTCGGATTAACCGGGTCGATAATTACACGGTGAATATTGCGGGTTTTTTCGAGGCCCATTTTTTTCCAGGTTTTGCCGGCATCAAGTGATTTATAAATGCCTTCTCCGATATTGAGTGAATTGCGGGGATTTCCTTCACCCGTTCCAACCCATACAACGGAAGGATTGCTTTGTTGTATCGCTACAGATCCAATATTTAATAAAGGCTGCTCATCAAAGATGGGCTCCCATTCACTTCCTCCATTCACTGTTTTCCAAACACCACCCGAAGCGGCACCGAGGTAAATGATATTGGTATTGCTATTGACAACATCGATAGCAACGATCCGCCCGCTCATTCCGCTGGGACCGATATTGCGGGGCTTCCAGTTTTTAAAATGCTGGTTGATATTAATTTGCTGGGCCTGAACTATGACGCTGATAAATAGCGCCATGAAGAGAAAGATTCGTTTCATGTGCAGTTAGTTTTTGAATGGCCATAAAATTAGCGGATTCAGCGTTTAGGTAATAAGGATTTATTTTGCCGGTAAGTGGTTTTTGCCGGTAAGTTGGGAAGGCGGGAAATCATTATTTTTTTGATTCTTAATATATTTTCAAGGTGGTTTTGGAAAACTGCCTTTATAACTTGAAAAGTATTGAAGTTGCGGGAACGAGCCCCTCTCCTCAAGAGCCTGTCCGCGTTAGCGGAAGAGGGGTTGGGGTGAGGTGCTAGCTGCTATTCGCAAACTGTTAATGAATTTGTTAGAGACTTTAATTTTGAAGCTCATAAGATCCCTCCTTCGTCGGG
This sequence comes from Chitinophagaceae bacterium, assembly GCA_965279015.1. Classification (GTDB taxonomy): domain Bacteria; phylum Bacteroidota; class Bacteroidia; order Chitinophagales; family Chitinophagaceae; genus Endoryza. The sequence continues at coordinate 1,045,917 of OZ257130.1, forward strand.
ATGACAGGTCAGACAGCGTAAGTAAATTCAGTTAGTTCTTAATTCGAGGGTCAAATGTTCCGTAATGGCGAAGCAGTCTGTTCCTCGTTATGGCAGGTTAAACAGTAAAAGTAAGTGCAGTGAGTTCTTTATTCGAAGAATAAATATTCAAACTAAAAGTTCAAATTTTTCGGGTGCTTTCCCCTCTCCTCAAGGAGAGGGGCAGGGGTGAGGTGACACCTGGAATTAAGTGCTCTACCCAATAAGTATAAATCTAGAATCAAATAACAATTTCCCGCCTTCCCGGCAAAACATAAATACGCATAAAAAAAACCATCCGCCAACTGGCGGATGGAAATGGCTTTACTTAAGTTGGATAATCTCTTATTGTTTGATGAACTTCTTAACCTCTGTAAAACTGCTGCCTTGTAACGAAAGATAATAAACACCAGCTGTCAGGGCTTCAATATTAATCGGCATGCTGGCATAACCTGAACTGAAATTTGCTGACCATGTTTTCAAATTGCGTCCATTTATATCCCGAATGATAAAATTCAGTTTCTGTGATTCTTCAAGTTCAAATGATAACTGAAGCGTTTTGTTGGCAGGTACCGGGCTAACAGAAATCGCTGCGCCAAAAAACTTGTTGCTGATTTTTTTAATATCATAATATTCTCTTACTCCATCGCGGTTCACTAATGATAAGCGATAGAAGCCAGTACCTTTTAATGGTTGTGCATCTGCAAAAGAGTATGAATTTCTAGTGGTAGAATTTCCTGCGGCTGTAACCCGTCCGATTTCCTCGAATTGCAAATCCGCACCCGCTCTTTCAATACTAAAATAATCTGTATTCGATTCAGCAGTGGTAGCCCACTCGGTAATCACCTGTTTGTTACGGCTGCTTACGTTATAAGCATCAAGCGTTGCTGGTAATGAACTTCCACCTGTAGGACTGAATTGAATAAACCATTCACTCATATTTTTTCCATCAACTCTCCAATCAATATCATGAATTTCCGGCCAGATTACATGTGGATCCACGTTAACACCATTCACCAACGTATATTTTCCCCTCGGGTTGCCAGGAGGAGAATAAGAGTTGACTTGGTTCGATTGGTTAATTGTATTTCCTGTTCCACATTGATTGTCGCTGGAACCAACCAGCCCCCAGTAATGAATGCTGTTTGTTCCCATAAAAGAGGCGGCGGCAGTATTAGCTCCCATACATAGTCCCACAGAAATTACGGCCGCTATTTTACGGGCGTTCTGAACCGAAGAACCCATATAGTTGACAACCATATTTGCACTTGAACTAAGACCGGTAAGATAAACGCGGGCCGGATCTACGCGGTAATTTGCTAATGCATAATTTACCATAGCGCTTACGTCGGATGCAGACTCACCATCACCCCATTTAACCTGGGGTGTTAAAATGATATATGAATACGATTGTCCATTTTGTGTGACGGTAGTTGCAAAACGATAATTGCCCGATCCGGTCGGCATATCCTGTTCAATCTTAAAGGCAAGACCCTCGCAAGCGACACTGCAAAGTTCACCTAATGTTCCACCACCCTTGGTACCTCTTCCGGGGAAACTAATTATTAGCGGATATCTTGTACTGCTGTTTGGATTATAACCGGGAGGAAGTAATTCCAGGTAACCATTTATCCACGGCGAAACATTAGCATTGGCTACCCTCCGCTGCTTCACCATCGGATAGAGACCCCAGCAAGGATTACAGGCTTGAGCTATAATATCCTGAATGCCGATGGTTAGAAATATTAATGAAAGAAAAGCTAGCCGGAGCGCACGGTTTTGTGTAAAAAACTTCATTGCCTTAGTTTTTGTAACGCGTTAGGGATAATTCACCATATTGCTTAAGGGAGAGAGGTAAGGGTTATCTGTAGGGATTAGATCTGGAATGTTCGGAAGGTACGGAAGGAATGTTAAAAATTTGCAAACACAGTGCCATAAATGGTTTCAGGGCATTCTTTTTTTTCTCACAGATGTCAGTTTCTCTTGCGTTCTTCAAAGTGAATGTCACATATGAGTATTCTTAATCCTTTTTTTATTCGGGCTATCTTCGCAAGGAATTAACAGCTTTAGCGTTGTATCTTCATTAATTTGTTAGTTTATTCGCTTTACCACCATGAAAAGAATCTTACTCTTTTTATTCATTTTGCTTTGTGTTTCCAGCTCCAGGGCCCAGGAAGGCTATTCGATAAATATTACCCTAAAGCCCTATAAAAATACCTACATATACCTTGGTTACTACTATGGTACCAAGAAGGCACTAGCCGACTCTACTTTGCTGGATGTCAACAGTAAAGGAGTTTTTAAAGGGAAACAATTGTTACCTGGAGGTATCTATTTCATTGTTTCTCCACGTAAGGCAATACTCTTTGAAGTGCTCATCGACAAACAGCAGCAGTTTTCAATTATAGCCGACACGGCTAATCTCCCCTCAAGCATAGTATTTACCGGTTCTGCAGACAATACCCTTTTCCAGAAGTATACCAATTTTGCAAATACTACCGGTCAGTCTGCCGGAAAAATGAGTTCGGAATTAAGTAGGGCCAAAACGGGAAAAGATTCGGCGGCTATTTATGCCCGGCAAAAGCAGTTGGGTGATCGCTTGCAATTTTACCGGGATAGCATCACTAATAAATATCCATCCTCTATTTTAACCGCACTTTTCCTGGCCATGCGGGAACCCGTTGTGCCACCGGCAGCTAAACATCCGGGTGGTAAATATGATTCAAACTATGCGTACCAATACTATAAATCCCATTTTTGGGATGGGGTGGAGTTTAATGATGAACGATTGGTGCGCACACCCTTTTTTGAACCCAAAGTGGATCGATATTACAAGGAACTGGTTCCGCCACATCCCGATTCTGTGATCAAAGAAGTAGATAGAATGATCCTTTATTCGCGGAGCAGCAAAGAGATGTATAAATTCTTTATGGTGCATTTCGTTCAGAAATATGTGAACCCGGAATTCATGGGACAGGATGCTGTATTCGTGCATCTTTTTGAAAAATACATCAATACCGGCCAAACAGATTTTTTTACTGCCCAGTACAGGGAGTTCATGAATAAAAGGGCCTATAGTTTAATGGCCAACCTGATTGGTCGTCCCGCCGCTAATCTTGAAATGGTGGATAGCACGGATAAGCCCAGGGAATTGTATGCGATCAAATCCGATATGGTGGTAATTTGTTTCTGGGACCCAACCTGTAGTCATTGTAAAGAAGAAGTTCCTCGTCTGGATTCTATTTACCAGGCAAAATGGAAGAAACAGGGAGTTACGATGTATGGGGTAATGACCGATGGAGGAAAAGACAACTGGACAAAGTTTATCCAGGAACATCACCTGAAAGAATGGGTGCATGTGTACCAGTTACCATCGAAAGAGGTTGAAAATAATGCCGCCGGTAAACCATCGTATAAACAATTGTATGATGTTTATCAAACGCCGCTTTTATATTTGCTCGACAAAGACAAACGAATTGTCGCAAAAAAATTAAGTATAGAACAACTCAATGAAGTGATAGATCTTAAGATAAAAAAATCACCATCCAATTAAAACTATGACAGCGCTGAAAAACCTGATCGTATTATCCTTGCTAATATTATCCCTGCAAACGATCAATGCACAAACACTTTTCTCCTATGGTTCGAAGAAGGTGAGTCAGTCGGAGTTTTTAAAAGCATTCAATAAGAATAATACGGAAACAAAGCCGGGCACAAAAGCTTACCGCGATTATCTTGATCTTTATATCCGGTTCAAATTAAAAGTGCAGGCGGCGCTTGATATGAAACTGGATACCCTTCCCACACAGCAAGCCGAATTACAAAGTTTCCGAAGCCAGGTGGCCAATAGTTATATGAACGATGAGGCCAGCATGAATTTACTGGTGGATGAAGCAATAAGCCGGAGTGTAAAAGATGTGCATGTATCGCATATCTATGTACAGGTTCCAACCGATGCTAATGCAGCTACTATAAAAAAAGCACAGGATACAATTAACCTCGCCTATAACCGACTTTTAAAGGGAGAAGATTTTGAGAAAGTTGCTGGCAGTGTATCGGAAGATCCGGCAGTATCCGAAAATAAAGGTGATCTTGGTTATATCACGGTTTTCACGTTACCATACGATTTAGAAACGCTGGCATATACCACACCCGTTGGTAAGATTTCAAAAGTTCATCGCAGTAAAATCGGCTTTCATATTTTTAAAAATACGGGGGAAAGAAAATCTCCGGGGCGGATCCGTGTCGCTCAGATATTGATCTCCTTTCCTCCCGATGCAACGCCGGCGCAAAAACAACAAGCAGGATTAAAAGCGGATTCTTTGTACAAGGCGCTGCAAAATGGTGCTGATTTTAAGAATCTCGCCATGCAATTCAGTAACGATAATTTAAGTTATCAGGCCGGGGGTGAATTACAGGAATTCGGAACAGGCCGCTATGAACTGATTTTTGAATCAGCAGCGTTTAGTTTAAAGAATGATGGAGATTTGACAAAGCCATTCGTTACTGCTTACGGCTATCATATCCTCAAAAGGATACAATTGAATCCGATAGCAGCCGACAAAAAAAATAAAACAACCTGGGATAATTACCATCAGCAGGTATCTCAGAATGAACGGATAGATGTTTCTAAGAAAATATTGCTGAAAAAAGTATTGCAACAAACAGGCTATAAAAAATTTCCTGTGGATGCAAAAAAATTAGCAATGCTTACCGATAGTGTGTTGCTGAGCGGATCGAGACCTTCTTATCTTAAACCTTCTACCCCACTATTCGGTTTTCCCAAGCAAACCATAACTGTATTGGATTGGATGAATTATCTCGATGCAATCCGGTTTGTACCGAACCTGAGAAATGGTAAATCAAATGAAGAACTATTGAATCAGTTTGTGGAGACTACGGCAATGGAGTATTACCGCGATCATCTCGAAGCTTATAATAAAGAGTTCGCCTATCAATTAAAAGAGTTTAAAGAAGGCAACCTCTTGTTTGAAATCATGCAGCGCAAAATCTGGGATAAGGCTTCCCTGGATACCATCGGACTTAAAAAATATTATAACGAGCATAAGAATAAATATTGGTGGGAAGCCAGTGCAGACGCGTTGATAATAACATGCATCAATGACTCTGTCTCGGAAGCGACAAAGAAAAAGATACAAACATCACCCAACAATTGGCGTAAAATAGTTGAAGCGAGTGATGGCGCTATTCAGGGAGATTCTGGTCGCTTTGAATTGGGTCAATTACCAGTAGTAGAGCGCACCGCTTTTTCGAATGGATTGATTACCGCTACCTTTAAAAGTGAGTCGGATAACAGCGCCACTTTTTGTTATATCATCAAACTATACAACGAACGCCAGCCGCGGAGTTTTGCCGATGCCCGTGGATTTGTAATCAATGATTACCAGAGTTGGTTGGAAGATAAGTGGATTGCGGAGCTTAAGAAGAAGTATCCGGTTGTTATTAACGAAACGGCATTTAAAAATCTTCCGAAATAGATTAAGAACCAAGAACCGAAGAAGCCAAGATTCAAAGAAGGAATACAAAAAAACACAAAGGGTCTCCGATTATTATTCGGAGACCCTTTGATATTTTATTTTTTGTATTTCTTCTTTGCCCTGCAGGGGTTGGTTCTTTGTATTTTTCTTTGAATCTTGGCTTCTTCGGTTCTTGGTTCTTTTTTCTCAAATGATCTCCTTTACAACATTTGCAACCACGTGTGGTTTGCCCAACGTATAATAATGCAAAAAAGGCACACCGTTTTTCTTCAGGTCCTTTGATTGATGAAGCAACCATTCGGTTCCTACTTTTTCAACTTCTTCATCGGTTTTGCATTTCAGCATTTCGATGGAAAGATCAGTAGGAAGATCGATATGAAATGTTTTTGGGAGAACATTCATTTGCTTGAGGTTATATACCGGTTTTAATCCTGGAATGATCGGAACCGTAATACCAATTTCGCGACAGGCTTTCACAAACGCGTAATACTTGTCATTGTCGAAGAACATTTGGGTAATGATATAATCCGCCCCCATATCCACTTTCATTTTCAGGTATTGCAGGTCGGTGGCCATATTCGGCGCTTCAAAATGTTTTTCGGGATAACCGGCAATGCCAATGCAGAATTTTGTTTTTTGTGTATTCTTCAGTTCGTCTTCCAGGTAAACACCGGCATTTAAATTAACTACTTGCTTTAAGAGATCGCTGGCGAATTTATGTCCACCGGGTTCTGGTTCGAAAGAAGTTTCATTTTTGGCGGCATCCCCCCGAAGCACCAACACATTGTCGATACCCAGATAATGCAGGTTGATCAGCGCGTCTTCAGTTTCGTTAATACTGAAACCTCCACATATAAGATGCGGAACCGTATCTACATTGTATTTATTCATGATGGCCGCGCAGATACTTTCTGTACCGGGGCGCTTACGCACCACTACTTTCTGGAAACTACCATCTGCGTTTTTCTTAAACACATGCTCACTGCGGTGATAGGTAACATTGATGAAGGAGGGCTTGAATTCCATCAATGGGTCAAGATGATTGTATAGCGCGCCAATGCCTTTACCCTTCAGGGGTGGTAATACTTCAAAGGAGATCAGGGTCTTGTCTTTTGCTTCGTTAATATGGTCAATAACTTTCATTAAACCGGTAAATTAGGGTGCAAACATAGTTAAGGATTTGTGATTTTTGATATGTGATTTGTGATTTCTTGAGGTTCGTACTTTATAATTAATTAGGACAGGCTGTTATCCCGCGATTTAGAAGAATTATTAACTGCATTGGCCTCTTGCACTTAATAAAATCACAAATCACAAATCACATATCCAAAATCCTAAATCCATTTTGTTCCGGTATTTTTGCCCAAAAGCCCTTCCATTGATCAGCGAAATTCATACACAGCAACTCATTAAAGCCTACGGTCGGCGGACAGTAGTTAATAATGTATCGGTAGGAGTAAAGCAAGGAGAAATTGTTGGATTATTAGGTCCAAATGGTGCCGGTAAAACCACTACTTTCTATATGGTAGTAGGGTTAATCAAGCCGGATGACGGACAGGTATTCCTGGATAAAGAGGAAATTACCAAAATGCCCATGTACAAACGTGCCCAATTGGGAATTGGTTACTTGCCGCAAGAAGCCAGCGTGTTCCGCAGCATGAGTGTTGAAGATAATATCAAGGCGATTCTCGAAATGACAAAACTTCGAAAGAGCGAACAAAAAGAAAAATTGGAATCCCTGCTTGATGAATTCCGGTTGCACCATGTCCGAAAGAACAAAGGGGATAGCCTGAGCGGGGGAGAACGTCGTCGGACTGAAATAGCAAGAGCCCTGGCGGTGGACCCGAAGTTTATTTTACTGGATGAACCATTTGCAGGAGTTGACCCGATAGCGGTTGAAGATATACAATCGGTGGTGGCCAGGTTGAAGTATAAAAATATTGGTATACTTATTACTGATCACAATGTAAACGAAACGCTTTCTATTTGCGATCGGGCTTATCTATTGATTGAAGGAAAGATTTTCAAACATGGAACCGCAGAAGAGCTGGCGGATGATGAGCAGGTTCGCCGACTATACCTTGGAAGAAATTTTGAACTAAAGCGCAAGGATTATTTGCATGAGGAAGCGATGTTAGGAGCTGGTAAGGAAGTTAAATTGAGCCACCTGATGCGGGCAATGGAAAACTGTATTTTGGAAACAGATAGGGTTTTGAATGATTATATTAATTGGTCTCCCTCTTTTCAAGATGTCGATCCGCTTACTTTAGGCATGGCTTCAGACAGTAGTTATAATATTGCAGAACCAACGAAAGTGGAAGATTATTGCCGGTTTTTGGAAGAAATAAAAAGAGCGCTTTACGATTTTGCCATTACTACCCATGATGAGTATTTGAAACAACGGGCGATTAAAATTTCATCGATCTCTTATAAAGATTTCACGCCCACCTTATCCGATAATCCGGAATTAAGCCTGGGCGAAATAATAGGACTTTCCAGTTTACCGGATCTTAAAGGAAAGATAATTGAATTGAAAACTGAGCTGGAAGAAACACTGGCGGTTTTACTGAACCCTGCATGGAAAGAAGTGTATAAATAAATTCCGTAGTGAATCAGTTTCCCACAAAGACACTAAGCCACAAAAGGTTTTTCTTCGTGAATTTTGTGTCTTAGTGGGACAAAAATTTTAAACTAAGACACTACTATAAATTCCATCGCATATTTTTCTTATAATATTTTAGAAGCTCATGTCTCTCAAAGTAATTGCCTTCGATGCCGACGATACCCTCTGGGTAAATGAACCTTATTTCCAGGAAACAGAACATAAGTTCTGCGCATTGCTGGAAGATTATCTTCCTCATCATAGTGTATCACAGGAACTGTTCAAAACCGAAATGCAAAACCTGGCATTGTATGGATACGGTGTCAAAGGGTTTATGTTATCAATGATAGAAACAGCTTTACGTGTTTCAAACAATACCGTGCGCCTGGCTACTGTCGAAAAAGCGATTCAATATGGAAAGGATCTGCTCGAAAAACCTATCGAGCTGTTGGATGGTATTGAAGAAGTATTGCATACGCTGAAAAATAAGTATCGGCTCGTTGTAGCTACAAAGGGAGACTTGCTGGACCAGGAACGAAAATTAAAAAAATCGGGACTGGAACATTATTTCCATCATATAGAGATCATGAGTGATAAACAGGAAAAGGATTATATCAAACTGATCAGGCATCTCGATATAAAACCCGAAGAATTTTTAATGATTGGAAATTCTTTGAAGTCGGATGTTATACCCGTATTGGCAATAGGGGGTCATGCCGTGCATGTGCCCTATCATACTACCTGGGCGCACGAAAAAGTAGAACAGACTATTGAACACGAACGTTTCAGCCAGGTAGCTTCTATCCGGGAAACAATACCCTATATACTTTCCGGGTCCTAAACTTCATCGCATTATGGATTATCGCCAATTTCCAAAAATTGAATTGCATCTCCATCTTGATTGCTGCCTCAGTTATAATGTTGTTCAACAATTGAACCCTGGTATATCTTATGAAAGCTATCGGGAATCTTTTGTGGCACCTCCGAAATGTACGGATCTCGCGGATTATATTTCCCGTGCGGTGAATGGTTTTGAACTGATGCAAACAAAAGAACAGCTAAAACTCGTTACGCTGGATCTTTTTGAACAGTTGAAATCTGATAATGTTATTTACGCGGAACTGCGCTTTGCTCCCTTACAACATATATTCAAGGGACTTACTTCAACTGAAGTGGTAGAAGCGGTTAACGAGGCGGTGAAGGAAGGGATTATTCAAACAGGAGTGGAAGCCCGAATCATTTTATGTACGCTGCGTCACTATTCCGAAGCACAGAGTATCGAAACAGTAAAGCTGGTGGAGCAATTTAAAGGAACTTTTGTTGCGGGGTTTGATATTGCCGCTGATGAAGCGGGTTTTCCTATCGACAATCATATTAGCGCGTTTCAATTTGCGAAAGCGAATGGTATAAAATGTACCGCTCATGCCGGAGAAGCGAGAGGAGCCGATAGTGTTTGGGAAACACTCAAGCATTTTCACCCACACCGCATCGGGCATGGCGTAAGGAGTGTAGAAGATGCGCAATTACTTGAATTCTTAAAAAGAGAACGGATACATGTAGAAGTATGTCCATCAAGTAATATACAGGTGAATGTATTTGATAAGATCGAGGATCATAGCGCCGATAAAATTTATCGGTACGGCGTATCCATGAGTATCAGTACCGATGCGCGCACTATAACGCCGGTTACACTGGCAGACGAATATTCCTTACTGGAAAGAGTTTTTAACTGGAATAAAGAACATTTTTATAGATGTAATCTCGAAGCGGTGGCACATGCGTTTGTGGGAGAAACTATCAAAGCGAAGTTGAGGAATGAACTTGAAAACGCCTATAAACAGTAAATAAATGTAAAATCTAAAATGTAGAATGTAAAATTAAAGCCCGAAGATTACAGAAGACTTCATTAGTATCGGTGTAATTTTACATTTTACATTTTATATTCTACCTTCTACATTTTTAAGTACTTTGCCTTAATCGTATGAAAATACTATCGCCTGCCATATCATCCCTTGCCCGCTTAAGGCTTTGGCGCATTGAAGGATGGAGAGATAATCCCATTGATGCGCAACGCGAAGTATTGCAGGATCTTGTTACTTCTGCCCAATACACCGAATTTGGAAGGAAATACAATTTCTCCAAGCTATTCAATCTACGGGCCTTTAAACAAGCAGTTCCAATAAAGGAATATGAGGATATAAAGCCTTATATCCAGCGTATAATGGATGGCGAACAAAATATATTGTGGAATACGCCTGTTCATTGGTTCGCTAAGAGTAGCGGTACTACCAGCGATAAGAGCAAATTTATCCCGATTAGTGATGAAAGTCTGGAGGATTGTCATTATAAAGCAGCCAAGGATATACTCACTTTATACTACAACTTCAATCCCGAATCGGATCTTTTAACGGGTAAGGGATTGGTGATTGGTGGGAGTCATACAGTTCACCAGATTAATGATGAAACGCATTATGGAGATTTGAGCGCGGTACTGCTTCAAAATTCACCGTTCTGGGGGCATTGGATAAGAACCCCCGAGTTAAGTATTGCTTTGATGGATGAATGGGAAACGAAGATTGAAAAGCTGGCACAGCTTACCATCAATGAAAACGTCACTTCTATTTCCGGCGTTCCTACCTGGACCATGGTTCTTTTCCGTCGCATCTTAGAGATCACCGGTAAAAAAAATATGAGTGAGGTATGGCCGCAACTCGAACTATATATTCATGGGGGGGTTTCATTTATACCTTATAAAGAACAATTCCGCAAACTGATCGGTAAAGAAATTCACTACCTCGAAATGTATAATGCCAGCGAGGGTTTTTTCGCGGCGCAGGATAAACCGGGAGAAGATGGCATGTTATTATTTACCGATCATGGGATTTTCATGGAGTTTATGCCTGTTGAAGAATATGGAAAACCAAATCCCCAAACCATTGGGTTAGAGAAAGTAGAACTCGGGAAAAACTATGCTTTAGTGATTTCTACAAATGGTGGTTTGTGGCGTTACCTTCTTGGAGACACCATTAGCTTCACTACTCTGAAGCCTTATCGGATAAAAGTGAGCGGAAGAGTAAAACATTATATCAACGCATTTGGTGAAGAAGTGATTGTTGACAATTCAGATAAGGCAGTGGCGATGGCTTCCGAAAAAACCGGGGCAATTGTAAATGATTATACAGCCGCGCCTCTATATTTTGGTGAAGAAAGTAACGGGGCGCATGAATGGCTGATAGAATTTGAGAATGAACCAGTAGACATCAATGAGTTCACGGAAGAATTGGACAAAGCGCTGCAATCTATTAACAGTGACTATGAAGCCAAACGTTATAAAAATATCGCACTCCGGATGCCGGTCATACACTCCCTGCAAAAAGGGATATTCGCCAGTTGGTTGAAAACAAAAGGCAAACTGGGTGGGCAACATAAAGTACCACGATTGAGTAATGAACGTAAGTATATCGAGGAAATACTGAGCCTGAACAAATAATCAAGTGGTCCCGGAAATCACAGCATTGGTAAACTGTATTCATAAATTCAGTTTATTTGCATCATAAATAATATTGTATGAAATTACTCGAAGGAAAAGTGGCTATTGTTACGGGTGCCGCTCGTGGAATCGGTGAAGCCATTGCTTTGAAATTCGCTGAGCACGGTGCTAGCGTTGCCTTTACTTATGTAAGTGATAGCAGTGCTCCCAAAGCTTCCGCTCTCGAAGAAAAATTGAAGGCAATGGGTGTTAAAGCAAAAGCCTACAAAAGTAACGCAGGTGATTTCGCGCAATGCGAATCTTTTGTAAACGATGTGATGAAAGAGTTTGGAACCGTTGATATCTGTGTAAACAACGCGGGTATCTCAAAAGATAATTTACTGCTGCGAATGAGCCAGGAGCAATGGGATGATGTGATAAAAGTGAATCTTAACAGTGTGTTTTATATGACCAAGCAGGTCATTAAACCAATGATGAAAGCGAGAAGTGGGAGTATTATCAATATGAGTTCGATCATTGGAGAAACAGGTAATGCAGGACAAAGCAGTTATGCCGCCAGCAAAGCGGGAATCATTGGTTTTACAAAATCGGTGGCCAAAGAATTGGGAAGTCGTAATATCCGTTGCAATGCAATTGCTCCGGGGTTTGTAGAAACAGATATGACCAGTTATTTAAAAGAGGGAGAAGGTGCCGATAAATACAAAGCTGCCATTCCTCTGGGAAGATTTGCTACAGGGGAAGATATCGCGAATGTTACTTTATTCCTTGCATCCAATATGGGATCGTATATAACCGGACAGGTTATCAGTGCCTGCGGTGGACTCAATATTTAAACATGGTCTGACGGTCTCCGTCTGACCATGTTTAAATATTTTACAAGGTCAGTCATTAGTGCTGCTTATGCGGAAGGCCTGGTCTGACCATATTAAATTATATGGACAATTAAAATATCCTGCTACTTTATGAGCGAAGTAACAGCTAATGAAATGATGGAGGCATATGCCCTGGATGCGGTTGATTTTGGAAAAAAATTTAATGAGGATCTTGATTTTTCCCTTGAAAGTATTGAACGAGTTGAACGAATTTGCACCATCCTCTACAATGCGATACCTAAGAACTTCTTCACTAAACTATTCCGGAGAAATCCAACGGATGAACAGAAACTTCAAATTTCAAAAGTATTTGGGGGCTATATTGGAGAAGTAATGCGTAAAAATTTTGGAGGGAGTTGGGATATCAAAAATCCATTTAACCAGGGAAATACGGTTCTATTGACCATTGGTGAAATGGAACTTTCACCGGTTGCTAAAGTATACAAACGACTTACCAATGGCCCGGAAGATAACGTATGGTATTATTTTCAGGTTCTTGAAAGCGAATTGAAATCCTGATTACAGGCGGAGATAAACATGGTCAGACCCGGGACGGTCAGACCATGTTTATCTCCGCTTGACCATCTTAATTCAAAGACGAATATTTCTTGTCTTAATATAATGATGCCATAATAAATAAGTAGCGATAGATCGGTAAGGCCTCCAGTTTTCCGCCAGTTCAATTATATCTTCTCTGCTGGTTTGTTTGGATATTTTTTTTACTTCCTTCAAAGCATTCATCATTGCCAGATCGCCGGTAGGGAACACATCGCAACGCTGCAGTACAAATAATAAATAGATATCTACGGTCCAATCGCCGATCCCTTTTATTTTTTTGAGTTCTTGCCGCACTTCTTCATCCGGAAGAACCGATAACTTTTTTAAATTTATTTTTTTGGATAGAATGGCTTGTGCCAACTCTCTTGCATAAACAGTCTTTTGGCGGCTGAAATAACAAGCTCTCAATTCGGCATCGGTTAGCTGCATTATTTTTTGTGGGGTGATAACGCCGATATAGTTTTTCAATTTTACAAAAGCTGCTTTTGCAGATGCAAGGGAAACCTGTTGTTCGAGTATGATATGGATGAGGGATGCAAAGGTATTGGCTCGGGTCCATACCGGAGGGTGACCATGCTGGCGAATAATGGTTTTTATAGCTTGATCCTTTTTTGCGAGGATGGTACAAAACTCAATGAAATTATCTTCATGAAAACTGATCACAATCTTATTTCTTTTTAAAAGCTGCAATTGCCTGCTTTGTAAAACTGCTTACCACCAGTTTCCCACTAATGGCTGCTCGTTCAATTAATAGTTGATCCCAGTGTTCTGTTCCCTTCCAGAATATTTTTTTCAATTCTGCCATCGCCTGGGGATTTGAATGCACCAGTGTATCAATTAACCTGCGGATAGATTCATCCATCGCTTCGTTACTGGTATGCAATTCGGAAAAAATTCCTTTTCGCCGTGCCCAATCGGCATTGCGCCACATCGTGGCATCAATGGCCAATTGAGAAAAAGCAGAAACACCTGTTTTCCGCTCGATAACAGGTCCTACCACAAAAGGGCCGATACCAACCGCCAGTTCGCTGAGTTTTACTTCAGCTGCTTCGGTAGCAATGGAATAATCGGCGGCTGCAGCAATACCAACCCCTCCACCCACGCATCTACCATGAATTCGGGCAATAATAAACTGCGGGCATTTGCGCATGGCATTGATCACATGTGCGAAACCGCTGAAAAACTCAAGGCCCTGTTCTTTTGTTTTGATGGCTGCCAATTCATCAAAAGAGGCTCCGGCACAAAATGCTTTGTCACCCGCGGAGCGGAGAAGGATCACTTTGGTATCGTCATCGTTACCGGCCCCATGAATCTTTTGTGCCAATTCTTCCAATAATTTCCCCGGCAATGAATTGCTTTGCGGATGAAAGAATTCGATGGTGGTCACACCGTTGTGGAATTCGGTTTTAACGTACGCTTCCATGATTATGTAAAATTTTGAATATAAAATTTTAATGTAAAATATAGAATGTAAAATGTAAAACTGACTCCACAGTTAAATAATTGTTTTAATTCATACAAGCAATGAGATTAAATAAAAAATCAGGCATTTAGTATTAAGACCCTTTTACATTCTATATTTTACATTTTAGATTTTACATTTTCTTCCGGGCAACCATTGTCAATATCGTCGCAATACCCACCAACGGCTCTTCGGTTTCATCCAGCATTTCTACCAACCATTTCACAATTCCTCTCGGAATATCACTCTCCTCTTTTTGCTCCTGCTCTGTTTTTTCTTTGCAGGTGAACCGGATATGAAGTTCCGTGCCTGGATAAACGGGTTTAGTAAATCGCAACTCATCGATTCCATAGTTGAGCAATACCGGATTCTTCTCATAGCTATCCACAAATAAACCAGCGGCGATACTCATAATTAAATAACCATGCGCCACCTGTTGCTCAAACATGGTACCCGTAAAATCAGTTTCTGTTTTATGCGCATAGAAATGATCCCCACTTAAGTCGGCAAAACGATTGATATCTTCAGCAGTGATCACTCTTTTATCGGTAATCAACTGATCACCGATTTTCAACTCTTCAAAATATTTCTTGAAAGGATGAATGCCCCCGGTATTTCCTTTCGCATATTGTTGATATGAATTGGTAATAGCTGTAAGGGTTGTAGGTGAGCCCTGGATAGCGGTTCGCTGCATATAATGTTTTACCCCACGGATACCACCCATCTCTTCACCACCACCTGCCCGCCCCGGACCTCCATGTACTAATAATGGCAAAGGCGAACCATGACCGGTACTTTCTTTCGCGCAATCTTTATTTAATACCAGGATCCGTCCATGATGGGTAGCCGCTCCTAAAACATATTTTTTGGCAATCGCGTCATTAGCAGTAACGATAGAAGAACATAAAGAGCCCTTTCCTTTTTTACTTAATTCAATGGCCTCATCGATATTTTTATAGGGCATGATGGTGCTAACCGGACCAAAGGCTTCCACTTCATGCACCGCATCGGAAGCAAATGGTTTTTCATTCATCAATAATAATGGAGAGATGAATGCACCTTTGCCGGCATCCGCATCAATAAGTTCAACGCTATCGAGCGAACCATATACGATCTGCGACGAAGCCAATAACTTTTGTACCTGTTGTTTTACTTCATCGCGCTGCGTTTGTCCAGCCAATGAACCCATTCTTACTTTTTCATTTAAAGGGTTCCCAATAGTAGTTTGCGCTAATGATGAAGCGATGGCCTTCCATACCTCTTCCATTTTATTATCCGGCACAAAGATCCGGCGGATAGCGGTACATTTTTGTCCCGCTTTTATCGTCATTTCTTTTCTTACTTCTTTAATAAAAATATCCCATTCACTTGAACCAGGATTTATATCATCCCCCAATACAATACAATTAAGCGAATCGGCTTCCATGTTAAAAGGGACACTTTCTCTTAATATTGTTGGATGTGATTTCAGCATTAAACCTGTAGTAGCGCTACCGGTAAAAGTCACCACATCCTGCGAACCTACATGATCCAATATGTCGCCAGCTGATCCACAAAGAAGTTGTAACGCACCATCCGGCAATATTCCACTGGCTACAATTTCTTTTACGACAGCTTCCGTTAGGTAAGAAGTAACAGTGGCTGGTTTAACAATGGCAGGAACACCCGCCAATAGATTGACAGCAATCTTTTCGAGCATTCCCCAAACAGGAAAATTAAACGCGTTGATATGAATGGCTACTCCTTCTTTTGGCACCAGTATATGCGTACCGATAAAACTATTATTCTTGCTGAAGTTGTGACTTTCTCCATCAATGCAAAACGACTCGTCTGAAAATTTTCTTCGCAGTGATGCATTGGCAAAAAGGTTACCGATTCCTCCTTCAATATCGATCCAGCTATCGGCCTTAGTGGCGCCTGTTTGATAGCTGATCTGATAAAATTTATCAAGATGATTGCGAAGATGCAACGCGAGTGCCCGTAACATACGACCCCGTTCAGGAAAAGTCAGTTTCCGTAAAGCCGGATTTCCAACATTTCTTGCATAGTCGGTAATCGTTTTAAAATCTAACCCTTTGGTAGTTGCAGTTGCAAGCACTTCGCCACTCACCGCATTATATAATTTTTGTCCCTCTCCATCGCCTTTAATCCATTGACCCGTAATGTAGTTTCCAAGTTTGTTCATGATGCAAGCAAAATTTGACGGTAAAGTTATCTGAAATTAACATTAAAATGGAGCAACGATCCAGTACTGAGGGCTGTCTAAAGGAAATAAAAGTGATGAGATTTATGGCGAGAATACTATTGGTAATGATTTTAACTGGCACTTTTTTCGCATGTAAAAAATCAAGCGGCGATCGCTGCAGTCCAGACTCTCATGAATTCAAATTTCAGAATTCAATGAATGTTGATACGATCCGCCTGTTTACAACGGACCCTACTCTTGAATTTTATTCATATACAGTGAACGCAGGTAACAAAATTGTTTTTACCTATACACATCATTTTAGGGATTGTCCTGAAATTTCTGACGACGAAGGACTCGAAACCCTCGTTTTTGAAATTCCCCAGCAATCTAATTCATTTGTTTTCGACGATAGTCTGGAATTACGCTCCGCAAAATGCCTGATGCACTTTTCTTGTTTTTGCGCTCCCGGAGCACCTTTCTTTATTAAGCAGGGAACTTTAGAGGGAACCAGGATCAACGCCAATACATGGAAACTAAAAGCCAACCTTCAAATGCCCTGGAACGCACAGTCAATAGTAAGCTTTGATAATATCTTTACGCTTAAGTAAGTTTAATGGTTCGGGTTTATCTTTGGGCAATGAATAAGCAAATGATAATTGTTTCAGTAACTATTGCCCTGCTTGTTTTTGGAGCCTGTAAGAATTCAGATAGCAGTGAAAAGAACGAACGCAAAGATGGGTTCAGTAATATTCCTAAAAATAAAGAAGACTCACTTTTTCAGGAAGTGATGGATGGCCATAATATAGGCATGGCGCGCATGAGTAAAATCACTAAATATCTTACTCAAATACAAAAAGCGCTCGACAGTATAAATAAACTACCGGCAGCTAAAATTGATGAGCAATACCAGCAAACACTGATCGATTTGCAGGAAGACCTGAATTATGCCCAATACGGAATGAATACATGGATGGATGAATTTAAACATGATTCGGCCCAGGAGAATAAAGAAAAACGCCTTCAATACCTCGAATCGGAAAAAATAAAAGTGGTAAAAGTTACGGAAGCTATTCTAGGAAGTCTGCAAAGAGCCGATTCGATTTTTATTAAGAAATAGTAGGGATTAATTTCCCTTCATTGTCTTCAAAGCCGGAAAATTCTCCCGGTTTTCTGGAAACCAATAAACCATAAAAAAGAAAGGCAATCATCAGGTTTGTCCATTCAAAGCGTGGATAATAGGCATTGCCTCCAAGAATAAGCGTTGGTAAAATGGCCGATAGGGTTACTGCTAAAAATAAAAGCCGGCTCTTCCCTTTCAATTGCTGAAAACAACGAAAATATAAATATGTACCGAAGGGTATACATAAAACAGAAACAGCGTTTGCCCAGAAATTTTTCGTTGACCAACCTATTCCTGTATAAGATAGAAGTTTGTAAAGAAATGTTTTTATGATTTGAGAGAATAAACTGCCCCCAGATTCAAGTACCAGCCAACCCTCTTTACTATAATAGGTCGATAAAAATTTCCATTCTCCCGCGTAGTATAAATTGTGATATACCGGCAGTAAGAAGAGCAACAGGTAACAAACCGCATATTTCCACCAGTTTGGCCATTGTGTCAATATCCAGAAAAATATCAGCAAGGAAGCGATCAACAGATTCTGGCGGATAAAGGGGACCAATGCGAGTAAACATATGGCAAGAATTTTTTTATTCTTCAGGTAAGCCCAGCAGAATAAAATGAGTAGGGTAATAGTCAACCATTCCGTTAAACCCATCAAAATATTCTTTACCACAAAAGGCGATGATAAAGCGAAGAACAGCAGCACGCCTTTTTCAATAAATCCTTTTTTCAATTTTGTTTGAATACACGATAGTAGCATTGCTATGGAAGAAAAGTAAAGCAGCATATTAACAAACTGGAACAGTCTTTTTTCCTCCCCGAAGATTCCAATCCATATTGCTAGCCAATAACGGTATCCGGGTTGAAACAAATAAACCTTTCTGCTGGTATTGTACACGAGATCATCGCTTCCCCAAAGCGTTTTGTTTTGCGCGATATTATTGGCCATTATCCGGTAGCGGAAACCATCATCCCGGCTGTAATGCTCGTATGTATCCAATAAGAATGAATAGAAAGGAATTATCAGTAGCAAGAAGAGCAGTAAAGAATACAGGATTGTTTTCCGGGTCAATGGCGGCTTCCATGCGGAATAAATTAAATAACTCATGCTAACTGGCAGGGGAATGTAAAAAGCAATTAGCTCTTTACCATTTGAAAATTTATATCCCTCCGCCATTGGCAAAGTGAAATAAATGATCACTAACCCGGTTACCAGGCACACAATAAATAACCAGTATTCGTTGATTAGTTTAGATCTTAACATGACTATGAAATCCCGTTGTAAATTACCGGGATGAAAGATAGGCACTCCAAAATTATCAATGATGGGAACAGTGGAATTCATAAAAAACCCGGAGAAGAAGTTCCCCGGGTTTATATAGTTCAAAAAATTTAATTAAGCTTCTGATTTCGCATCAATCTCACTGCTAAGGATGTCAAAAATCTCGTCAATGGTACCTTCTCCTTTTACCCTCACCACTTTACCAAATTTGTCATAGTATTCAGCTACTATAGCGGTTTTCTTTTCATATTCTTCAATCCGGGAAAGGATCACCGCTTCATTGGTGTCATCGCTTCGCCCGGAGGATTTGCCCCGGTTCAATAAACGGGAAACCAGTTCTTCCTTACTAACCTGTAATGCCAGTACAACAGCTATTTCTGTTTCCTTTTGAGCAAGTAATTTATCCAATGCCTCCGCCTGGGCCGTGGTTCGGGGAAATCCATCAAATAAAAACCCTCTGGCCTGTGGGTTATTTTCCAGGGCTGAATTGATCATTTCAATAACCACTTCATCTGGAACTAACTGGCCCTTATCCATAATGCTTTTAGCCGCCATGCCCAAAGGAGATTGAGCAGCAATCTCGCTCCGGAGAAGATCCCCGGTGCTTAAATGCTTGAGTCCATACCGGGCAATTAACTTCTCCGATTGGGTCCCTTTTCCGCTTCCCGGTGGGCCAAATAAAATTAAATTGAACATGGGCTAATCAGGCTTGGTGTACGAACAAATATAAAGTAAGCGAGCTAAAATTCCCTGAAGAATTTTTAGGGTTCGAAAGGTTGCCGACCTTCCTGGAAACGTGCACTAAACCTAAAACAAATGTTAACAGCTGTTCGCCTGTCGTCCCGCAGACAATCTTTTCGAACCTTGCTTTCGTACATTTGTTATAAGAATAAGCATATGAAAAGAATAATGATAGTGAGTTTTGTGATTGCGATGGCTTCTGGCCTCCAGCAATGCAGCTATTCTCAGTCAACCTCAACGGCAAAAAAAACAAGTATGGAAACAAAAAAAGATAATAACCCGGTTTATTCGCGGACGGATACTTCGAAAGTAACATTGAGCGAGGAGCAATGGAAGAAGATGCTGCCGGAAGATGTTTATTTTATTGCCCGTCAGAAAGGAACTGAACGTCCCTGGACAAGCAAGTTTGAAAAATCCGAAGAAGTCGGAACATATTATTGCGCTGCCTGTGGTAATCCATTGTTTAAAAGCAATGCTAAATTCGACAGCGGTTGCGGATGGCCCAGTTTTTATGAACCTATCAGCAAAACAAGCATTATCTATACACCTGACAATACCCATGGCATGACGAGAACAGAAACCCAATGCGGTCGTTGTAAAGCACACCTGGGACATGTGTTTGAAGACGGCCCTCCTCCTACTGGCTTACGTTATTGCATCAATGGAGTTGTATTGGATTTTGAAAAAGCAAAAGAAGCGGAGAAGAAGTATAAGGGGAATAATGAGTAATAAATGTAAAATATAAAATGTAGAATATAAAATATAAAAAGGTTCTGGCTTCGTAGAACCCTTTTATATTTTAAATCTCTCTTCTATGAAACTGTATAAGTAAACTTCAGGGTGCTCTTACCTTAGGACCCTTTTATATTTTACATTTTATATTCTACATTTTACATTTCCGTTTTCATTTCTTAGTAAGAGAGATAACCACTCCGCTTCCAATTACAATCAATACTCCAAGAATAGTAATTATATCCGGAAACGCATCGCCGAGCATAACTCCAATAATGAGTCCAAAAATGATATTGCTATAACCAATCGCCGATACAATCCCTGCTTTATCATTGCTATACGCTTTTGTTACAAAGTATTGTCCTAATAATGCAGATAATCCTAAACCAGCCAGATAGAACCATTCTGAGCCAACCGGCATTCGAAATACAGGAAAAAAGAAATCATCATGTGGAATTTGCAACGCATATCCCAACAACATGCTAAGCAATGGTAAAATCAAACCACCCGTCAGGAAAGACAATACAATTATTCTGGCATCATAATATTTATTCAGGGTGCCGATTGATAAATAAGCAAAAGCGGAAAACAATCCATGCAATAAACCAATCCCATGGTACTTCCAGCTAAAATCAGCGGATGGTTTATAAATTAAAAGGATGCCGGTAAATCCACCGATAATACAAATCCAGGCAATAGTATTCAGCTTTTCCTTCAGCAGCCACCACGATAATAAAGCTATATAAAAAGTATTGATGGTATTATAAGTCATGGCTGCACCCAACGGAATATGAATGATATTGTATAAAAGGGTGTACAACGCGAGTGTGCCCATGATTCCACGGAATGCGAGCAAGCCAAAACGACCACCGCTTTGTTTTACCGGGTAACGAAAAAATGATACAGATAGAAACAGTACTCCCACCAGGTTGCGATAAAAAACCAATTGAGGGGCATTAAAAGATGTTTTTAATTCTTTGGCGAATCCCCCCATTACGGAGAAGCCGAGTGCTGCAAGCAGCATGAAATAAATGCCTTTATAATTCTTTTGTTGTTCTTTCACAGATTATGAAAATAGAGAATAGTAAATAGAAAATAGGGCTGCTCCTCAAATATTCAATATAAATAACGGAGACTCCCTACTTTCTATTCCCTATTTTCTATTCTCTTTTCTCAGCTATCTTTGCGCCGTGAAAAGAAAGAAGAAAAACATTGTATTAGAGAAGATACTGGTGGAGGATCATGCAGGGGAAGGCCGATCACTAGCAAGGGTTGATGGTAAAGTAATTTTTATTGATGATACCGTTCCCGGAGATGTTGTAGATGTAAGAATCAGCCGCAGTAAAAAAGATTGGGCCGAGGGCAGGCCCATACAGTTTCATAGCTATTCAACTGACCGGGTAGATCCCTTCTGTGAACATTTTGGTATTTGTGGCGGTTGTCAATGGCAGATGCTACCCTACGAAAAGCAATTGCATTATAAATTCCGCCAGGTGCAGGATAGTTTAAGTCGTATCGGTAAAATCCCACTTCCCGAACTCTTACCGATCCTGGGTGCTCCGGAACAACGTTATTACCGTAACAAGATTGAATACACATTTGGGAACAAACGATTTTTAACTGCAACCGAGATTACTGATCCATCAATAAGCACGGAAGCAAACGTGGCTGGCTTCCACGCCCGTGGATTTTTTGATAAAGTGGTAGATATTAATGCATGTCATTTGCAAGCTGAACCTACCAATGCGATACGACTTGCGATCAAAGCATACGCTTTAGAAAGAAACTGGGAGTTTTATGATATCCGTCAACATACTGGTTTTCTCCGGACACTTCAATTACGTATCTGCCGTAGCGGAGAGATTATGATAAACCTGGTGGTTGGCCGGGAAGAAGAAACCAACCGAATAATGTTACTGGATCATATAGTACAGCGTTTCCCGCAGATAACGACCCTTCTCTATACCATCAACACAAAAATGAATGATAGCCTCTACGACCTGGAGCCAATAACATATAAAGGCAATGGCTATGTAACCGAAACACTGGAAGATTTTAAATTCAAGATCGGACCAAAATCATTTTTCCAAACCAATACGGCCCAGGCTGAACGATTATACCAGGTTACCCGAGAATTTGCTGAATTAACCGGTAAAGAAACAGTGTATGACCTGTACTGCGGTACCGGCAGTATTGGTATTTTCGTGAGCAAGGCTGCCAAAAAGATTATCGGAGTAGAAACGGTTGCGGAGGCGATTGATGATGCCAGGGAAAATGCTTTGTTGAATGGCCTTACTCATACATCTTTTTTTGCCGGTGATGTAATTGATGTATGCGATGATCGTTTTTTTGCGGAACATGGTAAGCCGGATGTTATCATCACCGATCCACCGAGAGCCGGTATGCACGAGAAGCTGGTATATAAAATACTGGAAATGGAAGCGCCGTTGATTGTATATGTAAGTTGTAATCCGGCTACACAAGCAAGAGATCTGAATTTGCTGGGAGAGAAATACGAAGTGACGAAGATCCGGCCGGTAGATATGTTTCCCCATACGCATCATATAGAAAATGTGGCGCAATTGAAATTGAAAAAATAGTTAAGCCGTAAGCAGAATTACATAATGCTTCCGATATTAGCAGTTTAAAACCACTTAAATGACTGAATTCAGGCCGGGAAGATTTGAGTTAATACCTCCAGTGATTAAGAACCTTCTTATTGTAAATGCATTGGTGTTTTTTGCGCAGAAAATATTTGCGAACAATGCAAGTTTCAATATTGAGAATTTATTTGCCTTACATGACGTAAGATCAGTTTATTTTAAGCCTCATCAGTTGATCACACACTTGTTCATGCATGGGGGAATCGATCATATTTTTTTTAACATGTTTGCCTTGTGGATGTTTGGCAGTATCCTCGAAAATCTTTGGGGTGCCAAACGGTTCCTGATATTTTATATGGCCTGTGGCTTAGGAGCAGCAATCTTACACTTGGGAACGCTGTATGTTGAGCTAAGTCCTATTTATGAGGCATTTAAATCGCTCTCAATTTCGGAACAGGAACGATACTTATATGCAGCTAATTTCAAATTAAATACTGCAACACTTGGCGCTTCCGGAGCTGTTTTTGGCTGTCTCGCTGCTTTTGGCTATTTATTCCCGAACAGCCTTATATACTTATATTTCTTTATCCCCGTAAAAGCAAAATGGTTTGTACTTTTTTACGGTGCTATGGAACTATGGCTCGGAATACGTAACTCGGCAGGTGACAATGTAGCACACTGGGCGCATTTGGGAGGTGCACTTGTGGGACTTATATTGGTTTGGTTCTGGAATAAGACTAATCGCCGTAATTTCTACTAACCCAAAACTTATTTTTTTAGTCTGTGTTAATGTACTGGTAGGATTTGCCGGTAATTATCTCTATTTTTTCAGGTATTCGTAAATTCACCTAAATTTTGTGCGCATGGACGATCGTTATGCAAAAAAGACCGGGTTGGGACAAAGAGGGAATACACTGGTACTTCTCCTGGCAATATTGGTTATTGTATTTTGCATATTCACCTTTATTCAACTTTCCTTAACCTTAACTACTAATGACAAGGCCGCGGCCAAACTTTCCTATTACACAGGCATTTTCCATTGGTTTGAAATGCCTTCTAATTTGGATTCTTTTTGGGGACGACCCTGGACCATTTTCACTTATATGTTCATGCACGATAAAGTTTTTCATTTGATCGGTAACCTGATTTGGTTATGGGTATTCGGGTATATTCTGCAAGACCTCACGGGTAATAAAACAATTATCCCATTATTTATATATGGTGGTCTTTGCGGAGGCTTTTTATACCTCGTAAGCATGAATATTTTTCCGGGATTAAAAGGCGTTGATGCAGAAATGGTGGGTGCTTCTGCCGGAGTAATGGCAATTGCCATTGCAACAACAATTCTCGCTCCGAATTACCGCTTTTTCCCAATGATCAACGGAGGAATTCCGCTTTGGGTAATCACCATCATCTTTGTAGTCATTGATTTTGCCATGATCGCGAACGACATTAATACCGGTGGACATATTTCACATATTGGCGGCGCAATCTTTGGCTTGCTGTTTATGTGGCAAATGCGTAAAGGAAAGGATTGGAGTGTTGGAATGAGTAACTTTTTTAGCTGGTTCAATAATTTATTTAACCCAGCCAGGAAAGAAACGGAGAAGAAGCCGAAGGAGGAATATTATTACAATACCAGCGGTACTCAACCGTATAAAAAAATTCCCAATCTCACCCAAAAGCGAATTGATGCCATATTGGATAAAATTGGTGAAAAAGGGTATCAGCAACTTTCGGAAGAAGAGAAGCAGATACTTAAGCGGGCTGCGGAAGATGAGAATTTGTAATTTTAAGCATGGCAAAATTTGTTCGCAAATTCACCAAACGTATTTTCATAATAACGAACATCCTTGTTGCTGTTTTTTTCCTGCTTGCCTGCACCAATATCTTTCTCAATCCACAGCAGTGGTGGTTCATCGCGGTACTCGGACTTGCATTCCCTTTTTTATTAGTACTTGTAATCGCATTTTTAATTCTCTGGTCGATTTTCCGGTCGCGTTGGGTTTTTTTATCCATTGCTTTGCTATTAATTGCTTTCACTAATATCCGTGCATTGATCGGATTTCATTTTTCCGCTGATTTCAAGGAGGAAAAAGATGGCGGAAACCTTCGAATACTAACCTGGAACGTGATGTGGTTTGATGAGCAAACAAAACCAGATAAAACACAGAAGCCACGACGCAAGGAAATGATGGACTTTATCAAGAGTCAAGAGGCAGATGTGTTGTGTTTCCAGGAATTCCTGGAAGGGAATAGCGAAAAGAAAATTAGTTATAGTAATATCGATGAGATCACTAAACTAGGATACCCTTATCATTATTGGGTGAAAGACTATGAAATCCGTTGGGGGCTTTATCATGCCGGCACCGCCATTTTTTCAAAATACCCGATTACAGATTCGATAAGAATTCAATACGACGGTCCGCAAAAAGAACGAGCAGCGGAAAGCCTGATCGCTGCCGATCTCATAATTAATAACAAAATTATTCGGATATACACTACGCACCTTCAATCAATTCTCCTTAAGAAAGATGATTACCGCAACCTGGAAATAATTAAGAACGCGGATGATAGCATGGTTGAAGCCTCCAAATCCATTCTGCGTAAACTGAAAACAGGTTATTATTTCAGGGGCAGACAAGCCGAACAGGTAAGAACACAGTTGAATGACTGTCCCTACCCTGAAATTATTTGTGGAGATTTTAACGATGTGCCAAATTCATATACTTATTTTACCATAAAGGGCAATCGTCAGGATGCGTTTATTGAAAAAGGAAGTGGCATCGGACGCACTTATAGTAACGTGTCGCCAACACTGCGTATCGATTATATAATGGCGAACAAGAAGTTAAAAGTGAAGCAGGTTAAACGGGTGATCCTGCCTTATTCCGATCACTATCCAGTTATCGCCGACCTGAATGTAGACGAGTAGTCTGCAGTTCGGAGTCGGGAGTCAAAGCAGCGAGCAGCGAGTAGCGAACAGCGAAAAGCACTTTTTCCCCTATATTTGTCCCATGACCCTCCTCTCTTATTTCAACCTCACTTATTGTTGTCCCGTTCTGGCGGGATAAATTTATTTTTGCATTCGCAATACAAAACCAGTTTAATTTAATCATAACAACAGCAGATTGGCGCTATTGGCTACTTAATGGAGCACTGGTAAACTAAAAGAATAGTATAAGCCCAAAATAATTATCATGAGCGTATTAAAAGTCTATAATTCATATACAAGGCAGAGAGAAGTATTTGAACCCATTACAAAAGGCCATGTGGGTATGTATGTGTGCGGCCCTACCGTAAGCGGTGAAAGTCATCTGGGTCATGCGCGGCCCTTTATAACCTTCGATGTAGTCTTTCGTTACCTGATGCATCTTGGTTATAAGGTGAGATATGTAAGGAATATTACAGATGCCGGTCATTTTGAGGAAGAAGGGAGAGAAGCGGAAGATAAGATCTCCAAAAAAGCCATATTGGAAAAATTGGAACCCATGGAGTTGGTACAGAAATACACCAATCTATACCATTGGGCAATGCGTCAATTCAATAACCTGGATCCAACGATTGAACCAACGGCTACCGGGCATATTGTGGAGCAGATTGAAATGATCAAACAGATTATTGAAGCGGGATATGGTTATGAAATCAATGGCTCGGTATATTTTGATGTGAAAAAATATGCGGAGAAATATCCGTATGGCAAACTCAGCGGACGTATCCTCGATGATTTAATAGAAACAAGTCGCGACCTGGATGGACAGGATGAAAAGCGAAACAAACAAGATTTCGCTTTATGGAAATCCGCATCGCCCGAACATATCATGCGCTGGGCCAGTCCCTGGGGCGAAGGTTTTCCAGGCTGGCATATTGAATGCTCGGCAATGAGTAGTAAATATCTTGGTGAACAGTTCGATATTCATGGCGGTGGGATGGACCTTATGTTCCCGCATCACGAAAGTGAAATTGCACAAAGCAGCATCTGTCATGGTGGCCATCCTCCCGTGCGGTATTGGTTGCATAATAACATGATAACTATTAACGGTAAAAAAATGGGTAAGAGTTATGGTAACCAAATTATGCTTACACAAATGTTTTCAGGTGATCATCCATTATTGCAACAGGCGTATTCGCCAATGACCATCCGCTTTTTTATTCTGCAAACCCATTATAGAAGTACATTGGATTTCAGTAACGAAGCATTACAGGCTTCGGAGAAAGGATTGAAACGATTGTGGGAAGCGCACGAGAAACTGCAAGCCTTCAGCTGCAAGCCGCAAGCTGCTCCGGGAGACCCAGCGCTCGCTGCGAAATGTACAAAACTGGTTGCTGAATTTGATGAATTCATAAACGATGATTTCAATACCGCTAAGGTGTTGGCCAGTATGTTTGAATTGGTGCCGGTAATCAATTCCATTAAGGATGGTCATATTCAACCTGAAACACTTGGGAACGACACCCTTCAACTAATGCAAAAGCAATTCGCTGTTTACCTCGAATCTGTTTTTGGATTGAAAGGGGATGCGGAGAAAGAAGATGGAAAGTTGAATGGGGTACTTGAACTGCTTATTGAAATACGCAAAGACGCGAAAGCTAAAAAAGATTACGCTACTTCTGATAAGATCCGAAACCAGTTGCAGGAATTGGGCATCGTCATGAAAGATAATAAAGACGGTGGGATTAGTATCTCTTACCAGTAGTCAAAATTCCGGTTCACACTGTTTTTTTGACAATTCATCTGATAAAACAACACCCTGAAGGATAATGAAAATCCTTCAGGGTGTTGTTTTTGTTGTTATATCAACTAAAACTTTTTATATGAACCGGACATTTCACCTTATCAGATTCAAGGCCTTTTGCCTTTCTTTAATTGCGCTGTTCTTTTTTTCCGCTTGTGAAAAAATGCCACCATTCCCCGATGATGATGATCCAAAAACTATTTTCGAAACAATCGCTACGGATAAGCGATTCCAGTTGCTGACGGTGGCTGTTTCAAAAGCGGGTCTAATACAAACATTAAACGATAAAAAAGCGAACCTCACTTTATTTGCTCCAACAGATGAAGCCTTTAAGGCAGCCGGATTTAAAAACGCGAACGATATTGCGAATGTACCAGCAGATGCTTTAAAAGCCATCTTGTTGTATCACGTATTGGGCAGCGAGGTAAAATCAAACCAGATTCCACAAGCCTCCAATACGGAAGTGAATACGGTAGCAAATAAACCGATCTATGTAACCCGTACCAATGCAGGTAAAGTATTTGCAAATGGCATATCCGTAATCCAGAAGGATTTGGATTGTACCAACGGTGTTATCCATGTTGTTAACCGGGTATTGATAGCTTCTGTTGGCAATATTGTACAAACGGCTCAGTCTAACAATAATCTTACTTACCTGGTAGCAGCAGTACTGCGTGCGAGCCAGGGAAGTACCAATGTGGCGGCTGTATTAAATGGTGCTGGTCCGTTTACCGTATTTGCACCTACCAACCAGGCATTTATCAATGCAGGGTTTCCAACCATTGCTTCTATTGAAGCGGCGGATCCCAATGCTCTTACAGGAATACTTACTTATCATGTAATTGCCGGAAGAATTTTTTCTTCCGACCTGGTGAATAATTCAACTCCTGGAACAGTAAATGGAGCGACCGTTAAAATACTACTTAATGGAGGTGCAAAAGTAAAAGGCAATAGTAATAGCACAGCTTCCAATATTATTATTACAAATATTGTAGCTACCAACGGAGTAGCGCATGTAATTGATCAAGTATTGTTACCCTAATTAGTGTTAGACAGGCCGGCTATGTCTATGGCGGGCCATTATTTTGTTAACGTTAAACACGACTGACTCCCTTTTAACAACAGTTCACGAGGTTCTGCTTACTATTCACTACCTGTTCCTGCGAATCGGGAAAGCAAAAATGTTATCTACTTAAACAAAATTGTAATTATGAATACCACAAAATTTATCAGAAAATCCGCTTTGTTGTTGGGGGTAAGCTCAGTGCTTTTTTTATCGTCCTGCGATAAAGATGATGATGCACCAGCCCCACAGAACATTACGGAGATCGTTGTGAACACGGCCGATTTCAGTTTGCTGAAAACGGCGGTAGTACGTGCGGGGTTAGATGGAACTCTGGCTACTACTCCAAACCTTACTGTATTTGCTCCGAATAATGCTGCGTTTACAGCTGCCGGACTTACCGAAGCAGTGATCAACAGTACACCGGTAGCTACACTACAGGCAATCCTTCAGTATCATGTACTCGGGTCAAAAGTTAGCAGTACCGATGTGCCGGCAGGACCGAATGCAGAAGTTGCCACCTTGGCTACCACTAAAGTATTTGCTACTAAAAACAGCAGCGGTGTTTTTATTAATGGGGTGAAGGTGATTTCAGCGGATGTAAGTGCTTCAAATGGAGTAATTCATGTTATCGACCGGGTATTGATTCCACCTGCCGGAAATATCGTAGCCACAGCCCAGGCAAATGCCAATCTTACCTATTTGGTTGCCGCAGTATTACGTGCGGATGCGAGCGGAACAAGCATTTCAGGAGCTTTATCGGCTGCTGGTCCTTTAACTGTATTCGCCCCTACCAACCAGGCTTTTATTGATGCTGGTTTTCCAACCATTGCATCCATTCAGGCTGCTGATCCGAACACTTTAAAAAATATTTTGTTGTACCATGTAATAGCGGCCCGGGTCTTTTCATCAGATCTTTCGGAAGGAGCGCAACCCACAACGGCACAGGGGGGTAAAGTGACAATTAAATTGGCCGGAGGCGCAAAGGTGAGAGGATTATCTAATACCGGTGACTCTAATATCGCCATAACTGATATTTTAGCTACCAATGGTGTGGTGCATGTGATCGATAAAGTTTTGTTACCATAATTTAAAAGAAGAACCAGTTCATCAACCTCCGGCTCTGTGCCGGACGGTTGATGTTACTAAGAGAGAATCAACTATGTTCAATCATAAATTCCGGTACTGGTTCATTCTTGGGCTTTCGCTTTATACCTTTATCAATACAATTTTGTGTGAGGTGTACCGGTATTTTGGAATTACTATTGAATTGTATTATGCGGCACTCACCATTTTCCTGATTACCCTGTTTACCTGGGAAGGAAACCGATGGATACAGCCTGTTATCCGAAAACAAATAGATCCTGCAAAGAGTAAGATAAAATACCTGGCGGTTTTTTTTATTGGTGGAAACGTGATTGCTGTCCTGATCACAGCGATCGTGATATGGTTTATCGGCGGCGTTCTTCATTCGTTTAGCTGGGAGCAAAATAGCGTGCCTTTTAAATTAAATCTCATTTACGCGGTATTGGTAAATTTATTTTTTCACCTGATCAATGCCATCTTCTTTTTCTTTAATGAATACAAAAAGCAATGGGTTGAAGCGGAAGAGCTGCGACGTAATAGTTCCCAGGCTCAATTGCAATTGATAAAAAGCCAGGTGAACCCACATTTTCTTTTTAATAACCTCAATGCGCTTTCTTCGCTGCTGATCAAAGACAATCCCGAGGCAAATAAATTTATTGAAGAATTTTCGAAAGTATACCGTTACATATTGAATAACCAGGATAAGGAACTGGTAGAACTGCAAAGCGAACTGGACTTTATCAAACCCTATATCTTTTTATTGCAGAAAAGATTTGATAATGGATTGCAGGTTGAAATGAATATCCCCGAGCAGTATAAGAAATCCTTTATTATACCGGTTGCCTTGCAAATGCTTATAGAAAATGCGATCAAGCACAATATTGTTTCGAGGTCGAAACCGTTGTATATCGATGTTCATGTAAATGGGAACAATACCCTGGTAGTAAAAAATAATCTTCAGCTTAAAAAGGTTAACGAACCCTCCACCCAGATTGGGCTTCAAAATATCCGGAAACGATACCAACTTATCTGTGATAAAGATATAGAAGTGGTAAGCACCGATAAGGATTTCACGGTATCCCTGCCTTTACTCAATTTAAATTGAATGGTATGAAACTGCTGATTGTGGAAGATGAGCAACTAGCAGCACAAAGGCTGCAACATTTGTTAAAAGAATTTGACGCTTCCGTTGAAGTGGTTGGTATCGCGGAAAGCATTGAAGAAACCGTACAATTTCTTACACAAAGACCCCATCCCGATTTGATATTGCTGGATATACAGCTGAGCGACGGGCACAGCTTTGAAATTTTTAAAAGAGTACACTATAAAGGTCCGGTAATATTTACTACTGCATACGATCAATTCGCTATTGAAGCATTTAAATTGTTCAGTATCGATTATATACTGAAACCTGTTACGGCGGAGGCGTTGGGGGCCGCGTTGAATAAATTTCGTTCAATTACCTCCTTTACAGCAGGGTTGACAGACTATTCAATGTTATCGGAACAATTAGCGAAAGCATCAGGGGCGAATTATAAAAACCGGTTCCTGGCAAAAGTTGGTCAGCGTTTATTTTTTGTAGAATTAAATGATATCTCTTTTTTCCAGGCAGATAATAAAATTGTTTACCTGGTAGATAAGGAAGGGAACCGGTATGTAATAGATTATACTCTTGAGAAATTGGAGGCCTTGCTCAATCCAAAAGATTTTTTCCGGCTCAATCGCCGGTTTATTGTAAAAGTATCCGCGATCGAACATATCAAACCTTTCTATAATAGCCGGTTAAAATTATGTGTAAAAGGAGCCGGCTCATCCGATGAAATGATTATCAGTCGCGAACGGGTAGCGGAGTTTAAAGCATGGGCAGAAGCCTGAATAAAATTCCATTTAAGGTAAAAACGAATCCGTATTATATAGGTATCTTGGTTTCTTAAATTATAAGATGATCAACAGAAACTCAGCCTATTGCTTATTCGCTATTTTAATTCTTCTCTCTATTTCCTGTGGTAAAGAGGATGGTCCACCCCCACCTCCTGTTGATCCACCCCGCGGGAATGATAGTCTTGGTATTGGCTGGCAGAAAATTCCGATGCCTGATTCTCTTTATTTCCAGGATGTTTTTTTTGTAAATGATAGGGTTGGATATATTGCCGGGAACAACTATTTGGCTAAATCAATTGATGGAGGTCTCACCTGGACTCAATTAAATATGCAAGGAAACGAGCAAGGCTATTCAAATTTGTATTTTACTGATGCTTTGCATGGATGCGCTGTAGGGGGTGGGGTTGTGTGGACTACGAAAAATGGCGGCCAAAGCTGGGAAGGGAAAGGTGGCTTGTCCATATTAATTGACGCGCAATTTATTTCGGCTACTGAAGGATATCTGTGTGGTTCAAATGGTTTGTATAAAACAATAGATGGAGGAATTAACTGGACCAAGGTTCCTTCTATTACAGGGGAGATATCAGCATTATTTTTTATGAATAATAATTTGGGCTGGGTTGCTTTAAGAAACCAGGTTCGAAAAACAGATGACGCGTTGAATTCATTTGGGACTGCAGTGAATGCTACTATTTCTGCTAATTCAATTTATGCCATGCAATTTACTGACAACAATCACGGATGGGCCGCGAGTTTTAATACTAATATCATTCGTACCTTAAATGGCGGCAATAGCTGGGAGGAAATAGTGAAAGATGGGCATTCTGATATTCACTTTTTTGACAATAACAATGGTTTTCTTTTCTCCGGGTCGAACATTTACCGCACGAATGATGGCGGAACTACGCTCATAAAACAAGCAGTTATTAGAAAATCCGATATCATTGAAATTCATTTTACCGATCCGAACCATGGATGGGCCGTTGGTAGTTTGGGTGGCTTATACCGGTATTCAAAGTAAAAGAATAGAAAAGATGAGTTACAGCGACCATTTTGCCAAAGACAAAAGATTAAAGAAATTAATTGATGAACAAGGCCATCATTCAATTAAGAAAAGAAAGAATATCTATATCTACCTCTGCGCTTCTATTATGAGCCAGCAACTTTCTACCAAAGTGGCGGATGTTATTTATAAACGCTTCCTGAATTTATATGGAGGAAAAGAACCATCTCCCCAACAAATAATTGACACGGCTCACGAAGTGCTACGTTCCATTGGATTGTCCAACGCAAAAGCTAGATACATACAAAATGTAGCAAGGTTTGAGATTGAATTTGGAATGGATCCAGGCAAACTCGGAAAAATGACGAATGAAGAAGTTATAGAGTATCTTATTCCCATAAAAGGCGTGGGCAGGTGGACCGTCGAAATGCTGCTGATGTTTGCATTGGGAAGAGAAGATGTTTTTGCGGTAGATGACCTCGGTATACAGAACGCGATGATCGCTTTGTATAGACTTAAGCGGGAGGATAAAAAGAAGTTTAAAGAAGATATGCTGCGTGTCTCAAAAAAATGGAGCCCTTATCGTACGTATGCTTGTTTGCATTTGTGGAGTTGGAAAGATAACAGCCCGATCAAAGAGAAAAATAAATAAACAACTGAAAGTGTAGGGTTTTTGGTTTTACAATGTTAAGAAATAAAGAAACGACTTAAATCCTTGTCTTTCGAACTTACCCCCCTGCGGGGCCCTCCCTCCCCCACCTACCAGCCTGCTCTATGCGAAAAATTTCAATGGAACGTCTGTTCCTGAACTATCAGAAACAATGTCCCAATTCCCTCAAACAACATTTGGCTGTTAAGCAATATTTAACAGCAGCAGCTCCTTGCATTACTCCTGCCATTAAATCATAGGTGGATTATTCAGATACAAATATATTTTATAATAATGCCGGAACAATGTGAAAAACACGATTGTAAAAAAAGAAAAAACGGATTTTTCGTAGTTAAAAAACAATTGGCAAATAAAACATTAATTATCTTAATTCAACAAACAATGGTCTGATTATTTAAACAGCCTTTCTCTTTATGTTAGATTAAATTAAAAGGAAGATAAAATGCATAATCTGTAGTTCAATCTGTTCATTCTGTGGTTAATTCATCTTTATTCTTTCAAGGTGTTGAGTGTAGTTAATAGCTTGTTTAATTCTTCATTTACTACTAACCGCTTGTCCATTCGGGCACGATAATAATTTGAAATGGTCCAGTTCATTGGGAAATCTTCAATCACATCCTTTCTGGCTGAATCAGAAAGATTAGTAAGTTTTCTGTAGAGATTGATTTTTAGATAAGCACTGTTGTTGTTGCCGGTCTTGTTGATATCTTCCATATACTTTATTAACCGGAGATTGTTTACCGTTGTTTGCGTACTGTAAGAACCAACCAACGTGAGCACGGGAGCCATCAAATCGTTTTTCAGCGGATGCACTTTAGCAACTACCGGGTCTCCTTCGAAAGAATTCATTATATGAACGACTGTAAAATTTAGTTTGCGAAGATAGTGCTGACTGTTAACGTTGAGAGAATCCTTAATGAACCGTTGCAATTGAATGATCATTTCATGAACGGCACCCGCCCCGGAATTATCGAAATACCCGCCATCTACATAATAATCATCATTAATGCGGCCAGCCGGACTGATATAAGGGAAACGTGCACCCATGATGACAGCGGTGCTTAATTTCATGCTTTTTCCTGTGTCGAGTTCCTTAAGTACATCAATTCGTTTACCGAAGGTGGAATAGGAATCTTCCAGCTTGATATTGCTGATCAATCCCGGACGACCATCCTGCATACGGGTGACATTAATAAAAAGTATAGGTATATCTTTATTGTTCTGCCGGAAAGGAATCATTTCAGAAAGCTCGGTGGCCATCTTCTTCGATAAACGATCGGACCCCATTCCGCCATTTTCCATAGCATGTTCCAATGCCGCGGCCCTGTCATCGATAAACCAGATTGGTAAGATAAATCGAACAAAATCGGGACCTAACATGCGTCCCAGTGTGTAGGTTAAAAAATCTTCCCGTAGAAAATTTTTTGTTTCCATCCCATAATTACCAACAGGTATACCGTTTTTTTGCTGGTTAACCAATGCGAAAAAACTTCCATTTCCAACACTGCCGCCAGAAGCGCCCGAAAGACAAAACAAATGATTCCCGAATTTCCCTTTGGTAGAATCCTGCAGTTTGCTCAACGCCGCCGCTGTCCAGTAACCGGAGCGTGAAGCACCCCCATCTGCCAATACAAAATATACCGGGTAATTAGCAGCGCTATCAATCGCATTTTTTCGCAACTTGATCCAATTCGTAAAGTAGGCGCGGAGGTCGGGTCGTTGGTTAAAAGGCTTTGCCAGTGGATCCTTATAGTTGGTTAAGCGTGCGTAGTGTGGTTCAAATCCAGGAAGCATTCCAACAATGATTGCTAGTATAAATATGAATATATGCAGGTTGATATCATTCGCTACGGATATGATGGAAAAAATAGATAGTAATCCTACTAAAACTCCGAAGGCCAGGTATACAAAAGAAAAACTACCGAGCCATACCGAAAAGGAAAAATCAAAAACCGTAATAAGATAAAAGATCATGCCAATCAGTGCCACTACATTGAACCACATAAAGAATTTTTTTTCCGCCAATGGGATATTGGAATGATACATAATCCAGTGTAAAAAGCTTTTTTTTATTTTTTCCCTTTCCCGCCAGCCCTTGTAATTATCAGTTGCCATTTGCGGTAATGTAGCGAGATCGCTTCGGGTGCGCCTGATTACAACGATAAATGGAAACATTAGCTGAAGCAGTATGATAGAAAAAAGCAGGAGCCAGCCATTGTGCCAGATGCTATTGAAAGCAATCAGTATAACAAGTATTAGAAAATAGCTTCCGAATAATTTATTCTTCTTCTTTTTTTGTTCGGTAGCAGTAGTGCTTATTCCTTTGGGATGTTCAATGGTATTCTTTCGGAAGATTACAGCTAAGCGGTAAATAGCGATATATACAAAGAGACTAAT
This sequence comes from Chitinophagaceae bacterium, assembly GCA_965279015.1. GTDB lineage: Bacteria > Bacteroidota > Bacteroidia > Chitinophagales > Chitinophagaceae > Endoryza. The sequence goes on from OZ257130.1 coordinate 1,081,922, forward strand.
GGCTAATAATCCATAGGACCATCCTGCCCCAATACTATTTTCTTTAAAGCCCAATTCGGGCAAAGGAACAATGCGGAGTAAGGAAATCCAGGTAATGCTGAAAATAAGAAAGCCAAATAAGCGGGGCATATTAAAAATGATCTGGAGATAAAGTGCCACATCTTTTTGTTCACCCTCGGGCTTATGCTCCTCGGCTTTATAATGCAGGTATAAAATATCTGATAAATCTCTTTTGCGATAAACCAATATACGACCGGTATACCAGGTGATGAATACATAAAATACCAGCGAGACAAGGAAGATTCCCGCTACATATTTTTTTTCGAGCATGGATATAATAATGTCTTTCCCTTGAGGAAGTACCCAAAAGCATTGCCATATAATAATCAGGAAAAGAAAAGAGGGAAAAAGTAGCCAGAGGGCTTTGAGGATCTTGCTGGTCTTAAAAAGATAGTTTGATAACAGTTGTTGGATTTTTTTCATAAGCGGGGTTTTGCTGGTAAAAGATACGGTTAATACAAACGCTGGCAAATACCCCAAAGTGGTGACGGAAGAATCGTGAATCGTGAGGCGTGAATCGTGAGAGGGTCCCTAATTAATAGCGATATTCGATAATCGGGGAGCCACTCACGTCTCACGATTCACGTCTCACGTTTTCACGTTCTCTTCCAAATTCAACACCTTCCACAACACATCCTTCAATTGCTGAAGTCCTTGTTGAGTAATAGAAGAAAAAAATACGATAGGTAATTTAGAAGGGAGTTCGTTTTTGATAGCGGTTTTCAGTTCATCGTCCAGCATATCGCTTTTACTGACTCCGATGATAAATTGTTTATGTAGTAATTCTGGATTGTATTCCTTCAATTCATTTACCAGTATTTCAAATTCTCTTTTATGATCACTGCTATCAGCAGGGATTACAAAAAGCAAAACTGGGTTTCTTTCGATATGACGTAAGAAACGATGCCCCAATCCTTTTCCCTCCGCGGCGCCTTCAATGATCCCGGGTAAATCAGCTACGCAAAAACTTCTGCCATCCCGATATTCCACCATTCCTAACTGTGGAGTAAGCGTTGTAAAGGCATAGTTGGCGATCTTGGGTTTAGCAGCGGTTATAACAGACAGTAAGGTTGATTTACCGGCATTAGGGAAACCTACAAGGCCAACATCGGCCAATACTTTTAGTTCAAGAATTTTCCAGGCTTCCTTGCCGGGTTCACCGGGTTGTGCATGCTCGGGTGCCTGGTTGGTAGCAGTAGCAAAATTGGCATTGCCCAATCCACCACGTCCGCCTTTTACCCAAATCACTTCTTGCCCATCTTCCAGGATCTCGGCTTCGAGATAACCCGTTTCTTCATCACGGGCAACTGTTCCGAGTGGTACATCAATGATTACATCCTTTCCTGTTCTGCCTGTACAATTATTACCGCTGCCACCTTCTCCATTTTCAGCCAATACGTTTTTCATGTAGCGTAAATGTAGCAGTGTCCATGTGTTTTTGTTGCCGCGAAGAATTATATGTCCGCCTCGTCCACCATCACCTCCATCCGGGCCGGCCATAGCATTAAACTTAGTCCGCATAAAATGCTTACTACCAGCGCCTCCATGGCCACTCCGGCAAAATACCCGGATATAATCAATGAAATTTTTATCCATTAGCGGGCAAAGATAAGCTTCAAAGCCTGTTTTATAATTATAGCCACAGATTACACGGATTTTCACAGATATAAGCCAAAATCAGTGTTAATCCGTGTAATCTGTGGCTGTATAACTTAATGAGTAAGGTATTCATTAAATAAACTTTCAGAATAATTTGAAAGTATGAAAATGATGATTATTTTTGTGATGTGAAGAGCGCGGTGAAACAGACAAACCTGAAAACAGCTCTTATGAACACTCTCGCCTACATAATTTATCTCCTGATCACTTACCTCGTAACGGTTCATGTTGGGTTAGCCTTTTACCGGAATGGCCGGGTATATATTCTGAATTTACTGGTAGGCAATGAGGCACTCACGGATTCAATCAATAGAATTTTACTAACCGGCTATTACCTGCTCAATTTAGGATATGCGGCTGTCATGATCAGTTTCTGGGAAACCATCGGAACCTATGTCGAATTAATAGCCAGTATCGCAATAATGACAGGACGAATACTTCTTACGCTGGGCTCCATTCATTTTTTTAATATGGCTGTCATTTATTTTATAAGCAAACGAAAATCTATTCATCACCACTAAAACTTAGTATATGAAATCCTTAAACTTTGTAGCGTATTTAATTTACCTGCCCCTGGTTATTGTACTTACCTGGTATGTTGCACACACATTATTCAAAAACAGTAAAGTATTTATGCTGGAAATATTCAGAGGGAAAAGCGAGATCGCACTTTCTACCAATAAACTATTCGAAACTGGTTTTTATCTTCTTAACCTGGGCTATGCCTTTCTGATAATGGAGATTACCACAGAGATAAGTACCGGTGACAACAGAACCCTGCTGGAAACACTCAGTACTAAAATCGGGGGTTTCTGTATCTATCTTGGCATCATGCTTTTCTTCAACCTTTATTTATTTTTCAGGGGAAGAAGGGTTTCAAGAGATAGGGCGAGGTTGGTGGAAAGCATTGACAAGTAAATGTAAAATGTAGAATATAGAATGTAAAATGTAAAAAGTGGGAGACGAAAAGGCCTCCCACTTTTGTATTTAAAGAATTGCATTTTATTTCTGTCAGGTCTAATGAAAGTAAAGTAGAAATTTAATAGAAGAAGTTGATTATAGGAGGTGGCTGTATTTCATTTTACATTTTATATTCTACATTTTACATTTTACATTCCCTTCTTCCCATCCCATTTTTTATAAATAGACTTTTGTAAAGGCCGATTCTCTTCAACCTCCCGCAACGCCTCACACTCCTTCCACCCCTCAAACATTTCTTTCGGTAAAGCCTGGTAAAGTTTCGTTCCTTCCGTTTTCCATAAAATCATTTCGTCGCTTACTTCTTTTATTTTTTTAGCAGGGTTGCCAGCGATAAGGCTTCTTTTCTCAAATCGTTCATCCGCCTTAATAAAACTCAACGCACCCACCATGCATTCATCTTCCAAAATCACATTATCCATTATTACGGCATTCATTCCTACCAAACAATTCTTACCAATCGTTGCTCCATGTATTACGGCACCATGACCAATATGAGCCCCTTCTTTCAGTAAAACTGTTATACCAGGAAACATATGAATGGTACAATTCTCCTGTACGTTACAACCATCTTCCAGAATAATCTGACCCCAATCGCCGCGTAAAGCAGCTCCCGGACCTATATAACAATTCTTGCCAATAATTACATTACCTGTTATTGCAGCCTGTGGGTGAACAAAACTGCTTTCGTGTACAACGGGGATGAATTGTTTGAATTGATAGATCATAGAGCACAATTGGGAAATTTTGGATTGGGAAATTGGGAAATAGCTTTATGCATAACAGGGTTTATAAATTTATAGAGCATGATGAACCAAGAGAGATTTCCCAATTTCCCAATCGAAAATTCAAAATAAACAAACTCTAGCCTCACAGCGAACCTGATGGAATCAGCTTCTTCGCCGTGCGGAAACAAGTGCCTTTGAAAAGAGCTACCTGCTGTTCGAGCTGGTTGGTGATGGTTATTAAATAAACACCGGTACTACGGCCATTATGTATTTCTTTCGCTTCAGCGACCAATGTATCACCCGGGTTTATCGCTTTGGTGAATGTAATAGCGCAATCCAGCGCCACGGATAAATTATTCCGGTTATTACAGGCAAATGCGAAAGCGCTATCAGCTAGTGAAAACGGAATACCTCCATGTACAATACCAAAACCATTTACCATTTCCTGCCTTACTTTCATATGAATTCTGCTGAATCCTTCTCTTATTTCCTCGACTTCAACACCCATCCATTGACTGAAAAAATCATTTTCCATCATATGGGTTACTACGTCTTTGGCCAGAATATCATTGCTCATTGCTAAAATGTATTAATTATTAATTGTTCAAAGTTAATGGGAGGAAAATAGAAAATAGTAAATAGAGAGTAGAAAATAGGACTTTATAATCAAAAAGTATTTACTTCTGGGAACATTCCTTTTTCCCTATTCTCTGCTTTCGTTTTTCTAATACTACTCCCCTTTAAAAATTGGCGCTCTTTTTTCTAAAAATGCCTGCACTCCTTCTTTATAGTCAGTGGTATTAGCAGCTTGCTGCTGAAAGATATCTTCATCGTGCAACTGCTCTTCAAAGGAAGAATTGAACGACATTCTTAATATTTGTTTGGTGAATGCTAAACCCTTTGTTGGCATTTTTGCTAATCCAACAGCAATGGCCCAACTTTCCGTTTGAAAGGATTCATCGGGCAACACTTTATAGATCATTCCCATTTTTTCAGCATCACTGGCAGCAACTTTATCACCCAGCATCATTAACGCAGATGCTTTTTGCCATCCAATCAAACGAGGCAAGGTATACGTGCCGCCACTATCCGGTATCAAACCAATTTTAGAAAACGCTTGTATAAAAGAAGCGGATTGTGCCGCCACAACAATATCGCAGCATAAAGCAATATTAGCCCCTGCTCCCGCTGCTACTCCATTTACCGCGGCTACCACAGGCTTTTCCAATTTTCGGATGCGAGTAACAATTGGGTTATAATGTTCGGAAAGAATTCTGGTCATGCCCGGACCGGTTGGATCCACTACTTCTGCGAGATCCTGGCCGGCACTAAATCCTTTACCCGCGCCGGTAATATATACACAACGAACCTCTTTCTTTTTACATTCATCCAACGCGTTCTGTAATTCAAGCGCCATTTCCCTATTGAAGGAATTTAATTTGTCTGGTCGATTTAATGTGATGGAACCAATATTTTCTTTTACCTCGAAACTTATAGAAGCCATAACAAACTTTTTGCAACGCAAACATACAAAAAGCAATCTGACGGCGACCGGATGCTTTTATTGATGAATTAATCCGGGATTAAAGAACAAGAATGGCTTTTGTGTACCAATCTCAATTACTTTAAAAGTAAATGGGGGCTAAAGGTTGGATTATGTATAAAGGAGGAAGTATCAGCTTTTGCTTATTACATTTAGGTTGTTAAGGAATGAATAGAACTGTTATCGATAATTATTGAGCTCCTATCGCAATAATCCGTATGGTGAAGTTTGGGCTCGCGCTTGAACTTCTTGGATTAAAAATATATAAAACACCGCCTGTTGTTGAAATGCCGAAAACAGTCATAACCACTTCGGCCCAACCACCGGCACCCCCTACTACATTACCGATATATGCATCCGGTGCTGCGCTAAAACTTTCGGGGAAGCTAAAGTTGATGCTGGTGGTTGCGCCCGCTGCTAATGTTACATTCACCAGCACATCCGTAGTAACTTTTTTCTGTTGCGTTCCATCATTGCTGCGGATAAGCCCTTTGTTATTTTGTACCAGTATATTTCCATTTACTACTAATCTTTCTGTGGGGGCATTATTTCCGATACCCACATTACCATTTCTAAATACGGCCATGGCATTAGAACGTGCATCATACTGTCCATTACCAATGATAAAGAGAGGGGAGGTAGGAAGAGAAGCTACTTCGGGTGATACTAAGGGCAAATTATCAAATCCAATAACAGTAGAAGAAAATCCATTAGCGATTGTTCTCAATCCTATCGAAGTAGAAATATCTCCATTAGCAGTTGCTGAATAGCCCATGGCAGTGCTGCCGTAGCCATTGGCTACACTATTATATCCCATGGCTGTAGATAACGTGCCATTAGCACTTGTAAGATATCCTAGAGACGTACTGATAACACCTTTAGCTGTTGTGTTTTCACCCATTGCAACCGAACCTTCACCTTTTGCTTTTGTATCGAGCCCGCTTGCAAAAGAGAAACTGCCAATACTATCTTTGTCCCAATTTTTATTTTCTACCCAACCTACCCGAAACGCGGCTTTGTCGGGATACCACATCAACCGTACTCCTGCGCCGCTAACAGGGGGATTACCTGGTGTAACCGGAACGGAATTTAAACCGGTAAATACTACACTACTGTCTTTCACATGCAATCGTGCGACAGGGGCAGTTGTTCCTATACCAACATGCTGGGATAAACAATGCAACAGAATAAAAACGGATAATGTAGTCAGGAAGGTCTTTTTCATAGCCAATAATTATCTGGCTAAGATGTAATTAATTTTACGAGCTTGTAATACCCAATTCGGGTGAGTAAACAGGATTAAAGGAGTATTCCTGGTATCTATACCAGGTGGCTATTATAGATTTTGAAATTTTGGAAATGGGAAATAGCTTTATGCATAACAACGTTTATAAATTTATAGAGCATAATGAACCAAGTGAGATTTCCCAATTTCTCAATCCAAAATTCCCCAATTCTTGTCAGTGGCATTTAAAATAATCAAACGGCTCTTTGCAATCATCGCATTGATATAATGCCTTACAGGCTGTTGAACCAAATTCACTGATACGGGATGTATGATAAGAATTACAATGTGGGCATTGAACGGCTTCGTTTGGTGCAAACAGGTCGTTGCGACAAACCTGTTGTTTAGCATTGGGTGGAGCTATTCCGTAGGCTTTAAGTTTTTGCTTTCCATCTTCACTCATCCAATCGGTAGTCCATGCGGGTGAAAGAACAGAAATAACTTTTACATTCTTATATCCCGCCTCTATCAATTTAAATTTAATATCAATGGAAATAGCATCCATCGCGGGGCAACCGCTGTAAGTGGGGGTAATGATAATTTCAATCTGGTCGTTTTTTATTTGTACTTCACGCACGATCCCTAAATCAAGTACAGTCAATACGGGAACTTCCGGATCATTTACTGTTCCAAGTATCTGCCAGATCTTTTTTATTTCTATGGAACTATCGGTTACCATGCGGAATTGGGATAAGCCCTTTGCATATACTGCAATTCTGTAAGAATATAACCCAGGTGTTCGGTATGTTTCCCTTCTTTACCACCCGTTTGCATAAATTTATTTTCGGGAATAGTCAAGGTAGCCTCTTCAAATACATCCGTAATTTTTTTCATCCAAAGTTCTTTTAGTGAAGATGGATCAATCCCAGCCGATTCGCTCGCAGCTTGTAGCTCATAGCTCGCAGCTAAAAATATTTCCCCCGTGTAAGTCCATAACGCGTCGATCGCTTTAATCATTCGCGATTTGCTTTCTTCCGTTCCATCTCCCAACCGAATCACCCATTCACCGCTCCAGCGAACATGATAATTCACTTCTTTCAATGATTTAACGGCAATAGCGGCTAATTGTTCGTACTTACTGTATTGCAACTTTTCAAATAATAACTGCTGATATACACTAAAGAAAAATTGACGAAGTATAGTTTGTGCCCAATCTCCATTGGGTTGTTCAACCAGCAGGCAGTTTTTAAATTCTCTCTCAGTACGGAGATAAGCCAAACTATCTTCTGTGGCTCCATTACTAATTAAAGAAGCGGCGTATTGATAGAAATTTCTCGATTGTCCCAGCAAATCAAGAGATATATTGGTAATAGCAATGTCTTGTTCCAACACAGGTCCATGTCCGCACCATTCAGCGTTTCTTTGCGCCAGTATTAATGTTGAATCGGCTAAATGTAAAGTATAATCAATCAATGGTGTCATAGGATTACATATGATTTACTTCGTCGGGAAGATCGTAAAATGTAGGATGTCTATATACTTTATCGCTGGCGGGTTCATACAATTCTTCCGCTTCATCCGGATTGGTGGCATGTATGTATTTGGATTCCACTACCCAGATGCTTACTCCTTCCATTCGTCGCGTATAAACATCTCTCGCATTTTCAATTGCCATTTGCGCATCTGCTGCGTGCAAGCTGCCAACATGTTTATGATCGAGGCCTTGTTTGCTTCTTATAAAGACTTCCCAAAGCGGCCAATCAGATTTTGTTTGATTGGACACAATGGCGGCGCCCGCTTTATCTTCAGGAATATCTCCGTAATAGAACTTTATAATTTGAATATTCATTGCAAAACGTTTAAAAGTTTAAAGGTTTCAAAGTTTAATAGTTCTTAACGGATGTAAAGGCTGATTTAGATCTAACCATTTAAACCTTTAAACCATTAAACTTTTAAACCTTCTCCATCAAGCTGCTTTATTTTTTTCTTTATTTCTTCTTTTCTCCGCATGAGCCGCGGCGGCTTCTCTCACCCATTCCCCTTCTTCCCATGCTTTTTTTCTGGCTTCCAAACGTTGCTTGTTACAGGGGCCATTGCCTTTTACTACATTCCAGAATTCATTCCAGTCTATTTCACCAAAATCATAATGTTTTGTTTCCGCGTTCCATTTCAATGCAGGATCAGGTAACGTCATTCCCAATACCTTTACCTGTTCGGCACACATATCAACAAAGTTCTGTCGCAACTCATCATTTGTTTTCCGTTTAATCTTCCATTTCATACTCTGGTCACTATTGGTGCTTTCACTGTCTTTGGGACCAAACATCATCAGCGAGGGCCACCACCAGCGATTGATTGAATCCTGGCACATTTCTTTTTGAGCATCGGTTCCTTTGCTAAGCGTTAGTAATATTTCGAAACCCTGGCGCTGGTGGAAACTCTCTTCCTTACATATACGAACCATCGCACGTGCATAAGGACCATAGCTGGTACGGCACAACATCACTTGATTGAGGATAGCGGCTCCATCTACTAACCACCCGATGGCGCCCATATCGGCCCATGTAAGTGTGGGATAATTAAAGATGGAAGAATATTTTGCTTTACCACTATGAAGATCATTGATCATTTCCTCCCGCGACATGCCCAATGTTTCAGCAGCGCAATAGAGATACAAGCCATGCCCGGCTTCATCTTGTACTTTGGCTATTAAAATGGCTTTGCGTTTTAAGGAGGGGGCGCGACTGATCCAATTTCCTTCAGGAAGCATACCAACGATTTCACTATGCGCGTGCTGACTAATCTGCCGGATATTGGTTTTCCGGTAAGCATCGGGCATCCAATCTTTAGGTTCGATCTTCGTTTCCACATCGATCTTTTGCTGGAAGAGTTTTTCAAAATCCTGGATGGACATAACAAGCAAGTTTAATAGTCAAAAATACTAAAAAAGCGGGCTGATAAAGGCTTTCGTTGAACCTTTGAAACGTTAGCTACATAAAGCGAAAAATACAGGGCTAAGAGGTTAAAAGGGAAAAGGACAAAAGAGTCGAAGAGGAAGAACTCCTTATTCTTAATACTCTTTTATCTCCTTTTCCCTTTGAGCGCTTAGCTAATTTATTATTTACTTGATATCAAAATCGACCACCACTTTCTCTGTTGTTGGATGGGATTGACAAGTGAGAATAAATCCCTGTTCAACTTCTTCCTGCTCCAGTCCCCAATGCACATCCATTTCTACTTCTCCTTCCAGCAAACGGGCCTTGCAAGTGCAGCATACTCCACCTTTGCAGGCATAAGGCAAATCAGCTCCTTGCTGAAGAGCGGCATCCAAAATGGTAGTATTGCTATTTAGGGAAAGATCGAAATCTATACTACGTCCGTCGAGCTTAATTGTGATCTTGCTTTTCGGTCCTGTATTGACTCCCGACTCCTGACTCCCGACTCCCGACTTTTTTGCTACGCGCGATTTCTCTCCGGGAGTAGTAAATAACTCGAAATGTATTCTTTTCTGATCAATGCCACTGTCTTCGAGATATGCTTTCACCGCGAAAATCATTTCTTCTGGTCCACAAAGAAAATAATCATCAACTTTTTTATAATCGATCAATCTGGAGAGTTCAGTTAACTTATCCGCATTGATCCGTCCAAAATTCACCGTTGCATCTGTTCTTTCGCGACTGAGAATATGAATGAGATTGAAGCGATCCATAAATTTATTCTTCAATCCTTCCAATTCTTCAAAGAAGATAATCGAACCACGACTGCGATTGCCATATACTAATGTGAATTCGCTCATTGATTCAGTGGCCAACGTTGTTTTAATCAATGAAAGAACCGGGGTGATTCCGCTGCCGGCTGCAAAAGCGACATAATGTTTTTTGTGAGATGGATTGAGTGGCGTGTAAAATCTTCCTACCGGCGGCATCACTTCAAGGGTATCGCCTTTTTTCAATTGTTCATTTGCATGAGTGGAAAACAAACCTCCTTCCACTTTTTTAATCGCTACCCGCCATTCATTTTCTATCGGGCTGCTGCATATTGAATAAGTGCGTCTCACTTCTTCTTTATTAATGAAAGTCCGCATGGTGAGGCTTTGTCCCTGTGTAAACGAAAAGTCTTTTTGAAGTTCTTTAGGAATATCAAACACAACTGAAACACAATCGGGCGTTTCCCGACGGATTTCTTTTATTTTGAGAGGATGGAAATGGATCGACATGTTTGAGGAATCGTATAGAGAAGAATGAAAGAATTAAAGAAGTAGAGAAGAAAACTTATGGAGTTCAAATTTTGTGATCTGACTCCCGACTCCCGACTCCGATCTCCCGACTACTTCTTCAGGCCTTCAACAAGAATCATCACCATATTATCTTCCAGCATTTCGCTATCGATGCGTTTTACACTGCGATGCCAGCTTTCGATACCACTAACAGCATGCAGCATGATCAGTACGGCGGTAGGGGCATCAATATTTTTGATCTCACCTTTGCGGATACCTTCTTCAATAATAGCAGCGATCCGTTGGCGATAAGAACGACGCTGACTTTGCATATTAGACAAATAAGGATCGGTAAGGTGTTTCCACTCGCGGTCCATCACATATACTTCTTCGTAATGATTCACCATCTGGTTGATATGAAAGCGAAGGATGCTTTCAACCTTGGTGATACTTTTCTGGTCACTCAGTTCCAGTTCCGTAATATGATTCATGAACTGGTTGGCTGTTTTAAAACAGATTTCCTGCAAAATTTCAGCCTTCGATTTAATGTGATTATACAAGCTGGCAGCTTCTACGCCAACATGTTCGGCGAGGTCGCGCATGGATGTAGCACTGTATCCTTTTTCTCTGAAAAGCCGGGCCGCCTTGGAAATAATTACATCCTTGCGGGTGTTACTTTTGTTACTTTTAATTTTTGCCATATGGGGGTTATAAAGCCAAAGATACAAATGCTAACGATCATTTGTGCAATTTGGGGTTTTTGTTTTCAAGTTTATGGTGAAAGGAACTAACGAGAAGAGGGTTTATCGTTTCTGGTTTATGGTTTATAGTTTTTGAGTTTCGACCATTCTTTATAAATAGCAATAGCCTGAAATTCTGGATGAATCTTAGAATTTCAGAAACGATAAACGAAAAACGATAAACCCGAAACTCAACCTTTTCTTAAAAAAATCCTGTAGGTTTGCCGCTTTTGAAGAAGATATTGTAGCTAAGAACGAAACCCGCATTCATCATTGTAAATCAAACCTATTCATGTCGCTTATTTCAGTTGGTACCATGGCTTTTGATGCCATAGAAACGCCGTTTGGTAAAACAGAACAGATTGTAGGCGGGTCGGCTACCTATGTAGCGTATGCTGCCAGTAATTTCGTAAAACCGATTCAACAGGTTTCAATTATTGGTTACGATTTTCCGCAGGAGGAATTAAATGAGATGAAAAGGAGGGGCGTACAATTAGATGGTGTGGAAGTAATAAAGGATAAGAAGTCTTTTTTCTGGAGCGGTAAGTATCATTTGGATATGAATACCCGGGATACATTGATTACTGATCTGAATGTATTGCTTGATTTCAACCCACAGTTACCCGAATCATACCAGGGCGCTGAATTTTTAATGCTCGGTAACCTGGATCCTTCGATCCAGAAAAAAGTGATACTGCAAATGAAGAAGCGTCCAAAGCTGATTGTAATGGACACGATGAATTTCTGGATGGAAATCGCGATGCCTCAATTGGAGGAAACGTTGAAACTGGTTGATGTACTAATGGTGAATGATAGTGAGGCTCGTCAGTTAACCGGGCAATTTTCGTTGGTAAAAGCAGCCAAAGAAATATTGAAGATGGGTCCTAAATATCTTATTATTAAGAAAGGGGAGCATGGTGCATTATTATTTCATGAGGACAAAGTATTCTTTGCTCCGGCACTCCCACTGGAAGTGGTGTTCGATCCCACTGGTGCGGGTGATACTTTCGCGGGTGGCTTTATTGGTCATATTGCCAAGACCGGAGATATCTCCTTTGAAAATATGAAACGTGGAATAATTGTAGGATCAGCAATGGCTTCCTTCTGCGTAGAAAAATTCGGTCCCGAAAGACTTAAAGAAATTACTAAAAAGGATATTGATTTGAGAATACAAGAGTTTGTGAACTTGGTGAATTTTGATATTGAGTTAGTTTAATTAGCAAATTAGAAAATGTGCAAATGCTTTTTGCTTAGAATTTCTGACTAAAGGAAAGTTTCCAAGTAATCAGGAATACAACACTTGATGCATTTGCACATTTTCTAATTTGCACATCTGCACATTGGTACATTTGAATTAAAACCTCCTCGCCACCGTCACCACATTCTTAAATCTTTTCGTCTTCCCTTTCAGGTTAAATATTTCCGTAACGATAATATAAGGACCTACGGATAATCTTTGTTGAAGATCATTCAATCCATCCCATCGAAATGATCCGGTTGAAGATAATGTCGCATTTTTTACTAATGCTTTTACCAATCTCCCAGAGACATCGAATATGCTGATATTCGCGACATAATTAGGGTCTGTAAATTGGTAATTTATAAAAGCGAAATCATCGATTCCATCATTATCCGGGGAAAATACTCCGGGTGAAATTTGAATCTGTCCTTGTACTTGCAAATCTGCTCTGAATTGTGAGTTTTGATAAGTGGGGGTACCAAATCCTGAGGTGGATGAAGCCGAGGTCCAGTTGGATTTGAGTTGAGTGGGTTGACTATAATCGCTTCTTTCCAATGCTATCCCTTCTCTATTATCGATTAATGCGAAATGCCATTGATGGGTATAAGATAGTTTGTCAATATTTTTTCCCTGTAAATTGAGCAAAACGATATTCCCTTTATCATCCGGTAATCCAGGAAGATCCGCTAGTTCTATTACCCGGCTCGGATCTTTTACAACGTAATTCTGTTGCAGCCATTTTTTATTTTCTGTGAGTACAATGTATTCGCCCGGAAACAGTAACCATGAATTTGTAATGAATGAGTGGATACCTGTAACTGATCCAGTTGAGGACAAACTAGCGATATAGAGTTGTTTGCAATCGATCACCTGCTTACTTCTATTATAAAATTCAATATAATCGTATCCATCACTAGCGGGGTTGAATAACAGTTCATTTATTATTATATCATTGGTATCTGCCAATACCGGTAAGCCAACCTTCGCTTTATTCATCATACCAATACGATTACCCGCACAATCGGCAAGATTGCCGGCTATAAGTTGATACACTAAGGCAGGGCTCAACTTCTTATTTAACTGTAAGATCACTTCTGTAAATAAGGGGGCAATCGGGATTGCTGTATGGGGAGCACCTATTTCATTGTTAATTTGATAATTGGTGACTATAGTGGCCAGGCTGCTGTCGAGTGACTCATCAAATACAGCAACAAGGGTAATGCTATCAATGGTATAGGTTCTGGATAAAGCAGGATATTGTACATCTTTATTTATTCCATCAATTGAATTGATAGTACCCGGCGTTCCACCTTTATTATTTAGGCTTGCTCTCCAGTTACCTGATCCGCCACAGGGATTTTTACAATCTATCATTTCCAATGTCCAGCCTCCTTCCTTTTTCAGATCATTCTGGTACCAATTAATATTATACCCAACCGAGTGAATCAATTTTTCTTCCGGTGAATAAAGCGAAATGATATCGGCATCATTATTTAAAGAAGGAAAACTGTTGATACCAATGGTAGAACCGAACGCAGTGAACAAACTAACTGATGAAGATGGACAAACGATTACAAAACTATCGGGTTGTAATGTAAAGTTGGTATTGACGAAAGCATTACTGGTACCATCGCTTATTTTCCAATTCCGTAAGTTAACTGGGAGGGAAGAAACATTCTTCAACTCAATGAACTCACTGTTGGGCAGGTCAATTACGGGTGATGGATCGGGGAACAGTTCAATTATGATGATATCGAACCTGTTTGCAGTCTGAGCTAATAAACTGCATGGAAACAGCGTTATAAGCGGAAGAATGATCAGTATACTCTTAATCATGAACAGTTGTTAGCGATGATTAATAAAAAATTTGTTCATACTAAAAGCCGCGCTTATTTTTGCCACTCTTTATGACAAACATGAAACATACAAAACGCACCAAGAAACACTCCTGATGGAAGGTTTGAAGCGTACGTATGTTACCATATAAAAGCTTGAAAGGCCTTCCTTAACCGGAAGGTCTTTTTTTTGTCCCTGTCCTGCAAGGGGAAAAAAGCAGGAAAAAATGTTTTTTAACTGGGTATAATCGGTTTCCCACAAAGAATTTTATTTAGTGTTCTTTGTGTCTTAGAGGGAAAAGAGTGTATACTTTATTATTCATCATTAAAAAATCTTCCACTTGTTTGGAAGAACAGGAGGGTACAATGAAAGTTGCAGTAGTAGGCGCCACCGGGCTGGTAGGCACCAAAATGTTACAGGTATTAGCCGAACGAAATTTTCCGGTTACAGAGTTAATTCCCGTAGCGTCTGAACGCTCGATTGGTAAAGAAATCAGTTTCAAGGGAAAAAAATTCAAGGTAGTAAGCATGACTGATGCTATTGCAGCCAAACCAGCCGTGGCCCTGTTTTCAGCGGGAGGTTCCACTTCGTTGGAATGGGCCCCTAAATTCGCAGAAGCAGGGATTACTGTTATTGATAATTCATCTGCCTGGCGCATGGATCCTTCCAAAAAATTAATAGTACCCGAAATAAATGCCGACGCATTGACCAAAGAAGATAAGATCATTGCCAATCCCAATTGTTCAACCATTCAAATGGTGGTAGCATTGAATCCGCTTCATAAAAAATATAAGAGTAAAAGAATTGTAGTAAGTACTTACCAGAGCGTAACCGGAACGGGGGTAAAAGCGGTAGATCAATTAAATGGAGAAAGAGAAAAAGCGATCAGCGGAAATTCAAAAGAATATCCGATGGCATATAAATATGCGATCGACCTGAATGTAATTCCGCAAATCGATGTGTTTCTCGAAAATGGATATACCAAGGAAGAAATGAAAATGGTGAATGAGACTAAAAAGATTATGCGCGATGATACGATCCGTGTTACAGCAACAACGGTACGTATTCCTGTAATGGGAGGACATAGCGAAAGCGTGAATATTGAATTTGAAAACGAGTTTGATTTAGCAGAAGTAAAATCGATTTTACAATCTGCTCCAGGCGTAATAGTAGTAGATGATCCTTCTACTCAGCAATACCCCATGCCGAAAGACGCGCATGAGAAGGACGAAGTGTTTGTGGGAAGATTGCGTCGTGATGAAACCCAGGCGAAAACATTGAACCTATGGGTAGTTTCGGATAACCTTCGGAAAGGCGCAGCAACGAATGCGGTGCAGATTGCGGAGTATCTCTTGAGTGTAGGGTTGCTCTGAATTTTACCGTGAGTCGTGAGACGTGAATCGTGAGAGAGTCTCTAAGTAATAGGCAACAAACTATTAATCAGGGAGCCACTCACGCTTCACGTCTCACGCCTCACGATTCCACTGCTTCGTTCAAAAAATTTAGTAATGGTTGTAACGTCACAAAAGCATCCACCGCTTTCTTCACCAATGTTTTTGAAGTAAGATCAGCATCATTAAAGGATACAAAAGCGATATAACTTTTCAATTTCAGGTATTCGGCAGCGGGATTGCCGGGTTCGTATCCTTTCGGAACACGGCTCAGTGTATATTCATCACTGCGATCGAGATCTCCGTATAATGATTTGAACTTTTTTGTACCCACCAGTTTCTTAAACTCATCCAGGTTATAATCGATTTCCTGCCTTACTTTTCTCAAATCTTCGGGCATCGGTACATACATACCTCCTCCAACAAATGAGCGACCTGGTTCGAGATGAAAATAATAACCTGCCAGCATCGACTTCTTTCCACCTTTATTTATACTGGCTCCAAAATTAGTTTTATAGGGAGATTTGTCTTTGGCAAAACGAACATCCCGGTTAATGCGGAACATACATTCCTTCGCTTTTAATGTAGCTATGGACTTGTCGCTCGCTCCATGCTTATCTATTAATAGTTGAATAAACACTGCAAAATCCTGTTTCGCTGTTTCGTATTGCGCACGGTGCGCATCAAACCAGGGTTTGTTATTGTTCTTTTTTAAATCCTTGAGAAATTTAATGGTGGAAGGATGTAGCATGGAATCAAAGATAGTGTGAGGAATCGTGAGAGAAGAATCGTGAGTCGTGAGACGTGAATCGTGAGAGAGTCCCGAAGTAATAATAACTTTCCAATACTTCGGGTGCCACTCACGACTCACGTCTCACGATTCACGCTTCACGAAAAAAGCAGTGCAAACCAATCTCGCGTTGATGGTATGCACTGCTTAGCTGTTAGGGCAATCAGGATTTAATCCTTCCCCAGTTCTCACCACTTTTGATACGGTACATGGTCATTTCACTGACCTTGTATTTCTCCGCCAATTTTTTAATGGTGATTTTCCGGTTCTTGTCGCTGAGAACTTTCTTAATGCTTTTTACCTGGTTAGCATTAAGCTTCAGTCCAACGGTACGATTCGCCTGAACAATCTTGTAGGCGATTTTGGCAGGACTGTGTTGCTGGTGTTTGATCATTTCTTCCAGCGTTGCCCATTTCAAATTTTTCACCGCGTTATCAAGTTTGTTATGATTCACATGAATCACATACTTGTGTTTGGGTGATTTTTTTGAGAGGAACAATCTTGCCAGCTCCCGGTGAATGTAAAGTGTTCCGTTGTTTCCGGGCCTGTGCAGGTTGAGGGTTCTGTAGCCGGTCGTAAGAGAACCTTCTAATAACTTGCCATCGGCAGTTACATCAGCATAGTAACTGGCAATGCGGCCATGTGATGACAATGCATACTTTTTGCGCAGGTGTTTCCAGCCGGGAAACTGTAAAGGTTTCCACACCTCGCCGGTGATTTTTTTTACCATCGCTTTTTCCTTTTGCTAAAGTTACAGAAAAGTAAAACGAATTGGCGCAAACGAATTAGATTCTTGACTAATGTCTGACTAAATCTAAAAATTCCTTTTCGTTAATAATTTTTACTGAATTGATTTTTTTTGCTTTTTCCAACTTGGATCCGGCGTCTTCTCCCACTACCAGGTAGTCGAGTTTACTACTAACGCCACTCAACAGCTTTGCCCCATTGGCTTCAGCCATTGCTTCGGCGTCATTGCGTTTTAATGTGGGGAGTGTACCGGTAAAAAGAAATGTTTTGCCCGTTAGATTACCGTCGGCAATAGGTGCTTTTTTTTGATTTTGTAGTAATAAGCCTACACGTTCCAGTCGTTCAAGTAGTTTTAAATTAGCGGGCGTGCGAAAAAATTGATAAATACTTCCGGCAACTTTAGGTCCCACATCTTCCATTGCCTGCAGTTCCTCAAGCGATTTATCTTTTAAATCTAATATATGATTAACTGCTTGCGCCAGCGTTTTAGCCGTTGTTTCACCTACATATCGTATCCCTAATGCAAATACTAGTCGGTGTAGTGGTTGTGATTTAGATGCTTCAATAGCAGATTGTAGATTATGGATACTCTTTTCTCCAAATCCTTCTAATTCACGGATCTTATCATAAGGCAATGAATAAATTCCCGGGATATCTTTTAAAAACCCCAATTCATAAAACTTCCGCACATTCGCTTCTCCGAATCCACGGATATCCATCGCGTCTTTACTGGTAAAATGAATAATGCGTTCTACTACCTGGGCGGGACAATTAAAATTATTACAGCGCCAAACCGCTTCTTCCTGGGGTTTTTCCAGTTTTGAATTACATACCGGACAGGTTTTCGGAAAAACAATTGATTTCTCTTTTCCCTTTCTGAGTTCAGCCATCGATTTAACAATATAGGGTATTACATCACCCGCGCGTTCTACTAATACGGTATCACCAATCTTCAGATCTTTTTCTTTGATTACTTCTTCATTGAACAAAGAAATTGAAGAAACGGTTACTCCACCGATCGGAACGGGTTCAATTTTTGCCACCGGAGTTATCGATCCTGTTCTTCCCACCTGGAACTCTACCCCAATCAATTTACTAGTGGCTTGCCGCGCCTTGAATTTATAAGCGATTGCCCAGCGGGGATGGTGAGAGGTAATTCCCATTTTATCTTGCAGCGCGATATCATTTACTTTTATCACCATGCCATCTATCTCGTATGGCAGATCATCGCGTTTCGTTTCAAATTCGTAGCAATATTTTATTACCGATTCAATTCCTTTCAATACTTTTTTTTCATTTACCGGACTGCGAAAACCCAGTTGCCAAAGCATTTCTAAACAACCACTATGCGTTTTGAGGTTTATATGTATCGCCGAACCGGGATGCGTAAAATAACTGATATTATAAAGAAAAGCTTCCAGGTTACGGCGACTTACTTCTTTTGAATCCTTAATTCGTAATGATCCAGCAGCCGCATTGCGCGGATTAGCTAATGGAGGAAGACCCTGTGCAGCCAACTGTTCATTGTACTTTTTGAAATTATTCTTGGTGAGTAATACTTCTCCGCGAATTTCAATCTGTTCAATGCCGTAATCTGAAAAACGAGCGGACAATGGAACCGATCTTATTTGTTTAATATTGGTTGTGATTTCATCGCCCTCCACACCATCTCCCCGGGTAGCGCCCCGGAAAAGCAGGTCCTTATCATAAATAAGGGAAATACTGGCTCCGTCAAACTTAGGTTCAACACAATACTCCAGCTCTTTCAAACCCGATGCCTCTTTTGCCTTTCGATCCCAATCCACCAGGTCATCGGCATTATAAGAATTCTCCAGCGATAGCATTGGTACCAGGTGTTGGACCGTGCGAAAGTCTTTTGTAAGTCCCTTGGCCACTCTTTGTGTGGGCGAATCCGGAGTTATCAATGATGGGTCACCTGCCTCCGCTTTTTCGAGCGCTTTATACAACTGATCATATTCATAATCACCGATCAACGGTTCATTCATTATATAATAACGGTACTCATGAAACCGTAAGACTTCTCGCAACGAGTCTATGTTAATGTGAGCTTTTGAAGCAGCACCTGTCTTTTTTAAAAGGTCATTAGTTGAATGCTGCAATTTGCGGGTTTGCTCGGAAGAATACATAACCTGTCTTTTTAATAAAGGTAAGAGTTGTAAATAAAAATGGCTGCCGGCTCTTAACCACTATATTATATTATTTATACGCCGATAACTTCTCCGCCATCCAATTCGTATCATGTTTGGCGGGGCTTAATTTTTTTAGATACATTTTTTTGGTGGGTTCGGGAAATAAATTACTTTGTGTACCAAATACACACCTAAATTTTAAATCATTGTTTATGACCAAAACACGATTGCTTGTGGGGATGGTGGCTATTTTCCTGTTTGTAATCCCATTATCATTATGGGCACAGGAACGGGTGGTAACCGGTAAAATAACCGATTCTAAAGACGGTTCACCGATTGCCGGAGCCAGCATCACTTCAAAAGGAAATGCAGGAGGAACCACAACTTCTTCAGATGGTTCCTTTTCTATTAAAATTACTTCAGAAGTAAAAACATTAGTTATTTCTTATGTTGGTTATGTTAGCCAGGAAATAAATGTTAGTGGAAACGACCCGCTTACAATTTCCCTTGTTGCTTCACAGGTTAACTTGAATGAAGTAGTTGTTGTTGGATATGGAAGTGCCCGCAAAAAGGACCTTACGGGTGCTATTGCTACCGTTTCCTCCAAAGATTTTGTAAAAGGAGCGTTGCAAACACCAGAGCAATTGATCGCTGGTAAAGTTGCCGGCGTTCAGGTAACCAGTAATAGCGGGGCACCGGGAGCAGGAAGTACCATTCGAATCAGAGGCGGGGCATCTTTGAATGCAAGTAATTCTCCACTCATAGTTATCGATGGGGTTCCTGTTGATAATGGAGGTGCGGCCGGATCTGTCAATCCGCTCAATCTTGTAAATCCCAGCGATATTGAAAACTTCACCATTTTAAAAGACCCTTCTGCTGCGGCTATCTATGGTTCAAGAGCATCCAATGGTGTTATACTTATTACTACCAAGAAAGGGGCAGCGGGAAAAGTTCGTTACAATTTTAGCGCGCAGGTTTTTGCACAGACCCGTTCTGGTGAAGTGGATATATTGACTGCTGATGAAATGCGCCAGGTCATCAATTCCAAAGGTGCTTCGGGGGATGCCAGTAAACTGGGCAACGCTAATACAAATTGGCAAGATGAAATTTATCACACAGCATTTGGAGAGGATTTGAACTTTAGTGCAAGAGGTGGAGCCTTTGATGGAAAACTTCCTTTCCGTATATCGGGTGGATTTCTAAACCAGGATGGTATGTTGCGTACCGGTAATTTCAAACGCCAGACAATAAGTTTAAACCTTAATCCGAGATTATTCAACAATAGCCTCAAAGTTGATTTCAATGTAAAGGTGGCACATACCAGCAATAAGTTTGCGAATGAAGGAGCGATTGGTTCGGCCATCGCATTTGATCCTACTCAACCCGTAAGAGTGGACAGTAAGCGTTTCGGTGGATTTTTTGAATATATAGATAGTAATACAAGTGGGGCTCCTCCCCGTGACCTCGCTCCGCGAAACCCAGTTTCTATGTTGGAAATGCGCGAGAACACGAGTGATGTTTTTAGGACCATCGGCAATGTACAACTTGATTATACCCTGCCATGGGTAAAAGGGTTACGCGCTAATCTTAATGTTGGGTACGACTACCAGAAAGGGGAAGGAACCAATACTTTGACTGATAGTGCAGCATCAGGGTATCGTCGTTGGGAAATTAAAGAGAATCCTTTCACGGTATTGCATTATGGAGGAGAAAACAATCAATATAAAAACACCCGTTATAACCTGTTATTCGATTTTTATCTCAACTATGTAAAAGATTTAAAATCGATCAATAGCCGGATAGATGTGATGGCGGGATATGGATACCAGGATTTTTATTTCACGGATTATGCGTATGCCGACTTTCGTTATGATGGTTCGGAACGAGCTAATACCAAGCCAGCGTTCGACACGTATCCGTCAGAATATTTGTTGCAATCTTATTATGGTCGCCTCAATTATACATTAGCCAATAAATATATCCTGACAGTGAATCTGCGTGCTGATGGTTCTTCTAAATATAATCCGGATGATCGTTGGGGCTTTTTCCCATCCGCGGCATTTGCCTGGAGAGTGAGTGAAGAAGACTTTATGGCCAATGCAAAGGTTGTTTCAGATCTTAAATTTCGTTTAGGATATGGAACTACAGGTCAACAGGACGGAATTGGTTTCTATGAATATCTTCCCAATTACTCCATCAGTAATGATGCGGCACAGTATCAATTCGGAACATCTTATTATAATATGTATCGCCCTGCCGCCTACGATCCCAACTTACGCTGGGAAACAACAACCAACTTAAACGCGGCGGTTGATTTTGGATTATGGAACAACCGAGTTAGTGGTTCGGTAGATGTATTCTTCCGTAAAACCAAGGACCTGCTGGCAGTTGTGCCCATTGCATTGGGTACCAATTTCAGTAACCAGATTCGTACCAATGTGGGTAATATCGAAAGCAATGGGGTAGAGTTTACGTTGAATACTATTCCTGTTCAAAGAAAAGATCTAACCTGGGAACTTGGCTTCAACGTTACCTATGTGGAGCCCAAGATCACCAATCTTTTATTAAATCCTGATCCAACTTTCAAAGGTAACTTGGTGGGTGGAATTGCCGGTGGAACAGGAAATACTATACAGATCCATTCAGTAGATTATCGTCCTTCCTCTTTTTACGTATATAAACAGGTGTATGATAATAATAACAAACCCATTGAAGGGTTGTATGAAGATTTAAACCGGGACGGAATCATTAACAACGAGGACCTCTATCGTTATAAAGCGCCCAATGCTCCTGTATACATGGGAATATCCAGCAGTATAACTTCAGGTAAATGGACCGGCGGTTTTGTAGCCCGTATTAACTTGGGAAATTACAATTATAATAACCTTCAAAGTAACCTCGGTTCATTACGACAAATCATCAACCCACTTGGTTGGATTGTAAACGGATCTGCTAATTATCTTGAAACCGGTTTTACTAACAACCAATACTTCTCCGATTATTATGTTCAGAACGCTTCCTTCCTGCGTATGGATAATATCAACGTAGGATATAATGCAGGTGAAGTTTTTAAAGGAGTGGGTTTACGGGTTTCCGCGAACGTTCAGAATGTTTTTGTAATTACCAAATACAAAGGACTCGATCCGGAATTAAATGGAGGTATCGACAATAACATTTACCCACGCCCAAGAATGTTTGTGTTGGGTGTTAGTCTGGATTTTTAATTGTAAAAAGTTAAACATTGCGATATGAATAAGATATTAAAATATGGATTGGGACTGATAACAATGGTGCTGGTTTTCAGCGCATGTAAAAAACTCGACCTGTTTCCGCCCCGATCGGTAACATCCGAACAATTGTATGTAGATGAAGCCGGATATAAACAAGTGCTTTCGAAAGTATATGGATCGATGGCGCTTACTGGTAATAACGGTCCTGCCGGTAGCGGTGATGTAGCTGGTATTGATGAGGGAACTTCTGATTTTCTCCGCCTTTATTGGAAAGCGCAGGAATTGAGTACCGATGAGGCGGTAGTTGCCTGGAACGATCCCGGCATTCAGGATTTTCATAATATGAATTGGAGCGCTAATAATCCAATGCTTATTGGTTTATACAGTCGATGTTTTTATGTAATCACTTTATGTAATGAATTCATCCGTGAAAGTAGTGACGCTAAACTGGCGAGTCGTAGTATAACCGGAGCCGCTGCAACTAATATTAAGATGATGGCTAACGAAGCAAGATTTGTAAGAGCGTTTCAATATTGGGTGCTAATTGACCTATATGGTAATCCTGGCTTTACTAACGAAGAAACTGCCATTGGAGCATCTGTACGGCCTGAGCAAATCATGCGGGCTGATCTCTTCAAATATATTGAGACAGAATTGCTGGCAATCGAACCTTCATTGGCCGCGGCAAAATCGAACGAATATGGCCGTGCAGATAAAGCAGCAGCCTGGGCATTACTGGCCAGACTTTACCTAAATGCGCAGGTGTATACCGGTACTGCAAAATGGAACGAAGCGGTTCAATATTCTAAAAAAGTAATTGATGCCGGATATACATTGCTGGGCGATTATCGTAACCTGTTGCTGGCCGACAATGGAACTGGTAATACGGAAGCAATCTGGACATTAAACTATGATGGCCTTAAAACAAAGAATTACGGAGGCACTACATTTCTTGTAAATGCTTCTGTGGGTGGGAATATGGATGTTAATTATTCGGGTCTTACCAATTGGTCTGGTATCCGTTCCACTAAAAATCTTCCCTTATTGTTTCCCGATTTTAATGGTACCGCGGATAAAAGAGCGCAATTCTTTCAGCATAACCTGGAAATTGAAAAACTGAGTGAATTCAAAGATGGATTTGCTGTTACCAAATATCGAAACAAAACAAAATCTGGTGGATTTGGTCAGGATCCCGAAAAAACATTTTCGGACATCGACTTCCCCATATTCCGGCTTGGTGAGATGTACCTCATTTTTGCAGAGGCAGTAAAACAAGGAGGCACCGGCGGTACCTTAACGGAAGCAACCAATTATTTTAATATCATTCGTCAGCGTGCATATGGAAATACGAATGGAAATATCAGTTCGGCCTCACTTACCCTTGATTTAATACTGGATGAGAGAGCCCGTGAATTGTATTGGGAAGGATTCCGTCGTAGTGATTTGATACGGTTTAACAAATTCACCGAAGGAACTTATCTCTGGCCATGGAAAGGAGGCGTGAAAAATGGAACCGGTGTTTCAGCACACTTACGCATATATCCTTTACCTGCAACAGAAGTAGGTTCGAATCCAAACATAAAGCAGAATCCAAACTATTAATTCATTCTTATTAAAATTATAAAGATGAAAAAGTTTTTAAAATTTCTGACTTACACATTGGTCGCATTTTCGGTGCTGACAGGTTGTGAAAAAGAAGAAAATAAAGTATATCTCGAAGGAGGAACTGCTCCGGTATTGTCGGGCTCCAGTACGGCAGTAAGCTTAACACCGGGCACTGAAACAGAACCCGGAATTACATTTAACTGGACCAATCCCGATTATGTTTTCACTACAGGGGTAAGTTCGCACGACGTAACATATACCATTGAGATGGATACGTTAGGGGTAAATTTCGGTAGCAAGAATAAATATGTAACTACCGTTGCAAAAAATCTGAGCCAATCTTATACCAAAGGAGAATTGAACAATATAATGGGTAACACCATGCTTGTGAAAACAGGTCGCCAGTACACGTTTGAAGTAAGAGTGAGTTCTGCATTGGGTTCTGCCGAAGCAGCGAAACTTACTTCGAATGTTTTCAAATTCACCGCGACACCCTTTACCCCTCCTCCAAAAGTAGTCCCTCCAACAACTGGTAAACTTTACCTGGTGGGAGATGCATCTCCGGGCGGTTGGGCCAACCCGGTACCTTTACCCAGCCAGGAGTTTACTCAAAAAAGCCCTACGCTGTATGAGATAACTATTGCGCTCACGGGTGGTAAGTCATTACTATTTCTGCCACTGAATGGTGATTGGGCTGATAAATATGGATGGGCAGGTTCTAATAATAATAATAATCCCGACGGCGATAATCTTTCCCGTGGTGGAGGTGATATAAGAACCCCTGCGTCCAGTGGAAATTATAAGATCGTAGTAGATTTTCAATTGGGAAGATTTACAATAACCAAATTATAACTCACCCCTAATATTAGTATATGAGAGCTATAAAAAATTGCCTTGTTTTATTTGCAGGATTATTTGTCTTTACGACGTCCTGCGAAAAAATTGAGGACCTACCATATTACGACAAGGGCACCGTGGTGACACTTACCCCGTCAACAACATCAGTATCACCCACACCCGCTGATTCTATAACCGAAGTAATTACTTTCAGCTGGACCGATCCTGCATATGCAACCGATACAAGCAACTATAAGTTTATTCTTGAATTGGATTCAACCGGAAGAAATTTTTCCAAGAAAATAACTAAGGAAGTAATGGGCAAACGAAGTGTTGGATACACCGGTCGGGAAATTAATGCCGCATTACTCAATTATGGCTTTGCGATAGGAGTACCAAAAGTTGTGGACGTACGTATTGTTTCCTCCTATGGTAACAATAACGAACAGTATACCTCCAACGTGGTAAAAGTTACTATTACGCCCTTCAATGACCCGCCTAAGTTATCAAGCACCTCTGATTCGGCAATCTGCGAATTGGCTACGGCTGGTCAAAATTCAATTACTTTTTCCTGGACTCAAGCATTCAAGGGCTATACCGGAAACATCAATTATATCATCCAATACGATTCTACCGGAAAGAACTTCGCAAATATTAAAGAAATTCCAGTTGGCAATCTATTGTACAGCAAAGCGATGACCCAGGGGGAAATGAATGAAACAGCATTAAGTTCTGGCGTGCCCGGTGGAAATACTGGAAAGATAGACTATCGCGTTAAAGCAACCACCGCACAGGGAGCAATATCTTACTCCAATGTTTTCACCGTACGAATAAAAAGTTATATTCCAATTTTGCGGTTTTATCTTCCCGGTAGTTACCAGGCTGCCACCGGAAATGGCAATGATTGGGATCCGGCAACCGCTCCCGAATTAATCAGGGATCTGCGATCCGCTGTATTTAATAGCATGTATTATATATATATTTATTTACCAGCCGGTGCACAGTTTAAGGTAACACAGGGTCGTTCATGGGATGTGAATTACGGAGGAACCGGAGGTAATATGGTAGCGGGCAGTTCAGATAATTTTAATGTATCAACCGCAGGGGTTTATCGTATATCGATTAACAGGACTACCCTCAAATATGATATCAGATCCGGAAGAATGGGATTTGTAGGTGGAGCAACCGGCGCTGGTTGGGATCCGCCAAGTGTATTTCCAACTTATGCAATGGGAGCACCCGCTACTAATTTGTTTGTCGGACTTGCTGATTTCACAGCCAGTGGATGGAAACTTATTGATAATAATTCCTGGAACGACGGTAGCAATTCAGTAGGTGAAACAAGAAGTTATGGCTCAGCGGGTGGAAGTGGAAGTACTGTTGTTACAAACGGAGCCAATTTCCCGGATATTACTGCTGCCGGCCGATACAGGGTGATTTGGGATGGTCGCAATGTTGACAATACTAAATATGAAATGAGTCCCGCTACTGAAATGCGGTTAGTGGGCGACGGTATAGACCAGGTTGGAGTGGGTGATTGGAATCCGGCAAGTTCCCCGCAAATGACATATTCAGGTAATGGAGTATGGACAATCACCATAGCGTTAAAAGCGAACAAGGATATTAAGTTCCTGGCAGGTAATGACTGGGGTGCATTCGATTATGAAGATAATAGTGGGGGTAGTCAGGCATTGGGCACAGCCAGAAAGATTAAATGGGACGGTGGAGGTAATTTTAAAACACCCGCAACAGCCGGAACCTATACTATTACATTGAACGAAAACACACAAACAGCAACGATCAATTAAAATGTTAAATGAATAATTAAGTATAAAAAAATGAAAAAGTGGCGTCCATCATGTTTATCTGCATCAGCTAGCAGGAGAAGCGCTACTTTTTCATTTTTAATTTCCCATCGTTCTATGTATTTTTATATCAAATCTTTTCCTATGACGAAAGCCACCCGCCTTCTCATATTGGGCCTTTTTTTATTCAATATAGTTTCCGCCCAATTACTAAATACCACTCCAGCATTCCCAAAGGATACTTCTTCGCTATCTGTAACCGTGGATTGTACAAAGGGAAACCAGGGATTACTTAATTATGGGAATACGAATGATGTATATGTACATGTAGGAGTAATCACTAATCTTAGCAGCAGTCCTACTGATTGGAAGTACTCTAAATTTACATGGGGTTCCGCCGATGCCGCCGCGAGAGCAACTTCATTAGGGAATAATAAGTACCAATATATCATTAATAATATCCGTAGCTTTTTTGGCGTACCAGCGAGTGAAACAATCCAAAAAGTAACGATTCTTTTCCGGAATGGCGCGGGTAACACGGTGCAAAGAAATTCCGACGGCAGCGATATGTATATACCTGTTTTTGGAACTGCCTTGTCTGGAAAATATGTTCTTCCATTGCTGGAGCCACGTTATGTTCCGGTTCCTGAACCCCTATCAAAAGCCATTGGGGATGATATCTATGTTACCTGGTTAAGTAATAACCTGGGTGATTTGAAAATATTTTTTAATGGTACCCAAACCAATGCGGTCTCCTCGTCAAACGCAATACTGGATACACTGCTTATCACTACTTCGGGCAATCAGCAGATTGTTGCAAGAGCAACAGAAGGGGCGATTACTATTTCGGATACTATAAATTTCTTTATAGCCCCACCTACCAATGTATTACCACAGCCTGCGGGAACAAGGGATGGAATTAATTATGAACCCGGTGATACCTCTGTTATTTTAGTTTTATATGCGCCGAATAAAGCAAGGGTGTCTGTAATCGGAGATTTTAATAACTGGGTAGAGAATACGTTATATCAAATGAATAAAACGCCCGATGGGTTAAGACATTGGATTCGTATCACAGGACTTACTCCCGGAACGGAATACGCTTATCAGTTTGCTGTTAGCGGAGGAATTAAGATAGCAGATCCTTACACCACAAAAGTATTGGATCCCAATAATGATCCATTCATCACCGCTACAACTTATCCGAACCTGAAGCCTTATCCTACCGGTAAAACTACGGGTATCGTAAGTGTGTTGCAGACCGCCAAGCCAGCTTATACCTGGCAGGTAAATAATTTCAGCAAACCCGATAAAAGAAATCTGGTTATTTATGAATTGCTGTTGCGCGATTTTATAAGCAATCATGATTGGAAAACATTAAAAGATACAATAGGCTATTTGAGAAGATTAGGAGTGAACGCAATTGAACTGATGCCCTTTAATGAGTTTGAAGGCAATATCAGTTGGGGATATAATCCTTCCTTTTATTTCGCGCCTGATAAATATTATGGTACCGACAGTAGTTTAAAAGTATTCATCGATGAAGCACATAAACAAGGCATCGCGGTTATAATGGATATCGCGTTGAATCATTCATTCGGTCAATCGCCCATGGTTCAATTGTATTTTGATAACGCCAATTCCCGGCCGGCTGCGGATAATCCCTGGTTCAATCCTACACCGCGTCACGCATTTAATGTAGGATACGATATGAATCACGAGAGCGCGGCTACAAAAGCTTTTGTGAGTCGGGTTGTAGAATATTGGCTGACAGAATACCGAATTGATGGTTTCCGTTTCGATCTTTCAAAAGGATTTACACAGGTTAATACCTGCGATGCCAATGGAAATAATTGTAATGTGGGTGCCTGGGGTAATTACGACGCGTCAAGAGTTACCATCTGGAAGAGATATTATGATACGCTTCAATTGAAATCGCCGGGCAGTTATGCAGTACTGGAACATTTCGCGGATAATTCGGAAGAAAAAGAATTGTCAGACTATGGCATGTTGTTCTGGGGCAATATGAACCATAATTTCAGTGAAGCGACGATGGGATTTTTAGGAGCTTCCAACTTTGAAGGAGCCCTGCATACGGTCCGCGGATGGAACCAGCCACACCTGATCGCTTATATGGAAAGTCACGACGAAGAACGATTGATGTACAAGAATACCAATTTCGGGAATTCTTCGGGCAGTTATGATGTGAAAGAAGTAAGTACGGGACTTCGCAGGAATGAAATGGCTTCAGCATTTTTATATATGATGCCTGGTCCCAAAATGATCTGGCAATTCGGGGAAACAGGGTATGATTATTCAATCAATCATTGTACAAACGGCACCGTCAACAACAATTGCCGGCTCGATCCCAAACCTATTCGATGGGATTATTTAGATGATATCCGTCGCAAACGATTATTTGATGTTTCTTCCGGACTTCTAAAATTGAGAGCGCATCCCTTATATAAAAACGGATTTGTTACCAACCGGGTTGAATCCAATTTAGGTGCGGCATTTAAATGGCTAAAACTAACAACAGATACTTCCAATATCCTGGTGGTAGGAAATTTTGATGTAACCGCAACTACGGGTTCAGTTAGTTTCCAGAATGCGGGCACCTGGTACGATTATTTTAGTGGAACTACATACAATGCTACCGGAACCGCGCAGAGCATGACTCTTCAACCGGGGGAGTATCATGTATATGTGAACCGGAATGTTACCAATGTAGTTACACCGGTAACGGATATTATCTATAATGGAAAACGCATTCGTCTTACTGTGTATCCCAATCCCGTTCAACAACAAGCAACTGTTGAGTACGAATTACCCGAAAGCGGCAAGGTGAATATCAGACTGGTAAATATTACCGGCCAGCAGGTTGCTACTATTTTTTCCGGCTTCAAAATACAGGGCGTGCACAAACTTTCTCTTGATCAAACCCGTGGATTGTATAAGCTTCCAGCCGGCACCTATTTACTGCAGATGGAGTTTGGCAATCGCAAATTGGTGCAAAAACTAGTACTGAATTTTTAATGACAAAAGTTATATTTGACGCATTTATATGACAACTGCTTCACAAAAAACAGTCAAACAACTAAAATCGGAAAACCGGGATTTTTTCCAGATAGCGATTTCAGTAGACTGTGTAATATTTGGTTTTGAAAACGGGGAACTCAAAGTATTGCTTATACGATCCGACCTGGAAGAATATAAAGACAAGTGGACCTTATTGGGCGACCTGGTGAAACCCGATGAGGACCTGAATACAGCATCGTATCGGGTATTGAAAGAAAGAACCGGGCTCGATGATGTGTTTCTCGAACAGGTTTATACGTTTGGAGATATCAACCGTCACCCCGCCGGCCGGGTAATTACCATCGCGTATTATTCTCTGGTAAATATTAATGATCACCAGCTCAAGCTTTCACATAATCAACTTCACTGGCACCCGGTAAAAGAGATCACCACACTGGCTTTCGATCATAAAAAAATCCTGAATACCTGTATTGCCCAATTACAGGATAAGATCATGGAACATCCCATCGTATTCAATTTGTTGCCGGAGAAATTCTCGCTTCGCGAACTTCAGAGTCTTTATGAGGCGATTCTCGGTACCAAGCTGGATCGGAGAAATTTCCGGAAGAAATTCTTCTTAATGGACTGGCTCATTGATATGAATGAATTTGAACAGGATGTTCCGCACAGACCAGGAAAATTATACCAATTCAATACCAATCGTTTTTCAATTGGAAAGACACAGAGCGGCGTTTCTGCTTCCAAACTGTAATTATTTTATTTCTTTTCTTATTTAATATTATACAATCAATCTTTAATAAGTGGGTTTTGGGTCATTTCATTATTTAAATTGGAGGAAACTGGCTGGCTTACGACTAAAATTTGAAGAAAATCTAATTGATCTGGATACATTATACCAAAATGAAATATCAACTAGATTTAATATCAGGCAGCGTTTCAGATCATTTTGGTTGTCTTAATACGGTTTTGCCAAAAGAATTGGATAAAAGGCTCAATCAAGTTACTTAGGTTTTACACTTATATTTTATTGATTCTTAGACAAGAAATATTTTTTTTATTGGTTTAAATTTTTTTTAAAGCCAAAAAAATCATAAAATTGTGTTGTGTGCGTACAGCATACACATTGTTTAGGACCATTTCGATAACCATTTTTAATAATTGTTTATGACTCTCAAACGACTGCTGCAGGCATGCTTCATGCTATTCATCGCCATTAACATATCCTTGGTTTCCTTCGGCCAGGATAAAGTAATCACAGGTAAAGTAACAGACTCAAAAGATGGATCGCCGGTAGTAGGTGCATCTATCTTAGCAAAAGGATCCAAAGCTGGTGGAACTGTGACCAATGCTGAAGGGTCCTTTAGTATTACTGTCCAAGCAAGTACTACAGCACTAATCATTTCTTATGTAGGTTATGGAACCCAGGAGATTGCGATCAGCAATAAGACTGTCATTGATGTCAGTTTAGCTCCTTCAGGAACCAACCTTAATGAAGTGGTTGTTGTGGGTTATGGTTCGGTACGTAAAAAAGAAGTAACCAGCGCTATCACGAGCGTTAGTCCCGAACAGTTTAACAAGGGAAACGTAAATGATGTTGCCCAGTTATTACAAGGTAAGGTTGCTGGACTATCGATTACCCGTGCGGGCGGTAACCCCAACGGAGGGTTCGTTATCCGTTTGCGTGGTCTTTCTACCCTCGGTGCTAATACACAACCATTGGTTGTAGTAGACGGACAGATCGGAGCCGATATCAATACGGTCGATCCTAACGATATTCAAAATATTGATGTACTGAAAGACGGATCCGCTGCCGCAATTTATGGTACACGTGGATCAGCCGGTGTAATCATCATTACCACTAAGCAAGGTAAAAGTGGTGCTCCGAAAGTAGATTATAATGTATCTTTTTCAGCGGAAAATGCAACCAAGTTTACAGAACATATGACGGCTGCCGAATTTGTTGCATTAGGGAAAGGAACTAATTATGGGTCGTCTACCGATTGGAACAAAGAAATTACACGTACCGGCTATGCACAAATGCACAACCTCAACTTCTCCGGCGGTACAGCAGGAACTACCTACAGCGCGTCTATCAACTATAGAAAGACGGAAGGGATTGCCATAACAACAGGTTTTGACCAAATCAACGGTCGGGTAAACTTAAAACATCGGGCGATAAATAATAAACTGGTATTTAATATCGATATGAGTACCACCAGACGTGAGTCTGATTTCGGTTTTCCGGATGCGTTCAAATATGCAACAATCTATAACCCTACTGCTCCGGTGTATAGTAAGGACCCACTTTATGATTTGACGGGTGGCGGATATTACGAAGCGAACTTCGTGGATTATTCTAACCCGGTTGCAATGCTCAAGCAGAATAGAAATACAGGAGATTTAACCAGATTTAATATTGGTGCTTCCGCTGAGTATGAAATTCTTAAAGGATTAAAATTCCTTTTGAGATATGCACAACAAACAACTAGTTTTTATGGTGAGCAATATTCTCCCCGTAATGCCTTTATTTCACGTGGTTTCTTTAATGGAGTAAATGGTTTTGCACGGGGTGGTTATTCTTATAAAAACGACAACGAGTCATTTAACCAGCTTTTTGAAAGTATAGCCACTTATCAAACAAGATTGTTTGATAAACTGGATGCAAACATTATAGCGGGTTACTCCTACCAGAACTTTCTTAACAAAGGATACAGTGTAGGCGGTGGTAATTTTATTACTGATGCTTCGGGAGAGAACTTTGGTGCAGCACTTGATTTCCAAAATGGATTGGGCACCATAGGAAGTTATAAAAATGGATCTGAATTAGTGGCGTTCTTTGGAAGGGTTAATTTAAACTGGGATGATTTTCTTTTCTTATCAGCAAGTTTAAGGAGAGAAGGATCAACAGTATTCGGAGAGAATAATAAATGGGGAAGTTTCCCTGCGGTAAGTGCGGGTGTTGATATTAAGCGCATCGTAGATATTCAATTTATTAATTTACTTAAGTTGAGAGCCAGTTATGGTATTACCGGTGCACTTCCTCCACAAGCGTATTTGTCTATGGATAGGTTGAGCAACAGTGGTACATACTATGCAGGTAACGGTGTATATGCACAGGCTTATGCAGGGTTTGTAAACGCCAACCCCGATTTGAAATGGGAAAAGAAAGCGGAAATAGATATCGGATTGGATTTTGCTTTATTTAATAACAGGTTGACTGGTACCTTTGATTATTTCAACAGGAAAACAACCGACCTGATCTTTAACGTTACCGTTCCTTCACCGCCTGCATTATTTAATAATACCTGGAAAAATATTGGTGAATTGAATAACCAGGGTGTTGAGCTCTCATTAAATTATGATATCATTAAAAGTTCCAGCAGCAGTTTCTCCTGGACCACTGGTGGTCAGTTCTCCACTTATGATATTGTGTTAACCAAACTGGATGAATCTCTAAAAGGTTCTTATGTGGGTGCTACCAACCTGGGTACTCCGGGTCAGGAAGCTACTCAGTTAACAAGAGCTGTTGAAGGAGAGCCAATCGGATTACTCTATGGTTATAAGTATATGGGTGTTGATGCGAATGGTAAATACTTGTTCGCTGATAAAGATGGTAAACCGGTATTAGCAAATGCAAATCCAGAAAGAGGTTATATCGGAAATGGCTTGCCTAAATTCGAATGGGGATGGAACAACACATTCCGGTTTAAAAACTTTGATTTTAATTTCTTCCTGAGAGGATCTGTTGGTCACGAATTGATTAATACGTTCCGCGCGTTCTATGAGAATCCAAACGTAGCAACCAGTTATAACGTGGTTAATACAAAATATTTCGATCCAAAAATTACGGATGCGCAGATTTATAGCAGTTTGCATGTTGAAAAAGCATCTTTCGTGAAATTAGACAACGCAACACTTGGTTATAATGTTCCAATCTCAAAAAGTTCAAAATTCGGTTCGGTAGTAAGAAATATGAGACTATTTGTAAATGGTCAGAACCTGTTCGTAATTACGGACTATACAGGGGTTGATCCTGAGGTTCGTTATCAGGATGGAGGAAACGTGCTGGCGCCGGGTATTGACCGTAGAGAAACCTGGGTATATACTCGCACCTTCACATTTGGACTTAATGTTGGATTCTAATACTTTTAATTTATTAATACAAGCTATATGAAATTAATTACGAAATTTTTCTTCCTGATGTGCCTGCTGATCATCGGATCGTGCACCAAACTAGATGAAAGGGAACTATTATTCGACACCGTTACTTCTGATAATTTTTATCAAACAGACGCTGAGTTAGCATCGGCCGTAGGCGCGGCTTACTCTCCCTTGTTTGGAATAGGAGGAAACGGGAACGTATTTTGTCTGACCGAAGTAAGCTCCGACGAAGTGGTTGTACCACAACGTGGTGCCGACTGGGGTGATGGTGGTCACTGGGTACGCCTGAAATTGCATACCTATAAAAAAGATGACCCCATGATCAACAATGGTTGGAACTTCGGGTTCTCTGGAGTTACTACCTGTAATAAATTAATGGCTGCTCTTGCAAACAGTACTTCTCCCAAAGCAGCAGCTTATATTTCTGAATTGAAAGCACTCCGCGCTATCTATTATTTATGGCTGCTGGATTGGTTCGGAAATGTTCCTATCACTACAGATTTTACGAACGTTGAACCCCCTAAGAATAATACAAAAGCAGAAGTGTATGCATTTATTGAGAAAGAGTTGACAGATAATGCGGCTGCCTTACCAAAATCCGGACCTGGTGATGGTCCTACTTATGGCCGGGTTACCTATTATGCAGCATATGCGGCTTTAGCAAAATTATATATCAACGCACAGATTTATACAGGAACCGCTCAATGGGATAAAGCGATTGCAGCCTGCGATGAAATTATTAATTCTGGTAAGTTTGCCTTAACAGCTAATTATGTAGATAATTTTGTTAAAGACAATCAAAACTCAACTGAGTTTATATGGGCCGTGCCTTATGACGCAGTAAAGGCTGGAGGCTTCAATTTGCCAATGATGACATTGAGTTATCTGAGTCAGGCTACCTATAATATCAACGCTCAACCATGGAATGGTTTTGCTACTGTACAGGAATTCTATCAGTCCTATATTGATCCGGCTCTGAACCCCGGCCCACAAGGACAAGTGGTTGGATTGACACCGGATGGTGCTTTAACAACCGGCACCCTCGATAAAAGATTATCAAACTTCCTGGTAGGACCACAGTTCGCTTCAAATGGTACAAGATTATCTGATGGTGGTGCCGATCTTACAGACCCAGATGGTCCGCCACTCACCTATACTCCATATATTAATCAACTCGAACCAAATGCATGGAGACAATCCGGTGCACGTATTAATAAATGGCAGTTTTATTCCGGTATGACGCAGAATCTTAGTAACGATTTCGCGATCTTTCGTTATGCAGATATATTATTAATGAAAGCTGAATTAGCGGCTCGTAAAAGCGCAAACTGGAATGATCCTGTTACGTTGGCTATCGTTAACCAGATCAGAACGCAACACGGTGGTGTTACCGCTTTTGGAACCGTAACACAAGTTAACTTCCTGGCAGAACGCGGTCGTGAAATGTTTGCAGAGTGCTGGAGACGCCAGGATATGATCCGCTTTGGTACATATAACAGCGCCTTCCGTTTCCATCCTGCTGATGCAAGTACACACGTGAATATCTACCCCATTCCAGAAAGTCAGTTGAACGCTAATAAAAATCTTGTTCAGAATCCAGGATACTAATAGAACTCGATAAT
Source organism: Chitinophagaceae bacterium (assembly GCA_965279015.1). Lineage (GTDB taxonomy): Bacteria > Bacteroidota > Bacteroidia > Chitinophagales > Chitinophagaceae > Endoryza. The sequence continues at coordinate 1,117,524 of OZ257130.1, forward strand.
TGCATTTATAGAAATGTAGGAAGCAAGTAATTTATATTACTTGCTTCCTACTTTAAATAGGTAGTTGTTTTGTTAATGAGCTGTCTTCGGCGAATGACCTTGAAAATAATGTGTAAATTGACAGGCAATTTTGCCTGTTGCTCGTCTTGAAAAGTGTTGTTGGTTATGGTTCATAAATTAATTTCATTACTTCATACGCAACCAATACTTCCCCGCTTAATAATATTGTTAGCGCCTGTCTTTTTCTTTTCCTGTCAACAAAAAAATGATAAAACACAAGAGGGTGATAAACTCTTTACATTAGTTCCCGCATCCATAACCAGTATTGATTTCTCAAACGATGTGAAATATACCGAAGAGTTGAATGTGTACACTTTCCGTAATTTTTATAACGGTGGTGGTGTTGGTATCGCGGATATTAATAATGACTCATTGCCGGATGTTTTTTTGTGCGGTAACATGAAATCAAATAAACTCTACCTGAACAAAGGCAATTTTAAATTTGAAGACATTACCGATAAGGCAGGATTGAATTCAGAAGGGGTGTGGTCCACAGGTGTAACCTTCGCGGATGTGAATGGGGATGGATTGCTGGATATCTATGTTTGTAAATCAGGTGATTTCAAGGGAAAGAACAGGGCCAACGCACTTTACATTAATAATGGCAATTTGAGTTTTACGGATAAAGCAAAAGAATATGGATTGAATAGTATGGGTTTGTCAACACATGCTGTCTTCTTTGATTATGATCACGACAGTGACCTGGATTGTTATCTCCTGAATAATTCTTTTAAATCCGTTGGTAATTACGACCTCGTAAAAGATCAACGTAAGATTATCGATACACTGGGTGGTAATAAGCTCTATCGCAACGACAATAATTTATTTGTTGATGTAACCACCGCCGCGGGAATCTATAGCAGCAAGATTGGCTTTGGCCTGGGAGTAACGATTTCTGATATTAATAAAGACGGCTGGCAGGATATTTATGTATCAAATGATTTCTTTGAAAAAGATTATTTGTACATGAATATGCAGAATGGCGGCTTTAAAGAAATGCTGGAAGATTGTATCACGGAATTAAGCATGAATTCGATGGGCGCGGATATCGCTGATATCAATAATGACGCGTTCCCGGATATCTATGTCACTGATATGCTTCCCGAACCGGAAGGAAGGGTAAAAACAAAAACAAATTTCGAGAATTGGGATAAGTATCAATCTAATTTAAAGAATGGATATGGTCACCAGTTTGTACGAAATGTGTTGCAGTTGAACCACGGCTTTGCACCCGGAGATAAAAACAAGAATAAAGAAGTTTCTTTTAGCGAGATTGGCCGGTTATCGGGTGTGCAAGCGACCGACTGGAGCTGGGGAGCATTGATCACCGATCTCGATAACGATGGCTATAAAGATATTTTTGTAGCGAATGGGATCTTCAAAGATCTAACGGATCAGGATTATGTTCAATACACAGCAAATCCACAAGCCATCCGTAAAATATTAACGGAGGAAAAAGAAGGAATAAAGAAGCTGATCGATTTAATGCCGTCGAACCCATTGCCGAACTACGCATACGCAAACAACGGGGATTTGACATTCACGAATAAGGCGGGCGAGTGGGGCCTGGACCAGCCGGGCTTTTCGAACGGCTCGGCCTACGGGGATTTGGATAATGACGGGGACCTTGACCTGGTAGTGAACAATGTGAACATGGAGGCCTTTGTGTACCGTAACCGGAGTAGTGAACTGCACCCGGAGAATAAGTATATAAAAATAGAACTGGAAGGAGAAGGGAAGAACCGTTACGGGATCGGGGCGGCAGTAACAGTGTATTATGATCATAAAACGGTATACCAGGAGTCGATGCCGATGCGGGGATTTGAATCAACAGTGGATAACCGGCTGAACCTGGGGCTGGGCAAAACAGAAAAGATCGATTCGGTAGTAATAGTATGGAACGATGGAAGAAAGCAGGTGCTCAGAGAAGTAACTCCCAACCAGACGATACGGTTCAAACAGCTGGCCGCCGAATCTCCTGATTCGGTACCCTTACCTCAAAAGGAATCTGCGCTGCTGAGTGCCTCATCGGATAATTACGGGATCGATTTTATACATAAGGAGAATGAGTTTGTAGACTTTGACCGGGATAAACTGATCTATCATATGCTGTCGACGGAAGGACCGCGGATGGCAAAGGGAGATGTGAACGGGGATAAGCGCGAGGACCTGTATATCTGCGGGGCGAAGGACCAGCCGGGCGCTTTATATATCCAGCAAAGCAATGGCCGGTTTACACGAAGCAATGAACAGTTACTGGAACTGGATAAAAGCAGCGAAGATGTGGACGGTATCTTTTTTGATGCGGACGGGGACGGTGACCAGGATCTATATGTATGCAGTGGCGGCAGCGAGTTCTCGGCGAACTCCACGGCACTGATCAGCAGGTTGTATATAAATGATGGAGGGGGAAAGTTCAGTAAGTCGCCGCAGTTATTACCCTCGGCACAGATCTTTGAGAGTTCATCCTGCGTATCGGCGGGGGATTATGACAGGGATGGTGACCAGGATTTATTTGTGGGGGTGAGATCCCAACCGTTCGGGTATGGATATCCTTGCAAAGGATATATACTGCAGAACGATGGAAAAGGAATCTTTAAAGATGTAACGGGGCAAGTGGCACCGGTGCTGGAGAAAGCGGGAATGATCACGGACGCCAGCTGGCTGGATTATGATAAGGATGGCAAATTGGATTTAGTAGTAACGGGAGAATACATGGCCATCCGGTTGTTCCATAATGAGGGAGGCTCATTGAAAGAAGTAACGGAGAATGCGGGTCTTGGAAAAACAAACGGATGGTGGAAATGCATAATAGTACAAGATATAAACGGGGACGGGTATGAAGATATGGTAGTGGGCAACCACGGACTGAACTCGCGGTTCAAGGCGAGTGCGGACAAACCGGTACGGATGTATGTAAGTGATTTTGATCAGAACGGAACGGTGGAGCAAGTGGTGACTTGTTACAATGGGGAGAAGTCGTACCCGGTGGCGCTTCGTCACGACCTGGTGGAGGTGCTGCCATACCTGAAGAAGAAATATTTAAAGTATGAGAGCTATAAGGAACAGGGAGTGGAAGATATATTTACCGCAGAACAACTCAATAAAGCAACTAAGCTGGAAGCCTACGAGTTGAGAAGTTGTGTACTGATCAATGATAAGAAGGGAGGATATGTGGTAAAACCATTACCGGTGGAAGCGCAATTGTCATCGGTGTACGGGATGAATATAGATGATTACGATGGAGATGGCAAGATGGATCTGGTAGCAGGCGGCAATTTTTACCAGAGCAAACCGGAGGTGGGAATCTATGATGCGAGCTATGGACTATTACTCAAAGGGGATGGGAACGGGGGCTTTGTTGCGATGAATGAAAAACAAAGCGGACTTTTATTAAAAGGTCAGGCAAGAAATATTATTGAAATTAAAACTGGTAAAGAAAGATTGATACTTTTTGCGATGAATAACGAAGCCATAAAAATCTTCACAAAAGAAAAATAGACAGGTAACAGATTTTCTAATCAAAAAAAAGATGACTATGAAAAAAATGATTACTTGCTTTTTTATTGTAACCTGCGTTTATGCAAATGCACAGGCTCAAAAAAATTTAAAGCCATTATTTAATGGTAAGAATTTAGATGGATGGTATAGTTTCCTTAGATCAAAAGGTAAAAATAATGATCCGGAAAAAGTTTTCCTTATTGAGAATAACTTATTGCATATATCAGGGAAGGAATTCGGCTATATCTGTACAGAAAAAGAATTTACTAATTTTCACCTGGTGGTGGAATTTAAATGGGGAATAAAGAAATATCCACCCAGAGATGCAGATACTACAAGAAGAGATAATGGGATTTGTTATTATGTACCGCTAAACACAATGGATGTGGTTTGGCCTACAAGTATCGAGTGCCAGATACAGGAAGGAGATGTAGGCGATTTTTGGATGATTGATAGTACTACCATTGTAGTGGATGGTATCAGAACTGTGCCGAAAGATTATTCCAGATCCCAAAAGAAAAAGGATGCTGAAAAACCAAATGGAGAATGGAATCTGGTGGAAGTAATTGCTAATAACGGAAAGATAACGCATAGAGTTAATGGCGTGATTGTAAATGAAGCTACTGAGCCAAGTTTAAGAAAAGGAAAGATTCTCATACAATCGGAAGGAGCAGAGATATATTTTCGGAAAATAGAAATCGCAGAGTTAAATTAGTAGCGGTCACAATTAAGATCTGATAAAAATTATTGCAGATCGCCTTTATCAGCTATCATGTAAATAAAAAGTTAGTTTTTTTAAATCTGATTAAATTAAATGCATGTTGAGTTTTGTTTTGGTGACAACCACCCTTAAATTTTCGCCTCGCCTCGGTTCGACCCCGGCGATAGCCGGGTTGCGAAGCAAAGAAGCGGGCGCAGCGAATAATTTAAGGGTGACGGCCCCCCGGCCTTGAGGGAAAATGATTAAACCATTATAATATTCAAAAACAATCAAACATTGATCTATGCCAGGCGATTCAAAGAACATTAACAACAAAGCGCAAACACAGAATACCTATGATGCCATCGTAATTGGTTCGGGTATTAGTGGTGGCTGGGCGGCAAAAGAGTTGTGTGAAAAAGGATTGAAAGTATTGATGCTGGAACGTGGTCGCCCGTATGATCATATAAAAGATTATAAAACAGCGGGCAAAAATCCCTGGGAGTTTGAGCATCGCGGCAGGGCTACGCTTCAATATAAAAAAGACAATCCCGTCATCTCACGTGATTGGGCGATGTATGGCACCGCTGCGCAGGAAGCAATTGCGGATTCGTGGGCAAATGAAAAAGACTGTCCTTATGTACAAGAAAAGCCATTTGCCTGGTGGCGCAGTTACCAGATGGGGGGGCGCTCTATTCTATGGGGTCGACAGAGTTACCGTTTGAGCGATATCGATTTCGAAGCAAATGCAAAAGATGGAATCGCGGTAGATTGGCCCATTCGCTATAAAGATCTTGCATCGTGGTATAGTTATGTTGAGAAATTCGCCGGCATCAGTGGTTCAAAAGAAGGCTTGGAACATTTACCAGATGGTGAGTTTCTGCCACCAATGGATTTGAATTGTGTAGAGAAAGACATTGCTGAACGAATCAAAACGCATTATAAAAATCAACGGCACATGTTTATCGGACGTGTCGCAAATCTTACACAGGCAATTCCGGGAAGAACCGCTTGCCAGTTCCGCAATCGTTGTTGGGAAGGTTGTCCCTTTGGTGGTTATTTCAGTACACAGTCATCTACCCTTCCTGCAGCATTGGCAACGGGTAACTTAACCGTTCGTCCGTGGAGCATTGTAACTAAAATCATTTATGATAAAGATTCACGTAAAGCAAAAGGGGTAGAAGTATTAGATGGCGAGACTAATAAAACGTACGAGTTTTATTCGAAGATTGTTTTCCTGAATGCTTCAGCGTTGAACAGTTCATGGGTATTGATGAATACAGCTACTGATATTTGGCCCGAGGGATTGGGAAGCAGTAGTGGTGAACTGGGACATAATGTAATGGATCATCATTACATGTTAGGCGCGCAAGGTGTAATGGAAGGATATGAGGATAAATATTACGCAGGTAGAAGAGCCAACGGATTTTATATTTCACGTTTTGCAAATCTATATGGGGATAAGAGAGATTTTCTACGTGGCTATGGATACCAGGGCAGTGCCAGCAGACAAGGCTGGAGCCGCGAAATTGCGGAATTGAATATTGGTGCCGAATTTAAAGAAGCATTAACCGAACCAGGCGCATGGGCAATTGGCGCAACGGGATTCGGAGAAATATTACCTTATCATAATAATAAAATATCTCTTAGCAAAACGGTGAAAGATAAATGGGGCCTGCCGGTACTTTCCATGGACGCTGAATTGAAAGAGAATGAACTGAAGATGCGTAAAGACATCATCAAAGAATTAGTGGCGATGTTTGAAATGGCAGGCGTTAAAAATATTACTACCTGGGATAGTGATTATAATATCGGTCAGGGTATCCATGAAATGGGAACAGCCCGAATGGGGAAAGATCCAAAAACATCGGTGCTGAATGCAAACAACCAGGTATGGGATGCTAAAAATGTTTTTGTTACTGATGGTGCTTGCATGACTTCCAGCGCCTGTCAGAATCCCTCCTTAACATATATGGCCTTAACAGCAAGAGCGGCGGAGTTCGCGGTAAGTGAATTGAAAAAGAATAATATCTGATTTCAGAGGTATATCATCAATTAACAACCATCAACATGAAAAAAAATAACACAGGTATAATAATTTCAATAGCTTTTGTTTTTCTTGCTGCTTGTAATCAAGCTCCGGAGTCTGTGTCGGTTGAGGGAAAGAAAATTGCTGAAAGTTCCGCTGTTGTTTGGAAAATACATGATATGACCCGTCCCAAACCTCAGGTAGTTACTCCTGTTACATTGAACTTACCCATTCCGCCTCCACAAGGGGCAATTGTTTTGTTTGATGGGAATGATCTTTCGAAATGGCGGGGAAAAGACAATACGGATCCAAAATGGAAAGTTGAAAATAAGTATATGGAAATTGTTCCGGGTACGGGTGAAATGGTATCAAAAGAAAGTTTTGGGGATGTTTTTCTTCATGTTGAATGGGCCTCACCCGATGAACCCGATCGCAAAGGACAGGATCGCGGAAACAGCGGTATATTTTTTATGAATCAATATGAAATGCAGGTATTGGATTCTTACCAGGCGGATACCTATGCGGATGGACAAGCCGGCGCTATTTACGGACAGGCACCTCCGAGATTTAATGCGTGCGTTCCGCGTGGTCAATGGAACTCCTATGATATCTATTTTCGCCGTCCTCGTTTCAATGATGATAGTACCCTGAAATCACCCGCAAGAATTACCGTAGTACACAATGGAATTCTTATCCAGGATAATGAAGAATATAAAGGACCTACTTCCTGGTTAAAATATCTGCCCTATATAAAACATGCGGATAAGATGCCCATTACGTTGCAGGAACATAATGGTAAAGTTCGTTTCCGGAATATGTGGGCAATACCATTACCTGAATTAGCGGGGCCACCAGATGAATATGGTGTTAAAACAATCACAGTGGCAGATGATCAGCTTGATAAATTTGTAGGGAGATATGATCGTCCCGGTGGAAATGCCCCTATTACAGTTACAAAAACGAATGGAAGTTTATATTGTGATTTTTTCTGGCGCCCGGGAGCGCTTGAATTAGTACCCATTTCAGCCAATGAATTCGCGCTCAAAGAAACAGCTGGAAGCGTAAGCTTTGATTTAGATGATAAGGGTCAGCCTACAGGTTTGGTATTTCATTTAGGGGGAGATAATATGCCGGCTACTAAACAAAAAAAATAAACTATCCGCATAATTAAACCTGCATTGATTTCCCACGAAGACACTAAGAACACAAAGTAACATTGTTTAATATGTGTTCTTAGTGTCCTTTGTGTCTTTGTGGGAAACATTCCTGGTAATTATAGTAAATCCCTGAATAAAATTTATGCTTTAATCAATACATGAGTTTTCGCCAACTATTATACTTGCTGAGCACGGTTATTTTATTTGCAAATTGTACAAACAAAGCAGATACAAAAACATTATTCACGCTCTTACCAGCAAAACAAACAGGTATTGATTTTGAAAACAAGATTGTGGATACCGCGCAATTCAATATACTTGACTATCTCTACTATTACAATGGCGGTGGCGTAGCCATTGGAGATATTAATAATGATGGACTCGCGGATATTTATTTCAGCTCCAACCAGGGATCCAACAAACTCTATCTTAATAAAGGCAATCTTCAATTTGAAGATATAACCGACAAAGCCGGCGTGGCGGGTTCGGGGAATTGGAAAACCGGCGTTACCATGGCCGATGTTAACGGAGATGGCCTGCTGGATATTTATGTTTCTGAAGTGGGAGGATATAAATCATTAAAAGGCCGGAATGAACTTTTTATTAATCGGGGAGATCTTAGCTTTTCTGAACAGGCAGTTGATTATGGATTAGCCATTGAGGGATTCAATACACAGGCTGTTTTCTTTGATTATGATCAGGATAATGACCTGGATGTATTTATAGTTAATCATTCCGTGCATTCCAGCGAAAGCTATGGAGATTCTTCTATGCGCAGTACTAAAAACGCTTCCAGTGGAGATAAATTATTCAGGAATGATGAAGTGGGTTCAGTGAGAAAATTTGTTGAGGTGACTTCAGAAGCGGGAATTTATAGTAGTGTAATCGGATACGGACTGAATGTAGTTGTGGGAGATTTGAACAACGATGGTTGGGAGGATATTTATGTGAGTAATGATTTTCACGAAAATGATTACTATTATCTTAATAATGGAAATGGCAGTTTCTCCGAGATCAATCGGGAAGCGTTCGGCCATGAGAGCCGGTTCTCCATGGGAAGCGATATCGCTGATATTAATAATGATGGCTGGTTGGATATCGTAACATTAGATATGCTGCCCGCCGATGAAAAGTTGCTTAAAACCGCTGCTGGAGATGATCCGCTCGACATCTACAATTTTAAGTACAGCTTTGGATACTATCACCAGTATTCACGGAATTGCTTGCAACTGAATACCGGTGCCGGAAAAAAATTCAGCGAAATTGGTTTATATGCCGGAATCGCGGCAACCGATTGGAGTTGGGCGCCATTGATTGCCGATTTTGACAACGATGGTATTAAAGATCTATTTGTCACGAACGGTATTTTGCGGAGACCCAACGATCTTGATTTTCTGAAATTCAATTCAAACCGAACCGCTCCGGATACCGATCATGCTGCCGACGTTGAGGCAGTTCTTAATATGCCAACAGGTAAAGTTGCTAATACAATTTATAAAGGAACCGATAGCATAAAGTTTACCGATCAAACAAAATCATGGGGATTTGATAAGCCGAGTTTTTCCAATGGCGCTGCATGCGCAGATCTCGATAATGATGGCGACCTGGATATCGTTGTAAATAATATTAATGAGCCGGCATTCATTTACCAGAATCAAACGAATAAACAATTCAATAATCACTTTTTAGAAATTCAGTTGGAAGGTTCTGAGCAAAACAGGTTTGGTGTGGGTGCAAAAGTGGTGATACAACAGGATAAACGATTCCAACTAACTTATATGAGTACTACAAAAGGATTCGAAAGCAGTTCCCTTCAATATATTCATTTTGGTACCGGCACCGATTCAATAGTCGCGGGTTTACATATAGTTTGGCCTGATGGCAAATCACAGTCCTTATATAATGTGAAGACTAATCAACGACTACTCGTGTCTTATAAAAACGTAACGGCAGCAACTACAGCTCTACGTTCAAGAGACAACAGCGGAGTTGATTTTGAAAACATATCCGCCAGCGTTGGTCTTTCTTTCAAGCATAACGAAAACAACTTCAATGATTTTGATCAGCAACCATTGATCCCCCATCAATTGTCAACCCGCGGACCTAAACTGGCGGTTGCGGATGTAAACGGCGATGGGCTGGAAGATTTTTATATTGGCGGAGCGAAAAAACAAGCCGGAAAATTATTTATTCAAACGAAGGATTCTCGTTTTATAAGCAGCAATGAGAATTTATTTAAATCCGATAGTGCCTGTGAAGATGTAGATGCTTTGTTCTTTGATGCGGATAATGATAAGGATCAGGATTTATATGTGGTTAGTGGTGGGAATGAATATCCGAAAGGTTCCCCGGAGTTGAATGATCGACTTTACATCAATGATGGGAAAGGAAATTTTATCAAAGCCAATTCGCTTCCGGATATGGCGGCGAACAAAAGTTGTATTGCAGCCGCTGATATTGATGGGGATGGGGATATTGACTTGTTTATTGGAGCCACCAGTAATGAAAACGCTTATGGAATAGTTCCGGATTCCTATCTTTTAATCAACGATGGAAATGCAAAATTCAAATTAAGTACGGACCAGTCAGCGCCAGGACTAAAGAATATCGGAATGATTACCGCTTGCACATTCGGGGATTTTGATAATGATAAAGATCCTGATCTGCTGGTAGTGGGCGAATGGATGGCTCCCATTATTTTTGAAAATGAGAAAGGAAAATTCCGTTTGGCCGCTGATAAATTTAATAAGGAGAATCAATCGGGTTGGTGGCAATCCATTTCATTGGCGGATATTAATAAAGATGGCGCCCTTGATATTATTGCGGGTAACTATGGATTGAATTCTAAACTACATGCAAGTGCTGAAGATCCCCTGGTATTATATGTATTTGATTACGACAATAACGGAACCAATGAACAAATACTCGCTTACCGCAAAGGTGGAAACTATTATCCTTTTCTAGGAAAAGATGAACTGGAAAAACAAATCCCTTCTATTAAAAAGAAATTTTTAAAGTATAGCGACTTTGCGGGGAAAACGATAGAACAAATCTTTGGCGATGACTTGAACAAAGCAATTCAATACAAAGTATCAACGCTGGCTTCAACCGTATTTATCAATGACGGAAGAGGAAACTTTTCATCCAATAGCCTTCCGATGATCTCGCAAATGGCACCTGTATTCAGTGTATATGCAGATGATTTTAATAAAGATGGCAAGCCCGATTTATTAGTTGCGGGAAATTTTTCTGGCGTACTTCCTTATGAAGGTCGTTACGATGCATTGTTGCCCGCTTATTGTGAGGGAAATGGTAGTGGGAATTTTATCAGCCGACTGCCAATGAAAAAAGAATTGCAGATTAGTGGAGAGATAAGAGATATCAAGAAAATAAATCTCGCCAATAGTACAACCTGTTTAATTATTGCCCGCAATAAGGATGCACCGGTATTTCTTGCGTGGAAATAAAAGTAGGCATGAATATCTAGATACTTCTCTGTGCCTCCGTGTCTCTGCGGTTTAAAAAATTTACCGCGGAGACACAGAGTTTAGCAATTTTATTTAGTAAACTATAATGCTGTTTTTACGAAACATTCTTTTGTGCCTTCATCACAAAATCAATTAATTCTTCCAGTGGTATCGTTATGCGCGACAAGGCATCCGTAATATCATCGCGGTTTACCTGCGCGGCGAAGGAAGGAGTTTTTAATTTTTTCATAACGCTTTTCACATCCATTCCATCATAGCGGGTGGGTCTTATCAGCGCGGAAGCGTGTACAAAACCGGATAACTCATCAAAAGCATAGATCATTTTATCCATACTGTTTTCCGGTTCTACCCCAAAATATCTGGGACCATGTGATGCGATACAATGAATTACTTCCGGATCAATCTTTCTTCTTTCTAATTCTTCTATTATGATTCGGCAATGATCATCGGGATGTTTTTCCCAGTCTGCATCGTGTAACAGTCCAGCCAGTTCCCATTTGAGCGCGGTTTGTTCGTCCGCGTTTTCCTTTTCAATGGCCCATGCTTTCATGACTGCCGCCACCTGTTTCATATGCAGTCGCAAACGCTCGTTGGGCACCCATTCATTCAATAATTGATGTGCACCTTCAATAGACATTAAATTGCCGCTATTGGCAGGATCGCCGAAACTGCTTCGGCCAAGCTGATGTATTGACATTTGCGCAATTTAAGTAACAAGAAGATATTTTTTTCACCGCGGAGAAAAAGAGAAAATGAGTTTTCGCTGAGGGGAACCTTTATACTTTTAAATCTCTGCGCAATTTCTTATAACTCCTTTTCTCTGCGGTAAAAATAGAGGGGATCAAAACTTGGGCAAAATATTTATTGTAAATCAGTTAGTTATAAAGAGTGCTTTCAAAAATAGTTCCCCAAATGTTTGGCAGTTCGATTGACTTGCGCCTATCTTTGCGACCCCTTTTGAAGCTGCAAGCCACAAGCTGATAGCTGCAAGAGGGAAGCAGGAAGGCGGGATGGCGCACCTGTTCAAATTTTTAAACCAGCTATTAGCTCACAGCTCGTAGCTAATAGCTCAAAGCTTATTAAATGAGTAAACTACATTTCACTACAAAACATGCTAACGCGGCTACCGTACAACGTAACTGGTACGTTGTGGATGGTACCAATCAAACCGTCGGTCGCATGTGTGCAAGAATCGCTGCTGTTCTTCGTGGTAAGAACAAAGCGTACTATACGCCACATGTTGATTGCGGAGATTACATTATTCTTATTAACGCCGATAAGGTTCGTTTCACCGGCAACAAAATGGATGAGAAAGAGTATATCACTTTCTCTGGTTATCCCGGTGGTCAGAAGATCGAGATCGCGAAAGATCTGTTGAAGCGTCGTCCTGAAGCATTGTTGGAAAGAGCCGTAAGAGGCATGCTTCCCAAGAATCGTCTCGGTCGTAAGATGATCAAAAAATTATTTGTGTATGCAGGTAGCGAACATCAGCATACTGCACAACAACCGAAAGAATTAAAATTCTAAACAGCTCGTAGCTCATAGCTATCAGCTCAAAGCTTAAAAAATGGAAAAGCAAAAAAATGGTGTTGGTCGTCGTAAAGAAGCTGTGACAAGAGTTTTCCTGTCTAAAGGAAATGGCAAGATCACAGTGAACGAAAAAGACTACAAAGAATATTTCTCTCTGGTTTACCTGCAGAACCAGGTAGAACTTCCGTTGAAAACAGTTCAGTCGCTGGATAAATATGATGTAAAGATCAATGCAGCCGGTGGTGGAGTAAAAGGACAAGCCGAAGCGGCTAAGTTGGGTATCGGTCGTGCACTGGTTGAATTGAATCCCGAATGGCGCCCTGCATTAAAAGCAGCTGGTGTGCTGAAACGCGATCCACGTTCTGTTGAGCGTAAGAAATTCGGTCATAAGAAAGCACGTAGAAGCTACCAGTTCTCGAAACGATAAAGAAGAAGCTATGATCCGCCGCGGCGGATGCGAGCTGTGAGCTCGTAGCTCATAGCTCAAGGCTCGCAGCTTATTATTATAAACTATTCATAAATAGAAATAATGGAAAACAACACTTCACTTCAACAACAACTTTTAGATGCTGGTGTACATTTTGGTCACCTGCGCAAGAAGTGGAACCCAAAAATGTTGCCTTATATTTTCGCAGAAAAGAAAGGCATTCATATCATCGATCTGAATAAAACTACTGAACACTTGCAGGAAGCAGCCGCTGCGTTGAAGCAAATGGCTCGTAGTGGTAAAAAGATCATGTTTGTGGGTACTAAAAAACAAGCTAAAGAAATTGTTACCGAATGCGCCCGCAAAGTGAATATGCCTTTTGCCACTGAAAGGTGGTTAGGTGGTATGCTTACCAATTTCAATACTGTTCGTAAGAGCGTAAAGAAAATGCAGAGCATCGATAAAATGCTGAATGATGGAAGCGCGGAGAGCTTAACCAAGAAAGAAAAATTAACCCTCGGTCGCGACCGTGATAAAATGGACAAAGTACTGGGTGGTATTTCTCAACTCGGACGTGTACCAGCTGCTTTGTTTATCATTGATATCGGTCACGAACATATCGCGCTGGCTGAAGCAAAGCGTTTGGGCATAACAACATTTGGAATGGTGGATACCAATTGCGATCCTAATAAAGTAGATTTCGCGATTCCTTCTAATGATGACGCTACTAAATCGATCGCTATCATTACCCAGTATATTACAGCAGCCATCGCGGAAGGTCTTGCTGAAAGACAAGCTGCCAAAGATGAAGAAGTAGAAGATACAAGCGATGATGATAAGGAAAAGAAAGCGGCTCGTTTGCAAGCGGAAGCTGAGGCAGAAGGTGGCCGTGGTGGAAGAGGAGCTGGTAACCGTGGACCAGGAGGTCCTGGTGGTCCGCAAAAACGTCGGGTTCCGGGTGGTGCAAGTCGCAGACCAGGTGGTGGAAGATGAGAGAAGGTTTAAGGTTTGAGGTTCATTCAATTCTTAATCTCTGATTAATCTTAAGATACTTCTTTTGTAGAATATTTTTTCTGAGGAAAAGCTCTTCAGCTATATCAATAAATTCAAAATAACATGTCAACTATAACAATTTCCGCGGCTGATATCAATAAACTGCGCCAGGCAACTGGTGCCGGAATGATGGATTGCCGTAAAGCATTAACCGAATCTAATGGTGATTTTGAAGCGGCTATCGACTGGCTCCGTAAGAAAGGGGCAAAAGTTGCCGCACTGCGTGGAGATCGTGAAGCGAAAGAAGGAGTAGTGCTTGCGAAAACTACAGCCGATAACAAAACAGGGATTGCTGTATGTGTAAGTTGTGAAACTGATTTTGTGAGTAAGAATTCTGATTTCGTAGCTTTTGCACAAAGCATAACTGATGCTGCTATCGCTAATAATGTAAGAACGATTGAAGAGCTGAATAATGTTACCATCAATGGCGCGAAAGTATCCGACCTGGTAAATGATAAGCTGGCTTCTATCGGAGAAAAGATTGGAATTACCAAACTGGAAAGAATTGATGCTCCTTTCGTAGCTTCTTATATTCATGGCGCTAACCGTATCGGTGTGCTGGTAGGAATGAGCAAAGAAGCTGCAGAAGCGGGTAAAGATGTTGCTATGCAAATTGCGGCAATGAATCCATTGGCGGTTGATGCTGCATCCGTTCCTGCTGTTACAGTAGAAAGAGAAAGAGCAATTGTAACTGAACAAATACAGGCTGATCCCAAAATGGCTGGTAAACCCGCGGAAATGATTGCTAAAATTGCGGAAGGTAAACTGAACGCGTTCTTTAAAGAAAGTACGTTGACCAGTCAGGCCTTTGTAAAAGATAACAGCAAGTCTGTAGCTGATTACCTGAAAAGTGCCGGAGATGTGAAAGTGATTGAATTTAAAAGAGTGGCATTAGGATAGTTTTTCTATTATCAAGATATAGCGAAGGGAATCTGAAAAGATTCCCTTTCTTATTTAGAGGCTCTCTTGAAATGTAAAATGTAGAATATAAAATGTAAAATATAAAAGGGGGTTAACCCTTAAAATTCTTTACTTATTATTAGAGCGCCCGACCTAACACCCCTTTTACATTTTATATTTTACATTTTACATTTTACATTTTATATGCTTCAAGCCTCGTATATTGCGACGCAAATACACTTCATGCTGCCAAAATATAAACGCATCCTTCTTAAGCTTTCGGGAGAATCATTGATGGGCGATAAAACTTTTGGCCTTGATCCCACAGTAATAGAAAAATATGCCCGCGATATCAAAGAGGTAGTGGACCTTGGCGTACAGGTGGCTATCGTAATCGGGGGAGGAAATATTTACCGGGGAATGAATGAAGGGGATACTGGTATTGAGAGAGCTCATGGTGACTATATGGGCATGCTGGCAACCGTAATTAATGGAATGGCCCTGCAGGCAATGCTGGAAAAAGTAGGCGTTTATACCCGTTTACAGAGTGCCATTAAAATGGAACAGATTGCAGAACCTTATATCCGTCGTCGTGCTATTCGTCACGTTGAAAAAGGAAGAGTAGTGATTTTTGGAGCGGGTACCGGCAATCCTTATTTTACAACGGATACAGCCGGTTCGTTACGAGCCATAGAAATTCAGGCTGATGTGATATTGAAAGGAACAAGAGTTGATGGCATTTATACAGCAGACCCTGAGAAAGATCCCAAGGCAAAGAAATATGATACCATCACCTTTCAGGATTGCATCTCTCAAAATCTCCGCGTAATGGATATGACAGCATTCACCCTATGTATGGAAAATAATCTCCCTATTATTGTTTTTGACATGAATAAGCCCGGTAACCTGATGAAGGTTGTAAGCGGGGAAAGAGTCGGTACTCTTGTAAAAGGTTGATAACCAAAACCTCCTTCGGCCGCCATAGGCTTGCCGAAGGCGCTGCAAAATTTTAACGCCGTCAAGGCTTGCAAATACCAGATAAGCATACTATTTTTCCTCTCTGAAAAGCCACCCCAAGGTGGTTTTTTATTTACCCTCGCTTAATCACAATCCCTTGAAGAACGGTCGACTATTTTAATTCCGAATTACCGGATTTAAAAGCTTATTTCCGAACCGTTATGAACACACATATCATCTTCCTGGTATTACAAATCAGCTTAGCGGAGATCATCATCTTCCAGGTGGGAGCTATTGTGCTCGGATTCGCGATTCACTTTTTTATTACCAGCAAAAAAAATATAAAGGTTGCAGAGCAACCTGAAACAAATACGATCAGCGAGGCTGATGAATGGCGTTTAAAGTATTATGAGGAAGTGGACATGCATGAAAAGCGTCAGGAAAAAATGAGAGAAGAAATAGAGGAAGCGAGAGATAACGAGAAACAATTGGAAGAGGAATTGTTAGAAATGCGTTCGGAAGCCCGCCGCCTACTAGAGGAACAGGCAACCAGGCCCGCAGAAATTCCGGCACGTGATTATCTTGAACAATTATCGCAAGCCCAGAATAATTTATTTGAACACAACCATAAGATCAGTCGTTTACTTGAAACAATTGATGTTCTAAAAGATACTGAACAAAAACACCTCGATACTTTACGTACGAATGAAACGCTGAATACACAGTTAAGGGAGTTGAGAAAGTTGTTGACCGATAAAGAAGCAGAGATTAAACAGATCCGCCAACAGCAGTCTTTATCAAAAGAGATGCACGATCGCCTGGATAAAGCCTATGGTGAATTCAATTATTTACAGGAAAAGATACAGAAAGTAGAAACGCATCTGGTTCAACCGCAGAACCGCAATTTTGAATTTGATGAACTGCAGCAATCTTATTTCAAGCTTACCAAGGATTTTGATGAAATGAAGCTGAAATATCTTTCCATGATGGAAGAGAATCAGCGCCTCACCCGCTTATTGGCCGATGCCGAGGATAAATTAAGGGAATCGAATTTCCAACGTCAGCAACTGATGAAAAAAGTGGTATTCCTTGAAGAATTGAATAACGACCTTCAGCAAGTGACAGAAACTAACAAGAAACTCGAGAACCAATTACGCCGCATTGGAGAAATTGAAGCCATGCTGGCCAGGGTTTCGGGACAGAGGACAGATGATAGCAAAGAATAGCGGCAAGCTGTGAGCTACAAGCTGCAAGCGAGATCTGCAATTCAAAATAATTCCTAGTTCTTTACAAACTCCGCGTCTTAATATTTAAAAATAATTTCATAGTTGTAGGTCCTGCTTGCAGCTTGAAGCTATCAGCTAGCAGCTTTCTCACTAACTTTACGCCAAAACGCAATTCCCCATGTCTTCCGTTGCCGATCTCCGCAAAGACTATAAACTTCAATCACTTTCCGAGAAAGATGTAAAAGAACATCCCATTACTCAATTTTCTACCTGGTGGCAGGAGGCTTTAAATGCCGACATCGAAGAAATAAACGCAATGACATTGGCTACCGCTTCGCCCGATGGTGTGCCATCGGCCCGCATTGTGTTACTGAAAGGATTTGACGAAGAAGGATTTGTTTTTTTTACGAATTATAATAGTCATAAGGGAAAGGACCTGATTGAAAATCCAAGAGCGTGCCTGGTTTTTTTCTGGAAAGAATTAGAGCGGCAGGTTCGCATTACAGGTTTAGTAAGTAAAACAAGTGCGGAAGAGAGTGATGATTATTTTAATAGCCGACCTCCCGGCAGCCGGATAGGTGCCTGGGTATCGCCACAAAGTGAAGTTATTAATGGCAGGAGCTGGTTGGAAGAGAATGAAAGAAAATACGATGAACTATTCGATGTACATCCACTTACAAGACCACCGCATTGGGGAGGATATCGTGTACAACCCGTAACCATTGAATTCTGGCAGGGACGTTCCAATCGTTTGCACGACCGGATACTGTATTCATTAGAAGAAAATGGGAGTTGGAAGATTGAGCGGTTAGCTCCGTGAGGAGGTTTGAAAAGTTGAAAGGTTTAAAAGTTTAAGGGTTCTGAGATTTGAACAGGCTTTACAAAATGCAACAACCATAAACTCTGAAACCATTAAACCTTTAAACCTTCACATCTTACTTTTTCTTCGCATCTTTCTTCTTCGCAGCCGCCGGTCTGGCTGGTCTGCTTTTACCAAAAGAACCTTTGAATGTTTTACCTTTTTTGGTTTTTTTATCTCCTCTGCCCATACAATTTAATTTTTAAAGAATGAATGAATAAAAAAAACTCCGATACTTCAAGAGCTCATGCTTCGTCAGGCTCAGCTTGAAGTACCGGAGCAATGAATAAAATGGGAGCAGCATTATAATTTAGCAGCGAGTTCTTTACCAGCTTTGAAACGGGCAACTTTTTTTGCTTTGATTTTGATCACAGCGCCTGTTTGAGGATTGCGTCCGTTACGGGCAGCTCTTTTAGATACAGAGAAAGTGCCAAAACCTACTAATGTTACTTTACCACCACCTTTTAATGTTTTTGTAACCGCTTCTACGAAAGAATCAAGCGCCGCGTTACTCTGGGTTTTTGTAATGCCTGCATCATCAGCAAGCTTTGCAATTAATTCAGCTTTGTTCATAGTGTAATTTTTTAAAGAATTTAAGCGAGCAACAAATTTAACCGCTTTTCAATACCGGCAAAATTTTTTCTTGTAAATAATTACCACTTCTGAACGGCTGCAAACCGCACCGGGCAAGGGTTGTGTTAATTTTAGATGAATAGAAAAAATACGATTAAAACATTGATATCTGCCGAAACCCTTACCAGCACTGTGTTTCATGACTTGCGGCCTGTAATGCTTGCCCAATGCGGCTTTCAGGGAAATTGATTTTTGTCAGTAAAACAAACGATAATTATTATTTCTTATCCACAGTCAGTTAATAACTTCCATTAACGAACGGAACGAGATAATTTTATTTCCCCACTGATGATGAGCACTTTGACGCAAAACGGATGAATACAATTCAACGTAGCGATTATAATCAGCTTTGCTGTGCGCATGGTATTGAGCTGCATAGGTGGGTCCCTCTGTTTCATCTACTTCCAGCAATCGCAAGAGATTGCTTCCTGTAAAACATCCGGTATGCATTATTTCAGGTATATGTATTTCCTGCATCCATTGCACCCAATTATCATGAATGCTCCAATCCACCTTGGTGGTAACGTTGTATATCAGCATATGCAAAATAATATCAGGACGAAATCGTGAGTCGTGAGTGGTGAGTCGTGAGAAAGTCTCTAATTAATTACGACTCTTTAATATTCAGGGAGCCACTCACGACTCACCACTCACGATTCACGTTTTGATTTCCAAGTACACCGGGCAATGATCACTATGCTTCACATCCGGATAAATTTCGGCGTTCTTTAATTTCTTTCTGAGTGGCTCAGTAACATTGATATAATCGATGCGCCATCCTTTGTTTTGTGCACGAACCGTGGGGAATCGCTGGCTCCACCAACTATAGCGATGTGGTTCCGGATGAAATTCACGAAATGTATCGATCCACCCGCTCTCTAAAAATTTATCCATCCATTTGCGTTCATCCGGTAAAAAGCCCGATGAATTCTTATTTCCTTTGGGATCGTGGATATCAATTTCTTTATGGGCGATATTATAATCACCACATAATATCAGGTTGGGATGTTTTTTTCTTAGAGTAGTCAAATAGCTATTGAATTCATCGAGCCAGGCATATTTAAAAGTTTGCCGGAGATCACCGGAAGTACCCGATGGAAAATAAGCGTTAATAATGCGTATATCTTTAAAATCCAATTGAAGAACACGCCCTTCTTCATCACTCAACGCGTGACCGGTTCCATATTGAACATTATCTGGTTTTATTTTTGTAAATACCGCTACCCCGCTATATCCTTTTTTCTGTGCGCTGTACCAATAATCATAGTATCCAAGTTCGGTGAATTGTTTATGATCTACATTGTCCTTACTGGCCTTTGTTTCCTGGATACAAATAATATCACCCGGATTCGTTTTGAGCCAATCAATAAAACCTTTATTCATAGCGGCTCTGATACCATTCAGATTATAAGAGATGATACGCATAAAAATTCTTTAATTTAACAGGCAATTTACAGCATTGATATGGAAGCGGAAACTACCAAAGACACTGTTAAAGAGATAATTCCTCCGAAAAAACAAGTTTATCTCGACGGACCTAAAAGCCGGGGTTACGAACTGGCTTTTGCCTGGAAGGTTTTCACTCAATTTATTAAAGGTTTCCGAAGTCTTCATTTTGTTGGACCCTGCATTACCGTATTCGGATCGGCCCGATTTAAGGAAGATCATCCCTTTTACGCGGCAGCCAGGCATTTCGGGAAGCATATTGCGCAAATGGGTTTTACCACGATGACGGGCGGGGGTCCGGGTATCATGGAAGCTGCGAATAGGGGCGCCTTTGAAAACAACGGTACTTCTATTGGTTGCAATATTCAACTTCCCTTTGAACAGAAACCTAATCCCTATGTGCAACACTCAATTACCTTCGAACATTTTTTTGTTCGGAAAGTATTGCTGGTGAAATATTCTTATGCGTTTATAATAATGCCCGGTGGTTTCGGTACCATGGATGAATTCTTTGAAACGCTTACGCTCATTCAAACAAAAACAATTTCCCAATTCCCCGTGGTATTGTATGGGAAAGAATATTATAAAGATTTATGGGATTATATTCTTCATATGAAAGACAAGGGGATGATCAGCGAAGAGGATCTAAACCTGGTGTTGCTGACCGATGACGTAGATGAGGCCATGAAGCATATTCATACCTATATCAGCAAGAACTACACGATAAAGCCGCGCAAAAAATTATGGTGGTTGATGGAGAAGCGGTAGAAATGTAAAATATAAAATGTAGAATATAAAATGTAAAACGGAAGCTGTATTAACTTTTTAGATTTTACATTTTATATTCTACATTTTACATTTATTTGAAAGAGATCAACTCCACATCAAAAACCAGTGTACAATTAGGTCCAATCACCGCGCTTACCTGGCGATCACCATAACCTAAATGTGGCGGAATATAAAAACGCCATTTACTTCCGGCGGGCATCAATTGTAATCCTTCAACCCAGCCTTTGATTACCGCACTCAACGGAAAACTGGCGGGCTGACCTCTTTTTACCGAGCTGTCGAATACTTCACCGGTAATTAACGTACCGTGGTAATGACAGGTCACCGTATTCCGGAGCGAAGGTTTTTCTCCCGTACCTATTTCTAAAATTTCATATTGTAAGCCACTGGGTAAGTTTACGACTCCCGCTTTTTTTGCATTCTCTGCTAAAAATGCTTCTCCTGCTTTTAAGTTTGCGGCTGCTTTTTCGTCTTTCATTGCTTTTAATTTATCTGATATTGACATCGGTTAATGATTTGTTGTTTTACCGCAGAGAACAAGAGAAAATGAGTTAACGCGGAGATTTCAATATATCTCTGCGTTAACTCTGTTCACTCCGCTTCTCCGCGGTGAATGAATTTATTCGAGTATCGGCCTCAACCATCTTGTCAACTCCTCTTTTGTCATTCCTTTCCTGCGCACATAATCATCCAACTGGTCCTCGCTAATCTTACCAACTCCAAAATACTGGCTCTGCGGGTGACTGAAATACCATCCGCAAACAGAGGAAGCTGGATACATTGCCAATGATTCCGTAAGATGAATGCCGGTGGCTTCTTCTCCGCCCAGCAAATTAAATAATTTATATTTCTCCGTATGATCGGGACAGGCTGGATATCCTGGTGCGGGGCGGATACCTACATATGCTTCTTTGATGAGTTCTTCATTACTTAAAGTCTCGTCCTTCATATAGCCCCAAAATTCTTTTCTTGTTCTTGCGTGCAGGCATTCCGCGAATGCTTCCGCAAAACGATCACACAAAGCCTGTAACATGATCTTATTATAATCATCGTAAGCGGCTTCGAATTTTTTGATATGGGGTTCGATGCCTTTGATGGTGACGGAAAATGCTCCTATGTAGTCGGATCCCTGTTCGTGAGTGGTGAGTCGTGAGTCGTGAGTAGGGCGAATGAAATCGGCGAGGCTGAGATTGGGTTGGTCCGCTGCTTTTTTTATTTGTTGGCGTAAAGATTCAAGATGAATTTTTCCTGTTGGTGTAGTTACTTCAATTGTATCGGGAGCAATCGTATTCGCTTCCCAGAAACCGACAACACCTTGTGCGGTTACCCATTTTTCCTTAACGATTTTATCTAGCAATGCATTTGCATCGTTATACAATTTGGTGGCTTCTACGCCAACCTTTGCATCGGTTAATATCTGTGGAAAATTCCCGTGCAGTTCCCAGGAGATAAAGAAAGGTTTCCAGTCGATATAGTTTCTTAATTCCGACAGATCATAGGCATTGAAAATCTTTGCTCCGGTAAAATTTGGTTTCGGAGTTGTATAATCCGACCAATCTATTTTAGCGCCATTCTTCTGCGCCTGGCTAAAGGTCAAATAAGTCTTTACACTCTTTTTATTATCAAAATCAGTTTTGAGTTTAATGTATTCTTCCTTTGTTTTTTCGAGAAAACCACCTTTTTGATCACTCAACAATGAACCTGCAACGGTAACACTCCGGCTAGCATCGAGTACATGTACAACGCCATTGTCGTACTGCGGTGCAATCTTAACGGCCGTATGCATACGGGAAGTAGTTGCACCCCCGATTAATAAAGGCTGTTGCATACCACGACGCTTCATTTCATGTGCCACGTTCACCATTTCATCAAGTGAAGGAGTAATCAATCCGCTTAGTCCGATGATATCAGCCTTTTCTTTGATGGCCGCATCGAGAATTTTATCGGTTGGTACCATTACTCCGAGGTCAACAATATCGTATCCATTACATCCTAATACAACTCCTACAATATTCTTTCCAATATCATGCACATCACCCTTTACTGTTGCTAATAAAATTTTCGCAGCACCGGTACCTTCTTCATTAACAGTACCCGCTTTAATATGAGCCTGTCGGCGTTCTTCTTTCTCCGCTTCTATATAGGGAGTGAGGACAGCAACCGATTTTTTCATTACCCGTGCGCTCTTCACCACCTGTGGTAAAAACATTTTTCCCGAACCGAACAGGTCACCCACTACATTCATGCCCGCCATCAGAGGACCTTCAATAACATCCAAAGGTTTGGGATATTTTTGACGCGCCTCTTCGGTATCTGCATCAATAAAATCGGTAATGCCATTTATCAAAGCATGTTTCAATCTTTCCTCCACTGAAGTTCCTCTCCAAACATCATCCTTCTTTTCTACTTTGCCATGTGCTTTTACTGTTTCAGCGAATGTGATGAGCTTTTCAGTGGCTTCGTTATTGGTATTGTTCCGGTTGAGAATTACATCTTCGCAGAGATCCCGAAGAGCAGGATCAATTTCATCATATACCACTAGCTGACCAGCATTCACGATACCCATATTCATACCCGCTTTGATAGCATAGTATAAGAATACCGAATGCATAGCTTCGCGAACGGGTTCGTTACCCCGGAAGGAGAAAGATAAATTACTTACCCCTCCGCTGATGCCGCAAAGGGGCATCAATTCCTTTATTCTTCTTGTTGCGTTTATAAAGTCAACACCATAATTATTATGTTCCTCCAATCCGGTTGCTATCGCGAAGATATTCGGATCGAAAATAATATCCTGTCCATCGAAGCCTACCTGTTCGGTTAATATTTTATAAGCGCGGTGACAGATCTCTACTTTTCTATCTTCTGTATCGGCTTGCCCTTTTTCATCAAAAGCCATTACGATCACCGACGCACCATAACTCTGACAAATGATAGCTTGTTCAATAAATTTCGCTTCTCCTTCTTTCATGGAGATAGAGTTCACGATACATTTCCCTTGCACACATTTCAATCCGGCTTCGATGATCTCGAACTTGGAGCTGTCGATCATTACCGGAATCTTTGCGATATCCGGTTCGCTTTGCAATAGATTGATGAAGGTGGTCATTGCTTTTACACCATCCAATAAGGCATCATCCATATTTACATCGATCACCTGCGCGCCGCTTTCTACTTGTTGCCGCGCCACGCTCAATGCTTCCTCGTATTTATTTTCTTTAATGAGTCGCGCGAATTTTTTAGAACCAGTAACGTTAGTGCGCTCACCTATATTAACAAAGTTTGTTTCCGGACGAACCACCAGTGGCTCCAATCCCGATAAACGCAGGTAGGGTTTGATATGTATTTGTTCACTCATGGGGTTATGCTAATTCTTTATCAACTACAGGCAGGGTACGTGGTTTAATATTCTTTACATGATCCGCAATATGCTTAATATGATCAGGTGTGGTACCGCAGCATCCGCCTACAATATTTACAAATCCTTCATTGGCCCAGTCTTCGAGATAATGCGCGGTATCTTCCGGTCTTTCATCGTATTCTCCCATTGCATTCGGTAATCCGGCATTGGGATACGCGGATACATAGCAACTGGCAATATGTGAAAGCTCCGCGATATAAGAGCGCATTTCCTTTGCACCCAATGCGCAATTTAAACCAACACTCAATGGTTTGGCATGCATAATAGAAGTATAGAATGCTTCTAAGGTTTGTCCGCTTAATGTTCTGCCCGATGCATCCGTAATCGTCCCGCTTATCATGATTTCTTTGCGTGGAATGCCCGGGTTGTCGCGGAAGAATTTTTTGATGGCGAAAATGGCTCCCTTTGCATTAAGCGTATCGAAAATTGTTTCGATTAATAAAAGATCCACCCCCCCTTCAATCAATCCTTTTGTTTGTTCGTAGTACGAGGCCACTACTTCATCGAATGTAACGGCGCGGTAACCCGGATTGTTTACATCGGGTGATAGCGATAATGTTTTATTCAAGGGACCATATGCACCGGCTACATATCTTGGTTTAGTAGGATTCTTCGCAGTATAATCATCCGCGGCTTTGCGAGCGATTCTGGCTCCTTCCAGGTTCATTTCATAAGCATACTCTTCCAATCCAAAATCGGCCTGGGCAATACGGGTGGCAGCGAATGTATTGGTTTCAATAATATCCGCGCCTGCTTCGAGATATTCCCGGTGAATGCCTTCGATGATCTGTGGCTGGGTTAAATTAAGTATGTCACTGTTGTTCTTTACGTCGAGTTTCCAATCCTTAAATCTTTCTCCGCGGTAAGTGGCCTCCGTGGGTTTATGACGCTGGATCATAGTACCCATGGCTCCATCAATGATAAGGATGCGTTGTTCGAGTGCTTTCCGGATGTTCATGTAAAAAGCTTTTAGCTGTTTAATATCCCACGAAGACACGGAGTACACCAAGCAATAAATCTTAGTGGCCTTTGTGGCTTTGCGGGAAAAATATTGCTGGAACTATAAACGTTGGAAAACCGGTGAGGGAGTTTCGTGGCGTTTATTAGTTCTTTTTTCCCTTCGATAAACTCAGGGTGTCAGGCCGAACAATAAACAAATCCGCCTGTAAACAAGGTGCAAAGCTAAAGGAAGTGGAGGTAAAAAGCAAGAAGAAGCTGCGAGCCGTGAGCTACGAGCTGTGAACTCGTTCCGATAAGGCTAGGTCGTTCGTTATCTTTAAGTGACCACTTTAAAAATAAACCAATTAAAAAGGAAATAATCTGGCTATGGATAGCTTGGATAAAGTCAGGAGGATGAGTATTTACGAACTCAGCTCGTAGCTCGAAGCTCACGGCTCGCAGCTATCTTCCCGATACATAACTCTCCACCGGCATCCTGTTCTGAAGGCTCCTTCCAAGAGTGAGTTCATCGGCATATTCAAGTTCGCCACCAAAGGCAATGCCCCGGGCAATAGTTGTAACCCGAACCACACTACCAAGAGAGGATAGTTTCTTCTGAATATAATAGATAGTTGTATCGCCTTGTATATTAGGGTTGAGGGCGAATATGAGTTCTTCAGTTCGTTCCTTTTGGATGCGGTTCAAAAGGGGTTCTATATGAAGTTGGTCGGGACCAATACCATCAAGGGGTGAAATAATGCCCCCTAATACATGATAGGTTCCATTGAACTGCTGGGTGCTTTCAATAGCGATCACATCCCTGATATTTTCTACCACACAGATCATCTCCTGTTTGCGCATGCTGTTGGAACAAATTGAACAAATATCAGCATCGGCCACATTGAAGCAACGCTGACAAAACTTTATCTCTTTACGCATGCGGATCACCGCTTCACCCAATGCCTCTACTTTTCCCGGATCTGTTTTGAGCAGGTGCAATACCATCCGTAAAGCTGTTTTCTTACCAATGCCGGGTAATTTGGCAAATTCGTTTACGGCATTTTCCAGAAGTGTGGAGGAGAATTGCATGGTGCAAAGATATGCTGCTAGCTATTAGCTGCAAGCTTCAAGCCGTCCCTAAAAATCGCAGCCTTATTTAGGATCGGTGCTTAGTGTTATTTCGTGAGCAGCTTGCGGCTTGTATCCGCCGCGGCGGATTGCGGCTTTTCACAAAGTAATATCTATCTCCGCGTCCCAATTCGCCTTAACATTCAGCTTACGGGTTATCGGAACAACTCGTTCAGGTTGTTTGCGGGGTGTTTCAAAAAATTGGCCGCGGTCCCAGATGCCATTTTTATTTTCATCATAGAGAATACGCATATCATATTCTCCGGGGATAAACAACTTTACATAATATTCCCGGGATTGAAAGATATGAGATGTTATCACTACTCCATTTTGTACTATCTGCAACACCGGGTTCCTGGAGAGATCGAGATTTGGAAAGCGCAATCGTATGGCCCCGTACTCGCTTTGTCTGCGGGTGCGGAACTCAAGAGTATCACTTTTTAATAGCTTACGACCAGCGGTATCAGCAGCAAAATCTTTGTCAACAATAATTGTATAACCAGTGTTCTCTACCCAGGGATAATCAATAGTGAGTTTAGTATTAGACGTATCTCTGATTATTCGGTAATTGGCAATCGGTTTCAGTTTTTCGTCGGTGAAAATAATTTTTGTGGAATCGAATTCCTTGATCGGCGCTGTTCTGAAATAGACTTCGAAGGGTTTCAACAAATCCTGTTCTCCATTCTGAAGACTGGTTTCCAATCGAAGTCGTTTATCCGTCGCCGCATTACCACCACGGGCGGGAGGTGTTCGACTTCCGCTTGGGCTACTGGGTTTTCGCGTTTCTATTTCAGTATATGCATATAAAACAACTGGTTTTGTTGAATCGGATATAATGATTGAGCTTTCGGCAAATGCAAATAGACTATCACTATATCTTTTTTGGCGTCCTAAATCCAGAAATGCATATAAGTAAAATGTACCGGCCGGTAAATTTTTAAATAGAAAGTTACCTTCCTTGTCAATCCTGCTTATATAACGCGGAACTTCTTTTCTCACTGCAGAATCGTCTCCCTTACGATGGAGCACGGCGATAAGGGTACTATCAGCCAGGCCGCTTTGTGCGATCAACACTTTTCCCGTGAATTGCAAATCATCCAGTTTATCTCCCGTAGAAAAAGTGTAAGAAAAATTTTTAAGAATATTGGATTCGTTGATGTCCTTTATCGCGTTTCCAAAATCATATGTATAAGTGGTGTTGGGTTCCAATGTGTCTTTAATGGTTACTGTAATTGTACGCAGCTTGTGTTCTACACCTGGAAGACTTTTAGGAGTGGGCGATATCAACAGATTCTCGGAATAATTTTCTACCGTCACAAATTCATTGAACTCAAGAATGATTTTTTTACCTAAAAAATTTTTGGATGAATCCGCCGGTTTTGCGGAAATCAACATCGGCGGGATAGAGTCTCTGGCTCCGCCAGTTGGCGGTATTTGATTGGCACAGCCGGTATTCAACACAAATTGCGGTAGTAATAAGGAAAGAATTAATGCCGCGAATAGAATTTTTATGGGTAAACTTCTTTGCATAAGAGAACCGCAAACTTAAAGGGTTTGCGGGTATTATGGAGGGGTAATTTCTTAATAATGAATTAAAAATTTGGGGTTTATGGTTTGTAGTTTGAGGTTTGTAGTTCTTCTGACGCAATTTTTTCGAGTAAATGCATATCGCCATTTTACAAGGAATATTACACTTGAGGAACCATAAACTACAAACCACAAACTATAAATTCTCCTCTTCTTCCTCTTCTTGGACTTCATGCATCGCCACCGCCAAATTATTCGTTTTAACAAAATTGCACCAATGGCAATCTGCTTTTCCGCAACCGGTATAAAATTCGCGGGCCTGTATTTTTTTCCAGGTGGTTTGTATCTGTTCTGTAACGGTAACAATATCGGGTGGGGTAATAATCAGTTTCTCTTTCCGGTAATTTTTCTTTTTGTCGGGTTCTATGAAATCAAACTCGGTGCTTACCGCTTTCCAGTCTTTTTGACCGTAATTATCTACGAGTATCTTATAAAATACGGCTTGCCTCCAGTAATCGCCGCCATTGGGATCTTTTTCATTGGGTCCCTTCAATTTTGCGAGCGCTTTATCAGGATCACCGGTTTTGTAATCCACCACATTCACTGATTTACCATCAAACTCAAGTTTATCCAGTTTGCCTTTTAGTGGCACTTCTTTTACGATCACATTGCGGATATTACGTTCAATCGCTACGATCTTATTAAAGGAATTAATGTATTTATCGTAATAATTGCTCAGCACTTCATGTCCATATTCCAATCTTCTTTCGAATTGTGCTTTGGTAAAACTTTCCCGGTGCCGGTGCATATACCATTCAAAATCGGCAATAAATTGTTCTTTGGAATGAAATTCATTCTTACCTCCATCTTGCATCTTATGAAAGAGTTGCTCCAATGCAAAATGGACGGATGATCCGAATTCGGTGGCTTCATTCTTTGGGGAAGGGATGCGGACAAGGGTTTTGAAATAAAACTCCAATGGGCATTTAAGATAATTGTTAAGCGCCGTTACATTCATTACAAATTTTTCGAGCAGGCGACTTACAAACTCTTCCTCTAATCGTTCAATTTCAGGAGCCATTTCACCAAACTGCAACGCAGAGAATGTTATTGATTCTTCCTCCGTTATTTCGCCCGGTAGTGTTTCAATATGCGGATGCTGATCCTGTATTTCCGCAATAAACATTGATGGTTCCAGTTCCTTGCCATCGTTTTTGAAACGGCTGAATGAAACAGTAAGAAATTTTTCTGCGCGGGTGAGTGCTACATAAAAAAGGCGCCGAAGTTCTTCTACTTCTTTGTGTTTAGTAGGAGTAGTTAGTAAGGTATCAGGCAACTTAAATCCTCCCGCAGGTTTTTTCTTTTTTTCCCATATCAAAGAATTACAACCCGCGACAAATACATATTCAAATTCCAATCCTTTCGATCCATGTGCAGTCATTAAGTTGACCCCTTTATCGTTACCATTTACCTGGACAATTTCTAAAGGGATTTCTTCTTTCTCCATCAGTTCAATAATACTTACCAATTCCTGCAAACCCATGGTTGGATTTCGATGCGTTTCTTCTTTCACAAAATCAAATAGTGCTGTCAGTACCTGTAGTTGCCAATGTTTATCATTGCTTTCCATGATATGAGCCAACACCCCAGCTTCGCGGATAATGGTTTCGAATAATTGCTGGAGGGTAACGTTGGGAACTTCGGCAATCAGTTTTTCAACAATTGCCGATGCCTTTTTCAGATTCGCATTTAGTCCCGGTGAGAAAAGATCCTTGGGTGCCGCGGATGACTTCTCATATAGCAATCGGCGCATCGACGTTTTGTTTTCGCTGAATTGTTTATCGGCAACCTCTACACTGAGTTTCGCGATTTCCATCGGAGGAATACCCAACCAGTTAAAATGAAGAATTTCGAAAAGCATCTCATCGCCGCCATAGGGGACATCATGTTCGGCGGCGAGATATTTAAGTAATAAGATTATTTTTTGTGCAAGCGGAATTTCTAATAAGTCTTGGTGACGCTTGCTATAAACGGGGATATTCAGCAATTTAAAATATTGTGTCAGCTCATCTCCGTATTTATTTTCTTTATAGATGATACCAATTCTATGCGGTTCCACTTTTTGTTGGATCAATTGCTGTACCCCGGAAGCGATCCCGATCATTTCGGATCGTTGCGTTTCGTATTGTTTGATTATAGGTGGATGGGTAAGCTGGTTTATTTTTTGGTTGGAAGAAATAAGTTCTTTGGTAAGTTTCAGTTCCGGATTCGTTTTGATCAATCTTTCTTCATTGCGTTCAATCAATGATTTTGAAATATCCAAGATAGGTTGGGTGGAGCGATAGTTTTTTTCCAGTACAATCACCGGCAAATCAGAATATTTCTTAATAAATGTGTTCATATTCTCCACATTGGCACCCTGGAAACGATAAATACTCTGATCATCGTCGCCTACAACAAAT
This sequence comes from Chitinophagaceae bacterium, assembly GCA_965279015.1. Lineage (GTDB taxonomy): Bacteria > Bacteroidota > Bacteroidia > Chitinophagales > Chitinophagaceae > Endoryza. The sequence continues at coordinate 1,147,756 of OZ257130.1, forward strand.
ACATTCGGTTTATCCCAATAACTGATCAGCAATTCAACAATCCGGTTTTGAGTACCGCTGTTATCCTGGTATTCATCGACTAGTATATATTGAAAACGTTCCTGGTAATTAGCTAACAGATTCTTGTTATCTTCAAAAGCTTTGATTACCCAAGTGATCATATCATCAAAATCGTATCTATTCCTCCGACGCATCAATTGTTGGTAACGATCGAATTCATTTACAGCTGCCCGTAATTTTTCCTTCTTCTCTTTCTCTTCTTCAATTAGATTTATTTTCAGATCACCTGCCTTAAACTCTTTTTGTTTTCTCTTATAGATATATTCATCCCTGTTGGGAAGGTCGTTCAGGTATTCATCAATTTTCTGATTAATAAATGCTGGTGTCCAGCCTTCTTTTTTCATGTCGCTGAAGAGATCCCGCATATTTTTTATCTCGTAATACACATCGCCCCGATAACGTTTTAGTGGATGGTTTTTGGGGAATGTGTCGATCAACTCTTTGAATAGTTCAATGCTTTCTAATTTAGAAACAGGATCAAGCGCGGTTTTTTCAAATAATGCGAGGTTGTCCTGGATAACATCGTTACAGAAAGCGTGAAAGGTATAAATACCTACTTTATATGCATCAGGACCAATAAACTGCAATAACCGTTTCCGCATGGCTAACGCACCTGCATCGGTATAAGTAAGACAAAGAATATTTTCCGGAGAAACATCTGTTTCCAACAATATCTTCCCGATCCTACTAGCCAGGATCTGTGTTTTGCCGGTACCCGGACCCGCGATTACCATAACCGGTCCTTCAATGGTATCAACGGCTTTTCGTTGCTGTTCATTCAGTTTTTCGTATTCCTGTAAGAATTTTTGTGTAAGTCGATCTCTGTTAAAACTCATAATTCAAAGATAAGGCATCGTCCTCCTTCGTTGTACCTAATGAATATGCTCGAAGCTCGCAGCTAATAGCTCGCAGCTTTCCTCCAGTTCCGTTAAGGGGAAACAACTACCCTTTGATAACGAATAGCTTAAAGAATAAATAAATAGATCCGAGGAAGTGAGGGAAAAATTCTGATTTTGGGAATAAAAGTACATCTTCCGTCGTTATAGAGTCGTTCAATCCAATCTCGATGAAGAATACAAACACCCTGAAGATATTTATTTTAGAAGATGATGCCTGGTATGGTTCTATGCTCCAGCATTATCTTTCCCTCAATCCCGATTTTGAGGTTAAGCGATTTGATAATTCCAAAGACTTTTTCGGTAAACTTTATGAACAGCCCGATGTGGTTACACTGGACTATTCCATGCCCGATATGGATGGCGCCGAAGTGCTGAAAAGGATCAAGGAAGTTCATCCGGGTATCCAGGTGATTATTATTTCGGGACAAGAAGATGTGAGTACTGCGATCAACCTCTTAAAAAACGGAGCCTTCGATTATATTGTAAAAGATGATGACACCAAGGATCGTGTCTGGAACTCCCTCATGCACCTTAATGAGATCAATGGTCTACGCAAGCAAGTGGAACATCTGAAAGAACAGGTAGGTAACAAATACGATTTTTCAAAATTCCTGATTGGCACCAGCGATCCCATTGAAAAAGTGTTCTCCCTTATTGATAAAGCTTCCAAAAGTAATATTACTGTTTCCGTAACAGGTGAAACAGGAACGGGTAAGGAGATGGTGGCGAAAGCCATTCATTATAATTCGGAACGACATAAAAGAGCCTTTGTGGCTGTTAACGTAGCGGCCATTCCCCGCGATCTGATCGAAAGTGAATTGTTTGGACATGAAAAAGGAGCTTTTACCGGAGCCAATACCCGCCGCATCGGCAAATTTGAAGAAGCAACTAACGGAACCTTGTTCCTGGATGAAATAGGTGAGATGGACATTAACCTGCAGGCTAAACTCCTTCGCGTTCTACAAGAAAGAGAAATTACGCGTGTTGGGGGTAATGAAACAGTGCCCATAAACGTTCGCATTATCGTTGCCACTCACCGTAATTTGCCGGAAGAAGTTCAGAATAAAACATTCCGGGAAGATCTTTATTACCGGTTGATTGGCTTGCCAATTTATTTACCGCCTTTGCGTGAGCGGGGAAATGATATCATTATCCTGGCCAAACATTTTATGGATGGTTTCTGTAAGGAAAACGGATCTGATAAGAAATCTTTATCGTCTGATGCCCAGCAAAAATTATTGAGCTACCCGTTTCCGGGTAACGTACGCGAATTGAAATCGGTGATGGAGTTATCCGTTGTATTGAGTGATGGAGAAACGGTATTACCGGAACACATTTCAGTAAATACCACCGCTACTTTAAATAACCTGATGAGCCATGAGAAGAGTTTAAAAGAATATGAAACTCAGATCATCCAGCATTTTCTGGATAAATACGATAAAGATGTATTATTGGTGGCCAAGAAACTGGACGTTGGCAAATCCACTTTATATAGAATGATTCAAGCCGGAGAACTCAAAACCAAATAACATGGATGCAACTCAAAAACTATACGATCTTACCATGGTTGAATCCATATCCGGAGGAGACCAGGGATTTATTAAAAAAATGGTGCAACTATTTGTTGATACCATGCCTCAGAATGTAGGTGAACTGCAATCAGCAATGCAACAGGAGAATTGGGAAATGGTAGGGAAACATGCTCATAAAATGAAATCAACCATCGATTCAATGGGAATTAACTTATTGAAAGAAGATATACGTGCCGTTGAATCCAGTGGAAAAAATAAAACTAACCTGGAACTGGTACCGGCGTTAGTTACGAAAGTGGCGGATATCATTCAAAAATGCATAGCGCAAATTAAAAGTGATTTTAGTTTATGAAAAGTTTATCGTTTTTCGTTTATCGTTTTGGGGTACTCTCCGATTAGACACGGCTTCGTGCCGCTTTAAAGAACGAAAAACCATAAACGAAAAACTACTTCGGTTTATAAACTAATTGCGGTAAGATTGGTTATATACCAAACTAATCGCAAATTATTATGGCCGTTCATTCGTTTAAGATTACACAGACAATTCCAGTAAGTTTAGAAAAGGCCTGGGATTTTTTCTCCAACCCGGCCAACCTGCAATCAATCACTCCGCCCGCAATGGGTTTCCGTATTATTTCGAATTTTCATGGAACAAAGATGTATCCGGGGCAGATCATCGAATACAAAGTAAAACCACTATTGAATATTCCTTTGTACTGGATGACAGAGATCACCCATGTGCAGGAAGCTGTTTTTTTTATCGACGAGCAACGCTATGGCCCATATAGCCTATGGCATCATCAACATCATTTTAAACAAGTAAACGGCGCTGTTGAAATGACCGACATCGTTCATTATAAAATACCAGGTTGGATATTAGGAGATATCGTAAACGCGATATATGTAAAGAAAGAATTGAAGAAGCTGTTTGATTATAGGTTCAGGAGGATTGAGGAGATGTTTGGGAAAAAGCTATGAGCCTTCAGCTTCGAGCTTCGAGCGGCCACCGACTCCGATCTCCTGACTCCCGACTCCCGACTACCCTGGTATTCTCGTAATATACTTCTCCACCTCTTTAATCTGTTTCACAATTTCCGGGCTTGTTGGCTTAAGGGCCTTGCTCTTACGGAAGAATTCTTTGGCTGCGCGGAATTCCCTTTTGTTCATCATAATATTACACATCTGCAGGTAAGCTGCTGCTTCATTTTCTTTATCGGGTAATCCTTCACGGAGTGATTGACGGATATAACTTTCGGCTTGTTTCAGGTTTCCTTTCTGCATAGAAATCATACCCATCTGTAATAAGCTGGCGCCTTTTACTTCTTTCATCGGGGTTCCCAGGTCGAGGCCCTTCTTCATATTTTTTTCGGCTCCATCAAAATCCTGTTTCATCATAGCCATCTGCCCTTTCACTGTATAATATGCGGAGCGAACAGGTTTATACAAAAGATTGGGGAACTTAATGGAGTTGATCACTTTTTCAGCACCTTCCATATTACCCGATTCAAGATGTTCCTGGATAAGGCGAAGTGGGCCGATAAAGAAATGACCCGCGATCAGGATAAGGCCTATAAAATAAGCGGGAAAAGCGGGCCAGAAACTGCTCCATATATTCACTGCAATACCAATGGCAATCAGCAGGATGCCTAAATGAAGCCGGAAACGAATCAATAAATTATAGAATTTCATATCAAACCCCCTGTCTTTACTGCCTTGAGGGGGCACAATATTACGCCATTTTAAGGCTGGGCAACTTGAAATTTTTCGCCGGGAAGACGGGAAGACGGGAAGAAAGGAGATCTATAATTAATAATAAACCCTTTTCCTCTTTTAACTGTAAGCAAGCAGGCGGAAGACAAAACATTCATATAAAACGTCTTCCCGCCTTCCCGGCATAAAAAAGCCAGTACTGGTTGAGATCGAAAATAATTGAGTCATTTAACCGTTATTCAATTACAATATCCCCTGAAACCAAACCCCAACCCATGAAAAAGCGGGTCCTCGTGTTTATTACATGCCTGGTAATAATATGTGCAGCCAGCCAGGCACAATTGAAAATCGGAATCGCCGGAGGCCCACAATTGTCGGCCGTTCCAGGTAACCCCAATCCGGGGTGGGATACTATTCAATACAATCATAGTAAGCGTCAGGGATGGCGTGCTGGTTTATTGGCCGATATTCGTTTAGCTCCTCAATCTCTATTCTATCTGCAATCGGGAATGTTCTTCACCAATAAGGGACAGCGTTTTTCTAAGAAATATGATTCCGTGAATAATGGTGTAACAGAAGTTAAGTCCCTGCAATACGTAAACTATTTAGAAGTTCCATTGAATCTCTTTCTAAAATTAAACCTTGGAAAGAAAGCAAAGTTTATGTTAGGAGGAGGTCCTTATGCTGGTTTCTTATTCAGTGGGAAGGAGCGGAGAGAAACTTATATGGACAATGGTTCAACGCAACTAATGCAGAACACCGATTTAAAAGTAACCACATCACCCGGTACTTATTCCAATATTGAATATGGATGGAACGCGATGGCGGGTTTTGAATTCGGACGATTTATTGTAAGTGCTTACTATAGCGAAGGGCTGAGTGATTTTTATACATCTACTGCACCTAAAGGAACTTTTAAACATCAGGCAATGGCTGCCGCCGTTGGCTATTATATATTTACCAGTCCCGATAAAACAAAACGTGATAAAAAGAGCAAGGATCAGGATGATGATGGTGTGCCAGACACAGAAGACATTTGCCCAACTACACCGGGAGCATCAACTGCCCATGGTTGTCCCGACGCAGATCTGGATAGTATAGCCGATAAAGTTGATAAATGTCCTGAAGTGGCGGGTTTAGCAAAATACAAAGGTTGTCCGGTACCGGATAAAGATAAAGATGGTGTACCCGATACGGAAGATAAATGTCCCGATGTGGCCGGTGTACCACAGTTCGGCGGTTGCGTATTCCCGGATAAGGATAAAGATGGTGTGCCCGATACAGAAGATAAATGTCCGGATAGCGCCGGAAGTATAAAACGTAATGGTTGTCCAGCACCTGATACCGATAAAGATGGCGTAAATGATGATGAAGATAAATGTCCGAAAGTAAAAGGCGTTGCTTCGAATAAAGGTTGCCCGCCGATTAAAAAGGATTTGATTAAGAAGGTGGAAAGCATGACCAAGAGCATTCACTTTAAATATAAGAGTGTATTGCTGCTGCCATCATCGAAAAAGACACTTAATCAGCTGGTGAAGATATTAAAGGATAATCCGGAGTTGAATGTATTGATTGAAGGACATGTAAGCGAAGACGGTAATCCGGAGAATCATGATAAATTATCGTATGCCCGTGCGTATAGCGTTAAAATATATTTTGAGTCGAAAGGCATCTCGCCGTTCCGTCTGAAAGCAGTAGGACTCGGCGCTACCAAACCAGTGGCAAAAGGAAATTCGGAGAAGACCCTGGCAAGGAATAGAAGGGTGGATATGAAGCTCAGCAATCACGAATAAAAATATTTCTACTAACCAGCCGCTCAAAAGGGCGAAGCGCGAGCTTCGCTTTTTTTGATTTATGAACTGTATAAACATCCATCCTTAAAGAGTTTTCCTAATGAATTTTATGCCTTCATGATTAACTCATTCACAATTTTCCTCAATTCATCCATTCTTTAATTTTTCTTAACACGGCCGGTGTAGATTTTTGAGTCAAATACAAAAAAGTATATGAGCAAATATTTATTCTTAGCGCTGGTAGTCGTTCTGTTCTCTCAATGCAGACCCGCTAAAATGGCCTTATCGCCAGAAGATTGGAAATCAAAAGAAGAATATAAAGTTTCTGGCAAACGGGGACTTTTTACCAAGGAGGGGATGAGCTTTGGTGATTATTATACCACCGATGTAAAGCGCTCCTGGGTAAAAGGGTCGAATAGTAAGTTTGGATTGGGGGGAAGTTTTTTAAATGAAAATGATTATACCAATATTATTTCCGTTGAGTATATCAAGAGAAAACAAACGATTCGATTTTCAATGGCCGATGCTACCCGAAAGGAATCGGAAGTGTATTGTGTTTCTAAGTTTAATGCCAGGGATCTTACAGTTGGCAATAAGTCCACTAGCATTGTTAATATCGCTATTGATATAATTGAAGCGGCTAACTCACAGCCCGACAGCAAGTATTATGTTCAACTGTACCTTAAACAAAACGAAAAACCCTGGGAACTGTTATTGGATAATGTACAATCACAGCTAAAACCTGGTTCTTATGTGGGTTATCTTTCACAGTCCAGGGATAACTATTATAGTATTGTTCCTGTTCGTCAGATGGAAGGAAAAGATGGCCAGCCAGCGAATATGTTATTTGGAGCCATTGGATTTGAATTCCGTAACAAATACAATCAACCGGTTGCGGCTGTTTCACTGATCGATAAAGGAGTGGTCTATTTTCAGAATACTACACCCGAAGAAAAGTTTTTGTTGGCCAATGCCTGCGCGGCGTTACTGATGCAGGATGAGATTGGATAAATTTAAAGCTGAGGTTTAATGCTTTAATCACCCCTCTGTGCCTCTGTGTCTCTGCGGTAAAAACATTTGAACCGCGGAGACACAGAGGCACAGAGTTGATACGACTTTTTTTTATACTATGCTAACTGTATTTTTTTCTGTATTCTATTTCTTCCCAACATCAACAGAATAAAAGCAATAGAAGCACTCGCCGCCAGCATTGCAGTAATTGGGATACTGCTGGTTGCATTAAAAAATCCAACGCTGCTCGATACCAATGCCGCCACTCCAATTTGTGTAGCTCCCAATAAAGCTGAGGCACTTCCAATATTCTTTGTAAATGGAGCAAGGGCAAGTGCAGAAGAGTTTGGATAGGTAAGTCCGAGGCTTGACAGGATTAGGAAAAACATAACGATCGTTGAATAAAGTCCAAACCAATTATTATAAGCGCCGAAAAGAAACACAATGGAAATAAATAATTGAAAAATAAGCGCGACTCCAAAAATCTGTTCGCTCTTATAGTGGCGGAGCAGCAGTATATTTAACTGGTTACCTCCAATAAACCCAATTGATAATAGGGCAAAGATGCCGCCATATGCTTGCGGACTCACCTGGTACAGTTCCATAAAGATTACGGGTGATCCAGCTACATAAATAAACATGTTGGAAAAGGAGAAGGCACCGGCTAATGTATAAGTATAAAATTGAGGGTTTCTAAGAATAGAGAAAAAGATAAGCAACATGGGCCTTGGCTTCAATGAAACACCCGGGTCGGGTTTGTGGACTTCTGGTAGATAAACAGCAACCACTATCAGAACAAGTAATACAAGAATCGCCAACGCGATAAACACCCATTTCCAACCCAATGCTTCCGTGATAAAACCTCCAAGAGTAGGAGCCAGTAAAGGCGAAGCTCCCAGCACCAACACTAACAATGAAAATATTTTCGCGCTCTCTTCAACCGGGAAAAAATCACGAACCATTGCTGTTGCCGCCACCCATGCCACACATCCTCCTATTGCCTGTATAAACCGAAATGCTACCAATGCCTCTACCGTTTGTGATTGCATACAACCCACACAAGCCAGAATAAAAACGGTAAGTCCATAATATAATGGTTTAATTCTTCCGAAGCGATCCAGTAAGGGGCCATATAATAATTGTCCGAATGCCAAGCCGATAAAATAGCTGGCTACGGAAAGTGATACACGTGCCGGCGTGGTACCAAAATCTTTTGCAATTTGTGAGAAGGCAGGAAGATACATATCGATCGCGAAGGGACTGATAGCGATTAATGCACCCAATAATAAAATGATGAATGTTTTGCCGGGCCGGGTTTTGGTCATGCTCATTATTTTCGATGTTGAATGCTCTTCCTTTCCGACACGAAGATAGCTTGTCGGAAGGAATTGGAAACCGGAGAGCTATGCGCTCAACATCAGATAATATAAACCTGAAATGAATGAAAGCTTTAATGAAAGAAGATTTATCTTATAATGATGCTCACCCGAAGACAAATAGAACCGTTCTTTAAGATAATAAACATAGATGAGTTTGGCGGCAAAAGAAGATAAGGATACGATACTTAAAATAATCAGTAAAATCCGTATGAAACTCGCAATATAAAAGGAAAGGCCGATTCCCGTTGCCATTGCAATATAAGCGGCCAGACAGAAAGGGCATTTGGGTAAAAGAATAATTACTGAACCTGTAAACATCCAACGGAAAAAATTCAGGCATCGCTTAAGAAAACTTGATTCATCGGTGAAACGAGTTACCTGCCCACTATCTTTTTTTGAACATTCACTGGGCTGATTACCGCAACAAGATGGTGCATTCATGGTCCTTTCTATTTTGAATGACAACAACTATCAGAATCCTTTTCGGCCTGGTATCGTCCTGTCGAATCTACCTGTCCTGCATGGTCATAGCGATCGCGATGACGCACCCAATCGGTTAACCCGTAATTGGGTCCTGTTTCATTGCGACCTTTGGGTGTACAATCGAGAATAACATATGTTCCCAATCCTTCTTCTCCCCCTCGTGCATAGCAAGAGTAAGTATGAAAGATATCGCCATTCAGATCTTTATAAAAAACACTCATGCCCGACATTTCCTCGCAGTCCAATTTTTGTTTTGTGAAATTGTAATACACTTCACTGTTGTTAATGATTTCTTTGGGAAAGGAAACATTGAAGTCGAAATTGAAATCACTGTTGTAAGAAGACAGCCACCTGAACTTCCACCCCATTCTTTTATGGAATGGCTCAATTTCTTCGAGAGGGGCACGGGAAATTGTTACATAACTAACATCATGATGCTCGAGATGAACTAATGCGCCAACCACATGATCTGCTCCGAATGAACAGCCTACACAACCCTCGACCCAACCCGGTCCAAACATGAAATGATTTACGATTAGTTGACTTCGTCCTTCGAAGAGGTCGGATAATGATTGCTTACCTGCAGGGCCATCAAATATATACTGCTTATCTACTTTAACCCATGGCAGGGCTTTTCGCTGCTGATTCAACAAATCCTTTGCCCGGGTGAGTTCTTTTTCCTTCACAAGAAGCGCTTTTCGCGCTTCGAGCCATTCGTCGCGGCCAACAATTTTATGATTGATTAATTCATCCAATGTGGTTGTAGGACTGATGGCAGATCTATTTTGCATATAGGTTCTTTATTTATGTTTCAATAAAGTTCCCAATGAAAAATGAAAGCCGGAAGGTGTGCAGATGCCTTTCTGTGGGTGATTTTGCGCAATCTGGTAAAGAGGGGAATACAGCGCTAAGACCTGCCTGCCGGTAGGAAGGGTATAAAGGAGAAAACGAGGAAAAGGGGACTCATTTATATCGGTCTCACTTTTTTTCTCCTTTCTCTTTTGATCTCTTAGTTAAAAAATACAAAGCTAAGAGTACAAAGGAGAAAAGGAGATAAAAGGGATTTTTGATACTCTCTTTTATTCTCCTTTCTCTTTTAATCTCTTTGCCCAAAAATACATAGCAATGAGTACGAAAGAGAAAAGAGAAAAAGGAGTGCTTGAATTCAGCCACACCTTGATCCTCCTTTTCCCTTTTAATCTCTTAGCTAAAAAATTACTCAATCCGCCAAACTAAATGCCCGGCAATACTTTCTCCGGTATTCCTGTGGTGTGAGGCCGGTGAATTTTTTAAAAACCTGGCGGAATGTTTTGAGATCATTATACCCGGTATCATAAACCAGCGTGCTGATATTTTGTGAACCTTTTTCCAGCGCTTTCTTAGCGGATTCAACTTTTACACGTTGCAGGTATTCCAATGGCGTATTCTTTGTTGCGTTCTTAAAACGACGGATAAAATTCCGTTTGCTCATGTTTGCATGCTCCGCCACCTGCTCTACCGATAATGGTGAATGATAGTTTTGTTCTATATAGGTTTGAGCATGCAGTATTTCTTCATCTTCATGCTGTCGCTGTCCAAGAAATACGGCGAAATGAGATTGACTCACCCGGTCGATATCCAGTGAAAACATTTTACTGGCCCAGATACCCATTTCTCTTCCACAAAATTTTTCAATCAAATAAAGAATAAGATTCAACGAAGAGAAAGCACCACCACTTGTGTAGACTCCTTCATTATCGGTAATGACTTTGTCGGAAAGAAAAACTAAATCCGGGTACCGTTTTTTAATATCGGGCATATCCCTCCAATGACAGGTGCAGGGTTTTTCCGCTAATACACCGGATTCGGCAAGGAAATAACAACCCGAACAAAGACTGGCCAGTTCTGCCCCCTGTTGTTTCATTTCTTTTATCCATTCAATCAATGCCCGATACTTATTAAAAATAAGATCAGGATTTCCATAAAAGGCGGGGATAATAACCAGCTCGGTGTTTTTTACTTCCGCGATTGTTTTATAGCTGATAAATGGAGCTGAAACCTGGACCATATCATTACCGGCTTTTTCCCTTACCAACGAAATGCTGAATGCATATGGTTTTCCTATTGATTCGAGGTATCGGTTGGTATGAATAAACATATCCAATGGACCGGAAACAGTAGATAAAACGGCATCTTCATGAATAAGTAATGAAATCTCTTTCATAGTACTTCGTATTTGTTACTGCAATTTACAAAGTTGAAATGGCACAAAATCACCTTTCTATTGGCAGATTTACGTTGTCTGTATGAAGATTTTGTTTGTGACATTTGCCTTATATAATTCTTTTTAGCCGGGAAGACGGGAAGACGTTTTCTATTAGTTGTTATTTTCCCGCCTTCCCGGCCTTGCTTCGCGCTCCGTCGCTGAAGCTATGGCGCAAGCGACCGAATCCGCCACAGCGGAGAAGGCGAGCTAAACATTAAATGATTATAAAAAGAGGAGGGCTTATGCTTACAGAACCAAAAATTGAAAAGCGAGATGAACAGCCTTATGTGGCAATCCGTTCGAAAGTTGCAATGAATGAAATTCCACAACTGCTTCCTCCACATATTCATGAAGTATTTGATTGGCTGAATCAACATCATATCAAACCAAGCGGTGCCCCCTTCTTTCATTACCGATCCATGGGAAGTGATGGGCAGTTGGTTGTAGAAGTAGGTGTGCCGGTACAAGAAATTGTTCCAGGAGATGGTCGGGTAAATTCCGGGCACTTTATAGCTGGTAATTATGTAGTGGTTACTCATACTGGTCCTTATAACGGGCTTTATGGTGCGCATATGGAACTCGAAGAATGGTTAAAAAACAAAGGAGTGGTAGAAAAAGCAATTAAAACGAACGAAGGTCCGGTATGGGGATCACGTACTGAATTTTACCCAACTGATCCGGTGATTGAACCTAATCCAGCTAAATGGCAAACAGAGATCGCGGTTTTGGTGGAAGATTAAATTAAATACAACGTTACTTTACAATACGATATTCGAGATGTGTTACTCCAGTGGATTCAATTGATTTTATTTTCTCTAATTCAATGACAGATGGGCCTGTCTTTTCAAATAGACGGTTACCGGCTCCCAGAATCATCGACACCAAATGAATATGTAGTTCATCAATTAGTTTATCCTTTATGTATTGACCAGCTAGATTAGCTCCACCCATGATCCACACATTTTTATTACCGGCAATTGACTTAGCTCGATTCAAAGCACTTTCAATACCATCGTTTATAAAACTGAAACCATCTACCATTTTTTCTGGTCTGCCGTTGGAAACAACAAATGCGGGAACACTAAATGGAGAAACACCTCCCCAGGGTTCTCCAATACCCACATCATATGTCCTTCTGCCAAGGATAACTGCCCCGGATGTTTCAACTAACTCCTCCAGGATTTTTTTATCAATATCAGTTTTGCTGTTGAATAACCATTCATGTAGCCTTTCGCCACCATTTCCCATAGGGAGTTCCAGACTAATTGACGGACCCGATGTAAACCCATCCAATGACATGCTTAAGTCTACGATTGTTTTGGACATAGCAATTATGATTCAGGAATCGCGGATTCATCCATATATAAAAATTCCCATTGATGACCATCGAGATCGGCGAAGCTGTGACTGTACATCCAGCCATAATCCTGTGGATCTGTATAGATGGTACCTCCTGCTTTAACCGCTGTACTTACTATTTCATCCACTTGTTCACGGCTCTCTGCATCAAGTGCTATTAAAACTTCAGTAGTTTTTGTGGCGTCGGCAATGGCTTTTTTGGTAAAGTCTTTAAAGCGCTCTTCAACCAATAGCATAGCGAAAATATTTTCTCCGATAATCATGCAGGTTGCTTGGTCATCGGTGAATTGAGGATTGAAATCAAATCCAACTTTCGTAAAGAAGTCAATTGATTTCTGAAGATCCTTTACGGGTAAGTTCACAAAAATTCTGCTTGCCATGATTGATTCTTTTTACCGCAGAGAACAGGAGAAGCAGAGTTAACGCGGAGAGAATGGAACAATTTTTATCTCAGCGCTAGCTCTGTGCCCTTACTTCTCTGCGGTTAATTATTTCTTTTTTTTAGCTGCTAATCTTTCCTCATTCTCCATCAGTTTTGCCCATACCAATTTTTTTACCAGCGCAGCAGGAAGTGGATTTTCGGGGGTGAAATGAATGGTTGATCCTGAACTTTTAAAATCTATCAGCTCTTTTTTAAATGCGCTAACGATTGCAGGACTCATTGTAAAATAACTACAATGATTGGCGAAGGCCGCGAAACCTGCTACCGGTCCATGCTGTTTAAAAATTGGAATTTGGTAGCTGATTACTTCCTGTGCTTCTGGTACTGCGGATTTAATTGTTTTGCGAAGCTTTTCTAATGCTGCGCGTATCTTAACCGGGAGCGGTTTGAGATAATCATCAATCGTAGCGTTTGGTGGAAGTTTTGGTCCGTTTCGCATAACAATTATTTATTTTTCGAGAATGCCTTTTAATGTATTCAGACTTATATCAAGATCCTTTCCAAGCAATTTATCCATATTCATAAAAAGAAGCATCACGTTCATTGGGTATTTCATACTACTCGACATTCCCCACCTGATATGAGTTTGATTACCCAACGCCGGACTGAGCACCATATCTGCATAACCTACAGCCGTGAAGGGTCTTACAAAACGAATTTCTACATCAGTCCTTTCACCGTCCTTAATTTTTTTAATTTCCTGTTCGCCCTCGCCCGCTTGCTTATTGCCATTCCAACCATAAATAAATCCTACTGTTCCATCGGTACCCGCAAATACTTTTTTCATATTGGGATCTGTCATTACCCATTTGTTGTAGTTATCCTGGTTTCTCAGTAATTTAACATAATTGAATACTTCCTGCTTTGGTTTATTGATCACAATTTCACGGTGTACACTGTATCCTTTTTTAGCGAAGAGGGCCAATATCAGAAGCAGGGCAATGATTCCCGCTATGACGCCAAGGATTATTAATAATATATTCATAGGTGATTTTTATGCAGTGGTTAATGTATTCCTGATGGATTCATATTTCTTCCACAAAAAATACGGAATTAAAAGAATAGCCAATACGATTAAGGGAAATATAATTTCTCCTGCTCCGTCACCAGCCAGAGCTCTTGATGCGGCGGCTCCGATAAAATTAAATGCAAAACCAGCATAGGCCCATTCTTTTAAAGCCTGGTATTTTGTTTGCACAATGGCAATGGCACCGAGAATTTTAAAGGCACCGAATATAATCAATACATACATCGGGTAGCCCAGGTGCTTCATCACTTCTTGCCCGGCTGCTTGTTGCGTTACTCCTCCAATTCCATCCAGCAACATTAGCAGTGCAATGAAAATAGTAGACACCCAATAAAGGGTTTTAATTGTTTTTGGTTTCATGATTTTTATTTTTGAGGTTGGTCATAACTAAGCATCCACTGAATTCCGAATTTATCTCTGCACATTCCGAAATAAGCGCCCCAGAATGTTTTGTTGAGTGGCATTTCTATTTTACCATTTGCGGATAGCGCTTTAAAAAGTTTATCTGTTTCTTTTTCACTTTCTGTGTGAATGCAAATATGAAAATTATCACCTGCTATGATCTCATGTCCCATGGATTCTAAATTATCCGACGCCATCAACACATTCCCTTTTCCAATAGGAAGAGAGATGTGTATCATTTTCTCCTGGTCCTCTTCCGACATTTTTTCACCACCTGCCATGTCCTTATATCGCTGGAAAATCGAAAACTCCCCTCCAAATACCGATTTATAAAAATTCATCGCTTCTTCTGTTTTTCCCATAAAGTGTAAATAAGGATTCACGTTTAGCATGACGATTGTTTTTAAAATGTATGTCACAAAGCTAATGGCAGTTTTGGTTTGTCAGGCTGTGTAAATGCGACATTCTTTGGGGGGTGATTGCGACAGCCGATTCTACTATATTTGTTTCATGATTAGCGTTTCGATAGTGGTTCTAAAGAATGGAGTATTAGCATCCATTTCCGATAGTCGCCATGTATTTACCATGGTCAATGAGTTCTTAAAAAAAGACGGACGTCCCGCTTTGTTCAATGTGCAATTAGTAAGTCTTTGGAAAGAAGTGAGACTGAATAATGGACTTTACTCTATCCATGCAGATGCATTAATAGATGATGTAAAGCAGACAGATCTCATCATCATTCCTTCGATGACGGGAGATATGCTTACTTCCAACTATCTGAATAAGGAATATGTAATTTGGATAGCGCAACAATATAAAGGTGGTGCAGAAGTAGCAAGTCTTTGTGTAGGCGCTTTCTTATTTGCATTTTCCGGTTTATTAAAAGATAAGCAATGCACCACGCATTGGTTATACGCCAATGAATTCAGAGTGCTATACCCTTCAGTAAAACTGGTGGATGAAAAAATAATTACCGATCAGAATGGTTTGTACTCGAGCGGTGGCGGTAATTCTTACTGGAACCTCTTGTTATATCTCGTTGAAAAATTTGCGGGGAGGCCTATGGCAATTCATGCCGCGAAGTTTTTTGTTATAGATCTCGACCGGCACAATCAATCACCCTTTGTTGTATTCAGTGGCTTGAAGGATCATGAAGATGAAGAGATCAAAAAAGCGCAAGAGTTCATAGAAAAAAATTTCCGCAACAAATTAACGATTGACCAGATCGCCGTGAAATTTAATCTTACCCGAAGAACATTTGAACGAAGGTTTAAGAAGGCCACTTATATTACTGTAGCGGAATATATTCAACGGGTGAAAATTGAAGCAGCCAAAAAGCAATTAGAGATGGGTAGGAAATCAATCACCGAAGTAATGGTGGATGTTGGTTATTCGGATACACAAACTTTTCGCGATGTTTTTAAAAGGATTACGGATATGACGCCGGTGGATTATAGGAAGAAGTACAATAAGCTGTGAGCTAAGAGCTGCGAGCTAATACATAGTAATGCAGAATCAATATTTCTGATTTTTTCTTGATGTTTTATTTTTCATCCTGCATTGCTCGTAGCTCGCAGCTCTTAGCTCACAGCTTGTACTTCGCTGTTTTCTTTCTACCTTGTCGATGATGAATTCCGGCACGGTAAAACCAAAAGGTCTCGCCAGCAGAGTGAGAAAAAATCTCCGGCAAGGGATGGCACTTGCCTGGGCCGCTTCACCTAATTTGCTCATTCGTTATACGGTACTTGGTATTATTGGTGCAATTATGCCTCCGATTGCAGTTTATCTCGGGGCGCTCCTGGTTAACAAGATTGCTGAAGCAAGTGCTCATTCTTTAGAATTTATAGATATGCTTCCGATCATTATCGGTCTCTGGTTAACCGCCGCCATTCAACGTGCATTGGGTGCATATGCCGGTTATGGAAGAAATCTATATGTGCGAAGAGTGGAACTGGAAGCCGAGCGACGTTTACTTGATAAAGCTTCCAAAGTGGACCTGGGTCATTTTGATAATTCAGATTGGTTCGATAAACTCGCCCGTGCTAAACGCGATGTATCCTGGCGACCCGGTGATCTTACCTGGTCCGTAATGGGATTATCGGGTAATATTGTATCGATCATACTAATGGCTGGATTGCTTGCGAGTCTTCATTATATATTGGTGGTGCTTGCTTTGTCGGCTGCTATTCTATCGGTGATCCTGGAACGACGTGTTACCGCGCGGATGTATAAATATTTTTACAAGGAAACACCAGAAGAAAGAGAACGCGAATATATAAGCAATCTGCTCGCTCAACCTAAAACTACTAAAGAAATAAGAGCATATGTGTTAGCCGACTATTTACTTGG
The DNA here is from genome assembly GCA_965279015.1 of Chitinophagaceae bacterium. GTDB lineage: Bacteria > Bacteroidota > Bacteroidia > Chitinophagales > Chitinophagaceae > Endoryza. Next base: position 1,164,447 of record OZ257130.1, read on the forward strand.
ACGGCATCGAAAATTATCCGAAGATCTATTCAAACAACGACAGGAGATGTATAAGTCGGGCGCTAATATCTCCATGCTTACCGGCCTGGTAACCGGAACAACGCTGGCGCTTGCGTATGTATTTATTGCATTGAGGGCCGATACGATCAGTCCCGGTGGAGTGGTGTTAATCATTGGTGCATTCACATCGGTATCCGGAACGCTCGGACAAATATCATCCACCTTTGTAGCGGTCGATCAACATACCACATTCCTCGATGATTATTTTTCCTTTCTCGCCATTAAACCATTGGTGCCTGTGCCGGATATAACTACTCCGGTACCTGCTGATCTTAACGCGGGGATTGAATTCAAGGATATTCAATTTACCTATCCCGGAGGAACAGAACCGGCAGTAAGTGGATTGAATCTTCATATACGTAATGGCGAGTTGGTGGCCATTGTTGGAGAAAACGGCGCCGGGAAAAGTACACTCGTGCGTTTATTGCTTCGCTTTTATGATCCTGATAAAGGATCTGTAAAAGTTGGCGGAGTAGATCTCAAAGAAACCAATCCGGAGGAGTTGCGTGATCGGATCGGTGTATTGTTCCAGGATTACGCGAGTTATGAATTGTCGGTACGTGAAAATGTATTGATGGGCCGCCCCAACGGAAAAGAGGATGATGAAAAAGTTATTGAAGCATTGAAGAACGCACGCAGCGAATGGTTATTGAAAAAAATGCCGAATGGCCTGGATTCAAAAGTGGGAAGATTGTTTGAAGGAGGACATGATTTATCAGGTGGCGAATGGCAACGTTTGGCATTGGCGCGTATCATGTATCGAAATGCGGATATCTGGATATTAGATGAACCCACATCTTCCCTTGATCCCGAAGCAGAAGCAGCTATATTCGCTGAATTAAAAGAAAATCTAAAAGGTCGTATTGGTATTGTAATCTCACATCGTTTCTCCACTGTACGCATAGCGGATCGAATCGCGGTAATTGATGATGGGCATGTTACGGAATTAGGAACTCATGAAGAATTACTGAAAAGCGAAGGTCGTTATGCACAGCTTTTTGAAATACAGGCGGCCGGGTATAGATAATGCTTTTTTCTGGCACTAAAATTTACTTTTTATTTAGCCACAGATTACACAGATTAACACGGATATTTATTTTCTCTGTGAAAATCTGTGTAATCAGTGGCAGAAAATTCAAAAATCTTTTGGAATCATTTGAATTTCAGATGCAGCGAAACAATATTCGAATTGAAATCGATATTACGTTGGTAATGCCCATACCGGATTTCAAGATTGTTCAGGTGCTGAATACCAAACACTCCATTCGGTGGCGACAACCTTATCCCTGCACCATAAAAACTGCTGTTGAATGTTGAAAGATCATAGTTACTGGTATAATAAGTATCTGCAGCGGTATGTACTTTAAAGGCAGCAAAATAATCCGCGGCGGTCTGTTGATAAAAGCGATAGAATGGAGTGACTGATATGAAAGGATTAATCTTTACCGAAGTTTCCAATTGAATCGTATTCGATTGGATATTCCAATCGTCTTTATAATAGCGATACCAACTTCGGATAATAAAGCGGTCCCCCAGAAAGTAATTTACACGGATCGCCAGCGGTATCTTTAAACGCTTGGAAGGAAGGTTCTCGATATGCACCGAGTTGTCATCAAAATAAACCCGATGAAAGGGGAGACTAAGATAACCATCCTGGTATACCAATTCTCCTTCGAGAAGTAATTGTAAATTCTTATTAATGATCTGCGACCAGGCAAGGGTTCCACTAAATGTGTTTCTGCTTGCGGATCCATAGGATTCATCATCGTCATCATCTCCACCACCACCACCGCCGCTATTGGGTCTTAATTCTTTTGGATAGATCAATTTCAACTGATCAAAATAACCTTGTAGTTTGGCGGAGAACTCACCATTGCGGTTCGCAGTTTTCTTTGCAAAATTGATATTGGCGCCAAAGGATTGATAATCGTATTCGGTTGATGAATAGAGACCCGCTCCAATGGTAACTCCTTTTTCTTCGTTTTCTCTTGACCAACCCAGCGAAGGATAAAATCTTGTATCCGCATAGGAAGCAGAAGAAATAGTGGTTGGATCAATTTTATCTGATGAAGCTGAAGTGTAATGATCTATTCCAATCTCAGCGGTAAATATATGCTTGCGTTTATTGCGATCATACTTCGATAACTTAAGGTCGAAGGAGGTGGAGAAATCGTTTAATTTTTGTGACCCAATACCACCTGTCACCGCCGCATTATTTCCATCCTGCTGATAATAACTTCCAACAAAATTCGCTTCTTCAAATTTCAGCTTCCGGCTTTTGTACGAAGTATCCGTCGAAGAACTGGTTTGAGAAAAGGCCGCCAAAAGGCCAATATAAATCCCTACTATAGTCAGGCAAATCTTTTTCATGGTGTTTTATTCTGTTAGTTACAACCGCAACCACCGCCGGTTTTACCTCCGTTGGCACCTGACGCACCTTCCCGGTAAGATTGAAAATTAAGTTCTGTCTTTTCTATTTTACGACTGGAGAGTGACATCTCCGCATCGTTTAACTTGTTTTTCTGGTATTCTTTTACCGTTACACAGGAATTTAAAGAGGCAAGTACTCCTGCAAACAAACCAGTAAAAAGAAGCCAGCGCTTCTTAATTGTTATCATTTAAGTCTTATGTTTTTTGAATGATGTATATTATCGTTATCATCAATGATGATACAAGCAATCCCCTTCATTTGATTGATCATATCCAATCCAACCCGGATACCCATGATCATCACAGGGGTGGCCATAGCGTCGGCAATCTCAGCATTTGGACATATAATTGTAACGCTTTTAATTCCCCGTACCGGCATACCCGTTTTTGGATCAATGGTATGCGAATATTTTTTTCCATCGATCAGCACGAATTTCTCATAATTGCCGGAGGTGGCGATGGAAGTATTGGTAATATCGAGATAAGAAAATGATTTTCTCGCGGCATTCGGATCCGCAATACCGATGGTCCAGGGTTTATCATTGGGTTGATGACCCCAGGCAGTTAGATCTCCCGATGCATTCACAATACCACTCCGCACTCCTTTTTCTAGTAGTAACTTTTTAGCCATTTCAGCAGCATATCCTTTGCCAATTCCGCCAAATCCAATACGCATTCCTTTTTCTTTCAGAAAGACGGTACAATTAGTAGCATCCAATAAAACGTTCTGGTAATTGATGAGCCGGATCATTTTCCTGGCAGTTTTCATATCAGGCAAGGAAGTCATAGTTTGATCAAAGTTCCAGAGACGTTTATCAATAGAACCATACGTAATATCAAATGCTCCCTGAGTGAGATCGGATATTTTTTTGGAGCGTTGAATTAAGTCAAATACTTCTTTATCTACCATGACGGGTTGGATACCGGCATTCCTGTTAATAATATTTGTCTGGCTCGATTCATCGAATGTGGTAAACAATTTTTCAATACGCCGTATTTCTTCAATCGCATCCTTAATACGTTCTTCTGCCCATGATTCATCATCGGCTACCACACTGATCTCAAACCGATTTCCCATCAGTTTCACTGCTTTCTTAAACAGGCTTGGAGCTATTTGAATAGTGTCAGTGACCGGCATCAATTGCAGTCTGTATTTGTTGTGTAAATTCAGCAGTCGTAAGTTTGGGCAACCCATCCCAGGTTTTCAACAGCTTTCCATCTGCTGTTAACAAGAGGGTAAGGGGGAAAGCTCCTTTGTTATTATATTTTTCAGCGAGCTGATCGTTTTTCTTTTGCTGTTCAGCGGACAATGCATTTTTTTTAGAACGCGGAAAATCGGCGCCAACCAATACCAGGCGATCTTTCGCGAATTGCCCGAATGCATCGGTATCCAGAATTTCCTTGTGCATACGGATACAGGGTCCGCACCAATCAGATCCTGAAAAATTAAGGAGGATGAGTTTATGTTCAGCCTGAGCTATCTGCTTCGCTTTTTCAAAATCCAGTTGCCAATCAGTAGATTGAATGGAAGTAAAAGAAATCAATAAAATGAGAATTGTCTTCATAAAGAACTTTAGAACTGCAAATTGACCGAATAATTATTTATGATAATATCTATTAACGAGGCTTTAACCAGAAAAAAGCCTGAAATTTATAAGTAACAAGTAAAATGGGAAGATAGCCATAAGGAATTTTTTCTTTTGTGACTAAAGTCATGTTTTGTTATCATTCTTCTCATTTTATGCTTGTAGTATTGGTTACAGCTTTGCGACCCGATAATGATCTATTCTCAATGAATTCAAAAAGATGACTGCCAAAAACTATATATCTGCAGAAGACGCCGTTCAAAAGATAAAACCGGGCAACCGTGTTTTTCTGCACGGAAGCGCGGCAACGCCCATTCATTTGATCAGGGCGCTACAACAAAGACATACCGAATTGTATGATGTAGAGCTCATAAGTATTACAAGTTTGGGAGAGGTAGACTTTAATGATCCTGTAATTAGCAAAAGCTTTTATTTTAATTCTCTTTTTGTTTCCGCCAACACACGTTCGGTAGCAAATAGTGATAGAGGAGATTATGTACCGGTATTCCTGAGCCAGATACCGCAATTGTTTCAAAAGAAAATTTTGCCGCTTGATGTTGCAATGATTCAGGTTTCACCACCCGATAAGCATGGCTATTGTACATTGGGAACATCCGTTGACATTGCACTATCTGCCGTACAAAATGCAGCTTATGTTATTGCACAGGTGAATCCCCGAATGCCCCGTACCCATGGCGACGGATTTATTCATTTAAAAGAAATCGATTCACTTGTTTACCAGGAAGCGGAATTACCAGAAGTGAATTATTCCACTAAAGTGAGTGATGCGGTATCTATCATCGGTAGAAATGTGGCTTCCCTTATTGAAGATGGATCTACGATACAGATGGGAATCGGAACGATCCCCGACCAGGTACTTAAAAATCTCGTTAATCATAAGAATCTGGGAATTCATACGGAGATGTTGTCGGATGGAGTGATACCGCTTATTGAAAGCGGGGTTATCAATAACAGTTGTAAAAAACTGAACAAAGGAAATTCGGTAACTGGCTTTATGATAGGTACCCGGAAATTATATGATTTCGTAGATGACAACCCCACGATACGGGTGAAAGATATCAGTTATGTAAATGATACCAGTGTAATCCGGCAAAATCCAAGGGCCGTAGCAATCAACAGTGCTATTGAGATCGATCTCACGGGTCAGGTTTGTGCGGACTCCATTGGTGCTTTCCAATATTCGGGTATTGGGGGACAGATGGATTTTATGCGGGGTGCATCCTTATCGGATGATGGAAAACCAATCATTGCCATTCCCTCTACTACTTCAAAGGGACTGTCACGCATTGTGCCTTTTTTAAAAGAAGGCGCCGGTGTAGTTACTACGAGGGGACATGTGCATTGGGTTGTTACAGAATTTGGGATCGTTAATTTATTTGGAATGGGTTTAAAGCAACGTGCCAAAGCATTAATTAATATCGCGCATCCCGATCATCAGGAGAACCTGGAAAAATCTTATTACAAACGTTTTGTTATTAATTAGACTGTCTAAAAGGTTCAATCATTTTTTTTTACCGCCTTCCCGGCTATTCTTATTTGATATTGATTGTTTAGAATAACATATTTTTAAACAAATGAACACTTGATGACTTCCATCTTACAAAGCTGCACTAGATATAGAAAGGGGTTACTTACTTTATTAATGCTGGTTGGATATTCACTCCACTTATATTCCCAGACAGCATGTAAGCCAGTTGCATTGAAGTGTGAATACCTTATCAATCCGCTTGGTATCGATGCAGTTAATCCGCGATTGACATGGTGTATTGATGATCAACGAACAGGCGCAAAGCAAAAGGCCTACGAAATAAACGTGAGCACTGATTCCCCCGGAGTCGTAAAAGGGCTGGGCAAGCATTGGCAAACAGGAAAGATTAATTCAGACAAGCAGTTGATCAATTATAAAGGAAAAAGATTAACCCCTTTTACCCGTTATTTTTGGTCGGTGCGTATTTGGGACAAGGATGGAAAACCAAGTTCCTGGTCCACCGTAAATAGTTTTGAAACGGGGTTGATGAATAGCAGCAATTGGAAAGGGGCCTGGATCAGTGATAGCCGGGATATAAAAGAGAAAGCGGCGCCTTTTTTCCGGAAATCATTTTCAACGACTAAGAAAATAAAATCAGCGCGTGCTTATATCGCAGTAGGAGGATTGTATGAATTATTTATTAATGGAGAAAGAATAGGCGATCACCGCCTTGATCCTATGTACACCCGTTTCGACCGGCGCATATTATATATTACTTACGACGTGACGCAACAGTTGAAACCGGGTAATAATGCCATTGGTGTTTTATTAGGCAATGGATGGTATAATCATCAATCTACTGCGGTTTGGTATTTTCATGAAGCGCCGTGGAGAATGCGTCCTGCTTTTTGCATGGACCTGCGCATCACATATGAGGATAAAACCATTGAGACTATTTCATCGGGTAAGGATTGGAAAACCAGTCATAGTCCGGTTATCTTCAACAGCATTTATACAGCTGAACATTACGATGCACGATTGGAACAACACGGATGGAACAAACCCGGCTTCGAAGATTCAAAATGGAAGGAAGTTATTTACCGCTCCGCTCCTTCCGTAAATATCGTTTCGCAGTCGATGCATCCGGTACGGAATGTAGAAACTGTTCAGGTAAAACGAATCAATAAGATTAGCGATACGGTTTATGTGTTTGATATTGGAAGAAATATTTCCGGTGTTAGTCAATTAAAACTAAAAGGCAAACCCGGCACAGTTGTGCGACTAAAACATTCGGAACGATTATATCCTAATGGTCGTGCCGATCAGTCCAATATAGATGTGCATTACCGGCCCACGGATGATAAAGATCCATTTCAGACTGATATCTTTATTCTGAAAGGAGAAGGGGAAGAAGTTTTCATGCCGAACTTTAGTTACAAAGGATTCCAATTCGTAGAAATAACAAGTGATCGGCCAATTGATTTAAACAAGGAAAGTCTGACCGCTTATTTTATGCATAGCGATGTGCCGGTTGCTGGACAAATCAATTCTTCCAATGAAACGCTCAATAAAATATGGAGCGCCACCAACAACTCCTATCTCTCCAATTTAATGGGTTATCCAACCGATTGTCCGCAACGCGAAAAAAATGGATGGACCGGCGATGCGCATATTGCGAGCGAAACGGGTCTTTATAGTTATGATGCTATTACGGTGTATGAAAAATGGATGGCCGATCACCGGGATGAGCAACAATCAAATGGCGTATTACCTTCTATTATTCCAACCAGCGGCTGGGGTTATGAATGGGGCAATGGTCCCGATTGGACGAGTACGATTGCTATTATTCCCTGGAACATTTATTTGTTTTATGGAGATAGTAAGTTATTGGCCGATTGTTATGACAATATCAAACGCTACGTGGATCATATAAATGAGTTATATCCTTCGGGCCTTACCAGTTGGGGATTGGGAGATTGGGTTCCGGTAAAATCGAAGTCACCGGTTGAGTTTACTTCAACAGCGTATTATTATACCGATGTATTGATCTTATCAAAAGCAGCGAAGTTATTCGGAAAGGAGGCTGATGCAAATATATATGCTAAGCTTTCGGAAAAAATCAATGTGGCATTCAATGCCAAATATCTCAATACAACATCGGGCATTTACGGCAATGGTTTGCAAACCGAACTCAGTGTGCCCTTGCAATGGGGGTTGGTACCGGAAGAACTAAAAACAAAAGTGGCTGCTAATCTTGCTAAGCGAGTTGAAGCTGACAACAATCATATTGATGTGGGCTTGTTAGGAACAAAAGCATTACTGAATGCATTGAGTGAAAATGGGTATGCGGATCTTGCTTATAAAGTCGCTGCGCAGGAAAACTTTCCATCCTGGGGATGGTGGATCGTTAACGGGGCAACAACATTATATGAGAACTGGCCCATCGATGCGAAATCGGATATATCGCTCAATCATATCATGTTTGGGGAGATAGGTGCCTGGTATTATAAAGCATTGGGAGGAATAAGGCCCGATCCTGCACAACCAGGGTTTAAAAATATATTATTGGAGCCGCATTTTGTAGAGGGGCTGGATCGGTTTGAAGCAAAACATCAATCGACTTATGGAGAGATTGTTTCTTCGTGGGAGAGAAATGGTTCAATAATTATTTATACTGTTATTGTGCCGCCAAACTCAACAGCAGCTTTGAGACTACCTGTGACAGATAAAGGGAAATTGTATAAAGAAGGCTCAGAGATAAAGAATATAAAACCAGGGGCTGCCCTGAAGTTGTTAGCCGGGACTCATTTGTTTGAATGGAGATAATAAAATCTTCATGAGGTTCTTTATTTATAGCAATCGCGATATTATGATACTGCTGTAATCGGTGTTTTGCATTCCTCCCTGCGGGGCCCTCCCTCCCCCACCTACCAGCCTGCACTATTCGAAAAATATTTAATGGGAGAACTGTTCCTGATATCGCAGAAACAATGCCCAAATTCCCCTCAAACAACATTTTTGGCTGTTAAGCTATTCAGGCAGCAGTACCTTGCTTTACTCCTGCCATTAATCATAGGTGGATTAGTGAGATACAAATATATTTTAAGAGTAGTCCAGAGCAATGTGAAAAAAACGGTCAAAAAAAAGTTTATTTCTTTTTTTTGACCGTCAAAACATCACCATGCGAAGATTTGAAAAAAAACAAAGGTTTGATTGAATCAACTTCCGATTTTACTTTAATCAGATCAAGTATAAATAATCTCACGCTATCATTCCATCTCCACTACCTGGTAATAAATATAATTCTTATTGTTCTTGTTCGTAGTATATGCTATTAAAGAACTAGTCTCGTTGATACCATAAACAACCGGGTAACTCGAAAGACTAGTATCCGACGTTATATATTTATTCAACAGCATCTTTCCATTCATGTCCCTTCTTTGCACGCCAATCTTTTTCGAAGGTTTATCAGAAGATTCCACCAATTCATCCCAAACAACAACTATATCATTGTTTGAAAGGGTTGCCATTTGTGGATGAGAGCCACGACGACTGATACTTGCTGGTTTTTCAGAACTATTCTTCCCTTTATAAAAAGATCCTGCTGTATTTCCACCTGTGTACCAGGCATAATGAAGGCCCTCGTTGTTTTCTGTCATAGTTGGCCCGGTATGCGGACATCCATTGATCACCCAATTATCCTCATTGATTCTTTCGGGAGCAGTAAATGTTTTTGCTCCATCCGCCGAAACAATATGAACCATATCGCGGATACTGTCTTCGATAATTCCCCGGTATAATGCATGAATGCTTCCTTTACTATCTACAAATAAATCGGTTCTGCAACAGGGGCAGCATTGCTGACTGATTAACCGCTCGTTCTGAAATCCATTCTTGCCATCTGTTTTCGCGAAAAAAAGTGCCGATCCTTCTCTAGTGCTTGTCTTCCGGTTATCGAGCCAGATAATCGCGGCTTCTCCATCGGATAACAATGCCAAATCGTAATATCGCTGATCAAAACTCGCGGTATCGCTTGTTAAGGGTCTTGGATCTGTCCAGGTTTTTCCTTCATCAAAAGATTGAGTATAGGAAACAAGACCTGCATACTTATTTTTTGCCGCAGGATTTGAAGCGCCCCATAGCGCGATGATTTCACCGGAGGGTTTAAATACTATCTTAGGAAGATTTTCACCATGTGGTTGGATCTTGCCGCTGTTTGGAATAACAACCGCATTCCCCAAAGTTTTTCCATCTTTTGATACCGCATAACAGAAAGCGGAACTTGAATCATTATTCATGCGTACCCAGCTTAATACAATATTTCCTTTATTATCTTTTGTTAGATAAGGACATTGTCCCGGTATAGAATCTAGTAAGAACTCTGACTGCGAAACTATATCGGAGTCTTTATTGTCGTTGCAAGCGAATAAGAAACTTGTTAGTATAAATAAAAATAATATTAAGTTTTTCATCAGTTACTCTTTTTGAAAAGATTTGCGAAATCATACGACAAACCGATATTGAAATTCCGGGGTTCTGCTAACTGATAACTATATCCAAATATGCTTTTAGTAGTGATATAAGAATAATAGCGGTCGGTAGCATTGAGCACATTCAACCAAATTTCAATTCCCTTAAACTGGTAACCGGCCCGGAGATTCAAAACTGTATATCCATCGTATTTCGCTGTATTCAATGGATCAACAAAATAACTCCCAACCGATTGTATTTCCGCGCCAATTCTCAATCCCTTAACATAGGATGGTTTGTACCAAATTTCAGAATTGAAGAGTTCGTTTGGGGCATTGCTCATTTCATTGCCATTGTATTTAGTTCCCTTTTCAACGAAATCAACATAGCGGTGTTTGCTGTAGGCGCCACTGAAGCGGAACGACAGATCCTTTATAGGAGTTGCCGTGATACCAAATTCAATTCCTTTATGCGAAGTCTTGCCGGCATTCTGATTGGCAAAAGAACCATCATCCTGTTTTACGGATACGATCTCATTGGTGCCATCCAGCTTATATACGCTGATATCTGCGCGGAGTTTGTTTTGTATAATTTCTATCCATCCACCTGCTTCGTAATTATAGAAGACAGATGATTGAATGCTCGGAACTTTTACACCGGTATAAAGTTCTGTTACTTGTGGGGGCACAAAGCCTTCGCTGTAATTAGCATATATACCTGTTCTTCCTGAAAAATTATAAGTGAGGCCAATCTTAGGGCTAACGCGACTAAAAGTACTAATTGTATCAGGTGAACCACTGAAAGCAGAAGGCTTCAGGTGATTATCAAAATCATAATGGAACAAATCATAACGCAGCGATGCCACCACACGAAGTTTTTCTATAGGACTGAATTCAAAATTGACAAAGGCCGCATAATTATTAAGTTTGGTAGCATAGTTCGTAAGCGTGCTATCCGTATTTTGATAGCTGACGTATTTTTTGCTTACCGTATCTTTTTTGATGCGTATATAATCCGCATCGAAAGTGGAAGGACTCAGATCGATGCTTGCTCCCCCGATCAACACCGCTCTTTTCCATCCTAAATTTTGTTTGTGCTGTGCGATTAGTGAATAACTCTTAAAACTGCTTTCGTTGATCTCTCCATGGGCCAGGTCCTTTTTACCAACAAATACGCCATTTACTTTTTTGTAATCGTCTTTAACGCGATAAGCCGGGTTCTGGCCAATACTATTATTTCTGAATAGAACGGAGACGGTGCTTTTGCTATTATCATCCCATTGATGCGAAAAAGTGGAACGGTAACGAAGCGCGTTTACTTTTCTATAGGTAAATGTTTGGAGATTCTTAAAACTCTTCGTGGCGAACATAGTACTATCAATTCCTCCCGACATATCGCTGTAATAATCCAGCCAGGTTACACTATTGGAAAGTATTGTTTTTTCGCTAAAACGATAATCGATCCTTCCGGTCAGTGTAGATTTTTCATAATCGCTGTATTCTAAATATCCATTTCTTTTATTCGCGTAATAACCACTCAATACAAATCCCCATTTGCCATTTGATAAACTACTTAACAAATCCGCTCTTTTATATCCTATATTATTTCCCTGGGTAGCAACTTTTAATACAGGTATTGCGGTAGGAGCAGCTGTAATCATATTGACTACGCCACCAATCGCCTCGCTTCCATATAGTGAAGAAGAAGGCCCTTTAATGACTTCAATGTTTTTCACCGCGGCCATATTCATTTCCAGCAGCGCATTATGATTGAAAAGGCCGGTGGTGCGAATAGGGATTCCGTCTTCGAGATATAAAAACAAACTCTTGGTCGTCATCGGCTGACGAATACTCATCTGGTGCTGTTCATTACCCAGGCTCACCATGTTAACACCACTTACTTTATTCAATACCTGGTCAAACGTGATTGGTTTTGTATCCTGGATGGTTTTGTTATTAATAATTGCAATGGCAATTGGGGCCTCCGATCTTTTTACCACTTCTCCACGGTTGGCTGATACAACCACTTCTTTTAATATGGAAGAGGATGGCGACAGAAAGATGATTGAAGAATTGTTGGTTACAGCAAATTGATAAGCAGCATATCCAACGGATGAAACAGAAAGTATTTTACAATCCGTACACTTCATTTCAAATTCTCCGGCGGCATTGCTGGTGCAGCCCATATGGCAATCTTTATCAGTACAATGAATACTGGCTCCCTGGATAGGTTCTTTCGTTGTGCTATCTATTATTTTGCCCTTTACTATTATTTGCGCGTAGAGACCCTGTCCTGTTGATAAGCATAAGATAAGTAGGATGAGTCTATAAAAATTTGACATCACAATTGCTTTAGTTTAATAAATGGATGTGAAAATAACTACCAGATCTCCGGTAAAAAATCCTTACCGGAATGAAATGACAGATTTACAGCATAGATTGATTAAACGATAGATGGGGGATGGAAGATAGTACCGCTATGGCCTTTTAGTTTGGTAATAACGGGGTAGGAATTTTGAGGGGTATTATAAAAACTGGAGTATACTGTCAGACTTGGGAAAAAAGATTTACTGGAAACCACTTCCTGCTTATTTTCCAGTTTTCTCTCCGGGTTCTGCTGATCCTTTTTTTCTTCTTCTTTTATTAACTTTTGCAGTTGGCATTTTCCATTGCAATTCAGCTTCGGCCTCGACTTGTTTTCACAATTTTTACTGAAGGTTGTTGTATTGGTGTAGTAACTAAATACAATAAACGACCGCTGAAAGGTTTGAGTTGCAAAAGCGGTAAATATTAATATTGTTGTAAAGAATCGTAACATAAGTTAGCAATGCAAAATAATACCAGGGGGAAAAGCAAAAGATGATTCTGCTCAGCGTTATTTATGATTTAACCCCAATGAATACGTCGAATATGGATGGAAGTTTTTGTGCTTAGCTCTCACTGGCCTGGTAGATAAACCAGATATTCAGTATCAGATAGATGAGTGCCATAGTGATTCCCATTCGTTTGTCGAACCGATCCGCCTTATCAGCATGATTATTCCTGGCAAGTTTTAGTGAATAGGAAGTCGCGGCTATCACAAGGAAAATACAAAACAAGGTGAGTCCGTGCAGGGTATCGACAAGTGTAAAGGAGGTAGTTTCTGGTAATGTAGAATCGATGATGTATTTATTGCCGATCACCGCGAATAAGGAACCCACGCTTAACCCGAAGCGGGAGTCCATACTATCATGATGAATAAAGAAGCACATAAACGCAATCAGGAAAGCGATATACATTCCTAAAAACAATTTCCAGAAAATACCCATTGCCTCCCGATGCATACTCAGCCTCACCCGGAAAGCACTATACTTGGAGATGGGTTTTGATAAGGTATCAAGACCAAAAGATGTTTCATAGGTTTTTATTCCGGCGGATAGAATACAACTATCGATATTCCAGCCGCGAAGGGTAAACCGTTTATCATAATGTTCACCTATTGTATCGGGCACAAAAACCAGGGCACTGGAATCATACTGTGAATTTTCAATAGAGATCCTTAATTTCTGTACATCAAAAGGGAAATTAGCGATGCGCCAGGAATCTTTCATCACACATTGTATTTTCATCAGCATATATACATTGGGACTATCACTTATTGTTTGCGAAAACGACGTGCTGACTGTTTTAGCCCCGGGGATTTCTAAATATTTATCAAATGCAAATTCAACATTTTTGTAATTTAACCATAACCAGAAAGTGGCGGTAAATTCTTTCTGCTTGAAATCGATATCATGAATGCTGGTAATATAGATACCTACTTTTACGGTATCCGGTTTTGAAGTTCCCTGCGCATGGGTATTCCTACTAGCAAAAGAAAAAAATAAAATAAAAAGAAATGGCAAGCAGTGAATGCTTTTCCTTTTTGAAGCAATAAGGAATTGGTAGTTCATAATTTTAAACTCAATCAAAAGTAGGCTATATCCGGGAAAACGCTCGATTTGCTGCTGAGTAATAATAGGCGTTTATATTATTAAGATTAATTATTTAATTTGACTCTATTATTTAAGATATTCGTAAACAAATACACGTTTTGTCAACTACCCCGGTAAACGAATTGAAACGAACACTTACCCCCCTCATGCTATGGGGATTGGGAGTTGGTTATGTTATATCCGGTATGTATTTCGGCTGGAACCTCGGATTAGAAAAAGGGGGATCACTTGGGCTGGCTATAGCTACTTTCTTTATTATTATAATGTATGTCACCTTTACTTTCAGTTATGCTGAACTCGCATCCGCGATACCGAAAGCGGGAGGAGGATTTGATTATGCCAATCGGGCACTGGGCAAAAACTGGGGATTCGTTGCGGGAATGGCACAGAATATTGAGTTCATTTTTGCACCGCCGGCCATTGCTTATGCTATCGGAGCTTACTTCAACTTATTTTTTCCCGGAATACCCATCATCGGTATTGCCATTTTCAGTTATATCGTTTTTACGGCATTGAATATTTATGGGGTAAAAGCCGCGGCAATGTTTGAACTGGTAATAACCATTCTTGCCGTGGGTGAATTATTGTTATTTGCAGGCGTTACTCTTCCACATTTTGAATTAAAGAATTTACAACAGAATGCGTTACCCAACGGGTGGCAGGGAATTTTTGCTGCCATACCATTTGCCATCTGGTTTTTTCTGGCTATTGAAGGAGTGGCCAACGTGGCCGAAGAAGCGATCAGGCCGCAACGTACCATATTACTTGGTTTCGGTTCAGCTATACTCACCTTGGTTATTCTTTGCATACTCACATTTACCAGTTCTGTTGGAGTGGCAGGATGGGAAGCAATTGTTTACAAAAGCGATGGAACCACTTCTGACTCACCATTGCCTTTGGCGTTGGGGCATGTTGTAGGTAGCAACAACCTGCTGTATCATTTACTGATAACAGTAGGCTTGTTTGGATTGATAGCTTCTTTTCACGGAATTATATTGGCAGCAGGACGGTCGAGTTTTGAGTTTGGTCGAGTGAAGTTCGCGCCAGCTTTTTTGGGAAAGATTCATACGCGTTTCAAAACTCCGTCTAACGCATTATTGACAAATATGTTCATCGGAATCATCGCCCTGCTCACTGGGAAAACGGCGGAAATCATTACTATTTCGGTATTTGGTGCGTTAACCCTGTATATCATTTCCATGATCGCATTACTGAGGCTCCGAAAAAAAGAACCTAACCTGGAACGACCCTTTAAAGTTCCCATGTATCCTTTATTCCCGGTGGTTGCACTTGTAATTGCTGTAATTTCATTGGTGGCGATGATGATCTATAGCTGGCAACCCGGAATAATTTATTTTATATTGATGCTGGTGTGTTATGTTTTTTTTAAATTATTTAAATAAAAGCATAAATATTTTACCGCAGAGAAATGAGGGCACAGAGTGGGCGCGGAGGAGGAATTATTCAAAGATTACTCTGCGATAACTCCTTTTCTCCTGTTCTCCGCGGTTAATTATTTCGCATCACATAAATAATCAGTAATTTTTCTATTCCAAAATTGAAATATGACAACCAAAGAAGTTATCCAGTATGTAAAAGCGCATCCTTCCGGGAAAGTGAAAGTCGCTATCGCGGATATTGACGGTATACTGAGAGGTAAATATATTTCAACGGAAAAATTTCTTTCCGTGATCGAAAGCGGTATGGGTTTCTGTGATGTGGTTTACGGGTGGGATTCGGGTGATGTGGTGTATGACAATGTTCAATATACTGGTTGGCATAGCGGTTATCCCGATGCTCCGGTTTCCCTGGATATTTCCACATTTCGTAAAATTCCCTGGGAGAATGATGTTCCATTTTTTCTCGCGGAGTTAACTGATGTGAAAGGTGCTTCAGCGGCTGTTTGTCCAAGGCAATTACTAAAGAAAGTATTGAAGAACGCCCAACAACAAGGATTCTCTCCGGTTTTCTCCCAGGAATTCGAATGGTTCAATTTCGCGGAAACTCCTAAAACGGCCAATGATAAACAATTCAGTAATCTTACTCCGCTAACGCCGGGTATGTTTGGCTATTCCATACTGCGCAGTTCATTGGAGAACCCCTTCTTTAGCGATCTTTTTGAATCGTTGAAAAAATTCAATATACCGTTAGAAGGATTGCATACGGAGACCGGTCCGGGTACGTATGAAGCAGCGATATCTCACTCGGATATTCTGGAAGCAGCGGACAGGGCCGTACTGTTTAAGACAGCGGTAAAAGAAATTGCTTACAACCATGGTGTATTGGCAACTTTTATGGCAAAAATCAATGAGAATTTACCGGGCTGTGGG
This sequence comes from Chitinophagaceae bacterium, assembly GCA_965279015.1. Taxonomy (GTDB): domain Bacteria; phylum Bacteroidota; class Bacteroidia; order Chitinophagales; family Chitinophagaceae; genus Endoryza. The sequence continues at coordinate 1,180,785 of OZ257130.1, forward strand.
GGACATGTGCACCAGAGTTTATGGGATAAAGCTGGCAAGAAAAATCTTTTTTATAATGAGAAAGATAAAATGAAGATGAGTGAACTGCTCAAAAGTTATACCGCCGGGCAATTGTTTTGTTTACCACATATCTTACCCATGTTTGCTCCCACCATCAATAGTTATAAGCGACTGGTAGAAGGCGCCTGGGCACCTACTACATTAACATGGGCGGTTGATAACAGAACGGTGGCATTACGTGTATTGCCCGGAAGTAGTAAATCGTGCCGACTTGAAACAAGAGTGATAGGATCCGATGTGAATCCCTATCTCGCGATGGCTGCTTGTTTGGCCGCGGGTTTATATGGTATTAAAAACAAATTGAAATTAAAGCAAGCCGCTACTGTGGGGAATGGCTATCGTGATTTTTCCAATGGAGTATTGCCTTCTACATTGATTGAGGCAACGCAACAAATGAAAACATCCCGAGTGGCAAAAGAAATACTGGGAAAAGAATTTGTGGAGCATTTTACGCAGACCAGGGAATGGGAATGGAAGCAACATTTGAAGGCGGTGACGGATTGGGAATACAAAAGATATTTTGAAATTATATAAAATGCAAATTAGCAAATGTGCAGATTAGAAAATGTGCAAATGCTTTATGCTCATTATTTCTAATTAAAGGGAATTTACTTTTAGTTTGAGTGGCGGAACCTGAAGAATTTGCACATCTGCACATTTTCTAATTTGCACATTACAACTAACATTATGTTCGACAAAATCTATCAATACAACTTCCCCACCACCATCCGCTTTGGCGCTGGTTCCAGCAAAGAATTAGGCGACTATCTTATAAAGAATAATTTATCAGCTCCATTAATTGTTACAGATAGAACCGTTGAACAGCTGGATTTTTTTGATGAGATCGTTAAGGATCTTACTAAGAAAAATATTTCTGTTGAAGTGTTTTCGGATATTCATAAGAACCCGGTAAAATCGGACGTATATAGAGGCACAGAAGCCTATGATGCTACAAAGCGGGATGCTATTATTGGGATTGGTGGAGGTGCGGCCTTGGATGTTGCCAGGGCAATCGTACTTAGAGTGAATCACCGGGAAGATCTTTTTAAATACGATGACCTGATCGGCGGTGATATTTATGTAACGAATGAAGTGCCCCATTTTATCACCATTCCTACTACGGCCGGAACCGGTAGCGAAGTGGGACGAAGTGCAATTATCGCGGATGATGAAACACACCAGAAGAAAATTCTCTTTTCTCCCAAACTATTAGCGAAGATAATTTTCGCTGATCCATTATTAACGATGGAGCTTCCTTCTTTTGTTACAGCAGCAACAGGTATGGACGCGCTTACGCATAATATGGAAGCCTACCTGGCAAAAATGCCTCATCCGCTTTGCGAAGGAATTGCGTTGGAAGGAATTTCCTTAATTAATCAATCTATTGAGAGGGCGGTTAATAAACCAGATCTTGAATCAAGAAGTAAAATGCTGATCGCTTCATTGATGGGCGCGGTAGCTTTTCAAAAGGGATTAGGGGTGGTACATTCGTTGGCACATCCGCTTTCCTCCTTACTCGATACACATCATGGATTGGCCAACGCGGTGAATATTCCCTACGGAATGGAATTTAATATCGCGGGCTTTGAAGATAAATTCAAACGTATTGCCCGTGTACTTGAATTGAAGGAAGAAACGGGAGATGCAGTAGTGAAGTATTTGTTTGAGATGAATACAAAAATAAAAATCCCCCATAAACTGAGAGATATCGGTGTTAAACAGGAACATATTGAAACGCTATCCGATCTGGCAATTGCTGATTTTGCTCATCCGAATAACCCCAAACCGGTGACCCGGGAAGACTTCCGTCAGTTATATACAAAGGCATTGTAATCTTTTATGAAAAAAAAGATAGGAATAAGTTTTACCCGAACCAATTTTCAGTATTACTGGAACTGGTTTTCTACGGAAGATTTATTGGATAAGATTGAATTGATTGAACTTTCCTTTGAAAAAAACAATATTGACGATTTTGAACAATGCGATGGATTCGTATTAACAGGTGGGGTAGATATTGATACATCATTGTATGGGGGCGCCTCCTCCTACGATCATCAACCGGAACAATTTCAGCGAGAAAGAGATCTGTTTGAAGAAAAGATATTCCGATATTCCCAATTTCATCAGCTTCCTGTATTGGGAATATGCAGGGGATTGCAATTGGTAAATGTATTGCTGGGAGGTAAATTGATTGAAGATATTGATGAAGCAAATCTTATACATAAAAAAGAAGGAGATATAGACAAACAACATCCAATTACTATTGAAAAGAATAGTTTGCTGGCTGAAATCACCGGTGCGCAACAGTCCAGCGTAAACAGCGCGCATCACCAGGTGGTGCAACCCGGTGCGTTAGGCAATAACCTGATGGTGAGTGCATGGTCAGCTGATTCAATTATAGAAGCGCTTGAATTCAGGAATAAAACAGGGAAAGCATTTATGTTATGTGTGCAATGGCATCCCGAACGCATGAAGAATAAGGAACAAAATCCATTATCCGCGAAAATCAGGGAACGATTTATTGCGGAACTAAAAGATAAATGATTCATGAAAATTATTAATCCCGCCACGGAGGAAATAATCAAAGAACTAGCGGAAGATAACGGTAAAACGATTGAAAATAAATTTCAATTACTGAAGACCGCGCAGCCCGATTGGAGCAAAAGATCATTAGCCGATCGGGTAAAAATAATACAACAGTTTTCTTCTTTATTAGAAGAAAATATAGAATCACTCGCGGCAATACTCACGTCCGAGGTTGGTAAACCTTTACAGCAATCGCGTAATGAAGTAAACGGGGCAAGGACAAGGATAAAATGGCTCACCGAAAACGCGGAGAAATATTTATCCGATGAAATCATGAGCGATGGAAACGGCATGCTGGAAAAAATTTCTTATGAACCGCTGGGAGTTATCTGCAATATTTCGGCCTGGAACTATCCTTATCTGGTTGGTGTAAATGTTTTTGTTCCGGCGTTATTAGCAGGCAACGCGGTGATGTATAAACCCTCTGAGTATTCAACGCTTACCGGTTTAGAAATTGAAAAATTATTGAAACAAGCAGGTGTGCCGGAAGATATTTTTCAAACAGCTATGGGTGGCGGGAAAACAGGTCAATTTTTACTGGAACTTCCTTTCGATGGTTATTTCTTCACTGGCTCTTATAAAACAGGGAAATATATTTATGAGAAAGTGGCACCAAAAATGGTTCCCTGTCAATGCGAATTGGGTGGAAAGGATCCCTTGTATGTTGCCGATGATATAGTCGATATCAAAGCAGTCGCAGCAGGTACTGCAGATGGAGCTTTTTATAATAACGGCCAAAGTTGTTGTGCGGTTGAGCGGATTTATGTTCAGGAAAAAGTGTATGATCAGTACGTAGATGAATTTGTAAAAGAGTTGAAATCCTGGAAGCTTGGCCAGCCCACTGAGGATGGTGTTTATATTGGTCCCGTGAGCAGGAAGGAACAATTGACTTTATTAGAAAGCCAGGTAAGCGATGCGGTAGAAAAAGGCGCTACTGTTCTCGCAGGAGGGAAAAAAATAGCTGGTAAAGGCTATTTCTTTGAACCCACGGTGCTGGTAAATGTTAATCATGATATGAATGTGATGAATGATGAATCCTTCGGTCCTATTATAGGTATCATGAAAGTTAAGGATGATATGGAAGCAATTCAATTAATGCAGGATACGGATTATGGATTAACGGGTTCCGTTTATAGTTCAAATCAAAAACGAGCGGAAAATATTCTTAGGCAAATCAATGCTGGAACAGGTTACTGGAATTGCTGCGATCGGGTAAGTGCTGCATTGCCGTGGAGCGGTAGAAAACATTCGGGTTTTGGCGCTACACTCTCACATGCAGGGTTGCATGCTTTTGTAAAACCGAAAGGCTACCATTTACGGAGCTAAAACCCTGACTTCCGCTACCTCATACACCAAATGTGTGAATAATATAAAGTTTTTCAAAAATCGTATAACGTTCAGCGACAAAAATATTCCCATCTTCATATAATAGCGTTTGAATTGCACAACTGGCTTTCTCATGGCAGTTGATTGGATATGAATGCTGCGTTTAGAAGTTTGTTCCTGCCTGTATTGTAAATGAAAGATACAATCATCAGGTAGCGGTAATCTGTGATCTAAAAACCATTTATTAGCATAAAAATAAACAGCGTGAAACGCATGCTGCTTATTTTATAATATAATTCTATGAAGGTAAAAAAGCTTGATATCGTTCGTTTTGCGCCCAAAGGGGTAGCAGGTTTTTATGATACAGTAATTGAAAAGGTTAATGCCTATTTTAAGACGAATAAAATTTCACCGTACGCGAATAAGTGGATGTGGTTAAAAACTTTTGTAATGTTGTTGTTATATTTTGGTCCCTACGCCTTAATCGTGAGTGGTATTGGTACCGTAAGCCCCTGGTTGTTCTTCGGACTTTGGTTTATAATGGGATGGGGAATGAGTGGAATAGGAACATCTATCATGCATGATGCTAATCATGGAACCTACTCACCTAATAAAAATGTGAACAACTTCATAAGTCATATACTGGAAGTGATTGGAGGCTACAAGGTTACCTGGAGAATACAACACAATATATTGCACCACACCTATACCAATGTAGCCGGGCTTGATGAGGATATTGATAGTAAGATGATATTGCGCTTTTCTCCCCGGCAACCTAAATATTGGTATCACCGCTACCAGTATATTTATGCCTGGTTTTTTTATATGATGACCACCCTCTTCTGGATGACGGTGAAGGATTATGTGCAGGCCATTCGTTATAAGAAACACGATTTGCTTGTTAAACAAAAAGTTTCGCTGAAGGAAGCCATCTTGCGCATAAGCTTTTACAAACTGCTTTATTATACTAATATTTTAGTGTTTCCTATTCTGTTTTCAGGGATGCCCTGGTATTCTGTGGTAATGGGATTTTTATTGATGCACTTTACAGGAGGTCTTTTTCTTACGTGTATCTTCCAGTTATCACATATAATGGAAACCTCTGCTTTTTCATTGCCGGAAGGTGAAGCGGGTGCTCGCCGGATGAAGGATAGCTGGGCTATCCATGAAGTAGTTAATACAATAGATTTCGCTCCCAATAACCGTGTCTTATCCTGGTTTGCCGGCGGGCTTAATTACCAGATAGAACATCATCTCTTTGCGGGGATCTGTCATGTACATTACCGGAAACTGGCTCCCATTGTAAAATCTACCATGGAATCATTTGGGTTGGTGTACCAGGTGCAACCAAGTTTTTTAAGCGCTTTAGGGGGGCATGTTAGAATGCTTAAAAGACTCGGAAGGGAATAAATTGCACCAATTCATCCCAAGTGTAGGGCTTGGTTTATTTTATTTCAGGTAAGCAAGTTGTCCTAAATGATACGACAAATGATTCGTCCTGTTTAATAGTACGTTTAATCTATTTCTGTGTGGTTCTTTCTCAAAGTCCGCTTCAGAAACAGCGTTATGCTTTTTCAACCATTCTTCCGGAGTAAACTGATTAAAATGTTGAGATAATTTTTTATTCACTTCCGTCCAGTAGTTTCTCAATTCAGAAACAGATGGTTTAGCGAAATCAGATTGCTCGGGATTTTTGAGGAACGGGTCCTGTAAATGTGGATACAGCATTTCCCCCAAACCGAGTAAAGGAATCAGCGCGTCGTGAACCGCAGTAAGATGCCCTAATAAATAAACGCCGCTGTTTCTTCCTGGAGCCGTTGTCACTTGTAGTTGTTCATCGGAGAGAGAGGCGAATAATTTATCCGCTCTGTTAATATAAGTATCCCAGGCGCTGAGGGCTATTTTTGTGTAGAGTTGTTGTAGATCGATGATATTATTTGCCATAAAAGTATTTTTTGAAGTTAACAACAAAATTGAATGTTTGTTTGGTACCCCCCATTTTTAAAAACTGCTCATCGCCATTACTCTAATCCTTTTTAATTAGTTTTCCTTGGGTATAATATTTCAAAGCCTTTGTAAACACTATTGTGTAAAATGGTCAGATGCGTTTCATTGGGCAAGGGTAAAAAATTAAGTTGCATATTACTTTTATCAGATGCATGAAGAATTTCAGCAAGCTGTCTGGCATCGTCTTCCATTTGTTTTCCTTCACTCCCTACTGAAATATACACCTTGATTTTTGTATCGGGCTGTTTCGTTAATAACCCGGGCGCAATTGTCAAAAGAGATTCGTTATCCCACCATAAGCTTGGACTTACGATCATATAATTGTCAAACAGGTAAGGTTTTTTGAGTAATACTTCGATGGCGAACAATCCACCTAAAGATTGTCCAATAATTGTATTAGTAGTATTCGTTTTATATTTTTTCTGAATAAAGGGTTGCAATTCTTTTTCTATAAAGGCCATAAACTTTACTGAGCTACCTGTTGTTGGATAATCCTTTTTGTCGCGCTCAATAGTGGTCGGAAACGTGAAATCTCGTTTTCGGTCGATGTTCGCGATACCAACAACAATTGATTTTGGCAGGGATTCAATCATGTTCAGGAATTGAACAATCCCAACAATATGAATAAAGTCTTCATTCGCCGACCCGTCTAAAAGATATATAACCGGGTAAGTAGTGGAAGAATCCGGCGAATACCCAACCGGTAAATAAATATTCAATATCCTGGTTTCGGCTAATTCAATAGATTGGATTTTGTCAATTTGGCCCACTGTAAAAGCGGTTTGCCCAAACGTGGTGTTTGACAGAAAACTTGTTATACCTAAAAACAGGGTGAGTCGTTTTATCATAATAAAACTTTTCAGCATTGGAACCTGAATATACAGGCATAAAAAAATCCTGCCATTGGCAGGATTTCTTCAATAGAAAATTAATTTTATTCACTTGGCGTTGCACTCGCAATCACTTTTGCCAGAACTGCTCTTCTTACTACAGCTCTCTTAATGGCTCTTTTTACCAATGCTTTCTTTACCACTCTGCGTCTGATTGCTTTTTTTACTACTTTACGCTTTACCGCTTTCTTTACAATCCTACGCTTAATAGCTTTTTTAGCTACTCTGCGTTTTACGGCTTTCTTTACTACTCTACGCTTAATAGCTTTTTTTGCTACCCGGCGTCTTACCGCTTTCTTTACCACTCTGCGTTTAACGGCTTTTTTTGCGACTCTACGTCTGACTGCTTTTTTTACAGCTCTTCTTTTTGTTGCCATTTTTCATGAATTTAATGGTTAATAAACAAATGTGCATTTTAAAGTTAGTTTATTTTTTCTATTACTTCCAAATTGAATTGAGAATTCAGTGATTTAACCAACTTGATTAACGATTAATTTGCCAACAATAGCTTACTCCGTTTTTTAATAACGCAGGGCAATACATTGTTTCCTCTTTTTGTCTATGCGTTTCAGTACAGACTATTCAAGATAGATTGTTACATACAACTTCGCAATCAAAAAGACAGCACTTGCCAATCCATTAATTAAAACACCCATCGGAAAGCAGATCCTTCCATTTAAACATCATTTCTTGCCATTGGCAAATTGAATCAGCCATTCTTGTTCCTGAAGGGCTGTTCCGGTTGGAGGAAAAAGAAAGCCGGTTGGAAAATGGCGATTCATTTGAGAAGCCGATCAATCTAATTTGCGTCCTCATTTCGGATGGGATCGGTCATACAGCAAGTTTACGATCAGTTTGAAATTTATTTATTTAAACATAAAACCTTATCACATGCTTAAGACATCAATTAAGATGAACAGACGTTTCTTTTCCTTTTTTCTTCCGGCAACTATTTCGGTACTGCTTTTTGGTTCCTGCAAAAAAGATGATCATTTTCCTAATAGTAATCATCCTTCCTTATATTCTTCGGAAGTGCTTGATAAATGGATGACCTTGCAGATCCGCTTAATGAAAAATGCAACCGGAGTTCCTAACCAGGCTTTCGGCCGGCATTTTGCTTATTCAGGTATAGCAGCACTCGAATCGTTGTCACCCGGATTGCCCGTATGGGATTATAAGTGGAACGGTTTAACCGGATTGCCCACCAATAATCACACAGTAAAATATTATTACCCGGCTAATGTAAATGCAGCGATGGCTTCCATTAACAAGTCATTTTTTCCAAATGCAAGTGCTGTTGATAAAATGGCTATTGATTCTTTAGAAGCCACCTTGAATGAAAGTTTTCTTACCACTCAAACTCCCGGTCTCATTAATACTTCCGCTGATTTTGGAAAAGCAGTTGCTGCGGCTGTTTTCAATTGGTCAGAGTCCGATGGGTATAAAAATGCAAGCAATCCCTATACACCACCGGTAGGACCGGGTTTATGGAAACCGACTCCACCCGCATTTGCTGCTGCCGCTTCACCTTTTTGGGGTAATAATCGTACAGTAATAACAGGAAGCATTCACAATACGCAACCTCCTGCTCCTGTAGCTTATTCAACTGACCCTGGTTCTCTTTTTTATACAATGGTAAAGCAGGTATATGATGCTTCGCTTATACTTACTGACGATCAAAAAAATATGGCGATGTTTTGGAGAGATGTACCTGGTGTTACTACACCCGGTCATTGGTTAAGCATTTTGAAGCAGGTGATACATAAAACACATGCGAGACTCGATAAAGCCGCTTTAGCATATGCATTAACCGGTTCAGCAGTCAATGATGGCGCCATCAGTGTTTGGAAATCTAAGTATCAATACAATTTGGTTCGTCCAGTTACCTATATCAGGGAAGTGATGGGATACAGCACATGGACCTCATTTATTGGAACACCCGCTCATCCTGAATATTCTTCGGCGCACTCGGTTATTTCCGGCGCGGCAGCGGCATCTTTGGAGAAATTGTTCGGAAATATCGGTTCGTTTACCGATCATACTTACGACTACCTAGGTTATCCTTCAAGAACATATAACTCATTTACTGCAATAGCGGAAGAGGCCGGGCAATCGAGATTATATGGTGGAATACATTACCTCCCTTCTCTTCATGCAGGGTTAGTGCAAGGAAGAAAAGTAGCCGCTAATATTTTCTCTAAGCATACTAATAACATAAAAGATAAATAAGTAGGGTATAAGAAAGGTTGATGATTGATAAAATTGGGTTCTCGGAACCCAATTTTTTTTTTGAGTCATCTCCATGCCTTCATTAAATTATTACTCAGCACTTTTTTTGAATGAAAATCAGAGATGTCAGTTTCTCTGCATCATTTCATCCACTTCACTTTCCCGTTCATGCAGTTCCTGTATTTTCTTAAGTTTCTTACCATAAGAAATCTTCGTAATCAACACAAACAAAACAGGTACAACAAAAATAGCCAGGGTGGTAGCGGATATCATGCCGCCAAATACGGTCCATCCAATTGTTTTACGACTTTCAGCGGCTGCACCGCTGGCAAATGCAAGTGGCAATACACCAAGAATAAATGCCATAGAAGTCATAATGATGGGCCTGAGTCGTAAGGAAACCGCCTGCAACGTTGCTGCTACAATATCAGTTCCAGCATCCACCCTTTCTTTGGCAAACTCAACAATCAAAATTGCATTCTTCGCCGCCAAACCTATAAGAGTAATTAGCCCAATCTGCGCATAGATATTATTAGATAAACCAGGTAAAAAGGTTAGCGTCAGGATAGATCCAAATGCGCCAATCGGTACAGCAAAAAGTACCGAGAACGGAACGGACCAGCTTTCATATAAGGCCGCGAGAAACAGGAACACAAATACAATGGAAATTGCGAATATGGTAGTGGAGGTTGATCCCGCTTTTATTTCTTCGCGGCTCATTCCCGAAAACTCGTAACCATAACCGTCAGGAAGTGTTTGTGCCGCTACTTCTCTCAGCGCTTCTATAGCCTGACCACTACTGAACCCTGCTTTGGGTGATCCGTTAATTTCGATGGAACGATAAATATTGTAATGCGAAATTTGAGAAGGGTTTTCAGTGAGACTCGTGGTGATAAGAGAACTTAATGGTATCATGCTGCCTTCAATATTTCTTACATAATATTTCTGTAACTCTGTAAGAGATGATCGGTAACTACTGTCGGCCTGCACCATTACCCGGAAGTTCCTACCGTATAAATTAAAATCATTCACATAACTACTGCCCAATAGGCTCGATAAGGTGGTATACACTTCCGCCACATTAACTCCGAGCTGTTTCGCTTTTTCACGATCAACATTCATTTGGTAGGTAGGTGTTTTCGTAGTAAAGAATGTAAAGGCCGTTCCAATTTCAGGACGCTTTGTTAATTGATCCAGAAACTTACGGCCTACCGCTTCAAATTGCTGGATACTATCGGTGCTGGTGGTCTGCTGTATTTGGAAGGTGAAACCCGATGTTGCACCTAGTCCAGGAATGGCAGGTGGCGCAATGGCCCTGATCCTTGCTTCTTTTATATCTGCTGTTATTTTTTGAATCTCTGCAATTACTGATTGAGCATGTAACGCTTTATCTTTTCGCATATCCCATGATTTCAGATTCACGAAAAGGGTTCCCACATTTGATTTGTTGGAGAAGGAAATGATATTAAATCCGGCAAGACCACCCACTACGCGAACCGCTGGAAGTTTTTCTATTCTTGCCATTATTTCTTTCAGCATAGCAGTACTGCGGGTAGTGGAAGTTGCTTCCGGCATTTCATAGGTTACATACATTCGTCCCTCATCCTCCGTGGGGATAAATCCTGTAGGTTTTGATTTGAATAAAAAGAAAAGACCTACGAACAGGCAAACCATCATTATCAAAACTACCGGCGTGGCTCGTATCCATTTGCCCACACCCTTGGTATAACGGTGAGAGAGATTTGAAAACTGTCTATTAAATCCTGCAAAAAATTTTTCCAGTAAGTTTTTTTTCGCGGCAGCATCTTTGGAAGGTTTCAGCATAATCGAACATAGGGCAGGCGTTAACGACAGCGCTACAAAAGCTGAAATAATTACGGACACCGCAATGGTAATAGCAAACTGCTGGTATAGCCTTCCCACGATACCTGGTATAAAACCTACGGGAATAAATACCGCGGCAAGTATCAGGGCGATTGCAATAACAGGGGCAGAAATATCCCGCATCGCTTTTTGTGTGGCGACTTTCGGCGTTAAATTTTCATGATCAATATAATGTTGAACTGCCTCTACTACTATAATAGCGTCATCCACCACGATACCAATGGCAAGTACAAAGGCAAATAAGGTGAGGGTGTTGATCGTAAATCCAAAGGGAACAAAGAATATCAACGTGCCGATTAATGAAACCGGTATGGCAAGTACGGGTATCAGTGTGGCCCGCCAGTTTTGGAGGAAAAGATATACAACGAGTACTACCAGTATCAGCGCTTCCAACAGCGTAATTAATACTTCTTCGATTGAAACTTTTACCACTGAAACAGTTTCCAACGGTATACTTATATCAATGTCTTTTGGAAATGTTTTTTTCGCTTCATCCAATGCTTTAATGAGTCCGTCATAGGTGTCCAATGCATTGGCACCGGGTGCCTGGTATATCAGAATGAAGGCGGCTGGTTTCCCTTCCACAAAAGCAATACCGGAATAATCAAACTTTCCTAATTCAACCCTGGCTACATCTTTAAGGTATACGATGCTGGCATCTGCCGGTCTTGTACGTACTATAATGTTTTCAAATTGTGCCTGCGTGTTGATTCGACTGTTTGTTAAAACACTGTATTCAAAGCTTTGAGTACCCGGTTGCGGGTTACCACCCACAACACCGGCTGCTACCTGCAGGTTTTGTTCGGTTAAAGAGCCGATCACTTCCTGTACTGTCATGTTAAGGGCAGAAAGTTTTTCGGGATTCAACCAAACACGCATACCAAATTCATCGGCTCGGGAAACAACATCCCCTACACCCTTTACACGTTGAATGATGTCTTTCAAATAAATATTGGCAAAGTTTCCTATAAACGTTGCATCATGTGTACCGTTTGGTGAATAAACTGCGAGTGCCACCATGATGGAAGGATTGCGTTTGCGAACCACTAATCCCAATCGTTTAACAGCATCAGGTAAAGCAGGCAGAGCAATGCTAACCCGGTTTTGTACATCCAGTGATGCGATATTTACATCCGTTCCAATTTCAAAGTTTACAGTGATACCGCTTTGTCCACTACTGGTACTGTTACTGGAGATATACGTCATACCAGGTGTCCCATTAACCTGGGTTTCTATAGCAGTGGTAGTGGTTTGCTCCACGGTTTGTGCATCCGCACCGGTAAAGCTACCAGAGATACTTACGGCAGGGGGAGTAATATCGGGGTATTGCGCGATGGGTAAAATCGACATTGAAATAAGACCCACCAACACAATAACAATTGAAATTACAATAGCGGTTACCGGTTTTTTTATAAAAGTTTCTGCAATCATGATATGGTTTAATCAATTAAGCGTTGCTTTTTTCAATACAGGTTGGCTAAGCTGTTAATTAAAATTCAACAGTTAATTGGATACTATCCAAAAGCTGTTATATGATTTTTTATCAGATCATTATTTTTTAGCTGGCAAAGAAGTATTCACTACTGCTCCTTCACGTAAATTTTGAATTCCCTGCACCACGAATATATCACCGGGGTTAAGTCCATCCGTTACTATTATAGTACTTCCTATTTGCTGACCCAGATGAATCCTGCGCTGCGAAACCTTACTGCTATCGCCCAACGTATAAACATAGTATTCACCCAACTGTTCGAGCACAGCTTTATGCGGAATTACAATGCTCTTTTGTTTCCCGTTATTGTTTTTAATTCTAACGGTAGCATTCATACCGGCACGCAACTGATTTTTTTCGTTGGGAAAAGTCAACCGCATTTTTATCGTTCCGGTTTGTGGATTAACTGCGCGATCGATCAGTAATATTTTTCCGGTATGAGGATACGTCGCACCATTGAATGCCAGCGTAAAAATTGAATCGGATGCGGAAGGGGGTTTCTCGATCATAGAAGTAAACCGGAAAATCTGGTTTTGATTTACATTAAAATCAACCGCTAACGGATTGTCGGTAGAAACGGTATTTAAAATAGTCTGTCCAGCGGAAACTGCTGTACCTGCTTTCACCAATGAAATGCCAATAGTGCCATTGAATGGCGCCATCACTTTTGTGTATCGCACACTGGTTTGAACAGCTTGCATGTTTGCTTTTGCAGCTTCTACTTGTTTGCGTGCCACTTCAAGCGCCGCGTCCGCATTATCCACCAATTGTTTGGCAACTGCATCGTTTTTGTCAAGCTCATGGAACCGGTCGGCGTCTTTTTGAGCTTTTGCCAGGTTAGCTTCCTGTACTCTTAATGCAGCCACTGCTTGTTCGTAATTAGCGGAATATAATTGCGCATCTATGGAATACAGCAATTGTCCCTTCTTTACCTGCGCGCCATCAGCGAAATGAACAGCTGTAATAAAGCCACTAACCTGCGGTCTTAATTCTACCTGGTTCAATGCTACCAATTGAGATGGATATTCATCATAGTAAATAGCATCTGATGTTGTAGCGGTATCCACGGTAACAGACACGGCGGAAGGGGGACCCTGTGGCGCTTGCGGACCTTTATTGCCGCAGCCGGCAGCGAGCAGGACAACAATTAATAATAGGTAACTATTCCAATTTTTTTCAATCATATGTATGACAATTAAACATTTATTATATCAGGCTAATAACTCAGTTGCCCCAGGCTTTTTAGAAGATCCACTTTACTGGTTAGCAAATTGTATAAAGATGTTATATAGAGGATCCTTGCATTCCGCAGATCGGTTTCTGATGTAATCACTTCGATATAAGCTTTAATTCCTGATCTGTATTGAAGCTGAACAACATCATATACTTCCTGGGCAAGGGATAAATTTTCTTTCAGTGATAAGTAAGCGGAGTAATTTACTTTATACGAAGCGAGTGCATCGGCGTATTCAGCATTCACCGTGTTTTTAAGATTAATGATATCCCATTCGGTCCGTTGCAGCTCCAACTCCGATTGTTTTATCGTCGTTGATCGTTTGCCACCCTGGAAAATGGGAACGGTTAACGACAATGCCGCAAAGGAATTGGGGAAATTAGTTGAATAAAGTTTACTAAAGCTATTATTGTTATAATTAAGATTATAGGCCGCGTTGGCGGAAAGCGTGGGCAGATAAGCCCAACGGTTGTATTTAATATTGTATTGGAGCAATTTTTTTCGCGTTTCAAGAATCTGGTATTCGATCCGTTTGTTATAGTCCGGCAGTAAGGTAGTATCCAGTCCGATTTCAACTTCCGATTCCAGATGAGCGGTGTCATGAATTATTTGCAAGTGAGCTTGTGCGGGATAATTCATCACCAGTTTGAGGTAAACGATTCTTGACTTAAGATTATCTTCAATAGCCGATTTCCTTGCTTTCGCATTGTTTAATGAAATAGTAGTACGCTTGTAGTCTATTTTATCAGCAGCGCCGGCCTGGTACTGGTTCGTTGCATCCTTTAAACTTCTTTCCAGCCTTATTATGTCACCTTCTGCAATTTGAATTTGTTGCATATTTTCCAATACGCTATAAAACGCTTTCATTGCTTCCGCAACTACCTGGATCTTATTATTGGTAGTGTTTTGCCTGGCCTGTAACCTGAAATCACCCTTGGTCTTACTGGCGAATATCACATCCGGATTAAACAAATTTTGTCGTAGGGTAAACAACCCACTGGAAGTATTATCTACTCCCAGCTTTATGGTATTGCCACCAATTACCGCTACCGGCACCTGGAAATTATGCTGAAGGTTGAAGGCGGCATTTATTTGAGGATACCAATCGGACAGAGCGTTCTTAATGCGTTGTTCTGTTATATTTTCATCAATTAATGACTGATGTATGAGCGGTTGATTTTTGAGTGCATACTGTATCACGTTTTCCAGCGTTGCTTCAGTTAATAGGCTGTCGGGCTTAGCGGTTTGTCCATTCACCGATGCAATGGAAAGCAGGAAAAAAAGAAGATAAAATTGCAATGCCCATATGTTTTGTTTGTACCGCATAGGTTTCTGGTTAATTTGAAATTCCAAATAATGAGCAAACAATAATAAAGCGAACCATTTTCTTATAACCCAGGGCAACCGGCTAGGACTGCAAATGTATCTATAAATACCACAGCTTTTTGCCCTCATACTCATTATTTGAATAGCCAATTGATTTCCCAATTTAAATTCTACAGCACTCATTAAATAATTACTGAATTTATTCCTGTTTGACTCGAAAAAGAAAGGTGGATTTCCTTTGCAATCAACGAACAGTTGTTAAAAAGAAACAGGCAAGTAGGCGGTAGAATGGATCCGTATTATTACGCGAAGTAAACAAATCTATTAGTGAAATTGTTTATGAATTCTTTATACTTCTTTTTTATTGTTAAAAAAACAGCGAAGGCCAGAGAATTATAAGGTACTTATCATTTCCACTTCTTCTTTTTCCACGGCCAGGATGCTAGCTCTCTTAACAATAATTTTTCTTCCAAAGCTGAGTACTGAAAGCGCTGCGATGGCACAAAATGCCATCACCCCGGTCATTGGCGAGAAATAGTTTTGTAAAACACTTACTAAAGCTGATGCTGCTGCACCAATACACATTTGAATGGCACCCATTAGCGCGGAGGCGCTACCTGCTTTATGACCAAATGGTGCCAAGGAAAGCGCTGAAGTATTGGGGAAAATAAAACCCTGGCTACATAGAAATATAAATATGAGAAAGATGGTGACGAACAAATCGCTCCATCCCAAATAAGTGGTGCCTGCTAATAGTACTCCAATTATACATTGGCAGCTCAGGGCTATTTTAATGATTTGTTCACTTTGATAATTTTTCAGCAACACCGTATTGATCTGGCTGGCTCCAATCAATCCCATAGCAATCAGCGCGAATATCCATCCGTATTGCTGCTCACTCACTTTAAATAGTTCCATAAACACATGCGGGGATCCGCTTATATAAGCATAAAGTCCGGCTGCAGAAATCGATCCCGTCAATGCATATGTATAAAACTGCGGATGTACAATGATGCTCATAAAATTTTTGATGATGGGTCTTGGCTTAAGCGAAAAATCCGGATCAGGCTTCCTGCTTTCGGGTAGTAAAAAATATACACCGATGAGTATAACGAGCGCTACAATAATGAGCATCACAAAAACATATTGCCAGCCTAAAATTGAAGTGATATACCCTCCAAGGGTAGGTGCAATGATGGGAGACACGGCAACTACCAGCATAAGCGAAGAAAATATTTTGGCATTATCCTTTACTTCAAAAAGATCTCTCACCATGGCTCGTGATGCTACCATACCCGCACAACCACCCAGCGCTTGCACTAGTCTGAATAGAATCAACGCATTTACCGAAGTGGCCATCGCGCATCCTACAGAAGCGAGCAGGTAAATGCTTAATCCGACATACAAAGGTTTTTTTCGGCCAAACCGTTCCAGTAACGGACCATAAATTAATTGACCAGCTGAAATGCCAATAAAAAAGCTGGATAATGATAACATTACCTGTGCGATCGTGGTGTTCAAACTTTTTGCTATATCCGGAAAGGCGGGCAGATACATATCAATGGAAAAAGGCCCGATGGCAGTGAGCATGCCCAGTATCAGTATAAGGTAAAATTTTTTCTTTCCGGTTTTTTGATTCATATCCCATCTAAAGTACAAAGTTATATTCTTTCATATTGTCTCTGCAGAGTATCAGAGTCGCGACAAACTTTTTGTATTTATTTTAGACTGTTATATTCTTCCTCTGTTACGCTTTTTAACCATATTGCAATTCCATTCGGAGTATTGTTCGTTATACCAATATGGCTAAACTCGCTTTTAGGTGCTGCGCCATGCCAGTGCTCCACATCCGGTGGGCATTTCACGGTATCTCCCGGCCGGAGAATTTGTATGGGTTTTCCTCTTTCCTGATAATAGCCAATTCCTTCAATTGCCATCAGAACCTGTCCACCTGGATGTTTATGCCAATACGTTCTTGCACCTGGTTCAAAGGTTACATTAGCAAGATGATATTTGAATGTGGAATCATTCGCAACAAATACTTTCATCCACACATTCCCCGTGAAATTATTGAGGTTAGCCCTTTCACCCTTTGGGAAGATGGAACTTGTTTTCACCGTTGCATCGGAAGGATTTTGAGTTTGTCCTTGAAGATTTAGTAATAACAACAGTACCAGGATACGTGTTTTGGTAAAGGATAAGCCTGACTTTTTTGATGTTGACTTTACAAATGGGAGTTTATTCGTAGCCATAATTGTTTATTTTACATATGGACAAAACAATTTCGGGGCAGGGCGGGGAATAGGATTATGTAGGTCACTTTATCTTCATGTCGGGTATAAGGGGAGTTGATTCCACCAATTCGAGGGATCTCACCATATCCTTTGTCCCCGTTTTGTATTTTAAAAAATGAGGTGTTTGTACATGCGCCTTGTACGCGCTCGAATCAGCATATATTTCTAAAATAGTGATATGCGTGGGGTTGTTTTTTTCCGAGACAGCATAAAGAGTTATTACACCGGGTTCCAGTCGGATAGAAGCTTCGATCTCCTCCTTGAGAAATGCATTGTAACTATCCAATTGAGCTGAATCGATTACAATTTTTGCCATTCGCACCATTTGATTCTTATGTTGGATTTCATCATTGCCGCAATAAAAAAGCGGCATCATAATGATGATAAGAATCAGACACGCTAAGTTGGTTTTTAATGTTTTCATTTGTAGGGCTAAGCTACAACATGTCGAACATTATTTTTGGAGTGCTGGTACTTCTGTATTGATTTTCTATAAAATAAAAGGTATAACCATCCTGCCGTTCCAACTGCAGTATCTTTAAGTCGCACTTTAGCAGTTGCGAACCCAAGTTGTTAGATTACACAAGGGTGTATCTTTACAACATTATTTCCAGCAATTTTTTACTATGCTTGAACTTGTCATTGACGCCCGGGACGCTGCTATCAGTAAATCCATGAAGGTTAAACGTATACTTCCTTTTCGCTTGAGGCGGATGGTTGGCCCGTTTATTTTCATGGATCATGCCGGACCGGTTATAGAAGTTTCCGGGCCAGCATCCTCATTGGATGTTTTGCCGCATCCGCATATTGGGTTATCAACCGTGAGTTATCTTTTTGGCGGACAGGTTACACACCGCGATAGTTTGGGTGTAGAACAAATTATCCGTCCGGGTGAAGTAAACTGGATGACAGCTGGCAGCGGCATTGCTCATTCCGAAAGGTTTGAAGATCCTGCTGCATTGGTTGGAGGTCAATTGGAAATGATACAAACCTGGGTGGCACTTCCGGAAAAAGACGAAGAAGCGACTCCATCATTTAATAACTACATCCCTGATCAACTACCCGTATTTACGGACAAGGGAGTGTGGATGCGACTCATTGCAGGTAATGCATATGGACTTGGTAACGATGTAAAAACAAACTCTCCGTTATTTTATCTGCATGTAATTCTTCAGCAGGGAGCGATTTTCGGTCTTCCGAAAGAACATTCGGAGAGAGGTTTTTATATTGTAAAAGGATCTGTTGAAGTATCCGGAAATACTTATCATGAAGGGCAAATGCTGGTATTCAATAAAGGGGTCGACCCGTTAATACTTTCAAAACAAATTACCACCCTGATGCTTTTAGGTGGTGAACCGTTGGGTGAACGTTTTATCTGGTGGAATTTTGTTTCTTCCCGTAAAGAAAGGATTGAACAAGCCAAAGAAGACTGGAAGCAAGGCCGCATAATACTACCGCCAAAGGACAACAAGGAATTTATTCCGCTGCCGAACGATAAGTCACGGCCTGCGGGGGCTGGACCAAAACCTGAGCCTCTCTCCTAGGGGTATAATACGTAGGTATTTAAGGATAGATTACGCAGAAGAATAATGGGGTATCTTTACTCAATTAGAAAGAAAATCTTTCACTTCATGCATTTACATTAATATGAAGGAAAATTTGGCTCAGACTTCTATTGAACCTTTGCTCAATTATTTTGAGAAGATGATCGCTTTGAGCAAGGAGGAAAAAGAACTCGTGACTCAATACTTTCACCCCCGCCTTTATCGTAAACGACAATATGTATTACAAGAAGGTAATATCTGCAATCAAATGTATTTTGTTGTGAGGGGTTGTTTACGTATGTATAAAATCGACGAGGAGGGGAATACTCATTTACTTCAGTTTGCCGCAGAAAATTATTGGATTAATGATCTTGGCAGTTTCTATAGTGAAAAGCCATCGGAGTTGAATATTGACGCGTTGGAAGACACGATGGTGTTACAGGTCAGTCACGACGATCTCATCTCACTTTATACTACGGCTCCCAAATTTCATCGTATTTTCAGGGTTCTTATTGAAAATAGTTATGTAAGTCTTCAAAAGCGCTTACTTCAAACCATAAGCTCCACAGCGGAGGATCGCTATCAGTATTTTCTTGAAACCTATCCGCATCTTGCAAACCGGTTATCACAAACACAAATTGCTTCCTTTTTAGGAATTACTCCGGAGTTTCTAAGTCGCCTCCGCAATAAACTCAGCAAACAAAAACCTTAAACTAGGTCAAGACTATTTCTTAAACAAAGTCATTGGAGGGAACCTCCATAAGGTGTGAGATTTGCATTTATAAATCAATCATTCATCAAAAAAGAAATAGTTATGACACAGAAATTAAAAGTCGCGATAATCGGTACAGGACATATCGGAGCTGCGGTAGCCGCCAATCTTGTTAAAGCGAACCGTTCGTTTATCATTGCCGATAGAAAAATCGAGAAAGCAAGAGGAATTGCTGAAAAGTCGGGAAACCTTGCTCAGCCGATGGATATACCAGCTGCCTTCAAGGAAGCGGATATTATTGTATTTGCAGTTTGGTTTGATGCAATCAAGGAGCTGTTGAAAACATATGCCTCCGCATTAGAGGGAAAGATTATTATTGATCCTTCCAATCCAATTGCCCCGGACGAGAAGGGAGGATTCAAAAAAATAATAGGTGAAAACGAGTCAGCGGGTGAGAACATTTCATCATTGTTGCCCAAACATTCAAAGCTGGCAAAGGCGCTGGGCACATTAGGTGCTGCTACCTTAGCGAATGCAAGTTTTCAAAATCCTGCAAACGTTCTGTTTTATGCCACAGATGATAGTACTATCAATGAAGATGTTGAACAGTTAATTCGTGACAATGGATTCGAACCTGTACGGGTGGGTGATATCGATCAATCAATCCGTATTGAAGTATTTGGTGACCTGCATGAGTTTGGTGCATTGGGTAAACCCGTTACGGCAATTGAAGCTGAAGAAAAGCTGTCATCTAACGTTCTTTAAATACAGCCGCTAAAACACACCATAATGATTAAAACATATCAATTACTCCTATTGCTTAACATTTTCTCTGTTGGGGCAATGGGTCAAACTATCAAATGGAAGAACCAGGTATTTGAATTAAAAAACATTACTGGTTCACTTGTTAAACTAAATGGCGATGAAGTCTTAAAGATTGAAAGGGATTTAAAGGCACTCCCATTTGATGTGAATAATCTGGCTGCAACGGTGGATGAGCCCACGTATGCCAAATTAACCAATCTCGATTTTGAAAATGGAATTATCGAAGTAAAAATGCTAAGCCAGATACAAAACCCTTCGCCATTTGCAGCTGCACAGGGATTTATTGGTATTGCTTTCCGAATCGGTGAAAATGATTCAGCGTTTGAATCGATTTATTTAAGACCCCGGGTTGGAAGATCAGATAATCAACGAGCCAGAAACCATACTGTTCAATATTTTGCTTATCCTGATTACAAATTTGATCGGCTGAGAAAAGAGGCCGATGGTATGTTCGAAACCACCGCACCTGTAGACATAAACGAATGGATAACGATGCGTATTGAAGTGAAAGGCGAAAAGGCGTATATGTATATTAATGATGCGAAATATTCTACGTTTGTTGTGGAGAAAATGAAAGGGAAAACCACCCACGGCACTATTGCCTTATGGGTTGACATTGGAACGATTGGATATTTTAAGGATTTAAAGGTTGTAAAGAATTAGCTCCTAAACTTGCCACTGGAAGGATAGTATTTTATTGTCGCTTTTAACCCTGTAATTGTCACATACACACCTTATTCGGCAAGGTATTATTGCTGAACTTTGAATAATAACAAAGCGACACAAGATGAACAGGCATTTTATAACCGGACTCTGGGTTGTCATTGTTGTAGCAGCAATGGCATCCTGCAATTCTCAACAAAAAGAAAGTCAGGCAACTACAACTGAGTCGAAAGACACTGTTGCAAGTCAGAACATAATGCCGATTGAAAGCGGCTATGCAGAAGTAAACGGGCTAAAGATGTATTTTGAGGTTTATGGTAATGGCAAGCCCATCGTATTGTTGCACGGATCTTATATGAATATACCATTGAATTGGCAGCATATTATACCCCTGCTGGCGAAAGACCGGAAAGTAATAGTTGCTGAAATGCAAGGGCATGGCCGCACACGGGATATATCCCGCGAATTTAGTTACGAAGGAATGGCGGATGATGTATCCGGATTGCTTAAACATCTGAAGATAGATAGTGCGGATATATTGGGATATAGCATGGGAGGTGGAGTTGCTTTTCAGGTAGCTGTTCGCCATCCGGAGCAGGTACGCAGGCTCGTGATATTATCAGGCACCTATTCGCACGACGGGTGGTGGCCCGATGTGGAGGCCATGTATTCTACATTCACAGCAGATATGTTTAAAGGCACACCCATACAAAAACAATATGATAGTTTGGGAAATGATCCGGCTCATTTCCCGGAATATGTGAAAAAGGTTATCAGTATAGACCTGAAGCCATATGATTGGTCCAAAGATGTTAAAAAAATACAAGCACCGATATTCATGGCCATTGGCGATGTGGACGGGATACGTTATGAGCACGCACTAGAGTTATTTCGTGCCAAAGGCGGTGGAAAAATGGGCGACATACATGGACTGCCTAAATCCCGGTTGGCTATTGTTCCGGGTACAACTCATATTGGAATGATGCAGCGAACAGATTGGTTGATACCTATGATCACTGATTTCCTTGATTCCGACCTTAATTCAGCGCCACCTGCATTTTAAATCAGGTACGAATGGATATTTTACGGATTTGAAAGTTAACAAGCAGTAAACAAAAGCCTGACTTGCTTAAGTAGCCATTCTAATTCCTAATTTCGCCCATCAAAATTTTAATTAGTAAACTAACAATTATGACGAGTAAAAAATTTTTCACCATTCTTTTTTTGCTGGTAGGATATACCAGTTTATTACAAGCGCAGTCCACCATCGATGAAATGGTAAAGGATTGGGAAAGGGCAAAAGCATACACCAAGGAATACCTGGATGCGATGCCAGAAACAGGTTATGCATTAAAGCCAACTCCCGAAATGCGCTCTTTTGCCGAGCAGATGCTCCATCTTACTGATGCGAACTATGCATTTGCAGCAGCGGCAACCGGTGAAAAAAGCCCGGTAGGTTTAGGCGAATCAGAAAAGACAGCAGACAAATCAAAAGCAAACGTTGATAAACTGGTAATGGCGGGCTATGATTTTGTAATTAACAGCATAAAGAAAATGACGCCCGAGCAATTAAAGGAATCCACTAAACTTTTTGGGCGTTTCGAGATGACAAAACGTGCGGCAATTGATAAGTCCTTTGAACATCAAACACATCACAGGGGACAAACCACCGTGTATATCCGTTTGGCAGGAGCAAAACCACCTCAGGAAAAGTTGTTTTAAGATATTCAGCAAAACAAAAAGCCGGAAACAGTGCGGTTTCCGGCTTTTGTAGTCCCAGTGATCGCAACCTCGAACCAAATTTCTGCATGGTTTAAGGGAATTGAGTGGATTGCCGGATAATCCAAAACCGAAACAAATTTAATTGCTCAATTCATTGATCGCTGCTTTGATAAATCCGGCTTTATCTTTTTTTATTTTTTTCAACATTGCTTTTCTTTCTTCCGATATAGAAAAATATTTTTCAGCCCATAAGCTTATTTCAATTACTACAGGCATTAAGTCAATTCCTTTTCGGGTTAACTTATACAACACTTTGGCCTTGCTATCGGGGTGGTCTAATTTTTCAATGATTTTATTTTCTTCCAAATTTTGCAACCGGGAAGCTAAAATATTGGTGGCTATTCCTTCCGGCGACTTTAAAAAGTCACCATAGGTACACTCTTTTCCATCCATCAGGTCCCTGATTATCAACAGCGACCATTTGTCTCCCCATATATCAAGCGAACAGCTAACGGGGCAATCCGACCTTTTTTTTGATTTTAACATAAAAAATATTGTTTAAATATACTTGCATTTTGCAAGTAAGCTATATATTTACACTTGCAAAATGCAAGTAAAAATACAAAACCATATTAAATGAAACAAACAATTTTAGTGACCGGGGCTTCTTCAGGCTTTGGTCTTCTCATCGCCAGAACGCTCCACCAAAACGGCTACCATGTAATTGGTACAAGTCGTAACCCGCAAAAATATCAGGCTGCACTGCCTTTTAAGTTATTGGCATTGGATATTGCCGATGATGATTCAATTGAATCTTTTGGTAAAGAACTCTTCAGCCATGTAAAGCAACTTGATGTGCTGATAAATAATGCAGGTTACTTAGTGACCGGACTTGCAGAGGAAACCTCTGTTGATATAGGTAAGCAGCAATTTGAAACCAATTTTTGGGGTACAATTAAACTTACCAATGAGTTACTGCCCTATTTCAGAAAGCAGAAGCAAGGGAAAATAATTACTGTAGGCTCTTTGCTCGGTTTGGTTAGTCTTCCCAATGTAGCTTATTACGCAGCTTCAAAGCATGCTTTGGAAGGTTATTTCAAAGCCCTGCGATTGGAATTGAATCAGTTCAACATCCAGGTAAGCATGGTTGAACCTTCGAGTTTCAAAACCAATATCGGCAATAGTGCAAACAACACAAAAGGAGATATCAGAGACTATGATGTATTCCGGCAAAAAATTAGTTCTTATACTAAGACGCAATTCAAGAATGCACCAGGACCAGAACCTGTTATAAATACGATTTTGAGAATTATCAATAAAAAAATTCCAAAATATAGCTACCCCGTTGGCAAAGGCTCTTCTATGATTCTTACCCTGCAACGATTTGCCTATAGTGTACTTGAAAAATCAGTATTAAAAAGTATAAATGCATCAAAATAACTATTTACAAAAAAACTTAGCCCAAAAATGAAAGCATTTATTGTTAATCGCTACGGCAAAAAAGAAAAATTGCAACTAGTTGAAATAGCAGAACCGGTTGTAAAAGAAACTGATGTTTTGGTTCAAGTACATTCGGCGAGTGTGAACCTTTTGGATTCAAAGATCAGAAATGGTGAATTCAAAATGATTTTGCCATATAAAACTCCATTTACTATGGGGCATGATGTGGCAGGTGTTGTAACCAAAGTAGGTTCAAAAGTTAGCAAATTCAAGGTAGGCGATGAAGTTTATGCCAGACCTGCAGACCATCAAATTGGGACTTTTGCAGAATACATTTCCATAAATGAAAATGATGTTGCCATTAAGCCTAAAAATCTTTCTATGGAAGAAAGCGCTTCTATACCCCTGGTTGGTTTAACAGCCTGGCAGGCACTTGTTGAAAAAGCCAATCTGAAAAAAGGGCAAAAAGTTTTCATTCAGGCAGGTTCGGGTGGTGTCGGTACGTTTGCCATTCAATTGGCGAAGCATTTGGGTGCAACTGTGGCTACAACAACAAGTGAAGCTAATATTGATTTGGTAAAAAGCCTGGGTGCGGATATTGTAATTGATTACAAGAAAGATGATTTTGAAACAATACTGAGAGATTACGATGTGGTGCTGAATAGCCAGGATGCAAAGACACTTGAAAAATCCCTGCGAGTATTAAAACCTGGTGGAAAAGTTATTTCTATCTCAGGCCCTCCCGATCCTGATTTTGGGCAAGTAATCAGCGCGAATTGGTTTTTGAAATTAATATTGAAATTTTTGAGTGCTGGGATTAGGAAAAAAGCAAAACGGCTTGGTGTAAACTTTTCTTTTCTTTTTATGAGAGCACAAGGCGAACAATTAAATCAAATTACAAAACTAATAGAGTTAGGTGTCCTAAAACCCGTTATGGATAAGGTGTTTCCATTTGAACAAACTAATGAAGCTATGTCTTATGTAGAAACGGGTCGTGCAAAAGGTAAAGTTGTTGTCAAGGTGAGATAGAGATAACATATTACTTATCGTCGGAAACGAAATATCTGTAGCTCGCATCCCACACGTACAGGATATCAAAGGTTTTAGATTCTTAATTCTCCGGACTTCATCAGCATTTCTTATATTTGCTGCCCGTTTGTCGAGGGTTTATCCAATAAGAGCCTAGGATGAATTGGTCCCGTAGTTCAATGGATAGAATAGAAGTTTCCTAAACTTTTGATACAGGTTCGATTCCTGTCGGGACTACACTACTCACCGCGAAGGCAGGAGTCTTCACCAGTCGGGGCGCGAGAGACACACGCCATTCATTGGAAATTGTTTATTAGAAATTTATTTGTATTCTTTTCTTATTGGTTTTCTTTTGCCTTTTTTCTTTGGATCTTGGTTCTTCGGTTCTTGGTTCTTTCTCCTCAAACATATATTCTATCCACAGCATCCTTATACTTCTCCATCACCACTTTTCTTTTGATAGACATCTTCGGAGTCATTTCACCGGTATCAACACTCCATTCGTCGGGTAGCAATTCAAACTTCTTTACCTGTTCTACATGATTAAAGAATTTATTGAAACTCTCTACCAGTTCTTTATAAAAGTTCAATACCTGGGGATGTTTAATCATTCCTTTCAGGGTATCCGAATTAATATTATTGTGCCGGCACCAATCCCGCAGATTCGGATAGGATGGGACAATCAATGCACCCACAAATCTCTGTTCTGCGCCCACTATCATCACCTGTTCAATAAATGGTGACTCTTTTAATTTGCTTTCGATCGGAAGTGGAGCAACATATTTACCACCGCTGGTCTTAAATAATTCTTTTTTACGGTCGGTGATTTTCAGAAATTTATTATCAACCATTGTTCCAATATCACCGGTGAGTAGCCATCCGTCTTTTATTACTTCAGCAGTCAGATCGGGTCGCTTATAATAGCCTAACATTACATTAGGGCCCTTGCATAGAATTTCACCGTCTTCCGCGATTTTTACTTCAACGTCATCAATAGCTGGACCAACGGTCCCGAATTTTCTTTGGGTTACATCAAAACGGTTCACACACATTACCGGTGAGGTTTCCGTTAAACCATAACCTTCCATGATAGGGATATTACCCGCCGTAAATATGCGTATCAACCGCACCTGGCAAGCGGCGCCGCCAGTTACTATACATTTAATATTATTCCCCAATCCCTCTCTCCATTTGCTAAAGATGAGTTTATTGGCAAGGCTCAATTGCATGTTGTACCAGAATCCCTGATTCTTATTGATCTCAAATTTTTCCGCCAATCCATGTGCCCAGAAGAATAATTTCTTTTTAACTCCTGTAAGCTCCGCTCCTTTCTGCATAACCTTATCATATACTTTTTCCAACAACCTAGGCACGGTTGTAAACAAATCGGGTTTTACTTCTTTCAGATTATCACCAATGGTTTCTAAACTTTCCGCATAATAGATAGAAGTTCCTTTGAACAAATACAAGTAACTGACCATCCTCTCGAAGATATGATTGAGCGGAAGAAAACTTAAACACCGGAGATTATCTCCGGGAGGAAAACATTTGATGCTTGACATTACATTACTCAGAATATTGCGATGCGTTAACATCACTCCTTTCGGTTTTCCGGTAGTACCAGATGTATAAATAATGGTAGCTACATCTTCATATTTTATTTTTTCGGCGATCGATTTTGTTTTAGCCTGCAATTCTGCTGTACCCTGGTTCAATAACTCTTTCCAGTGTTTAGCATTCTGCGTATGCTCAAACGTATAGATTTCTTTCAAGCTGGGAACGCGTTCTTTAACACTCAATACTTTTAAGAAAAGATCCTCGTCGTTCACAAAAACCATTTTTACCTGCGCGTCGTTCAATACAAACTCCAGTTCATTTACATTGATAGTGGGGTAAATAGGAGTGAGTATGACCCCGATCTGTTGTACAGCCAAATCGAGCATGAGCCATTCGGGCCGGTTCTTTGAAAGTATGGCGACCTTATCTCTTGCTTCAACCGTCATATCATTGGGGCCGATCCCCTGGCTGAGCAAACCAGCGCTGAGCCGATCAACCAGCGAACGTACATCCGCTGTGCTGTATTTTTTCCATTGCCCGCTTTCTTTAGCAGCCATCATGTCGGGCAGTGGATTGCGGGACAACTGGTATTCAATACAATCGAATAATCGTTTAGGCTCAATCATAGCAAGCAATGATTTACGGGTTAACAATCAGAGTCCGTTGGCTGTTCAAATTAGGGAAAAAAGGGGAATCGTGAGTCGTGAGACGTGAATCGTGAGTGGCAAGGGAGAATCGTGAATCGTGAGACGTGAATCGTGAGTGTACTCCCCGATTAAAGGTATGCCACTACTAATCAGAGAGATGCATTCGCTAATCACGACTCACGACTCACGTCTCACGACTACTACTTAAACGGCGTTTGATAATACTGCCCCGTCGGCACTTTAAAAACCCGGTTCTGTTGCAAACGTATAAATTCATTATTCTTATCTGAGTGAGAACTGGTCCACTTTTGATAAGCAGATGGATTGTCGACCGACCCGAATACCCATTGGTTATAGGCGTCAAACAATCCCATTTTTACCAACTGACTATGATGCTCAAAAAGCCGGTATGGAAAGCGGTTGGCATATTTCTCGTACCAATCTAATAAAAATCGGGCCCTTAGCGTAGTGAGTGTTTCAGTGGTAACTCCTGTCGATATGGAACTGCTATGTTTCTGCATCAATCCCAAAAATGCTTTTACAAATTCATTGCTGGTATTCTGGTTTTTGGCTAGTTCATTCCCGATAAATAATTTCTTGTATCCCTCCAGCAAGAGTTTTTTAATCTCATCTGTTCTTTTTGAATAGCTTTCGATATTGATGAAGAGTTCTCCATAAATAAGTCCCCAGGTTTTGTCGGCCGACATATAATAAAACTTAGAGGCATTATAATAATTTCCCGAATTATTGGGATCCACTTCAATTCCTTTTTCCCATAGTTTGATCGCATCGGTATAGTCTTTCTTTGCCCATAACATTTCGCCGTATTCATTATACAGTACACCGCTGGAAGGGTATTTTTTCAGTGCTGTTTTGTATACCTTTTCACATTCTTTTCTTTCCTCCAATGATTTGTAAATAAGGGCTAGAATCTGGTATGCCTGGATATCGGAATCTTTACGCTCTGCAAAAGGTTTGGCCGTTTCAAGTGCTTTGGCAAGATCTCTTTTGAGATAATAGGCAAAGGCCAGATCTTTCTGCATTTCCAGGTTAGTAGGATCTTTCTGAAGAGCGCGGTTCAGTATCATTATTGCATTTGAATAATCACCCTCGCGGATAAAGGCTTTGGCATTTTCCTGCTGCTTTTTTTGATCCGGATCCTGGGCCTTAGTAGCAAATGATATAAATAATACCAGACTAAAAGAAAGAATGATTTGTTTCATACCGTTCAAAGATAAAGGGAATAGTGTCGATTCGAAAAAGCAGGATGTTAAAAAGCGGCCAGCTGATAGCTACAAGCTGCAAGCCAGGTTATGTCCAGAGCTGGCATTTTGTATTTTGGATATCTATGGAATAAATAAAAGACTGATTTTCTTTAAACGACGCAGCTTGAAGCTTGTAGCTAATAGCTAGCAGCTACTCACTCATATATCAGGTGGGTCAACAACCCATCTCTCAGCTTCGGTTCAAACCAGGTGCTTTTTGGGGGCATCACCTCGCCGGTATCGGCAATATCAAATAATTGCTTGATAGAAACCGGGTACAAACTGAAGGCAACAACCATTTCGCCACTATCCACTCTTTTTTCTAATTCACCCAAACCCCGGATGCCACCTACAAAGTCGATCCGCTTATCGGTACGCTGATCTTTAATGCCCAATATTTTGGCCAATACATTATTTGATAGAATGGTAACATCCAATACCCCGATCGGGTCCTCAGAATAGCTGTCCTTCCTTGCTTTTAGTTTATACCATTTATGATTGAGATACATACCAAATTCATGCAGGCGCTCGGGTTTATAAGCTTCATTCCCCATTAGCGTAACATCAAAATCATCGTGCAGGTAACTAATAAGTGTTTCAGCATCCTGTCCATCGAAATCTTTTACCAGCCTGTTATAATCTAATATATGTAATTGATCAGCGGGGAAGAGGGTTGTTAAGAAATAACCGGCTGCTTCTGTTGCTTTTTTACCCAATGCTTTTTTTACTTTGGCAGCGGAGGCGGCACGGTGATGTCCATCGGCGATATAGGTATGCGGAACTTTTGTTGCGAAGAGTGTGGTGAGACTGTTGATCACCGCTTCATCGTTGATGGTCCAAACCGTATGACTTATACCATCGTCCGCTTTGAAATCATATACGGGGGCATACGATTTTTTCCAGAGTTCGATAAGCGCGTCAATGGCGGCTACATTGCGGTATGCTAAAAAAACATTGCCTGTTTGTGCGCCGGTTGTTTTTATATGGTTGATACGGTCCAATTCTTTTTCGGGACGGGTGAATTCGTGCTTTTTAATAATTCCTTTTTCATAATCCGTTACCGAACTGGCACATACCAGACCGGTTTGACTCCGCCCTTTCATTACCAGCTGATAAATATAATAGCAGGGCTTCTCTTCGCGAAACAATATTCCCTGTTGAATAAAAGCGCTGAGATTTTCTTTCGCTTTATCGTACACCTGCTGCGAATGAATTTCGATATTATCGGGAAGATCGATCTCCGCTTTGGTGATATGCAGAAAAGAACTGGTATTGGAACCCGCTTCTATTTTTGCTTCTTTTGAATTCAGTACATCGTAGGGGCGGGAAGCAACTTCGGCTGCTAGTTCAATGGTGGGTCGGAGTGCTTTGAAAGGAAGGATGGTGGCCATATCCGGGAACTTGTTCTTTTTGTTAAGCCTGCAAAGTTAACAGATACGGCCATATTACATAGAAAGAACTAAAATTTGAGTTTAACGTATGGAAATAAGGTGATTGACTCAGCATAACTGATTGAAATGGTATTATAAAATTGCTTTTTGATACCAATTTCTACACTGGGTTGAATGAAATAGTTGAAAGAAAATTCAGCAAAGGCTCAGCCTTTACGGGTTGCAAATTCTTTCATTAAATCAGTAAATGCAATTACACTTTCAATTGGCAAGGCATTGTATAAGGATACCCGCAGACCACCTACACTTCTATGTCCTTTTACACCCACCATTCTTTCTTGCTTGCACAGATCAAGAAATTCTTTTTCGTGTTCTTCCTTACGCGTTACAAATACAACATTCATGGTACTGCGATCTTCTTTTGCAACCGGGCCTTTAAAAATGGGGAGGCTATCAATGGTATCGTACATTAATTTCGCTTTCTCATTATTGAGGATTTCCATAGCAGGAATCCCTCCTTTTTTCTTCAACCAGCGCAACGTAAGCAGGGCTACATATACTGCGAATACGGGTGGCGTATTCATCATGCTCTTTTCAATTATATGATTGCGATAATCCATAATTGATGGAATCAACCGGTTGATCTTTCCCAAAATGTTTCTATTCACTACAACCAAATTGACTCCCGCGGCACCCATGTTTTTTTGCGCGCCCGCATAAATTAAATCGAACTTATTAAAATTTAATTGGCGACTTAAAATATCACTGCTCATATCGGCAACCAGCGATATGCCGCAATCGTACGGAATATTTTTCCATTGCGTACCGGCAATTGTTTCATTGGTGCAAATATGAAGATAGGTGGATCGTGTATCAACGTTTACACTCTTGGGCATTGTGGTGTAGTTGGTAGCTTTAGAAGAGCCGGCGATACTAACGTTCCCGAATAGTCTCGCTTCTTTGATCGCTTTATTTCCCCAGGTGCCTGTTTCGGTATATGCTGCCGAACCTGTATCACTCAACAGATTCATGGGTACCTGCATAAACTGCGTGGTAGCACCTCCATGAAGAAATAATACATCATGGTTATCGTCCAACTGCATCAGTTCTTTTACCAGTGTTCTTGCCTCTTCCATCACGGCTTCGAATAGTTCTGTACGATGACCCAATTCGAGGATAGATAAACCGCTGCCATTAAAATCAAGTATTGCCTGACTGGCTTGCTCATATACTTCCTTTGGAAGTATGCTCGGTCCCGAGTTAAAATTGTGTACTAGTTGTTTTTCTGTTAACACCACTTTTCGTGACTATTTAAAGGATTAAAGAAGTTGCAAAAGTATTCAATAAACGGCTAAAAAATGTTGTGATTTATATCAAATTCAATCACATGCTTTGCCTTTTATATGAGCGGTTTTCCATTGCAAATTAAGCTCCTCCCATTCCTTCAACTCTTCCTCCGTAAAATCAGTATTTGTCAATGTTTTCAGGTCTGGTTGTCCTGCATTTACCCAGGAGGTATACCAAAAACTGGCAACCGCGAAAATGGATTGACGCATTCTTCTTTCCACCATATTATTCAATAATTGATTGTACCGGCGGGTATATGAAGAGGAGTATTGCCGGACGAGTACTCCATTACGGTCCTCAAAAGCATATTTCTGGTCGATTGGGAATTGATTGCTCAGTTGTTTCTCCAGAAATAGTACCGTATCTGCAGCGGCTGCGCTTTCAAGCACTCTTTTCCAGGTAGAGGCCAGCGGATCGCTAATATATTCGGCTTTACCAATAAAGAAATCCCATTCGGTCGCGGCTAACAATTCAGGTATCCTGGATTCCCAAAAGCCATGTATCCCACGCTGGTTACTAAGCTGACCATTATGGTTGCTGCTTGCATGCAAGGGAACATGCGCATCCCCAATATAATGACCAATTTCGGCGGAGAGCTTCAGTATCCGGCTTTGATTTTTCTCTTTAAAAGCTTCAGTTAGCCTGTGAAGCATTGTTTGTATCCACCAGGGAACAATACCATGTTGCTGAAGTGTATCGGTTGAATATTTTTCAACGGCATCTTTCCATTGTCGCGGTAACGAATCGTATGGATAACTACCATAACGATCGATATCAATATAATGTCGGGGCCCTTCGGCTGCAACCAGGTACCTTCTTTTATCCGGATCCACCGCGTGCTCGCTGATAAAGCCGATATGTTTTTTGTAAAAGATCAGCATTTCGGGGGGCAATAAGAATACAGCGTAATAATTAATCTGGCGATGGCCGTAAAAGCCCCAACAGAAAGAAGTTTGGCCAATTAATAAAAAGGAGGAAATAATTAAAAGTTGTTTCATGGCGATGCTTTTTAAGTTTCAGGGTTTAATAGTTTAAAGGTTTAAGGTTCTTTAATTCTGAAAGGCTGCTTTGTTTTTCAGAACTCTGAAACCATTAAACCCTGAAACCTTTAAACTTTCAACGAAACATCGCTTAGCTTGAGGTTGTCGCGTGCGCTTTGTGAAATTCTTCACCAATTTCGGCAACTCCGCCTGAAATTGCAAATTTCATCGCGTCGGATGAACTGACATCGGTCAGCATGCGGATACGATCTTTTTTTACAATGTACAAATGTCCCGCAAAGGCATAGGATTGCGGTACGTAAACCGCTACAAAATCCTGCAGACCGAATTGATCCAGTTCTTCCTGTGTAATAAAACCGATGCGCCACACATCGTTGCCATCAATCGTAACCAAAACTGATTTGGTGAATTTCCGTTTATTACCCGCGAAAGCTTCTACAAAATCTTTTACCGTTGAGTAGATGATCTTGATACCCGGTGTGCGTTCCAGTATTTTGTCGAACAGTTCCACCATTCTCCCCACAATAAATGAGGAAGAAATATAACCCACCAGTATTACGATCAGCAACACCAGAATAAAACCCGCTCCCGGTAATTTGATGGGGTTTCCCGCCGCGTCATTGGGCAAGAGGTTAGGCGCCACTTTTTCAATGAGGCTGGGTAGAATATTATCAACAGCATCAAATAAACTCGTTACGGCCCAAATAGTTATTGTTATGGGAGCGAGTATGATCAGGCCTTGCAGGAAATATTGGAATAGCTTCCTGAAGGTAAATTTTGCTTTCATGTTTGTTAGTTGTTAGAGATCAAAAGTAGGAAGAAGAAAGCTACGAGCTTCTAGCTTCGAGCTGTGAGCTTTACGCTGCAAGATAAAGCTATGCGACAGTCTTATAGTTTGAATAGAGAAGCACCGCGCTCAAATAACTAACATCCGTTATTAAGAAAGTAATAAAAAGTTTAATTGCCTGTCTAGTATATAAATGAGCATGCCAAATGGATGCGCTCGCAGCTCGTATCCGCCGCGGCGGATCGCAGCTTTTTTATTATGAAAGGACAAAAAAAAGGATGGAAACTTTGACAACGAAAAAAGTTTCCATAGTTTTGCGATCGATTTATGATGAATATGGAAACACGTGAACGAATACAGGTTAAGGCAAACGAGCTCTTTATGCGATATGGCATCCGTTCGGTTTCGATGGATGATATTGCGGCCCAGCTAGGGATATCCAAAAAAACGATTTACCAGTTTTTTGCTGACAAGGATGAACTGGTGGATGCAGTGGTTGATGATGAGATCAATGGTATGCAAAAGGATTGTTCCGGCTGTTCGAATAATGCTCGTGACGCGGTAGATGAGATCTTTTTAACGATGGAACGGATCGTGGAGCAATTCCGCAATATGAATCCCATGGTATTGTATGACCTGGAAAAATTTCATTTTAAAGCATACCAAAAATTTCTCCGGCACAAAAATGATTATCTCGGTAAGATCATTGCCGGCAATATTGAACGCGGTATCCGGGAAGAATTGTACCGGCCGGAAGTCAATATTGATATCATGGCGAAGTTCCGCCTCGAATCGATGATGCTTTCCTTTAACATGGATCTGTTTCCTCCTCGTAAATACAACCCGGCGGATGTAGCTAAGGAAGTGATAGAACATTATGTTTATGGCCTGGCTACTCTAAAGGGCAATAAACAGATACAGAAATACAAACAAGAGTATATCAAAAAAAATAGTTCTGATGAGAAATAGAAGAAATTTTATTTGGATAACTATCCTGGTATCAATAGTAATGGCAGCGCCGTCTGTTGCACAGCAGCAGCAAACTCCATTGCCACGGGTAAAAGGAGATACCGCGAAAATCAATCATTATGAATTTTCGGCTGCGCAAACAATTGAATACGCGAAAAAGAACAGCGTTCAGGTAAAGAATGCCTTGCTCGATGTTAAGATGCAGGAACAGGTAAACCGCGAGTTAACGGCTGCTGCATGGCCGAGGATCAACGGTGCAATCGGTACAACCTATAACCCGAATGTAATGGTCCAGGTAATTCCCAACTTCATTTCTCCTTCTACCTACCAGGTGCTGATAGATGAAGGAGTAAAAGATGGTAGTGGAAATCCTATTATAATGCCGGGCGATTTTGGCAATATTGCCGCGCAGTTCGGCACAAAATATAGCGCGAGTGCGGGTGTTACCCTTAGCCAGTTGCTTTTTGATGGACAAGTATTTGTAGGATTGCAGGCACGAAGCACTGCACTTGATTGGAAGGCTAAATTGGCGGAGGTAACGGAAGAATCGATACGTGTCAATGTCTATAAAATTTATTATCAACTCGTGGTTAGTAAAACGCAGGTTGAATTACTCGACTCCAATATTTCGCTGCTTACCAAATTACAAAGCGATACCCGTGCGATTTATAATAGTGGTTTTGCAGAGCGACTGGATATTGACAAAGTCTCCGTTCGGCTCACCAACCTTTATACGGAAAAAAGCAGGGTGCTGAACATTATCGCAAATGGCTATTATGGATTGAAGACATTAATAGGAATGCCTTTAAGAGATGAATTGGTGCTTACCGATACCATCAGTGATGAATTGATCAAAAGAAATATGCTTGAAGTCAATGATTATTCTTACGAAGACAGGAACTCCTACCAATACGCGCTTCTTGGAAAAAGATTAAATGAATACAATCTAAAGAGATATAAGCTGGGTTTGTTGCCTACCCTTTCGTTGAATGGTAACTATTCAAAAACCGCTCAACGGAATCAATGGGATTTCCTGCAATTGGGCGGAGATTGGTATACTACCTCTTCCATAAGTGCCAGCATACAGGTGCCTATATTCAATGGGTTTTTTACAAAATCAAAAATTGAACAGGTAAAAATCAATTTACAAGCAACCGAAAACCAGATCGAGGCATTGAAACGTTCGATTGATAATGAAGTAATAAGCGCACGCAACAACTTCACTACTGCGATAGCAACACTTGATTTCCAGAAAGCAAATATGACACTCGCGGAAAAAGTGTACCAGCAAACCAAAACAAAATATGATGTAGGAACAGGTTCGCAAACAGAGTTGACAACAGCGCAAACCGATCTGAAGGCGGCCCAAACAAATTATATCAACGCTATGTACGATGCGGTAATTGCTAAAATTGATTACCTGCAAGCAATTGGAAAACTTTCTCAATAATTGAATGATCAATAAACTCAATAATATGTCGAAAATTTTGAAATTATCAGGAGCGGCTTTTTTAGCAATACTGCTTGTTGCTTGCGGTGCTTCTTCCAAGGAAGAAAAAGGCGGCCTGACCGATAAAAAAGCAGAACTGAAAAAACTGAAAACAGAACAGAGCGCTGTTAATGATAAAGTGCGCAAACTGGAAGAGGAAATTGCAAAGCTGGATACAACAGCTGTCAGTAAAACCAAATTGGTTGCTGTAACGCCTTTGGCTCAACAGAATTTTACGCACTATATCGATCTGCAGGGTAAAGTGGATGCTGAGAATATTTCTTATATAGCTCCCCGTGGCGCACCCGGCCAGGTAAGAGAACTTTATATTAAACAAGGTGATTATGTAAAGAAGGGTCAATTGATACTGA
The DNA here is from genome assembly GCA_965279015.1 of Chitinophagaceae bacterium. Lineage (GTDB taxonomy): Bacteria > Bacteroidota > Bacteroidia > Chitinophagales > Chitinophagaceae > Endoryza. Next base: position 1,216,872 of record OZ257130.1, read on the forward strand.
AGATGGACGACGCATTAGCACGGCAGGGAGTAGCTTCTGCAAAAAAAAATGCAGAAGGAATCAAAACCAGCCTGGAATTAGCAAAGAACCTGTACCAGCGTCAAAAGAGTTTATGGGACCAGGGAATAGGAACACAAGTGCAATTGCTTGAAGCTAAGGGCAGAGTTGATATGTTAGAAAGTCAATTGAATTCATCTGTAGAATCAGTAAAAATGGCCGAGGAACAATTGAGCCAGACAACGGTTTATAGCGATGTGTCGGGCGTAGCAGAAGTAGTGATGATAAGAGTGGGAGAACTTTTCCAGGGAGCTACAGCTGCCGGACCACAAATCAGAATTGTAAATACCTCCGATCTTAAAGCTGTTGTAGAAGTCCCGGAGAATTACCTGGCCAGTATCAAGAAAGGAACAGCCGTAGTAATTGAAGTGGGTGATATCAATAAACAATTCAATTCAACGATCTCCCGTATAGGACAAATAATAAGTGCCAATTCCAGGGCCGTTACAGCTGAAGCAAAAATCCCTTCGGATCCTTCCCTTAAACCCAATCAATTGGTAACGGTGAAGATCCGCGACTATGCGGCGAACAATACTATTGTTATTCCTATGACAACTTTGCAAACCGATGAGAACGGAAAATATGTGTATGTGATGGTAAGCGAAAAAGGGAAACAAATTGCCCGTAAAAGACCGGTAACGATTGGACAAATCTATGGGGAGCAAATTGAAATCAAAAGCGGATTGCAATCCGGTGAACAATTAATTACCCAGGGTTATCAGGGTGTTTATGATGGACAAACAGTAACTACACAAGGATAAATCTTATATAAGCTAAAGAGGAATTGTTATAGTGGGCGGAATTAGCAATAAACAAGACTAATATGAGTATTAAAAGTAAAGTGGTGACAAAACTCAAGCAGTTTAAACCCACCAGTTGGGTGATTGATAATACAACTGTAGCTTATGCTGCAACAATTGCAATTACTTTATGGGGGCTGAGCATTTTTACTTCGCTTCCGAAGGAGAATTTTCCCGATATCGTGATGCCGCAGATATATGTTGCTACTATTTACGCGGGTACTTCTCCCAAAGACATGGAAAACCTGGTTACCCGTCCAATTGAAAAACAATTGAAAGGAATCAGTGGAGCCAAGATCCGCAATATTAAAAGTACTTCTATCCAGGATTTCAGTAGTATCCTCGTTGAGTTTGAAACCGATGTGGAAGTGGATCTTGCCAAGCAAAAAGTGAAGGATGCGGTTGATAAAGCAAAGACCGACCTCCCGCAGGATCTGACCCAGCAGCCCGATGTACTTGAAGTATCCTTTTCAGACTTTCCGATCATGTTTATCAATGTGGCCGGAAACTATGATCCCTTAAAACTCAAAAAATATGCGGAAGATCTGCAGGATCGTATTGAAGAACTTCCGGAAATAACGAGGGCCGATCTTACAGGGGCGCCTGAAAGAGAAATACAGATCAATGTAGATAAATTCAAAATGGAGGCGGCGGGTATTGGCTTTAATGATATCGCTAATGCAATTGCTTCAGAGAACCGCGATATCAGCGCGGGTAATATCAAGATTGGTTCCATGCAACCCAGCATCCAGGTGAAAGGGCAGTTCGTCCGGGCACAGGATATGGAAAGTATCGTGATAAAAAACATCTTCGGTCAGCCTATCAATCTGAAAGATATCGCACAAATTGTGGACTCGGTGAAAGAAAAAGAAAGTTATTCCCGTATCAACAAGAAGAACACGATTATCCTGCAGGTAGTTAAAAGATCAGGCGAAAACCTGATAAATACCTCGGAGAAAATCAACGCGATCATTGCCGATATGAAGAGTTCTGTTTTTCCCCCGGATCTTGTTGTAACCATCAGCGGTGATCAGAGTATTCCTACCCGTACTTCATTTAATGAATTAATCAATACAATCATTATCGGATTTATATTGGTATTGCTGGTATTGATGTTCTTTATGGGAGTGGGTAACGCGTTCTTTGTTGCCTTAAGTGTACCATTGAGTGTATTCGTCGCGTTTCTTTTTATTCCAGCCGCCGATACAATCGTAGGTACTACTATCACCCTCAACTTTATCGTGTTGTTTGGATTGTTGTTTGGATTGGGTATTATAGTAGATGATGCCATTGTGGTAATTGAAAATACGCACCGGATATTCGCCAATGGAAAAGTGCCTATAAAATCAGCCGCTAAAATAGCGGCGGGAGAAGTATTTGCGCCCGTATTATCGGGAACCGTAACTACCCTGGCGCCTTTCGTTCCGTTACTGTTCTGGCCGGGCATCATTGGAAAGTTTATGATTTACCTGCCGGCAATCCTCATCCTTACACTCAGTGCATCTCTAATAGTAGCCTTCCTAATTAACCCGGTATTTGCTACTTCATTCATGAAGCCCGAGCATTACCCCGACCCAGAACCGAAAAGTGCATTGTTCCGGAGAAAATGGTTTTGGGCATTTTTGGGAATCGGTGTTCTATCGCACCTAGCAGGTATGCACGGGTTCGGCAATTTTATGTTGCTGATGGTATTGTTGTTCATCTTCAACCGTTATGTATTGAATGATATGATTCACGGGTTCCAGCGAAAAGTATTGCCCTGGTTGATGAATCATTATGAAAGCAGTTTGAAATGGGCGCTGAAAGCCAATCGGCCAGGATGGTTGATATTGTCAATATTCGTTCTGTTTATTGCAGCGGGTGCTGGATTATATGCTTCTATTGTGAGCGGCCGTACCAAAACAGCGTTCTTTCCAACAGGTGATCCTCCTATCGTATATGTTTATGTAAAGATGCCGGTAGGTACTAAAACTTCCGTAACAGATAGTGTTACCTATGAAATGGAGAAAAAGGTATTTTCTGTATTGGGAGAAAACAACCCGATTGTAGAATCTGTGATTTCTAACGTTGCCGTTGGCGCTACGGATCCATTTGCTGGTGAACGCGGAACGCAACCGCATTTGGGTCGCATACAGATTTCCTTTGTAGAATATGAAAAAAGGCATGGAGAAAAAACATCGACCTATGTTGACAAACTCCGGAAAGTAATAAAAGATGTTCCGGGTGCTGAAATCACCCTTCAGGGTCAGCAGAATGGACCTGCATCAGGTGCACCGGTAAATATTGAAGTAGTGGGAGATGATTTCGATCAGATCATGCATACTTCCGTTAATCTTAAAAATTTCCTGGATAGTGTGAATATTGAAGGAGTAGAGAAATTGAAATTGGATGTAGATGTTACTAAACCGGAATTAACGCTGTCCATTGACAGAGAGCGTGCCCTGCGCGAAGGACTAAGTACTACGCAAATCGGAAGTGAATTGAGAGCAGCATTATTCGGTCGCGAAGCGAGTAAATTAAAAGACGGCGAAGATGAATATAAAATTCAAGTGCGCTACACCGATTTGCTTCGTAATAATTTGTCTGATCTTCAGAATATGAAAATCACGTATCGTGATTTCAGTTCAGGGCAGGTTCGCCAGGTGCCGATCAGTAATGTAGTTAGATTTGATTATACCAATTCGCTGGGAGGGGTAAAACGGAAGAACCTGAAAAGGATGATTACGATTTATTCTAACATTCCGGAGACAGCCGATCCTAACCGTATCAATTTAGAAATAGGAAGAGCAATCGCTGACTTTAAAGGGAAACCTGAATCTATTATTATCCGTCAAACCGGTCAACAGGAAGAACAACAGGAAACCATCAGCTTTTTAGGAGTCGCATTGGTAATTGCACTTGGATTAATATTCATGATCCTGGTAATACAATTCAATTCGCTCAGTAAACCATTCATAGTTCTTACAGAAATATTCTTCAGCGTGATTGGGGTACTCTTAGGATTCGCCATCACCGGAATGACCTTGTCTTCTATAATGGTCGCGCTTGGAATTGTCGGATTAGCGGGTATCGTTGTTAAAAATGCCATCCTGCTTATTGAATTCACCGACGAGTTGAGACATCGTGGAATGAAAACCAAACAAGCAGTTATACAAGCCGGAAAGATTCGTATCATTCCTGTATTGCTAACGGCGCTGGCTACCATATTAGGGTTGCTTCCTTTAGCAATCGGATTGAATATTGACTGGCTAGGATTGTTTCAGCATCTGAAACCAAATGTTTTCATGGGTGGTGATAGTGTAGTGTTCTGGGGACCTTTGTCGTGGACATTGATCTTTGGATTGATATTCGCGTTCTTTATGACCTTATTGATGGTTCCTTCCATGTACCTGGTTTCTGAACGGCTTCGGCGGCCAATGAGTAAGTTTTATGGAACAAAATGGGTCGCGTTACTTGGATTTACTGGTCCATTATTCTTTATACTCATTTTCATAATGTGGTTGGTAAGAATAATTCAAGGGAAGCCTATGATACCGAGATTGCTTGGATTTAAAAAGAATGCAGCGGTAAGTTGGAGAGATAAGCAAGTGTAGAAGAGGAGTTAGCTATACACGAATTTGTACGAATTAAAACGAATAGGGGCGAATGAAGTACATGCTTCATTCGCCCCTATTCGTCTCAATTCGTCACTATTAGTGTTTAGAATCCTTTCTTCTGCGTAGTCTTTCCGTCAGTATCCAACTCCACAATCGGGTAACCCGATTTCTGTAAACCCGAAAGTATCCTTGCTTTATCGCCCACTAATAAGATATTAAGTTTGTTGGGATTGATCCATTTCTTCGCCATCGCGTCCATTTCTTTTTTCGTCATATCCCTTAATATCTTGTTTTGCTTTTCTACATAATTAGCTGGTAAATTATAATCGAGAATGCGCGAAATGAAAGCGGCTTTTTGCGGACCTGTTTCATATCGCAACGCGTCTCTTTGTCCAATCGCGTTCTTCATAAATAATAATTCTTCTTCATTGATTCCGTTTTCAGCGTAATTGCGCATTTCGCTTACTACTTCTTTCAAAGCACTATCCGTTGCATCGGCGCGAATCCCGGAACTGAAACCAAAACTTCCGCCATAATCATCTCCATCAAAGGCAGTACGGGCACCATAGGTCCAACCCTTATCTTCCCGAAGATTGAGATTGATACGACTGTTGAATGATCCACCCAGTGCATAATTTAACAAACCTGCTCTATAATATTCTCCGGTCGCGTCATATTTCAAACCTGTTGCATACCCAACACGGAACTCGGTTTGTGCTGCTTTTGGAATATCAACCAGGTAAATCTTCGATTGGTCGATAGGCTTTGGAGTACCATCAACAACTGGCATCGCGATTTTTTTAGTGGGTAATTTTTTGAGGAAGGCTAACTGGGGTAGTATCTCGCTTTCCTTAATATCTCCCACAATTACCACTTTGGCATCCTTAGCGCTTATATAATTCTTATAATAATTTTCAACATCGGCCAGCGTAATATTATTAAGCGTTACTTCTGTTCCGCCCTGGTTCATGGCAAGAATATGATCTTCTCCATAGTTGATTTTAGCGATCAGGTCGGTAGCAATAGCCGCCGGTTGTGTTTTGGCTTGTTTCAATCCTTCCAGCGATTGACGCTTACGCAGCTTGAAATTTTCTTCTTTAAATACCGGGTTGAACATTCGCTCTTCTAAAAGAGCTAACGTTTTCGACAGGTTCTTTTTCAGTGAAGTAACAGTGAATACAATCTCATCGGTACCGCTTCCTATTCTTACCGAACTACCTAATTTTTGTAATTCCATCGCCATCTGTTCAGCGGTATAATTCTTCGTGTCTTCATTCATCATTTCTGCAAACATATTGGCGAGTCCTACTTTGGTTTTATCATTCGCCTGCAAAAGATGTCCGCCTTTCATCGATAAAGTCATTGTAACAAGCGGTACTTCGGTATTTTCAGTACCAATGAATTTAATTCCATTGGGCCAATCTTTTCTCCAGAAAGCGGGAACTCTTACAACGGGGTTAGGTCCATTGCCCGGCATCTTTGCCCGATCGAATTTATCAGTGGGTTTTGAATATTTCAATCCGGCATAGCCGTAGTCCGGTGCTGTGTATTTCGATTGATCGATCGTATAATTGTCCGCCGCAGCTATCGCGTTTTCCTGTCCCTTGGTAACGATGCTTAATACAACTGCGGGTTTATTTTTAATGTATTTATTGTACACCCTCAATACATCCTCTTTAGTAACGGAAGAATACATTTTCAATAATTCACTAGTCATATTTGGATTGCCGGCAAAGGTTTCGAATGCGGCCAACTGGCTCACTTTACCAGAAACACTGGCAAGTCCATTTATAGCACCACTTTCATAACCACCTTTAAAACGTTCAATATCTTCATTGGTCACCCCTCTTTTTTCGAATTCAGTCAGTGCGTATGTAATTAAAGAATCCATTTCTCTCAATGACTTACCAGGGTAAGGTGTAATAGAAATGGTGAATTCACCAGCCAGTTCACTCAAGCCACTATTAGCACTTGCCTGTAATGCTTTTTGTTCTTTAATCAGTAATTGATAAAAAACAGAATTGCGATTACCACCCATTCCACCACCGCCGCGGCCACCACCACCGCCACCACCAAATCCGCCACCAGCGCCTAATACCTGACCAAGACAAGCCAATGCAGCCATATCTGGATGATATTGCGGAACAGTTGGAAATACAATTCTCAATTGTGGTGTACGCGCATAGTTATCTACAAAACTTATATAACGTGTTTTATCCAATGCAACAGGCGCGAGTTTTACGGGTGATACTTCAGGACCACGTGGAATGGATCCGAAATATTTTTCTACCATCTTTACAACATCCGCTGTATTTACATCGCCCCCAATAGTTAGGGTAGCATTGTTTGGACCATACCAACGTAAAAAGAAATTCTTCAGGTCGTTTACATTTACCCGGTTGAGGTCCTCTACATATCCAATTGTTAACCAGGAGTAAGGGTGACCATAAGGATAAAGATTTTTAGAGGCGATCTCACCAGCCAATCCATATGGACGATTATCATAGTTCTGCCCTCTTTCATTTTTTACCGTTGAACGCTGAATCTCAAATTTCTTTTGAGTTACTGCATCCAACAGGAACCCCATCCGATCGGCTTCCAGCCATAACATTTTTTCTAATTGATTGCTGGGAACGGTTTGATAATAGTTGGTCCGATCGCGGTTGGTAGATCCATTTAAAGTTCCGCCCGCATCGGTTACAATTTTAAAATGCTGTTCATCGCCCACATGGTCGCTTCCCTGGAACATCATATGTTCGAAGAAATGAGCGAAGCCCGATTTACCGATCTCTTCACGGGCCGAACCCACATGGTAGGTGACATCTACATGTATTACCGGGTCGCTATGATCTTCATGTACGATCAGCGTAAGGCCATTCGGTAATTTGTACTTTTCGTAAGGAATCAGTAGTTCCGATCCCTTGCGACTCACTTTTTCAACCAGTTTGGTTTGAGCGCCAAGGAGAATCGGGAAAAGAATCAGTAAGAATAATCCGTGGATTTTTCGTTTCATACAAGCAGTTTTAGATGGTGGACTGTTAATTTACGGGAAAATATTGATTGGACGCCGAACCGCCCATCAACTTGTATCCCCACACTATTTATCTTTGCTATCTTCATAAAAATAAATTTTTTGACGATGAGAACAAATCATGAAATAGACTATAAAATCCATGGCGAAGAAATGCAATACGTGGAAATAGAACTCGATCCGCAAGAGACCGCTGTTGCGGAAAGTGGTGCATTTATGATGATGGATGACGGAATACAAATGGAGACCATTTTTGGAGATGGTTCCAAACAGACTTCCGGTGGTTTTTTAGGAAAACTCATGTCGGCCGGTAAGCGGGTATTAACAGGTGAAAGCTTGTTTATGACGGCTTTTACCAACGCTAGCCACGGGAAGAAAAGAGTAAGCTTTGCTTCCCCTTATCCGGGTAAAATTATACCGCTTGATCTTTCCTTAATGGGTGGAAAGATAATTGCCCAGAAAGATGCTTTTCTCTGTGCGGCCAAGGGAGTAAGTGTGGGGATTGAATTTCAGCGCCGTCTTGGTACCGGTTTGTTTGGTGGGGAAGGTTTTATCATGCAAAAGCTTGAAGGCGATGGAATGGCCTTTGTGCATGCGGGCGGACATGTATTTGAAAGAACACTTCAGCCCGGAGAATTCCTGCGGGTAGATACCGGTTGCCTGGTGGCCTATACTCAAACAATCGAATACGATATCCAGTTTGTTGGAGGAATTAAGAATACGCTGTTCGGTGGAGAAGGATTGTTTTTTGCTACTCTTCGCGGTCCGGGTAAAATATGGATACAAACATTGCCTATCAGCCGATTGGCCAGCCGCATCATTTCTTATGGAGGTTTCCGCCGCAAAGAAGAAGGAAGTCTGTTAGGTGGGTTGGGTAATTTGTTGGATGGCGACGGCAGGTAAATGTAAAATGTAAAATATAGAATGTAAAATGTAAAAGGGGGTCCTTCAATCAGGAACCCCCTTTTACATTCAATATTTTACATTTTATATTCTACATTCTGTATTCTCTACTTTTTCCCTGCGAACTTGGATAACAACCTCAAAACTTCAATATACAACCACACAATAGTTACCATTAACCCGAAAGCACCGTACCACTCCATATATTTAGGGGCACCCATTGCTACTCCTTGTTCAATCATATCAAAATCCATTATCAGGTTCAAGGAAGCAATGCCTACAACTACTAAGGAAAATATGATTCCAAACGTGGTGCTTTCATGAATAAGTGGCATTTGAATATTAAACATACGCAGTACCATAGCAATTACATAAAATAATGCGATACCCGCAGTGGCTGTAAATACAATTGCTTTAAATTTTTGAGTGGCCTTGATGATACCAAAGCGATACAATGCAAACATAGCTATCACAATTCCAAAAGTGATTCCAACTGCCTGCATAACTATGCCCGGTGCTTTTTCCGCGAACGCATCATTATAAAACGCTGAAATGGCGCCCAGAAAAACTCCTTCTGCCAATGCATAAAGCGGAGCCAGGTAAGAGGAAAATTGAGGTTTAAATGAAATTATTAAAACCAGGATCAGTCCAACAATTGCACCACCAATCATCCACCCCATTACGTTTTTACCTTCTGCAGCAGCTTTCCATGTAAAGGAAGCAGCAGCCACCAACAGAATCAGCATGAGACCGAATTTATTCAGGGTCCCTCTTTCTGTCATGGTTTCTTCGTACTGCGTGGTAATACTTTTCTTGAAAATCTTCTCGCCTAAAGCCGGGTTACCGGATTTGAAAATGGATGACATATTCGTTGATTTATTTTAGTTGAAGTTACAAAACATTATTGATTGCTCATAGCGTGACCGGCTTCCTTAGATGCAGGCAATTGAACCAACACTTCTTTTATTTCTTTATAACGCGTCCAGGGTAGAAAATGATCTTCATTGGGGAAAATCGTAACGGAAAGCGAAGATGAATTTATAAACATTTTTTTCATAAATTCCACATTTCTTACCGGCACCAATTGATCTTTATCTCCATGTAGAATATAAACAGGGACATCAATTTTTTTATAGTCTTCTTTCATATTTACCAGGTCTTTTTTTAAATACCACAACTCTTCGTTACTGGGTCGCAATGCACCGGGTACTAACCAATTTAAGGGAGTCTTGAATAACCAGGGCCGCCATCTTTCTGGTTTTTCTTCCGCCGGATCCATTGAGCCTGCCAGGATTACCAATGATGAAAATAAATTAGGATTGTCAGCCGCCAGTTTAACAATCATTGGCCCACCGAGTGAATGACCCACCAGGTGTGCGGTTTTCCCATTGGCCAATTTATAAAAAAGCGGACTGATAAGTTCCGACTGACGCTGAAGATTTTCAGCATCTCTATAATCACTATAACCAAAACCAGGTCGGTCAATGGAGATCAGGCGGTATTGCTGTACTAACTCTTTATCACGGAGGAAACCCGCGAAATCATCCCAGCTACCCGGTGTACCATGTATGAAATAAATAGTGGGTAAACTATCCCTACCGGTTTTTGCGTAATGCATCGTGCGACCATCTATCTTTTCGGATACCGTTGTAAGAGTCACTCCATGTTGTTCAAAATCCTTTTTCATTTCAGAATCAGGCTCGCGGAAAGTCATACAACTTGGCGCCAGAATAATCCATACAATAAGTATAACAACGAGTATCATGAATGAGCGCATAATAAAACGTTTCAAGGGAGATGGTTTGTTGTTTATCGTTTTTCGTTTATCGTTACATCAGTTCAAACATACTTTACAAAATTCAAACTCTTTGTATTAATAAAGGAAAGTTAAGCCTAGGACAACGATAAACCCTAAACTATAAACCAAAAATTACATCAACCCTTCCGTACAAAAAGTTACGGAAGGGTTAATAAAAAAGATTCTTTTGATAACTGGTTATTGCGGGTTATTATTATTATCGGGAGGATTGTTTCTACGGTCATCTCTTCTGGGTGGTCCCTGAGGTGGTCGTTGTTGAGGTGGCCTTTGCTGTGGTGGTCTTTGTTGCGGGGGACGTTGTTGTTGTTGTGATGGACGGTTTTGCTGCGGGGGCCTGTTAGGTCCCTGAGGGCGTTGTTGACGCTGCTGATCATTCCTCCGTTTCTTATCGGCTTTTTCAAGTGTACGTAAGCTGATCTGTCCTACTAAATCTACAAATGCAGGTTCTGCTTCTTTGGGCTTATTGGTGGTTACATCTACAGGTTCCAATTCATCGGGAATTACCCCTTGCGCATTCAATTGTTTTATTTTTCGGACACGCTCAATGGTTAATGGGTATTGTTTGTTGCTATCTGGCAGGGTATACCACATCAGGTTTTTGAAAATATCTTTCTTTATCAAAAAAGCATTTCCTTTTGCAACCTGTATACTATCCGCGTTCTCGGGAAAATGTTGTAAAGCGTCGAGGTAGGTATCGAGTTCATAATTCAAACAACATTTCAGACGACCGCACTGTCCACTGAGTTTAGTTTGATTAATGGAAAGATTCTGGTAACGGGCAGCTGTAGTGTTAACAGATTTAAAATCGGTTAGCCAACTGCTGCAGCAAAGTTCACGGCCGCAACTTCCTACTCCTCCCACTTTAGCGGCTTCCTGGCGGGCACCTATCTGCCGCATTTCTACTTTTACTTTGAACTCCCGGGCGTATATTTTAATCAGCTCGCGGAAATCGACACGATCATCGGCAATATAAAAGAAAGTGGCTTTTCGACCGTCGGCTTGAATCTCCACTTCGCTGATCTTCATCGCGAGGTTTAACTGTTTGGCAATTGCCCTGGAACGGATCACCGCTTCGGCTTCGCGGGCCTTGTTCTGTACCATTTGTTCAATATCTCTATCTCCCGCACGACGCAATACCTTTTTAATTTCAGCATCGGTTTCACTCACGCCATTTTTCTTCAGTTGCAAACGAACTATTTCACCGGTCAGGTTTACTGTACCAACATCAAAACCGGCTACTCCTTCAACGGCAACCATATCGCCCTTTTCGAAAATATGTGTGGTGGTATTGCGGAAAAAATCCTTACGACTGCCATTATTAAAACTCACTTCCATAACCCGGCACATGCTTTCAGGGTCGCTGAAGGGCAGGTTAGCGAGCCAATCGTGTACGTTCATACGGTTACAGCTACCGCTGCTACAACCGCCATTACTCTTACAACCCAACACTTTTCCACTTCCGGAGCTACAGGAACTACATCCCATTGGTATGCAATGTTTACGATGTTATAAAAATGATTTGTTGACCGGCTGCGGAACGCTATGGAGCTGTGGTTGTATCACTCACTTCAACTCTTGAAATTCTATGGAGCCCTTCTAAGCCGGGCCCTGCATCGCAGATCCGCGATTAAATACAAAAAGAGTAATCAAACAAAAGTTGAATATAAAGTGCTGAACGATGACTCAAAAAATAAAACAACCCGCTCCTCATTCCTGGCAACCTCTGACCTTTTCTCACTATCCATTTCCTCAATTAGTCAAAATTAGCGATTTATCAGCAATGATATGGTAGAGTTTAATAGTAAGGGCCTGGAAGAGCATTTTGCCATTGGCATTGCGTTCAATATAATAGGTGGCTTTATCCAGTTCCTCGATAATGGCTTGTTGCTGAGCAATTCCAGCTATTTTATTCAGTCGAATGGCAAAGTCGTGTTCTATTCCGTGGCTGGTGTCTCCATGGCTGGTGTCCTCACCAGCCACTCCGGCACCACCGCTAGTGTCTCCACCTGCCATATCCATCACCCTCATCCTAATTGCCATCTCCAACAAATGATTAAAATACCTTAAAAACTGCTTTTGCTTCTCCCTTCCCATTTTAGCGGTTTCTTCCACCCATTTTACCTGGGCAATTGGACCCGTCTTTAATATCGCGTTCAGCCAATCGCGCAGTAAAGCCTGCCAGTCCTCATCCGCATGCTGGATAATCTGAAGGGCCTCCCTGTAATTTCCCTCACTCACATAGGCTACCCGGCGTGCCTGCTCAGGCGAGACCTTCGCCCTTTCTACCAGCGCCCGGGAAATTTCACTTGCTTCCAGCATTGGTATTTTGACCAACTGACATCGGCTGAGAATTGTAGGTAATATCAATGATTCATTCTCTGCCACCAATATAAATAAGGTATCAGGAGGAGGTTCTTCAATTAGCTTTAGTAGTTTATTTCCTTCTTTCTCGAGATACTCAGGCATCCAGAGTACTAAAATTTTATAATCACCCTCGAAACTTTTCAGGCTTAGTTTGCGGATGATATCGTTGCATTCTGCAGCGGTGATATTACCCTGTTTATTTTCAGCACCGATGAATTGAAGCCAGTCGTACACATTCCCATAAACATATTGTTTTATAAACTCCCGCCATTCCGTTATATAATCGGTACTGATCGGGGGGGTACCAGCTTTTTTTGTAATTACCGGGTAAGTAAAATGAATATCGGGATGGATGAGTTGTTGAGCTTTTTGACAAGAAGGACAAGTTCCGCAAGAGTCTGAAAGTAAGTTGGGAGTCGGGCTTGCCCCCCGTAGCTTCAGCGAAGGGGGGAGTCGGGAGCCTGCCTGTCCGGTAGGCAGGTCAGGAGTCAATACAGGTTCGTCCCCGAAAAGAGAAGGTCCCAGGTTTGTGTTCTTGGATTGCGATTTATTTCCTGTCTTTTCGCAAAGGATATATTGAGCAAAAGCAAGGGCCGTCGCCAATGAGCCATTACCTTCTTTCCCTAAAAACAAAAGAGCATGGCTGAGACGGTTTTGGTTCACCATTTCAACCAGTTGTTGTTTTAATGTCTCTTGCCCAATAATATTCTTGAATTGCATGATGGCGAAGATAAAAAAACCGCCACGCTTTAGCGTGGCGGTTTTAAAAACTGTTCTGGACGGAACAACATAAATGGTTTTAGAAGGACGGATTCGGACTTAGGACAAGGTCTGGTTTAAAGGGTGCGATGTTTTTCACATAGATACTGGTCGGTTTAGGACAAAGGATCAAAAAGGGACGGTTTACGGTTTTCATTGGATTTGCTTGGATCCAGTTTTTCGTACTATCGGATTAGCTGATGTAAAGATGGGGTTTAAATTGCGTGAGTATAAATTAATTCGATGACTCGTAGAATTCCTTCGATCCAAGAACGTTTTTATTCGATAAGAGAAATACTATATTTTTCAATTGACACCTGTTAAGAATTACCGACATTATCATTTTATGGAACACAAAAAAACCGCCTCATTGGGCGGTTCATAAATCTGTTCTGGACGGAACGATACAAATGGTTTGGTTTTACAAGGACGGATTTGGGTTTAAAGACGAATCAACTTTTTCATTCAGATACTGGACGGTTAGGGATAAAGGATCAAAAAGGGTTTTTACTAAGGATTCGGTTTTCAAGGGATTTGTTTGGATCGGGTCTTTCGTACTATCGGATTTGCTGATGTAAAGATGGGGTTAAAATTGCGTGGGTTTAAATTAATTCGACGGCTCGTGGATTTACTTCGATTTTAGAACGTTTTATTTCGATAAGCTACATAAAAGTTTCATCGAAAAGATACCATGACTGAAGTGAGTACATATAAGTATAACCGATTTTATTTTTCTATAAAACAAAAAAAAAACCGCCCCATCAGGCGGTTCATAAAATCTCTACAGGGACGACAAACATAAATGGTTCGGTTTTACAAGGACGGATTAAGGCAAAAGATTTTTAGGGGTTAGAGGCGAAATAATTTTTTTTCAAACTGATATTGGACGGCTCGGGATAAAGGATCAAAAAGGGTCTTTTCTAAGGATTCGGTTCTTTTGGTTTTCAGGGGATTTGTTGGATTCGGTTTTTTCGTACGTGTATCGGATTTGATGATGTAAAGATGCGTTTAAAATTACCTGGGTTTAAATTAATTCGACTAGCCTTATTTTTCCTTCGATTTTTGGACAGTTTCTTTCGATAAGCAGGTGAAACAGGAAGGGCAAAATGGTCAATTGATCTAAATTAATTCGCTTGAATTTTGGTACTACTAAAAACAAAAACCGCCACGCTAGAGCGTGGCGGTTTTTTAAACTCTTCTTCGGGACGTCACATGGCTGGTTTTAGAAGGATGGATTAGAGCTTTTCGGGTTTAGAGGCCAATTTTGTTGCTTCTAACTGATATTGGATAAGGCTCAGGGATAAAGGATCAAAAAGGGTCTTTTCTAAGGATTGGGATCTTTCGGTTTTCAGGGGATTCGTTGGATTCGGTCTTTTCGTACTTTATTGGATCTTATAGTTTTCTAAGGATTCTTTGGATCAGTCTTTCGTACTATTGGATCTGATGATGTAAAGATGCGTTTATAATACTGGGTCTCTAAACTTATTCGACTACCCTTGGCTTTCCATCGTTGTTTGGCCATTTTTAGGCGATAAGCTGTTTAACTAAAATGCAAAAACCCCGCCGAAAACTAGACGGGATTTCATTAAATATCTTAAGTCTTTCTATTTCAAATACTTAACAACATCTTCGCTCATTGGCTTTGTTTTGTGAGGGATAACCGCAATCAATTTGCCGTTTTCGTCCAGCAGGAATTTGGTAAAATTCCATTTGATTGGATCTTCTACTCCCATCTTTTTTGCCTCATTTGTAAGGTATTGGAACAAAGGGTGGATATCATCTCCTTTTACAGAAACCTTTTCGGCCATTGTGAATTTCACGCCATAATTCTTTTTACAAAACTCAGCGATTTCGTCATTAGTTCCTGGTTCTTGCTGGCCAAAATTATTGGCGGGGAAGCCTACTATCACCAATTTGTCTTTATAGGTTTCGTAAAGAGTTTCCAGTTCAGCATATTGTGGAGTATTACCACATTTGGAAGCGGTGTTTACAATCATGATCTTTTTTCCTTTGAATTTGGAGAAATCGATCTGTCCACCTTCGAGACCGGGCACCTTAAAATCGTAAATAGAAGAGGCTGTTAAAAGGAATGCAGCGAACAATGCAACGCGTAACATGATTATTGATTTTATTGTTGAAAGTAATATACTACAAAGATGGTGCAGAAATTGTTTTCCGCAAGTATAATATTACGAAAGGAGGAAGAGAAAGGATTCTTTAACGGGTTATTGTTTTTCGTAACAACCGAAATCGGGTAATCCAACGGAACGGGGATTTCCATCGAGGTCTACAACAACCCCTGTCGCAACCCCTTTATTTTTAGCAGGCGACTCGTCCTTAAGACGGAAATTATAAATACGAAGTTGATTATTTACACTATCAAATTGAGGGTTTTCATTCGCAATAATATTGGATGATGCGATATCAGCCGGATTGTTTTTAACTTTCCAAAGGCAGTTTTGAAAGTTTACATTGAACACGGTATTGCTACCCTGCTTGCTGGTAATCACTTCATCATCTACTGTGCCATTGTCGCCCCAGAAAATGCAATTGCGAAACAACGCGACTATATCGGCCGTTAATAACACATTGTTTTGTTTTATGTAATCGGTAACCAATAACACGGGTTCTTTGTGTAAAAGAAATGCATTGGAATAAGCCGCGCTGGTGCAATGATTGAAATCATACTGGCCACCCTGGGCAAGAATTATATTTCTACCGCAATTACTGATAAGACAATTCTGCGCTTTTATATTAGTGTGCAATCCCAAAATGCCGGCATCATAACAGTTATCAATTATACATTCATTGAGTGTGAGTTTTGGATTGGCATTTACAGAAGGCTTATCGGCCACCAAACCCTGGTAAGCATTTTTAATAGTAGTATAATTTAATACATTGTCTTTACTGGAACCGCGAAAAAAAATACCGGGCCAGCCGGCAGGAAAATCACGATAAGGCTCATCTAGCCGATCACCCCGGAATATGACTCTTGTGCTATCATATTTTTCCCCATTAATGGTAAGGGTTCCATCTACTACAAAGGGAGCATCTGCATGCAGGTAAACACGGGTTCCTTTTTCAATCGTTAAAATAATATTGGTATCTACCAGTAAACCACCAAGTATTACATAGGGCCTGGTACTGTTCCATGTTTCGTTGGCTGAAATTATCCGGGACCGTAAAAAGTTCGCGTTCTGACCCCATGCCTCTAATTGAACTTGTTTTGTATTACCATTGTATTGAATTGTGATACTGTCCTGTATTATGAAAGGAATATTGGCAATATTCGGATTGATATTTACGGTGACAAAAACATGAACACTATCATTGGCATCCAGTTCTATATTATTTACTTCAGTGCCGGCAATTCCATCTACATTCATTTTAAAGAAAGAGGATGATCCGCCATTCAGTTTTACACTGGTCAATCTTAATTTCTGATCGTTGTTATTATATATGCGAAAGGAATGAGTAACAGAACCGGTGCTGGTAAAAACAGTATCAAAATGCAGGGAGTCGACCGAAGTGTTTAACCTGGCATCAGCGCCGGTTATAAACGATTCTTTTTTACAGGAAGCGGTTACCAGTATCAGCAGAGATATTGCAATCAATAAAACTTTCATCCGGTTCAAAAATAAACAGTTAACTCCAATTCAAAACGAAGAAGACGGGTTTTAATTGTAGTTTCAGGAAGAAGTATAAGCCAGGGCTGCAATATTTAATTGCACCCCCGGGACTTTCAATAATTCATGCCCGCATGCTTCCAGCGTAGCGCCGGTAGTAATCACATCATCGATTAATATGATTTTCTTATTACGGATCGCTCTTTCGTCCTCTAATACAAATTTTCCTTCCATATTCTGCCAGCGTTCTATGCGATTTTTATGCGTTTGGGTATCTGTATAAACACGGCGGCCCACTGCCTTCGGCAAAAAAGGAATACCGGTTGCATCGGAAAATCCTTCGCATAAAACAGCCGCCTGGTTATATCCTCTTTTTCTTTCTTTAGAAGGAAACAGCGGTAACGCTATTAACGCATCGGCATGGCAGAACCGATTGGATTGAAAAAAAGCCTTACCCATTTGCCGGCCCAGGAAATAACCGATTTCCTTATTCCCTTTGTATTTAAGCTGATGCAACAATTGCTGTAAAATTGAATCCTTTGTAAAATACAAAAGACTTGCTGCAGCGGTTACTGGCAACCGTCCCCAGAAAATTTTTTCAACCGGGTTATTAGCATGTAGATGAAAATTAGTTAGAGGTAACTGCTCGTTGCATTGAAGACAAATGATTTGTTCCTTATCAAGAATATCGCTGCCACATCCCGTGCAGTGTTGCGGAAAGAAAAGCTGGCTTAAACTATAGCCAAGGTTTTTCAGGGCATTGCTCATTTAAAACAAGTATTGATACAGTTCTTCTACACGCGACATACTGACTATTTCGATATTGAATTTTTGTTTCGTCAATCCCTTTTGATCTGTTGATGTTGATGGAGACCTGAAAGAGAGATTGTATTTTGAAACTATAATCTTTTCAAATCCGAGTTTCTCCGCTTCGGCAATCCGTTGTTCGATCCGGTTTACTGCCCTTATCTCACCACTTAACCCAACTTCACCCGCGAAACAAATTTTATGCGATAGCGGAACATCTTCATAGGAGCTGAGTAACGCGCATAATACGGCGAGATCAATGGATGGGTCCTCGACTTTCAATCCTCCCGCGATATTCAAAAACACATCTTTAACGCCAAAATGAAACCCCCCTCTTTTTTCCAGCACTGCCAACAGCAACTGGAGCCTTCGTAGATCAAATCCGGAAACCGTGCGTTGCGGAGTACCATATACCGATTGCGTAACCAGGGCCTGTACTTCAATTAACAAAGGTCGCATTCCTTCAATGGTAGAAGCAATAGCGATTCCACTTAGTTGTTCTTCTTTTTGTGTAATCAGGATCTCACTGGGGTTATTCACACCCCGCATGCCTGTAGTTGTCATTTCATAAATGCCCAATTCGGCTGTACTTCCGAAACGATTTTTTAAGGTGCGTAATATGCGGTATGCGTAATGACGGTCTCCTTCAAACTGCAATACCGTATCCACCATATGCTCTAATATTTTCGGTCCCGCGATAGCTCCATCCTTGGTGATATGTCCAATTAAGAAAACAGGAGTGTTTGTTTCTTTCGCAAAGCGTTGTAGTTCCGCAGCGGATTCTCTTATTTGTGAAATGCTGCCGGGTGAAGAATCGATATAAGGGGATTGCAGTGTTTGGATGGAGTCAACAATTACGATATCGGGTTTTAGTTTTTTTATTTCCTGGAAAATAGTTTGGGTAGAAGTTTCAGTAAGGAGGAAAAACTTATCGTTGGTGATATTCAAACGATCGGCTCGCATCTTAATTTGTTGTTCACTTTCTTCACCACTGATGTAAAGCGTTGTATAATCCGTGAGTTGTAAACCATTCTGTAAAAACAGCGTTGATTTACCAATACCGGGTTCACCGGCAATCAACACAATACTTCCGGGAACAATGCCACCTCCCAGTACACGGTTCAATTCAGGATCTGAAGTTATTATCCTTTCCTGTTCCGTGTTTTTGATATCATTTAACGCGATTGTTTTTGTAACGCGTTTATCTTCTGTATAATCTTTCCATCCATTCTCTGCTTTTATTGTTCCTTTCTGTATTACTTCTTCCGTAAATGTGTTCCAACTATTGCAGGATGGACATTTACCGGTCCATTTCGCCGTTTCATATCCGCAGTTGGTACAGAAAAAAGCTGTTTTTGTTTTGCTCATCCCTTAAAGGTAAGATGTAATTATAAAGTTTATGATCTGCATCAATTGAATACAAGGTCAATTCATTTCACATTTAATTGTAATCTCAATTAATAATCTTAATAACCTCTACAAAAGAAGTAGAAATAAATAAATGTTGGAAAAGAAAAAAACTAAAAGTAGGAGTAAAAAAACTTCAGGAATTAAAAAAGGACAATGAAAAATAATTCAAAAAAATAAGTTTAATAATCATGTTCTTAATTAAAAGTAAAAGGGCCGGCATTGCTGCTGACCCTTTACTTACTAACCCATTAAATTCTGACACTAAATTACAAATTGGCACCACATAACAAAATTATTTTTGTCCCTTGTTGATAAATTTTACGTTAAGTCAATGAAAGCCTACCTTAGAAATCAATCAGTTGTAATTATATGAAAACCAACGTATTAATGACATGCTAGGTTCTAATCTTAGGAAACAATGATAAATTGTCAGCAGTTGGGACTCATTGCTTTAACAAGTGACAAAAAGAAATATAATATGTCATGAAACTGGGTTGAAAAGGGTCAATTTTTATTTGGTAGTTCTTTTGTATAACAATTAAGATCAACAAAAGAATTTTAAGAAATGACACCCTCCTTAATGTTTGTGGCTATTGCTTTTTTACTGATCAGTATGCTGGTTTCCGGAGTCCTGAAAAGCAAGTTTTCAGCCTACAGTAAACTACCCCTGATGAGGGGGTTTACAGGCCGGGAAATAGCCGAAAAAATGCTCCGGGAAAACGGGATATTTGAAGTTAAAGTCGTCTCTGTTCAGGGCTTTTTAAGCGATCACTATAACCCTCTTACCAAAACAGTAAACCTGAGCCCAGAGGTCTATAATGGGAACTCAATCGCAGCTGCCGCCATTGCCGCTCATGAATGTGGTCATGCAGTTCAGCATTCCACCTCCTATCAATGGCTGATGTTGAGAAGCCGGCTGGTTCCGGTGGTGCAGTTCAGTTCGGGCCTGGTGCGATGGGTTCTACTGGGAGGTATAATATTAATAAATGTGTTTCCCGCTTTATTAGTAGGTGGTATAATTCTATTTGGACTAACCACACTGTTCTCGATTATTACCTTACCTGTAGAAATTGATGCCAGTCGCCGTGCCCTGGTATGGTTGGAAAGGACCAATATTACCAACTCCCAGGAATACCCTAAAGCTAAAGACGCCTTAAAATGGGCAGCAATGACCTATGTAGTGGCTGCGGTAGCTTCTATTGTAACACTTATTCAATACGTGCTTATATATATTAATAGGAACCGCCAGTAATTAGGGGTGATGTAATAAATGTTAAGCTTATTAGATAAAAACACTATGTGTTATTAGTGATTTTCTTATCGAACTGATCAAAAATGAGTAGCTATAGTTTTATCTCATCCTCATGCTGATCAAAGAAATGAAACTCTGTAAGATGATAGTTGGTGTTTTCTTTGATATGTATCTTCTGTCCGAATTTCCATCTCCATTTCCATTGTCTTGAATTGAACATACGGCCCTTGGTCAAATAAGCGTATAATATTGGATGCACCACCACGGTAAGATTCTTATGCTGATGTGTGATCAGGTAACTCAGGTTCTTTTCAATCTCATCCTCCAGGATAAGCGTTGAGGATATTTTACCAGTACCCGCGCAACTAGGACATACTTCCTGGGTATTGATATTCATCTCCGGCTTCATACGCTGGCGCGTGATCTGCATCAATCCAAATTTGGAAATTGGCAATACCGCGTGCTTGGCCCTGTCGGGTCGCATGAATTCTTCCATCGCTTCCATCAGCTTTCGCTTATTCTCGGGAAGCTTCATATCAATAAAGTCAACTACGATAATTCCACCAAGATCCCTGAGACGAAGCTGCCTTGATATTTCGGCGGCAGCCTCAATATTGGTTTCCATGGCGTTTTGTTCCTGGTTATTACCGACACTCTTATAACCACTGTTTACATCAATTACATGCAGCGCTTCGGTATGTTCAATAATAAGATAAGCACCACTTGGCAGGTTAACCGTTTTTCCAAAAGCTGCTTTTACCTGTTTGGTAACTCCAAACTGGTCGAAAATATGCAAACCATTATGATAGAACGAAACGATTTCGCTTTTCTCTGGCGCGATGCGCTGAATATAAGTGCGGGTATCGTTGAAAATATTTTTATCGTTCACCACAATCTTATTGAATGTTTCATTCAACAGATCGCGGAGCATGCTGGTAGCTTTGGTTTGTTCGCTTAATATTTTAGCGGGGGATACTGCGTTTTTTAAATTCGACTGGATCATTCTCCATGTTTCTGTAAGCATGGACAGATCTTCATGCAGCTCCGCCGTATTTTTTCCTTCAGCAGCAGTTCGAACGATTACACCAAAATTCTTCGGCTTAATGGCTTCAACAATTTTTTGCAGACGCTTGCGCTCGTCGGAAGAATGAATCTTTCTCGAAACAGCAACGATATCATTAAAAGGAGTTATTACTACAAAGCGACCGGGTAAAGAAATCTCGCAACTTAAGCGGGGTCCTTTAGCGGCTATTGGCTCTTTTAAGATCTGCACTAAAATATTCGGTTTGCCACTTAGTACTTCGTTAATCTTACCTGTTTTAACGATTTCAGGTTCTACCTGAAAGCTGCCGAAATCAAAACCACCCTGGGTTGTATCAGAAATAGATTGAGTGGTGAATTTGAGTAGTGAGCGGGCATAGGGACTCAGATCCGTATAATGAAGAAAGGCATCTTTTTCAAAGCCTACATCTACAAAAGCGGCATTCAAACCGGGGATGAGTTTTTTTACTTTTCCGAGATAAAGATCACCTACAGCAAAACTGGCATCCACTTTTTCGTGATGCAGTTCTACCAGCTTTTTATCCTCTAAAAGTGCAATTTCTACACCCTGGGGAGCGGCATTTATTATTAGTTCCTTATTCAAGCGTTTCTTCTTTTACCGTCATATCATCATCACTACAAGGAAAGTTGCTGAGGTGGAATTGTTTGCAGAATATCTATAAAATAAACAATCGCGCGCATAGATAAAAAGCAAACAAAAAGTTCAGCTGTAAATAAGAAGGAAGTCGGCTGGCATACAAGGTTTTGCCAGCCGCTATAGAAGATTTTTTACCTGCTCTTCTTCTTATGGCGGTTTTTTCTCAATCTTTTCTTACGCTTGTGCGTCGCAATTTTATGACGCTTTCTTTTTTTACCACAAGGCATGATGCTGCGAATGATTTAGTTAAATAATTTGTTTAAATATCTTTTTTCTTTTTGGGCTAAGAGGTCAAAAGGGAAAAGGAGATTAAAGGAATACGCTGAGTATCCTTTTTCTCATTTTTCAATTAAACACTTAACTCTTTTGGTTAAAGATCAAATGAGTTCAACAATTGTAAGAACTTCTCTTTTTCCTCGTTTTCTCTTTTATGCTCTTAGCCTATTTCTTCAATTCTTCGATCCGATGATCGATCTCTTTGATTATTTCTTCTTCTTTAAAGAACTTTTTACTTGCTTCATACCAAATCACCGCGTTTTTCTTATCTCCGCTACGTTCATAGGCTTCAGCCAGCGTTAGCGTAGCTTCTAGGTTTTGAGGTTGTTTCGCAACTACCTTGCTCAAACGTTCGATAGCTTTGTCAAATTGTCCCGATTCCATTCCTCCCAAACCCAGCATAAACTGGGCAAACATATTTTCAGGATCTCTATCAACCACTTCCCGGATCAACTGAATACCCTGCATTGGATTCTCACTGATATTTCCAAACAAGTAACAGCTTCCTAATCCTACTTTAGTAGAATCATTAACCGGGTTTAGTACCAAAGCCTTTTCAAACAACTCTTTTGCTTCACTTGCCATCCATCGTTTGAGGCCTGGATTGTCTTGCCGGCGAAGCCCCTCTAAAAAATAGTGGGCAGCAAAGGTGAGGCTTTTCTCTGAATTTTCCAATTTAGAAGCCATTCCGGAATAATATGCATAAGGCAGTAGCATATGGGCCGAATCCCTCCAGAAATTGGCTATCTGACGATAGACTTTTATCTGTTGCTCCTTTACGTCGCCGCGCACCACAGCTGTTTCCAACTGGTTAACATAGGCCTGTTGATCTGGAGTAAGTTCCTGTTTAAAAGCAGCCAATACAGATTTCGTATCCACCATATCGGCAGCATTGCCTGCGGAAGTACCGGCTTTTGTTGTGGGAGTATTGCTTTTTGCGGGTACGGTTCGCCCAAAAAAATAAATAAGGCAGAAGAGAAGAGCTCCACTGCCAATTAGAATGAATTGTTTTTGTTTCACTGCTTAAATAAATTAAGCAACAAAATTACACTTCAGAATCGGGGTTTGGCTGATCTGCTTTTACGGATTGTAATTTTTTTACCTCTGCTACAAATTCTTTGGCAGGTTTAAACGCAGGAATATAATGTTCAGGAATATGAACCGCAATATTCTTCTTGATATTACGTCCTATTTTAGCGGCTCTCTTTTTAGTGATGAAGCTTCCGAAGCCACGTATATAGATGTTTTCACCGGCTGACAAGGTATCTTTTACTTCCTTGAACATAGTTTCCAGCGTAACCAAAACATCAACCTTGGGAATACCTGTTTTTTCAGATATTTGGTTAACGAGGTCTGCTTTTCTCATACAATTGAATTTTTAATGGGTTTAAAAAAACTGTTTTTTTATTTCATGGCCAACACCCACATAATCAATTCATTATTGAAATTAGAACTTTCTTATCAAATAAGCAAGAAAATATAATCTATTGATAATGACTTGCCAACCAGCTTTCTGGGCTCATTTTTCAAGTGCCCTCATTTTCAAAACGTTAAACTATTATAATTAGTATGAAACCGGTTTTTGCCAGAAAGCTTTTGAAGTGGAATCAGCATAAAAATAAACGTCAAATGCCCTGGAAAGGGGAGAAGGACCCTTATAAAATTTGGTTGAGTGAAATCATTTTACAACAAACCAGAGTAGAACAAGGATGGGCTTATTACGAGAAATTTATTAAAACATTTTCAACGATTAAACATCTTGCCAAAGCAAGCGATGAAAAAGTATTTAAGATATGGGAAGGGCTGGGTTATTATTCGCGTTGCAAAAACCTGCTGGCAACTGCGCGTATAGTGGTGAAAGAATACAATGGAATTTTTCCATCGGATTATGAAAAGATAAAAAACCTCAAAGGTATTGGACCCTATACGGCTGCTGCTATCGCCTCTTTTGCTTTTAATAAACCTTATGCTGTAGTTGATGGGAATGTACAACGTATACTGGCAAGATATTTTGGTATTAGCACTCCTGTTGATACAAGCGCCGGAAAAAAATTATTTGATCAGTTGGCGCAGGCATTGCTGGATAAAGACAATCCGGCAATCTATAACCAGGCAATCATGGATTTTGGCGCTACCATCTGCAAACCACAAAATCCTCTTTGTAATATCTGTGTTCAACGTAACGAATGTGAGGCATTGAAACTGGATCAGGTAAAAGCGTTGCCGGTAAAAGAAAAAGCGATTGTAAAAAAAGTACGCTGGTTCTACTATTACCTGTTTGTACTGAATAAACAGGTGTATGTAAAGAAAAGAACGGCAAATGATATCTGGCAGAACTTGTATGAATTTGTTTTAGAAGAAGCGGATAAGGCTCATGAAACCAGCGTTACGCAATCAGCATACTTTAAGAATATAATAGGGAAACAATCTTTCACGGTAATTGCTGAAAGTAAAATATACCGGCAACAGCTATCGCATCAATATATTATTGGTCAGTTTGAAGTTATAAGTTTAAAAAAACCATTGAAAGGTTTAAAGGACTATCTGCTTATTGAAAACAAAAAAATTAAACGCCTTGCTTTCCCCGGATTGATCAATCAATACCTGCAATCTTCCCCGGAATTCCTCTCTATTTAAGCAGGGTGAACAGGCTAAAAAAAACGGGATTTTTCTTCGAAAAAATTTAACTTTAAAGAGAATTAGAACCAACAGGCGATTTCAAATCAATAAACTTATCAGTATGAGAGGTGTAAACAGGGTGATGCTTATTGGAAATTTAGGCAGAGATCCGGATGTACAATTTCTCGAAGGTAATATTGGGGTAGCGAAATTTCCGCTCGCAACAACCGAAACGTTTAAAGACAGGGGTGGTAAACTTATTTCTCAAACAGAATGGCATACCGTAGTACTTTGGCGTGGTCTAGCGGAACTGGCACAGAAATACCTCCATAAAGGGAGCCTGGTATATATAGAGGGCCGCCTGAGAACCCGTAGTTGGGAAGATAAGGAAGGTAATAAAAAGTTTGCTACAGAAGTAGTAGGTGATAACCTGATTATGCTCGATAAGCGAACCGATGGAGCCGGACATGGTGCCTCACATTCAACTTCGCAAGGCGATAATGCAGAAGGTTTTCATAGCCAGGAGATACCCCCGCTGGGAGAGTCTTCACAAGACTTGCCTTTTTAATACCTACATGTATTATTTTTGCACCCATAAAGTTTAAGGGCAGGCCGTATGACCTGCCTTTATGATTCAAAGGGCTAGTTGGTTCCTGCGAAGCAAGTAGTGTCTCAGTTTTAAATTTTTATCCCACAAAGACACAAAGTTCACTAAGAAAAACCCTTTGTGGCTTAGTGTCTTTGTGGGAAATTGATTCATTACCGCGAATCACATTAAGTAACTAAATTGATTATATTGGATAACGCTGCTGGTTATTGTTTTTTGAATGAATGGATTGCTCCGGTGTTACTGGCTGCCGGTATACAGGCTACAACAACTATTCTGGCTTTAATGATTGTAGTGCTGCTCATTTTATCTTTTTTTATCTCTGGTGCTGAAATAGCTTTTTTCTCACTCAATTACCGCGATATCAATACGCTTAAAACAAAAACGGATGTTGGGTGGAAAAGAATTGCTTCCCTGCTGGAGGAACCCAAAACCTTACAGGCCTCATTATTGATTGCAAACGCACTCGTTAATATCGCTATAATCATTCTTGCCAATCTGCTTATCGACCAGGTGATATCATTCGGTAACAATTTAAATATGCAATGGCTGAAACTGGCCATTAAAGTACCCGTAATTACTTCTACTATCCTGTTGTTTGGTGAAGTATTGCCAAAGATCCGCGCAGCGCATAATAATCTTCGAACAGCATACGAAGCATCTTATCTGGTTGAAGGTATCTACTATCTTTTTAAATGGTGGGCTTCCCGGCTCATCGGAATGTCTGAAAGCATAGAAAAATTTTTTGGTGGCTCGGCCTCCCGTGCATTGACCCAGCAACAACTGGAAGAAGCAATCCGTTCTACAGTTCATGAAGTAGATGAACAAAGGATACTCGCGGGCATCTATAAATTCCGGCATATTACCGTTAAGCAGATTATGCGTACGCGACTGGATGTAAGTGGAATTGAGAACAATATTTCGTTTGGCCGGTTAAAACACCGAATTGAAGAATTGCATTATTCCCGGCTTCCTGTTTATCGGATTAGTCTGGATGATATTGTAGGTGTTATCCATACCAAGGATATGCTTCCTTTCCTGAATGAAAGCGATGATTTTAACTGGCATAGCCTACTGCGTCAACCTTATTTTGTACATGAACAAAAATATATTGAAGACTTGTTGAAGGAATTTCAAAGCAGACGCATCCATTTTGCCGTGGTAGTAGATGAATTTGGTGGCACAAGCGGTATCGTTACAATGGAAGATGTTTTGGAAGAAATCATTGGTGATATCAAAGATGAGTTTGATGATGACGAAACAAGCAGCAATAAGCTTGAAGATGGAAGCTATATGCTGGAAGGACGTATGATGATCCATGATGCCTGCACCCTGATGGGCTTGGCTGCCGATACGTTTGATGAAGTAAAAGGAGATAGTGATTCTATCGCCGGATTGATGCTTGAAGTAGCTGGTGAAATACCAAAAGTTAACGATGTGCTTAACGTGGGTGATTTTGTGTTTACCATCCTGGAAGTGAACCGAAACCGGATACAAAAAGTAAAAGTTACTATTCAGTCAACAATAGTATGATCTGTTATAACAGTATGAATAAAAGTAATATTCCTAAGAGCTTTATCTTCTTGTTTGTTAGTTCCTATCTATTGTTGCTTTCCTGCAACAATGATTACGTTATTAAACGCAAGGGATATTTTAAGATCGATTTCCCCAAACATGAATATATCGTTTTCGATAAACCGGGTTATCCTTATACATTCGAATACCCGGTGTATGCATCTGTAGTACAGGATTCCAGTCTATTTGAAGACAATGATACCCCGTATTGGATCAATATAGATTTTCCCGGGTTCAGTGGAAAAATCTATATGAGTTATAAGCAAGTGGATAAATCGAATTTTGATAAACTGGTGAACGATGCGTTTACAATGACCTATAAACATACCAGCAAGGCCACTGAAATACAAGATTCGTTGATGAAAACAACCGGTGGTCTTACGGGTGTTTGGTTTAACGTAGGAGGAAACGCGGCTACGGCAAAACAGTTTTTTGTTACAGATAGTACGAAACATTTTTTAAGAGGAGCTCTCTATTTTGATACTACCCCCAATGAAGATTCCCTGGGTATTGTAAATGATTTTTTACAGGAAGACATGAAGCATCTTATTAATACGCTGAAGTGGAAGTAGGATTTATGATTTTAGATTTTTGATTTGGGATTTATGTGCCTCGGGGTTTAAAATTTATCAGGAATTTTCAAAACCTAACAAATCACAAATCCCACATCATAAATCTTAAATGTTCCAAAACCTATAATTTTACAAAAAAGTATATCCCCGTGATTGCGATTGAAAACGTGCTTATTGGCGACGAGGTGGTGAATCAGCAGTTTGTATGCGACCTGGCCAAGTGTAAAGGCGGATGTTGTGAGGAAGGAGATGCCGGCGCCCCATTGGATGCTCATGAACTTGACCTGATGGTGGATCTGTATGAAAAAATAAAACCGTATCTCACGCCGGAATCCATTGCAGAAATTGAAAAGAAAGGGAAATATGTTTATCATAAGGAATTTGGCTGGGTAACTCCTACTCTTGGCAACGATCATGAAATATGTGTGTATGGCAAGCGAGATGAAAAAGGCATTATTAAATGCGCATTCGAACAAGCCTATTATGATGGGGTAACAACCTGGAAAAAACCAATCAGTTGTCATTTGTTTCCCATCATTCATCAAAAAGGGAAAAGCGGTAATTACGATCGTATTAATTACGAACCCCGTGAACAATTGTGCAAGCCTGCCTGCGGGTTGGGAAAAAAACTAAAAGTTCCAGCCTACGAATTTCTGAAAGAACCATTGATACGATTGTATGGTGAAGAGTTTTATAAAGCGCTGGATGCGGCAGCAAAGCAAGTAGCAAGTAGTGAGTAGCAAGTAGTGAGTAGTGAGTAGTGAGTAGTGAGTAGTGAGTAGTGAGTAGTGAGTAGTGAGTAGTGAGTAGTGAGTAGTGAGTAGTGAGTAGTGAGTAGTGAGTAGTGAGTAGTGAGTAGTGAGTAGTGAGTGAAATTTGGGTCTGCAAATTATGGTTTTATGCGCTATAGGCGCTAACTGTTTGTAGAAAATAAAGTAATTTCAACATGCCCGCCTTTGGCGGGGCTACCCTCTGGATAGTAACATGTTGAAATTAAATGAAGAAATAAGATTTTAATTAGTCTTTAAATTACAGCCGCATTGACTATTCACCATTGACCATTCACTACCCATGAGCGAAACAGCTTCTACATTTATTGCTAAAAGCACCATTAAGGCTGCTGATCTTGAACATCGCCGCACGGTGAATTTCAATATTAACAAGTACAATGCAGCCGTTCCTTTAGGAAAACAGCAATTTATCGATGTGCACCTTGCCCGGGAAAAGGCGAAGAACCTTAAATGGAGAGCCATTGAATCGCTCGATAAACAATTAGAGGATTTTGAAACGAATATTTCACGCCGGGGTGCTAAAGTGATCTGGGCCGAAAACGCGCAACAGGCACTCGATGAAATATTGAAAATTTGTCGCCAGAAGGAATGCCGTTCTATTGTGAAGAGTAAAAGCATGGTTACGGAAGAAATTCACCTGAATCATTTTCTCGAGAAGAATAACATTGAAAGTGTAGAAACGGATCTGGGTGAATATATCCAGCAATTAGATGGCGAGCCACCCTATCATATCGTAACACCCGCCATGCACAAAAGCAAGGAAGATGTAGCGAAATTGTTTTATGAAAAATTACATACCGCTCCCAATCTTTCCCCGGAAGAACTGACCCTGGTGGCACGTGAAAAATTGCGTGAAAAATATGTGCAGGCTGAAATCGGAATTACAGGAGCGAATTTTATAATCGCTGATACAGGAAGTATAGCGGTTACGGAAAACGAAGGAAATGCCCGGTTGAGTTGCGCCTTTCCTAAAACACATATCGTTATTACAGGAATTGAAAAAGTAATCCCTTCGATCACAGATCTTGCTTTATTCTGGCCTTTATTGGCTACTTATGGTACCGGTCAGCGACTAACGGTTTATAATACCATTGTTAGTGGTCCGCGACAGCCAGGTGAAACGGATGGTCCCGATGAAATGTATGTTATCCTGTTGGATAATGGCCGTACCAATATTCTCGCAAACCCGGCTGCCCGTGAAAGTCTTTATTGTATACGTTGTGGGGCTTGTTTAAACGCCTGCCCTGTTTATAAGAATATTGGTGGTCATTCATATGAAGCTACCTATAGCGGGCCTATTGGCGCTGTAATCACTCCGCATCTTAAGGAAATGGGTGAATGGAAGCATTTAAGCTATGCCTCTTCCCTTTGTGGCAATTGTACCGAAGTATGCGCGGTAAAAATTAACCTGCACGAACTATTGCTGGAAAACCGCAAAGAAGCAGTGGAAGAAGGAAATGCCAGTTGGGGTGAAAAGCTTGCCTGGAAGATATGGAAAGCTGCCAGTCTGCGCCGGGGAATGATGAATATGGGCAGCCGTTCGATGAAGAACAGGTTAGTTAACAAGATATTCAAAGGTTGGACCCAGCACCGGGGCGACCTTGACTTCTCTCCAAAAACCTTTAATGAAATGTGGAAACAAAAGAAGGGAGGGTAAAGAGAATTTGATTTAATTAAAATTACTGGTCGGCATTTCGTCCGACTTTTTTATTTTGTGGCGCCCATGTTGTTATTCTACTCTAATACCATAAGTCCTCGGCTACAGTATATCGTTGATTTTTTCAGCGAAGAATTGTTTGATGAACCAATCCAGATTATTACTGATGCGGAGCTTTTTCGTAATTCAAGTGAACCTAAGCTGAATTATTCGGATCGTGATTTCTCGGAAAAAGAGTTTTTTATCCGCAAAACACCAATGCTTTTTGAAACAGGTATTCGTCCTCAGGATGTAGAATGTTTTGATTTGAATTTTCACAAGGCCTTTTTTGCAACTAAGGGAGATTTCCCCTTCGATATTTTCGCGGCCAGTTTTTATTTAATTAGTCGCTATGAGGAATGGCTACCACATGAAAAGGATGCATATGGACGCTATGCCCATACCAATTCACTGGCATATAAAGAAGGATTCTTACAGCAACCGATCGTGAATATCTGGTTGGAGGAATTTAAAAAAGCATTATTAAAGAAATTTCCTCAATTGGTATTCCGGCGCAGCCAGTTCAAATGCCTGCTCACCTATGATATAGATATCGCTTTTTGTTACAAACATAAAGGAACACTACTTAATACAGCCGGGTTCCTGCGTTCGGCTATTAAGGGAGATTGGGGAACCGTTAATGAGCGTTGGAAAACGCTGAATGGTGATATAAAAGATCCCTATGATTGTTTTGAATGGTTAGATGCTTTGCATCTCTATTGCCGGGTTAAACCCTATTATTTTTTTCTGGTGGCCAAAAAACAGGAGAAATATGATAAGAATACTTCAACAGAGGTTAAAGCTTATCGTGACCTGATCGAGTATTTCGCAAAATCAAATCGAGTAGGCATTCATCCCTCCTGGCAAAGTGGAGATGATCCCCGTTTACTAAAAGAAGAAAAAGAATGGTTGGAAGTGGTGGCGGAAAAACCCATTCCTTACAGCCGGCAACATTATATACGGTTGACTCTCCCACAAACTTATCGTCAATTAATTGAAGCAGGTATTCAGAAAGATTTTTCCATGGGATATGGAAGTATTAATGGTTTTAGGGCATCCGTATGTTCTTCTTTTTTATGGTATGATCTGGAGAAGGAAGAAACGAGTTCGCTGATGTTATATCCTTTTTGTTTTATGGATGCCAATTCTTTTTTTGAGCAGAAATACAGCGCCCGGCAGACCTACGAGGAATTGTTGCAGTATTATAATTTAATAAAAAAATATAAAGGAATTTTTATTTCCATCTGGCATAATAATATTCTCGGTTCGCAGAAACAGTTTAACGGTTGGAGGGAATTGTTTGAGATATTTATGAAAGAAACGGTTTATTGGGATGCTTATTATGGAGAAGGCTGAGGGAAATGTAAAATCTAAAATGTAGAATGTAAAAGTTGTACTATACGATCAATAGATCTAAAATGATCATTCGGTAACCCATTTTACATTCAATATTTTACATTTTAGATTTTACATTTCTACGATAAACCTGGTTTACTAGATATACACCCAGTAAAGTAATAGCTCCTCCGATAGCAATAAATACGGTGAGCTTTTCATTAAAAATTATGGATCCCAACATTACCGCAACAATCGGATTGATATACGCGTAGATGGAAACTTGTTCGGTTGGTAACCGTTGTAATGCATATAAATAAGCGATAAAGGAAATGACTGAACCGAAGATGGCCAGGTAGCCAATCGCGGTCCAGCTTTGCCAGCTTATTTCGGATAGGGGTCTTGCAATACCCGCACCAATAGAAACGCAGTACGATGCAATTCCTGAAATCACCATTTGCAATCCCAGACTGAAATAAGGATTAAAAGAGGCGGCTTGTTTTTTTGTGTAGAGTGTTCCAAATGCCCACGACCAGGTGGCAATAAGAGATAAAATAATTCCAAAGGTGAAATCGGGATTGAAGAAATCGTCGAGGTGTTCGTAAAATATGACACAGATCCCGGTGAAACCAATCACAATTCCCAGTATAGCTTTGTTAGGCATCTTTTGCGAACTAAACAATCCAATTATAACTAACCATAGCGGGAAGATAGAACCAATAATAGACCCCAATCCGGCCGAAATAAATTTTACTCCCCAGGTAGAAAATCCATTACTGATCATGAAGTTCAAAAAACTCAGTATTAAAATAGGCCACCATTCTTTACCTCTTGGCCAGGCCCTGCCTTTACTCATAAAATATAATACATAAAAACTTCCGCCAATTAATTGACGGATACCTGCTATCTGAAGAACGGGCACTGTATCACTATAAGTTACTGCCGCTTTTGAAGCAAGCCAGGTAGTGCCCCAGAAAAAGCACACCATTGCCAATGCGAACAATGCTTTTGCTTTTGATCCTTTTTGCCGGATCGTCATGGGATTGAAGGCCGAAAACTTTTTTAAGGTATTCGTAGTCGATTGTTTTATTATGAACTTTGGATTGGGTTTGAACAAAGTTAACTTATATGCATTACGAATCGTGAGTGGTGAGTGGTGAGTCGTGAGTCGTGAGTGGGTATCAGATTTGCGGGATGCATCCAATATCTAGGATCCCATTCTACTACTCCAACTCCTCCGAACTCTCCGGCAAATGTTCATATTCATTCTTAAACGCATACCATCCAAAGATCATAAGACCGATAGCAATAGGAGTGAAAATAGTAATGATGATGACCCAGATGATCGGGTTGTTGATGTCTTTCTTCCCCAATGGATCAATATGAGTTACCGCTCCACTGACCAGTATATAAATAATAACCGGAGCCAGCACGATCCAGATCAACCCTAAATATTTTTTTATAGTATTCATTCAAATAAGTTTAAATGTTTTAAGGATCAAGATTAATCCTGTACGTCTTTATCAATTTTATTAGATAAATAAATCGTTCCAATTATAAAACATAAAGCTGCTACTCCGATAGGATAATTCAATCCAACCAATGGATCCGAAGGATAGGTAGTAGTGAGTAACAAACCAATGAATGGCACCAGGCCTCCAAAAACTCCATTGCCAATATGATAAGGCAAGCTCATGGAGGTATATCGGATCTTTGTTGGAAACATCTCTACCAGGAAAGCCGCGATAGGACCATATACCATTGTTACTAAAACGATCATTATCCATACCAGGAAAATAAATTTGAAATACTTTGATTTATTCAAATCAAGATTACTGTAACTGGTTATAGTAGCTTTTATATATGTTTTTTGTGGGTTATTTTGTATTGTGTCAGAATAAGCAGAAGTCAGATAATCGCCATATCCGTTTTTGTACCGGCTTTTTATTTCAACCAAAGTATAGTTGCTTGTCTGTTTTAAAAGTGTATCTGAGCCTTCGAAACGAGTAGCCGCTCCCATCAACCATATTTTAGGATCAGTTTCTTTAAGGAATTGAGAAAATATGGGTCTATATAGAATTACACCCAATAACATTCCGGTTAACATGATCCATTTTCTGCCAATTTTATCACTTAACCATCCAAATACCAAAAAGAACGGAGTTCCAAACGCAATGGCCCATAACATAATAGTCCTGCTTTGTTCAAATTCAATATTGCATTTTGTTTCCAGAAAATTCTGTGCATAGAATTGCCCGGTGTACCAAATCACTCCCTGCCCCATTACCGCGCCAAATAAAGCCAGCAATACCATTTTAAAATTCCCACGGTGACGAAAACTTTCTTTCAGCGGATTCTTGGAAGTTTTTCCTTCGGATTTTAATTTTTTGAAAAGCGGTGATTCTTCCATCTTCAAACGGATATAGATAGAAACGATCACCAGTGCAATAGAAATCCAGAACGGATAGCGCCATCCGCCCCATTCCGAATTGAAATCTGCATCAGACATGTTTTGCTTAACCAGTAGTATTATTCCTAATGCGACAAATAATCCAAGCGTTGCGGTAGTTTGTATCCAACTCGTATAATAACCTCTACGGTCTGTTGGCGCATGTTCTGCTACATAGGTTGCAGCGCCTCCGTATTCTCCCCCTAATGCAAGACCTTGTAATAATCTTAATAATAATACTAATAAAGGAGCTGCAAGTCCAATCGTTTTATAACCCGGAACACATCCAATTAAAAAAGTGGAGCCTCCCATTAACACAAGGGTGAGTAAGAAAGTGTATTTGCGGCCGATCAAATCTCCAAGTCGACCGAATACCAAAGCGCCAAAGGGTCTTACGATAAAACCTGCGGCAAAAATGGCCAATGTGCTTAGTAGTGCTGCGGTGCTATTGCCTTCTGGAAAGAATTGGGTACTGATTGTTTTTGCCAGCATCCCGAAGATGTAGAAATCGTACCATTCAATCAGGGTACCTACCGAAGAAGCCGTAATTACTTTCCAGATGCCAGTTGTGTTGGTGCTATTACTCATAAACAGGGAAGGGTTGCAAAAAGAGAAACTGTAATTTACAAAAGCTGTATCTATGAATCAGCACTTATCTGTATTTTTATTACCCGCATTTATATATAATCATATTGTATGTCATACCCGTTTCAGATAAAATCATTCGATGAATACAAAGCAGCCTACAAAAGAAGTGTAGAAGATCCGGAAGGTTTTTGGTCCGAAGTAGCTTCTTCGTTTAAATGGCGCAAACCCTGGACCAAAGTGCTTGATTGGAATTTCAAAGAACCAAAAGTGGAATGGTTCAAAGGCGCTAAACTGAACATAACGGAGAACTGTATTGATCGTCATCTTTCGACAATGGGTGATAAACCCGCAATTATATGGGAGCCGAATAATCCTGAAGAAAGAGTGCGGGTAGTTACTTATAACCGTCTGCACAAAAGAGTTTGTCAGTTTGCTCAGGTGCTGAAAAATATGGGAGTAAAAAAAGGGGACAGGGTTTGTATTTATATGGGAATGATACCCGAACTGGCTTATGCGGTATTAGGTTGTGCGCGTATTGGTGCAATACATAGTGTGATCTTTGGTGGTTTTTCCGCGCAAAGTATCGCGGATCGTTTATACGATGCACAAGCGGAATATATTGTTACCTGCGATGGCGCTTATCGGGGTAATAAAGATATACCATTGAAATCGGTTATTGATGATGCGTTAATCGGAAACAGAACAGTAAAAAAAGTTATTGTTTATACAAGAACCCGCACGCCTGTATCCATGCTCAAAGGGAGGGATCTTTGGTGGGAAGATGAAATGGAACACGCGGAAACACAGGTAGAGAAAGATGGAGTAGTATCATTCCCTGCTGAGGAAATGGATGCGGAAGATCCCTTATTCATTCTATATACTTCCGGAAGTACCGGTAAACCCAAAGGAGTGGTGCATACCTGTGCCGGCTATATGGTATGGACCAACTACACCTTCATAAATGTTTTTCAATACAATCCCGGTGATATTCATTTCTGTACCGCTGATATTGGTTGGATAACGGGACATAGTTATATTTTATATGGTCCGTTAGGTGCTGGTGCAACTTCATTAATGTTTGAAGGTATTCCCACCTGGCCCGATGCGGGTAGATTTTGGGATATTGTTGATAAGCATAAAGTCAATATTCTTTATACAGCACCTACTGCTTTAAGGAGCCTGATGGGTTTTGGCAAACAACCGTTGGAAGGAAAGGATCTTTCTTCTTTAAAAATATTAGGAACAGTGGGTGAACCGATCAATGAAGAAGCTTGGCATTGGTACGATGAACATATCGGGAAGAAAAAATGTCCAATCGTTGATACCTGGTGGCAGACAGAAACAGGAGGAGCCCTTATTTCTAATTTGGCTGGTGTAACACCCGCTAAACCTTCATGGGCCACATTACCAATGCCGGGTGTTCAACCCATATTAGTAGATGAGCAAGGGAAAGAAGTAACAGAAAAAGATGAAAACGGATTATTGAAGGGAAACCTTTGTATCAAAGCGCCCTGGCCTGCTATACTTCGAACTACTTATGGAGATCATGAAAGATGCCGCACGAATTATTTCGCTACTTATGAAAATCTATATTTCACCGGTGATGGCGCGTTAAAAGATGAAAATGGATTTTACCGGATTACGGGGAGGGTAGATGATGTATTGAATGTAAGTGGTCATCGTATTGGAACTGCCGAAGTTGAAAACGCGATTAATATGCATGCGGGCGTTGTTGAAAGCGCGGTTGTGGGATATCCGCATGATATTAAAGGACAGGGTATTTATGCGTATGTTATTTTCAGTCATATGCACGGCACTGAAGAATTAACCCGGAAAGATATTCTGCAAACGGTAACAAGAGTGATTGGCCCTATCGCAAAGCCTGATAAAATTCAATTCGTAAGTGGTTTGCCAAAAACAAGAAGTGGTAAGATTATGCGAAGGATTTTAAGAAAGATCGCGGAAGGAGAAACCAGTAACCTGGGGGATACGACGACGCTATTAGATCCAGGTGTAGTTGAGGAGATTAAGAATGGGAAGATATAGGAGGCTGTGCGCTGTTCGCTGCGCGCTTCTCGCTTGTTTTAGTTTGGATGAAACATCGGTCTATTTGTATTAGCGTGTGGCGAGTAGCGAAAAGCGAATAGCGTTCTTCACAAAAAAACCCCGCCGGCTGGAGTTGGCGGGGCTTTCGGTAAAATACTTTCTTCACACTCAATCATTTCCGATGCTACCTCATCGGAAGCTTAGAGGATCAGCACACTCATAATTATATACGGGTATTGGTTAAGAAAAGTTGGTTATTAAGAGCCCTATTTTTTTAAAGAGTTCGTAGTAATACGACGTAATTTTTCCTGAATAAAAGACTAAGAAAAGAACCAAGATGCCAAGAACTGAAGATCCAAAGAAGATTCAAATAGCAAAGCATCAAAAAAATTCCAAGCATAAAATTTCAAAGGCTTTCCGAATAGCAGAAAGCCTTTGAAATTTATTTTTTTGTATTCTTTCTTTTCCCCGCAGGGATTGGTTCTTTGTATTTATTCTTTGGTTCTTCGGTTCCTGGCATCTTGGTTCTTTTTGAAAGCTATCTTCTGATCATAATTTTGGTACCTATTGGCAAAAACGATTCTAACTCATCAAGATCTTCGTTCTTCAATGCAATACAGCCCTGTGTCCAGTTGGTATAATCATCCACTACCAGGTCATCGTTGGGCCAGGTTCCATGAATGGCGATACCACCCCCAATTTTCGCCGAACGCGGAATCTGCCCATCGGCTTTGCGTTGTTTAAATCTGGCCCAGCTTTCTTTAGTGGGATAATCCAGCATCAGCATTTTATGCCATTTTTCATGGGGTCTTTTAGAGATGATTTTGAAGGTCCCTTCCGGGGTACGTTTATCACCCTCCATTAATTTGTCACTAAGATCTTTGTTTCCGAATACAACAGGATAGGTGGCATACCATCCTTCCTCGTCATAAACCTGCAATTCATAATCCGATTTGTCGATTATGATATACACTACCCCGATGGGGTCATTGTTTTTAGGATTTCTTTTAACAGTTCTTTTATCAACTCCCTTAAAAGAAAAGGTGGTGGTAATAATTAAAAGCGAAAGAGCGGCTACGATTTTTGTTTTCATAAAACCTGTTTAATGTACAGACGCGGCGATGGTTAAATTTTAATTGAATAATATTATTACACTTGTAACAGGTGCCGGATCGGGTAAATTAAGAACCTGCCTACCGGCAGGCAGGTGAAAATAAAAAATTAATAATGAAAAAGGTAGTGATCTGCCAATAACGCTTCTTCATTTTTTATTCTTCATTTTTCCTTCTTTATTTTATTGTGTTATAACGAACAATAATCTGGCCGTATTATAATTGTGAACAATTTTTAACAGGATGTTGAAAAAATGAAACTTTGATGTTCAATTAGTAAGAATTTTTTAATCATCCACTTTGAATTCTCAATATTTTGACATACTGAATGACACGGTTCACTCCTATTTACCGGAATAGGTAGAACCAAAATCCAGACTGAACTTCAATCTGTTTAGCGAAGCATAGATTATTTTTCGCAGTCAGTTATTCGCTTACTAAAATTGAGGAACTTGCCTACACAAAACGGACATGCATGAAATCACTTTTTTATATTCTTCCCATATTGGCCGGTGTAGCTATGACCATTCAGTCGGGTATCAATAGTCAATTAAGGGTAGCCATCAATCATCCAATACTGGCTGCTTTCATTTCATTTGCAACGGGAACGGTCGCGTTGGGAATCATGTTGCTTTTTTCCAAACAGGCTTTGCCCGAGCTACAGCACTATACAGCTACTGATTGGTATAAATTTACCGGAGGCTTGCTGGGAGTATTTGTAGTTACCGTAGTATTATTATCTGTACAGGAAATAGGAGCGTCGAATATGTTTGTATTGATTGTTGCTGGACAATTATTCACCGCATTGCTGATGGATCATTTTGGGGTATTGGGAATGCGGGAGAATCCTATATCCCTTCAAAAGATGATTGGTATTGTACTGGTCATCGGCGGAGCTTATCTCGTTAATAAAAAATAAAACCGGCTTCTAAAAAGAAGCCGGGGAATTCTAAACAAGAGAGAAATCGAAATCGTGAGTGGTGAGTGGTGAGTCGTGAGTGGCACCCAAATTGTTTGAATCTAAGAAATTTGGGGACTCTCTCACGACTCACGATTTCATCAATTACTTAATCTTATTCCAACCGTATAAGGCGTTTGATCCAATCCTTTTTCAAACATACTTTGGGTTGCTAATGAACCATATAATTTAACAGGGCCTAATTGCAGTTCACCTACATAAGATATTTTCCAGGGTCTCAGATCATAATCATCCCATACTTTTTCTTTACCATCTCTTACCGATTTTGTTTTTTGACGGCTGCTGTACTTGTACCCAGCACTTGCTCCTATACTGAAGCCAAATCCTTTCCTGCGATCGGGGGTGAAATTAAAGTTCAACATCAGGGGAACCGTTAAATAATCGGCCGCCAGTTTATTTTTACTGTAGGCGGTGGCGGTATCCCAGATGGCCTGGGTGGGCCCCGTTTTATAGATTACGTTCCGCTGGTAATGGTAATTGTTCAATTCAACACCCATTCCATATTTAAGATTTACCACGTGCTTATAAACATTCAGTTCCTGCATAAAGAACCAGATATTCCAGTTCATCGATTTATTCTTCAACTTGAACCAATCCTTAGTGGAACCAGGAGCAAAGCCAGTAGCAGGATCCTGGATAGCAGAAGAAGCATAATTAGTTTGGTCATCGAAGCGGCTAAAACCGATGTCGAGTATGCACCAGTTGGTGGTGATATTGGAACGCTTGTAATTTTTGCGACGACTGCTGATGAAGACTTCATTATCCCCTTTTGAATTACCATCCCCGCGTTTGATGATGATCATAGAGCCTACACGGATGGTATCTGCTTTTTCTACAATCGTTGTGTCTTGTGCTTTTCCGGCTAGGGCAAAACAAATCCCGGTCAGGAGTATTGCTATCCTTTTCATGGTGTAAATTTTTACTGTTTAATCTGGTTATTTGAGTGCTATTTGAAAACTGGCAATGCGTATACCTTTCTTATCCTCGCTTTCGTCGGCGGGCCCGATATTGGTAGCTTTATCAACTACTCGTCCAACTTTGCGGAAAAAGCCGCGCATTTTGCTTTTATTACTTACAGTGGTATTAAGAACTACTATTTGACCTTCATCGCTGGCAAAGCTTGCTGTCATTGGTTTTTCAGCATCATTTGTACTTAACTTCTTAAACTTTTCATCAAGATCAACAATTTCATCGGTTATGTCCGCGGAAGCGGTCGATTTATTAGGGTTCTCATCAACTTTAGTAACTGTCTCTTCTTTTTGTGTAACGTTTGTGGAAGTGGAAGAGTTACTGCTATTATCAGATTTTTTTGTTTCCGGATCTACATAAACAATAAGAACCTCTGGTTGATCAACTACTTCTTTTTGCTTTTTCTGGGTATCGTTCTTTATCGAAGTTTTTACGTCAGACTGACTATTATTTATTGTTGATTTCGGTGCTTCTGCAATTTCCTGTTTATCTGGCGTTGTATTGATCAATGGGTTCTTTGTGTCAGCTTCGTTTGTTTTTGTCGCTGGTTTTACTGCAATAGGATCAACGACTGTACCTGTATCGGTACCTGAAAAATACCAGGCAGCCCCACCTATAAAAAACAATACCACAGCTGCCGCCGCTATTCTCCACCACCTCATCACAATCACTCTCTCATCTTTTTCACTGCGATATAAAGATTGCTTATCCGGGAACACGATGCTGGTATCGGCAGTAAAACGAATTCCCTGTAATAATTCAAAAGCCGATTGGTGTTGTGGATGCCTGTACACAAATTGCTCTACAAAATCCTTTTCCTCGTTGCTCAGTTCATCATCACCATATAATATGAAATACTCTTCGTAATTGGATTCGTTTACCGGGTTTGCGGGAGCGCTGCTCTTCAACAGCTCTGCTTTATTATCAAATGTGATTTTCTTATCAGCACGAACTACTAGTTGCTGTAATAAATTTAACTCTCCTCTCAGGTCGGCGTTCTCGCTCACAAATACTTCTACCGCTTCGCGTTCAACGGCGCTCAGCTCGTTGTCCACGTACAACAGGAAGCACTCTTCGTAGTTATTGCGGTTGATGTTCATAATTATAATACGTTTTCAGGACTTACTAAAAAATTCTTTAACTGGATACGGGCCCGGTGTAAATATACTTTTACCTGGCTTTCGTTTAATCCGGTGATCTTTCCGATTTCTTCATAAGAATATCCTTCGTAATCCTTTAATAACACCAGCGACCGTTGTGTTTCGCTCAACCGGCTCAATGCTTCTTCCAGTATTTTCTTCGTGTTGGAAACCGGCCGGTCGATTACACGCATATCATCCTTAAATTCATCTCTTAAACTAATCCTTTTCGCTTTACGCAGGTGGTCGATCATTTGGTGGTAGGCCACCGTAAAGAGATAACTCTTACATTTTGCATTATCCACTTCAGCCCTGTTCACCCACATTTTTTCAAAGGCAGTTTGAACTACATCCCTGGAATCTTCTTCATGTCGAAGATTTTTAAGGATGAATCGGTACACGTTGTCCGCGTACAAATTCACACATTGATTATATTCTCTCTCGGTCATAAGCAGAACCTGTCTGAATGGATGTTAGCAATTATATTAGTTATACGTTTCATGGCAATGTAATGTTACAGGTTAAAATAAAGTTTTTTCCATAAAAAAAGAGGCTTTTTAAGGGCCCCTTCTACACATATATCCTTGAAAATCAACTGTCTGTTAATTAGTACTGGTACTAAGCAAGGTGCGTCCGATTGATTCCAGTATCATAAATTCACTTCTATATTGGGTGGGCTCCCCATCCTTTTTGGTTTCGCAGCTCTCATTATTGGAATTTGCTGCGTTTTGCCGGGCAGCAAATACGATTAACGTAGTGGTAGCCACCGCGATAACCATGATTAGTCTGATGAATGTTTTCCTGAACATAAGAATCGGTTTGAATTATTTGACGAAGATATTTTGAAAATGTTACAGAAAAACTAAGAATTCCCTAAAGTGTCATTTTTGCCCGGCAGAATGCAGAAAACGCCGGATGAACTGTAAATGGATGTTTGATTTTTAATATGGGATTTATGATTTCTTCAAAGCTGTAGACACCTTTTATTTTGGTACTCCCCAATCAGAAATCATAATTCCTAAATCATAATTTCTACTAGCTTTGCGTCTCAAAATCAAAGCTTCATGAACGAGAAATTTGTACAACGGATAGCTGCCGAATTGGAAGAAATCAAAACTTCAGGACTTTTTAAAACGGAGCGGATCATTGAATCACCCCAGGGAGCGGAAATAGTAGTAAATGGAAAGAAAGTGCTGAACTTCTGCGCTAACAATTACCTCGGTCTTTCCTCTCATCCCAAGGTGACTGAAGCGGCTAAAAAATACATTGATCATCGTGGTTATGGTATGAGCAGTGTACGATTTATTTGTGGTACACAAGACATCCACAAAGAACTAGAGGCAAAAATCTCCC
This sequence comes from Chitinophagaceae bacterium, assembly GCA_965279015.1. Classification (GTDB taxonomy): domain Bacteria; phylum Bacteroidota; class Bacteroidia; order Chitinophagales; family Chitinophagaceae; genus Endoryza. The sequence continues at coordinate 1,259,101 of OZ257130.1, forward strand.
GGTTCCTGGGTACAGAAGATACCATCTTATACGCCGCGGCTTTCGATGCCAATGGTGGCGTTTTTGAACCATTGCTTGGCGAGCAGGATGCGATTATTTCCGATGCATTGAATCATGCCTCTATCATAGATGGAGTTCGTTTATGTAAAGCGCAACGTTACCGTTACGAGCATAACAACATGAATGACCTGGAATCGAAATTGAAAGAATCGGCCAATTTAAGGAGCCGGATTATAGTTACTGATGGTTCCTTCAGTATGGATGGTACCATTGCTCAATTGGATAAGATAGTTGCGCTTGCAGAAAAATACGATGCGATTGTAATGATCGATGAATGTCATAGCAGTGGATTTTTGGGTAAGACGGGTCGTGGTACTCATGAATATCGTGGAGTAGTTGGAAAGATTGATATCATTACCGGTACATTGGGTAAAGCATTGGGCGGTGCATCTGGAGGTTTCACCAGCGGTCGTAAAGAAATTATTGAACTATTGCGCCAGCGTTCAAGACCCTACCTTTTTTCAAATACCCTCGCGCCAAGTATTGTAGGCGCATCCATTGCTGTATTGGATTTATTGAGCGAAACAACGGAGCTGCGTGATAAACTGGAATACAATACCAAGTATTTCCGCGATAAAATGACAGCAGCTGGTTTTGATATAAAACCCGGCGATCATCCAATAGTACCTATTATGTTATATGACGCGGTGGTGGCTCAAAACTTCGCGGCCAAATTATTGGAGTTGGGAATATATGTGATCGGCTTCTTCTTTCCTGTTGTTGCGAAAGGGCAAGCGAGAATAAGAGTACAATTAAGCGCTGCGCATGAGCAAGCGCATTTGGATAAAGCGATTGAAGCGTTTACGAGGGTTGGGAAAGAACTCGGAGTACTTAAGTAGTTCGTAGTCGGTAGTCAGGAGTCGGGAGCCGTGAGTTCTCTGTATTGACTCCCGACTCCAGACTACGAACTCCAGACTACTCACTTAGATGCGATCATACTAATTTCTACGTTGACATTCTTCGGTAGCCCTCTTACAGCAACCGTCTCTCTTGCGGGGAAGTTGCCATTAAAATATTTTCCATATACTTCATTCACGGTGGTAAACAGGCTCATATCAGTTAAAAATATGGTGGTCTTAACAACATTACTGAAATCATAACCCGCTTCACTTAAAATTGCTTTCAGGTTATGCATTACCTGGTGAGCTTCACCAATCACATCCGTTGCTTCTACATTTCCATTAGCAGGGTTAATAGCAACCTGGCCAGAAATAAATAATAAGGCGCCAACCTGAACGGCCTGGCTATATGGCCCAATCGGATCAGGGGCGCTGGGGGTGTTGATAATGTTCTTTTCCATCAGTCAAATGTAGTTAAAAGTCGGAAGCACAGATGTCTGATACCATTTGTTTTGACTCCTGACTACGAACTATCGACTCCGAACTACTTTTCTTCCCTTTCTTTGCACTAAATTTTAGGTAATGACAATCGCTGTGCTGGCCGATGAAGGATTAAAAAATGAATGGCTCAGGAAAGGAGAGCAGGAGGGAATAGAAATATTATGGTGCGGGTCCGTAAAAACATTAGTCGCCACAGTGGCGGATGTTTATATCGACTTATTATATGAACCGGATAAAGAACGGTCAAAACAATTGACAATGCGTTCCGGCTTTCCTTTCTTTATTAATTCAGTTGAATATACCATACAGCAGGCAGGTAATAATTTTATCCGTATAAATGCATGGCCTGGTTTTTTAGAGAGAGACATCGTTGAAGTAGCGATTGCTGAACCGGAACAAGAATCCATAGTGAAGCAGGTATTTGAAAAATTGAACTGGAATTATCGCATTGCGCCCGATGTGCCGGGAATGATAACGGCACGAATCATTGCATGTATTATAAACGAAGCTTATTATACTTATGGTGAAGATATAAGCAGCAAAGTAGAAATAGATATAGCCATGAAGCTGGGCACCAGTTATCCATTGGGACCATTTGAATGGAGTAAAAAGATTGGCTTGGAGAAAATCGGTTCATTAATTACAGCGCTGGGCAAAACAGATCAGCGATATCAATTAGCGCCTGCTCTTAAAAAAGAAATCAATCAATTAAGATCCGGTATACAGCTCTAATACAGCTAGAGAATATTAATCATGTCGCTAATCCTGAATATAGATACATCTACAGAAACCGCGGGTATTTTCCTTTCCTCGGATGGAATACTGCTTTCTTCTGCACACAATAACCGGCAAAATGATCAGGCTGCCTGGATACATACAGCTATTGATAAACTAATCCGGGATGCTGGATATCAGATGAAAGACCTGAAAGCTGTTGCAGTAGTGGCCGGCCCGGGTTCTTATACGGGCCTTAGGGTGGGAATGGCCAGCGCAAAAGGGATATGTTATGCTTTAGAAGTTCCAATGATAACCGAAAATACGCTGGAGCTGATGGCGGCCAGTGCTGTCATTAGATTGAAAGATCTTTCAATTCCTCCAACAACAATTTTATGCCCTCTTATAGATGCCCGGCGGATGGAGGTATTTACTGCACTGTACGATTCGACGCTTGTAGAACTATTATCACCCCGCGCATTGGTGCTGGAGGATACTAGTTTTGAACCCTGGTTAACTCAAGGTGCTGTATTATTTTTTGGAAGCGGCGCGGCAAAATGGCAACAGGTTTGTCATCATTCTAAGGCTTATTTTGAAGCAGTTGAATTTAGTGGTGAACAGTTCGTTTCGCGCTCATATTCCAAATTTTTAAGGAATGAGTTCACCGTTCTTGCATATGCGGAGCCCGTTTACCTCAAGGAATTTTACACTCATCCCAAATAATTACCAACGGCAATTTTTACCGGGATTAGCAGTTGATATATCTGTTTTGCCGTTAAATTTGATAAACGCCCCACCATTTTAATAAATTTAAAAGAAAGGTTATACATGAATACGGTGAGCACTTATTCAATGCTGCTAAATGCAGATGATGATACGGTAAAAGTTGACTTTGTAAGCCTCAAGAAAGGGGCAATGATTCTGCGGGCTTTAAACCATAAACTGCGACAGCAAATCGTGAAGCTGGTTGATGAAAAGAAACGAATCACCGTAACGGAGATTTATGTCCACCTGAGACTGGAGCAATCAGTTGCATCCCAGCATCTTGCTATTTTGCGGCGAGCGGGTATCGTTAGAACCGACAGAGATGGTAAATTTATTTATTATTCATTAAGCACTCAACGAATTACCCAGATTATGAAATGTGTTGATGAGTTGATTGCCTGATAGTTAGAATATTGTTGTTGGCTGATAAACCGGGCGGAAGCAGTACTACTGTTTTCGCTTTTCTCTTTTAAAAGCTACCTTTGCCAAAAAGTTTTTGAGTATGTATATAGAGCAATTGTACACCGGTTGCCTGAGTGAAGCAGCTTATTATATTGAGAGTGAAGGGAAAGCAGCGGTGATCGATCCATTACGGGATATTGATGTTTATCTTCAGCTTGCCAATGAAAGGAAAGCAAGCATCGCCTATATTTTTGAAACTCATTTTCATGCCGATTTTGTAAGCGGTCATCTCGATCTGAGCAATGCTACCGGAGCTCCAATTGTTTATGGCCCCGACACTCAAACCAAATTCCCAGTTCATGTGGCAAAAGACGGTGAAAAATTTTCCATTGGAAAACTCACCATTGAAGTTTTACATACACCCGGTCATACACTGGAATCAGCATGTTACCTGTTAAGGGATGAAAATGGTAAACCTCATGCGGTTTTCACCGGAGATACCTTGTTTGTGGGGGATGTTGGCCGTCCCGATCTTGCTCAAAAAGGAGCCGAACTTACGATCAATGATCTAGCGGGGATGATGTATGAAAGTCTTCAAAAGAAAATTATTCCATTGCCCGACGATGTGATTGTTTACCCCGCACATGGGGCTGGCAGCAGTTGCGGAAAGAATATGGGCCCCGAAACACATAGCACTATTGGTGAGCAAAAAAAGACCAATTACGCGTTGCAGCCACAAACTAAAGAAGCTTTTATTAAGTCGGTTACCGATGGATTAGAAGCCCCGCCACAATATTTCCCGGTGAACGCGCAGATCAATAAAGAAGGATATGATAGTTTGAATGAGATATTAGCAAAAGCGCTGAAGCCATTGTCAGTATCGGCATTCAAGCAATTATTGAACGATGATTTGATTGTTGTTGATACCCGGAGAGCGGAAGAGTTTACGCTCGGTTTTGTACCCGGTTCCATTTTTATCGGATTAGAAGGAAGATTCGCAGAATGGGCAGGAAGTCTGTTGCCATTTGATAAAACGATTTTACTGGTTACAGAACCTGGAAAAGAAAAAGAGACGATCATTCGTTTGGCGCGGGTTGGATTCTCGAAAATGGAAGGCTATTTGTATGGCGGTTATGATGCCTGGCAAAAAGCGGGAGAAAAAACAGATATGATCGTAAACATTGAAGCGGATGAATTGGCCATGGATCTTCCATTCGATGATCGGTTGTTGGTAATAGATGTACGTCGCGAAACCGAATTTGCCGATGGACATGTTAAAGACGCTGTGAATATTCCATTGAATGAAATGACCGATCCGGCCAGCATGGCTAATATCGCCGACGAACACAATATGTATGTGCATTGTGCCGGTGGTTACAGGAGTGTTATTGCTTCATCCTTATTAAAACGTCAGGGCCTGCACAACCTGCGTAATGTATTAGGAGGATGGGGAAGTATTAAAGAGCAAGAAAAAATTGAACAGATGAAAGAGAATAGTGTTTTGAATTAGTTTGTAGTTTATAGTTTGTGGTTTATCGTTGTCTCAATTCGAAGTTGGTTCGGATAAGGTAACATGCATTTAGTTTGGGAGATTGTAATCGTAGAACGAGAAACTACAAAGAAACAATCCCATTCTTTATCGCATACATCACCAATCCCACTCTGGTTTTACAATTTAATTTTTCAAAAAGGGCATCGCGGTAGCCATCGATGGTACGGGGGCTCAGAAACATTTTATCCGCTATTTCTTTATATGTCATTTCCGTACAGGCATATTTGAGAAAATCAATTTCCCTATCGTTCAGCGTCGTAATATTTTTTATAGGTTGATCGGGCTCATCCAGGTGGTTAACCGCATGAATGAGTTTACCGGTTACCAGTTCGGAATAATAGTAACCCTTTCTCACCAGTGCGTCGAGAGCCACCCTGAATTCGGCCGGATCAATATCTTTCAGAATATATCCTTTAGCTCCATTCTTCAGCATCCGGATAATTGCATTCTCGTTATCGTACATCGATAGTGCCAATACTTTTACATCTGGATGATTGCGTTTTAGCCAGAGCGCTGTTTCGTATCCATCCATTTCGGGCATATTGATATCCATTAGTACGATATCGGGTAATGCATTCTTATCCAGCTTGGCTAAAAAATCTTTTCCATTATCGGCTTCGAAAACTACTTCGTACTGGTCGAAACTGCGGATAAGATTCGCCAATCCGTTGCGAAGCAGTACATGATCATCTGTTACCGCTACCCTGGCTTTAGTTGTTGGCATGGTCGGTTGTATTTAAAATCAAGGGTAAAGAGATATATACTTGTGTGCCCATTTCTTTTGTACTGTTGATCGTATATTCGGCACCGATCAGTTTAGCCCGGCTATTCATATTCTTAATACCAATACCAAAATTACTGTTTTCAGATTCGTTGAGCCGGGAGATATCAAAACCTTCCCCGTTATCTTCAACCGACAGTATAAATAATTCGGGCCGGTAGTTCAGTTGCACGGTAATTCGTGAAGCATTGGCATGTTTGATCACATTGTTCAAAATTTCCTGCACAATGCGGAACAGGATCAGTTCTTTCTGGGTATCGAGACGATAAACAATTCCCTGGATATCCAACTTAGTTTCGTGTTTGCCGGCCTTGCGCAACAGTTCGAGTTCGTATTCGATGGCTCGTTGCAAACCCATCTGCTGTACATAATCGGTATTGAGACTGCGGCTCAGGTCGCGCAGGTCCTGGATGGCTTTGCCTACTAACACTTTTGAGTCATCAATCTTCTGTTGTAAGAGTTCAGGCTTTTGTAAATCCATCGTACCTAAATTCAATTTGGCGAGACTTAATACCTGGCCAATATTATCATGGATTTCCTGGGAGATGGTATTGAGGGTTTGTTCCTGGATTTCGAGTTGGGATTGGAGTAGGGTTTGGGCGAATTGTGATTGGAGAGATTGCTTTTCAACCATATTTCTCTTTTGTTTCTCTTGATAAAAAAACAAGAACAGCACAATGAATAAACCTAATAATAGGAATAATACCGTGCCTGTAATAATAGCAACTGTTATTTCTGAATTTTCGGGACCGGGCATAGAAATGCGATAATAAAACAGGAATACAAAATAACATTTAATGAATCAATAATAAATCTGGTTAGATATGATAAGTTAGTTTTGTTATTAATTCTAATAAATTCAAAAAGTGCATCACTTGCAAAACTACCAAGATAAAAGAAAATAACGCCAGTGCATACCCAGAAGTAAGGGTACTTTGCCAAGTTCACATAATCCCTTGATCTCATCAGGTCTATTAAATAAAGGCAACAACAAAATATTACTTCAATCGATCCCAGGGTATATGTATAGGAGTTAAAACTCCAAAAGGTCTGAAAAAATGAAATGTTTAATATGGCAAAAGCAAAAAATATGGCCCAGCCAATTCTGATTCCTTTCCTTATGACGTTATTGTTTATAATGATATAAAAGAAATACAGGTAGAATGTAAATTCTATTGGAGTAAAAACATTATATATCCAGTGGTTAGAATTATTAATAACGAAGATTCCGAATTTAGAACCCCATTCTACTAAAACAGTTAATGCAAGAAAGGGCATAAATAAATGGAGCTTGCTGTTTTTCCATTTCTGAAAAAACACCAGGCTCATTAAGAAAGCTAATAATTCAAGCCACAAATGGTTTTCTATATTTTTCAAAGTCAGTTATAGTTTGGGTTATTCCCGCATTAGCAAGGCGCCCTGGCAGGGTGGTAGTGGACAGAGTTGGCCTTTATTTTCAACGAGTACGGCTAAGGTTCTTTTTTCTTTGGTTCGAGGATCTTCTACCTGGACGTCCTGATGGATATACTTGTCGCCATTTTTTACAAGAATAGTTGGAACAATTAAAACCGTAAGTTGTTTTGGGTGATCGCTGTATCCTTTTGGATATACTCCATAATATAATCGATATCCATCAATTTTTTTATCATGCGTATCATTATATTTTTCAACAACCTCATAAAAAACTTTTAGTTTTTCCAAATCAAACCATATTGCTTTTGAGTCAAATCTTTTTCCAATCAGCGGAAATTTTCGCTTTTTATTCCATCTCTTCTTTCGATAAAAATCAACTATCGCTACGGCTGAATCTTCTCTTATTACATCTTTAATTTGATCACCTTTGAGAGATTCCCAAAAATTCTTATCAGCGAGTCTGTCCTTTTCTGTTATTTCCTGTGCATTTACTGAAAAGAAAGCAAGGCAACTAAGCGTTGTAAAAAAAAGATATTTGTTCATAGTGATGTGTTTAGTGGTTATGAATATCAGATAAAACTATCACACCTCTGTGAAATTTCAATCACCTCTAACCGAAAAGGTTATTTCATTTGGCAATACCGTGAAAAGCACGGTCAAATTCCGGGTTAAACTACCCTCCGGTGAAATATTTTTCCGGTTCATATTTGTGTTGTTTACGGCTCTGGTAATAGGTTGCCCCAATTTTTTAAATAACACAAATCTTCTTTTTATGAAACGATTATTCATTTATGTCTCCTGCTTTATTACGCTGTCTTCTTTCGAATGGTGTAAAAAACCAACCGGCTGCATGGATTACAGCGCCACCAATTATAGCGTTGAAGCCGAAAAAGATTGCGGCTGCTGCCAGTTTGAAAGAGTAGTATTTTATTCTCGTTATCCCGCGTATACTGTTGGCGGTATTGTATACTCAATTAATACATATCCGATTAAACTCTTTATTGGTACGCAGGAAGTGGGAACGGTAAGCGCATTTTATCCAAACGGACCGGGTAATTCGAACTTGCCTGGAATAGTAGTGCATAATCCAGGTAACCTAAAGTCCGTAGAGTGGTATGCAAAGGTCACTGCTCCCAATGGATCATTTATTATATTAGGATCTGGAACCTTCAGCGCGGGCAAATCCGTTTTCTATGTTCCAATATTTTAAATCGGTCAAGTTAGAAAATTTAATAAGGGCTTAACGCTGAAGCAATTCCTTTCTGATAGTCATCATTGGTGACAAATGCAACCATTGCATAATTATTCATTAGCAGCACCCTCCATATTCTGGAGGGTTTTCTTCATTACTTTGATTTCTATGAGTATAATTCAGTTGATTGCATATTGATTCAGAGCTACCGGTTCAACCAGAAATTCTCTGTTAATTATCAATTGGGCTTGCAACCACAGTTTAATGGCGTGGGATATGCATGGTCCGATGAATAAAGTAGCATCTTTGGAAAGCGGCGGGTAAAGACGGTGGAAAATACTCTAAGTTTTAAATATAGCTTCACGAATAAAATGGGACTTACGTTTCGGGGAAGACATTATGTGAGTAGCGTCAAGAATGATTCTTATTTTAATCTGGAAAAATCGAGTGGTAAACTGATTGTTAATCCAACTTTTGCACAAAATGCCGACCGAAATGTAAACTACTTTAATATCGATATGGTGTACACCTGGCAGTTCGCCCCGGGTAGTTTTATAAATATCGTATGGAAAGACGCCGTATATGCCTACAATAATTACGTAGATGATAACTACTTTGAAAATTTCGGTAAAACAATAGAAGCTGATCAGAATAATAATATTTCCCTTAAAGTAATTTACTTCTTTGATTACCTGCAGTTGAAGAAAAAGAAGTAGTATTAAAGTAGTTTTCCATATTCTTCTTTATAGTCGTGTTTCCATCGCCGATGACTCCAGAGGTAATTGTCGGGCCTTTCCCGTATGCAATCCTCTATATACTTTGCATATTTACGTGTAAGTTCTCCTTCGGGTAAACTGCGCGGATCAGCCGTTACAAATTTGGTTTCTATCCGGTAATGACCACGACGTGTTTTAAAGAAAGTACAAAAAACAACCGCCACATCATTTATTCGCGCCCCTTTTTCCGGACCTGTTACAAATGCCGTTGGTTTTCCGAAAAAATTCAGCCAGTACGCTTTTGCCGGATTCCCCGGTGCCTGGTCGCCCACATTAGCCATTCCATGCAGTTGCTTGTTAATTTGAAAAGAGTGCCGTTTAAAATTAGTAGCAGGAATTAATATGCTGCCAAACTTGCTTCTCATATTCTTCATGATCCTGTCAAATGCTTTATTGGTAATTGGCATATAAATGACCACAAAAGGGTATTTGAATTCTTTAGGAATACCCCAATTTGCAAATTCCCAATTGAAATTGTGCATCGAAATAACATGGATGCTCTTACCAGTTTTATAAGCTGCTTCGAAACCCGATAAATCGGATTCCCATCTTTTTTCGAATGCTTTTTTGCTTAATGAAAATAGCTTGAGCGTTTCTATAAAATTGTCTACGAAATTGTGGTAAAACCGTTTGGCGATCTTTTTCCGTTCTGTATCGGATTTTTCGGGGAACGCGATTTTCAAATTGCCCATCACCACTTCTTTACGGTAACCAACTATATAATATAAGAAACCACATACTGCATCTCCCAAAAAGTATAAAACGGGAAAAGGAAGTAAGGAAACTAAGTAGAGCGGTATAAAAATCAAATAATACATAATGTCGCTACATTTTTCTCAGGATTTGCCGGATGACTTTTCAGGATTTGTAGCAGGTGGAAGATTGATCCAATTCTTAGCTTCCTGTTCTATATGTTTCACTTCAACTTTTACATTAAACTTATTACGGAGATGACGCGCTAAGGCATCTGCCGCATATACACTGCGATGCTGACCACCGGTACAGCCAAAATTTACCGAGAGGTTTTCAAAATTTCGTTTGATAAAATCTTCAACAGTGATATCTACAATATCAAACACACTGTTTAAAAACTCAGGCATACGGGTTTGCTGTTCCAGAAAATCTTTTACATCCTTATCGCGGCCCGTACGGGTTTTATATTCATCCAACCGTCCGGGGTTCAATATCCCCCTGCAATCAAATACATAACCCCCTCCGTTTTCCGAGTTATCCGGAGGAATTCCTTTTTTATAACTGAAACTGTGAATACGAATCAGTAATGGAGTATCGGGGGTGGCTCTTAATGGCGTGAAGCGTTCAATAATTTCGTCACTGATACATATCTCCAATACTTTCCGGAACTCAGGTACAGAGATACCAATACTTTGATTATCGATGAACCATTTTAAATTGGTGAGGGCCTGCGGTATACTGGTTAGAAACTGAGCCTTCCGTTCAAAAAGGCCTCGAAATCCATAAGCGCCTAGTACCTGCAACAATCTTATCAAAACATACCCGTTGTACTGGCTTTTGAAAATCGTACGATCGAGTGGACGACCGGTAAGGTTTTCAAAAGCATCCATATAATCGTTCAATAGATTTTCTTTCCACTCATCGGGTAGATTAGCCCTTGCTTGCCATAACATACTGGCCACATCATATTGTGGGGCTCCTTTCATTCCCCCCTGGAAATCTATAAAGCCAACCCGGTTATCGGGTTGAATCATGATGTTCCGGCTTTGAAAATCGCGGAACATAAAATATTTGTATTCAGTATGCGTGAGATAACTGCTTAACGCATCCAGGTCGTCCAATAATTTTTGTTTATCGTAGGGCTTTCTTAATGCATCGAGGAAGTAATATTTGAAATAAAGCAGATCGGCCAGAATAGCCTGTTTGCCAAATTCCTGGTTGGTAAGACAACGTGAATAATCCAATTGATCGTCGCCCTTTACCTGCAAGCCTGCCAGTTGTTTTAAACTAAAATGGAAAAGATCATAAATTGATTGGGTGAACCCTTCGCTTTCCAACCTGTTCAGTAAAGAAATATCACCGAGATCCTGTTGCAGGTAAATTGTTTTATCGTCCGAAACTGCAAAAATCTCCGGTACAGGTAATGCTCGTTTCCGGAAATGTTCAGAAAAATAAATAAAGGCTTCGTTCTCAGGAACGTTATTACCATGGGTAGCAATAACCGGTTGCCCACCCGTATGAATGCGGAAATACCGTCTGTCGGATCCTGCCTGTGGCAGCAACTCTATCCTTTCAGATTGTTTCTTGCTCCACTTTCTATATAATGCCTCAATTGCTTCAATAACCAGCTGCATGCGGATCACAAATTTAGAGGCGAAAATAGTATAATCTTTTAACCTTAGATTATTCCATGTTTTCCTCTCCGGAAGGGTAATATAATTTGAGGTCGTGAGACAGTTTGATATGCTTTCCGTCCTTCAATATAATTTTAGCATATAACGTAAATACACCCCAACCACTTGTTTTTAACATAAATTTTTCTGATCTGTTTGTATTCGTTCTCACGGGGTCCTTAAATGTTGAGTGTAGAATGTATACTACAGATTCAATTTTGTCCAGATCATTCTCACTTCCTTCGATCCAAACCCACCAGGTCCACCAATCATCTTTTTCGAAGCTTGAGCCTTGTTTTATTTCATATTTTTCAGTCATGTCAATTATTTTTTTCCATATTTATGGAGATCAGGTCAATCGATTCAAAACCGGAGGACCAATAAAAGTTGGGACCTGATACATTTATTTGAATCATTACATTTTTCCCTGATGGAATATTATCCACGTCTACACATAATCCATTTCCGATTTTTCTCAGTTTAGAAGTGAATGGGGGGCTTTCATTATTTCCTACAAGGAAATTATACTTGCAGGTAATTTCATCCTGTCGGTCTTTCCAAAGTGGTCTGACATCGTCGATTAAAATGGCTGGTAATAATTGTAGACGTTTGGAATAGATACCTGCTTTCCAGTTCCCCAATATTTTAGCTACTTCCAATATTAAAAACTCTTTGGCATCTGATGAAAAAGGTAAATGTTGCAGGTTACCCCCGATGCCTCCTTGAGGATCCACTTTATCTTCCCGTATTTCTACTGCCTTAATTTTTTTAGCTAAGGCATGATTGAATTCATCAATAACCCATCGGTGAGTTGTCCAAAGCCCATTCGCAGCAAGCTCATCCCGGCGTGTGCAAAAGGCCAATAAACCATCACAGGATTCAATTTTATTTCTTACTTCATCAGAAATAGATTCACCATAAATTTCTTTTCCGTCAACTACTTCACCTTGAAAAGCTTTTATAATCAACGGGAATATAAGCTCCTCGATCCATCTATCTCTTGGATTGTATCCGAAGCCTACAAATATTTTCATGAATGGTCAGTTTTATTTTGTTTTTTTCAGTAACTCTTCCTCATACATCAATTGCCATTTCACGTCTTCCCCTCTCTTCTCCCGGGCTTTCCGGATAAGCTGAAGATTATTAATGGTCGATTTTGGTTCCCACTGTTCGCGGATTGCCGGTATTGATTTTTTCAACGCATCTTTTGCTGCCGATTGGTTTTTCTCGAGCACAGCGATCTCGAGTAAGGTCGCATAATCCCAATAATCAGCATTCTTTGTTTTCAGCTTTTGTTCAACGGCAAATCTAACCACTGGTAACAAGCTGCTCATTCTTTCATCTGGTGGATCTTTTATTGCCATCAGGCTTATAGCATTGATACCAGGGAACGCATCTCGACTATCCATGCTGAACCCTTTGCTGTAGGTTTCTATGGCCTGTTCAAGAACTGATTCCGCTTCTAATTCATTACCGGCTTGTTTGCTGAGTAATGACCAACGATCTTTATAAATTCTACCCATAAGTCCATAGGTTTCACTGCTTGCTCCTCGTTCCTCAATCAGTTTATTCAATACATCAATCGCATCCTGGCTCCCTCCATTTTTCCGGTTAAGTGCAAAAGCGTACTGCTCCCTGATCATTATTGTATTACTTATATGTTTGGGGAATTTATCTTCCACCAAAACAATCATCTCATCAAAAGCTTCAATACTTCGGTAGGATAAAAACAGGTCCACTAATATTCCCGCTTCCACATCTTTCAGGTTACCCAATTCGTTTTCAATCGCTTTTATTTCCTCCTTGCTTTTATTGTTACGGGCTTTCTTCAATGCCGCTTTAATTTTTTCTGAATATTCTACCTGTTCACGAAAAACATCCGTTTTCATGTGAGCGATCTCCGGAAATCCATCCAGTAATTGAAATACCGGGCTGTCTTTATCCTGGTTTGCTTTTGCCGTTACTAATTTTTCCGTAAGTTGTTTTTTTGTTGCATCCAGATCCTTTATCAAACCTTTTTCATCGAAGTAATATGGCAACCCTCTTAATAAATTCACATCGAATGGAAGCCGGTTAGCTCCTTCAAATATAATCGTAGTGGTAAAAGGTTTTATCGCATGCCTTACTCCTAATTCATAAAACACATTTGCATTGGATGCGGAAAGGTCGGCCACCGCGTATTCGCATAAGATCAATCGCTCAAACATGGGTTTATGAATAATGCCGTCCGTCTTTTCTTCATCGGCACGTATCGGTTCCAGATCAGCGGCTTCAATGGCCGGTTTGATCAGTTGATTATACGCGTAATTAAAATCTACTGTTCGGTTATCAGCAAGTGTTTTGGTACCAAAAGGCATTAGTACAAAACACAGAGGTTTCCTTGACATAATTCTTTATTATGAAACGAGTTCTGGTTTCAAATCAAATGCCTGCCGGAAATGTTCCGATTTAATATCATTCTTTGCATCGGCTGCTCCGATTTTATAAAGAATTTCTACATTTTCTCCATGACTCATTTCAATAATATGAGCAAGGTCTTTATAATCTTTTCCTTCTTTAAATCCTAATCTTTGCAGGTTCTCAACAGTCATTTCTACATTATACCGGTTATAGGTAAGAATAGGCTGATTGCCCAATACATCGTTTTCCATCTTTCCTATCTGAAGATCAATCTGTTTACGGGTATCGCTGCGGGAAATCCATTGTAGAACGATCTGGTTCAACCAACTTGCATCCTGCATTAGCATATCTGGAATGGAAGCGGCCCAGCTAAGCATCCAATTGTCAGTAATATCTCCTACCGTAGTTTTAAAAACAGAAGTACCGGTTCCTAATGACACAATAAAAATATTATTCTCCCCGCCCTTCCATTGATAGGGAAATCCTTTTAAGGTGGCAACCATCAATAAGTACAAAGCAGGATTATTCGCGGTACTTACTCCTCCATCTACAAATGCCGCGTTTTGTTTGCCACCTACATCAATCACTTCGGGAATAAAATAAGTAGGTGCGGCGGTACTGGCACGTACCACATCCTTCAACGGAATTTTTCCATTCTCCCCCCATTTTGGGTCATTATAAAATTTACCTCCGGGGTGATTGTTCAATGTCCAGGTACTGTTTGTATCGGCTCTTTTGGCAAATACGCATAGGCCTGTTTTAATTTGTGGACCACCTAATAGAATATCTTTTCCATTTTCATCGGTAAAAGCTTCTTTCAAATGCGTTTTAAGCTTTTTTTCATCATAGCGGGCGCGCAATGCTTTACGGATATGGAGTATATCCCAGATTTTATTTTTGTCTTCAAAGATCATCCCCCCAAGTTTAAAATATTTTTCCTTGATCTCTTTAACACTCATGCCAATCGCCAGGCAGGCTGCAATAATAGAACCCGTGCTGGTACCGCCGATTAAATCAAAATAATCGCATAAACGGAATTTTGCGGGATCGATAAAATCTTTATACCGCTCGCTTAATATCTTTTCCATTTGTTCGAGATAACCAATTGTGATGGCACCGCGGATACCACCACCATCCAACGATAAAATACGTTTTGTATCCGATTCGTTACTGAGGTGTTGTTTGAGTGAGAACATAAAAGATAGGTTTATGAATGAGTAATGGTAATGCGTAAACAGTATATAAAACCAGAAAAGTACTGGTATAAATATTTCTTCAGGTGCGGGGGTAACAGGACTAATTTTCCAGAGAACTAATTACATCAATGATAGCGCTTTCTAATTTTTGCTTATCGGCTTCCCGGCAATCAATCCAGTTAAATATCTCGAACATAGTGGGTAATTCGGGATGATCGAGCAGATAAATATTCATAATGATATTTTTGCCTGTTCTGTTTTGCCGCACTTTAGCGCACTGGAACTCATCCCAGCAGGCGGGTGATTCATCGAACTCTTTTGATAAAAACACAATTACTTTCTTACTCTTGTCAATGCAGCGGGAAATTTCTTTTAGCCATTGTCCACCTTTTGGAATGCTATCGCTATCGTAAAAAATACGGAGGGAAGGATTTTTTTCTCGCAACGTTTCAATGAAGTACCGGACATGATCTCTGTTTTTATGCGAATAGCTTATAAAAATATCGAATAGCTCTGTTGCAGCAGCAACCGGAGTTGGAATGGGTGCCGGTTCAGTTGCGGTGACGGACCTGCTTATTGATGGTGGTTTCGGGGCAAAAGGTAATCGGCCTGCTTCAACCTGTCGGGCTGCTGCCGGAATTACCTGATCTACTTTTGAATCGTCGGATTTTGCCCCGGTACTGGTATCGAATGATTCATGCGCTTTATAATTTGCAAAGACTTTTCGGAGGTCCTCCGCTTTTTTCTCGTTTATTTCAACAAGTTTTATGGATTGTAAGGGGAGGCCCCTTTGCAACCAGAACGTTGCTGCTTCAATAATCGCTTCAGTGATTTTAATAATAGAGGCCTGCTGATTACCCGCGGCAACGGCTGGCATAGCCACATGGTTCACGTCATCATCAAAAACAAAATTGTTGAGACAACGAAAGATGTCTGCCACAAATTCCGCAGCGTTGTCCCTTTTTTCTGCCGGTTCGAAGCAAAGTATCCGGGAAAAATTGAATTTGTCCACCTGTTGCTTGGGTAGCTCTTTCGAAAACCAACACCACAGCGATTTGCGTAGGTCCATATCCTTATCCTCGGCGAGTTTCGCCACTGATAATCCCTTCTGGTCCAGGGACCCGATCAATGTGTTGGGAGTGGGGGCATAGTTGTTGGGGAAGGCAGATAATATAACAATATCTACTTTATGCTCTTTTGGAATCGCAGAAAGATCGCCCAGATATAATTCAATATCCGCGAAACCCTTATCAGTTTTTACCTGGATATAATCAAGTAATTGCATAGGAAGGCTTGTCTGTCTTAAAGATACGAACAGTTTGGATATATGTCTATACCCCAAAGAGGTAGGTTTGTGGTTTGTGGTGGTTGACTGACAGTTCTCAGCTTTCAATTAGCGGTCAACAGAATAGATTTTAGCTAAGGGGTCAAACGGGAATAGCAGATTAAAGGGATCTTGCTTTTCAAAGTTTCTCTTTTGTCTCCTTATCTCTTTTATGCTCTTAGCCTTGTATTTCTTTTTTGGATAACGGGAAAAAGGGAAAAGGGAAAAGGAGCAAAGAGCGTGAAATTATTACGCCTTAACCTTGATTCAGAAGTTGCTTTTTTTTCCAACGTAGGCATTATTGGTTAAAACCGGGACATTATCACTTACATTAAAATCACAAGCCAATAGCAGATCTTTTTCAAAACCCCTTTCAATTAACTCTTTTCCAGAGCTGCATTTTATTATCTCTTCTAAAAGGGTCGACTGTAAGTCTTTAAAAACCGTTAACCCCGTTTTACTTTCTGGTGACAGGCTTCCTTGCAAGTATGAAATGATAGCGCCTGCTGCAATCAAGTCTTCAAAAGAAACTCTTAATGTATTATCATTCCATTGCTCGCCAGCTGGAATGATGGATATTTTTCTGCCGAAACTTTTTGCAAATGTTGCAACCGCTTTCGCGTTTCTTAAACACCCACAAAAAGTAGGAGTTTGCATTGTCGATAATGATAAGGTTGAGCCATTGGGTGAAGGCAATACCAACTTTGTGTTTGGTTTAATATTTAATAAAGAAGTCGGAGAAAGTGAGTATCCGTCGGTATATTTTCGTTTAAAATCCGCGAGTTCGGCATTTAATGTTTTTGCATATCCGATAGCAGTTTCATCTTTCCATCGATAGGGATAAATGATTGCACTATTTCGGGTGGCAATATCTACACAGGTTGAAAAAGAAAGAACATCAACAATTATAATAACATCAGAAACTGGAGCAAGTTCTTCCACGCCCCGGATTCCCCATTCAAGCTTAATATCAAATTCCTGTTGATTGTAGATCATTAGTTCCCATTTATTCTAAACGCCCTTTTATACTCTTAGCCCTGTATTCTTTTATAGCATTATTTAAAAAGCTGTTCAGCTATTTCAACAGATTCTGGTTTTCCCACATCCAAAAAATGACTGCCGCTGTGGTCAAAGGATTTAATGATATGCATTTTGGATAAGCCGAGATATACATCAACAATTCCGAATTTACCTTCCTGCGTTAGAAGTGGAAGTAATTTCTTACTTATAATATGAATACCACTGAATGCCCTTGGGAAAAACTGGTTTGAACTCCGACTGATTATTTCTTCCCCCGTTTTGCTGTTTCTCCATCCACAGAGGATATTATTCATATCAAATAAAAAATAACGGGATGTGTTGCGATTCGTTACTGCCAATGTTGCAAGGGGTTGTTCACGATGATGATAATCGGACATGGCTTTAAGATCCAGATCGGTAAGAATATCAGCATTGATAATAACAATATTGTCGCTGTAAAAATGAGGGCTGGCTTTTTTGAGTCCGCCGCCGGTTTCAAGCACTTCATCGCGCTCATCGCTGATAGTAATCCGGCTTCCCCATCCTTTATTTTTTTCAATGGCTTCAATCAGCTGATCCGCGAAATGATGCACATTCACCACCACATCGGTAACACCATATTGTTGCAGGTATTCAATATTTCGTTGCAGCAACGATTTGCCATTCACCAACGCAAGCGCTTTGGGATGTTTATCGGTCCAGGGTTTAAAACGAGTGCCGAGTCCGGCGGCGAAGATCATGGCTTGCATGGGATGAATTTAGAGAGCTGCTCGCTGTTCGCTACACGCTTTTCGCAGCACCTGTAAATGATTAATCGTACGATATATCTAAAATATTTTAAACTGATCAAATTATTAAATATTGTTTATTCAAATTCAGAAGTTGCGAGCGGCGAGAAGCGAACAGCGAAAAGCGTGCATTCCTTACAAAACAATATTCTGCACCATCTCACTCTTGCCCGGATAATCAGTATTGTAATGTAACCCGCGACTTTCTTTACGAAAGCTCGCGCATTTAACGATCAGGTAGCTAACCGTGATCATGTTTCGCAATTCACATAATTGTGGGGAGAGCGTAGTGGTTTCATACAATGCTTCAGTTTCTTCCCATAGCAAATCGATTCTTTTGATGGCTCTCTGTAATCGTACATTAGTTCGAACAATACCAACATAATCACTCATGATCTGTTGCACTTCTTTCAAACTCTGTGTGATCAGAATCATTTCTTTGGGTTGAGTAGTACCAGTGGCATTCCAATCAGGAACCTCACCCCCGACCCCACTCCTTAATGAGAGCGAGGAGAGCCCCCCGTCATTGTTTAACTTATTAGAAGCATCCAAAAAACAACGATGAGAGAATACCATTGCTTCCAACAATGAATTGCTGGCTAATCGGTTTGCACCATGCAACCCAGTACTGGCACATTCACCCGCTGCATATAAATGATTGATGGAAGTGCGTCCCCATTCATCCGTTTTAATTCCTCCACAACTATAATGGGCGGCGGGGGCAACCGGAATCATATGTTTGGCTACATCAATCCCAATCGATTTACATTTTTCGTGAATATTCGGAAAGTGTTCGAGAAATTTATGCTGATCCATATGCCGGCAATCCAAATAGACATGCTCGGTACCACTGATCTTCATTTCGCTATCAATCGCACGGGCAACAATATCTCTTGGTGCCAGATCCTTGCGGGAATCATATCTTTCCATGAATGCCTCGCCGTTTTTATTGCAAAGTATGCCGCCGTCACCACGGACGGCTTCTGTAATTAAAAAAGATTGTCCGCGTACACCGGGTTCATACAGGGCTGTTGGATGAAACTGGATGAATTCCATATTTTCAATTCTTCCTTTGGCACGATAAACCATTGCCACCCCATCGCCGGTTGCAATAAAGGGGTTGGTTGTAGAACGATATACCTGTCCGTTACCTCCCGTTGCCAACAATGTAGTATGAGCAATGATCTTTTCAATTTGGTTGGTTTTTCGATTGAGAACATATACCCCGTAGCATTCAATATTGGGAGTGGCTTTGGTTACGAGATGACCCAGGTGGTGTTGTGTGATAAGATCTACCACAAAGCAATGTTTGATCATCTCAATATTTTTATGCCGATCCACTTCCGTGAGCAGGGCCCTTTCCATTTCTTTTCCTGTAACATCTTTATGATGAAGGATGCGGTATTCGCTATGTCCGCCTTCTTTCCCTAATTTATAATCACCATCGGCTTCCTTATCGAATTGAGCGCCCCATTCAATGATTTCGCGGATTCGTTCCACTCCTTCTTTTACAACTATCTCTACTATATGTCGGTTACAGAGACCGTCACCTGCAATGAGGGTGTCTTCAATATGTTTTTCGAAACTGTCTTTATCGGCATCCCATACACCCGCAATACCACCTTGTGCATATTTGGTATTGGTTTCATCGGCTTGCGCTTTGGTTACAACCAATACTTTTTTATCGGGGAACTGTCGGGCGGCTTTTAACGCGAAGGTTAAACCGGCAATGCCTGAGCCAATAACAAGGAAGTCGGTTTGATACATATTAAAATTGAATGAGCCAAAATTAGAGTAGTGTCTCAGTTTGAACTTTTTTATCCCACAAAGACACAAAATTCACTAAGAAAAGCCTTTGTGACTTAGTGTCTTTGTGGGAAACTGATACACTACCAAAATTAGGGCTTATCGGCTGAATGGATGAATTTTGTAATCCCTAACACGATGAATAGCTGCGCTAACCCGTACGTAAGCATAATTGCAATTCCTGAGAATTCAAATGGAGCATAAAATTTATTAAACGCCAATAATGAATCAGATAACACAAAGCAGACAGCTCCTGAAATTATCCACCCTCCACCTGATTGATTATTGAAATGGAAAGCGTGCCACGCGGTTATTAGCATGCCGGATAATACCAAAGCATATACAATAACGGGGATTTTAAGATCTCCCAGGTAGGGATTCAAAATATAAATCAAAACGACAACATATAACAGTAGTGCTATAATGATCCATGGGTTCCATCTCCGTTGAGGAAAATAACTTCTTTTGAGTTGCAGGAAAAGAAATATATAAAAGATATGTGCTAGCAAAAAGCTGATCAAGCCGAATATAAAATTGGGTCTGTCACTTTTATCAAACATAAGAAAAATATCACCGCCCAGGGAAAAACCCATTGCCAATAAGAGTAGCGCTTTTATTTTTTTATTGGGGAAATGCTGACGCCAACTAAATAAGCCCAATAGAATCATTAATAAAGGCTTGGTAGTATATCTCCATTCCGTCATTCCATATTGAGTAGCTACCAGGTCTAGTATCAGATCAATTCCAAACAAATAAAGCAGCCAGGGATGTTTCATATTTTGCAATATATTCTAACCAAGGATAACACAGATTACGACACAGATATCACAGATTTATTGTAGAATCATAACTGTGTTATCTGTGAAAAAAATCCGTGCTATCTGTGGTTAATAGGTAATCGTATAAGCAAATTTCTCAGGGGTTTCAAATACTTCGAGGTAATTGTATTTGATGGTCACCGTTTTTTTATCATCCGAAAGTTTGATAAGCGGGTTATCAGAACTTTTTACGGGTCGGGGTAATTTAATAGTGGTGCTGTAAAGTATTTCAATGCCGGCACTACCAATCTGTTTCATCTGTGCCATCTCGGGTCGTTCCATCAACAACTTGTATTTATCCTGGTTCAGCTTTTTGCTGATGGTGCCATTTTTAGCTGTCACATCAAAAATATTACTCAATTGACTCAAGTCAGGATCAAGATCCTTTGGCGTATCGGGCTGGTCGTTATTTGCTTCTTCTCCGCCTTTGTCAAATATTTTTTTCATCATATCCGACATTCCTGCCATGCCACCACCACCTGCTAAAAGAAGTTGCAGGTCGTTATATGATTTAAAAGGAATATCAGTGTCTATCTTGAATACTTTCTCTTTGAGATTCATCTGCATACGCATCCTACCCTCACTCAACAATGCTTTTTGTTCGGGGGTAATTTCCTTGGCTGAATCGGCAAAACTTTTCATGGAAATTACCGTATCGATTACCTTATCAAGTCCCTCCTGGTTCATTTCCCCTTCTCCAAAACTTTGCATCATTTCAATCAATTGAGCCATATCCATTTTTGTACTGAAGGTGCCGCTGCCGTTTTCATTCAGCACAATCTCTTCATTTACTTCATAACAACCCAGCAATAAGAAAAGGGTAAAAAATAAGGTAAACAG
Organism: Chitinophagaceae bacterium; assembly: GCA_965279015.1. Lineage (GTDB taxonomy): Bacteria > Bacteroidota > Bacteroidia > Chitinophagales > Chitinophagaceae > Endoryza. The sequence goes on from OZ257130.1 coordinate 1,280,654, forward strand.
CTTCAACTTTTGCATACAAACTATTTGCGGCAAGTTAACGGTTTTAACTCAGCTGTGCTTTGTACCACACGTTAAAAGTTTCGGATCGACGAGGAAGCAGGACTTTAAGGCCGATGCCATTGTTAAAACAATCGGGAGCACCACTCAGGTTTTCAATTGCGATACTCCTGCGATGATCGGGTGTATATATTTGGAGATAAGGGTAATTACTATTAGTGAAGAAACTCAATGTTAATCCATTGGAAGGATTATGCAGAACGCAAACAGGGGCGCCTTCTTCTTGCTGAAGAAAAAAACAATTATCAAGGAAACGATCACCGATTAGCCGGGGTTCTTTGAAAGATGGTTCATATAAAAGTTTTCCGGTTGGAATGAGCTTTTCATCAAATTCCAGCATTGCGTCGGAAACAAATTGCATTTCCCAATCGTTAATCTTTCCATCCAACGTAAAGTAAGGGTGCCAGCCATCCGCTATCGGGATGGGTTCGTTACTAAGATTTAGTACAGTAGTTTCCAGTTGTATTATATTATCAGGATGGAGTGTATACACCACCTCACAGGTGTAATCATGGGGATAACCGGGATCCTCCTTTTTATAATGATATTTCAGCCGGACAGAAGCCAGGTTATCTTTCGAATAAAGATCCACCACTCTAAATGGTTTGTTGTAAAGCAGTCCATGAATTGAGGAGCCATCCATAAATTTTGTAGCGAACTCATAGGACGTATCTTCCCACTCGTATTTGCCATCTGGAATGCGGCAAACAAAGGGAGAAAGTTTTGAACTTTTAAAGGAGGTAGCTAATTGCTGATCCGCGCTGTCTTTATCGGAATAATTATCAATGATATTGAAAGGACCTTTTTTGGTTTTAATGCGAAATGCATGCAGCAACGCTCCATAGGCAGGCAAAATGTCAACGGATGTTTGTGAGTTGTCATCTGAAAGGCGGGTAATCTGAAAACCATTTTCTGTTATTGTTTGAATAGAGAAACTCATAATAGCTGAATGATCAGGTTTTGATTATTTTTAGATATTAATTCCTTTTCCTTAATACCATGGACCAACAGTTGCGAATAGAATTTGTACAGCGATATGGCCGCGAACCTTTATTAGTATCGGCTCCGGGTCGTATTAACTTTATTGGTGAACATACCGATTACAATAAAGGTTTTGTACTTCCCGGTGCAGTCGATAAACGAATATATGCAGCAATTGCTGAAAACGGAACGCAATCGGTAAACGTTTTTGCCCGTCAATTCGGAGAGTCGGTTTCTTTTGACATAAGCGAAACGGCACCACGCCAGGGTTGGATTAATTATTTACTGGGGGTTACTTATTATGTTCAACAGATCGGAGTAAGAATCAGGGGCATTGATGTATTGATCGATGGTGATATCCCGGTAGGAGCCGGCATGAGTTCATCGGCAGCACTTTGTTCAGCTTATGGATTTGCCCTGAATGAATTATTTCAACTTGATTACAGCCGGATGGAATTGGCAGTGATCGGGCAAAAAACGGAACATAATTTTGTGGGCCTGCAATGTGGTATCATGGATCAGTTCGCCAGTCTGCATGGTAAGGCCGGGTTTGCCATGAAATTGGATTGTCGGAGTTTGGAATATGAATATGTTCCTTTCGATTTTCCCGAATATAAAATAGTATTGGTGAATACAATGGTAAGTCATGAACTGTCAGGCACGGAGTATAATGTAAGGCGACAACAATGCGAAGAAGGGGTAACCCTACTACAAAAATATTATCCTGAAATATCTTCACTTCGGGATGTTAGCTATGAACAACTCACACGACATTGGCAGGAGTTCAATGCTACTGTATATGATCGCTGTACATATATTGTAAATGAAAATCAACGTTTACTGGCTGCTTGTGATGCGTTGCGCCATCGTGATTTACCCGGTTTTGGCGAAATGATGTATGCTTCACATAAGGGTCTTAGTAAAAGATACGGGGTGAGTTGCAAGGAATTGGATTTCCTGGTGGAAAAATCAAAAACAATAAAAGGTGTAGCAGGCTCGCGGATGATGGGGGGAGGCTTTGGGGGATGCACAATTAATATTGTACAGGCAAGCGCGGTTGAGACATTTTCTCAGCAGATTAAAGATGCATATGAAAAGCAATTCAGTATTAGTCCGGAAATTTATGTGATGCAATTGGAAGATGGAGCGGGAGTAGTGAGTAGTGAGTAGTCAGTAGTCGGGAGTCGGGAGTCGGTGAAATTTGGAAATGCAATCTAGGTTTTAGGAGCCGTTGACATTGCACGGCGCAATCAATTAGCTATGATAAGACTTGCACTAACGTTATCACTTATTACCTCCATCTCATTTGGGCAATCCACATTGGATTATGGCCTGTACTCAAAAGCTATAGATAGTTTAATTGATGTACTGGACTCAAATAGGGATACCATAAAAAGGGTAATTGTTATTAAGAAATATAAACCTTACGAAAATAAAATGGAAGGTTTCGGTTCTTTTATTAGCGAAGGGAGTGTCCAAGCCATTGGTATTACGATAGGATACGACACTTCGCTTATAAGGTTGGTGAAACAGGATGATATCAAAACTGCAATTCTTAAATTGGAAAAGGGATTTAATAATACTCCGGAATTGCATGAATCAAAATTTAAACTTAAAACACCTGTAACAACCATTAGTGACAAAACCTTCAAACAGTTCTTCGATACTAAATCGAAGGATAAAATTACTATTGGGTGGAAAAATTTTTATATAAAGAACCCCGATGTTTTTGGTGTTTATGAACTTTCGACAGTTATTTATTCAGGTGATTATGCTTGTTTTTATCTTGCGCATCAAGCGAAGGGTTTTTACGGAAGTGGAAATTTGATCATAATGCAAAAACTGGGAGATGGAGAGTGGCAGTTAGTTGCTAAGATCCGGTTATGGGTGGCTTAATATAAACAATCAGATATAATATTCTTTTCGGGATAAGCCGGTAGAAATAATTCCCATTCATGATTGCGTCATATCTTATTTAACTTTCTTGAATTCCACATTTCTAGCTCTGCCAACATATACTTTCAAATTTACAATCTTGTTCTTCTTAGCTCTCTCAAAATAAATTGTTCCCGCGCTGGAACTAAAACCATCTTTATAAAGTGGAGTAAGTATATAATCGGTTTTTGGATCGCGATGGACAATCAGTCTGCCCGATTTAACCAATACGGTAAATTTTGATTCTGTTTCCTCTGAATAATATTCTCCAACATAGTCAGCCATGCTTTTTTCATCGAGGGTTGCAGAATCTACTATCGGAAAATCAACCGTGTCAATGGACGATATAAAACGCAGCTTGCCTGTTTTGCCGGGTAGCACTTCAATCCTTGTTTGACCTGCACCTATTAAAAACACATTTTCTGTAACTGGTGTAAGATTTCCTCCCCTTGAATTGGCAAGTTTGCCATCCCTGATAAATAATCTCACGCTATTTGCAGTTCTTGGATCTTTGTAAATACCGGTGTAACTATTTAATTTTTCAATAGCTATATTGATAGCAGTTGGGTTATTCTTTGCTTGTGCAATTGAAATATCTTTAACAAGGAGTCTGGTGACTGAATCTAAAATCGACGGTCCCTGGTCAAATTCTGATGTATTGCTGAGCCAGGCAATTGATAAACCCAAATCGGGGAAATGCTCAAGACTTGAGCGATAACCGGCGGTAGCACCATTATGCGAGATTGATTTCCATCCACGGGTAGAATCGATGGCTAAACCAGCTCCATACCACCCCATGATACCATTGTTAAAAGAACTCGTTGAAAGTTGTTTTGGTAATAGAGAAGGATTACCCAACTTGTTATTTAAGTAATAATTATTCCAGATCAGCAAGTCCTCTGCGGTTGTTAGCAATCCACCGTTACCATATACATACTCATTCGGCATATCAGTTAGATATGTGTTTATGCTTTTCTGGTATGCGATTGCTCTGTTTGGTACTATCTTTTTATAATTATTTCGCCATTCTGTGTGTTTCATTCCTGCCGGTTCAAAAATATTTATTCGCGTAAATTCAGCCAGGCTCTTACCGCTTACCCGTTCAACAATAATTGCGAAAAGGTTATAATTCGAATTGCTATATAAGTATTCATCGCCCGGTTTATGGTTTAAGGTTTTTTGTCGGGAGATTATATACAAAGCATCATCATTGTTATAGGTCTTTGTACTACGTGGCCAACCTGATATTGCAGCGACGGCGCCCCAATCTTTTAGTCCGCTGGCATGTTGCATCATTTGCCGTAATGTAATCGGTGTACCGTAATCGGGTAGTTCTGAAACATACTTATGAACATCATCATCGAGTGATAACTTGCCTTGCTGTTCAAGTAATAAGATAGCGGCAGCTGTAAATTGCTTTGAAACAGAACCAGCTTCAATGATGGAAATATTACTAAGTGCTACTCCATGTTCCATATCTGCCATTCCCCAGGAGCGGGAATAAATTACCTGTCCATACCGGCTAATGGCTAATTGGCAACCTGGATTACCAGGTTTATAACGATCGAATATTTTATCAATCAGCGTAGCCGTATCCTGCCAGCTTTGAGCAACAGAAATAAAATGGATTGAAAAGGTCAGCAGTAATATGGGAACTTTTTTCATTGTATGAGTTTTACATTAAACTCCTGGTTGTTGGGGTGGTATTAAATCTATACTTTTTTTACCAATTTCCAGTTACCATTTGTCCAACCAATTTATATTGACCTGCTTTAATGATTCATAACAACCAGTGGTTTTTTTTCGCCCGATTCAGGCTGAATTGAATGCTGAAGTCCATTGATGAAGACACCGATTTGTACTTCAGTAAGATTGTTCTCCGGATTTTCGAAATCAATATTCCAATAAATTTCACGGAATTCACCTGTCATGCGAAGGTTATTCATTGCAACGAATTGCATAATCTGTGCATAGGTCGCCGGCATTTTAGTCCACCCATTTTCATGCACATGACTGGCGGCTTTGAACGACGGCAATTCTTTAGTAGCGAATTTCGATGCAGTGATCTTACCCTGAATTGGCACCGCGATTTCCAGGGTGAAAACGGTTTCGGGCTGACCATCCATACCATAATACATCCAATAAGCAGGGCCGCTTACCAATACTCCATTGAGGACCGCTTCCGCGTACAATTCTTTAACTACTGTACCCACATATTGGTTCAATTGGCCAATAGTGGTCCGGTGTGTGCTGTACAGCACAGTCATAGCTGGGTGTGTTTTGATTTCCATATTGCTTTGTATTTAGAATACAAAGGAAGAGGAGGGGAGTGACAGCGTTATGTCAGGAGAGAAATATAAAATGTAGAATGTAAAGGGGTCCTGAGTTCATGACCCAAATATAATTATATCATAATGTTGAGGAAGAGAGGGTTAGACTACAATTTTGAAACACTAAACGGAAGCACTTTTACATTTTAGATTCTACATTTCCATGCTGCTGCTTCAGTTCTTCAATCAAATCCACCATAATATCTTTCAACTGGGAGGGTCCTTCAATTTTTACGGAGTTGGTAAACATTAAAAGCCATCGGGCTAAACCTTCAAGATGGGAGGTGAGGAATTTCATACGGTAATAATCTCCTTCTTTTTCTTCTGATACAAAGCCGTGATAATAACGTTGTTCCCCAATATATTTCACCATTTTTTTATTGAATAGAATACTTACTTCCAGCAATCCATTACTGTGTTGACTGATCATTTCATCCAGGTAGGTTTGCAGGGAAGGATGATTGCTGGAGTTAAAACATTCTTCTTTAACATGAAGCGTCTTCATACGATTGATCCGGAAATCGCGATACCCCTTACGCATCCGGCACCAGGCTATGAGATGCCAGGCAGATGCATAGTAACAAAGTCCGATTGGCTCAATCGCTCGCTCGGTAATTTCTTCACTGTAGTTTGCTTCGTAACGGATGTTCACGACTTTCTTATCTACGATCGCTTTTTGTAATACCGCGAGGTATTGGGCAGATCCATCATCTTCAGCAGCTTTCCGGCTGGTAAAGATGACTACATGTTCGGTAAGATTATCTACATGTTCTTTATCATTGGTCCGCAATACGGCTTTAATTTTATAAAGAGCTGAATCAAATTGTTTTTGTACCGAACGATCCGTGAATTGAGCGGCCAACTTAGAACCAAGCATCAGTGAAACAGCTTCTTCCTGCGTAAACATTACCGGTGGTAACCGATAACCTTCCATCACGGTGTATCCGCTGCCGGCTTCCCCAATTACCGGCACACCACTTTCGTCCAATGCTTTTACATCACGATAAACAGTTCTCAGACTTATACTAAACCGATCGGCAATTTCCTGCGCGGTTACTTTCCTTTTGCTTTGCAGGTGGGTGAGAATGGCGTGAAGGCGATCGATGCGATTCATTAGTGAATAGTGAATAGTGAATAGTGAATAGTGAATAGTGAATAGTGAATAGTGAATAGTGAATAGTGAATAGTGAATAGTGAATAGTGAATAGTGAATAGTGAATAGTGAATAGTGAATAGTGAATAGTGAATAGTGAATAGTGAATAGTGAATAGTGAATAGTGAATAGTGAATAGTGAATAAAATTCGGGTAACTAAGTTACAAATTGAATTTTAGATTGTCGGAGATACATTCACTATTGACCATTCACTATTGACCAGGTTCGATCCACGCTTCATTTTCTTTTATCAACCCTATCAATTCTTCTACCGCTATCGTGCTATCTACATTTCTTTTAATAACTTCTTTGCCTTTATAAAGAGTAATCTTTCCAGGTCCGCTGCCCACATAGCCAAAATCGGCATCGGCCATTTCACCGGGACCATTAACAATACAACCCATGATCGCGATCTTAACACCTTTCAGATGATTGGTTACCGAACGGATCTTCGCAGTGGTTTCCTGCAAGTCGAATAAGGTGCGACCGCAACTGGGACAACTGATATATTCTGTTTTCGAAATTCTGGTGCGCGTTGCTTGTAGGATAGAGAAAGCGGTATTGTTGGTAAACTGATAGCTATCTTTTACTTCCAGGTAGGTTCTGCCGGATGTTTTGCTGGTTTCCATTTTCGCTTTACTGTTATATCCTAAACAAATACCATCTCCTAAACCATCCAGCAACAAGGCGCCGGTTTCGGTAGCAAAATGAATCAAATGTTCATCGGGTGTTTGCCAGCCACTATCGGTGATTAGAACTACCGGGTTATTGATTTTTTTTTCGGCAAGTTCTACAAACATTCTACGAACCGATTGCATAGCGTTTTTATTGGTGCTGCTTAAACAAACAACCACGGAAGTTTCGTTTGCAATTGCTGAAAGTTCCGGAACAGGCGCGCCCCCATTAAAACAATCTATCATTACAAAATTGATTAGTGGGCTTAGTTTACCCAAAGAAGCAAATTCGGTATTGCTGTAAATGGGGGAATATTTTGTTTTATCAGGAACATTTTTCCAGGCATTGGCATATACAATTACTTTTAATGTGCCCGGCAACGAGAAATCCAGTAATTGTTCGCCGGTATATAGATAGTCTGCTGCTGAGTCGCTGATATTCCACTTATCGGTTGCTTCGTCATAGGAATATCCAATGCTTTGTAAATGCTGCGGTGTTATTTTTTGGATCTTACTCATATCGGCAATAACAACAGGAACATGATTTCCTCCAATATTATCCACAGCAAAACTGTGTCTTCTCTTATATTCGTAGGGATTGTAGGAAAGCGTATGAACTGTTGGGACGGCCGACTCCTGACTCCCGACTTCCGACTCCCGACTATATCTCTTCACCAAATCCTTACACACCGGCACTTCAAACTCAGGATCTTCCGTTAAAGATACCCGAATGGTATCCCCGATACCATCTTCGAGCAAACTTCCGATACCGATGGCAGATTTGATTCTTCCGTCTTCTCCATCACCCGCTTCCGTAACACCAAGGTGTAAAGGATAACAGATTCCAAATTCATTCTGCATGGTTTGTATCAGCAAGCGATATGCCTGTACCATTACCAATGGGTTACTGCTCTTCATGCTCAGTACAATATTATGGTAGCTTTCACCACGGGCGATACGCAGAAATTCCATCGCGCTTTCTACCATTCCCATGGGCGTATCACCATAACGACTCATAATCCGATCGCTCAACGAACCATGATTGGTGCCAATACGCATGGCGGTACCATATTCCTTACAGATTTTTACCAGTGGAGAAAATCGTTCCGTAATTCTTTCTATCTCTTCAGCATAATCCGCATCCGTATATTCAATCAACTCAAATTTTTTCTTATCAACATAATTTCCAGGATTCACTCTTACTTTTTCAATAATCCGCGCGGCGATTTCGGCGGCATTTGGAGTAAAATGAATATCGGCTACCAGTGGTGTTTTATATCCTCTTTTGCGGAGTTCATTTTTAATATTCAATAAATTCTCCGCTTCTTTTTTGCTGGGGGCGGTAATGCGTACCAATTCAGCACCCGCTTCGATACAGCGGATCGATTGTTCAACCGTTGCGATGGTATCCATCGTATCGGTGGTGGTCATAGTTTGGATACGTATAGGATGATTATTGCCGAGCAGGAGATCGCCTACTTTGACTTCAGAAGTTTTAAGTCTTTTGTAACTGGTGAGCGAAGCGGAATAAAGTTGCATGATGCAAAAATAAGCTATTAGCTTTTAGCTGTTAGCTATTAGCTTGCTGTTGAATTTTAAATTACAACCTGAAATTAAGTGACTGTTACCAATATGTTAGCTGTCCGAACCTGAGGCAACAAGCTAATAGCTAACAGCTAAAAGCTAGCAGCTGTTTCTACCAGTCTTTCTCCGGCTTATTCACCGACCTACTCTTATTCTGCTGCATTTTTTGTTGAACTTCCTGCTCTTTTTGCCGAAGTGACTGCATCCATTGCTCGATCTGTTTTCTACTGGCAGGAGGCTGTTTCTGAGGTTCTTTTTTCTTTTCCTGTTTTTTTTGCTGCTGGGGCTGCTCTTTCGCTTTATTTTGTTTGTGACGTTCTTCCAGTGCTTTTTGCAGATTGAAACGGGTATCTGCATCCTGTGGATTTAGTAATAGCGCTTTCTTATACGCTTCAATACTTTCATCCAGTTTAGTTTGTTTGGTGAGTGATACACCGTTATTATATGTGGCTTTTTGTTTTAACCTACCATCACTGGTTTTTTCAAGTACTCCTTCATAGTCCTTTTGCGCTTCTTCAAATTTACTATTGCGAAAACGGGCCGCAGCAAGATTGTATTTCGCGGTTATGTTTTCGGGATTCTGTTGCAGTGCCTGCTGGTAAGCCGCGATAGCTTCTTCAAACTTACCTTCTTTATAAAGCTTATTGCCTTTTGCAATGCTGGCATTTTCCGGCTGAGCGATTACTACGATTGATGCAACCATCAAATAAATGGATAGTATGGTAACCTTTATTCTCATGCAATCTTCCATTTTCGTTCGGGCCAAATCATTTCCGCAATAACAAGAAGTAATGCGAAGCCGATAAACCAATAATAATAAGTATCATAATCGCGAAAGGCAGCATCATCCAATGGTGATTTTTCGATAGTATCCAATTGGGCACTGATCCTTGTTACGGCATCAGGTACATTATCAAGCCTTATATAAATACCCTTAGTAGATGCGGCAAGTTGCTGCAAAATTGATTCGTTAAGCCGGGTAACAACTGTTTGCCCCTGCGCATCTTTTTTATAACCATCCGTTGACGGATCCATGATGGGAGAACCTTCTGGTGAACCAATTCCAATAGTATTTACCATTACCCCATTAGCTGCCAGGGAAGCACCAAGGGTTTGTGCCTCCGGATCATGATCTTCTCCATCAGTTATAAGAATAATGGATTTGAATTTTCTCTCCTTGCTATTGAAGGCGGTATTACTCATCTTCAATGCTTCTCCAATTACGGTGCCCTGCGTTGGAACAATATCGGGGGAAGCGTTTTGTATATAAATACGGGCAGCACTATGATCGGTAGTCAACGGCATTTGCAAATAAGCCCGACCAGCAAAAAAAACGATACCAATGCGATCATTTTTTAATTCATCAAGTAATTTATAAATCAGTTGACGCGCTTTTTCCAATCGGTTTGGTTTACTATCCTCCGCCAGCATACTCTTGCTTACATCCAATGCAATCACTACATCCACCCCGGCTCTTTTAACATCGGCGCTGGTGCCCGGAGTTTGAATATTGACGATGGCCACTATAATACCGGAAAGCGCAATCAATAAAAAAAGAAATTTCAAAAGAAAATTCAACGGAGAATAGGAGCGGGTTAGCTCTTTAACCAATAAAGGGTTGCCGATTTTCCGGCTGATATCTTTTTTTTGTTTGATCACCCAGATAAAAATCAATACCAGGGCCGGGAGAAGGGCCAGTGCCGGGAGTAACTCGATATGTTCATACTCAAATTTCAAAGCTTAGTATCAGGGGGTTAGGACTGTTTATCATTCTATTCAAGAATCACACCAATTGACTTCATGGGGATGATAATAGCCCCGAATTAGCATTATTTTTTTCCTTCCATGAATCCGTATTGTTTCAGGATATTCTTTAAAATACTCAGTCTCACCGTGCGCATATCTATATTCATATCCGGACTTTCAACCTGTAGTGTAAAAAAATAAACATGTTGGTTTTCTTCTATCCAACCGATGATCCATCCTAATTGATTACCCGTATGAGTAGTACCCCATCCGGTTTTATAACTCAATGAATAATTAGAATTCTGTTCCATCAGCATCATACCGCTTACGATCTGCTGGGTGCGGGTTTGGAAGGGTAATTGAGAGAAATAGAGTTTTTTCACCAGACCCAGTTGCTCATCGGCCGTTACTTTTGCGGCATTATTGAGCCAGAATGTGTCGAGATTATTATTTATAACGAATCGACCATTTTTTGAAGCATAACCAATTGTATCAAGGTAATGCTGCATACTTTTTTCGCCAATTCTACGGGCGAGTTCCTGGTACCAGGGGGGACAAGATATCCGGAAGGCGTCGATCATCTTCAGGTCCTTATCACATTCGGGTCGGCCATGCGAAACACTATCCCATTTTATAACTGCGCTACTATCGCTTGCCACTCCTGTTTCCAGTCCAATCAGCGAGTTCACAATTTTAAACGTTGAAGCCGGCAGATAAACACTGTCGCTGAACCTCGTAAGGTTATAAATGGAGAATCTCCCTTTACCGTTATCAAACATTCCAAAACACCCGGTTACTTTATTCTCTTCAAAGTATTTTTGGAGGCTGTCGTCTTCATCAACATTATTAGGCGAACAGCTTTGAATTAAAGAGCCCAGTAATAAAAAGTAAAAAACAATTAAACGCATGTAAAAAATTTGAGCAAAGGTAAGTGGGAAAGAGCAGGTTTATAGTTTGTAGTTTGTGGTTTGGAGTTTGGGGTTGCCGTTCTTCGAAATACTTGAGAAATGGTAGAATGTCATTAGTACTGTGCACCGCAGCATCTTCAGAAAGTTATGTTTAATTCGATTTTATAAATTTCGGATACCCAAACTACAAACCCCAAACTCCAAACTATTCTTTAGGTGTTCCATATTTTTTAATAAGCGCCAATAACACGCCATTCGTCCATCCAAATCCATCTTGTCCTGGATATTCTCCACCACCTGCTTCAAGATGAGTATCTGCCACATTATATTTCTCCATCAATTTCCCGGTTCTTTTAAAAACATCCACATTTAATTTAATCCATCGTTGGGCTATATCTCTTGCCAATTCTCTTTGTCCGCACCGGTCCAACCCCCAAATGGTCATCCATTCCAATGGTGCCCATCCATTCGGAGCATCCCATTGTTCGCCGGTAGTATTTGCAGTGGTAGTAACTCCGCCGGGCTGTAATAGTTTTGTTTTTATTTGTTCAGCTGCCTGTCTTGCCAGTAAACTAAGATAATCTGGCGAACCCTGGAAAACACAAAAAGGATATATACCCGCAAGCGTAACAATTGAGGATTGTTTTTTTGTTTTGAAATTATAATCGGTATAGTATTTCAATGTTTTGTTCCAGCAATATTTATCGATTGCTTTTCGACGAGCTTCTGCTTTTTTGCGGAATTCATTGGAAAATATCTCATCCCGACTAATTAGTTTAGCTCTTGAAATAACAAGCTCCAGTTTATATAAGAGACAATTCAGATCCACGGGTATCAGATCGGTGGTTTGAATAGTAGTTATTTTTTTCTCATCCTTGAACCATCGGCTGCTAAAGTCAATACCACTTTCGGCGCCCGCCCGTAAATGGCGATACATTTCAGTTTTATTGCGTCCCGATTTTTCCGCTGTTTCTATATCTTCCCGGTAACTTTCCTGTCGGGGGGTTGCATTATCATCCCAGTATCGGTTTAAAATGGCGCCGTCATTTAATTTCACCACTCTTGCGGACGATTGTCCGGGTTTAATTTTTGTACCGCCCAACATCCAGAAACCATATTCTTTTTCCAATTGGGGTAGAAACTGCTTATAAACAGAATCACCTTTAATTCCAGCCAATAATTCTACCATTAATGCAAAAAAAGGTGGTTGAGACCTGCTGACGTAATAACTACGATTGCCATTGGGAATATGTCCATATCTGTCAATCAGGAAAGCAAAATTCTTAATCATATTTTCAATCATTTCCGTTTCACCGCTTTCTCGTAAACCCAGCATGGTAAAATAAGAATCCCAATAATAAATTTCACGAAAACGTCCACCTGGAACTATATAGGGGTTGGGTAAGGGTAACAACGAAGAGTTTTGAGAAACTTTGCCGGTATCGCTTGAGATTGACAGATCCGCATCCCTTTTCAAAACACCCCATAAATTTTTGATGTGCATGATCACATCTTTTTCCTGTGTGATATAATTTAGTTGAGGAATACGTGGGAGGTCAAAATTATCATCAACAAATTTTTTCAAATCCATCTTCGGACCTTTTTGAAGACCATAATCGTACATTATATCTTTCGGATTGCGTTTGGGAATACAATCGACAAAAGTTTTTCCATCTGGAAAGATTTTGGCCATTTGCACATCATGGAAAAGCTGACCATAAATTAGATCGGGGGTATTTACTTTTTGCGCTACTGAATTCAATGCAACAAAAAGGATAAGGGCCAGGGGCACATTTTTTTGCATAGTTGAAGTTGTACTACTAAGGTACAAAACAAAAGAGCCGGATAGCTGTAATATCCGGCTCTTCGTGCCTCCTTTGTGAAAATATCTAAGTGTTTTGTGCTTTTTTGAAGTGTTAGTTTTTAGTAGTTGATGGATTAAATGTTCTCCAGCTATGCCAGAACTCCTGGTAAGCAGGGAGTGACTTCAATGAAAGTGAAGTATCAATGCCAGTGCCATTTAAACGAAAATGACGATCATTCAGGATGAGCGTATCCTTGCTAAAGGTGAATGTAGAATTTTCACGGGGTCGTTCAAAAGCAAAAAAGCTTTTATCATCCGCAGCCAGAATTACTACTACCGGAGTATTGCCAGCCATATCCTGTATAATTCGTTGTTCCAAAAGTTTATTCCAATCATAAGCCCTTCTTTCATTACCCGCTTTTATACCGATTACCCATGATTTATCTTTCCACGATAAGCTATCCGTGCCTGTTAAAGCGCTTCTGCTTTTTCCGCTTTCATATTTCAACGTGGTGTCGTACGATTTAACAAACGCTGGATCTTCCTGCATAATTAACGAATTTGGATTTAATTGCAACCATTGAGCCAGGGAAGTCTGTGTGCTGAATACTTCCGGTAATAACTGACCTTTTAATTTACCGGTAATCGCTTCGCCGCTTACCTGTCTCCACCAGCTTTTGGTGCTGGCATCTTCAAACATCGCGTTAAAATGATCCATACCTACCAGCCGGAATTCTTCGGGCTTACCATTTACCAACGGCTCAAATACACGACCTGTACGGCATACCGTACAATACGTAATGATCATTGGTTTGCCACCTACCGTATCTTTCACCTGGTGATGATATCCTAAGAACCGGATAGGATATGCTTTTGCTACGCCATTATTTACAACTCCAATAACAAGTCGGTCAGCATCAACTTTATTGTTAGTGGCATTGGTTAATAATACTGAAGAAGGTTGATAAAACATATGATCGGCCGCCATAACAAAATTGGTCATATATATTACCATTGCCACAATTGCAAGAGGGATAATCAATAACCATTTTCTTTTCCATTTCGAAGTAAAAAGTCCTGCTATTATCATTACTCCAAATAATATCCGGAGTATCCAACGCCATCTATAAAGGAAATAAGCGAGATCGATACTGTTCATATCCTGGCTGCCAGGCATAGGCATTATAAAATATACATTCGCGATTTCAAATAATAACAAACCTATCAGGCCTAACCAAAAGAGTTTTTTCATATGCAGTTAGTTATTGAGGAAGATACTCAAATACCAGTTCTAAATAGCAACCTGCCGGTCTATAAGAAGGCCGGGAAGCCGGTAAGATGGGTATCCCTTTGTAAAACTAAATTTATTCCCGGCTTACCGACTTCCCGTCGAGTTGAATTTTTATTATGTATGTACAGGTTATTTATACAAATCGTAATCGATATATCCTTCTGCCGCCCTCACCGGTGCCCGATCAACATAGAATTGCCTGTCTTGCGGGGCCCATGTTCCAAGACCATCCACATAACGATTATACATACAAAAAGCAGCGGCAATTAAAACGGTATCGTGTATTTCACGATCAGTGGCGCCCATTTTTCTGGCTTCTTCAATCTGCTCCGCACTTACCTGTTTACCACCTTTCTGTACACTACCGGCAATAGAAAGCAATGCTTTCATTTTTTCGGAAATATCAGTAGAGATATAATTTTTCTTTATAGAATCTATTTGTTGAATGTCGCAATGCAGATAATGCCCAGCGAATGATCCATGCACATTCTGGCAAAAAAAACAATCATTAAGAGAAGAAACATAAGTGGCTATTAGTTCACGTTCTCCCCTGGACAGGGTATTGTTATCATCTCTCAATAGAAGTTCTACTAATTCATTTAATGGTTTAGCTGTTTCAGGTCTATAAGCCATTAGCCCCCGTATGCCGGGTAACTCGTTTCCCAAATCTATATGTGCCATAAAAATTTAATTGCAGATAAAAAAAATAAGAGTGGCAATTGCTGCCACTCTTATTGGGTTGGTATTAATTATTTTCGGTCTGTGGAATTGGCATTGCCGACCACACATCATCATTTGTTCTGTCAATGGGAAGTTCGGCAAGTTTGTTATACCTGCGCATGTCAACCCAGCGATGGCCCTCAAAAAATAATGAATAGCGTCTTTGATTAAGCATTTCATTGGTCAACGCGGCTGCTGTTGAAGCACCAGCATAAGGAGTAACACCATGCACTGAACGAATTCTGTTCAGTGCTGTAATTGCGTCGGGGAAACTGTTTTGATTAATCTTTATCTCCGCGTAAATAAGAATCAATTCCTCATTGCGAATAAGTGGAACAGGAGCAGTGCTGGATGTATATACCCAAACATCCCAGTTACTGCTTAGTCCAGCATTGGATGCAGCCGCCGTACGGAGCGTAGCTTTTGCAGCTCGGTCATCATTGGCTGCCAAATTAGCTACGAATTGTGGATGAGCTAATCTTACTTCTCCATTTTGGTTTTGTGGGAAGAATGCTGAATTCAACTGGTCACCAGTTCCCGTACCGAATTGATGTGTTATGCCCACGTTGATAGGACCATTGAGACTGAAAAAGGATTCGTTCAAAGCTGTAGCAGCTTCTGCCCATTGTTGCCGGTATACAGCAACTCTAGCGGCGAGTGCCCGGTTGAATTTAACCAACCCTGCGGCATCTTTAAAACCTATAAAACCATCTGAAAGTGTAAAAATAATGGAAGATCCTGTAAGCTCTGTCTTCCCTTCTTCCAACAACGCGGCAATTGCAGCGATCGATTGATCATAGGTTAAAAAGGGTCCAAGGTTATTAGGATCGGCTACATCAATTCTAACTCCGTTTGAATAAGTAAGATTCAAATTCATCAGAAGTTCATAAGCCTTTAATGTTTTAGCAAAACCAGTATAGCCCTTTCTTTCCGCATCGGAAATCTGGGTGGAATTAGTAGCCGCTTGAATCAACACATTACAGTTCTTTATGGCCCTGTAACGTGCTGCCCAGGGATTGGTAACATAAAAACCGGTATTGTTAAGTGTAGTTTGATCCTGTCCAAGCAATTCACTTACAAATCTTGGATCTGCATTGGAGAAACGATAGATCTCACGACCAATCACGCTTACGGCATCCAGATAGGTGCCTATGCTATTTCTCATTCCCGAAAGAGTGCCTGTAACCAATCCGTTCAGTTGTCCGATGGAAGCATTTTTTTCATAATCTTCAATGGTAGGACCGTTCAGGTTGCCGTATTCCTTTTTACAAGACATGAATGATGCTACTAACAGTAACATCAGCAATGTATATTGATTTATTATTCTTTTCATGATAGTGATAGTTTACTTATTAGAAATCGATCGTTACATTAAACAGCATGCGTTTCGATGCCGGGAATGGATCTACATCCACACCAGATGAAAAACCTGTTCCGAAGTTGGAAACTTCCGGATCGTAACCGCTGTATTTTGACCATGTAATAAAATTATTCAGTGAAACGCCCATGCGTAGTCCACGAACTACCTTACCGGGGATTTTAGTGAAATTATAATACAGTCCTATTTCCCTGAAACGGAAATATCCGGCGTCTTCAACAAATCCACGGGCACTACCACCCAGGAACTGGCCAATACGCTGTGGGCCATCAGGAGTTCCATTACCATCTGCATCCGCGTCGTAATCATGACTGGTACTACCGAAATCATTAAGCAGATTGGTAAGATTAATGTTATCCCCTCCCTGTTTCCAATGCATCAGGAAACGAAGCGTTAATTTATTCCAGAAAGTAACTTCGTTAAATGAATTCATTTGGAAATCAGGTTCTCCATTACCAAGAGGAACAATCTCTCCTGCTGGCTTATTAGGAGCATCCGTTCCAACAATCTGTGTGGCTGATTTGCCTTCTTCTATATAGAAGGTTCCAAGACTTGTACCAAAAGAACCGAGAATAACCGGTGGAATATCGAGTTTGGTAATTTCGGAACGATTGAACCAGAAGTTAACGGAGGTCGTCCATTTAATATTCTTCATGGTTATCGGTTGCGCATTAACGCCTAGCTCAAGTCCCTGGTTGCTCAACTCTCCCGCGTTTATAAATTTGGTAGAGAATCCAGTTGATGGCGGAACAGTTGCCAACAATAAAAAGTCGTAAATCTTTTTATTATAGTAACTGACTTCAAAGTTCAGTTTTCCATTAAATATGCTGAAGTCAACACCTGCTTCAAGCTCAGTTTGCCTTTCTGATTTTATAGAGGGATCACCTCCTTGAATATTTACAATTGAACCCTGCGCGCCTGATATGTTAGCGGGAACCAATGTAGTGAACTTACTTCCAGGTGCAGGGAAGTTGGCAGATTGGCCATAAGCGGCCCGTACTTTAAGGTTGTCAAAAAACCCACCATCCAAAATACCGAGTCTGGTAAGGTTAATAGCTACACCTGCTTTTGGGAAAGGAGTATATTTATCCGCATCGCCATTATTGGTGGAGCGATCAAAGCGCACACCCGCTGTTAAGATAATCGCGTCCCTGATGGTGGCTTCTTCCTGTATAAATATTCCCTGATTCTGAAATTTATTCCTTCTTTGCTGAGCAGTGATTGCACCACCCTGGTCAATATTCGATTGGCCGGAAGCAACCTGCGTAGCTACATTCAGTACATTATTAAAATCGCCGATTTCTTCAGTAATGCCAGCCGATGTTGTCAATCCTAAATTTTCATTAACATCCCATTGGTTTACCAATGACAGGATAAAATTCGTATTCAGGCTTTTGGTGAATCCCTGGATGGAAGTTCCCTGATTCACCGTCTGCGACTGGAGTTCCTTAGGGAATAATGCGGTAGTTACAAGGTTATAAAAGTCAATACCACCTCTTCCAATAAAGCGGGTTGTTGATTTGTTTCCTTTATGCAAAATAGCATCCAGGCTCAATCCGGTGGCAATACGATTTACACTTTCGTTATTGGTCATTAATGCAATTGTCTGTAAAACATTAGATGCGCCGAATGGATTATTTGGATAAACGCCAAATTCGTTCGCATGCAGTTCTGCAAAATTAGGTGTAGACGAAAGTGAGATACCGTAGGTAACGCCATTGTTATCGTTTCCTGTCAGACCTCTGTCCGCCGATGAGTTTATATAATTTGAACTTATCCCGATTTTGATATTATCATTTATTTTATGATCAAGGTTCAACCGTAAACTGGTATTGCGATAACCGGTTTTTGCAACTATACCCTCTTCATCTTTTTGTGCTACAGAAAAATAAAACCCCGTTTTATCACTTCCGCCATTCATGCTCAAAACACTGTTACGCGAAAAACCAGTATTGCCATATACTTCATTCTCGTAATCGTATAATTTTCCGGCTGCTTGCGCATCCAGGAATTGTTGTCTCAATGCGGCACTGGTGGCTGGATCGCTCGAAAGGCTTGCGGCTGTTTCAGCAGTAAACTGGCGCACCCCTAATAATTTGCGTGCTTGAACAAAACCAAGGTCCTGTGAAAAACTGATTTTTGTTCTGCCTTGTTTTCCTCTTTTAGTTGTAACAATCACCACACCAGCGGCGGCTCTTGAACCATAGATGGCCGCGGCAGAAGCACCTTTTAAAATTTCGATGTTCTCGATATCTTCTGCACGCAAATCTGCAATACGACCCGAAGGATTATCCTGAGTAGAAGCATTACCACCACCCGCAGCGGCTGTAACAGCGTTTAACCCCGCGGAGGTTGCGGAGTTATCCATGAATACTCCATCTACAACGTACAGTGGCTGTGTATTCCCGAATATTGAAGTAACACCTCTTAATTTTACTGAAATACCACCACCGGGTGCACCGCTATTGGCATTAATATAGGCTCCCGTAATTTTGCCGTTCAGCGCTGCATCAAATGTTTGAGCAGGTGCGGTACCCGATAATTGTTTACTGGAAAGAGTTGCTACCGCGTTAGACAGATTTCTTCTTTTGACGGAAGTGGCTAAACCCGTTACTACTACTTCATCTAAACGGGCAACGTCCTCTTCCATTTTCACGTTGATTTCCGCTGAGGTACCAACCTGGATCGTTTGCGTTTTTAAACCTGCCGAACTTATTATAAGTGTTGCAGTGGCAGGAACAGAAAGCTGGAACTTTCCTTCTGCGTCAGTAGCGGTTCCTTTATTGGTTTGTTTTACAACTACACTGACGGCAGGTAAAGGTGCACCGTTGGGATCGGTGATTTTTCCGGAAATGGTCCTTTCCTGGGCAAGCAGTGAGGCGGGAAGCAGAAACAAGCAAATAAGTCCTGCAATCCATAGCATCATCTTTCTCATTGAATTTAATTTTTGTTTTAGAATAGATTTTTGAGCAGTATGTTGGTTGAAGTGAATTTTAGTTTATAAATTTTATTCGGCTACTGGTTGAGGGGACGAATACACATGACTACCATACCCTTTTTCAGCAACTTGTTTTGCGCGAAGCGGATAAGAACTCATATCAGTAGGCGTAATAGTTGCCAACCCATCTACATAACGGTTGAACATACAGAACGCAGCTGCAATCAGCACCGCATCATGAATATCCCTGTCGGAGGCTCCTGCCAATTTCGCATTTTCAATATCAGTGGAAGTAACTGCCTTACCACTCTGTTGTACTTTCCCGGCAATTGCCAGCAATGCTTTTAGTTTGGAGGAAATATTGGCATTGGTATAGTCATTTCTTACCTGGTCAATTAGTACTCGATCACCGCCGGAATAAATACAGGCGATCTCTCCATGAGAATGGTGACAATAAAAACAATCATTTAAGTAAGAAACATGTGTTGCAATCAGTTCCCGGTCCAATCTTGATAGTCCTTCATCATCTCTTAATAATATTTCCGCGAGATCACTCAGCGGAGCGGCTGTTTCGGGACGGTAAGCCATTGCGCCGCGGATACCTGGTAAATCGTTTTTGAAATCAATATGAGGCATAGAGAATGATTATAATGATGAAGCATTTTTTGGTTGAGGAAATACATATCCTTTCGCCATACGTTTACCCATTTCTTCATATAGAGTGTCATCTTTCGGAGTAAATGTTGCAAGTCCATCCACATACCTGTTATACATGGAGAATGCGGCAGCGATCAGTACGGTATCATGTATCTCCCGGTCATTTGCTCCCAATTCCCTGGCAGCAGCAATATCTTCCGGGCTTACTTCTTTACCCAGAATTTGAACTTTTCCTGCAATATTCAGCAAGGATTTTAATTTATCACTAACGGGAGCATGTTGCATATCTTTCAGCACTTCATCCACGAGGTATTTCTTTTCTCCGTATAAACATCGTGCTGCCGCGGCATGACTGTTTGTGCAAAAAATACAATTATTACGATGCGAAACATAAGCGGCAATCAGTTCGCGGTCCGCTTCGCTGATTGGCGATTCACCTCTCAATAAAATCTGAGCTAACGCATATAGATGTTTTCCGGTTTCGGGCCGGAATAGAACCAGGCTCCTTATACCAGGCACCCCTTCTTCTAATTGTATGTATGGCATCAATCGTTTATTTAATCAGTAACCTTACTCTTGCATATCGTTAAGCAATATCAATAATATCTTTTGCTGGTTTTCCGGATACAGTGGATTCTTCTTGCGGTACACTATTTTGTTTGGTGAAAAAAGTAGCCAACAGACCTATTACGAACACCAATGAAAATATAAACAGGGCATTGCTGTAACCGCCTAATTCAGTTACCAGCACGCCAACAAATAAAACGGCCATGCCTGTTAGTAATCTGCCGGTATTGAAGCAAAAACCCGTTGCCGTACCGCGAACAGCTATCGGGAATAAATCGGGGATATAAACGGACAATACTCCCTGGCTAGCGCCAAAGAATAGTGCCATTATCGCAATCTCAACGAGAACTATTGTTGAGAAACCAATATTCGTTTTAAACAAAAGAACTGACATGACCGAACAAATAACAAAGCATAACAAAAGAGATCGTCGGACACCTATAGCATTCATGAGCCAACCCGACAAAAATCCTCCTGTCAACCCACCCATGCCTAACATCATCATACTTAAACCCCTTTCTTTTTGTCCATCCCCACTTACTATCAATGACTGTATCCATGTGGGTAACCAGGAAAAGATGGCCCATAGACCAATCAGCATGGTTCCAAATATGACAGATCCGATGAACAGATTGCTGCTATTGGCTCCTGAAAAAAGTGAAGAACCCTTGTTTTTGCTTTGAATGTTTGATATTCGACAATTTTTCCATGATTCTGATTCCTTCAATACCCATATTGAAATTAATGCAATCAGCAACGGAAAGATGCCTACCAGAAAAGCATGACGCCAGGATGACACAAAATAATCGATAACACCTGCGGAAAAGATACCTACCGGAATGGAGATGGAGAGTATTCCCATAAAAATAGCCCTTGTCTTTTTGGGCCATTCTTCCATCATAATAGTAGTAGTTGTAACAAGCACTCCTCCTAAACCAAATCCGCTAAAAAAACGACAGATCACCACGGCCCACCAATTGGGCATATAACCTGTTAACAGTGTAAATAATCCATAACTAGCTATTGATACAATTACAGCGGTTTTGCGTCCCACCTTATCACTGATCCATCCGCAGATGAAACCACCAGCGGCACCACCAAAAATAAAAATGCTGTTGATATATGCACTGATAGTATTTAATTCGCTATCATTCTTGTCTCCCAACAAATCTTTTACAGCAACTGGTAAATAAACCGACATAAGGGTAGATACCGTTCCGGCAAATGCAGTTCCAAAAAAACAAATTGAAAATAGTATCCAATGATAGGGGGTGGCTCTTTCGTTTTGCGCGATGGTCATGATTGTTTTTTTAAATGATCATAGCCCTGCGGTAAACGATTGTATCCATGATCCTTTAATCGTTTGCCAAGACCTTTATAGAAATTTGGGTCAGCTGGCGTAACCGTTGATAATCCATCAACATATCGATTGTAAAGGCAGAACAAAGCGGCTATTAAAACAGTATCGTGTATTTCAAGATCTGTAGCGCCCGCATCTTTTGCTTTCTGCACCGAAGCTACTGTAACAGCTTTGCCACTTTCCTGTACCTGCGCTGCAATTATTAGCAGGGCTTTCATTTTATCACTTACTGGCGCGGTAAGAATATCTTTTTTTACACCCGCCGAAGTTTCTTCCTCACCCAACAAAATATCAGCGGCAGCGGTATGCGCTGTTGTACAGAACTTGCATTCGTTACGATGAGAAACAACCGTTGCGATTAATTCTCTCTCCCCTTCTGTTAAAGAAGATGGACCGCGCAGGAGGAATTGCGTAAGCTCCCTGATTGGTTGCGCGGTATCTTTCCGGTATTCCAGTAAACCGGTAATACCCGGCAAATGATCTTCTAATGGTATATAGGGCATAAGTTTTTTTAAAGATGAATAATGATCGTTCCATTTATGCTGATTCCATCCGAGGGCCATACGCCTGGTCCTGGATAAAATGATGGCCGCTTAGTGAAATATTGTTTGTTTGTAACATTATTTAAGTTCACTCTTAACTGTAAATAGTTATTGATACGAAACGTTGAATTTAGATCAAGCAGTCCATAAGCGGGCACTCGTCCAACGGCAGCTGTGGTAGTCGACGGTTCCATGGTATTGAGCGCGTCGGCATAAGTTACTCCGGTATAACTGTATAAAGCACCAATACTTAATTTATTGATGCGGAAAGTTGCGCCATTGCGGGTGATAACATCCGGTACTGTTTCTACTTTATTATTATCGATATTAACATTGGTATTGCCTGACTTTACCGTTGCATCCTGGTAACGGGCATCTACAAAAGCAGTGGAAGTAAATAAACTGAGAACTGTTCTATTACCGAGTAACCAATCACCTTGCAAAAATATTTCAAGTCCCTTGGTGAGTGAGTTTCCGATATTGGTGCGGTACAAATAGAAATTGCCATTCGCATCCGTTTCGGAAAGGGTGCCAAACCGATCATTGTATTGAAGTAGATAGCCAGTAACATCCCAGCGAATGAATTTCCAATTTCCCCTGAAACCAATTTCGGCGTTATAACCTTTCGCGTCTTTTATATTTGAATCTACTTTTTCAAAAGTTGAAGAAGGAATCAAATCTTTAAATAGCATGGGATGATATGCTTGTGACAAACCCGCGTATAACTCCATGTTTCGTTTGGGTTTGAACGAAAGCCCCGCTCCCAGCAAAGGGAAATCATGTTTTATTGATACGGGAAGATGTTCGTCTGGATAATAAACGATGGTCCCACTCATCTTTGTTTCCCCTCTTTCCATGCGCGCACCGATCGTAGCTGAAAAATTTTCCCTTAGTTGAAAGATATTTTCGACAAATAGTGCGATGTTTTTTGTTTTTAAATGTACATCTCTTCCCCACCCCGGAGTAACGAGCGAAAGATCATAATCACTGCCAGTTGTTCCTTTGCCCAACTGCGTACGATGCAAGTCATTATTCATGTATTGTACACCGGCAGCCAATGTACTCCTCTGATTGCCTAAACGGTATTGTTGCAATAAACGGAATTCCATAGTATAACTATTGAATGCATCAATATCAACCTGTCTGTTATTGTATTGAAGGGTAGCTGCGTTAATGGTATCCTGTACATTGGTAGGTTTATCAAATAGCACACTATTTCTTTTTCCAAGAACGGCGGAAGAAGTAAGTTGTATTTCAGTGAATGCCGCGATCTGCCAGTTTACTGTCATAGACGGAATATGAATATCGGGGCTGAAATAGTTCCTGGAGCGGCTGGCTTGTTGCGGATTTTCTTCGAATTGCTTATCAGTAATAGGTCCTGGAATTCGATACTGGTACGTTGAGCGGGCCCATTCCAGGCGAACGGAAAACTTTTGATTGGGTTCGTAACTAAGCACAACATCTTCCGCTTCAGAATCAGTATGTTCATTATCCCGATAACCTCCTCTTGATTTTTTACTTATATACGCGTAGTATCTGAACTTGCCCACTTTGCCTCCAATTGCGTTAAAGGTGCTGAGCAAATTAAAGGAGCCAACCGTATTGATACTTTCAAAACTGAATGGGCGGCTGGTATCGCCCTGTTTGTTAACGTAATTCAGCATGCCGCCAAACTGCGCTCCATATTGAAGGGACCCGGTTCCTCTTACCAGTTCAATTCGCTCAATGCTTTCAAGCGGCATACTGTAATGACTGGCCGGGTAACCATACATATCTGAATTGATAATTACTCCATCTTTCCGGGTGTTGAATTCCCACCCGCGGTGCGGGTCGAGTCCACGGGTAGATATGTTTACCTGGTTGCCGGCACCATCCATGTCATATACAAATACACCGGGTACTTTTGCAAATACATGTCGACCGGTTTTCTCAGCCAGCGTAACCACTGTTTGCTGAAGATCGATTACTTCGGTTTTCTTTCCTGAAAAAATATAAGTACCCTGCACAGATGGCAATGGTTTCATACTTATTTGCCCGAGGTACGCTTTAATAGTAACACTATCTAATAGTTTTGGAATGATCGTATCACTCTTTGTTTCTGTTTGCGCGATCGCGGAAACAGAAACGCGAACTAAAATCAGTATACTAATGTAGATTCTCCTAACCATCAAATGTTAATTTTTCTTATCAGGGTTTAAAGGTTTAAAGGTTTAAGGGTTTAAAGGTTGTTTCAAACTTGACATACGCTATAAAATTCAGTAACCCTTAAACACTTAAACTTTTAAACTTTGAAACGTTCTCTTTCGTCAAACCGCTCCCCGCTGAGAACAACAGGAGCTTAAGCCTGATCGAATAACCATTTATAATATTCATTATACTCAAAACTTCTTTATCGTTTAAGGGTTTCATGGTTTAAGGGTTTAAAGGTTGTTTCAAACTTGACATACACTATAAAATTCAGCAACCCTTAAACTCTTAAACTTTTAAACTTTGCAACCTTCTCTTTCGTCAAACCGCTCCCCGCTGAGAACAACAGGAGCTTAAGCCTGATCGAATAACCATTTTATAATACTCATTATGCTCAAAACTCTTTTTTCGTTGAAGGGTTTAATGGTTTAAGAGTTTAAAGGTTGTTTCGAACTCATCTTGCTCTATAAAATTTTAGAACCTTGAAACCCTTAAACTTTTAAACCCTGAAACCTCAATTCCCGGCTCCATCAATCTTTGCACGCTCAACTGCATAATTGCCCACATTGGCTCCTACCACCAATCCAATCTCACAGTCGGAGCGATAATGAATTCCACCATACATTCTCGACAAGGAAGCTTCTGTCGCCATCGCTTCATAAGCTGTTTTCTTCTCTGGAACAATATGGCTCAGAATAGTGGCAGCAGCACCACTAAAAGTGGAGTGACCCGATATATATGCAGGGAAATTCGGAATACCAGTAAGTGTTTTGATATTGGGATCGAGCTGTGTAGGTCGTGGGTTGAAATAGTACATTTTTGCATCCCAACAAACAATAGCAGCATCCATCAGTGTCATATTCAACAATGCCATATTTCGTGCCCAACGAACCTCACTGAAGTTTTTGGTGATAAAATCTTCCGCGGCAATTGCATCCCAATGTCCGGGAGGTGTGTATGTTCCAACTCCATCGGCCCAGTAATGCACGATCGCTATATTTTCACGCTTAGGGTTTTTTATGTAGTTATAAATTTCTTCTGTTTCTTTTTTCATCAGGTCGCTTTGTACTTTTGGTGGTGGAACCGGCCTCAATGATAAAGCAGTAAGGGAATCGAAAAGAAATGCTCTTACTTTACCAAAGGCCATTAACATCGGAGGACGTTTTGGGGTCTCCAGGCTATACCAGGGTTCTTCGCCACGTGCAATGCAAGCATCTTCCAGTTGCTTCCACATAGTAGCGTTACCTGCTGCTGCTCCTGCGCGATCCGTTCTTGCTCTTGCTACAAATTTTTGTGCCACCGCTTTACCTAATGCTTCTCCGGCTTCGATATCACTTCTTACATTAGCACCAGAAATGATACGGGCACGTTTGTGTTCTTCCGCTTTTTGCTGTATAAAATCCTGGTCGCCGGGAAAAAGTAATTTCATCGTTTCAACCGCCGCGCCTAAAACCGCTGCATCTTCCGAAGGATAAGAAGGAAGATCTGATTTTGGTATCAGTGCATTTACTGTTGCATCTACCGTATAAGGTGCTGCACGATTGTATAGTTTTTTGTAATGATAAGCAGCAACCAATGCATCATATTGCGCAGCGCTAACATAAGCATAGGCTCGTGCAGCATACGGTGGATTGGCAAATGGAAACTGAGGGTAAGCCAATGGATTGTTTGCACTGGGCAATGGATAAGTTCCATCCGGATTTTGATAGGGAGGTAGATTGTGTTTTGCTACCAACTCCCGTAATATTTCATTCCAACGCAATACCGCACCTGCGCTCCAGTACTTCACAATTCTTTTTTCTTCAGAACTAAGATCCTGTTGCCAGGTTTTTATTTCATTTACCTGGGCAATATAATCTGGTGTAGTGGTAGCTGCTGGTGCTGCTACAGGAAACTCGGTTGCAGAGGTAAGCAATACAGGTTTCCATGTTCCTGCATCTATATCCGTTTTGGCAGGCGCCAATGGGGCAATATCTTCAGTTCTACCAGAAATTGATTTAGAACATGAGATAATCACCACAACGAGCATAAGTAATACTGCTCCGGCCATCCCTAATTTCTTTTTCATATTTAATTATTTGAGGGTGTGATTATTTTGTTTTTCCTTTTCTAAAATAGAAGGCATAAAAAGCGCCAACATTAAAGGCGGTTGATTGTCCAACATTCCTGCCTGCTATTGTATAATTCGCCCCACCCAAAAAAGATAGATTGGTATGAGAGGGAAGCGTGTATTTAACAGACGGCCCAATCATTGTAGAGTTCATTCGATTGCTGGGGAAAGGCATATTGTTACGAGTCATGTCAAAACCACCCCATGTTGTCCAGTTACTGACTACGGCCTCTGCCAGCAAGTATTTACCACGATAGCCTGTACGAAATTGAAATTGTCCGGCATCGGGCATTTGTACTTCATTGGTCAGGTGCATTTCGGTATCATAATAAGATTCACGGTCAATTTTAACATTGCTTCTTCTTATATAGGCTGCAGAACCTGTTACATTTATTTTCCCTATTTGATAATCGACGATTGCCCGGGCGGTAAGATTGGTAGAACCAAGGCCAATGGACATAGGAAGAAAATCAACTACATAATCCGTTAATGGAGTTGTAAAACCACCCACTGCGAAAACGGCGATTTTTCCTTTGCCGATTTTTTCATTGACAGCTTTCCATTTTACAAACAACGATATATCCTGTACACCTGTTAAGCCATGTAAGGTGCCGGCGGAAGCTTTTGTCCATACATATGGGGCACCTACCATTATATTGAGCTTATCGGAAATGCCATAATTGGCCATATACATTACGGATTGAGAAGAAACCGTTCCGAGGTTTTCATTATTTCTTTTGAGGGTTCCTTCCCAATAATGATCCCAGGAGGAATAATTATAAATAAGGCCGTTACAGAACTGTTTTTTATTCATCATAATTGCATCCATTTCGGTTTGCGCTTGCAGAGCATTAACACTGCCAATAAATAGCAATAGTATTAGTAATGGGATGCAGGAGCAGTTTTTTTTCATTGTTGATTATTTAGCAGTTATACTTGGTTTATTTTCAAATCATTTTCTTTTCATATGGATACGGTTCACTACCAATTCTCCCAGGCGTTTGCCGGCAACGGCACCGTTATCATTGTCGAAGCGATAGTGAATGCCGCCATAAAGTCTTGATAAAGCCGCTTCGGCTGCTGCACCACGAAATGATTTTATTTCGCGGTTATTAATTCCAAATTCCAGTAACGAGGTATCAGTGAATGAAAGATTATCTCCAAAATTGGCTGTCATGGTTTCTGCAGCAGCGGCGCTTACCGTAGCATGACCACTTGTATAAGATGGAAACGGAGGAGTTTGGATATAGGGCCTCCATTCAGGATCTATCATTTTATTGATCACTGTTTCTGGACGCACAAAATTGCTGCGGTATTTTTCGTCCCAACAACTGATAAAGGCATCGAATAATGCAATAGAAGTTTGAGCATAAGCAGCCACCGTTGCATTAAAATCAGCGTTTGCTTTTTGGGCGCCAATTCCCACAATATTCATCCAGTGACCGGGAGGGGAGAATTTTTTAGTTACAAACATCACATGACCCGTTACGTTCAGTTTGGAGGGATTGTCGTCCCAGAAATCGGCTATATGCTTTTGTTCTTCGGTAAGACTATCCCCAATATTCTTTACTTCCAACAAAGCAGTATAAAAAATACTTTTTTTGTTTTTGATATCAAATACTGGTGGAAGAATGGGTTTACATTCAGAAGCGGAATCCAATACCATCGGTCTCATCTCCATCCAATGTGGCTCAATGGCGGATGTATAAGAGGGAGGTGTTGGAACCCAACGACCGGGTGTATCAATTACAGTAAATCGGGATGCCGTTCTTAATTGCGCATAATTGTCTTTTTTGGACCAGCTCATAATGGCACTTACCATGGTATCCGAAAACGCGATGGTATTAGTAAGAATGGTTTCTTCCATTCCAACTGAATCAGCGGCGTTGGTGAGATCATTGTAATATTCCATCATGCTTCCTTCCGGAAAGGTTACTGCATTTCCTACCTTAGTAAATGCCAATAAAGCGGCTAATGAAAAATCAATTGCTTTTCCGGCTTCAGGTTTAGGCATCGGGGGCATGTGTTTAATTTGTCCCGAAAGCGATTGATAACTGCTGTCTCCGGCGGCGATACATTCGTACGCCGCGATATTAGCATACACATAATTTCTCGAAGCAATCATGGGAGGAAAATTATTTTCCAATACCACATTGTTCAGCTTTTTAACTGTTTTGCAATACAATAAGGGATCCGCGGTGAATTTTTTGTAATCGCCTTTTTCTTTGCACGCGTTTAAGGCCAGGCAAATAATCACAGCTACAAGAATAGCTTTCATCTAAGCAATAAATTTTATCTATGAAAAAACAAATGAGCTGAACCAACCGGTAACAGCGGGAAATAAAAAAGATTATCAGAGAAGAAATTACAGCTCGGGGGGCTGTTCGGGAGATGAAGAAAGATAAGAAGGAATCAACTGAAGTTCCTTAACAGGAGAATTAGATGCCTCTATGCCCAGTAAGGCAATGGTCCAGTTATTTTTTTCCTGTTGATATTCGGAAAATAGACCTTTGAATGAATTTGAATTTCCTTTATCCGTTTTCTTTCCGGAATCAGGCTGCTGCAGGTCGTTTACCAGCTTAAAGAAATTATCGCGGGCTGTTTGTAGTAATTGTTTTTCGTTATTGGGCAAACACATCAACACGAGTTCTCCGTTCTCTACTTTGCGCTTTACATATTTATAATGTATGCCATCGATTTCGGCCTCCCCATCATAACGCTCAAAATCCGTCCAATCATTATGGTATGGAAGATTGATAGGAACCCTGATTTCGATTAATTCTGACTCGTTGTAATCATTATTATCCAGGCGGGCCTCCAATTGAACATCTGAACGTTCTTGCAGTAAATCGGATACAATACGGTAGCCGTACCAGTTGAAGAATAGTAATCCCAATAGCAGTATGGAAGCAATTTTTTTCAAAGCAGTTTGACAAATGTATTAAAAATAAGATAGATCCTACAGCCTAAATGCTGCATGACTAAAATATTTTAATTAGTGCCTTTTTTGCTAGGGAACAATAGTAACTACTTGATAACTAACCAGATTAAGCCTGTTTCTTCCCAACTCATCGGGCGATTACAAAATTATTGGTTATAATTTCTCCGTCGGCAAAACGCCATGTACAAACATATCTACCGGAATTCAACGGATGTATAGGGATATCAATTATTCCGGTTGTTGTCGATTTCAATTGTTTTGTCAGTACAACGGTCCCGTTCATATTCGTTATCTGCAGCACAAAATCTTTGCCCTTATCAGTTTGTATTAATGCGCGTAAATGTGCATTCACCGGGTTCCCTACTATTCTGATAGTTGTTTCAGTCTTGTTTCTGATAAGTATTATTTTACTGTATACAAACGAAGAATTCTGATCTATCTGCTTAAGCCGGTAATAATTTAGATTCGAGACGGGCGATTTATGTACAAAAGAGTAATTATTTTGGAAAGGGGAGAATTTCTGCGCAGGTACATATCCTATAGGATGAAAATCATGACCATTCGCGGAATGTTCAATAGTAAAGCCTTTATTATTCTGTTCTCCCGAGGTAGTCCAAGTCAGTCTGTTCTGTTGCAAATCAGCATTTCCTTCAAAGGATATTAACCTCACAGGAACCGTACTATTGCTCAAATTTGTTTTATACATACCGCTTCCGTGAGTCCCAATTAATAATATATTGTCCTGTGGTCTGTATGCAAGGGAAACGACTAATGCATTTCCTATAATATCCTGTGACTGTTGCTGCCATACTGTTGAAGAGCCATTCAGCAAATTGGTATGAAACAATCCGATGCTGGTTCCTACAAAATATTGAGGTTGACCATTAACCACCGCGATCCTACAGGTTCTTATAGAGGGTAACGATAAATTACCTTCTACATTTTCCCAGTTTATACCACCATCCCGGGTAATCCATATACTGGCTACGTCATAATTAGAGTACACAGCCATCAATTCATCATCGTTAGATGGATTTACTGACAGTCCTTTACAGTAAGCACCAAATATAAAACCTGGGGGAATAATATCTGTAAAAAGGGAAGATGCTGGTGAGTTTATAGGATCAGTTAGTTTATAAATTTTCCCCATAGAGGTACCAACATATAATTTCGAAGAATTTGTATAAGGTCCACGGGTAGTTGCAAACGTAGATGGGATGCCTTCAAAATTGAAATCATATAATTCCCAATTCTCAAAAGTAGCTGTAGATGCATTCTTCAAACGGAGAAGTTTACTTTGAATGGAGGAATAATATAAATAGTTGGTATTATCCGGATCAAGGTAAAAGTTTGTAATAAATTCTGAACTAAAACCCGAGGGACGCAGGGGAACTGAAGAGAATAGACCAGCTTGGGTGTAAGTGGCACGATAGATTTCACCATTCTGAAAACCAAGGTATGCAATCACCGGGTTTGTTTCTTTACCAATACCAACCGACACTCCATCTCCACCGAAAATTTGTGTATGAACAGCACCAGAGTTATATGAGGAGGTGGTACCATTATCCTGTGCGCCTCCAATATAATTATCGATACCTGAATTTGGATTGATTGCTACATGATAATACTGAAATGTTGGCAATGAATTATTAAGAGGAATCCAATTTACTGTTGTATTTAAAATATCACCTTTTCTTATACCCCCATCATCCGTAACAAATAACATATTATTATTAGAAGGGGAAAAACTAATGGAATGCACGTCTGGATGAGAGTCTCCCCCGTGTGGATTAGTGCCAGCTCTATAACCTCCTATATGAACCCAATTTGCACCCGCGTCTACCGAACGATATAAATTAGTACCACCCAAAAACAATAGATTCGGATTACCGGGAGCCGCGTACGCGATCAGATTATATCCAAACTGCGCGTCGTAACGACCGAATGGAGAAAAGTTACAATCGGGTAACAGAATCTCAGTGAAGGATCCTGATATGATATTGTATCGGTAAAGATTTGCACGAGAGAGACAGAAGCCTGGATTAAGATTGTTATTAAAAAGGATGAGTAATCCTTCTCCATCATAATCTCTTACTATTTTGATCCGATTGGAAGATTCTACATCAAGGGGGGTATTACTCGTGGTTATTTTAATCCAGCTATCCGCATTACCAGTTTCAGACATCCATATTCCTTTTTTCTGAACAGAAGCAAAGTTTGCAAACCCGGCAAAAATTTTACCGGAAGCATTGATACAAACTTCGCTCACCTGGTAACTACCGAGATTTTCGGTACCATCATTAATAACTTCCTGCCAGCTATCGCCTCCATCAATGGAACGAACAATAGCATTTGCACAGGCTACATATATATCGCCATTCAGATGATTCACAACAATGCTGTGAATATTATCCATTCCCCGATCAAATTGATTGAATAACCCGGTATTTGAATTAACCAATCTGAACCAGGTATTGCCATTATCAATTGATTTAAAAACCCCATCTCCCAGGTGCCCCGCAATTCCAGCATTATAAGATGCGGATCCTCCAAATATTTCAGCTCCACCACCGCAATACCAAATGTTTCCAAATCCAGGTCTTGGATCTTGTGTAATGGCACTTATTGTATAATGCCGTTGGCCAGGCAAATTGATCTTTGTCCACGAGTCACCTCCATTAATACTTTTGAAAAGCCCCCCGGATACACCACCAACCATCAGCGTGTTACTGCTTAAATCATTTCTATCGAAACAAAGCGCACGGATTCTTCCAGCGAGGTTTGAAGGCCCTTGAAATGAATATTGAAAATTACTGTTGACATCAAGTGGATTAACCCGATTGGCAAATGATTTTGCAATGGCTTCTTCGCGTTCTCCAATATCTGCTGGAATTTTACCAGTCAATGGATTTCTTAACTGCTGATATTCGAGCCTGTAACGCTCTTCCATATTTGCTTCTTCATTTTCTTCCTCGGACAGTTCCTCTTTTTTAATTTCGTTGGTGTTATTAAGTCTTAAAAGCCCAGGGCTATTCAACATATATATGCCCAAGAGAAAAAAAGTTACTAGTATGACCCCTACTATTTTCTTCATAAGATTTCCGGGCGACTTAAACAAATACAGTATAATTAATATGCCAGCAAGTAACCATCACAAACATAAATTGGATGAATAGTGAACGAGTTAACTACTGATGTTGTACTTTAAACGTCTTTTTTTCTACCCCAACTCCTGTTATCGTAATACTTTTCCATTGTTTAGGAAGAGATGATTTAATCTGTATAATACCCTTCGGTGTAATTTCCAATCCTCCAAATCCCATCAATACACTTTGTACAATACCACCGGCACCTGTAGAGAAATAAGGATTCGTTCCCCCTTTTGTTTCAGCAATTACGCGAAATGGCGGATTGAGGTTGGGAATATATGCCTCCTTAAACCAGTGATAAGCTTTCTCTCCATCCCCTAATCTGGCATATAGAGTGGTGAATACGGCTTGCGTCATAGCTGGTGTTCCTTCATTGGGAACCCGGGTTTCATAATATTCAAGATCCTTTCGGATGGCTTTTGGATCCGTTATTTCTTTTAATGGATAAGAAAGAAGATTTACATCGGCTTGCTTAATACCTTCTCCATTATATGCAGCATGTTCCCTGGTAACTCCATCACTCATTTTCAGAATAGGAATATTATTCGACACGTTCATCCAATCCGGATCAGGAACGATACCTAAAATCTTTGCGGCTTCAGTAGCAAACTGCAAGTTGGCTTTGGCTGCCGCATTGGTGAAAGCGTTATTGTCAACATTCTCGGCCCATTCGTCGGCGGCTACTACATTCTTAATATCATATTTACCAGGTCCATTTCTTTCTACGCGACTTGCCCAGAAATCAGCCGTCGCAGAAAGTATCGGCCATCCTTTTTCTTTCAACCAGTTCTTATCCTGGGTTACTGCATAATAATTCCAGGTGGCGATACCTACACAGGCGGTAATATGATGTTCGAAAGGACCGCTCAAGGCCCAAACGGGTGTTTCTTCGACTCCTGTTTCGGCGCTTTCCCAGGGATACATGGCACCTTTGAAACCTTTACTGAATGCGTTTCGTTTGGCTGCTTCCAATCGTTGATAGCGATACTCGATCATACTCTTTCCCAACTCTGGCCTTAATACTAATAGAGCTGGGTACATCCATAATTCTGTATCCCAAAATACATGACCATTATATCCCAGTCCGCTTAATCCCATTGGAGAGGGAGATAAAGCGGTTCCTTCCCGCACAAAAGAATATAAATGATAGATCATGCTATGAATATCCTGCTGAGATTGTGCATCGCCATCGATCTGGATATCGCTTTTCCATAATTCTTCCCAGGCTTTGTTGTGAAACTGTAATAAACGATCTCTTCCTTCCAGTTTCGCGTAGATAGTGAGTCGTTCCGCTTCGTTCAAAGGATCATCATGATGCGCAGATGTAAGGGAAGATCCAACAATTGAAAAACGCCAGCTCTCTCCGGCTTTTAACTTTTTGCTGAATTTCATCAGGTGCATATTATTATCCCACATTTCATGAATCACTCTGGGCTCTTGTCCATGTTCTTCACTGAAAAGAAAAGAATTGGATGCACACATCAGTAATTTACCGGTGGGACTTTTAGCCGAAGATGTAAGTAAGCTGATTACCACATGCGGACGATCGATTTCATTGTAATAATTCTGTACATCTTTTAACGCGTCGGGCGCTTCCATAATGCTAGCACTGCCAAGGGTAATATCTTTTTTCGCGGTGATGGTAACATCCATTAAAACAGTAAAGGGTAATTGCCGAAGGGAATAATAAGTATAAGAAACAGATGCTTTATCGGTATAATCAAAACGGGTGGTAAAGGAAGCTTTCTTCATATCCAACTCCTGCTTCATATTAGCTGATTCAGCGGCACCAATACTTTTGCCATCAATCTCCATGCGCATGTTTAGTAAATTAAAACTGCGGAGAAAATTACTTACCCGACCACGGCCATAGAGGTCGTAAGCACCCGCTAATACTACATCTTTTACTTTAAATGGTTCTGGTGCGGAAACGATGCCGATCATACCGTTGGCAACGGTGATACCGTAATAATTTTTGGGGTCGAAGTTGGAAGCGGAGATTTTCCAGGGATCCTGGGAGAATGTAAAATGTAAAATATAGAATGTAAAATGTAAAAGGAGCAGTCGCTTAAACATACATTAGACTTTAGTACTGCAAAGTAAGCAAACCGTTTCTCTTTGCGGATCTTAAAGACTACGGTGGTTTAACTCTCTGAATTTTGGAGATCCTGAAAAAACCACCGTAGTCTTGTACATAGAGTTCTTAATTTCGAATTTCTTTAAACCTAAAGAGATAATTATGAGAAGAATATTTATCCTGTTGCTATTTGTTTTTGTTGGTAATACAATTAATGCTCAAGTTGATACTACAAGAATCTCAGAAAAAGAACTTCCTGTCCTTTTTCAGCAAACGGCCGCGGAATACAGAGCCTTATGTTACCAGGCGTTTAATATTGCGCAGCTTCGGATAGATCAAATACCAAGGCGAAAACTCCGGAAAGAAAAACTGGCGATCATTACCGATCTGGATGAAACAATTCTGGATAATAGTTATAGTGAGGCGCAATTGATTAAGGAGGGAAAAGAATTCTCGCCACAAGCCTGGAAAAATTGGACCAATCAATCCGCCGCTACCGCGGTACCCGGTGCCGTGGAATTTTTACAGAACGCTAAGAAAAAAGGGATCAGTATTTATTATATCAGTAACCGGGATAGCACGGAGATAAGCAGCACACTTATCAATCTTCAAAAACTGCAATTACCCGACGCCGACACTGCACATATGCTATTCCTGACTAAAACATCCTCGAAGGAAGAAAGAAGGCTGATTGTTGGAGCTTCTCATACAATTATCATGCTTATAGGTGATAACCTGAATGATTTCACAAAGGCTTTTGAAAAAGGAACCATCGCCCAACGATTTGCTGAAACAGATAAAGAACAAGTTGAGTGGGGAAGAAAATTTATTGTATTACCAAATGCAACATACGGGGAATGGGAGAACGCGGTGTATGAATATCAACGCGGACTTACGCCTGGGCAGAAAGCGGGGAAGAGGATCGAGAAGATGAAAGGATTTTGAAATTTTGGATTGGGAAATTGGGAAATCGCATTTAGTTCAAACGTGGTTTATAAATTCATACACGCTGATACACGAAGTGAGATTTCCCAATTTCCCAATTTCGACATTTCAAAATCTTCTTAGTTATTCAACTTTATAAACCCTCCATCAATCGGATAATCGCAACCTGTAATAAAAGAAGCTTCATCACTGCACAGATATAAGGCAAGATGGGCTATTTCTTCCGGCTGACCCATGCGGCCGATCGGTTGTGTTTTAGAAAGCTTTTCAAACATTTCTTTTTCCTTGCCCGGGTAATTTTTGGAAATAAATCCGTCTACAAAGGGAGTATGTACCCGCCCCGGTGAAATGCTATTGCAACGTATTTGATAGGAGAGATAATCTTTTGCCACCGACATGGTCATGGCCGCAATAGCACCCTTGGTAGTAGAATATGCGAAGCGATCCGGAATACCTACCGATGCCACTACCGATGCCATATTAACGATCGATCCTCCTTTCTGTTTCATAAACGGTAATGATTCATGCAGACAATTGTATACCCCTTTTACATTTACTTTCAACAGCCGGTCGAAATCTTCTTCGGCAGTTGTTTCCGCATTACCTATGTGCGCGATACCCGCGTTGTTAACCAGTATATCGATGGTTCCATTTTTTTCAACTATCGTGGATATTATTTTTTTAACTTCTGCCTGGTTAGATACGTCGCATCGATTAAAGATAGCTTTGTTACCTGCTATTATTATTTCCTCAGCCGTTGAATTGCCACCGGCTTCATCCATATCAAATATATATACTTGTGCCCCTTGTTTGGCGAATACGGTGCTGATCGCTTTGCCGATCCCGCTTCCGCCTCCGGTTATGATCGCTGTTTTATTGGTAAGACTAAACATGCTGCTGATTTAAAAATTTTAAAAGATTTTCCCACAAAGACACAGAGAACACAAAGTAAAACTGGCAATATAGAATTTCTTTGAGGTCTTTGTGTCTTAGTGGGAAACGAGGCTGCTATTAAGATTCAACTGAATTAGAATTTTTATCACGTCGCCTGGGTGATGATACCAAAAATCAAATGCTTCACCGGCTTTTTCTAATGGATATATTTTACTGATCAGTTTGTCAAAAGGATAACGCCCTTCTTCCAGCATCTGAATAACCGGGCTGAATTCATTCAATGCATTACGACTTCCAACGATATTCAATTCTTTCCGGACGATCAATGAGGTGTTCAGTAAAACATCTTCTTTTGCATAGCCGATGGCTACCACTCGTCCTGCGAAAGATACGGCTTGAAGGCAATATTGATAAGTAGCAGCAGATCCTACCGCTTCAATCACTACATTCACTCCTTTGCTGTTGGTTAGCTCATCTATTTGCGAAAGAAGATTCTGTTTGCTGGTATTGATAAGATGCTCAACTCCAAATTGTGTTAAGAATGAAAGCTTGTCGTCGCTGATATCTGCGGCAATTACAGTCGCTCCTTTTTGAACACAGGCAACAATGGCACCAATGCCAATAACGCCGCAACCAATTACCAATACGGTATCTGTTACCGTTACAGCAGCTCTTTCGGTGGCGTGATAGCCCACACTCAGCGGCTCAACCAACGCCAGTTGCTGTAACGAGAGTTTTTCACTTTTATACAATTTGCTGTAATGAACGGCAAAGACCTGTTGCATAGCGCCATCGCGTTGTACGCCCATGGTTTGGTTGAACTGGCAGGTATTGTATCGTTTCGCCAAACAGGCCGGGCATGTACCACAACTGGAATAAGGATTTACTGTAACATGATCACCAGTGCGAAAATTATCCGGGACCTTATTTCCTTTATCTATAATTACAGCACCTATTTCATGTCCAGGTATGCGCGGATAAGAAACCAACGGCATCGTTCCTTTATAACTGCTGAGATCAGTGCCGCAAAGTCCAACATATTCTACCCGGAACAAAACATCTTCTTCGCCCATTGAAGGTACAGGGGAATCAATGGTAGAAATGGTAAATGGTTTTTGTAAGAGAACAGCTTTATTCATTATCAAAAGACGATCATTTTTTTGGAAGAATAATTTTATGTCCTTTTACTCCAAAATATAAAGTAACAAAAAAGCAGAGTAAAGGAACAATATAGGCATATTGCATGCTTCCTGTGGCGTCGGAGATCAATCCCATGAATAAAGGGAAAATGGCTCCTCCCACGATAGACATTACAATAAAGGAGGAGGCGATTTTGCTTTCTTCTCCCAGGTCCTTAATTCCCAAAGCGAATATGGTTGGAAACATAATGGACATAAAGAAAGGAGCAGCGATAACAGCATAAACAGCGATTTCTCCCTTAATCAGTATGGCAATAGCCAATAATAAAATATTGATTACTGAATACAAGGAAAGAAGTTTGGCCGGTTTGAAATATCTCATCAGGAAGGTGCCGGCGAAACGGCCCAGCATAAATCCTACCATTGCGATAGAGCCCCACCAGAATGCAGCTCGTTTCTCCGGCATATCCATCATTTGCTTTGCAAATCGTATAAAAAAACTGCCTATACATACCTGCGCGCCTACATAGAATAATTGAGCGATCACCGCCCAGGTAACATGGCTATGACGGAATACTTTGGTTGAAAAACTATGTCCGGAATCGGCGCTATCATTTTCTTTTATCTCCGGAATTCGCGCTATAAAAAACAATGCAGCCACCACTAATACTACAACGGCAATGACAAGGTAAGGAGTTTTAACGGTGGCGGCCTCTCCCAGCAAATAAGCATTTAATACTTCGGGACTCATCCGGTTCAACTCTTCTTTGCTATGTTCAACCCCGGATAAAATGAATTGCCCTCCAATAATAGGAGCTACCACTGCTCCTACACCATTGAAAGATTGGGCGAAATTTAATCGCTGTTCTGAAGTAGCCGGATCACCAAGCTTAGTGATATATGGGTTGGCTACTGTTTCAAGAAAAGTGGCACCGGCTGCAATGATAAACAGAGCGGTAAGAAAAAGCGTGTAACTTCTGTCGGATGCAGCAGGCAAAAATAATAACGCACCTATTGCATAAAGAACCAGGCCGGATAGTATCCCCTTTTTATATCCATATCGATGCATCAACCAACCCGCTGGTAAGGCCATGAGAAAATATCCTATGTAAACGGCTGTATCAATCAACGCCGATTGAGTATTGGTTAATTGACAGGCTTTTTTTAAATGTGGGATTAAAATGGGATTCATGTTGTGCAGGAAAGCCCATAAAAAAAATAAACTGGTTACAAGAATGAACGGGATCAGGTACTGATTGGTTTTTGAAGCAGTTTTTGTTTGTTGCATGCAATCGTATTTAGTTAGTGAGTAGTCAATAGTGAATAGTGAGTAGTGAATCGTGAAACGTGAGTGGTGAGTCGTGAGTAGCAATGCGAAATCTCTAAGTAATAGTGGCTTGCCGTTAATTCGGGACCCACTCACGATTCACGCCTCACGACTCACGTTAAAGATCTGTCCAAATGCGTATACCCCCCATCCACATAAATGATTTGTCCCGTTGTATGCGATGAAAGATCACTTGCCAAAAACACTACCATATTGGCTATTTCTTCAGAAGTGGTAAATCTTTTTTCTAATGGAATCTTGCTGATGATATCAGCCAGCTTTTCTTTTGGATTGGGCAAACTATTGATCCATGTTTCATAAAGTGGGGTCCATACTTCTGCAGGTATCACTGCGTTCACCCGAACAGAATGAGGCAATAACTCCGCGGCCCATTCTCTTGTCAATGCATTCACTCCACCCTTGGAAGCGGCATAGCCGGATGTATGTCCCTGGCCGGTTTCCGCTACTTTGGATCCGATATTAATAATGACTCCTTTTGTTTTTTTTAATTGAGGTAACGCATAATGAGCGAGATTGTAATAATGGTTCAGATTTTTTTGTAAAGATTGTACAAATCGTTCCGGTGAACCATTTTCGAGATCTACTCCATCATTTACTCCTGCATTATTGATCAGTCCATCAATGCGACCGTATTTATCAATCGTAAAATCGATCAGTTCTTTGCAGGCGTTGGCATCAGCCAACTCAAGACTTTGATCGGAAGCTTTGCCTTTAGCCTTTACGATTTCATCTACCACTTTCGCGTTGTCTTCTTTACTACGACCGGCAATCATAACAATCGCGCCTTCGGCAGCCAATAATTTACTGATAGCAGCGCCAATGCCTTTGGCACCCCCGGTAACGATGAATACTTTGTTGGAGAGATGGAGGTTCATATTGTATATTTTCAGCGACAGAAATTGTTAATCGTTTTGTTCAAATTCAGCGATCGGATTTCGTGAGTAGTGAGAGGTGAGTCGTGAGTGATGAATCGTGAATCGTGAGACGTGAATCGTGAGAAGGTCCCCGATTAAAGTAAAGCCTCTATTACTTAAAGACTACCTTTTGCTACTCACGATTCACCACTCACGTCTCACGATCTCAGCCCATAAAATTCGATCGCATTTCCTCCAAACACTTTCTCTTTATCTTCCTCACTAAAATTCTCCATGTATTTTTCAATCAGGCTTTTCCATTGTACATAGATACCACTTACTAATATCACGGGCCAATCACTTCCGAAGATAAGCCGATCGGTGCCGAAGGCTTTAAATACTATATCAAGATAAGGATAGAAATCGGCCGGACTCCATTCTTTCCAGGCTGCTTCTGTAAACAAACCTGATAGTTTGCAATATACGTTCGGATGATTAGCAATTTCTTCCATCCATATTTTCCACTCTTCTATTTTCTTATTCTTTATATCCGGTTTGGCGCAATGATCAATAATTAGCTTTTGGTCCGGAAATTTTCCAACAAAGATTGCAGCTGCTTTCAATTGGCGCGGGTATATCAAAACATCATACGTATAATTATAAGCCTTCAATGCGGCCACGCCTCTTTGAAATTCTTCTCTCAATAAAAAATCATCTGGTTCTCCCTGAACAATATGACGATAACCTTTAATGATAGAATATTGTGAAAACTCAGCTAACTTTTCTTCCAGGTTTGCGGCCCGAAGATCGATCCATCCAACCACTCCTTTGATTATAGGATGTGTTTTTGATAATTCTACCAGGAACCGGGTTTCTACTTCACTCTGATCAGCTTGTACCGCAATTACCCCATCCACTTCATTTCGCTTCAAGGTAAGTGATAAGTGTTCGGGCAGGTAATCCTGTTGCAGGATTTTCATATCACTCATCCAGGCATCCCGCTTCTTATTATATTTCCAGAAATGTACATGACTATCGATGATCATGGCAATTCGAAGATTTTATTCATCAATATCCATTTTTCTCCGGGCTTTGCCCAGGGCAATGCTTGCTGAAAGGTCCACATCAATTCTTCCCATGCCTGCACTTTGGAGTTGCTCGCATCCATCGCTGCTTTCTTTTCAAAATTGAAATCATCATTAGCTTCGATGATCATAAACATCCGGTTGCCGGTGCGATAGATATCCAACACTTCAATTCCCGCGTCTTTAATACTTTTTACAATTTCGGGCCATACTTTCTGGTGCCAGCGTTCGTATTCGGCAATGAGGTCGGGTTCGTCTACGAGGTCGAGGGCAAGGCAGTGTCGTTGCATGAGCTTTATGTTAGTTGTTTATCGTTTTGATACTTTATAATCGAATGTGAAAATTAGAAAATGTGCAGATGTGCAAATTCTTTTCGGGTCAAATTCATAACTAAATGAAAGTCGTCTTAACTCTGAATGTTAAAAACACAGGCATTTGCACATTTTCTAATTTGCACATCTGCACATTAACTCCAGTTCACCGCCACCTGCCTACTCGCCCCCAACCCATCAATCCCCAATTCAATTACATCACCTTCCTTTATATATATAGGCTCAGGTTTTTGTCCCAAGCCTACGCCGGCTGGTGTTCCGGTACTGATGATATCTCCGGGTAATAAGGTCATAAATTGGCTGACATACGAGATTAAAAAAGGTATTTTGAAAACCAGGTTCTTCGAGTTTCCATCCTGCATCATCTTGCCATTTACAGTCAACCAAAGTCTCAAATTATCTATATCTCCAATTTCTTCAGGAGTTGCTAAAAAAGGTCCGATAGGGGCAAACGTATCGCAGCTCTTTCCTTTTACCCATTGTCCGCTTCTTTCTAATTGAAAAGCTCTTTCACTATAATCGTTATGCAACATATAACCGGCTATATATTGTTGCGCGTCGGTTTCTTCTATATAACTTGCTTTTTTTCCAATTACTACTGCCAATTCTACTTCCCAATCGGTCTTCACACTGTTTTTGGGAATTACCAATTTGTCGTTGGGCCCGCAAATAGCAGTAGTGGCTTTAAAGAATACAACCGGCTCGGGTGGCAGTTGCATATTTGATT
Source organism: Chitinophagaceae bacterium (assembly GCA_965279015.1). GTDB lineage: Bacteria > Bacteroidota > Bacteroidia > Chitinophagales > Chitinophagaceae > Endoryza. The sequence goes on from OZ257130.1 coordinate 1,323,068, forward strand.
CAGTGGCATGATCGGAATAATTAAGCCCAATACAAATAATCTTTGAGGGGCGATGAACCGGTGGGCCCAATCTTGTTTCATTGTTTACAACCGGGCAGGAAGATTGATGGGTTTGTAACCATGCTTTCAACCGATTGACCCCATCTCTTGTAAAAAACCCCTCTGTATAATCTTCTCCAAAACCCGATACATCTATTCTTTTTCCATCGGGTAATTGCACACCCGGTTTTTCTTGCGAAGCAGCTCCAAAGCGTATCAATTTCATGGTGAAATTATTAGAGGGACTAAGCTAGCTCCAATTTTGATGCGTACAAAACCTTTTTGGATTTTGGAATTTTGGATTGGGAAATTGGGAAATCTCACTTGGTGTTTCGGAGTATAAAAATTCATAAACCCTGTATGAACTATATGCGATTTCCCAATTTCCCAATTCCCCAATTTCAAAATGCCTCCCCCGCTAACAGGCATTAGCTTTTTCGATTAACTTTGTCCAGTTTTCTAACGACTATAGTTTTATGAGTTATACACTTATTAATAAGGTAAGGATTGTTACCGCGGCCAGTTTATTTGATGGACATGATGCCGCTATTAATATTATGCGTCGCATCATGCAGAGTAAGGGGGCTGAAATCATTCATCTGGGTCATAACCGCTCAGTAGCTGAAATCGTAGAATGCGCCATTGAAGAAGATGCGCAAGGAATAGCAATAACGAGTTACCAGGGTGGTCATGTGGAGTTTTTTAAATACATGAAGGACCTGCTGGATCAGAATGGCTGCGGGCATATTAAAATTTTCGGAGGGGGCGGAGGAACGATACTGCCCCAGGAAATAGAGGAGTTGCACAAATATGGTATTACAAAAATCTATTCACCGGATGATGGAAGAAGAATGGGGCTGGAAGGAATGATTGAAGATGTTATTAGATCCTGTGATTTTTCTGTTAATGGAGATGGTCAATATAAAAAGGCAATGACTTTGGGAGAAGTAAAGGATGTGCGTGTAATTGCCCGGCATATATCTAACGCCGAGAACGGCGTAAATTTCAAGAACCAAATTGTCACCCCCGTGGGGGCAAGAACCAAAGAAGGAATACAAAAGAATACAAAAGAAGAACAAAAAAAGACAACTTCAGGTAACCAATCTATTCTAACTCCAGTTCTCGGTATTACGGGCACGGGCGGTGCTGGTAAAAGTAGTGTGACTGATGAAATTGTTCGTCGTTATTTAAATGCTTTTACAGATAAAACGATTGCTGTCATCAGTGTGGATCCTTCAAAGAAAAAAACTGGCGGAGCATTATTGGGTGATAGAATAAGAATGAACTCCATTCATCATCCCCGTGTTTATATGCGTAGTCTCGCCACCCGCGAAAGCGATCGTGCGTTGAGCGAACACGTACAAGAAGCTATAGATATTTGTAAAGAAGCCGGCTATGATTTTATTATACTGGAAAGTGCCGGAGTTGGACAAAGCGATGCCAGTATCCTGGATTATTGCGATGTGAGTTTGTATGTGATGACACCAGAATATGGAGCTGCTTCTCAATTAGAGAAGATCAATATGCTTGATTTCGCAGATGTGATAACGATCAACAAATTTGATAAGGCAGGTGCATTGGATGCATTGGCCGATGTGCGTAAACAATACAAACGCAATCATAAGTTATTTACCGCTAAAGACGAGGAGTTGCCTGTCATCGGGACTATTGCTTCGCAGTTCAATGATGCAGGCGTAAATGAGTTGTTTGAAAAATTGATGAGTTCTGTTGAGAAGAAAACAGGTATTAGTTTTGGGGAGATAGATCATATTGCTCATAAGGACACGGTAAGTAAGTCTCTCATCATTCCTCCCGCCAGGGTTCGTTATCTCGCCGAGATTACTGACACTATTAAAGATTATAATAAACTGGTTGAAGAGCAGGCAGCGATTGCTACCAAACTTTACCAGTTGGAAGGAACGCTGGAGGCCATAAAGAATTTTTCTTTTGCGCAGGGAGCGCAGGGATATTCAGTGGCGCTATTGGAAAAAATGAAATTGTTTTACGAAGAACAATTAACTCCTGTATCTAAAAAATTAATTCGCAACTGGCCTGAAAAACTGAAAGCGTATGCGGCGGATCATTACGAATACAAGGTGCGTGAAAATACAATCAAACAACCCATGTTCAGTACCAGTCTCAGTGGTACCCGTATTCCAAAAGTAATTCTGCCAAAATATAAAGACTGGGGAGATATTTTAAAATGGCAGGCACAAGAAAATGTTCCGGGTCATTTCCCTTTTGCAGCAGGGGTTTTTCCATTAAAAAGGGAAGGAGAAGATCCGACAAGGATGTTTGCCGGGGAAGGCGGGCCCGAACGCACCAACAAACGTTTTCATTATGTGAGTTTGGGACAACCCGCTATTCGTTTGTCTACAGCTTTTGATTCAGTAACGCTATATGGAGAAGATCCGGCACCTCGTCCCGATATTTATGGTAAAGTAGGCAATGCCGGTGTTAGCATTGCTACAGTTGATGATGCGAAAAAACTTTATAGTGGCTTTGATCTCTGCGATCCTAAAACATCCGTGAGTATGACCATTAACGGTCCGGCACCGATCATACTCGCGTTTTTTATGAATGCGGCGATTGATCAGCGGGTGGAGAAGCATTTGGAAGTGAATAGTCAATGGTCAATAGTGAATGAGACGCTCGCCAGGAAATTTAAATCCTTGCCTAAGCCGGTGTATTATAATCCTTCGGCACCCGAAAGATTGCCAGAGGGGAATAATGGACTGGGATTGAAACTATTGGGATTGAGTGGTGATGAAGTATTGCCTGTTGATATTTATACAAAGATAAAAGCAGATGCGTTGGCACAAGTGAGAGGAACCGTGCAGGCAGATATATTAAAGGAGGACCAGGCGCAGAATACTTGCATCTTCTCTACGGAGTTCGCATTAAAGTTGATGGGAGATGTACAGCAATATTTTATAGAAAATAATGTGCGGAATTTTTATAGCGTGTCCATCAGTGGATATCATATTGCTGAAGCAGGAGCAAATCCCGTAACGCAACTTGCTTTTACACTATCCAACGGGTTTACCTATGTTGAATATTATTTGAGTCGGGGTATGAATATCGATGACTTCGCTCCCAATCTTTCTTTTTTCTTCAGCAATGGAATGGATCCGGAGTACAGTGTGATCGGTCGGGTTGCGCGACGTATCTGGGCAAAGGCCATGAAGTATAAATACAAGGCAAATAAGCGGAGCCAGATGCTGAAATATCATATTCAAACTTCGGGAAGAAGTTTACATGCCCAGGAAATTGACTTTAATGATATAAGAACTACCCTGCAGGCACTGTATGCGATCTACGATAATTGTAATTCTCTTCATACAAATGCCTATGACGAAGCGATTACCACTCCGACAGAAGAAAGTGTTCGCCGAGCAATGGCCATACAATTAATCATCAATCGTGAATTAGGCACCGCAAAAAATGAAAACCCTAATCAGGGATCCTTCCTGATTGAAGAATTAACGGATCTCGTTGAAGAAGCCGTAATGATAGAATTCAATCGTATCACGGAACGCGGTGGCGTATTGGGAGCAATGGAAAGAATGTATCAACGCAATAAGATACAGGAAGAAAGTTTGACCTATGAACATTTGAAACATACCGGTGAGTTGCCAATTGTTGGGGTGAATACATTTCTTAATAAAAAAGGAAGTCCGACTATTGTGCCAAGCGAAGTGATACGCAGCACCACCGAAGAAAAAGAACAACAAATACAAAACCTACAGGGATTCTATAACCGAAATGCTTTAAACAGTGAGCAAGCCTTAAAAAAACTTCAGCAGGTAGCAGTCACCAATGGCAATATTTTTGCAGAGTTAATGGAAACGGTGAAATATTGTTCATTGGGACAGATTACGCATGCGTTGTATGAAGTGGGTGGGCAGTACCGAAGGAACATGTAAATCGTGAATCGTGAGTAGTGAGTCGTGAGAAAGCCCCCGAGTAATAGTAACTTCTTAGTAATCAGAGACCCTCTCACGACTCACCACTCACGACTCACGATTCATCCTCACGACTCACGTTTGCCTTCAATGCGCTATTTTTGCCAAATAGTTTAAACGTAGGTTAATGCCTACAATAGCGATTGCGCCTGCCTATTTTTTGAGTTAAATAATACGGATGACAGCAGAACATCAGCGTCTGGAAGTAAATGCATCAAAGACAATACCCTTGGTGCAGTGGGGACCTTATCTTAGTGAACGTCAGTGGGGAACGGTGAGAGAAGATTACAGCCCTTATGGAGATGCCTGGCATTATTTCCCTTTCGATCATTCACATTGTCGTACATATAAATGGGGCGAAGATGGATTGGGTGGTATCTCCGACTACCTGCAGAATCTTTGTTTTTCGGTAGCATTATGGAACGGTAAAGACGCAATCCTGAAAGAACGTTTGTTTGGATTGGGTAACAGTGAAGGTAACCATGGGGAAGATGTAAAAGAATTGTATTACTACCTGGATAATATTCCTACGCATCACTACATGGAATATCTATATAAGTACCCGCAGCAGGAATTTCCTTATAAAAAATTAAGAGAAGAGAATCGCGCCCGTGGACGTATGGACGCTGAGTACGAGATACTCGACACGGGTATCTTTGATGAGAACCGCTATTTTGATGTTCTTATCACCTATGCCAAGCAAAGCGAGGATGATATATTTATAAAGATTGATATCACGAATCGCCATACCAGGGCTGCAGAGATACATGTACTCCCTACTTTATGGTTCTACAATAGATGGGCCAATAAACAGATGAAGCAGAAACCTTCGATCAGTTGGTTAAATAAAACATCTGTAAAAGCGGAACACGAAACATTGGGTAATTATTATTTTTATTTCCAACAGCCCAATGATGCATTGTTTACCGATAATGAAACCAATACACAAATTGTAACCGGTGTTCCCAATGAAAGCATTTTTGTTAAAGATGCGTTTCATAACGCTGTTATAAGTAAGGTGAATGTAGAGTTGTTACGCAGTCGAAAAGTGGGCACTAAGTTTTCTCCGGTTTATAAATTGAAAGTAAACGGGGGAGATACAAAAACTATCTATTGTCGGCTTAGCAATCAACAAGTGGACAATGCATTTGTTCGTGGCTTTGCTGATATTTTCAAGGTCCGTAAACAAGAAGCGAATGATTATTACGCCGCGATACTTCCTAAGGGAATGAATGAAGATATGGCGAAGATTCAACGACAAGCATTAGCGAGTTTGTTGTGGAGCAAACAATATTATCACTTTGATGTAGAGCGATGGCTATCTACCAGCGATGGGATTACGCCAGTGAGTAATACAAAGATGACCGGACGTAATCACGATTGGAAGCATCTTAAGAACCAGGATATTATTTCCATGCCCGACAAATGGGAATATCCCTGGTATGCGGCATGGGATCTCGCTTTTCAATGTATTTCGATGGCAGTAGCGGATCCAACTTTCGCCAAGCACCAATTATTGCTGGTAATGCGCGAATGGTATATGAAACCGGATGGACAGCTACCGGCATACGAATGGAATTTCAGTGATGTTAATCCACCTGTGCAGGCATGGGCGGCCCTCCAGGTTTATCATATTGAGAAAAAGAATACGGGTAAAGGGGATATCGTTTTTCTTAAAAAAGTATTTCAAAAACTACTGATCAATTTTACCTGGTGGATCAATCGTAAAGATGTAAAAGGAGATAGCATTTTTGAGGGCGGGTTCCTGGGGTTAGATAATATTGGAGTGTTCAATCGCAGTTTTCATTATTCCGGAGAAATTCAATTGGAGCAGGCCGATGGTACTAGCTGGATGGGAACGTATGCGCTGGACATGATGGATATGGCAATTGAGATCGCCATGCATGATATCGCTTTTCAGGATACCGCCACTAAATTCTTTGAACACTTTGTATTAATTGCAGAAGCTTTAAACGAGCATCATTTGTGGAACGATGAAGACAAATTCTTTTATGATGTATTGTGTGTTACCGGCGCTGCCCCGGTTCAATTGCGTATTCAATCGATAGTAGGACTGACCCCATTGTTTGCAGTGTCTACTATAGATAAAACGTCACTTAATAAATTAGACGACTTTAAAAAACGAATTCATTGGTTTGAGAATTACCGGAAGAAGAATAAAAAATTCTGGCCCAATGAAGAGAGAGGAGATGGAGATCAAATCTTATTGTCGTTGGTTCCCAAAGAACGATTGGAATATCTGTTGGAGCGTATATTAGACGAAGATGGATTTTTATCTGAGGGCGGCATTAGAGCCTTATCGAAATATCATGAATTGAATCCTTATTCGGTAACATTGGACGGACATCCTTATACCATTCGATATGATCCGGGTGATTCTACTTCCGATATGTTTGGTGGAAATAGCAACTGGCGCGGACCTGTTTGGATGCCCATTAATTTTCTGATCATTCAATCAATCCGTAAGTACGGTGAGTTTTATGGAGAGAATTTGTTGGTGGAGTATCCTAAAGCATCTGGTAATAAAATAAACCTTTGCCAGGTTGCTGATGAATTGACGAGACGAGTGATCAGTCTATTTGAAAAGGATGCGGAGGGTAAAAGGCGTTGTTATGGCAAGTACAATTGGTTCTACCAGCAACCGGGAAATGAACACCTTGTGTTATTTTATGAATATTTCCATGGCGATAATGGTTCAGGTTTGGGGGCCAGTCATCAAACGGGTTGGACCGCCCTTGTTGCTGAATTGATCAGCGAATATGGAAGAAGCAAACCAGCAATTACTGAGGTGGATCAAGCTCCGTTAGCAGTTTAAAACCCGGCCTAAAGCTTATTTTGACTATCTTTAACCTTTCGTACACGAGATAAAATAATATCTCGCTTAAACACTTAACACTCAACCTTGCGTTTTACAGAATTTGATTTTCACCCCGGTTTATTGGAAGGTATTGATGCCTCCGGTTATGAAACCGCTACCCCAGTGCAGGAACAAGTTATACCTGCAATCCTGGCTGGTAAAGATATTATTGCTTCCGCTCAAACGGGTACGGGTAAAACCGCCGCTTTTTTATTGCCGATGATCCATCGATTGCTGAGCAATCACAAAGATGGGCAGGTGGGAGCGTTAGTTATTGTACCCACACGCGAATTGGCAGTTCAAATATCTCAACACCTCGAAGGGCTTTCCTATTTTACCCATATCAGTTCAATTGCGATTTACGGTGGCAGTGATGGGCAGACCTTTATTACAGAGAAAAAAGCGTTGCAAATGGGTGCAGACATTATTGTTTGTACACCAGGCCGCATGATCGCTCATATTAATATGGGTTATGTGAATATGAAGGGCTTGCAGTTTTTGGTATTGGATGAAGCGGATCGAATGCTGGATATGGGTTTCCAGGATGATATCAACCGGATCATTCAAGCGCTTCCGGCTAAACGTCAAACATTATTATTCTCCGCTACTATGCCGGATAAGATAAGGCAACTGGCGCGTCGTATTTTACAGAGCCCGGTAGAGATTAATATCGCTATCTCAAAACCACCTGAAAAAATTGTACAACAAGCTTACGTTGTATATGATGCTCAAAAATTAGCGCTTGTAAAGCAATTGCTCAAGAGCATTCCTTACAAAAGCGCTTTGATTTTTTGTAGTCGCAAGCAGAATGTAAAGGATCTCACCCGTACATTACTACTGAATAAATTTGACGTAGCAGAAATGCACAGTGATCTGGAGCAATCGAAAAGAGAAGAGGTGATGAATGGCTTTACGAGTGGTCGCGTTCCGGTACTGATAGCAACCGATATATTAAGCCGCGGTATCGATGTAGATACGATCGACCTGGTTATTAACTACGATGTACCTCATGACGGAGAAGATTATGTTCATCGTATTGGTCGTACAGCAAGAGCAGAAGCCGATGGAATGGCTGTTACATTTATTGGCGAGAAAGAACAAAATAAATTCGCTGCTATTGAAGAGTTGCTCGGAAAGTCGGTAGAAAAAGCACAAGTGCCTGAATCATTGGGCCCGGTCCCCGTTTATCATCCCCGTACTAAAAGCAGAAGTGGCGGTGGCAACCGACGTCATTTTCAAACCAAAAGACGGTAATCACTTTATTTATTGGATTAATTTTGCTTCATGTTGCAAACAAAGCGCCTGTTGATTTTTCTTATTCTTTTTTCGGGAATCGCCTGTTCACGTAATGCGTATAAGGCTACCAATAAAGTTTACAAAAAACAAGCGAAAGAATATGCAAAACTCTTGCAGCAATACCCGCTGAATGATTCAATAAGCAATGCCCCTTTTTTTGCAGGTACTACCAATTTCTCCGTTCGCCGGCCTAATTATGTGATCATTCATCACACCGCGCAAAACAGTTGCGATCAAACATTGAAGACCTTTACATTAACACGTACTCAAGTAAGTTCTCATTATGTAGTATGTCGCGATGGAATTGTATTTCATATGCTCAATGATTATTTCCGGGCACATCATGCGGGCGTGAGCCGCTGGGGGAATAATACCGACATTAATAGCAGTAGTATTGGGATCGAAGTTGATAATAATGGAAGTGAAGTTTTTTCTGAATTACAGATGAATAGCCTGATTGAGTTGCTGGGACGATTGAAAAGAGCATTTAATATTCCGCAAGGGAATTTTATTGGCCATGCGGATATAGCGCCGGGGAGAAAAACGGACCCCAGTCGTTTTTTCAACTGGAAACAATTGGCTGATAATGGCTATGGATATTGGTACGATACAACCAATATAATTTTACCTACCGACTTTAATGCCATGCAGGCATTACGAATTATAGGTTACCCAATAAAAGATACCGGTATCGCAATTCAATCGTACAAAATTCATTTTATGCCGCAAGATTCCACCAGGATAATTTCTGAAGCTGATCGAAAGGTATTGTACGACTTAATGAAAAAGTATCAGTAAACTTTAGTTCTAATTTATTTGCCGGGAAGGCCGATAAGACGGGAAGTATTCAATATTTCCTTCCCGTCTTACCGTCTTCCCGGCAAAATTCTTTATGGTGAAGATTTATTTTTTGTCTACTACAGTTTTCTCTTGTATTGACGGTACCATACAATCTTTCCATTCTTATCAACTCCATTGAGATCGTGCCATTGCGCGGAATCAACTTTCCCTGTTTTATAGGTGTCCCATTCTTTGTACCAAACTGTAATCACATTTGCCTTATCGTCGATTTCATGATTCTTGAGCCAAACTTCAAACTCAATTTTAATTGAGCTGATACTGTCTCTTGATTTGGCCCATTTTGCCAAAAGACCAGCTTTAGGTCCTGAATATTTAGTTCCATCCCAGCCTTCGAAATTAATAGTATCGATAAATGTACCAGCCAATGCGGTCATATCTCCTGTTTCCCAATATTTGTAAGAATTTAAAACATTTAATACTGCAGAATCGGATAAGTCCTGATTAAAACTGGTTGAAAAAGTTGCTGTGTAAGGCAGTGCAACTGTCGATTTTTCCGCAGTTGCGGGAGTTGGCGCTGCATCAGTGCTAGCTTTTTCTGCCTCGTTGTTACAGGCATAGATTAATGCGATCACGAAGAAAAGAGAAAGAATCTTTTTCATGTTAATTGATTTGGGGTTAAAAATGAATGCAGGTTCCTGGAAGTAAGCGGGCAGCGAACGGGATTAATCGGGGGGATTCTTATGAAAGATAAGTATTCGGTTACAATTCGGATGAGTATTTTATCACTTTACCCTCCAAGGCCCTGCGGATGCGGGTTAACTCCATAATTGAATTCATGTGTAGATTTGAGAAAAATTAGGGATCATGTAATTTGGACGTGTACCAGAGAATGAGTTGGATAAAGTGGATTTCAGTTTATAACGTGAGACGTGAAGCGTGAGACATGAATCGTGAGTGGCCCCGAATTAATTGAAAGTCACTATTTACTTAGAGATTTCTCATAGCTACTCACGACTCACCACTCACGCCTCACGATTCACGCTTCTTCCCCCAGCTCTTATGTTTCGCACCATCCATCTTCACAATTTTTGGGGTAAATTTTCCGATAACATCCACCAGGGCCGTTTGGCTTTGCATAACCGTTTCGATGTTCTTATATGCAAAAGGCGCTTCATCAAGACCACCACCCATCAACTTCACTCCATGTTTTTTCAATTCATCTTTCAATGCATTTTCAGTAATGGATTGCATGGCTTTGGTACGACTCATCAGTCGACCAGCACCATGTGATGCGGAATTCACCGAAGCAGCTTCTCCTTTTCCTTTCACAATAAATCCATTCGCTGTCATTGAGCCCGGGATAATTCCCAACACATTAATAGCAGCAGGAGTCGCCCCTTTACGATGAACGATAACTTCTTTCCCTTCGAATGATTCTTTCCAGGCAAAATTGTGATGGTTCTCCACCATTGTTATCGGTTTACGTCCTAATTGCTTAGCAATTTTTGCATGGATAATATGATGGCATGCTGATGCATAATCACCCGCCAGGTTCATCGCTATCCAATATTCGATTCCCTCTTCTTCATCCAAATTCAGCCAGGCGAGGTTATTTGCTTCACCGGGTAAACGACGTTTTTGCTTTGCGATCTTTGTATAATGATTCGCAATATTGGCACCCAATGCGCGGGATCCCGAATGAGAAAGTAATCCCACATATGTTCCCGCTTCAATTCCTAAAACCGGATCTTTCTCAGTAATTTCTACTGTTCCAAATTCTACAAAATGATTTCCCGAACCCGAAGAACCCAATTGTTTCCAGGCACGTCCATGTAGATTCTTCAGCAAAGGCAATTCATAAAATGCCTCATGCTCCATTACTTCATGATTGCTTGCATGATCAAATTGTGCGCCGCTCCCAAATAAGGTTGCCTCATTAATTTCACGTGCAAAAAAAGCTTCACGTTGTGTTAATTCTTTCGGGTCAATATCGAATACACTTAAACACATCCTACAACCGATATCAACACCCACTCCATAAGGAATCACTGCATTTTCAGTAGCCAATACGCCACCGATCGGCAATCCATAACCTGAATGGGCATCAGGCATCAATGCACCTCCTACCGCGATAGGTAATTTTGCAGCCGTATACATTTGATGCATTGCTCCCTGTTCAATATGTTCGCTACCGAATACATTGAAGGATACGCCTGTTTGATTTAAAGAGATTTCAGATCCTTCTGCCGATGTTTTCGGTATCAATTGGTCCGCGATCAACGCCAGCACCGCGTCATTCATATATTCAATCGGCGCTTCCAATACTTTTTTCAATAATTCCATAACTTCCTCCTTTCCATGATGCTTGTAATTTTTTTCCATCACGTTCATAGCAATACTCACGACCGGACCTTCTGGGTAGCCGATGGCACGTAGTTCTTTTCCGGTTAATTTTAATTTTGACATGACTATTTTTTTACCAAGAAAGCCCGAAGATTAATTTTCATTGCTTCCCTTAATTTTTTGATTAAAGTTTGTCAACCTTTTTGGGTTGACAAACTTGTTTTTATTTCTGTGGCACAAAGATCTGCTTCAACTGCTCGATCAGCATACCGTTGCCAGTTACACTGATATTACTGATTTTATCCGCGATCTTTTCCACGTATTCCATTTCCTTCAATTTCCACAACATCGCGTTGTCTTCCATCAGCTTGGCAGTGTTCAACAAACTACGGGTGCTGGCAGTTTCTTCCCGACGCATGATAGTGTTCGCCTGAGCTTTTTTCTCTGCGATCAGTACCTGGTTCATGATCTCCTTTACATCACCCGGCAGGATGATATCACGGATACCGAAGTCTTTTACTTCCACTCCCAATGCTTCGGCATTCTGTTGAACGCTTTGCAATACAAATGGAGCAATAGTATCTTTTTTATCCAGCAATTCATCAAAACTGAATCCAGCTACATACTCACGCAGGGCCAACTGAAAAGCTACATACAATTGTTTATCGTATTCTTTGTTTTGCAACAACGCTTTTTCAACGTCCACTACTTTGTATTGTGCCCATGCGTTGATACGCAAGGCAGCCTTGTCCTTGGTCAGGATTTCCTGGCCATTAACTTCCAACTGCTGTTGACGGGTATCCACTTTACCAACATGAATGCTGATGCTGTTCTTCCACCAGTAGTAAGCTCCGCTGTTCAAAGTCTGCACAAATTTACCATCTACAAACAGCAACGCTTTTTCATAGTTTTCTACAGCATAAGTACGCACGTATGGTAATACCAGGCGATTTTGCAAGATAGCCCGATCGATATTATCACCGATCGCGATCTGGCTGATATCGGCATGCACAAATTTATAAGTGATAGCGCTTTTCCAAAAGGCATAACGACCCGCAGTCAACACCTGTTTCAGCAAACTATTCTCATACTGCAATACGATTTCATTGTCTTTCACTTCTACCACATGCAATTCATTGGCCAGTTGTTCATCCTTCAACAGGATATTTAATTCAACTGGCGCGCCAAATGCACCGGTTTGTTCATAAACAATTACTCGTTTGTTCCAGAACCAGTAGTTTCCTTCTTTCAGCAAACGTTGATAAACTCCACGCTTGAATACCAAACCGATTTGGTAGGCATTTACTTTTACATTTTTCATTTTCATTTGTTTTGTTTCCCACAAAGCCAAGAAGTACACAAAGTGTATTTTCTCTATGAGAATTAGTTAGTAATCATTTTTAATAAAGCCAGTTCAGTTTGCCATCCCGTATTCACGGAAGCGGAGATCCGGAATATTCACTACAACAGTTTCTCAACTATTAACTATTGAAATAATCAATAATCGCCTGTTGACAAAGTAATACAGCTTTAACTCTTTCTGCTGTCGCCTGCAGGTGTTTACCGGATTGCAGGTACAAACTTTTGATTGCTTATACCTGCCGGCCTCGCTCCGCTGAAGCTACGCGGAGGCGAGCAAACAATCCTGGCTTTAATTTTCTGGTCGCCATTTTTTGAGAAGCAGCGTACTTCTTTGCTCTACATTATCAGTGTAGCGTGTTGAGATAACTGTTACTCTACCATCTGAGCTATTCCGATTGTTTAGTTCGGAAGAAGGATTCGAACCTTCGACACACAGTGTTTGTTGACATATCCTATTGCAACAATAGCATACAGATAGTTATTACGGCTGCACTGCAATGCTCCTTTGAAGCATTTGCCTGGTTTGTTGTTCAACAGGACTATATCAATCTTGCCGTTAAGCAAGCTTTTGTCCCGGTCTTTAATGACCGGGAATATTTTAAAGAACTTTTAATTTGCGATCGCGTCCCGTCTTTGAAAACCAATCACTGTTACCTGCTCAGGTTGATAAAGGGGTTCACCTGGATTTGTTAATTCCGCTAACGTAATCGGCTTATCAATCTTTTGACTCAATCCAAGATGATCGCTCAACAATTGTGCTTTGGAAATTTCCAGTTTCCCAAACTCATATTTAGCTATCAACCTTCCTTTACGCATCAGTGCACTGTCCACCATCGTTAGCGAACTATTAAAAGTGCAGATGATCTGTACGTTCAGGCAATCACTCATCAATCCATCGCTCAGGTTAAGCAGGTTGCTTACACTGCTATTATTGCTATACTTTCTGTCCATTATGATGTTCTCTGCATCTTCCACCACTAACACTGAATTTGGATTATCAATCAACAAATCGATAAACTCTGGATTCATCAGATTACCCGCAACGGAAGGTGAAACAAAGAGCACCCGTTTGTTAATACTCGCTACCAGGTGACGCAGATAGGTTGTTTTACCTGTGCCGGGTAACCCATGCAGCAATACAATGCCCTTATCATTCTCTTTCGCCAACCTCTCTTTGATCAACCTGTCTACTGGTTTAAAATCGTCGTTATAGAATAGATCCGTATTTAAGGCTGTTGGTTTTATTGGCAGCGTTTTCAAGTCTAGTCCATCCCGATCCAGAGTGATAATATTGATCTCATTGTCTGCTTCTTTCCCGGGTGCTTTAATTTCAGCGATGGAATCAAATACCTTATCGGCTACTTGCTGATTCTGGCTATCGTAAAATATCTCCGCGTATTCATCGCCCAGTTCTATCACCAGTTTTCCCGTTAATTTAAAAATCAATTTCCCTGATTCCACCCGTTCGTTCTGCCAGCTGTAATACTTACGTTGATAGGTTGTCAGTATCCTTCCAAATTTTTCTGCTTTTATTAACTCTATCAATTTGTTTGAATCTATGCGGCTAACAAAATTTATGCAAGGGAGACTCTTATATTCTTTCAGGTAAAATGCCCTCGCATCAATAAAATTCTCGGAAAACAATTTTACGTCCCTATGTGGTCTTATCCATCTCTTTCCCAATTTTCCCAACTGTAGTGCCGCCTGGTAAAACAGGTAGAATACAATCACAATCAGGAAAAGGGAGCTTAGTATCTGTCCCATTATTGTTTCATTTTATATTTTCATTTTTTAATAATTCTTTTATAAGGTTGCCAGTTCAATTCACTGGCAACCTGTTATTGTACTACTTTATTCGCGCAATTGCTGCTGGCGAAAGCGTGTGGCTTGGCCCGGAAGGCAAATCCCATCCCAAGGATATAGCCCATTGCTTCTTTTAGAGCGTCATTGCTTTTGAAGTTTGGATTGGTATTGATATCGGCGTGTACTTCCATGTCCACATTGTAAATAGTGAACAAATTGCACAAAGCATAAGCCACTTCAATACTCTTCGAAACTTCCAGCAGCATCCTTTGTTTAATGCTCATCTTCTGGCGGGTTGTTTCATTGTGTATATACATGAAACCACCTTTTCCTTTCCGGATGAACACAATAACAGTCGCGAATTCGGTTTCTTTACCTTTCACCTGGCTATCAGTACCGATACATACTTTCAACGCATGACCCATTTCTTTTTCACGAACAATCACTGCACGTACTTCAAGTTCCAAGGGACGCTGGATCCGTTGTCCATTCAATTTTCTCCATTGTTGCTGTTCCATTTCATTCCCTTCCGGGGATTTTAATTTTTCCTAATAGCACGGGTTGAAGGACTCGAACCTCCATCCACGGATTTGGAGTCCGTGTTGTTTCCGGTTACAATAAACCCGTATGTGGTGCCTTGTGGAATCGAACCACAATCTTTCCGTCTTCAACGGAACGCAATAGAACCATCTCTGCCAAAACACCTTTTGTTTGTTACAACTGTTGACTGATATCTTGTTTCCTCATCATCGAATATTGTTGTTCCAAACATTTGCGGAGAGTGTAAGAGTCGAACTTACCTGGGCATTACCCAACCTTGGCTTAGCAAGCCAGTACCATACCGATCAGTCAACTCTCCGTATTTAATTTCGCGGAAACAGAATGATTCGAACATCCATTCGACGCTTAACAGGCGACCGTTCTACCATTGAACTATGTTTCCTTTTTACATTTTAGATTCTTAATTTTACATTTTTAAGTAGGCCCGCAGGGATTCGAACCCTGAACTTCCGATGTAAAAGACCGGCACTCTGATCCAGTTGAGTTACGAACCTATGTCTGAACTGTGATTTATGAGATGTCTATGATTACTATGATTTTAATCTCATTATTGTCACGAACCCTATTGATTCTTTTTCCTCCATTTGTTGGCTCAAGAAGATTTGAACTTCCATCTCTGCGTTCGAAGCACAGTATCCTTCCCTTGAACGATAAGCCAGTTTCGTACGACCTTCAGACTCGAACTGAAAACAATCGTCTTATGTTTACCTCTCAGAAAGAGAGGAAGATGATCGTGTTGCCGATTACACCAGGCCGTATTCTTTTCAACGGTTGACTCCGTACCGCCGATGGCGGGAGAACCCTGTTCCTCCCGCTATTCAGCGGGATGCTTTACCAAATAAGCTAGAGCCAACATATCGACACCGGACCCGGACTTGAACCAGGAACACAAGATTCAAATTCTTGTATGTTGCCGTTACACCATCCGGCGATTCGTGCAGCATGAGTGAATCGAACACTCTCCCCCGGTTTGGAAGACCGGTGCGCGGCCATCAACGCATATACTGCAAACCGCGGTTCGTACGGGAATCAAACCCGTTTCAGCAGATCGACAATCTGATATGTTAGTCATTACACCAACGAACCATTGTAGTCTGTACGGGTATCGAACCCATATTACAAGAAAGAAAATCTTGTGTCCTCACCATTAGACGAACAGACCCAATGTATAGCAGGTGAGACTCGAACTCACATCCTCTTCACTCCAGATGAAGTATCCAGCCAATTGGAATGCTGCTATAGTTTGGAAAAGTTCCCCTTCAGCAAGGGGAACTGTTTTCCTCCTTTCCTCGTCCAATTCAATTAATATTTTTTTACAGATTCAATCATTCACAATAAAAAACCCGGTCGTTTTATGCGACCGGGTTTTTTATCACAGGCATTCGTTGCCTATGCATAATTATTCCACGGTCGTTTATATAAACTATCTTCCCGATTGCCTATGGGCGCCATATTTCTTGCAATCTGTACATACCAATAACAGCCAGTTAATGAGTTAATCTCATTCACTATTCTAAATCGCTTATGTTGTAATTGTTTTAGCATTTATATTTTTGCTTGTTACAATAGATTCAATTTGATGACGATTGCATAAGAAATCTATTAAATATTTTTCTGTGTCGTATTACCAATACATTTCTATACCAATTTTTCGATATACAGTTCATACTATGCTGAAACGTCAGAGTGTTTATCCTCCTTTGCTAAGGCTACGGGGGACAAATCCTCCTTCGCCAAGGCTTCGGAGGATAAAAGCAAAAACCCCGCAATCTCTTGCGGGGCCTGTATTTCAGCGAATTCGTTATTAAACTTATTCAGCAGTGTAATACACCCCGCAAAGAGCATAGTCTCCTTTTGGACTAAAGCCATTCACCAGCTCAATATGTAATTGTATGCGTGCCATCTGCTGTTTTAAAATTTGTTTTGCGTTGCAAAGATGTGTTTATTTTTTTGGTGTTACCAAATTTTTACAAAGAAATTTTTAAAATATTTTATTTCGTACACTCTGTAGCGTTAAAAATGGATGCCTCCGATATCTACAGAATGTATATACCAATAACCCAATTCATCGTCTTTTTCGAAACTTACTTTCCAGGATCCGGTTAAATTAAATTGTTCCTTTCCGGCAGTAGCTCTTACGTCATAAATTCCTGTCACCCAACTTTCTTTCTCCTTAACGGCACAGTCTAATTTTTCGAGATTGGTAATTACCAAATCATCATGAGCCAGTTTAAATCGATTGATAATTGACGTGAACTCATCGATGGTAAGCGGACTAATAGTATTCAAGCGAAGATTTTCCTTCCGGAAATTGTGGGTCCATTGAAAAGGCATTTTCTCCAATATGTATTCCATACACTCTTCAATCGCCACCCGGCTATTGTCAAATACCGGATCCGGATGGAACTCATCATAGATAAAACCGCTTATCATTCCGGGAATATTAATATCCGTCATTTCCTCCTGGAATAATTCTTCCATCGTGAAGCGATACAATTCCCTGATTGATACATTCGGACTGCAGACATCAATAGACACTCCGTGATCATATAAATAACCAGATAACTCATCCCAGGCCTTGTCCAATTCGTCATCGGGTATTTCGGATACTGGCCTGAAATGAGTTGGTTTTCCGATTTTATCATACACTTTAATATAGGTTGGATAATCAGCTTGTTTCTCGAATTCCATGATATAATTCAGGAACTCGTTTTCCATTTTAGGATCACATTCATCGGAGAGCATTCCAAATTGGGCGCCTCGTTCCAGCATCATTTTCATTTTCAGAAAATCGTTTTCGGCTTTGAGGGCTTCTTCGTTGTTTAGTTCGGGTTTGTGGGGTGACATACAAAATCTGTTAGGTTAGGGGAATGATTTTGTATAAATGTAAATTAACCGGGGAGACGGTTCCAAGGGAAAAACATCATATTTCCAGAGTAAAAAACTGAAATCTGTTGTTGTTTTCCTGAGCATTCAAAACAACCTCCCCTGTTCCCCCGGTCTCCGAAAAATACTCGTATCCAAGCTCCACTCCTCGGCGTTCATCCCATACAGTTTGCCGTATTTTTTATACTGTTGCGCGACCATCTGCGCGATGCTTCCTTCACCACGCATCCTTACGCCCCATCGGGTATCATTTACTTTACCATCATGACTTTGTTCAATCAGATGCCAGACCTTATCGGCCCGATCAGGAAAGTTTTTATAAAGCCAATCATGGAATAAAAATTTAATAGCTCCATTCAAACGGATGAATGTATAAGCTGTGAAGGTGGCACCATTATCCTTCGCCGCTTTCATGATGCGTTGCATCTCGTGCTCATTCAGTCCAGGTATCATGGGTCCCATCATAATACCCATTCGTACACCTGCGCTGCTTAGTTCATTAATTACTTTCAATTTTTGCTTGGCGGTTGTAGTTCTTGGTTCCATCATTCTGCGTAGATCTTCATTGAATGAAGTGATGGAGACCATTGCGGATACCAATCTTTTCTTCGCCATCTCCTGCAATACATCTTTATCTTTTAAGATATATGAATTCTTTGTGAGTATTCCCACCGGTTGATTGAATTCGTTACATACTTCCAGCATCTTTCTTGTTAACCGATAAGTTTGTTCTGCAGGTTGATAGCAATCGGTATTTCCACTGAGCATAAGCGGATGACATACCCATTTTGGATGCATCAGGAACTTTCGTAATAATTCAGGAGCATTTTTTTTGATAATAATCTTTTGTTCAAAATCCAAGCCGGCACTATATCCCCAATACTCGTGTACATTCCGCGCATAACAATAGATACAGCCGTGCTCGCAACCCGCATAAGGATTCATGCTGTAACTCATCCCCACATCGGGGCTATCTACTTTGTTGACGATCGTTTTAGATTCCTGTTCGATGTATTGAGTAGGCAGATTTGTTTCTTCCCAATCATCAATTCCTTCAATATGTTCTTTGGTGATCTCGTCTTTAAAGAACCGGTTCTTTGTATTGAACTGTGCGCCGCGACCAAGATGGTATTGTTCGTTCTCTTCTTTTTCTTTGGCGGATACTTTGTAATGGTCCTGCCTCAGGTTTTCGGACATGCGCGTTGTTTTTTGTGGTTATAGAAAGAAAAATATATAGCAGGGCAACTAGA
Organism: Chitinophagaceae bacterium; assembly: GCA_965279015.1. Lineage (GTDB taxonomy): Bacteria > Bacteroidota > Bacteroidia > Chitinophagales > Chitinophagaceae > Endoryza. The sequence continues at coordinate 1,342,252 of OZ257130.1, forward strand.
ATTAGATAAGGCATCAGCGCTAAGAGAAAAAAAAAGATAATGAGTGTAAGAGAAATTTCTCTCGCTAAGCTGCGCATGATCGATCTGTTTTCTCGTTGTTATTTTTTTAGCTAAGAGATCAAAAGGGAAAAAGTGGAGACGAGATTATTCATTAAGGCAAGACATCAAAATTTTAGTAATAGACCTAAATGAAGAGAAGAGAAAAGGAGAGAAAGATGAGTACTTCATACTACCATGTATTCAGAGGATCCTTCCCTCCTTAAGAATTTGCGGTTTCAGTCATTATGCATTTGTATAAAAGAAAAGGAGAATAAAGAATCATTTATCCATCGAAACCCTGTCCCCCACACTCTTTTTCTCCTTTTAACTTGTTAACAATAAAATATTTTCTTTCTGTTATCTACTTAAGTTTTTCAAATCCCTTTCGTCTCCTTTTCCCTTTTGACCTCTTAGTTAAAAATTCTTTACTTCTTTAATTCTCTACTTCTCTACTCCTCTATCCAAACAACTCGCCTTGCTTCGTCGTTACCGGTAAATTCTGAAACTCAAATCTTCCAGATACCTGGTATTTCAATTCACCCACGGGACGCTTCAGTAAAAGCATGGTATTAGCGATAAAGCGACCCGTGAAATGTTTATTACTGTATTCCAGCCACCCTTTCTCATATTGCCAGGGTTTTAATTTCCGTGCAATTGTGAGATGCGGTTCCAGGATGAAATGAGGTTTATTTTCATCGTTCAGTTTCATTAATCGTTGCCCTTCGGCACGGATTTCTTTCACCAGACTTTGTATCGGAACTTTTGAGGTTATATTAATATAGATGGTGTGCGAAGGAAAACTTCCGTAATCTTTCAATTCTACTTTGAATGGGTATTGTGCCATCGCTACCGTTTTCAACCGGTTGATGATACGTTCTTCCATCATTTCGTATTGAGTAAAAGTGACGAGTCCAACCTGTACCGGACTCCAGCGTGCACTGATCGCATTATATGTTTCCGCGAATTCTTCTTTTACTTTCATAATCTTATTCCGTAATTCTTCGTGCGGACTCAATACCAGCAGGTATTCGTTCACCTTGTATCCCGGCAATGTGGTTATGATTGGTTGCATAGGAATTGTTTTATCAGTTAAATAAATTGTTTTCTAGTGGAAGTAAACCAAATACATTGATCACCTTGTATTTTTCAAAGGGGTCAGCCCTTCTCAATAATTCCAATTCACCCGCGACGAATGATTCGCAGAATAATTTCTGAGAATAATCCAGCATTGCTTTTTCATAAACAGATTCCGGTAAACGACGGGCAATAGACAGGTGAGGGCGGTTAACGAGATAAGCCTTGGGACAGCCATTCGAGCGGATATACTCATCTATTGTTTTCAACTCGCGTGCTAATATTTTAAAAGGCTCATGATCCTGTACCCGCAGGTAAATAGTGTGAGGAGGAAAACCGCTGTAATTATTAAGTGTGACCTCAAAACTCCGCTGACGACTGCAGATGCGTTGCATCCATCGGATCATGGTTTCTTCCATGGATTCTTTTGCAAGAAAATTGGCAATAGTAATAAATGGATTCGTTTTAGCAACTGCCTTTTGCGTGTAAAGTGAATAGAACGTTTCATTCTCTTCCGATATCTTGTTAAAGACATCACTGCAAGGCTTTATAACTAACAGGTATTCCTGCAGGCCCATTGAATCAAGTGGAATATCCAATTCTTTCTCAGGCGTTTCTTTGTGGCCAAAGAATATTTGTTCGGGAAAAAAGATTCCCTGTGTACCCAACCCATCCATAATTAAAATTTTACCAGTTACTTTCTTTAGCATAAATATACTAAATAATTTAGCAATTCCAATCAAATTATACTAACTTTATTTTCCGGCTACGGTGTGAGAACGGGAAATCAAATACTCAAAAGAGTAATTCAACCAATTAAAGCAACAGTTATGGAGGACGAATTTTATGGCGCCGCCTATAAAGGTTCGAAGCAATTCAATCAGCAGCAAGTAAAAAACGCTAATGCCACGGGATTTGGAGCGGCCGCGGATGATTATATGGAAAGGGGCATCGACCTCAACGAACAGCTTATTATTAATAAGCCTGCTACTTTTTTTTTCCGCATGAACGGAGAGGCGATGCTGGGCGCTGGAATTTTTCCGGATGACGTAGTAATTGTGGATCGCAGCATCAAAGCAGCGAATGGAAAAATTGTAGTAGCCGCAGTAAATGGAGAGTTATTAATCCGACGTTTTCAACAAACTATAAAAGGGATCACCCTTATACCCGAAAACAAACAATTCCGACCGATTGAGATTGGTGAGTTTACCAATTACAATGCCTGGGGGGTGGTTACCTGTGTGATTCATATTATCGATCCGGCTTTGCAGGCCCATAGAAATAATAATAGTCATGTTTATATCAGGGAATCACACTGAGTTGCCGTTTTGGGATTTTGTTTCACACAAAGGCCACAAAGAATACCAAGCATACAAAGACTGTATTACGAAACCTTAATCTTTGTCTCTTTGTATTCTTTGTTCACTTTGTGTGAAATGGTGATTGCCTTTCAAATCCGCTAAGAAAATGAAGGCCATCGTCGATTGTAATAATTTTTATTGTTCCTGTGAGCGTTTGTTTAAACCATCACTGGAGAAGCGTCCGGTTGTGGTATTGAGTAATAATGATGGTTGTATTGTTTCGCGAAGTGATGAAGCGAAAAAGTTTGGTGTACCTATGGCCGGTCCTTATTTTATGGCGAAGCCCTTGATTGAAAAACATCAGATTGAAGTATTTTCTTCGAACTACAATTTATATGGTGACCTGAGCTGGCGGGTAATGGAAACGTTGAGGATACTGATGGGAGAAAAAAAGGTAGAAGTATATTCGGTAGATGAAGCTTTTGTAGATCTCAGTATTTTTTCCGGGAATGAATTGGCAGAAGTTGCCAAAAATATCCGTGAAACGGTCGAACAGTGGACCGGTATCAAAGTATCGGTGGGAGTTGCACCTACCAAAGTATTGGCTAAACTGGCCAACCGCTTTTCCAAAAAGGATAAACAAAAAACAAATTGTGTTACCATTTTGGATACTGAAGATAAAATTTTAAATGCGCTGCAAGAAACACCGGTGGGAGATATCTGGGGAGTGGGTGGACAATATGCAAAAAAATTACAGGATAACTGGGGGATCTATGATGCTTTGCAATTAAGAAATATGAGTGAAGAGTTTGCCAGGGCTCATTTGGGAGGTATAATGGGAGTACGATTGATCAAGGAACTGAGAGGGGAAACGGCAAAGGATATGCAGGAAGAACTGGTAACAAAAAAGATGATCGCTACTACCCGGATGTTTGGCAATCCGGTAAATGATATAAATGATATTAAAGAAGCGGTGGCTACTTACACATCAAGAGCCGCGGAAAAATTGAGGCGACAATTCAGTGCAGCGAGTATCGTGAGTGTATTTGTAGTAAAGAAAGAACAAGAGCATAGTCTGGGGTTCAACCGAGGAGGAACAATTACTACCCATACGGTGCTTCCCAGCGCTACCTGTATGACACAAGAACTAATCAAACCTGCGGTAGCTCTGGTTGATCAGTTGTATGAAGAAGGAAATTATTATAAAAAAGCCGGCGTTATGCTCGGGGGAATCAGACCCGATAATTCCATTCAGGGTAATTTATTTTCACCCGAAGCAAAAAACTGTGAGCGCAAGCTGATGGAAATGATCGACAATATTAATTTTAGTCAGCGGGATGATGTGTTGAAGTTTGCCGCCAGCGGAACAAAAAAAGATTGGAAGATGCGGCAGGAACTTCGGAGTGGAAGATATACTACCCGATGGGAGGAATTGTATTATGTAAAATAAGGGTGGAAATTTGAGATTGTTTAGTAAGGTTTAATTGAGATCAGTATTAGTCTGACAGAAATTGTTGACCCTAAGTTCTGGATTGTAATCGTAGGCTGGCATTTGTTTAAGTATCCTTTCGGCTTAGCTTTAAACTTTGGTCTTGACTTTATGCCCCTGCGGGTCCCTCCCCCGCCGCCGCCTCCGTGTATATTTTTCCGAAATAGTTTAATGCTACAATTGCTCCTGCTAATGCAGCAACATTGTACACGTCTCGTCTAATAAACATTCAGGATCTTTGGCTAAAACAAAACCGGCAGTAGCTCCTTCAGGGTTCTCCTGCCATCAGGGTACGATTACTTAAGTATATAACAAATATAGCTCAGACAGAAAGCGAAACAATGTGAAAAAGGCCCGTAAAAACAAAGAAAAACCCCATACTATTTAAGAAAAAAAACAGTGGCCTATTAAAAAATTAAAATATAACAGATCCCTTATGACTTTTCATCCCCCTGAAAAATCTCCCTTAAAATCGAAAACAACTCAGGGTGTTTACTTTTAAAAAGCTCCGGCCGTTCGAAAAAATATTCTGATGCAACCGCAAAAAACTCGGATTCACTACTGGCGCCATATGGATCAATATCCGATTTTCCCTTTTTGATCTTTTGTATTTCCTCGTGCATCAACTTCAACCAGGGAACTACATAATGATGAGTGATCAATGTTTCGGGAACGCCATCAATAGCCCCATCCGATTTATCTACCAGGTGTACAAATTCATGAATGGCGGTATTGTCCTTGCCGGTTTTATTGAGAAAATCCTGCCTTAACTCATGTTGCGATAAAATCATCACTCCATTCATATATCCCCAACCCACCATACCAAGTATATGTTTTTCATTTCCCGCTGTACTAAATGATTCATCGAAATTGCCTGGGTATAACAAAACTTCATTCAGGTTTCGGTACTCCCAATTTTCAAAACTATAAATTGGAACGATAGCGCTGGCGGCTACGAGTATTTTGTCGGAATCTGTTGCGGTGGTATTTACTCCGGTGATCTGAACCCGCTGAAGAAATTGAACAAGCTTTTCTTCAAATAATTGTTTTCCCGCTTCTTTCAGTTTACTATAAAATGGAACGGATGATTGCAAAACTTCCCGGTAGTTAGCCGGAATAATTAAGCCGGCTTTTTTCTTTTTCGGTGAGCGAAATAAGAGATAAGCTACCAGCGCAATAAGTAGTATGACAATAAACGGCTCGATGGAAGAGAATTAAGAATGTAAAAATGATAAATGATGAATGAAAAAGTCGGACACTTCTTCATTCATCATTTTTCATTCTTCATTTATCATTTAAAACGTAAAACCTATTTTCCCGAATAATCTCAACCCATTTCCACCCATCTGCACTGCATCCCATGGGCCACCGGTTTCGTTGTTAAATGCCCAACCCCTCGCTTCGGGGTTAATACCCAGGTCGGGGTGAATATTAAAAAGATTATCAGCGCCCAGCGATATCGAGATCTTATTAGTGAGTCGGTAGTTTAAATAAAGATCCGTTACCAGTTTGCTACCATAATTGAATTGATCGGGTACATAAACACTCGGATCCGCATCCGAAGGTATCATGGGGTCAATACCAAGACCATCTTCTCCGTAGCCCAGTAAAGTAACTTCTCCAAAATAAGTAAGGCGGGTGCCAACAGTTAATTTTTTCATTCCGTATTCTAAATTGAGAGCGAACTTGGTTTTAGGAGCTGAAGCTAAAATGAATTTTTGTTCGCGATCGCTTAAAAATGTTTTGCGGTGAGATTCGGTATCGTTCAGTTTATCGGGAACATTTATTTTATCAATATCCATCTCCTGGAAATTGGCGGTAAATAAACCGCGGAAATTATGCCCATTATTCATTCGCTTATTATAATCAATAACGATATCAATTCCTTTATTAGTAGTATTTACTGCATTGGCGAAGAACTGTGCTAACGACACATCCAATTGCTGCATTGCGTCGATAAGATCGGGATCGAGTGAGGTGTCATCTACGCTGAATTGACCACTCAATACTACACGATCCTTTATCTGTACTAAATATCCATCAACGGTAATACTTAATTCAGGGGTCGCTTTCCATGCGAATCCCAAACTTACATTCACAGATTTTTCCTGGGTTAACTCCGGAATACCGGCGGCACGTGTAATCGGACTGGTATTAGGTGCAATCTTTACTTCTGCGATGGTACCTCCCTGTACAGTAGTGAAGGTAGAACTGAAATTAATTTGTTGCAGGGAGGGTGCACGGAAACCAGTACTAACGGATCCGCGCAGGTTGAAATTTTCAGCCAGTTTCAACCGGCTGGAAAGTTTTGCGTTGAATGTAGTACCAAAATCACTGTAGTTTTCGAAACGAACGGCTCCTCCAACAAGGAAGTTTTTAGTTATATCTATTTCCGCATCCGCATAGATACCAACAACGTTTCGATCAGCGGTTACTTCATCATTTGGTTGATATCCCGGGAAACCCTGGGCACCGGTAGCTTTATCACCAGTGGGATCATAATTTTTGTAGGATGCCTCTTCTCCGGCGAATAATCTATATTGTTCGAATCTGTATTCTGCACCAAAAGCTAAGTTGATTGCTTTACCTAGTTCCTTACTGAAATTGGCGTTAATGGTATTTTGCGCGAAGTTGAAACCACCATCATCAAAATGGGTTTGTGTAGCGCCCAGGGAGGCGTTGAATGTTTCATCTCCATAAAAATGAAAATTATTTGCACCGAGACTGCTGCTGAAATCCCAGTTCAGGCCACCCTCGAATTTTCCTTTTATTCCGATTGCAACGGAAACGTCGCGGATTTTAGTTTGAATATGCGGATTGAAAAAAGTATCCGCATCACCGGTAATACGCATGATACTTGGCACATAAATTAAATTGTCGCTGGCATCCGTTGGAAATCGATCGGGTCGGGCCGACCAGTTACGCGTGAATGCATATGCATCGGATGCTTTATAATTGACGCCACCGAATGCATAAAAACTGGAATTGCCGATCAGCGGTAGTTCCATATTTACAAAACCTCCGCCATTATCCACCGATCCATCACCATGTGCACGACGGTAGACATTCGTGTACATAAAATCTTTACTATTAGCATTGGTGTCTAACGCCTGGCGATATGTTTTTCCCTGGCGCAAATAGTTAACGGTGAAATTCATAAACCCGCCTCTATCGCCCAATTTGATTCCATAGTTTCCGTTGAACGAAAACGCGTTTCCATCAAATGCGCCATCGTGAACATATTGTTGATAGCCTTCTTCCGATTGCGGGTTGTATTTTTGATCGTAATAAGTTCCGAATCCAACATTCCCTGTAAATACACCGGTGGTTTTCTTCAATACAAGATTGATTACACCGGCAATCGCGTCGGAACCATATTGCGCGGAAGCCCCATCGCGAAGAATTTCTACCCGGTCGATTGCGGATAAGGGCAATGCACTCAAATCGGTACCACTGTTACCACGACCCCTTGTACCAAACACCGCAATAAATGCAGTTTGATGACGGCGCTTGCCATTAACAAGTACCAATGTTTGATCGGGCCCCAATCCACGAAGTGTAGCGAGATCGATATGATCGGCACCATCACTACCACTTTGTTTATTTACATTAAAAGAGGGAGCGGCATAGTTCAGTATAGACGTAATATCCATTCGTGCAGTGTTCGTGCTGATCTGTCCAACATTTACCACATCAACAGGAACAGGAGTTTCCATTTTCACTCTGCCATTGCGACGGGTTCCCACCAATACCAATTCGCCGAGTTCCTGCGCGCTCGATTCAAAACTTATCGTTATTGAGTTGCGACCATTAATTCCAACAGTAATGGTTTTATATCCTACCATACTTATCAGCAACACATCGGTTCCCAATGCCTGAACGGTAAATGTTCCATCCTGAGCCGTAGTGGTTCCTGCTTTGGTAGCCTGAACAATAACGGATGCACCAGCTACGGGACTGCCGGTTTTAGAATCGGTAACTTTTCCGGAAACATTCTGACGTTGAGCAAAAAGGGATAGTTGAAAAATGCAAAGAAGAAAAATAGTGAGCAGCGCTTTTGTGCAATTCATATATTGGTGTTTATTATATTAAAGATAAGCAATTACGAGATCAAAGAACCAAGAACCAAGATGCCAAGAACCAAAGAAAGAAAAGCAAAGAATACAAATGAAAAAAAGAAATCGCAAATAGCCCTCCGAGTTTCGAACGCTAAATGCGATTTCATTTTTGGGTTTTTTTTGTTTTTTAATTCTTCCTTTTGTATTTCTTCTTTGATCCTTGGTTCTTTTGTATTTATTCTTTGGTTCTTGGCATCTTGGTTCTTGGTTCTTCTTACTAATGCTCGGTCGATTCCAACTGCTCAAATATATATGTCAGAGGCGCTTGTTCTAAAACTTTCCGTTCACAAACATCATTCTCCTCCTGCCATTTCACCAATCGTACAAAATCTCCTTCTATTTCAATAACCGTAATATCTCCATCTACGAAACAACAACATCCGGTATTGAAATAAGAGGGAATGGCCATGGTTTTATGAAATTGCTTTCCGGCATATTCCGCTTTCCTTCTTTCCAGTTCTGCATTCAATTCTTTAATCTGTTCGGGGTTATTTTCTTCCGTTGCCTTCAGCAATTGCTTATTCAAGCGGTCGATATGATCGAGTGAAGCGAAAACAGGTTTATGGGTATGACCAGAAATGAACACGAGATTTTTTTGCGTGGCGCTCCATTCATACATCATGATATTGTGTTTATCCACCAGTTCAAAAGAATCAGCCGTGGTATTGATACTTATTTCCAGAAAACGTTGAATGGGCGTCCAGATGGCCGCCACTACCCAGGTACTGAAAGGATTGCCATCACTTTTTTTATCGCCCTGGTGCCCATGTGTAATAAAGATGGAATATTCTTTTTCTTCATGCGTAGTTGCCAATAGTAACCCCTCGCTTATTTTGAGTTTGCTTCCAAAAATAGGTTTCAAATAAAGATTCCGTTGTATATCATACTTCCATTCGAGGTCATGGTTTCCAAATGTCCGGTAATAACGATTGCTTTGTAAAAATCGCGCCTCTTCCAATAATACTAAACGGTTTTTTTCAATCACCGATTTCGGTCCATTTTCCCAAAGCTCCTCGCAATCGCCTACGCCGATCAGCGTGAAATCGTTTTCGTAATAATGTTTTAATGCGGTCAGGTAATTTTTTTCAGCGAGGCGGAAATCATCCGCGAAATCGCGGGTTCCTTTATGCTGATCAGAAAGTATTACAAATCGGGCGCTGCCGATATCAAACGGAACAATGCATCCCGACGATTCTTTTCCCTTCTGTATATCGGCCAATAACTGGTTCAGCGATCTGAACACATCCGCTTTATTGGGCGAAGACGAAACTTTATTAGCCAGCCAGGTAACTGGCTTTTTCAACATCCATTGAAAGAATCGGCGCATAAGGTTTTTTGATTGTTAATGCAGAGAGTGGTAACTTTTAAGCGTGAGACGTGAATCGTGAGTCGAGAGACGTGAATCGTGAGTGGCACCCTGCAAAACAAAGTTTGTAATTAATTCGGGGACCTCTCACGACTCACCACTCACGATTCACGTTCTCTTTACCAATTTAACGATTTTACACTATGCAAACCGATTTGCCTGCCATTCCTTCACTCAAAATAAAATTCTGGGTGTTTATGGTTCTTACGATACTCGCCCTGTTGTTAATGCGGTATTGGTCGAACGGTTTGTCGGGAAGTGCAATCGTTGATTTTGAAATGGCAAAAGCAGTAGATAAGGCCGGAGTAATTATGGATTCCTGGAGCTTGCCCGACAAAAATAATTTTCTGAATAGTATTTATGCCGATTTTATTTTTCTCCTTTGTTATGCGGGTGCATTTTTTTACGGCGCTCGGTTTATGGGACATCTATCGGGTCATGCGATTTTAAAAAAAGCGGGATATTTCTTTTCTTTCCTCGTGCTTTTAGCGGCCGTTTGTGATGTGTTGGAAAACGCGGCCATGCTCTATACAATAAAACAGAAAGCTATTCCCTGGGTCGTTCATTTTACCTATGACATGGCGGTGGTAAAATTTTCTTTGATATTTATAGTATTGTTGTTTATGGTAATCAGCTTGCTTTTTTGGGCGATTGATAGGCTGATACCTGAGAATAAATTAAGAAGGAAGAATGAAAAATGAAGAATGAAACACTTGGCAGCTGTTTCGCAAACCCACTTTTTCATTCTTCATTTATTAAAAACGCTCTTGTAAATTATTAAAGTCTTTTGCAAAGGGGGTCTAGCCCCTCTCCATAAGGAAAGGGGTTGGGGTGAGGTCAAAAACTTTCCAGCGAGGTCCGCTTCCAGCCCGACGCTGTTTTTATATAAATATAATTTTCGTCCCACGACATATCTCCGGTGTTCCCATTGGCATCGGTACTGCTGCTGGGCGTATATGTTTTGCGGAGGCGGAATTGGTTGAAGCCGTTGATGCCTTCAATGTCTATGGCCGAAGTAGCTGTAATAGTTTCATTCACTTCCCATCCTTGCTTAATCATCAATTGATTGCCGTAATACTCTTTAGAATAAACACCCAGTATACGGTTGGTAGGGGCGCCAATAATTTTTCTGGAATCATATAACGGTATAAGGTGCGAATTCATTTCAAGAATACTATCCTTTGTACGGAACGTCAATCCCGGCATAAAGATGAATTGCCAATTAGGTGAATTAAAAAAAAGTTGAGAATTTTCTTGTCCTGCTGTAAACTGAAATTGATTCAGGATATTGTCGGTATGTATTTTCAGATTTCCCATCTGCAAAATCTGCGTACTATTATCAATAGCGTTCGCTATATTGAAATAGTCCTGCGATGTCCGGGGATTCTTTATATAGAAATTATCAGTGGAATGATAAAAATCCACATAATTGGTCTTTGTATTGATGGTATAGGATTTTAATCTTACCTGTTTTCCCTGTGGGGTAACATAATATTCATGGCTTTCCACAAATCGATCTTCGGGACTTGGCTTATAATTACTTTCAATGGAATAACCGATTGCTGGTAAACCCGGAATATAGCTGCCGCCTCCGGAAGAAAGATTATGTCCCCACATCACTACCTCATTGGGTGAAGTGCTGCCACCGTTTTGTGGAGTAGCGTTCCTGCTAAAAAAGAAGGGCAACGCATCGGGTCTTGGATAAACAGGGTTCACCTTTAAAAAAATACCCGCGTTGTACGCAGCTTCTTCACTCTGGTTAACAGAATCCAGTTGAAATTCGAGCAGTGATTTTGAAATGGATACGCGACCGTCTCCGTCTGTAAAAGATAATGAGTGATTATCCAAGGGAATAAATCGGTCATTTATTAAACGTGCGTTATTTTTTCCTTCTTCATTTCCGATCATTACAGTAGAATCGGAAATGCTCAATCCATTGCCGGAAGCACCAGAGAAGACAGATCCTGTTCCAGCCGGTTCAAGTGTTTTAAGAGCGAAGAATGCATAAGGAACACTTACCAGTTGTGTAGCGCCCAGGTCGGTATACCGGTTATTTCCATTTGGATCGATTTCGGCCCGCAGAAATTTCTTGCCAGTCTCCCATTTTACATCGGTCAGTGTTCCCGTGCTGAATGTGGCCCCCGCACTTCCAATACTTACACTAAACATTCCGAACAGGTTGGTTTGTATTTTACGAATTTCCATATACTCCACCGTTCCGTTTACAGATTCATTCAGGATAGTGAAACGGATACGCATATCTCGGGTAGCTAGCGGAATTCCCCGGTTATCCCGGGCAACAGCCTGGTAATTGAATTGTAAAGGTGCTTGTGCAATAGAAAATTGTTGGAAAAGTAGAACGATCATTGAAGCTAAAAAAAACTGCTTGGCATTCAGCGCCTTCCTGATACTGGACATTGGTTTAAAATTTTTGAATTCTGAAAGTTTTCTTATTGATTTCGATTCCTCCTTCCATCTTGCCGGATACTTCAATAAATAACGACCCTTTGTAATGATCAGGTATCATTATCTTTTCATTTACTAAACTGGCGAGAATCACCAGCGGAAAGGAAGAAATTAATTGTCCTGTGCTGTTGAGAATTCTAACCTTAATTACTGATGGATGAAGTAGTCGACCGGTAAGTTGAACAGAATTATCTGTAGTTAATGTTGGATATACTTTTAACGCTAATTCAGTAGTGGGTGAATAAATTCGGAATCGTTGAGGTTGTAATACTCCCTTTGAAACGATAATTGACGACACGAAGGAAGTATTCACAACTACCATATCTCCAATGCTCCATTCTAAATTGATATCCTTGCCAATAAAGGAATTTCCTCCTGCATTAGTGGTTAAGGTAGAAAGCTTAACCTGGGCAGGGAGTGATCGGCATAAAAAAATGCCGGCTATAAATAATAGAATTACCCTCTTATTGGTTTTCATTGGATATTTTTTCGTTTTCGACGGGGTATCGGATTAGGAGTTTAACGTTAGCGTTGACAAAAAATTATTTTAAATCAACGCTATTATTCAATGATTAGTTGAAACTCTTATACAGTCGACTCAGGGTCAACGAGAAGAAATGAACGCTGGTAGAAATAAAGGGCAGCATTTATTTTGCCGGAATACCCCACTATATTTTCATGTAAGACAGTAAAATAAATTTCAGGTACACTATTAAAAGTGCTTATAGAATCGATCGCCGTAATAAAAAAAGTACTTATACCCGAATGTAAATCTTTCGTTTATCCAACCACCAAACGATAACCCACATAAGTGTTATCATGCATAGCGCATAGAGTAAGGATCCGTTTTTCAGGTTATCCGATACCGGTTTGCAAATATGTTGATAGAACCAGGGGAAGGCGCTGGTATATACTTTTTTTCCTTCGGGAGAAATATGATCCACCCAACGAATCAAACCAAGTAATCGGGGAAGCAGTCCGCTTAACACGAATATAAAAAGCGGGTTTTTACCAAAAACATCAAAAAACCGGCTCCAGGCTCCTTTCGCATTTTTAAATTCCAATAAATAAATCAGGATACCCAATACACAGATGGCGAGACCGGTTGTATAAAGCACATACGAACTCGTCCATATTTTTTTATTGATCGGAAAAGAAAGATCCCAACTGAATCCGGCAAAGATTAAAATACAACCCGCTACAAAAAGATTACTCAGCATTTCGAAGTTCTTTCCCTTTTGCTGTATATAATTGCCCACCATATATCCAAATATCACCTGCACAATAGCAGGGATCGTACTCATCAATCCTTCCGGATCAAAAGCAACTCCTTCTCCCTTATACATGTGAGGTATGCCGAGTATCTTTTTATCAACTGCTGTTCCGAACCAACCTTCAAGGCTATACGGATCTGATGGATTGCCGGCAATACAAATCACCCAATAACCCAGTAATAAAACGGCACTGGCTACAAATGCTCCGCGGAGTTTAAAAAAGTAAATGATCAGTGAAGCAAAACAATAGCAAAGAGCGATACGCTGTAATACCCCAAAAATTCGAATGCCGTTTTGTGGATTCTCCGGATCTACCCAGTTCTTAAATACCAATTCTTCCCCGCTCCACTTTACAAATGGGGCCCAGTTCAGAAAAAGACCGATCCCAAAAATCAGCAAGGTTCTTTTAACTATTTTTTTAAGAAAGATGTCCGTGCCCGCGGTTTCCAATGAAGGCATCACAAAAGCGAGCGCGTTACCAACCGCAAAAAGAAAAAATGGAAAAACAAGATCAGTAGGGGTACACCCATGCCAGGGGGCATGTTCCAACGGAGAATAAATATGACTCCAGCTACCTGGGTTATTTACTAATATCATCAATGCTACAGTAGCACCCCGAAAAACATCGAGCGAATAATATCGGATTTTCATGCCGGCAAGGGTTGATAAATAGAATTAAAGATAGTTTCTTATTCCATTTCACGGTTAATTTTAAAAACCCGGATTTGTGACCGGATCATAATTACAAATAATTGGTTTTCTAATTTTTAAGTTTTTAAAATCCCGCCGCTTTAGATGGTTCGCATTAAAAATCTCCTATATTTGCAGCCAATAGAGAAAAAAATTCCAGATCCATTTTAAAGAGGGTGAATGGTTTGATAATCATAACAAAGTTTATGATCATTTTTTCTTCCTCTTTGTAAAACCTATAGAGGATTTCCTGTGGAAAAATCTAGCGTAGAAAAGGGCAATCAACATAATTGTGGAAGGGTATAAGGAGTACTTCATCATTGAATACTCACTTATACCCTTTTCTTATTAAAGCACGTATTAAGCTTGAAAATCAATTAGTTGTGGATAAAATCTGTAACTGAGGTGGCGAAGCTTTGCCCGGAATAAATACAGTAATCATGGAGAAAAAGCAATGGCTGGCATTATATACAAGACCTCGCTGGGAAAAGAAAGTCAACCTTCTTTTGAAGGAAAAAGGGATTGAAAGCTATTGCCCGTTAAATAAAGTACGACGAAAATGGAGCGACCGCATGAAAACAGTGGAAGAACCGTTATTTAAATCTTACGTATTTGTTCAGATCAGGGAAAGCGACATGACGAGGGTTCGGATGACAAATGGAGTCGTGAATTTTGTGTATTGGCTGGGTAAACCGGCAGTAATTAAAGAAAAAGAGATTGATACGATCCAAAAGTTCCTGGGCGAATACAAAGAGGTCGAAGCCCGGCCGATCCAGGTTCAAACCTCCTCAAAGGTCCGCATCAAACGCGGGGCCTTTATGGATAAAGTAGGTGTAGTAAAAAAGATAATGACCAATAAAGTAGAAGTAATAATTGAAAGCATCGGTTATTCCCTTACAGCTTATATAGACCGCTCAAATATTGCGATTGTTGAGAAATAATCACTATCCCTCAAAATTTTAAAAATGAAACTATTCAGTTTAGCGTTTATCCTATTTATAATAGTTGTTGCCAGTTCCTGCGGTGGCGGTACCAAAAAACTTCAATACCTGCGGGGACCAATAGATTCAACAACCTATGCAGCCGTTAAATACATGGTACCGGTAATTCAGGCCGGTGATGTTCTTTCAATAACTGTTTACAGCGATAACCCGGCTGCTACAGCTATCTATAATCAGGCATCGGTTGTTTCGGGTAGTGCCACTGCAGCAGTACCTACTACCGGTGGTTCCGCTGGGTATCTTGTTGACTACAATGGCAATATACATTTCCATAGCTTAGGTAACCTGGTGGTAAAAGGACTAACGCTGGCGCAATTATCAGATACCATCACCAAAAAGCTTAGCCCCGTATTAAGTAACCCCTATTGCAATGTCCGCTTCAGTAATTTTAAAGTAACCGTATTGGGAGAAGTCAAAAACCCCAATGTGTTTTCTATTCCTTCCGAAAAGATAACCATACTGGAGATATTAGGATTGGCTGGCGATCTTACCAATTATGCCCGCCGCGACAGTGTGATGATAATAAGGGAAACTGAAAATGTGCGAAAATTTGGTTGGCTGGATGTACGGAACACAAACATTTTTAATTCTGAATACTATTACCTGCATCAGAACGATATAGTAGTGGTGCATCCAAACAAATCTAAACAAACAGGCACTGAAGAAGTTAGGTTACGATATATTGCTATCGGTGCAACCGTTGTATCAACCATCGCCATTGTAATTAGTGTTTTGCAAAATTAATTCATAAAGTCTACCATGTCTGAAGAACAATTGCTCGAATTGCAACAGCATAAAAAAGGAGGCCTCACCCCCCGCGAAATATTCATGAAATATGTGCGGCATCTTCCTTTGTTGATTATCTCCCTGGCGCTTATGGTAACGCTTGCCTTTTTAAAACTCAGGTATTCAACCCCTATTTACCGGGTGAATGCTAAACTGCTGGTGAAAAATAATAATACCAGTGCCGGCGCCGGCGAAAAATTCGATGATATTTTTATGATGCAGGGGGGAAGCAGAAATACCCTGAACGATGAGATCGACATCATAAAATCGAGGATGATGGCTAAACGCGTGATTGCTAAACTGCATTATCAATACCAGTATATTAATAAAGGACAGTTCAGATCGAGTCAAATCTATCCGGGCGATATGCCTTTTACAGCGGAATTAGCGGGTGTCTCCGATTCAACCCAGGGCGCTTCACTTAAAATTATAGTTCTTAATGATACAGAATTTACCATTGGAGAAACTCCGGTAAAAAAACTATTCGGCGAATGGTTCGACAATGGCCGGGTGAAATGGAAATTAGTACGCACGTACCGATCCATGGGGCCTTTTACAAGCAAAGAATTTATTATTAGCTGGACGCCCATTGAAAATCTTTCAGCCGGCTTAAGCGATGCCGTTAAAGTAACCCGACCCGATAATTTTTCCAATGTATTTTCTCTCAACTATCAAACAGAGAACACCCTGGTGGGCCGCGATATACTCAATCAGTACATGACGGAATACCAGCAATACAGCCTGGAAGATAAAAGGCAAATTGCCTTTAATACCCTTGAATTTATCGATGAGCAGTTGGATACCGTACGCAAAAACCTCGGCAATGTGGAGAAGGTGCTCAAAGATTTCAAGGAAGAAAACAAGATCATCGACCCGGAAGGACAGGCCACCCTTTACCTTAATAATATCAGCGAAACAAACAGACAAATTACTGATCAGTCGGTAAAATTAAAGGTCACCGATCAGCTCTATAATTATATCAACGATCAGAAAAATCCTTTCCGTATAGTGCCTACTTCCCTGGGTATTGTAGAACCCTCCCTGTTACAACAGGTAACAGAATATAACAGGCTGCTGATGGAAAGGGAAACTACATTGTTAACTACACCGGCGGCCAACCCGATTGTAATTGGTCTTGAAGCCGCGATAACCAAACTGCGTGAGGATCTATTGGTAAACCTTAGAAATATCCGGCAAACCTTCAGTACCACCATTGCCGATTATGAGCGTACCAATAGTTTTTCAGAAAGTGGAATCAAGTCTGCTCCGGGTAACCAAAAAAGATTGCTCGAGATTAACCGGCAACAAAAAATACTGGAGGAACTTTATTCTTACCTACTACAGAAAAAACTAGAAACCTCTATTGGTTCGGCCTCTACGATCTCGAGTATCCGGGTGGTGGAACCTGCTTATTATTCGAATGCCCCCATCAGCCCCGATCGCAAAAATATCTACCTGATGGCTGTTTTTATCGGCCTGCTGGTACCCGCTGCAATCATTTTCATATTGGATTATATGAATGACCGGGTGCAGACAAAACGCGATGTACAAAAAGTAACCGATGCACCAATCTTGGGAGAAGTAGGACATTCAGATGACCCCTCCGCACTGGTTGTTGGAAAACATAACCGAAAAGTAGTGGCCGAGCAATTCCGCATGATCCGTACCAATCTCCAGTATATTCTACATGCTAAAAAGAAAATGGTATTGATGGTTACTTCTTCTTTTAGTGGGGAAGGAAAATCATTTGTGAGCACCAATGTGGCCGGGGTGATCGCGCTTACGGGTAAACGAACCGTTATTCTAGAGTTCGATATACGCAAACCTAAAATTTTACACGGCCTCGGTATGCGCCGTACCAATGGGATCACCAATTATATTGTGGGTAATTGCGAAGTGGATGAATTGACTGTTCCCGTTCCGAATTTTGATAACTTATTTGTTATCCCCTGCGGTCCCGTACCTCCCAATCCCGCTGAATTATTGCTCGACCCCAAAATTGAAAGACTCTTTGATTATATAAAAGAGAATTTTGATGTGGTGATTATTGATACGGCTCCCGTGGGATTGGTAAGTGATGCCATCACCCTGGGAAAATTCGCCGACGCCACGGTGTATATAGTGCGCCACGATTATACCCAGAAAAGACAGATACAGTTGATTGAGGATCTGTACAAGCAGGAAAAGATGCCGGCGCTTTCCGTGGTGATCAACGATATCAAAATCAAACTGGGCTATGGAGGTTATTATGGATATGGTGGTTATGGTTATGGGTATGGATATGGATATGGTAGAAGAAGCGCTACCTATAACAATGCATCCTCTTATTATGGAGTGGAAGTGGCGCCCCGCTTTAATTTATGGAGGTGGTTACGTCTGAAAAAATAATCAACCTTTCAGTAAAGCTGATGGTAGGGATTGTATCAGTTTCCCACAAACCTGCCTGCCGGCAGGCAGGGACACTAAGCCATAAAAGGTTTTTCTTAGTGAATTTTGTGTCTCTGTGGGATAAAAAAAGTTCAAATTAAGACACCACTTGATTGTATGAATCTGAAAAATAAAAAGGTTTTAGTTACCGGTGCGGATGGATTTATTGGAAGCCACCTCGTGCAGGCATTATTGAATGAAGGATGTTCGGTAAAAGCATTTTGTTATTACAATTCATTCAATTCCTGGGGATGGATGGACACGTTCCCTAAAGAAGAATTGAACCGAATCGAAGTATTTACCGGCGATATACGCGATCCCAATGGAGTAAAAACCGCCATGAAGGATATGGAGATCGTGTTTCATCTCGCAGCGCTGATCGCCATTCCTTACTCCTATCATTCCCCCGATTCTTATGTAGATACCAATATCCGCGGCACGCTTAATATATTACAGGCGGCCCGCGATCTTAATACGGAAAGAGTATTGGTTACCTCCACCTCTGAAATATATGGTACCGCGCAATATGTACCGATCGATGAAAAACATCCCAAACAACCGCAATCACCCTATTCAGCTACTAAGATAGGCGCTGATTGTATGGCCGATTCATTTTATCGTTCCTTCAATCTACCCGTAACTATAGTAAGACCCTTCAATACATTCGGACCGCGGCAGTCCGCAAGAGCGGTTATTCCCGCCATCATCATTCAATTATTGAAAGGGATGAATGAAATTGAACTGGGCGATCTTTTTCCTACCCGCGATCTTTTATATGTAGCCGATACCGTTCGTGGTTTTATTGAAATCGCGAAATCAGATTCTCTGAATGGACATGAAATTAATATTGCAACGGCTTCGGAAATAAGTATCGGGGACCTGGCAGCGGAAATCATCCAGCAAATAAATCCAGTGGCTACTATTAAACAGGACCAGCAACGTATGCGTCCCGAAAAATCGGAAGTCTATCGTTTATTCGGCGATAACAAAAAATTGCTGGAACATACAAACTGGATACAGCAATACAACCTACAGCAGGGATTACACGAAACAATTCAATGGTTCAGGGATAACCGCAACCTGGAAAAGTATAAAGCAGATATTTATAATGTTTGATGAAATAGTAGGGCAGATCCGTAAGCTGCATCATAAAGAACAAGGCTTTATTCCCTTACATGCTCCTGTATTCAACGGGAACGAAAAAAAATATGTGGCTGAAACCATCGATTCCACCTTTGTTTCTTCCGTAGGGGAATTCGTGGTTCAGTTTGAAAAAATGATGAGGGAGATTACCGGGGCCCGTCATGCCATTGCGATTGTTAACGGAACCTGTGCGCTTCACCTGGCGCTTTTGCTGGCTGGTGTAGAGAAGGAAGAAGAAGTGATTACACAAACACTCACTTTTGTGGCTACGGCCAATGCAATTGCTCATGCCAATGCCCATCCTCATTTTGTGGACGTAGATAAAGATACAATGGGCCTTTCTCCTTCTAGTTTGAATGAACATCTTGAAAAGATCGCGGAAATTAGAAATGGGAAATGTTATAATAAGATAACCGGCAGAAGAATTGCCGCCTGTGTACCGATGCATACGTTTGGATTGCCACTTCGTATTGATGAAGTAGTGGAAGTATGCAATCGCTTTTTTATACCCGTAGTGGAAGATTCTACAGAATCCATCGGTTCTTACTATAAAGGAAAACATACCGGTACATTTGGTAAGCTGGGTACTTTTAGTTTTAATGGAAACAAAACGATAACCTGTGGCGCGGGTGGTGCAATTATCACCGATGACGATGCAATAGGCAAAAAAGCCAAACATTTATCTACCACTGCCAAAATTCCGCATGCATGGGCATTTGAACACGATGAAGTGGCTTATAACTATCGCATGCCTAATCTCAATGCCGCATTGGCCTGCGCGCAACTGGAACAACTCGATGCCTTTGTAGAAGATAAAAGAGCATTGGCCGCGGACTATAAAAAAGCATTCAAGCATTTGCCATTGACAGTTGTTACTGAAATCGCTGAAGCGAAAGCCAATTACTGGTTAAGCTGTCTGTTGTTGAAAGATCGTTCCGAGCGGGATGCATTTCTTGCTTTCTCCAACGAAAAACAAGTAATGACAAGACCGGCCTGGCAACTCTTGCACCGCTTGCCTATGTACAACAAATGTTTTCATGGCAAGCTCGATAACTCGGAATGGCTCGAAGAAAGAATCGTAAATATTCCCAGCAGCGTTCGCATATAAAATGAGTACATCAACCATCATATTAATAGGCGGAGGGGGTCATTGCATTTCCTGTATCGAAACCATTAGAGCTACCGGTCTGTTCACCATTGCCGGTATTTTGGATCGAAAAGAAAAAATAGGAACCAGCTTATTGGATATTCCTTTTATTGGTGATGATGAAGACCTTCCTACTCTCGGATCATCTTATGATTATTTCCTGATAACCATTGGACAAATCAAAGATTCCGCTGTCCGGATGAAATTGTTTGACCGTTTGCAACAACTGGAATTAAAATCGCCAGTTATTATTTCCCCGTTCGCTCATGTATCTCCTTATGCCCAGGTAGAAGAAGGAACAATTATCATGCATGGCGCTTTGGTAAATGCGGCTGCCCGTATCGGAAAAAACTGTATCATAAATAGCGGGGCAATTATAGAGCATGAAGCGGAGATCGGGGATCATTGTCATATTTCAACGGCGGCGGTTTGTAACGGAGAAGTAAAAACCGGGAAGGGGGTTTTTATTGGGAGTAATGCTACGATACACCAAAGCGTACATATTGGTGACGGAGCTATTGTGGGTGCGGGTGCTGTGGTACTAAAAAATATTCCGGCCGGAGCCACCTGGGTGGGCAATCCGGCTGCATCAAAATAATTAATGTCGCATACAATTATCATAGCGGAAGCAGGAGTGAATCACAACGGCAGCATGGAGCTGGCTAAAAAATTGATTGACGTAGCCGCGGAAGCGGGGAGTGATTATGTAAAGTTCCAAACGTTCAAAGCGGCAAAGATTGCCAGCAAATCGGCTGCTAAAGCAGCCTATCAGCAGCAAACAACATCAGCCGGAGAGAGTCAGCTTGATATGTTACGCAAACTGGAATTGAGTGATGCCGATCATGTACTATTGCAAAAGTATTGCGCCGAAAAAAAAATCAAATTCCTTTCCACCGCGTTTGATCTTGATAGTATCGATACATTAAAGGCATTAGGGATTAATTTGGGGAAAATTCCTTCCGGAGAAATTACCAACCTCCCTTATCTCCGTAAAATGGCGACATCTTTTAATGAGCTGATTCTTTCTACGGGTATGTGTGATATGGAAGAACTACAGGCATCGGTACAAGCCATTTTAAAAACAGGGTTCCCCAAAGAAAAAATTACCATCCTGCATTGCAATACGGAATATCCTACACCATTTGAAGATGTAAATCTCAACGCGATGTTATCCATAGCCAAAACGGTGGGGGTGCCTGTTGGATACTCCGATCATACCTTAGGTATTGAAGTCCCGGTGGCAGCGGTTGCGTTGGGTGCTACGGTTATTGAAAAACATTTTACGCTCGACCGAGGCATGGATGGTCCCGATCATAAAGCTTCCCTGGAACCAGCCGAATTGAAAGTGATGGTAAGTGCCATCCGTCATATCGAAAAAGCAATGGGCAACGGTATCAAACAACCTTCACCTTCCGAATTAAAGAACCGGGCCATTGCGCGGAAAAGTATTGTTGCGGCAGAAGCGATTCATGCCGGTGAATTATTTACCGAAAAAAATATAACCGTTAAAAGACCTGGTACCGGAATTACCCCCATGAAATGGGATGAAGTAATTGGAAAATCAGCAAAAAGAGATTTTACCGAGGATGAATTAATTGAATTATGAGTAAGCAATTGTTGAAAATAGCAGTAGTTACCGGTTCACGAGCCGAATACGGGTTGTTTAAACCACTATTGCATCTTATTCAGAAAGATCGTTCCCTGCAACTGCAATTACTGGTAACAGGCATGCATTTATCGCCGGAGTTCGGACTCACCTACCAGCAAATTGAAACCGATGGATATAAGATTGATGAAAAAGTGGAGATGCTGATATCAGGAGATACCGATAGCGCCATTGTAAAATCTACCGCTATTGGAATGATGGGAATGGCGGATGCGTTGCAACGATTGCAACCCGATTGGGTAGTGGTGTTGGGCGACCGGTTTGAAACATTTGCCGCTGCCTTCGCGGCGCACCAGGCAAAAATTCCGGTGGCGCATTTACATGGCGGCGAACTCACGGAAGGCGCTACGGATGACGCGATGCGGCATGCGATCACAAAAATGTCGTACCTGCATTTTGCCAGCACGGATATCTATCGCAAAAGAGTGATTCAATTAGGCGAATCACCTGATCGGGTATTGAATGTGGGCGCTATCGGACTCGAGTCGATACGAACCCTTAAAACCCTTTCTAAAAAAGAACTGGAAAAGCAATTGGATATGCAATTCGGGAAATTGAATTTCCTGGTGACTTATCATCCGGTAACAATGGAAAAGCAAACGGCGGAACAACAGGTCCGGCAATTGCTGGCGGCATTGGACCGATTCCCCGAAGCAACACTCATCATTACCATGCCCAACGCGGATGCGGATGGCCGGGTGATCATGCGTTTGCTGGAACAGTACGCGAAAAAGGAACCCGAACGGGTTAAGCTCTTCACCAGTCTCGGACAGTTGCGCTATCTTTCTGTATTAAAGCAAGTACAATTGGTGATCGGCAATTCCTCCAGCGGAATCATTGAAGTACCCGATATGCATATCCCTACCATCAATATCGGAATACGCCAGCAGGGCCGGGTGAAAAGCGAATCCGTGATTGATACGAAAACAGATACGAACAGTATCATAAAAGCTATCCGCCATTCGTTATCACCTGAATTCAGCCGGAAATGCAAAAAGGCATCCAACCCGTATAATAAAAAAGGAACGGCCGCCGCCATCATAGCCCGAATCCGTAAAGCCGGTAAACTCAGCTCCGTTAAAAAGAAATTTTTCGATTTATAGATTATGAAGAATTGGGAAAAATATATCATCCGCGATACCACCACCATTAGGCAGGCACTCACTGTTATCAATGATCTTGGTGATAACAATTCTGTTCTTTTTGTAACAGATGCTCAAGGGGTATTAAAAGGTACCATAACCGATGGTGATATAAGAAGAGGATTAATAGCCAACGCGCAATTGGAACAAGACATAATTTCAATCGCGAATAAGCGATTTCATAAAATTGAAAACGGTGGCATCGATCCTATATATATTAATAAATGCAAAGAGGCAGGTGTAACAATCTTACCATCCATTGACAGTACTGGTAAAATATTAAGCGTAATTAATTTAACTGACCTGCGTACTGTTTTGCCACTGCATGCAATTATCATGGCGGGAGGCAAGGGCGAACGATTGTTGCCACTTACGAAAAATACGCCAAAGCCCATGCTAAAGGTGGGTGAAAAACCAATCATCGAACACAATATCGATCAGCTAAAAACATACGGCATCCAGTATTTTCATATCAGCATTAATTACCTGGGCGAGGTGATCAGTAATTATTTCAACGATGGCAGCAGCAAAGGTTTGCGAATCGAGTACATCAAAGAGGACCGACCCATGGGAACATTGGGGTGTGTTTCAATGATAGAAAAATTTCATAAAGATGATTTGCTGATCATGAATTCGGACCTGCTCACTAATATCGATTTCTCGGATTTTTATAATGAATTTGTAAGTAAGGAAGCGGATATGGCCGTGGCAACTATTCCTTATCATGTGGATCTTCCTTATGCAATTATGGAACTCGATGGAGTAAAAGTGACCGCCTTCAAAGAGAAACCCCGCTATACCTATTTCGCGAATGCGGGGATCTATCTTGTAAAAGCATCGATGATGAAGCTCGTCCCCAAAGATTCGTTTTACAACGCTACAGATTTAATGGACCTGCTCATCAAAAAAGATAAAAAACTGATCAATTACCCAATACTGGGCTATTGGTTGGATATTGGTAAACCGGAAGATTACGCAAGAGCACAAAAAGATATTTCACACCTGCATTTATAATGCGACTTTTATTTGTAATACCAGCGCGCGGGGGTTCGAAGGGCCTGCCAGGAAAAAATATTAAGCCTCTTAATAGAAAGCCGCTGATTATCCATTCGCTGCACTTTGCCCGGTTGTTTAGTGATGATAGTAATATTTGTATCAGCACCGATGATCCAAATATAGCTTCCGTAGTACGAGAAGAAGGTTATTCGACTCCATTTCTTAGACCCGCGGCACTGGCAGGTGATCAATCGGGAATGCGGGAAGTAATTTTGCATGCATTGGATTTTTATGAAAAGAAGAACGGACCCTACAACGCGGTTGTTTTGTTGCAACCCACTTCTCCGTTCCGGTTGAAGCGATTTATGGAGGAGGCACTGGCAGTTTTTACAGGCGATCAGGATATGCTGGTAAGTGTAAATGAAAGTAAGGCGAATCCTTACTTTAATTTATTTGAAGAAAACGCGGAAGGGTTTCTCCAGCTCTCGAAAAAGCAGGGAAAAATAGTAAGGAGACAGGATGCTCCACCCGTTTACCAGTATAATGGTTCCTTGTATATCATAAACGCGAAAAGCCTGCGTTTGTATGAATCGTTGTCTGAATTTCCACGAATCGTGAAATATGTAATGCCGGAAGAATACGGAACCGATATCGACAATGCGGCAGATTGGGCAAAGGCGGAATATTTAATAAACAATAATTTAGTTCGCATAGATGGAAAATTGCAGAATCATAGCAAGACTTGATATTAAAGGTCCAAACCTGGTTAAAGGAATTCATCTCGAAGGGTTGCGCGTATTGGGCAAGCCCGAAGATTATGCGAAATATTATTATGAAAATGGCGCTGATGAATTATTCTACCAGGATGTGGTGGCAAGTTTGTACGAACGGAATAGTTTGCAGGAAATTATTTCTACTACTGCTAAAAAAAGTTTTATACCGCTCACAGTTGCGGGAGGTATTCGAAGTATCAGCGATATTCGAGATGTATTGCGGGCAGGAGGCGATAAAGTTTGTATCAATACCGCCGCAATTCGTAACCCTCAGTTCATACGTGAAGCGGCACTCAAATTCGGATCGTCTACTATTGTGGTAGCCATCGAAGCAATTAAACAAACAGATGGAAAATATTTTGCCTTTGTCGACAATGGCCGGGAAGTTACAGGCATTGAGGTGTTGGGCTGGGCAAAAAAAGTTGAAGAACTGGGTGCCGGTGAAATAGTAATTACTTCTGTTGATCGTGAAGGAACTGGTGAAGGATACGATATTGAATTAACGAGGATGGTTGCCTCCTCTGTTACCATACCAGTGATTGCGCATGGTGGTCCAGGACAATTGAGTCACTTTGCCGAAGGAGTAACCGCTGGTAAAGCTGATGCATTGGCCGTGGCTTCAGTTATCCATTACGACTTTATTGCCAACCGTCGTAGCGATATGACAGATCGCACGGAAGGAAATGTATCTTTTCTCAAAAGTGGGCGCACGCAATTCGGTAAAATCAATCCGGCCAGTTTACAGGAAATTAAAAAGAGCATGCTTGCAGCAGGAATCAGTTGCAGGCCCTAATTATAATATATGTCAAAAAAAGTAGTGATCATAGACTACCAGTTGGGAAACCTGTTCAGTGTAAAACAGGCATGTACCCATTTGGGCTACGACGCGGAAATAAGTTCTGAACCGAACAAATTGTTAGCAGCAGATTATGCGATTCTACCAGGAGTTGGAGCTTTTAATGATGCGATGAAGAACATGAATGAGTTTGGTCTAACCGCTGCCATTCATGATTACATCAAGAAAGGAAAACCTTTCATGGGCGTTTGCCTGGGGCTGCAGTTATTACTGACCGGCAGTGAAGAATTCGGTGATACTCGGGGACTGGATCTTATTCCAGGTACCGTAAAAAAATTTCCAGTTCAAACAATCGGTGATCATGTGTACAAAGTACCGCAGATACAATGGAACACGATCAGCGAACCAGAAAAAGGTAAGTGGGAGAATACCCCTTTAAAAGTTTGTAAGGAAGGCGACTACATGTATTTCGTGCATTCTTTTTACGCGGCTCCCAAGGATCCAAAATATGTAGCTGCTACTACAACTTATGGCAATCAGATATATTGCTCGGCAGTTATAAAGGATAATATCTTTGCTACACAGTTTCATCCTGAAAAAAGTAGTTTGTACGGAGTGAATATTTATAAAGCCTGGTTCGAACAGTCTACCGGTTAATTCGGCATCAGGATATCTTCAGAAAAAAATTAAATTTCAATACCCAATTATGGCTCAGGATCTCGAAGTAAAATATGGATTGCCCCGCGAAGTAAAATTTTGCAAGAAATGCGTGATGAGCAACCAGCGACCGGTATCGGAGGTAGAATTCAAGCATACAATCGATACCCGCAAACGGACGATGGCAATTGACGAGAAGGGAATATGTGATGCATGTCGGGCTAATGAACAAAAAGAAAGCATCGATTGGAAAAAAAGAGAAGAAGAGTTATTGAAACTGCTCGATCAATACCGCAGCAAAGATGGTTCCTACGATTGTCTGGTGCCGGGCAGCGGCGGAAAGGACAGCGCATTTCAATCACATATTCTCAAGTATAAGTATGGAAT
This sequence comes from Chitinophagaceae bacterium, assembly GCA_965279015.1. Taxonomy (GTDB): domain Bacteria; phylum Bacteroidota; class Bacteroidia; order Chitinophagales; family Chitinophagaceae; genus Endoryza. Next base: position 1,368,990 of record OZ257130.1, read on the forward strand.
GAATCCATTGACTGTTACTTGGCCCCCAATTTTATATACCGAGTATGGTTACCAGAACTGGAAAAACTGGATTGATATTGGTGGTTTCGATAATCTTTCATTTCGTCGTAATGGGCGGGTAATGAAATTACTTACAAAACTCGCGATCGAAAATTTGTTGCATCCGTTCCAGACCTTTATACTCGGGCAAAAAAACCTGGGGCCCAAGTTGGCCGCGAAATTTGGTATACCATTGGTGTTTTATGGAGAAAATGAAGCAGAGTATGGGAATCCTATTGCGGATAATTCCAGTTCATTGCGTGATAAATCCTTTCACACCTTTAACCATATTGATGAATTGTATTTAGGCGGTGTATCGGTAAAAGAGCTACGCGAAAAATACAATGTTACAATAAGCGACCTGAAAGCTTTTCTGCCTGCTGACGCGCAGGAACTGGAGCGTGCCAATATTCAGGTTCATTATCTTGGGTATTACCTGCGATGGACACCGCAGGAAGTATATTATTATGCGGTAGAAAATACCGGCTTTAAGGCAAGACCCTTCCGTACACAAGGAACCTATAGTAAATACAATAGCATCGATGATATGATTGACGATCTGCATTATTATACCACACATATCAAGTTTGGCATAGGGCGTGCTACATATGATGCGTCGCAGGAAATACGCAATCATCATATTACCCGGGAAGAGGGGCAAGCGCTGGTGAAAAAATTTGATGGAGAGTTTCCCGACAAGTATTTTAATGAAATCATGGACTATATCGAAATGAAGCCTGATGATTTCCATCGCTTATGTGACTCTTTCCGTTCCCCACATTTGTGGAAACAAGAAAACGGTAGCTGGAAATTGAGACATACAGTGAATATTGATGGTGCAGACGATAATTAAAAAAAAATATATTTATGGGTAATCAATATAGCAGAACTGCTGATAATAGTATTTATTCTCAGGAAAGAAGATATGATACTCCCAAAGAAAGTTTCAAACAGATTGGCCAGCTACTGAAATTAAAGGACCAGCCTTCAACCAAAAGTTTGCTTGATATCGGTTGCGCTACAGGTGAATTTTTATATTATGTTAGAACCGAAAATAATTCAATCTCTCTATGTGGTGCCGAGTATTCTGAAAACTTGGTAAGTGATTGCAGGCAGTTTCTGGAAAAATTTGAAATTGATATTACTGAAGGGGACGCGAACGACCTGAAATCAATAGAAGATAATTCTTTTGATTTTGTTACAACCATTGGAGTTACGTCAATATTTGATGACTTTCGGCCTTCATTTAGTGAAATGATCAGGGTTTGTAAAAACAATGGCACTTGTTTGAACCATATGCTTGTTAATGAAATGGATGTTGATGTGATTATAAAATATATTAATCCAAAAACAAACACGCTTGAGTCAGGATGGAATAAATTTTCAATCAATTCAATTTCAAAGTTCTTATCAGATCACCCTAATGTAAAAAGGTTTGATTTTATTAAACATGAATTACCGTTTAAGCTGGAAAAAAAAGATGACCTTTTACGTTCCTGGACAAATGAAATAAACGGCAAGAATGTTCTTTGGAATGGATTAAATATGGAAATATCACTTTACCATATTGTTTTTGAAATTAAAAAATAGATATTTCTAATTGTGGTTGTAAATCTTTGTAGGCGTGCGAAGTTGGCCAATCAACTAATTGAAAGTTCTTTTCAGCATACAAGCATCTTGGATATTGCCGGAGTTATTGAATCTGACAATCCTAAGATTCTACGATTAAGCGATGTTGATCCCAATGGAAGACTTGAAGATGAAGCAATAAAAGATTATATCGATTTTATTGGATCATTGGCAAATGCTAGTATTGATGGATATCCAATAAAGAAATTTGCCATCTATGGAAATCCAATTTATTGGTTTACCCCTTTAGCAGAAAAGCATGATAGCTTTCATTGGGGAAAAAACCTCTGGGTATTATTTACCCTACTTAAACATCGACCGGATCTTTTTGATACTGAATGTGTAGTGATAATATCGGAATCAAATCACAAGATTCAAAATCTGATTATTGATTCCTTTAAAAGCGAAAACAAAATTACAGTTAAAATAGTAAATGCAGGATTTGAAAGCGATAAATCCAGTCAATTCGATTTTTTGGTCCGGCAAATTAAATTCTTTATTCGGGCAGTATCATTCAATCGACAGATAAGAAAAATAAGCGGATCGAAATTACAAACAACAAAAAGAAACCTTTTTATACTTAGGATAACTGGCAAGCCATCTATAAAAAATGATCAAGACCTGGGATTTATTTTTCAAGAAAGCACGAAACACACTGAAAGCGCCAGTATTCCTTTTTTTTATGGAGCCGATTTTGATAAATATAATTGGCAAGAAACAGATCAGGATTTTATTAATTCTTTTCCAACTTTTCGACAATTGTTTTCAATTCTAATCCAGCAGATTGGAATAATAAATAAGTTTAAAAAGTATAAAAAGGGTGTTGTAGATATAGGAAAGCATGTCATCTCATTTGAATTATTAAGGGAAGAGCTTTTGCTAGGAAGCGAATATGTGTACTATCTTAATTTTGTTTGGTTAAGTAATTACGCAAAAGGATTAAAGTCGAGTACGCGTATCTTTTATTCCGATGAATTTTATTTGTCTGGTAGGATAATTTCATCTGCGTTCCGATCTGTTGACAATAGCAATATTTCGACATACGGGGTTCAACATGGTCTTCTTCTTGAGAACCATACCGTATATAAAATAACTGATAAGGAGTTGGGCGATAATTACAGGAATAGTAAAAACTTACTTATACCTGATTTTTTTATAGTCTGGGGTAAATATTTCCAAAAACTTTTTCTGAGCAGTAATTCGCTTCCTGATAATTATTGTTTAGTTGCCGGAAATCTAAAATATATTAGTCTTCCAAAGGTAGGCAAGATACCCGTCAGTCGAAATGAAAAAAGGAAAATTCTTTGGTGCACAACATTACCAAATTATTTCAAAGCAGAATATAAGGTTATTGGGGCAGCGTTGAGGGAACTGGAAGATTATTTATTGACATTCAGACTCCACCCATTGAAACATATTACAAAGGAGGAAATCCTTGAGTGGGTAGATCAGGAAATATTAAACGCGTCCGTATTTTCTACTGAAGAAGATATATTTAGCGATATTGCAAAACACGACATTGTAATATCCACTATATTCAGTGCTACCTTTTTTGATGCTTTAATAATGGGTAAGAAGTCTTGCAGGGTTTTAACGGGTATCGTAAAAGCTGATTTTACTAATATGGCTATAAAGAACCTTTATAACATTAAGACACCAGCTGAATTCAAAGCGATGTTAACTGACGATAAAGATTCATTGCACGAAAACGTTCAAATTAAAATAGATTCACTTTGCTATACCGATGAGGATGTATGGATTAAAACGTTAGCACATGATTAGAAAATGGATTCGGAAATTGTTTCACAAAATTTATATTACTGGACGGCATCTTGATCAGGAATATATTTATCAAAGCTATCGCGACAAATATCAGATTCATCCTTCCTTCCGCTTTAATGGAGACCATATATTGTTTTATGGCGATGGTAAGATTGTGGCAGCTGAAAATTCATATATAGGAGAACTATCTACAGTACAAGCATATGGCAACTGTATAATTTCTATTGGCAAGGGTTGTTGTATTAGCCACAATGTAAGAATGTATACACAATCTTCTGATGCAGATCAGGATTTTTCTGTGTTGCCTCTTCAAAATAAAACTGGGGACATTAGTATTGGAAATTATGTATGGATTGGATCAAATGTATTTATTAATCCAGGTATAACAATTGGTGATAATTCCGTTATTGGAGCCAACTCAGTTGTAGCAAAAGATATAGAGCCGAATTCTATTGTTGGAGGTGTACCAGCCCGTTTAATACGGTATAAGAAGAAGATTACTGATGTTTCTTAAAAAACTGTTTTCACATTCACTTATTTATGCGTTAGGCCCCCAAATCCCTAAAATTGCAGCAATTTTTGTATTGCCATTAATTACCAGGTATCTCACAAGCGAAGATTATGGTATTTATGGAGTGTTGACTTCCTATATAGGAATATTAACTGGAGTGGCTGATCTCGGCTTTTCCGTTATTTTAGTAAACTCATTCTATCAATATCCTAAGCGGTGGCCGATTATATGGAAGCAATTGCATTTTTATCTGATTTGCTGGTCCTTAATTTATAGCCTGTTGATGGCTCTAACGTTGTTAATTACTATTCCTACTAATCAAGGCCATCAAACACTCAATATTATTTTATTGGTATGCCTTCCTTCTTTATTTTTTAATTCAACAATTGTACTTGCTTCGAGATACTATCAATTTGCTCAAAAGCCTCTTTATATAGCTATGACATCTGCAATTGTTGGAGTAGTTGCAATATTTTTGAATTTATATACAATTGCATATTTGAAAATGGGATATATGGGTTGGTTTTTATCTACGGCCCTCGCAACTTGTGTTCAATTTACCTTATTTGTCTACCCTGTTTTCTTTAAATACAAGCTAGGCCCGATTATCTCTTTTCGAAAACTTTTTCTCCTAAAACATTTAAAGGTTTCTTTGCCAACCATCCCACATAATTATTCTTCTTATTTGCTTAATTCTTCGGATCGTATTGTGATGGATAATTTAAAGGTTCGAATTGGAGAAATTGGCAAGTTTAATCTTGCATATACCTTTGGAAATTACTTTGAATTTTTTGGAAACGCAATTGGAATGGCAATTGGTCCTTTTTACACAGGTATTATTGCAAAAGGAACAGATAAATCTGAAAGAGACTATCATTTTGTAACGCATTGGCTCCAGTATTCATTTTTACTTGCAGGCATTCTTCTATCGCTATGGTCGAAAGAGTTAATGGATATGCTTATTAAGAATGATGAATTGAGGAATGTGTATCCCTTGACGATTATAATTATTATGGGATATGTATGCAGACCTTATTATTGGGCAATAATTACACGCTTGCAATTCAAGGAACAAACCAAGCAACTTTGGAAAATATCATTTATTGCTGGTGTTCTCAACGTAGTACTTAATTTAATATTTGTTCCTATTTATGGAATCATGGCTGCGGCAGTTACTACATTTGCTGCTTTGTTGTATATGGGATTTTCTGGGTATTATATTAAGGTCGTTAGAACAGCTGTTATTAAATCGTATTGCCCGGCAATTATAATGCTCGCAATAATAATTTCAACGGTATTGGTTTACTTATTTAAAGACATTTCATTAGTGAGTAAATTTGTTATAACCGCAGGGTTAATTGTATTGTTTTTAGGTTATACCTGGAACAAACGAACTGTTATTAGAGCAATCGAACTGTAAGCAATAAATAGATGTTTGTTATTATAAATTATGGAGTTGGTAATCTCACTTCTATTCAGAACATGCTGAAGAAGTCGGGCGTAAACGCGTTGATCAGTGGGGAGCCAACTGAAATTGCCGCCGCTACAAAAATCTTACTTCCGGGAATGGGGCATTTCGATAACTGCATGCAAAAATTAAATGAATCGGGTTTGCGACCACTTATTGAAAAAAAAGCATTGGAGGAAAAAATACCTGTACTGGGTATCTGTGTAGGATTACAAATGTTTATGGAAGATAGTGAAGAAGGATCCGAAAAAGGATTGGGTTGGGTAAAAGGGAAAACCATCCGCTTTAACCCCGAACAGATGAAAGAACAGGAGAAGATACCGAATATGGGATGGCTGGAAATACAAGCGGTTAAATCATCGCCCATCTTGCAAGAGTTGGAAGGGGCCCGTTTTTATTTCGCGCATTCATTTCATGTAGCTCCACAAAATAAAGCAGATGAATTGATCACGGCTCACTACGGATACGATTTCACGGCAGCCGTAGAATTCAATAACCTGGTAGGCGTTCAGTTCCACCCCGAAAAAAGCCATCGATTCGGAATGCAGTTACTTAAAAACTTCGCGTTGAATTACTGATGAGAAGAACACGCGTGATACCGGTATTGTTGTTGCACCAGGGTGGGTTGGTAAAAACAATAAAGTTTAAGAACCCGGTGTATGTAGGCGATCCGATGAACGCGGTTAAAATCTTCAACGAAAAAGAGATTGATGAAATCGTAATTCTTGATATTGATGCCAGTCGTGATAAACGCGGCCCCGATATGCAACAGGTGAGAGAGATTGCGGGAGAGGCGTTTATTCCACTTGCATACGGTGGAGGAATTTCTACGGTGGAGCAGGTGAAAGAACTTTTTTATATCGGCGTAGAAAAAGTGATTCTCAATTACCAGGCGGTACACAATCCTTTCTTGATTACCGAAGCAGCTAAATTGGTAGGTAGTCAGAGCGTGGTGGCATCCATTGATGTAAAAAAGAACCTCTTTGGCAAATACAAAGTATTTACAAAGAACGGAACAGAAAACACCAATGAAGATCCGGTGGAATTCGCGAAGAAAATGCAAGGAGCCGGGGCCGGTGAAATTTTTCTGAATGTTATTGAAAGAGACGGAACCTTTGGCGGGTACGATCTGGACTTATTGAAAAAAGTGAGCAGCGGATTGAATATTCCTCTCATCATTTGCGGGGGAGCCGGTTCTGTAGATGATTTCAAACAAGCTGTTCAGCATGGAGCATCAGCGGTAGCAGCCGGAAGTCTTTTTGTATTCCAGCGACCGCATCGGGCTGTACTAATCAGCTATCCATCGCAAGATGAATTGAAGGCGAAATTATATTCATCCATCGTCACACAAAATATTTCACACAAAGAATCAAAGTAGACAAAGGGCACAAAGAATAAGTTTGATTCTTAAAATAATCGCATTCTTTGCTTCGTTGTATTCGTTGTCTCTTTGTGTGAAATTCTTTGTTAAATAATAATTCTCTATTAATTATATATACCTAGGATAGATTGTGAGGAGGGAAACGGTTTGAATGATATTTGTAAATGGTTGCTATTAATAATTGTATTGGCTAATTCATTGCCGGGAGCTGGTCAACGAACCGGAATTGTATCCGTTGCTGTTAATAAGCAAACCGGTTTTCTGGAAATAAGAAATGGTCTATTGGGGATTGTGGTGCCCTGGCAGGCGGCCGTTAAGGAAAAAAAATACAATCTCGCGCCGGTACAATCCTTCATATTTGGCAACGGCGCTTACAGCGATAACAGTATTAACTATCTCAAAGCACGCACTCCGGTAATCGGATACAAAGCATCCATGCTAAAGAATTCGGATGATGAAGTAACGGTGAAGATTGAATACAGTTTTCTGAAAGCAAAATTTGAATATGCCGATCAGGTAATTCGTCGGGGATCGGGGGCAGGTCCGGGTTTTTATACTTGTTTGATAACTGTAAAAAAAGGTTCCAAGACCATCCTGCTCGAAGATGATACCAATTATGATATTGAATACAGTGTTAAGATAAGTAATGGGCTCGATCCGGATAAAGCACGTTATCGGGGTTGGCAATCTACTTCAATACAATATGGGTATGAGCCCGATGGTTCGGTGTACCGCGCCGAAGAAACAAGAGGGTATCCATTAGATGCTACGGTGGATCTTGATTATTCAAAGGCCCTTACTTTTCCACGACTTTCCTTATGGGATCCGGCGGGAGGTGAAATGAATTCGGGAAGATACTGGCAGCTTTATAACAGCAAAGCAAATAATGAATCGGTTCTGTTTGGATTTTTGCATGGTAAACCCAAACGGCTGATCGGTGCGCAGTACTGTGCACCCGCATTGAGATTATTACCTGCTGATCCGGCAAGTAAGGAAAAAAATGTAGCCGAGTTGCTGATTAATATGGAGAGAAGATCGCCTGATAATGGATGGCACCCCAGGAAACGCTATCAATGGGGTATTTTCATCAGTACCAAATCTGAATTACAGGACCCGAAGAAAACGCAGACTATTGCTATAGAATTAAATAAAGTGGCAGGCATCGGCGGGGAGATACGCGGCTATGCATCGAAGCCCGGTAAACTGGTTGCCTCCTTTTATAATGCTTCTATTTACTTGCCGGCCGACCGTATTGAAGAATTACGAAACTCCATAAAAAAAGATAACGGAATTTATAAAACGGTATGTGAACTGGAACCCGGTTATAAAGCCATCTGGGATGCGTGGCGTTATCCTGATTCAGCAACATCTTTATTAAAAATATTGCTCGCATTAAAACCCGAATTGGAAGAGTTGTACACCAATGGAGAAGGGATTTATAAAAACAGGTACCGCTATTGGAAAGGCGTTCTGAATTATAAATATTATGCACTCTGCGCTGCCGCTTTATTTGCGGATAAATCAATAACGATTTCTTCTTCTGATAAAAAAAATCTTGAACAGCTGGTGTTGTTGATGGGACGGGTATTATGGGATGATAACAATGTTCCTTTCTTTGATAGTGCCGGTGTTAACCTGGGCCCGGCAAATATGGCATTTCAGTACCGCAATAGTGGTCGTGAGTTTTTCGCCATGCTTTTTGCCAATGATCCCGAATTTGCCGCGAGAGCAAAACAAATTCCAGCACAAGTACAGAAAGATATTAAAGACGCCATTGCTGAAAATGGCGCCAGTTTTGGATCACCCCATTATACGCAAGCAACCCTTGATCCCATTCTTTTTACTTTATTACAATTGAAACAAGCAGGGGTAGCGGATCTGTTTAAAACAGAGCCACGTTTATTGGCCTTCGCTAAATTTTATTTAACCCTCGTTACGCCGCCTTCTGTTCGCTTTGCAGGCAATCGAAAAGTAATCTCATTCGGCGATGGCTCCGAAGAAAGTATTTCAAGTTTTGGATTATTGGCAACCGGTATCAAGAATATTAATCCCAATTTGAGCAACCAGCTATTGGCTGTTTACTTCAATGGCCCGTCCCGGTTTAGTTATGCGGGTCCCGTTCCATTGGCGATTGATATAACTAAAAAGGGCAATGTAGATTTTCTAATGAGCAATTCGAATTACACCGGCTATCTTTCTCATTTCCGTTCGGCAGTGAATTCGGATCATGAAAATGCATTGTGGGTATTGAATGGAGATCGTTTATCGGATCACCGGAATGATGATGCGGGAGAAGTGGCCATCTATGCATTGGGTGCCCCTCTTTCACTCAGTCGCAGTTCTTTTTATTCCCCCGCCGCTACCGATGCCCGCATTCGATCAGTAGTAATTCCTGAAAACATTTTTCCTGAATGGAATTCCAATGCCCAGCCTATTGCAGGACGTTCGCTCACCAACAGAACCTGGCCGGTATCGGGCCTAAATGAATTTGGCAATCTTGGCTATGCCGCGATCGCCAAATCAACTATGAAAACAAAAGAGGGTAAAACATGGACCCGTACTATTTTCTCCATCAACGTTCATGAAGAACTGCCGGTTTATATATTTAGTGATAGTGTTTCGGGCAATGGTAAAAATATCTGGAGCATGCCCATGATGAGTGAAGGAGCCGTGCAAACAAAGTCAGGACCCATAACCCCTGAGAAAAGAATGCATAATAATGGCAACTTGCAGCAATTACCCTCGGCAACTCCTGTAAAAGCAATCCCCGCCGGATGGAACCAGTTTGCTTTTAACGGACAACATTGGAAAACACATTTCGCGGGAGGCATTGATTGGGATTTGTATAGCTATTCGAGCCAGCCAATGAATTTTAGTATGGCACAATGGGGTACCAATTGGCAGAATAGTACTGAGCAAAACGAATTTAAAAGAACAAATGGCCGCGATTATACGGAAGAACAGCAAATACTTCGATTACAAAGCAGCGAACCATTTTTCGCAGTATTGTTGCCCTATCCTAAAAAATCGGAAGCTTATCAGAAAGGAGTGGGTCTGTCAACCGGTAAACAAATGCAATTGAAACAAGGGGATGATGAGTTGATACTGAGTGCCAACGGAATGACGGTCCAAAACAAGCAGGGTGGTATTTTAGCTTTATTATCAGCGGATAAAAAGATTGTACAAAACGGATACTCTATAGAAGGTGGAATTGCGGGTATTGATTATAACAAAACCGGTTTTACCATCCGGGTGCATGGCAATAGTGGGATGAGGAAGATCATGGTTCCTTTTAAAAAAACAGTTCCTTCAAAAAGCTATACAGGCTTAACTTTGAGGCCCGATAAAAATGGCACCCTTATTATCATCGATTATAAAAATAATAATACGGATCTTCCGGCTGGTGAAAAAGGATACAGCGAATACATTTTTACTGTGAACAGAAACTAAAAAACGATAGCCGGGAAGACGGGAAGACGGGAATTATTGAAATCAATTCTAATCGACTTTTCATTTACCTGTTCTTACTCGGAAATTGAGAAAAAATAGTCGGAAAGAATGGAAGTCGGAAATTATTGAAATCAATTCTAAACGTCTTCCCGCCTTCCCGGCAAAAAATGGATAAATATGGTGTTGAGCAAAAATGACCCGGGTTACCGGCAATGTACCCTTACAGTAATGGATACAATAGCGGATGAGCATATCAGCTTTGACGAAAACGGGGTATGTAATTATTATTATGATTATAAACAAGCTGAAAGGGAAGGGGTGTTTCGTGGAAATGAAGGAGAAGAAAAACTGGCGAAACTGGTAGCAAAAGTGAAAGAGGATGGCAAGGGTAAATCGTATGATTGTTTGATTGGCTTGAGCGGGGGTGTAGATAGTACCTATGTAGCCTGGCTGGTAAAAAAACAAGGATTGCGTCCATTGGCCGTTCACCTCGATAATGGATGGAACTCGGAACTGGCCGTTAAGAATATTGAAAACATCATCAGTAAGCTGAATATCGATCTATATACACTGGTGGTAAACTGGCAGGAGTTTAAAGATATCCAGTTATCCTACCTGAAAGCTTCTGTAGTGGATATAGAAGTAGTGAGCGATCATGCCATTTTTGCTACTATGTACAAGCTGGCGAAGGAAAAAAATATAGGTTATATTATTAGCGGAACCAATATCGTAACTGAACATATTATGCCACCCGGTTGGCTGTATAAGAAAATGGATTTCGCTAATCTCAAGGATATTCATAATAAGTATGGCTCTGTAAAACTAAAGACCTATCCTACCTTTGATTTCAAGAAGTATGTGTATTATTCCTCCATGCTTCAATTAACTCCCATTTCGATATTGAATTATGTGCCCTATAATAAGCAAGAGATCAAAGAGTTTATAACACGTGAATTGAACTGGCGCGATTACGGAGGCAAACATTACGAATCGATGTTTACCAAATTTTACCAGGCATATATATTACCGGAAAAATTTAAAATAGATAAACGCAAGGCCCATTTATCAACATTGATCTGTTCGGGGCAAATGACAAAGGAAGAGGCTTTGCGGGAATTAGAAAAACCACTGTACGATCCGCAGGAACTCAAAGCGGATAAAGAGTATGTAATGAAAAAATTCGGACTTACGGAAAATGAATTCGAGGCTATCATGAAATTGCCGGTAAAAAAACACGAGGATTTTAAAACCGATACGCAGTTAAAAGATCGATACATGAATCTGTTACGAAAAACAGAAAAATTCCGTAGGTTGATAAAACCAAAAAGATAAGAAAGTACTGGTAACACTGTCTTACCTACTGCTCCGTTAAATTCGACAAATCATTATAAGGGGACTAATTATTATTTTTACTATGAGCGTTAGAAATTTTTCATTTGATCGCAAACTTACTTCTTATGCTAAAGTACAAGGAATCATTTCAAAGATGATCAGGGGAAATAGCTCGTTTAACAATTTAAAAAGAGCCCGCTCACTGAAGTTGTTGAATGTAGGATGCGGTCCTTATCCCAAACCGGAATTTATTAATCTCGATTATTCCTGGATACAAGGGATTGATATCTGCTGGGATATAACAAAAAAACCATACCCGCTGGAATCGGATTCGTTGGAAGGTATTTTTACAGAGCATTGCCTCGAGCATATTGAGATGAACGAGACCCTGGAAAATTTCAAGGAGTTCTATCGATTATTAAAGCCAGGGGGAACCGCTCGTATTGTGGTGCCGGATGGAGAAATTTATGTAGATATTTATCAACGAAGGAAAGAAGGAAAAAACGATCCGATGCCTTATGAGGAAGGATATCTTTCTCCGATGGCACGTATCAACGGGATATTCAGAAATCATGGACATAAATTCATTTACGATTTTGAAACCATGAAAAAGTTATTACAACAGGCTGGCTTTACCAATATCAAAAAATGCAGTTATCGCACGGGCAATGATCAGCGCTTGCTGATTGACCAGGATTGGCGGGCGATCGAATCGCTTTACGTAGAAGCAATAAAATAGTCGTTCAAAGCAACGAATGATTCACGGACCTATAAACCCGAAAAAATAAATGGCAAGTACTGTTTCATTTGGTATTGTTGGTTGTGGCAGGATCGCACAACGGCATGCGGAACATATTCATAACAAAGGCATATTGAAAGCGGTTTGTGATATCGATAAGGAAAAAGCCGACGCGCTCGCTTCGAAGTATGGGGCAAAAGCATATTATTCGATCGATGATATGCTGGCTTCGGAAAAAGAAATGGATGTGGTTTCCGTTTGTTCGCCAAACGGCTTGCATGCCGAACATTCCATCAAAGGATTGAAGGCGGGTTTTCATGTGTTATGCGAGAAACCCATGGCGCTAACGGTAAATGATTGCGGCGAAATGATCAAAGCAGGCGAGCGAACGAATAAAAGATTGTTCGCCATTAAACAGAACCGATTCAATCCTCCCGTAGAGGCGGTAAAGAAAATCATTGATGAAGGAAAACTGGGTAAGATACTCAGTGTGCAATTAAGTTGTTTCTGGAACCGCAACCCCGATTATTACAAAAATTCATGGAAGGGTACGTTGGCTCTCGACGGCGGTACCTTATATACACAGTTCAGTCATTTTGTAGATCTGTTGTATTGGATGGTTGGGGATGTAAAAAATGTGCAGGCCTATACGTCCAACTATATTCATAAAGACATTATTGAATTTGAAGATACGGGCGTAGTGATTCTCGAATTTCATAACGGTGCCATCGGTACCATTAACTATACAGTGAATAGTTTCCAGAAAAATATGGAAGGCTCACTTACCTTATTTGGTGAAAAAGGAACCGTAAAGATCGGTGGGCAATACCTCAACGAATTGGAGTATCAAAGTATCGAGGGATATAAAATTGAAAATCTTCCGGAAGGAAATAAGGCCAACAACTATGGCAATTACCAGGGGAGTATGAGTAACCACGATAAAGTGTATGATAACCTGGTAGAAGTGTTGCAGAATAACGCGGCCATCTCCACCAGTTCTTTTGAAGGATTGAAAACAGTGGAAATCATCGAGAAGATTTATCGCTCCGCGGTAACAGTCGGGAAATAGTTTTGTTTAATCACGCTTCTTAATTATTTCATGCACAAACCACAATTATTCAATTGCCAGATCCTGGACGATGTTGTTTTTGGCGAGAACGTGAAGGTTGTTCAACCGGTGAACCTATATGGATGCACCATCGGTAACAATTGCTTTATTGGTCCCTTCACCGAAATACAGAAAAATGTAACCATCGGCAATGGTACCAAAGTACAGTCACATAGTTTTGTATGTGAGTACGTAACGATCGGTGATAACTGCTTTATCGGACATGGCGTAATGTTTATAAACGATCCTTTTTTATCCGGCGGCCCCGCCCGTGGCGATAAAACAAAATGGCGGTCCACCAATATCGGAAATAATGTTTCTATAGGATCCAACGCTACCATCATGCCGGTTAGCATCTGCGACAAAGCAGTGATCGGTGCCGGCGCCGTAGTAACAAAAGATATTACCGAAGCCGGTATTTATGCCGGCAATCCTGCAAAAAAAATAAGAACGCTCTGACCTAAGTACCCGAAATGTTATTTAATTCCTTCGAGTTTGCTCTCTTTTTCCCGGTTGTAACCATTCTTTTTTTCTTACTCCCGCACCGGTTCCGATGGCTCCTGCTATTACTGGCGAGCTGTTTTTTCTACATGTTCTTTAAGCCGGTGTATATTCTCATTTTATTTTTCACCATTGTTATTGATTATTTCGCGGGTATCTGGATAGCACGGCAAACGGATCCCCGCCGCAAGAAGTGGTTGCTGGCTGCCAGCATTGTTGCGAATGTGGGCGTATTGGTGGTGTTTAAATATTTTAATTTTCTCGCCGAAAATATCAATCTTGCTTTAGAGGCGGCTCACTCCGGGAAATCAATTCCATTACTGAGTATCCTGCTGCCAATCGGATTATCTTTCCACACCTTTCAGGCGATGGCATATACCATCGAAGTGTACAGAGGAAAACAACCGCCTGAGAAACATTTTGGTATTTATGCACTCTATGTAATGTTCTATCCCCAACTGGTGGCTGGGCCTATTGAGCGCCCGCAGAATATTATCCACCAGTTCCGCGAAGTGAAAACGTTCGATTACGAAAATATGCGGAGTGGACTGGTGTTGATGGCGTGGGGATTTTTTAAGAAAGTAGTAATTGCAGACAGACTGGCTTTATTCGTTAATCCGGTATATGCAGATCCGGAATCGTATACAGGTATTCCGCTTATTGTAGCTACTGTATTTTTTGCGTTCCAGATATTTTGCGATTTCTCAGGGTATTCGGATATCGCAATCGGGTCGGCCCGCTGCATGGGTTATAACCTGATGACGAATTTTGACAGACCCTATATGGCCACCAGCATCAGTGAATTCTGGCGAAGATGGCATATATCACTTTCCACCTGGTTCCGCGACTATTTATATATACCGCTTGGAGGTAACCGGGTTTCAAAACCGCGCTGGTATTTTAATTTGTTCTTTGTTTTTTTACTCAGCGGCGTATGGCACGGGGCCAACTGGACCTTTGTAATCTGGGGCGGCTTACACGGTATCTACCTTGTTATAGAGAATGAGATTAATAAGCGCTTTCCGTTTTGGGAGAAATCTCAGCAACGCGTGATGATATTTATAAAAAGAGCTACTGTATTTTTCTTCGTAGTGCTGGCATGGGTTTTTTTCCGCGCACAAAATGTGCACGATGCCATGTATATTCTAAAGAACTTTTTTGTTGGAATACCGGAGCAGTTGAAGGCACTGGTGTCGAATCAACTCCTTAGTCGGTTGAAATTGCTTTATATTAACCAGGCCGCCTTCGAATTTTTTGCCGCGTTGTTTTTCCTGGCGGTCCTCAGCATCATACATCATGCGCAACAAAAAAACAGCCTTGATAAGTGGGTACTGACAAAACCATTTTACCAGCGCTGGAGCATTTATTACACCATGGTATTGCTTTTTGTATTGTTCGGTATCTTCAATCGCTCTGAATTTATATACTTCCAGTTTTGATCAGTAAATTTTTTATAAAGCTTTTGATAATTGTAGTACCGATTGGTACGCTTGTAGCGCTCTGCAATTATTTTATCGACCCCGCTAATCTTTTTTCCGCTGATAAATATGTATCCGGAGTAGCCGGCATATTGGCGAAAGGAAATAATGCCGACAACGTATTCAATTACGATGAACGGTTATTGCAGGAAAAAATGATTCAGCTACTGAACGCGACACCGGATATTATTATCATGGGTTCCAGCCGGGTAATGGAAATCGATAATAGTTTTTTTCCGGGTCAGAAAGTTTTGAATGCGGGGGTGTCGCATGCTAATATTTATGATATTATTTCCATCACCGGGTTATTGGATAGTATGAATCGTGTGCCCCAAACGATTTATTTGAATGTAGATCCGGGATTGATCAGCGAAAAAGCTACGGAAGAATGGCGGAGCCTGGATTCCTATTATCGCCGGTTTATCACAAAAAATGATCCGGACCGCGCATTAACTATCCCTGCTCATTTGAGCAACAATAAAAAACTAAGTTCTCTTTTTTCCCTACAGTACCTGAAAGAGTCACTTTCGTTTTTATTCAAGGGGCGCGATAAAGATATTATTGATGTGGGAAAGGAGATGCCGGTGATTGGCGGACGCTTAGCGGATGGAAGCGTTTATTACTCCAACGAATATAAAAACCCCGATACTACCCTGGTGCGCGTTACCGCACTGGAAACAGCCCGCAAAGAAAAGCTATCGGAAAAAGATCCGGATAAAATTGAATTGCTGAACGGGTTACTGGATTTTTACGCCCGGAGAAATACAACGATTCATTTTGTATTGTTACCTTATCACCCGGCCTATTATGAAACGATCAACAGTCATCAGCAGAATCTATTCCGGGAATATGAAAAATTATTCAGGACCATTGCCGGGGAAAGAAATATAGCAGTTACCGGGACGTTTGATCCGGGGTTCTATCCCATTCTGCAAGCCCAGTTTTATGATATGTATCATTGTTCCAAAAAAGCCATTCAAACTATTTTCAGTAAATAATATCTATGCGAGTACCATTTGTTGATTTATATGCACAGTACAAATCTATCCAGGGAGCGATCGATGATGCGATTGCAGGGGTAATTAAGGAAAGCTCTTTCATTGGAGGAAAGCCAGTGAAAAAGTTTGAAGAAGAATTCGGGAAATTATACGGGGTTAAGCATATGGTCCCCTGCGGTAATGGAACCGATTCTTTATTTATATTGATGAAAATGCTCGGTATCGGGAAAGGCGATGAAGTGATAACCGTAGCCAATAGCTGGATCTCCAGCTCAGAAACCATAACGCAGGCGGGTGCTAAACCCGTTTTTGTGGATGTTGATCCGCTGTATTACAGCATGGATGAAAAAAAATTGGAACAAACGATAACGCCCAATACCAAAGCAGTGATTGCGGTGCACCTGCAGGGACAGATGTGCGCGATTGACAGCATTCAGGCTATTTGCGAAAAAAAAGGAATTCACCTGATTGAAGACTGCGCCCAGTCTCATTTTTCTGAATTAAAAGGTATCCGTGCCGGACTTAGAGGAATAGCAGCATCTTTTAGTTTTTATCCCGGTAAAAACCTGGGTGCTTATGGCGATGCGGGTTGCATTACTACGAATGATGAAAAACTGGCTGAAAAATGCCGGATGTATGCGAATCATGGAGCATTAATAAAACACCAACACCAGATAGAAGGAATCAATAGCCGGCTGGATGGATTACAAGCGGCTATCCTAAGCGCCAAACTTCCCTATATCCTGGAATGGACAGAGCAGCGAATCATGAAAGCGGCATTATATGATAAACATTTGCAAGGGATCGAGGAGATAATGATACCAGCGGTGCGCCCGGAATCGAAACATACTTTTCACCTGTATGTAATCCGGGCAAAAAAGCGAAATGAACTGATGGCCTATCTTAAAGAAAAGGAGATTGAAACTTTTCTTCATTATCCCACGCCATTACCTGCTCTTCCCTGTTATAATTATTTGGGTTATCAACCAGAAAAAGATTTTCCGGTATCCATGATGCTGCAACAGGAAATACTTTCCATTCCGCTTTATCCCGAACTTACGGAAGAGATGATCGCTTATGTGGCGGACACCATCCGGTCATTTTACAAACAATAACTATCACAATTGCAATGGGGTCATTGAAAAATAAAATCATTCTTGTTGTTTCGCCGCAAGAATGGGGTACGATGTTCTTGTCCAAACATCATTATGCCATTGAACTCGCTAAACGCGGGAATAAGGTATATTTTCTGAATCCTCCCGATCAAAAAAATAAATTGCCCAAAAATTCCGTCTCCATATTTCCCTCAGGTATTCATGAAAATTTATTTTTAATCGAGCACCGTGTTTTCTTTCCTTATTGGATTAAGTTTAAAGCTTTTTGGTTGTTTCAATGGCTCATGAAATTCCATGTTCCTAAAATTCTGAAGGCAATTGGTTCAATACCCGATATCATATGGTCCTTCGACCTGGGTAATTTATATCCCCTACATTATTTTCCCGCTAAGAGTTATAAAATATTCCATCCGG
Organism: Chitinophagaceae bacterium; assembly: GCA_965279015.1. Lineage (GTDB taxonomy): Bacteria > Bacteroidota > Bacteroidia > Chitinophagales > Chitinophagaceae > Endoryza. The sequence goes on from OZ257130.1 coordinate 1,386,935, forward strand.
TTGATGAGCCCTTAACCCCTCAGTCGATAAAGGCCGCGGAAGGAAGTGATGTGATATTCTCAGTAACAAAAGAAATATTGTCGAAGTATTCGGTATTTAAAGCTCCGAAACAATTTATTCATCATGGAGTAAAGGATGAATTCCTGTTAGTTTTTAAAGATAGGCCGTATCGAACCGGCAGCCCTTTAAAAATCGGTTATGCCGGTAACCTGCTGCGTAATGATATCGACCGCGAAACGTTGTTAAAGATTATACAGCAACAACCGGCATACGAATTTCATTTCTTTGGAAGTTTTGAAATGAAGAGTACCAATATCGGCGGAACGGATGATGCGGCCACCCGTGGTTTTGTGGAGAAGCTTAAGAAAATGCCGCACGTGAAATTGCAGGGGGTACTCAACCAGGATGCATTGGCCATTGCCTTCGGCAATATGGATGCCTTCCTGGTTTGTTATGATATTGAACGGGATCAAAGCAAGGGTACGAACTATCATAAACTAATGGAATACCTGGCCACGGGCCGGGTGATTATTTCAAATAATATAACTACCTACGCGGAGTTACCAGATTTAATTCAAATGATTTCGGATCGGACTAATAATAATGCTTTGCCCGGGCTCTTCAATACAGTAATGAGCAGGCTGCCGGAATATAATAGTGAACGTTTAATGGAGCAACGTAAATCGTTTGCCGCTTCTAATACCTACCGGCAACAATTGGCACGCATTGAAAAAATAATAAGCGGTAGGATTTAACTTCTTTTATCAATCATAGGAAATGTCTCGGTTTCCCACAAAGGCACTATGCCACAAAAGGGTACTCTTAGTGATTTTTGTGTCTTTGTGGGAAAAAGATTTCAAACTGAGACACTACCCAATCATACAAGATTCTTTCAAAAAAAAATAACTGACCGGTAGGCTGTGAAGATTTTATTATTAGGAGCATTTGGACCTGGCGCATTGGAACATTATTATCTACGCGGTTTTGCTAAGCTGGGTATTAACTGTGATACATTTGATATAACGGATCAATATTATACGGCAATCGGAAAATCGTTTTTCAGTAAGGCGGTCAACAAAATTTATCCCGCCTGGTTTTTTAATAGTATCAATAGTTCATTGTTCGGATGGCTCAGGGGAAAGAAGTATGATGTGATCATTGTTTTCAAAGGGCATACCTTATTTCCTTCCACTATTGAGCGGCTAAAGGAATACGGCGATTTTTTAAATTGTTACAACCCGGATCATCCGTTTATTTATTATTCTGCCGGTAGTGGCAACAAAAATGTTTCGGATAGTATCCGCCATTATGATTTATATCTTTCTTACTCGAAAAATATTGCGGATGCATTGAGGGAAAGATTCGGTGTATTGTCCTCCGTCCTTCCATTTGGCTACGATGAAGAGGCTCCACCGGCAAATCCAGCGCCTGCTGAAGTAGTGAACAAATTCCTGTTAATTGGTGCTTATGACAAGGAGCGAAGTGAAATGATTGAATTGCTGCAAACAGAGAAGCTGGCAATTTACGGGGATGATAAATGGGCCCATCGGACAGGAGGGGGCTCGCGATCGAGAAAATTTTATGCGAACAAATCATTATATGGACAGCAATATGTGGATGCCATTGCGGGGGGAGCCGGAGTGTTTAATTTTCTGAGAACGCAGAATATCAGCGAAGGTTCTCATAACATGAGAACTTTTGAAGTGCCGGGTTACGGGGGATTAATGATTTCGCAACGTACCCCGGAACAGGAATCATTTTTTGAAGACAATAAAGAAGCTATTTATTTCAGTACCATGAATGAGCTCAACGACAAGATCCATTTTATTGAATCGAATCCCGCATTTGCGGAAACCATTAAGAAGAATGCCTTTTTAAAATGTCGACAGATGGGTTTTGGATACAATCAAAGAGCGGCGCAATGGGTAGAAATTCTAAAAGCAAAACTCGGCTCAGCAATCAACAAATGATGAAGCTGCCTTTATTTATAAATAAAACAATCGCTTAATTGAATGGCAGTGCAGGAGAGAGAAAAGTTGATTTTTATTGTTCATTTCAGTCCCCTGGAAGCATACCCCCCGGTAATGAACGCGATCCGTTTTCTTGAAAAGAAAGAGGATCATTTAAATAGTAGGGTTTTTACGACAGCGCCTCTTCGCAATGATTTTCGGCTCTCCGTAAAAAATAAATCGATTAGCATACATCGCCTGGGAAAGTCGGGGCCCGCTGCTTCAGCATGGAACAGGTTATATTCTTATGTTGTTTTTAACCTGGTAACCTTATTCCAACTGTTGATAAAACGCCCTTCAGCGATTCTATATTACGAGACTATTTCTTCTTTTGCTCCATTGGTTTATAAGAAATGGTTTAATCGTTCGGTAAAAATCTATATTCATTATCACGAGTACACTTCACCCGCGGAATATGAAAAGGGCATGTGGCAGGTTAAACAGTTTCATAAACTCGAAAAGAAGATGTATCCGCAGGTAAACTGGATATCGCATACCAATGAAAACCGGATGGGGTTGTTCGAATCAGATAACAAAACCATATCGCTTTCCGGTAAACATATCATGCCCAATTATCCTCCGCCAGAATGGAAAGAGGTTGCTGGTAAAAATGTGAAAGTAGCCGGAACTCCCGTTCGGGTGGTTTATGTTGGTTCGATGGGGCTTTCAACCATGTACATTAAAGAATTTGCCGAATGGGTAAATGAACTCAAGGGAAAAATACATTGGGACATTTATTCCTACAATGCGGGGGAGGATGTTATCGATTTTATCAATCAGCTCAATTGTCCTTTTATCCGGTTGTTAGCACCCGTAGATTATTATGAATTGCCCGCTATTCTCAGGAGATACGATGTTGGAATAATCCTCTATAAAGGATATGCTCCCAACTGGATTTATAATATTCCCAATAAATTATTTGAGTATCATGTTTGCGGACTGGATGTTTGGTACCCGTCCGATATGATTTCACCTGACAGATATATTACAAGCGACGAATATCCGCAGGTTGTAAAATTAAATTTTGAAAAATTGCCCGATAATGATCCCGATGATTTGGTGAATAGGGTGAATAAAAATTACCGGTTGCAAAATTTCAACGCGGATGAAGTATTGGAGAAACTATACCAACAATTAGTATAACTTATAATCAAGAAAGGCCGTAAACGATGAATCTGGTATATTATTACATCAACAATAAAAAAGGGGACAAATGCGATATTACAGTTGTACACTGCGAATTCGCACTTGACCCAACCCTGCTTAGTTAGAGACTTTAGTTCCTGAAAATCAAGGCTTGGATAAAGAGGTGAAGGACCAGTTTACTGATCCAGAACCCATTAATCGGTTTGAAAGACTGATTAATATTCTAAATATCCAATAGTCCTTGACATGAAAGTTTCAATTTGTATCCCCCAATACAACCGGGTAGACTTTTTATTGAAAAACCTGGCCATCATTGCCAAACAAACTTACCAGAATATAGAAGTGGTAGTTAGTGATGATTGCTCAACGGATTCCACTTCTAAAGAGTTAACGGCCCTAAAAAAAGGGTATCGCTTTCCACTGGTTTATCATCGGAATTTAAGAAACAAGGGGTACGATTGTAATATGCGCCAGTCGATGGAACTGGCTTCTGGTGATTATGTATTCATTCTTGGTAACGACGACTCGCTCAATGAAATAACCGATATAGCTTACCTGGTAGATTTTCTTAAGCAAAACAATTATCCCGATCTTGGATATTGCAATTACGCGGAAGAAATTGCGCCGGAAAAAGTATATGAAAGAGCGGTATCTACAAGCGTACTGGGTTCGGGTTCCGAACTTGCACTTAAGCAGGCGAGTAATTTCAGTTTTGTAGCAGGACTCATCTATAAAAGAGATAAATTTCTTCAATACAATACCGATCGATTCGACGGAAGCATATACGCGCAGATTTATTTAAGCAGTTTAATGATTGCGTCGGGCTGCAATGTTTTCAGTATTACAAAACCTTTAGTGATTAAAGATATCCAGGTAGGTGAAACTCACCGTAATTCTTATCGTGATAAGATCGCCAAAAGTTGGAAAGATATCAGAATGGTAGATGGCGGTTTACCTTCCGTGATGAATGTATTGTTGTCAGCTTTCAGGGATGCTGGGGTTTTGACACAGGATATTCGTTACCGGATATTTTTCAGGATGTACAGTACAACCTACCCGCATTGGCTGCTTGATTACCGTAGTAATGACGCATTGCCAGAAGCGGTTGGAATGATCAATGGGTTGTATCCATCGCGCAATAAGAACTTCAAGGAACTTAATCTGTTTAACAGACAACGGATCTATTTTTTATATTTCCTGACCAGCCTGGCAGGATTACTCGTACCCGTATATTTCTTCATTAAATTGAAGCCAGCTTTGTATAAGTGGTTGCGAAAGAAATAACTGTAGTACCCTACTCTAAAACTGTATCAATCTCAAAACCCTGTTTTATACCACGGTAAGAGTCGCCGGTTTCAATTACACCGGACTTTTGTAAAAAGACTAATTTTACCCTGTTTTGGCAGATCAATTTTTCTTTATTAAGAGAACCAGTTACTGATACTATTGTACAAATGAAGTGGAAGAGTTACATATTTACTATTATCATTGGATTTTGTTTTATCCTGTCTTTACTAACAGATTGGTACCGTTTCCTTACCGTTACATTAATGATAGTCCTTACTGTAATGGTGCTGGACAAGTTGGGTAAAGGAATCGTGTTACGCGAGTTAATGGCATTGCACATGGGGTTTATATGTCTTTTAATGCCGTTAATTGGTTTCACCGTTTATACAAGGAATCATCCACTGGCTTTGTTGTGGTTTCGCTATATGAATATTAATGAAGATGTCTTTTTCGGGTTTTGTCTGCCAGCAGTAACTGGATTTATATTAGCGTTGTGTTGGCCGATGCTGAGTGATAAAGGAAGTGATCAGGGCAAATTTGTTCAATCAATAATTAATAAAGGTAAAATTGTACTGACAAAGATCCCGAACAGGGGATTGTTTCTGATCGTATCTGGAATTATCGTATTTGGACTATCGGATTTTCTTCCAACCGAACTTCAATTCGCGTTTCTTCTATTTTTCTTTGCCGCCTTTGCAGGTTTTCTATATGTATTTTACCAGCCGAATTTTAAAAGGAAATACCTCATCTTATCTCTTTTTGGAGCTTTTATCGTTGCCCAGTCGCTGAAAAGTGGGATGTTTACCATCGTTGCCTATATGGGGATTACCCTTTTTTCTTTTTTCTTCCTGGGACGGAAAATTGCTTTTTGGAAAAAGCTATCTGTTTTTGCGGTCAGCATACTTTTTGTGTTTACGATACAGAGTGTAAAGCTTTCCTATCGGAAACATACCTGGAGACAGGAATACGAAGGAAGCAAAATTGGCTTGTTCGGAACACTCATAAAGGAACAGGCGGCGGTTTTTTCAGATGTCAATTTATCTGATGTATTCTTTCCTATTTATTACCGCGCTAACCAGGGATTTAATGTTTCCCTGGTAATGAATAGATTTCCTAATTATGAAGAGTTTGATTATGGAACTAACCTCAGTCGTGTAGTCCTCTCCTCCTTTGTGCCACGTGTTTTCTGGCCCAATAAACCGGAGGCGGGAGGTAAAGCAAATATGCGTCACTATACCGGTTATATAATTGAGGGCTGGTCAACAAATGTGGGTCCGCTGGGGGAAGCATTTGGAAGTTTCGGAGTAACAGGCGGCATTATCTATATGATCTGTTTGGGTGCATTTGTTCGCTGGTGCTATAGATTGATATTTGTAATTTCCCGAAAGTTACCGCTGATGCTTTTCTGGATACCTGTAATTTTTTACCAGGTTACGTACTCCGCGGAAGCCGATACACTCCAAATCATCAATTCGATTGTAAAGTCAGCCTTTTTTATATGGATCTTATATAAGATAGTACCCAAATGGTTTGGAGTAACATCTACGGTATTTGATAGAGAACCAAAGATCCCTAAAACGTCCGTTCAGCAGCCAATTTCCTGAGGCCCGCAGATTCATTATGTATCATGTTGCTTTAAATAAAGAGAAGAAGACACTGATGGAGACCCTGAAATTATTTTCAGTGAGTTTTGTTATGGTTGCTGGCAACAGTATGCTGCTTTTTTTTCAAAAATTGCTTTTCAGAAAAAATGGGAACCCGAAAAGGATACTGATTTTCCGGACGGGCTCGCTGGGTGATAATTTATGCGCGATACCTTCGATGGCGGCCATAAAAAAAAAATATCCGGATGCTGTAATTGATATCCTTTCCAACACCGGCCAGTCGAATTTAGTAAGCCTCAAAAATCTGCTTGATAAAAAACTTTATAATAATATAATCGACTACCTGGGTATGGGAAAAAAATACCTGGTGAAACTGCTGAAGGGAAATAGCTACGACTTGGTTATTCAGCTTCCGCAGACCGATGCTTCCTTTTTCCGATTGTTGAGAGATTTGTTTTTTTTTCGCTACATCGCTGCTGCTGGTTGGGGATGGCAATTTTCTACAGTTCGTTTTTTCAGGAGAACACAGGAGAAATTTATGTTATTCCCAAATGAAACCAAGCGATTGGCGAATATGGTGGAATCACAGGGAATAGCCGTGGATCAGCAACGATATGACTTGAATTTCACCGAAGAGGATATTGCTGTTGTAAGAGAAAAGATGATTGAAAAAAAATTAGCGATTGGTAAAAAAAATATCGCGGTAGTAGTGGGAGCCAAACGGGGGCAAAACAGGTGGCCGATTGCTAATTTTAAAACAGTAATAGAGGGTATTGGGGATAATTATAATTTTTTAATCGTTGGCGGACCCGATGATAAAGCACTTGCGGCGCCTATTCTGTCTTTACCCGGGGTATATGATTTCTGTGGATCTTTAACACCTGTCCAAAGTGCTCTTTTGATTTCCCAATGTGTGCTCACGCTCAGTAATGATACCGGACCCATGCATTTATCGTATGCAGTGGGTACACCTGTAATCGCTTTATTTAGCTCACGCGATTTTCCAGGAAAATGGTTCCCTCCTGAATCTGAAAAAAATATGGTATTCAGAACTCCGGGGGTTTCCTGCTCCTTATGTCTGAGTGATAATTGTACGAATAACATTTGCATGCAGGCCATCAGAACAGAAGCTGTAATTAAAGCTATGAAAGAACGGTTATAAGGGGAAGCATGGATGGTTTTCTATCAATAGTTTAGGTCATTATTTCTGGCCTCGGAATTTAGAAAAAAAGGGATGGATTTTCGAAATAAAAGGCTTGTTTAGGCGTTTGGGTATAGACGTGTAAGCGGAATTGTGCTAAGGTCCTAATATCCAATATTTTGAAAATCCAGTTCGATGAAGAGCATGTTTAATGCCCTTATTGCCCCTTTTAAGGTAATCCGGAATAAGATATTCTTTCTTATTTTCCTGAATGGATTTCTTTTAGCACTCCTGGCATATTTTCTAACCGAAGACAATTACGAAAAGCAAATATTCAAAGCACTGGCAACCCAGGTGAAGCAGAGCACTACAAGTTCTCACCCTGATAGCATTTTGCTCCAGGGACTTCAACTTACTTATGGTCTTGAAAAATTCCGGCTCACAGTTTTTGGCGATAAAAAAATACAATCGTTTAAGTCAGATCTTATACGCCCGGTTACTTTTGACCTGATGACCGGTGATGGCGCTTGTGGAAGTTATTCCTATGTCCTTAGCCGTATGCTGAATGAAATGGATATTGAAACACGTTTTGCTCAAATGAAAGTGAATGGCAAATTTGGTGGACATATCATTGTGGAAGCTAAATCCGGCAATCGATGGGTAGCATTGGATGCTTCTTATAACCTGACTTTTACTAAACCAGAAGGCGGCTTTGCCAGTTTTCAGGATGTCAAAAATAATTGGAGCTTTTATAAATCACAGGTACCTGCCAATTATGATATGAGCTATAGTTATGATGATGTACAATACACCAACTGGGACAAAATTCCAGTAGTGATGCCCCTGTTAAAAAGCACCTTATCCTTTACTATGGGGAAGAAAGCGGCGAACGAATTTTCAATCCGAAATCTTTTTTTAAGGAAGTTTAGTTTTTTGTTTAAAATAACCTTGTTCTTCTACATCATTGCAACGATTGTGTTTATCAGGTTATATCTCAAACAATCGGAGGAGATCGAGAATTTTAGAATATCATTATTGTTTCCTAAAAAATCAATAGTTGCGGTTCCACCCACCCATGCAGCCGCATGATAATTTACATAGCAAATTAATCTGATCCTTTCTGTTTTATATTCAAGCTCAGTACGCCAGAAATGATACTCATAGCGTAGTTTTGCCCGCTGGTCCATTACAATTTTAATCTTATCTGAATATGTGCGGCATTGCCGGTTATCTTCAATTAAAGAATTTAACTCCTAATCCGGAAATTATCCGGAAAATAACTGATTGTATGCCGCATCGGGGCCCCGATGCGGATGGATTTTTCACAGAAGGTCCCATAGCACTCGGGCATCGTCGTTTATCGATTATCGACCTTTCCGAAAAAGCAAATCAACCCATTTATGATAATACGGGCAGATTTGTAATTATATTCAATGGGGAGATTTATAATTACCAGGAAGTAAAATCAAAACTACCCGACTATCCCTTTCAAACATCCGGTGATACAGAAGTAGTACTCGCTGCTTTTATCCGATGGGGCTCGCAAGCGCTTCAATATCTGAAGGGCATGTTTACGTTTGCTATCTGGGATAAATCCAGGCAGGAGCTTTTTATTGCCCGCGATCGATTAGGGGTAAAGCCATTGTATTATTATAAAGACGAAAATTATTTTCTTTTTGCTTCCGAGATCCGGTCCATCCTGGCAAGCGGACTTGTTAAAAGAGAAATTTGTCGTGAAGCATTGACAGACTATCTCTATTATCAGTCCTTTCAATCGCCACAAACTATTGTCAGGAATATATTTGAGTTACCGGCAGGTAACTTTATCGTCTTATCCAACAAATCCTTTCTCATCAATACTTATTGGAAGCTCGAAGCGTATGAACCATTGGATGCAGGAACTAAGATCGGGACAGTACAGAAAAGGGTACGTGAATTATTACTTCAATCGGTAAACAGAAGAATGGTTAGTGATGTTCCCGTCGCCGCTTTTTTATCGGGGGGTATTGATTCCAGTGCAGTAGTGGGACTAATGGCGGAGATTTCGGAAGCACCCGAAACATTCAATATCGCTTTTGATGAAAAAGAATTTGATGAATCTGAGTATGCCAACCTGATCGCAAAAAAATTCAATACCCGTCATCATAAAGTGTTGGTAAAACCCGAACTGTTTCTCGAAGAATTGCCCAATGCATTGAACGCGATGGATACTCCAAGCGGAGATGGAGTCAATACTTATGTTGTATCCAAGGAGGTTCGCCGGCAGGGTATAAAAGTGGCTTTGTCGGGTGTGGGCGGTGATGAATTGTTTGCAGGGTATCCTATTTTTAAGCTATGGGAAAAAATTAATAATAATAGTTGGTTTTGGAAAACGCCTGGTATGTTGAGAAAGGCGATGGCGGGGTTTTACAATAACAGTGATATCCGTAAACAGCGAATCAGGCAATTGCTGCAGATGGATAACTGCAGCATTTCAAATGTATACCCTGTTTTACGGCAGGTAAATGCGAATGCAACTGTCACTACGCTTCTCAAAAGCCCGGCATTAATTTCGCAATTGCAAAAAACACTTATTAATAAACAAGGAGCTATTGGTACGTTTCCTCTCTATAGTCAAATTTCAATCTCGGAATACCTGGGTTATACCGGGCAAACACTATTAAAAGATACCGACCAAATGAGTATGGCCAACTCATTGGAAGTGAGGGAACCTTTTTTCGATCATGAGTTAATCGAATATGTATTGCGCATTCCGGATAATTTTAAAAAAGGGGATATACCAAAACCACTTTTGATAAATTCTCTTAACAACCTGATCCCTCCCGAAATTTATGAGCGGCACAAAAAGGGATTTGTATTTCCCTGGAATAATTGGTTGAGGAATGAATTGAAATCGTATTGTGAAGTAAGGATTCAAACTCTTTCACAAAGAGAATTTATTCAGCAAAAAGCAGTTTTAGCATATTGGGACGACTTCCTTCATCACCGGAATGCCGTTGGCTATTCCAATATCTTACTGTTGATAGCACTGGAAAACTATATTGAACTGCATGCGCTGAAGTAGAAGAATGCTGCAAAAAAAGAAAAGAATATTAATTCTGATTGATTGGTTCGATCCGGCCTTCAAAGCCGGGGGTCCCATTCGTTCGTGTGTGAATTTTGTAAGTCACTTGCATCAGGAATTTGAATTGTTTGTACTTACCAGCTGTTACGATCTTGGCTCAACCGAAATAGTACCCGGTATTGAACCAGGTAAATGGAATAATTATTCAGATAAAGCGAAGGTGTTTTATGCATTGCCTCAGCAGTTAAATAAAGGAAGTATTGCCCAGATAATAAATAAACTGGCACCAGATATTATTTATCTGAATGGATTATTCTCTAAAAAATTTACATTACTTCCGCTGTGGTTGAAAAAAACAGGGCAAATTAAAGCGGGAATTGTATTAGCGCCGCGAGGGATGTTGAAGCAAAGTGCGCTTGCATTTAAATCATTCAAAAAGAAAATCTTTCTTTTCGTTGCACGCACAGCCGGCATACAGCGCCTGGTGAAATTCCAGGCCACAGACGACCAGGAACGGGAAGACATTTTAAAATATTTTTCTAATGCACAGGTAGTATACGCCTCTAATTTGCCGGGTCCGGTGGCTGATTTGCCCATGCCGGTTTTTAAGAAAAGCGGAGCAGTTTCTGCGATCTTTGTAGGTCGTATTCACCCAATTAAGAATCTTGCTTACTTGCTTTCAATTATCAGGAAATTAGATGGAGCACTACAGCTCACCATCATTGGTGCAAAAGAAGATCTTTTATATTGGAACGAATGTGATGCACTGATTGCGCAAATGCCTCCCAATATATCGGTAACTTATATGGGCGAACTGGAACATCAACATATCATGTCTGAAATAAACAGGCACCATATTTTTGTATTGCCTACACAAGGGGAAAATTTTGGGCACGCGATATTTGAATCCTTATCTGTTGGGCGCCCCACTTTGATCAGCGACCAAACGCCCTGGAAAAATCTAACGCAGAAAAAGGCCGGTTGGGATCTGCCCTTACAACGGCCAGATGCTTTTGAACAAGCGTTGTATCAGGCCATCCAATGGAACCAGGAGCAGTACAATGAGTGGTCGCAGGCATCGTTAACTGTGGCAAAAAAATTTGTTGAACAATCAGAAATAAAAGCGAACTATTTAAAACTATTCAGTTAATATGTATATCCTCGGATTGAACGCGTATCACGCCGACTCATCGGCAGCTATTTTTAAAGATGGTGTTATGATTGCCGCTACGGAAGAAGAGCGATTTCGTCGGATAAAACATTGGGCAGGCTTTCCCTCGATGGCCGTTCAGTTTTGTTTACGAGAAGCAGGCATCACGCTCAACGAGGTTGATCATATTTGTATTGGCCGCGATCCCATGGCCAAATTGCAAAAGAAGATGTTGTTCCTGCTGAAAAACCCCGGTGGTGGCTGGAGCGCGGTACTCGATCGGTTAAAAAATGCCAGAAAAGTAGCGAGTCTCGAAGACGAATTAGTAGCGCTTGATATCAATGTATATAAAAGCAGTTTAAAAAATAAGATTCACCAGGTGGAACATCACCGCAGTCATCTTGCCTCCGCTTTCTTTGCTTCCCCATTTGAAGAAGCAGCCTTACTTTCCATTGATGGATCAGGCGATTTTAGTACCACGATGATTGGCATTGGACGCGGCAACCAAATTGAAGTAATTGACTCAGTTGATTTTCCGCATTCGGTGGGATTGTTTTATACAGCGTTTACTCAATTGCTGGGTTTCCCGCATTATGGGGATGAATATAAAGTAATGGGTCTTGCTCCCTATGGTAAGCCTCTTTATGTTGATAAACTAAAAGATGTATTGCGTTTTGAAAAAAACGGATTGTTTTCTCTCAATCTGAAATATTTCCGGTCCGCCAAACATGGAATTGTTTCCTATGGTACCGATCATATTCCGAAAGTTGCTCCTTTATTTTCGGAACATATGGAAAAGGAATTTGGCGCTCATCGGAAAAAATCCGAGGAGCTCACGCAGTATCATAAAGACATGGCAGCTTCGGTTCAACGTATCACAGAGGAACTAATTTTTCATATACTTAACCATTTGCAGAAACGCACTGGTTTAAAACAGGTATGTATCGCGGGAGGTGTTGCACAGAATTCGGTGGCCAATGGAAAGATTACAAGAAACACCACATTTACTGAAGTATATATTCCTTCAGCGGGACATGATGCCGGTATTTCTATGGGATCGGCGTTATATGTGTATAATCATGTATTGAAGCAACCCCGGACAGCAGCGGTTTGGTCCGCGTATACAGGGAGCCGATTCTCCAATGATGAGATTGAAACATACCTGAAATCAAGAAATATTTCTTATCAGCGACTGGATGATGAAGAATTGTATGATAAAGTTTCTGATCAGTTGATCAACGCCGGCGTAGTAGGATGGTTTAACGGAAGAGCGGAATTTGGTCCGCGGGCGCTGGGTGGTCGTTCCATATTGGCTGATCCGCGCCGAATGGATGCGAAAGAGTTACTCAATTCAAAAATAAAACGGCGCGAAAGTTTTCGACCATTTGCCCCTTCTATACTTAAAGAGTATGTAGGTGAATATTTTGAATTAACAGATGAGGTTCCTTTTATGGAAAAAGTGTTTCCGATAAGGAAAGAAAAACATTCCATACTGCCGGCGGTAACGCATGCCGATGGCACCGGGCGTTTGCAATCGGTAGATAAAATTGTAACGCCCCGTTATTATAACCTGATTGAAGCGTTCCGGAAAAAAACAGGGGTACCTGTTCTGCTGAACACCTCTTTTAATGAAAACGAACCCATCGTGAACTCTCCGGAAGATGCGCTGGAATGTTACCTGCGTACAAATATGGATATGCTGGTATTGGAAAATTGCATCGTTACCAGCCGATAGAACAATGAAAATTTCAATTATCACCGCGACTTACAATAGTGCGCGCACCATCAAAGACACCTTGCGGAGTATAGCGGAACAAAGCTATCCTCGTATCGAACATATAATAATAGATGGACTTTCTAAAGATGATACCCTTCTACATGTAAAACAGTTTTCACATGTGGCTCAGTTGATTTGTGAAAAGGATAAAGGGATTTATGATGCTATGAACAAAGGGATCGCATTGGCTTCAGGAGAAATCGTTGGGATCCTTAATTCGGATGATGTATATATAGACAACAGTGTGATCGGGAAAGTAATGGAACTATTCGAAGATGATTCAGTAGATATAGTATATGGTGATCTTCAATATGTACATCAAATGGATCTTACTAAAGTGGTTAGAACCTGGAAAGCGGGTTCCTTTACTAAAAATAGTTTTTATTACGGCTGGATGCCCCCTCACCCTTCCTTCTTTGTACGGAAAAGAGTATATGATCGTCTGGGTTCATTCAGTCTTGAATTAAAAACAGCGGCCGATTATGAAATCATTATCCGCTTTTTATTAAAGAATGAACTCAAAGCGGCTTACCTCCCGGAAGTGTTAGTGAAGATGAGGGCTGGTGGTGCAAGCAACGCTTCCTTACTTCAAAGAATCCGCGCCAATCGGGAGGATCGGAGAGCCTGGAAGATGAATGGGCTCCACCCAAATCTATTTACGTTAATTTTGAAGCCTCTTAGAAAAATCAACCAATTTTTAATCAAATAGTTTATGGCAAAAGTCGCGCTAATTACAGGAGTGACCGGACAGGACGGAGCCTATCTTAGTGATTTCTTATTGAAAAAAGGATATGAAGTGCATGGTATTAAGCGCCGTAGTTCTCTTTTCAATACCGACCGTATTGATAATCTTTACCAGGATCCTCACGAAAAAGGGGTTCATTTTAAATTGCATTATGGAGATCTCACCGATTCAACCAATCTGATTCGTATAGTACAGGAAGTGCAGCCCGATGAAATTTATAACCTGGCTGCAATGAGCCATGTGCATGTAAGTTTTGAAACACCGGAATATACCGCTAATGCGGATGGAATCGGAACATTGCGAATCCTGGAAGCAGTGCGACTGCTGGGAATGACAAAAAAAACAAAAGTATACCAGGCCTCAACTTCTGAATTGTATGGATTGGTGCAGGCCGTTCCTCAAAGTGAAACAACTCCGTTTTATCCCCGCAGCCCTTACGCAGTTGCTAAAATATATGGGTACTGGATCACGGTAAATTACCGGGAAGCGTACCAGATGTTTGCCGCGAACGGAATTCTGTTCAATCACGAATCTCCACTTAGGGGCGAAACTTTTGTAACCCGTAAAATTACCCGGGCGGTTGCTAAAATCGCGTTGGGAATGCAGGATAAAATGTATCTCGGTAATTTGGATGCCAAACGCGATTGGGGCCATGCAAAGGATTATGTAGAAGCCATGTGGCTGATCCTGCAACAACCGGTGGCGGAAGATTATGTAATTGCAACGGGCATTACTACCACGGTACGTGATTTTGTAAAGAAGTCATTTTTAGAAATTGGAGTTGAACTGGAATTCAGTGGCTCAGGAGAAAAAGAAATCGGAACCGTGATACGGAGTAATAATCCTGAGTATCCTGTTGCTATTGGCAAACAGGTAGTATCCGTGGATCCGCATTATTATCGCCCCACAGAAGTCGATTTGTTAATTGGTGATCCTACTAAAGCAAATACTAAATTGGGATGGAAACCCAAATACAACCTGGATATGTTGGTGGCGGAGATGGTAGCATCGGATCTGGAGTTATTTAAACGAGAGAAATTATTAAAAGATTCCGGTTATACGGTTAAGAATCAATTTGAATAAGCGCTATGAATACTTCGGATAAGATATATATAGCAGGACATAATGGAATGGTAGGTTCCGCCATTCGTAGAAAACTGGAGAAAGAAGGATTCGATAAGCTGTTGCTCCGTGATTCTAAGCAACTGGATCTTCGTAACCAGCAGGCGGTAAATGATTTTTTTTCGGAGGAAAAACCTGTTTATGTGTTCCTGGCTGCGGCCCGGGTGGGTGGCATCATGGCCAATAACACCTACCGCGCCGAGTTTATTTATGATAATATGATGATACAGTCGAATGTGATACATGCTTCTTATTTGAATAATGTAAAAAAACTGATGTTCCTGGGTTCTTCCTGTATCTATCCCAAATTGGCACCACAACCACTGAAAGAGGAGTACATGCTTACCGGATTATTGGAACATACCAATGAGCCGTATGCCATATCTAAGATCGCGGGAATAAAGATGTGTGATGCCTATCGAAGTCAATACGGATGTAATTTCATTTCGGCCATGCCAACCAACCTCTATGGCCCCAATGATAATTACGATTTACAGAAATCGCATGTATTGCCTGCTTTGCTCCGAAAGTTTCACGAAGCGAAGCAAAATAATTCTCCGAGCGTTACCATTTGGGGAACAGGTAAACCGCGCAGGGAATTTCTCCATACCAATGATTTGGCAGATGCTTGTTTTTTTCTGATGCAGCATTATAACAGTGATAGGTTGGTGAATATAGGTATTGGAGAAGATATCGAAATCGGAGAGCTGGCGCTGCTGATCAAAGAGATTACAGGATTTGCCGGGTCCATTGAATTTGATTCTTCGAAGCCTGATGGTACTCCACGTAAACTGATGGATGTAAGTAAAATCAACGCGCTGGGGTGGAAGGCACTCATTCATCTGCGTGATGGAATTGAGTCTGTATATAAAGATTTCAAGGAAAAGCACCAGCCTGCTTAAATCAAGGTTTAATTTTTTTGCCGGGAAGACGGGAAGCCGGTAAGTTAATGTAGAATTTAAAATCAATATTTCCCGTCTTACCGCCTTACCGGCCTTGCTTCGCGCTCCGTCGCTGAAGCTATGGCGCAAGTGACCGAAGCGGCTATGCGAAGGCAAGCAAAATAGAATTATGTTCTCGATATTTAAAAGAAAGCATCCAGTTGCAAATGATTTCAGTGGTTTGATTACTGATATGCATTCGCATCTTTTACCGGGAATCGATGACGGTGCCACCGATCTGGGCAATTCCGTGCAATTGATCAGGGGACTACAGGATTTAGGGTATTCAAAATTCATTACCACGCCGCATATTTTCTGGGATATGTATAAAAATGATCCCACTACTATAAAGTCGGCTCATCAGAACCTGCAAACAGAAATGAATAAATTAGGGATGAATACAGGCCTGCATCCCGCGGCAGAGTATTACCTGGACGATCACTTTGATGAGTTGTTAGAATCGAATGAAGCATTGCTTCCTATAAAGGATAAAATGGTGCTGGTTGAGTTTTCATTTATTAACGCACCTATTAATTATAAAAATCAATTGTTTCAGTTACAGATCGGCGGTTATCAACCCATATTGGCTCATCCCGAACGTTACCTGTACCTGAGTGCTGATAAAAAAGTATTCGACGATCTTAAAAGCGCCGGTTGCCTTTTCCAGGTTAATATTTTATCACTCGCTGGTTATTACGGCAAACCTTCCCAGGATATGGCTCAATATCTATTGAAAAAAAATTATATCGATTTGCTTGGTACCGATCTTCATCACCTGCGACATCTGGAGGCACTTCGTTCCTCTGCGCATATTATGCCTGCTGTTCAATCCCTTCTTCAATCGGGCCAATTACTTAACCCCGGCCTTTGACACCCCTTCCCTGATTCCTTTTATTTTATCCGTAGTGACACAGTTTGAAATTTTTGTCCCACAAAGACACAAAGTTCACTAAGAATAACCTTTTGTGGCTTTGTGCGAAACCGAGATACTACCATTTTATCTGTTTCCCACTGATTACATTCTAAAGCAAATAGTGAAAATTATGGTCCTTGTGCGGTAAGATTCTAAAACTGAGACATTAACGGATTCCTTTAGTTTCGGTGACTAAACAATTTTTGTTTACGGTTGTAATTATGCAATGAACTCATTTACCATAAAAGACCTTGAAAGCCTTTCTGGAATAAAGGCCCATACAATTCGTATCTGGGAACAACGGTATTCTTTTTTGAAACCGCAACGTACGGATACTAATATCAGGGTATACAGCTGCGATGAATTAAAAATCTTGCTTAATGTAGCATTGCTGAATAAGTATGGATTCAAAATATCCCATATCGATAAATTGAATGATGATGAGATCAACCAGAAACTGGTTTCATTAACGGATACACAGGCTCAGCAGGAAAAAATGGTAAACGACCTGATCGGAAATATGATTGATATGGATATCGATTTGTTTGAAGCGACGCTTGATAAATATATCCGCGCAAAAGGAATTGAGCGGACCATCCATCACCTGATTTTTCCTTTTCTTGAACGAATCGGCATCCTATGGCAAACCAATCATATCAATCCGGCACAAGAACATCTTGTTTCCAATATAATCAGGCAAAAACTGATAGTTGGGATAAATAATGCAACACCAATGATCACTACCAATAAAACAATTTTACTTTTTTTGCCTGAAGGAGAACATCATGAACTCGGTCTTCTTTATATGTATTATTTACTAAAGGCGAAGGGTGCCCGTGTCCTCTATCTCGGTGCCAATGTTCCTGGTAAAGACGTAGTTTATGTTGCTCAAACTAAAAGGCCTCAATATTTATACTCTCATATCACCTGTGTTCCCGGCAACTTAAAAATTGAAAAATACCTTAATCAGTTAACGGAACAAGTACCTAATATCTCTATTATTGTTTCGGGTCAATTGGCCCAAAACCAGCAAAAACATCTCTCCAGCGGCATTCAATTAAAGCGCTCTATGTCCGAAGTTTTGGAGTTTGCAGCAAATATTTAACCAAAACCCTCCACAAATCACTGATTTCTAACGGAGTAAAAATTGTTTAATATTTTAAGAAAATATTTAAACAGAAATTTTTTCATGTTGCAATCTGTGTTTAATTTTATGTCGTTAATAATTAAACATGTCAACATTAGAGTTCAATCAGCTATTGGTTAATAATGCGGAATTTCTGAAACCGTTTGCGATAACACTTACACGTGATACCGAAGCAGCGAAAGATTTGTTCCAGGAAACCTTGTATAGGGCCATCTCCAATAAAGACAAGTATAATGTTGGTACAAATATTAAAGCATGGTTATACACCATCATGCGTAATATTTTTATTAATAATTATCGTCGTAAAGCCAAACAGAATACCATCTTTGATTCATCCCCGAATGAATTTCTTTTGAATAGCAGCCCATCCGTAATTATTAATAATAACGCGGAAAGCAATCTTCGCATGAAAGATATTCAGTTGGCTGTTCACCAATTGCCGGAGATATTCCGAAATCCTTTTCTTTTGTACTTTGATGGATTTAAATATCATGAGATTGCCGAAATGCTGCACGAACCATTGGGAACAATCAAAAGCCGTATCCATTTTGCCCGTAAATTGCTAAAGGAACAGATTGAACGTAATTAGTCAAAATTTACTGTTGCAAAAAAAACTAATTGTTATCGGAAGCGGTTTTGCGGGTTTGTCAGCCGCAAGTTTTATGGCTAAAGCGGGCTGGGATGTTACTGTATTGGAAAAGCAATTAACACCAGGGGGCCGGGCAAGACAATTAAAAGAAAATGGGTTTTGTTTTGATATGGGCCCATCCTGGTATTGGATGGCAGATGTATTTGAACGTTATTTCAATCAGTTTGGAAAAAAGGCTAACGATTATTACCAATTAAATCGGTTAAATCCTTCTTATCGTATTTATTGGCAGGAGGAATACACAGACATTCCAGCAAATCTTAATGAGTTTAAAGAATTATTAGATCGATGGGAACCCGGGGCGGGAAAAAAGTTAGATGAGTTTTTGAAAGAAGCTGAATACAAGTACAAAATAGGCATTCAGAAATTGGTATTAAAACCGGGACTTTCTTTTACAGAGTTTTTGGATTGGGATTTGTTGAAAGGCGTTTTCCGTTTGGATGTTTTTACGTCCATAAAAAAACATATTCATAAATATTTTAAGCACCCACGCATTCGGCAGTTGCTGGAATTTCCCGTGCTTTTCCTGGGGGCTTTACCAGAAAATACACCCGCATTATACAGTCTTATGAATTATGCGGATATCGTTGGAGGAACCTGGTATCCTGAGGGCGGAATGTATAGTGTGGTGCAAGGGATGTATAAATTGGCAATGGAGACTGGAGTGAAATTCCGGTTTGGGGAAGAAGTAAATCGAATAGAGGTACAACACGGTGCTGCGAAAAAATTGTATACCGCGGAAAATTGTTACGACGCAGATGTAGTAATCGGGGGTGCCGATTACCAGTTCATTGAAAGCAGGTTATTACCTTCCACTCACCGCAGCTATTCCGATCATTACTGGGAAAACCGCAAGATGGCTCCTTCCTGCCTTTTGTATTATGTAGGATTGAATAAGCGGTTGACCGATGTGTCGCACCATATGTTGTTTTTTGATGTGCCATTTGAACAACACGCGCTGGAAATTTATACGAGTAAAGATTGGCCAACCAATCCGTTGTTTTATGTAAGCGCATCCTCTTTAACCGATCATGCAGTTGCTCCTGCTGGTTGCGAGAATCTTGTTTTCCTGATTCCGGTGGCTGCAGGATTATCGGACGATACCGAAGCAACAAGAGAAAAATATTTTCAGATGATCCTCGAACGTTTTGAAAAACATACAAAACAAAAAATAAAGGAAGCGATTGTATATAAAAAATCATATGGCTATTCCGATTTTGTGAGTGATTACAATTCATACAAAGGAAATGCGTACGGGTTGGCGAATGTCTTATTGCAAACTGCGGTTTTCCGACCCCGTTGCAGAAGTAAAAAGGTGAATAATCTTTTCTTTACCGGTCAGCTGACCGTTCCCGGTCCCGGCGTACCCCCCAGTTTAATCAGTGGTGAAGTAGTTGCAAAAGAAGTATTGAAAGTATTTGGATAAAATAAATTTTAAACTTGTGGTCTATCAAATTCAATCAACAAGCTATCATAAAAAAATTTCAAAAGCCCCTTTTAATTCAGTAAATTGAATAGTATGATTTCTCTGTTTCATAAGGTTAGTCAACTGTGTAGCAGAATTACCACCGAAGAATACAGTACTTCTTTTGCTTCTGCCATTCGCTTATTGCATAAGGACCTCCGGAATCCTATTTATAACATCTATGGATTTGTCCGCTTTGCCGATGAGATCGTGGATACTTTTCATGACTATGATAAAGAAGCCTTACTTAAACAATTCAGGATAGAAACGAAAGAGGCGATAGAGAGGAAAATCAGCCTTAACCCCATACTTCATAGTTTTCAATTAACCGTCAATCAGTATAAAATTTCTCCGGAATTAGTGGATGCTTTTTTCACTAGCATGGAAATGGACCTGCATAAACAGCAGTATGATATTAATTGTTACCAGAATTATATTTATGGTAGTGCTGAAGTGGTTGGATTGATGTGTCTCTACGTTTTTTGCGAGGGAGAAAAAGAGCAATACGAAAAACTGAAACCTCATGCCCAATCATTGGGGGCGGCTTTTCAAAAAGTAAATTTTTTGCGTGATATAAAAGCCGATTTTAACCAGCTTAACAGAACTTATTTCCCCGGCGTTGATTTTTCAAATTTTTCACAATTTTCTAAAATGCAGATTGAGGAAGATATTTCCAGGGATTTTAAGCATGCGTATGAAGGCATCTTACAGTTACCCTGGAAAGCCCGCTTTGGTGTATATGTAGCCTATAAATATTATCTTTCCCTTTTTAAAAAGATCCGCAAAACACAGGCTTCGCGGATACTGGAATCCCGTATCCGGTTACCTAACTACCGGAAAGCATTGATCCTGGTTAGAGCAGGGGTGAAAAACCAGTTGAAATTAATTTAGCATCCTCTTACACAAACACATGAGCAATTCAGGCGAAGTAATATTAGTAAATGAATTGGATGAACCGCTTGGTTCAATGGAGAAAATTGAAGCGC
Source organism: Chitinophagaceae bacterium (assembly GCA_965279015.1). Lineage (GTDB taxonomy): Bacteria > Bacteroidota > Bacteroidia > Chitinophagales > Chitinophagaceae > Endoryza. The sequence goes on from OZ257130.1 coordinate 1,408,081, forward strand.
ATCGTAAAGCGTTATTGCATAGGGCATTCAGTGTTTTCATCTTTAATACTAAGGGCGAAATGTTACTGCAACAACGGACCCTTAATAAATATCATAGCGGTGGCTTATGGACCAATGCCTGTTGCAGTCATCCCGGCCCGGGTGAAAAAACTGAAGATGCAGCCAATCGTCGCTTGCAGGAAGAGATGGGATTCTCCGCGGAGCTGGAAAATATCTTTTCCTTTACATACAGAAGCGTTTTTGAGAATGGTTTAACAGAATACGAATTCGATCATGTATTCGCAGCTGTGTACGAAGGAGTGATTGATCCTGATCCTGATGAAGTGAGGGATTTTTGCTACAAAAGCCTGGACGATATACAAACATCGCTAACTTCACATCCGGATAAATATACGACCTGGTTCCATATTGCTTTTCCAAAAGTGAGACAATGGGCAGTGGAAAATCAAATCGAAAAGGCCCCGGCCTGATTCAATTATAAAAGCAATTCATGCATTGGTTATTATATATAGCAATCATAGCAGGTACATTTTTGCTGATGGAAGCAATTACCTGGGCCACTCATAAATTTGTGATGCATGGGTTACTTTGGTACCTGCATGAGGACCACCATAAAACAAGGCCCGGTTTCTTTGAAAAGAACGATGCATTTTTTATCATCTTCGCGGTACCCAGTTTTTTATGCATTCTTTTCGGCACCTTGGATAAGCTGTATTGGTTGCAGGCTATTGGCTTTGGGATTATGGCGTATGGCTTCGCGTATTTTATGGTTCACGATGTAATCATTCATCAACGGTTTAAATGGTTTACCCGCTCAAAGAGCACATATGTACGTGCAATCCGTTGGGCACATAAAATGCATCACAAACATCTTGACAGGCACGAAGGGGAATCCTTCGGTATGCTGTATGTCCATAAAAAGTACTGGGAAAAAGTTAGAAAGGACAAAGCGCTTATGAAAGCGCAGACAGTTGATTATGCCCCAGCTGAATAGGTTTAATTACGAATGCCCCATTACGATTATATATTTGCCGGTGCCGGTGCTGCGGGTCTTAGCCTGCTCACCCGCATGATTACTTCTGGTAAATTTTCAAACAAAAAAATTCTATTAATAGATAAGGCACCTAAAAACGTAAATGATCGTACCTGGTGCTTCTGGGAAAAAGAAAAAAGTTTTTTTGAAGAAATCGTCTTCCGAAAATGGGATCGCTTATTGTTTGAAAGCAATTCTTTTTCTTCACCCCTTGACATTGCACCTTATCAATACAAAATGATCCGCGGTATTGATTTTTATAATTATTGCTTCGGTATAATTAAACAGGAATCCAATATTGATATTCGCTACGGGGAAATTCGGTTTGAGCAACTCAATGAAAATCGAACAACTATCTATCTCGATGAGAAAGAATTAAACACCGACAAGTCGATTGTCTTTAACTCTATTCCTTTTGCATCGCCATCCAGCAATAAATCGCTGCATTTATTGCAACACTTTAAAGGATGGATCATTGAAACCAAGGATAGAAAATTTGATCCGGGTAATGCGACACTGATGGACTTTCGGGTGCACCAGGAACAAGGCGCCAGTTTTGTATATGTATTACCTCTTGACCCCAACCGGCTATTGGTAGAATATACCTTATTTACAGAAAATTTGCTGCCAACGGAAAAGTATAATATTGAATTGAGCAATTATATTTCCCGGTTTTTGCAATTGCAGCAGTATACGGTTGAGGAAGAGGAGTTTGGTGTTATCCCTATGACTAGTGCCCGTTTCCCTTTTTATCACAATGGACTCTATCATATTGGTACTGCCGGCGGTCAAACCAAAGCCTCTACTGGATATACCTTTCAATTCATCCAAAAACAAAGCCGGCAGATCGTTGAGCGACTTGAGAAAAATCAATCGCTCAAGGATATTTCCAGCTCCCCTGCCCGTTTCCATTTTTATGACAGCATATTACTTCAGTTATTGTTTGATAAAATTCCGGAGGGTCGTGAAATCTTTACCCGCTTATTCCGCCGCAATAAAGCCAGTTCAATTTTCAAATTTCTCGATAATGAAAGTTCAATGTTTGAAGAACTGCGGATAATCAGTTCATTACAGTTTGCCCCCTTCCTCAAAGCTGCTATTCGGCAATTAACCTGAACAAGTTTTAAAATTAATAAGGTAACAATGGTTCTTTGGCAATATAATTGCACGTTTCAATTGTTTTTTACCCTAGATCCAATACCATGCTACCTTATAAAAAGCCAATCCTTTTATTGCTTCTTTCAATAGCACTTCAAAGTAGTTATTACACTACAAATGCACAGATTAATTATACGGCCAACGATGCCGGTAGAGTTCCTGCTTATAACGGCACTTTTTTATATGGTAATAATATGGGTTACTACGGATCCACCTGGGATAATATTACACTTTCCAATATAGCTGCGGGTAATCCATTGTTTAATGTTGCGGGAGTAGGTTCAAAATCTTTTCGCATCCCTTTACCCGAAGAGTTTGTAGACTATTGGGGATACGATGTGTCGATCGCGCAGTACAATCATTATGCTTCGATAGGGATGAGAGATCATACTCTTTTTGTGAGTTCTCCTTCAGCTGCGCATAGAGATAATAATTTTTATGGGGGTTGCGGTCAACCCTCATCCTTGTGGGCAAATATGTTTACCCCTATCTGGGATGGCGGAGCCAATGGTACACCAGTAAATGATAACAATTATTACGCGCTCTATATTTATAAGTTAGCGATACGCTACAAATCGTATAATAAGTTCTGGGAAATATTAAACGAACCCGATTACGATTTCAGTGGAAACTCATGGAAAAACCCGGGTCAGCCCGGTAACTGGTGGGATAACAATCCTTCTCCCTGTGACCTGGTAAATATGAAGGCGCCTATTTTTCACTATGTGCGATTGCTGCGCATCAGTTATGAAGTAATTAAATCAGTGGATAGTACAGCGTATGTAACCGTTGGGGGTATTGGCTACCCTTCTTTTCTTGATGCTATCCTGCGCAATACCGATAACCCGGCAGATGGATCAGTTACTGCAGAATATCCGTTGAAAGGAGGTGCTTATTTTGATGTAATGAGCTTTCATAATTATCCCATGTATAATTTGAGATACTGGGATAATAGCATAAATAACTTTACCTATATACGCCATTCAGACGCCGCCGCTCAAGAATTTATCAATGCGAAAACACAGATGGCAAATGTACTGACCAACCACGGATATAATAATACCACCTATCCCGAAAAACATTTCATTTGTACAGAGAATAATATTCCGCGGAAGGAATTCGGTGATTATATCGGAACCGACCAGGCACAAACCAACTATATCATAAAAGCGCTAGTAGGATGCCAACAGAATAGTATCAGGCAGTACTACATTTTTGCTATGGGTGAACCAAAGACCTATGCGGAAGCTACACATGGATATGAGATGATGGGGCTTTATCAGAAATTAGAAGGGGTGGGTCCGGTTACCAGCGGTGGAGTATACAACGGAGTTTATGGCCAGCAATATACCAATGAAGGAATTGCTTTTAAAACAACTTCAACTATTTTGCTCAATTACCAATACGATAATGGGAAAACAGCAACATTGAATTTACCTGCTGCAATTGGGGGCGCCGCATTCCGCGACGCGATTGGAAATTATATATATGTCCTTTGGGCAAAAACAACAGTCGATAAATCGGAAGTCGCATCCGCTATTTATACATTCCCTCCAGCAGCCAATGTGGCCCCCATGTTGAACAAAAGGGAATGGAACTATTCTGTTACAAATAGCACTTCCGCTATTCCTTCAGTAAATGTTGCATTAACGGCAACCCCAATTTTTCTGTCAGAAAATTTTCAATTAGTGCCACTGAGAGAAGAAGAGAAAGAAAAAAAGGAAGCAGAAAAAAAACTAGCACTTAATGTATCTCCCAATCCTGCCAATCGTTTTGCATCTGTCAACTTTACACTTACTTCCCCCGCCCGTGTCCGCATCACTATTTTCGACGCGCAGGGAAGATTGGTAAAATCGATACCTGTTCCCTCTCAATTGGCTACTGGTTCGCATTCTATTCCAATTAACGGAATGGAAGCATGGCCTTCTGGTATGTATTATTGCCGGTTTGAAACTGAAATTCTTCAGATCATGAAAAAACTGGTCATTACACGTTAATGGCATTCTTTTACAAGAATCTTCACAAATACCTTTATTGATTTAAATGGGTTGGTTCATCACTACCCCGTTTTTTGTCCATTTCTGCATAGAAAATGCAAGGGGGGATGCAAAAAAATGTGGGAAGAGGGTATTTGATCATTACTTATATGTGTTTAAGTTTATGCCATAAATACCGAAACACCGGTATGATTCGTTTAAAGACTAAAATCCCCCAAACCAACAAAACATGAATAAGATTAACAGTGTAATGATAGGAGCAGCGGTGATTCTATCATTACAAGGAATGGCTCAGAAAGCTAAAACTCCCGCGAAAGGAATTGGCCAGAAATATGGATGTACTTCTATTATCGAAGCCCCTAAAGTAACTGCCTTCGATACATTAACTCCCCCCGCACGTGGCCTGGCGGATCAGTATTATATATGGAATAATGGATCAACGCTTAAAGTCCGGTTCCTTGCCGGTAGCCAATCGATGAAAGATAAAGTAAAAACATATGCCAAGGAATGGGAGCAGTACGCCAATATTGTTTTTGATTTTATTGAATATGGCGATGCGGATATACGTGTGAACCTCGATAATAAAGGTGGACATAACTCAGTAATTGGTCAGTTGGCAGCAGGTATTCCACAAGATGTAAAGACCATGAATTTGGATACCACCGATTTCGCAACCTATGATGCCATGCACCGTACGGTCCTACACGAGTTTGGTCATGCAATTGGATTGCTGCATGAACATTATAGCCCAAAAGCAGGTATTCCCTGGAATAAAGAACTAGTGTACCAGGAACTGGCCAAAAGCCAGGGATGGGATAAAATGACCGTTGATGTTAACCTTTTCCAGGAATATAAATTAACGTATACGCACGGTACTTCGTACGACAATACATCCATCATGCACTACCCGGTTCTCGCACGCTGGACAACAAACGGCTATGCAGTTCCTTGGAATAACCAGCTATCTGCGGGTGATAAAGCGATGATCAGCAAACTGTATCCAAAAGACGGTACCCGCACCAATGAAGTTCCCCGTTTTGTAGTTACCAATTTTACTAAGATGAGTGTAGTGAACAGCGCGGAAAAACAAGGATTGTTGCTCTATCCTTCCTTTAATATCAAAACGGCCGGAGCCGAGGGACAAGTATATTTCACCGTATTCTTTTACGATGAAAATGGTAGCCCCATATTAGATAACGATACCAGATACAGTATCAGTAATATAGTAGCTACCTATAAATCATTCAAAATAGCGGCGAATAAAACCTTGTCGGCGAACAAAAATACACCCACCGACTTCGAGCTGTTTATCCCATATTCCGAATTGCCAGTGGCCCCTGGAACTAAAGTTATGGCGGTGTTCAAGGCTATATTGGTTGATGGAGAAGAGTTCAAGATGTTGTATTCCTCAACACCAGTAAATTTCAGTTTGATAAAAAGCAAATAACCCTTAATCTATCCTGTTTGTAAGTTTAGCTACCGTTAATAGCGGTAGCTTTTTTATGTGGTGAGTAGATATTATGCAATTTCTAGTAGGCCGATTTTGAATGAAAATATAACCCAGGATTTACAAGCCTTCTCAAATCTCTTTTTTCATTGGAAGAAAAGTAATTTGTTCAGCATGGATCTTTAAATATATATCGCTCATCATATTCAATTTCAAAAGCCTTTAACAGACGACGGTATTCATCGAGAAATTTTTCTTTTTTGTGATGAATCTCCTGGTTTTGAATATAACTTATTACCTCCTGAACATGGGATTTTGAATATGAAAATGCACCGAAGCCTTCCTGCCAGGCGAATGGGGATTTACAAAAGCCTTCGACCTTTATCCATTTGGTGCTTTCGGATTTTATATTTTGAACCAATGAAGAGATTGCCTGGTGGGGACGTAAACCAAGGAAGATATGGATATGATCGGGAATGCCATTTAATTGTAGCATCTTATGCTCATTTTCCTGAACTATACCGGTGATATATTTGTATAAGCGATCTTTCCATTCCATTTCAATCAGCGCTGCCCTGTATTTAACCGCGAATACAAGCTGAATATGAAGCTGGGTGTATGTGTTAGGCATACATTCTTTTTTATACTTTGAATTTATATATGAGTAAGAAATAAAAAATGTGTTTTTCCTCATGATTTGGTGTTTTTTTCTGGTGTAACTTTTTTAGCATGAGGCGTTCCTACGGAACGCTTGAGATGCTCCATCGGTTCTACCCATGAGATGTCCCTACGGGACATATTCAAACGTAGATACGATTTCTTAATATAATTTGATGGTCAGCCTGTATTAATGGATAAATTACACTGTTCCTATATCAAATATTTCCGGCGGCAAGATTCGTTGTTAAAAAATGGAGGGTGTTTCTTTTATAATGAAGACGTTTCATGTCCCGTAGGGACATTTGATGGGTAGCATGAAACAGGAAGTTTAACTGCGTTCCGTAGGAACGCCTCATGCTATGGAGATCAAATACAAACGAATGGCATTATTTATTAGGGTGCTGAATCGGGAAAATTTAGCGTATACAATTATGAGTACGTTCCCCTGTCCCAAAAGGACATTTTGTGGATAGAAAATTTAGAAGAATCAATTATGAAAACGTTCCCATGTCCCGTAGGGACATCTCATGGGTAGAAAATATAAGAGTTTACCTGCGTTCCGTAGGAACGCCTCATGCTATGGAGATCAAATACAAACGAATGGCATTATTTATTAGGGTGCTGAATCGGGAAAATTTAGCGTATTCAATTATAAGAACGTTCCCCTGTCCCAAAAGGACATTTTGTGGATAGAAAATTTAGAAGAATCAATTATGAAAACGTTCCCATGTCCCATAGGGACATCTCATGGGTAGAAAATATAGGAGTTATACCTGCGTTCCGTAGGAACGCCTCATGCTATGGAGATCAAATACAAACGAATGGCATTATTTATTAGGGTGCTGAATCGGGAAAATTTAGCGTATTCAATTATGAGAACGTTCCCCTGTCCCAAAAGGACATTTTGTGGATAGAAAATTTAGAAGAATCAATTATGAAAACGTTCCCATGTCCCGTAGGGACATCTCATGGGTAGAAAATATAGGATTTATACCTGCGTTCCGTAGGAACGCCTCATGCTATGGAGATCAAATACAAACGAATGGCATTATTTATTAGGGTGCTGAATCGGGAAAATTTAGCGTATTCAATTCTAAGAACGTTCCCCTGTCCCAAAAGGACATTTTGTGGATAGAAAATTTAGAAGAATCAATTATGAAAACGTTCCCATGTCCCGTAGGGACATCTCATGGGTAGAAAATATAAGAGTTTACCTGCGTTCCGTAGGAACGCCTCATGCTACGGTGATCAAATACAAACGAATGGCATTATTTATTAGGGTGCTGAATTGGGAAAATTTAGCGTATTCAATTCTAAGAACGTTCTCCTGTCCCAAAAGGACATTTTGTGGGTAGAATAAATTTGGGATTTGCCAGCGTTTCATAGGAACGCCTTGTGCCATTGAGGGCGAATATCCAAAAACGATTTAATTAATATCGGAAATTTGAAATTAGGCCTTCTTCTTCTCCACAATATTATACGTAAACGGCACAATCTTCACCTCATCCACTTTAACCGGGGCTACTTTAGGTCCGCGGGATCGTTCGGTATTATCATCTTTGAAGGTGTCGTTGTAAAAACTTTCAAATGAAGATCCAATACCTCTCGACGTGCTTCGGGTTTGCACCGCTTTCAGATCCATTGCCTGGCGGGTAATGAGAATCTTCATAAAATCTTTTCCATAAGGAGGATACAATTTAATGGGCCTTGTGGTAAAGGTTTGACGCGATGCAATCTTATAATCATCGGCTGTACTATTAACATCCGATGGATCGGGAATAATTACACCCACCATGTTATCGGGCATAATATCAATTACGCTGAGATAAATAGGATAATCCTGCATGTTACGGATGCGTATTACAAAACCTTCGTTCTCTGCCTGCTCATCATCCGCTTCAATAAATTCAATATCGCCTCTCTTATTCGTTTTTTCCTGGATTGTTTTTTTGGTAATTAAACTGTCTACTCCATTAATCGTTTTAATAATACCAGGAACGAATTCAATCTGGACATATTCAAATACTTTAGAATCGGCAGGCGTATAGATACTGCGCAGAAACTGTGCCCGCGAATAAAGCTTTACCTGTTGCCAGATGGCCTCAGTTTCTGATTCAGAAAGTTGATTGCTGGTGCCAGTGGGCCATGGTTTTTGCCAAAGTACACTGTCGTTCACCGCAACAACCTGCAATGATTGCGCATGTGAAGATGGATCCTTATAGGCAGTAATGGAAATATCCGCGTTCGGTTTGTCGAGTAAAATATAATCGTATTGCTTTAATTTCTCCCTTATCATTCCCGCTACTCCGGTTTCGGGAATGGAAATTTTTACAGCAACACTCAATTCCCCGAAGCTTTTACTTTCAAAAACCACATTATACGCTTTATTTTTTTCTGGAACCGGAGATGTAAAAGTGCCGGTCGATTTCACCATTCCAGCATCACTGATCTCACCGCTCGCAACGGGCCTGGTGTTTTTGAAATCTGTAACATCTACCGGAAAGAGATTGAATTTAGCGCCCTTCGCGATTGAATGAATAGCTCCGCGGGGAATTTCAATCGTATTATCAGCTGCCCAACTACTGATACGAATAATATCTGCTGTCTTCACGTATTTCCCTCCTAATACCTGTTGTTCGGTATTGCCTTCAATTTGCGGATTCTGAAATGGTTTCCAGGATTGGATATCCGTTTTAATTTTTTCAAATAGAATTTTATAATTGATGGTGCCGCTGGTTTGCGAAATGGCACGACTAAAAGAATAGCTCAAAGAACCCACTCCATTCTTATCCGCATCCTTTGTTTCATAATTCAATTGATCGGCGCTGGCGGCGCTGATCACTACCATATTTGAAAGAAGTTCCTTATCATCAAAAACACCTTCTGATCCACTGCCCCGCGAGCTACTAATAGTTTTGCTATAACCTTGTGGTTCACATTTTTCATCACCTCCTCTTGTAATAGCGATTTCCTGTCCACGGGTTGCGGTACCGGAATGACAGGCATCCAGCAATACCAGCAAACTACCTTCTTTACCAATATTTTTACGAAGTAATTTTAATTTATCACCTAATTCATCATCGCGTAAATGATTCTGTCCGGTATAACCTCCGCCATAACGCATGTTTGCATTATATGGAACCAATGCTTCATCATATCCGTCCGCTTCGTCTTTTCTTCCATCATCGTAAATCTGTTGGCCATGACCCGAGAAATGAAATACAACTATATCACCCGGTTTGGCTTTTGCGATCAACCGGTCAATGGCATCTATAATTCCTGATTTGGTTGCTTGTTCATTCCGGAGAATTTCAATATTGTCTTCTATAAAACCCTGTCCGAGCAGGGCCGGTTTCATATAGTTGATATCATTGAGAGAGCTGATCGATTTCCAACCGGTTACTGAATCATACGTTCCGATGGCAATGATCAACGCCAATTTTTGGGGACTTGATTGACGCGGGTTAGCCGCAGCCAGTAAAAAAATACCGCCTAACAGTAAAAAAATATTTCTCATTTTGGGAGTATTAGTAAAAACTACCATTCAAATCTAAACTAATAAAAAAGCCTGGATATCCGTGCTGGTGGGGATTTTTAAGAAGCTGCGAGGAGAAAGCTGTGAGCTACAAGCTTTGAGCTGCGAGCAGACCCTAAGGAGTTATTATCCAAATCAATATTAAGAAAGGGCTAAAAACTTTGAAGTTTCTTTAATCTACCAGGTTTTGCTCGCAGCTCGTAGCTCAAAGCTCGCAGCTCCTTAAAACGTTAGTACAAACGCCGTTCCCTCACCATCCACACTATGCACTTGTATATTTCCTTTGTGCAGCATCATGATCTGTTTACATAAACTGAGTCCAATACCGCTTCCGCTTTTCTTTGTGCTGAAGAAGGGAATAAAGATTTTATCCATGAGTTCTTCGGGGATGCCAGTACCATTATCAGATATCTTTAATATTATTCTCGAATTGGCAAGTGTAGCGGCAAATAATGTGATCCGTGGTTCGGGTCTGTCTTTTACGGCTTCCATCGCGTTTACCAACAAGTTGATCAATACTTGTTCAACCAGGTTGGGATCCACCTGAACAATTAATTCAGGGTCCTTAAGAATGATCTCTAATTCAATTCTTTTTTGCTCCAGCGTAGGCTGCATTAATTTATTTAAGTTCTCAAAAAGATCACGTACATATACTTTGCGGAGATTGAGGGTAGTAATTTTATTAAGGTTGCGATATGTTTGCGCGAATTTCAATAAGCCCTCGCTTCTACGCTGAATGGTTTCTACCCCCAGCACTAAATCCTCGAAACTATTCTGTCGCTCCATCGCAGTTTCTTCCCTGGATTTATCTAATTGTCTTTTTAATGTTTCCGCTAAGGAAGAAATAGGAGCTACCGAATTCATGATCTCGTGTGTCATTACACTCAACAATTTTTTCCAAGCTTCTGCTTCTGTTTCATCAAGTGCTTCACTTACATTCTGAAAAGCGATAAGCTTGTATATCTTTTGTTCGGTTTGAAAAGCGGTAGCAGATAATAATATCTTCGATTGGTTATTATCTTTTGTAAGGGGTACCACTTTATGTTCTCCCGATCGAAGTACAAGAACTTCACGATAGAGCACCGGTTCTCTTTTTTCGAGCGAATGAACGGTTCGCAGGTAAGGAACGCCCAGCATTTTTTTCAACGATTCATTCATCCAGCCAATATCGCCGGTAGTTGTTTCATAAGAAAGAATACCGGTATCCACCAGTTCCAATATTCGCTGGAGGTATTGGTACTGCATTTCTTTTTCCCGGCTGATAACTTTAAATGTAGTGTTGATCTCATTAAAACTTTTTCGCAGAGGCTGTATTTCCAGCGGGGCATGCTTTACATCGAAATTGCGGGAAAAGTCGCGGTAATGGATGGCCTCTACAAACTGCGCCACTTCATCCTGCGCTTTTTTATTGAAACGATAAAAATCGATTAATTGTAAAACAATAATAATTGCAGCGAGTAATAAATAAATGAACAACCCCTTTACCAGCAGGTAGGAAGCGCCACTGAGTGTTATAAAAAGGAATAACACTCTAATTACAATGCGCCATTCGAATTTTTTTAACATGGAAGACGTTTATAGTTTGTGGTTTGTAGTTTATAGTTGTCCTCGGCGGGATGCACTAAAAGTTTATACAGGTTTAGGTGTTAGATAGTTTCTAAACATTTCAGGTTGTTATTTATTACAAATGACTATAAAACCTGAAGAACTATAAACCACAAACTATAAACTACAAACCTTCTCAAATATCATACTTACTCAATCTCCTATACAGCGCCGTTCTTGTCAATCCCAATTCTCTCGCTGCTTTAGTAATATTTCCGTTATGCTTTTCAATCACTTTTAAGATCGTATTTTTTTCAAGTGTGCTTAGTCGCAGGTCATCGGGATCCGAATTGGTTTCTATCACTGATTCGAGTGGTGAAAAGATAAGATCCTTAGCGCTTAAGGTATCTCCATCTGCCATAATCACAGCTCTCTCAATGGTGTATTGCAGTTCTCGCACATTACCGGGATAATGGTATTGTGTAAGCTTTTCTTTTGCGGAACTATCAAAGTGAATCATTGGTTTCATGTATTTGTCGGCATACATATGTCCAAAATGATTCGCCAGTTTGAGAATATCTCCTTCTCTTCTTCGCAGGGCAGGAACAGTTATTTCTACCGTATTGATCCGGTAAATCAGATCTTTCCGGAAACGGTTCTCGTTACCAAGTTCCTGGATGGGGAGGTTAGTGGCACATATCAGGCGAATATCAATCGGGATAGGTTGATTGGAACCCAGACGGGTCACTTGTCTGCTTTGCAGTACAGTAAGCAATTTTGCCTGTTGATGAAGCGATATATTTCCAATCTCATCTAAAAAAAGTGTTCCGGTATTAGCGGATTCAAATCGACCGGTACGGTCATCTTTCGCGTCGGTAAACGCGCCTTTTTTATGGCCAAACAACTCACTTTCAAAAAGTGTTTCGGTAAGTGCTCCCACATCAACTTTAATAAAAGGTTTATCGGCTCTTAACGATTTCTGATGAATAGCCTTCGCGATCAAATCCTTTCCGGTACCATTCTCACCTAATATGAGGATATTGGCATCTGTTGGCGCTACTTTATCAATTTTATGAAAGATATCCTGGATCACTTCCGATTCTCCAATCAACTCTGTTCCGATAATGGAATCATTGGAAAACTGGTAATCGGCCGCTGATTTACCACTGTCTTTTTGCTTAAGTGCCTCTTTAATGGTTGCCAGTAATTTTTCATTGTGCCATGGTTTGATCACAAAATCGGAGGCTCCCTCCTTTAAGGATCGAACGGCCAGATCAATATCGCCATAAGCAGTGATCATAATAACCGCGGCAGTAGATTTCATCTCTTTGATCTTCCGTAACCAGAACAATCCTTCATTCCCGGTATGGATAGAACTGGTAAAATTCATATCGAGCAGGATGCAATCAAAACTTTGCTTCGACAGTAACCAGCGCAGGTTTTCAGGATTCTTTTCTGTGAGTATTTCCTTTGCTTCCGGTTTGAGTAATAGTTTTACTGCTGTCAAAACATCCGTATCATCATCAATAACTAAAATAGAGGCGTTTTTAAGGACCATGTTGTGTAAAAATATTTTTTAGTATTACGTGCAACATTTTCTAACTCAAATTATACCATAATTACAAAGCCATGGCAATTAATTTTTTAGGTATGATTTGCCCTATAATTGAACTGTATCGAAACCGGACAGTATGTGTTCGGTACCGTACGGACAAACTTAGTAATTACTTGATAAATTACTGAGAACCAAAAGGCAACAGGCTGGCACATTGTTGTGTTATTGATAAGTACGAATTTTTCGAATGTTATGTTTTGTCATCCCGTGTTACTTGGTGGTTTGGTCATAAAAGAACACGGGGTGATTTTTCAGAAAAGGAACCTAAAAAACTTGAATTAAGTGGATAGAGTTATTGCAAAAAAGAAATGGTCAACGAAGAGACTTCTTACAATTGCCGGTATTTTAGGCGTGGTGGCCCTGATTGTCGCCAGTTATTATTTTACCTCGGGTAAGTCAAGGCTTAATGTAGATACAGAACGTATCACTATCAGCGAAGTGAAAAAGGGCCCTTTCCAGGAAACTATTCCTGTAAATGGCGTGGTAATGCCTCTTACCACTATTTATCTGGATGCTAATGAAGGAGGAAGAGTAGAAGAGAGATATGTTGAAGATGGCGCAGTAATGAAAAAGGGGCAACCAATTATGCGTTTGTCGAATACAGATTTGGAACTGGGCCTGGTAACGCAGCAAACAAACGTTTACAACCTGCTAACGCAAATGCAGATTTCCCAAAATGCTGCGCAACAAAATACAGTGACCCGCCGCACCCAGCTTACTGATGTGGAGAGCCAATTGCGGGAAGCGGAACGGATCTATCTTCTTAATAAAAAATTATATGAGCAGAAGGTAATCGGTTTACAAGAGTATAAAAAGTCTGAAAACGATTATAATTATTACTTGCAGAAAAAGAGATTGAGCGACCAGATTATGGAGCAGGATTCAATTTCTACCAAACAACAACTTACCCAGGCGCGCCAATCGTATGAAGGATCGCAAAACGCGTTAAATGTTATGCAGAAAAAAGTGGGCGACCTGGTTGTACGTGCACCGGTAGATGGACAATTGACTTCATTGGATGCGGAAATAGGTCAATCTAAAAACAAAGGACAACGTTTAGGGCAAATAGATGTTTTGAGTGGATTTAAAGTGAGGGTTGATGTGGATGAACACTATCTTTCAAGGATCGTGATTGGTTTGTTAGGTGGATTCACTTTTGCAGGAAAGGATTATAAACTCATCATTAAAAAAGTTTATACACAGGTTACTGCTGGTCGTTTCCAGGTGGATATGGAGTTTGTGGATGCTGTGCCACAAGGCATACGTCGTGGTCAGACTTTACAGATTCGTTTGGCATTTAGCGATGAAGTAGATGCGGTTCAGGTTGCCAAAGGTGGATTCTATCAGCAAACCGGTGGTAACTGGATATTTAAAGTATCAGATGATGGTAAGACTGCCTACAAAGTGGATCTGCAATTAGGCCGCCAGAACCCGGATTATTATGAAGTGTTGAAAGGCTTGAAGCCAGGTGATAAAGTGGTTACCAGTAGTTATGAAAATTATGGAACCATGCAGGAGTTGGTGCTGAAGAAGTAGTTTAAAAGTTTCAGGGTTTATAAGTTTAATGGTTAGGGAACCCGCTAATTAAAAGGAATGGTGTAACGAAGCAACCATTAAACCGTTAAACTATTAAACCCTTAAACGCTGTAACATGAAACCCTTCTATGAATCATAAAAACAATGTTATGAAAGCGCTATTACTAGTATTAACAATCATCCTCCTGCAAAGTTGTGGGCAGGTTGCTATTACCAATACAGAAGTATGTGATGGCTTAAAGCAAGTTTGCCCTGCTAGTAAGGAATCAACAGAAGAGAAGATTCGGGAAGAGCGTTCTGAAAGCAATGCGAAAACAGTGGATCAAACGTTGCTGCTAAACCGGATCATGCGAAGCCTCTAACAATTTTGTAAACAAATTTTTTTCAAATTTCAAAAATACATTCTAATGATCAAGATCACCAACCTGGAAAAGACATATCGGACCGAAGAGGTAGAAACCGTCGCGCTGAACAAACTGACTATTGATGTTAAAGAAGGAGAATTTGTGGCAGTGATGGGCCCATCGGGCTGTGGCAAATCCACTTTGCTGAATATCCTGGGCCTGCTGGATGATCCTGATAACGGAAGCTTTGTTTTCAATGGAATTGAAGTTGCGAAATTCAACGAGCGCAAAAGAGCCGACCTGCGTAAGCACAATATTGGTTTCGTATTTCAGAGTTTTAACCTGATTGATGAATTGACTGTTTTTGAAAATGTAGAACTTCCTCTTATTTATACTGGTGTGAAATCCGCCGATCGTAAGAAAAGAGTAGAAGAAGTACTTGACAAGATGCAGATCATGCATCGTCGCAATCACTATCCACAACAATTGAGTGGTGGTCAGCAACAGCGTGTAGCTGTTGCCAGAGCTGTTGTAAATAAACCCAAATTGATCCTGGCGGATGAGCCTACCGGTAACCTCGATAGCAGCAACGGTAATGAAGTAATGCAGATGCTTACCGATTTGAACGAACAAGGAACTACTATTGTAATGGTTACACACAGCGAACATGATGCACGTTACAGCCATCGTATCATTCGTATGTTAGATGGACAAACAGTGACGGAGAATATATTGGTTTAGAAATGTAAAATCTAAAATATAAAACTTAAAATGTAAAAAGGGGTGCCCGCCGATCGATTGAATAAATAGGATTGAGTAGTACCCCTTTTACATTTTATATTTTACATTTTGCATTCATTATTTATCAGAGTATAGCCATGATTAACAATTATCTGAGAATAGCCTTTCGGAACCTTATCCGGCATAAAGGCTATTCTTTTATTAATATAACAGGACTCGCGATCAAAATTGCAAGCCTGCTCAAATTTGTGCACACTCCGATAAAAGGCAGTTCATTATTACTCAGTTTCATTTCCAGCTCACCCCTCGCGATTCAGGATTCCGCACCCCGAATACTATCAACAATTAAACATTCGGGTCATGATAACTAACTATCTCAAAATAGCTTTCCGGAATTTGATGAAGTACAAGTTCATCTCTTTCATCAATCTTTTCGGATTAACAGTGGGTCTTTCCTGTTGCTTGCTGATACTTACTTATATCATTCACGAACTCAGTTTCGATAAGTATCATAAGAATGCGGATCGCACCTATCGGTTTACCCGGCAATTTAATTCGCCTGATGGAAAAGTTTGGTTACACCTTGGTACTATATCACCGCCCTTTGGTCCAAGACTGGAGAATGATTTTCCGGAGATTGAAAAAATGACCCGGTTGTTACAGTTTGGCCCTACCCCAATGCGCTATGAGGATAAAATTTTTAATGAGACGGATGTATTTGTCGCTGACGAAAAATTAGTTGATGTATTTAATGTTGATGTTATCAAAGGCAATCCGAAGAAAGCATTAAGCGACATGTTTTCCGTAATTCTCAGCGAGGAGAAAGCAAAAAAATATTTTGGCAATGAAGATCCGATGAACAAGTCGGTCCGCATTTTCAATCAATACGACCTTAAAGTAACAGGTGTTTATAAATCCTTTCCTTCCAATTCTCACATGCATCCCGGGATGCTGATTTCATTCCCAACACTTAGAGATTCTTCCATCTATGGAGAAAAGCAACTTCAAACCAATTGGGGAAATAATTCTTTCTTTACTTATGTATTATTACCCGGGAATTACGATCCAAAGAAAATAGAAAGCCGCTTACCCGCATTTCTGGATAAAAACATGCCTACCAATCCCAAGGCAACTCAAAAGCCTTCTGCCGGCACGGCCCTCTTTCTTCAGAAATTAACCGATATCCATCTTCGGTCACATCTTGATTACGAAGCGGAAGAAAATGGAGATATTAAAAGGGTATATATTTTTTCAGCGATCGCTCTATTCATTTTGTTGATCGCCTGTATCAATTATATGAATCTATCTACGGCGCGTTCCGCCTTACGTGCAAGAGAGATTGGTATTCGTAAAGTGGCGGGGGCACAACGAAAAGAAATCATCGCGCAATTCCTGAGCGAATCCGTGTTTATCGCTTTTATCGCGATGGCTATTGCAGTTTTACTTACCTGGACCGCTCTTCCATGGCTCAATAAATTATCGGGGCTCAAAATGGAAATGAGCTTATTAAATAAATGGCCACTCATAATGCCCGTTTTAGCGGCGCCGTTTGTGATCGGAATTTTCTCGGGGCTTTATCCCGCTGTATTTATGTCTTCCTTTAAGCCGGTCCGTGTATTAAAGGGTCTTTTTAAAGTAAATAATGGATTTTCATTCCGCCAGGTATTAGTGGTTACGCAGTTTTCAATTTCAATAATTCTTATTATTTGCACCGCCATTGTATTTCAGCAGTTGAGTTATATACAATCGCGTTCGTTGGGTTTCGACAGGGAACATATTGTTACTGTTCCTTATAATAATTCACTTAGTCCCCAGTATGAAGCGTTCCGCACGGAACTGTTGCAGAATGCTGCAATAAAAGATGTAGGTCGTTCTTCACGCATACCAACGGGCAGATTGCTCGACGCGGATAATGCTCAAATACCGGTGGGTGATTCGCTGCAACCGGTAAAAGCAGAAATAAAAATGGTGTCGGCCGATCATGATTTTATCAGCACCTACGGGATTAAGTTGAAGGCCGGAAGAAATTTTTCAAGAGAATTTGGTACAGATACTTCCTCCTTTATTATTAATGAAGCCGCCGTTTTCGGTATCGGATGGAAATCGGCGGAGGATGCTGTAGGCAAGCAGTTTTATTATGGAGGAGTGAGAGGTAGGATTATAGGAGTAATGACTGATTTTCATTTTGAATCCTTGCATGAAAAAATTGTTCCGATTGTGCTCTATATGCCTACTCCGCAGAATGCTTTTTTTGGACGACTTTCTGTAAAAGTAGCCGGTAAGGATATTCCCGGTGCACTGTCACAATTGGAAAAATCATGGAAGAAATTCTTACCGGATGCACCGTTTGATTATACTTTCCTTGACGAAAACTTTGATAGTCTCTATAAAGCAGAACAGGTACAGAGCAGTTTATTTACTATTTTTTCCTGCATAGCCATTTTTATCGCATGCCTAGGATTGTTTGGGCTATCCGCATTCACCATTACTCAACGAATTAAGGAGATTGGTATAAGAAAAGTGTTAGGTGCCAGTTTGCCAGGAATTGTGCAGATGATCTCAAAAGATTTTATCAAGCTGGTAGCGATTGCCGCATTGATCGCTTTCCCGGTGGCCGGTTATGTGATGTATAAGTGGTTGCAAGACTTCGCTTATCGTACTAATATTCCATGGTGGGTATTCCCGGCTGCATTGGTCATTGCTGGACTTATTGCATTAATAACGATCAGCTTCCAGGCAATTAAAGCGGCGTTGGCAAATCCGGTGAAGAGTTTAAGAAGTGAATGAAATCGTGAGTCGTCAGGCGTGAATCGTGAGTGGCTCCCAAATTAAAGGCAAGTCACTTTTATTTAGAGATTACCACTTGCTACTCACGACTCACTACTCACGATTCACGAATTACTGAGGATAATAAAAAAACAAACATTCAATTTAAAATCGATTTATGTTTAAAAACTATTTCCTCACCGCCTGGAGAAATTTGTATAAAAGCAAAGGATATTCAGCAATTAACATTGGCGGATTGGCTGTTGGTATGGCCGTAGCTATATTGATTGGACTTTGGATATGGGATGAACTTTCCTATAATAAGTATCATAAAAATTACGACAAGATTGCGCGAGTGATGCAGCACCAGGTATTCAATGGAGAAATTGGTACACAGATATCCAATCCGGGTGTGATGGCAGGTGAGATCCGCGATAAACTCGGCAGCGATTTTAAATATGTATTGCAATCTTCCTGGAATTTTCAGCATACCCTCACCTATGGCGAGAAAAAATTTTTAAAGGATGGTTCTTTCTTTGAACCGGAAGTGACGGAAATGCTTTCCCTTAAAATGCTGAAGGGAACAAGAGCGGGATTGAAAGATCTATATTCTATTTTATTATCCGAGTCAGTAGCGAAAGCTTATTTTGGTTCGGATGATCCTATGAATAAAGTGATCCGGATAGATAACAAATATGATGTAAAAGTTACCGGAGTATATGAAGACTTGCCCTACAACACTTCTTTCAGAGACCTCACTTATATAATGCCCTGGGAACTTTACCTCAGCCAGAACCCGTGGATCAAAAAAATGGAAAATCCATGGGGAAGCAACTTCTCGCAAACGTTCGCTCAGGTTGCCGACAACTCGGATATGCAAAAAGTTTCCGCCAAAATTAAAAATGTAAAACTGGATCAGGTTAGCAAAGAAGAGAAGAAATACAATGCCCAGGTTTTTTTACATCCCATGGGCAAATGGCATTTGTATGGTGATTTTAAAAATGGAATTAATACCGGGGGTCGAATTCAATACATATGGTTATTTGGAATAGTTGGAATATTTGTATTACTGCTGGCTTGTATCAATTTCATGAATTTAAGTACTGCACGCTCCGAAAAAAGAGCGAAAGAAGTAGGTGTTCGTAAAGCTATAGGTTCGGGAAGGCGTCAATTAATTGCCCAGTTTTTCAGTGAATCGTTTATGGTGGTGATACTTGCTTACTTTCTGAGCCTGATGCTGGTGGTATTGGCATTGCCTTTTTTCAATGAAGTGGCAGATAAAAAATTGCTGATGTTGTGGTCGAACCCCATATTCTGGTTAATGGGCCTGATAGTTTGTATCATCACTGGATTGATAGCTGGTAGCTACCCTGCCTTATATCTTTCTTCATTCAATCCAGTTAAAGTGTTGAAAGGAACTTTCCGTGCCGGTCGCTTTGCATCCATTCCGAGAAAGGTGTTGGTTGTTTTGCAATTCTCAGTTTCGGTTATATTAATGATAGGCACTATTGTAGTATATCAGCAGATTCAGCATGCTAAAAACAGGCCGGTGGGATATAACCGGGAAAGTTTGGTATGGGTTAGTTTGGGAGATGAGATTCACAAAAAATACGAAGCACTGAGGACAGAGTTGAAAAGCAATAATGTGGTGGTTGAAATGGCTCAGGCTACAAGTCCTCCAACGGATGATTGGAATACAAATGGAGGTTTCGATTGGGAAGGGAAGGATCCGAACCAGGGAGTGGATTTTCCGAATAATGGGGTTAGCTACGAATTCGGAAAAGTTATTGGCTGGCAAATAACGCATGGGCGTGATTTTTCAAGAGAATTTGCAAGCGATTCCGCCGCTTTTATTTTAAATGAATCAGCCGTTAAGTTTATTGGTTTTAAAGACCCAATTGGCAAGATCTTGAAATGGGAAGGCAAGCCCTATACAATTATAGGGGTGGTAAAAGATATGTTGGTGAGCTCACCGTATCAACCAGTCAGAGCATCACTCTATCATATGTCGAAGGAACAAAGAAATGTCATTCAGCTTAGAATTAATCCAAACCTGGCCCCCGCTGTTGCCATGGAAAAAATTGAAACTACATTCAGGAAATTCGATCCCGCCTCAGCATTTGAATTCAGGTTTGTAGATGAAACCTTTGCCCGGAAATTTGGTGAAGAAGAACGCATTGGAAAATTGGCTACCTGTTTCGCTTTCTTAGCAATTTTTATTTCCTGCCTCGGACTTTTTGGGTTGGCATCCTTTGTAGCGGAACAGCGTACTAAAGAAATCGGCATTCGAAAAGTACTCGGAGCTTCAGTTCCGAATCTTTGGCAATTACTTTCCAAACAATTTGTTTATCTCGTTATTGTTTCATTAGTAATATCTGTTCCGGTAGCCTATTATTTCATGAATGGATGGTTGCGGAACTATGAATACCGCACCGGGCTTCCCTGGTGGATATTTGGGGCAGCGGGAGCAGGTGCATTGATGATTACTTTATTAACCGTGAGTTTCCAGGCTATTAAAGCGGCATTGGCAAATCCGGTGAAGAGCTTAAGAACGGAATGATGAGCGTGAATCGTCAGACGTGAATCGTGAGTGGTCTCAAATTATTGGTAAGCCACTATTACTTAGAGATTGCCCATCGCTACTCACGACTCACCACTCACTATTCACGATTAAGCATCCATCAACAATAAAGCTTAAACTTTTCCATATGTTTAGGAACTACCTCAAAATCGCCTGGCGCAGTTTGAAGAACAATAAGTTCTTCTCCTTCGTAAACATTTTTGGTTTAGCTGTTGGACTCACCTGCTGCATGCTTATCTCTATGTATCTCTACCATGAGTTTACATACGATCACCAACATTCAAAAGCCGATCGGATATTTTTGGTGGGAACTATCTTTCGTGGAGGCGAAAAAGAAAATGTTGCGCCTGGTACACCCTCACCGATGGCCCCGGCATTGCAACAGGAATTTCCCGAAATACAATCTTTTGCCCGTACGCTGAATCTTTTTGTGGATGATAAGACCTTACTACAATATACCGATCAGAGTAACCAGGTAAGATCCTTTTATGAAACCCGCGGTTATATGGCGGACTCTTCCTTGTTTAAATTATTCGACTATGAATTTATAGAAGGAAATGCGCAGCTATCGTTGAATGAACCGAACTCGATTGTAATATCCGATGACGTTTCCCGTAAAATATTTGGGGATGAACCAGCCCTCAATAAAGTATTGCACATAAACAGCAATACCAATGGCAGCGGGGATTATAAAATTACCGGCGTATTCCGCCAACCCAGTCGTCCATCACACATGAATGCGCGATTTTTCCTTTCGCTTTCTTCCGGCGAGTTCGGCGACTTTGTGCGCCGCACTACCAATTTTTCCTACAACAACATGTTCTTCACGTATGTTTTGTTGAAACCGGGCACACGTGAAGAAGACCTTGAAAAAAAACTTCCTCAGTTTGTTGAGAAATATATGGCCGCTGATATGAAGGTCGCAGGATTTTCTAAAAAACAATTCCTGGTGCCATTGAAAGATGTTCATCTTCGTTCTGGTTTCGGCAATCAATTTATAACAGCCAGTTTAGGCAGTTATGGAAATCTGAGTTATCTCTATATCCTTGCATCGATTGCCCTGTTTATTTTGATTATTGCCTGCATCAACTTTATGAACCTGGCAACTGCAAGATCCGCTAAACGAGCCGCAGAAGTAGGAATCCGAAAAGTATTAGGCGCTGAAAAGAATGGACTTATCCGCCAGTTTCTTGGAGAATCTATGCTGCTCGCGTTAATTTCATTTGCTTTTGCGATTCTGTTGGTAGTGATTTTGTTGCCTTTATTCGGGGAAATATCCGGCGCGCAATTGCAATTTAATTTGACAAATCAATACGGTTTATGGATCGGGTTTGCTGTACTTACAATTATCGCAGGACTATTAGCAGGTAGTTACCCCGCTTTTTATCTCTCCGCTTTCAAACCAATTAAAGTATTAAAGGGAAAATACGCTAACTCACTTGCCGCAGTTAATATGCGAAAAGCGCTAGTCGTATTCCAATTTATTATTTCAGCCGGATTGATCATTTGTGCCATGGGAGTTGGTAAACAAATGCAGCATATGACTACAAAGGATATGGGATTCAAAACGGAACAGCGGATCATTATACCACTCCGCAGTAGTAACGCAAAAAACATCTATACTTCTTTCCGAAACGAATTGAGTGATAATAAACAAATTCTGTCTGTAGGAGCATCGCAATATTATCCAGGCATTCTCAATCCAAGGGACCAGAATTTTTATACCGCTGGAAAGACAAACAATGAAGCGATAAACCTGAAGATTAATTCTGTTGATCCACATTTTCTGAACACACTCGATATACAACCAGTAGCCGGACGTATTTTCTCAGAACAATTTCTGGCCGACACTAATTTCAGGATGGTGCTCAATGAAACCGCTATCCGTGATATGGGATTCAAAAATGCGGAGAGTGCCATCGGGCAACCACTTTATTTCGATTGGGAAGATTCCGCTTACCGTTTCACCATCATTGGAGTTGTTCGAGATTTCAACTTTGAGAGTTTACAAAAACCAATTACTCCCTTTGCCTTCCAGTTGAATAATGACAACTACTATAATTATATAATTGCGCAGGCAGGATCGGGAAATATGCGGGACATTATCGCATCATTAGAATCCACCTGGAAAAAGTTGAATCCAACCGAACCATTCGAATATAGTTTCCTCGACCAGGATTTCCAGAAAAATTATGAAGGAGAAAATCGTTTAGCGGCACTTATCCGTTATTTTATGATCATCGCCATCATCATTTGTTGCTTAGGTTTATTTGGCCTCGCTGCATTCAGCGCTGAACAGCGTACCAAGGAAATTGGTATTCGCAAGGTATTGGGCTCATCCGTTCCTGGAATTATGAGTTTGCTTTCAAAGGATTTTGTAAAACTGGTGTTGATTGGAAATATCGTTGCTATTCCCATAGCCTGGTGGCTTATGCACGAATGGTTGAAAGGTTTTGCGTATCGAACAACACTTGAATGGTGGTTGTTCGTGATCGCTCTTTGTATTTCGGTATTTATTGCCCTGTTCACGGTGAGTTTCCAGGCAATTCGGGCGGCGTTGGCGAATCCCGTGAAGAGCTTGAGGAGTGAATGATAACGTGAGTCGTGAGACGTGAATCGTGAGTGGCTCCCAAATTAATGGTAAGACACTATTAATTAAAGAGTACCCGTCGCTTCTCACGACTCACCACTCACGCTTCACGATAAGGTTCTTGAATTATCAACCAAAAGCCTCCTACTATGTTTCGAAACTATCTGAAAATCGCGTTCCGTTACCTGCTCCGTAACAAGGGATATACTACGATCAATATATTAGGTCTTGCTATTGGTATTGCATGCTGTGTATTGATTATGCTATTTGTGCGCACAGAGTTCAGCTACGATCGTTTCCATAGTAAGTCGGACCGCATTTATCGTTTGTGGCAACAGGAAAAAGTAGAGGGACAGGAATTTATTAATACGGTTACTCCATTATCCGCAGTTAGCGTAATTCAATCTACCTATCCGGAAGTAGAAACAACTTGCCGGGTATATGGATCAAATCCAATTATTAAAGTTGGAAACAACTCCTTTACCGATAATATGCGGATGGTGGATTCTACTTTTTTTGATGTTTTTGATTTTGAATTGCTGGAAGGCAACCGTACCCATCCGTTTAGTAATGCCAGCTCAGTATTTCTTACCGAAGAAACGGCTAAAAAGTATTTCGGTAAAGAGAAGGCCATTGGAAAAAATATAGAGATCCAGTTGGGTAACGAAAAAATATTGTTTACCGTAGGTGGAATAGTAAAAAATGCACCCGAGGCTTCCAGTATACGTTACAATCTTCTTATTCCCTATGCCAATGCAAAATATTTATTTGGTCCGGGTGCGCAGCGAAGCTGGTTCAATGTAGTTACGGAGAGCTATATAGTTTTAAAAGAGGGAGTGAAAGCAACTGATCTTCAGAAGAAATTCACTGGTATGATCAAACAGTATCTGGGCGAAGTTTATACTGAAGGCGGATTTCTTTTTCACCTTCAACCAATGACAGATATTCATTTGAATAACGAGTTGCCCGCAGGCATTGAGCCGGTGAGCAATCCGAAATACTCCTATATATTGGGAACCATTGGTATTCTCATTTTATTGGTGGCTTGTATCAATTTTATTATTCTTTCGGTAGGGCGCTCCGCTACCCGCGCAATGGAAGTAGGAGTAAGAAAAGTAATGGGAGCAGAAAGACAACAATTGGTTCGCCAGTTTTGGGGAGAAGCAATTTTACTGACAATGATTTCTGTAGTGATCGGTTTATCGATGTCGTTCATCTTATTGAAACCTTTTAACCAGATCGTTCAGCGAAATCTCACGTTGAATTTTATAGACCCGGGTTTTATCCTTTTCTGCCTGCTGATGATTGGTTTGATAGCATTGATAGCCGGGATGTATCCTGCCATTGTGCTATCCGGTTTTAAACCAGTAGAAGTGCTGAAAGGTAAATTGAGAATGAAAGGAAATAACTGGATGCGGCAAGGATTGATCGTTGGTCAGTTTGTGGCTTCAATTGCCATGATCGTATGTACGATTGCCGTAAGCAAACAAATGAATTTCCTGAAGAATAAAGATCTTGGATATCAAAAAGAACAGGTAGTGATTGTTTCAACAAATATGTCAAGAAGGCTGGGGCTTCCCTTAGGCGAACTTTATCGCAGCGCCTTGTTAAAGCAACCCCAGGTAAAAGGAGCGGCGGTTTCTATTTTTAGTTTTGGGGAATCAGGTTGGGCCAACCTTGGTTTTATGGACGACAAACAAGTGTATAAATTATGTCAATTCAATGCGGTGGATGCTCATTTTATAAAAGCAATGGGATTGAAGATGAAAGAAGGAAGAGATTTCTCTCCAGAGAATCCTGCTGATATTTCTTCTTCCGCCATCGTGAACGAGGCATTTGTAAAAGAATTCGGATTGACAGATCCCGTAGGTAAAAAATTACCCGGTGCTTTCGATCAGCGGATCGTGGGCGTGGTGAAAGATTTTAATTATATGTCGCTGCATACAAAGATTCAACCTTTGTTCCTTACCATTCAGGCGGATTCGGTGATTCGGAAAACATCTGATATCTCTTTTGTTGCAGCTCCACAACCGAGGATTTCTGTTCGGTTGCAGGGAGGAAATTTCGCAGCGAGTATCGAAGTATTAAAAAAAACCTGGAAAGAGGTTGCACCCAACCAGGAGTTTGAATACCGCTTCCTCGACGAATCAATAGCCTCGATGTACCAGGCAGAACAACGCACCAGTACGGTAGTGAAAATTGCTTCGGGACTTTCCATATTTATCGCATGTATGGGTTTATTTGGATTAGCAACGCTTACGGTAGTAAGAAGAACCAAAGAAATAGGAATCCGGAAAGTATTAGGAGCGGATGTGTCCACGATTGTTGGGTTGCTTTCAAAAGATTTTGCGAAACTCGTTATACTGGCGGCTATCATTGCATTTCCATTGGCCTGGTGGTTTATGAACGATTGGCTGAAAGATTTTGCCTATAGAACAAATATTAGCTGGTGGGTATATGCTATTGCAGGGGTATTGGCATTGGTAATTGCATTGGGCACTATTAGTTTCCAGGCAATCAAAGCGGCGTTGACCAATCCGGTGAAAAGCTTGAGAACGGAATGAAGAAAGCTGCTAGCTATTAGCTGTTAGTTGCTAGCTTATCTCGATTTAGTTGTGCTATTGATTCTATTTAAGAGCTTCATCCTGTATCAAGAATCCAATATCTAGTATCCAACATCCTACCCCCATTCTTCTAAACATGATCTGTAAATCGTGAATCTATTTTTCACGTATTAAACACTATGCTATGATTCGAAATTATTTAAAAATCGCGTGGCGGAATTTACGGAGAAGCAAAGGCTTTTCAATTCTTAACATTACTGGTCTTGCTGCCGGACTGTCTTGTTTTATCATTATCGCATTGTATGTAACCGATGAATTAAGTTATGACCGCTACCACGAAAAAGCGGATCGCATTTACAGAATTCATTCCTATATCCGTTTCGGAGGAAATGATTTGAACCTGGCCGTTTCTGCTGACCCGATGGGGGCTGCCTTAAAAAATGATTATCCGCAGGTAGAGGAATTTACACGGCTTTATGCATCAAACGGGGCAAAGCTGATCAAGAAAGGCGACCAAAAAATTAATGAACCGGATGTAGTGCATGCGGATTCAACCTTCTTTAATGTGTTTACATTTCCTGCTCTCGCGGGTGATACCAAAAAAGCCCTGAATGATCCGAATACGGTAGTAATCACAGAATCAGCGGCAATAAAATATTTCGGCTCGGTGGAAGCGGCCATGGGTAAAGCGGTTGAAACCGACGATAACAACAATACACCCTATAAAGTAACCGCTGTTATTAAAGACATGCCCCGAAATTCTCATTTCAGGTATGATTTTATTTTTTCAATGGATAATGTGGACTATAACTTTGGAAATTTCCTGAGTCATAATTTCCATACCTATCTTCTATTGAAGCCGGGTAGTGATTATAAAGCGTTCGAAAAAAACTTCGCGCAGGTTATCCAGAAATACATCTTTCCGCAAGCGCAACAGTTTATGGAAATAAAAAGTATGGATGACTTTGAGAAAGCAGGCAATCACCTCTCCTACAATTTAATGCCATTGAAGGATATCCACCTCAAGTCAACGTTGTTTCCAGAGTTAGGAGTGAATGGTAGTATTCAATATGTATATATTTTTTCAGGGATTGCATTGTTTGTGTTACTGATCGCTTGCGTGAATTTTATGAATCTTTCTACTGCACGATCTGCTAACCGCGCAAAAGAAGTTGGAATACGGAAAGTATTGGGTACAGAGCGATCGGGCCTGATAAACCAATTTCTCGCGGAGTCCATCCTGATGGCATTTCTGTCGATCTTGCTCGCGCTGCTGATCGCCTATCTCGTGTTGCCGGTATTTAATAATATCATGGTAAAAACATTGTCTTTTTCTTACCTCTTCAATTGGAAGGTGATTCCATACTTGATATTATTGCCAGTTGTTGTTGGATTATTGGCTGGCAGCTATCCCGCATTTTTCCTTTCTAATTTCAAACCCATTACCGTACTGAAAGGTAAACTGGCAAAAGGGGCCAAAGGCGGAATGCTCAGAAGTGGGCTGGTGGTTTTCCAATTCTGGATTTCGATCATTCTCGTCATCGGCGTTATTGTTATGTACCGGCAGATGAATTTTATACAGACCACCCGACTGGGATTCAATAAGGATCAGGTGCTGATCGTTGATGGCACATCTGCTTTGCAAAATCCCGATGCATTTAAGAATGAGGTAATGGGATTAGAAGGCGTTAGCAACGCGACGTACGCTTCTTTTCTTCCTGTAGAGAATTCGTCCCGCAACGATAACTCATTTTCAAAGTCGGCAGTAATGACAACGGAAAGTGCGATTAGTATGCAGAACTGGCGCATTGACTACGATTATATACCCACCATGGGAATGGAAATTGTTAAGGGTAGAAATTTTTCCCGTGAATTCGGATCCGATTCCACTGCTATTATAATAAATGAAAAGACCGCGCAGATATTGGATTTTCCCGATCCCATTGGACAAAAGATTTATACGAATGGACCGGGTCAGAGTCAGCAGGTAGTTCTCACTATCATTGGAGTGGTGAAAAATTTCAACTTCGAATCTCTTAAAAGGAATATTGGACCGCTGAGCTTTGTTTTGGGCAATGCTACTGGCAGTACAGCTTTTAAAGTAAGCGCCTCGGGAGTACAGGATCTTGTTAAGCAGGTAGAGAATAAATGGAAGTCGATGGCGCCTGGATTGGCTTTCCTCTATCGGTTTCTTGATGAATCATTCGACAATATGTACCGCAAAGAACAACAGCACGGACAACTTGCATTAAGCTTCGGAATTATTGCTATTTTAATCGCTTGCCTGGGATTGTTTGGCCTGGCCGCTTTTATGGCGGAGCAACGCACGCGGGAGATTGGTATCCGTAAAGTATTGGGAGCAAGTGTTCCGGGAGTGGTTCAATTACTTTCCAGTGATTTTATGAAACTGGTATTGATTGCCTTTGTACTGGCGGCACCTGTTGCGTGGTTTTTGATGAACTGGTGGTTGAAAGATTTTGCATTCCGCATAAATATAGGATGGTGGGTATTTGTTGTTGCTGGTTTATGTGCTTTAGTGATTGCCATGATAACTGTAAGCTTCCAGGCTATCAAAGCAGGTTTGATGAATCCGGTGAAGAGTTTGCGTAGTGAATGATGAATCGTGAATCGTGAGATGTGAGTCGTGAGTGGCACTCCGATTAACGGTAAGCCACTACTACTCAGCGAATCGCCATTGCTACTCACGACTCACCCCTCACGATTCACGAATATTCTTTAAACATAAATACTATAGGAATGAGGGTTATTAAAAAGTCAGGTTGTCTCGCAACACTTATTGCTTGTTCATTGCTGTTGCAGGCGCAGCCAATCAAACCTAGTTTGCAGGAGTTGGATAAATGGAACATAATTAATCGAACAGCGGCTGCTGTTCAGGAAGATGGAAAAAATGCCATTAGTGTAAATGAAGTTCCCAACGATGGTCAAATGATCCTGAAGGGATTTCAGTTTTCAAACGGCACTATCGAAGTGGATATAAAAGGGAAAAATGTACCGCAACAAAGTTTTGTGGGTATCGCTTTTCATGGTATTGATGATAAAACATACGATGCGATTTATTTTCGTCCGTTCAACTTCATCAACGCCGATACCATAAGAAGATGGCGGGCCGTGCAGTATATTTCAATGCCCGATTATCCATGGGAAAAGCTCCGCGAAAAATTTCCTGGTAAATTTGAAAACAAAGTCAACCCGGTTCCCGATCCGGATGGATGGTTTCATGTAAAAATTGTAGTAGATGGAAAGTCCATCACCACATATGTAAATGGTTCACAAACTCCCAGTCTCGTTGTAGAAAAATTGACATTAACCACCACAGGCAACATAGCTCTTTGGGTGGGTAATAATTCGGGGGGAAGCTTCGCGAACCTCGTAGTAAATCCAAAGTAATATCGTGAGTCGTGAATCGTGAGTCGGGAGAGGTTCCCTCGAGATAGCGGCTTTCCCTTACTCAGGGACTCCTCACGACTCACGATTCACGACTCACGTTAATGTATCAAAACCGAACAATCCTGTACCAAAACCGAACTATTCTATTTTTCCCCCATAACTATTGCATTGTAAACCATTTAGATGATGTTCCGGCATCCTATTTTCTGTGTTTGAAACGTACAAATCCAGCCCTGAAAACACCCCTTTCAGACATCAGATAAAAATCTTAGACAATGCTTAGAAATTATCTCATTATCGCCTGGAGAAATCTTAAAAGAAAAAAGAGTTTTTCTTTTATTAATATCACCGGACTTTCTATTGGAATGGCCGCGTCAATATTGATTCTATTATGGATCCAGCATGAACTGACATTTGACAGGTTCTATACAAAGCAGGATAGAATTTACCAGGTATGGAACCGGTATAAACAAGAGGGCAAGATTAATTCCTGGAACAATACTCCCAAATCAATGGCCCAGGCTATACAAGCCGACTATCCGGAAGTAGAAAGTACAACGCGTGTGGATTTTCTAGCTCCTTTGCTATTCACAGTGAGTGATAAGAAAATAAGTGGCAGGGGTAGAGTGGTTGATTCAACTTTCTTAAAGATATTCAGCTTTCCAATACTTAAAGGAAATCCTGACAAACTATTGGACGGAGTTTATTCGGTTGTGCTATCGGAATCGTTTTCGAAACGATTGTTTGGTGATACGGATCCCATGGGTCAGATAGTGAGGATCGATAATCGTGACAATTTCACAGTTACGGGTGTAATAAAGGATCGGCCCGATAATACACATTTCGAATTTGAATTCCTGATCTCCTTTGCTTATCTCCGCATAAACGGTTGGGATGATAACGGTAATTGGGGAAATAATTCTACCGATACATATGTGCTGCTAAAATCAAATGCTGCGCTTTCATCGATAGAACCCAAAATAAAAACACTGCGCAAAAAATATGATAAGGGCGATCCTAATATGGAAACTTTCCTCTACCCAATGTCAAGGTTGCATCTCTATGCAAAATTTGAAAATGGTGTGGAGAATGGGGGACGCATTGAAATTGTTCGACTGTTTGCGATCATTGCGGGCCTTATTTTATTAATTGCTTGCATCAATTTTATGAATTTGAGTACCGCCCGAAGCGAAAGCCGTGCGAAAGAAGTGGGAATTCGTAAAGTAGTGGGTGCGCAGAAAGGATCGCTTATCGGCCAGTTCCTGGGGGAATCTATTCTCTTTACGTTAATAGCGGGTGTGCTGGCTATATTCATCGTTCAAATATCCCTGCCCTCTTTTAATGAATTAGTAGGTAAACAATTGGTGTTAGATATCAGGAATTTAAACTTTTGGCTTATTGGATTGGCATTTGTAATATTTACAGGGTTGCTGGCAGGAAGTTACCCGGCGCTTTATCTTTCTTCATTCCGCCCAGTGGCAGTAATAAAAGGGACATTTAAAGCCGTTAATGCGTTAATCACTCCAAGAAAAATATTGGTTGTAAGTCAATTCACCTTTGCTATCCTTCTCATTATTGCCACTATCGTAGTTCGGCAACAAATGAAAAAAGCACAGGAACGCCAGGTTGGCTATTCCCGCGATCAACTGGTATATCATTTTATGGAAGGAGAGGTTGAAAAAAATTACAACATGATCAAGCAGGAATTGCTTTCCTCTGGCGCTGCGGTATCGGTTACAAAAACCAGCGCGCCCATTACTGAAGGATGGAGCAATACCTGGGGTATTGAATGGGAAGGAAAAAATCCGCAGGATAAAAGTGTGATTGATCGGTTTATAGCCGACGATGGCATTGTTAAAACAGCCGGATTGCAACTCGTGGCGGGCCGCGATATTGATCTGCAGCGGTATCCAACTGATTCCACTGCGGGCTTGTTGAATGAATCAGCTGTGAAATTGATGGGATTTAAGGATCCTATTGGTCAGAAAGTAAAAGATATGGGACGTGATTGGCATATCGTAGGAGTTGTAAAGGATTTTATTCTTCGATCTCCCTATCATTCGGTGGATCCTATGTTTATTGCCGGTGCCAAAGGATGGTTCAATTGCATTCATATGAAATTAAATGATAAGAATGCTACCGACAAAAACATTGCTGCGATAGAGACGATTTTTAAAAAGTATAATCCCGACTACGAATTCAACTATCGATTTGCCGATGAAGAATATGCAAAAAAATTCGGGAATGAAAAAAGAACAGCCACCCTTGCTACTTTATTCGCCCTACTAACGATCATCATTTCCTGCCTGGGGCTTTTTGGCCTGGCAAGTTATATGGCTGAAAACCGGATTAAAGAGATTGGCATCCGAAAAGTATTGGGTGCATCTGTAACCACTATAACAAGATTATTGTCAATAGACTTTTTAAAACTGGTGTTGGTAGCATTTGTAATCGCCGCTCCATTGGGGTATTGGGGAATGAATGTATGGTTGGATGATTATCCTTACCGCACATCTTTGCATTGGTGGATATTCGCATTAGCCGGAATGATTGCCGTCATGATTGCTTTGGCAACTGTGAGTTTCCAGGCTATTCGTGCGGCGCTTACGAATCCGGTGAAGAGCTTGAGAAGCGAATAGCGAATGGTGAATAGTGAATGGTGAGTAGTGAGAGCGTCCCTGAATAATTGTGACTAGCTATTACTTTGGGTCTTTCTCACCACTCACTATTCACTACT
This sequence comes from Chitinophagaceae bacterium, assembly GCA_965279015.1. Lineage (GTDB taxonomy): Bacteria > Bacteroidota > Bacteroidia > Chitinophagales > Chitinophagaceae > Endoryza. The sequence continues at coordinate 1,440,338 of OZ257130.1, forward strand.
CACTTGGATGTTCAATCTTTTAAAAACTAAAACACAACTTTTCCATGATAAAGAATTATTTCAAAATTGCCTGGCGGAACCTATGGAAGAATAAAGTTTATTCTGGGATTAATATACTTGGTTTGGCGATTGGTATGGCGGCCTGTATCGTTATCATGGTTTTTGTATTTTATGAGAAGAGCTTTGATGGCATCCACGAAAAAAATATTTACCGGCTGGATGAAGTACAAAAATTTGAGGGGATGGTGGCTCCGCAGAATGTGGCGCTTTCCATGTTCCCGATGGCTCCTACACTTCGACAGGAATTTCCCGAAGTACTGAATGTAACCCGCGTACGGCAAAACGAAAAAGTGAATATGCGCGTGGGTGATAATCGAATCGTATTACCTGCAGTTTATTTTGTCGACTCTACTTTCCTGCAAATTTTTGATTTCGTTCTTCTGAAAGGAAATCGTGAAACGGTATTACAGAAACCCAACAGCTTATTGCTTACGGAAGAAAGCGCCGCCAAACTATTTGGTAAGGAAGATCCGATGGGAAAAACAGTGCTTCGCTATGGTGGAGATACTCTTTCATTTACCGTTACAGGAATATTGAAGAATGTACCAGACAATTCCCACATGCAATTCGATGGATTGTATTCTTTTAGTACCATTTACAATCCACGAATGATGGAGAATTGGGGAGGTAATTGGCTGGTTACTTATCTCGTGCTAGCTCCTAACACAGATATTGTTGCTATGGAGAAAAAATTTCCTGATTACCTGAAACGACATATGAGAGAAGATAATTGGAAGTACTACGAACTTTTTCTTCAGCCATTGAAAGATGTTCATGCAAATTCTTCCGATATCACACATGATTATGTTAATTACCAGAAATTCGATAAGAAGCATGTCTATATTTTTTCCATTATCGGACTCATTGTATTAATTATCGCTTGCATCAATTTTATGAATCTGTCTACCGCGCGTTCTGTAGGAAGAGCGAAAGAAGTAGGTGTTCGTAAATCTATTGGCGCGAAGCGGGGACAGGTTGCTTTCCAATTTCTTGTCGAATCCGTTTTGATTGCAACAATGGCGCTTATACTGGCAGTCGGGCTGGCTAAGTTGTTATTGCCGGCAGCTTCCCGTTTAAGTCAACGTGAATTGGTGCTTCCTATATTTTCCAATCCCTTGTTGCTAGTGTCAATGCTGGCAGGCACCGTTATTGTCGGAGTTATTGCTGGGCTTTATCCTGCCGCCTATTTATCTTCTTTTCGGCCGGTAGCGGTTTTAAAAAATGCCCTTCAAACCGGTAGCAACAAAGGATTTCTAAGAAACACACTCGTGGTTACTCAGTTTACGGGTGCTGTATTTCTTATCATCGCCACTGTTTTCGCAGTGAAACAACTTCGTTTCATGCAAGAAAAAGATCCCGGATTCAGCAGGGAACAGGTAATGGTAATTCCACTTAATAATACAGCCAATAAGAATTATGAAACAATCAAACAGAGTCTTTTGGCGAATACAATGATCAAAGGAGTATCTGCTTCACAACAACGATTAGGGAATAATTTACATCAAACAGGGGTTCGTTTTCATGGAAATGGTCCTGTTCGTGAATTAACATCCTCTCAGGTAGTAGTTGATCATGATTACCTGAGTTTATATGATATTAAGTTGGTAGCCGGAAAAAATTTCAGCAGCGAACCTTCCGAAAATGCCAGCACCTATATCATAAATGAATCGCTGGCTAAAGAATTATTAAAAGATGATCCTAAAGCTCCCGTGGAATCTGTGCTGGGTAAAATGTTTGGGTTTGGAGGAATGGATTCTACGGGAAGAATTATTGGCGTAGCCAAGGATTTTAACTTCAATTCTCTTCATCACAAAATTGAAACACTTTGCATTTTTAATCAGAAAAATTGGGGTTTTGGCGAAATGTCTGTGAAGGTAAATGGATCGAATGCGCAGGAAGCGATTGCTTATATCAAGGATACCTGGACAAAACTTGTTCCGGATATTCCCTTTGATTATAAGTTTCTGGATGAACATTTTGAAGAAATGTATCGGGCCGATAACCAGGTAAGCAAGATTGTCGCCGTATTGGCGGGATTAGCAATTATTATCGCATGCCTGGGTTTGTTCGGACTCGCATCTTATTCCGCGGAAAGAAGAACGAAAGAAGTGGGTATCCGTAAAGTATTAGGCGCCGGAGTTTTTAATCTCGCTGCATTGTTGTCGGGTAGCTTTATAAAACTGGTTTCAGTTTCAATAATCATTGCCTGGGCAATTGCCTGGTTTGTTCTGAATAAATGGCTGCAGGATTTCGCGTATCGGGTAGAGATAAGCTGGTGGGTGTTTCTGGTGGCAGGAATTGTGGCAATATTAATTGCTGTTATCACTGTAAGTTTCCAGGCAATTAAAGCCGCATTGATGAACCCGGTGAAAAGTTTGAGAACGGAATGAAGAAAGCTACTAGCTATTAGCTGTTAGCTGCTAGCTTGTCTTGTTTCAATTGTGCAGTTGATTCTATATAAGAGCTTCATCTCGCATCCAGCATCTATTAATATAAATATCAATCATACGCATCATTTAATTTTCATTCAATGACCAACAACTTCTCTTTCATCCTTCGTCGATTCAGTCGTCAGAAACTGAACACATTTTTACATGTGATCGGACTGACGCTAGGCATATCCACCTGTTTGCTCATTGGTTTATTTATCCGTCATGAAATGAGCTTCGACTCTTATCACAAGAAAGCCGATCGTATTTATCGGGTAAACCAGGTATGGGTGGAGTTTGGAAAAAAAGAATTTCATTATTCAACACCATTTCCTTTAGCCGACCAGATCCGAAAAGATATTACAGACCTGGAGAATGTAACTAAAGTGCATCATCCATGGGACGCGATTGTTGAGATTACTCCTGAAAAGAGATTCAAAGAAGATCGGGTAATGATGACCGATCCGGAGTTTTTAGATGTATTTGATGTAGAAGTGATTAAAGGGAAGGGGCATGAAACGCTTCGTACCCCTTACCAGGCTTTGCTTACCGAATCATTAGCGAAGAAATATTATGGTACTGAGAACCCGGTGGGAAAAGTATTTAAGTTTAGGGACAAGTTTGATATTACCGTGGGAGGAGTGATTAAGGACTTTCCGGGTAATATGCATTTGCCTGCTTCCTTATTGCTTTCGTTTGCAAATGATGAGAAGTACGTGGGCACCAGCTTTACACATTATGGTTCCGTATCCGGCGGCTCAACTTTTATTGTTTTGAGAGAAGGAACCAAACCAACCAAAGCCCTTACTGCGGGTTTGCAGGGTATTTATGACAGAACCATTAATAAAGAACCGTGGATACTGAAAGATTCCCGCAATGAACTTGAACTACAACCACTCAGCGATGTCCATTTTAATTCTAAATACGCCGGCGGCGGTAATTGGGTCCAGGCGATTAATAACAAATGGCTCTGGTTCTTTGGATCTGTGGGACTTGCGGTATTGCTTCTTGCATGCATCAATTTTATAAATCTTTCCACCGCGCAGGCGCTCACCAGAGCAAAGGAAGTAGGCGTTCGTAAATCAATTGGCGCAGGCAAGTTTCAATTGATCGTTCAGTTTTTGCAGGAAGCATTGATGCTGGTTTCTGTTGCGGCTGTGCTTGGTGTAGTTATAGTTAAACTCGCACTACCCTATATCAATAACCTGGTCGAAAAGCAAATCGACTTCGATATTCTACATTCACCTGGCCTAATGGCTGCATTGATTGCAGGAATTTTTTTAACCGCCGTAATGGCCGGATTGTATCCGGCATGGTTGATTACAAAATTCCAACCGGCAAATACTTTAAAGCCGGGTACTGTTTCAAAAGGTCCCCAATCAACATTATTGCGGAAAGCATTAGTGATTACTCAATTCAGTATTTCAGTTTGCTTGTTGATCGCTTTATTATTAATTGGTCAACAAATGGATTATTTCCGAAACAGGAATCTTGGTTTTGAAAAAGACAATGTCGTGCTGGTTTCTATCCCGGACAAAAAGCAACAACAGGTTTTCATGAACGAAATCAGCTGGATCCCGCAGATAAAAGATGTTGCACTTTCAACCAGTCCACCCAGTGGAGAAGGCCATTGGGGAACACTTATGAGTACAAAAGGACAGGATGATCCCGAGCGTAAAGGAGTTTCACTTTTAATTGCGGATGAAAACTACAGCAAATTGTATGGTTTCAAATTGAAAGCGGGACGATTTGCGACATTCAGTGATACCAATGCAGTTTCTGAATCAGTTCCAGCCGGTAAGCGTTTCGCTAAAGTAGTGGTGAATGAAAAACTGGTGCGGGAACTCAAGTATGCTTCCAATGAAGCTGCTATAGGACAAAAATTCTGGATCGGCATGAATGAATGGACCGCCGATATTGTGGGTGTAGTGGAAGACTTTAATTTATCCTCCCTGCATGAAGCAATTAAACCGATGCTGATCACTCAGTTTGATCCCTTTTACGATAAAGCAAATATTAAAATCCGTGCTGGCGCGAATGTTCCCGAAACAATGGCTTTATTGACAAATGCATGGAAAAAAGCATTCCCTAAAGGCGTGTTTGAATATAGTTTTCTTGATCAGCGAATAGAGGCACAGTATAAAACGGAATCCAGATTATACGACTTGTTCAAAATATTTTCCGCATTGGCCATGCTGATTTCCTGCCTCGGCTTATGGGGATTGGTAGCGTTTGCGGCAGAACAACGCGTAAAAGAAATCGGTATCCGTAAAGTATTAGGTGCATCAGTGCCTAACCTGGTAGGGTTACTAACAAAAGATTTTATTATACTGGTTGCTATCGCGATTGCAATCGCATCGCCGCTCGCCTATTGGGGTATGCATAGTTGGTTAAAGGAGTTTGCTTTCCGGATTGATATTGGCTGGATGGTTTTTGCGATGTCAGCCGCAGCGGCTTTATTGATTGCTGTTTTAACGGTAAGTGTTCAGGCAATAAGGGCGGCAATAAGTAACCCGGTGAACAGCCTTCGCTCAGAATAAGCTTCGGCTGTTAAAAAGAGTTTGAGAAGTGAATGAAATCGTGAGTGGTGAGTCGTGAGAGGGTCTCGAAGTATTTGCAACTTACTATTTATTAGGGAGCCACTCACGACTCACGACTCACCACTCACGATTCACGTATCTAATATCCAGCATTTATTTAAAAGCAGTCATTATGATAAAAAACTATTTCAAAACAGCGTGGAGAAATCTTATTAATAATAAGATATACAGTGCTATAAATATTTTGGGATTAGCAGGAGGCATGGCGGTGGCATTATTAATTGGACTATGGGTATACAACGAATATTCGTACGACCGCTTTCTTCCGGAACACGAACAGGTATACCGGGTAAAAAGAAATTTCGATAGTAATGGCGATACACTCACATTTAACACCACATCACTTAAACTCGCAGAAGCTTTACGAACCCAGATTCCGGAAATAGAATATGTGGTAGAAAGCGATTGGATGGGTCAGCATGGATTGAAAGTAGGAGAAAAGAAGATTTTTCTGAGAGGTGGACAATCGGGCAGTGATTTCCTGAAAGTATTTCAATACCCGTTGCTTCAAGGAAATGCGAGTACTGTATTTAGCGATCCCTATTCGATCGTTCTTACAGAGTCTACAGCGAAGGCATTGTTTGGTAGTGATGATCCCATAAATAAAATGGTGCGCTTCGATAACAAGGATGAATTAAAAGTAACAGGCATACTCAAAGATTTTCCCGCGAACTCAACCTTCCAACTTAACTGGATCGTACCATTTAGTTATTTGGAGAGTACGAATCCAAGAATAAAGGCCAATCGTACCGGAAGTTTTGGAGGGAATTCTTACCAGATTTTTGTTAAGCTAAAACCGGGAGTTACGCTTGCGCAGGTTGCCCCCAAAATTCGTCTCATTACTCATAGCGAAACGGATAACACTAATGCTATGAAGTCTTTTGTGATTTTGCATCCGATGAAGGATTGGCATTTGAAAGCGGAATATGAAAATGGCCAGAATGTAGGGGGCTTTATAGAATATGTAAGAATGTTCAGCATCATTGGAATCTTAGTTCTGCTGATTGCCTGTATCAACTTTATTAATCTAACTACAGCGCGTTCAGAAAAAAGAGCCCGTGAGGTAGGCGTTCGCAAAGCGATTGGTTCGATGCGTAAACATTTGGTGTTCCAGTTTCTTGCTGAATCTTTGTTGTTGACATTCTTTGCATTTCTATTTTCATTATTGTTTGTGCAATTGGCACTACCGGCATTTAATGCGTTAACCGGTAGTAAAATCAGTATACCTATTTCTAATGTTTATTTCTGGTTGGGGATGATTGGTTGTGTATTGATTACTTCGTTACTGGCCGGAAGCCGCCCTGCATTTTATTTGTCATCGTTCAATCCCGTTAAAGTTTTAAAAGGCACTTACCAGTCTGGAAGAGCAGCCGCCTTACCCCGGAAAGTATTGGTGGTAGTGCAGTTTAGTTGTTCTATTGCTTTAATCATCAGTACTATTATTATATACCAGCAAATTCAATATGCGAAGAACCGTCCTACGGGTTATGATATAAACCGGGTGATAGCGACTAATATGAATGATGACCTGCGCCGCAATTATGTTGCGCTTCGGGATGAATTGGTTCGCGAAGGAATTGCTGAATCGGTTACATTGGCTACGAGTCCTGCTACAGATATTTATTGGCATACAGATATCGATACCTGGCCAGGTAAGAATGCCGGCGAAACAGTAGAGATGGGATGTGTAATTGTAGGTGAAGATTATTTCAAGACATTAGGAATGAAAATTCAGGAGGGTCGCAATTTTTCTGGCCTTCAGGATACCCTATCTGTTATTTTCAACGAAACAGCGATTGCAAGATTAAGGATCAAGAATCCGATCAATCAGGTAATAAAATGGGGTGATACGGAATTTAAGATTGCCGGAGTGGTAAAGGACGCGTTGATGATTTCTCCTTTCGCGCCAGCTGATCCAACGATGTTTTATATCGATGGCGATCCCGGCAAAGGAAACCTGATGTATCGTCTTTCTCCACAAATCAGTACGCAGGATGCAATAGCTAAACTCACTACAATATTTAATAAATACAGTCCGGCTTATCCATATGAATACAGTTTTGCAGATGCCAACTATGCCGAAAAATTCCGGTTGGAATTACTGATTGGTAAACTGTCCGGAGTTTTCGCGGGACTGGCTATTTTAATTTCCTGCTTGGGATTGTTTGGTCTTGCCGCTTATATCGCGGAACAACGCACTAAAGAGATTGGTATCCGAAAAGTGTTAGGCGCTTCCGTTCCGCAGGTATGGGTGCTTTTATCAAAAGATTTTATCGTGCTGGTGTTGATAAGCTGTGTCATTGCTTCGCCATTAGCTTATTATTTTTTACAGGATTGGTTACAGAAATACGATTACAGAATAGGAATCGGATTTTCCGTATTTCTTCTGGCCGCCGTGATGGCATTAGTAATAACCGTTGTTACCATCAGCTTCCAGGCAATTAAAGCGGCAGTGGCGAATCCGGTGAGGAGCTTACGTAGTGAATGATGAATCGTGAGTCGTGAGACGTGAATCGTGAGTGACTCCCCGATTAATGGCAAGTCACTATTAATTAGAGAGTGTTCTTCGCTACTCACGACTCACCATTCACGATTCACGTATCGGGAATCCAGTATCCCGCATCTAGTATCTATTATCGCTATAATAACGTATCGTAAAGCTATTCTTATGTTAATGAACTATGTCAAGTTAACCGTCCGCAACCTGATGAGGAATAAAGTATTTTCCTTCATTAATATTTTTGGCTTAGCTGCCGGATTAGCAGTTTGCCTGCTAATCATGCTTTATATTCTGGATGAATCCAGTTACGACAAGCATCATAAAGCCGGCGACCAGGTTTTCCGTGTTGCTTATGAATCTAAAGAAGGTTCATGGTCCGCGAATTCGGCTCCATTCGCTTTTGGAGTGAAAAATGATTTGCCGGAAGTAGAGCAAGCCGCCCGCCTGCTCAAATTTCCCGATCTCGAGATGATGTTATTGACCTACGAAGGAAAAAATGAGCGGAAACAATTTTTTGAACCGCAGGGCTTCTTTGTGGATTCCACCTTTTTTGAACTATTCAGCTATGATTTCAAATACGGAGATGGTCGTATTGCACTCAATGAACCCAATACCGTAGTTCTTTCTGAAAAAATAGCGGATAAACTTTTTGGAAACGAGAACCCGGTGGGGAAAATTATTAAAGTGGGAATGTTGTATGGTGAGAATGCGTATACAGTAAAAGCCGTTTATAAAAATACAACGGGTAAATCACATATACCAACGGGCTTTTTCCTGTCAATGCAGAATGGAGATATCGGGCAATGGGTAAACAGGCAAAACAATTGGGGTACCAACAATATTTTCCATACTTATCTTAAACTTCGTAAAGGAGTAGACGCAACTTATTTTGAAAAGAAGTTGGGTGCCGTTTATGAGAAAAATGTTAGCAAGGATGCGAAGGACGCGCTGGTCAGTAGAAAATTCTTTATACAGTCCTTGCCGGATATTTATCTCAAATCTGATATAGGAAATGAAATCGGTAGCAATGGCAATATAAAATACCTCTATATTCTCGGATCAATAGCTGGATTTATTTTGTTGATCGCGTGTATCAATTTTATGAATCTTTCAACCGCCCGTTCAGAAAAAAGAGCCAGGGAAGTGGGCGTTAGAAAAGTAATGGGAGCAGGGAAAAGATCGTTGGTAATTCAATTCATGGGAGAATCCTTTTTCATGTGTATGATTGCATTATCACTCGCCGTGTTTTTAGTATGGATTTTATTACCGGCTTTTAATGGGATTACTCAGAAAAACATGCAGGTTTTTGATAACTCTTCCATCCTGTTGTGGATAGCCCTGCTTACGTTGTTTACTGGTTTGCTGGCTGGTATTTATCCCGCTTTTTATTTATCGTCCTTTAACCCTATTGCCGTACTTAAAGGTAGGGTCATGAATCGCTTTTCCGCGACTGCCATTCGCAAAGGATTGGTTGTTTTTCAATTTACTATTTCTATTTGTCTTATTCTTGGAGCGATTATAATTGGAAAGCAATTGGACCTTCTCAAAAATCAACACCTTGGTTTTAAAAAAGATCAGCAGATCATTTTGCCTTTGAAGAATCCACAGGTATCAGCCAACTATACGGCATTGAAAAATGAGTTACTTGAGATATCGGATGTTAAAGGGGTAACATGTGGTTCTAGTTACCCTGGGGTTCCAATTCTGAATGATATGCTTTTTTTCGCGGAAGGGAAAACCCAAAGTGACTTTGTCGACATTCACCTGGCCGTTACAGAAAGCGATTACCTCGAAACATTGGGTATCGGGTTAAAAGCGGGAAGAGCATTTTCAAAGGATCCAACGGCCGACTCGAATAGTATTATCCTTAATGAAGCAGCCCTACGTCAACTCGGCTATGATTCAAAAGTTGCAATCGGAAAGAAAATATATTACCAGTTTCTTCAGGAAACACGGCAAGAAATGCAAATAGTTGGTGTGGTTAAGGATTTCAACTTCGAAAGTCTGCACCAGCAAATAAAACCATTTGGGTTTACTACGAATCGATTTGCAAACAAGTACTCTTATATAATTGTCAATCTTAAGACGGCGAATTATTCTACACAGGTTGCGGAAATCGGAAAAGCATGGCAAAAAATAAATCCACAGACCCCTTTTATGTATTCATTTCTCGATCAGGATTTCCAGAAGAATTATGAAAAGGATCAACGTGCTTCTCGCATCGTTATAAATTTTACTTTTATCGCGATACTGATTGCCTGCTTGGGTTTATTTGGATTGGCTAGTTTCTCCGCGGAACGACGTAAAAGAGAGATCGGCATAAGAAAAGTACTCGGGGCTTCAACAATTAGTGTAACGAAATTACTATCTAAAGATTTTATTAGTCTGGTTATTATCGCTATTGTGATCGCATCACCCATTGCCTGGTACGTAATGAATGAATGGTTGCAAGAGTTTTCATACAGAACCAGTATTGAATGGTGGATGTTTGTATTGGCAGCTGGTTTGGCGGTTGTTGCCGCGCTGCTAACGATCGGTTTCCAGGCGATTAAGTCGGCGGTGGCAAATCCGGTGAAGAGCTTACGAAGTGAATGAGAACGTGAGTCATGAGGCGTGAATCGTGAGTGGCTCCCCGTATAATGGTGAGTCACCATTACTTAGAGAGTATCATTCGCTACTCACGACTCACGATTCATCGCTCACTACTCACGATAATTTTTAGGTTTTAAAATTTTAAAATAGACCCCAATGCTCAAAAATTTCATCACCATCGCATGGCGAAACCTGCGGAAGAACAAAAGCTTTTCGTTGATCAACTTATTTGGTTTATCAGTGGGCATTGCCGCGTTTATTTTAATAGCCTTATACATCAATGATGAATGGAAGTATGATAAATTCCTGAAAGAGAGCGACCGGATTTACCAGGTAAACCTTTCGGGTAATTTTGGCGGACAGGAAATGTATGTATCCAATACGCCTACTCCCGCAGGGGACGCGTTGACTACTGATTTCCCCGGTATCGAAAGCTATACCCGTGTATTTCAACCCGGAGATGTGATGATCAGCTATGAAAAAAACGGGAAAGCCGATAAATATTTTACAGAAGAGAAAGTGTTGGCCGTCGATTCCAATTTCTTACAGTTATTTCAGTTTGAAACAACCCAGGGAACTGGAGCCAACGCATTGATGCAGCCGAATACAATTGTGCTTACGGAATCGATGGCAATAAAATATTTTGGCACTGCTAATGTTGTTGGAGAGATTTTAACTTTCGGAGCTGCAAAGGAATCGTTTAAGGTAAGCGCAGTATTGAAAGATATCCCATCCCAATCTTCTCTAAAATTTGATTTCCTGGTACCCATCAGTAGCTACCCGGTTGTAAAACGATTCAACTGGAGCTGGGTATGGATCAACGTAAATACTTATGTAAAACTTTCACCGGCCATTGCCGGAAATAAAAAAGAAATCGGGAAACTGGAAGCACAGTTTCCTGCTATGGTAGAAAAACGCGCGGCGGAAGCTTTTGCACGGATTGGAATGCCAATAGATGAGTTTTTTAAAAACGGAGGGCATTGGGATCTGAAATTGCAGGCCTATAGCGATGTGCATTTATATTCAAAGGGTATTGAGCATACGTTGTTGCAAACAGGAGCAGTGAGTAATCTGTATATTTTCGGAATAGTGGCCCTGTTTATTGTATTGCTGGCTTGTGTAAATTTTATGAACTTATCCACTGCCCGATCTTTTAATCGCGCCAGGGAAACCGGGGTACGTAAAGTGATGGGATCCTCAACAGGCAACCTTATAATACAGTTTTTATCGGAATCGGTATTGTTTAGCATATTGGCTACCCTGCTGGCTGCTTTGTTGGTTGCTTTGTTTATTCCTGCTTTCAATCAATTGGCATCGAAGCAACTTGTGTTCAATGATATTTTCTCTGGTAAAATCGCGTTGCTCATCATCGCTATTGCCATCATCAGCGGATTGCTGGCGGGTAGTTACCCGGCTTTTTATCTCTCTTCCTTTAAACCAGTTCAGGTGTTAAAAGGAACAATCGCTACTAAAGGAGGAAGTTATTTTATACGAAATAGTCTGGTGGTTTTTCAGTTTACTATTTCTGTTGCATTGATTATTTGTACGGCCGTAGTGGTAAGTCAACTCAGTTATGTGCAAGGAAAGGACCTTGGGTTGGATAAGGACAATGTACTGATCATTGCGAACAGCCAGCGGCTCGGTAATCAGGAAGAGCTGTTCCGTCAGGAAATGGTATCAACAAACAGTATCGCTTCCGCCTCTATTACTACGAATATTCCAACAGCGGGTGCTTTTGGGGATCGCTATATACCCGAAGCAGGAGAAGGAGAGGAAGTATTGGCAAAAGATATTGCTCTGTTTTCATTCATGACCGACGAATATTTTGTTCCTGCCATGAATATTGAATTGAAGAAAGGCAGGAATTTTTCAAAAACTTTTTCCGATTCAAATTCTGTGATCTTAAATGAAACAGCTGCCCGACAGATTGGCTGGAAAGAACCCATCGGGAAATACTTGCAATACCCCGGCGGTGATTATACCCGATTCAAAGTTATTGCTGTAGTAAAAGATTTTACGGTACAGTCTTTCCGGGAACTGGTGGTTCCCTTCGCGCTTTTTCATCATTCATCCGATACCTACCAAGAGCCACAATCTTTTATGATTGTAAAGATTAAAGGGGGCCAGGCGAAAAGCGCGATTGCCACTATTGAAAATAAGTGGAAAGCGTTTGCACCGGGTACGCCACTTGATTATAATTTCCTGGATTTGCGGATCAATAATCTTTACCGCAGTGAACAACGCATGAGCCGGGTATTTATCGTATTCGCTGTATTGTCGATACTGGTAGCATGCCTCGGATTACTTGGATTGTCCGCATTCGCCGCGGAACAACGAACCAAAGAAATAGGAATCCGTAAAGTATTAGGCGCTTCGGTAAGCGGATTGGTAAAATTATTATCTAAAGATTTTCTGAAACTGGTTGTTATTGCTTCGGTGATCGCTTTCCCCGTAGCCTGGTGGGCCATGACCAAATGGCTGGAAGACTTTGCTTATCGGGTAACGATCGGTTGGTGGATATTTTTAATAGCGGGTGCGCTCGCTTTAGTAATCGCGTTGGCGACAGTCAGCTTCCAGGCGATAAAGGCGGCGTTGATGAATCCGGTGAAGAGCTTGAGAAGCGAGTAGGAAGTTTGTGGTTTAAAGTTTATGGTTTATCGTTTGTGTCCCTGTAATTTAAATATCCTTGATTGAATATCGCCATTTAGTCCGGAATGTTACACATGAAGTCGATAAACGATAAACACCAAACGATAAATGAAAATATCAACAAGTATCTAGTATCATTATAAAAGCATCATCTATGATAAAGAACTATTTCAAAATCGCCTGGCGTAGTTTAAGGAAAAACAAAACTTCATCAATTATCAATATAACCGGACTTACAGTAGGGTTAACCTGTTGCCTGTTGATGGTTTTGTATCTGCAGCACGAATTGAGCTATGATAAATTCCAGAAAAATGGAGATCGTGTAGTACGAGTGATCATGGAGTACAGGTTTAGTGAAGGGGAAACAACGAAAGGAAATTATACAAGCACAAAAGTATTTCCGTCTTTCAAGCGGAATTTTCCGGAAGTAGAGGATGGTGTGAGAATGAGTTTGGCGACACGTCTCATTAAATTTGATGACCATCTTTTCAATGAAAAAAGTTTCATGTATGCGGACTCTACTTTTTTCAATGTATTTCCATCCTTTCGTTTAATAGTGGGTCAGCCAAACCAGGTGTTGAAAGATCCGAATATGGTGGTGCTTACTGAATCAACTGCCCGTAAATATTTTAAAAATATAAATGATGCTATTGGTAAAACGATTGAAATCAGCAGCCGGCTCGATCGTTACCAGGTAACAGGTATTGTTCAGGATTGTCCCTCCAATTCACAGATAAAATTTAATTTTTTGGCTTCATTTTCTTCCTTGGGCCAAACACAGGAAAGCACATACTGGAACGCGAATTTCACCACCTATTTATTATTAAGGAATGAAAGCGCGATCGCTTCGCTTCAAAGTAAGATAAAGCCATTCATGAAAAAAGAGATGGCTGATGTACCCGGGGCCTATGTTAATTATGAACTGGAACCCTATACCCGCGTTCACCTCTATTCTGCCTATGATGGATTTGAACCCAACAGCAATATTACTTATGTATATATTATAGGGGCCATCGCTTTGCTGATTCTGGTGATTGCTTGTTTCACGTATATTAACCTGAGTACAGCACGGTCTATGGAAAGAGCGAGGGAAGTTGGTATACGTAAAGTGGCCGGCGCTTTCCGCAGCCAGGTGTTCTGGCAATTCATTGGAGAATCCTTATTGCTGACTATTATTTCTCTGGTTCTAAGTACAATACTGGCAGCGCTATTATTACCTGCTTTCAACCTTTTATCGGAGAGGGATCTTCAAATAGCGGATCTAAATAAGCCATTCGTATTAGCTATGGCTTTTGTAATTGTAATCAGTATTTCATTATTGGCTGGTAGTTATCCGGCACTCATTTTATCCAGATTTCAACCGGTAAAAGTATTGAAAGGCTCTTTCAAGAATTCGGATTCAGGAGGCATTCTGCGTAAGTCGTTGATCGTTTTTCAGTTTATGGTCTCCGTTTTCCTCATTGTTGCCACTTTTATTATTCAACAGCAGTTGCGTTTTATTCAGAATAAAAAATTGGGATATGATCGCGAACATGTATTGGTGATGGGGATTGATCAGAAGATCATCGATAAGATGGAACTGGTAAAAACAACCTTCACAAGCAATCCCAATATAATCGCGGTTTCAAAAGCGAATAATACCCCCGTTAATATTGTTGGAGGGTATTCCATGCGGCGTGCTGATATGGCTACTGGGCAGGAAATGAATGTAAAAGCGAACCCGGTGGATGAAGATTATATTAAAGCGAACAGTTTGCAAATAGTAGCCGGAGCTAATTGGTCGCGACAAGACATGCTGGATGCAAGCAAAGAGGAGTACAAAGAAAATTATTATCATTTTGTATTGAATGAGACAGCCGTAAAAGCTCTGGGATGGAAGACAGAGGATGCGATTGGTAAAAAAATGTTTCTGGGTGATGATCGACCCGGAGAAGTAAGAGCAGTAATCAAAGATTTTCATTTTGCATCCCTGCATACTCCCGTAGAACCATTGGTATTGTTTCCAGGTGGATGGGGCAATAACCTTATTGTAAAAACATCGGGTAATAACCTGGCTGCTACTATTTCATTCCTTGAATCAAAATGGAAGGAATTAGCACCTCACCGGCCATTTGAATACCGGTTTATGGATGAGGATTTCCAAAAATTGTATAATTCTGAAACGCGTACCGGGAAAGTGTTTACCATTTTTGCGGGCATCGCTATCCTATTAGCTTGCCTTGGTTTATTCGGACTTTCCGTTTATGCAACTCAGCAACGGGTGAAAGAAATCGGAATAAGAAAAGTATTAGGTGCCACGGTAAGTGACATTACCGGGTTGTTATCTGTGAAATTCCTCGTGCTGGTGGGCATTGCCTTTGTTTTAGCCAGTCCGATTGCCTGGTACACGATGAATAAATGGCTGCAGGATTTTGCTTACCGGATTGAAATCAGCTGGTGGATGTTTGCCATTGCTGGATTGACGGTATTGCTGATCACTCTAATTACGGTGGGATTTCAAGCGGTTAAAGCGGCATTGAGTAATCCGGTGAAGAGCTTGAGAAGTGAGTGATGATCGTGAGTCGTGAGACGTGAATCGTGAGAGGTTCCCCAATTAACGGTATGTCAATTTTACTTAGAGAGATACACTCGCTACTCACGACTCACCATTCACGACTCACGATTAGTAGTTGCATTTTAAAACTTAAAGCTCCATCTATGATAAAGAACTATCTCAAATCCGCCTGGAGAAATCTTTGGAAGAATAAGACTTTTTCCGCTATAAACATATTCGGATTGTCGGTTGGAATTGCGGCATTTCTGCTGATCGTAAACTACCTGCATTTTGAATATAGTTACGATGATGTGCACGTACAAAAGGATAGGATATACCGGATGCCAATGGTTGTTTCGGAAAAAGACGGCAAGGAACAAACATTTGCATTTACTTATCCGGCGGTTGCACCCGCACTAAAAAAAGATTTTCCGGAAATTGAGCAAGTTGCACGTTTTCGCCGGCAGGGTGGAATTGTTACTTACGGCGAACAAAAAATTATTGAAGGAGGTACACTTTATTATGCTGATCGTGCTTTGTTTACTATTTTTTCTTTCCGCTTTATTAAGGGAAATGCGGCAACGGCGTTCAAGGAATTGAATGATGCCGTGATCACCACATCAACAGCCAAAAAATATTTTGGTGAGATCGATCCGATTGGCAAACCATTGCATTACCGGAATGAAGATTATGTAGTGAGGGCGGTGTTGGAAGATGTTCCTGCCAATTCGCATATAACGTTTAATATCCTTCTTAACTATGATAAATATATTCAGTTAACGGATGGCGATGCGAACACGAGTTGGGGTTGGTCGGATTTTTATACCTATGTTTTGCTGAAACCCGGTACAAATGTAAAAGCATTGGAGGCCAAGTTACCGGCCTTTGCTGAGCGGTATATGGGAGAAAGTATGAAGTCGACCGGTTACCAGGTAAGATTTGATTTACAACCGCTGAAAGATATTCATTTACGTTCGAAATATGATTATGAATTAGCGGGTAATGGTAATCTTACTTATCTGAAATACCTGGGGATTGCTGCGTTGTTTATATTGTTTATTGCATGGATCAATTATGTAAATCTTTCTACCGCGCATTCACTCGACCGTTCGAAAGAAGTGGGAGTAAGAAAAGTGATTGGAGCAGGTAAACTTCAGCTCATCCGCCAGTTTCTGGGCGAATCACTTTTATTAAATGTATTTGCTATTCTTCTGGGGATTGCGATATTCAATTTATCACTACCCGGGTTTTCCAAACTAGTTGGAAGAGATATCAATAACCTGTATATATCTGACTGGCGTTTCTGGGCCTTTGCGATAATAGTTTTTCTGTTGGGCACTCTATTGGCAGCTTTTTATCCAGCCTTTATTCTTTCTTCTTTTCAACCTGTTTATTCAATCAAATCTTCGCATGGCGCTTCCGTAACAAAAGGAGGTAAAACGATACTGAGAAAATCACTGGTAGTATTGCAGTTTGTCGCCGCAATCGTTTTGATCACGGGAGCCATTGGTTTTTACCGGCAACTTAACTACATGCAAAACCGCGATCTGGGAGTGAACATAGAACAAACACTGGTGCTTCAACAATCTGGTCAGCAAGACAGTGCCGATATTCCTGCTTTTGCTGCATTTGTCAACGATATGGAAGCAAACCCCGGAATAAAATCAGTTACCGCTTCTACTTCCGTTCCGGGTGCCGAAGTAGGTGGTTCGTCAGGATTCACCCTAAAAAATTCAACAGCAGAAAAAAGATGCAGGGTTTTTGGTATCGATAAAAAATTTATCCCAGCATATGGGTTAACCATCACCGCGGGAAGAAACTTTTCTACCGATCCACTCACTGTCGATACGTCGATTGTTATAAATATTCTTGTAAACGAAACCGCTGCCAAAATTTTTGGATTTGCGAATCCGACAGATATTGTAGGAAGAGATGTGGATGGCGCGGGTTTTCATTGCAGGGTGATTGGCGTGGTGAAAGATTATCACCAGGAATCACTGCAATATGATTTTGATCCTATTGTATTTTATCCGGAAGAGGAAAAGAATTTCGGAAATTTTTCGCTTAAGCTGAACACTGATAACCTGCCGGTTTTGATGGATTTTGTAAAACAAAAATGGAACACGTATTTCCCCGAAAGCCCTTACCAGTTTTTCTTTCTAGATGAACGATTCAATGCACAATATAAAAATGACAGACTTTTTGCGACCGTACTTTGGTTATTTACTGCTGTTGCGATAATCATCGCTTGCCTCGGATTGTTTGGTCTATCTCTTTATACCATTGCCAAACGTGCAAAAGAGATCAGCATTCGAAAAGTGTTGGGGGCATCGCTGCTTCAGGTTATCGGATTGATTACTAAAGATTACCTGAAATTGGTATTGCTGGCGGGTTTGATTGCATTGCCGGTAGCCTATTTTCTCGTAAGCAATTGGTTAGAGAAATATGCATTCCGGATTGATATAGGGGTATGGTTCTATATTTTGCCAATTGCAGCCATTGTATTAATTGCCGTAATAACTGTTTTATATCAATCACTGAGGGCGGCGTTGAGTAATCCGGTGAAGAATTTGAGAAGCGAATGATGATCGTGAGACGTGAGGCGTGAATCGTGAGTGGGTCGCCGATATTCGGAGCATCCTTGGACCCCGGATCTCCGATCCGGAAAATGTGAATGATGAGGGGAAGCTGTTAGCTTGTAGCTGCATTGCTTTGATCGACTATGATTAGCATCTGTATTTTAACTTAATATATCCAGTAACCAGAAGCTATTAATAACTATAAACCTTCTCAGTATGAAACAAACATTTATTCTTGTTTTAACGCTAATGACCATCAACAGTCATGGGCAAGACGAGAAGCAACAGGTAAACGATGCGGTACTCGATTATGTAGACGCTTTTTACCTCGGAGATACAACGAAAATATTGCGCAGTATCTTACCGCAAGTAGTCAAGTACGGTTATTATCGAAAGAAAGACGCTACTGTTTATGAAGGTGAACCCATGTCGTTTCGTGAAATGCTTGATTATGCAACCAGCGTAGGTAAAAAGAAGAACCCCAATGTAGACAAGTATGTAAAGAAAATTGAAGTATTAGATTACCAGGATCAAACTGCTTCCGCCAAGCTGACTGCATGGTGGGGTACGGATTATATTTTATTAGCGAAACTAAATGGGAAGTGGATGATTACGCATGTTTTGTGGCAATCGCCGCCGAAATCGTGAATCGTGAGGCGTGAGACGTGAGTGCTCTCCGATTAACGGTAAGCCACTATAAGTTAGGGATTACAACTCGCTACTCACGATTCACCACTCACAACTCACGATTCCCGTGCAACAAGTTTCCTTTTTTTCCGACTCTACATCAAACCCTTCATCAAATTTCATCAATCATCTAAATAAATAATCATGAAAAAGCTTCTTTCCTTATTCGTACTGGCGGGCATGTTAGCATCAGTACATGCTCAAAAACAGGACGAGTCTCCATTTATGACAAAATCATTCAGCAATGCTTCCATAAAAAATGTAAAAGCGGAAACATCCGGTGGAAATATTAGTGTTTCCAGTGTTGCTGCTTCGGAAGCGAAAGTGGAAGTGTATGTATGGCCATCCAATGGAAAGAACAACCCTCTTTCAAAAGAGGAGATACAGAAAAGATTGGACGAAGATTATGACCTCACCGTTGCCGTTTCCGGCGGTACATTAACGGTGATTGCGAAGAGTAAAAAAAGAAATATGGATTGGAAAAAATCACTGGCTATTTCATTCAAGGTGTATGTTGCCCGTAATGTTTCAACAGATTTAACAACGAGCGGAGGCAATGTTACACTTTCTGATCTGGCCGGCACGCAGGAATTTACTACGAGCGGTGGGAATCTTAACATCGACAAAATAAAAGGAAAGATCGATGGAACCACGTCGGGAGGAAATATCAAAGTAAGCAATTCGGATAATGATATAGAACTTACTACCAGCGGTGGAAATGTTACTGCCGATAATTGCACGGGGAAAATAAAACTGGTTACTTCCGGTGGATCTGTTAAGATGAGTAATCTCAATGGAAATATTGATGCCGCTACCAGTGGTGGTAACGTAGTAGCGAATGATATCCGCGGTGAATTGGAAGCGCATACTTCCGGTGGAAATGTAAACATGCGTGATCTTTATTGCAGCATTGAAGCCTCTACAAGCGGCGGTCATATTACTGTATCAGTAAAAGAGCTGGGCAAATATGTAAAACTTGAAAATTCCGGTGGCAATATCGAATTGGAATTGCCCGCAAACAAAGGATTGGATCTTAAACTCAGCGGCGATAAAATCAAGACTGATTTACTGGGAGATTTTAAAGGAAAAATTGAAGACGATGAAATAAATGGTAGCGTAAATGGCGGAGGAACTCCGGTGACAGTGAGTGCGAGTAGTGGAAGGATTAGTTTGAAATGGAAATGATGGAATCGTGAATCGTGAAACGTGATTCGTGAGTGGCTCCCCGATAAACAGGGAGCCACTTTTACTTAGAGAATACCCATTGCTACTCACGATTCACGTCTCACGATTCACGTTCTTCGTGTATCAAAACCGCACAACCCTGTATCAAAACCGGACTATCGTTTTTTATTTATATAACTATATCATTGTAAACCACTTGGATTTGGTTCCGGCATTTTATTGGGGGGAGATACGTGAATCGTGAGACGCGAATCGTGATTGGCTCCCCGAATTACTGTAAGTCATTATTATTTGGAGAGTATCTCTCACTACTCACGATTCACGTTTTGTATTTACCATCCAAACTGACCAACCATGATCAAGAGTTATTTCCGCGTCGCCCTGCGAAACCTCATAAAACGTAAAGGCTATTCTTTCCTGAATATATTCGGATTGGCTATTGGTATTGTTTGTTGCTTGCTGATATTCCAGTACGTGGCATATGAAAAAAGTTATGACAACTTTCCCACAAAGGCAAAGGATATAGTTCGTCTTCGACTAGATTCTTATAAAGGCGGAGAATTATCCTGGAAATCTGCTACGATATATCCGGCATTTGGTCCCACCATGAAAAGAGATTTTCCCGAAGTAGAAGAGTTTTGCCGATTGTACGATGCTGAATTATTATTATCGAATGAAGAAAGAAATGTAAAAGCATCCGAGCGAAAAGGATATTTCGCTGATCCTGCTTTTTTAACCATGTTTAATGTGCAGATGGTAGTTGGCAATCCTAAAACTGCGTTGGATGGACCGGATAAATTATTGGTGTCGGAGTCAACTGCTAAAAAGTTTTTTGGAAATGCCGATCCGATGGGAAAGAGACTTACGCAACGAGATCCTAATTATACACGTTCCTATGAAATTACCGGAGTGTTTAAGGATTTCCCGGTCAATTCTCACCTGATTGTTAATCATATTGCTTCTTATGCTACCCTCAGTGCCATTAACCGTTTTTATGGAGATACCAGTAACCAGGTGGAAACAAGTTGGGGCTGGTATGATTTTTACACGTATCTCCAATTAAAACCCGGAACAGATCGGGAAAAATTCGCTTCCAGGTTCCCGGCATTCTGCGATAAATATATCAATGGCGGTGAATGGAACAAAACGAATAATGTTAGGAACGAGATTCATATGTTGCCTTTACAGGATATTCATCTTTATTCCAATTATAACCAGGAGGCTGAAGTGAATGGAAATGGACAATCGGTTTCTTTTCTCTTCCTGATCGCTTTTTTTATTATTGGTATTGCCTGGATAAATTATATCAACCTCGCAACGGCCCGTTCACTGGAAAGAGCCAAAGAAGTAGGCGTAAGAAAAGTTATGGGCGCATTACGAAAAAATTTAATTGGCCAGTTCCTTGTGGAAAGTATAATGCTGAATCTAATTGCATTGTTGCTAGCGTTTGCCATTGTTTTTTTGCTTACCCCTGTATTCAATCAATTGACAGGAACTACGCTTAAAGGATTTTCATTACCCGATAATTACTGGATTGGATTTTTGGGAATGTTTATTTCGGGCAGTATCCTGGCAGGGATTTATCCAGCTTTTGTATTATCAGGTTTTCAACCTGTATCTGTATTGAAAGGATTGTTTAAAAATAGTACAAGTGGTTTAGTATTAAGAAAGGGATTAATCATTGTTCAATTTGCTACTTCCGTTATATTAATTGCCGGTACCATCATAGTTTACCAACAGGTGGGCTATATGCGGAAACAAAATTTGGGAGTTAATATTAATCAAACACTCGTCTTAGACGGGGCAGAATCCGTAACCGATTCTGTTTACAGGAATCGGTACGAACCTTTTAAGAATGAGTTATTGAAAGTACCCGCTGTCAAAAATGTTGTAGCATCTACCAGTGTAATGGGTAATGAAATATATTGGACCAATGGTTCCCGGCGATTAGGTTCGGATAGTAAAGGTGCCGTTACTTTATATAACCTCGGAATTGATCATGACTTCCTACCATCCTATGGTCTCACTCTTAAAGCCGGACGTAATTTTATTAAAACCGATGAGCCCCGTCGTACTATTTTACTGAATGAAAAGGCTGCAAAGCTTTTAGGCTTTACAGACTATGAAAAGGCCATTCAGGAAAAAATATTTAGTGGGGGTGATACGGTTAATATCGCGGGAATTGTTACAGACTATCATCACCTGGGTTTACAGAAGCCAATTGATCCTATGGTATTTCGATTGAGACCCAATACGCGTAATTCGTATTCCATAAAAATAGAAGCAGCCAATGTATCCGCTACAATTGCAGCCATCGATAAAATATGGAGCACTCATTTCCCGGAAGATCCTTTCAATTATTATTTCCTGGATAATCTTTTTGATCAGCAATATATAGCCGACCAAACATTTGGAAAAGTATTTGGCCTCTTCGCGTTTCTTGCCATTTTGATAGCCTGTTTTGGTTTGCTGGGCCTCTCCGCGTATAATGTGCTGCAACGCACCAAAGAGATTGGTATCCGTAAAGTATTAGGCGCTTCTGTTCAGCATGTATTATTCATATTGTCGAAAGATTTCCTCGTATTGGTAATCGTATCATTCATCATAGCCACACCCATTACCTGGCTCATCATGCATAAATGGTTGGAAGGATTTGCTTATCGAATAAGTATCGGCTGGTGGGTATTCCTGGTTTCGGGAATGCTGGCATTGCTGATTGCATTAATAACGATTGGAACACAGGCGTTGAGGGCGGCGATATCGAACCCGGTGAGGAGTTTGAGAACAGAATGATGAAGCGTGAGTCGTGAGTGGTGAGTCGTGAGTAGCGATGCACACTCTCTAAGAAATAGTGGCTTACCGTTTATCGGAGACCACTCACGACTCACCACTCACGATTCACGAATCCGTTGCCTAATATATAATAGACAGCATGAATTAAAAACAGATTTTATGCTCAAAAATTATTTTAAAATCGCCTGGCGAAATTTATTCAGGAATAAAGGATTTTCCATTACGAATATCCTTGGACTCACGATTGGTATTGCTTGTACCCTTTTGATTTTTTTATGGGTGAAGGATGAGCTTGCTTATGATAAGTTTCATTCCAACTATAATAATATTTACCAGGTAATTGCGCACCGCAATTTTAATAACCAGGTATTTACGGACAGGAATATGGTGTTGCCTCTGGCTAAGTCGATTGAGGAGAGCTCCCCGCAGGTAAAAAATGCGGTGGTCACAACTTATAGTCAACCGCATGTACTTACTTATGGAAATACCAAACTGAAGAAGAATGGGCAAACAGTGAGTGAGCATTTTTTTGATATGTTCTCTTGGAAATTTATCAAAGGCAATGCGGCAACCGCTATTCCCGATGCCTATTCCATTGTACTGACCGAATCTGCGGCAAAAGCAATATTCGGAAAGGAGGACCCGATAAATAAAGTAGTACGGGTAGATAATTCCTACGACTCAAAGATCACCGCTGTCATTGCGGACCCACCCGGAAATTCAACATTTCAGTTTGATTATATCAATATGTTTAATTATTCCGGCGACTATGAAAAGAGAGCTATGAGTAATTGGACAAACTCTTCCTGGAATGTTTTTGTTCAATTGGTTCCTGGCGCAGACGTTCAATTGCTAGATAAGAACATTAACGCGATAAAAATTCAGCATGATCCCACTGATAAAAAGATAAGCACTTATTTCAGCTTTCCCATGAATAAATGGCGGCTCTACAGTGATTTTAAAGATGGGAAAAATGTGGGCGGTATGATTGAATATGTAAGACTATTCACCATTGTAGCATTGATTATACTGCTGATCGCCTGCGTTAATTTCATGAACCTTTCTACAGCGCGTTCAGAAAAAAGAGCGAAAGAAGTGGGCGTGAGGAAAACATTGGGTTCGGGTAAAAAGCAACTCATATTTCAATTCTTTTTTGAATCGATCATTTTAGCATTTATCGCTTTTGTGTTAGCAGTAGCAACGGTGTTTTTTATACTACCTGCTTTCAATACCCTTGTTGATAAACATTTGTCATTGAGTCTCGCTGAGCCCGGCTTCTGGTTGGGTGCCTTCGCAATAATATTCTTTACCGGTTTTGTAGCTGGTAGTTACCCGGCACTCTATCTTTCTTCTTTCAACCCACTAAGTGTTTTAAAAGGAACTTTTCTGTCGGGAAGAAAAGCAGTATTGCCTCGTCGTGTGCTGGTAGTAGCGCAATTCGTAATATCAATAGTGCTTATTTCAGCCACTATTATCGTTTACCAGCAATTGCAACATGTTAAGAAAAGGGATATGGGATATAATGCTGATAATCTGATTATGCTACCATCATCACCTGAAATAAATAAAAATTTTTCCGTAATTAAGCAGGAACTACTGAATACAGGATTAGTGGGGGCAGTTACACAAACGTCGTCCCCTATTACTAATGTATGGTGGAAATCAGGAGCTCCCGACTGGGATGGAAAACCAAAAGATGGCGATCTCATTGTATCAGCCATTGGTACAGATCTGGATTTTACGAAAACAATGGGGATTAAAATTATAGAAGGAAGCGATTTTTCGGGTGTCCCTTCCGATTCAACAGCCATGTTATTAAACAAAGCTGCTGTGGAAGCGATGGGACTCAAAAATCCGATTGGCATGCAAATGCGATACAGAAGAACATTCACTGTTATTGGCATAACGGATAATGTTGTAATGGAATCGCCTTTCAAACCAGTTGATCCAATGATGGCGTTCTATCAACCCGACAATTCGAGTACAGTAACTATCAGATTGAATAACGCGGGACAAATTCAAAAAGCACTGCAATCAGTAGAAACAATTTTTAAGAAACACAATCCTGCCAATCCATTCGAATACCAATTCGTGGACCAGGAATTTGGTAAAAAGTTTTTAACGGAAAACCTCATCAGCAGGATCACCAATATTTTTGCAGGGCTTGCTATTTTTATCTGTTGTATCGGGCTTGCGGGATTGGCTTCCTTCACCATCGAAAAACGAATACGTGAAATAGGAGTGAGGAAAGTATTAGGGGCTTCTGTACAACAGTTATTAATGCTTATTTCTAAAGAATTTTTAAAACTCGTACTGATTGCATTCATTATAGCCGTTCCATTAACATGGTGGCTAATGAATAATTGGCTGGAGAAATATACTTACCGGATTGATATCAATATTTGGTTATTCGGTGCAGTTGGTGTTCTCATTTTGTTGCTGACCCTGGTGGTGGTGAGTTTAAATACGATGAGGGCGGCGATTGCCAATCCGGTGAAAAGCTTGAGGAGTGAATAGTGAGTGGTGAGTCGTGAATGGCGTATCGTGAATAGCGAATCGTGAGTCGTGAGGCGTGAATCGTGAGTAGCGAGGTCAGTCTCTCTGAGAATTAGTGGCTTACCGTTAATCGGAGAGCCACTCACGATTCACGTCTCACGATTCAAGGATCTATTATATAAATAAATTTCAAATTATGTTCCGGAACTATTTCATCGCTGCTTGCAGAAACTTTTGGAGGAATAAAACTTTTTCCACTATTAATGTATTGGGATTGGCGATTGGGATAGGGGCATCGTTGGTAATCTTCCTGATCATTCATCACGAATTCAGCTACGACAATTTTCAAAAGGACAAAGACAGAATTTATCGCGTGGTATTGGATGCAAAATTCAACGGATCAGAAGGACATTCATCGGCGGTGCCTGCTCCACTAAGCGGAGCGATTCAGAATGAAGTAACGGGTGTTGATCAAACGGTACCCGTAATGACGTTCCAGGGGGATGCAACTGCGAAGGTGATTGTGTTAAGAGAGAATAGCAAAGAAGTCGTCTTCAAGAAACAACCAGATATTGTTTTTACGAATAACGAATATTTCCAGTTGACACCCCGTCAATGGCTAGCGGGATCCGCTGCTAATTCGCTGAAGGAACCCTTTTCAGTAGTACTCTCTGAAAGTCGCGCCCAACAATACTTTCCTGATATGGATCCGTCCGACATCATTGGAAAGCAGATACGCTACAACGATGAGATGCTTACTACCACAGTTACTGGGATAGTAAAGGATCTGGATCAGCGAACTATGTTCGCTGCGGTGGAATTTATTTCATTTGCCACTATTGCAAAGACAAGACTCCAGCAACAATTTATGATGGAGGTTTGGAACGATTGGATGGCCTATTCACAAGTGTTTGTAAAAGTATCAAGAGGGAGCACTGCTGAGCGTATCGAGGCTCAACTTCGGGATGTTGTTAAGAAGTATAACAAGGACGCTAATAAAGATGCTGATAATACATTAGGTTTTCATTTACAACCGTTGAGTGATATTCACTTTAATAATAAGTATGCGGCGTTCGGGCAACGTCTCGCTCATATGCCGACATTATATGGTTTGCTGGCGGTAGCCATTTTTCTATTATTGTTGGGTTGTATCAATTTCATCAACCTCACTACCGCGAATGCAGCACAACGGGCAAAGGAAATAGGTGTCCGGAAGACGATTGGTGGTTCCAGAAAGCAACTGATTTTTCAGTTCCTCGGCGAAACTTTACTTCTCACAATAATTGCTACATTATTATCGGTAGCTATTACCCCTATCCTGTTGAAGATGTTTGAAAGTTTTATTCCTCCGGGACTAAAGCTCAATTTGATTCAACAGCCGATTCTGATACTGTTTCTTTTTCTGGTAACCGTACTCGTAAGTTTTCTGGCAGGAGTATACCCCGCGTTGATATTGTCGAATTATAAACCGGTGCAGGTTCTAAAGAACCAGGCATATATAGGTTCTTCCCAAACAAGAAGAATTTGGATACGAAAGACACTTACCATTTCCCAGTTTGTTATCGCACAATTTTTTATTATAGCAACAGTAGGAGTTAGTAAACAAATAAGTTATTCCCTTCGGGCAGATATGGGTTTCAAAAGCGAAGCCGTGCTGACCTTTTATCAGCCACGTGATACAGTTAAGACACATGGAGCACAATTGCTGAACGCGATAAAGAATATCCCCGGCGTAGCGATGGTAAGTACCGGATTTTTCTCCCCGGCCGACCAGGGCGTAGCATTTGCAAACCTGGAATTTTTTGATGGAGAAAAAATGGTAAAGCCTGAACAAAATGTGCAGGTGAGGTTTGGCGATGTCAACTATATCAGATTGTATGAGATTCAATTGCTGGCGGGCCGAAACATAAAGCCCAGCGATACGCTGAGAGAATTTTTGGTAAATGAAAGTTTTGCGCGTGCAATGGGATTTAAGAACCCGGCAGATATTATTAACAAGGGTGTCAACTGGAATGGTAAGATAAAACCGGTGGTTGGACTTATGAAAGATTTTCATGATCAGTCAATGCGTGCTGCAATTAGTCCAATCGTTTTTGGCGGACAAAATGGAATGATCTTTCACGTAAAGCTTGGTCCAAACAACGCGGATGGAAGTTTATGGAGAAATGCCATCGCACAAATGAAGACATTATACAAGAACCTTTACCCCGACGAAGACTTTAATTATAAGTTTTTGGATGATACGATAGCTGCTTTTTATACCAATGAACAAAATACAGCCAGCCTGCTGAAATGGGCCACCGCTCTCACCATCCTGATCAGTTGCCTCGGATTATTGGGGTTAGTGATTTATACAACCAATACAAGAACCAAGGAAATCGGTGTCCGGAAAATATTAGGGGCATCAGTAATGAATATTGTAAAAATATTGTCTAAAGATTTTGTGATGTTGGTATTCTTGTCATTCTTGATTGCATCACCCCTTGCATGGTGGGCCGTCAATAATTGGCTCCAGGATTTTTCATTCCGGGTTGATATGAGTGTATGGATGTTTTTGTTTTGCGGATTAGCTATGCTTGCTGCTGCCATTCTTACATTAAGCGTGCAGGTGGTAAGGGCAGCAATATCAAATCCGGTGAAGAGCTTGAGAAGTGAATGATGAATCGTGAATCGTAAGTGGTGAGTCGTGAGTAGCAGGTTATGCACTCTATTTAATAGTAGCCTACAGTTAATCGGAGAGCCAATCACGATTCACGTCTCACGATTCACGATATCGCTCACGACTCACCACTCACGACTCACGAATCGAGAGATAGTATCCACATGAATCCAAATCATCTGCCATGATAAAAAATCTCATTCTCATCGCCCTCCGTAATTTCAGGAAAGACAAAGGCTACAGCCTGCTCAATATCCTGGGACTTACTATTGGTATCACCTTTAGTTTGTTATTACTATTCTATGTAATTGATGAACTGAGTTATGATCGCTATCACGAAAAAGCGGATCGTATTGTAAGGATCGTTGCTAATGTGAATGAGCCAGAAAATAAAATGAAATGGTCATCCACCCAATTTCCACTAGGACCTACCTTGAAAAAAGATTTCCCGGAAGTGGAACAATCGGCCCGTTTTGTGAATGCCGACCGGGTGATGTATAAAAATGATGATAAAGAATTTTACGAAGAGAAAGTGTTTTATGCAGATAGTAATGTGTTTGATATTTTCACCTACCAGTTTATTGAAGGAAACGCGGCTTCCGCGTTGATGACACCCAATTCAATGGTACTCACGCAAAGCCTTGCAGAAAAGTATTATGGAAAGGGAAATAACGCGGTTGGACAATCGTTACAGAATAAGCGAGGTGATATTTATAAAATTACTGCGGTTGTTAAAGATGTTCCGAAAAACTCGCATATCATTTTCAATGCGTTGATTTCAGCCAATACGCTTCCTACCGGCTTCGCAAATAGTTGGGGCCAGTTCAACAACTATACCTATGTATTGCTCCGGCCCAACGTAAATGTGGAGGCTTTTCAAAAAAAGTTATTGCCGATGTATGATAAATACATGGCGCCTATTTTCGCTCAGTATAAAATTGAAATAAATTATGGACTACAACCCATTACTTCAATTCATCTTCATTCGGATAGGTCCGGTGAACCTGAAGAATTGGGAAGTATGTCTTATATCTATATCTTTTCTTCTGTGGCCCTCTTCATGCTCATCATTGCCTGTATCAATTATATGAATATGGCTACTGCGCGTTCTGGACGACGCGCAAAAGAGATCGGCATCCGTAAAGTTGCCGGATCTACCAAAGGACAGTTGGTATCGCAATTCCTGGTGGAATCAGTGGTTATTACCATCATCTCTTTATTATTAAGTTTGCTCGCTGTTTATTTTTTGCTTCCGGTTTTCAATAATCTGGCGGGTAAATTTATATCTTATCAATCCTTATTCACCCCTTCAACATTATTGATCCTGTTGGCAATAGTAGTATTTGTTGGTTTCGTTGGGGGAAGCTATCCGGCTTTTTACCTGGCAAAGTTTCAACCCCTTACCGTTTTAAAGGGATCATTAGCCAAAAGCTCCAGTAATGTAACGCTGCGGAGAATTTTAGTAACAACCCAATTCAGTATCTCGATGGTCATGCTGATATGTACCTGGGTAGTGTATGGTCAATTACAATACATGCGAAATAAAGATCTTGGGTTTAATAAAGAACAGGTTGTATCACTTTCACTGGCAGTTGATGGGAATAGGGACCTGCGAGCAAAGGTTACCAGTTTCCGAAATGAGCTGGCTAAAAAATCAGGAGTAGTTGCTGTAAGTACGGGTCAAAATTCACCGGGTGGAAATAACACTAATTTTAATCTCTTCTCTGTCCCAACTAAAGAGGGTTATGTTAGTAGAGGAGTGGATTGTTATGGCATTGATGAGAACTATTTAAATACGTTGAACATAAAACTTATTAAAGGGAGAAATTTTACAGGTTCTTCCGATACCTTGAACAGCATACTGGTTAATGAAAGTTTGGTGAAGGCCCTTGGCTGGAACGAAGCGCTCGGACAAAAAATAAAATTTCCAGGTGATACCACAGGGCGATTCCTGGAAGTAGTCGGGGTATTTAAAGATTTTCATGTAAAATCTCTATACAATCCAATTGATCCATTGATCTTGTATTACGGAATATTCAACAATGTGTTCCAGGTTAAATTGTCACCGGCAAATCTTCCGTCTTCGATTGCTTCCATTGAGAATACCTGGAAGAGTATTTTTCTGGACATTCCCTTTCAATATACTTTTCTGGACCAGGATTTTGATTCACAATATGCCGCCGATCAAAAAAGAGGTAAGATTTTCACCGCGTTCTCTACGCTTACTATATTTATTACCTGTTTAGGTTTATTGGGATTAATTGCCTTTACTACGCAACAGCGGCAAAAAGAAATCAGTATCCGAAAAGTAATGGGAGCGGATTTGCCAAGTATTGTATCTCTTATCGCAAAGAATTTTGTGGTGCTGGTTGGAATATCCTGTCTGATCGCATTCCCAGTCGCCTATTATTTTATGCATAAATGGTTGGATATATTTCCTTATAAGGAAGGATTGAAAGTTAGCACGTTTGTTTTATCGGCCCTGGTTGTATTAGTGATTGCATTGTTAACAGTAAGTTTTCATACAATAAGAGTGGCGTTGTCGAATCCCGTGAAGAGCTTAAGAAGTGAGTAGTGAGTGGTGAGTAGTCCGGTGAAGGTGTTGAGAGCGGAGTAGCTGGATCCCGGATCTCTTATCGGGAAAGCCTGAGAATTGAGATATACTGCTATTAGTAAGGAATGTTAAGCCCGCAAAACGATAAAAAATCTAATTAAATACATATGTTTCGAAACTACCTTCTCCTCGCTTGGCGCAACATTACCAAATACCGTTTCTATTCCGCGGTAAATATAATCGGCCTATGTGTAGGAATATTATTTGTATTCCTGATTGGTGCCTATATATGGGGCGAGTTGCAGGTAAATAAACAATTGAATAATCCGGAACAGCAATATATTCTTACCACCGTTTCAACAGATCCCAATATTGGATATGAGCTGGCGACATTTGGACCAATTGCCAAACTCCTACACGATGATTATCCCAACCTGGTAGAAAATTATTATCGGTGGGATGGAATTACATCCGTGGTTTCGAAAGGGGATAAGAACTTTCGGGAAGGTCTGCAGGTAGGGGACAGTACCTTATTGAAAATGTATGGATTTAAAACAGTGCATGGTAATGCAGCCACTGCGCTGAACGATCCTTTTTCTGTAGTAATTACCGAAGAGAAAGCCATAAAATATTTTGGCAAATCAGAGGTGCTGGGTGAAACGGTAACCATTCAGAGTTTTTCGGGAGAGAAACACGATTTTAAAATTACAGCGGTACTTAAGAATCTTACACAGAACTCCGTAACTCATCTGACCACTGATTACCCCAATTCTTTTTTTATTCCGACCAATACGCTTTCTTATTTTGGCCGACAGGGAATTGATTCCTGGAACAATATGTTTATTGCCTCTTTTATAGAATTAAAAAAAGGGGCATCCATTGATGAAATACAGAAAGTAATCAATCAGATGGTTCAGCAAAACGCGGATCCCTCCTTACAAAAAATAATTACTGTGCAACCTGTATTGCTGACCGATTATTATTTGCAAAAAGATAAAGCGGTGGTGAAACGTATGTTATATGCGCTGTCTTTTGTTGGTTTGTTTATTTTATTGATGGCGATTGTAAACTTTATCAGTATTGCTATTAGTCGCTCTTCGGGACGTATGCGCGAAATTGGAATACGCAAGGTATTAGGAGGTCTTCGCGGACAATTGATTCTGCAATTCCTGGTTGAATCAATAGCACTGGTTTCTATTGCTACCATATTAGCGTTGGTTGCCTATCCGATGATCAAACCTGTCTTCAACCAGGTAGTAGGTAAAGAGCTACCAGCACTTTCAGCTTTTCCGCTTTGGTTTATTGCGCTTCCAGTAATTATTATTGTATTGGTGGGATTGTTGGCTGGTTTATATCCTGCTTTTGTTTTATCCGCAATTCAATCGGTAGATTCATTGAAAGGAAAATTAAAAACTGTTTCAGGTGGCATCCTGTTACGAAAATCATTGGTAGGATTTCAATTCAGTCTGGCAATTGTTGTATTGGTAGCGGCTTATATCGTTGCGCAACAAGTGGCATTCTTTTTTGGCCAGCAGTTAGGGTACAATAAAGAATATGTAGTTTCTGCGCAGGTGCCGAGAGATTGGACAAAAGCCGGGGCGCAAAAGATGTTAAGAGTAAGGGATGAATTTGCCAGATTACCACAGGTGAGCAATATTTCTTTGAGTTATGAGATTCCGAATGGCGCTAATGCCGGTCAGGCACCTGTTTATAAATATGGGGCCGATTCAACCAGCAGCAGTTATTTGCAAGTATTGCAAACCGATGAAAACTATTTAACTACTTACCAGATACCACTGGTAGCTGGAAATTTTTTCGAAGGCAGGGGACTTGATTCCGGTAAAGTAGTGATTAATGAAAAGACATCATCTCTATTGGGATATTCCAATGCGGAAGATGCCGTTGGCCAACGGCTACGAATTCTCAACGATCCAACGGTTTTTACGGTAAAAGGAGTGGTGCGAGATTTTCATTTCGGTTCTATGCAACAATCCATCTCGCCGTCCATTTTTTTCAATGTAAACTTTTCGCCTAACTATCGGTTTTTTTCTTTCAAGATAAAACCAGGCAATGTGGCAAACTCCATTGCTACTATACAGAATAAATGGCCTCAATTGTTGCCGGGAAGTTCTTTTGAATATAGTTTTATGGACGACTCCCTGAAAAAACTATATGCAACAGAAATACAGTTGAAGAAAGCCGCTTATATGGCAACCTTGTTGGCATTCATTATCGTTTTACTGGGAGTATTGGGTTTGGTTTCTTTGAGCATTCATAAACGGATAAAAGAAATTGGCATCCGCAAGGTGTTGGGTGCTTCTATGAATGGCATTGTATATTTATTTATCAAGGAGTTTATTTTGGTGATTTCCTTTGCCGGTCTCGTTGCCTGTCCTTTTGCCTGGATTATCATGAAGAATTGGTTGGATAATTATAGCTATCGGATTCCGATCGGGCCCTTGCCTTTTATTTTCGCTATCGGTGTTTTGTGTGCGGCGACGTTTGTGTTAATTATTGTTCGGACAGCTAAGGCTGCGACGATCAATCCGATAAAATCGTTACGAACAGAATGATGAATCGTGAGTCGTGAGACGTGAATCGTGAGTAGCGGGTGTCACTCTCTAATTAATAGTGACTAACCGTTAATCGGGGAGTTTCTCACGATTCACGTCTCACGATTCACGATGTCAGCACTTACTTTTTCAATGACAAGATATACGTCACCATCATTTTCGCATCTTCTAATGAAAGATTGGGATGTGGAGTCATTACCGGATACCCCCAACTTCCACTTCCTCCGAGGATTACTTTATGAGCAAGCAATTCAATATAACCTTTATTTACGGGGTATCTTTTTGCTATATCTTTAAAAGCCGGTCCCGCTGCTTTTTCATACTTTTTGTGACAGGTATAACAATCTGAATAAGCAATCAACACTTCACCCCTTTCGGCTATGTTAGCAGGTATACTATCATTTTTGCCGGGTATTTGTTTTATATAATCTTTCTTTTTCCTGGTATTTTCTTGTTTAGTTTCAGTATCACATCCAAGAAGATAGAATATGGTAAGTAATAAGCAACCGATAAAGAGAGTAGTTCGACTCCACATTAGATTCAACTTTTTCTAACTCGCCGAAGTTAAGGAAAATACAGAATGGCTTTTTTTCTTTACCTTATATGAAAATGTGAGAATTGAAGTTGATCATTCCTTTATATTCTAGAATCTGGGCTTTTGCTTGCATAGTAATACTTATTACTTGCAGCTCCACATTAGCTCAGAAATCTGGTAAGGATAGACGTCCCAATATTGTTGTAGTTCTGGTGGATGATATGCGATGGGATGAATATGGTGAAGCAGGACACAATTATATTAAGACACCGAACATTGACAGAATCGCTATAGAAGGTGCCCGCTTTTTAAATGCCTTCGCAACCACACCTCTTTGTTCGCCCAGTCGGGCTAGTTTTCTTACGGGTCAGTATGCGCATACCAACGGCATCGTTGACAATACAGCACGTAATCAGCAAAGTCATAAACTCAATACATTTCCAAAACAACTTCATGATAATGGATATGCCACCGCGTTCATCGGAAAGTGGCATATGGGTAATGATGATACCAAACGTCCCGGTTTTGATTATTGGGTTTCGTTAAAGGGTCAGGGAGAGGCAATTGATCCCGCATTAAATATTAATGGTGAATTGCAAACAGTAAAGGGATATGTTACCGATATACTAACTGATCACTCTCTTCGATTTATTAATCAAAAGCGTGATCGACCCTTTTTGCTCTACCTGGCGCATAAGGCGCTTCATCCAAACATAACTCAACGTGATGATGGCAAAGTGGTAGATATTGGGGAGGGTGGTTTTATCCCGGCACAACGACATTTGGGAATGTATGACAAGGCTCTATTCAACCGAAGGCCCAACTATAATATTCCTCCGCTCGACAAACCAGCCCTTGCACGCAACATAGAAGGGCTACCTCCTTTGAGTCCTGAAACTTCAACGAAGGAGAAAACCATCCGGGAACGCGCTGAAATGTTGATGGCCGTTGATGAAAGTCTCGGAACAATATTAAAAGCTCTTGAAGATAAAGGGGAATTAAAAAACACCATTGTGGTATTCACCAGCGACCATGGTTATTGGTATGGAGAACATTGTTTGGATTTAGAGCGAAGGTTGGCTTACGAAGAAGCCATTCGCATTCCCATGTTGGTCAGGTATCCACCAACTATAAAAGCCGGAACAAAACCTGAACAATTGGTATTGAGCATTGATCTTGCTTCCACGCTACTTGAAATGGTTGGCGTAACTCCTGGTAAACATTATCAAGGTAAATCGTGGGTCCCCATTTTTGCAGGAAAACCCAAAGCATGGCGGAGTTCATTTTTGGTTGAATATTATAGCGACACCGTATTTCCCCGCATTGTGAAGATGGGTTACAAGGCGGTTCGGAACCAACGTTACAAATACATACATTATACTGAACTGGAAGGAATGAATGAGCTCTATGATCTCGTTAAAGATCCCTACGAGCTTCACAACATAATAAATGATCCGGCAATGACAGGCACACTAAAGGAGATGAAAAAAGAATTGAATCGGTTATTGCAGCAGACGGGAGCTGATCAGTTATTTTAAACCAGGCTGAAGTAGTTCGGAGTCTGTAGTCAGAAGTCGGGAGACGAATGCACTGACTCCGAACTACTGACTCCCGACTCCCGACTACTCCTCCCGTTCGGTTTCGAACAAAAACTGTCCGTTTCCGTACACCTGCTCCTGTTCAGATAGTCTATCTGCCGCATTCTCAAAGGCCTATAAAGATTGGTACAAGGGTTGAATAAGTAAGGAGCCCGGTCTTAACCAGGTAGCTTTAAATCAACCTATATGTTCGGCAATTATCTACTTGTTGCACTCCGGAATTTGAAAAGGCATAAGCTTTTTTCCCTGATCAATATATCAGGCCTCGCCATTGGCATCAGCGCGTCACTGGTGATCTTTCTATTGGTTCAATACGATTTTAGTTTTGACAAATTCCATAAGGACCGCGACCGCATCTACCGGGTTGTTTCCGACCTTCAGTTTCCTGGTCAGTTCCTGACTAACGGGGGAGTATGTGCTCCACTGGCCGATGCAATGCGTAATGAAGTAACCGGACTGGAAGCAACCGCGGCTTTTCATACTTACGGTTACCAGACAAAAGTTAGCTTCCCCCAGCATTCAGGGGATAATCCTCCGGTATATAAAAATCAGAAAGAGATCGTATTTGCGGATGGAAATTATTTCCGCATATTTTCCTATCAGTGGCTTGCCGGTTCCCCACAAACTGCTTTTGCTGAACCGTTCAAAGTAGTGCTAACAGAAAGTCGCGCCCAACTCTATTTTCCGGGCAATGATCCTTCCCGTGCAATAGGTCAAACCATTATATACAACGATTCAATAAAAGTTACTATAAGTGGCATCGTTAAAGATTTTACAGAAAACACCGATTTCCGTTTCAAAGAATTTATCTCGCTTGCAACGGTTCTTAATACCGGATTGAAGAAAAATTTTGGAATGACCACATGGACCAGTGTAAATGGATCCTCGCAATTATTCGTAAAACTCAATAAAGGAATTCAACCAACGCAAATAGAAAAGCAATTGGTAGCACTGCGGGAGAAGTATTCGAAGAATGAGTTTATGAAAACTACGAATCTGCTTCAACCCATTTCTGATCTGCATTTTACTGGTAAATATGATATGTTCAGTGAAAGACAAGCAAACAAAACCACGCTCTATGGATTATTAGCCGTTGCGGGTTTCCTTTTATTATTAGCTTGTATCAATTTTATTAATCTTACTACTGCACAGGCTTCATCCCGTGCAAAGGAAATCGGTATCCGTAAAACAATGGGAAGTTCAAGGCTTCACCTGGTATTTCAGTTTTTGGGTGAGACTTTTGTGTTGACTACAATAGCTACATTGGTTTCGTTAGCGTTGACACCCTTAATTTTAAAAATGTTTTCGGATTTTATCCCGGCTGAGCTAAGCTTTAATTCTGTAAGACAGCCCAATGTTATCTTGTTTATCATAGTATTGATTCTTATTGTAAGCGTGTTGTCGGGTTTTTATCCAGCCTGGATATTGTCGAAATTCAAACCGGTATTGGTATTGAAGAACCAGTTTTCGGCAAACTCAGCAAGGTCGAGGAAAACCATGTTAAGGAAGACGCTTACGGTATCGCAATTTGTGATTGCGCAATTTTTCGTAATTGCCACCCTGCTGGTTGCAAAGCAAATCAATTACGCGCTGAATAAGGATATGGGTTTTAAAAAAGATGCGATTGTTACTATACAGGTTCCCTGGAACGCACCGAATAATGGACAACGTATGGTATTACTTAATAAACTCCGGGCCATTTCCGAAATTGAGAAAGTGAGTTTGAGTGGACAAACACCAGCCAGCCACGGATATTCCACTACCAGTGTAAAGTATACAAACGGTGATAAGAGTATTGAATCAATGGTGGAGATTAAATACGCGGATCCTTTATATTTCGATATCTATCAACTTAATCTAGTAGCGGGTCGCTATGCGCTCGATGGAGATTCTATAGACAGGGAGTTTGTTATCAATGAAGCCTACGCGAAATTTCTGGGATTTTCAAATCCCGCGGATGCAGTTGGAAAAATTATTGAACGACGGGATAATAAAATAGCCATCGCAGGGGTATTGAAAGATTTCCATCTAAAATCGGTGCATTCCCCGATTGTGCCCCTGGCTTATTCGAATATTACCCAAAATCATGGAACGCTTCACGTATTGCTGAAACCAAATTCCCCGGAAGGCGGAACCTGGAAAAGCGCCTTTCAAAAGATCGAACAAAACTGGAAAGAGGTTTATCCTGATTTTGATTTCAAATATGAATTTTTTGATGAGGGCATCGCTTCATTTTATAAAGCTGAGCAGAATATGTCGAGCCTGATGAAATGGGCCACCGGTCTCGCCATACTGATAAGTTGTTTGGGAATGCTGGGTCTTGTTATCTATACCACCAACCAACGGGTAAAAGAAATAGGAGTGCGCAAAGTACTAGGGGCTTCGGTAACTCAGATTGTGTCCCTCTTATCGAAAGAGTTTGTATTATTAGTGGTATTGGCTTTTGTGATCGCTTCACCTCTTGCGTGGTGGGCAATCAAAGATTGGTTGAATGATTTTACGTATCGGACCGATATAAGTTGGTGGATATTTGCACTCAGCGGATTGTTGATGATCGCGGGGGCATTGGTGACGTTGAGTTTTCAAACAATACGGTCAGCGATGACGAATCCCGTGAAATCGTTGAGGAGCGAGTAGAAGTTTATTGTTTCGCGTTTGGTGTTTGGTGTTCTTTAACTTCAAAAAGCCCTAGTAAATGCTGCATATATTTTGTATGGAGTGTTACACCTAAAGAACGCCAAACACCAAACGACAAACGATAATTGACAAACACCAAACGATAAGCTATCATCAGTATATAATAAATTAACTATGTTATCCAACTATTTCCGTGTTGCATTCCGCAGTTTCCGCAATCACAAATTGTTTTCCCTGATTAATATCGGGGGACTGGCAATTGGAATCAGTGCATCGCTGGTGATATACCTGATTGTTCAATACGAATTTAGTTTCGATAAATTTCATAAAGACGGGGACCGTATTTTCCGGGTAGTGAGTGAAATTAAATTTACGGACGTGTCGTTCAGCAATTCCGGAGTTCCCGCGCCTACTTCAAAAGCTGTAAGAGAAGAAGCGACCGGCATTGACCTGGTTACACACTTTAATACAGCTTCGGAATTAAAAGTATCTATTCCTATACCTGCCAATCAATCCCCTGTTGTATTTCGTCATCAGAAAAGTATAATATATGCTGATGAATATTACTTTGAAATGTTTCCTTACCAGTGGCTGGCGGGCTCACCCCAGACAGCATTGAAGGATCCGTTCCAGGTGGTGCTAACCGAAAACAGGGCCAAATCCTATTTTTCCGGACTTAAGCCGTCCGAGATTATTGGCCGTGAGATTTATTATGATGATACGATCAAAACCATGGTAGCGGGTGTTGTGAAAGATTTGGAAGAGGTTACCGATTTTACTTTCAAAGAGTTTATTTCAAAAGCAACGATCGACGCAACCGGCTTGAAAGAACAGTGGGGTACCGAAGAATGGGGCAATATTACTTCGGCTTCTCAGCTATTTGTAAAACTTAGTAAGGGAACCAGTACTTCCAAGATAGAACAGCAATTGGTAACGATCCGCGAAAAGTATCGCAGTAAGATCGATGAAGAACCTGCCAAGCCCGATGATATGAAGCATATGCTTCAGCCTTTAACGGATATTCATTTTAATAATAAATATGATTCATTCGGGCAACGTCACGGTCATATGCCCACATTATTTGGATTATTGGCCGTAGCGGCTTTTCTTTTGTTATTGGGTTGTATAAATTTTATTAATCTCACCACGGCGCAATCGTCACAAAGAGCAAAAGAAATTGGCATCCGCAAAACAATGGGAAGCGGCAAAAGACAATTAATGTTCCAGTTTTTGAGTGAAACTTTCCTGCTTACATTTTTAGCTACTCTTGTATCCATTGCAATTACTCCCTGGTTACTGAATATTTTTAAAGACTTTATTCCCGAGGGCATTTCATTCAGTTCGCTGAACCAACCCCATGTTTGGATCTTCCTGTTGCTGTTGTTAGTAATAGTGAGTGTGCTGGCTGGATTCTATCCTGCCATTGTCCTTACTAAATTTAAACCGGTAACGGTGTTGAAAAACCAGGCCTATACAGGCACCGCGCAATCACGCAAAGCCTGGTTAAGAAAAACATTGACAGTTACCCAGTTTGTAATCGCGCAGTTCCTGATTATCGCCACGCTGGTAGTTAGTAAACAGATCAACTATTCATTGAATAAAGATCTTGGATATAAAAGGGAAGCGATTGTTACGGTAAACACTCGCTGGAATTTTTTCAGTAATGAGAAAGACAATCGTCGCTTTGTATTTTTAGAAAAACTAAAAGCAATCCCCGGTATCGAAAAAATAAGTCTGGCTGGTTCTCCCCCTGCTTCAAACAATACCAGTTCCACCACCATGAAATATGAAAAGGCGGATAAGTCGATGATGGAAACAATGGTAGAAGTAAAATACGCCGATACCGGTTATTTTAATCTTTATGGAATGAAATTGGTAGCCGGGAGAAATGTAGCGCCCAGTGATACTACTATAGAATATGTGATTAATGAAAACCTCGCCAAAATGATGGGTTATCAAAACCCCGCGGATGCAGTAGGTAAATTTCTTGGTGATGAAAGAAAGTTTCCCATTGTAGGTGTCATTGCAGATTTTCATACCAAATCCACCCACGAACCAATTAAACCATTATCGTATTCAGCGGCGAGTAGCAGAAGCTTCACGCTTCATCTCGCACTGAAACCAAAAAGCCTGAACGGTGATTCCTGGAAAGAAACTTTGGCTAAAGTGGAGAAAGAGTATAAGTTGCTGTACCCTGAAGATGATTACAAATATACTTTCTATGACGAAAGCATCGCTGCATTCTATAAGTCGGAGCAAAATATTACCCGCTTATTAAAATGGTCATCGGGGCTCTGCATACTTATCAGCTGTCTCGGATTGTTAGGGTTGGCAATCTTTATCACAAATACAAGAACCAAAGAAATTGGGGTACGTAAAGTATTGGGTGCTTCGGTGGTTCAGATCGTGTCGTTGTTGTCAAAAGATTTTATCGCATTGGTGATGGTGGCCTTTATTATCGTATTGCCATTAGCCTGGTGGGCCATGCACAATTGGTTGCAGGATTTTGTATACCGTACCGCATTGAGTTGGTGGATTTTTGCTGCAACAGGAGTTGGAATGATTTTGATCGCTATGCTTATATTGAGTGTGCGTACGATAAAGTCAGCAACGGGAAATCCGGTGAGGAGCTTGCGTAGTGAATGAAAACGTGAGGCGTGAGGCGTGAGACGTGAATCGTGAGTCGTGAGTCGTGAGTGGCTCCCCGATCTAATGGGAGGTCACTATTACTTAGAGAGTGCCCTTCGCTACTCACGACTCACCATTCACGACTCACGAATAAGATCGCCCGAATAAAAAACAAACATGATTAGAAACTATATAAAAATCGCTTTCAGGACGCTGAAGAAAAATCCGTTGTTCAGCTTCATCAATATTTTCGGATTGGCATTAAGCATGTCGATCTGCATGCTGGTATTGCTGCGGGTGAAAGATCAGTTTAGTTATGATAAGTTTCATCCGAATGCAAATCAGACTTACCGCATTATTTCTCAACTGACTAATGAGAAAGGAACCGACTATCGCTTTGCTACCACACCCTTACCTTTCCTGGGTAATCTTACTTCGAATTATAACCTGATTGAAAAAGCAACCCGCATTTATTTACCCGGAGCGCAACAGGTAATCGCCAATAAAAAAAGTCTGGAACTGAATGGGGCATTTGCGGATGAATCCTTTTTTAGCATTTTCGGATTCACCTTTAAGAGTGGTAATAAATCATCAGCACTGAATGCTCCCAATAGCATCGTATTAAGCAAGAGTAGTGCGGAGAGATTATTTGGAAAAGATATTGACCCGGTAGGACAAACGATCGAGTATCCAAGATGGGGAAGTTTTTTGGTAACAGGTGTATTGAATGATCAGCCTGGTAAATCCCATATCCAGTTCAACGCCTATCTATCCATGAGTTCGGTAGCCGGATTGGAAAGATCCGGTAAATTGAATTCATTACTGGACACATGGGATAATTTCAACAGTAGCTATACCTATGTGGTAGTGA
Organism: Chitinophagaceae bacterium; assembly: GCA_965279015.1. GTDB lineage: Bacteria > Bacteroidota > Bacteroidia > Chitinophagales > Chitinophagaceae > Endoryza. The sequence goes on from OZ257130.1 coordinate 1,481,496, forward strand.
AGAAAGGAGTTTCTGCAAAACAACTAGAGAACGCGGTAACCGGTGTTTCCACCGCATTAATGAAAGCGCAGACCCAAAAAGGAACATCCAGTCTTACGTTTGAAATTCAACCACTCGATAAAATAATATTAGGGGAGGAATTGATTGCTTCCATTGGAAATACCGGTTCACGGGGAAAAGTACTCGCGGAGATTGCCATTAGTCTTATTATTTTGATATGCGCTTGTTTTAACTATACCAACCTGAGTATCGCGCGTTCCTTAAACAGGGGCAAGGAAGTAGGTATCCGAAAAGTATCTGGTGCCAAGAGGCGTCATGTGTTCCTCCAATTTATTTTTGAATCTGTTTTAATCGCGTTGCTTTCTTTTGGAGTTGCTTTTTTGCTATTGCGATTAATGATGGACTATGCCCCCTTTATAAGGGAGATGATGCCAGTGGATTTTGTATTTGACTGGAGCGTGTTTACTTGGTTCCTGCTCTTCGCGCTTTTTGCCGGTTTGCTTGCAGGAGTATTACCAGCATGGGCGCTCTCATCTTTTAAACCGGTGCAGGTTTTAAAAAACCTGGCTACCGTAAAATTATTTGGCAGTAATAACCTGCGCAAGGGATTGATTATTGTTCAGTTTTCACTTTCATTAGTGATTGTCATCTTCACCCTTGTCTTTTCCCGTCAGTTCGATTATATGGCAAATGCGGATCCTTTGTTTAACAGGGATCATGTGTTGGCAATTCGATTGCAGGGTACAAATCCCAACTTGCTTGCATCGGAATTAAAGAAATTAAATGGAGTAGAACATATCACGGCGGTTTCGGAAGCACCGGGTAAAAACGTATCGGGTACTGTTTCGGTAAAACAACTGCCTTCGGACCAGGCAATCGGTATCGAATTCTATGATGTTGATGCAGATTATCCTTCTGTTATCGATTTAAAATTTTTGGTGGGCAATAGTTTTCCGGCAGGTGCAACAAACGAAAGGGAACAATACACTATTATCAATGAAAGGGCGCTGGAGATGCTGAAATGGAAAACAGCAGGAGAGGCGGTAGGTAAACAACTATTATTGAATGATACGATTCCGGTCCGCATAGTAGGCGTAATGCAAAATTTTTATTTCCGGGGAATGGAATGGTCGCCGGGTCCATTGCTTTTACGCAACAGACAGAATCAATATAACCAGTTATTGGTGCGCACCACATCTACCAATAAGCAGATCGAAGCGGCCATGGCAGCGGTATGGAAAGCAAATTATCCTTACCAGGAATTTAAAGCCGATTGGCTGAAGCAAAAGATGAGTGAACGTTATTCGGCAGTTGGAACTTTATCTATGCTCGGGTTCCTTGCATTTGTTACTATCACTATTGCGTGTTTGGGATTACTGGGTATGGTTACTTATTTAACTCAAACACGTTATAAGGAAATAGGTATACGCAAAGTAATGGGAGCAGACGTGATAACGATTCTGACTATTTTATCCAAAGGATTTTTGAAACTGGTATTGATTGCAGGGGCCATTGGATTACCATTGGGTTATATAGCCGGTTTCTTTTTTCTGAATATATTTTCTAACCGCGTATCCATTGGGTTGGACATTATTTTGTTCAGTCTGCTGGGAATGCTGTTTTTAGTATTGTTAACAATAGGAACACAGATATACCGGGTAGCGGTGGCGAATCCGGTGAAGGCGTTGAGGAGTGAATGAAGAAAGCTGCTAGCTTTTAGCTATTAGCTGCTAGCTTCATTCGTCAATTATTGTCGTTTGATTATTTGAACAAAGCGAATCTAGTATCCAGCATCCTTCAACAAAAAGACTTTTTTAATCATAAGAATAAACAACAAAAAATGATCGAATTAAAGCACATTTCAAAATGGGTGAATGTGGGCGGAGCCCGGGTATTTTTATTGAAAGATGTGAGTATGGGTGTTAAGGAAGGAGAATTCATTTCCATTATGGGTCCATCGGGTTCTGGTAAATCCACCCTGCTGAATGTGATCGGCATGCTGGACGGATTCGATGAAGGAGAATATAATTTTATGCATGAGTCGGTTCACAAACTCAAAGAAAAACAACGTTCCGCTTTGTATAAGCAATATATCGGTTTTGTTTTCCAGGCTTATCACCTGATTGATGAATTGACGGTGTACGAGAATATCGAAACCCCGCTGATTTACCAGGATATTAAATCTTCCGAACGGAAAGCATTGGTATCTGATATGCTCGATCGTTTCGGTATTGTTGGGAAGAAAGATCTTTTTCCTACCCAACTTTCGGGCGGACAACAGCAATTGATAGGAATTGCGCGTGCATTGATCAGCAAACCCAAATTCATCCTCGCGGATGAACCCACCGGTAATCTCAATTCCAAGCAGGGAGAAGAGATTATGGAACTATTCAAACAACTAAATCAGGAAGATGGTGTAACGATTATTCAGGTTACGCACTCCGAAAAAAACGCCAGCTACGGAAAAAGAGTAATTCATTTACTCGATGGACGCATTGACAGAGAACAAAATTAAAAAAACCATTAAATAGAACTTAAAGACAGAATCATGATCAGAATGAAAACCGTGTTGTTGTTGACGATTATTGCAGGCTATACAACAACCGTTGCGCAGACAGTGTCAAGATTAACATTGAGAGACGCCATTGAAACCGCCATCAAGAATAATATCCCTGTCCAACAGGCTGGGTTGCTTACCGAACGGGAGGAAATCAATTGGCAACAGGCCCGAGCCAATTTGCTTCCAAACCTGAATGGTAATTTTAATTATGGATGGAACCAGGGTCGGAATATTGACCCCATCACCAATAGTTATATTAACCAGCAACTGGCTTCTTCTAACCTTGGAATAAGCAGTAACGTAATCTTATTTGCTGGCTTGCAATTGCAGAATGCCATAAAGCAAACACATTTCGCCTATGAAGCAAGTAAGCAGGAATTTGAGCAATCAAAAAACAACCTTACACTAAATGTGCTGTTGACGTATCTCCTTGTTCTTAATAATGAAGATTTACTCGTGATTTCGCAAAACCAACTAGAGGTTACCCGTCAACAGGTAGACCGATTAGATATTATGGTGAAGGAAGGAGCGGTGGGACAATTCCAACTTACGGACCTGAAGGCGCAACGGAGTACGGATGAGATGTCCATCATTTCGAATAACAATGCTTTGCAATCGGCAAAACTAAGTTTATGCCAGTTGATGAACATACCTTATAATAAAGATCTGGTACTCGATCGAACTGAATTCCTGCAACCGGCGGGTTTATATGCACAGAGCGCTGACGAAGTATACAATGAAGCGTTGCGTAGTTTTGCCCAGGTTAAAGCAGGTGATTTGCGCGTGAAGAGTTTTGAGAAAGGAGTAAAAGTTGCTAAAGGTGATTTTTATCCCGTACTCAGTTTTGGGGCGAATTTTGGTAGCAGTTATTCCAGCGCTGCTACATCCTCTACACCGGGTGCTACTGTAGAAACTCCCACGGGAGATTATGTAAAAATCAGCAATCAGCAATTTGATGTGTTGAGACAGGAACAGAATTTCACTTCTTCCAAATTGAGTTATGGCAATCAGCTTAATATTAACCGGGGAAGTTTTTATGGCTTCAGTTTGCAAGTTCCGCTGTTTAATAATTTCCGCGTACGTAACCAGGTTAAACTGGCCTCACTTGGATTAAAAAATTCCACGCTCGAGAATGCCAATATCAAACGGGTTCTTCGACAGAATATCGACCAGGCGCACCTGAATATGACATCTACCTTTGAACGGTATAAGGCATTGCAAGAGCAGCTCGAAAATTTCGATATCTCTTTTAAAGCAGCGGAGATACGCTTTAACAATGGAGTAATTAATTCGCCGGAATACCTGTTGGTGAAGAATAGTTACGACCGCTCTAAAGTGAATTCGATTACTGCAATGTATGAGTATATACTTCGTATAAAAATCCTCGATTTCTACCAGGCCAAATTGCTTTGGTAGGCTCTAGAAAAGAACTAAGAACCAAGAAACCAAGATGCCAAGCACCAAAGAAGAAAGACAAAATAGATACAAGGAAGAAAGAACCAAATAAATTCCAAACTAAAAAATCCAATGGGTCTCTGAATTTTAGAGACTCATTGGATTTTATTTTTAGGTTTCTCAGGCGCTGTCTCCCCGCCTGAATTCATGCTGTGAGAATTAATAAAGCATTTATTCTTATTAGGGATCGGGGGACGCGCCGTGGCCAAAAGGATAATTATCGAGAATTCCCTAAATGCCACGGCGCGTCCCCCGCGTCTATAAATTATTTAGATGCCCTTAAATAATCATGATGCATAAATTGAGCGGGGAGACAGCGCCTGAGAATACATTATGCTAAAAAGCCCAAGGGTCCTCAATTTCGGAGACCCTTGGGCTTTTTAATTTTTGTATTCCTTCTTTGCCCCCGCAGGGGTTGGTTCTTTGTCTTCTTTCTTTGGTTCTTGGCATCTTGGTTCTTGGTTCTTTCTTCTCGGCATCTTGGTTCTTGCTTTAGCATCAGCTATGTTGTTGCAACGCCGCAATCGTCTCAAATTCTTCAAACAGATTAACACTCAAACGCTGAAATATTGGAAAATACTTTTCATAGGTCGCATGATTATTCAATTGCGGCATGTAGCTGTCTGAAAAAGTAATGGATTGCGCCGCTTCGTCGAGGTTTTTATAAATTCCCATTTCTGTTGCGGATAATAGGAATCCGCCCATTCCAACACTGTGATAATGCTGACCCGCACTCACCGGTTTATTAAACATATCGGCGATAATTTGTGTACACAAGGGAATCGTAGCGAAACTTCCATTAATGGAAAGACTATTGATGTTGTGATACTCTTCCAGTGTTTTTCCAATACTATAGATTTCATAAAGTATGCCTTCAACGGCTGCTCGTATAAAATGGCGTTTCTCATGTTTGATGTTTAATCCGAAGAATACCCCTCTCGCATCAGCGTTCCAGATGGGCGCACGTTCTCCCAATAAATATGGTAGAAAAAGTAAACCATCAGAACCGACGGGTACTTTCATTGCCTCTTCCATTAATTCCTCCATGGTATATTCCATATCGTAAGGATTTTTAAAATCCCCGAATTGACGGGCAAACCACTCAAATATTACGCCGCCGCTATTCGTGGGTCCTCCCGATATATACCAACCTTCCGTAAGCAGGTAGTTGAAGAAGCGTTGCTGTTCATCCTGTAATACTTTTTTGCCCATAACCCGAACGGCTCCGCTATCCTCAATAGTAATAGTTGCTTTGCCTTCATCCCAAACACCCGCGCCTAATGTAGCCAGGCAACCATCGCTTGAACCAATAATGATTTTAGTATCAGCTGGAAGTCCCAGGGAATTCTGGTATGCTTTTTTCAATTTACCAGCCGAAGCGAATATTGGAACGAGATCCGCCAACATTTCTGTTCCAATTCCTGCATAGTTCAATGCCTCTGGTTCCCATTTTACTGTATGGATATTTAATAAACCCGTTGCGGATGCCAGGCTATGATCGATCAGGTATTCCCCGGTCAATTGCTGAACGATATAACTCTTAAGTGATAAAAACTTACTCGTTTTTTTGAAACGTTCTTTGTCATTATTCTTTATCCATGCAATTTTAAATAGAGGTGACATGGGATGGATAGGGGTACCTGTTGCAGTGTAAATGATCTTACCATATTTTGAATCCTTCAATTGTTTGGCTTCTTTCTTCGCACGGTTATCGGCCCAGGTCATCACGTTTCCCATCGGCACGCCACTTTTATCAATTACCAGAACGCTATGCATGGTAGCGCTGAAACAAATGGACACCACTTTTATTTTATGCGGATGAATGTGCTCGTTCAATAAATTCTTCAGCACATACAACATGGTAATGAATATTTGCTCCGGATCCTGTTCGCTGTAATCCGGTTCGGTATGAAAAGTGGGATAGGAACCTTTCATGGAAGCCAATGTCGTTCCATTGAGATCAAAGGCAACAACCCGCACACCGTTTGTTCCCAATTCTATTGTAATGATGCAATTCTTTTTTGCCGACATATAGTTAAGGTTTAGAAAGATTATTTTTTCTGAACTGGCTGGGGGTATATCCCGTTAGCTTTTTAAAAGTGGTGGAGAAATGCTGCGACGAATAGAAACCAGTATCCAGCGCTATATCCGTAACATTTACATCCGCCTTTTTCAATAAGCGGATGGCTTCCGATATTCGGATATTGATTAAATAGTTAAGTGGGGAAAAGCCAGTGTAATTTTTCACTTTGTCGCTGAAGGCCGTGGTTCCCAATCCAACAAGAGCGGCCATTTCTTCTACGGTCCAATGATGCGAAAGATTTTTCCGGAGGGTTTCTTCCAGTTTTAAAAAGGTATGCGGGAAGTCCCTCGCCGAAATTTGCTGGCGGGTAAGTCTTCTGGTAGCAAGTATAAATAATTCATCGAGCAGGTGATTTACCCGGGTGATAAAACCTAATTCCTGGGCGAAGAGTTCTTGTTGTATGTTTTGTAGCAACAAGCCAATTTCTGGTATTTTAGAAATCACCGGGGTATCACTTTGCAATAAAATTTTTCTAACAGAAATAAAATCGGTGTCCGATACGGCGCTCCATTTACCAAATGATTTTTTTGAACCAGCATCCAGCTTGTTAATGTGTAATCCCAGCCAATAGATGGCACCAATATCCAGATATCCTTTTTCTGCACAAAAGGTTTTACCGGGTAATACGATCGCGAGGTCGGATGGAAAAAGAGTATGTTGTTTGTGATCGATGACCCAATTGAATTTCCCTTCCAGTACAAAGTAAAAACGAATGCATTCCGAGCAGGTTTCTGTAAAAGAATCCAGCCGGATCGCATTGTTGCGCTTCAGTACGAATTCATTAATATGGGAAAAGGGCTTAAGTTCTCCCGCATTATATTGTTGCAAAAAAAATTGGTTCATGCAAGCACCGTTGATAGTTAAATGTACGGAGAGAAGTCCGGAAGTCCGGAAGTCGGAAAGTTAGGTAATCAGAAAGTTAGGAAGTCAGAAAGTCCGCAAGTCCTTGGGTTTATCGTATTTGCCCGCCCGGACAGCCGGTTGGACTGGGTTTATCGTTTTTTGCCAGCCCGGCCGGCCGGTAGGCGAGGGTTTATCGTTTAACTTCCCCGATTCTTGTATGCTATCGGGATTGCCGTACATAAACGATAAGCTTAAAACGATAAACTTTTATATAAGTTTGTCATCCAATAGCATGAGGTAACTTAATAAAAATTTTCATACACGTTAAAATGAGTAACGATAAGCAATTCAGAAGTCAGGGTTGGTTCGGAAAAAAAGACAAAGACGGAATTATCTATAGAAGCTGGATGAAGAACCAGGGCATGCCTCCCGATCTGTTTGATGGCCGGCCAGTAATTGGTATTTGCAATACATTCAGTGAACTGACTCCGTGTAACGCGCATTTCAGAGATATCGCAGAAATGGTAAAGCGGGGTGTACTCGAAGCAGGTGGTTTCCCATTGGAATTTCCGATAATGAGTTTAGGAGAAACCTTGCTGAAACCAACAGCGATGCTCTTCCGAAATCTTGCAAGCATGGATGCGGAAGAATCGATTCGCGGTAATCCGATTGACGCGGTTGTATTATTGACAGGTTGTGATAAAACAACTCCTTCGACTGTAATGGGTGCCGCCAGCGTTGGACTTCCCACCATTGTGGTACCTGGTGGTCCGATGTTGAATGGAAAATACAAGGGTCAGGATATCGGTTCCGGTACTCATGTGTGGAAGTTTGATGAAGACTTGAAAACAGGGAAGATGACTCAGGAAGAATGCGCGTTTGCTGAAAGTTGTATGAGTCGGAGTATCGGTCATTGTATGACGATGGGCACGGCTTCTACAATGGCTTGTATGGTAGAATCATTGGGATTAACCCTACCGGGGGCTGCCGCAATACCCGCCGCGGATTCACGAAAAAAAGTATTGGCGCAATTAAGTGGACGACGCATTGTGGAAATGGCGAAAGAAAACCTGACCATCTCCAAAATATTAACGCGGGAAGCTTTTGAAAACGCAATCAAAGTGAACGCGGCTGTAGGAGGATCCTCCAATTTTATTATACATCTAACCGCTATTGCAGGGAGAATCGGAGTTGAATTGAAACTGGAGGATTTTGATAAATTGGGCAGCAAAATTCCATTATTGGTAAATCTTATGCCTTCCGGCAAATACCTGATGGAAGATTTTTATTATGCCGGCGGTTTACCAGTAGTATTAAATGAACTGAAAGAGCATCTTCATAAAAATGTAATTACCGTTACTGGAAAAAATCACGAAGAAAATATTAAAGGCAGTACCACTTGCTATAATGAGTCGGTCATTGCAACCTATGATAAGCCTTTAATTCCTGAAGCCGGCTGCGTAGTGGTAAAAGGTAATTTAGCGGAAAATGGGGCCGTTATTAAACCTTCTGCCGCTACTCCGGCTTTAATGAAACATAGAGGACGCGCAGTAGTATTTGAGAGTATTGAGGATTATCATGCGCGTATTGATCAGCCGGAGCTCGATATCGATGAACACTGTGTAATGGTATTAAAATATGTGGGTCCGGTTGGTTATCCAGGTATGCCTGAGGTAGGGAATATGGCGCTACCTAAAAAATTATTGTTGAAAGGGGTGAAGGACCTTGTACGTATTTCGGATGGACGAATGAGTGGTACCGCATACGGAACCGTTGTATTGCATGTTTCACCCGAGTCCGCCATTGGAGGAACACTTGCATTGGTTCAAAATGGCGATATGATTGAATTAGATGTAGCGAAACGTCTTCTTCATCTCGATGTGAGCGATGAAATTTTAGCTAAACGTAAAGCGGCATGGATAGCTCCAAAGCCTGCCGCGGAACGAGGTTATGTAAATCTTTATGTGAAACATGTTTTGCAATCCGATAAAGGGGCCGATTTCGATTTTCTGCAAGGCAATTCCGGATCGGTTGTTACGAGAGATTCGCATTGATGAAATCGTGAGTCGTGAAACGTGAATCGTGAGTGGCTCCCCCATTAACGGTAAATCACTATTGCTTTCAGAGTTCCCCCTTGCTACTCACGACTCACCACACACCATTCACGACTTTCTCGCCTACTCGCGACTTCGAACTCCGACTCTCGACTCCAGACTGTTGACTCCCGACTATTTCTCCCTGCCGTTTAATAATGCAATTCGACCATTAACTAATCGATCAATCCGGTTGGAGTATTCCTGCGTTTTATTTGTGTAATAATTCTCAGAAATGAAACCTTTTATTACTGTTTTAGCAATCTATGCGCTTTATCTTTTCTTGTTGTCGTGAAACGTGAACCTGCCTGCCGGCTGGAAGGTCGTGAGTGGTGAATCTTAAGAAAACCTCGAAGTAAAAGTAACTTACTAATACTTTGGGACCTCTCACGACTCACTATTCACGTTTCACGATCTCAATGTTTCAACACAAAAAACGATTCATGAGCATATATATACCATTCGTTAATTAAAAACCGCAGTTCGCTAAACTTCGGCGGGAATACGACAAATCCTGATGCATCTTTACAATGCAATTATCAAATGAGCATTAACCGTTATCCTTGTTCTTGAAAAAATAATCCGAAATTTTTACCGACCCCGTAAGGTGGGTATATAATCGGATACTAAAAGCAGTTTAGCAGTAGAAAAACAATCCGTGATTTTTACCGGCCCCGTAAGGCGGGTAATCTATCAAAATTTTGAAAACAGTTTTGAACATCTCATAGTAGTTAGTTTTGGTTTTTTCATGCATCCCCGGTTTCCACCGGGGTTATTTTTGGGTAATGGGTGCTTGGCAATATAGAATTATAAAAGAAAGTCTTATTGAGAAAGGTCTTGCTTGGAAGGGATGATCCGTAAGCACTAATGAATAGGAAGGAGCTTATTCATTACCGCAAAAAGGGAATGAGAACGGCCCCGGCGAAAGCCGGGGTTTTTTTATAATTGCATTGCAATGCTAAAACTATATTTATTAGTGACCTGATCTGTGGTTACTATTCCATACCCTAGCGTATTTCAAATTTGCGTTTGAAATTGCGATCTTTTTTATTATTCTCTTTACTGATATCCCTGTCGAATAAGCGATCCAGGTTATTGCCTGCAAGATCTTCCAGCCGGAATTCACATTCAATATAATAGCTGCCTGCTTTCCATTGGGTGAAAGGAGTAAGGCTCAATGTTTTTTCTTTGTTTAATGTGTTTATTTCAACCGGTAAAGCAGCACCTTTTTCATCACGAATAAAAAAGGTTTCTTTCAACAGTACAAAATCAAGCGGTTCGTGCAGTTGTATAATCAATGGATCGCTGGATCCTGCTTTCGGTAATTCAAAATCCCAAACTTTCAGATCAGGCGAATTAGCATCTCGTTTTCCAACCCAAAATTTTTTCCGGTATTCTTCCTTTAGAACAACCCCTCTTGTATCCTGCCAATCTTGTTTAATGATTAGTTCATAGTTCTCTCCTTCCTGTAATGGCGCACCCATTTTTTTGTTCGGTTGGAGATCGCGCTTTATGCGACCCGGATCAAGCCAAAGCGTTAATAGGTTGCGTTCTTTGTTCCATAATTCCGGTTGAAGATCCAGGAAAGGCGCAATCACGGTATCTTTCCCATTCTTTATTAAAATAAGTTGTTCTGCTGAAACACCTTCCCGCATTGGACGGCTGAATTGGATATAGATCTTTAGTAAATTGACAGGTACCGTATCGCTTGTTGGATAAAGAGCAACTACTGACGGAGCATCATCTGCATCGGGTATGAGAAATCCTACTTCGTAAATCAATTCTTCACCCAGCAGCACGCTGTATGTTAATCCATTTGTAAGGGGTAAAAATGGTTTAAATAGTATCCCTTCAGGAAGTTTGATATATTCTCCCAGAATAAAGGTCTTTGTTGGTTGGTTACTGATCTGTACATGTATAGAGTCGGGAGGATTATTTTTCAAATATTCTTTTGGAATTAAAATGCCTGTTGCATTACCATCTTCCCAATAAATTGTTATGGGAGCGTTCTTTTTTTCTGAGCAAGAAAAAATTAAAAAAGAAAAGACCAGGCTCATTTTAATAATAAGCCTGGTCTTTTTATAATTGGGCATAACGGTTAATGATTAAAGCCATCTGTCGGCGCGGTTCACATATAGATCAAGATCTCCATTGCCCCTGCGCTGTAATACCACCACCTGGGTTTCGTCGAGTTTATCCATCTGCAGAACATTTACTACCGGCAGATTGGTAAATGGTACGCCAGCTGTTCCATAACTTTCTTTAATGGGATTGGTGAGTGTACCCTCAAAGGTTTCAATGTTTTTATAGTTTACCCGCATAACAGGTCTGTTCGAGTTAGACATGACCAGGTAAGCATTTCCATCTTTCTTCATAGTAATGATATCTATTGGCGAATTACCGGCACCGAATTCTGCAACAGTTCTGCCTTTTACATGTTTGCCGGGTTTCAATTCATCCAGTGGAAATAAAACAAGCGGAGTGCAGGTATAACTGGCCACCAGGTATTTTTTACCGTTCAGCTCTGCGGTTGTAAAGGTGCGTATCGGCGCATTGGTTTCATACCGTCCATGGGCTGCATGGTAGATTTCAAGCGTAGCTTGTTCCTGGTTATCGTTGAAAGGAAAAGCAATTTTCCGGAAACTGGAACTGAATTCCTGGTTGGAGAGACCACTTACCATTACACTGCCGTCTGAAAAATTCAAATCAGAAATAGTTTGATCACGAAGGGGTCGTCCACCGCGATCCTTTTGATCTTCCCCTGGTGCATTAGCGATAGAAACAGCACTATGCGCGATATCTTTAAGGTTCACCGCTTGTATCTTTTCTCCTTCGATAGTGAGCAATACGGGAGTGCCATCTATTCCCTGAACCGCACAATAAACTTTTTTAGAAACCGGGTTTACGGCGATATCCTGTATTCGAATATTTTTGGCTTCAGTTCCCAATACCGCGGCAATCTTCTGGTCTATATTTTTAATTTCAAATGCCGTTCCTTTTTCAACGGGCGTTTTATCTTTTGTATCAATAGCAATTACGGAAGCAGATTTTGAATCGCCGATGAATAATATGCCATCGGGACCAAAAGCGATTGCGCTGATCGATTGGACCGCCGCGTTTCCTTTTTTCAATCCATATGGGTTGGAATTTCGGGTAGCTGCCACCAATAAAATGAAAGCGGCAAATGCAACAGTTATGGGAAATAGCTTTTTCATAAACAATGAAGTTTATTGTATATAAATTAATTGTAGGATATGTAATTTAAAATATTCCGGGCTTATTACCCATAATTTTTATAAACTTCGCTTAGAACGCATAATATAGTAATTGAGGGGGTTAGATCAGAGTTGGCATCCCCGAGAAACGAAGACCTCTGCGAACAAACTAAAATAAGTGCATAAACCTCTTTAATAAGTAGGTTTAGTGAGTTGGTGCGGGGATATTTTCAGTATCAAAAATTATTCCTTCGGATCTACCCGGTTGAGGGTATAGCTGAAATTGACATTACCCACCCGGAAATTTTTATTTTCGTCCAATATAAACAATACATTGTCGTCGCCTTTCAAAAAATAAAAATACTCCAGGGGTTTGTCAGAATCTAATTGAAGAACAATTGCTCCTGGATTGGAGGGCATTCCTTTACGGGTCGTCCATTTTCCAAGTCTCTCTTTCTCCCGGAAAAAACTGCCTTCAAGTGCATAGGTAGTAGGAATCTTAGTTACCGGATCCTGATATAGTGTCAATCGCCATTTTAACTTAGGGCAATCACCTTCGATTGGAATTTGCAACTGCTTCGCAATTTCATTGCAGGGAGGTCTTCCTTCAAAAACACCATACACATTGTTGCCCGAAGCGATGCCTTTTATGGAAATGCTTTTGGTAGGGATATTGTCTTCTGCTTTTGTTTGCGCGCTTGCATTCTGTAAACAATGGCAAGCGGCTATCACTAAAAATAGAATCCTCTTCATAATATAATATTTTGCAGATCTGTTCATTCGTGTTGTTCTCTATTTAACGTATAACTCCAGGCTGGGCTGCCCACCATCAGCCGTTTACTTTTATCTAATAAATGCAATAACTGATCGGTTAGTTTCACAAAATGGATCGAATTAGCGGGCTTATCCGGATCAAGGGTGTAAACAATCGCGTTGGGATCAGTAGCAGTGCCCTTGCTGGCAGACCATTTACCTTGCATGATAACGGTAGTACCTCCATTCATAAAACCCGAGGTACCTGGCTTTGACATTCCCCAGGTATAAGTAAGTGTGTAGTTTGCGGGTTTAGCTTCTTCCCCATTTAAACGCAGTTTCCAGTTTATAAATTCACATTCAGCATTGGCAGGGATGCCCGGTAAAGGTCTGCTGCCCTCGCTGCAGGGACTACTCGCAACAAAAGTCAAAGGTAAAGTGCTTGTTTTTGGCGATTGCGAACAAGTATTACTGCTTAAAAAAGATGCCAACAGAAATAGTGGGATAAAGAATTTTCTGCTCATGCCAATCTGTTTTACCAAACTTATGAAGATTTAAAATGAGGTTATGCCGAATTACATCAAAAGAAGCGTTTTCTTGATAAGAGGATATAATATTTTCTCAACTGAAAAGAGATGCCACGAAAACACGAAGTATTTCTTCGTGTTTTCGTGGCAAATTATTACTGTGAAAAAAGAGTAATTTAATAAGCCGCACCATTCAGGCGGGCAAACTTCAGCTCTTCATCTTCCACCCAAAATTCCCAACGGGGATGAATAGGATCATTGGTTTCGTGCACCCAGCGCCCACCACTCAATGGAGTTAGTTTGCGCTTCAGGAAGTCTTTTATCTCGTTCATTTTAGAACGGAATGCTGATCGCTGACCCTCGAGTTGAGTCAGTTCTTCAAATACTGTATTAATAGCAATCACTTCTTCATCCGAAAAAACCTTTTCAGAGTTTTTCAAAATCAGGTGATGGTAATGAGCGTTTTTTACTTTGATGTCTTTTTCAAGTGCGTTGAGCTGTTGGTCCTGGGCGAATAAATCATTGACCTTGCTTTTGAGTTCACTCATGGTTTTAGGATTTGGATTCAATTATTAATAACGATTAAAAGCCGTTTTTTGTATGGCAAGTTTCGGACCAAGCCCCTGTTTTTTCAACATTCTTGAGAATGTTTGATTGCGAATCAGGGAGTTATAAAAACTTAAATTCTTTATATTAATTTAAATGCAGCAAAATGGGTATAAGGTACAGATCGGGAAACACGGGTATCATAATCTTATCCGGATTCCCGCATCGAGAAATAAGGATCTGCTTTTTCCGATATCAATGTCGTCTATGTTTTTCTGAATATTTGTTAGGGACCATTCGTATTTAAAATCGAGGAAAAACAAGGAAATATCAATGCCCGCTCCGGCGTACAAACCCCACTGAGCCTTATTGAAATCATCAAATTCCAAATCTTTTATGCTAGTCAATAGGAACATCGAAGCACCACCGAGTGCACGGACATTTATCATCGATTTTCCCTGGAAAATATTAACTCCAACTCCTAACGGGACACGAATCCCTTGAATATTAAATTCAACATCATCAACCGATGTCGTATTGTCGGAGTATTCGCTACTTCTGTGAACGAAAAATATACCCGGTTCAAAGAACCATTTTTTCTTCCCAAACATTACCGTACCACCCACTTGCCAACCAACCTGGCCCTTTATTGTTCCGGTTGAGGGATCTTTGGAGAAATCCATAAAATTAACCCCAATTGCAGGTTTGATAATCGTGCCTTGAGCAGATACGATGATGCAACCAATTAATAGTATCGAGAGTACTTTAATTTTTTTCATGGTTTTGATTTTTATTGATAGTATAAGATTTGAAAACATATGCTCTTTTCCGAACCCGTATCCGGGAAATAAAAATCAGGAACCTAACATTGGAAACGAACAGAAACGGCTTGCTTCAGAATTTACAGGTTTAATCAGCCAGGGGGAGTTAAAAACAAAATCAACGAATTGCCATATGAAAATAAGAAATGTTTGAGACTTGCAACCTTAGCTAACTAAATTGACCCAAAACGTGAGTATTGAGTGGGTCTCCGACTAACGGCTAGTCGCCATTATTTCGAGACTTTCTCACTACTCACCACTCACTATGAATTTCTATATATAGATTACTCCTGGAAGGTAAAATGGTTACAAGGAAGGGCTGTTTATTTTCGATAATTTTTAGGCTATGCGTTAAATAATGGCTAAAGTGATTCCCGTAACCCACCCAAACTCATTCTTTTTCAAAATATATCCGAAGATTGCAGCGCCTTCACCTATACCAACGCTTATGATCAAAAACTACCTAAAAATCGCCTGGCGCAATCTTCTTCGCAATAAAAGTTTTTCGTTAATCAATATACTGGGACTTTCCATTGGTATTACTACCTGTCTTCTTATCTTTTTATATGTACAGTATGAATTGGGGTATGATCGGTATCATACAAAAAAGGATCGTATAGTTCGGATAAGTGCGAGCTTCAAGACGCCAGACAGCGATGTACCGTTAGCAAAAAGCCCTATTCTGCTAGCCGAAGAACTGCGACGCGATTATCCTGAAATCGAATCGGCCGTCCGGTTACAGGATTATAATCCCATTGTTAAGTGGGGCAGCAAGTTGTTCGATGAAGATGATTTCTATAGTACTGATTCAACCATATTTTCAATTTTCGATTTTGAATTTAAGGAAGGTTCACCCCAAACCTGTTTGCAAGCGCCAAATTCAATAGTGCTTACGGAAAGGATGGTTAAGAAATATTTTGGGAACCAGAAGGCAATGGGAAAGGGTATGGTTATTAATAACCAAAACGTAACCGTAACCGCCGTAATTGTTGATCCACCGGCCAATTCAGATATAAAAATTAGTGCGCTGCTGGCTGCCGATTTTTCAAAAATAACCGATTGGTTGACACAGGATCCTGATGTCTTTACCTTCGCGTTGTTTAAGAATAAACCCGATCTAAAGAATTTTGGTGACAAACTAGCCAGGCTTTCTTCGCAGAAGATTCAACCCGAGCTGGATAAAATGGACGCGAAAAATTACCATGTCTATTTTAATTTAATGCCACTCGCGGAGGTACATTACTTCAAAGGGTTGCTGGACGATACACCCAAGGGCAACAAACAGGTGAGTTATATTTTTTCCCTGCTTGCAGTCTTTATATTGATACTTGCTATCCTGAATTATATTAATCTTTCTACTGCCCGGGCTACGGAGAGAGCCAAAGAAGTGGGTATCCGAAAAGTCAATGGAGCGCGACCCGTTCAATTAATTCGGCAGTTCCTCTTTGAATCGTTTGTACTTCTAAGTATTGCATGGACGATTGCGATTGTATTGGTATTACTTGTTATGCCCCTGTTTAATAAGATTCTTGATACTGCTATCACTTTTTCCTGGTGGCATTTGGGAGTTATGGTGATTATTTTCCTTGTATCCATTTTACTTACTGGATTGTATCCAGCGTTTGTTTTATCGGGCTTTAAGCCCGTTGAAATACTTAAAGGGAAATGGCGGCATAGTAGCAGTGGTGTCTTCTTTCGCAAATCACTCACCGTTGTGCAATTTGTAATAACGGGTTGTCTGGTTACAGGTGCAATAGTAATTTATAGCCAGATGAAATATATAAGCGATAAAGACCTGGGGTTTTCGATGCAGAAAATAATTACGATTGGATTAGACGAGGATTCAGTGAGCCAGTGGGCTGTTCCATCTTTCCGGCATGATGTCGAATCCATTGTTGGGGAGGGATATGTTAGTGCCGGCAGTGGAATAATGGGAGAGGGAATGGCTATGAGTACCACATTTGCTGAAACGGAAAGCGGCGGCAAGCGGGAACTCATGAGTATTTATCAGTTTGTAGATAAAGAATTTATTCCATTATTAAATATTAAGATAAAGGAAGGAAGAAATATAACAGATAGCTTTCGTACTGATCAAAACAATGCCTTTATAGTGAATGAAGCTTTTGTTGACAAAATGGGTTGGAAAAATGCATTGGGTAAATCAATGGATGGGTTTAACCGAAAAGGAAAAGTAGTTGGAGTGATAAAAAATTATTTCTTCAAATCACTACACAACGCAGTGGAACCGATTGTTATCTTATATAATACGCGAACGGTAGCGCTTGTAACTGTCAAGACCGAGACAAAAAATATTTCGCGCATTGCGGAGATTTGGAAAGCTCATTTTCCATCACAACCTTTTCAATACGATTTTTTGGATGAGGCATTGGCCGGGCAGTATAAGAAAGATAAGACAACACAAACGTTATTTACTTATTTCACCTTCTTTGCAATCTTTATTTCTGCGATGGGATTGTATGGACTGGTTTCATTGATGGCCGTACAGCGCAGAAAGGAAATTAGTGTTCGAAAGGTATTGGGGGCTTCTCTCACACAGTTAATTTCCTTATTGAGTAAAGATTTTTTAAATCTTATTCTGATTGCATCGCTGCTGGCTATTCCGATATCCTGGTATACAATGAATAAATGGCTGCAGGATTATGCTTATCATATATCGCTTTCGTGGTGGATGTTTACTATTCCGGTTGTGCTAATCATTTTTGTTGCGTTACTTGTTGTAGCGCAACAGCTATTCAAAGCGGCGTTGGAAAATCCGGTGAACAGCCTTCGCTCAGAATAAGCTTCGGCTGTTAAAAAGAGTTTGAGGAGCGAGTGAAAATAGGAGTATCGAATGCTAACTATATGAAAAAAGGCCACGAAACGAAAAACCTCTTCTTAACCACCTCTTCCTGATTCAAAAATTCCACTGACAGAAAAATACAGATCAGGCATATAAATTGATATAATAATTACCATGTAACTCACGTAACATCCACATAATCTTAGTGATAGTACTCACCGGGTCACTATTTGCCTATTCTTTCTGGATTAATAAATTCTTAATTTAATGCTGTTTTTTCAATTTATTCAGAATATTATTCTGAGTAATTGTATATTTACAGAAATTTATTCTGTATGGATTTTTTGCTGGATGATACTGATCTGAAGATTCTCGGGCTGATGCAGGCCAATGCCCGTATCTCTAATGCCGACCTGGCGAGGGAATTGGAGATGGCTCCATCCGCAGTTTTAGAAAGGGTAAAGAAATTAGAGCAGAAGAAAGTAATCCTTCAATATAATGCTTCGATTAATCCGTTGGCGGTTAATCAAAAATTATTAGCGTTTATTTTTATTAAGGTAAAGGATATGGGATCGGATGCTAAAATAGCGGCTACCATGGCAAAGATTCCTGAGGTGCAGGAAATACATCATGTTGCCGGAGAGGATTGTTTTTTGGTAAAAGTTCGAACCGAAGATTCCGCCTCCCTGATGGAACTGATGCGAAAGTCGTTGAAAAATATTCCGGATGTACTTTCAACAAAAACAACGATCGTTCTGGAAACGGTCAAAGAACAACAACAATTGGTCATACCTAAAAAATAGTGATATGCAGTCTGCAAGAAAAGAGGTTTCCTCGTCCCGCGCTTCGGCGGGAATGATCTTTACAGCGTTCGCCATCTTATATATCGTATGGGGCTCCACTTATTTTTTTATTGCTATGGGTATTAAAACAATTCCACCAATGATCATGGGGGCGATGCGTTTTGTAGCCGCGGGTGTTTTGATGATGGTATGGGGATTAATTAATAGAGAGAATCTATTTAACTGGAAACAGATTAAGCATTCCGTGATCACGGGATTCTTCCTGTTGTTTATCGGCACCGGCGCGGTGATCTGGGCCGAACAATCAATGGCCAGTTCATTAGTAGCTGTGCTGATTGCATCCCAGGCGATATGGATGGTGTTAATTGATAAACGTAACTGGAGAGCGAATTTCACCAATCGGAATACCGTTATCGGATTGATCATCGGATTTATTGGAGTACTCCTATTATTCCGGGACAGTGCCACAAAATCCATTGCAACGGCAGGCGGAGTAGCCAGTATCATTGGGTTTTTAATACTGCTGATAGGAATGTTTAGTTGGGCGGGCGGATCTATATATACTAAATATACCGCCACGGGCTCATCCACGGTGAATTCAGCTTGGCAGATGTTCGCGGCTGGCATATTCTTTATTCCTGCAAGCTTTATTAATAATGAATGGAGCAGTTTTAATTGGAGCGCAGTAACCAGTGAATCGTGGCTTGCTGTATTATATTTAATTACAATGGGATCACTGGCAGGTTTCAGCGCTTATATTTTTTTATTGCGGGTAAAGCCAGTTGCACAGGTAAGCACACACGTGTATGTAAATCCGGTGGTGGCTGTTTTATTGGGAGTATTTTTTGCGGGTGAAAAAATGACTGTGCTACAGATAGCTGGATTGGCAATTATCCTGACAAGTGTATTATTAATTAATCTTTCCAAATACCGGAAGACTGTGAACGTAGTTGAGGAAAAAGAATTGGCTAAGCCAGAAATCAAACTGGCAATAGGGAACAAAGCCGTTGCTTCTGCAGAATGTTAGTAGAGGAAAAAGAACCAAGAACCGAAGAACCAAGATCCAAAGAAAGAATACAAAGAAGTCAAGTGCCAAAGAAATAATACAAAACGTAAAATTTCAAAGGGTCTTCGAATTTAGACTGAACCCAAAAGTTTAGACAAATTAAATAATTAATTTCGATAATGATGAGCTCGGTATTGTACCGGGCTCATTCCTTTTAGATTGAGTTTTATTCTATCATTGTTGTAATAATTTATGTAGCCCTTAATATCTTTTTTCAGTTCAACAATTGAAGTATATTTTTTCAAGTAATACAGTTCCGATTTTATAATCCCAAAGAAGTTTTCTATAACTGCATTATCCAGGCAATTTCCCTTTCTGGACATACTTTGAGTTATTCCTTTTTCCTTCAGCAGGCTTTGGTATTGCTTCATCTGATAATGCCAGCCCTGATCAGAATGGAGTAGTAAGGATTGAGTCGTGTCTGCCTTCTCAACAGCCTTACTCAGCATACTCATCACACTGCTGAAGCTGGGGCTTTCAGAAAGTTCATAACTCACGATCTCCTGGTTGTATAAATCAATAACAGGTGACAAATACAATTTTTTCCCTGATACTCTAAACTCCGTTACATCGGTTGCCCATTTTTGATTAGGCTTTTCAGCTTTAAAAAGCCTGTTTAAAAGATTAGGGACTACTTTACCCTGTTCTCCTTTGTAGGACCTGAACTTTTTCACCCTGATGATACTCTTGAGTTTCAACATTCTCATCAATCGCAAAACTGTTTTATGATTGATGATCTGTCCCTGCTGCCGCAACAGCAAATTGATACGTCTGTATCCTAACCTGCCTTTATGTTGATGATAAAGATCCTGGATCGCCGCTTTGGTTTCCAGATATTTATCGGCAAAATTCATTCGCTTTGCGTAGTAATAAAAACTGCTTCGCGCCATTTTTACGCAACTAAGCAGTATAGCCAAATCATATTTATGCCTTAGCTCCATTATGGCTTTTGCTTTTTGTTCGTTTGAACTAAGGCTTGAAGCTTTTTTAGCAGTTCATTTTCTGCTCTTAAATACTCGTTTTCCTTTAATAGTTCTTCTTCCCTCGTTAAGGGTTTTGTTGATTTTCTCGGTTTGCGTTTTATAGGCTGCTTCATCTTTTTAGATCTTCCTTTTGGTTGAGCAATAAGGCCCGCATACCCCTTCAATTCATAAGCCTTTCGCCATCTCAATAGTACTGACGTGCTTGGTATATTGAACCGCAGGCAGGTTGCTCGTAAAGATAAACCCTCCTTCTCTTTTGTGTCTAAAACCAGTTGTTTAAAAGCCGGGGTATACTGCTGCTTATCTTTCGACAGAAGGCCTGTTTTACCATATTTCTCATAAAACCGTATCCATAACCTAAGAAAAGACAACTCAACTCCTTTCAGTGAAGCTACTTGTTGAACAGACCACTTCTCTTTCAATACTAACTCTACACACTGCAACCGTAATTCATATTTGTATTTATTTCTTTTATACATAAAAATGCCCCCAATTAGTGTCTAACTTTTTGGGGGCAGTGCAATTTCGGAGACCCTTTGAAATTTTAGCTTGGAATTTATTTGGTTCTTTCTTTGTATTTCTTTTGTATTCTTTCTTTGGATCTTGGCATCTTGGCTTCTTGGTTCTTTTCTCAGAATCTGATAGTTTCCGGCAGATACTTCGCCACAAGATCCTCATAGTATGGCTTGAGTTCTTTCCAATTCGGTGGTGTGGGGTTTTTGGAATAGAGATCATATGGATTAAAAAGTTTCACCCACTTCAACATTTTCTTGTCATGCTCATCCAATAGATAACTGTATTCTCCTTCACGGTGCCAGGCATAGAAAGAATGATAACGCAACATGTATAATCCTTCTTCAGGTAAATAATCTTTCATCATCTGGTATACATATTCATCATGCCCCCACGACATATCTACATTGCGTAACCCACATCCCTCTTTATAAACACCTAAAGTTGTATTAAGCGCCTTATTGCTATAATCAGGGTTATTGCTGAAATATTCTGGATATACGATCTTATTTGAATAGGCGCATCCTACAGGAAAAGTATCCCCTACAACGGCCCATTGTGGTTCGCCAAACAGGCAAAGCACTTTTCCCATATCGTGCATGAGTCCGGTCAATACCATCCAATCGGGATGCCCATCTTTACGTATAGCTTCAGAAGTTTGTAAGAGATGCTGGAACTGATCGAGATCCGTATCGGGATCAGAATCATCCACCAACTGGTTTAAAAAATCAAAAGCTTGCCATACAGGCATCTGCTTTTTATCAAACTTCAGGTAATTATCCTGCTTTTCTTTTACAAATGAATGAGTCTGGTAAGTATGATTCAGCCGATAAAATTCCCGAACGGTATCTCTTCCGGGCTCCTCATAATTCCGGAATTCATCCTTTGTTTTTGCGGGAGTATCAGGTTCGGGATAACGTTCCAAAACGGCCTCTTCCCATTCATCAAGACTGGCTAGTGGCTTTATTTCTTTTTCGGTGAATTGTTTGTTTGGAGATGCTGACATAACAATTGTTTTTTATGTGAGAACACTGGCATTAAAGGTCCACATTTTTTATCAAACCCGGAAGAGTCAGATGGTTTTTTTTAAAAGGGAGGAGTGTCTCTGTTTAAACTTTTTTATCCGACAAAGACACAAAATTCACTAAGAAAAGCCTTTTGTGGCTTAGTGTCTTTGTGGGAAACTGTTACACTACCTAAAAGGGTGGTTTGAGGGCAAATGGATATATTAGTGTATTCAAAACTGCATTCTCTACACTCAACGATTGTTATGGATTTAAAAGTCGCCGACTACCTGATTATCATCCTGTATTTCATTTTCGTTATAGCTGTTGGATTTATCATAAAGAAAAAGATAAAATCAAGTAACGATTTCCTCGCCAGCAGTCGTAGTATTCCACTGTGGATCACCAGTCTCGCTTTCATTTCCGCCAATCTGGGTGCGCAGGAAGTAATCGGTATGGTTGCTTCCGGCGCTAAATATGGCATCATGACGGTACATTTTTATTGGGTGGGAGCCATTTTCGCTATGGTCTTTCTGGGTGTATTTATGATGCCGTTCTATTATGGTAGTCGCGCACGAAGTGTTCCGGAATACCTTCGTTTGCGATTTGATGAAAAAACAAGGGGATTAAATGCGATCTCCTTTGCGGTTATGACTGTTTTCTCTTCTGGAATTTCTTTGTACGCATTAGCTAAAATGTTAGAGATAATTCTGAAATGGGATTTCGATATCTCTATCTGGATCGCCGCTGGCATTGTTATGATCTATACATTTATGGGTGGATTGACAAGCGCAGTGTATAATGAAGTATTGCAATTCTTTTTAATCGTGTTGGGATTTTCTCCATTAGTGATTGTTGCCTTGCAGGACGCCGGTGGATGGGCCGCCATCAAACAACAACTGCATCCAAATATGACGCATGCCTGGAAATATATGGGTGATGCCAATTCAAACCCAATGGGACTGCATTGGATGTCGTTGATATTCGGATTGGGCTTTGTAATGTCGTTTGGTTATTGGTGTACCGATTTTCTGGTAGTTCAACGGGCCATGATTGCGAAGAATATGCGGGGAGCGCAAATGACTCCAATAATTGCGGCTATTCCTAAAATGCTAATGCCTTTAATTGTAGTATTGCCAGGTATCATTGCCATTGTATTAATGCAACCCGCATTGGCGACCGGGTATAGTATACCCGTCGATGAAAATGGTCAATTGAATTATACGATGACGCTGCCTTCATTGATCGCGCATTATTACCCCAGTGGATTATTAGGAGTGGGGATTACCGCATTGATGGCTTCTTTTATGAGTGGAATGGCAGGAAATGTAACTGCATTCAACGCGGTATTTACGTACGATATCTATCAGCCTTATTTTATAAAAAATAAAAGTGATAAGCATTACTTAATGGTAGGAAAGTATATTACCGTTGCAGGGATACTAATCTCCATTGCTACCGCTTATATCGCCAAAGGCTTCAATAATATTAACGATTTCCTTCAATTGGTTTTCGGTTTTGTAAATGGTCCGCTATTCGCTACGTTTTTGTTGGGTATGTTCTGGAAACGAACAACAGGTCATGGCGCTTTCTGGGGTTTATTAGCCGGAACTGTAGGAGCTGCGCTAACTCATGGACTCACCATTGCAGAAGGCAAGGGCGGATGGATTGCTCCATTTTATGAGATCAAAAGTGGAATGGGTCAGGCCTTTATTGTTGCGGGTGTATCCTGGATTGTAAATTTTTTCACGACCATCGGAGTGAGTCTTCTTACCAAACCAAAACCCCCGGAAGAACTGAAAGGATTGGTTTACTCATTAACAGAAAAGCAAGTCCCGCATGGCGGACCCTGGTACAAGCGTGTTGTTCCGCTAGGGCTGATACTTTTGTTGATCACCCTAATTCTTAATATTATTTTCTTCTAAATAAACCAGCATGTACAAAAAACTCAGTCAACTCAGTTTTGTAATCGGGTTATTCTTTGCGCTCGTATCGCTGGTGCTTTTTGGGAACGCTTTGATTAACGATGCCCGTAATCCTTTAAATATTTATACAGCTATTGTGTTTTTACTTTTTGGGATCCTAATGATCTATTTAAGCAGTAAAGAAAAAGTGGACGATTAGGGTAAGTAAATTTTTACTGCAACAAACAATGTATCCCACAAAGACACGGAGAACACAAAGTAAAATTTTTATGTTCTCCGTGTCTTTGTGGGAAATAGATATCAGGTTACTTAATTTCTCCTTTCAAAACCGGGATTTTAGCATTGGGATTAAAGCTATGCTGAGTTTCAATTGAAATCTTATTGCCATCAAAACGACAGGTCATTCTTTCGGTATGTGGACTTTCAATATATCGTAATGTTAGCTCCAGCGTGTTTCCATCTTTCCAACTATAACTTCCCACAACTTTTGTTGGCGGTAAACCCTCGAAATGTCCTTTTGCAAGTCCAACAAGCGAAGGTCCGCGACGAGTAGTCTCCGTACTCGCCCAGTTGCCTGAACCAAACGGAATAATATAAATAGATTTATCATCTTTTATCGCAACTGTATAAACATTATTCTTCAAACCAAATGAAATCGTTTTAATATTCTTCCCATTTGATTCCAAGGAATAAGTAGTACCAGCTATCGACTTATTTAGTGCAGTATCTGATTTGGCAGGCAACGGAAGAGCGAGTATAGAAAGTTTTTGTTTTAAAGCAGCTTGTGTTTTTGAATCGATTGCTAATTTATTATTGTTTTGAAAGGCGGGAAAGAGATGATCCCAAACTAAATTTATTTCTCCCTGCATATCTCCGGTTTCTGCGGTGATAGCTATTACTGCATCCTGCTCGGGCCATACTAATATGTATTGTCCGAAAGCGCCGTCGCCACGATAGGTATTATGCCGGCTGCGCCAGAACTGATAACAATAACCCTGGCGCCAATCGCTTGAATCTTTCCGGATTTGTGGAAAGTCGGGTGTTTGTTCTATCTTAATTGTAGTGGCTTCTTCAATCCATGCTGCCGGAAGTATTTGTTTGCCTTTCCATTTTCCTTTTTGAAGATAGAGCTGTCCGAATTTCGCGAGATCCTCTGTTTTTACACGTAAACCCCATCCGCCTACATTGATACCTTTCGGATCTTTTTCCCAATCAACACCTTTTATTCCCAATGGTTGAAATAACCTGGGCTGCAGATAATCTATAATTTTTTGTCCGGTTACTTTTTGGACAATCGCCGACAGCATATAAGTGCCGAGTGAATTGTACAGAAATTTACTGCCGGGTTTATCAATCATTGGAAGGGCCAGAAATCTTTTCACCCAATTACTATCCGTTGAAACTACCGGGCCGGTGGGATCGGGGTCTTGTCCTACCGACATGCTAAGTACATCTTTCACTGTTAATTCAGCCAGGTAAGGACTTACCGTGGCAGGTAATTCATTAGGGAAGAATGAGACTACTTTATCATTAACACTCAGTTTCTTTTCACTTACTGCAAAACCAACAGCGGTTGAAGTAAAACTCTTGCTTACGGAATACAAGGTATGTTTCAGGTCGGAGCGGTATGGTTTCCACCAACCCTCTGCTATTACTTTGCCGTGTCGAAGTATCATAATGCTATGAAACTCGTGCTTGCTGCTATTAGCTGCTTCTAAAAATTCAATAATAGCTTTTGATGAAACTCCTTCGGTTTCCGGCGTGCTGCGGGGAAGTGATGTTTGTGAACTTACCTGCAGACTAATAAAAAGAACAAACAGTGATGCAGCAAATGGCATTTTTTTGAAGGACATCTCTAAATAAATTAAGTGTTACAGAATACTACTGGAAACTTTCGTCAATTCCTAAATCTACGATTATCTGATTTAAATCTGTTTATGCTTTATTTTACGAAACATACCAAAGGCAGGACCAAAGCCAAATTGTTTGTAGAAAAACGCGAGGCTTTCGGGCGCATGTAAACAGATATATGCATCATCGGATGCGTGCTCTTCCAACCAATCAGTCAGTTGTTGCATCAATGCAGAACCAACACGCTTGTTCCTCCAATCGGGATGAACGAATAAGTTGCGAATATTATAATATCCAGGACCGTCGCTTAAAAGAAAAACGTAACCGATAAGCTTACCACTGTCGCTATCTTCAGCGAAAAATCCATGTAAAGCAGCTTGCATATCCATTTCCTTAGCATCTCTTCCTAATTCTAAACTCATTTGCTCCATTGCCTTTGCATCTGGCATTCTTGAAGAAATTCTGACGGATGCAGGAAGTGAGGTGGAAATAGATTTATTATCCGATGAGGAGGCGCCTTGTCCAAACCTTATTTTATGTCCATCCGGATCTTCCACAATCATTTCGCGCAGTCCCCATTCCATGGTTTCTGGTGGAGATAAAATTTTAGCACCTTTTGCTTTAATTGTATCATGATAGGCATCTACATCATCCACCAACAAACATAACCAGGTACCCGGATGCCCCATTGCTTTTAAACAAAAGTAGATTTCAACAGAGTTCTTACTAACGCCTCCGAAATCAGTGGGATTTCCCCATTCCCATCGGCTTTCAAAACCAAGTACGTCTACATAATACGAAATGCTTTTTACAACATCAGTAGAATATAGAATAGGAACAGTAGTTTTGAATATCATAGTTATATTATATGAACCGATACCGGTATTGTATTTCTTAAGTTATGAAAAAATAACTTTATTTACATAGTATTACTAATCAACCAATCAATAATAGTTCAGAAACCTGTTAGGAGATTATGGGAATGGCGAAGCTTCTGGATAATGACGAATGACAAAGTATATAATCATTAATTATTTTTGACTATGAAAAAGATATTAGGATTTACCGCATTCGTATTAATAAACATGGTTGCTATGGCCCAGCGAACAACCGGTTTTACAATCGTAGAAGAAAAAGATAAAAAGCAGGTCAATATTTTGTTTAATAATAAACTACTGACGGCCTATTGTTACTATGACTCTAGCAGGAAGCCGATTCTTTTCCCGGTGAATACGCTGGATGGAATTACTGTTACCCGTGGATATCCTTTTAAAATGATAGCTGGCGAGCGAACAGATCATCCTCACCATACCGGTATCTGGCTAAATTATGAATCTGTGAACGGACTTGATTTCTGGAATAATTCATCTGCCATAGCCGTTGAGAAAAGAAATCAATACGGCACGATCATTCATCAAAGAACTATAAGCAAAAAAATCAAAAGCAAAAAGGCCTCGCTTACAGTTGCTGCCAATTGGGTAAGACCGGATAAAAAAAATTTATTGATAGAGAAAACCACCTTCAACTTTAGTGTACAGGGTAATAGTTTTATAATTGACCGCATCACTGAGTGGACTGCTACGGACACCGTTGTGTTTTTTAAGGATGTCAAGGATGGCATGTTCGCGATACGTGTTGCGCGGGAATTGGAACTGCCTTCTAAAGAAGCCACAAACTTTGTTGACAGCAAGGGAAATGTTACAACAGTAAGAAATTCGGATTCCGCAGGCGTAACAGGCATGTATTATAGTAGTGAAGGATTAAAAGGAGATTCGGTGTGGGGTACAAAGGGAAAATGGGCGATGCTTACCGGTAAAAAGGATGGCAAGGATATTACAATAGGAATGATTGATCATCCTTCAAATATTGGCTATCCCGCTTACTGGCATGCCAGAGGTTATGGATTGTTTGCTATTAATCCGTTAGGGCGTAAAGTATTCAGCAATGGAAAGGAAGAACTCAATTTTTCATTAAAGCCTCAGCAATCAGTCACATTCAGATACCGGTTAATTATACATTCAGGAACTTTTTTGACAAAAGATGAAATGAATAAGTTGAGTGATGAGTTTGGAAAAGTTAAATAAGAAAGATAGAAAGAAAAAAATCAAATAAGATCATCAGAATTATCGATGCTATAAATCTGATAAATAATATTTACGTCAATTGTTATTTATCAACCAGCTTAAGCCATTTCTTAATAATCCCCTGTAATGCTTTCTCTTTAGATTTTACGTCGGCCAGATCTTTAAATACAGTCGTTCTTCGTCCATCCTTATAATCTCCCTCCAGTAATCCGGAGCTATCTTTTACTTTGGCGCCACTGGGGAAAACGAGCATGATCCTGTTTTTAAATAGATTCATAACAATCAAATCCCTTTTGTATTCCTTCGGATCAAATTCCTTCATCTCTCCCGTATAATAAAAACTGGGATTGTTCCACTTGATACGTTCGCCGATTTCTTTGTCGGTGGCTAATATTGTTTGTCGTAAATATTCAATGACCGGACGAACGATTGCATCCAGCTTTTTGATATGCTGGGTTACCTGCTCCTGGTCGGAGAGTTTAATAGATTTTGCCATACAGCTAAACGAATTAAGACGAATTTAAGATTCTTACCTCGGTCAAAAAACAAATAATTCAAGCTCCAATCTTAATGGTTTCATGGTTTGAGGGTTTCATGGTTTAAGGGTTGTTACACTTTGCAAAGACTGACTGAGCAGGAAGAACCTTTAAACCTTTAAACTATTAAACCCTTCAACCTTTTCCCGTCAGTAACCACTTTATCGCATATGGAAAACGTTTTGCCCATTCCGATTCAAAATGCCGGGCGTTCTTATCCTGGATAAAAATATAATTCACTCCTTCTTTATATCCTTTCGCTTTTAATATGGGCATCATTTCATCAATGCCTGGTTGTAATTCCGATTCCAGTCCAACCCCTCCGTTATCGATATAAAAAAACAGATCCGTTGCTTTTGCTTTCGATTCGCGCACGGTGTTTACAAAATTCCAATCGCCCGCCATTCCGTTTGGTAAACGAAAGGCCGGTGACATGCAAATCGCTTTTGAAAAGATACCAGGGTGTTCCCAAACAAGCATGAATGAAAAAATGCCACCGGCGGAAGAGCCGCCCACCATGGTATGAGTACGATCTCGTTTGGTAAGGTAAGCGGAGTCGATCATTGGTTTTACTTTATTCACTACGAAATTCATATAGGCATTACCCTTTTCACCGGGCGTATATTCTTTCATCCGGTTACTGGTATTGTAGATGCCCACGACAATGATGGGTTCAATTATTTTATTTTTAATTAGACTGTCGAGACTTTCATCAATTTTCCAGTCTACACCAAATGAACTGGTTGCCGGATCAACAATATTCTGTCCATCCTGCATATACAATACAGGATAGCGAACTTTTTTGTTTACGTCATAGTTCGGCGGCAACCAAACGATAATATCCCGATCGTTGATTCCTTCTCCCTTCAGATTGCGATGATACTTAACCTGGCCAGTTATCTTTCCTTCTACAGTTCGCTGCACGGTTCCGTTTGTCCAGAAAAGAATTTTATCATTGATTGTTTTAGATTCAGTTACTGAAATAGTAAAGTTGGGCAAGGATGCACCCGTAGCTGATGCGCCTTCTCGTTGCCAGGAACCCAATGTATATTTATATTCAATGGATTTTATATCCGTAACGGTTATCTCTTTGGTCCAGATATGATTTCCCTTTGCCTCCATTTTTATTTTCCCAGGGTTCCATCGGCCCAATGCTTCGATGGAACCAGCAATATAAACGGGGGTCGTATCGGGAAGATCGGGAGAATTAAGTATAAAAGTTATACGGATGCCGGCGCTTTCCTGCGCTTGTAAAGAGACTATGTTAAGTAAGAAACTAAAAAACAGGGTCCACACCGTTTTCTTCATGGGGAATTTTCATGTAAATTATATTGTTTTATAATTCTACCCCACATTTTAATAGATACTCCTTAGTTCACCAACTTTGGTGGACCCTCTTCCTGTATAGGATTTTAGTGTGAAAATATTTTGCAATTTTTTGACCTATTCGAAAAAAACAGAACTTCATAGCTTTGAAATATGATATGCCAATGCACGAGGGGTTACCTTTTATTGCTGGCATGGATGGTAAGCCATGCTATAGGGCAAAATGTGTGTGCGCAAACAGATTCTGATACGGATTCACTTAAACAAAAAGCCATATTCAGTGTAGGACTAGGACTGCAGCATGGTTTTATATTCGCACATTCCCCCACCGTTGAAAATACCAAAGGAGCAAATCCAACAGGTGTTGAATTGAGTATTGCATGGCAGCGTAATAATGCCGATTCCTGGAACCTTTGTCGATGTTTCCCGCGCAATGGACTTTTAATCGCTTACTATGATTACGACACTGAGATATTAGGTAAAAGTATTACGGCTGCTTATTTTTTAGAGCCCACTTATCAGATTGGTAAGAGAACGCATTTTTCGTTGCGAGCAGTGGCAGGGTTGTCTTATCTAACGAGTCCTTATGACGAGGTAGATAATCCAACCAATCGTTCCTACAGTACATATATAAGTGGATATATTTTATTGGGTCTGGGAATCTGGTTCAAGATCGACAATAATTGGTGGTTGAACCTATCTGCCAATTACCAGCATGAATCGAATGGTGGATTGAAAGAACCTAATAAAGGAATTAACTGGCCAACGGCTGGTCTTGCATTGAGCTACCAAAAAAATCCGCGTCCTTATTATACAGGTACACGTAAAAAAGAAAAATACTGGAAGGATTTGGGTATTCGTTGGGATGCAGCGTTGTTTGGTGTTGCGAAGAGAGTATTGGACGATAGTGGAGAAAGTATCCGCTTGCCGTTGGTTGGATTAAACCTGCAGGGAAGTAAACAAATATCTTCAATTAATGCATTGACTGCAGGAGTAGAGGTTTTTTATGATGAAGCGCTGAGTTTTAAATTAAAACAAGATTCCAGTGATGCCAGTGCGTGGAGAGCAGGTATATTGATTGGTCATGAGTTCCTGTTGGGTAAATTTAATTTCAGTCAGCGAATAGGGGTTTATATATTTAAGCAGGCCGATTATTTTGACGCGATTTTTCATCGTTGGGGAATTCAATACTCCATCAATCGTCATTGGGGAGTGGGCGTCAACTTACAGGCACACCGACAGGTTGCAGATTTTATTGATTTGCGGGTGATTTATTCATGGCGGGCGAAATAGTACAAACTTGTTATTTCAGTTTGTTCGTGTCCATGTTTCCGTTCTTCCAAATAAGGTCATACCAACGTATCCCCTTACTTTAAGCGTGCTTTTATCTTTTAGATATATATAGGAGCTATACGTTTTTCCGTTTTCCGGATCGTAAATATCACCACCCTTCCATTCGTCGTCTCCATTAAACTTAAATCCTTTCAGCATAACCAGTCCGACAACTGGATCGTTTCGTTTTGATTTATCCGGATTATTGGCATCGACCCGCTGTTTACCATCTTCTGTGGGGTTTTGTAACCAGATAATTTTTCCGTAGAATTTATCACCAGATTTGTATATCTGGATTTTTGCCGGCTCCTTACCTCCCGTGAGCCAAATTCCGATGATGTCATCAGTTTTATTTTGAGAGTAAGCGGTAAGTGAAAGCAAAAAAGCAGTTGTGATAAATATTGCAAATATTTTATTCATTTTCTAATTGGATAAATCTCGAAACTAAAACGTCAATTGACATTATAGACTAAGCTGAATACAAAAACGAAATCAGCCAAAATTCAGTAACAGCAATGAAAACAGGAAAATTACGAAAATGAAAGATTACACAACTGCCTCCAAAGACATACACAAATCTAACTTAAATTGTGGGATAAGTTAGTCAGTGCTAAGTGTTAACTGAAGGAAATTATATGAAGTCACTTATTCAATATTTAAAAAAATTCAATTCACTTTCACCTGAAGCCGAAAATGCTATTAGTGAAATCAGTAGTATTATCAATATTTCTAGAAACAAAGACCTGCAACCTATTGGGCATACCTGCAAAACAATTTACTTTATCAATAAAGGGTTGGCCCGTATTTATTATCTCAAAGATGGTATTGACATTACAGAGAGTTTTTCTTTTGAGAATAACATTATAGCAAGGGTAGAGAGTTTGTTCACCGGTAAACCCAGTCGCAAAGCAATACAGATATTGGAGGACGCAGAAATTGTTGCTATTAAAGCGACACAGCTATTTAAACTCTATGACAGCTTCCCAGAAATAGAAAGGCTTTTTCGTAAAATATTTGAAGCTGCTTATGTTGATACGGTAAACAGGATTGAAGGAATACAGTTTCATACGGCTGAAGAGCGGTATAAAGCATTGCTTAATGAAGCGCCCAATGTGTTGATGCGGGTCCCGTTAAAGTATGTTGCTTCCTATCTCGGGATTACGCAAGTAAGCCTAAGCCGTATACGGGGTATGAAATAACCTTCCAATCAGGATTTTTTCTGTTATATCGAGGTTAAGCGGATTCGTCAAAAATAGAATGATTCAATTTCAACCCCCCAACAAAACAGACTCTATTATTTATCTTATGTTAAAAGCGTAGTGCTTTTTAGTTTTCACCTTTGTAAGGGAGGAAATTACCTCATTATGCCTGTACTTATTCGCTAAGAAAATAATATGCGCAACATCGAATTTGGATTAAAAGAGAATTGGAAACAGTTTACACTATTGGTTATAATCAATGGTTTTGTCGGTGGTATGGTTGGGTTGGAAAGAAGTATCCTGCCACAGATTGCGGAAAAGGAATTTCATATCGCTGCCAAAACGGCTATTCTTTCTTTCATTATTGTATTTGGAATCATTAAAGCAATTACTAATTACTCTACAGGGGTATTGGCAAATAAGTTTGGTAGAAAGAATTTATTAGTGGCAGGTTGGATAATCGGTATTCCAATTCCATTTATTTTAATGTTTGCTCCCAACTGGTCTTGGATTATTGCGGCGAATGTACTTCTAGGTATCAATCAGGGATTGACATGGTCAAGTACCGTTGTAATGAAAATTGACCTGGTTGGTGAAAAGCAGAGAGGTTTCGCCATGGGTTTGAATGAATTTGCCGGATATATAGCAGTAGCCATTGTTGCGTTTCTTACTGGTTGGATAGCCAGTGAATACGGTGTGCGACCTTACCCGTTTTATATTGGTATTGTTTTAGTTTTTTTAGGGTTAGCGGGAAGCATCTTTTTTATAAAAGACACCAAGTATCACGTCGAAAAAGAGACGATTACAAATACTATTCCCCGGTTAAAGAATATTTTTTGGGATACAACCTGGAAGGACAAAAATTTAGGATCCGTAACGCAGGCAGGCCTGATCAATAATCTCAATGATGGAATGGCATGGGGTATCTTTCCAATCTTGCTTGCTACGAAGGGATTCTCTCTTGGCGAGATTGGAATTGTGACAGCAATATATCCTGCTGTTTGGGGAGTGGGGCAATTGTTCACCGGGAAAATGGCAGACAAATTCTGCAAGAAAGATATGCTCTATATGGGGATGGCACTACAAGCCATTTCCCTGATTGTTTTGATTTGGGCAAACACGATGTTCCATTATATTATCCTTTCTTCCGTATTGGGGTGGGGCACAGCAATGGTATATCCAACATTTCTGGCAACAATCGCAGAAAATACAAATCCGCGAGACAGAGCTAAGAGCATTGGCATATTCCGATTGTGGCGGGATCTTGGTTATGCCATCGGTGCAATACTAACAGGCATAATAGCAGATTTGGTAAGCATTAATGCAGCAATTCTTTTCATTGGCCTATTGACTTTAGCATCAGCTTTTATAATTTATTATCGGATGAAATGCGATAAAATTGATTTTATTTCAATAGAGAATTGGTTCAGGAATAAACTTTCTGGCAGTCATAAAATGAGCATATAAACCCGGTTTATTAAATTCAACTTTCTCAAATACCATCTAAACTAAAAAAAATCCACCCAATAGAATTTAGGTGGACGATTTCCACCTACGCTAAAGCTTCGGTGGACGAAGTAGCCTCGTCAGGAATCGAACCTGAATCTGGAGCTTCGTCCCGACCTACGGTTGGGATTATACAATCCATTGTACTACGAGGCCTTTGCGTTAGGGAGTAAAAAAAATCCACCCAATATAATCAGGTGGACGAAGTAGCCTCGTCAGGAATCGAACCTGAATCTGGAGCTTCGTCCCGACCTACGGTTGGGATTATACAATCCATTATACTACGAGGCCTTTGCGTTAGGGAGTAAAAAAAATCCACCCAATATAATCAGGTGGACGAAGTAGCCTCGTCAGGAATCGAACCTGAATCTGGAGCTTCGTCCCGACCTACGGTTGGGATTATACAATCCATTGTACTACGAGGCCTTTGCGTTAGGGAGTAAAAAAAATCCACCCAATATAATCAGGTGGACGAAGTAGCCTCGTCAGGAATCGAACCTGAATCTGGAGCTTCGGAAACTCTTATACTATCCATTGTACGACGAGGCCAAAATGGGCAGCAATATTACGATAAAAGTATGGGCTTTCCCACGGTTATTTAATTAGTCCATGGGCATTAGTAGCGAATATCTTAACCGCAATAGCCAACAGGATCACTCCGAAAAACTTACGAACTGCAATCATACCTGCCGGACCAAGTAACCGCTGTATTAAATTGAGTGATTTCAATACAATAAACACAATAATTAAGTTGAGCAGGATGGCAATCAATACCGTTGTCTCAGTATAATTGGCCTTCAGCGACATAATAGTTGTAAGCGTTCCGGAGCCGGCGATCAGTGGAAAAGCAATTGGCACCATCGTACTGGCCTTCGCGTCTTTCTCGCTTTTGAAAAACTCCAGGCCCAATACCATTTCTAAACCTAAAATGAAAATGACGATGGACCCGCCCACTGCGAAAGATTTTATATCGAGACCCAAAATGCCAAGAAATTTTTCTCCTACATAAAGAAATAGAATCATCAAGGCTCCTGAAATCAGCGACGCTTTCACTTCGTTGATACCGCCCATTTTATTTTTCAATGAAATCAAAATGGGTATTGAACCAATAATATCGATCACCGCGAATAATGTGAAGCTTACAGTAAGTAGTTCGTTGAGGTTGATGGACATTCAGGACTATTTTTGTAAAGGTAATCATCTACTTTTCGTGCATCTTCATTTTTAATTCGAGTAGACAGGATCGGCATAAACAATCGTTGTATTTTTCTTCTATGAAAGTCTTTTCTTCAGGAGTGAAACTGATGCCGTTGCATTGGCACTCACTAATATTTCCTGCATTACATACGAAAGCTTTATTACATCTCGGACAGGTTTTTTGCTTAGGAATCGACATAGCTAAAGTTAAAAGATTTTTTTACCGCGGAGAACAGGAGTTAAAGAGGTTTCGCAGAGATTAATTCTCCGCGGAACCTCTGCTCCTCTTGTTCTCTGCGGTAAACAATTAGTTAACAATATGCAAATCGAACCTAATATATGACCAGCGGCCCCGATATTCAGAATTCTAGTTGTAATTTGAGTCCTCTTTTTCCTCACAAAAATTTTACATACATGAGATTAATCAAACCTGTTCTATCGGGTATTCTTGCTCTATTCGCATTTGCTTCCGTTCATGCGCAAACAGATACAACTAAAAAAGCTTCGATCTATGATCAGCACGAAGCATTCGCCCCATTATTTTATCCTTCACAGGGCGATGATATCCGTGCCGCTGACGGCACGCCCGGTCCTGCCTATTGGCAAAACCGGGCCGATTATAAGATCAACGCCTCCATGGACGATCAGCAACATTCTATTAAAGGAGATGTGACGATCACTTATACCAATAATAGTCCGCAAT
This sequence comes from Chitinophagaceae bacterium, assembly GCA_965279015.1. GTDB lineage: Bacteria > Bacteroidota > Bacteroidia > Chitinophagales > Chitinophagaceae > Endoryza. The sequence goes on from OZ257130.1 coordinate 1,517,220, forward strand.
CGCTTTCCTTTGTATGGTTGCAGCTGGATCAGAATATTTATGACCTGCAATCGCGTGGTGTTGCTACTACCGCAATTACCGGCGGTCGCTGGGCCAACCGCGGTGCATTCGATGGTGGATATTCTATCAGTAATGTATTCGTTATACAGGATGGTAAACAAACCACGGCGAAATATGAAGTGATTGATACCCGCATGCAAATCAAATTGCCAAAGGCTATCAACCCAAAGGGTGGAAGTATAAGTTTTAAAATAGAATATGCATTTACCATACCTGAGTATGGAACCGATCGCATGGGTCGGCTCAATACAAAAAACGGATGGATCTATGAAATCGCGCAGTGGTTCCCCCGTATGTGTGTGTATGATAATGTGCATGGATGGAATACGTTGCCTTATCTGGGTCAGGGAGAGTTTTATTTGGAGTATGGAGACGTATTATATAATGTAACGGTTCCTTCCAATCATATTGTTGTAGGATCTGGTGAATTATTGAATCCACAGGAAGTGCTTACACCAGAACAACAGAAGCGTTGGGCGGCTGCAAAAGCAAGCGATAAAACTGTTATGCTTCGTACCGCTGCAGAGGTTACTGATCCTGCTTCACGTCCTGCAGGTAAAAAAACGCTAACCTGGAAATTCAAATGTGTTCAAACACGTGATGTAGCCTGGGCAAGCTCCACTGCTTTTGTTTGGGATGCGGCAAGGATGAATTTGCCGAATGGGAAAAAAGCATTGGCCATGTCGGCTTATGCAGCTGAATTTGCAGGTGATAGTGCATGGGGCCGTTCTACCGAATATGTAAAAGGTGCGATTGAATTTTATTCCAGCTATCTATATCCTTATCATTATCCGGTGGCAGTGAATGTTGGAGGAAGAGTGGGGGGAATGGAATATCCGGGTATCGTATTCTGTGGTGCCGGTGCAAAACGCGGCGGTTTGTGGGGGGTGACTTCTCATGAATTCGGACATCATTGGTTCCCGATGGTGGTTGGTTCCGATGAGCGCCGTTATCCATGGATGGATGAAGGCTTTAATACCTTTATCAATACCATGGCCGAAAGAGATTTTAATAATGGTGAATATGCGGGTAATCGTGCTTTTAATGCACGCAATTTTGTAGGATCATTTTTTGGAAAGAACTCGGAAGGCATTCTAACAGTTCCGGATGTAACCAGCACCCAAAATTTGGGTACAGTTGCTTATCGTAAGCCTGGGTTTGGATTGAATCTTTTGCGTGAAAATGTATTAGGATCAGCGCGATTGGATAGTGCCCTTCGTTATTATGTTCACAAATGGGCCTTCAAACATCCAACGCCATACGATTTCTTCCATTGCATAGAAAACTATGCGGGCGAATCACTCGATTGGTTCTGGCGCGGATGGTTCATGAACAATTGGAAGATTGACCAGGAAATTCAAAATGTTAGTTATGTAAAAGATGATCCTGCACAAGGAAGTGTAATCACCATTGCAAATATTGAGAAAATGCCAATGCCCGTAGTATTGGAAATTAAAGAAGCGAATGGAAAAACAAGTCGTGTGAAATTGCCTGTTGAAATCTGGCAACATGGCAATACCTGGAAATTTGCTTTTGCTTCTACTGATAAAATTACTTCAATCACGCTGGATCCGGATAATACGTTGCCGGATGTGAATGGGAAGAACAATTCTTGGACTGGTAGTAAATCAGGATTCTAGTTTATCAAAGAACCAAGAACCGAAGAACCAAGATCCAAAGAAAGAATACAAAAGCTCAAACTTCAAAGAAAGAAATACAAAAATGCCAAAAATACAAAGGCTCCCCGAATTCGTGGAGCCTTTGTATTTTGATTTTTTTTGTATTTCTTTCTTTGATCCTTGGTTTTCTTTTGCCTTTTTTCTTTGGATCTTGGCATCTTGGTTCTTGGATTTTTTTCCCTAGGCACTACATGTAACACAACCCTCTTCCATCGTGCAAGTCTGTCCATTCAACAACTGGTCGTTCTCATCAACTACGATAGCACCGGGAATTATAGGTTCAATAGAAATACTGCCTTGTTTTTCTACAGTGAACTGCACAGCCTGCGCCGCTGCCTGCGTTCTTAAATAATACATTCCGGTTTTCAATCCTTTTTTCCAGGCGTGAAAATGCATGGAAGTGAGTTTGCCGGTGGAAGGAGTATCAATAAAGAGATTCAAAGATTGTGATTGGCAGATATAAGCACCGCGATCGGCAGCCATATCTATCAGGTTACGCTGCTTGATTTCCCAAACCGTTTTGTACAATTCTTTAATCTCGGCTGGTATTTCAGGAATGTTCTGCACCGATCCGTTGGCAGCGATGATCTGTGTTTTCATTTGATTATTCCATAAACCAAGTTGCACCAGGTCCTTCAGCAAATGTTTATTTACAATGATGAATTCACCGCTCAATACTCTTCTTGTATAAATATTGCTGGTATATGGTTCAAAGCATTCGTTATTGCCAAGAATCTGCGAGGTTGAAGCAGTAGGCATAGGTGCCACCAACAATGAATTTCTGGCACCGAATTCTTTTACTTCCGCTCTCAATGTTTCCCAATCCCAACGATCACTTGGTTGAATGCCCCACATATCAAATTGGAAAATCCCTTTCGACAACGGCGAACCTGGAAAAGTTTCGTAAGCACCTAATTCTTTCGCCAAATCCTTACTCGCCGTCATAGCAGCGAAATAAATTGTTTCAAAAATATTTTTATTGAGCAGTTTAGCCAGATCGCTTTCGAAAGGAAGTCTCAGCAGGATAAATGCATCTGCCAATCCCTGTACTCCTATTCCTATCGGACGATGACGCATATTGGAATTACGCGCTTCTTCTACCGGGTAATAATTGTTATCAATGATTTTATTGAGATTCTTAGTTACTTCATAAGTTACCTCATACAATTTCTTATGGTCGAATTGTCCATTGATAACAAAACGTGGCAATGCCAATGATGCCAAATTACAAACTGCAACTTCATCAGGGGCAGTATATTCAATAATCTCCGTGCAGAGATTAGAACTCTTGATGGTGCCAAGATTCTGCTGATTGCTTTTTTTATTCGCCGCGTCTTTATAAAGTAAATATGGAGTACCGGTCTCTATTTGAGCATCGAGGATGGCGAACCAAAGATCCTGTGCTTTCACTTTCTTCCTTGCTTTACCCGCCGCCTCGTATTTCTCGTATAATATTTTGAATTCTTCGCCATGGCAATCACTTAATCCCGGTGCTTCATTCGGACAAAACAGGGTCCAATCGCCATTCTGTTCAACACGTTCCATAAAAAGGTCGGGCATCCATAATGCGTAGAATAAATCTCTTGCTCTTAATTCTTCTTTGCCATGGTTCTTACGTAAATCGAGAAATTCGAACACATCCGCGTGCCAGGGTTCGAGATAAATGGCAAAAGCACCTTTGCGTTTTCCACCTCCCTGATCCACATAACGTGCGGTATCATTGAATACACGAAGCATTGGTATCAAACCGTTACTGGTTCCATTCGTTCCACCGATATAACTTCCGGTAGCGCGGATATTGTGAATGGCTAAACCAATTCCTCCGGCGCTTTGTGAAATCTTGGCCGTTTGTTTCAATGTATCATAAATACCTTCAATGCTATCATCTTTCATGGTTAATAAAAAGCAGGATGACAGTTGCGGCTTTGGCGTTCCGGCATTGAAGAGCGTAGGTGTTGCATGAGTAAACCAGCGCTCACTCATCAGGTGATAGGTTTTGACTACACTTTCAATATCATTTCTGTGAATGCCAACGGCCACACGCATATACATATGTTGCGGACGTTCGGCAATTTTTCCATCTATTCGCAGGAGATAAGCTCTCTCCAGTGTTTTAAATCCAAAATAATCAAAGCCGAAATCGCGATCGTAGATAATCGTGCTATCAAGCAATTCCGCGTTTTCGTTAATGATCTCCATGATATCATCGGCGATCATTGGCATTTTTTTGCCGACAGCTGGATTGGTATAATTGTGCAGCAATCGCATGGTCTCCGAAAAACTCTTCAGCGTATTTTTATGGAGATTGCTTACAGCGATACGTGAAGCGAGGATCGCGTAATCAGGATGCTTGGTCGTTAACGAAGCAGCGGTTTCTGCGGCCAGGTTATCCAATTCCGTAGTTGGAACTCCCTCATAGATTCCTTCAATCGTCTTTTTCGCTACTTCGAAGATATCAACCAGCGGACTTAATTTATACGACAGCTTTTCAATCCGGGCTGTCACTTTATCGAATTTTACGGATTCTTGTTTTCCGGTGCGCTTGATTACATACATGATAGATCAGAATTATAGATATTTAAATGGGTAGTAGTCAAATCGTGAATCGTGAGCGGTGAGTCGTGAGTGGGTCTCTAATTAAAAATAAATTTCAATTACTTTGGGAGCCACTCACGACTCACCATTCACGCCTCACGTTTTAAAAGTCTTCTTCTAATGAAAAACTCTTCTCCTCTTTATTTCCCAATACACCCGATTTTTGATAATCGCCCACTCTCTTCTCAAAGAAATTAGTCTTTCCTTGCAAGGAGATCATCTCCATAAAATCAAAGGGATTGGTCGCATTGAACATTTTGGGATAACCCAGTTCGGATAACCAACGGTCCGCTACAAACTCGATATATTGTTTCATCAGGTCGGCATTCATTCCGATTAATTTAACCGGTAATGCTTCGCTGATAAATTCCTTTTCAATTACAACCGCGTCACCGATGATGCCAAATACTTCTTCCTGGCTCAATTTATTTTGCAACATGCTATACAACAAGCAGGCGAATTCGCAGTGTAATCCTTCATCGCGACTGATCAGTTCATTACTGAAGGTGAGTCCGGGCATCAATCCTCTTTTTTTCAACCAGAAGATGGAGCAGAAACTTCCGCTGAAGAAAATTCCTTCTACGGCAGCAAAGGCAACTAATCGTTCCGCAAAATTTCCGCCATCGATCCAGCGCAATGCCCATTCTGCTTTTTTCTTTACGGCAGGAACGGTTTCAATTGCATGAAACAATCGATGTTTCTCTTGCGGATCCTTGATATACGTATCGATCAGTAACGCGTAGGTTTCAGAATGAATATTTTCCATCATGATCTGGAAACCATAAAAACATCTTGCTTCGGGTAATTGTACCTCGCTCATGAAGTTTACTGCCAGGTTTTCATTCACGATACCATCACTGGCTGCGAAAAAAGCGAGTACATGAGAAATAAAATGACGTTCACCATCATTCAGGCTGGCCCAGTCTTTCGCGTCGGCGCTCAGATCAATCTCTTCGGCGGTCCAGAAACTGGCTTCGTGCTTTTTATATTGTTCCCATACTTTGGGGTAATTGATAGGAAGAATGACAAAGCGATCCTTGTTTTCTCTCAATAGAATTTCGTTCTCGTGCTGCATTTCGTTGATTTTACCTGGTATACGATTGCCGCGGTTGTGGGGGAGAGGTGCTGATTACATTCGGAACTTTTCCGCTGGTGTATTCAGTCTCTGCCTTTCTACCCGAAGGCGTGGCGACTATATAATGAAGTGGCAGGTCTTCTGACTTGGTTTGTTTGCTGATACCTTCCCATCCTCCTTTTGGTGGACAGTGGCTTGGAGATCAGCAAAGTGAGTGGTGAGTGGTGAGAAGCTCTCGATTCATCAAAATGACTTTTAATCAGCAAGCCTTTCAAAATTCACAAATCACGTTTAGTAGGGAATGTTAAGTTGGCGGACTGCCACTCACTATTCACTATTGACTACTCACTCTCCTCACAGCTACGGGGATAGTTCCGGTTTTACACCGGATTCCCTTTTAATCCTCCGCAATAAAACGGAGAAACCATCCATTACTTTACAATGTTACTAAGCAATGTTATTTTTTCGTTATCTAGTTATTCACTCACTGTTGAAAAGAGTTTCATTGAATGTGTAAAAGATTGGTCTTTCCGCTTCCAGACTGGGTTTGAGTTGATTTTATGATGTGTGAAACGTCAATCGTGAGTGGTGAGTGGTGAGTCGTGAGTGGCTCCCCAAATACCGGTAAGCCGCTATTATTTAGAGAGTGCCCTCACTACTCACTGGTCACGACTAAATTCAATATATTTCAGTAGTTTATTTTTTTGTAATTGTTCTAGATAAATCAATTACTATTCCTGCATTTACCAGGAATGGAATCGAATTATAACCACGGACATCAAAAAACTTTTTGTCGGTAAGATTTTGCGCATCAATAAAAAACTTCAAATAGTTTTTGAATTGATATTCCGCATAAGCATTCAATATAAAATAACTATCCAGTTCAACATCTGCTTTTTGATAACCACCAACATCAAAACGGTTGCTTACATATTTGCCGGAAACACTCACATATAAATTTTTAAATAAACGGTAACCCGCATTGATATTAAAACTATGTTCCGGTCTTTTCAGCAAATGATCGTAACTGGTATCACTGAAACTGATCCGGCTTTGTGTGTTTTCTTCAGGTTTGATATAGGTGTAATTGATTACAATCAACAGTTCATTTACTGGTTCAAAAGAACTTTCCCATTCTATTCCCTTTACGGTTTGCTTATAGAAGTTGAAGTATTGGAAATTGATATTGTCAAAATCCAATCCATCTTTAATGATGCGATGAAAATAAACCAGTCGGTTACTGAATGTGCCAGATTGTTGTTGCAGCCCTAATTCGTAATTGGTAGAAGTTTCCGCTTTTAAAGCAAGATTGCCAAAGGAAGAATACAATTGATAGAGCGAGGGCGCCTTGAAAGCGGTGGCAATACTTCCGAATACGCGAAAGTTTTTATTGAAACTATAGGAAGGATTAAAAGTATAAGTACCATTATTGCCATATCGGCTGTGTACATTGAGTCTTCCTCCCACTTCAATATTCAATTTTTGATTGAGTGAATTATATATTAATGAAAGGAATATAGAGGCCTGGCTTTGCACAGTATCTTTGAATTCTGTTTCATAAGGACCGAAGTTGCTAATTGATAAGAATTGGTTATTCATGCTGCTGTAGCGGTAATCGGCTCCTTGTAATAAACTGAACCCCTTTCCCAATCCAATATTGGCATAGGCTTCAACAAATTGACCCTTTCCAAAATAATCATCGGTAGAAAATTTAGAAAAACCCGGAACATCAATACTGTCGTTGAAATAATTACGGCTGATATCGCTGTATTGATAATTGGCCACCACACTCACATTGTTTTTTAAAAAGCGAAAACCGGCACCCGCCACCGTATTTTTATTCTTAATGAAAAAATCTTTTTCATCTGTAAACATTGAATTGTCGACATCACTTTTATAACGACTTTGCTGGACAAATGTTCTGAATGATATGGAGGGCGCTGCCTGGTAATTCAATGCCGCATTCACTACATCGCCATCATAACCGTCGTTATCAAAATTATTTTTACTTGTACTATCATAAGCGGAAGAAAATCCATCGCTTTTTAGTTTTGCATAACGCGCGGTATACGTGAGTTTATCGGCTTTTCCATACAATTGCAGATTACCACGAATCGTTCCAAAGCTACCAGCACTCAAAGTAGCTTTTACATTAAAAGGTTTGCTGAACTCTTTTTTAACTGTAATAATATTTATCACTCCGGCTACTGCATCGCTTCCATATAAAGTGGATTGGGCACCGCGACAAATTTCAATTCGTTCTACATCATTCAGGGAAACAAGGTTGATATCAAATTCATTGTTGATCAACGTAGGATCGTAAACAGGTATTCCATCGAGCAATACCAATGTTCTTCCCGTTCCTGCACCACGCATATAAACCGATTGGTTAGAACCGATATTATTGAGCGCGCCATTGATAGTTAATCCGGCCTGTTCATTTAGTAGCTGACCAACGGTGCGGCCGCTGCTTTTTTCAATCTGCTCTTTGCTGATTACTGAAATCACCTTACCTGTTGTGCTTTGCTTTTGTGGGAATTTGTTGGCGGTGACCACCACTTCATCCAGTTGTTTTACGTTGCTACTGTCTTGAGAATGCGCATAACTGCTGATGAATACAGCAGCCACGGCAAAAAACTTCCTTTTCATTACTGAAAAATTTTTTGGTGTGACTGCTTTCAGGAAAATGAAGATGCTGGTGGATACACCAATACCTGTTGAAACATAAACGTCCGAAGACTTTTACATCTCAAGCCTTTCACCCGAAAGCTGAATGTTGTTAGAGAGATTGTGGCAGGTCTTCTGGCTTGGTATGATGCTGGGACCTTCCCATCCGTTTTAGCGGGATAGTGGTTTGCAGACCCAACTTCGTGAGACGTGAGACGTGAATCGTGAGAGAGTCCCGAAGTAATAGCAATTTGCAATTAATTAGAGACCCACTCACGACTCACTACTCACCACTCACGATCCTTACAGCTACGGGGATAGCGCCGGATTTACACCGGACTTCCCTTTTAATCCCGAACTTTTAGTTTCGGAAACCAAAATCAGCGGCAAATGTAGGGGGAAATCGTGAATCGTGAGGCGTGAGTCGTGAGACGTGAATCGTGAGAAACTCCCGAAGTGTTAGAGGCTTACCTTTAATTAGAGACCCACTCACGACTCACCACTCACGACTCACGATTCCGCTCAATTTGTACGGGATGATTATTTTTTTTCTTTGGAAAGAAATTGAACAGCTACCCCCACATACCAGTTTTTCGCAGGTGCTGCATTATAATATCGTCCGCCAGCGGCATTAATATCGTTACCCAAACTGTATACCTCATCGAGAAGATTATCACCGCCAGTATAAATGTTAAACCGGATATTGTTGATAAGAAATCTCCATCCTATCCGGGCGCCTAATACATCGTATGCTGCTGCTTCAACGGTATTCGCATCATTCAGAAAGATCGATGATGCGTGATAATATGTAGTGTTCAGATAAATTCCGGGATTGATTAGCAAATCAGCGAGCAACGATCCGGTGTAATTGGGAACACTGGGCAAATGCTTACCCGAATAGTCGTTAGCATCTTTTTGAAAATCACCGTAAGTGAAATCATTAAAGCTTTGCGCCGAGCGAATAATAAGGCGATCAAAAAGTGAAGAATTGCTGAAACGGATAGCGTAATCGATACTCAGTTCAATTCCTTTTTGCCGGGTATCACCAGCATTGACATAGTAATCGGCGTTGCTGCTGTCTTTACGCACTACCAATGCGTTGTCGAGTTTGAAATAAAATCCAATCAGCTCTACCTGTAATTTCCCATTGAAAAAATTTACACGGCTTCCCAATTCATAATTTGTTCCTTCCTCGGCTTCGAGAAATGTGCTGATGACACCGGTAGATGGTAATAATTCGGAAACAGTGGGCGGTGAGAACCCTTGCGAAATGCTTCCAAAAACAGAAAAATCTTTCCCGAATCTTTTTAATATAGAAATGCGGGGAGAAATTTCATTCTCATACGACCGGCTTTGTTTTATCACCGGATATTTATTAAGTCTGGTGATTGCAACAGTTGATTTATTGATGCTGGCTCCGGCCGTGAATATCCAACCAGATTCCAGCGCCAGTTCTGCCTGGCTGAATATACTGTATGTAGTATAGCTAATATCATCGTCTGTTTGTAAGGTATCGGGATATCCATTTTTATTTTTGGAAACCTGCGTGTTGAAAAATCCTTGCTGCAATTCGCCACCAGCAACCAGTTGGAATTTGTTTTTATTCCAATCCTTTACATAAGAGAAACTGCTTCGACCACCAAAACCAGGTTCGGTACGTCGTTCATAATTACGGAAGGTGGGGTTTTGTATCTGAGCGAATGCACCATATAATGTTGTGGTATTCCGGATGGTCTCAGTAAATGCGTAGTGATGGGTAATGCCGGCAAGAAAATTCTTTTGATAGATAGCTGCTTTCGCAGTTTGTGCGCTGGGAAATCCACCGGCTGCGGGCCTTGCTTGTTTTGGATTGTTGTTGAATTCGGTAAGCGTTAGTCCACCCGGTGTTTGGTAATACATATCTGTAAATAAAACATGCGCTTCAATTTTTTGCTTATCGCTGACTACAATATTTGACGACCAATTCACATTATCACGACGCATCCGAGTATGATCTCGGTACCCATCGCTTTGATTATGGGCATAACTAATCGTATTCTTGCTCTCCCCCTTTCCCCAATTAACGGTCGCGAATATATTCTGCAGTCCATAACTGCCAGTGATATATTCTGCTTCTACGCCGGGTTTCCAGGAGCCACCCAGATTATGCATTAGCAACAAACCCCCTGTTCCCGCACCGTACATACTACTAGCGGGGCCTTTAAAAATTTCAATAGATGAAAAATTGTTATAAGAGAACTGGTTGAAATACGTATTGCCACCGGGATCGGTGATTGGAATATTATTCCAATACACTTTTACATTTCGAACTCCAAATGGTGAACGCAAAGAACTGCCGCGGATATTGAGTCGGTAACTACCAGGCGAACGTTCTTCCATACGTACACCTGCTACACTATTAAAACCGTTTACCAGGGAGGTTTTATTGTATCGATCGGCATTAGCCACTGAGATCACTTTTACGGAGGCGCCCACCGCCATCTGGCTACGGTATTGTTCAAAAGCGGTAACTGTTACCTCGGGAAGAACACGGGAAGTATCCTGTCCCCATGCCTGCATACATCCTATAAATAATAAAAAGGCGAGTATAATTCGGTTCATAAGAAAGTGGAATGACTACTACAACGTAAAGGTAACGGCAAATATTCTTTATCTTCCCCGCATGAAGAGTAATAAACTGAATTTATTTTCCCTGACCATGATTGTTATCGGGCTTGTAATAGGAATGGGAATCTTTCGTACTTCCAAAGATGCGGCTAACGCGGCGCTTACCCCCACTATCTTTTTTGCGGCCTGGATCGTCGGTGGAATAGTGGCATTTTGCGGGGCACTTACCTATGCTGAGATTGGCTCCCGATATCCTGTAACCGGTGGTTACTACAAAATATTTTCTTATGCGTATCACCCTTCGATCGCTTTTGCGATCAATTGTATCATACTTATATCTAACGCGGCTTCTCTTTCCGGGGTTGCTCTTATCGGAAGTGAATATATCACACCCATCATTTTTAAACCGGGAGCGCCTGATTTTGTAAAAGCGCTGGTAGCAATGGTAGCTATTATCCTGTTTTACGGAGTTAACCTGTTGGGATTGCGGATGAGTTCCAAAACCCAGAATGTATTGATGATGATAAAGATTAGTATGCTGGTAGTAATTATTGCTTCCATCTTCTTTCCACATTTATACAATGCTAATCCATTGCCCGTGGCTGATAGTAGTAAAGCGGAATTTGCCGCAATATTGTTATCATTTGGCGTTGCACTTAAAGCAACTTCATTTACTTATGGTGGTTACCAGCAAACCATAAATTTTGGAGATGAAATTCAAAACCCCCAGCGCAATATTCCAAAAGGGATCTTTATTGGAATTCTTGTTATCATCCTTTTATATCTGTCGGTTAGTTATGCTTATTACAAAGTGATCGGGTTTACCGAATTGAAAGAAACTTCCGGAATAGCATCAATCGTAGCGGAAAAAATGTTTGGACCTACTGGCCGGTACATTTCTTCCATTCTTTTATTTGTAGCGGTGTTGGCTTATGTAAATGTATTATTACTGAGTAACCCCCGCGTGATGTATGCAATGAGTGAGGATGGAATTTTACCCCGTGCTTTCCGAAAGAAAGATGAAAAAAGAGATGTACTTACAGTAAGCCTGACTGTGTTCGCAGCTGTTTGTATAATCGTTTTATTTTTTGCTGATACATTCGATAAGATCTTGAGTTTTACCATCTTTCTCGACTCAATAGGAATGGCAACATCTGCTGCCACGATCTTTGTATTAAGAAAGCGGACAAAACATTTGGATGGAACGGGAATCTATTCCATGCAAAAAGGGTTTTATCCAATCATGCCAATCATTTTCGTATTGGCGTATCTATTCGTAGGCACAGTGATCGCTATCACTTTTCCGCAATACGCGGTAATCGGGTTGTCGGTATTTGTAGCCTTCCTGTTAATTTACTTTGCGACCCAAAAACTAAGAATACAAAAAACCTAAGATGGATCTTTCCTATATATTGAATGAATTGGGAGAAGACAGGGAAAACTATTTCAATGCAATCTCTCCGCCGATTATTCAAACCAGCAACTTCGCGTTTAATACAGTGGCCGATCTCCGAAAAGCCTTTGAAGATGAAATGGGCGGCTATCTGTATAGTCGCGGATTGAATCCTACGGTTGATATTCTTCGAAAAAAATTAGCCGCGTTGGATGAAGCTGAGGATTGTCTTGTTTTCAACAATGGCGCCGCCGCCATCTTCGCGGGAGTACTAGCCAATGTAAAAGCCGGCGATCACATTGTATCCGTTGCGAAACCCTATACCTGGGCGCAAAAAATGTTTGATATAATACTGCCGCGCTTTGGAATTACTACCAGCTATATTGATGGCACCCGCATTGAAAACTGGCAGCAGGCTACTCAACCCAATACCAGTTTCTTTTATCTCGAAAGTCCTAATAGCTGGGATTTTGTGTTACAGGATATTGAAGCTGTGGCGAAATGGGCCCGCTCAAAAAATATCATTACTCTTATCGACAATAGTTATTGCTCGCCCCTTTATCAAAAACCCATTCCCCTGGGAATTGATTTGGCCATGCAAACCGCCACCAAATATATCAGCGGGCACAGCGATACACTGGGTGGCGTACTAAGTGGAACACATGCCATGATCAAGAAAATATTTGACAGCGAGTACCTCAATATTGGTAGTGGTATCCAACCTTTCAATGCCTGGCTGCTGATTCGTGGATTGAGAACATTACCCGCCCGTTTTGACCGGATCACAGCATCCACTAAAAAAGTACTGGCATTTTTAAAACAGCATCCGCGCATTGAAGAGCTGATTTTCCCCCTGGATCCCAGCTTTCCACAATATGAACTGGCCCAAAAACAAATGACTGGCGCCTGCGGGTTGATTACGATCATACTGAAAGCAAAAAAGATGGACGAAATTGTAACCTTTTGCGAGGGGTTGCGACATATACTGATGGCCGTCAGTTGGGGAGGACATGAAAGCCTGGTGATACCAAAATGCGCTTCGTTGTTGCCCAAAGATTTTGATTCCAATAACCGGGAACATAAAATGATCCGGTTATATGTTGGATTGGAAGAGGCGGAATACCTCATCGCGGATATCGAACAGGCGTTAGCTAAAATTTGAGTTTGTTGGCAATAGTTTAACCATCCATTTTTTAAGATGGGTTGTCAACTGTATTAATTTGTAGTTCATGACAATTAAATGACCGCCCATCAAAATTCAAACTCCCACCCTCACATTACAATTACATTTGTTATATGAAGCATTCAGTATTTTTTATTTGCATCAGTTTATGCATAAGTACCCCCGGCAAAACTCAGGACAAATGGGATCTGCGCCGTTGTGTGGAATATGCCATTGCCAATAATATTTCCGTTAAGCAATCCGATATAACAGCGAGAATTGCAGAACTGACCCTTAAGCAAAGTAAGCAACAGCGGTGGCCGAATGCGAATTTTTCGAACAGCACGGGTATCAATGCCGGTCGATCCATTGACCCAACGACTAACTTGTATACTAACCAGCAGTTGCTTTTTTCGCAATTCAATCTGAATGGCAGCGTAACCGTTTTTAATTTTTCCAATCTTAAAAACACGAAAGAGGGGAATGAGTTTTCCGCAGAAGCAGCCAGGGTTGATGTTGATAAATTAAAGAACGATATTTCGCTGGTAGTCTCTCAATCCTATTTACTGGTATTGGTTTCGCAGGAACAGGCGAATATTGCGAATGTAGCGGTTCAACAAACTTTACAGAATCTTGATAATACCCGCAAACGGGTAGACGCCGGTTCATTGCCGGAACTGAATGCACTCGAACTGGAAGCACAGCTCGCCAGGGACAGTACAAATTTGCTTACTGCGTTGGGGACCGTTCAGCAAAATACCCTGTCATTAAAAGCGGTATTAAATCTTGATGCGGCTGCTCCATTTGTTGTGGATACACCGCCGCTCGATAAGATCCCGGTTGAGAGCCTGGCGGATCTTCAACCTGAGATCGTTTATGGACTGGCATTGGCTAACCTTCCTCAGCAGAAGGCGAATGATCTTCGAATCCAGGCGGCTCATAAGTTCCTGAGCGCGTCAAAAGCCACCATGTATCCTTCTATAGTGGCATTCGCCGGTTTGGGAACTAACTATGCCAATAATAAAATCCCACAGTTTAATACTGTCAATACCGGTACTTTTCAACCCACTCAAGCTAAAGTGAATGTGAGTGGTACTGATTATTTTGTTCAAACACCCGTAATTAATACTTCAGTAACTACGTATAGAGAACCTTTCGGTTTACAGTTTAGCGACAATTTCCGTCAGAATATCGGACTAAATATCAGTATCCCGATTTTCAATAATGGATTCGGGAAAACACAGTATAATAAAAATAAGCTGACAGTTCAAAATCTCGAGTTGGCAAAAGAGCAGGCTGAAAGAACATTGAAACAAGATGTTTATAAGTCTTACACAGATGCGACAACCGCGTTTCAAAAATTTAATTCGGGTAAGAAAAGTGTAGAGACCGCCGAAAAAGCATATAAGGCTGCTGAAAAAAGATACGAGCTGGGATTATTATCTACTATTGACTTCTTAACCAATCAGAATAATCTTACACGAGTAAAATTAGAATTGTCGCTGGCACAGGTTGATTATGTATTTCGACTGAAATTATTGGAATTCTACAAGGGTCAGGGAATTAAACTCGAATAAAAACTAAAAGAATAAAAATTCATTCAAGTATAATAACAGATTTATGAGTAAAAGAGTAATATGGATCATCGTCATTCTGGTTTTGCTGATCGGAGGCTTGGTGGGATTAAAAGCCGCTGGTGTAATCGGTAAAGAAGAGGGAACAAAAGTAGCCACCGAAAAAGCCACCAAGCGAACCATTATTGAAACCGTAAATGCAAGTGGCAAAATATTCCCCGAAATAGAAGTGAAAGTAAGTCCGGATATTTCGGGTGAAATAATTGTGTTGCAGGTTGAAGAAGGGGATAGTGTAAAACGTGGTCAGATTCTCGCTAAAATTTACGCGGATATATATACAACACAGCGCGATCAGGCCTCGGCGGTAGTGAGCCAGCAACAAGCTTCTGTGGAGAACAACAAGGCCCAATTGGAAAGCCTCAAATCTCAACTGGATCTGGCGCAACGTACCTACGATCGCCAGAAAAAATTATTGGATGATAAAGTGATTTCACGGGCAGAATTTGAACAAGCAGAAAATGCGTTGCAAACTGCAAAAGCAAATTATAATGCGGCTATACAAGGTATTAAAAGTGGACAGGCAGGCGTAGAAGGGGCAAGCGCAAGCCTTGAAAGAGCCAATAAGGATCTTAGTCGTACAGCCGTATTGGCTCCTATGGATGGGGTAGTATCTCTGTTGAATGTAAAAAAAGGAGAACGTGTGGTTGGTAACTCTATGATGGCTGGTACAGAGATGATGCGTATCGCGGATATGAGTATTATGGAAGTGAGAGTGGATGTGGGGGAAAATGATATTCCAAAAGTGAAACTCGGTGATTCAGCGTTAGTAGAAATCGACGCGTACAATAACCGGAAATTTAAAGGGATTGTAACTAAGATCGCCAGCAGTAGCACATCTTCCGCGCAGGCTCAGGCTACTTCCAATGATGTTACAAATTTTAAAGTGCATATACGTTTGTTACCAGAATCATATAAGGATCTGTTATCAAACGAATCAAAAAGATTTCCATTCCGGCCGGGAATGAATGCCAGTGCGGATATCCAGACTAAAACAAAAGCAAATGTACTTTCTGTTGCCATTAACGCGGTAACTACGAGAGAAAAAGGAACAGATAAACTGGTAGGAGCGGATAAAGAAAAGAAAGTAGAGGAAGGGATCCAGGAAACTTCAAAAACTACCCTTGCCGCAGATATGGATGAAGTAGTATTTGTATTGAAGGCAGATGGTACGGTTAAAAAAGTTAAAGTAAAGACAGATATTCAGGACATAAACAATATTGAAATCACCGAAGGATTGAATGACGGAGATGAAGTTGTATCAGCACCCTATAATGTGATAAATAAAATATTGAAAGATGGAATGAAGGTGAAAAAAGTGGAAAAGGATAAATTATTCGAGGCGAAGAAAAGTTAATGTATTAGACTGAAAGTCCATCGGCCTCCGCCACGGCGGATTGCCGACGGCGCTGCGGAAAGTCCGGAAGTCAGGAAGATAGTTTGATTTTCTTCCCGACTTTCGGACTTCCTGTCTTTCCGACTTTCCGACTCTTTCGCTTACTTTTGAATTAAACTTTCTTATGCAATGGGGCATCATCGGCAGCGGTAGTTGGGCAACAGCGCTGGCAAAAATTCTTACAGATAATAGCCATTCCATTCATTGGCTGTTGCGGTCGGAAGCTACTATTAAGCATATGCTGCAACGGCACCATAACCCTGGTTATCTTAGTTCTGTCTATTTTGATACCAACCTTTTAACACTGCATACCGATATAAGAACCGTTGTAAAAGAATCCGAATGTCTGCTGATTGCCGTACCATCGGCATTTGTGATTGATACATTAACTCCGCTTACTAAGGATGCATTCAAAGGAAAGAAAATTGTTTCGGCTGTTAAGGGTATACTACCCCAGGATAATTTATTGTTGAATGATTACCTGAAGAATGAATATGGGCTTCCCACAGAAGATTATTTTACGATCATGGGTCCCTGTCATGCGGAAGAAGTGGCATCGGAGAAATTATCTTATCTCACCTTTTCGGGTTCCGATATAAACACTGCGACTGAAATATCCACTTTTTTTAATACAAGCTATCTCAACACAATTACCAATAACGATGTGTATGGGGTGCAATATGCCGCTGTATTGAAAAATATATACGCATTAGGTGCGGGGATTGCACATGGTTTAGAATATGGCGATAATTTTTTAAGTGTATTAATTGCAAATTGTGCTGATGAAATGGCAGGGTTTTTACGAAAAGTGGGGATAAGACGAATTGAAGTGGGGGTCCATGAGGCCGAGGACCCCTTGACTCACAAAAAGAGCCCCAATTATGCAGCATCTGTTTACTTAGGCGATTTGCTGGTAACCTGTTATTCTTTATATAGCCGTAACCGCAGTTTTGGGAATATGATCGGGAAGGGCTATTCTGTTAAATCCGCCCAGTTGGAAATGAATATGATTGCGGAAGGATACAATGCCAGCAAATGCATGTACCAGATCAATAAAACCATTGGTTTTGAGATGCCGGTGGCCGAAACGATCTATAAAATACTATGGGAAAATGTTAAACCTTCCGTAGGGTTCAAACAAATTGAGGATTCGCTCGTCTAATAGGTAGAGAGAAGCTGGACTTTCCGCTGATCTGGAAAAGAACTTTTAACACGGGATTGAGTGTCAGTTATTTCGGATTTCCAGTTTTACCGGTAGTAAACGTGGTTAAAAGATTTGGAACGATTTGATTAATTTTAATAAAATGCCTGTATCATATCAAACATATGGCCCCGTTCTGATCCTGGTGATGATTGCCATTTTATCGGTGGCAGAACTGGTGAAATATCTGAAGAGCCGCCGGCATAAAAGCAGTTCGAGGTAAGCTTCAAGCTGCTAGCAACAAGCTCTTAGCTACAAGCTTCAAGCAAGTCCAAAGTATCTACCTTACAGTAAATTTTAGTTCTATTTAATTGTGGTGTTAATTCTGTTACAGTAGTAGCTAGCGGCTTATAGCTAGTAGCTCGCAGCTGTATTTAAATATCTTACAGTAAACTATTAGTTCTATTTAGTTGTGATGTTAATTCCCGTTACAGTAGTAGCTAGTGGCTTATAGCTAGTAGCTAGCAGCTTCTTCACCAAACAACCCCGCCGCAAGCCCATCAGCGAATAATTTGCCCTGGCGGGTAAGTACCAGCTTGCTTTCTTTTTTTTGTAGTAGTTCCTGCATTATAAGATTATCACTAGATTGTTGAATCCGTAAGGCTTCTTCCTTGCTGAATTTTTTTGATATATAGTCTGTATCCAATCCTTCTGAAGTCCTTAAAGAAGTCATTATATATTCATTCAACTGCTGTGTTTGGGTTAATTCTTCTTTTTCAAAATTCAATTGATTGTTTTGAAGCGATTGGATATACAGCGCGTTGTTCGCTATATTCCATTGACGACTGCTTCCGTTGTACGAATGAGCTGATGGGCCGAGACCCAAATAATTTGCACCCTGCCAATAAGAACTATTGTGCTGGCTTCTTTTGCCAGGTAAAGCAAAATTGGATATTTCATAGTGATCGTAACCGGCTCCCGTCATCCATTCCATTAATAAGAGAAATTGACGCGCCTGATCATTTGTATCGATATCGGGTAATTTATGCTGTTTGATTAAAGTGTGTAATGCAGTTTTTGGTTCTACTGTTAAAGCATAACAGGAGAGGTGGGGAATCTGCAATTGAATAGCCTGCTCCACATTTTGTTTCCATCTTTCATCACTCTGGGTTTGTATTCCGTAAATAAGATCGATCGTAATATTTTCAAAATGATTTTTTGCCAGTTGCAGGTTGCTGATGGATTGAGCGGCCGTATGTGCCCGGTTCATCCACTGAAGATCTTCTTCAAAAAAAGATTGTACCCCGATGCTCAACCGGTTAACACCCGCGATTTTCCAGGCTATCAGTTTTTCCTCATTGATATCATCGGGATTGGCTTCCAGTGTGATCTCCGCTTGGGGCGATACAATAAAAAGTTCCCTGATTTTATCAAGAATAGCTTTCGATTCCTCCTGGTTGAGTAGGGAAGGGGTGCCGCCTCCAAAATAGATCGTTGAAACCGATTCTCCGTTCAGGTAGCCTACCCGCATTCCCATCTCATTCAATAAAGCCTGTAAAAAATCGTTCTTAAGTTTCAGTGAAGTAGAAAAATGGAAATTACAATAGTGGCAAGCTTTTTTGCAAAAAGGGATATGTATATAAATGCCTGCCATCGGTTTACCTGATTTTATTCGGATATTACATTGCAATTCATGAAAAACTAACATGGCAAAGGTAGAGGTATATAAATATGGCGGCTGTTTTCTTCTCCTTGCTTTCCTGTTTTTTCTGCCGGGAACTATCTATTCGCAATACCATCTTTTTATTAAACCCGTTGATAAAGATTCCGCTTTTGTAGCTTTAAATCTCAAGCTCCAGACAAATTTCAAATCAAGGATACAGTGTACCGAATATATTAATAAGCTTACCGGGTTGATACATGCGAAAGGATATGGTACCGCTTCTATTGATAGTGTATACTATGATTCTTTGAACGCCGAGTTATATTTATATGTAGGGGATAGTTTCCGTTGGGCCCTGTTGCGAACGGATTCGGTGGATAAAGAACTATTAAACTCCATTAACTGGAACAAAAAAGAATTTGATGGTAAACCGGTTCAGGTAGAACAGCTCCAGATAATTCAACGACGGATTCTGGATTATCTTGAAAACAATGGTTATCCTTTCGCTACGATAGAATTGGATAGTATAAGTATGGAAGAAGGACTCTTGAACGCAAGACTAAAAGTTGCTAAAGGACCATTGTATAAAATTGATAGTATCCGAAATTATGGAAATGCCAATATTTCCACACGCTATCTTCAGCGCTACCTGAATATTCTTAACGGAAGTATTTATAAGAAAAATACCCTGCAGGCAATCAGTCCGAAATTGAGCGAGCTACCTTTTGTTGAGGAAAAACAACCCTGGAGTATAACCTGGCTGGGAACCGGTTCTATCATTAATCTCAACCTGGAGCCGCAACGCAGCAGCCAGGTAAATGTGTTGGTTGGATTATTACCGGCTACAGAGGCACCGAATAATATTTATGAAGCACCCCGCACTAAATTACAATTCACCGGGGAGGCTAATATTAATCTTCGTAATGCATTGGGTAGTGGAGAAATGATCGGCTTGAACTGGCAGCAAATCCAGCTCAAATCTCCTCGTCTTAACCTGGCATACCAACAATCCTATCTTTTTGGTTCTCCTTTTGGCGTCAACTTCGTGTTTGACCTTTTAAAGAAGGACACCTCCTTCGTAACTATAAACATGTTACTCGGACTTCAATACGCGGTATCTTCCAGTCAATCGGGTTCTTTGTTCATTCAAAACCTGCAATCCAATTTAATTACTGTTGATACCAACGCAGTAAAACAAAGTAAACAATTGCCGCAGGAAGCGGATGTTCGTTCCTTAAGCCTCGGTTTGCAATACGATGGATTTAATACAAATTACCGGTTCAATCCAACCAAAGGAAATGAATGGCAGTTATCGATAGCAGCAGGTACTAAAAAGATCAAGAAAAACGACGTGATTATTCAATTGGTGGATAAAAATGACCCAACATTTGATTTTAATTCTTTGTATGATACTATAAAGTTGAATTCCTTTCAATTCCGGATCAAGGCTATGGTCGCGCATTTTTTTCAGCTGAACCGGGTATCAACAATAAAAGCCTCCCTTACCGGAGGATGGTATGAGAGTCCGAATATTTTCCGAAACGAATTATTCCAGATTGGAGGATATCGATTATTACGTGGGTTTGATGAAGAAAGTATTTATGCTTCGCAATTCGCTGTTACAACTGCTGAATACCGATACCTGGTAGGGCGAAACTCCTTTCTTTTTACGTTTGCTGATTTTGGATGGGCCCGAAACACCGCATCATCCAGTAACACCAGTAATTCTTATTTAGGTGTAGGAATGGGGCTAGCGCTCGAAACAAAAGCCGGAATTTTCAATATATCATTTGCAGCTGGTAAAAGAAACGATCTTGATTTTAATATTCGGCAATCAAAAATTCATTTCGGTTATGTAAATTTCTTCTGATACCGTATAAATACATTTCCGGCTATGAAGAGGCTCAACTATTTTTGCTGGCAGCAACTAAAACCTGGTGAAGAAAAATTTAGTCTTAGTTTTTTATTGGTTGATAATCCCCATATTTCTCTTTGCACAAACAGAGAAGGATACCTTACCGGGCATTCAGGATAGCGTGATTCCTAAAGTAAAACCCTTAGCTCCCCAGGTGAAGGACTCTGTTCCTTTGAAGAAACGGACAGTTAAAGTTTTACCCAAAAAAGATAGTGTTTTGCAATTGACCGATTCGTTGCCACCAGAAATTTTAATGAATGCTGGTGACAATCCGATCTATCGGTTTCAGGAAGTGTTGAGAAACAACCTTTATTTTAAATTCTTTGGTAAACCTCTCCAAATTGTAATGCAGGAGAAACAAGTCAATGGGAGTGAGAAATTTTTTTATCTGCTTATCATTTTATTTTTTTACTATGGATTGATCAGGGTCATCTTTTCAAAATATCTCGGCGATCTTTTTACCCTCTTTTTCCGCGCTACCCTGCGTCAACAGCAGTTGAGAGAACAATTATTGCAGAACCCGCTTCCATCCTTATTATTAAACATACAGTTTCTCGTTACAGGTAGCTTGTACGCTGCTTTGCTTGCCAGGTATAACAATATTTTAGCTCAAACTGATTTCTGGTTACTTTGTTTATACAGCCTGGGATTATTGGTATCGATTTATCTCGGTAAGTTTTTGACTCTCAAAACAATGGGCTGGATATTGCGAATAAACCGAGCTACCGATGTTTATTTGTTTATCGTTTTTATGGTGAATAAAATAGCTGGAATTTTCCTCTTACCTGTTTTATTACTGATGGCTTTTCCTTATCCCCCTTTAATACCAGCGATTATTGCATTGTCTTTGTTTGTTTTAGCATTGTTATTGGGATATCGCTTTTTTGTTTCTTTCCGATTGGTACGGAACGAAATTAAACTCAACCTGTTCCATTTTTTCCTTTACCTTTGCGCCTTCGAAATAGCACCGCTTTTGTTAATCTATAAGGCGCTATTGACATTTGTGGAAAGAACTTTTTAAATTTGCGAATCCATACTGTAGCAATATGGTTAAAAACGGGGCTAAACACGATCCTGATAGCACAGTTAAGAAAATCCTGATTACTCAACCCAGACCGGAAACTGAAAAATCTCCCTATTTCGATCTGGCCAGGCGGTATAATGTTGAGTTGGATTTTCATCCTTTTATTCGTCTTGAGGGAATACCTGCCAAAGAATTCCGGAAACAAAAGATTGATATCGTATATTTTACCGCGGTGATTTTTACCAGCAGGAACGCCATTGATCATTTTTTCCGCACTTGTGAAGAAATGAAAGTGAATGTTTCTCAGGATACTAAATACTTCTGTATCACCGAAGCCGTGGCGCTGTATCTCCAGAAATTCATTCTTTATAGAAAGCGTAAAGTATTTTACGGAGCTGATGGTACCAATAAGAGCATGTTTGATGTCATTAATAAGCATAAGGAAAATGAGAAGTTCATGTATCCCTGTTCGGAAAACCAGCAGGATAATGAAATTGTGAACTGGCTCAAAACAAATCGTTGCGAGTATTCAACTCCATTCATGTACCGAACGATTAGCGCAGATGTAAAAGATGTACTGGGTAAGAAAGAATACGATATCATTTGTTTCTTTACCCCGAGTGGTGTAAAAAGTCTTTTTGATAACGCCCCCAAGTTTAAACAGAACGGAACAAAAATCGGTGCATTTGGAAATAACACGTTTCGTGCGGTAGAGAGCGCGGGGCTTGTGCTGGATATTAAAGCACCTCTTCCGCAGATGCCTTCAATGGTGGCAGCGCTCGAAAGCTATCTTGCCACTGTTCTAAAAAGGAAATAACCATTTTTATTGGAATAATAATTGAAGAGGCACTTGTTTACAGGTGCCTTTTTTATTTATGTTTTTGGTTTATGGTTTTTCGTTTTTCGTTCCTCAGGTGAATCACCTTAACTGATTACAAACTGCGTAATGACTGAAAAATATTTCGGTGTCGCACAAAAAAACGATAAACCATAAACGATAAACTTCTTAAATTACTCACCTATGCCAACGTTCACCAATCGTCTCGCCAAAGAAACAAGTCCCTACCTGCTGCAGCATGCGCATAACCCGGTTGACTGGTTTCCCTGGGGAGAAGAAGCATTGCGGAAAGCCAGGGAGGAAAACAAACCTATTCTGGTAAGTATTGGTTATGCGGCTTGTCATTGGTGTCATGTAATGGAGAAAGAAAGTTTTGAGAACGAAACGATCGCGGCGTTGATGAACAAGTATTTTGTGAATATTAAAATCGATCGGGAAGAGCGGCCGGATCTTGATCATATTTACATGGATGCAGTGCAGGCAATGACCGGAAGTGGGGGATGGCCATTGAATGTTTTTTTGACTCCCGAAGCAAAACCTTTTTATGGCGGCACTTATTTTCCTCCGCAGCCTGCATTTAACAGGTCTTCATGGAAAGATGTTTTATTGGGTGTACATAAGGGTTATACCGAAAGAAGACATGAAATTGATGCGCAGGCAGAACATTTAACTGAACATATTTTGCAATCCAACAGTTTCGGGATGCAGAAGGATGGTACTGTAATTACCGAATCCGGGTTTTCTCCTGAATTGGTTAAAGAAGCTGTTAGCAATCTTATGAAGGCTGCCGATAAAAAAGAAGGTGGATTTGGGCAAGCACCAAAATTTCCGCAGAGCTTCTCCATTCAATTTTTACTTCATCATCATTATTATACTAAAGATCAGGAAGCGTTGGACCAAGCATGTTTAAGTTTAGATAAGATGATTTATGGTGGCATTTATGATCAGCTAGGCGGCGGTTTTGCCCGGTACGCTACTGATGCAAAATGGTTGGTGCCACATTTTGAAAAGATGCTTTACGACAACGCACTTCTATTGATTGTAATGGCGGAAGCTTACCAGCTTACCGGCAAGGATCTTTACAGCAAAACGATACGCCAAACCATGGAGTTCATAAAAAGGGAATGGCTATCCCCGGAAGGAGGGTTTTACTCCGCACTGGATGCAGATAGTGAAGGGGTGGAAGGAAAGTACTATGTATGGAGCCGGGTTGAAATCGAAAGCATTTTAAAAGAGGAAGCTCCTCTTTTTTGTGAATTCTATGATGTATCGGAAAAGGGGAATTGGGAGCATACGAATATTCTTAACATCAAAATGGCACTCGAGATTTTTGCCGCCGAAAAACAATTGGATCCGGTTTTAGTAGAACGTAAAATAGAAGCTGTCAGGCGGCAATTATTGGAACATCGGAAAGCACGGATAATGCCGCAACTCGATGACAAGATCTTATTAAGCTGGAACGCGTTGATGATTACAGCATCCAGTAAAGTATTTTCAGCACTTGGCAATGAAGAATACCGGGAACTGGCGAAAAGGAGTATGGATTTCTTATGGAGCAACCTGCAGAAAGAAGGCGTTTTCTATCATACTTATAAAAACGGGGAGGCCCGGCACCCGGTCTTTTTAGAGGATTATGCTTACCTGATTCAGGCTTTAATTCATTTGCAGGAGATTACATCGGATAAAGATTATTTAGTAAAGGCACAGAAACTCACTGAGTTAGTGATCGAGCACTATGCAGACGAAGAAACTGATTTTTTCTTTTTCACACATACCAACCAGAGGGATGTAATTGTACGTAAAAAAGAAGTGTATGACGGAGCTACTCCTTCCGGAAATGCAGTGATGGCGTTAAATCTTTTTTATCTCGCAATAATTTTTGACAAGCCGAGTTGGAAAGAGAAAGCCATCCGGATGACCGGAGCCATGCAGCAGGTAATTGTTCGTTATCCTACCTCTTTCGGAGTTTGGGCGACCCTGCTACAATCGGTTACATACGGAGTGCCTGAAATTGCATTAATCGGGGAAAACTTTAAAAACATGCATTTAGAATTTTTGCGTATTTTCATCCCCTTTAAGATTTTCCAATCCGCTACTCTCTCAGATAAACATTTCCCCTTACTGGCCGGAAAACCGTACTCAAATGAAGCGCAATTCTACCTGTGTAAGAACTATGCTTGCCAAAACCCTGTTTCTGAAACAGATGAGCTTATCCGGCTCCTCTAAATTGTATAAAATTTAATTATTTTTTGGATACAATAATTTGATTTCAAGCGTCGTTTACAACAATGCCTTAATCCGGTATTGCACTTATTAAAATAAAATTCTAAACTTGTGATGAAGTCGGTAAAACATTATTTTTGCCCAATACCCTTTAAAATTATGAAAATGAAGAACCTATCCATCTTATCCCTCCTTATGGCAATCTTATTTGTCACCGGTTGTGGTAAAATAGGGAAAAAATCCTCCAAAGGACTGCCCAATGACGGTCAGCTTCACGGAGTTGCGCCAAACAGCAAGTACAATCTTTCAAAGCCCCCTGGCATGGTGTATGTTCCCCCTGGAACATTCCATATGGGTCCCAGCGATGAGGATGTAAACTTTGCTTACACTGCTCGTAACAAGCAAATTTCAATCAATGGCTTCTGGATGGATGCCACCGAAATCACCAACAACGAATATCGTCAGTTTGTGAATTGGGTACGTGATTCCACCGCCGCTGTAAAAATGCAGTTGGGTAAAGAAGTAGACGGACAGTTTGCTGTAGATTGGAAAAAAGCCTCCACTATTAAGTATGGTGATAAATCAACCGTTGAGAAACTCGACGCGATGATTCTTACACCCGAGAACAGAATATTTGGAAAAAAGGATATGGATCCTGATAAAATACTTTATCATTCCGAAACTTTTGATCTCAAAGAAGCTTCCAGACGTGAAAACGCCGGTAAGCCCCGCTCTCAGTTCATCCGTAAGCAAGACGTTAAAATATATCCCGATACATTGATCTGGATCCGCGACTTCAGCTATTCTTACAATGAGCCGATGACCAAACGCTATTTCTCACATCCGGCATTTGGCAATTATCCTGTTGTAGGTGTAAACTGGAAACAAGCTACCGCCTTTTGCGAGTGGAGAACACACTACCTGAATGCCTTCCTCGAATCAAAGAAAAAAGCGACTGAATCAGATTTCCGCCTGCCTACCGAAGCAGAGTGGGAATATGCAGCTCGTGGTGGCCGCTCACAGTCTATGTTCCCCTGGGGAAACTATTACTTGAGAAACCGTAAAGGATGTTTACTGGCCAACTTTAAGCCTGGTCGTGGTAACTATCCTGAAGATGGCGGTTTTTACACAGTACGTGCTGATGCTTACTGGCCAAACGATTTTGGACTGTATTGCATGGCAGGTAACGTGGCAGAGTGGACCTCTTCTCTTTACTACGAAGGAGCCTACAATTTCCAGCATGATATGAACCCGGATATTCGTTTCAACGCTAAGGATTCTGATCCTCCCCGTATGAAGCGTAAAGTAACCCGTGGTGGTAGCTGGAAAGATGTTGGATATTTTCTGCAAACCAGTACCCGTAACTATGAGTACATGGATACAGCGAAATCTTACATTGGCTTCCGTTGTGTAATTGATTTGCCACCTACTCAGAAACGTTAAAATTCTGACTATCGCAAAATTTTAAATTAGTTTTTATCGTTATTGAGTTGATTTCATTGTAAAATCAAAATAGCATTGTATTCACTTAACCCTAAAATAAGATCCGTTTTCCTAACCTTTTAAATTTTTAAAATTATGGCTGGAGTTTCTAAATCTACCGACAGACTGGTGAATGTAGTAGTATGTATGGGTGCTGCAATTGTAATCTTTGGCGCCTGGCAAAAAATTACACACCAGCCACTTGCTGACTTCTTTTTGACCGCCGGTCTTATCACTGAAGCAGTAATATTCGTTGTATATGCATTTTTACCCCCTCCCGGTTCAGAGATGCACGCCATTGCTGAAGCTTTACCTAAGCTGGCAAATAGTGGCTCTGGAAATCCGGCTTTAGATAAAATGGATAAGATGCTGCAGGAAGCAGATATTACTCCAGCTAACCTTGGCCGCCTGAGCGAAGGCTTCAAAAAATTAGGAACTTCTGTTAATAATATAGCTGAGGTATCAGATGTAGTTAAATCTACCAGCGATTATTCAAAGAAAACTCAGGAAGCTACCGCTGCCCTGGATTCAATGAAGAACGCTTACCAAAGTGCTACTACTACAATGGGGCATTTTAATACTGCTGCCGACAGCACTAAACAATTCCACGAGCAGGTTCAAGTATTGACAAAGAATTTAGGTTCACTGAATGCGATTTATGAACTGGAATTACAGGACACTAACAATCACCTGAAAGCCATGAACAGCTTCTACAGCAACCTGGTTACAGCTTCTGAAACTATGCAGGGAAGCGTTACGGATGCTAAGAAAGCACATGAGCAAATTGGCAAACTGGCTGGTAACCTGAGCAATCTGAATACCATTTATGGTAACATGCTCAGCGCTATGCAGGGTCGCTAATCCGGGGGATCCATATCCTGTACCCATGTAAGCAAACAGACAATAAAAAGTATTGTTTAAATCGAAAAACCTAAATCATGTCTCTACCTAAGGAACCCCGGCAGAAGATGATCAATATGATGTACCTGGTGCTAACAGCATTGCTGGCACTGAACGTATCATCTGAGATCCTCAACGCCTTCAAAGTTGTAAATACGAGTCTCGCGACCTCGAACAAAATAGTTGGTGATAAAAACAAAGTAACCTATGAGTCTTTTGCTGAAAAAGCAAAAGATCCTCAAACCGCTGCTAAAGCGGCGGTTTGGAAGCCTAAAGCCGACCAGGTGAAAAAGCTTTCTGATGATATGTATAATTATATCGCCAACCTTCAGCAAGAGTTGAAGAAAGAATCTAAACTCAAAATTGAAAAAGGTGAAGAACAATATTCTGAAGATAACCTCGACGCTCCCACGCGTTTGATGGACAAAATGGGAAAGGGAAAAGAACTTTATGACAAGCTCGGTGCTTACCGCAAAGCTGTTATCGGTGTTCTTAATCCTGCTGATTTTCCAGATCCTAAGGTGCAGGCAGATATTAAAGCTCAGATTGCAACATTCGAAAAGACTATTCCCATCGACCTGACAGTTCCCAAAGGACAGAGCGGGAAAGCGTATTCAAATGATGCGAAAGGTTGGACCACTAACTATTTCCATATGACTCCTACTGTTGCGGCTGTTACCATCCTCAGCAAATTGCAGAGTGATGTGAAAAACACAGAGGCACAAGTAGTAGATTGGTGCCATCAGCAAATTGGTACCGTGAAAATAGTATTTGATAATTTCCAGGCAATCGCTCAGGCAAATACAAGTTATGCTATGCCTGGTGATGAAATTGAAATTGTTGCAGGAGTTGGTGCCTTCAGTGAAGCTGCAAAGCCTAAAATCACTATTGGCGGACAATTAATCCCTGTAGGATCAGATGGTACTGCACATTGGAAAACTACTGCAAGTGGTGCAGGTGACAAGGTTGTAGATGTAGTAATCGAATATGCGAAGCCAGATGGATCAATAGATAAGGTTGTCAAAAAGGTGAAATATGAAGTAGCTATGCCAGCAGGTGTTGCTGTTTCTCCTACAAAGATGAACGTATTATATCTTGGTGTTGAAAACCCACTGCAGATCACTGCAGGTGTAGGTAGCGAAAAGATCAATGCAACTTTTACGGGTGGCGATATTCGTCGCGCAGGTGGAAGTTCATGGGTTGCTTTTCCAAAACAACAGGGTGAACACAAGATCAATGTAATTATAGAAGGAAAATCAACACCGGTTGTATTCCGGGTGAAAAAATTCCCCGATCCATATTCATATGTAGGCGCAAACCGCGGTGGTGCTATGCCAGCTGCAAACTTCAAGGCCATGGGTGGTGTGATTGCCAGGCTTGACTCAGATTTTGAATTTCCTTTCAAAGTATTGAGTTATACAGTTGGTGCAATCGGAGGTAAAATTCCGATCTACCAGCAACAACCGAACACGGGTAACCGTTGGAGCGGTGCTGCTCAATCATTGATTGAGAGCGCAGGTCCCGGTACAGCCGTATTCTTTGATAACATCAAAGTACAAGGTCCTGATGGAATTGTGAGAGATTTGCCTCAAATGTCTTTTAATCTGAGATAATATATAAAAAAGGGTACTAATGAGAAACCGAATCATCAAATGGAGTTTACTGGTAACGGTGTTTGCCGTAATAGCGATCTCGTCTGTAGAGGCTCAAACAAAAAAGCCTACCAGACCCGCTAAAAAGCGACCAACAACAGCCAGTAAGAAAACCAGCACCACTAAGAATAATAATTCTAAGAATACTGCAGCGTTAGCTCCACCTCCTAAGGATACTGTTCCTGTTGTTAAGGCGCCGGATCCTGAAATCAAGATTGATGCACCGAAGCCTTCTCTTCGGAATGACTATGCATTTGATCGTAACCTGGTGAAAGAAAGAACACCGCTTAGTTACGAGCATATCCGCGAGGACGATGCTACCTATGTGCAGCGGGTTTGGAGGGAAGTGGATGTTCATGAAAAAATGAATCTTCCCTTTACCTATAAAGCAGAAGGCGACCAGGGTAACCAGCGTTTTATCATGATCCTGTTAAATGCTATCAAGAAAGAGGAAATTACCGCTTTCAGTGCAGACAATGGAGATGATCGGTTTACTACTCCAGTTACCTTTAAAGATATTTCAAAGAAATTTATAGGCGAACCGAAGAAATTACAGGTTCCCGATTGGGCGAAAGACCCAGATGGTTCTAAAGGTTTTATGAAGGATTCTATCGTTAATACAGAATTTAACCCAGATAATTCAGTTGAAAGATACTGGCTGAAAGAAGACTGGATTTTCGATAAAGAGTCTTCACGTATGCATGTTCGGATCCTTGGCATTGCACCGATCCAAACGATACGTAACGATGATGGATCTTTCCGTGCTGTTACACCCGCATTCTGGGTATACTACCCAGATCTGCGTCCGATGCTGGCCAGGTTCGACGTTTATAACGGAAAGAACTTTGGAGCAAGGATGAGTTGGGAAGAACTGTTTGAAAGCAGAATGTTTGCAAGCAGGATTATCAAGTCAACCATCAGTAACCCGAATGACATGTTTATTTTCACCTATATCAAAGATCCAATTCTTGCTTTATTGGAAGGCGAGAATGTAAAAGAAAAGATCTTCAACTACGAACAGGATCTTTGGTCATATTAAGAACAAACACATCTTATAATAAAGGCATCGTAATTTTACGATGCCTTTTTTTGTGCCCATTTTTTAATGATTTTGCAACATACACAGGTGCAAATATTTAGGGGATTATTTACAATAAAGTTTTTTTAAAATACCCACAATCGGGTATTGTTTTATGAAGTGCATTTACTATTTTTACAACGGTTTTTCATAGGATATTGGATTTTAAAAACGGGGCTGGATTTCTATCCGGGCCCCTTTTTTTATTGATCTCCCTCAATTTTTTTCTGATTGAAGTGATTCCATACAAGCTTCGCTTTGGAAACACCAATAGAGTTGGCTAATACTGATTCTGCCAGCTCTTGTATCCGCTTTACCGACCTGAATTCCTTTAATAATATATCTGCTGTATTTTTTCCGATCCCCTTAATATCCTCTAATTCATTCCTGAAAGTGCCTTTACTTCTTTTATTACGGTGAAAACTTATACCAAAACGATGCACTTCATCGCGAATGCGCCGTATCAGTTTAAGACTTTCACCGTTGTATTCCAGCTTTACAGATTCTGTATCTCCTGTAAAAAACAATTCTTCTTCATTCTTCGCAAGCCCAACAAGAGTCATCGATCCAGTTAATCCCAATTCCACAATACTTTCCATAGCGGCGCTCAATTGTCCCTTTCCCCCATCAATGATTACCAGTTGAGGCAATGGCTTTTTTTCTTCCAGCAAGCGTTTATAACGTCGTCCCACCACTTCTTTCATGGTAGCGAAATCGTTAATACCCACAACTGTTTTTACATTAAAATGCCTGTAATCCGCTTTACTGGGTATGCCATCTCTAAAGCAAACCATCGCTGATACCGGATAGCTTCCCTGGAAATTTGAATTGTCGAAACATTCGATGTGCACGGGCACTTCCGGTAATTGTAAGTCTTCCTGCAAACGATACAATATTTTTTTGCGTTCTCCATCGTCTTTGCCTTCCAGTCTCAATGTTTTTTTCCTTCGTAATTCATCGATAAAATAGTTCACGTTTTTCTCAGAGAGTTCGAGTAATTTTTTCTTATCACCTCCTTTCGGTACTGTTATAATAACTCCTTCTTCTGTATAATCGATCATAAACGGAACAACAATTTCAACAGAGCGACTTTTGAAAGTAGTACGCAAATGCACCACGGCAAATGATAAAATTTCTTCATCCGTTTCATCGAGCTTGGGTTGCAGGGGAACCGTATGGGTTTGAACAATGGTGCCATTCTGAACCATCAGGTAGTTTACATAAGCGGCATCTCCATCTCTCAACAAGGAAAAAACATCCGTATTAATGAACCGGTTATTTACAATTACCGACTTTGCGCGGTACTCTTCAAGATGCTCAATTTTTTTACGAACTATTTCCGCTTTTTCAAATTCCATCCTTGCAGCATAATCCTTCATCTCATTTTTAAAATGCTGGATAACAGGTCCAAGGTTTCCTTTCAGGATGTTCCGGATTTGTTGCAAGCCCTCTTCATAATCTTCGGCAGATTGCAATCCCTCACAAGGTCCTTTGCAATTACCAAGATGGTATTCCAGGCAAACTTTAAATTTCTTCTTTTTAATATTATTTTCTGTAAGGTTGAGTTTACAGGTACGCAATTGGATCGTGGCTCTCGCAAAATTAATTAACTCCCTTACCCTGCCTACGGAAGTAAAGGGTCCCAGGTATTCTGAACCATCGTTGATAAGTTTACGGGTGAGAAAAACACGGGGGAAAGCTTCGTTCTTCAGTACGATATAAGGATAAGATTTATCATCTTTCAGGTCTATATTAAACCGGGGTTGATGCTGTTTGATCAATGCATTCTCCAGGAATAATGCATCCTGTTCAGAATTTACGATCGTAAATTCAATATGATGAATACGTTTTACCAGTTCGTGGGTTTTCCAGGAACTAAATGTCTTGACGAAATAAGAGCTAACCCTTTTGCGAAGGCTTTTGGCTTTACCTACATACAACAGTTCTTTCTTACTGTCATAATATTTATAAATACCCGGTTGAAGCGGTATGGTATGTGCAATATGTTGAAATTCTGCTGCTGTCATGTTATTACTGATCCGCGTATAGCTGAGGGTCCCAGGTGGCTTTGCGGGTAATTACCGAATTGAAACCCTGAGGCGTTTGACGTATTTCGGTAATAATAAAATATTGCTTAATCTTCCACGTGAGTTTTTGTATGATCGTTGTATCACCCGATTGCTTTTCTTTTTCCATATATATGCGACTTACCTTATGATTGATCTGTGACGGACTCGCATATACAATGGCTTTTCGAAGAATAGTTTTATCGTTGCTGCTGGTATAAATAAAGTTGACGGTTTGGCTAGCGTGGTCAGCAATAGACTCTTCTGAAAATTCTTTATGGAAAACAGCTGAATCGAGATCGGGGGCTAAAAATTCACGTGCTAAATTTTTGAATTCTTCCGGTTTTATAAATAACGAATCTGTTTTCTGGCCGGTTTTTGTTTTCAATAATATTCCGGCAGCGAAGGCGTCTACATTTCCGATATCCTCGTTTATAAACGAAGCGATCGGTAAATAAGATTTTGGCTCCTTAACATTGGGAACGGCTTCGGATTCGGCAGGGGCTGTTGATTGTTCCTTATTTTTACAAGCTACGATACTGTATGTAAACAATAGGAAGATCCAGTATTTTCTCATTCTGCAAATTTAAGAAATTGTAAGCGGCCAATAAAAGCGAAAGCCGTCCCAGTTGAAGACGGCTTTCAATTATTTTATTTATTCAACTGTAATCAGCGGATCGTTCTACTGATACCAAGTTTAATAGCGTATTCGGTCAGGAATTCTTTAACCGGGTACTTATCGTCGTAGGAAGAAAATAGTTGATAACGTAATTGCGGACCTAACTGGAACCTGAATCCACCAACTTTATACGACACGAAGGCTTCTGCACTTGTGTTGGCGTTCCAACGGCGTACCAGTGACGGTTCACTAGTATAGTTTTTATAATCTGTGGTGAGCAGGTATTTGTCGCGATTAATAAGATAAGTAGGCATAATGGTACCACCTACATAAAGCTGTAATTTGCCTCTGCCCAGCACCAATAAATCTACACCAATGGGTGCCGATAACTGATAGTACTCATTCTTGATTTCCTTGACCATGTCTCCACCAAAATTATTCAGGCGGGTATAGTTTGTAATTGAATCAACATTAGCGCCATAGAAATTATTCAACGCTATAGTTGCAATTTCACTCGAGTAAGAACTATAAGCATGAATATTATAACTGGAATAATTGAATTGTACTCCTGATTTGAAAGTTACGTTCTTATTAACTGCATATAAAAACATGGCAGCCAGTTCTAGTCCAACTGCGGGTTTATGGTTAACCAGGTTATCAATATCACCTTCTATATTCAGCGCAATCGGAATGTTCTTTACATCGGAAGCTAAGTTTGCGTTTTTGTTACCAGTTAATTTTCGATAATTTATGGTAGGCGATGCGGTAATTTGCCAACTGTTTCTTTTTAGTTTAGGACGGGTAAGTTCATATACCGCGTTTTCCTGTAACCAGTTGATCCTTTTCTGATCAGTAAGTTCATTATTATTTGCTACCAGGTTGCCATCGAGCCCTGATACTTTATTGTCGGCCAACTCCTGTAATTCGTTGTCGTTTTCATCTAATATCAATTCAAAATGCTCTTTGCCATTATCATGAATTTTAGACTGAAGAATGTCTTTATCAGCAATTACTACTGTTGAATTTTGATTTGGCAAATAAACCGATCCAACTTCATCTTCCCGCGTTACTTCAGCAAAAGGGGTTGGAGTTGAAACAGGTTGGTTAGCGACGACCAATTCAGTCATAGCAATCACCATGCCTTTGCGGTGATTGTCGGTCGCTGATTTTTCTTTCACATAACCCACAGTGGTAGGTGGTGTAAATGGAAGGATGATAGCTTCGTTGTTGGTAGTTGGAACAGGAACAGGCACATTGCTTTTATTGTTTGCTATCCTGCGAACTGGTGATGATAATTGATCAATGGTAAAATAACTGATTCCGGCAATGAATAAAACGAAACTAAGCCAGTACCATTTTCGTGTAGAATGAAGGGAACCATTAATACCTTTCCAAACTTTATCGGAAGGATAAATTTTATACTGATCTGACTTCTGTTTTATCAGCTCCTCAAAATCATCGTTATAAAAACTGCGTTCCATTTTTAGTTAGTGTTTGTACGGGTTGGTTTCATAGATTGGTCACAACTATTGTTCAACTTATCTTCCAGCGGCAATTTTATACCAGCCTGTTTTTTCCTGAGGCTTTTGTATAATTTTTTTCTTTATCAGTATATCTTCCAGCATCTGTTTTGCTCTTGTATATTGCGAACGGCTGGTACTTTCTTCAATATCCAGCATTTCAGCAATTTCTTTATGCGTGTATCCCTCAATCGCATAAAGGTTTAACACTGTTCGGTATCCCATTGGCAACAGCCGTATGCATTCAACAATCTGTTTAGCCTGAACGATCGACGGTACCGATTCCTCTCTCACCTGAATGCTGTTAGCATGTATTATGTCCACACTCTCATTAAATCGCTTGTTTTTCTTCAGATGATTGATACAGGTATGAACTACAATTCGCCGGATCCAA
This sequence comes from Chitinophagaceae bacterium, assembly GCA_965279015.1. Lineage (GTDB taxonomy): Bacteria > Bacteroidota > Bacteroidia > Chitinophagales > Chitinophagaceae > Endoryza. Next base: position 1,552,000 of record OZ257130.1, read on the forward strand.
CCTTCAAATGCTCCCTGGTTACGGAATGTGTGGATCTGCGAGAACACTTTTATAAAACCCTCCTGTAACATATCTTCCGCGTCTTCCCGGTTGTGGGCAAAACGATAACAAACAGCAAGCATTTTGGGGCTATACCTGGTGTAAAGCTCCCGCTGACTTGTCGCGTTATTTTGTAAACAACCTTGTAAAATGGCTTCTTCGGTCATTTGAACCGTTTGGTGGCCCTGTAATTTAGACAAAATCCCTTTATCTCATGCTGCTTACCCCGAATATTTTAAATGCAAAAAGCCCTCCGTTAAGAGGGCTCTTGATATGTAATATGAGAATAAAAATTTAGTTAAAAACCAACGCGAAGGCCAACGATTACATTGCTGCCGCCCGAAACGATACCCGATGAATAAGGACGATATCGCTGATCAGTCATATTTTCCCAACCTGCTGTAAACAAAACGTTGCTTGTCAATTGATAAGATGCTTTCAGGTTGATTGTGTACCATCCGGGTGAGTAGGGTAATCCATTGGCATCCTTGGCGTAAATATCTGTTTTAGTTTGTTCAGAAGGAGCCAGATCCGTGTTTTCAATAGTGCTGTTGTAAATCGCTGAAAACTCCAGGAAAAGCTTTTTCATGCGATATCGCAAGTAGCTGCTTCCGTAGAAGGGTGGTGCATGACGAAGCGGAACCTGCTCATTTTTCACATCATCAGTTTCTTTACCGGTAATCCAATTTGCATGTGTCTGGAAAGAAAAAGCATTACTAAAATAAATCTCTACACTAGCTTGAACACCCCACACGGTAGCCTGAGCAACATTCTGTAACGACTCAACGCGGCTTTTTACTCCGTCGAAAATTATGCTATCCTGTCCATTGAAAGTAGTTGGCCGGCGAACAATGGCATTATCCAAAATGGTATGAAAGCCATTTAATTCAATTTGGAATTTGTTGGATACTTTTTTTGCGATACCAATTTCAAAATTATAGGCATATTCTGATTCCAGATCAGGATTTGGAATGGTGACATTACCCGGAGCGCTTTCAAAAAGTTTACCTACATCGTCTACGTTTGGCATCCGGTAACCGGTTGAAAAATTAGCACTGAGTTGCCAGGTTTCATCCGGACGAAATACCAATCCTGCATTACCGGTAACCTTACCTTCATGAATGGAAATTTCTTTGTAAGGGAATTTGATAAAAGTTGTATCAAATATACCATCCAACGTATTATAGCTATAACGCAGCCCACCCGTAAAGGTCATTTTTGGATGGAAGTTTATTTTATAGCTACCATATATACCAGAGGTACTCCAGGTAGAACCATCGGGATAGCGACTTACATATGGATTAACTACATCCGTTACGATATTTTTTGTAATACCTGTTGAGTTTACTTTATTGTATACATGTTCCAATCCATAGAATAAATGTCCTTTGCCTATTTTTTTGGAAGCATCCCAGTTAACGCTTATCGCTTTTACATTTTCCTGTTGTCTGTTGCGATTGTTGTTTGCGCGGGCGCGGTCGATGCGGCTTTCTTCATAATCCTGGTAAGCCGCGAGGAAACGTGCTTCGTCATAAATTCCGGATTTACTTTTGTGAATTGCCTGAAATGAATGCAACCGCCATAACATGGGGCCATAATTCCACTCTGCGAAGCGAAGTTTACCATTTCGGTATTGAATTAATCGATCGTAACGGGGAGCATCACTTGAGCTGGCATAAGTGAAACCATATTGAAATTCTAAATTGTCGGATGCCTTGAAACCAATTTTACCCACATAGTTCAATTGCTGGTAACCACTGAAGCGCTGAACCTTTGGATCAGGATTGGCAAATATGCTGTCAACATTACCGATCCGTTCAATGTACTCTGGTTTAAGGTAATTATCCTGTCCGCCATGTTTGCCCATCTTTAGGTCCTGAAAATCGCTGAATGATGCTGATGATACGAAGGACCATCGTTTACCGGCAATGTTGATATCGGCATGAACCGTATTTTCCTGGTTAGCGGTAGAATATCTTGCCAACGCACTCCCTTTTACGAGTAGTTTGCCATCTTTTGAATAACGTGGTACCAGCGTATGAAAGTCCATCACACCGCCGATCGCATCGCTCCCATAGATCATAGAACCGGGTCCAAATACTACTTCCGCGGTTTCAATGCTTAAGGGATCAATACTAATTATATTCTGTAGGTTACCACTTCTGTAAATCGCGTTGTTCATTCTAATACCATCATATACGAGTAATACGCGATTGGTGGCAAAACCGCGAATCATTGGACTTCCTCCTCCCAATTGGCTTTTCTGTACAAAAACGGTTCCTGATTGAGATAACAAGTCAGCAGAAGTTTGTGGATTATTCCGAATGATCTGAACACGGTTAATCTTGGTTATTTTATTGGGAACCTCGTTAAGTTTCTGTTCCCATTTATTGAATACTACCGTTACTTCCTCAAGCTCTTTAATTTTTGTGGAATCGTTTTGAGCGACGGCGGTAAGAGTTAATAATATAGAAAAAGATAGAATTATATTCTTTCTCATAAAGCCTAAAATTGTTTGAATAATGGAATACATCGTTGCCGGAATACCAGGTGGCGATTCCGGAACAATAGTTTAATTAAAATGATAAAAAAATTAAGCTTTGGGGGGTGGAGCCGGAGTTGAAATATCTTGAGAGAGAAAATGATTCTTACTGTATTCATGATACTGAACAGAAAGGTGATTTTGTAACCAGGAGGAGTTTAAATCCTCTTCTTTGAAAAGCAAGAAAGAAATTAAATTGATGGCAGATTTGTTTTTGGAATTTTCATCATCCTCATCGTTAAGGTTTTCGAGCTGCGTTTTTATATTCGTTTCCTGGTCGTCGTAAAGTCCGGTAAAACGGGCTATTCCATCCCGGTATTCTACCGATTTAACATCAAACAATTTTCCACCAACTATTATTTCCTTGTTTTCTTTATACCATTTTACATCAGAAACAGGAATAGCAATGGTTTGCAATTGTTCATTTTCCAGTTTTTCTTCCATCTCATGACGAATATACCATTGTGCGGATTGGTAATAAACAAATAGCAGGCAAGGTATGCTTGTAATGACAAGCAATACCACGGTTACTATTATTTGTTTATATCTCGACATCAGAATGCTAAATTAATACATCTCCTGTCATTTGAGAGGGGATGGGCAATTTCATGATCGTTAATATGGTAGGAGCTATATCCCCTAGTTTACCCGATTTTAATTTCCCGTTCCATTCTTTATCAATCACGAATAAAGGAACCAGGTTCAATGTATGCGCCGTATTAGGGGTGCCATCTTCATTAATCATATAGTCTGCATTTCCATGATCCGCAGTTAGAAAAACAGTATAATTATGATCAATGGCTGCCGTTACCACACGCTCCACACAATGATCCACAGTTTCCACTGCTTTAATAGCGGCCTGCCAAATACCGGTATGACCTACCATATCTGCATTGGCATAATTCAAGCAAATAAAATCAGCGCTTTCTTTTTCAATTTCCGGAACAATGGCATTGGTTACTTCTTCCGCACTCATCTCGGGTTGAAGATCGTACGTGGCTACTTTTGGAGAAGGTATCATGATCCTTCTTTCTCCTTCAAAAGGAACCTCTCTTCCCCCACTAAAAAAGAAAGAAACATGCGGGTATTTTTCGGTTTCAGCGATGCGAATCTGTGTTTTATGGTTCTGCGACAAAATTTCACCAAGTGTATTGACAAGATTATCGGTTTCAAAAATAACCCGTACGTTTTTAAAGGTTTTATCGTACTCGCTCATAGTAGTATACTGCAGTGATAATTTCTTCATTCCATAATCTGGCATATCGGTTTGCGATAGTACCTCGGTTATTTCCCGGCATCGGTCGGTGCGGAAATTGAAACTAAGCACCACATCTCCGTCTTTGATCGTGGCCAAAGGCTCTTGATTTTTACCGATGATTACAGTTGGTTTAATGAACTCATCCGTAACATTATTCGCATAATTCGCTTTAATAGCCAGTTCCGCGTTAATAGCTGTCTCGCCGCTTCCATTAACCAATGCATCATAGGCCAATTTTACACGTTCCCAGCGTTTATCACGATCCATGGCATAATAACGTCCGCTGACGGTCGCTATTGTGCCGGTGGTTTCATTGAGATGTTTCTGCAGATCTTCAATAAAGCCAAGCCCACTTTTCGGATCGGTATCCCTGCCATCTGTAAATGCATGAATAAATACATTATTCAATTCTTCTGTTTTACATAAAGAAACGATAGCCTTCAAGTGATTGATATGCGAATGCACGCCGCCATCACTTACCAATCCAATTAAGTGAATGGGTTTGTTGTATAATTTAGCATACCGGATAGTATCCAGTAAGATTTTATTTTGATAAAATTCACCATCCCGGATTGCCACATTGATTCGTTGCAATTCCTGGTAAACAATTCGTCCTGCTCCCAGATTAAGGTGCCCAACTTCACTGTTTCCCATCTGACCATCTGGTAAACCAACGAGTTCTCCACAGGTAATAAGAGTGGAATGCGGGTATTTACTGTATAAAGAATTTACAAAAGGAGTACGTGCGTTTTGAATGGCATCGGCGGATTTGGTTTTTCCTAAACCCCACCCATCCATGATAACAAGAATAGCTTTTTTCCCGGACATATGTTAATGTGCTTTAATGCAATAGGATGCAAATATAACTGAATACCCGCTTGGTGGTATTTTTTCAACGTAAACTTACTTTGGCATGTTTTTGGCAACTTTCAGACTGAAAAACAATGTATCATGAAACAGTTTTATGGATGGGCAATCGCGGTTACTACGCTCTTCCTGGTATCTTTTACTCCGTATTACTCTATTGAAGAAGTGGTGAATGCTATGCGCAGTGGTAATGCCAGTCAACTTTCTAAATATTTCGATGACAGGATAGATATTTCTATTCCCGGTAAGAATGATAATTACAGCAAAAGTCAGGGTGAACTTATTTTAAAAGATTTTTTCAACAATAACGATGTGAAGGATTTCCAAATCAAACACAAAGGTGAAAATAACGGATCACAATTCTGTTTCGGGGTATTGCAAACAAAGAATGGTAATTACCGCACCAAATTATATATGAAACAGAAAGCAGACAAGCAGGTATTACAGGAGATCGGGTTTCAACGAGTAGATTAGGAACAAAGAACCAAGAAACCAAGAGGCCAAGAACCAAAGAATAAAGGCAAAAGAAAACCAACCCCCGCGGGGGCAAGGAAAGAATACAAAAAAATACAAAATTTCAAAGGGTCTCCGATTTTGCACTGCCCCCAAAAAGTTAGACACTAATTGGGGGCATTTTTATGTATAAAAGAAATAAATACAAATATGAATTACGGTTGCAGTGTGTAGAGTTAGTATTGAAAGAGAAGTGGTCTGTTCAACAAGTAGCTTCACTGAAAGGAGTTGAGTTGTCTTTTCTTAGGTTATGGATACGGTTTTATGAGAAATATGGTAAAACAGGCCTTCTGTCGAAAGATAAGCAGCAGTATACCCCGGCTTTTAAACAACTGGTTTTAGACACAAAAGAGAAGGAGGGTTTATCTTTACGAGCAACCTGCCTGCGGTTCAATATACCAAGCACGTCAGTACTATTGAGATGGCGAAAGGCTTATGAATTGAAGGGGTATGCGGGCCTTATTGCTCAACCAAAAGGAAGATCTAAAAAGATGAAGCAGCCTATAAAACGCAAACCGAGAAAATCAACAAAACCCTTAACGAGGGAAGAAGAACTATTAAAGGAAAACGAGTATTTAAGAGCAGAAAATGAACTGCTAAAAAAGCTTCAAGCCTTAGTTCAAACGAACAAAAAGCAAAAGCCATAATGGAGCTAAGGCATAAATATGATTTGGCTATACTGCTTAGTTGCGTAAAAATGGCGCGAAGCAGTTTTTATTACTACGCAAAGCGAATGAATTTTGCCGATAAATATCTGGAAACCAAAGCGGCGATCCAGGATCTTTATCATCAACATAAAGGCAGGTTAGGATACAGACGTATCAATTTGCTGTTGCGGCAGCAGGGACAGATCATCAATCATAAAACAGTTTTGCGATTGATGAGAATGTTGAAACTCAAGAGTATCATCAGGGTGAAAAAGTTCAGGTCCTACAAAGGAGAACAGGGTAAAGTAGTCCCTAATCTTTTAAACAGGCTTTTTAAAGCTGAAAAGCCTAATCAAAAATGGGCAACCGATGTAACGGAGTTTAGAGTATCAGGGAAAAAATTGTATTTGTCACCTGTTATTGATTTATACAACCAGGAGATCGTGAGTTATGAACTTTCTGAAAGCCCCAGCTTCAGCAGTGTGATGAGTATGCTGAGTAAGGCTGTTGAGAAGGCAGACACGACTCAATCCTTACTACTCCATTCTGATCAGGGCTGGCATTATCAGATGAAGCAATACCAAAGCCTGCTGAAGGAAAAAGGAATAACTCAAAGTATGTCCAGAAAGGGAAATTGCCTGGATAATGCAGTTATAGAAAACTTCTTTGGGATTATAAAATCGGAACTGTATTACTTGAAAAAATATACTTCAATTGTTGAACTGAAAAAAGATATTAAGGGCTACATAAATTATTACAACAATGATAGAATAAAACTCAATCTAAAAGGAATGAGCCCGGTACAATACCGAGCTCATCATTATCGAAATTAATTATTTAATTTGTCTAAACTTTTGGGTTCAGTCTATTTCCGGAGACCCTTTGAAATTTTGTTTTTCATTTTGTATTCTTTTTTATGAATTGAATTTTTTGTATTTATTCTTTGGATCTTGCTTCTTCGGTTCTTGGTTCTTCCTCCTTCGGAATTTGGCTTCTTTGTATTCTTTCTTTGGTTCTTTGGTTCTTGGTTTCCTGGTTCTTATTTTTGCGCATGCTCAGTTTCGATGAACAATTAAATTTATTGATACGAAACGCACTTCAGGAGGATATCGGCGATGGGGATCATTCAGCGTTAAGTTGTATTCCTGCCGGAACCAAGGGAAAGGCAGTACTCAAGATCAAAGAAGAAGGGATACTAGCCGGGATGGATATCGCGCAAAAGATATTCGCTTATAAAGAACCTTCCGCATCTTTTGTGCTTTTAAAGAACGATGGCGATACCATGAAATATGGGGAGATTGCATTTGAAGTAGTCGCCTCGGTACATACAATTTTGCAATGCGAACGGTTGGTGCTGAATTGCATGCAGCGCATGAGTGGAATCGCTACACTTACTTCAACGTACACAAAGAAACTGAAAGGATATAAAACAAAAGTATTAGACACCCGCAAAACCACTCCCAATTTCCGGTTACTCGAGAAAGAAGCTGTGCGTATCGGTGGAGGGCTGAATCACCGGATGGGACTTTACGACATGATCATGCTGAAAGATAATCATATCGATTATTGTGGCGGTATAGAAAAAGCTATTGAAAGAGCGCATGACTATGTGCAAAATATAAAACCAGGGTTGAAGATTGAAGTAGAGACAAGAACTATAGAAGATGTAAAAAAAGTAATGGCTGTTGGTAAAGGAAAAGTATTTCGCATCATGCTGGATAATTTTAATCCCGAGCAAATAAGTGCAGCATTGACTTTAATAAATGGTGAGATGGAAACGGAGGCCAGTGGTGGAATCAATCTCGGCAATATCCAGGCATATGCTGCAACCGGGATAGACTATGTTAGCGTAGGTGCCCTCATTCATCAGGCAAGAAGCCTTGACCTGAGTTTGAAAGCAGTAACCATTTAATTGAGAAAGAAATGAGCAAGAAAAATAAACCCGATACAAGAGGTTTTGTGTACAGTACAGATCCCAATTTTCAATTTGAAGAAGATAATACAAAGTCGATTACCTTAACTCCCTCTCAGCAAAAATTAAAAGTGTTACTGGAAACCAAGCAAAGAGCCGGCAAGGCAGTAACTGTTGTATACGGTTTTGTCGGTAAGACAGAAGACCTAGAGTTCATGGGCAAACAATTAAAAAATTATTGTGGAACCGGCGGCTCGGTTAAAGATGGCGAAGTAATTGTACAAGGCGATCAACGCGATAAAGTGTTGCAATGGTTATTGAAGAATGGATATTCGGGCAGTAAGCGGATGGGTTAAAATTATATCTGGAGAGCCGCCTGATTTGAGTTTTACATTTATATACTACTTTGGTTTTCATTGTTCCAAATCCGCCAAAAATTAACCAGGACTTCCTAAAATCTAGCAAGGATTTTGCTTATAGATGTGTGGCCGGGAAACTTAGTAAGTCGAATGGCCACTACACCCCTATAAACTATTGAATATGAATGCCAAATCCTATTTTTTGAGCTTATTCCTCCTTATAAGCTTTATATCAAATGCCCAATTAAAAGCAACAGTAAAATGCGATGACTTTACGGTGGATATATTGACGGGTAAAGTAAATGATCTGAAAGCTGATTTCACCCTTGAAACAATCAAAGCTAAATTTCCGTGCTTTACTACCGCAGAGAGGGAAGATACCAGTTCAAAATGCGGGGGAGGTGTATTTTTCAAAGACAAAGATCTCGTCTTTTATACCGGCAGAGACTATATTCAGATAGGTGAAAAATTTAAAGGGAAGATATCTTTACCTATTATGGGGGCTAGTCGTAACAGTTTTTTTAAAACACTCGGTAATCCCAAAATAAAGGACGAAACCTGGGACGCTTTTCAAATGCAATACGGAACACTGGTGCTCCATTATAACAAAGCAAATAAGGTTAGATTAATTCAGATCAGCACATTGTCTACCGACGTGTTAAATCTTTGCCAGTGATTATCCACAGGTAAGTTCAAGCTTATCTGTTTATTTTTCTTCCGGGAAATATTTTTTGACCATTTGTTTAGGGGCAACAACTTTCCAGGCTGTGGTTAATGCATCCGTAAGCATTTCCTTTTTTACTTTTTTTAGATTGATAAACGTAGCTCCTTTTTTACCCCACCCTCCGGGAACCGGGTAGATAATGGTTTTGTCAACTGCGCAAAAAACGGATTGGTCTATTGCATTTAATTTTACCATTACAAGACTTTTATCTTCATGTAATGATGCAAAAATTTTATTCCTGACCCGGAAATCGGGTATATGAAAATGTTTTTTTTCTTCGGCTTCCGGAAGTGAAAGAGCCAATTGGCGGGCGGTTGCAATAGAAATCATACTCTTTTAATTTGGATGAAAATGGCCTCCCCGAATTAGGTGATTATGATCCTTGTATTTTGTAGTTACCTTTTATTTTTAACCCTTAAATTATTACCATGACTGCTGCCGCTAAATCGGTTTTTTATTTTGGCATCTACCTGTACATTGTAGGATTAACGCTGGTTTTCATTCCGAATGTTTTCCTGAAAACCCTTCAAATGCCCGAAACAAACGAAGTTTGGATTAGAGTAATAGGTGTATTGGCTTTTTGCCTGGGCTTTTATTATCATAGAACAGCGGCTGCTAATCTTAACGCCTTCTTCTCACTGACAATACCAACACGGGTGCTGGTATTTATTGCCTTTCTCAGCTTTGCATTACTTAAATGGGTATCGCCTATGATTATCGGAATAGGGGTGATTGATCTTGCAGGAGCTTTATGGACCTGGACAGCGCTGAAGAAATCGTGAATCGTGAGTGGTGAGTCGTGAGAGGGTCCCCAAGTAATAGCAGCACGCAAATACTTTGAGAGCTACTCACGACTCACGATTATCATTGACCTTGTGCCAAACTATACGCTTTCTTATCACCCCACATATTCAATAATTCAAAAGAACATATTTTAAAGTTTCCACTTAAACTAACATAGAGCCCAATTATATCTTGTTGGTTAAGTGGTTCACCATCGAGACTTTCAAAACGGGCGTTATATTGATTCACCAGGTTGGTAAAAATAGAACCTGTGGGCCAAACCTGGGTGCCACGGTTACTGATATTGATCAGCTTGAATTTTACACCTGCATGGCGTTCGCATTTTTTAGCGATTTCTGTTGGTTGCTGCGAACTTTCAATGAACATATCAACTCCCACGATTTTTTCATCCTGTAATTCTTTTGAAACCATCATTGGGTTTTCATCCAATTTAAAAATGGTTGGGGTAACCGGCATATTTGGTAAAACAGGTTTAGGTACCAGTTTTGGTATTTTACCAAAATTATTTACGATGGCTTTTGCGAAATCCGTAGTGTTTACGGATTTGATTGTTTTATCGCCGAAGTCGCCGGTATGGATACCGCTTTCTAAAGTATAGAGTAAAGCGTTTTCAATAATGGCAGCATTTTCCATCAATCCAAGATGGCGAAGCATGGTGATACCGCTTAATAAAAGAGCAGTGGGATTTGCTATATTTTTTCCGGCAATATCCGGAGCTGTTCCGTGTACTGCTTCAAATATGCATATATGATCGCCGATATTGGCGGAAGGTGCGAAGCCCAGACCACCTACTAAGCCCGCGCAAAGATCACTTACAATATCTCCCTGCAGGTTGGTCAATACTACTACATCAAAAAGATCGGGACGGGTAACTAATTTCATACACAGGTCATCAACAATTACATCATCCGATTTTAATTCGGGATATTCTTTCGCTACTTCATAAAAACATTCAAGGAAGAGGCCATCGGTAATCTTCATGATATTGGCCTTATGGCCACAGGTAATACGTTTAGCGTTTTTCTTCTTCGCCATTTCGAACGCGTAACGGATCACCTGTAAACTACCGGGGCGGGTAATAAAACGCCGGCTAAGAGCTACATCATGCGTAAGCATATGTTCAATACCTCCATAGGTATCTTCAATATTCTCTCTAACAATAGTAACATCAATTGGAATACCTGCTTTACTAAACACCGTATCTACACCATGCAGCGTTTGAAACACTCTTTTATTGGCATACGTGTTCCAGGTTTTGCGGGCTGTAACATTTACGCTTTTCACACCCTTCCCTTTTGGTGTTTCCATGGGTCCCTTAAATAAGATACCCAGGTTTTCGATAGTTTGTTGCGCTTCCGGTGTCATGCCATTACTAAAGCCCTTATCAAAAACCCATTTCCCCATATCCACATATTCGTATTCCAATGCTACCTTACTGGCGTTAAAAATGCTTAATACAGCTTCCATTATTTCTGGACCGATTCCATCTCCTTTAGCGACAGCTATTTTCATTTCCAAAGTGTTTTTATGAATGTTAGTAAGGATATTGCGAAGCGCAAATTTAGCGTGCTGCCCACAGAATTCCCCATTAAATCCTCAACATTTGCTATCATCCGCCTGTTTTTTTTGTTATCTTTAATTTATCAAGTCAACGCGATGGTTTCTAAAATTTCGGAAGGCATTGAAATCAGTGTAGAAACGTTCTACCAGCCAGATTATTCAAATCCGGTGTCGGGAGAATTTATGTTTGCCTACCGGATTAATATAGAGAACCACAATAATTTCCCGGTAAAATTGCATCGCCGCCATTGGTATATTGTTGATGGCAGCGGCAGTCACCGCGAAGTGGAAGGCGAAGGAGTAGTTGGAGTACAACCCACCTTACAACCCGGCGAGCGGTACCAATATGTTAGTGGCTGTAATCTTCGCACAGAAATGGGCAAAATGTACGGCACTTATTCAATGGAGAACCTTCACAACAAACAACAGTTCGAAGTAAATATTCCGATGTTTGAAATGATTGTGCCGTTTAAAATGAATTAATAACGCGAATAGGGGCGAATGATGAACGAATAAATGCGAATGCCGCTAGTTCAAATAAATAAATCCCGCCAATCGGCGGGATTTGTTGTGAGTTGACAATAGTGAATAGTCAATGGTGACCTGCAATAATTAAATCTTGTGCTGATCTAGGAGAATTATTCACTATTCACTATTGACTATTCACCATTGACCAACATTACAGTTTATTTTTTTGTAAACCTACCTTGTATAATGTAAATCCCATAATTACAAAGAACAAAACACCAAGCAGGTAATAGCCACCTTGTCCCAACGCTTCTGTAAGTCCATGCTCTTGACTGATCTTTTGTAAATTGGCATTCATTGAACTATTTGCTTGCATAAATGCAACAATGACACCCGCCAATGCGCCGCCTGCTACCAGTCCCGTGGCAAATAAATTACCTTTTCGTAGATCTTCCTCTTCTCCATTTCCAAGCCCTCCTTTTTTCTTGAGTTTTGCATCGATGATACCCCGGATAGCTCCGCCGGCAAATATTGGGAGTGTGGTAGAGATAGGAAGATAAATACCAATTGCGAATGATAAAGCCTTAATACCGCACAGTTCCATAACCACGGCAATAGCAACGCCTACAAGCACAAATTGCCAATCGAGATTGAATGATAGAATTCCTTTAATCAAAGTTGCCATCAATGTAGCCTGGGGGGCGGAATAGGTATCTGTTCCAATTGCATGCTGAATGCCTTGTTTAACCATTTCAGCGGTAGGAGTATCCAATATTTTTACAGTATATCCAATAGCGATGGAAGACACAATAGCGCCAATAAAGAGTGCAATTTGCTGATATCTTGGAGTAGCACCAACTATGTATCCTGTTTTCAAATCCTGTGAAGTTGCACCCGCGTTAGCAGCCGCAATACATATCATACCGCCAACGACCAGTGCCATAGGTTCGTAAACTTTTCCGGTCCAACCAGCAGCAATAAATACGAGGCAGGTTCCCATCAATGTAGCGATGGTCATTCCACTGATCGGATTATTGGAACTACCGATCAATCCAACAATGCGGGAAGAAACCGTAACAAAGAAAGCGCCAAATACAACAACCAATACCCCGATTAATAACTTACTACCGATATTATCACCTGGAATATTCGGAAGAATTGTCATTAATAGAATCAGAACCACACTACCAATTCCAACAATCTTAATAGAGAGATCTCTTTCGGTACGCAATACTGTTTTTTGTTCTCCACCGGTTCCGCTTTTTAACGAACTCACACTTCCTCTGAATGAAGATATAATTGTAGGAATCGTTTTTATCAATGTTATAAAACCACCAGCGGCTACCGCGCCTGCGCCAATTTGCCGTACATAAGCGCGATAGATAGCAGTTGCATAATCGTTAAATGTATGACTAGCCGCATTCCAGCCACCGGGTCCACCATCCGTCGCAAGATCTTTCAGGTATCCAAGTTTAATCAATTGCGTCGCGATAGTGTCTGCAGGTACTATTGACGCGAGCAGGGGGTTGAATACAAACCATGTTAATACACTACCTGCAACCAAAACACCAGCAATCTTTGGTCCGATAATATACCCTACCCCAAGGTATTCGGGCGTTATTTCGCCGCTAACTCTTGCAGAGGGAAAATATTTATTCGCTTGTTTCGTGAGGTAATAAGGTGTTTCCGCAATTACATGAAATATCTTCTGCAACAGTGCATATCCTCCGGCAAATGCCAATCCAAGGAAAGCTGTTTTTGCAAACTCACCACCTTTCTCACCCGCTTTCAAAACGGAGGCACAGGCTGTTCCTTCCGGATACGGAAGTGTATCGTGCTCCTTCACAATAAGGGAACGTCGCAAAGGAATCATCATTAAAGTACCAAGGATTCCACCGAATATAGCCAGCACTAGTATTGTCCAGTAATTAAAGTAATCAGCGCTTTTGGATTCACTCAGAAACAAAAAGCCAGGAAGCGTGAATACCACCCCGGCTGCGATACTTTCTCCCGCCGATCCGGTTGTTTGAATGATATTATTTTCAAGGATGGTGGTACGAAGAAACAATTTGCTCATGGCAATGGCCATTACTGCAATTGGAATGGAAGCAGAAACAGTTAGTCCCGCTTTTAATGCCAGGTATACCGTAGCAGCACCAAAGATGATACCGAACGCTGAACCAACTAATACAGATTTGATGGTAAACTCAGCCATCTTTGTATCCGGTGCGATAAACGGTTTGAACGTTTTCTCAGACATAGCAACAGTTTTGATTTGTATAAGTAAGATACTGAAAATAAAAAGCCGGTACTTTCTAGGTCCGGCTTTCTATTTGAATTTATGTAGTGGAAGAAGTCATCATCTTCTGTAGCTTTCGCGATAAGAGGAATAATAACAAGGCGGCAATTCCCGACATGAATACGAATAGCATAAAGAAATCATAGAGATTTTCCATTTTATATCCCGCAAAGGTTGTCACTTTTCCATTTTCTGGATATAACGCACTTAATGATCCCGCCAGCTTATTTCCAAATGCATTTGCGGTGAACCAAATTGCCATTAACAACGAAGAGAATTTTAATGGAGATAGCTTGTTTACCAATGATAACCCGATGGGTGAAAGACATAGTTCTCCCGCCGTATGCAATGCATACAAAATGATCAGCCACATCATGCTTACCCGAACACCCGGCGCTACATCTTTCACACCGTAGGCGATCCATAAATAACCAAGTCCCAATAGCGCTAGCCCAAGCGCCATTTTTGTGGGAGAGGATGGTTCTGATTTACCCATCTTTAACCACATAAATGCAAAGAATGGCGCAAATACTACGATAAATATGGAGTTGAGGGACTGAAACCAGCTGGTGGGCACCTCGTCGCGATTAACATGACCGATACCTTGTGATAATAAGTATATATTACCAACCAGCACCAATACGGCAAAAAGCGTAAGCAGAAAATAAATGGTGTTTCTTAATTGAGAATGATACTCGCCCGCCAGGTTGCGCGCGGTGCTCCGGAATAATGTATAGATATAATATAGCAAGGCAATTGATAATACTACAATCAGCCATGTGGGAATATTTAACCAACTTATGTCACGATTGACGGAGTCTTTCGCAAAAAGTACCAGGGAAGCGCCTGTTTGTTCAAAAGCCGACCAAAAGAAAATCACGAATGTACATACCACCACAATCACGGCTACTTTGCTTTTTTCATCTTTGGTGAGCGACTTGTCAGAATAAATAATAAAAGGTATGATAACAAAACAACCAATTAACAAATAGAAAATATAACTGATGGTTGCAGTAGCATCGAGGTAAATCAGTCCAATCGAAAGGATGGAAAAGAGGACCATCGTAACTACCGTAGCAAAACCTGTCAACATTGATTTTGGTGCGTTGTCGGGTATCAACCCCAATACTTTATTCTCTGGATTCATTACATATTTGCGATGAAAAACCACTTGTATGATAACGCTCAACACGATTGCGAAAGCTGCCACGAGAAATGCCCATTTAAAATCCGCAGGATTGCCCGTATCACCAACCAAACCGCAGGCGAGGGGTCCAATCGCCCCACCTAAATTGATCCCCATATAAAATATAGTATAGGCAGCATCTTTACGCCGGTCGTTTGTGGTGTATAGTTGGCCAACCAGGTTGGAGATATTAGGCTTGAAGAAACCATTACCAGCTATCATCATTCCAAGACCCGTATAAAAAAGCAGTTTGGAAAGATCGGGTTGCGTGTTGTACATGGAAGCACAGAAAAACAGCACCAGTTCCGCAATTGCCATTACAATACCACCCGCGATGATGGAACGTTGATTACCCCAGTATCGGTCAGCAAAATAACCACCAACCAGTCCGGATAGATAAATGAGGCTGATATAACCCCCATACAAATTAGAGGAGAATTCAGAATTAAAAAGAAGCGCCTGCGTCATGAAAAGGAACAAGATGGCCCGCATGCCATAGTAGTTGAAACGTTCCCACATTTCAGTGGCGAAGAGTATATACAAGCCTTTAGGATGTCCGGCTGAAGGAGTTTGACTCATAATTAGTTTTTTGGTGCAAGCGTTAGTTGAAAGGCAATAATCTGCGTAAAATAAGGATAAAATCAAATATCCTTGGCCCGTTGGCAACTTTAATTCGGCTGTGTGATTTTGAATTGCGAAATTCGCTGCCGTATAAACTACCTACATTATGAAAATCCTGCTCTTAGGCTCGGGCGGAAGGGAACATGCGCTTGCATGGAAACTGAATCAAAGCGTTTGGACCAACCCGCTTTTTATAGCACCCGGTAATGCCGGCACTTCACAATGTGGAACTAATGTTCCGCTTGATCTATCTGACTTTGATGCGATCGCCGCATTTTGTATCAAAGAACAGATTGAAATGGTGGTGGTAGGACCCGAAGAACCTTTGGTAAATGGCTTGTATGATTATTTCCAGGCAAATGAAGAATTGAAAAAAATCTACTTTATCGGTCCTTCTAAGGAAGGTGCTCAATTAGAAGGTAGCAAGGCATTTGCCAAAGCATTTATGGAAAGGCATGGTATTCCTACAGCTAAATACCGGGAATTCGATATGTCCAACTTTGAGGAAGGAGTTAAATATGTAAATGAACATCCACTTCCGGTAGTATT
Organism: Chitinophagaceae bacterium; assembly: GCA_965279015.1. GTDB lineage: Bacteria > Bacteroidota > Bacteroidia > Chitinophagales > Chitinophagaceae > Endoryza. The sequence goes on from OZ257130.1 coordinate 1,568,348, forward strand.
AAAAGCAGATGGATTGGCTGCGGGCAAAGGAGTTATAATATGTACTTCTCATATTGAAGCCGTTTCAGAATTTGAACTCATGCTGCAGCAAAGCAAATTTGGCGAAGCGAGTAAAAAAGTGGTGGTGGAAGAATTTCTGGATGGTATTGAACTGAGTGTTTTTGTACTTACCGATGGAAAAAGTTATGTGCTGTTACCCGAAGCCAAAGATTATAAACGTATTGGTGAAGGTGATCGCGGGTTGAATACAGGAGGCATGGGCGCGGTAAGTCCGGTTCCTTTCGCTACGCCGGGATTTATGTACAAGGTAGAAGAGAAGATTGTAAAGCCCACAATTGAAGGATTGACTAAAGAGAATATCGATTATAAGGGTTTCATCTTTATCGGTCTGATAAAAGTAAACGGGCAACCTTTCGTAATTGAATACAATTGCAGGCTGGGTGATCCTGAAACAGAAGTAGTAATACCTCGATTGGAAAACGATTTGGTTGGTTTGTTTGTAGCAGTGGCTAAACAAGAACTCGATACGCTTAAAATAAGCATTGATAAGAGACAGGCGGCTACAATCGTAGCAGTTAGCGGAGGCTATCCGGGTCATTTTGAAAAAGGGCATAAGATATATGGACTCAAAGAACCTCTACCTGAGGACAGTTTGCTTTTTCATTCCGGTACCAAAGAAAATGAAGATACTGTGGTGACCAATGGCGGTCGGGTATTTTGTGTAACTTCTTATGGAAAATCAGTACATGAAGCGGCGCAGAAGTCGAAAGAAGTCCTGAAACACATAGATTTTGAGGATATGTATTTCAGGAAAGATATTGGGTATGAATTTGCACCGAAGCATTGAAGAACGTGAGTCGTGAGACGTGAATCGTGAGTGGCTCCCTGATTAACAACAAGCCACTATTAGTTAGAGAGTGTCGCTAGCTACTCACGACTCACTACTCACGACTCACGATTTCTCTTTAAACATTTCAAACTTTCACCATGTCTCAGCCTCCTGTGCATTACGGCGATTACCTCCAACTGGATAAAATACTCGGTGCTCAAATGCCCGAGAGCGATAAAAAAAATTTACCAGCGCATGATGAAATGCTATTCATCATCATTCACCAGGCATATGAGTTATGGTTTAAGCAAATATTGCACGAAGTGAATTCGGTAAAAACCATTCTTCAAAAACCATCACTCAATGATAATTCTCCCGAATTACAAACCATTGTGCATCGACTATCAAGAGTAGTTACCATATTAAAATTACTGGTACAACAGATCGATGTAATGGAAACCATGACTCCCATGGATTTTCTCGATTTCCGGGATATGCTGCGCCCGGCATCGGGTTTTCAGAGCTGGCAGTTTAAAGAACTGGAAGCCAAACTTGGATTGAAGTATGCGCATCGTCATGGCCAGGAATATTATATATCTCAATTGCGACAAGAGCAGGTTGATATTATACGGAAGGCAGAAACGGATAATTCAATATTAGAATTATTAAATTCCTGGCTTGAGCGGATGCCTTTCTTTAAAGAACATGATAATTGGAAGAACTTCAAAACAAGTTATGAAACTGCTTCATCGAGTTTTGGGGATGAAGCAGGTGCCGGTCTTTTCTGGAATGAATACAAATATTGTTATCAACAAAGCCTGGCAGACGCCGAAAAATCGAATAGCGGTTTATTCGAAGAAACTTTTGGTGAACCAACAAACGATAAACCCTTCGGTGGCCATAGGCTTGCCGAAGGCGATGCCGAAACGAAAAACCATTCTCTTTCTCCCCGCGCTTCCCGGGCCGCACTATTCATTATGCTTTACCGGGGATATCCGATGCTGCAATTGCCTTTCCAGGTATTGAATGTTTTATTGGAAATAGATGAACAACTCAGCACCTGGCGTTACCGGCACATGAGTATGGTACATCGTATGATAGGAAGCCGTATCGGAACCGGGGGAAGTACCGGTAGAGATTATTTAAAAGGAGCACTCGACAAACATTATATTTTCGCGGAGATCGCAAGACTTACCAGTTTCTTGATCGAAAGAAGAAAGCTGCCGGCGTTGAGTGGGGAGATGGAAAAAAGGCTTGGCTTTGGACAGTAGAAATATAAAATGTAAAATATAGAATGTAAAATGTAAAAGTCATACGTAATAATCGTCCTGCATATCTTGAGACGCAGTTTTACATTTTACATTTTGAGTTTTAGATTTTACATTTAGTTAAACCTGCCTTGTTTTTCAATCTTCCGGTACGGTTTCTCAAAAAATTCTCCCACCACTTTATTGAAATCATCTTTATAAACCACCGGTGTACTGTGTCCCGAGTTGGGTAATATCCACAAATAAGCTTTTGGAATATTTTTATAGATCTGCATGGTATGCTCCTCTTTGATTACATCATGGTCGCCGCCAATGATCAAACTTGGACATTGAATTTTATGAAGATCCGATAATGGGATATGCGGTTCTTCCGCCAATAAACGAACAAGCTTCCAGTTTCTTTTTTGTTGGTCCGTTTTAGGGTTCGCATTTTTTAATTGAGTGTATATCGGTGTAACCATATCAATCACTTCTTCGTAAACGGCGGAAGAATCTGGCTGAAGATTTGCGCCTGTGGCTGCCAGCTTCTTTACTTTTCCGGGGTGTCGAATAGCGAGAAGTAAAGCATTTATTCCCCCATCGCTCCAGCCAATCACATAAGCGGAATCAATTTTTAGTTGGGAAAGCAAAACCGCATAATCATCAGCCATCATTTCATACGAGAGCGAATCTCCGTTATCAGCGGACTGTCCCTGTGCACGGTTATCAGCAATAATTACTTTGTATTTTTTAGAGAAGTAGGGAATCTGATCTTTAAAGTCGGCAATCGAGCCTCCATTTCCATGTATAATCAGCAAGGGTTGACCTACACCATAGATTTCACAATACATCTTAAAACCACGGATATCATAGAATTTGCCCACTTCCTTATTCTTGCCATACGGCGGATTTGATGGTTGGGCTTGCAGATAAAATGTGGTACAAAGACAAGAAAACAGGAAAATGAACGTGGCCAGGGACCTTGCCATGATAAAATAGTTGAAATGGAAAGTTAAATATTTTCTGATAGCTGGAATTATAGATGCATTTTCCGCTTTGCCAGCCAGGCCATCGACACAAGAGCTAGTGACGCAGCCACCAGGAAAACCAGTCGGCTGCCACCCGTTTGCCAGAGAACACCAGCAACAGCGCTCGCAAAAAAGGCGGCAATACTTTGGCAGGAAGTATAAAAACCAATGGTTGTCGCGGTGTTTTTTTCATGTGCTATATTCGTGATCCAGGCTTTGGCGATACCCTCTGTAGCGGAAGCATATACGCCATACACGGCAAAGAGAAGATAAACAACCCAAGGCTCATTGTTTATCGCGAAACCGGAATATACTATAACGAATAAGGATAGCCCAAATAGTAAAATTTTCTTCATTCCTATTTTATCGGCCCATACTCCCATGGGATAAGAACTGATGGCGTAGACGAGGTTATAAAGGATATAAGCGGTAATCGTAATACTATCACTACCCGTTATTTCTTTGGCTCTTAATAAAAGAAACAGATCCGAACTGTTGGCGAGCGCGAAAAATAACAGGCCTGTCACCAATTGTCTGTATTCAGTGTTGCCCTCTTTCCAGTAAGAAAGGAAGGAGAAAAAATTTCTGTTGCCGATAGTAGATACAGGTTGTTTTTTTTCCTTCAGTAAAAAAATTAGTAGCACGGATAGTATACCCGGAATAAAAGCGATAAGAAATAATGACTTATACTTCGTAGGAAAGAATTGAAGGAAAAGCAGTGCCAGCAAGGGTCCCAGCACCGCCCCAAGGGTATCCCATCCACGATGAAAGGAAAAAACCCGTGCCTTGGTTTCTTTGCTGGCTTGTTGTGAAAGCAGTGCATCTCGGGCCGCGGTGCGAATTCCTTTTCCTAAACGATCCGTGGTTCTTGCAAAAAATATCCATAAGGGATAAATGAAAAAGGTCATTAATGGTTTTGAAATAGCGCTTAAAAAATATCCCCATTTAATAAACGGCAATCGCGATCCACGTTCATCACTTAGTTTTCCAAAATATCCTTTGCTCATACCAACAGTGAGTTCGGCTATTCCTTCCAGTATGCCGATTAATAAAACAGAAAATCCAATTTCTTTTAAATAAAGGGGAATAACCGGGTAAAGCATTTCACTCGCAATGTCGGCGAACATGCTTACCAGTGATAAAATCCAAATTGTTCGGGTAATGATGCGCATGAAATCATTTAATGTGCAGATGTGCAAATTAGGAAATGTGCAAATGTCTTTGGTTCCATCTTTGCCTATAAAAGGGAGTCAAATAAGGTGCGTGATATCCAACTTTGAAGCATTTGCATATTTGCACATTTTCTAATTTGCACATTCGTATATGAAAATTCCTTCATCCTCAGTCACAATATCCCATATTGGCCTACGTTTAACTCGTGGACTTGTTATTAAAAAAATCATTGACTGGCAAGCAATTGGCTTTGTTTATTCGAATTTTTTCCTTCAATTTTGCAACCATTATAATCCTATCTAAAAACTGAGATTCAAAAAATGGGACTATTCAACTTTTTTACCCAGGAAATTGCGATTGATCTGGGTACAGCCAATACCCTCATCATACATAACGACGAAGTGGTGGTGAATGAACCGAGCATTGTAGCGCTTGACCGGAACAACCCGAAAAACGTGCTGGCGGTGGGCAAAAAGGCCCTCATGATGCACGAAAAAACTCACGAGAGCATCCGTACTGTACGTCCGCTGAAAGACGGTGTGATAGCGGATTTCAACGCTGCGGAGCTGATGATCCGTGAGTTAATTAAGCTGGTTTATCCCAAAAAACCCTTATTCCCTCCAAGCTGGAGGATGATGATATGTATTCCTTCTTCAATTACCGAGGTGGAGAAAAGAGCGGTTCGCGATAGTGCGGAACAAGCCGGTGCCAAAGAGGTATACCTGATTCACGAGCCGATGGCTGCTGCCTTAGGTATCGGAATTGATGTGGAAGAGCCCGTTGGTAATATGATCATTGATATCGGGGGCGGAACTACAGGAATTACAGTAATTGCCCTGGCAGGAATTGTTTGTGATCAATCCATCCGGATTGCCGGGGACGAGTTTACGGCAGATATCATGGAAGCTCTCCGACGTTATCATAGCCTTTTGATTGGCGAACGCACCGCGGAACAGATCAAGATCAATATTGGTGCTGCCATGAAAGATCTCGAAACCCCTCCGGAAGACATTCCGGTGAACGGTCGCGATCTGGTAACCGGTATTCCCAAGCAAATCATGGTAAGTTATCAGGAGATTGCAGAAGCACTCGATAAAAGTATTTTCAAAATTGAAGAAGCGATCCTGAAAGCACTGGAACAAACCCCTCCCGAGCTTGCAGCTGATATTTATCGCAGGGGACTTTACCTTACAGGTGGAGGTGCTTTACTGCGTGGTCTTGATAAAAGATTGAGCCAAAAGATCAAATTGCCAGTTCATGTGGCTGATGATCCGCTAAAAAGTGTAGTACGTGGTACAGGAATTGCTTTAAAGAACTACGATCGTTTCCCGTTTGTAATGCGCTGATAATTGTTAATTCACAAAATTCTCAATACTAAGCATACACATTGCAGAGTTTAGGATTTTAAATTTGCCTTAGTGCGTAATATTTTCCTCTTCATCAGGCGTTATTTCAACTTCCTGTTTTTTGTACTGGCGCAGGCAGTAGCGCTGATATTTTTTTTCCGCTATAATAAATTTCATGAAGCCGCTTTTATGGGTGTTGCCAGTGAAGTTACAGGTCGACTTAATGAGCGTTTTAACAATGTCGAATTGTATTTCAATCTCAAGAAGACAAACGAAAGTCTTGCCAAAGAAAACACTGAATTAAGAAGACAATTAAAAGTCAATTTTGAAGGGCCCGATAGCACCAGCACCTTCAGAACCGATACCTTATTAATAGATTCCGTAAAACAAACCCGGCGTTTCGAATATCTCGATGCTAAAGTGGTAAGCAATAGCTTTTTCTCACAGACAAATACTATAATGGTGCATCGGGGCAGGGGACAGGGTGTAGAACCAGGTATGGCGGCGATCAGCGCGCAGGGTGTTGTGGGAACAGTCGTAAACGTGAGTGAGAACTATGCGGATGTAATGAGTGTTTTACATAAATACCATAAGATAAGCGCTATGCTAAAGAAAGGTGGTAATGTGGGCATCGTAAAATGGGATGGAGAGGATCCGCAATATTTAACTATGGAAAACGTGCAACAAAGCGCAGCAGTAGCGGTTGGCGATACAATTCTGACCAGTAATTTAAGCGGATTTGACGGCACGTTTCCTCCAGGCATTATGGTGGGTACGGTTGCAGAAGTAACTCAGAATAAGGAAAGAAAATATCATACCCTTAAACTGAAGACGGCTACAAATTTCTTTAACCTGCAATATGTAATGCTGGTAAAAGACACGCAAATAAGTGAGCGTAAGAAACTGGCGGATTCCACGAGCAAAAAAATTCAATGAGTAACCTGGTAAAAAATATTCTTCGTTTTACGCTGTTCATACTGGTACAGGTATTCATACTTTTCCAGATCAAACCGCTGCATCAATTCATTGTTCCCTACCTGTATTTTCTGTATATATTATGGCTGCCGTTCAATACGCCGCGAATGGCGCTTACTTTTACTGGATTTGTATTCGGGTTGACCCTTGACTATTTCACCAAAACACCAGGACTCCATGCTGCTGCCTGTACATTGATTGCTTATGTACGTCCTTTTCTTGTCGGTATACTTATCTCACAGGACGGTGCCGACCAGAACTATAAATCTCCTTCGGTGACCAGTATGGGATTGGCTCCTTATGCTACTTATGTTGTTATTTTAACCTTACTACATCATACTTATCTCGTGTTCCTGGAATGGTTGCAGTTTGGCTCATTTTGGTTTTTCCTTGGAAAAGTATTGGGAACTACAGGTATAAGTTTATTATTGATTTTATTAACTGAATTGCTGTTTTACCGTAAACAAAAATTCCGGACCAATACGGTGTAATAAGAAGTGCTTATTGTATTCTGCTTTTGAAATTTCTATTTTGAGATTTCTTTGGTTCTTGTCTCTTGGTTCTTGGTTCTTTTGATATCATCCCCTTATGGCATTATTCAATCAATCGCGGAGTTTTGTAATACGCCTCATATTCGGGGTAGTATTTCTAATCATTATTCTTCAGTTGTTCAATCTGCAAGTGATTTCGGGTAAGTACAAGAAACTGGCTATGAGCAATGCGGTTTTTCCTAAGGTAAGATATCCCGATCGGGGAATTATCTATGACCGGAAGGGTCAGGCCATTCTTAATAACACCATCATGTACGATTTGGTGGTTACACCAAATGAAGCCAAGAAAATTGATACGGCTACATTATGCCAGTTATTGGAAATAGATACCGCCGAGTTTAAAAAGCGCATGTTTGAGGCACGATTTAAAAATGGACCTTATCGCCCTTCTATTTTTGAGGATCTGTTACCACCACCACTGCATGCGAGACTCGATGAGAATATCTGGAAATTCCCAGGCTTTGCCTTGGTAGAGCGTCCGGTAAGGATATATCCTTTTAATGCGGCAGCTCATATCATGGGTTATATCGGTGAAGCGGATTCTTCTATTATTAAACGATCGAAAGGATTTTATCGCCTGGGAGATTATGTAGGCCGGAATGGGCTTGAAGCCTATTATGAAAATGTATTGATGGGTCAACGTGGTGTACAATACATGATAAAGGATAATAAAAACCGCCTTGTAGGAAGTTATGAAAATGGAGCTTATGATACATCGGCAATTGCCGGTCGAAATCTTCGTACCTATATAGACATAGAAGTACAGCAACTCGCCGAAAAATTAATGGCTAACAAAGTTGGGGCAGTGGTGGCTATAGAACCAAAAACAGGTGGAATCATAGCGATGGTTTCTGCACCTAATTACAACCCAAATGATCTGACAGGTCCCGATAAGCAGCAGAACTTTGCAAGAATGTTATTGGATGTAAAAGGCCCCACCCTTAACCGTGCCATACAAGGTAACTATGAACCCGGTTCTACTTTTAAACCGATAGGTGCATTGGTAGGATTAGATGAGGGAGTAATCAATGCAAACTCTGGTTACCCATGCGGCGGTGTTTACAATGCATGTGGTCATGGTAAACCCAAATGTTTACACAATAACCCAGGACATGCTGCTAATCTCCGCCTATCAATTGCTAATTCCTGCAATTCATATTACGCGAATGTGTACCGGTTGAGTGTTGACAATCCCAGGTTAGGGGGTGTTAAAAAAGGATATGCCAAATGGCGCGATTATATGATGGCTTTTGGATTGGGTGTAAGAACTGGAGTGGATCTTCCATCAGAGGACAAGGGATTGATTCCCGATACAAGTGTTTATAACCGGGTTTATCGTGGATCATGGAATTCATGTACAAACCTGACACTCGGAATTGGCCAGGATATGATGCAGACAACTCCGCTTCAATTGGCGAATGCAATGTGTATTATCGCGAACAAAGGTTACTATTATACACCACATTTTGTAAAGTCGGTAGATGGAGAAGTTAAAGAGGATACACTATTAAATAAGTTTAGGGTTAAACACGAACCGCTTACCAAAGTGGCGGATGCGGATTTTGAAGAAGTAATTAGCGGTATGCAGGATGTGGTGGAAAGAGGAACTGCCCGGGCCGTAATGATTCCCGGTATCAATATAGCTGCGAAAACAGGAACCGCGGAAAAATACAGGATCATTGATAAAAGGAGAATTCAGTTAAAGGATAATTCAATGTTTGTTTGTTTTGCTCCACGGGAAGATCCAAAGATTGTAATCGCGGTAGTAGTAGAGAATTCCGGTTTTGGAGGTACCTGGGCCGCCCCCATCGCTTCGCTGATGATGGAGAAATATTTAAATGATACAATAAGAACCGAGCGATTGGCGAAATTGGAAGAAATAGCTGCAGCCAACTTATTACCTCCTTATTTTGAACGGTTACAATATATTGAAGATTCTACCCGTGCGGAAAGATGGAGTGAAATCACTGGGGATAGTACCCGGTTGAAAAAATATTTACGCAAGGGAGCAAAACCACCCGCGCCAACTCCAAAGAAATCAGACAGCTTGCCACCTAATCAGATTGGTTCTTTATTATTGCCCGTAAGAAAGAATCCAGTTAAATCACCTGTAAACCATAGCCGATGAGTCAGCGCAACCCTGGTATATCAAAAGGAGTGGACTGGGTAGTGATCTGGTTGTATTTTCTATTGGTGGCAATTGGAATTCTCAGCATTTTTATGGCTACTTACCGGGAAAACGATCCGGTGATTCAAAGTTTCTTGAATTTTAGAACAGATTACAGCCGGCAATTTTATTTTTTTGTCGCTTCCTTAGTGATTGGACTATTTATCCTGCTAACTGACAGTAAGTTTTTTACGGCAACTGCTAATGTGTGGTATATAGTTGGTATACTTATGTTATTGCTGGTATTTCCTTTTCATACCGAAGTAAAAGGGACCAATTCTATTATACGGCTGGGAAGTGTTCAGATTCAACCAGCTGATATTTGTAAGTTGTTTGTGAATCTTGCATTAGCAAAATATTTGTCGCGGGTGGAAACCAATTTTTCACAACCCCGTTCGCAATTAATCGCGGCGGCTATTTGCCTGGTGCCAGCATTGATAAGCATTGCCCAAAGCGAAACAGGTTTAGCGCTGGTTTATTTTTCTTTTTTCCTGGTGATGTTTCGTGAAGGATTGCCTGCATCTTACCTGATTATGGGATTTTCGTTGGCTGTTCTGGTAGTACTTACTCTATTACTGAAACCAAATGTTCTATTTATTACGCTTACAGCTATCGCTTTGCTGGCTTTATATTTCATGCGCCGTCAGATTAAGAGAAGAAGTCGATTGGTGTTGGGCCTACTTTTTATTTGGGGATTATGTGTATTGATCTCCGTGTTTTTCGTTCCGTTCCTCTTTACGAAAGTGTTGCAAAAACACCAGGTAGAGAGAGTATTCGATCTGATCGGGCGCGAAAACCCTTATGCCAATCAGAATACAGTTGAAACGACGGAAGAAGTGGAAAAGCCAAAGAAGAAAGAAGATAATTATAATGTCCGGCAAAGCAAGATCGCTATTGGAAGCGGTGGTTTTTCTGGGGTAGGTTTTTTGAAAGGTACCCAAACTCGTTTTGATTTTGTTCCGGAACAACGAACGGATTTTATTTTTTGTACGATTGGGGAAGGTTTTGGTTTTATAGGAAGTTTTATTTTTCTGGCTATCTATTTTTTCCTGTTGATGCGGATCATAATAATCGCCGAGCGACAACGAAGTGTGTTCAGCCGATGTTATGCCTACGGGGTTGCATCAGTACTTTTCTTTCACATTGCTATTAATATTTGTATGACCATCGGATTGGCGCCGGTAATTGGAATACCTCTTCCTTTTATTAGCTATGGAGGAACCTCCTTGCTTACGTTTACGGTGATGTTATTTATAATGATACGGTTGGATGCCGACAGACAAATGGTCTTACGCTAATTTGAAATGCTAATAAAATACTAATAAGACACGAATTAACATGAATGAATACAGTAATGATGATTGAATCGGTTCAGATTATTTAAAGTTGGGATCATTCTGTATTAGGTTCCATTTAATTATTTGAACTCACCTCTTCAATTGAAATTCTTAATTCGCTATTCGCATCCTTCATTCTCATGGATTATTCGCGTTAATTCGTCTTAATTCGCGTTTTAAATTCGCGTCTTATATTTGTGTATGAGAATTATACCCCTCTCCGAAGGCTCCTTCACTATTGATAAATCAAAACTTTTTGTTCCATTTGATTTGAAAGCTGACGATTTGCAAAACAGGGCCACCGGAAGTTTATTGGTAGAAGTGCAGCCTTTTGTAGTAATTACGTCGGAAGATGTTTTATTGCTCGATACCGGCTTGGGTTTTGAAAAGGGGGGCGTGTTGCAGATACATCATAATCTCATGGATAATGGGATCAACCCTTCTGAAGTCACCAAGGTATTGATGACACATCTTCACAAGGATCATGCGGGAGGTGTGGGTCTTGAACGGGAAGGATTAGGTGGACGATTGTCGTTCCCCAATGCAAAATATTATGTGCAACGAAAAGAATTGGAATTTGCATTTCATAAGGGATTTCCTTCTTATATAACTCATGAACTGGAATGCTTGCAAAACAATCCGCAGGTACACTTATTGGATGGTGATGGGGTACTCAATAGTTATATTAAATACCAGGTCACCGGCGCGCATTGCCCTTTTCACCAGGTATTCTGGATTGTTGATGGTGGTAAAACCATTTTCTTTGGAGGGGATGATGCCCCACAACTGCACCAGATGAAAAGCCGCTTTGTAGCCAAGTACGATTATGATGGTAAGAAATGCATGGAGCTGAGGCAGCAATGGTGGAAGAAGGGGAATGAAGAGGGGTGGACTTTTTTATTTTATCATGACACTAAGACGCCAATATTTGAGCGCTAATAGGAAACGCGAATGAGAGACACGAATTAACGCGAATGAGGGTGAATGATAATCATTATTTTGTACATAGTATCCTTCGGAACTCTAATCTTGGTGCACCGAAATTTATGAGTATCCCCAATTTAACTTGCGAAGCTTTCAGATAATTGAGTGTTTGCCGGAAATTATCATAGTGAATAAAGGAGGCAGCCTTTATTTCAAATACTATTGAATCAAACACCATAAAATCAGCATCAAATCTACGCTTTAGAGTTACCCCATCATATGGGACTTTGAACGACTTCTCCCTTTCGTAGGGAATATTTTCTCTCTTCAATTCAATTTTCAATGCTTCTTTGTATATAATTTCCTTAAAACCATGAGCTAATATAGAATGTATTTTCATACACAACCCAATAATTCTATAGCATTCTTCTTTTAATAGTAACTCACCTTCCATTTTATTAAGTTACTTACAGGCTTCGTTTTCTGGACGTTGTAAACCTCAAAAAAGTATTGTTTTATTCCTGCGCATAACTGATCAAAACACCATATTAATTGCTGAAACTTCCATTGTATTCATTCGCGTTCTCCATTCGCGTTAATTCGCGTAAAAAAGAAAGGCCCGCCCTTAAGAGAGCCGGCCATTGCTAACCTATGAAAAACACCGATTTTAAAATCAGTTTAAATATTATTTCTGTCGGATACGATTACGATCAAGCTTATTTTGCCTGCGTTCAATCATTTCTTTCTGGAGAAAACTGTTGAACTCTTTTTCTACCCGGAAAAATGAATTTGCTTTTTCAGCAGAAAGCGCTTTCGCGAACTCGCCATTGTATCGCTTACGGATATTCAGCACTTTTTCATCGCGGTCGATTTCAGAAGTATTATTCTGACGAGCTTCTAACTGTACCTTTCGTAATTCATCGGCGTACTTATTATAAACGGGCCAGAATTTCTGGGCTTCTTCGGTAGTAAGATTCAGTTTACGGGTAAGGTACGCGATCTTCAGGGCTTCGATACGGCCACCATCTTTTTTGTCTTCATCCTGACTCATACCGGCAATGGTAAAGCCAAGGAGCAAAGAGATGATGAGTAGATATTTTTTCATGACACTATTATTAATTCGTTCTTGAATTATTGTTTTCAGGGGTTCTCTCTTCCAGGTATTGCTGCAATTCCTCATCGGATATATCTGCCAGCATATCCTTCATATCAGCGGCATCGATTTCTGTAGATGGAATAGCGGCAACGGTATTGTCATCAATAGCTGTATTGGCATCTTCAAAAAACTTAATTAACTCATCATCGCTAACCTTCTTCACTTTTTCATTCAATTCTTTTGCAATTCTTTCCTCGGTTGCACTAGCTGGACCCACCGTATTAATAAACCAACCCGCGACAAATACTACACCTACAATCACCGCGGCGGCAGCATAGCGCATTATCTTCCGGCTAAAATTCATTGAAACTACTTTAGCGGGTTGCTGCTGTTTGACTTTAGCCAACAGGGTAGTTGCCAGTGAATCAAAATAACCTTCCGGCGCTTCATATACATTGTTGCTTTTAAGACCAATCATCAGGGGTGATAAATTCTCCAACTCTTCGTTCACTAATTCAATCGCTTTCGCGCCATCCGTAATATTAGTAGCCAGGTCTTCAAAATAACCGTTCGGTAAACTATAAGGGGTCGTTTTATTCAGTTTGCCCAGAACCGGGGACAATGCTTCAATTTCTTCTTTGGCGGAACTGGCTTTCTCTGCTTTTACTCTGTTCAGTAGGGTATCGGCCAGGTTTTCAAAATAACCGCTGGGTACCGAGTATGGGTTTTGCTTTGATGCTGGCAAAACAGGAGAAGCTTCCTCGCTTTGAACGCGGGAAAGAATGGCTTCAGGCAGGTTCTCAAAATAACCCTGTGGCACCTCGTATGGGGTGACTGGATTATTTTGAGCCAGCACCGGACTCAATTCCATTAACTCATTGATTATGTTTTTCCTGTTTTCCATTTGCACTTACTGAGATGGGTTTTCGGTCCCAAAGTTTAACGATTCAATATATAATCTTCAATTTTTTTTACAGCATGGTGGTAACTTGCTTTAAGGGCTCCTTCAGATGTATCTAATACCCGGCTCATTTCCTCGTAGGGCATCTCATCATAATAGCGTAAACTAAATACAACTCTCTGTTTTTCAGGAAGTTGCTGGATGGCTAATTGGAGCTTCCATTCTAACTTATTGGCATCAAAGTGTTTATCGGCTTTTATCTTATTTTCCAAACCGCTTTCAACATCGCTGAGAGACACGGTGCTTTTTTTCTTCTGTTGTTCCAGAAAAGTCAGGCATTCATTTGTGGCGATCCGGTAAAGCCAGGTATATAATTGGGAGTCTTCACGGAAATTTTCCAGTCCATTCCATACACGAATAAAGACGTTTTGAAGAACGTCGTTGGCATCTTCGTGTTCAACAACCATGCGACGGATATGCCAGTATAGTCGTTCCTGGTATTTTCGGATCAGGCTGGTGTAAGCCTTTTCCTTTGTCGCCGGGTCGCGAAACTGAATCAGCAGTTCGCTGTCTTGCGTGGTCAATGCCATAGGTTAGCTATTTATAGTGAAAATTAGACTTTTAATAGGGCTTCGGGTTTAAAACGCTGGGGGTAATAATTTATGATGCCCGGGGAAACGCTGCTCGCTTTTCGCTCCTCGCTATTAGCCGCCTCTGTTTTAACTGTACCTATCTAAACAAAAAGAGCCATTCGTTATGAACAGCTCTTTATGTAAAATTTATGACTGATATTTTTAATTAAGGTGCAGCCTTCTCACCACTCACTATTCACCATTCACTACTTCCTCTTCATCACCTTCTCCACGGCCTCCACAATATTCGGCGTATCCAATCCGTATTTTTTCAATAATTGCAAAGGCGTTCCGCTTTCTCCAAATGTATCCTTAGTGCCTACGTATTCAATAGGTATAGGAAAATTTTTTGAGGCTGTTTGCGCAATAGCATCTCCCAGGCCACCAATAATATTATGTTCTTCCACCGTTACCGCGCATTTTGTTTTCTTAATCGATTTCAAAATGGCTTCTGTATCGAGCGGTTTGATGGTATGAATATTTATTACTTCAACACTTACTCCTTTTTCTTCCAATAACTTTCCAGCTTCAATGGCTTTCCAAACCATATGACCGCAGGCGAAAATGGTAACATCGTTTCCTTCACTGAACTGTTGAGCCTTTCCAATTTCAAAAGGCATTTCGGAAGTAAAGATGGGCCAAACGGGCCGACCAAAACGCAGGTAAACAGGTCCTTCATAATCAGCAATGGCAAGTGTGGCCGCTTTGGTTTGCGCGTAATCGCAAGGAACAATTACCGTCATTCCAGGTAACATTTTCATCAAACCAATATCTTCCAGTATCTGATGGGTAGCACCGTCTTCTCCCAGTGTTAATCCGGCATGAGAAGCACATATTTTTACATTTTTACCCGAGTAAGCAACTGACTGGCGAATCTGATCATACACCCGGCCGGTCGAAAAATTAGCGAAAGTAGTAGTATAAGGAATCTTTCCACCGATAGTTAAACCTGCCGCGATACCAATCATATTGGCTTCGCCGATACCTACTTGTACAAAACGTTCAGGAAATTCTTTCATGAACTGCTGCAACTTCATCGAACCGGCCAGGTCGGCGGTTAATGCAACAATATTGGGGTTTTTGCGGGCGGCTTCCGCAATTCCATCTCCAAAACCACTACGGGTATCTTTTTGTCCGGTCGGTTGAATATCCTTTAACATGGGTAAAATTTGGTGCTGCAAAGTAAGGGAAAACGGGGGTTAGTTGGAGGGTTTTTTTGACGCTTCTCGCCATTCGCTTCTCGCTACTCGTAATACCGAAAAGTAAAAGAAGAAGCAAACATTTAATTACACGGGGATTGCGTGCAGCGAGTAGCGAACAGCGAATAGCTACTTGAAGCTTAGTGAATTCATAATCTCCGCCGCTACCGGTTTCCATTCTTTCAGCTTCTTTTCGACACAGTTAAAAGAACAGATCAGCAATTTGCCTTCAAGGTCGGTAAACAACATATAGTTATAGATCTTATCATTGGGCGTATCGGTGATCACCCGGAAAAAACCCACTTTCTTTCCATTGATTTCTTTAATGCCACTCTCTTCCCAAACTGCATCAGGATAGGCATTTTCCAAACTTTCTTTCAAAACTTCTTTGTATTTCTCCAGCATTTCAGGATTGGCTTTGCTTTCCGTATGATTGAATGCAAGACTGATTCCTCCGGTATTATCGCTGTAAACTAATTTTGGCGGACGGGCACCGGGATATTTTATTTTGATCAGTTCTTCACTCATTGGCTTCCATCCTTTGGGCATCAATATCTCCACCTTATTATCTAGTATCAATTTTTTTTCAAGCTCAATAGGAGTTGAAAACGTGATCAATGTTATGGCTGTGAAGATATTTTTGAGTAGAAACATAATAGTGAGAAGTGAGTGGTGAATGGTGAAAACGTGAGTCGTAAATAGTGAGTCGTGAGTAGCGAAGGGCGTTCTCCAAGTAATAGTAGCTTACTGATAATCGGAGTGTCTCTCACGATTCACGATTCACCACTCACGATTCTGACTCCGAACTCCCGACTCAAGACTCCTGACTAGTTCAATCCTGCGGGTTTGCTCTGGTAAAATTTTTCATCGTTCTTAATCTTTTGTTCCCATTTCCAGGCAGTCAGCATCATATCTTCCAGTCCAAATCGCGGTTGCCACCCCAATGTTGTACGGGCATGATCATTATTCGCGTAAATAGCGATCACATCTCCGGGGCGGCGCGGGCCAATCACATAATTTAATTTTTCTCCGCTTACTTTTTCAAAGGCCCTGATGGCTTCTAGTACCGTAACTCCGTTGCCACTTCCAAGATTGAATACTTCGCAACGCTGGTTGCTTTTTCCGTTTTGCAGGTATTTGATAGCAAGCGTATGCGCACTGGCGATATCGCATACATGAATAAAGTCGCGTACACAGGATCCATCCCGGGTATTATAGTCATTGCCATAAACCGTCATCAAGGGTATTTTTCCAATAGCTGTTTGGGTAATAGCCGGCACCAGGTTAGCTGGTTTGCCAATCGGAAGTTCACCAATTAATGTTGTTGGATGTGCGCCTACCGGGTTAAAATAACGCAACAGAATACATTTCGTAGGATTCGCTTTTGCAAATTCATTAATGATCTGTTCTCCCATTTGTTTGGTATATCCATATGGCGATTCGGCTGGTTTGGGAGCTGTATTTTCTGTCACCGGAATTTTATCGGGATTGCCATACACCGTACAGGAAGAAGAGAAGACAAAATTTGGGATATTAAATTCCTGCACACATTTCAATAAGTTCACCAATGAAAGCAGGTTGTTTTCAAAATAAAGTAGCGGCTGTTCAACAGATTCTCCAACTGCTTTATAAGCTGCGAAATGTATGATACCATCGATATCTTCGTTTTCGGCAAAAATGGCGAATGTATCATCGAAATTGCAGAGATCAACTTTATAGTTTTTTACTTTTTTTCCGGTAATCCTTTCTACACCTTCAAAAATGCGGGGATTTGAACGTGAATTGTTATCAACTGATATTACGTCAAATCCTTTTTCTACCAGGTCCACAATGGTATGAGAACCAATATAACCACAACCTCCTGTCACTAAAATCTTACTCATGTACTGTATGGATTTATTTTTTAATTTTCTTTTAGCAAATTGATCAGGTATTGTCCATAACCGCTTTTCAACAAGGGCTGTGCCATCTTTTCAAGTTGTACTGCATCGATAAACTTTTTACGGTATGCAATTTCCTCGATACAAGCGATCTTAATCCCTTGCCTTTGCTCAATCACCTGTACAAACAATGAAGCTTGCATCAGGGAATCAAATGTACCTGTATCTAGCCAGGCAGTTCCCCGATCGAGTATCGATACTTTTAATTTATTGCGGCGAAGATATTCTTTATTTACATCTGTGATTTCATATTCACCTCTTGGACTGGGTTTCAGATCACGTGCGATTTTCACCACTTCATTATCGTAAAAATAAAGACCCGGAACCGCGAAATTGCTTTTAGGTGTTTGAGGCTTTTCTTCAATCGACAATACGGTGTTGTCTTTATCAAATTCCACTACTCCGTATCGTTCAGGGTCACTTACATGATAAGCGTAAACGATTCCTCCGTCGGGCATCGAGTTTTTTTCCAATTGCTCGCCGAGACCGGCGCCATAGAAAATATTGTCACCCAAAACAAGCGCAACGTTATCTTTCCCAATAAAATCAGCGCCAATCACAAACGCCTGAGCCAATCCATTTGGAACCGCCTGTTCTGCATAGGAAAATTTTAGACCTAATTGTTCACCGCTGCCTAATAATCTCTTAAACTGGGGAAGGTCATGAGGGGTTGAAATAATCAGGATTTCATTAATTCCCGCCAGCATTAGGGTTGAAAGCGGATAATAGATCATTGGTTTATCATAAATAGGCATGATCTGCTTGCTGATAGCGAACGTAATGGGGTGTAAGCGGGTGCCGGACCCACCGGCCAGTATAATACCTTTCACTGAATTAAGATTTTAGATAACAACGGGAATTAAAAAAATTATGGCCAAGGTAAGCAGAAAGCTGTAGAATTAAAAGCGAGGAAGAGGTTTAATGGTTTAAAGGTTTAAGAGTTTAATGGTTTAAGGGTGCTGATAATTAATCAGTCATTATGAAATGTAACAACCATTAAACCATTAAACTCTTAAACCTTTAAACTCAAACAACCAGCTTTATAATATAATATACGATAGCGGCCAATATCGCACTTACCGGTATCGTAAGTATCCAGGCCCATAATAAATTAATAGTTACGCCCCAGCGTACCGCTGATAAGCGTTTAGTGGCTCCTACACCAATGATGGATCCGGTAATAGTATGTGTAGTGCTTACGGGAATACCTAATTTCTCTGTAAGAAATAATGTTAATGCTCCGGCAGTTTCCGCACTTACCCCTTCGAGCGGTGTTACTTTGGTAATACGTGTACCCATTGTTTTAACGATCTTCCAACCGCCGCTCATAGTACCGATACCAATTGCTAAGAAACTGGCAACTGGTACCCACAAGTGTGTATTGACAAAATCAGTGAAGGTTAATATGTTTCCATTCTGTTTTTCGTAGTAGATATATGCTGCACCGATAATACCCATTACTTTTTGCGCGTCATTTCCGCCATGCCCGATACTGAATAACGCAGAGGAGACTAACTGCAACCGCCTGAACCAACTATCGGCTTTGTATGGATTTGCCTTTCGGCATATATTTATAATAATGACAGTAATAATATAGGCGACGACCATCCCTATTAGCGGAGCAAAAAATATAAAAAGAAAAGTAGGTATAACTTTGGCATAGTTAATTACATCCACGCCATCTTTACTCAGTGCTCCTGCGTGTGCAAGCGCTGCGCCCATAAAACCACCCAACAAAGTATGGGATGAACTTGAAGGAATACCGAACCACCAGGTAAGCAGGTTCCATGATATCGCGGCAATCAGTCCCGCGAAAATCACCTCCAGTGTTATGAAATTTTCATTTACCGATTTAGCAATCGTATTACCGATCTTGAATTCGCCAATAAGGTATTTAGATACAAAGAAAGCTGCGAAATTGAAAATAGCGGCCCACAGCACTGCCTGGAATGGGGTGAGCACTTTGGTAGAAACAATAGTGGCAATTGAATTGGCCGCATCATGAAAGCCATTGATATAATCGAATATAAGTGCGAGGATGATGATGACAACTAAAAAAGTAAAACTCATAAAGGGCTAATTAATGTGCACATGCAGAGCGGTTATGCATATTTGATTATAATAGATTCTATTACATTGGCGGCATCTTCACATTTATCAGTCACGACTTCCATCACCTGGTAAATCTCTCTTTTCTTAATTACTTCTTTGGCATCTGGCTCGGTTTCAAACAAGCGGTCAATACTCAAGTCAAAAATATCATCGGCCTGGTTTTCGATACTATTCACTTTTACCAGCGCATCGGTTATATTGCGCATGTTCTTCATATTGCGTAATTCTTTAACAGCGTTGCGGATCTGATCGCATCCTTGCTCAATAAGATCAGCCATCTTCTGTATTCCCTGGTCGTTGGGATTTATTTTATAGAAGTTGATTTTTTTAGCAGTGGCAAACGTGTAATCACAAATATCATCCAGCGCGGAGGCGAGATAGTGAATATCTTCCCGGTCGAACGGAGTAATGAAATTGCGCCCGAGTTCGGTAAAAATCCGATGAGTTAATTCATCATTCATATGCTCCAGATCCTCGATCCTGGAAATGATGGCGGCCCTTTTGTCAAAATCCGGCTCCGTAACTACTTCTTTCAACGTTTTACCCATCTTTGAAACGTTGTCGGCAACCTCTTCAAATAAAGAATAAAATACCCTGTCCTTTGGCATAAAAAGTTTCATGAACGAGCTCAAACCCATGGTAGAAAAATTTGCGCAAAGATTAGTTTAATACGGCGCATCCCCGGCTACCCTTAATTTTGGTAACAATTTCTTAATACAGCCATATCTCCTCTCTTATACCTTTGCGCCAATGTTAATTAATTATGAAGTCCTTGTTACCAAATAGATTTGTCGGTTTGCTCTGTGTGAGTATTATTATCTCTCAAGTGTCTGAGGCACAGTTCTTAATGGATATGATTGACACCACTACCGACATGGGTAAAGGCATGCTTAACTTATATAGCCGGTTCGACAGGTTGAGGTTGAGCGGTTATATTCAACCGCAATACCAGGTAGCCCAGGAAAAAGGTATAAAGTCCTTTGAAGGAGGTGATTTTGCTCCTAATTCCGACAATCGGTTTTTATTACGTCGGGCACGTGTCCGGGTAGATTATTTAAGATCCAATAAGAACCTGCAACCTTCGATGCAATTTGTTTTTCAGTTTGACGCGAATGTAAATGGTTTTACCGTCCGCGATGTTTGGGCCAGGTTATTTGAGAATAAGTGGCAACATTTTGCATTCACCGCGGGAATGTTTGCCCGCCCATTTGGATATGAAATCAATCTTTCTTCACAGGATCGTGAATCCCCTGAACGGGGTCGAATGTCTCAAACGCTTGCAAAATCTGAGCGTGATTTGGGTGCAATGATTAGCTTTGAATCCAGGAAAAAGGATTTTAAATGGCGTTATCTTAAAGTGGATGCTGGATTATTTAACGGCCAGGGTATCAACTATCCGGGTGAGTTTGATGGGTTTAAGGATTTCATTGGAAAGATTGGCCTTAAGCCCTTTCCAGTAACAAAAAATATTTCTGTTTCCGGTGCTGTTTCTTATCTCAATGGAGGCCTGGTTCAGAATACAAAGTATCGCTATACTATTGAAAATGTCAATGGAACGAATCAGGCCGTCGTTGATTCATCTTCGGGAATTGAAGGATCAAAAAACCCAAGACAATATAAAGGAGTAGATGCCCAAATTAAATTGAAACATAAATGGGGTGCCACGGAACTTCGAGGAGAGTATTGGTGGGGAACACAAACCTCCAGCGCCAACAGCAGCGAAACACCGGGTGTTCTATTGCCGGCTACGGCCGGGTATTATATTCGTGAGTTTAATGGGGCCTTTTTTTATTTTCTGCAGAATATCGTAAACACCCATCATCAGCTAGGATTAAAAATCGATTGGTACGATCCCAATACACTCGTTAAAGGTGAGGAAATAGGCCAACCCGGAGCCGGACTTACCCCAGCTGATATCAAATACATAACCTATGCAGTTGGATATAATATTTATTTAAATGAGAATGTAAAGCTGTTTCTCTGGTACAGTATGCCTGTTAATGAGAAAACACAACTACCCAATTATACCGATGATATTAGAGATAATGTCCTAACCTGCCGTCTTCAATACCGGTTCTAAAAACCACCTGGTAACATTCCGGTAACATTGGCAATACAATTCGATAACATTCGTGTAACACGGCGGTAATATTGCGAGGATACTTTTGCCCGCATGATACTGCTACTGTTGCCCAAAAAACTAAGCCTTTTAACAGGCTTCCTATTGCTCACACTATTCGTTACAGCACAATCAGTTCGTTTATCTGGTAAAGTACTTAATCAAAAGAACGAAGCAATTCCTGGTGCTACTATCAGTGTTCAGGGTATGGATCGTTCTCTTGCTGCTGACGCAGATGGGAATTTTGTTCTAACACTGGAAGCCGGTAAGAAATATGTTATTACTGTATCGAGCGCGGGATATAACTCAAAAATTGTGGAAGATGTAGAAGTGAAGTTGAACCAGGAAAATAGCGTTACCATTACACTTGAAAATAAAACGCTCGATCAGGTTATCGTAAGAACATCCGTTCGCCGTGAAAGTACAAGCGCCCTTATAAATTTTCAAAAGAACAATACTTCCCTTTCCAGTGGATTAGCAGCCGATTTTATCCGCCGGACACCCGATAAAAATACCGGTGAGGTATTGCGTCGTGTTAGTGGCGCTTCGATACAGGATAATAAATTCGTAATTGTTCGTGGTTTGAGCGACCGCTATAATTCCGCGATGATCAACGGCGCTCAGTTGCCAAGTAGTGAGCCCGATAAAAAAGCGTTCTCATTCGACATTATTCCTTCGAGCCTCATTGATAATATTGTAATTAATAAAACAGCCACTCCGGATCTTACCGGTGAGTTTGCTGGTGGCCTGGTACAAATCCAAACCAAAGATATTCCTACATCTAACATTCTTTCATTTGGTGTAAGCCTGGGCTTTAATACACAATCCGCTTTTAAAGATTTTACCAGTAACGAACGGGGTAGTACCGATTGGTTGGGCTTTTCTGACCGTAAACTGCCTTCTTCTTACCCGATCAAATATTTAGACTTTAACAGGCTCAGCCAGGAAGATCAGATTGCAGTTGCCAAATCTTTTCCCGATGATGTATATAAAGAGAAGCAATCAACGGCCGGCCCTATTCAGCAATATAATTTAACCTGGGCAAATGTATCGAAAGCAGCGGATGGAAGCGCTTTTGGTTCTGTTGTAGGACTTACCTATCGTAAATCAGAGTTAGTGTTCGAAGCCACTAAAGAACTATTTGAAGAAGGAGCGAGCGGGCAACAGTTCTTTGACTATACTGACCTGCAAAATAAATACACCGTGAATTGGGGTGCCATCGCCAATTTTGCCTGGAGCAAGAAAAAGCATAAGATAGCCCTGAAAAATCTTTACAACCAGTTGCTGGACGATAATTATTATAATCGTACTGGTATCAATACAGAAAACCTTCAGGATGTTTCGTTGCGTTCGAGTGTGTTGAATCAGCGTAGTCTTTATTCTGGCCAGTTAGAAGGAACACATCAGATCAATGCTAATAATATAAAATTTGCCTGGAATGTAAATTATTCATTCAACAATAAGCAACAACCTGATCTTCGGGTACAAACGTATGGGAAGAGTATAGGCACCAGTGATCCCTATAGCATCAACCTTCGTGGAAATAATACCAACCGGTTTTATAGCGACCTGACAGATCACGCATTTGGTTATAACGCGTCTGCCAGCATACCTTTTAAAATTGGAAAGAAAATTCAGCCACAGAATGTAAAGATCGGAGGGGCCGGAACCGTTCGTTTACGCGATTTCAGAGCAACTATTCTTGGATATAAAGATCCTACTGATCAAAGTTTGCTGACACAACCATACGATCAGATTTTCCTATCACAGAATTTCAGTGAAAACGGTTTCCAGTTCAGCACAGATTTACAAAATCCGCAGGATAAATATTATGGAGCATCGGCTACATCGGCCGGTTATGTAATGTTTGATAATAAAATTGGAAGCAATGTGCGACTTGTTTGGGGAGTACGATTAGAGAATTTTGAACAATTCCTCAAATCGAATCAATCAGGTACCGATAAGGCCCAGGTAATCAATACAGATAAATTGGATGTATTGCCGTCTATGAATCTCACATTTTCTCCCAATGCTAAAACGAATATCCGGATCGCTGCATCAAAAACGGTGGCGCGTCCCGAGTTTCGTGAAATCGCGCCGTTTACCTTTTTCGATTTTGAACAGATTGCTTCTACCGCTGGCTCTCCCGATCTGAAAAGAAGCAGTATATATAATGGAGATCTCCGTTACGAATGGTATCCTAAAGCTGGAGAAATATTATCACTCGGGGTTTTTTATAAAGATTTTACCGATCCAATTGAATTACGTCTCAACAGTGCGAGCGTTGCTACCCGTCGTCAATATCAATTCCAGAATGCAGAGAAAGCCACCCTATATGGCGCTGAAATAGAATTTCGTAAGAGTTTATCTTTCTTTTCTCAAAATTCTTCCTGGTTAGAAAGATTGTATTTTAATGGTAATGCTTCTATCATTTTTTCTGAAGTTACACTTGGTAATGTAGATGCATCAGGTAATAAACTTCCTTCCACAGAACGTCCGCTTCAGGGCCAATCTCCTTATTTGATTAATGCAGGCTTCCAATACGACGGTGAGAGTGGAACAAACTTCTCCTTGCTGTACAATCGTATTGGTGAACGCCTTGCCCTGGTAGGTAATGATGATTTTGGTGATATCTATGAAAAGCCTCGTGACCTGGTAGATTTCCAGATAAGTCAGAAGCTCATGAAAAGAAAAGGTGAAGTGCGATTAACTATCGGTGATATTTTCAACCAGTCATATGTGACTTATGAAAACAGAAACGATAAAAAAACCTATGAGTCCGGTACCGATAAGATCTTTAGCGCGTACAAACCGGGTACAACCGTAACCATCGGCTTTTTATATAATCTTGATTTAAAATAAATTTCCCATCCGTAAAATTTCAAATAACTATAAAATGAAAAAATTTGTTCTGGCTCTTTTGGTAGTAGCAACAACATTCGGATCGTGTATTAAAGTTGCTATTGATGACTCTGTAAACAATTCAGGTGGTACTGGCCCTTCAGGTTGTACCGGTACGAAAGAACAGATCATCACTTGCAACAAGATCATAACTGGTGTAATCAATGAAAATGTTACCCTTCCAAAAGGGAAATATATTCTCAAAGGATATGTATTTGTAAACAATCGTGCTGTGCTCACCATTGCTGCGGGCAGCACAATTGTGAGTGATACAATCAGCAAAGGGGCATTGATCATTGAACGCAACTCACGCCTGTATGCCGAAGGTTCTGCTACCGAGCCCATCATATTTACATCCGGTAAAGCTCCGGGTAGCCGTAAACCAGGCGACTGGGGGGGTATCGTACTACTTGGTAATGCACCTACAAACCGTTCTACTACTCCCATTATTGAAGGTGGTATCAATTCTGAATATGGCGGTAGTGTAGTTGCAGATAACAGCGGTATATTAAAATATGTCCGTATTGAATTTGCTGGTATTGCAGCTGACCCCAATTCGGAAATCAATGGTCTTACCTGCGGTGGTGTAGGTAGTGGAACTACGTTGCAAAATATTCAGGTGTCTTACGGAAATGATGATGCCTATGAATTTTTTGGTGGTACGGTAAACCCAAAAAATATTATCGCTTTCGCAACAGCCGACGACGATTTCGATTTTGATTTTGGATTTACGGGTCGCCTTCAATTTGGCATTTCATTGCGCGATCCCTTGTGGGTGGATGGAGGTGATGCCGGTAACGGAATTGAGTGTGATAACGATGGAACCGGAACGGTAGCTTCACCGCGTACTCGTCCACAATTGAGCAATTTTACTTTCTGCGGTCCTAATGGAGCTGCCGGAACATTGGCCAACCATAATTTCAATACCCGCTGGCGCCGTTCTACCCATTTTGTATTGCGCAATTCTATATTAATGGGTTATGCAAAAGGTGGTTTCCAGTTCGAAAGCGATTCTACCGCACAGGCTTATATCGATGGACGTTCAACTTTCCGTCATAACCTGGTTCACGCAGTAGTTGAACCTTATAAAGTTTCCAGCACAAGCTTGATCAATGCTGCTACTGTTAAAACAAAAGCGGAAGGAGTTGATAGTTCAAAAACATATGCTGCTGCCGCCGATATTCAGTTGCAAGATCCATTCAATCTTACAGCTCCCAACTTTACACCCAAGGCGGGAAGTCCTGCTATCGCGGCAAATGCGGCGAGCTTTTACCAGTTACCCAACTTTACCGTTACAACCTATGTAGGTGCTGTAGGTACAACCAATTGGTTACAGGGCTGGACCAGCTTTACTCCACAAACCAACGTTTACTAATCGCGATATTCCTTTATTTTCGAAGCCGCTTACCTTGTAAGCGGCTTTTTATATTCAGTTGTTATGCGAATTAATGTGCCTTTGTTTCTTTTTGCTATTGCAGCTTCGTTGTATGCTTGTAAGAATAATGAAGTTGATAAGAAAACAACAGATCAACAGGCTGTAACTGGAATGGATGTTGACGACCGATTGAAACAAGCCGATAGCCTGGTGGTAGTATTCTACAATGATCCCTATGGAGATGATTCACTCCGTTATACGCGTTATTATAAGCAAGTATCTTTAATTGAATCAGGAGCGATAGAAATTTTACAAAAACAACTATCCTCGCCATTCAAACTGCAGGAAAAAAGAAATGCTTGCAGGGGAGAAGGAAAAATATGGTGCTTTACGAATGGTAAGATTTTTCAAACGCTCTATTTTAGCACTCGATGCGAAGATTGCTGTTATCTATATCTGATTAAAGACGGAAACTTTTATTATACCCGTATTTCCGCATCTTTTACCGAATGGTTGGAAACTAATAAATCCGCAGCCACAAACCCTGATGATTCTTCTGAAGCAAACAGCGAAGAAAAATAATCCAACAAAAGCTGAAATTAAATTGGGTGGTTATTTATGCTTGGGAGTATAAGCATAAGCAACTTCGTAAGAAACCTTGCTCAACGAAGGTATACTTTCTCCGATTCGAAGATCCATTTTTTGGGGAGTGGGCTCGCATACATAATATTTATTCCCATTATAAATAATAGGATGGCCCACCGCTTTGTCGAATTGCACGGCAACGGTAACATGCGTGGGATACGCCAGTACAATCATCGGCAGATCGTATATTTCTTTTACCAGATAGAAAAACAAGGCCGCCCGGTCCTCGCAATCACTTTGTTCGTAAAGCAGCGTTTCTTCAGGCGATAATCTTTTTTCCTTGCCAAAATGATCGCTGTCTTTCTCATAAATAAACGCATAGCGGGTAAAACGCATCAGGTAATCGATACCATTTTTAACATTCATCCCTTTAATATTTTTCCGGATGGCAGGAATGAGCGAAGCATGCGTTTCTTTACTCAGGGGGATATTGAAATAATATCCATAGTCAACCACCGGGTAATTGTTAAAGAGTACCTGAATCTGTGGATTCAATTTTATTTTGAAATGATATTCGTAATCATAATAGTTAAAACGTATGTCCTTTTCCTTATAATCTTCGGGATTAAAATCCGGCAACTGAGTAATCCGGTAAGTAAATCCTTTCAGGGAATTTTCCCTGGGAATGATCACCTCCGCGAATTTGTATTTTTCAAAGTCAATGCTTCCATAATCATGATAATTGAGGCAAACATATTGTTTGTTATGGCTGATACGCGACGGTATATTAT
Organism: Chitinophagaceae bacterium; assembly: GCA_965279015.1. Taxonomy (GTDB): domain Bacteria; phylum Bacteroidota; class Bacteroidia; order Chitinophagales; family Chitinophagaceae; genus Endoryza. The sequence continues at coordinate 1,595,576 of OZ257130.1, forward strand.
ATATGTTCTCATCACTTTGCACATAAAACAGGATCTTATCCTGGGCAATGCTCAGAATGGCATCGTATCCTGTTTGTACCAGGAAGAACCATTTATATAATGTATACTGCTCGTAATTGGTCGCTTTGGGACTGATTTGCTGGGCCGTTTTGCGGATGAGTTGGTAAAAAAGCCAATCATCCGGCTGGTGTTTCTCTTTATAATTCAGCAGGGCTTTTATGGCAGGCTGGTAATTTACTCGCCGAAGAGACGTATAAAAATCCTGAATAGACTCCTGGGAAAGCGATCCTTTATATTCTATAATAGACGTGACTTCAATCTGAAAATCAATCGTTTCGCCATAAAATTCAAAACGGATATCTCTCGTCGAAGGAAGTCCAAAGAAAGTCAGTGGCAGTAGGTTTGCCAGCAGCAACAGGGGTATTATGGTGAAAAGTTTTTTCATGGATTCCCACATCGTCACCTGCTAATTTACGAAACTTAACAATTAGGTAATATTAAATTTAAGGCTGTTTGAGCTCCTTTTTATATTCAACGCTTTTCCGGCCAACCTATTATCCGGGTTTTAAAACTGCTTCGGATTATAATTGAGAGAATTTATATGAACGATTCCGATTATTATCGTCTTCACATCGTAGAGATTCAATGCAAATAACGGACGCATTATTAATGATTCCGTAACAGGAATTCATACTCATGTAATATTGCGGTTGCATCTTGCGGTCTCATAAAACTTCTTTTATCGATGTATTTATATAGTTGATTTGGTAATCGGGAACTTTTTATTTTCTCATGTGACTGTCGCCCTTCGGTTTCTACCGGGAGGGCTTTTTTCGTGAATCGTGAGACGTGAATCGTGAGTGGCTCCCCGATTTACGGTAAGGTGCTATTTACTGGGAGAGTGCCACTCGCTACTCACGACTCACCACTCACGACTCACGATTCATCATTTGGCGTACGAATCCGCCGCGCTGGTTTTATCGATGAATAGGATTCCATCAAACTGATATGGTATAGAATATCTTGTCCAATATCCATATTCAATATTAACGTGATTGGCAAACCGCAAGGGGATCGGCTGCTGGATCCAGTTCAATTTTTTTGCATCCTGCATATTCAGGAAAAGTCCCGGGGACTTTTTATTGAGTGTTATTTGATGCAATGCTTCATCGAGACTGCCTTTGGGTCCGGGTAATAAAGGACAACTTAATTGCTTAAAATTCATATAACTGATCTGTGCCCAGTATTCACCGGAATAAGTAGATAGACCAAATGCTTTATAAGAGGAGCCAAATTTTTTTGCGAGATTTGATCCCATGGATATTCCATAGTAGATATTATTTTCCTTTACCTCATCCTCGCCCCGACTGATATGATAATCGTGTGCCCAGATAATCATTTTTGTTCCTGGCTTTCGTCGTGAAAGTATCCAGGATATATTTTCCGCCATCGCTGTATCTCTATAGAACGACAAGTGACCCAATAAAGCATTTTGTGCATATTGCTTCACCAGGTTGGCGTATTGAATTCCCCATTCAATATCATTTGAATCTTTTTTATTTTCTGCTTTTGATAACCATTGCTGTTTTCTTTCCAAAATTTCAACCAAAGTATGTTGCGCATCCAAGAACCAACTCTGCTTTGTGCTATGACTCGCGCTATAACTATTGGCTCCGTTTTTTTTCAGGTCCGAAAGTTTATTTGAAGTTGAAAAAAGCAATGCGGAATCATGTCGTTTTAAAAATGAAAATAAGCTATCGATAGATAATTGAAGATTCTGCATATCGAATCCAACAAATTCAACCATGTCGCCTGGATGAGCTTCATTATAATTGCGTACCCATTGAATTAGATTATGTACTTCACGGTTTTGCCAAACACTGAACATACCGGCCATACTGATACGGGCATCGCCCTGTCCACCTAATACATATCGATTTACACGCTCTACTATCAGCTGATTATCTTCAATCGCAAATACTCTTACTCCTAATTCCATAACAGCGAACTCCAACACCCGGTGCTTCATCCTGAAAAATTCACTCGTTCCATGCGTGGCTTCTCCGAGAGCAATAATGCGTGCATCTCCTGCGGCAACTTTTAATGGAGCCAGATCTTTGAAGGAAGATGGATTGTCTTTTGATCCTGCATCGAATGAATAAAGCGGCGAACTATGATTACTTATCCATTTCATTTGTTCAGTTGAAAAGGGTGCTGCAATCTGTACTTCTCGTACAAATCTTCCATTTATATAAACTGCGAAATCATCAAACCAGGCGTTTCCGACACCATTCTGATAAAGTTCTATGTTGACGAATTTTGTACCAGCATTGATATTCATGCGGACCGAAACCTGCTTCCAATCAACAGTGCCGCTAAGTGGTTGTGATATTATTTTTTTCTCTTCGGCGCCTTGATAATAACTTAGTTTACAAAAAGCGCTACCAGAAACTTCCTTTGTTTTTATCCAACCCTTAATTTCAATTTGCCTGTTTGCCAATTCATATCCTTCAATTGCATATCTCATCATTAATGTATCGTCCGTCTTTATATCTTTTTTTCGCTCAAATCTCAAACTGTATTTTCCTGATTTCTTTGTCTGGCTATCAAGCGACACCTGGCCATTTGAAAAAAAGTCAGATTCCCATCCCCAGGGACGTGTGATCCCTTCTACACTCAATTTTTCAAAACCTAGATTTAAAGGTTGCTGTCCCTGCACAGAAAAAGTTACAGTAACTATAAGAAGAATAGCCATGCATTTTAATACATACTGTGAGTATCCTTTATAAGGAACCTTTCTTTGCATGCTTCAACTAATTTATTTAGAATCTAAAGTACTGAATCAGTAATGGAAATAAGGATAACCGCCAATGATGGATGCAAACTTAGTAATAAAGGAAAGGAATTTTCCTTGGGGATAATAACAAATCTTCTTTTAATGCTGCTTTTGGGAAGCAGACCATCATTACTTAAATCAACAGGTAAAGCTACCCGGATCTTTAATTGAATATCAAATGTGGGTAGGTAATATCCAACTCATACCGAAGATCCGTGCATCGGTGCATCAAAACATTTACAATTGCTTCCGTAGAATAATCGTATTGAATATCCGGTATCTTACGCTCATTCATCCAATCGTTAAAATGATCCGTAAAATCATCGTCAATCCTTTTCAGGACAGGAATACCCAATTTTTGTAAAGCGGCAGCGTTGCATTGCTGCTCATACTGACCATGTATCGGTATAGACATCAATTTCTTTTTCAAATAAAGTGCTTCAGCGGGTGTTTCAAAACCACCACCGGTAATGATACCATGGCAAGTGATCAGGCTTTTATTAAAATCTTTTTTATTTACCGGGATAAATGTCAGGTTTTTCTCTCGGACAATTTCTTTTTTCTGATGTGAAAAGATTTCAAATTGGTGATCTTTCAAAAGAGAGAACCGGTTGCGTAATTCATTGTCGCAATACGATGGAAGATAAACAGTGATATGTCCTTTATTCCAGGCTTCCGCATTGATGATCTCCTCTTTAATGACGGGAGAAAAAATAAAATCATCATAACATTGAAAATGCAGCCCGATGTGCTGGGTTGCTTTCGCGTAGTTTTTAAGTATCCATTCACCCAGTTTGCTTTGTTTTTCGGGTCGCGGTGTTTTGTTTGACAGAAAACTCGCCTGGTGGCCCAGGTTTACAGAAGGTATTTTCTTTTTTGCGCAGGCCATTGAAGTGATACATTCAAAATCGTTGATCACCATATTGTATTTTTCTACCGGCAATTCCCTTACTTCTTTCATAATTCGAAGGGGCGAAATGTTGCGAAACATCTTCCGGTAATCCAAACTCCCCTGGCAGGTATAAAAAAGACTAAGCCCCTTACTACGATATTTAATAGGGGCCTCAAGCTCAAGAGTACTATTAGAACCACTTAAAAAAATATCTACGGTCCCATATCGTTCGAGATACGGTAATAATTCCATGGCGCGGCTGATATGCCCATTGCCCGTTGCCTGTACCGAATAAAGAATTTTCATAATAAGAATTAAATAGCTAATGAGTTAATATAGAAACTGATTTCATCCGTAATTACCGTTGGATTGGCTTTCATGTCGATGGTACTATGCTGGAAATCTTTCTCATCGTAGGTGAAAATTTTCCATTCCGTATGATGATATTCCAGGGACGTGAGGTGCTCCACCCAATCGCCGCTGTTGAGATAAGTTACTTTACCGTTCTCAGTTTCAACAACCCGCTGTTGTGGTTGGTGAATATGTCCGCAGATCACGTAATCGAACTTTTTTTCAATGGCCAGTTCCGCGGCAATCTGTTCAAAGTCGTTCACTTTACTCATTTTATTCACCCCCGCCATAATTCTTTTGGAGAATGATACTCTATCACGCCCCATTGCTTTCAAAAAGAAATTGATGAAGCGATTTAGCTGGATCAACATCGCGTAGCCATTACTTCCTAACCTGGCAAGAAATTTAGCTCCGCCTTTGGTGGTATTATCAAATACATCCCCATGGAAGATCCAGGTCATTTTATTATTGATTTCTAAAACAAGCTTGTCGGTAAGGGTGAAATTGCTCAGGTGGAAATCGGTGTAACGACGCAATTGTTCGTCATGATTACCGGTAATATAGAATACCCGCGTACCCCTCATCATTAAATTCAGGATCTCTTTAATAACTGCCATATGAGAAGCGGGGAAATAACTTTTGGAGAATTGCCAGCCGTCGATAATATCACCATTGAGAATGAGAATATTCGGACTGATGCTTTTTAGATAAGCAACTAATTCTTTGGCTCGGCAACCATATGTTCCTAAATGAACATCCGAAATTACTACTACATCAACCGCTCGCTTTTCCATTGATATTTGGGTTTGGTAAAGATCTAAAGTAGATATGAACTAGTTGTTACGACATTATTAAGTAATGATGAAGACTTTGAGATATTTTGGATTTTTGAAGTAGAAAATTGGACAATCTCTTCAGAAGTAGCTTTCGTGTTAATAAATACTTAGTTTAATTGACCGAAAAGAGATTTCCCAATCTCCCAATTCCAAAATCCCCAATCTTCTTCCCTGATACATTCTCTTAACATTTACGTAAGCATTCGTTCATCTTAGGGTAAACATCCCGTAATACTACGAGCATAGTTTCGCAGCGATAAATAACTCTCTCCAAAAAAAATCAAAACTCCTGTATATGCCAACATGTATCCGCCTTTCCGGGAGAGTGGTAACTGTGCTGTTGTTACTAGCCTTACCATTTCTTTCGTTTGCACAAAAATCTATTTCGGGTAAAGTAATTTCTTCACGAGATCAAACTCCGGTTCCCGGTGTTTCCATTCTTGTTAAAGGCACAAAAACCGGTACATCTACTAATATGGAAGGTTTGTTCTCCATCGCTGCCGGTAAAGGAGATATCCTGATTGTAAGTGGAGTTGATATTAAAGAAATGGAGGTAGAAGTTACAAGTGTTTCTTCCTTTGTTATTACAGCTGAGTTAAATCCTAAAGCCATGAATGAGGTGGTGGTTACTGCACTTGGCATTAAAAAAGAAACGAAAAGACTCGGTTATTCTGTTCAGGATGTGAAAGGAGCAGAACTTGTAAAGGCCCGTGAACCAAATGCAATTAATGGATTGGTTGGCAAAGTAGCTGGTTTATCCATTGGTGCATCGGCGGAAATTTTGGGAAGACCGCAGGTCTTGCTTCGTGGTAATAGTTTAAACTTTTTTGTGGTAGATGGAGTACCCATTAATTCGGATACCTGGAACATAAGTCCTGATGATGTGGAAAGTTATACCGTATTAAAAGGACCCACTGCCGCGGCATTATACGGTAACCGCGCGGTGAATGGCGCCATCATCATTAATACAAAAAAAGGATCCAAAGATAAAAGAGGATACTCCGTGGAGTTTAACTCAAGCGTGATGGTTGAAAAAGGATTCAACGCATTTCCCAAAGTACAGGATGAATATGGTCCCGGTGATCATGGAAGATATTCATTTGTTGATGGAAGAGGCGGTGGCCTCAACGATGGAGATTATGATATCTGGGGACCGAAATTTGAGGGACAATTAATTTCACAATACGATAGCCCGATCGATCCGGTAACCGGTGTGCGTCAGGGTACTCCCTGGGTGGCCCGCGGTAAAGATAATCTCGATCGGTTCATTCAGCCGGGCTTATTAACAACTAATAATATCGCGGTTTCCGCGAGCAGTGAAAAATCAGACTTGCGTTTTTCTTTAACGCATACCTATCAGAAAGGGATCGTACCGAATACAGAATTGACCAGCCTTAACTTCAATACAACTATTACACATCGTTTCTCTGACAAATTGAAATTTGACGCGAATATAAATTACAACCATCAGTCTACTCCTAATGTTCCCGACGTAAACTACGGTCCCAATAGTATGATCTATAATATAATTCTTTGGGGAGGAGCTGATTGGAACATCGATGACATGAAAAACTATTGGCAACCCGGTAAAGAAGGTGTTCAGCAGATTTATGCCGAATATCAACGATACAACAATCCATGGTTCTTAGTGAAAGAATGGCTGCGCGGACATCATAAAAATGATTTTTATGGATACACTACACTCAGCTATAAATTAACTAAAGAGCTGGAGGTAGTGGGACGAGCTTCACTTACGACGTATAATTTATTACGTACCGAAAAATTTCCTTACTCTGCAACATCGTATGGCAGGGAGGAGGCCCGGGGCGATTACCGGGAAGACGTGCGTAATCTTTTCGAGAATAATTTAGAAGTGCTCCTGAAGTATAATAAAAATTTCTTCACCGATTTCAACGTATCAGCCATTGCCGGTGGTAATGTACGCAACATGCGGTTTAATTCAAGCTATGTAACAACCAACTATCTGAACGTACCCGGTATCTATACGTTTGCGAATTCCCGCAATCCAATTGTTGCGTCTAACTTTTCTTCGGAAATGCTGGTGACCAGTTTGTACGGGTCATTGGATCTTTCCTATAAAAATTTCATCAATGTAAATGCCACCGTTCGTACCGATAAATCTTCTGCGATACCAGACGCTAAACCAGGTACATATCCCTCTGTATCTGTCAGCACTGTAGTGAGCGACTACCTCAATTTTACAGGGGTTATTTCTTTCTTAAAGTTAAAGGCATCGTATGCGAATGTACGTGATGGTGGTACAGCAGCTTATATCGGTCCCTCTTCTTATCCGATCGGTTACGGGGCACCCTATCAAACCTCCTATGACGGACCTACCTACAATCTGGTGAGTAAGGTGTATAATACCCGCCTCGATTATAATAATACAAGTGCCGCTTATTATACCGATAATTTGTACGACGATATTCAAACGGCAGCGCGTACCAATTATGAAGCTGGTTTTGACATCCGCTTCCTAAAGAATCGAATTGGAATAGACGCTGTTTATTTCACTTATTTAGATGGCCCGCAAATTTTCCGTAATCCTATATCACAAGCAACCGGGTACACAGCACTATTCATCAACGCAGCAAAATATGCTACGAAAGGTGTTGAAGTAAGTTTAAATGCAAACCCGGTGAAAAAACAGAATTTTTCATGGGATATATTGGTGAATTGGTCAACCTATAAACAAACTTACCAGGAGTTGCCAGCCGATTCAATTTTAGTTGGACAGATTTATGTGAAGAAAGGGGATCGTCTCGATATGTACCAGGGTACGGCTTATGCCAGAACACCGGATGGACAAATCATCAATGACAATGGAGGAAGACCTATCGTTTATCCAAAGAATCAAATTTTTGGTAACTCCAATCCCGATTGGGTTTGGGGTGTTGTCAATAAATTCCGTTATAAAGGGTTTAATCTTACTGTTCAGGTGGATGGCCGTGTAGGTGGTACCATGGAAAATTATATTCGCCGGCAAACTTTTAGAGGTGGAAGGCATGAAGAAACAATTGAAGGTGCAATGGGTGAGGCCCGTTACCAGGACTATCTCGGAAATAAATCATGGGTAGGAGAAGGGGTGAAGATTGTAAGCGGTACACCTATCTATGATCCGGTTACGGGAGTGATTACAAATTATAAGGATCTCACATTTGCGAAAAACGATATAAAAACTTTCCTGCAGGATTATATCAGTCGTTATAATTCAACAGCCGAAGGAAATCTGATGAGTAAAACGTTTGCAAAAGTGCGTGAGGTTACGCTTGGTTATACATTGAGTGAGCAAGTACTTGGAAAATCTTTTATCCGTTCGGCAACTATTTCCTTCGTGGGAAGGAACCTGTTTTATTTCGCGGATAGTAAACATAAAGATGTGGATATTGATCAGTATCCCGGCAGTCAGAATTCCAGCAGCATGCAAACACCTACCATCAAAAGGTATGGAGTCAATTTGAATCTCGTTTTCTAGTATATCCGATAACAATTCAACTTTTTAATATGAAATTTAAATGGATCCTTCTAAGCACCGCCTTTTTTATATTGGCGGGTTGCGATAAAAAATTCGATGAACTGGCTGCCAATCCCAATAGTCCGGAAAGTGTACCAGCCTCATTGGCGCTGAACGGCGTGGAAGTAAGTATTAACCAGCGTCCGTGGGGATTAGAGCACCGGTGGAACCAGTTCGCTTGTTGTAATTACAATTATTATGGCAACCAGGAATACAATTGGGGCGGAGCCACTTTGTATTATACTACTCTTAAGAATGTACAAAAGATGGAAGAAGAAGCGCTCAAATCGAGTGGTAAGGAGGTGAATCCTTATTCTGCATTGGGTAAATTTTTCCGCGCTTACCTGTTTTATCAAATGACGATGGTAGTGGGTGACCTTCCGATGACCGAAGCATTGAATGGAACCGGAAATCTTCAACCGAAATATGATGAGCAGAAAGATATTTTTGTGCAGGTACTAAAATGGCTGGAAGAGGCTAATACGGATATGGCTGCATTGATTAATGCCGGCGATAATTCTTTATTAGGTGACTTTTACTTTAATAACGATCTCAGAAAATGGCAGAAGACAGTTAATACGTTCCGCCTGCGGGTGTTGATTACACTGAGTAAAAAAGAAACAGATCCAACACTGAATATTAAACAGGATTTTAATAAAATACTCGGAAACAAAAGCGCTTACCCATTGATGAATGATATGGCAGACAACCTGCAGTTTGTATATGTAAACCCTTTCAATAAATACCCGATCAACCCAGATAATTTTGGGTTTGATGCTACCCGGTACAATATGTCTTCTACCTATCTTGGTTTATTAAGTTCACTTAAAGATCCGCGGACATTTGCAGTAGCTGATCCCGCTGGTTCTAAATTAAAATCCGGATTACTTCCTTCCGATCATGCTGCTTTTGTGGGTGCAAGTCCGGCGGAAGACCTGGCGGATATGTCGAGCAAAGCAGGTGTTGATAACGGCGCTGGATTTGTCCCCGGTGTATATTCTTTTTATGGAAGAAAAAGATATTACAGTACATATACAGCGGAACCGGGCATCCTGGTGGGTTTTCCAGAAATGTGTTTGAATATTGCTGAAGCGCATATGCGGGGTTGGGTTACTGGCGATGCGGAAGAATGGTATAAAAGAGGCATCCAGGCTTCCATTGGTTTTTATGGAATCAAAGAAGGCACGAATACTTTTTATTATCTGAAGGCGGGTGGTAAAGTAGTGGAAGGGGGCGATTATATAGCATATAATGTAAATTTTATTTTTAATGATTATTATAACCAACCCCTGGTTAAATATGCAGGTAACAATGCAACTGGATTGGAGCAGATTTTGAAACAGAAATACATAGCCTTCTTCCAGAATTCCGGTTATGAAGCCTATTATAACTATCGCAGAACTGGATTCCCTGTATTTGAAAAAAACGGACCGGGAACGGGCAACAGCGGAAAAATACCCCGCCGATTTCAATACCCCGGAACCGAACGTACAACGAACGCTACTAATTTAACCGAAGCACTACAGCGACAGTATGGTGGTAGCGATGATATTAATAGTGATATGTGGGTGGTGAAGTAGCGGAAGGCCACTCGCTTTTCGCTTTTCGCTGTTCGCCTCTTTCTGTAATTCAAAGGATTCCTCATTTCTCTTGAAGCAGCGAATAGCGAGAAGCGAACAGCGAACAGCGCAACTCTTTCAGGCAAATCAATAGCAACTAAGCAGTTTAATCTGAACCGGCGAAACTTTTCCAGGTTTCGCCCTTTTTTTAACTATTCAATTAACTTACCGCATGAAAAAGATTTTTCTTATCATTTTACAAATAGTTTTTGTTACAGGTTTAATTGCCCAACAACCCAAAACCGAGAATATTATCATAGTTACCCTTGATGGTATGCGCTGGCAGGAAGTGTATAAAGGGGTGGATGAAATACTGATGAATGATAGTGTCTATAACCGTGACGCTAAAGGAATGAAAGAAAAATTCTGGGCCGATACGGAGCAGGAACGTCGCAAAAAGCTATTTCCATTTTTATGGACCACCATTGAAAAACAGGGACAGCTATATGGTAACCGGAAATTTGATAATAAAGTAGATAACTCAAATCCTTATTGGTTCTCTTACCCGGGCTATAATGAAATATTCACGGGCTATCCGGATACGGCGGTTAATTCCAATGATAAAATATGGAACAAGAATGAAAATGTACTGGAGTTTCTGAATAAGCAAAAAGGGTTTACCGGTAAGATCGCAGCATTTGCCACCTGGGATGTATTTCCTTATATATTGAATGAACCTCGTAGTGGAGTGTATGTTAACGCTGATGTAGATAGTATGACTTTCGATCAGCCAACATTAAAGATGCTGAACGATATGCAATTCTTAACTACCCGTCCTGTTGGAGTTCGGCCTGATATCATTACCTATATGGCGGCGAGAGAATACCTGAAAGCGTATCGTCCCAGGGTGTTGTATATTGCATTTGATGAAACTGATGATTTTGCCCACGGTGGCATGTACGATCAGTATATTGGTAGCGCGCATGCGCAGGACGCGATGATTGCCGATATTTGGAATACCGTACAAGCGCTTCCGCAGTATAAAAACAAAACCACTTTACTGATCACGGTAGATCATGGAAGGGGCGATAAAGTTAAAAGCAACTGGAAACATCACGGAACAAAAATTGAAGATGCGCATGAAATATGGCTGGCGGTAATGGGACCCGATACAAAACCAACAGGAGAAATGAAGGTTTCAGTACAATTATACCAAAAACAGATTGCTGCAACAATTGCGTCTCTGCTCGGTTATAACTTCACCGCTAATCACCCGGTTGCTGCGCCAATTAGCGAGATCAATAAAAAATAAATATGGAAATAATCGATGCAGAAAAAATTGCTGATGAAGTTATCGGACTCTTCCGAAAACACGGTGGTAATGAGTATGCAGGTGAAAAAGTTACGCAACTGGAACATATGGTTCAATCCGCGCAATTGGCCGAACTGCAAGGCTATGAAGAGGAAGTGATATTGGCTGCCTTTCTCCACGATATCGGCCATATCTGTGTTTCGGCACAGGGGGATAATGAAATGGATGGCTTTGGCATCAAGGATCATGAAGAAGTGGGAGCAGAATACCTGCAAGTCAAAGGCTTTTCCAAGAAATTGATACGCCTCGTTGAATCTCATGTGGAGGCCAAACGATACCTTACCCGCAAGCGTCCCGGCTATTATGAACAATTATCAGAAGCCAGTAAAAAAACATTGGAATTTCAGGGTGGAGTAATGAGTGAAGAAGAAGCAAATGCATTTGAACAATACCCGCTCTTTAACCTGATTGTACAAATGCGGATGTGGGATGAGGAAGCAAAGATTGAGCATCAGCCGGTGGGTGAATTGGAGAAGTACCGGGAAATGATCGTGCGTCATCTGTGTGGTTTCAGAGTTTAAGGGTTGCTTACATTCAATTAACCTAATTGATCTAAAGAACCCTTAAACACTTAAAGTTTCAAAGTTTAATGGTTTAAAAGTTTAAAGGTTGTTGAAATTCAATTAGCCTAATCGATCTGGAGAACCCTTAAACCATAAAACTCTTAAACCTTTAAACCGCTTTCAAAAATAAAATTATAAAACAATAGAGCATAATGGCAAAATTTCAATTGGTAGTATTCGATATGGCAGGTACTACCGTACTCGATAGAGGCAATGTAGCGGATTCATTTATCGAAGCTTTTCGTCAGCATGCAATAACAGTTGAGAAGTCCGAAGTAAAAAAAGTAATGGGCTGGCGTAAAAAAGACGCTATAAAATTATTGCTTGAAAAATATCACCCGCAGCCTGGTGTGGATGAGGAGGAGTTGATAGAAAAAATACATGACTCCTTTATTAATAATATGATCCGTTTTTACCAGGAGGATAAAGATATCAGGCCACTACCTTTCGCGGAAGATATTTTCAATCAGTTTAAGAAAGAAGGAATAAAGATCGCGTTGAATACTGGTTTCACCCGTGCAATTACAGATACCATACTGCAACGCTTACATTGGAACAATGGTGAAACTAAAATAGATTATGTAATTGCGAGCGATGAGGTACCGGAGGGTCGTCCCTATCCATTCATGATTCAAACCATTATGCGGCAATTGCAAATAACAGATTCAAAGCAAGTCGTAAAAATCGGAGATACAGAAGTGGATGTGCAGGAAGGACGAAACGCGGAATGCGGATTAGTGATAAGTGTTACCACCGGTGCGTACAGCCGCGATCAATTGGAACAGTATCACCCCGATCATATTATCGATAGTTTATCTGAACTGCCTTCCCTAATTTTATAAATGCAGTCGACTCCCACCAAAACGAGTTTCAGCCGCCAACAGATCCAGACCGCGTTATACGCGGCGCTGATCGCTTTCTTAACCTATGCCTCCGTATATGCATACCGTAAGCCTTTTACCGTAGCTACTTTCGAAGGTTTGCGATATTGGGATGTTTCCTATCAAACACTGCTTATCATCAGCCAGGGAATAGGTTATATGATCAGTAAATTTTATGGTATCAAGTTTATTTCTGAGTTAAAGCGATTAGGCAGATGGCGCACAAGCGCCACGTTGATTGGCACGGCCTGGATAGCGCTTTTTATTTTCGCGATTATTCCTCCACCCTATGGAATGTTGTGCCTGCTGGTAAATGGTTTTATGCTTGGGTTTATGTGGGGGATTGTATTTAGTTATGTAGAAGGAAGAAGAGCTACCGATTTTATCGGTTCCGCAATGGCGATAAGTTTCATTTTTGCCGGTGGATTCACGAGGTCAGTAGCTGTTTGGTTGCGGGATGACTGGCAGGTACCTGAAAAATGGTTAGGATTTACTACCGGTTTACTATTTGTTGTTCCATTGATTTTATTTCTATACCTGATAGAAAAAATTCCGGCACCCGATAGAGAAGATGAAAAAGAACGCACCGTTCGAGTTCCGATGGATAAGGAGAGCCGTAAGAAATTAATCCGTCAGTTTGGACTGGGATTGATTGTAATAACGATTACTTATTTGTTTTTAACAGTGATGAGAGATATCCGGGATAATTTTATGAGTAATATGTGGAACGAACTTGGATATGGAAAGAAACCCGCCATCTTTACCCGAACAGAAACCATTACTTCAATAATCATATTGGCTGTAATGAGTTTATTGGTAATGATACGTAATAACTTCAAGGCATTCCAACTTGTTCATGGAGTGATAGCATTCGGATTCTTACTAGCCGGTATCTCCTCTGTTTTATTTCTGACAGGTAATCTGGAAGGCAGATACTGGATGCAATTGACCGGACTCGGTTTGTATATGGGCTATATCCCTTTCAACTGTATTTTTTTTGAACGCATGATCGCCTCTTTCCGGATCGCCGGTAATGTGGGGTTCCTGATTTATATAGCCGACGCATATGGGTATCTTGGAAGCATGAGTGTGGTTCTCACTAAAGAAATACTGCGTGTACAAATGAATTGGGTTTCATTTTACTCCACTGCTGTAATTGTTTTTGCTGTGGTAGGAGTAGCAGGTACTTTTTTATCGCTGATTTATTTCAACAAGAAATATAAAACAACTATCGCATCATGGCAAAGCAAACCGCCATCGTTATCGGCGCCGGCATTGCAGGCTTAGCAACGGCCCGTGCACTTTCACAAAAAGGATTTTCGGTCCAGGTTTTTGATAAAACACAACAAGCAGTGGGGGCTTCTATCCGCAATTTCGGAATGGTATGGCCCATTGGTCAACCATCGGGTAAATTATACGAAAGAGCCATGCGCAGTCGCAGTATCTGGGAAGAGATCAGTAACAGCGGAGCATTCTGGCATGAACCAGCCGGCAGCTTGCACGTAGCCCATCATGCCGATGAATGGAAGGTATTGCAGGAATTGTATGAGCTTTTTAAAAATGAAAGAAGCGTTGAACTAATAACTTCAAAACAAATTGCAGAGCGAAGTGAGGCCGTAGTTCAAAAAAATTTGTTGGGAGGATTGTACAGCGCAGATGAATTGATTGTGGACCCAAGGGAAGCGATAGCCTCCTTACCAGGTTATTTGCAGGAACAATATGGAGTCTCCTTTCAGTGGGGCAAATGTGTAAGCTTTGTAACGGATAATACGGTTTATATCGGCAACGACGAAGAATACGAAGCAGATATTATTTTTATTTGTAGTGGTTCCGATTTTGAGACACTTTATCCAGAAGTTTATGCTGAACAAGCTATTACCAAATGCAAATTGCAGATGATGCGTTTCGAATCACAACCCGGTGGATGGCGCATTGGACCAGCTCTTTGTGGTGGTTTATCCTTGATTCATTATAAAAGTTTTCAGCAAGCCAGTTCTTTGTCCTCTTTAAAGCAACGATACGAAACGGAGATGAGTGAATACGTGGATTGGGGCATTCATGTAATGGTGTCGCAGAATGAAAAAGGCGAACTTACTATTGGTGACTCACATGAGTATGGTTTAACCCATGATCCATTTGATAGGGTCTTTATCAATCGTATGATTCTTGATTACCTGCGACAGTTTGCGCATTTCAAAAGCGATCGCCTTATAGAATCGTGGAATGGGGTATATGCAAAATTGACCGATGGCAGTACCGATCTTTTCTTTTCTCCCGAACCGGGGGTATATGTAATTAATGGATTAGGAGGCGCGGGGATGACGCTGAGTTTTGGATTGGCGGAAGAATTGGTGGCAGGGTTGTAGGATTACAAATCGTTGATTCGTAAAAATGTAAAATCTAAAATGTAGAATATAAAATGTAAAACGTTGTCACTGGATAAAGGGTACATAAAAAAAGCATGACCTTAAGAGATGGTATCTGCTCCCGACTCCTGACTCAGAACTCTCAACTCTCCCTAGTCTCTTTTTGTTCCCAATGTAAACCCAATCGTCGTTCCCACATCCGGCGTACTCCGCACATGAATGGTTTGGCCATGCGCTTCAATTAGGTGTTTGCAAATAGCAAGTCCAAGACCGGTACCTCCTTTATCGCGGCTGCGGGCAGCGTCGGTACGATAAAAACGTTCGAAGATCCTTGGCAGGTGATCTTCTTCAATTCCAATTCCATCATCACTGATTTCTACCAATACATGCTGGTCGTCGGTACGATAAATACTGGCAACGATTGTTCCATTGGGTTTTCCGTATTTGCTGGCATTTTCTACCAGGTTATCGATTACCTGTTTTATTTTTTCTTTATCAGCGAAAACAGTTATAGGCGCTTCACAACCTTTTTTTATGGAGGCCTGGATATTTTTTTCCTGGGTTTTTATAGAGAGCGCATCGAATACTTCGAGGATCAGTTCCTGGATTATAAAATTCTGTTTGTATAATAATTGCTCACCTCTTTCCAACCTGGATATTTCGTCAAGATCATTTACAAGATTCACCAGTCGGTTGGTATTTTTAGAGGCCTTTTCAAGAAATTTTTTACTCACCTCTTCATCATCCATAGCGCCCCCGAGTAAAGTATCTACATAACCCTGGATAGCGAAGATGGGCGTTTTGAATTCGTGCGCGAGATTCTGTAAAAATTCTTTACGATAGATTTCATTCTTCTGAAGTATTTCAATCTCCTGTTTCTGACGCTCCCCCCATGCTTCTACATCTTCTCTCACTTCATCGATGCTTTTCTGGGGTAGAATGTATTTGAAATATACTTCTTCGCGGCGGGTGGCTTTTGTCTGATGAATCAGCTTATAAATGAGTTTGATCTTCCGGTAAATAAAACGTTCGAGCGTGAAAATGATCAACCCAAAACTTCCGGCAAAGATGAGTAGTAAAGAAGCAAGCCCTATTTTCCAGTTATCAGTGATAGCATATATTCCCAATGCGATGGGAACAGATAACAAGCCAGCGGTAAACGCGGCCAATTGTCGGGGAGATAGATTTTTGGTGGAGAGCATCTTTTACAAAACTACAAATCAAACTTATAACCCACGCCTTTCACCGTACGGATACAATCGAGTCCCAGTTTCTGCCGCACTTTCCGGATATGCACGTCAATGGTTCGATCACCCACAATCACATCATTCCCCCAGATCTGGCTCAATATCTCATTGCGTAAAAAAACCCTGCCTGGGCGGGAAGCAAGCAAGTGCAACAATTCAAATTCTTTTTTAGCAAGGATGATGGTGCGGTCATCCACTTTCACTTCATACTTCACCGGATCTATCTCCAGGTTTTCGATTTTTATTTGTGAATCGGTAGGCTCCTTATGTAAACGACGAAACAATGCGTTCACCCGGCTGATCAATACTTTCGGACTAATGGGTTTATTTACATAATCGTCGGCCCCGGTTTCGAGTCCCTTAATATGTGAACTTTCATCATTAAGGGCGGTTAAGAAAATAATGAGGGTTTCTTTAAAGGCGGGTTGCATCCGCAGCAGTTCACAAACTTCCACTCCATTTTTTTTAGGCATCATGATATCCAGGATGATCAGGTCGGGCTTATGAATCTTTGATTTGGTAAGGGCCTCATCGCCATCCCGGGCAGTAATCACTTCATACCCTTCTTTTACCAGGTTATATTGAATTATTTCCAAGATATCGGGTTCGTCGTCAGCTATCAGAACCTTTTTGCCTTTTGAATCCATGGGTCAACTAAATTTTGGCAAACCTACACAAATGCACAACAGGCATAAAATCTTCATATTGAGTTCACAATTTGTTAATGTGGAAAAAGCTGTGAGCTTTGAGCTGCGAGCTTCGAGCTGGACCCAAAAATTTGGAAAGGCTTTAATTCTGCTGATTAATAGGAGTTTAAAATGCTTATATGCCTGTATAATTGTTACAACTCCGGAAAACAAGGCCAATCTCAAGCCGCGTAGACACGCTCGCAGCTCGCAGCTCAAAGCTCGCAGCTGTTTT
Organism: Chitinophagaceae bacterium; assembly: GCA_965279015.1. Taxonomy (GTDB): domain Bacteria; phylum Bacteroidota; class Bacteroidia; order Chitinophagales; family Chitinophagaceae; genus Endoryza. Next base: position 1,612,935 of record OZ257130.1, read on the forward strand.
ACCAAATTGTTAAGCCGCAAAATACTCATTAAGCTTGTCTTACGTTTCTATACAACCAATTGGTAGTATTTTTGCTCTTTTGAAAGGAGCCTGGATTTTATGAAACGACATTTACTTTTATTCGCTGTACTCTCATTATTGTGCTGTACTTATTCTGTTGCCCAGGACACGGCGCCGGTAAAAATACCTACCGACAGATTGCTATGGCATGATAATATAGATAAGCAGCAGAAAAAATTACTAAGTGAGGATGGATCGGTGAACCTATCTCCGGATGTATCGGTGAATCAGCACGTGAGCGGTGCACTCATTAAAAGAGTGGATGAAGTGCAGAAAGAAATCGAAAGGGATACCACCATTACAACAAATACAAAGAAAAAATACCTGCGGAGCCTGGAAACCATGCTCAAAGGCTTCAATGAAAACTGGAAAAAGAAAGATTTCTCACCCGCAATCGCCCCCTCCCTGGTAACAACTTTTGAGCAATGCATGGATCGGGATCTGAAAAATGAAAGTATTAAACCTGTATTAGATACAGCTTCCTATAGTGTAGGAAAGATTTTAGTGGAATGTTTTTTATATCCATCGGAAAATACCGGTGTTGCTCCAACGCGTATCGAATTATTACGAAAATATTGTGGCTTGCATCCTGATGAGATTTTGCCTGTTTTACGCAGTAATCCCAATCTCTATTTTGCCGATAGCCTGATCTTTGTAGTTGCCCACCGCGATATTCCTAAATTATATGATTACGCGCAGGCAAGGAACACCTTGGGTAATCGAATCCGGAATCATCCCGATTCACTGGTGAGGATGATAGCGGCAATGGCCAATAGCAAAAGCGGCCGTTTGTATTTTCCTTTTCTTGAAAATTTAATGAGAGGAAAGATCACATTGGCAGATATCGATAAAGTAAAAGACGATAATGTGGCTTATTTCCGGTTGATGGTACAAACCCGGATTGAATACGCAGGTCTTTTGCTTCCTCCCTTAAGAGATACGGCCCGTGAAATGAAGGCGCTTACTGCCATGATGGCGCGCAAAGCCAAAGAATATTTTATACGTGAAATAAACGCGTTGCATTCGGTCGACAATGAAGCCATACGATTTAAACGACTCGATGGATTAACGGCACAGGAATTATATTATATAGGAGTGTTAGGAGAAGATGAGATCTATACTTCCAGTTTTGTGAAAGGAGTATATCCCAGGATCTTTCAACGTATGTCTACTCCAAGGGCAGATAGCTTACTGATGAGTGTGAACGGAGATTATTTCCGGAAGTTTATCAAGATGTGTGCAGGTTATAATACACTCAACGATTTTTTATCCAGAATGGAAAAAGGAAATGACAATGTATTGATGAAGGCCTTTGTGATCGGATTAGAAAAAACAGAAGGTACGGAAGAAGCGGTGGATGTGGCCGATTCGTACAGTAGCATTATGGATAAAAACCCTCAATTGGCTGATTTTATCCAACGGGAAGCTCAATGGAACTATAATAAGAATACAAAAGCCGCAAATAAAAAAGGAACGGTAATATATAATATACTGCAGGTATTGTTCCGCTCGGCGGATACAACACAGAAAGTGGACCTTTCAGCCATTCTCGGTATTCCTCCAGTGTATACGGTTGATAATAACGCGCTCAGGGATGATAGCGGGCGGGTGGTGATGCAAGTATTTTTCTATGGAGATGAAGATAAAGATGGTCAGCATTCGTATGTAAGCTTTATGTCTATTTTCCGCAACCGTTCCGAATGGAAGGTTACTGAGAATGCGGAATGGACATCTATTTCAGCACTGAAAGGCAAGCCGATCCTGATCTTTGCCAATAAACCCCTGATGGGTGCGAATGATCCGGAAGAAACGGCTATCAATCACCTTACCGATTATCTATTTGATCATAAACTTAAACCCACTATTTATGTTCATCGTGGACATAGTTATCATGTAAAATCAACGATGAAACGGATCATGCCATCTGCTAGAATCGTTATTCTCGGCTCCTGTGGTGGTTATAATAATATCAACGAAGTACTCACCATCAGCAACGACGCGCATATTATCTCTTCAAAACAAACAGGTACTATGCATGTAAACGAACCCATTATCCAGGCAATTAATACTTCTTTGTTATCGGGCAAAGCGATCGATTGGGTGAGCATATGGAAAGACCTGACGGGTAAATTCACCAGTGGTGATGCAAAAGAAAAATTCGACGATTATATCCCTCCATATAAAAACCTGGGTGCTATTTTTATTAAGGCGTACAGGAAATCGATGGGAGACAATTGATAGATTTGTGATATGGGATTTATGATTTTGGATTTCTAAATTGTTTTATGCACCATCAGGGAGCTGCCCCTAAATCCTAATTCTTATATCCTAATTCTTAACTTTTTTTCTTACCGTTTAACTATAAACCACAAACTTCAATCCCCAAACCTGCCTTATATTTACCTCCTGTTATGGCTGAAGCAACGGTTGCGCGAAAAAAGATATTCAATTTTAGCTTACTGAAAAGAGTGTTTCGGTATGCGTCGCCCTATAAGAAGAAATTTTATCTCTCCCTTATTTTAGCAATTCTGCTCGCGGTGCTGGCTCCTGTTCGCCCCATGCTTATTCAGCTTACTATTAATCTTTTCATTTCCGCTAAGGATATTGATTGGGTGGTATGGATCACCATTATTCAAATTGTTTTGTTATTGGTTGAATCCGGTTTCCGGTTTTATTTTTCCTTTCTTACTGCCTGGCTTGGACAGAATGTGATAAATGACCTTCGAAAGCAGGTATATAAAAAGATACTGGGGCTTAATCTTTCTCAATTCGATAAAACACCTATCGGTACGCTCACAACCCGAAGTATTAACGATATTGAATCGATCAATGATATTTTCGCGGATGGACTGATTCCAATTATTGCGGATTTATTATCGATCATCTCCATCTTGCTGGTGATGTTTATCACCGATTGGAAACTTACGTTAATTTGCCTTGCTCCATTTCCATTTCTTATTGCGGCTACTTATTTATTTAAAGAGAGCGTTAATAAATCATTTATACGAGTTCGGAACGCGGTAGCTAGTTTAAACGCTTTTGTACAGGAACATTTAACGGGTATGCAGGTTGTACAAGCCTTTGCCGCGGAGGATAAAGAGTTTAATAAATTTAATAAGATCAATAAAGAACACCGGAACGCAAATATCAACGCCATCTTCGCTTATTCCGTTTTTTTTCCTGTGGTGGAAATCGTGCTGGCTGTGTCGACCGGGCTATTGGTATGGTGGGGGGCAACACGGGCAATGAATATGGATTCTAAAGCGGCAGGTGATATGGCCGGGAAAATAATGGCCTTTCTTCTTTATCTAAACTTACTCTTTCGTCCACTGCGCGTAATAGCGGATAAATTCAATGTATTGCAGATGGGAATGATTGCGAGTGAACGGGTATTTAAAGTGCTCGATAACGAAGATTATATTCAACCATCAGAAAAAGAAACGTATGAGCCATCAACAGTGAAAGGTAAAATTGAGTTCGACCATGTATCTTTTTCTTATACGGGCGATGAGTATGTGCTGAAGGATATCTCTTTTATCGCAAAGCCCGGTGAAACAATTGCATTGGTGGGACATACCGGTAGCGGTAAAACATCCATTATCAGTTTGCTCAACCGGTTGTATCATATTCAAAAAGGAACCATTAAGATTGATGATGTGCCGATAGAGGAATATAAACTGGATGCATTGCGGAAGAATTTTGGGGTAGTACTGCAGGATGTGTTCTTGTTTTCAGGATCCGTAATGGATAATATCACATTGCGCAATCCCGAAATCTCTATTGAACAGGTAGAAGCCGCCGCCAAAATGATAGACGTACATGACTTTATCATGCAATTGCCCGGCGGCTACAATTATAATGTAATGGAAAGAGGAGGAACACTTTCCCTTGGTCAACGACAGTTGATCTCCTTCATCAGGGCACTCTTATACAATCCTTCCATATTAATACTCGATGAGGCCACTTCTTCGGTAGATACGGAGAGTGAAATACTGATCCAACACGCCATAGATAAACTGATCGCCGGTCGCACTTCTATCGTTATCGCACACCGGCTCTCTACTATCCGCAAAGCCAGCAAAATTATCGTGCTGGATAAGGGAGTAATTAAAGAGACCGGAACCCATGAAGAACTCTTGGAAAAAGGCGGATTTTATGCCAGTCTCCACAAAATGCAATTCGAGAAAAAAGAAGTAGTTATTTAACGGCTGAAACTCAGTACTGTATTGGGTTTTATAGAAAATAAAGGTTGACTAAATAGGCAGGAATTGCCATGCAACTCCGGCATTTTTTTAAAATCAATAAATAACTCTACAAGGCCGTTCTTTTTCACCCCTCCGTCCTTATCTTTGCGGCAAATTTACAAACTGGTTATGTCGGTTAGAAGTCTACAATCCTTATTGGCAGCGGGTTTCACTATTTGCATCTTGTTTTTTTCAACTATTTCCATGGCGCAGGGTGAGCATGGAGAAAAACATGAGGGCGGGACCGAGAAAAAGGAAAAATTCAATGCCGCCGAGGTCATTTTCGACCATATCCTCGATAACCATGAGTTTCATTTGATTGATTACAAGGGTTCAGACGGACAAAAGCATGCCGTTTCGATACCATTACCCATTATACTTTATTCGCCTCAGAAAGGTTTTTCTGTATTTATGTCCTCTAAGTTTGAGCATGGACATAAAGAGTACGATGGATATAAACTGGAGAAAGGAAAAATTCACGCGGTGGATCCATCAGTAACCGTTTATGATTTCTCTCTTACGCGCAACGTGGTTCAGATGATGCTGGCGCTAACAATACTTGTTGTAGTATTGATCCGCATCGCCAATCGTTATAAAAAAGGCACCGGTGTAAAAACGGCCCCTAAAGGTTCGCAAGGTTTGATGGAACCAGTAATTACATTCGTTCGCGATGAAGTGGCAAAACCCAATCTCGGACATAAAGCGGATAAATACCTGCCTTACCTTCTAACTGTTTTCTTTTTCATTCTTATCAATAATATTTTCGGATTAATACCAGGTTCAGCAAACGTTACTGGAAATATCGCTTTTACGGTGGTGTTGGGTGCTATTTCATTTGTAGTGATCATAGCCAGTTCCAATAGTCATTACTGGGGTCATATCTTCAATCCTCCAGGGGTACCTTTAGGAATTAAATTCATTTTGGTTCCCGTAGAATTTCTGAGTTTGTTTATCAAGCCAGTCGCCCTGATCATACGTTTGTTTGCGAACATGGTAGCGGGTCACATTATTATTATCTGTTTGATTTCTTTGATTTTCATTTTCGCGGAAATGGCGCCGGCAATTGGATATGGAAGTTCACTTATTTCTGTAGCGTTTACCATTTTCATTTATTTCATTGAAGTGCTGGTGGCTTTTTTGCAAGCTTTCATTTTTACGATGCTGACGGCAGTATTCATCGGACAAGCTTTTGAAGGCGAACATCCGAAAGGAGAGCATGCACATCATTAACAAAGGATTTTTTAACCAATAATAAAAAGAACATGGATTTACTGAATGTAATTATGCTGGATGGCGTGGCAAACGCAGGTGGTGCAATCGGAGCAGGATTAGCTGCAATAGGTGCAGGTATCGGTATCGGCCAAATCGGTCGTGGCGCGGTAGAGTCAATTGCCCGTCAACCTGAAGCAGTTAACGACATCAGAGCAAACATGATCCTTACAGCCGCTCTTATTGAAGGAGCTGCCCTGTTCGCGATCATCGTGGGCTTCCTGGCAATGGTATTGGGAGCTTAATCCCCCTCCTTGTCAAAAATTTTAACTGCATCCAACGCAAAGGGCCGCGGGTGCAGTTATTCTAAACGATCAGATTAACGAACAATAGCATTTTTATGAATCTTCTTACACCCGATCACGGACTACTTTTCTGGACCTTACTTTCTTTCCTTGTTGTATTCTTCATATTGGCAAAATATGCCTGGCCTGCAATCGTAAAAGGATTGAAAGACAGAGAAAAATCTATTGCTGATTCATTGGCTACCGCTGAAAGAGTAAAAGCGGAAATGGCGCAATTGCAAAGTGAGAATGAAGCGTTGCTGGCAAAAGCCCGTGAAGAAAGAGCATTGATGCTGAAAGAAGCGCGTGATACAAAAGATAAAATTATCAACGAAGCCAAAGAGCAGGCAAAAACAGAAGCGAATAAAATTGTAGTAGAGGCTCAGGCTGCTATCGAAGCGCAAAAGATGGCTGCTCTAACAGATGTAAAGAACCAGGTAGGTAAACTCGTAATTGAAGTTGCTGAAAAAGTATTACGTCGTGAGCTCAATAATAAAGGAGAGCAGGAGAATTATATTAAACAGTTATCAAACGAAGTGAAATTGAATTAAGCCTCAAGCTACAAGCTGCAAGCCTCAAGCAGGAGGCAGCTTGTAGCTTGCAGCTAAAAGCTAACAGCTATTTTATGCCGAATCCACGTTTAGCCGGAAGATATGCCAAGAGTTTGATTGGTTTAGCGAATGAAAGGAACCAATTGGAAGCCGTTTACAACGATATGCTGTATTTGCAGATGGTTGTAAAGGGGAGCCGCGATTTTGTAACGCTACTCAAGAGCCCGGTTATCAAAGCCGATAAAAAACAAGCGATACTGGATGCGGTTACCAGCAGCGGGAACCTGAGCGATTTAACACTTGGATTCAGTAAACTATTAGTGAGTAAGGGCCGTGAAAGCAATCTCCCCGAAATCGTTACCGCTTTTATCGAGCAATACAAAACACAAAAAGGGATCTATACGATAAAGCTAACTACGGCAACACCGGTAAGTGACGAATTAAAAAAGGCTATTGTAGATAAAGTAACGAGTCAGACTTCAATGAAGATTATCGACCTGAGAACGGAAGTAAAGGAAGATTTGATTGGTGGTTTCACGCTTGAGATGGGAGATACCCTGGTGGACGCGAGTATTCTTTATGATCTGAATAAGATCAGAAGCCAGTTTATGAATAATGATTTCATTTATAAAATTCGCTAGTAGCGAAAGGCGAGAAGCGAGTGGCGAACAGCGAAAAACTTTTGCAATAATTAAAACGATTTAAATAGTATAAAAATGGTAGAAATTAAACCCGATGAGATATCGGCGATATTACGCCAGCAGTTAAGCAACTTTAACGCGGGAGCCGACCTTGAAGAAGTGGGTACTGTATTACAAGTGGGTGATGGTATTGCCCGCGTGTATGGATTGAGCAATGTAGGAAGTGGTGAACTGGTGGAGTTTGAAAACGGTGTTCGTGCAATTGCCTTGAACCTGGAAGAAGATAATGTGGGTGTGGTATTAATGGGAGAGAGCGGTGATATTAAGGAAGGTGCGAAAGTTCGTCGTACCGGTAATATCGCTTCCATTAAAGTAGGTGAAGGTATGTTGGGTCGAGTAGTGAATACGCTTGGCTCACCTATCGATGGAAAAGGTCCCCTTACTGGTGAATTATATGAAATGCCTTTAGAGCGTAAAGCACCTGGGGTTATTTTCCGCGAACCGGTAAAAGAACCTTTGCAAACTGGTATCAAAGCGATCGACGCGATGATTCCAATCGGACGTGGTCAGCGTGAGTTGATCATTGGTGACCGTCAAACCGGTAAAACCGCGATCGCTGTTGACACCATCATCAATCAAAAAGAATTTTATAAAGCAGGTAAGCCTGTATATTGTATATATGTAGCAATCGGTCAGAAAGCTTCTACCATTGCCGGTGTTATGAAAACACTGGAAGACAATGGTGCGATGGCGTATACGGTAATTGTTGCTGCCTCTGCATCAGATCCTGCACCATTGCAATTCTATGCGCCATTCGCGGGAGCAGCTATCGGTGAATTTTTCCGCGATACCGGTCGTCCTGCACTAATTATTTATGATGACCTTTCCAAACAGGCTGTTGCTTACCGTGAGGTTTCTTTATTATTACGTCGCCCTCCGGGACGTGAAGCATATCCCGGTGATGTGTTCTATTTGCATAGCCGTTTGCTGGAACGCGCCGCTAAAGTAATCAGTGATGATGGAGTAGCGAAGAATATGAATGATTTACCGGCATCTATCAAACACCTGGTAAAAGGTGGCGGATCGTTAACTGCACTTCCCATTATTGAAACACAAGCTGGCGATGTATCCGCTTATATACCAACCAACGTTATTTCTATTACTGATGGACAGATCTTCCTCGAAGGTAACCTGTTCAACTCGGGAATACGTCCTGCTATCAACGTGGGTATTTCGGTAAGTCGTGTGGGTGGTAACGCGCAGATCAAATCGATGAAGAAAGTGGCAGGTACATTGAAACTGGACCAGGCGTTGTATCGTGAACTGGAAGCGTTTTCTAAGTTCGGTGGTGATCTTGATGCCGCAACTAAAAACGTAATTGATAAAGGGGCCCGTAACGTAGAGATCCTGAAACAGGCTCAATACACACCATTTGCTGTTGAGAAACAAGTTGCTATCATTTACCTGGGTACACAGGGATTGTTGCGTGATGTAGCCGTTAGAAAAGTAAAGGAGTTTGAAGAACACTTTCTCATGGAAATGGAAAATAAGTATCCGGATATAATGGCTGAATTCAAAAAGGGAAATTTACCAGATGATGGAATTAAGAAAATGACAGAGCTGGCAAAAGGGATTATACCTCAGTATAAGTAATTGATAAATATTCTCATTATTTAGAGCCCCCCGCAATCAGTGGGGGGCTTTTTCATTGATTACCAACTATAACCAGGCGTAAGCAAAGGCAATCAAAAAATTTCTACGATTCGTAGATTTACTATTGCATCTTCAGAAAACAGAAGCAATCTTTGTCTTGTCAGACGGTTAAATATGTTCACTTATCGAACATGCCGGTTGATTCAACAAACGAAGTCATCCAATCCTCCTCTGATCAACTCTTAACCAGAGTCTTTACAAATTTTCATTTTCCTCCAATTCCTTTTGAACTTCCACAGATCGTAATTTCCATCGGATCTAAGTACCGAATCTGTCCCTTAAAAAGTAATTATGAAAATGTACCTGTACCCAACATCTCTTACATACCCTGTTAACCCGACGGTTATTCTCCGGAAGGGTTTACTCCTCCTTATATTGTCTTTATATTCATTTTTTGCATTAGCACAAGAACTGATTTTTAAGAACCCTATTCTTGAATCTGGTGTTGCTGGATCAGACGGTGCTGTTTATCGTTTTATGAAAGTAAATGCTAAAGTAGACGCGCTGGTGACTATCAGTGCCCGTTCTTCTGCTCAGGTTAAATTGCAAGATATTGATAAGAAGGCTACCGGTTTTGATAAGGCATTTCAGCCACAGGTTTTGTTTAATGATAATAATACACCTGCTGGTACCAGCGATTGGTGGATGGAGTTTAAAATCACTTTTGTTAATTCCGGACTTAATAGCCCCGCAGTGGTAGATTCATTTCGTGTAACCGGCCTGGATATTGATGGCAATAGTGATAAAATCAATGAGTGGGTTTCTTTTTACGACAATGCATCTTTCTCCTACGAAAATACTACACTACTGAGTAGTTCAAATATTTATGAAACGATAGGTATTACGAATACTATAGTAGGTAAAAAATTTGATGGGCCTACCAAGCGCTATCCTAATATTGATACCACTGCTAAAGATGTAATGGTAACAACTAACTATGTAGGATCGAATAGCTTTAAATTCAGAACCGGTGGACATAGTACAAAAGGAAATGGATCTACCGACGGTATGTATGCCTTTTGGTTCAGATCACTTAGTACTTCCCAGGAGTTTTCATTACCACTTGTATTGACAGAATTTTCAGCCACGCTTAACAACAAATACGTTGGACTGAGCTGGATAACAGGTAAAGAAAAATCATTGAGTTATTTTGTAATTGAACGCAGCGTAAACGGAATTGATTATAAAGAAATAGGTGTGGTAGTTGCAGCAGGCGGAACGAACGTTAAAACGACTTATAATTTCTCTGATGAGATTAATAATAAAGCGACCGGTATTGTTTACTACCGTTTAAAGATGGTTGACTTCGAAGGTCGTTCGCAGCGTTCACAGGTGCGAATGATCCGCATCGGGGACGAGAAAGACAATATCAGACTCGAAACCTATCCTAACCCGGTAACCAGCGAATTGCGCATCACGCTGCCCCTTGCCTGGCAAAATGCAACAGTAAGTTTTGACCTGTATAATTCGAATGGCCAGGTAGTTAAGCATATGGTAGCCGGTAAATCGAACCAGACTGAAATATTAAATGTAAACGACCTTAAAACCGGATTATATATAATGAAAGTATCGAACGGAAATGAAACCGCGGTACAACGAATTGTAAAAAGTAATTAAACGCATAGAAGAGTTTATTTTAAAGGGTACGATCAACAACGCCGTCCCGTTTCTACGGGATGGCTCTTTTTGAAATTCGTGAATGGTGAGTAGTGAGTCGTGAGAGAGACCCTGATTTGCGGAGACTGTCCAGCAACTAGTATCAAGTTTCCAGAATCCAATATCCTGCAACCCGATCAACATTTATCCTCCATATTCCTCTCAAAGCCAACACTGCATCCTCCTTCCTAGAAACATTCCAATTAAAGTTCTTAAAATTTTCAATTAAAATATTGACGGTATTTTATACCGGTCAGAAGAGTTTATTTTAAAGGGTACGATCAACAAACGCCGTCCCGTTTCTACGGGATGGCTCTTTTTGAAAATCGAGAATTGTGAGTAGTGAGTCGTGAGAGAGACCCTGATTTGCGGAGACTGTCCAGCAACTAGTATCAAGTTTTCAGAATCCAATATCCTGCAACCCGATCATCATCTATCCTCCATATTCCTCTCAAAGCCAACATTGCATCCTCCTTCCTAGAAACATTCCAATTAAAGTTCTTAAAATTTTCAATTAAAATATTGACGGTATTTTATACCGGTCAGAAGAGTTTATTTTAAAGGGTACGATCAACAAACGCCGTCCCGTTTCTACGGGATGGCTCTTTTTGAAGTTTGTTTATGTGCAAAATGGTAAATCGTGAGTGGTGAGAGAGAATCGTGAGTAGTGAGTAGTGAGTGAGGCCCTGATTTTCGGAGATTCATCAAGTATTCAGCATTACTGATCCATCCATCATCCTCTCGCAATACCCCATCCATCATCCACCACCAGGAATAAAATTCATTTTTTATATCTAAATCCAATTCTCTTTGTAATCCTCTCCAAGTCCATGGTAAACGTTTAGTATTTATTGTACCAATTGAAATCAAAAAAAAAACGTACTTATCATGCAACCTCTTTTTTACCTTAAACCGGCAATTAGAAAATCTATTGCCTCAGTGGTTCGAGTAACCTTACTCCTAACCCTTTTATGTTCCGCTGTGTTAACGCCAGGCGCAAATGCACAGGGATTAGTTTTTAAGAATTCCTACCTGTATTCCGGAGTGGCCGGTCAGGTGGATGCCGTGTATCGTTTTCCTGCTGTAACTACTAATGTAGACGCGCTGGTAAAGATCAGTGGCAGATCCTCTTCCCAGGTTAGATTGGAAGCGATAGACCTACCCAATATGGGTTTTGATAAATCCTTTCAACCTAAGGTGAGCTATAGCAATGGCACCACACCGAATGGAATCAGCGATTGGTGGATGGAGTTTACTATTACATTTGTTAATTCAACTACCAACGCGCCTGTAAACATTAATACGTTCACCGTTAGTACCCTCGATTTAGATGGTAATGCCGACAAGATTAATGAGTGGGTTGCCTATTACAAACACAAAAGCTATACACTGGACGCCAATACCCTGGTAAGTGCTGTTAGCGTATGGGAACTTTCTGAAGTGGTGGGTACTAAATTTAGTGGTCCAATTACAAATTTCGTTGATATTGATACTTCCTCAACCAGTGTAATGGCATCTGCCTATTATGAGAATTTGAATGGAATGCGTTTACGTACCGGCGGTCATAGTATTGGTCAAAGCACTGCTGCAGACCGTATGTATTCATTCTGGTTCAAATCTTTTTCTTTCAATGCACCGATTGAATCAAGATTACCGGTAACCCTCAAATCATTTACCGCTACATTGGACAACAAGAAGCCGGTAGTAAGCTGGGTATCTTCCGTAGAAAATAACCTTAGCCATTATGTGTTGGAGAGAAGCGTAAATGGTTCTGATTATAGTGAGATCGCTGTTTTATTCGCAAACGGGAATTCTACTACTGATAAAAAATACGGGTTCACTGATAATTCAGTTCCTGCCGCTAATAAAGGGATTGTTTATTACCGATTGAAAATGGTTGATATGGATACTAAAGCCAAATATTCTGAAACAAGATTGGTTCGCATTGGTGATGCAGCTAAAATGGTATCCATTCAGGCTTATCCAAATCCAGCTATCAACGAGCTTCGGATAACGGTCCCCGGCAACTGGCAGAATAAAAAAGTACAGTATGAAATTTATTCGGTAAGCGGACAAAGCATTCGTAGGGTAAGCCGCACTAATGCAAGTCAAACAGAAACAATGGATGTATCACAATTGACCGCGGGTTCCTATATTATTAAGGTAATCGCCGAGAATGAAATCGCAACACAACAATTCGTAAAATCGAAATAAAGAGTTTATTTTAAAGGGTACGATCAACAACGGCCTGGCTATTCTTAGCCGGGCCTTTTTAGCTTTTAGCTGTTAGACATTAGCTATTAGCTTGCTCCTTCTAATACCTAACAGCTAAAGTCTAATAGCTTGAACTATTGAAAACCAACAATCTAATAGTGAATTTAAAATCTCAGAAATTATTTGGTTTATATTATAAACTAGTTTAGTTTTGAGATAAATTTACAAACGATGTTCCAGATCATTGCGTTGATTGTTCTAACCTTAACCTCGATCCTCGCGAATGCCCAAACCATTGTTACGGGTAAAATTAAAGATGGTAAAGGAAAGCCCATTCCCGGCGCCAGTATTGCCATTAAAGATAGCTACGATGGTGGCACCTCCGATTCCAGCGGAAATTTTCGGTTTCGTACCGCTGAAAAAGGGGATCAGATCGTCCTTTTTACTTCAATCGGATATAAGCTCCAGGAACAAAAAGTTAACCTCACAGGTGCTACCATTACTATAAATGTTGTTTTGAAAGAGGAACCCAATGAATTAACCGCGGTAGTGATTTCAGTAGGAACTTTTGAAGCCAGTGACCGCAAAAGAGCGGCCGCCATTTTGGATCCCATTGATATTGTAACAACGGCCAGCGCGAATGGTGATATAACCGGTGCGTTAAAAACATTGCCGGGTGCTCAAACCATCGGGGAGCAGGAAGGATTATTTGTACGTGGAGGTACCGCTGCGGAAACAAGAACCTTTATCGATGGTACGCTGGTTAATAATTTCTTTTACAGCAGTGCTCCGAATATAGCCGGGTATAGTCGTTTTTCTCCTTTTATCTTTAAAGGAACTGTATTCAGCACCGGCGGGTATTCCGCTTTATATGGACAAGCACTTTCTTCGGCCCTGATATTAGAATCGATCGATTTGCCAGAACAATCTTCCGCAAGTCTTGGAGTATCTATATTGAGTGTGAACGGAGGTTATCAGCAACTCGCAAAAAATAAAAAATCATCCTGGGGAGTGAGTTATAATTACACCAACCTCACACCCGCTTTCGCGATAATAAAACAACAACAGGATTATTCCCAGGCTCCCGAGACACAAGCTGCCGACGCTAATTTCCGAATCAAAACTTCCAAAACTGGTATCCTGAAATACTACGGTACCCTTAATACGAGCCGGTTTTCATTTACCGAAAATAGTTTGGATACTTTGGGATACCTCGACCGCTTCGGGTTGAAAAATTTCAATACCTATCATAATTTTTCCTGGAAGGAAAGTATTACCAAAAAATGGAAACTAAATACCGGTGTTTCTTTCTCCATTAATCAAGATGATATAGAAAGCAGTGTTCAGAATCAAAATAAACAGGACGTATTATTAAGCGGATTAGAATTCAAGCAATTCAATGTAGATAATAAAGGGGATTTTTTCAATGCCAGATTCGTATTGGAGAGAAGACTGAGAGGTTTGTCGGGAATTCGTTTTGGGGGAGAATATAATTACAGTCATCAAAACGGAATCTATTACGATTATAATGGACAAGCATACCCACAATCGATTACTGAAAATATTAGTGCGGCATTCGCGGAAGCAGATGTGTATGTCACCAACAATATTGCCGCGAAATTAGGAGGGCGATTAGAGCATTCTACCATCCTGGATAAAACAAATTTCGCGCCGCGGGTTTCACTGGCCTATAAATTCAACAAACAGGCACAGGCTTCGCTTGCCTATGGAATTTTTTATCAGAATCCTGAAACCAGGTATTTACCTTCTTCCAACCCCATTTCATTTATGAAAGCTACTCATTACATAGCTCAGTATATGAAAGTGGATGGAAGGACGACTTTCCGCACAGAGGTTTTTTATAAGAAATATGAGAGTCTTATAAAAACAGGATTTGCAAATGGACGTGAAACAGCGATCAATAATAATGGATTTGGCGACGCGAAAGGAATTGAGTTTTTCTGGAGGGATAAAAAGAATATTAAAAACGTAGATTATTGGATTTCTTATTCCTATCTGGATACCAAACGGGATTATCTTAATTTTCCAACGGTTACAGAACCTAATTTTGCTGCCAGACATACCGCTTCATTGATCGTAAAAAAATTCGTTTCCAAATTAAAGATGAACCTGAACGGCTCATACAATTTTGCCAGTGGTCGTCCTTATTATAATATCGGTTTTGATGGAACTAATTACAAATTCAACGACCAGGGAAGGACCCCTACCTATCATAATGTAAGTTTCTCTGTTAACTATCTCCCATTTATCGGAAAGAAGAACGCACGAGTATTTGATGTATATGTGTTGCAGGTAAGCAATGTATTCAATATCGATCAAACGTATGGATATGAATATTCCTATAACGGGTTACGCAAACAGGCCATCGTTCCTCCGTCGAAGATGTTTGTGTTTATCGGTGCCTTCCTGAGTTTTGGAGTGGATCGTTCGGATGAAGTAATTAATAGCGGCTTATAAATTTTCACCATTATCAACCTAAATCAATTATTTATGTCACATCACAATCCAGCGCCTCCCGATAAAGATCCTCAATTATGGGAGATTGCTCAACGCAGAGCCGGTTTTAAATCGCACCTGGCAACCTATATCGTTGTAAATATATTTCTATGGGGCGTATGGTATTTTACGAATCAACGGTATGATCATAACGGGTTTCCCTGGCCCGTATGGCCCACCTTTGGTTGGGGAATCGGAATATTTTTTCATTTTATGGGCGCTTATGTTTTCCCTAAAACCAATAGCGTAGAAAAAGAATATGAAAAACTAACACGGAATAAAAAATAATCAATCAAACATTAAAAATTCAACCTGTTTATCATGAAAAAGTTTATTGTAGCAATTGTTATGCTTTCGTGCTCAATTGGAGCGATAGCGCAAAGCGAAAAATTCCAAAAAGCGATGGAACAAAATATCGCGGGAATCGATACTGTTCGTTCCATGGATGGATGGAAGGATCTTGGCAATAGTTTTCAACGTATTGCTGATGCGGAAAAAACACAATGGCTGCCTTATTATTACGCGGCACTCAGTCATGTAATGATCGGTTACAATATTGCTGGTGCCAATGGTGGCATGGGTGGCTTTGCCGATAAAACAGATCCGGAAGCGGACCAGGCCGAGCAATTATTGAATAAAGCGCAAGAGTTAGGAAAGGAAAACTCCGAAATTTACTGCCTGCGTAAAATGATTGCCTCTTTGCGATTGATGGCAGATCCGATGAATCGTTACCAGACAGCGTTGCCCGCTGCTACCGAAGCTTTGGAAAAAGCTAAATCACTTAATCCAGATAACCCACGCGTTTTCTTACTGGAGGCGCAGGACAAATTCTATACACCCGAGGAATATGGTGGAAGTAAAACCGAAGCAAAAACGTTGTTTGAAGCCGCGAAGAAAAAATACGAAACGTTTAAACCCGAGTCCTCTATTCATCCACAGTGGGGTAAGGCACAAGCTGAATATTTCCTTTCACAGTTGAAATAATGTGGATTAGTCCGCGGGATTTTCGCCCGCGGACCATTTACTTTTGGTACTTAAGCTATTGATATGGAAGACGAAAAATTTTCTCCTTCGGAAAGCCTGAAGTTGATTCAATCGATGATTGATAAAACCAAACGCAGCCTTACCAGCAACAATCACTACTTTTTGCTATGGGGCTGGCTCACCTTTGCTGCCTGTACGGGGCAGTTTGTGTTAAAGCATTTTTTAAATTATGAAAAGCACTACCTGGTTTGGTTGGTCGTTTTTGTGGGGGTAGCAGGCACCATTTATTTTTCTTTTCGGGATGCGAAATCCCGGAAGGTAAAATCCTATATCGATGAAATGATGATGCATCTCTGGATCGGTATGGGGATCACCTTTTTTATCGTATCAATGATATTGGGAAAGATTGGCTGGGGAACCACGGTCTTCCCATTTTTTATGGTACTATACGGTCTTGGAACTTTTGTTTCTGGTTCTGTCATTAAATTCAAACCACTTATCATCGGCGGAATTGTTTCATGGATACTGGCCGTGGTGGCGGTTTATCTCTCCTACGATTACCAGATACTGATGGGTGCGCTGGCCATCTTATTCAGTTATATTATACCTGGCCATTTATTAAGCCATAAGAAACGTTAATGATTATGGAAGAAAAAATATTATCTGAAAAGGAAAGCCTCCAGATCATTCAGGAAATGATTTATACGGCCAAAAAAGAACAAAAGGACAATGGCATGGGTTGGATAGTATGGGGGTGGATGCTGTTTGCCGCTTCTGTACTTTCCTACGTTAATATCCATACCAATTGGTTTCAGCAATACTTTTTCTGGAATTTCTTTGGGATTGTTACGCTCATACTGCTATTGATAAGCGGAGTAAAATCTATCTTTTTTAAAAAAATAGTAAAAGTAAAAACATATACCAGCGATCTCCTGGATAAACTAAATATTGGTTTCTTTATTTCGATCATGCTGATTATTGTTGCGATTAATACAACGGTGAGTCCAATTCCAGGTTTTGCACTCCTCAGTGGCTTGTATGGTTTCTGGATACTTGTATACGGTACCATTCTGAATTTTAAACCTTCTATTATTGGCGGTTTCGTAACATGGGCATTTGCGTTTGCCGGTTTGTTTGTAAAAGAATTTCAATACACAATGCTGTTGCATGCAGCGGGTGTATTGGCTGGCTATATCATTCCCGGTCACCTGGCATGGAAAGAGTTTAATAAAGAAAAAAGGAAATAGTAAGAAGGATGTTTAAAGATCTTGATCCCATATTACATTCCCAGCTACGGTTGGCGGTGGTTTCGCTTCTGATTGGAGTGAAGGAGGCCGAGTTTACGTTTATCCGGGAAAAAACAAATTCTACCGCAGGCAACTTAAGTGTTCAAATCAACAAATTGAAGGAAGCCGGATATATTGATGTGGTCAAACAATTCAAAGACAATTATCCCCAAACCGTTTGTAAAATTACTCCGGAAGGAATTACGGCGTTTGAGGAGTATGTGAAGAATTTGCAATCTTATCTTACAGCAGGCAAATAGAAATGTAAAATGTAAAATATAAAATGTAAAAGGGTCCTTAACGCTTAAAGCCTGATTGAACCTGAGACCCTTTTAAATTTTACATTCTATATTTTACATTTTACATTTAAAAAAAACCCCCGCCGACTATTCAGCAAGGGGTTTTATTACCTCTGTATAAACCTTACAAAAACCGTAGAAATTAAAAATGAAGAATGAATAATGAAGAATGAAAAAATCGGGACTTCTCCTTTAAGAATTTTCATTTTTCATTCTTCATTTACTTTATTCTTTAATCAGCTTCACCAGCATACGTTCGCTATTGTTTACAATTACTTCCAGTATATAAAGTCCGGGTTGTAATCGGCTGGTACCATCCATCATGATACTATTTGAACCTTCGGAAAGTTTCACTGTTTTACGCATTACCACATGGCCCGCGTTGTTCATTACTTTCAAAACAACTACGGAGGCTTCATTCAGTTGTACATTGGCCACAATATCATTCTTAGCTGGATTCGGAGATACACTGATCATTTTAGTAGAACGGGTATTGTAAACGCGAACCACAAGAATGCGACTCAGCGCTGTTTTGCCATCATTGTCAGACATTTTCAACCGATAGTACAAATCTTTTTTGTTGGCAGTATTGCGTCCTACATCGTCTAAGAAACTATACGCTTTCTTAACGGTTGAAACACCCTGGGCTTTTATGGAACCCGCAGTTTCCCAGCGCACACCATCCAAACTCCTTTCAATTTCAAAACGATTGCTGTTTGATTCGAATGTGGTGACCCAATTCAATTCTACTTTCCCGTTATCGCGATAAAGTCCGTTAAAGTCGATAAGACTCACCGGCAGAAAACCTCCCGTCGGGAAATTGATTGTTACCGTTGCGATGTTGGAGCAAAGTGGTCCAAAACCCTGGTCACAGAGCTGATAAGTAAAACTGGTAGAGTTACCGGTAAAACCAGCATTCGGTATAAAACTGATACTTTTATTTTCATTAATGGTTACAGTACCATTGGGAGAGTTTGTGATTACATAGCAATCGAATAGATCACCATTCGGATCAAAATCATTCGTACAAATAAAACCCGACGCTGTGCGACCTGCGGTTCCATTGATTACATCATTCACGGCAACCGGCGCACTGTTGCATCCACTGGCATAATATTGACGAGCGGAAATATTCAGATCGTCAATACCGATACGCGTGCTTCCACCCAAACCATTGTAACTGATATATACTTTGTATAAACCAGAACCCGCTCCAAATGATTTCGAGTAAGTATATTCCGTTTGATTGCTGGTGTTGGTAAACTCAATATTATCCAATTCACTCTGTATTTCATGGTTAGCATCAACCAGGTAAATTTTTAACCATCTGCGAATTTCTCCACTGAAATTGCTATTGAACCGGTACTTAAACGAAATAGTTATATTGCCCGCAACTTCCAGCACCGGTGTATAAATACCGGCATGGGGATTTGAAAAAGCGCCTGCTTCCGATACAATTGCGCCATCCCCTTCAATAGTCGGATCCCAGCCATCGCTGTTCACATTGAAACTGGTGAAGGTCCAGCAATTATTCTGGAGATATGATTTTACCTGGCTTAGCAGTACCCCAGGTCGTGAATTAAATTTTTCGCTTGTTTGAGCAGATAAAGTCAGTGAAGCAAACATCCATAGGGACGCGAATAGAAGGATCCGTTTCATCATTGTAAGTTTCAGAGTTATCAAAAAATAATCAAGCACTACGGGTGGGAGGTGGTCCACCGGAATTCAGAGGAAGGATGATGCATTGATTAAAGGAGTGCGAAACAAGGTTCTTAACTCGAACTTACATAGTTATTGGAGTAGCTATATAGAATACCCTTTCGGGAACAAAACACTACGACTTAAGGAATTTGGGGAAATTGGTTGCGGGCTGCTTGCGCACCGCATCACGGAATGTCAGAGGTTGGACGACTGCAACAAAAATAATAGCCAGTTTTCTATTTTGCAAGCCGGGGGGCAGATTTATTTTGCCGGCACACTGTTTATAATTGCTTAAAATGCAGTTTTTTAGCGATTAGAAACCATTTGGGTTGTAATTTGTAACGTTTTAATAACTATGTCAACTATCATCAATGTCTCCCATCTCAGTAAGCATTATAAGGAAATAAAGGCCGTAGATGATATCAGTTTTACCGTGAATTCAGGAGAGGTCTATGGATTTCTTGGTCAGAACGGTGCCGGTAAGTCCACTACCATTCGCATGCTGCTTACACTTATTGAACCTACCGCGGGTAGTATTGAATTATTTGGTATGAGCCTGAAGAGCCATCGTAAAGAAATTTTACGACAGGTGGGCGCCGTTATAGAACGCCCCGATCTCTATAAATACCTGAGTGCCTTTGAGAATCTTTCTCTTTTCGCCAAAATGAGTGGTTGTAATAGAACAAGTGGCCAATTAATGAATCAATTAGAAATAGTAGGTTTGAAAAACAGGGCGCATAGTAAAGTAAAAACCTATTCGCAGGGAATGAAGCAACGACTTGGTTTAGCGGTTGCCTTGGTACACGATCCTCAACTCATCATTCTCGACGAACCAACCAATGGTCTCGATCCTCAGGGTATCGCCGATACCCGTAACCTGATATTACAATTGAGCAAGAACCATGGAAAGACGATCCTCGTATCATCACATCTATTGAGCGAAATTGAAGTTATTGCCGATCGCATGCTGATCATTGATAAAGGAGCAAAAGTAGCAGAAGGTTCCGTGAAGGATCTGTTTGATCCAAGCAGAATGCTGGTTATTCTGAATGTAAATAACCCGGAGCAAGTATTACAACATTTACAAATCAGTAAATGGAAACAATTCATTTATGATCATCAGGGTAACAGTATCACCTTTCAACTGGATAAGAAGCAGGTGCCGGAGCTGGCTACTGCGTTAGTGAACGGAGGCGCAGAAATCGTTTCGCTTCAACCCAAACATTCGCTCGAGGAATATTTTCTTTCTTTAACAACTGCCAACCAACATGTGGACCATTTTAAAAATTGAACTCTTTAAAATATTCAAAAGGCCACGTACCTATATCGCTTTCGCGGCAATAGCGGTTATTATCATACTTATTCAATTGGCGTTCTGGCTGGATGGAGAAGCGTATATCCGTTTTATTTTACAACCCATCCTTTTGACATTTGAGATTGAAGGAAAGATTGTAAATGGATATATGGTTTGTTTCATCGTTCTGCAAACGTTATTACTGCATGTTCCATTGTTGGTAGCATTGGTTGGAGGAGATATGATTGCCGGCGAAGCCAATATGGGTACCCTGCGCTTATTGATCAGCAAACCGGTAAGCCGTTCTACCTTACTGATGAGTAAGTTCGCGGCAAGTGTGGTATATACTCTTTTATTGTTGATTTGGATGGCAATACTGGCCCTGGGATTGTCTCTGCTGCTTTTTGGTACAGGCGATATGTTTAATTTGCGAAGCGAAATGGCGTTTCAGTTGGAAGCAAATGATTTGTTCTGGCGCTATATTGGCGCTTTTGGATTCGCGGCTATTGCTATGACAACGGTAGCTGCTCTCTCTTTTCTATTATCACTATTCGCTGAAAATTCTATTGGTCCCATTGTCGCTACCATGAGTATCGTCATCATGTTCACTATACTTTCCACTATGGATCTGCCTTTATTCAATGCAATGAAACCTTTTTTATTTACATCTCATATGTTGGGTTGGAAAGGATTTTTTGATGATCCTGTTAATTACGGAAGTGTATTAAAATCTGCTGGTATTTTATTACTTCATATCGTTGGGTTTACGGGAGGGGCGATATTGATATTTAGGAAGAAAGATGTTTTATCCTAACACAAATTTGTACTAATTGAAACGAATAGGGACGAATGAAGTAAGTTAACTACTTCATTCGTCCCTATTCGTTATAATTCGTCCCTATTCGTGTGCTGAACTTTTAAACCACCATAGTCTTAAATAAAAAAGCCCCGCAAAAATGCAGGGCTTTAAAATTTATTGGCATCGACTCCCGACTACAGACTCCGAACTCCCGACTACTCCTAGAAGCCTAATTTAGTTACGCCTGGCGTTGCAATCGGATAATATCCATCATCATTCGGTAAAACGGGTGGTGGTGCATTCCAATCATAGCGGGCTGGTTGCAGGTTGATACCGCTACTGATTGCTTTATCCCATTCTACTACCTGTCCGCTATAAGTAGCCATACGGCCAAGAATTGATGTCATCGTACTTTTTGCACCGTTCTCTGTATCCCAGTATTTATATTCACCTTTTGCTATGGCAGCGAAAAGTTCATCGTGTTCAACTTGATAAGGATCAGGATCGTTGTCACTCTTAGGGAATTGATATAATACTTTTCCTTTGTGGTCAACGATATTGGCGGCGCCCGCAAATATCTTTCCTTTAGTGCCGGTTATTAGTTCATCCACTTTACTCATGGTGCCTGGTATATGACGACACTGACTATTAAGGATAGAACCATCCGCATAATGGAACTCAACATAGTGATGATCGAATATCTCACCATGATCTTTTCCTTTCCGAACCTGTCTTCCACCCATACCCTGTGCTTTCACCGGATAACTACCCTTGAACCAGTTGATGACATCAATATTGTGAATATGCTGTTCAGTGATATGATCACCGCAGAGCCAGTTAAAATAATACCAGTTACGCATCTGGTATTCCATTTCGGTTTGATTGTATTTGCGTTTGTTCACCCATACGCCGTCATTATTCCACCAGGCTTGCGCCGATGTAATTTCGCCGATCATATCCTTGCGCTTGTATAATTCGCGGTAACTGTTTTGATAATGACGCTGCAATCCAACCACCACATTTAATTTTTTCTGTTTGGCGATCTCAGCGGCGGCCAATACTTTTTGAATACCGGCCGGGTCAGTAGCTACCGGTTTTTCCATAAACACGTGCTTGCCTTGCTTAATGGCTTCTTCAAAATGAATAGGACGGAAACCCGGAGGAGTGGTCAATATTACCACTTCCGCCAAAGCAATTGCCTTTGAATATCCATCGAAGCCAACGAACTTTCTTTCTTCCGGCACATCAATCTTGTCTTTGATATTTCCCTTATAACCCACCCAATTGGAAAGGTCATTTGCGTTCAGCGCTCTATAACAATTATCGATGCGATCACGGAAGGCGTCGGCCATCGCTACCAATTTTACATTTTGCTTGCTGAGCATGGCCTGCATAGCTGCACCTGTGCCACGAGCGCCGCATCCAATAAGCGCGACTTTAATTACCGTATCGGATCCTGAAAAATAATTAGTGGCCTGCGATATGAATGGCGCGGCAATCAGGCTACCGGCTAGCAAAGAAGTTTGTTTTACAAATTCTCTGCGGGATGGTTGTTGTTTTTCCATATGACTGTTGTTTCAATTGTTATTTATATTCTGTTCTTGAAAGGTTGTTCCTACGAAGTAAACTGCAAATTTCGATAAAGCTGTGTATAGGATAAATCCAGACTTGAGTTCTCTAAAGTTATGACTCTTGTTCCAATCTTTCCCGCCATTCATCCCAGTTCTTCATTCGCGTCTTATTCGCGTCTCTATTCGCGTTCATTCGTGTTAATTCGCGTTTAAAAACTTAGCATAAAACGCTTCAATCTCTTCTGCACTGGGTTGTTGTTGAGGACGAACGACCCGGAATCCAACAGCCATCGCATCGGTCAACCACCATTTACTTTTTGGAATCTGCGGATCACGCTTATTCCAGGAGGCTTGCGATCTGGAACGACTCGCACAACGCAAACCCGGAGCTTTATCCAGGAATCCTCCACCTCTCACGGACCTTGGATAAAGACTTACTGGTATATTAACCGGATTTGAACTGCCATCACTGAGCGTTTCATAATATTTTTCATCGTATTGATCAAGGGTCCATTCGGCTACATTGCCGAGCATATCATACAATCCCCAGGCATTGGGTTTTTTCTGCATCACTTTCTGGTACTTGTTCTTGCTGTTATCGCTGAACCACGCATACTCTTTCAATTGTTTTTCATCATCCCCAAAATAATAAACACTGCTGCTACCGGCACGACAAGCATATTCCCATTCTGCTTCGGTTGGCAGGCGATAAAACTGTCCGGTCTTATTATATAACCACCGGCAATACATCATAGCCGTATGCTGGCTCATGCTATTTGCCGGGAAACCACCTTGCTTTCCCATGCCCCAGCTAAGATCAATATATTGAGGAGTAGGTCTTGTAACCGCGTCTACATCGGAATTCCTGCTTGAATTTTCATCGTTGAAAAAAAGAAGGAACTCATCGTAAGTTACTTCATGTTCGCTCATCCAGAATGGTGCAACTGTAATCAAATGTTGCGGTCCTTCATCCGGTCTTCTTCCTTTTTCATCTGCAGCGCTACCCAGTGTATAATTTCCACCGGGTACAGGCAGCATTTTAAATTTCACCGTAGAAGCTGGAATTGTTATTTCGTAGAGACTGAATTCGCTGCTTGATTGAGCTGATACAATCGAATAAATAAAAATTAATAAAACAGCTATTCCGGATATTTTCACTCCTGGTTAATTTTTAAGGAATCGGAAAATTAGGAAAATAATGGGGTATATCTGTCGGTACATATTCGTTTTACAAAAAAATGGCGAATCGATTGCATAAATAGTATCAGTATATATGGATATAGTAATTAACTTGAGCCTATAAAATAGTATATATGAAACGTCGTCATTTTATGCAACAATCCCTGCTGGCCGGAGGTTCAATTCTTTCGGGATCCGCGCTGGCAAATTCTACTGGTAATAATAATGAGGATCAACTACTGGCAGAAAAAACCTTCAACCTGAATTATGCTTTTCATGATGGCATGTTTAAGAATAACGGAGGCGCTGATTTTGTGGACCAGATCAAGTATGCTCACGATATGGGTTTCCGGGGTATTGAAGATAATGGAATGATGGGCCGTACAGCGGAGCAACAAAAAAAGATTGGCGAAACGCTGGCAAAGCTGGGAATGACGATGGGCGTTTTTGTTATTACTTCGGATAGCTGGCATTGGAAAACATCACTCGCAACCGGAAAGCAGGAATGGACAGATAAAATGATCAAGGATTGTAAAGAAGCGGTTGAAGTAGCTAAGCGTTGCAATGCTAAATGGGCAACGGTGGTACCGGGTAATTACGAAAGAACTTTATCGCACGATATCCAAACCGCTAATATTATTACAGCCTTACGTAAAGGAAGTGACATTCTTCAGCCGAATGGATTGATTATGGTGTTAGAGCCACTGAGTGATAACCCCGATCTGTTTTTACGTCATTCGCATCAAACCTATATGATCTGTAAAGCAGTGAATAGTCCTTCCTGCAAAATATTATTCGACATGTACCACATGCAACGTAATGAAGGGGATATCATCAATAATATCAATAAGTGCTGGGAGGAGATCGCATATTTCCAGATCGGTGATAACCCTGGACGTAATGAGCCCACAACGGGTGAGATGAATTATAAGAACATCTTCAAGCATATTTATAACAAAGGATATAGAGGCATTATGGGGATGGAGCATGGAAATGCAAAACCGGGTAAAGAAGGGGAACTGGCGTTAATTAAAGCTTATCGAGATAGTGATAATTTTCTATAATGACAGATGGCGGATATGCGGATGGCGAATGGCGAATGCTTCTATTCTAGAATGCCTGAATAAGTGAAATTTATATTTACTCGAAGGGTCGCACCTGAAGAATTCGCCATTCGTAAATTTGCCATCCGTCATATTAAATATATTGTAAAATGAATATCGTCTTACGCAGATGCTCTAATTTGCATTTGAAATCATCATGAAATACGCTCTCTTTTTTTGTTTTATTTTTTCCGCAACGATAAATTCAGGAAATGCACAGGATGCTAGTTTGCTCGCGCAAAAAGTAAAAGCAAAATTGGCAACGGTCAACGATTACCAGGCAAATGGTATCATGAAAACGGATGTATCCTTCATGAAAGTGCCACAGTCGGAAGTAATGATTTATTATAAAAAACCAAACAAATTCCGCATTAAGAAACAGGATGGGATAACCGTAACACCTAAAGGCGGAGTTAGCATCAATCTGAATTCAGTAATCGCGGGAGACAATTATGCAGCAGTAAACGCAGGCACTGGCAATATTAATGGTACCCCGGTTACTATTATTAAACTTTTACCTCTTGAAGAGAACAGTGAAGTAGTGGTTTCAACACTCTATATTGACGAAAAGAAACTACTCATCTATAAGGCAACCACTACTACCAAAGATAATGGCACTTACGAAATGGAAATGGTCTATGGCAAATTTTCAGCCTGGGGATTGCCCGATAAAGTGACTTTTATCTTCAGTACTAAAGACTACAAGCTTCCCAAAGGACTCGCTTTTGAATATGATTCGGGCACCCAACCCACCGATCCGAATGCCTCGAAAACTACGAAAGGCAAGGTGGAAATTTTCTATAGTAATTATACGATCAATAAGGGGGTCGACGAGTCTTTATTTCAATAAAATATTTTTCGTCCTCACCCTAAATCTTTCTCTCAAAACATGTTCCTTCAGTAATCCCATTCAGAAAACAACATTAATGCTCGTAAAAGCATCCACTTAGCGATGCTGGAATTACTATATACTCATTTCTGAGCATTCCACTAATCGATCAAATACTCCTCTTTATCGAAAACGGAGAAAATATTTATGACTCATAAGCGTTTACGTTTATATTTGATCAGTAGAAAAGGCTTATCCTAATTCCAAAACGTATGAAAACCGCTAAACCCGGTACCCTATTTATTAGCAGCATTGCTACGCGTTATTTTCTGATCCCTGTGTTGGGTTCAGTAATCGTATTCCTGTTTGTATTCCTTTCCGAAGAAAAAGAGAAGAAGGGAGGCATTCCGGGAGTATTGAAGCAGATGGATCTTTGGAGCGAGATGCGCACCTATCCCAACAAGGTAATGGACGCCTCTGAGTTTAACAGCTCCTTTTTGCTTTCTAAAGCGATGCTGGCTTCCCAGGCATCTCCTAATTCTCCCAATTCAATTATGGCTTCTCCCTGGATAGAACTGGGTCCCAAGAATTTCTCGGGCAGGATACTGAGTATCGGTTTTCATCCAACTGATCCGAATACTATGTGGGTGGGTTCGGCCAGTGGTGGTTTGTGGAAAACAACCACGGGTGGAACAGGTGGCCCGGGTGGAATCAGCTGGACCTATGTGCCTACTGGCTTCCCGGTACTCGGAGTGAGTTCCATCGTTGTAAATCCTTTAAATGGCAATGAACTATATATAGGAACCGGGGAGGTGTATAATAGTACTCCGGGTGGTTCTACTGGTGCTGGACATATTCGTTTGTTCAGGGGTTCTTATGGAATCGGGATCCTTAAATCAATTGATGGAGGTGTTACCTGGACCAAAACCCTTGATTTTACCAATACGAGTTTGAAAGGTGTAATGGATATGGTGATTCACCCAACCACACCTTCCACTGTATTTGCGGCCACTACCGATGGGATTTATCGAACTACCAATTCAGGTGCCAGCTGGACCCTGATCCATAATGTAGTCTATGCCATGGACCTGGTATTTAAACCTGGAAATCCAAACGTTCTTTATTCTGGTTCGGGTAATTTTTTAAGTACCGGCACCGGTATATATAAAACAACGAACGCCAACGCTGCAACACCAACGTTTACCCAGCTTACTTCAGTTAATTTACCCAGCCCGATCAGCGGAAAGATCATGCTGGCGATGAGTGCGGCCAATGCCAACCGTATCTATGCAAGTATCGGGAAGGATCCTGGTACTTCGCATACTCAAGGACTTTATGTATCCAATGACGAAGGCGCCACCTGGGCAGGAACTGGAGTAGCCAATATGTTGGGCACCCAGGGCTGGTACGCGCACGATATTGGAGTAAGTCAAACAAATGCCAACAACCTTATCTGGGCAGAACTTAATACCTATAGATCAACAGATGGCGGAGCCACAACTTCCAACACAGGAATCTGGAGCCAGTGGGATATTAATAATACCACGGTGGGAGATATCACGGAAGGAGTGGGTAGCGCAACCAACTATGTGCATGCGGATGTACATCGCATCACTCCATCGCCACATAATACTAATACCTTTTTTCTGTGCACCGACGGTGGTTTATTCAGAACCACCGATAACGGGGCCACTTTTAATACATTGAATGGTGGATTGAATACCGCTCAAATCTATGCGGATATGGTAGTTCATCCTAGCAACGCAAATTATATGCTGATCGGCTTACAGGATAATGAAGCCGCTGTATATGAAGGAAACGCTGGTTTCCGTCGTATCGGAAATCTCGGAGATGGATTTCATGCCGCGATGAATTTTAATGGAACCATTCAACTGGTAGAATCCTATTATTTTAATAGAAGAAGATCGACCAACTCAGGAGGAACCTGGGGTGGTTCATCCGGTCAGGTACCTGCTGCGGAAAACGCCTGCTTTAACGTACCAATGGTATTCAGCCGTGCAGCCAGTTCGGTAAATATGTATGCCGGAACTAACTTGTTCAAACGTTCCACCAATAGCGGTAGTACATGGACCAACCTCAACTCTGGCAACCCGATTGCTGGCTCACTATGTCCGGCAATTGCGATGGTGGCACCTACCAATAGTATCGTTTATTTTTCAACGGGCCCTGGTGGTGGTGTAAGAAGCAAACTCTGGAAAACAACCAATGCAACAGTAGCCAATCCTACGTTTACAGAAATTACCGGAACCCTTCCCGATCGTTATTATTCGGGTATCGATGTGGATCCGACAGATCCGAACCGGTTATTTGTAACCTTATCAGGTTTTGGATCTTCCCATATATATATGAGTGTTGACGGGGGAGCTACCTGGAGTGATCTGGGTGGAGGTTTACCCGACGTTCCGCACAATTCTGTATTTATAAATCCATCCGCGCGAGCGCAGGTTTATGTAGCCAACGATCTGGGTGTTTTTGTAGCTAATAATATACCCCTTACGGGACCATTAGGTGCTACTACTTCTGTGTACTGGAATAATTTCAGCCAGGGCATGGGTGATTGCGTTATGGCCGCAGATATCCTGGCAACCAATACCGGTAAACTGAGGTTGGCTACATACGGAAGAGGAATATGGGAAACCGATCTCGCGTCTTTAACCCTGCCGATTGTAATGAAACACTTCAAAGCATGGGAAGTGGATAAAGGAAATCAACTGAGCTGGATCGTTAGCTCACAGGTAAATGTTAAGCAGTATGAAGTAGAATATAGCAGCGATGGATCTAAGTTCAATAAAATTGCAACGATCGCTGCTGGTTCAGGCGCCGGTGACATTACCTACAAATATTTACATGTTGATGGTAAAAACAGCGACGCGTTTTACCGGATAAAAGTGATCGATAATGATGGAGCCTACAAATATTCCAATGTTGAACTGGTAAAAGCACAACGATTACTGACAAAAATTACAGCATATCCCAATCCAACAACCGGTGTATTCAATATAAGATTGAACGCGCTGATCAATGGAACGGTTGATATCAAAGTATATAATAGTATAGGAAGTTTGATGATGCAGGAAAAGCAAACGGTTCGCCAGGGTAATAATAACCTGCCGATGAATATCAGCAGGCTGGCGGCAGGTAATTACCAGGTAGTGTGTGAAGGGCAAAATAGGAAGTGGGTGACAACAGTAGTAAAGAATTAACTGAACAATTTTAAAAAACTAAAGCGACAATCTTGATAGGATCCATATCTGTGAAAACCATAAAACTTGACCTTACCAAAATATTAAAACTATGAAAGCAATTAATTCAGCAACCAAACAGAAAAGCCTTATGGCGCTGTTGATTTTGCTGGTATCACTTGCGAAAGTGAATTACACAAACGCTCAACCACCGGATTGTGTAAGCGGAACTGTTGGGTATACTATTTTTAATGATAGTATAGGTTCCGGGTTTGACGGAACCATTGACAGCATGGAGTTAAGACCCGTAAACCTGCTGACAGGAGTGGTTGGTGCTTTGATTGGCGGTAAACGTTACTGGGTCAGGAAATATGATGGAACCGGAATGATATCAGACGATAACCAATATATATATGGTTCGTCCGCATTGGCGGTTGATTTTACAACCAGTAAGTACTATGTAATGACACAGATGAGCGCCGCTATGCCAAAAGATATTATCTGTATTGATCCTGCGACAGGTCATTCTATGACCGTTATTGCAACGCTTCCGGCGGGTATGGACCAATACCATTTCGTAAAGATGGCAGCACATAATAATGGTTGGGTATATGCGATCGGTGTTGCAAGAGATACTAATCACGCTGTCGCTTCCGGAGGCCATATCAATCCGGTTATCCGTTTTCAACCCTGTTTAGTCCCCGCGGCTGGCTGTGCAAACGCATCGTATCAATTACTGGGCTACTTACCTCAAACGGCACCCACAATGGAAAGATGGGAGTTGTTCAATGGCGATATTGCCTTCGATAACAGTGGCAACATGTTTTTTGCAACAGCAGCATTTAAGCGTGTAACTGGTCCTCCTTCAATGAATAAGTATACGGATGCACGTCTCTTCAGGGTCGATGCAGCAAGCTTACCCACAGGTCCAGGTGTAGGTACCATTCCGATGACACTTGTATCCGACTATAATGGTATAGATAGTACCGTACTTAATGGCGTAGGTTTTGACGGTGCCGGGAATATGTTTATGACCACCAGGAGATACCTCGGACCGCAAGCTCCAAGTATGCCGCCTTACAGATCTGAACTATATGCATCATCCTTAACTGGAAGCACCACACTTATTCCGGCGTTTGCTCCTCCAACTGCCGGCACGTCCGTTAGTGACTTGTCAACCTGTTATTTTCCTACAGCTATATTGGCCAAAAATGATGTTCGCCTCACTGGCCAGAATATATCAGGTTCATCGAGTCTTAAATGGGAAGTGTTTGCCAATAATGAAGTTCAGTATTATGAAGTTCAAAAAAGCCGTGATGGTGCAAGCTTTGAAACCATCTCCCGCGTAGAAGTAGTGAGACCGGATCAAGCAAGTCAAAAATATTCTTATACAGATGCTTCTGCCGAAAACGGTGCCAATAAGTTTTACCGTATCCGCCAGGTAACACAATCAGGCGTTCGTTACTATAGTAATATTATAAAACTGAATGGAAACAAAATATCGCTGAATAGCAAAATTAAACCCAACCCATTTGTGAACCAGGTGGAGTTGTCGGTTCAGTTGGCTACAGCGAATAATATCGGGGTTCGTATTACCAGTCAAAGTGGTGCCATGTTGTTTCAGCGTTCATTTAAAGGAAACGCGGGAACAAACACCCTCATCATTTCAGAATTGGCGAATTTCAAACCTGGTGTTTATATCCTGGAGCTGAATTCAGATAATGAAATCATTCGCGAAAAGATCATTAAGCAATAAATTCATTTCAGCCTAATAAAAAAGCCCTGGTAATTATTACCGGGGCTTCTTATTATGCAGTATTAATTTATGTACTTAAAATAGATTTGCTGAATTAAACAAACGAAACGATCATTTTAAACTAATCAAGCTCGCAGCTCATAGCTCGCAGCCTCTTAGCTTCCTTCTTCTATCTTCTCATCCGCCACATTCGCCAATAGCACCGAAGTTATTTTCTTCAGCGGATTGCTGCGGTTTTCGAAGTATCCATTCCGGCGATTGATGATATCGATACACTCATAGATAGCGGTAATAAAAGAACCAGCATCCGCTTTATTCTTTCCTGCGATATCAAAGGCGGTCCCATGATCTGGCGAAGTGCGTATACCAGCAATCCCCGCTGTATAATTAACGCCTTCTCCACTAGCAAGTGATTTAAAAGGGATAAGGCCCTGGTCGTGATACATTGCCAGCACCGCGTCGAATTTGCTATAATGCCGGCGTGCGAAGAACGCATCGGCACTATAGGGTCCCATGACCAGCATATTATGTTTTGCTTCTTTAATAGCTGGACGAATAATCTCTTCGTCTTCTTTTCCAATAAGTCCTTCGTCGCCGGCATGTGGGTTCAATCCCAATACAGCTATCTTAGGTTTATCAATGCCAAAGTCTTTGATCAGCGATTGATTGAGGATATTGAGTTTGGAAAGTATATTTTCCCGGGTTACCTGCTTTGCCACTTCGCTTACAGGGATATGTTCGCTTAAAAGGGCCACCCGTAAATTTTCAGCTACCATCAGCATAACCACATCCTGGGCACCAAATAATTGTTTTAGATAAGGTGTATGCCCGGTAAAATTGAATTCGGCGGACTGGGTGTTTTTCTTATGAATTGGCGCGGTTACCAACCCCTGTATTTTTTTGTCTTTTAATGCTTCGGCGGCGGCTATCAGCGATTTCACCGCGTAACGGCCCCCTGTTTCAGTAAGCTGTCCGGGTGTAATGGCAACTTCCTCTTCCCAGCAATTGAAAAGATTCACCTGTTTGTAATTAATGCGGGTGAAATCTTTAATATTCTGGTAATTGAAATTGGTTTCCGGAACCGATTTCCGGTAAAAATTGATGACTTTATTTGATGAAAAGATAATAGGGGTGCACATTTCGAGCAGTCGCTGATCCGAAAAGGTTTTTATGATCAGTTCAATGCCAATGCCGTTCAGATCGCCGGTAGTAATTCCAATAACAGGTTTTTGCGCGGGTGTTTGCATCCAATAAAATTGAAGGATCGAAAATACGATAATGCAGGCAGAAAGGGAGAATTTAGAATGAGCGTGAAATGTTATAAATCACCATCCCATTTATTATGGAAAGCGACAATGGATGCTTTTTCAATAAAGTATTTATTACTACCAATGTTTCTTTTCCTATCAATAAAAGGTAAATCTTAGCGTTCAATAATATCACAAAATGGTTTTTGATCAGTTTATATTTCGTTTGATTTATATCAAAGATTACCCTTAAGTATAACCTGTAAAATTTCTTAGAGTTCCAACAAAATCTATGTATAAAAATTATGTTTTTAATAACCAATTCGGGGGCTCTATAAAGTCAGTTTTATATAATCAAAAAAACAGTTATGTATAAGCTAAACTTTGGGTTACCATTAGTGAGAGATAGGGGTAATTTACTACTAGGTCTCTTTTGATCGACAAAAAAATGTCATTCATCGAAGATTGGCGTTATAAGATCAAATTAAACCCCGAATAGTTTAGAACTCAAAACCTTCGCTTGTATATTTGTCTAGTACAATAACTAAGCGATCCTAATTCCAAACTCATGAAAACCGTAAAATCCGGCACACCCTTTTTAAGTAGAATTGCTACGCGTTATTTCCTGATACCTGTATTGGGTTCAGTAATTGCATTCCTGGTTATATTCCTTTCAGAAGAAGAGAAAAAAGGTGGGATTCCAGCTGTATTGAGGCAGATGGATCTTTGGAGCGAGATGCGCACCTATCCCAACAAGGTAATGGACGCCTCTGAGTTTAACAGCTCCTTTTTGCTTTCTAAAGCGATGCTGGCTTCCCAGGCAGCTCCTAATTCTCCTAATTCAATAATGGCTACGCCCTGGATAGAACTGGGTCCCAAGAATTTCTCGGGAAGAATACTGAGTATCGGTTTTCATCCAACTGATCCGAATACCATGTGGGTGGGTTCGGCCAGTGGTGGTTTGTGGAAAACAACCACGGGTGGAACAGGTGGCCCGGGTGGAATCAGCTGGACCTATGTGCCTACTGGCTTCCCGGTACTGGGTGTAAGCTCTATTGTAGTAAATCCTTTAAATGGTAATGAAATATATATAGGAACCGGTGAGGTATATAATAGTACACCCGGCGGTTCCACTGGGGCAGGTCATATCCGTCTGTTCAGAGGTTCTTATGGTATCGGGATCCTTAAATCTGTAGATGGTGGAGTTACCTGGACCAAGACCCTTGATTTTACCAACTCGAGTTTGAAAGGAGTAATGGATATGGTTATACATCCTACTACTCCTGCTACCGTTTTCGCTGCGACCACAGATGGAATCTACCGCACTACCAATTCAGGAACCAGCTGGACCCTGATCCATAACGTTACCTATGCGATGGACCTGGTATTTAAACCCGGCGATCCGAATGTACTTTATTCCGGTTCCGGAAATTTTCTAAGTGCCAATAACGGTATCTGGAAAACAACCAATGCAAACGCAGCGACACCAACTTTTACCAAGCTAACCTCTGCCAGTTTTCCCAACCCAATCAGTGGTAAGATCATGCTGGCAATGAGTGCAGCCAATCCCGATAGAATTTATGCAAGTATCGGGAAAGATCCGAATACGTCGGATGGACAAGGATTATTTGTATCCAACGACCAGGGAGCAACCTGGGCGGGAACCGGAGTAGCAAACATGTTAGGAACACAAGGTTGGTATGCACACGATATAGCAGTGAGCCAATCCAATGCCAACAACCTCATCTGGGCAGAACTTAATACCTATAGATCAACAAATGGGGGTACTTCAACCACCAATACCGGTATCTGGAGCCAGTGGGATATTAATAATACCACGGTGGGAGACCTAACAGAAGGGGTGAGTAATGCCACCAACTATGTGCATGCCGATGTACATCGCATCTCTCCATCGCCACATAATACCAATACATTCTTTTTGTGCACCGATGGTGGTTTATTCAGAACCACCGATAACGGGGCCACTTTTAATACATTGAATGGTGGATTGAATACCGCGCAGATCTATGCGGATATGACGGTTCATCCATCCAATGCGAACTATATGCTGATCGGCTTACAGGATAATGAAGCCGCTGTATATGAAGGAAACGCTGGTTTCCGTCGTATCGGAAATCTCGGAGATGGATTTCATGCAGCGATGAATTTTAATGGAACCATTCAACTGGTAGAATCCTATTATTTTAATAGAAGAAGATCAACCAACTCTGGGGGAACCTGGGGTGGTGGATCGGGAGCTGTACCAGCTACAGAAAACGCATGTTTCAATGTACCGATGGTATTTAGTCGTGCAGCAAGCTCAGTGTATATGTATGCGGGAACAAATGTATTCAAGCGTTCAGCCAATAGCGGTAGTACCTGGACCAATTTTACTAATGCGGGCAACCCGATTGCTGGTTCATTATGTCCGGCAATTGCGATGGTGGCGCCTACCAATGATATTGTTTATTTTTCAACAGGACCGGGTGGCGGCGTAAGAAGCAAACTCTGGAAAACAACAAATGCCACAGCCGTTACTCCTGTGTTTACTGAAATCACCGGCACCCTGCCCGATCGTTATTATTCGGGAATAGATGTGGATCCAACCGATCCAAACCGGTTATTTGTAACCTTATCTGGTTTTGGTTCTTCCCATATTTATATGAGTGTTAACGGTGGAACTACCTGGAGTGATCTGGGTACAGGTTTGCCAAACGTTCCCCATAATTCTGTATTTATAAATCCCTCCGCGAGAGGTCAGGTATATGTAGCCAATGACCTCGGGGTTTTTGTGGCAAATAATATTCCGCTTACTGGTCCATTAGGAGCCACAACTTCTGTGTACTGGAATAATTTCAGTCAGGGAATGGGTGATGCCGTTATGGCTGCAGATATCCTGGTAACCAATACCGGTAAATTGAGGTTGGCTACATACGGAAGAGGAATATGGGAAACCGATCTCGCGTCTTTAACCCTGCCAATTGTAATGAAACAGTTTAAAGCATGGGAAGTACAAACAGGTAACCAGCTCGACTGGACCGTTTCTTCTCAGCAAAATGTTAAACAATATGAAGTGGAGTATAGTACAGATGGATCGAGGTTTAGCAAAATCACTACGATTGCTGCAATAACAGGTTCAGGTGATATTACGTACAAATATTTGCATACAGACGGTAAAAACAGCGACGCGTTCTATCGCATAAAAACCGTTGATAATGATGGCGCATTTAAGTATTCAAATGTTGAACTGGTAAAAGCACAACGATTACTGACAAAAATTACAGCGTATCCCAATCCAACTACCGGTGTATTCAATATAAGATTGAACGCGCCGATCAATGGAACGTTTGATATCAAAGTATATAATAGTATAGGAAGTTTGATGATGCAGGAAAAGCAAACGGTTCGTCAGGGTAATAATAACCTGTCGATGAATATCAGCAGACTGGCGCCAGGCAATTACCAGGTAGTATGTGAAGGACAGAACAGGAAATGGGTGACAACCATACTGAAAAACTAAAGCAACAATTAAGAAATATATCCAATTCCGTGAAAACAAAAATTTGGTCTTTACCTAAACATTTAAAACTATGAGAGCAATTATTTCAGCAACCAAACAGAAAGGCCTGATGGCACTGTTGATTTTGCTGGTTTCACTTGCGAAAGTGAATTACACAAACGCTCAACCACCGGATTGTGTAAGCGGAATTGTTGGATATACTGTATTTAACGATAGTATCAGTTCCGCGTTTTCCAGCACCCTGGACAGCTTGGAATTAAGACCCGTAAACCTGCTGACCGGAGTGGTTGGCCCTTTGGTGGGTGGTAGGCGTTATTGGGTGAGGAGATATGTGAGTGGGCCGGTAGGAAATAATAATAACTATATCTATGGCTCATCGGCGTTAGCAGTCGACTTTGCAACCAGCCGGTTTTATGTAATGACACAGATGAGTGGAGCGTTACCAAAAGATGTTGTTACTATTGACCCGGTTGCCGGAACCCAAATCGTAATTGGAACAACTGCATCAGCGGGTGTGAATGACCTGGATGATTATCATTTCGTAAAAATGGCGGCACATAATAGTAATGGGTTTATATATGCGATCGGAGTTGTGAGAGACACAAATCTCGTTGCCGCGAACAGAGTCAATCCTCTTATTCGGTTTCAAACCTGTGGCCTAACCCCCATCGCTGGTTGTGCAACGGCCTCCATTGAGATATTGGGCTACTTGCCTAATACTGCGCCATTAATGGAACGCTGGAAGTTGTTCAATGGAGATATTGCTTTCGATGCTAGTGGCAATATGTTTTTTGCAACCGCAGCCTTTGAGCGGGTTACGGGTGCCAACCGTTATACAGATGCACGTCTTTTCCGTGTGAATGCAGCGGATATACCTGCTGTAGGTGGAACGGGTACCATTCCGATGTCCCTTGTTGCAGAATATAATGGACTCGATAGTACAGTAATCAATGGAATAGGTTTTGACGGTGCCGGAAGCATGTTTTTAACAACCAGAAGATATTTGGGAGTCCAGAATCCACCTTTACCACCACACCGTTCAGAATTGTATAGCTCTCCAACACCAGGTACTGCTGTTCTGATGCCTGCATTTGTACGACCCACTCCAGGTACATCAGCGAGTGACCTCACCACCTGTTTTTTTCCTGCTGCTATATTGGCTAAGTATGATGTACGTCTTACCGGACAGAATATATCAGGCTCATCCAATCTTAAATGGGATGTGCTTGCCAATAATGAAGTGCAGTATTTTGAAGTTCAGAAAAGCCGGGATGGTGCTAGTTTTGAAACCATCGCTAACATAGAAGTAGTGAATCCTGATCAATTAAATCAAAAATATTCTTATACCGATGCTTCTGGCGAAAACGGTGCTGCTAAGTATTACCGCATCCGTCAGGTAACAAAATCTGGAACCCGTTATTTTAGTAATATTCTTAAACTGAATGGAAGCAAAATATCGCTGAATAACAAAATTAAACCCAATCCATTTGTGAACCAGGTGGAGTTATCGGTTCAGTTGGCTACAGCGAATAATATCGCGGTTCGGATAACCAGTCAAAGTGGTGCCATGTTGTTTCAGCGTTCTTATAAAGGAAATGCGGGAACGAATACTATCACCATTGCTGAATTAGGGAACTTCAAACCTGGGGTATATTTTATTGAACTTTCTTCGGGTGATGAAATCATTCGCGAGAAACTGATCAAACAATAAAGTCTAGCTGAATATTCTAAATACAAAAAGCAAAGAGCCTGTCCACCGACAGGCTCTCTGCTTTTCGCCCAAAGCTTATCGCTTGTATCTAACCCCTCCTTCGTATTTTTGCCATTCATGTATACATTGAAGAAGTCTCTCGGTCAGCATTTTCTGAAAGATGAGAACATTGCAAAAAAGATTGTTGAAGCATTACTCGTGCATCCTTTTAATCGGTTGCTGGAAGTAGGACCGGGGGGCGCGGCACTCACTAAATATCTTCTTGAATTGCCGGATATCGACTTTAAATGCGTTGAACTGGATGATGAGAAAGTAGAATGGTTACTTAAAAACTATCCAGAACTAACCGGAAAAATTATACATAAAAGCTTCCTGGATATTGATCAGCCCTTTGCGGAGCCATTTACGGTAGTGGGTAATTTCCCTTATAATATTTCCACCCAGATACTTTTTAAGATGTTGGAATGGAAAGAATCGGTGCCTTGCATGGTGGGAATGTTTCAGAAAGAAGTGGCGCAACGGGCAGCGTCAAAAGAAGGGAACAAAGTGTACGGAGTTTTAAGCGTACTCGTACAAGCCTTTTATAAAGTGGAATACCTTTTTGAAGTACATGAGAATTGTTTTAATCCACCTCCCAAAGTTAAAAGCGCGGTTATACGTTTAATTCGTCGTACAGATATTCCGGCAATGAAAAGTGAAAGGGCTTTTTTTGTATTAGTAAAAGCCGCATTTAATCAGCGTCGGAAAACTTTGCGCAATGCCACTAAAAGCCTCTTTGAGGCAGCGACATTGAAAGATCCTCTTTTTGATAAGAGGGCGGAGCAGCTGAGTGTAGAACGACTTGCTGCACTAACATTCCAGATGAAATAAAAAGTTATGAGAAAGGTATTAATAACAGCAAAATCACATCCCTATCTTATTGATCAATTGGGTCAGAGAGGATACCAGGTGCTGCATCTTCCACAGATTAGTTATGAGGAGTTGAAAGCGATGATCCCGGAAGTGGAAGGGTTGATTGTAACAACCCGACTCAAAATAGACAGGCCGATGATTGATCTTGCCGTGAATTTAAAATGGATCGGACGATTAGGAAGTGGTATGGAATTGATAGATGTGCCCTATGCTCAAACAAAAGGGATCCGTTGCGAGAGCAGTCCGGAAGGTAACCGCAACGCGGTTGCGGAGCATGCGCTTGGAATGTTACTTGGATTGATGAATCGCATCAGCAGCAGTATGGAGGAAATTAAGCAGGGAAAATGGATGCGGGATGCGAACAGGGGCACAGAATTAAACGGAAAAACCATTGGTATTATCGGTTATGGAAACACCGGCAGTCAGTTTGCCAGGGTATTATCTTCTTTCAATGTTACCATACTTGCCTATGATAAATATAAATTTGGTTTTGGCGCTGGTTATATTAAAGAAGCCAGTCCTGAACAGATTGCCCGTTACGCGGATGTAATAAGTATGCACCTTCCACTCACGTATGAAACGCATCATCTGGCAAATGATAATTTTTTCAATGCTCTTTTGGCTAAACCTTATTTCATTAATACATCGAGAGGAAAGGTGCATGATACGGCCGCTTTGATCAACGCTTTGCAAGCCCAAAAAATAGCAGGGGCGGCGCTGGATGTTTTAGAGAATGAAAAGCTTGAAACATATACAGCAGCAGAAAAAGCCCAACTGGACTGGCTTTTGGCACAACCCAATGTGATCATCACTCCTCATATTGCCGGCTATTCGCACGAAGCATTTTATAATATGGCGAAAGTGGTGCTGGAAAAACTGGGTTTGTAAAATGTTCTATAACAGAAACGGTGTTATTTCCGCCAATTTTTTTGAAGGAATAAAATTCGCATCTTTATAACGGGCCGATAATAGTTCTTCATCAATTATATCCAGGTTTTGAATCTTTGAATTTCCTTTTCCTTCGGACCAGGCACTTTCCCATAAAGACGCAAGTAATTCACTGCTCCGGGCCATCAGCAACGATGTCTTGGTTCCGAATTTGAGCCAGAGATGTTTACTGATTGCGGCTCCTCCATCGTTTTCTACCTTCACAAATTCCTGTATCAGTTTTTTGGGTGGTACCGATTGAAAAGCGAAATCCATTAATGCCACACATTCTTTAGCAGCTTCTTTACCAGTATTAATTGTTTTTTTCACTTTTGCCTTATCCATCTTTTGCACGATCTGTTGTTTAAGTTCGTCAACATTTTTCTCTACCATATTCTTTTCATAATACGAATGAACATGTTCCCCTTTCTTATCATTCGTACCCTCAATGGGTATTCCATCGTACATAAAGGAAATATGCAAAGGCTGCGCCGCATCACCTACATAATGAGAGAGAATTCCGGCTGCTGCTACAAAATCCACCACATTTCCATTTTCAACCGATTTAACCATCGCGGAGAAGATTTGCCAAACACGGAAAGGAAGACAACCTTTTGTACTGTCCTTTACTTTACTATCCGTATAATATTCCATCCATTTGGTAACAGAAATGTTTTTGGCATCGGCCTTACAATATTGTAAAAGTGTTTTGCCGGTCGAATCTTTTTTATCCATATCCGCGAAGTGATTGGGATTTTCATTCGAGCGTTTGTGTGGATTTCCGGGTATTTTCCAAACCAGGTCCGGAACATTGGCGAGTGGAACAAAGGGTTTCTTGGAAAGTCCCTCCAGGTAACTACCCCGAATATCACTTTCTTCAAATGAAATTCGTGTGAGGTTCGCTTGTATTAATTTTTTCAGTTTGGTGCTTTTTAATAAACGGGTTGCGTAGTGAGCGATTGCGTAATGGCCAACAGCCCCCCAGTATTCAGGAAGGGCGGTGTTCCAATTCCTAATAATATCTACATTCAGGATATTGCAGGCATTGCTTAAGAAACTTGCCAGCGCATAGGCGGATAACTTATTCGTTTTTCCATCACTGAATACATGTCCGCCCCATTGAATTGCAAGTGGAGCATTTAGTTCTTCTTTTTCTTCCAGCGTTATTGGCGTTAGTGAAGAAGGACTATCCAACACCCATATTGTTCCCGAATCACCGGGATGGGTCATTAAACCATCAGTTTTTTTAGTTCCTGTAGCAGTATTTTTTGAATCTGCCGGACCAATCAGTATATCCGAGATATAATCGGAACCACCGAGCGATTTATACCGATAGAATAATCCACATATTTCTCCATGCATTTCTCCACTGGC
Source organism: Chitinophagaceae bacterium (assembly GCA_965279015.1). Classification (GTDB taxonomy): domain Bacteria; phylum Bacteroidota; class Bacteroidia; order Chitinophagales; family Chitinophagaceae; genus Endoryza. The sequence continues at coordinate 1,653,779 of OZ257130.1, forward strand.
GCAACCAAATGCTTTTAGTGGTGCTCCGATCAGCTTAAGCGAGATATTGAATTTATTAACGTCGATAATTTTCCCTAATTCTCCCAGGCCATATACCTGCGCGGTCCATTGGTTGAGATCGTTTATTTCAATCAATCCCACATCCATATTTACAAAAGTATTTTTAGAACTTAGGTTGTCATAAATTTCTTCGAAACTCACCCGGCCAATTTGTTTATTCACTGATTTACCTATCTCCACTTTAATGCCATCCACGATAGAATAAATGGGTGTTCCCGGTTCGCCGGCAACATGCTTGTTGGTAACTGCATACGTAAAATGACCATCTGTAACCAGGCATCCAATAGAAGCAATGCGACCTGTTTCCTGCACATCGGTAATAACGGGATAGCCACCCCCGATATAGTCTTTGGGAAAGCTGAGATCGGGTTTTACAGCATCCCGCTCGCTGAATAATGGAGCTTGAATTACGCAAACCGGAACGATCTTTCCATCGGGAAGGTATAAGGCGGTTGGCACACGTTCTTCCGGTTTCAATTTGACTTCTTTTTCCCAGGTATTTACAAATACCATCACGCATGGCCAGGAATACATTCTTACTTCTGAATTCTGTAGTGTCCTTGGTTCGTCTTTAAACGGCCTTTTCTTCGGGTTAACTTCCGGGTTAACCTTCTTTAAATCTTTGCTAAGAGGAGGCTCTTCTTTTTTACGGATACGATAACGTCCAATCGCTGTTGCCACCACATTTTTTTTATTCAATAAATGAACATGATACAGATCCCTTGCTTTAAGTAAATCGTCGAACGAAAGCAGGTTGAAATCGTTTTCAAACAAGGAATGACTCATAATCGAAAATTTTTAAAATGAAAAGAATGCGGCACGGGAGAAATGATAACCGTTAATTGCGGATTGAAAAAGATAAATTAACGGTAATGCAATTCTATACAATGGCTTCCGAAAGGGAGAAATGATTGGAGACTCAAGTTATATCTAAATTGAGATTTATGTGGCAGAATTCCTATACCACCAACTGGTAGTTTTTAATGGATGATTGTCATTACCCCTTGCTAATAGTACGTTAATATCTGAAACCCCTTTTTGCTTTCACATTTCGTTTCAGTCACATGGTTGGTATTTTGATAACTAACCATAAACGATATTATATGAAACGAATATTACTCATTTTGATCGCGGTTCCGTTTATTATCAGCAGTTGTACCAAATCAATAATCCGGGAAGAAGACAGGCTCGCCGGAAGATGGGTGCTCTTATACGCGGAAAAGGAAAACAACTATAGCAAAACCACTATTTATACTGGTTTCGAACAGGGACTTTTTTATTTTTATGAAAATGGCCAGGCAGAATTTAATGATGCAGCCGGCACATTAAGAGGCAACTGGCAATGGAGACGGGAAAACGATGGTTATTACGATAACGAAGGATATTATCACAGTGGAAGCCGCCAGGTTTTCAGATTGTACATGACCGATTTCCACGGAAACCCGGTAATAGACTGGGATTTTAATGATAGCTGGATGTCGAATAACAGTCGATTCACCGCAACTGTTGATACTTATAATTATACATACCGGTATGTATTTGTACGACAGTGATAATCACTAGTCCGGAAGTGAGGAAGTCGGAAAGTCCGAAAGTCGGAAAGACCGAAAGAAGGAAAAATCAGATGTAATTGAATTATTGGAAGCTGCTTCTTCCTGACTTCCGATCTTCCCGACTTTCCGACTATCGCAGATAACCCGGTTACAAGCGCTTGTTTAATCATTATTTTCCCTATTTTTGATATATAATAATACTAATGGCAACGCTTCAGCACCTGTTCTGAGGCGTTGTTATTTTTTTCTGTTTAATCAACAACATACTAATTAAATCAAGGAGGATGTCATGAGCGGAATATTGTATGTTACCAAGGAAACACTGGAACAAATGAAGGCCGAGCTGGTGAAGATGAAATCAGTGGACAGACCCGCAGCTTCTAAAGCAATTGCTGAAGCAAGAGAAAAAGGCGATCTCAAAGAGAATGCCGAATACGATGCTGCGAAAGAGGCCCAGGGCATTCTGGAGGCAAAACTTAAAAGACTGGAAGGGGATATCGCTTCAGCCAGGATATTGGACGAAAGCAATGTAGATACCAGCAAAGTTTCTATATTAACAAAGGTTACGGTTACTAACCTCAATACGAAAAAGCAACTGACCTATCAGATCGTTTCGGAAAAAGAAGCCGATCTGAAATTGTCTAAAATATCTATTACCTCTCCCATTGGAAAAGGCCTGCTTGGAAAAGTGATCGGCGATATTGCCGAGGTACAGGTGCCGGCAGGATTGCTTAAATTTAAGGTAGAGAATATCACAACCTAAAGAATTGCGAATTTTGGAATTGGGAAATTGGGAGATCGCATTTGGTGTAACAACCTGCATAATTACTAAAAGACTTTTTGAACTAAAGGAGATTTCCCAATTTCCCAATTCCAAAATTTCAAAATTTTTCCATGACTCTTTTCTCAAAAATAATCGCCGGAGAAATTCCTTCTTACAAAATCGCTGAGAACGATAAGTTCTTCGCCTTCCTTGATATTTTTCCATTGACCGATGGTCATGTATTAGTGATCCCCAAAATTGAAACAGATAAATTTTTTGATCTACCTGATGAATATCTTGCAGAGATGCTGGTATTTGCCAAACCTATAGCAAAAGCAATTGAAAAATCGTTTAAATGCAATCGTTGCGGCATGGCCGTAGTTGGATTGGAAGTTCCCCATGCCCATTTGCATCTCGTTCCCATCAATAATATAGATGATCTTAATTTTACAAGAGGCAAATTAAAAAGATCGCCTGAACAACTGAAAGCGGCGCAAGAGAGGATAATACAAGCTATTAGCCTTTAGCTGTTAGCTTTTAGCTGCATCAGAAAATACATTTACATCTCAATCTTTCCATTTTATCGGATATTGAAATATACATCAGGGATAAATCAACTCGGACAAAGCTAATAGCTAACAGCGAAAAGCGAACAGCGCTATCTTCCCATCATCATCAACACCGCCATCGTCTCAATTCCTTCCCACAAAAAGCCGATCAATACATTTTCATTTTCTGCGTGTTGGTTATTATCATAATTGACTACAGGCACTGAAATTACTTTTGCGCCAAGCTTTTGTTCAAAAATGATTAAGGGTAAACTGCCACCAGCCGATGGCACTGAGATAACAGGATAATCAACCGTTGACTGAATGGCTTTGATAATTTTTTGTGCTATTGGCAGATCCATGGGTGTCCGTTGCGCATTGTAACCGATACCCCTGGTTATTTTTATAATCTTCGCGTATTTCAATCTTTCTTCATCGGTAGGGTCGCGATCCAATACATAATAACCCGTTGATTCAATATGACGGATCAGTTTCTGCACCTGTCGGTTTATGTCATTGCCTAATACAAGTCGCAGATCGAGCGCGGCTTCCGCTTTTACGGGGATGATATTGGCAGCCATATTACCCACATTCGCGCTTTGAATACCATTTATATTTAATGTGGGTTGATGCAATAATTCAAGAAAAGATTTTCCATTGCCTTCGGGTTCTGCAATTCCTAATTCCTGTTTCAACGTTTCCTCAATATTGGGAATTTCGGCCAATGCTTTTTTCTCTAATGCGGTTAACGGAACCACATCATCGTAAAATCCTTCAACCAACACCTTGCCATTTGCATCTTTCATGCCTGCCAATAATTCCACCAGCATACGTGCGGGATTAGGGGCCCAGTTTCCATAATTACCACTGTGCAACGGACGCTTGGGTCCATATACGGTTAGTGAAAGATTAATATCGCCTCTTACCCCGAATTGTACCAGTTTTTTACCCGATACATGTCGGGGTCCATCCGTAATGATCCACACATCGGCCTGTAGCTTCTGTTTATTCTTTTCAAATATTTCATCGATATGCGTAGAACCAATTTCTTCTTCTCCTTCAAAAAAGAAAATAAGATTGTTGGTGAGCGTAACTTTTGATTTCAACAATGCTTCATATGCATTTAATATGGTCATTACACCCGCTTTATCATCAGCACTACCACGACCACTTAATCGCCATTGCGGATCAATTGTTGTAGCTCCAGGCGGGAGGTTGATAATTTTCCCGCCTCTTTCAACAGGGGCCGTTAAAAATACAGGCACAAAAGGTTGCAACCCATCGGCCCATTGCCTGGGATTGACCGGTTGTCCATCGTAATGCGCATAAAAGGCAAGTGTTTGGGTAGCCCCGGGCACCTTTACAATACCATATACAGCCGGAGTAACTCCTGGAGTAATGCCTTCCAGTAATTCAGCTTTTATACCCAGCTTTTTCATCCATGCGGCGATAAATGCTGCGTTGCGATGAATATTAGGAGTATCCCTGCTAACATTGGGAATCGAAATAAACTGCCGGTAATCGGTGATAATCTTTATTTCGTTCTCTTGTCGCCATTGCTTTACTTTTTGCTGAACGGATTGGCTGTATAGAAGGATTGTACTGAGGAAGAAAATTGTCGTTAGTAGTATTTTTTGCATGTAGTGTTTGATATTTTGGAATTTTGAATTGGGAAATTGGGAAATCTCCTTTTGCTCAAAAAGTCATTAAATAATTACTCAGGCTGCTAAACGAGATGCGATCTCCCAATTTCCCAATTCCAAAATTTCCCAATGCTATCGAATTCTACCAGGAAATTTTTGAATAAAATCTTCCCAGCCTTTTATTTTTTTAGACGATGTGGGTAATTGAGGATTGTCCTGGAAATGATGACAAACCGCCACCGCCAACGCGTCGGATGCATCCAGGAATTTCAATGCGGCAGGTTTAATGGAAAGAAGATGTTGCAGCATTTTCCATACTTGTTCTTTATCTGCATTGCCATTACCCGTAACGGACTGCTTTACTTTTTTTGGGGAATATTCAAAAACTTCCAATCCCGCATTCATGGCTGCCGCAATCGCTACTCCCTGGGCCCTACCCAGCTTAAGCATACTTTGTACATTCTTTCCAAAAAAAGGAGCTTCAATAGCGAAGCAATCCGGTTTATGTTTTTGGATCAGTTCAGTAATTTTTGCGTGAATCATTTTCAGTCGTTCATAATTATCTTTTCTGGCGTTCATCTTCAGGATACTCATTTCCAGTAATTGGACGTTATTACCATTAACCGCAATGATACCGTATCCCATTACCAGGGTTCCCGGATCGATTCCCAGAATTATTTTAGAAGACTTTTGCAAGGAGCGGTTGAATTCAATTATTTTGTAGATCAATTTGACAGGTCCCAACAAAAATATCAAAATAATCCTCAACTATGTGGTAGGTCCGCTGTTGTTTTGCCTGTTATTATACTCTATTTACCGGCAAATTCAACGTCAGCCCAATTGGGAACAATCATTTTATCAAATCAGGCAGGCATTTGATGGAGCCGCAGCCTGGAAGCTGGCAGCAGTACTCGGATTAATGTTAGTTAACTGGGGATTGGAGGCAAAAAAATGGCAATTGGTTATTAACCGCCTTCAAGCAATTTCATGGATCAAATGTTTAAAAGCAGTATTTACCGGTACAACCCTTGCATTTTTTACACCCAATCGTATGGGTGAATACATGGGAAGGGTATTATATATAGATGAAGGGAAGCGCATACAGGCCGTGTCGCTTACTATTGTGAGCAGCATGGGTCAATTACTGGTAACCCTGGTTATGGGGGTGGTGGGCTTATTAGTTATCCGATCAGAATTACAGGGTGGTGCTTCGTCAGGCTCAGCTTCGTCAGGCTCAGCTTCGTCGAGCTCAGCGGTCTTCTGGCTCAATGCCGTTTTGTATGTTTCCCTATTGGCCGCTTGCTTTTTAACATTACTTTATTTTCGTTTGTCCTGGCTGATCCGACTAATTGAACGTATCCCACGGATTGAGAAATTTATACGACACGTGCGGGTTTTGGACAATTTTAACGCAACTATGTTGTTACAGATTTTGTCATTGTCATTAGCCCGTTATCTTGTGTTTACTATCCAGTATTATTTTTTATTTGATGTTTTTGGGGTAGAGATGAATGGATGGCAGGTTTTTTGGTCGGTAAGTGTGGTGTTTCTCGTACTGGCCATTGTTCCTACTATTGCTTTAGTTACAGAGTTAGGGGTTCGGTGGAAAACAAGTGTGGAAGTGGTACAATTGTTCAGTTCGAATATAGTAGGTATTGTAGCGACTTCACTGGCAATATGGATTATCAATTTAGTAATTCCCGCATTGATCGGCAGTTTGCTAATTTTGAATATCCGGTTATTTAATTATAAGGAAGAGCAAAAGCGAATGGGAAAAAAGAATTGAAGCCGTTATTTTTTGAATAAACAATGAAATCACTCCGGTCAGTCTTTTTTATTTTTCTTATAGTCATTAGTTTCCCTTTGCGGGCAGGCGATGGTTTCTGCGCCATCCGCAATACTTCTTTCCAGGCTACTGAATCCATTACATTCAAAGTAATGTATTCCTTGGTTGGTGATTTAAGCGCGGGGGAAGTCACTTTCAGTTCCAGTCTTGAAATGCTTAATAATAAGCCGGTCTATCACCTGGTAGGAGATGGGAAAACGTATCCCTTCTATGATAAGATTTTTAAAGTAAGAGATAAATACGAATCCTATATTGACACTGCCACTTTGCAACCCTATAAATTTGTACGGAATGTTTATGAGGGGGGATATAAGAAGTATGAAAATGTAACATTCAATAAAACCACAAATACCGCTATCACCAACGACGGCGTATTTAAGGTACCCGATTGCGTGCAGGATGTGTTGAGTTCTATCTACTATGCCCGCAATATTGATTTCAACAGCTACAAACCCGGTGATAAAATTCCATTCTCCGTTTTCCTCGATAATGAATTATTTGAAATGTATATCCGCTATGTGGGTAAGGAAACGATAAAGACCAAGTATGGGAAATTCAAAGCCATTAAGTTCAAACCGCTTCTAATTAAAGGAACCCTGTTTGAAGGGGGAGAGAAGATGACGGTTTGGGTGAGCGACGATGCTAACCATATACCGGTGCGGATCGAAAGCCCGATTACGGTTGGGAAAGTAAAAGTAGATATGATTGGGCACCGGAATCTTAGACACCCTTTGACTTCGTTAGTTAGTTTACGCTAAAAGAACCAAGAACCAAAGATGCCAAGATCCAAAGAAATTCCAAGAAACAAGAATACATAAAAAAAATCCAAGCATAAAATTTCAAAGGCTCTCCGTTATTTTTCGGAGACCTTTTGAAATTTTAGATTTTTGTATTCTTTTTTTGGTATTTGGCTTCTTTGTATTTTTTCTTTGGTTCTTGGATCTTCGGTTCTTGATTCTTTATTTAGAGATCTCAACCAATTTCAGAAAGTTTAAATGTTTCCTTCTGCCGTATTCCTCTTTCAGTTCTTTGAACCGTGCAGCATTCAATGAGTGGGTCGTGTTCGAAGAATAAGATGTAATCCATTTGCAGTGCTTCAGACAGAAATATTCTTTTTTCATCCAGTGAGGTAAGAGGTTCTACATCGTAAGCCATTATATAAGGAATAGGTAGATGAAAAATGGATGGCAGTAGATCTGCCATGTATACAATTGTTTTTCCTTTATACTGAATATGAGGAATCATCATACTATGTGTATGTCCATTCACAAAATAAAGAGAAATATTTTCATCAAATGGTGTTTGTCTGTTTGGATAAGCAACCCATCCTGTAGGTCCGCCAGGTTTAATAAATGGATGTTGGATGAATTTAAGCTGACCGTTTTCCTGGATGGGAAGGATATTCTCTTTAAGAAACGATGCTTTTTCCCTGTCATTTGGATCTACTGCCCAATTCCAATGATCTTCGTTGCTATAGAACGTGGCGTTTTTAAAAGCAGGGACTAGTTTATCTCCTTCCCGCATGATACTTCCTCCGCAATGATCAAAATGCAGGTGGGTTAAAATTACATCGGTGATATCATCGCGGTGAAAGCCTTGCTGGGCGAGGGATTTATCGAGTGTGTCATCTCCATGTAAATAATAATGACCGAAAAATTTCGCATCCTGTTTGTTGCCCATCCCGTTATCAATCAGAATTAATTTATTCCCGTCTTCAATCAATAAACAACGCAGCGCCCAACTGCACATATTGTTTTCATCCGCGGGGTTGAGTTTGTTCCAGATGCTTTTGGGAACTACGCCAAACATGGCGCCGCCATCTAATTTAAAATAACCTGTATTAATAGTATATAGATTCATCAGAATGTTTTTTTCAATTAACCCCGCCTGTCCAATTAAGGTAATTCAGGCGGGATTTCACAGATTATGGCACAGATGACCACGGCTTTCAATTTTTAATTAACACAAAGGATCACAAAGTTTTTCACAAGGGTTCACAATGAATGATGATCGCAATTTAGGGTTCTTTGCAAAAACCGTTGTGTGCTTTGCAGTAGAAATTTAAACTGTTTAATCTGTGCTACAAGCTGTATTACCTGGGGTTAAACCGCCCGAAGAGATTTTTTTTGCGTGTTATTAGCATAAACCAATAACAATAATCCTACAATAAAGAAGCTCATCAAAGCCAATACTGAATTTCGCTGAGAGCCGGTAATTTCAGTGATAAACCCAAAACTGAACATCCCGATCACTACAGCGATCTTCTCGGTAACATCATAAAAACTGAAGAAAGACGCGGTATCCTTTGTTTCGGGCATCAGTTTGCTATAAGTACTGCGGCTCAATGATTGGATTCCTCCCATTACAAATCCAACACAGGCAGCGATACAATAAAATAATACCACTTCTTTTTTGGGAATATAGAATGCGGCGATGCAAATCAGTATCCAAAAAAATACGACGATCATTAATGCCCGGAAATTACCGATACGGGATGATAATTTACTAATAAGGAAAGCACCCGGAATGGCGACCAATTGAATAAGTAAAATAGCGCCAATTAATTTTTCAGTTGGAATTTCAAGCTCGCTTTTGCCGAACAGTGTAGCGGCCAGCATTACCGTTTGCACGCCCATATTGTAAAAAAAGAATGCGCCTAAAAAGCGCTTGATTACCGGCATCTTCTTTAATTGCCCCCATACTTTTGCCAACTCTTTATAGCCGCTTGAAAGGGCTCCTTCCCGAACGTTGGTATTTCCTGCTGCCAGCGGTTTAGGTAAGCGGGATATCGCAAAGAATCCAAATCCCATCCACCATATACCCGCTAATAAAAAAGATAAACGGGCCGGGAAAGTTCCATCTTTAAACCAATCGCTATTCAGCACAAACACAAAGCATATGACCTGCAAGATCACACTGCCCACATATCCAAAGGAAAAACCTCTCGCGCTTACACGATCACGATCCGCCGGAGCAGCGATTTCCGGTAAATAAGAATTGCTGAATACATAGCTGCTCCAAAAACCGATACAGGCTAAAATCATACAGGTTATTCCAATCCAAAGATGGGAGAGATCTGACGGATCTTTTCTCGTGAAAAAAAACATTAATGAGCAAGCGATACTTCCCATGGTCAGGAAGAAGGCCATAAATCGCTTTTTAGTTCCTCTATAGTCGGCAATTGAAGTAAGCAGGGGAAGAATCAAAGCAACTATCAGCAAGGCGAAACCCAATGTATAATTGTATAAGGAGGAGTTTACAAACTCTCTTCCCAGGAAATTAACATAAGCCTGACCCTCCGAATCGGTTCTTGTTTTAAAGGATTCAAAATAAGCCGGGAAAATGGTTGCCGTAATCACCAGATTGTAAACCGAATTGGCCCAATCGAACATGGCCCAGCCATTGATGACTTTTTTAGATGCAGTTTGCATGGTGTAGAGTTAGGGGAATGAAATTAAGGATTAATGTGCAAATGAGTAAATGTGCAAATGTGCAAATGTGCAAATGTGCAAATGTGCAAATGTGCAAATGTGCAAATGTGCAAATGTGCAAATGTGCAAATGTGCAAATGTGCAAATGTGCAAATAATTTATGGCCTTGCAAGATACTGTTATGCTAGTAAATCAATTTGAATTCACATAGCGGAATTCAGAGGAAGAATTTGCACATTTGCATATTTTCTCATTTGCACATTAGTTAGTTTTTAATCACCCCCTGCCATATCAATATCAAAAAAACAATCCCCGCAATAACCCTATACCAACCAAACCACCGGAACCCATGTTTTTGCAAGAACCCAATAAAAAATTTAATGGCCATCATCGCTACTACAAACGCTACAATATTTCCTACAATAAACGCTTTGGTGTTTTCAGGACTCTGTAAAATAAGTTCATACCCTTTTTGCTCAACGCCGGTTTTGTTCCAGTCTTTTAAGAATAAAGAATAACCCGTTGCTGCCGCCATCGTTGGTACGGCAAGGAAGAAGGAGAATTCAGCGGCGAGCCGGCGGGTGAGTTTTTGTGTCATGCCTCCAATTATACTGGCAGCACTTCGACTGATTCCGGGCAACGCCACCGCTAATACCTGGAACAATCCAATGATAAATGCTTTTGGATAGCTGATTTTTTTTTCTTCGTCGATAGGAGGATTCAGAAAGAATCGATCAATAAATAACAATACGATACCTCCGGCAATAAACATCCACGCGATGAAGGCAGGGTTTCCTAATTTTTCATCAATCAGGTCGTCGAATAATTTCCCGAATAAAAGTGCCGGAATTACCGCTACCAATAATTTTACATAGAACTGCCAGCTTTTAAAATCAATAAATTTCTTCCAATACAAAACTACTACAGCCAATATGGCCCCCAACTGAATGGCTACCGTAAAGAGTTTGGTAAAATTATCATGCTGAATGCCAAATAAAGAACTGGTAATAACCATATGTCCCGTGCTGGAAATAGGAAGAAATTCAGTAATCCCTTCTACGATTGCTATAATGATGGCTTCAATTAGATTCATCCCCACGATTATTTTTTCTCTAAATAAAAAAAGCGACACAATTGTATCGCTTCAATATGTTTTGAATTGTTCTTATGCCTTAGGTTTACGGAAAATGGCAAACACCTCAATGCCAAGTCCCAATAAAATAAGAATGGGAGCTACAGTTATTCGGGTAGTGCTATATACTTCTTCTTTCTTAAATACATTCACATCATCGCTCTTACCGCCAGCCATTAAAAAAAAGCCCAGGGCCATAACAGCTACGCCAATGATCATCCATTTATAATTCTCTTTTCCAAAAAGTCCGGGAGCGGGGGTATTGGCGGTTGCCGATTTTTTTTCTGCCATTTCTTTAAAAATTAGTGCGCAATATAGTGAATAGTCAATAGTGAATAGTCAATAGATTCCAAAAATTCATGACCAATAATAAGAGGTGCCAACATTCACTATTGACTATTGACAATTCACTCTTAATAAAGGTCGTCCAGCTTCATCTTCAGATACTTAATAATCGAACGATGGGTGCTTACCAGGGTGATGGAGATTCCGATTGCCAGTATCACCAGGCATAATAAAATAAGGGTTTGTGTATCCCGCAGGGCCTTTAATTCGGGCACCCAGTTTTCCAGTGATACCACTATAATCACAATTGCTGCGATTGCAATCAGGGCCGAAATAGCCCCGTTCATCAAGGCTCTTATATTCAAGGGACGTGCTATAAACCATCGGGTGGCACCCACCATTTGCATGGTTTTTATTAAGAATCGGTTACTGAACATTGCCAGGCGAATCGTATTATCGATCAATATAACAGTAAGAGCCAGCAATACGATCGCCAGTATAGCCAGTGCCAACGATACTTTGCGCAGCAGGTTGAATCTCGCAACTACTTCTTTGGGGAATTTTACTTCACTCACAAAACTGAATGCCAATAATTGTTCTTTAAAACCCGTCATATGAAGCGAATCGGCGAACTCACTTTTAAAATTCACATCCACGCTTCTCGGCAACATCATATTGTCGATAAACTGGTTGAAATCCTCATTGCCCTGGTCCAACCACTCTTTTTTGGCCTCGTCTTTGTCGATATAGCGATAGCTTTTAACGTACTGGTGGGTTTGTACAAAAGCAAGCAGGGAATCCTTATCCTGATCTGAGGTTGTTTGATTGATGAAGACGTTCATTACAGCGCTTTCCCGGAGTACCTGCTCCAGTTTACGGGAATTCAGTACCACCCAGCCCAATACTCCTACGATAAATAATACCAGGGTAACCCCTAAAATTGCCATGAAATAAGATGGCTTGGATCGTTTGGCGGATTGTTTTCCGGTTTGCGACATGAGTACTGTTTTTAAATGGGTTAGAAAGCCATGGAAAGCTGCAAAAATAGCGGATTTAGCGCTGTAAATTGTATTTTTGCCGCCCATCTAACGAATGCGGAAAGCTTATATTTTAAAGTTGTGGAGAACATGATTTTTTTAAGGCTTTATTCACAATAATGTCCGGAAGTCCGGATGTCGGGAGGATCGGAAGAATCATTCATTAAATAAGGCATTGCTTACGGATATTCGGACTTTCCGTCTTCCGGACTAATTAACTAAGGGAAATTATGGAGTATAAATTCAGGGAAATAGAAAAGAACTGGCAGAAGAAATGGAAGGAGAATAATGCCTATAAGGTTTCGAATGAATCTTCAAAACCTAAGTATTATGTGCTGGATATGTTTCCTTATCCCAGTGGAGCAGGTTTACATGTAGGTCATCCACTTGGTTATATTGCCTCAGATATTTTCAGTCGTTTTAAAAGATTGAAAGGGTTTAATGTACTGCATCCAATGGGGTATGATGCTTTTGGATTACCCGCTGAACAATATGCTATTGAACATGGTGTACATCCTGCTGATTCAACGGAGCAGAATATTAATAATTTCCGTTCGCAAATGGATAATATTGGATTTTGCTTCGACTGGGATCGCGAAGTTCGTACCAGCGATCCGAAATATTATAAATGGACGCAGTGGATCTTTTTAAAACTTTTCAATAGTTTTTTTAACCGCGCTACTAATAAAGCAGAACCAATCGATGTATTAATAAGGGCTTTTGAACAATTAGGGAGCACCACTCACGTCTCACGCCTCACTACTCACGAATTCTCCGCCGCTGAATGGAAATCGTACGATGAATCAAAAAAGCAAAGCATATTGATGGACCACCGCCTTTCCTTTTGCGGCTATGGCGAAGTAAACTGGTGCGAGGCATTGGGTACCGTATTAGCAAATGATGAAGTAGTAAACGGTGTGAGTGAAAGAGGTGGTTTTCCAGTAGTGAAGAAAAAACTCCGTCAATGGTATCTCCGTATTACTGAATATGCTGATCGTTTGTTGGATGGATTGGATCGTGTTGATTACAGTGACGCAATGAAAGAAATGCAGACGAATTGGATTGGGAAGAGTAGCGGAGCTGAAATCAGCTTCGAGCTTAAAGCTTCAAGCGGCAAGCAAGGCTCGCAGCTTGCAGCTCACAGCTCGCAGCTTATTGTTTATACCACCCGCCCCGATACCATCTTCGGTGTCGACTTTATGGTTATTGCTCCAGAACATGATTTGATAGAACAGATTACAACGCCTGCACAAAAGCAGGCGGTAGAAGAATATATCGCTTATGTAAAGAGCCGGAGTGAAAGAGAGCGGATGGCAGAGAAAAAAATTACGGGTGTATTTACAGGTGCATACGCGCTCAATCCATTCGATCAACGTGAAATTCCAATCTGGATCAGTGAATATGTTTTGGCAGGATATGGAACCGGCGCTATCATGGCAGTACCCTGCGGCGATGAACGCGATCATAAGTTTGCGCAGCATTTTAATATTCCGATCACCAATATTATCGGCAAACATTATAATGGAGAAGAGGCCAATCCCACAAAAGATGCCATACTCGAGAATAGTGGTTTTATAAACGGAATGTTGATGCGCGACGCGATTGACGTTGTGATCAATAAACTCGAGGAAATGGAAATCGGTATTCGCAAAGTGAATTATAAAATGCGCGATGCGGCCTTTAGTCGTCAGCGTTATTGGGGCGAACCCTTTCCGGTTAAATGGATCGAAGGAACAGCATACCCATTGGACGAAAAAGAATTGCCATTAGTATTACCCACAGTTGATAAATATAGTCCAGGTCCCGATGGGGAAGGGCCATTGGCGAATATACCCGAGTGGACCGCGCAACATTTAGAGACTAACACAATGCCTGGCTATGCAGGCAGCAGCTGGTATTTCCTTCGCTATATGGATCCGCATAATGACAAAGAATTTTGTGATCGTAGAGTGAGTGATTACTGGGGACAAGTCGATATCTATATTGGCGGTACCGAGCATGCCGTAGGTCATTTGTTATATAGCCGTATGTGGACCAAAGCTCTTTATGATTTGGGATATATTGGACATGATGAACCGTATAAAAAATTGATCAACCAGGGGATGATACAGGGGAGTAGCAGGCTTGTATTTCGAATCCAGAATACAAATAAGTTTGTTTCAAAGGGATTGAAGGATCAGTATCAAACTAATGAATTGCATGTTGATGTGAATATAGTGGATGGATTTGAATTAGATATTTCAGCATTTAAGAAATGGCGCAATGGTGAATATGCCAAGGCGGAATTTATTTTGGAAGACGGTAAGTATATCTGTGGCGCCGAGGTAGAGAAGATGTCTAAATCTAAGTTCAACACCGTTAACCCAGATGACTTGGTTGAAAGATATGGTGCTGACACATTCCGCATGTATGAAATGTTCCTCGGTCCCGTTGAACTCAGCAAGCCCTGGGATACAAAAGGTATTGAAGGTGTACATCGTTTCCTGAAAAAACTCTGGCGCTTATTTTATGATGATTTGAAAGGGAAGGTTTGGACAGAAGATAAAGCTACTCCCGAAGAATTGAAAGTATTGCACAAAACAATCAAGAAGATTGAAGAAGATACCGAGCGATTCAGTTTCAATACAGGCGTGAGTGCTTTTATGATTTGTGTGAATGAACTGAGTGATCTGAAATGTCATAAGAAAGAAATTCTTCAACAGTTATTGATACTCTTAACACCCTATGCGCCCCATATCGCTGAAGAATTATGGAGCTTGTTGGGAAACAGCGGCTCAATTTTAGATGCCAGCTTCCCGGTATTTGATGCGAAGCATGTTACGGAATCAACAAAGGAATATCCGATTTCCGTGAATGGTAAAATGCGAACCACCATCAATATCGCGCTCGACTTACAGCAGCCAGCTGTTGAAGAAATTGTTTTAGGTAACGAGGTGGTGAAGAAATGGCTGGAAGGAAAATCTCCCAAAAAGATCATTTTTGTAAAAGGGAAAATGGTGAATGTGGTGGTGTAATTTATCTTTTTGTAAAAGATGTTATAAGAAAAGAACCAAGATGCCAAGATCCAAAGAATAAATACACAAAGAGATACAAAAAAATACAAAATAAATTCCAAGCTAAAATAACCAAAGGATTCCCGAATTTCGGCGACCCTTTGGTTTTTTTATTTGTATTCTTTCTTTGATCCTTGGTTTTCTTTTGTATTTTTTCTTTGGCATCTTGGTTCTTCGGTTCTTGGTTCTTATTATCTAACGTCATTATTCTTTCTTAACTAATCTAATCACTGCACTGCTATTTTCGTTTGCATATAGGCGGGCTTCATATCTTTTATCCCCCACAATAGCTACCATAAAAGAGGTGTTTGGTGGAATCGAGCCAAGGTTCTCCGCTACCATTACCAGTTCGTTATCGTCTTCCAATTCCGAGGCGTTCAATTTAATGGTATAAGGCTGATCGGTGAGGCGGATATTTTTAAAGATCATCCTGTTATTTAAGAACAATGCGATGGAGTCGCCATCTACCTGCGCGTTATCGTAGAAACGCAATTCAATAGTATTTGCTGTGATGGGTATAATAGTCTGAACTATTTTCTTACGACTGGTGAATTTTTCTTCTGCCGTATTTACTGAAGTGGGTGAGAAAGTTTTTTCTGCGGGTGGTTCGGAAACACTGACTTTAGGTTTTCCTGTGGTTTCCGCATTTTTAACTACAGGTGATGCAGCAGCCGCAATAGCTCTTTCCTCAGGGAATGGCATACTGCCCTGCAATTGACGAATGCTGTCAATAATATCGGGATGATTAGCACCCACGGTATAATTTTCAATCACCCAGTCCCATTCATCATCAAACACGTGTTCATCCGATTTTTGCAGATGCAGTTCTTTTTTGGAGCTTTGAATATCATCTTTAAGATTACTGTTTCCATCCAATAACATTTCGTCATCACCCGGACAGTTGAAATCCGCCATATTCAAACGTGGCTCCTGTCTCGCGGATCCCATCGCGCTTCGTTGGGTATGATCTTCAATCATCCAATCATCCCACCAGATCACATCATTGGTGGCGCCATCGAAATAACCTTTTACGGCATAGCGACGGTAATTAGTCTTCGAAACATAATAATAAACAGTTCCACTTAAGCTATCACCACTTTTTATTAATTTCAGTTCTACTTTTGTGTTGTTGATTTTTCCTTTCCAGGCGCCGGTAATTGTTTGGGCATTTGTATCGGAGAGAATCAAAAAACTGGTAAGCGCGAACAAAAGAATAGGAATGACTGTTTTCACGTAAAGACGGTTTGCTATAAAACGTATTTGAGAGGAACATGTTTTGCATTATAAAAATTTTAACGGAAAACGTGAGGCGTGAGTGGTGAGTCGTGAGAAGCTCCCGAAGTATAAACAACACCCTATTATTAGGGTCTTTCTCACGACTCACGATTCACGACTCACGATCCTCGTATATGCCCTACGCAAATTTACCATTGATAGAAGCCCTCCGGGAAACCGCAATAAGGTTGCGTAACGGAGCCTCCTATTCCTGGGGACATCATGGTGCCTGTAATTGCGGTAATCTCTTACAGGTAGTTTGTAAACTCAGCAAAGAAGAAATTGTAACCTATGCCCATACCGGTAGCGGAGAATGGACGGAGATAGCGGAAGAATATTGCTCTGTCAGCGAAGCTCCCTTATACCTGATGATGCAAAGATTGGAGCAATTGGGATTAACCCCCACTGATATTCATAATATCGAATACCTCGAAGATAGAGAAGTTTTAAACCGTTTACCCGGAGGTTTCCGCTGGCTCAAACGGAATGTTCGAGATGATGTGATAGATTATTTTGAAGCAATGGCCGCAATGCTCGATGAAAAACTAATAGCAACTATTCAAATACCTGACAGCATTTTCACAAATAGTATTCTTGAAGAAGCTTAACCTGATTTCATTATCACCTGAATCTTACTATCCGGAGTTTACTAACAGCAAACAACTAACAGCTTTTCTCAAACTCTATCACAACGGCGAATGTGGATTCGATTCATCATCCTCAACGGGTTCCCCTTCGTCCATAAACTTCTCTCTTCTGGTTTTACTTTTAACAAGAGCAGCATAAATAATGACTGCTACCAGTAATACAGAAAAGAAAGCTATGACCCACATAGAAAGGTTTATTTGATCTACTAAAAGGAATAAAAACTATGCCATTTGCTGTAATATTTATGCCTTTTATGCACATTTGGTTCTTTCGATCAGGTTTAGCATAAAAAAATTAGCTTGCCTTTGTGTAGCCGCTTCGGTGGCTTGCGCCATAGCTTCAGCGACGGAGCACAAAGCAAGGCCGGGAAGTCGGTAAGACGGAAAGTATTCGTAATACATTATTCCCGTCTTGCCACCTTCCCGGCTAATGCAAAAGATCTAATTTCTTATCAGAACGCTTTCTTGTTTCCTTTTTCTTTCAATTGGGCAAGCATTTCTTTTACGGCAGCTTCAATTTGAGTATCCCTTCCGTTTAGAAAATCTTCATAGCTCAAAGGTACCCGGATATCTGGCTCGAGTTGAAGATTTTCTGTCGGTCTGTTTTCTTTACCAATAGTAGCAACCATAGGAATTCCAAACACGATTGTAGGATCAATCTGTGTTTCCCACCAAACAGCGGTTCCTGTTCCGGGTACGGGCATTCCTACTAATTTTCCAATCCCATTTTGTTTATAAACATAAGGGAAGATATAAGCATCGCTGTAATTGCTCTCACTCATCAGCACTACACTTGGCTTGCTCCAACGACCCATTGGTTCACCATCTTTTAAGCGATTGCCCTGCGGTGCGAAATCGAGATAACGTTTACCGCTGAGGAAAGTCGCCAAATCATCGTGCAACCAGCCGCCTCCATTAAATCGGGTATCAACTATCAATGCTTCTTTATCGAAATTCTTACCCATCACCGCGTCAAAGGTGTTGCGGTAACTTCCATCATTCATGCCGGCCACATGTACATAACCAACTTTTCCATCACTTAATTTTTTCACCATTTCATCCATGCGTTTGATCCAACGCTTGTACATCAGTTGTCCTTCTTCACCAAAACTGATAGGTTTTACAACTTCTTCAAACCGGGTATTGGTAGCAGGATCAAATACGCTTACCAACGTATTCTTGGTAGCTTTCCGGTTCAGGAATTTAGTCCAATCTACGTCGTCAGTAATTTCTTCGCCATCTATTTTTTCAATCACTACACCGGCTTTTAGTTTGCTGGTAGATTTATCAAAAGGTCCACCGGTGATTACCTCGGTTACTTTTATTCCTTTACCTGTATACGATTCATCATATAATAATCCAAGTGCCGCAGTAGCATCCGGATTTTGCATTTGTGGGGAATAGCGACCTCCTGTATGTGACGCATTCAATTCGCCAAGAAACTCGCTGAGTAATTCCTGGTAATCATAATTATTGCTGATATGAGGCAGGAAACGCGCATATTCTTCCTTCAGCATTTTCCAATCAAGTCCATGTAATTTCGGATCGTAGAATTTCTTCTGTACCTGGCGCGCCGCATGATCGAGTATATATTTTCTTTCTTCCGCTGCATTCAATATCATCTCTCCATTAATCGCGATCGGGCTTACTTTACCTGTTTCGTCAACTTTAACCAATGCTCCGTTATTGGTTACATATAAAGTCTTTCCATCTTTGCTCATTTCAATACCGCTGGGACTTCCTCCCAGTTTGGCCAATATCTTGGTTTCGCGGGTACGGGGCTCAGTTACCCATAAGTCGAATCCTTTTTCAAATGAAGCAAGATAGAAGATCTTACTTCCGTCGTTATTAATCGCATAATCTGAGATAGAAGAACTGTTGATAGTTAAGCGTGCAACGCGGCTTTCAAAACCATCCAGGTTGGGGCTCCACATTTTTTTAATAGCGGTATTATCCTTTGCGGGCTCCGCTTTCTTCTCGGTTTTTTCACCGGGCTTTGTTGTTCCATTAGTGCCTGCGCCAGGTTCTGCGGGTTTTTCTTTTTCCGCTTTATCCTTTTCCTGTTTTTCTTTTTCTTCTTTTTCTTTCAGCAACGCGAAATCATCTTTGCTGAGTTTGTATCGGTCATATAATTCCTGATCAAAGAAACCAGCATAGATATCTACTTCCCGGCTACCTTGCCAGGCCATCGATTTGCGGCCTTCTTTTGCACTGGCCCATACCATCGCTTTACCCTCCAGTGCCCATTTGGGATTGCCTTGTCCAAATCCACTTTTAATCGGATGTTGAATTTCACCGGTGCCATCTGCTTTAATCAGGGCGGCGTTACCTGTGAACCAATTGCCTTCTCCATCATCGGAAATCACCCATTTCCCATCGGGGCTCCAGTTAAAATCCCAGTCACCATCTGCATAGGAATAATTGCGTCCTTCAGGTAATAAGGTGCGGGTTTGTTTGGAAGCCAGGTTATATACTTTCAGTATATTTCTATCCGCTACATACGCAATCTCTTTTCCATCGGGAGAGTATTTCGGTTGATATTCTTCAGCCGCGGTTGCAATAAGCGGTTCTTCATTGATCACTGTGGAGGCATAAAAATAAGGTTCTTCCTTTCGGCTGATGGTAGCTTTATAAATATCCCAGCTATCGTTACGCTCCGCGGAGTATACCAGGCTGCGTCCATCGGGGCTCCATTGCAACATGCGTTCCTGCTGTGGCGTATTGGTAATACGCTTGGTTTGGCCACCTTCCACACTGGTTACAAAAATTTCACCACGTGTTACAAAAGCGATCTCTTTTCCGTTTGGTGATAATTCGAATTGGGTAACATTTCCATTGATAGAAACATTCTTTTCAACGCCAGCACGACCATCGTTATAAATCTGGATCGCAACTTTCTTAGCCTGCCCGCCATCTTTCAATGTATATATTTCTCCGTTCTGTGTAAAACAAAGCAGGTTGTCCTTGCTGATACTAAGGTGACGAACTGGATTCGTTTTGAACGAAGTCAAGGATTGTTCTGCCATTTTATTCAACACCGGAGTTTTATAAATATTCTGATTGCCGTTCTTTTCACTCAGGTAATAAATGAACTGGTCGTCTCCGCTGAAAACCGGTTCGCGATCTTCACCTTCAAAGCCGCTAATCTTACGGTAGGTATTTGCTTTTACATCCATCAACCAGATATCGCGTGTTACGGATGATGTATGATGTTTGCGCCAGGGATCTTCAAATCCTTTGCGATCCTGGAATACAATCTGCGTGCCTTTGCTGTTATAATGCGCGTTTTCAAAACCAGCGGAGGAGATCAATACCGGTCTGCCCCCTTTTGCGGAAACACTATAAAGATTTTGAAATAAACGGGGACTGTAGAAGCGAACATTTTTTTCGGGTATGTTTCGGGAACTGGTGAAAAGCACTTGTTGATTATCCGTAGAAAAATCAGCGGGATAATCCGGTGAACTATGATAAGTGAGTCGGGTAGGAGTTCCGCCGGTTGCGGGAATAACAAACACATCGAAATTGCCGTGACGATCACTGGCAAAAGCAATCGATTTTCCATCATGGCTCCATATTGGCATCATATCATGTGCCTCGTGAATGGTAAGTGGAATAGCCACTCCGCCATTTGCATCTACCCGATAAATATCACCTTTGTAACCAAAGGCAATGGTTTTACCATCGGGACTGATGGCGGGATAACGCAACCATAAAGGTTCAGTTTGTGCCATTACAATACCTGTTACTGGTACCAGCATCAGCAAGAATAAAATCTTTCTCATAAAATGTAATTTGTTTGATCAAAAGAAGAACTCGGCAAATCCTAAGGTATTTAAATGTATAATATGTTTCGTACGTTTTTTATAAGTGGTGAGGAAGGCAGAAGAAAGGTTACTTATTGTATTCCACCTGTCATTGTTAAAAAGTGTCTCAGTTTGAAATTTTTGTCCCACAACTTGTCCCGCCAAATGCGGGAAAGACACAAAATTCACCAAGAATAAACTTTTGTGGCTTAGTGTCTTTGTGGGAAACCGAGACACTGCCATTTGTTACGGATTCGGAAAGGATACTGTAAATTGAATCATGAAAAAATGGATACTGATTATTTGTATTTTCCCTGTCTTTTCATTGACCGGCTATTCACAGGATAAAGCCTTGAATGTTATGACCTTTAATATCCGGTATAACAATCCGGGCGACAGCGCAAATGCATGGCCCTACCGTAAAGGTTTCGCGGCCTCCCAGATAGCATTTCACCAATCTCATATTGTAGGTGTGCAGGAGGCTCTATACGGACAGCTCACCGATCTGGAATTACTGCTACCTAATTATCGTTACCTGGGAGTTGGGAGGGATGATGGCAAAACCAAAGGGGAATTTTCCGCTGTTTTTTATGACACCACCCGTTTGAGGGCAATCCATTCAGAAACATTCTGGTTATCGGAAACACCACAGGTACCCGGTAGTAAAAGCTGGGATGCTGCCATTACCCGGGTGGTAACCTGGGTATTATTTAAGGACCAACAAACAAAAAAGGAGTTCTATCTTTTCAATACTCATTTTGATCATATCGGTAAAGTTGCCCGTAAAGCAAGCGCTGAATTATTATTGCAAAAAGTAAAAGCCATTGCGGGAAATAAGCCTGCAATTATTACGGGAGATTTCAATGCAAAGCCAACTGATGAACCTATACAAGTGGTAACCGCGAAGGTTAACCCCTTGTACTTTACCGACTCGAAAGAAATATCAGAACAACCACATTATGGTCCTACCGGCACATTCAATAGTTTTCAATCAAAAGAAATAAATGATCAGCCCATTGACTATATTTTTTTAAAGGGGAAATTCAAGGTATTACAACATGCTACCTTATCCCAAACTTGGCAGGGGCGTTTTTCCTCCGATCATTTTCCAGTGTTTACCCGATTGATCATTCAATAAATTAATTTATGAACCCTTCTGTTGACAATCTTATTCGTAAATACCAAGCCGGCTTTTATCCGGTAGTGGATTTTAATCCTTCAACAGAAAAGTTGCTTGAGATGGATTTTACAGAGAGCAATAAAGATCTAACAAAAGATATTATTGAAGACATAGATAAGTTCTGTGCTTATATTGATGGTAAATTAGAAAATGGAAATTACCAATATGGAATAGGGGGCTATAATGAACTGCGAACAGTGTATAGTCGCAGTCCTGTTTTCAATGCGCCAAATCCAGGAGACGAACCCCGGCGTCTTCATCTCGGAACAGATATCTGGGGCAAGGCCGGAACACCTGTTTACGCGTTTATGGGAGGGATGGTTCATAGCTATGGATTCAACGAACAGTATGGTGATTATGGTGCCACGATTGTTTTAACGCATCAGCTGGATGCACTTGCTTTTTATACCTTATATGGACATTTGAGTTTGCGTGATATCGAACGTCTTTCCTCGGGTCAGTATATTACACGGGGTGAAGTGATCGGGCATTTTGGTAAACCATCAGAGAACGGGCATTGGCCACCGCATTTGCATGTTCAGTTAATTCTTGATATGGAATTATATGAAGGTGATTATCCCGGTGTTTGTAAATTTTCGGAGCGGGAAAAATATTTAGCGAATTGCCTCGATCCGGATCTCATTCTGAACATGCAAAAATTTCTATAAAATCAAGGTATTTTTTCTTATTATCTTTATCGTCGAAACATACACTAAAACTAATTGATATGGCATTCACACTTCGCATTGTTATTACAACTGCTATTCTTTTGTCAATAGCATTAATATTTAAGACATGTGGTGGTCATAGAGAAGCGCATGCAACCGTTGCCCAGGAGCATGGAGTTGCAACACACGATGCCGAAACCAAAACTACCCAAGTAACCAAGGTAAGAGTGTCTCTTAAGGTAGTTTTACCGAATGGAGTTACACTGGATGCTTATAAAGGTGGTATCGAAGACAGATTGGTTACCTTCTTAAAAACAGATTGGATAAAACTTGGCGAAGATTCGCTTAAGAATATCTGGTTCGATTTCGATAACCTGAATTTTGAAATGAGTAGTGCTAGAATTACTCCCGAAAGTGAAGCACAGATCAAAAATATTGCGGCCATCCTGAATGCATTTCCCAATGCTAAATTCAAAATAGGCGGGTATACTGATAAAACCGGTGATGCGGCAACTAATAAAAAATTAAGTCAGCAACGGGCAGAGTCTGTACTAGCGGCAATCGAAGCAGCAGGTGCTAAGCCTGAACAGTTGATAAAAGCGGAAGGTTATGGTTCCGAGTATGCCACCATTCCTGCGGAAGCATCGGACGAAGAACGTCAGGTTGATCGCCGGATTTCCATCAGCGTTCGTTCCTGATTTAGTTATTGAATACAGAATTCAACAATTGTTTCCCACTCTTCTTCCAGGGAAACGGCGGGTCTTTTCCTTCCCGCTTTGCTATACCAGTAATCTGCATTCCAGATATCACCTTCTTTACGATGCAGGTATGCATGGATCCACGCGGCTGTTTTATCGGTTAGATCCTGGATTAAATTATGCGACTGTTCCCAATTGCCTTTACCATCTTCCCATAATGCCTGCAAATAAATACTTGTTCCGGAAGGAGCTTTAGGGGAGGCAATACTTTGTTTAAAAACTTGTAGGTTCATAATAATAAGGCAAAAATAGGAAGTGAAAAGTCAATAGTCAATAGTGAATGTAACCACGGATTCTCACCACTCACAGCTCACCACAAATAATTGGTTTAAAAATTTATGAATGGGTAAGGATGCTATTCCTAAATTTACAGCATGGCCAATACAAATCTCAATAGTGATAAGGAGTTGCTAAGTCCTGCGGATAAGGAATTTGAGAATAATATACGACCTTCTCAAATTGCTGATTTTTCAGGTCAATCTCAAATTATCGATAACCTGAAAATATTTATAAAGGCCGCTAAAATTCGTGGAGAGGCATTGGACCATGTATTATTTCATGGCCCGCCAGGATTAGGTAAGACAACTTTATCGCGTATTGTAGCCAACGAATTGGGCGTAAATATCAAAGAAACATCGGGTCCGGTAATTGAAAAACCGGGTGATCTGGCTGGATTACTTACTAACCTGGAGCCCAATGATGTTCTCTTTATCGACGAGATTCATCGTTTGAGTACGGTGGTGGAAGAATACCTGTACGCAGCGATGGAAGATTATCGTATTGATATTATGATCGACAGCGGTCCAAATGCCCGAAGTATACAACTCAATTTAAATCCATTCACATTAATCGGGGCTACTACAAGAAGTGGTCTTTTAACAGCACCCCTGTTGTCCCGATTCGCTATTAAGTCGAGACTTGAATATTATAGTGCTGAAACACTTCATAAGATTATTCTTAGGTCAGCTTCAATATTGGGAGTACAAGTTAGTTCCGAAGCGGCCCGTGAAATTGCTGGCCGAAGTCGGGCTACCCCCCGTATAGCAAATGGATTGTTGCGACGGGTGAGAGATTTTGCACAAGTGCTAAATGATGGAAAGATTGATATTGGGATTACCCAACATTCTTTGAAAGCATTGAATGTAGATGAATATGGCCTGGATGAAATGGACAATCGTATTCTTTCAACCATCATTGAAAAATTCAAAGGAGGGCCGGTAGGATTAACAACCATTGCTACTGCCGTTGCTGAAGAATCAGGTACGATCGAGGAAGTATATGAGCCTTTTCTTATACAGGAAGGATTTCTTCAACGAACTCCGCGTGGAAGGGAGGTAACCCAGAAGGCGTACGAACACCTCGGAAAAAAACCGTTTAAAAAACCAGGGGAAGGTTTGTTGTTTGAGTAAGGGTTTAATAGTTTAAAAGTTTAAGGGTTTAATCGTTGTTTGAATTCGATCAGTCTTTTTGCAGATCGACAACCTTTAAACCCTTAAACTTTTAAACTCTTCAAACTTCTACGCTGAAACTGGTGCTACCAGACGGAAGCCGTTTCCATGAATATTTACAATTTCAATATTGGAATCTTCTTTCAGGTATTTACGCAATTTGGCAATATACACATCCATACTACGGCCATTGAAATACGTATCGCTGCCCCATATTTTTTTCAATGCCTGCTCTCTTGGTAGCAAATCATTGAGATGTTCGGCCAGCATTTTCAGTAATTCATTTTCTTTCGGAGAAAGCGTTTGCATTTTTCCGTCGTGACTGAGTTCGCGTAGTTTGGGATTGAAATGATAATTGCCAAGATCATATTCTTTATTCTCCTGTTCTTTATTCGATTCTTCGTTGCGCTTCATGATCGCTTTTATTTTCAGCAACAACACTTCACTATCGAATGGTTTAGTGATATAGTCATCGGCACCCAGTTTATAACCCTGGATGATGTCTTCTTTCATTGTTTTTGCGCTGAGGAAGAACAGTGGGATATCCGGATCTACATCCCGGATTTCTTCGGCCAGGGTAAACCCGTCCATATTGGGCATCATGATATCGAGCAGGCACAATTCAAATTTTTCGCGTTGAAAAGCGGCCAATCCTAAACGGCCATCCCTTTCGAGGGTTACATCAAAATCGTTTAGTTCCAGGTAATTCTTTAATACCATTCCAAGATTCTGGTCGTCCTCGCAAAGAAGTATTTTGTGTTTCTTTCCTTCCATAATTTAAAGTTTAGATGTTACCGTAAATAAAAGTAAAAGGCACGCCAAACTAAGGATTTGGCGGATAATGTTTTGTTAATAAAGATAGTAAATATGCAAATTAGAAAATGTGCAGATGTGCAAATGAATACCTGAATTATCGAAAAAATACTCAATTATCGAAGTGTTTTACATCCGTAAGTACCAATTTGCACATCTGCACATTTTCTAATTTGCACATTCGCTCTATTATCTTTGCCTTACAATTCATCACCATGCGCCTCACTTCCGGAAATAGATTCAAAAAATTAATTGTTATTGGCGACCGGGTATTAATTCGTCCTGCTAAGCCCAACGAACGTACCGAAAGCGGGCTCTATCTCCCGCCCGGGGTTCAGGAAAAAGAAAAGGTACAACAAGGCTATGTAATTAAGACTGGTCCAGGTTATGCTATTCCAATGCCTGTTGAGGATGAAAGCTGGAAAAGCGAGGAGGAACAGGTAAAATATTTTCCACTGCAGGCGAAGGAAGGGGATCTTGCCATTTTTTTAGTAAGTGGATCTACAGAAGTTTTGTATGAAGGAGAGAAGTATTTTATAGTTCCTCAGGGAGCGATATTGATGCTCGAGAGGGAAGAAGAAATGTAAAGAAAGCTACTCGCTGTTCGCTGCTAGCGGTTCCGAAGTAGTTGAACAGCGTTAATAATTCGCAATAACAATTTAATCTATTTATCTCTTTAGTATTTCTCCAAATAAAATGTACCTCCGCCTGTAGCTGGTGGAATGGCGCGCCAGTAACCATCAATACGTCCAACGGTATCTGCAAATTTCGCGGCGAAAATAAAACTGTCGCCAGCAGGATATACATACGTGGTTTTTACACTGTCTCCGATGATTTGCCAGGTTCCGTATAAAAAAGCTGGTGGTTCATCGGCTTCTATGGTAACAGAACCATCGGTTTTGAAATGTGCGGCAAAATAAAGATTGGGGGGGTCTGCATTGCGACCGAACTTTCCTTCCCATCCTCCCGGAATTGTGTAAATAATTACAGGTGGTTTATTATCAATATCATCGTATACAATTTCTTTCTGACAACTAAACAGCAAAAAAACGGCTGCTAACGTAGTTATCAAACGCCAGTTATTAACCCTTTCCATAAATACTTATTTCGGTTTCGAGAAGCGCAACGATCGAATATAGAATAGAAGACCCGAATTACGAAACCAATGCGGCATGATGTGGAAAAAAAGGGGGATTATTTTCGTTTTGTTTAATGGTGTAAACAGATTTTTTGTAGTTAATTCATTTTTTAAGCAGTTATTGCCGCATCAGTTTATTATAATCCGCATCTGTCATGTATTCCAGAAGCTCACCTGGCTGGCATTCGAGTACCCGGCAAATCTCTTCAAGCGTGGAAAAACGGATGGCCTTCGCTTTCCCGCTCTTGAGTATACTCATATTGGCAATGGTAATGCCTACCGCTTCACTCAGTTCGGTGAGTGACATCTTGCGCCGGGCAAGCATTACATCCAGGTTAACTACAATTGGCATTATACGGTAAGATCCTGATCTTGTTGAAGGGAATATCCTTTTTTAAATGCGTTTGCAAAGATTAACACGATCAGCCCACCTATCAAACTAAATTTATGATCCAGCATGTATTTCCAGAATGGGAAATAGATTTCACCGGGAATTTTGTTACCTAATACCCATTCGGTAATCTTCGACTGCAACGGGGTAAGAAGTATAAGCCCAATAAGTCCCCAACCAAACCAATTCATCGTTTTGATGTTTTGACGGGTAAAAATTATACCATTACTTATTCGGTATAAAAGATGTATTGGTCGTGCAATAAAAACCATAATTACAATTATACTCAAGACTACCGCAATGATTGTTAATATTATTTTGACCAGGCCAGGTCGGGTAAGGGGTATTAATAAACTCCCCTTTTCATTATAACCATAGGCGTACCTGAAGTTTTTTATTTCTTTTCTCGATAGTCTTGCTGTAGCTTTTGAGGCGTCTCCTGCAACATACTCTAAATAATATTTATTAGAATCAATTAATATACGGGCTCCCGGTTTTAATTCGAAATTTGGTAACCGTAGATAATAGCCAAAACTTTTGTAGTCTCTAAAAAAATCGCAACATGTATCATTAAGCGGAAATTCGCTGATACCAAATGAAAGCACTGTCCAACCGTTTCCGGAAGAACGCAGTTTATGTTTTTCCCATGCTTTCCTCGACCGCATACTATCAATCATTTTTTTATAAACCGGCAAAGGAACTGAATCGTTGATTGAATAATAATCGACTTCGGAGAAAGTATAATCGGGTGTAGAGGTCTGTGGAGAATTAATAAATAACAAAATCACCAGCAAAGCAAAGAATACTCCTGTTATTATGAAATGATATTTATTATAAGTCCTTTTCAGCATTGAACTGTATTTGCTGATAAAAATAATAAAATTATTGATAAACAATAAATAATTATTTTAAAATGATCAAAATTGCTTCCCTGCCTTTAATGAGCTTCAGGGTTTTTATCATGTAAAAATCTTAAACTGAATTCCTTACATTCACCCTAACTTTCAATAAATTTTTCATGGCAAAACAGGATCAATTTCTGCAGAAGATCAATGAGGGGTACAGTTTTAAAGGCGAGTCGGCGATTATGGGTATTGGCGTACTGGATGGACAGCCTGTTAGTGGTGCAATCGTAAAGCTGCCTCTTAAAACAATGAACCGCCATGGATTGATTGCAGGTGCCACTGGTACCGGTAAAACAAAAACGCTGCAGGTGATAGCAGAGGCATTAAGCGATGCCAGTGTTCCGGTTTTATTGATGGATATAAAAGGTGATCTGAGTGG
Organism: Chitinophagaceae bacterium; assembly: GCA_965279015.1. Classification (GTDB taxonomy): domain Bacteria; phylum Bacteroidota; class Bacteroidia; order Chitinophagales; family Chitinophagaceae; genus Endoryza. Next base: position 1,682,535 of record OZ257130.1, read on the forward strand.
TATTGCCACTGCCGGAACTATCAACGATAAAATAACGGATCGATGCCAGAAAGCTGGAATTGAATACAAACCTGTAGCTTTTCCTGCTGAATTGATGAGCCTGAGTGCTGAAAAAGGAGTGCGGCTTCGTGCTACCGTGAGTGAATTCGGGCCGATCCTGCTTTCAAAAATACTAGGATTGAACGATACGCAGGAAGGAGTGGTATCCATGATCTTTAAATACTGCGACGATAATAAAATGGCGCTGTTGGATCTGAAAGATTTTATCAAAACACTTCAATTTATAAGCAACGAAGGAAAGAGCGCCATTGAAAAAGAGTATGGTAAGATTTCAACTTCTTCTACCGGTACCATTCTCCGGAAAGTAATAGAATTACAGCAACAGGGTGCCGATAATTTTTTTGGTGAGCCGAGTTTTGAAGTGGACGATTTGATGCGTATCAGTGATGATGGTCGGGGTATGATCAGCGTATTGCGGGTAACAGATATGCAAAGCAAGCCAAAACTGTTTTCAACCTTCATGTTGAGTTTACTTGCCGAATTATATGCTACCCTTCCCGAGGAAGGCGATATCGATAAACCCAAACTGGTATTGTTTATCGATGAAGCTCATCTTGTTTTCCAGGAAGCTACAAGCGCATTATTACAACAAATAGAAACCGTTATTAAACTGATCCGTTCAAAAGGAGTGGGAATTTTTTTCTGTACCCAGAATCCGCAGGATATTCCCGCCAGCGTATTGGCGCAATTGGGATTAAAAGTGCAGCATGCATTACGGGCTTTTACCGCGGCGGATCGTAAGACAATTAAGCAAGCGGCGGAGAATTATCCCGAAACGGAGTTTTATAAAACCGAAGATGCCATTACACAATTGGGTATTGGCGAAGCATTCATAACATTATTAAATGAGAAGGGAATTCCCACTCCCTTGGTGCATACCATGCTGGTGCCACCCCGCAGCCGGATGGATATCCTAAGTGATTTGGAAATAGATGGGTTGGTAAAATCATCCAAGTTGGTAAAAAAATACGCGGAAGTAGAAGACAGTGAAAGCGCTTATGAAATATTAAATGCCAAACTGGAAGAGGCCGCGCAAAAAGCTGCGGAAGAAAAGGAAGAGAAAGATGCAAACAAACCTTCGCGTAAACAGGAAAAATCTACGGTAGAAAAAGTATTGGATAATTCTGTCACCCGTCAGATTGGTCGTACAGCCGCGGCCGTAATCACACGAAGCTTATTAGGAGCATTAGGTTTGGGAGGAAGAAGCACTACGAGAAGAAAGAAAAATTCCTGGCTCTAGAAGAAGTAAGAACCAAGAAGCCAAGATGCCAAGAACCAAAGAAAAAAGGCAAAAGAAAACCAAGAATCAAAGAAAGAATACAAAAAAATACAAAACTTCAAAGAATCTCCGGAATTCGGACACCCTTTGAAATTCGGGACCTTGAGATTTGTTTTTTTGTATTCTTTTTTTGGCCCTTGGTTCTTAGTATTTTTTCTTTGGTTCTTGGCATCTTCGGTTCTTGGTTCTTTTATCGGTTGCTCAAACTTATTACTCCGTCAGTATTAGCAACAATTTTATTTTCCGCTTGCAAAAACCGAATAACCACCCAGGCTTTTTCTTTCTTAATCGTTAATTGTTGTAATAAATCTGTAGCTGTTAATGGTTGTCTTCCGAGTAATTGAATTATTTCATTGCTGATCTTAGTAAACTCTTCGGAACTGATTGATTTTTTTGTGGCATTTAAACAGTTGTCGCAGATGCCGCAAGGCTTTACAGCATTATCCCCAAAATAACAGGCGATCGCGGCGCTTCGACAAGCGGTTTCTTTAAGTACATAATCAAGCAGTGCATTAATACGTGAGGAATATTCCTGTTTTCTCCGTTGATATTGTTGATGGTTAATAGTGAGCTGTTCAGTGGCTACGCGGTTTACCGGGAAAAATAATTGCGGATTCTCTTTTTGGGGCTCATAGCGGATGATTGGATAGGCAGCTAATTGAAGCAATTGTTTTTTTACAGAATCCGCATCAGTTTTCAAGAGGCCCGATAACATTCTTTCGTGAATTCTTACCGGGTAATCAAAAATTCCTTCATAGGTGCGCAACAATATTTTAATAAGTGGTTCCAGGGCCGGGTAGTTATTTTCAAAATTGTAAAGAGCTTCTTTATTGCAGGTAAATTGAACAGTGGACAGCGCGAAGAGTTGTTCGTTGTATCCTAATTTATCTTCCTGCTCGAGTGTTTTAATGGATGCCCATGCCAGCGCGGCTTCGTAATTAAATTTTTTCAGAAAATCTGTGATATCGAAATCATAATAATTTCCCTCACCACTGCCAACCGGTAATTGCAGGTAGTTCATGAGTGATTGGTATACTTCCCGTATTTTTTCCATATCGGGAAAACGACTATCGGGTAATTGTTTTAACTCTTCCGGTTCTTTAGAATGATACAACAATACCGCGTAGGCTCTTTTGCCATCTCTTCCTGCACGACCGGCTTCCTGGTAATAATTCTCCAGACAGTCCGTAAGATCGGCATGTATCACAACCCTCACATCGGGCTTATCAATTCCCATCCCGAATGCATTGGTACAAACCATGGTTCTTGTTTGATTGTTGATCCATGCTTCTTGCTTACGATTGCGTTCTTCATGAGTTAACCCTGCATGATAATACTCCGATTTTATTCCATGCATTTTCAGCAGATCACTTATTTCCTTGGTGCGTTTCCGGCTTTTACAATACACCAGGCTGCTTCCTCGCACTTTTTGTAATATCTCAATTATCTTGTTGATCTTCGAATCAACACTAAAAACACTATATGATAAATTGGGTCGCTCAAAGGATTGTTTAAAAATGTTCGTTTCCTTAAACATCAGCTTGAGCATTATATCGTCCTGTACGGATGGAGTAGCGGAAGCGGTTAATGCCAGGATAGGTATGCCGGGTAATTCTTCGCGTAAAGCGGCAATACGTAAATAAGGGGGGCGAAAATCGTAACCCCACTGCGAAATACAATGCGCTTCATCTACAGCAACGAGGTTAATACCAAGACCCGGCAAGTATTCTTTAAAAAGGGAAGTTTCCAATCGTTCGGGCGATACATATAAAAACTTGCAATTACTTTCGCAGGCTACTTTCAACACATTCATAACTTCTTTACGGCTCATTCCCGAATAAATGGCGAAGGCGGTGATATTCCTTCTTTTCAATTGCTCAACTTGATCTTTCATCAATGCAATCAGGGGTGATATCACCAGGCACAATCCTTCTTTACACATAGCAGGAACCTGGTAGCAAATTGATTTACCTCCGCCCGTTGGTAATAAAGCGAGCGTATCTTTTCCGGCTAATACCGATAGAATGATTTCTTCTTGCAGGGGGCGAAAAGAAGAATGCTTCCAAAATTTTTGGAGAACGTCAATTGGTGAGTGGTGAGTGGTGAGTGGTGAATCGTGAGTCGTGAGACGTGAGTCGTGAGATGCTCCCGGGTTGCCCATCATACAATCATTTTTGAAATCATTTGAAAACTACGTATCATTAATTCTCCTGCTTCCAGCAATTTTTCTTTTGATGTATAGTTCAGAGCAAAGGCAATATCCAACGCTGCATCAATTTCAATAATCGATCCTCTTGCGATCTCATAAAATCTTTTTCGTTCTGCTTCTGATTTTCTCGAACAGCCTTCGGCAATATTCAAATGTACGGATAACGCGGCCCTTCTGACTTGTTGTGTTAATGCATATCGTTCCTCTGTGGGAAAGTTTTTTGTTTGCTTATAGCATTCGATCACAAATGCTTTTGAAACGTTGAAAATGTCCAGTTTTGTGTGAGCTAAATTTAAAAACATAGATTTTCCACTCAAGCTAGCATATAACGCTCCAAAATAAATGAGGTTTTTCTTTTATTCTCTGAGGTTTAAACGTTCGGGTCGCCTCTCACGATTCACGCCTCACGACTCACGATCACACCACTTTCTTCACAAACAACCTCACCGAATTCACTGCCAGCACCACATCACTTAAGGCCATAATAAGCGCTCCGTAAGTTGGACCATAATGACCCAATAAACCTACAGCGGCAACAGGAATAGCAACAATATTATACGCGAATGCCCAGAAAAGATTTTGCTTAATTGTTATATACGTGTGTTTGCCGAGACCTAATGCTGTTGGTAGGTTTTTCAATCCATTATTCATCAACACCACATCTGCGGTTTGCATGGCAACATGGGAAGCATCGCTCATTGAAATTCCGACTGTCGCCTTTGCCAGTGCAGGTGCATCATTGATACCATCGCCAACCATAACCGTTGGCGTTGCTAAACTAAGTTCCGCAATCTTCTGCAATTTATGTTCCGGAGTTTGTTCTGCTATCACTTCATCAATTCCCAATTCTTTTGCAATACTTTCTGTTTTATAACTTCGATCGCCACTTAGAATAATTGTTTTAATATTCTTGCTATGTAAATAGTTAACTACTGATTTTGCCTCAGGTCTCAGCTCATCTTTTACATCGATCCAACCAAGTAGTTGATTGTTTTTAATTATATATATATTGTGGGTTTCGTCTTTGGTAAGATGTTCGGCTGTTTTATACGAACCCGCCCAATAGTCGTTTCCCTCTTTGTCTGTTGCATGCATTCCCAATCCTTTTACTTCTTCAATCTTTGACCAGCGGATTTCTTCTTTTGATTTCCATTCTCTGACTATACATTGCGCGATTGGGTGATTGGAATATTTTTCGAGCGAAAAAGCGATGAGCTGGAAAGCGTGAGTCGTGAGGCGTGAATCGTGAGTGGTGAGTGGTAAGTGGTGAGAAGTGAGTGATGAATCGTGAATCGTGAGACGTGAACCGTGAGAGGCTTCCGACTCCTGACTCCCGACTCCCCCCTTCGCTGAAGCTACGGGGGGCAGGCCTGACTCAACCTGGAATCCGGATATTACAAACTTACCCGTAGTAAGGGTTCCCGTTTTATCGAATACTACTTGTTTGATGTCCTTAAATACTTCAAGGCTTTTGGCATTGCGGAATAATATACCTGTTTTAGCGGCACGCCCTAAGCCAACTGCAATGGCAGCGGGTGTTGCCAGGCCCATCGCGCACGGACAAGCAATCACCAGCACGGCAATACTGCGCATAAGCGATTCAGTAAATGCTCCCAGAAAAATATAATTGAGAATAAATGTAACAGCTGTGATGACTAAAACGATCGGAACAAAAATGGCACTGATTCGGTCGGCTAATTGTTGGACAGGTGGTTTTTCTGATTGCGCTTGTTTAACCAGGTTAATGATATTTGCCAGAACAGAATCTTTTGCGGATGAGGTTACCTGGGCTTTAACCGTGCCGTCTGTAAGTATGCTACCTCCAATAAGTTTATCTTTTTGCTTTTTGGTAACAGGCAAACTTTCACCAGTGATGATCGCTTCATTTACGGTAGCTTCTCCCCATAATATTTTACAATCAGCGGGTACCTGTTCTCCGGATTTGATCAACACCAGATCCCCGTTCCGTAATTGAGTATTTTCGATTGGAAAAATTATTTCTTTATGTTCTTCATCAAACGCGATCATATTGGCCATTACTTTTTGTGATTTTGCCAATTTATTCAGAGCGCGTTGCGTTGATTCAATGGAGCTGTCTTCGAGGTAATTTCCCAAAAATACAAACGTGATGATGGTGGCGGTGGTCTCGTAAAAAAGGTACTGCTGGCCCTGTCCTATTATTGTTCCGATCAAACTATATACAAATGCAGCGGTAGCACCTATCGCCACCAGTACATTCATATTCGGAATTCCGTTGACAATGCTTTTGATGGCGCTACGACCGAAAAAATTGATTCCGACAATGAATACCGGGATACACAACGCTAACTGAAGCCAGGGATTCATCAGCCAATGTCCCCATTCATGAACGCCGGGAATCATGTGAAGCATCAGGATAAGCGTAAAAGGCGCGCAGATCAAAACATAGCGGAGAAATTTATTAATCCGTTTTTTTGAATCGCTTGAATGCTGATGACCGAGTTCATCTTCCTGGATAACTTTATAGCCTAAGGATTCAACACCCTTCTGCAGTTTGGTTTCATTCCCTTTGTCTATTACATCAAAAATTACTTCGCCACCTACCAGGTTTACTTTAACATTTTGCATACCCTGGTTGCGAAGGTATTTGTCGATTGTCAACGCGCAATTCGAACAGGTCATCCCTTCAACTTTCCAATTCACTTTTTCCATACTATAAAATTACAAAAGAGCGTAGCGGTTGGTTTACTAATGGCGGAATTATAAATTATACGTGGTTGCAATTTGAAGTATTTAAAAAGGTGTTTTGGAGTACAGATATTTGATATATACGGATTCGAATAGCGAGCTCGCCTTCGCGTAGCCGCTTCGGCGAAGCAAGGCAGCGAATAGCTAACAGCGTTCTTCTATATTTGCAACATGGATGTACAATTTAATCTTAAGGATATTTTATCTACGGCTAAGGATTTCTGGGCAGAAGTGGGAGATAAAAAGGTCTTTGCTTTTCACGGGGCCATGGGTGCCGGTAAAACAACATTCATTCATGCGTTATGCGATATCAAAAAAGTGAGCAGTACAGTTGGCAGCCCAACTTTTTCGTTGGTAAATGAATACAGCTATCCGGCCGGATTGATTTATCATATAGATCTATATCGATTGAGCAACGAAGAAGAGGCTATCCGTGCGGGCATTGAAGATTGTTTGTACAGTAATCATATTTGCCTGGTGGAATGGCCCGAAAAAGCCTTGGGCCTGTTTCCGGAACATACAATTCATGTATATCTGGAGGCGCTCAATAATGATTTTCGTAGACTGCAAATCGACAATAAATAGTTATTTTTGGACAATGACCGGAAGACTGAATTTCAGGAAGTCCGGAAGAAGTGCAACCCGCTTTGTTTTTCTTCCGGACTTTCGGCCTTTCCAACTTCCAGTTCCACAATAGACCTCTCAATTAACTTTTAATTTTTCATGTCGCAGCAAAAGCCCTTCATCAGCACTTCTTTTAGTTACGAAACACTTGAAGAAACGCTGGATATTAAGCCCAAAGGCGCGCAGATAATGATCGGAATTCCGAAAGAAACGGCTTTCCAGGAAAACCGGGTGGCGCTAACTCCTGATGCGGTGGGTGTGCTGGTAAGCAATGGGCACCAGGTAATGCTGGAACATAATGCCGGTGATGCGGCCCATTTCCGTGATAAGGATTACAGTGAAGCAGGCGCAAGAATAGTTTACGATAAAGCAGAAGTATACCGGGCTCCGATATTGGTGAAGAGCGCACCGGTAGTTGAAGAAGACATTCCTCATTTGCAACAGAACCAGGTAATCATTTCTCCTATACATTTAAGCGTATTAAAAGCGGAATTGCTGCAGAAAATGATGGAGAAAAAAATTACAGCTATTTCATTTGAGAATTTAAAAGATGATAGCGACAGTTATCCGATCGTTCGTAGTATGAGTGAAATTGCCGGAAGCGCAGTAATGCTGATCGCGGCCCAATATCTTGGCTCAGCCAATCATGGTAAAGGTGTGCTATTGGGAGGGATCTCTGGTATACCACCTACAAAAGTGATCATTCTGGGTGCCGGAATTGTAGGAGAATACGCAACCCGTGCGGCTATTGCACTGGGAGCTTCGGTAAAAGTTTTCGACAGCAGTATTTACCGGTTAAAACGCTTGCAAAGTAATATTGGTCATCGTTTGTGGACCTCCGTCATTGAACCACGCATTCTTGCCAAGCAATTAAAAACATGTGAGGTGGCCGTAGGTGCATTGTACACGCCCGGGGCAAGAACACCTGTAGTGGTTACTGAAGAGATGGTAAGCAATATGCGCACCGGCAGTGTTATCATTGATGTTAGTATCGACCGCGGTGGTTGTTTTGAAACCTCTGAAATTACGACCCATGAAAGCCCTATCTTTTTGAAATACGGTGTTATTCATTATTGTGTTCCCAATATTCCCTCTGGCTTTGCCCGTACAGCCTCACAGGCTATCAGCAATGTATTGATGCCATTATTGATTGAAGCGGGGGATGAAGGTGGCTTCGATAATTTGGTATGGCATAAAGTGCATTTACGCAGTGGTATTTATTTATTCAAAGGAGCGCTTACGAATTTCCATTTAAGTCAACGATTTGATTTGAAGTATACGGATTTGAATTTGTTGATTGCAAGCAGACGAAGTTGAGGATGTAGTCGTTAGTTAGAAGTCGGGAGTCTGTAGTCGGGCACGTCACTGGTATCTTTAGCGAAGAGGCAGTCGGGAGTTATGTGGACATCAAATAATTGATTCGTTTTCAATTTTAATACCAAGTTTCTTCAATCTTTTTATAAATTGTTGCCAGGTTTTTTCTCTTAAACTACCTCCGCAATACAAGTTTGATCTGAAATCGTTCATTATAACTCTAATGCCTGTTGATTGTTGATGGGGATTTTCAATAACAATTTTTTTAATATCTATCAATGGAATGCTTTTTTGTTTCCAGAAGAATAAGTGATTTTTAATAGTCAGTGTGTCTTCTGATAAATAAAAATAATGCGACTGTCTTCCGAATGCAAAATAAAATAAAGAAAAAATAATCGCGATAAAAAAATAAATCAATAGTTGATTATTTTTATTGGCAAGCATATATAAACATACAAGACCAACCCCACTTATAATTACGCCATTAACCGAAAGTAGAAAATTGCCCGAAAATTTTTCAGTAAATGGAATATCTGAATCCAGCAATCTTTTATTTTTTGTGATAGAACGGGATGGTTTATCCTTCACTCCAGAATAGAAATTCTGCAACTCCATTTTTAATAAATGAATTTGCCGATAGAAATAATCAGGCAAAATATATCTCTCCCCGTCAATTACTTCAATAATGATAACATTGGTCATGGAACTAAAGATCAAAAACCATATACTTTCCCTGCCAGTAAGGTTCATTTTAACTATTTCATGCTTTTGAATTATTATGTGTTTTCCAAAGCCTTTTAGCTCAATAAAAGAATCATTGACTACAACTTGAATCGTCCGTTTTGAAAGCCAATATATACACAACGCAGTAAGCACTATTAATGCAATGCCAAATGTTGTTCCGGAAGTTTTAATCCCCAGCCTCCCGTTAAATTCCATTTCCGGGTGAGATAGGAAATAGATTCCCAAAGCATTCACAGAGAGAAACAGTGTATAAAGGAAATATATATTCCAAAAGCTAAACCGGCTTTTTGTCATGAACTACTTATTTGTAATCCAAAATATTTAACCTCTTTTCGCAAAAATTGAACTCAGCCTCATCGTTACTGCTAACAATTACAAGTCGTTCCTTACAATAATCGCGGATCAGTTGCTGATACAAAGCAATTCCTTCTCCATCTAAATTGGTACAGGGTTCATCCAAAAGCACCAATTCAACATCACTAAAAATTGCCTGCGCCAGTTTAGCTCTTTGTTTCATCCCACTACTGTAATAGCGTATTTGTTTGTCCCTGGCTTTTTCGAGTCCAACTTTTGCAATAATGCCGTCAATTGAAATTGAAGTAAGAAATGGTTTGAACTGTGCGTGAAAATGCAAAAACTCTTTAATCGTCATTTCTTCGATAAGCTCGAGATAAGGAGCGGCGATGGAAAGTTGTTGATAGACGTTGTCAGTTTGTAGTTTGTAGTTTGTGGTTTGTAGTTGAGAGCCTCCGAAGGTTTGACTTCTTGGCTCGTAGCTCGCAGCTTGCAGCTCATAGCTTGTCGTTCCTTCACTCAATACCAATGCTCCTCCGATCGCTTGTAACAATGTCGATTTTCCAGAACCGTTGGGCCCGGTAATAGCATAAGAAGTGCCTGAAACAAATTCGTAAGAAAGATTACGGAAGATCCAGTCGCGGTTGTATCGCTTGCCGGCTTTAGTCAGCGATATCTTCATCCACACTATTTTTTGAATAGCGTTTAATAATGCCACGACCACTTTCGCGGATGAACGTCACAATCTCATCGCGTTCATCGGTTGCAGAAAATTCTTCTTCTAAATATTCCAGCGCCTGAGAAGTATTCATGCCCTTATTATAAATAACGCGGTAAATTTCAAGTATATGATTGATCTTATCGATCGTAAAACCTCTTCTTTTCAACCCCACAGAATTCACCCCTGCATAACTTAATGGTTGACGACCTGCTTTGATATAGGGAGGAACATCTTTACCCACCAATGAACCACCACTTACAAATGCGTGCTGACCAATTTTTACAAACTGGTGAATAGCACACATACCTCCTAAAATTGCCCAATCACCTAACTCAACATGACCGGCAATCTGAGTATTATTACTCATGATGCAATTGTTACCAATCACCACATCATGTGCAAGGTGACTATAGGCCATGATCAGGCAATTCTTTCCAACCTTTGTTTTCCAACGATCCTTGGTACCACGGTTGATGGTTACAAATTCGCGGATGGTAGTATTGTCACCAATTTCTACCATAGTATCTTCTCCTTCAAACTTTAAATCCTGGGGAATAGCGGCAATTACAGCACCGGGGAAAATGCGGCAATTTTTTCCTATACGTGCGCCTTCCATGATTGTCACATTACTTCCTATCCATGTACCTTCCCCAACTTCCACATTCTGGTGAAGTACGGAGAATGGATCTATCTTAACATTGGTGGCAATTTTTGCATTAGGATGGATATAGGTGTGGGGATGAATCATGTTGTTGAGATTCTTAAGTATTGGCTGATCGCTCGCAGCGGGTTCCGAACCTGTAACAGGTTTCAACTTGGAGCGATTTGATTGCTGGTCTGGTTTCAAGATATGGTTTAAAAGCAAAAACGTCAGAAAATCAATCTGACGTGCAAAAATAGTCTTAATTATGTAAAATTAGCTTTTTGCTAAAAAAGCTGTTTTTGAATAACACACTAAGCTACAAAGGACACAGAGAGATTAGCTTTAAAGGGATTTTCTTAGCGAACTTGGCGGTCTTTGTGGGAAAGCCATGGCCTTTAAATCAACCTCTTTTCACTAATTGCGCCACCAAATCTGCCTCTGTAGCAATTTTATTTCCAACGAATACAGTTCCGCGCATTTCACAGATACCCCGTCGGATCGGAGCCGCCAGTTCCATACGCAATAAAAGCGTATCGCCCGGCACCACTTTCATCTTGAACTTACAATTATCAATCTTTAAAAAATAGGTATCATATTCACCCGGTGGCATGGCATTAATAGCCAGAATACCACCAGTTTGTGCCAAGGCTTCCACCTGCAATACCCCTGGCATTACAGGGTTTCCGGGGAAATGGCCCGCGAAAAAAGGCTCGTTGAATGTTACATTCTTGATACCCACAATATGCTTGTCGGTAAGCTCAATAATCTTATCTACTAATAAGAATGGATATCGATGTGGCAGCTTTTTTTCGATCTGCTGGGTATTATAAAGTGGCGGCTGTGTTGGGTCGTAAACCGGTACGTCTTTCGTATGTTTATTTTTTTTTATATAGTGCTTGATCTTTTTTGCAAAATCTACATTACTGCTATGGCCGGGGCGGTTAGCGATAATATGAGCTTTGATTGGATAACCGATCAGGGCCAGATCACCTACTACATCCAATAGTTTATGACGGGCAGGTTCGTTTGGAAAACGCAATTCAAGGTTATTCAGATAGCCCTCACTTTTAACTTCTATTTTATCGCGGCCAAACGCTTTTGCCAATCGTTGCATTTCCTTTGCGGTAACTGGCTTATCAACTACCACAATGGCATTGTTAATATCACCACCCTTTATCAGGTTGTTATCGAGCAGCATTTCCAGTTCGTGCAGGAAACAAAAAGTTCTACAAGGAGCAATCTCGGGTTTGAAATCCCGCATCGTTTTTAAACCGGCATGCTGTGTTCCCAGCACCGGACTATTGAAATCGATAAGGGTCGTTATTTTATAATCAGTTGCAGGCAAAGCGGTCATTTCTACCCGCTTCTTCTCATCATAGTGTGTAATATTTGTATCAATGCTGTACCAGGCTTTGGCAGCATCCTGCTCCACCACTTTTGCATCCTCGATGATCTCTACAAAGGGTTCACTGCTACCATCAATAATGGGCATTTCCGGGCCATTGACTTCAATCAAGCAATTATCGATGCCCATTCCAACAAGGGCCGCTAATACATGCTCTACGGTATATACTTTAGCTCCATTTTCTTCCAGAGTCGTTCCCCGGCTGGTATCCGTTACGAGGTCGCAATCAGCTTTAATAATCGGCATTCCGGGAAGATCGATCCGCTGAAACTGGTAGCCAAAACCGGGATTCGCTGGTTTCAGGGTCATATCAACATTAACACCTGTATGTAAACCAGTGCCAGAAATGCTTACCGCCATTCCTAAGGTGTGCTGCTTATCGGGATTGAAATTGATGTCCATCAGGATTGATTAGTGAGTGGCAAAGATACAATTCGAACCACAAACCTAAGTCATCTCCTTCTTTGAATATGGGATATGATAAAATAGCCGGGAAGTCTGGAAGACGTTTTCAGTGTTCTCATAATTCCCGTCTTTCCGTCTTACCGGCGAGATGCCTTTTTTATTATTTGTTTGCACGTTTCATTCATCAGATTGTACAGTTCATTGCGGATGCTATTCCTATATCAGACATTGGAGGATAGTTTTAGCCCCGAATAAAAAAAATGTATATGCTCCTTAAAATTCTGAAATGGTCCGGAATAATCATTGGCTCCATTCTGCTGTTTGTAACCATCACCGTTGCCATGCGGCAAAACCTGAAATTTGAAGCGCCTTATCCCCAAATCAGTGCAACAACCGACAGCGCTGTCATAGCCCGCGGTAAAGAAATTGTAATCGGTCCCGCTCATTGTGTTTCCTGCCATAGCTTACAAAATCCGGATTCTTTACTGGATCTTGGTAAAGAACCCGTGATGTCAGGGGGATTTGAATTTAAGTTTGAATTGGGAAGTTTTTTCTCGAGGAATATTACGCCTGATAAGGAAACAGGCATTGGCCGGTATACCGATCCGGAGATTGCACGTGTACTTCGTTATGGTGTAAAACCTAATGGAGCGGCTATGATTGATTTCATGCCTTTTCATAATGTAAGTGATGAAGATCTCACGGCAATCATTTCCTACCTGCGTCATCAGCAACCTGTAAAAAACAATGTGCCTGAACATTCATATACATTAATGGGGAAAGTGATAAAGGCCTTTTTGATTAAACCAGTTGGTCCAAGTGAAGAGGTACCCAAAAAAGTAAAGAGAGACAGTACAGCGGCCTATGGTAAATATCTTGCATTGAATGTGGCAAATTGCAATGGATGTCACACACTGCGGGATATGACCGGTGGATTTATTGGGGAACCATTTGCGGGAGGCAATCCGATGACTGAACCAGGTAAGGATACATTGACGCCTCCCAATCTAACACCACATCCTGAGAGCAGGATTTATACATGGTCGCAGCAGGATTTTATCAATCGTGTTCGAATGGGAAAATTGATTGAACACAGTCACATGCCCTGGAATTCGTATAAGCGCATGAGTGACTCGGATTTGAAAGCGATATATAGTTATTTGAGAACGTTGAAACCGGCGAAAACTGGCGAGTTAAAAGCCAAGGCCTAAATACAAAGAACCAAGATGCCAAGAACCAAATAAAAAATTCAAAGATTCAAAGTCCAAAGAAAGAATACAAAAAATTAAAATCTCAAAGGATTTCCGAATTCCGTAGACCCTTTGAGATTTTTTAGCTTGAAATTTTTTTTGTTCTTCTTTGTATTTCTTTTTGCATTTCTTCTTTGGTTCTTGGCATCTTGGTTCTTGGTTCTTGAAATTCACACTCTTTCCTTCATCAGCGTCTCCATCAATTTTTCAAGTTCTTTAATTCTTTTCTCCAACTCGGGAAGATTACGACTCACAGCCTGACTTCTTAATGCTGAAGTATATTCGTATGCAGGTGATCCGGTAACCGCGCTATTGGGAGTTTTGATGGATTTACTAACGCCGCTTTGCGCATTGATCTTGCTTCCATCGGCAATTTTTATATGCCCAACAATACCGGCTTGCCCGCCAATCATTACATTGTTACCAATTTTAGTGCTGCCGCTTACACCTACTTGTGCAGCAATAACGGTATTGATTCCAACTTCTACATTGTGTGCTATCTGTACCAGGTTATCAAGCTTGGCGCCTGATTTAATAATAGTTGATCCTATAGTAGCACGATCAATAACAGCATTGGCGCCTATTTCAACTCCATCTTCCACCATTACGTTTCCAATCTGCGGTACTTTTTGAAAACTGCCATCGGCCTGCGGTGCAAATCCGAATCCATCACTTCCAATAATCGTTCCGGCATGAATGATCACATTGCTCCCGATCTTGCAATCGTGATATATCTTAACACCAGGATGAATAATAGTATTATCACCGATCGTTACATTGTTACCTAAATATACCTGTGGAAAAATTTTTGCGCTGTTACCGATCACTACATTTTCCCCGGCATATACAAAAGCACCCAGGAAAACCTGTTGTCCAACGGTTGCTGTTTTTGAAAGATAAACAGGTTCCTGCGTACCGGTCAACTGCTGGGTGGCCATTTTCTGGTACACGCCAAGTAAAGTAGCGAAAGCGGTATATGCATCGGGTACGCGGATCAGCGTAGCAGATAGAGATTGTTTCAGTTGTAACGATTCATTAATAATAATAATGGAAGCGCCGGTGCTATATAAATAATCTTCGTATTTGGGATTGGCTAAAAATGCAAGTTGCCCTTCACGGGCCTCTTCAATTTTTCCAAATGATGTAACGGTGGCAGAGGCATTGCCTTCTACTTTTCCGTTGATAAGCATAGCTATTTGGGAGGCGGAGAACTGCATATTTTAAAGCTGTGAGCTGTGAGCTATGAGCTTCGAGCCCTTTAAATTCGAAGCAGGCATTTCCTGGCTCGAAGCTCATAGCTCAAGGCTCGCAGCTATTGATAGTAACAAATGTACTGTTTTTTAACCGGGCTGGCCAGCGACTGTTGTATGAGTGCATTGTCGACCCGGGAAATATCTTTTACCGTACCGTCCTTAAACAGGATATTGATTTTTTCTTCGTAGGGATCGTATGTGGTATTGATAGCTTCGCCTCTGAAGATAAAATAACGGCTCTCTTCCTCGGTGATCTTTAATTGCTCACAAATCCTGTTCCGCAGTCCTTTTATCCATTCTTCATCAAAGGGCTCGGCCTGCAATTTAACTTTTAATAGTTTTCGTTCCACCAAACCCCGACAAAGCGTACTCAATATTTTATCGGGATGGTAAATCCAGTTTTTGATGGCGGATAAAACATCATAATCGTCTAACTGACAGAATTTATCAAGATGTTTCGCGATTGAAAGGGATTCTGTATTCTGTAAAAAGAAATCGAGTAAGACGGATGAAGAGCTAAGCTTTTCACCTTTGCTTATCAATTCCTGGGCGCGTTCAATAATACGCACCAGCATTTTTTCGGCGCTTACTACCGTTTTATGGAGATAAACCTGCCAATACATTAAACGGCGGCTTACTAAAAATTTCTCGGTGGAATAGATTGCTTTTTCTTCTACCATCAGCTCCCCATTATGAACGGTGAGCATTTTAATTATCCGGTCATACCCGATTAGTCCTTCTGAAACTCCGGTGAAATAACTATCACGGCTCAGGTAATCCATACGATCTACATCGAGCTGACCGGAAACTAACTGGCGTAAAAATGGCTTATGATAATTATCAGTGAAGATATCTAATGCTGTTTGTAATTGGCCACCGAACTGTTCGTTCAATACCCGCATAATCAGTATGGAAATGGCTTCGTGCTGAACATCTTTGATCAGTACATTTTCCAGTGCGTGCGAAAAAGGACCATGGCCCACATCGTGCAGGAGAATAGCAATTTTAGCCGATACTTCTTCCTGTGCAGAAATTTCTACCCCCTTATTTTTGAGCTCGGTGAGAGCCTGGCACATAAGATGATAAGCTCCCAATGAGTGATGAAGGCGACTGTGTACCGCACCAGGATATACCAGGCTGGCAAAAGCCATTTGGTGAATACGTCGTAAACGTTGGTAATAAGGATGAGAAATAACATCGAACACCAGCGGGTGGTCAATCGTTATAAAGCCATGAACGGGGTCATTGATTATTTTGCGTACGCGCTGGCTCATTCGCTGCTTTCTGTTTTGTTAAAACTTAGCTGACAAATGTACAAAGGCCGTTGAGATTAAAAAGATTTATTAGTTTGGGCTCTATGGCACGATAAAGGAAACCATATAAGGGATATGACCTACCGAAAAAATGAACGTTCTTTACAACCGGAGCAGGCTTGAAGCGTGTAGCTAGCTCGCCTTCGCATAGCCGCTTCGGCGAAGCAAGGTAGTTAGCAGCGATCGGCTTTTTCCACTAAAACACTCCACAAAAATGGCAGTACCACAAATCCTCTGGGTAGATGACGAGATCGAAAGTCTTCAATCACAGATTTTATTTTTACAGAATAAAGGATACGAAGTTAAATCGATGACCAATGGTTTCGATGCGGTAGATTATATAAAGGACAACCTGGTGGATGTTGTTTTGCTTGATGAAACCATGCCGGGTATCACGGGTCTGGAAACGATCGCCAAGATGAAGGAAGTCAATCAATCGCTTCCCATCGTACTAATCACTAAAAATGAAACCGAAAACCTGATGGATGATGCTATCGGCTCCCAGATCAGCGACTACCTGATCAAACCGGTAAATCCCAACCAGGTACTTCTGAGTTTAAAAAAGATCATCGACAATAAACGCCTGGTGGCCGAGCGCACCACCACGGCTTACCAGCAACAATTCCGTAATCTGTTTATGGCATTAAATAGTAATCCCGATTACAATGAATGGATGGATATCTATAAAAAACTGGTGTATTGGGAACTGGAAATGGAAAAGAGTGATAGTCCTGAAATGAGAGAAGTTTTGCAATCACAGAAAAGTGAAGCCAATACTGAATTCTTCAAATTTGTTTCAAAGAATTATGCCAAATGGATAAATCCAAAAAGCAGTGAAGCACCGGTAATGAGTCATAATCTTTTTCAGTTTAAGGTGCTACCGCATGTTGAAAAAGGGGTGCCTACATTTTTTGTTTTACTCGATAATTTACGATTCGATCAGTGGAAAGCTATCCAACCTATTTTCGCAGAAAGTTTTCGCATACTTGAAGAAGATACTTTTTACAGTATTCTTCCCACCGCTACCCAGTATGCCCGTAATGCAATTTTTTCAGGGTTATTGCCGATTGATATTGAAAAACAATTCCCGCAATTGTGGAAGAATGATGAGGAAGAAGGTGGAAAGAACCTGCATGAGGAAGAATTTTTCAAGGCCCAATTGAAACGCCTTAAGAGTGAAGGATTGAAATATTCTTATACCAAGATTGTAAACAACCAGGCGGGACAGGATCTGGTGAACAATATTCATAACATGTTAAACAACGATATCAATGTGATCGTATATAATTTCGTTGATATGTTGAGTCATGCCCGTACAGAGATGGAAGTATTAAAAGAATTGGCGGGAGATGAAATCAGTTATCGCTCCGTAACCAAAAGCTGGTTCGAGCATTCGCCCCTGCACCAGGCATTAAAGAAAGTAGCGGATAAAAAAATTAATCTTATTCTGGCAACCGACCATGGAAGTGTGCGGGTAAAAACACCGGTCAAGGTGATTGGCGATAAACAGACTACCACCAATCTGCGTTATAAACATGGACGTAACCTGAATTATGAACCAAAGGATGTACTGTCTTTCCGCGATCCCAAAGAAGCGGGGCTGCCAGTTCCTTCTGTGAATTCATCGTTTATTTTTGCCCGGGAAGATAGTTTTCTCTGTTATCCCAACAATTATAATTACTACGTGAATTATTACCGAAACACATTTCAGCACGGAGGGGTGAGTTTGGAAGAAATGATTGTGCCGATAATTAAGATGACGAGCAAATGAGAACGTGAGGCGTGAATCGTGAGAGAGGAATCGTGAGTCGTGAAACGTGAGTCGTGAGAAAGTCCCTGAATAATTGCAACTAGCTTTTATTCGGGAACCCACTCACGATTCACGTCTCACGATTCACGTTTCCCCTGTGGAAAACTTAGAAAAACTTAAATTCCCCACTAACTGAAGCGATCTTAAATTTGCATTATTGACCATTCACTATTGACTATTCACTATGAAGTACACACAGCATACATTAGATAAAGTGGAAAAAATCCTCGATGAGGCAAAATATATCATCCGGTACGAAAGAGGAACTTTTCAGAGTGGTTATTGTATTCTTGAAGCCAAAAAGGTAGTGGTGCTGAATAAATTCCTGCAAACCGAAGGGCGGATCAATACCCTTTTTGATATCATTCCCCAACTCAATATCTCCCCTGATTCACTTACTCCGGAAACACGCAAGGTTTATGAAGAGGTGATTGCGAGGTTCCAGGAGGAGGAGAAATAAATGTAAAACGCAGAATGTAAAATTTAAAATGTAAAATTGGAGAAGCATTTTAGATTTTACATTTATTATTCTACATTTTACATTTGCCCGTGAGCTATCCCCATATAAAAATCACCTTTCTCGGCACCGGTACTTCCAGCGGCGTACCAATGATCGGCTGTGAATGCGCGGTATGTACATCACCCGATAAAAATGATAAACGACTTCGCTCGAGTATCCTGGTTCAATCCGAAAAAACAACATTGGTTGTGGATGCTGGTCCCGACTTCCGTTACCAAATGTTACGGGCCAATGTGAAAAAATTAGATGCTATTATCTTTACCCATCCCCATAAGGATCATGTAGCCGGGTTAGACGATGTACGGGCTTATAATTTTTTTTCGGGTTTACCCATGCAGGTATATGCCAATGAAATGACACAAGCGGTATTGATGCGTGAATTCCCCTATGCTTTTGCTGATAAACGATATCCGGGTGTTCCTGAAATCAATCTCAATACAATTGCATTGGAACCATTTACCGTTGGAGACATACCCATTGTTCCTATTGAAGTATGGCATATGAAAATGCCTGTCCTTGGATTCCAATTCGGAGGGTTTACGTATATAACGGATGCTAATCTTATAGGTGAAAAAGAACAAGAAAAGATAAAGAACGGAGAGGTACTGGTATTAAATGCCCTTAGGAAGGAAAAACATATCTCTCATTTTACGCTCGGCGAAGCAACAGCACTCGCATTAGAGTTGAACAACAAACAAACGTATTTCACGCATATCAGTCATCAGTTAGGTAAACATGCCGACATCAATAAAAATCTTCCGTCTACGGTGGCTCTTGCCCATGATGGTCTGGTGGTGGAACTATGAAGCTTTACGACGAATGGCGAACTCATAGATGGCATCATAAAGATCGGCTGGCTTAAATGGTTTCGACACATATCCATTCATTCCCACATCCTTTGTTTTCTGATGCACGTCGGATGATGCGGAAGCGGTTAAAGCAATGATCGGTATTTCAGTATTGAATTCACGGATATGCTTGGTAGCGCTGTATCCGTCCAGGACGGGCATTTGAAGGTCCATTAATACTAAATCAAAATTTCCATCCCTTACTTTTCCAATTGCGCAGAGACCGTTTTCAGAAACTTCTACTCTCGCGTTCCAGTTCAATAACATTTTCTCCGCTACCATCACATTAAATTCAACATCTTCTACCAGCAACACTTTAATTCCACCCAAATCGTTTTTAATCATTCCGTTTTCTGGTTTCACATCGGAAACCATTTCATCCCCTTTATGTAAGCGAAGGACAAAAGAAAAGGAAGTACCTGCACCCGGTTCGCTTTTGACTTCTATATCAGTTTGCATCAGTTGCAGTAAACGACGGGTGATGGCTAGTCCCAGTCCAGATCCGTTCGATTCACGGATGATCTCCATCGCCGCACGGGAAAAATGTTCAAATATAAATTGCTGTTTTTCTTTCTTAATGCCAATACCAGTATCAGTTACTTCGAAGCGAATATCCGCGTAGTTAACCGAATCACTAATCAGTTTCACTTCCAGTTTAATGATGCCGTTATGGGTAAATTTAATAGCGTTTGATAGCAGGTTGTTGAGTATTTGGCTAAGCCGGATATCATCCGTCTTTACAAAGCGAGGCAAATCAGCATCCAGCATTACTTTTAATTGGTTGCCTCTTTCTTCGGCGCGAAAACGGTTTGCCAATTTAATGCTGTTCATCAACTGCCGGATATCCGTATTCTTTTCAATCAGCTTAATTTTCCCTTCTTCCAGTTTGTTATAATCGAGGATATCATTGATTAAAATCAGGAGGTTCTCAGCGGAGATATTAAGCGTTCGGATGTTTTCCAATTGCGATAAGGGCAACTCGTCATTCATCATCAGGTGCGCGATGCCAACAATCGCATTCAGGGGCGTACGTATTCCGTGGCTCATCAGGGAAAGAAAATCACTTTTTGCAAATGAAACGCTATCCGTTGAATCCGGACATTCTGTTCCTGGTTGATGGGGGAGAAGGCTATTGATTAATTCCTTTTTTGGTATAACAGTTAATCTTGCCTTGTCAAATGTTTCATAGCTATTACTTATCGATGCAAGTAACGCGCGGCAATTATCAGGTATATCCGCTTTCTCTGGAAAATATTTCCGGATCTGTTCCTCTAGCAATGCGTGGTAATTCATAGTTCGGATTCTTTATAGGAAATCATCGAAATTTAAAGAAATGTTCTGTATTTCAAAACTAATATATTCTGGTTAAGAAAATTTATATAGAACGCATGATTTCAGCGTCTGTGTTTTTCTTATAAGAAATGCGTTTTTCACGATATATCCTAATAGGGTTGCTACTGTAACTTTATTGTTGATAAGGTAAGATGAAAATTGGAATACAATGCTAGGCGGTTACCTGTAGCAGGTATAGAACGAAAAATTCAGCTAAGTAAATATCCCGGACAAATAATTAGGGGTTTACCCGTACCCGGCACTTGGAGTTACTAACGACTGCTCCCATTGTATTACTACAAAAGATATATAGTTAAAATAATCTATATGGATAAAAGGTTGTTGAAAGAGTATTTTCAGTTTACCCGCAACGAAAGGATCTCGATTATTTTGCTACTGGTATTAATTGGTATTACGGGTGCAATACCGGCTTTTCTTAATACCGGGACGAGAGAACCGCGGCCCTCAGTCGACTTATATGAGGACGGGTTAAAGCAGCTGGAAGACCTGGCGAATAATTCTAATCGAGAAAAGTTGGAAGAGCGCGAAGATTATTCAGATCAACCGCTGGCTTCTTACAATTCAACTACTCACCTCTTATTTATTTTTGATCCCAATACCATTTCGGAAGCAGGTTGGAAAAAACTGGGTGTTCGGGAAAAAACCATAACTACTATCCGTAATTACCTAGCAAAAGGAGGCCGGTTTCGAAAACCAGCGGATCTAAGCAAGATTTACGGATTGAGTGAAAAAGATGTTAAACGATTTGTACCCTATGTGAAAATTAATGCAGAGGAACCAAAGGCAACTATTTTTGAAACAGCGAAAGGAAATATTCAAAGAAACTTTTCCGAAAACAATACGAACTATCCGCTTCCCCGTGCAATTGATATTAATGAGGCGGATACAAGTCTTTTTATTCAATTACCTGGTATCGGCAGTAAACTTGCTCAACGAATCATAAATTTCAGAGACAAATTAGGTGGCTTTTACTCTATAGAACAGGTTGGTGAAACTTTTGGATTAGCAGACTCCGTTTTTCAAAAAATAAAGTTGATTTTGATATGCGGGGAAGTAGCTACAAAAAAGATCAATATTAATACCGCTACAACAGGAGAATTAAGCAAACATCCCTATATCAACTGGAGCCTTGCCAACGCAATTGTACAGTATCGGACTCAGCATGGGAATTTCAAAACGTTAGCGGAATTAGATCAGATTCAACTATTGGATAGGGGGCTGTTGGCAAAATTATTACCCTATTTAAGCGTTGAATAGAAGATAAAAGGGAGAAAAGGATATTTTGCGCTAACAATTGTTAGTCTGTTTAAGATTTCCCTATATTTGCAAGCTCTAAAGTTGCTTGCCTTTTTTTGACTACATAATGTATCGATAGCTATGAATTTTGAGACATCTGAGTTGACGCAGCAGGTGGCGACAACCGCCCGTGATTTTGCGCAGCAACATATTAAGCCCTTTGTAATGCAATGGGACGAAAGCCAGGAATTTCCTTTATCCGTTTTTAAAGAAATGGGAAAGTTGGGATTGATGGGTGTGTTGGTTCCCGAAAAATATGGGGGTGCTGGACTGAGTTATTTTGAGTATGTCACCATTATCCAGGAGATCGCTAAAGTATGCGGGTCGATTGGGTTGAGTCTGGC
Source organism: Chitinophagaceae bacterium (assembly GCA_965279015.1). Classification (GTDB taxonomy): domain Bacteria; phylum Bacteroidota; class Bacteroidia; order Chitinophagales; family Chitinophagaceae; genus Endoryza. Next base: position 1,704,947 of record OZ257130.1, read on the forward strand.
TGCTCATAATTCTCTTTGTATTGGCCATCTGCTCGCATTTGCGAATGAAGAGCAAAAGCAAAAATATTTACCCAAACTGGCTACCGCAGAATGGATAGGAGCCTGGGGGTTGACAGAAGCCAATACCGGCAGTGATGCGGGAAATATGAAGACAACGGCTGTAAAAGACGGGAATGACTGGATATTGAATGGAACCAAGAATTGGATCACCCATGGAAAAACCGGAGATATAGCGGTTGTGATTGCACGAACAGGTGAACCCCGATCAAAAGATAATGCTACCGCTTTTGTTGTAGAGAAAGGAACAAAAGGTTTTAGTGGGGGTAGAAAAGAAAATAAATTAGGAATGCGGGCCAGTGAAACGGCCGAAATGATCTTTGATAATTGTCGCATCCCCGATGCCAATCGTTTAGGTGAGGTAGGTAACGGTTTTAAACAATCGTTGAAAGTATTGGATGGTGGGCGTATTTCAATTGCTGCCCTCTCCCTGGGAATAGCAAAAGGAGCTTACGAAGCAGCGGTACGTTATTCGAAAGAGCGACACCAGTTTGATCAACCTATCTCCAATTTTCAGGGGATATCGTTCAAACTGGCGGATATGGCTACGGAAATAATGGCCGCTGAATTACTCACACTGCAAGCCTGTGATCTTAAGATAAGAGGGGAAGCGATGACTAAACAGGCGGCAATGGCAAAATATTATGCCAGTGAAGTAGCGGTGAAAACAGCGAATGAAGCCGTGCAGGTTTTTGGTGGATATGGTTATACCAAAGACTTCCCGGTAGAAAAATATTATCGTGACAGTAAATTGTGTACGATTGGAGAAGGAACTTCTGAAATACAGAAACTGGTTATATCCAGAGAAATTTTAAGAACATAATGTTTGATTAAGGTTTGCTTGTCTTGTCAGTGCCTTTCCCGGAAACGGGAAAGGCTTTTTGTTTTAACTTTGTGGTATGAGAAATGAAATGACTCATATTCTCAAAGGAGTGTTCCTGTTTATTGCATTGGCAATAATAGTCCGACTTATTTTAGTGGTAACTACGTTGCGCGAGGATTCGTTTACCCCTCACGATGCTGAATCTCAAGTAATCATTCAACCGCCACTATCGGAGCTAGCTAAAAAAGGAGAAAAACTCTTTAAAGCAAGTTGCGCATCCTGTCATTCTATTAATAAAGCTATTGCCGGACCAGCATTGGCAGGTGTTGAAGACCGTTGGCCCAGCAAAAAACTACTTTATATGTGGATCCGGAACTGGAATAAAGCGGTCGCAACAGGAGATCCTTATGCCCGAAAGATGCAAGATTGGGCACCTATTGCAATGCCCATGTTTGAATTTAATGATAATGATATGGATGCAGTACTCGCTTATATTAAGGAAACAACCATCTCAAAATTGTAAGAAATTCGATAACGGATAGAATTTGTTAATAAATGATTACTCGAACTTCAAGCTTTATTTCTCATCATCTTACTATCATCGCCATTGTTTCCTGCGCTTGCTGCTGATTAAATTCAAGTGTCATTTGTTTATGATTGACAAGGTCAACGATGGTTCCAATGAGGCAAAGCCCACCCGTAAAAAGATATAAAAGTCCCATTCCAACTTGTCCGAGTACAAAACGTTGGATTCCCGCAACCACCACAAATCCCAGGATGGTACAAATTAGAATGGTTTCGGTTGTTTTTCTTTTAGAAGAATACATACTGATAAACATATTCTTTTGTTCTTCCGTTAAACGCTCCGTAAGATTTTCGAGATAGATTAGTTCATCGGGTTGAATGCCTGAGAGCATCATGAATCGTTGGTTCATATTGTTGTTGGTTTAGTTATCAAGAAATTCTTTCGAAGTAAGTTGAAAACCCGGTGCGCTAAAAATAAGGTTGCGGCGGCTCCCAGCCAATGGGATTGAAATGATAATCTCCATTCTCCCCGGTATAGAAATGCCATTGATTTTCCTAGTCCGCAGCCGGGGCACCAATCAATACCAATCCCTCTAAAAAAACAAATAGAGAAATGATCACTTGCCCATGGATCAATAAAAAAAGGAACGAATAGCGCGATGATCCACGCCATCAATTCCATATTTTGTTTAACCCATTTCATTCATTAATGTTACAAACTTATTTTGATAGTTCATTAATAGCTGACGGGAATTATTCAAGGAAATCGTCCTCTTGCTTTGGACTGTATTTTTCAAATACTTTATCGATCGCCCCGCCAAAAATGGGGAACTTTTGTTTGGCGAAATTTTTTACAATTTCAATAGCTTTCAGCGCTTGTTGTTCGGTAAGGCCTTCGGCTTTCAGTTTGTCGATAAGTTCCTGCATATGCATTCGGTTTAAAAAATAAAGCCGGATAAATTATCCGGCTCAAATATCATTATATTCCTTTAAATTTTTTCAATCTCGTTTACGCCACTTTCAACAAGTTCATCTTACTCTTGTCGAATTTCAGCCGCGCATATTCCATATCGAGATGGAAACGGGTTTCTTTAGCAGAGGGTAATTCAAACATAGCATCTGTAAGTATGCTTTCACATATGCTGCGTAATCCTCTTGCTCCTAATTTGTATTCCAGGGCTTTTACTACCATAAAGTCAAGAACATCATCATCAATAGAAAGTTGAATTCCTTCCAGTTCAAATAATTTCTTGTATTGGCGGATGAGTGCGTTCTTTGGTTCGGTTAATATCAATCGTAGTGTGGGTTGATCGAGTGGATTAAGATGGGTAACTACCGGTAAACGTCCCAACAGTTCTGGAATCAAGCCAAAGCTTTTAAGATCGGTAGCATTGATATACTGCAGCAGGTTTTTCTTCATGTGTTCCTGCAACTCTTTATTTACATTAAAGCCTATTGCATTGGTATTAACACGACGGGCAATCACTTTATCGATACCATCAAAAGCACCACCGCAAATAAACAATATATTCTGCGTATTGATCTTAATAAGCTTTTGCTCTGGATGTTTACGCCCACCCTGCGGAGGAACCAGTACATCTGTTCCTTCGAGCAATTTTAATAATCCCTGTTGTACACCTTCTCCGCTTACGTCGCGGGTGATAGAAGGGTTATCTCCCTTACGGGCGATCTTATCAATTTCGTCGATGTAAACAATCCCTTTTTCGGCGGCAGCCACATCATAATTACAAACCTGTAATAAGCGTGTTAAAATGCTCTCTACATCTTCACCCACATAACCCGCTTCGGTAAAAACTGTTGCATCAACAATGGCGAATGGAACATTCAGTAATCGTGCAATGGTTTTTGCTAATAATGTTTTTCCGGTTCCGGTTTCACCTACCATTACAATATTGCTTTTTTCAATTTCAATATCGTTCTCCACCGGTTTTTGCTGCAAGCGTTTGTAATGATTGTAAACGGCAACAGCCAATACTTTTTTTGCATCATCCTGGCCGATAATGTATTCGTCTAAGAATCGTTTTACTTCTACTGGTTTTTTTACAGTAAGCTTGAATGCAGAAGATGAAGCACTGCTGCCATCCTGCCGGGTGGCCAGTTCCTGCTCAATGATTTCCTGCGCATGATCCACACAGTTTTCGCAGATATGCCCTTCCTGACCTGCAATCAATATCTTGACTTCATCCCGGCTACGGCCACAAAAGGAACAGTGTAAAGTAGTTTTTGCCATATGCTATCGCTGTGAGTATACAAAGGTATCTAATAGAATTGCCAAATCCCAATAAAAAATCCCGAATTCCCGGCTTGATTTTAAAGCAGGTAATTTGGGATCTTACTAATTATTTATTACCCTAAAGGTTCTCAACTAGCTGGTCAACAATGCCATAGTCAAGGGCTTCCTTGGCATCCATCCAGTAATCCCGATCAAAATCTTTCATAATCTGTGCCACGGTTTTACCAGTGTTCTCCGCCAATATCTTAGCTCCAATATGTTTTACCCTTTGTGTTTGCTTAGCCTGAATTTCGAGGTCAACGCTAACACCTTGGATATAGCCACCCAAACTTGGCTGGTGAATCATTACCTCTCCATGCGGGTAAATAAAACGTCTGCCTTTTACACCCCCACTTAAAAGGATGGATCCCATAGATGCCGCAAGTCCCATACAAATGGTAGATACCGGGCTTTTTATCATCTTCATGGTATCGTATATAACCATGCCACTCGTTACTACTCCACCGGGACTATTGATATAAAATTTTATTTCTTCACCTGGTTTGTCGGCATCCAATAATAATAGTTTGCTTACTACATCCTTGGCACTTTTATCATCCACCACACTCCACAGGTAAACACTGCGTTTCTCAAAAAAATATTTCTCCAGTTTCTTACTGAACATCATCAGATCACTCTTCGGTTGTTCTTCCTTTTCTTCCTCTTCGTCATCCGCTCTCCAATAACCATTTAAAAATTGATTATGATTCATTGCCTGTTTATTTAGCGTTTTAGTTTTTTGTTTACTACCTACTAAAGAGTCATTCTTTGTCTCTTTTCTCTGTACCCTCTTTGCTTAGCTTTCTTTCTTCTCCTTCCGGGGGTTAATAAGAAGTACTTCATCTACGAGTCCATATTCTTTGGCTTCCTCAGAAGTGAGCCAGTAATCGCGGTCGCAATCTTTTTCAACCTGCTTTACTGTTTTACCCGTATGATATGAAATGATATCATACAGATTCTTCTTTATCTTTTTGATTTCATTTACGGTAATCTCAATATCGCTTGCTTGCCCTCCAATAGCGCCACTTGGCTGGTGCATCATCACACGGCTATGTTTGAGGGCCGTACGCTTACCCTTAGTTCCGGCACATAATAAAACCTGCGCCATGGAAGCGGCCATACCAATACAAATAGTAGATACATCCGGAGTTATATACTGCATCGTATCGTACACGCCTAATCCAGAATAAACACTGCCTCCCGGCGAATTAATATACATCTGGATATCACGGGTACGGTCGGTGCTTTCCAGAAAGAGCATTTGAGCGGTAACAATATTGGCAACTTCATCATTGATCGGGTAACCCAGAAAAATGATACGATCCATCATAAGACGGCTGTATACATCCATTACCGCCACATTCATCGGTCGCTCTTCAATAATATTGGGGGTAAGATTGGTTACAGAATGTTTCGTGTAAGCATTTAATGTATTGCTGCTGATGCCGCGGTGCTTTACCGCATACTTTTCAAATTCTTTTCCTAAATTAATCATGAATAACGGGTATTTAGTTCGGCAATTTAAGTCATTGTCTCTAACCAAATACCGTGCAAGACAAAAAATCGGACATTTTGCCATTTCCGGAAAGGTTTCACGGTTTAAAAGATAAAAGGTTTAAGGGTTGTTCCACAACGGAGCCAACCCTTAAACCTTTCAACCATTTAACTATTAAACTATATTAATGGTGGTGATGCTGGTGCTTTTCGAGTTCTTTGGTAAACTCCTGTACAGATACAGGCTTTTCAATTGCGTTTACTTTAGTATCGGCCCAGCCAAAAACTTTTTCAGTTTGTATGCGATGATAAGCATCCTCTACAAATTTCCGGTCCTGCATCATCCGGTTTATATAATCATTGATCCATGGTTGTTCTTCATCCATCGGTTGCATACCGCCCATATAGCCGAATAATTGTTGTTTAGCAAAGGCTTTCAGGTCATCGGGACCCACCTCAATATTATTCTCTCTTACCAGTTTATCTGTGATCAGCGTCCATTTCAGCTGATTAACAAAACCCGGGAACTCCTTTTCAACCTGTTCCTGATTCTTAGGTTCTTCACCGCCATTCTGTAACCAACGTTTTAAAAATGTTTCAGGAAATTCAATGGTTGTGTGATCGATCAGTACATGATACAACTCGTGTTGTAAATGATTGCCACTTTGCTTATCCCAGTACGATTGCAGATCTTCCTTAACCGTAGCACGGAATTCATCTGCATCCTTAATTTCTTTCGAAGGGAAAGTGGCTTTAAAGAACTCTTCATTCAGTTCGGCTTTTTCCACCAGGCCCACTTTGGTAATAAGCATTTTGAAATATTTATCACCAGCTGCTTTATCATGTTTGTCGAAACCAAGATCATTCAGCACCCATTCTCTTTCTTTTTCAGCGAAAGCTTTATTCAATTGTAGTACTACAAAATCTTCTTTTTTCTTGTCAAGCAAGTTGCTGCGGAAATCTTCAGCGAAATATTTTAACAATAATGAATTGTCCTTTCTTACACCAGCTTCTACTTCGTTCCCGTCCGCGTCGCATTCGATAAAAGTTACATTGATTACATTATCATCGCCGGTAGTAGTTTCAGGATCCGTCATTTTACCATGACGTAATTGAAGCCGGCTAGCTTCTTCATCAACCATTTCTTCAGTTACATTTACTTTATAGCGGGTAACTTTTTCGCTGGAAAGATCCGCAACAGAAAATTCAGGCTTCAGTCCAACTTCAAAGGCAAATTGATATTCAGCCGGATTGTTCATGTCTATCTGGCGGGCATCATTTTCCGACAGGGGAAGCGGCTGTGCAAAAATCTCCAGTTTTTCAGCGGTCATATAGCCGTTCAGTTCTTTCTCAACAGTTCTTAATACTTCGTCGGTAAAAACGGCCGGGCCATGCATTTTTTTGATCATTCCGGTGGGAACCATTCCTTTGCGGAAGCCGGGGATATTGGCAGTCTTACTATAATTCTTCAATGATTTTTCAAACGAAGCCAGATAATCCTCTTTTGCCACCTTTACGGTTATTTTATCGTTCAGTAAGCCAATATTCTCTCGGGTGATAGTTGCCATATATTTTTTTTTGAATGGGGGGCAAAGTTAATACAATTCGCCCTTTTTTGGAGAGAATAAGGAAGGAAAAATAAGTGAAACCAGCTATTTGCTTAATTACCGGCCTTAGCCTTTATCCTGCAATACCAGCATAGGTATATGAGTTTCATAGGCCATCGCGCCTGTATGGTTTTTTGAGAAAATCCGCTCAAAAAAGCCATGCTTATGGGCCACCATAACAAGGAGGTCGCTACTGTATTCACCTATATACTGGTTAATCCCTTGTGTTACCGAATTATTCTCAACGGTAACATAACTAAAATTATGCCCTTCAAAAATTCCAGTGATATCCTTTTTCCCCATCAACAAATCTGCTGATTCGCTGGAATGTACCAGTTGAACATGAAGTATGGTAAGGGCTGCTTTAAACGTATTCAGGAGTGCGAGCAACGGGTCAAAAAGATGGAAACTGGATTGATAGCTGAAATCACTGGCATAAACGATCCTTGAAATAGATTGGTATCCTGCATCATGAGGAATAATCAATACTGGCGATTTTACTTTATGGAGAACATTAGTGGTTGTACTTCCAATTATTTTTTCAAAACCGCCAGCGCCTTTCATACCAATAATAATAAAGGTAATATCGGTTTCTAGTGTGATGGCTTTTACTTCATCACTGGCAATGCCAATACGGACTTGCCAATCAGTTTCTACCTGGTATTTCTGACTTATTTCCCTCGCATCGCGTTCTATCAACTTTTCATTTTCTTTCTGCAGTTCATCCGCTGTAATCATTACATAGGGAACTTCACTAACGGGCGTGGGCAGCATATAAGCATGGAAGAGGAGCAAGCGGGCATTATAAATTCTTGCCAGTTGCGCAGCATATTCCAAGGCGTTATTTGATGCCGTTGAAAAATCTACAGGAACAAGAAAGGTTTGCATATGATTGTTTTTACTGATTAAGTAAGTAAATAATTATTCAGTACGGGTTGATAACAATCAGGAAGACGAATGATTTATGTGCAAGGTATAACAAGAATGATACCCGGATGAAATGATAAATAAAGAATGTGGAATGAAAAATTAAGAAGTTACCCGATTTTTGAGAGGTCACTTTTTAATTTTTCATTCTTAATTCTTCATTTTTAATTAAACTAAAGTGCGCATGGAGGGACTCGAACCCCCACGGATCACTCCACCAGATCCTAAGTCTGGCGCGGCTACCAATTACGCCACATGCGCGAGAAAATATAAACAAGAACTATTTGCCTTTATCCTAAGAACTTTTCTTTTAGCACGAACCCACACGGATCACTCCATCCCGACTCTAGAGTCGGGACGCGGCTACCAATTACGCCACATGCGCTAGAAAATATGTCCAAGAACTATTTGCCTTTATAAATAAAGAACTTTCTTTTAACTGCGAACCCCCACGGATCACTCCATCCCGACTGTAAACGTCGGGACGCGGCTACCAATTACGCCACAAACGCTTATCAAAAGAACTTATTTAAAGGGTTGCAAATGTAATAGATTATCTCGAAAAAACTGCTTCTTTTACGTAAATTCGTATTTACAGTTTACCGAATGGAACCAGCAGCAGCAGCCCCGATATATAATCTGAACGAAGAGCAGGAAAAGAAATTGATCCTTCGCGAGTACCGTGCCTTGCTACGGGGGCTTAAACCTAAACTAAAACCCGGCGATAAAGAACTGGTGCGTGTTGCCTTTGAAATGGCGGCGGATGCGCACAAGACAATGCGACGTAAAAGCGGTGAGCCCTATATCCTTCACCCATTAGCAGTAGCACGCATATGCGTTGAAGAGATCGGTTTAGGAGTCCGATCAACCATTTGTGCATTGCTGCACGATACTGTGGAGGATACTGACATCACGCTCGAAGATGTTGAACGGGAATTCGGTAATGAAATAACCCGTATTGTCGACGGTCTTACCAAAATCTCCAATGTAATTGACGTAAATGCTTCACAGCAGGCGGAGAATTTTAAGAAAATCTTACTTACACTTACGGATGACCCAAGAGTGATTTTGATCAAACTAGCCGATCGTTTGCATAATATGCGTACACTCGACAGTATGAAACGGGAGAAACAATTAAAGATATCTTCGGAAACAGTTTATGTATATGCGCCACTGGCCCATCGTATGGGCCTCTATAATATTAAAACGGAACTTGAGGACCTGGCCATGAAATACATGGAGCCAGATGCTTACAAGGAAATTGCGCGTAAGCTGGCGGAAACAAAGCGAGAACGTACCCGCTATATCAATGAATTCATTAAGCCAATTAAAGATAAACTCGAGAAAGGCAGTTTTGAATTTGAAATATACGGTCGCCCCAAAAGCATTCACTCGATCTGGAATAAGATGAAGAAAAAGGCCGTGGATTTTGAAGAAGTGTATGATTTATTTGCTATCCGGGTAATCTTAAATTCTCCCACTGAACGAGAGAAAGAAGATTGCTGGAAGGTCTATTCTTTTATTACTGATGAGTATACGCCTGCCCCCGAACGTTTGCGCGATTGGTTGAGTAATCCCAAATCAAATGGCTATGAAGCATTGCATACAACAGTGATGGGCCCACAGGGAAAATGGGTGGAAGTGCAGATACGTACCAAGCGAATGAACGAAATAGCAGAAAAAGGATTGGCAGCTCATTGGAAATATAAGGAAGGGGCTGCGGATGAAAGTCGCTTTGACAAATGGTTCCAGCAAATACGGGAAGTATTGAATACCCAGGATAGTGATTCAATCGACTTCCTGCAAGATTTCAAAACCAGTTTCCTCGCCGAAGAAATATATGTGTATACTCCAAAAGGAGATGTGAAAATGTTGCCGGTGGGTTCCACCGCGTTGGATTTCGCTTTTTCTATTCACAGTGCGGTAGGGTCGCAGTGTATTGGAGCTAAAGTAAATCACAAACTGGTCCCTATCAGCCATAAGCTACGGAGTGGTGACCAGGTAGAGATCATCACCTCATCTAAACAAAAACCGAATGAGGATTGGTTAGGAATTGTTGTAACCGCTAAGGCCAAAAGCAAGATCAAAGACGCGCTGAAAGAAGAAAAGAGGAAAGTTGCCGATGAAGGAAAATATTTAATGCAACGAAAACTGGAAGGAGCCGGCGCGGCATTTAATCAGCACAATGTAGATGTGCTTACTACCTTTTATAAACTTCCTTCGCCGCTCGATCTCTATTACCAGATTTCGGTTAAGAATATTGATCTTAAAGAATTAAAGGAATTCAATATACTCGGTGATAAACTGGAACCACCCAAACCGGTAAGACCCGTTAATGAACCAAAAACCGAAAGCAGCTCCTCTATTTCTAAAAAGGATACCGAGCTGATCATATTTGGAGAAAGCAGTGATCGGATTGTTTATAATCTCGCTAATTGCTGCAAGCCTATTCCAGGTGATGATGTATTCGGATTTGTAACCACAGGAAAAGGATTAACGATTCATCGTACCAATTGTCCGAACGCGGCTAAATTAATGGCCAACTACGGCCATCGGGTAGTAAAAACAAAATGGGCGAAGAATAAGGAAATATCTTTCCTTACCGGGTTGAAAATTGTTGGTCTGGATGATGTAGGTGTAATTCATAAAATTACCAACCTGATTTCCGGGGAGTTAAAAGTAAATATCAGTGCCATGACCATTGAAGCAAAAGAGGGATTGTTTTTTGGTAACATAAAAGTATATGTGCACGATAAAGAAGAATTGGAGGAACTGGTGGGCCGACTCAAAAAATTACCGGGAATTGAAACCGTTGATCGTTATGATACTGAACAGGTAAACTAATGGAAATTAAGAATTAAGATTTAAAAATGAGGAATAAAAAAGGGAATTACCCAAATTGGAAAAAACATTTATAAATCTCAAATAGTTACTTTTTAATTTTTCATTTAAAATTCTTCATTCTTTATTTCTATCCCTATTTTTGCTGCCTTGCACTAAACATTTCAAACCGTTTTTTTCATGGTAGATGTATTATTAGGCCTTCAATGGGGCGATGAGGGGAAAGGAAAGATTGTGGATTATTTTGCTCCTAACTACGATATCATAGCTCGCTTCCAGGGGGGACCCAATGCAGGGCATACCTTATATGTAAATGATAAAAAGGTTGTACTGCACCAGATACCTTCCGGAATTTTTCATGAAAATAAAATTAACCTCATTGGAAATGGAGTGGTTCTCGATGCGGTTACGCTGCGTAAGGAATGCGAATCAGTAAAATCCTTTGGAGTTGATTACAGAAAGAACCTTTATATATCTGAAAGAACACACCTCATAATTCCTACTCACCGCGCATTAGATAAAGCATCGGAACTGTCAAAGGGAACGGAGAAAATCGGCTCTACCTTAAAAGGCATTGGACCCGCTTATATGGATAAAACCGGCAGAAACGGCTTGAGGGTTGGGGATCTGCTTGATAAGAATTTTACTACTCAGTATATAAAGCTTCGATTAAAGCATCAGAAGTTACTGGATAGCATGAATTTTACGGAAGATATTTCCGCTTGGGAAGAAGAGTTTTTCGAGGCTATTGAATTTATGCGCCAATTCAAGATTGTAAACGGAGAATATTTTATAAATGATAAGATTAAAGAGGGTATGAAAGTATTGGCCGAAGGCGCACAAGGAAGTATGCTGGATGTGGACTTCGGAACTTTCCCATTTGTTACTTCTTCCAATACGATTTCAGCGGGCGTATGTACCGGTTTGGGTGTAGCCCCGCAAAAGATAAAAGATGTGATAGGTGTTACTAAAGCATATTGCACACGTGTAGGTGGCGGACCTTTTCCCACTGAATTACATGATGCAACTGGCGAGGAATTAAGAAAGATAGGGAGTGAGTTTGGAGCTACAACTGGCAGACCTCGCCGTTGTGGCTGGATCGACCTGGTTGCGCTGAATTTTGCCTGTATGGTAAATGGAGTAACTAAAATTGTAATGACTAAGGCCGATGTATTGGATGCTTTCGATAAACTGGAAGTTTGTACAGCTTATAAAATAAATGGACAATCGTCCAAAGAAATTCCTTTTCAGATGACAAGAGTTACGATAGAACCGGAGTTACAGGCATTTAACGGATGGAAAACCGATATTTCCGCAATAAAATCGCCAAAGGACCTACCCGAGGCCGCCCAAAAATATATTGCATTTATTAATCAGTATCTTGGGGTAAATATAGCGTGGATATCGAATGGGCCGGGTAGGGATCAATTGATAGAAATTAAATAATTCTCTCTTTATTTGTTGAAACAAAAAAAAACAAAGAAAATTTTGGCGGATTAAAAACTTCGCTGAAATTTTACAGCATAATCTTTCCGGAACATGGCAAAATCTGTTAAGGGGAAAAATGAAAGCAGTCAATCTGCACCCAAACCAACAAAAGAAACTTCAAAGAAGGCTTCACCCAAATCTAAAAAGCAATTAGAGGAGGATGAAGATGATGATGAATTAGATGAAGAGGAAACTCCCGTTGCGAAAAAAGGCGCAAAGACTTCGTCAAAAAAAGGGGAAGAAGAGGACGATGATGAAGGCGGAGAAGATGAAGTAGACGATTGGGATAAACCTGAAGAGGAAGATGATTGGGATCCTGATTTCGAAGAATTCGACCTGCCTAAATCAAAAGTCAAAAAAGCAACGGGTGGCGCAAAGAAAGGCAAGGAAGAAGATGATTTGGGCGTAGACGATGAGTTCAAGGATATGGACCTTTTTAACGATAGGGGTTTTGATGATGACGATGATGATTTTTAATGCAGGGTCGATCTTTATATTGATATCAAGTGAGCAGAGTATTCACCTCATTCCCGATAACGGATATTGAGCAAACTAAAATACAAATGTTGAACTGGGCCAACCGGTTCAACATTTTTTGTTTTTTAGATAACCATCATTATAAGCTTGCACATCATAGTGTAGAGTGTCTGCTGGCCGCTGGATCATGGCGGCAATTGCAATGTGCTTCGGGTACGGCGTTGGACGAGTTTCATTCTTTCAGTAAACAGGAAAACGATTGGATCTTCGGGCATCTGGGTTATGATCTCAAAAATGAAACAGAGAATATGACATCCTTCAAAGAAGACCATATTCAATTCCCGGACCTTTTTTTCTATATCCCTGAGATAATTATACAACTAAGTGAACAGAACATTAGTATCGGGGTGAGGGAGGGAAATGCGTTGGAGGTTTTCAATCAAATAATGAACTCACCGAAAGTAATGACTAGCCGGTTGGTACAAGCCAGTATTCAAAACCGGTTTTCACAATCAGATTATATAAATGTTATCAGGCAATTACAGCAGCATATTTTGCGGGGGGATTGTTATGAGATTAATTTTTGCCAGGAGTTCTATGATGATGATATAGAAATCGATCCTTTATCTATATTCTGGTCGCTCAGTAAAGCCTCTCCCAATCCCTTTTCAGCATTTTACCGGCTACATGATAAGTACCTGCTTTGCGCCAGCCCAGAAAGATATTTAAAGAGAGTAGGCGAACATATCTATTCCCAACCTATCAAAGGAACCTGGCAAAGAGATCTACTAAATAAGGATAGAGATGTGGAAAATAAAAAGTTGTTGCAACAAAGTAGTAAGGAACGTTCCGAAAATGTGATGGTGGTAGATCTCGTGCGTAACGATCTTTCAAAGGTTTGTGTGGAAGGATCCGTTTTGGTGGAAGAGTTATTCGGGGTTTATAGTTTTCCCCAGGTGCACCAACTGATATCTACAATCAAAGGCACCCTTAAACAAGGCATTGAACCGGTGGACATAATCAGGGCTAGTTTTCCTATGGGATCAATGACAGGAGCTCCAAAACGCCGTGTATTGGAGTTAATTGAAGAATATGAGCGTACGAAAAGGGGCCTTTTCTCCGGGGCACTTGGTTATATATCACCTACTGGTGACTTCGATTTTAATGTAGTAATAAGAAGTATTCTATATAATTCTACAGCATCTTATCTTTCCTTTCAGACGGGCTCAGGCATTACTTTTTACAGCGATCCTGAGAATGAATACGAAGAATGCTTATTAAAAGCACAGGCAATAAAAAAGGTACTGGCTGGTTAGCCAATACCATTTATTATAATACGCTTATTTAATTATTTCTTTCCCGCTGGTTTCGATACAGAAGTAGTAATTGCAGAAACGGTAGCACCGCTCAGCAACATCTGTACTGATTCGTTCAATATCTGGTACTTGTTCGCTACAAACAGTTCCATTTTATCCTGAGGAAGTTTCAATTCGTAAGTATTTTCAGCTTTAGCCATAACCCTATCGAAATTTGGATTGTAACGATTGAACTCATCAATATCCATTACAACCATCTTAGCAATCACTGCGGAATGATATTTACCCGAAACTTTAATGGTTTTAACATCGGCAAGTTCTGTGGCAGTTAAATTCCTATTCGATAAAATCTGCGACACCGCGCTGATTTGATCAGCAGTCTCCGCTTTTGTAAGAGTAGTAATACCTCCCTGGCCTTCAAATATATAGTGTGTACCAATGAATTTTTTTACGTGATTACGTGTTTCATTAGGTAAAAAATTCTGAATAGCCCAGAAGTTACGGCTACCCCCACTTTTCTTAATTGCACTATAAACATTACCAGGCCCTCCGTTATAGGCTGCAATAACCAATAACCAGTCACCAAATTCAGCATAAAGATCCCTGAGGTATTTAGCGGCAGCGGTTGTGCTCTTATAGTAATTTGTTCTTTCGTCAACCTTACTGTTCACCTTCAATCCCAACTCACGGGCTGTTACAGGCATTAGCTGCCAGGGTCCAACAGCACCAACCCTGGAAAGAGCAGTTGACTTCAATTTTGATTCAATTACGGCAAGGTATTTTAACTCGATTGGCAAACTATACTTGATTAATACAGCATCCATCAGGTTAAAATAAGTGCGACCCCAGTCCTTCATTTTCAGAAGTTCCTTACTATGGGTTTCCATATAATCTTGCACAAAACTTACCGCCCGGGGATTCAGTTTTACTGCATTAGTACCATTAGAAGCATTTTCAAAGAGGTCTGGTATTGAACTGGAAGCGGCTTCGTTGGTATTACCCAGCTTGCCCGGAGCCAGAACAGTATCTCTGAGAGTGGTAGTCTTAAGCTTATTATTGCTTTTAACAACCGCTTTTGCAGGGGTACCTGACTTGGTAGTTTTCTTCTTTTTATCGCCATTGTCGGCGATAGCCGTGGTCAATAATCCAAAGCAAAAAAGACTAAGAATGAATAATTTCTGTTTCATCATCATTTTTATTTACTCAACAATGCCGACCCAGCAAATGGGAATGGATTAAAACAACTAAATGCTTTAACACAGGATGATTGACAACAGTTTTACAAAGGGATAATTGAAAAAGTCTTCTTAAAGGATAGTTGGAGAAGAATGTACAGTTCAGCCGGGGGGTCGAATTACTTGGTTCTTCTAATTCCGTTCTTCCCTGTACAGTTGCATCCATTGACTGGATAGCTGAAGCAAAGATAACTCGGAAAATTGGTTAGTCATAATCTGGACACCGAATGGTATGCCATTACTGTGCCAAAAAAGCGGGAGAGAGATGCCTGGAAGGCCCGTTAAGTTGCAAAAAACTGTAAAAATGTCAGCTAAATACATCGCAATGGGATCTTTTGACTTTTCCCCGAATGGGAAAGCGGTACCTGGAGAGTTAGGTAAAATGATCGCATCGAATTGACTGAAGATCAGGTTTGTTTTTTTGACCAATAGTTGCCTTACTTGCTGAGCTTTGGTAAAATACGCATCGTAATAACCCGCACTTAGGACAAAGCTTCCCAGCATGATCCTCTTTTTCACTTCCCAGCCGAAGCCGGACGAACGGGTTTGGCAGTAAAATTCTGTCAGGTCAGCTTTTTTATCCACATTTCTGAATCCATACCTGATTCCATCGAATCTTGAAAGATTTGAGGAGGCCTCAGCGGTAGTCAATATATAATAGGTGGGAACAATATAATCAAAGTATTCAAAATCAACTGGTTCAACACGATGTCCATCCTGTTGAAGGTTTTCAATCAACCCTTTTATTTTTTTTGCTATTTCTATATCTAGGGACTCACTTTCAAGAGCCTCTTTGAAATATGCTATTTTCAAAGGTCTTCTATCGGGGTGAAGAAATTCAGTGTACTTCTGTATAGGTTTTGTAGAAGAGGTTGTATCAAACTCATCCGTACCACTGATCACCTCGAGTAATAGCGCAACATCCGGAATATTCTTTCCAAAAATACCAACCTGGTCGAATGAGGAAGCATAAGCAATCAATCCATACCTGGATATCCGGCCATATGTTGGTTTAAGTCCAATGATACCACAAAAGTCTGCGGGCTGCCTTACGGATCCACCGGTATCGCTACCCAGGCTTACCATACAACAATCAGCCTGTACAGCTACCGCGGACCCACCCGAGGAACCTCCGGGAACCTTTGATTCATCGAGGGCATTCAACACTTTCCCATAGGCTGAATTTTCATTGGTGGAACCCATCGCAAATTCATCACAATTAGTATGTCCAATAATAATCGCTCCTTCTGAAAGCATTCTTTCAACTGCCGTAGCATTATAAACCGCCGTAAAATTTCGGAGAATGTTGGAAGAAGCAGTGAGCGGGTGATCTTTATAAGAAAGCACATCTTTTATGGCAACTACTACACCATGAAGTTTACCTAAAGATTTACCTTTTAATCTGGAACTGTCTAATTCACTTGCTTTTTCCAATGCCTCTTCTGCATAAACATGTACAAAAGCGTTGAGATGTTTTTTTTCCTGGATGGAGCGCAGGTAAAATTGAACAGCTTCCACGCAGGTGGTTTGGCTGTTTAATAAGTCAGTATGGTATTGCTCTATTGAAGTATACTTAAACAAATCGCTTACCGGATTTGAGATCAAAAACGGTCAAAGACTTTATCTGCCGGAAGATTTAGTTAGAAGTAGATGAAGAAGATGCTTGTTTATCTTTTTCACTCATGCCATCTTCGATTTCTTTTTTTACATTATTCTTCGCGTCATTGAATTCGCGGATACCTTTACCGATGCCACGCATGAATTCGGGAATTTTACGACCTCCGAATAAAATAAGAACCGCGAGAATAATTAATACCCATTCAGTACCACCGGGCATGCTCAGTAAAAAATTGTGTTTCATACTAATTATTTAAATAGCCAGAATTAAAGATTGCAAGTTAGGTTTTTTACCAGATAGTTTCACTTTTGTATTTGCCACTTAACAACCCATTTACACTCCCATCAATTGCCGGCTTCCTTTTCTCAACTGGATTATTTCCGAAGTAAAACATCAAAAAAGGGAGTTCAATAATAATATTGACTCCCTTTCTAAAAATTTCAAATAATTTATTATTCAGCCACTTCGTTAGCCATTCTTTTTTCCTTAATACGAGCGCTTTTACCACTTCTTCCGCGCTGGAAATAAAGCTTGGCACGACGTACCCGGCCGGATTTGTTCAACTCAATTGAATCAATATTGGGCGAAAAGAGAGGAAAGGTTCTTTCTACTCCAACTCCATCAGAAATTTTGCGAACGGTGAAACTCGCTGTATGCCCTGTTCCCTGGCGCTTTAACACATCGCCGCGGAAGCTCTGGATACGCTCTTTTCCACCTTCAACAATCTTATAGTTAACGGTTACATTGTCACCGGCTTTAAACTTCGGGAACTCTTTTTTTCCTGTCAACTGCTCGTGTACAAACTGAACTGCTGCGTTCATGACTTATAATTTTAAGGGAGGCGAAGGTAGGGAAAAGTTTGTTGTTGGAGGAGTAAACTTTCAAGTTTTTTAATACAAAGTTTAAGGGTTTAATAGTTTAAGGGTTTAAAGGTGTCCGAATCGATCAGATTTGATTAACTCAAACAACATTAAACCCTTAAACCTTAAACTTTTAAACTATTTTATCTCGCAACGTTCACTGCCCTCTTCTCTCTGATTACGGTAACTTTTATCTGGCCGGGGAAGGTCATTTCGTTCTGGATCTTCTGCGCTATTTCAAAAGAAAGTTTTTCCGAATCCGCATCGGTCACTTTATCCGCTTCCACAATAACCCTCAATTCACGACCGGCCTGGATAGCATAGGCTTTTTCAACTCCGGTATACGCCATGGCAAGATTTTCCAGATCCTTTATTCGCTGAATATACTGTTGCATAATCTCCCTGCGGGCACCCGGGCGTGCACCACTGATCGCATCACAGGCCTGAATGATGGGAGATATTACATACTGCATTTCCATTTCATCGTGGTGAGCGCCAATAGCGTTGACTACAGCTGGGTTCTCCCCATATTTTTCAGCAAGCTTGGCACCCAATAATGCATGGCTCAGTTCTGATTCTTCATCAGGCACTTTACCAATATCATGTAACAAACCGGCACGTTTGGCCAGTTTGGGATTAAGACCTAATTCAGCAGCCATCGTTGCACAGAGATTGGCTGTTTCGCGACTATGCATCAACAGGTTTTGGCCATATGAGGAGCGGAAACGCATACGCCCCACCATTCTCACCAATTCTTTATGCAGGCCATGTATCCCCAACTCAATAACCGTTCTTTCCCCAATCTCCATTACCTGCTCTTCAATCTGGCGTTTTGTTTTGTCTACCACTTCTTCAATACGAGCCGGGTGAATTCGACCGTCGGAAACCAATCTTTGTAAACTTAAACGGGCAATTTCACGACGGAGGGGATCGAAGGAAGACAGGATTATTGCTTCAGGAGTATCATCGACAATCAGGTCAACACCAGTTGCCGCTTCAATGGCCCGGATATTACGACCTTCCCTACCGATGATCTGTCCCTTTATTTCATCACTTTCCAGGTTGAAAACTGTAATAGAATTTTCAATAGCCTGTTCCGCGGCTGTACGTTGAATGGTTTGAATTATGATTTTACGGGCTTCTTTATTGGCCTTTTGTTTTGCATCGTCAATTATTTCCTGCTGAATTCCGATCGCCTGGGTTTGAGCCTCATTTCTCAGGCTTTCTACCAATTGGCTTTTGGCTTCATCTGCGGTAAGACCTGCAATTTTCTCCAAACGACGGATATGTTCTTCCTGGTGCTTTTCCAATTCGGTGCGCTTCAGGTTAACCACATCAATCTGGCGATTCAGATTTTCCTTGATAGCTTCATTATCCTTAATTTGCTTATCAAGTCCGGTTTCTTTTTGGTTGATGGTTTGCTCTTTCTGACGGATGCGATTTTCGGCTTCGCCCGCTTTGCGATTACGTTCCAACACTTCCTTATCATGTGCCGACCTTAATTGCACGAACTTTTCTTTGATCTCAAGCTCTTTTTCCTTTCTAGTTGTTTCAGCTCTCAGTTCGGCTTCTTTTATAAGGCTCTGAGCTTTTAATTCGGCATCCTGAACTATTCGCGCTGTGTTTTTAGCAAAGATGAGTTTACCCGCTACAATTCCGATGAGTAGGGCAATTCCACCAATTATATAAGTTAATGTGTTCGGTTCCATTGTCTTTCAACGATTTTAATGGTTCTGTTTTATCGTGTATCCTTTCTATGTTATGTTTTTCTGCCATAACGGATGTTAGCTTGCGAAAATACGAAAATAAGCCTACCGAACAGAAATACAACAGGCTTTAACGGGTATTTTATAGAAGGTGACTGATTAAATACCCTATTTCATAATTTGTATGATTAAATCAACAAGGAATAATGATAACAAGAATTGTAAGTGTATGCATGCTTCTGGTGAATTTGCAGGTAACCGCACAAGAGAAATTTACAATTAACGGAGAGATCAACGGTATCAAGGACCCTATCAGCAGGGTGTTTTTGTATTACCGGGAAGGCAGCGAAAGTATTACCGATAGTGTAGAAGTGAAAGGAGGTAAGTATTCATTCACCCGAACAATTCAGGAACCAGTACTGGCAAGATTGAGGGCGGTTTATCCCGATTCTGCCAATGGTAAGAAAAGAACCATTGTGTATAAAAGGGATTACGCGGCTGTCTTCCTCGAACCTTCTATCATTAGCGTTAGCAATAGTGATTCATTCGCCCATGCAAAAGTGAAGGGATCTTCAATTCATATATCTTATCTGCAGTTGGAAGATAAAATGAAAGATATAAATGCCCGCCAGGAAAAATTAAGCAAGGAATATAACGAACTGTATACAGCAAAGGACGAAGCAGGCATGAAGAAAATGGAACCTCAATTCAACCTGCTTAGTGAAGAAAGAAAGAAAATTTATAATGAGTTTGTTCAAGCCAATCCAAAGTCACCCCTCGCTCTTTATGCGTTAAACCAGTTTGCGGGTTGGGATATCAATGCAGATGATGTGGATCCCTTATTTACCACGTTACCGAAAGCAACGCAGGAATTACCCTCCGGCGTAGAACTCAAAGAAAAAATTGAGATTGCTAAGAAAACAGGAATTGGAAAGTTTGCGATGGATTTCACGCAAAATGATACGCTGGGCATTCCTGTATCGCTTTCTTCTTTCCGGGGTAAATATATATTGATCGATTTCTGGGCAAGCTGGTGCGGTCCCTGCAGGGTCGAGAATCCGAATGTGGTAAAAGCTTTTGATAAGTATAAAGAAAAAGGCTTTCATATCCTGAGTGTATCACTCGATCAACCCAATGCAAAAGAAAAATGGATCAAAGCAATCCACGACGATAAACTTACCTGGACCCATGTATCAGATCTTTTATACTGGAAGAACGCGGTCGCGGTTCAATACGGCATACAGGCTATTCCCCAAAACCTTTTGCTGGATCCGCAGGGTAAAATCATTGCCAAAAATTTACGGGGAGAGGATCTGGAAGAGAAGCTCAAAGAATTTATACGCTAATGAACGCGAATAAGAAAGGAATATCGCGAATGAGAGCGAATAGTTACGAATGTGACCTGCATTCGTAACTATTCGCTCTCATTCGCCCTAATTAGTGTTAGAAGCTTTATCCAGTAAGGATTCTAGCTTATTAAGCGAATCGTCGAAGGACTGCGAACCAGACATTTCCTGGGCAGTTTGGCGCTGGGTTGCAAACCAAAGTACTACCATGGATATATAGTCTTGCATATCCTTTCCAGCGAAGTCAGTTTTAAACTCCAGGATCTTATCGTTGATCATTTTCAACGTTTTTCGGACCACCTCTTCGTCCTCCGGAGCCACCTTCACTCGGTAGCTGCGATCACCTATCACAATATTTATTGGAATTAATGTTTCCATAATCTTGGTTAATTCAGTTGCTTACGTTATTTTTATCCACATTTAATTCACAATTCCTATCTGGACCAATATTTGGATCGTTTTGGAGGTTAAGCAAAGTATCCAATGAAAACAATCACCAAAACCGAACCATCACATGATCGCAAAAATTAAGTCATCCGTCTTTATCGACGCATTGACACTGGAATTAGTAGCACCTCTCTGTTCCAGCCTGAAAGCCATCCTCCGCGATGACAAGGGTTGCGAATGCAGCCGTTTTGAAACCAGCATGTCTACTAAAGAAAACACCGTCACCTGGCGAGGATTAAATGATCTTCCCTATGGCGTATATACGCTGGAGCTTTCTCAGGGTGAGGATGAAGAGAAAATGCGCCTGGTAAAAAGAGTGTGAGAATTTTTAATGAAGAATTAAGAAGGCGGGCTTGCCCCTGAAATTATCATTCTTAATTTTTAATTCTTTATTCTTTAATCTTCATTTCTTCTCTCATTCTGCAAGCATAGTAATACAACGGTCAATCTCCCGGATATATCCATTCATACGTTTTTCCAATTCTTTTCTATCGGCTTCTGCCAAATTTCCGGAGGCCATTTTCAGCGCCGCCACTTTTTGTTCCAATCCTTCAGAATGAGAAGTTCCATTGAGCAACTTTTCTTTCAGGGTTTTATTCTCCGCTACTAATTTTTCATTTTCCTTTTGAAGCAACTGGTATTGCTTCAGTAAATGCTGAAGTTTATCCTGTATCCTTTTAAGTTGTTGCTCCATGCGATTATTATTTTCTGATTTCCACGCTGAGTTTATTCTCCAACGCTGTCATGATACTATTCATCATACTGTCAATCTCTTTATCGGTCAATGTTTTTTCTGCATCAAGAAATGTAAAACTGACTGCCAGCGATTTTTTATCTTTTCCCAGTTTCTCACTTTCAAAAATATCGAACAATTTTATCTCCTGAAGTTTATCAAGTCGTACAGTTTTCACCGTTTTTTCCACCTCGGCATATGGC
This sequence comes from Chitinophagaceae bacterium, assembly GCA_965279015.1. GTDB lineage: Bacteria > Bacteroidota > Bacteroidia > Chitinophagales > Chitinophagaceae > Endoryza. Next base: position 1,726,943 of record OZ257130.1, read on the forward strand.
AAACCGGACGGCACAATCATGGCAAGGTCGCGATGCACGGGTAATTGTTTTGGTAATTCAGCCGCTTTTAATTCGTTGTTATGCACCCTATTCAATAACAATTCCCAATTCATGTCTGCAAAAAATACCGGTTGTTTGATATCGAAATGCTTCAATTCCTTTGAATTCACTGCTCCCAATTCTACCAGTAAGTCTTTGCCCAGGAATACCTGCAATCCATTTTCCAGTTTCTTACTGCTCAATTCCGACCATACTGTATTGCGCAGTCCCATAATCTGCAATAAACTGTTCACCACACCTTTAATATAATAAAGATCTACCGTCTGAGCCTTTCCTTTCCAGGAGTCTTCATTGATATTTCCGGTTAAATAAAGACAGAGATGATCTGTTTCAATATATTTTCCCGGTCCAGGGGTGCTGTATGTTTTGCCAAACTCAAAAAACCGGAGGTTATGATTCTTCCTGTTCAAATTATGCGCCACAGATTCCAAACCTGTTTCCAGCATCGATGGGCGCATAATATTATGATCGGCACTCAGGTTATTCAAAAGCTTTACCGTTGTCTCAAGATCATCCTTGCTGAAATATGCCGAGTTGGTAATCGAATTGGTGAAAATTTCATTAAATCCAAGACCGGCTAAATAGTTGGCCATTTTTTCTTTCCAGGTCTGCTTATAACCATAAGTTTCCACCGATGGTGAAATAGTAATAGAGGTTGGAATCTCGATATTGTCCAAACCGTCTATCCGCATAATTTCTTCTACTACATCGGCTGGCAGACTTATATCCGGCTTACTATATGGAACAGCCACCAATATTTCGTCAATACCTTCCCTCATTTGCTCAAAGCCCAGGCTGGTCAATATTTTCTTTACTGCATCAGAATGATAGTTCTTACCACTTAATTTTTTGAGGTAATGAAATTTGAGATTCACCTGTGTTTTGGGTGCTGGGTCAGGATATATATCCACAACCTCCGACGCAATTTCTCCACCTGTGATTTCGGCGATCATCAACGCGGCTCTTTTTAATACATTAACCGTATTACTGATATCAGTATTCTTTTCAAATCGGGTAGCCGCATCAGATCTTAATCCATGACGAAACGAAGTCTTGCGGATATCCACCGGGTTGAACCAGGCACTCTCCAGGAAAATAGTACTGGTTTCGTTATTAACCCCACTCTTCAATCCTCCGAAAACGCCCGCTATACACATCCCTTCACTATCACCATTGCATATCATGAGGTCAGTTGCGCTGAGTTTTCGTTCTTTCTCATCTAACGAAATAAATGGAGTTCCTTCCGGCAGGTTCTTGACGATTATTTTTTTGCCCTTGATTGCGTCAGCATCAAATGCGTGCAGGGGCTGCCCTGTTTCATGTAATATAAAATTGGTGATATCTACAATGTTGTTGATCGGGCGCTGGCCAATGGATTTTAATTTTTGTTTCAGCCACTGCGGACTTTCTTTAACAGCAACCCCGGTAATGCTTACACCACTGTAACGCTGGCAGGCATTTGTATTTTCTATAATCACTGCAATTGGCAGTTTGGTTGGACCGGATTTAAATCCATTAACGAAAGGTGATTTTACCCGGTAGTCTTTTTTATCATGATGGGTGAGATAGGCGCATACATCACGTGCTACACCCAAATGACTCATGGCATCCATTCGATTTGGCGTCAGCCCTATTTCATATACCCAATCTGTATGAGGTTTAAAATAATCAGCGGCGCGGGTACCCACTTTTACCGTGTTGGGTAATACCAATATGCCTGCATGATTCTCGTTCAATCCAATTTCATCTTCCGCGCATATCATTCCGTGACTTTCAACTCCGCGGATCTTGGCCACTTTCATAGTAAGCGGGTCGCCTTTATAAGGATAGATAGTAGTTCCTACGGTTGCCACAACCACTTTTTGACCCACGGCTACGTTGGGAGCGCCACATACAATTTGTAATAGTTCGCTGCCACCTGTAGTTACTTTGGTAAGAGAAAGTTTATCGGCATTGGGATGTTTCTCACATTCCATTACTTCACCAATGATAAGTCCCTTCATAGCCCCTTTCACTTCTTCGAATTGTTCCAGGCTTTCTACTTCTAATCCAATCGATGTTAGAATTCTGCTTAACCGTTCGGGATCTACAGTAATGGGAAGGTATTCACTGAGCCAGTTGTAACTAATAGTCATAGCGGCAAAGATAAGAGGAATCGTGAATCGTTATCGTGAGACGTGAATAGTGAGTCGTGAGTAGCGGGTGGAACTCTCAAAGTAAATGGTGACTAACCGTTAATCGGGGAGCCACTCACGACTCACCACTCACGATCATCTGTCTTTCGCATCATTAATCTCTATCCAATACCCATCCGGATCCTGCAGCCAGATTTGTTTAACTCCATCGACCCGATTGGAGATCGTGTTTTTTTTGCCGCTCAGATCCTCGTAGGTCAGATTGTTTTTTTTAAGTATTTCAACAAATTTTTCAACAGAAGGAACACTGAAACAGATATGATTATTCTTGAAGTGTTCAATTTTTGCCTTGGCCCCTTCAATAACATGCAGGGATGATCCCGGACCTATAGCCAACCAGGTATGTTTGCCATCGTGAAATGGTTCCGGTATTGTATCCAGGCCAATCACTTCCTTGTAGAACCAATCGCTTTTTTTAAGGTCAACTACGTAAATGGCCAGGTGATTAATGTGGGCCTTTGGTTTTTGCGCCAACGATTCGTTATTGGCAAATGCAATGATTATTGCAAGCAGCGGGATAATTTTTTTCATACTGAAAGTTACTGGTTTTTAAAAAGAGAGACTATTGTTTTAAGGGGATATTTCTGCGGAACCATTCCTCTTGTGAAGAGGCAATGTGTTCATTGAGTACCTGTTTTTCCAGTTTCTGCTGTGCATTCTTCAGGGCGCTGGATACCATTGGATGTTCAATGGCTTCGGTTTCCTTCAGGCCCATTTTCCCCATGAGTGTTGCGGCATTTTCTCCTCCAAAATAATTGAACAATGGCTCATCCAATGAATTCAAAATATAAATACCGGTAGGTTTCCAGTATTGCCAAAGCTGTTCTTCCCTGCTGTAAAGTGGATAATGTTCCAGTACCATAACCCGCTTGTATTCTACTTGTGGGGATACCAGTTGCCTGATATTCCGGATTACAATCTCTGGATGCCCGGACTGAAGAACAGCTTGATATAAGGAAATAGTTTCATTGAACCATCCGGCAATTATCGCATCAGGATATTGCTCCAATAATTTTATAAATCCCTTTTGTTTCGCGGCTGAGTGAATCCATATCAGATCTGTAATTTTCGGTTCTGCAGACTTTGATTTAAAAAAATTAAAAGGCATTTATGAAGATAATGGATTTAACAGGTTGTTAAATTTGAATGAATGAAATTCAATAGCCACGAATGTTTTCATGGTTTAAAATATGTGCAATCCTTGCCGGGATTGATAAATTTGAATAAACATTCGCTGCAATGCCCGTGAAATCGGATTTTTTGGAGGGAGCTTAGTTGAAAACCCTTACTGGCACTGCATCGTAACTTTCCTAAACAAATGCCAAATTTTTAGTCAAAAAATATTTCGCACATCTGTTGTTAATTTCCTCGCTGAAAGGGTGCTGATTTTTTTTAAATTGTGGATAAGCCAATTAAACTTGTGAAGAAGGGTTCAATCTTGTGTATAACCGCTCGAATAGAATGGCAATAAATTTTAATTTGGTAATTGTTTTTTTTGCAATCCAAGGGGCATTATATTCGCTCTCCTGACCCACGGGCTAACATTGCCATAACAGTAGAGTAACATTTACGTAACACAAGGCTGGAACTAACCCGCAAGTCATTGGTTGGAATATCCAATTAATGTGGTTGTATCATTTTGTCACCACTCCTACCGAAAAACCATATTCAAACCAATGCTATAACTATTTATCGCTTTTTGAAGAATGGATCTGACAAACCTTAATAAAGACAGAAGCAAGACAAGACGCAAGAGTTCGATTGATCTGAGCACGATGGTATACGGTAAAGTTCCCCCACAGGCAAAGGACCTGGAGGAAGCTGTACTGGGCGCTATCATGTTGGAAAAAAGTGCTTTTGATACGGTAGTTGAAATATTAAAGCCTGAATGTTTTTATACTGACGGACACCAGCGGATTTATCGCGCGATGCAGGGCTTGCAGCAAAAAAATCAACCCATCGATATTCTGACGGTAGTCGAGGAGCTGAAGAGCCGCGAAGAATTGGATATGGTTGGAGGTCCCTACTATGTTACCAAACTCACCAACGCGGTAGTTTCATCGGCAAATATCGAAGCGCATTCCCGCATCATACTTCAAAAATTTATTCAACGCGAACTGATCCGGATCAGCGGCGAAATCATCAGCGATTCGTATGAAGACAGTACGGATGTATTCGATTTATTGGATGATGCCGAAAGCAAATTGTTTGAAATAACCAACAATCACCTGCGTAAGAATTTTGACAGCATCGACACGGTACTTGTGAAAACAGTACAGCGTATCGAAGACATGCGTCATCGTAACGAGGACATTACCGGTGTCCCTACTGGTTTCTCTTCATTGGATAGAGTAACCTATGGTTGGCAAAGCACCGATTTGATTATTCTCGCAGCGCGTCCATCAGTTGGTAAAACGGCGTTCGCATTGAACCTTGCACGCAACGCTTGCCTGCATCCTACCAAACCAACGCCTATTGCTTTCTTTAGTTTGGAGATGAGTGCCGGTCAGTTGGTGCAACGTATCCTGAGTGCTGAAAGTGAAATATGGCTCGAGAAGATTGCCCGTGGTAAATTAGAAGAACACGAAATGAAACAACTCTATGCAAAAGGCATTCAGCGATTGGCCAAAGCGCCCATGTTCATTGATGATACAGCCGCACTGAATATTTTTGAACTCCGTGCCAAATGCCGTCGCTTAAAGAATAAACACAATATAGGTATGATCATCATCGACTACCTGCAGTTGATGAGTGGAAGTAATGACCGTAATAGCAATCGTGAACAGGAGATCAGTAAAATTTCCCGCGACTTGAAAGGTCTGGCAAAAGAATTACAAGTGCCAATTATTGCGCTTTCACAGTTGAGTCGTGAAGTAGAAAAACGTGGCGCTAAAGACGGAAATAAAATTCCTCAATTGAGTGACCTTCGTGAATCGGGTGCCATTGAACAAGACGCCGATATGGTAATGTTCCTGTATCGTCCGGAATATTATGATATCACCGCTAACGAATTTGGCGAAAGCAATAAAGGCGAGACACACGTACGTATTGCCAAACACAGAAATGGTACACTCGAAACAGTGAAGCTGCGTGCATTACTGCATATTCAGAAGTTTACCGAATGGGAGGGAGATGATAATTTAGGAATGGGTGGCGGTAACTGGCGACCTGTTCCTACGGATGAAGGAACACAGGCTGGCGGCGGAGCAAGATTATATATCCAGGCCGGTAGTAAAATGAATGATCTGCCGATGGACGAAGGAGATGAATCGCCATTTTAAAATTGTCTGACACTAACTCTCTATTATATTAACTTCCTGTACTAGCAGGGAGTTTTTTGTTAGAGTCGGAAAGTCGGGAAGTCCGGAAATCCAGAATAAAATCCCACTAAGTAGCGCTTCTTTCTGTCTTTCGGACTTGCTGACTTCCCGACTTTCCAACTATTTTTACGCATGCAACTCCCTTTTTTCTATACCGATCAGATTGCTGAAACAGGAGCTTCACTTACGCTTAATGAAGAAACATCCAAACACACAATAAGCGTGTTACGGATGAAACAAGGAGAACAACTTCATCTTACCGATGGCAAAGGAATGTTACTTACTGTTGAAATTATAAATGATCATAAGAAACGTTGCGAAGTTATTATTAAGACGGCAAGCCATCAGCCGCAAGTCAATAGCAAAGTAACGATAGCTATTTCCTTATTAAAAAATGCCAGTCGCTTTGAATGGTTCCTGGAAAAAGCAACCGAGATTGGCGTTACAGAAATTGTTCCCTTACTTTGCGATCGTACCGAGCGGCAGCATTTTCGTAAAGATAGAATGGAAGGCGTATTGATCAGTGCGATGTTGCAAAGCCGTCAATGCTGGTTGCCGCAATTACAGGATCCGGTTAAGTATAATGAATATTTGAAAATTGTTCCTGATGGAAGCGATCATAAAAAATTTATTGCTCATTGCGATGAAATAACTCCCAGAAATAACCTTTCAATTAATAAGTCGTTTAAACATTCAACAATTCTTATCGGACCCGAGGGAGATTTTTCAAAGGACGAAATACAATTAGCCCTCGATCATACGTTTATTCCTGTTTCGCTCGGTGATACGCGTTTGAGGACAGAAACAGCGGGTATTGTAGCAGCGGTTTTACTGAAATTCACGTAATTTAAAAAGTCGAATAGTTGATTTAATTATGGATCGGATATTATTATAACAGGGTAACGATTTTTCACTGATCTTTAGGCTGTTTTGTAAAATTGATTTATTGACGGGTATACCGATGAATTGTTAATTGTATGAGTTTAATCATGAAGAACAACTGTGTAACGGTTTTTAAAGGATTATTTTTTTCGCTTTTTCTTACAGTTTGTTTGAATTCAACTGTTCATTCACAACATGTCACTAAATCCGGCGATACGATTGCACCCAAAGACCTTACAGATGTATTAAAAAAACTCTTTAAGGTTAAAATTGATACGCTCAAGCCAATTAAAAAGTCAAGCATAGCCATTTTACCCACTATAAGCTATAATCCAAGTTTTGGATTTGTTTTTGGAGCCAAAGTTTCGGCAGGCACACAATTAGGTGATCCGGCCAATACTAGTTATTCTATCGTTGGTTTAGAAGGATTCATTACCACAAAGGGCATCATTTCGGCGCAGGCAAGACACAATATTTTTACTCCCGGGGATAAATGGAATTGGCAAGGCCATTGGCAATTATCGAAGTATGGAATCATTGATTATGGAATAGGTACAGGCGCGGGGAGCTATCGTGGCCGTGGATTTATCATCAATGAATATCCTACGGTTAATAGCGATAGCGCATTTCCAATAAAGTATAGTTATATCCGCCTGTTTGAAAAAGTGTATCGTAAAGTAGGAGCAGATTTATTTGTAGGCGCTGGAGTTGGATTCGATTTTCATTTTAAAATTGAAGATCAAAAGCTGGCCACTCAACTTTCAACGCCACATAAACGATATAGTATACGCAACGGATTCGATACACTCAATTATTCTACCAATGGTATGATACTTGCCTTGCAGTATAATACCCGGGAACATCCCATTCGTTCTTATGGTGGTTGGTATGCCGATATGACTTTTCGGTTTAATGAAGAATGGTTGGGCAGTTCCATTCGCTCGACCCAATTAGCATTTGATATCCGAAAATATTTCAGTCTAAGTAAAAAAAATCCTGAGCATGTATTGGCCTTCTGGCATTGGTCCACATTTCTACTGGGTGGAGTAGTTCCTTACCTGGAATTACCGGCAACGGGTTATGATACCTATGCCAGAAGTGGACGGGGGTATACCATTGGGCGCTTTAAGGGTCCTAACTATTTTTACTTTGAAAGTGAATATCGCTTCCCCATTACCCGTAATAAATTGCTGGCAGGTGTTTTCTTTCTAAATACTCAATCCGCGTCCGATGATATTAAGAAGGAATTATTTGATTATTGGGATATGGGAGTTGGTGCCGGCCTGCGGATACTATTTCAGAAAAAGAGTCGTACCACATTATGTATTGATTTCGCCAAAGGAAATTATGGATCAAATGGAATTTTCTTTGGGCTGAATGAGGTATTTTAATCAGTAGTGATCAACTGAAATAGTATTGCAAAGTAAAAATTGTAACATTTCCCGGATCAGGTTGGATGCGACCTCTCTTAAAATTGCTTAATTTAAGAGAGTTATTTCTTCTTAATGTCTAAACGACCTGCTTATATATTCTTCATTACCTTCCTGGTGCAATTATTCATTGCATCCATCAGCCCAGCACAATCTGGATTTAACAAGGATAGCATACTGAATATCATTCAGCAAACACGCTACGATAGTGTTCGGGTAATTTCTTTACTCGATTATGGAGGAATATTCGCTTATCAAGACCCGGATAGCGCGCAGTATTATTATCGTTTGGCGAAGGAGCTTGCCCAAAAAATAAAATTTGAACGGGGCTTTCAGAAATATGTAACCTATCAAACGGAAATTTATAATATCCAGGGAAAATTTGATTCTTCCTTGCAGCTAAACAAAGAAGGGCTGGCTATCGCCCGCAACAGTAAGGATAATGTTTTTATAGGAACACATCTCTCCAACAGTGGCAATGTATTTTTATACCAGGGGATTAATGATAGTGCCGCTTCCTATTTTATGCAGGCTACCCGGTATTTTGAGGAATTAAAAGACAGCATGAAACTTGGTATCCTTTACTCAAACCTTGGGATCGTTTTTTCCAATTTGCGCCAGCCGAATCGTGCTATTCATTATAATCAGCAGGCCATTCTTATGGCAGAAGCATCGGGTGATCTCTTAGGTGTTGGGTACGCGTCGGTGAATCTCGGAGCAGAATACAAACGAATTTCCAAATATGATTCAGCTCGTCATTTCCTTGAAAAAGGATTATCCATCGCCAATAAAGCAAAAGTGCTTGATCTGGAGAAAGACGCGCTGGTAAGTCTCGGATTTATACAGTTAAAATTGGGAGATGAAGAAAAGGCGGAGCGATACTTCTTAAGAGCACTGGAATTGTCGCGCCTGCTTAAATCGGATTATGGAATCGTATCTTCTTATGAAGGTTTAGCCTCAATCTTTTACCAGCGAAAAGACTTTCTTAATACTAAACGCTATCTCAGTGAGGCCATTGCATTGGCTGTAAAGGGATCGTTTAATGAAGAATTGAAAAATTTATATTTATTGCAATACGAAACGGAGCAATCGTTGGGCAATCATAAACTTGCGCTGATTGCTTATCGTCAGTATACAGCGTTGAAGGATTCGATGAGTAATGTAGACATACAAAAGAATATTTCCTTACTTGATCAGCAATACCAGACGGAACGAAAAGAAAAGATGTTGCTGCAAAAAGATTTACAGATTAATTCACAGAAGGTATTGTTGCAGAATAAAAATGCATGGGTTATTATCAGCACCGGCGCGGCGGTCCTTATGCTATTGCTGGCATTTGTCGCCTGGGGATATTTCCGACAACGAAGAAAAGCGGACCAGCATGAGAATGAATTGAAACAATTACAATTGTCTTATAATGCTAAGGAAGAAGAACGTAACCGGATTGCCGGGGAACTACACGACGATCTCGGAGCTACGCTTAGCAGCATTCATATATATAGTACGGTGGCTGAACGTTCATTGAAGGATAATCCGGAGAAAGCATTAAATGTGTTGCAACAAATCAATCATTCAACCCGCCAGGTGATGGAGAATATGAGTGATATCGTTTGGGCCATGAAACAGGAGCAAGCAGGCGAAAAATCTTTTTCTGGCCGTATTAAAAATTATGGGTACGATCTGCTCACCTCAAAAAATATCGAATGCGAATATCAGATTGAGGAACAGGCAGAAAACCTTCTGCGCAATTTGGATGCGAAGAAAAACATTTTGTTGGTGGTGAAGGAAGCGATGAACAATATCTCAAAATACAGCGGTGCCACGAAAGCGGAAATAACGATGCATGCAGATGCTTCAACCCTTTATATTTTAATAGGTGACAATGGAAAGGGGTTCCGGGTCGGAGAAAATATCCACGGAAATGGACTGGGCAATATGAAGAACCGAACCGAACACCTCGGAGGTAAATTTTCACTTCAATCGGAACCGGGGAGAGGAACAATTGTAGAACTTTCATTGCCACTCACTAGGATTAGTGACACGCCAATTGTAAAATAGTTATACCTTTTCACCAGTGATTAAAGTTGTTATATACGATGATAACCAGGAGCGCTGCAATAGCCTGAAAGCTTTGTTGATGCTGACTGATGGAATGGAGTGTGTTGGTACATTTCACGATTGCACCCATGTGCTGGAAGATATGGACTCCCTGGCTCCGGATGTTGTGCTGATGGACATTGCCATGCCCCTGGCAGACGGTATCAGCGGAGTAAAGGAAATCAAAAAGCATTATCCCGATATCCGCATAATCATGCAAACGGTTTTTGAAGACGAGGAAAAAATATTTACATGTCTGCAGGCTGGCGCCGAAGGGTATATTTTAAAAAATGCCACGGCTGAAAAAATTACGCAAAGCATCGAAGACGTTTACCAGGGCGGTGCTTCCATGACTCCCTCTGTTGCGCTGCGGGTGATGAAGTATTTCAATCAACCGAAAGCCGTTGTGCCTGATTATAGTTTAACCAATAAAGAAAAAGAAGTACTCACCTGCCTTTCTGATGGAAAGAGTTATAAAATGGTTGCCGATAAATTAGGCATCAGTTATTTTACAGTTAATTCACACGTGAAAAAGATTTACGAAAAACTCCAGGTTCATTCGTTAGGCGAAGCGGTTTCCTTCGCGTTGAAGAATAAGATTGTATGAACCATTGAAATTTCTCCTACTAGATTTAGCGATTTTCTTGCTGCCTGTTATTAAATAGTTTTATACTAAATAAGTATAAAGCCCGGAAAACCCATACTCCAATCTTCCTTTGATCTTTTCTATTTACTCATTTTAAAAGATTTGACATGACAATGAAATTCTTTTTTATTGTGATTGTGGTATTTGTACATACCGTCAAGCTGGTTGCTCAATCCAATATCGGAATTGGCACCACTACACCACATACCAGTGCATTGCTGGATTTGCAAAGCACGAGTAAGGGATTACTGATTCCCCGGATGACAACCTCGCAGCGTAATTCGATCGGGACAATCGCAAAAGGACTGGTGGTGTACGATAGTACTATTAAAACTTTCATGTTTCATGATGGAACTGCCTGGCAGGAAGTAATCAATCCGAATAATAATTTGTGGAAAAAAACAGGAAATAATATTCACAATCAGAATTCAATAAATGTGGGGATCGGTATTGATACGCCCCTTTATCAACTTCATGTAGTAAACAATAACTCCGCCGACGGGGGTTGGGTAGAAGGAGTGATGATTGAAAATAAAAATATAAGTATTGGAGAAGCTGCTTTATCCTTTCGCAATCTTAGTATTCCCACAACACGTCAATGGAATATTGGACTGAATCAGAATCCATCACTGGCATTCAACTATGGTGGTGGATTTGCGGGAAGTAGTACAAAAATGGTAATTGATACATTGGGAAAAGTTGGGATCGGTACTATTTCGCCTGATGCAAGCGCGTTGATGGATATGACCAGCACCAATAAAGGATTATTAATTCCCCGAATGACTTCTGCGCAGCGAAAAGCTATTGCCTCTCCGGCTGCCGGCTTGTTGGTATTTGATGCAGATAAGCAACTTTTATATATGTATAATGGCGATCAATGGATACCATTTGCATTTAGCGATAATTCATTAACCACAGCAGTTAGTCATTCCATACCCACCAATGAAATTGCAGAATTAGGCGAGGCGGTTGATGTGGATGGAATCTGGGCAGTGATAGGAGCACCGGCATTAAAGGTGGGAGATTCTACATCGAATGGTGCAGCTTACGTTATGCAAAAGGGGGTAGGTGGATGGCAGATTGTTCAACAATTATTACCTAATACGTTGGATGCGATTGGTCGTTTCGGTAATGCGGTTTCAATTAGCGGAGACTTGATAGCAGTAGGTGCGTATGCGTTCGATGAATCTCAACTAAGCCCTGGTGACGATGAAGGAGCTGTTTTTGTTTATAAAAGAAATACGACTACTAATCAATGGGAGTTTCTTCAAAAAGTTATCAGTTCTTCTACGCAGGACGGAGATTGGTATGGATGGAACGTAGATATTACCGCTACCAATCTGATTATAGGCGCGCCACGGGATGGTATAGCAGCCAGCGATAATGACGATGGCGCTTTTTATATATATGAGTGGAATGGAACCAATTTTGGTACAGAGCTTAAGTTCCGTCATCCGAACCAGGCTAAAATTGACGACTGGTTTGGAAACAGTGTCTCCATTGATGGGAGCTATGCCGCGATCGGTGCATGGAGAAGGGATATAGGTTCCAGTAATAACCGGGGGGTAGTGTATTTGTATGTGAAAGGGGGAGGCACATGGACCTTCCAGGACTCGGTGTTGCTTTCTTCTTCCTATGAGTTTGGTAAATCGATCGATCTGGATGGAAATTACCTCATAGTAGGAAGCGCCTTTTTTACCAATGAAACATGGGTTGTTAATCTTTTTTTACGCAGTGGAAGTCAATGGAACCTGATTTCAAGTAAACAAAGTGACATCAATCTGTTCGATGATGATTACAATACAGATATCACCGTGTCAATTGCTTATCCCTGGGTAGTGGTGAGCGCTTCCCAGGAAAGTCTTCCTATTCCTTATACAGGAGTAGTGTATGTATATGAAATTGTAGCAAATGTTTTGCAGGAACGAAAAAAGATTTATGATTATGCTGAATATTTAAGCAATAATGGATTTGGACAGAGCGTGGCAACGGATGGTAATTTTATTTTTATTGGTAGCAGCAGGGCATACGCTCAGCAAGGTGGTGGATATAAAGGCAAAGTGAGTATTGCTACGATCAGCGATTAAAAAATAATTTTTGAATAGTAAAACCTCACAATGATTTTTTACAGGGAGTTAACCATAGTTGTTATATTATTACTTCCCGCTTTTGTATTTCCGCAAGTTGGTAAAGTAGGAATCAATACAACAAATCCGCAGGCAATGCTGCATGTTAAAGACAGCAGTGTATTGTTTTCATCTCCCTTCTATATAAATATTCCTGACCTGGTCACCGACCCGCCTGCCAGCGGCGATGGTGTGCGGATGATGTGGTATCCGCAGAAGCAAGCCTTTCGCGCGGGCTATATAGACGGTGCGCAATGGGATAAAATAAATATTGGAGAAGGTTCATTTGCTACGGGCTTTAACAATATGGCCAAAGGTCGATATTCATCGGCGTTTGGGTTGTCGAATAATGCGAACGGAGCCTCATCATTGGTAATAGGTCAGTACAACGATCCCCTGATCAGTGCTCAAACTGTTGCTACATCTTCTACTCCTCTTTTTATTATTGGTAACGGAGATGAAATTAATGGAGGAAACTTATCAAATGCTTTTGTGGTACGTAAAGATGGAAATGTGGGTATTGGAAATATTAATCCAACAAGACGACTGTATATTCTCAATCGAGGTGCTTCGGGTGGAACACCTAATGCAAATGCTTCTGTTGTATTGGATGATAATAACAATCAATACCTGCATTTGCTGAACCCCGTTGGATATGAATCCGGAATATTACACGGTAGAAACGGCAGCAGCATCCGATCAGGCATTGTATTCAATGCAAGTTCATCTATTGAGTTTAGGTCGGGAGGAAATACTACAAGGGCAGTAATTGATAGCTTGGGAAATATGGGAATCGGTGAAAATGCGCCAAAATTGAAACTTGATATTGGTGGAGGAATTTCGTTTGATGAAGCAGTAGTTGCAATCGGTGTCGGCGGAGTTACTATAAATGTTGGTAACAGAACGTATATAATTATTAGCTCAAATGGGGGAGCCGATGCAAGAGAAATTCATTTGTCGAACGGACTGGCGATAGGACAATTGCTGATCCTTCAATCCAGCGGTCCGGATCCGAATGGATTCATGATCCGAGATACAGATGCAAATATTGATATTAATGCAACAGTTGCTTTATTGAATATGAACGATACCATCACTTTTATCTGGGATGGCGATGAATGGGTAGAGTTGCACAGAAGTAATAATTAATGTGCTTCGTCTGAAATATTTTTTTGATCATCTAACGTTGGTTCGTTCAATTGAACTACCCGGGTTTTATCCATCCGTTTTCTCATCACCATATTCAGCAATTCAACAACGAATGAGAAAGCCATTCCGAAATAGATATAATTCTTCAGGTGTAACTGGTGGGCGGCTTCGCTATCCCATCCTTCTATAATTAAACTCAACCCTATCATTACGAGGAAGGAAAGTGCCAGCATTTTAAGTGTAGGATGTTTATGAATAAAGGAAGAAATTTTAGGACTGAATACGAACATTACAATCATGGCGATAACAACCGCCGCTATCATGATCTCAACATGCTTGGCGGTACCACCCGCTGTAATAATGCTATCAAAAGAAAACACCGCATCAATCAGCATGATCTGTCCGATTGCTTGCAGCAGGCTGATTGGTTTTTTATTTCTTGATGCTGCATTCGGATCTTCCCCTTCGAGTTTATGGTGGATTTCCATCACCGACTTGTAAATAAGAAATACTCCCCCTGCGAGCATTACAATACTAGCCAGGTCGAATCCTTTTTCTCCCAAATGAAAAAGAGCATTGCCTTTTTGTTTTAATAACCAACCAAGGGCAAGCAAAAGCAGGCTGCGTGAAATAATACCAGTAATCATCCAGATGCGACGTGCTTTTTTCTGGTCCTTAACCGCTTTCAACCGGTTCAGGATGATACTCACAAAAATTACGTTATCAATTCCCAATACAACTTCCAGCACCACCAGTATAACAAAGCTTATCAACGCGTCTGCCGTAAATAGTTCCTGCATTTTTTGATTATTAGAAGTGGCAAAATTAGGGGATTCATTCTAAGCCTTCCCATTTTGGTACAATACAAATACTTTCTAAAAAATTGTTGACTTCTATTTCTGGCACAATTTTTCTAAGTAAATGATGTTATTAAATCAGCAAACTGTAACTCCCTATAGATTAGACCTGTACCCTTTCGTTCAACCATTGAAAACCTCTAAAACCGTTAACCATGAAAAGGGTACTATTCCTTTTACTTTCCTTTATTGCCTTAAACTCACAGGCACAATACAGTGAACAATCAATTAGCTTGAAATTTGGTGCTGGCTACGTCCAGGATTTTCCCGGCCTGGGTGGATATGGTATAACCGGAGAATTAAACGTTCCCATGACTGAACGCCTGGAAGCTGCAATCGGCGTAAAGAGAATGAGTATGCAGGGATATCCCCGTTCCAAGGATGTTGAGGAATATACACGCGCAACCACTATCGATTTTAATATTTTCTTTCTCCCGGTAAATACCGGAGCACATATTGTCCGGTTAGGTGGCGGATATGCTTTCTCTTTTTACAATATCCGTCGTTCTTATCCGGTAGTTACCACCAGTGGTACTGAAAAGCAAACAAGCTGGCCGGTGCAGGATAATAAAGGGAGAGCTTCTGGCATAAGTTTAATCGGCGAATATGAATACCTGCCTGAGAATTCCAACATTTCTTTGGGTCTGAGAGCCGCGTGGTATAAAGCTTACGACCGTGTTAGTTATATCGGTCCATTTGTGGGGTTGAGGTTTTAAGAGAATTAAGAATGAAGAATGAAAAATGAAGAAGGGCCCTATATTTAAGCATACTGTTTAAATTTAGAACCCTTTTTCATTCCTTATTTTTCATTTTTCATTTTTAATTTTTCATTCTTCGTTTAACCAATCTCTTCACAATCCCAGGCCCTTCGTAAATGAATCCTGTCCATACTTGCACCAACGATGCGCCGGCTTCCATTTTTTCTTTTGCATCTGCTGCCGTAAATATTCCACCGGATGCGATGATGGGCATCTGGCCATTTGTTTTTTCATGAATATACCGAACGATTTCCGTGGATCGTTGTGTAAGGGGTTTGCCACTCAGTCCACCGGTACCTATCTTATTTAATTCTTCTTTACTTGTGATTAAATGTTCCCGGCTGATCGTTGTATTCGCAGCTACCAATCCATCCAGTTTAATTTCCATAGCCAGGTCAATTACATCATCAATCTGAGATTGCGTCAGGTCGGGGGCAATTTTTAGTAGTAGAGGTTTAGGACTTGATTTTTGCTTATTAATCGTTTGAAGGTGTGATAGAATTTTGCGCAACGAATCTTTCTCCTGCAACTCGCGTAACCCGGGCGTATTGGGTGAACTTACATTCACAACAAAATAATCTACCCAATTGAATAAACCGTTGAAACAAATTTCATAATCCTTCCAGGCGCTTTCGTTGGGAGTAATTTTATTCTTACCAATATTCCCCCCAATGAGTAGTCTGGAGTCAGGAGTCAGGAGTCGGGTGTTGGACTCCGAACTACTGACTCCCGACTCCCGACTTATTCCAGACTCCTGACTCCATTTTGCGAGACGATTAGCAATAACATCTACTCCATCATTATTAAACCCCATTCGGTTAATCAGCGCTTTGTCCTTTGGTAAACGGAATAATCTGGGCTTTTCGTTACCAGCTTGGGGAATAGGGGTAACCGTACCAATTTCAACAAATCCAAACCCAAGCGCTTCGAGTTCCCTTAAATATTTCGCGTTCTTATCAAATCCTGCTGCTAATCCAACCCGGTTGGGAAAATCTAGTTTCCATAATCGTTTAGGATCGGGGGCTGAACGGAATGAACGGGTTATTATCTTTTTAAGAAATCCAACCGAACAAGCGGCTTTCAGCATATTCATAGCGAAATGATGAACAGCTTCGGCATCAAACCAAAAAAGAATTGCTCGGATAAGCTTGTACATAATGCTGCGCAAGATAATGCGATCGCGGCAAAAGAAAGCATTATCGTTCAAGACTGTTTTTTGGATTTAAGCATTAAAAAAACTACACTTGTTGTCTTATATTATTTGATTATGAAAAAATTCAGCTACCTGATTATAATTCTGCTGGTTTCTTTTGCAGGATTTTCTCAAACAGATACTTCACTTAACCGGCGCCTGAAGGAGTATATCCGCCTGAACAAAGAATTGAAATTCGTGGAATTGATGGAATATCTTCATCCCAGTCTTTTTGAACTGGCCCCGAAGGAACAGATGATTGGGCTCTTCGAAAATGTATATGATAACGCCGATATGAAAATAACGATTGAGAAAATCGAAGTTCGTACCATCAGCGCCCCTTTTACATTGAAAGCAGTACAATATTATAAGGTGGATTATGATATGGCCATGCAGATGAAGTTTAAAGATGAAAACAAAATATCAGATAGCAACACCGTTAAAACAATGATATCCTCTTTTCAGGAGGTACTTCCTGGTAAGGAGGTGAGTTTTAATGCCAGCGGCAAGTACTTTGTCATCAAGGGATCAGATGTACTGATTGCAATAAAAGACAATCCAGAGACCCAATGGCTTTTTTTGGGTTATGACGGAAATAATGAAATGGTCAAAAAACTGTTCCCACAGGAATTGATCGAACATTTTAAGCTTCAATAAATTAGTTGTTCATGCAACTATTCCCGGAAATTACATACCTTTAACTCATAAATAATAATCCATATGCAGGAAGCTTATATTGTTGCGGGTTATCGTACAGCGGTAGGCAAGGCTAAAAGAGGTGGGTTCCGGTTCACCCGACCTGATGACCTCGCTATTACAGTAATTAAAGGATTGCTGGCATCTGTTCCGCAATTAGATGCAAAGAGGATTGACGATGTAATAGTAGGGAACGCTGTTCCTGAAGCGGAGCAGGGATTGCAGGTAGGAAGGATCATTGCGGCAAGAGCATTAGGATATGAGGTTCCGGGTATGACGGTTAATCGTTATTGTGCATCTGGATTGGAGACAATCGCCATTGCTACTGCAAAGATTCGTATGGGACAGGCGGAATGTATAGTAGCAGGTGGAACAGAAAGTATGAGTATGGTGCCAACAGCTGGTTGGAAAACAGTTCCTGCCTATTCAATTGCAAAAGACGAACCCGATTATTATTTGAGTATGGGACTTACAGCCGAAGCAGTTGCTAAAGAATACGGGGTGAGTCGCGAAGATCAGGACCAGTTTTCTTATAACTCTCATATCAAAGCGATCAACGCCATCCAGAAAGGATACTTTAAACCAGGCATACTACCTATTAATGTAGAAGAGATTTATCTCGATGAAAAAAATAAAAAACAAAAAAGAAGTTTCGTAATAGATACGGATGAAGGCCCACGTGCGGATACAAGTACAGAAGTGCTGGCAAAATTAAAACCCGCTTTCGCGGTAAATGGTACCGTTACAGCAGGTAATTCTTCTCAAACATCAGATGGTTCATCATTCGTAATAGTGATGAGTGAAAAGATGGTGAAAGAACTCGGACTTAAACCAATTGCGCGTTTAGTGGCTTGTACTTCCGCGGGAGTACATCCAAGATTAATGGGAATAGGCCCGGTAGAGGCTGTTCCAAAAGTATTGAAGCAGGCCAATATGAAATTGGGACAGATTGATTTAGTTGAACTGAATGAAGCATTTGCTTCGCAGGCATTGGCAGTAATCAGAAAATTAGAGATTAACCCTGACATTGTAAATATTAATGGGGGTGCTATTGCGCTAGGACATCCATTGGGTTGTACCGGTTGCAAACTTACTGTACAGATCACCCATGATCTTAAAAGATTGAATAAGAAATATGGAATTGTTACCGCTTGTGTGGGTGGAGGCCAGGGCATTGCTGGTATTATTGAAAATATTGTATAAAATAATAGAAATATTTTTTGGCCCCGACCCAACGTCGGGGCCTTTTTTTTGGTATTTGTACCAATTATCTATGAAAAACTACGTTGTTTACGAGTTGAGCCGTCTGTGGCAACATTTTTGTCTTTAAAACGAAATCATTGAGTCCAAATATCCAATTTGAAAAGTCGTTAAAATTATAAATGCTTATGGACAGAAGAGACTTCCTGGCCCTGAAAAGAAATACCTCCCTTATTATGCCCAAAACTGATGAGGGTCTTAGAGGAATTAATTCAGGATTGAATCCCTATTCAGGTCCCTGGACCAATAAAGAAATTTCCCATCTTTTAAAGAGAACAATGTTTGGTTCTGCCAAGGCAGATATGGATTATTTCAGAACGATGACACCATCTCAGGCCATTGATGTGTTACTAACCGTTCCTGTAACGCCACCACTTCCGCCATTGAAAGATTATAACAACGATAATATTGATCCAACAGACGCGGATATAACAGTGGCCCAGGGAACAACCTGGGTGAATACAATTACAAACGATGGAACAGCTAATGCCAGGAGGGTAGCTTCTTTGAAATCGTGGTGGACAGGCTTAATGCTTAACCAGGATCGATCCATAGTAGAGAAAATGACCTTGTTCTGGCATAATCATTTTAGTACAGAAGCTAATGTATATGGCCGCGCCACTTTTGGATATAAGCATATTTCGTTATTACGTCAAAACGCGCTCGGTAATTTTAAGCAATTGGTTCGTGCAGTCACTGTTGATCCGGCGATGTTGCTTTACCTGAATGGTAATTTAAACACAGCGGGTGCACCTGATGAAAATTATGCTCGTGAATTGCAAGAGTTGTTTACAGTGGGTAAAGAGAATAATCCTAATTATACGGAAAGTGATGTAATAACAGCGGCCCGGGTATTAACTGGTTGGGATGTAGACGGTACTACAGAAACAACAGTATTCAAAATTAACAGGCACGATAAAAATAGTAAGCAATTCTCTTCTTTTTATAATAATGCGGTAATTGCTGGTCGTAGCGATGCAACTGCCGGTGATGTAGAACTGGACGATCTGCTTAATATGATTTTCGGTAAATCAATAGAAGTTTCCGAATTCATTGTGCGAAAGTTATACAGATGGTTATGTTATTATACCATTGATACCGACACAGAAACAAACGTAATTAAACCGTTGGCATTGCAATTAAGGAATGCCAACTGGGAAATTAAACCGGTTCTGTCTGCTTTACTGAAAAGTGAACATTTTTTTGATCCGCTTAACCAGGGATGTTTGATTAAAAGCCCTATTGAAAATCTTGTCGGTAATTGTCGTGAGTTTGCTGTTGTGTTTCCAAATGCTACAGAATATATCGCTCAATACAACATGTGGGATCAAATCCGCGAACTAGCTAGTTTGTTGCAGCAAAATCTTCTCGATCCACCCAGTGTATCGGGTTGGGCTGCTTATTACCAGGTGCCGCAATTCTATGAAATGTGGATTAACGCCGATACATTGCCCAGGCGCAATCTGTTTACCGATGCCATGATCAACAATGGATTTACACAGGGGGGAAAAACAATTGTGATCGATGCCGTAGCATTTACGAAGACATTGCCCAATCCATCAGATCCCAATCTATTAATTAATGATGCGCTGGATATCCTGTTTCGTGTTCCGATTTCCGATCAATCGAAGCAAACCATTAAACAACAAATCTTATTGAGCAATCAGACACAGGACTATTACTGGACCAATGCATGGAACGCTCATATTGGTGACCCGTCTGATGCGACGGCTTACAACGTGGTTAATACCAGGTTGAAGGACCTCTATAAATATTTTATGAACCTGTCCGAGTATCAACTCGCCTAAACGGTTAAATCAATAACTATGAAACGTAGAGATTTTTTTAAACAATCCCTTCCCGCGGCAGTAACCATTCCTGCGCTGATTAATGGGTTATCCGTAAAGGCATATACCAGTAATTCTCCATTGATGCAGGCATTATTGGGATCCACTACTGATACGGATAAGGTTTTTGTGATCATTCAGATGAATGGGGGTAATGATGGATTAAACATGGTGATCCCGATTGAATATTACTCACAGTATAATAATGCGCGTAATAATATTGCCATCCCGCTTAACAAAGTACTTACATTGAATGGCAATGCTAAAACAGGATTGCATCCCAGCATGACTGGTTTGCAAACTCTCTATAACGAAGGCAAACTTTCTATTGTAAATGCAGTTGGATATCCCTCACCGAATTTCTCGCATTTCCGGGCAACGGATATATGGATGAGTGCTTCAGATTCCGATCAAGTGCTGACAAGTGGTTGGGCCGGTAGATACCTGGGTGTAGAGTATCCAAATTATCCGAACGGTTATCCGAATGCACAAATGCCCGATCCGTTAGCAATTCAAATAGGCTCGCTAAGTTCATTAACGCTTCAGGGGCCTGCCGTGAATATGGGAATGAGCATTAGCGATCCATCCCGCTTCTATGATTTCATTGATGGCGTGGAAGATCCGGTTCCCGATACACCTTGGGGCAAAGAATTAAAATATGTGCGCATGATAGCAAAGCAAACGGAGCAATATTCAATTGCCATCCGTGCTGCCGCAGCCCGGGTTCCCTCACAGGGAACTTATCCTTCGGGCAACTATCTCGCCGATCAATTGAAGATTGTTGCTAAACTTATTAAAGGTGGATTGAAGACAAGATTGTATATGGTGAGTATTGGTGGTTTCGATAATCATTCAAACCAGGTGAATTTATTGGATACCACTACTGGAATGCATGCCTCACTGATGGCAAAGGTTTCGAACGCAATCAAAGCATTTATGGATGATATTAAAACGATGGGAGTTGATGATCGTGTAATAGGAATGACTTTTTCTGAATTCGGTCGCCGTATCAAATCCAACTCAAGTTTTGGAACCGACCATGGCGCCGCAGCTCCCTTGTTTGTATTTGGTAAAAATGTAAGACCCGGGGTAGTTGGTAATAACCCTGTTATTCCTGGCAGCGTTTCTGTGAATGACAATATTCCTTTCCAATATGATTTCCGTAGTATTTACGCTTCCGTATTAAAGCAATGGTTCTGCGTAAACTCGACCGACCTGCAAACCATTATGCTTAAGAATTTCCAGGAAATTCCACTCGCAACCAATAGCGCTTGCGGCACAACGGGGTTGGAAGAAATTATTCGTGGATCGGGCGAAGAATTGATCGTAAATTATCCGAATCCATTTGTAGAATCCACCACAATCACCTTCCGTACCAAAGGAGGCCATACCTTGATACAGGTGATCGATCCGCTGGGTCGAGTAATAAGAACGCTTACCGATAAACAATATATACAAGGTACTTATACGGTATCATTCGATAGCATGGGGCTACCGCTCGGTGTGTATTATGCTCGTTTACAGAATGGTTCGCTTCAACAGGTAAGAGCCATGCTTAAAACAAGATAAAGTAATCGACAGTATATTTATTTTATAATAAAGCTCACCATTATAGGCGGTGGGCTTTTTTCGTGGGTTGACTAATATGCTTTAAATTGCCGCTGCAACCGCTAAGATATAGAGCAGTCTTTGCGGAAAAGATTATCTTTTGATTCCTGACAGCCACATGATTAAAGTTTTTGTAACCGACGATCACGAGTTATACCTTGAAGGCCTTTGCCTGCTATTAAAAAAGCAGGAAGGTATTGAAGTGATGGGTAGTTGCCTCAACGCGGATGATTTACTAAAAAATCTTTCCAATCTTCAAATTGATATATTGCTGCTGGACGTTCATCTACCCGATATGGAGGAAGAGGAATTATTAAAAAGGATCAGGCAATTGAAGCCGGATCTGAAAGTACTTTACCTAACGATGATGCGGGGTACGCGCTACATTCATAAGCTAATGAAATATGGACTTCAGGGATATCTTTTGAAGAACGCAGGTATCGAAGAATTAAAATCCGCTATTCAAACGGTGGCAGCCGGCGGTACGTACTATAGCAAGGAAATAAATATTATGGATGTTAACAATGACTTCCGGAATACGATCACAATCGACGATAAGCAAGTAGATGAAATTCTTTCAAAAAGAGAAATTGAGATTTTGAAACTGATCTGCAAAGAGTATAGTAATGCTGAAATTGCTGAAAAACTTTTTTTAAGTATCAGCACAGTAGAAACCCACCGTAAAAACCTTATCTCCAAATTGGGCGTTAACAATACTGTTGGATTGGTTAAGTTTGCTATCAAAAATAAACTGATCGATTAAACGCTGGGTTTATTTCCACCATCCCTATTTCGTAATTAATACGGTTGTACGTGAGTCGCTACCTCCTGGTTTTGTTTTTATTGCTTGCTGGCGCTGTCCATGGCCAGTCAGACACAACGCATCTTAAATACCTATACGATCAATGCCTCGAATTTGATGAAAGCAAAACTGATTCGCTTTGTTTTTATGCAAGTTTCATTGAGAACGAGTCAAAGAAGATTGGCTTTAAGAAAGGCGCGGTTTTATCATTAAGGCTTACGGGCCTTTGTGAGGAATTCAAGTATGAATATGAAAATGCAATCGATTATTATCTTCAATCGCTCGACGAAGCGCGCCTTTTAAAAGAAGTAGCATACGAAATAGCCGCTTTGAGTGATTTAGCTATCGCTTACGCAAATATTGGGCGCCCCCTCCAGGCAAAAATTTTTTACCTGCAATGCGCGGCACTTGCACTCAAGACAAATGAGATATACACCGTAGTAACGTCCTATAATAACCTGGGAGTAATCTATACCCAATTGGGCTTGTATGA
This sequence comes from Chitinophagaceae bacterium, assembly GCA_965279015.1. Taxonomy (GTDB): domain Bacteria; phylum Bacteroidota; class Bacteroidia; order Chitinophagales; family Chitinophagaceae; genus Endoryza. The sequence goes on from OZ257130.1 coordinate 1,750,361, forward strand.
CAGCTCACTCATTTTTTTAAATGAAGCGTTGCGATTGGGAAAAGAAGGAAGCACCCCACTTGATCCATCAAGTACTTATAATAATATCGGGAACGCCTGGTTCAAGAAAAAGCAATTCAATTTGGCCAAAGAGTATTTTCAAATGAATTACCGGAAACACGTCCACACACCCGAAGACGCAGTTCCCCTTTGGACAGATCATATCAACCTGGCCGATGTTTATATTGAATTAAAAGAATTTGATTCCGCGCTTTTTCATGCCACCCGAGCCGTTGACCTGGCAAGCAACATAATAAAAGCGAAAAGAAAGGAAGCGGATAGCTACTCTATATTGGCCAAATTATACGAACGAAAAGGTGCTTATGAAAAAGCATATGAGTACCTCGTAAAGTGGCACGATCTGGATACCGCGTTGGTAAACGGAAACACACAGAATAAAATCGCTGAATTACAGGAACGATTTAACGCGAAAGAAAGAGATGCCCAAAATAAATTATTGCTGGAGCAAATGGAAAAAGAGCGTTACAGAAACAGAAGCATCACTTTCCTGGCAATAGCGCTTGGGATAATTGGAATGCTGGTCGCAATTGCCCTTATAATAAAACGGAATGCCAACCGCAAACTCACGATTAATAATGAGATGATCAAAAGACAGAATCAACGATTGGAAGAACTGAATTATGAAAAGAATTCACTCATCGGAATAGTTTCTCATGATCTGGCTACTCCGTTTGCCACCATACAAATGTGGGGGCAATTATTGCAAACCGACCAACATACATTTAATGCAGATCAGCAAAAAGCCGTGAACCGTATTATACAGGCCGGGGAGCATGGACAAAAACTGATACAACGTATTCTCGATGTTGAAAAGGCAGATATCGGAAACTATAAATTAAATCTCGAACATTTTGACATTACGGTATTCATTGAATCTCTTACCGAAAGCCTCCGACCTGCCGCCGGTAATAAAAGTATACAGCTTCATGCCGATACTCCTGGTAAATCTGTCTATGTTCTGAGTGATAAACAACTGGTACACCGGATTGTCGAAAACCTGGTTTCTAATGCTATTAAATTTTCCCCGAAAGGTCGAAATGTATGGGTTGGAATTTCCGAAGAAGGGGACAGGGTGCATATTAAAGTACGCGATGAGGGTCAGGGTATTGAAAAAGACGAGCTTCCACTCTTGTTCTCCAAATACAGTAAACTGTCAGCTAAACCCACTGCTGGTGAGGCTTCCACGGGCCTTGGCCTATCAATCGTTAAACGAATTGTAGAAGAGTTGAATGGTAAAATACTCTGCGAAAGTGAAGCGGGAAAAGGGTCCTTATTTACGGTGATCTTAAAAAAATAGCGTCTGAGCCCTTGTAAGTCCCAAAGTTTGACTAATTTTATATTTGCAACATAGTAACAAAAATTGCTTTATCAACCTATCATAAGGAAAATAGTTACAGGGTTCCTGCTCTTGATTTTTGCATTCAGTGTAACCCCTAAAAAACTATTGCATGATGTTTTCGCTAACCATAGCGATGCTGTTGCGGGCCATTCAAAATCAATTTCATTCCAGCTCAACAATGCAGGCATCAGCTGTAAATGCGAGAACATTTTCGCACAGCCCATTTTTACGTATACGGAAAATAGTTTTGAGTTAAGTTCTTTACCACTTTTCTGTGATGAAGAAAAAATAGTTGTCGCCTCATTTCATTCTACTGACTGTTTCTTTTTCGAACTCCGCGGACCTCCCAGCACTCTATCGGAAGCTTAAAAAAGGCTTTTTAAACGCCGGAATCAAATTTATTGATTCTTATTTCATTCCTTCTTTTTCCAAATTATTAGCATCACGCGTTCATTACTATTCTTTTTGAAATAGGTCTTTGGGTAATTTCCAAATCCGCTTGATGATTTTCAAAAGAAACTAAATGAAAAAACTCATTCAATATATTTTCTCAATACTGGTGGCTGTTGCTTTTTCAAGTGGTTTATCCGCGCAGCATATCAACGAGGGCGGCGAAAAAAATAAAAAGGACATTGCAAAGGTTGTCTTCACCGGTAAAGTAACGGACGCCAAAACCGGGGAGGCGTTGGCCGGAGCATCCGTTTATATTGCCGATCTTAAAACCGGCGCTATTACTAATAAAGATGGAATATTCACCATCACCAATATCGCGGCGGGCAGGCATTTAATCGAAATCTCCTTTGTGGGCTATTCTACTTTTACCGAGTATGTAGATATACAAACGGATAGCAGAAAAGACTTTGCCCTATCCTCTTCCATTTTAGAAAATAACGAAGTGGTGGTAACCGGTGTAAGTAATGCCACCCAGATCCGTCGTACCCCCACACCTGTAATGGTAATAAAAAAGCAGGAACTAACGAAGATAACCGCTACTAACCTGATTGATGCCATTAGTCGTAAGCCAGGTATTTCTCAAATAAGTACCGGTCCCGCGATTTCAAAACCCATTATACGCGGATTGGGTTATAACCGCGTAATTGTAATGAATGATGGGGTGCGTCAGGAAGGACAGCAATGGGGCGATGAACATGGAATTGAGATTGATGAATACAGTGTAAATAAGATTGAGATACTAAAAGGTCCCGCATCACTTATGTATGGAAGCGATGCCATGGCAGGAGTGATCAATATTCTTACTAATGTGGCGGCTGCAGAAGGAACACTTAAAGGGAACATCATTTCCAATTATCAAACCAATAACCGGTTGCGGGGTATCGGGGCCAATGTAGGAGCCAATACAACGAAAGGATTCAACTGGAATTTTTATGGATCTTATAAGGCTGCGGCGGATTATACCAACAAGTACGATGGACGAGTATATAATTCAAAATTCAATGAAGCGAATTTTGGTGGTTATGCGGGTTATAATCGTAGCTGGGGATACAGTCATCTTATCTTCAGTAGTTACCATCAAAACGCGGGAATTATTGAGGGAAAACGGAACGACGATGGTTATTTTGTTAAACCTATTGCGGGTGGGGGAGATGCACAAGTTAGTGATGATGATTTTAATTCAGTATCTCCGCAAATTCCCTGGCAACAAATAAACCATCTGAAAGTGGTTAGCGACAACAGCTTCAATATCGGCAGTGGTAGACTTACCTTAGACATCGGGTTCCAGAATAATAAAAGGATAGAATATGGCAATGTGGATGATCCCTCTGAGAAAGAACTCTACTTCGACCTGAATACTATTACCTATAGCAGCATTTATCATTTGAAAGAAAACAATAATTGGCGAAGCTCGTTTGGTTTGAATGGAATGCAACAAACCAATACCAATAAGGGAGTGGAAGTTTTGATACCAGAATACAGCTTGTTCGATATTGGGGGTTTTGTATTCACTCAAAAAACGGCCAAACATTATACTTTAAGTGCGGGTCTTCGTTTTGATAACCGTTCTCTTGATTCTAAGTTATATACAGATGGGAACGATATCAAGTTTGCCTCTTTCCGTAAAAACTTTTCCAATATTTCGGGAAGCGTCGGACTCAGTTATATCCTTTCAGGACAGGTGCTGGTGAAATTGAACATAGCCCGTGGCTTCCGGGCACCCAGCATACCGGAGCTCGCTTCCAATGGAACGCATGAAGGAACCAACCGGTATGAATATGGAGATAATAATTTAAACTCCGAAACCAGTTTACAAGGGGATGCCGGATTAGAATGGAATACGCAGCATCTTTCATTTACCGCCAGCCTTTTTTACAATAGCATCAACGACTTTATTTATTACCGGAAACTCTCCTCAATCGGTGGTGGCGATTCATTGGTAGAAGTAGATAATGAAGAGATTACCGCATATAAATTCAGCCAGGCAAACGCGGTATTGAGTGGTGCTGAGTTTACACTGGATATACATCCGCATCCACTGGACTGGCTGCATTTTGAAAATACCTTGTCGCTGGTGAGTGGAAAATTCAAAGAGGCAATTGATGGAACAAAGAATATTCCCTTTATACCTGCTGCCCGTTTATTATCTGATCTGCGGGCCGATTTATTATTAAAGGGAAAATGGCTCCGGAATAGTTTTATTAAGATAGAGTTAGAAAAAGCATTCGATCAGAATAAACCTTTTTCCGCGTACAATACAGAAACAGCTACTCCCGGATATACACTCATTAATGCGGGAATTGGTACTGATATCATGTCTAAGAATGCAAAAACACTGTTCAGTATCTATTTCACGGCATTGAATATTGCCGATGTGGCTTACCAGAATCATCTCAGTCGCTTGAAATACGCGGAAGAGAATCTGGCCACCGGCCGTACCGGCGTATATAATATGGGAAGAAATTTCAGTATAAAGTTAAATATACCGTTGTCGGCTAATCTATAATAAGGAGTCCGTAAGTCTGAAAGTCCATAAGTCTGTAAGTCTGAAAGAATCACCTAGAGCAGAATTCTTTCTTCCGGACTTTCCGACTTTCTGACTTTTTCAAAATCCGCATAATAAACTCCCAAACCAGCCGTTAATAAATGGGTATTACTAACCCATCTTCATAGGACTATTGGTCCCGCCGCAAGCGGGGCCTTTTTTATTTAGAGTCCGTAAGTCCGTAAGTCTGAAAGAATCACCATGAATGAAGTTCTTTCTTCCGGACTTTCCGACTTTCCGACTACCCGTCTTCCCGACTTAACCGCTATTTTTGTAGAATGGAACTATCAATTAATACACCTGCTTTATTATTTCCCGCGATCTCTTTATTAATGCTGGCTTATACCAACCGTTTTCTTTCCCTCGCCAACCTGATCCGTAACCTGCATGATAAATACAAGAAAGACACCGATCAGAAACATATAGTGGAACAAATTAAGAACCTGCGTGCACGTACCCGTCTTATCCGATCCATGCAGGGATTCGGAGTATTGAGTTTCTTACTCTGTGTTGTATGCATGTTCTGCATCTTCCGCGGGTGGAATGCTGCGAGCTATATTATTTTTGGATTGTGCATACTTTCATTTATCATATCCTTGTTATTATCACTGGCAGAGATTACGTTGAGCATGCGTGCGTTGGAGGTGGAGTTAAGTGATATGGAAGAAGCGACCCGCTCCAGTTTCTTCTCGGAAATACTGCGTAATAAGGAAGATAAAGATTGAAAATAGTAACTCCCACAAAGCCACAAAGATCACGAAGCTTTTAGTGTAATAGAATTTCCTTTGTTGTCTTTGTGTCTTTGTGGGAAAAAAATATTAGGATTTTTTCTCTTCGTCAAAATAGGCTTCCGAAGTATAATCGAACTGTGTTACTTTTTCGTTCTTGTAATTGGGATTGTATTTTACAAAGAAATAAAGGTATATGACGCGACTCAGACGCATAATCCAGGGTTGTAATACAATCAGCAGAAAAATATTGGTTCCCAGCCACCAGAAGAAACGATTGTCTTTGGTACTCATGCCAATTACAACATACCAGGCTAACAAGGTGCTTATTGATAATGCCACGGATAACGCATAACTCACATATCCCGTTCCATACCAGAAACCTACTTCCAATTCATAAGGTTGATTGCATTCGGGACAACGTTTGGGCATATCAAATACCTTTCTCAATCGCCAGGGATTGTTATTATTAAACATAGGACCGCGACGGCAACGCGGGCATTTCATCGTCACTAAACTCCAGAAATAATTTGGTTTGGAATCGTTGCTCATAGAGCGCGAAAGTAGCATTAAAATCGTGAATAGTGAGGCGTGAATCGTGAGAGACTCACCGATTAATAGCAAGCTACTGATACTTAGGGTGCCACTCACGATTCACGCCTCACGATTCACGATTCAGCTCTCACGCTATCGCTACCAGCTTCTTCCTCTCCCCAATCTGCTGTCTCCACATCGCATAATACAATCCTTTTTCTTCTAACAATCTATCATGCGTTCCGGTTTCAACTACATCCCCCTGTTCAAGTACATATATGCGATCGGCATGCATAATAGTTGATAAACGATGCGCAATCAGGATGGTAATTTGGTTCCGTTGCGAAGAAATTTCTTTGATGGTATTGGTAATATCTTCTTCGGTAAGTGAATCCAATGAAGAAGTGGCTTCATCGAAAATGAGCAGTTTAGGTTTACGCAATAAGGCACGTGCAATGGATAGGCGTTGTTTTTCTCCTCCCGATAATTTCAAACCTCCTTCGCCAATCATCGTTTCCAAACCTTTTTCGGCACGGGCAAGTAGTCGTTGGCAAGAAGCTTTATTCAGTACATCAATCAGGTCCGCTTCGGTTGCATCAGGATTTACGAATAGCAGGTTCTCCTTTATCGTACCAGAAAACAACTGTGTATCCTGTGTTACAAAACCGATCTGGTTACGCAGGTCCTCGAAGTTGATCGAGTTTTCATCAATACCATTATATAATATCTTTCCTTCCTGCGGGCGGTACAATCCCACCAATAATTTCATCAATGTTGTTTTGCCCGAACCGGAAGGGCCCACAAAGGCAATCGTTTCGCCAGCTCTCACTCCAAATCCTATATTGTTAATCGCTTTTTGACTAGCTGTTTGATGTTTAAAACCGACGGTTTGAAATTCGAGCGTTTGAATAGCACCCAGGTGTTTGGGGTCGGCCGGTTGCGATTCCGGTGCTTTATTCATCAATGTCTGAAAATTATTCAAGGATGCTTCGGCTTCACGATAAGATAATAAGATATTGCCAATCTCCTGTAATGGACCAAATACAAAGAAGGAAAAGATCTGCATGGTTACCAATTGTCCCGCGTCCATCTGGTTGCCGAAGATCAGCATCATTAGAATAAATAAAATTACCTGGCGCAGTGTATTTACAAAAGTACCCTGTATAAAACTGATACTACGGATACGTTTCACTTTTGTAAGCTCAAGACCCAATATTTTATAGGTGTTCTTATTCAAGCGATTTACCTCCTGGGTAGTGAGCCCGAGGCTTTTTACCAATTCTATATTGCGTAAGGACTCTGTAGTAGTACCTGCCAGTGCTGTTGTTTGTCCAACGATGGTTTTCTGAATGATTTTTATTTTTTTGCTTAATAGGTTGGTGATTACAGTAAGCAAAAGGATTCCTCCCAGGTAAACCAATGGTATATACCAACTAATATAAAGTGCGGCATAAACGAATACAAATCCAACGCCCACTAAAATTCCAAAAAGAAGGTTGATACAATAGTTCATAAATTTCTCCACATCACCACGCACTTTGGTTAGGATGGATAATGTTTCACCGCTTCTCGCATCTTCAAATTCCTGGTAGGGAAGTTTCATAGCATGACGTAATCCATCTGTGAATACTTTGGCACCGAATTTCTGAATGATAACATTTAGGAAATAATCCTGGAAATTTTTTGCGATACGGCTGATCATCGCAACAGTAATGGAAGCTATCACCAACCACGTAATTCCATATAGCGCTTCTGTTTTTCCTAGTTTATTTGTATAGGTCGTATGGATGGTCCAGTAATCCGATTTATCGAGGGCTTGTCCGGTCGTTTGATGATAGTTTGCCAGATTGATCATTTTTCCAAAAATGATCGGGTCCATCAACGAAAAACCAGTATTAATAACGGCGAGTACGATTGTGAGCACCACTAACCATTTATAAGGCTTCAGGTACTGAAATAAAATCTTCATATTTATTTATTAGTTCGGTATTGTTTAAACAAGAAATGAGCTTTTTTAGAGCAAATTCCGTACAAGTTCGGAAAAAGTGACGAGATGGCGGGGGGAAGAGTTTGTGGCTTATGGTTTATAGTTTATAGTTCTTTAATTTTGGAACTTACGTGTCAAATCTGGCATATTTTAGTTCCGCCCACAAAATTCAAATATTGGCTTATTCAACGATTAAACACATCGGGTTAAAATAAGTTTTACCAGAATATTTTATTTTTGACTTACTTAAACCTTACTTAAATAAAGCAAAATATGGAAAACGCTCAACTGCTTTATGTGGAACTTTTAAAAAAGACCTTAATTGATTTACATAGATCGAGTATGTCTGAATTCAGACCTGCCCGGGGTAGAAAAGTAAAATTTGTGAGACCTATCCTGTCTTTATTCGAAGCGATGGATAAAAGGAATCTGGAAGTTTGTGAGCGGGTTAAATTTTCGGTTGAGAAAAGAATGAATGGCGAAGACTGGCCGCTGTATGCGGATAGTATGATTGGATATAAACGAATGTCGAATATCCAGGATTGCGTACTTAGTGTTATTCAAAATAAGGTACCCGGCGATTTGATCGAAACAGGAGTATGGAGAGGAGGATCTGTTATTTTCATGCGCGCGATACTGAAAGCATTTGATGTTACCGACCGGTTGGTTTGGGCGGCTGATTCATTTGAAGGTTTGCCCGAGCCCGAACCTGAAAAATACCAGGAAGACAAAGGAGACACATTTCATACGTTTGATGAGTTGCGAATTTCGTTGGATGTAGTAAAATCAAATTTCCGGAAATATGATCTTTTAGACGACCAGGTAAAATTTTTGAAAGGTTGGTTTAAAGATACCTTGCCTACCGCTCCAATAGATAAATTGGCAGTATTACGATTGGATGGTGATATGTATGAATCCACCATGGATGGATTGGTAAACCTATATCCTAAATTATCCGTAGGTGGGTTTTTAATTGTAGATGACTGGGGCTCTGTTAAAGGTTGCCAGGCAGCAATCAACGATTATAGAAAGAAACATGGCATCACCGAAGAAATTATTCCAATCGACAATGAAGCGGTTTATTGGAAAAGAATAATATAATAACGAAGACTACGCTGGTTTAACTGATGAAAATTTGGAGACACTGCAAAAACCACCGTAGTCTGGCGTAACTGCGCAAGCCATCGTAGTCTAACGACACGACTCCGAACTCCTGACTCCCAACTCCCGACTACTTCACCCTGCCCATCCATCCCTATCCAAACTCCTATACTGTATCGCTTCTGCCAGGTGCTCGGGTTTTATGTTTTCACTTTTTGCGAGATCAGCAATTGTTTTACTCACTTTTAAAATTCGATCGTATGCTCTTGCCGATAAATTGAGTTTATCCATGGCGGCTTTTAATAAGTTTTGTCCGACCGTATCAATCACACAAATTTCTTTCAGCATTTTACTACTGATCTGCGCATTGCAATAAATGCCATGATGTTCTTTATAACGTTCAGCCTGTATTTCACGGGCTGCAATTACCCGGTCGCGGATAGATGCGGAGCCTTCTCCTTTTTTCTGCGATGATAATTCTGAAAATGGAACAGGAGTAACTTCCACATGCAGATCGATCCGATCGAGGAGGGGACCAGAAATTTTATTGAGATATTTTTGTACAGCACCAGGCGGACAACTGCATTCTTTCTGTGGGTGATTATAAAATCCGCAAGGACATGGATTCATTGAAGCGATCAACATAAACGACGCAGGGAAATCAATGGCCAGTTTTGCACGTGAGATCGTAACCCTTCTCTCTTCCATCGGTTGACGCATTACTTCGAGTGCTGTACGTTTGAATTCAGGCAATTCATCTAAAAACAAAACGCCGTTATGCGCTAATGATATTTCTCCCGGTTGTGGTATGCCACCACCACCCACCAACGCAGCATCACTTACCGTATGATGTGGTGAACGGAACGGCCTTCTTGAAACAAGCGTTGAGTTTTCGGGTAGTTTACCAGCAACACTATGAATCTTGGTTGTTTCCAATGCTTCATGCAAAGTAAGTGGTGGTAATATTGTTGGCAATCTTTTCGCAAGCATGGTTTTGCCCGCACCGGGCGGACCGATCAATATGGCGTTATGTCCACCAGCGGCCGCGATCTCTAATGCGCGTTTTATATTCTCCTGACCTTTTACATCACAGAAGTCGAATTCAAAATCGTATTGCGAATGAAAGAATTCATCTCTGGTATTCACTATAACCGGAATCAACGAATTTCCAGTTCTGAAAAAATCAATTACTTCATTAATATGAGTTACACCATACACATCCAGGTTGCTGACCATCCCCGCTTCTCGGCAATTGGCTTTGGGAACAATCAATCCTTTATATCCTTCTTTACGGGCCGTAATGGCCATTGGTAAAGAACCTTTGATAGGCAGTATAGTTCCATCCAGACTCAATTCACCCATCATGATATAATCTTCCAGCGGAACAAGATTATCCAATTGTTCATCCGCCGCGATGGTGCCAATGGCAATAGGAAGATCAAAGGCAGATCCGGTTTTTCGGATATCAGCCGGCGCCAGGTTCACTACTAATTTAGTACGCGGCATAAAATAGCCATTGCTTTTTACGGCACTTTCAACTCTTTGTATGCTTTCTTTAACCGCGTTATCAGGAAGGCCTACTATATAATAACCACTTCCACCAAGTACATTCACTTCAACAGTAATTGTTACTGCTTCTACTCCATATACTGCACTGCCGAAGGTTTTTACTAGCATGATGAATAAATTGATGGATGCGGACAGGTTGAATTGCAATGGTCAGACCGGGACGGTCAGACCATGGTCCCGAATTGTCAGACCAAGTCTCCGATGGTCGAGGTTGAAATGGTCTGACCGTCCCGGGTCTGACCATTTCGACCTTCGAACTGTTCAACCTTTTTCAAGTTAAACTATAATAAGATTTAGGTAATCAATTGCATTACTACTATGAAGCTTTAGTTGCGTCGCACTCTTGTACGACAACAATTCTATTCGCCTGAAAGCCTTACTCAGAGCGGGTTCTATTGAGTCGAGAAAGTGCTTCCGAAAAAAACGTCAAAAAAATGTTTTTTACGGAAATGCAAGAATTCGAATTCACTATTCACCATTGACTATTCACTCTCCTTCACCGTTCCCTCATGCAACAATCTCACATTCGGGTCGATCAGGATTTTCAATGGCTTTTCCATCATCGGAATGGAGAATACAGTTTGCTTGTCTTTTACCGGTAGCGACTTGGTGAGTATTCCATCTTCAGTCCCGCCATTAATTTGTATCTGGAGTGGAAATTCAAATGCAGTTTCTTGTAATTGAGTAATGGTTATCGTCAATAATTTTTTTGAAGCATCGTATTTATGAATAACCTCTAGTTTTGGCTGACCGGCTGTATAAAGCCATTGCTTAAAAAACTTAGATAAATTGGTTCCGCTTATTTCTTCAAATACTTTTTGCAGATCCTCTGTGTTCGCATTCTTCCCAGCATAACGCGCATAGTAAGTTCGTACACTTTTCCAGAAACTGGTATCACCCAATTGTAAACGAAGCATATGCAATACCCATCCAGCTTTTTGATAACTATTGGGGTTGAGCAGTTCCATATAATTGGTAACGGATGAATCAACAACGGGTCTTGATCTTTGTTTGGAGTAGGCAATAGTTTGTGCACGGCTTTGCAATAGCATTTTGGTTGCGGTATCTTTTCCGTAACTATTCTCCATATATAAAACAGTCATATAAGTCGCAAATCCTTCACTGAGCCAGATATGTGCCCATTCTTTTTCGGTGGCCATATCGCCGAACCATTGGTGGGCAATTTCATGTGCCAGCAACGATTCACTTTTACGGGTACCAGTAACAGAATTTTCGGAATAAAAAATCGCACCCGCATTCTCCAATCCACCAAAACGCGTTTTCGATTGAACGTTCGCTAATTTTTTATAAGGATAAGGGCCCACATTTTTTATATAGAAGGGAAGTATTTCTGTTGCCTGCGCGTAATCGAAAAATCCTTTGTCCTTATCTTCCGGATAAATCCAGCTATAAACCGGGATGCAATCTACCATCCCTGCCAACTGTACGGCGAAGTCTGCAGCGCCCATCGTCATTACCTTGGTAGGCAAGGGGATGGTTTCGTTGTAATGAGTTAGTTTTTGTCCGTTACCCAACGATATTTCTTCTACCTGCACACCATTGGCCACCACCTGGAAATGTTCTGGAGCGGTAATGAAAAAATCCAACGTTGCTTTGTCGGCAGGATGATCCACACAAGGGAGCCAATGGCGGGCACGGTCGGGCCAATGATCAGCAAAAAATCCACGGTGCTTATATTTATTATAACCAATAACAAGACCGTCTTTGGGTATACCACTATACACTACTTCAATTTCTTTCTCGGTTCCGGCTGGTAGGTTTCTGTCGAAACTCACTTTAAGCAAATGTTCGTTATGCTGATAAGAGATGGGTTGCTTCTCTTCTATTACACCCGTAACGATCATCCCTTTTTTATCTGAGCCTTCTTTAATAAGATTAAGTGTGATGGAGTTCGTTTCCTTGATCACTTTGAATTTGATCTTAGCCTGTCCCTCAATCTTATCAGTACTGTCACTCAGTTTTACCGAAAAATTATAGTGAAGGATATCGACAGTTGCGTCAGGTTTTTGCGCAAAGCCATTAAGCATTAAAAAACAGAAGAAAGCAGAAACAAATAAGATTTTCATTGGTAATTAATTTCCGGCTGAAGTTATAACTATTATAGTTTCTCCAGCAATTCAACTACTTTTTCCCTTTTAAGGATCAAATAACCAATCCGGTCATTACTGATCCCTTCTTTTAACTGGTAGCTGAATTCTAATTGATCCTCCGTAACCGCGGTTTCAAAATAGCGGAAGGAGATATTGGGGTATTGTTTCATCTCCTCGCCGATCTCGTAAAGATGAGTGGATAAAATGAATAAGGAATTCTTTATCCGGATCAACCCTTTAATAACTGTGGAAGAACATTTCATTGCATCCTGTACATTGGTGCCTTTAAACAATTCATCGATCAGGACCAACCATTTTCCTCCATCATTAATTTTAAGAATTGTGTTTCGTATTCTTTGCACCTCGTTAAAAAAATAACTTTCTCCTTTTATAATATTATCAACCACATTAATATTACTCAATAGTCCATCGAATATGGAAAGTTGCATCTCCTGTGCCGGAACTCCCATACCGAGATGCGCCAAAAAAACCGCACAGCCTACTGCCTTGATGAATGTGCTTTTACCCGCCATATTGGCCCCGGTCAGAAAAATAAAATTACTTTCCTTGTTCATATGTACATCATAAGGAACAGGAGTAGGTAACAAGATATGATACAACTGCTGCGCGTCAATAAGTGGTTGCGGATCATTGGTGAAGCGCGGGAAACATAGATTTAATTTTTTGGAGGCCACTGCCATCGAATGCCAGGCATCAAACCGACCAAATATATTCACCAGCTCATGGACGGAATGTTTATAATGATCTTTTACATAATTGCCAAAGAGAATGGTTTCCCTCCAGCTAAAAGGCTGTGCCGGGTCGCGTTTTGATAATTGATCGATGATGGGTTTATTCATCAGGTCATTTGCCCGTTGCAGGTAAGTGCGTATCATCACGGGCGCTTTTTCGTGATTTAGCAAATCGACCAATTGCCGCATTCCCCGGAAAAAATCCGCGAAATGAGTCAGCGAATATTTTACCAATGAAAAATCTGGACTATGAAAAAGCTTATAACTAAACGCATTTAAGAAACTGTCGCTCTCAGGCATGCTATCAATATTGCCATCATAAAACTTATCGATTACCATGAGTGTACCATTGCTGATACAGGTGGGCCATTCTTCATTATGTTCAAGTATGGAACGGATGATTTGTTGTGTTTCTTCAATCTGTTTTCGATCACTGAAGGGATTGCTGAAGAATGTCCAAAGCCAATCACGGCCTTCCACAGTTTCAGTAAAATTCAATTTGTGGAATACGGAGAATTCTTCTTCACTGTGGAAGATAGATAGGTCGTTGTATGTTGTTTGGTCAATGTTCATTTTTGTCATACTTAGTATCGAAGAACCAAGAACCAACCCCCGCGGGGGAAGAACCAAAGAATGAATGCAAAAGAAGAGAAAAAACTAAAAGAAAAAGAAATGCAAAATATCAAAATTGAAATGAACATCGGTTAAATGGAGCCATTTGATATTTTTTTATTTGAAATTTCTTTGATACTTGTCTTTTTGCCTTTCTTTCTTTGGTTCTTGGTTCTTCGGTTCTTGGTTCTTGTTCTTAAATCATGGTCTGTTAAATAATAGCCGTTGGCCTTTATAAGATTCATCCCACACGCCATTTCCATACACCAAATTCCCATTCACAAAAGAGTGTGTTATAGAAGCGGGGAATTCAAATCCTTCGAGCGGGCTCCAGCCGCATTTGTACAGGATATTCTGTTTAGTTACTGTAGTAGAATTATTCATATCCACCAATACCAGGTCGGCAAAATACCCTTCACGGATAAAACCCCGTTCGGCTACCTGGTAACAGCGTGCCACGGCATGACTCATTTTTTCCACCACTTTCTCCAATGATATTTTTCCTTGTTTTACATAATGCAGCATTAATAACAAGGAATGTTGTACTAATGGCAGGCCGGCATGCGCTTTTTCATAAGGTTCATTCTTTTCTTCCCAGGTATGTGGTGCATGATCCGTAGCAATTACATCCAGCCGATCATCCAGTAATGCTTTCCATATAGCTTCCCGGTTATGCGGAGCTTTAATAGCCGGGTTGCATTTTATCAGGTTACCCTTGCTGGCGTAATCATCAGCGGTGAAATGCAGGTGGTGTACACATACTTCCGCGGTAATCCGCTTTTGTTCCAGCGGCATCATATTGGAAAAAAGCTGTAATTCTTTTTCCGTACTGATATGCAGAATATGTAAGCGGGTATTGTATTTTTTGGCGAACTGGATGGCGGTGAGAGAGGATTCGAAACAGCCATTTTCGTCTCGCACCAATGGATGATCGGATGGTTGAAGGGTCCCTTTTTCTTTTTTAAGTCGTTCAAAATTTGCTTTGATGATTTTTTCATCTTCACAATGCGTAGCAATCAACACTTCACTTTCACTGAAGAGTTTATTTATGGTGAGTAAATTATCAACCAACAATCCTCCGGTGGAAGATCCCATAAAAATCTTGATGCCGCAGATCTCCTTCTTGCGTTTATTTGTTTTAAGAGCCTCGTCGGCATTATCATTCGAAGTGCCCATATAAAAGGAATAATTGGCCAATGAACTGTTAGAGGCGATCCGGTATTTGTCTTCCAGCAATTCCTGGGTAAATACCGGTGGCATGGTATTTGGCATTTCCATGAACGAAGTAACACCTCCGGCTACTGCTGCTTTGGCTTCTGTATAAATAGTGGCTTTATGGGTGAGTCCCGGTTCCCGGAAATGTACCTGGTCATCAATGGCGCCGGGTAATAAATGTCTTCCTTCACCGTTTATTTCTGTAACTGCCGCGTGGGTTTGAATGTTGTCAGCGATTTTTGCAATGCGGTTGTTTTCGATCAATACATCCTGTACCCTTAATTGCCCTTCGTTTACAAGGGTGCTATTTTTAATCAGGTATCTTTGCATATTCTAAAAACCAATGTTAAGGATCAATTTATGATAAATAATCTTCTCACCAAGACACAAAGAACACAAAGAAATCCTTCGTGTTCTTTGTGTCTTGGTGGGAAACTGTTTGTTTAACCAGTATAACACTAATATTCTAAATACCCGGCATGCAATTTATTGTAAAAAATCTGTTGCGGATCGTTTTCCTCCTTCTTCCGTACGCCCTCACTGCTCAATCCACCTATCTTCCTCAGGGGCATAAGCACATGCAATTGTTGGAACGTCTCGATATCAAATTGCAAACGCATCCCGATCTGAATGTATTTTCGTTGAAACCGCTCGGTCGACGCTACGCGGTGGGTATTGGTGAATTCGCGGATTCTGTACAAAAAGCCGGCAATAACCTGCTTTCTGATGTTGATAAGGCCAACCTTCGCAGTCTATTAATGAATAACAGCGAATGGGTAACAGGCGATCGCTCCTCTTTCTATAATAAAAAAGGATTATGGAATACTTTTTATAAATCAAAGGCCAACCTGTTTGAGGTGGATGAAAAAGATTTTTTCCTCGCACTGAACCCCGTATTTCAATTCAGTCTTTCGAAGGAAGCCGATAATAACGAAAACCTTTTTCAAAATACAAAGGGATTTACGTTTCGCGGTCTGATCGCCAAAAAGATTGGGTTCTCGGGTTATCTTACCGATAACCAGGAACGTGGCCCGGCCTATTTTCATCAGCGCGTTGATTCTTTTTACGCGGTACCCGGTGCAGGATTCTTCAAAACATTTAAGTCTACCGCGGTGGATTATTTTGATGGCAGGGGTTCCATTCATTTCAATGCAACCAAATACCTCGATTTTCAATTTGGATATGATAAGAATTTTATCGGCAACGGATACCGTAGCCTGTTCTTAAGTGATTATGGCAATAGTTATCTTTTTCTCAAGATCAATACACGGGTATGGAAACTGAATTATCTCAATCTCTTCATGGAACTTACTGCCCGCAATATACCGGGAGCGGGGGATGAATTATTGGATAAGAAATACGCGGCGATCCATCACCTCAGTATCAATGTGGCAAAGTGGCTGAACCTGGGAGTATTCGAAGCCGTGTTATTTGGAAGAGAGAATCATTTTGATTTCACGTATCTGAATCCAATCATGTTTTTACGGATAGCGGAACAGCAGAACGGAAGCGCCGACAACGCGCTGGTAGGATTCGATTTTAAAGCCAATATTGCTAAGCGGGCCCAGCTATATGGGCAATTATTGTTTGATGAATTTTTCCTGAAAGAGATAAAGGCGGGGAATGGCTGGTGGGCCAATAAATTCGGGGTACAATTGGGAGGAAAGGTTATAGATGTATTCAATATAAAGAACCTGGATATACAGGGCGAAGTGAATTTTGTAAGACCATTTACCTATTCTCACAGCGACTCCACCTCCAATGCCTCTCATTTCAATCAAGCGCTGGCGCATCCATTGGGGGCTAATTTTTCGGAACTGATTGGAATTATCCGTTATCAGCCGCATCCTAAATGGACCACCTCGTTGCGACTCATGTATTGGAACCAGGGAATTGATTCTACCGGTACCAATAACAATTATGGTAGTAATATTCTTAAGCTGAATACGAATCGCCCAGCCGGTGATTATGGATACGAGATCGGTTCCGGTATCGGAACAAAAACACTTAATACCCAGCTAATCGTTTCATATGAGTTAACGGAGAACCTGTTTATTGAAGTAACCGGCTTGTTCCGTAAGCAGGCTAAACCGGTTGGTATAACGTCACCACCCGATGCTACTATGTTTACCGCGGGATTGCGGATGAATATGTTTCATAGGGAATATGAATATTAATTCAGGCAGTTATTTCTCCTTAACCTGAAGTTTCTCTGTATGGATTAGTTACAATCATAAGCAATACTATTATTCTTTATATAAATAACAGGTAAGAAATTATTGTATGGTGAATTAGGCAAGTTCAACAAAATGGGAAATCCAAAGCGGTTGTATTTTTCAGCGGTATAAGGATTACTTATACTATAATCCCTTCGCAGAAACATCCAGATGGAATTGGTACGGGCCATGTTTACATTATTGTCATATACTGTCCCTGGTATAATTAGATTTCCATTGCCATCATACTGGTAGCTTGTGATACTTTCGTATTCCGATTCGGTACCCGGATAATTGATCGCTCTTACGTTAATGATCCGGTCCTTGTGATCGTATTCATAGAAATAAAACGCAATCGGATCCTTTGTCCCATTCTGTACTTCACTGAAACTTCCTGCTGAATAATAAAAAGTATCTTTTATAATTCGATTCCTAGAATCGTAGCCATACATGTGCAGGTCAAAAAAATCTAACGGAATACCGGGTATATTAAACTCGCCATAAAAGGCAATCAACCGGTGCCGTTGATCGTAGCGGAAATGCATGTTGTATAAAGAATTACCCAATTGTTTATTAGTAAGAATATTTACCGGGTTGCCTTTTGCATTGTACGAAAATGAATAGACAAACGAATCGGGCAAGCCTGTTTGGAGATCCTGGAAACGGGTAGTAATTTTGCGGATATTGCAAAGTTTATTATCGTTGTGTCCGCCACGCCCGGGAAAAAATTCTCCAATTTTTTCGCAGGAACTAAGTTGTATAAAAAGCAATAAAATGGAAATCAGGAGAGCGGCGTTGGAAAATGATTTTTTCATAACAAGCGGTTTAATGGTAGGAAAAGAAAATGCGGGAAAGCTTATCACAATTTAGAACCAATTGAATAAATCTCAAATCACATAATCATGTGACGGGAATCACTAGTTCAATGTGAGTGCCCTTTCCAGCCATCCTCACGGGGTAGCCTATCTTTTATATTACTGAAGTTACTTAAAAATGAAAAGGAGGAGAATACCCTTTTCGTAGTAAAGGCTAAGGCCGACGTTGTCAGCGATAGGACACGAAGCAATGCTCAAACTGATCTACTGAGGAAATAGTCAATCTATCCTTCAAATATCAATGAAAACATAATCATTCGTGAACTGAGCCGGTCGATATTACTGGAGAATTTAAGATTGGCATCGCGGCTATGCGTATTGATAAGTCCGTTACTGATCTTTATTTCTGGTGAAAGAATGAAAACCGGGAAATAAAAGTTGAATCCGATACCAGCTTCAACACCGAGATCAATTGATTTTAATTTAACCAGGTCCTCTGCCTGGCGGGCGGTTGAATTGGAAGCAAGATCGTATTCAAATTTTGCCCCGGCAAACATATACACCCTGAAATTATTGATACGATCACTGCGGAGTTTAAAATGAATCGGAAATCCTAATAGGATCGACTCTACCTGTTTGGTCATGAAGGTATCTTCCTCCAGCGATTTATTTGGATACTTTAAATGATACGCGAGATTTTTATACGAGAATAGCAATTGAGGAAAAATCGCTCTCACTTCAAAGCGGTGATTGATGCGAAAGGTATGCAAACCTGCCAGTCCAAACCCACCTGTGTTCAATGGATTTATGGAAAGCACACTGTCGTTCTGCAGGAAACGGGGATGCTGTTGCAAATTGAAACGTGAATTATTATACATCAGGGCAATCCCGAGATAATAGCGCTTATCATCGTGGTCAGGTAAATTCAGTTCCACCTCCTGTGCAAAGGAGGGGGCCGCGTTTACCAATACGATCAAAGCCAATAAGAATGTCTTTAGCCTTTTCTTTTTATTCCACAGTAAATTGTGCATATACCTAAGCTCAGCCTTTTTAAGGTTGTTTGTGAAAAACCGGTTTGATGTAAAATGTGTAGAAATGTTTCGCCTTCAGGAAATGCTTTTACTGAGTTATTTAAATATTGGTATGCGTCTTTATTCTTTGATAGCCACTGACCCGCTTTCGGGGCAACGATTCTCATATAAAAATTATATAACCCTTTAAACCACTGCTTTTTAGGCTTGGAAAATTCCAGAATGACTAACTTACCACCCGGTTTCAAAACCCGCAACATTTCTCCTAATCCTTTCTCGAGGTTCTGGAAGTTCCGGACCCCAAAAGCCACGGTTATGGCATCAAACGTATTATCCTCAAAATTTATTGCCTCGGCATCCCCCTGTTTAAGCTCTATCTGCTTATTTAACAGCAACTTGGCAACTTTTTCTCTTCCAATTTGCAGCATTCCTTCTGAAATATCTATGCCAATTATCTGTTGAGGTTGCAAAAATTTATAGGTCATAATGGCCACATCGGCGGTGCCCGTGGCAACGTCCAGTATTTTCTGGGGTTTCAGGTCCTTTAATTCTTTAATGGCCCGGCGTCGCCAATAAATATCAATACCCCCACTCAAAAAACGATTCATAAGGTCGTACCGGAAGGCAATCTGGTCGAACATCCCTGCTACCTGCTCTTTTTTACTTTGCTCAGAATCTTTGAAGGGCACAATGGTATCGTGCTGGTATTTTGACATGGGGGGCAAAGATAGGAAGAACGTGAGACGTGAATCGTGAGTTGTGAGTGGTGAGTCGTGAGTAGCTCCCCGAATTTATAGCGACCAATAATTAATCAGGGAGCCTCTCACGACTCACGATTCACGACTCACGTTTTCACCATTCACGATTCACGATTTCGCATTCGCTTGTGCGTAATCAACGCGATGGGGATTCCGATACAGAAAATAAGAATCAATATCGCAGTAATCGCATTAGTAATGTCAAATGATTTCGGGCTGGTTAATTTGCTTAAAGGAACTACCACCCTGTTCATTGCTACCCAAACTAAAATCCCATATATAATTCCGCTAACAAAAATGTGCTGAGAGATCCAGTGTATTTTTTTGTATAGGAAAAAGAAGATGGCGGCGAAAATAGTTGCGATCAACATATGCAATAGAATTCCGAGGATAACCATTCCGGTTCCACCTGCCAATGCTTCTTTACCTATTAAGGCGCTGGAGATATATTTGAATACAATAGCCGGGCTCTTGCCACCCGAATTTATCATGAATTGGATCGATGCCGCGGCTCCATCTAAAATACCGGCAACTAATCCTGCGAGCAGAATGGTTGATAAGGGAGATGGCTTTATTCGAATAATTCTGGTAGCAGTTTGCATATCCGTTCGGTTTTTGGTTCAGTAAACACTAATCTAAAAATTAAGTGAAACCGAAAAGTAAAAAAACTGCAAGGGTAGATTTGCTACTTACCAAAAGCGGGTAATTATGGATGTTGAACAAGCGGTGAGCAATGAGCTGCGAGCTGCGAGCGGCATTTGTTATTTTAAACGATCGTTATTTTTTTTAACGTTGAAGCTCGCAGCTCATAGCTCACCGCTCGAAGCTTTTTCCTCCCTATCTTGCAGCCATGATCATCAAAAAAGCCGAATACGTAATCAGCAGTCCTGATTATACCAATTGCCCCAAGCCCGATCGGCCTGAATATGCGTTTATCGGAAGGAGTAATGTGGGCAAATCCTCCCTGATTAATATGGTGGTTGATAATCATAAGTTGGCCAAAACATCGGGATCGCCGGGGAAAACCCAACTCATCAATCATTTCGATATTGTAAGTATTTCGGGAAATGAGAAAGAAGGATCAAATAAAAAAGAACATGGGTTACGATGGTATCTCGTGGATCTGCCAGGGTATGGATATGCCAAAGTATCCTTGAACAGTCGCCGTCGTTGGGAGCAGATGATTGAAAACTATTTACGTAAAAGAGAAAACCTGATCAATGTATTTGTATTAATCGATAGTCGCCATAGTCCGCAAAAAATGGATCTCGACTTTATCACTCAATTAGGCAAATGGGAAATTCCCTTTTGCCTGGTGTTTACCAAAGCCGATAAAGAAACACAGAAAGAAGTAAGTAAGAATGTAAAGGATTTTTTAAATGCCATGCGAAAGACCTGGCAGTTCTTGCCGCAACATTTTGTAACGAGTGCAGTAAAAAAATTAGGGAGAGAGAAGTTGCTGAAGTTTATTGAAGATTGCAATGAAAATGTGAAAATGTGAAAATGTGCAGATGTGCAAATTCTAATTTATTCAAGAACCTAAAAGTAGTAAAGGAAATAATCTTTCAGTATGGGGGTCAAAATTCTGTGCCGTGATTTAGAGTATCCAGCATTTGCAAATTTGCATATTTGCAAATTTGCTAATTCACCACTTTGTTTGCACAGCTGCTGCTGGCAAAGGCTTCCGGTTTGGCTTTAAAGGCAAAGCCCATCCCCAGAATATATCCCATTGCCTCTTTAAGCGCATCGTTGCTTTTGAAATGCGGGTTGGTGTTGATGTCCGCATGTACTTCCATGTCTACATCATACACTGTAAACAGGTTGCACAATTCATAGGCAATTTCGATACTCTTGGCAACTTCTACCAGCATGCGTTCCTTGATACTGAATTCCTGTCTTGTCTTTTCATTATGAATGAACATGAAACCTCCATGTCCTTCACGAAGAAAAACGATTACAGTAGCAAATTCAGTTTCGGAACCTTTTACCTGGGAGTCGGTGCCGATACAAACCTTTAGTTTGTATCCTTTGCTTGTCTCGCGTTTGATTGCGTTTTCAACGGCTTCGATGATTGGGATATTGATCGGGTCGCCATTAAATCTTCTCCATTTCAGTTGCATAGAAAAATGGGTTTTTCGAATTTACGAAAAACCCATTAATAATCATAGTGTACGGGTTATTGTTTTATTATCTTAAAACTATAAATTTCATCATCTTTAACAACCCTAAACACCAATAAACCCCTGGCTATCGTGCTTATTGGCAGTCGGTTCATGCCCCGAATTAGCTTTCCTTGCTGCAATAAGCTCCCATTCAGGTTTAAAAGTTGCCAACTGAATTCATTATCGGAAGAAAAAACAATCTCATCCTTCACCACATTTGATTGCAGGGAAAGGCCCTTGCCTGATAATCCACGCAACGTAATAATATTAGAATAATAGATCCCTTTCTCCAATGCCGTAAAAACTTTAATACGGTACCAGGTGTTGCTGTTTTCAAAGGGTTGCCAGGAGAATGTACGACTGGCTGATTCCAATGCGGTAAGTGTACCGAAATATATTCCGTCGTTTGAAGACTCCAGTTCGATTGATCGGGTTGTTTCATCGGATTGATAACTCCAGTTTAGTTGATGTCTTCCTTTGTTTACAGTACCCGATAATTTTAATTGATGTACGGATAAGGTTCCTGCCAATGATCCCGAAATAGTATAAAAACCCAGGCTTCCATAATCATCCAGGTTTGGATTACTTACTCCTTCCACTACCAGGTAATAGATAGCGGCATTCAGTGTAGTATCAATTCCCGCGTTTAAAAGTTCGCCTGGGTTATATCGACTCAATTCTTCTCCCTCGCTGTTCAATAAACTCACCCTGATATCAATATTCGCTCCGGCATTGCTGTTTCCCACATTTTGAGGAATGGCGCTTAGTTTGAAATGAGTCGCAGTATTTACAGATAACAGGAAAACATCTTTGTCGGCTGATGTATTTATGAGCCCATTTACCTGGAAACTATTGGCAATTACATTGATAAAACTGGATTGCTGATAACTATTACCATGATCATCGTTTCTCAATCCTATATTATTGGGGCTTCCCGCGATGACTTCAATGTCGTTTTGCAGGTAAGTGCATCCAAACGCATTGGGTCCATTGTTCCAGGTCGTGCTATTTCTATAGTAGCCTACTCCCATAATCGGTGCCCAGCTGATTTCTCCGGTGCCCTGTCCCTGGCTGTATTCAGCTGTTTTTGTACAGTTGATATCATAATTACTTTGGTGTTGTAATCCTAATGTATGTCCTGCTTCATGTGAAACTGCTTCAGCAATATATTTTATATTATTATTCAGCAACCCACTGAATACCCAGCCCGGCGTATCATCCCCCCAGCTAAACGTGCCAACATAAGATACTCCCCCGGCTTGTCCATACCATTGATAAGTAGGGGTTATTACAATTCGGTTTCGTTTAGTGGCGGGTGCAGCCGCATACACGGTTGAATCAGTCGTAACATTCAGTTTAAAAATCCGGAAGTCTTCTGCCACCCGGTTAAAGATTTCCGTTATGGCGGCAGAAGATAGACCGGATGCTTGTGCATCGATGGGTCCATTCCAGTTCCAGGCTGTACCCTGCACATATTGCCCGTCAAAATCCAGAAATATCACTGCATTAGCTACCGGATAGCTATTAAGTTTAGGTGTTTGTGCCCCGGCTGCTATGCAGGATAGTACTAGAAAGAGTACGGACAAAGTAGCTTTCATGAGACAGATTTGGGTTAGGGGTTAGAATTTTTGGTAGGGATTAAAAAACTATTCGGTCATAAAAAATTTCTGTAATTGTTTTTTCAAGTAATAGGTTGAATTATCTTCTGTAAGTATCAATACATCCCCTGATTGGGGATGAATGATTCGGCCGGTAATTTTAGTTGTTGATTTTGATTCTGTATTCAGCGTAATATTAAAAAGCGCGCCCGGGTAATTGGATAGTTTAATATTAATGCTTGTTATAGCTGGAGAACGTTGCACCTTTTCAGAAATCACTCCTCGGAGAACGAGATTACCGGACAAATGAATAACGATGCCGGAGGATGGTTCTGTCCGGAATAACTGTATTAGTTCTTCGGTAATACAATCCGATCGGTCGGGAAGTTGAGTAAAAAGGAATGGTTTATCGCTGATATGCTGTTTAACGGGAATTGGTTCCTGGGCTTTTGTTACTATGCAGCAAACAAGCAATAACCCTAAGAAACCTGCTGTGTAGCGGTTTTTCATCAACAGGATGATTTTTTGGATTTACAAACTTTTCGAAGGGTACGAAGAATCAACGGGCAGGATAAAGGCGCGATGCGTTCAGGATTTATAAACGGGCAACCTGTACTAATATTTTGTTCTGTTGATCAAAATTATATGAACAACTGAAGATATTATGAATCACGTAAAATTGCTTAGTATTGTCCCGTAGTTAACAGCACTAAAGTGCAGGCTTCCATAAATGGTATATCATTCTTTTTTAATAGATCTTGTAATTCTTCGTTCTCGGTTCCGGGATTAAATACTACCCGCTTAGGATGCATGGAAACAATATAATCATAATACTCTTGCTGGTGTTCTGGATTGATATAAAGGGTAACGGTATCAATATCTTTAAATGGCAGGGGTTCGGTTTCAACATCAACTCCATTCACTTTTACTTTTTTAGTTCCGATGGCTACCACCGGATGGCCCTTTTGCCGAAGTCGTTCAATTGCCAGGTTACTATAGCGGGATGGATTGTCGGATGCACCTATTACCAATGTTTTCTTTGTATTGTCCATATTCAAAAATAAACAATAATAAAAGAACCGACCTCGCGAGATAAGAACCAAGAACCGAAGATGCCAAGAACCAAAGAAAAAATACAAAGAGCCAGGTATCAAAGAAAGAATACAAAGAGCCAGGTATCAAAGAAAGAATACAAAAAGAGAAAAATACAATAGGATCTCCGAGTAAACAGAGACCCTTTTGTATTTTTTTGTTTTCTTTTGCCTTCCTTCTTTGTTTCTTAGGTTCTTGGCATCTTGGCTCTTCTATTTAAACATTTTCATCAAACTCCCCACAAACCAATTTTCATCAGCCTTTACCAATACATCCAGCATTTTATCCGCCTGTAATCCAAAACGCTTAATACCATTTACCGTATCGGTAAACTGTTTGATATGTTTATCTTTTTTATCTCCCTCCACTTCTTCGAGTTGTTCGAGTAGTTTCAGCATGGGATTGAGTTCCCTTTTCTTTCGTTCCTTAACAATTTGCGTGGCCACTTTCCAGATATCTTTTTCGGCGCTGAAATATTCTCTCCGTTCACCTGGGATAATCACTCTATCTACCAGTCCCCAATCAATCAACTCACGGATATTCATATTGGCATTGCCCCGGCTTACACTCAGCTGTTCCATAATATCATCCTGGCTCAGGGGGTCAGCACTCACTAATAAAAGAGCATGTATTTGAGCCATCGTTCGGTTGATCCCCCAATGGGTTCCAAAAGCACCCCAGGAAGCAATAAATTGTTTTTTGGCATCGGCAAGTTTCATGTTGATTGATTTACTCACACGAAATTAAAGTTAACTTCTGAATTTTCAAAACTTATTGAAAGATAGTTTAAGCGTGAGTAGTGAGACGTGAATCGGGAGTGGCTCCCCGATTATCGGCCTGTCGCTATAAATTAGAGAGTGGCCCTCGCTACTCACGACTCACCACTCACGTCTCACGATTCATTAATTGGGACAATCCAACTGCTTATCTCTTTTGCTTCCGGTATTGTTGGGAGAATGAATAATGATTGCGATATAACCTCCGCCTTTATGAATGCTATTTTTCGAGAAGATATAACCAAGATTGTGCAAGCCAAATAAAACAGGTCCGAATTTAGCCGCGCCTCCTACCCAAAACTGGTTACGGGTATTATAAGTAAGCGGCATATAAACACCCCAGCGCCGGGTTTCCCAACGGGGGGTAACTGTTACCACATTCATTTCTTTTACATAGAACCATTTTTTCCCAAAAATGCCGGAGAGATTGATGGATACTTCCGCGTTAATAAAGAAGGAGCGGGTAACATAACGATCGGCATTTAATACCAGGCGGGTAGGATTAATCACCCGGAATTTTCCTGCCAGGATATTAATAGAAGATACAATGGTGGCCAAACTATCATTAAAGATTTTTAGCGAACTGATAGTAGAATCAAATTTTTGATCTATGGTTTCGTTAGTAACGCCTGGCTGAATTCCATTTGTGTACCGGCTCTCCAATCCATATGTGTATTGATTTACTCCAAAGTCGAGAATTGATATGCCCAGCTTCCATTCGTAATCAAAATAGCCGTCATCTTCAAAAGCAAGCGCTGTTGCCTGCGTTTTAATTAAATACTCAGCACCCATATCCAGGGAAAGACCCCCTTGGCTATAGTTTATAAAATCGCGCAGGTTCTGTCCCTTTGTATTGCTTTTTTCCCAACGATCAAAGTTTGATGAATAGCCATAGCGGACATCTCCTTCTGTAAGGTTATATAAAGCAGGATCGCTCAGTGGGACCCGTGCGTATCGACCATTTTGTAAGCTGCTATGGGCACCTGCAATACCGCGACTCAACTTCAACGTTACGCCTGCATTCAACCGCCCCGTTTCATTATCATATATTGTTTGTCCATAAGTTCCATACAATTCAATCCAACCACTATTGATATAATCACCCCAAAGCGGTTGGTTGGCTTCATTCAAATCCAGGAAATCTCCCACTTTATCAAGGGTATCATAAAAACTATATTCAGAGGTTCTGATAGTACCATAATTACGCAGGTTAGCTCCAAAAGCAATTACTTGTTGACGGTTAATAGCAATACGGGCGTTGAGCAGGTTAATATTCGCATTCGCGATCGCGTCACGTTTGAAAGTACCCGGTGTAAAAAAATATTCAGATTCGGAAGGCTTGGATAAAAGCGAATAATTACGAACATTGAGAATATTGGTGCTCCCCTTTGTTTGCGCGCCGATGATAGTAAGGTCCCATTTATACGGAGTAGATACAATGGAAGAAGGATTATTGTGTACCCCGATGCTACCCGCATAGGGCGATCCTTGAATGGCATGGAAATTTTGTGCTTCTGTGTAAGAAGTAGCAAGCAATAGAACAAAAACAATTTGTATTTTATTACAGATCATTCTTAAATTAAAAAGGCTGGCCATGGGTAAGGCTGATAAGATAAGTTGCCAGTTTGGGGAATGGTTTTACCAACGAAATTAAAATATTGGTTAAATAGGCATTGCCAAAAAAGCGTTGCAATATACGCCCGGTTATCAGTCGCTTGCCAAAATGTTTTTCCCACTGCTGGGTATATTGTTGTTCCATATCAAACCTATTGATGGTTCCTTTTAGAAAATCATTAATCTGTTCAAATGCCAGTTTGCTTCCATGAAGTGCCATACTCATACCATTCCCACATAGAGGCGTTATCATTCCCGCGGCATCACCGATCAGCAACACATGATTTTCCACCTGGGTTTTTTTATTGAATGAAATTCTCGAAATTGTAACGGGTTCGTCGTACAAAAATTCTGCGGCGGAAAATAACTGCTTTAAGAACGGGTTTTTCATCAGTATATTTTTTTCCGCGAGCCGAATATCATTTTTGTTTCGATGAAGGTTATGGGCGGTAGTGAGGTAACAAAGGCAGTATTTATTATCTTCAATCTGGGAAATACCACAATAACCATTCTCAAAATTATGCAGGGCAATTAAATCGCCCGGGTGAGTAATCCGGATATGATACTTAACTCCAACATAGTGATTTAATTTATTTGCTCTCTTTTTCGTAAACTGCCTTTTCCACTTTACATCCAGGTTGCTGCGTTTACCAAATGTACCTGCTACTACCATTGATTCCATCTCCCCTTTATTGGTAAATACAACAAAGCGGTTGTTTCTATAAACCGTGTCCATCACACGGGTGTCCTCGCGAACCTGTACCCCCTCGTGTCGGGCTATGTTTGCCAGTAAAGCATCCAGTGTATAACGACTAACCCCAAAACCCCCGAGCGGAAGAGGATGTTCAATGTAATTTCCATTGGGGGCACTGATCATTACGCGGCTGATCTGGGGTAAATGCATATCACTGAGCGGAACTCCCAGTTCTTCCAAAAAATTCCAACTCTCATGACTGATATATTCACCGCATACTTTATGAAAGGGATATTTTTCCCGTTCAAACAAAATAGTTTTATATCCGGCCCTGGCCGCCTGAATAGAAAGCGCCAGTCCAGCCAATCCCCCACCGATTATTGCAACATCGTATGTTTTTGCTGAAAACAAATTAGTTTATTTATGAACGGATTGTTTTACTACCAAAAGCCATCTAAATGCCCATTTCCATTTCAATTCAAACTTATGGATTTCGGCGCTATTGATCATTTGTAACCAATCTACGCGTTTAAATCCTCTCAGTACAGACAGAGGGGCATCATTTTTTACGAGATAGCTTTTAGAAAATAATCGAGTGAGGAAACGAATAGAATAAAATGCAAGTGGATGTCGGTGAAGATCATTTATAAAAAAGCAGCTTGAATTTCGTTTCATCCATCGTAACTGGGCTATTAATTCCTGGTTCGTAAAGTGATGACAGAAGAGAGAGGAAAAAATGATGAGGGGAGTGTTTTTGAAAATAACGTTCCGGTAGTCTGCCACTATCCATTCTGCGTCTTTAATCATTGAACAATTTTCGCGGGCATACGCGATACAATCGGGGTTTATATCGGTGCCGATGACCTGAATGTCAATTTTTCGTGACTGGGCCCAGCGATAAATTGCTTTCAGGTTATCTCCCCCACCACAACCAATTTCGCAAATGGACAATGGTCCCCAAAAAGCAACACCGCCGCTGAGCACACGTTTTATTCCTGAAAGCGTAATGGAGTGCCCACCCAGTAGCCTATTAATAATTTCGAGCTCCTGCATATTACGGCGGATATCATCGAAGGGAATATCATTCCGGTCGAGCAGTTCTTTTTGCTGAGAGCGTTGGGAAAAATCAGGCATCAGTATGAAGCTACAAAAGTTTCCATAGTTAAACCCGGACCGAATGCTGCTGCAAAAACATTACTGTCTTTGGATATTGGTAGGGATCCCGTCATTTGCTGCATGATTTTTTTTAACACAAATAATAAAGTGGGAGACGACATATTACCATATTCTTTTAATACCTGGTAACTATGATCCAGTTTTCCAGAAGGAAGGTCAAGAGTTTTTTCTATAACTTCTAATATTTTTTTACCTCCGGGATGAATGCACCAATGGTTGATTTCAGCAAGAGATACACCAGCTTTTGTAAGGGCTCTTTTTACCAAAGGTTCAAAATCTTCCTCAATCAGATCGGGAACATAACCGCTTAGCGTCATTAAAAAACCAGTGGAGGATAATTCCCAAGCCATATCTTTTTTTCCTTTCGGCAAGATCTCCGAATAAAAATTACGAATCATGATTCCTTTGAATGAATTTTCATCCGGTACAATTAGCACTGCGGCACTGCCATCACCGAATAAAAGACTGGATGCGATATTGTCGATTGTTGGTTCGCGCTGGAAATGCAAGGTGCAGAGTTCAGTACAAACGATCAATACCTTTGCTTGTTTTTCTGATCGACAGATGGAGTCGGCCATTTTAAGCGCATGGATAGCAGCATAACAACCCATAAAATTAACCGAGGTACGATAAATGGTCCGTGGCAAATCCATTAATTCCATTAATTGCAGATCGAGTCCTGGAGCGCTCATCCCCGTACAACTTACGGTAATGAGATGGGTGACTTCCTCTTCTTTTAATTTTCCATCCAGGCAATGGCGGATTGCATCCATAGAAAGCGGTGCGGCATATCGATTGTACCAGGTCATACGTTGCTCAAGCGATGGAAACGGCTCTATATTTTCTGAATGTGGATAGAATTTCCATTCGGGTAAAGAACGACTGTAATCACCTACAACAGAATATCGGGTATCGATACTGCTTTGATTATACAGATAACGGAGTTTTCGTCTATCCGAATCGTTGAACGCGTAGATCTGCTGCATAAATTGCAGAATATCCTTTTGCTGGTGCCGGAATGCTGGTACAGCCGTTCCTATCGAAATAATCTTGCTCAAATCCACCTCCCGATTAATAATGTTAAAAAAGCCAAATTACTACAGGCCGAGGCCAATATATTCATGCGCATTGTATGTTTAAAATCCGCGTTGCGCTCATCTTTCCACACGTTGAACGCCCATATAAAGAAATATACGAGAACAGGCAGCAGTAGGGTGGCCAGTATGAAAAAATAATTTAGTTTTTCTTGTTCAAGAAAATAATAAAAAAGGGAGCCCATCGCTAAACTATAAGTCAGCGCGGTAAAAATAAACGTACCACGGTAACCCAGTTTATAACTGATCGTTTGTACACCATCTCTTAAATCCGCTTGATGCTGATAGATCTGCGTTAATGGGTAAAAACTACCCATTAATAAACTTGCGGCAAGCATACCAACCGGGGGAACCATCAACGTTTTATCTTCACTGCTTCCATGATACACCATAAAGAAAGTTACGGCTCCCTGGAAAATGGTGACCGTCAGGTAGCCGACAACGGGGTACTTTTTAAGTCGGATACCCCGATAGCTATATGCCCGTGAAGCTAGAATATAGGCTAGCACTGCCAGCATGAACCACCCACTAATCAATAAACACAATAGTAATGCCAGTATATCCAAGACTATACTTACCGTAAAAAGTTGTTGGGTTGGTGGTAACGGTTTTGCAATGCCACCGATAGGGTCCTCATCCCGATCCATATACGAATTATAGCCATTGCTGGAAGGATATACCAAAAAGTGCAGGATAAAAAAGATAAGCAAACTATCGGTTACATCAATCGATGGAACCTGGCTCAGCGCAAACAAATAAACAGGTAATAAAAAGAAGGAGAAATGAAAACGGAGTAGTTGAATGGTGGATGGCGCTAGCATGATGGAAGTTAAGAATGAATCGTGAGTCGTGAGACGTGAATCGTGAGAAAGCCCCTAAATAATAGCAACTCACCAATACTTCGGGAGCTTCTCACGACTCACGATTCACGACTCACGTCTCACATCCCCATGCCCCTTATAATACATCGCGTTTCCCGGTGCATCAAAAGAATAATATATCCGATAGTTGTTGTTTGTCTTAAATTTTAATGGATCGAAAGGGATATGGTATGCATTCAGTCCAATATCAGTTTTGAAACTAAAAAATGCCAGTTTATTGAGTTTTTCATCAACGATCGCGATTCTTATCCAGGTAATTTTTGATACCGTGAATTGCAGCGTGGTAGTTGACACGCATGGATTGGGATAAACGGGTTCTATGGAAACGCTGGCTACTTCTGCACCGGTCATATCGATTGGATCGGTGAGGAAAAGAGATTTTTCAGTTTCATTCCAACTAACATCTTCTGTCCAGTCTGTATTATCAACCGATCCATTAGGATTGCCCAGCGCGTCTCTACTGGTAATAACCGATACATCGATAATAAACGGAGTTGTTTTATCGCAGCTAGTTAGAATAGATAAGCCAATGATAACCCAAACAATGTAGATAAATTTCATAGTCATTAAAGATAAATAAAATGCAAATAGAGTCGGAACGACAGCAAGTCGGGTAATGTAGCCACTTAAAAGATTGCCGGTAAGTCGGGAAGGCGGCAAGAATTGATCTTAATCCCTAAATTATTTTACCGTCTTCCCGCCTTCCCGGCAACAAATCTAAACCGATGCATTATTGAAAATCGGAAACTCCGGAAGCAAAAAGAATCGCTTCTTAATTTGCGGTAAACTTTTTGCGAGCGTCAAATGTTAGAATAGTGTAATTTTATCCACCTCACTAAGGAAACATATTATTTATGGGAGTCTTGCGACAAATAGCCGAATACCTCTTCATTAAAAAAAGAGATCCTAACGCACCGCATACACAATGGATGAAATACATGCATGGGATCAATCGCATCTCCATTTTCTTGTTCCTGATTGCGCTGATAATAATTTTCTTGAAGCTTGTCGTATTTAAGAAGTAGCGGATGTAAGGAAACGGTGGATAAGCCGGGCGGCGTTCGCAGATGCATGGCCACCTTGGCTGAGTAATTGTTTGAGCGTAGCATAATCTTTCTTCAACTGTTCCTTTTTTGTATCATCATACAATAACAAGGATAATTCTGTTTTTAGATTGGCGACATTCATCTCCTGTTGAATCAATTCTTTTACTACAGGTTTATCCATTATAAGATTGACGAGCGAAATATATTTGATACTGATTACTCGTTTTGCAATCTCGTAAGAAATAGCGTTTCCTTTATAACATACCACTTCCGGAACTCCAAACAATGCTGTTTCCAGTGTAGCGGTACCACTTGTTACCAATGCAGCAGTCGATTTTTTCAATAAGGCATAGGTTTGATTGCTTACAGAGGAAACATTGTTATAGGGAGCCAGCATATTTTCATAAAAACTATCTTCCAGTCCGGGTGCTTTCGCCACTACAAATTGAAAATCGGGAAAATGTGTACTGACTTCGAGCATCACCGGAAGCTTTTTCAATATTTCCTGCTTCCTGCTTCCTGGAAGAAGTGCTATGAATCGTGAATCGTGAGTGGTGAGTCGTGAGTGGCCAACTCCCGACTCCTGACTCCCGACTCCCGACTTTGTATTGGCTCCCGACTCCCGACTCCGAACTCCTGACTGTACGGAGGCACTGAACTCATCGACAACCTCTACTAAAGGATGTCCTACATACTCCACTTCCCAATTCCATTTTGTTTTGTAATAATCTTTTTCAAATGGAAGTATCACCAGCATTTGATCAATGCAGCGTTTCATTTTCTTTACCCGGTTCTCTTTCCATGCCCAAACCTGCGGAGAGATATAATAGATAACCTTGAATCCGTTTTGTTTTGCCCATTCGGCGATCCGCAGGTTAAAGCCGGGATAGTCGATCAGTATAAGCGCATCCGGTTTATTCAAAAGTATATCCTGTTTGCAGAAAGCGAGGTTGCGGAAAATTGTGCGGAGATTCATCAATACTTCTACAAATCCCATAAATGCCAGTTCGCGGTAATGTTTTACCAATTCTCCACCGGCAGATTGCATCAGGTCACCACCCCAGCAGCGAATAGTTGCTGAGGCATCTGTTTTTTTTAATTCCTTTATAAGATTACTGCCGTGCAGATCACCGGATGCTTCACCGGCAATGATATAGTAGCGCATCAGGAAATGTAAAATCTAAAATGAAAAATGTAAAACAAAAAAAAGCAATAAAGACTAAGCTTTAAAACTTTTTGTGGCTGCAAATTACAGTAAACTGCGGGATTGAGTTTAAACGAGGAATTTCAATAACAACGCGGCAATCGCGTACACAAGGGTAACTGTAAAAATCCCTTTGGCTGTTTGATCACGATTCGTATTCACATAGAAAGTGAAGAGCGCGATATTCAGCAACAAACAAGGAATAGTAATTGCGGTAATCTGGTTTTTTTCCCGGGCCATCAAACCCAATACATCCGACACGGAAAATTCGCGAAAACGTACGAAATAATAAATTACCATGCTGATCAGCGGGGCAAGAAATCCAAGCAATAAGCCGAATTTGAGGTTGTCTTTTTTAAACATCAGGGTTTCCAGGTTTTTTCCAGTTTGGCTTTAAGAACGTAATTCGTTAAGTCAAATTGTACGGGTACTACACTAACATAATTATTTTTAAGCGCCCATACATCGGTGTCTTTTCCTTTATCCATATTTACGAATTCTCCGGTGAGCCAGTAATATTTCCGGCCATGCGGATCGTTGCGTTCAATAAAATCTTCTTCGTATTTGGCATAAGCCTGCCGGCATATCTTTATCCCTTTTATCAACGATTCAGGAACAGCGGGGATATTTACATTTAATACAGAATGTTTATCGGCGGGGGTAGCAAGCATTTTCTGTACAATGATCCGGGCATAAGACCGGGCCGCGGAAAAATCTGCTTCAATGCTATAATCCAACAACGAAAAACCAACTGATGGAATACTTTCAATAGCTGCTTCTACCGCTGCCGACATGGTGCCTGAATAAATTACATTAATGGAGTGATTAGCACCATGATTAATACCACTGAGACAGAGATCAGGTTTACGATGTAATACCTTATCCACCGCTAATTTTACACAGTCCACCGGAGTACCCGTACACTGATAAGATTCAATACCCTCAAAATCATTAGAGGATATCAAACGCAAGGGCTGGCCAATTGTAATGGCATGGCCCATTCCCGACTGGGGTTTATCGGGTGCCACCACCACTATTTTACCAAGATCCTTTACTGCTTCTACTAAATTACGAATACCGGGAGCTGTAATACCATCATCGTTCGTGATCAGAATAACGGGCCGCTCTTTCTTTCGGGATGCTGCTTTTGCCATAACGAATGCAAATGTAAGGGAAGAAAGCTATTAGCTCTTAGCTGCTAGCTATTAGCTTGCTTCTGTTTAAGCGAAAATCTTTACGATTACTGTTAGAGATAATGGGCAGATAGCGAACTTGCAAACTAACAAAGCTATTAATAATAATCTGGGCTAATATTGTTTTCGAATGCAGCTAAAGGCTAATAGCTAACAGCTAACAGCTTCTTTCTGAAGATATTGCTAATCCTGAATGCCAGACATAAACAAGCAGTGGATGGATTCCAGTGACCAAAAAAATGCCTCGGAATTTTCCACAACGAGCTGGAATTTTGACCTCGTTCGGCTACCTTTGCGCCCGAATAACAGTTTAAAAGTTGCAGGGTTTAACGTTTAATAGTTCTGAACCGCACAACCCTTAAACTTTTAAACCCTTAAACGTTCAACACATGGCTGGTCAATTAAAAGAGGTTCGCAATCGTATCAAGTCTGTTCAAAATACCCAGCAAATCACCAAAGCGATGAAAATGGTGAGTGCGGCTAAACTGCGCAAAGCACAGGATGGGATTATTCAGATGCGTCCGTATGCGAAAAAATTACAGGAAGTATTGAGCAATATTGTAAGTGGAAGCGATGGAGAAGGTAGCTCCAGTCTGTCTGTTGAAAGAACTGAAGAAAAAGTGTTGTTAATTGTTATTACCAGCGACCGGGGATTGTGCGGTGCGTATAATGCGAATATTATAAAATTGGCAAAAGCTACCATTAAGGAAAAATATAATGCACAGGCCGCAAAGGGTAATGTCAGCATCTGGAGTATTGGTAAAAAAGGATATGAGCATTTCGCGAAGAACAAATTCAAAGCGGATGCAACCTACAAAGATATTTTCCTGCACCTGACTTTCGAGAATGTACAGACCTGCGCGCAGGCAGCGGTAAAAGCATTTGAAAATAAAGAATTCGACAAGGTTGACCTGGTTTATAGCGAATTCAGAAACGCCGCTACTCAACGGTTTACTGTTGAACAGTTCCTGCCTATTCCGAAGGTTAAGAAAAAGGAAGGAGCTAAAACAAGTGATTTCATTTTTGAACCTTCTAAAGAAGCGTTGATTGCCGAGCTGATGCCGAAGATTTTGAACACGCAATTGTTCAAAGCGGTATTGGACGCCAATGCCTCTGAACATGGAGCCCGCATGACGGCCATGGATAAAGCAACTGAAAATGCCAACGAATTACTGAAAGCACTCAAAATATCTTATAACAGGGCCCGCCAGGCAGCGATTACTACAGAACTTACGGAGATTGTGAGTGGAGCTGCTGCGTTGCAGGGATAGCCCCCATCCCCGCCAGCTGGCGGGGAGTTGGCAGCAGCGTAACAAAATTTGACTTTCTTTTTGTCTAAGAATTTTATAGTGATATAATTACTCAAGCTCTTGCAAGCTCCCCGCCAGCTGGCGGGGATGGGGACGAGGCTCGCAAGCAACGAAAGTTATTCAGCAATATGTGAATAATTGTGTACCCAACTTAAATTCCCTGATTGTACATTCGTTGCGTCGCACTCTTGTACTGCAGTAACGCTATTAAACACTAAAAAAATAGCTTTCTATTCATAGTATAAGCCTGTTTTTAAAAATTATTATTCTGAGTTTTTATTATGGAAATTTCAAATCTCATACCACATGTTGAATCGCTCATTTTCGCGAGCGATAAGCCGTTAACCACACTGGAGATCACCGACCTTATTAATAACGCTTTTGGCTTTATGGAAGATAAGATCGGCCTCGACCAGATTGAGTCGACCATTGAAGGCATTGTGGAAAAATATCAATCGGAGTTCTATCCCTTTGAAATCAAGCAAAGTGGCGGTGGCTGGCAATTTCTTACCAAAAAAGAATACCATAAAACCGTGGCCCAGTTAAATGGAGAGAAATTTCTAAAACGTCTTTCCTCTGCTTCACTGGAAACGCTTTCGATTATTGCTTATAAGCAACCGGTTACCAAGGCGGAGATTGAAGCGATCCGTGGCGTAAGCAGCGATTATGCTGTTCAAAAATTATTGGAAAAAGACTTGATTGTTATTACCGGACGTAACGAAGCTTTACCCGGTCATCCCCTGGTATATGCCACTTCAAAAAACTTCATGGATTATTTTGGAATTAATTCTTCCGAAGATCTTCCGAAACTGAAAGAGATATTCGATGATTCCATGGTCAATTCAACTCCGGTAACGGGAGAGGCGCTCTTGCCAATGGATAATGAAACTGAAACGGATTTAGATATTTCATCCGATGAAGAAGAAGATTCTTCATCCCTGCTCGTTGTAAGCGAAACAGGTGAATTAGTTATAGAAGCCGTTCTGCCAGAAAATGATGATCAAGAGCAGCCATCTTCTGAGGAAGAGAACGAAAAAGATAAACCTGAAGAATAATGGATTTATGATTTGGGATTTATGATTTTTGATTTGTTCCAATTCAGAAAACCCTGTTTGAATAGCAGAAATCAAAAATCATAAATCAGATATCAGATATCAGCCATCTCGCATACTATGTCGCAACAACTTTCCGATGAAATCTTATTGCAGATTGCCGCCCGCTTTGGAACGCCGGTATATGTATACCATGCAGAAAAAATAAAAGCGCAATACAATCGCCTGCAACAGGCATTCAATGGTTCCGATACCCGTTTTTTTTACGCCGCCAAAGCGCTCACCAATATTAACGTACTGAAATATATTAAAAGCATCGGATGTAATATTGATTGCAGTTCTATCAATGAAGCATTGTTGGCTACAAAAGCAGGATTTGAACCCGGTAATATTCTCTACACTTCCAATAACATTCATTTCAGTGAAATTGAAACTGCAGCCGGTCTGGGTGTTAACATCAATATAGATAGTTTATCGAATCTCGAAAAGTTTGGAAAGAAATACGGACATAGTTACCCGGTGGGCATTCGCATGCGACCGAATATCATGGCAGGAGGTAACCTTAAAATTTCAACGGGTCACGATAAAAGCAAGTTTGGAGTTCCGCTGGAACAAATCGATGAAGTATTGAAACTGGTAAAAGAACAAAATCTTTTTATAAGAACCCTGCATATTCATACAGGAAGTGAAATAAAAGATGTGGAAGTTTTCGCGAAGGGAATTGAAGTGTTGTTTGAAGTGGCGCAGCATTTTCCGAAACTGGAAGTGATTGATTTGGGAGGTGGATTCAAAGTTCCTTATCAACCCGGTGAAGAAGGAACGGATATTGAACGACTCGGTCAAAAGGTAAAAGAGGAGTTTGAAGATTTCAAGAAAAAATACCAGCGTCATTTCCAGGTTTGGTTTGAACCGGGTAAATTTTTAGTAAGTGAAGCAGGGCATTTTATTACAACGGTGAACGTACTCAAGCATTCGGGAAAGGTAAATTTCGCCGGAGTAAACAGTGGATTGAATCACCTGATCCGCCCGATGTTTTATGGTTCTTATCATGTCATTGATAATATCTCCAACCCCAATGGGGCATTTGATAAATATACGGTGGTAGGTAATATTTGCGAAACCGACACATTTGCCGAAGATCGGTTATTACCGGAGGTCCGGGAAAATGATCAGTTGGTTTTCCGCAATGCCGGTGCTTATTGTTTTGAAATGGCATCGAATTATAATAGTCGCTTTAAACCCGCCGAAGTGATGGTAATAGATGGCCATCCGCAGTTGATCCGTAAAAGAGAGGAACTTGAAGATTTGCTGAATGGGCAAATAATGGTGTTATAATCTGCTTACCTTCATATTTTAACTATTCCGTTCTACTTTTTATGCAAAAGGGGAAAATAGTCGTCTTTTATATTTTACGCAGGCGCTATCCTTAACAAACTTACTTGCATATGAAAAAGCTGGGCTTATTGTTAATCTTATTCTTCCTTATTGTTGTCGTCAACGCACAACCAACAGCTGCTATTGTCGACATTCATTTCAAAAAAATAAATAGCGGACGATTATTAATTACCATCCCGGTAAATAATACCCTCTTCTGGGGGGCATTGAAGCGGGAGGAGATACCTGCTAGTGGTGTCTGTAAAATTTCACTGAATAAGGATCAGACAGGGTATATAAATATTAATGTACCGGATTATCAAATCGGCATCCATCTCTTTGTTCAAAAAGGAGATAAAATAAAGGTAGAAGTAGATACTGCCAATAAGCAGGAACCGGTACAGGTAACCGGAAATTTTGCCGAAGGGCAAAATTTGTTCTCCAGGTTGTCCTTCGAATATGTGACCTATGTTTACAGTGAATATAATAAGGATACGGTAGCATTCATGCTGAAAAATCATATTGCAACCGATAAGAATAAAGATTTAGAAGGATTTGAGTTTTTGTATAAGGATAAAAAGATCAACAAAACATTCTTTGAATTTGTAAAGTTGCATCTTGATTATTATTACGCGTCTCTGTTAACCGGGGTTATTTGCAATCGGTATAATTCATTTTTTCTTCCAAAGAATCACCCCCTTTATAAGCCAGACTTCCCTGAAGAGTTCAGGAGTCTTTGGGAGAAAACCTATGAAGAATATCCTTTGGATAATCTGAAAGCTTTACAAACTCCAGGTTTTAATGATGGCTTTGGAACTTATATTAATAATTATATAAGCTGGTACCTGACCTACCTGGAAATAAAAAAAGGGCGAGCGCGTGTTTCCCCTGAGACCTATAAGGAATACATTGAAGAAAGTTTTAACAGGATTTATGATAACCTGAGTAACAAAAAAATCGTTGAATTTGCTGCGGCAGGCAAATTGTACTTTGAACTTTATCAGGATAAATATCAAATCGAACTGCTTGAAATCACAAGGGATTTTAATGCCCGGTATCCTCATAGTCCATACGGTCCCTATATTCAACAACAGAATGATAAAATCATCGCATTTTATAAAAAAGGAAAAGAGGATTTTACCGCTGAACAGGTATTATTAACAAAGGGAGATACCATTCATAGTTTTGTCGACCTTGTTGCCCGATTCAAAGGGGAAGCTATTTTCATAGATATGTGGGCAACCTGGTGCGGTCCCTGTAAACAAGAGTTTAAATATAAAAATGAACTTGAGAAATTCCTGAAAGAAAAAAATGTACGGATGCTTTTTATTTCCATGGATGAGGATAACAAAGATTCTCTCTGGAAGAATATGATTAAATACTACGACTTACAGGGTATGCATGTACGTACTACGAAAGAACTCCGGGATAATTTGTGTGTAATATTCTGGAAAGCCAATAGCTACAGCATTCCCCGCTATGTATTTATAAATAAAGAAGGGAAAATTGCGATAAGAAATGCATTGCGGCCAAGTGATAAAGAAAAACTTTACAGGCAAATCGCGAATCATCTTAAATAATGAAATTAACCACAGATTTCACAGATTATAGCGCAGATGTTCACGGCCCTACATTTTTATTTAACACAAAGTCGACAAAGTTTTTTCACAGAGGGTCACAAAGAATGATGATTCCTCTTTAAGATGTTCTCCAAAACCTTCATCCTCTTTGTGAAAACCTTAGTGTAATCTTTGTGTTTAAAATTAATACCGTGTTATCTGAGAATTAATCCGTGCAATCTGTGGTTAGATATATCCGAACTTGCTCGTAGCTCACAGCTCTCAGCTCGCAGCTTTCCTCAATAAACATACACAATACTCACCCCTCTCACTGTTCTTCTCCCTTCACGTCCAAAATCGCCGGTACCACTCACTTCAAGATAATGCAGGAACTTATCTTGTATTACTCCGCCATCGGGGAAAGTCGTATCCGTTACACTTAAATAATTATCGGGCGGTAAAATTCCTGGAGGTAGATTGATAAACGACATTTCAATTTCGCCGGATGGGCTGTGACGGTCCTGGTGTTTTCGCAGGAAAAACGCGATAGGTGTTTCCGTGGTAGAATTGGTATAATGAATAGTCATTGATTTAATAACCGCTCCCACGGGTAATACAATGGCGGTGGATAAACCACGATTGGCAACCGCGCTGCGACGGCCATCCTGGAAATGATCAACATATCCATCAGCACTGTTTGCCGGAAAAAATGCCGCGCTTTCTATATAGATCTTATGCTTTGTTGCTGCAGAAGCGGGGGCTAATGCTGCTGTAGCGGCAGTTTTCTTAGTAGCAATCTTTATAGATTTGGGCTTTCCTTTTTTATTACCCGATTTTTTGCGTGTCGTTTTTTTGGAGCTGACGGTTTTTTTAACCGGCTTTTGCTTTTTTGCCATACAGATAGGTTTAATGATTATGAAATCAAATAGTCTGCGAAAATAATCAGTGTTTCCGGAATTGAAATACTCTTTTCGTTGTACAATCATTGTAAAACAATTAATTCATATCCCTATAAGGATTTTTTTTGCCGGGAAGGCGGTAAGACGTTTATTTTATTTACAGATTTATTTTCTCCCCGTCTTCCCGCCTTCCCGGCTAATTTAAAATTGATACTACCGGTTTTTCACAAGATCATCTTCAATAAGAAAATCTTGGTACTTTTAACTTATAACCAAACTTTATTCTATGCCAATCAGAATGACAGATGACCAGCCTGATCAACCCGACCAATACGATAATCAGGGGGGTGGTGGTAGTGGAGGCGGTGGTGGTGGTTTTCCCGGTGGACCCGGACGTGGTGGTGGCGGTGGACTTTTTAATTTATTGCCATTATTATTAGGGCTCTTCAAAGGGAAGGGAATTATATTCTTGTTGGTAATTGTAGTTGGTGGTTATTTCCTGATGAATAAAGGGGGATGTAATTTAAGTCAAATAGCAGGCCTTGCTACTGGTGGATTTCTCGATCCTAAACAATTTGAAAAGGCGAATATCTATGAGCCTTTAGCTGATGATAACACAAAGAATCCATTACCGGAAAGTGCCAATCTCCAGCGTTTTGCACCCGCAGTAGGCAATCAGGGACAACAGGGAAGCTGTGTAGCATGGAGCAGTGCATACGGTGCAAGAAGCATTGTTGAGTCGGCCAGAACAGGTAAGCATGGTGATAATGTAAAATTCAGTCCCGCTTTTCTTTACAACCAGATCGGTCTGGAAGGATGCCAGGGTTCTTATATTATACGCGCCATGGAATTTATGACCAAACAAGGTTCTGTTCCCTATAATGATTTTGAATATACCGATCAGGATTGCCAACGTCAACCAGATCGCAGCTTAATATCCAAAGCAGAAGAGTTTAAGATGCGTGGTTTCAATAGGCTTTCATTAGGCGACCGGAACGACGCGATTGATATGCGTGCCATCAAAGAAAACCTCGCTCAGGGAGCTCCGGTAGTGATTGGGATGATGGTAGGGCAAAGTTTTATGCAGGGAATGATGGGAAAGGATGTTTGGGATCCGGAACCGGGAGATGATGAGCAAATGGGATTTGGCGGACATGCCATGTGTGTGGTGGGGTATGACGATAAAAAATACGGAGGATCTTTCTTAATTATGAATAGCTGGGGTCCCGAATGGGGCAACAATGGATTTGCCTGGGTACGTTACCAGCATTTCAATTATTTTGTGCGCGAAGCATATGGTTTGGAACCCATGCAGAAAGTAGGCGCAGCCGCCAATCAACCTTTTGAAGCGGAGATTGGTTTAGTGCAAGTGGAATACGATGGAAAGAAAACGGTACCGAAAGGATATATTTCGCTGCGTTCGGCGGGTAACAATGTGTTTGAAACTGTTAGCCCGGTTGCTGCTGGTACACGTTTTAAAATGGAGATAAAGAATTCAACAGAATGTTATATATATGTATTCGGAAAAGAAACAGATGGCTCCAGTTATACCTTGTTTCCTTATCCCAGGAACGATGATCCTTCTAAAACAAAATACTCGCCTTTCTGTGGAATAACCGGTTACCGCTTATTCCCAAAAGACAAGAGCATGATGCCCGATAGCATCGGCACAAAAGATATAATGGCGGTAGTTGTTAGCAAAGAACCACTGGATTGGTTCTCCCTTAATCAGCAAATCAGTAAGAATCCGCAACAGGATTATGCGCAACGTTTGAATGGGGCATTGGGTGCAAATCTTAGTCGTTCAGTGGATTTCCGGGGTAATAGTAAAGGAAGCATGCAGATCAAAGCGGATGGAGATGATAATAAAGTTGTAGCTTGTATTATTGAAATTGATAAAAGATGAAAACGTGAATCGTGAATCGTGAATCGTGAGTCGTGAGTCGTGAGTAGCTCCCTCATTATCGGGAAGTTGCTATTATTTAGAGAGTGACCTTCGCTACTCACGACTCACCACTCACGCCTCACGATTAAGCAATCATTATGAAAAAAATCCTCGTTATTATCATATGCTCTTTTACATTCCTTGCGGGTTATGCACAGGATATGAAAAAATTCTCCTTGTATAAGCCCGGGGAAAATGCTGTGGTAGAACTGGAGAAAGCGGTGAAAGAAGCCAAGACAACTGGTAAGCATGTTTTTGTTCAGATCGGTGGTAACTGGTGCGTATGGTGCGCCCGGTTTTATGAATACATAAATAACGATAAGCAGCTCGACTCTGCAATGCATTCCGGCTATATCGTATATCATCTCAATTACAGTAAAGAGAATATCAACAAAGAAGTAATGGCTAAATTGGGTTATCCGCAGCGGTTCGGTTTTCCTGTATTCATTGTGCTGGACGGAAATGGTAACCGCCTTCATACCCAGAATTCAGAATACTTCGAACAAGAGAAATCTTACGACAAAAGGAAAGTGATGGAATTTTTTAATCATTGGAATCCTAAAGCGCTGGAGGCCGATCAATACAAGAACTATTAAACATGCGTCCCGACACTGCAGCATTCATAAAGCAAATGAATCATCCTGTCAAGTTCAGGATGTTTCTTTTTTACAAACTTCCCAGTGCTTTTTTTTCTGGGGTGAGGGTGAGAGAAATTGATGAGAAGCATTGTGTAACCAGCGTCCCTTACAAATGGTTAACACAAAATCCATTTCGTTCAACGTATTTTGCATCACTGGCAATGGCCGCGGAAATGAGTACGGGAGTATTGGCGTTGGCACATTTGCATAAAAGGCAACCGCCGGTTTCTATGTTAGTGGTAAAACTGGAGGCGAATTATTATAAGAAGGCAACCGGAAGAATTTATTTTACTTGTGAAGATGGAGAGTTGATCAATGCAACCATCGAACAAGCCATTGCCAGCGGA
The DNA here is from genome assembly GCA_965279015.1 of Chitinophagaceae bacterium. Classification (GTDB taxonomy): domain Bacteria; phylum Bacteroidota; class Bacteroidia; order Chitinophagales; family Chitinophagaceae; genus Endoryza. Next base: position 1,793,841 of record OZ257130.1, read on the forward strand.
GAAGGGCACGCAATCAGAGCTAAATCAGTTGGTAAAAATAAAAATGGAGAAGTAGTTGCAGAGTTTTTTATTAGCTGGTCGTTTAAAGCAAAATCTTCCACAGCTAAAACCGGTTAATCAATTCAACAAATTATTGTTTGTAACAAAGAATAGTCAGAGGAGATAAGCATATGAAAATAGCATTTCACGGAGCGGCCCGCACAGTAACAGGTTCGAAGCACCTGATTTCGCTCACCAATGGGAAAAAATATTTATTGGATTGTGGCATGTTCCAGGGTATGGGCAAGGATACCGACCGGTTGAATCGTTATTGGGGATTTGAACCCAGAGACGTTACCCATCTTATTCTATCGCACGCGCATATTGATCATAGCGGGTTGATACCAAAATTGGTGAAGGATGGATTTGGGGGAAAGATATTCTGTACACCCGCTACCAAAGAACTCACTACAATACTTCTGGAAGATTCGGCCGAGATACAGGAGGATGAAGTAAAATATGAAAACAAACGCAGGGCCGCGGAAGGCATGCCTTATTTACAACCCCTATATACCACCAATGACGCGAAAGCAGCATTGGATTTTTTTCAATCGGTACATTATGGACAGTGGACAAGAGTAGATGAGAATGTTGAATTGCTTTATACGGATGCCGGACATATTATAGGAAGCGCCGCTGTGCATTTAAAAATAAAAGAAAATGGAAAAATTACCCGGTTAACTTTTAGTGGCGATGTAGGAAGGTACAGGGATGTGATTCTTAAATCACCGGAAATATACCCGCAGGCCGATTTTATATTGTTGGAATCTACCTACGGTAATAGTTTGCATGATGTAAACATGACTACCCCTGATCACTTATTGGGATGGATAGAGAAAACCTGTTTACAGAAAAAGGGAAAACTGATTATGCCGGCATTCAGTGTTGGACGCACACAAGAACTGCTATTCGCACTGAATCAACTTGAATTGGAAAGAAGACTACCGCCTCTTGATTATTTTGTTGATAGTCCCTTGAGCGTAGAAGCCACAGAGGTAGTAAAGCGTTTTCCCGAATATTTCAATAAGCATATTCAACGTATTCTACAATCAGATAATGATCCTTTTTCTTTTAATGGGTTGAAATATGTAAAAACAGTGGAGCAGTCTAAACTGCTCAATTTCCGCAACGAGCCCTGTGTTATTATATCTGCCAGTGGAATGGCCGATGCCGGAAGAGTGAAGCATCATATCAGTAACAATATTGAAAACAGCCGTAATTCTATTTTATTAACTGGTTATTGCGAACCCCGTTCAATTGGCGGAAGATTAATGAACGGGGATAAAGAAATAAAAATCTTTGGTGTAGTGCATGAGGTGCACGCGGAAATTGGCGCCATCCGCAGTATGAGTGCGCATGGTGATTACGAAGATTTAAGCCAATTTCTTGCCTGCCAGGATCCCAAACAGGTGAAAACACTTTTCCTGGTACATGGCGAATATGAAGTACAGCAACAATTTCAGCAACGATTGTATAAGAAGGGGTTTGCCGATGTTACTATACCGGAAATGCATTCGGAAATCGGACTGGGCTAAGAGTAGAGCGCTGCTCGCTTTTCGCTATTCGCTATTCGCTGCTCGCCGGTTACTTTTGGGCTCTAACGTTTAGTATCTATATCGCCAAAACTATAGCGCCAACATTTCTTCCGAATGACATAATAGATACGGAAGTTAAAGTCCTTAACAAATAAGCTAGCAGCTAAAAGCTAATAGCTAGCAGCTTGTATCTTTTACATTTCCTTCACTAAACTTTTGCAAATCTTTTGTAAGCCCCGCACATTTTTTGTCGTTTATATACAGGTAGAATTATCCGCGAATGGAGGAATTAATTAGGATGGTGATGAAGTTGATGGCGGATTTTCGCTGAGAATTGAAACCGTAATAAAACAGAATTATTATAAACAACAAAAAAGGAGAATTATGAAAAAGATGAGCACAGTAACAACAGCCCTGGCTTTCGCGGTAATACTTTTTTCAATAGCCTGCTCACCGGCAGCGCATGTTGAAAAAGATCAGGATACGGATTTTACCCGATTCAAAACCTATTCGTGGATGGATAATGATAATGGAAAAGGCAAGAAGAATAAAATCAATAACCTGGCGGAACAGCGTATACAATACGCGGTGAATGAAGAGTTGAGAAAAGAAGGGTGGAGAGAAGTAAGAAATAATCCGGATGTACTGGTAGGCTATGATATCCTGGTGGAAAGAACTACCAGGGAAAGAAATAGTCCTGTCTATTCACGACCAACCACAAGATTGTATTACAATCCGTATACACGTCGTTACGGAACCCTTTACTATCCTTCCCAGTTCCTGGGTTATGATAACGAGGCTTATTCAACAAAGGAAGGTACCATTACGTTGAGTATGGTGGATGTAAAAACAGATAAAACCGTATGGCAGGGATGGACTACCAGTGAAGTGGGAAGTAATAATCTAACCAGGAAAGAAATTGAAACTGGCGTAAAGTCCATTTTCCGCAAGTTTGATGTTGTAAAAAATTAGGACGGTTATCAGGGGATAAAAAGACCGCTAACCCGGTTTTTGAAAGGAGGGCAGAAAGAGATTTCTGTTCTCTTTTTTTTTACGCGAATTAACACGAATTAAAACGAATAGGGGCGAATGATGCAAAATGCTGCAATACCTTGTTTAAAAATCTATTTTAATGAACTCCTTACTCCCACATCATTCGCACTTATTCGTTCCCATTCGCGCCTATTCGCGTAAAAAAAATAAAAGCTCCGCATTTCTACGAAGCTTTTAATTTCTTCTTTGGGTCATCAATGTGTAGTGTTTTCGTCGATAGGGTCTTGATTTAGATTACTGATTTCTCACTAAACATCGGATTTTTTCGGGTTGTTCATTTGGTTTGGATAAAGGCTTTTCTCGAGGAGATTAATGGGTTCTTTCAATGGATAGGTTTTCGGTTTGGGTTTTCTGGAAATCGGATAAGGGACGAATGCGATTTTTTCAAGGAATTTGGATGGATCTGGATCATTAGGGTTCGAACAACAATTAAAAGGGTCTCGGTCTTTTTTGGTATCGGATTCGTTTTTCAGAGGATTGGCTGGATGACATTACAAAGATGCTTCGAATAAATCGCGACTCATAACTTATTCGCTGTTCGACCAGTTGACCTCGATTTTTGGACGAAATCCTTCGATAAACGGATTATTAGCCACTTAAACCTATTTAGATGTCCGGTTAACCCACCTGCTAAAAAACAAAAACCACGCTGAAAGCGTGGCTTTAGAAATTGAAATCCTAGGTGCATTTGAGTAAGGCTGGAGAGCTACTCTATAGGGTACGGATCTCAATGATTTGGTTTCCAGTTTTTACCGTCGCGATAATTAGGTTCATAAGAAATTAGTTCGTTGGTTTTTGCTTTAGGATCTTTGGCGTTCTTGCAATACAAAGATGCTTCGAAAACCAGGGGATCGGAACTTTTTTAGATGATGGTAACTGCTTTAGCGATGAATGGACAAAAAAGTCCGATGAATGATTGGGTGGCTTGGGGTATTCTGCCATTTATAGCTGATAATCACATCGATATGAAATTGCTGTGTTAAAGCAAAGCTGGTTGATAACCCTGCACATAATAGATTAGGGGCTCTGTTCCTCAAGCGGAAAACGAGTTGGAATGTATAGCAGGAACTTGCGCTTATCAGATAATATTCAGCCTCCGGAGAACATCCTGTTTATGGGCCTTGCTGATGGGGATTTCAGTGCCTTTAATAAAGAGATCATTTTCGCGGATATCATCGATTTTAGTAAGGTTGATGATATACGAACGATGCACTTTCATAAAACAAGTTTTATCAACTTTTTCTTCCAGGGCCTTTATGGTGTTGTGGGTAATATATTTTTTATCGGCAGTAACAAACTTCACATAGTCGCCCATGCTTTCTATATAAAGAATGTCTTCATTATTCAAGCGAACCAGTTTGCCATCGCTCTTAATAAATATATGTTTATCGGATGAAGTAACCTGGTTGTCACTATCATCTTTAACTGCTGCTTTTTGCAATGCTTCCAGAAAACGTTGATAAGTAAAAGGCTTCTTCAGGAAATCGATCACATGGTATTCAAAAGCATTATAGGCATATTCGGGTTTGGAAGTAGTAAGAATTACTTTGGGAGAATAACCCAACTGGTCCAGCAGATCGAAACCGTTTGCCCCTGGCATTTCAACATCTAGAAATAAAATGTCAACGGTAGTAGTATTCAGGTACGCCAATGCATCGGCCACATTGGTGAAATGATCTTTCACATCCAGTAAGCCGCTTTTTTCGCAACACTTGCGGGTATATTCTGCAGCTACCTGCAAATCTTCAATTATAACACAACTCATGCTCATGATAAGGATTGATTGTATGCTTTAAATTTTCCGTGCTCTGATTCAATAATAGTAACGCTTTCTTTTAACTGGTTGCACAATTCTGAATATGCAGATGCCACTTGATCAATGGAAGTAGCGGCCGCGCAATCATCTTCAAATTGTTTGCACAATTCCTGGGTCACAGGCATGCCCACAAATCCAAATGATGGTTTTATTTTATGAACTGCTTTTTTCAGTGCCGACAAATCACCAGCCTCAAAAGCGGAGTTGAGAACGAGAATATCTGGTTTTAACTGGGTTATGGTGATGGAAAAAATCTCCTCCATGTATAAAAAATCATCTTCATATAAACTTATTAATAATTCCTTATCAATCTTTTCATTGAAAATGAATGTTTTATGTTCAGCTTTATTGCTCACCGGAAAATAGTTATGCTGGTTTTACGTTATTGGATAAGTATAAAGCCTTACCGGGTATTTTAAGCAGGTGGCTTTACTATCCAATAACTCTATGAAAGGCAAATTATTTTATCTGGCGTGGTCAATTTACCGGGATATTGTTTATTCCGGGTTAGATGACTCCATAGTTAACAAGGATCAACGTAAAAAAATCGTTCGGTTTAACCAGTTCGTAATACTGGCTTTACTTGTTAATTTCTTTACCGTAATTATTTATTTCTACAACAAACTTTACATAAGCGCGCTGATCAATATTACATCAGCCTACATTTTTTTATTGTCCTTTTATTTCAGTTCAAAGGGCCGGCTCGAAGTAGGTCGTATCCTCTCCATCGTAAATGTAAATCTCTACCTCATTATTATTAGTTATGTGGAAGGATTGCGGGCGGGTGGATTCTTTTTATTCTTTCCGTATTTCCTGGTCCTGACTTTTGTGGTGAGTATCCGCCGCAGCTATAAAGAACTGGTTATCGTTTACGCGATTACTATCTATTCCCTAATATTATCCGTGATCCTGAGTCCTAATTCGAATGATATCGAAGTGATCAACGACGCCTTATATAAAAGTTTATATATCAGTAACCTCTCTCTTTCTTTTTTGTTGACCACTATTTTTTCTTATGCGATTCTTAGGGTGAATAAAGACAACGAAGTAGCTATACTGCAAGAAAAGAAATTCGGCGACACCATTTATAATACATCATTGGATGGAGTATTCATTATGTATACTCATTCCAATATAATTGCGAGTTGTAATCAACGGGCACTGGATCTTTTTGAAGCGAAGGAACACCGTGAAATTGAGGGAACCCATATAGAGAATTGGTTTGATGAAGAACATATCAAACAATTCAATTCTATCGAACAGGCAGTTTCGGGCGTAACCCATAACTGGCAGGGGGAATTGAGTTTTACAACGAAGACAGGTAAAACTTTCCCGGCTTATGTTAGTGTTGCATCCTTTCACTATAAAGAAACAAAATATATCAAGATCAGTATTCTTGACATGGGCAATGTGAAGATGACGGAGTTTGAATTGATGAACGCAAAAGAAAAGGCGGAAGCTGCAGCTAAAGTGAAAACGCGTTTTCTGTCGAACATGAGCCATGAATTGCGTACTCCACTTAACGGAATTATCGGAGCTTCCAACTTGTTGTTGCAGGAAGAAAACCTTCCTTCGCAGCAACCGCACCTCGATATTCTTAAGTATTCATCAGAACACATGATGGTGCTCATCAATGATATTCTTGATTACAATAAGATTGAAGCCGGTAAACTGGAACTGGCCAATGCACCCGTAAACATAAAAACGTTTGTTCAACGCGTAGCTACACAGTTCGCGGGTCAGGTTTCTGCTAAAGGATTGAGATTTGTTACTGATATAGATGAACGTCTTAACCTGGAATTGATGACAGATGAAACACGTTTGAACCAGGTATTGAGTAATTTACTATCGAACGCAATTAAGTTCACTCATAATGGAAATATTACACTTGCTGTAAGACAGATATTTGCTTCCAGCACAAAAGCGACCCTGCAATTTATCGTGCGCGACAGCGGTATAGGAATTCCAAGCAACAAGCATAAAGAAATATTCGACAGTTTTACACAAGCCGACCTGAATACCACCCGCAAATATGGCGGAACAGGTCTTGGTTTATCTATTACCAAGCAACTGGTTAACAAATTCAATAGCGAACTGATGCTTGAAAGCGAAGAAGGAAAGGGAAGTACTTTCCACTTTACAGTTGAATTGCCGATCAACGAGAATCGGAAAATGTATATTAATGAAGGACGCACCAAGCAACTTGCTTCTCTGGAAGGAACACAGATATTATTAGCCGAAGACAACCCGGTAAACCTTGCTGTTGCCAAACGCTTTTTACAGAAATGGGGAGTTACCGTAACGGAGGCAGTAAATGGAAGAGAAGCAGTCGAAAAATTCAAACCTGGTTTTTTTGATCTGTTACTGGTGGATCTGGAGATGCCGGAAATGGATGGTGCCACTGCATTGAAAGAAATCCGCAAGATCGATTCAAATATTCCCATATTAGCTTTTACAGCGGCGGTATATGATAATATACATGCCGATCTGATTCAAAAAGGCTTCACCGATTTTATCCATAAACCTTTCCGCCCCGAAGATCTGCATAATAAAATCAGTATGCAGGTTAACGCGAAGCGGGCGTAGTTGATTTTTTTAAAATCATATTTTCATTTCTCTAACCGGGAATTCTTAATTCTTTATTTAGAAGGTTGCGTCAACCCGATCCCGTTCCCCATATCGATGATTTATTTCCCCATTATTTCTCCTTGTTAAAGCTTTGCTTTCATTGTTCTGTTAAAAAACAGCATGGCACGCCGATTGGATAAGAGGCTGTGAACAAAATACTGAATAATGAAAAAGCATATTTCGAAAATGGTATTCATCGCTTTGATAAGTATGATAGCAATGAATGGCTATTCGCAAAGTATGGGTCATTCTTACAAAACCGCGTTAGGAGTTAAATTTTATCCGGCCTCTATTTCGATAAAACATTTTACCAGCAACAAAGTGGCGCTCGAGGGCCTGGGCTATTTCTGGAACTATGGATTCCGTCTTACGGGCTTGTATGAAATACACGGAGATATCAACGGCGCACCCGGACTAAAATGGTACATAGGACCCGGCGCACATATAGGTGTATGGAACGATCACTACAAAGATCAATACAACAATGATGGAGGCGCTAATTTTGGGATCGATGGTGTAGTAGGATTGGATTATAAATTCAATAATGCCCCGATCAATATGTCGGTCGACATACAACCCAATTTCAGTTTCGGAAACGATGGACGCAGCGGGTTTGATGTATGGGGCGGCTTCGCCGTGAGGTATACTTTTTAGAATGAAATCGAAAGCAAGTATCAATATTAAAATATGATATCAAAATTTTCTAATCAGAGCCTAACCAAACAGGGCCTGCTTTTCCAGGCGGGCCCTTTAATTTTTTCAGTATGACGAGCCAATCTTCAATTAATATCCGCATCATTCAATTACTGGGACTGGTGTTACTGGGTACAATTATTTATTTAGGCAGTAGCATATTGATGCCGATCGGGTTCGCTTTTTTATTGAGTATTCTATTACTGCCCGTATATCGTTTCTTTATCCGGATAAAGTTTCCGAATGTATTGGCCATCCTGATGAGTATTTTTCTCGCGACGCTGCTCTTTTTTGGTTTTTTCGTGTTGCTTGGAGTGCAGATCAGTAAGTTTATCAATGATTTTCCTTCGGTAGAGGCCAATTTTCAGAAGCATGTACACGCGGTAAGTGCCTGGATCGAAAGTCAATTTGGTGTGTCAACGCAAAAACAAGGACAACTATTCAATGCACAGGTAAAGAAAACGATAGATTCCGCCGGAACCATGCTGGGTGGTACTGCTGCCTCCGTAAGCAGTTTCCTGATGTATATCGGATTGATTCCTCTTTATATCTTTCTTATACTTTTTTACAAGAATCTATTGTTGCGCTTTTTATTCCTATGCAGCAGCAGGGATCATCATTCTCAGATGGAATCTATTATTTACGATACCGAGAAAACGTTGAAAAGTTACCTGACCGGTTTACTCATTGAAATGGTGCTGGTTGCTGTACTCAGCGGAACCATACTTTTTTTCCTGGGTATTAAATACGCGATCCTGATTGCAGTGATCTTTGCGATCATGAACCTGCTTCCATATGTCGGTGCTATTATCGCGAACCTGTTCGCGGCATTAATTACTCTTACAACCTCTGATCAGTTGTGGCATGTAATGGCCGTATTAATCGTATTGGGAATCGTTCAGTTTATAGATAACAATATTGTGATGCCCTATGTAGTGGGATCCAAAGTGAGGTTGAATGCGCTGGTAACGATAATCGCGGTATTGATCGGCGAAGCATTAGCAGGTGTAAGCGGAATGTTTCTGGCCATACCTGCACTGGCGGTGTTGAAACTGGTATTCGACCGGATTGATAGCCTGAAGCAATGGGGAATATTATTTGGTGATGAGACGCCTAAGCTTAATCCACTGAGCTCTCCTGTGATGCGGTTGCGGAATAAATTCAAAAGAAAAGTATTGGAGAACGATCCGGAATTTAATCCACCCGCTTGATTTAAAGATTAAAACTTACAATAAAAGTAGTGCCTTTGCCCAGTTCGCTTTTAACCCGAATAGAACCTTTGTGACTTAATATAATATTTTGGGTATTGGTAAGTCCAAGACCGGTACCGGTTTCTTTGCTGGTAAAAAAGGGCTCGAATAAATGTTCGAGGTGTTCGCCCGAAATGCCAGAACCGTTATCGGTAACTTCTACTACGCATTTACTATCTCTCGCAGCGGTTGAAATCGTTAAAAGCCCTTTTTCTGGTTCCATCGCCTCGATGGCATTAACAATAAGATTCAGAAAAGCAATTTTTACTCTTTCCCCATCCACTTCGATATCGCAAATATCGTCGGAGAATTTTTTTACTACTCTTACCTTTTTAAAATTCATACGGTCATTGGCCATTTCCAATGCCTCTTCCACCAATCTATTGATAGAAAGTTTGCTTGTTTGTAATTCCGTAAAACGGGTTGAATGAAGAAGTTCGGATACCAGTTGATTGATGCGTGTACAATTGCGGTGAATGATATCGATGAGATCGCCGCTTTCCGCCAAAATGTTTTCCGGTAATTCGGAACGCAACTGATCGGCGGAAAGGGTAATATTGGTAAGCGGGTTTTTCACTTCATGCGCCATGATGCGGGCGATTCGGCCCGTAGCGGAAAAACGTTTCAGATTGCGCGTTTCCTCTTCTTTGATGCGAAGCGTAGTAAGATCCTTAATCATAACCTGGAAAAGAGGTGATTGAGAATCATGTAAAACAATACTGATCAACGCGTCGATATGTTGTTCCGGATCGAGGTTCAGCGTTGTTTCAAAGTCGTTCAACTCTTCATGGATTTTAAGCACTCTCTCAATGAATCCAATATGGTTTACATCTTTCACCAATGAAAGAAAAGAAATAGTTTCTATTTCGGGATTGTAATGGAACCTGTGAATAAATGCCGGGTTGGCTTTGGTAATTATTCCCTGCTCATCTATCAGGATAATCGGATCGGCACCTCTTTCAAAAATATTCCGGAAACGGTTGGTGCTTACTTCCAGTGTTTGCAGCAAAAGCGCATCACGGGTGGCATAGCGAATCGTTCGTTCAAGTATCTCCGAATCAAATTCTCCTTTTACCAGGTAATCGGCCGCGCCTTCGCGCATTGCTTGCCTATCTAGCTCACCATCTTCTACGCCGGTGAGCAATATCACCGGTGCGTATTTCTTAAACGATTTAATGCTACGCAACAATTCCAATCCTGTTTCCTTGCCAAGCCGGTAATCCACCAGATATACATCGTAATCACTACCGATCTTGCTTAGCGCCTCCTGGTAGGTGGAGGCTCTGTCAACAGTAATGGTGGATCGTTTGACTTTTCTAAGCAGATTTTGGACAATCAGGAAATCATCTTCATCATCGTCTACGTATAATGTTCTAATTGTATCAAGCGGCATAATTGAATATAAGAAATTATCATACCGGAAGTTCAACGGTGCGGAACCAATAGGCCTCAATTTCTTTAGCAACCGCCAGTAAACCGTCGAATGAGGAGGGTTTTGTGATATAACTGTTGCTACCCAGTTTATACATATGCTCAATATCCTCCCGCTGCCGGGAGGTGGTAAAAACAATGACCGGTATTTTACAAAGTTCTTTGTCGGCTTTAATCTCTTTCAGCGCCTGGCGACCATCTTTTTTTGGCATATTAAGGTCCAGCAACACTATCTGAGGGCGTGGATACGTTGCTTCATTATTATAAGGAGCCTGTTGCTTAAGATATTTCAGCAACTCTTCGCCGTTTTCAACATATAACAACTCCCCATTTTCAAAACCTTTTGTAAAAGCTTTTTGTATCAGCAGGCGATCATCCGCATCATCTTCAGCTACCAGGACCATTGTTTGCTTAATCAAATTCATACTATAAATATTAATTTAAAGATAGTTTTTAATAGTTAGTGGCAATGGGTCGGGGAAAATATTCCCCATCTCTTTTTATGAATTCGATTATTACTGTTTACTCGTTGTGGCACGAAATTTTAATATTCCTCGAAAAGCCGATGATGTATAAAATTCATGTTCCTTTTGCTGAGCTGCTTTGCCGTCTGATCAAGCTAAACCAGGACAGGCAAAAACAATATTCTTTTTACAGTACTTCCTGTAGTCAAAAAGATATAAGCAAAGCCTGTGGCGAATTATCTGTGCAAAGTGCTTCTAATCTCAGGCAATTGAAATGGCTTCTTTCAGATTATAAACAGTATACGGATAATTGTCCGCCGTTTACTATATCGCCAGCTTTGTGGAATGAGTTGCATAGTACCCGGGAACACATCGATATTCATTTCATCGCAGGCATTATTAACAAAATCGAAGTGCAGTTTGAAGTTCTGTATAAAATGGTTTGCTCAATGCTTACCTGCACTGATAATTCACCGGAAGCGATTATTCATAAGCAATACCAACAGCTGCTTCTTACCAGGACTCTGATTCCACATTTATTTATCCATCGTAATTAATCTTACCAATATTAAACTAACCTTCATTTTATGACGATTAATAATCCAATCACTGGTTCTATTGACGATCTTATACAGATCAATTTCGAAAGGATGTCGGCTTTCGATAAAGCTTCCCGGCTTGTTGCAGATGAAGAATTAAAAAATTATTTTGAAAGCAGGGCTGGTGAGAGTGAGCGGCATATTGAAGAATTGCAGGCGGCTCGACCCGTATCCGGGGGTATTGCAAAAAAACTTCAGCATAGTATTTTGTTGCCAGCGTGCCGGGTTTTTGATAATGCTGTTTACAGGAAGAAATTCAATGCTATTATTGAATCGGCGCGTTGCGTCGAGAAATATATGCTGGATTGGTATGATAAAATCAATGATGGATTGTCTAATATTCCCGTAGATATTGAAAAACTGATAAAACAGCAATTGACAAATCTGAAGAAGGGTCAGTTAGAATTAAATCAATTGACCGGGACATTAGGATAAAATCTTTTTATAAAGAATAAGATTGGAATTTTAATTTTCCGTTAATGGGAGAATAATAATGAAACGGGCACCCTGCCCTGCAGTTGAGCCGGCATAGATGGTTCCGCCATATTTCTCAGCGATCTTTTTACAGATCGCCAACCCAATGCCGGTTCCTTCGTACGCGTCTCTGCCATGAAGGCGCTGGAAAATTATAAATATTTTTTCAGCGTATTCTTCATCAAACCCAATTCCATTATCCGTAAAATAAATGGAAACATAACGGGCATTTTTAACATTATTCGTTATCCTGCTCAGCTCTTCGCGGCTGGGTTCTTTCGCTTCTATTGAAATGCTGGGTGGAGTATCCAACCTGGAAAATTTCAAAGAGTTGCTGATAAGATTCTGAAACAGTTGACGGAATTCTGAACCATTGCCCTTTACAACAGGTAATGTCTGCGCGTTTATAACCGCCCTTTTTTCTTTTATCTGAATTTCCATGTCCTCTTTTACTTTATCAATAATTGCATTCAGGTTTATTTCTTCGGTAGTTGTTTTTCGGCTCACACGACTATAATTGAGCAAGTCGGTGATCAGGTCGCGCATCCTGGCGGAGGCATTCATAATACGTTCGATATATAATTCTCCGTCGCCGGTAAGGTTATCTTTATACTGTTCCTTTAAAAGGTCGCTGAAAGCGCTGATCTTTCGCAATGGTTCCTGAAGATCGTGCGAAGCAACATAGGCGAATTGCTCCAACTCTTTATTCGAAGCATTCAATCGTAGTATCTGATCTTTTAATTGTTGCTGGTAATTGGCAATTTCTTTATCCGCCTCTTTTTTCTGGCGATTGTATTGGAACAGGGAATAAATCAATAAGGCACCGGCACCCAATCCCGTAAGTGTAGTGAACAATATTATAGCAGGTAGAAAATGGAGGTTTCTGTATAATCCTTTATTTCGTTCCTGTAACAACAGGTATTCCTGGTTGTTGATCGCAATAAGCTGTTCCTTGATCTTTCGGCTGATTGCTCTTCCTCTTATTACACGATCACTTACGCCCGGATTCAATTCTGTCTGGTGAACTTTTACCAAAGCAAGAATACTATCGAGCAGCATAATTCTTTCCTTGATATTTACGCGTAGACTATGAATCGTCGACCGTTGATCTGTATTGTCGCTGGTGAGGATTTCCAGGCTGTCTATTAAGCGAAGAGATAACAACTTGCCCGCGGTATAGTCAGTAATAAAAGATTGATCGCTGCTTAGTGAATAGCCCCTCAGGTTCGATTCAGTTTCCAGTATGGATGCATATAACTCATCACTGAGCTGTAAGACATCTTTGGTATGGAGGGTCCAGAAAATATTCTTATTGACTTTCTGTACGCTGGATATGGATAGAATACCGGTTGCCAGCACTAGTAAAAAGGTTACCAGAGTCAGAATCCGTATATGTCTCAATTTATCATCCCACATATAAAAACTATTAAGAAATGGAGCCGAAATTCAATAAGACGGGGAATTAATTCCCCACTTTTTTGGACCGTCCGGTTTTTTAATTGTTGACCCAATTTCAACAGAATTAGCTGTGGCAAAGGGTTTGAGCCGTCTACAAATATTTTCCGGTAGGGTTAATTGTTCAGGCACGTTATTTTCAAATATAATCCAGTCAGCATTTATAAACTAAAAAAACAAAAGTTATGAGCAGCTTACTGTATCTCTTCGCCGTCATCCTCATCATCGGCTGGGCAATCGGAGTTTTCGCATACAGCGCGACTGGCATCATACATGTATTGTTAGTGATAGCTGTTGTTGCCATCCTGTTGCGATTGATCAGCGGTCGTAAACCTATTGAATAATCAAAAATACCTTTTATGAAAATGGAGATCATTGATTCTTACCGGCCTGTGTCTATCTCAACTTCGTTTCAGTCTTTCGATGCAACAAAATTTATTAAGCGGTTGAAAGAAGAAGAAAAGATCGGTTGGTGGCAGCATTTTCTCAATAGTATTGAAGAAACAAGAAATGAGATCCGGCGTGATCTGCTGGCATACAGGTCTGCGGAAAGTGCACGTTAATTTCATAACCTAAAAATTATCTTATGAACACAACAACATTAAAAGGAAAATGGAACGAGTTGAAAGGAAAGCTTAAGCAGAAATACGCGGGGCTTACCGATAATGACCTGTTGTATGTAGAAGGGAAGGAGAATGAATTATGGGGTCGCTTACAGCAGAAAATCAGGAAAACAAAAGAAGAGATCATGAAAGAAATGGAAAGCGAAGATGTAGAGGAGAAAAGCAAAAAGGTTTTTTAATAAGTCAGGATAAGCAAGTATTTAATAAACAAAAAAAATAAACTATGGAATCAACTGGTAAAATTGTAGCAGGCGTATTAGCCGGCGTAGCGGTAGGTGCGGTATTGGGATTGCTTTTTGCGCCCGATAAAGGAAGCAATACGCGTAATAAACTTTCAGAATCCATGAAGGGTTTTGGAAAAGAGCTGGCCGACCAGGCAGAAGGTTTTATATCAGATAAAACGAATAAGGTTAAACAGCAAGCGCAACACCTGGCCGATAAGGCATTGTCTTAATGCGATCCGTGGAAATTAAATTTTCACCAAGGTTGGATTAAGCAGGGATGATAAAATCGGACTACTGAAGATGATAGAATTTTTCAGTGATACCCGATCAGCGTAAACTTGATTTTTACTGGTAAAGGTGTAATCTGTTTGGTTACGCCTTTACTTTAATTATTGAATTATGGAAACTACAATAGGGTTGCCCGAAAAATTGAGCCGGTTGCTCGAGTCATCGAGAGATTATGTAGAAAGCAAAGTAGAATTGGAAGTGCTTAAAGGAGCCGATAAAATTGCTCAAGGAATGTCAGTGTTCACTACTTTCCTGGCAGGAATGGCAATGGGACTATTGATTCTTCTTTTGGTTAGTATCGGTTTCGCTGTTTGGATCAATCAGGCGATGCAATCTGCCTGGGCGGGTTATTTTATTGTATCCGCTGTTCTTCTGATTGTATTGATCCTGATCTTTTCCCTCGGACGAAAACATATTAAAAAAACCGTCATCAATACTATTCTAAATAATATAGACAATGATTGAAGCGCATGATGAATTAAGGAAACGCATTGCAGATAAGCGCATTATTGTTGCCCAGAAGGAAGAGGGATTGAAGGAACAATTGAAGGATATTGGCAGCGATCTTTCACCCGGTAAAATAATAGTGGGTGCCGTAAAAAGCGCTTTCAGCGAGGCTTCCGGCTCCAATGGTTTGTTAAAAACAGGTATTGGCATCGGCGCAACGGTTCTTACAGACAGGCTACTATTCAAGAAAGCTGGCTTTATTGTCCGGGCATTGGGTATGTTTGTAGTGCGTAAACTCGTAAACAGAATTTCTAAAAAGAAGGATCCACAACCTATCTACGACTGATTTGTTTTTTTACTTCCGTCTAATCCTCTCACATGAATGGACAAACTATACTAATAATCGATGATGAACCCGAGATCGTAAGTTTATTGACTCGTGTATTGATAAAGCAAGGCTTTGTAGTTCATTCCGCTCATACCCTGGGTGATGGGTGGAAAAGCCTGGCAATCGTGCATCCCGATATTCTTTTCCTGGATATCAATTTGCCGGATGGAAATAGTTTGAATAAGCTGGCTGATATAAAAGAAAACTATCCCGCTGTAAAAGTAGTAATGATCAGTGCCTTTGACATGGAAGAGTACAGGAAGAAAGCCACTGAAAGCGGAGCCTTTACTTTTTTGAGCAAACCCTTTAATTTAAACCAGGTCTCGGAACTTATAAAGCAGTTCAGGAAATTTCAGGCCTGATTGTTGAATATTAATTTTTACGCATGTCAAAAATTCTCGTTATAGATGATGATTTGGATATCTGCAACCTGCTGAGTCGCTTCCTGTCCAGAAAAGGATATGAAGTGGATACTGCTATGAGTGGTAAAGGCGGATTGGAAAAGATTGTGGGCAATTCCTATGACCTTGTATTCTGCGACTTTAAGTTGCGTGATATGGAGGGAAGGGATATTTTAACAAAAGTTAAGGAAACAGTTCCAGGTCTCAAAGTAATTATCATTACCGGGTATTCTGATATCAAAACCGCGGTAGATGTAATGAAGCGGGGTGCCTATGATTATGTGATCAAGCCGTTGATACCAGACGAACTGATAAGTCTGATTAATCGTGCGCTTGGAGATACAGAACATGTATCCGCCTATTCTGCAAATGGTAAATCGATGCCAGCAGCAAAAAAGATAGCTATTAAAAGCAATGGCAATACCTTGACATTGGAAGAAGGGTATATTACAGGCAGTTGCGCTGATTCAAAACTGTTATACAAGCAGGTAGCATTGGTGTCGCCCACAAATTTTAGCGTTATTATTTATGGCGAAAGCGGATCTGGTAAGGAAAATATCGCTCGTACTATTCATTCTTCCAGCAATCGTAAAGACAAGCCGTTTATTGCTATTGATTGCGGCGCATTGACTAAGGAACTCGCGGGCAGTGAATTGTGGGGACATGAAAAAGGGGCTTTTACCGGAGCGATCGCTTCTAAGCCCGGACAGTTTGAACTGGCTAATGGAGGAACAATTTTCCTGGATGAGGTAGCTAATCTCTCTTACGAAACTCAGGTAGGTTTACTTCGACTTGTGCAGGAAAGAAAATTGCGTAGGATCGGGGGAACAAAAGATACAGAAGTAGATGTGAGAATTTTGGTAGCCTCCAATGAAAATCTATGGGAATCCGCGCAAAAAGGAAAGTTCAGGGAAGATCTTTATCATCGTTTCAACGAATTTAGTTTAACGGTTCCCGCATTGCGGCACCGCGGAAATGATATCCTTGAATTCGCGCATCATTTTCTTCAAATGGCTAATGTTGAATTGGGTCGATCCATTACCGGTTTTAACGAGGAAGTAAAAAATTTATTTCTTAGTTATCAATGGCCGGGTAACCTGCGGGAAATGCGTAATATCATACGCAGAGCCACCTTGCTGGCAGGGGATAAAGAAATTACAATGACGGCACTGCCACAGGAGATCATTCATTACCAAAAATTTTCTTTTAGTGATACAGACAAAAATGACGCTACAACTTCGCAGCCTGGAGCAGATATAAAATCAAATGCTGTTTCCGTACCGGCTACACTGAAAGATGCTGCTGCGCAGGCGGAAGCGGATGTATTAAGAAAAATACTCGAGGAAGTAAAGTACAATCGCACCAAGGCCGCTCAAAAACTGGGCATCGACCGTAAAACGCTGTTTAATAAAATGAAGCAGCATAATTTATAATCCCCTTCTCAGTATTCCCTTTACCGGATTTTTTTTGAATCCGAGCAAATCGAACGCAATGTTGTTTTTTAATAATAAGGTATAAGTTTATCAATCATAAAATAATTGAACAATGTCAGTAAAAACAAATGGTGCTGCAAAGGCAAGCCTCAGCAATCATCTTGGTCTCGATAATGCGTCCATGGAGAATTTAAGCGGATCGCTTAACAAACTGTTGTCCGATTACCAGGTGTTTTATCAGAATGTGCGTGGCTTTCACTGGAACGTTACGGGAAGTGATTTCTTTGACCTGCATATAAAGTTTGAAGAATTATATAATGAGCTGAATGAAAATATCGATGAACTGGCAGAGCGGATTGTTACCATTGGGTACAGGCCATTGCACGCGTATTCAGATTTCCTGGAGAATGCCAGCCATAAAGAGATTAAAAACGTTAAGGAAGGCAAGCAATGTGTGAGTCATGTTATTACCGGGCTGGGGATGTTGATTGCCTCGCAGCGGAAAGTTGCCAAAGAATCGGAGGAAGCGGAAGATATTGCCACTACCGACATGCTTACCAAGTTTGCGGGTGATCTCGAGAAAAGATTATGGATGTTTACCATGTTTAATAAATAGTTCTCTCTATATATACCAGGGTTGAATTTTGGGGTTATTGTAAGCCGCGCCGGTCTCCGGGGCGGCTTTTTAATTAGGAGATTATAGATGAGTTATAATAAAATAAACTATTTTATGAGAAAGACTTTTCAAATTGATTATATCCGATCAATGATGGATTGTGTCAGCTCCTCCGGAGGGCCCTCCCTCCCCCGCCTCCACCGCGCTTTTAAAAAAAAATCTTCAATAGGACAGTTCTTCCTGATTTCTCAGAAATACTGACTACCTACCTATCAAGCATGATCGCGTTGTTTGGCTAATAAAAACGGCAGCAGCTATTAGCAATGCCCCTGCTCTTAAAACTTATTTAAATAAATCAATACAAATATAATTTATAGGGAAGCCGGAACAATGTGAAAAAAACGATCAAAAAAAAGAAAATACGGATTGTTTATTAAGCAACAAGTTGTATGTATAAAATTACTCCGATATCCTGATTCAAAAATTCAACTACCCGGTTAATTCAAACGCTGTACGCGGTTTGTTCCATCAACAATAAACTATTTTGTATAGTAAAAAAAACTGGATATCAAATGCGTCAATCCAGCATCCGCTACCCAGTTTCAATATTCCTGCATCTACCCTTACGACTTATACACCGCATCAATCTCTTCCTTCACTTTCCTGCTTTCTTCAAGATGACTACGTAAACCCGGCAGTGCTTTTTCGCATAATGATTTCAGATCGGTATCCTTTGTGTCTTTCACACAATTCTCCATGATTTTAATTGCCTTCTCATGTTCGTCTATTACTTCCTCTACAAATTTGCTGTCGAATTCTTTCCCCTTTTTCCATTTTTTCATGTTTTCAGTATCGGCTATATAGTTATTTGACATACTATCCGGAATATTATAATTCCTTTTTTCGGCAAAAGATTTTAATTCTGATTTCGATGTATTGTGCCCACCTGCAATCGCAAGTGCCAGTTTTTTCACTTGTGCCTGGTTAGCATTCTTAACAGCGAAATCTGAAGCATTAACCAGGTATTGATCCTGGCTGGATAATTTCACCAATGCTTCCGCGTCTTTTTCAAAAGTATTCGTTTCAATTTTCTCGTCATTCGCTTCATTCGCTACTTTTTCACTGTCGGCATTTTTTGTTTCATCTTTACAGGCAAATAAAAACAGGCCCGAGAAGAGTAAAGCTCCACTAATAATTCTTGTGTGTTTCATGTGTTATTATTTGTTGTGATTAAATACAATTGGATTTGTGATTTTGGATTTTTGATTTAGTTAAGTTGTAGCGGCGTAAACAAATCATAAATCACAAGTCATAAATCACAAATCATATTTCATCTTGCTGAACCAGAGAAGGATTCTCCCAAGGTATGCATCAGGTTAGAAATAGGTCCTTCCATTTTATTGCTGACATCATCAATGGTTGCATCGCCCAATAAATGACCTAGCTGTAAGGCCTCGGGTAAATGCGTTAATATATTATGTCGCTGCGCTACTATAAAACGAGTGATATCTTCTGGTTTTATATTTTCATTTACCATTTCGCGTAGCATTACCTGGTATGCATTCCGCGCTGCTTCATTGAGAATATCGTACGCAACAGCACGGGTAGCTCCTGCATAGTTTGTTACTTTATCGATTACCTCTTCCGTTTTATTTCCGAACGTGAATAGCGCACTGCTATTATTGGCAGGACGCTCAATAGTAGTTCGGTCTATTAATATATAATCTGTGATGCGTTGAGCACCTTCTTTGCTGGCGGCAAGATGATAAATACCCGCCAAAGCCAATGGAATAGCCGCTCCCTCAAGCGTTTTTTCATAGACCTTTTTCGTTGGACCCGAAGGATTCTCTTTTTTGGTTATCGGCTGCCCCATCCTATTGTTAACTTCTTCAAAAAGGTTGATTGCCATAAAATAAATATTTAATGATTATTACCCTGTCCTATTCAATTAACAGGCCATCTCTTTTTCAAAATCTGTTTGAGAAGCTAGTAAGATGTATTTCAGCTGGTAGGAAGGCACTTGGGAGGGTACAATAGTATTCAGGGAAAGAAGAAATAAAAATATTACTTATTAATGCCCGACTGCTTACGCAACTTGTTGATTTTTTTCCTCAATAATTTAAAAGAGGTATTTCTATTTATATGAAAAACAACTACCGGCAATCAATTATTTTCTGGCACAATTGTGTTATAGTGATTACTAAATATATGTTTATGGTAAAAAAGGAAATGACAACATTAAGCCAGGTGATGAGCCAGCTGCGTGAAAAGGGAAAAGACATAGAATTTAAGTTGGCGGATAGCGGACTGGGTTTGATCAATGCAAAAAATGGGAAATTATATTCAATTTCCGATCTCCGGATAATACGAACTTATCGTTTTGAAGGGGATAGCAATCCTTCGGATTCTTCGATTTTATATCTCATCGAGGCAAAGGATGGTGCTATTGGATATATACTGGATGCTTATGGAGTTTATTCAGGCTATGAAGATGAGCAATTTGATAAGCTGATCCGTGATATACCGGTTGAAGAGAGATAAATCGGGCGGAGGCTTCTTTGCGGCAAATTGAAACGTTATGGAAACAGTGGTACGTCTTTTAGAGACAGGAATAGTTATGTTAACAATATTATTATTTGAGCAAGAGACTGCGAAAGCCGAAAATACTCAAATCAATATAGCATGGCAAGTGGAGCCCACTTTAACCTGGTTCGAAGAGCCATGGATATGGGTAGCATCCTGCCTGTTTTTACTGTTACTGGTATTGGTATTGCAGTCGGGTCATAGAAAGGGGGGTCATAAAAGATAAAGATTCAGGGACGGGTTGTCTATAAAAAAACCCCCTCGCCAGCGCGAGGGGGTTTTAATTTTTTTATCCCGAAATTGCAGTTCTAAAATCTTCAAATGAATAGGTACAGGTTCCTTCTCTTAATTATTACAGTTAGTTTTCTTCAATCGACCCGCGGTGCTATTGTAGATACAGTGAGCACCTATAGTTTTTCCATGAAAAAGAATATTAAGGCAGTTGTTATCCGGCCAGATAGCTATGAAAGCGGGAAAGAATTTCCGGTCGTTTACCTATTGCATGGTTATAGTGGAAATTATTCCGATTGGGTCATCAAGGCCAGTGGATTTGAAAAAGCAGCGGATCAATACAGTATGATTATAGTTTGCCCGGATGGAGGATTTGGAAGTTGGTATTGGGATAGTCCCGCCGACTCGGCTTTTCGCTATGAAACCTATATATCGAAAGAGTTGATACTATGGATCGATGGAAATTATAAAACGATCAAAAACCGCAAAGCGAGAGGAATAACCGGGTTGAGCATGGGTGGACATGGAGCCTTGTACCTTGCTTTCAAGCACCAGGATGTTTTTGGCGCTGCAGGTAGCATGAGCGGAGGCGTGGATATTCGCCCCTTTCCCAATAACTGGGATATGGCCAAGCGATTAGGTAGCTACGCAGTGCAGCCGGAACGATGGGAAAGGAATACAGTTATTAATATGCTGTATCTTTTAACCGCCAATTCATTGTCGCTGATGATTGATTGCGGAACGGAAGATTTCTTTTTTAAAGTGAATGAAGAATTGCACGCTGAATTGTTGTTAAGAAATATTCCCCACGATTATATCACCAGGCCCGGTACACACAATTGGCCTTACTGGAACAATGCTATCAAGTATCAATTATTATTCATGAACGATTACTTCCGGAAGGCTAAATGAATTTAAAATGAAAGTTTTCATCTCCCGGATCATACCGGAAATTGCTACCCGCCTCTTAACAGAAGCGGGGCATACCATTACTCAATTCACGGAGCGACGTGATTTGTTTTCTGAAGAATTGGTTAATATATGTAAACAGCACGACGCGTTCTTAAGCGTGAGCCATAATAAACTTAATAAAGAATTTCTGAATCAATGCACGCATCTTAAAGTAATCTCTCTTTTTTCGGTTGGCTACGACCATTTGGATGTTCAGGAAGCTACCCGCCTAAAGATCCCTGTTGGAAATACCCCGAATGTATTGAGTGATGCTACAGCGGATACCGCTTTTTTATTAATGCTGGCTGTTTCAAGAAAGGCAATCTACTTGCACAAAACAATTGCGAAAGCAGAATGGGGTTATTACGATCCTGTCGCTAATCTCGGCATGGAATTATATGGTAAAACCCTGGGCATTTTCGGATTGGGTAAAATAGGGTATGAGTTAGCTAAGCGATGCAAAGGTGCTTACAATATGAAACTGATTTACTATAACCGCGGCTCTAACCGGGAAGCAGAGAAAGAGCTGGGTGCGGTAAAAGTTAGTTTTGATGAGTTGTTACAGCAAAGTGATATCCTTTCTGTTCATAGTGCTCTTACGAATGAAACCAGAGAGTTGTTCAATAAAAAGGCTTTCAGCAAAATGAAGCCCACTTCTATTTTTATTAATACAGCAAGAGGGGGTATACATAATGAAATAGATCTTTTAGATGCATTGAAAAAAGGAATAATCTGGGGAGCGGGTCTGGATGTTACAAACCCGGAACCTATGAAACCGGAGAATCCACTGCTGGATATGCCAAATGTCGCTATCCTCCCGCATATCGGTTCAGCTACAATTGAAGCACGAGAGGGAATGGCAAGAATTGCAGCGTTGAATGTAATTGCCGGTTTAAAAGGCGAACGATTGCCTTTCCCTGTGAACCCTGAAATTTATTAAGACTACGGTGGTTTAACTCCCCGAATTACGGGGACTTCGAGAAAACCACCGCAGTCTTCCAAAGAGTGCCGAAATAATTTAAATTGAGTAGCGAAACGAATATTCAAAACAGTATCCTGCGTATTATTGATAACCAATTTAACAAAGCTATTATGAGATTACTCGTGGCTATTTCCCTTTTGTTTATACTTTTTGTATGCGGGTGTAAGTCCATATTATCACCCAACCAGAAAAGAGAATGGACGAATTTATTCAATGGAAAAGACATCAATGATTGGGTGGTTAAGATTAACGGCCATGAAACAGGCGATAATTACGCCAATACTTTCCGGGTAGAACAGGATATCATTAAAGTACGTTATGATAAGTATGATTCATTCAAAAACCGCTTTGGTCACCTTTATTATAAAACCCCATTCTCTTATTATCATTTAAAACTGGAATACCGGTTTACGGGCGAATTCTTTAAAGGCGGACCCGAATACGCAAGACGTAACAGCGGCATCATGTTTCATTCACAGGATCCGCATACTATGCCCAAGGATCAAAATTGGCCCATCTCTGTAGAAATGCAATTTCTGGCAGGCCTCGATGATGGAAAACCACGCTCCACCGGCAATATGTGTTCACCCGGAACCAAAGTTGTATATGAAGGAAAATTAGATGAACGTCATTGTATCAATTCTACTTCAAAAACATATGGAATGGAGGAATGGGTAAAAGCGGAAATTATGGTGTGGGGTGATTCACTCGTTATACATATTATCAATGGCGATACCGTAATGCGTTATACAAAACCACAGGTGGGGGGTAATGTGGTTACCGGATTCCTTCCTCAATACAAAATTGATGGCGCTTTATTAAGTAAGGGTTTTATCGCACTGCAGAGTGAGGGCCAACCAATTGATTTCAGAAAGATAGAAATAAAGGAGTTGCCGAAGCAGTAATAATGGTTTCAGCTTTAATTATTGTTCTAACTTGTTTTATTATTGGGCAAATCAGCATTTAGGGAATTAAATCTCGAGACGGGGTAGCTGATTTTTCATTTTGAGCCCGCAGGCGCTGACATAGAATTTTGATAAAACCCTTCACTACTTCCATTCTCGTTTCGACCAATTCGTAAAAGGGCTCCTGGTTTATGCGAAACAATACACAGTCGGTGTTGGCGGTGGCGGTTGCTGATCTCGCTTCCGTGTCGAGTAATGAAAGTTCGCCGAACACTTCTTTTTCTTTAAGTATAGCGAGTGACACATTGCCTTTCTGAATGTTTACTTCCCCTTTATGAATGATATACATGCAATCACCCATTTCCCCTTCCCGGAAAATAACCGTGTTTTGTTCGTATTCTTCTTCTTGCATTAATGGAGCAAGCTCGGCCAGGATATGTTCGGGAGTATCTTTAAAAATACTCAGTGATTTTAAAATAAGCACTTTTTCTAAAAGCAAAAGACGATCCGTATTGAGTGCCATAATGAATATTAATTGTTTGTGGAAGCATACAGGGCCGTTTCCTTTAACAAGTCGCTTTCGGAATGAAGATATTTATTTATAAGCGAACTCGAAACCGGATGAACTCCTTTTTTTGAAATATAGAGGGAACAGGCTTTTGTCCAATCGAGGTAAAATATGGGTTTTTCCGTAAGAACGTTGGTAAGCACCTGTTCAATTTTTCCGGATTGCTTTTCGGTAAGCAGCGAACGCAATGCTATACAGCGTTGTTCAATATTACTTGTCTCAAACATTTTCGAAAAATTCTTTCCGATATCTTTCTTTACGGTCAGTTCGATAATCTCCATCGCATTGGCAATGGCTTCCCGTTGCTTCGCGTTGAGGGCCCATTTTACCTGGTTTATTTTCTGGCGGTCGTACATGCATTCAAAAAGACATAATAATAATTCTCTTATTTCCTGGATTTCGTTATGGATAGAATTATTCAGGATCGACTGAAGGGAATCTTTTTCTGATAAGGTTTGTTGCATATACAATAATTCTACTCCATATACTAGGTACCTGCGGGCGATGCTTTCGAGCAGGGCATGTGATTTTTCTCCCGCATTGTACTTGCAACGATGAAGGGCTTTAATAATTACAGGGGTGAACCCGGGCTGCTTCTCTAATAGATGCAGTAAAATTTGCTCGGCCTGCTCACCTCCAATTTTACCGGTCAGCAGAATGAGTTTTTCTTTAAGAAGGATAGGCGTGGAGTCGGATAGTAATTGTGTGCTGAGAAGGGGTATTGCTTTTGTACCCACTTCATAAAGCGAAGCCAGCACATGCTTTTCATCCGGATAAATATTTTTCCAAAGCGCATTGAGTGTTTCGGACGAGCAAGCTTTCCCTATCGCTTTCATAGCCAATGCTCTTATTTTGGGATCCTGGTCATTAATAAGATGAGCATGTCCGGGATGATTGTATTCATCCTTTACTTCTTTTAATAAGGCAATTACCGAATGTTTATCTTTTTCGACGGTATCTCTTAGTAAATCACCTAAGGCTGCCTCTCCTTTCTCCCGGATGAACTTATGTTTATTATTCAGCAATCCGGTGATAGCGGCTTTATGTATTTCAGCGGAAGGATTGTTTAAGTAATTGTCTACTTCTCTTTCTTCTTTCGATAAGCTACAGATAACTTTTATTGTTTCGTACCGGATTTCATCACTGATCGACTCTTGCAAGAAGACTTCCAATTTATCTTTTGCATGAGTGAGGTTATTGCTTCTGATTAAACGGATGGCTTCCAGTTTTACCTGTTCGGAAGGATGATAGAGTAAGCTCGTGATCAGCTCTTCCGAAGCAGGATTGATCTTGCTGATCAACATCCGCATTATGCTGATCAATTCAAATTCGGAAGCCGTTTTCATTTTAGTTCTTAACTCTTCAATAATCTTTTCATCATTCAGGTTAAATTCTTCCTGGCTGAAAAAGCGGGTACTTATCGTATTCACCAGCATATGCAGGTATTGACGATTTACCAATAGTACACCCAACATCCATAACACCCCGATGACCAACAAGGCATAACAGATCGTCAGTAGGTTTGTTTGATGTTGTATATTAATAGAGATAAGAAGAAACAATCCACTGAAAAGAGAAGCGAAAGGATCCATGATCCCTTTTACAATATTATGCGCCCTCAACCTTTCATACGTATTTAGTGGCTGCATCAGGGTTAATAAAACCGGCGAATTAAAAGAAGTTCTCAACACTTCCACTACTACAGAGGTAACACCAAAGAGATAAAAAATTAACTTCTCACCCGGACTTAGCCAATTGGCAAACAAAATGGAGGAAACGAGCAATAACATTCCCACGGGAGTAATAAATAAAGCCGGCCTCACTCCAATTGACGCGGTGAGCCTGCTGCTAAATACCATTTTTGTAATCAATGCTATTATTCGGAGACCTGCATAGAAGAACGCGATAAATCTCGCTAAAGCAACATCCCCTTCGAATTCTTTCTTCACTTCCGAATAAAACCCAAAATTTATAAGAATAATTGCTGCTGCAGTAAGGAACGAAATAAAAGCAATGCGTCGGACAAAAGCATTGGTCGTAAATTCCGATACGAGTTTAGTGATTTGTTTGGGTCCATGCTTTTTATGAGAATTTTTTCCATGCGCATGAGGCACATGCAGTATTCCTTTTTTAGCGAGTCCATTAAAGAAAACCAAGGAGGCAAGCATACAACCCGCTCCAATATATAGTAGGTTTTGGGTACCGGTTAAGGGTACAATGATCACTGCAAGCGTATAGCCGATAAATTTAGCTGGTATATCTCCAGCACTGATAACAGCAAACAAACGCTTACTCTGCCGGAGATCGAAATGCGTGGCGGCAATTCCCCAGAATTCCAGGTTGTTGAGCAGGTAGAGTACATTAAACCAGGCCATCATCAGGTAATAGTACCAATCGGATCTTATATAATACCCACCCACCCGTAGCAAAAGGATACTAGCTGCCATCATAATGATAATCGAGATATTAAACTTCTTGAACGAAAGCGCATGCTCAAGGCGGGTATAAACAAATCCGGCGATCCATAACAAAACGGAAGAATAAATTAATACCCATGCGAGTTCCGTTACAGGGAACTTTTGTAAAAACTGCGCGAAGACAGAAGTAAAGAAGAATGCGGTGCCTGCTCCCTGGAAAAATTGCAGCAGATAAAGACGTTTTACAATCCACCACTCGTTGGGATATACATTAAATAACCTAAGCCAGAATCTTCCGGTTCTCATAATTGAAGCACATTTCGATTTTACCTTATATTTTTTGCCTTAGCTTTTCAAGTCGTTGCAATTTCATAGGATTCCGATCACGTTGTGAACAACTGGTTAAATAACGATGACTTTCAATAAAACTAACCTGGAGCCGATTCCATTCAGATTCTGTTTTTACCAGATCATAATTAATCATTTCCAGGTGCAGACGATCACTGATCGGTTCAAAATCCGCTCTGCCAAGATAGTCCAGGTCCGCGTCGCATAGAATCATTTCGGGTAGGGTATCGGCCGACTGAGGAATTTTTGTAGCCATGATCATATCTTTTATCAAGGCAATTTCAGACGAACTGAATAGGAGACCCTCAATCGTTTTCTCCATGATTTCACAAGATTTTTTCTCGTGACCCTTATAAGTGTACAGGAAACCGGTATCGTGAAATAAAGCCGCGATTTTTAACAGGACTAACATTCTTGGATCGGTAATGCCCTCTGATGCTCCAATGCGTTCGGCCTGTTGTATTACATCCAGGGTATGAGCTGTTGAATGGTAAGTCAATCGTGAATCCAGCCCATGGTCAAGTTGTTGAAATATATCAGCTTTCAGGTGCTGGAATCCTGATTCGGTCATAGAAAAGAATATAATCAAATATAAGATTTCCTGAAGTAGCTGTGATTATATCGCATCATCCTAAGAAACGGGTGTACCTTAAAACTAATAGTCTGCAAGTTTATGAAGGTTTAGTATTTAAAGTTGAAGCCCGGATAACCAATGTTGCTTCGCGGTTTATTTGGGTAATGCTGGCTTCCTGCTCAATTATTCCCAGTAAAAGTTGGGTCGCCGATTTCCCCATTTCTTCCAGTGGCTGTTTAAGAAAAGTCACCGGGGCATAAAATAAATCAAATGCATCCGTTTCATCAAAACTCAGGATAGCGAGTTCATCCGGTATTTTAATATTCAGTGAGTTAATATGTTTTAAACCGTGAATAGCAAGTGTATTGGATGCGAATAATAGCGCATCTATGGGTATTGGAAGAGATAAAAGATCATCAATTGCCTTTTCTACACCTTCTTTACCTGTTGACTGAATGATTTTTTTTAACCAGGCTGGTTGAAATGATAAATTATTATCAGTGATGGAAGCAGTATAACCTCTTGTTCTTTCCGTAAGCTGAAAGAGTTCTGTATCATAGTTGATCATGCCAATTCGTTTATAGCCGGTATCCACCAGATGCTGTGTAGCCGTATAAGATGATTTATAATTATCCAGCGCCACATAATTGGTTGCTAAATCCGGGAAATACCGGTCAATCAACACAAATGGTATTTTGTGTTCTTGCAGATATTGCAAATGAGTTTCGGTGTTTTCCGCGGGTGCTATTATGAGTCCATCCACCTGGCGATCTAAAAAAGTGCTTATTAATTTCCAGGACTTGTCTGCATTTTCATACGAACTCCCGAAGATTACGGTGTAATTATTTTTCGCGGCCTCATCCTCAATAATACGCGCCATTGATGATGAATACGAGTTTGATATATCCGCTACAATCAATCCTATTGTATTTGTTTTATTGGTTTTTAAACTTTTCGCGATTTGGTTGGTGCGGTAGTTCAAATCGGTGGCTGCTTTTCTTATCTTTCCCGCAACCTCTTTACTTATTCTTCCCTCTTTTTGGTTATTTAATACATATGAAACAAGCGCGGTGGAAACCCCGATTTTTTGAGCGATATCTTTTAAGGTAACCTTCTTCATCCCAAAAATATTTATTTAGAAAAATTAAAGAAAGAAGTCAATAGGCACTATCATTAACTATCTGGTTATCAACTATTAAAAGTAGATCAGGGAATTCCTTCATAAAGAATTAACACAAAGAAACTGAATTTTGTTTAATCGATTAAACTTTATGACCTATTTTTGCGTTTGATAGTAGAAGAAGAGATTGTCAGCATGAAATAACTGGTTTTAAAAACCTGATTCAATACACTCAATACGGTTAAAGGAATACTGTTTTGGGTCCCCGGAAACCAGGGTTTCCGGAAATAAATTTTAAAAAATGATTGCCTGCTATTAATGATAGCGGGCTTTTTATTTGTACGCATTAAAAAATAACCTATGAATGAAATGAATAACACAGAAAGAAAGAAACGGATTGCGATTGTGGCGCATAACAGTAAAAGTTCAGAATTAATTGAGTGGTCCTATTTCAATAAAGCGGAGTTAAGCAAACATGAATTGATAGCGACGGTAACCGCCAGTAAGATATTGGAGGGGACTGTAAATATCCCGGTGCCCTTGAACTGGCAGTTGGATTGGGATCAGCAATTGGCTTTACTGATTGAAGCCAATAAAATAGATATACTCATTTTCTTTTGGGATAAAGAAGATACTGTTTCACAGAGAAATAAAATGAAGAAGCTGCTAAACACTGCCATCAGCAGCAATACCGTGATCGCTTCAAATATAGCAACGGCCAATGTGGTGATGGCTTCTTTATCGCAGCAAACGGATAAATTATTAAATAGAAATATACTGGTATAGGAAAGGCTAGTAGTGTCTCAGTTTGAAATTTTTGTCCCACAACTTGTCCCGCCAAATGCGGGAAAGACACAAAATTCACTAAGAAAACCTTTTTGGCTTAGTGTCTTTGTGGTAAACTGATACACTACCGGAGGCCCTCCACTATTGATAAATTTAAATTTATGAACTTAACATTCTCCATCAGCGCTCCGCGAAATCACCGGATTGCTGTAAGCGCTTTTTTCTTTATCGCGGGATTAACCTTCGCCACCTGGGCCAGCAGGATCCCGGATATTAAGACACAGTTACAACTGAGTGAAGCGGGATTGGGAGCCATTCTATTGGCATTGCCTGTTGGGTTAATGGCGAGTCTGCCGATTTCTGGATGGCTGGTATCGAAGTACGGCAGTCGTAGGATCGTTATTACTGCCGCATTGCTTTATCCGTTGGTATTATTATTATTAGCCATTTCGGCCAATACCTGGCAATTGAGCATTGCACTATTCGTCTTTGGTTTATTCGGGAACCTTATCAATATTTCCATGAATACACAGGCAGTAAGTGTAGAAACACAGTATGGCAGATCGATAATGGCATCCTTTCACGGATTGTGGAGTTTGGCCGGCTTCAGCGGTGCGGCAATCGGTACTTTACTGGTAAGTATAGGAACACCGTTATTTGCGCATTTCTCAATCATATTTGTATTGTCGGCTTTGATCGTACTTATCTTTTATAAAGACACCTATCCAGCAGATACTGTTAATTCCGAATCTCAACCTTTTTTTGTAAAACCCGATCGTTCCATTTTGAATTTAGGATTGATCGCATTCTGTAGCATGATATGTGAAGGAGCGATGGCGGACTGGAGTGGTGTATATTTCCAGGAAGTTGTAGAATCTCCCAAGGCATTAACAACGCTGGGTTATGTGGCATTTGCCGGAAGCATGGCTACCGGACGTTTTATCGCGGATTGGTTAGTTACAAAAGTGGGAGTAAGAAAAATGTTGCAATTCAGCGGGCTGTTAATTACAGCCGGTTTATTAGTCGCGGTGTTGTTTCCAAATCTCCTCACTGCACTTCTTGGATTTTTAATGGTTGGATTGGGAGTATCATCTGTTGTGCCAATAGTATATGGCTTGGCGGGTAAATCCAATACCCTATCGCCGGGCTTTGCGCTGGCTGCAGTATCTTCTATTTCATTTCTTGGGTTTTTGTTGGGCCCACCCTTAATTGGATTTATCGCGCAAGCAGGAAGCCTTCGATGGTCATTTGCAATCATATCTTTGTTGGGTATAACAGCTGTTTTTTTGGCGAAGAAATTAAAAGACCAATAGGATGATGGGTAAGAAAATGAAATAATTAAATCTTCACAACGGGTATGATTAAATCTTCGCCAATTAAATATCTGTAAACTTATTTAATCCATGTACGTCTAAAAATAGAAATCAAGTACCGGGATATTACCCCGCTTGCATGCAAAATTATTCACCGGTTAAGCAGTAAAATAAGCAGGCACAGCGTTATTTCAGATACGATCAGATTTTTTTCGATTTTTCTTCCACCTCCTCACGGCGCTCATCCGGTATCCTTCCGCTATGTTCCGGAATTACGTTTTGATCAATCCCTTCTGATTGTTGTTCATATGGCTTTTTGTGGCGATTGGGAGAATGTTGTTTTTTTGTGCTCATTCTCATGGTTCAGTGGCATTTCCTCCTTAGGTGACAGGTTCTCAGGTGTTGAATTGCCCTTTTGTGGCATATTCTTTTTGTTTTTTGTCTGATGGCTGTCAGCGCCTGGATTTTTCTTTTTCATGTTTTTGATTTTATGATTATATAATTGATTAATACCTGTGCAGTTAGTTTTGAAAAGATTTTTAGCCCTGTTAATTAGCATTGGTTTAAAATAAATAGGCACAATTTTTCCGTATATATCTGAAAACCTTCTATGAAAAGTTCTAACAATAATCTTACCACAGTGCTAAACGATCTCGTTCTGATCAACAATGAATGCGCCAGTGGTTATAAGAAAATGAATGAGTTGCTGGAAGATAGATGTATGGATTTGCAGGGCTTGTTCGAACGCATGGCTGAGAAGACTTTTCAGTTTGCGTTGGATCTACGGCAAGAATTAATTCGTATGGGAGTAAAACCCGTTGCAGATTCAATGAATTCGGGAAATATCTATCGCGCCTGGTTGCTGGTAAAAATGAATAAGATAGGAGAGGATAGGCAAGCGATCTTGGATGCATCGTTGTTAAGGGAAGAAGCCATTCAACGCGCATACGATGAAGCGCTCGATGCAGTAGATACCACTTCAGCTGGTTTAATCCGTACATTAATTCATTCTCAACAAGACACTCACCGTATTGCATTTAATGTATTGAACAAACGAAAGAACGCGGCATAGAAATCTTATTCTTATTGTTTCCTATTTGTTTTGTGTTTCTATCTGTCTTTCCGCATTGGCACCCATTCGTGCTTATTTGCGTTAAACATTCGCACCTATTCCGTATAAATTCGCGTTAATTCGTGTACAACATTCGCACTTATTCGTCTTCATTCGTCCCTATTCGTGTACTTCAGTTACTTTTTTGTCCCAGGGCCCATGAATATCCACCCGGGGAAGCACCCGTTCCCAGTGGAGCAGCACCGCGCAGATCGGGCAATGCAAAAGTTGTCATTCCATTGCCGCCATAGTTGGTTCCGATTAAAGAAAACAACGCCGTATTTTGGTTAATTGGTAATAACTGTCCCTCACAAAAAGCCCATCCATTAGGAGCAAAATTTCCGGCAAACATTTTTATTTCAGCTAAAAAGGGCTCACCGCTAAGACCAAACTCAGGACTCGGATAAATTCCCTGAAGGCAGATTATAAACCGGATTGCCTGGGCTCCATGCCCTTTTCGAAATCCAACTGCTCCATTGGTACCACCTTTCATCAGAAAATCGAGATTATTTCCTCCAGTTGTAATGAGCAACCCGTTAGTTTTCACATTACCGGCAACATCTAATTTTTCTGCGGGTGTTGCGGTGCCAATTCCGATATTCTGTGCATGTAGCAAAATGGGGGAGGTCAAAAGCAATAGCATGCAGGTGGTAATTCTCTTCATTGTTCAAAATTTTGTAGTGAATAATTTTGATCGCTAACTGTCAACTTCAATATCACGTCACCAAAAAAATTATTGAAGACAGTACATGAAAAGATAGTTGAATAAAACGTTGAAAGGAAGCATGGTTTAGCCATCGGTGGAGATTAATGATCGGGCTCCTTAATCGGGAGATTGGTTAACAAATGAATCTGGTTTCTAATTTTTCACCGCAGAGAATAGGAGAAATTGAGTTTACGCAAAGAAACTCTGCGCAAACGCTGGATTTCTCTTGTTCTCTGCGGTGAGGTGCCCGTGATTTATTTAAATATAAGAGAGTTTACCTGGTCCAGTTCGTCTTTATTAATGGTATGCCCCATTCCTTTATAGATCTTCTTCGTAACATGCGCATTCATCTTTTCCAGGAGTACGGCAGATTCATTTACTCTTGTTACTGGCACATGAGGATCCGGATCGCTGCTGCCAATAAAAATGGTTGTACCTGAAAAATTCCCGGAATAATTTTCCGGATAAATTTTATCACCGATGAGTCCGCCGGTAAATGCTATCACACCACCATATTTAGCTGCATTCCTTGTTACAAATTCAAGCGTTAAGCAAGCGCCTTGTGAAAAGCCAAGAAAATAGATATTTTCTCTATCAATTCCTTTTGCTACAAGATCTGTTACTATTTCTTTCAGTAATGATAGAGCTGAAGATAACCAGGGTTCATTCGAAGCAGGCGGAGCCATGAATGAATAAGGATACCATGTATTGTTGGTTGCCTGTGGGGCCAGGAAGGTAAAATCCTTCGCATTGAGCTGGTCAGCAATAGTGAGAATATCTTCCGCACTCCCGCCTCTTCCATGAATCATGATCAAAACTTTGGATGCTTCTTCCAATGACTTGCCACTTGTAATATATTCTTTACGGTGCATATTTCATTTCATTATAGTATTGACTATTGCGTCAAAACGGGTAATTGTTTTTCAATTTGCGGACGTTCCGGTTCATATTGAACCGGAAGTTTTAAATGGGTGCCCAATTCTTTTACATCTTCATCTACCGTGAAACCAGGATTATCAGTTGCTATTTCAAATAGAATACCTCCCGGCTCCCTGAAATAAAGGGAGAAGAAATAATTACGATCTATTTTGTCCGTGATCCTCAGTCCATGCGCAATCACTTTTTCCCTGATCTTCATCTGTATCTCTTCATTTTTCACCCGGAAGGCGACGTGGTGATTGGTACCACCGGCCACAATACCCGGCTTGCCATTAATGTCCTCAATAATATCAACGATAGCCGCGGTGGAAACTGCATCCGTAATAAAGCGATAATAATTTCCTTCGTGCGTCAATAATTTATAACCGAAAATTTCAGTGAGAACATTCACCGTTGGTTTTATATCTCTCAACCTGAGAATGACGCTGTGAAATCCTTTTGTCGCAGTATCTTTTTTAATGGTATCCGTTTCCCAGGCTTCGCGGTTGTCCTCATTCGAAGCAACAATCAAATTCAATTCTAATCCATCCGGATCCTGGAAGGGAAGAAGCTTTTCACCAAACCTTTCATGTATTTGACTATGCTTAACTTTATTCTCATCAAAACGCTTGGTCCAGAATTCAAGACTCCCTTCCGGAACGGAATAACCGATTTCGGTGGCCATACCCACACCCGTTGTTCCGCGTTTTACATAGGTCCAGGGGAAGAAAGTGAGGATGGTGCCGGGTGCGCCCTGTTCATTACCATAATAAAAATGATAGGTGCCGGGGTCATCGAAATTCACGGTTTTTTTCACAAACCTCAATCCTAACACTTTAGTATAAAAATCATAATTGCGTTGGGCTTCGCCGGCAATGGCTGTGATATGATGGATACCCAATATCCTGTCTTCCATAAATATTAATTTAAAATATGTATGACTAATTAGTAATTTGAAACGAATTGCAATTTAGGAAGAAGCTTGTTCCAGACTCGGAAGTACGCGAACCCATAGGCATCGGAGTATTATTTTAACTCAAGTCGAAATGAGTGTTAAAACAAACTGTCATTTTCTTTCCCCTAATTTATTGCGGCAATAAAGATAATTAGGTAAATTACTGGGCAAAGCAGTATTATGCTGAAATACAGTATGTTACGAATGTAAAGAAAGTCAATGTTTTTTTTAAAAACTATATAAAACCGGTTACAAATCGCCTTCCTGGCAGTACTATTATATGAAAGCAGTCAAAAAATATGATGATGTTGAGTTAATAGCGGCTATCAATGATAAAAAAGAATTGGACAACGCTATTTTATTCATTTATCAGCAATATGCCGAAACTGTAAGTTCTTTTATATTAAGAAATGGCGGAAATCAGCAGGATGCCGATGATATCTTCCAGGAAACGATTGTGGCGTTTATCGAAGTGGTGAAGAACAATAAATTCCGGATGGAAGCGGGCATCAAAACTTTTCTGGTGGCTATTGCAAGAAATACCTGGTATAAAGAATTGAAGAAAAAGGAGCGTGCAGGTTACCGGGAAAAGCTATATGAAAAAGATCGCGGTAGCAATGAACTGGACGTTTCACAAGAAATCGGTGACCGGGACGTAAAACGTGAGCTTCGTGAACTGCTGAATAAATTAGGTGACACGTGCAGGAAAATACTAATGCTTTTCTATTATGAAAACCTGCCAATGAAAGAAATAGTTCAACACCTGCATTTTGAAAATGAACAGGTCATCAGAAATAAGAAATACAAATGCCTGAAGGATTTGGCGGAGCTGGTGAAGGCAAACCCGTTAATAGCGGGACAGATTAACGAATTAATAAAATAAAATTAAAATGACACAGAATTCAGAACATATATTGATTGATCATCTTGATAATCTTCTTTTTTCAGGAGTGTCATCATCGGCAGCGGATGAGTGGATACGCACTGATGAGGATATTGCCAAAAATTGGCATTCTCTTCTTTTTGCAGTTGACGGAATTCGCGAAGCCGGATTATATGCACAAGTAGCTGCCGTAAAGAAACAGTATGAGGCCCAACAAGCTATTGCTTCGAAACATGCAAGCGGAATTGTCCGTAGTATGTCTCGTAATTCATATCGCGTGGCCGCTTGCTTTTTATTAGTTGTTGGTGCAGCAACTATATACAAATATAACACGGTAAGTTCCGGTAGCGTTTATAATGAATATTATTCTTCCTTTGAATTAAATACCAACCGCGGTTCTGAAGCCGAGGATCTCATTGAACAAGCTTTTCGTAATAAAAACTGGGAAGAAGTAATATCCTTGTCCAATGCTCCCAGGCCAAGACCAATAAAAGCGCAATTCCTCGCCGCTAGTGCTAATATGGAACTAAAGAAATATGATAAAGCTATTGATGCGTTTAAGCAGATAATAGCGGCAAACGAAAAATCCGGCGACAGTTATTTTCAGGATGAAGCGGAATATTACCTGGCCATGAGTTGCCTGGCCAATAATGAAGCCACAAAAGCATTACCAATACTTGAGAAAATTAAAGCCGATAAGAACCATTTGTATAATGAAACTGTGAAAAATATGTCGACTATTGACCTAAAAGTTCTCGATTTTAAATCGGATAAATAGTTGAATATCATTTAGTTATAATTTTTTCAAAAAACTTCAATTCCCCGGTTACATTTTGTTTGCAGCGGGTACTATTTAATAGAGAGCGGATCTTTGAAAAGGCGGGGAATACTTAAAATGAAATTAAAGCTGATAAGCTTTTAACCATATCCAGACCATCATCCTATGAAACAATGTCCAAATCCTATTTAAAATTGAAGACCAGTTCCTATGAGATAAAATCCTCCAATGAAAGATCAAATTTCCTATACTTATGAAACCCTTTCCAGGCTCAGAAACCTAAAAAATTGTTGATCATACTTTATAACAATTCCGAACAAAGACCACCGAATCCTATAAATCCAGTTCCTTATCCAGAAAGACCAATTCAAAACCTTATTCAGAAAATCCAATTCAATGAAACCATTTCCAATCTTAATGATGACCATGATGAATGAAAAGTCGACTTACCCTGAAAACCAATGATCGTATTACCGTCCTAAAATGTTTCCAGTTAACCCCTAATATCCCATGAAAGCGTCGACTTTTTTTATTTTTTTTTCGTTCGTACAGTAATGCGCAGAAATGTGCATAATGAAAAAATAATAAGCGCCATCCACACAAAGGGTTGCTTCTTTGCATATACCGGCTCCCTATTCCCCATCAATACAAGATGCGCCCAGTGAGTCGGACTTTTATATAAGGCGTTGCTTTTAATATAATCCAATTTTGCCTTTTGCAATGCTTTCGATTTCGAATAACCTTCCCTCAGATAAATATGAAATTGTTTCAGTATAACAGAAGTGGCTCTGTCATCCGCCTTCCACAAACTGTTAATCGTACTTGGACAACCGGCATACACAAAAGCCCTCGATAGACTCATCACTCCCTCATTATTCACCAATTCACCATTCCCGGTTTCACAAGCGCTGATGATTACCAATTTAGTGGAATCCATATTCAGCCCATATAATTCTTCCAGGAATAAACAATCATCTGTAAGCGAATTTTTTTGAGGATAGAAAGCGATAAAAGGCGGAGAACCATTATTATCAGAAACCGCATGAGTAGCAAGATGAATAATTGGATACTTATTTAGTTCCTTTAGAAAACGATTTTTAGTTGCCTGGCTATCGATATACTTTATTCCGTTCAGACCGGCAATTTCATCTGCTGATGAAGGCAAGGGATTCATCAATGCGAATCCGGGACGATTAAAATTAGTTCCTTTCCGGGTAAAGGGCGCGAAGGCAATTAAATTACCGGATTCATTATTATCCTGAAGTGGAAGAGCGTGTTGGGTAATAAACCTCGAAGAAAACTGGTAGCTGGTAGCGATGGTCTCTACTAACGGGTTTAAATTTTCGTCGGCAGGTAATGATTCAAAAGGCAGATAATAAAGTATTCCATCCGGAATGATCACCCACTCATCTTTTCCGGGTATAACGGATTTTATGGGCTTTATTAAATGATTAAATAAACGACCCCCAATTTTTTCTCCATTAAATCGTCGCCCCCCTTCTATGTTTTTCAGCAAATTCAACCAGGCTGTTATATCCTTTTCAATTGACTTAAAAGAATCAATAGGAATATAGGTGAAAGAAGTCCGTGTAAATACAAATGCATGTAACGCTGAATCAGTAGCATAAAAACTGATTAGCGCTTGCCTGGTATCCAGTTGTTGCTGCAATTCTTTTATGGTGGGATAACTGTCATCGTACTTGAGTTTATAGAAATGACTGTTTTGTTCAAAGTTTTTTTGCAGTCGCGCTAACTCAATTTCATAATTGGCTTTTTCGCTGGCAATGGCCTCCGTTTCTTTGCTGTCCATTGCCTGGTCGTTTTGAATATTCAGACGAGCGATATTGTACTTAATATTCCTCTCTTTTTGCAACAGCTTTTCTTCCACTCCCGGAATAGTAGTAGTAGTAGTTCTTTCTTTAAGGCTTGCAACAATTACGGACGCTTTATTTTTTTCATTGATCAGGAAAGCCTGTTCGAGATAATTACTTTCGGGATGTAAATGATATAATTCAAGACATACTGATAAAGCCTCCTGGTAAATAGGTCGGCTTTTCTTCTTCAATAATAGTTTAGCATCATCCGTATCATAGCTTTTTTCAATATAACTCAGTAAGGATAACGTGCTGTTATATGCATTTAACGACGCTAACAAGTACTCTTCCTTCCTGGTTTGATTATAAAGCAATTTAAATACCGATGCTTTTTTTGACAATGCGCTGAATAATCGATAATAGGCAAAGGTTCCAGCGAAGCCTGAAGGATTTGAGTAGATATTCGGGTCCTTAAAATTGCCAGAGAAAATAAGGATTGCTTGCTGCAGACTATCGAGCGCGGGAAGATATTGTTGTTGATTTATATGAAGCTCCGCAAAGTATAATTTATTGATTCCTTTATCCGCGATGCTGAGTTTTGCTTCATTCTTTTTAAGGGGTAACTGATTCAGGTACCAGGCGGCGGAATCATACTGCTTCAGTTGTACTTGAGTAAATCCAATTTCATTAAATACCCAGGGCAGTTGGTTGCTGTTTACTTTTCTAAAACAAGCAAGCGCTTCGATGGGTCTATTTAATGATGTATTCGCCCGACCCATATTCATATAAATATAGCTGCTGAACAAATTGTAACGGAGCATTTTCTTATAGATGGATAAAGCGTCTTCGTACAAACCAAGCCTGGAATAAGAGGTAGCTATATTAATTTCAATACTCACCGCCGAAAGCGTATCGAATGGCTTTATACCTTTGATTATCTCAAGGGCCTGGCTGAAATAGTTCTTGCACTGTAGATAATTACCATTATCGTGATAGAGTACCCCCAGGGTATTATAAAGCCTTACTTTATATTCAATGCCTGGGAAACGATTCAACAATGATTCGGCTTTAAGTAGAAAATAACTGGCCGAATCAAAATTGTTTAGATTATAGTAACTCGATCCCACATTTATGTAGGTCATTACAATTAATGAATCGACTGGAGTGTTATTGAATTTTTTTAATTGCAGTGCCCTGCAGTAAGCATCCCTGGCGGCAGTATAGTTTGCCTGGATGTCCATCAATATTCCCTTATTCCGATAACAAAGAAACAGAAGCGTATCGTCGTTGGGGAGAGGATTTTTTTCCAGCGCACGAATTACTTCTTCAAAACCAGCCAATGCTTTTGCATTTTCGGCGTCTGTGGGGGTGTAAAGATTTAGCAAACTATCAGCGTGATGATACAATTTGACTAGTCTGTTCGCAGGTGAGCCAGGATTACCAAAATGAAGGGTTATTATTGCCAGGAAAGCTAATATGAAAAGCGCGCCTTTTCCAGGCATATAGGTGGTTTTTGGTAGGCGATTTATGGGACGAACTGTAAACGACCCGCTGAGCAGCATTATTGTTCAATTGGGGTGCTGGTGCCGATGGGAAAACACTCAAATCAGCAAAACAAAAAAGCGGATGCCGAATCCGGCAATCGCTTACTGTTTGGTGTTTTATAATTCTTTAATTGTATCGGGTAATAATGATAAGGGGCGGCCGTGGTTTGTAACTCGTATTAGTATTGCCACTCCGGATACTCGCCTGTTTCGACAAAACTTCATTGATAAGTGCGATGTCAATTTGTGACTTGTTATTGAAGTACATCAATTTAATCTTTATCTTCTGTTCCTTATTTGTACAGCCATCGTTGATGCGGTAGCGGATGGTTGTTTCAATTATATCGCCATTTGAAGGGGACGATCCGAATGCTCCTTGATCCAGTGTTTTTTGTAAGTCAATTACTCCGGTAGTTGTATTCACCACTACATTATCTTTAGCTGCTTTACCTTTTATATCAAATTCGCAATTCCCGCTGGCACAGATAGAATTCAGATAAGAATTTGCATTGAAATAAGGTATTGAGGTTTTCTCGCCTGCACTTAATACAAATACACTATCCAAATACGACATACCCGAAAAGATTAAAGGCGTTAAACATGTATCTGATGTTCCTTGTTTTACAAATCCAATCATATATCTCATACCCGGTTCACTTTGTGATACATTAATAGCTCCGGTTGCTGAGTCAATCATCATACCGATTGGCCACGAAAGATATTTACCCGCACCTGGATTGTTTACAGGGGTAATGATAAGGTCTTGTCCATTTCCATTCGGGCTACAAATCAATGTGTCTCCATAATCCGGCGAGTAAGGACAATTCATGACAGGGTTTTGGGGAAAAGGTGCGGATGGTGGGTATTCAATATCCTGATCTGGTTCATCTTCCGTAAGAG
Source organism: Chitinophagaceae bacterium (assembly GCA_965279015.1). Lineage (GTDB taxonomy): Bacteria > Bacteroidota > Bacteroidia > Chitinophagales > Chitinophagaceae > Endoryza. The sequence goes on from OZ257130.1 coordinate 1,834,085, forward strand.
ATTTACGACAGGCGAACAAAAGAACGGAAAGAGCTGAAAATGCCATTAACACGGTTATGATTCTCTTTTTCATGGGGTTTGAATTGACTGATTATCAGCTACAAAATAGAAATTATGTGGTGTATTTACAAGTTTAATAGAGGGTTTTTACTAAAAATTTGTTATTGATTATCAATATTTTACAGCCGAATACACAAACTAAAATTGATCCAAAATCAAGAAGTCTGAATTGTTTTCTGGCTGGTATTCAAAGTGAAATTCAATACCACATAAATCTGCAAAGCCTTGGTCTCGCAGTAATATTATATCTACTTTGGTGATCTGTCAGATTGGCGATTTGGTTTTCATTCTCTCAAAATTTTCATCTTCCCCAGCATTCTTAGGCGCTGTCTCTTCCGCTTTATTCATAGAAATTGATGTTAGAAATGAAAATTTAACCTTATGCAAACGGCGGAAGGGTGCATCGTACTATTATTTGGGATCCAACTAGAGCAATTATTTTTTCCGCACGATTAATCAGTCGCCTCACGGTGTTGTCAGATCGATTTCATTGATATTTATCAAACCGGAATTCACCATTTCGTTCTGAGGCTGTTTCAAAAGTACTGTTTCACACAAAGGCTACTAAGAATACAACGAAACAAAGCTTGAATATTAATACATTCGTTGTGAGCTTAGTCTTCTTAGTTTTCTTTGTGTGAAATTCCGCTGCTTTTGAGACAGCCCCAGTATTATTATATCGCCTTTGGCGAATAATCCTCTACATTCTCAGCCGTTGTCTCCCCGCAGCAATAGTGGAAAGCAACTTAAATGAATCCATCTCAAAATTTCAGTGGCGCGGGGATGCGACGTGGGTGGTTGGTAATTAATCTATTTAATATCAAATTTAGGATCCACAAATTCCCATTCTTGTATATGTGAACATTGGTGTTCCGTTCTTAAAATATCATCAAATTGTTTTAGCAGTTCAGGATGTTGAGCGGCTACGTCAGTTGTTTCATTTCGATCCGTCATTAAATTAAACAGCTGCCAGGGCGCGTTTTTGTCTTTTCTCATATTTGTTTTTACCGCTTTCCAATCGCCCATTCGAATAGCAACCTGCCCACCTTTTTCCGGATATTCAAAATAGAGATAACCATGTTTTTTTTGTTTAGCAGCTTTACCCAACAACTCGGGAAGGAATGATATGCCGTCTGTGTTTGCCAGTCGTTGTTGCGTTAATTCGGCAAGAGTTGCCATCAGATCATATTGCGTAGATACATGATCTGATATTGAATTCGCGGTTATTTTACTTGGCCATCTGGCAATAAAAGGTATTCTTATTCCTCCTTCATAGAGATCCATTTTCAATCCTCTTAATCCATTTACGCTGTTAAAAAACGTTGTTTGTACACCGCCTACATTAAAGGCGGCTCCGTTATCGCTGCTGAATAGGATGATGGTATTGCCATCCAGACCCAGTTGTTTTATTTTATTCATAATGATTCCAACCTGTTCATCTAAATAGCTGATCATGGCAGCATAGGTAGAAAGCGGATTTTTTGTGCCCACGTAACCATTTTGCCCATAGTAAGGCTGCTCATCAAATTGCCCGATATATTGTTTTACATACTTATCAGGTGCTTGCAACGAAAGATGTGGAAGGGTATAGGGCAGGTATAAAAAGAAAGGCCTGGTTTTATTTTTATCAATAAAAGCTAATGCCTTCTCCGTGATTTTTCCTGGTGCATAATCATTGCCCTTATAATAATCGAATTTGATAGCGTCCGGACTGGTTGAATCTGGTTTGCGATGTACGTTTATTACAGGATTGTTCAGCGAATCCCATTTATCATTTTCCCAAATATGAGTAGGGTAATGATTATGTCCTTGCTTCTGATCTAACACACTATAATAATAATCAAATCCATGTTTCAGGGGAGAGCCTGAATTGTTATTCATTCCCAATCCCCACTTGCCACAAAGAGCCGTTGTATATCCTGCTTTTTTCATCATTGCCGGTAACGTAAAAATTCCCTCAGGCAAAGGCATCTGTCCACCTTCTTTCTCATCGGCAAATGAACCCAATTCATAATTGCCGCGGATATAGGAATGACCTCCATGTTTTCCCGTTAACAGCATACAACGAGCAGGAGCGCATACTGGAGCACCGGTATAATGATTTGTAAACCGCATACCCTCCCTGGCAAGACGATCAATATTCGGTGTTTTAATTTTCTGCTGACCATAACAACCCAACTCACCATATCCAAGGTCATCCGCATAGATATAAATAATATTGTGAAGTTTTCTGGTAGGAGTTTGCGCGTTGAGATCAATAAAGATCAATGAACAAAAAAGCAGGAAAGCAAAATGTAAGGTTTTCATTGTTGTTGATTATTCATTAAATATTCGTGCGGAATCTACCTCAAGTACAAATGTGAGTTCGAAGATAATGAAGTATTGGAGAGGCGTAACTTCTTTCAGTCAGGTCGTATACCTGTCCATTCTTCTAGTACGTGGTATTTTCTGATTTTCTTAGAACGGTTCCGAACCCTTTAGGGTTCGGAACCGTTCTGATTTTCCCGAAAATAAATTCAAAAAACTGTGATTTTTTAATTCTCCCAACGAATCATATAGAAATAATCAAAAACAGGGACGCTGAAAACTGAATAGGGTAGGCATCCTTTTAAATCTTAAAAAATGAAAAAAATAACTTTATCTGTTGCTGTTCTGGCACTTTCTATTGGTACGCTTACCGCTCAATCTGTTGACGAAATAGTTAACAAAAATCTTAACGCTATAGGCGGAGTTGCGAAACTAAATACGGTTAAATCGGTGGTAATGGAAACAACTATAAAATTACAGGGATTGGAAATTGAAAACCTGACAACTATAGTAGTGGGTAAGGCAGTGAGAAGCGATTCAAAAATTATGGGAAATGATCTGGTACAGGCGTTTGACGGTACTACACCCTGGTCAATCACCCCTACATTAATGGGCGGAAATGGTGAACCACAGGTAATGTCACCTGAATTGTCGAAAAGCATTATTAGCCAGATAGACCCCTTTCCATTATTAGATTATACCAAAAAAGGTACAAGGGTAGAGCTTTTGGCTTCCGAAAAAATAAAAGATAAAGAGGCGCACCATTTAAAAATATCCACGAAGGATGGCGATGAGTCTGAGTTATGGATAGATGTTACAAGTGGCCTGGTATCAAAATCAAAGACTATGCAAAACGGTCAGGAAGTTGAAGTGTTTTTTTCAAATTATACGGTAATTGAAGGAATAAATTTCGCCATGAGTATGGAAACTTCGAATCCAATGGCTGGGGTCATTAATATTGATACCAAGACAGTGAAACTAAATCCTACAATCGATGAGTCAATTTTTAAAATGCCATCCGCAAAAAAATAAGATCATGAAACAGATCAATTGCATAGTTTCAAATATTGTCTTCATTATTATTTTGAGTGTATGTTCAAAACAATCGAAGGGACAACCTGCCGAAAGTCAATTCACGAAAGGACATCACATTCAATCAGGTTTCAATAGTAAAACCTATCAGTTGTGGGTTTCGCTCCCCAAAAAATATTCACAGAAAGATACTTTACGTTACCCCGTTTTATATGTTTTGGATGGTAAATTTTCTTTCACTTCGATGAGTTCCATCCGGGACGTACTGGATTTAGGAAAGGAAATCAAAGATTTAATTATAGTTAGCATTGACATCAGTAGCAATTCAGAGGCGGATTGGTTTGCGAGCCGGTATAATGATTTTACACCATCAAGTATACTCCAGGCGGATACGCTCTGGTCAAAAATCCTGAGCATCCCGGAAGGAAAACTAAAATCAGGTGGAGCAGAACGTTTTTTGAACACATTGGAGAAGGAAGTTATACCCTATATCAATGAACATTACAAGACGACCGCTGACCGTGGCTTATCGGGGCATTCATTGGGTGGACTGTTTGCAGGATATTGCTTGCTGAAAAAGCCAGGTTTATTTAAAAGATATGGAATAAACAGCCCGTCGTTTTGGTGGAATAATAGTGAACTGGTTCGAAATGAAAATAATTATGCAAGCCAGCATGAGGAGTTATCAGCCAACGTATTTTTCTCCGTGGGCGGCGCTGAAGATGCCATGATGCTTGCTTCGTTCAATGCTTTTACAAACTCAATAAAAAGTCATAACTACAAAGGGTTGTCGATGACGGTGAAAATATTTGATGAAGAAACACATTCTTCCGTGGTACCGGCAGGTGGTAGCAGAACCCTGAAAGTGTTGTATGGTTCGTATGTAAGATAATCTCGGCTCTAAAGCTGGTTCAATAGAAACACTTGTGAATATTGTCGGGAAGTCGAAACGATCCCCAACTGTCCCTTCAATTGTTCCCCATTCACCTATTCTCCTGTTCCTCTGTTCTATTCGCTCCGCAAAATCTTCTCCATCTTCCTCCCTTTCGCGAGTTCATCGATCACTTTATCCAAATATCTTACCTTCTTCATAAATGGATCCTCGATCTCCTCCACACGGTACCCGCAGATCACCCCGGTGATGAGATGCGCATTAGAGTTTAGCTTAGCCTGTTTGAAGAATGTTTCAAAAGTTGCTTTCTCTTTTATCAGTTCCTGTAGCTTCTTATTATTGAAGCCTGTTAACCACTCGATGACCTGGTGCAATTCTTCCTTAGTTCTTCCTTTCTTCTCTACTTTTGTAACATACAACGGATAAACCGACGCGAATGTCATTTTTGCGACACGCTGAATGGTTGCATCTGTAATAATCATAGTCTGAAATTTCTTGTATCAAATTATCGAAAAATTAGAATATAACACCATGAGGAAACAGTTTTTTCTTCCGGCCTTGTTTCTGATCTCCCTTCTTTCGGGGTTGACTATCGAAAAAATAAATGCACAAAAAACGGTCAATGTAAGTTCGTGGCCCAGAGGCATTACTTATGAAATCTTTGTATTGGCTTTTGCCGATTCCGATGGCGATGGGAAAGGAGATATCAAAGGAATGACATCAAAACTTGATTATCTTAAAGACCTGGGAGTAGAGGGTATATGGCTTATGCCAATGAACCCTTCGCCTTCATACCACAAATATGATGTATCAAATTACTATGATATTCATCCTGATTATGGAACCCTGGATGATTTCAAGAAATTCATAGAGGAGGCACATAAAAGAAATATAAAAGTAATAATGGATATGGTGATTAACCATTCAGGAAGTCAAAATGCATGGTTCAAGGATGCCTTAGCAAATCCAAACAGCCCTTACAGAGAGTACTATATATGGACACATAAAGACGATCCTCAGACGCAAGCTCCTGGCAGGATAATAGCAGGTGATTCGGGTAATAGAAATCGGTGGAATAAAGTAGAAGGCAGTGATTATCTATATTATTCCTATTTCGGACGCAATATGCCTGATATGAATTTTGATAGTCCTAAACTGCGGGAAGAAATTTTTAAAATAGGCCGCTTTTGGATTGGAGAAATTAAAGTTGATGGGTTCAGGCTCGATGCGGCACGTCATATTTTCCCTGATGATCGACCAAAGGACAATCACAGGTGGTGGGTTTATTTTCGGAACGAAATGCAAAAAGTAAATAAAGAAGTTTACCTCGTCGGTGAAGTATGGGCACCTGCAGAAATTGTAGGACCTTATATGGAAGGATTACCTGCTTTATTCAATTTTGATATGGGAGGCGCGATTACAAAGGCGGTGAATTCAGGGCGTGGAGATTCTCTTACCATTAATCATAAGAAGATCAGGGATTTTTATAAATCGATTAATCCAGATTATGTCGATGCAACATTCCTTACCAATCATGATCAGAACCGCATCATGAGCGCAGTAAATAATAATATGGATAAGGCTAAGATGGCGGCTTCACTTTTACTCACTCTCCCCGGTTCACCTTACTTATATTATGGAGAAGAGATTGGTATGCAAGGCAAAAAGCCTGACCAATTTATAAGAGAACCTTTTCTCTGGGATGCAAAAGCGAATGATAAATCACGGACCACCTGGATCACTCCAAGATACAGTGCAGATTCCTCTGTTGTTCCGGCATCACAACAAATAAAAGATAAAAACTCCATCTACAATCATTATAAAACTTTTATTCAACTTCGAAATACCAGTAAAGCGCTCACTTACGGTGAATTGGAATCAATAAGCTTTAGCAATAAAGAAATTTGCGCGTTTGTTCGATCGGCTAATGATGAGTCAGTATTAGTGCTCCATAATCTTTCTCAAACTGATGTTACGGTTAACTTACCAGCTACTTTTGGGGAATACAACAAAGTAGTATTTAATAATAAGAATTCGACTGTAAAAAACAGTGCAGTAATGGTGTCTTCTTATAGCACAGTCATCCTGCGAAAATAATTCTACTAAGCTCTACGAGGCCTGTGGCCTCGTAGTATTATTTTGTCGCCTCTGGCGACATTGGAATGTATACTATTAAAGTATTCAGGCCTTTCATCATTTATTAATTAGAGGTCTTTAAAAAATAGATTAAATTTAAGAATAAAGCTTTTGCTGTGCGGTTATGGAGCTACACGATATTGATTTTATCTTTACAGCTGCAGGCACAAACTCAACCATGTGCTGAAAAAAAAATTGTCGCTACTGTAAATTTTGGATCGGGTGACGCTTCGGAACTTAATATGAGCTCCCCTTATGGCTACCGGCGGGTGTTTGGCACCTGCCCTACTGACGGACATTATACCTACACACCCTATACAAGCGATTGTTTCCGCGGAGACTGGATTACGCTTAACGAGGATCATACCGGCGGTGACGCTCTTGGTAATATGCTTTTGGTGAACGCCTCTTATCGAAGTGGTGAATTTTTCAGTACCATGGTACGAGGACTTAAACCCCTTACAAAGTATGAGTTTTCTGTTTGGATGCTAAACGTATGTAAGCCCAGTGACAAATGTCCCTTCCCGCTACTGCCTAATATTACCATTCGGCTGGAGACGGTAACCGGTCAGGCAATATCAAACCTCAATACCGGCGAATTGATTAGACGCGGAACTGCTCAATGGACCGAGTATAAAGTTGAGTTTATTATGCCGGCCGGTAATACCAGTGTGGCTATGGTGATGCAAAATTCTTCACCGGGAGGTTGTGGGAATGATTTTGCAATAGATGACCTGACATTTAGTGAATGTATTCCACCGCCGCCACCTATAACAAAGAAAGCAACCAATACTCCAGCAAATAAAACCGTGGTTAAAAAACCAGTAATCAAGAAAGCCCCTGCTCCAACAACTACCGTGGTTAAAAAACCTGCAAGTACGATTGTGAAAAAAACAACGCCCCAGTCACCAATTAAAAAGCCAGCCATTCCTGTAATTGTAAAAAAGGATCCTGAAGCAAAGCAATCAACAATTACTGCGATCAAAATTGATTCGAATAAAGTTGCAGTTCCAACAGTTAAGTCTAGACCAGTATTTGTTCATACTCCTCCCTCGCTCACCACAAGGTCAAACCCGATTGTAAAGACTATTGAGGCAGGAGAAGGGGAGATTAGAATTGACCTGTATGATAATGGAACGATAGATGGCGACACGGTTACCATTTATCATAACAACAAAATGGTATTGTCGCGGGCGAGATTATCTGGAAAACCACTTACTTTGAAAATTACTATCGATGCAAATAATCCGCATCATGAGTTGGTAATGGTTGCCAATAACCTGGGGTCCATTCCACCAAACACTTCTGTAATGATCGTTACCGCAGGCTCCACCCGATACGAAGTTTTTATATCCTCTAATGAACAGAACAATGCCAGGGTAGTTTTTGACTTAAAGAAGTAAATGCGGATCCAGGCTCTGCGAGGCCATTGGCCTCGTAGTATTATTATGTCGCCCTTGGCGATATTAGATTAATGATATTATAATAAAAAACCCCAACATAATTGTTGAGGTTGAATGTAAGGTTGTAGCCCGTACGAGATTCGAACTCGTATCACCACCGTGAAAGGGTGGTGTCCTAACCCTTAGACGAACGGGCCAGTTGTTCTAATTAAGGGAGCGCAAAGATAACTGACCAGCCCTTTTCTTCCAAATCGTTTTATGAGCATTTTTTCAGTCTTATTCCGGCTCGGCAGGCCTAGATCTCGATGCTTCATCCGGCGTATGACCCTATTGAATCTTATTGGATTATTCCCCTTTGACGTTAAAAAACGGCCAATCGGGTTCCCCTTTCATTTGAGCTTATTAACAATGAGCCAGCATGATTAAAACTACATCGGCCCGGCGATTCTGTCAGTTGGTTTAATATTTATGGCTGGCTCTGTCTATTTATTTGATTCTTTCAATTAATTTGTTCCATAAAGTGATTCTGTGTCGAATGATATTTCAATAAAGAATAACTATTTCTTTACTATAAATATCTCTCATGTACACTTTAATAACCCTTCTGTTCATTGCTGGCTATGCGGCCATTGCATTTGAACATCCTTTAAAAATCAATAAGACAGCGAGCGCCTTACTCACCGGGGTATTGTGTTGGGTAGTTTATATAATGGGAAGCAGCAATACCGAGCATGTTTCCGAACAATTGTATGAACACATATCGGGAATCTCAAGCATATTGTTTTTTTTGCTGGGGGCCATGACCATCGTAGAACTGATAGATGCCCATGACGGTTTTGAAGTAATCACCAGTAAGATCACCACAAAAGATAAAAGGAAATTACTCTGGATCATCAGCCTTGTAGCTTTCTTTCTATCCTCCGTTCTCGACAACCTCACTACCACCATCGTTATGGTGTCCTTACTAAGAAAATTGATTACCGATAAAGAAACAAGATTATTTTTTGTAGGCATGGTGATAATCGCGGCCAATGCAGGAGGCGCCTGGACGCCCATCGGAGATGTTACTACCACCATGTTGTGGATCGGGGGACAAATCACTACCGGAAATATCATGCTCAAATTGTTTATACCCAGCATGGCCTGTATAATCGTTCCATTGATACTGCTTTCTTTCCGGATAAAGGGAAAAATTGAGAATACGGTTGTTGTAACAGCAAGGGATACAAATCCCAGCACTAATTTCGAAAGGAAGTTAATCTTTGGATTGGGTATCGGCGCGCTGATTTTTGTTCCGGTATTTAAAACGATTACCCACCTGCCTCCATTTCTGGGAATGTTATTTGGACTGGGAATTCTTTGGGTAGTTACAGAATTGATACACAAAAATAAAAACGACGCAGATAAAGATGTTTATTCAGTGGTGCATGCACTTAGAAAAGCAGATACACCCAGTGTTCTTTTTTTCTTGGGTATACTGGTGGCTATTGCGGCACTGGAGTCCACCCATTTACTCTCCGATCTTGCCACTTTAATGGACGATAAGATTGGTAATATTAATGTCATTGTAATTTCCATTGGGCTGCTATCTGCTATCATCGACAACGTGCCACTGGTAGCCGCTACGATGGGCATGTATGATATGCAGACCTATCCGCCGGATCATTATTTCTGGGAATTCATCGCTTACTGTGCCGGTACCGGAGGCAGTTGTCTCATTATTGGTTCAGCCGCCGGAGTAGCTGCCATGGGTATGGAGAAGATTGATTTTTTCTGGTATGCTAAACGAATTGCTGGCTTAGCCTTGTTGGGATACTTCGCGGGAGCATTGGTCTATATGGCTCAACATTACTTTCTTCATTTATAGATTGCAGAGTCTCGGTTTGAAAAATTTCCCACAAAGACACAAAGAACACAAAGAATATCGAAAACACTTTTAATCAATTATAATTCTTTGTGTTCTTTGTGTCTTTGTGGGAAACACATTTGCTAAATTATAATCGATGGATCCGTACCGGGATTTCGTAAATTTGAATATGGCACTGGTATTAATATCCATATTGTTGCTGGGCCTTGCAGTGGCGGGGATTGCTATTAAATTATTGGTCAAAAAGGATGGCAAATTTTCCGGAACCTGCAGTGGTAATAATCCTTTATTACAAAAAGAAGGGGGTGCCTGTGGTATCTGTGGCGCAAGACCCGAAGAAAAATGTAAATCCTAAAGAATTTCCTCTATCCATTCCTTCAATGTCTCAGAACTATAGGTTTTCCAGGACCCCATTTCATCATAAATAAAAAACACTTCCAGTTTTAATTCTTTATGCGCCGCTAGAAACTCCTTCGATTTTTCCAGTCCCATCACCATAAACGAAGTAGCGTATGCATCGGCCGTGGTACAATCGTCGGCAATTACAGTGGCGCTTAGCAAATTATGTTTTGCCGGGTAACCGGTATGCGGATCTATAATATGCGTATACTTTTTTCCTCCTTCCAAATAAAATTTTCGATAGTTACCCGAAGTGGCCAATGCCTTGTTTTCAAGTTTGATGATGGCTTTTAACGGTCTTCCTTCTACAGCAATTTCGTTGGGCTGATCAATACCGATGGTCCAAAATTGATTGGATTGCTTATTTCCTTTTGCCCGAACCTCCCCACCCAATTCCACGAGGTAATTGATTATTCCTTTCGATTCAAGAAAAGCACACAACACATCCACCGTATAGCCAGGTGCAATGGCATTAAAATCCAGCATGGACGATGGATGCTGCTTTATCAATTTCCTTCCGTCCAGTTTCACCATTTTATATCCTACGAATTGAAGCAGGCTGTCAATCGTGGTACTGTCCACCTTTCCTTTATTGGTAAATCCAAAACCCCAGGCATTGATTAATGGCGCTACAGTTATATCAAATAGTCCATTAGTAGTCTCTGATACTTCAATAGACTTCTTGAATACATTCATAAAATGATCATCAGCCAACACTTCTTCATTTTTATTAATCTGTGAAATAATTGAAACAGGTAAATAAGTGGATAGAGAAGAATCGATACGATGAAAAATGGAATCAATAGATTCTTTGTATGTTGAATGGTTTTCGCTTAGAAAGCTGATTTGCCAGGTAGTACCCTGTGCGCGACCGGCTAATCGGATTGTTTTGAGGTCAGATTGTTTACAATTAGTAAGAAATAGAAAGGCAAGTATTACCGAAATAATAAATTTCATCATTTACAGGGGTTACCGGTTGTTTAGAATGATAATTTGTTTTTCATTTCTATAACAATTTACCCGCCAAAATCATCGAAGGCAATGTTTTCGGGTGGGATCCCCAACTCGTCGAGCATTTTAAAAACCGCGGTGTTCATCTGGGGAGGTCCGCAGAGATAATATTCTATATCTTCTGGTGCCGGATGTTGTTTCAGGTAATTTTCGAAAAGCACTTGGTGAATAAATCCCTTGTATCCGTTCCAGTTGTCTTCGGGAAGTGGTTCAGATAAAGCGATATTGTATTGAAAATTGGGAAATGCTTTCTCAATTTCTCTGAATTGCTCCGTATAAAATACTTCACGAACAGATCGGCCGCCATACCAGAAACTGATTTTTCTTTCTCTTTCTTTTTCGGTATGAAAAAGATGGAACAGGTGAGAACGAAGCGGCGCCATACCAGCTCCGCCACCGATATAGATCATTTCCTTTTTTGTGGGCTTGATATGAAATTCACCAAATGGACCGGATATGGTTACTTTATCGCCGGGTTTTAAAGAAAAAGTATACGATGAACAGATACCGGGATTTACATCCATGTACTTACCAGCATTGCGGTCGTAAGGTGGAGTGGCTATCCGGATATTTAGCATGATAATATTTCCTTCTGCCGGATGATTGGCCATGGAGTAGGCACGAAAAACCGGTTCCGTATTGATCATTTTCAGGTCCCAGATATTATACTTGTCATAGTCATCCTGGAAACGGGCATCAATTTTATACAACTGGGTTTTAAAATCAACTTCACAAACCGGCACGTCTAATTGTATATAAGATCCGGGTTCAAATTTTAGAAATTCTCCCGCGGGTAATTTAACCACCAGCTCTTTAATATAAGTGGCTACATTATCATTCGAAACAACTTCACATTCCCATTTCTTAATACCAAAGATTTCTTCAGGAATTTTAATCTCCATATCCTGCTTCACTTTCACCTGGCAACCCAATCTCCAGTTATCCAACTGTTGCTTGCGCGTAAAATAGGGTCTTTCGGTTGTCAGAATTTCTCCTCCTCCTGATAGCACCTGGCACTTACACATGGCACAGGTTCCTCCACCGCCGCAAGCCGATGGCAGGAAAATTTTCTTATTGGCTAAGGTGGTAAGTATGCTGGAGCCGCCTGTAACTTCAATGGTATCCTGTCCATTAATGACAATCTTAACCAGTCCCGATACCGTCAGCTTAGCTTTTGCATATAGAATAATGGCCACCAGCATCAGGTTAAAAACAAGGAAAATAATAATGCTGGTAAGTATGGTTGAAATTTCTATAGATAAAAGAATCATATGTCAGATTCAGTTTATTATATTTTAATACCCATAAAACTCATGAAAGCGATGCCCATCAAACCGGTTAGGATAAACGCAATGCCCAGTCCTCTCAGCGGGGCAGGCACATTGGAATAACGAATCTTTTCCCGGATGGCTGCGATAGAAACGATAGCGATGAACCAACCTACCCCGGAACCCAATCCAAAAACAGTGGCCTCCCCTAAACTGGCATATTCTCTTTCCTGCATAAACAACGCACCCCCCAGTATGGAACAATTAACAGCGATAAGCGGTAAAAAAATTCCAAGCGCCATATAAAGTGCCGGCGCGAATTTTTCAACGGCCATTTCAACCAATTGGGTGATGGCGGCAATAACAGCGATATACATTATAAAACTTAGAAAACTCAGATCGAGGTTGGCATAATCTTGCGATAGCCAACTTAAAGCACCGGCTTTTAATAAATAATTTTCCATCAGGTAACAAACCGGAACAGAAACGGCTAATACAAATATTACGGCAGAACCGAGGCCCACTGCATTCTTAACTGTTTTCGAAATGGCCAAATAAGAACACATGCCCAGGAAATAGGCGAATATCATGTTCTCGATAAAAACCGCTTTAATAAAAATATTTACGTGCTCCATACTTATTTCGTTTTAATTAAGCTCAATAAGCTTGCGATTCTTGCTTCTTTGTATCCAGATAATAATGCCTACCAGTATTAAAGCCATAGGTGGTAAAATCACGAATCCATTATTAAAGTATCCCGCTTTATAAAAAGAATCAGGCACCAACTGAAATCCCATTAATTTTCCTGATCCAAAAAATTCTCTTACCGCGGAAACCAGCACCAGTATCAATCCATATCCTAATCCATTGCCAATACCATCTAAAAATGAGGGCCAGGGTTTATTGCCCATGGCAAAAGCTTCCAATCGACCCATCACAATACAATTGGTAATAATCAATCCTACAAATACAGATAGTTGTTTGCTTACATCGTATACAAATGCTTTCAGTACCTGGTCAACCAAAATAACCAATGCCGCCACTATAGTGAGTTGAACAATAATTCTAATCCTGTCTGGAATAATATTTCTAATGGCGGAAATTACCAGGTTTGAAAAAGCAGTGACCACCATCACAGAAAGCGCCATAACAATAGAAGGTTTCATTTGCACGGTTACAGCCAGCGCGGAACAAATACCTAACACCTGAACCGTTATAGGGTTGCTGTTGTTTAACGGATCATTAATCAGCTTTTTATTCCTGGACGAAAACAACGATTCTCTCGGTTCTCTAACTTTTATGGGCGCTATGGTTGTTTCTGTGCTCATAGAAATCAACTTTTATTAATGGGGTCGACCCCGTGTGGATGAATAAAATTCAAGTTCCGTAGTAAGCGAATTAGTTTCCGGTTGAATCTTTCGCTGTTGAGTCTTTGGAAACTGAATTGCCGATCGTCTTAAAATAGGGTAGATAGCTTTTAATAGTTCTCATCAACATTTCATTTACTCCTCCGCTGGTAATAGTGCCTCCCGATACCGCGTCTACTCCATGTGGATCGTCTGGCGCGGCGCCTCCTTTTATTAAATGAACCGAAACAAAATTTCCGGTATCGTCGAAAATCTTTTTGCCTTTGAATTGTTGCTGAAATTCTTCGGTCTCAATTTCTGCTCCTAAGCCGGGCGTTTCACCCTTGTGACCAAAGCTGGCACCATAAACGGTATTTAGATCTTCTTCCAATGCCATATAGCCCCAGATCGGCCCCCAAAGTCCTTTTCCTCTCACCGGAATTATGTAATACAATTTACCATCTTTATCAAAGACGAACAAAGGGAATAATTGCTTGTCGGCATTACCGGTGCGAGCCTTATCCAGTTCTTTTTTGAGATCAATATCGAACGCGGAAATTTTATCTTTAACCGGTACTCCTTTATAATCAAGTATTAACTGTTCCTTACTGTATTGGGCGAATATTTTCTCAACTTCTTTCGCTTCACTTTTAATTCCTATGCTGGCAAGGATATTCTGCATTTTTTCAAGACGGATGTTTTTTGCCTGGTAGGGTCCCAATACAATGGCAGCTGTTGCTAATAGAGTAGCCACCACCACCACCATGATGGAAGAGAAAAGAAATGTGAAACCGCTGCTGTTTTTATTCATGGTATCAGCTTTTAACCCGCTTAAGTCTTCTCCGGATATTCGCTCGCACTACATAATGGTCAATTAAAGGGGCCATTACATTCATAAACAAAATTGATAACATCATGCCTTCCGGATACGCAGGATTAAATACCCGGATCAGGATAGCGAACATGCCTATTAAAAAACCATAGATATATTTTCCGGTATTGGTTTGTGCCGCTGTAACCGGATCAGTTGCCATAAATATGGCACCAAAAGCAAAACCACCTAATACCAGGTGGTTCCACGGAGAAATTCGCATGAGGGTATTATCCCCGAAGACATTAAAAATTGAGGCCATCAGTAATCCTCCAATCACCACTGAAATCATAATTCTCCAACTTCCGATGCCTGTATAAATTAAAATAGTGGCGCCAATTAAACACGCAATCGTAGAAGTTTCCCCGATAGAACCCGGGATGGTTCCGATAAACGAGTCCCAGAACCCAGGAATTTTGTCTGCAAATTCCGCGGCAGCATCACCCAATGGGGTAGCACCGCTAAAACCATCCACCACCTGTTGTCCTTTCGTTAAATCCGTATTGATCCAAACTTCATTGCCCGACATTTTTGTAGGATATGCAAAAAACAAAAACGCTCTCGCCGTTAAAGCTGGATTTAAGATATTCATTCCGGTTCCTCCAAAAACTTCTTTGCCAATGATAACCGCGAAAACGGTTGAAACGGCTACCATCCACAACGGAACATCTACAGGCATCACCAATGGTATCAGCATTCCGGAAACCAGAAATCCTTCATTGACCGTATGCTTCCTGATGATCGCAAATAAGAATTCAACGGATAAACCTGAAACATAGGACACTACTACGATGGGCAGTACCTTTCCCGCTCCAAATAGAACATTATCTATTAAAGAAGCGTCTGAGATACCAAGGGCTTTGTAATGCTGATAACCCGTATTCCAGATACCGAATAGCAAGCAGGGAACCAATGATAATACCACCAATATCATCGTTCTTTTCAAATCAATGGCATCGCGTACATGTGTACCAACAGAAGGAGATGTATGACCGGGAACAAACAGGAAGGTTTCAAAAGCATTGAAGGCCGGATAAAATTTTTCCAGCTTCCCGCCTTTTTCAAAGTGGGGTCTAATTTTATTAACTATTTTCCTAATCGGCTTCAACTGAAATCATTTTAGGTGATACCAATCAGCGATTGCCCGTAACAGGGTAGTTGGTTTTTTTTAGAATTTAATGTTGGTACGAATATATTATTTGAATATAACCAATTGTTTTTGATTAGTCAATCGTTTTACTGAAAGAATGGTTGGAATAATTTTTTTGCTGCTAATTGCGAATAGCAGACACTTTTCTAACCTAACTCTTTCCTGATAATATCTAAGCCTCTCCGGATGATTGCCTGCGATTCTATTTTAGATGTACATACAAATTCACATAATGCGAAATCTTCTTCTACTACCTCATAGATCCCGAGATTCTCCATCATTTCTAAATCTTCTACTAGAATAGATTTCAACAAATGAACAGGATAAATATCCATGGGAAAAACTTTTTCATATTCCCCGGTCACCACAAAAGGACGTTCTTCACCATGCAGATTTGTATTCAACGCATGTTTTTTATTTGGATTTAGCCAGGAGAAAAAAGTATGGGAATGACTGAATTTATCAAATCCGGGCGTGAGCCAGCCCATGAATTCGGGTTCGTTTCCTTCCGGTATTACGGTGATTTGTGAATCATAAAAATCAAGGTATCCATCTCCTGTAATTTGTTGGCCGCTTAATACATTTCCGCTGATGATTCTGCTTTCTCCTGGTTTAAGTCCACCGTCGGCAATTATATTTTTTACGGAACATCCGATACGGCTCTTATAATATTTTGGATGCTGAATCTGCGAACCCGTTAAAGCGATCACTCTAACCGGATCGAATTTTCCTTGTTCAAATAATTTTCCGATAGTAATAACATCCTGCGGATTGATATACCAGACCGCTTCACCTTTGTTTACCGGATCGATATGATGTATTTGTACACCTACATTGCCCGCTGGATGCGGACCAGAAATTGTATTAATTTCTACACCTTTTGCATGCATGAAAACGGCCGAGGTATTGGCACCCGCCTGTATATTTAAATGCAGTTTGCCAGTTGTTAATTTTCGAAGCGCGTTTAATCCCGTTTGAAAAAAGGAATCATTTCCCTGTATAATAAAATTGTAATCGGGTGCCAGGGGATTGCTGTCGAATGCGGAGATAAATATTGACTTGGGCGATTGTCCGGGGTTAGCAATAATTCCAAATGGTCGCTGCCGGATAAAAGGCCATGCTCCGCTACTTAACAAGGTCTCTAAAATCTCTTCCCTCTTCAATACATCTGGGTTTGTGCTCGGGTATTTGAGATAAGAAATCTCCCTATCAGCCAATATTTTAATCTCAAGGATCTTTCTTTTTTCTCCACGTAAAACCTCTACAACTTCTCCGCTAACGGGAGAACAGAATTTGATGGCTTCATTTTTTTTATCGCTGAATAAAGGAGATCCGGCCTTCACTTCATCCCCCTCTTTTACCAGTAACGCCGGCGTAACACCTATAAAAGATGGTGGTTTGATGGCAAAGGTTTCAGGCAAACCAAGATTCGAAATAACTCGATCTGCTTCACCCACCAGTTTGATATTCAAGCCTCTTTTTATCTTGATGTTCTTTGACACTGTAAAAGATTAAATGATGAATACCGATAAACGAAAGTCCCGGATTTATCCCGGACCCGGAATTTGTATGTTCAATTTCGACAAAAAAATTTATATGAACCAACTGCTGTTGAAAAAATCTCCCCAACAGACACAATTGTAATCAGCGACTCAAAATGAACCATCTGGCTCCCATTTTTAAGTCTTGTTTATTTTCCGGGATTCCATTAACTTGATTGCAGGATTAGATTTGCTGCCAGGTGCATCCCCAAATTACGGTTTATTGGTACATCCAATAAACCGATGCATAGATCAATAAGACAGGACTCACGCGTTTTTAAATTTACCAAAGAAGTATTCACTTTTAAATTTTAGTTTATGGGAGCTGTCAACAGTATTTTAAGAGCTAAAGGCCATGATATCATTACGATCACACCAGATACGATGGTTTATAATGCCCTGGAGATTATGGTGGAAAGGAATGTGAGTGCTTTAATAGTGATGGAAGGGGGCGAGCTTGCGGGTATATTTACAGAAAGGGATTATGCTCGAAAAGTGATTCTTAAAGGGAAGGCCTCTAAAGAAACGCTTATCGGAGAGATAATGACCAGTGACCTCATCACTGTATCACCCGATACTTCTCTTGAAACATGTATGCGGTTAATGACAGGTAAATTGATTCGTCATTTACCGGTAGTAGATAATGGCCGTTTAGTGGGTATAATATCAATAGGAGATGTGGTAAAATTTATCATTGAGGATCAGAAGTTCATTATAGAAAATATGGAGCATTATATAACCGGTATTTAGGAATTCTGTTTATCGTTTATTGTTTTTCGTTTATCGTTTAACTCCTGCCAGCTCTCCGCCAGCTGGCGAAGACGGGGGCGAGAGATGGGCAAACTAGGGATTCTCCCGCTCGCAGCTCGTAGCTCAAAGCTCGAAGCTTCTTCTTTCTCGCTTCCTTTTCTTACCTTAGCGCCTCATTTTAAACAATTAAACAGATTTTGAAAATGAGCACAGTAAAAGTTGCGATCAACGGATTTGGACGTATCGGTCGCCTGGTTTACCGCCAGATCTATAAAATGGATGGAATTGACATCGTGGCGATCAATGATTTGACCAGTCCTAAAGTATTGGCACACCTACTGAAATATGATAGCGCACAGGGCCGATTTGATGCGGAAGTAAAATCAACAGAGAACTCAATCGTCGTTAATGGCGATGAAGTAAAGATATATGCGCAGAAAGATCCCGCTCAAATTCCCTGGAAAGATCATGGGGTAGATGTGGTGTTGGAATGTACCGGTTTCTTTACTGATAAAGATAAAGCGGCCGCTCACCTTACAGCCGGAGCAAAGCGTGTGGTAATTTCCGCGCCTGCAACAGGCGATCTGAAAACAATTGTATTTAATGTGAACCATGATATTTTGGATGGCAGCGAAACGATCATCAGTTGTGCTTCCTGCACTACCAATTGCCTCGCTCCAATGGCCCAGGTGCTCGACAAACAATATGGTATCGTTAATGGTTTGATGACAACCGTTCACGCGTATACGAACGATCAGAATACACAAGACGCTCCGCATCCAAAAGGTGATCTGCGTCGTGCGAGAGCCGCTGCTCAGAATATTGTTCCTAATAGCACCGGTGCCGCTAAAGCAATCGGATTGGTATTGCCAAGTTTGAAAGGCAAACTCGACGGTAGCGCGCAACGTGTACCAACACTTACCGGATCATTAACAGAATTGACAGTTATTCTTGGAAAGAAAACAACGGTCGATGAAATAAATGCCGCGATGAAAGCCGCTGCTAACGAAAGTTTTGGTTATACAACCGATGAAATTGTGAGCAGCGATATCATTGGTATTACCTACGGTTCATTGTTCGATGCCACGCAAACCAAAGTACAAACAGTGGGCGATACGCAAATTGTGAGAACGGTGAGCTGGTACGATAATGAAATGAGTTATGTGAGTCAACTGGTACGCAGCGTGAATTATTTTGCAAAGATGATTTCGAAATAAGCTGCGAGCTATGAGCTGCGAGCTGTAAGCTTCGAGCTATGAGCCGCGAGCTACGAGCTTGGTGCAGTTAAAAATAGTCGTTAAGATTTAAGGAAATGATTTTATCCTGACGATTGTGGCGCCAGCTTATTAGGTGTAAGCTCGCAGCTCGCAGCTCAAAGCTCAAAGCTTCTCCCATTGGCTACCTATAACTCTACCTGGAAACATCGATTAGCGATTATTCAACGTATCGCCGCTAAACGTTTCTTCAAATTGCTGGGGAAGCGAAATGTATCTATTCAGCCGGCCACTTTTTTCTCTATAAAACCCGGTTATCATCACGCTACTTCCGCAGAACAACTGGATGCTACTTTAAGCACCGATGAATGGCAGAAAGAAGTCTATCAATTTGCAGCCGACCTGGCAAAGCAATCTCATTTTCATACCATATTAGATGTAGGCTGTGGCTCCGGTTATAAATTGGTTCATATGCTGGGTGATTTTAATACCACCGGAATTGAAGTAAACCCCACTTATGAATGGCTGAAGAAAAATTACCCGCACAAAAAATGGTTGCTATTTGATGAGGTGGTGAATCCAGGTAGCTTAGAAACAGATATGGTGGTTTGCGCGGATGTAATTGAACATCTTTCCAACCCGGATGATCTCCTGGATTTTATCAGCGATATCAATTTCAAAATACTTGTTATCAGTACACCCGAGCGGGATGCGGTGGCGGGCAGCAATGATTTCGGTCCTCCGGAAAATACCGCCCATTTCCGCGAATGGAACGCCATTGAATTTAAAAACTACCTGCGTCGCTGGTTCGTAGTAAAAGAGCAACGGATTTTTAATACCAAAAGCGTGACGCAAGTTGTAATTTGCGAGAAAAAAAATTGAAGAAGTTTGTGGTTTGTAGTTGTTGAGGTTACAAAATTCACTAAATTTTGCTAACAGCTATTTGTTACGAAAACTACACTTAAAGAACTACAAACCACAAACCACAAACCACAAACTACAAACCAGTTTAAAAAATCTAATATGAGTAAGTTTAGCCAATACAATTTCTCCGGTCAAAAAGCATTAATACGCGTAGATTTTAACGTGCCTCTCGATAAGAAAACCCTTGAGATTGGGGACGACAATCGAATGAGAGCGGCGGTGCCCACTATTAAAAAGATATTGAACAATGGGGGCAGCGTGATATTGATGAGTCATTTGGGTAGACCCAAAGATGGTCCGGAAGATAAATCGTCGCTGAAACATATCGTAAAACATTTGAGTGAATTGCTGGGTGGTACCACCGTTCTTTTCGCTAATGATTGTATTGGAGAACAGGCTTTTTTAACAGCTAATATGATGAGAGCTGGCGAGGTGTTATTATTGGAGAACCTGCGTTTTTATAAGGAGGAAGAAAAGGGAGATAAAGCATTCGCTGAAAAGTTAAGCAAGCTGGGGGATGTATATGTGAATGATGCTTTTGGTACTGCGCACCGTGCACATGCTTCAACGGCAGTAATCGCTCAGTTCTTTCCGCCAGAAAAAAGAATGTTTGGTTTATTGATGGAGAGTGAAGTGGCCAGCGCCGAAAAAGTAATGAATGGATTTGAAAAACCATTTACCGCCATTATCGGTGGCGCTAAAGTGAGTGATAAAATTCTCATCATCGAAAACCTGTTGGAAAGGGCTACCGATATTATTATTGGTGGGGGAATGGCTTATACCTTTTTCAAAGCAAAAGGTGGAAAGATCGGTAATTCATTATGCGAAGACGATCGGTTGGATACAGCTGCTGAGTTATTGAAAAAAGCGGAAGCGAAAGGAGTATGCATTCATCTTCCATCCGATTCCATCATTGCCGATAAATTTGATGCGACCGCTAATACATCCAATGCACCCAGCAATGCCATTCCCGATGGTTGGATGGGTTTAGATATCGGACCTTATGCCTGCGACCAGTTTACCAACGTATTGAAAAAATCAAAAACTATTTTATGGAACGGTCCCATGGGCGTTTTTGAAATGGAAAAATTTCAACACGGAACCAAAACCATCGCGACTGCTGTAGCGGAAGCTACTAAGAACGGCGCCTTCAGTTTAGTAGGAGGTGGCGATAGTGTAGCCGCGGTGAATGATTTCGGTTTCGCTGATAAAGTAAGCTATATCTCTACGGGTGGTGGAGCGATGCTGGAATATTTCGAAGGGAAGGAGTTACCGGGAATTGCGGCGGTGAAGGAATAATTAATGTGCAAATGTGAAAATGTGCAGATGTGCAAATTCTTTCTCTGTACGTATCGTTAAAAACACAAACAGCATTTTTATAAAGAAAGGGATCGTTCAATAGATGAACGATCCCTTTTTATTTCTCTTATATTTCAAATGTCTATAAATTTCGATACTTCATTTGCACATTTTCTCATTTGCACATCTGCACATTGGTGTTTTACTGTCTTTGCATCCTTATCACCCCCGACACCTTAGCTTTTGTTACAGTAGTAACTCCCTGGTCGGTTTCGGATTCGGTGGAGGATGAAATAATGGTCAGGGTGAGAATATTTCCTTCAATCTTAAATCTTCCTCCACCACCTTGGTTTGCCTGCGGATCGGTGCTCGGCACAGAAACGAAGCTATTCTCGAAATAAATAGAATCGGTACCTATTACTTTATAGTTTGATTGTCCGCTCGAAGGGGGAACTGCAAAAGTGAAAGGGAAGTCAATCGAATCCAACAGGATCCCGTTAACATAGAGATGGGTAAATGCGGTATCGTTAATATCATACCCAACACCGGTAGACACCACTTTTGTTGCGTCAAAACTCATCGTTCCTTTATTATTGATCGTTTTGTAAGAACTGACAGTAACCGCTTTTTCAGTATCTGTTCCATCAGTCGCTTCCACTGCACTTTCTGTATTTGCCGTAAGATCGAGGAATTTCCAATTCCCAATCAATGAGTTACTACCCCCACCGCTTCCGCCACCAGGTCCGGCAGGCGGACTATTGAGCGTATCAAGAGACATTTCTTTCTGACAGGAAACAAAAAGAAGGGTAACTAAACTGAGTAGGGCAAGATTTGTTTTCAGGCGCATAGTGAAAAATATTAGCGACAAATATATCAAAAAACCAATGAAGAAATACAGATGGCGGATGACAAATGCTTTTATTCAAACACAATGATAATAAGAAACTCACCATTTCGGAGAGTTTCTTTTTTGCAAGAATATTTGAATCAGTCATTCGTCATAATTCGTTTTCATTCGCGTTAATTCGCGTTCAACATTCGCGTTCATTCGCGTTCAACATTCGCTAATCCGCCATTTGTCATCTACTACATGTTTATGTAGACCACATGAGCATCTTTCAATCGTAGGTTTGATAATCTTATCACAACAAACCTATTTATATGAAAAGGAAGATCGTTTTAGTGAAAAAATTAACTGCAATTGTTTTAGCCATACTCCCCATAATGCTCATTTTCTCCTGTCGCAAAACAGAGTTGGGTGCTGAAAATATCGAGAATAAAGAAATTCTTTCCGACCCGGGGGCGCCGCCCTGTTATTACCCGAATGTTGGCGTGAGTGTTTTAGCTGGTAATGGGACATTTAGTTATACCGACGGACCAATTAAAATCGCTGGCGTCGGGTGTCCGATGGCAATGGCATCTTTTAACGACAATACCTATTTTACAACCTGGGGTAGATTGCGAAGAATTCAGGGTGGCTCGATCTCTACCATATTTACCCATGACCACGGGCCAATAGGTGAATATTTTATTACAAGTTTGGCTACTGACTACGATGGCAACATTTATGCTGCATTTACTAACGAACATGTAGTACGTAAAATCAGTCCAAGTGGAGTTTTACTTGCCACCTATGGAGTTTCGGGCACAAGTGGTTATTCCAATGTCTCGCCGTTTCTTTTCGGACAAATTAGTGGCATTGCGGTGGATATAGACGGGCGGCTCTATATCGCCGATAATAATTATGTGATACGTCGACTTAACACGGACGGCACATTACAATTAATAGCAGGTCAGGTAGGGTTGTGGGGAACAACCGATGGGTCCACAGCAGTAGCCCGTTTCGGACTAAATATGCGTAATATAGCAGTAAGTCCTTTTGGAGAAAGTATTTATGTTGAAGATGATACCCGGGTACGGGTAATAAATGCTGGCACAGTAAGTACCATTGCAGGAAGTACTTACACAGGACATATTGATGGTAATGGTTCCAGTGCCAGATTCGGCAATTTGAGAGATATAAAAATAGATGCAAGCGGCAATTTATACCTTTCCGAAATGTATAACAGTAGTACCACATCGTATTGTTATATCCGGAAAATGATTCGCATGACCACTGGATTGATTCCCTGGAAAGTGACCACTTTAGCGGGTGGAGAAAGAGGATATGCAAATGGGGATGGTGCAGTAGCTCGATTTGACAGTCCCTGGGGAATAACGGTGAACAATAGTTCGTCAACAGTGTTGGTAGCCGACTATAATAACAACCGTATTCGTAAACTTAGTTTGACCTGCGTTCCGACGTTTTAAAAAAACCAATTGCGAATTTGCGGATGGCAAAAGCAAATGTGAAAATTAGCAAATTAGCAAATGTGCAAATTCTTTCTCGGTAAATGATTTTAAAAAATACAAACAGGATTAAATAAAAAAATGGATCGTTCAATATATGAACGATCCATTTTTATCCCTTATATATTTCAAATGTCTATAAAGTTCGAAACTCCATTTGCACATCTGCATATTTGCACATTTTCACATTCTCTTATCTGCACATTTGCACATTAATTATTTCTTCCTCACCACCACAATCCTATCCCCACTTCCATTCCCCGTACATATATACACTTTTCCATCCGGAGATATACAAACATCCCGCATCCTTCCATAGGCATTGGTGAAAAACTCATTGGTTTCCGTAACCGTACTGTGTGCACCATCCAATTTTAACTGCATCAGGCGGCTGTTCTTGAGCGTTGCAACCAATAAAGAGTTTTTCCATTGCGGAATGGAATCGCTGTTATAATAATCCATTCCACTAACAGCTATCGTAGGGGTCCAGGCTTTGATGGGTTCTTTTACATTATTAGTAGTACAAAAACTTTGTTCTCCGCTTTCATTACAAAAGCCCCGCACATCGGGCCAACCAAAATTTCTGCCTTTTTCAATAATGTTTACTTCATCGTCGGTATCAGGACCGTGTTCCGAACTATATAATATATTATTTGCAAATACCAATCCCTGGGGGTTGCGGTGACCCTTGCTCCAGATGGCGCTACCTGCAGTTGGATTATCGGCGGGAATACTTCCATCCAAATTAACTCTCAGTATTTTTCCGTTTATCGCGCTGCTGTTTTGAGGCAGTGAAGTATTGGCCGCGTCACCGGTGGTGATGAATAATTTGTCGTTAACAATCACCAGCCGACAACCATTATGGATATTAGATGCAATTATATTATCCTGTATGATTTGCGGAGCGCTGAGTGTTCCGCTAGCGTAAGTAAACCGAACAATCTTCTCACGATAGTTACCACTCGTAGTATAATTGTATGCCACAAAAACATGCGGAGTTGTATTGAATTGCGGGTGGAGCACCATTCCCAGCAAACCACCTTCCCCTTTTGCGTCAATATCCGGAATCGTATAAACCGGAGTTACCGCTCCGGTGGTTGGGTTAACTCTACTGATTTTACCACCTCTTTCGGTCATCCAGATAAAATTATCCGGCCCCCATAAAATTTCCCAGGGGTGGCTCAGGTTGGGTGTAAGAACGGAAATCTCCACTTCAACCGGTGTAAGCGGTGTAGTATCATCCCCTTTCTTCTTACAGGAAAGGATTATCAGGAAAGCCAAAACAATCAGGAAAGCCGGAAAAAAACGGTTTTTCATATAGCGATTTTAGTTACAGGGATAAGGCCAAAACTATGCCGTAAACAAATAAATCAGGGAGGCTGTAATATTTTCGGCAAGCCTGCAACTTATTAGTAACGTAGGAAGTCTCAGAAATTATACGTGGTAGAAATACCAAAAACATTAATTTTAGCAACTAATCAAAAATTACTGAAATGAAATCGCGTAATCTTATCTTGATCGTAGTCGTTGTTTTTGTTCTGATTTTGGGGGGATGCGGGTGCAGTGGGTATAATAGCATGGTAAACCTTGATGAGAATGTAAAAGCAAAATGGTCGAATGTTCAAAGTGATTATCAGCGTAGAAGTGACTTGATTCCAAATCTTGTTAATACTGTAAAAGGGGCTGCTAATTTTGAACAGGAAACGTTGACCAAAGTAGTGGAAGCAAGAGCAAAAGCGACCTCTGTACAGGTTGATCCAACCAATCTTACTCCTGAAAAGATTGCAGAATTTCAACAAGCGCAAGCTGGAGTTACAAGTGCTTTATCGAGATTATTGGCAGTAGTTGAAAATTATCCCGATTTAAAAGCCACCAAGAATTTCCAGGATCTGCAAGCACAATTAGAGGGTACAGAAAACAGGATAAAAGTTTCTCGTAATGATTTTAATACCGCCGTGCAGGATTATAATTCTACTGTGCGCAGGTTCCCTAATAATATCTTCGCGGGTATGTTTAATTTCAAAGTGAAAGATGGTTTCAAAGCCGATCCAGGTTCTGAAAAAGCTCCGGATGTTAAATTTTAACTGAGGCATTATTCATGGCAATATTTTCTTTTTTCCGTCGCAGTGATTTCTTCAGCGAAGAAGAAAAGCAGCGCATTATTGAGGCTATCCGGGCATCCGAGATAAGAACCAGTGGTGAGATACGTGTTTACATAGAGAGCCGTTGCCGTTTTGTGGATCCGCTGGATCGGGCAGCAGAGATTTTCTGGAGCATGAAGATGGATCATACAAAGGATCATAACGCGGTATTGGTGTATGTGGCGGTGCGCGATCATCAATACGCTGTGTTTGCGGATAAGGCCATCCATGAAAAAGTAGGAAACGCATTCTGGAACGATGAAGTAAAAGCCATGTACCGGCATTTCAAGCAGAACCATATAGCAGATGCAATTGCACAGGTTATAACCGATGTAGGGCAGGCGCTTCATCAGCATTTTCCCTATGATAGAAGTGTAGATAAAAATGAATTACCGGATGATATCGTGTTTGGGAAATAAAGAAGTAGTTCGGAAGTCGGGAAGTCCGAAAGTCGGGATGAAAGAGCGCTTCTTAGGAACATTCTTCCGGACTTTCGGACTTTCCGATTTTCGGACCTCCTCCGGATACTGTAAACACAATAGAATGACATTGTATAAGTATATCGCTAGTATTTTTTTATTGACGATTTCATTATTGGTCGTCGGACAAAATACTCCCCCCAAGCCCAATCCACCAAAATTGGTAAACGACCTGGCTGGTGTTTTATCATCCGACGAGGTGGCAAGACTCGAGCGGAAATTGGTGGCCTATGATGATAGTACTTCATCGCAAATCGCGATTGTACTCATCAAAACGCTGAACGATTACCCGATCGAAGAATACGCGCTTAAATTATACCGCGATTGGGGCATCGGAAATAAAAAGACGAATAATGGAGTTCTTATCGTGGCGGCAATTGACGACCGAAAGATTCGTATAGAAGTTGGGTATGGATTAGAAGGAGCTATTCCGGATATTATCGCTAACCAGATTATTAGGGATGATATCGGTCCTAATTTCCGTAATGAAAATTATTTCGAAGGATTGAACTCCGCGGCCGAATCCATTATCAAAGCGGCAACAGGAGAATATAAAGCACCGCAGGGTTATGGAAAAAAGAAGGGGGTGGGCGGAAAAAGTATATTGGGGATGATTATAGTTTTCATTATAATCATTATCGCCTTAGCTAATCGTCGCGGTGGTGGTGGTGGTGGTGGTGGTGGAATGATGAGTCGTCGCGGGTACGGTAGTGTTGCAGATTCAATCTTCTGGGGTGCCCTGTTAGGCGGAATGGGTAGAGGCGGTGGAGGTGGCGGTGGTGGCTGGAGCGGCGGCGGAGGTGGTGGATTCGGTGGATTTGGTGGTGGTAGCAGTGGTGGGGGTGGAGCGAGTGGAAGTTGGTAGATTGAAATGTAAAATCTAAAATATAAAAGTCAAAATGTAAAAAGAGTTCCACTTTAATCATTCGTTAAGAATGAACAGGTGGAACTCTTTTTACATTTTATATTCTTTATTTTACATTCTACATTTAGAATCCCTCTTCTGAGGGGTAGTCTGTTAGGCGGTATGGCCAGAGGTCGAGGCGGTGTTGGAGCTGGTTCGGGTGGAAGCTGGTAATATGAAATGTAAAATCTAAAATATAAAAGTCAAAATGTAAAAAGAGTTCCACTTTAATCATTCGTTAAGAATGAACAGGTGGAACTCTTTTTACATTTTATATTCTTTATTTTACATTCTACATTTAGAATCCTTTTCTCTCTCCTCCAATCTTCCCTTTCACATAATCAATCTGTTCCTGGATGGTAGTTTTATTCTCCGCTAAATTTTTAGCGGCTTCTTTTTTAGTAATAATGCTCTTCAGGAAATTATCGATAACCGGACCAACACCGTATTGCTCAGGAATACCATCCCGGAATTTCACAACCGCATCTACTCCCGATTTGAATTTATCTGTTGCATTTAATTTACTGATCAGGTCGCAAAAAGTAGGAGTAAGATTGAATTTTTCCTGGCCCAAAGGCATTTTATCATAGGCTTTTGCCACGGCATCAAAATCAGCTTCGGTGCCTGATTTAATAAGCACTTTCATGATGGACTCCGTTAACTTACCCTTGGATTCCCCGGCGGATAATTTCTTTGCCGCTGTCATCGCTGCTGCTGGATCCAACTTAGCCAAACCTTCTAACGCATTACCAGAAACGCTATAGGATGAATCGTTTACCGCCTTTACCAGCAAATCTTTGTATTCGGGATTGTTATAATTACCTAACAAGCCGATTGCTGTTGCACGAACAATAGATTTCGGATCGTTCTTCGCGAGATCAGCGATGATTGGTTCCGCTTCTTTCTTAATATTTTCTTTTCTAAAATCAACGCGGCTCAATGCTAAATTGCGCAAGCCGGGGTATTTATCTTTCAATGCTGTTTTCAACAACTCCCATGCTTTTGGATCACCCAGGTTACGACCAGCAAACTCAATCGCTTCGCGACGATCCAGGTAATTCCCCGCGTATTTGTATTGGTGAATAAAATTATCCAGTGTTTTGTTGTCTTTCTTTTCAGTCAACAAAATTTTATCACCATCTATATTCACCAGGTCTGGTTTGGAAGTGTAATCAAAACTGAACGTATCAATTTTGTTCTCTACCCATACCTGGTTGCGTTTTTTGGTGGCACCATTGTAAATATCTATCGCGATCGGGAGCCTGAATACTTTATCACCTGCTTGTGTTTGTTTGATGATCACCTGCACTTTTTTTGCATTGTCATCATAAACATAATCGATAGTTAACTTAGGATGGCCGCCTCCGAAATACCATTGGTTCCAGTACCAGCTAAGATCGCGTCCGGTTACTTCTTCAAAAGCAAGACGCAACTGCTGTGCTTCCGCTGCTTTGAATTTATTGGTGTTGAGATATACGTTCAACGATTTGAAAAAAGCGCTGTCGCCAACATAATTGCGCAGCATATGTAAGATGCGTCCGCCTTTGTTATAACTCACCGCATCGAACATATCTTCTTTATCTCCGTAATAGAAACGAACAAGATCCTTTTTCTCACTGCCGCTTTGCAGGTAACCTTGCATATCATTAAAATTCTGCGCGTCTCCGGCATCTTTACCATATTTGTATTCATCCCATAATGTTTCACTGTAATTGGCAAATGATTCATTGAGGGTGATATTGCTCCAGCTTTCCGTGGTAACATAATCGCCGAACCATTGGTGGAACAATTCGTGCGCGATGGTGCTTTCCCAATTGTTTCCATCTACTAATTCGCGGGCATCTTGTTGGGCGCTTTCCTGGTGAAGAGTAGCGGTGGTATTTTCCATTGCACCACTAACATAATCACGGGCTACCATCTGCGCGTATTTAACCCAGGGATAATCTACTCCGGTAATGCGGGAGAAGAATGCCATCATTTCGGGTGTGTTGCCGAATATTTTGCGGGCAACGGGGGCATATTCTTTCTCTACATAATAACTAACTTCCTTACCCTTATAAGAATCTTTGATAACAGAATAATCACCTACACCCATAAAAAACAGATAAGGAGCATGAGGTAGATCCATCTTCCAGGTATCCGTGCGGGTACCGTCTCCATTCTTTTTTTGAGCAGTAAGCTTACCGTTTGATAAGGATACATATTTATCGGGAACGGTCATGCTAAACTCCTGGGTCGTTTTCTGGTTAGGCTTATCGATAGTTGGAACCCAAACAGAGTTCGCTTCCGTTTCACCTTGTGTCCAGATCTGTATTGGTTTATCTTTTTCTTCGCCGGTAGGGTTCACAAAATATAAACCTTTGGCATCATTGATAGCCGCGCTGCCTTTTACTTTTACTTCATTGGGTTTGGCGGTATAATCGATAAACACCGTGTATTGCTCGCCTCCTTTATAGGTTTTGTCGAGAGCAATCTGTAAAACAAACCCATCATATTCATATTTAAGAGGAAGGGTGGATTTTCCTTTTACGATTGAAATATTTTTAATGTCCATCCCTTTTGCATCCAGTTGCAGCGATTGGGTAGCATAGAAATGAGGTTTTAAAGTGAGCCATACTTTTCCATAAGCATATGCTTTTGCATAATCAAACTTAATATCCAGTTTGGTATGTACCAGGTCGTTTACTTGTTCATGGGTTTCACGGTATTTCTTTTTCCAGGTGGTGTCCTGCCGAACATTATCATCCTGGCCATTTACAGCGATAACAAAAAAACATACAAGCAATAAAACGGAGATCTTCCTCATAAATAATTTAAATTAAGGGAGTAAAGATAAGAGGACACCCTCTTAATATTTGTGAAAAAATATATAAGTGGCACAAGGCTCGGCTCAAATAACTAGTTTTGTAGAAATCTGAAACCCATACCGGTTCATGAAGCAGGTGTTCCTCTTTCTCATTGTCATAACATTTTGTATCCGATTGCAGGCACAGCAAGGTTATCTCATCACGATCGACGCGGATGATAACCAGCCATTTTCTGTGATACTGGGTAAAAACAATTACAACTCATCTTCAGTGGGTCACCTCGTTCTGTCGAATCTCAAAGACAGTACCTACCAGTTAACGATTAGATTTCCCAAGAGTGTTTACCCCGATCATTTCTTTACCATAGATATTAATAAAAAAGATAAGGGATACCAGCTTAAGAAAAACGCGGAGAAAAGCTGGAGCCTGCAAGATTTGCAAACGATGGTTTGGATCCGGGCCGACAAAATTGAGCAAGGGGAAATATTTACAGGTCAGCAGCATTCCTCCGTAAAAAGTAAGGATGCATTCGCATTGATGATGGCGGCCGTGGTTAATGACACCGCGGTTTTGGATACGACACCACACAAAACGGAGACCGTTAAAAAATCAGATGAGAATAAAAAAGAGAAACAGCCATCTCCCGAAAATGAAAAGCAAACAGGAATTGCAATAAACGATAAGAAAACAGACACTCTTAAAGTAATCCCACCCACACCCAAAAAAACGCTGGATGATTCGCTGGTAAAAGCGGATAACAAAACGCTGGTAAGTAAGGAAGTCAATAGTGGCACAGAGAAATCAAAACAAACAGAAGCGGTTGTTTCAACCACTACCAAACCAGCAAACGATCCGTTGAAAAAAGCGACCGTACCAGTAGTGGCGAAAAAGGGAGCGGAGGGTAAGACAACTAAACCTAAACCGGGAAATCAGCAGAAAACAGATAGTGCTACCATAGTTAAAAAAACAGATTCAGTTAGCAAAAAGATGGTGCCTCGTTCCGCAATTGCAAAGCTGGGTGAACGTTGGACAAAGGAAACAAGGGAGATTGTTTTTATTGATAGTAATGAGGGTAAGGCAATTGATACGATAAAAATTTTGATTGACTTAACGCAGGTTGAAGAGAAAAAACCAGCCTCCGATACTAGTGTAGCAAAGTCAATTGTAGTTATAGCAGCTGCTGATAATGCGGAAAAGAAAACGATTCCGGACAATGCGTCTGTTTCGAAAAAGCCCCCGGATAGCGTTTTGACACCGTCAACCTCCGTTAAATCTCCGGATACAATAACAGCCAGGAAATCGATTAAGACAGACAGTGTGAAAAAGCCGGTGATCATAAACTCTGATTGCAAGAATTTCGCAACGGAAGCAGATGTCGATAAACTCCGCATAAAATTGCTGGCTGAAAATGACCAATTTGAAAGGATCGTTATTGCCCGGAAAGTATTCCGTACAAAATGCTTCACCACCAGGCAGATTAAGGCGCTCACTGAGCTATTTACCAGCGATAAGTCACGCTATGGATTTTTTGATGCCGCATACCCTTTTGTATCCGATACGGAAAATTTCAAGCAATTGGCGGAATTATTGACGGATGAGTATTATATCAATCGATTTAAGATGATGATGAGAATGCAGTAGGAGTTTGGGGTTCATTAAAGTTAATTATTCATTACAAATTGCGATTTTTCCATAATGCAGTTTATAGTTTATGGTTTATGGTTCTTTAGGTCAACCATTCAAAATAAGTTTATTGAGTTTTGTTATGATAGTTACTTATGATTGACAGCAATTTGTGAGAAAAGATGAACATAAAGAACTACAAACCATAAACTATAAACTACAAACTATATGACTGACTGCTATTTGTGAGAAAACATGCGCTTAAAGAACGACAAACCATAAACGACAAACCATAAACCACTTGAATCGTTATTTTCTAGAGGTTTCTTATAAAGGAAAAGGCTACGCTGGTTTCCAGATTCAGCAAAATGCGCCTACCATTCAATACGAGGTAGAAAAAGCCCTTGCTACTTTTTTCAGGCAACCGATCAGTTTAACGGGATCTTCAAGAACCGACTCAGGGGTTCATGCTTTACAGAATTATTTTCATTTCGATTTTGAAGAGGTTATCAATCCTGCTTCCATTTATAACCTGAATGCCATTCTCCCGGGGTCAATTGTAATCAAGACACTGGTCCGGGTTTCAGAGTCTGCACATTGTCGGTTTGACGCGATCAGCCGGGAGTATAAGTATTTCATCTACCAGCAGAAGGACCCTTTTTTAGAGGAGACGGCCTATTATTATCCATATACACTCGATATTGAACTACTTGAAAAAGCTGCTAAAGTAATAATGCAGTATCGAAATTTTGCCAGTTTTTCGAAACGCGGAACGCAGGTGAAGACCTTTGATTGTACCATTCAGAAAAGCGAATGGATAAGGGAGAATGGATGCCAGGTATATAATGTAATCGCTAACAGGTTTCTGCGGGGAATGGTTCGGGGACTGGTGGCTACTATGTTACAGGTGGGTCGTGGTAAGCTTACAATGGATGATTTTCACCGGGTGATTGCGTCAGAAGATACTGCAGAAGCGGATTTCGCGGTACCCGGTCATGGGCTGTTTTTAGTAAGTGTAAACTATGCCCCGGGTTATTTCATAGAAGCGCTAAAATGAGATCAAAAATATTTATGGCTGCAAAGCCTTTACTACACTGCATTTGCGCTGTTTAACAATCCTGATTATCAAAATTTATTTGGCAGTAAACTGTTGCTGCTTATCTTTGCGACCCGAATTTGAAAAAAACGGGTTAGTTCTTTCAGTGTGGATTCAGCGTGAAGTGGTTGTGAATAAGTATCACTGATAAAAAGTTGGCGGGAAAAGCATACGATCGTATCTTTGCCGTCCGCTCTAAAAAAAACGAAAGTTCTTCAAATATTTCCTGGTTCAATCGGAGAAAATACTTCGAAAAAAGTCAAGAAAAATTTTGCTGACATACCAAAGGCTCTTACCTTTGCAACCCCAATCAAAAATGGGGCGGCTCGTCATCCAGAGCGAAGCGAAGGAAAGCCGAAAGATCTTTGAAAGTTTGGAAATAACAGTACGTAAACTAATCATTTACGGTAAGGTCTAGCGACATTTTATTATTCGATCACAACGTTAATTTTTCCGAGAGAAATTTTTAACGCCATGTGTCAAACTTTTTTACAATGGAGAGTTTGATCCTGGCTCAGGATGAACGCTAGCGGCAGGCTTAATACATGCAAGTCGTGGGGCAGCGCAGTGTAGCAATACATGGGCGGCGACCGGCAAACGGGTGCGGAACACGTACGCAACCTTCCTTTAAGTGGGGGATAGCCCAGGGAAACTTGGATTAATACCCCGTAATATTACGGAGTGGCATCACTTTTTAATTATAGCAGCAATGCGCTTGAAGATGGGCGTGCGCCTGATTAGGTAGTTGGCGGGGTAACGGCCCACCAAGCCTTCGATCAGTAACTGGTGTGAGAGCACGACCAGTCACACGGGCACTGAGACACGGGCCCGACTCCTACGGGAGGCAGCAGTAAGGAATATTGGTCAATGGACGAAAGTCTGAACCAGCCATGCCGCGTGGAGGATGAAGGTCCTCTGGATTGTAAACTTCTTTTATTTGGGAAGAAACCCACGATTTCTATTGTGGTTGACGGTACCAGATGAATAAGCACCGGCTAACTCCGTGCCAGCAGCCGCGGTAATACGGAGGGTGCAAGCGTTATCCGGATTCACTGGGTTTAAAGGGTGCGTAGGCGGGCAGGTAAGTCAGTGGTGAAATCCCCGAGCTTAACTTGGGAACTGCCGTTGATACTATCTGTCTTGAATACTATGGAGGTAAGCGGAATATGTCATGTAGCGGTGAAATGCTTAGATATGACATAGAACACCAATTGCGAAGGCAGCTTGCTACACAGTTATTGACGCTGAGGCACGAAAGCGTGGGGATCAAACAGGATTAGATACCCTGGTAGTCCACGCCCTAAACGATGATTACTCGACATCAGCGATACACTGTTGGTGTCTGAGCGAAAGCATTAAGTAATCCACCTGGGAAGTACGACCGCAAGGTTGAAACTCAAAGGAATTGGCGGGGGTCCGCACAAGCGGTGGAGCATGTGGTTTAATTCGATGATACGCGAGGAACCTTACCTGGGCTAGAATGCATTTTGACCGTGGGTGAAAGCTCACTTTGTAGCAATACACAATTTGTAAGGTGCTGCATGGCTGTCGTCAGCTCGTGCCGTGAGGTGTTGGGTTAAGTCCCGCAACGAGCGCAACCCCCATCATTAGTTGCCATCAGGTAAAGCTGGGAACTCTAATGAAACTGCCGTCGTAAGACGTGAGGAAGGAGGGGATGATGTCAAGTCATCATGGCCTTTATGCCCAGGGCTACACACGTGCTACAATGGGGAGGACAAAGGGCTGCCACTTGGTGACAAGGAGCTAATCCCAAAAACCTCCTCTCAGTTCAGATTGGAGTCTGCAACTCGACTCCATGAAGCTGGAATCGCTAGTAATCGTAGATCAGCAACGCTACGGTGAATACGTTCCCGGACCTTGCACACACCGCCCGTCAAGCCATGGAAGCTGGGTGTACCTAAAGTCGGTAACCGCAAGGAGCCGCCTAGGGTAAAACTAGTGACTGGGGCTAAGTCGTAACAAGGTAGCCGTATCGGAAGGTGCGGCTGGAATACCTCCTTTTTAGAGATTGCTTATTCCTTTTTAACTGTTATTTCCATCTCTTTCATTTTTTTATACTCCTTGCGAAAGGAGTTTTTAAGTTCTTTACATTCTAAATGTAAACCCGCTGATAAGAAGTGGGCTACAGAAATAAATCTGTAGTTCAGCCTGGTTACAGCATCCCGATTGTATCGGGAGGGTCACCAGTTCAAATCTTGGTCGGGCTACAGAAACAGATCCGTAGCTCAGCCTGGTTAGAGCACTACACTGATAATGTAGGGGTCACCAGTTCAAATCTGGTCGGGTCTACCAAACAACCAAATGGGGGGTTAGCTCAGTTGGCTAGAGCATCTGCCTTGCACGCAGAGGGTCATCGGTTCGACTCCGATATCCTCCACCAAAAGGGTGGTTAGCTCAGTTGGCTTAGATGCATCCCGACCGTGGTCGGGAGAGTCATCGGATCAACTCCGATATCCTCCACAGAAAACGAAAGTTCTTTTAATAATTGATGTAGGCGAAAGGTCTAGTGGAAGCGAATTCCAAACATCAGCATTCGCGCTTATTCGTTTTAATTAGCGAATATTCGCGTTAAGTTCTTTGACATATTGGGTGTAAATTTTAATAGTTGTAAATGACGAGTAACGAATAATAACTCTTTTAAAGCACTTAAGGGCGTATGGTGGATGCCTTGGCTCTTAGAGACGAAGAAGGACGTGGTAAGCTGCGATAAGCTTCGGGGAGCTGCACACAAGCGTAATATCCGAAGATTTCCGAATGGGACAACCCAGCACACTGAAGGTGTGTTATCCGCCGAAAGGCGGAAGTCAACCCTCTGAACTGAAACATCTAAGTAGGAGGAGGAAAAGAAAATAAATAATGATTCCCCAAGTAGTGGCGAGCGAAAAGGGAATAGCCCAAACCTGTCCGGCGTGCCGGGCGGGGGTTGTAGGACCGCATTTAGAAACCAATTTCAAGCTGAATCTTCTGGAAAGTTGAACCATAGCAGGTGATAGTCCTGTAAGCGCAAAGAATTGGGGACGAGCGGTATCCTGAGTAAGGCGGGACCGGAGGAATCCTGCCTGAATCTGCCAGCACCATCTGGTAAGGCTAAATACTTCTAAGAGACCGATAGTGAACCAGTACCGTAAGGGAAAGGTGAAAAGCACCCCGAACAGGGGAGTGAAATAGTACCTGAAACCGTACGCCTACAAGCGGTCGGAGCCTAGTAATGGGTGACGGCGTGCCTTTTGCATAATGAGCCTACGAGTTGCTCCTCACTAGCGAGGTTAAGTTCTTTTGTAACGGAGCCGTAGCGAAAGCGAGTCCAAATAGGGCGTTTAGTTAGTGGGGGCAGACGCGAAACTTTGTGATCTATCCATGAGCAGGTTGAAGGTGTGGTAACACACACTGGAGGACCGAACTCATTAACGTTGAAAAGTTATGGGATGACTTGTGGATAGGGGTGAAAGGCCAATCAAACTGAGAGATAGCTCGTTCTCCCCGAAATGTTTTTAGGAACAGCCTCGGATTTAGACGTTTACTAGAGGTAGAGCTACTGATTGGGCTAGGGGGCTTCACCGCCTACCAAACCCTGACAAACTCCGAATGCTAGTAAATATCTCCGGGAGTGAGGCTGCGGGTGCTAAGATCCGTGGCCGAGAGGGAAATAACCCAGATTAGCAACTAAGGTCCCTAATACGTAATTAAGTTGATCAAACGAGGTGGGACTTCTATAACAGCCAGGATGTTGGCTTGGAAGCAGCCATTCATTTAAAGAGTGCGTAACAGCTCACTGGTCGAGAGGTCCTGCACGGAAAATAATCGGGCATCAAATTACGAACCGAAGTTCTAAGATTGCCACTAGGTGGTATATCGGTAGGGGAGCATTCCCATCTGCTGCGAAGGTGTATGGCGACGTATGCTGGAGCGTTGGGAAAAGAAAATGTAGGCATGAGTAGCGATAAAAGTAGTGAAAAACTACTTCGCCGAAAGTCTAAGGTTTCCTGATCAACGTTAATCGGATCAGGGTTAGTCGGGTCCTTAGGCAAACCCGAAAGGGGTAGCTGATGGAAAATTGGTTAATATTCCAATACCCGCTATAGTTTCGATGGGGCGACGCGGTAGTGAACGACCCGGGTGGATACGGAATTCCACCTTAAAGCGTGTAGATATATTTTTTCCAGGTAAATCCGGAGAGAATGTCGAACGTGATAGTACCACAAAGCTTCGGCAGAGTGGATAGTGGTCCTAATCATACCGCCGAGAAAAACCTCTAAGGTTAGGCTATAGCGGCCCGTACCGCAAACCGACACAGGTAGACGAGATGAGTATTCTAAGGCGCTCGGGTGAGCCGCGGAGAAGGAACTAGGCAAATTGATGCTGTAACTTCGGGATAAAGCATACCACCTTATGGGTGGTCTCAGTAAAATGGTTCAACCAACTGTTTAACAAAAACACAGGGCCCTGCAAAATCGTAAGATGACGTATAGAGCCTGATACCTGCCCGGTGCCGGAAGGTTAAGGAAGGATGTTCGACGCAAGTCAAAGCTTCTGACTGAAGCCCCGGTAAACGGCGGCCGTAACTATAACGGTCCTAAGGTAGCGAAATTCCTTGTCGGGTAAGTTCCGACCTGCACGAATGGTCTAATGAGTTGAACGCTGTCTCCTCCGCGAGCCCGGTGAAATTGTAGTATCGGTGAAGATGCCGGTTACCCGTCACGGGACGGAAAGACCCCGTGAACCTTCACTACAACTTTGCATTGATTTTGAGCAACCGATGTGTAGAATAGTTGGGACGCTTCGAAGCAGTGGCGCCAGCCATTGTGGAGCGGTCGTTGAAATACCAACCTTTGTTTGCTTAGAGTCTAATCCCTTGCGGGAAACAGTGCATGGTGGGTAGTTTGACTGGGGTGGTCGCCTCCTAAAAAGTAACGGAGGCTTGCAAAGGTTCCCTCAGTACGGTTGGTAATCGTACGAAGAGCGCATTAGTATAAGGGAGCTTGACTGTGAGACAGACAAGTCGAGCAGGGGCGAAAGCCGGCTAAAGTGATCCGGTGGTTCTGTATGGAAGGGCCATCGCTCAAAGGATAAAAGGTACTCCGGGGATAACAGGCTGATCTCCCCCAAGAGCTCATATCGACGGGGAGGTTTGGCACCTCGATGTCGGTTCGTCACATCCTGGGGCTGGAGAAGGTCCCAAGGGTTCGGCTGTTCGCCGATTAAAGTGGCACGTGAACTGGGTTCAGAACGTCGCAAGACAGTTCGGTCCCTATCTGTGATGGGCGTTAGAATATTGCGTGGACATGACCTTAGTACGAGAGGACCGGGTCGTACGGACCGCTGGTGTATCTGTTGTGCCGCCAGGTGCAATGCAGAGTAGCTACGTCCGGCCAGGATAAACGCTGAAAGCATCTAAGCGTGAAACCTTCCACAAGATGAGTATTCTTTTAAGGGTCGTCGAAGACTACGACGTTGATAGGCTACAGATGTACAACTGGTAACAGTAAAGTCGAGTAGTACTAATTGCCCGTACGCTTTAATTTTTTTTATACAAATTGATTTATTGATATTGTATTGTTACGTTACTTTCATTTACAACTTCCCAATATGTTAACTTTTTAAAGCCGCGAGCTACTAGCCGCGAGCTACGAGCAAAAGCTCGAAGCTCAAAGCTCACCGCTCACAGCTCATATTCTTATGGTGGTTTTACCAAGGGTGTTCACCTCTTCCCATACCGAACAGAGAAGTTAAGCCCCTTATGGCCGATGGTACTGCACAACAATGCGGGAGAGTAGGTAGCTGCCATATTCTTTTAAGTCCCGATCAGAAATGATCGGGATTTTTTTTGATCATACCTGAGTGACAAGCTGCGAGCCTTGAGCTGCGAGCTACGAGCCAAAACTCGCAGCTCATAGCTAATCACTCACAGCTAAAATTCTTATGGTGGTTTTACCAAGGGTGCTCACCTCTTCCCATACCGATCCGCCAGCTGGCGGACGATGGTACTGCATCCCAACCAAAGGTCAGGACGGCAGAGTAGGTAGCCTGCCTGCCGGTAAGCAGGCTGCCATATTCATTTGAGTCCCGATCAGAAATGATCGGGACTTTTTTTTGCCCATGCCTGAGTGAAATGCTGCGAGCCTTGAGCTGCGAGCTACGAGCCAAAACTCGCAGCTCATAGCTAATCGCTCACAGCTAAAATTCTTATGGTTGTTTCACCTAGGGTGTTCACCTCTTCCCATACCGAGCAGAGAAGTTAATCCGCCAGCTGGCGGACGATGGTACTGCATCCCAACCAAAGGTCGGGACGGGAGAGTAGGTAGCTTGCCTGCCGGTAAGCAGGCTGCCATATTCATTTGAGTCCCGATCAGAAATGATCGGGATTTTTTTTGATCATACCTGAGTGAAAAGATGTGAGCTGTGATCCGCCATCGCGGATTTAAGCCGGGAAAATAGTTTAATGCCCGTAAGTGTCCTCTGCCGTATAGAAAACTCCTGCATCCTCAAAAATAAATCGGAGTTTGAGTGTAGTAGCAGTTAATTCTAGTATGGTGTTTTCAACACCGCCTAATAACAATTTGGTTTCATTTGCGGTAAAACTCCAGGGTTCGCTGAATGACTGTGGATACGATGGATCACATTTGGTGGGGCCTTCATTGTACTCCCACTCGCCATTTGTTTTATAGGTTTCGAAATCATCCTTTTCACAGGGTTTCATTATGCTAAAAATATTTGTTGCCAGGATCCCGTCGCTGTAATAATCATAGGCAGGGTTGATTGAACTGGCGGTATATTTCCAGGTTCCCGTTGTGAGGAGTTCGGTTTTTGTTTTAGCATCATTATCCTTCTTGCAGGAAAGAATGGTTGTTGCACCGGTTATCACCAGCACTAAAGCGGCGAATTGGATTCTTCGTTTCATTTTCGTTTATTTTAATGTTTATATAAACAGAATTGATTTGATTCTCGGTCGGAAAGTCGGCATCATGCATGAATGCGTAATTCGAAGTGCTAAAATTCCAGTTTCCACACCTGCTTAATATAGTTTCCACCGTCTGTGCCACCGGCTACATAAACTGTGTTGTTGACAGAAATGATAGTTGCATCGTTAATCTGGTTGTTTAATACAGCTGTTGACCATTGGTCAGTAATCGTATTATAGACTTCAAAATGAGTACCCGAAAAAGTATTGCTTAAATTTCCAGTAAAAAAAATAATATTATCTCCGCTGACTACCGCTTTGAAACTACTTTTAGGAGTAATGCATGTTAAGGAGGAAGCACCCGTGATAAGATCTTTTATTTCTACCTGGTTTGAAAGGTTGTACCCATTCCAATAGGATGTATTGACCCCACCTGCCCAGAAAATCTTATTGGCCACAGCAATACTCGCATGCGCCGTTTTGACTTCCGCCAATTGCCAAACGGACCAGGAATTGGTTTCACTATTAAAAATATCTATCGTTTTAGAAACACTGAACATGCTATGAGTACCACCAGCAAAGTAAATTTTATTGCCAACGGTTGTTGCCGACAACTCATATCGCTCCTGGCTTAAATTTGCTGTCGACCATGTATTGGTTGAGTTATTGTAAATGTCTACTACGGAAGATGCGGCTCTGGTAGAGTTCCAGATTGCTCCTCCCGCAAAAAAGACGCGGTTGCCTAGTGTTGCTGCTGCCAGATAGCTTCTGGACTGACTAAGTTCGGCAGTTGACCATGTGTTGGTTGAAACATCATATATATCTACTCTGGAAGTTGAGGCTCCCATATCACCATCCTCACCGCCGGCAAAAATTATTTTAGTTCCAACAGTGGCTACGGTCATTCCATGCCGTTCGGCGATTGTTAATTCCGCAGTGGACCAGATTCGGGTGATTGTATCATAAATGTCTACCCGGGAAGAGTAAGCGCCTATTTTGATTCCTCCCGCAAAAAATATTTTACTTCCTGCCGTCCCACTAACCAATCCTTTTCTAGCTTCTGAAAGTAATCCGATAGGTACTAAAGTTGCATTTATGATTGGCCTGTTGTTACATGGAATTACAGTGGGGGGAGGGGGATTAATTATAGGGTTGATATCACGGACATTGCTTTTATTACAGGATAAAATGCTTACAACTATAAAAATATATAAAAGCGGTGCCCCTTTTATTAAAAGAGATTTCATATTGATAATTTTTAGATCAGTGATGATTGCTATTTATTAAAATGTATAAGGGTCAGAATATTTGCCGCATTTATACTTCTGGATTTTCTGCTTTCTTTACATGAATAGCCAATACATAATGCTTTTACCAAAATTAACTTCACGGCAGTTAGATAATTTTTAATTTCTGCGAATAATGTTCGCCCGATAGCAGAGACCCTGTTCTTTATATTCATTACCATTTGCCGACGACAAACAGCATTCACCGGATCGTAGACGAACATGAATGAAAGCTTATGTTAGTAGTATTTAGTTGGATTGACAGAAGATAGTGACTGAGGTTGTGGCTCACGGTACTATGCCGCCTCTACATGTTTTAAAATAGACGTAAATTAGTCTTGCATGGATATGATTAATCTTAGATTCAAATATGGATGGTTGACATTCGTGTTAATGTTCGTAACGCCCAAACTATTGTTCTGCCAGATACCCGATTTTTCAAAAGTGCCACTGTTGCGTGACGAAGACAGTATCAACATCACTTATCTCATTAATAACGGAGTGAAAATATCTGCCGGAAAAGCAATATGCTGGTTTCCCAAAGACTCACTCTCTGAACAAAGAATGAAGGAGATCGCGAGTATGATTAACAACGGAATCCACGCCGCAGAAAAATTTATCAATGCCCCCTTGCCATGGCAGTTACATCCTCCATCCAAACCTTATACTTTATATTTTCGGCACGACCGGTTCATATCTCACGCCTCTCAGGCTGGATTTGTTTGTATTCCGTTCTGGCGAATTAAGGAAGGAAAATCTCCCTGGTTGCACGAAATCCTGCACGAAATGCTTGATTCAAATACAGGAAGTTGGTTCAGTAAAAAAGTAGCTGAGGAAGACTTCACCAAGAATTTTCCGCATTGGTTGTCGGAAGGATTGCCTGATTATATTTCGTTAAGCGTTTCTTTATCCGAAAACCTGTCATGGTTCGACGTATTTTCAAATAGCGGGAATACAAATATTGATAGTTTATTTAAAAAGGAAATAGAATCAGAAAAGGGTAGTTATATTCTTTCATTTATTGGAACGAAAGGGGTGATGCCGGAGTTGTCTTCAAAAGACAGGATCCTTTATGCTCCTGCTTTTTATCATGGCTCATCATCTTTTACCCGTTACCTTTCTGACAATTACGGATTAAAAATATTATTGACAGCCTTCTCTCAATTTAGAAAAGAACTGGAAACAATTGAAAAACTTACAGGAAAAACGCTTGATGTATTGAAGGGAGAATGGCTGGCGAATTTGAATTTGCGTTAAGAAGCAACAATTGAACCGCAGAGACACAGAGAACACAGAGGGATTCGCAGAGAATGAATTATACTTTGCGCTGACTCTGCCTCTCACTTCTCTGCGGTTTAACATATAGATACTATTTCTTGAACTTTAATTTGTTCAACACATTTGCAGCAATTCTTTCCCCCTGCTTTCTTCCTTCCACACATGCATAGGTAGTGTGAATTCCAGCGTATACTCTTGATTTTCCAATATCCACTGACATATCACTAAATGAATTATAAGTTCGTGGTGCCATACCCATATAATCGTACGTGTGAAGGGTAAACTGGTAATTTTTACCCAGTAAACTTTCCAGAACTGCTGAAACTGCACCGCCCATTTGCGAATGCGCAGAAGGATAGTCGGGATGCGGCGGAACCGCAAGCAGGGGAGTCCATGTGCTATGCCCCAGCACATTCCGTATATAACGGGTAGGCCTATCCACGAGGTAGCTGTATTTTTGTTGCCAGCAATTGATCATTGCTTCTGCAAACGCGATCCCGGTTTTAACATGCGCCAAAGCATATTCATCTAATTGATAATTTTCAATATGCATTATTTGACTAAAAGTTGAAATGTAATTGGCCGCATTCGGATAACCCGGATTATCCCTGTAATACAATGCGGTTGCAATCTGCTCGGGCGTTAAAGTCAGAGATATATCATATACCTCTTTTACCATTGCATAGTAGGCCGAATTCGGATCTGTTGAGTAAGCCGGTGGAGCTGGGGAAGCAGTGCCTGATGCAGCACCTGCTACAAAAGATCGGTTATTACCCCAATATGGTTCAGCAATGCCAGTTGGATTTGGTGCGGTATTGGTCCAGGAACCTAATCCTCCATTGGGAGTATATGGAGCATTTGCAAGGTTAGATCCATCTGTAGTGGACCAGGTAAAAATTCTTTCCGCAACGGTTGTTCCAAAATTTTTCGATCGTTGAAATACGTCTGCATTATTTATTTCTAATTGGTATTGACTATTCAATGCATTTTCCAGCGAATCCATAGAAGCAATATTTTCTGCCGAAGTATTGGCCGTCGTAAAGAAATGTTTATTGAGATATGCCAGGGCTGCATTTGCACTGGCTGCCCAATGATAGGCTTTGCCCGGTTCAGTATCCGGCATTTGGGGCATGGCGGTAAGTTGACCATCTAGTGATTGATATTTAGGCATACCAGGAACAACAGATTCATACAAACCAATACCACAGTAAGCGAAAAAGCGATGCCCATGGCGGCCAAATGGATTTACAGTTGTTGTAGTTCGAAGGATCCTTAATTGTAAGTCCTGCCATTTCTGAGCTGACTCCGAAGAAAAAAATTTGGTTTGAATTAAATGACCGTGACCACCTTTAGGATCCCCCTCCTCATTGAAATCTTTCTTACAGGAGGAATAAGTAAGAATAATCATTACAAGGATGGAGATTCTTTTAAATAGTAAAGAATTAAATAGTGTTTTCATTTCATTTAGTTTTTGATGATTTAATAATGTGTGCAACCAAAACTACTTTCACAACGGAGCGGTAATTTTTTAATTCGGCAGGGTAGTTATTGGCGATAGCAGAATCCCTCCTGATTAATGTTATTACCATTTACTTGGTGTCATTACCGTTTGCCGTCGACAAACCGCATTTGCATTCAAGAAAACCACTCTTGTCTAAAAACCGGAATGGGTGGAGTTTTTAGTGTTGTGAATGATTAATTTTAGTAAAGCAAGGGTTACCCATGAATTATTATGATTTCATATTTTCTAACCAGCGTAGCTACCGCGTTCGCCGGCACCTTCTTTTCTGGACTGCATGGTGTTTGTACTTTGCCATTAGCTTTTTAGTGCCTACGTATTGGGTACCAGCCTGGAACTTCAAAGGACCGTTGCCGCAAATAGAACAGTATGGTGTTGGCACTTCCATCCTTCGCATTGCTATGAACTGTGTATTGATGACGGTTGTTCATATGGCACTCGTATATGGAATTATTTATTATTTTCTGCCAAGATATCTTTCCAGGACCAGTAACCGCATCGTGATCAGCTTCAAACTTCTCCTCTTTGTAATACTAATTGCTTGTTTTAATTACCTGAATTTTCTTTTGACTTTCTATATCAGTACGCTCATGGGATTTTTTCCAACAATGAGGGATATGAATTTT
Organism: Chitinophagaceae bacterium; assembly: GCA_965279015.1. Lineage (GTDB taxonomy): Bacteria > Bacteroidota > Bacteroidia > Chitinophagales > Chitinophagaceae > Endoryza. The sequence goes on from OZ257130.1 coordinate 1,878,582, forward strand.
ATAGTGCCGCTTTGGATCCGGCAGATAATATTTAATTATCCTACGGTAGTGGGTGTTGCTCTTGCCATTAAACTTTTAAAACGTTGGTACCAGAAACAAAAAGAAACGGAAATAGTGATTCGCGAAAAGATTAATGCCGAATTACAATTACTAAAAGCTCAGGTACATCCCCATTTCCTGTTTAATACACTGAATAATATCTATTCATTTATTCTTAACGGGTCCGACAGGGCTCCTGAGATGATAAAAAAACTTTCGAGTCTCCTTAATTATATTTTAAACGACTGCAATCAACAACTGGTGTCGTTGGAAAAAGAACTTTCCATGATTCAGCACTATATTGCCCTTGAACAGATTCGTTATGGCGATCGATTGAATCTCAGTATGCATATCCAGGGATCCGTTAAGGACAAAATGATCAGCCCCCTGATATTTATCCCGTTTGTAGAGAACAGTTTTAAACATGGCACCAGTCGCATGCTTACCCATCCCTGGGTAAAACTGGATATATTCATTGAGAAAGATTTCCTGGAGTTTAAATTATCAAATAATAAACCCGAGCGGGATATAGAACCCTTTATTAAGAAAGGAATCGGTCTTAATAATGTGAAGAAAAGGTTGCAACTGATTTACCCGGCCAATCATACACTCACTATTTCAGAATCGGAGATGAGCTATGATGTTATTTTGAAAGTTGCATTGAATGGGGCAGGGGATAATAAAATAAGCGAGGTAGTTTTACAAACAACCGAAGCATATGAATTGGTATGATATTATATTTTCTGCTAAAGCAAGTCAGCGCATCCGGCTGCATGTCATTTTCTGGCTGTTATGGTGGATATATTTTGCTGCCACTTACTATTATTACATACAGGTAGGTTTGCAAGAAATTACTTTTGGAAAACTAAGTAGCTTGCTTTTTCTCAAAACTTTTCTTTTAGTACTGGTTCATATACTCTCCTGTTATGCGTTTATTTATTTTTTGCTACCGCGGTATTTATTGAGAGCTAAGTATTTTTCGTTTGTGATGGGTGTCGTTTTGTTGGCGGTTTTCCTGTTGTTCGCAGGTTATTATATTCACATGGTGGTATTCCCCATTATTGATCGGGCCTATCATAATAACCTGCCAGAAACAAACACCATTTGGTGGGTAAGTATTAATTCGGTGCTCCTCAATGCACCTAAAATAATTGCAGCTGCTACAGCAGTAAAACTGGTGAAACGCTGGTACCTAAAACAAAAAGAAAAGGAGAAAATAGAAAAGGAAAAGCTCGTAACGGACCTGCAGTTGCTGAAGGCACAGATACACCCTGTATTTTTATTCAGTTCCCTTGATCATATTCATAATTACGCTCGAACCAAATCCCCTAAAGCGCCGGAACTCTTATTGAAATTTTCAGAATTGCTGAGCTACTTATTATACGAATGCGATGACGCATGGGTAAAACTGGATAAGGAATTACAGATGATGAAGGAATATATGGCTATGGAAAAAATAAGATACGGTGAACAGCTTGAGATGGAGTTTCAAATCAAAGGAAACACCCGGGATAAAACGATAGCCCCGCTATTGTTGCTTCCATTTATCGAAAATAGTTTCACTCAATGTTATAGTCATGCGGAGCAATCCTGGATCAATCTTGAAATTACCATTGACAAAAATATGTTGACGATGAAGCTGATGAATGGAGTGGACCCCGATAATATACAACCTGGGCAAGAGGTACCTGACATTATTAATGTAGAAAAAAGACTGCGATTGCTTTACCCGGGAAATTATGAACTTAAAATGTATGCGGAACAGGAAATTTATATGACATTGTTACGGATTAACCTTGATGAGGGTTATGCTATACAACCAGCGATTTCATCAACCGCTTTCAATACTCAGAAATCTATATCAATACATGCCGTCAATTAAAAAAATAAAATGCCTGGTCATAGACGATGAACAACCTTCAAAGGATATTATTGAAAAATATATAGCCGGCGTTGAATCTCTTGAATTGGCAGGATCCTGTAACAACGCGGTAGAAGCACTTTCTTTTTTGCAGTCGAATACCGTGGACCTGCTATTCCTGGATATTCAAATGCCACATATTTTGGGTACTAATTTTATCCGTACACTAAAGAATCCTCCCAAAGTAATTTTTATTACGGCCTATCGGAAATATGCCGTGGAAGGATTTGAACTGGACGCGGTAGACTTTCTGTTGAAACCAATCAGTTTTGATAGGTTTTTGAAGGCTGTGAACAAAGTATTGGAATTAAACCTTCAGAAAAATTTAAAAGAAACGGAGAAAACTGACGATAACAAGGAAACAGCACAACCTTTTTTGTATTTCCGTTCGGATCGCAAAATGGTGAAGGTGCTGTTCAATGAAATCTTATACATAGAAGGGTTGAGGGATTATATCCGGATTTATACAACTACTAAAACGATCGTGACAAAGCATCAACTTGCATCGCTGCAGGAAATGCTTCCTGCCGATGCTTTCCTGCGTATTCACCGATCTTATATTGTATCAGTAAGCAAAATCGATTCATACGATGCTGACATAATTGAAATTGCCAAGAAAGAATTGCCGATTGGCCGACTGTTTAAACACGACGTGAATAAACTTCTTAAAGCCTCTTCGCTTCAACCAGGCATCAAAAAAAATATAGACGATATGAAGGATACGAAATGAAGTGTAACAAACACTTAACTGCAAAACATAGTATTATGAAAAAGCTCGTGATGGTTTTCCTGTTATCTCAGGCACCTACATTTTTTGTGTTTTCCCAGGGTTGTGTTGCCATTCGTAATGTAGGTGGCATTAGTCCCGATCAGTTATTTGAGTATATAGACGGGAACCAAAAGTTTATCATCAATGTAACGAATCGTTATTTTGAAGCATCCAATAGTTTCAGGGGTGATAAATCATTTTCGGATACATTGGTGACCAACCGCATCTTTACAATGAATATATCCGTGTTGAGGATACTCAATAATGGATGGTCGATTGGATTGAGCGTTCCCATCGCCGCAAATTCCCGTAATAATGGAGCCGATCATATGGGTCCCTTCTCCTATCCAAAATATACTACACGTGCGTTCGGTTTGGGCGATATTCGTATTTCAGCCTACAAATGGTTATGGAAACCAACAAATGGTCAAAAAGGAAATATTCAATTGGGACTAGGAATCAAATTGCCCACTGGTGATTATAAATACCAGGATTATTTTGTGAGAAACGACAGTACAAAGATATTGGCACCTGTTGACCAGGCCATCCAGTTAGGCGATGGAGGAACCGGCATCACTACAGAACTCAGTGCATTTTATTCGTTAAGTAAGATGTTTAATGTATACATTCAAGGTTATTACCTGATTAATCCAAGAGAACAGAACGGGGTATCCAATTTGAAAGGTAAGACTGCTACCCCATCACAAATTGCCAACAACACCACTGTAATGAGTGTTCCGGATCAATACAGCCTTCGGGCTGGTGCCAGTCTTCAGACCCAAAAAATTATTTTAACAGCTGGAATACGATATGAAGTTGTTTCTGAGAATGATTTGATTGGTGGTAACAAAGGTTTTCGAAGAGCGGCATCTATCGCTTCTGTGGAACCAGGCCTAACATATAAGATGAAGAGCTCCCAGCTTTTTGTTTATATGGGAATTCCATTCAAACGCAACATCATTCAAAATGCCCAGAATGATATGACACCGGCAGCCTTCGCGGACTGGATAATTTCTTTTGGCGTACAATTCAAATTATAACATCTTTGGTATCGTTGACTGCGGTGATTGGTTGCCTTCGGCCAGGTACGTATAACTCTGTTTAAAACCGCTATTTTTGCTTCATGCGTCTAATGTTTTTTCTGTTGGCTTGTCAATATAGTTTTTCTTTTCATTCTGTTGAATTTAAAAAGATACTGATTACGGGTTCTGCACAAGGAACAACTTACCATATTACTTATTATGCTACGGATAGTAGTGTAACAAATTTTCAGATTGATAGCATTCTCAATAAAATTGATAGCTCCCTATCAATCTACAAACCCTATTCGCTCATAAGTCAATTCAATAATTCTACGGATGGAGTAGTAGCTGATATGCATTTAATGGAAGTGGTTAATAAAGGAATCGAGACCTGTATCAGCACCAAAGGAATATTTGACATTACTGTTTATCCTTATACGGAGGCATGGGGATTTGGAATTAAAAAAATCGACTCTACCCCTTCCGCCAAAACGATTCAGCAATTGCAAGCTTGCGTGGGGTCCAAAAAACTGTACTGGGCCGGCAATAAATTAGCAAAGAAAAAAAGCTGTGTTAAATTGGATCCGAATGGAATTGCACAGGGATACAGTGTAGATGTGATTGCGGATTTTTTGTCTGCTAATGGAATTAATAATTACTTGGTTGAAATCGGTGGCGAAATGCGGGTGAAGGGAAGAAGACAACCAGATCATGTTATGATGAAGATCGCTATTGAAGTTCCGGGGGATGATCAATGGAATATTTCTTTAGCACAACGAGTTATTACAATAGAGGAGGGAGCTATCACTACTTCGGGAAATTACCGGAAGTTTTATGAAAGCAAGGGTAAAAAAATCTCCCATATCATTGATGCGAGAACGGGTTATCCGGCACAGAATGAACTGATCAGCGTTACCGTGTTCGCTAAAGATGCTATTACGGCCGATGCGTATGATAATGCACTAATGGTAATGGGATTGAAAAGGGCCATCGAATTTGTTGAAAAAAGAAAGTCTATCGCCGCACATTTCATATACAGAAAAAAAGACGGTAATATCGCAGATACAGCCAGTAGTCGCTTTTATCCATTGCTGAATTGAGTACTATTTACGTTTTATAATTTGGAACATCCGATCAAAATAATTGCCATTGTACTGAACCCTCTAGCGGGAAGTGGAAGGGCAATGGCATTGACAGAACTCATCGAATCGTTGCTTCAGCGAAAGAATATATTATATAAGAAATATTGGGAGGAATGGCCGTCGCATTTCGGCGATTGTACCGATGTATGGATCGTCGGAGGAGATGGCACCCTTAATTATTTTATCAATAAATACCCGGATATCCAATTACCATTGGTGATTTTTCCAGGGGGATCGGGGAATGATTTTCATTGGATGCTGTATGGCAATCAAACAACAGAGGAAACGGTTGCAACCGTTCTTACTGCGTCTCCGCAAAAGGTAGATGCAGGTAAATGCAATGAGCGTTTATTTTTTAATTGCACCGGTGCCGGGTTTGATGGAGTAGTAGTGAAAAATCTTATGGGTCTGAATAAAAAGAAAGGGAAAGGATCTTTCTTTAAGGCCGTCATAAAAAATATATTTACTTACAGAGAACAGCGCTACCTGGTACAAAGTGATGGAGTAAGAATGGATGGGAGATTTCTAATAGTGAGTATAATGAACGGTCGGAGGGCTGGTGGTGGATTTTATATTGCGCCACAAGCAAGTGTTACTGATAGCTTACTTGATGTAACTCTCATTGATAAACTGAGTGTTTTGAAACGCTTGCTATATTTACCGGTTGTTGAAAAAGGCAAACACGCTGGTCTTTCATTTGTTCATCAATTCCAATCCGTCAGGCTGACGATCAGTTGCGATCAAAACATGGACGCGCAATTAGACGGCGAATATTTTTCTTCCGATACTATGGAGATTGAAATTCTACCAGGTAAGTTCTTATTCCGATATTAATAAAGAACCCCGCTTTTGGCGGGGTCCCTTATAGCTCAAAGGGTTTAATATCTTTAGGAAGCCAGGTTATATGATTTTATATTTCACACCAGCAATTCACCATTCACTACTCACTACTCACTGTAACCTTTTCGGTGGTTTTATCTACGGTAATAACGGGAATACTCGATCCGTATGAAAGTAATTTACGGGTGATACGGCTCCACCAACCAGGCATATGAAATTCTTTCAATGGATTGGCCAGGATAAGATCTGCATTGATCCGCTTTGAAAAATCCAATGTGCTTTTAGCCAGGTTCTTGCCCTCCAACCAAAAACATTGAACAGGTATGGTAGATATGCTTTGTAGTATATCCAATGTGTTATTAAGTATTTGCTCCGCCACATTTTCGTTCCCCCGCAATCCAACCAGGTAAACGGTGGATTTATAAGTGCGGGCAAGCATAGTAGCCATTTTTATACGACGTAACGGAATTTCCCCTGTAACGGGCAAAACGATTTTCTTGAAATGACTCACAAGTCCCGATGATCGAATTGTTAAAACTGGAACTGCAGTTTTACGGGCCAATCTGCTGATGGTTACTGATGAAAGGATCCGATGAAAGAGATTGAATCTGGCAAGTCCCATCACAACCATGTCCATTTCAAATTGTTCAATATATTCAGTTAGTTGTTTTGACGGATTGCCTTTTAATATACTGATCTCAATTTTACCCTTTCCACATAAATGCTGGCGATACTGATTGCGTAGAGCCACTAACTGGCGTCGGGCATTCGTTAAATCTGCGGTATTGTCATATAAGAAGAAATTAGATGCTAACTCCTTAAATAGGATCGATGAGGAAGTAACTATATGCACGAGGTGGATATTGCATTGAAATGTATTTGCCAATTCAATGGCTTTTGCAATGGCCCACTTATCGCGACTGCTGAAGTGTACCGGTACCAGGATATTATGAAGATCGGTTGACATAAGCGTTTTTTTAATAGAGCGAATAATTGGATTTAATTATGCAAATGATAACAGTGATTGAAAACTTTGTTCCTCGATTCTCTTCGTTGCAATGGTACTCAACAATATATCTTTAGTGCAAAAACTTACCCCTTTCCCGGCATTTCCAACTATACAACGATCATCGGCACTGTCACCAACAACAATAGTATTACTGGTTTGAACGTTATATTTCTCACAAGCAAATTGCAATGCATTGGTTTTACAATAAGCATGTCCGCAAATACTATCGGGCGACCCAAAAAAACAAGAAGGTATATTTACTTCGCCAGTGGCTTTACCTTCAAAAAACTCAAGGTTATTCGCCAAAGAAAAAGATGCCCCTGTATTTTGCTTAACATAGTTGGTAATAAGTGAATAGCTATTACTGATAATTCCCACCAGGTAGCCTTTCTTTTTTAATTCAGTAATTACATTTTTCGCGTCATCAATCAATTCAATGGTGCCAGCAATCTGTAGCAATTCGTCGATCGATCTTCCTTTTAATAAAATGGCAATTCGTTTAGTCAATATCAGCGAATCCTTTTCCGCGTAACGGAGATCTTCCAATTGAGCAGTAAATCCAAATGCCTTTGCACATTTATCGATAAAACGACCTTTCCACAACGTATCATCCATATCAAAGATTACCATTTTATGATATCCTGATAATTGTTCTCTAAGGGTTTTATTCATTTCCCGGTTAATCGCTTCGAGTGAGTGAATTTCTGTTTCTGTTACTTCCGCGGGATTATAGCTCTGTGCCTTAATGATTATTGCTTTAGAGACTTCGCTGCTCATTTTACCAAGCGCTTCCCAGGGTTTGCTTTTGTTTTCTATATAACCAATATTCACTTCCTTGATACGGGCCTGCATCAGGTACATATCCAGTAATATGCCAATATCTACTCCATAATCATTAAAGAAATCAATGCGGCTGAAAAAATTCTTTCGGCCGGCGATCATTCCACTAAGTGGTTGGGAAAAACGGGCGATACCCGGGAAGAAGATATTCAACAAAGGCTTGGCAACCAATTCGGTTACCCTTCCAGCGTTGCGGGCAAAGGCCCCTTTCACAAAATCAGCTTCATTGAATAAAAGTGGTTCAACCAGATGTGTAATGGTTTCTTCCGGGTAAGGATCAATATCCGCGTCTAAAAATACAATCAACTCATTGTTTGAATGTTGAATTCCATCTTTCATCGAAATCCCTTTGCCACGAATTTTACTGATAACTACCGTGGCACCAGCTTCTTTTGCAAGTGAGGCTGTTCGATCCTCAGATCGATCATCAACTACAATTACTTCATTAACAAGTGGGTTCTGAAAACAAAATTTCACAACGGCAGCAATGGTCCTTTCCTCATTTAATGCGGGTATAATTATAGTGATCATTACTACCTCCTTATTAGTTCTACGGTACTTAAAATATTGACTTAAAATGGGCTATACAGCTGGCACTTGTTCTTTTTCAAAAGCCGTGCCCGATGTCGCCGGGATTCGTAGAAATTAGCAGTTGTGGAAAAAAATCCCCACGAATTTGAATCGTGAGTGGTGAGACGTGAATCGTGAGTGGCTCTCCGATTAATGGTAAGCCACTATTATTTAGAGAGTATACCACGCTACTCACGACTCACGACTCACCACTCACGATTCACTATTCACCAATTTAGAGAAAATATATTTTTTGCAGATGAACACTATGTTAAAATTCTATGATTAAGTATAGTCGCCGTAAATAAATTTTCAGCTGCACTACTATTTTGTGGAATTACATCTATTCACCTGACTTCATTCGTCCCCATTCGTCTTAATTCGCGTTCATTCGTGTCCAACATTCGTCCTAATTCGCACTTATTAGCGTTTAAATACTTCTTTCCCATTAATAACCGTCCTCAACACTTTTACATCTTTAATTTTCTCTGGTACAATGGCAAATAAATCTTCATTAAGTAATACAAAATCAGCGAGCATATCTTTTTTCAGTTTTCCCAATTTGTTTTCCTGGAAGCCGGCATAGGCATTGTTGGCAGTATAGCATTGTAATGCTTGTTCAACACTGATTTTTTGTTCAGGAAACCAACCCTCCGGGTATTTATCATCGAGGGTTCTTCGCGTAACAGCGGCATATATTCCATCGAGTGGACTAAGTGGCGCAACGGTCCAATCGGATCCAAACGTAAGTGCTGCTTTTGCGTCCAACAAACTTTTGAATGCGTAGGTTCCTTTCAGTCTTTCCTCATCTAAACGTTTGTAGGCCCAACGGCCGTCATCAATTGCATGATAGGGTTGCATAGAAGGAATTACTTTTTGTGTTGCAAATTTTCTAATAGCTTCCTGTGTCAGGTGCTGTGCATGTTCTATTCGGAAACGCCGGTCACGTTCACCATTTTCATGTGCAGCATCATTAAATACATTTAGTAAAAAATCATTAGCCCGATCTCCAATTGCATGAACGGTGACATGTAAGCCTGCCTTATCCGCAGCAATCACCCATTTACGGATATTATTGGTATCGGCAACGGTAAATCCGGAAGTTGTAGGAGCATCGAGATATGGTTTATAGAACCAGCCGGTAGTTGAACCCAACGATCCATCAACAAAACCTTTCACTCCACCCCAGCGAAGCATTTCATCCCCCTTACCGTTTACGCGACAGAATGAATCCAGTTTCTGCCAGGTGCGAAGAGATACAAATGAATAAATGCGTAGATCAAGTTGTTTGTTTTTGTATGCTCTTTTGTATGTTTCCAGATCGGTCCAGCCACCGTAACTTCCTACATCGTGTACCTGGGTTACTCCATTGCTGAATGCATGCAATGCTGCTCTTTGCAGGTATTCGTCGAGCTCTTTCTCGGAAGCTGTGGGAATTTTAGCAAATACCAGGTCCATTCCTTCATCTTTTAAAACACCGGTTAATTCGCCTTTCTTATTCTTTATAATCTCACCGCCCACTGGTACCGCAGTATTTTTATTGATACCCGCAAGTTCCAATGCTTTTGAATTGGCAAATGCCATATGACCATCGTAACGACTTACAAACAATGGATGATTACCGGTAACCGAATCGATCCATTCTCTCGAAGGAAGTTCACCACCCCAAACTTCATGATCCCAATCTCCACCAAGTATCCATCGATCATCAGGATGTTGTTGGCAATACTCCTTCAATATTTGAATAAATTGTTCTTTAGTTTTTGCTTTGCGGAGGTCCACGCTTGCGAGGTTGTACCCGCCTGTCAGAAAATGAGTGTGGTTATCAATAAAACCGGGAACAATCATTCCACCGGTTGCATCTATTAACTCAGTTGATGACCCTTTATATTCTTCATAATCTTTCCCAACAAATAGAATCTGGTTTCCTTTTATAGCAATAGCTTCTGCATAAGGTTGTGTGGTATCTCCCGTCCAGATTTTTGCGTTGAAATAGATACGATCGGCGATTTGAGAAGGTGTGGAATTACAGGCAATCAGAAATAGTATTGCAATCGGAAAGTATTTCATATCGTGTTTATGATTTGCAGTTTGTGGTTTGTAGTTATTGAACTTCTTAAACAATTCAGATAATGCTAATTGCTATAGGTAATGAATTTTAGGATAAAAGAACTACAAACCACAAACTACAAACTACAGATCATAAACTACAAATAAAAAATCCTTCCGAGTACTCAGAAGGATTTCAATAAGCCGATATCTTGGAACGATTAATAATCTCTATTATAGCCGCCGCCGCCGCCACGGTCTCCGCGATCTCTGTTATAGCCGCCGCCGCCACCGCCGCTACCGCCTTTGCGATAACCGCCGCCGCCGCCGCCACCGCCGAAGCTACGCTTCTTGAATCCACCACCGCCACCACCTTGTGGTTTTGGTTGTGCTTCATTTACGATGATCTTACGACCCATTACTTCGCTTTCGTACAGGCTGCTTAAAGCATTTTGTGCTTCAGCATCCTCAGGCATTTCAACAAAACCGAAGCCTTTGCTGCGGCCGCTTACTTTGTCCTTAACGATTTTAGCGGAAGTTACAGAGCCGTACTGCTCAAACATAGTTCTCAGATCCTCGTCGGTCATTTGCCAGGAGAGGTTCCCTACGTAGATGTTCATTGTCAAAAAAAATTTAAATGTTCTGAATAAAACCGATAATGACGATAGTTACTGACATGAACTGAGGAACCGGGAAAGGGTAAGACACTTCAGCACACGAGAACTAAGTACAATATCTCAATTGTGAAGATAGGGGAAATCTTTTTTCAAAACAATAAAAATACCTCCGAAAGCACGCTGCCGGGGCCACTTTCAATGCTGAAATTACTTGAAAAGATGGCCCAACAGGTTAGCCGCATCCGAGGCTTTTGGCTTCAAACCCAGAAACTTAGTGTACTGGGCCCCGGACAAAGCAGTTTTCAATCCACCAAAAAGCTTGTTTTGGATCCCCCCGAATTTGCTGAGATAATCAGCGGGATTGCTTTTAGCAAGAGAAAGTATTCCCGATTTCGACTTGAGAAAATCGGTTAATAATCCTGATATTTTTGGGCTTTGAGCATCCGAGAGAGCCAATTTGGGTTTTAAAATACCCATTAAATCGTTCGTGGTTTTTGCCACATCGGTTATCGGCAAAACATCTATTGGTGTTTGCTTAGCCTTATCAATGACAGTTTGAGCATAAATACTTGAACCGCCAACTGCAATAAGTATTGTAATAAAAACTAGTATTTTTTTCATATCCAAGATTTGAAGTTTGCAAATTTAAATTGCTTACAGATTTTATCAGAATTTTTATTTTTTTGCGATAAGCATCTCTGCTAAACGACTATCGCGATTGTAAACATCTTGTCGGAGGTTCAGTTTCCCTTGTTGGTCAACCCAGGCTGTAAAGTATGCTATAAATACAGGTACGGTTTCTTTAAGCGTTACATACTTTTCTTTTCCCGCATTCATGGCCGCATCAATTTTTTCTTCGGTCCATTCGGGATAATTTCTCAATAAATACATCGCTAGTTTCTTAGGTTCGGACAAACGGATACAACCATGGCTAAATGCTCTTTTGTCCTCGTTAAAAAGACTCTTTGATGGGGTATCATGCATATAAATACTATAGCTATTCGGAAAAAGAAATTTTACCTGGCCCAGCGAATTGTTGGGTCCGGGTTTTTCTCTAACTGAATTGCCACTCCTTTCCATATTATGCTTTTTCAGGTAGTTTGGATCACGACGGATACCCGGCAACACTTCCTTTTTGTAGATACTTGTTGGAACATTCCAATACGGACTAAATACGATATGCTTCAGGTTGCCATTAAATATGACGGTTTTGTGTATAGGTTTGCCGGCTACAATATTCATATCCCATAACAATGAATCCTTATTGAAGATATATAACTTATAGGCTGGTATATTAACCAGGAAATATTCTCCTTTAGGATTGTAAGGAACCCACCGGCAACGTTCCATATTTACAATGATCTGTTGAATAAGATCGGTTACCGGACGATTCATTTCATTCAACACTACCCGTCCAACTACTCCATCTTCTTTCCAGCCATGTCGCTGCTGAAATTTTTTCACCGCTTCTTCCAATTCATTATCGAAGATCATTGAATTGGTATCTCCCTGCAAGTCGCCGGTAATGAATAATCTTTTTCTTAACAATTGGACGGACAAAGAAGAATCGCCTGCTTTAAATGATTTCTTACCTGGTTTAATGGTTGGCCAGCCGCCCGCTGATTCAATTGCACGATAATTTTTAAGATAGGTTTTTAATAACGCGTATTGGAAATAGACAGGTTCAACAGCTATAAACTCTTTATTGGAGTCGTAAAGCAACGAATCCATCAACGTTTGCAGGTTTAATTTTTTGCGGGGCAGGAACCAATCCAGTTCTTTAGTTTGCTTTTCACCGAGGCCCTGCCATACTTTTCGGGCATAATTAAAATATTGAGCGGTAAGCATCAATTCCGCTTCCGCATTCATAGGTTCCTTCATCAGCAGGCTGTCGTCATCATTCATAAGCGCGTTGAAAGCTTGTTGGTACGAAAGCCCTGTAATCACCCCTTCATCTATGATCTGTAAAAATCGGTTGTGCAAACTAGATGCTTGTTCAATTAAACCACTGTCTTCATACCATGCATACGCGTAATTCCGTTGACGGTAAAATTTTCGGAGATCGTTGGCAAATGGAGAAAAGTCCGGATACTTTTTTAGAAAATCTTTTATGGCACTACTATCGAAATGATACAAAGTTTGATTACTGAAACTACCGGCCACTGACTCGTTTCCGGTGCCTTTATGCTGAACAGTAGAACTATCTTTCAACACTTCCTTTTCCGGCGAAGCGGGTTTGTTCTTACAGGCGGTAATAAAAAAAGCAATTGAACAAAGAAACAAGATAAAGGTAGAAGTGAATTTTTTCATACTGAAAATTACAACGACTGGAGGGAATAAAAAAAGTCCCCCTGATCATCAGGGAGACTTTGAAATACGGTATGAAATAGATTTATTCCGCCACCACTTCAAACTCAACTTCTGTAGAATGACCATTACCAAAATCGATATTGGCTTTGTACGAACCGAGTTCTTTTACTTCGTCAACGATCGAAATTTTGCGGCGGTCAATTTCGTATCCTTTCTGTTCGCGGATGGCACGGCTGATCTGTAATGAAGTAATGCTTCCGAAGATCTTACCACTGGTACCGGTTTTAGCGCCGAGTTTCAGGGCTCCTTCTTTCAGTTTAGCAATTACCAGGTTGATCTGCGCGAGCATCTGGTCTTCTTTCTTCTTCAGTTGTTTTCCTTTTTCTTCCAGTTGCTTCCTGTTAGAAGGACTTGCTTCAACAGCGAATTTCTGGGGAATAAGAAAATTACGGGCATAACCATTGCGCACTTTCACGATTTCGTTCGCTCCACCCAGGTTATCTACATCCTTGATTAAAATGATTTCCATTGTTTCTTTTTTGTCCACCGACCAATCCGCCGGTTGGCGGACTGTCATCCGCCAACCGGCGGAATTAGGTGAGGGTTACTTTAAAAGATCTGTTACATAAGGTAACAAAGCCATTTGACGGGCTTTCTTAACTGCCTGCGATACTTTACGCTGGTACTTCAAAGAGTTACCGGTAATGCGGCGGGGCAATAATTTACCTTGTTCGTTCAGGAATTTTTTCAGGAATTCAGCGTCCTTATAGTCGATATAACGGATACCCATCTTCTTGAAGCGACAATACTTCTTGCGGGGTTTCTCGGTTTTAATCGCCGTCAGGTACTTAATTTCATTTGCTTTTGCCATGATTAAGCCTCCTGTAATTTTTCGGTTCCTGATTTAACACCACTTCTCTTTTTAGCATTGTACTCGACGGCGTATTTATCGAGTGCAGTGAACAAGTGACGGAGAATGTTCTCGTCACGAAGCATCTGAATTTTCAGTTGCTCATTGAGGCTGGATGGCGCAGTGTATTCCATTACCCAGTAAAGACCAGTGGTCTTTTTGGCAATGGGGTACGCCAGTGATTTTAGTCCCCAGGGATTTTCGTGCACAATTGTACCACCGTGTTCTTTGATGAACGTGGTAAATTTTTTCTGAGAAGCTTTGAAGTCATCCTCAGACAGCACAGGGGTAAAAATCACCATCAATTCGTAATTGTTCATGTCCCTTGACTGATTTGTTTAAAAAAAATTGTTTATTCCGTTCATCCTTAGATTTTATGAACGGGCGGCAAAGATAAGGCAAGATGGTGGTTTAAAGAGCCTGTAACAGGAAGTTTTTTTGGTTGCGTACTATGAATGTATCATATTGATTTATAGCAATTTATTATCTATAGCCTATACCTGCCCGATCCTGTTCAATCTTTTGCCTTCCTTCAATAAAGAGTAGGAAGAGATTTTTCATTTTGTAAAGCTGCCAGGTTAACGACATATCAGCCGATGATCGAGCCAATTTCGGTACCCTTTGATACAAACCATTAAATAAATTCCAGATTCAGGTATACAACCTGTCAATTTTTCCTGATTGTATTGATTAGGATGGAATGGCATTTTCTTTGAACTTTGCCGCCCCGGAGGTTTTTAGTTTTTGGTTTATAGTTTATCGTTGTTGAACCTCATGAACTCTTTTAGAATTCAATCGCTTTTTATTAGCGAGATATGTTAAGCCTAAAGAACGATAAACGATAAACGCCAACCAATAAACATTTAATAAAGAATTCAAAACATAGTTATGCAAAAAGGAAGTATCCGCGTTCAAACAGAAAACATATTCCCGATCATTAAAAAGTTCCTGTACAGTGATCATGAGATCTTTCTTCGGGAATTGATCAGTAACGCGGTAGATGCCACTCAGAAGTTGAAGACGCTTTCTTCTATTGGTGAAGCTAAAGGTGAATTAGGAGAACTGGATGTAGAAATAAAATTGGATACCGATAAAAAAACCATCACCATTTCTGATAAAGGGATTGGTATGACCGGCGAGGAGGTAGAAAAATACATTAACCAGGTGGCGTTCAGTGGCGCGGAAGAATTTGTAAATAAATACAAGGGACAGAATGAAAATGCCATCATCGGAAAATTTGGATTGGGGTTTTATTCCGCCTTTATGGTGAGCGATAAAGTAGAAATCTATACAAAAAGTTTTAGAGAAGATTCAACAGCGGTTCGTTGGGAATGTGACGGAAGTCCCGAATATACGCTGGAAGAAACAAGTAAGGAACAAAGAGGAACAGATATTGTATTATATATAAATGAAGAAAGCAAGGAATTCCTGGATGCCGGACGCATCAGTTCGATATTGAATAAATTTTGTCGTTTTTTACCAGTACCGATTAAGTTTGAGGACAAACAGATCAACACTACGCAACCGGCATGGACAAAAAAACCATCGGAACTAACTCCTGAAGATTATCAGAATTTTTATAAAGAATTATATCCCTATAATGAACCACCTTTATTCTGGATTCATCTTAATGTAGATTATCCGTTCAATCTCACCGGTATATTGTATTTCCCTAAGATCAAACAGAGTTTCGAAATACAAAAGGATAAAATTCAATTGTACAGCAACCAGGTATTTGTTACCGATGAAGTAAAAGATATTGTCCCAGAGTTTCTAATGTTATTGCAAGGCGTGATTGATAGCCCGGATATTCCATTGAATGTGAGTCGTAGTTACCTCCAGGGTGATCCCAATGTAAAAAAGATTAATAATCATATAACTAAAAAAGTAGCGGATAAATTAGAAGAGATCTTCAATAAGGATCGCCCATCATTTGAAGAGAAATGGGAGAGCCTGGGATTGTTTGTGAAGTACGGAATGCTAACTGATGAGAAGTTCCTGGAAAAAGCGAATAAGTTTCACATCTTCCAGGACACAGAGGGAAATAAATTCTATACATTGGAAGAGTATCGCCAGGCAACGGAAGCATTACAGAAAAACAAAGATGGCAAACTGGTTATTCTTTATACCACCGATACTATCCAGCAGGATGCATATGTAAAGTCTGCTCAGCAAAAAGGATATATAGTAGTTCAGTTAAACACATTGATTGATCCATCCTTTATTAACCAGATGGAATCGAAATGGAGTGATGTACATTTCACCCGGGTAGATGCTGATATCACCGAGAATCTGATCGATAAACAAGAAAATAGCGAAAGCATATTAAGCAAGGACGAAGAAGCGAGATTAAAAGAATTGTTTGAGATCAAAGCTGGTTCGCTGCAGGTAGGCGTGGAAGTAAAAGGTCTGCCGGCTGAAGCACCACCTGTTGTAGCAACCCGTCCCGAATTTATGCGCCGGATGAAAGATATGGCAGCAATGAGCGGACCGATGGGTAGCTTTTACGCCAATATGCCCGATGAAGTCACGCTCACGGTAAATGGCAATCATGCTATCTATCAAAAATTATTGAAAGAAGACAACAAAGAGGTACAGGAAAAATCGGTGCGTAACCTGGCGGATCTTGCTTTATTGTCGCAAGGGTTACTGAAGGGTAATGACCTGACAAACTTTATTAATAGAAGTGTCGAATTGATGAAGTCATAGAAAGCCCCCGATAAATAAGACACCTGTGAGGTCTATAAGCACTCTTTGAATTTTAGAGGGTTTATAGACCTCACAGGTTTAAAATGGTTATTGCTGATTCGTCAATAAGACCTTCTCCAATTTTTCAATTCTTTTTTTGAGATCTTCATTTTCTTTTATCAGTTGCTGAATAGCAGCCAGCGATATCCCTGCAGGATCAACAGTACTAATCCCTTTATCATCTGTTCCCAGACCGAATAGTTTATAAAAATCCTGTGCCATCGGCCCGATATGATATTCGTTGGTGCCTTTGTATTTCCATTTGGTGACAAGAAGCGAAGAAATTTTTGAAAGCAATTCAATTCCATCCGGATGCGAGAAGTCTTCTTTCTTATACATATCAGATGTGTTTGTCCATACACCTCCCTGTGTGAGATATGCACCATTCCCATTACCGATTGCATCTCCCACTTCTAATGCGTGTTGAGCATTTGTAGTTGTTATGCCAAATGCCCATCTGTCTACCTGCCAATCTCCAAACGACATCGTATTGCTGGTACTTACTCTTGCATTATATCCAACGGTTGTGGAATTATTGAGACTGGCGGCTCCAACGATAGGCCCACTTAAATAACCCAGGGCCGTATTATAATCTCCAGTGATATTTTCATTCAATGCTCCTGTACCGCACGCCGTATTTTGAAAACCTGAAACATTTATCCGGAGCGCATCATAACCCAACGCCACGTTAAAATCTCCGTTTGTATTATCTCTTAATGCGGAAAAGCCAAATGCCGAATTACTTATACCAGTTGTATTATTAGTAAGAGACCACGCGCCAGCAGCTGAATTGTAGGAGCCTGTTGTATTATCATTCAGTGCACTTATTCCTATGGCAGTGTTGCTGGCTCCGGTGGTATTTTCATATAAGCTGAATGCACCAAACGCAGAATTGTTATCAACCGTATTATTGAATAAAGAACTGGTACCAACAGCCGTATTATAATTACCGGTTAAATTATCGTTTAATGCGGAAGCTCCTATGGCAACATTTGATTGACCGGTTGTATTATTAAATAACGCGTAATGTCCAAGACCTGAATTCCAACTGCCGCTGGTATTACTAAAAAGAACGTTGCCGCCTATTGCCACATTGTAATTTCCATTGATGTTGTTGATTAAAGTAGAATACCCAAGAGCAGAATTTTTTTCGCCCACCGTATTATTCTCCATAGCTAAGTTTCCAAATGCTGAATTATCACGACCGGTTGTATTACTCTCCAGCGCAGATCGACCCAAAGCACTATTGTTGATTCCGCTGGTATTGGCGATCAGCGATTCATAGCCAACAGCAGTATTGGAAGAACCGCTGACATTGTTGCGTAAAGAGTTCAGCCCGATGGCAATATTATAATCTCCTGTTGTAGTCGCATTCAAAGTATAATTCCCGATTCCCATATTAAAAAGAGCGGATGAAGTATTTGACAGGGAATTGTGGCCAATGGCTAGCGTATAGCTACCATCTCCTGAGATAAGACTATTTACGCCAATAGCAATATTCTGTTCCCCAGCAATATTTGAGTTAAGGGCAAAATTTCCGATCGCTATATTGTTGTTTCCATTGGTATTTGAAAAAAGAGCTTGACTGCCTATAGCTGTGTTCCCTTCTCCATCCAGGTTATTCAGCAATGCCCTTGCTCCCAATCCTGTATTAGCACCACCTGTGGTGGTATTCATCAATGTCCTAAAGCCAAGAGCCGTATTATCGGATCCGCTGGTAAGTGCCATTAATGTTTTTGAGCCAACAGCGGTAACGCGTGCATTTCCTGCACCGACAACATTCATCAGTGACGAATCACCTACGGCGACCAGGTTTGCACCAGTTTGATTATAGTACATAGCCTTTGCACCAATAGCTATGTTACTGTATCCATTGGTATTTGAAAGAAGGGCATTGTATCCAAATGCGCTGTTGTAATTTCCTGCATCATTTGATTGAAGACTTTTATAACCGGCTGCTGTATTTCCATTTCCTCCAGCATTGGAGAATAATGCCAGCCCTCCCATTACCGTGTTTTCATTTCCGCTTGTTATTCCACGGCCAGCCTGGTTACCCAAGGCAACATTATTATTTCCATTGGTTACCTGGTAAAGCGCTTCGAGTCCTAGCGCCGTATTTCCAAAACCTGTAGTAGTGGAAAACATTGTTCGCGCACCAACAGCGGTATTGCTAACACCCGAACTGAGATTATAAAGGGATTTCGTTCCTAGCGCAACATTATTGGCAGCACCAGTAGTATTATACATAGACGAATCACCAATCGCCAGTAAACCACCTGCACTTAGATTTTTCATCAACGCGCCGGCACCGATTGCGATATTATTTCGCCCTGTGGTATTTGACAATCCACTTTGATATCCATAAAAACTATTTTTTGTTACCGGATCAAGGCCCCCGGAATAAATATTATTGATTTTAAAAACAAGAGGTGCATTGTCGAGCGTACCCACAAAATTGCTGATTGCGCTGGTACCACTATTGCCGTTAAGACCCCATGCGTTATTCGCCGTAATTACCTGCCATTGGGGAGTGGAGGGACTGCCGATATTCACCCATATTTGATTTACCGAACTATTATAAACAAGCAAGCCGTTGGATGGATTGACAATACTGCTAACCTGGGCAGCCGTCATTCGCGGAATCAGGACTCCCTTGTTTATACTGCTGATATCAAGCAAGGAACTAGCATCTGGCGTAGTAGTACCAATGCCAACATTTTGCTGACCTGATACCTGAGCTGATATTAATAGGATCAAACCGCAAATGGCAAACTGAATAATTTTCATAACATCTTTATTACATTAATAAATGAGTTTAGTGTTGACTGCAACCAAATGATCCTGTGTTCAGTGTTTATACTTTTATTTTTATCATGGATGATAGGGTTTACTCGTCCATATCAATGTATCTCTTGCCGCTGCCTTCGAGGGAGTAACCGTATCGAAAGGATTATAGGGGATCATTTTGAAATCGTATTTCATTCCAGCTTTTTTAACGGGCGGAGCATCCGGCAAATCCTGCATCACCAGGATAATGGTATCCCTGGCAATTGTTTTAGGGGGATTGCCAACACGAATGATTCGCACGGTATAGAACGTATCAAACTTCAAGCTTGCATTTTTAACTGTGATGGATGGATTTACTTTATTGACGGAATTAACAGTTCCGGCGAAGCGATGAGCGGACAGCAGCACCATTACAAATAAACTGCTCCATATAATAGTTTTCATAATGCCTAGTTGGAATGTTTTAAAATGTTATTTGTTTCCTTTCTTCAACTCCGCGATCTCCGATTTCAATAACTGCATTTCTTTACGGAGAGCTTCTGTCTCTTTAATCAATTCCTTAATCGCAGCGAGGGAAATACCAGCGGGATCAACGGTACTTATACCTTTATCGTCTGTTCCCAACCCAAATAGATTATAGAATTCCTCGGCAACAGGTCCAATATGATATTCATCGGTGCCGATATACTTCCATTTTTGAATGCGGAGCGCTTTGATCTTCTGTATCAGATCGATGCTGTTGATCTCGGAGAAATTTTCTTTTTTATTGATTGATGAAGTATTCGTCCAGTTCCCACCCTCGGTTAAATAAGCGCCATTGCCATCAGTACCATTCACCCCTACTTCCAGCGCATGTTGTGCAGAGGTCGTAGATATTCCGAATGCCCAGCGATCAACATTGAAGTCTCCAAATGTCATGGTATTGCTTGTGGATACCATCGCATTAGATCCAACAGATGTTGAATTACTTAAGTTGGTGAAACCCCCGGAAAATCCTGCGTTAGAACCTATAGCCGTGTTATTATTTCCGGTGATGTTCTCATCAAGAGCATTATTGCCGATTGCGACGTTATAATCACCGGTGGTGTTATCAATCAATGCAAACTGTCCCAGCGCATGATTGTATTGGCCCGTAGTATTAACTTGTAATGTTTTATAACCGATTCCGATGTTGAGTGTACCTTCTGTATTTCCTTTGAGTGCCTCCACTCCAATCGCAATGTTCCGATAATCGCTGAATTGATAAGACGCACTATCCCCAATAGCTATTCCACTAGGCCCATGGTAACCCGCGGCAGTGCCGATAAATATTCCGGAACGTTCAGTTTGGGTATTGCCGGTTACTGCGCCTTCTACATTGTGTCCTGCATGATCACCTATTGCGATATAATATTTTAAGTCCTGATCGTTCGTGGTGTTCGCAAGGGCCTCGTTACCGATCGCGATATTATGAGTGCCTGAATCGGTATCGTTTCCTGCATGATAGCCGAGAAATACATTTCTTTCCCCCGTAGTCAGCCGGTATCCGGCTTCTGTTCCACCCAGAAAATTCTTTGAACCCGTCGTTATAGAATTACCAGCTCTTTTACCCCAGGAAATATTATCCAGGGCATAGTCAATCTTGCCGGATAATGTATTGAATGTTTTGAAAACAAGTGGAGTATTATCAGTGGTGCCAATATAGTCAGTTGGAGGATTGGTTCCTGCATTGCCATTAATTCCCCATGCAACAGAAGTCACGCCATCCTTTGCTATTAGTTTATTCCATTTGCTGCCATTCCAATAGTAGAATCCTACCCCTTCTGGCAACACAGCATTGAGATTATAGATAAGTAAGGATATGGGTGGAGCTGGTATCGTTACTACATCAAATTCACTGGTAAGTGTTACCCGCGGAATTAATAACCCTTTGTTATTGCTTTGCAATTCCAGCAGCGCGCTGCTACTAGGTGTAGTAGTACCGATACCAATGTTTTGTTGTGCCACGGTGGTCCGCTGTAAGCAAAAAAGGAGGAGCACTGCTATCAGTATATTCTTTTTCATAAGCTCACTTTATAATGGTAAATAGTTAAGTGTTAATAGCAGGTAATTTCTTTTCCGGCAAACTCGCTGCGGAAATCTTGTTCTTCCGCATCGGAGCAAACTTCTTCTTCTCCCACCAGTCCATCTATACCAAAGGCTTTGCAGGTTTTGCAATCCGATTCGGTGTTTTTCTTGCAACCCGTTGTGAGTATTACTGAGAAAACTAAAAACACGATAGCGATAAAAAATGAATAACGTTTCATGATGAAAATTTTGAGTTGTAAAAGATTGTAAAAAATAAGCCACTAACCAGGGCCTTGCCCATACGAATGTTTAATGACTACCTACTGGAGTGCCGCTTTTCTTTCCCAGTTCTTCCATAGCTGCTTTGCTGAATTCACCTTCCACTTCTACCGTATATTCAAATTTGTCGGTAGGAAATCCTTTGTGAACAAGATGAATACTGGTAAGTTTTTCTTCCATATTCGCCAATACGAATCTTGCATCATCTCCGTCTGTGTCTTTTCCTTTTTCGATGGATTTTTCTTTCTTGTTGAATTGTTCACCGCTGGCATATTTGGCACATACGCAGATATCAGCACCAGCCTTACCATCTGTTTTCCGGATGGTAATAATTACTTTGTCGAAAGGCGAGGGAGCAATGAAAAATGTTCTTTCGGTAGCGATAAGCGTACCGGTTACTTTTTTTGTGGGAATCAGTAAATCTCTCGCGCCGATTTTACCACTTCCTTCCCCGGTTAATTTGCCATAGGTGTTCAGCAAATCTTTCTGAAGATCAAATGCGGCGTCGATTAATTTATCGAGTTCTTTTTCTGAACCCGATTTTCCGGGGATGATGGTATCCACAAAAATTTTTGCGGCATCCCTTCGGAAATCCTGGTACTTGTTTAAAAAATCACCACTCACTTTAATGAGTTGTGAAGTGAGACTTTGACAACTTGCCATAACTGATAAGGTTTAATTGATAAAAAAATGTTACAGGTATAAAGATGAATTAGGATGCATTCAGTTCATTCACCCATAAGTATGAATTTGAAAAATACCACGAAGAGGTAATAGGAATGTGCAAATTTGAAAATGTGCAGATGTGCAAATGCTTTGGAAGCATTTCCCTGAATTAACTTATTGATGGGTTTATTTTGAGTGAACGAAGTATATCTTAGTGATCGAATTAATGCATTTGCACATCTGCTAATTTGCACATTTTCACATTGGCTTTATTTCTGCATCAACTCCCTTAGCCTCACAACAGCCATTGTTCTCGAAGAAGTATCCAATTTAAGATAGGCATTCTTTATATGCACTTTAATGGTATTTAAGGATACAAACATGAGCGCCGCCACCTGGTTGTTTGTTTTACCATTATAAATATGCTGTACCGCTGTAAATTCTCTTTCTGTTAAAGGGGAAAGCAGGTGTTTATTTATTTTTTCCATCTTCAATTCCGGTACCTGCTGATTGCTTCGTTGCGAGAAATTGGAGATCGCAATCTCCAGGGAGGCGAGCAACGTGCGTTCGTTAAACGGTTTTACAATATATCCACTTGGTTCAACCATCTTGGCTCTTTCAAGTGTTTCTTTGTTGGAATAAGAAGTAAGAAAAAGAAAAGGAATGTGAAATTCTTTATTGATATGTGAAGCGATATCAATCCCGTCTTTATCACTATCCAGGTTTATATCAAGTATGACGGCATCGGGTGTATTGTGTTCTAATTCCTTCATCGCCTCTTCGTAATCATAAGCGATACCGGAAACCATGAAATCATTATTATCGAGGTACATCGAAATGTTTTTGGCGATCACTGGCTCGTCTTCCACGATCAATATTTTTATTTCATTCATAGCCGTAGTATTAAGATCCTGCAAACCTGAATTTTTTTATTTGCATGTGAACGGCGGCGCCGTTGTCGTTATAGAAATCGAGCCGGGCTTTTAATTTTTGCGCAAAGGCGGTGATCAGTTGCAAACCAAAACTGTGATTCTGGTGAATGTTTAGTCCCGTAGGAAAACCTCTTCCGTCATCTTTTACCAGCAATTCAAGACAGTCATCCTTTTCTTTCAATGAAATGCTTACAATGCCACTATGAACATTATCAAAAGCGTATTTGAGGGAGTTGCTTACTAATTCATTAATGATAAGGCCCAGTGGGATCACCGTGTCCACATCCAGGTTCAATTTTTCAATATCGGTTCTCAGTGATATTCGGTCGGGATTAATATTGTAAGAAGAAAAAAGATTTTGAGTAAGGGTGCTTATGTATTCATCCATTTTTATACCCCTTATATTTCCTTCCTGGTACAAATGCTGGTGAATAATAGCCATGCTTTGCACCCGGTTCTTTCCTTCCTTTACCGCTTCGGCAGCCTGGCTATCTTTGATGGTATTGCTTTGAAGATCGAGCAGACTGCTTACGATCTGCATATTGTTTTTTACCCGGTGATGAATTTCTTTCATCAATATTTCGAGATCATTCGCTTGCTTTTGTATAAGCAGGTTTTTTGATTTTTGTCTTCGGTATAAATATAAAATAGTAGACGCTGCAAGTAAAAAAAGAATGGCGAAGCCAATTAATAATCCTCGTACTTTTCTTTCCTGCAACAATTGATTTTCCTTGATTCGATTCTGCGTGCTGATCAGCGCATTCTCCCGATTGAGCGCTTCCTTTAATTCCAGTTCCTTTTGAAGGCGGGTATCTTTGAGTGCATTTTCATTGGCCAGGTGAATATTACTTGTTTTTTCAAAAGCCACCGCCGAATCTTTCAAAGCGCCTTCCGCTTGTAGTCTTTTTTTTGTTTCAATTTCCTTTTGTAATTGGACGGTATTTAGTTCGTTTTGCGAATTCAATAGGGCGATTTCTTTTTCCTTTTTTTCCGACTGGTATTTCATTTCAAGATTTGTAACCGTTTCTCTTTGTTGCGTATTTGAAATGGTTTCTTTTAATTTGATAAGGGTATCGGCTATTGCAATGGCCTCTTTATCTCTATTCATTTTCTTCAGCAATCGGTAATAGATGATCGTATTTATATATTGATATTCCAGGTAATTTTCCGGTTTATATTCGGAAAGGTTTTGTGCGATATAGCTTAATGCTTCCTCGTACTGTTTATTCTCTTCATAAAAACCAGCAATAAAATTATTGGCGTACGCTGC
This sequence comes from Chitinophagaceae bacterium, assembly GCA_965279015.1. Classification (GTDB taxonomy): domain Bacteria; phylum Bacteroidota; class Bacteroidia; order Chitinophagales; family Chitinophagaceae; genus Endoryza. Next base: position 1,903,348 of record OZ257130.1, read on the forward strand.
ATTAAACTCGTCGCCATTTTTTAATAGGGTGTATTTGACCTTTGTCATAAAATCGACTTTTTTGTTCAAAGTCATTTCACCCATATTAATATACAATACACTGTGAATAGGATCCATCATCATCGTTCGGTTCGATGTCCGGAGAAATTCGTTGTATTCACGGAGGATTCTCGCAAATGTATCTGGCATGTTTCTGCTGGAAAGGAAACCTGAATATTCATTGAGAATTAATCCGTAATCAACTCGAATTTTTTTTGTCTTAACGATTTCATAAGACTTCCAATAATACAGTTTTGCCTGGTCCCAAATATTAGCGCGGATAAAGGTGAGGGCCATCTGGTAATAGGCCAACCAGTTTCGGTAAGGATTATGAATATTATTCAACTTTTCATTCTCGTGGTAATAATAAATGGCGGAATCGTAAGATAATAAGTTGGTGTGGCAAATACCCGCAAGGTTATTGTATTTTTCCCGGTGGATGTAAGGAGTGCTGGAAATAAAAAGCGGGTCAGCTTTGGCAAGATAATTTAGTGCCATTTCATTCTGACTCTTTGCTATCAGCAAGTTGGCTTTTTCCAGGTAAAATTTTAAGAGGAAACTATCGCTGCGGTTTTTTTGACTAAGCGCGATTCCACGATTGATGATCAGATCTGCACTGTCTTTCTTTCCTTTCATCATCAATCTTCTTCCAAGTACGAATAAGGAATCCGCCTCTTGTGCCAGTATCTCATTGCTACCAACAAGTAGAAATAAAAAAATGAGTAGCGATTTCATAAGTTATAAGGCCTCCGTTCAGCAATTTTTGAAATGACATACCGGTTCTTTCAAAAAAACTGCGCAGGGAATAAGGGGCACTGAAAATTTACCGCATTTATTTGAAAGACTGGGGTTGTATTTCAAATTTCAACTAAAACAAGCGGTTAGAGGCTACCCCTTCGGGTGAATTTTAAGAAAAGGGGCACTAAATATGATTTCCGGCAACTATAGTTTCTTAATGGTTTCAATTTCTTTACGAATCAGTTCTTTTTTTTGCCGCGACACCGGCACCTGCGATTTATCCTCCATTAACAGGTAACCCCCATCTTCTTTTATCCAGCTTTTAATGTATTTCTTATTTACGAGGTGCGATTGGTGGCAACGGATAAATCCATAATCGGAAAGGAGCTCTTCGTACTCATAGATGGGTTTGGAGACAATTAATTTCTCGGAAGACGGAAAATAAAAAGTTGTGTAGTTGTTGGTAGACTCACATCTTATAATATCATGGGGATTTACAAATCTTGTTTCCTTAGCGGTTGGAAGAGCGATCCGATGCTCATCTTTTTCATTGCGGTGTTGTAATAAGCGGATTAGGTTCTCCAACTGAAGATTTTGCTTTTTTAGCCGGCTTTTTTCAATCGCTTTTTGTACTGCCGATTTTAATTCCTCAATATTCACCGGTTTCAGCAGGTAGTCGATTGCCGAAAATTTTATTGCCTGTATACCATACTGATCGAATGCAGTAATGAAAATGATTTCAAAATCATAGTTTATCAGAGAGTGCAAAAGGTCAAAACCGTTTTTTCCGGGCATCTGTATATCCAGAAAAACCAGGTCGGGACGTTGTTCCTGAATCACTTTTTTTCCTTCTTCGGCATCAGACGCTATTCCGCTAATCCTAATATCGGGACAATGTCGGGTTAGTAAAGCAGACAGGTTATCTATATTATGGTATTCGTCATCTATTAATACGGCGCTCAGCATTCAGAACCAGTTTTTAAATGATAAAAGTACTGTTGTTCCTGATTTGGTAGAGTTAATATCAAAACTCACCGGTTGATCTTTGTTTACCTGATTCAGCAGTTGTATTCTTTCCCTGGTTAGTTTAATTCCATATCCGTTTGAAGACTCTTCCGAAAATCCTTTGCCATTGTCTGTAATTTTTATGACAAGATCGGAATCTTGTTTTTCAAAATTGATGTCAACTTTTCCTTGTTCACGCATCGCCGACACACCATGTTTTACCGCATTTTCAACCAGCGGTTGCAATAGAAGTGATGGTATTTCTATTTCGGATCCATTGATTTTGTTAGTAGTGTTGATTTGAAAATTAAAACCGAAGCGCAATTGTTCCAACTGCAGATAGCGGTCAAGAATTTTTATTTCTGCTGAAAGGGTATTGTTGATGGTATTGTTGCCAGATAGTGTATCTCTCATCAGGCTTCCAAATTCAGATAAATAAATATTGGCTTTATCTATTTCATTATTATTGATCAGGCCCTGTATCGATGAAAGCGCGTTGAAAATAAAATGCGGGTTAAGCTGGGAGCGGATGGATTTAAGCTCCAGATCAATGCGTGCCTTTTCTTGGTTTTGTCTTCGTATTTTATAATTGTAAAACACGTAAGTGAATACTATAAGCAGTAAACAAATACTTATGCCCAGGATCCATTTAAAACCGCTTGTTTGATACCATGCCGGGGCGATAACTATTTTATAAAGTACTCCATTTTCCGGTTGAAGTTTATAATAAATCGAAAGCAGGTATGTGGTACCCGGCTTAAGATTACGGAGCAATACCCGATGTTTAGAAATTCCGATTTCTTTTAAACTATCGCCTTCTTTCCCAAAAAGAGGGAGAAGGGTAGAATCCCGGGAGTCACCCAAAACCCTAAACTGTAATACAGTTCTCTGCACAGATGAAGGATAGTTAATAGTTACGGTGGATGGCAGGCTATCCCATTTTGATATCAAGTATTTTGCAGTTAAAGATGTATTCCTTAGTTTTTGGAAATAACGTGCGGCTTCAAGATCCCCGAGTAAAAACTCGTCTGCTTCTTCTTCTGCAAGTGAAAAATCCAGAAAGGGTTTGATAGGAATGCGTGCGGCAGTTATGCTGCGTAATGGGAAATTGCTATTCGCAAAGCGAAAGTCAACTCGCACACTATCATTCAGCTTCATCTTTCGCGCGAGAATTATTTTATTTTCAATAGGAATATTTGAAAGCTTGGGCACCGGAGTTTCCCGGATTTCTGCAGGTAAAACTGAACTGTTATCTAATAAGATAGGAACATTGTTGCTGGTCCGGGCAAGAATGGCAGGGTTCATTTCAAAGAAATTAGAACTCTGTTCTATACTGTCTCTTGTACATTCTGTAACATTTTTTGCAGCTGTCCAGTCCTTTAATAAGACATTGTTGAGGGTGAGTCTGTATTCGAGATTTATGGCTTCGAATTCATCCCGGGTTTTTAGCGCGGGACGCCCTGCTAGGAATTTTGGTGCTTCTGTGACAGTTACCATGGGAATATCCACTGTCAGATAATCCCCTAAGAAATACACCTGGCCGCGACTCAGATTATTATGGGACGGATCATCAAGAATATAAACTTTACCCTCAGCATTTATGCGTGTATACCAAAATTTGAATGGTTTGATTGGATATCCCCTTACGACCACCTCTGCTATTTCCTGTTCCTGACACAAGGAAAGAAGTGGTGTAAGCAACAAAAAGTATAGAATGAAACGCTTCATTATTGGGTTCAAAAATGCTTCAAGTAATCAGCTTTTGCACAGAAAACTGTGAATACCTGGGCTTCCACTGTGATTTGGTTCTTATTATTCAGATAACCGGATATCTATCACTTTCATCTGCAATTGCTTATTTCCGTTCCACTCGTTTTCATCGAGTGTAAAAACTACATCAATTGGCTTCTTAGATTCGAGTAATGGAAATTTCTCCGCCATTCCAAAGCCGATGCCGCTAAATACAAGATTGTCTTGCTTAAGAGAGAATTTGATATGAAGTTCCTTTACAATTTTTGAATAGCCGGAGTCAAGAACATGTTTAGTTATAAAGATGGGTCGCAGGTTTTCGGGACCAAATGGTTCCATCTGGTTGATAATACTGTAAAAAGTTTGACTGATGTCTTTAAACTGTAGTTCAGCATCAATGCAAAGTTCGGGAATCAACAATTCAGGATGTATGGTGGTAGATACAACTTCTTCAAATTTTTCCCGGAACGCATCCACTTTATCAATATCCAATGTCATACCAGCCGCCGCGAAATGACCACCGTAACCAAGCAGATGTTCCCTGCAGGCATGAATCGCTTCGTATAAATTGAATCCCGGAACGCTTCGGGCACTGCCGGCTGCATATTCACCGGATTGAGTAAGCACTATAGTAGGACGGTAATAATGTTCAATTAAACGGGAAGCAACAATTCCTACTACTCCTTTATGCCAGTGCGATTGATATACAACAGTTGATTTCCTTTCTACCCAATGATCATTGCTTTCAATTACGGCCAATGCTTCTTCCGTAATATTCTTATCGGCTTCTTTACGGTCGGTATTATCGGAATGCAGCATTTCTGCATATTGCTTTGCTTCCGTTTCATCTTTGGCAATAAACATCTGCACTGCTTTGCGCGCATCATCCATTCGTCCGGCGGCATTTACCCGCGGAGCAATCATAAAAACCAGGTTGGTGATATGCAATTGTTTTACCAATCCGCTTAAGTCTTTCAATGCCTTAATTCCTGCATTCGGATGATCGTTCGCTTTTTTCAATCCATAATAAGCAAGAATTCGGTTCTCGCCAGTCATCGGAACAATATCAGCAGCTATGGCAGTAGCAACAAGATCCAGGTAATCGTACCCCATTTCCTGCGGCAGATTCAGTTCATCGCAGAGGGCGCATATCAATTTAAATCCTACGCCACATCCACATAATTCTTTATAAGGATAATCACAATCCGATTGTTTGGGATTGAGGATGGCGACGGCGGGTGGAAGTACCGCATCAGGAAGGTGGTGATCACACACAACAAAATCGATCCCTAGTTCTTTGGCGTATTGAATAAGTTCTACGGATTTAATTCCGCAATCCAGCGATATAATTAAGGTGAAGCCATTTTCATATGCAAAATCGATCCCGGCTTTAGAAACACCATAGCCTTCGCGGTAGCGGTGCGGGATATAAAAATCAAGTTTTTCCGTAACATAAATTTTTTGAAGAAACTGGTACATACACGCAACAGAAGTGGTGCCATCTACATCATAATCTCCGAAGACCAATATTTTTTCTCCTTCATTAATGGCGGAAAGAATACGTTTCACTGCTTTCAGCATATCCTTCATTAACCAGGGATCATGCAAATCGGCAAGTTGCGGACGGAAAAATTGTTTTGCTTTATTATAGGTATCGATCCCTCTTTGTATAAGTAATCCGCAAAGGGTAGGATGTATGTTCAGCGAAGATTGTAATAGTTGAACAGTGGCTTTATCGGGTTGCGCTATTTTCCATCGTTTGTGCATGTACGAAAATGGGAGCTAAGGGTTAATATTTTCGGTCGGTGGTAAAACGAACCATCTCTTCCAGGGCTTTTTTCACTTCGGCATTATTGAAATCATTAAGGATCGCCAACGCTTCATCACGATACTCAAACATTTTTTGTTGAGCATATTCAATTCCACCGGTTTGCCTTACCACGTTTATCACTTCCTGAACTTTTTCTTTGTTTTTATTTTTGTTTTTAATGGTATAGATGAGGTTTCTTTTAACGGAGGGGCTCACATTATTTAGGGTATATATTAAGGGAAGCGTCAGCTTCTTTTCTTTAATATCATTACCGGTAGGTTTGCCAACCGCTTCGTTTCCGTAGTCAAATAAATCATCTTTTATTTGAAAGGCAATGCCGGTTTTCTCGCCAAACAGACGCATTTTTTCGGCATTTTCCTCGTTTTGACACGCTGAGTAGGCTCCGGCGGAACAGGCGGAAGCCAGCAAAGAAGCGGTTTTACCACGGATAATAGTATAGTAGGTTTCTTCCTGGAGATTCAGGGTTCTCGACTTCTCCATTTGTAGCAATTCCCCTTCGCTCATCTTACGAACGGCATCGGACATTATCTGAAGAATTCGGAAATCATTGTTGTCGAGAGAAAGCAATAAACCCTTAGCAAAAAGGTAATCACCTACGAGCACCGAAATCTTGGTTTTCCATAGCGCATAAGTAGAGAAAAAGCTTCTCCTTTCGAGCGATTCATCCACTACGTCATCATGCACAAGGCTTGCAGTATGAAGGAGTTCCACGAGGGAAGCTGCCCGATAGGTAGACTCGGTAACCTGTCCGCAAAGTTTTGCGCTTAATAGCACAAACATGGGCCTTAATTGCTTGCCTTTCCGGTTCACAATAAATCGCATGATTCGGTCAAGAAGTGGTACCTGACTTTTTACCGCTTCTTTAAATTTCTTGTCAAAGACAGGCAATTCTTCGTGTAGTATAGCTTGTGATAACTTCATGTAGTAAACAATCCGGCAAATTACTATTTTGATTTTTAATTACCGGAGCAACTTAAGGACTAAAAAAATGGTCTTAACCGCATGAGCAACAATTCGATAATACAGGTGCTTATTGGCTAAAAAAATTTGGTATTTGGTTATCAATCTATATTTTTGCACAGATTCTGAATTTTCGTATTCTTTAATCCTTCATATAAATATCAGTTATGGCAAGCAAAAAGTTCTTTAGTTTAATTGTGTTACTATGCCTGTTGACATCGGGTTTATCCGCTCAGGTAAGCGGAAGCTATGATGTAATGGACTCCTCTGTAATACCATCCAAGAGATTGCCACAGCACTCTGAGTTCATGGCACATACTTATCCATTTCCTGCGCTTCCCCGTAATCAGTGGGAGTTGGGTGTGAAAGCGGGAATCTTTACAGTATTTGGAGATGTAAGAGGTCAGTTCCCAGGTTTCGGTGCAGGCTTTCATGTTCGTAAAGCACTCGGATATGTGTTTTCACTCCGTGGAGATTTTGGTTGGGGAGTTGCAAAAGGATTAAACTGGCAGCCATCTCATAATATCATTAAGAACCCAGCATGGTCAGCTTATTATACTGGAAGTACTGTGAACTCATCTGTGTTTTATAATTATAAGACCAATGTTTTCGACATGAGTCTTCAGGCGGTTGCATCGTTAAATAATATTCGTTTTCATAAGGCAACAACCAAGTTCAATCCTTATTTGTTTGCTGGTTTGGGTGTATTGGTTTATGATACGAAAATTGATGCGTTGAACGGAAATACAGCATACGATTTCAATTCTATCATAAATAGATATGGACTCGCCAACTTTACGTATGAAAACAGAAAAGACGTTAAGAATGATTTGAAAGATCTGCTTGATGGTGACTACGAAACACAAGCTCAACAAGATCCTGGTCAGGGAGAACTTTTTGACAAACCATTCAAGGCAATGGTTACTGGTGGATTGGGTTTCCAATATAAGTTGAATAAAAAATTAAGTCTTTCTCTGGAAGATCGTGTTAATATTTCTAAAAGTGATTTGATTGATGGTCAGCAGTGGCAAGAGAATGACAATAACGCTGCACCTGTTACAACTGCTCAAACACGCGATTTTGATCTGGCTAACTACCTCACTTTAGGTTTGAACTTCGCTCTTGGTAAAAAATCTGTTGAACCATTGTGGTGGATCAATCCATTGGATTATGCATATAATGAAATCAACAAGCCACGTCATATGTTGTTGCCAAAGCCAATCCTGGATGATAAGGATAGCGATGGTGTGACAGATCAGTTCGATAATGAACCTAACACACCAGCCGGTGCTCCGGTTGATTCTCATGGTGTGAGCCGCGATACAGATGGTGATGGTGTTCCTGATTATAAGGATAAAGAATTGGTTACTCCTACACAATGGCAGCCTGTTGATGCGGATGGTGTTGGTAAGGCTCCGGAACCAGATTGTTGTAAAGAACTCAGAGATAAATTAGCAAACTGGCAGCCCGAGAAGAAATGTAATATTGGTGCATTACCGAGCATTACTTTCAAAGGCAAATCAGTAACCCTTAGCAATGATGCTAAAGCATTGTTGGCAAGTGTTGCCCAGACTATTAAGAATAACGCTGATTGTAAAGTGGCTGTAGTAGGCTACTGCGCTTCCAGCAAAGCTGAGCAGCAATTGAGCTGGGATCGCGTAAATGCCATTATCAACTACCTGGTTGATAAAGAAGGTATCAGTGCCGACCGCTTTGTATTCAAGTATGGTCAGGAAGGTGGCGACTGCAATACAGTTGATTTACAGGATGGTACCGGAGATGAAGGTCCGACTACCGTACCTGCGCCGCACCCGAACCTGCGTCGTAAAGGATAAGAATTTTTGCCTTGCAATAGTAAAACCTTCCGCCAGCTGGCGGAAGGTTTTACATTTATATTAACGCCCGGCTTTTGGGGGGTATATTCAATCCTTTCATTTTTGCAGCTAATACCTTAACTTTGCCAACCTTTATGCGATTAATTGTCTTTATTCTTATAGCGTTCATCGGTTTAGCTTCATGCTCAGAATTCTCAAAAGTGCAGAAAAGCAACGATTATGATTACAAATTGCGGATGGCGGATAAGTATTACGTGAACAAAAAATACAATTACGCGCAGCAATTATATGAGGAGCTCTTTCCCTTACTGAAAGGTCAACCACAGTTTGAAGACGTGTTTTATAAGTTCGCCTATTGTTCCTATTACCTGAAAGATTGGTTACAGGCGGAAAACCTGTTTAAGCAATTTGTGGAGGTATTCCCTACCAGTCCCCGTGCGGAAGAAATGGAATATATGCGGGCTTATACCTTTTACCGGCAATCTCCCAAACAGGAACTGGACCAGATGAATACGCAGAAGACAATTGGTTACATGCAGACTTTTATCAATACGCATCCTGGCTCAACCGAAAGAATTAAAGAGGCAACTGAGATTATTGATAAATGCAGGGCAAAGCTGGAACTCAAGGAATATAAAAGCGCGGAACTGTATTATAATCTGGGACAATATCGCGCTTCCGCTATCGCGTTTACCAGCTTAATGAACGATTTTCCGGATTCAGAAAAAAGCGAAGAATATAAATTACAGGTGATAAAATCATACTATTTGTTCGCGAAGAATAGTTATGAAGAAAAAGTTCCGGCCCGCATGGAACAGGTGATTTCTGAGTGTAACGATTTTTCAGATCGTTTTCCGGATAGCAAACTGATGAAAGAAGTTGAACGATATAGAAATTTATCTCAAAATACTATTAAATCCATCCAGTAATGAGCAGGTTAAGAAGACAAATTAGTTCGAGCACCGCCAATACAGCGGAAACAAAAGATCTGAATGTGATCAAAAACAAAACAGGCAATGTTTATGAATCTATTTCTATTATTGCCAAAAGAGCCAATCAGATCAATATTACTATGAAGGAAGAACTTCATAACAAACTGGAAGAATTCGCCAGTCATACCGATAGCCTGGAAGAAATTCATGAAAATAAAGAACAGATCGAGATATCCAGAGCATATGAAAGAATGCCAAATCCATCATTGCTGGCAACCCAGGAATTCCTGGAAGACAAGATTTATTACCGGAAGAACGAGGATGATCTTTTCAGCTAAACTGATTTAATTCCAAATACGTAAATATTAAGCGGCGGTGTTTTTACATTGTCGCTTTTTATTTTTAGTTTATAGTTTGTGGTTTATGGTTTGTAGTTGCCTAACTTCTAAAATACTTTATTAGATGTTGCCTGCTATAACTCAGGGATGACACACCTGAAGAACTACAAACCACAAACCAGAAACTATAAACCTCAAAAATCCCGCAAAACGATTAATTTTAAACCATGTTCAACGGTAAAAAAATACTTATTGGAGTAACAGGCAGTATTGCCGCTTACAAAATCATCCTATTGGTACGATTACTCGTTAAAGCCGGGGCAGAGGTCAAAATTGTGATGACTCCCGCTGCAAAGGATTTTGTATCTCCCCTGACGTTGTCTACCCTTTCTAAAAACCCGGTGGTTACAGATCTGTTCAATGATAATTCCTGGTCGAACCATGTAATGCTGGGCCGATGGGCCGATGTGCTGTTGATAGCTCCACTCAGTTGCAATACACTGGCAAAAATGGCGAATGGTCACTGCGATAATATGTTGTTGGCTACTTATCTTTCGGCTACTTGTCCTGTATGTGTTGCACCCGCTATGGACGAAGACATGTGGCACCATCCCGTAACCGCGCAAAATCTCGATAAACTCGCATCCTTCGGAAATAAGATTATCCCGGTAGAAAAAGGAGAATTAGCCAGCGGATTGATCGGCGATGGACGTATGGCAGAGCCCGAAACAATCCTTCAATTTATTTCAGATAATTTTTTTTTATCCCGTGACCTTGAAGGGAAGAAAGTATTGGTGACCGCGGGTCCCACTTTCGAACCCATCGATCCGGTGCGGTTCATTGGCAATCATTCTTCCGGTAAAATGGGCGCCGCAATTTGTGAAGAACTGGCGAAAAGAGGAGCAATGGTAGAACTTGTTATAGGCCCATCTTCCTTGAAAATAAATAATCCGGGGATTAATGTTCGAAAAGTGCAGACCGCTGATCAGATGTACGAACAATGCGTGGATATATTCTCCGGCGCGGATGTGGCTGTAATGTCGGCCGCTGTAGCGGATTATACACCTGTTGCCCGTGCTTCCGAAAAAATCAAAAAAACAGATGATCGTTTTTCAATAGAGCTTACAAAAACGAAAGATATTTTGAAGAGCCTGGGCGAGAAGAAACATAACGGGCAATTGCTGGTGGGGTTTGCACTCGAAACCAATAACGAAAGAGAAAACGCTTTACAAAAGCTGCAGAAGAAAAATGCGGACTTGATCGTTCTCAATTCTCTCAATGATGACGGGGCGGGCTTTGGACATGATACCAACAAAATCACAATTTTTGAAAAAAACGGCAACGAGCTGGTTTATGAACGTAAGCCCAAACAACAAGTGGCCCGGGATATCGTTGATAGAATAGTAAAAATGCTATATGCTTAGACGGTTTTATTCTCTTTTTATAGTTTTTCTATTGGCAATTTGTTCGAGCGAAAGCATCGCGCAGGAATTGCAGGTAAGATTGTCTGTAAATACCGTGCAGGTAAGTACCAATGTCGATAAAAAAATATTTGTAACGTTGCAGAACGCGCTCAATACGTTCCTGAATAACCGGAAATGGACCACGGAAGTCTTTCAGCAAAATGAAAAGATCGTTTGTAATTTCCAGATTAATATAAGAGAAACGCTTGCTGATAATTCATTCAGGGCAACCCTGATGGTACAGGCCGCCCGCCCGGTATATAATGCCAGTTATCAAGCGGCTTTAATTAATTTCCAGGACGAGGCATTTGTATTTAAATATGTAGAATACCAGCCCATCGAATTCAACGAGAACCGGGTTAGTGGTTCCGATCCGTTGGCATCCAATCTTACCGCTACGCTCGCCTACTATGTTTATATTATTCTTGGGCTCGACTTTGATTCCTTTTCACTGCGGGGAGGAGACCCATATTTTCAAAAAGCCCAGTTAATTGTAAACAATGCGCCAGAGGGCCGTGGTATTGAAGGATGGCGCGCATTCGACGGGCTCCGCAACCGGTATTGGTTGATGGAGAATTTTACGAATAACCGGTACACTCTCATTCACGATGCGCTATATAGTTATTACAGGCTGGGGCTCGACCTTATGTACGAGAATGAAGAAGAGGGTCGCAATGCTGTAATGAACACCATCAATATTATTAATACGCTTAATAGTGATATACCTAATTCAATGGTCGTGCAATTCTTTTTCCAGGGGAAATCCAAAGAGATTATAAGAATGATGAAGAAAGCGGATCCCGATCAGAAGAACCGGGCCAGGGAAATATTAATGAAAATTGATATCTCGAATGCCAATTTGTATAAACAGGAATTGAAATGAGAACAGGAACCTGTTGGTTTTGTATTTTATTGGTGATGGGAATTTCCTGCAAAGATTCCACCAAAATTCCTTCCGGTATACTTCCCAAAGATAAAATGGAAAGCCTGTTGTGGGACATGATGCTGGCCGATCGCTATTCGACCCAATTCCTGTTGAAAGATTCCGCAACAAAAGACGTAAAGCTGGAAACCATGAAATTGTACGAACAGGTATTCCAAATACATCATATCACGCAGGAGGATTTTGTCAAAAATTATAAATATTATCTCAACCGTCCCGATATCAGTAAAGTGATGTTCGATTCACTTTCAGCCCGTGGTACCCGCAGTCGTGATCAGATCTATAAAAAGTTCCAATAATAGTTAGAAGATCGGGTTTCGTTAAACAACGATCCAATCGTATTTTTATATCCTTAAAATTTGCTGCCTGTATGAATAAGGTTATCAACGGCGCCGATGCCGCTATTCACGATATCTCCAACGGAGCAACGCTAATGCTGGGAGGTTTTGGACTCTGTGGCATTCCTGAAAATTGTATAAACGCGCTGGTTCGTAAAGGAACCGGCAATCTTACTTGTATTTCAAACAATGCGGGAGTGGATGATTTTGGCCTGGGTCTTTTATTGAAGACCAGGCAAATAAAAAAAATGATGAGTTCTTATGTGGGCGAGAACGAGGAGTTTGAACGGCAGTTACTGAGCGGGGAATTAGAAGTTGATCTCATTCCACAGGGTACATTGGCAACCCGTATACAAATGGCGGCCATGGGCATTCCTGCTTTTTTTACACCGGCTGGTTATGGTACGGAGATAGCAGTAGGCAAGGAAATAAAAGAATTCAATGGAAAGAATTATTTAATGGAATATGCGTTACATGCCGATTTCGCCATTGTAAAAGCATGGAAAGGGGATACGATGGGAAACCTGGTTTTTCGAAAAACCACCCGAAACTTCTCCACTTCTATGGCAAAGGCGGGGAACATTACAATTGCAGAAGTAGAACAATTGGTAAAACCCGGTGAACTGGATCCTGATGAAATTCATGTAGCAGGCATATATGTACACCGTATTTTTCAGGGAAGCAATTATGAGAAGAGGATTGAGAGGAAGACTATCAAGATGAAATGAGTTAGTAGTTTATAGTTTTTAGTTTGTAGTTCCTTCTGAGCTGCATTCTAAGAAATATGAAACAAGCTCTCAGCACAACACTCTAATAGAAATGAAAATTCTATTTATAAGAAATCTTAGAAGTACAAGAACGACAAACCACAAACTATAAACTATAAACTTCTCTTGTTATGGCCCTTGACAAGTTTCAAATTGCTAAGCGTATAGCCAAAGAACTTCGGGATGGCATGTATGTAAACCTGGGAATTGGCATTCCGACCCTGGTTGCTAATTATATTCCGGAAGGCATTTCTATTATGCTGCAGTCAGAAAACGGGATGCTGGGTATTGGACCTTATCCTTTGGAAGAACAGATTGATGCTGATCTGATCAATGCTGGTAAAGAAACGGTTACTGTACTTCCGGGCGGGGCTTTTTTTGACAGTGCCGAAAGTTTTGGAATGATAAGAGCTGGTAAAGTGGACCTGACTGTATTAGGAGCAATGGAAGTATCAGAGAACGGCGATATCGCTAATTGGAAGATCCCCGGCAAAATGGTAAAAGGTATGGGAGGAGCGATGGATCTGGTGGCCAGTGCGCGTAATATTATTGTGGCCATGATGCATACCAATCCCAAAGGGGAATCAAAATTGTTGCCTGCTTGTACGCTCCCTTTGACGGGTGTTCATTGTGTTCGACGCATTGTGTCGGACCTGGCAGTGCTGGATGTATTACCCGAAGGAGGATTTAAATTGGTGGAAAGAGCGCCCGGTATCAGTGTGGAAGAAATTAAATCCAAAACCCTCGGTAAACTTATTGTAGAGGGTATTATTCCGGAAATGAGTTTTTAAAAAATTTCCAATCTTCTTCCTGTTGCCTGGATTGCCTGATCAACGCAGCGACTAAATAAAAAATAAGTCGCACGATACCAAAAGCGGCTAATAATAATTGCTTATCACTTTCTTTATAATCTTTATACCAGGCATTGCGCACCACGGCTTCCGCAGCTAAAATCATACTCACATAAAAAAGGGTGCCTCCGGCAATCCAGAAAAGTGTAGAATGAAAAATAAATATAAACTGGTTGCGGATCAGTATCAACAACGTTAAAAGCGATAAAAAAACCAAAAGGCTGGCCTCCGTCATCGCGATGGGTAATAAATAATCAGTATTATTTTGCGTGGCGTATAAAGTGCCTGTTACCGACAAAAAACCCACCAGCAGGTAATTGATCCATTCTTTAAATAAAGAATGCTGCAAGGCACCCCGGAAAATTAATACCAGCAAAACAAATTCACCGGCTTCAAATAAGGATTGGTAAAATGTGCTACTGTTTTTATCGAATGCGGAGAAGGTTAATAGAATATTTTTCGCGAACAGGAGCAGGCTGAGCAGCATTAACAGCGTTAGGGTAACTTCTTTATATGATCCACGGATATAAATAATCATGGCCGTTAGGAACGACAAAAAAATGGCCGCCAGACTTAGCCAAAGGGGCATAATAAAACCGGTTTCTACCATGGTACAGTTATAGTTCGGTTGAACCGGTCTTTCACAGGGGTTCTGCAACAAGGGATATAGGGGGAAAATTCGAAGGTAAGCAATTAGAAGCACGCTTTTCGCTATACGCTTCTCGGGTAGTGTATCAATTTCCCACAAAGACACTAAGCCACAAAAGGTTTTTCTTAGTGAATTTTGTGTCTTTGTGGGATAAAAAAGTTCAAACTGAAGCACTACTTCTTTTCGTAGTATTAGTTAATAGCAAACGAACAAATATTAATGATGAATGACTAGAATGGAATTGCGTGTAGCGAGCAGCGAAAAGCGAATAGCGGTTTAATCAATCAGATTGTTTTTCACCGCATAGAAAACCAACCCCGCGGTATTTTTAGCGCCAAATCGTTCCATCAAACGATCTTTAATGGCCTCTACTGTTCTTGGACTTACTTCTAATTTCTGAGCAATTTCCTGGGCCGTAAACTCCATACAGATGTATTTGATCACATCCCGTTCCCTTTCGGTAAGCGTAACCTCACTGTTTAAGCTAGGTACTACTTTTTGACGGGCATGCGATTTTTTAAGAAGTATGCGGTTTACAAAATTATTCAGGTAATACCCTTTGGCTTTTACTTCCATGATGGCTTTTTTGATTTCGCCGGGATCCGCGCTTTTAAGCAGGTAACCATTGGCACCAATTTCCATCATATGACTCACAAAGCGCTCATCTTCGTACATGGTAAGAGCGATGATATGAATGCTGGGGTATTGTTTAGCAACCAATTTAGTGGTTTCGATGCCATCTTTTTGGGGCATCCGCAGGTCCATGAGAATCACTTCCGGCTTATCCTCATCGGGGGTGGCAGCCAGCAGATCAAGCAACTCCTGACCATTTTCGGCTTCGAGAACAAACTTCAGATTGGTATATGGACGAAGCGAAAGGATTACTCCTTTTCGGAAGATTTTGTGGTCATCGGCTATTGCAACTTTAATGGGTCCCATTGTTTTTACGATATTGGCTTATTGGCTCTTAAAATTACATAAAACTTAGCGGAACTAGCACAAACAAGTGATAACCATTATTTATTTTACATGCACCCCATCTTCCATTTTCGGCACTTCAATGGTTACTTTGAAATAAGTCTGCGAAAGATCCTTTTCAAAAAAGATCCTCCCGTGAAGGAGTTTTAAGCGGCTCTGGATATTCTTCAATCCCAAACCGGAAGCGCTTTTATTCAGTTTTTCAAAATCGGTCTGTGTTAACCCGCGACCATCGTGGTGCATTCGGATATACAATTTATCACCGCTCAGGTTTTGGGTAAGATGGATAAAGCTGGCATTGCTGTGTTTGAGAATATTATTCACCAGTTCCTGGATAACGCGAAAGATGATCAGTTCCTGTTCGGGATGCATGCGATCGCGGTAATCGTGAAAGCGGCAACTGGCATTCATGCTGCCCGAGCTGCTGATCTTTTGAAAGAGATCGTTCACTGCGCTTTCCAACCCAAAATTCTTAAGGGTGGGTGGCATCAGGCTATGCGAGATGTTCCGGATCAGTTGAATAGTATCGTCGATAATCTGTTTGGCATTGTAAATACTTTGTAACTGGGAAGTCTTATCGAGATTCACCAGGTTTTCGTTCAGGTATAGGCGGGCGGTAGCCAGCAGCGGGCCTGCATCATCGTGTAGGTCGGCGGCAATCCGTTGCCGTTCCTCTTCCTGCAGACGTATAGAAGCGTTTAGTAATACTTTTTGCTGATCCTGCTCCATCCGCTGCAACTGAAGCTGGTAGCGGATTACCTTGCGTTGGTGGAATACGATAAACACAATCAATCCGATTGTGAGTACCAGCATACCAACGGTGCCAAACAGCAGAACTGTGGTGGCGGAGTTATTGATATTAGCTTGAAGAAAATACATTTAAACAGGGGTTAGGTGGGTTAGTTTGGTTATGGGTTTTCTAAAACAGAGTAATAATCGAAAGGGTTTTTTTCAACTGCTTTTCGTTGGTTCCTACCATGGATATAGATTCCTAAACCGAATAGTATATTCTTTATCGTATTAAATACATAATTTATTAGCCAATATTTATCGAGTTCTGCCTGAGTTAGATTGGCGGAATAAATAAAAATAAAGAACGTACCGGCCAGATAAACTAGTATGCCAGTGACGATCCAGAATTCCGATGTACTGTAGATAAAAAGTGCGTTTGGGTTGCGGATCTGCTCAAAGAAATAAATGACACATAAGGTCATAATAAAAAGTGCCTGGAAGGTTACAGGAATCGTATCCAGATTTTTGTAAGTGCTAAACTGAAGAAAAAGATTGGTAAGGCTAAAGATAGTAAAGGCTATAATTGTGAAGAGTATTAACTTTTTTAGGAGCTTATTTCTAAGGTTAAAGTAGAAGAAGAAAGCAAAGGAACAAAATTCAACAATGGTAAATAAACTCCATAGTGTATTACTGATATTCTCAGTGATTAATTCACTCTCTATTAAATATTTAGTCAATAAATCAGTAGAGAAAGAGTAGACGATATAGAATACAATTACCAATATCATCCTTTCCTTAGCTTTCTTTATTTGAGTAAAGAAGATAATCAGAGGGATAACAGCAGAAAATAGGCTAGTGTATAACAAAAAAATATCTATATCTGATAAATTTTATCAAATATAGATATTTGAGAATAAGTTTCAAACATTAATCAAAAGCCCAGTACTCTTCGTCGTCTGCGATCGAAGGTGATGGGAAAGACCTAGTCCTAATTCTATCAGCTACTATTCCCTTAGCTGAATCTAACTGACCTTCTGAGTTTACTACCTTGAATTCAACGATAGCTTTTCCATTTTGGTCAACTCCAACATAAACAAGTGTTTTTTCACCGAATTCATTGTAAGCGTTGTAAAATTTGATTCCAACACAACCGGGCTGTGCCAGAACCTGGTCGATAATATTCCGACCAATCAGATAGCTGTGTACATCAGATGGATTTGCCTGCCGATAGCCCTTAACCATTTGGGTACCCAACTCAAGCCCAATCTCCTCGCCAATGGAAGCCACTTTGGAACTGAGTTTTGTTTGCGTCATAGTAGTAAGTTTTTAGAGGTTTACTTTGCTAGTTTTGGAACCATAAATGACCTCTAAAAAAAAAACATGGCCAATGGGTTGAACCTGAACCAAAAACTGTAATTTGCCTGTAAGTTAAACCCACCGGGCATTTCCGAGGATTTTAGAGGTAACAATACGATTTAAAAATGGGTAGAATTGCGTATCATTGTTAGTATTTTTACTAGGATACAAACCGTAAGTTTACGAGGGAAAAGTTCTAAAGCAACTAAAGTTGTGCACAAATCGCCTCAGTATGTGGATAAGTGGAAATATTTAGGAGATTTGCGTCAGATTTTTAGAAGTAAGCGGGTAAAAATTGAGCGGTTATAAAGCAATTAAAATCAGCAAGCTGCGTTTTGAAGAGTCTTGTTTTTGTGTAGAAGATTGAAAGAGTAGAGCAAAAATGTGGAATTTAGGCCCGATTTAGAAAATAGAAGAAGTTGATTGATATTGGATCTCTCTGCCGGATTTCATAAGATGATTGGAAATTATTTACTGGACGGTAATCTGGATATTGGATGGATGCTGAGGTTGCTAATCCTATCAATCAACTTCAGAAACAAAAATAGAACAGCAGACAAAGCGTTCCAAGAGCAGAACCGCCCGATTTTAACTATTCGGTATTTCCCTCGGGAGTCGTAAAATTGCCTGTCAGAAACACGGAAATATCCGATACCAATTTGAAACTAAACTTGGATTAAACCTGATTAACCGTTATAAGCCAAACCTGCCCATTATGAGCACTGAACTGGTTATTAAAGTAGCACTTGCCGACGACCATAAGATTTTCCGCGACGGCATCCGGATGGCGCTGAAAAATAAGGAATACCTGAAAATACTCTGGGAAGCCGAGGATGGAAGGGACCTGATGCATAAGATACAGCTGAAAAAGCCTGATGTATTGTTAATGGATATCCGTATGCCGGAAGTAGATGGGGTAAATGCCATCGGCCTGCTGCGTAAGGAATACGATGATATCAAGATCATTGTACTCACTATGTACGACGATCAGGAAATGATCAGCAAGATGCTGGAACTGGGCGCCAATGCTTATCTCACCAAAACCTCCGACCCCGAGGAGATCTACCAGGCCATTCTCACCTGCATGAACGATGACTTTTATTTTAATGATCTGGTGAATAAAGCGGTGCTGAGCAAGCTGCAAACCAAAAAGCAGGTCCGGCAGTTTTACCCCAACCCGGTTAAGTTCTCCGAAAAGGAATTACGCATTTTAAAATTGCTGGCCGACGATAAAACCACCGAGGAAATTTCCAAAGAAGTGTTTTTAAGTCCCCGCACCATCGAAACCATTCGCCAGAATATGAAGACCAAAGTAGGTGCAAAAACCATTGCTGGTCTAATCATGTACGGAATGCGGAATAAATTGATTGATTAATTTGAACAAATTAATTAATTAGAGCTAAAAGTTTGGTTTTAGATTCTAGGGCAAATTTATTTTTTGGTTCTATAGATAGCCAAAATGCCACTTTCCCTAATATTGAATTTATATAATTTGGCTTTTTAATTTTCTTCTTGCTAACATGTGAATAAATTCCATATTTAAAAATGTAAAATAATTCCATTTTTAATTGTCTTTTATATTTTTTTGGCAATCTTAATTCTTTTGTATTTAGTGAGATACCAGTTACTATTTTTTTTCTATTTGTTTTGTACAGACGAGTTTTCTGTTTATTAATTTCAAATCCCTCATTAGAGATAATATTATCAATATAATCGATCAGTTTTGCGGGGATAATATCTCCAGAAAAAGTTAAATCATCTGCATATCTAGTATATCTTAACCTAAAGAATTTTGCTAATGCAAAAAGACGCTTATCCAATTTACTTGCAATAATATTGCTTAAATAAGGACTAGTAGGAGCACCCTGGGGTAGCTGATCGTTAAGACAACACATAGATGCTAAATAGTTAGATACGATTATGGGGTATCCAAATTTTTTAAATACTGCTATTACACGGTTTTTGTGAATTGATGGAAAGAAATCTTTTAAGTCAAGTTTTAATAATTGGTTTTGTCCAATATGAATTTTTGAGTTTGTTATGATGGATTTTTTTTTAACGAAACCATGTGCCGATGGATCTACAGGGTATTTTAATAGAATATTTATGTATATCCAATTTTGAATTTCTATTAATGATGGCATTGGTGCATTTATTTCTCTAAACCCACCACTTCTTTTAGGGAGCTTGAATTTAAAATAATGATTTTGAGGTGAGTTGATTAAAGATGCGAGATAAAAAGGTTTTCTTCCTAGAAGTAGGCAAAGGTGTGAGAAGTTAAAAATTATTGGTACATTATTATTAAGTAATTTATTAATGTAAAGTAAATAGGCATCCGACAGACTTTCTGCTAGTCCTTTTTCTAAGAAATAACTTTTCCATTCTGAGAATATTTTTTCTTTCGACATAAATAAAAAAAAGGAAGGTGGGAGTACTACTTTCTTTCCTTTAGCTCACCCCAATAAGAAAGATTTATTGGTGCATCGCTCCAAGAAAGCTTTCTTATTGGGGCGAATCTAGGCTTTGCCTAGTGAGCTGTGATCAACTGCAAATTTCCTATTTGCAGTTGATCACTGAGGTTAAAATTAGCTTTAACCTTGGGAAGCGACTACACTTCCTACATGCTAGTTTCTATTCCACCTTCCTATTACTTAATATGTCAGATGGTATAGATGACCTATCTGGCAAATATGGTGAATTGATATCTATTTTTGAAGATACGAATTCATATGGTATCTCTTTTCGATTTTTAGCTTCAGTTCTTAATATCTTATTGTTTAAAAGTAAATATTCTTTGCCCGTTGATGTTAGATTTAGCTTTCCGTTATTGTACTGAATAATATCTTGTTCTTGCAATTTAGAGATTAGTCTGGCAATGACTTGTGGTTTTATCTTATATCGTGAGTATAACGTAAATGCAAAAAGTCCATTTGAGCTGCTAAAGAGCTCATCTAAAATAAATTTTTCATACTTGTTTAGACTAAAATCCTTGCTCATATCTTGATAATATTGTATTTCTCAATTTGAGTTTCAAATTTTTAGGCCACCAAAATATTGGAAATACTGAATTTGGAGTATTTCCATTTGCACCTTCTGAAGTATACAAGGCTTCAGCCATTCCAAATCCAAAAGAAAAATCATAGATATCTTTTGAGTTTATTTTTTGTGCTAATTTTAATTCTAACTTCAACATTAGTGATTCAGCTTCATTTAATTCGTCATCTTTGTAAAAACCATTTATTCCCTTGTCTAATTGTAAGGGACAAAATATTTCTACCCCAGCATTCGAAAAATATTCAATTGTTTCCCTCATCCCTACCAAATAGCAGATTCTGATTTCATATGCACCTATAATTTGTTTTTTTAGATAATCTAACCGTGTTTTTAAAGTTTTCCCACTACCAATAAACTCGTCAATTAATACGATCTGTGTTTTACCCCTTGAGTGTATGCGTTTACTTCTGCCAAATGAATTTACGGTTTCAAAATGACTCCACCCATTTCTTGAAACATATATTTTAATTATGTCAAGTACTCTTTGAGCACTATCAGCTGCATGATCAAAGGTTAAAGCTACTATTTGGGTTTTCTCATCATCAAAGCCAGTATTTCTAGTAATATAGTCTGCTGTTTTTAAGTATAGTTCATTTAAGTCATTGTTGTATAAATATTTAAACCTCTCGAGTAATGAAAAAATTAATTTCTTGCTTTCTATGTCATCACACAAAGTAAGTAACTCATTAAGTTCTGACTCTTTATTAGTAAGCCAGTCTTGACTAATAAATAGGTTAATTATTAAATCGTATTCAAGTTTACTATAACTCATTTATACTTTGTTTCATTTAAAAATATTGTATTTTTTAATATAAATCTTGAATATTTAAGATGAGCTTATGAATCCTTTTTAGAGATGGCTTTTATTTTTGAATCATAATAAATTAATTCATTTATTTTGTTTTCCCATTGTTCTTTTTCCACCAAATTTTATTTTTACTCCATCACCGCTTTCTTGAGAGTAAGCGTTAAACAGCGGCGGGTTGAACTTTTGTGTCAGTTGCCCGTCGCTTTTTCATTTCTAATTATCACTTACTATGATGAAAAGGCGAATTCCTTGTTGATGCAGTTTGCACTATCTTAGATATATTCTTAAGTGTTATTGCAAATCTTTCTGGTTCATCACTTTTTATGGATAATAATAGTTCCATTCTAAAGATTACGGATCTAACAAAGCAAATCGGGAATAAAACAATTCTAGATAACCTTTCTTTTTCGGTACAGAGAGGAGATGTGGTTGGAATAATAGGACCCAATGGATCGGGCAAATCCACCCTGTTAAAAATTATACTGAATCTGGTTGCAGCTTCTTCGGGTACTGTTTTCATTTCGGGGGGACTCAAGACGACTGCCATGCTGGAAAAAACGGGGTTTTATCCGGAGTTCTCCGTTGAAAAGAATTTCAACATTTTCCTGGCTTTTGAAAACTTCGGTAAAAAGAAAGACGAAATACTCAACCTATTTGAGCTATCTGGTTATAAAAACAAAAAGTTCAAAAACTTTTCTACCGGTATGAAAAAGCGCTGCGAATTAGCAGCGGCATTATCTATGAAGCCCGATTTGTTGATACTGGATGAACCAACCAATGGCCTCGATCCGCAGGGTATTATCGAGTTCCGCACTTTATTGGCCGAAGCGCATAAGGCTGGTACAACTATTATAATAACCAGCCTTATTTTAAGTGAACTGGAACGCTTGTGTAATCAGCTTATGTTTATAAATGCTGGAAGACTGATGGACTATTCCAGCAAAGAATCCTTGCTGCTAAGGTTTTCGAACCTGGAAGAAGCCTATCGTTTTTTCAATAGCCCCAAATCCAATTCATAATGAGATTAAATACAGTTGCCAAAATTGAATATTATAAACTCTTAACGAGGTTTAATATTATTTTCTTGTCGGCTTTTATACTCATTATCGTTTTCCAGGTGTTGATTAATGTACGATTGGATACCGGATTGGAACGTAATCCGGATGTTCCGTTTATGAACATTTATAATAGCGCAGATAGATACGTATACAATTTAATTTTCACCGTCATCCCCCTGATGTATTTAATCAATTTATCAAAGGAGTTTGAGAATTATATCGTTCATAGGTTCCTGGTTAGCGGGTTATCACGGAGGGATTATTTTAGGGGGAAAATAATGCAGGCTATTTATTTTTCTGTTATCGGGGCGATTATGGTAGGAGCGTTCAAATTGTTGGTTGCAGGGGTTTATAATATTCCTTTACATATAGAAATTACTCAATTATTAATAGCTGCCGTAGTTGCGTTTTATCTATGTTGCTTTTTTGGGGTAATCGTTTTTTTCGTTCAGAAAACAACCTATTCCATCTTATTTTTTGTCGCTTATATCATCATTGAAGGAATACTGCTCGCTTACCTGCGCAATAAAGGATTCAATGCTTATTTGCCTTTTAATACCGCGGTTGAATTTTTGAGAAAGGAAGGATATGAGGAAATGCAGCTTCTTGCTTTATTTCTTTTCTTTTCAGGGAGCCTGTATATAAGTTGGTGGAGATTTAGAAAATGCGATCTGTACTAAGATCGAAAATTATAGTTGCTTATTACTTTATGGCAGGTGAGAAGGCCATATAAAAAACGAAAATCATTATCTTCGATTTAGCGTTTGTATTGGCCGAGGGTAGGAAATCGTTATCTTTTTATCAGAATCTGCAAGCATGTATTCCGAAAGCATCTTCTTCAGCTATAATCGTTCAGATATTGAGTTTGCGTTAAAACTAGCGAGAGATCTTCGTGAAAATGGGGTAAATGTGTGGCTCGATAAACTCGATATTCCGGGTGGTGTTCATTGGGATAATGCAATTGAAAAGGCGCTTTTTTCCTCAACCTGTATACTGGTAATTATTTCACCCGCTGCCATTGAATCTAGTAATGTAATGGATGAAGTTTCGTACGCGTTGGAGGAAAAGAAAAAGCTGATCCCTGTCATTTTCAAAGAATCAGCAATTCCTTATCGATTGAGGCGTTTACAACATATTGTATTCACTGGCGATTACCAAGAAGCCCTCGATCAGTTGTTACAATCATTAGCTAAAAGCGATATTTCTAAGGAACCTATATCACCCACTATTCAACAGGAGCCAATAAAACATAATGCAACTCAACTACCAGAATCAACGGAGCTATTAAATGAAAAGAATATTGTGGAAACGGAAGCCGCTACTAATCTGGAACAGAAAAATACTGATCGATTTGATAGCAATTCAATGTCTCCTCAACTAACACCCCAAACGAGTGAAGGTTTTGAAAGTCAAAAAAATGCTTCTCAATTATCTCCCCGTACTGAAGATAGCTTCGAATCAGAAATCAGTGAAGATAATAGTAACATCGACGTGTATTCAGGAATGGATGGTTCAATTACGGAAAAACGACCATGGAAAAAGATATTCATCGGATTGGGAGCAGTTGGACTGATACTTATTCTTATCTATTTTATATGGGGAAATTCCAGCAAAACTATTGATCCGAGAATTACGAATTCGAATACTGGAACTTCAAGCTCTGGTGATTCTTTTGTTCATGTAATAGATACATCTGCAATACCGGTAGATAATGTTGCGAAACCTTCAACAAGCCAACCTCCAGAATCAGACAACTCGGAAGAGAGGCCATCTTCTAGATTGGAGGTTGAAGCTGAGTTCCCCGGAGGACTCGTAGCTTGGAGAAAGTTCCTGGAACAAAATCTTAATCCCAATGTACCTATAGATAGTGGAGCCAAAGCCGGAACATATATTGTCCAAGTTCAGTTCACTGTCGATAAGCAAGGTAATGTTTCTGACATTACACCAATAACCAAGAATGGATTTGGTATGGAAGAAGAAGTAGTTAGGGTTATAAAAAGTTCTGGGAAATGGAGTCCTGCAACCCAAAATGGTCGAATAGTAAAATCATATAAAAAGCAACCGGTAACATTCCGCATCGAAGAAGAGACAAAAAAAACGGATAAAAAAAATGAATGAGGCCTGCGACCCTTTTTATAAGTTGGTGGAGATTTAGAAAATGCGATCTGTATTAATTCAATTATAACCTTTTACATCGCGCCCGCTTGTCATTTTATTAACGGCAGGGCATAAAAAAAGCCTGCCTTTGATAATTTCGGAACTTCATTAGTAAACCTAAAAGATAACCCCGGTTTTTCACAAATTTTATGCAAACCAACTGCAAAAAAATCACTCACTGGTTATTTCCGCTACTTCGCTGCAATCCGAATTCAAAAGCAGGCACTATATTATAAGTTAAGAACTTTTAAATTTAGGTTAGGCCCAGGGGGCTATATAAACTAAACAAATTTTTTAAAAAGTTGTTCGCTTTCAGCGGGTAAGGAGAGGGTGGTTTTCGTTGGAATAAATCCAAGGGAGTTTTCACAGGACTTGATCAGCTCTAATCAGTTGCAATTTTGGCTGATGTTGTTCGAAGGGGTGGATATTGGTACAAAAACAAAAAGAAAGTTGATTGACATTGGACTTTGCCGGTTTCATTTCATAGAATATTTGGAATTCTTTCTGGACGGTTATTAAAGGACATTGGATGGTCTGTGAGGTTGCTAATCCTCGTCAATCAACTTCTATACAAATCTATGCTTGTCTAAAATTGTGACCTAGAGCAGAAACGCCCTATTTCCGCTATTCGGTATTTACCCGCTTTCTAGTAGATTACTCAGGCCGCATAGGGGAAAACTGCTATGCCACTATAGTAGATGCCCGTTTCAAATTAGGTAAACAGTATATTCCGAAATAGTATAATTTCGTAAATCTCCTATGGTATTTGTCACGAAAAATCATCATTTTTAATGTTAGGATCGGTATAACCCCCGGCACCTAGCTAAATACAACCCGTATGAAAAAACCAGAAAACGATAGGGCAATACGAGTAGCAATCGCTGATGATCATGCTCTTTTCCGGGCCGGCGTAAAAACCGCAATGGCCGTGAAAAAAGACATTGAACTCATCGCCGAAGCCGACAATGGCATGCAGTTGCTCAATCTCCTGAAACATGTTGATGTGGATGTGATTCTCCTGGACATTCAAATGCCCATTATGGATGGCATTCAAACCCTTCCGGAAATCCGCAAGCTAAAACCAGATGCCAAAGTGATCATACTTTCCATGCATAACGATCATTCCATGATCAGCAAATTGATGGAAATAGGAGCAAACTCTTACCTGACCAAGAACTCGGATTCCGAAACGATCTACCAGGCCATCAAGACCTGCTACGAACAGGAATTCTTTTTCAATGAACTTACCAATAAGGCCCTGCTTACCGGTATTCGCACCAAGCGTCACGATATTGTGGGTCCCCAGGATGTTAACCTCAGCGATAAGGAAATGCGCGTATTGAAACTGATGTGCGAGGAAAAAACAACCAAGGAAATCGCCGATATCGTGGATATCAGTCCACGTACAGTTGAAGCGATCCGCGATAAACTCAAAACCAAAACCGGCGCTAAAAGCATGGCCGGACTGGTAATGTACGCGGTGAAGAATGGAATTATAGATCAGCATACGCCGTCCTGAGTCCCCTGAGCCTGACGAAGGGATAATTAAAGCCAACCAAAATCTACATATAAAAAGCCCCCATTTCACTGGGGGCTTTTATCATTCATGAGCTAGCCGCATAAAAAAGGTTCCGAACCCTTTATGGGTTCGGAACCTTTTTTTATCGACAATTATTTCGAACTGGGAGCATACGCCCCGGTATTGATCCAGGTGATCCACGCTTTTTTAAATTCGGCATAACTCATCGGAGGAAGCGTGCGTCCTTCTCCAGGGTTCCAACCGGCTTTAACCAAGCCATCATCAGCATGTGCAATTAATTGTTTCAAGCTTTTATTTCCGTTTGTTTTTGGATTGACTAACTGCTTTGCTAATTGATTGGGTGAGCGTCCCTCAAAAACCATTTTCATATTTGCAGGCGGTAAGTGCCAATCCGGATGTCCGGGTGGTTGATTTAAGCCTTCTGTATTGGTAGCCTGATGGCAATTTGAACATTTCATTGCATTTAGCCCTTTGCCATCCTTTCCTCGTTGAGGAGTCATGTTATGCAAATGATTGTCATCGCCGTTAAGAGGAACATCGCCTGCCGGGTGGCAATTCATGCAGCGGGGACTCATCAATACTTTGTAAACGTCCATAAACGCTTTCACCGAAGCAACGCTATCCCTTGGCGGAACATTTGGCTCATTGCTTACCGGCGCGTTATTAATAGCAAAACTCATCAATACAATTACTGAAAGTAATATAGTTAATACGATTAAGGTTTTTGAACGTTTGAAATAAGTGGAGCTTAAATTCATATTGATTTGTTTATAAAGATTTGAATTAGTCAATTAGTAAATGTGCAGATGTGCAAATGTGCAAATTCGTCGATTCGACCCCTTTAAGTAAATTCATTTTGCATTTAATCGGAGAAGATGCACCTAATGCATTTGCACATTTGCACATTTTCTAATTTGCACATTTTCTTATTTCGAACCTTTGCGTTGTATTTCTGCTGCCAGCTTAATCGCATTTTGAATACGTAAATAGGTACCACAACGGCAGATATTTCCCTCCATGGCATCCGTGATGTCCTTGTCGGTGGGATTATTATTCTCTTTAAGGAGAACGGCCGCCGACATGATCTGACCCGATTGACAGTATCCGCATTGAGGAACATCCAATTCCACCCACGCTTTTTGTAAAGGATGGTCATTGTTTTCTGATAGCCCTTCTATAGTAACTACTTTTTGCCCTACTGCCCGGCTAACTTTCGTAACGCAGGAACGAACGGCGTCCCCATTGAGATGAACGGTACAGGCACCACATTGCGCTACGCCGCATCCGTATTTTGTTCCCACCAGACCAAGTGTATCTCTCAGTACCCATAACAAAGGAGTGTTAGGATCCACATCCACTTCGTAGTTTTTTTTATTGATATTTAGCTTGATCATATTTTAATGATTGATAGTGATGGTTGATTCTGCAATCAGAATGTTTTTTTATTGCTATTGTTATTATTGTTCTGCATTAACGGGTCGAGGAAAGGTTGGTTATAATGTCGTTTGTTAGTGCTTTTATACAACGCATTGGCAACGGCACCAAACACCGGTGGAAACGGTGGTTCGCCTAAACCGGTTGGATCAAAATCATTTTGTACAAAATGCACTTCGATCTTTTTAGGGACCTCGCTATGACGAATCACCCGATACCGGTGAAAATTGTTTTGTTCTGCCGCACCTTCTTTATGACTCAACTTTCCATAAAATGCATTTCCAATACCATCGATAACGGCTCCTTCCACCATATTGGTAGCCGCATCAGGATTTATCACAATTCCACAATCCATAGCACTGAACACCTGTTCTACATATGGACGTCCGTTTCGCATTACCATATCTACCACATGTGCAGCATATGAATTATGACAGAAATAAGCAGCTACCCCCCGGTGATATTTTTTATTTTCCTGTTTGCCCCATCCTGATTTCTCTTTGACCAATTTCAATACTCCGGCATACCGGTCAGCATCGTATTCATTGTTTTTACCTACTGGTTTTTCCTTTGCGCGTTGGAGCAACTCAAGCCTGAAATCAATGGGGTCCTTGCCCATCGCTTCCGCCAATTCATCCAGAAATGATTGCTCTGCAGCCGCATTAAAGTTTGATCGCGGAGCCCTGAATGCACCAATCGTAATATTGGAGGGTATCTGCCAGGTTTCAGCCAAATAATTATCAACTGCACCGGCAGGAAACCGGTTAGCATGAATGGCATGCTCCGGAATGCCGCCGCCTTTTACCGAAAATGCAATCAAATTTTTATTCGCGTCAAGTGCCGCGCGATATGTAGCAGTATACATAGGACGATATATACCATAGGTCATATCATCTTCGCGTGTGTATATCAGTTTGATCGGGGCCTTTACTTTTTTAGAGATAAGCGCCGCTTCATAGATATAATGTGCATACGCTCTGCGACCAAAGCCACCACCCATGCGGGTCATTTGTATCTCAATCTTGTCTGCTGGCAGGTTCAACAATTTTGCCAAGGTAGGTTCTGACCAACCCGGCGCTTGCTGAGGTCCGGCTACCAACGCTTTTTCATCCGTAACATGCGCGAAGAAATTCATTGGCTCCATGCAGTTATGCGCTAAGAACGGTGCATTATACGTGCGTTCGAGAACATGGGCAGCGTTTTTAAAAGCCGTTTCGGGATCCCCGTCTTTTCTTACTACTTGCCCTGGTTTTTTTGCATACTCCTCCATTTTTGCATATTGATTACTCGACGTTTCAAGCTCTCCCGGAACAATCACTTCTCTTGATCCACCCCTGCCTCCCATTTTCTCTTTGATTTCGCCGGCAGGTTCCCATTGTACGATTAATTTTTTGCGGGCCTGCATTACTTCCCAGGTGGTTTTGCCCACAACTACCAGCAAATTGTTGAATGTACGGGTATCGAAACCGCCTTGTTCAAAACCATCTTCATATAACTTCATGCTAAATACATCCGTGATGCCTGGCATTTTCAACGTTTGAGATGCATCAAAAGATTTTAGTTTCATACCGAATGCAGGCGGATGTTCAATCATCGCAATCAGCATTCCCTCTACTGAATAATCCAATCCAAAAAGAGGTTTACCGGTGGCGATTTTCAAACCCTCTACATTTTTCTGTGAGCTTCGAACGATATTGAAATTCTTTACATCCTTTAGCTTTACTCCTTTGGGTATGGGAATGCCGGCAGCTTTTGATGCAAAGTCGCCGTACTTACCTGACTTACCCGTTTTTTCATGGTAGAGCATCCCTGCTTTTGTCGTTACTTCCTCTACAGGTACACCCCAGGTTTGGGCTGCGGCCTGCATCAGCATATTACGGGCGGCAGCTCCTGCTTCGCGAAGTGGTTTCCAATACATCCTCATTGAATTACTTCCGCCGGTGAATTGCGGTCCTAATTTCACAGCGTCGTGAGGACCTATTTCAACCACTACTTTTTTCCATTCTACATCCAATTCTTCAGCAACCATCATAGGAAGTGAGGTCATCACATTTTGCCCGAACTCCGGATTCGGGTTGATGATTTTAATTATGTTGTCTGAAGTAATCTTTATATAGCCGGTTATTTCATTCCATTCTCCGGGAAGCGGAATGTCTTTCGCATTATGTGCAAGTACTGCTTCGGGAAGCCAACTGAAACTGATCATCAGCCCGCCACCCGCCAAAAAAGAGGATTTCAAAAATGAACGCCTGTTGTAGGAAGGTTTAAATTGTTCCATCTTTATTGATTTATGATTTTGGATCTATGATTGGTAATTTGGATTCATGATTTATGATTTTTGATTTCGGATTTCTTCCTGTCGGAACATCGCCTTCAGAAATCACAAATCCCATATCATAAATCATAAACTGCTTTCTCTCTCTGTAATTTAATCTAATTCCTCGTCTGTTGAAATTTTGATTTCAACTAATCATTACTTAAATATTATCTATGATTTCTGTTTAACGATCTGTATTTTTTTCAGCCATTCATTTACTTTTCTTTCTGCCTCTTTCAAATTTTCATACTTGGTTAAGCGGGCTATTCCGTCAGTATCGATACCTCCCCGGATAGTAAATCCTTCCAGCACATTGCAGCCTGTACAAAGTTCTTTAACCGTATCAAAACTACTACCAATTCCATACCCGTCATTGGTATTGAAAGGAACTATGGTTTTTCCACGCAGATCGTATTGCTTTAAGAAACTTTTCATAGGTGGCGGCAACTTCATCCCCCAGGTGGGAAAGCCCACAAACACTATACCATAGGATTGAATGCTATCAATCTTTGTTTTTAAGGGAGGCAGATAACCCGACTCGTTTTCCCTCACTACCTGTTGTACGGTCGCCCCGTAATTAGCCGGATATGGTTTCTCCAATTCCAGCGCCACTAATTTGCCCCCTACATTTTTATGAATGATCTGTGCAATAGTCATTGTGTTGTTTGTTCGCGACAAATACACAATTAAAATCTTGTTGTCAGACTTCGATTGCTGCGCTTTGGAACAAAAAGAGAAAAAAGTGATGGACAGCGCAACAATCAGATATTTTTTCGCCTGCATCATTTCAATTTAACCGGTCTCATTAATCTCGAGAACGTAAGAGAACCCATTATCCATTTTCCGTTTTCTTTGATATACACTTCTGTTACCATAAATGGATTAATGACTTCGTTATTCCCAACTACTGCTACAAGGTCGATATCATTTAACAGGATGGCGGTGTTCCCAATTATATTCACGGAAGCTGAGTAAACCTCGGCTTTCTTGTACCAGATATTGCCGCTTTTGATTACATCAATTTCTTGTACTTTCCCCCAGGATCCTCCCATATGAACGAACATGGATTTATCATGAAACAAGGTTGAAAGCTCATCCGTTTTTTTGTCGGCCATCCATTGCCATTTTTGTTTGGAGAGATTGATGATGTCTTTCTCATCCTTTGTTTGTTGAGCAAATAAAGACTGCCTACTTGTGAAAGCAATACAAGATCCGAGAATAAGTACTTTAATACAGGCATTTAATAATTTTCGGTTGTGCATAGTTGCCATTTTATGTGAGTTAATCACTTTCTTCATTTAAGGCAATGCAAACGCCATGATGGATCCTGACGGATTTTCCTTTGTACCACCTACAGAGATCGCTACGTATTGCTTACCATTTACCCAATATACACTTGCCGACGCATTTGCTACAGCCGGTAAATCAAACTGCCAGACTATTTTGCCTGTGGATTTTTCTAAGGCCCATAATTTTTTGTCCTCACTTCCTGCAATGAAGATTAATCCTCCGGCCGTAACTACAGGTCCTGATTTTCCTTCGGTTCCGGTTTCAGCTTCCCCATTCTTATGTCGTTTACTATCATTTCCCAATGGTATTTGCCAGATATATTCACCGGTTGAAAGATCGAGCGCATGCAACCTTCCCCATGGTGGCGTTATGGCCGGATTACCACTTGGATCTTTCCATGTGGCATAGCCTGTAGTATTGAGGTACATTTCTTTTAATGGTGTGCTGTTAACAGTTTCCGTATTTGCAATTTTGGCTGCAATTGGATCCACGCTGTGGATGAATGCTAAAATTGGTTGCAACTCATTATCCTTAAGTACGCCAGCATATGGTGGCATCAGTCCGCCACCTTTTTTAACTTTTTCCATTGCCGCTTCCCGGGTCATTCTTTTTTCCAGGTCAGTTAATGAGGGAACAGTAGATACCGGACTTATTTTATTACCACCGTGGCACGAAGCACAATAAATGGAATACAACCGGCGTCCCTGATCAATTTGCGGCATACCTGCTACGGCATTCGGATTAGTTTTAATGATGGTTTGAATGTCGGGCGCTTCGCTCGATCTCAGGTATAGAATATTATTAGTAGCGTCGTATGCTGCACCGCCCCAATTGGATCCACCTCTGGTTCCAGGAAACATTAATGTTCCGTTTGTATCGGGAGGTGTATATAAACCTTCATAGCGCATTGATTTAAATTTTTTGCGCACCGCTTCGCTATCGGCCGGAGAATAATTGGTTAAATCATTTTCTGTGATCAGTTGTCTTGCATAAGGTGCAGGCTTTGTGGGGAAAGGTTGCGTGGGCCAGGCTTGCTCTCCCGGAAGATTTGATTTTGGTACTGCTCTCTCTTCCACTGGAAAAATTGGCGCTCCAGTTTCGCGGTCCAATACGAAAAGAAAACCTTGTTTGGTGGGTTGAACTACTGCGTCGGTATTCTTTCCATCTTTTTTAATGGTAACAAGAGTAGGTGGCGCCGGCAAATCATAATCCCATATATCATGATGTACCGTTTGATAATGCCATTTATGTTTGCCCGTAGCTGCATCGAGTGCAATTACACAATTGCCATAAAGATTTGCTCCAATTCTATCTGCACCGTAAAAGTCATAGGTTGGAGAACCCAGTGAAGCGTACACCAGTCCGCGTTTTTCATCAACAGCCATACCCGCCCAGCTATTTATTCCACCCACATATTTATAAGCGTCTTTTGGCCATGTTTCATATCCGGGTTCTCCCGGTTGAGGAATGGTATGAAACATCCATGCAAGCTTACCGGTTTTACATTCGTAGGCACGGATATGTCCGGGAGGTGTACCATATAGATCAGGCAGACGTGAGCCAACAATAATCAGATCTTTATAAATGATACCGGGTGATGTCATAGTAACTGAAATATTATCGGGATCATCTCTTAAACCAAGATTCAGATTTACTTTTCCTTTCTCGCCGAAGCTCTCGATAGTTTTGCCTGTACGCGCATCTACCGCAACGAGATTTGTTCCGGCAGCATAAAAAATTCGTTTATCGTCGCCACTTTCCCAATAGGTAACACCGCGACCAACTCCACCACCTCCACCGCCGTCGTACGGATCGTGTGCCCATATCTGTTTGCCTGTAGCCGCGTCAATTGCATATGCCATTCGCTTAATCGACGTTGCATACATGATGCCATCTACAATGATTGGGTTACACTGACTGGTGGACGGTTGCGCATCCTTGGGAAGATCGGTATAAGTAAATGTCCAGGCTGACTTCAACTGCGCAACATTGGAAACATTGATTTGATCCAATGGAGAAAAGCTGGAACTTGAAGCATCTGCTTTATACACTGCCCATGTACGATCAATATCATAATCACGATCTTTTTCCGATTTGCATGCTGTGAATGCAAATAATATTATCGGACAAACTATGAGTATGGCTCTGAATCTCGTTATTGTCACTTGATTATGCGAATACATAGTTTATTAATTCTTTTGTATCATTAAAATTACTTCAATCCAGACCCTTGTCTTTTAAAAATTTCGACATCAGGTCAGCCACCTGGATATTGTTCAAATCTGAAAATGGGAAGTGTGTATTTCCTTTGAGTCCAGCTTCTGGCAGGTGCACAACTGTTACATCGCCTCCATGCTTATTTACGGCATCTCTCCAAAGTCTCGCCATCTGCATGCGAGCACGCCATCCATCGGTGCCCGGATTGTTTGATTGTGTTGCCGGGATATTGTCGCCGTAGTAAATAATGATTGGAATTTTTGTGAGCAACATAAATTGGGACATAGGAACGGGAACTGCCGCCATCGTTCCGCCGGTCATGGGTATTGGTGCTGGAACTTCTCCTTCGGGGAATACAAATCCGCTTCCCGGTTCATACGAAACGATTGCTTTTACATTTTGATTTTTTATTGCGGTAACCCAACCCATTCCACCTGAATGAGAGTGTGTAACAAGAATTGCAGGGCCAATTTTATTAAAGAGTGCAGATGCTGCATCGGAAGTAACGTTTATGTCTATGGGACCAAGATTGGGAGTCATTGAACGGAAATATTGATTAAGCGTATTTGTATCCCTTGCAAATTGAACACCATCGAAGTAATTTGGCCACACACCTATGCGAAACGTGTTAAACCATTGCTGTTCGTCTGGAGTTGGATTAATGGTAGCTGCAGCCGTACTTCTGGAGGCTCTTGCTCTTCGTGGTTGATCCATTATATACACACCAAAACCCCTGCGAAGAAAAATGTTTTGGTAACCTTCCCGGCCGTCGGGAGTTGTTTCCCAGGTTTTAGAAAACTGTCCTATTCCGTGCCACATCACCAATGGATATTTTCGGGCGTTAACCGGAACCTGGTAAAAAACATAAGCATGATCTCCGCGAAAAGTTTGTCCGGCAGGAGTTGGATTTAATGGATCGAAAGTGCCGGCATTAGTAAAAACCGTACCGCCAACAGCGAAACTTCCTTGTTCTTGAATAACTAATGGTCCATTTCCATTGCCTGAGCTTTTTTTACTGGATAAACATGAAGAGTATAAAGTAGAACTTGTGGCAATAAAAAGTACAAAAATAATTCGTTGATTTATCAATTTCAATTGACGCATAAATGAATCTTTAGATTTTAAATACCGCCACGTAATTGCACACGATCCCGCTTTATAAATGCTTTTTCAACCACATTGAATCTTGCTTTCCGGGGATCGGGCTTGCTGACGGGTTTACCATCTAAATCAATATCGAGAATCTCTTGTTTTTGGATATCGTAACGGGGCCATGCCGGCACATCCTTACTATTAGGG
Organism: Chitinophagaceae bacterium; assembly: GCA_965279015.1. Taxonomy (GTDB): domain Bacteria; phylum Bacteroidota; class Bacteroidia; order Chitinophagales; family Chitinophagaceae; genus Endoryza. The sequence continues at coordinate 1,938,026 of OZ257130.1, forward strand.
TTACCTGTTTTGGCGAAATTTGTCCAATAGGTGTTCATGATCCTTGCTAACTCTTTTTCTTCTGCTGTTGGCTCAGTTGGCGGTCCCCAGCGTGCATTGAGGGTATTGAATACAAAAGAAACTTCAGACCCGTGCCCGGCACCATACCTCGACCGCTGTCTTGCTGTTGCCGGAACGTAACCGAATTGAAACATATAAGTTGGTTCACCTTTCGCTATAAAGGACCTCGCTGTCATTCGTGCTGGTTCACCCCACACCCAATCCGTGTTAAACTTTGTAATTACCTCAGCGAATTCCTTAGTACCATCAGGATCAAATGCAGCTTTGGCCTCCGATTCAAGTTCGCCAAAACTTGCAAAGAGTGATTCCTTTGAATTGGCATTACTAACAAAGGGTCCACCGATTTCGGCACTGCAATTTCCTATAATGAGTGGAACCTTTGCCTGCCTGCCGGCTTTGTATGCGCTCTCAGCTGTTTCAACCACCAACTTACCATCAAGGATTGGGCCTGAGTAAATCCGGCCTAATGCGCTATCGTTTTCCTGACCTCCATCTACAATTTCTTCCACGCTCAGAGAGCGTAGTTTAGCGAGGGCGGCCGCATCTGTACTCTGAATTTTATGTCTGCGGGCAAAGTTTGTTCCAATTGTTTCCGCAGAAACAGCGTACAGCGGGTCAGCATTTTCTTGACGAATAGGCCTTCCGGTTAGGACACCGTCACGACCACCACCTGATTCACTGATAGCTTTATGAAAAAGTCCTTTTGCGGCTGGTATTGTCAAAAGAGAATGAACGGAAACTCCACCTGCAGAAAAACCGAAAATGGTTACGTTATTCGGATCGCCTCCGAATTCAGCAATATTTTTCTGAATCCATTTAAGTGCGGCAATTTGGTCCATATAGGCGTAGCTGCCTTTGAATTCGTCGGGATGTTCTTTGCTTAATGCGGGGAAGGCAAAATGACCGAGGCGGCCGAGCCGGTAATTAATAGTTATCAATATGACGCCTTGTTTGGCAAAAGCATCTCCTGCCGAACCTGGACCAGAGCCACTACCTCCTGTGAAACCGCCCCCATGGATCCAAACCATCACCGGCAATTTTGATTTCTTCGTGGTTGTAGCCGGTGCCCACACATTCAAAAAAAGGCAATCTTCGGAAATGGTTGCTGTTGATCCGGGAAAAGCTCGCTGTGGGCAATCAGCACAAAACTTGCTTGCGTCACGTTCTCCTTGCCACGTAGCAACAGGTCGGGGCGGGCGCCAACGATACTCACCTATAGGCGGAGCAGCATATGGAATTCCTTTAAAACTGGAAACCTCGCCCTCGGTTGCACCACGAACAGTACCGGATGCAATACGAACCGTCGGCGCTTTATTTACAGTTTGCTGAGCATGCAAAGCACCTGTAATAAACAATGTGAGTACTAAAGAAATTTTCTTCATTGAATAACTTTATTAAGTAGATCGTTCGTTTAATTTTGATTGATTGTCAGATTGGAAATACCAGACACTAAGGTCCTTGCATTTTACGATCAACATAGTATACAGATTACGGATTCATCTACCATTTTTACTGATTAACAATGTGCTTTCATTCCTCTTTAGTTCGAAAGATTACATTTGCTTTACAAAACCCGTGCATGGATAAAATTCACAAGATTGATTCGGTCGCGGCATACAACGCATTGAATGATCACGACACGCTTCACCCCTTGGTTACTGTCATTGATTTTTCAAAATCGAAGCCTTGGAACTGGCCCGGCGGTGACGCAAAAACTATTAAAGTCAACTATGGCCTGTACTGCATCTTCCTGAAAGAAATTAAATGCGGAGATATAAAGTATGGATGCAACTATTACGATTACCAGGAAGGCTCGTTGGTTTTTATTTCGCCGGGACAAATGATAGAAGTAGAAGATTTCGGGCAAAACTTTCAACCCAAGGGCCATGCATTGCTGTTTCATCCGGATCTGATCCATGGCACTGCACTTGGACGGCATATCCAGGATTATAGCTTTTTCGGGTATCAATCGAATGAAGCGCTTCATTTGTCAAAAATGGAAAGACAAATGATACTGGAGGGCTTTTCCAAGATTCAATATGAATTATCCCACACAATCGATTCACATAGTAAGAAGCTGATCGTTGCTAATATTGAATTATTATTAGGTTATTGCATTCGCTTTTATGACCGCCAGTTTATTACCCGCGACGTTGTTAACAAAGGGTTCCTCGAAAGATTCGAAGATTTGCTGAATGATTATTTTATTTCAGATAAACCGCAAACTATAGGCTTGCCATCTGTAGCTCATTGTGCGAATGAATTAAATCTATCTGCAAATTATTTCGGGGATCTGGTTAAAAAAGAAACTGGTAAAACAGCGCAGGAATACATTCAGGCAAAATTGATTGATGTCGCAAAAGAAAGGGTATTTGATCAATCTAAATCTGTAAGCCAGATTGCGTATGAATTAGGCTTTAAATATCCCCAACATTTCACCCGACTTTTTAAGCAGCGGGTTGGACAGACTCCTAATGAATATAGAACGCTAATTAACACGAATTAAAACGAATTAATGCTAATGAAGTGATTCGAGTGTTTATTCGTACCTACACTTTCTGGCGTACCTTCACCCCATGTCCTTATTCATAAACTTTAATGGAAAGATTCTTCCTGAAGATTCAAAGATTATAGGCGCCAATAACCGCGGGTTCCGTTATGGAGATGGATTATTTGAAACCATGAAGCTGCAACAGGGCGAAATCCGCTTGTTTGATCTTCATATGGACCGATTATTTAAAGGGCTTGCAATATTGAAGTTTGATATACCCACACTTTTCACCAAAGAATTAATTCTGGAAAGTATAATCCAGCTTTCTCGCAAAAACAAACTGGAACAGAGTGGGAGAGTGCGGTTAAATGTATTTCGAGGGCCAGGGGGATTGTATGATCCCAAAAATCTCCATCCTAACTATCTTATAGAAGTTTTGCCTTTGCCAGACCATTATCTCCATTTAAATGAGAATGGATTGGTGGTTGATATTTATCCCGATGCCCATAAAACTTGTGACATATTCTCCAACAGCAAAACAAATAATTACCTGCCCTATGTGATGGCGGCGCTGCACGCAAAACAAAGCAAGCTGAATGATTGCTTTGTTCTAAACCAGCATGATCGTATTTGTGATGCAACCATCGCTAATATTTTCTGGATAAAAGATTCAGTGATTTACACACCTCCTTTATCGGAAGGATGTGTGGCGGGGGTGATGAGGAACTTTTTGATGAATCGATTGTTGGAGGCTGGCTACAAGACATTGGAATCAATTCTTGATGTCGAAGAGTTAGATAATGCGCAGGAAGTCTTCTTAACAAATGCCAGCTATGGAATTCGCTGGATAAAACAATTCCGGAATACAACCTATTCGAACAGTCTCACTCAAAGAATATATAAGGAGTTACTTTAAATGCTTTTTTGCCGGTAAGTCTGAAAGCCGGGAATAAAAAGAAAACATAAAACAGATACTTCCCGCCTTCCCGTCTTCCCGGCAAAAATATATAAGGAGGTACTATAAACAAATCATTGAAATGTGTGTTGTGAGTGAGTATGTCGCTACCCATTAATATCTTCTGGTTCCGACGCGATCTCCGTCTTCATGATAACGCGGGATTGTATCATGCGCTCCGCGATAAAAACCCGGTAGTTCCGGTATTTATTTTTGACAGAAATATTCTTGATCAATTAGAAGATAAGGCGGATAACCGGGTAGCTTTTATCCATGCCGCCCTGATAACATTGCAGGAACAATTGGTAAGAATAGGGTCAACGCTGAAAGTATATCATGATACGGCGGAAAACGCGTGGAAAGAAATACTATCTACATACAAAGTAGAAAAAGTTTTTACCAATCACGATTACGAACCTTATGCAATAGAAAGAGACGCGAAGGTGGGAAAGCTGCTTACACAAAATGGTGCGACTTTACATTCATTCAAGGACCAGGTGATTTTCGAAAAAGAGGAAGTAATTAAGGATGATGGCACTCCTTACACCGTATTTACTCCTTATTCCAAAAGATGGAAGAGTAAATTAAATGAGTTCTATCTTGAATCTTATCCAACAATAGAATACTATAAAAATTTCTTCAAGCTATCCGTTCAACCAATACCTACTTTAGCATCAATGGGGTTTCAAGATCCCGATAAATCTTTTCCTCCCAACAAATGGAATGAAGAAAAAATAAAAAATTACTCAACACAAAGAGATTTTCCGGCTGTTGACGGTACAACAAGGATAGGAGTACACTTACGTTTTGGTACTATTAGTATCCGCGAACTGGCCCGGGAGGCAAAATCGCTGAATGACACCTATCTGAATGAACTCATCTGGCGCGATTTTTATCAAATGATCCTCTGGCATTTTCCACGCGTTGGAAAAGGAAAAGCATTTAAACCTGCTTATGAATTTATACAATGGCGGAATAGTGAAGAGGAGTTTGAGCGATGGTGCAAAGGCGAAACCGGTTACCCGATTGTAGATGCAGGTATGCGCGAACTGAATGAAACTGGCTATATGCATAACAGGGTGCGGATGATTGTAGCTTCTTTTCTAAGCAAACATCTTTTGATTGACTGGCGTTGGGGAGAAGCTTATTTCTCGAAAAAATTACTTGACTTCGATCTCGCTGCTAACAATGGTGGCTGGCAATGGGCCGCGGGATGCGGATGCGATGCAGCTCCCTATTTCAGGATATTCAATCCCTATCTCCAAACACAAAAATTCGATCCCGAGTTGAAGTATGTCCGTCGTTGGGTGCCGGAACTGGAAGAATTCAATTATCCCAAACCCATCGTAGAACATGATTTCGCCCGCAAGCGTTGCCTGGAAGTATATGGAAAGGTGCTGAAGAAAGAATTATTCTGAGGGAATCGAAATGAATCATTTTTTTTGCCGGGAAGTCGGGAAGACGGGAATGAAGGAATAATTAAAAAACTACTTCCCGCCTTCCCGTCTTCCCGGCTACTCTTTATAAATGCTATATAAAAACTGGATCTGTCAATTTGGTTTCCGGGTTGGCGGAAAGATATACTTCCATTAATTTATTCACGGCTTCTTTTCCTCCTCGTCCCAATTCCAGCGAATAATCGTTTACATACAAATCAATATGCTGCCGCATTACCGATTCGCTCATTTCCTGTGAATGTTGTTTTACATATTCTGTGATGAGGGGATAATGTTGAAAAGCATATTCAATACTTTTCCGGATCAGTCGATCCACTTTTTTTGCAAGGTTGTTTTCAATTGTTCTTTTCATTACGATCCCACCTAATGGAATAGGCAGTCCTGTTTCTTTTTCCCAATAATCACCCAAATCAATCACCTTGTGCAATCCTTTATCCTGGTAGGTAAAACGATTCTCATGAATGATCACTCCATAATCCACTTCCCCTTTCAAAACCGAATTTTCTATTTCGGAAAAGATCATGAATTTTTTATTGTTCGCTTCCGGATAGGCCAATGAAAATAAAAGATGTGCAGTGGTATTCCTACCAGGGATCCCCACTTTTTCATTCTTCACCGCGTCCGCCTGCTGGCGGATTCTTAATTCATCACCGCGTCTGCCTGCTGGCGGATGCTTAATTTCTTTAGCCGTTATCAACAACGGTCCCACTCCTTTTCCCAACGCCCCCCCGCTATTCAACACTATATATTTTTCCAGCACCAACGGTAATACCCCATAGCTTAACTTGGTAATATCCAGCTTTCCGTTCAGGGCCCATTCGTTCAGAGTTTGCACATCTTCCAACATTACATCAAACTCCAGACCCTCCGTATCAATTTTCTGATTGACCAGCGCGTCAAAAATGAAGGTATCATTTGGACAGGGAGAAAAACCCAGCGTCAATTTCATATCGGCTCTTGAATGATTTTGATTAACGTGTCGTTCAGGATATCGATCGATTCGCGCAATTTCCAATTCTTTTTATTTCTTTCGCCTACATAATTAGAAATACTCCTGATCTGCATGAAGGGGATTTTTTGTTGCAGGCAAACATAATGCAGGGCCGCGCCTTCCATCGATTCAATATCGGCTCCGTATTGTTGTTTTAATTGTTGAATGATTTCGGCATCGGTACTGATCTTATTAACTGAAACTCCCGAAACAAAACGAAATCCATATTTTTTCCAGTTGCTGCAATATGGATTAACCAGCTTCTTCTCAATAAAAGGAAATTTTGATTCATCAGCTAATTTGAGATCAAATACATCTTTAAATACACCATCTTCCGTCACCCCGCAATCTCCAATCGTTTCATCATTCACCATTACAACAGTACCGGGTTCAAATTCGGTGGAAAAACTTCCTGCAATACCTGCCTGGAAAATATAATGTGGGTGCTGACGGAGGATCTTTTCAGTAAGTGCATAAGTGCTTGCCGTCAAGCCGACTCCGGTTACCAGTATTTCAAACTTGTTATTATTGACTTCATAGCCAACTTCTTCAAGGAATTGTTTAGAGGGGGCTATCTCTTTTTCAGTTGCGGCTGTAATGAGAATGTGCATACTGCAAATATCGGGCACCGGACTGATTTTGAAATTTTGGAATTGGGAAATTGGGAAATCGCATTTAGATCAGTTTTGCTTTATAAATGCTAGCAGCATGGTACACAAGAAGAGATTTCCCAATTTCCCATTCCCCAATTCCAAAATCTTACTCACTATCCCAAAAAGCAGTAATTTCGAAAACTGTTCAACAATTTCCGGACTAACCTGTTATTGGATCAGTACTCAACTTTTACTGTAGTGCATGACCGGCACACTTCCGGTGAAGTCGTTACAGTATCCTGTTTAGGAAAAATTCGGCGTAATTCTTTCAGGTCAAAAGGGGTTCTGTCAGATGTGCGACATGAAATGATCGTTTCCTTAATTAACTTGTAATCTGTCTGATGAATAATAAAGTGGCTGTTTACCGAAAAGAACATTTCAATGCTGCACACAGGTTGTTTAATCCGTCGTGGGATGATGCAACCAATTTTGCCGTTTTTGGCAAATGTGCCAATCCCAATTATCACGGTCATAATTATGATCTCGTAATAAAAGTTACGGGTGAAGTAGATGCTGGCAGTGGTTATGTGATGGACCTGAAAGAACTGAGTGACCTGGTGAAAGAATTTGTGCTGGATGAATTTGATCATAAGAACCTGAACCTGGATTCGGCCTATTTCAAGGACCTGATTCCGACAGCGGAAAACATCTGTATTGTTATTTATAATATTCTTCGCAAAAAGATTGATATTAAGTTGGATGTGCAGGTAAGGTTGTATGAGACGGAGAGGAATTTTGTGGAATACCCGGTGTGAAATTAAAAATTAAGAATTATGAATGAAGAATGAGGAAGGGAATGTAAAATGTAGAATATAAAATGTAAAATATAAAAGTGCATCTCGATAAGTAATTGTCTCTATGCCCCGTAGGGGCTACCTGTTTGTAGATCAAAAATAGTTAATTGTCGTTTTGCCCGCCTTTGGCGGGGCTACCCTTGATAATGAAGAATGATAAATGACATATAATTAATGAAAAGGGGTTCTTGGCGCATTACATTGTTGATAATAGAAGAGAATAAAAGAATAAAATTTATTTGAGTTATGGCTTACAAAAAAACGGAACAATACGAGGATAAGATTACCAGTAGTCTTATCGAAAATTATAAAGAAACGTTGGGGCTGTTGGGAGAAAATCCTGAAAGGGAAGGATTGTTGAAAACGCCGGAGCGGATGGCTAAAGCAATGCAATATCTTACCCAGGGATACCAGATGGATGCAAAAGTCATTTTGAATTCGGCTAAGTTTCATGAAGAAGTGAGTGAGATGATCATTGTAAAAGATATTGAGCTATATAGTATGTGCGAGCACCATATGCTTCCTTTTTTCGGCAAGGCACATATAGCATATATTCCTAATGGTTTTATCACCGGATTGAGTAAGATTGCCCGTGTGGTAGAAGTATATGCCCGTCGACTGCAAGTGCAGGAGCGGCTCACCACCCAAATTTTGGATGCTATAAAAGATACCTTAAATCCACTAGGGGTGGGGGTGGTTATTGAAGCTTCCCATCTCTGTATGATGATGCGGGGGGTACAAAAACAGAACTCTGTAACCACTACCTCAGCGTTTTATGGGGAATTCCATAAAAACCCCACCCGAAGTGAGTTTATGAAACTCATCAGCGCCAAGCTGCATTAATGGAAATGTTTTAGGGTTATAGAAAATTGATTTTGAAGTCTTTGATATTTATCAATTTGCTCTGGCAAGAACGATATCATAAATCGTAAATTCCAATTTGGTCAGATAAACAGTTTGTGGCATTTTTGTTTGTCTAAACCCCTTAGCGATTATGAAGTATGCATATGTGTTCCCCGGTCAGGGTTCGCAGTTCCCGGGTATGGGAAAGGATCATTACAATAACAATGCTTTTGCAAAAAAACTTTTCGAACAGGCTAACGAAATATTAGGTTTTCGTATATCCGATATTATGTTTGACGGCACGGAAAAGGACCTTCGCCAAACCAATGTAACACAGCCAGCAGTATTTCTCCATTCTGTAATTTCCTATAAAAGTATTGAGTCAGCCAGGCCAGATATGGTGGCGGGCCATTCGCTTGGAGAATTTTCTGCATTGGTAGCAAATGGAACATTGAGTTTTGAAGACGGATTGCGACTGGTATCCATCCGTGCCAAAGCCATGCAGAAAGCATGCGAAACCAATCCTTCTACAATGGCTGCAGTATTGGCGCTGGCCGATGAAAAAGTAGAAGCTATTTGTGAAGAAGTACAAAATGAAACCGGAGAAATAGTTGTTCCCGCTAATTATAATTGTCCCGGTCAGTTGGTGATCAGTGGTTCATTAAAAGGAATAGATATCGCTTGCGAACGAATGAAGGCTGCTGGCGCTAAACGGGCACTGGTGTTACCGGTTGGTGGTGCTTTTCACTCTCCGTTGATGGAACCCGCTAAAGAGGAACTGAAAGCTGCTATTGATAAAACAACTTTTCATCAACCAACAGCACATGTTTACCAGAATGTGGTAGCGAAGGCGGTTCACGATCGCGAGGAAATAAAACAAAATTTAATTGATCAACTTACAGGTGCTGTGCGTTGGACACAGAGCGTGCAGTCGATGATAAAAGACGGCGCCACTAAATTTATCGAAGTAGGACCGGGTAAAGTGTTACAGGGATTGGTGGCGAAGATTGATAAGGCGATGCAGACGGAAGGTGTAAGTTAGTTTATAGTTTATGGTTTGTAGTTTATGGTTTGTAGTTCTTTAAGTGTAACAGTCCTTATTTGTTTCAAACAGACTTAATTTTTGAAAGTCTCTTTGACATACAGAACTACAAACTACAAACCACAAACCACAAACTCCTCAAAAATTAACACTACAATTCACCCACTCCTTATCAAAATTCGCATTATAATATTTCTGATAAAAGTTAATCGCCGGTTCGTTCCATTCGAGTACTTGCCAAACCAATCCACTGAATTTTTTTTCTTTCGCTTCTTCGATCAGCGCGTCGAATAATAGTTTACCCAGGTTTTTTCCGCGCATCTTTTCGGTTACCAATATATCTTCGAGATACATGCGTTGGCCTTTCCAGGTGGAATAGCGGATATAATAAAGTGCAAAGCCCTGTACAATTCCATCGGTTTCTGCTACAAAGGCCCACCATACCGGAGCTTTTCCAAATCCACTTTCTTCAAAATGTTCGAGAGTAACGGTTACTTCATTGGGTGCTTTTTCATAATCGGCTAGTTCCTGTATCAATTCCAAAAGCCGTGGGCAATCTTCCTTTATTGCTTTCCTAATCACAATATCCATTTTCTATAATTTGGATTTTATAAAAAAATCGTTGAAATATTTTACTTCATTTTCAAGGGTAACCCCGCCTATGGCGGGCAAAACGACAATTAATTATCTTGGTCTACAAACCTGTAGCCCGCCGCGGCGGGCATTAAAACTTAGACCATTTTACAATCTTCACGCATCATCACTTTTTCATTCTTTATTCTTCATTTTTCATTCTTCATTTCCTATAGGCCCAGGACCCTTTTACATTTTAAATTTTATATTCTACATTTTACATTTATTTCACATTCTTCATTTCCGCACCCCCGGTCCTTTCACAAACCTCCCCGGCTTTTCTCCCGTATGTTCTCCATCTTTTAAAACCTGACCACCATTCACCCAAACATGTAACACACCGGTAGCATATTGATGTGGTTTATCGAATGTGGCATTATCGTTAATGGTAGCCGGATCGAAGATCACGATGTCTGCATAATGGCCCGCTTTTAATTCTCCTCTTTTTTCTATCTTAAGATTGGTGGCTGGAAGTTTGGATAATTTGCGGATAGCTTCTTGTAATGGAATTACTTTTTCATCCCGACTATATTTACCTAACACCCGGGCGAAAGTTCCATAGGCTCTTGGATGCGCGTTCGATTTAAGAAAAACACCTTCATTGGTATAAGAACCTTCATCACTTCCGAAACTCAACCAGGGAATCGCGATCTGCTTTTTTACATTCTCTTCGCTCATCAGGAAGAAAGCGGTTCCCACACGGGTACTATCCTGGACAATCAGGTCCATAGCCGTTTCTTCAGCACTCTTTCCGCGAATGCTTGCAACTTCCGCCAACGTTTTGCCGGTATATTTTTTCAATGAATCTTGTTTAAAACTTAACAGCAATACATGTTCAGGCCCACCTGTTCCGTAATATAGATTCTCCCAATCGGTAGCATTGGTATTCATGGCTACTTTCATCTTTGCACGTATAGCGGGATCCATCAATCTTTCACGGAGTTTGCCGAATCCTCCATCTTGTAAAGAAGGAGGAAATGCTGCTGTCATTCCAGTGGCGCCAGCGATATAAGTGTACATATTCGCCGTAATATTCAATCCTTCTTTTCTTGCTCGTTCGATTCTTCGGATTACACTGTCTATTTTATTCCAATTGTCTTTTCCGGCTGCTTTTAAATGATAGATCTCTGCATGAATATTCGCCTCTTTGGCAATCGTGATCAGTTCTTCTACCGCTTCATAAAATTTATTTCCTTCGCTGCGCATATGACTGATATAGGTGCCTCCATATTTGGATGCTTCTTTACAGAGTTCCACCAGTTCATCTGTTTTAGCAAAGAAGGCAGGAGGATATATAAGGGATGATCCAACTCCCATCGCTCCTTCTTCCATTGCCTGTCGAACCAATGCTTTCATACTGTCGAGTTCGGCAGGAGTGGGGGCACGATTATCTTCCCCAATCACATAATCACGTATGGTAGTAGCACCCACAAATGAAGCCACATTCGTACTCACGCCTTTCTTCTCCAGGAAGGATAGGTATTCACCCAATGTGTTCCATTCGATTTTATATTTAATATCGTATTGTGAATTTTGTTCCCTTGTTTTTAATCGTTCATTTAATGGTCCCATGCTCCATCCTTCTCCCATTACTTCAAGCGTTACACCCTGACGAATATCACTCTGACTGCGTCCATCCTCAATAAGACTCTCTGGTGCCCAGCTTAACATATTTATAAATCCAGGCGCCACCGCATTACCCATGGCGTCAATTTCTTTTGTCCCTTTGGCGTCTGTAAGATCACCAATGAAAGCGATGGTATCTGCATTGATAGCAATATCACCCTTGAATGGTTCGCCACCGTTTCCATCATAGATCATTCCGTTGCGGATGATGGTATCGTATTGTTGCTTCTGTGAACAGGAAGCGATTAGGATGCATAGCAAGCAGAGGACTCTTATCATAGATCTGTTTTTAATAATTAGAAAATGTGCAAAAAAGAAAATGTGAAAATTAGCAAATGTGCAGATGTGCAAATGCATCAGGTATATCCTCTCTGACTAAAAGTAAAATGAATTTAGTCAAAGAGACCGAATCAAAGAATTTGCACATCTGCACATTTTCTAATTTGCTAATTATTTCTTCTTCGCTTTAAATATCCCATTCGGCTGTAAAAAACTAAGTCCCGTTACTTTTTCTCCTTCCACATCGAACTTCACACTGTATCCACTCAATACTTTTAAATTGAATACATGATTCCCAACCGGAACAGTTTCATATTCCGGCTGACCAGGAACGAATACATATAAAGTAGTCTCGTTTTTGAGGTAAACTTTAACCGTAACAGTAGGACTCAATTCATATTCTCCCAGGTATTTTTGAAGGTCCTCTTTTTTTACAGGCGCTGTTTTTGCACTGCGCTTGAATTCAATGGGCTTTATGCCACCCTGCAAGTCGGCTGATAAACTTTCAATATCTCCCTGGATATTCATCTCAAAATGTACACGGGGAAAACCTTTGTCGGAAGTATCTATTCCTGTTTTCTTATCTACATCAAAGCCATCGAATATATCATAATAATAAGGGCGTAACCATATTTTATTATTGGGCACGAAAGCAAACAGTGAATCATTAATTGCACTCACATCCCAGGTTCCATAACCCGGATGGGTATACAAACCCTCATAAGATTTTAAATCATACTCAAGTTTTGTATTCTTTTTTATGTTCGGCACTCCTTTATTAGCTGCATCTTTCGCGGCTGCCTTTGCTTTGTCGTCGTTTTTTTTCAGGTAGGTGTTCCAGTCGTTTCGGGCAAGATTTAACATCCGGTCGGAGAGTACGTTTCGTACAATGCCCGGTACGTTGGATCCGTTTTGATTTACCAATACTACAATGCCAATGCTATCGCTTGGATAAAATGTTACGTTGGCACTGAATCCATCGATATTTCCCCCGTGCTGTACGCGGTAATGACCCCGGTAAGAAGAAATGGTCCAGCCAAACCCATAATTCGAAATATGGATGTCGGGATTTTCTTTATCGGGTAAAAACCCAGACGATACCATTTGCGAACTCATGGCCTGGGTAACATATTGCGAAGGAAGGACCTGTTTGCCATTGAATTTTCCTCCATTGATCCAGGTGATCACCCAATTGGACATCTCGGTAACATTGCTGTTAATACTTCCCGCGGGTCCCATCGCGTCTATATTATAATAATCCAATTTATCGATGATGCTATCTTTTTTTACATAGTAACCGATAGCCGCATCATTGCTTTTCTCCATATCTTTTACCGAGAAATTGGAATTGGACATACCAAGTGAATCAAAGAATTTTTCTTTTATCAATTGTTCCCATTTGCGGTTGTATAATTTTTCGGCCAATACACCCTGTGCCAGAAACATGAAATTGTTGTATTGATAAGCCTCCCTGATACCAGCAGTGGGTTCCTGGTAACGGATGCGTTGAATAAGGCTGTCGCGGGTAGTGGTAAAAAAATACCAGGAAAGATCATGACGCGGTAAACCGGTGCGGTGACACATCATGTCTTTAACCGTGATCTGATCATTCATCACATCGTTATAAAATTTCAATTCAGGTAAATAGTTCCGAACCGGTTTATTAAGATCCAGTTTTCCTTCTTTCTCTAATAATCCAAGCAGGGAAGAAGTAAATGCTTTCGTACAGGAACCGATCGCGAACAGGGTAGCAGGAGTAACAGGCAATTTCTTCTCCATATCACGATAACCAAAGCCTTTGCTGTAAACAATCTTATTTTTTTCAATTACCGCAACAGCAAAACCAGCGGCTTTCCAATCTTTCAATACTCTTGCAAAGGCAGTATCAAGACCTGCAAACCGTTTATCGGGTGTTTGGGCTACTGACTCAGTTTTAATAATAATAAATGCTACTACCAGCAGCAGAAGAATTTTTCTCATTGCAGAAAGATTTATAAAATATGTTAGATTCGAAAAGAGGTATGAATATAGTTTTTTAGTTTGACAATGGATATCGTGAGTGGTGAGTGGTGAGTCGAGAATCGTGAGACGTGAGACGTGAATCGTGAGAGGCGTCCGATTAACATAGGCTACAGTTATTTAGAAAGTGACTCTCGCTACTCACGACTCACCACTCACGACTCACGATTTAAGCGCCTGGTCTAAATCAGTTAAAATATCCTGCACATTCTCCATCCCAATACTCATCCGTATCAATCCATCTGTTATTCCGAATTGTTCCCGTTGCTCTTTTGGTACTCCGTAATGCGTCATAGAGGCCGGGTGACATAACAATGTATCACATGTTCCCAATGAAACAGTTCGTGTACATAATTTCAATTTGTTCATCATTTTGATGCCCGCTTCTAATCCTCCTTTCAATTCAATGCTCATCATGGCGCCTGGATGCCGCATTTGTTTCATCGCCACATAATGATCGGGATGCGAGGCCAATCCATTGTAATTAACTTTAGCTACTCCAGCATGACCTTCGAGATAATTACCAATTTCCATGGCATTATGGCAATGCCGTTCCATTCTTACTTCCAATGTCTTCATTCCATTAACCAATAAGAATGCATCGAAAGGGTTAGCATTACCGCCCAGTATGCGATGCACTTTGGTGACATGCGTACTCATAAAATCGATGTCCTTACCTAAAAGGACCCCGCCGATAGCGGTTCCATGTCCATTCAGGAATTTGGTAGTAGAATGAGCGATGAAATCTACGCCAAAGCGAAATGGTTGCTGAAGATAGGGAGTCGCGAATGTATTATCGCAGGCAACGATTTTACCATACTTCTTACCAAGCTTTGTCAATTCTTCAATATCTACACATTGAATAGTAGGATTGGCAGGTGTTTCGATATAGATCATTCGGATGGCAGGATCTGCTTTCAGTGCTTCTTCTGCTTTATTGAGATCACGCAGGTCGGCAATGATTCCTTCCATACCCAAAGGAGGGAGGATACGGTTCAATAACTCCTGTGTTCCTCCATATAATGAATAATGCGATAGTGCCTTGTCGCCGGTTTTCAATGTGGCAATCATTAAGGTACTGATGGCTGCCATACCCGAAGCATGTAATATTCCTTTTACCTTCAGGTTGGTGCCGAATGTTTCCATTGCCGCTATTTTCTCCTCTGCTTCTCTAAAACTCGGATTACCCCAGCGACTATAGATAAACCCTTCTTCCTGGCCACTAAAACGTCGCATGCCTTGTTCGGCCTCATCAAATACAAAGGTGGAAGAAGCATAAATAGGAGTAAGATGCGCATATTCAGCATCTGTTATATGACCACTATGAATGGCTGCCGTACTGAAACCGGTAAGCTGTAAATTTTTATCCATGCACAATAAAATTGAAATAAGTGATAACCTTTATCGTTAAGGGTGGGTTACTTCTCAATATGGGAAGTGACTTGCTTGCAAATATGAGATGCAAATTATTAATTTGCGTTGATTATTTATCCATTAAACTAAAAAGAAAAACCATGAAAAGAGTATCGTTGTTAATGCTTGCGTTTGTTACTTTAGCTATCACTGGTACAGCACAGATTAAATATGGTGCTAAAGGCGGAGTCAATCTTGCTAAAGTTTCAGGAAAAACTGATGGTGAAAAAGAAAGCTTCGACTCAAAAGTTGGGTTGCATTTTGGTGGCTTTGTAGAAATTCCAGTTAGCGGGAATTTCTCAGTTATGCCCGAAGTTAATTATGACCAATGGGGTGGTCAACAAGAAGAAAGCGGAATGAAATCTGAAATGAATTTGAGTTATATTAATGTTCCGATTTTAGCTAAATACAATGTGGGTGGCTTTGGTATCTATGCGGGTCCTCAAATTGGATTTTTAATGAGTTCTAAATATAAAGTGGAAGACCTGGAAGCCGAAATCGATAACGTTAAAGGGACCGATTTCGGAGCAGTATTCGGAGCGGAATATAACCTGGCTTATGGCATTTTCTTAAGTGCCCGTTACAATCTGGGTCTTACAAGAATTAATGAAGAATCAACAGATGATAATTATGCCAAAAACAGCGCTATCACTTTTGGAGTAGGTATTAAATTTGGCGGCTCTTCCCGCAATGCTAATAGGGATTAACAGTAAAAATTCTATTAAAAAACCCTGTCCAATTGCGGACAGGGTTTTTTAGTTAAATGAATTGCTGTTATTTTTGACTAAAACCATACATGAAGGAACTGCTGGTTCAACTCGCTGCTTATAATTCCTGGGCCAATCAACGCCTGATCGATTGCATACAGATGCTTCCGGAAGAAACAGCATTGAAACAACTACCAAGCAGTTTCAGTACCATTCAGGCTACATTACTTCATATGTGGGATGCGGAAAGCATCTGGTGGCAGCGGATGAAATTACAGGAAGGGGTCATCGCTCCCAGCGTTAACTTCAAAGGAACTACAAGGGATGTATCAAACGCTTTATTGCATCAGAATAAATTATGGGAAAGCTGGATAGATACTGCCAGCCCGGCGGCATTGGATCATGTATTTATGTATTATAACTCCAAGAGGGAACCTTTTAAAATGCATATCAACCAGATGTTGTTGCATGTATTCAATCATGGTACCTATCATCGCGGACAATTGGTAAATATGTTGCGACAGCTGGATATTAAAAAAATTCCGGGAACGGATTTTGTGATTTGGACGAGAGCAAGAAAGCCATGAGCTATTAGCTGCGAGCTACGAGCTGCTTCAGTATCGGCTCAACGCCTTCTAAAAAAATTGCAACTCCAGAGTATAATAAAGGAAGAGAAGTTAATCTTTAAATGAAAACCTAGCTCACAGCTCGAAGCTCATAGCTCACAGCTTCTTCTCAACTTACAAGAAATTTACTAAACACCCACCCCTCCACATCATTCAATCCATGCACTTTTTGTAATACTTCCACGAAACTCCAATTACCTTCTCTTTTCAATACCTGCACTTTAGTTCCCGCCGGCAGCATTCGCGTAACA
This sequence comes from Chitinophagaceae bacterium, assembly GCA_965279015.1. Classification (GTDB taxonomy): domain Bacteria; phylum Bacteroidota; class Bacteroidia; order Chitinophagales; family Chitinophagaceae; genus Endoryza. The sequence continues at coordinate 1,954,866 of OZ257130.1, forward strand.
GGAATGAATTGGGTGCCTGCCCCGGAACGGATATTAACTTCCGCGCTTGTTGTAAATACATTCAGTGTATTCTCCTTTCTTCCCATTGCTTTTGAACGGAAACTACTCATTGAAAATGCAGGACCCGGATCACTTTTGCGGAACGGTGAAATGTCTTCATGACCGAGAATATCTGAGAGACCATAAGTTTTTACCAATAAAGAAGCGATTTCAACTGAAACTTCCAATTGGATTTCCGTATAGGTATGCCAGGCAGCATCCGCTTGTTCATTTTTATGTTTTGCAATCAATACTTCATTATCTGGCACTACCTTCTTATCAACTGAGCACACCCAATGACCAGCTGTTTTTTGCAATCTCCCTCCATTTACCAATTCAATGCCGATAGAAAATTTATTCAGTCCAACCAGGCCGCTCCATTGACTTTCCCCCGCATGCCAGGTTATTATATTAAATGGAGCGAACTGGGTAATGGTTCCGTCGCGGCCTATTAATAAATGCGCGGAAGCTTTTGCCTGGTTATTGGCAAACCAATTGATGGCCGATTGGGCCGTAGTGGCAGCCGTATAATGCATGATCAGGTATTTTGGAAAACCGTTGCCCATGGCGCCGCCTTTATTGGGAGTTGCTACAAAGTTTACAGGTTTACCATCGTTACCATGCAGGATGTGTTTTACGATTTTCATAAGAAAATTTATTATTTGTAAGTAAAATCGAAAACAGGCAGGATTAGTAGTCAGGAGTTAGGAGCCAGTACACAGATGTAAGCTAAGCAGAGAAATGGACATGAACAATACTACAAATCGTGAATCGTGAGTAGTGAGTAGTGAGTGGCTCTCCGATTAACGGTAAGCCACTAATTACTCAGAGAGTTTGCTTTGCTACTCACGACTCACTACTCACCACTCACGTTTCAGTATTCCCATTTAACCAACGTAGCTCCCCAGGTAAATCCACCGCCAAACGCGGCCAATACAATTTTATCACCCTTATTTAATTGTTTTTTCCATTCCCATAAACATAATGGAATAGTGGCAGCCGTGGTATTTCCATAGCGCTGTATATTCAGCATCACTTTATCGGCACTTAAACCCATGCGATTGGCAGTGGCATCGATGATCCGTTTGTTAGCCTGGTGCGGTACCAGCCAGGCGATATCTTCACCGGTAAGATTATTACGTTCCAGTAATTCAGCAGAAACATCAGCCATTCCTTTCACCGCGAATTTGAAAACGGATTGACCTTCCTGGTAGGCAAAATGTTCTTTTTTGGTAACCGTTTCAATGCTGGCGGGATTTAAGGAACCACCCGCTTTCATATTCAGAAACTGTCCACCACTTCCATCTGTTCTCAATATACTATCCAATACACCATAACCATCGTGGTTGGGTTCCAACAAAACGGCACCGGCACCATCACCGAATAATACACAAGTATTTCGATCGCTGTAATCAATGATCGAGCTCATTTTATCGGCACCAACCACCACCACTTTTTTATAACGGCCACTTTCAATCAGGGATGCACCGGTAGTTAACGCGAATAAAAAACCAGAGCAGGCAGCGGCCAAATCAAACCCCCATGCTTTACGGGCACCTAATTTATGACAGGCAAGGTTTGCCGTAGATGGAAAAAACATATCGGGGGTTACGGTAGCAACAATTAAACAATCTATCTCGGAAGCATCGATGCCTCTTTTATTCAATATTTCCTGAACAGCAGGAACCACCATATCCGAAGTAGCCAATCCCGGTTTTTTTAATATCCGGCGTTCTTCAATACCCGTGCGTGTACGTATCCATTCGTCATTCGTATCTACCATCTTTTCCAGGTCGGCGTTGGTCAACTTATCTTCTGGCACATATCCTCCAACGGCAGTAATAGCAGCAGTGATTTTCTGAGTCATCTTAGATTCATTTATTGATTTGCGGGGGTAAAAGTACAGGATAAATGTGCAAATTAGAAAATGTGCAGATGTGCAAATGGTCCTCTGAGTTTCGCAAACCCCGAGTTTGCGGCCACCTTTTTGAGTTAAAGGAATTTGCACATTTGCATATTTGCACATCTGCACATTAGTTTTCTTATTTTCGCATCCTTATGATCGCTTTTGTAAGGGGAAATTTCATTTTCAAATCGCCTGCGCTGGTATGGGTAGATGTAAACGGAGTCGGGTATGAATTGCATATCAGTCTGCACACCTATTCCAAAATCCAATCGCTCGAAAAGGGCCAGTTATTTACTTATTTCCAGGTGAAAGAAGATGGCCACACCCTTTATGGCTTTTCTGACGTACAGGAAAAGGAGTTGTTTACCCAACTAATCAGCGTGTCAGGAGTGGGTGCAGCAACGGCCCGTATGATGTTGTCTTCGATCAAGCCCGAAGAGATCGTAAAAGCGATCATTCAGTCAAATACAGGCCTGCTCGAAAGCATCAAAGGGATCGGCAAAAAATCAGCGGAAAGAATTATTCTTGAGTTGAAAGATAAAATGACTAAAATCGCCTACCATACAAATATTTCTCCATTGATACACAATACGTTGGAACAGGATGCGTTAAATGCTCTGATCGCCCTCGGCATAGCCAGAAACACTGGCGAACAGGCAGTTCAAAGAGTATTAAAAGCAGAGCCGGCATTGAGCCATGTTGAGGACATCATAAAAAAAGCTTTAAAAACTATCTAAGCCTATCGGAACGGATTTCTACCTAACTAATTCTGGGGAAAAGATTGTCGCTCAAAACTGACCATTTCATTTACCGATCGGTCGTTCTTACCGCTATGTGGATCATTGCCTGTTTTACGGCAATGGCCGCTGATTCCCCGCTGCGCGACACTGTTCCCGGAACCGATTCTCTCAAATATCCCATTCATGATCGTTATGGTGACCGCTTCAGTAACCCGGGCCGTAATTCCCTTGATCTGAAAACTCCTATAAATATTCGTGACTCAATCATTTACGACCCTACTACCAGACAGTACTATATCATTGAAAAAGTGGGAACCAAATATTATCGGAAGCCTACTTATTTAACCTTTGAGGAATTTACGGCTATTCAGGCCCGGAAAGCGGAGATTGAATATTTCAAAAAGAGATCGAATATTCTAAGCAGCCTCAACCGGAAAAATATAAGGCCCAAGATGAATGTTTATAACAATCTTTTTAACCGGATTTTTGGAGCAGGTCCCGATGGCATTCCTAAAGTAGAGATCCGCCCGCAGGGTGATGTAAATATCATTGCCGGTTACCAGGGTCAGAATATTAAGAATCCGGCCTTACCGGAAAAGGCCCGGAAGAATGGTGGTTTTGATTTTGATATGAATGCCAACCTGAGTGTAATTGGAAGTATCGGCGACAAACTAAAACTCCCAATTAATTACAATACCCAGGCAAATTTCAATTTCGAGAATCAGTTGAAACTGGATTACGCGGGTACCAGTGATGAAATCTTAAAAAGATTAGAGGCAGGTAATATTTCGTTCGCTTCCAAAGGAACTCTTATTCCCGGGGCCCAGCAATTATTCGGTATTAAGGCACAATTGCAATTTGGTAAACTGACTGTTACCGGTGCTATTGCCAATCAGCAATCGCAACGGCAAACTATGGGTCTCCAGGGTGGTGCCACTAATACCTATTTTGAATTTAAGGCAAACGATTACGAAGAGAACCGTCACTTTCTCTTATCTCAATATTTCAGAAACAATTTCAATAAGGCGATGAAGGATCTTCCCGTTGTGAATTCGCAAGTTCAAATTCTGCGGATTGAAGTATGGGTAACCAACCGGAACGGATCTACTACTGAAACAAGGGATATTGTGGGTTTGATGGATCTTGGCGAATTTCAACCATTCAGTCCCTTTATTAATTCTCAAACAGGTTCGCCATACCCTTATAACGATGCGAATGATATTTACCGTAAAATCATCAATGATCCAAGCAGCCGCAATTCTTCCCAGGTCACCAATAAATTAGCTTCACTCAATTTAAGAGCGGTACAGGATTTTGAAAAAACCTTTGCCCGTAAACTTACCATGAACCTGGATTACCAATATAATCCGCTCATTGGTTTTATCTCTTTGAATCAACCCCTGCAGCCTGATGAAGTGTTAGGGGTAGCATTTCAATACACCTTGAATGGAAAAGTGTACCAGGTGGGTGAGTTTTCGCAGGACGTAGCGCCGGATACTACGGCGGCTTCAAATATTACCGGTCAACAAAAAGTACTTTTCTTAAAGTTATTGAAAGCAACATCGCAACGTACCAATTTACCGATCTGGGACCTGATGATGAAAAACGTGTACGCGTTAAAAGCAAAAGACGGTGGGGTGCTCTCTACTTTTCAATCAGCCGATTTTAAACTGAACGTATTATACGAACAACCCAGTCTTGGTCAGAAAAGATATTTACCGGAAGGGGATAAAACGGGCACTCCGATCATTACACTACTCAATCTCGATCGATTAAATAGCAGAAACGATCCCATGCCGGATGGCGTGTTTGATTATCTCGAAGGATATACAGTTATTTCACAACAGGCGCGCATCATCTTTCCCCTGCTGGAACCTTTTGGAAAGGATCTTGAAGCGGCTGCGTTCGCATCGAGTCCACAGAATATAAAGGATAAATACATTTACTATCCATTATATGATACGATCAAAGAGATCGCGAAAACATTTGCCAATCTCGATCGCTTTATCATCAGCGGTTCTGCAAAGGGACAATCTACTTCCGAAATATCGCTCGGGGCATTCAACGTTCCGCCTGGTTCCGTATCAATTTTATCCGGAGGACAAGTGCTGGTAGAAAATGTGGATTACTCGATCGATTATAATTTAGGAACAGTTCGCATATTGAATCAGTCTATAATAAATTCTGGGGTTCCCGTGACTGTTCAGTTTGAAAACAACGCGGGTTTTGGAATACAGCAGCGAAATTTTCAGGGATTGCGACTGGATTATGCAGCGGTAAATACAGCGAAGAAACAATTTAATGTGGGCGGTACCATTGTTCGTTTGGGAGAACGTCCTTTTTTCACCAAAACGAATTACAACGATGATCCGATCCGTAATACCATGTTTGGACTCGATTTCAATTATAGGAACGAAGTACCACGGTTAACCCGTTGGCTCGATAAACTTCCTTTTTATAGTACCAATGAAATGAGTACGATTACCGCCTATGGGGAAGGGGCTATGTTAAAACCGGGTCATCCGCCACAAATAGGAAAGGGCAGCGAAGGGTTAATCTTTGTTGACGATTTTGAAGGAAGCCGGAATTCTATCGATCTTCGGTTCCCGTTAGTAAGCTGGGGATTGGCTACTACTCCCCAAGGCAACGGATTATTTCCAGAAGCGAATCTGCGTGATTCACTCGAATATGGATTCAATCGCGCGAGGCTCGCTTTTTATAATATTGAGCCAGTATTGCAGGATAAGAGAAATGCAAACAACCCGGTAAAAGGTTACGAGGACTTTACCGATCCACGCATACGCCCGGTAAATGTTACGGAGATTTATCCAAACCGTACACCCGATTTCGGACAGGCAACCCTGGTAACATTCGATATTGCTTATTATCCAACAGATATCGGTCCCTATAATTTTGATGCACGTCCGGGAAGCGTAACTGCCGCCGGAAAATTATTGAATCCGCAAAACCGCTGGGGCGGTATCATGCGGGGGATCGACCAGGTGGATTTTGAAACCGGTAACGTGGAGTTCATTGAATTCTGGGTACAGGATCCATTCTTAAAGAACCCGGCAAGTACAGGTGGTCAAATGTATTTTAACCTCGGTAATATTTCGGAAGACGTATTACGTGATGGCAAACGATTTTTTGAAAATGGAATCAGCGGAACGGTTACAAAGGCCACAGAAGATTCATCTGGTAAATGGGGTAAGGTGCCCGCCAACCCGATACAGGTTACACAGGCATTCAGTAATGATCCCGCTGATCGTGAATTGCAAGATGCGGGATTTGATGGATTGATTAACGATGCCGAAAGCCGTAAGTTTAAGGATTACCTCGATGCATTGCTGGGAAATTATGGAGCCAGTTCGCCTATTTATCAAAAAGCCATTACCGATCCTTCCAAGGACGATTATAAAAATTACAGGGATGCCACTTATGATCAATCGCAAACTGGTATCCTTGGCCGTTATAAAAATATTAATAACCCGCAGGGCAATTCACCAGTAGCTACTTCCAATGATCAATTCGTGAACGCGTTTACGCTTTATCCCGACCAGGAAGAATTTAATAAGGATAATACGCTTAATGAACTCGAAGAATATTTCCAATACCGCGTGGAAATGCAACCGTCCACTGATCCAATGATGCGGGTAGGAAATAATTTCATTACCGACAAAAGAGAGTTTACTCCCAATGGTGGAGTACCGGAAAGATGGTACCTGTTCAGGGTGCCTATTGCACAGTATGAAAAGAAAGTGGGTTCAATTCCCGATTTTAAATCTATCCGTTTCATGCGAATTTTCCTGAATGGTTTTGAAGATTCAGTGGTGATGCGTTTCGCTAAACTGGAACTTGTTCGTAATACCTGGCGCCGATTTAATTACCAATTGGATACTACGGGAATTTATGATTTGATTCCTGCCAATACGGCTACCACATTCAACCAGCTAGCAGTGAACATCGAGGAAAACAGCAGCCGTAAGCCCGTTCCCTATGTAACGCCTCCCGGAGTAGTACGTCAGCAACAATTGAGTAATAACAACGTGAATGTATTACTGAATGAACAGTCGTTGAGTATGCAGATATGTAATTTGACGCAAGGAGAATCGAGAGGTGTATTTAAAACCATGAATCTCGATCTTCGTCAATATTCCCGGATGCAGATGTACTGGCACGCAGAGTCGGTTAACTCCAGCACCGATATCCAGGATAATGAACTATACGCGGTAATGCGATTGGGTAACGATCTGATCAATAATTATTATGAGATACGCATCCCGTTAAAGATGACTCCGTGGGGAACTACTGCTTCCAATCCTGATGCAATCTGGCCGGCAGCTAATGAAGTTGATTTTCCATTGGAGGGACTTACCAAATTGAAAGTAGCGCGGAATATTGCAGGTAATGTATTGGAGTATTTCAGACAGACCGACGCAGATGGAAGAGAATACGCAATACTGGGTAATCCCAACCTAGGGGAGTTGCGTGTATTCTTTTTAGGAGTAGAAAACAGGAATAAAGAAGACGCGTGTACCGAAGTTTGGGTGAACGAATTAAGATTAAGCGGACTGGATGAGGAAATAGGCTGGGCCGCATTGGGAAGAGTAGATTTTAAACTGGCGGATCTGGGAACATTATATGTATCCGCCGCTGCGCATAGTACAGGATTTGGTGCTCTTGATCAAAGAGTGAATCAACGTTCGCGTGATTATTATTTGGCCTGGGATATAGCCGCCAATCTTGAATTAGGAAAACTGTTGCCTAAGAAATTAGGAATATCCATTCCTATGTATGCGAGTATTCAACGTACTACCACTACCCCTGAGTACGATCCTTACGATCTCGACATACCATTGAAAGCAAAATTGAAAGCCACTCCTTCGGAACAACAGGATTCAATACGAAATGACGCGGTAGATGTGAAAACAATCAAGACCATCAATTTCACCAATGTAAAAAAAATCAATACATCGGGTAAGAGGCAACGACTTTGGAGCATTGAAAATATCGATCTCAGTTATTCATTTTATAAAGAAGAACAACATAACCCACTGATTGAAAATAATGAACTGATTCGTCACCGGGCAGGAATTGGTTATAATTATTCGGCTGCGCCCAAATACTGGGAGCCGATGAAGAACGTATTTAAATCCAAATCGCCCTGGTTATCATTGATAAGAGATTTTAATCTGAATCCGGTTCCTTCATTATTAGGTTTCCGGGCCGATCTGAATCGACAGTTTGGCGGTTACCGGCCGCGTAATGTGGGTGGTCCTAAGGGTGGGTTACCAGAAACCTATGATAAATTTTTTACGTTCGACAGGATCTATAACCTTCGTTGGGATCTTACTAAATCGATTAATATCGATTATTCCGCTACCAATAAATCCTGGATCGATGAAGACAGCGGACGATTGGATAAAGTTGAAAGAAAAAAAATGTGGGACAATGTTTGGAAGGGGGGAAGAACCATTTTCTATGATCAGAAATCAAATGTAACCTATACATTTCCGCTGAGTAAAATACCTGCGTTAGACTGGACATCGCTACGTTTCGGTTACAATGCCACGTATAATTGGTTGGGGGCTTCGTTAATAGCGCGCAATTTGGGGAATACACTTGCCAATACACAACAAGTAAACCTTACGGGCGAACTTGATTTTACTAAACTGTATAATAAATCCAGGTTCTTCCGTGCAGTGGAAGACGATGCACCACCGCCTCCTCCGCAACCAGAGGCAAATAAAACAGATACAACTGGTAAAAAGAAAAAGAAAGATAAAACGCAACCACTCGTATTGAGTCCGGCGGTGAAATTTGCCGGACGAATCATTACCGCATTTAAGCGTGTCTCTCTTAATTATTCGGAAAATTCGGCAACTACCCTGTATGGTTATACGGATAGTACCAAGCATATGGGTATGAATTTCAAATCGAATGCTCCCGGGCTTGGATTTGTATTTGGTCAGCAACCGGATACAAACTTTGTGAATAATCTCGCTAAACGAGGATTGTTGACTGGCGACTCAACATTTAATTACCTTAATAAACAGGACTTCAACCAGAAATTAGGTATTAACGCCCAACTGATACCGATCCGCGATCTTACTATTGATGTAAACCTGGATAAATCGTTTGGTAAATCTTATTCGGAATTATACAAAGACACAGCAGGATACAGCGGTAAATTCGATCGTCTCAGTCCTTATGCTATGGGAAGTTTCAGTATCAGCTATATCTCTTACAAAACTTTATTTGAAGACATAAAATCGAACGAGGTTTCGGAAACCTTTAAAATATTTGAAACGAACCGGATTATCATCTCGGAACGAATGGCGAAATTGAACCGCTATTCACAGGATATAAATGGTAACCCCATTAAAACTTCTGATGGTTATTATAAAGGATATGGCAAATACGCGCAGGATGTGTTGCTGCCTGCCTTTATCGCGGCGTATACTGGTAAGGATCCTAATAGTATCGCGCTGGTAGAACAAGGAAACCCGAATACGCGCAACAATCCATTCAAGGGATATTTACCAAGACCCAACTGGCGGCTTACCTATAACGGACTTACGCGTTTGAAAGGAATGGAAAAAATATTCACCAGTTTCACCATATCGCATGCATACAATAGTACTTTAAGCATGAACAGTTATAATTCATCTCTTTTGTTTGAAGATCCCTTGCGTATCAGCTATCCTGGTTTTGTGGATACGCTAACTGGTAACTTTATTCCTTTCTTCCTGGTGCCCAATATTACGATCAGTGAACGCTTTGAACCCTTCTTTGATGTGGACATGCAATTCACCAACCAGCTTACGGCAAGGTTCGAATATAAAAAATCGAGAATACTCAGCTTAAGTCTGATCGATTTTCAGTTGAGCGAAAATCGTACAACGGAATATGTATTCGGAGCGGGTTGGCGTAAACGCGGCGTATTCGCCTTCCTGAAATGGAAAGGAAAACCATTGGATAATGACGCGGCATTCCGGTTAGATTTCAGTATCCGTGACGATGCTACGGCCAATAGCCGCCTCGATCAATCCACCTCATTGCCTACAGCGGGACAAAAAGTAGTCTTCATCAACCCATCCATAGATTACGTGATCAGCAATCGCGTGAATATTAAATTCTATTTCGAACAACGAAGAGTAGAACCGAAGATATCTACCGCGCCGCCGATTACCAATACGCGGGCGGGGATGCAGATACGGATTTCGTTAGCTCAATAAGAGAAGAAGCTGTGAGCTTTGAGCTACGAGCGGCGAGCAAATACACTGATACAAGTCAGTTACTTTTTGACTTCAATCATAGCGATAATACTACGTAAGTAAGGAACAAATTATTTTTTTGGAGGCGAATGCCTTTAAGTATGTGAAGGCAAATTTGTATCGGAACAAGCTCGCGGCTCGCAGCTCAAAGTTCGTAGCTTTTTTACGGGGTCGTTTTCTTCAACAACAACACATACCCGCACAGTTTCTTCTTATTCTTGTTTATCTGCAGCGGTTTAATCATGTGGTATTCGCTGAATTTGGGTACATACGGGTAGCTGATGATATTGCCATCGACATCGCTCCAAAGATTCTTTCTATAAATTACTTGTTTTTCACTCCAGTCATACATACGTACTTCAAATAATCTTGAAGAAGGGTCACCAATAAAAATAAAATGATATAAAGTTCCCTCCGTCATAGGAAGAACGATGGGCATTTCATATTCACTTTCCATCGTCATCGAAGCTTCGCGCAACACCGAATATCCCTGGCCCGAAAAGATTTTTTTAAGACTGTCGATTGATTGTTGGTAAGGGTTAACGTCGCAACTCTGCTGCTTGATCACATCATTATTTTGAGCCAATAAAAAATTGGAGAAAAATACAGGTAAGCTGTATAAGAAGATTTTGCACAGGATCTTACTCATTTCACTACAGTGTTTTTTAGGGGATATTACGGACTACTTTCTTTTTGCATTACTAAAATAAGCAATAGATCGCGAAATGCAAACCCTTGGAAAGCAATTTAATATTGCCTTATAAGTGTTGATATGTAGAGCCTTAGGAGTTTTTATGTAAATAGAATGAGTTGGCCTGTGCGGTGGAAGTCAGCACAAGGTCATTTATACAAACATGGGCAGGTAAACTGGTGCAAAAAAAGACGATATCTGCAATATCCTCCGCGCTTAGGGCTTTATATCCTTCGTACACTTTAGCGGCAGCGGCGGCATCACCTTTGAACCGCACCATAGAAAATTCTGTTTCCGCGGCCCCGGGATGAACAGTGGTAACTTTTATTTTATGCCGCAACAGATCAATCCGCATACCCTGTGATAAAGCATTAACGGCGAATTTAGAAGCGCAATAGACATTTCCTTTTTCATATACTTCTTTACCAGCTGTGGATCCGATATTAATGATATGTCCACGTTCACCGTGCTCGATCATAAAAGGCAATACCGCTTTGGTAACATATAATAATCCTTTCACATTGGTATCAATCATGGTATCCCAATCATCGAGAGAGGCCTCCTCAAAATAATCGCGACCCGCTGCTAAACCCGCGTTATTGATAAGAATGTTTATCCCCTTCCATTTTTGAGGTAAGGTTCCGATAGTATCAAAAACCTCTTTCCTGTTCTGTATATCAAAACAAAGGGATAATACCGCGGTATTGTATTTTTTGCAGATTTCTTTCTGCAGTTCATCCAACCGTTCTTTGCGGCGGCCGGTAATAATAAGATCATAACCATGTGAAGCGAATTTAACGGCCATTGCTTTTCCGAAACCAGAAGTGGCACCTGTAATTAAAGCAATTGAAGACATGAGTGATTAATTTAAACGCAATCTATATTAAAAAGAAGAACCAAGAAGCCAAGATGCCGGAAATCAAGAACCAAGAAACAAGATGCCAAGAACCAAAGAAAGAATACAAAAAGAAAACTAAGTATCAAAGAAAGAATACAAAGAATAAAAATCTCAAAGGCTGCAGTACTTGGGATGCCTTTGAGATTTATTATTTGAAATTTCTTTGGCCTTTGGTACTTTGTATTTTTTCTTTGCCCCCGCGGGGGTTGGTTCTTCGGTTCTTGGTATTTCTAAAGGTTCTTTGTATCTAAAGTTTATCGTATCAATATTGCCGTTCCCTGGCGTACTATCGTGTTGCCAGTATAGTCTTTTCCTCTTGCCTGCCACACATAAGTACCCGTATTTTGAATTTTACCGGCAATGCTTCCATCCCATCCTTTGCCTGTTTGTGAGGTTTGGAATACCAATTGTCCCCAGCGGTTGAAAACACGAAAATATTCAAGGGAAGCAATTCCAACGGGAATTGGTCGTAATTGCCTGTTTACACCAGTTGGTGAAAAAGCATTTGGTACAAAAATATCAGGAGGCGTTTTGAATACTTTAATGTTGATGGTATCGAGCGCAAAGCAACCTTCGGGGGAAGAAGCTTTTAATATATAGCGGAAATTATCGGTTAACCTGGCTACCGGGTTTTGACTAAATGCATTGTTCAAATAAGTTCCCGGGCTCCATTGAAATAGTTCGGCTCCCTGTGCATGTAACTGCAGTGGCTGTCCGAGAACAACCGCGGTATCATTACCTGCAGAAGCTAAAATTTTTGGCCTCACTTTTACCAGCATGGTTGAGATGCCGGGCTTAGGACAACCTATGTTATCAAATACCGTTAATTTATATTCTGTAGTTCGCGGCGGATATGCAAACGTGTTTAGAGATGTTGGATTACTCAGGTATGCGGTAGGGCTCCAATTAAATCGATTTCCAATTATTTTTCCATGAAGTGTGGCGGTATCTTCGAAACATACCGTCGTGTCTGCACCGGCGAAGGAATAGGGATAGGGAACGGTTCGTATCAGTACTTCATCTGTAGCACTGCATTTACCAATCCGTGCTATTACCCGATAGGGAGTAGTACCCGTTGGAAATGCCAATGGGTTTTTAAGGGTAGGATCATTAAGCGTTTCAGCCGGGCTCCAGGTAAATTGCAATCCATCTGTGCTTGGTTTTAAAAGAACGGAGTCACTTAGGCAAATCGTAGAATCGGCACCTGCGTTCAACGTAACAAAATCAACTACCCGTACCCGTACCGAATCATTATTGGTACAACCATTATCGTTCATGCTAACTTGATATACGGTTGTGGTTTTAGGAAATACCAGTGGGTTGGCGATGCCCGGGTTGACAATATTATAATTCGGTAACCAGGAATAAACACCCGGTCCATTTACTCTTAATTCTAAGGTATCGATACTGCAAATCAGGGTATCGCGGAATGCCAGGTTTACAATAGGCCTTTCGCGTACTTCCAGTAATTTAAAAACAGTATCAATGCATCCTTTGCTGGAGGATACAATTAACGCGGTTGATTTTATACCCGATGTATTGTAAAGCCAGGTGGCCGTTCGTAGGTTCGATGTATCGGTACTGGATGTTTCATCACCGAAGTCCCATTTCCAGGCGTTTACCGTACCATACCGGGCCCTGGAAGTATCCGTAAACGTATAAGGAGTTTGCACACAGGCGCCATTAACCGAAAAGCCGGTAAAGAAACCTGGAAAAATACGAAGGATCGATTCCGCTGAATCTGAACATTGCTCACCCGGGTTTATAAAAAGCCTGATCCGGTAGATTCCGGTATCCGCAAACGTATAGGTTGGGAAAGCGTTGTTGGAGGTATCGGTATTGGTATTGGCTACTCCAAAATCCCAATGATAGGTATGAATAAGAGTAGAAGGGGGGGATTCATTTTGGAACGTAAATGAAAAATTATCGCAATTCGTATAAACAGGATTTAATAAAGCCGCGGCAAGATCACAACGCTGATCAATTTGAATATTAAAATCCTTTCTATGTTCACTAATAATTTTATTATCGCGCCATTCCCGAACACATACACTTATTACATAATTTCCTCCGCTCGGTGCGATGCCCGATATTCTACCTGTAGTGCTATTAATGGTTACATTGGCACCTAATGGCGCGCCCCCTGAGAAACCCGAAGCATAATTCACAAAGCCGATCTGACTGGGTGGAACAGGATCAATAACACCTCCACCACCTGCCTGCGAAGCACTATATGCATTACAGAATTCATACGATAATGAATCTCCTTCCGGATCTTCCGCGCTAAAATCAAGTTGGAATGGCCGGTTCTGACAAATAAGTACTGTATCCTTTATGGCAAACGATGGGCTGGAATTATGAAAGCTACCCAATACACTGGAGCCACCCATCCTGCAGGTATAAGAAGAGCCAATATTTGAATTGGGAGAAAGATTATTTAAACCATCAATCCGGCAGCATCGTTGAAATACCATGGTATAACCTTCGGGTTCGATTGGGAGGTCCACCGTCCGTATATAAGTTCTTAAGCGATAACAAACAGGTGAAGGACTGGTTATACATGGATTGGGAGTACCAAGATTGATGAATTGATCACCTGTCAGTGGAAAAACGAATGGAGAGCCGGGTGTTGGTTGTTCATTATTAGTAGTAAAAATTCCGATATTGGCTTCAGGATCCAATTGCTGTCCTGAGGCATTACATTCCAAAAATAGCCTCAATGTGATCTGGTACCTTTCTGTTCCCGGGGCTGATCCGGGTCCGATAAAAATATAGCTGATTTCTCCGCCTTTTATATGCCTCGCGTACAGTGCCTGGAAAGCCACTGTCGTTAGCAGCGAAAATATGATAACCAGCCGTTTCATAAAGCAGTTTAGTAAGATACGAACAATAGCCCGGAAGGGTTGTGAAAAACAAGCTGTTTTTAGGGGATGTCGCGAAATGCTTGGGGAGAGCGTGATGAGAAAGCTATTAGCTGTTGGCTTTTAGCTATTAGTGCATTAAAAATGGAACATGAATTTATTGTAAATACTAACTTGTCTTGAGCCATAGGCTATTGCCTACGGAGTCAGCAACGGAAAGTGCGAAGCAAGGAAGCTATAGGCTAATTTCTAACAGCTAAATGCTTTCTTCTCATCGAATAAGCACCGCGGTTCCTTTTCGTATAATTATCTTTCCGGTAAAGTCCGTACCTCTCACCATCCAAACATAGGTTCCACTATCCTGGGGTTTGCCAGCGATTGTACCATCCCATCCTTTCCCGCTTTCCGTGGTTTGAAATACCAATTGCCCCCAACGGTTAAATACCTGGAAATAGTCGATCCGGGATATACCCACTGGTATTGGACGCAATACCTTGTTCTTACCTGATGGCGCGAATGCATTCGGAACAAAAATATCGGGATTGGTTTTGAATACTTTTACATTAATAGTGTCAAAACCCTCACAACCCTCTTCCGTATAGGTTCGCATATAATACGTGAAATTATCGCTGAGAATGGCAGTTGGAGTTTTTACACTCGGGTTATTTAAATAAGTAGGGGGCGTCCATTGGTAAAGATCGGCTCCGGAACCTCTCAATTGAAGAGGTTGTCCAACAACAATCGAAGTATCATTTCCGGCGAAAGCTATTATTTTATCACGAACTCTCACAGTAACAATCGATATACCCGGCTTTGGACAACCCAGGTTATCAAATGCCCTTAGCGTATAGGTAGTGGTTCTGGTTGGAAAAGCACGTGGATTTAATGTATTGCCACTGCTTAAGGTATTTACCGGGCTCCAGGTAAAACTACTTCCAATAATAGATGCGTTAAGCGTTGCCGTATCTTCAAAACAAACAGTAGTGTCAGGGCCTGCGAATGAACCTGGATAAGGCACTGCGGTTACAACTACATCATCATCAATAAAACATTTTCCGATACTGGCTCTTACCGTATATCGGGTTGTAACGGCCGGATGTACAAATGGATTTTTCAGATTAGGATTCTCTATATTGATTGCCGGGCTCCACACAAATCGCAATCCATCACTGTTTGGCTTGAGTTGAATGGTATCCGATGCACAGATTGTTGTATCCAATCCCGCTAACAGGCTCACAAAATCAACTACTCTCACCCTTATTGAATCCGTATTGATACAACCATTTTCATTCAGCGTTACTTTATAAAAAGTAGTTTGCTTGGGAAATACCAACGGGGTGGCGCTATTCGTATTAATAATATTGTAATTGGGCAACCACGAAAAAATTCCATTTCCAATTGCGTTCAGTTGAAGCGTATCAATACTACAGATCAGTGTGTCTTTGAACGGCAGCGTAATAGGTGGCTTATCTCTTACTTCAACTTGTTTGGTAACTGTATCGATACAGCCCTTGCTGCTTTCAACAATCAGTTCTACCGTTTTAAAACCAGTTGATGCATATTTCCAGGATGGATTTCTGTTACTTGACGTATCGGCTAAAGTTGTTTCATCACCAAATTTCCATCTCCATTTGGAAGGAATACCATAGCGGGAAGTAGTGGTGTCGGTAAACTGCAGCGGTAACAATATACAGGTACCTTGTGTTGTAAATCCTGGATAAAAGCCAGGATATACTTTTGCTATCGTGGTCGTGGAGTCGATACACATTCCCGCTAAAATTACTTTCAGCTTTATGGTATATGCTCCCGTATCCAGATATTGATGGGAAACCCTTCCTTCGGGGTCGACAGTTGTATCTGCCTTGGTATTATCACCATATTGCCAGATATATAAAGAACCGGGTGGATTTATCGATTCATTCCGGAAGTTCACCAAAAAATCATCGCAATAGGCATAGTCGGGTTTTAATTGAGCTTTCAGCGGAATGCAATCCGATACAGCGATATGAATGTCCTTGCGATGAACATTGATTAAAACACCATTCCTGTATTCGTACGCACAGGCACTTAACACATATTGTCCAACTACACCTGGTGCAATACCT
The DNA here is from genome assembly GCA_965279015.1 of Chitinophagaceae bacterium. Lineage (GTDB taxonomy): Bacteria > Bacteroidota > Bacteroidia > Chitinophagales > Chitinophagaceae > Endoryza. The sequence goes on from OZ257130.1 coordinate 1,971,383, forward strand.
GATAAAAGTCCTGTAACCGGGTTGATACTTGCCAAACCACCCAATGGTGAACTACCGCTGTAAGGTGGGCTATAACTTAATTCGCTATAAGGAGGAGGTGAGGCTGTTGTTGGTCGGGGGTTGGTAGTAGAAGCGCCCCTGAAACCACTGCACAAACGATATGCTATTGAATCATCATTATCGGGTTGTTGCGCCGCGAAGCTGAAAACAAAACTGCTGTTTACACAAATGGCTGCAGCATCATTAGTAACAAATAAGGGACTATTATTTTTATAAGCATCTGGATAAACGTCGGTTCCTGGGATATCGCAGGTATAAGTCGCGCCCGATGCATCACTGGGTGCAACCAGGTTAACAATATTTCTGATTCTGCAACAACGTTGGTAAGCTATCGTATAACCACTGGGTGAATTGGGAAGCGTGATGGTAAAAGAGAACCTGCGTACACGATAACAAACTCCTGTGGGCGGATTCCCAATACAAGGATTTGAGTTGGGATCAAATTGAATGAATTCCTCCCCCGCCATCAGGGCAGTAATTTCATTACCGAATTGGGCATTATTTGATTTTTGGAAAACTGTGAAGTTGATTGAAGTCTCTAGTTGCTCCGGACTGCGCGCATTGCAATCGATATAGAGTTTGAGTGTAACCCGGTAAATGGAGGTATTGGGCGAAGCACCATCACCTACATATACATAGGAAATTTCGCCCCCTTTGATATGTTCTGCCCTGGTTGGATTGAGGAAACAAACCAGCAAAACAAATATGGATAGGATTTTCTTCATTTATCTCTAACTATAACGCTGGTACGGGTTAGCAATTTCAATTTCTGTTAAAAAGTTTTCAATAAAATGACCGCTTTTTTCCGCTTCCTCCAACATTCCCATATGTCCGGAGTTTTCAAGGATAAGCGTATAGGATAAGTTTGGTAAATGGCATTGCTGTAGACTGTGTTCCAATGGGATAGCAGTATCATGCTTCCCCATTATAAACAGTATAGGTCCCTTGAATTTCTTTACTATTTCCGTTCTGTCGGGTCTTTCTATCATAGCCTCGTAATACTGTACGAGCACGGAAGCCGAAAAGTTGGTGTAAAGGGCCACCTGCTCTTGAACAATATCGGGATGTTTTTTCTTAAAATTCTCTGAAAATAGGTTGGGAGTCGATTGTTCAATGAATTTGGCCGCCCCATGCTGCCGGATAAAAGTGATGCTTTTTCGCCTGGCTTCTTTTTTTTCCTCACTATCGGGGTAGCTGGTAGAATGAAAAAGTCCGAAAGCGCTTAACAAATGAGGGTATTTTTCGGCAAAAGCAAGAGTAATATATCCCCCCATACTATGCCCTATCATTATTAGAGAAGAAACCGATTCCTGCTGAATAATTTTATATATACTTTCTGCAAAAAGTTCTATCGACCAGCCTCCATCCACTATTGACGACCTGCCTGCCGGCAAGGCAGGTTCACTATTCATTAAAGTTGATTTCCCGCTTCCAGGCAAATCGGGTATAATTAGTTTGAATTTATCTTTAAGCCTTTCCGCGAGATCATTCCAGATTGCGCCATCCTCCGCGAAACCGTGAATCAATATTACGGGCACACCGTTTCCTTCGACGCGGTAATAAATTGAGGAGTTATTGTAAGGAATGGATTTATTCATTGCACAACGCTAAGATATGCTTAATTACGCCGTTGCCAGCAACGGGTTATTTGGATGACAAGAATTGGTATAACCGCTATGTTAAGTTGTTGCGGAATCCAGAACCAAGATAAGAGAAGTAATATACTGATCAATAAAACAAAGCCCAGATATCCCTTTACCCATTTTTTATTCCTGGTTAGAAAAAAAGCGACAGGCAAATGAGTGGGCAGTGCCCATAGCAGGTTATAATTAGTACGGCATACATCGTCAATGCGGATAATCCATAATGTGATCAGCAATACACCTAACAAACCCAGCACTAAAAAAAAGATAGTATCAAATACAGCGAGAATTTTTTTTGTGCTATTGCTATTATAAATTGATAATACAACTATCAGCAGCGATACCAGGGAAAATAAAACCACCGGCCTGAATAGATCAACTGTTTTTTGTTGAGGGGCAGTTATTGAAAGAACGGTTTGAGTTGAACTAACTAATGAATGGTTACCGATAGTCGCGCTATCAAATGCGTTCATCAGATTATCGGGCAAGAACATGGCCTGGTCGTTCGTTACTTTCTTATCCAGATTAGCCCCAAGCAAAATATCAATGCCTAATTTGTTCCAGTATTGCCCTGCATTATCCAAATAAATATGGATAAGATTCCGGTAACTGGGAGGTGGAGTTGGAATGATGGATTTAAAAGCAATTGGAATGCCTGTGTTTTTTACAACCATATCTCTTGCCCGGCTGGTACAATTATCGGTATGGAAATAATAATTGTAAAAACGGTTTTCAGTCAGGTTGTTTTCCTGCAACGCATTAAACAGGCGAATCTTATCAATACAATTTAGTGAAAGTGTTTGCTCAATTACACCCCTCCCATAAAACTGGTACTCTTTTAAAAAATCACTGTATGGATAGGCGGAAAGTGCATATACCATCAAGCCCCTGGTAAAATTGGCGAGAAATAAAGGATCAGTATCGTCGAAGGTTCCATAATTAAATACGATATCAGTTCCCGCAACACTATCAGTTACCCGGATAGCGGTATGTCCCCATGCAGAATACAATTCTTCTCCCGGACTACAAGTGAGTAAGCTGATGCGGAGCTTGCAGGTATCGGATTGCGAAAAGCTAAAATGCGAATACAGAATAAAGAAAAGAAAGAGGCTGATTCGGTTTGTTATTCTCATTTTTCGGGAATGATATATAGGAATGTAAAATATAGAATATAAAATGTAAAATCTAAAACTGTCGGGATTAACTTTTACATTTCACATTTTAAATTCGACATTTTACATTTATAGTTACCTGCTATAATTCGGAGCTTCCTTGGTGATTTCAATATCGTGCGCATGGCTTTCTTTCATACCCGCATTGGTGATGCGAACGAATTGCGCTTGCTGCAAAGCGTTTAGATCTTTCGCTCCGCAATAGCCCATCCCTGCTCTCAATCCACCAGTATACTGGTAAACAATTTCACTGAGGTTTCCTTTAAATGCTACTCTTCCCTCAATTCCTTCAGGAACAAATTTCTTGATATCATCTTCTACATCCTGGAAATAGCGATCGGCACTGCCCTGGTTCATGGCACCTATGGAGCCCATTCCCCGATATTGTTTGAATTTTCTTCCTTCATAAATAATCGTTTCACCGGGACTTTCTTCTGTTCCCGCGAATACACTTCCCATCATTACCACATTGGCTCCGGCAGCTAATGCTTTTACAAGATCACCGGTATAGCGGATACCTCCATCAGCAATCAATGGGATATTCAATTTATGTAATACGGAAGCGGCTTCCATTATAGCGGTAATTTGTGGTACGCCTGCACCAGCAACAATTCGCGTGGTGCAAATAGAACCTGGGCCAATACCCACTTTTACAGCATCGGCCCCAGCTTCTGCTAATGCTTTTGCACCTCCGGCGGTTCCTATATTTCCTGCGATAACGGATAAGTTTTTAAAGTTCTTTTTTAAATTCTTTAATGCATCAATTACCCCTTTGCTATGGCCATGCGCACTATCCAACGTTACTACATCTACTCCAATTTGCTGAAGTGCGGCAGCTCTGTCGAGTAATTCTTTGGTAATACCTAAAGCAGCGCCAACTAACAATCGTCCAAAACTATCTTTCACCGCATTAGGATGCGATTGCAATTTTTGAATATCGCGGTAAGTGATCAATCCAACAAGGGTACCGTCTTTTTTTACTACTGGTAATTTTTCAATCTTATATTGGCTCAGAATTTTTGCTGCTTTTTTCATGTCTGTTCCGGCGGGAGCAGTGATCAGGTTCTCTTTGGTCATTACCGCACTTACCGGCTTGGTTGGACTGGCTTCAAAGCGTAAATCGCGGTTAGTGAGAATGCCAACGAGTTTATTACTATTGTCGACGATAGGTATACCACCAATTTTATTTTCTTTCATCAATTTCAACGCATCTCCAATCGTCGCTTCTTTATGAAGTGTAATAGGGTCGATAATGAGGCCACTTTCACTTCTTTTTACTTTACGCACTTGTTCAACCTGTTTCTCAATACTCATATTCTTATGCAGGATCCCTAATCCACCTTCCCTTGCCAGGGCAATGGCCAGGTTTGCTTCAGTAACGGTATCCATGGCGGCGGAAAGCAATGGAACCTGAAGGGTGATGTTTTTGGTAAGCTGAGTACTGATATTTACTTCACGTGGAAGCACTTGTGAATACGCAGGAAGTAGTAAAACGTCGTCGAACGTTAAACCTTCACCAAAAAACTTATTTGAATTTGTAGACTTGCCCTGGGGGGATTTGCTTTGGGGAGCGTTAATTATTCTTGCCATGTGCAAAGATAGGGTAGCGGATAAATATGCTCCAAATGATTTTGAAGAACGCTGCTCGCTGTTCGCTACGCGCCGTTCGTTGAGCAGACCCCCGATTAAGGTTGCCAACCCTTGGATATACTGATAAATTTTATCATACTCTTTTAGGATTGGCAACCTTTGCCTTCCTGCGAGTAGCGAATAGCGAACAGCGGTCAGCGTCTTCACCACAACGCATACATCTTCCCCGGCAACGATTGCACCACATTCTGCAATTCGAGATTGAGAATGGCGGCGGCCACCGCACTGCTGCTTAATCCACTTTTAAAATTCAGTTCATCTATTGAAAGGGTTTCCTGCAATTTTAATAAATCCGTAATAATTTTTTCATCTGGGCTTAATTGGATGAACAGTTCTTTTTGTTTTTTAGTGATCGACTTTTTCTGTTCTTCCCATCCCATGATTTGAATGAGTTCAGCGGCATCCGTAAGTAACATGGCTTTATTATTCTTAATAAGATAATTACAACCAATACTTTTCTGGTCCGAAATTCTTCCGGGTAATGCAAATACATCTTTATTATAGCCGTTGGCCAGTTCCGCGGTCACCATACTTCCTCCTTTGATACCCGATTCAATTACAATCACCGCATCACTCATTCCGGCAACAATACGATTTCGGGTAGGAAAATTATGTTTGTCGGGTTGGGTTTGACTCGCAAACTCTGTAAGCAAACCGCCTTTTTGCTTTATAATATCTTTTGCCAAAGCGCCGTGCTGCGATGGATAAATAGTATCGAGTCCATGCGCCAACACTCCAACGGTAGGAAGATTATTCTTTAAGGAAGCTTTGTGTGCAATTGAGTCGATACCAAACGCGAGACCGCTTACTATCAAAACTTTTTGTGAAGCGAGTTCCCTGACTAAGCCTTCGGTAAGTTGCTTACCATATTCGGTATGATTTCTGGTTCCAATCAATGCTACAATCTTTGCGCAATTTAAATCAGCTTCCCCGCGGTAATAAAGCAGGGTGGGTGGATCATAACAATTTAATAAGCGCTGCGGATAATTTTTATCGGTGATGAATAAGGGTTGAATCTTATACTTCTCTATAAATTGTATTTCTTTCTCAATTTCCCCGAAGGAAGCAAAAGCTTTTATTTTTTTTGCCCGAATCGTTCCTATTCCTTCTGTTTTTTCGAGTTGTGTCTGCGGGGCTTTAAAAATAGCAGCGGCATCACCGAATTTTTCAAGTAACAAGCGAGCTTGAACACAGCCTACCTGAGGTACTCGTGTGAGGGCGATTTGGTATAGAAGATCGTTGGCCAAATGATGAGAACGTGAGTCGTGAATGGTGAGTCGTGAGTTGCAAAACGAAGTCTCTAAGTAATAGTGAATTCCCGTTAATCGGGGAGTTGCTCACGATTCACGTCTCACGACTCACGACTCACGTTTTCACCGCTTGCAATTAAACAAATAATAAAACACCAGACAATGAGGTTTTTCTTAAAAATTACTGACTTATCACCTTAAGTTCGGTTCGGCGGTTTTTGGCGCGGCCTTCTTCAGTATTGTTTGACTCTAAAGGTTGGGTGGCACCAAAACCTTTGTAACTGAGTCGTACAGGGTTGATACCCTTGGTGGTTAAGTAAGCTACTACTGCTTTCGCGCGGTTGTCGGAAAGTAAAAGATTGTCCTCGGCTTTACCAACATTATCGGTATGCCCGGTAATCTGTATTTTAAGCGCGGGGTTGTCTTTTAAAAGTTGAACGAGATTATCCAACTCGGGAGTTGATTCGGTTTTTATTTCAAACTTTTTACTGTCGAAGAAAATATTCTTCAATACAATGGTTGCGTTAGCTTCCAGCGGTTGCAATGGAATATCGATGTTATAAGTTGAGTCGGGGTTTTTGTTACTGAGCGGAAAATTCTCTGAGTAGAATAAATAACCTCTTCTCTTTACGGTAAATGCATAATCTTTTCCAACCGGTAAAGTGATCAGGTAATTTCCGGTTTCGTCTGTTTGCACTTTGCTTAATACTTCTTTGGTAGAAAGATCTGTAAGGTCCACCGCCGAGGGTAAGCCCTTTGTAGTTTTCTTATCAAATACTTTTCCTTTAACCCATAATGTTTTTGCCGGGCGGATATCGCTGCGTAATTCGAATGTGTAAAGATCTAATCCACCATGACTATCGCTTCTGTCGCTTGCATAATAAGCCGTCTTTCCATCTGCGGCAACAACCAGGCTTCCTTCGTTTTCTATGGTATTGATCGGGTAACCAAGATTTACCGGTTTGCTCCAAATACCCTTGGGCCCTTTCTTAACCATAAACAAATCATCTCCTCCATATCCAAGATGACCATTGGAAGTAAAGTAAAGGGTTTGATTGTCGGCATGCATAAAAGGACAACTTTCATCGCCGGCAGTATTTATAATGGGGCCAAGATTTTCGGGTTCGCTGAATCGGCCATTCGGTAAACGATGGCTCACATAAATATCGCTACCTCCATAACCATCAGCGCGACGGCTGGCGAAATATAAATCTCTTTTATCAGGTGACAGGGAAGGTGCCGACTCCCATGTCTCTGTATTTATGGTATAGCCAAGGTTTTCCGGTGTGCTCCATCCTTCGGGTGTGAGGTAAGAAATATACAAATCACAGCTACCAAGTCCTTCCGGTAAATTGCATCCGGTAAAAATCAGCCATTGTCCGTCCTGCGAAATATTCTGCGCACCTTCATTAAGTGCTGTGTTGATATTGCCGGTCAGCCCTTTTGCCCGGCCCCAATTATTATTCGTTAAGGTGGAACCAAAAAAATCTTCATTGTAATTTCCCACCCTACGCGTATAAACAAACTCTTTACCATCTAACGTAATGGTGGGATAATATTCCGATACTGCAGAATTAATGCTATCACCCATGTTTTTGGGTTCGAAGCGATAATCCCCCAATGGTTTTTCTTTTGCATAATCAATCGCGAACTGGTAACTTTTTTTGCGATAACCCGCTGCTTTGACACTGGACTCATTAAGATTAGAGATCGTTAGAAATTCATCGATTGCCAAAATAGCTTTTTCAAAATTTCCCTTACCAGCAATGTTGATTGAGTATGGAAGATTATAATCTTTGAAATAAGCAGTATCGATGGGTCTTGCTTTTTCATAGAATAAAATAGCGGAGTCGTAATTTTTTAGTTCGCCATACATGCCAGCCATGGAAAGATAAGCGTCAGCAAATCCTGCATCTATACGAATAGCTTCCTTCAGGATACGGATCGCATCTTTGAAATCATCGTCGCGGGCTTTTTCGAGGGCCTGGTTGTAAAGGGCAGCGGCTTTTTTATTTACTTTTTCCGGATCGTATTGGGACATGCCCTCGATAGTACAAACCAATAGCAACAGTATAATAATGAGACGATTCATTGTTTCAAACTTAGTTAATTTAAATCAGCTTTTCTAGTGACGGCATCCGCCACTAAAAAGAGGGCAGTGGTTTGTAAAATTGATGTTATTAAAAGCAGACGCGGTTTAAGGCACATTAATATATTTATGCAATTGAAGGGAGAGCTCCCATTTAGGATTTTCTTTTATATAATTGACGATCAGGGGAGTAACCTCCTGCTGCTTATCCCATTCAGGCTGCAGGTATAATTTGCAGGATGGATTTACCAGTGAGGCATATTTTTCGGCCCAATCAAAATCAGTTTTATTAAATACCACTACTTTTAATTCATTGGCAAACGGAAGTATTCCGGGTAGTGGGGCCTTAAACTTTTTTGGAGATAAGCAGATCCAATTCCAACTCCCACTAAGCGGATGTGCACCCGAGGTTTCAATATGCGTTTTTAATCCCGCCTTTTGAAGCTCGAATGTAAATGTATCGAGATTATGCATCAGGGGTTCGCCACCAGTAACCACTACTATTTGGGCGGGGGTTTGCTTTACTTTTAATACCAGGCTCTCCGTTTCAAACTTTTCAAATTTCGAACCATCCCAACTATCTTTTACATCGCACCAAATACAACCCACATCACAACCACCCAGGCGAATAAAATAAGCGGCCCTTCCCTGGTGATAACCTTCTCCCTGGATCGTATAAAAATCTTCCATTACCGGAAGCGCTACACTAATATTTGTTTTCGTTAACGACATATCTGGTTTTCTCCTACTTCATTCGTACATATTCGTCTCAATTCGCACTTATTTGTGTTCAATTATTATTAACGCAAGCACTATAGGTATTCTTCATCAGCGCTGCAATAGTCATTGGTCCCACGCCGCCGGGTACCGGTGTGATATAAGAAGAAAGGGGAGCCACCTCATTAAATAATACATCGCCCTTAATGGCATAGCCTTTTTTCTTTGTGGCATCCTCTACTCTTGTTATACCAACATCAATAACTACTGCGCCTTGTTTCACCATATCGGCGGTAACAAATTCGGGACGGCCCAATGCGGCAACAATAATATCTGCACTGAGGCATATTTCTTTGAGATTAACAGTATGTGAATGACAGATTGTAACAGTACAATTTCCCGGGTTGGTATTCGCGCTTAACAGGATGCTCATGGGTCGTCCCACTATATTACTCCGACCAATAACTACCGCATGTTTTCCTTTGGTTTCAATTTTATAATGTTCCAGCATCAGCATTACACCATGTGGAGTAGCTGGAATAAAAGTAGGCAGGCCCTGTACCATTTTTCCAATATTCACCGGATGAAAGCCATCCACGTCTTTTTCGGGATCGATGGTGTGAATCACTTTTTCATCAGAAATATGTTTTGGTAATGGCAGTTGCACCAATATCCCATCTATATCAGGGTCATTATTGAATTTTTCGATCACCTGCAGCAATTTATATTCACTGATCGATTCTTCGAGGCGGACCAACGTAGATTTAAAACCAATCTCTTCGCAGGTTTTAACCTTGCTGGCTACATAGGTTTCGCTGGCACCGTTACTGCCTACTAAAATAGCCGCCAAATGCGGAATTTTCTTACCTTCAACTACCAATTGCGCAACCTTGATTTTTAATTCGTCCCGGGTGGCCTGTGACACCAGGTTACCATCTAAAATTTGCATGGCGCAAAGGTATGCTTAACACAAGAGCGCCCCAAAGAGAGCCGGTGATTTTTGCACTATTTTTTCGGGAATAGGCAAAACATTTAACACCCGTTAAAATGTTCACCGGTTGAAAAAATTATTCCTGCATTGGTTGCTATTATTCCAGTTTGTGCAGGCACAAACTGTGCATTACCAGCCCAAATCTTATTGTATTGGATTGGGAGCCTACAGTAAAAATTTTACTGATGGTTTTTCTTTTGTATCCAACCCGGCAGCGCTTGGCTGGTTTAGTTCGGTAGGACTTGGAGTTTTTACAGAGCAGAAATTCTTACTCGAGGCTCTAAAGTTTTATACAATGGCCACTGCTATTCCTTTATCAAATAGTGGAATTGGAATCAACGCGAGATATTACACGGCTGGTACATATAAAGAATCGCAGTTTGGACTTGCTTATGGAAAAAGTTTGGGTACCGTTGCGATCGGCGTACAATTCAATTATAGCGGTATACAAATTACCGGTTATGGTAAAGAGGCGGTTTTTCATTTTGATGTAGGAACCCTTTGGCAATTATCAGAAAAATTATTTACGGGTTTCCGGATCAGCAATCCGACGGGAGCCCGGTTTGGCAACAATAATGAAGAGAAACTGGCATTGTCCTGTTCATTTGGATTGGGATATGAAGTATCAACAGCTGTATATATAAATACTGAGATTATTAAGGTAGAAGATCGTTCTCCCACTATTCTACTCTCCCTTTATTATTCATTAGAGGATAAATTCTTCCTGCGAGCCGGTATTGCTACCGCAACAAGCTCTCCCTGGATAGGTGCCGGACTGGCCTGGAAAAAAATGAGAGTGGATATTACCAGTACCTATAGTCCCCAACTCGGTATTTCGCCCGGCATTTCTTTGATTTTTTCAGGAAAACAAAAAGCAGAATGAAAAGAATCTTATTGATACTATACTGTTTACTATTTTTTTATTTTTTAAACGCGCAGGAAAAAGAAACCACTCAAACTTTGGTTGAACAACAATTGGAAAACGGAACAGAACAGGAAGTAAGTGACACAGATGATGATGAGTACGGTCAACAACTTGAGTATTTCAAAAAACATCCGCTTAATCTGAACGAAGCAACGGAAGAAGAACTCCGGTTCCTGCACCTGCTCAGCGAGCTGCAAATAATAAATTTTATCAGGTATAAAAATATATTGGGACAGCTTATCGATATTTATGAATTGCAATCTATACCCGCCTGGGATATTGCCACCATCCGAAAATTATTACCCTTCATCACGGTAAAAGAAAATCAAACGCTGACGGAAGCATTCGGGAAACGATTTCGTAACGGTGATAATTCGGTGCTATTGAGGTATGGAAGAATAATTGAAAAAAGTAGCGGTTATCAGCAGCCCATTGCCGGTACTAATTATTACCTGGGAAATCCAGACCGACTCCAGTTGCGTTACAAGTATCAGTATAAAAATTTACTGCAAATTGGATTTACTGCTGATAAAGATGCGGGTGAATCATTTTTCAGGAACGCGCAAAAAGCGGGATTTGATTTTTATTCGATGCATCTGTTTGTACGTAATCTCGGAACAATTAAATCCATTGCCATTGGTGACTATACAATAAATATGGGACAGGGTTTATTGCAATGGCAGGGCATGGCATTCCGCAAAAGTGTAGCGATATTAAATATCAAAAGACAAGGACCGGTTTTACGACCCTATAGTTCCGCGGGTGAATTTAATTTTCATCGGGGCGTGGGAATAAACTGGCAATATCGCAAATGGGAAATAGTAGTTTTTGGCTCTTCCAGGAAATTAAGCGCTAATGGGAACTTTGATTCTTCCCATAATGCAGGATATGTTTCATCTATAATAAGTACAGGGTATCATCGCACGGCTTCTGAATCGGAAGATCGTAACAGGTTGCACATGCTCGCAGGTGGCGGAACCATCCGCTATCTATGGCTCAATGGACGGATAGCATTCAATACAGTGAGGTTTAAATTTTCCAAACCAATAATTAAAGAAGCGTTACCCTATAACCTGTACGCTTTTTCGGGTGATCAATGGAGCAATTACAGTGTTGATTACAGCTATACTTTTAAAAATATTCATTTTTTCGGGGAAGTTGCCATTGATAAAAATAAAAACTTGGCGATACTGAACGGCTTGTTGGCAAGTATTGATCCCAAAGTTGATATCACTGTATTGCATCGCAGTCTTAATAAGGCCTATCAATCTTTTTTCAGCAATGCGTTTACTGAAAACACCATTCCGTCTAATGAAAATGGATTGTTCGCGGGAATCTCCATGAGGCCAATACAAAGTCTTAGGATAGAAGCATACCTGGATATTTATAGCTTTCCCTGGCTGAAAGCAAGAATCAATGTACCGGCTTTAGGAAATGAATACCTTATTCAGGTAAGCTATACAGCTTCGAGAAAGTTAGAAATAGATACCCGATATCGAAGGGTGCTGCAACCCGCTAATAATCCGGATAATACTAGCCTGGGGGATGGGGTGATTGAAACGATTAAGCATAATTGGAGAATTCAGCTCAACTATACAGTTAATAAGATATGGACCTTGCGGAGCAGGATTGAATTGTTAGGGTATGAAAAAGCCCATAAGCAATCGGCGGAGAAAGGATATTTGGGGTATATGGATATTATTTATAAACCGGCCGCCGGGTTTTATGGGGCAAACCTGCGGCTGCAATATTTTGAAACGGGGGGTTATGATAGCCGGCTTTTTGCCTTTGAAAATGATTTGCAATTCAGTTATGTGTTTCCAGCATATTATAATAAGGGTTTCCGCTACTACATAAATGGAAGAATTGACATTAAACAAACACTTCACTTGAAAACAAGTTTTAATATAACGATGTGGACAAAAATTGCACAAACGATTGTGCCAATTGCCAATAGCATAGGATCCGGGCTGGACCTGACTTGCGGCAAAACAAGAACTGATATAAAATTTCAGTTTTTTTTAGGCTGGTGAAAGAATAATATTTAACCTTGCAGCGCTTTAATAAATGGCTTTGTCTTTACAGGGTCATCCGTACAGCCTGTTTTAACATTTTTTTTGTAAAGTCCAAAACTCCTATTTTTACCCACCAAAAATTTAAAACTTAACAGTCACATGAGAAAAATTCTATCACTGCTCGCAGTGCTGGTATTATGGACCGTATTTGCATTCGCGCAAAATCGCGTCATAACCGGCCAGGTGAAAGATGACAAAGGAGATCCCATCCCTTTCGCATCTGTAACCATCAAAGGTACCAACAAGGGTACGACTACTGACGCTAATGGTAATTTTCGTATTGAATCAAAAGCTGGAGATGTTCTTCTCATTTCTGCTGTTGGCAGTAAAGAAAGAGAAGTTGCCGTTGGAAGCAGCAATACGTACAACGTAGCTCTCGACAAATCTGGTGCTCTCCAGGAGGTGGTGGTAACCGCTCTCGGGGTACAAAAGCAACCAAAAGAGTTGGGTTATTCAGTTGCACGTGTTAAAAACGCAGAATTAACTCAGGCCAGGGTGACAAACCTTCAAAATGGTCTGGTTGGTAAGGTTTCTGGTTTAAACGTATCTACCGTTAACAATGGTGTATTCGCAAATACCCGGATTCTATTGCGTGGTATTCGTTCATTGACTGGTAATAACCAGCCATTGTTAGTAGTGGATGGTTCACCAATCAACCTGAACTTTATCAATTCAATTAACCCTAACGACGTTGAAAGCGTAAACATCCTGAAAGGTGCCAACGCAGCCGCGCTGTACGGTCCTGAAGGGGTGAATGGTGTAATTGTGGTTACTACTAAAAAAGGTTCTGGCAGAACAAAACCTCAAATCAATATCGGTAACACTACCCTGTTTGAAAAAGTGGCGTTCCTTCCAAAAATGCAAAAATCTTTTGGTAGTGGTTCATCTTATAACGCGTTCGGAGACGGTATCTACGATCCGATCGAAAACCAAACATGGGGTGCTAAATTCGACGGTAACGATACAATCTTAGGTCGTCCGGATGAAAATGGTAATATTCAAAAAGTGCCCTATTCTTATTTGGATGGTGAAAAAGAGGCATTTTTCAATACAGGGGTAACTATTCAAAATGATATCTCTATCAGTGCAGGTGATGAAAGATCAAATTTCTATCTCTCTGTACAGGATTTAACAACTAAAGGAGTTGTTCCTAATGATGAGTCAAGAAGAACAACATTCCGTATCAATGCGGGTAAAACATATGGTAGTGTAAGAATTGCAACCAACTTAGCTTATACTGCTACTACATATGACGTTACAAATTCACCTGGCCCTACGTATTGGTATGTAATCAATACCCCACAACAGGTGCCTTTGACAAGTTATAAGGATTATAAGAATGACAACTGGAGTAACCACAATCATTATTTCAACGATTATTACCCCAATCCTTATGAGGATCTCATGAGATACCGTAGCAAAGGAAGAGGTGATGACCTGGTTGGAAATATTGAATTGAACTGGAAGCCCTGGAAGTATATCAACCTGATGAACCGTACGAGTGTAACCTTATCAACTGCTTCTAACAAAAATACCGTTGAGGCAATTACTTATTCTGAATATGCCCTGCATAGCGGTCGTTCTATCAGCGGTGGTGGTAACGTAAAAGCGGCAGTTGGTGATGGTTCTTCCACTGGTAACCGTGTTCAGAATGAGTTCATCGCTTCTTTTGATAAGGATTTCGGCGATTTTAACGTGAAAGCCCTTGGTGGTAATCTCGTTCGTCAGACTTACGCTACAAGCATGGGGATTTCAGGTAACAACCTGGTTATTCCAACTTTGTTCAACGTTGGTAACCGTACCGGTGAGCCTGGTGCTTCGCAAGCGTATAGCCGCAGCCGTTTGATGTCCTTATTTGGTAGCGTATCGCTCGGGTTTAAAAACTGGGCTTTTGTAGAATTTACTGGTCGTAACGACTGGGATTCCCGTTTGCCTCTTGATAATAACTCTTATTTCTATCCTGGTGTTAACGCATCAGTTTCTTTAACAGATGCAATCGAAGCGTTGGGAAGCAGCAAAATACTTAGCTATGCTAAAGTGAAAGCCGCCTGGAACAAAGCAGGTAACGTAAACGCAGGTATCTACTCGCTGGAATCTAATTTCAGCCAGGCACTTGGTTTCCCTTTCGGATCACTTCCTGGTTTCACAGCCAACAATACCATCAACAACCCGAACATTCGTCCGGAAGTAGTTGAATCGTATGAAGTAGGAGCTGAGTTAGCGTTCCTCCAAAACAGGATCTCGTTTGATGTAGCTTACTACTATCAGAATAACAACGATCAGATCATCCCTGTAGGAATATCTCAATCCACTGGTTATTCAAACGCGCTGTTAAATGCAGCTAAGTTCTATAACAAAGGTTTTGAATTTGATCTGCGTTTGACTCCACTTTTGAAAGCTGGTAAGTTCACCTGGAACTTTAGCGGTAACTTAACTACCAACGACAGTGAAGTACAGGAAGTATATGAAGGCCTGAATGAACTGTCTGCAGGTAATACTGCTTATGTAATCAAAGGATACCCTGCTTATACACACCGTTTGGTTGACTGGTTAAGAGATTCTGCAACTGGAAAGGTTATTATCGATCCAGCGAGCGGATATCCTTCTCAAAGTCCAACTACTTCTATTTTTGGTCGCACCTTGCCTAAATACATCGTCGGTTTGAGTACAGACCTGAACTGGAACGGTATTGGATTGAAAATGGTTGCTGAATACAGAGGCGGTCACTATATCTACAATGCGGTAGGTAGCTCATTAGGATTTACTGGTATCGACCATTTATCTGCTACCAATATGCGTCAGCGTTTCGTATTCCCCAACTCCGTTTATTGGGATGGTTCCAAATATGTTGATAACAAAGACATCGTAGTTACCAATGCACACTACGATTTCTTACAAGCTGGTCGTTTCCGTAATACACAAACCAACTATTATACCAGCGCTGCTTTCTGGAAACTCCGTGAAGTGGTGTTAAGCTACGACCTTCCTCAAAGTTGGTTAGGAAATGGTAAAGTGGTTAAAAAAGCAAGTGTTGCCCTTATTGGAAGAAACCTTTTGATGCTGCGTCCTGATACTAATCAGTGGACAGATCCTGAGTTTGCCAATACAACAGGTAATGCAACCGGTACAACCGATATCGGACAAACGCCTCCAACCAGAATTTTTGGTTTCAACGTAAACGTGACATTCTAAAAAACAACCTGAATTTTAAATAATTTGGATATGAAACGAACTAATAAATTTTTAATCATAGGGGCCTTTGTGGCAGCTACAATCGGTACCGGTTGTAAAAAAGCCTGGTTCGATATAAACAAGGACCCTAATAATGCGGTGGAAAGCAATATCACCCCCGACCTCGTGATGCCCGTGGCATTGCTGAATACTTCAAACCGTTCTACTACCGGATATGGGTTCTTAAATAACTGGCTAGGTTATTGGGCTCCCGGTGCAAACTATGCTCCCAACGTAGAAGAGCAATCGTATAATATTACGACCAATTTTGGAGCTGGTATTTTTACCGGTGTCATGGACAATTCCTATGACTATGTGTTCATGGAAGCGAGAGCAAGGGAACTTGATCAGACCTATTTTGAAGGGGTCGCCAAAATTATGAAGAGTCATAATTTCGGTTTACTGGTGGATGTTTATAACAACATACCCTACTCTGAGGCACTTCTGGGACTGGATAATATCCGCCCTAAATATGATGACGCTAAAACAGTATATGAAGATCTTATTAAGCAGATCGATACCGGGATCAATCAGATCAAAAATGCTGTTGTTTCTGACAATTTAAACATAGGTACAGCGGATATTATGTTTGCAGGCGACCAGACCATGTGGGTGAAATTTGGCAATACGCTCAAATTGCGTTTGCTGATGCGCCAGGCAAACCGTGCCGATCGCGCTGCTTATATTCAGGCAGAAATTGCCAAGATTGTGGCGGAAGGAAGCGGATTCCTTGGCTCTGGCCAGGATGCTTCAGTGAATCCGGTGTACCAGGTTGACAAAGCAAATGTTTATTATGCTTCTTATGGCTTTAATCAGGTAGGAAGTCAGGCTACCGATTTCTGGAGAGCGAATATTATAGCAATGGGATTTCTGAAAGGTAATAATGACCCTCGTTTGGCATTGTTTTACAAGCCAATTGTAAACGCCGTTCCAGCAGGTGCACCAGAACCATTCCCTCAGCCTACTCCAAACAATTATCGTGGTAACCAATATGGTTTATCCATTAATAACGTTCAGTATCCTTACCAAACTGCCAACTATGTTTCACAAATGGGTGGTGTTGCAGTTGCTGGTGCAACTACTGCATCTGCAGCCGGATTGGTAAAAGGATACAACCAGCGTAACTGGATCTTGACTTCTGTTGAGAGTCTTTTCCTCCAGGCTGAAGCGATTCAGCGTGGTTTTCTGACTGGAAATGCTGAAACCGCATATATGAATGCAGTAAAAGAATCATTCCGCTGGTTGAACGCGGGAGGTTCACAGGCTACTGCTGATGCGGCTTTCAATACATGGTATGGCGAGCAGGTAACTGCCAATAATGTAAATGTAAGCTGGGCCGCGGCAACCAATACTTCCAATACGACCGTAGTAGCTGGTAGTAAAGTAGGTTTGATCGCTTACCAGAAATATATGGCATTGAATGGTGTCGCTGGATTGGAAACATGGTCGGACTATCGGAGAAATGGTAATTACCCCGTGATTCCTTTATCTGTTAACCCTGGACGCACTTCTAACACATTGCCTTATCGTTTACTGTATCCCCAGGTGGAAATCAACCTGAATACCGCGAATGTTCCTGTAGCAGGAACAAAATCCGGTGATCAGTTTACAAACAAGATCTGGTGGATGCCTTAATAACTTATTATCTGGTTCAACAAATAAATAAAAGAAACATGAAACAATTTTTTAAAATAGGGATGATCGTAGGAGTAGTTTCCCTGATGTTCAGTTCTTGTCTGAAGGATACTCCTACTACTGATTATTCTGATCAGGCGATTAAGCCAATTGTATTAGTGCCCAATGGAAACTGGCCCCGTACATCGGCAGCCACTCCCATTGCGCTCGATTTCACCAGCACTCCTTATGAAGTACGTGTGTATGCACGTGTTTCCTGGGATAAGCCGCTTGGTAAAAGTGTGGATGTAACTTTTAAAGAAGATGATGCGGCCATTGCAGACTTCAATACTAGATTCGGCCAAAACTGGGTAAAGATGAATGCAGCTGCCTATTCAATACCTACTCTTAAAGTAACAATCCCCGCTGGCCAGCAGGAAGCATATATACCCGTTCAGGTGTTCCCCGACAAAGTGGATCTGACTAAGTTTAACATGCTGGCATTTACTATTACAGATGCCAGTGGTGAAACTTTCTCCACTAACTACCAGACAATCCTGGTTCCCATTCTCATTAAGAATGTGTACGAAGCAAGCTATGGTGTGACCGGTTATTTCTTCCATCCGTCAGCTCCACGTGCTATTGGTTCAACCAAATATTTTGCGACCATCAATGGAACTCGTGTAGAAGGACAATTGGGTGA
Organism: Chitinophagaceae bacterium; assembly: GCA_965279015.1. Lineage (GTDB taxonomy): Bacteria > Bacteroidota > Bacteroidia > Chitinophagales > Chitinophagaceae > Endoryza. The sequence continues at coordinate 1,989,503 of OZ257130.1, forward strand.
TTTGGGTGGTTGGTACCTCCGATTTGATATAAACGGAGCAACACTCGCAGCATGGGAAGCAGTTGGAGCAACACCGCCATCACCTCAATCTGGATTTTTTGTAGCTGATAATCCGGGTGGAATTGCTTATCCCGGCCCGGCATTTCCTGGAACTGCACCGTGGGTTCAAACATCCTATAACAATAGCTATGATGCAGCTACGAAAACTTTCTGGATGCATTATGGATATGGAGGTGGTTCAACCGGACCTACTGGCTGGACAAGGAATATTTATGAAAAGTGGACAAGACAGTAATTGGATTAAATTGATTTAAATACGGATAGGGGCTGCTGTTAAGCGGTCCCTATCATTTTTTTAACGAACTATTTCTTGCCTGGCCCTTAGTGCTGCATTACCTTTAATTTTCAAAAGACAGCTATGAAAAATGTATTCTTATCATTGATTTTTTTCTCGTGCCTCTATACAACAAACGCACAAATAAATATGTATGGAGGATTGGAGGATGGTTACCGGAGTTTTATGTTAAACTCCCATTCCCAATTTAATAAAGGGGTGTTGAATGATTTTCTTGGAGTAGGTGGCGGTAACAGATTCATGAATAATCAATGGCTTATTGGCGGTGCCACTAATAATTTTGAAGTAACTATTTCCGGGGATTATTATTTCAATTATGATTTTATGGGCCATGAATTACATGCCAAGTGGAAGGATACTACTATTATTGTAAATACGAATTATATTAAGCGATTTTTTCTTCTCAATGAAAACGTTACACACAATTTTGTAAAATCTCCCCAGATCGACCCGCCTGGAAAATATTTTTTCGAATCGCTCGGATTTAATGAAGAAACCAATGATAGCGGCAAAGTGGTGCAATTGCTTAAACTACGGGTTGTAAAACAGATTAAAGCCAATAAGAACGACTACCTGGCAAACTTTAGCGGCGATTATTCAGACAAGCTCGATAATGATATTGATTTCTATATTGTATTGCCTGATGGCAATTATTCCAAAGTGAAGCTTACCAAAAAGTCGCTCAGTTCAGCTCTCTCTAAGTATAAAGAAAAGGTGAATGAATTTTTCAAAAACAACAGCAATTTGAACGAACAGACAGCAGGCGATCTTATCCGATCTATCAACCAATAGCTAAAATGATATTATATTGCAGGGCGGGTTCATGCCCGCTTTTTTTATTGTTATAATCAAATGAACAGAATTCTTTTTTTTATAGTTATTGTAGTAGCTACTATTGCATGCAATGGGGTTCATAGTAATAAAAGTGAATGTGAAGTACAACTTGATATTGACAACGCGTATAACCAGGTAATTTATGTGGAAACTGTTCCATCGGAAGGAAACCAACCCATCCGGTTAGATTCTTTTAGTATTAAAGAGCGGGTAGAACGACATCACTTTGTCGTCAATGATAAAGAACAAAATCTCTATCGCCTGCTTACCCGCGATCATCGCCTTGATATAGTTTTTATCAACGAACCAGGTGGTCATTTCAGCATTCACGCCGATTATATGGAAGGGAAAAATTTCAGCTTTCAGCATTCTCCCAACAATTCCTCCCTGCATAATTTTCTTGGGTTAATGAGAATTAAGATGGAATCGGCAACCGCAAATCAGCTTAGGGGGCCGGAACTGGATAAAATTCTAAAGGAATCTCAACAGGATTACCGCAATTATATAGATACCGTTACCAGCCCCGCCGCTGCTTTTTACATCTATAATGCAGTTGATTTTGGTAACGACCGGCAAGGTCTAAGAACATTTATCGACCGTTTGGGCAAACGATTTCCGCAACATACTGCAATCCAGCAATTGTATACTGATACCCATCATTACCTTTCCATTTTTGAAGAAGAATTAGAAGTGGGTGATAAAATTCCGGACCTGATATTACCCGATAGTAAAGGTGCCCTGCTCCCGCTTTCCTATTATAAGGGCCAATACTTGCTGATCGATTTTTGGGCATCCTGGGATCCTATTAGTCGCAGGGAAGCCACATTCAAAAAGAAAGCCTATGCGCGATTTCTGAAAAAGAAATTTACCATCGTGAGTATCGGATTGGATCCGGAAATAGAAATGTGGAAACAGGCGGTAGAGGAAGAGGAATTTAAATGGCCTCAATTAATCGACGAAAAAGCATGGAAAGGTCCCGCCGTAATGAATTTTAAATTTGATAGCATTCCGTTCAATTTTTTGGTTGATCCCAGTGGAAAAATTATCGGAAAAGCTTTATACGGCGATTCGTTGTTATTAAAATTGGAACAGCTAATTAAATAAAGAGGGTGGTGTTTCAGTTTCCCACAAAGCCACAAAGACACAAAAAATTTTTTATTTGTGAATTTGTGGCTTTGTGGGAAATAAATTTCTAATCGAGACAATACAATAAACTGTTTATTTTTACCGACTAAAAAATCAATATGGACAATACAAACCAGCAACCGCCTAACCAATTAAATATCGAGATATCCGAGGAAGTAGCGGAAGGCTCTTATGCAAATCTTGCCATAATCACTCATTCACACGCGGAGTTCGTTATCGATTTTGTAAACGTGATGCCCGGTACCCCCAAAAGCAAAGTAAAATCGCGAATCATATTCACTCCCCAGCATGCTAAGCGCTTTATGAAAGCGCTCACTGAAAATATTCAACGTTTTGAAGCGGGTAATGGGAAGATACAAGACCTCGAAGAGATACAACTACCGATGAATTTTGGGGGTCCTTCTGCCCAAGCTTAAAAAATGTAAAATGTAAAATGTAGAATGTAAAATATAAAATGTAAAATGGTCCGAAGTTTCAATCAGGGTTTAAAAAGATAGAACCATTTTACACTTTGCATTCCTCATTTTCAAGGGTAGCCCCTACGGGGCAAAATGACAATTTATTATTTCAATCTACAAACAGGTAGCCCCTACGGGGCATTAAAGTATTTTCTTTTCCGATGCTCACTTTTACATTTTACATTCTATATTTTACATTTTATATTTACAAAACACCTTCGTCCGCAAAACTATAATACCCTCTCTCACTCACGATAATATGGTCAATCACTTTAATGTCGAAATAACGGGCGGCTTCCTTGATTTTCTGGGTTAGCTCTTCGTCGGCCCGACTGGGTCTTAAACTGCCTGAAGGGTGGTTATGACAAAGAATTATACTTACGGCCTCCTGTTCCAGTGCCTTTTTCAGGATAATCCGGGGATCGGCTACAGTGCCTGTAATACCGCCCTGGCTCACCACCTCAAAATGGTTGATCCGGTTGGCCCGGTTTAGAAAAAGCACCGCGAAAACCTCATAGGGGAGGTCCCTGAACCGGGTTTGCAGATAACTGGCTATATCCCGGCTTTCCTTAATTACCGGTTTATCGAGCAGCAAAGCCCCCTGGCGCCTGCGGCCGAGCTCCAGTGCAGCCGAGATGGTAATGGCCTTTGCTTCCCCGATACCCTTTACTTTTTGAAGCTCTTTCAGTGACAATCTACCTAACTCATTGAGATTGTTTTTCCCCAGCAAAAGGATCTCCCGGGCAAGGTCCACAGCCGATTTTTGACGGGTACCGTTGCCAATCAGGATGGCCAATAGTTCGGAATCACTCAACGCCTCAGGGGATTTACTTAGTAGCTTTTCCCTCGGGCGGTCATCAATGGCCCAATTTTTAATTGAGTTGATATTTGAAGTGATATTTGCTTGCATTTCTCAATGTTAGTTATTAATTTCATGTTGAGCAATGAGGTTTATCGTAATAAAGAACGTGCTTTAACGTTAAACCCATGGTTCAATAATCCAGAACCTTTGAAAATCAAAATCCAGTTACTATGAAACGCAAAACCACCTTCTCCGCAATTGGCGGATACCAACCATTCCTCTTTTGCATCGGCATGTATTTCGTCGCATTGTTTTTTTCCATCTTTATTTGTTCAGCTATTTTTTACGCGGTTAATCCTAAAAAGAGCAACTTCGCGGCTATGCCTAAAAACAATAGCCAGAAGACGGCAATGGTTAACAATAACTCACAGGTTTTATTGACTGTAGCCAGCAAATAATTTGCAGAATTAACCTTCATTAGAAGTGGCTCCAAGAAAGCTTTTCAACGGATTTTTATGAAATCCGTTGAAAATTTTTATTACCTGCTTTAACCCCTAAATCCCTTCCTTCGCATTATCTTCGCCGCACATTAATCGCGGCATGAACAACTCATCTAAAGTATTCTCCGGCACAGGTTCCCAATACCTGGCAGAAAAAATTGCTCAGAGATACGGCGCTTCTTTAGGAAAAATCACGATCTCCCGATTCAGTGATGGTGAAATTCAACCGGTGTTTCAGGAAAGTATTCGTGGCGATATGGTTTTTTTGGTGCAAAGCACCTTTTCTCCAGCCGAAAACATGATTGAACTACTATTGATGATTGACGCTGCCCGTCGAGCATCTGCGTATAAAGTGGTGGCAGTCATTCCTTATTTTGGATATGCCCGGCAAGACAGAAAAGACAAGCCCAGGGTAGCCATTGGCTCTAAGTTGATGGCCAATATGTTAGAGGCTGCAGGCGCCGACAGGATCATTACAATGGATCTCCATGCCCCTCAAATTCAAGGCTATTTTGAGGTACCGGTGGATCACCTCGACAGTTCAGCTATTTTTATCCCTTATATAGAGCAACTTCAGCTTGAAAACCTTACCTTCGCGGCCCCCGATGTAGGAAGTGCGAACAGGATACGGGAGATTGCCAGTTATTTCAACGCCGAAATGGTGATTTGCGATAAGCACAGGAAGCGGGCCAATGAAATAGCGAGCATGGTGGTGATTGGAGATGTTACAGACAGGGATGTAGTTCTTATTGATGATATCTGTGATACTGGTGGTACGCTGGCTAAAGCAGCCGGTTTGTTGAAAGATAAAGGTGCCCGTAGTGTAAGGGCTCTTTGTACACATCCGGTATTGAGCGGAAATGCATACGCCAATATTGAAAACAGTGTTTTGGAAGAACTGGTAGTATGTGATACCATTCCGTTAAAACAACAGAATACATCAAAAATAAAAGTGCTGAGTGTAGCCGAATTATTTGCAGTGGCTATTCGAAATGCATATGAAAACAGAAGTATTACGGGGCTGTTTATTCATAGCCAGCTGCGAAATAAGTGAATAGTGAATTGTCAATAGTCAATAATACAGTGTTCCCATTGACTATTCACTATTGACCATTGACAAATTGACTTTTTAAATTTTAATTATAACAAACAAAATGAAAACAATTACAATCGAAGGACAACTGAGGACCGAAACCGGGAAAAAAGCCACCCGACAATTTCGCTCTCAGGGACTGGTGCCTGGTGTAATTTACGGCGGTACACAGGAAATTAATTTTACAGCTCCTGTGCTGGCTTTCAAATCGCTTGTATATACTCCGGATTTCCAACTCGCAGAAATTAAAGTAGATGGAAAAAGCTACAAATGTATTTTAAAGGACATCCAATTTAATAAAGTAAGCGACCACCTGGCGCATGTGGATTTCCTGGAGCTTGTTGAAAACAAAAAAGTGATAGCTACTATTCCTATTAAGTTCTCCGGCGTTTCTATTGGAGTAAAAGAAGGTGGTAAACTGGTCACTAAAATGAAGTCGTTGAAAGTAAAAACACTTCCAAAGTATCTCAAAGAAAACATTGAAGTAGATATTACCAATCTCGAACTGCACGGAAATATCCGCGTAGAAGATGTAAAGCAAAAGGAACCGAATTACGAGATTTTAAACTCTCCCCGTATTCCAGTTGCATCGGTAGTTACTACCCGTCTGCTTAAAATTGAAGAGTCGGCTACACCTGCTGCGGGTGGTGCTGCTGCTCCTGCCGCTGCGGCTGCTGCTCCGGCTGCTGCTGCTAAAGCTCCAGCTGCCGCAAAAGCTCCGGCTGGTAAAAAATAAGCTATATAATATTGTATATAATCACCCTGACTTTAACTGTCAGGGTTTTTTTTGTAATTCACCTAACTTTAAAAATCGATAGAGTGTTAGTTTCCCACAAAGCCACAATGATCACAAAGTCCTTAATATTTGAAGTTGCTTTGAGGTCTTAGTGTCTTTGTGGGAACCATTTTCATTGAGATGCTGTCATTACTAAAAATTACTACTATTAGGGTATAGTTAAACAGTTGAATTTTAAAGAGATTTAGTATGTCGAAATTCTTATTGGTAGGTTTGGGAAATATAGGATCCGAATACGTGGGAACCCGCCATAATATTGGCTTTGAAATAGCCGATGCAATTGCTGAAAAGCATAAAATGACTTTTAAAAGTGATCGTCTAGCAGACATTGCGGACTCAAAATGGAGAGGGAAAAGCTTGATTATTATCAAACCAACCACGTATATGAATTTAAGCGGAAGGGCGGTGAAATATTGGATGGATAAGGAAAAGATTGAGATCGGTAATATTTTAGTTATGCTCGACGATCTGGCATTACCGCTCAATAAGGTTCGTATAAGGCCTGCTGGTAGCGATGCGGGTCATAATGGTTTAACCAGTGTACAAGAAAGCCTCGGAACCGATAAATATCCCAAACTTCGTTTCGGGATAGGGAATGGCTTTCCAAAAGGTGGGCAGGTAGATTTTGTATTAGGTAAATGGACAGCTGAAGAACTACCTTTGGTAAGGTTGAAAGTTCAAAAATGTGTGGATATTGCTGAAAGCTTCATTCACCGGGGAATAGGTCAAACTATGACGGAATGGAATAAATTGGAGATAAGCCTATGATTTGTAAGTTCTAATCTTTATTTTCGTGGAAATGTTTACTTTGGTGCTAAGTTTTTGATATTCAATATACCTATGTAAAAGTACCCCCGATCTATCAAGGTCAATGAAACTTGAAAACAAAACGTTGAATTAAACCCTTATTTGAATATGAAAATATTCTGTGTTGGCCGTAACTATGTGGCTCATGCAAAAGAGTTGGGCAATGAGGTTCCGGATGAACCGATCATTTTTATGAAGCCCAAGAGCGCATTATTACAGGCACATACCCCCTTCTATTATCCTGAATTCACTAATGAACTTCATTACGAATGTGAATTGGTATTGCGCATTTCAAAGAATGGCAAATATATACAGGACCGTTTCGCGAGTAAATATTACGACGCGGTATCAGTAGGTATTGATTTTACCGCGCGGGATGTACAGGAAGAACTGAAATCAAAAGGACTTCCCTGGGAAAAAGCAAAAGCCTGGGATAACTCTGCCGTTGTTGGTAAATGGGTCCCTTTTCAAAATGTGAAGAATAAGAAAGACATTAATTTCTGTCTGTACAAAAACAAAGAACTGGTGCAGCAAGGAAACTCCAATTTGATGATTAATAATTTTGATAAGGTGGTCGCATACATTTCTAACTATTTTTCCGTTAATATTGGCGACCTGGTTTTTACAGGTACCCCGGCCGGAGTTGGAGAATGTGTGGTGGGTGATGAACTGGAAGGATTCATCGAAGATGAAAGCATGTTTCAATTAGAGGTTAAGTAAAATTCGTTATACAGATCACTACAAGGAAAGGCTGTCCGTCACTTGACGGATGGCTTTTTTTAACGTGAATCGTGAGACGTGAATCGTGAGTGGCTCTCCGACAAAATGTAACTTACTATTAATTAGAGACCACTCACGATTCTCGTCTCACGTTTCACGATTCAACCTCTTACCTTACATTTGCTGCACAACCCTTGCTATGACCAATCCCGATATCTTGCTGAAAGCGTACCGCCTGATGTGTATGGCCAAAAGCATGGCCGAAACATATGAAGCCAATCGCTCCATCTGCAAGTATGTTCATTCTACCTCCCGCGGACATGAAGCCATTCAACTGGCCACCGCATTTCAATTATTGCCCTGCGATTATGTGAGTCCCTATTACCGCGATGAAAGTATGCTGCTCGGGTTGGGTTTTTCTCCCTATGATCTAATGCTTCAATTACTCGCAAAGGCGGATGATATATTTACTGCTGGACGTGAATATTATGCGCATCCGAATTATAATGGCAACGACAAACCGCGGATCATCCATCAGAGCAGTGCAACCGGCATGCAGGTGATACCTACTACCGGCATCGCACAGGGCATACAATATTTAGAGAATCATCTTGCAGCTAATCTTAAGAAAGGAAATAATGGAGAACTTCCGGTTGTAATCTGTTCCCTTGGTGATGCGAGTATAACAGAAGGGGAAGTGAGCGAAGCCTTCCAGGTAGCGGTGCTGAAAAAATTACCAATTATATATCTGGTGCAGGATAATAACTGGGGTATCAGTGTAACAGCAGATGAGGCAAGGGCAATGGATGCATATGAATACGCTGCTGGTTTTCCGGGAATGGAAAGGGTGCGTATAAACGGCAGCGATTTTGAAGAGAGTTACGATGCGATGCGAAGGATTGTACAATATGTGCGACAACATCGTTCTCCTTACCTCGTACAGGCAAAAGTTCCCTTATTAGGACATCATACCAGTGGTGTTCGAAAAGAATTTTATAGAACCGAAATGGATTGGTCCAATCATTTAAAAGATGATCCGGGACCCAAGCTTCGGCAACGATTAGTAGAGATAGGAATTTCGGAGGAGCATCTTAAGCAGGTGGAAAAATCTTCTGCTGAAGATATTGCCCGCCAGTTTCAACAAGCAGTTGCTGCTGCGGAACCCGATCCTTCCACCATATTACATCATGTATTTGCACCAACTTCCATTAACGAAGAAAAAGGAGAAAGAGCACCAGCGCGTAAAGAAAAAATTCCGATGGTTGATGCCGCCTTATTTGCTATCCGCGAAATAATGGAAGAATTTCCGGAAGCAATTCTTTATGGGCAAGATGTAGGAAAAAGATTAGGAGGTGTTTTCCGCGAAGCCGCAACGTTGGCAGAACAATTCGGCGATCATCGCGTTTTCAACACTGCCATACAGGAAGCCTATATTATTGGATCTACGGTAGGCATGAGTGCTGTTGGTGTAAAGCCAATTGTTGAAGTACAGTTTGCCGATTATATTTATCCGGGATTTAATCAGTTGGTATCTGAGCTATCTAAAAGCTGTTATCTCAGCAACGGTAAGTTTCCGGTACAAACACTGATTCGTGTACCCGTTGGTGCTTATGGAGGAGGCGGACCTTATCATAGCGGATCTGTAGAAACAACTTTACTTTCTATTAAGGGAATCAAAATAGTTTATCCTTCCAATGCTGCCGATATGAAAGGGTTGATGAAAGCTGCATTTCTCGATCCCAACCCGGTACTGATGCTGGAACATAAAGGACTTTACTGGAGTAAAGTACCCGGTACAGAGGATGCTAAAACGGTTGAACCTTCCAGGGATTATATACTACCATTAGGGAAGGGAGCAATTGTACGTAAGGCGGATCAAACTCGCTTAGATGCAGGGGAAACCTGTTGTATTATCACTTATGGAATGGGTGTTTATTGGGCAAAAGCCGCTGCCAAACAATTTCCGGGACAGGTAGAGATTATTGATTTGCGTACATTGTTTCCGCTCGATGAAGAATTGATTTATCAAACGGTCAATAAGCATGGTAAATGTCTTGTTCTTACAGAAGAGCAACAAAATAATTCATTCGCCGAAGCATTAGCAGGTAGAATTTCCCATCATTGTTTTAAAAAGCTGGACGCGGCAGTAGAAGTATTGGGTGCATTGAATTTACCTGCTGTACCCATGAATATGATTCTGGAATCGGCAATGCTTCCCAACAAGGAAAAACTAAGTTTATGTATCAAACAGTTGTTGAATTCCTGAAAACTTTATCTGCGAAAGTTTGTTTCAAAGAAATCTACTTCACTAACTTATTTTTCTTTAAATTGAAGAGCTGATTTAATTTATCCGGGTACTTCACCAGAAAACCAGTTATTAATTATGGGCGCTGGATCGATGATTGTTTTAATACTTGCCGCTATCGCCTTTTCAGGTATAGCAATTCTCGTCTCTAAATTGGTTTTAAAAGCCTCTAAAAATCCACAAAAACTGCAGACCTACGAATGCGGAGTGCCTACAAAAGGCAAAACATGGATACAATTCAATGTAGGCTATTACCTCTTTGCGCTTATTTTTTTAATTTTTGATGTGGAACTGGTCTTTTTATTTCCCTGGGCCGTTGTGGCCAAAAATATGGGATGGGTAGCTTTTATAGAAATTATTATTTTTCTTTTCATATTGTTTATGGGCTTTTTATACGCGCATAAGAAGGGAGCATTAAAATGGAAATAGAAACACGAATAAATACGAATAGGAAACGAATAGGGGCGAATGATGTTGACGCGAATTAACGCGAATGTTGAACGCGAATTAATGCGAATGAATACGAATGTGTGCGAATAGCGAATAGCGAATGGCGAATGGCGAATGGCGAATGGCGAATGGCGAATGGCGAATGGCGAATGGCGAATGGCGAATGGCGAATGGCGAATGTTAATTTGGAATTGCAATTTATGTATTATGCCCCGTAGGGGCTACCTGTTTGTAGAAAAAGGTAAAAATTTCAATGATGCCCCGTAGGGGCTACCCTTGTGATGTTGGAACATAAATTATATCCGGAATAAATTGAAACACCAAGATTTTTATTAAAATGTCCACCGATCAAAACATACAAAAACCATTTCCTGGCCAGGTACACCCAACAGCTGGTGGCGGGGTTTTAGTAAGCAAACTCGATGATGTAATCAATTGGGCACGCAGTAATTCATTATGGCCCCTGGTATTTGGTACCAGTTGCTGCGCCATTGAAATGATGAGCACGGCGGGTGCAAAATATGATTGGAGCCGTTTTGGATTTGAAGTGGCCCGTGCCACTCCCCGGCAAGCCGATGTGATCATTATAGCTGGAACCATTGTAAATAAAATGGCGCCTGTTTTAAAACGATTGTATGACCAGATGGCCGATCCAAAATATGTAATAGCGATGGGAGCCTGTGCTACCAGTGGCGGTCCTTTTTTCTATAATACTTATTCGGTAGTGAAAGGAGCGGATCACGTGATACCAGTAGATGTTTATATCGCTGGCTGTCCACCGAGACCCGAAGCATTGTTGCATGCAATGATAACGCTGCAGGAAAAAATAAGAAGCGGGGGAAAAAGAGAGCGGATAAATATTGATGGGAAGTGAATGGTGAGTAGTGAGTGGTGAATGGTGAATCGTGAGACGTGAATGGTGATTCGTGAGTAGCGAAGGAAACTCTCTAAGTAATTAGTTGCTTACCGTTAATCGGAGTGCCACTCACGATTCACGTCTCACGATTCACGAATTTAGTATCTATTATCTTTCTTAAAATTATGTCCAACGAAGAAATAAAAGCGGAACTCTTACTTATTCATCCATCGCTTACATTCGAAGAAGGCGGTGAATGGGTGAACGCTGTGGTTGAGCCGGGTGATTGGCTCCCGCTGGCTAAGCAACTTCGTACTCATTCTTCATTAGCATTGGATTATCTTTTTTGCCTCACTTGTGTGGATTGGAAAACGCATCTTACCATGGTGTATCATTTAAGTGCTACTACATATCGTCATTCGGTAGTAATAAAATCAACGTTGAATAGGGAAAAGCCAGAAATTGAATCGGTGGCTGCAATTTGGCGCACAGCTGAATTTCATGAAAGGGAGGTCTATGAATTATTCGGTGTAAATTTTTTGAATCATCCCGATTTACGATTATTGATATTGCCTGATGGATGGGAAGGAAGAAACCCGATGCGGAAGGATTTTGAGGATTCCGTAAATATGATAAAGCTTTAGGAGTTTAAGAGTTTAAAGGTTTAATGGTTTAAGGGTTGATGAACTTTGTAGTAAATGACGGAATTTAAGAACCATTAAACTCTGAAACTATTAAACTCTGAAACCCTGAAACTCTGAAACACGAAAATCGACATACGGCAACAATGTACCGCCAAACAGAAATAGTAGAAGCTCCCGATTCACAGACAAGTGAAAGTGGTGATATGTTGATCAATGTAGGTCCACAGCACCCTTCCACACATGGTGTGTTACATCTTGTAATTACACTTAATGGGGAGACGATCAAAAAATGTGAACCGCATTTAGGTTATATACACCGCAGTATAGAGAAAATGTGCGAGAGCCTTTCTTACCGGCAATTTATCTATAGTACAAGCCGGATGGATTATCTTTCTTCCCATATAAATAATCATGGTTGCTGTTTATGTGTAGAGAAGGGATTGCAAATAGAAATTCCACCAAGGGCACAGGTCATCAGGGTATTGATGGATGAACTCACCCGTATTGCTTCCCATGTATTGTGGTGGGGAGCGATGGCGATGGATGTGGGAGCATTGACTCCTTTTTTTCATGCCTTCCGGGAACGGGAGATGATCAATGATATCATGGAAGAAACCTGCGGAGCGAGATTAACCATGAATTATATGGTACCCGGCGGAGTGATGTTTGACTTGCATCCGAATTTTCACCGGAGAGTAAAAGAATTTATAACGCATTTTAAAAATAAGCTCCCCGAATACGATGAACTGGTAACCGATAATATCATATTTAAAAACCGTACACAGGGTGTTGGTATCATTTCAGGGGAAGATGCGATTTCTTATGGTTGCACGGGTCCCACCGCGAGAGGAAGCGGCATTTCCAGTGATATACGAAAGCTTTATCCTTATGAATTGTATAACCAATTGAAGTTTGAAGAGATCATCGAAAACGGAAATGATTGTTATTCACGTTACATGGTTCGATTGAAGGAAATGAAAGAATCACTTTCTATTGTTGAACAACTGATCGATGTTATACCGGAAGGCGATTTCCAGGCAAAAACAAAGGCGGTATTGAAACTACCCAAGGGAGAATTTTACTCAAGAGTTGAAACAGCAAGAGGGGAGTTTGGGGTTTATATTGTAAGCGAAGGAGGCACCACCCCTTACCGCATCAAGTTCCGTTCGCCTGGTTTTTCCAACCTCAGTGCATTGGATCATATGTGCCGTGGACAAAAAATTGGTGACATGATCGCGATTATGGGTTCGTTGGATTTGGTGATACCGGATATTGACAGATAATGTGCAAATATGAAAATGTGCAGATGTGCAAATGTCTCAGGTGAAAAGGCTTTAGTAAATGAAAAATGTCTTTAGTAATAAATGAAACTTAGATTTAATCATGCAAATCGACTAAAGGAATTTGCACATCTGCACATTTGCAAATTTTCTAATTAACATGTGGAGCCTTAGCAACATATCTCAATCCATCGATCAATGGCTGAATGCAAATTTCAGTCCATCCATGGTTTTGTTATTCGAAGGATTGATTGTTGCTTTATTGGTTATTGGTTTGTTTTCGGTACTTGGATTGGTACTCATCATGATGGAAAGAAAAGTTTCGGCTTATATGCAAATACGTCTCGGTCCAAACAGGGTAGGACCTAAAGGCATGTTTCAAACAGTAGCCGACACATTAAAACTAATGGTGAAAGAAGGCATTACCCCGGATGGTGCCGATAAATTTTTATTTAACCTGGCTCCTTTTATTGTGATGATCGCGGCCATGTTGTTGCTGGCACCTATTGCATTTGCCAATAATTTTCAAATATGGGATGTTAATATCGGGGTACTTTATATTATTGCTATTTCATCCGTTTCAGTAATTGGTATTTTAATGGCGGGATGGGCCAGTAATAATAAATATTCATTACTGGGTGCTATGCGAAGCGGGGCGCAGATTGTGAGTTATGAACTTTCGGCCGGACTTTCTATAATAACAATAGTTATTCTTACAGGAAGTTTAAAAATAACAGATATTGTAAACTCACAGGCGGATGGATGGTGGATATTTAAGGGCCATCTGCCGGTATGGATTTCATTCGTGATTTTTATCATTGCGGTAACGGCTGAAACGAACCGGGCGCCATTTGATCTGGCGGAAGCGGAATCGGAATTAACAGCTGGTTTTCATACGGAATATTCAGGTATGAAATTCGCTTTGTTTTTTTTAGCGGAGTATGTAAATATTTTTATCGTTTGCGCAATTGGCGCTACGCTTTTTATGGGTGGATGGATGCCTTTTCATCTCGGTCAATGGCAATCGTTTAATCATATAATGGATTATATCCCGTCGAGTATATGGTTCTTTGGAAAAACCTTTTTCCTGATCTTCGTGATCATGTGGTTCCGGTGGACCTTTCCCCGACTGCGGATTGATCAATTATTAAATTTAGAATGGAAATATTTATTGCCGATCAGTATGTTTAATTTGTTGTTGGTGACGTTGATGGCGATTCTTGGTTGGCATTTCTGAAGAAGCTGCTAGCTATTAGCTTTTAGCTGTTAGCTGCATCTGTTTTTATAAAGCGATCGATTATATATTCAGCTAAAAGCTAAAATCTAACTGCTAATAGCTCTATTAAAACATGTTCTTAACTAATTACATAAAGGAAGTTTTCGGCGCAATCAAATCGCTGGGCACCGGCATGAAGCGGACCCTGTATTATTTCACGCATCATAAAGAGATTATTACTCAACAGTATCCGGATAATAAGGAAACCCTGGTTTTCCCGGAACGTTTTAGGGGGGAAGTAGTGATGCCACACGATGAAAAGAATGAGCATCGCTGCACGGGTTGCACCGCTTGTGAACTGGCATGTCCGAATGGTACGATTAAAGTGGTGACGAAATTTGAAATAATGCCCGATGGAAAAAAGAAAAAAGCGATCGACAAGCTCGTATATCATCTCGAGTTGTGTACGATGTGTAATCTTTGTATCGTTGCTTGTCCGTCTGATGCAATAAAAATGGCGCAGAGTTTTGAACATAGTGTGTATGATCGTAGCCAGTTGACTAAAGTATTGAATAACCCGGGATCGAAGATTATGGACGGCGTTGAGTAGTCGGGAGATCGGAGTCTGGAGTCGGGAGTAAAGAAAGCTACTAGCTGCTAGCTATTAGCCTTTAGCTTCGTTCCGATTAAAAAAATGCCTAATCTGAATAATGAAATGATTGATATAAAACGATCGCGGCTAGTAGCTAAAAGCTAATAGCTAACAGCTTCTTCAAAAATGACTGCTTCAACCATAATATTCTACCTTCTCGCTGCCATCACCCTTGGCAGCGCTTTACTGGCTGTTACCACGCGGCAGATTTTTCGTGCCGCTATTTTTTTATTATTTACACTGATTGGTATTGCCGGATTCTATTTTTGGTTGCAGTATGAATTTATCGCGGCGGTACAGATTGTTGTATATGTTGGGGGGATAGTGGTGTTGATTATATTTTCCATTTTCCTTACACAGCAATCGGGTGAAGAAATGCCAAAGCCAAAATGGGGACGAACACTATTTGCCGCGCTCGCTGCTTTCTGTGGATTCGCATTAATATTGACACAGATTCTCCTTCATCCTTTCGCGGCAACATCCGATACGGTTACTGAAGCCAGTGTAGCGAATATTGGAAAACAATTACTGGATATAGATCAAAACGGAATGGCGCTGCCTTTTGAAGTGATCAGTATATTATTATTGGCTGCGATGATTGGATGTATTGTGATTGCGATGCGTCAATCGGAGGAGAAGGGGATAGTTAAGGATTAAAGATAAATAACCATAATTCGCTAGAAGAATAATGAATAATGAACAAGGAATAATGAATGATGAAGTGGCAGCTTTCTAATTTAATAGTCTTGACTAATGGAAAGGAAATATGATCTGGAACAAAGATTGATTGAGTTTGCTGTTGCGATTATTCGTATCACAGAGAGTTTATCTAATACGAGAGCCGGAAACCATTTAGCGGGTCAATTGGTAAGATCAGGAACGTCACCAGCGTTGCATTACGGAGAGGCACAAAGTGCGGAGTCAAGAGATGATTTTATTCATAAATTGAAAATACTGTTAAAAGAACTAAGAGAGTCTAAAAACGCAATGCAAATCATTGCCTGAGTGTAATGAATTGATTTCAATCTTTGTTAAGAGTGTGGAAACAGCCAAAAAAAACAATGAAATTGAAAAGAAAAATAAAAGACAGAAAAAGGACAAGTCGGAATAAAAAGAAGCAACTAACACCTGACTTCAATATTGATTATTCCTTGTTCAGTATTCGATATTTAAAGCATGGAGTAAAATGATATGATATGTTGGAAAAATAGAAGCAACTAGCCTCCAACTTCAATATTCATTATTCCTTGTTCGTTATTCGATATTTCAAATTATGATGCCAGGTCTATACCATATCTTATTCATCAGCACCGCCTTATTCTTCATCGGCGTGTATGGTTTTTTTACCCGAAGAAATCTCATTACAATGCTAATGAGCATCGAATTAATCCTGAATAGTGTGAATCTGAATTTTATTGCTTTCAATAAATATCTGTGGCCAGGGAAATTGGATGGAGTATTTTTTACCATTTTCATTATCGCCATTGCCGCGGCAGAAGCAGCTGTTGCCATCGCGATCATAATTAATTTGTATAGAAGTCATAAGTCGATTGATGTGGAGAAAGCAGAAGAAATGAAATACTGAAAACGTGAGTCGTGAGACGTGAATCGTGAGTGGCTCTCCGATTAAATGTGAGCCACTATGAATTAGAGAGTTTCTCTCGCTACTCACGACTCACCACTCACGACTCACGATAAAAAAGCTGAATGTTTGAATTAAGCACCATAGTTCTCATCGTATTGCTCCCCCTCCTGGGGTTTGTATTGCTTTCTTTATTTGGAAGAAACTTTATCAAAAAGTTTTCGGGAATAGCAGGAACTCTCCTGATGCTGGCAACTACGGTCATAGCATTGTATACTGCATGGCATTATTTTTTTGTAATCGGTGCTACCAATGGAACCTATCAATCCGTAATACCACTTAATTTTTCCTGGTTGGAATTTTCTCCCGGTATGAGTATAGAGATGGGATTGCTGCTTGATCCCATATCAGCAATGATGCTGGTGGTTGTTACGGTGGTGTCATTGATGGTGCATATTTTTAGTTTGGCCTATATGAAAGGAGAGGAACGATTTCCAACTTATTTCGCGCATCTTTCCTTATTTACATTCTCCATGCTAGGCCTGGTGCTTTCCACCAATATTTTCCAGATCTATATTTTCTGGGAACTGGTGGGTGTTTCTTCTTTCCTGCTGATCGGCTTTTATTATGATAGACCTTCAGCGGTTGCGGCTTCTAAAAAAGCATTTATTGTAACCCGCTTCGCTGATCTTGGATTTTTGATTGGTATTCTTATTCTTTCTTTTAATGCGGGTACGCTGGATTTCGCTGAACTCATCCATCGTTTAACATCGCCTGAAAGCAAAGAGTTTCAGACTGCCATTGCATCATCATTTATTGGCGTTTCCGCACTTACCTGGGGATTGGTGTTGGTATTTATAGGAGGCGCTGGCAAAAGCGCTATGTTCCCATTGCATATTTGGCTACCCGATGCAATGGAAGGTCCTACACCCGTATCCGCATTGATACATGCCGCTACCATGGTAGTCGCAGGTGTTTATTTAGTAGCAAGATTGTTCCCGGTATTTTCTGTATCACCGCCAGCATTGGAACTAATTACTTATGTGGGCGCCTTCTCCGCGCTTTTCGCGGCGATCATTGCCTGCACACAAACGGATATAAAACGGGTGCTTGCCTATTCAACGATGTCGCAGATAGGATACATGATGTTTGCACTCGGTGTATCCGGTTACGGAGGTGAAGAAGGACTGGGTTATACTGCTTCTATGTTTCATCTGTTCACGCATGCCATGTTCAAAGCATTGCTGTTCCTGGGAGCAGGAGCGGTAATACATTATGTGCATAGTAATGAAATGAAAGATATGGGTGGATTGCGAAAATATATGCCCATCACACATCTTAGTTTCCTGATTGGTTGTATGGCAATCGCGGGTGTTCCTTTGCTCGCTGGTTTCTTCAGCAAAGAAGAAATACTGTTGGCGGCATATGAAAGAAATAAACCTGTTTACTGGATCGCACTGATCACTTCAGGTCTTACTGCTTTTTATATGTTCCGTTTATATTTTAGTATTTTCTGGAACAAAGAATACCATTCCCATTCAACGGAAAAACATCACGGAGAAGGCGGAGTGTTGATCTTACTGCCTTTAGTAATACTGTCTCTCGGAGCCATCGGAGCCGGATATATTCCGTTCGGACATTATGTTAGCTCAGATGGCAAGCTGCTCGAAACGGAATTTCATCTTAGTTTTTCTATTGCTCCGGTAGCACTCGCATTGGCTGGGATACTTTTAGCGTATTGGTTATACAGAAAACAAAACTCTAGACCAGATGCGATGGCAACTTCTTTCAGGGGATTGTATAGAGCGGCATATAGTAAGTTCTATATTGATGAGTTGTATTTATTTCTCACAAAGAAAGTTGTATTCCCATTGATAGGAAAACCCGCTGCGTGGTTCGATAAAAATGTTGTGGATGGGTTGGTGAATTTTACAGGCAACAGCACTGAATGGATTTCGGGTAAGATCAAAGGACTGCAATCCGGTCGGGTACAGGTGTATGCAATTTATTTTTTGGCGGGAGTGATTGGGTTGTTGATAGTGTTTTTATATGTGATAAAATTATAGTCAGATAAAGAGCATATGACTCTTTTAAGTCTTTTGTGGGGCTGGTACTGCCCCTCTCCTCAAGGAGAGGGGTTGGGGTGAGGTGAAACTAGCAGATAAAGCATTTCAAATAATAAAATGAATCCAGGAATATTCATATTGGTCTCTTTACTAACGGCACTGTTGATTGCGATCTCGCGCAATAAAACTCAGGTGCGGGTAATTGCATTGATCGGATCCGTGGTGCAATTGATATTTTCCTTTCTTTTGTTTAGTAACTACAGAATGGCGAGATTATCAGGAGATACTGCCGCTATGTTATTAGAGGAACACCATAATTTATTTCCTTCTTTGGGTATCAGCTTGCACCTTGGGGTAGATGGTATTTCGGTAGCGATGATAATGCTCACAGCTTTTGTTGTGTTGGCGGGGGTATTAGTTTCCTGGAAAGTAGAAAAGATGACCAAGGAATTTTATTTGTTATTGATTCTTCTCGCATTGGGTGCATATGGGTTTTTTATCTCGTTGGATCTTTTCCTGCTGTTCTTTTTCCTCGAAATAGCGGTGATTCCAAAATATTTACTGATCGGGATTTGGGGAAGTGGCAAAAAAGAATACAGCGCCAATAAACTCGCATTAATGCTGATGGGTGGTTCAGCACTTGTATTGGTCGGATTACTTGGCTTATATTTTTATGGAAGCGGTCAGCATAGTTTTGATTTACTTCAATTGGCAAACAACCCGCTACCGAGGGATAAACAATTAGTATTCTTTCCCTTCCTTTTCCTGGGCTTCGGTGTATTCACAGCTATCTTTCCTTTTCATACCTGGGTACCCGATGGTCACTCATCGGCGCCTACTGCGGGTTCGATGTTTCTCGCCGGTATCTCCATGAAATTGGGCGGATATGGTTGCATTCGGGTGGCTACTTACCTGATGCCGGAAGGCGCCAAAGAATACGCCACCATTATAATAGTACTTGCGACGATCGCGATTTTATATGGTGCCTTTGCTACACTTATGCAGAAGGATCTTAAATATATGAATGCTTATTCTTCTGTGAGTCATTGTGGCTTTGTATTGTTGGGAATAGGAATGCTAACAAAGACAGCCATGACCGGCGCGGTAATGCAAATGGTGAGTCATGGTTTGATGACGGCCCTTTTCTTCGCCGTCATCGGCATTATTTATGAAAGAACGCATACCCGCATGGTGGGAGAGATGGGCGGGTTGATGAAAGTAATGCCCTTTACGATGAGTGTATTTTTCATAGCCGGTTTATGCTCTCTCGGCTTACCCGGCTTAAGTGGTTTTGTTGCGGAGATGACGGTGTTTATGGGCTCCTGGCAAAACGAAGGCGGGTTTTACCGGATTGCTACGATACTTTCCTGTATGTCGATAGTAGTAACAGCAGTATATATTTTAAGAGCGATCGGTCAAACAGCCATGGGACCGTTGAGAGAAAGTTTTAGCGGATTAAGTGATGCCTCCTGGAACGAACGGTTGGCGGTGATAATATTGGTTGCGGGCATTATCGCCATCGGAGTAGCACCGTTTTGGTTGAATGATCTTGTGGCGCCGGCTTCAGATGCGATCATACAGCAGATACGTGTCAAGTGAGTAGTGAGTGGTGAGTAGTGAGTGGTGAGAAGTGAGTGGTGAGTGGCCTTGGACCCCGGATCTCCGATCCGGTAATCAGGATGCATGGGAAATGGAACATGAGTTGCGAATAGCGAACAGCGAAAAGCGAACAGCGAATATTTCATATATCGGATACAAAAATATGCTTAACGATTTCCTGATATTAATGCGTTCGGAGTTGATGCTCACCCTCATCATCTTCCTCCTATTATTTATAAAGCTGGGAAAAGGATGGAGTAACGGTGCCCTGTTGAACTTGTTATATATCCTTTTATTCATCAATACCCTCGTTGGTTTTTTTGGACAACAGGAAGGAAGTTTATTCGCCGGCATGTTTGTAACTACTCCCCTGATCTTTTTTCAGAAAACGCTGCTCAGTATCGGAACTTTATTGATTGCTTTATTGAACTACGATTGGTTAAAAAAGCACGCACATCTTCCTGAATTCTTTATGTTGTTATTATGTGCCCAATTGGGAATGTTCCTGCTGATCTCCAGTGGTAATTTTCTTATCTTTTTTTTATCGCTCGAACTTTCCACCATTCCCATTGCGGCATTGGCCAATTTTGATCTCGATAAAAGAAGATCTTCGGAAGCGGCGATGAAGATGATTCTTTCTTCCGCATTTTCTTCCGGCATATTATTATTTGGAATTTCTTTATTGTATGGCGCCACCGGAACCATACTGTTCACCGAAATGCCAGCACTGTTGAAAGGAGATCCATTAACGATTGTGGGCTTTATTTTATTTTTCACAGGTCTGGCCTTCAAATTATCAGTGGTACCTTTTCATTTATGGACCGCCGATGTATATGAAGGTTCACCGGTGGCAGTCACTTCTTTTCTTTCGGTTATCTCAAAAGGTTCGGTAGCTTTTATATTGATTACTGTTTTGTATAAAGTGTTCCAGCCGTTGGGAGGAGAGATTATTTATCCCTTGTTGATATTGTTATCACTGTTTACATTGATCATTGGCAATTTATTCGCGTTGCGACAAAATAACCTGAAGCGATTCCTGGCTTTTTCTTCCATCGCGCAGGTTGGATTTATACTGGTTGCGCTTTCTTCGGGTGTAAAGGGAGGGGCTATATCCGTGACTTATTTTATACTGATCTATGTTTTTTCCAATCTTGCAGCCTTCGGTGTAGTGAGTATTATATCGGAAGCGAGTGGGAAAGAGACGATCGAATCATACAAAGGACTTTACAAGAATAATAAACTGTTATCCTGGGTGATGGCAATTGCTTTATTCTCTTTGGCGGGCATTCCACCAACGGCCGGTTTTTTTGGAAAATTATTTCTGGTGATGGCGGGCGCTGTGAGACAAAATAGTTTGTTCATTGTGGTGGTGGCGCTTAACCTGGTGGTATCCTTATATTATTATTTACGGGTGGTGCGGGCGATATTTATGGACACCAATGAAAACCCATTGGAACAAGTGTCTATTAGCAAAGCGCCCAAGTTGGCATTGATAATTTGTACCGTAGCAATTCTAATAATTGGATTGATCGGTGGAGTCTATGAATACATTCGATCCTTGCATTAGGGTTTGAGATTTTTTAAATTTTTGTGTTCTTTCTTTGGTACTTGGTTTTCTTTTGTATTTTTTCTTTGGTTCTTGTCTCTTGGTTCTTGAAATTTTTTATAAGTATGCCGATTAATAAAAACCATGAATTTGAAGAATTAGATGGCGTTAAATGCGGCATCGTGGAGCGGAATGTAAGTCCAGCACGCTTATCATTCCTCAAAGCCTTATTGGAGTTGAACGGTTTTGCGGTTGTTTCAATTCCAACTCCTCCACCCAAAGTTGCTCCCGCGCCACCACCAAAGCCCCTTGCCGAAGGAGAAGTTGCACCACCACCTCCTCCGCCTGCACCACCCCCTCCACCTATGCCCGAGACATATACGGTAGGTGTAACCGATTATACGTTCAATCCCATCAATGCTATCTTCGGAAGATTGCTGCACACCAAAGACGGACATATTGTTAGCCTTGCTTATTGGCAACAAAAGGAATCGGTGAGTAATGATGAAGTGCCTTATTTCGGTAGTGCGTCGGGTTGAAAACCAGATTTACTCTTTACATTATTTATCTTATGTATTATATTGTTTACGGATTATTCTACCTGCTTTCCCTTCTGCCGATGCGCATATTGTATATAATTTCGGATGGTATATACCTGCTTGTTTATTATCTAATTGGCTACCGGAAAAAAATAGTAATGAATAACCTCGAAATGGCTTTCCCTGAAAAATCAAATGAAGAGCGGGTTAAAATAGCCAAATCGTTTTATCATAACCTGCTTGATTCCATTGTGGAGACTATTAAATTAGTAAGCGCTTCCAGGCGTTTTCTGGAAAAAAGGGTAACGGCTAACTGGGAAGTGCTTGAACCATTATATAAAACTGGTAAGAGTTGCCAACTTCACCTTGGACATACCTTTAACTGGGAATGGGGCCATCATGTATTGGGTAGCCACACAAAATACAAGGTACTCGTAGTTTATATGCCCATGAGCAATGCTGCTTTCGAAAAATTAACTTATAATTTGCGCGTTCGACATGGAAATAGATTTATTGCTGCAAGTGACATGAGTAAATCTAAAGAAACATTTAAAGATATCCGATATATCATGGGACTTGTTGCTGACCAAAGTCCCGGCAATCTCAATAATGCATACTGGATGAATTTTTTTGGCAGGCCTACGGGTTTTGTGTCGGGTCCGGAAAAGGGAGCCAGGGCTGGTAATTTACCCGTATTGTTTACCCATATGGTAAAACCTAAGCGTGGCCACTATCATGCTGTTTTAGAAGTTGCCTGTGAAGATCCCAGTGCATTGAAGGAAGGTGAACTGACTTTGAGATATGCGCGTTACATGGAAAAAGTAATACGGGCGAATCCTGAAATGTGGCTATGGAGCCATCGGAGATGGAAACACAGTTGGAATCCGGCATATACAAAAAATTGGATTGGGGAGAACTTACCTGATGCCTGAGAATGCTTTTTGTTATATAAGGGCAAGGATCGGAGACTGGAGAGAAGGAAGAATTGGAGGAGCTAAAGATGGATTTAATTTATTGCCTTAATCATTCTCAGGCGCTGTCTCCCCGCAAGGCTAGGCGTAACTTTTTGTTTAGTAAGGACTGGGTACAAAAACCCCTGTTGTGAGTTCGCCTTGTTGTCAAAGTTCTGCCTGTGTTTTTATGTGTTCTAAAACTCGGTTATGAATTTTATGAACAATATTGTCGCTCCAAAGTGTCCAATAAAAACCGGGTCTGATTTTGTTTACATACCAAGTTGTCCCTTCAAGTAAAATGTGTCCATTTGGTAAGGCTGTTAGTTTAAATTGTCCTTGCTTAGAAACCCAATAACCGTGAAGATGGTTTGGATGAATGTCATACAAACTTATTTCTTTCATTGGTTCAGGTTGTTCCTCAACTGAAAACCTTAATAGTTTAGGTTCGTCCCAAATTGTGATTGGTTCTACAAAACTTCCTGTCGAAAAATTACAGTGTCTAATAGCTCCAACGCCTTGTCCTGCAATGGTTGCATTGATTGGATACGCAATTCCTGTTTTGAAAATGAATTCTGTTGGCTCTTTAAGTTGTGGAAATGAAACTACGTTTTTCCAAACTTTGTCAAGTGTTGCATTTATTTCAATAGTTGTTACAACTGAACGTAAATCGTCGGTTTCATTAATTGTGTCTTCAAAAGCCATTAATGATGGTGACGATAACATTAGCAAAATAATCGCTGTTGGTGTTTGTTGTTTTAAATTGCTTTTTGAGAAATGAAAGCCAATTAGAAACCCCAAATAAGTGCAAACAAATCCAATTGGTGCTGCCATTATTAAACAAATCACTCCTTCCCAAGCAAAAGCTAAAAGCCCTAAGCAAAAAATGAGAAGTGTCAAGTAGGCATTGTTGCGAAGTTTTTTTCCCGGAACTGAGTTTTTATGTGCAAGAATTAAAGTTGAAGTCGCACCTAAAACTAATGGAAGCCAAATGAAAAGTCCAAATCCATAATCTTTAAAGACATTTGTCGCTAAATAGGAAAATGTCCAACCAACCACACAGGGTAATACTATTGAAAGCAGTTTTTGTTTTGAAATTTTGTCTATCAAGTTATTTGTTTCTGTAATTATCGGAATGTCTGTTTAAGTTGACATAAAACACAAAAATATACGAATCTTTTGCTGTAAGATATAAATGAAGATCTATTTAAATTATATCCAGTAGAAACTCTTATGATTTAGCGTTTCAAAAAAAGACTGTGAAAATTCAGTTTCGGAAATACAACTTCTTGTTTTGATATAGAATAACCTTATTCTCCGCCGTCTTTTTTGTAATCCCAGGAACGCGCATTTAGTTTTCGCATTTTCACCCTATTTTTCTATTTTTGCCGCCCACTATTCGCCGGGGTAGCTAAGCGGTTTAAGCATCGGATTCATATCCGCCGCGGCGGACGGCAGTTCAAGTCTGCTTAACGATTAGAAATATTTGCCGGGGTAGCTCAGCTGGTTAGAGCATCGGATTCATAACCCGAAGGTCGGCAGTTCAAGTCTGCTCTCCGGTACTAAACCTCTCCTAAACAGGGAGGTTTTTTATGTATATATGTCAATAGAAGATTCATATCCGCCGCGGCGGACGGCAGTTCAAGTCTGCTCTCCGGTACTAAACCTCTCATAAACAGAGAGGTTTTTTTTATTAATAGAAGCCAATAGAAGATTCATATCCGCCACGGCGGACGGCAGTTCAAGTCTGCTCTCCGGTACTAAAAAGGCTCCATTTTGGAGCCTTTTTGATTTTACAACTTGATTACTACAGGATTAGATTTCTTCTTCATTTTCTCCCACAACCAATAACTTGCCCTTGTACTCAAAATCCCCACCCCCGCACCGGCAATCACATCCCCCAGCCAATGCCGGTTATTATACATTCGCAATGCCCCGGTAGCAGTTGCCATGGCATAGCCGCTATAGCGGAGAAAAGGGGAATGTCCCTTGTATTCCAATTGCATGAATTCGGCACCACTGAATGCAGTAGCTGTATGTCCTGATGGAAAAGAATTATACGCCGAACCATCGGGTCTTTGTTGGCCCGTGATCTTTTTGAGTGCAAAAACGGAACCCGCCATTATTGCTGTAGACAGACCGAGAAGAATCGTTCGATCCCTGAAATTATGCTGGCCCTTTATTCCCGCGGCATTCAATATATAAACAGAGGCGGCGGGTGCAAACTGCAGGTAATTATCAACAGTAGTATGAAATGTAGAGTTATTCTCAAGAATCTCTTCCTGTATCTCTTTATTGGCTTCCTGTAACTGATAATTGTTAAGACTAATAAAGCCATACACAAGCATCCCTACAGGCAGCACCATTTTTCTGGGACTTAAATAACCGGCTCGTTGAACTGGAACAGCATATTTAATTTTCTGATTTTGCAGATTGAACTGATATCGCTCCAATAAAAGGCTATCCCGGCTTTGGGATATTCCGGCAAATGGATATAGTATTGAAACTACAAAACAAACGTATTTCATGCTGGTTGGGGTTAGGGGAACATTCAGAAATCGAAACTTAAATCTACCCCTTTCTATTGCGTAGCAAAACGCAATGCAGTAGTATTTTAATGTTATTTTTCTTCCAAGAACTAGCTAAAAGAACCAAGAAGTCAAGAACCGAAGAAATTCCAAATAAAAAATCTCAAAGGCTCCCATTTTACAGGAGCCTTTGAGATTTAATTTTTTTTGTATTCTTTCTTTGATACTTTGCCTTCTTTTGTATTCTTCCTTTGGATCTTGGTATCTTGGTTTCTTGGTTCTTATTTGGAGGAGAGTGCTTCTTCTTTTTCTTTTTTGTATGTACTACCGGGGTATTCAAGCAATGCCTTTTCCAGGCAATCCATTGCCCCATGTATAGCCTGCACATTCAATACATACGCCAACCGAACTTCATTCTTTCCCAATCCGGGTGATCCATAAAAACCAGATGCAGGTGCAAGCATTACGGTTTGTTTGTTATATGAGAACGACTCCAGCAACCATTGACAAAACACATCACAATCGTCGATGGGCAAACGCGCCATGGCATAAAAAGCACCACCTGGATTTGGACAAAACACACCTGGCATCGCATTCAATCGCTGTACCAGCGCGTCTCTCCGCTTTAGATATTCATTTTTGGGTTTATCGAAATAGTGATCGGGCAAATCAATCGCCGCTTCGCCCATGATCTGCGCGAGACCCGGAGGACTTAATCGCGCCTGCGCGAATTTCATTGCTGTATCATACACCAACTTATTCTTCGTAACAAATGCACCGAGCCGCGCGCCACATGCGCTGTAGCGCTTGCTGATGGTATCCATCAATACCACATGCTGATCCATTCCTTCCAGGTGAAGTGCGCTTACATATTCACCATCATAACAGAATTCGCGGTAAGCTTCATCACTAAACAGGTATAAATTATGTTTGAGACAAATAACTTTCAATGCTTCCATCTCCGCACGACTATATAAATAACCGGTGGGGTTATTCGGACTACAGATGATGATCGCTTTTGTTTTTGAGGTAATTACTTTTTCAAAATCTGCGATGGGTGGTAATGCAAAACCGTTTTCAATATTTGATGTGATCGGAACAACTTTCACTCCGGCCGCACAGGCAAATCCATTATAATTCGCATAGAAGGGTTCCGGAACTATCACTTCATCACCCGGATTAAAACAACAAAAGAAGCCAAACATGATGGCTTCGGAACCACCCGTTGTAATCAATATCTGATCGTAGTTAACATCAATACCCACTTTTTTATAGTATTGAACGAGTTTACGACGATAACTTTCGTTACCGGCACTATGACTGTATTCCAATACTTTGATATCGGCTTTGCGAACAGCATCCAATATAGCCGGAGGTGTTTCAATATCTGGCTGGCCAATATTGAGATGATACACCTTGATGCCTTTTTTCTTGGCTGCCTCGGCATAAGGAACCAATTTGCGTATGGGAGAAGGCGGCATTTGTTCTCCCCGTTTGCTGATGGTTAACATGAGGCGAAGATAAGAAGAGTTTGTTGTTTATAGTTTATGGTTTATCGTTGCTGAACTTCTAAAATTTTCCATTAAATACAGCTTACCATTACTCAAAATGTTACACCAGAAGAACGAGAAACTATAAACCATAAACTATAAACCCTAACATAAACAAAAAGCCCCACGATATTCGCAGGGCTTTTTATATTAATAACGTTCGGTTTTATCAACCTTTCGTCGTTTTCGCTTTTTCGTATTTCACATATTCCTCCGTATTCAATACATCACCGGTAATGGTGATTGTTACCACTCCATCCACTCCTGCAAGCTTTACCGCAATTGTTTTAGTGAAAGGCCCGATAGACTGAGCATTAAAGCCAGCAGTGATCTTATCTGCTTTTCCTTTGCCAACAGGTGCCTGTGGCCAAACAGGTGTAGTACAACCGCATGAAGGTGTAGCAGTTTCGATAACAATTGGTTTATCACTTACGTTGGTAAATACGAAATCGTGTGTAACAGGTACGCCTTGTTTAATCTTACCAAAGTTGTAAGACAGGTCCTTGAATTTTACCAGTTCCTCAGCTTTCTTAACAGGAACAGCTTCTTGTGCGAATAAACTAACAGAGAACATTGTTATTGCGAAAAATACGATCATCTTTTTCATACGTATCAGTTTGTTATTATTATTGATTAGTTTGTTTTAATAAAGCAATAGACGAGTTTACCGGCGCAGAAGTGGCAGCGGTTTTATAAACAGTTCCCGAAATCATAAGAACTTTTGTTTGATTACCATTATATATGATAGTAACCGATTTTTGAAAGGGACCTTCAGCAGCGGCGTTATATCCAACCTTGATGGTGGTAGTGGCGCCTGGCTTAACCGGATCATAACTCCATTCTGGGGTTGTGCATCCGCAACTGGCCTGTACATTCTCGATTCGTAAGGGTTCTTTTCCCACATTGGTAACCTCAAAAATGGTGGTTACCGGGCGGCCTTGCTGGATCTTACCAAAATCGTGATTTAATTGCTTGAGAACCAGTGTTTCAGGTGCAGCTGGCTTCGCTTCCAGGGTTGTTTGAGCCTGGGCCGAAACAACAAATACAATCAACAATACGGTAAATAACTTTTTCATGGTTGGGTTGATTAAAACTGTTTTCAAAAATACATTTTTAACGGCGGAGAAGCAAAGTAATTTTCCCGCTAATGACATTTTTTTAACACAGGGGACAACTGGATGTTAGTATCCCTATTTTTGCTGGATGGAATTCTCCTCATCCGCCAATGAACTGCTATCCAGCGAAAAACTATCTTTCGATCGTTTTCGTACTGAAGTTCTCAATGATTATCGTCTCGCCTGCGAGAGCCGCGAGACCAGTCTTTTAGGACGAAAAGAAGTATTGACAGGTAAGGCTAAATTTGGCATTTTCGGAGATGGGAAAGAAGTGGCTCAGGTAGCGGCCGCTAAATTTTTTAAACCAGGTGATTTTTTATCGGGTTATTACCGCGACCAAACATTTGCTTTTGCAACAGAAACAGCAACTGTCGAAGAATTTTTTTCGCAGCTTTATGCCGATCCTGATCCGGCCAACGATCCACATAGTGCCGGTAGGCAAATGAATTCGCATTTTGCATCTCCCTTTGTGAATGAGCAAGGTGAATGGCTTGATCTTGTCAACCGCAAAAATATTACATCGGGTATGGCGCCTACCGCTGCGCAAATGCCCCGGTCATTAGGTCTCGCACTTGCATCTAAATTATTCCGCCACGAAAAAAAGTTTCGCCAGTTCTCTCATCTCAGTAATAATGGTAATGAAGTTTGTTTCTGTACGATTGGTGATGCATCTACTTCTGAAGGACATTTCTGGGAAACAATTAATGCGGCTGGAGTTATGCAGGTGCCTGTTGCTTTTTTTGTATGGGATGATGGATACGGCATCTCTGTTCCCAAAAAATTTCAAACAACTAAAGGATCTATTTCAGAAGCATTGAAAGGAATGCAGAAAAAAGAAGGATCGAATGGTATCGAGATCTATAAAGTGAAAGCATGGGATTATGCCGGCATGTGCGAAATATTTGAAGCGGGTATTCAAAAGATACGCGAAACACACACTCCCGCTCTTTTTCATGTCGAAGAGGTAACACAACCGCAGGGTCATTCTACATCGGGTAGTCACGAACGATATAAACCCACCGAACGATTAGCCTGGGAACGGGAATGGGATGGAAATAAGAAAATGCGTGAGTGGGTATTGGAAAATGAGCTGGCCAGTGAAGAAGAATTGAATGATATTGAAGTACACGCGAAAGAATTGGTGCGTGCCGGAAAACAACTTGCATGGGAAAAATTTTATGCGCCCATCAAAGAACAGGTGATTAAAGCAGTTTCTCTGTTTGAACAGTTAATTGAGCAGGGAGCGGATATTCATGGGGATATCGTTAAAATTAAAAATGCATTGCAAGCCAATCGCGAGCCGACGCGTAAAGATGTATTAGTGGCATTACACAATGCTTGCGAACATATAGAAAATGAAACGTTGATCAGACCTGTAAAAGTATATTTTAGTGAATTGAAGAAAGCGGGTCTCGAGTCTTATAGCTCTCATTTATACAGCGAAGCATCCAATAGCCCATTGAGAATTACAGGTTCGGAGGCTCACTATAAAGATGATGGTCCGGTTGTAAATGGATACGAAGTGTTGAACCGATATTTTGACGCGCTTTTTTCACAGAATGATAAATTAGTTGCATTTGGGGAAGATGTTGGGAAGATTGGTGACGTGAATCAGGGTTTTGCCGGTTTGCAGGCAAAATATGGTGAAAACAGGATATTCGATTGCGGTATCCGTGAGTTGACGATCATGGGGCAGGGTATTGGTCTTGCCATGCGGGGACTTCGTCCGATCGCAGAAATTCAATATATCGATTACCTCGTTTATGGATTACAACCATTAACGGATGATGCGGCCAGTTTACATTGGAGAAGCAAGGGACGACAAAGTTCACCGTTGATTGTTCGTACCAGGGGACATCGCCTGGAAGGAATCTGGCACAGTGGATCACCAATGGCCATGATGCTGAGTACACTCAGGGGATTTCATGTAGCGGTGCCAAGAAATATGGTGCAGGCGGTAGGTTTATACAATACAATTTTATCCGGCAATGATCCTGCTATTGTAGTAGAATCGCTGAATGGATATCGTTTAAAAGAGAAGTTGCCTTCCAACTTATTGGAATACCAGGTTCCACTCGGCGTTCCTGAAATAATAAGAGAAGGTTCAGACATTACCGTTGTGTCATATGGTTCAACCCTACGTATTATTATGGAAGCCGCAGAAACATTACAAAGAGCCGGCATTAATTGTGAAGTAGTAGATGTGCAAACCTTATTACCTTTCGACATTCACCATACCATTCTGGATTCTCTAAAAAGAACCAATCGTATTGTATTCATCGATGAAGATGTGCCCGGAGGAGCCTCCGCGTATATGTATAATCATGTAATGGAAATCCAGGGAGGATATCGTTGGTTGGATGTGGCACCCCGCACTATTACCGGTAAGGCGCATCGTCCCAGTTATGGAAGTGATGGCGATTATTTCAGCAAACCAAATGCGGAAGAGATTGTGGATGTGATCAGGGAGATGATGAAGGAGTGAGGCTGCACGCTGTTCGCTTTTCGCTGCTCGCTGCGTACTTCTTAAGATAATCATCAATTTAATTTTTGAACCATTCAGTAACCAGCATCAAGTATCTTATATTTTCAGAGACCACTCACTACTCACCACTGACTACTCACTACATGAAACTCACTCTCTACCAGGTTGACGCATTCACCAGCAAATTATTCGGTGGCAACCCCGCCGCTGTTATTCCATTGAAAAAATGGCTGAGTACCGAACTGATGCAAAAATTAGCATTGGAAAATAACCTAAGCGAAACAGTTTTCTTTGTGCCTTCCGAAAAAAAGGGAGTGGATTACGATATCCGATGGTTTACTCCAGCGGTAGAAATTAATCTATGCGGTCATGCTACATTGGCTTCCGGGTATATTATTTTCCGGGAAATAAAGAAAAAGAAGAAATCAATCACGTTTAGTTGCAAGAGCGGCTTATTAAAAGTGAGCAAGAAAAAAGATCGGATTGAAATGGATTTTCCCAATTGGAAACCAACGGTAGTAAATGAGCCTCCGGGGAATTTATCCGAGGCGTTGGGTGGAGTTGAAATAGCCGGTGTATATAAACAGCGCGATCTGCTGGTAGAATTAAAAAACGAAAACGCAGTACAAAAATGCAATCCTGATTTTGGGATGCTGAAAAAGATTGGAGAAAAAATAATCATAACCGCTCCTGGTAAAGATTGTGATTTTGTATCCCGTTTTTTCGCGCCTACCGCTGGAATTGACGAGGATCCCGTTACCGGATCCGCACATTCGCAATTGATTCCATTCTGGAGTGAGCGGCTTAAAAAGAGAAAAATGAATGCCCGCCAACTGAGTGCCCGTGGTGGAGAAATTGGATGCGAATTACTTAGTGAGCAACGAGTGTTGATGTCGGGTCAATGTGTTTATTATATGAAAGGAGAGTTGAAGATTGCGGGTTTATGATTTTGGAATTGTGATTTCTTCTCGTCAATGCGTCATTTTGAAAATTAACAGGTTTGTTTCGCACAGAGAAATCACAATTCAGAAATCACAAATCCTAAATAACCTAGAACGCTTGATATTTTATACTAATTGAATTTTACATATGCTGACATCAGAAGAAAAGAGATTCATTCGTTATTGGGAAGATCAGCGTGTGGATGGGAAGCGCTCATACTATCTTCAGTATACCTTTGTAGGTGCAATTATTATCAGCCTCTTTGTGTTTATAACCTTATTTTTCTTCCTGAATTATTATGTTTCTCTCCTTATTCTGATTACGGTACCTTCTTGCTGCATCGTTGCTAGTTTTCTCCTCACTCATTACAGTTGGATAAAAAATGAAAACAGGTTGAAACGACTCATAAAAAGGGAAGTGAGACAGGGGAAGTCAACTGGTGAACCGCACACACCCTGATGGTAGTTGGTACTGCATACTTGATACTTGATGCTTGATACTGGAAACTTCCCGAAATTCAAAGGCTACTCACGACTCACCACTCACCATTCACGACTCATCCCCCGCGTACTAAGCCGATTCTGTAAATGGCTCAATACAGGTGTGACTACCCCGCTAAGTATATAAATTCAACTAAATTCTCCGGTTTGCTTGCTGTGGAGCGGTCCGCGATATCGCACCAACCTGTTGTTGTATGTATTCCTGAAAAGCAAAATTTCCTGTAATGCAAAAACGTTTATTCCTTGGCTGTATCTTTTTTTTATCACTTGTTAATTCATTTTCTCAAAGTGTTGGTATTGGTACTACCACCCCACATACTAAAGCAGTACTTGATATTAAATCTACTGATAAGGGAATATTGTTTCCTATGCTAACTACGGCACAACGGAATGCCATTGTAAATCCACCACATGGGTTGCATATTTTTAATACAGAAGAACGTTGCTTGAATTATTATGATTCGGTCTTTCAACTTTGGAATTGCTATTGCGAGGCCTGTCAAACGGTCGTGATCAATATTACCAGTAATGCCTGTAAAATTGATTTCTATAACAGCTTCGCAAAAAATAGTCCCGCGAAAAAATATCTTATAAATATAGCCCCAGGTGTTACGATAAGTGGTTGTAATCCGGGCGATACCGCTTTATCATTCAGCTCCATGATCTTTAATGCTTCGATAATTATTAATAACAGGGGTGTCATTGCCGGGGCAGGTGGTAGTGGTGGTCAAGGCGCACGAACAGCTAATGTTATTCAATGCTTCGGTTCGGCTACTCCTGCTCTTAACGGGCAAGATGGTGGTTCCGCAATCAGTACAAAAACAGGAGTATTGGCGCAGGTTAATAATTATGGTATCGTAGCAGGAGGAGGCGGTGGTGGTGGTGGTGGCGGCACCATCGGTGTGGGAAACCAATATGGTGGCGGTGGAGGAGGGGGTGCCGGAACGGTATCGGGAAACGGTGGTGCGGCAGGCGGTATTATCGTATATACTTCAGTTCTTGGAATACCTGTCTGCCAATACCAATCTCAAAATGCAACGGTAGGTGACACGGGAACAAGTACAACCTCTGGAGTGGGCGGTAGTGGTGGGTTAACAGGAATAGCTGGTGGAAGCGGTGGCATTCGGGCACAAGTCGGACAGAACACAGTTAACACTTTTGGAGGGGCTGCAGGCAAATCCATCATTGGTGGAAGTGGAAATATACTAGTGAATTTAAGCGGTGGTCAAAATTTTGGAACTATTGATTAAATATTTTCTTTATGAAAAGGGAACTTTCAGTTTTTTATTTTTCATTCGTCTTTTTTCTTTTGGGGACAGCTAAGCACTCGTTCTCACAAAGCATTGGTATTGGCACTACTACTCCGCATGCTTCGGCTCAATTGGAAATCACCAGTACTACAAAAGGGTTGCTGATACCAAGAGTTAGTTTAGCACAACGTATTGCTATAACTACGCCTGCCACAGGCTTACTCGTGTATCAATCAGATATTGCTGATAGCAGTTTTTATTGGTATGATGGCGTATCATGGATAAAACTATACAGTGCGAAAAGCGGGTGGGGTCTTTCAGGTAATTCCGGGATCAATGACGCTACTCAGTTTATTGGCACTACAGATAATAAAATATTGAAGTTCCGTGTTAACAATTTAAATGCTGGTTTGATCGATCATAATAATAAAAATGTATTGTTGGGTACCAATGCAGTTCCTAACCTCTCCGTTGGATCCAATGGTAATTTTATTGCAGGGGACAGTGCACATTATAATTCTACCTCAACGCTAATAGGTAATACGGTAATTGGCTATTCAGCGCAAGTTTCCAGCAATGCTTTTCAACAATTCAATACGGTAATTGGAACCAATGCCGGACGAGGTAATACCGGGTCCTGGACTACGCTATTAGGAACGGAAGCGGGTAGAAACAATACGGCCTCGGGTACTGTATTTGTAGGATCTGCGGCAGGTATGTTAAATACTTCCGGTTATGGCAATACATTTATTGGCGATAATGCGGGTCGTGATAATTTAACAGGGGGTTATAATACCATTTTAGGTAGTTATGCAGGGCAGATTAACACTGCCAGTTATAATGCTTTTTTGGGCGCTTATGCAGGTTATTTTAATACTACCGGTTCCGCAAATAACAGTATTGGTTATTTGTCTATGTATAATAATTCAATTGGTAATAACAACACCGCACTTGGACATACAGCGCTTCAGGCTAATATTTCAGGAAGCGCGAATGTGGCACTTGGATGGGGCGCTTTAAACAGAAATCAATTGTCAAGTGCTTCCACTGCTGTAGGTGCAAGTGCCTTATATTTTAATGTTACGGGTGCTCAAAATACGGCCGTTGGTTTTCATTCCTTATTTAATAACAATAGCGGAGGAAATAACGCCAGCCTTGGATTTGAAACGCTGGAAGGTAATCTTTCAGGGGCTGAAAATATCGCTGTCGGGTTCCGGGCATTGTATGAAAATACAACTGGTAATAATAACGTAGCCATTGGAACAAGAGCCCTATACAATAGCGCGGGTCGTAGTTTCCTGGTTGCTGTTGGTGATTCAGCCTTGTTTAGCAACGTCAGTAATGCCAATCCAACCGATGGTATAAATAATACCGCTATTGGTTCAAAGGCGATGTTGTTGAATACAATTGGTTCAGGTAATACAGCGCTAGGGTTTAATTCGCTTAAAGCAAATATATCCGGGTATAATAATGTAGCATTGGGATCCGACGCGTTACTAGCGAATACAGTGGGTGTCTATAATACAGGTACAGGCTTTCGAAGTCTTTATACTAATACGAGTTCCAGTTTTCATACTGCTTACGGTGCCTGGGCTTTATATGCCAATACTACCGGTGAGCGTAACACGGCTATGGGATACCAGGCCATGTACACGAATTCAACCGGGTTTTGGAATACGGCTGTAGGCTATCAAACCATGTATGGCAATATTGATGGACGGTTCAATGCTTCACTCGGTCATCAATCACTTTATACAAATGGTTATGGTAATTTCAATGTTGCTTTCGGCTCTTCTGCCCTTTATAACAATAATGGAAGCAACAATACAGCACTGGGAAACAGGGCGCTTTATAACAATACTGGTCAGAGTGGTAATACAGCCGTTGGATCCGATGCCGATGTGGCAAATGGTGGAATATTTAATGCAACCGCGATTGGGAATGGTACCGTTGTACCCCAAAGCAATATGATGAGCTTTGGTAATATTAATATTGAGGACTGGGTTTTTGGACGCACTTCAATTATAGTTGGTGCCGCATTCCAGGTGGGTACTGCTGCAACTAATGGAAATGGAGCATATCTTTCCAACGGAGGAGTATGGACGAATGCCTCCGATGAAAATCTGAAAGAAAATTTTATTCCGGTGGAACAGCTCAATATTCTGGATAAAATTTCTAAACTCAGCATTACTCAATGGAATTACAAGGGAACGAGCGAAGACGAAAAGCATATTGGTCCGATGGCACAGCAGTTTAAAAAACTATTTGGGTTAGGAGCAAATGGCGACGATAAAACAATCAGTACGATTGATCCCCCGGGGATTGCATTGGCCGGTATTCAGGAACTGATCCGAAAAAATGAAGCGCTTTCCCATGCACTGAGTATACAACAAGAATTAATTAAGGAAATGCAATTGAAATTTCAACAGATAGAAGAACAGAATAAATTACTAAAACAGTTAATAGAGAATAAAAAATAAGCGTATAATAAAATTAATCGAGGAACCGTGCTTTCCATTCCGGCCTGGGTAACCAGCACTCATTCTTTTTTCCAAACCATTTATAGCGGTTCTTTGCGATCCAGTTGTAAATGCCATCGCGGATGAATTTGGGAATTATTATAAAGACATACAATAAACTCCAACCTCCCCCTAAATGTTTCAACATTCGCAGGGCGCCCGATGATTTAGTATAAAGTTTCTCACCTTCAATAAGCATAAATGAATTGAAATCGGTAGCCGGTAATTGATATTTCTTCAACATAGCTTGTCCAAATTCGCCCTGCAATGATCCATACAGAAATTGTTTCTTTCTATCCCGTTTCAGTATAAACTGTACACTATTGCTGCAGAGATTGCATACACCATCGAACAATACTATTTTCTTGCTGGATATATCTTCCAAATTATAGGATTACAGTTAACAAAGTTGAGCTCAAATTTAATTCAGATTTTCAATTTTTAAGATAAAGATGTAATTTCTGGTTAATTCACGTGCAATTATGAGAAAAGAATTCCTTCGCATATTCGTATTTATTTGCTGTTTTTTTAATCTGACCGTCACCGGATTGTCTGCTCAGTTAATAACTAACAAGAACGACTCAATAATTGTTTTCCGGATATTGCAAAAAGCGGACAGTTTATTCGATAAATCGCGATACGATTCCGTTCTTTTTTATGGCCGTGAGGCTTTGGCATATAGCCAGTCGCATCGTTATTTACTCGGCGAAATGTGGTCACAGGTGAAGATTGCCGATGCTTTACTTGAACAAGACAAGTTAAACGAGGCTGATAAGATTGCCACACTTGTTTATCAGAATGGATTGTTATTAAAGGATTCTATCCTGATTGGGGTTGCATGGCTGCACAAGGGTCAGGTGAGGTTATACCGCGACGAAATCGATTCGGCAATTTATTACTTCGAGAGAAGTCTTCATCGGAAGTTGGAGAGGGTGCGCATACGATACACTGGTTTTTGCTTTAATGAGTTGGGTTATGCCTGGGGCCGAAAAGACAATGAAGATAAAATGATTGAGTTTTGTTTAAAAGGGTTCTCCGTTTTTGAATCGATGAATCATTACTCAGGTTGTGCTATGACATTAGGAAATATTGCAACCGTGTACACCCGTTTCGGTAAAACCGATAAAGCGATCGAATACAGCAAACGCTCAATAGGGTATCGCGAATTGGCAGGTGATATAAATAAACTGGCACTGTCCTGTTGCAACTTAAGTCAGCAATACCTCTATGTGAATATCGATTCTGCGGCTAAATATCAACGACTCTGTGTAATTTATGCTACACAATCGGGTAATGAGAACCGTATGGTAAATGCTTATGTTACATCGGCATTGGTGGCAAATGAACAGGGTAGTAATGATAAGGCGCTTGAATACGAGCAGAAAGCCATTCAATTGTTAGAAAACTCAAAATTTGACCGGTGGTTGCTCGCCAGTCGGTATATCGCTGCTGCTTATTATGCAGAACTAAATAGATTAGATACCACTACGGTGCTTTCGTATTATAAAAAATCCATAAAGCTGGGCGAGGAACTAAAAAGTAAAAATAGCCTGAAAAACTCCTATAGTTATTTATCGGGATTTTATACCCGCCAAAAAAATTATGAGCTGGCACTCCTAAATTATAGAAAGTATATATTATATAAAGACAGCCTGGCGCTCTCCCAGCAGGAAGAAAATATCGCGGAACTGGAAACAAAGTATCAAGCCGCCAAAAAGGATATAGAAATCGAGCGACTGCATGCGGATCAGCGCATCAAACAACTGGAAATTGAGAAGCAAAAAGCGATTATTAATG
This sequence comes from Chitinophagaceae bacterium, assembly GCA_965279015.1. Taxonomy (GTDB): domain Bacteria; phylum Bacteroidota; class Bacteroidia; order Chitinophagales; family Chitinophagaceae; genus Endoryza. The sequence continues at coordinate 2,027,385 of OZ257130.1, forward strand.
GTAATCAATTGGTGGCTCAGCAAAAGGAAAATGAAATCAACCTGCTCCAGCAACAAAGCCAATTGCAGGATCTTAAACTGAAGCGACAGGATGAAGAATTGCTTAAGCAATCACTGTTGACTAAAAACAAAGAACAGGAATTGCAACTGGCGCAAAAGGAAAAACAATTAAATCAAAATCAATTAGCGAATCAGAAACAATTGCAGAATGGTATTATCGCTGGTTCTGTTTTATTAGTATTGTTGGCAGCTATTGGCTTCAGTCGTTACCAGTTAAAGAAGAAACTGCAACAGCAATCGGCTATGCAGGAAATGCGGAATCATATCGCGAGCGACCTGCATGATGACATTGGCGCTTCGCTCAGTAATATTAATATTCTGAATGAGCTTACCCGGAGAAATTCCTCGAACCCACAGAAAGTAAATGAATACCTCTCTAAAGCTTCCGAAGATATCCGGCAGGTAAGCGAAGGGATCAGTGATATTGTCTGGAATATCAACCCCCGATACGATAACCCGGAACATCTTTTTATTCGTATGAAGCGCTACGCATCCGATATACTTGATGGAAAGAATATTAATTATACCATGGATTTCCCGGAAAATCCCGGTGAAGCCAAAATGGATATGGATAAGCGACGCGATCTCTACCTGCTTTTTAAGGAAGGAGTGAACAATCTCGCTAAATATTCACGTGCCAGCAACGCGATCATTAAATTATCAATTGATCCAAATTTTATAAAACTAATTATACAGGATAACGGAACAGGCTTTGATGCCGATCAGGTTAGGGCAGGCAATGGGTTGCAGAATATGCGACAAAGAGCTTCTTTATTAAAGGGAAGATTAGTTATTCAATCCAGTCCAGACACTGGAACTCGACTGGAGCTGGAAATGCCGGTATAATTTAGCGTGATTGGTTATACCTCATATTACAATGGCCGGCATCGCCTTTGGCAAGCCTACGGCGACCAAAGGGAAGTCGGGAAGACGGTAAGTATTGATTCCTGATTCTAAATTAGTTTTCCGTTTTCCGGCGAATATTCTGGCGCCTGATTGTGTAATAGGAACCGAAGAGAAAAGCATTTACTTTTACAATATGCCTTTTAAGCTGGTTATATTTGAAGATAATGCGCGACTGAGACAGTCGCTGGAATTATTACTCAATGATGAAATCACTTTTCGGGTGATGGGTGTTTATCCCGATTGCAAAAATGCGGTGAAAGTTATTGAAGAAACTGCGGCGGAACTGGTGGTGATGGATATTGATATGCCGGGGATGTCAGGAGTGGAAGGAGTAAAACAGATTAAATCCATTTACCCCGATGTGAAAATTGTTATGCATACCGTATTTGATGATGATACCCGGATATTTGATTCTATCTGTAGTGGGGCCGATGGTTACCTATTGAAGAACACGTCACCCATTCAATTGATTCAAAGCCTGGAAGAAGCCATGAAAGGGGGAGCCCCCATGAGTCCTTTCGTTGCGCAGAAAGTTTTCCAGTTCTTTCGGCAGAAGCCAGTATTAAATGAAGATCATAACCTCACCGCCCGTGAAAAGGAAGTGTTGGAATTGTTGGTAAAAGGAAATTCCTACAAAATGATCGCGCATACCTGCGGGGTAAGTATCGACACCGTAAAAAGACATCTTCAGAATATCTATCATAAACTCCATGTGAACTGCGGTACCGAAGCCGTTGCAAAAGCATTGAAGCATAAGATTATTAAGTTTGATTAGTGAAGAGTCAATTGTCAATAGTGAATAGTGAATAGTGAATGCTCCGCAATTTTAATATTCCTCTTGTCTTGCTGCACTTGAAATTTATTGACTATTCACTATTGACTATTCACCATTGACTATTCACCATTGACTATTCACCATTGACTATTCACCATTGACTATTCACTCTTGACCATTCACTATTCACTCAGTCACACAAATAGGGTATAGATTAAGAATTACTCATTATGGAAATTTAGCATTCAATAATCAAAGCCTATTTATGAAAAAATGTTTTTTATTTATCATCCTGATTTTATTATCCTGTTGCCAATTATTTTCCCAGGCGGTTGGTATTGGAACCTCGGTTCCCCATAGCAGTGCAATTCTGGAACTTAGTAGTAATAACCGGGGTTTTCTGTTACCCTCAATGGCCAGCGGAGATCGAACAGGTATTGTTTCACCCGCGGATGGACTGATGCTGTACGATTATAATACAAAAAGCATCTGGATGCGTACGCCTTCGGGCTGGAGCGAAATGATTACAGAATCAAATAATCTTTGGCTAAAGAATGGAGGTGATATCTATCGTAGTACGGGTAATGTTGGTATTGGAATTACGAATGCTTTCAATCGGCTCCAGGTTCACAATTCATTGGGAAGCACCAATTTTTTACGAATAACAAATGATGGTTCCGGTAGCCTTGTTTCGGATGGATTAATACTTGGAGCTTTAGGCAGCAACGGCAGTTTACTAAATCATGAAAATGGTATTCTTGTACTCGGTACCAATAACGATAGTGTTGTTTATATTTCTGCTACCAGCAATCCGCGTGTTGGTATCGGTGAACCATCTCCCATTGCTCCACTCGATGTCCGGAACGCGAGCGGTAATAATATAGCAAGGTTCAATGGTGGAAACCAGACCTATGCCAGCATATTTGAAAACGGTATTTACCGTGGCTATTGGGGATCTTATTCCGGCAATCCGGAAGATGTTGACTTTGGAACTGGATTTCTTACCAGCGGCAGCTTGCATCTTACGATTGGTACTATACCCAGATTAACGATAAGTCCAATCGGTAATGTAGGAATTGGCACTACTTCTCCCATGAGTAACACAAAACTGCATGTTGCTGGTGATAGTCTCCGCACCGCTTACTTTACCAGCACGCATAACGATCTTTCTACTTCCGTTGTACTTAAAACAGAAGCGTTAACAGGCATTAACGATTTAAATGCCACCGGTATTGAGGTTGATCAGAATATAACACCCGGCCGGGGAAGAGGTATAGTAGTAAACGCCGGATATATAGGAGCTGAAATATATAGTGTGGATGCAAGTTTTGCTTCACAGAATTATGGAGTAATTGCCAATGCAAGCTCTGATGCAAATTGCTGGGGGCTTTATGGAACAGCAAATGGTTCGGGGGTAACATCCACAAAAATCGGTGTATTCGGAAGTGCCAGCGGGAGTGGAACCAACTGGGCCTTTTATGGAATAGGAAATGCTTTTTTATCGGGTGGTACCTGGCAAACATCCGATGAACGTTTTAAGAAAGATATACTGCCTCTTCAAAATGCCTCCTCTAAATTACTGCGACTGTCACCCAGCCAATACCGGTTTGATACCCACCAGTATTCATATATGAATCTTCCGGAAGAAGCACAGCTTGGATTTTTGGCAGGAAACATGAAAGAAGTTTTTCCGGAACTGGTAAAAAAAGTTACAGTATATAAAGACAGGCCCTCCCCGGATAAGACAAACGAATCGGTGGAATTCAACGCGGTTAATTATACAGCATTGATCCCCGTGCTCACACAAGCCATTAATGAGCACACCGAAGAAATCGTTAAAATGAAGGCAATGCTGGAAGAATATAAAACGCTTATACGCGAACAGCAAAAAATGATTGAGCAACTAAAAAACCTGAAGTAAAAACTGATACTATTTACTTATTGACTACATAATTGTGTAGTGGAGTTGAAAGCGCAATAGTTGAAATTTGAAAGATTCATAAGTTAAACCGGAAATGAAATTGATATCCTGAGAAATTCAATCAAAAAAATAAAACAGATTTTATGAAAACACGGATCGTGCTTTTTGTATTCTTAATTGGGCCTGCCGCTTTCGGACAAACCGTCACCAATAAAGTAGAAAATAAAACCAAACAAAGAGCGGACAATAAAGTAGATCAAACTATTGATAAAGGCCTGGATAAAGCCGAAGCAGCTATTGGAAATATTTTCAAGAAAAAAGATAAAACGAAAAAGACACCCGTCTCCACAGAAACTACTGATCAAAGCTCCCCTGTAAAATCAGAACAGCCAGTTGGAGTACAAGGAACTGCTCAAACCGGAACGGGAAGCTTTTCGGATTTTGTACCCGGAACCAAAATTATTTTTGAAGATCGTTTTGAAAAAGACGCGCTGGCTGATTTTCCTGCGCAATGGAACACCAATGGCAGCGGTAAAGTAGTAACCATTGAAGGAATACCCGGCAAATGGTTGGATATTGTTCATGGCAGCGTAGTAAACCCGGTCATGAATAAAGCGCTTCCTGAAAACTGTACCATTGAATTTGATCTTTTTCTGCAGGCAAGCGGCGATCGTTCCATTCCAATTATTCAATTTGGGTTAACACCGGTTAAAGATGTATTAAAGCAGGATCTGTATTACCTGGATAAATTCTATGTAACCATTGCGCGTTATAATGAGCGGGATGGCAAACAAGTAGAATATGGATTGAAAGATCCGGTGGGATCAAAAAATGAGTTCGATCTGGTTTCTTACACCAATAAAGTTTTACATGTGAGTATGTCTATAAATAAAACCCGGATACGCGTTTATTTTGATAAGGAGAAACTGATCGATTTACCCCGAGCACTCATTCCAGAAATGCGGAATAATTTTTATTTCACCAATGTTCATGTAGTACCTGCTTCAGAACTGGGAGTGCTGGTGAGTAACCTGCGTATTGCTTCTTCTGAAACAGATGCCCGAAGTTTATTGATTAAACAATTAATGGAAGAGGGCAAAGCGGTAACCAATGATATTTTATTTGATGTAAACAGTGATGTAATAAAGCCTGAATCGTATCACATCATCAATCAATTCGGGGAGGCATTAAAAGCCAATCCTTCATTGAAAATTAAAATTACGGGTCATACCGATAGTGACGGGGTGGCAGCAAACAATCTGAGTTTATCCCAAAAAAGATCTGCGGCGGTAAAGAAATACCTGGTGTCGAATTATGGAATCACTGATTCGAGAATCAATACTGATGGCAAAGGCGCATCAGAACCTGTTGCTCCCAATACAACAAGCGATGGTAAAGCAAAAAATCGGAGAGTAGAGTTTACGAAACTGTAGTATCCTAATCGCTATTCATGGCTGCTGTCCTCATGGCTGGTGTCTTCACCAGCCATTAATATCATACACTACCACGGCTAGTGTCCCCACCAGCGATTACAATCATCCATCAGCCTTTATTTAAAAGCTGCGACATGAATATGTAGTTGCTGACACCTCATTATTTCACCACCTTGAGCAGCATTGAACATTCAAAATGACTGTTATGAAAAAGATATTTATCATTTTAACCTCATATGCATTAATTGCATTAAACAGGAGTACTTGTTTGTTTGCCCAGAATGTTGGAATAGGAGATCCCTTGCCTTCCGCGAAGCTGACGATATCGGGTAATGAAACAACGCCAAATGGCCAGGCTGCCAGTCTAAAAATAATAAATACCGCTTCTTCGAATGCCTGGTATTTGCGTGCCGGAGCAATAGGTACAAATACCCCTAACAATGGGTTTAGTATCGGAGATAATGTATCTAATCATTTCAATATGCTCTCCAATGGTAATCTTGGATTGGGACTTATTCCCCAGTCAGCGAGACTTCATGTAAACGGGCCCATAAAAATAGAAGGAACTAATTCTTTCGAATTCGGTGCCGGTATTGCCGGTAAAGAATTAAATGCTGGTAAGATTGGATATAATTCATTCGGCTCAAATGCGCTCGAAATTGTTGGTGCTGGTTCAAATTCTACCAACCGAAGGGTATATTTTTTCGCCGAAGGTGGAACTCATTTTAGTGGATCGGTCAATGTAGCTGGAAATCTAAACACAGTCGGACAATTGCAAGTGAATGGTAATTCGGGATTAGCTGGGCAGGTACTAACTTCCAATGGAACTAGTGACCCTTCATGGACCAACACAGCTTTGAGTAATAATGAGAGGTTCAACGCATCAATAAGTTTCGGGACTACCGGAACAAGTGGGTTTCTTTCATTGACGACCGATTATAATTTTGGTGGAGCCAATATTGTTATTGGGTCCAATTCCGTTACTATCAATAAAGCAGGTCTTTATCATTTTGACCTGTTTCTAAATTATGCTTGTGTCAACCCTACAACTAATCCCTTGATTTCCGTAAATATTTGGCCTACTAACGTTACGCCTTTAAGTGACGAAGTAGTAACTAATAGAGCTGCTAGCGGAATGTATAAAGCTAACTGGCATTTTTCATTTGATTTGTATGTTCCGGCTGGGAGAATTTTACAGATTAACACGCTTTATTTAGAAAGTACCGGTTTACATGTAATGACCGGAAGTTTCAGCGGGCATCTTATTAGTGAATAAACCTTTCCAGTTCTTCTATCCTGTCACAATTCGAATGGAGGCTATAAATTATTAAAGAGTAGTATCGTTTACATCAACTACATATATATGTAGGCCATTCAAAACCATTGATTGATAATTTTAGAAAACCTTAAACTAGCTGCGATGAAAAAGATCACTTTCTTGTTTTTGACTTTTCTGTGCGCACATATCATTTCGCCTGCGCAGAATGTTGGTATCGGCACTACCACTCCACACCCTAACGCCATACTCGAACTGAAGTCAGTTAATAAGGGTTTGTTATTGCCTCAGGGCGATGCCGCAACCCGCAATCCGGGATTGAAAGATAATACCGCCAAAGGTTTGTTGTTGTTTGATACACTATCGGGCACACTATGGGTACACGATGGTGATGGTTCTCCATTGGGTTGGCATGAGGTACAAGACGACGCAAACGGATTGTGGCGCAGAAGCGGAATTGATATTGTGACTAGCAATATTGGCAATGTAGGAATTGGCATCAACTCCACGCTGTCTAGACTTTATGTAAATGGACTTGCAGGTAATACCAACCCGGTTATAAAATCACAGGTTAATTATGTTGGAAATACAGAAGTGAGGGGAATAGAAGTAATGTCAAATCCAAATCCGGGTTTTGGGATCGGTATATATTCACAAGGAGGGTCACGGGGAATATGGGCAATCGGAAATCCCAATGGAAGCAGCTTTACTTCTTACGGGGTGTATGCTTCAGTAACCAATACGGTTTCAAGTTCTAAATTCGGATTATTTGGAACAGCCACTGGCCTGGGAAGTAATTACGGTGGATATTTTAATGCAAGTGGTGGCGCCACCAATTTCTCTGTGTATGCCAACGATGGAAATATGTTCGTTAATGATAGTATATGGATCGGCAAGACTATTGGATTAGCAAGATTTGATATGAACGGGGGAAAAGGAGACGTGGATGTAAGTGAGGGAGATTTCAGGATCGGCACCCCCACCAACCGGTTAAAAATGGGTGTATTCACTTCGGGAGCTTTCGCGGGATGGTCGAGAATACATTCCAGCGGGACTAATGCTATTCTTGTGTTTGGTAATAATGGTATGGATGTGATGTCTGTTTCTCCATTGAATAACGGTACGGTTATCATTGGTAATGGAGCCGGCGTTACGCAGGCCGCTGCCGGATACAAATTAAGCGTTCATGGTAAAGCAGTATGCACCGAACTCATGGTGAAATCGGTGGCTGCCTGGCCCGATTATGTTTTTAATGAAGATTATAAATTGATGCCTCTTGCTGAAGTAGATGGGTTTATCCGTAAGAACAAACATCTACCTAATATACCCAACGCAGCTACCATAGAGAAAGACGGATTACTTGTAGGTGAAATGCAGAAGAAGCTGGTTGAAAAGATTGAAGAACTTACTTTATACATTATAGCACAGCAGAAACGCCTCGATGCCCAGGATAAAAAAATCGAAGCCTTACAAAAGCAAATCACCCAAAATTAACTTCCACCTTTCAAGTTGTTCTATATGAAACTCCGCATTTTTCTGTCTGTAATTTTACTTCTTAACCTGGCAATTCGTTCAATTGCTCAATTACCTTTTGTTAAAGACAAGCGTTTGTTTGAATTGGTAAGAGATAAGAAAACGATTGGTGAGGTGATGACTATTGTTGAAAACTGGTATTCCAAAGAAGAAAAATATAGCGCGTTCGAAAATGAATATCTCCATTGGAAAAGATGGGCAAAAGATATGCTGCGTACTGCAGGTCCATTCGGCACTTTTGGAAATATAAATAAATCGATGATTGATTTGTGGAAGACGGATCCTTTCCAAGGAGATGGTGCTAATAATCCGAATAGTACAACTCCCAACTGGAGCTTTACCGGACCATTGAATTCTTCTTATGGTGCTATGCCTCCATCCAATTTCAATGGTATAGGCCGATGTGATAAGATCGCTTTTCATCCAACTGATCCGAATATTATATATATCGGTTCTCCGGTTGGCGGTCTGTGGCGCACATTGAACGGAGGAACCACCTGGACAGTATTAACAAGCTACCTTCCCGTTGCAGGTGTATCGGGTATAGTGGTGAGTTATGCGGATCCGAATACCTTGTATATCCTGAGTGGAAATGGTGACAACGCACCAGATGGTTTCGATTCTCCGACCGCCTATACAAGCGCCGGCGTATTTAAATCTACGGATGCGGGAACTACATGGACGCAATTAACAGTTCCCTGGCCCGACAGTATTGGTGTGGGTGCTTTTCAACTCGTACAATCTCCAAGGAATCCAAATATTCTCATGATGGCCACAACCAAAGGATTGTATCGAACTACTAATGGAGGAACTAGTTGGACAAACCCATTCACTGTGAAATGTTTCGATGTAGAATATGTAAGAAATTCTGATACCTGTTACGCAGTTTTTTATGCAACTACACCCTTGCAGAGATCTACTAATGACGGTGCTGGTTGGAGCAATGTATCTTTTGGACCTGTTCCTAATACTGCCATTCCGGTTTCTTTTAACCGGATGCAATTGGCTGTAAGTACCGTACCGGTAGCTGCTGGCGGCTACGAAAGAGTATATCTTTTCGTTGGGCCATCAACGGGACCCGGCACGTTTACTGGTTTATTCAAAATGGTGACCGGCAATTATATGTCGCTTGTCCGTAATACCCCAAATCTCTATGGAAGAGATGCAAGCCCAACAGCTACAGACGATCAGTCAACTTACGACAATTGTATCGCTGTTCATCCTACCAATTCAAATGTTGTAGTAACAGGAGGCCTGATTGTGTTCTCTACACCAGATGGTGGAGTTACCATGCCTCAAAGTACATTTTATTCAGAATTAGATGCGGGGGGCGATCTTACTAAATATATACACCCAGATATTCACGATCTGGCCTTTAATCCATTGAATAATTTTTTGTATGCCGCTACTGACGGAGGCGTTTACCGGAGTACCAACAGTGGAGTTTCATGGACCGATATAACACTTGGCATAACTACTTCTATGTTTTATGATATCGATGGATTTGAGGGTAATGAATTCACCCTTATAGGTGGTTTGCAAGACAATGGAAATAAATACCGCGAAACCAACACATCGGATATGCTGCATATTGGATGTTGTGATGGATACTTTGGCAAAATTTCGCCCAGCAACTCTGATGTGGCTTATGCCTCCGCCAATAAATGGTTATTTCGATACGATGCCTTGCCCACTATAGCTACATCAGGTATTGAACCAGCACTTGGTCAGTCGGCTTGGGCCTGGCGCATGATGACGGACCAGGTTGATGGCAGTTATGTATATGCAAGTCATTGGCAAAACGATAGTATCTGGATCAGTAATAATAGTGGTACGGGTTGGTTTAAAAGAAGAAAAGCGAATGGTAACCGGGCCATTGTAACATGTCCTTCAAACTTGAACCGGGTTTATGCAACTGGCAGCGGACCTACCATCTGGGATCTTCCTGGAACAACCCTAAAAAGAAGTGAAGATAAAGGCGAAACATGGACAGTAAATTTATTAACCAACCCGGGCATCCCTTCACCGTTGCAATCGGCCCCTTCCGATCTTGAGGTAAACCCCTTACAGAGTTCTGATATTTATTTGAGTTTTGAAGGATTAATTGAAGGTGTAAAAGTTTACAGGAGTACTAATGCCGGCGCCACGTGGATCAATATCAGTTATAATCTTCCAAATATACCTGTAAATACATTGGCTGTTGACGATGCAGCAGGAGTGTACGCAGGAACAGATTACGGCGTTTTTTATAAACCTGCCGGAGCAACATTCTGGATATTTTATGGGAATAATCTGCCGCGTACAATTGTTACTGATATTTACTTAAACAGAACATTTAATGTTCTTTATGCAGCAACTTATGGAAGAGGGATATGGAAAACCAATGCTTACGCCGCCTGCGATCCCTTATTGGTTTTCACTGGAACACAAACTGGGCAAAGAATGTATGAAGCACAGAATATGATATGGTCATTTGCGGAAATACAGGGTGGCAAACAAACAAATGTATTTTATAAAGCTGGCGATAGCGTTAAGCTACTCAATGGATTCATCGCAAGAGAAGATATTACTGAATTCAAGGCAACCCTCGGGCCCTGTGGTACGGGGTATCCACCATTAACTAAAATATCAGACACCACACAGATTAATCTTCAGAAATTAAGTTTGCCTACTACCGCAAAATCTGCACACCCCTTTGGTTCATTCAGGATTTTAAAGAGTGATATTCAGCAGGTGGAAACCGAACTCAATATCTTACAAGAAGGTGATTTTGAAATAAGGCTAACTGATAAACAAGGGTATCTTATTACACAACTGCAGAAAAAAGAAAAATGGACGGAAGGAAAACAAAACCGTGCTTTTAATTTTCCGCGCTTATCTAAAGATCTATATTATGTGCATTTGATTTACAATGGCACGCTGGTGCATTTTCAGGAATTGGATCTGAGATGAAAAGTATATCTTAATTCTGACTATATAGTATGCTACTTGATAATATGGGTTCTTTTATCAAACATTGATAATTGCATATTTAACTTAACCCGAAATTCTTACAGCATGGAAAAAAATTTTAGTTTTTTCGCCATCATGTATCGTTAGAAGACTTGTCCCTTTGCTTAAAATGTTAGGTGTTCCTAAGTTCAACTACATCATTATGTAGTTGAACGCAACCCGATTTTTCCGAACCTTGAGCAGCATTGAACCTCCAAAAATGACTGCTATGAAATGGATTTTTATCATTCTTGTCCCACTCGTATCAAATGTATTAACATCAAAAGCCCAATCAGTGGGTATCAATACAACAGGCACGGCTCCTACAGATACAAAAGCAATGCTGGAAGTGTTGAGACCTGGTTTCAGCAAGATTAAAATCCGGACGGAAAATTATAGTTCAGATACTTCGATGCTGGAATTTACTAATCGAAAGGTTTCAGGTACAGGGGGAGATTTCAGAATGTCCATGATCAATCAGGACGGAATGTTTTTTACTTCTGCCTCGGACTTTGCAGGTAACACGAACGATTCATTGCTGGCGATTAGGCTTAATGGGAATGTAGGTATTGGTATCAATAACCCGGCGTATAAACTTCATCTCAATACACCACTATCTGCTAATAATTTTTTGAGTATTACTACTAATACAACCGGTGTTTCTGCAAATGATGGAATGATATTGGGAATGGTTGGCAATTCTGCACGTCTCGGAAACCTGGAAACAGGAGATCTCCGATTTGGAACTTCTAACAGTACTCGTGTATTAATCGATGCAAGCGGTAATGTCGGAATAAACAATTCTACCCCGCTTTATAAATTAGATGTTGGGGGTGACATCAATATGACGGGCGCCCTACGGGTAAATGGAGCTACGGGACAGATGGGTCAAGTGATAACTTCAAATGGTGCATCCGCACCCACCTGGCAAGACCAGGCTTTTTCAAATGATGTACGATTTTCAGTTCGACTTCGACAAAGCCTCGTGAGTGCAGGTAATGATTGCAACATTTCGTTTACTGATTATAATTTAAGTCCTTCAGATATTTCGATCGGGACAACTTCCCTCACTATCAATAAAACAGGGCTTTATCATTTCGATATGGAATTACACGGAACTGTTGATTACGTCTCGGCTTCAAATATCTACTATCCTTTTTTTGGATTAACTTTTTATTGTGGACCCATTAACGGCTATTCTATAATTGATAACCGGGTAATGAGTTCCACTAGTACCAGCAATACAAGATGGGGATTTGAAGGTTCAGGTTCGATAGATATTTACATTACTGCACCAGCAACAATCAGAGTTGCACATGGGCTCGGCGCATTGGGAACTCCAGCGATGTCTTCTTATTCAGCAGCGGGTTATTTGGTCGGTTATCTTATCAAAGAGTAGGCTTAGGGAAACTTAATTGGTTTAGTGCTTATTTAATCACATCTCAAATTCTTACAGCATGAAAAAATATTTTATTTTATTGGCGAGCATACTTCTTATGAATACTTGTTTGTTTGCACAGAATGTTGGAATAGGAGATCCTCTTCCTTCCGCGAAGCTTACGATATCGGGCAATGAAACAACGCCAAATGGTACATCGGCCTGCTTAAAAATTATAAATACCGCTTCGACGAATGCCTGGTATATACGTGCCGGTGCAACAGGCAATGGAACCCCGGCCAATGGTTTTAGTATCGGGGATAATGTGTTTTATCATTTCAATTTGCTCTCCAACGGAGATCTTGGATTGGGACTCATTCCCCAGTCAGCAAGACTTCATGTGAATGGACCCATTAAAATGGAAGGAATGAATGTTTTTGAATTCGGTTCAGGTATTGCCGGTAAAGAATTAAATGCTGGTAAGATTGGATATAATGCTTTCGGTACAAATGCACTCGCGATTGTTGGCGCGGGTACCAATACAACCAACCGGAGAGTATATTTTTTCGCAGAAGGTGGAACTCATTTTAGTGGACCAGTCAGTACTTCTCAGGACATAAACATAGGTGGGCAATTGGAGTTGAATGGTAATACGGGAGTGGCAGGGCAGGTGATAACTTCTAATGGTGTATCTGCACCCACCTGGAAAAATCAGGCTTTCTCTAATAATACCCGGTTTGGATTTACTATTCCAGCCACTGCTACGGGCGATCCATTAACCTATACCACGAACTATAATCTTAATCCTGCTGATGTAACAGTAAGTGGTTCGACAATCACGATAAATAAATCTGGCCTTTATCATTTCGAAGGGTTCCTATGGTTTTCAGCCACTTTCTCGGGATCTATACCACCCCCTTATCTCTCAGTTTCATCATGGTTCAGTGCAGATGGCCAGAGTTACGATATAACGAACTATGCGAAGTTTGAGTTAGATGGAGCAAGCACCCTCAACTATATTTATTATAAAACCGTTCAATTTCAAAATGAAATTTATATTTCCGCACCAGCAACTGTTGGTCTCGGAAGGGCTATTGGTTGGAATGCCGGAGGAGGCAGTATTCCCGGGGGAAATACTACGAGAGGAAAGTTAAGCGGTTATCTGATCAGTGAATAAATAATTGAGTACAATCTCAACTTATCATCCCATAGTATGAAACACTTTCTGAATATCTTTATCCTGCTCTAACCGATCAATCAATTTACTTATTTCTTCGACCGGTGTATCATTAACTGGAACGATAGTAATAGGTATCTATTCCAGTTCAGCTCTTACGGGAATTATGTTTTTATCTTCAAGAGCTTTAAACCGCATCGATTATTTTCCATTTACCTAATATATTAGGAAACTCTCTACTACTATCGTAACTTAAATACTCCCCATTTTTCCCTCACCGTAAAACAGGACTATTTATGAATAGATTCCTAGCTGTATTCTCCTGCATGCTATTGATGAAATCAATTGCCGGCCAGGTTGCAATCAACACCGACTCTTCCGCTCCACATAATAGTGCGATGCTGGATATAAAAAGTAATAACAAAGGTTTTTTGCCGCCCCGCATGACATGGTCACAAATCCAGGCGATTCAAAATCCCGCAACCGGCCTATTGGTATTCGATGAAGGTTTGAAAGCTATCAGGATGTTTAATGGCACATCGTGGGTGGTGATCGGTCCCAAACAATATGGATTGAGTGACCCGCCAGGAAATTTCAGCAATCTGTCCTCCGCAACCGGATCATCGAATGCGAAGGGAAATAAAGTTGTTGTGGGAATTGACAAAAAAGTTTATGTAACCGGTATCCTGGATCAATCTTTGATTTTTGGAAACGATACACTTACTACAAGTGGCAGCAACGATATTTTTTTTGCGGTTTTCGATTCTTCGGGTAATTATTTATGGTCAAAAAAAATCGGTGGAACTAATTACGATTGGGTAAACGACATCTATGTAAATACAACAGGTATTTTCCTTTGCGGTTATTTTAATGGTACAGTTGATTTTGACGCGGGTGCTGGTACAGACAATCATACGGCCGCAGTGAGTTCTCCTTATTTTACAAAATACGATCTGGCCGGGAACTTTGTTTGGGCAAAACACCTCACAGCAACAAATTCATCTTATTCAAGTAATATAATCGCAGATAACGCAGGGAATAGCTACTTATGTGGTTACATCACGTCAGGTACCATTGATGCTGATCCGGGGGCGGGCACCTTAAATTTAACCTCATTGGGTGGATGGGAAGGTTATCTGGCGAAATACGATTCCAATGGAAACCTGGTATGGGCAAGAAAGTTCGGAAATACCGGAAATGATCTTTGTGATGGACTCATATTGGTGAATGGTACACTTGTATTTGCTGGTCTTTTTGCAGGTACAGTTGATTTCGATCCTTCTGCCGCAACGTTTAATCTTACCTCGGCAGGGGTCAGCGATTATTTTTTGACGAGGTTTGATACTTCAGGGAATTTGCTTTGGGCGAAAGCGATCGGCACGCCTGCGGGAGAAACAACCATTAATCATATGCTTGCCGTCGATCCGGCCGGAAACATTTGTTTTGCTTCCCTGTTTTCAGGCACGATCGATGTTAACCCGGATGCAGGTGTCCTGAACCTGGTATCTGCGGGAGGGATCGATTTTTTTATCGCTAAATACAATAGCTCCGGTGCGTTGCTTCCCTGGGCCTTCCGGATTGGAGGAACCCTGGATGATCATATAACCGATATTAGTGTCGATATTTCAGACAATATTTATATCACCGGGTATTACCAGGGCACGGTGGATTTCGATCCTTCTGGAACTACTCAAAACCTGGTTTCTGCAGGATCTGTAGACATATTTATTGCTAAATATTCTTCATCGGCCAGTACCGTATATATTAAAAGCATGGGAGGTATGAACAATGAGACTACAGGAAGCATTGCTGCCTTTCCCTCGGGCAAAGTGGTTTTCATTACCGGATTAGCCGGAGCGCCCTATATCGCATTTAATGGGGAAAGGATACTTACGTCGGGGTTTTTCCTTGCGAGATATGAAGAATGAAAATATATAAGCGGAAATAAAACAAAATCAATAGTAGAAATATTCTTTCATCGCAAGATGAAAGAATATTTTTTTACGGCTTATTTCCACACCCTGCAATAACTCTAAGCATATTATGGGAAGAAATAGGAAAAGATAACCAGCAATGAGGTTAAGTACTAATAATTTCATACGGAAACCCAAATTAGTATCACCCGATTGTGTAATTGTCCGGTATTAATCGCAATTCTACCTTGGTCTGAAATATACTCAGCATGAAAAAGCAATTTTCTTTTTTGGTGTTTGTATTACTTATGAATGGTTTTGTGTTTGCCCAGAACGTTGGGATCGGCGATTTAGCTCCTTCCGCAAAACTATCTATATCGGGTAATGAGACAACATTGAATGGACAGTCATCTGGCCTGAAAATAAAAAATACCGCATCAGCGAACGCGTGGTATTTGCGTGCTGGGGCAACAGGTACAGCAACTCCTGCCGATGGGTTCAGTATTGGAGACAATGCTTCTTATCATTTCAATATGCTATCCAACGGAGATCTGGGCTTAGGCCTTATCCCACAGGCCGCAAAACTGCATGTAAACGGTCCGATGAAGATTGAGGGATTAAATATTTTTGAATTTGGTGGCGGTATTGCCGGTAAAGAACTGAATGCCGGTAAAATCGGGTACAACGCATTTGGTACAAACGCACTTGCATTTGTTGGAGCGGGTACCAATTCAGCCAATCGACGAGTATTCTTTTTTGCGGAAGGGGGCACTACTTTCAACGGGCCGGTTACCATTGCACAAAGCACTAACACAATCGGGCAAGTGCAGCTGAACGGCAATCCGGGTCTTTCCGGACAAGTGATGACTTCCAATGGTGCAGCGGCACCTACCTGGGAAAACCAGGCTTATTCTAATAATGTGCGTTTTTCTGTTCAATTGGAAGAAAGCAGTGCTACTACAAGTAACAACTGCCGTATACGGCTTACTCAATACAATTTGAGTCCCGCAGATATTTCTATAGGAACAACGTCAATTACGATAAATAAATCAGGACTCTACCATTTTGATTTGGGTTTGACTGGCTCGATCTTTTACGCAACTGCTGCTACTATCTATCCACAATTTGCTATTTGGTTTTTTGGCGGATACGCGAACAGCTTTGATATTGTAAAGAATCGGGTGATGAGTGCGACCAGTACCAGCAATACAGGATGGGTATGTGATGGTTCAGGTTCGATAGACGTATACGTTACCGCGCCGGCTACAATCAGCGTTTATCATACTATCGGAGGACCAGGAACTCCCCCGACTATCAGTTATTCGGCGGAAGGTTATTTAACCGGTTATCTTATAAGGGAGTAAATAATCTGCAAACTTTTTTCAACCCATATTATGAAACACTTTCTGAACATCTTCATCCTGTTCTAAGCGCTCAATCAGTTTACTTACATCTTCGGCCTGTGCATCATTAACTGGAACGGTAGTAGTAGGTATCCATTCCAGTTCGGCGGTTAATGGAACTATGCTTTTATCTTCAAGGGCTTTTTGCAGGTGGCCGAAGTCGGTAAAGGCGCAACGCAATACTAATACGGTTTCACCATTCTCTCCCGTACCTTCTCCTAATTCTTCGAGTCCATGATCAATCAGTTCCAGCTCGAGGTCATCGGCATTGACCCCATCAGTTTTTAATTTAAACACACCCATCTTCTTAAACTGGAAACTTACACTGCCACTATTACCCAACGCTCCATGTCCTTTATTGAAATGACTTTTTACATTGGCAACCGTACGCACATGATTATCGGTAGCTGTTTCTACAAGAATGGCAACACCATGAGGGGCATATCCTTCATAAAGGATTTCATCGTAGCTAGTCATGTCCTTTCCCTGCGCTCTTTTGATAGCGGCTTCCACCCGGTCCTTTGGCATGTTTACGCTTTTAGCGTTCTGCATACAACGACGCAAGGCGGGGTTGGTATTGGGATCGGGACCTCCGGTTTTTACAGCAATAGCAATCTCTTTACCGATACGACTGAATTGTTTGGCCATCCGGTCCCAGCGGGCAAACATGGTAGACTTACGAACTTCAAATATGCGACCCATGATTTGTAGGTGATTTATGATTTGTGGTTCAAGATTAAAAGATCCAAGAACCAAGAAACAAGAACCAAAGAAAAAAAACAAAAAAAGCCTAAGACGCCAAAAAAAGAAGACAAAATTTCAAATCAGAAGGAAGACTCCTGACTCCGAACTCCCGTCTCCTGACTCTTCAGGGGAGGCAAATTTAATACAAGTTTCTGGTTTTTTGATTGAGTTTGTAGTTTATGGTTTGTGGTTTGTAGTTCTTTGGGTGCATTATTAATTTATTTATTCTAACCTCAGGCAGAAGGAAATAAGTTAGTGGCTTTGCATTTAAAGAACCACAAACTATAAACTACAAACCATAAACTATAGTGAAGAAACTCTCGCTTGATAAAATACTACCGGTTGAGACGGTTGCTGACACGCAATCCAGAATTGCTCATAACCTGCAGTAGTTACAGGTCTCATAGAAATAGACAATTCGTATTCCGCTTTATTGATGACCAGTTGAAAAAAAGGTTTTACTTCAAAAAGTTCAACGATGGCTTCTAGTAGTTGAAGTCGCATTTCATAATCTTCACTTACCGGAAGTAGGTAAAAAGAAATCAGGTGCGAGTAATTGGGAGTTTGTGAAACATCATCATCCATGTTCGGGATATGATTTTTAAAATAAGGATCTACCCCATAATCCTGCATCGACAAGTAAATAGTAGTGCTGCCTACGGCCTTGGCTGGCGGATTTCCAATTCTGACCCGGGTAGCCAATCCTTTTACCAGCAGGTAACTTTCCGTTTCGGACGCAATGGTTGAAAAAATTTCCTTTAACACTGTATGCTGTTTTGTTGAAGGTACTGTAAAGCGGTGGTTAAATAAAAAACCGTCCCGATTCAACTGAACCGGGACGGTTTTTGGTATTCATCGAAAATTATTGAGCTTTAAGTTTACTATGGTTCTTACTGTAACTAAAGTAGATAATTAATCCCAGCACCATCCAGGCCAACGCACTAAGCAGAGTGGCATTATCCAATGAAACGATCATAGCTGAACAAACCAACACTCCCAATATCGGTACCAGGGGTACCAAAGGAGTCTTGAAAGGTCGGGGTGTTGTTGGATCTGTTCTACGCATTATTATAATACCTATACAAACCAACACAAATGCAAGCAGGGTACCAATGCTGGTCAAGTCGCCCGTGATATCACCGGGGATAAGTGTTGCAAATGTTCCCACAAAAAGAAATAATAAAATATTTGATTTGTAAGGTGTTCTGAATTTAGGATGGAGATCAGAGAAGATTTTAGGAAGTAATCCATCGTTCGCCATTGAATAGAATACGCGGCTTTGCCCCATCAGCATCACTAAAATTACAGAAGAGAATCCTGCAAGAATACCTACAGTAATGAGTGTAGAAAGCCATTTATAATCCTTCATATAGGTATCGATGGCATAAGCTACTGAAGCTTCGCGACCTTCTTTTACAAAATCGGTAAATGGAGCAACGCCTGTAAGCACCCAGGAAAACAATACGTATAATATAGTACATACTACCAATGAGCCGAGGATTCCAATAGGCATATCTCTTTTCGGGTTCTTGGCTTCCTGCGCGGCAGTAGAAACCGCATCGAAACCGATGAATGCAAAGAATACGATAGCCGCCCCTCGCAACACACCTCCCCATCCATGCCGGAAGAAATCCGTATAAGTATATGCTGTGCCATCCGGCAGGGTAGCCGGAGGAGCATCTGCCGGAATCATATAAGGAGTATGGTTATCTGGATTGATAAAGTTCCATCCGATAACTATAAATGCAATTACAATAGCTACTTTGATTATTACAATGATCGCATTTACGAAAGCAGATTCCTGCGTTCCTTTTATTAACAGAAGGGATAATAATAATAGAACGATCAATGCCGGCGCATTCAGGATGCCATGGTGTAATATACCCTGTGCATCGAGGGCGGATTGAAAAGGAGAGTGTGACCATTCATAAGGTATCCGCCCCCCCAATAGCTTATTTAAAAATTCACTCCAGGCAATAGATACCGTGGCAGCACCCAACGCGTATTCGAGAATCAATGCCCATCCGATGATCCAGGCCACCAATTCTCCCATGGTAGTATAAGCATACGTGTAAGCACTACCGGCAATCGGTATCATGGAGGCAAATTCAGCATAACATAAACCTGCAAATGCACAACCTACAGCGGCAATGATAAAGGAGATAGTAACGGCTGGACCAGCATGTTGTCCTGCTGCAGCGGCTGTTCGAACAAATAAACCGGCTCCGATAATGGCGCCGATACCCAGTGCAACAAGGGCCCCGGCTCCGAGGGTTCTTTTTAAACCTTTTTCTGAATCAGCAGCCTGAGCCAGTAAAGCAGTCAATGACTTTTTTCGGAACAAACTCATAATAGTTGGTTGATTGTTATAAAGAACGTTGATTTTAGAATGCGGAAAGATAAGGATTTCTTAATACCAAAAAACTAAAAAAGGGACCGAAAATGCACCCCGTTTTTCCGCTTTTCGGGAATCAATTTATACATTTCATTAGCTTGTTTAACCTTATATTGCACATTCTATTTTTTAATTTATTGAGCATGAAAAAGAACAGTCTCACGCTTTACATATTGCTTGCTATGTTATTGGGTGCTGCTGTCGGATATGTCGTTTATCTCAATGCCGACAATGCGTTTAAATCGTCCTTTGCCACCAATATCAAATTATTAACTACTATTTTCCTGCGGCTGGTTCAAATGATCATTGCCCCACTGGTGTTTTGTACACTGGTAGTTGGTATTGCTAAATTGGGTGATTTGAAAACAGTGGGAAGGGTAGGAGGCAAAGCGTTATTGTGGTTCGTGTCCGCATCGCTGGTGAGTTTATTATTGGGAATGTTGCTGGTAAATCTTTTTAAACCAGGTGTGGGATTTGATCTCAGTGGCGCCAGCGCTGAAAGTGTTAAGGAAATTGCGGGAAAAACGTCCTCCTTCACGTTGCAGCATTTTATTGAGCATGTATTTCCGAAAAGCCTGATAGATGCGATGGCCACCAACGAGATTCTGCAGATCGTGGTGTTTTCTATCTTTTTTGGTATTGCAACGGCAGCAATGGGTGACTTTGCCAAACCCCTGGTGAAAGCGCTTGATATTGCATCGCACATTATTCTTAAAATGGTTGGTTATGTAATGAAGTTTGCGCCGGTGGGTGTCTTTGGCGCCATTGCTGCAACCATCGCGATCAATGGGCCGGAAATATTTTTCTTTTACGGAAAGTATTTTGCTTACTTCCTGATTGGTATCGCCAGTCTCTGGGTGATACTCGTAACGGTGGCATACCTGATCATCGGTAAACGGGTTAAGAGTTTATTGAAAATGCTGACAGAACCGCTTATCATTGCATTCAGTACAACCAGCAGCGAAGCTGTTTTCCCCAAACTTACCGAAGAACTCGAACGTTTTGGTTGTAAGGACAAAATTGTATCGTTTGTATTGCCATTGGGTTATTCGTTCAACCTCGATGGCAGTATGATGTATATGACCTTTGCCAGTATCGCGATTGCGCAGGCCTATGGAATAAATCTCGACTTAGGTACTCAGCTCACGATGCTTTTGGTGTTGATGCTTACCAGCAAGGGAATTGCCGGTGTACCGAGAGCTTCTCTCGTAGTGGTATTAGCCACTTGTTCCATGTTTAATATCCCACCGGAAGGAGTTGCATTAATATTACCAATTGACCATTTTTGCGATATGTTCCGGAGCGCGACAAATGTTTTGGGCAATGCATTCGCAACCGCCGCCGTAAGTAAGTGGGAAGGAGCGTTGACGAACCCTGAATTAGAGGGACAAATATCTTAATACAAAAAAAATATCTGATGGATAAAGGATTTGTGCAACAGTTTATAGAGTGGATCATCAACAATGGTGGATTGTATGTTTTACTGCTGGTAGTTTTTGCCGAAACAGGATTGTTTGTGGGTTTTCTTTTTCCCGGCGATTCGTTGCTTTTCGCTGCCGGTATTTATATGAATGATCTCTCCAAAGAATTCTTCGATGTGCATTGGAGCATCATTATGATTATGGTGATGATCGCCTCGGTGGTTGGTAATATGGTCGGTTACTGGTTTGGAAAAAAAACGGGTCCGATTCTTTTCGAACGCAGGGATACATGGATTTTTAAAAAGAAACACCTGGTAAGGGCAAAAGATTTTTACGATCATTATGGCAAGGGCACCATCTTCGTTGCCAAGTTCCTGCCTATCATACGGACCTTCGCGCCCATTGTAGCCGGTATCGTTAAAATGAATCCTGCACATTTCATGTTCTACAATATCATTGGAAGTATTTCATGGGTTTCGTCTATGATGATGGGTGGTTTTTTCCTTCAGTCATGGGTTGAACGTCGTTTTGGTTATAGCCTCAAAGATCATATCGAAATGATCGCAATTATAATAATTGTTATTACTACATTGCCGGTAATCTGGAAATTATTCTTTGCAAAAAAGAAAGTGGTGGATGTAGAAAAACATGAGATCCTTCCTAAAAAATAACTTGCCAGGATGAATCAGCCTAAGACTGCTTCCATATTCAACATTGCCGTAATTGTAGCCGCCCTGGGCTATTTTGTAGACATCTATGACTTGCTGTTGTTTACCATTGTTAAACGACCCAGCATGTTGGGAGTGGGAGCCACAGATATCACAATGCTGGCGGATAGCACTAAAGTGATCAACTGGCAAATGTTGGGGTTACTGATCGGTGGTATTGTATGGGGAATACTGGGAGATAAAAAAGGACGACTATCCGTATTATTCGGATCCATTATTCTTTATTCCGTTGCTAATTTTATAACCGGCTTTGTTGAAACGGTAAATCAATACGCCGCCTGTCGTTTTGTAGCTGGGTTAGGACTTGCCGGCGAATTAGGGGCGGGTATTACTCTTGTAAGCGAATTATTACCCAAAAATAAACGAGGTATCGGAACTTCATTGGTTGCAGGTATCGGACTCAGTGGCGCGGTAGCTGCTTACTATACTTACCAGTTTACAGATGATTGGAGGTTGTGTTACAAGATTGGTGGAGGACTTGGTATTGTATTGCTTTTTCTTCGTATTAAAGTGGCTGAATCCGGAATGTTTAAGCAGACAAGAAACAGCCAGGTCGTCATGGGTGACTTTACGATGTTTTTTAATAATGCAAAACGATTTAAAAAATATCTGTTAGCTATATTGATTGGATTGCCCACCTGGTATGTAATCGGCATCCTGGTAAACCAGAGCGATAAATTTGCCGAGAAAATGTTTGACAGTAAAACAGTGGATTCGGGCCGCTCGATTATGTTTGCTTATGCGGGTATTGCAGTAGGGGATATTTTGATAGGTTTAGTGAGTCAACTTTTCAAAAGCCGTAAGAAAGCGCTTCTTTTATTTTATATATTAACTATACTTTCCCTCGTTTTCTTTTTCAGTAAGTATAACAATACCGATACTTCCATGTATATCATATGCGCAGCCTTGGGGTTCAGTACCGGGTTTTGGGCCATTTTTGTAACCATGGGAGCGGAACAATTTGGAACCAATCTTCGCGCAACAGCGGCGACTACCATACCCAATATGGTGAGAGGCGCATTACCACTGATTAATTTGCTTTTTCTCGACTTGTTTCAAAAAAGTTGGGGTTGGACACTTATACAAAGCGGTATTATAACCGGCATTATCGCTATCAGTATTACATTAATTGCTTTTTATTTTACAGAAGAAACTTTTCATAAGGATTTGAATTACGTTGAACAATAAGTTTGTGGTTTATCGTTTGTAGTTTATCGTTCTTTACAGCGGTGGGTCCCAAATAGTTTTGCTGTTTCCGAAACGATAAACGATAAACGATAAACTGTTCTTATTTTTACACCATGAAATTCTTGATCATCCGCTTTTCTTCCATCGGCGATATCGTACTTACCACTCCGGTTGTCCGCTGTCTCAAAAAGCAATTGATCACTGCCGAGGTTCATTATCTTACCAAATCCTCCTTTCGTTCACTTACCGACTCCAATCCTTATATCGATAAAGCGCATTATTTTGATAACGATCTCGATGCGGTTATTGAACAATTAAAGCAGGAAGACTTTGATTATATAATCGACCTGCATCATAACCTTCGTACGCTGAAAGTGAAAAAAGCACTGGGTAAAAAATCCTTTTCATTCAAAAAACTGAACCTGGAGAAATGGGTACTCACCGCGTTAAAGATCAACAAACTTCCGCCAATTCATATTGTAGATCGTTATATGGATACCGTGAAAGAATTTGGTATTAAGTACGATGGCGCCGGGTTGGATTATTTTATTCCCGAGCAAGACAGGGTGAAGGAGAGCGATATACCAGCATCACATCACGCGGGTTATATCGGTGTGGCGATTGGTGCGGCACTCAATACCAAAAAGTTACCCTTGCATAAATTAATGGAATTATGCGCGGGGATCAGTCATCCCTTGATATTACTGGGTGGAAAAGAAGATGCCGCCAATGCTGAACAAATTGCGACAGCGGATCCACAAAAGATCTACAATGCCTGCGGAAAATTTTCAATTAATGAATCGGCCGATCTTGTTCGAAGATCGAAATTTCTTATTACACACGATACCGGCCTTATGCATATCGCCGCTGCTTTTAATAAACCAATCATATCTGTTTGGGGAAATACAATACCGGAATTTGGAATGGCTGCTTTTTATTCAAATCCTACAGTAAAAGAAGTACGATATGAGGTTCAAAACCTGCGCTGCCGGCCCTGCTCAAAAATAGGGTATAATAAATGCCCGAAAGGACATTTCAAATGCATGGAATTGCAATCGGTTAAAGATATAATTGCCAAAGCCAGTCTGCTATCCTGAAAATAAATTGTATATTAAAATAGTAAATGCATGCAATGCACAAACCCCTTTGTTTACTCTTTATCGTTCTGACTGCTTATTTAAATCTGGCGGGCCAGCTTCCTCATTTTTCTTTTCAGCATTATTCTTCAGAAAATGGTTATCCCATAAAGGAATGTTCTAGCATTGCGCAGGATAAAAACGGTTATATCTGGGTAAAACAGGTATCCTCCCTGCTTCGCTTCGATGGTACGAATTTTCATGTATATGCCTATAGTGATTACGATAGTTTTTCATTGCCCAAAGGCAGAGCATATGATATTGCCAATGGAGATAATGAAAGGCTGATTGTTTCTTATAATAAAGGGATCTGTTATTACGACCCGTCAGTGGATGGATTCAGAAAATTGATACCGGATGACAGTATTCGTTCCGGCATAGCGGCTTCCCCCTTTGCTACGAAAGATAAACTTTGGTTTGCGCTGCAGGATAAAACAATCCGGCATGTTGATTTCAAAAAAGGTAACATTACTACTTACGCAAAATGTCCGTCGAATATTACATTTGTTTACGCAGATAGCCGCAGTCGTATTTGGATAGGTACCCATGCGGGATTGTATCAATTTTTTCCCGGGGAAAACCGTTATGAGTTGTATTGGAAGGATACGGTGCATACTGAATACGGAGCAGGTATGGTTACGGGCATCAATGAAGACAGGGAGCACAGTATCTGGTTCACGGGATTTAACAGCGGAGTTTATAGAATGAACCCGGAAAATAGAGCAATCCGGTTTTATGATTTCAAGCCCATGCATTGGACAACCCTCCAGTATTTTGCAATTAACAACCTGCTCATCCATACCATCAATGGCAAACAATACATCTTTACCGATAGTAACGATGGGGCTGTAATACTGGATCCTGAAACAGGTATTTATTCTCTGCTCATATATGATCCGGCTAACAGGCAATCTGTACCGCAAAATGAAATCACCGATCTGTTTTTTGATAAAACCGGCACACTATGGGTAACAGGGAAAAATGGAATATCGAAGTCGGACAGGATACAGCCTCTGTTTAAAACAGTGCACCTGGCTTGCCTGGCAAAAAATCAGTATACCGGTAAGCCGAACCTGACGAATGAAAGTAATAAAGAAATAACTTCCATTGTTCCCGACGGAGATCAGGTATGGATAGCCACCACTACCCAGGGGGTTCTGCAGTATAATCTTAAAAAAGAGAACCTGGTTAAGCAAATACTGTTACCCGCAACCGGAATCCGGACACTTCCGGTAAGCGAACTGTATATGGATAGGGAGGCACGTTTGTGGATAGGTACTACGGAAGGAGTGTATGTTTATATCCCATCTTCCGGGAAACTAGTTAATCTGGGTAAGGAAAATATTGGCAAGGATACCTTCGCTAAAACGGAAATCACTGATAATATTATTGAGGATAGCCAGGGGAATATCTGGGTGGGTACCACAGAAGGAATAAGTATTTATAACAATCAGCTGCGTTTCTTAAAGAATTTGAAAGAAGAGAAAAATAATCCGGGTTCGCTGAAAGGGGCCCATATTTTCGCGATGTGTCCAGCACCAGATCAGCAGATTTGGATCGCTACTAAAACGCTTAATTTATACGATGAGAAAAAAGCCTCCTTTATTCCTGTAAGTACCCGATTCAAATCAACGCCATCATTTGTATATGAAATAAGGCAGGATCAGGAAGGAGGTATTTATTTTACCAGCGTTCATGTAATTTATCATCTTAAAAAAGGTTCGGATAGTTTTTTACTTCCACCGTTTACCAAATACACCGATCAGGATTTTCGTGCTACACTTACGGATCATTCAGGCAATTTATGGATAGCCACCTCTAATTCGGGTTTATTGAAGGTGCATTTAGCGGATAACTCTATTACTGGTTTTAACAGCCGGAAAGGTTTATTAAGTAATTCGGTAATGGATGAATGGCAATCCAGCGATGGGACCATTTTTTTGCCAACGATAGATGGCTTCCAATATTTTCAGCCGGATTCAATAAAACGAGATACTACCCGTGCTCCATTGCGGATTACCGGAATAAGTATCCTTGAAAACCATGTGAAAGCGGACTATAACAAATTTTCTGACAGTGTGCTCCGCATTTCTTATAAACAAAATATGATCACCTTTGATTTTGGTTTGATGGATTATAGTTTCTCCGAGAATATCAGTTATCAATATAAACTGGAAGGGTTTAATGACAAATGGATCAATGCCGGTAAACGACCTACGGCAACTTATACCAATCTTGACGCGGGTAATTATATTTTCCGGGTTCGCGCGAAAAACCACGATGGCATAGAGATGAACGAGGAAGCTATTGTGCGGTTAAAAATAATTCCCCCTTTCTGGAAAACCTGGTGGTTTCTCTCCGCATTAATAATTGTAATGCTGGGGCTGTTGTTTATCTGGATCCGATCACTGCAACAGAAGATAAGGTCGCAGAAAATTCTTAACCGATTTGCTACATCACTGTATGGACAAAATACGATTGAGGAAATTTTCTGGGATATCGCACGGGATTGTGTTAAGCTGCTCGGTTTTGTAGATTGCGTGGTATATGTTAAAGATGAAAAACGAAATGTATTGCTACAAAAGGCGGCTTATGGGCCGAAGAATACAGGTCCTTATGAAATAATGAATCCCATTGAAATTCCAATTGGAAAAGGTATTGTTGGAAGGGTAGCTAATACAGGGAAAGCGGAGCGGATCGGCAATACCCTGAAAGATCCACGGTATATAATGGATGATGTGCGACGCCTTTCTGAATTAACTGTTCCGGTTATGGTAGATGGCAATGTATTCGGCGTAATCGATTCGGAGCATCCTCAAAAGAATTTTTATTCGCGCTGGCACCTGCGCATGTTAAAAGAAATAGCCGCCATCTGTTCAGCAAAGATCAGTCTGCAGGTAGTACAAGATAGAATTCGAAGTAAAATTGCCCGCGACCTCCATGATGATATGGGATCCACATTATCGAGTATTAATATCATCAGTAAAATGGCATTGGAAAATGCAACCGGAGCCGAGCAGGTGAGTAGTCACCTGAAAAAGATACAGGAAAACTCAGGGAATATGTTGGAAAGCATGAGCGATATTGTATGGGCCATTACTCCTTCCAACGATACCCTGGAAAAAGTAATATACCGCATGAAAGAGTTCGCGGCGGATATCTTGGAACCATTGAATATCCGCTATGATTTTGTAGAAAACGGAGATTTTGGAAATATTAAACTCGATCTTAATAAAAGAAAAGATTTCTACTTACTCTTCAAGGAAGCCATCAATAATGCCGCCAAATACAGTCATTGCAACCAAATCAGCATTGGCTTGTCAGGCAGTGAATCAATGATCGAGATGATAATTCACGACAATGGCGATGGATTCGATGTGATGAAGGCGAGAATTGGAAATGGGCTTGCCAATATGAATGATAGGGCCCGGCAACTGCAAGGGCATTTAGAAATTGAAAGTAACCCTGGGAGAGGCACAACGGTTTCGCTGAAGATTAAATCACATGATTAAGGGATAGCAGGGAAGATGGATAAACCAGATTTTTGTAAAATGCGCATTATGCAAACAAGCGTATTGATATACGAGGACAACAAAGAATTGCGGGAGAGTATCGCACAGCTGATCGATTATTCCATACCCTATGTATTGCTGGACTGTTTTCCGAATGTAACGCAGGTAGAAAAACAGGTAAAAGAGCTGCAACCGGATATCATCCTGATGGATATTGATATGCCTGGTGGAATCAATGGGATTGATGCGGTTAAAAAAATCAGGGCCTTCAATTCAACTACTCATATAATAATGCTTACTGTTTTCGATGATAACCGGAATGTAATGGATGCACTCTGCGCGGGCGCTTCCGGTTATTTGTTGAAAAAACATTTGTCTACACGACTGACAGATGCAATGCAGGAAGTATTAACCGGCGGTGCTCCCATGAGCCCTGCTATTGCCCGGATGGTAATTGCAAGCATGCAAAAGCAACGTCATCCGGAAGAAGATAAATACCAGCTTACTCCCAGGGAAAAAGAATTAATAGTAGCCCTGTCACAGGGAATCAGTTATAAAACGATTGCCACTAATCTTTTTATTTCGGTGGATACCGTAAGAAGTCATATCAAAAATATCTATGCCAAAATGCAGGCCCATACTCAGCTGGAGGCCGTTGCCAAAGCCCGTGAAGCGGGAATCATTTAGAAGTTAGTTTATAGATGTTCAACGTTTTTCCCACAAAGACACAAAGAACACGGAGTATGATTTGTGTACTTAGTGTCTTTGTGGGATACATTCCTGGTAAGGCCATTTAAAATCTCACATCAATAGGGGATAGGTTCACTTCTTATATCAAGCAAACTTTGCAGGTATAAACCTTAACCTGAATCATATTTGTTATGAGAAAAAAAATCTTCCTCCTTTTTGCTTACGCAATTTTTCTGTCAGCCTGTAAAAAAGAAAGCCAGTCTCCGGCAAACCCGGGTGCTGGCGGTGGAACTACTGCGTTGAAAGTAAATTCATTCAACCCCGAACAACCTTATCTTGATGACGAGATGACCATTACAGGAACTGGGTTTAATCCAAATAAAAGTCTGGATACCGTACTACTCAATTATAAACTTGCCACTATTGTAAGCGCCAGCGCCACAGAACTTAAAATAAAATTCCCGGAGGAGGGCAGTATGGGGATGTCGGTCTGCAATTGCAGCAGCTTTGAAGTAAGGGCCAATGGAAAAGTTTTCAAGGTTACCAAGGGCATTACATTCAAGCGCGATTGTAAATTATTCGGCATTAATAACCCCGATAATTTTAATTACCAGATTGGAAGACCTTCCGATTCTTTGGTTATTAGCGGATCAGGGTTCAATAAACCCGGTTCAGTTATCCGCATTGATGGAAAGCAATTGGACAACTATAAAGTTGATAGTGGATATAATTGCATGGCTACCTTACGTCTTCCAAAAACTTTTTTTGGTGGAGAAAACGATGAGAACATCATGCTTACCAAAAAAGTAAGTATCACAAACAGCGACGGTAAAACTTCTGAAAAAGACCTGAACTTCTGGATATCTCCCCGCATGCATATTAATGGAATGGCCGCCGAAAAGCCTACCTATTCAAAAGCAGATCTTGCAAGTACCGGCGGATTAATCAAAATAACGATAGCCGGTACCAATCTTAAAAATGATGCGGTAGTAAAAATTGATGGCAGTACGGGTATTCATACAATAAACCTCCTGGCGGTTAATGGTTTTCCCGACAATACCATACTGGAGATTAGTGCTGCCTCACTGCTTGCCGGTAATTACCAGGTGAGTGTGTGGAGAGAAACAACATTGTATGGTGTCTGCAACTTCGTTCTCAATCCCTGAACACTAAAATAAAAGTATATGAAAAGTAGATTTTTGATTTTAAGTATATGTATCATGGTATGCATTTCCTGCAGAAAGCAGATTTCCGAACCATCAAATAATTTAATTACCGGAGAGGTATTGTCACCCATGCCTCCTATTCTGACTAATTTTTGGGTGCATCTTAGTTCACCGGATCAGCAAGGCTTTGGTTACAAGAATTGTTCATTCAGCATTAATGGCAAAGGCTATGTGATACTGGGAATATTTAATCAATTGTGGGAATATGACCCTGCAACAACTATATGGACCAATAAAGGAGCAACTCCTCATTCAACCAATTCCTCTTATGCAGCCGTTTCATTTACCATTGGAACCAAAGGATATTATTATACAAATGATACAAAATTCTGGGAGTATGATCCGGTAGCAAATGCATGGACAGGTAAACAGGATTTCCCGGGTGTAAACAGAAGTCATGCAGTGGGATTTGCCGTGAATGGTAAAGGATATATTGGTTCCGGATTTAAACAAATCCCCACAGGTACAGATAATACATTGAATGATTTTTGGGAATATAATCCCACTACCAATCAATGGATGCAAAAGACCAACACACCGGGGTTTAAAAGAGGAGCTGCCATTGGTTTCGGTACCAGTACTAGAGGTTACCTGGGTACAGGCAAAAGTTTTTTTTACTTTAATGGTAGTTATGTGGGATTTTATCAGAGTGATTGGTGGGAGTATAACCCTGTTACAAATGCCTGGGCCCAAAAAGCAAATTACCCCGGACAGTCCAGAACAAGTATTGAAGGGTTTGTTATAAATGATCTATTGTATATGGGTATCGGAAACAACAGTAGCGGTGCACTGATAAATGAATTCTACCGCTATAGTCCGTCAACGGATCAATGGATAACACGCGCCACCCCTACAGAAGCGCTATCCGGAGAATTCACTACCGGTTTTTCAGCTGGAAGCAGCGGGTATTATGTTTCGGGAAACCTGGCCTCTTTCTGGAGATATATTAAGTAAAATGTAACTAAAATGTAAAATCTAAAATGTAGAATGTAAAATGTAAATGGGTTCCAGGTTTTGATTGATTAAGTAATTGTTAGAGAAATATCAATGTTAACACTAGAATGTAAAAAGGTCCTTATTATAAGGACCTTTTTACATTCTATATTTTACATTTTATATTCTTCATTTAACATGTCCGCCCGTCCACTTTCCCTCTTTATCAAACTGGTTATAGCCAACTTTATTATCATAACACATATAACTGCCTGTCCAGCTTCCTGATTTATCAAAAAGATTATAAGTGCCTTCAGGGGTGCGAACATAATAGCAGGTCCATTCGCCGCTCATGTCAAAACACAATAAAACATTCTGTGAAGGTTGAGTGAGATAACCAGTCAGTTCATCACTTTTATTAAAGATGTATAATATTTTGCCCGCTACACTAGATGGATGAAGATTCATCTTGATCATAGGGTTTATGGTCTCATTAACATTAGGATTTAATTCAGGTTTGAATTGAGGATTGATATCGGTGTTTTCTGCGGGGTTAATTTCTTTATTTTTCAACGGGTTTATTCTCCAGTTCAGTTTGGGATTGATGATAGCGTTATTTTCGGGTGAGATTTTTTTATTCGTAGTTGGACTGAGATAAACATCAAACTTAGGATTATGAGTAGCAGGGAGGTCCTGGCTTTGTGCCAATGTTGGTATAAGCAATATGAAAAAAATAAGAGTGTAAATAGCTTTCATAACAGTTGTTTAATCTTGAACAGACGTGGTTGTACGGGATAATTGGGGCAGTACTCTAAAATAAACTTAATTTCTTATATAACAGCGTTCTGATTAATCTTTTCGATAATTCTGCAGGTTATTCATCAATCAGGCAGTCGTGTATGCAGTATGGAAGATAAATGAACAAACCATCCCGGGTTCCGGATTTTGAAAAATGCGGTAATACGATATTTTAATTTAACCCATGGAGCATTGAAACTCAACTCTTTTCAACCGGTTTCCGGCTTTGCAACTATTCAACGATGAATGAATTGCAATGTCATATCCTTACTCCAAATAAGTCGTTGCCTACTGAATAATAATCTTATGCTGCTGGTTTCCGGTTAGGGTTCGGCTATGAACGATATAGGTACCCGGTATAAGTACCGGTAGTTGAATTGAAAAATTTCCCTGCCTTCCGCCAATCGATTTGCTATAAACTTCTTTTCCAATGCTGTTGAATAAGCGAATGGATTCTATTGGTTCCGCCGCATCAATGATAAGTAGTTGATTAGTGATCACAGTAGGTTGTATGATTATACCTTTGTTCGCGTAACTATTTACCACTACAATTTTTGAATAGGAATTTTGTCCATTCTGTTCAGATGTTTTAAGGCGGTAGAATAATTTCTTAGAAGTGTTTATTACATGATCATAGCTGTAACTGTAACCATTACTATTGTTAGCGGGTGTTATACGGGCGGCATTGGAGAATTGGATTCCATCATAGCTGTACTCAATCTCAAAAAGGGAAATATTTTCCTCAAAAGAAGTAGTCCAGTTGATTTTTACAAGGTCCTTTTTGGCTTGTGCGGTAATATCAATCAATCGAAGCGGCAATGAACTATTTGCTTCTACGAGATAAACCGTTCCACCCAGCGAAACTGCATAGAGGGCACCATTTTCAGATTCACCAAAGCCGGCGATATTTCCGGGTAAACCGCTTTGTTGAAAAACATTCCAACCCCCAGCTCCATTGGGTCGGATCTTCCATACATTTCCGGATACATAGTCGGCGCAAACATAATAACCGCTTAGCAACGGATAGGCGGAACCCCGGTAAACGTAACCCCCGGTTACAGAAAATCCACCTGTTGTGCCGTTGTGCGGATAGGCAAAAATGGGAAAAACATAATTAGATGCTGGTCCGCAACCCGTCGTATTGTAAGCTGCATTTCCTTCATAACAGCGCCATCCATAATTAACAGCAGCGGTAGTCCCTGCTGCGCGAAAATTTATTTCTTCCCAGGCCCCTTGTCCAACATCTGCGATCCACATATCATTCGTTAATCGATCCCAACTCCAGCGCCAGGGATTTCGGAGGCCCAATGCCCATATTTCATCGCGTACAGTAGGATCGCTTACATAAGGATTATCAGCAGGAATAGTGTAATAAGGGGGAGTGGAAAAATTATTGGCGTTGAGACGAAGCATTTTTCCAAGGAGTGAATTTCCATTTTGCGCGTGATTAAAAGGATCTCCACCACTTCCGCCATCCCCAGTGGAAACATATAAATAGCCATCTGTTCCAAAGGCAATCTTTCCGCCATTGTGATTGGTAAAATAGGGAATGCCGGGTTTTGGGATCTCAAGTAAAACTACTTCAGAATTTGGATCAGCGATATTGGGATCTCCCGCAGATGTTTGGTAACGGGCCAGGGTAAGATCGCCTTCTTTATCTGTGTACCATACAAAAAAATAACGATTGGTTTCATAATCGGGATGAAATGCCAGGCTAAGCAATCCCTGTTCGCCAACATCGAGAATAGTATCAACCAGATTTATAAAGGGTGTGCCCAGGAGGGTAGTACCATCATGAATACGAATGGTTCCGTTCCGCTGCGCAATAAAAAGCCGATTGGAGCCGTCTGCCGCATTCACAATTTCCAACGCTGAACCCATACCCGTCGCAAAAGGAGTAAACGTAAGAACAGGCTGTGCCACCGTATTATCGGTATTGCTAAGGGCGATTAACACAATAATGATAACGCGGAAGACACGTCGAAAGGTAAACGGGTAGAAATGTGTCATACAGTTTTGTCTTTAATATAAATACGAATATAACGGGAAAGAGTTGGGGGATACTAGTAAGCAAACAAAATCAGTGCCTGAAATAGAAAGGAATTTTGGGCTAAGACCTGCAGGGATTAAAAGGGAAAAGGAGAAGAAAGGGTTGTTGGAT
Source organism: Chitinophagaceae bacterium (assembly GCA_965279015.1). Taxonomy (GTDB): domain Bacteria; phylum Bacteroidota; class Bacteroidia; order Chitinophagales; family Chitinophagaceae; genus Endoryza. The sequence goes on from OZ257130.1 coordinate 2,061,082, forward strand.
TTCGACTCTTTACTTTTATCTCGTTTTCTCCTTTATACAGTTAGCCTTGCTTTTTTTTCATTGTTAATTGGCCTTCCCCGCTTTCAGTTTCACCCTATTTCGCTATTGTATTCCACTATGCGAAGTATCAACTTTGATTTGAAACTAATATTTACAGCAATGAAGAGAATGTTATTTTTACTATGGGTAATACTACCTGGCGATTTACTATTTGCACAAAACATAGGTATTGGTACAACCACACCCCATGCAAGTGCACTATTAGATATCAGCGGAACAACAAAGGGCGTACTTTTTCCTCGAATGACAACCTCGCAGCGCTTCGCTATTGCTGCGCCATCAAACGGATTGATGGTATATGATACCGATAAAAATGAAATGTATCACTATGCTGGAACCGCATGGAAACCTATCCTAAACGGAGAATACTGGACCCGGCCCATTACCAGCCGTAGCAGAATAACTAATTCAACAGACAGTGTAGGTATTGGCACCAATTCACCATCCGAATGGTTAGATGTGGACGGTAATATCCGAAGCAGAAACAACCTGATAGCTGATAGTGACGTTAGGGCTGCTGGTGATGTAATAGGCGGAAATCTGGTGACTACAGGAAATCTTTTGGCATCTGGCACATCGTTGCTTAGTGGAAGCATAACAACCAACAACGATTTCATCATCAATAATACGGGTGCAACAATTCAATTGAAAAGCAGCAACGTAAATAAAGGTTTTTTTCAAATAGCCGGCGACAATGTAAGAATCGGCACAAATAGTGGTAACGACAATGGTAAGTTTATAATCAGAAATGATGGTGCTGACCGGATCGCGGTTGAAGCAGATGGAAAATTAACTACTCCTACAACCGGAGACGGCAACAGTTTGATTCCTTTATGCTATGGCGTAGTTTCCGATGAAGGAGGATTATTGAGGGGAACCAGTAATGTAACGGTAGAGAAAGTGGGTACATCTGGTAGTTCGACTAATAATACGTATTGGCGTATAAGCTGTACGGGAATTTCAGCGACCAGCATTATTAATGTTACACCGGATATAAACTACACCGACCAGGTTTCTGCCAGATGCTATTTATTGGGAACGGCCAGGGTTTACACTTTTAACAAAATCCACGACGTGTCTACAGGGTTAACAAGTATAACATACTATCATAGTGGTTTTTCCTTTGTCATTTACAAGTGAATTAGGTTGCTGTGGAGAGGAGTTAGCTTTTCCGTTCCTTCGCGCTCAGCAATTGCATCACTTCTTCTTTGCGCCTGCGCGAGATGGCTATATGACTGCCATCACTTAATACGAGCGTATCGTCTTTGTCCATCTGTGAAATGTGATGCTTGTTTACCAAATAGGATTTGTGAATTCGGATGAAGGAGTATTCCTGCAATATCTCTTCGTAATCCTTAATTACTTTAGAAACGAGCAAAGGCTTTCGATCCGAAAAAAAGAAACGGGTATAATTACCTTCTCCTTCCAGGCGAATAATATTTTTGGGGTCGGAAAAATAAACGCCTTCGCTGGTACTGATGGCGAGCTTGAAATCCGCATGATCTTTTTGTTTTAAATTACTGATGAGATTACTTACCAATTGATGCTGATGTTGCGGTTGCACTTCTTTTTTTACGATATGCCGGTTAATGGCGTTCTGCAGATCAACAATATCTATGGGTTTTAATAAATAATCCAACGCGCTGAACCGGATCGCCTTAATGGCGTATTTATCATAAGCCGTTGTGAAAATTACATCGAAATCCCAATCACCCACGCGATTCAATAAATCGAATCCATTGATGTTAGGCATTTCAATATCGAGCATCAGCAAACTGGGTTTAAAACTCCCAATCACTTTAATCGCCTGCTCGGGCGAATTGCAGATCGCGATTTCTGTAGGCGTTTTAATATGTCTGGTGATAAGTATCTGCAATATCTCGCAGGCATCCGGTTCGTCATCTACCAATAGTATTCGTATCATGATAAATTGCTTTTCTGTAAAGGAATTTGAATCACCACGCGGGTTCCGCAGGGTTCCTTTTCATTGTCTCTCAAGTCAAAAAATTCTATTTTGGCGTTTTCATTTCCGAGTGTATTCAGTAAACGGATTCGTTGTTCACTGAGATTGGTGCCCTTCGATTTGAAATATTGTGCTCCGAGTTTCTGGGCTTTTATTGCGGCTGATTTTTCACGACCGATCCCATTGTCTTCGATCGTACAAGTAAGGTATTGGTTGTTTTCCGAAAAACGGATCTTCAGTATTTTTTCTCCTTCCCGGTGCATCAGTCCGTGCCAGATGGCATTTTCAATAAAAGGTTGCAATAATAAAGAAGGAATAAGAATGATATCCGGGTCCGTTTGCTGGTTCAGTTCAATAGTATACCGGAATGAATTTTTAAACCGAAGCGATTCCAGTTCGAGATATAATTTATTCATCTCCAGTTCCTGGCTCAGGGAAATATAATTCTTGTCAGAATTGTCAAGCACTAACCTCAATAGTTTTGAAAATTTAGAAAGATAATTATACGAAGCGTCCATATCCTGCACCACAATTAGTTTCTGAATCGCGTTTAAACTATTGAAAATAAAATGCGGATTCATCTGTGCGCGTAGCGCTTTCCCTTCCAATTCCGCCATCTGTTGTTTAATAGCAGCTTTTTCCCTCACCAGGTTTATTCTTCTCCGGAATAAAAGATAAACGAATCCTGAGATCAGCGAAACAATCAATAAACGGAACCAGGTTGTTTTCCAGAAGGGCGGATGAATGATAAAACGGTATTGTACGGGCAAACTGCTCCACACATTGCTGTTGTTACTGGCGAGCAATTCGAACGTATAGTTACCCGGTGCCAGCGAATTCAGGTTCACGGTGCGGTTACTGGTGTAGGTCCAGTTGCTATCCGCTTCTTTTAACCGATAGGCATACTGGATCTTCGATGGATCACTGAGTGAAACGGCAGTGAACAGAAATCGCATCGAATTATCCTTGTAGGAAAATTCAGGAATTGAAGTTGATTGCGTTCTGGCCACAGAATTGTTTTCGAGCAATACGGCAGGAGCTAACTCATTCCGGTTAATACTGTCGGGATGGAAAGAGAATAATCCCATAGTAGTTAATCCCCAGATGGTACCATCTATTTGTTGTTCCAGTTTTAGGGTTTGATAATAGGTGGATAGCAATCCATCTTTTTCATTAAAACTCAAAATTTGTTCCTGATTGCCCGGATTTTTTATCAACGACAAACTCATATAATCGCCACACCAGATGTTCCCATTTTTATCAGCCAACACGGAAAGTGCATTGTCGGAAGGCAAACCATTCCGGCTATCGTATTGTTTTCGTACAATTATTCTTCCATTCTTTACTGCACATTGCAATAACCCTTTCCCCTGCGTGGCGATCCAGGTATTTCCTTTATTATCAGAAATAATTTTGTTGATGTATAAGTTCTTTACCGGTAATCCTTCTACGGAATCTTCCACAAGTTTATTTTCCGTCAGTTTATATAAGCCCTGGCTTCCATAGAACCAGTATCCGGATCCCTTTGCATAATAACATCCAAACAATTCGGGGTGGCGACTGTATTTCTTTATAAAGTCGTAATGAGCAACCAGTGGATTTTCCTGCAGCGGATCAATAACGGTAACTCCCAATTCCGTGCAAGCCAATAATTTTCCATCTTCTGTGCGGTAGAGTGCCTCACAATTATTGTCTTTTAGATTACCACCCTGTTGCCAATGCGTAAGCTTATTATTTTTGAACCTGCTGATTCCCTGGTAACCGCTGCCAAACCACAAGCTACCATCGTCGTATTCATACATACACATTACTTCAGCTCTTGGAAATAGTGGCGGAATCTGTTTAAACCGTTCGATCTGGTTATTTTCTTTTTTGTATAGAAGCCCGCGGTTACCGCCAAAAATCAATTCCCCATTTTTCTTTTCAAGGAAGGAGAAAACTTCGCTATGATCGTTGATCTGTAAATTGAAAATGGTAAATGCGGATTTGCGGAATTTCTGTAATCCTTCCCAACTTCCTATCCAAATATTTTCTTCTGCGTCAATTAATGCAGCGTGCGCATAATTGGTAAGTCCTGAAAAACTAACTATTGGATAGATTCCATTTTCTATACGCGCGATATCGCGAGTGGTAACTGAATAGGCCCGATTGCGGTAAGTAAAGACATATTTTCCCAGGTAGTCATTATCGAAAAAAACACGCAGCTTTCCATTGAGCAACTGACTGGGATGTCCATCGTTGTGATTCCAGAAAATACTGTCGGGACTTAATGCGCCTACCGAACGTACAAAATTATTAACGTCGGGATTTTCCCAGATCAAGCGGTAGTTGTTTTGATCAGGAGCAATTAAATAGATTCCTCCATGAGAAGCCATATATACATTATGGTATTTATCGGAACTAAGGGAGAAGGCTCTTTCTTTCAAACCAGCGAACGGATCGGAAGTTAATGGGGTCTTCGAATTCTTTTTAACCATGCTCACCTGTTCCCTGGTCATTTTATACAGGAAGTTCAGATCGCCGATCCACAAATTGCCATCGGCATCGGTTAATAATGATTCAATCGCTAATGATGGACGATTGCTGAATTCAATTCTAATGATACTGTCTTTATAGAAATGAAACAATCCTTTATCGCCGCCAAACCAAACCCCGGAGGAACTGTCTTGCGCAATAGCCAGTATCCGCCCAATGCTTTCATTTTCGGAGCTGTATTGATGATTGCGGAAAGAATAGCCATTAAAGATACTGATACCTAATTCCGAACCGATCCATAATTGCCGGTCGGTTGTTTGTGCGAGTGAATAAATTTTTGGAGAAAGCAATCCATTACGTGTTCCGAATGTTTCTAGTAGGTAACGGGGCGATTGACTAATGATTGATGTTGCGGATAGAACAAGCAACAGAATAAAAACAATCGTTGGGAATCGTGAGTGGTGAGACGTGAGCGGTGAGTGGTGAGTGGTGAGTGGTGAGTAGGGTATAATTAGCATAGAGTTATTCTTATTCGAACATAATTGGTTACACCCGCCTGCTCTTTGCATGCGTTTTCGGTATTCCAACTCCCGACTACCGACTCCGGTCTCCTGACTAGTACTTCCGATCATTTCCAAAAGTAATCATCCTTTTCCGCTCTTATTGGCCGTTTAGTAAACCAATAGTACCGTTAACGAAGCTCCAGGATCAATTTGCACCATTCAGTAAATACTGCGGACCTCTTGCACAATTGCGAAAGATTGCGGAGGCAGTGGCGGATAATTTTAGGAATAATTAAGGCTTATGTATCCTGTTGACACCGTGAGTGAAAAAGTGAAAGAAATCATCGACGAATTAAAGTCAGCGGATTTATGGTTGAAGGAACCACCGCCCTGGGTGGTTGATTTTCAGAAAAGAAATATTGCCAATAGCCAGGAATTCTTAGAATGGTTGCAGTTTGTTTATCTGCCTAATCTTTTACCCCAATCGGGAAACCACCATATCCTGTTAACGAGAAATTATGTAGCGCCACAAGCGGTAAAGTTTTTTGGAGAAGATATAAAAAAAGGAAGGCTGCTGCATTTATTAATAGAGCTGGATGCTTTGAGCTGATCGGATATCATTAACTATTAAACCTGTTTTATGAGAAATGTGCTGGTTATTTTAATTATTTATTTGTTGCCTGTGTCATGTAAAAAAGATATCGACAAAACAACCGGGGAGATAACTGCTGATATCAGCCCGGCCAACCCCTATTCATGGTCAGCTTTGTCTGTTCCACATTTGTTTGTATATCCTTTTAATAATGACGACGAGAATAATATGATCGTTCAGGTTAATGGAGATGTGTATTGGTTGATGGGGAGTTTAAGGGAAGTTGTGTATAAATTGAATATAAGTACCAAACGCTGGGAGCTTTTTCCGGACCCCAACGATTATTTCTTTCCATTCGTGGTTGGATTCCAGCACCTGTTTGCTTATCAATCAAAAATATATCTTGGATTGATGCCGGGTGGTGATTTGGGTAACGATGTATATTTTGCTTCCCGGGACCTGGTAAGTGGTCAGTTGAACATGCTCCCCAATTTTCCAGGTATCCCGGTAAGTGAACCCACTTGTTTTGTAATGGGTAGCAAGGGATATCTTATTGGAGGTGTTAGCAATCAAACCGGCAGGCCCGTTAACCAGTTTTGGGAATTTAATTTTATTACCAATCAATGGACTAACAGAGGTGGTACGGCGCTTGGCGAAAGGGCCGGAGCCACCGCTATTGTATATAATAATTATGTGTATGTCGGTTTGGGATATGATAAGGTAACAAATAATGGATATGTTTCTAACCGGTATAAAGATGATTGGATTCAGTTTAACCCCGCCGTAGTGGGAGGGCTTGCTGCCATTAAAGCGCCTTTCCCCGGTATGAACAGAGCCTTCGCCAAAGGATTTGTCCTCAACAATAAAATTTATATCGGTTGGGGAGAAGGAGAGTGTCCGCAATACTATAACGATTTCTGGGAATTCAATCCCACTAATAATACCTGGACAAATAAAAGCGATTGTCCCGCAGCAAATGTTGACCATACTAATATAGGTGTATTCGCAATCGGCAATACCGGCTATCTCGTGAAAGGATGGCTGGGAGAATACTGGCGATACAGCAATTCGATTTTTGGGTCAAACTGATCAGAAACACCTTAGCAATTCTTTCAAATTTTTTTATGAGATTACTTCTTTTAATTATATCAATTCTTTTTATTACGGTAAGCTGCAGTAAAGAATCAGGGAATGATTCACCCCCTCCGGCGATTGTTGTTTATCCGGATGGCCTCTTGTCGTCTGTTGGTTTAAACGCGATCAATGTTAATGATACCATCGCTCTTAAAGTTTCTAATAATCTCGGTACCATATCCGTAAATAGTTTTGACTGGACCGTATTGACTACAACCGGTGTAAATTTTGCAAAGCCCAGGGATACCTGGTCATTAAAGGGTGCAGGGCAATACTATAATATAAAAAGCCTTGGGCCAACTGGAAGATACCTGCGATACCACCTGGCCAATACAACAAATTCCAGTGGAGTTATTTATAAGAGGAAAACGATTAATTCAACCGAGCAGCTGTCCGACAGTACCAGCTTTGTGCTTACTTCAGCGGGAGGTAATAATTTTTACCTGGAACCGCTGATGGCAAGAGGATATTACCAGAGTATAACGATGCAACCATTTCCAACAGTAGAGTTTGTTACCACCAAGCAAGCTTTTTTTATGATTGGCTGGTAAAAGGGAAGACTCTATTCGTTAAACAGTAGTACTAAAATAAAACTATAATTATGAGAACGCTTTTATTATTTCTTTTTACTTTTTATTTCATCGACTCTTTCTCTCAATCGGTGGGAATTGGAACTGCCTCACCTAACAGTAGCTCTATTCTCCACTTAAATAGTACCACTAAAGGTTTGTTGATTCCGGTAATGACCACGACCCAACGCAACGCGATTGTATCGCCGGCCGATGGACTGCTTATTTACAATACAACCTCGAATGAGCTAAATCAACGCCAAAACGGTGCATGGAAAATAGTAATCAATAACGATTCGTGGACAGGTGGTGGCAGTGGGCAGTTGTTTAACATTGGCGATAATGTGGGTATTAATACTGCCGGCCCGGGAGAGCGGTTGGATGTTAGTGGTAATATCCGCAGCAACAGTTCTGTAATAATTGATAATCCAACTGCCATACTACAATTGAAAAGTGCTGGTATAAGTACTGGTTTTGTTCAGTTATCGGGTGATAATTTACGCTTTGGTACCAATAGTGGCAATACAAATGGCAGGATGATAATGCGGTTTGATGGCGCTGATATGTTTAGTTTTCAAAAAACGATATCGGGTGGTTCCTCTGTGCAAATGAGTGCCAGCAATATTCCGGTTGGGTTGCTGGAAGCCACCACCAGTGGAAATGTATCACTCACTGCAGTAAACGACAATACCCAGGTGCAACTGGGGGGCGAAGTATTCATAAATAATTTCACTAACAGAACAGGTATCGGCACTTCGGCGCCGCAGGAGCGACTGCATGTAGCCGGGAAATTAAAAGTTTCGGGGACTGAAATGACGGTTGATGATGGAAGAATAACAGGTACAGCAACCACCTCTGCTTATAACCTGTTGCCGTTAGCGTATGGAAGAATTAACGACAATGGTACCAAGGCGGGAGGAACTCCCAATTTTAGTTGCGTAAAAGTCTCAGAGGGTACGTATGAACTTACTGTTACAGGTAGTACAGCCTCTTCCGTTATTATCTGTACCCCGGGGAATCCCAGAGTTATAAGAGCAAGATACATTTCGCCGGGGGTGTTCGAAATTTTTACCAGAAATTTTAGTAATGACGCCCTTGACTCGGAGTTTCATTTTCTAATTTTTAATCCTTGAGAATATAGTTTCATAATCCAATAAACATTCCCAGAGTTCATCTACTGTTGTAACGCATCAATACAATACAACTTTGATTTGCACAGCAAGATATTATATGGCTACTACTGAAGTTGAAATATTTGTTTTCACTATGGCGGGGGTGCCGGTGGATGCTGCTTTTTTCTTTATGATAAACGATCCGGCGAATTTGTTTAACTAACCTGCTATTGAATATTAAACACGAGTAAAGAATGATCACTTCAAAACTATAATTATGAGAACGCTTCTATTGATCTTGTTAGCTTTTTTCTCTGTTGAGATTCTTGCTCAATCAGTGGGTATTGGAACTACCACGCCGAATACCAATGCGATACTGGATGTGAACAGTACCACCAAAGGTTTGCTGGTTCCACGTATGACTACCGCTCAGCGGACAGCCATCGCGGGGGTAGCGGGACTGGTGGTGTACGATAGTGACTTCAGAGAGTTTTATCATCATGATGGACTCGGATGGCGAAAAATATTAAACAATATCATCTGGAACTCTTCATCCACCCGTAATTGGATTTATAATAGTTCCGATAGCATTGGGCTTGGTACCTCAAGCCCGGATGAAAAATTGCATATCCTCAGTGGTAAAATTTATGTACAGGATAATCGAGCCAATAATAGCCCACATGTAATTTTTGATGCACCCGCGGTAGATTATAAGGAAGGAGGTTTGCAATGGAAAAGATCAGGAGATACGATGGCTGCTCTTAATTATGTTGCCAATCCCAATGTTCCCAATTATCTCCGTCTTTCTGTATCAAATAATGGTACAGGCGCTGATATGATTATAAACAGCAATGGAAATACGGGACTCGGCGTAGTTGAACCTCTGGTAAAACTTCATTTGAGGCAGTTTGATGGAACAGAACTTTTGCGACTGGATGCGGAGAATCCATTGATTCAGCTTAGAAGATATATTGGTATTGCATCTTACCAGGACGTAGGATTTATTCAAACCAGCGGCGACAATATCCGGATAGGAACGAATTCAAGCAATAGCCTGGGAAAATTCGTTGTTCGTACCGATGGGGTGGATCGTATGTTTGTTGATGGGAACGGCAATGTATGTATCGGTACACAAACCGTTGCTACAGGGTATAAATTAAATATTGCCGGAAAAGCAATCTGCGAAGAAGTGAAAGTACAGTTAATTGGTAACTGGCCCGATTATGTATTCCGTAAAGAATACAACCTGATGCCCCTTTCTAAATTGGAACAATTCATCCATACCAATCAGCATTTACCGAATATTCCTACTGCCATTCAGGTGGAAAAGTCGGGCATTGAACTGGGCGATATGCAAAAGCGGATGATGGAAAAGATTGAGGAACTGACCTTGTACATTATTGATCTGCAGAAGCAGATTGATAGGCTGAAAGAAATTAAGCCAGCTCAGCAATGATTTTCAAATTAATTAAATCAATGCAATGAAACGTTTTATTTTAGTAACAATGTGTTTGGTGCCGGCGCTGTTATCGGTAGCTCAAAAGGAAAGGAATAAACAGCTTTGTGGACTAACAGGCAAGGATCTTTTGCCGGTAAGAATGCAGGTGAAGGAAAATATTCTTGCTTTAAAAAAAGCCGGACGTTTAAAATTCCGGCAGAATGATATTGATGAAGTAAATGCAACGGCGCTAGCGGAACCGATGGCGCCAATCTCTGTCCGCTTTAGCTGGCCCATGAAACCAAAAAATACAGAAGAATTCCAATATTATCATATTGGTAACTATACCGATCTTGATAGCACCGGTGATGAGTGTATTAGGGATTACAATGGTGGCAGGCGAACCTATAATGGTCACCAGGGTATTGATATTGGTGTGGGTCCATATGGCTGGGCACGGAAAAAAGCGGGAGATATTTATGCGGTAGTAGCTGCCCCTGGTATTATTGTGGAGCGGCACGATGGAGAGTTCGATGGCAATTGTGATTGGGATAATATAACGGGTTCAACAGGTCGCGGGAACCATGTGGTGGTATTACATGCCGATGATAGTACAGTGTCCTTTTATATGCACCTCAAAAACGGGTCACTTACTAATAAACAGGTAGGCGATTATGTGGATCGGGGAGAAGTACTGGGATCTATAGCGAGTTCAGGAAGATCCACTGGCCCCCATTTGCATTTCCAGGTAAATAGCGGATGGAGCCATCCGGAAGATGATAAAGGTTATTTTGTTGACCCTTTTGCGGGTCCGCAGAATTATACCACTACGGTTTCGCTATGGAGTTCACAGAAACCGTATGACGAACCCGGCTTATATGGAATGGAAACACATCTTGGTTCCTTCTTCGATTTCTATTCAGGCAATTGCGATTCCACAATAAATCTTAGCGCACGAACGAATAGTTTCCAGGCATCACAGCAAGTTGGTATGAAAACATTTTTGATTGATTGGGTGGACGGTTCATCCGTTTCTCATGGGTTATTGCGCCCCGATGGAACCGTAGCTTTTTCATCAGCGAGAACAAACGGTTGTGAATCGCAATATAATACCTGCAAAAACAATTTTACGTATGGTCCTTGCCGGGTTTATACAATGGTTGATACGTACACACTTCCAGCCAATCCACAACAAGGTGCCTGGACCTATTGGATGAACTACAATAATAATATAACACATCATTATTTTACGGTAGGCTGCCTGACAACGCAAAATTTCTCGGGAACGCAGGGAGGGCACAAAGGTTTTATTGTTAGCAATACCATTACCAGTTCAGTTACTATCGGAAACAATAGTAATAATGATATTACTTACCGGGCAGATAATTATGTTGTATTGTCACCCGGATTTACAGCCACACAGGGTTGCACATTTGTTGCCAATAATAAAGGATGTGTGAACGGGAATTAATAACAGAACTTATTATAATAATCAGTAACGGATGAAATATTTTTTATTTCTGATTGTCATAATCGGAAAATTAAAAACTGAAAATAAGAGCTGCGAAAATAAAATGAAACAATTTAAGGATCACCATAAACTATAAATATGAGAAGGTTTTTAGTACTAAGTTTTTTAATCATTTCTGTCATTGATTTGTTTTCTCAATCCGTTGGCATTGGTACCACTGCACCCAACAATAGTGCCCTGCTCGACCTTACCAGTAATTCAAAAGGATTCCTGGTTCCAAGAATGACAGGAGTGCAGCGGGTAGCCATCACCAGTCCTGCCGTTGGATTAATCGTGTATCAAACCAATACAGAAGCCGTTCCTCCTTCTTCGCCCGGATTTTATATTTATGAACAGGCAGGAGCTTTTGGTGTTTGGAAAAGAATTGCCAAGGCCGAGGAAGTTACAGGTGGTTCTACTACATGGACAATTAATGGTACAGATCAGTATAGTACGCTCGCCGGTAATGTGGGCATTGGAATTGGAGCACCCTTATCCAAATTGCATCTTGTTGGTAATATGCTGCAGGATAACGGAACACTAACCATGAATAATCCAACCGGAATTCTTCAGTTTCAGAATGCGGGAGTCAGCAAATCGTATGTACAATTGTCGGGAGATAATTTAAGAATGGGTACCAATAGCGGCAATAATCTGGGTAAAGTAATATTCCGGATGGATGGAAGTGATAAGGCGATTATTGACTCTACCGGAAATTTGCAGATACTGGGTGAGCAGGATGTATCGTTAACTGAACATGGTTTCCTGACGTTGGGAAGTATCACTGGAACAAATATGGTTTTTGACAATCAGGAATTGATGGTGAGAAATAATGGAAATGCTGAAAACCTGATTTTACAAAATAATTCAGGAAATGTTGGAATTGGTGCGGTGGGTATTCCCAATGAAAAACTGGATGTTGCAGGTTCACTAAAGCTTACGGGTAGTTCGCGACTTATAAAATTTGAAACAGGTCAGGCTGGCGGGGGCATACTTAGATATGCCCCGGGCATCAGTTTTATCCGATCAGATAATACACAGCTTGGAAGTATAGAGTATGTGGATACGTTTAATTTATCCAATTTCATGCGATTGCGGATGGAAGGAAGTATCGGCGCTGGTTTAAACATCACTACGAATAATGATGTAGGTGTGGGGACCGTTACCCCTCAGGCCCGTTTACATGTTTTGGGAGGTACGGATGAAACCATTCGCATCACCTCCTTAACTCCCTCTATTCAGTTTACCGACGGAGTGCCGGCACAAAACAAAAAAGGATTTATTGATCTTTCCGGAAACGATTTCCGGATTGGAACCAATACCGAAAACAATACCGGAAATTTTATTATACGCGTAAACGGGTTAAATACGATTTATATCAACCCTTCCGGAAATATGAGTATTGGTACTTCTTCAGTTGCTACCGGATATAAGGTTAGTATCGCGGGAAGAGTGATGTGTGAAGAATTGAAAGTACAGTTACGACCCTGGGCCGATTATGTTTTTGCGGATAATTATCCATTGATGAATCTCTACCAGGTAGAAGAATTTATTAAAACGAATAAACATCTTCCAAATATACCAACCGCCAAAGAAATTGAAACGGATGGATTGGCAGTAGGCGATATGCAACGCAGGATGATGGAAAAGATTGAAGAAATGATGCTGTATATCATCAGCCTGAAGAAAGAAATAGACAGCCTCAAAGAACAAAAAAAATAGAAGATGAAAAAACTATTATTTATTTGTTCGTTGGGATTATTTTTTATACCTGCTTTCTCACAAATAACGGTACCGCAACGATTACAAACACAGTTGCAGGGCAAGCAAAATTTTTATGATATCCGGAAAACAGTAGAAAGTTTTTATAAATCTGAATCAAGTCAATTATCGGCTGCTGATACGAATGGGATAAAAAAAATAAAAAGGGATCTGAAACACTGGAACCGTTGGTTCTGGTATATGGAAGGACGATTGGATGCAAATAATAATATTGTGAATGTTAGTGAGAAAACAGCCGCGGCTATTTTGTGGGAGCAACAGCATCGGATCCAACCAAACGGAACGGAATCTGTATCGGGCGATTGGTTTGAATTAGGTCCCACTTCAATTAATTTCGGAGTTGCCGACCAACGCGGGATTGGCAGGGTAGACCGGATTATTTTTCATCCAACAGATGCCAATACTATTTTCGCCTGTACACCTGCTGGTGGAATATGGAAAACAACCAACGGGGGTAGCTCCTGGTCACCTATATCCGCTTTTCTACCTTCGCTTGGCGTATCTGGTTTTGTAATCAGTCATGCTAATACAAACGTGCTATATGCATTAACAGGTGATGGTGATTCTTATATTCAAGGAGGCTTAGTAAGTGGTTTTGGATATCTGCGGCCATCTCTGGGCGTGTTTAAATCATTCGATGGTGGCGCCAACTGGCAACCCACCGGTAGTTTTGGAATCGAAGGTGAATGGGTAGCTTATAAACTGGTTCAGCATCCATCCAATGCAAATATATTGTTCGCCGCCACAAGTAAAGGAATATACCGTACACTTAATGGAGGTGGATCCTGGGAACAGGTGTTACAAAGAAACTTTTGTCATGATATAGAATTCCACCCCGCAAATGCTAATATTCTTTATGCCACTGGCGATAATAATGGTGTTTCTTATTCTACTGATGGAGGAACTAACTGGCAGAACCCAACTTTCAACTTCAATCCAACAGTTGCTTCCAGAATCGAAATTGCCGTTTCGCCAGCTAATGCGAATACTGTTTATTTATTGTGTGGCTCAAGCACTGGTTTTTATCGGTTTTACCGTTCCACCAATTCAGGGGTTAATTATACTCTTATATCACAATCTTCTGATGTTCCCAATATTCTCGGACGAGCAGAAGATGGAGATGATTCTGATGGCCAGGTATTGTACGACCTGGCATTGGTGATTTCAAATTCGGATATTAATACATTATATACTGGGGGTATCAATATCTGGAAATCTACATCAGGCGGAGCTTCGTTTACCAATTCATCCCATTGGATAAATACCACTCCGAGTAAGTTTGTACATGCGGATATTCATCATCTCGCCATCAATCCATTAAATAATTATTTGTATGCGGCAACAGATGGTGGAGTGTTTCGCAGTTCGAATAACGGCGTCAATTGGATAATGCTTAGTACACAGTTAAGAACTACTCAGTATTATCATTTGGCTGGTTATCCACAGAATGAAACTATTTTATTGGGCGGGGCGCAGGATAACGGAGTACATCGTTTTGAATCGTCTGGTAATGTTTATACCGAAGAGGGGGGCGACGGATTCGAAGTAATTATCAACCCCGCCGATTTTAATGACCACTATATGGTAATTAATTCGAGTATTTTAAAAACAACCGATAATGGTGCTGATGTAAATAATATAACTCCGCCATTTGGCGGTGCTAGTGATTTCTTTCCGGCAATTCTTTTGAAACCAGGAACATTTAATACGCTTATTGCTGGTTACCGGAATGGTACTTTCAAAACGACAAACGGAGGTACTGATTGGACATCTATACCCAGTGTGGGTGGTGGATGGTGTCTTGCCGCCAGTACAGCGAATCCTTCCAGGTTCTATTCCGCGGGCGATGATGATCTGTTTACGGGATTTGGAATTCTAAAGCGTTCGGATGATGAGGGCGACAACTGGATTACTATTTCAGGCGGATTAGGTCCGCGCAGTAAAATCACAGATATTTTTGTAAGTGAAAATTATTCAGGAAGAGTATGGGTCACTTCAGGAGGTTATCTCGAGGGGAATAAAGTGTATTATTCAAACGATGCCGGAACTACCTGGAACAATATCAGTGGAACTTTACCGAATGTGCCCGTAAACTGTATTGTAGCGGATGCGGCTGATAATGTTTATATCGGAACAGATATTGGTGTTTTTTACAGAGGAGTATCTGATACGGATTGGACACCCTTTTATACAGGCATGCCCAACGTACCCGTTACCGAATTGGTATTTGCCCCATTAAAATTGAGGGCCGCCACTTTTGGAAGGGGTGTTTGGCAAAGTTCAGTCTACAGCAATTGCGCAGCTAATCTAACCTTAAATACCAATTTGGATGGAAGAAGGTTTTACCAGGCGTCCAATACTATACAGTCTGCCGCAACATTGTACGGAGGTTCCGGTACGGATATAATTTTAAAAGCAAATAATAGTGTCCAACTCAATCCAGGTTTTGAATCCTTGAATGGAAATCAAATCAAAATAGTAATCGGGCCCTGTGACAATGGTGTTCCTTCGGTTCGAAATTCAACGGATAGCAGCGCTGTAAAAAAGAAGTAATACTATTTTTATCGGGCATCCAGTATCTCACCTTCGCTAAAGCTATGGTGAGCAAAACCATTATCCATATACCTGCTTTTATATTCTCACCCTATTTCGCTATTTTTCTACAAAAGGTTTTCCGCATCTTTGTAAAAAGATATTCTATTGATACGGGTAGCCATTTTTGAAGACAATAAGCACTTGAGGGAAACGCTGGAAATTTTACTCCATAACGCGGATGGTTTTACCTGTGCAGGTGCCTATCCGAATTGCCGCGATATGGAAGCGCAATTAGTTGCGTATCCCTGCGATGTTATTTTGATGGATATTGAAATGCCAGGCATGAATGGAATCGAAGCCACAAAAATCGTAAAACAAAATTTCCCGCACATTCATATTCTGATACAAACGGTATTTTTTGAAGACGAATATATTTTCAAAGCTATTTGTGCCGGTGCCTCCGGATATATATTGAAAAGCACCAGTCTGGCCGATTACCTGCAAGCCGTTACAGATGTACAATCCGGTGGTTCTCCCATGACACCCGGTATTGCCCGCAGGGTGCTGGAACTTTTTAAAGTTAATCTTCAACCAGCTTCTCCCGCAAAAGAATACAATCTTACTACACAGGAAAAAAAAGTACTTCAATTACTCGTTGAAGGAAAAAGTTATAAGATGATCGCCAACGAATTATTTGTGGCACCGGATACCGTCAAGTCTCATGTCCGGAATATCTACGCAAAACTCCATGTGCATTCGGGGACAGAAGCTGTTTCCCTCGCCATCCGCGATAGAATTGTTTAAAAGTTTAATGGTTTCATAGTTTCATAGTTTAAAGGTTGTCTAAACTCATAGAGTCAGATCGAACCACAGAACCTTTAAACCTTTAAACCTTTAAACTATTAAACCATTCAACCTGCGTTTTTCACCCCATTTCGCTATTGCAGCAATTGTTTTCAAACATCAACTTTGGTTTCGATTAAATCAAACCCACCATTAAACTTTTTCTTATGAGTACAATTTCAAATCTACGTTTCGCATTAGCGATGTGTATTACCGGTACATTGTTCTTTAGTTGTACAAAAGTTAATACACCCACTCTTGTAAGCAATTCAGTGGAAGAAGTTCCATCTGTTATTAATCAGACCATAACTCAAACTGGTTCGCAGAGTGATTTATTCGGAAGTGATGTAGACGTAGATGATGTATATGCTGTTGTCGGAGATCCGGGATATGATGATTTGTTTTTAACAAACAGAGGACGAATTCATATTTATGGAAGAGCCGCTACCGGTTCCTCCTGGACAGAACGCGCCGCGCTCAAGGACCCCAATCCTAAAGTCAATGGTAATTTTGGATATTTCACAGCCATCAGCGGTAATTCTGCGGTTTCTGCAACCTATGATAGTATTTATGTTTTCAAAAGAACACTGGGTGACATCTGGGTGAAGGAAGCTGCGTTGTTTCCTGCTAATCTTGCGGCGGATAGCCTCGTACTTTCTGATATTGATATCTATGGTGATTATATAGTAGCGGGTCATGGATCCCGAAATATAAATGGCAAGCAGCATTGCGGCGCTGTTTATTTTTTCAAACGGATTAATAATAAGTGGTCCTATCAAAGTACGGTGATCTCTCCAAATAATGAACAGGGCGATCGATTTGGAAGTGCTGTTTCCATTCACGGTAATTATGCGCTCATCGGTTCCCGCGGTAATTATAATGCTACACATGGAGGAAAAGCTTACATCTTTCTTCAGTTTCTCGGTAATTGGAATCTCCAGGCAACCCTTACTTCATCGGATGTTCAATTGATGGATAATTATGGATGTTCGGTTGACCTGCGTGGTGAATATGCGGTCATCGGTGCTTCCCAGGAATCAAGCAGCGGTCAAAAAAAAGGGAGCGCTTATATATTTAAACGTACAGGAGCGGCATGGGCTAAACAAGCAAAACTATTGTCTTCCGATGGGTTGGTCAGCGGCTTGTTTGGAAAATCAGTAGCAATAAACAATAACTACGCGATTATTGGTGGAGGTGGAAATGGGCATATTAACAAGGGCGCCATCTATACATTTAATCGTTCCGGTACTGCCTGGAATTTCATAAGAAAAGATAATAGTCCAAGCCCCAATCTTAATTATTTCGGCTGGAAGGTTGGCATGGATAGTACACGTCATTATATCGCCGGAAATATTGGTGCGATCAGTTTCGGAACGGTTTATTAAGCGTTTAAAAGTTTCAGGGTTTAAAGGTTTAATAGTTTAAGGGTTCTGTGGCTCGATCAGACTTTATGACTTTCGGCAACCTTTACACCCTGAAACCTTTAAACCTTCTACCCCGCAATTCACCCTATTTCGCTATTGCCCTCTTTTGATAACTGCTTCATCTTTGGATAAGCGTTCTTCCTTTACCATTAAAACTGTATTATGAAAAAGTTTCTTTTCTCCATTTATTTTATTGTGCTGGCGTTCGGTGTTTTTGCGCAACAAAGTGTTGGCATCGGTACTACAACACC
The DNA here is from genome assembly GCA_965279015.1 of Chitinophagaceae bacterium. Taxonomy (GTDB): domain Bacteria; phylum Bacteroidota; class Bacteroidia; order Chitinophagales; family Chitinophagaceae; genus Endoryza. The sequence goes on from OZ257130.1 coordinate 2,079,273, forward strand.
CAATGCAAGCGCGATCCTTGATGTAAACAGCACAACCAAAGGATTATTGATTCCCCGGATGACATTTGCACAGCGGAATTTAATTCCGGCACCTGCCGCGGGATTACTCATTTTTCAAACCAATACATCCGGTGTTGAAACGGCAGGCTTTTATTTACATGATGGTGTTGCCTGGAAACGATTGGCAAAGTCAGAGGATATATCGGCAGGAGGAAATACCTGGACCGTTTCTGGAACCAATCAGTACAGTAACCTCACCGGCAATATTGGAATCGGTACCACATTGCCCTCGGAAAAATTTCACCTCGTAGGTGATTTCAAACAGGATAATGGTACCGTAACATTAAATAATGCCGGCAGCATCATTCAGTTTCAGAATGCAGGCGTGGATAAAACCTATGTACAGTTGTCTGGGAATAATTTGCGGATGGGTACCAATGGCGGAAACAACTTAGGCAAAGTGATTTTTAGGATGGATGGCAGCGATAAAATGACAATTGATTCTACCGGAAATATGCAAATAATAGGTGAGCAGGATGCCTCATTAACCAGCCACGGTTATGTTACTCTTGGAAGTGTAACGGGGGGTAATCTTGTTTTGGACAATAATGAAATAATGGCCCGTAATAACGGCAACGTAGATGATCTTTTTTTGCAGTATGATGGAGGAAATGTGGCTATTGGTGGAATAAGTCCTGCGGAAAAATTGGACATAGAAGGATCCTTACGATTAACCGGAGGGAGTAGAGCATTAAAATTTGAGACGGGCACAGCGGGTGGCCAAATTATAAAATATACACCCGGAATGAGCTTTATCAGGTCCGATAACACACTGCTCGGGCGAGTAGAATATGTAGACACCGTAGGGTTTACCAATTTTATGCGTTTCCGCATGGGAGAAAGTACTGTTCATGGACTAACAATTAATACGAGTAATGACATTGGTATTGGTACCGCCGACCCACAGGCAAGAATGCATATTATCGGAGGCGTTGGCGAGCAATTGCGCATAACAGGGGCTGATCCTATTCTTCAATTTACTAACGGCAGCGCATTGGTGGCCCAAAACAAAAAGGGATTCATTGATGTTTCTGCCAACGATTTTCGGATCGGTACGAATGCGGAAAATGATGCAGGCAAATTCATTATGCGGGTGAATGGATCAAACGTGGTAAACATAACGCCAACCTGGAATGTCGGTATTGGTACCGCAACACCCGTCGCGAAACTGGATGTGGCTGGCAAGCTCCGGGTGGTCAATAATGCAGAGGCAATAGCCATTGATGGATCGAGCCCGACCATTAATTTTTACAACAATGGAAGCTTCCGTACTTTTCTCTCACAGACTGCTACTGAATTTTATATCGGGGTGAATAGTGGCAACCTGCATCTGGACGCAACGGGCCAGGTAGCTATTGGTACCGTAGTGCCTGCAGCCTCAGCCTATAAATTAACAGTAAGCGGAAAAGTAATTTGTGAAGAAGTAAAAGTAAAACTCGTAAGCAGCGGCTGGCCCGATTACGTATTTGCTAATAACTACAGGCTGCGTCCTTTATCTGAAGTTGAAAATTTCATCCGAGAAAACAAACATCTTCCGAATATTCCTTCCGCTACTGAAGTAGAAAAGAACGGTCTCGAATTAGGGGATATGCAGAAAAGAATGATGGAAAAAATTGAGGAACTCACTTTGTATGTAATCGAACTACAGAAGCAGATTGAAGAAATGAAGGCCAAAAAGAATAAATGAGGATAACTATGAAATATATTCTTATCTATTTGCTTTTGATATTGATACGATCTGGTTACAGTCAGCCTCCCTATGAGTTATCAGCAAATGTGTACAGGGTTCCTTATGCGAATGGTACCGCGATGAGTGTATCCAGAGATCATTTCACACATACAAGTCCCGATGGGGATGTAACGGGACGTTATGATCTTGTTGGTACGGGTCAGGGATCCGGTTGCGGTATTTACCGGCTTGTAGCCGCCGCCGCTGGTATCGTGCGGAGAGTAGTGGACACGCATAACACAACTTGTACGGGAGATGGTTGCGGGGATTATAATAATTATGTATGGATAGAACATGCGAATGGCGAATGGTCCAAATACACGCACATGAAACAACACAGCGCTTCACAGGATGCGGGACTGGTGGTTGGCCAGGCAGTTTGTGCTGGTACATTTTTAGGATACGAATGTGATATTGGTCATGCCGATGGACAGCACCTGCATTTTGAAGTGAGAAGACCCAACGATCCATCTAATGTAATAATATCCGTAAACGGAGGATATATGGATAGAGTAAATGGGGCTCACGTGATACCTGTTTTCACTCCCGGCAGCAAGCATTATTTCGAAGACGGCGATAACTGGGCAGGATCATCGGGAATGAATTGTGCTTCGACTAATATCACAGTGCCCGCTATCAATCAACCCGATTCTACCATCAAGGTATATATGGCTTCAAATAGTATTACAACCAACAGTAATTCCATTTGGTTTCAGAACAAATCGGATGGTCTATTCCAATCGGGCAACAGTATTACATTATTGCCCGGATTTACGGCTAGCCCCGGAAGTTATTTTCATGCGCGCATACGAAGTTGCGGGGTTACTCCTTTCCCCAATACAACATGTATTTATTAAATCGATAAAAATGAGTAACAATCAGTTTTTATTTGTGATGTGCTGCCTCTTATGGATAAGTAGCGCAACTGCCCAGCGGAGCGATTGCGGCACAAAGCCGGGCGCTAAACCCTTATATGTGGATACCAGTATTGAACGAAACAGTGTACAGGCTACTTTTCCACTGCTCATGAAAGTATTCGTTCACATTATTGCCAATGATAACGGAACACTGCGGGCGGTAGAGGATACTTCGATGTTGCGCCAATTGGAAAACATGCGGCAATTTTACGCGGCACATAATATCTGCTTTATTCTGACTGGTATCGAGCAAATAAATAATACGGATTTAAATACCCACGATGCCGACAGTGAAGAAGCTGAGCTTAGCGCTTTCCTCGTACCAGATGTATTGAACATATTTGTTCACCGCACTCTTTTTGATAACGATGGTTCATTGAACGGAATAGCCTATGGTATTCCGAACGATTATCTTTCCCTTTCCGAAAGCGCCGTAGAGTCGGCCGACAACCGGAGCACCACCGCTCACGAAATGGGTCATTGCTTTGGTTTGTATCATACGTTTGAGAAAAACTTCGGAGAAGAAAATATTCCCCGGTCGGGTTTTTGTCTTAATTGTACGGTTGCCGGCGATCTTATATGCGATACGGAAGCGGATCCTCATTCAAGCACATACGATACCGGTACAAGGATCGATGATGATTGCAATTATACCGGATCAATCACACAAGATTGCGGGGGCGTTACCCGTACCTACAATATGAACCCGCATAATGTAATGGCTTATGGACGCCGGGAATGCCGTAACATTTTTACCAATAGCCAGGGAGCAAGAGCACGCAGTATTATCGCGGCTACCGCTTTTTTAGATGATTGTATTGCACCCGATAATTCGAATGTAAGCACGAACCAGTCGATCAGTTCAGGCCGGAGATTATTCATTGCCAGAAACTCAATTACAATCAACACTGCCTCATTTGCCGTGAGCAATACCGCGCGGGTAAGTATTGTAAGTTCCGATTCGGTAACATTAATGCCGGGCGTTACATTATCACCTGCCGGTACAAACGGATACGCATACGTGGCAGCATCTTCATTATGTCAATAAACGAACTAGCATGAAACGGAGACTTGTCTTTTTATTAATCTTTTTGCCTGCGATTCTTTTTGCACAGAAAGAAGCTATCCCCCTAAAGCCAGCAACACATACTTGTTTAACTCCCGACGAGATCCGGGCATTCAGAAATGAAATTATCGCAGCCAAAGCAGCCTATTACGCGAAGCATCAAGAATCAATCCCGAATAAGGAAGGCGTTAACGATCATCTTTTACTTGGCTGGCCCATGCGTATGAATTCGGATTATGATTTTCAATACAACTATTTTAATATTCAGAATTTCGTGGACCAGAGTACCAGTACAGCCGAACAGGATTATCGCTGCGGTCTTCGTACTTACAATGGTCATGATGCTTCGGATATTAACTTGTATCCTTTTTGGTGGCGCATGATGGATAATAATCATGTAATGGCGGTTGCGGCCGCACCGGGTGTCATTCTTAACAAAGCGTATAATAATTTCGACAGGAATTGTACCCAGACGGGTAGTGCTAATTATGTATCCATCCTTCATGCAGACGGAACGGTTACCTCTTATCTGCACCTGAAAGCAAATTCTCTTACAACCAAACAAAATGATGAGGAAGTAATGCAGGGTGAGTTCTTGGGTTTTATCGGAAGTTCGGGGCGTTCGTCAAATCCGCATTTGCATTTTTCTGTATACGATCCATCCGATAATCTTATTGAACCTTTTTTTGAAACAGGACAATGCAACAATAAAAATCAGGAAAGCTGGTGGCAAAATCAACGTGCTTACTGGGAACCTCAGATTAACCGGTTAATGACGCATAGCGCGATACCTACCCCTGATTTGTTTTGTCCAGAAGATGAGGTTGTGAACGCAAAGAACCAATTCAATAGCAGCGAACTGGTATATACAGGAATTGCATTTATGGACGGACAAAATGCTGACCAGGCCGACTGCACGTTAACAAGGCCCGATGGCACCACACATTCTTCATGGACCGTAACATTGAATCAAACTAATTCCCGACAATACAAAACCAATATATTTTTACTCCCTTCAGGCAATGCGGGCACCTGGACATTCAGGGCCACGTATCGGGGAAAAGTATATGCTCATTTTTTCACCGTAGGTTGTAAAGACAATGAAACTCCTTCCGGTAGCGGATCTGGCAACGATGGATATATTGCGGGTAATTATATTTCGAGTACTAAAACGCATACCGGCGGATCCAATTCAAAAGTATTGTACCAGGCAGCAAATTATATCGAACTGAAACCCGGGTTTGAAGCAAGAGCAGGTATTCATTTCAAAGCGAGGATAAAACCTTGCAATTATGCGGAATAGTAAATTCCATTCTGATCGGTGAATAAAGTAATTGAAGAAACTGTTGAGATGTAGTATCTTTTATACAGATTTCTTAAATGACCAAACCCGCACTGCTTTTCATATTAATGCCCCTCATTTTTGCAGCCTGTAAAAATGAGAAATCGCCTGCTGCCTTATTGCGGACCTGTATGGTTGAAGGATCTGCCGATTCTGTGTATTGCGGATCGTTGGCGGTTTGGGAAAACAGATCCACCCAAACCGGTCGCAAAATTAATCTCTCTGTTACAGTCATTCCTGCTTTGCAAAAAGATTCTGCAGGCGCTCCAATCTTTTATCTCGAAGGCGGACCGGGCGTAGCAGCCTCTGAAAGTGCCGCGTTTTTTGCTGATAAAGAAAATCCTTACCGGAACTACCATGATATTGTTTTAATTGATATCCGCGGAAGTGGCAAATCAAATCCATTGAATTGTAATTCGCTTCAGTTTAAAGCAGACTTGCAGGAACAATTGGAAGAAATGTATCCGGCGCAGGCTGTAAAGGAATGTTATGACTCCCTTTCAACGTTGGCAGATCTTTCTCAATACACTACTTCTATAATTGCGGAAGATATGGATGAGGTGCGGCGATGGCTCGGGTATAAAAAAATTAATGTATTTGGGTTGAGTTATGGAACCAAACTCGCACAGGAATACATGCGTCGCTTTCCGGAAGCGGTAGCATCCGTTGTATTATTCTCACCAGTTATCATGAATAGCCGGATACCATTATATCATGCAGCATTCGCCCAGCAATCGCTCGATAAATTATTCGATGGTTGTGCTAAGGATAGTGCATGCGCGAAAACTTTTCCGGATTTGAAAAAGGAGTTTAGTTTGTTGATGGAGAAAGGACGTAAACAAGCCTTTGTTATTGATCATACAATGGCCGATGGAACAAAAAGAAATCTAACGCTGTCCTGGGATGCTTTTCAAACCAAAATCCGTTCAATGCTTTATATACCGGCTACCCAGTGCAACATTCCTTTCGTTGTACATCAGGCATATCTGGATAACTGGAAACCTTTTCTATCCCTGTTTAATGAGAACCCTGTTTCGGACGATTTCATATCGGAAGGTTTATATCTCTGTATTACTTGTGCGGAGGAAGTACCCTTTATCGCCAGCAATGAGATCGACTCCTTAAACCGCCATACGTTTATGAGTACTTATCGCATCGATCAGCAGCAGCGTGCCTGTTCATTATGGAAAAAAGGAACGATCCCGGCAGATTTTTTAAATCCGGTGTCATCATCGGTACCCACCCTTATAATTTCTGGGGGAAACGATCCGGTCACCCCCACAAGCTGGGCCAAAACGATTGCGGCCAATCTTCCTAACAGTAAACTGGTGATCATTCCGGAAATGGCACATACATTTGATGGATTGAGTAATGAACATTGTTTTGATGATATGGTGCTTGGTTTTATAAGTAATCCCCTTAACCCTGAGTGGAACCTGAATTGTATTGAACAGATGAAACCCCCAGCATATAAAATAAAATAGATGAATAGTAACCGATATGTTATTTTACTATTGATACTGATACCAGCTATTGGTTCGGCTCAATCCGCTAACAACAGAACGTATGCAGTCAGCGAAGTAAAAGCAAAGAAAATGGTAGCAGGCGTATTAAAGCAATCGCCGGTAATTGATGGACATAACGACCTGCTTCGGTATTACTATGATTGCAAATCCTGTCCGCGTGAATTGGATAAATACCCATTGGATACCATTACGAAAGGTCATACCGATATTGTCCGCTGGAAAAAAGGGGGGCTTGGTTGTCAATTATTAAATGTATTTGGAAATACACTAACAGCAAGAAATTTACTGGATCCTTATGATTTGGTATACCGGATGACAGAAAAATATAGCAATGACCTGTTGTTTGCTACTTCTGTGGCGGATATCAGGAAAGCAAATAAAGAAAAAAAGATAGCTATTGTTCCTACCATGGAATTTTCTGTCCGGCTCGAAAATTCACTGACGTTGGTACGAATCTTTCACAAGTTGGGTTTGAGGGCGGTTACCTTAGCATATCAAACCAATGATATTGCCGACGGAAGTGATGATAAACCAAAACATAACGGCTTATCCGAGCTTGGAAAGAAAATGGTAATGGAGATGAATCGAACTGGAATAATGGTGGATATATCCCATGTATCGGAAAAAACCATGTATGATGTTTTGGATTTTTCAATGGCACCAGTCATTTTCAGTCATTCCAATGCCCGGAAACTATGCAACGTTAACCGGAATGTTTCTGATTCAGTTTTAAAAAGATTGAAAGATAACAAGGGTATTATCATGATTTCCTTCGTTCCCTATTTTACTACACAGGCATTCGCTGATTGGTTTAAATCCGGCGATGATTACTGGGATGAACTAATGAAAAAGTATAAGACCAGATCTGCCTTGATGGATATGGAGATGGATCAGTGGGAAAAAGAGAATCCTCAGCCCTTAGTCAGCGTAGCCGATGTGGCCGATCATTTTGATTATGTAAAAAATTTGATTGGCGCGGATTATATAGGTATTGGTTCCGACTTTGATGGAATCGATTATCTGGTGAAAGGACTGGAAGACGTTTCAACGTATCCCGCATTATTAATTGAACTGGCCCGGAGAGGATGGACAGAGGTTGAGTTAAAGAAAGTATCCGGTGAAAATTTCTTACGGGTTTTTGGGGAAGTGGAGAAAGTGGCTGCGCAATTGAAAAAAACTTCTGTACCCGGATTATAGCAATTCGAAATTCAAGGATTATAGGTACGATTTAATCTGTCATGCAAGTTTTGTTCGGGTATGTAACCTAATAGCTGCTGTTTATTTCTCAGGATTTTGTTATTGTATCGGATCAGAAAATCAAACACCACTAAACCAAACGTTATGCCGAATGCCGCAGTTCCTGTTTTGCAAAAAGAAAGGATTGATATTCTCGATTCTCTGCGCGGAGTAGCGATTCTCGGCATATTGCTTATGAATATTCCCGGCTTTGCTTATTCTGTAATGGGAGGTGATCCGTCTTTGAGAAATGAATATGGCTCCGCTAATTATTCCGTTTGGTATTATGTGACTTGGATTGCGGATGGAACACAACGGGCTTTATTCAGCATGCTCTTTGGCGCCGGTATCATTCTTTTTATAAACAGCAAGACAAAGCAAAACGACCCTATCTTACCCACAGATTATTTTTTCCGGCGACAATTATGGCTGATCCTGTTCGGGCTGATTAATATTTATATTTTTTTGTGGAGTGGGGATATTTTATTTGACTATGGTTGCTATGGACTACTGATGTTTGTGTTTCGGTTGTGGGATCCTAAAAAATTATTGATCGCCGCGGGTATTTGTTTTTTACTGATGCTGGTAAGAGAGAACCGGGATTTATATCTTGATAAAAGAATTATTTCACGGGGTGAAACCGTGGAGCGGATGGATACTGCCCGCACAAAACTTACCGAAAATCAAAAGGAGTATTTATCCGATATGAAGGGGTTCCGGGAAAGAACGAAACCAGAGCAACGAGTAAAAAGAATGGCCAGGGGACAACGTATGATGACAAGTGACTATATTGACATCTATGATTTTCGCACCGACAGATACCTCAGTAGTTTTCTTAACTATACGTACTTCTCAATATGGGATGTTTTAGTTTTTATGTTTATTGGGATGGCTTTTTTTAAAATGGGTATCCTTACCGGTAAAGCGTCCACTAAATTGTATGCAATAATGTGTATAGTGGGCTTAACCTTCGGTTTATGGCTAAGTTATCTTCACCTCCAACCAATCATTGACGCAAAATTCAACAGGTATGATTATACCAAAAATATAGTACTTAGATTTTATGAAGCAGGAAGAACACTTAGGACATTTGGAATTTTTGGATTGTTGATGTGGCTTTATAAATCAGGGATTTTTCAATGGTTTTTTAATCTGATGCGGCCCGTCGGTCAGATGGCATTTACAAACTATCTTACTCAATCTATCGGTTGCGCATTTATTTTTTATGGGATAGGGTTTGGTTTATTTGGCAGTATGCAACGGTATGAAGTGTACATCGTTGTGCTGGCAATCTGGGTGGTTCAAATAATTTGGAGCCATATCTGGCTCCGGTATTTTCAATACGGCCCTTTTGAGTGGGTATGGCGTCAGTTGACTTACTGGAAACGATTGCCAATTCAAAAAAAATAGATGGATATGACAAGCTCGCCTATTTTAAAAAATGAACGCTCGGATATTCTCGATGTGCTTCGGGGATTTGCTTTACTGGGCGTATTAATGGATAATAGTTTTGGTTTCAGCGGCTGGGGTTTTTTTAATATGGAGATGCGAAAAGCGCTCCCAACTTTTATTTCCGACGGTGTCCTGGGGTTGATTGAACTGGCTTTTGTAAATGGGAAATTTTACAGCCTGTTCTCTTTGCTTTTTGGTATTGGGTTTTCCGTCATACTTTTCCGAAGCGAGCAGAAAGGCATTAATCCAGTTAAACTATTTTATCGCCGCTTAACGGTGCTATTACTGATTGGTGCGGGACACCTTTTTTTATTTTGGGAAGGAGATATTCTTTTTTTATACGCCCTGATTGGTTTTGTGTTGCCCCTGTTCAGAAAATGTTCCGATAAAACAGTATTAATTTGGGCGGTGGCATTGATCGTGTCGCCGGTATTAATTGATACTATTATGGTATTGCTCAATGTAAATTCCGGTGAATTCCTGGAAAACATCGCGAAGCAAGTTGATATAAAAACAGGAATACCTACAGACGATAGTTATGCTCGCTATTTGTATAAAGAGGGAAGTGGTTGGAATGAATGGAGGGACTGGCAGCAATCGGGATTTCTATACCGCTATTCATATATCATTCATAGTAACCGCATACCCAAAGTGCTCGGAATGTTCCTCCTTGGCTTTTATGTAGGTCGTAAAATGATATACGCATATCTTGAAAATTATATTTCTCTTTTTAAAATATTCCGGCGATGGGGGTTCATTATCGGCATTCCGGGCAGCATCGGCCTGGCCATTTTTGAAATTGATGGTAAGTCGGTTCCCAATGCACTGGGTTTGATTGATACATTTTTTTACGCGGTCAGTGTAGTACCGTTGAGTCTTGCGTATATATCGTCGATCTGTTTGTTTTGGATCCGGACTAAAGGCAATAACCGGTTGAAATGGCTGGCAGCGGTTGGGCAAATGGCGCTGACGAATTATCTTATGCAATCCCTTCTTTGTATTTTTATTTACTATGGCCTTGGGTTGGGTATTGGGGGTAATATAGGTCCAACCGTATTTATTCCGATTGCATTTTGTGTTTATACATTTCAGGTTATTTTCAGTAACTGGTGGTTGAAGCGCTTTAATTATGGGCCAATGGAATGGATCTGGCGGCAACTCACCTATGGGAAGAGATTACCCCTTAAGAAAGAATAATTCATGCACCATATCAACATGATAACATTTAGTCGGGTTTGCTGGTTTTTGTTCTGGTTATTGATTATCGGATTGTCTCTTTATTTCTATATTGTTACTATCATTGATTATTTCGGAGGTTATATCCCTCCTAATTTTAAAAAAGGTTTTTTTGAAAGCAAGATCTGGTTTATCGGCCACATTGCAGGTGCAAGCGCGTCGCTGCTTTTAGGACCCTTTCAATTCTGGCCAGGGATCAGAACCCGTTTTATGAAATACCATCGTACTGCCGGAAAGATTTTTATAATTGTTTCATTGATTGCCGCTATCTGCGCTTTCAGAATTAATTTAATGTATGATTGTAAACCCTGCCGGGTTTCGCTCGGCATTTTATCGGTTATCTGGCTGCTATGCACCGCCGCGGCCTGGTGGGCAATAAAAAATAAAAATATTAAAGCGCATCGCCAATTTATGGTACGCAGTTATACGGCAGCGCTGGCTTTTGTATTCATCCGGCTTTTTGCAATAATTGGCTATCAGAAAATATTTCCATTTCTTGATACATTGTCAGACCGACGGGTTACGGCCGAATGGTTATGCTGGGTGGTTCCTTTCATGATTATAGAAACCTATATGGTTTTGTGGCCCTCATTGAAAGCTCGCAAACCTTCTGGATCTACATTAACTCCCCGTTAAATCAACGCAATTTATCCTACAAACCGCTAAGGGAATGAAGAATGAAAAATGAAGAAATAAAAATTAAAAAGTGTTCTCGAGGCTAATGCCCTTTCTCTGTTTTTCATTCTTCATTTGCCCTCCGGAGTCCTTCCAATCTAAAAAACTACATGAATAGGTAGTTTTTTGCAGTGGTACCTGATTCTACTTTTACAAAATTCCATCTGAATGTGTTTTTGAAGACTGGAGTCCTCCACATTTTATTTTTTAACTGCTTAAACCTTTTTATGAAAAAAATTATTCCATTCATCTTTGTATTATTCGTGGTTGCCTGCGAAAAATTTCCACAGGAAGATCAACTCAAAGAAATTGATACAAAAATTACAGATCTCAAAGGCGCGCCGATGAAAGAAGCCGGATCTGGAACGCCCATGAAATTGACGGCACCGGAATTTAAAGAACTCAACAAACAAGGATTATTGTTGAAAGATGGCTATATCGCTTTCGATAAAGTGCTGGTCAAAATCAAAGAAGCCGCCGATGATTATATCATTACAGCTGTTCCTATCCTGGATTATATTGATCTGCGTGGCGTCGAACTCCGTTTATTTATCGGTGTTAGTCCAGCCGCAATTCTTTGCCGCGGCTGCTTGTATTATCGACCGACAGTGACAGGAACAATATTAACCGGTTTTGCCGGTGGAGCACCTGATGGAACATTTGTGATGCCCGCGGAAATGATTAATGATATTTCTGGAAATATTTATGTAATTGATCAGCAATACGCAGGGCATGATCGTATTTTGAAGGTATCGCCCACAGGCATGTCTACAATTTTCGCTGGAGCCGCAGGCGAATTTGGCCGACTAGTCGGCATAGGTATCGATAATGCGAGGAATCTATTATATGTTTCAGACGCAACTTCGCAACAAATAAAATCAATCACAATGGTATCATCACCTGTAATTTCGATACTAGCAGGTAACGGTACCGCCGGCAATACAGATGGTACAGGTATTGAAGCAAGTTTCAGATTTGGTAGAGATTCGGTTGAAGATTTCGGCAGTAGCGAATTAGGTCAGGGTTTGACAGTAGATGCCAGCGGCAATATTTATGTAGGAGAAAATTACCCTGGTAGTTTAGCTTCACAGGTGAGGAAGATTACTCCAGCTGGTTTGGTTACAACAGTTCCGGGAACGCGTATCATTACAACCATGAGCGAAGATGAGTCGGCTATCCCTTCTGGTATTGCAGTGAACGGGGCTAACGAAATCATTACTACAAGTGGTTCTTCCGGTTATCCCCAGGGACTAAATAAGTTTACTACTACTGGCGTTTTCACACGACTCGCAGGACATGATACGTTCGAGGGATTGAATGATGGTGTTGGAGCAGTTGCGCAATTCTCGTTTCCAAAGGCGGTTCGCTGTTTCAACACATTTATTTATGTGGCCGATGGTACCAATGGTGCTTTACGTAGAGTTAATCCTTCTGGTAAAGTAATTACTTTGGCGGGTGTTAGCCACCTTAATACAAACCGTTTTAATGGAAGGGGATCATTTCTTCCTCCGATAGAAGGAAGTTATCTTATGGAAGGGTTTGTGACCTTTCCCGATCCGGATTATTATGAAAACGCTGCTAGGGCGATCCGGATGGATCAGGCAGGTGGTGTGGCAGTTGTTCACGAAGGGTTGATTTATGTAGCGGATTATGGGTATCGGTGTATTTGGAAGATTACGATACGGTAAAGAAATTAAGAATGAAGAATTAAGAACAGAGAAAGGGTTTTAGATTTGAGAACCCTTCTTAATTCTTCATTCTTAATTTTCAAACCTTTCCAATCAAAAAACTACACAAAGAGGTAATATTTTGAATGGGTACCTGACATTACTTTTGCAACATCTAATCTGAATCGTTCGCTTGGATTTATACAAGACCAGATTCCTCTTTTTTTTATTATTAACTGCTTAAACCTTTTTATGAAAAAAATTATTCCATTACTATTTGTATTATTCGTGGTTGCTTGCGAAAAATTTCCCCAGGAAGATCAACTCAAAGAAATTGATACAAAAATCACTGATCTCAAAGGAGCGCCCATGAAAGAAGCCGGCGCGGGAACACCTGTGAAATTGACAGCGCCGGAATTCAAGGAGCTGAATAGGCAAGGATTGTTATTGAAGGATGGCTATATCGCTTTCGATAAAGAGCTTGTCAAAATCAAGGAGGCTGCTGATGATTATATAATTACAGCGGTTCCTATTTTGAACTATGTAGACCTGCGTTACGTTGATATCCGTTTATATATGGGCGTTAATCCTATCGCGATCCTTTGTCGTACCTGCATGTTTTACCGGTCAACGGTGACAGGAACAATATTTAGCGGATTTACCGGTGGAGCAGCGGATGGCAGCTTTCACATGCCCGCGGAAATGATCAACGATGCAGCCGGTAACTTGTATGTAATTGATCAACTTGCTTCCAATCATGATGTCATAGTAAAAGTTTCACCCACAGGAGTTAATTCCGTTTTTGCAGGTGCAGGCGATGTATTTGGCAAACTGGTAGGAATTGGGATTGATGAATCACGAGGTTTGCTGTATGTATCGGATGCAAGCTCGCAGCAGGTTAAAACGATTAATCTTGCTTCCCCAGGCACCATCACCGTGTTAGCAGGAAGTGGTTCAGCTGGAAATACGGATGGAACGGGAACGGCAGCTAGTTTTCGGTTTGGTACCGAGCGTGTTGAAGATTTCAGGACTAATGAAACCGGTCAGGGTTTGACGGTGGATGCAAGCGGCAATATTTATGTAGGAGAAAATACCACGAGTAGTTATGGTTCACAGGTGAGGAGGATTACTCCGACTGGAGTTGTTACAACAGTTCCGGGAACGCATATTTTTTCAACCACGAGCGAAGATGAATCAGCTATGCCTTCTGGTATTACATTGAACGGGGCCAATGAGATCTTTACAACTAGTGGCTCATCTGGATTCTACCAGGGAATAAATCGATTCACTACAGCTGGTGTTTTCTCGCGCTTTGCAGGTAAGGAATCATACGAAGGATTAAATGATGGCGTGGGTGGAATTGCACAATTTTCCTATCCAAAGGCGCTCCGATATTTTAATACATCATTCTATGTGGCCGATGGTACCAATGGTGCATTACGAAGAGTGAATGCTTCAGGTAAAGTAATTACGTTAGCGGGAGTAGGTCACTTTAATACCAACCGATTCAATGGGCCACTCCCTCCTTTAGAAGGAAGTTATCTTATGGAAGGAATTTTGGTTATACCCAATCCTGACTATTATGAAATTGCCGCTAGTGCCATCCGGATGGACCAGGTAGGGGGTGTGGCTGTAATAAACGATAGATTAATATATGTATCGGATCACGGGTATCGGTGTATTTGGAAGATTACGATTCGCTAACGCGAGATTTAAATGTAAAATCTAAAATGTAGAATATAAAATGTAAAAGGGTTCTTGCATCAAGAACCCTTTTACATTTATATTGATGAATTTATCTCTCTAACAAATAATCAAGCAATTCAAACCTGATACCATTTTACATTTTATATTTTACATTTTGCATTTTACATTTACAGCGTTTTCAACACATCATTCATTCCCCTCACCGCCTCCGCGCTTTTGTTGAATTCCGCTTGTTCCGCTTCGCTCAATCCGAAGTCGTAGATTTTTTCCCATCCATTTTTTCCAATTGTAACAGGAACGCCCAGGCAAATATCTTTCTGTCCGTATTCACCATCCAGTTTAACGCAGCAGGTAAATAATTTCTTTTCATCCCGAACGATACTTTCTACCAACGCTGCACCAGCGGCACCGGGTGCATACCAGGCAGAAGTACCAATCAGTTTGGTAAGGGTAGCGCCTCCCACCATGGTATCAGCAACAATTTGTTTTTGCTGATCGGCTGATAAGAATTTAGTAATGGGTACACTGTTCCAGGTAGCCAAACGTATCAATGGAATCATGGTGGTATCGCCATGTCCCCCTACTACAACTGCGTTCAAGTCGGCGGGACTGCAACCCAAATGCTGACTGAGTTGATATTTAAAACGGGCGCTGTCTAATGTGCCACCCATTCCTATAATTCTATTTTTTGGTAAACCGGTTGAATTTAACGCGAGGTAAGTCATCGTGTCCATCGGGTTACTGATAACGATGATGATAGCGTTCGGAGAATGTTTTAAGATATTCTCGCATACTCCTTTAACAATACCTGCGTTAACGCCGATCAATTCTTCACGGGTCATACCTGGTTTGCGGGGAAGCCCGGAAGTAATAACCACTACATCACTACCGGCAGTTTTACTGTAATCGTTTGTGCTTCCCGTGATTTTTGTGTCGAAGCCAAGCAGGGTAGCGGTTTGCATCATATCCTGTGCTTTGCCTTCGGCAATTCCTTCTTTGATATCAAGTAAAACGAGTTCCTGGCAGAGTTCTTTTCGTGCAATATTATCGGCACAGGTAGCGCCTACGGCACCGGCACCTACAACAGTTACTTTCATTCGGCAATTGATTTATGGTGTGAAGATATAATTTGAGAATGCAAATATAGTAAATGAAGACCCAAGAAACCAAGATGCCAAGAACCAAAGAAAGAATACAAAAGAAAACGAAGGGCCAAAAAAAGAATACAAAAAAATACAAAAGGATCTTCGAATTATCAGAGACCCTTTTGTATTTTTCTCCATTTGTATTTTTTCTTTGGTATTTGGTTATTTGTATTCTTTCTTTGGTTCTTGGTTCTTCGGTTCTTGGTTCTTTTAAGAAGGAGCTATTTTTTCTCAAATGCTTTAAGTAAGGTATCTACCTTTGTATTACTCTCGAATGTTGTTATCAGCTTTCCTTCTTTATCATAAAGCGCAAAATAGGGAAGCGATTTTATCTGGTAAAATCCCGGTAGTAAAAATTTAGTATCCCGACCTGCTTTGATATTGCTGTATTTCTGAAGTTTGTAAGTTTTGATAAAATCAATCAGCAAATCCATGGGCTGGTAGGTAACCATAATAATCTGCAGTTTCTTCAGGTCCTTCATCCGTTTATCCATTTCGTTCATTTGCTTGATGCAATGGTCGCAATCGGGACTGAAATACATGATCAGGGTTTCCTGTTTTTTAAGATCCGCGTTTGTCAGCGTGCTACTATCTGGTTGTAGTATTTCGAGCGCAGGCAATACCGGATTCTTTTTGTACGGAGGTTCGGGCTGCCCAGGCTGTTGTGCAAAGCTTATCGTGCTGGTTAACATCAACATTACAATCAATAATCCTTTCATGCAATTCTTTTTTACTGTACCTGCAAAACTATAGCCGGTATTTAGTTTTTACTAGCTTTTAACAAAAATCATAAAAAGAAATTTGGATGTGTACGAAATTTCCGTAGATTTACGAAAACTTCGTAGATATGCTGGAAAAATTAAGTCCGCAGGAAGAACAAGCCCTCCAGGCTGTTTTTGCAACAGGGGAAGGAAACGTAAAGATGTTTCTGGAGAACCTGGAGGATGCTGTGCCTTATACAACACTCGCTTCCACCATCAAGAACCTGGAAAAAAAGGGGTATCTCCAAAGCCGGGCGGTAGGGAACGCCTATTTGTATAAACCCACGATGAGTGAGGGAGAGTACAAAAAACAATTTATGAATGGGGTGGTAAAAAATTATTTCGACAACTCTTATAAAGAGTTGGTGAATTTTTTTGTGGAGCAGAAGAAGTTGAGTCCGAAAGAGCTGAAAGAAATTATTGAGATGATTGAAAAAGAAAAATAGTCTGGAGTCAGGAGTCTAAAGTTCGGAGGCGATGGCATTCCTAACTTTTACATTTTGCATTTTATATTCTACATTTTACATTTAGCTTATGGCCCTCCTCATACCATATCTCATCAAACTTTCCATCAGCCTGGCGGTGGTTTATTTGTTTTATCAACTCTTTCTCCGCAGGCTCACTTTTTACAACTGGAACCGTTGGTACCTGTTGATCTATTCTTTACTATCTTTTTTTATTCCCTTTATAAATATCTACCCGGTACTGGAAAAAAATAACTGGGATAATTCCGGAATGCTGGAATTGATACCGGTAGTAAGCTATCCCATGAATTCAATATCGATAACCGTAGAAGAAAAAAGTATTCCCTGGACCTACCAGGATTCTTTCTTATTATTCATTTCAATTGGGATTGGTATCATGTTGATAAGACTGGTTATTCAACAACTTTCCTATCTCCGCATCCGTCGTTCTTCCACTTTGTTGCTGAATGAGAATATAAAAGTGTATCAGGTAAATAAGAACATCATTCCATTTTCATATGGCAATTCCATTTTTGTGAACCAGCACCTGCATACTCAGGAAGAGTTGAAAGAAATCATTCGCCATGAATTCATCCATGTAAAGCAAAAGCATACGATGGATATATTATGTGCCGAATTATTATGCATCCTCAACTGGTACAATCCATTTGCCTGGCTGATCCGGAAATCGGTGCGGCAGAACCTCGAATTCATCGCGGATCATAAAGTATTACAGAATGGGATTGATAAAAAAGAATACCAATATCTTTTATTGAAAGTAATCGGAGTATCACATTTCAGTGTAGCCACACAATTCAATTTTTCGTCATTGAAAAAACGTATAGCCATGATGAACAAAATCAAAAGCGCGAAAGTGCATCTCATTAAATTTCTCTTCTTATTGCCGTTGATGGCGGTATTGTTGCTTGCTTTCAGAAATAAAATCAGTGATCTAAACAGAACTGAAGCGGATGAAGGAATTTCAGGTAAAGTGGAAAAAACTAACGCATATGCTGATATTACAGTTGGTCAAACTGATATATTAGACACTGTTCCGGGACAACGAAAGCTGCCTGACCATATATCGCAGATTTCTATCAGCAATGATATTGCAACCGTAAAACTCAAAAACGGTAAAGTAGAAAAGTACAATCTGAATAATGAAGAAGAAGAACTTGCATTTGAAAAGAAATATGGAAAATGGATGCCCCCGCCGCCTCCACCACCTGCTAAGCCTGGAAAAGCGCCGGCACCACCCCAGCCTCCAACTCCTCGTACCGAAGAACATGTACGAGTAGAGCAGAAAGAAAATTCGAAAGGATATATAGTTACAGTTGCAGATAATAATGGCGAATGTGTTGTAATAATAAAGGATAAGGATAAAAAAATCGTAAAGGCGATGCTCCTTACCGAATGGAACGATCACGAATTTGAAAATGCCGCTAAGTATGGTGAAATCCCATCGCCCCCACCGGCTAAAGCAGCTATTCCTGCTATACCGGTTCCGGCTAATCCACCTGCAAAAGCCAGAGTGGGTGGTGTAGAGGTGGTTCCCGTTCCTGCAAAACCAGTTGTTCCAACAAGACCGTTTGTTCTGGCACCGGGAAATGAATATGGTGATTTGGGAATAATCACCGCTCCTTCACAAGAAAAGTTTTATGTAAAACCCGTTGATCCGTTTCATAAATCCGCTCCGCCTTCAGTTTCTGTACGATATAAAAATATGAACCCTAACAAAGCGGAGCCAATATATATAATTGACGGCGTTAGGCAA
This sequence comes from Chitinophagaceae bacterium, assembly GCA_965279015.1. GTDB lineage: Bacteria > Bacteroidota > Bacteroidia > Chitinophagales > Chitinophagaceae > Endoryza. The sequence continues at coordinate 2,098,030 of OZ257130.1, forward strand.
CCCGTGGGAGAACAAGTAATGAATAAAATTGATCCGGACGATATTGAATCTATTAGTATATCAAAAGATGCAAGTACGAAAGCAATGTATGGTGGACAAGCAGCTGCGGGCGTTGTGTCAATAAAGACAAAAAAAGGATCCGGGAATAAACCAATAGACCTTGATAATCTCGAAACTTTTGAGGGTCTGATAATACTGGATGGGGAAGAAGTGAAAAAAGAACAATTGAATGAGCGTGTCAAACCAGAAGACATTGAATCGGTTCATGTCTTAAAAAACGAAGAAGCGACAAAAGCTTATGGTGAAAAAGGAAAGAAAGGGGTGATACTAATTAGAACCAAAGCCCAAAAAGATCCGGTGATTGTTTCTGGAGTACAAGTACCGCCTGGCAAAATTATAATTTTTAAAAGTGATCATGGATACTTATACAGCAACGAACCATTTCATGGTATCTACATCATAGATGGAAATGAATACAGCGAGCAGGAATACAAAGCACTGCAATTCGATCCAAACACGGCTAGAAATGTAAATTGTTATTCAAAAGGACAGGGGACAGTTAATCTCTTTGGAGAAAGAGGCAGAAATGGAGTTATGGTAATATCTACTCAGGAAACAAGACCGGGTAAATCTGTTACATCGAAATCTACTGTAACTATTAATCGCACAGTCGCGGGAATCATTATAGACCAGGAAACTCGCAAACCTATTTCAGGCGTGAAAGTATATTCCTCCGAACTAGGTTTCGAAACCACCACCGATAAAAACGGCTATTATTTTATTCATTTAAATAAACAAGCGACAATTTTACCCCGCATTTTTATGACCCATCCTCAGTATTTGACAGCAATGATGTTCGATGGTTCATATGATAAGCAAACGGACATTGAACATACGCTTGTTTTATTTATGGGAATGCAAAAGGGCAATCCGAATAATACTACAAAGTATACTACATCTTCCTTGGCGCAGCAATACACGTTGACCACTAACAAAACGCCCGGGTACGAACAGGTAAATGAAATACTAAACCAATGGTTGGAGAAATACGATCATCAACGGGATCGCGCACAAGCGGATGAGTATATTGACCGGGTTAAAGTTAACGAAGGAATCATGAACTGGACCCTTGTTAAGAATTCAAAGAAGCACCCGCTGATCTTATTGGAAAAACGAGTAATAGGTAAAGACCTTAATGCAGTTGAAAAGCAGGTTAAAATGTCAGACATGTATGAGTTTGAGTTTATTGCTCATGGCGAATTGTTGAAACAATACGGTGATGATGCAAAAGATGGTATCGTTAATATTATCACCAAAGCGAATAAAGACAATCAAACGGTAAGACTGGTGCCAAAAAAGAAAATCAGCGAAGAAGAATTAACCGCTATGCTTGCAGAAGCAGCGAAACTAAATGTGTTATATGTCGGTATTGAAAATACATTAAAAATTCAGGTAGAGAATATTCCGGCCAATGAGCTCGAGGTAAAATTGGAAGGCGGAATTGTTATTCAACGTAACGGAATTTTTTATGCTATTCCACAAACCAATGAAGGAGAAAATGCAAAAGTTGATATCTATAAAAAATTGAAGAACGGGCAAACGCAATTACTTAATTCCCGTTATTTCCGCGTTCGCGCTCTTCCTCAAAAAAATAATAGTCTTCTTGTGAGCCTTTGATTTTTTTTTGATTGGATACTTTTCCGAAAGCAAAGCATGAGACGTTTCCCGCTTGAGGCGGGACAGGCTCTACGGAACGTTAATACAATATTCGTTATGGTGCTACCCATGAGATGTCCCTACGGGACATTAATACAATCGAAAAACCTCATTATAGTGACTTAATGTCCCGTAGGGACATCTCATGGGTAGTAAGAAAGCAAGAAGACGCAACGTTCCGTAGGAACGTCTCATGCAATTGCATTGTAGACGCTCAATATTATGAAAAGTCTTTTACCGCGGATACCACATCTTAATAGAACCTGCCTACCGGTAGGCAGGTTGGTATCGATGAACGGAGCGCCTTGCTACGCGCTCCGTCACTGACGCCGTCGGCCATAGCCTATGGCGACGGACGAAGCTATGGCGTAAGCGACCGGAGCGACTACGCTATGGCGAGTTGCAACTGTCGCCACATCGTAGCAATTTTGCTAGTCACCCCACGCCTTTACTTGCCTTTAATTACGTTTTGCCCGCAGCCATTTTTGCCTTAGTTTTGCCGCCGCCTTTGCCGGGGAAGTTGTCTTATCTTTTAACAGGTAATGCGGCTACGGTGGCCGAAGGTCGAAAATTTCTTAACCAGCTAATAGCGAATCCTGCCTACCGGCAGGCAGGAGCTAACAGCGAAAAGCGTTCTTCATGGCAAATACATCAGATATCAGTCGGGGTATGATTCTTAAGCTGGACGGCAGCTTATACTCCGTTGTAGAGTTTGGCGAAAACAAAACGGCGCGTGCGGCAGCTAAAGTGTGGGCCAAACTGAAAGGCGTGGATAATAACCGCAGTATTGAAAAAACCTGGAATAGCGGGGATAATATTCATCCCGTAAGAGTGGAGCGCAAAGATTACCAGTACTTGTATAAAGATGATACAGGATATAATTTCATGGATAATGAAACATTCGAACAGATTGCAGTGCAGGAGAATATGGTGGATGCCCCACAGTTCTTAAAAGAAGGTGCGGGAGTATCAGTTCTCATTAACACAGAGACTGAACTTCCAATGAGCGTAGAGTTGCCCGATAAGATAGTTGTGAAAGTTACCTATAGTGAGCCCGGTGTAAAAGGTGATACTGCTACACGAACGTTGAAGCAAGCTACTATTGAAACCGGTGCTACCGTTAACGTTCCTTTATTTGTGAATGAAGGTGAAATGATCCGGATTAATACCAAGACGGGTGATTATGTAGAGAGAGTAAAAGAGTAGTCTATAGTCTGGAGTCGGGAGTCTGGAGTCGTGACCGATAAAAAATTAAAAGTGTTGCAGGTAAGCGGCACTTTTTTAATCTTGTATAACCCTGACTACAAACTACAAACCACTAACTTGTAAAGTATTTTCCCTTATCTTAGCCGCCTGTTCCAAAAAACCCAACCGATAACCTAAAAACGATTCTGATGGATTTCAAACAAATTCAGGAATTGATCAAGATGATCAATAAGTCCAACATCGGAGAGGTAACGATCGAGGAGAAAGGATTTAAGCTCACCATCAAGCAAAAAGAAGAACCCGTGCAGCATATAATGGCAGCGCCCATGGCCACTTCCGTTGCAATGCCGGCTTCTTATCAGCAAGCTGCTCCTTCAGTAGCTGCACCTGCCGACAAACCCAAAGCAGTTGAAGCACCCCCCAGTAATACTATTACCATTAAGAGCCCGATGATCGGCACTTTCTACAGAAGTCCGGCCCCCGGTAAACCCGTATTTATTGAGCCGGGCGATGATATCACTCCCGGTAAAGTAGTCTGCATCATCGAGGCAATGAAACTCTTCAACGAAATTGAAAGCGAAGTAAAAGGAAAGATTGTGAAGATACTGGTAGAGGATGCGAGTCCTGTGGAGTATGATCAGCCGCTTTTCTTAGTAGAACCTAATTAATGTGCAAATTCGCAAATGTGAAAATGTGCAAATGAAGTCACCGAATTGACGAATTCCTGAATAAATGCACGATAATCAAATCCGAGGCATTTGCACATTTTCTAATTTGCACATCTGCACATTATTCAAATCAAAAGCATGTTCAAAAAAATATTAATAGCCAACCGTGGAGAAATAGCATTACGGGTGATACGCACCTGTCGCGAGATGGGTATTAAAACGATTGCTGTTTATTCAACGGCCGATAAAGACAGCCTGCATGTTCGCTTTGCCGATGAAGCAGTTTGTATTGGCCGTCCCGCCAGTTCCGATTCTTATTTGAATATTCCTCATATTATGGCCGCCGCTGAAATTACCAATGCGGATGCGATTCATCCGGGCTATGGTTTTTTGGCGGAGAATGCCAAATTCGCTGAGATATGCGGAGAACATAATATAAAATTTATCGGACCCACCCCCGACCAGATTCGTGGGATGGGTGATAAGATTACTGCGAAAGAAACAATGATCAAGGCGGGTGTACCTGTAGTTCCAGGGGGAGAAGGTTTGCTGGAAAGCGTACAGCAAGCTAAATCATTAGCAAAAGATGTTGGATACCCGGTGATATTGAAAGCAACAGCCGGTGGTGGAGGAAAAGGAATGCGGGTAGTATGGGAGGAAAGTGAAATTGAGAAAGCATATAATACCGCTAAGCAAGAAGCGGGCGCTTCATTCAAGAACGATGGTATCTATATGGAAAAATTCGTGGAAGAACCGCGTCATATAGAAATACAGATTGCCGGCGACCGATACGGAAAAGTTTGTCATTTAAGCGAGCGTGATTGTTCCATTCAACGTCGACACCAGAAACTGGTAGAAGAATCTCCTTCTCCCTTTATGACGGCGGATCTTCGTCAGCGTATGGGAGAAGCGGCTAAAAAAGCTGCGGGTGCCATTGGGTATGAAAGTGTGGGCACGATTGAATTCCTCGTGGATAAGCATCGTAATTTCTACTTCATGGAAATGAATACGCGTATACAGGTAGAACATTGCGTAACGGAAGAAGTAACCAATTTCGATTTAATTAAAGAACAGATAAAGATAGCGGGTGGTGAACCGATCAGCGGAGCAGACTACGAACCTTCGATGCATGCCATTGAATGTCGAATCAATGCGGAAGATCCTTATAACGATTTTCGTCCGTCTCCGGGTAGGATCACTGTATTGCATCAGCCGGGTGGTCATGGTATCCGGATTGATTCGCATGTTTATGCCGGCTATACTATTCCACCATACTACGATTCCATGATTGCTAAAATAATTTCTGTAGCACGCACCCGTAATGAAGCGATCAATACGATGAGTCGTGCTTTGAGTGAGTACGTTATTGAAGGAGTTAAGACAACTATACCTTTTCATCAGCAGCTGATGCGCAACGAACAGTTTATCAGCGGTAATTTCAATACCAAGTTCCTGGAAGGTTTTAAGATGATGTAATTCCGAACCAATTGCTTATACAATCCCGCTGATGGCGGGATTTTTTTTTTTGGCTAAGAGATTAAAAGAGAAAAAGAGATGAATCAGTGTTTTTGATGGTTTTAAACGAAGCATTGTTTCACACTAAGGCTACAAAGAATACTACGGAAACAAAGCTTAATTATTACTGGTTTTCGTCGTATGCTTTGCCTTCATTGTCTCTTTGTGTGAAATTCTCTTAGTTTTGAGACAGGTTCTTGTGCAATTGGATGAAATGAATTAATTCTACTTGCTCTTTAATTTCTTTCAAGCCTTAGCCAGAGCGTTGGGATTAAGAACACTGTTTTCATGGTAATAAATTCCTACTATAGATAGTCACGAATGGGAAAAGGTTTAACCGATAGAAAAATTAATTACTGAAAAACTGGATGAGCTTATCGATTTTATCTTCTTCTTTATAAAAAGAAGCCAGCTTGCGGATTACAGATTCTACCAATGCATCCGGGCAGGAAGCTCCACTGGTAATTAGAATCTGGAGTGGTTGCCGGTCCGGTAAATAGCCGCTGGTTAACAATTCCTGTTTGGTATGAAAATTAAAGTGAAGGACCTCTTTGTCGGAAAGTAATTTTTCGTCGCTATTAATAAAGTAGGTGGGTAATTTTTCTTCGCATAATTCAACAAGATGCGTGGTGTTGGAAGAATTATAACCGCCGATCACCACAGCAAGATCGGCCTTGGTTTCCAACATACCTGTTACGGCTGTTTGATTATCGTTGGTTGCATAACAAAGTGTATCGCGGGTATCAGCAAAGCGTTCGCCGATAGTGGTATTGCTAAGTCCGAAATGCTCCAGCATCGTCTTTTTTAAATAATCAGCAATGGCTTGCGTATCGCTGGCCAACTGGGTTGTCTGATTCACTACACCAATGCGATGGAGATCTTTGGACGCATCAAATCCTTCAGAATACAATCCTTTGAATTCGTTATAAAATTGATCGGATGGTTTCTGACCGGTGATGTATTTCGCCAATTCAATGGCATCCTTCATATCATTTACAATTACGGAAGGAGCATTTGAGGAGGCATGTGAAAAAGTGGCCCTTGTTTCTTCGTGTTTCGGCTTGCCATGAATAATGATGGTATACCCTTTCGCAGCAATCTGCTCACTGCGGTTCCATACTTTTTCAACAAACGGACAGGTGGTATTGTATTTTTCGGTTTGAATACCCATCGAATTAAGTTTAGCTTCCATTTGCAGGGTGGTTCCAAAAGCCGGGATGATTACAATATCTTCTTTGCTGATTGATTCAAATGGGATCAATTGATTGCCCAATGTATCTTGTAAAAACTGTACACCCTTTTCAATCAAACCTGCATTTACCTGTGGGTTGTGAATCATTTCACTCAATAAAAAAATGCGTTTACCCGGGTTTTCTTCAACCGTGCGAAAAGAGATTTCAATCGCATTTTCTACTCCATAGCAAAAGCCAAAATGCCGGGCGAGATGAATATGAAGGGATCCCAGGTCCAGCAGGGTGGGGGAGAAATCTTTTTTCAGTTTATCCTGCTGCTTGCGGTAGTTCTTAATAGCCGTTATCAGCGGGCTCCGATAAATGCTGGGAACGTTGAAAGTCTTCACGGAGGCAAAGTTAAGGTGTTACAGGATTTTTGATATAGGATTTATGATTTGTGATTTTGTAGCAACCCAACAATTAAAGGTTCAGTTTCTGGGGAAATCAAAGATCATAAATCATAAATCACAAATCAGAATTGTCTTTTCTCTGCTTATCTTCGCTTGTCTATCCCTTTGCCTGCCATAAGATTGTATTTAATCAACCAGTAATATTATGAACCGTTTATTTACCCCTGTGGCATGGAGTGATTACACTAACCTTTACGAGGTTAATATTCGTCAATATACACCTGAAGGAACTTTTGATGCGTTTGTGAAACATCTTCCGCGCTTAAAGGATATGGGAGTGGAAACGCTTTGGCTGATGCCCATTACCCCAATAAGTGTGGAGCTGCGGCAAGGAACCCTCGGCAGTTATTATGCCTGCTCCGACTATACCGCTATCAATCCCGAATTTGGTACACTTGATGATTTTCGTGAATTGGTTTATGCGGCCCATCAAATGGGTTTTAAAATTATCATTGATTGGGTGGCTAATCATACCGGCTGGGATCATATCTGGACTAAAACCAATCCTGGTTTTTATAAAAGAAACGCGGAAGGTAAATTTTACGATAATAACAATTGGCATGATGTAATTGACCTGAATTACTATGATGCCGCAATGCGGAGGGCCATGATTGAAGCCATGCAGTTTTGGGTTAAGGAATTTGATATTGATGGGTTTCGTTGCGATATGGCGCACTTAGTACCACTCGATTTCTGGCGACAGGCCCGCACAGCATTAGATGTCATAAAACCTTTATTCTGGTTGGCTGAAACGGAGGACACTCATTACCTCGATGTATTCGATTGTTGTTACGCATGGCAATGGATGCACGATTCACAGAAATACTATAAAGGGGAAATCAACTTATACGCATTGAAGGATGTATTGTTCCGATATCAACGAGAATTTCCGGCCAACACCAGTCAGCTGTTTTTTACTGCCAATCACGATGAAAATAGTTGGAACGGTACCGAATATGAGAAATATGGGAACGCCGCAAAAGCTTTTGCCGTGTTCAGTTTTGTTTGGAGTGGCTTACCGCTTATTTACAGTGGACAAGAATTACCTAATAAAAAGCGATTGAAATTCTTTGATAAAGATATTATTGAGTGGAAAGCAAAACCGGAGTTGCAGGAGTTTTACAAAGCATTGCTGCAATTGAGAATAAACAACGGAGCCATAGGTACGGGAAGAATTTCACAACCTGTCTTAATCCCCACCCATGCCGATCAATATGTACTTGCCTTCATGCGACGTAATGGTGCTAAAGAGGTTTTAGTGATTCTGAATCTTTCTCCCAATCATGTTTATATTCAATTGCCGGATGGATATGTGCATGGGATCTACACGAATATTTTTACCGGGGCCAAGGTCGAAATAATTCCGCAGCTTTCTTTTGAGTTGAATGCGTGGGATTATCTTGTGGTTGAAAAATGAATACAAAATGTAAAATATAAAATGTAGAATGTAAAATGTAAAAGGGTCGTAGATTCAATCAACCTGACCAAACCTGAGACCCTTTTACATTTTACATTTTATATTCTACATTTTACATTTAAAAGCCCCGGCATCTGCCAGGGCTTTCTATAAAAATTCAGTTCAGTAAATTAGTTCCCGCTTCCCAGGTTCACTACAATCGGATACACTCCATCATACCCCGGGTACATACCTTCTAATTTCACACTGCCGCTGGCACCTTCTACTGCTTTTTTCAGGTCCTCAATATTCTTAATTTCTTTACCGTTGGCTTTAGTGATCACATAACCTTCCTGTACACGAACACGGCTCAGCAAACCATTACTGCCTATCGATCGTATTACTACTCCTCCATTCACTCCTAATTCTTTGGCGGTTTTATTATCGATGGTCTGCAATTCGGCGCCTAATTTATCCAGTATAGATGTTTTAACTACTTCAGTAGTGCCGGTTGAATTGCGAAGTGTTATGTTGATATTGACTTCTTTTCCATCACGTACATAAGTAAGGGGTACTCTATCCCCAGGACGTAATGTCGCGATCTGACCAACCATTTCGGGTCCGTTTGTTACGTTGAATCCATTTACTTTGGTAATCACATCGCCCTTTTTAATGCCGGCAGCTTCAGCGGCACCGTCTTTTGTAACTTCCAATACATATACACCTTCCCCTTCTTTAATTCCGTTCTGAGACTTCACTTCTTCACTTAAATTTTCGCGGGGGTATTGAATGCCGAGATAAGCACGCTGAACGGTTCCAAATTTCATTACATCAGCAATGATCTTCTTTACAATATTTACCGGTATGGTAAATGAGTATCCTGCAAATGCCCCGGTAGGAGAAGCAATCGCGGAATTGATACCAATCATCTTACCATCCGTAGTAATAAGCGGTCCGCCACTATTACCAGGGTTAACAGCCGCATCCGTTTGTAAAAATGATTCTACGGGTGTCGCGCTCTGACGTTTGTTGATATCTAATGTTCTGCCTTTGGCACTGATGATACCTGCTGTTACTGTAGTTTCTAACGTAAGCGGATAGCCCACCGCTAATACCCACTGGCCCACTTTTACATCATCCGAATTGCCATATAATAAAAAGGGTAAACCTTTCGCTTCAATCTTAATTACGGCCAGGTCGGTGCTGGGATCGGCACCCACAACTTTCGCTTTAAATGTCTTTTTGTTATTGAGTGTTACGCTTATTTCATCGGCTCCATCAACCACGTGATTGTTAGTTACGATAAAACCATCTTCACTAATGATGGCTCCGGAACCAGAAGCGCTTTGAGGAAAGGAACGGGAACGATCTCCAAAGAAATCATCCATATCAAAATCAGGGAACAAATCGCTGAACGGACTGCTTCTGCGGGGAAGGTTATTGGTTGCCGTACGGTTAATCTTTGTTTTGATATGAACCGTTGCGGGAATAGCAACACCTGCTGCTTGTGTAAAATCAATAGCGTTAACTCCGCCTGCTATTCCATCAAAACCCGTGTAGTTGGCGGGAGTTTTAACTTGTTCTGTAGTCGCTTTGTTTGGGTAAACGTACGCCTCATTTTTTATAAAACTATTATAGCCCCACAATGTAGCTGCCGAAGTTCCGGCGCTGATCAGTACTATGGCTAAGACCTGTTTCATATTCATGTTTAATTTTTTTTCGTGCTAATCTTATTTCAAATAATATACCAGTACTCAACAAATTAACGAAGCAAAACCAAGTTGGTTAGTACCACCCCTTCAGTTTAACAATTAATTTACTAAAGTCTTCGTAGTTCCTTACAAATTTAAGAAGAATAATCATTCAGAAAAATGGTAAGGGCCAGGAACTTAGAAAGAACATGGTTTTCCTCAAAAGTTCCAATTTCCGTTCCGGTTTGGTGGTTTCAATCGTTTTGATCGGGGATGCAATTTTTGCAGTTGTAGCTGACTGCTTTTCATAGGCTCCGCAAAAATTTCAGGGTGTCTATGCCATCCGCATAATCAGTGATGCCGGGTTGCTGGGCACTTCCAAAAGGGATATATCCTTTTCCCGTAATACACTGAATATTGGTATCCGACTGTAGGGTTTCGGTAAGGACTTTTTGATCAGTATAAAATTCATAATTCAACTGGCTGATCGGAGAGAAAAGCTGTTTGTCTTCAAGCAGAATAATGGAACCATTCGTCATGTAAAATCGCTTATTGATAAGCAATACAGCCAATTGATAGTCGTAATTGTTATGGTATTTATGATGATCGCTGAGGTAGTTGTATTTTTTGAAAGTCTCTAACAATGGAATAAAATCATACCCCATTGGTACATATATCTTAGTTACATTCCGGCAACCGAGCCCAAAATACTGATAAACGTCATCGGCCAGCTTATCAAGGTCGGATTCTTTTTCATTACCATCGAGTATGGCGACGGAAGTCCGGTTTCGCCGGATAATATGCGGGTATTTCCCAAAATACTGTTCGAAATAGCGGGAAGAATTATTGCTTCCGGTAGCGATATAAGCATCGCAGGCTTTCAACATTTCTGCAAATGCTATCAGCTCTCCGGCCTCCGGGTTCCATTCAATCAATTTATCAACCAGGTGCTTGATCAAAACCTGATCACGGGCCGAAGTTTTAATGGTTTGCCGGTGACCGGAAATAAACGTGCAAAGAAAATCATGAAAACCAACAAGGGGGATATTGCCGGCCATTACAATACCTACGTTCCGAACGAGGGTAGTAACAGCTGGAATATTATATTTATCTGCGAGTGCCTGAAGTGAATCTTGGGTGAGAAATGCCATTGCGATATTGGTAGTAGACAATTCTATAAATTCAGGAATAAACCAATTGTTTTCGCGTGCCGCATTTTCCTTAACTGTAACCCAATCAACATGATCCGACAAAATATACTTTCCCAGTTTTTCCAATATTTCAATGCGTTGTTGTAAATTCATTTCGCCTAAATTTGTGTTGCAAAAATAATTGTATTCAACCCAATTAAATTCTTACTTAACTATGGCAATCAAGATTACAGAAGAATGCATCAATTGCGGCGCCTGTGAGCCGGAATGTCCGAATAATGCGATTTATGAAGGAGGGGTGGAATGGGCCGTATCGGATGGAACAACGGTTAAAGGCAGTTTTACGCTATTGGATGGTACCGTAATAGATGCTGATCAAAAAAATACTCCGGTTAGTGTTGACACTTATTATATCGTACCCAATAAATGTACCGAGTGCCAGGGTTTTCATGAAGAACCTCAATGTGCGGCTGTTTGTCCGGTAGATTGTTGTATTCCAGATGAAATGTACAAAGAAACGGTTGATGAATTGATGGCTAAAAAAGCTAAAATGCATATTTAGCACAATCGCTGTGTATAAATAACAGGATTAATATTTGGAAACCGCCTCTATAGGATAGTAACTTTAAATTCATCACATAGTAACTGTAGCCCTAGTGCTACTCAACGCAGGCGGGTGATATTTCCCGTCGTATTAAGGTGAAGGGGCAACTTCCTTCACCTTTCTTATTTTGAGGTTTTAAAGGTTTCAGGGTTTAAGGTTTAAAGGTTTATAGGCTTTTAGCGCAATCAGGTTCCTGAAAAGTTAAGCAACCCTTAAACCTTTAAACTATTAAACCATTAAACGTCCTTCCTTCTCAATCCCAATTCCTTTTCGTTTATTTGCCTAAAATTGATCATCCTTCATGAAGCCAGTTATTGCGTTCGTTACCGGTGGGTATTCCAGCGAGGCCGCTATTTCCTATAAAAGCGCTGTTACAATTGAAAAGAATGTAGACACTTCTAAGTTCGACGTCTATAAAATCGATATAACCCCATCCGGTTGGTTTTATGAGAATGGTGGTTCCAAAGTAGAAGTGGACCGGAAAGATTTTTCTCTTAATCTTGGTGGCAAAAAAATAAAATTTGACGCGGTGCTTATCGGTATTCATGGTACACCCGGAGAAGATGGAAAGCTTCAGGGTTATTTTGATTTAGTTGGGTTGCCTTACACCTCCTGCGATGCGGCTACTTCAGCGCTGACTTTCAACAAAAGATATACGGTAGCAGTGGCTGCTTTTGCGGGCATTCAAACAGCCCGCTCGATGCATATATTTAAGCATACGCCCGTTAATCCCTCAGTTATATTGCAGCAACTCCAATTGCCGGTATTTGTAAAACCAAATAATGGGGGAAGCAGCATTGGTATGAGTAAGGTTAATAAACCCGATGAGTTGGAAGAAGCCCTTGCGAAAGCCTTTAAAGAAGACGATCAAATTTTAATCGAGGAATTTATTTCCGGTCGGGAGTTTACCGTGGGTGTATTCCGAACTACCAGGGAAATAGTAGTATTACCGATTACCGAGATAATGACAAAGAAAGATTTTTTTGATTATGAAGCAAAGTACCAGGGGTTGAGTGAAGAAGTGACTCCTGCTGAAATTGATACGGATATGAAAAACAAAATTGAAAGCGCAGCGCGTAAAGTGTATGAAGTATTCAATTGTCGTGGTGTGATCCGTATTGATTTCATTTACAACGAAACAAAAAATCAGCCGTTTATACTGGAGATTAATACCGTACCTGGTCAAACAGAAGCCAGTGTGGTTCCGCAGCAGGTTAAGATCATGGGCTGGTCGCTTAAAGAATTTTATTCATCACTTATCGAAGAAGCCCTCACGAGGAAGAACTAATAACGGAAAACAAACCAATCCAAACCAAAAATAAATAACCTGTGCTGAAATTCATTACCGGAAAACCATTATGGATCAATATTGTTTTCAGTTTTGTACTGTTAGCCATTGTATTGCTCCTGTTTCTTGTATCCTTGAACCTGATCACCCGGCATGGCAATACCCTAACCATTCCATCGGTTACAGGTAAATCATATACGGAAGCCACAAAAATTCTCAACGACCAGGGGTTTGATGTGGAATTACAGGATTCGATTTATAACGATACGGCTGCGGCATTGTCTGTATTGCGACAGTTCCCTGAAGCGGATGAAGTGGTTAAGAAGAATCGAACCGTGTATCTCACCATTAGTCGTTCCGTTGCGCCAACTATTGAAATGCCCATGCTGGAAGGCTTAAGTTTCCGGAACGCGGAGATCGTCATCAAACAATATGGATTGAAAAGGGGCGATACTACCTATCGGACAGATTATGCTAAGAATTCTGTGCTCGAACAAATATATGATGGCGAACGTATAAAACCGGGTACTAAAATCCGGATGGGAAGTGTTATTCACCTGATTTTAGGAACCGGAGAAGGTAGGGATGAATTTACGGTACCTGATCTTTTTGGAATGTCTTACCAGGAGGCCCGCGTAATGATCGAATCCAACGGACTTACAATTACCATTGTTGGGGTAGAAGATGATGTTTCTGATACCACAACGGCATTTGTACATCGGCAACAACCTGAAAAATTTACGCCTGATTTGCGGACAAATAGAATTCGTCTCGGTCAGAATATCGATGTTTGGTTAGCCGCGCAGCGTCCAATTCGTAAAGAAACAGATTCATTGCCTCGATAAATTCTATAAACAAATTATTATGCAAACGATAACTGCCGAAGAACTAAAGAACCGTATTGATGCCGGTGAAAAAATTAATATTGTAGATGTTCGCGAACCACATGAAAATGCGGAATTCAATATTGGTGGTGTGCTTGTTCCGTTGGGACGTATTCAAACAATGGACGTAGATGAACTGGAAAAATTTAAGACCGAAGAACTGGTTGTTTATTGCCGTAGCGGCAACCGAAGCGGACAAGCCTGTATGATACTCGACACAATGGGATTTACGAATGTAAAAAATTTAGTCGGCGGAATGCTAAAGTGGCAGGAGAAGTTTGGAAAGTAATGGCTGCTTGAAAGCAAGAACCAAGAAGCCAATATACCAAGATCCAAAGAATAAATACAGAAAGAAATACAAAAAAGAACTAAAGAAATTCCAAGCTAAAAAATCCAAAGGGTCCCCGAAATTCGGGGACCCTTTGGATTTTTTATTTTTGTATTTTTTCTTTACCCCGCAGGGATTGGTTCTTTGTATTCTTTCTTTGGTTCTTGGCGTCTTGGTTCTTGGTTCTTTTTCCAGTATGCATATTCTTTTATAACGTCAAAGTCTAAGATTCAATGCTATCATAAAATTTCTCCCCGCCATAGGGAAATAATAGTTCTCCGTAATAAGATCGCCCCCATATTGATAACTGTAGGTGTACCCATTCGGTTCGTACTTCTTATCAAATAAATTGTATGCCTGGAAAATTAAATTGATCTCTTTTACAACAAAACTCTTTATCGAATAACTTAGTTGCGCATCCTGAAGATAAAACGCATTAAGGCTCCTGGCGCTATTGGAAGTGTTGTCGAGATATTGTTGGCTCACATATTTACCCGGTAAACTGATTTGAAGATTTTTTAACGGAATAATATTAATCACAGCACTTCCGGTAACTGCCGGCGAAAGAGCAATATCCGTATTGGAATAGGTTACGGTTTTTTGTCCGCCATTATCATAGTCATCGTAGTACTCTGTAAAATCAATTACCTTATTCTTACTAAGTGTTAGATTGCCGGCTACGTTCAACCAATTGTTGAGATAAGCTCTTGCCTGCAGTTCAAGTCCCAGCCGATAACTATCCGGTATATTTATCCGCGTATAGGCACCCACATCATTGATCTTGCCGGTAAGCACCAACTGATCTTTGTAGCGCATATAATAGAAAGTCGCACCCCAATTAAATTGACTGGATTTTCTTTCGACCCCCAATTCAATATCATTCAATTTTTCTGGCTTTGGTACCTGGCCCTTGCCTGCTTCAAAATCATCGCGGTTAGGTTCTTTTTGTCCGACCGACCACGACCCATACAGCTGGTAATTATCATTGAACCAGGTAATGCCAAGCTTCGGGTTTACAAAATCATACGTCTCGTGAACGTTGACGGTAGGATTGTTTCGAAACCCGTCAATATTATATAACACGCGACGGTATTGCAGGTCTACAAACGTTTCGAGATGTGAAGAGATACGCTGTTGATATTTTCCAAAAAGATTAAGGTCGGTTTTATAAGCCTTGTGATCATACCATATAAAGTTATCGGGTACGCCAGCTGTTGCCCATATAATCTTCCCATAATGATTGCCATCGTATCGGTTCCAACCGCCACCGAATGTCAACTGGTTTTTTTTGCCTTTATGTTGAAGTGAAAGCACCTGTCCGTAATAATCATTGTCGAGCCATAACTGGCGAATCAGATCTGTTCCGGTCAATGTATCGCTACCTACAACATAGTCAGGCAATCCATAATCGGAAAAACTCTGTTGCGCTTTGTATTGTTCATAATATCCTTTTCCTTTAGTGAGAAAGATGGCTGTATTAAAAGAAGTATTCTTATTAAACTCGTGATTAAAAAATAACTGATAATGATCCTGGCGGTAATTATCCGTTTCATTATCGTAAGGGCCTTGTGGACGTTCTGTACCAGCAGAATTAAAAGTACGATTGGTTTTGAGATCCGTTTCACTCACGCCATTCCAAGATTGATACGTTTTTTCTTTTCCAGCAAGAAAATTGAATCGTATGGATGTTTTGGATGAAAGCCAGGCCGCCGATAGATAAGCCGAACTTAAATTGCTGGAAGCACGATCAACATAACCATCGCTTTTTACATGAGAAAGACGGGCATCTACTGTGAAATGATCATCAATCAAACCCGTTCCCGCCTTTACGGTGTTTTTCCAGGTATTGAAAGAGCCATAACTATTATTCAATTCTCCATAGGGCGAAGTATTGATTTCATTCGTACTGAAATTCATGGTGGCACCAAATGCTCCCGCACCGTTAGAAGAAGTTCCGACACCACGCTGTATTTGAATATTGTTTACTGATGACACGAAGTCGGGGAGGTTCACAAAAAACAAACCCTGAGATTCGGCATCATTGTACGGGATCCCGTTAATCGTCATGTTTATTCGGGTAGCATCTGTTCCCCTGATTCGTATGCCTGTATAACCCACCCCATTTCCTGCATCAGAATTTACAACTACGGAAGGTGTTTGATTGAGAAGGAACGGGAGGTCCTGACCAAGGTTCATTTTTTCAATCTCCTTTTTACTGATATTGGTTTTGGTAAAAGGTGCCTGGTCGGTGGCCCTGGTCGCTTTTACTTCTACCGGCTGCATGAATAGGTTCCAGGGTTCCATCTTAATAACAATGGGTTCTGCGGATGGACTTACCATTTTTTCCTGGGTCTTATACCCAATACTGCTGATTTGTAAAAGGTAGGTTCCGGGCTTTAGTTTAGAGATTACAAATTCGCCCTTTTCATTTGTGAACGTTACTGATTGATTGTCCAGTTCAATGGTGACCGAAGGAAGGGGGGCGCCGGTTTGGGCGTCGATTACCCTTCCCGAAATTGATTGGGAAAGAACAATTTGAGTGATCAAACTGTAGCAAATCCCCAAAAGCAATTTTTTCATCTTTTTCAAGATTTAGCGTTAAAAAATTGATTTGAAGGAAATGCTGCGAAAGCGAAGTGTAGGAAACAAAAAGTCCACCTTCCCTGCGCAGGCATTACCCTGGTCAGGTTCTACGGGTATTATCTCAGCCTCATCCCCCTGAGCTTGACGAAGGGTGGTTCTTTAAAAATTCGAAAGACCCCTTCGTCAGGCTCAGGGGGTTTTAGCACCCCGGGAATCTGATGCCTCCGGGTCAATTGACCGGGAGACGCTGCAAAGATAAGTGCAAAATCTTTTTAATGTTACTGTAACATTTCATTTAGGCTGGACGTCTCAATACAAAAGGGGGAATTCTCTGCCTACCCCATAATCTAAGGAATTCCGGCTCATAACAAATAAAAAATTTTCAGATGAAACAACGATTCCTGCTGCTGCTTACTGTTTCAATAATTTCATTTTCAGCTTGTGCGCAGAATGAAAAAGTAATTAATGATGCGAATGCGCAAACCCGCACTGTGGGTTCATTTCATTCAATCCAGATTGAGGATGGTGTCGATCTTTATCTGACCCAGGGTAATCAGGAAGCCGTAGCTGTAAGTGCTGCTAACGACGAATACAGGGATAAGATTGTCACGAAAGTAGAAAATGGTGTATTGAAGATTTATTATAGAGAGGGATTTAATATAACCTGGAAAAGCCGGAAACTCCGGGCCTATATTTCCGCGAAAACTATTGAAGAAATTAAAGCATCTGGTGGGTCGGATGTATTAATCCAGGGAACCCTTTCGGCTAACAAATTAATTTTCGACTTATCGGGTGGAAGTGATTTTGTAGGGGAGGTAAAAGCAACAGAATTAGAGATCGAACAAAGTGGAGGATCGGATGTAACAATCAGTGGAACGGCAACCAATCTTAAAATTAAAGGAAGTGGTGGAAGTGATTTCAGCGGGTATAAATTGGCCGCGGATTACGTGGTAATACATGTAAGCGGAGGCAGCGACGCGCAATTGATGGTAAATAAGGAATTATATGCCGAAGCCAGCGGAGGCAGTGATATTGATTATAGAGGTAATCCTGATATAAGACATAAATCTTCCAGTGGTGGCAGCAGTGTTACAAAAAGAGGATGATTCCATGCAACATTTCAACTACTATAAAGTCTTTAAAAAAAATTATTTATGAGAAAGCTTGTATTTTTTCTTTTCATCTCATTTGTATCTATTAATGTTTTTGCACAAAAGCAAATAGACGATGCCAATGCCCAGGTTCGTAAAGTAAGCGGTTTTCATGCAATTAAAGTTTCACATGGTATTGTACTGTATTTAACGCAGGGCAATGAAGAAGTGGTGGCGGTGAGTTCAAATGATATTGAATATCGGAATAAAATAAAAACAGTTGTAGAAAACGGAGTACTGAAAATCTATTTTGATAATGACGATTGGAAATTTTGGAGAAATAATGGTAATAAAAAACTGAGGGCTTATGTTTCCGCGAAAACTATAGATGGCATTTATTCATCTTCCGGTTCAAGTGTTAGAATAGAAGGTCTTATAAAATCAGGTGATATTAAATTAGACGCTTCGAGCGGTGCTACCATAAACGGCAAGATAGATGCACAAAGCATGGATGTTGATCAGAGTAGCGGATCCACTATAAGTATTTCAGGAGTAATTAACGGAAAATTGAAGATTGAAGGCAGCAGTGGAAGCACATTCAACAGTTATGATCTTACAGTGGAAAACTGCGATGCTGAAACCAGCAGCGGCGCCGGTGTAAAGGTTACTGTTAATAAAGAATTATCGGTGGAAGCCAGCAGTGGCGGATATATACATTTCAAAGGAAACGGACTGATCCGTGATGTGCATACCAGCAGTGGTGGAAGTGTGACCCGTAAAAGTTGATTTGACATTCAATAAAAAGTTTATAATATGAAAAAGATAGTATCATTGAGCGTTCTACTTTTGGCGACCCTGTTTGTGCTGGCACAACAGAAAGAAATCAACGACGCCAATGCGGAACTGCGGAAATTGAGTGGAAGTTTTCATGCTATTAAAGTATCTCATTCCATAGATCTTTATCTTACTCAGGGGAACGAAGAGGCCGTGGCGGTAAGCGCTTCCAATGTCGAATATCGTAATAGGATAAAAACAACCATTGAAAATGGCGTATTGAAAATTTGGTATGATGATAATAGCAAATGGTGGAAGAATGGTAATAACCGAAAAATGAAAGCATATATCTCTTTCAAAAACCTGGACAAGTTGCATGCATCCGGTGCCAGTGATGTATATGTAAGCGGTGAAATTAAATCGAATGAGCTGGAACTGGATTTTTCGGGTGCCAGTGATTTTAAAGGCGGTTCCATTGTTGCCAATTCACTTTCGGTGGAAATCAGCGGTGCTTCCGATGTTTCAATAACAGGAGGTAAGGTTACCAACTTAAAAGTAGATGCAAGCGGCGCCAGCGAATTTAAAGGCTATGATTTAATTACTGATAATTGTTACGCTGAAGCAAGTGGCGCTTCCGACATCAGCGTTACTGTTAATGTAGAATTGAATGCACGTGCCAGTGGCGCCAGCGGAATACGTTATAGAGGTGAGGGAAAGATCAGGGACTTTAAAAGCAGCGGTGCGAGTAGTGTAAGTAGAAAAGGCTGAGTCGGGAAGTGAAGTCGGAATGTCAGTAAGACCGAAAGTCCGGAAGAAAATTATCTAACAGGGTGGTTCTTCCGGACTTTTGTTTTAATTATTTTAGGAATTATTATCTTCTTCCCCCAAAAAATAAAAAAAGACCCGTTTAAGGTCTTTTTTCAGTTGTTGCGAAGGGGAGGATCGAACTCCCGTTCCTACGAGCTAAATGAATAAAATAAAAAAGGTTGTTTCAATAAAGAAACAACCGCTAGTTGCGAAGGGGAGGATCGAACTCCCGACCTTCGGGTTATGAGCCCGACGAGCTACCGCTGCTCTACTTCGCGATGTGGGTTGCAAAGATAAGCCCATGCATTATTTCATCCAAACATATTTTAATTCTTCTACTTTTGTGACTTATATTATGAAAGTAGGATTTGTAAATATTTTTGGCCGCCCGAATGCAGGCAAAAGCACTTTATTAAACGCGTTAATGGGTGAAAAACTGGCCATTGTATCTTCTAAGGTACAAACCACCCGGCATCGTATTAAAGGTATATTGACGGATAAAGAATACCAGGTTATTTTTTCAGACACTCCCGGAATCATTGAGCCCAAGTATAAACTTCATGAAAAAATGATGATGGCCGTGAAAGGGGCTTTGGAAGATGCTGATCTGGCCCTATTGTTGGTCGATATCAATGAAGACAAAACGGAAGCCGATACAATCTTTCAATCGCTCCGGTTGAAAGTGCCTTGTATGGTAGTAATCAATAAAACCGATGGTTGTAAAGAAGTAAAAATCAAGGAGGCGGTAGACTTCTTCAAAGACAAACCATATTGCAAGGAAATAATTACGATCTCTGCTTTACAAAAGATCAATATGGATGTCTTGCTTCAACGCATTCTCACCTACCTTCCTGAAGGGGAACCTTTTTTTGAAGGGGAAGAGATGACCGATCTTCCCACTAAATTCTTTGTAGGTGAATTGGTGAGGGAAAAGATTTTTCAACTTTATAAAGAAGAGATACCTTATCATACCACGGTTATTGTAAACGAGTTCAAAGAGAAGTCGACACTCATAAAAATTTCTGCCAATATCATTGTGCAAAGGGAAACCCAGAAAGGGATTTTATTAGGCGAGGGTGGTAAGATGATCAAGCAATTGGGAACTGAATCCCGTAAAGAAATTGAAGCTTTCCTGGGACAGAAAGTTTTTCTTGAACTTTTTGTAAAAGTAAAACCCAAATGGAGAGATAACGATTTCATGCTTAAAGAGTATGGATACTCGTGATCAGCCCCTATATTTTGATGAATTACTGGGGAAATCGTAACTTTTTTTATCTTAGAATAAGTTAACGATGCAATTCAAAAAATTATCATTCAGCGCTGTTTTGTTTTTATCGGTGTTTTCTACTGTTGCGCAGGGAACGCTGGATTCCTCGCCGGTGAGTACAACCAACGAAGCACATATATTTGGAAAAAATAATTTTGGAAGTGCCCAACGCATTCCCTATGAACGTATCAGTGGCAGTCCTTTCTGGAAAGCCGACTTCCAGATGGCAACCATCATCGATCATAATAATCAGATTGTAGGGAAGTCCTTCTCGAAGCTGAACCTCTACTCGAATGAATTGTATTTTATAACTCCTAAGGGTGAACTAAGGGTAGCTGCTCCCGGTAAGGTTCGTAAGCTTGTTTTTTATAAGGGGAAGGATACCACGAGTGAGGTGGTAGCAGTATTTGAAACTAACCCATCATTCATTACAGAGAAGAATCCAAATGAAGATGTTTATGTTCAGGTGCTTAATAACGGGGATATTCAGCTTCTGAAGCATATTCAAATATTGCTTATGACCGGCGACTCCCTAATGGGAACTTATAAGCGTTATTATTTTTCAGAACAGGTGAATTATTATTTGAACAGTAAGTCAGGGAAAAACTCCCATTTTCGTAAACTTAGCAGGAATAATATATTGGAAACATTGAATACAGAGGATTCTGTAAGGACATGGATCAAACAGAATGATATCAATTTTAAAAAAGAAGATGATGTGATCCGGTTCCTGAATTATTACAATTCCCGAACAAAGAGTTGAGCCGGTTCAAGCTTGATTTAGAATTAGTCTCGGGTTTACTGGGGCTATTTTTTTGCTTCTCAAAGAGTTCTGTAAAGCCGGGTGAAAAGCCTAATTTCGCCCCCTGTTTAGTATAGGCATTGAATAATTTAAGAAAAGAGAATGAGTTTTACTGTCGCGATAATAGGAAGACCGAATGTAGGGAAGAGTACACTCTTCAACAGGCTGCTGGAACAACGAAAAGCTATTGTGGATGATATTAGCGGGGTAACCCGTGATCGACAATACGGGATAGCGGAATGGAACGGGAAGAATTTCAACGTAATTGATACCGGGGGATTTGTACCAAGAAGCGAGGATATATTTGAACGTGAGATACGTAAGCAAGTCTTAATAGCGGTAGAAGAAGCGAACGCTTTAATATTCATGGTAGATGCAGCTACCGGAATTACCGACCTGGACGAGGCCATGGCTGATATTTTACGCAGAAGCACAAAACCGGTATTCCTGGTTGTAAATAAAGTTGATAATCACGACAGGTTATTGGAGGCCACTGAATTTTACCGTCTTGGATTTGATAATCTTTTCTTCATTTCCTCAATGAGTGGCAGCGGAACCGGTGAATTGCTGGATGCGGTGGCACTTTTGATAACAGAGGATGAATCAGCTGATACGCTGGAGAAAGAGGGCTTGCCCAAATTCGCCATTATTGGCCAGCCCAATGTTGGAAAATCATCTTTACTCAATGCATTGATTGGGCAGGAGCGGACCATCGTAAGCGAGATTGCCGGTACTACCCGCGATACCATTCATACCCATTACAACTTGTTTAATAAAGAATTCATCCTCATTGATACGGCGGGTATCCGCCGCAAAACAAAAGTGCACGAGGATCTCGAATTCTATTCTGTAATTCGCGCTATTAAAGCCATGGACGAAGCGCATGTATGCTTGATGATGTTAGATGCGGAAAAGGGGATCAGTGCCCAGGACCTGAATATCTTTAGCATGGCCAGTAAAAAGGGTAAAGGAATTGTATTGCTGGTTAACAAATGGGATCTTGTTGAAAAAGGAACGAATTCAGCAAGAGATTATGAAAAGCAATTGAAAGAACGGATTGCTCCATTTACGGATGTGCCGATCCTTTTTATTTCTGCAAAAGAAAAAACGCGCATACATAAAGCGATAGAAGTCTGCCTTGAAGTTTATGAAAATAAACAGCGTAAAATAGCTACTTCCAAATTGAATGAGGTGATGCTAAAGGCGATCGAATCCTTCCATCCACCAGTGGTAAGAGGGCATCCTATCAAAATTAAATACGTGAGCCAGTTACCCACGCCGGTTCCTTCATTCGCATTTTTCTGCAATTTCCCCGACGATGTAAAGCAACCCTATAAGAATTACCTGGAAAACCAGTTAAGAGAAAAATTCAATTTTACCGGGGTTCCGATCCGACTATTTTTCCGTAAAAAATAGGGAAGAATCAAGGGCATTTTCAAAGCCCGGGCCATTATAAAAATGAGTTCTGGAACAATGAAAATCGGTTAGCCGGCAGGGAATTACTCCCTCCCAATATCCCTTCCGGGCCGCCACCAGAGCGGATTCTGTGATGTGAAAATCAAATTTTGCCAAATGCTTGCACAGCAAATCTATTTATTGTAATTTGCTCCATCTAACCACTTACTGATTCCTACCCAAAAACCTCTGGAATCCTATCTCCTGTGTATATTCAGTAATTACCGTTTTAAACTTTTTCGTGTATGAAAAAAATCTACGTACTGCTCGTAGTGTGCTTATCATTTGCGGCATCAGTAACAGCTCAATCAACTTATTTCTGGATAGGGCCTTCTTCAGGGGCTGGAGGAAACTGGAACGATAATAACAACTGGTCGCTTTCCAGCGGGGGACCGGCCGTTGGATTGGGTATCTTTCCCAACAATGCTTTGGACAATGTTATTTTCAGCCAAAACGCATTGGTGAATGTTAACCTCGAAAACATTAACCTTCTCTCTCTCACCGTTAACACAAGTGTTACCGCTAAGCTTTTCGTAAACTCTGGTACTATCCCTACTATTAACCTGTTTAGTACCAGCTTAGTTAGTCCCGCTTTGCGAATTAACTCAGGTGCGAGGTTGGAAGATAGTTGCGATGTGAATATTCCTTTTACAGTCGCATTTGCGAATGATTCCAAGGGACTGGTTGATGGAACCTGGTATTTTGCCGGAAGGTCAACAGTAGTTGGAGCAAACGGAGCTACTTTTACGGTGCCCGCCGTTGCCAGCCTCGCAAACAGAGTTGATGTAAATGGAACTATACAATTCCGGAATAATACTTTATGTCCAAACCCATTGGCGGTTGCGGAAAACTATTTATTTTTTAATAGTGGCTCTACCTATTGGCTTGATAGAAATGGAGGTAATACCCCAAGAGCGGTTTGGCATACCAATTCAACCATCCGTATTACAGGGGTTACCCTTAACCCTCCTGTTATTAATGTAGGTACGGTAGCAGAAATTGGTAATCTGATTTTTGAGTGTCCTGGTGTTAGCCCACTCGTTAATGGTTGGAGCCTCACCAATAACCTGCTGATAAAAGGAAATTTCCAGGTACTTAATACGAATAGCAGAACACTGATCTTATCCTCAAACGGAAGTGTTACAGTGAACAATTTCAGTTATACGGTCAATGGTAATTTTGATATCAGCGGTAACTCCCGAATAGCCATTGCGAACGCTTCCAACGCAAGCAAGGTGGTAGACTTCCAGGTGGGAGGCAACGCGAATATTGGAGGAATAAGTTTTGATCTCCAGATAAGCAACAATGTGGTGAGTAATCCAACTACGTTTAAGGTAAGGGGTAACCTGAATCATACAGCTGGTACCTTTGGCGCCTTCAGTAATGCTATTAATACAACTACCGATTTATTTGTAGTTGAATTGAATGGTACCTCTAATCAAAACATTGCATCCACCGGTACCATTGATAATAACAATAATGAATTAAGTCTATTGCTGAACAATACTGCCGGGGTTACATTAACAACTCCACTTGCGGTAGGTAAACTTAGTTTCAATTCAACCAATAAAGGAAGACTTACTACTTCCACAACGAATGTGTTAACTATTAATAATACAGGTACACATAGTCTGGTGGTTAATTCACCAGCTTCCAATGGGTTTGTAAGCGGACCGGTACGCAGACGTACTGCCAGTACTTCAGATTATGTATTACCAACTGGTAAAGGCAGTACCTACGATCCATTACAAATAAGGCCTTCTTCTGTTTCTGCTTCAGTGTATCAGGCAGAATATTTTAGCGGTGCATTTTCAGATCTTACTGTAGTAGCTCCATTAACAGGACTATCTAATCAGGAATACTGGCAGATTGCAACTGTAAGTGGTGTAGATGCAGCAATATTATTAACACTGACTGGTGCGGTTCCCGGAGCAATAGCGTCAGATGGTGTTGTTGTTTCTCATTATAATGGAACAGATTGGACCGATTATAGTTCAGGTGGTACAATTATTCAACCTGGAAATTCTTCCAGTGGAACAGCTCGCAGTACGGTAGTTACTCAAAATGGATTTTATACGTTTGGCTTTGGGATTGCTGGAGCCCTGCCGATTAATCTCTTGACTTTTGATGCTAAGAAGGTTTCTGGTAACAGTGCCCAGGTAAACTGGCTGATAAGCATTGGCAGCAATCCTGACCAATTTGAAGTGCTTAAATCTTCTGATGGCAGAAATTTCAGCAGTATTGGAACACTCACTGCGGTTGATCGCCAATACAACTATACTTATTCGGATCATAACCTGTCAACAGGCACATCTTATTATCGCTTAAAAATGACGGATAAAAATGGTAAAGTAAGTTATAGTCAAATTGTAGCGGTATTGAATGGCGCGAAAGGAATCCTGTTCACTTCATTAATTCCAACGATAGTTACCAGTACGGCAACACTCAATATCAGTTCATCCGATAAGGGAACTATGCAATTAATGATAACGGATATGTATGGAAGAATCATTAAACAGCAATACGTTGCAATCGGTACCGGCAACCAGCAGGTAATCCTGAATTTGCAAAATCTTCCGAATGGTGCCTACCAGGTAAGTGGCTTTATGAATAATAACAAGGTGGGTACAATACGCTTTGTACGACAGTAAAAAACCAGATAATTAAAGAAAAACCCCTTCACATTCAACGAAGGGGTTTTTTATTTTAGTGTCATGTCTTTTGTTTAAAAAAAAGGCATGTCTATGTTCTATCAGGATCCTATATCTATAAAATTTATTTTAATAAGCGCTGGCCTGCTGTTGTCGTTGACGAACACCGCGCAAAAAAAATGGGATGGGGGTGGAGGAGATGGACAATGGTCCACTGCTATTAATTGGTCCGATGATATCGTTCCTGTTCAAGCCGATGATGTATTACTCGACAATAGTTTAATTACTGGTTCCTATACGGTACAGCTGCCGGTAATTGCTGTAACGATAAACCGGTTAACAATCACCTCAATTCTTCCATCATGCATACAAGTGATTCTTCCTGTAACCAATATTGTTATTCCTGCCCTTACGGTCAATGGAGCAGGTGGCATTCTTATTAATAACGGTGGCTCCTTTATTAATTCATCCGGCGGATCTCCCGGAACCGCCATTGTAATTGCCGACTCAATCTACATCAATAACGGCGGTCGGTTTATTCATAATAGCAGTAATGGTCATGCTTCATACATAGCAAAATTATCACGTGCACCAGGAACGGAGAATGGAAGCTTTGAGTTTGATGTACCCGGTGCAGCCAGTTATACTGTTTCTTTAGCGGGTAGAACCTATGGTAATCTCAAATTATCGTCCGACGCGGCCGGGGGAATAAAATCGTACCTATCCAATGGCGCAACCAACGCAACTGTAAGAGGGGAATGCAGGATCAATGCCGGGGTTAACTATTCATTGGATTTTATAGGAGATTTTTCCATACTTGGGCAATTGGTGAATTATGGAAACTTCAACCTGGCCAGCGGTTCTAATAACAATACTGTTAAAGTAAGACAGGATTTTTATTGCTTTGGTATGATTACAGAATCAGCCGGCGGTCAACCAGTGATTGAATTAAATGGTAATAGCAATCAGAACTTATTGGTCAGCGGAACCATTAATAACAGCATAACGCTTAAGATAAATAACACAGCTGGCATAAGTTTAGTAAGCGCTGTTTCATTACCTCATAAATTAGAACTTACCAATGGCAGGGTTACCACTACCGCTTTATTTTTACTTACCCTTCAGGCCGCTTGCAGTATTCAGGCAGATAGCACAAATAGCAATAATTTCATTAACGGACCGCTTCGTAAACTTGGCTTGAATAATTCGACACATTTTATCTTTCCGGTTGGTAAAGCAATTACCCAACGATGGGTTGCATTAAAGAATGCTACCGGAGATTTTACGGTGGAATTCTTTCGAAACAGCGCTCATTCAATTGGAACTTCCATGGGAACCGGTATCGATCATGTTTCATTGATCGAGTATTGGTCCATTGATGCAGCGGGTACTGCAACAGGCAAGGCCGAACTTTCATTCAACAATGTTAACAGTGGTGGAGTTACCGACCTGGCTACATTAAGGGTGGCTCAATTTTCTGCTGGAACCTGGATAAATGCTGGTAATACTACGACTACCGGGTCCGCAGGTGCGGCGGGTTCCGTAGTAAGCTCTGTATTGAATGTATTTGGACCCATTGCAAAATATTTTACCCTGGCAAGCAGTGTAAGCAATCAGAATCCATTACCGGTTGAATGGATAAGTTTCAATATAAAAAACTCGGCTAACGAATTGCATTTTTATTGGCAAACACAGCCAGGGATAATTCCTGATTATTTCGAGATTGAATATTCCGATGATGGAAACAGGTTTTATCTCCTGAAGAAAATAACAGTATTGACTGTGAACGGTACTTATCAATATTCTATTAAAAACAAGTCTCTCCTTACCTGCTACTACCGTTTAAAAACAGTTTATCAACCTGGAGTGCAATATTATAGCAGTATTATTCCTGTAAATACCAGGATTGGGAAAGTGCGCCTTCTTTTTATTAGTCCTGCCGGTTCTTCGGGCCAGATAATTATATCGGTATCAGCTGATAAAAGCTGTCGGGTTATTTTTTATTTCATAAATAATTTGGGTCAAGTAGCCAGTAAAATTCCCTATCTACTTTTGCAAGGAAACCAGCATATTTCTTTGCCCGTATCTGGACTTCGGGCTGGTTATTATCAGGTTTTTGGATTATCTTCAGCCTTCTATACTAATCCCTTGATATTCATCAAACCCTGACTCTTTCCAATACCCATGATGGTGACTCATTGTTAAACAAAATGAGTGAAAAAATTGAACGGCATGAAGCATTGTTCTGTATTGTTTTTTGCCCTCGTGGGCTTATTCTGTGCTGCCAACGCAACTACTTATTATTCCCAGGGCTCTTTATCGCCTAATGATCTTAACAGTTGGAATAGTGATAGGCTAGGTGCCGGGAATGTACCTGCTTCGTTTACGAATGCAGGTGATCAGTTCGTTATTCAGGCTAATCATGTTCTCTATACCAGCTCAACTTGGACCATCGGTGCTGCAGGTTCTGTATTGACGATTGAAAACGGGGGCGTATTGCACGCTTCTTATCCCATCCTGCTCTCCGGCACTTTCCAAATTCTCAACGGAGCTTATTATTATCACGATAATACCGGCGCGGTAACCAACGCGGCAGGAAGCAGTATTTTCGGTGGCACAGAATCTTTTGATGCCGGATCCAATTTTGAAATTAGAAACTGGATCAGTAATACTACTACACTACCTGCTTCTGTGAATTGGGGAAATCTTATCATTAATTATAACTCAAGTATTGGTGGTAACTGGAACCAACAGGCTACCTTAACCAATGTACAGGGTAATTTGCTTATTAAAAGAACTGGTTCAACTGGTCAAAGTTTCCGGCTGACGAATAACGCAGGTCTTATTCTGAACATTGGCGGAAACCTGGAAGTAGATCAGGCAATTTTATTTATTAAAGAGGGTAATGGAGCAGGCACTACCAGTGTTGTGCAAGTAAATGGAGATATCAGTGTTAATGACGGAATATTGGATCTCGGAACGGTGGATCTTAAACCCAATAATGAATTACGTTTTAAAGGAAATTTATTTGTGTCGGGAACGGGCAGCATTACTGCACAAACTTCTGATCCAATGCTGGTCGCCAATAGTGGCACTGTACAAGCCTTATCTTTTTCTTCTACTCTTAATACAGGTTTGAAAATTGCTACAGGAACGATGATTAAATTAAACTCAACGTTATCATTAGGAAGTTTTCGACCATTGGTAGTAGCGGGTGTCTTGAATGCGGGTATCAATCCAATTACAATAAATGGGGGGGTGTTAGCAGTATCTGGTGGGAGTTTTAGCAGTAATGCCAAAGTGGATATGAAAGATGGCTCTTGCCAGGTATGTCAGGGAAATGGAACTTTTTCGTTCTCCAGCATGGGTTGGTGCGCAACTACCGGAGATACAGGAATAATCAATTTCAGCATTGATACTATGCTTTTCAATCGTTCATTGGCATCCTCCGTGAAGATCGGTGCAATGAACTCAAAGGGGAAATTATTTCTTACCAACCAGGCTGTGATTGCATTTAGTGGTCCATCCACAGGGCCTTCCCCCAACAGGGGTTCTATTGACTTAACTGGAAACGGTACTTTGAGTTTCGATGAATTCAGTCTTGCAATTGGGGATGCGTTTTATAATGGAAGTGGCGGTTGGTTAATAACGGGGGCTCAATCGGGATTGCAATCCGCTGGTGCCGCGGGTAATATTCAAATTACGGGAGCGAGGAATTACAACATGAGCGGAGTAAACAGTTATGAATTTAAAAGCAGTTTACCCCAGTTTACCGGCAATGCTTTTCCTGCTATCGTATCCGGTACGTTAAAAGTGAATAATTCCAATATGTCCGGGTTAACCATGAACAATGCAATAACCATTAGTTCGAGTGGAACCTTGCATCTGGCCAACGGAAATATTAAAACAAATAGTACCATTCTGCTAACAATGAATAATAACAGTACATTCCTGGGAGGATCTGCTTATTCGTATGTAGATGGTCCGTTTAAAAGAATAGGTAACCAGAATTTTACTTTTCATGTAGGTAAACAAGGACGATATTCTCCGGTAGTGGCCACCGGAGGATCAACACCAGGTAGTTCCCTTACTGTGGAATATTTTCCGGGTGATCCAAAATCGGTTTATGGAAATGTATTATCTCAGCTTATTGACAAAATAAGTTCAGTGGAATATTGGAATTTTATTGGTACCAACAATGAACACAGAACATTAAAATTTAGGATAACACCATATAGCGGAGTGAATGATTTTCCCAGTCTGGTCATTGGTTACTACGACGGAACCGGATGGCTCAACCTGGGTAACCAGGGAACTACCGGAACTGTTACCAATGGCACGATTGAAGTTAACGCGCTTAATTACGGACCCCTAACATTTGCTTCAACCGATTTCGATACAAATCCGTTTTCCAGTTCACTACCTGTAAATTTCATTTCTTTCACGGCCCGACGTAATAGTAATCAGGGAATATTAAACTGGGAAGTCAGTTCAGATACGGATGCCGAATATTACGAGGTGCTTACATCTTCTGATAACAGGAATTTTACATCCATCTCAAAAATTAACGCGCAGAAAAACGTTTTTCAATATCAATTTATTGATAACGCGTTAAAATTGGGAACTAATTATTATCGTATACGTGCTGTTGAAAAGAATGGGAATAGTATGTTGAGTAAAATTGCCGCTCTCTTCTATGAAAAGAACGGTTTGGAGTTAATCAATTTATTACCTTCTGTTGCAAGACAGCAAACCACCGTTACGATCGCCTCATCGGGTCGCAGTATTATTCAATTGAGTATGGTGGATGCGCAGGGAAAACTGGTGAAAATGATACAGGCCAATTTAACGCAGGGAACCAATTCAATACCCATCGACCTTTCCGGATTGAGCACTGGCATTTATTATATTTCTGCGGTGAGTAATGAAGGAAGGTCGAATGTATTAAGATTGTTGAAGCAGTAAGAGTTATTAATGGTCTGACGGTCTCCGTCTGACCATTAATAACTTATTAAATCCAATATTACTTTTGAATAGCAAGAAGAGTTTGATTCGAAAACGGTCAGACGGGGACCGTCAGACCGGGGTCTCTGAAAGCGGTCAGAGGGGATCGTCAGGCCCGAGTATCAACTGAATTCCTCATGCACCAATGGCTTTGGGTTTGGAAGCCGCAGATTTCGTTTTCCGGATCAATGACTGAATTTGTTTTTTGTATTCCTCCAATGCCACTCTCTGTTGTTTTATAAAGATGTTTTTATCGAGGTCCCCAATCACCGTATTCATTTCTTCGGTGGTATCGTACACCATTTTCCGGAACTCATTGGTATAATCTTTGGCACGCGATTCATAGATACCTTTTACCATCCATTCTTTTATAGCGATGCTTTGTTGCAGCAGTGATTGAAAGGAATCAATAGTAATTTTTTTGAGATCAATTCCATGAACTTCTTTCAGGGAGGCGGCTGCATGAAGGAATTTATCCAACGCATATTGTTTTGCCTGCTGTTGATAAAATTCATGCACTTCATCCCAGCTTTTTAATTTTCCTGATGTGATTTTTTTTATCAGTTTATCCAACTCTGACTGAAGAATCAGTTGCCCACCTGTATTTACCCATTGTGTACGGTTGAACTTAGTCGGAAGAACACCCGTCAACCCTTGTATAGAAACAATCTTATTAGACTGCATAAACTGGAGCAATTGCTCAACCGCATGAAAGAGAATTAATTCCTTAAATAACCGATAAGCTTCTGGTAATTTCAACAGTTTTACTTTTCTGGCCGAATTTTCAAAGCCACCCGCGGTTATTTCCAGCTGATCCGCTTCTTTTGATCCATTTAATAAGAATTTTTTTCCGGCGCTGATCAATTCTTCACGACTGCTATTAATATGATTTTCTCCTCTTTTTAATAAAGCCCGCCCTGTTAATTCTTCCATCAGGGTAATTGCTTCTGTTATTTCATTAATCGTATCCGGCCCCAAAAAACTGAATTCGATTAATTGGGTTTTATCTGTTCTTTTATCGCGATCGCTGTATTTCCATGAGTTGCGGGCGAGCGCGTACATATTATAGAGGAACCAATAAGCCGGCATTACCAGTAACCGATCATTGCTTACATCATTACTTATCAAACTAAAGGGTATCGGTATATTCAATTCAACCGGATAATCACCTTTTGCTAAAATTGTAAAGGAGGCGAATTTGGAATTATGTTTAAGACTCACACAGAGTCCGGGCCAGAAACCGCGTCCAGCCACTATTTCACCATCGGGGCTACGACTGTTATGGTTTGAACCGATTGTTGCACCCGCGGCCATATTACTTTGTCCGGCTACCATTGCAGCACACAAAAATGAATTATTATGGTGTTGTTCGTGTGCGGGGAAGATCAATGAATTCAATACTTCACAACAGGAAATAGTAGAGTTGTTGCCAAGATATGAGTTGATCAAACGGGCCCCGTATTTTAATTGCGAATGGGAAGCCATAAAGAAGCGGACAGCCTTAACTCCATAAAATACCCGGCAACCATAATCAACAATACCATTTACGAGTTCACATCCTTCGCCAATCTGTGATTTTGCAATAGCGGATGAATTGATGGTTACATTCTTTACTTTATTGGCTCCTTTCAAATAGGCGTCGGTTCCAATATTCACATCTTTCAAAATCCGGCAATTCTTTACAACGGTGCGGTCGCCAATTGTACCATAATATCCTCTGCGACCGTCGAAGCGATTATCTGTAAACACTTTGAATTTGTTTTGCAACTTTTCATTATCTCTATACCTTGACCAGAGATACGCATCTCCCGGTAACATGCCATCAAAAGGAATAATGCTTCGTCCCCCGTTTTCATTGCAAACCTCCAACCAGATGCGCCTGCTTTCGGGTTCTCCATCTTTCAAAATTCCATTTCCAAATCGGGCGTATTCGGTAGTAGCAATTTCGTTCACATTCACCAGTATTACATCACTGCCAATTATATAATGAGAGATATAATGCACGTTATCGATTACTACATTATCTCCAAAATCGCAACTGATAATGGTACTGTTATACAATCCTACCGGGCGGCGAAGATTGTGAAATTCCAGGTAATAGGCTTCTAATTTTCCGATTCGTACCAACCCAAAAAATTTACAATCCTGGACCAGTTCTGGGTTAAAGGCATCGCTTACTAAAATCTTATTCCAGTCGTCGGATGTATTCCGATTGCGTACCAATGCTTCTATCTCGTAAGCAGATAAGCCACGATAACGAATACCATTTGTATTCTGCTTATTACGGAGATAGTATTCGTCCTTCCCTTTCGGCAGGTTTTCCGCGGAAATAAAATTATATCCGAGGGAATTAATAGGACTGCGATGGATCTGGTTCATGGTAGTGAATGGTGAATGGTCAATAGTGAATAGTCAATAGTCAATGAAATGTTCAGGAACAAGTAAGTTCACCCATTTTTTACATTCTATTTTTAATATTTGTTTCTATTGCTCAATTGACAATTCCGAAGCAAACGTTTATAAAAAAGGGCTGTCGATACTCCTGACTCCGAACTCCCAACTACTCCACCGTTACGCTCTTTGCTAGATTACGCGGTTTATCAACATCCAAATTTTTGGCAACACCAATATAATAAGCCAGCAATTGTAGAGGGATGGTGCTAAGCATCGGCGCCATAATTTCATCTGCTTCGGGTACCGCGATCGTGTCATCGGCCATCTCAGTGATCGTTTCATCTCCTTCAGTGATGATAGCGATCACTTTCCCTTTACGTGCTTTTATCTCTTGTATATTACTTACAATTTTTTCGTGGTACGAATCCCTGGTAGCAACAAACACAACCGGCAACGATTCATCTACCAGCGCGATTGGTCCATGCTTCATTTCCGCAGCCGGGTATCCTTCCGCATGAATATATGAGATCTCTTTCAACTTTAATGCGCCTTCTAGTGCAACCGGGAAATTATAACCTCGGCCGAGATAGAGGAAATCCCTCGCGTCTTTGTATTTCTCCGCGAGTTTCTTAATCGCATCGTTTTGTTTTAATACGATTTCTGCTTTTTGAGGTATCTCATGCAATTCATTTAACAGGTGATTGAACCGTTTCTGGTCAATTGTTCCTTTTTCATAGGCGATCTTCATAGCAATCATGGTTAAAACGACCAATTGTGCGGTAAATGCTTTGGTACTAGCTACTCCAATTTCCGGACCAGCATGAGTATAAGCACCGCTATCCGATATGCGGGCAATCGAAGAACCAACTACGTTTACCACACCAAAGATGATGGCGCCTTGACTTTTTGCTTTTTCAATGGCTACTAATGTATCGGCGGTTTCGCCACTTTGTGATACAGCAATGATCACATCTCCTTTATGGATAACTGGGTTCCGGTAACGGAATTCAGATGCATATTCAACTTCTACAGGGATGCGGCAAAGTTCTTCTATGATATACTCGGCGATCAACCCCGCATGCCAGCTGGTACCACACGCAACGATAATGATCCGATTCGCATTCTTCAATTGAGCGATATGATTTTGAACACCTGCCATGGTAATGGTGGCTCCCACAATATCGAGTCGGCCCCGAAGACAATCGAAAATTGTTTGCGGTTGTTCAAAGATCTCTTTCAGCATGAAATGATCGTATCCGCCTTTTTCAATCGCCGCCAGTTCAATATCTAACTTTTGTACATAAGGAGTAATTTTTTCGTTGCCCAGGTTTTTCAAAACCAGTTCATCGGGCTTTACAATGGCCAGTTCATAATCGTTCACATACACCACCTCTTTGGTATATTCCAGCATAGGACTTGCATCGGAACCCAGGAAATGTTCTCCTTTACCAATTCCGATTACGAGCGGACTACCCTTGCGGGCCGCGATAATAGTGCCCGGGTCGTCCTGGTCAAGCAATAAAATCACATAGGCGCCTACTACTCTTTTTAAAGCTACGCGAACGGCCTCTTCGAGGCCGCATTGGTTATTCTTTTTGATCTCTTCAATAAAGTTGAGCAATACTTCTGTATCGGTATCGCTTTTAAAAGAATAGCCTTTACTAATAAGCTCTTTTTTTAGTTGAGTGTAATTTTCAATAATGCCATTATGAATCATGGCCAGTTTTCCACTGGCGGAAGAATGAGGGTGCGCGTTTCTATCACTGGGTTCGCCATGTGTGGCCCAGCGGGTATGGCCAATACCGGTATGTGAGTGAAGATCTTTTCCAACAATGGCCTCTTCCAGTTCAGCTACTTTTCCTTTCTTCTTATATACTTTTAGTCCGCTGTTCAATAGCGCCACACCGGTACTGTCATAGCCCCGGTATTCCAATCTTTTGAGCCCCTTTATTATAACCGGGTAAGCTTCGCGAGGTCCAGTATATCCTACAATTCCACACATAGTTTTTCTGAGATTAAGATAATTGAAACAGTATTCCGTTAAATCAAACGCAAACGATTGAGCAATATTATAAAAAATCCTTCATTGGGAAGCATCGACAGAAGACTAGTTTAAACAAAAAAGCGATATAGGAGTCTTTTTGTTTTCCATCTTTAACCATTGTTTTAGCTAAGAGGTCAAAAGGGAAAAGGGGAGTAAAGGGCGTTTATTAATTCAGGATACCCTCTTTTTCTCGTTTTCTCTTTTATACTCTTAGCCCTGTATTTGTTAACTTAGAGATCAAAGGGGATAAGGATGATAAAATGGTTTATTGATTCAACCTTTCTTCTTTTCCAAGTTTTCCCTTTTTACGCTTAGCCAAAAAATGGATAAAAGAGATGCTTATAATAATAATCCTTCCAGGAAAATAAAGGCCAGTGAAAAGTAAATGATTAAACCTGTCACATCAACCATGGTAGCAACAAAAGGGGCGGAACTCACGGCCGGATCGGCACCTAGTTTTTTCAGGAGAAGCGGAAACATAGATCCAATCAATGTTCCCCAAAGTACAACGCCCAGTAGGGCGAAGCCTACCGTTGTGGCAATCATGACTGAATGTATACCATATAATTCCGGGAAGATCGATGACCATACTACTATCCGAACAAATCCAATAAGCCCTAATATGCTACCCAGCAACAAGCCCTGGATTAGTTCGCGTCGTAATACCCTCCACCAATCTATAATAGAAAGTTCACCAACGGCCATTGCCTGTATAATGAGGGTAGATGCCTGTGACCCGCTATTACCCCCGCTGGAGATAATAAGGGGTACAAAAAGTGCCAGTACTACGGCTTTCGCAATCTCATCCTCAAAATAACCCATGGCGGTGGCTGTCAGCATTTCACCCAGGAAAAGTACAATCAACCAAACTACCCTTTTCTTAAATAATTTGATAAGTGGAATTTCAAGATAAGGTTCATCTAATGCTTCGGTACCTCCCATCTTCTGCATGTCTTCACTAAATTCTTCACTGGCAACCCACAATACGTCGTCGATCGTAACGATTCCTAATAAAATATTCTTATCATCAACAACGGGCAAGGCCACACGGTTATTCATTTTGAATACCTGGTTGGCTACTTCCTGGTCGTCGTTTACATTAAGTGTGATAAATCGGTTATCGATAATATCCCCCACAATTTTATCCGGGCTAGCCAGTAAAATTTCGCGGATACGCATGTCGTCAACAAACTCACCCTTATCGGTTACTACATAAATTACATCGATTGTTTCTTTATCCTTTCCTACTTCACGGATATGTTCCAATACTTCCTGTACGGTCCAATCCACCTGTACCGCGATATAATCCGGTGTCATCAACCGTCCCACGCTTTCCTCCGGATAACCCAGCAGGGATAAGGTAATTTTTCTTTCCTCTACATCCAGTAGTTTAATCAATTCCTTTACCACCTCACTCGGCAATTCTTCTAAAAAGGCAGTACGGTCATCGGCAGGAAGTTCGTTTAATAATTCGGCAGTCTTGAAAGGAGTTAATTCCTGAATAATATTTTTTTGAGTGGAGAGATCGAGTATTTTAAATACGCTGGCAGCGCGATGAACGCTCATATTTCCCACGATCTGATGCTCGTATTCCGGCAATTCATTGATCAGTTCCGCCACATCACTGATATTTTGGTCATTCAGGAACTCACGGATCTGCAACACATCCTCATTCTTTAGTGTTTCCAGGAACTGGTCCTTTAACGACGATTGTTCAATTTCCAGACTCATAGTGCAAAATACTAAATTCTAAATCCTAAATTCGGAGGAAGAACGGTCAATAATTGTCCATTTATTGGTTTAACGAACCCGGCAAAAGTATTATGATGTTATCGAGTTTATTTATTGGTCCTACTAAAAATATGGGCCGGGGTGTTTTTACCAGCGAGCATCTGGAAAAGGATATTGTAATTGAGATATCCCCGGTAATTGTTTTGAGTGCAGATGAACGTAAAATATTGGATCAAACAACCCTTCATGATTATATTTTTGAATGGGGCAAGCAACGGAAGCAATGTTGTATGGCATTGGGATATGTATCTGTATATAATCATTCCTATAAATCGAATTGTGAATATGTAATGGATTTTGATGCCGGAACAATCACCATTTCTACAGTGCGTAGTATTAAAGAGGGCGAAGAACTATTTATTAATTATAATGGAAATTGGAATGAAGGCAAGAAGATTTGGTTTGAAACGAAGTAGTGACACGAATTAACGCGAATGTTGAACGCGAATTAACACGAATGTTGAACGCGAATTAACACGAATGTTGAACGCGAATTAACTCGAATAAAAACGAATGAAACGAATGGCGAATGGCGAATGGCGAATGGCGTAAAACTTTGGATCAGCAAGTTATGGTTCTATGCCCGCCGCGGCGGGCTACCTGTTTGTAGAAAAAAAATAAAATTTTAAACATGCCCCGTAGGGGCTACCCTCAAACAAATCGTAAATACAAACAAAAAAATCATTCCAGGATTTAAATAAAGAAGATGCTTCATTAATGAAGCATCTTCTTTATTATAGTAATTATCTAAGAAATTTAAAGAATCATACGATTCGAGGCCCTCTCACCATTCACCACTCACTACTCACTTCATCAATCCGTAAACTTCCCCCCCGCATTTATCCAAGTGGTAATTTTATCCTTTTCCGACTGAGGAAGCGCTCCGGTAGGAGGCATAATGCTGGGACTGCCATCAACTGCTCTTGCTTTGATGCGATCTTTATTGAGTACGATATTACAGTCAACGGTAAAATTTATTCCGCCCTGTGGGGCAGCACCCGCATGGCAATCAGTTATTGCGCAATTGGTTTGTACTACTCCTTTGACTGCAGTAAATAACGGTCCAGCTGGCAATGATCCAATCGTTACTTGAGTGTTTTTGGCGCAACCAGCCGCGTCTTTCGTGTTTATAGTATGAGTTCCTGGTCCGATATTATTAAATATGTTGGAAGCCTGGAACGCACCGGCACCCAGGCTATATGTAAATCCGGTACTACCGGCAGCCGTAGCAGTAATAACACCATTAGGAGCACAAGGATCCGAATTAGTAGCAGTGGCCGTTAAGGTAATTGTTATTCCGGCACAGGCATTTGTTTCATTTACAGTAAATGTATTGGAACCTGTACAACCTTTATTGTCTTTTGCGCTGATTGTATGGTTTCCTTTTGCGAGGCCATTAAAAGTACCTGAAGACTGGAAAGCGCCTCCATTGAGACTATATGTCATTGCTCCGGAACCTCCAGAAGCAGAAGCTACAATACTTCCGTTATTGGTCCCGGTAGCGGCATCGGTAACGGTAGCGGTTACACTAATTGTAACTCCCGCGCAGGGACTTGGTGGCGGAGCATCCCCGCCTTTACTACAAGCATAGATAACAGCACTGATAAGGAACACAAAACCCAGGGCCTTCAATAAGGTGAGCGGTAGTCTCATCATACATTATTTTTTACTTTTTACGGAGTTTTAGTGGCCGGGGTTGTTTTGGTTTTATTGAAAACCGGTTTGTATTTTATCCCCACTAATATGCCATAGCTGCCCATTTCCATACTACCAAAGCCTACTCCGCTGAGAGGAAGTTTCACAAATGGTTCTGCCTGTACCGACCAGGATTTACCGAGTGCTCTTTCGTAGCCGGCAGAAAGATTTAATATTTTAAACCATTCATTTTCCTGTGAGCTCGTCTCCCAGTCTCGTATAGTGGGTGTACCATTGTATATATAATCATAGGTGTAGGCTTGTTTCCGCATGATATAAGAAGAAAGCCCCGTACTTACAAACCAGGTATTGGAAGGTTTAGTAGTTATATTATAGCGAACGTTCAACGGAATATCCCACATCACGCAATTTCCATCCAGCGAATTCAGCTTAACATAATTGGTCCAGTAATGTTTGGGTGGATGAAAATCTTCTCCTTCAGCCGAATAGTTCTTTTTGGTATAAATAAAACCTGTGATCAGCGACCATCGTTTCGACAGGTTATAGGAAACCTGGGCTCCCAAATTATAACCCAATTTGCTACTACCTGTTCCGTGGATGCTACTTTTATCGATGCCTGTGAGTACGCTGAACGCTAATCGATTTTTAGTTTTTTCTTTTGGCGTGTCTTTCTTCTTCGTGGAAGAGGCAGCAGCAGGATTAGCTGCTGCGGGTTCTGGTTGCGGTTCTTTATTGATTGACTGAGCGTTTGTTTTATTGTTGACGGATGAACTTGCATCTGATTGAACGGTCGGTTTATCGGGCACAGGAACTATTGGTGCAGGAACTGAATTCTGCGAATCGTTCTTTTTAGCTGTTTCCTTTTTTTCCGGGCTGCTTGTAATTGGATCTGTTCCATTATTTGCCGGATTCTTTATTGATGGGTTTGCACCAGCAACTATTACTACCGTTTTTTTCCTGGAAGATGTTGACCGTTCTGTTGATACAGCCTTCTCTTTAACTAATACTGGTTTTGTTTTTAATTTATTCTCTTGCGAACTATTTTTATCCGTAACAGGAGTTGAAGAAGCAGACAAATCACTGGTTGATGGAATGGTATTGCCTGCTCCAGCTTTTTTCTCGGTTACAGGAGTAGTTTCCACATTTCCATTTTCAGTCTTTTTGTTTTCAATAGTTTTGATTTCTGGCGATGGGGGAATGGGTTGGGATGACTCATTTTTATGGGTACCGGAAATTGAATCAGTATTAACAGCTGTTTCATTTCCATTTTTATCAGCAAGCATCCATACAAGGCTGCTTCCGCTCAATAATAGAAACAAAAAGAAAATCCATAGAAAGCGTCTTCTGTCTTTCTCTTTTTGAGGAGGAAGTTCTTTGTTAAGTCGTTGTTCCAGGTGCTCCCAGCCCGATGGACTCTGGTCCACATCGTACTGTTCAGCAGCTTCGCGGCTTAAACGGTCAAGGTCTTTATCAGAAAGGGGATGCATAAATGTTGAACTTCGATTTTTTTAATAATAGTTTTCTAAGGTTATCACGGGCTTTCGACAGATTGGATTTAGAGGCGCCCACCGAAATACCCAGTTTTTTTGAAATTTCGTCGTGACTTAATCCTTCAATAACAAACAGGTTAAATACTGCCCGGTAAGAAGGAGATAACAAACGGACTGCTTCAATTATTTCTTTATAGGATAATATATCTAATCCGTTTTCACCCGCATCGGCAATTTTTTCGGATTCAGTGGTAAGCATATGGCCGTTTACGGAAGATTGCTTTTTACGGTAGTGATCAATACAGGTATTTACCAGAATTCTTTTGAACCATCCTTTCAATGACAACAACGTATCCTCTTGCCGGAATTCATCGAATTGCTGAATGTTTTTGAAAAGTTTGATAAAAGCTTCGTTCATTATTTCTTCCGATTCTTCCATCCGGTCGGTGTAGCGGTAGCAGATCTTCATAGCAAAGCCACGCAACAGATAATACAACTCCTTCTGGCTATTGCGGTTGTTTTGCCGGCAGCCCAGCAGTAATGCACTTATTTTTGCGTTATCTGTCAGCAAGGGTGTTGGTTTTGGCGAGTTTAAACGCCTCGAAAAATTACAATTTTTCTTTGTGGAATACCATAGTTACGATATCAGAGGGGCATTGGTTGCCTCTGGTTCCTTAATTAGCAGGGGTTAAAAACCTTTCAATTGGCTAGCTGGAGGATTGCCAATCAACACAATATCGGCCCAAATATATGCTTGTACCTGGATATGGTCTTTTTGAGGCAAAAAGCCAA
This sequence comes from Chitinophagaceae bacterium, assembly GCA_965279015.1. Classification (GTDB taxonomy): domain Bacteria; phylum Bacteroidota; class Bacteroidia; order Chitinophagales; family Chitinophagaceae; genus Endoryza. Next base: position 2,138,720 of record OZ257130.1, read on the forward strand.
TTAGTTTTAATTCGTGCAGCTTTCCGTTGCTGCTCATCCAGCTTGTGATAGGCTGGTTGAGGCGCATTTCTATCAGTGATTTATTTTTCTGAATCAGGGCAGCGATATCCAGTACAGATTGGTTGCTGAGCGTTTTCAATATCTTTTTTCGAAACATACTCTTAGCCATATTTACCAGTATATCTTTTGTATCGATTGAAAAATTAATATCAGCCATCGATAAAACCTGGAGGGCCGTATCCAGTACCGGCGTTCCACTTATGTGCAAAGTACCCTTGCGATTACCTGTGAAGGAAACATCTATATTTATTTTACCATCGTTGCTGCCTCCGATGATGATCTCTTTAATCACGAATGTTCTTCCATCCACTTCAAAAGGTTTATTGTACAGACTATCGTTTAGTAATTTATTAAAGAACTTATATTCATAATGCGCGTTTAGGTATGTGCTGATACCCGTATTATAGGCGTTGCTGGTAATAGGTGGAAGACTGGCATTGGTCACTAACTTCAAGCTATCCGATGAAAATTGAGGAACTCCACTAAAACCCACTGAGAATAATAATGTGTCTTTGTTTGTATTAAATCGACCCACCCGCAATTGGGTGGGATTGAGATTTAAATACCCGTACCGGCTGATCGGCATTACACGACTACCCCCCGTGCGCCATTGAAGCAACAATGCATTATTATTAATTGCCTGAACTAAATTGTCGAACACCGTGCAATAACTATCCACTGATGCCCTGATGCTATCCATCACTTCCTTAGTGACATCTGTTTGCAGGACGGTAACTTCGCATTTATCTAACACCTTAGAAGTTTCCAGTCGGGTAGTGGTACGTAATTGGTGATTGGGCAACAGTTCCAGCAAGGACCCAATAGTAAGATCAACTTTCCGGAAAGGTTCATTACCGAAACCACAGCTTCCACCCACCCAGGGTGATATCGCTTTATCAAAAGCGCAGATCCGTTTACTGCCTGCAATCTGGTAATTTCCGCGGAATCCAATGGTTACTTTATTATTTACACAACTGAAAGTGAAAGGTGAACGAAGAAAACGATACTTGTACCTGAAGTCACAGGAACTTTCGGTATAATCGGGCCATTTCTCATTGGTGAACTCTTTGGAAGTCATCGAATCCATTATCGCCAGCAAAGGGCGCATATTAACTTTAATAGGAATATTGATCAGAGAAGTCGGAAGTGCAGGCAGTATTCGGCCCGGAATTTCTGTGCTGGCCGTTTTTTTACTGGTTTTACAACCGCTACTGATCAGCAAAATGAATAAAAGGAGTATCGGAAAATATTTCATGCCGGGTGATTGGTATTTTAACGCTCAAATATCAGGGTTTAGCGTGAAAGAGACGAGGAGCTTTAATTAAATCTTTATTAGAGATCCCTAAGGGAATAGTTAGTCAGATTCCCACAAAGACACCAAGCCACAAAAGGTAATTCTTAGTGAATTTTGTGTCTTTGTGGGACAAAAATTTCAAACTGAAACATTACTTCTCTAAGGGTAATTCCATTTAATATATTTTCGCAGCAGTTATGCATACTACTTACAAGGCTACCTATATAAATGCAAGCGGTCGTCAATACACGGCCACGGTTTTTATTTCATCCGTTACCCTAACACTCCGGTACAGGGATGAGAATAACGAAGAAAAAGATATTTACTGGTTGGCAGAGAAAATTCAGTCTATGCAAGAGGGATTGGCAGATACCCGACTTCATTATGTAAACATGCAGGGAAAAACCGAACAATTGGTTATCCGTGATATGGAATTATTGGTGGAAGTAAAAAAGCAATTTAAGGGGTATAAATTTATTGGCGGGATCTATCATCATACCATCGGCAAAACACGTAATAAAATTCTGCTGCTTTTTGGTATCGTAATTGCGCTTATCCTTACTACCTATTTTTGGTTCATGCCCTGGCTGGGAGAACGGGTAGCCATTAATTTCTCTAAAGAATACGAAATTGAACTCGGCGAAAGCATGTATAGGTCAACGATCAATGCCTATAAAGTTGATAGTGCCAAAACCCGGGTGATTAATGAATTTTATGCAACACTTCAATTCCAGGTTGATTATCCCATTTCCATCACAGTAGTGGAAGCAACGGATGTAAATGCTTTTGCAATACCAGGCGGACATATCATTGTGCATGATGCTATTTTGGAAGGAATGAAAACACCGGAAGAGTTGGCAGCTTTATTGGCACATGAATCCTCTCATATTGCCAAACGACATTCTCTGCGTTCGCTATTTCGCAGTTTAGCCCGCCAGATGTTCATATCATTACTTTTCGGTAATGATTCGGGTATCCTTAGTTATATCGCCAATAATGCCGATGCCCTTAAAGGATTGGAATATTCACGATCATTGGAATCGGATGCGGATAATAATGGAATGCGAATGATGGCCAGTAGTGGATTAAATACAGATGGTATGATGCGGTTGATGGAAATGTTACAGAAAGAAACAGTAGGAAAAGAACCTGCTGCTTTTATGAGTACACACCCGGTTTTCAAGGATAGGATTGAAAATATACGTAGAGAGATGGCCAAATACCCAGCAGCCTCAACGGATAATCCAGCGCTCAAAAAACTATTTCACGATTTGTATGAAGAATGGTGAGGATTTATGATTTAGGATTTATGACTTTTGATTTCAAATGACTCGGGACTACTATGCATTACCGGGCGACACCTTGGATGAAATCATAAATCCTAAATCATAGATCAAAAATCCAATTTATCTCCTTAAATTACCATTGCCTTTTTTAAGTTTTAGTTCGTGAATGCTCCGTGTTAATTTCATTCAGGCAATTGCCAATAATAATTTAATTAAGAATTGTGATCCTCACCTTGCGCCACCGCTAAAGCTAAGGCGGCACGCGGTCGCAAAAGCTAACGCTTGCGCTGAAGCTTCAGCGTAGGCGCACAGTAAGCGAAGCCAGTACTTAGCAACTAATATCCGTACTCCGCATCGCTCATTTAACCATAATTGTTTTGCATATGAAATTCACTTCTTTGTTTTCAGCACTGCTAATTGTTTGTTGCAGCTTACAAGCGCAGCCTGTCGGTATCTTTCAGCAACATGCTGATATCGGGAATCCTAAACTAAGAGGAAGTACCGCATATAATTTATCCGACCAAAGTTATTCGATAAAAGCAGGCGGATATAATATCTGGTTCGGTCGTGATGAGTTTCATTACGCATACAATAAACTCAAGGGGGATTTTATTCTTACCGCTAATGTGAAATTGATTGGTAAAGGAACCGATCCGCATCGTAAAATCGGCTGGATGGTAAGGGCAAGTGAACAGGAGGAAGCGGCTCACATTAGCGCGGTGGTGCATGGAGATGGAATGACATCGTTGCAATGGCGTCGGTTACGTGGGGCATATATGCGTGATCCGCAAGATCAAATTGTTTCAAAAAAATCGAATGTAGAAATCATCCAACTCGAAAGAGCTGGTAAAATATTTATTATGCGTATCGCTAATCCCGGTGAGCCCTTACAGGAAATAGGCCGGACCGATGCGGTTGAAATGCCTGATAGTGTATTAACAGGCCTATTGATGTGCAGTCACAATGCGGAAGTGATGGAAGAAGGATTGGCCTGGAATGTTCGTACAGAGTTACCGGTTCCAGACAATTACAATGGGTACAGGGATGGAATTCTTGCGAGTCGGCTCGAAACAATCAATGTATTTGATGGCAAACGTAAAATAGTTTATCAGGATACAGGAAGAATTGAAGCACCAAACTGGATGCCCGATGGCAAGCGTTTATTGTTTAACAAACGTGGGTTGATTTATACGCTTTCACTGGAAGGAGGCGAACCGCAGGTTTTAAATACTGGTAAAGCAATACGTAATAATAACGATCATGTGATTTCATTTGATGGAAAGATGCTGGCCATCAGTAGTCACCGCGATGGTATGCCAGGTGGAGGCAGTACGGTTTATTATCTTCCAATTACCGGTGGTGAACCAATTCTTGTAACCGATAGTACACCATCCTACCTACATGGATGGAGCCCCAACGGAAAAGAGCTGGTATATACAGCACAACGTATCAGTAAAGCACAGGCTTATAATATTTACAAGAAACCAATCAATGGGGGACCGGAAGTACAGCTTACCTTCCATGAAAAAGGGTTGGCCGATGGCCCGGAGTATTCGCCCGATGGGAAATGGATTTATTATAACGATAGACGAACAGGTACCATGCAATTGTGGCGGATGAAACCAGATGGAACAGGTAATGAACAGATCACTTTCGACGAATACAATAACTGGTTCGCGCATATTTCTCCCGATGGAAAATGGATCGCGTTCTTATCTTTTCCTAACACAATTGATCCGAATGATCATCCCTTCTATAAACGAGTAATGCTGCGTTTAATGCCAGCGAATGGCGGTGCTCCCCGTACGATCGCTTATTTATTCGGCGGCCAGGGAACTATCAATACCCCAAGCTGGAGCCCGGATAGTAAGCAGGTAGCTTTTGTTAGCAACAGTAAGTAGTCAGGAGTCGGGAGTCATGAGTTCGGAGTCGTTTCCGCCCCGGCTGATAACTCAAGCTATAGACAGAAACAAATTAATGATGAAAAAATAATTGAGCGGTTCCCGAAATTCGGAGACTCTTTGGTTTTTTAAGTTTTGTATTTTTCTTTGGATCTTGGCATCTTGGTTCTTCGACCAGGCATCTTGGCATCTTGGTTCTTTATGATTTCGTCATTTCCATTGATCTCCAAAATCATCCTACTGGTCAAACAGATTAGCTTTGCCCCAACTGTGAAATTAAATTTGGATTGAAATGATCTCGGTAGAATCAAAATCATCCTTCAAACTTAATTCTCTAAACTTTTTCTATGAATTTTTTAAAGACTCCGGTTGTTGTCTTCGCACTAACTTATTTTATAAGTTCTGGCAAGGCTCAAACCTCGACTATCACTTCAAAAGAGAAAGCAGCCAATGAATGGCCCTGTTACGGCCGGGACGCAGGTGGCAGCCGTTATTCGCCATTGGAACAAATCAATTTGGCGAATATCAAAAACCTTAAACCTGCCTGGACCTATCAAAGCGGGGAAATGAAAATGTATGAAGGGAACCGCGCAAAAGAAAAAGCTGCATTTGAGGCTACACCTATTATGGTTGATGGCGTGCTCTACTTTAGCACTCCATCATGCCGGGTAATTGCGATAGACGCTGCAACGGGTTTGGAAAAATGGATCTACGATCCGGCTATCAATTTAAAAAGCGGCTTCTCTGAAATTACGTCACGAGGTGTTTCTATTTGGCCCGCTACAGGAGATACTAAGAACAATGACCAGGAGAAAAGAATTTTTACTGCAACTATTGATGGGAGGTTGATTGCATTGAATGCAAAAACCGGTAAGCCTATGCCTTTCTTCGGGAGAGAAGGAGTTATAAATTTAAAAGAAGGAATTGGTAATGACCTGGCTGTCACTTCTCCACCTGCGATCATTGGCAACCTGGTTGTAATCGGATCTTCATTGGGTGATAACCAGCGATTCGATTATCCCAAAGGAACTGTTCGCGCTTACGATGCATTATCAGGGGAACTCAAATGGAGCTGGGATCCAATTCCGGTAGATTCCACCGATAAAGCCTGGCATAGCTGGAATGGTCCAAAAGCGCATAAAACAGGGGCGGCTAATGCATGGGCCCCACTTTCGGCTGATATTAAACGTGATCTTGTTTTTATCCCTACTTCGTCTCCCAGTCCTGACTATTACGGGGGGGAACGTTTGGGACAGAATCTGTACGGTAATTCAATTGTAGCGCTTCGCGCATCTACCGGAAAGCTGGTTTGGTATTTCCAGGTTGTGCATCATGATTTATGGGATTATGATATTGCGGCACAACCGATGCTTATTGACGTTAAAAAAAATGGAAAAAAAATTCCTGCTGTTGCTGTAGGAACTAAAATGGGACATGTTTTTATTTTGAATCGAGAAACCGGTAAGTCCTTGTTCCCGGTTGAAGAACGAGCCGTTCCTGTTTCCGATATAATCGGTGAACAAGCTTATCCAACACAACCTTTCCCCATCTTACCCGCACCAGTTGGCATTCAAAAAATATCTAAGGAAGATGCATGGGGACTTACGGAAAAAGATAGAGAAGAAGCCGCGATCAGAATTGGTAAGTATATCAATAAAGGAATTTTTACACCACCCAGTTTTACCGGTACACTTATGACACCCGGTAATGCAGGAGGTATTCATTGGGGAGGAATGTGTTTTGATGCAAAGCAAGGATTACTTGTAACAAATATTAATTGTTTGCCAGCGATCATCCGAATGTTGCCAAGGGAAAAATTAGCTGAGTTGGAGAAAGAAGAGAAAGATATGGTACGTGCAGAAACAGGCCGTCAAATCGGTACACCTTATGTAATGAAACGGGATTATGTTTTTAAAATTGATAACGGACAAATAGTCCCTCAATCAAAACCACCCTGGGGAACTATTCTGGCAATTGATGTAAACAATGGATCAAAAAAATGGGAGAAGCCATTAGGATATATGCTGGATCCACGGAAATATCCCGGCGCCGAAAAATGGGGATCAATCAATTTTGGAGGAGCCATTACCACTGCCGGTAACTTAACCTTTGTTGCCGCTACTATGGATAATCATTTTCGGGCTTTCCGTACAAATACAGGAGAATTGCTTTGGGAATATTTATTACCTGCCAGCGCACAAGCTACTCCTATGACTTATAAAATAAATGGCAAACAATATGTGGTAATTGCTGCGGGTGGGCACGGTAAGTTGGGAACAAAACAAGGAGACTATTTGGTAGCCTTTGCAGTTGAATAATTAAATCATTCCCGAAAGCAAGATTCAAGAACCGAAGAACCAAGAACCAAAGAAAGAATACAAAGAACCAATCCCTGCGGGAGCAAAGAAGAATACAAAAAAATAGAACCCAAATGGTCTCCGAAATTCGAAGTCCATTTGGGTTTTTTTACTTAGAATTTATTTGCGTCTTTCTTCTTTGTATTTCTTCTTTGTTACTTGGTTTTCTTTTGTATTCTTTCTTTGGTTCTTGGAATCTTGGTTCTTGGTTCTTCATTCCTGATGCTTCATTCCAGCCGCCGACCATTGTTAATTCCAAAGGTTTAAGCGTTGATTACTTTTAACTAATCCTGAATGGAAAGAATTGTTAAAGCAATCTGTTTAACGGAATCTGGTCTGATTCTTTGATGATAGGAAGTATTGAAATTTATTTCTTCATTAAAAGAACAGCATATGAAAAGAACAATTTTTACACTAATTATCGGACTGGTTTTTTTGGCTTCCTGCAAAACAGCAAATATTAAGGAACCCGAATACCGGGATATTCAAAATATCCGGTTGGTTCAGTTAGGCGTATTGCAATCTACCGCCGGGGTCGATCTTATCTACTATAATCCAAACAACTTTGGAGTAGAGCTTTCTGATGCAAGGGGTGATGTGTACATCGATGATCAGTATCTTGGTCGCTTTGGACTGAATGAAGAAGTACATGTTAGCAAACGTTCCGAATTTTTGGTGCCTGCAATGATTAAGGTAGATATGCTTGGCGCATTGATGAACCATCGCGATCTATATAAAAAGAAAGAAGCCATGATCCGAATTGAAGGTTTTGCCCGCGTTAAAAAAGCTGGCATTACCAGGGAGGTTCCTATTAAATACGAACGGATGCAGAATATTGAGAAGTTTCGGACACTCGTGAGTCAATAAGAACCAAGAACCGAAGAACCAAGAACCAAAGAAAAATACAGAAAGAAATCAAAGAATCAAATAAATTCCAAGCTTAAAAATCCAAAGGGTCCCTGAATTTCGGAGACCCTTTGGATTTTCTATTTTTTGTATTCGTTCTTTGGTACTTGGTTTTCTTTTGTATTACTTCTTTGGATCTTGGCATCTTGGTTCTTGGTTCTTCATTCAGGCATCTTGGTTCTTATTGACTATTCATTTAGTATAAAATCTCCAGCTGGTCTTAAAGTCCCTACTTACATTTTGGTTGGTCAATATCACTCTCACCATTTCCACCGGCATTGCGTTTTCCCGAAGAACGGCATCATGATATTGTTTGAAAGTCATCTTCTTCGTATCAACCAATTCCTTTTTCAGTTGATAAAATTGAAGGGCACCAATCATATACGCAATTTGGTAAAGCGGACCGTACCCACCGGTGAAAGAACGACGCACTTCTCCTTCTGCATTCGCTCTTTCATGTCCCACACGATCCACCAGGAAGTCGATACATTGTTGCGGTGTCCATTTTCCCAAATGATAATTCAACGAAAATATAATGCGGGCACAGCGATGCATGCGCCAGAATAACATACCCACGCGGTCCTCCGCGGACGCGGGGAATTTCATATCCCATAAAATCATTTCCCAGTACAGAGCCCATCCTTCGGTCCAGAAAGGAGTATTAAAATTCCGATAGGCCCTGTAGCGATTGTTCATGAACCCTTGCAAATGATGACCAGCAATTAATTCGTGGTGAACAGTTGCGCGGGAAAAATGCGGGTTGTTCCCACGCATACTCATCAATTTATCATCATGATTCATCGTATTGGTAGGATAGGAGATCAATATTTGTTCCCCCCCTAAAAAGAAGGGACTAGTCAATTGACGTTGAGGAGTCATCATTCCCATCCGCCAGGTTTCTTCGGCAATCGGTGGGATGGTTATGAGATCGTATTTCTTTATAAACGAAATGGATTCGTTGTGTAAACGCAGGATCACTTCAGGTTGACGGCCTGGAGGAACAAAACTATTTTTTACTTTTTCCAGCGCGTCTTTCCATTTATCGCCAAATCCCAACTCGCGGCTTGCCTTAAGCATTTCAGCATCACACCAGGCAAATTCCTTATTGGCGATCTCTACTAATTCTTCCGCTGAATAAGGGATCATTTCATATTCCAATTGGCGCTTCAATTCAACATCGCCGATCGGGTTACCGATAATTCCGCTGCCATCATCTTTTTGTGAAGAAGCAGTAGCTTTTGATTTCAATTGTGAAGCATACGCTCTCAATGAACTGTCTGTTTTTTGATATGGTTTTTCGGCCCACCAGGTAAATAACGGATCATAACCATAATAGAAATCATAATAACTTTTCAATGCAGCCTGTAAACCAGTAACCGATTCAGAAGCCCGTTTGGCCAGGGTTGCTTCTATAGTAACGTCTTTTGGTAACGATTTGCTTGCTGATGTTATTTGTTGGTTCAAGCTCACCAATTGACGGGCTGCTTCTTCTCCGTTAACAGGGATCCCGCGTCTTCTGGATTTTTCGAGCTCATAGATGGCCTGCGCAAACGGAAAATAGTTTTTAACCTGGTTATACTCCTTTTCTGTTTCCTGCATCTCTTTTAAACCAGTAAGTAATTGGCGTTGGAAAAGAATATAATCGGCTTTTCCTCCAATGCTCAACTGATCGAAGTTCAATGCTTTCAGCTGATTGAGGTAGTTGTTGTAGAATTCTTTAAGCCGATTGGTTCTCTCCGGAGAATTGGCAACTGTATAAAAACGGTAAAGACTTCCCCGGTCCGCATCAAAATTAATCATGAGATGATTTACCTCACTGGTTTGGATCAATAAATCATTTTTGTTTTGAGCATAAATCGAAGCGGATACCAATAAGGCAAATGCAATAAATAAGCAGAAGGGTTTTCCTCTTTTCATATTCAGTTGTTTTAGTAATTATTCTATTTTTTGCCGGGAAGGCGGGAAGACGGGAATTAAATTATTTATAATAATCCTACTTTCCGTCTTCCCGACTTCCCGGCTAATTCAAATGCATAATATGGGGGATAAAGACAACTAAATATAAATTGAAAAGAGGAATAAAATAATAATGAGGTGAAAAATGGTTAACTACCGGATAATAACAGTAGTTCCTTTTTTCACGATCAATTGCTGGGTGTCCCGGTCAATATATTGCAATATCCATACAAAAGTACCGGCTGGTTGGGCATGACCATTAATGGTACCGTCCCATTTTTTCGTCCAGTCCTTTGTTTCAAATACTACTTGCCCAAAACGGTTGTATACGCGGAAAATGAGATTATCGGCTTTATAGGCATTTAATGGATACAGGTAATCATTCTTTCCATCGTTATTGGGGGTAAAGGCATTGGGTACCGCGATCATGCAAGTGTTTACTACCTTAACCTGTTGAGATACGGTATCAAAGCAATTGTTATTATTTTGAACGATGAGGCGGACAGTATAGAAAATTTGCCTTGTTGAAGTGGGTGCATTGTATTTCTGTGGAACGGGGCTTTTGATATTGCTGTTTACTCCATTGCCAAAACTCCAGTTCCAGGATTGTATGTTGCCGATACTTTTATCTATGAAGGTGGCAAGATCCTGGGGACATACTACATCCGGAAATTGAAAAGCAGCTTTTAATTCATTATCCAGATTAACCGAAACAATGGCAGAATCTTTACATACTCCATTGGAAACACTGAGCTTGATTTGTTTCTGACCAAAAAGAGTATAAAAGATAGAAGGATTTTGTTGCCGGCTCACTTCGGTATTGTTCGAATACCAGGTCCAGCTATTAACTCCATTTCGTCCATCATGTGAGAGTTGAACAGTATCTGTTTTACATCCAAATACCACCTGGTAGTTAAAATCTGCGGAAACGGTATCGCTTACCACGAAGTTGATAATTGAACCAGCCGGTGTTTGCTGCATACATTCGTCAAGTAGCGTATTACCATCTGTTCCTTGTTGCAGGCGGATCTGGTAAGTACCGCCCAATTGAATGGGGCCGGATAATTTAACCTGTATCACTTTTGTACCGCTATTGTTACCACAATTGCCCGAAGCACTGGTTACTCCAACAACACCAGGTCCACTTACAGTGAAATCAGATCCATCTGCCGCGATAGTATTGCAATTAATAGGTGTCCGGAAAACTAAATTAAGTACATCAGGCGCACATCCTATTTTTGATAAACTATCCATAGGTGTAGGTTGTATGGGAAATACCGTAAAGTTGATAGTTTCACCGGGTGTAATATTCCTGTCGCAGTTATCAAACAGGGTATTTCCATCTATGCCATTCTTAATAGTAATCGTGTAGTTACCGGGTGTAAGCGCTCCACTCATAGTTAATACCACAGAATCCATATCAAATGAACTGCTGCAACCAATACCGGTTGCACCGATGATAGTTCCATTAGCAGGCGATAAAGTAAAATCACTTCCGTCTGCTGCCAGGCTCGCGCATTTCATTTTCTTGTTTAGTTTGAGTCCTACTTTTACTCCTCCGCAACCAGCAAGGGCCGTGCTTAATTTAGGGAGGGATGGATCAGTAATATTTGCTGTTCCCCCTCCAAAAGAAAGTTTATAACCTTTTTCAGAAGGGCTGAAATTACTGAGCAACAAAAGGTATTGATGACCAACTATAAGGGTTGGCATCGAACTGAAAGTTGGGTAAGTGGGGCCGGCACAATTAATTAATTTGGTTCCGGCGGATGAGGCTCCGGTAAGTCCGGTATTTCCCGACCAGTTGCAGGCAACAAATAGAGCCGAATTGGTGAAAACGTCATTTGGATTCTTTCCGGTAATATCGAACAATTGCCAGTCGTAATCGTCACTCAGTTCAACCGGAGTAATCAAAAAACCGAGGGTTCCGCTGCTAAAACAGGTAAACTTATACCAGAAAGGGCGTAAATCAGAATATTGAGCGCCATCATTGCAAGGAACCGGTAATAATGTGCCACCACACTGAGGCACAGTAGTTTGGCTAAAAGTATCTACTCCACATACGGGGAATGCTGTACCAGGTGTTTGTCCAAGAGTGGTACAAGCCTGTGAAAAGCAATCGAATACGGAAAAAATACAGAGCGCTATGACAGATAAAGCTTTCAAATACATGTTATTATTGACCCGCAAAAATATCGAACCGCTGCAAGGTCAGAAAAGATATTCTCCTATACGACGAATCTTAACAAAAACGTTGGTTATGAGGGATGTATTTTAATCAATGTAGTATTTCTTCCACATGTCTTTTTATGTTCGAAGCTATTTTATCGGTGGGAAGATCGTTTTCATCTCCTCCGAAAGGATCCTCAATTTCTTCCGCGATCAATTCAAGGCTGGCCAGAACATAAAAAATAAATGCAACTACCGGAATTACCCAATATCCCAGACTGAATACAAATCCAAAAGGGAGGGTAAATACATAAGTAAAGATGAATTTTTTTACGAAGGTGCTATATGAAAAAGGAATGGGAGTATTCTTAATTCTTTCACAGGCTCCACAGATTTCAGTGAACGATAGCATTTCATTATTAAGCGTTATCAGTTCATCACCGTTTATTTTTCCATCACGATGAAGGCGATAAATACGTTGGGTGATCAGAGAAGCTACCTGGTTGGGCACGTGTTTGTTTTTATCCAATAGAGAAAGTTCCGGATGCTCATCCGAATCAAGTGCCAGACGGGTAGTTTCTAATGCGAGATGTTCTTTTAATACTTTGGCGAATAAAGGTATCATGCGGACAAAGAATTTGCGTTCACTTTCATCTTCGTGTTTCAAAAGGGCGTTCAATTTAATTGCCAGGTTACGACTATTGTTCACAAGTGCACCCCACAATTTTCTTCCCTCCCACCAGCGATCATAGGCCGTATTGGTACGGAAAACCAATAGCAAGGATAATACAAAGCCAAGCAGTTGGTGCAATAAGGAAAGATTGCTGATATAACTGGCTTTTGACAGTTTCCAATATTCCAGTTCCAGGAAAGCAATCAGTGCCGAATAGGCTGAAACCAGGAACATAAAAGCCAAAAGCTTTCGGAGTGTATCTCCTTTATGAAACCGGAAAAGAAAATTGAACCAGTCTTTGGGATTATATGAGATCATGAAGTAAAAATAGGGAAGCCCGATCAATGATTAATGATTGTAACGAGTAGATTTACTTTAAGCGCTTCTATATTCAGATCAATAATTGGAAGAAAACGGCAAAAATGCAGCATGGTGGCCTATTTAAAAGCTCGGGTTAACCAACTTATCTTTCAAATGGTTTACATTAGGTTCGTCCTTTTAATTTTTAACCCCAAAACGATTGTTTATGAGCTCTAAAAAATTTCTTGTAGGAGGAATTACAGGCGGTATTGCCTTATTCTTTCTTGGATATTTGGTATTTGGAATCTTACTGATGGATTTTATGAATTCACACAGTAATATAAGTTCTGGCGTTTTCCGAGGTGAAGCAAATATGATTTGGTGGTCCATGGTGGTGGGTAACCTGGCTTATGGTTTTCTGTTTTCTTATGTAATAGGCAAGGCCGGAGCCCATTCGGTTGCTGGCGGATTCAAAACCGGCGCTATCACCGCATTGCTGTTTTATATCGCAGTGAATTGTGTCCATTATGCCCTAATGAATCTGTCGGATACTACTCTATTGGCCGTTGATATTGCAGCTGGTACCATAGTGGGTGGAATTGTGGGTGCTCTCATTGGTTGGGTACAAAGTAAAGTGTAGAGAAAAATTAATTGAATAAAATAAGAGGCTATCTCATTAATGAGATAGCCTCTTATTTTATTCAATATTCTTTATTGTACAGAAGAATATCAGGCAAATTGCTGCCGAATGATATTCAACGCTCCGCCGGCTTTAAACCATTCTATCTGTTGTTCATTATAAGAATGATTTACTTCAATGATTTCGGAAGATCCATTGGCATGATGCAATACAACTTGCAAAGGCGTACCTGGTGTAAACGAAGTGAGCCCAAGTATATCGATCGTATCATCTTCCTGGATTTTATCATAATCATTCTTATCAGCAAAAGTAAGTCCCAGCATTCCCTGCTTTTTAAGATTGGTTTCGTGAATACGGGCGAAACTTTTTACCAATACGGCACGAACACCCAGGTGACGTGGTTCCATAGCCGCGTGTTCTCTTGAAGATCCTTCACCATAATTCTCATCTCCCACTACTATTGTTCCAACTCCAGCCGCTTTATAGGCTCTTTGAGTTTTTGGAACTGTGCCATATTCACCAGTAAGTTGGTTCTTTACATTATCTGTTTTTTCATTGAAAAAATTCAATGCGCCGATCAGCATATTATTACTGATATTATCGAGGTGACCGCGGAATTTCAACCAGGGACCCGCCATAGAGATATGATCGGTGGTACATTTTCCTTTTGCCTTGATCAGCAATTTCAATCCCTTAAGGTCAATACCTTCCCAGGGTGAAAAAGGATCCAATAATTGCAAACGTTTCGAAGCAGGATCAACAATAACATTAATACCACTTCCTTCAGCAGCCGGGGCCTGGAAGCCCGCGTCTTCAACGGCAAATCCTTTTGGTGGTAATTCGTAACCGGTTGGCGGGTCTAATTTTACTTTTTCACCTTTTTCATTGATCAATGTATCCGTAATCGGATTAAAAGTAAGATCACCCGCGATGGCTAATGCAGTTACCAATTCAGGCGATGCTACAAAAGCTAAGGTATTGGGGTTGCCATCGGCACGTTTAGCGAAGTTGCGGTTAAAGGAATGCACGATTGTATTACGTTCCTGCTTTTCCGCCCCAACCCGTTCCCACATTCCAATACAGGGACCACAGGCATTTGCAAAAACGGTGGCACCAATTTTATCAAACGCTTCGAGAAATCCATCCCGGTCAATGGTGTATCGAACCTGTTCACTTCCGGGGGTGATAGTGAAATTCGCTTTTGTTTTCAGTCCTTTTGCTGAAACCTGTTTGGCCAGACTCACCGCGCGACTAATATCTTCATAAGAAGAATTGGTGCAACTTCCAATCAAACCAAATTCAATTTTAACGGGCCAATTATTTTTAGCCGCCTCTTCTTTCATTTTAGAAATAGGAGTAGCGAGATCCGGAGTAAAAGGTCCGTTAAGATGTGGCTCGAGTGTGTTCAAATCAATTTCAATCAACTGATCGAAATAGGCGGAGGGATTTTCATATACTTCAGGATCGGCTGTCAGGTCCGCTTTAATACCA
Organism: Chitinophagaceae bacterium; assembly: GCA_965279015.1. Classification (GTDB taxonomy): domain Bacteria; phylum Bacteroidota; class Bacteroidia; order Chitinophagales; family Chitinophagaceae; genus Endoryza. Next base: position 2,153,750 of record OZ257130.1, read on the forward strand.
TCCGCCAGTTTAGCTACTTCTGTACGGCCCGTAGCCTGGAGATAACGACTCATACTTTCATCGTATCCAAAAGTAGAAGTAGTGGCACCAATTTCGGCACCCATATTACAGATAGTTCCCTTACCGGTACAACTCATGCTGGTTGCACCTTCACCAAAATATTCAACAATAGCACCGGTTCCACCTTTTACGGTTAAAATACCCGCTACTTTCAAGATCACATCTTTTGGTGCGGCCCATCCATTAAGTTTTCCAGTAAGCTTAACGCCAATAAGTTTTGGGAATTTAAGTTCCCAGGGTAGTCCTGCCATTACATCGCAGGCATCCGCACCACCCACACCAATAGCAACCATACCTAAACCACCAGCATTTACGGTATGGCTGTCGGTACCTATCATCATACCACCGGGGAATGCGTAGTTTTCCAGTACCACCTGATGAATGATCCCTGCGCCTGGTTTCCAGAATCCGATGCCGTATTTATTTGAAACGGAGGCCAGGAAATCAAATACTTCCCTGCTCTCCGTAATTGCTTTACTTAAATCCTCCTTACTTCCTGTTTTTGCTACGATCAGGTGATCACAATGTACAGTAGAGGGGACAGCCACTTTATTTCGTCCGGCCTGCATAAACTGAAGTAATGCCATCTGGGCCGTAGCGTCTTGCATAGCAACACGATCGGGAGCGAAATCAACATAACTTTTCCCTCGTTCGAAGGGTTGCGTAGCATCTCCCTGCCAAAGGTGGGTGTATAATATTTTTTCGGAAAGAGTGAGGGGGCGACCAACAATTTTACGCGCTGCTTTTACACGTCCGGGGAAGTTGGCATAAACCTTCTTAATCATCTCAATATCAAAAACCATGATTGTTGCGTTTAAAGAGTGAGCGAACGATTTTGAACCTGTGGCGAAATTATCGAAAAATGGGGTAATGATATAACCCAAAAGCGTTCTCTTTTGTTTAATTTTTTTAATTTAGCACTATGAACCGCTTCCGCTATTATATCGAATGGCAGGTGTTTGGGGTATGTACCGCAATTGGTGAAAAATTAGGGATTGCTACCGCTCGTATCCGCACCTGGTTTGTATATATCTCCTTTTTAACCATGGGATCGCCCTTGATCGTTTATTTTATCCTCGCTTTCTGGATGAATATAAAACGATATATTCTTTCTTTCAGGCGGAATCCACTAAAATATCAATGATGTTGGTGAGTAGTGAATGGTGAGTGGTGAGTAAGGCACCCTGAAATTTGTATTGGAAATTAATGTGAGATTCTTTCTCCTTTTTACCATTTCACAATAGCAAGTCCTAATTTATTTTGTTCCGGATCGGAATAGAGAGTAAGAATTGAGTTGTCATCAATGATAACCGCGTTTTTCTTATAGAATAACATTGGCATACCGGGCTTACCGACCGGTCGATTGATTTTTTTATCTGCAGATTGAAATAACTGACATAAGAGATAAGGAATGTTTTTATTGTTTACTTCGTAGCTCAACAGTCCCACCGATTTATTTTGAGGCATAATAATGACGTTTGAAAAAGCGGTTCCGGGAACATATAAACTACGCGCCCAACTTTTCCAGGTTGTTGTTTGTGAAGAATCTATTGTAAATATTACTGATTTGTAATCAAGTGTTTTATTCATAACCAGGATATCGCTGGCATTTGAAAAATTAGTGAACCGATAAGTTTGATTAAGCCGCTCATTTTCTTTCTGAACAAATCCTTGTGTGTTAGGCACATAATTGTTGTTTACACTCCTGTTTCTGCCCAGACCAACAAGGGAACGGTCGGCCGCTGATTGACGAGGTGTCGAATTTGAACTTAATACATTATTATTTGAAGCCGACTGGTTTCTCGTGTTTTGAGATGAATTAGCATAATTGGATGCCAAACTTTGACGGTAAGCAGTTTCGGTGGGAGTTTCCCAATTTAACTCACCAAATGTTGATTTGCGACCTACAGAAGAATTGGTAAACATATCGGTGAGTAATGTTACGGTACCACTTTCATCAATACTAATATAGCGTGTTTGCATTGAGTTGATGGCATCCGTAGTGGAAACATTATAAATGCGACTCTTTAATTCTTTTTTAAAATTCCGTTCAAGAGGGATATATATAATGGTATCCGTTTTGGTGAGATCCGGTTCCATATAAATGGTTATGGCCCCATCGATTCGTTTATTATAGAAATTGTAATAGAGCCCACCCAATACCAATTGATTTTTTCTTTCATACCAATCCATCATAAGTTCTGTTGGTTTATTTTCTTTCAGGTAGATCTCTGTGATTTTCGGTGTTGTATTTTTAAAGGCAGACTGATAGAGCCGCAGATTCGTTCCTACACGATAATTATTGGCCTTATCGTATATAGGCAGGAACATAGTACCCTCGTTATTTATAAAAAGATTTCCTACTTGTTCCTGATCTGTATTTAATGGTATGTAGAAACTGGTGGAGCCGATTATTTTACTTTTTTCATCCAATAAAATGCCATTGAACAGTACCTGAAAACTGGAGAAACCGTTAATAACCCGGTAAAGCAGGGATCTTTTTTTATCCGGACTGCTGAGTAAGCTATAAAATGCGTTTTTACCATAAAGATCGTAACGGGTAGAATCGATATAGCGCGGGTTTTCAGTCAAACTTCCATCCGGATTGATAGAGACGACGAATGTATAATGTTTTTCATTCCGTATTTCCTGAACAAACATATTCACATATTCAGGCAAGTTTACCATGTTCACATGGGTGGCCATTCCCGGCTTTATAAAATCCAGTATCCGGATATCCATTAATTCGCCTTTTGAATTGAAGTAATACATCTCTGGAGAATTAAAAGGCCGGCTATAATAAAGCAAATAGTTTGAATCAATTTTGCCTGCCAATTGAAAGGAATTATTATTGCCTGCTGGCATTTCGAAGGGAGGTAGATAGTAAACCGATTGGGAATGTACAGTAAGACTTATATTTAATGCGATTATTAAAAAAACAACAGAGGTTCTTATTGTAGTGAACTTGTTCATAAGAAGTTTGTTGTTGAACAGTAACCTGATTGCATTATAAGGTACGGAATATCTTTGGGCTTCGTTGCTTAATCTTTTTAATTTATGGAAACAATTTTGATAGCCGGAGGAACTGGTCTGATAGGAACTGCGCTCAGCAAACTGCTTTTCGGAAAAGGTTATAAAGTGATTTTGCTCAGTCGCTCGGCAAATCCGGTTGAACAGTTTAAAAATAATACAGGTGTATCTATGGCATATTGGAACCCGGTTGAACAACAGGTTGATCGGGCGGCAATTGAGCAAGCGGATTACATCATTAATCTGGCAGGTGCCGGAGTAGCGGATAAACGCTGGACAAAAAAGCGTAAAAAGGAGATATCGGATAGTCGTGTACAAAGCGGAAACCTGATAGTAAAAGCATTGACAGAAATTCCCAATAAAGTAAAATTGGTGATCAACGCTTCGGGCATCGGATGGTACGGAGAGGATCCTGAAATCCCCAACCGCTTACCATTTACAGAAGACATGCCGGCTGACAGCGGTTTTTTGGGCTATACCTGTAAGTTATGGGAACAAAGCATTCAACCAGTTGCTAAGCTCGGTAAACGGTTGGTTATTTTTAGAACAGCTATTGTGTTAAGCAATGCTGGTGGCGCATTCAAGGAATTTTGTAACCCGTTGCGTTTTGGAATCGCGACCGTTTTGGGTAGTGGAAAGCAAATCGTGAGCTGGATTCATATCGATGATTTGTGCAAAATGTTTTTATACGCAATACAGGAAGAAAAATTACAGGGCGTTTATAATGCGGCCGCTCCTAACCCGGTTAGTAATAAAGAACTGATACGAGAAATTGCCCGGAAGAAAAATAAAAACTTTTATATAACAATTCCCGTTCCCTCATTTGTTTTGAAAACGGTATTGGGTGAAATGAGTATTGAAGTATTGAAAAGCACTACCATAAGTACATGGAAAATAGAACAAACGGGATTTAAATATGACTATCCCTTTATCGGTAATGCGGTAGACAATTTAATTAAAATATGACAGGATTATGTTTTCAGATCACTGCGCTTAAAGCTGCTTAGAATAATGTAACCAAAAACCGTTATGTAACTAAACGCAGTGATTAATAAAGAAAGATCAGAGACCGTTCTTTTTTCCATCATTTTGGGCTTAAAGGGGTTGGGAACCAAAGAATCAGCCGCTTCTAATGGAAGAAAGTATCCAATTTGAGTATCTTTTACTGTAAGTAGCACCCATAAAAGATTATCAACTATGCAAACAAAAGTGAAGTAAATAATGATGGATAGCCCTGTCCGCTTTATTAAAATTGCAACGAGAAAAGCTACAATAAGATATAAGGCAGCCATTACCGCGAAATAACCAATGTAACTCAAGCTTTCAAAAAGGCTTGCCGATGAGGTGGAAGGAGTTTGCACCATTCCCACGATGAATCCACTAAGGAGTACCAGCAATGTAGCAACTACAATAAAGCCGATCATAACGGAGAATTTCGCAAGTATAAAATCAGTTCGGCTCCATCCGTCAATGATATTCTGGCGATGGGTTCGGTATTGCACTTCATTGGTGATGAGTAAAATGAATAACATACCCAGGATCACAAAAAACAATCCTCCAAACCAGCTGGCCGAATGCCACACTTTCGGAAACACAAATGGAGCTCCCAGGATCGAATTGATCATATTGGTTTCTTGGCTTTTGATATTGATTGTCTCCATGTATTTATTCGCGACGAAATAAAAAGTGATGGGGTATAACAATACAAATGCGCCGAACAGTATCCAGAAGGTCCGGTATGTTTTTATTTTCAACCATTCAATTTTCAGAAGTGCTAACATAATTTGGGGGCTATTTTAAATAAGTGATTAGCGATCGCTTTGATTGCCGGTAATTTCAAGAAAGGTGGATTCCAGCGATTTTCTTTTTAACAGTAAGGTGTTTAATACAATTCCTTTTTCAAAGCAATAGCGGTTGATGGTGGAAGCTTGTACGGAGTCATCCGTAATTATATGAAGGGTTCCATTTTTTAATTCAATTGCGGAAACGCCTGGCATATCCTTCACAACAGACTCTAATAACTTAATATCATCACTTGCGATCTCCACAACCTGTACATTGGCAGTTGCATTTGTAGAAAGAATTTCATGTACCGTACCAACTGTTTTGAGTACACCTTTTTGAATGATGGCCACATGGCTACAAACCTTTTCAACTTCATCAAGTATATGACTGGCCATGATTATAGTCTTACCCTGGTAACTTAATTGAATGATCAGTTGTCGGATCTCTGCGATACCCGCCGGATCCAATCCATTGGTGGGCTCATCGAAAACAAGTATATCCGGATCGCCGAGTAACGCGGAGGCGATGGCCAGTCGCTGTTTCATACCTAATGAATACGTATTGAACCGGGAGTTTTTTCGTTGAAGCAGGTTTACTGTTTCTAATACGTTATCGATATTTTTTTTGCCCTTTCCTTTTATGGCCGCTGCAATAGCCAGGTTATCGGCTCCGCTGAGGTAATGATAAAAATTGGGTGTTTCCAATAAGGTGCCAATATTTTTCCGTTGTTCGTCTGAACCCGGTTTTCCCATCCACAAATAAGAACCGGAACTTGGCTTTAATACATCCATGATAATTCCCAGCAAAGTTGTTTTACCACTACCATTCGGACCAAGAATACCAAACACGGATCCTTTGGGTACTTCGAAACTTACATTCTTCAATGCATGGATATAGCCATAATTCTTGGAGAGCTGTTGAACAGATAAAATAGACATGCCTGTTGATTATTTTCTAAAGATGCCATTTTATTTCTATTGCCCCAAACCGGAGAAACCGGGTTATATACCGGTTATAAAGTAGGAGGGGGCCCATGTTTTTCGTGATAAATGCTGGAGAAGCCTCCTACCATCGCCAACCCATTATCAGAAAAGGATAAGCGATGCAGTCGAAGTGCCTCGATATCGGCTTGTGTTACTTTGCGGTATTTGGGATCCAGGGTGCCGCCGGTTTTTCCCGCAATCGCATTCGGGTCGTATTGAAAATGTGGATCACTGATCGTTCCTCTCGGATACATAATAGCGGGTACCTGTTGTCCACGGATATCGAGATCATCCGGATGATCGAGCCCAATGGTATGTCCATACTCATGCGCGGCGGTAGTGGAGGTTTGCAGAAGATTTGCGAGTTTGAAATAACCTGTATTGCAGTTTAACCCGTCAACAAAAGAAATATCTCCCATAACATATTCTTCAACGCGGAAAAAATTCAACAGTGGATTATCGTTGTACCAAACTTTTTCGGGATCGAGATCGGGCTGGTAAATAGCATTAATATCAAACCTTACCTCAAACCACTCTTTTTTGTACTGAATTCGGCCATTGGGTTCGTTCCAATGCAGGGCAATATCTTCCGCTAATTGTTGCGCAAGTTCTTGTGAGGCCGCATCCCCATACAAATAGAAGGTAGAGCGGATAATGAGTTGACGGGATTGTTTATTGAGTTCAGCTTCGCCCATGGACCACGAATCTCCGATTCGTCTGTAAATATTCAAGAGAATTCTAAAAGAATATTAACCTGAATTGAACATTAACATCTCATTGCGACTTATTGAGGTGAAGAATTATTAACAAGGGTTTCCAAATCAGGATGTAGGTAGGTCCATTTCCAATCTTTCCAGTGATTTACTAAACCTGCTTTCACAGGGTTATTGATAATATATTGAACCGTTGTGTTAAAATGCTTTTCATTTCTTATTACACGATCAAAACTTTCATTTTGCCAGAACTGACCGGTCCGATTTAATAATTTATTACACTTATTAGCGGTAAATTTTTTATGATTTTGAAGGATTTTGTCAAGAGGAGATGCGTTTTCCAGAGTTGATAACAATATATGAACATGATTCGGCATAATACAACTACTCCATAGTGTATATTCTTTGTTGTCGTTAAATTTTAAAGAATCTGAAACGATAGATGCTATTGTATCATCCCGAAGCCAATAGGGTTCATTTAGCGTTTTATCTAATATCGTATCATATAAATGAAAATAGTTTTCATCCAACATTTGAATTGCTTCTGAAGAATTATTCTTTGTTAAATATTTAGCTTTAGCATAATCTTCCTGCATTTCTTTAATAAGCTGGATTGGAATTGATCCCGAAAGTCTATAGGTAATAAAAAAATCTGTTTGTGAAGGTTGCCAGTGTGGGAGGTTTCGCCGATAAAATAGAGGATGTGAATTGCTCATAAAATTATTGAGCAATAAAATTAGATATGCTAATCTCTATATCTTAATTGAAGAAGGCCGTTTTTTCCGGTCGAGGGCTAGTGTTTTAACGGAAGCCCTAGACCCCGGATCTCCGATCCGGGGTCTAGGGCCGGATCAGGAGATCCGGAGTCCAAAGCCGGATCAGGAGATCCGGAGTACAACTAATTCCGCACCGGCTTGCCGCCTTTCAACACACTCTGTATTCTTTCCAATGTTTTCTTTTCACCCGTTAAACTGAGAAATGCTTCTCTTTCCAGATCGAGTAAGTATTGCTCGGAAACAAAAGTTGGTTCACTTAGATCGCCGCCGCACATTACATAGGCTAACTTTTTTGCAACAACTGAATCGTGATTGGTGGCATAGCCAGCCACATTCATTCCATTTACACCAGCATACAAAGCACCAAGAGCAGATTGCCCCAACACTTTTATATCCTTACGTTGCGCAGGCATTGTATATCCACTATCATATATTTCAATCACGCTTTTCTTCGCTTCGGCAACCCGTCTTCCCTGGTTCATAATCACTTCATCCTGTCCTTTTCGCAAAATACCCAAACCAAATGCTTCCTGCGCTGAAGTAGCAACTTTAGCGGTAGCGATTGTGAGGAATCGATTTTTCAAGGTAATTGTCTCCGGTTCGTCTTCATGCATTTCATCGGCGGCACGCAATACAAACTCTTTGGTGCCCCCGCCTCCAGGAATTAATCCAACTCCTAATTCAACAAGTCCGATATAGGTTTCCGCGGCCGGACAAATTTTATCGCTATGCAAACTTAATTCACAGGCTCCTCCGAGTGTAAGCGCATGAGGCGCTACTACTACCGGAACAGATGAATACCGGGCACGCATCATGGTATTCTGAAACATGCGTATCGCCATATCAATTTCATCATAATCCTGTTCTATCGCCAGCATGAATATCATTCCCACATTAGCGCCTGCTGAAAAATTCTGTGTATCATTCGCGATAACAAGACCCTTGTATTTTTCTTCAGATAAAGAAATTGATTTTTGTATTCCTTCCAGCACTTCTCCGCCGATACTTCCGATTTTTGTGTACCATTCAAGTCCCAAAACATCATCCCCCAAATGATAAGTACGACATGCACTGTTCTTCCAGATGGTTTGATTTTCGAAATTCTTCATTACGATAAACGCGTCTCCACCCGGTAATACTTTATACGTCTTTGAAGCAACATCATAACAGAGACGTTTTCCATTTTCTACTTTATAAAAGGTTTTTGCACCAGATGCGATCATCTCATCGATCCATCCCGCTCTTGCGTATCCGGCATCCCGCATCTTTTTCGCGGTTCCTTCTACACCCAGCACATCCCAACTTTCAAATGCGCCGATTTCCCAACCGAAGCCAGCCATCATCGCATCATCTACCCGATAAATTTCATCACTGATTTCAGGTATGCGTTGAGATATATAAGAAAATAATCCATAATGAAAATGACGATAGAAATCACCCGCTTTATCCATACCTGTACAAAGCGCCTTCAATCTTGTTTTAAGATCGTCGATTGGTTTCGATGCTTCCACCGAAGCGAATTTTGCTTTCTGCCGTGCTTTGTATTCAAATGTTTTGAGGTCGAGCGTAAGAATTTCTTTTTCACCACCGCTGCCTTTTGTCTTTTTAAAGAAACCCTGCCCCGTTTTATCGCCGAGCGAATTAGTATCAACCATTTTTTGCAACCAGGCGGGAATGATAAATGTATTTCTTGCTTCATCATTCGGACAATTATCATAAACACCTTTGGCAACTTTTACGAGTGTATCAATACCTACTACATCCGCGGTGCGGAAAGTGGCAGATTTGGGGCGACCTATAATAGGACCTGTCAACGCATCCACTTCATCGATGGTTAAACCCATTTTATCAACAAGATTAAACAAAGCCATAATTCCAAATACGCCAATCCGATTGGCTATAAAGGCAGGGGTGTCTTTACACAACACTGTTGTTTTACCTAAGATCAGATCACCGTAGTGCATTAGAAAATCCACAAGAGCAGGATCTGTATGCGGTGTAGGAATAATCTCCAGCAATCGTAAGTAACGGGGAGGATTGAAAAAATGCGTTCCGCAAAAATGCTTTTTGAAATCTTCACTTCTTCCATCCGTCATCATGTGGATAGGAATACCAGAAGTATTAGAGGTGATAAGCGTTCCAGGTTTGCGGTATTTTTCTACTTCTGTAAATACCTGTTGTTTGATATCGAGTCGTTCTACCACTACTTCAATCACCCAATCGCAAGCAGCGATTTCTTTCATGTTATCCGTAAAATTACCGGTGCTGATTCTTTTTACGACATCTTTACTATAAACAGGCGAGGGATTGCTTTTTATTGCCGCGGCCAGGGCATCATTTACTATTTTATTCCGTTCTGCCGTTTTGGTACTTTCAGCTGCTTCCTTTGGAACAATATCCAGCAACAATACCTGTACCCCAACACCTGCAAAATGGCAGGCGATACGGGATCCCATTACGCCACTTCCCAATACTGCCACCTTCTTGATTGAACGCTTCATATAGTAAGTTGTTTAATAGCCAGATAAATTAATACCATTAAATTAGTTAGTTATGCAACTAATTTATGATCGAAGATAATATAAAATCCAAAATGGATAAATTTTATCCTACAGCCAGCCAGCTCGCGCTATCCGGTCCCTATTTGCAGGCAGCTGGTCGCAAACATTCAATTCATAATTCTTCTAACGATTCCTCATCCAGAATTTTGTTTATTATTTAATATAGCTCTTTATTTCAGTAATTAATTACAAACCCTTAGATCGGGGAGGGTGTAAGTCTGGATTTTGAATTTTTCTTGAATGGGGCTGAACACTATTAAGTGTCAGCTTTGTGGTCATTAATGAATAAAGCGGTTGGAGTTCCCTGTTTTATACAATACAGTAAAAAGCTCTGCGTTTATCATTTGTAATTCAGTCAATAAAAGCGACCTGGCTACCGAAGAATCATTACATTTCGCAATAACTATGGAAAGCGCCTTACCTGTCTCAAATAGCCGACATGCTCTAAAAAGCATATCCAGGTGGTTCCGTGTTGTTGTGTATAAAGAGGGACAACGGCATATAAATCGTTTCCGGCTTGCACAATTAATCCTGCTTTTTGTTTTCCTTTTTACTACCATCGCCAACTATTTCGCGCACCTGCCTTATAGTTTCGGGATAACAGCCACTGGCATCGTATATACGCTGCTACTACGATTCTTGTATGACAAGGGTTATGTGAAGATCACCCGAATTCTTTTTTCTGGTGTTCTCAATATTACCGCTTTTCTACTTTGTTATGTGGAAGGGGTTTCATCGGGATCTTATTTCTTCTATTTCCTGGTGGTGATTATATCCAGTTTCATTATCGATAAGGAAGATTACCTGGAGTTAAAATTGATCTATATCCTCACTTTTGTGGGTCTTGCAATTACCTTTATTTTCTGTCCACAGGATAGCACGTTACAGAACATTAACCAGGAGGAACGTCAGATTAACTTATTTCTAAATGCGGTGGTGTCGTTTATTATTGCGGGGATGCTGTCGTATCATATGATGAAGGATAATTTCCTTAAAGAACGTTCTCTTAGCAGTAGTCAGCGTTACCTCGATTCGGTATATAACACTTCATTAGATGCGGTTTTTATAGTCGATACTACCAATAATATTGTTATTGATTGCAACGAGCAGAGTCTTGCATTGTTTGGCTCACAGTCAAAAAAAGAAATTACCGGCAAATCCTTATGTAGTTTTTTTGCAGAATTTTCATCGGAGAAGACTAATATCCTGAAAAAGGCCCTGCTCGATCCGGCTATTTCCTGGAAAGGTGAGTTATCCTGTATTACGCATAAGCATACAATCTTCGCGGGATATGTAAGTGTAGTTCCGCTGACTTTTGATGGATTACTTTATAAAAAAATAAATATCCTTGATATCTCGGATATCAAACAGGCACAGGCAGCTTTGCAAACTGCCAAAGAAAAGGCGGAACAGGCTGTATTCGCCCGTACACGTTTTGTTTCTAATATGAGTCACGAACTGCGTACGCCACTCAATGGTATCATCGGTGCTGCAAACTTATTAATGCAAAATAGTTTCCGTCCCGACGAGAAACAGTATTTCGATGTATTGAAATATTCTTCCGAACACATGCTTAACCTGATCAACCAGGTACTGGATTTCAGTAAAATTGAAGCGGGTAAAATGGATCTGGAAAAGACAAACTTTGATCTCCATACATTAATCGATAATATCCACAGTTTGTTCAAGGGCCAGTTTGAAGAAAAGAATTTAAAACTGGAGGTTGCGTTTGATGAGCTGTTGACCAACCGTACTTTTATCGGCGATCCTACCCGATTGAGCCAGGTATTGACCAATCTTATTTCTAACGCGCATAAATTCACAACAACTGGCAAAGTGATTCTTTCGGTGATGCAGGTTACCCGCAACAGCCATGCTTGTACCATCCGCTTTTTTGTGCAGGACTCCGGTATTGGTATTCCTCCGGAAAAACAGGTACATATTTTCGATAGTTTTACCCAGGTTGAATCAGCAACAACCCGCAAGTTCGGAGGTACCGGACTCGGACTCACCATCAGTTCTAAAATCGTTGAACTTTACGGTGGAAAGCTGGAAGTAGACAGCAAACCCGGACAGGGCAGTTGTTTTTATTTCACCATCCAATTGGGAATGCACAACGAGCCAAAAACATATGTGAACGAAGAAAAAGTGAAGGAACTTCCCAGTCTCAAAGGCATTCGTATTCTATTGGCGGAAGATAATCCTATAAATATGATGATTGCGAAAGCTGTCCTCGATAAATGGGAAATAAAAATTACCGAAGCGGTGAATGGAAAAGAAGCCCTGGATAAGTACAACGACGAAGATTACGATCTCTTGCTCCTCGATCTGGAAATGCCGGAAATGGATGGATTTGAATTGCTCGAAAATATCCGTAAGCGTAACACAACCATTCCTGCTATTGCATTCACTGCTGCTCTCTTTGAAAATATGCAGGCCCACCTGATTAATAAAGGATTTACCGATTATGTTCAAAAACCTTTCCGTCCCGAAGATCTGCATGCGAAGATCTTGCAGTATGTGGATGTGAAGACAGTTTAAGAGTTTAAGGGTTTCAGAGTTTAATGGTTCCGTAATTTAAATAGACTTTTTGAATTGCAACAAACCTTAAACCATTAAACCTTGAAACCATTAAACCAGTTTTCAACTCACTCCCGCTCCCGCCCCAATCACCCCTTCCGGATTTATAAAATGTAATTTGCCATTTGCGTCCTCAGCCATAAGGATCATTCCATTACTTTCTATTCCTCTCATTTTACGCGGCGCAAGGTTTGCAACCACCACTACTTGTTTGCCTACAATCTCTTCTGGTTTAAAATGCAAGGCAATACCTGATACAATTGTTCTCTTTTCAAACCCAAGATCCACTTCCAGTTTAAGAAGTTTGTCGGCTTTCTCAACTTTCTCAGCGGAGAGAATTGTAGCTACTTTCAGATCGATCTTCGCGAAATCGTCGAACTGAATGACAGCTTTGAGCTGAGAGCTTTGAGCTGCGAGCGAAGACCCTTCCTTCTTGCTCGCAGCTTGTGGCTCTTGGCTTGCAGCTTGATTCGCTTTCAGTTTATCCATTTGTTCTTTAATTTCTTCATCTTCAATTTTTCGGAATAATAACTGTGGTTCACGCAGGCTATACCCCACACTCAACAATTTCATCTTACCTGCATTATCCCAGTCCAATATTTTATCCACCACTTTCATCATGTACAGCATCTTCTTTGCCGTATTGGGCAGAAATGGATTTATCAATACCGCAAGGTTAGCGGTTAATTGCAAACAGATATGGAGTGAATTATCGATACTTTTTTGCGCCGCCTCATCCGGTAATTTTTTCGCAACGATCCAGGGCTCTTTTTTCTGCATGTATTGATTGCCTTTCCGCGAAAGATCAATCACTTCATAAAGTGCCTCCCTGAATTTGTATTGTTCTAATAATGATTCTACTTTTTCTTTAGACGAAGCAATATCAGCGATCAATTGTTTGTCAAGATCATCGATGGACTCGTTATGGAACACAGGAACTTTCCCATTGCAGAGTTTATGCATCAGCACAAAGGTCCGGTTCACGAAATTGCCAAAGATCGACACCAGCTCGCTGTTAACTGCATCCTGGAAACCTCTCCAGGTAAATTCGCTGTCTTTGGTTTCCGGAGCGATCTGCGTTAAATAATAACGAAGCATATCCACGCATTGTCCGCCGCCATTTTCCTGCTTTACAAAATCATTGATATAATCTCTCATCTCCAGCTTCCAGTTGCGACTGGTGCTCATCTTATCTCCTTCAAGGTTCAGGAATTCATTCGCAGGAACATTCGCCGGTAAAATATTACCATGCAGTTTCAGCATAACAGGAAAGATGATACAATGGAATACGATATTATCCTTACCTACAAAATGTACCAGTTGCGTATCCTTGTCGTACCAGTAAGGCTTCCAGTCTTTGTTGTTATCAATTGCCCATTGTTTGGTGGCGCTGATATAACCGATCGGCGCGTCGAACCATACGTACAATACCTTGCCCTTAGCATTCGGTAAGGGAACTTCAATTCCCCATTCGAGGTCACGTGTTACGGCCCTTGATTGTAATCCACCTTCGATCCAGCTTTTGCATTGGCCCACTACAGTTGCTCTCCAATCTTGTGCGTGTTCCTTTAGTATCCATTCACGTAAAAATTCTTCGTGCTTGCCAAGAGGTAAATACCAATGAGTGGTTTTTTTCTTGATAGGCGCTTTGCCGCTGAGGGTACTTACCGGGTTGATCAGTTCATCAGGACTCAATGTGCGTCCGCAATTTTCACATTGGTCGCCAAAAGCACGATCACTTCCACAATTGGGGCATATTCCTTTTATGAATCGATCTGCTAAAAATGTTTTGGCTTCTTCGTCGAAGTATTGTTCGGTCTCTTTAGTTTCTAATTCCCCTCTGTCGTTGAGGTAAGTAAAGAATTCCTGCGCAGTTTCGTGATGAAGAGGATCGCTGGTGCGATGGTATATATCGAAGGAAATATTGAGATCCTCGAAGTCCTCCTTCATTGCAACATGGTACTTATCAATAATAGCCCTTGCAGTTGTGCCTTCTTTCATTGCCTGAATGGGAATGGCGGTTCCATGTTCATCGCTTCCGCAAACAAAAACAACATCTCTTTTTTGTGCCCGCAGGTAGCGTACATAGATATCCGCGGGAATATAGGCACCTGCCAGGTGGCCCACATGTTTCAACCCGTTGGCATAAGGAAGGGCAGAACTGATTAAATATCTCTTCGGTTTCGTCATAAACTGCTCGTAAAGAATAATGAGCAGCAAAAATAGCTAAAGAAAGTTTAGCGTAGAAAGCTAATGTAAATTCTATGTCCTACGGTTTTTTGACGAATTGATGCTGATCGGATGATAGGCTTAATCTTCTATAATAATAACAATATGGAATAGTGAAAAGGTTGGGTAAATTTTAAAATATACTTGTTTTACCCTGAAAGGGAATTCGCCTATATTAGATTCATGAACCGGAAGCATTTCATAACATCGGGAGCCAGTTTGCTGGCGGCATCCGTATTGCCTGCCGCCCGGGTTCCAGCATTTAATGATGATGAGGAACAATCGGGCATGATACCTCCCTATTTGAAAAAAGGGGATACAATCGGTATTACCTCTCCCGCGGGTTATATCACACTTGAAGCTATTCAACCAGCGATCCAGCAGATTGAAAGCTGGGGTCTGAAAGTAAAACCTGGCAATTGCATAGGAAAACGCGATTTCAGTTTTGGAGGAACGGACAGCGAAAGAGCGGCGGATATGCAACAGTTAATGGATGATCCGGAAATAAAAGCGATTCTTTGCGCGAGAGGGGGATATGGATCGGTTCGGTTAATTGATCAGATAAAATGGGATAAATTCAAACAAAAACACAAATGGATCATCGGATTCAGTGATGTAACAGTTATCCATTCACATCTTTCCCGTAATCTAGGTATAGCCTCTATTCATTCTAAAATGTGCAATAGTTTTCCCGACGATTGGAGCAAGGCGGAACCGATTCAGGTAGAAACCATTCTTTCCATCAAAAAAGCATTGATGGGTGAACAAATGAAATATCCAGTTGTTCCCAATGATAAAAACAGGATTGGTAACGCAAAGGGCAGATTGGTAGGTGGGAATTTAAAAACATTAGAATCGTTATGTGGCAGTAAGTCGGATATTAAGACGGATGGCAAATTATTATTTGTAGAAGATACTGGCGAGTATCTTTATAGTATCGATCGAATGTTCTGGAGTCTTAAGCGGACCGGAAAACTCGATAAGCTGGCCGGGCTGATCCTCGGTGGCTTTAAAATAAAACCCGATGATCCCGGCGAAGAATTTGGCAGAACCTTATATGATATCGTCCTGGAAAAAGTAAAGGAGTATAAATATCCAATTTGTTACGATTTTCCTGTTGGCCATCAAAAGAATAATTTTGCTTTGAAATGTAATGTGGTACATGAATTAAGGGTGGGAACGCGAAATGTTCAATTAAATGAAATGCGTTAAATTTAAAAAGCAATTAGCTGTTAGATTTTAGCTTTTAGCTACATCCTCAGAGAAAGCGGATTTTTTTCACTAATAAAATTTTGTTATGAGAAATTTTCGCAAACTTGTTGTATGGCAAAAGTCAATGAAACTTTTTGTTGACATTTATAAGTTTTCCGGGTTATTGCCCCCAGAGGAACGATTTAACCTGATGGTTCAAATACGAAAAGATGTGGTTTCGATAAGTTCTAATATTGCAGAAGGTTGTTCGAAATCTTCCGATGCTCATTTTAAAAAGTTTCTTGAAGATTCTATTGGATCGGCTTTTGAACTGGAGAGTCAATTTATTGGTATTTCATTGGTTTTTCCACATCTTAAAGAAAGTGCCGAATCACATTTTCCATTATTAACCGAAATTCAAAAAATGCTAAATGCGTTGATTGAAAAATTGAAGTAGCTAACAGCTAATAGCTAATATCTAACAGCTTTTTATTATGATAAAAACTCCTCCCTACCTCAAACCCGGCGATACCATCGGACTTACCTGTCCGGCAGGTTATATGAGTTATGAAAAAGCCGCAACCTGCATCAGCACCCTGCAGCATTGGGGATACAAAGTAAAAGTAGGTAAGATGCTGGGTAGCGAATCACAAAACTATTTTTCGGGTACCGACAATGAACGGCTGGCGGAATTCCAACGATTTTTATTTGATGATGATGTAAAAGCAATCTTATGCGCCCGTGGTGGGTATGGAACCACCCGAATCATTGATCGTATCAATTTTAAAAAATTCAAAAAGAAACCCAAATGGATCATTGGGTATAGCGATATAACCGTATTGCATGCCCATATTTACGGCAATTATAAAACCGCTTCTTTACACGCGCCGATGGCGGGTGCATTTAACGAAGGAGTTGTTAAAGATGAGCAAAGCGGAAAGGTGGTGGAAGATCAGTATATACTTTCTTTGAAGAACGCGCTGGAAGGAAAGAAAGGAAGGTTTGCCTGTAGTCCGCACGACTTTAATAAAAAGGGCGAGGCAGTGGGAGAGTTGATTGGAGGAAATTTATCCTTGCTCGTTCATTTAATGGGAACGGTATCCGACTTCAAAACGAAAGGCCGGATTTTGTTTTTAGAAGAAATAGGGGAACAATTATACAGTATGGATCGGATGCTCTATCAATTAAAGCGTGGTGGAAAGCTGGATAAACTCGCCGGCCTTATCATTGGTGGATTCACCGATACAAAAGATACGGATCGTCCTTTTGGGAAAACGGTTTATGAACTGATTAACGATGTCATTAAAGATTATGATTACCCCGTGTGTTTTGGTTTTCCTGTTAGTCATAGTAAAGAGAATTATGCGTTGAAAGTAGGGGTGGGGTATAAGCTGAAGGTAGGAAAAGGTAAAGTGACTTTGGAAGAGTAGCATAACCAAACGGTTCCGAACCTTTGGAAGGTTCGGAACCGTTTGGTTATAAAAAAATCCCGCCAACCAATCAGCGGGATTTATCGGTTTTTCTTATGCCCACTTATCTATGAGAGTGCAGGAACTTCTTTATTATGTTGCTTAGGCATTGCATCCTCTACATTCACACCTAATGATTGTGCAATAGCCATACCTAATCCAATATCAGCACGGAAGAAATGACAAAGCTGGCGATTAACAATCTCCGCTTTCTTTGGTCCATCAATACCTTTCATTGCTCCCACAATATTGCTCACGAGGTTTTTCTTATCCTGTTCGCTCAACACTTCCCGATAAAAAATACCGGGTTGTGTATAATGATCATTCTCTCCCTCCCCGTTTCTATCGTACCAATCTGCAGTTAATGTATCCAGTTGCATCGGAGCCTGTTTATAGCTGGGATCCGGTTTAATAGAATCAAAACTATTCGGGAAGTAGTTGGGAGCCTTTCCGCCATTGCCATCCACCCGCATCTGTCCATCGCGTTGATAGTTGTTTACTGCGAAAGGACATTTGTTAACAGGGATCTGCTCATAATTTCCACCGAGGCGATGACGATGCGCATCGGGATAAGAAAGAATACGTCCCTGCAACATTTTATCGGGCGAATAGCTGATGCCATCTACCACGTGTGCAGGCGCAAAGGCTGCCTGTTCTACTTCAGCGAAATAGTTTTGAGGATTCTCATTCAATTCCAGCACACCCAATTCAATTAACGGAAAATCTTTCTGGCTCCATGTTTTAGTAAGATCGAACGGGTTCCATTTGTACGTTTTTGCCTGTTCTTCACTCATAATCTGAACTTTCACATCCCATTTCGGAAAATCACCGGCATCAATGGCTGCAACCAGGTCGCGTTGCGCATGATCCGGATCTTGCCCTTTCATCTTCACAGCTTCATCATTGGTGAAATTCCGGATCCCTTGCTTTGTTTTGAAATGGAACTTCACCCAAACTTTTTCGTTCTTATCATTTATAAAACTAAAGGTATGACTGCCGAATCCATGCATATGCCGATAGCTATACGGTGTGCCACGATCACTCATCAGGAAAAGTACCTGGTGAAGACTCTCCGGATTGAGGCTCCAGAAATCCCACATCATGGTTGGGCTCTTGCAATTGGTATAAGGATCTCTTTTCTGCGTATGAATAAAGTCACCGAATTTTTTTGGATCCTTTATAAAGAATATAGGCGTGTTATTACCTACCAGGTCCCAGTTACCATCTTCTGTATAAAATTTTAGCGCGAAACCACGGGGATCTCTTTCAGTATCAGCACTGCCTTTTTCACCCCCTACCGTTGAAAAGCGAAGAAAGGTTCTTGTTTGCTTACCTACTTTACTAAAAACTTTTGCCCTTGTATATTTGGTGAGATCATTAGTAACCGTGAACGTTCCGTAGGCACCGCTTCCTTTCGCATGAACCACTCTTTCTGGAATTCTCTCCCGGTTAAAATGGGCCATTTTTTCATGCAGTATAAAATCCTGAAGCAATAAAGGACCCCTTGCGCCTACACTCATGGTATTCTCATTCTCATAATAAGGAATACCCGAGGCGGTGGTTAATTTTTTGTTTTCACTCATAATTGATGATTTATGATTGTTGATGTGCGAAATATGAAATGTGATTTATGATTTGTGATTTGCGATTTCCCGTTAACTAAATCCTATTCGATTTATAGAAATCCCTAATCATACATCCTAAATCCTAAATACCTGATCTAATTCAGGAACAAATGTGTGACAATTCTTGTTATCAAACTAATTGATTAATATTATACTCTCATAGACAAAATCTATATCATGACCTTTATACAATTGGAATACATCGTGGCGCTGGACACCTGGCGGCATTTTGCCATGGCGGCGGCCAAATGTTTTGTTACTCAACCCACGCTGAGCATGCAAATACAGAAGTTAGAGGCGGAATTGGGAGTCAAAATCTTTGACCGAAGCAAACAACCGGTGATCGCTACCGAAGCGGGAGCGGCGATTATTGACCAGGCGCGAAAGATCATTGCTGAAAAAAACGTGATCAATGAAATCATCCAGCAAAAAAAAGGAGTACTCACTGGCGAATTGAGGATCGGTATCATTCCTACCCTCGCGCCTTATCTTTTGCCATTATTCGTTCAAAGTTTTAATAAGAAGTATCCGAACGTAAAATTGATCGTCAATGAAATGATGACAGAGTTCATTGTTTCCCGTTTGCGGGAGGGACGGATTGATGTTGGGATCCTTGTAACTCCTTTGCAGGAAAACGGCATCAAGGAACATGTATTATTTTATGAGGAACTGCTGGTGTATGTATCGAAGAAAAACGCCACCTATAAAAAGCATTATATACTCGCGCAGGACATCGACCCCAATCAATTATGGCTGATGGAAGAGGGACACTGTTTCCGTTCACAGATCGTGAATCTTTGTGAGTTGCGTAAGGCCAGTGAAAGCGGTAGTCATTTTGAATACGAAGCGGGAAGTATTGAAACACTCCGGAGAATGGTAGAACTGAATGATGGTATCACCATCTTGCCCGAATTAACAACATTGGATCTTACTCCTAAACAATTGCAATTGATCCGGCAATTCAAAAAGCCGGCGCCTATGCGTGAAGTGAGCATTGTTGTGCACCGCGACTTCGTAAAGAAACGGCTCATCGAGGCATTGAAGGAAGAAATCATCGCGGCGGTGCCGGAGAAGATTAAGAAGAATAGGGATGAGTATGTGGTGAAGATTTGAAGAAGTTAGTAGTTTGGAGTTTATGGTTTGGGGTTCTTTGAGCGCAGCTATTCTATTATTCTTTGACCAGCACGGGGCAAAATTTAATAATGAATTTTACACCTAAAGAACCCCAAACTACAAACCCCAAACCATAAACTAATCCCCCTCCTCCAAAACAAAAAACTCTTCCACCTGTTTCCCAAACAACCTTGCCATTTTCAACGCCAATACCGTTGACGGAACATATTTATTACTCTCAATAGCATTGATTGTTTGCCTGGATACGCCGATCTTTTCGGCCAGTTCCTGCTGGGTAATATTTTGTATGGCTCTTTCTACTTTGATTGTATTTTTCATAAGCGGGAGTTAACTTTCAGCATTTTTGTTTCGGAGCAATACGATTTGAAACCGCATGATAAAAATGATGAGGACGGTGAGCATATTGTACATCATCACATCAATAAAGTTGAATCCATGAACAAACCAGGTGGCTGCCAGCAACAATCCATAATTGATCAGTACGGCCCATTGCCAGGATTGTAAACGGGTATGATGAATGAATTCATCTTCCTGTTTCTGACGGGCAAATGCAATAAACAAAAGCCCGACAATTAAACCCGTGAGCGCAAATTCGTCTGTTAAATTAATTTGTTCATCGAAGTTTATGGTTTTGTCACCTAGGGCTTGTTTCTGCGATTGCTTCAGTGTTAAAAAATCGAAACTGAATTCGTGGAAACGATAAAATAATCCCAACACAAGGGATGGAATGAACAGCAGGATACCAATTATTTTGTATCGGCTGGGTAATAATAGACTTGATTTCATTGTAATGTAATTTTTACCAAAAGTAAAGTAAACTTTACATAAAGTCAAGCAAAATGGACTAATTTTGGATATTCGGCAATTTTCTGGAATGAAACCTAATAACAGAAATGATGAATGGAAAAGTCCTTTTTACTGATTTAGAATTGAACCCAGTTTTTGGATAGTCAAGGGGAATTTATAAAGATTGTTATGACTTCCCCCCTCAATAGTAATGAACTGATCAGTCGGTTTTAAGGACTGCGTCAATTTTTTGCAGTTACGGTAGGGGATAATGCCGTCGCTGGATCCATGGAATATAGTTATAGGCGCGTTTACTTTCTGTAAATACTGCCAGGAAGGTATTTTAAAATGCACCATGCGGTTGAGCGGATAAACGGGCAGCCAAGTTTTAGCAATAGATGGGAAGTCATAATAGGCTGTTTCCAATATCAATGCTTTGCAGTTACGAATCGAAGCCAATTGCGCGGCGATTCCGGAACCCAGGGATCTTCCATAAATAATGATGCTATCGGGAGCAAAACGGGCACGGGCCAGTTTATAAAATTGAAGGGCCCAATCGTATAGTCTTTGTTCGGTAAAATCGCCGGTACTTTTTCCAAAACCCGGGTAATCGATCATCCATACTTCGTAGCCATACCGGGTAAAATGAGGAGCCTGGTCAGCATACCTGCCAATGTTATCTCTGTTACCATGAAAATAAAGTATCACACCTTTCGGGAGGCTATCGGATGTGAATTGAATGATGTTGATTACTGATTTTTCATTATAAGGGATGTTCAATTCTTTGTAGGGAGCAGTAAAAGCATATGTAGAATCGGCGGGTACAGGCAGCGGATGAAAAAAAAGTTTATCCTGCAGGTAGTAGAATAAAATACCGATAACAGAATAAATAAGCACAATCACTTTGATCCAGCGGAAAATCAGTTTTCGATTCATATCAGTATTTCAGAATGTCGCGCACGAAATTGTGGTATTCGGGAAACGAAGGTAGATTATTATGACCGCCTCCATGTATGCGGATAAGCGTAATTTTTTTAGGGTTTATTTTTTGCAAGCGCTCACTATGTCGCAAGGGAATCAGTATATCTTTTGTTCCATGTAATATATAGGTATGACATCTTACCTGTTTGATCCACCGATCTGTCCGCAAATGAAAACGCAAAACAATACGAACCGGTAAGAAGGGTAAAAATCGTTCCACCACTTTCCGGAAGCTATAATAAGGCGCATCCAGGATCAGGTACCTGGGATTATTATCAGAAGCTAACTTAGTAGCAAATCCACTTCCCATACTTCTGCCATAAACAATGAGATGATCTTCAGGATATTTTTTTGTCAATGTATCGTAAACAAACTGCACATCCGACAGCATCTTTTTTTCGCTACGCTTTCCGGTACTTTTACCAAAGCCGCGATAATCCACCAGTATTACATCATAATCATACCGGTAAAAATCACGTGCATAACGGGCCCATCCTTTTATGCTGCGGGTATTGCCGTGAAAGTATAAGATCAGGCCTTTCGCGTTTTCACGGAAAAAATGCAACCCGTTGATGCGGACACCCGGTTCAATATCAAAAAACAATTCTTTAAATGGAACATCGTATTTGAATTCAAAATCGGCGTGTAATTTTTCAGGTTTGAAAATTAACTTCTCCTGTATAAAGTAGGCGGCTACCGTTAGCAGCACGATGCTACCTAATATATACCAGATGAAGTTGGGCAAATTGATGATAGTTTTGGAAGAGAGAAGTTAACTGAATTTTGGAATTTTGGATTGGGAAATAAGGCAATTGGGGATTTTGAAATTGGGAAATTGCTTTATGTATATCTGCGTTTTGAATTTTATAGAGTATGATAATTTAAAAGAGATTTCCCAATTTCCTAATCCTCAATTTCAAAATCTTCTTATTTCCCAATTTCAAAATCCGAAATTGTCTTACTCTTCTGTTTCCTCATTATATATCCTGTTCAACTTCATATCCGGAACTGGCGATACAATCAGCGGGAATTTTTCAATTGTTACGGTGGAAGGATCCAGCCCAAAACCTCTTTCTTCCGAAAGGCTCCATTCTTTAATCCAGAAATGGAGTTTCATAATTACTTTTTCCAGGAAAGGGAGGTCATTATCCTGGCTGAGGTATTTTTCCATTACTATAAATTGGAAATCGCCTACGATATTATTGCGTTCCAGGCTTTCATACCTGCTGGTAATATTCACTTCTTTATTAGCTACAAGGTCGGCCACCACTTTGCGGAACATCAGGTTGATCTTTGGTTCCATCCGGAACCCGAGCCGGAACTCCACCCGGATGATATCATTCGGTATTATATGTTCCACCACATACTCACTGGTATAAGGATC
Organism: Chitinophagaceae bacterium; assembly: GCA_965279015.1. Lineage (GTDB taxonomy): Bacteria > Bacteroidota > Bacteroidia > Chitinophagales > Chitinophagaceae > Endoryza. The sequence goes on from OZ257130.1 coordinate 2,177,037, forward strand.
ATCCATCGTATCAACGTGTACAAACCAGTAGATATCTGCCCGCTTGGGTTTCTTATTCAAAATTGAATAAATGATCTTATGCTCGATTTCTTTGGGATTATTCGCACTGGTAAGATAAACCAGGTGCGTAGCATATTTAGGAACCGTTTTATCGTTACTCAGTTCCTGTATTTGTGGAATATAATGTTCCAGTCTCACAAACTCCACATAGCGATTCTTGATTTTTCGACTCCGGTACCATATATACATAACCGCGAACAAACCACCTCCAACTATCAGGGCCACATAACCACCATGACTGAATTTTTTGAGGTTGGCAATCAAAAAACTAAATTCAATACATAAATAAACTAGCAGGAATAAGTAGATCCATAATGGCATTACCCTTCGGGTAATGAGGAAATTAGCAAACAGGATGGAAGTGGCGATCATACAAAGCGTGATGGCCAATCCATAGGCGGATTCCATATTGCCTGATTCCCGGAAGTACAACACAATTCCAACACAACCTGCGAACAATAACATATTGATGCCACCGATATACAGTTGTCCTCTTTCTTCAGTTGGATAATTGATTTTCATCCTGGGCCAAAGATTTAATCGCATCGCTTCACTGATAAGTGTAAAGGAACCACTCAACAAAGCTTGGCTGGCTATCACTGCAGCCGCTGTTGCAATTATAATACCTGGTACAACAAACCATTGGGGCATAATTCCGTAAAAAGGATTAAAACCAGCACTAATCATATCAGCGGTAATCTTTTCTCCATTATGATGGGAAAGTAACCAGGCGCCTTGTCCGAGATAATTCAGTATCAGGCAGGATTTTACAAATATCCAGGAAAAACGAATGTTATCCCGGCCGCAATGACCCAGATCACTGTATAATGCTTCGGCACCTGTTGTACAAAGAAACACTGCTCCCATCAACCAGAATCCACCGGGATATTTAGTAAGTAATTGAATGGCATAATGCGGGCTGAATGCCTTAAATACTGAAATTTCATCGGTGAAATGTATTACTCCTAAAACGGCCATCATAGTGAACCATACCATCATTACAGGTCCGAATAATTTCCCGATGGATGCGGAACCAAACTGTTGCAGGAAGAATAATACCATTAGTATCCCAATAACTATATAAATAATGGTATTCGTTTCTATTTTTCCGATGCCTGGAATATTTCTTAACCCCTCTATCGCGGAGGTTACTGTAATTGGTGGAGTTATAATACCGTCTGCCAGCAATGCTGCACCACCGATCATAGCCGGAAGTACCAGCCATTTTTTCTGCCTTCTTACCAATGCAAATAATGAAAAAATACCACCTTCACCACGATTGTCGGCTTTCAACGTAAGAATAACATATTTAATAGTGGTTTGAAGGGTTAACGTCCAGATTATACAGGATAAACTTCCAAGAATAAGCTCTTCAGAAATTATTCTATCCTTCGTAATGGCATTGAGAACGTAGAGTGGTGAAGTGCCAATATCCCCATAAATAATTCCTAATGCGATAAGTAAGGTGGCAGTGCTGACTTTATTAATATGTTTGCCCACAGTCTATTTACTTGTTGAACGTTATCAAAGGGTTGATAACAAATAATAGCACCGGCTATTGACCGATGCATGACAAAGGTATAGTTAAAAAAACTAAATTATCACCGTTTTATTGCCGGGGCTTATGGAATAGCACTTAATTGCACATCTGCCGGGCGGGTCAGAGAACCATTTATCTAAAAGTAAAATTGTATGGAAATTTTGGGAAGCCGTTTCACAATGCTTAATTTGGCACATAAGATGCTTGCTTTATCAACCATGAATGCTAACAAACGTTTTCTCAAAATTGTCGTCTTTCTTTCTTTTTTAATCCTGGCGATAATAGGCACCCTTAGTGCACAGAAAATTACCTACTCTGAGCCTGAACGGGACGATACCCGTCGTACTAATTTTGAAATAATTGGTCGGATCGGTGGGAATATCCTGATTTTTAAAAACAATAAGAACAACAATGATATCAGCGTGTATGATGCCAATATGAAATTGATCGAACGCGTTAAACAAACCGATCTCGACGAACGCTGGATCAATGTGGATTTTATTCCCTATACCGATTTTGCCTGGATGATCTACCAATACCAACGGAAGAGTACGGTACACTGCATGGCCGTTAAAATAGATTCTAAAGGAAAAAGAATTACGGAGCCGGTAGAATTGGATACAACCCGGATAGGTTGGTCGGCAAATAATAAAATATACACTACGCTTTACAGTGATGATAAAGGTAGTATAATGGTATTTAAAGTGAATAGCAAGAATCCCAATAATTTCTTTTTTACTACTATGCTATTCAATAATAAACTGGAATTGATTAAAAAGGACCGGATGGCGCTTCCTATGGAAGAACGCAATGATAACTTTACCGACTTTTTACTGGACAATGAAGGAATCCTGGTTTTCTGCAAATATATCCGCCGAAACGGAAGCGAAACTATTTCGGCTGCCTTTGTGGTTACTAAAAAAAGTACTGACGATGCATTTCGGATCCGGAATGTAAAACCCGATACGGATCGGTTGCTGGATGAGATAAAATTGAAGGTTGATAATAGTAATAAACGTTATTTTATCACTGCCCTTTATTATAAGCAACGCCGGGGCAATATTGAAGGTTTATATACCGTTGTTTGGGATAAAGCGTTAGATACTATTATCCGGAAAACGGAATTACCTTTCAGTGACGATATGCGAAGAGTGGCAAAAGGTCCTGACGCAAACATTAAAATGGCTTTTGACGATTATTATATTACCAACATTATTACCAGAAGAGACGGTGGATATATCGTCGTAAGTGAAGCTATGTATACATCTTCGAGGGGTAATGCTTATAACAGATGGGACTATCGGTATGGCAACAGCCCCTGGTCCTCACCCATCGATAATTATTATTGGTCACCTTACTCGTCTTATTACAATAATTCATGGAATTCTCCCTATAACCGCTGGGGAACCTCTTCACAGGCTACCCGGTTTCATTCCGAGAATATTGTAGTAATGAGTTTTACTAAAGACGGGAACATGGAATGGAGCAGTGCAATCCCAAAAGCACAGTATGATGATGATAATGATGGATTGATTTCGCACCAGATGATGATAACCGGGGGCGAATTACATTTGTTCTATAATTTATATGAGCGCCGGACTTTATTGTTACACAATGAAAGCATCGCACCGGATGGAAAGGTGAGCAGGCATCCAACCTTAAAAAATCTTGACAGGGAAATTGATTTTATGCCTCGCTATGGCAAGCAGGTAAGTGCACGTGCATTGGTTTTACCCTGTATGAATCGTAATAATCTCACCTTTGCTAAAATAGAGTATTAAAAAAATCAGCGTGACTGGAATTTTCCGATTAAAAAATTCATCCAATGTTTTGATTTTACTGGTGTACGCCCTTACACTTAAGTTTAATCTTTTTCTGCACCCCTCCGGCCCGTTGCGGCAGGAAGAAGATAATTACCTGTACATAGGTCTGGTAAATTTCCTGGAGCCGTTGAATTTTCCCCCGATGTTGTATTCTTTCCTTGCTTTTGTACTACTCTTTACCCAAGCAACACTGCTGAATAGAATTTGCAATACACAAAAGATGCTGGCGAAATCAACGTATCTGCCAGCAATGTCATATATACTCATCACCTCGCTGATGCCCGAATGGAATCATTTTTCAGCTCCATTAATTATCAATTCACTTTTAATTTTGGTCTATTACCGGATGATGCTTTTATACAATACGCATAAAGGAGCGGCTTCTATTTTTAATATAGGGGTGATCATGGGAATTATAACCTTGTTTTATCAGCCGGCACTGGTGTATATTCTGCTGATATGGCTGGCTCTTTTTATCATGCGCCCTTTTATCATCCGCGAGTGGGTCATAGGACTGCTGGGGGTTACTACGCCTTACTATTTCCTGGCTATTCTTTTATACCTGGGCAACCAGTGGAGCTGGAAAAAAGTGATTCCCGTACTCAATATCTCCCTGCCTGCCATGCCCTCATCTATTTTTATCACCATCAGTATCGGGTTAATAATATTTGCCTTTATTATCGGAGGAGTTTATGTTCAGAATAACCTGAGTAAAATGTTGATCCAGGTAAGAAAAAACTGGAGCCTGTTATTACTTTTTCTAATCCTTTCAACTTTCATTACACTTGTAAATGGTAGTAATAATTATGTTAACTGGTTATTGTGCGCAATTCCGCTGGCCGCCTTTCACGCCGCGGCCTATTTCTACCCGACCGGGAAAATTTTTCCACTTGTTTTACACTGGAACATCTTTGCCTACGCTATTTATATCAATTACTGGTTGTAAAGGCATATGCTTTTCGCTATTCGGGCTTTAAATTTTACCTTCGCAAAGCAGGGCTATTAGTATTTAGCAGTTAGCATTTAGCGCTCGCTGGTTATTAGAGACTTCAGCTAAAAGCTAATATCTAAATGCTAACAGCATCTTCCAATAAAAACAATTACAACATGAAGTTCGGTGTCGTCGTCTTCCCCGGTTCCAATTGCGATAGAGATATGCAGGATGCATTGCAGAATGATTTGAAGCAGGAAGTAATTATGCTTTGGCATAAGAATAAGGATCTTACTATGTTTTCAACGGACGATTGTATTATCCTTCCCGGTGGTTTTTCTTATGGCGATTACCTGCGTTGTGGTGCCATTGCCCGCTTCAGTCCGATGATGCAGAGTGTAATCGAGTTTGCTAACAACGGCGGTAAGGTATTAGGTGTTTGTAATGGATTCCAGATTTTATGCGAGTCGCATCTATTGCCTGGTGTATTGTTGCGAAATGCCAACCAGCAATTTATATGCAAGAATATTTATGTCAAAGGGGTTGGGTCTGCCAAAGCACTGAAGGTTCCGATCGCTCATGGAGAAGGCAGGTATTATGCTGATGATAAAACGCTTGATGCATTAGAGGCAAATAACCAGGTGATCTATCGGTATTGTGACGAGCAGGGAGCCATAACTGCCGAAGCCAATCCGAATGGTGCTATACGCAATATCGCCGGTATCCGGAATGCCGCGGGAAATGTATTTGGAATGATGCCTCATCCGGAAAGGGCCTGTACACAGGCGCTTGGTAATATTGATGGGAGAATTATCATTCAACAGCTCCTGATGACTGCAAAATCACCTATAACTCAGGCTCCTAAGGAATTAGCTAATATTTAGAGAATTATTAAGATTTTTTCTGCGACTTTTGGGCACTAATTTCGTTTTTTGTCAAATAATATTATTGATGAAACATTTATTTACACTTCTCTCTGTTCTGATGATTACGGCCATTGTCTCTGCCCAATCGGCAAAACAGGTAAAATGGACCTACACAGCCAAAAAGATCTCGGATAAAACGTATGAAGTGCATATCACTGCAACCATGAACGGCAATTGGCATATTTACGCTCAGAATGTAGGAGTGGAGGGACCTATACCCACAGCCTTTACATTTACAAAAAATCCGCTCCTTACATTTGATGGCAAACCTAAGGAAGTAGGAAAGGTGATTAAGAAAAAAGAAGAAGTTTGGGGTGGTGTAGTGAATTATTATGAAAAATCAGTGAACTTTATCCAGATCGTGAAGGTGAAGGGGAATGTTAAAACCAATATAGCGGGGAAAGTTGAATTTATGGTGTGTGATGATCACCAGTGTTTGCCCCCCTCTGAAGTAGATTTTAGTGTAAGTATTGGCGGATAGTCGCTTTTATGACGAATCATATTCTATTGAAACGAGTTTCTTTGCATTAAGAAACTCGTTTTCTTTTTAATTAATAAGAGGGGTAATATGAAAAAGTTTTTACGTTGTTTACCTATATTCTTACTAATCGTGTCTTTCAATGGGCTATTTGCGCAGGATAACATAGGCGCAAAAGTAAAATGGGAATTTACTGGTAGTAAGAGTGGTAATAACAACTACACACTTATTTTAAAAGGCACCATAGAGCCTGGCTGGGGCTTGTTTTCCATCACCATGCCGGATGATCTGCCTAATACCCGTATCGAAACGGATAGTTCAACCGGAGTAATTAAATCAACAAAGGAAAAGGGTAAAAGAGTCGATGAAAAAAACGCTTTATTGGAAGCGGAGATAAAATATTTTAAAGATGTTGTTGAGATAGAAGTGGAAGCACAATCGAAAGACCCGATGGGAGAAATAAAGGGAACAATAACCTATATGGCTTTTAAGGAGGATGAGTTTACAAATCCACTATCAGTTCCGTTTCGTTTTACACTTGACAAATCGGGCCATCTCATATATCAGTCTTCCGAATTGAAAGAAGCAACCGATGCGGCACAGTCATTAAAGCGTACTGCTATCGATCTCAAAAATCCCGTAAATAATTTCGGAGGTACCGGAACGGAGGGCTCAAAAAGTTTGTGGCGCATTTTTATACTGGGAATTCTCGGAGGCTTTGTGGGACTTCTTATGCCTTGTACTTTTCCGATGATACCAATGACGGTGTCTTTTTTTACCAAGAAATCAGGGGATTCACAAAAAGGGGTACGTAATGCTTTTCTGTATGGGTTTTTTATCTTTCTTATTTATATCCTGCTTAGTGTTCCGTTTTATTTTCTGGAATCAGGTAACTCTGATATACTTAATAATATTTCAACCAATGCCTGGTTGAATATATTTTTTGCCCTGGTATTTTTTGTTTTTGCATTATCATTTTTTGGTTTGTTTGAAATCGGCCTGCCGGGAGGGATTGCCAATAAAGTAGATTCCAAATCGGATATCGGAAGCATCGGCGGTATTTTTTTTATGGCACTTACGTTGGCCATTGTTTCTTTTTCGTGTACAGGGCCCATTCTAGGCACGCTATTGGTCGGTGCACTGAATGATGATGGCGGAGCCGTTCAATTAACGGTGGCGATGGCAGGATTTGGACTTGCTTTAGGCCTGCCTTTTGGATTGTTCGCGCTTTTCCCCCGCTGGTTAACTTCTCTTCCCCGTTCTGGAAGCTGGATGAATACCGTAAAAATTGTTTTTGCTTTCATTGAGCTTGCATTGATGATTAAATTTCTGTCGAACGCCGACCTGGTGATGCATTGGGGGCTTTTAAAGCGGGAAGTGTTTATTGGAATATGGGTCCTGCTGGGGATAGCAACGGTACTGTATCTTTTTGGCATTTTGAAATTCAGGCATGATCCACCACCACCGAAATTGAGTATGGGCAGAATTGCCACAGCATTTATCTTCCTAATTTTCACTCTTTACCTTATTCCCGGTTTAACCAATACAAAGTATGCCAACCTTTCTCTTATAAGTGGGTTCCCGCCACCGCTTAATTATAGTATCTACGGCCATGAGTCTGCAAAAGGTAAAGGGGTGGAGGCCAACGTTATTAATGATTATGAAAAAGCACTTCAATTAGCTAAGGAGTCAAACAAACCCCTATTAATTGACTTTACTGGTTGGGCATGTGTTAACTGCCGAAAGATGGAAGAGAATGTGTGGACGCAACCGGAAATCCAAGAGCTTATCGAAAAGAATTTTATATTGGTCTCACTTTATGTAGATGACAGGCAAAAGTTGAAAACTGAAGATCAATTTCTCTTTATTTCAGAAGATGGCTCAAAAAAACCCATTAAAACGGTCGGTGATAAATTTATCACGTTGCAATCAGAAAATTTTAAAAACGCGTCACAGCCACTCTACGCAATTATTACCGGCAATGAAAAATTACTGAACCTTCCGGTTGGCTATACTCCTGATGTGGATGAATACGCTGCCTGGTTGAAATCGGGATTGGAGGCATTTGCGAAAGTGAATAAATAAGGATCCCGAATCTCCCGATTCGGTTTTGCGAATCGGAGATTCGCTGTCCAAAACCGAATCGGGAGAATCGGGGTCCAACAAAAAAACCCACCAGTTCGTACCTGGTGGGTTTTTTAGTTAGGCGTCATTCTGTTCCAGCCTTCCGACAACAGCAATTCAGTTAACAAAGGGTCGGATGGAGGGCCAGAATGACAATATCTTATTCCATGCTGATAGTCTTGTCAAATTTAAGCAGTTGTTTCCGTTCCATTTTTTTGAGTGATGTTAATCTTTTGTAAAGTACCCCTACTTACAAAGCGATTTTCTTTTGCACCATCATTTTACGCAGGTTTATTAAACCATAGCGCATACGGCCTAAGGCAGTATTGATGCTGCAATTGGTGAGCGATGCGATCTCTTTAAAACTCAGATCGGCATAATGACGCAGAATGATTACTTCACGTTGATCGTCCGGAAGCAAATCAAGCATCTGGCGAACGCGGTCGTGACTCTGGCGTTTCATCATTTTTACATCTGCTCCATCTTCTGTGAAATTAATCACTTCAAAAATGTCGCGGTCGTCGCTGGTTTTAATAGCAGGCGTACGCTTCACTTTGCGGAAATGATCCACACAAAGGTTGTGTGCGATACGCATTGCCCAGGGAAGGAATTTTCCTTCTTCGGTGTAGCGTCCGCCACGGATGGTGTCGATGATTTTGATTAAAACGTCCTGGAAAATGTCCTCGGCAAGGTATTTGTCTTTTACCAGGAAGAGGATGGATGTGTACATCTTGTCTTTGTGACGCAGTACAAGGATCTCTAAAGCATTCAAGTTCCCATCCTGGAAATTCTGGATGAGGTCATGGTCGGTCTTTTGACGTAGTGAGGAATTCATAAACTTCTACGGGTTTTGAAGGTGATAGGATATTATATTAAAAAGGATTTTAAGTTAAATTGGTTTTTCTGAGTAGAAGTGTAAGATGTCGATAGGCAGACTTGTTTAGTTTTCTGTTATATTGTACAAATTACTGACTAAAGATATACACTTTTATCAAAAATCCAAACTTTAATAAAACTTTTATGTTTTCTACCCAATAACCTGTAGAATTTTCTAAACTTGAACTACAGTATTGTAATATTTTTGCCGACTTATGCCTACGAGTGAATTGACAAAAGACAAATCTGAGCCTTTAAAATCAGCCCGTTTCGATGGTATATATATTAAAGGGGCGCGGGTGCATAACCTGAAAAATATTGACGTAAAAATTCCCAGAAATAAATTAATTGTTGTAACTGGAGTATCTGGCTCTGGAAAATCTTCCCTTACTATTGATACCCTTTTCGCAGAAGGTCAGCGTCGTTATGCGGAAAGTTTAAGTGCATATGCCCGCCAATTCATGGCGCGGATGGTTAAACCTGAGATTGATTATATCAAAGGACTCTGCCCCGCAATCGCTATCGAACAAAAAGTTATTACCCGCACACCAAGGTCAACCGTTGGGAGTATGACGGAAATTTATGATTACCTGCGATTACTTTTTGCTCGTATCGGAAAAACAATTTCCCCGGTATCGGGTCGTGAAGTAAAAAAAGACGATGTACAGGACGTGATTAAGGTGATCAGTGGATTGAAGGAGGGTGATAAAATATTAATTCTTGTTCCATTCCGTCAACATAAGAACCGCAAGCCACAGGAAGAGTTAAATATATTATTACAAAAAGGATTCTCTCGTTTATATGATCAGGAAGTGGTACGGATTGAGGACCTATTAGAATCTAAATCCTGGAAACCTTCGAAAGAAACATTTGTGCTTATCGACAGAATATTGGTAAAAGCATTTGATGACGACGATCTGCACCGGCTGGCCGATTCTATCGGTACCGCTTTTTATGAAGGGGAAGGAGAGATGCTGATCGATCTAAATGAAAAAAAACGTTTGTCTTTTTCCAACCGATTTGAATTGGACGGAATAAAATTTGAAGAACCGGTTCCCAATCTTTTTTCTTTCAATAATCCTTTTGGCGCATGTCCTACCTGCGAAGGATTCAGCCAGGTATTGGGTATCGATACCGACCTGGTAATTCCGGATAGACGATTAAGCGTTTATGAAGGCGCGATTGCTCCGTGGAAAGGGGAAAAATTGGGTTGGTGGAGAGAGCAGTTTATAAAAGCCGCGAAAAAATTCGATTTCCCGATTCATAAACCTATCGTTGATCTTAATAAAGAACAGTACACTACTTTGTGGGAAGGAAATGAGTTTGTACAGGGCATCAATGATTTCTTTAAAGAGGTAGAACAAAACTTATACAAAGTTCAATACCGTGTATTGCTCTCCCGTTACCGGGGAAGAACCAGTTGCCCCGATTGCAAAGGATACCGGTTACGTAAAGAGGCATTATACATACAGGTAGGAGGACGTAATATTGGTGAGCTCTGTGAAATGCCGGTAAAAGACCTTCAACAATGGTTCAACCAACTTGTTTTAGGTGAATTTGAACAGAAAGTAGCCAAGCGAATCCTGATCGAGATTCACCATCGTCTTAAAACATTATTGGATGTAGGACTTGGTTATTTGACATTAAACCGGCTCGCCAACTCACTGAGTGGTGGAGAGAGTCAACGTATCCAGTTAACCCGATCGCTTGGAAGCAATCTTACCAACTCATTATATATATTAGATGAACCTTCAATTGGCTTGCATGCACGAGATACCGAAAAGCTGATACGTGTTTTAAAAGAACTGAGGGATCTGGGAAATACTGTTGTAGTAGTGGAGCACGATGAAATGATGATGCGGGAGGCGGATCATATTATTGATATGGGGCCACTGGCTTCTCATTTGGGTGGCGAAATCGTAGCTGCCGGTGATTACGATGCAATAATCAGTGATAAAAAAAGTCTTACTGGTAAATACCTGAACGGTGATCTGTCAATCGATCCACCCAAAACGGTGCGAAATTGGAAACGTTCTATAACCGTGGAAGGTGCCCGACAGCATAATCTGAAAAATATAAATGTTGAATTTCCGCTGAACACTTTATGTGTAGTAAGCGGGGTCAGCGGATCCGGAAAAACTACTTTGGTAAAGCAAATACTCTATCCGGCACTCCAGAAAATGAAAGGCGAGTTTGCTGATAAAGTGGGAATGCACCGGGCTATTACAGGTGATGTGGACCTGGTAACCCAAATTGAAATGGTAGATCAGAACCCTATTGGTAAATCGTCACGCAGTAATCCCGTAACGTATATAAAAGCGTATGATGAAATACGGGAATTGTATTCGGATCAGCCGCTTAGCAAGCTAAGAGGATTTCAACCCAAGCATTTTTCTTTTAATGTGGATGGTGGTCGCTGTGATACTTGTAAAGGAGAGGGAGAGCAGGTAGTTGAAATGCAGTTTTTAGCGGATGTGCATCTCACTTGTGAAATATGCGGAGGAAAAAGGTTTAAAGAAGAAGTGCTTGAAGTGACGTATAAAGACAAAAGCATTTTTGACGTATTGGAGCTGAGCGTAGACGAAGCGTTAGAATTTTTTCATTCCGAGAAAAATATCATTACAAAAGTACAACCGCTGAGCGATGTTGGATTAGGATATGTGAAACTCGGACAATCTTCCGATACACTTTCCGGCGGTGAAGCACAGCGGGTAAAGCTGGCCTCCTTCCTCGGCAAAGGAAAGGCGCAAGGGCATATACTATTTATATTCGATGAACCTACGACAGGACTCCATTTTCATGATATTAAAAAATTACTCACATCCTTTAATGCGTTGATTGAGCAGGGACATTCAATTATTGTGATCGAGCACAATACCGATGTTATCAAATCGGGTGATTGGGTGATCGATCTGGGTCCGGAAGCCGGAGATGGTGGTGGTTCACTTGTTTTTACCGGTCTGCCGGCAGCATTAAAAAAGGTGCGAAATAGTTATACCGGAAAATACCTAAATTTTTAAGGAAAAACTCTTCTTCTAAATTCTTCCTTCTGCACCTACTCATTCTATTTTTGATGCTGACAATTCATAATTCAGCATTAAAATCACAATTTCCATGAAAAAATTATTGCTGCTCTCAGCTGCTTGTTCAATCGTACTATTATCACACTCGCAAAACAGTTTACAATTAGGATGGGATTTTAATGGAAATACGGGTAATGAAATTTCCGTTGCAGCCACTTTTAATAATACCGATCTTGAAATAAGTTCGATTATTCGAGGGGCAGGACTCACGGCAGCTTCCCTTGCAAATTCATTCAGTGCCAGTGGTTGGACCACAAGCAATTCATTAGCTGATGCTATCGTCAATAATGATTATATAGAATTTACCATCAAACCGAAAACCAGTTTTATTACTTCCCTATCGGCATTGGAGGCAATTTTCAGAAGATCGGGAACTGGTCCCGATCGTTTTCAATGGCAATATAGTGTCGACGGAACAAACTTCATTAATATAAATAATGAAATCAGTTTTACCAGCACCGCTACCAATGGTGTCGTGCAATCTTCGATAGATCTAACCACTATTTCTGTTTTACAAAGCATTTCATCTTCAATACTTATTTCGATACGATTATATGGGTATAATGCCTCGGCTGGTGGAGGAACTTTTTCTCTGGGTCGCTTAACGGGGAATGATCTGTCATTGATGGGTAGCACTAATTCTATCACACCGGTTCGCTTATTGAACTTTTCCGGCAAGCAGGTGGCAAATAGTATTGAATTAAAATGGATCAGCGCTTCAGAAATAAATAGCAGCAAGTATGAGATTGAACTGAGTGTTGATGGCAAGAAGTTCAGTAAAATCGGGGAACTATTTTCAGTAAACATGATCAATGGCAACAGTTATTTTTTCCGGGATAATAAAGGGAAGGCGGGTAAAAACTGGTATCGCCTTAAGATCGTGGATAAGGATGGTCGATTTGTGTACAGTGCTGTTATTTTGGTCAGCAAAAAAGAGATAACTGGATTGAAGTTCTTTCACAATTCTGCCAACAGGCAAATCATCGCCCAATTTACCTTAACAGATCAATCAACAATAATGAAGATAGTTGGGATGGACGGCACCCTGTATAGGCAGTATTTATTGCCGGCTCGTTCATCCGAATTTGTGCTTGCCGCAGCTAATTTACCTGCGGGTAGTTATATCCTTGTATGGATCAATGGAAACGAAATCCATTCTAGAAGGTTCGTTATGTGGTAGTCCGAGCGTCCGAAAGTCTGGAAGTATTGAAAGTTCTCCGGTTAATGTGTATTACTTTCTGACTTCCCGACTTTCGGTCTTTCCGTCTTCCAGACTATTCCCTATTTTAACATAAACTCTGGATTCTGTAGCTTTTCTTTGCGCAAATGCCCGTATATGATCAGGTGCTTATTTCTATTATTCTGTTTTACACTATTACTGAAAACGGTTAATGCACAAAAAATAACGATACCCGAGTTGATTAGTGTGTTGGATCTTACTACAGATAAGATGGATACCCTGATGAAACATAAGAACTATAAATTGTTGCAAAAAGAATCAGATTCTGGAGCTATCCAGATTTACTACAGCAATCTCGAGCGAAATCCAGAAGGTCCGGATTGGGTGCGATCGGTTACCTATACCGAAATAGTAGTAAAGAATACAAAGAGTAAGCTGATATCGTATCGTACGTACAGGAAAAAGGAATACCAGGAAATATTGGCATGGTTGCTTAATAATAACTATAAGACGTTAAAAAAGGACAATTTCGGTATGGCAATACATACCATTTATGACAACGGAAACCGGAATATCCTGGTGAAACAGGTAAAACAGAAACTACCCAATGGGGTATTGGTATGGTCCTACGAATTTGAGTTGGGTAAATAATCAAAACCGTGGCCAGCAACGGCTACTTTTAACGGATGTATTGACTTGAAATTGTAGATAATTCGTTATCGAAGCCGGTCGGCGCTTTTGATAAGTTTATTGTCATTATAGATGCCCCGGGCAGCAAAGAAAAGTAATACAGGTATTATAAGGCTGATCAGGGCTGTAATATCGATATTTCCCTCTGTAAATTTTTTTGTTTCGTTATAATAAAGAAACAGGTTAAGAATACTGATGACCAGGCTTAACAGCGTTAGCCGGAATTGCATCTTCCTGTCTTTATAAAGTAATATAACAATGATAGCGGTAACTGCAACACCCACGGTAAGTACCAGGATGATAAAGTTGGTGGTAGCTGTTAACTCGGTCCATTTTTTTACCAGTGTCGTGTCCGTTTTATTACCACTATAAAAAGAAAATTTTAGTGTTAATAATGAGGCCAGGGCTGTCAGGGCGAGCCACAGAGTCTGTATTCGTTGAATCATAAACAATTGGTTTCTGCTGCAAGATATTTAAAGTTATGAATTTGGCTGCCCGTTTTTTAGGGGAGCGATAAAAAGGGAGAGAATCGTAACCGATCATAAAAAAAGATAAACAGGCAGTAAGTTGCCTGTTTATGAATTTGCAGAGACTGGTTTCAGAGGAAATATATTCTTTAGACATCGCCGGTGTGTCATTAGTTTTTTGGTCCTTCTGCTTTTTTATATTCTTTAAATACATCCATTTCGCCATCACTGATCCGGATGATTAATATGGTTTTTTCATCTTCCATATTAACGAGGTAAACATGGTGCTGGGGAAAGGTAAATTCCTGTACTGAAGTGATGGTGTAATCATAGTAAACACTTTTCACCTGGCTTCTTACGTCTTTAGGTAATTGTTTTTCGGAATAGTAACGGGTTGTAGCTTTCCAATGACCTTTATTGTCGTAGTCGGCTCTGTGTTGGATACCATCCTGAACAAACTTTACGATAAATCCAGTTTCGATTTTGAACCATTTTTCATCTGCAGGGAGCTTGAACGATTTTTTGAAATCTTTGATGGCCCGGCTGTTGATTACGGCCAGGTCCTCACCTGAGGCAGTTGTTGCAGTTTTACTTTCCGTTGAACTAATTTCGAGTTTTGCAACATCGGTCTTTGGCGGGTTTTGTGCGAATGCACCGGAAGCGGCTGCGATAACCAGGAAACAGGCTATAGCGGAGCTCAGAAGAAACTTTTTCATTGTTAAGAAAATTTAGTAGTTAATGATTATGATTAGAATAGCGATTGCTGTTTTTTATTTCACAGGGTACTTGTTTTTATGCTGGTTCCATTCCTAGCTTTTTCGGAATTTTTCCATTATTGCCATTTCGCCATCGATTACGCTGATTTTCATCCATGACTCATTGCTTTCAAGCGTTACTACATAAACAATCTTATTGGAGATAAAGAGTTCAGCGACCCGGTAAATGTTGAAGTCGAAATAATTTGATTTAACCAGGTGCCGTACCTCACGGGGTAGTTTATCCTCATTATAGTATTTGTAACTTGTAAGGCAATGTCCTTTATAATCGTAATCGGCCCTGCAGTTGACGCCTTTATAAATGAATTTTGCGATATACCCTCCTCCATCCGACAGAATCCAACGAACATCCGTGGCGTTTTTAAAATCTTTTGAAAAATTCCGTATTGCCCTGGAAGCAATCAGGTTGGGACTTGTGCCATTTATGTAGATGGGTTTTTCTGCCAGTAATTCGTCAATCTTTGTCCGATGTTTTTTCTTTGCCTCTACGATAAACTCTGAACTTTGTGCCAGACTGTCTCCATATGTAAAAACAATGAGGAAAACAGAAAGCAAAACTGATAGTATCTTTTTCATATAAAAACTGTTAATGGTAATTGTTACTTTTCGCTATATCCATTTCGAAACGCTTCTGATATATGAGTCGCAGCACTCAGCATAAGGGAAACATCTTAGAAACATTTTTTTTGATAAGCCTTTAATTTTGGTTAAATTGATATATATATAAAGCGGTTATGGTCTCTGGAAACATTTCCCCACGACTTACGGAGCAGGAAATAGCAGATGGCCTGATGCAAAGCGGTACCATAAGAACAAGAGCGGAAGAGCAATTATTCAGGCAGTATGACTATTTTATTAAGGAAGGTATTCGCAAGTACTCTTTATCGGAGGATGAGTCCTTCGATGCCTATTCCGATACAATCTTATCGGCCATTCAAAAAATAATTAACCGGTCCTTTGAGGGACGTTCCTCCCTGAAAACATGGATTTTCCAGATTTTCCACAACAAATGTGTTGACCTCTTACGTAAAAAATCGACTAATAAGAACAGCGTACACCAAACGCTTGAGATTACAGATTTGCTACACCTTCTTTCTGATTCGGCCCGTTCAGTAGTACAAAGGATGATGGATAACTCGGATAGAGCGTTACTGGGCCAGCGATTGCAGGAAATCGGGGAGCAGTGCCGGAAGCTATTATTATTCTGGGCAGATGGGTATCCCGATAAGGAAATAGTGGTACTGATGGAGTATAAAACAGCGGATGTGGTAAAAACAAGTCGTTTGCGGTGTATGGAAAAACTGAGACAATTATACAAAAGCAACACATAATCACAAACTAATGTCAGAGCATCTTGGGTATATTGATTCTTATTTTAACAAGGAACTTAGTGTTGAGGAGCGCAGGATATTTGATCTGCGTATTGAGCAGGATCCGGCCTTTGCGGAGGAAGTTGCTTTTTATCTTACTACATTAAATACGGCGAAAGCTGAGCTGGCGACTCAAAAGAAGGAACGGTTCCGCGAAATATACCAGGAGATAAGGCCCACACAGCAGCTTGGCATTATACGAAGGTTTTGGCCTTATGTTTCAGCGGCGGCTGTTGTTGCCATTGTGGTGTTGGGAATCTATTTATTTAAATCACCGTCGACCCCTCAGGATTTTGCGGATACCTATATACTTGAAAATTTTCAAAAATTAGGTACTACGATGGACAGCGGAATAGACAGCATTAAGGTCGGCAAACAATTTTTCGATGATGGGAAATTAGACTCTGCATTAATATATTTTGAGTCAATTCTGCAAAGGGATAGTACATTATATTACGTGAATAAATTTGCTGGCATTACCAGCCTAAGACTAGAAAAACATGACGAAGCTATTAAATATTTCACCCGAATGGAAAAGGAGAATGGTTTGTATCAAAATCCAGGAATGTTTTACCACGCAGTGGCATTAATACACAGGAACCATCCAGGCGATCAAGAAAAAGCAAGAGAATTGCTGGAAGTGGTAGTTAAGGACAATTTGGGCGAAAAGGAAATTGCTGAAAAATGGATAAAGTAACTCTATTTTGATATATTTATTGACTCTTATTTTACTAACTCTTTCTAAATAGTATTTCATTTGAATTAGTGCTGAGAAAATATCCCACCCTTACGCAGTACCAATCTATTACCCCAATAGAAGCTAAAAAAAACTGATTTTGTTTCCATTGCCTGTTTGATTTTCGACAAAGCATTTAGCTTGATCAATTCAGACAGGTAGTGGAAAGAAGGTAATGCAGGCCTGGAATGGCATTATTAAAGTATCTATATTTTTTCCTCTCACAAATAAAAATGAAAAAAAATGCCAGCAACACTTTCAACCTCGACACTCTGGGTCGATTGGATTTGCAGATTCGATCAATCACCCACACAGCAGGAAATCGATGCTGCAAAGCTATCAACGCAAACAAAATTGCAAGCAATTATAGCTGCTTATAACAACTTGCCAACTACATTTCCCGTACAGCTTATTCCAATTTTTGAATGGAGTATGACTGTCTTTGACCCTCTCACCTTTAATCTAAAGGTTTATCTCCAGGGAGGGCCTAGTAGAGGCCAAGGAGGGCCTGGAACAGAAAGCCTTAAAACTCCGCCGCCACCTCCTCCGCCGCCACCTTTGTAGATCGATATCAGGGACGGCATAAAATAATACAGTAACATGATTTAATCAGGATATAGTAGAAATTTCTTTTTCAAATTGTCAATTAATGAACGCATCGTAATTTATTCTCACGATGCGTTCATTTGAATTAGATTATCCGTAAAATGAATTTTAGAGATTTAACGTTGGAAACACGGTTTACGTAATTAAGTAAGAAATGTGAAGAAAACTTATATTCTCCTTAGTTTGAACCTGATTCTGGTATTCGCTTGTTTGGGCCAATGCACAGAAAGAGACTCCTTATGGAATAGATTGATCTTTCTAAGGGATGGTGGTACTGCTGCACCTGCTTCCGCGGAACAATTAGAGGAATTGTTGAAGGGCGAATCCTTGATCCAGAATTGTCCTTATAAATTTGATTCTACTCATGCAATGTTGCTACAGCGAATAGGAGTGGTTTATTTCACTCTTCTTGATTTTGAAAATGCTCGGAAATATGTCAATAGGTCGATAGATGTTATAAATATCAATATACGGAAACCCAATATCAATCCCGGACATCTGATAAGAAGTTACTATGTGTTGTCACGGATTTGCGATTCACTTGGCAGGTCAACAGAAAAAGTTAAAGCATTCGACAGTTGCATATCCGTGTCGATGCGAATAAAGTCTGTTAATATTTTTTGTTTGCGGGCCTTATATTCCAAACTCGAGTATTATATCAATATTGGCGACTACTTTTCTGCAATCGACTGTGCAACCAGGTGTGAATCGTACGCTCTTGAATATGCAAAATTGGGAACAAAGGATCAGGTGAAGGAAGGTGAATCATTAGCTTCCCTTTCGTTTGATTGGAAAATGACCTTATTGATCAAATCTGGAAGATTTGATGAGTCTCAATCGCTGTACCTTAAAAGGATAAAAGATATCAACGCTTCCACTGATAAGTCTGACCTTGGTACGCTGTATAATCTATTGGGGGAAATTTCAATTGCAAAAGGTAACTATAAGGAAGCTCTTGACTATTTTCAAATGGCTTTTCAGTATGATCGTAATGCCGGTTTAACGTTGGGTTGTAAACAAATCCTAAATAATATCGGGTATTTTATATACTACGGTCATCTAAAAGATTATAAAAAAGCGCTTAATTATTACAGAAAGGCACTTTCGATTAATAGTACCGTCCCCGGACAGAGTAGGGAAGACTCTATCGAAAATATGAATATATTAGTGAACATTGCAAATGTATATGTTAGACAATCAAATTTTGACTCTGCTATCACATATTTCAGGCTTTCATTTAATCAAATCGGACCCGGTGCCAATGAACGAAATCTTACATATGGTTCAATTGATGAGTTAGTTAAAGCAGGAAAAGTTATTTATTTAACGAGTTTATTCATCGATTTTGGAGACGCGTTTCTGCATCAGTACAGAGCTACTAAAAACGTATACGCAATTAACGAGGCCATTCGGATTTATAAATTAACGATTCAATTTCTTAACAAGATCAAGTTTGAGCAATCTGAATTGAAATCGAGACTCTATTGGAGGGCGGATACCCGGGTTTTGTATGAACATGCTATTGAGGCTTGTTATGAAAGTGGAAACGTTAGCGATGCATTCTATTTTATTGAATTAAGTCGCGCCGTTTTACTGAATGATCAATTGAACGAACAACAATGGCTCAATGCGGATGAAAGGTCAAGGATTGCGCGAGTAAAGAAAAAAATCAACGAGGACGAAAGGGAGTATGAACAAATCGATAAATCACTGGCGAAGGCAAAAGAACTGGAGAATAATTTGTTTGAAAGTAAGAATGAATTAACACGTTTGTTGAATTCGGTTCAAGCTAAAAATACGAGGTATTACAAAAGTTTTTTGGA
Organism: Chitinophagaceae bacterium; assembly: GCA_965279015.1. GTDB lineage: Bacteria > Bacteroidota > Bacteroidia > Chitinophagales > Chitinophagaceae > Endoryza. The sequence continues at coordinate 2,196,526 of OZ257130.1, forward strand.
CACAAATGCCATAACGATTCCTGAGATTCGAAAAAAAGTATTGAGTAATCATCAGGGACTAGTAGAATGTTTTCTAGGTGATTCGACTGTTTATTCAATGGTAATAACTTCTGATACGGTTGTTTTAAATAAGATTGACAAAATTCTTTATGATAGTCTTTCCCGGTTATATTTATTTCTGCTTTCCGATCCCGAACGGTTAAGCCGGAAATTTGATTTGTTCATTTCTGTTTCTTCAGGCTTATACAATTGTATTTTTCCTGCCTGGCCCTTGCCTGCTGGTCGTATAATTGTTTCTACGGACGGGGTGTATTTTCCTTATGAAGCATTAGTAACATCAGTTCAACCATTGACGTACCTGTTGGAAAACAACGCAATAAGTTATACCTATTCTTCGAGGTATTTACTGAATAACTTCTCTGTAGCTTATTCGAAATCGAGAGATTTTTTAGGTATTGCGCCGGTAAAGTATCCTTCCTCGATGCAACTTGCAAATTTGAGCGGAAGTGAATTGTCTTTGGATCGTATAAAGGCAAATTTTGGTCAGGCTGATAATCTTATTAGTAACGATGCATCAAAGGATAACTTCAATTCGCATTATTACAATTACAGAATCGTTCAATTATATACTCACGCTTCAGCAACCAGCCGGTATAGTGAGCCTATTTTTTGGTTCGCCGATTCAGCTATGTATTTATCAGAGTTAATCAGTGAACAAATACCTCAAACCCGGCTGATTGTTTTGTCTGCCTGTGAAACGGGCAAGGGGCAACTATTTATCGGCGAAGGAATATTTAGCTTTAACAGAGGATTCGCATCCCTGGGAATTCCGTCTTCGGTAGCCAATTTGTGGGTTATAGAGGATCTATCAAATTACCGCATTACCGAATTATTTTATCAATATCTTTCAAAAGGGTTACCAATTGATGTCTCCCTGCAAATGGCAAAAAAAGAATTTATCAAGACGGCCGGAGAAAAAAAATTACCCTATTTCTGGTCAGCCTCCGTATTAGTGGGAAAAACTGATGCTATAGAATTTAATCAGGCATTTCCCTGGCTATGGATTATTGGCGCTACATTGATCGCAATGATTTTTATTGCTGCAATTCTATTTAAAAGAAAAAGTAATTAATATTTATTTTTCATATCCTTTGCCAAATTCCAGATAGCATTTGAGCCAGATTGTACATATCCCCTTTTAAGATTTAATGCTGGATCGTCTTTTAAGGCTATAAAACTCAATTCCGAGTTATGAGCAGGAACCGCAATAAAGTCAAGTTCTAAGCCTGGCACTCTTATGAGAACTCCTTTTTTTAGCGTGTTGTAACCAATGATTTTCTGAGAATTTCGAATATTATTGAAATTTGGTGTCAACCCAAAAGTCGCAACAGCCCAATTGTTATCCTGCTTTACAAATCCGATAGCTATTACTATTTTGCCTGTTGCGTCTTCAAGACCCACTTCGATTGCCGGATATTCTTTAATTAATGGGTTAATATCGTCCCCTTGCTTGTATTTTTTTATGTCATCGACTCCAATCATAAAGTATTTGTATTGGAAGCCGGGTTTTAATGATAGTAGTTCACCCTTGTCTTTTAATCCCAGGTCTTTGAGAAGTTGGGGACTTAAGTTTTTTGCATATTTATCAATCGAGGATTTAATCACCGATATGGGAATGGTATCTGAATTCTTTTTGTATTGAGCGATTGAACAACTAGCAGTAAGAACCACTAATAACATTAATTTTATAATTTTAGTAATTAGGCGCATGATTCGATTTTTTTAAAGTTAGTTTTAATTTATTTTTTTCTTGATGTTGAAATAGTCATTCCCATGCGTATAATAGGTTGTACTATCATACTGCTCAAAAGGATTTGAGTCGGAAAAATGATATGGAATTAGATAAGCTGGTTGTGTTGTAAAATCTTGCGATGGATTTCTAATAAGGACCTGCCGTAGACCAGCAGCTGTAGTATATCCGCTAGCCACTACCATATGAGAAAAATCCCAACCTCGAGTTTCTCTGATGGAGCATATTGGTGATTTTTTGCAATCAATCTGCTCCCTTATCTCATCCCATGTAAGAGCCTTTGAAATACTATCAACATCAAATCCAAATTTCTCGAATTCGATATAACCAACCCAATTGCAAACGGTCGATGAATCTGGACTGCAGCAGCTATCTTTACCTAAACGACTATTTACGGCATCACATTGTTTTACGAGTGTATCACCCACACATTCCATGACCATTTGACCACAAGCTGCCCAGCACCAATTAGATTGCTCCTGGAAATATGTATTCATTGCTAAGCTACCTGAATCAGGATTTGCAACGCAAGGCGTTGTTTCTGGGACTGGCACTGAATCAGTACCCGTATTCCCACTATTATCATCATCATCGCATCCGTTACATCCCCAAAGGCAAAAAGTAATCAGAGTTAATAGAATGAGTTTGCTTGCGTTCATACTTTTAAAATTTTATTTTTATAAAGTTGAAATGACTTGGATTGGAATCGTCGTTCATAAATTAAATTATTCCGAAAATTAATAGCAAGCTATGTGGAAGGGTAGAAGGATACTATAGAGTTGAATTCCGAAGTAATTTTCAGGGGTGTAGTGATCTTATCCGAAATGTAAAAGGGCCGGGATAAATATAAGTACGTAACATTCCAATAAGCAACCTATCGTTGCATCATAAAATCGCCCGACTGATGCGTAGCATTATTTCGAAGTATTAATTACAAGATAAGTGATTTTATTTAATCAGTGCTTCGTTGTTTTATTGCCGATATATTAAGGATTAGACGTTGAAACTACTTAATTGGAAACAACTTCGCTGGAAAATAATAGCAAGTTTATTACACCAATAGGGGTAAAAATTAAATTCAATGCAAACGGATTTTCACAATGATCTATCCTTTTCCAAGAAATAATAGTCGATATCAACCCAATTCCGGATACAACGGGAACTGTCCCATAAAAGCCCGAACATCAGTCTTAACTGTGCTGATGATTTTTTCATCATCCGCGTTCATCAACACCTTATCAATCATTTCTACCACGGTTTCCATATGCGCCTCTTTCATGCCCCGGGTGGTAATGGCCGGTACACCTACCCGGATACCACTTGTTACAAATGGTGATTTATCGTCGAAAGGAACCGCGTTTTTATTTAATGTGATGTGCGCTTTGTCGAGCGTTTCCTGGGCTTTTTTGCCAGTGAGATTTTTATTACGAAGATCGATCAGCATCAAGTGATTGTCGGTGCCATTGCTGATCAGGTTGTATCCACGTTTAACGAATGCAGAAGCCATCGACTGCGCGTTATTGATGATCTGTTTACCATACGCTTTAAAATTCTCAGAAAGAATTTCTCCAAAAGCAATCGCTTTGGCCGCTATCACATGTTCGAGCGGACCTCCCTGGGTGCCAGGGAACACGGCGAGGTCGAGTAATTGACTCATGGTTCTGTCTTTCCCCTTAGGATCCTTAATGCCCCATGGGTTCTCAAAATCGTTTCTCAACATAATAATACCTCCCCGTGGGCCACGCAATGTTTTATGTGTAGTAGAAGAAACAATATGGCAATGTTCGAAAGGATCGTTTAATAAGCCCGTTGCGATTAATCCGGCAGGGTGGGCAATATCGGCAAATACAATAGCGCCAATCTTATCAGCTACGGCGCGGATACGGGCATAATCCCAATCTCTGCTATAGGCGGAGGCACCGCAAATGATCATTTTGGGCTTCTCTTCCAATGCTTTTTTCTCCAGCTGATCATAATCTACTATTCCTTCTTTGGTAACGCCATAGTGTAAAGCCTGGTAGGTTTTACCGCTGAAATTGGCCGGACTACCATGCGTAAGATGACCGCCCATACTTAGATCCAATCCAAGGACTTTTTCGCCGGGTTTCATTACAGCGAGAAATACAGCTCCATTGGCCTGGGCACCGCTATGAGGTTGCACATTCGCCCAACTGGCGTTGAATACTTTCTTGAGTCGTTCAATAGCGAGCGTTTCAATTTCATCGACTACTTCGCAACCGCCATAATAACGTTTGCCGGGATAACCTTCCGCGTATTTATTATTGGGTACGGTTCCCATAGCCTGTATCACCTGCAAGGAAGCGAAGTTTTCGGAAGCGATCAATTCAATGCCATTGCGCTGGCGTTCCAATTCTTTATTGATAAGTTCAAAAACGATTGTGTCTTTTTGCATATTATTAGCTTCCTTAACTGGATTTAATAGCGTACTATTCATAAAAATAGATCGAACCCGCAGTTGTTTTTGTTGGGTCCAATAATTGCCCAAAATTAAGTCTGTATCACACAGGATGGTGGATTTATGCCTAAAGTTTTTCTTTGCTTCAAAAAGTGCTATTTTCGTTCGCTTTTATCCGGGCCCCTGGGGGCCCGGACTGAAAACAAGTAGCATGTTGAAACTTATTTTAATCATTCCGGTTAAAGGAGTTATAGAATTAAAGGCGTCCGCCCCCGGCGGAACCAGGGCATGAAAGCAATTATTCCAGTAGCAGGAGCAGGAACCAAACTGCGACCCCATACATATACACAACCTAAGGCGCTTATTCCGCTTGCAGGTAAAACCATTCTGAGCATTATTGTTGATCAGTTACGTGAGGCAGGCATCAACGAGTTCATATTTATCGTTGGCTACCTTGGGGAAAAAATTAAAGATTATGTGCATGAAAAATATCCCGATCTGCAGGTTCATTTTGTACAACAGTCCGATCGCCATGGAATTGGCCACGCCATTCAATTAACTAAAGATATTGTGGGCGAAGACGAATTATTCATTGTGTTGGGGGATACGATCTGTGAATATGATGTAAAAGCCGTACTGGATATGCCCCATTCCGTTCTGGGAGTAAAAAAAGTAGATGACCCTCGCGATTTTGGAGTGGCGGAAATCGGGGAAGATGGCTTCATCACGAAAGTAGTTGAGAAGCCTCAAATCCCAAAAAGCAATATGGCGCTCGTTGGTATTTACCGGATTCGGGAAACTGGCTTTTTATTCAGTTGTATAGAAAATAATATCCGGAACCAGGTAATGAGCTACGGAGAGTTTAGTATCACGGATGCCATTGAATGTATGATTCAGCATGGAGCTAAGTTCAAGTCGTTCAAAGTGCAGAACTGGTTCGACTGTGGAAAAAAGGAAACCCTGCTAGAGTCAAATGCCACGCTGATGAAAAAATTCGGTGGCGTAATTTCCGAGGAACACAATTTCGAAAATACCATCATTGTTCAACCCGTTAGTATTGCCCCCGGTTGTGATATAAAGAATTCTATAATCGGGCCCAATGTAACGGTGGGCGAGAAGACAACTATCAGTTATTCTATTGTAAAAGACTCCATTATAGGTTCGTTCGCAGACTTATATGACATTGTTTTAACACATTCACTAATTGGTAGTGATACGGAAGTAAAGGGGGAAAGCCGCAGTTTGAATATTGGTGATAATACCGAGATCGATTTGGGAGAATCCTGATAAATCACAATTATTTATTCTTTCTCTTTTTTCAATGTTATTACTTAATTCGTAACTTTCACAGTCGGATGCAACATGTGGAGTTACGCGTTTGTCCTTAGTTGGAGATTTGCGCTGCTTTGTGAGGATGGATTTCAGAACCTGGTAAACTTTATGTTATGAGATCACCCAAAAAACTTTTATTAATGGCCCTTTTTATTGCTCCGGCAATATGGGCAAGTGCGAATACGGATGGGCCCAAAGATGAACGAAAGGGTGATCCCTCAATAAACGGTTCTGTATCTGATGCTGAAAGTAAGAAGCCGGTGCAGGGGGTTACTGTTTCCATTTCCGGAAAAGGACAGGATAAAAAGGAAACATTAACTACAGATGCTTCCGGAAATTTCAAATCCAACCTGCTTGCTCCGGGTGAAGTAACCATAACCCTCGAGAAGAAAGGATACCGCACCTATCGTAAAGAAGGAGTGGTGATTAAAGAAGGCGTTACTTTAAGGATTAACCTGGACATAGAGGAGAATGATGATTCGGGTGTTTTTCATCCCTTGCTACGGATGATGGAAGGAGATTGATAAGAAGCTGCGAGCTTTTAGCTGCGAGTTATGAGCTTGATCTGTAGAAAACATAAATAAATTTAAAGGTCCATACGGACCTTTTTTTTATTTGAATAGTTGAAATTCTAATCTTGAATCGGGGCTTGGATTACTACAATAAAACGTATGGAAATTTTAGTCTATCTAAGAAATTGGAGAAATGTAAATTTTTGAACCCTGCTCGCAGCTCGTAGCTCACCGCTCAAGGCTACTCTAAAAAAACAGGGCTGAGAACAGCCCCGTGTTACTAACAGACATGAGAAAACTCTAATCTATATCGATGTTGATATTTCCATCTTCTTTGATAATGGTGGTTTTGTCTTTGTTGCCCTTGAAATACTTCCGGTACTTGCTGGCAACCACTTCAGTTTGTTTCGTTCCGTTGATCCGGAGCTCACCATTACTATATTCAATTTTATAATCCGCTTTGGTATTAAGAAGTCCCTGTTTTTCCATTGCGTAAATCATCTCCTGGTATCCCTTCAACTCTATCTTGGCTTTTTCTATTTCTATCCTGGCTTTGTCCAGTTCCTTAGACATATTCAGTTTTTCCAGGTTCATATCTTCTTTTACCCGCTCCATTTCCTGACGGGCATTCTCCATTGCTTCTTCAATTTCTTTTGAGTTCACTTTTTGTAATTCTTCCTGCAATTCCTTTTGCCAATCTTTATTTTTCAGTTGTTCTTCTATTTCCAGTTTAGCTTTCCCGATTTCTTTACGGGCTTTATATAGTTCTTTTTTAATATCGATTTCATTTAAACTAATCTCAACTTCCTTCATTGCCTTTTCAATGTCTCTTTCTATTTTATTAAAATCGACTTTGTTCAGTGAAGCTTCAATTTCTTTTTGAATACGGGCCAGGTCAACTTGTTTCAAAGACCGTTCAACTTCCAGTTTAATTCTATCTGTATCGATTTCTTTTATTGATTCTTCTATTTCTCTTCTTATTTTATCCCAATCCTTATCACTCAGTGTTTCCAGTTCTTCTTTAGCTTTATCCAATTGACGAAGTTCCTTGTCAAGATCCCTTTCACCGGCTTCACGGGTTGTATTAATTCTTTTTTTGGTGGGAATAGTATCTTGTTGGGTGGATGTATTACCCGGTGGGTTTTGTGGATTGCCGACCCAGGCAACAAGGAAAATCAGTAAGGTTAACGCAATGGCAGGGATACCCCAGTTGAAAAAGGTTGATCGTACTTTCATGGCTAATGATTTGAATGGTCTGCTTACGATTTCTTTCGTATAAAAATACGTAGCTCTCATCAGAATGTTGCACCGTTCATCCGTTTTAGAAAAATTTAACAGATGAAGAAAAAAAGAAATTCTTTTGAACAGATGAATGTTATCCAGGAACTTTTTTAAATGGAATGATTATAAAAATAAAAACTGTCCGAATCCGGACAGTTTTTATAGAAGAACAGTGTATTGATTGTGTCAGCTTTTTCGGAAGGCCCATTTCCACATTTCTTTCCAGGTAACTTTTTTACCATATAATAATATACCAGTTCGGTAGATTTTAGCAGCTACCCAGGTAGTGCCCATAAACCCGATTATCAGGAATACGCCGCTCAGTAATAATTGCCAGAGTGGTACTCCTTCCGGTACACCATGCGCTATACGGGCCATCATTACAACGGGTGAGGTGAGCGGGAACAGGCTGCCAAAAACAGCTAATCCACTGTTGGGATCATTTACCGCTTTCATCATAATAACGATAGAGAAAATGATGGGCATGGTGATAGGAAGCACCAGGCTTTGCGCATCCTGTGGATCTTCATTCACAGCGCTGCCAACGGCTGCAAAAAGGGATGAATACAATAGATATCCTCCAAGGAAATAGAAGATAAATGACCCTAATACCAATGGCCAATTGACTGAACCAAGGTTCTCCATAAACATGGCCATTGCGCCATTGTTTTGTGCCGTTTGTACAGCAGCTCCAATTCCAGGTTGCGGCTGACTTTGCATCTGCTCTGCCAAGCCCGGGAAAATAAATGGTATTAATACCTGCAAAAATACAATGAGCAGCGCCCAGATAATAAATTGCACCAATCCTACTGCACCGATACCAACTATTTTACCCATCATTAACTGGAAAGGCTTCACACTACTAACGATTACTTCGGCAATTCGGTTTACTTTTTCTTCCATTACACCACGCATTACCATAGTGCCATAAATGAATAAAATAATATAGATTAAAAAACCGAATGCAAAACCTACTACATAACTGATTCCCGCTTTAGCTTGTTTTTCGCTGTTCCCATCCAATCCCCGGTAGGTGATTTCTGTATCCCGACGCAGGCTGTCTAATTTTTCCTTTGGAATGTTCTCTAAAAGAAATCTTTTTTCTTCTAATAGCTTATTGATGCGTCTCTCAATGGATCCACGGGTAGTTAGACCAACAGTTTTGGCGGAGCGGATCTCCAGCGAATCGTTATTAAGTAGTTTGTAGTTTTCAGGAATAACCAGGTATCCATCTATTGTTCCCTTTTCTACTTTTTTATTCAGTGTGGCGGTATCTTCTTTTGAAAACTCAAATATTATTTCTTTGTCATTGGATGGAATACTGTTATCGAAGATATTCGCTTTATCTACCAGGGCAATCTTGTAATCATCGGCCCCTTTTATACTGAAATAAATCATCATTGCATAAAAGCCGAATATCAATAACGGTAATAATATCGTAGTAACCAGGAAAGTTTTCTTTTTGACTCTTGTTAAAAACTCTCGTTGCGCTATGATCCAGGTCTTATTCATACGATTAGTTTAAGCAGTTATTTTTTCGAATTGACGCGATAAGGGAGTGCCTTCTACCAGTTTAATAAAAATTTCATTGAGAGAAGGTAATAGTTCATTAAATGCAGTAATACTTTGGTGTTGTTGCAGAAAATATTGTAAAACATCATTGGGTTTGTAACCATCCTTGATTTTTACCACAAGACTGTTGTCCTGTCTTCCAACAATATCAAATGAAGCAACTCCATTGGGAAGTGCCGGTAAATTTTCAAAACCTATACTGAATAGGTTTTCCTTGAATTGCTGTTTTACCCCTTTTACCGTTCCATCCAAAATTTTCTGTCCCTTATTCATTAAGATGATATGATCGCATATTTCTTCAACTTGTTCCATTCGATGAGTACTGAAAATAATACTGGATCCTTTCCGCGCCAGGTTATAAATCTCATCTTTAATCAGATTCGCGTTTACCGGGTCGAGGCCACTGAAGGGTTCATCGAGTATAATCAGTTTAGGCTGATGCAATACGGTAGTAACAAATTGCAGTTTCTGGCTCATACCCTTACTCAGGTCCTCTACTTTTTTGTTCCACCAGCTCTGCATTTCGAATTTTATAAACCACTCTTTTACTTTTTGGGTGGCAGTCGCTTTGTCCAACCCTTTTAATTGAGATAGATAGACAGCCTGCTCGCCAATCTTCATTTTTTTATAGAGGCCCCTTTCTTCAGGCATATAACCAATATTGACTACATCGTTTGTGGGGTCAAATTTTTTACCGTTAAAAAGTATTTGTCCTTCATCCGGATAAAAAATTCCGGTGATCATACGGATCAGTGTGGTTTTACCCGCACCATTAGGACCGAGTAAGCCAAATATGCTGCCTGGCGCTAACGTAAAACTTACATCATCCACCGCCTTCTGCGTAGCATAGTATTTCTTCAGGTTGTTTACTTCCAATACATTCATGAACAGTAGTATTTATTGATCAAATGTAGATTTTTGTTGGAAAATTCACTATTAAGGTAAAAACATGTTTCGTTCTATTAGTACCCGGTAATCCTGTTTTATTACAGCCCTCACCGATTTTTGTTAATCGGCAGTATAATTAATAGGGCAGAAGCAGTTTTTACCGCAATTTCGCAGCAAATTCTCTCAAAGATGAAACCTCTATTTCGCTGTCTTTTGCTCATAATTGTGGTTGTTCTGGCAAGCGGCTGGGGCTTTTTAGTACATCGTACCGTTAACCAATTAGCCATTTATCAATTGCCCAAAGCCATGGAACCCTTCTTTTATAAGAATATGGATTATATCGTAAAGTATTCCGTGAGACCCGATCAGCGACGCAACGAGGACCCAACGGAAGCAACCAAACATTTTATCGATCTGGAAGTTTTTGGTGATTCAGCTGCCTGGAAAATGCCTTTGCAGTGGCAGCAGGCGGTGGCAATCTTTACTCGTGACTCGCTGATAAAATATGGTTATGTTCCTTATCATATAATAGTGATGAAGGAAAATCTTACCCGCGCCTTTCGTAATAAACAGGCGGATAGTATCTTGTTTTTCGCAACTGACCTGGCCCATTATATAGGAGATGCGCATGTGCCTTTGCATACTTCCATTAATTATGATGGTCAGCTTACCAATCAAAAAGGATTGCACGCATTATGGGAAACGGTGGTTCCCGAACTTGAACTTCCGGTATATGACTTAAGCAGCCGACATCGGGCCCGTTATTTATCAAAACCCGAGGAAGCGATCTGGAAAGCGATCCGCGGTGGATTTACATTACTGGAGGATGTGTTTAACGAGGAGAAGGAGGCAAGCAAGTTATTTACTGATTCAACCAAATATCGTGTACAGATTAGAAATGGCCGCGAAGTAAAATATTATACATCCGCTTTTGCGAAAGAATACAGCCGTCGTTTGGGTAATACAATCAATATACAACTCACCCGTTCCTCCGAATTGATTGCTGATTTCTGGTATACCTGCTGGGTGGATGCGGGAAAACCTGAATTGGACATATTATTAAAGGAAAAGTTCACCAAAGAAGATAAAAAGAAATGCGCGGAAGAAAACAAAGCGTTTCGTCATAATCAACTAATTAACAAGAATTGGCTGATTGCAAAGAAGAATGTGGGAGCGGGGGAATAGCAAGTTTGTAGTTTGTGGTTTGTAGTTTATAGTTTAAAGTTTGTGCTTTAGTTACTCCTTATTTTATTTTGTTCTTACCGCTTTTAAAACTACAAACCACAAACTACAAATTATTTCAACTCTTCAACAATCGCTCCCGCAACTCTCTCCCCATCCATCGCTGCACTCACAATACCTCCGGCATAACCTGCACCTTCTCCACAGGGGTATAGATTTTTTACCTGTGGATGTTGCAATGTGTTTGGGTTTCTTGGAATTCGTACCGGGGATGACGTGCGGGATTCTGTTGCCACTACTACGGCTTCTTCCGTATAATATCCTCTCATTTTTTTTCCGAATTCAATAAAGGCTCTTGCCAGCGACTCATATATAAAAGGTGGAAGTACCTGGTGTAAAGAAACGCTATGAATTCCGGGCAGGTAAGAGCAATCTGGCAAGGAACTGGATATTTTCTTTTCTGTAAAATCAGTCATTCGTTGCGCGGGGGCAACTAATTTCCCTCCTCCAAATTCAAAAGCTTTCTTTTCTACTGATTGCTGAAAATGCAACGCCGCGAGGGCTCCGAATTTTTTTTTGAATGGAGCGAGTTCTTCCTCTTCTACAGAAACCACCATTCCCGAATTTGCATAAGGATTATTTCTTTTAGAGGGGGACCAACCATTTACTACCACTTCCCCAGGCCCAGTAGCTGCCGGCGCGATAATACCGCCAGGACACATACAGAAACTGAATACACCTTTACCCTCTACCTGTTGTACTAAATTATAGGATGCAGGAGGAAGGAACTCACTTCTTACCGGGCAATGGTATTGAATGCTGTCGATGAGTTGCTGAGGATGTTCAATGCGTACGCCTAATGCAAAAGGTTTGCTTTCTATCAAAATATTTTTGTGATGGAGTAATTGAAATATATCTCTTGCCGAGTGCCCGGTGGCCAGTATTACTGCATCGGCTTCAAATAAATTACCATCCGCGGTTTTAACACCAATAACCGTATTGTCGCGGATTAACAGGTCCGTCATTTTTTTCTCAAATAAAAAATCGCCGCCGCAACCCATTATCTGTTGTCTAATGGCAGTAATAATCGCCGGTAATTTATTTGTACCAATATGCGGATGCGCTTCATAGGTAATTGATGAATCCGCTCCAAACTGTACGAGAATATTCAATATTCGGGCAATATCCCCCCGTTTGGAACTGCGAGTATATAATTTGCCATCACTATAAGTGCCGGCGCCACCTTCGCCAAAACAATAATTGCTTTCTGGATTAATAATACCTTCTTTATTGATGCGTGCAAGATCTCTTCTGCGCGATCGCACATCTTTTCCTCTTTCGAGCAGTATTGGTTTAATCCCATGTTCAATAAGTTTAAGTGCCGCAAACAATCCAGCTGGTCCCGCACCAATAATAAGTACCCGGTTTTTCGCAAGGGTAATGTCTTTTAACTTTAATGAACTTATTTCTGGCAGGTGAAAGGGTTCGTCGATAAATGCCAGTAATGTGAGCATTACCCATGTTTGTCGGCCACGGGCATCCAGAGATTTTTTCAATAAATAAAATCCGGAAATTTTAGTAATAGGAACAGCACTATGACTGGCAATATAACTGCGGATGATGGTATCATTCGATGCTTCCGCGGGCAATAATTTTATGGTAAGTTGTTTTTGCATGAAGTCAGGCAGTTAACCTGAAAATCGGCAATTGAAAAACAAAATCAGCAATTAGTAGAAAGCAAAAATTGACTTATTTCTTGTTGAACAAGTATCCTATGCAAATGCTCACCAGTAAAGGGCGGGTTTTAATTCCATTATCATATTCCGCCTTATACACATCCATAAGACCATTATATACTCTTAAATCAAAGAATATCCCTTTGCGGTTGGGGGATGTTGCAATACCCCAGGCGATACCAAAATCGGTTTGATTAAGATCACCGGAAACGTCAGCATCAGGAACATTATCGGCAGTTGTTTTTGCGCTAGTTAGAAAGGATACCTGCGGACCAGCATATAAAACCACCGGGCCATTATTGACAAGATAGCGGAATAATAAGGGAACCTGGATATAATTGGCAGTTATATTGCTGCCATGGTATTCTTCCTGGGCTTGCTGGAAGGAATAGTTAAACTCAGGTTGTACGGAAAGGGATTTGTTAAGTTTTAGATTGTAACCGGCTCCAAGCGTAAAGCCAACCTTGCCATGGGAGTAATTTTTTGTTTCATCGTTTTCCGACTTTAAAACGAATAGATTGGCTCCGGCTTTAACACTAAAACGATCCGACTGGGCCGCGGCATATTGACATATGAATAGAATGAGAACAGCAGTGAGTAGTTTTCTCATAACAGTAGTTTTGCATTACAAAGAAAATTCTTGCCTGTTAAAGTAGCAAAAATATTTTAAATGCCTGGGGAGGGTTTTAGCGTGTCGGGTAAACCATTTTTTTTGATAAATCAGAAGACTCATAACGCAAGAAAGAGGGTTTAAAATACCGCTGCAAAGAACTCACATTGATTGGTATCAAATGAAGAATAAAAGCACGTGTTTTTAATTTAGTTCTTTTTTAATAATACTGTTCATAAATCGGTCTTTTTTTTATTTTATTTAATACTTCAAAAAAAAGCGAGAATAAAGAGAGGCCGATATAAATTATTTGTATCTTCAAACGAACCGCCTTTTCAAGGCAATATTGGAAAAAGATTTCCACACCTCATCACCCGCCGGATCTTTTTCGGTTAGCAAGTTTCTTAAACCAATCATCTTTTGAAATACTTCTGACGGAGGCAAGGACCTCTACTGAAAGAAGTGTGAAGTAATTTTTGTAGTAAATGGTTGAATAAGCAATGCAGCAATACATTACACAAAGTTTTTGTATACGAAAAGGGATGATCGGAGTCAAGAAAAAAATGGGTGAAAACACGCGATTGTAAAAAGAATACTACATATAAACTCGATAAAAAAATGTATGAATCAGTACTTAAAAAAAGAGGTGAATAAAAAATTTTTTTTTCAATAAAAAATTTTGATATTCGTCCCCCTGCGATACTTTTTTTTGTTTGAAAAAGAACAGCGGTCAGGTAGGAAAAGAAGGAAGGAGCGGATGGTAACAATCTTAACTCAGCATAAACTGCTTATAGAATAATGGCGAAGTCTATAGATAAAGTATGGAGCAATTGTTTGGATGTGATAAAAGACATTGTAGAATGGCAACATTTTAAAACCTGGTTCGAACCCATCAAACCGGTAGAATTAAAAAGCAATATTCTCGTTATCCAGGTTCCCAGTCAATTTTTTTACGAATACCTCGAAGAACATTACGTAAATTTATTAGCCAAAACATTGCGCCGGGTTTTGGGTAAAGAGGCGAGATTAGAATATCGTATTATGGTTGATAGCGGGAACCACCAGAACAAACCATTGACGATGGATGTTCCTGCTTATGGATACAAAACTTTTTCAAATAATGAAATGGATTTTCCTTTAATAATAAATAACCCAGTTAAGAATCCGTTTGTGATACCGGGTCTGAAAAAGATGCAGATCGACCCGCAATTAAACCCTATTTATACATTTGATCATTTTATTGAAGGGGATTGTAACCGTGTAGCTCGCCGGGCAGGCAAAACGGTAGCAGAAAAACCGGGTGCCAGCTCATTTAACCCACTTGTTATTTATGGTGGTGTAGGATTAGGGAAAACTCACCTTGCCCAGGCTATCGGAAACGAAACCAAACGCTTGCATAATAATAAGGTGGTGTTATATGTTAGCTCCGAAAAATTCATCAATCAGTTCCAGGACCATAGCCGCAATAATGCCATCAATGATTTTATTCATTTCTACCAATTAATTGATGTACTGATTATTGATGATGTTCAGTTCTTTAATCGGGCCGAAAAATCACAGGATGCCCTTTTTGCGATATTCAACCACCTGCACCAGAGCGGTAAGCAATTAATATTGACATCAGACAAGTCACCCAAAGATCTCGAAGGAGTTCAGGAACGATTATTGAGTCGTTTTCGTTGGGGACTCAGCGCTGATCTGCAATTACCCGATTACGAAACACGGATTGATATATTAGAAAGGAAGATGAAGAATGATGGGCTGGAAATGCCAAAAGAAGTAGTGAAATACCTGGCCTACAATATCAGTAGTAATGTACGAGAACTCGAAGGAGCATTGATATCATTATTGGCACAATCTTCGCTAAATAAGCGTGAAATTGATCTTGATTTGGCAAAGAGAGTCCTAAGAAATTTTGTGAAAACCAGCAGTAAGGAAATTACTATCGAAACCATACAGAAAATGGTTTGCGAATATTTCGACGTACCATACGATAAGCTTTTGCAGAAAACCCGCAAACGCGAAATTGTACAGGCTCGCCAAATCACTATGTATCTCGCAAAGGCATTTACAAAAAACTCACTCAAAACTATTGGCGAACATTTTGGTGGAAGAGATCATACCACGGTGATTCACTCCTGCCAAACAGTTAAAGACCTGATGGATACCGACAGCACCTTCCGGGAAAGTGTGATGGAATTGCAGCAGAAAGTACAACTCGCAGCCATGTAGGGAAAACAAATATTCAAGAACCGAAGAAGCCAAGAACCAACGAATAAAGGCAAAAGAAAACCAAGAATCAAAGAAAGAATACAAAAAGAATTTAAATCTCAAAAGGCCTCCGAATTTCGGAGGCCTTTGAAATTTGGGATCGTTTTTTTTATTTTTTGAATTTTTGTATTCTTTCTTTGGTTCTTGGCATCTTGGTTCTTGGTTCTTTGTATTCAAGGTTCTTTTTTTGGGTTTTGTGTGCAGTAATCTTTATTTTTGCCACCCTTTAATTGATTTAGCTGGTGAGGTGGATGAGCGGCTTAAATCAGTAGTTTGCTAAACTGCCGTACGGGTAACTCTGTACCGAGGGTTCGAATCCCTCCCTCACCGCAGTTAATTTACAAAGCCCTTGTTTCTGGTAAACAGGGGCTTTTAGTTTTTTATATAACAACGGATCGTGAGTAGTGAGTAATGAGTCGTGAGTGGTTCCTCGAGTATAGGAAACTTACAATTAATCAGAGACTCACTCACGATTCACGTCTCACATCTCACGATTGTAACTCTGTTCCGCCAGCTGGCGGATCGAATCCCTCCCTCACCGCAGTTAATTTACAAAGCCCTTGTTTCTGGTAAACAGGGGCTTTTAGTTTTTTATATAACAACGGATCGTGAATAGTGAGTGGTGAGTCGTGAGTGGTTCCTCGAGTATAGGAAACTTACAATTAATCAGAGACTCTCTCACGACTCACGTCTCACATCTCACGATTGTAACTCTGTTCCGCCTGCCGGCGGATCGAATCCCTCCCTCACCGCAGTAAAATATTAAAGCCTCTGTTTCTTGTAAACAGGGGCTTTTTGTTTATTAATAAGCGTAGGATCGTGAGTAGTGAGTGGTGAGTCGTGAGAGAGTCTCTGATTAATTGCAGGTAACTAATACTCGGAGAGCCACTCACGACTCACGATTCACGTCTCACGTTTACAATGATTTTCTGCGTATCAGCACAAACGGGTTCTTGATTTTTTCAACACTATTGGTAAGGATCAGATTGGCCGCAGTTTCCCCCATTTTGTTATGATCCGTGGAAATAACGGTAATACCATCCAGTAAAATCTCCTTCAAGGGAGTTTCGTTATAAGAGATAATACCCACCTCTTTCCCGATTTTCAGGCCGCTCAAACGGCATTGCTTGATCAGACTTACTAAATCGGTTTCTTCAATAACGATATAGGCTTCTTTGGAGCGAGTAACAGTATTGCTATCAATTTCATGGATCACTTCGTACTCATAATTATTCTGCATGCAAAAATTGACGAATCCCTGCCGGATTTCGGGGGGATAAGGAATGAGCTTGGGATAAACAAGGTATAACTTATTATATTTTTTAAGAAGATCAAGTCCTTGTTCCAAAGCTTCTATGATGTCATTTTCAAAATCCTGGTAAACAGCTCCACATTTGATATCCAGTAAAGAAATTTTTTTATCAAGGATGATCAATTGTTCGGATGGAATACAGCGGATCACCCGTATAGCCTCTTCCATATCATCATAAAAATGAGGCATGAGAACAAAATAATTATAATCACTCAGGTTATTTTCAACCAGGTTTTTGAAGAGCTGCGTATTAAAATGATGAATTTTCAGATCCACCACGGCCCTGTCGCCCAGAGTCTGTATAAACGTGTTGTATATCTGTTTTTTATAGTTGCTTATTTTATTGAACAATAAAAGCACCCGTATCTGAACATGCAAATCGCATTGCTTGATATAATAACCTTTTCCCTTTACAGATGTGATGATGCCCTGATTACGAAGGATGGTATAAGCCTTCTCTACGGTATCCCGCGAAAGAAAAAATTCATCACTCAGTTCGTTGATGGAATAAAGCCGTTGTCCTTTTTTAAGTTTGCCTCGCCGGATCGCATCGGTAATAGCACCCACTACCTGCAGGTATTTGGGTGTTTTATTATCGGTATCTATCGTAAACGCCGGTATCATACTCTTGTAAAATACTATATCGGCTCATAAGCAACAAATCAACGAAATCACTGTTCTCGGAAGTGCCGGACGGGATTGGTAGGTATTATCCCTTAAAAGAGGTTTTATTTGCTCCGTAACTGGCCATAATGTACATTTGCACCCCAGTTAATCGGGAAGTAGCCCCGCCAATGGCGGGGCACCTGTAAGTTCGGGAAGTAGCGCAGGCCGGTAGCGCACCTGGTTTGGGACCAGGGGGTCGCAGGTTCGAATCCTGTCTTCCCGACAAGAGCCTTGAGAATTATCTCAGGGCTTTTATATTTTAATGAATCGATCGCGATAAGTTCCGGAAGTAGACCCGCCTGATCGGTGGGGCATCCCGACTTGTGAGTCGAGAGGGTCACAGGTGTTGACGAGGGAAGCCAATCAGCATGCTGGCCGTAGCGTCAGCATGCGATTTCTGTCTTCCCGACATCGCCCACCATAGCTTTAGCCATGCTGGGCTTTTTATTTGAGAAGTGGATTGTTTATTCTAACTGAAAAAGCAGATTAGTTTCTTGTAGAAGTCACGCCGCGGCATCCTATAGAATGCCTAGAGGGCAACAGGAACATGGACCGCAAATTCAATCCCTATAACAAAGAAGTCCCCCACAAGTATGCATTGTTTCAAACAGACCTGAGGGGGGTAAAAAATATAAGTGATCCGGGTTTATTTAACTTTTGATAACTTCATTTCTCCTCTTTCATTTTTAACCAGGATCTCATTTTCATTTATCAATTCTGCAGTACTGCTCATTTTGTTATCGTTAAAGGAAATAGTAAATGAAAATTTTTTCCCGTCTATTTTTCCATCCTCTAACTTAGCCTCACCGAATTGTGTTTTCCAGGTACCGGTAACTACATTCCCTTCAACCTTAAAAGTGTAATTGACTTCAAAAGTACCATTCGGTGTTTCGCGGGTACCTTTCCAATTGCCATCAATTGCATTTTGTGCAAAAGCGGTGTAACATCCAAAAAGAAGTAATAAACTAAAAATGTATTTCATATAACATATATTTTAATGAGATTAATTAATGAGATTAAATGTATGAAATAAATTGAAAATTTGTCAAAATGCAGTAAAAATCGCTTTTGATTTACCTGATTCCTGCCGCAATAAAAGTATTTACTACAAGTTTCAACTTGATAACAAGCCGAAAAAAATAGTTTTTCCAACAGTTGTCTACTTCATCTACACTTTACTTGTTGATCTGTATATTGACTTCCTGGCTTTAAATTTTGAATAGAGGTATACGTATAATTCTAAAATTTTTCTACGCCTTTAACATTCATTTTTACTGAAGTAACCCTATCCGGACTAGTCATGAATAATAACTTATTATTTGCTCCGGCAAAAACATTGTTAGTACCACCGCCGCCAGGAATCGTCAGAACCTTATTTCCATGTTTATCATAGGCATTTAATCCTGGTCCGCCACTCACATAAATATTTCCTTGTTCATCAAGCGACATGCCATCGCAGAAGTTCAAATTATTAACAAGCGTCTGCATATTGGATAGCGTACCATTGGGATTGATGTTAAAAACCTTAATTTGACCAGTACCATCATAGGTCCAATTGTTCACGTACAGCTTTTTGCCATCAGGAGTTCCGGTAATACCGTTTGGCCATATATCAGCGTTCCATCCCGCCATTGTTGTTACTCTAACCAATGTGTGGCTGCCAAGGGCCAGATAATAAACATGACCACCTTTGCCCGTTGCAGCCTGTTCAGAGTGTGTGGGCTCCCAATTTTGTTTACGGGGATCTGATGCATCCCAATAATCCCTCGGGAATATAGGATCCGTGATATAGATGCCTCCATTTTTGGGATTGATCCATACATCATTCGGGCCATTTAATAGTTTACCATTGTAATTATTTACCAAAACTGTATGAGTACCGTTCGGAGCTATTCTCCATAGCTCCCCATGCATATCTGCACAAGCAATGAGGTAGCCATGTTTGTCAAAAGCCATTCCATTTGAACGGCCGGTACCCGTTAAAAATGTAGTAATCTGCCCGGTAGATGCTTTCCACTTATAAATTTTATCATTGGGCTGGTCAGTAAAAAATACATTACCGTGTTTATCAACAGCTGGTCCTTCTGTAAAACCAAACCCTTTTTGAATAGTATCTAACACTCCGTGCTGACTTGCTGAAACAAGGCAATTTGGATCAAAAAATGTACTGCCGGTCTCAGGCGAGCAATTACAATTACCACGCCATCTACCTGATGCAATTTCATCAAGATCGCCTTTTTCAGCGTCAAGACGAGACTCGTTTTTATTACAGGAAAACATCCCTATGATGCATACCACACCCAGGAAGAAAAGCGGTTTCTTTTTCATATAACAATCAATTTAAAGGTTAAAATAAAGGCAATAACAATTGGTCAAGCGTGCAGAATGCTGCATCGAAAGGAAAGTTATTTGCTTTTAGAAATAAAAACTACCAATAGAAACCGCTGAAGAAATTTAAACAACGATATAGTCTTTTTTACGGAGTGATCACTATTGGCTTTGCTAATAATATTTATAGGAACTGTTCAAACATTATTCAGCCGTTTTTATTTTAACTCGGAGAAGCGTCAACATCTGTTCTGCATATCTTTTTCCCAAGATTCTATATCCTTCTGCAGTAAAATGCAGATTGTCGGAAGCATCCGGGCAACCGGCAGAGGAAATAACGTAGGAGTTTTTTATCATTTGCGGCAAGGTGGCAATGATTTTATTCATACCTGCACAAATACCCCCTTGATCAGCGTTCACCGTTTCTCCCGCCAGCAGCGGAACATTTCTTGCTTTCAGATCTAAGTCTTTTAATAAATTATCGTATACCCCTTTTACTTTTTTCGTCCACAGCGAATCGTTCGGGTTTGATTCACCCTGATGTAATAATATTCCTTTAATAACACCATCTTTCTGGGCAATTTTTGCTAATTCTACCAGGCGCGCATAAGGATTGCCATCATATTGATTGATCATGCCAATCATCCATTGCGGTGCTTTGGACACATAAGATTGATAGTTATACTTATCAAACAATTCAATTTTACAACCTCCTACCGATACATTAATGATTCCTACTCTTACCTCTTCAGGCAGGTTGGCTACAAGTGTTCTTCCAAAATAATCAGCGGGGGTGAGACCGGTTTTACACCTGCTCAATGGCGGTACCGCTGAGTACCAGTTTTCTTTGGTGCGGCGCAGATCGGGACAGTCAACCGCCTGCAATACCTGTAACCGGGGATCCACACCCACCGTATCCTGCGGCTGAATTCTTGCATTTCCTTCCATATTGGATTGGCCAAAACAAAGGAAGATGTAAAATTTTTTATCCTGTGAAAAGGATTTCAAACAGGAAAGCAATCCTACGACGAATAACATACCGCTTATTTTTATCATCATGTTATTTTTTGAACATCTGGACGTTTAAAATGAAAAGCTTTCGTTTGAGATCAAGGGGTATGCAAAAAGCTATCTATTATAGTTAGCTGAATCAATCCTTATCTCATAGGCTGAATGCTATTTACATTTCTCAGGCTACTGTATTTACTAACTTTCCGATATTGTCAATAGTAATCTTAATTTCATCGCCGGACTGTAAAGTAAAATCACTACCCGGTACAATACCTGTACCTGTCATTATCAAACATCCATCAGGGAATGAACATTCACGGTAAACAAAACTTACCAGCTCTTGTGGTGTACGTTTCATCTGGCTGATTGCGATTTTATCACTGAATTCAACCGCCTTGTTTCTATTAATTTCAAGTTGAATCATTGTATTACTCTCCAGTGGTTGGTCGGTAACATAGATACAGGGGCCAATCGCTGCACAGGCATCATAGGTTTTTGCCTGTGGCAGATAAAGAGGATTTTCACCTTCAATACTTCTGCTGCTCATGTCATTTCCAATAGTGTAGCCAATTATTTTTCCGGAAGATGTAACTACCAATGTTAATTCAGGCTCCGGTACATCCCAGGTGGAATCTTTGCGGATTCTAACTTTACCATGGTGCCCAACAATGCGGTTAGGCGTAGCTTTAAAGAAAACTTCCGGTCTCTCCGCTTCATATACTTTTGCATAGAAGTCAGCACCGCCGGATACTTTTGATTCTTCCTGACGACCAACTTTGCTACGCAGGTAGGTAACGCCACAGGCCCATAACTCCTGTTTCCCAACAGGAGCTAGAATCTGCGATTCAATTATTGAATCTTTTTTGAAAGCATTTCCTGATGTTAACAACAAAGTAATTTTTTTTTGCAGGTTGTCGTCATTGATGAAATTATCCCAGTCTTGAACATCGGCTTCAAACAAGCCTTCTTTGCTTTCTATAATAATTCCGTTTTTTGTTTTGTACAGTTTCACTTCTTTTATTTTTTAGTTAAATGATTTTTTTACTTTCACATCAATCTACACCCATAATAATGATTCGGGCAAAACAGACCCGCCCTGTTTCCACTATCTGAGAATCCGGACTTAATTTATAGACTGAATCCAGAGAAAAGCAGGCTGTGATAATTAATTGTGATAATAAGACGGTAAGGGTGCACTATTGTTTCATTAGCAATCGTTTCAACTATTTAATGCAAATCCCTCGTTACAACATCTCCTGACCCCCCTTGCAAAATATCAAGATCTGCGCCAAGGTGTGCCTGCTGTACATGGTTAATATATATTTTTACATATCCTCTTGCAGCCATTGGAGTTGGTGCCACCCATGCGGCTCTTCTATTTTGCAATTCTTTATCGCTGATGTCAAGATGGAGTTTTCTTTTCTCCACATCCAGTTCAATCATATCACCATTTTCTACCAATGCTAATGTACCGCCGATAGCAGATTCGGGAGACACATGGAGAACTACGGTTCCTGCAGCAGTACCGCTCATTCTTCCATCTGATATCCTGATCATGTCTTTAATTCCCCTGCGCAATAATTTTTCGGGCAAATCCACATTGCCAACTTCCGGCATTCCAGGGTAACCAACCGGCCCCACTGTTTTTAAAACAATTACACAAGTTTCATCAATATCAAGATCGGGGTCGTCGATCCGGGCATGATAATCTTCCATCGTTTCAAATACAACCGCCCGACCACGGTGTTTCATCAACTCTTTGGATGCTGCTGATGGTTTGATGATTGCACCATCGATGCATAGATTTCCTTTTAACACAGCAATACCGGCATCCTGTTGCAATGGTTGTTCAATGGTTGCAATTACTTCCCGGTTATAACAAACAGGGTTATTATAATTTTCACCAATGGACTTTCCATTAACTGTAATTGCTTCGGAATGTAAGTATTTTTTTAACTCATTTATTACTACTGGTAATCCCCCGGCGTAATAAAAATCTTCCATTAAAAATTTACCCGAAGGTTTCAGGTTAACCAGCAAGGGGATTTTACTTCCGATTTTATCAAAGTCCTCAAGGTTTAGTTCCACACCAATTCGTCCGGCTATTGCTTGTAAGTGAATCAGGAAATTAGTAGAGCCCCCTACTGCTGCATTTACCACAATTGAATTTTCAAATGCTTTGCGGGTAAGAATTTTTGAAAGCTTCAGATCTTCTTTTACCATTTCTACAATCCTTCTGCCACTCAATTGTGCCATTACTTTTTTTCTCGCATCTACCGCAGGTATGGTAGCTGCCCCTGGTAATGTTAAGCCCAATGCTTCTACCATGCAAGCCATGGTGGAAGCAGTACCCATACTCATGCAATGACCCTGACTTCGGGCCGTTCCTATTTCTGCTTCCAGGATATCCTCTGCTGTATAATTTTCATTGAGTTTTTTTTCCTTTACCATCCAATTGAATGAACCGGAGCCCAAACATTCACCTTTAAATCTACCATTTAGCATGGGTCCACCCGGAACAACAATAGTCGGTAAATCAACACTGCATGCACCCATTACTGTACTTGGTGTAGTCTTATCGCAGCCGGTAAGCAATACCACCGCATCCATGGGATTGGCACGGATGCTTTCTTCTGTATCCATGCTTACCAGGTTTCTGAATAGCATCGTAGTGGGTTTCATTATGGTTTCTCCCAACGACATAACCGGGAATTCCAATGGAAAGCCGCCTGCTTCTATTACACCCCTTTTTACTATTTCTGCAATGTCCCGGAGATGACCGTTGCAAGGTGTCAACTCACTCCATGTATTACAAATGCCAATAACAGGTCGCCCGCGAAAGTAATCATCGGGATACCCCTGGTTCCGCAGCCATGAACGATGTACAAATCCCATCTTATCATCTTTGCCAAACCAATCATGGCTCCTTTGTTTTTTTTTCATCCGATACAAGTTTTTAATTAATTACTTCCCGTTTACATCTGCTAAATGTTGTCTTTATTTGATCGGTCGCCATTCATTAAACGGTAAATACTCAATATGTTTTTATCTTTTAATTCCGCAGGCAACAGAGATTGAGGCATATTTTGGTAACATACAGGTCTTGTAAAACGATAAATAGCGGCTGTCCCAACAGAGGTTGTTCTACTATCGGTAGTAGAAGGAAACGGGCCGCCATGTACCATTGCACTACACACTTCTACACCGGTAGGAAATCCATTGATAATAACTCTTCCTGCTTTTTGTTCAAGAATATCCAGTAGTTCTTTATACTCGATCAATTCCTCATTGTTACCATGAACTGTAGCTGTCAGATGCCCGGACAAATGTTCAGCTATATCCAGCATTTCTTTTTTCGTGTTTATAGGAATTATCATCCCGGTGGGGCCAAAAATCTCTTCGCTCAATTGGGGATTGTTACTAAATATATTGCTATCGGCCGTCAATAATACGGGTAATGCAATATGAGCCTCGGTAGTTGGTCCGGAACCGGCAACGGACAATTGTTCAACTCCAGCGATTGCCAGGTGTTGCTGTACACCCGTTTTATATGCATTTAAAATGGTTGGTGTAAGCATTACTCCCCCGGTTGTTTTTTCGAATGCAGACTTGAGTGATTGCTTAAAATGATCGTCGTTGCTTTGATAAATCAACAAACCCGGATTCGTGCAAAATTGTCCCACACCCAATGTTACAGCTGCTGAATAGCCGGCGGCAATTTCCTGTCCACGTTCTTTCATGGCTTGTGGTAAGATAAAAACAGGATTTGTACTTCCCATTTCTGCATAAACCGGAATTGGTTCTCGTCTGCTTACAGCAGCATCATACAAGGCTTTACCAGCATAATAAGAACCTGTAAATCCAACTGCTTTTACCTGCGGATGTTTTACCAGTTGCATTCCTGTTGTAATACCATCACCAAACAATAATGAAAAAACACCGTCGGGCATACTGGTTTTAGATGCGGCTGTTTGTATTGCTTTACCCACAATCGAAGATGTGGCCGGATGTGCGCTATGTGCCTTTACAACCACCGGGCATCCCGAAGCAAGTGCAGAAGCCGTATCACCACCGGCAACTGAAAAGGCCAATGGAAAGTTACTGGCACCAAACACTACCACCGGTCCGATAGGTATATGCATAAAACGCAGATCAGGTTTCGGCACGGGTGTTCTATCCGGTATAGCCGTTTCAATTCTTGCATCCACCCAGGATCCTTCTCTTAACAATGCAGCAAACATTTTCAATTGATTAACCGTTCGAATTCTTTCACCTTCAATTCGAGCCGCCGGCAGTCCGGTTTCACTGCAACAAACGTTAACCAGATCATCGCCAGTGTTCAATAGTTCTTCAGCAATAGCCGCTAAAAAATTTGCTTTTTCTACACCACTTTTTTTTCTATATACGTTAAATGCAATAGCTGCTTTTACCACTGCATAGTTTACTTCATCTGGAGTAGCTTTATAAAAACTGTAATCGTTATTAGTTTGTGTTATAGGATTATAAGAATAAAAGATTTCATCTCCTGAGCCAGATTGTTCAAAACCTATAATTTGAAGTTCTTGTTTCATAAATATTCTTTCTTTTTTTTACCGGCGATATTTATTATGATTGTTTAAAAAAAGACCTGATGTAGATACAAAAGGTCTTTATTGATTATGAAAAAAACTGATGCTTCAGGTGTTTAAGAGTTGTAGTACACAATCAATTTTAAATTGTTCATGTCTTTAATGTATCTCAATTGCCGATCTAACGCATAGAAGTGTTTAAGGAATGACCCGGATCTGACTTATTATTTTTAATAAATTGTGTTATTCTCTAAACTCTAATTGTCAATTTAACTTAGCGATTATTTCTATTTGTTCTATGAATTCTGTAATAAGAACTCTTGTTTCTGCAAGAGTTCTTATTACAAAATGCTTTTATGCAGTGCTGCTTTACTACATCTCTTAATTAAGGCGTATCCCAAAATACTCTTGCAGTTAAAATATCCCCACCGATCGCTGCCACTGCAGCAGCATAGTTAGCCGCATTTGCAGATCCTTCAATATCAGGATAAGACAATCTTCTTACAAACCCACCATTAAGATTATTATTAAACAAGTTGGGACTTAAAGCAGGAAAACCGGTTCTTCTGAAGTTGGCAAATGCCTCCGTTCCGTTTCTGATATTAACAACCCAATATTGCGTGTTGATAAGCCTAAGTGCATCCGTTGCATTATAAACCACTGCCGGGTTATTTATATAGGCTGTTATTGCTGCTGCCGAAATTGGAGTTGTTCCCGTATACAGAGCGTATGCTACCATATCAGCTGTAATCCCATTTTCATAATGAGTTCTTGCAGTAGCATCACTACCCGGGATCCAGCCCCGCTTTGCTGCTTCTGCCAGCAATAAGGATGTTTGTGCATAAGTTACCCAGAACTCGGGAACACCAGGAGCTGCTATTATATTTACATTAAACTGTGAATAATTAAGTCCTGATCCTCTGGCGCCTCTATATGGGCTGCCCGGAGCTAAAATTTGATCACTGGTAACTCCAATTGGAACTCCAAATTGATTAGCTAAAACCGTATCAGGGTTAAGATTGTTTGCAATAGCACCCGGATCTGCATAAAGTGCTATCATAAACTTCGTCCGCGGATCAGATGTTAATTTTAACTGATTCACAAAAGGTTCTGCAGCGTAGTTAAACTGAGAGAAGTTACGCAATGCAGCGTTATCGCCCTGCGAAAAAGTTGTACCATCGTTTTTAACATAAGCATTATCCGCATTAGAAGTCATCACTCCGCCTGCGAATGCTTCTGCTACAATAGATGCAGCTTTGGTAGCATTCACTTTAGAATAACGCATTCCTAATCTTAACAACAATGAATTGCCCAATTTTTTCCATTTGGCCACCTGGTCGGCAGCAGTGGCAGTTTTGGTTGAAGGCTGCGCATTGGATCCATAAAAAAGGTCAGCAGAAATAAATTCACCAGCAGGATTCAATGCTGCAATTGCTTCTTTGAGTTCTTTGTACAAGTCATCATAGATTTCAGCATCATTATCATACTTTGGATAAAAAACACCGTCTGAAACAGCTTTCCCTGCTTCAGAGTATGGCACATCTCCGTAGTTGTCAACCAAGCCCATAAATAGCTGGGCCTTCCATATACGCATCATACTCAGTAAGTTTACGCGAGCTGTACCAGGACCCAATAGATTTATAGCTTGAATTATGTTTTTTGCCGGCGCTGCATTCCCGTTAGCACCATTCGCATAAGATTGATCCCATTTAGGCGTACTATTTCCGTCAATATCCTGGTTGAAATTAAAACCGGTATTTGCACCCGTGTTGTATGCGCCTAAAAATTGCTGAACAATGGTATGTTCTGCATTCCATGTTCCGATATGGGAGCGCTGTGCTCCTGCAAATATGATTGCTGGATCGATTGCCGTTATCGCATATGGGTTGGTGTTTACTTCCACAAAATCTTTATCGCACCCTAACAAATTGAAAACGGTGCAAAAAAGGAGTAGTCGTTTAAATGCAATTGTCATATAGTTAAAATTTAACATTTAAAGTAAGATTGTAATTACGTGTTGTAGGTAATGAGGAATTCTCATAGCCCGCCCTGATATCTCCTGATGATTGGATAGCTTCCGGATCGAGGCCGGGTATATCCTTATAAAGGATTGCCACATTCCGGCAGGAACCTGACAGTGTCAGGCTTTTTACAAAATTCAGCATCGATACTTTCTTAAGGATATCTGTAAAAGTATATGCTAATGAAATATTTCTAAGCTTGACGAAATCTGACTTAAAAATAAAAGGATCCCCAATTTGAGCGTTTCTATATTCTGTATAGAATTGCTGAAGATTTAATGGAGTGCTTGAAACAGTAATCACAGAGGTGTTAGGCAACCCGCTGCTTTGGTATACAGCAGGGAATGTCAACCCGCCATCACGGCCCTGCAACGACAGTTTGGAATGTCCCTGCCTCGTCATATTTAGAAGTGAAGCGCTCAAAACAGTGCCACCGAATTTGTAGTCAATCAGCACGCTTAAGCTAAAATTCTTATAGTTAACGGTGTTATTCCATCCACCGGTAAACTTCGGGATTGAACTGCCGACAGGTAGAAAACCATTGGTGTTTTCTGCTCCGGGCGTGGTGGCATTTGTACCCAGGATAAGTCCATTATTATTTACGACAATTTCACCTTTAGCATTTTTTAGATAGGTCCTTGTATATAACTGGTTCATCGCAAGCCCCTCTGTATATCTTATTTCACCCAGGAACTCATTGCCAGTACCGTTAAAATATAGCAACAACCGGGTTCCGCTTGGAGTGCCCACATCAAGTACTTCTGTATTGAGATAGGCGTTATTCCACGATGTTGTCCAGTTAAAATCTTTGCTTTGAATTACCCCAAGTTCAACCAGGGTTTCCAAACCACTATTTTTTAATGAAGCCTGATTTTCTTTTGATGTAGTATAACCGGAAGCACTGGAAAGATTAACATCTATTATCTGTTCCGTTGTTACTTTATCAAATGCTGCAATATCCAAAAGCAACCTATTTTTAAACAACCTTACTTCAAGGCCAATTTCCTTTTCCTTTACTGTAAATGGCTGCAACAACGGATTAGGGGCGCTGGTACCGTTAATACTTGCCAACGTTTGGCCGTTAAACAGATTTGCATTTATGCCATAAGTTAATACTCCATCATAAGGCCCAACGGAAGCTACGCTACCAACCTGCGCATAAGAAGCTCTCAGCTTACCATAAGAAAGCCACGACATGTTTTTCAGTAATTCTGAGAAAACAAAGCTTCCGGATACGGAAGGATAGAACTTACTATTATAATCAGGATTTAAAACAGAGAACCAATCATTTCTACCCGTAACGTTCACATAGATCATTCCATTCCATCCAAACTCTGCCAATCCATAAAGTGAATTGAGGCGGGTTTGGTTATAATTATAACCATCACCGGCACCTTTAACTGTTCCATTCCTGTAAGAATAGAGATCCGGCACAGTAAAATTAGTGGCACTTTGGGTCATATTCCTGAACTCTGTTCGATAAGTGTTTCCGCCAAAACTGGCGTCAAAAGAAAATTTACCAAACTCATGGCTGCCTCCGATGAGGAAGTCTGCATTTATATCAGTTGTAGTGGTTTGGCTTACATTATAATTACCCCTGTAGGTAACGGTAGGTGTTGTGGTGGCAACAATTGTGTTGGCGCCTGTACCATTTAATGCAAATGACTCTGAATAATTGGTACCACGATCATAGTTGAATCTGCCCTGGGCATATAGCCAGTCTGTAATATCATATCGTAAGGTGACTGTTCCAAGAAGGCGGTTTCTATCTTCCTTGAATTTTTGACCATATTGAATTGGGAAATAGGGATTATTGATTGTACCCTGGAATCCATTTGTTCTCCATTCTGCCTTAGTAACAGGATCCTTTGCATGTTCCCTGTACGCTTCTAACGGAACGGAAATAGGCATCCTGGTAAAGAAATTTACGGCGCCATCACCCTGTGTACCTATTTGCGGGGGATTAATATAATCTTCGTCCGCGTAGTTGACGTTTACCTGCAACTTGAGTTTTTTAGCAATAGTGTGATTGACACC
The DNA here is from genome assembly GCA_965279015.1 of Chitinophagaceae bacterium. GTDB lineage: Bacteria > Bacteroidota > Bacteroidia > Chitinophagales > Chitinophagaceae > Endoryza. The sequence continues at coordinate 2,226,079 of OZ257130.1, forward strand.
TATATTAAAAATCGTCCTCTTGTATTCGTTAGTGGGTACAATACCTTTTGCATCTGTAGTGGAGATAGATGCCCTGAAACTTCCGTTTGGACCACCCCCTGATAATCCAAGTGTATTGGTAAAGTTTGTTCCCTTTTGTAAAAAGTCGAAAAGCTGGTTAGGGTATGCTGAATAAGGCCTCATTACCCCATCATAGTTCATCGTAGGTTGTCCATCTAATTTCGCACCCCATCCAAATTGACCATTACCCTGGATCTGCGCGGCGGTTGTAAATTTGTTGCCGGCCTGTCCTTGTCCATATTGGGTCTGCACAATTTCGTCCAGGAAATTCAAAGCTTCCGAACTAGTAAAACTGGTAGTAAAATCCACCCCAATACCGGAATTTTTTGAACCTGATTTGGTAGTTATCAGAATGGCACCCGCGGCCGCCCTTGAACCATAAAGCGCCGCAGCAGTTGATCCTTTCAAAACCACCATACTTTCAATATCATCCGGGTTAATATTCGCGAGATTGTCCCCACGGTCACGCTGTTGGCCGGCCCCTTCAGCATTCCGGGTGCCCTGATCCATCGGAAGACCATTAACTACAATAAGAGGTGAGTTAGTTGCACCGGCAAAACCAACCTGTCCACGTAAGCGTATTTGATTACTGGATCCTGCACCCGCAGCAGGAGGTGTAATATTGAGGCCTGCTACTCTTCCTTCAAGGGATTCCGAAAGGTTGATGGTCCTGTGTTTAATCAGGTCATCCGGATTAACAGATGTTGTAGAATAGCCCAGCTTTTTGGAACTCTTTCTTATACCGAGAGCAGTTACCACGACTACATCAAGATCGGACCCATCACTTCTAATCATACTGACAGAAATATCATTTCTGCCATTTACTGGTATTTCCATAGTGACAAACCCAACATAACTTACAACAATCGTATCATTGCTGGCTGCATCAATGCTGAAGCCTCCGGCAGCGTTTGTTGCAGTAGCTTTGGTTGTGCCTTTTACTGAAACGGTTGCCCCAGAAACTGGTTTACTTTCGTTATCTGATACAGTTCCTTTTACTGTTTGCGCAAATACGCCTGAAGTAATAAGAAAGAAAGACAAAAGCAGAAAACAAATTCGGGAATTAACTGGCGAAAATGCCAGCAACATTTTTTTCTTCATAATAGCAAGTTGTTTGGTAGATAAAGAAACCTATCAAGGCGTAGGCTTTTACAATACGATATTCAATATTATTACTGAAAAAAACTTCCAATAAAACACGTTGTTGAATTTTGTACAAAATGCTACATGATTTCACAGATATTTATGCTTCAAAGAACTTGTACATTTATTTGCTAATGATTGCTGGATGAGCCAATTTTTATTAGAACAAGAAAATTCCCCTGAATTACGACCATTTGTGCATATTAGTGAATTTGCACTTAAAAAAAACAATTCAATAAGGTTGAATTCATTTAGTAATGCCTGCTCGGAGTGTATGCGATTTTATTATATTATTGATGGAAAATTTGATTGGGTTATCAATAACGAATACTACACATTATATCCTACGGACCTTGCCATTATTCTACCCGGACAAGATCTCTATGCCGAAAAAGGTTATCTTGAAATCGGATCTCTTTACTGGCTGAATCTCCATTTAAATTTCCAGGGCCCGGGAAGCAAAAACTTACTTCGCAAATGGAGTAAAATAACTTCGCTGGAATTTGATTCTATCAAAAAGATTTTATTTCTCAACAATTTGTCGGTCGTTGCAAGGTTGCAGGATGCCGGTTCAATTTTTTCGCAGTTGCGCAATGAATTGTTCGGCCAGGAGATTGGGTATGTTACGCAAGTCAATCATATGCTTGATGAATTGCTGATCATGATTACCCGAAAACTTACACAACAAAACAATTCTCAGCGGGACTTTCCCCAGACTTTTTTTAAACTGGAGGAAGCGTTGCGTAAAGACCTTTCCCACCACTGGACGGTAGATGAAATGGCAGTATTAGTGGGTTTAGGTACTACTTCATTCAGCGATAAAGTAAAAAGTTTTACTGGTTTTTCGCCAATGAATTATTTGCTTAACATCAGAATTTCAGAAGCAATTAAATTGTTGAAAAAGCCAGAAGCGCATATGACAAGTATTGCTCTTGAAACAGGGTTTTATTCGTCACAGCATTTTGCAACAACATTTAAAAAACTGACAGGCTATACACCGAGCCAGTTCAGGAAGAACAATATTCAAAACTATTAATGCTATGTCAGCCAAGAAATCTTGCATCATCACCATTGAGATCGGAACAAATGCTGTTAGAGTAGTTGCATTTGATTTGGCGGGAAATACAATTGCTTCCATGAAAGGCTCTTATCCCACATTTCATTCTCAACCAGATTATAGCGAGCAGGATCCTGAACAGATTTTTATTACCATGTTATATGTATTGAAGAATCTGCTGAATGAGCATATCCATCCGCACAAAATCAAAGTGGCAAGTATCTGTTTCAGTGCTTCTATGCATAGTGTGCTGGCAATCGACAAGAGTGGAATTCCATTGGGCAATGCTGTGATTTGGGCAGACAACCGTGCTAAAAAAGAAGCACAAAAGCTGAAAGACTCCCCGGCTTGCAAAATTATTTATACAGCTACAGGTACCCCCATGCATCCAATGTCGCCACTATTTAAGATAGCCTGGTTTAAGAACAACGATAAAGAAAGATTTAAGCAGGCAAGCAAATTCATTCAGTTAAAAACATATATCATTCATCAGCTTACCGGTGAATACCTGATTGATTACAGTCTGGCATCTGCTACGGGGTTACTAAACATCCATAAGGTAAAATGGGAACCCGAAGCATTGATTTATGCGGGAATTAATACGAGTATGCTTGCTGAACTGGCACCCATTTTTGCTTCTGCCGGAACGCTCAAAAAAGCGTATCAAAATTCATTAGGAATTAATGGAGATACAAAGATTATTGTGGGTTCTAGTGATGGATGTTTGGCAACGCTAGGTTCCGGCGTATGGGATGGACGGAAAGCCACCGTAACGATTGAAGACAGTGGAGCAGTACGGGTGATAGGAAAAAAAGTATTGAATGATAAGAAACAGCGGTTTTTCAATTATCTGCTCACCGAGAATTATTACGTTTCTGGCGGGCCAACCAATAGCGGTGGTGTTATTTTCGAATGGTTTGCGAAACAGTTTGGTGATTTTAAGAATCCATATGATATAGAGTATACAATGGAAGAACTCATTGCAGTGGCAACTAAAGTTGATGCCGGCTCTGATGGCCTTATTTTTCTTCCTTACTTACTTGGAGAAAGGGCGCCGATATGGGACGCAAACGCAAGGGGGGTTTACTTTGGTATTAATATAAAACATGAACGGCAACATTTTATCAGGGCAGTAATAGAAGGTATTTTGTATGAGATATACAGTATCGGAAAAACACTGGAAGAGCATTGCAAGATCAACAGCTTGTCAATTAATGGAAGCTTTGCATCTATTCCCCTGTGTGCACAAATTATTGCTGATATTTTTAACAAGCCTGTCAGCATCAGCCAGCATAATTATAGTGTAGGGATTGGCGCCTATTTGCTGAGTGCAATTGAAATGGGTATTTACAGTAATCTTGATGAAGCGGCAAAAAGCATTAGTTTGCCAGAACAGTATTTTCCCAAAAAGAATCTACATGGAATTTATATGAAACATTTTGAGATTTTCGAGAAACTTAGTGTTAAACTGAAGGATGATTTTGAAAATGTCGTCAAACTGCAATAGTTTTTAAAGCCAAATGTAATTGTAAGAAGAAATCTATTATCACCAAAACATAAACTGCTAATGATTGATTTTAAAAAGAAATACAAATTATTTTATGGCCTTGCCGCTGCTTTACTGCTTGTCTACCTGTTTCTCACAGTAAAGGAATTGCATAATGTGGCAGGTTGGATGCTTTTGTTTTTCTTCATTAGCCTGGCAATAGGGTTCAGGGGAAATGAAAAACTGAAAGGTCTGTCTTTTACAGTTATCATATTTGCTTCGGTTTCGCTGGCGATGTACAATCCGGGATACTTTCAGCAATGGGGTAATTATAAATTAAGCAACCTGATTACTCCACTCATACAATTGATCATGTTTGGCATGGGAACTTCAATGAGTATGAAAGATTTTGCTGCAGTTGTCAAAACACCAAAAGGTGTTGTGATAGGAGTAATGAGCCAATTCGTAATAATGCCACTGGTGGGGTTTGCACTTGCAAATGCAACTGGCTTTCCACCGGAAATAGCGGCAGGTATTATATTGATCGGTTGTTCACCAAGCGGTCTTGCATCCAATGTAATGTGTTACCTGGCCAAAGCTAACCTTGCCCTTTCACTAACGGTTACATCTATCACTACTTTAATTGCACCCGTTGTTACTCCTTTTCTAATGAAAATTTTTGCAGGTGAATTGGTGGAAATCGATGTATTAAAAATGATGTGGGATATTTCTAAAATGATTATTATTCCTATCGGCGCCGGATTGATATTCAACAAACTTCTAACTGGTAAATCAAAATGGCTGGATGATGCCATGCCATTTGTATCCATGTTTGGAATTGCATTTATACTTACCATCATTGTAGCAGCCGGCAGAGATAGTTTATTAAAAATAGGACCGCTTCTAATGGTAGTGGTACTCATTCACAATTCATGTGGTTATTTGTTAGGCTACTGGTCCGGGCGGCTGTTTAAAATGCCTGAAAAAGATTGCAGAACGATTGCAATAGAAGTAGGTATGCAAAATGCGGGTCTTGCATCTGGTATTGCAAAAGAAATGGGAAAAATTGCAACAATGGGTCTTGCTGCAGCTGTATTTGGGCCGTTAATGAACATTACCGGTTCTATGCTTGCCAGTTGGTGGCATAACAGACCTCCGAAAGACAATGGAAAAAATGTAACAGCGAACGATTAAAATTTCAAATCCAAAACAATAATAATTTTTATAACACAAAAACTCTAACAATGACTGTCATAAAAAGAAGTTGGCTTGTACTGGCAATTATTTTTTGTCACCTGCAATCCTATAACCAAAATGTGCAGATTAGCAAAGAAGAGCTCATTGCATTAACGCCTGATTGGAAAGGCGAACGTTTTCCTGATGGAAGACCAAAAGTGCCGGACGATATAATCCGCAGAATGAAACCTGTTACCATAGAAGAAGCATGGGCCATTTTAATTGGTGCAGGCTATCGGTATCAGATTGCCGATGGTTGGGAGCAAATCATCAATCCGGATAGTGTACTGGTGGGCCGTGCTTATACCACCACGTTTATGCCAGGTCGACCCGATGTATGGAAGGCCATTGATTCAATGGGAAAGAAAGAAGGAAGGTTATCTCAAAACGTTTGGGCAGTAGAACAGTTAACAAAAGGGGACGTATATGTTGCCGATCAGTTTGGAGCGAAAAAGAATGGTCCTACCATTGGAGATAGGGTAGGTACTGCCATTTATACAAAAACAGGAAATGGAATTGTGTATGATGGTGCGCTAAGAGATGTGGAAGGCTTAAAGGAATTCGGTGGCTTTACTTCTTTTTTTAGCAGTTATGATCCTTCTTTTCATAATCCTGGAGGTGGACAGGGCAGGGACTTAACAACCATGATTGTAGGAATTAACCGTCCTACCCGCATCCGCACGGTAACAGTAATGCCGGGAGATGTTGTGTTAGGTAAATTGGGAGTTGTTATTTTTATCCCTCCACATTTAGCAGAACGGGTAGTAAAAAGTTCAGAGCTTGTTCGTTTGGAAGACATGTTCGGACAACTCCGTATACGGGAAGGAAAATATACGGCCGGGCAAATTGATGCAAGATGGGCCGACAATATTCAAAAAGACTTTACTCAATGGCTCAAAGACAATGTTAACAAATTGCCAGTTGGTAAAGAACAGGTTGAGGAAATTATAAAACAAAGAGAAAGTACCACCCGGCCAACTAATAGCAACTAGCATCGAAAGGGGAGATCGGTTCACCACCTTCTAACCCCTATCATTAACTTATTTTATAATAAAAAAACTAATGCAATGTCAAATTCAAGAAGATCATTTTTATCAAAAGCAGCTATTGCAGCAACATTGGCACCATTAGCACCATTGGCAAGCTTTGGCAGGGGATTAGAAGACGCTGTTGAAAGAACGCCAATGGCTTCACCACCCTCGAACTTAAAGATCACCGATGTAAAATGCGGATATATTGGCGGCAGTTTGTTTGTCAAAATTTTTTCCGACCAGGATATCTATGGTCTTGGTGAAGGAGTAGATGCTATTGGCGGAACCTATCATCTGGTGCAAAGATTGGGAAGGCAATTAAAGGGCCGGAGCCCTCTTGCCGTGCATCAAATATTTGAACAGATGCGCAGAGGGGGGCATTTCGGAGGTGGACAATCAGGTATGTACGTTGCCGTTTTATCTGCTATCGAAACAGCCTTGTGGGATCTTACTGGTAAGGCATTGGGTCTTCCTGTTTACCAATTATTGGGTGGTAAATTCCGTGACAAAGTTAGAGTGTATTGCGATACTGCACTTTATCGTTCACAATTCCCATCTCCAGCTGATTTTGCAAATGCTGCAAAAGAAGCAATTAAAAACTGGAACTTCAATGCGTTGAAATTTGACCTTGATTATGTATCAGATCCTGATAAATATGACCGATGGAATTGGACAGCAAGCCCCGGTGAAATATCCAGGATGTACAACCAGCTTGCTGCAGTACGTGAAGCAGTAGGTCCGAAAATTGATATTTGTGTGGACATGCACGGACGCTATGACCATGTAACTGCACAAACTATTGCTAAGAAAGTAGAACCTTTGAACCTGACATGGTTAGAAGAGCCAATTCCAGCAGAGAACTTTGATGCGTTCAAGACAATATGTGAGGAAACCTCTACACCAATTGCTGCAGGTGAAAACGTATATCTTGGCCATGGTTTCAAGCAATTGCTGGATAACGGGGTGGATTTTATAATGCCTGATTTACAAAAATGCGGTGGACTTGGAGAGGGACAGCGTATCGCCAATCTTGCCAACCTGTACTATGTTCCATTCGCCCCGCACATGGTGGCATCATTACTTGGCGCTATGGCTTGTGCCCACGTTTGCGTAACGGTACCAAACTTCCATATCATGGAATGGCAATCTTATTTCCATACCAATAAAATGTACAGGGAAATTGTAACATTTGATGAAGAGAATTGGGTAAAAGACAGTTTCATTAAAGTATCTGAGAAACCAGGAATTGGGATTGATCTTAATATGGAAGCCATGAAAAAGTATGCAACACCTAACGTTCCATTCTTTGAGTGACAATTAAGTAACAAATCAGTTTGTATGGGCACTGGCGCAGTTTTTTACAAACAATTGTCAGTTTGGCTTTTAGCAATTCCTATGGATGAGGTACGCTAACGGTTAAACTCAGACCATATAATCTAAAACATTTTGCGGCTACTCTTAACAAGAAGCTGTCAAATGTATTTGTGGCTATAGCATGCGTTTACTGTTTTATTCATTTTCATTTTAATACTGTCTATTTAAATTGATCATACATGAAAATTAACGTTGTTATCCCGTTACTCTTGTTAAGTACAGCTTTTCGGGTATCCGTATTTGCTCAAACCATGTCTAAAGAAGAATTAATTTTTCTTACTTCGGAGTGGAAAGGGGAACGTTTTTCAGATGGAAGACCCAAAATTTCTGATAGCCTGGTCAAAAGAGCAAAGTACATCATGATAGATGATGCCTGGACCGTGTTGAAGAACGAAGGCTATTTTAACCAGTTTGAAGGTGGTTGGAAAACAGTTAATGATACTGCTATGACAGGCCGTGCTTTGACAGCGATGTATATGCCAAGCCGACCAGATGTTGAAAAAAATATCAAAGAAAGAGGAACTAAACAAGGAAGAAAGGGTAATACCAATTCATGGCCCATAGATATTCTTACTAAAGGCGACCTGTATGTTGCAGATGCATTTGGTAAAATCAGCGGCGGCCCTATTATGGGTGCCACGTTAGCCAATTCTATTTACAGTAAATCGGGCAATGGAGTAGTTTTTGACGGCGCAGCACGAGATCTGCAAGAAATAAAAAACATCAAAGGCTTTAATGCTTTTGTACGTGATTTTCATCCGTCTTTTACGGAAGAAATGGTAATGATGGGGCTTAATACGCCTATTCGTATTGGCAATGTCATGGTAATTCCAGGTGATCTTGTAATTGCAACCAGAGAAGGAGTTCTTTTTGTTCCGGCTCATATGGCAGATCAGGTAGTCAGTACTGCAGAATTTGTAATTCGAAAAGATCAGTTTGGTTTTGAAATGGTACGTAACGGCAAATACAGTACCGGTGAAATTGATAGTCAGTGGAATGATGAAATAAAAACGGATTTTTTAAAATGGCTGGAAAAACATCCTGAATTAGGCAAGATGACCCGTGCGGAACTGGATAAGATGATGAGCAAAAGAACCTGGTAATAAAAATGGTTCCTTAAGTATTAGGGAAATAAAAATGTTATCCCGAATAGTACTCAAAACCCTCAATCAGTAAATCAACACGAAATCATGAAATTAGTACGATCAATAAAAATTACATACGGCACCCTTCTTATATTACTGGCAGTATGCTTTTGCCGATGTGGCTCTACTTCTTCGCCAGAGTGGCAAAAGAAAAACGACGAACTTATTAAACAACATAACCTGACTGAGCGGGAACTGTCAGGTCTGCCTGAATCTTCCGTGGAATCCAATCTTGAATCAGGTAAAGTAAAAGGATTAGATACGCTCGCAAGCGCCACACTTCATCCGGGGATAACTGCAAAAATTTTCTGGGGGAGTGGTAATATGGTTAGCACATTGCAACTCGAACCTAATGCAAAAATTCCGGAAGAAGTATTAATGGCAGACCGGTTTCTGTTTGTAATGGAAGGTTCAATTGAACAGCTTATCAATGGCACCATGGTGAGTATGATTGGCCAAAAAAGGGAAGAACCAGATGGCATACACAGTGGTACACCAAGAACTGATTTTGTATATCTTGAAAAAGGAACTAAAAACGCCCTTACGGCTGGTGCAGCCGGAGCTAAACTAATTGAAGTATATAGTCCACTGCGCTTGGATTACCTGCAAAAGGCGGGTGTAAAAAATCTGCCGGCGGAAATAAAAGATATTGAATCGTTTCAGACACCTACTATTTCTGCTAATAAAGTGTATGACCTGTACGACATTCAGCATACACCCCTTGCCACCGGTGCTCATTCCAGGTTAGTATCCGGTAAAAATACGCAACTGAGTTTTATTTCGATGGATCCCGGATCTGTATTTCCACACCACATACATCCAGAGGAACAAATGATGTTTGTATTACGTGGTGAATGCAATGAGATTATTCTTGATGGAGAACAGACAATGAAAGCAAACAGTGTGGTGCGTCTTCCCGGTAATATGGTGCATGGTGCAAAAATTGGTGAATTGGGCTGTGATGCATTGGATATTTTTTGGCCCGCCCGTCCCGATTATTTAGAAAAGCAAAACACAGCACTAGCTGCTTATCATGCTATCATTCCTGCTGATGCAAAATTAGAATTGCTGGTGGATGGGAAAAAAACAAAACCGGAACTTACTTTCAGCGAGGGCCCCAAATGGATGAAGGGAAAGATCTATTTTTCCAATATGTACTTTGATCAGCAATTCAATGCAAGTCCACTAAAAAGCTCTACGGTGGAACTGGATCCCAATGGCAGCTACAGAAATATCACAGCGGGGAAAATGCAAACAAACGGATTATATCCTTATAAAAATGGCAACCTGCTTGTTTGTGACATGATGGGCCACCGAATAGTAGAAATGACTACTAAAGGTGAAGTTGTAAAAGTAATTGTTGACAAGTATGATGGCAAAACGATCGATGGGCCTAACGATGTTATAACAGATGCAAAGGGGGGTATATATTTTACGGATCCTCAGTTTACGATGGAACCAACCAAGTTTCAACCCGGGCGTGCGGTTTATTATTCCTCACCGGAGGGCAATGTAACCCGACTGGTAGAACCCAATGAATTTGCAATGCCTAACGGTATTGTTTTGTCGCCTGATGGCAAAACACTTTATATCAACAATTGCTATGACGATGAATCATGGTACCCGGTAAAAAGTGAAAAAGATAATTTTATCTGGGCTTATGACGTGAAAGAAGATGGAACTATTACCAACGGTCGTCAATTTGCTAAACTATTTCTTACCGGAAATGTGATGGATAGAAAAGCCCGTTCTTCCAGTGCAGATGGTATGGCAATCGATAAAATGGGCAACCTGTATGTATGCACCTATTATGGGGTGCAGATATTTAATAATAAAGGGGTATTTGTAGGTATGATCAACTTGCCCTCTTTTCCCGTAAGTCTTTGCTTTGGAGATGCTGATATGAAAACACTTTATATAGTAAGCTATAGCAAAGTATATAAGATAAGGACTAATGCAGAGGGGTTTTTGAATTATTTATAAAACAGTTTCCGTAAATTTTTTAAATTTTCGATATGAAGAAAATTATAGTTCTCTTTTTTTTGCTTTCCCTGTTTTATCCTGGGTTCGCACAGGAAAATAAGCCGGGAACAGGAACTATTGAATTTGTTTCAAAAAAACTTTCTAAGCTTATAAAAAAGGATGCTAGGGTTGAAATAATTGCAGAAGACTTTCAGTTTACAGAAGGACCCTTGTGGGTGGAGAAGGAGCAGATGCTTTTATTGTCTGATGTACCCGGCAATACTATTTATAAATGGACAGCGGCGAATGGTAAAGAAGTTTACGTGAAACCGGGCGGTTATACCGATACAGCAAAAAGGGGAGGATTTATGGGTCCCAATGGGTTGACTCTTTCAACGGATGGAAAATTAATGGTTTGCCAACACGGCGACAGACGAGTTGCAATAATGGATGCACCACTCAACGCACCGCAATCAAAATTTATTACAGTTGTTGATGCTTACAATGGCAAGCGATTAAACAGTCCCAATGATCTATTTCTTACCACCGGTGGTGATCTATATTTTACCGATCCATCTTATGGCTTGGAGAGAGGAGCGAGGGATCCCAAAAAGGAAATTGCTTACCAGGGTGTATTTAAGATGAATAAAGCCGGGACCGTGGAGCTGCTTATTGATTCAATAGAGGCGCCTAATGGTATCGCAATTTTTCCGGATGGCAAAACATTGCTGGTATCCAATTCAGATAACCGAAAAAAAAGGTGGTATGCTTATGATATTACTTCAAATGGCTCATTGACTAACGGAAGGGTGTTTTATGATGTGAGCAACGAGAAGGGAGCAGGAGGGTGTGATGGATTGAAAATAGATAGGAAAGGAAATGTATTTGCAACGGGACCAGGCGGCATCTGGATATTTACTAAAGCTGGAGAATTGATTGGCAAAATAAAAATTAATGGAACAAGTGTTGCCAATTGTGCATTGAGTCCGGATGGCAAAACAATTTATCTTACTGCCACAAAATATTTGCTGAGAGTGAAGATGCGATAAGCAATTTGCTGCAAGTGGCGGAAATGTAATTTATTGCTTCACGGGTATCACCACCCAGTTATCTGTTCTGAAAGGGATAACAGGCAATCCTTCCAACTTTGATTTTGAAAAGTAACATTGCGCTATTCTAATTCTTCTCTTCCTTTGATAATGTTTTTGATTGCTTCGGCACCAAGTCTTTCTTTCAGTTGTGTTAAATACAAACTACGGGGTGTTACATGTTTATCCATTGATTCTACATGTCCATTTGGTTTGGTAAGATCCTGCAAACCCGAATTAAATATTACTGCATTGATGCCTATATGCCCAAAGGAATAATTTTGGGCAGTGGGAGGTTTTTGAACTACAAAATCTCCCTCGCAGTTCCAGAAAACAATATTAGCGCCGGCCCATCCAATAATAAAATCCCAGAATCTTGCTGTTAACGGTGCTTTTACATTATCATACAAAACCCCATTTACCCATTTATTATGAGGTTCACTGGTTGAATAAGGATTTACTGCTTTGCAATCGAGAAATACATTACCGCTTGCTTCCGAACCCTGCAAAACAAATGAATGTCTTCCTTTTTGTGAGAAACATCGTTGTACCAGGCAAAACTGGCCATTCATTTGATACGTAAATCGTCTGGCCCCCATTCTCATAGAAACAGGTTCCCATGATTCACAATCCTGAACAGTAACCCACTTTGAACCGGCATTACTTTGAACTACGCTGTTTCCAAAATGAAGGGCGCTTATATTTCTTACCCATACATTTTTTGCGTTAGTAATATTGATAAAGTTGAAATAATGATTTTCATCCGAAAAATATTCATCCCCCTGGTATTGATATTTAGGATCTAACTTGTCCCGATTCATATTCCCATAATTCTTTGTCCGGACCGATGGGTCGTACTCCGATATGCCCCGCAGATTTTCGATACCCACCTGATTCATTCTTCCATCATCATTGTATTTAAAAATTTCACCTCCTCCCCAACGATCATCTATGGCTGTAAAAATGGGGGCATCTACAGTAATTATATTTCCTTTAATGTCGGTTATTATTCTGTCGAAGTGAATATTGAAGGCTCTCCACCTGTTTCTGCCAACGGTAGCACTGTCTTGTCCCAATTCTTTAATCCATTCTTCATTTCCAATACGGCGAACAAGCACTTTGTCTCCTACTTTGAAATTTTTCGCAGAAACAATTGCAAAACTTCTTGCACCAACAGCTACATATTTATCAGTAATACGCTGTTTGGTTTCTTCCAGTAGTTTCAACGATGAATCACCAGTAATATTGATCAATGCCGGTCTTCCACCCCGTTGCGGTGATTGAGCCTGAGCAGGTTTTACTGTTTTGCCAATGAGTATAGTACCAATGTCACTCATTCCTTCACCGCGAATTACCACGCCGGAAGCTTTAATATAAATGGGCTTTTCCAGCTCATAAATCCCCATTTTCAGTAGTACACATCCTCTGAACCCGGTGGCATCGAGCGGTAATGCACTCACACGATCGATAGCTGCTTGCACATGATCAGCATTGTTTCCAGGCAAGGGCCAAACGGTTTCCTTGATAGCGACGTTTGGAATAGAAACACCGCCCCCTTTATAACCCGCATTGGAGAAATCAGGGATCTTATTACCAAGACTGTCCGGAACATATACAAGCTTTCCATCGATGCCGGGATAAACCAGCGATGTGGTGGGTGGCCTATCCTGGGCATAGGACGAAAAGTTATGGCAACAAAAAAGGCATATAGCAATCAAACGACTTTTCATCTTGAAAGATTTTAAGTCAATAAAAAATAGGAGTATTGTTTCCTCTTACTTATCGCTGATCATCATCACCCATTACATCATAGCCGCGCCACTTAAATTCTTTTGCCAAACCGGATGCAGCTGGCCATGCAATCTTATGTTGCTCACTGGCTACCCATTTTCTTCGATTTTCTTCTGTATCAAATGAAATCTGAATCTGATAGTTATACGTTGTTGGCTCTGCCTGTATCGTTTTAGCCATATCTTCTGAGAAAAGGCGTAATAATTTAGAACTCAGATAGCCTTGTTGAACGGTCATAGCAGGGACATAAATAGAATAGTACATTTTTTCAAAAGCCTCTGCGTTTTCTTTAGGAACAATAAAATCCATTTGCAATGCAATTGCTTTTGGTTTTAACAGTGGTTTTGATATGTTCAAGCCTTTTTCTTTCGACGCAGCGACACCAATCACTAATAGCTCAAGCCCTTCTTTGCCATCACTTGCTAAGGTTATCTTTTCGCCCAACTTTCCATAAAAAACATCATTAGCTTTAACGTTGGCTTTTTCATTATCGATTGATATGGTACCAGCACCTTTAATAACATAATATACTTCTTCAATACCTTCCAACTGACGTGGTCCGGTTGTGCTGTCAGCAGGAATTACCAGGTGATCAACATGATTCCAATCTGTACTGAATATAGCAGGGCCAAAAACACGACGATAAAGAATACTGTTGCCAGCAGCAGATGGTTTTATTGGTTTAAGATTATTTTGCTCTAACCGGCTTGCTACAAAAACAGGAATTGGATCAATAACTGCACCCACACGGGTGTCAGCAAGGTCATAATTATCTGTCCGTCCTTTTGTTTTACTAACTGCAAAATTCAGCCAGCGAACAGGCTCATTGGAAGAATTATAAATTGCATGCGCATTACCCATCTTGCAAGGAACAACTGCAGGTGCTTTTATTTTTGATGTTCTTCCATTGATGGTAAATTCAGCTTCGCCATTTAGAAGAACATACATTTCTTCAATGGTATGATGGAAGTGATGGCCAATACCTGATTTGGAATTGATAACTCCTGAATGTAAATAGAGAAAATTGGTAGCCAATTCACTTCGGCCAATCAATTGTGTGAATGCCATTTGTCCTGCTCCGGCATGCACAGCGTTTAAGGTTCTGTATTTAGCGGGGTCATTATATATTACACGTTTACTGATTGTTTGAGCTGATGCAGATAGTGAGATAATAACGGTCAGTAATAAAAGCAAGCGGTTCATTGTTTTCAGTTTTGGTTAACTATAAAAATAATCAAGACATTTTTAAGATTTCCTACTATAAATGCTTAATCATTTACTGTCAGGAAGCGCATATACTACATATCCTCTTGGTAAAGCTCCCGGATCTTTGGAATGGTCAAAACTATCTTTTGTAAAATTATTGGTAGCATTGACCACTAAATATTGTTTGCCGTTTAATTGATACATGATAGGTTGAGCATTTGATTCATAACTAAGAATTGATTCCCACAAAAGCTGACCATTATCAGCATCATAAGCATATAATTTTCCTCCTTTGCCATTACAAAACAAGACTCCTGTAGAGGTAACCACGATTCCTTTTCTTTGCGAACCATTTACAGCACCGGTGGTTTTATCCCCTTTGCGGGAAGCAACGGCATCTTCGCCGAGTGGTTGTTTCCATTTAATTGTTCCTGTATTAAGATCATACGCCATAACCCATGCCCATGTGGGGCCTAGCAAATCGGGCCATGCAGTACCGTAATCTGTTGAATAGCGGTTTTTAGGCCTTGCCACACCCATGGGATAATCAGACATTGGGGGAATTATTTTCGCATCTGGTTTAACACGCGCACCTCCTGAAGCTACTACCGGGCCTTCTGGCATTTTGATTTCTGTCGTTCTTCTGTTAGCGCCGGGACCACCAAACCTTGAAATAGTACCTCCTAAATAACGGTATAATGAGGTTATTCTTTGTTCATCTACATGGGGAAGACCCGGCATTTGCCCACGTCCTACAGTTATCAAAGTTTTAAAGTCATCAAAAGTGATGCGTTGCCCGGCATTGACTACAGAAGGGGCAATTCCCCTACCCGTCATATTATCACCATGACAAGACTTGCAGGAAGTGGAGTATAGTGTTTGCGCTTTTTGTTTATCATCAACCGACAATAATTCCCGCGGAGATTTAATTCTTTCAAGTTTATAAACCGAAGCATACTCCTGTGTTAGTATATACAACATTCCTTTGCCGGGGTCAGAAGCAGTATTGCCAAAGTTAGCACCACCCAGCGCACCAGGCAACATGATTGTTTCATACTTATCAGACGGCGGAACAAATAAGCCCGATTTGGCAGAATCAATTCTTTTATACCATTTTTCCTTTACTTCTTCGGTGTAATAAGGATTAATCATATCTTTTGTTACTTCATGTCTTGTAAAGCTGGGTACTCCAGTTGGAATAGGTTGTGTAGGCCATGCTTTTTCACCGGGCATTTTGCTGGCGGGGAAAGCTTTCTCTTCAATCGGGAATACCGGTTTTCCGGTGACCCGATCAAATACAAACACAAAACCATGCTTGGTGGCTATAGCCACAGCGTCAATATGTTTACCGTTACGATTTACAGTAATTAATTGCGGTGCCGAAGCAAGGTCATAATCCCAGAGATCATGATGCACAGTCTGGAAATGCCAGAGACGTTTACCTGTCCGGGCATTCAATGCTACCAGAGAATTGCCAAATAGATTGCTTCCTATGCGGTCCGCACCATAAAAATCAAATGAAGGTGAGCCAATGGGTAAATAGGCAATACCTCTTTTGGCATCTACCGATATCTCGCTCCATACATTTGTGCCTCCCACATATTTATATGCATCTTTTGGCCATGTATTGTAGCCATACTCTCCCGGATAAGGAATGGTGTGAAATGTCCATGCCCGTTTACCAGTTACAACATTATAGGCCCTTATATGTCCGGGAGCAGAAAAATAATTTTCGCCGGGAGCTGATCCCATAATGATCAGATCTTCAAAAATAACACCCGGCATCATAGATTGCATTCTCCGGATAGTTGAAACAGGCCGGTCAAGTCCTTCTCTCATATCTACATAACCATTTTTGCCAAAAGTCATAATAGATTTTCCTGTCAGCGCATCTATCGCTTGCAACGTATTATTGAGTGTAAACAGCAGGCGCCTATGCTTTCTGTCTTTACTTTCCCAATAGTTAATACCTCTGCGTGTCAGTCCCTGGAGATTAGCATGTATCCAGATTTCTTTACCGGTTAGCGCATTAACAGCCACGAGAGAAGAGCTTTTTGCCATCACATACATAATGGTATCCACAACGATAGGGCTGAAAAAATTAAAACCGGAATCCATAGTAGGATAAACCCAGGCAACCTTCATCTGGCTCACATTTTCTTTGGTGATCTGGGAAGCATTAAAATACTTTGACTGATCCGGTGTTCCTCCATAATGTGACCAGTTTTTGTGTTCATTGTCTGGCGAGTAATCATTAAATGTTGCGTAGATAAAGCAGAATAGTGCAAGAATAGCTCCGGTAATTTTGGCTGTCAGTTTCATTTAGCAAGAATGTTTTAATAAGCAATTAGTGACACTTAAAGTATAGGGAAAATTTTAAAATGTATTTTGAAGTTAATTTCATCAGAAAACCAGTTTTCTTTGCTTTGTAAAATGTAATACCTGGTTGTTCTTTTATTACCTGGTATCTTCAATATGATTATATCTTTATGATTATATCTTTCGCCACCGGAAAACATTCAACGTTTTATATTTGGTTACAGTAAAAATCACTTTCTTTTCTCCAACGTCTTAATCCATTCGGCAATTAGTGTTAATTCACTTTTTGCTACATGGGCCATTGAAGGCATCCTTGTGGCATACCCGGGCCAGTTAGCAGGGTTAGGTTTTTGAATGAGCTGTACAATTTGTGCGACAGAATATTTCTTCATAGCTATTTCCCCGTAAGAAGGTCCGATCAATTTAGTATCCAGGCTATGACAAGTAAGGCATGTGTTTTTTTGCAAAAGTGGTTGCACTAATTCATAAGTTATTTTTTTGAGGGGAGCTGGTTTAGCAACCGGTTTTTTGTTTTTAGCTGTAGCTGCTTTCTTTAAAGTCGCCGTAGTTACTATATTAGCAGCACTAACGGTATCTGTTATTGCAATTGCAGGCGGGGTGCCCGTTTCCAATTCCTGCAGTGTCCACAGGCTTGTTCTTGATTCATTTTGTTTTCTTATTGCGGCTACTTCTACAACAGAAACAAATGGTGATATAGTGTCCGTTGGTCTGCGGAACCTGCGGCCTGCATTTCCAAACTCGTAGCGGATATAATTCACTACCGATGCCACCCACTCATCGGAGTTTGCACCCAGCGATGGCATCACAGAAGGATATTCTTTTCCATCAACAGGGCCTGATAAGCCATGCAATAATAATTTCACCAGTAGTGATTTGTCTGCATTCATTCTTTTTGAGTCCAGCAGCGGGGGAGCAGCGAGGCTGGAAGTTCCGGCAACCACCATTCCCTTACCGCCAGGGCCATGACAGGTAACACAAAGTGCATTGAACACCGTCACGCCACTTAATATAGATTTTCTCTCCTCAGAAGGCAGATTAGCCAATCTGCTTCCGTAGGTTTTAATATCCTTATTACGATCCATTGATCTTTTGGATGCAGCAAACATTTCATTGGAGGCATTTGCCTTCGATAGTTGATAGGCAAATGATGTATCCTTTGCCGGCCTTATGCTGTAAAATGAATGATACAATTGAAGGCGCACATCATGCGAGGGATCATCCTTCAATGAGGAAACTTTTGCTATCATGTCAACATCTTCTCTTTTGAGATATGATTCGCTTATAATGATACCAGCTTTCCTGATCTGGGCATGTTTATCTTTTAATGCAGTATATAAAATGTCACGGTCTATTGCTTCCAGGCCTTCCAATGTCCATAATGCATGAAGACGGGCAATGTCAGAAGGTTTCGTAGTTAAAGTAGCTTGCTCGCCACGAAAAATTTGTTTTAATACGGGCACTACAGATTTATCATTCAGTAAAATGATTTGCTTTTGTGCATTGTCTCTCCACCATCCATTTCCGTGATCGAGATAGGTTACCAGTTTGCTTGCCGGCTCATCCAGCATTTTGGGTTTTTCTCCCTGTTTGTATCCATCATACACAACGCGGTAAATTCTTCCATGCCCCACATTCTTCGCCATTCCCATTGCATCTATTTTTTTGCGGAGAAATGATCCCGGTCTTGTCCAGTTGCCTTGCTGAATGATGCCGCGGTGCATATCAACAATGTATAAATTTCCATCGGGTCCGGTATACGAATTAACAGGCCGGAAATTCATATCGGTAGACGCAATAAACTCTTGTTTGTAGTATGCATTCTGAACAATGATCTTTCCTTTAAGGTTTATAACTTTTGCCCGGCGAATAATCCTTGCCACCGGTTCACAAATAATATAATCACCTGCAAATTCTTTTGGAAATGTGTTGCCCCTATAAATAGATTGTCCGCAGGCACCAGTAAAATGATTGAGCGTACTATCAGCCCGTAAACGCAACAACCCGCCTTGAACATCGGGTGTTGCAACAATGGGCCATACCTGCTGAAAATCATTATTGGCCTGGTCAGGCATATCAAGTGCACCATATGAAGGATTCATCTGCACCCGCACCAAAGGGCTTTCTGCGCCGGCATTGCTGAGAAATAAGCGTCCATAGTTATCGTGTGTTACACCCCATTGGCCACCGGGTCCTGAATAAATAGAATCTGCCAACAACATGCCGCCCTTATATCGAAAACGGACCGGATCGTAGGTGATATAAATATTGTTATCGAGGTTCCAGTCAAGACCGCTGCGTTGGTGCTCCATATTTGCATCCACCATCCGGTAATCATTTTTTTGAAATACAACTCTCTTCTGATCGGCTTTTCCATCACCGTCTGTATCCTTGTAAGCATTAATAGTAATGGTGTTTGTTTCATTGACAAGCAACTCATGATTGACACAAAGGATCATCCTGGGTAATAAAAGACTATCAATGAAAACCGAGCTCTTATCCATTTTGCCATCATTATCTGTATCCTCGAGTAATGATATACGGCTTACAGAAGTTTGTTCGCCTACTGCATCGGCATCTTGCATATAAGTAAGCATTTCTGCTACATACATTCTTGCATTTCCGTCCCATGCAATGGCTACCGGTTCTTTTATCATGGGTTCACTCGCAACCAGTTCCAGGTGATAGCCGGCAGGAAGATTAAATGATTTTAAACTTTGTTCCGGGTCCAGGTATTCAACGGATGGAGTGGAATCAAATATGCGGGTAGGGTAAGGATTGCCAACGTGGTTCTGCAAAGTGACCTTTGATACGCTGCAGTTATATATGATAACACTTGAGAACAGCAGGCCGATAATGAAATACGCTTTTTTCATTTAGATTTTAATGGAGTTATTTATTGGATACAACTTTTTTTACTTCGGGATTGTTGCCCATTGCATATTTGATACCGCCCAGCACATGTTGCTGGTATAATGGGTCTTCCCATGATTTATTGTCGTGGCCCAGTGCTGTATAAAAACCTCTTCCGCCATCAAATTCATGATACCATGCCATCGGATGATCTTCGCCATTGCCGCCGCCCGTATAACTGTTTTCATCAATAGTAATCAGTATATGCAGATCTGTACCGATCCATTTGAAATTATACAGCTCGTCAGAACGTTTCCACGATTCCGGAAGGTGTGCTGTTGAAATATTATTACGGTCAACAATCTTGAATACGGCTTCCTGCGGCCTTGGATGGTTTTTAAAATAGGCGCCGTTCAGTTCGCCGAACCATGCCCAATCATATTCTGTATCAGCTGAAGAATGAAGACCCAAATAGCCGCCTCCGTTCCTGATAAATTGTTCGAATGCTTTTTGTTGCTCCTCGTTCAGTACATTACCCGTAGTGCACAAGAAAACGACCGCTGCATATTGCTTTAAATTTTCAGCAGTAAAGGCATTGGCGTTTTCTGTAGTATCCACCCCAAACTTATTTTGCTGTCCCAATTCCATTATAACTTTTTTGCCCGCAACAATGGACGAGCCGTGGCGGTAACCGGCGGTCTTACTGAAGACTAAAATTTTCTTTGGCTTCTTAGGAAAAGAATAGCTGCCCATACTTATACCCAATGAACACAACAAAAAGAGTAAAAGAAATGATCTTCTTGTTTTCATTTTCTTTGGTTTAATAAATTATAAATTAAATAATACAAGTTTGACAGGACGATAAATAAAAAATTATTCTGTTCAAAACACGGTTTTGGTTTGAAACAATTTTATTCTATTCTATTTAAATAATAGCTGTGCAAAATTGTAAAGGTTATTTCTCCATACCGGCCAGGTATGTCCACCCGGATATTCACTATATTGGTATTTAATATTCAGCTCATCAAATTTGGAAAGCATGACTTTACAATTGGCATAAGCAATATCTTCTTTGCCACCCATTGCAATCCAGAAGCTTTTTAAATTATTATTGATTGTTGATGCATTGTTTTTCATGAACTCATACTGCGGATCGGAAAGGGCTGGTTGGTTAGCCCACCAGCCGGAACTGAACACGCCGAGATAAGCGAATAGGTCTGTATTTTTAACTCCGGCATACAATGTTTGTAATCCACCCATTGATAAACCGGCCAGTGCAGTGTTGGCACTTCCTTTTGCGATTCGGTAGTTTTTATCCACCACTGGCATCACCGCTTCTTTTAATTCTCTTTCAAAAAGCTGTAATGATCTTTCACCAAAACCTGCTATGCCACCACCACTCATATTCCCGTCCATCATTACAATCAACATCGGTTTAGCTTTTTTGGCTGCAATCAGATTATCAAGAATCAAATCTGTTTTTCCCTGCATGGCCCAACCTCTTTCATCTTCTCCACCGCCATGTAAAATGTATAAAACGGGATAGCTGGTATTGAAAGCCGAATCATAGGCCGGAGGCGTGTAGATGTAAAACTGCCTCCATGAATTAGTGACCCTTGAAAAATATTTTTTGATTCGGATATCACCATGCGGCACATTCCGCAAGGCATAATAAGCACCCCCACTATAAGGAATTTCAATTCCACTGGCCATCCTACCCATACCATAAAAAGATTCGCTTGCAGGATCTGCCACTGCAACACCGTCAATTAACAAAGAATAATAATGAAATCCTTCACTAACGGAATCAGTAGTTACTTTCCAAAAACCGGCGGTGTCTTTTATAAGATCATATTTTTTGCCTAAATCTATTTGTACTTTTTTTGCTTCCGGTGCTTTGATAGTAAAGATTACTCGGCTATCGGTTGTGATTTGTGGATAAGGAGCATTCCGGATATTCGATGGTGCCGGAGCGCCGGCTATTGGATATTTTGAAAACGTAGATATATCAACCGGTTTGAAAATTAATTGGGAAAACATGTACAATCCATCTTTCCATACTTTAAAATCATGTCCACCAGGTTCTATAAAATATATATGCGGAACATTTTTTTGCTGCAGGTAGTCATGTGTTCTTTTGCTGAAAGAAATTAATCCATCACTTGCACCACAGGAAATGAAAAGAAGTTTAATTTTTTCTCTGGCTGTTGCTGGATCCGGAACCAACTCTTGTGGCGCTTTTGTATTAGGAGCCGAAGAAAAGCCTCCGATCCATGCAAACTTATCCAGATTACCCAAACCAAAGTTGAGGGTTTGACCGCCACCCATTGATAAACCTGCAATGGCGCGGTGTTCCCTGTCTGTAAATACAGCATATTTTTTTTCAATGAAGGGAATTAAATCATTCAGCAAATCTTTTTCAAAGTCTGCAAATGCCTGTACTTTATCCGGTGCCATAATATTCCCTGTGGCGCGGTCGTTTTTCATAGCTCTGCCATTGGGCATCACTACAATCATGGGTTCTATTTTACCCTGGGCATATAAGTTATCTAAAATTACCTGTGGCTTTCCACCGTTCAGCCATTCTTTCTCATCGCCACCAATGCCATGCAACAGGTACAGTACAGGATACTTATTCTTTTTTGAATATCCGGGGGGAGTATAAATCAATACACGCCGGAGGGTATCAACTGTTTTAGATTTATAGGTAAGCGTATCAATTTTTCCATGGGCGATGCTATCAAGCAATACATCAAAACCCGGCGGCCCTGGTTTTACCGGTTCCTGTGAATGGACGGAAATATTTACCAGGAATACAGTTGCCAAAGCAAATAGTAATTTTTTCATTGTTGAAGATTTTATTTGCAGTGGTATTTTATTATTTAAAAAGAAGTGGTGCCATTTGATAAAGGCTACGACGCCATGTTTGAAACTCATGTGCTGTTCCCGGAGAAACATAAGTAGCAACATTATAGCCAGCCGCTTTTAAATCAGCTTCAACCTTAGGCAAACCATTAGCACCGTTTGTTTCTTTACTACCATAGCTAATAAAAATATGTTTTGGTTTGGTTTTCCCCTGTAATTGAGTTGGATTATAATTGCCGCCACTTAATAATCCCCAATAACCAAATACATCAGGTTTAGCTAATGTTATAGTGTGTGTTTCAAATCCTCCCATTGAAAGTCCTGCCATTGCACGATTATTTCTGTTAGCTATAGTGCGGAAATGTGAATCAACATAAGGTATTAATTCATCAAGCAAAACAGTCTGAAACGCTCCGACACCAGTAGGTTCGCCTGCTGTGACACCAAAAGTTACCACTCCGGCTGCACCCATACCGCCACCAGGAGGAGGAGTACGGCGATTTACAGTATCTGGACGAGCACTACCCGGAGGAGGAGTAGCCGGACGACGTATAGGCATACCAGTATTAGTCATACCATAAGTCATTACAACAATAAAAGGTTTTATTCTGCCTTCTGCGATCATATTATCCATGATCAGGTTAGTCTTGCCTTGAACACCCCATGAAGTCTCATTTTCTCCCCAACCATGTTGCAGGTACAACACAGGATATTTGGTTTTGCCTTTTTCATAACCTGGAGGCGTGTAAACAACTGCCATCTTTTGTAAGTTCGTGCTTTTTGAAGGAAAAATTATTTGTTGCATGTTTCCGTGCGGAACATCTTTCAATGCATAAAAATCCTGGTCTTTAGCAGGAATCTCAATACCGCTTTCCCAGCGTTGTGATCCGTAGAAAAACCCTGTTCCCGGATCATTGACGGTAGCTCCGTCTATATTAACTCGATAATAGTGAAATCCTTCATCCATTGGCCCGGCAGTAGTGCCAATAAAATAACCACTATCCGCTTTAGTTAGTTTTGTTCCTCCCTGGCCACCAAGACCAAGACTTACCCGAACACTATCAGCATTTGGGGCAAGAATTCTAAACCTCGCATACCCCTGGGAATTTACCTGTGGATATTGCTGAAACGGCTGATTAAAAGAAGAAGGTTTGAAGTCTTCTATAATCGCGGGTTGGGTGTTTTGAGCAAAGCTGGTAACACTTGCCAACGTTGTAGCTAAAGCAATTGTTAGAGATTTTGTATTCATTTTCTTGTTATTATTTTAGTAGTTATCTAAACAGTTCTTGTAGGGTTGTTGTAAGGTATGCTTTACAATTCATCCAGGTATGGCCACCCGGAACGATGTAACTTTTAACATTCACATTTTTTTCTTTAAACATGGCAAGATTTTTCTGTACGCTTTCGTATAGAAAATCTTCTGTTCCCACACTAATGGTAAACAACTTTAATTGCTTATTTATCTTTTCCGCTTCTGGCGTCCAGTTGGTAAAGTTTTTTTGAAACTCTTCTGTTGCTGTATAGGGTGCATAAGAACAGATATAAGCGAACTTATCTGTATTTGTTAAACCAATGTTCAATGTTTGTCCACCCCCTACAGAAAAGCCTGCCACTGCGCGGTTCTTGCTATCAGTTAGTACAGGGTAGTTTGATTCTATAAAAGGGATGATATCGTTGATTACATCTTTTGTGAAATCGGGCATGGGTTTGGGTCTTACATTACCATAGGGCATCACAATAATCATTGGTTTAGCCAGCCCTTTTGCAATAAGATTATCAGCAATGAAATTAGCATGTCCCACTTTTGTCCATGTTTCTTCTGTATCAGAACCCCCATGAATAAGATATAGTACCGGGTATTTTGTTTTGTTTTCCGGATTAAACCCCGGTGGTGTATAAATAAGTAGTCGACGAGTAGTGCTTAATGTGGAAGACTTGTACAAGCGGTAACTGATTTTTCCATGCGGCACATTTTGCAGCGAATGGATCAACGGAGTTTCACCTGGAATATCAATAATGCTTCGCTTGAACCGCTCGTTCGCAAAAATGTTTGTGTTGTTTGGATCGGCTAATTCTACACTATCTACCTTAAAACTGTAAGGATATATATCTGGCTTTACAGGCAGCACGGTTATGCTCCAAATGCCGGATGTGTCTTTTGACATAGCCAAGGGAGCGGTCAAAAATTCTCCTCTTAACATCACCTTTTGTGCAGTTCGTGAATAGTAACGAAAGGTGATACTGCGATCGGGATTTATGTCAGGCGAACTTATTGCCGGAGGTCGTTGCGCTGCAGCGTTAAAAAAGACAAAACCCAATGCGGTTAATATATAAAGTTCTTTTTTCATTGTGCTGACAGATTTGATTGAAAGAGCAATTGTGCGGTTTGAGCTACATAATTTTTTACATTCATCCAGGTATGTCCGCCGGGAGTAATAAGCGTTCTATGGTTAATGTTTTTAGACTTCAGGAAGTCGATAAATTCTACTGTTGATTTGTACAAAAAATCATCCTTGCCAACACTTACCCACAGCAACTTTAGTTCTTTATTGGTGCTTTCAGGATTTGTATATACGGTTTTAAAACTGCTTTCCATTTCAGGAGTAGATAAATAGGCACTATAACAACATATCCAGGAAAACGTATCCATATTACCAAAGGCTGTTCTCAGTGTTTGACCGCCACCCCTTGAAAATCCACCAATAGCACGGCTATCACGATTTTTTTTGACCCGGTAATTATTTTCAACATAAGGGATCACCTTTGTGATAAGATCCGTTTCAAAAAGTTTTGCTCTTTTTACGGCATCCTCTCCATCTCTCGAAACAATATCTGCAGGTTTTGCTTTTCCTGTTTGCTCTGCTATTCGTGCCATTGGGTTTCCGTAAGGCATTACAATGATCATCGGCACCGCTTTTCCTTCGGCGATGAGATTGTCAAGTATCAGGTTGGTACGACCTACCTTAAAAAATACTTCTTCCGTATCGGTTGTTCCGCTGATTAAATAGAAAACAGGATAATTTTTTGAAGTGGCTTTGTCATAACCAGGGGGGGTGTAAACAACCAGTGAACCGGTAGATCCTTCTACAGATGGATAATATTCATAAGTAACCGTACCATGGGGAACATCTTTCATAGAATGAATTAATGGGGTATCACCAGGAATATCAACCAGGCTTGCCTTAAATCGTTCATTTGGAAAAAAATCTACATTGGCGGGATCCATTACCGTTACCCCATCAACAACGAAACTATATGGATAGATGTCGGGTGGTATAGGCCCAACTGTCACACTCCAGATACCAATCGAATCTTTGGTCATTGGAACCTGCACAGCTCCAAACTGGCTACCACCCAGCAATACTTGTTTAGCAGAAGGTGCCAGGTAGCTAAACGTAACTTTTTTATCGGCGTGAACCCGGGGTGAGATTACAAAAGGACCTCTTGGCGGTTGACTGCTACAAACAGTGTGAATGCTAAGCATCAGCATTATCAGAAATAATCGGCTAATCGTTGTTTTGAACATATGGCAAAGTAGATTTTTAGTGGATTGTCCAGTTGCTTTATTCATCCAAAAAAACACGGGTCCATCCTTCCCGGTTGCCTGAAGATGAAGACATTATAAAGTTCCTGAATAGGATATTTCATTTTACTTCTTTTATTGGTATTGTTTTGACGTTGGAATGGTGGATAAGGAGCTGTTGGAAATAAATGTCATTTTAACATTTATATTGTTAATTAAAACTAATGATATTAAGCCATAAAATTGTTCATAAATATTCAGTGTTGAATTTTATAAAAACCCGGCCTTAAGCAGTTTTTAAATCAGGGAGTATATTATATGCTATTTTATTTTAGAATTATTTTCAGGTATAACAAGAGTATTGAGAAAGTCCTGGTTACGATAAAAACAACGTGCTGCAATAAAAATATTTGTTGATAAGTAAATGAACCTGCTATATCAAAAATAAAATAGATGTTGTTTCCAGTTGATTTTATTGCCCTGAAAATGACGGGAGAAATTACTTCAATGGTCTCTGCATTGTCAGAAGGAATTTTTTGGGCTTCCCTGCGAACAGTATTTGGCGCACATGACTAATTGAAGGAAAGTGTTGCCGGAAGATTGTTATATATACATTGATCAATTTAGTAGTCCGCTATTTTTATCTTCTTATTCCACCTCCACCGCCTCTCATACCACCACCGGCACCACGGTTACCCTGGAAATTTTGTTGCCTGGTCGCGGATCGGTTGCGGCTCTGGTAGTCTCTGTTCAAATCGCGGGTATTATTCTGGCCAGCCGAGTTCCATCTGTTTGTCTGGTTGTTTCGCTGTTTCCATGAACCATTGAGGTCACGCTGAAAAGTATTTCCGGCCCGATCAGTATAAACATTATTGTTAACTCCTGTTGCCGGCCTGGCACTGGGTCGGTTACTGCCACCAGCTCCGGTTGCGCGGTTTCCGGTACCCGGACCTCGGCTAACATCCCTTGTAGATACACCCTGGTGATTGCTGTATAAATTATTTTGACGACCCGTTTGCGCGGCGCCTGCACTGCCATTGCCATTGTTCGGCCTATCGGGTCTGTAAAATCCGTCTCCATTCCAAACCGGCGGGCGGTAAGGCGGGTGATACATGGGGGGTCCATACCATCCACCATAACCATATCCATAACCATAACCATATCCGTAACCTCCCACACTGATACCGATCGTAACATTCCCGACAGTATAACCAACGCCAACACTCATACCCCAACCGTACCAGGGATTATAACAGAAACCCATACCCCAGGTTACCGGTGTTGGATAGTATGCTGAACCATACCAGGCATTATAGCTATAGCCTGTTCCATACACAACGGTTGACCCATAAACATAGCTACCCATATATCCGGGTGTATATCCGGTATATACATACTCTGGAGTAGTTTCATAGATATATACATATTTGGTATTAAACGCTGAACTGCTTGCGGGGATATTGTCAACGTCCTTTGGTCTTGTATCTGATACCGTCCAGGGTCCTTCTGCAACATCACTTACAAACCATACTCCATTGTCCAATGCAAAATATTTTCCCGCAGAATCTTTTATCACAGGAATATTTGAATTTTCAGCGAGTTGCAATGATGTTCCTTCGATAGGTTTGAACAAAGGACTGCCATCATATTCTATTTTTACTGTGGTAGTCTTCCTGTCTACTTTTGCAGTCTGCGGAATTTGCGCGTCTATTTTTGCTTCTTCAGCAGCATACGTTCCTGGCACACTTGCCAGAATATTTCCTTTTTCCGATTCCTCCGGAATGGTTGCGAAATCAGGAATTAATTTTTCAGTAGGAAGAAAGACCCAGGGCCCCGTGATTGTATCTGAGATATACCAGCGACCGGAAAGCAATACGTATAATTTTTCCGAGTTTATTCTTTTGAAGATATCATTTGGTGAATTGGATATATAAGAAAGTGTTGTACCCTTTATCTCTTTATAAACCGGTGCGCCTTTTGTTTGCAGGAGTTCAGCAGGTACTGTACTAACAAGGATATCTGTTACTTCGGGTTTTGCGGTGGTATCTTTACCATCCTTTTTTTCTTTTTCCTGTTTCTTGATCGTATCATTTATGATGGCAACCCTGCCAGATAAACTGTTGTTTTGTTTCCATCCACTGGTAATGGAATCGGATTGATACCAAATTCCTCCCGTATACATATTCCATTTTGATCCGTCCTGGAAAATTAATGACGGCGTATTTACGACCCGATTTGC
Organism: Chitinophagaceae bacterium; assembly: GCA_965279015.1. Lineage (GTDB taxonomy): Bacteria > Bacteroidota > Bacteroidia > Chitinophagales > Chitinophagaceae > Endoryza. The sequence goes on from OZ257130.1 coordinate 2,254,475, forward strand.
ATCCATGCCTTTATCTTTCTGTATTTTCGGTTCCCCGGCGAGGATGACCAGGGTGGTAGGTTTGTTCGTGTAGAATATTTTGGGAGGATCGTTTTTAAATGCACTAACTCCTTCACTAACATTATCCACGCTCAGCGCTGTAACCAGGTCCTCCAGAGAAATTTCCAGGTTCCATTTTGGTAATTCTGCCTGTAAAATATTACCCAGTTTAATCACCTGGTTTGAATCAGTTAGACCAGGAAATTTGGCGCTGGTGATGGTAATTCTTTCAATACTGGCAGTACGGCTTACTTTATCTGTAACTATCGTGGCCAAATAAAAGATCGCTCCGAAAACAGGATCCTTACCTGTTTTTTGAATAGATATGGCCGCGCGACCCGCCAGTTTATCTCCAAATAAATTTTCATTCTGTGGCTGGTAAATGGTAACCTTCCCTTCATTCTCTACGGGAATTACCTTTGGCCATTGTGCCGATGCAGAATAACTAATTAATAGTAAGAAAATAATAAAATGGGCACAGATGAAACGTCGCATGTTGATCATAAATAGTATATATAGTGAAACAGACCCTTGATTCAGGGAATCACTCAAAGATATGGTCTTTTGTTACTGGATGCTGCTGTTGAATGATCAGGAAATGAGTTTTCAATTGACTATTTGAAATGAACAACGGTCATCTCCAAATAATGTTAGGATGATGACCGTTGTTCTGATATTATTATTCTTAAATATAATTAACCATTTCGCTATTTCACCATTAGTTGCTTCCACCTTTCTGCAGGCTTTGCAAAACCTGGTCAAGACTAAAACTTCCTACTTTTTGGCTTGGTGGGAAATCTTTGAACGAAGCCAGGAAGCCTCCTATATATTGCTGTGCTGGAACAAGCAGGTAAACACGATCGATCCTCCATCGCTCATAGTCTGCTCCAATTTGATCGGCTTTTTCGAATGGGTCGGAACGCAAATTAAATAATTTCGGCAGGCGCAGTGGAACGAATGGTTCTTGCCAAACATCAAATCCTTCTGCCCGTTGTTCTGCAAAAACAAGTTTCCATTGATTGTAGCGCAGCCCCACCAGCGAACCATCATCATTGAAATAGAAAAACTCTTTTCGTGGACTGGGTGATTTTCCGGCAAGGGCATCAGTTATGTTGTAACCATCCAAATGAACTTTGAATGTAGTGTTCCCCACTTTCATTCCTTTTAAAAGTTGCTCTTTCACGTCAGGAACTCCTGCTGCCGCCAATAATGTTGGGAGCATATCTTCATGAGCAAATACTTCATTGCTGATTGTTCCGGGCTTTATAACCCCGGGCCAGCGGATTGCACAGGGCACGCGGTATCCCCCTTCCCAATTGGTTGCCTTTTCACCACGGAAAGGTGTTGTTCCACCATCGGGCCATGAAAACTCCTCCGCACCGTTGTCAGTAGAGTACATAACGATAGTATTCTCTTCTAACCCTAATTGCTTCAGTTTATCGAGCAACTGTCCAACCATTGCATCGTGTTCAACCATACCATCGGGATAGATTCCATATCCTGTCTTGCCCTGACTTTCCTTTTTCAAATGTGTATGGATATGCATACGCGTAGAGTTCCACCATAGAAAGAATGGCTTGTCTGACTTCGCAGCCTTGTCAAGGTAGTCCAGCGCTCCTTTTGTTATCTCTTCGTCAATCGTTTCCATTCGTTTTTTACCCAATGGACCTGTACTCTCAATTTTCTGCGTGCCATCCGCATTGGCCCATGTGTGGATTACTCCACGTGTCTTGTACTTGCTAATCATAGCCGGATCTTTAAAGTAATCTTCATTCTCAAATTCTTCCTCTGCATTAAGATGGTATAGTGAACCAAAGAATTCATCAAAGCCATGCGCGGTGGGCAAGTGTTCGTCTAGGTCGCCAAGATGGTTTTTACCAAATTGAGCGGTTGCGTAACCCTGCGCTTTCAGCAACTGAGCAATGGTTACATCGCGTGCCTGCAAACCTTCTTTTGCTCCGGGAAGTCCCACCTTCAGCATACCCGTACGGAAACCAACCTGGCCCGTAATAAAGCAAGCGCGACCAGCAGTGCAACTTTGTTGTCCATACCAGTCAGTAAAAAGCGCTCCTTCTTTGGCGATCCGATCAATGTTTGGCGTTTTGTATCCCATCATACCGTGATTATTGGCGCTGATATTCCAGTAGCCAATGTCATCTCCCCATATGATAAGAATATTCGGTTTTTTCTTAGGTTGTGCTGTTGCGGAGATACACAATAATATGAAGGAGAGAAAAAATAGTTTTTTCATTTGCAGTTTGTTTAATGTTTTATTTTAGAAAATTATAAGTTGATGAGTCATTATACAGTTCTCCTGCCGGAAGAGAACCGGATGCGCAATCAGGACAATATATAGGGCGGTTTATCCTGGGAAGAACGCCGATTATTTTCGTACAGGCCAGCTATTTCCAATCCGCCGATAATATGTACTATTAATTCATCACTTAATAAGAAGTTAGAAAGCAAGGTTCTGATTTGTTTGGGTAATTCAGGCTCCAGTAGCAACAATTTCGTTAACTGTTTCCTGGCTGCCTGCTTTTTATCTAGATAAGAGAGTGCAACACATTTTAAAAGCGGATCCCAAAACGTTTCTTCTGCATTCATTTTCTCGGCCCAGGTCAGGGCTTTGTCGTATTCCTTCTTATACAGGTAGTAAATACTAAATCCTCCATTGATCCACCAGGTGTGATGCAGATTTAATTTAAATGCCTTTTCCAGGATCAGAAAACCTTCATCAAAATAACCCGCGCATATTAGCATGTATGCAGCACCTGAAACAATTTCAGAACAATTTGGATTTAGTTGGATACATTGAAGAACGGCATCCCTGCAAGCTTTTTTATCCTTCTTGAACAAATGAACCAGGCTAAGAGTATGCCATGCTTGCTGGCAATGCGGGTCAATCCGTAAAGCTTCCAATGCGCATCGAAATCCTTTGGACAGCGGATCATCTCCTTTTGTCATTCCTAACCCAATCCCATCTAAATAAATTTCCCCTAACATGGCCCAGGATACCGCGTGATCAGGATGTTCCTTAACGGTATGCTGCAGTGTTAAAAGCGCCTTATTATAGTTTCCTACTGAATATGACCGTTGATACCTGTAATAATTATTCGTTGACTCGCGTATTCCAGAACTAGCAGTCCCTTCAAATGTTAACGTTTTTTCGATTTCCTGGAAAATAATTCCATAGTAACCCCCTACCACAGGTATGACAGCTTGCACAATTTCATCCTGTATTATATAGAGGTCGGAAACCAGCACTTGCTTTTCGAATGATTTTATCATAATAACTTCCCCGGTTGCAGTAATCAGCAAATTCACCATGATCCGAAGGAGTTGATTGCAGTATTGAACACTCCCCGTTATGATATAATCTGCGCCAATCGACTTGCCTGCTTCCAATACATTTTGTGCGATTTTCGCCTTCATTTCCTCAGAATAATAACCAATCACGGAAATTTCTTTAAACCTGGAAAGCTCAGCACTGAATTGTTCTTCGAGGATTGATGAAAATTCGGAAACCTCTTTCCGCTGAGAGAAAATATGAAACGGAAAAACCGCTACAATTGGTTTGGCCCGGTGTTCCGCCAACACTTTTAACCGTACTTCAACATCTTTTTCCGATTGGCCTACCTCAAACTGTGGTATATAACCTCCTTTGGGGATCTGGATCGTGATAGGATCATGAATTCCCTTGGTCAGGTAATATTCGTTCAACGCTCTTCGTAGCCTGCCAGCGTGAATTCGAACAACTGCGTCGTCCTGGGGATTAAAATCCGGTTGGCGGTTAAGTACATTTATCGCAATACTATATTCTTTAATGTGCTGCTGCTTGTCGTGGATCGTTTCTGTTACAATGAACGAAAGGAACCTGGTTAAGGTAGGAGAATTCTGGAATACGGTCGAATCCAGCACCCGATACAGTTGAGCATTGATTTCCTCAGTGGAAAAAGTCTTAATGATCTCCATGTTTTATCACAACGATTGTGTTAATAAACAGCACAGTTTACGTACTGATAATCAGGCAGGTTAACCAAAGCAAGCAGAAGATAACGGCGGAATAATGTAGCGATGGCAAGGTAGCCATTTTTTGACAAACAAAAAAAATACAGAACAGGAGTCTAATTACTTCTGAAATGCTGCAATTACTAATAAAAGTTATCGCATTTAACTGTTAATAACCCATCATATTTGGTCGCTGTTTGGTAATAATGGTAGTATTGACTTTTATTATTGAGTTAGTACTTTAATTCTCTATTAATGCACACACCTCCAGCTTTAGATATTGACGAGTTTGCTGAATATAAGGAGGTGATAAATAAGTTATATCTAATAGACGAGGATTTCAGAGCACTGTGCGATGATTATAGTATGAGCAAAACGCAGATTGAAAAGTTAAGCGTGAAATCATTAGAAGATAAGCAACGAAAAATAGAATATCAGCAGCTTTCTCTCGAACTGGAAAAAGAAATATTGGATTATGTAAACAAACTTACATAAGGTATATTTGCCATTCAAACACTTCGAAAGATTCTGCTACGCTATTTTCCATGTCAATTTGTAGACTAATAAGACTAAATTCAATAAGCGGATCGATTTGATCATTCGATCAGAAAATGTATATAACAAAACAATAATAAATATGAAAGATCAATTACGTAAAACGATAATGAAGGCTGTTATAGCGGCCAGTTTATTAGTTGTAAGCTTAACGTTGAAGGCCCAGGATGAGGGACAACAGAAAGCGATGGAGATTTACGGTTTTATCATGATGGATGCTGGTTATAATTTTAACCAGATACATCCTGATTGGTTCGATGTAGTTCGTCCAACCAAATTACCTTCTTTTAAAAACGAATTTGGAACCGACGGAAATTTCTTTATGTCCGTTCGCCAAACAAGGCTCGGCTTTAAGAATTATTTTCAAACAGGTTTGGGTGAATTGAAAACACATTTTGAATTTGAAATGTTCGGTACCGGTGTGGATGCAGGTCAAACCACGATGCGATTGCGTCATGCGTATGCTGAACTTGGAAAGTGGGGCGTTGGACAATATTGGAGCCCATTCATGGATATTGATGTTTTTCCAAATACTGTTGAATACTGGGGTCCTACCGGAATGGTATTCTTCCGAAACATACAAATTCGTTATATGCCAATCCAAGGCGATACGCGTTTGACATTTGCCTTGGAAAGACCGGGAGCCAGCGCGGATCAGGGAATATATGGTGACCGCGTTGAATTGCAGGGAGTAAAACCGAGGTTCTCCCTTCCTGACTTTTCAGCGGAGTACCGTTATGCAGGAGAATTTGGATATGTAGAGCTCGCCGGTATTGCACGCAAAATGGAATGGGAGGATCAGGATCCTACCGGCCCGGATCTTTCCGGAGACGCACTCGGATGGGGTCTTAATCTCAGCACCAATATTAAAATTGGTAAGAAAATCACGTTTCGGGGATCCTATTTATATGGTGAAGGAGTTCAAAACTATATGAATGATGCACCGGTTGATGTTGGAATCAAAACAACCGGCAATCCTTCTATGCCTATTGAGGGTGTGGCATTACCAGTTACGGGAATTGTTGGATTCTTTGATATTAACTGGAATGAGAAATTCAGCAGTTCAATTGGCTATTCATCCATTGATATTGAAAATTCAAATGCACAAGCTCCGAATGCATTCAGCAAAGGACAATATGCCGTTGGAAACCTGATGTGGTACCCGGTCAAAAATGCAATGATGGGGGTAGAGCTTCAATATGGCGATCGTGAAAATTACACAGATGGATGGAACACAGAAATTGTAAAAGTCCAGTTTTCCTTTAAATACAATTTCTCACATACATTTTATAATAATAAATCGAGCAAATAAAATTCGGTCTCTTAAATTTTCTTTACGACTTTAAATAAATTAACATGAAAGCACTGAAATTTATTTCCTGCCTGATATTGACAGCAATCATTGTATCGGCATCGTTAACTGGAACGATGGCGCAGGCAAAAAAGAAAGCGGCCCCAGCGCCACCCCCTCCTCCACCAGCACCTGCTTACCAGGCTGCCATTGACAAAGCCTATGCAAAAAACAAGGATCTTAAGGGAGGCAAGAATGCGGATTATATTAAAGAGCTCGCCGCCGTTGACCCGAATATTTACGGTATCGCGATCGTTACGGTAGATGGACAGGTATTTACTGCAGGCGATCTGAATTCCCGCGTATCCATCCAATCCATATCGAAAGTGTTTACCCTGGCAAAAGTTATCGAAGAGCAGGGAGCAAAAGCGATTATGGATAAAATTGGAGTAGATGCAACGGGCCTTCGATTCAATTCTATTGTGGCTATTGAACTGCAGAAAGGAAAAGAAATCAATCCGCTTGTTAATCCCGGTGCCATTGCAGCATCCAGTTTGATTGCGGGTGCAGATTCTGCAGCAAAGTGGAAGAGTATTCTCAAAGTACACAGCGATTTTGCCGGTAGTCAATTGTATGTAAACGGACCCGTATATATCAGCGAAGCAGGGGATAACCTGAGAAACCAGGCTATTGCTCACCTGTTACTGGCATATGGTCGTATGTATTTTGACCCGGTGCAATCAACTGATATCTATACAAAGCAATGCGCCATTAATGTAAATGCAAGGGATCTGGCCATTATGGCTGCAACCCTTGCCAGTGGCGGAACCAACCCCATGACTAAAATGAAAGTGGTTTCAGCGGAAACTGCTGCATTCACCATGTCGGTGATGGCTACGGCTGGTTTATATGATGATTCAGGTAAGTGGTTATATGCCGTAGGTTTGCCTGCCAAAAGTGGCGTAGGGGGTGGAATCATAGCGGTATGTCCCGGTAAATTTGGTATTGCGGTGATCGCCCCACCACTCAACGAGGCAGGCAATAGCGTGAAGGCACAACAAACTATCTATGAAATTGTAAAGGACCTGAAAGTGAATCCTTACCTCGTTGAACAGAAATAATAGCAACGATTAGTATTTATATAATGGCGAGATCGCTGGAGATTTTATTTCAGGTAAAAACAAATACAGCTTGAAGAAAATTTCAGCAATCATTAATAAAAGGATCGCTTTACAGCAATGAATTTTGCGGAAGGCGATCCTTTTGTTTAATTATCAATAATATTCTTGAAATAAGATAGAAAGTAACAATCCGAACCTACAAATGTTATTTATGAAAGGTTGAAATAAACTTTACACGGGGAACTCCGTTTCCCAAAATAACAGTAGATTGATTAATCAAAACCATGAAACAATGAATTTTATCCGATCGGTAGGTGTCATTTTTTTAGTGATCCTTGTAAATTTTTTCGCCATTCAAACATTGAAAGCACAGAACGAAGTTCCCCAGGACGACTCGGCAAAAATTGCTGTACTTGTAAAACGAGGGGCGCTGAAGGACTCGGCTTATGCAAATTACGCGTCCGGTGAATTTACACCGGGCAGAGGATTTGATATGGTAAGAAGCAAATTTGGAACACTGAACATCAGTATGTATGCCATTGCCCGCTACCTCAATCAAATGCCTGGGCAACAAACATGGCAGGATCATTTGGGAAGAGACCGGGATTTTGTAGGGCGAAATGATTTCTTCTGGCATCGTACTATGATCTGGTTTTCCGGTTGGTTGGGTACACCCAAACTAACATATGTAGCTACTGTTTGGACGGTATTTACAACCCAACAGGCACTCATCTATGGTAATATTGCATACAAGTTCAATAAAAATATCCAGGTTGCCATTGGAGTAGGTCCCAACCTTTCTGTACGGTCTATGCAGGGTTCATTTCCATTTTATTCTTCTACTGACCGCACCATGGGTGAAGAGTCATTGCGCGGTGGCTTCACGAACGGGATGTGGGTGACCGGTGAAATAGTTCCGAAACTGTTTTATAAAGTAATGGTTGGTAATAACCTGAGTTCACTGGGTATACAAGCATCGAAACTTACGAGGGATCTATCCACCAGCGCTACTCTTTGGTGGATGCCTACTACCGGAGAATTTGGACCACGTGGAGGAATCGGTGATTTTGAACATCACAATAAACTTGCAACACGTTTTGGTGCATCTTATAACCATAGTCGGGAAGACCGGTTTAACAACATTGGTACACCCTCACCAGATAATACCCAGGTAAGAATGAGTGACGGGGTTTTATTTTTTGAAACCGGTGCATTGGCCGATAATGTTACGGTGGATAATGCAGATGTTGACAATATGAATTTCGATGCAGGCTTCAAGTATAAGGGACTTGGAATACAGGCTGAATTTCATGCACGGAGATTGTCAAAGTTTGATGCCGATGGTACACTTCCACTAAGTACTATCAAAGATTTTGGATATAATCTTCAACTCTCCTACATGGCAATTCCAAAAGTTCTTTGCGTTTATGCTATAAATTCTTATCTCTTCGATGAGTTTAAAAGAAATCCGAAAGAATTTGGTGGAGGAGTGAATGTTTATCCTTATAAAACAAGGAGCTGGAGATTAAATTTCCAGTTAATGCACGTGTATAAGAGTTCTGCAGGTGGTACATTCGGTTTATACGGAGCAGGTCAAACTGGTACGACGCTAACATTTGGGACGGATATTTTACTATAAACGATTTTTAATTGATGCGGTCTATGAACCAAACCGCAAATTATATTGATTCATTCATAACATAAGAATTATGAAATCGCTTGTCCAACTGAACATCTTTATTCTATTAATTGGGAACGCTGTTTTAGGACAAACTAATAAAACATCAGACAATTATTTGTTTAATGACAGTCATTTCCACTTAACCAATTATATACAGGAAGGAATTTCAGCTAGTAAGTTTCTGGAGATAATGGGTACAAAAACGGGACGTTCTACGTTGTTTGGAATTCCCTTGCAGCAACAATGGTCTTATCAGAATTCTGGAAATTATGCACCTACCTATTATTTGCAATCGGATGCTCCTTTATATTATTATTCTTTTACCGATGCATTTATTGCAATGCAATACAAAGCGCTCAACAAAGAACAGCAGGCTCGCCTGGATCCGATGATCACCGGCTTCAACCCGGCAGATATGTATGCAGCAAAACATATCGAGCGGGTATTGCGTACATTCCCCGGTGTGTTTTCGGGTATAGGTGAATTTTCTATTCATAAGGAGTTTGTTTCTTCCAAAGTATCGGGAGAAGTAGCCAGTCTTACCAACCCGGCACTCGACAGCGTTCTTGATTTTGCAGGAAAAGTCGGACTTGTAGTTGTATTGCACAGTGATATGGATATGCCAATGGCAAAGGATAATAGCGAACCTGTTTATCTCACGCAAATGAAAGATTTGCTAAAAAGGCATCCACGCACCACCATTATCTGGGCACATGTTGGACTGGGGCGAATTGTACATCCGGTTGGAATGGCTTCCTCCCCAACAGGCGAAAGATCTTCACGACATATTGAAATTGTGGAATCAATATTGAAGGATCCCGCCATGTCCCATGTGTACTTTGATATTTCCTGGGATGAAGTGGCCAAGTATATTATCGCTACTCCTCAATCCATATCAAACTCAGCCAAGCTATTGAACAGCTATCCAAACCGCTTTTTATTTGGAAGCGATGTGGTAGCGCCACCTGATCAGAAATTTTATAATGCGGTTTACGAGATGTATGAACCGCTTTGGAAAGCGCTAACCCCAGATGCCAGTGAAAAAGTTAGAAAGGGAAATTACCTGCGTCTTTTTGATGGGGCAAGGATAAAAGTGCGAGCATGGGAAAAGGCCAATATTAAATGATAAATTGCTTCGTCTGTCTATCCAGGCTTATTGTTCTGATATAAGTCAAATAACCCGCCACATTTAGCTATCGAATCAGTCACTGCTGTTACTTTTGAAAAGTAATCAGGTAAGTTTTTATTATTGAAAACCTCAGATATGGGAAAATTTACATGGAAGAGAATGAATGTCCTTAATTCGGCGGCTGTTATATTGAGTTGTTTGATGATGCTATCAAATAAGGAATGCATGGCCCAGCAGTTTAATTCAGATAGTTGGATATCCAAGGAGCACGGAACAATTACGATTATTCCGACATATGGGCAACGTAATATGATGCTCATGAATACATACTCCCTTTTTCCCAAGTGGGAATTTACCATGGCTGCCTATCTCTATCGTAATGACGGTGACCCGCTAACCGATGATGGACACTCCACCTCGTTTTATGCTAAATATATGTTCTATGAAAATAAAGCGAAGAATGGTGGTGCTGCAGTGAAGGCAGGTACTGGTATGTTTCCTGGTACACTTAATGAAGAGAACCGAACGAATGATGCCTTTCAAACTTTCTGGATGAATTTTCCCTGTACTATTCCCCTTTTAAATAATAAGTTGCAGGTGGACCTCATGCCGGGTGCAAGTTTCACCAGTCATTCAGATTCATCGAAATCATCAAAGGGAGGATTCACGTATTCTACTCGCGCAGCATGGTATCCCTGGAATGACAAAGGAAGTTTTGTTGGGGAAATTTTCGGGTCGGAAGGAGGGATAAAATCGAAACCCGAATATAAAATTGGATTTCGTTGGGAACCTAACAGGTATTCAACTTTTGCATTTACTTACGGACAGGAATTTAATGGAACGAATGGTGCTGGCTTTGAAGTTGGGGTGATGTTGTTTACCCCGCCATTTGCATGTCTCGGTGGTTGTAATAGGGTAAAAAAATCTAAGAAAAAATAGGATTCAAAAAGTATTGAACGAAACCTATTTCAACTTGTAAAGTCGGGTAATATAGTTATAGGTGAATGAGATTTCATCAATCGATTAATAAAAACCTGAGGCATGAAACGGAATTATTTTTCTTTTACATCATTAGTAATAATCATTACCTGCACCGCGGGCATCGCTCAAATTCCAACCACATCCAAAGAAGCTGAAGAAAGAATAGAAAAAGATACAGTCGTTGCACACCGTCCAGGATCGGGTTTTGTGTTGGTGAATAATTCAAAAGGGAAACTTGTTTTTTCGGCTCATGCAAGTATCCGTTATTTAAACTCCCAGGCATTGGAAGATAGTTTTACAAATTACTCAGGACGTACTTCTGCGATTAACAAACGGAACGATCTTCAATTCCAGAAAGTAATGCTCTACTTTAAAGGATGGTTGTTCACTCCCAAATTAAGATATCTTACTTATGTATGGACATCAAACACCAGCCAGGGACAATCAGCCCAGGTAGTAGTGGGAGGAAATCTGCAATACGAATTAACTGACCATATTGATGTAGGTGCCGGTATTGGTGGATTACCAACCAATCGTTCAATGGGGGGCCAATGGCCTCTATGGAACCGGCAGGATGCGCGACCAATGGCAGACGAATACTTCCGCGGCTCTTTTACTACCGGTATATGGGCACAAGGCAAGATTGTCGAAGGTTTATATTATAAAACAATGCTGGGTAACAATCTTAGTCAATTAGGTATTGATGCCGGACAATTGGATGATGGGTTTGATACCTGGAGCACTACGCTGGTATGGACCACTAATAAATTCAGCCCGCTTGGAAGTTACAGTGATTTTGAAAAACATGAGAAACTTGCAACCGTGGTTGGTGGATCTTATTCGAGAAGCAACGAAACCAGGCAATCACAACCCGGTGCGGAAGATCCCGAGAATTCGCAAATTAGAATTTCGGATGGCACCGGAATTTTTTCTTTTAATGCTTTTGCACCAAATACACAGATTCAGGAAGCGCAATACCAAATGTCGAGTTTGTTCGGTGGTTTAAAATATAAAGGATTTGCGCTGGATGCTGACTTTTTCATGCGTTGGGTGTCGCATTTTAAAACAACCGGAACAATTCCCGTATCGAAGCTCTTTGACCAGGGATTCAGTCTTCAGGCGTCATCCATGTTAATAGATAAAAAACTCTCCCTCTATGGCGTTGGTTCGTATATTAACGGACAGTATGGAGATCCCTGGGAATTAAATTTCGGACTTAACTGGTTTCCGTTTAAAACCAGGGCATTTCGGTTTAACCCGGAATTTATATATACCGACCGTTCACCAGTGGGTTATTTGAGCTATCCAACCGTAGTGGGCGCCAAAGGGGCGGTTTTTATGTTTAATATAGAATTGTTTTATTAAGTCTTCCTTATCTTGTATTCAAACTAATTGCTAAGTAATAAAGGATGAAGACAGTTACCTTAGGCATTGCTCTGATTTTTTGCGCGTTGGCCCATTCGCAGGTGAAAGATACCATCTACTTTAAAAATGGAACAATAGTGGTCGGTAAACTCAAAAACATTAAACTGGGCATCGTAACATTCGACCCGGACGACGCTAATGATATTACCGTTCAATCAAGAAAATTATTAACGATCAGTGGAAAGCGAAAGATTTTCCGGATTGAAACAGTTCGGGAAAGTTTATTTTATGGAACGATATTGAAGCACCCGGAGTCTAATGCTATTTATGTGTACACAGGATTAGATTCCATTACACTCTATCTGGAAGAAATTTCCGTTTGTTATCCATTTGATAATACGGTAGCGGAGCGGTTTTCTGGAAATGTGGGACTTGGATACACCTATACAAAATCCAGCGAATTCGGTCGATTGAATTTTGACGCGACGATTAGATATGTCTCAAAAAAAGAAGAATTAAGTTTATCCACTTCGGGTATCTATACAATTTATGACAGTCTTTTCAGCAGGGATAACGAAAATGTAAACCTCAAATACAATTATTATTTTTCCAAGAAATGGTTTGCTACCGTTTTCCTGGTTTACCAGCGTAACCTTGAATTAGGTTTGCAACGAAGGTACCAGGAGGGTCTTGGGGTTGGTAATAAATTTCTCACCACGCGCCACATGTATGCATGGACAAGGATGGGAGCCGTAATCAACCAGGAAAAAAGTACAGAAGATGTAAGTTCAGGGGTTCTAACTGAATTATTCGGTCAGGTTGAATTCAATATTTTCAGATTTGAACACCCTAAAATCAATTTCACGGCGACACAGTCAATTTATTATAGCCTTTCACAAAAGGGCCGGTTCAGAAGTGATGGCACCATGAGTCTAACCTGGGAAATTTTTAAGGATTTTAAAGTGAGTTTTGAACCTTACCATAACTACGACAATCAACCGCCGGTAGAAGGAAATAATAGTTTTGACTTCGGAATTGTTTTTGGAATAAAATACTTTTTCTTGTAATAGATATTCGTTTGTTTGTAAAGGTTCCGAACCCTATGAAGGAAACTTTCAAATCCAGGCGGATAAGGGTTCGGAACCTTTGTCATACTTTTATTCTCCTGAAACCTTAATCTCTAAAACTAATTTTCATCGGAAAGGTTCGTTAAATTGCACAAGCTGGTTACAGAATTGGTGTCAATCACATTAATTATAAACCTTTTCAATGATAAAAAAAGAAATTTGCTACCTGCTCTTCTGTAGTATAATTATTGCAGGAATTTCACAGATAACATTTGGTCAACAAAGTGCAGAGGAATTGGCAAAGAAACTGGCTAACCCGATTGCTAGCCTCATTAGCGTTCCTTTTCAGAATAACACCGACTATGGAATTGGTGATAGTCTCCACGGAACCCGTAACACGATGAACTTTCAACCAGTTGTTCCCATAACCTTATCAAAAAAATGGACGCTGATTACCCGATATATTATACCAATCGTTACGCAATACAACATTACAAAAGCTGGCGCTAAACAAAACGGTTTAGGGGATGCGATATTAAGTGCATTTTTTGCTCCTTCGGGCGGAGGGATCACCTGGGGAGTAGGACCTGTATTTCTCGTGCCAATTGCCACGAATGATTTTTTAGGAACAAAGAAGTTCGGTATCGGACCTACAGCAGTTGCATTAAAACAAAGTGGTTCCTGGACATACGGTTTTTTAATGAATCAGATCTGGTCAGTAGCCGGCGATGAAGATCGTTCCGAAGTTAACCAGCTATTCGTGCAACCTTTTATGGTACATAATTGGAAAAGTGGCGCGGGTGTTGGTCTTGCTGCTGAGATCACGCAAAACTGGGTAGCCAATACAACGGTTGCTTATATTGTCCCAACCATATCGGGAGTAACAAAACTTGGCAAACAAATGGTGAGTCTTGCAGTAGGACCCCGCGTAGGTCTGGCATCCGTTGAATCATTAAGACCAGATTGGGGTTGGAGAGCCGTGGTAATATTTATATTTCCAAAAAAATAAATAAGCAATGGCAAAAGTTCCGAACCCTGTCCAGGAGATTTTCAAACCTATGAGGATAAGGGTTCGGAACTTTCATTTCAATTGCTCAAATAAGAATACTCCCTTTTTATTTGAGATAAGAATATCCGGCAATTTATCTTCATTGATATCCCCTACAAAAAAACAATTTCCGACTCCTGAATTGTTATCAATCTCGTGTGGTATCCATTGCGGATTTTTTCCCGGTTTAAATTCAAACCAATATAAAACGGATGGTTCATCAGTGCCCGGATCTCCTTTGACGTGAGCGAGCCATCTTTTTCCACTAATAATATCCGGATGGCCATCACCATTGATATCTGTCATCGCCAATGCGTGCGATTGAGAGAATAATTTACTGATCAGGTGTGTGGCCCAGCTGATAGTACCCTTATCATCTATAATTTGTTCATGCCACCATATACCATAATTGTGCGCTGAAGAACTGATAATATCCTGGTCGCCGTCTTTATCTGCATCCAATACAAACATATTAGCGCAATCCTCCCCGAAATTGGCGGGATGAAACTTCCAGTTGGGCTCCATGATTGCAAGTGGTGATTCCCACCAACCGCTTTTGATGATCACATCACGTCGCCCATCTTTGTTTACATCTCCCCAACCCAAACCATGCGTATAACGGTTTGTGGCTAATACACTATCGTTGCTGATGATATTCCGTTGCCACATCGTATCCCCTTTTTTGGCAGGCGATTTTAACCAGATAACTTTTTTCGCAAAAATATCATTGCAAATGATATCCATTTTTCCATCCTTGTCTACATCAACATAAGCAGGTGATTCTGTACCAGCGGTACGAAGAATTATGTGTGAGTTCCAACTCATAGTCGAATTCTTTGGATTCTCATACCATACACAAATAGTTCCTGGAACATCAAATCGTATCAGGTCGATCCACCCATCATTATTTACGTCCTGCGAAAAATTTAAAAAACTGCTGCTATAGTTTGGTATATGCATAGTGTCTGTATGCAACAGGTGTTGTTTCCAGGTGGGTGCCTCGTACCAATAATTGCCAGCCAGTATATCCGTCTTTCCATCATTATTTACATCTCCTGCTGCCACCCCTTCCGATATGAACTGGGCGCTGATAATGTGCTTTTTAAATTGAACAGTTGGGTTTTTGCCGGCACTTTGGGCAGCCGCTTCGTTAAATCGTCCCTGAACCAGGGCGATGAATAATAATAAAATGATGGATCGGGGAAAATGCGGTGATCGATAATTTTCTAATTTTGTAATCGTCATCTGAGGGTTTTAAGAGCTACTAATTTCGTATTTAAAAACAATACTATGATTGAGATCCAAACTTTAAATCTCAGACCAGGGACCCGGGAGAAATTCCGTCAGCTTTATACCGCTGAATCCTTGCCATTACAAAAAAAATGGAATATTGATGTGATTGCGCATGGCCCATCGCTGATTGATGAAAACAGTTATTATGTTGTCCGCTCTTTCGAAAGTCCGGAGGTTAGGAAAAAAAAACAAGATGCATTTTCGAACAGCGATGAATGGCAAAAAGGCCCCAGATCAGCTGTACTGGGCATGATTGATAATATAGCCGTTATTGCGGTTCCCGCCGAAACATTCACAAGTTGGCAATATCTGGTTAGAGAAGAATATTCCGGCTCCGAAAAAGGATAATCGCTAATTATCAAAGTGAAATCAGCGATACTGCTTTATACCCTGGAGCAGAACTGACCTTTTTTTGTTTGAATATATTCTACTGCTCTTTTTTAATTTGATTTTTGATTGGTGACCCCTTTCTGCAATTTTCATCTACTCCGGGCATATTCATCCTCACCTATTTTATTCAATAGTTTTTACCAACGTGTGTTTATTAAAGAATTAGCTTTAAAACTAGTTCCTGTAAGCCATGACAGTACATGATGGATGAACCCCTTAAATAGCTATCTTTAAAACCGCTTTATAATCAAAACGATTGCTTTAATATGCAAGTAATTCTTGGCGTTATTTTCCATTTTATAGGCGGTTTCGCATCCGGTAGCTTTTATATGCCCTATAAAAAAGTTCGGCAATGGAATTGGGAATCCTATTGGATCGTCGGCGGACTCTTCTCCTGGCTCATTGTTCCTCCTATCGCAGCCTATCTTACCATTCCTGGTTTCATGGACATTATTACAGGATCATCTACGGATACATTGCGTTCTACTTTTGTTATGGGCTTGCTTTGGGGTATTGGTGGATTAACCTATGGATTGGGAGTTCGTTACCTGGGCGTAGCCTTAGGTAGTTCAATCATCCTGGGTCTTTGTTCCATCTTCGGCGCATTAGTGCCATCCATATATTATTATTTTTATCCAAAGCCTGAAAAGGACACCATAGGCGATTTGTTTGGTACCAGCTGGGGGCAATGGGTAATGGTTGGATTGGTGCTTTGTATTGTAGGAATAATAATATGCGGCAAAGCCGGTGGTATGAGAGATAAAGAATTGAAAGGGGGTGTTATAGATGAGTCGCGAAAAGAGTTTCAATTGGTAAAAGGCTTAGTGCTTGCCATTATATCTGGTGTATTAAGCGCTTGTTTTAGTTTTGGAATAGAAGCCGGTACAAGTATGGGTGCCCAGGCGAATGATATGTGGAAATCGGTGAACCCGAATCAGGGCGAATTTCTGTTTCGTAATAATGTAATATTTGTTGTGATTCTTTGGGGAGGATTAACAACTAACCTGATTTGGTGTATGATATTAAATATGCGGAATAAGTCCTTTGGAGATTATACCAACAAGCAATCTCCGCTTCTAAAAAATTATTTACTATCCGCATTGGCTGGAACTACCTGGTTCCTGCAATTTTTCTTTTACGGCATGGGAGAAAGTAAATTAGGTAATGGAGCAAGCTCCTGGATCTTACATATGTCATTCATTATTTTAGTAGCGAATATGTGGGGTATACTTTCTAAAGAATGGAAAGGGGTGAGTCGGAAGACTGCCGTTACCATTGTAATAGGAATTGCCACCATTATTTTTTCGGTTTTGGTCGTCGGCTATGGAAACTATTTGCATGAAGAACTGAAAAAGTAAAAAAGCTTTATATATGTTAATAGCAAAGCAACCATTTAAACACGTAAGTTATTTGTGGGATGAGTCGAAGGCCGCCGCCTTAAATGGGGACGAAGTGGGCCTTCTTGTTTATCGTTCCAATTTATTAGGAGCCGATCTCCGATTGACCAATTACGGAGGAGGTAATACTTCGTGCAAGGCGTTTGCAAAAGATCCGCTTACCGGAAAAGATACAGAAGTGATGTGGGTGAAAGGAAGCGGTGGCGATTTGGGTACGATGAAAAGAAATGGATTGGCTGCCTTATACGTCGATCGGTTACGCAGTCTTAAAAATGTATACCGGGGATTGGAATTTGAAGATGAAATGGTAGAACTATTCAATCATTGTATCTACGACCTTTCTTCGAAAGCACCATCGATTGATACGCCATTGCATGGATTTCTTCCTTTTAAACATATCGATCATCTGCATCCGGATGCAGCAATTGCTATTGCTGCGGCGAAGGATGGTAAGAAAATTACCCAGGAACTATTCAAGGGAACAATTGGTTGGGTGGAATGGCAACGTCCCGGTTTTGATCTGGGATTGAAATTAAAACAATGCCTCGATGAAAATCCCGGTATCCGTGGAATCATGCTTGGGTCACATGGATTGTTTACCTGGGGTGATACAGCATATGAAAGTTATATGAACAC
The DNA here is from genome assembly GCA_965279015.1 of Chitinophagaceae bacterium. Classification (GTDB taxonomy): domain Bacteria; phylum Bacteroidota; class Bacteroidia; order Chitinophagales; family Chitinophagaceae; genus Endoryza. The sequence continues at coordinate 2,272,476 of OZ257130.1, forward strand.
GCTGGAAATAATTGAACAATGCGCCGCGTATCTCGAGGAAAATTATGGAAAGAAAAGACCCGTATTTGGGGGAGCGAAAATTAAATCGTTACCTAAAGAAGAACGAATAAAAAAAGCAGCGCAGCTCGCACCCGTATTAAGAGGTTTCTGTTCCTCCAATACAAGGATGATTGGACATTTTACCGATGATGAACGAGTGTTGGAGTATATCAATTCCAATGATCTTGCTAAGTTGGCTCCAATGGGCACCAGTTGTCCCGATCATTTCTTGCGCACTAAAATTTCACCGCTGGTATTGAATCTTCAGCCAACGGATGATTTGAGTGATATCAAAGCGCTGAAAGAAAAAATAGCTCCGCTGTTTAAAGAATATCGTAGTATGTATACTGCATATTACGATAGTTGTAAGCATCCCAACAGTCCGGCGATACGCGATGCGAATCCGGTTATTATTCTTTATCCCGGTGTAGGGATGTTCAGTTTCGCTAAAGACAAACAAACAACGAGAGTTGCTTCTGAGTTTTATACTAATGCTATTAATGTAATGAAGGGGGCGGAAGCTATCTCTTCTTACACTTCTCTTCCACGGCAGGAAGCCTTTAATATTGAATACTGGTTACTGGAAGAAGCGAAACTACAGCGCATGCCTAAACCCAAGGCCTTATCAGGTAGAATCGCCTTGATTACCGGCAGCGCGGGAGGAATTGGTAAAGCTATCGCCAAAAAATTTGCTGAAGAAGGCGCTTGTGTGATCGTGAATGATAACGACAACGAACGATTAACGGCTGCGGCTACTGAGTTTCAGAAATCATTTGGTAAGGATGTATTTACAACCGCTTTACTCGATGTTACAAATTCCGATACTATACGCGCTGCTTTTGATGCCGCCGCGGTGTATTTCGGAGGAGTAGATATAGTCGTTAACAATGCGGGCATTTCTATTTCAAAGCCTATTGAAGATCATACGGAGAAAGACTGGGACCTTTTATACGACATATTAGTAAAAGGACAATTCCTGGTAACACAAGCAGCCGTAGGAACCATGCGTAAACAGGAATTGGGTGGCGATGTAATTAATATTGTAAGTAAGAATGCATTGGTATCGGGACCTAACAACGCGGGTTACGGTTCCGCGAAAGCCGCTCAATTACACCTGAGTCGCTTGAATGCCGCAGAGTTGGGCAATGATAAGATAAGAGTCAATACCATCAATCCGGATGCGGTAATTTCAGATAGTAAAATTTGGGCGGGTGCCTGGGCCGAAGGAAGGGCAAAAGCATATGGAATTACCGTGGAAGAATTGCCAGCTTTTTACGCCAAGCGAACTTTGCTGAATGAAATTATTTTACCGGAAGATATCGCTAATGCCTGCTTTGCATTTGTGGGAGGATTGCTCAATAAATCAACGGGTAATATATTGAATGTGGATGGTGGGGTAGCTATGGGATTCGCCCGGTAGAAATGTAAAATGTAAAATATAGAATGTAAAATGTAAAACTAAGGTGACGCAAACATAAAAGACTTGCATTTACTCAGTCACTGATTAAACTTGGGAATGTTGAGAATAATTTTGCTGACAACCACCTTGGGGTGAGTGCCTCAGTCCCGCACTAGTGCGGGACGATAGCCGGGATCCGCGAAGCGGAAGAAGCGGGTGCAGCGCGAGACCCAGGGTGACGGCCCCCCGGCCTTGAGGGGTAAAGTTCAATCTTCATGAACTTGTTTTCCCAAGCAAGTATTACATTTTATAAAAGAAACTTGAGCTATTATCCAAGATATCTTTTAACCCAACGGAAATAAAATCTATGCAGCGAGTCGCTTTTAAAATGAAACTGAAGCCTGGTTTCGAAACAGAATACCAACGGAGGCACGATGCCATCTGGCCCGAATTAGTAAACTTATTAAAAGAAGCGGGGATTGCTGATTATTCTATCTTCCTCGATCAGCAAACGCTTAGTTTGTTTGGTGTATTGAAGGTGAATGATGAACTTAGTCTCAGCGCTTTGCCACAGCAGGAGCTCATGCAACGCTGGTGGACCTATATGAAAGATATTATGGATAGTAATCCGGATCACTCGCCGGTAAGTATTCCGTTGAAAGAAGTTTTTTATTTGCCTTAAAACGATTGTATGCGCATTGAGAAAAAACAGGTTGAACAACACAATGAATCATTGTTGAAGAATCATCGTCGTCGCTTTGATTTTATTAACGCGGAACTTCCACAATCTTCTTCAATCATAAAAAAACTGATTGATTTCCAGGTAGCCATTCCAAGTTGGGCATTGGGAACCGGTGGAACCCGTTTTGGACGATTCAGTGGTGGCGGCGAACCCCGCAATCTTGAAGAAAAAATCGAAGACGTAGGATTGCTGCACGCATTGAATCAATCAGGCGGTGCCATCTCCCTTCATATTCCCTGGGATATTCCAAAAGATACCGCCGCTATAAAAAACCTGGCCGCGCAACATGGACTTCAGTTTGACGCGATGAACTCAAATACGTTCCAGGACCAGGCTTCGCAAAAACTAAGTTATAAGTTCGGCTCTATGCAGCATGTTGATAAGGCAACCCGTCAGCAAGCGATCGATCATAATCTCGAGGTAATTAAGTATGGAATCGAGTTAGGATCCAAATCATTGACGGTATGGCTCAGCGATGGATCCTGTTTTCCGGGACAATTAAATTTCAGAAAAGCGTTCCAGCATACATTAGAATGTTTGCAACAGGTATATGCCGCATTACCTGCCGATTGGAAAGTGTTTGTGGAATACAAAGCATATGAACCTAATTTTTATTCCACAACCGTTGGAGATTGGGGTCAATCCTATTTATATGCAAGTAAACTAGGACCCAAAGCATATACATTGGTTGATCTGGGTCATCATCTTCCCAATGCGAATATTGAACAGATTGTTTCCTTGTTATTAATGGAAGGCAAGCTAGGCGGATTTCATTTCAACGATTCAAAATACGGCGATGATGATCTCACAGTAGGTAGCATAAAACCGTATCAGCTATTTCTCATATTCAATGAACTGGTAGAAGGTATGGATGCGCGGAAAATGAATCATGCAACTGATCTTGGCTGGATGATCGATGCTTCCCATAATGTAAAAGATCCGCTGGAAGATTTATTGCAATCGGTTGAAGCGATCATGATCTCCTATAGTCAGGCATTATTGGTAGATCGGAAATCATTGAATGAAGCTCAACAACAGAATGATGTAACGAAATGCCAGGAAATATTGCAAGCTGCTTTCCGAACCGATACAAGAGCTATCGTAGCGGAAGCACGTCTTCAATCCGGTGGCGCATTGGATCCACTCCAACTATTCCGGTCAATAAAAGTGAGAGATCAATTAATAAAAGAGAGAGGAAGGAGTGTAGCCACAGGGCTTTAAAGCAATTTTGCCGGTAAGCCGGGAAGCCGGGAAGTAAGTATCTTAGAAATCAATTTTTCCCGTCTTCCCGACTTCCCGGCTCTTTTATCAGAATTTTCATGAGTCAACTGCCCGTCATAGCAATCTTTGATATTGGCAAGACCAATAAAAAAATATTTCTATTCAATGAAGAATATGAGATTGTATTTGAACGATCGGTGCAATTGGAAGAAACGCTGGATGAAGACGGGGATGTTTGTGAAGATCTTAATGCGTTGCGTTCTTTTGTGATTGATTCAATGAGTGACGTGCTGAATCAAAACAACTTTGCGGTAAAAGCCGTCAATTATTCAGCCTATGGAGCCAGCTTTGTTTATCTCGATAAGGAAGACAAAGAGTTAGGGCCGCTGTATAATTACCTTAAAACCTATCCCGATCATTTGCATAAACAGTTTTATAATAATTACGGAGGTGAAGCTGACTTCTCAGTAAAAACAGCTTCCCCGGTTTTGGGAAATTTGAATTCCGGTTTACAGATCTATCGTCTTAAATATGATAAGCCGGAACGTTTCGATAAAATAAAAAAGGTTGTTCATCTCCCCCAATATATTTGTTGGCTCTTGAGCAAGCAAGCGGTTTCTGAAATCACCAGCATTGGCTGTCATACGGCTCTTTGGGATTTTAATAAGAATGAGTACCATCCCTGGGTTTTCAAAGAGGGGGTTGCGGAAAAATTACCTCCAATCGTTCCTTCAGATGCTACCCTAAAAGCCGAATGGAAGGATAAGAAATTATTATCAGGGGTTGGTCTCCATGATAGTTCAGCGGCACTGATTCCCTACCTCGCTAATTTCCAGGAACCCTTTGTATTGATTTCTACCGGTACCTGGTGTATCAGCTTAAATCCCTTTAATGAATTACCGCTTACCGTTGAAGAATTAAATAAAGATTGCCTTTGTTACCTAACTTATAAAGGAAAGCCGGTGAAAGCCTCCCGATTATTCGCCGGAAATGAACATGAACAACAGGTAAAAAAAATGGCTGAGCATTTTAAGATGCCGGTACATTTTTATAAAGAAGTGGAATACGATCCAACGATCGCAACCCGATTTGAAGCAGATATTGATAAAGCAGGCGGCTTTGATAAGATGGAGCTTTCGTCATTTGAGAATTATGCGATTGCATATCATTTCTTTATGACGAAAATTATCCGGCAGCAATATATCTCCACTCAATTGGTGATGAAAGGAGTAAAAGTTCAACGGATTTTTGTAGATGGCGGATTTAGTCAGAATCCTGTTTATATGAATATGCTGTCACTATCATTTCCGGGAATAGAAGTGTATGCTGCTTCCATGGCACAGGCATCTGCGTTGGGAGCCGCCCTCGCGATCCATAGCGCATGGAACAGCAAACCAATTCGTAATGATCTTATTCAACTGAAATATTATTCTGGTCAACGAGAAATTATTAATTACTAACAGCAACATCCATCAACATGAAAAAACTTGTATTGCTTTTTTTATTGGCGATTGCGAATATCAGTTTCGCACAGGTAGCGGTAAAGAACCTGCTTACGGAAAATTTATCAAACCCGGTTGGTCTCGACGAAAAACTACCTCGATTCAGTTGGCAATTAACCAGCGATAAAAGAAACACCTCTCAAAATGCCTATGAGATAAAAGTAAGTGCTGGTAAAACTGTTGTTTGGAACAGTGGAAAGATTGTTACTGCTCAGTCGGTACAGGTTCCTTACGCGGGCACTGCTTTACAATCGGGGAAAAAATATAATTGGCAGGTGCGTGTATGGGATAACACTGATAAACCATCCGCGTGGAGTGAATTAGCCAGTTTTCAAATGGCGCTACTTGATGCGAGTGATTGGAAAGCGAAGTGGATTGAAGCAGGATTCGCGGAAGATTCCATCAACCGGCCTGTTCAATATTACCGAAAGCAATTCAACGGCAATAAAAAGATCGTTAGCGCCACTGCTTATATCACTTCACGGGGAATGTATGAAGCGCAGATCAATGGAAAACGGGTAGGAGATTATTATCTTACTCCGGGTTGGACCAATTACAACAAACGTCTTCAATACCAGGTATACGATGTAACGTCATTACTGGCCAGTGGTAAGAACGCGATTGGTGTAATGGTTGGTAATGGCTGGTATCGTGGCTTTTTGGCCTGGCAAAATAATAAAGATATCTATGGTAAGAAATTAGCTTTGTTATTTCAATTGAGTATTACTTATAGCGATGGTAGTGTAGAAACCATTGTTTCAGATGAAAGTTGGAAATCCTCCAATGGTGCCATCCGCTACTCGGAGATTTATCATGGTGAAACGATAGATGCAAGAGAGGATAAAACGGGCTGGTCAACCAGCACTTATAATGATGCGGATTGGTCATCGGTGAAACAGCAGGAATACGACAATAAAATTTTATTAGCTACGTATAATGAGCCGGTAAAAAAACATGAAGCATTCAAACCGGTAAAGATATTCACCACACCAAAGGGAGAGCAGGTGATGGATTTTGGCCAGAACCTGGTGGGATGGGTTACCATTAAGGTAAATGGAAAAGCAGGTGATAAAATAGTTATTAAGCACGCCGAGGTGCTCGATAAGTTCGGCAACTTTTATATTGAAAATATACGGGCCGCCAAAACCACCGCTACTTATATTTTAAAAGGAGGTGGGGAAGAAAGTTTTGAACCTCATTTTACTTTTTTTGGATTTCGATATATTAAAATCGAAGGGTATCCCGGAGAGTTGAAGCCAGAAAATTTTACAGCGGTTTCGTTGTATTCGGCAATGAAACAAACAGGCTCTTTTACATCTTCCCATCCGCTGATCAATCAACTGCAGCATAATATTCAATGGGGGCAGCGGGGTAATTTCCTTGATGTACCCACCGATTGCCCTCAACGCGACGAGCGATTGGGTTGGACAGGAGATGCGCAGGCATTCGCCCGTACTGCTTCGTTTAATTTTGGCGTAAATAATTTTTTCTCCAAATGGATGAAGGATGTAGCATCAGATCAATTACCAAATGGTAGTGTGCCTTTTGTAATTCCAAATGTTTTAGGCGCTGGTGCATCCGGTTCTACGGGTTGGGCCGATGTGGCGACAATTATCCCCTGGGATATGTATCTCGCTTATGGAGATAAACGGATTCTGGAGAATCAGTATGAGAGCATGAAAAAATGGGTTGGTTTCATGGAGACTAACAGTGTCAATAATCTTTGGAACAAAGGTTTTCATTTTGGAGATTGGTTATTCTATCGTCCCTTCGATGATAATGATGGAAGATCCGCGGTAACTGATAAATATCTTATTGCACAATGTTTTTTCGCTCATTCTACCAATCTTGTTATCAAAGCAGCGAAAGTGCTGGGCAAATCGGAGGACGTGACGAAGTATACAGATCTGCTAACAAAGATCAAAGAAGCGTTTGTGAAAGAATATCTTACTCCCAATGGTCGTTTAGTTTCCAGTACGCAAACCGCTTATGTGCTGGCACTGAATTTTGATATGCTTCCCGCAGCACTACGTGAACCAGCAGCAGCTAAGTTGGTTGAAAATGTAAAGAGCTATGGCAATCACCTTACAACCGGATTTCTCGGCACTCCTTATCTCTGTCATGTATTGAGTCGCTATGGTTATAATGATGTAGCTTTTACTTTGTTGTTGCAAGAATCTTATCCTTCCTGGTTATATCCGGTAAAAATGGGAGCCACTACCATTTGGGAACGCTGGGATGGTATTAAACCCGATAGCACATTTCAAACTCCGGGTATGAATTCATTTAATCACTATGCCTATGGTGCAATCGGAGATTGGATGTATCGGGTAATTACAGGTATCGATACATATGAAGATGGTGTTGGGTATAAGCATATCAAAATAAAACCCACAATCGGAGGAAACCTGAAAAACGCGGAAGCAAGTTTGCAAACCTACTATGGTAAATTATCCAGCGGCTGGAAAAAGGAAGGTGATAAATTAACGATGGATATTGAAATACCTGTTAACACAACGGCTACAGTGTATGTTCCTGCAGCTAATGCGGAGTCTATAACTGAGTCGGGTGTTTCCCTTGCTTCATCAAAAGATATAAAAGTAGGTGGTGCTGCAAATGGGTATGTTGAACTAATGTTGGGTTCGGGGGTTTATAAGTTTGAAGTGAAGTAATAGCTGCTAGCTATTAGCCATTAGCTATTAGCTGCGACCGAGTAACTAAGGTTGCCAACCCTTCATAAACCTGATAAATAAAAGTCACGCTGTTGCAGGGTTGGCAACCTTAAACTTGCTCCGTCGTCACGATTTCCAGGTTTGGTCGCATATGCATATTTTGCATAAAATAATCGTTCAAAATCTAATTCAAAATGAGAAAATGTTCTCCGATAGTAATTGTTTGCCTTTTTGTCTTCAGCAATATCTTCTCGCAGAAAAAAAACACGTATACGCCCGATAAAAAATTGCTGGAAACAATTAAAATGAATTTCACAGATGCCGTGGCGCAATATAAAGTTCTTGCCAAAGAACTTCCACAAGATAAATTCCCCAAAACTTTTTTTCCGTTAACGGGGTTGCATGAATTCAGTAATTCCGGATGGTGGTGCAGCGGTTTTTATCCCGGTACATTATTGTATTTATATCAACAAACAAAAGATCAGGCGTCGTACGACGAAGCAGTGAGAATAATGAAGGTGCTGGAAAAAGAACAATTCAATAAGAGTACACATGATCTTGGTTTTATGATGTTCTGCAGTTTCGGTAACGCGAACACGATCTCACCCAAACCGGAATATAAAGACATACTTATTAATAGTGCGAAATCACTTTCTACCCGATTCAATCCTACAGTAGGTTGTATTAAATCATGGGATGGAAAACCAAACGAATTTTTAGTCATCATCGACAATATGATGAACCTTGAACTCTTATTCTGGGCCACCAGGGTAACGGGTGATTCTTCTTATTATAAGATCGCAGTTACCCACGCGAACACTACCATTAAAAATCATTTCAGGGAGGATAATAGTTCCTTTCACGTAGTCAATTATAATTCTGAAACAGGAGAAATAATCCAGAAAAAAACCGCACAAGGCGCGGCAGATGGTTCTGCCTGGGCAAGGGGACAGGCTTGGGGATTGTATGGTTATACTGCTACTTACCGTGATACCAGGAATCCTGTTTATCTCGATCAGGCCAATAAGATTGCCCGTTTTGTGTTGGATCACCCTAATCTTCCTGACGATATGATTCCTTTTTGGGATTTTAATGCGCCTGAAATTCCTCGTGCATTACGTGATGCCTCCGCAGCTTCAATTCTGGCTTCCGGTTTGCTTGAACTGAGCCAATACGTAGATGCTAAAACGTCTGTCGAATATATAAAGGCGGCAGAAACGATGTTGAAGTATCTTTCTAGTGCTACCTATAAAGCAGCCCCCGGAACCAACGGAGGATTTTTAATCCAACATGGAGTGGGACATAAACCTGCGGGAACCGAGGTGAATGTGCCGCTTACTTATGGCGATTATTATTTTATTGAAGCGATGATACGTTACCAGTCGTTGAAGAAAGGAAAATAAGTAAACGTTTGAACGGCTGATCATAAAACCAGTTCTATATGAGAGTTTTTTATTTTCTGAAATTAGCCGTCTTTCTTTTGTGCATGAATACTGTGCTTGCGCAGGAGAATAACACGTCTGAAGATTTTTCTTCTTATATGAAGGAGGTGCGGGCTATGAATAAGATGCTCGCTCAGATTCCACAAAACGGTACAGTCTTAACAAAAGAGGGTCTGGCTTCAACGCGGAATATGATGAAAAACCTTTCGCTGGGGAATCCGGTATTGAAACCGCTGGATAAAAAGATCAAGGGACCTGCCGGAACGCTCGTACTGCGAATAATAAAACCTGATACGGTTCGTGCCGTAGTGTTGGATATTCATGGTGGCGCATGGAGTGTTGGCAACGCTTCGAGTGATGATGTATTCAATGATGAGATGGCTCGCACTTGTCAAGTAGCTGTTGTAAGTGTTGAATACCGGCTGGCTCCGGAATATCCCTTTCCAGCCTGTATTGACGATTGTAATGCAGCTGCAAAATGGTTGGTAGAAAATTCGAAAAAGGAATTCGGCACCGATAAAATATTTATTTCCGGTGCATCTGCCGGCGCTCATCTTACCGCGACTACGATTATTTATATCAGAGACTCACTGCACGCTATTAGCAAAATAAAAGGAGTAAATCTGGTATACGGATGTTTTGATTTGTCTGGCACCCCATCGAGGAGATCGGCAACGGATTCAACGCTTCTTTTGTACAAAAAGAGTATTGATGAATCGGTTGAACTGGTGTTTGGAAATTTTTCACCAGAACAATTACGTCAGCCCGATTTCTCTCCCTTATTTGCTAAATTAGAAAGGTTACCCCCCGCCTTATTTACGGTAGGAACAGCCGATCCATTAATCGACGATACTTATTTCATGGAAAGCCGTTGGCGCAACGCGGGGAATAAAACTTTCCTCGCAGTGTATCCTGAAGCGCCACACGGGTTTAACCTCTTTCCTACTAAAATGGGGAAGCGGGCAAACGAACGGATGTATCAATGGATAATAGATTTGAGTAAAAACTGATTTTTTGAAGCAACAATATATAAATCGAACTAGAAGAAGCAATACGAATTGTGGCTACCGGGTGAAATTAACTTTCCGATAAAATATAAATAACAAAGCATGAAAAAAACTCTATTTGTAGTTATTGGCTGTATCTTTTTACAGTTGGTAAGTGCCCAACAGGTGATTCAGTTGTATTCCGGCAAAGCACCGGGCAGTGAGAGCTGGACATGGAGCGAGAAAGAAGTTTTTTCAACGGGATGGAATACACAGATAGTTTATAATGTTACGCAACCAACCATAACAGCATATTTGCCCGACAAATCAAAAGCGACCGGTGTAGCCGTGGTTATCGCTCCTGGTGGCGCCTTTCATGCGTTATCAATCAATAGTGAGGGAATAGAAGTGGCGAAATGGCTCAATGAAAAAGGAATAGCGGTTTTTGTATTGAAGTATCGGTTGGCACATATTTTAACCGAGGATCCTGCTGGCGAAATATCGGCTAAAATGAACGAGCCTGCTAAATTGGGAGAAGCTATGGGTCCCATTATTCCATTGGCAATTGCCGATGGTCTGATGGCAATGAAATATGTTCGCGCTCATGCAAATGAATTCGGAATTGATAAAAAGAAAATAGGAATCATGGGTTTTTCTGCTGGCGGAACAGTTACTATGGGAGTTAGTTATAAGTATGATGCTGATTCAAGGCCTGATTTCAGCGCGCCCATCTATGCCTTTATTCCAGGTGATTTGGCAGCAGCAGCAATTCCTTCCGATGCACCGGCATTATTTATATGTGCCGCAACCAACGATGGGTTGAGATTGGCAACACATAGTTCCAATCTTTATAACAAATGGATTGCGGGCGGAAAGCCAGCGGAATTGCATATGTATGCAAAAGGAGATCATGGATTTGGAATGAGGATACAAAATTTACCTACCGATAAATGGATCGAACGTTTTTACGAATGGCTGGATGTACAGGGGTTTTTACAAAAAGCTGTTACAAGATAGAACGATTCAGCTTGAAATATTTTCCCACAAAGTCACAAAGCACACAAAGAATTCTTGCTGATTGAACGTGCTTTGTGAACTTTGTGGCTTTGTGGGAAAACAGCAGAACGATCCTATTTAATTTTATACTATGATCAGAAATCTAAATTCAACCCGTATGGTCTTATTCAATCTTATTTTATCCGCTGCGTTGTTTTTTGCATTCTGTCAGCAAAAAAATGACCCGGGGCCGAACGTTCCGGACATACCCGTTAAAAAAATTTATAAATGGGATGAGTTTTGTATGGGTCTTGATCTCTCATATATTAATCAGATAGAAGATAAGGGAGGTGTCTACAAAGATTCTGGCTCGGTGAAAGATCCATATACTATTTTCAGAAATCATGGAGGAAATGCGGTAAGAGTTCGTTTGTGGCATACACCCGTTTGGCAATTGCCGGTTACCGGAGGAAAATTATACAGTGATTTGTATGATGTGGAGAAAACAATTCGTCGCGCTAAAGCAGCTGGCATGGCAGTAAATCTCAATCTTCATTATTCCGATGATTGGGCTGATCCACAAAAGCAGGTACCTCCGACAGTATGGGATAATTTAAGTTTCGCTGTTATAAAGGATTCAGTGTATCAATATACGTTGTCGGTACTGAACTACCTGGCTTCGAAAAATCTTACTCCCGAAATGATCCAGATCGGGAATGAAAATAACCCGGGTATGTTATTTCCTCATGGAAAGATTGTTAATGGAAATTTTAAACCCTTTGCCGATTTACTGAAGAGCGGTATCAAAGCGGTACGTGATTTTTCCGCTACCTCTGCTATCAAGCCAAAAATAATTTTACATGTAGCCCAATTGCAGGATGCCGGCTGGTGGACAAAAGGAGTTATAGCAACTGAAGGAGTTACCGACTTTGATATTATCGGGCTCTCTCATTATTGTAAATGGTCGCAGATAAAAACGATGACTGCCATTACCGATACAATTCGTAAACTGGTGAATGGGTATGGCAAAACAGTGATGGTAGTTGAAACAGCTTATCCCTGGACAAAGAACAATTTCGATACGTATAATAATTTATTCGGTTCAACAGATAGTGTAGCGGGATATCCCTTAACTCCGAAGGGTCAATACAATTATATGAAAGATCTGGTTCAGGCCATCATGAATGGTGGTGGTAAAGGAATCATGTATTGGGAGCCCGCCTGGATCACTTCTCCCATGAAAGATCGATGGGGTACGGGCTCCTCCTGGGAGAATAACGCGTTGTTTGATAATAATGGAAATGTGTTGGAGGGGATGGATTATATGAATTTTGAATACAAGTGAGCTGCTAGCTGTTAGCTTTTAGCTATTAGTGGATCGGGATATAACAAACATGTTCAAATGGATGAATCGATTGTTCTTTTTTGAACCGAATGAAGGTAGCAGCTAACAGCTAGCAGCTAAACGCTATTTTCACAGTACAAACATAAACATGAAAACCGCAATCGTAACCGGAGCGTCTGGTAACATGGGACAGGCCATCGTTAAAAAATTTATTGATCAGGGGTTTAACGTGATAGGAACTGTGATACCCAATGATCCGGTTGCAATGGATTTTCCGGCCGGCAAATTCGAGAAAATGGTGGTTGACCTGATGAACGAAGAGGCCTCCCAGCAATTTATTGATACCCTTCTTGCTACACACAAAACGATCGATGCTGCTATTCTCACCGTAGGTGGATTCGCGATGGGAAAGGTTACTGAAACGAAAACCTCCGATATTCAGAAGCAATACAAATTGAATTTTGAAACTGCTTATAATGTGGCACGACCCATTTTTATCCAGATGCTTAAACAAAATAGTGGTCGCATCTTCCTGATTGGTTCCAAGCCTGGTCTGGATCATAGGAACGGTAAAGGGATGGTTGCTTATGGATTAGCCAAATCACTTATTTTCCGGTTAGCAGAACTGATGAATGATGAATCGAAAGGAACGGATGTAATAACCAGTGTAGTAGTGCCTAGTACCATCGATACGCCTCAAAACCGTAAATCGATGCCTGAAGCGAAATTTGATAGCTGGGTAAAACCCGAAGCGATTGCAGATATCATTTATTTTCATTGCAGTCCTGAAGCTTCAGCATTGAGAGAACCGGTTATAAAGATTTATAATAACGCATGAACCGTGAGACGTGAGTGGTGAGTCGTGAGTGGCACCCGAATAATCGGAGAGTTACTATTACTTCGGGACTCTCTCACGATTCACGACTCACGATTCACGACTCACGACTCACGATTCACGTTCATTTACTACCTTAGTTATACGAACCTGCCATATGATCGTAAACAGTGGTGTATATACAGAAGGACGGCGATCCGCGAATCTTGCCATAAACGAAGCATGCGATGTACTTAAAAAAACAGATTGCTTTGTATGGATAGGACTGCATGAACCCGAGGAAAAATTATTGCAGGAAGTTCAGCAGCAATTTAAACTTCACGACCTGGCTATCGAAGATGCGCACCGGGCACACCAGCGCCCGAAGATTGAAGCCTATGGCGATTCTATCTTTATTGTATTGCGTACGGCGCAGATGAATTACGATACCAAACAAATCGATTTTGGAGAAACCCATTTTTTTCTTGGAAAGAATTTTATCATCACCGTCCGTCATGGATCTTCTCTGGCTTATACGGATGTTCGCAGTCGTTGTGAAAGTACACCGCGACTATTGCGAAAAGGACCCGGCTTTGCTTTATATGCTGTAATGGATTCCATCGTGGATCAGTATTTTCCCGTAATAGAGGCATTGGACGCAGAACTGGAAAAGGTAGAACAGCAAGTGTTTGATGACAAGCCCAGTCGTTATACTACTGAGCATATTTATCAGTTAAAGCGACAATTGCTGGCAGTTAAAAGATCCGTTTCTCCTTTGATTGATATCTGCAATAAACTGATGCGTTTTGATCTTACCCTCATATCGGAGGATACCCGACTTTATTTCCGTGATGTGTATGATCATGCGTTACGCATCAATGAAATGGTTGATAATACCAGGGAACTTCTCACTACCGCGCTCGAAGCGAATTTCTCTCTCATTTCTATTTCACACAATGAAGTTTCGAAGCGGTTTGCCGGTTGGGCGGCTATCATTGCTGTTCCTACTATGGTAGCGGGTATTTATGGAATGAACTTTAATTTCATGCCCGAACTCCAATGGCAATATGGTTACCCGGTTGTGTTGACGGGAACCATCGGGCTCTGCGTATTGCTTTATATTCTTTTTAAACGTTCGGGGTGGTTGTGAAGAATCGTGAGACGTGAGTAGTGAGTCGTGAGTTGTGGAGGTTAATCTCAAAGTAATAGTGGCTTACTGATAATCGCAAAGCCACTCACGATTCACGTCTCACGATTCACGAAAAAGCCCCGTTCAACTGAATTGCTACAGTTGAACGGAGCGTCCTCTTGTTGGTAAGAGGCAGTCGAATCGCATCATCCTTAATTTTCTACTACCAGTACGCTGTTCCATCCGGTAAGTCCATCGGGTTCGCGCCAGGGATTGTCTACATCTTCCACCCACATACGATCATCGATGAAAAATTTGTAATAATACTTGCCGCGGGGCAACATTGGAATCTCAATTTTCCAGTTGCCGTTTTTACTTGGCTTTAGTAATAATACATCCTGTGCCCAATGATTGAAAGTTCCTGAAAGAGAAATCTGGTGAGCGCAACCATTCTTAATGTTAAATTCAATGGTTTTCTTGCGACGGTTGATAAATGGAGATTCGTGCAAGTTCATAAAGACCTCCTTTTTTGGGATTTTAAAATTGCTTTCCTCGGGTGGATGTAAGCGAAGTCAGTGTTTCGATGGGTAAGGAGTATAGTTGTGTTGCGGTACGGATAGGAAGAGGTGTAAGTGTAGGATCAGCCTAGCAACTGAGCGATCCCCGTCTTACATTCGGGCGGTAAACGAATTACCGACGTTAGGTAAAAAGTCAACCAACGAGAATGGGGTACAAATAAATTAAGGTGATTCTCTATCTAAGAAAAGTTACGACTATTTCCCTGAACGCTAGAACATCCTATTTTATTTTTTCGCTAACTAAATGTAATTTTTTTATGACCGGGAGAGGTAAAGGAGTAGAGAAGTAAAGGAGTAAAGAAGAAGTAAAGAAGTTCTTTCATTCTCTAATTCTTTTATTCTTTACTCCTTAACTTCTTTACTTCTCTACTCTATAAATCTCTAGCTCTCAACCCTCCTTAGTACCCATTTATTGAGTCGCATTCCATCTTCTTCGAGTTGGCTTTCGATGATAAACCCATTCTTTTCAACTACTTTTTCAGAAGCGGAATGACCTATTGGGATAGTAGCTGCAACTTGTTTTAAACGGCTATCCAGTAAAAGATATTCAGTAAAAAGCCCGGTGGCTTCAGTGGCGAAACCCTGACCATCATATTTTCGTTCAACAAAATATCCAATTATTATCTCCCCATTTTCATCCGGCAAACCATTGGCTCCCAAGGCACCGATATATACTTTATCAGCCCGATGAACGATCAGCCAGCTGGTAAACCATTTATAATCGACAGGATTCTCACTTAGTTTAGGTATTGTATAATCAGTAAGGCCCCTGTTCAATTCTTCGATCCAACTGTTATCAAGATCGATGGTATTATGATTTAATCCGAGAGAAATTTCCAGTTTTTGCTGATTTGAAATCAATAATGGAACCTGCTCGGGTGTTAACGGAATTAATTGTATGCGCTCTGATTGTAAGCGTGACATTTGAAATTTGTTTAAGTTGTAATGCAAATAGATACAGTTCCAGTCCGGGAAGACTGGATTTCTCATGAATAAAAGGCATTACACAATGCCTGGCAGGAATGAATACTTGGTAGTAATAAGCGTTAATTGAATGGAACGAAATTATTAATTCTTATTTATACCGAATGAATTTCTTTAGTTGGACCCCGGATCTCCTGATCCGGCCCTAGGATTCTGCGAGCACCTTCTTGATTCCTTCACACATTTGCTTAATTCTATCTAACGAAGATTGGGTGTTTTCTGATTTTTTTAGTTCAATCAAAAGCTTCCCGTTTCTTGATTTTAGATGAAACCGGGTATTATCTTTCAGATCAGCGGTTATATCAACCGGGTCATTACCAGGTGTAAAAAAATCCCCCTGGGAAATGCAGCTGTTTATATAGCTTTTTACCCTTGCTGTTTTTTCTTCCGGAAAATAGGCCGTCATCTTGTAAGTGTTTTCAGACTCACTAATGGATATCGAAGTATCATTTCCCGGTCCATAACAGGAAATAAGGCAGCTTAGCAGCATGGCAAATGCTACTGTAATCGATTTGTTTTTCATGTTTTGCTATTTGACAACCAATTTAATGTAATGTTAGGTACTATGTAATGCAAAATACACAAACGGCAAGAAGGGAATGATGAATGAGAAATGAAGAATGAAAAATGAAAAAGGACATGTCGCTGCGCTTTGAAGGTTAAATTCGATTCAGAAGCCCGATTCTGTATTTACTTTTTAATTCTTCATTCTTCATTTTTAATTCTTTATTTCTACAAAGGGCTTTTTGGTGCTCAGCCGTATTCTTGACCGCCGCGGAATGACTGCCGGATGAAGAAAAAGCGCCAGGAGGATAATAACCGGAATGCCTCCATAAACAACCGTATCTCCCCAGATTGCCGCGAAAGTATCAATCCTTGCTTCATAGGGATTCGATTTTGGATATCGAACAGGAACCGTTTCTCCTTCCTTAAAAAAAATATTATCGTTTCCATTGAACCAGATTGTATCCTTTCCGGCCATAAAACGAATATTTGAATAATTGTGAACATAGGTGCCGGCATAACTTTTTCCTATAAACCCCATCTCGCCATTGACTTTTACAGATTGGGCAAGCCAGATTAATTTGTAAATGAGAAAGGGGGCGGTTACAATACAAAGTAACCAGATGAAAAAAAGGGATTTGCTGAGCGTCATGGAGCAGTTGATTAGAAGTGGGCCTTCTGCACAAAATTCATTGCCGGCAATAATAAACCACAGAGTGGGTTTATTATTGCTATCAAATGTTTAAAAGAGTTGTTAATATCAGTTTCAGGCTTTCAGCTGGTATTCTTTCAACCAGTTAAATACGGAGATTTCACTTTTCGCTTCTAGTGGCAGTTGATTGAGAAGGAGATCCTCTATTTTCAGCCCATCTTCAATAGAAAAATCCTTGAAATTAGAACCGTATAAATTTATAAGAAAGAGGAGTTGATCTCCATTGTTGCGGTCAAATTTGCGACGGGTCAGTTCACCATTAAAAAGGTTTTGATCAGTTCCATTAATCCAGGTATACTCACCTCTCAGGTCCTCTTTACGTAGAAACATAATTATATATTGATGGTAGTCTTGATGGAAGTGAATGATTCGTTGTTGCTGATTCGGCGAAGATAGGCTTTTAAAGGGTATAAGGGATAAGGTTTAAGGTATAAGGTAGAGGTTTATAGCTACTCAATCAATTTAATTAGTTATTCTTCAGCCAACAATTTCTTTTAGCGCGTTTATAAATGATTGTATTTCTTCGGGGGTGCCCATGGTTACCCGGCACCATTTTCCATCATAGGCGTCGCGGAATCTTAAATGTATATTCTTCTTTCTCATTCCCGGATTAAACTTTTCTTTGATCTTATCGATATTGAATAGAATAAAATTAGTACTCGAAGGAATATATTCCAGGTTCAATTGTTGAAAAGCTGCGTAACATAATTCTTTTGCTTTGTTATTCTTGTCGCGACAATCCTGTACAAAGTCTTGATCAGTCAATGATGCAATAGCAGCGGCAGCAGATACTGTACTCACATTCGCATCCGGCCAGGGTTGATAATTGCTAAGGGCCAGAATGGTTTTTGGATGCGCGATCGCATAACCGATTCTGGCTCCTGCCAGTCCATATATTTTTGAAAAGGTTTTTGCCACAATGATTGTTGGATTGTTGATGGCTAATCTGGCCAACGAATCCATCCCGGCATATTCGGTATATGCTTCATCAATGAATACCAGCGTTTGTTTAGATGCTTTTACGGCGAATTGTTCAACCAATTTTGTGTCTATAATAGTACCGGTGGGGTTATTGGGATTACATATATATACCATACTCGTACCTGTTGTAACAGGTCCATATAAACTTTCTATATCAGTCGTTCCGTTTTTAGGTAAGGGGTTTCGTTTAAAGCTAAGTCCGAATGCGGAGGCTTGTGTATTCCATTCCTGGTAAGAGGGATGAGTGGAGATAACATGTCCCTTTTGTTTTGATGCATGCAGGCAAGCCAACCCGATGATCTCAGAAGAGCCAGCCCCTAATAAAATATGTTCAGCTCCCACTCCCCAATGAGCAGCGATCGCTTTTTTTAATTCAAATACCATGTCATCCGGATAACGATTGGAAGAGAGATAATTTTCCATCATTGCTTTGCGGGCGGCAGGCGAAGGTCCAAATGGATTTTCATTGCTTCCAAGTAAAATAGCATCCTCCGGTTTATAAGTGACCGAATGTTCAGCTCTATTTGCAAATAGGGTAGGGCTGAGTCCTAAACCCGCGAGTGCAAGGGCGTTTTGTTTGAGCCATCGTCTGCGATCAGTGATTTGCATTTAATATTATTTAGTATTCAGGCTTACAGGTGTTGAATGTATCAGTTCAATTTTCCAAACGCCTTTTATTTTTCGGAAGATCGCGCTTTCATTCCAGTTTTTTACTTTCAAAACTGCGTTTTCTTTTATGTCAGATCTCAGGCCATATACAGCATATGCGGTGTTGCCATATACCCTCACGTATTTGATATCAAAATAATCTTTGCGATCAATAGTTCTATTGGCGTTGTTTAAATAATACTGCCGCTCTTTTTCCATATTCCATATCTCGCCTTCCTCAATCAATAAGTAGTTTTCGGTGCAGTTCTGCATGTGTTTTGCAATGTTCCAGTTTCCCATGGTGGAGTAATCATCCTTAAGTAGTTTAACAATGGCAATGGAATCAGTTTTATCCTGTGAAAATAAAAAGATAGGTAATATTGTGAGAAGCAGAAGTAATGGAAATTTCATGAGTTGGTTGGTTTTATTTATTCAATTCCATCGAATCTTCAACAGTTAACTCTCCCGGGATAAATAATCCATGCTTTCGCGAGAAGGGGCTATTAACTGCTCTATATCATCAATGATTGTTTGTATGGTTACGACATCACTCAATTCCTGGGCCTGTATTAGTCCGGCTTTCATTCTTGTCAGCCCAATTAAGGTTAGTCGCCGGTGAAAAGCTACCAGTTTATTTAGATCTTTTTTAGCATCTTTTGAGTGTACATGAAAATTGCTGATATCCATTAAGGAAATTTCATAAGCATTAATGCTGTTCGTTTGATTGCTTAATTCATTTAACGCCTCGAGTAAGTTTGTGATACGTTCCGTTATGATCGTTTTCCAGAAATATTTAAATAAAGCTATCTGTTTTGTTTTAATAAGATGGATTTCCAGCGGCTCAGTAAAGCGGCTGCTGTCAGAAGATGGCCAGCCGGTGTGAATAAATGAAATAAGTTCTTTAAGCTTGTTTTGATTAATCCAATTGTTACGTACGGTTGTAAAAGCTACATAGGGATCTATTTTATCTACATTTCCATTGGCGTACCAATCTGTATAGTATTGGCCTATGTCTCCCAGGTAGTCGTCAAAGATTTTGTCACCCATATTGCAGACTTTAATATTAATCGTACGCAGTGTAGGAGAAAAACGGGTTAACTGCCATTCACCTCACAGAAATAACTTCCTATAAATCCAGGGATATTTCCTATTGAACAATAGGTATCAGCGTTTCTTAAATGTAAGCGTTTTATTCGCTGTTCTGATCTTCAGTGTGTAGCAATTTTCAAAACTATATTCTTCCGAACTACGGATATTGTCAACAAATTCATTTCCCCATGATGTTTCTGCAACTTTTGTCATCGACAATACGGGAATTGATATGGATTGATTATCCCCAATGGAATATTCATTTTGCATTATGTCATTAGTAGGAGTTCTACCCATGAAGCTACCGTTGGCAGTGCTTGCGGGTGTAAAAGTAATTTCAACTTCACCTGTTATTGAAGGAGGTTTAGTGGTTACGGAGCCTGTGGCATTGACCGTCACAACTATCATTCTCCAGTTACCGGCAAGGGTTTCAGGAACTACCGTGTTTGATCTATTGCAGGAGTAATGCGTCAAGCCTAGCATTATTACCAGAAAAAATAGTTGTTTCATACAGAAATTATTAATGAATCTAAGACTTTAACCAATAGTTTCTAATGACATTTAAGTTAAGAAAATTGCTGCAATTGTGGCTAATGGATCCTCCCTGGTGATACCAATTACACATTGACTTTCTCCCTGCTTTGATTACACTGAATACGGCATATTGGCCTCAGTGTGAAGCTTTTTAATAATATCTAAGAACAATCCTAAGCGTATACCTATTTGTGAATGGCTCATTTGGATCCTTGTGGGGGTCTATTTTTTTTAGATTTGATAATCCCTACATCTTTAAACCAAAGCTATTGTATGAAAAAGCTCATTGGACTTTTGATAGTCTCCATTTTGCTAACTAACAGCCAGCTGAGTGCCCAGAAAATATTATTGAAGATTGCCCCGATTACCCCCGTTGCAGGAGAGGATGTAAAGGCGGTAGAATTTAAAATTGACGCCACGTCTTCCTGGATTGGTGGCGGCGGAGGTGCTGGCCGGGCAAATTTTCATGAGGTACTGATCAAGAAAAGCAATAATACCTCCACCAATGAATTATTTAAAAAAGTAGCTACTGGTACAGTACTACAGACTGTGGTTTTGGAATATTATAATGCATCCAATGTGCTTTATTTCACGATCACATTAAGACAGGTATATGTTACTAATTTTTATTGGCTGAGTCCTGAATGTCCTACCTGTTTAAAGTTGGAGCACCAGGTAGCATTTGTTCCCAGGCAAATTGAAACCACAGATGCGGTTACAGGCATCACCTATAAGTTTGATGTAGTTACTAATTCATCCTATTAATATGGCTTGTCGTTTATTGTTCACGTTATTGTTATTCATACTCAACCCATCACTGAAGGCTCAAATAGGAGTGGCAACTATCGGAAACACAAACATTGGATACGATAGTTTATATGTTCCTGCTATTGGAAAAGCCGCCACGCCTAAATGCCCCATTCCCGGACCCTGCGAGACTGGATGCGCAGTATATACATTCATAGGATCCGGAAACTGGAACATTGAAGGAAACTGGGAAACCGGTTTAATGCCACCAATAGTGCTTTCTGGTTGTACTCAAATAGTGATCAACCCTGCAGGTACCGAAGAATGCCTGCTCAATATTCCCTTACAAATAATTCCGCAGGGCTGCAGTATAACAATAATGGCAGGTAAAAAATTCAGGATACCCGGACAGCTATTCCGGCTATAAATATATAGAGGGGGTACTTAAATTTTCTTTTCAATCATCCATAAATGACCAAAGGGATCCTTAAATTCTCCCTGGCGATATCCGTAATCATAGTCTTGCGCGGGTGAAATCATTTCAGCTCCCGCTGCGATGGCACTGTTCATAACCGCATCCACATCCGGAACGAATAGTCCGATAAGCGTGGTTATTCCATTATGCAATTCCGGATTGTATTGACCCGCTTTAATTTTCTCTTCATGAAGATGAAATAAAGCTCCATTTACAGATAACTCAGCAACATGAATACTGCCATCATCATTTGAAACGCGCATCACTTCAATAGCACCTAGCGCCTTTTCATAGAAGGAAATATCTTTGATTCCACTTTTAATATAAAGCTGTGGAGCGAAGGAGATTTTAGTGCGTGAATCCATAAAATATTTTTAGCGAACTTAATTTACATTCAAGTTATGAAATATGCTGAATTGTTAATGAACGATGATGGATGGATTAGGGTATCAATATTGCCAAAATAAAAAGACTTCCTGTTGTAGAAAGTCTTTTTGGGAATGCCTCAGTACTGATTTCTTACCTTTTCCTTACTACAAGATTGATTAATGCCAGTAATACTACTGCTCCAATCGCTGCAGTCAATATATAACCAATATAACCGCTGCCAAGGCTTATGCCTAGTTTGCCCAATCCCCAATAGCCTATAAAACCTCCAAGAAGTCCCACTACAATATTTCCAATAAGCCCAAGCCCGCTGCCTTTATATAATTTTCCACCGAGCCAGCCAGCAATCGCTCCGAGAATTAATGATACTAATGTTCCTTCCATGTTAAATTGATTAAAGGTTAAAAATAAAATTCAATAAATACTATCGAGAAGGAGTAAACTATTACAATCCGGTTGATTGAAGTGGTCATTTCCAGGTTATCTAAATCTACGTAGAATTTATTACCGTCAGCCCTTAGCTAACTTTTTTATATATTATTTCGGTTGCTTTTGCTTCATCGCCCTCCGGGGAAACATTGTACGCGGTGAATTTTACTTCCTCTTCATTTAAAATCTCAATTTCAGTTCGCCAACCCCAATACTGCTCCAATTCGGGCGTAACATAAGCATAGCTACCAAGTACGTTTATAGATTTATCATCTTTCATTCCCTCAGAAAATAGAATAGCAGAACCCGTATGAAAGCTATCTACCCATGCGCATTGAAATTTTCTTAAGTCGAGATGATAACCAATGATGGCCAGACCTTCCAGCGGTTTACCTCCAAAACTTCCCTTATATTCAAGTAAGATATATTGTCCATCGAGAATAAGCCGCATGGTTCCTTGCGAGGGAGATTCGTCGGCGGTCTTATCGGGTTCAAACCAGGTTTTGGCGATGCCTTCCCATTTCCCTACTAATTTACTCAATTGAGCATGTTGGCCGCTAGCTTTGGAATTTTCAAATTTTTCACCCATGGCGTTTGTGTTTTGGATAATAAATAAGGTTTAAGAATTTTCCCATTCGTATTTATAACTTTCTTTTGTTGTCTTAAATCGATTTAACTTTTTAAACTAATTTTTGTACCGGCTATTTTATCATAGAAGCTTCCATTTCCTTTGGTCTTTAAAATAGTAATAAAATAAAATATCATCACCACCTGTGGGATGATCAAGAGCGTATACACCCATATTGGAGTTTGTTCATTATTCCGGCTATAGGAGATAACCCAATGCACCCCGGTATGTGCAATTTCCCAGGGCAAAAACTTAATCAAATTTCTAACGAAAAGCTGTTGGGTTGCAGTTGGTTTGTTCTCTACAATTTCCACCTGAATATTAGTAATTCTTTTTCCGATGGTTCCCTTTTGTTTACTTTTTTCTGAAAAAAAGAAATACAGGAATACGGGTAAGGTTAGCAAAAAGAAACCGATCAGCTGTCCATTGAGTGGACCTGGATCACCGAATTCTTTAGCAGAGAGATATTGAAACAATAAACTCGATAAGAATAATAAGCCCGCGTAGAATAATATCAAGACATAATCTATACTAAAAGCGATGATCCTTCTTGTTAATAATTTATTCATACCTCGTTTGCTTGCAATTAATTTAGTTACTTACTTTTTGAGACTTAGTTGCTCAATCATTTCTGAAATTGCATTTATCACAATTTCAGGTTTGAGTTTGGCGATATGGTGACCACAATCTATTAATTTGTATTTGAGGTTGGGTCGTTTGGCCGCCCATTTTTCCAACTCTTCCACCCAGGTTCGATTAATTGGATTATTCAGGTCATTTACAAATTCGCCTGGCGCTTTACCATAGGTAGCAATTAATAGCGTAGTCGATGTGGAATGAGACGCATCTGATCGTCTGGCCTGGTTCATGCTGGAATCAAAAACTATATTTTCTGCCCTTTCACCTGGTCTGTCTTTGCTGGCTAATAATTCTTTCATGTATATAGAATCTTCAGCGAGTAATTCAGGATATTCTTTTTCAACCCTGGCATATACATCTTCAGGTGTTGGATCAACTAATAAGAGTCCAACGACTGACTCCGGATATAAACCACAAAAAACCCGGGCAAAAGCACCTCCCATCGACCATCCAACAAGTATATAGGGTGGGGGATAGCCGGCAGATTGCAGCGCTTGTTTTAATTCTTTGGCAATTGTAATAGCATCCCTTGTTTTTTCACAGAGTTCTGATTTCAAATAGCCAGGGCGATCATAGGAAATAACACGAGTTATTTTCGCGACTTGTGTATCAATAGTTCTCCAGCATCTATGGTTGGAAGCGCCACCTGCTTCCAGAATCACGGTGTACTTACCGGATCCTGCTACATACATGGATAGTTTATGATTATCAATCGTTAGTTGAAGGCTGTCCTTTCGAACAGTATTTGTTAGTTGCGCTCTTGCAAAATTGAATTGTGCGAATTGTAGATAGAATAAAAAAAAGATTGAAGCAATTATTCTTACCATAGATAAAACGTATTGACTTCTTAATCACCCATTAATTTTATTATATAGAGACTATCTGTTGGGGAATATAATTCCTTGGCAGTTTGCTTATTAATTTTGATCTCCAGGGTTTGATAGCCTTCTTTTGTTATCCGGATTCTATATTTAGGCATCCCATATACCATTCCTACCATTCTTGATCGAACAGTAAATAACCCATTGTTGTCTGAAATAAATACAGAGTCTTTATAACTATTTGTTGTGGAGTCAAAACGAACAATGGGTGGGAGATCTAATAATTCAATTTTAACGCCTTCAATTTCTTTTTTTGAATTCTCAGAAACTACTTTACCACTCAATCTGATAAATCCTTCACAGGAAGTCAATAGAGTGAGTATGATTAATAAAGACGATAGCTTCACTTTGACAAGTTTAATCCAATTTAAGCAAAATATGGCACTGTAATAATTGTTGCCGGAAGCAACTTAATAAAACTGCGAGGCTACAAGCCTCGCAGAGCGGGTTTTTAAAATTATTTCGTCACTCACTCGTGACTGAATATTAAATCAACTTATTTTATATCTTCTCTCTTCATCCCCAACTTTTTTAATTCCTTCATCAATTCTTCCGTATACAATTTGCTGGATGCTTCAATACCTTTAAGATTGCTTGCTTTAGATTGAATAGACAACAGCAAGGTGTCTGATTTTTTATCAAATAGTTTGGCTTCTATGAAGTATTTGTTATCGGTAGTATAATACCCGGGACTTGACATGACATTAACGGTAAATCCATAATATCCTCCAAACCCTCCATAAGGACTATAAGGACCATATCCACCATAACCCCCATACGCGCCATAGGAATACGGCGAATAGGCGCCGGTTCCTTGCACATAGTAAGTTTCAGAAGTTGATCGGATCAATGCGATCGTGAAAATGGTTTCACATTTAAGATCGTCTAATTTTTTTAAGAATACATCTTTAACGGGTGCGATCATTTTCAAGTCTACGGGTCCGATTACTTCTACACTTTTATAAGTTGTTATACCTTTTTTTTGCGCGGCAGCAGCCACTTCATTCTCCAGGTTTATCCTCACTTCCCGGTTGTCGGTTAAAGCAATAATAAAAACACTATTAACAGGCTCGGGGAGTGGTATTTTGTCTTTGTTTACCCAGGATGTGGTTGTTTTAATGGTAGGGACGCTACATGATATTACTGTAACGATTAAAGCGAAGATCAGCAATGCTACTAACAATTTCAATTTGTTCATTATAGAGAATTTAAATGATTGATTTTTTTGATCCGTAAAAGAGGTTGAAAATAGGATAATTTCCGCAGCGTTGAGCAACTTATTCTGATTGAATCTTGGAAAATAAATGACTCTTCACATTAGCCACCGGACCAACTTGCTCTGATTGCAAATATTGGTTGAAGTATTCTTACTCAATTGCCGGTTTTTTATTTTTTGAATTACTGGAATATTACAGAACTAAATCCCTCCAGTAAAAAGGATTTTCGGATTTTGATGTATTGTTCTTTATCGTTTTGCATTCTGTGACCATCTTTAAATAGCATTAATCTGGCATTGGGATAATTATGTTGAATTGCCCTGTTGATTTCATCAGAGAAAACAACATCTTCTGTACCCTTTAAAATCAGAACCTCTCCTGAAAACGAACTCCTGTTTATAATAAATTCTTTTGCCGGGATATTGTTGGTTTTATGAAAAGTGATCAGGTCAGATACTGCTTTTGAAGAAAGCTCATATAATAAATTAATCTCTTTTTGGCTTTCGTACCTCATCAAATCATTACCCACCAATTCAAACCATCTCACTCTCGCCGAGATCTCTTTAGGTGGTTTGATCATATAATCCAGAATGGAAATATTGGTGATGGGTTTGAATTTGTATTTCCATAAACTTCCTCCATTCTGTAATTGTTTAATAAATTTCAATTGTTCATCTTTTGGTGATTTTTCGGACCTGCCTTTTTGGTAAAGGATATTGCAAATAGTTTGTTTGTCAGACGGTCGGTTTTTTAGTACGCTATCTAATAGTGCTGCTGCAGTTGGATTGAAATCTTTAAAATCGGGTGAATAGTTGACATTTAACTTTCTGGCTAAATCAGGGGCACCTGTAGATTCGAGAATCACTCGATTTACATGGGCACCATATTTTGAAATATATTGCTGCGCTAAAACTCCAGCTCCAGAGGCTCCGAAAATATTGATGTTGCTGTCTGTTGGTAAAATTCCTTTTGCTATTAAATCTAACCGGATCTGCTCAATATCCTCCACTTGCTGGTCAGAATTAAATAAATTAATCGCCATTGAATAATCGACTTTTCCGTTTTTATAGACTTCCGGAAAAAAGCTGGGCGAATGCCCTCTTACTCCAATCAGTACGTAAGAATTCCCCCGAAGCACTGCTTCAAAAAAATTGAAATCTGTATTGGTGCTTACTAATTCCATTTGCCCGTCTGTTAGTAAAAAGGTGATGTTTTTACTTTTATAAAAGCCAGGGCTGAATAAATAAAATCCTCTGAATTTTCCTTTTGAAAGGTCTTTATAATCTATCGGGAGGTTGATATAATGGTGAAAACTATCTGCAGGCATCTTGGGATAACTTTCATTTAATGGTAAGCGGGAGGTGGGTATTTCATAAAAACTATGATGTGCATAATATAAAACGCCTGCAATGAGCATCAGTATAACCGCAGTGATGAGAATGCCTTTTTTTCTTCTGGAAAGTTTACGCATTTAATAGATCTGATTTCATTAGTTTGGAGCTTCTATTCAAATTAATTTTCGTGTTCACTCGGGGTCGCTCTTGAATATGCAGATCGCCAAGGCAAATCCCGGGACGACAGTAATATTAAAGCTGGGGTTTAATAATTTCAATTTTTGGAGACAGGATGTGTTTCGTATCTACTGCCCGTCCTTGCTGTTCTGGTTCACCGGGTAAATTCTTCACGCCCTTGACAACAGTGACTTTGCCTGTTACCCTGATTTTTTTTCCATTTAGTTTTTGGATTTTCTGGTAGCTCATGTTAACAACATATCCGTTCATATAAATTCCATCTTTTGTTGCTTTAGCAATGTCAACAGTTGTTGTGAAACTAACTTTTCTTGATGAGGTATCGGATTGATTTGTTACATCCTTCGCCTGTGAAAAGGAGAGTAGTTGGAAGAAAATAAGCATTATGGTAAGTATAAATTTAATAGACTTTGATTCTCGGGGTTGCTAAAAAACCATCGATAGGAATGAAGCTAGTAATAAAATTCCTGTCAAGCCCACGCCAATAATTAATATTTTCCTATTTTTCTTGATTGACACCCAAATTGAAACTAATACTGACAAAAGGAATAAGATTCCTGTTACTAAATTATAATTTGAATAAGTGGAAGCATTTTGATAGTACCACGGATTTTCGTTGCTCGGTCCAAAAGGGTAAGCCGATGCATGTCCGGCAATTCTCACATTGTAAAATTCTGAAAGCCCAATGAGAGAAAATAGTAACCCGACTATGACTACGGTATAGGTGAGCAATAAAATAATATTTCCTTTCTTTTCCGGCGTTGAATTTCGTGATATGTCCATACAGTTGGAGGTTGCTGTATTTTCGCGTAGAATTTATACCTCGAAATCTTAGTGTTAAATTTTTTATTTAAGGAGAGAATGATATAACACAAAGACCACAAAGGATTCACAGCGAAAAACCGTGTAATCCCCGCCTGAACGAATTCATTCGGGCAGGTGTGCCTTAATCTGTGTAATCAGTGGTTATGTTTCTGCTTCTCCAAAAACTTCTTCCGTATCACCGTCTGCACCGGCACTTTACTAATCTTACTTTCCAGCCAGGATATAATATCGAGATAAACAAAGGCCCTTGTCTCAAATTGATTGCGCTCCTGCTTTTTCAACTTCTCCAATAATTTTTCGAACTCGGGTTGAAGTCCCTTGGTGGTAACACGGAAGGAACGGCGCAGGAATTTAAAGATCTCTTCTTCTACCAAACTTAGACTATCCATCTTCCCCATAAAGCGATAAACAGATTTGATAAGAAATTCCAGCAGGTCGTAGTTACCCAATTCATAATGCGCGATCAGGTGCAACAACCGCGCATAGCATTGCAGATCGGTACGCAGATCCATCTTCCAGTTGATGATCTTATTCAGATAGTCGATCGTAGTTTCATAATCACCACTGCCAAAATAAAGCGATGCGAATTTGTAATAGAATACCAAAACTCGATGTCGGTCAAGATATAGTTCGTATTCTTTCAGCTTTTCCTGGATATGCGGAACCAGCTTGGTTCCTTCGGTAAAGGTACCTTCTGTAAAATGTTTATTGAGCAGGGAAATATTGTAGTAAACAAAAACAAGAATCCGGTTATTATCGTTTTGTTGTGCGGTGCGACTATTTGAAAATCTTTCAAATTCCTTCAGTACTTCGTTGAACTTATTATAATTCTGCAAATCGAAATGCGCGCCTAATAAATTATGCATTCCCTTTATATAGTGACCCGTCTCCACTTCAATCATAAATTTATTGTTGTGGAACAGATCCACCCATTTCTGCGTGTAACGGTAATAAGTAAGGAAATCCTGTTTGATAAAAGCGAGCCAGCAATAGCTTTGATACAAATACAATAATTCATAAAACCCGCTTACCTGTCTTGCCTTGTCGGGGAAATGTTTATCAAAGAAGGCGCTTACTGCGGTAATATCTTTTTCGTTACGGGCGTGCCCGTTTTTGATATACCAACTATAAAGTTCCAAAGCCAGGTTCGATAATTCGGAAATAAGGGTGAGTTTTTCAGATACTTCATCTGCTTCGCCGGCCAACTGTTCCGCCCGGTCCTGCATACTGCGGGTGATGTATAAAGTCTCAATCTTCTTTTCAAAAAATATGACCTGTTGCAGATAAGTAAACTGGTTATGTTCGCGTGCCAGCTCCTTGAGTTTGTCCAGTACTTTCAGGCTCGGGTGATAAAGGCCCTTATTATATAAAATACGCGCAAAGTCCATCTGCTCATGGAGCTGGATATCAATATTATTTTCGTTTTTGATAATCCTCAAACTGGAAAGCAATTGACGGTATAAGTGGGCCTTCATATTCGACAATTGCTGCTTGCGGATGGCTTTGTTTTTAGTGAGTACCAGCTCCTCGTCGTACTCGTCCATTTTGTCGAGGGCGTCGAATAATTGAACGATTTTAAGGTCCTCGCCGCCGCTATGGCGCTTGACATAGAGCTTAAAATTCCGTTTTTCGGACTTTTCGAGCGACTTTATGAGCAAAAAAAGTGGGTCTGTGGTGCGGTTGGGCATCGTATTCAAATATTGTTAAAATCCTTGTCTGCAGTGCATTACAGGGGATGGTACCCCCTTTAAACACTGTAAAATACCAGCTTTTTTGATTTCCCCTGCCCGTTCTAAAAGAATACCTTCGAATCAGCAGGTTGTTTTATTATAATAATAGCAAGCAACACAAAAGTAAGACAGCCTGCTTTTTTCTCCATTTCGAAATTAAAAATGAAAAATGATGAATGAAAAATTAAAAAGTTAGTCCCTGGAATAAAGGACCGCTCTACTTTTTCATTCTTCATTCTTAATTTTTAATTCTTCATTTTCCATCTTGATTATGCCAGAAAATAAGATTTTCATATTCGATACTACCCTACGTGACGGCGAGCAGGTACCTGGTTGCAAGCTCAATACCAAGGAAAAGGTTGAACTGGCGCTGCAATTAGAGGAACTAGGTGTAGATATCATTGAAGCCGGTTTCCCGATTTCAAGCCCAGGAGATTTTGAAAGCGTGGAGCAAATCGCCAAATCGATAAAAAAAGCACAGGTTTGTGGATTGAGTCGTGCCGTGCAGAAGGATATTGATGCTGCGGGTGCTGCGCTGAAGCATGCAAAGAACCCGAGAATTCATACCGGAATCGGAACTTCCGATTTTCATATCAAATCAAAATTCAATTCCACCCGCGAAGAAATATTGCAACGCGCTATTCAATGCGTGAAATGGGCGAAGAATTATACCGATAACGTAGAATTTTATGCAGAAGACGCAGGAAGAACCGATAACGAATATTTAGCGAAAGTTGTGGAAGCCGTGATCAAAGCGGGCGCCACCACTGTTAATATACCGGATACAACTGGCTATTGCTTGCCATATCAATATGGAGACAAGATGGCCTATCTCATCAACAATGTTCCCAATATCGATAAAGCGGTATTGAGTTGTCATTGTCATAATGATTTAGGTCTGGCTACTGCCAACTCCATTGCCGGAATTATCAGCGGCGCCCGCCAGATCGAATGTACCATCAATGGCCTGGGGGAAAGAGCGGGTAATACGTCATTGGAAGAAGTGGTGATGGTGATCAAACAACACAAACATTTAGGGTTTTATACCGGTGTTAAATCAGAATTACTGAATCCAATCAGCCGATTGGTAAGTGATGTGATGCGGATGCCGGTTCAGCCAAACAAAGCTATTGTAGGAAGCAATGCGTTCTCACATTCATCCGGTATTCACCAGGATGGATTTTTGAAAGATTCGCTTACGTACGAAATCATTAATCCGGAAGAAGTAGGAGCAGGGGAGTCAAAGATTGTACTGACGGCACGCAGTGGTCGTAGTGCATTGGCTCATCGCTTGCAGAAACTGGGATACCAGTTCAACCGCAACGATGTGGATATACTCTATGAAGCATTTTTGAAAGTCGCAGATCAAAAGAAGGAAGTGCATGATGAAGATTTAAAACAGATCGCGATTGCTTATCATCCGGAAGCAGTAACAGCTTCATAAAGGGAAATTTTCTCATGAGCGTAGTTTTTGTTTGGCGTGGCGCTTCTGCGCCACGCTTTTTTCTCAAGCTGAATGGGAAGTTAAGAGTGGGAGGTTGTATGGTGAGTGATTTTGGAATGGCAGGCTTTGACCTCACCCCGGCCCTCTCCTTGAGGAGAGGGGGCGGCGGGCTCCCGAAGTAATAGTAAGATCTTTAATTGGTAGTAGTGAACTCTTTTAATCAGAAATAGAAAGCTCATTTAATTTTGCAAAAAGTCTTACCATGTCCCGTAGGGACATCTTGTGGGTAGATAAGTGATCTAAGATAGTTTGAAGTGTTTCTGGGAATTGAGGAATGTTCATCCCCTCCCTGGAGGGGTGTTAGAGTGATAAACATAAAGAATAACTGTGTGGGGTGGGTTTTGAAAATGAAGAAGCAACGAATGTCATTAATGCCACATTAAATTAGATATGGGTAAAACATTATTTGAAAAAATTTGGGAAAAACACGTCGTTAAAACAATCGACGGAGGGCCGTCTGTATTGTATATCGACAAACATTTTATTCATGAAGTAACGAGCCCGCAGGCGTTTAACGGATTGAATAAACGGGGTATTAAAGTATTTCGCCCGACGCAAACTATTGCTACGGCGGATCACAACGTACCTACGCTCAATCAGCATTTACCTATCAAAGAAGAATTAAGCCGGTTACAAGTAGAAGCATTAATTAAAAATTGTGCCGAACACAATGTAGAGTTATATGGCCTTGGACACCCGTACCAGGGCATTGTTCATGTTATAGGACCTGAGTTGGGAATTACACAACCTGGAATGACAATCGTATGTGGCGATAGTCATACTTCCACGCATGGCGCTTTTGGGGCGATTGCATTCGGTATTGGTACGAGTGAAGTGGAAATGGTATTGGCTACGCAATGTTTGTTGCAAAGCAAAGCAAAGCTGATGCGTATTAATGTGGAGGGTAAACTGAATAAAGGAGTTGTATCAAAAGATATTGTTCTTTATATCCTTTCGTTGGTTTCTGCGAGCGGTGCTACCGGATATGCGGTAGAGTTCGCGGGATCCGCTATCAGAAGTTTATCGATGGAAGCGCGTATGACGATTTGCAACATGAGTATTGAAATGGGCGCACGTTGCGGTTTGATTGCGCCGGATGAAACTACTTTCAACTATATGAAAGGAAGATTATTTGCACCGGCTAATGAGCAATGGGATAAAAAAATGGAGCAGTGGAAAGAATTGTATAGTGAGGAGGATGCAAAATTTGATCGGGAGATTAATATTGACGCGGAAGATATAGAACCCTGGATCACTTATGGAACCAATCCTGGAATGGGTATTGGTATCAGCGGACATATCCCTGCATTAAATGAAGTAGACGATAAAGAAAAAGCGGGCTTTGAAAAAGCGTTAAAGTATATGGGTCTTCAACCCGGAAAAAATATTAAGGGACAGAAAGTGGATTATGTATTTATCGGAAGTTGTACCAATTCAAGAATTGAGGATTTGCGAATGGTAGCAAATTTCGTAAAGGGAAAGCAGAAAGCCGATGGAGTAGAAGTATGGATCGTTCCGGGTAGTCAGCAAGTAGAAAAACAAGCAAGGGAAGAAGGCATCCATAAAGTATTTGAAGAAGCGGGATTTGTATTACGTCAGCCAGGATGTTCGGCTTGTTTGGGAATGAATGAGGACAAGATTCCAGCCGGTAAATATTGTATCTCTACTTCCAATAGAAATTTTGAGGGAAGACAGGGAC
Organism: Chitinophagaceae bacterium; assembly: GCA_965279015.1. Classification (GTDB taxonomy): domain Bacteria; phylum Bacteroidota; class Bacteroidia; order Chitinophagales; family Chitinophagaceae; genus Endoryza. The sequence goes on from OZ257130.1 coordinate 2,305,483, forward strand.
CGAATGCCCGTACGTTTTTAGCATCGCCGTTAACGGCGGCTGCTGCAGCAATTACGGGAGTTGTTACAGACGTAAGAGAATTGTTGGACAAGCCGGCTTTGCAAGAAGCCTGAGAAATGTAAAATGTAGAATGTAAAATATAAAATGTAAAAGGTTCCGATAGCATTCACTATTCACCATTGACTATTCACTAAATGAGCAAAGCGATTAATAAAATAACATCCACCACCGTTCCGGTTAATATCGAAAACATCGATACCGACCAGATCATTCCGGCACGGTTTTTAAAAGCTACCAGCCGCGACGGATTTGGTGAGAACTTATTCCGTGATTGGAGATTTAATAACGATGATGTAAAACAGCCGAAAGAATTTGTGTTAAACGATCCTACCTATAGTGGTAAGATATTAGTAGCCGCGAAAAATTTTGGTTGCGGTTCTTCAAGGGAGCACGCGGCCTGGGCGATTAAAGATTATGGATTTGATGTAGTAGTAAGTAGTTTCTTCGCCGACATCTTTAAAAATAACGCGCAGAATAATTTTCTCGTACCGGTTCAGGTGAGTGAGGATTTTTTGCAGAAGATCTTCGCCGCCATTGAAAAAGACAATAAAACCGAACTGGAAATAAGCGTGGCCGATCAAACCATCACGATCAAAGTTACCAGCGAAAAAGAAAGTTTCGATATCAATTCGTATAAGAAGACCTGCCTCATTAATGGCTATGATGATATTGATTTTTTACTGAGCATTAAACCTGAAATTGAACAATACGAGAAGCTGTGAGCTATGAGCCACGAGCCGCGAGCTTTAGCTCGTAGCTCACAGCTCAACGCTCGTAGCTCTTCTACAGAGACTACCAATATGAAAAAGAAAATTACAGTCATCGAAGGCGACGGTATCGGTCCTGAAGTAACCCGCCAGTCAGTACGTGTACTGAATGCCGTTGCGGAACAGTATGGACATGAATTTGAATACGAGTATCATCTCATGGGAGCGGATGCTATTGATAAAACAGGTAATCCATTACCAGATGAAACGATTGAGGCTTGCCTTAACAGCGACGCGATTTTATTCGGTGCCATCGGGCATCCTAAATACGATAACGATCCCACAGCGAAGGTCCGCCCTGAGCAAGGACTATTAAAACTCAGGAAGAGTCTGCAATTGTTTGCCAATATTCGTCCCGTTAACACGTACCCTTCTTTACAACACTTGTCACCCTTAAAAAGCGAAAAGCTGGAAGGGGTCGACTTCATCATATTCCGCGAACTCACCGGTGGTATTTATTTTGGAAAGAAAGAATTGAGTGAGGATGGAAACAAAGCGTTTGATGGATGTGAATACAGTCGCGAAGAAATTGAACGCGTATCCATCCTGGCTTTTGAATACGCGCAGAAGCGGAGAAAGAAATTGTTGTTAGTGGATAAGGCGAATGTACTGGAGACTTCCCGTCTCTGGCGCAAGGTGGTTCAGGAACTTGCATTACAGTATAAAGATGTAACGGTAGAATACATGTTCGTTGATAACGCGGCTATGCAAATCATCATCAATCCCAAACAATTTGATGTAGTGCTTACAGAGAATATGTTTGGCGATATTATCAGTGATGAAGCCAGTGTATTGAGTGGTTCATTGGGGTTATTACCATCGGCTTCAATCGGCAAAGGCGCGGCTTTGTTCGAACCCATTCATGGTTCTTACCCGCAGGCAGCCGGAAAAGATATCGCGAATCCATTGGGTTCAATCCTTTCCGCGGCTATGTTGCTCGATCATTTTGAAATGAAGGAGGAGGCGCAACAGGTACGTAATGCCGTAAACTGGACATTACAGAACAGTTTTGTAACCAAGGATATCGACCCGGTGAATTTTTATTTTACCAGCACCATTGGAGAGCTGATCAGTGATTATGTTTCTGGTAAAATACCGGGGGCTATTAATAAGGAGAATATTGAGTTGAGGAAGTCGACGATTATTTAACCGCAGAGGCACAGAGAAGCTGAGAATTACGCGGAGGTTTTTTATTTTAATTGTACTCAGCGAAAACTCTGCAACTCTTTTTCTCCGCGGTAAAATAAAATCGCGTACAAAGTTCTTTTTTTAATAAGGTGGGTGTATATTCGCAATACAACATCCTTCATGCTGAAGCAAAGATTAAATAACATCATCTCTATAACAACTGCGATTATTATTGTGGTGGTGGTGATTATTCCTGCAGCACATGGAGGTGGTAACTTGTAATTTTAAGTAAATCGAAATACAGAACCCGCCTCCGAGAGGCGGGTTTTTTTTGTGAAATGAAGAATGAGAAATTAAGAATTAAGAATGAAAAAGTAAATCGTCACGATGGCAAACTATTATAACGAAAACACGATCATCTTCTTTAATGGAGAATTTGTAAAAGCTATAGATGCCAAGATGGACCTCTATAGCCAAAGCCTGCATTATGGATTGAGCGTGTTTGAAGGCATTCGTGCTTACAGAACAGTGAATGGCGACACCCGTATATTCAAAGAGCTGGAACATTTCAATCGTCTGCAGGCATCAGCCGAGGCAATGAATATGCCTTATCCCTGGAAAACAGATGAGTTGATTGCTGCCACCTATGAAGTATTAAAGAGAAATAATTTTCAAGACGCATATATAAGGCCGATTGTATATGGTCCGGCAAATATGAGTTTTGCATTGAATACCGAATCATTTATTGCGATACAGACTTGGGAAATGCAACCTTTCTTAGGTGAGAAGCTGTTGAGAATTGTGACCAGTTCATTTCAGCGGCCTAATCCAAAAGGATTTAAAATACATGCAAAAGCTGGCGGACATTATGTGAATTCAATTATGGCCAGCCAGGAAGCCAAAGCAAATGGATTTGATGAAGCTTTATTGAATGATATGAATGGATTTGTAGCCGAAGGTCCGGGGGCAAATGTGTTTTATGAGAAAGATAACAAACTGTTTACGCCTTCATTAGGCAATATATTACCAGGCATAACCCGATCAGCAGTTATTGAAATATGCAGGGAATTAGGTATCGAAGTGAAGGAGAAATTATTTACTACTGAAGATATAAAAGGCGCTGACGCTGCTTTCTTTTGTGGTACTGCCGCTGAAGTAATCGGTTGGGAAAGTCTAGACGGAGTAAAATTTAAAAAAGAATGGAACGAATCGCTGAGCCGGGTTATTCAGTTGGCGTTCAAGAATAGAGTGGTGGAGAAGTCGATTGATGAATTCAAGTTACAGCGCATGGAAGAGATGGTTTAAAAGTTTCAAGGTTTAAAAGTTTAAGAGTTCTCTAGATTCAATCAGCGTGATTGACCTTAAGAACCTTTAAACTATGAAACCCTTAAACTATGAAACCTTAAACCCTTAAACTTTTAGGTATTTATGTCGGAATTAAACAAATATTCAAAAACCCTCACCCAGGACGTCACACAGCCTGCCGCGCAGGCCATGTATTATGCCATCGGATTTAAGGAAGAGGATTTTCATAAGGCACAGGTTGGAATTGTAAGTATGGGATGGGATGGTAATCCTTGTAATATGCACCTGAACGACCTGGCCGTGACTGTACGGAAAAGTGTTAATGATACAGAAGGTTTATTGGGATTACGTTTTTATACCATTGGAGTAAGCGATGGTATCAGCATGGGAACGGATGGTATGCGATACAGTTTGATCAGTCGAGATGTAATTGCCGATAGTATAGAAACCAATGCCGGTGCACAATATTACGACGCATTAATTACGATACCTGGTTGTGATAAAAACATGCCCGGCTCTGTAATGGCAATGGGAAGATTGAATCGTCCTTCGATCATGTTATATGGCGGAACTATTGCACCTGGTCATTATAAAGGAGAAGATTTAAATATTGTAAGTGCTTTCGAAGCATTGGGGCAAAAGATCGCAGGCAATTTAAGTGAAGCCGATTTCAAAGGAATTGTACAACACTCTTGTCCGGGCGCAGGTGCTTGTGGCGGAATGTATACAGCAAATACAATGGCCAGCGCTATTGAAGCATTGGGATTGAGTTTACCGAATTCATCGAGTAACCCGGCGTTGAGTGCAGAAAAACAAAAAGAATGCGCGGAAGTAGGAGCAGCTATAAAAGTATTACTCGAAAAAGATATCAAACCCCGCGATATCATGACGCGTAAAGCATTTGAGAATGCAATTACGGTGATCATGGTATTGGGTGGCTCCACAAATGCTGTATTGCATTTAATAGCGATGGCGAGAAGTGTAGATGTTGACTTGACGCAGGACGATTTTCAGACAATCAGCAATAAGATTCCTGTATTAGCTGACTTTAAACCCAGCGGTAAATATTTGATGGAGGATCTTCATCAGCACGGAGGCGTTCCGGCGGTAATGAAATATTTATTAAGCAAAGGTTTGTTGCATGGAGATTGCATAACGGTAACAGGCAAAACAGTCGCAGAAAATTTAAAGAATGCGCCGGATTTGGATTTTGAAAAACAAAAGATCATTATGCCTTTGGAGACTCCCTTAAAGGCAACAGGTCATTTGCAAATATTGTATGGCAATCTTGCTACCAAAGGAAGTGTAGCGAAAATCAGCGGAAAAGAAGGGGAACGTTTTGAAGGCAAGGCAAGAGTATTTGATGGTGAAAAAGATCTGATCGCCGGTATTCAATCCGGAAAAGTGCATGCAGGTGATGTAGTGGTAATAAGATATATTGGTCCACGTGGTGCGCCAGGTATGCCTGAAATGCTGAAACCTACCGGAGCTATTATCGGTGCGGGATTGGGAAAAAGTGTTGCATTGATTACCGATGGAAGATTCAGTGGTGGTACTCATGGTTTTGTAGTGGGTCATATCACTCCCGAAGCATTTGATGGTGGATTGATAGGATTGGTGAATGATGATGATATCATTGAGATTGATGCAGTAAAGAATACACTGACCTTAAAAGTGAGTGATGAAGAAATTGCCAAACGTAAAGCTGGATGGAAACAACCGGCTCTAAAAGCAACGAAAGGAATATTATATAAGTATGCGAAGTATGTGAAAGATGCGAGTGAGGGATGTGTGACGGATGAATAGAAATGTAAAATGTAAAATTCAAAATCTAAAATGTAAAAGTAGGTTACATCAGAATTGAAGAATCTCCATCCCCTCCTTGGAGGGGTCTTAGAGAGTTAAACATAAAGAATGATTGAAAGGGGTGGGTTTGAAAAGTAACGAGTAATAATAACGAATTGAAAATATTTTTTATGAGTAGTGCTATTGAAATTAAAAAAGGGAAAGCTGATGAAAAGCAGGCTCCGAAAAAAAATTCGGAAACTCCCAGAGTTTCAACTATTGGGAAAAACTTTGAGGGGACCTCAGTGAGCGGATCTGTGGAGTTGCTCGAGGCATTGATCTCTGAAAAAGTGGATATTATTTTCGGCTATCCCGGTGGTGCTATCATGCCGATCTATGATGCGTTGTATGATTACAAAGATCAGTTGGAGCATATATTGGTTCGTCACGAACAGGGAGCCATTCACGCTGCGCAGGGATATGCTCGTGTTTCGGGTAAATGTGGGGTGGTGTTTGCAACGAGTGGTCCGGGTGCTACCAATTTGGTAACAGGCTTAGCAGATGCTATGATTGATTCAACCCCGCTGGTTTGTATTACCGGACAGGTATTCGCGCATTTGCTTGGAACAGATGCTTTTCAGGAAACGGATGTGATTAATATTACTACTCCGGTTACAAAATGGAATTACCAGGTAACAGATGCATCCGAAATACCAGAGGTAATGGCCAAAGCTTTTTATATTGCCAGGAGCGGTCGACCTGGCCCTGTGGTAATTGATATTACCAAGAACGCGCAACTGCAACAGGTGCCTTATAAGAAATATGTACCCTGCAATCATATCCGCAGTTATCGTCCAAAGCCAATCGTTCGTAAAGAGTATATTGAAAGAGCCGCTAAACTGATCAACGAAGCGGAAAGACCTTTTGTAATTTTCGGACAAGGAGTTATCCTGGGTAAGGCGGAAAATGAATTCAAAAAATTTATTGAAAAGGCTGGTTTGCCAGCTGCCTGGACAATTCTTGGTATGAGCGCCATTCCAACGGATCATCCATTGGCGGTAGGTATGTTGGGAATGCATGGCAATTACGGTCCCAATTTATTAACGAATGAATGCGATGTATTGATTGCAGTGGGAATGCGTTTCGACGATCGGGTTACGGGAAGATTAGATAAATACGCAAAGCAGGCAAAAGTTATTCATCTTGATATTGATCCAGCGGAAATAGATAAAAATGTAAAAGCTACTGTTCCCGTTTGGGGCGACTGTAAAGAAACATTGCCATTGCTTACCGAACTGGTTGAACAAAAATTGTATCCGCAATGGTTGCAGAAGTTTAAGGATTGCCAGCAGAAGGAAGAAGATAAAGTTATCAAAGAGGAGCTTAACCCTACGAATGATGTACTGACAATGGGTGAAGTGATCAGCCTGCTGAATGATATGACCAAGGGCGAAGCGGTGATAGTAACGGATGTGGGTCAGCACCAGATGGTGGCCTGTCGGTACGCGATCATGAAAAAATCGAAAAGCAATATTACTTCCGGTGGATTGGGTACGATGGGATTTGCATTGCCTGCGGCGATCGGCGCTAAATTCGGGGCACCCGACAGAACCGTTGTAGCGGTAATTGGTGATGGAGGTTTCCAAATGACTATCCAGGAACTGGGTACTATTATGCAATTCAAACCGGCGGTAAAAATCCTGATACTGAATAACTGTTTCTTAGGAATGGTGCGTCAGTGGCAGCAACTCTTTCATGAAAAAAGATATTCGTTCGTGGATATTACCAGTCCCGATTTTGTACAGGTAGCTAAAGGTTATAGCATCCCGGGCCAGAGTGTTAATAAAAGAGAGGATCTGAAAAGTGCATTAAAAGCAATGCTCGATCACGACGGAGCTTATTTGCTGGAAGTAATGGTAGGAAAAGAGAATAACGTGTTCCCGATGGTACCGCAGGGAAGAGGGGTGGCGGAAGTGGTGTTGTGCAGGGAAGAGGTATGAGAATGTAAAATGTAGAATCTAAAATGTAAAATCTAAAACTGAGTTGCTGAATAAAAAGAGGTATTAAAATGTCCCGTAGGGACATCTCATGGGTAGATTAATCAATATAAGATGTATTATGTTCCGTAGGAACATTTCATGCTAAAAATCAGGCATCATGTTGAAACAAGAATATACAATTACCGTATACACAGAAAACCAAATCGGTTTGCTGAACCGTATAGCGATCATTTTCTCGCGGAGGAAAATCAATATTGAGAGCTTGAATACATCCCCTTCCGAGGTGGATAGTGTGCATCGCTTCACAATCGTCATTAATGAAACCGAAGAAGTGGTAAGAAAACTCTGCCGCCAGATTGAAAAGCAGGTGGAAGTATTAAAAGCGTATTATAATACGAACGAGGAAATTGTATGGCAGGAATTAGCATTGTACAAAGTGCCTACCGATATCATAGCAGAAGAAGTAAAAGTGGAAAGGCTCTTGCGTGAACATGGTGCAAAGGCGGTGGTGATCCGGAAAGATTATACCGTATTTGAAGTGGCGGGTCACCGGGAAGAAACGGATAAGCTTATCAAAGTATTAGAGCCATACGGATTAATTGAGTTTGTTCGCAGTGCGCGGGTAGCGATCATTAAAAGCAGCGACGGGTTTCACCAGAAGCTTCAGGATTTTGAATATCGCGAACCAGGCGAAGAAGCAGTGGAAAACGAATTTTTGAACGATAACGAGAAAGTATTCTCCATGTAATTTTTATGCAGAGTCAATTTTATATCATCAAAGAGAACCGGAAACTTTTTATGCGACTGATGGAAGGGCTTACTATTGATCAGCTCAATGAAATTCCTACCGGGTTCAATAATAATATGGCCTGGAATTTCGGTCATGCAGTAGTTAGCTTTCAAATGATCGTTAATATGAGGTCGGGGAAGGACACGAAGCTCGACAAAGAATATATCACTAAATATCAGAAAGGATCAAAGCCCGAAGCTTTTATTAGTAGTGAAGAAATAGACTTTCTTAAAAGCGAAGCAATCCGGTTTATCGTAGAATTAGAACAGGAGTGGAACAAAGGTGAATTCACCAGTTATCAATCGTTTACTACTTCGTTGGGTGTACCCATTAATACCAATGAAGATGCTGTGCATTTTGCAGCAACGCACGACATGATTCATTTTGGGTATGCCTGGGCAATGAAAAGACTTGTCTTAAACAAATCATTGGTACAAGCATAAATATTTCTAAACGGCCGTTACTCTCCGCCAACTGGCGGAGATGGGGCTAAAACTTTTTAAACATCATAACATGGCAAAACTAAATTTCGGCGGAACAGAAGAAAACGTGGTAACCCGTGAAGAGTTCCCGCTCGCCAAAGCACAGGAAGTGCTAAAGAACGAAACAATTGCAGTAATCGGTTATGGCGTACAGGGCCCCGGCCAGGCGCTTAACCAACGTGATAATGGCATCAACGTAATTGTTGGTCAGCGCAAAAATTCCAAAACATGGGATAAAGCAATCCGCGATGGTTTTGTACCCGGTGAAACATTATTTGAAATCGAAGAAGCATTGCAAAAAGGTACCATCATTTGTTATCTGTTAAGCGATGCGGCACAAATACAACTCTGGCCCACTGTAAAAAAACATTTGACGGCTGGTAAGGCATTATATTTCTCTCATGGTTTTGGTATCACCTTCAACGAACAAACAGGTATCATTCCTCCAAAAGATGTGGATGTATTCCTCGTGGCACCAAAAGGATCGGGTACTTCATTGCGCCGGATGTTTTTGCAAGGTCGTGGATTGAACAGTTCTTACGCTATTTTCCAGGATGCAACCGGAAAAGCAAAAGAAAGAGTAGTGGCTTTGGGTATCGCGGTGGGAAGTGGTTATTTGTTTGAAACAGATTTCAAGAAAGAAGTTTATTCAGATTTAACTGGCGAACGGGGTACGCTGATGGGTGCTATCCAGGGAATCTTCGCTGCTCAATACCAGGTATTGCGCGATAAGGGACATACTCCTTCCGAAGCATTCAATGAAACAGTTGAAGAACTGACTCAATCACTGATGCCATTGGTAGCAGAGAATGGTATGGACTGGATGTATGCCAACTGTTCTACTACTGCACAGCGCGGTGCATTGGATTGGTGGAAGAAATTCCGCGATGCAACGGCTCCTGTATTTAAAGAACTGTATGAAAGTGTAGCAGCAGGAAAAGAATCACAACGTTCGATTGATAGTAATAGTCAACCGGATTATCGCGAGAAACTGGAAGTTGAGCTGAAAGAGTTGCGTGAAAGCGAAATGTGGCAGGCTGGTAAAACAGTACGCTCGTTGCGTCCAGAGAACCAACCCGCGAAGTCAGATAAGAAATCGGTAGAACCTGTCGCATAAATTTATCCCACTAAGACACAAAGGACACAAAAAGATTTCACTTAGTGTTCTTTGTGACTTTGTGGGAAACATAATAGTATGAATATATCAACCCAAAAACCTCCTCCCTTGGAGTTTCAGAAAGCAGCAATGCGGTTAAAGAAAGTGGTAACCAAAACACCACTGCAGTTGAGCGCAAGCTTGTCGAAGAAATACCATTGCAGTGTGTACCTGAAGCGGGAGGATCTGCAGGTGGTACGCAGTTACAAATTGCGTGGCGCCTATAATATGATGAGCAGCCTTTCTCCGGAGCAGTTAGCTAAGGGAGTGGTGTGTGCCAGTGCCGGAAATCATGCACAAGGCTTTGCATTCAGTTGCCGCAAACTGAAAGCAAAGGGGATGGTGTTTATGCCTATCATTACGCCCAATCAAAAAGTAACGCAAACCAAAATGCATGGCGATGATGCCATTGAAATAAGATTAGTCGGTGATACTTTCGATGATTGCGCGGTGGCGGCTAAAAAATATACCGAAGAGAATGGTATGACTTTTATCCCTCCATTCGACGATTACCGGATCATAGAAGGACAAGGAACGGTTGGTGTAGAGATTTTAGAAGATATGGCTTATATCGATTATCTCTTCATTCCTGTTGGTGGTGGTGGATTAAGCGCAGGTGTAGGTTCTTATTTTAAAACCTATTCACCCAAAACAAAAATTATTGGACTCGAACCAGAAGGGGCTCCTTCCATGTACGAAGCGCTGAAAGCTGGTCATCCCGTAACGCTTGATGAAATCGATCGCTTTGTGGATGGAGCTGCTGTAAAGAGAGTAGGGGATATTACATTCTCCATATGTAAAGATGTACTGGATGATATGCGACTGGTGCCGGAAGGAAGAGTTTGCTCTACCATCTTAAAATTATACAACGAAGATGCCATTGTAGTAGAACCTGCCGGCGCCTTATCGGTGGCAGCATTGGAAGACTTCGCCGCTGAAATAAAAGGGAAGACAGTAGTATGTATTGTAAGTGGCAGCAACAACGATATCGATCGCATGCCCGAAATAAAAGAACGCAGTTTGCAATATGAAGGGCTGAAACATTATTTTCTTATCCGCTTTCCGCAACGACCCGGTGCGCTAAAAGAATTTGTAAATGATGTATTGGGTCCCGACGATGATATTACCCGTTTTGAATACATGCAAAAAACCAATAAAGAAGCCGGCCCCGCTTTAATTGGAATTGAATTGAAGAGCCGGAAGGATTATGAGATCCTCCTGGAGAATATGAGCAAGCGGCAAATCAATTTCACTGAGTTGAATAAGAACGATAACTTATTTGGTTACCTGGTCTGAAACGTCATGGTCTGACCGTCTCGGTCTGACCATGGCGTTTCCTTTTATGGTCTGACGGTCCCCGTCTGACCATATCGAAAAAAATTCAATCTTTTCTTTTCAAGTAGTAAGTAGACTTAATTCGAAACGGTCAGACGGGGACCGTCAGACCGGGGTCTCTGAAAGCAGTCAGACTTAGACGGCAATTCACTTCCGTTTCTTCGCATTGATCTTTGCCAGTTGTTGCAGCAACGCTCTCATATCTTTTGCCAGCGGCGCTTCCAATGTAATTGTTTTACCTGTAGGTAAAGGCAATACCAGTTTTGATGCATGAAGTGCCAGGCGGTTCAGAATAGGTCTTTCTTCTTCTTCACTCTTCGACAGTTTGTAATTCTTCTTTACCATCGATAATCGGATAGGAGTAGGGTCACCATATAGTTCATCGCATACAATCGGATGTCCTTCGTTCTGCATGTGTACTCTTATCTGGTGGGTCCGTCCCGTATGTATCCGGAATTGTAATAGAGAGAACTTTCCAAATTCTTCCAGCACTTCATAATCTGTTACAGATGCTTTGCCACGTTGATGAATCATCATCACCCCTCTCTTTACCTGGTTCTCCGCGATGGGCGCATCGATTGTTTTTTTCTTCTCAGGTAATGTTCCGCTAACAATTCCTGTATAATATTTTTCTACACTGCGTCCTTCAAAGGCCTCCGACAAAAATTTATGTGCGGATTCAGTTTTTGCAAAAACGATTACACCGCTGGTATCCTTATCAAGACGGTGTACGGTAAAAATATTCCCATACTTTTCTTTCAGTAAAATCTTCAATGAAATTTCCTTTCCTTCCCGATCTGGTATACTGAGTAGGCCCGCTGGTTTATTAATCACAACCAACTGATCGTTCTCGAAAATTATTTCGGGCATTTGCCTGTTCATGATTAAAGACATCGATATACTATTTCAATTTTGCTTGCCTTCGCGTAGCCGCTTCGGTCGCTTGCGTCTTAGCTTCAGCGACGGAGCGCGAAGCAAGGCCGGTAAGACGGTAAATTTTTAATCTAATCAATTTAATTCCCGGCTTCCCGTCTTACCGGCAAAATGCTTTTAAACTATTTGCGGCTGTAGGAAGCGTTTAGGAATTTCAATAAACGAACTTCTTTTTCACTTAAGAAGCGCCATTTGCCGCGGTCCACATTCTTTTTGGTGAGATTGGCATACATCACCCGGTCGAGGTTACGTACATCATATCCCAATTGTTCAAAAATGCGACGAACGATACGATTACGGCCACTGTGTATTTCAATGCCAATGATATGTTTATTTTTTGCATCGGGATAAGCGAGTGCATCGGGTTGCACAAACCCATCTTCCAGTGTAACACCGGCGGCAATGGTATCGAAGTCTTTTTTAGTAACCTGGCGATCGAGTGTAACTTCATAAATCTTTCTTACTTCATAACTGGGGTGAGATAATTTCTGTGCCAGTTCTCCATCATTAGTAAGCAATAATACGCCGGTAGTATTTCTATCGAGTCGACCGATTGGATACACTCTTTCAGTAGTTGCGCTCTTTACGATATCCAATACTGTTTTCCTTCCTTGCGGATCTTCAGTAGTGGTAATGAAATCTTTTGGCTTATTCAATAATATATAAACAAGGTTTTTTCTTGCGCTGATCTTTTTTCCCTGAACTTTAATGTCATCGTTACTGGTTACTTTAAATCCAGGCTCCACAATCTTCTGACCATTCACCGTTACTTTACCCGATTTTACCAGCTCGGCAGCATCTCTTCTTGCACAAATACCAGCATGAGCAATGAATTTATTCAATGGCATTTGACCGGTGTCAGGCTTGTTTGGGTTTTGTGGTTTGAGGTTAGTAGTTTGAGGTTTGAGGTTTGTGGTTTGCATCGCCGTCGGCGAGCCTTTGGCGGCCGTGAGTGGTTTGAGATTATTAGTTTGTGGTTTAAGGTTTGTGGTTTGAGGTTGCTTAGGTGCATCCTTCTTTTGTATAAGTGGCCTTACTGCTCCTCTTGCGTCTTTATTTTTATTTGCAGAACGCTCACTCCTCATATCCTGGTTTTCTCTCCCACCTCCAGTCTCCCGACTACGAACTCCCGACTCCTGACTACTAACTGGAATAGGGCCGCCGCGGCGCTCTGCCTTCTTCTTCTCAAAATACGCCTTGGTTTCCTGCCGGATTTTTTTCTTTTCTTGTCTGATGCGCTCTTTCTTTTTAGCACCTTTTTCTTTGTGTTCGATGAATTTCTGAAACGGTTTGTTTGCCATGTGTGGTAGTTTGCTGTTTTACAACAGTATTATTAATGTGCAGATGTGCAAATATGCAAATGTGCAAATGCCTGAAACTCGATTATTATGATTAAAAAGTAAATTGCTTTTAATTAGAAATCTCACTTTAAAGGGATTTGCACATTTGCACATTTTCCAATTTGCACATTAGCCTTCTTTATTCGCCAACTGCCCGCAAGCCGCATCAATATCCTTGCCTCTGCTTCGGCGCAATCGGGCGTTCACCCGGTTTTTATCTAAATGTTTCATAAATGCTTCCACCACTTCTTCATCAGGTTTGGTGAAACTGGCGTTATCAATCGGGTTGTATTCAATGATATTTACGAGATCGGCCGGAACCTGGCGATAGATCTTAATCAGGTCATCCGCGTCTTTTATACTATCGTTGAAATTTTTGAAAAGTATATATTCAAAAGTGATTTCATTACCGGTTTGTTTATAGAAATAATTCAACGCGTCAATCAATGCCTTGATATTATTGGTATCATTGATCGGCATAATCTCGTGACGCTTCTGATCGGTAGCCGCGTGCAGCGATAGGGCTAGTTTGAATCTTACCTGGTCATCTCCCAATTGTCGTATCTGTTTAGCAACCCCAGCTGTTGAAACAGTGATACGACGCTGACTCATACCTAATCCATCGGGTGAGCTGATACGTTCAATGGCTCTCAAAACATTTTTATAATTTAGTAACGGCTCGCCCATACCCATGAAAACGATATTGCTCAATTTCTTTTCGTATATCGTTTCGCTTTGTTGATTGATCAATACTACTTCATCATAGATCTCATCGAAACTAAGATTGCGTTCGCGTTCCATATAACCTGTTGCGCAGAATTTGCAGCTTAACGAACATCCAATCTGTGAGGATACGCAGGCTGTTTTGCGCTCATCGGTTGGTATTAAAACTCCTTCAACAAGGTGACCATCATATGTGCGGAAACGGGTTTTCACGGTTCCATCTGCACTATATTGAGTCGCGTCAATTGCCAGAGCAGGAAGGGTAAATGTTTCGCCTAATTTCTGTCTCAGTTCTTTGCTAAGGTTGGTCATGTCACCAAAACTATGGGCGTGTTTTTGCCAAAGCCATTCATAGACCTGTTTAGCCCGGAATTTCTTTTCTCCGAGGGTTTCAAAATATTGCTGTATCTCATCCAGCGTCAACTCCCTGATATTGTTCCCCTTAGCTTTTAACATGGCGCAAAGATAATCTATAAAAATCGATGGTTATTGATTGAGTTTATGAAACTGTTTTGGACCCTATATGTATTTTAACCACCAATTATTATGGCTGTTTTTATATCGGTCATACATTCGGCAAAGCGGATATAGGATCAGCATTACCAGCAGCCAAATAATATAGAGCCCCGGTAGGTCAAAGCCTAAATCTGAAGGACGGAAAAGAAAGGGTGAATTGGGCGTAACTATATCTTTCACTCCATAGCCTTGCATGAAGAAAACAATTACGACGAGCAGATGAATCACATACAAATGAATGATATAGTAAAACATGGGTACGCGTCCGAAGATAGTCAGTACACGTGTAATGCTGTTTTGCCACTGCTCCGATATGGACAATAATATAAGTACCGGACCGATCGTCATACACAAGAATAATAATGATGGCGGATATTTAGAGGTGTTAAGAAAAGAAAGAAAAGTATAAAATCCACCTCTTGGCTGGGAACTCCATGTTGAAGGATCGCCGTATGCATTTGTATAGCGCAATACAATAAAAAATGCAGTTAAACCGAGCCCGGTCAGGAACAAAAGTTTCTTCCTTTTTTGAGGCTCCATTGATTTCCCATACCATTTGCCCATACAATATCCTATTGCCATTACACCCGTCCACGGCAAAAATGAGTAAACGATAATTATTAGATGGTTACTATCGATATTGTATACCGCGAAATGGCCAAAATAGACGAGATCGGCAAGAAGCCCGCCTTTTACCACATTACCTATAGAGGGGTAATCGAGTAAATTGTGTCCCAAAACAATCAATAGCCCAATCGTCAGGATTGCAGTGTAAGGAAGTCGGATAAGAAAAGACAATACAATCATACTTGCCCCAATTGCCCAGATAACCTGCAGGATGATTAAATTATATAAGGGATTAAATGTCCAGCCCAACGTTATTATTATCATTTCAACCAGCACCAGGAAAACTCCCCGTTTCAGTAAGAATAAGCTCAGTTCATTTTTCGATCTCTTTGTTCCATACAGGTATGCAGAAACGCCCGTGAGTAAGAGAAAAGTGGGTGCACAAAAATGCGTGATCCAACGAGTAAAGAAAAGTGCCGTAGTAGTGGTCGCAGGGTTCGTGGGATCAAGCGTAATATCGCTTGCATTGGCCGACGAAACTTTTAAAAAGTAATCGCGTATATGGTCAATGGCCATAATGACCATTACAAGTCCTCTGACTAAATCAATAGACATAACTCTGGTGCGGGAAAGGGGAGCAGCGGTGGTCATATGGTTGGGTTTTTAGAGAGTGAGTGGTGAGTAGTGAGTGGTGAGTGAGTCCTCCGCTAAAGGGAAATTAATTTATTTAGGGACTTACTCACTACTCACCACTCACTATTCACTACTCACCATTCGTCTTTTCTCGTTATTTTGCACACTCGATTAAGGTACAAATAAAATTATTATGACGGAGGCCTATATTATTGATGCAATAAGAACCCCTATTGGTAAATACGGCGGCGCTTTGAGTAGCATTCGTCCCGATGATCTCCTGGCGCATGTTATTAAAGCGATTCTCCAACGCAATCCAGGTATCGACGTAAATGCAATTGAGGATGTAATTGCGGGAGATGCCAACCAGGCGGGAGAAGATAATCGCAACGTGGCGCGTATGGCGGCTTTATTGGCGGGTCTGCCGGTAACAGTAGCCGGTAATACCGTGAATCGTTTATGTGCATCAGGATTGCAGGCGATCATGGATGCTGCACGTGCCATTCAATGCAACGAAGGAGAATTATATATAGCGGGAGGGGTGGAAAGCATGACAAGAGCACCATTTGTACTTGCTAAATCATCCGCGCCATGGAACCGAAGTCCCGAGATGTTTGACTCTACCATTGGATGGAGATTTACCAATAAACGACTGGCTGACATCTATCATCCTTATTCAATGGGCGAAACTGCGGAGAATGTAGCAAAACAATGGAACATCAGTCGACTTGCTCAGGATGAATTTGCCTTGCAAAGTCAGGAGAAATATTTCGCGGCGCTTGAAAAACAAAAATGGAAAGAAGAGATTGTAGGTGTTGAAATATTGGGTGGCAAGGAAGAAAAGATTTTTTTTGATAAGGATGAACATCCACGCCGGACTTCCATGGATCGACTGGCAGTATTGAAACCCGCTTTCGCCAAAGATGGTACGGTAACAGCGGGTAATGCCGCCGGTATTAATGATGGAGCGGCAGCTATGTTACTTGCCAATAAAGAAGCAGTTTCAAAATATAATCTGCGACCAGTAGCAAAGATCGTCTCGATGGCAGTTGCCGGAGTGGATCCATCTATTATGGGTATCGGCCCGGTTGCGGCTACAAAAAAAGCATTACAAAGAGCGGGGTTAACTGTAAATGATTTGGATCTGATTGAATTGAATGAAGCGTTCGCGTCACAATCCATTGCGTGCATCTATGATCTTGGTCTTGATCTTGAAAAAGTAAATGTAAACGGTGGTTCCATTGCAATTGGACATCCTTTGGGTTGCTCCGGCGTCCGTATCTCCACAACCCTGTTACATGAAATGAAACGAAGGGGTGCTCGTTACGGATTAGCGACAATGTGTGTGGGTGTAGGGCAAGGAGCGGCGGTAATTTATGAGAGTGTTTAACACCAATTAACGCGAATGAAGAACGCGAATTAAAACGAATGAAGACGAATGAAGTTGAATAGCGAATAGTGAATATCGAATAGCGAATAAAATTTTGGATCTTCAAATTAGAGTTTTATGCCCCGTAGGGGCTACCTGTTTGTAAAAAAAATAAAAAATTTCAACCATGCCCCGTAGGGGCTACCCTCTTTGAAAGAATAGAATAATAAAAAACAGGAAACAGATACCCCTCCTTAAGCATATTAGTTATATTTAGTAGACAAACTGAATACTATGAAATCTATCCATTGCGTAGGAAATTATTGCATTCAATTGCTGATTGCATTAATTATTTCCCAACCCTCATCTTCTCAAACAAATCGCCCCAATATCATTTACATCATGGCCGATGATCTGGGATATTCGGATCTGAGCGGCTATGGAAGAAAAGATTATTCTACTCCCCATCTTGATAAACTCGCAACACAAGGATTGAAATTTGTGAATGCATATTCAGCATCACCCTTATGTACGCCAAGTCGCACGGGATTTATGACGGGTCGTTATCCTGCCAGACATCCGGTAGGTTTAAGGGAGCCACTCGTAATGAATAAAAAAGATAGTTTAGTAGGCTTAAGTCCCGATCAACCTACACTTGCGTTATTATTAAAAACCGCGGGTTATGAAACCGCGCTGATTGGAAAATGGCATCTCGGATTTTTACCGCAATACAATCCTAATAATAATGGGTTTGAGTATTTCTATGGTATTCACAGCGGGGCAGCTGACTATATTTCGCATCGGGGTGAAAGACCCGGTCATGATTTGTATGAAAACGACCAACCTGTTTACACGAAAGGTTATCTCACAGATCTATTAAGAAACAAAGCGGTTGAATTCCTGGAGAAGAAACATGATAAACCATTTTTTCTAAGTATGCAATTCAATGCCCCCCATTGGCCGTGGCAGGGACCAGGCGATTCGCCTTATCCGGATACAATGAATTTAAGAGCAGGAGGAAACCAACAAGTTTATGCACGAATGATGAAAAGCCTTGATGATGCAATAAAAACTATTCTTGAAACGCTCGATAAACAAAACCTGTCAACGAATACGGTTGTTATATTCACCAGCGATAATGGTGGCGATAAATTTTCTGATATGGGCCCGCTTAGCGGCGGCAAACCCCTGTTGTGGGAAGGAGGAATTAAAGTTCCTGCTTTTGTTCGGTGGCCCGGCAAAATCAAAGCGGGTATAACAGAACAACCAATTATTACATTGGATTGGACAGCCACTATTCTTGACCTTGCCAGGGGGAAAACTCTTCCTCAATTTCCACCCGATGGTATAAGCCTTCTTCCATTTTTAACAGGGGAAAGAAATCTGATGCCCAGAACTTTTTATTGGCGGATGTTTCAACGCAATCAACAAAAAGCGATGCGAGATGGCGATTGGAAATGGTTACAGGATGAGAAGGGGGAATATCTTTTTAATATTGCTAAAGATCCCGGGGAGAAAAATAATCTGAAAGAAAAAGAGACCGCCATCTTTGACAGGCTTAAAAAGAAATACGAGCAATGGGAAACGACGGTATTGAAACCAATACCACTTGGAGGTTAAATAATGTGCAAATATGCAAATTAGAAAATGTGCAAATGCTTTAAAAGCTATATTTCCAACTTAATGAAACTTGCCTTTAGTTTTAATAATCAAACCTAAAGCATTTGCACATTTGCATATTTTCTAATTTGCTAATTCTCATTTTTGCAAATTTGCACATTTTCTAATTATTTAAACTCCGAATTGTTTTAAATGATAATCGAGATGTTTATATGCAAGCCTACCCCATTGCCGCCGGCTGAGTTTATTAAAGATAGGATGCGGCGGGAAACGATGATCTGTCGGCGCATTTTGTATTCGTTTTACTTGTTTAATTAATATACTTCTGGCTTCATTAAACGGCATTCTTGTTTTAAGTTTTTTACTAATGTTGATTTCCGGTGGTGCCGTTGCGCGTTTGGGAAAAGGGAAAAGTTCAACAAATAATATCCGGGCTACCATCGCACGGAAAGGACTTACCCTCAACTTAGCTGGAAAATCACCGAATGCCATTTGAATTCCCGCGGCACAATGAACCAGCATTTCTTCAACCGTCATCTTCCCCCATTTACCTTTAGACTCCGGCTGTAGACGATTGATTCGATCTATAAGTTCGGTGGCTTTTTTCGGGGATAATAGTTCCATGAAATAATTTATTAACTACTATTTCGTAATTGGACTAAGGAGTTGATGACTGCGGAGTAGCTCGATAATTGTATCCATAGTTTCATTCAGCTCACGGTTTCCGTTTCCGATAATAGCAATGAACAATTTATCATCAGGAAAAAACCAGTGTTCTGCACGAAAGCCGCCCTGATCACCAGAGTGGTAAACAGCTTTAATAAGTGGTCCATCCTTAATAACGAACCAGGAAACTCCAATATAAGGTGCCATCTTGCCACTCCAGTTAGTCGGAGTATAAACAGTTCGTGACAACTCAACCAATTGTTTGTTTACAATAATATTCTTTTGAATAGCCTCTTCGTATTTCAACAATTCTTCCACCGAGCTCCATACGCCTCCATTACCAGCCGCACAAAATGTTGGATACTCACCAAAATCATATTCCTGCCACTGGTTATTTATTTTTTGATAACCATGCGCCACTCCTAATTGCGGATATTCAATATCAGTGATAACACTGGTACGCATCCCCGCTTTATCAAATATGATCTGCTGGATATATTCCTGCCATTTCATACCCGATACTTTTTCAATAACAAGGGCAAGTCCATTGAACGCCGGATTGGAATATTGAAATCGTTCACCAGGTTGAAAATTCAACGAATCATTTTGCAATATCGGCGCCCAGTTCTGTTCGTCATTAGCAGTCAGGTAAAAAACACTTTCGCGTGATACCGGACGGTTATCGGGCAAACCGGAACAATGACTGAGCAAATGTATCAACCGGATATCCTTCACCAACTCTTTATTCTTAAAGTTGGGAAAGTATTTAAGGATCGGATCCTCGATCGATAATTTTCCCTGTTCTTCTAATTTTAAAATACCATAACCTACAAAAGTTTTAGAAACAGAACCAAGGTTAAAAATCGTGTTGGGTGTAATAGGTGTCAGTTTATTCATGTCAGCCATTCCATAACCTCGGGAGAAAATTTTATGATCATTTGGTTTGGCAATCAATACAGCCATACCGGGTTCGTTGGAGGGTATCGATTTTGATAAATAATCGTGAAGCGCCAGGGAAAATTTTTCTTCATTTGTTTGAGAATACCCGTGGGAAGTTATAAGTGAAAAAAGAAATATTAATAAATATCGACCCATAATTATTCTTTCGTATAAATATAAGTCATTGTATTCATTCACCACTCACCACTCACTCCACACTAATACAGTTTGTAGAGCAGCTTCTTGACCATTTTGAAATTTGTAAAAACAGAAAGTAACACTAACAGTACAGAAGCAACCAATACTGACCAATGCACTAAGGAGGAGAGTTCGGGTCTGTCGTTTAACACAAAATGATGAAAAGCCCATTGCATGATTTGCGTCGCGATCAATGCTAGTAATACGACAAGTATATATACAGGAATAAATTGGCGAGACACTTTTTTACTGAGCCAATCGGGAGAGTATCCCAGCGTTAGTAATAATAGGAGACTGTCCTTACTTCGGGCAATCATCAGCTGTAAATAAAAGGAGAATAATAATAAAGCCAGTATCACTACCATCAACCCAAAAACACCAAGACCGCTGAAAACCCCCTGCAATACCAATTTCACACGACCGAATTTTGTTCTGTCTTTATTCAGTTCAAAGTTATTCTGTTCGAGGTAGCTGATAAAAGCGGGGTTATTCGCATCCTTCAATTTAATGTATAAACGAGAAGCCCTTACCTTATTCTCTGTACTGAATTTTTTGTTCGACCAGTTGATAAATGTTTCGGGAACAAGAATGGAATTAATACGATCGCTGAAAGCGACCACATGTCCGCGGAATACCTGTTTGCTTCCATCGGGGGCATAACAAATTACCAATAGACCCAGTCTAAATACAGTTTCCTTTGAAAACTGTGGCATGTCATAACCCGGCGCAAATACATTGTATAATTCAAGAAAATCAGAAGCGAGTATGATAGGGAGATCTTCCTGTCCCTCCGTCCAGGTAAAATTGGGGGGAACGGTATCTATGAAATTATTATTCAACGACTCCACGAAAAAATCGCTCAGAAAGGGCACCAGGTTGCCGCCACTAATTTGAAGCCGGTAATTATTCGCAAGTAACGGCGCGGCATCGTCAACAAATGGTTGGGCTTTTATTTTTTTTATATCTTCTTCGTTGAATTGATTTTTCTCCAACTGTCCCATTGTTTCGTTGGTAATCTTTTTCCGGATGGGAATAAAATCATATCCATTCTTACGGGGTGTTTCTTGTCCCAATAATTGCTGGATATTTATATACATCTGGATGGAACAGAGCAGCAATAAAACGCCAATACCCAGCCCGGCATAGGAAAAAAAACGCGACGACTTATTAGTGCCGGTTTGAAGAAGAGGTTTGATATGTCGGAAGCTGAGGGACATGTAGTGAATTGTCAATAATGAATAGTCAATGATGAAAGATAAAGAGGAACTTGCTTAATCATAAAGTGTTTATTTTACTTCTCATATTCTCTACTCCTTTACTTCTCTACTTCTCTACTTCTCTCACCCTTCTCCATCACAAATGCAACAACTTCTGAAACGGAAAGTAATCCACTCTTTCCAAATCGGCGAAGATGATCGCGGCTTTCCGGCTATTGGCTTCTTCTATCATCAACTGCATGGCTTTTTCCGAATTCGCATTGTCCAAATGACTGAAAGGTTCATCCAATAATAAAAAATCGAAAGGTTGCATCAGCGAACGTATGATTGCTATCCGCTGTTGTTCGCCAAAGGAACAGGTTTTAGCAAGCGAATTTAATTTGCTGCCGATACCCAACCGCTCCGCCATCTCCTTTATTTTTTCAGCGGGATGATAGGGATTCAATTGCCGCTTGATATCGATATTGCTGAAAACTGATTGATCGGGAAAAAGACGGAGATCCTGGAAAACAATACTGAAATGATCTTTTCTCAATAAAGCCATTTCTTCAATGCTTAGCTCACGGGTATTTTTATTGTTCCAGTTTATTGTACCTGTATAGTCATTACGCATGCCATACAAGAAATGCATCAATGAAGTTTTGCCACTTCCGGAAGGCGCTACAATCTTGATAAGTTCCCCTTTTTTGAATTGCAGGTTTTTACCCCATATTTCGGACTGTTGCGTTTTATCCGCATCGAAATAAGTAGGTAAAATTTGTTGAATCTGCAAAGTCATATCCGGAGCATTTAAAAGCCACAGACCGAAACCTGCCGATCTGTGGCTTTTATTTTACTATTCAAACTTAATTATTAGCGGGAGGAGGTGGCGCAGGCTCAACTTTCGCTTCTTCCAGCATTACATCGTCTATCCGCACAGTTGAATCGTGTCTCTTTTTATAAAGAGCATGCAGTTTATCAATATACTGGTTCAGTTGTTTCAAGCTGTTTGTAGATTTATCTACCAGGTTGATTTCTGCAAAGGAATTTACGGCTCCATCTTTTAACTCACCACCGCCGGCTACCAATATATCCTGCCACATTTTAAGGGAGAGTTCCATGGCAGCATCTTCACTACTATCTTTAAGCGCGCTTCGGTAACCTGTCAATATTTTTTGGATATCAACATACATTCCAATAGTGTGATCTGTTAATCGGCTGGTGAAAGGATGGTTGAGGCTACCTCCTCCCATGAATTTCGTTACCTGATCAGCCGAATTACCTGCCACAAACCAGTTCTTGTCGATTTGATAAGTTACTTCGGGCATTTGATTTTTTTCCTCGCCGATCTGATCCGATAGCGTGGTGATGAGTTTATCAAATGCAGCTTTATCGTTAACTGAAGTTGCGAATAATACGTTAACATCCGGTTGAGTGGTATAATGTTTATAAGGTTCCCCTCCATCAAAGCCGGGAATAACGGTTTCCTTTTTTTTCATTTCGAAATCAGTAACAGCTACTAACAGGTCGCCTTTATTGGCCTTTACAAATTCATCAATACTGTAATTGGCTTTTTCCAAAAATCCGTTAGCCAGGCCATCCAATCCGGTAAATTTGATCATTTCTTTTAATCCTTCCGGTGAATAGTTGATAGCCAGTACACCCACTACATTCTGTGAAGGAATACGGTTAATTACATCGGCACTGATTTTTTTAGCAGCATACTTTTTATATAAATCCGACATCTGTTTATTCATATATGCTTTGCTCTTCATGGAAATTTTGCCGTTATCGAAGTTGATGGTGCTGGCAGATACATTCCCTTTAAAAATGTCGGCCATTTTCAAAACAGATAAAGCATCTCCGCTTAGAGCAGATACATACTCTTCGTTATTAACCCAGAAATGAATATCGCCCGCTTCTTTCAGCAAGGCGCTGAAACGATCGTCGCTATTCAGGCTGTTCTTTCCGCTGATTTCAAATGTTGCCTTGGCAAATTGCCTCAAACTATCAGTGGAAAATTTAAAAGGTTCAGAACTGTAACGACCGCCCATTGCACTTGTCATTGAACCGAGCGGAACATCCATGATATAAACAAAGCGGGTTCCTTTCCAATAGGCAAGGCCCTTGTTTTTGAAAACGATAAAACTCGCATCCCCATCTTTCGAAGAGCCACCATCACTAATTTTTTTATTGAAGGCCTCAAAAGCGGCGGCATCTTTTAACGTACCTTCAAAGGCAAGGTATCCACCCTGGCCAACTTTCTTCAAAAATAGCATCATGTCGGCCTTGGTATCCATACCGGAATTTTCGGGATCTTCCATCAGTTTACGCAATAAGGAATCAGGCGCATCGGAATAAGCCTCTTTAAACCAGTTGGTGGCTTTTATCTCCTGCCAGCTGAGTTTAGTGGAGAGAGAGGTATTATTAATATGCATTACAAGTACCGCATCTTTGGGAACAGGTGTATTGCTTTTATCACCACCCTGCTTACAGGATTGGATCAACAAGGTGCCGCAAAGGGCCATAAAAAGAACAAAGGATAAACGTTTCATATTTGGTTTCTAGGTTTTAAGAGGTCAAATAAAGGAAAATTTGTTGAGATTTTCCAATGATACCGATTGTTGGATGCCATTTCTCAGATCTTTGACAATACAGGTGTTATCTTCCAACTCTTTACCACCAATAATGGCGACAAAAGGAATGTTTTTCTTTTCCGCGTATTTGAACTGCTTGTCAAATTTCAGCTGTTCATGAAAAAGCTCACATCGGATGCCAGTAGCGCGTAATTGTTGCATAACCATGAATGCCCGTTTCGCTTCATCATAGCCGGTATTAAAAAACAAAACCTGCGTACTCACCTGCAATTCACTGGGAAATAGATTAAGTTCTTCCAATACATCATAGATCCTGTCTACTCCAAACGAAATACCTACGCCAGGTATACCAGGTACGCCAAATAAACCAGTGAGATCATCATAGCGTCCACCTCCACCAATACTGCCAATTTTAACAGAGGCAGGAGCCTGTACTTCAAAGATTGCGCCTGTATAATAGTTCAGTCCGCGGGCTAATGTCAGGTCTATTTCGCAAGTGGTGAAAAAGGACTCACAGGCGGTCAATATATACTCAATTTCTTCTATTCCTTTTTGTCCGATAGCTGAATTGGCTAATAATTTTTTGGTAAGAGCAATTTTCTCTTTATTGGTTCCATTTATCGTCAGGAAGGATTCTATGAATCGGGTTTGTTCTTCATTCAAGCCACGTTGTGCCAGTTCTTCTTTTACTTTTTCAAGTCCAATCTTATCCAATTTATCGATAGCAACAGTGATAGCAGTGAGTTGATCCGTTCCGCCGCACAATTCAGCAAGCGCGGCCAATATCTTGCGCGAATTGATCCGTAACGAATACCCCTTCATTCCCAACCGCGTAAATACTTCATTATAGATAGAAGCAAGTTCTACTTCGTTTAATAAGGAATTACTTCCTACCACGTCCGCATCACATTGATAAAACTCCCGGTAACGGCCCTTTTGCGGACGATCGGCTCTCCAAACCGGCTGTACCTGGTAACGCTTAAAAGGAAAATTCAGTTGATTGTGATTCATCGCCACATAACGCGCAAACGGAATCGTAAGATCATATTTTAGAGCTTTAGCAGCGACTTGAACTTTTAGTTTTGGTAAATATTTTTGTTTATCAGCAGAATCTTTAATTAAATCTTCGGCTATAGCCTTCAATACTTCTGGATTTATTTCCCAGAATGGGCCTTCAAGCGCGGTGACTTCGTTTTGTCGACCAGTAGTATTTTTAAGGTATCTCAATTTCTCGTTGTCCGATTTCAGATACTCTGCCAAAGCAACAAAAAAGTCTTTTGAAAATGGGTTTCCAGAATCCAATATCCTATATATTAGTTTATCCCCTTCTTCCCCATATTTCCCCATCAATGTTTCTAAATTTTCCATCGCCGGTGTTTCCAGCGGTTGAAATCCGTATAATTCAAAAACTTCTTTAATCGTATTGATAATATAATTCCTTCTCCGAACCACATCTGGCCCGAAATCTCTGGTCCCTTGCGGTAATGATATATTTACTTTAGCCATTTATTGTTGCGTTCGATTATTAAAATGCATTTTGAAGCGAAGAACCAAGAAGCAACCCCCGCGGGGGAAGATCCAAAGAAAGAAAACCAAGAAATACAAAAGAAAACCGAAGGCAATCGGATATTCTCAATTACTTCTAATAAGTTGAACTATTTCTTTGTCTTTTTTCTTTTTTATTATTTGTATTCTTTCTTTGGTTCTTTCTTCCATTTTGTATTTATTCTTTGGTTCTTGTTTCTTCGGTTCTTGGTTCTTTTCTCATGTACTCATTAATGATCGCCTCACATGCCGCTTCCATCATCCTATACACTTCATGATACCCCGATTCCGGTCCCGACCACGGATCGGGAATATCCAGGTTTTTTCCGGGATACAATTCATTCATCAGAAGTTCCACTTTATTATCAGAAAAATCTTTACGGGCAATTCTCCGCATTTCGTGTATCACATCTTCTGCCATCGCGTAAATTTTATCAAAGCGCTGAAAATCGGTAGCGGTGAATCGTCTTGAACGTTGTTGGCAGATATCGATGCCGTTTTGTAATGCTACTTTTTGAGATAAGCGATGAGGCGGTTCACCATCGTGATAACCATTAGTGCCAGCGCTTTCCACGCTCCAGTTCAACCCTGCTTGCCAGGCCTTATGTTGTAAAATGCCTTCTGCCAATGGGCTCCGACAAATATTGCCCAGGCAAACCATTAGAATTTTCATGGGGGCAAAGATAGTTTTTTGAGTTTAAGAGTTTAAAGGTTTCATGGTTTAAGGTTTGTAGTTTATGGTTTGTAGTTCTGCGGGTGTAATATTTGTGAGTAATTATAGCCCTTTTGTGCAGCGTGAATTGACATTTACTTAAAACGACCTACCTAAAGAACCACAAACCATAAACTACAAACCACAAACTAAAATATGGAAATCAACAGCTATCCGCATCTAACCTAAGAGCTTGCGCAAGTTTCATCTCAACCATTTTATCTAACAAAAACAAGAAAAGATGAAACCGGAACTGATATTAAAAGCAGATATACTGGATATTCTTTTTGAGAACCGAAATAAGGATTATGGCGCTTATACTTTGCGCCGCGATTACAATGGCCGTTTGATGCGCGGCATCGCCGTGATGTTTGCGGTAGTGTTATTGTTTATAGCGGGAACTTATTGGAGAGCGGATAAAAAGATTGTCGGAAGTCTGGTAACAATTATAGGACCCGACCAGGAATTGACCAAAATCGAAATTGAAAAGTTTAAAATTCCCGATCCACCAAAAGTTCAGCGGGTGGCCTCCATTCAATATACAATACCCGTTATTGTTCAGGAAACAAACAGTACTGTTCCCGATTTGATAGATCTTTCGAAAGATGTTCTGATAGGTACAGATACCCATGATGGACCTCCTCCTGTACTAAGCGCACCTTCATCACCCGAACCGGTAGTAGCTGCAGCTCCCATTGAACCACCAAATGAACCTGAAATTTTAGAGCGTTCCGAGATTATGCCTGAATTTCCAGGTGGTAATGCCGCAATGCGACGCTTCCTGCAAAAAAATATGCGATTTGAATTTGAGGAAATGGAACCCGGTTCAAGGATTGAAATAAGATGTCGCTTTGTTGTAGATAGAGACGGTAAAGTGAAAGGAATCGAAGTTACAAAAACGGGTGGCCGAAGTGAATTTGATAAAGAAGTAACTAGGGTGATTGCGAAAATGCCCGATTGGAAACCGGGTTCTCAAAATGGAAGAAATGTAGCGGTATATTTTACATTGCCCGTAATTGTGGAAGTGCCTGAACAATAGAAAATAATCCGGTTAATACCAGTGATGTATTTTTTTAAATAAGCAGAATAACCAGATTTCTTTTTCACCTAAAAAACCTATCTTGCTCGTCCCCAAACAAAATAGAAATGGCTACTGATTTTGAAGAGAAAAAAAGAAAGGCGTACTCGCTCAGACGCTCATTAATGGATTATGGAATGGGGATAATTATTGCCGGTATTGGGTTGTTTTTTGCGTTCTCACAGAAGCTCGGATTTGAATTTGATATAGACCCTATATTCCGGTATCTGTTTGTTGGATTGTGTTTGTTATATGGTGGTTTCCGGATCTACCGGGGCTACAAGAAAAACTACTTTAACGAATGAAGCTTAATGCGATTTCTGCGTTTGTAAATAAAAAAGGACTCTTTATTGCTGCGACTGCCATGCTGTTCTTAGCATCCGCTTGCAAAAATAAGAATGCACCCAAACGTCCACCGGAAACCATGGTGAGCGGTACCATTCATATCAGTGTTGATGAATCCTTTAAACCCGTGATTGATTCCCAGATAAGAGTTTTCGAATCGCTGAACGCGGGTGCTCATATCATAGTAAATTATAAGTCGGAAGCCGATTGCCTGCGCGATCTCAATTATGATAGTATCCGGATGGTGATTGTAACCCGCGGTTTATCGAATGAAGAGAACAAAATCATGCTTGATACACTTGATTTTTCTCCCCGCTATGATATAATGGCTTATGATGCCATTGCTGTAATCGTTAATAATAAAACGCCCGATTCGCTCTTTACCATGGAAGATATTCGCTCCCTCGTTAAAGGAACCAGCGGATATAAATATAAGGTGGTATTGGATGGAAGTAATTCTACCAGTACGGTACGATTTGTGGTGGATTCTTTACTGAAAGGAGAAAAGATGGCATCCAATGTGCAGGGAGCCAAAAACAGCGAGGCCGTTATTGATTATATCTCTAATAATGCTGATGCTATTGGGTTGATTGGTGTAAGCTGGATTGGTAATCCTGATGATAAAGATCAAATCAGCTTTCTGCAAAATGTAAAAATAGCCTCTTTGGAATGCAGGGGTTGCAAGGATGGCCCTTTTGTAAAGCCCTATCAGGCAAATATTTACACGGCACGATACCCGATGATTCGCCCCCTATACTATGTTTTAAAAGAAAATTATGAGGGACTTGGCAGCGGGTTTCTGAATTTCCTCATCTTGGAAAAAGGACAGCGTATATTTAAAAGGGCTTATTTGCTGCCTTCACGTATGTCTTTTGACCGGCAAAATATAGATATATCAGAGTAGATGGGTTTAATACAGTTTTAATACATTTACAAACACTAAAAACAAGCAATCGCACATGAAGCGTTCATTCAGTTTAGTAGCGGGGGTTGTACTGGCGGGCAACCTGCTTTTTGCCCAGAGTGTTGACCAGGGGAAAAAATTTTTGTACTACGAAAGGTATCAAAGTGCTAAAGAGACTTTGGAAAAGGTATTGGCAGCAAATCCTAATAACCTGGATGCGGTGTATTGGTTGGGACAGACCCTGTTTGATATGAAAGATTCTGTAGGAGCAAAGAACCTTTATTCAAAATCTCTTCAGCAAAATGGCAATGCGCCATTGTTATTGGTGGGTATGGGTCAGTCGGAATTAATGGAAGGCAAAACTAGTGATGCTCGTCAGCGTTTTGAAATGGCAATGAATCTTACCAAGAATAAGGATGTAAATGTGATCAACGCTATTGGTGCTGCTAATGTGAAAGCCCGCTTGGGTGATGCTAATTACGCCGTGGAGAAATTAATGATGGCTACTCAAACCAAAGATTTTAAAAATCCTGATACATATATTATCCTGGGGAATGCCCATCGTAAATTGATTGATGGAGGAAATGCCGTTGTAGCTTATACTAAGGCATTGACGTTTGATCCGCGAATGGCCGCAGCCAAACACAATATTGGTAAAGTATATCTTACTCAACAGAATAAAGAATATTTTTTACCGGCTTTTGAAGAAGCCACTGTGCTGGATCCTGCCTATGCACCTTCTTATTTTGAATTATTTTATTACTGGTATTTCAGAGATGTAAATAAAGCGGCCGTGTACCTGGAGAAATATGTAGCGAATGCCGACCAGGGTCCAAACGTGGAATACCTGAAAACAGACTTTCTCTACGCCTCCGGAAAATTTGGTGAAGCAAAAGATAAAGCGAAGAGTTTGATAGCTCAGTACGGTGATAACGTGAGTCCGCGCATGTATCGGCTTGTTGCGTATACTTCTGATACAACAGGTGACTTGCCGGGAGCAAAACAAGCAATGTTGACTTTTCTGCAGAAAGCGGAACCTGAAGATATTTTGTCTACAGACTATGAAGAGCTGGCAAATATCAATTCTAAAATGCCAGGGAACGAAGCAGAAGCATTTGAAAATTATAAACAGGCCATTGCTAAAGACAGCTTACCGGAAAATAAAGTAAAATATATCCAACGTGGTGCTGCCCTAGCCAAGAAAATGGGAAACAGAGGTGAAGAGGCTAACTGGCTCGGGATCGCTTATTCAATTAAAAAGAATCCCAGTAACCGCGATCTTTATGATTGGGGTTTTGCTCATTACCAGGCAGGTAATTATCTTACCTCAGATAGCATTTTCTGTGGAATGTATCAATCCAAATATCCAAATGAAATTATTGGTTATCTCTGGTGTGCCCGAAGCAAACAGGGACAAGATGATTCTACGAATTCTAAAGGATTAGCAGTTGAAGCATTTAAGACGCTCGCAGAAAAAGCAAGACAAATCGATTCAGTTCGATATAAAACACAGGCCGTTTCAGCTTATTTTTTCCTTGCACAATATTACAATGATATTGCAAAAGATAAAACAGCTGCAATCGGATATCTTGACAAGGTTTTAGAAGTTGATCCAACAAACCCGGATGCGGCAAGGTTTAAAGAAATACTTTCAAAACCACCCCCAAAAACGCCGGCACAACCTAAACCTAAAACGGGCGGAACAAAAGGTACTGCCGCAGCACCGCCTCCCACAGTAAAAAAAAAGTAGTTAAAACGCCTCCTCCTTCGGTGAAAAAAAAGAAGTAAAAAACAAGATTTGATATAATAAGTGTAAATCCCTCCGAAACATCGGGGGGATTTTTTACTTATTTATTATGCCACTTGTTTTTCAGGGTGTCTGCCTTATTTTTGTCCCTCAAACTCAGTAAGGTATATGATTCAATACCTGTTGCAGGTCTCGGCCTCCGGTCAGCATCCCGATAGTTCCTTCTGGTATTTTCCTGTTGGTCTTCAATTATTGTTTGCTATACTCTTCGTTGTGGTTATGATGGGGGTTACTCATTGGCTGGGTCCCAAAAGAAATACCAGCGATAAACTGGAAACTTTTACCAGCGGTATCAAATCCCATGGCGATGCACGCCAACCGATGGCTATCAAGTATTTCCTGGTGGCAATCTTGTTTGTACTGTTCGATGTAGAAGTAATATTCTTTTATCCCTATGCCGTCATTTTTAAAGAATTGGGCTGGAATGGTTTTTTGGCCGTGTTGATGTTTGTGGGCTTTTTTTTGGCAGGGTTTATATATATAATAAAGAAAGGCGCCCTGAACTGGGAAGACTAGAAATGTAAAATGTAGAATATAAAATGTAGAATGTA
Organism: Chitinophagaceae bacterium; assembly: GCA_965279015.1. Taxonomy (GTDB): domain Bacteria; phylum Bacteroidota; class Bacteroidia; order Chitinophagales; family Chitinophagaceae; genus Endoryza. Next base: position 2,336,530 of record OZ257130.1, read on the forward strand.
AAGTGGGTTTAGGTTGTAACTATCAATGGATATAAAAATATCTTTTTTATAATAGTATTATCTAGTAGTTCTTGTCGTTAATGTGTTAATTGTGAGCGATTATTAAATTTAAAATGTTAGTACTTCTTCATGAACTTAGTGGAGCGTGTATTGTTTTACATTTTATATTTTAGATTTTACATTCTAAATTTTACATTCCATGTCACGTCCTGTTCAATATAATATATACGGCCAAACCAATGTAAAGTTGGTTACTGAAGGACCAGAAGGTTACCAGGGAGAGGGCTTTATGGCTACCAGCCTTGATAAAGTGGTGGGTATGGCTCGTAAGAACTCCATCTGGCCTTTGCCTTTTGCAACATCCTGCTGTGGTATCGAATTCATGGCAACCATGGGATCGCATTATGATCTCGCCCGTTTTGGTGCCGAACGCGTTGGCTTTTCTCCCCGTCAATGCGATCTGTTGATGGTAATGGGAACGATCGCTAAAAAAATGGGACCGGTTGTAAAACAAGTTTATCTGCAGATGGCTGAACCTCGCTGGGTGTTGGCAATGGGTGCCTGCGCTTCCAGCGGTGGAATTTTTGATACATACAGTGTATTGCAAGGGATCGATCAGATTATTCCGGTGGATGTTTATATTCCGGGTTGTCCACCGCGACCCGAAGCAGTGATTGATGGATTTATGCGGATTCAGGACCTGGTAGGAAAAGAAAGTTTGCGCCGGAGAAATGGAGATCGGTATAAGGAGTTGATGGGGAGTTATGGAATTCAGTGAAGAAAGCTGTTAGCTGCTAGCTTTTAGCTATTAGCTACATTCATTACAGTTGATACATCGGATTTTTTGATTGTTACTTTGGTAAAAAAATAGAAAATAATATTCGGTAGTTAGCTAACAGCTAATTGCTAACAGCTAAGAGCTATTCATGACTAACGACCACATCAAGCAAAGACTAACGGAAAAATTCGGCGAACAGTTGAGCAACTTTACCGAACCATACGGAATGCTCACTTTCGAAGCACCGAAAGATCTCAACTTAAAAGTATTGCAGTTCCTTTTTGATGACACGGAATTGAAGTTCCAGTTCCTTACCGATCTGCAGGCTGTACATTACCCTGCTGAAATAGGAAGAGAACTGGCCGTGGTTTATCATTTACACAACCTGGTGGATAATGTTCGGATACGATTTAAAGTTTTCACCGATATACAGAAGCCCGATGTGTTTAGTGCGACAGCTCTCTATGCAGCCGCCAACTGGATGGAAAGAGAGACCTATGATTTTTTTGGAGTGAATTTTCTCGGCCATCCTAATTTGAAAAGGATACTGAATGTAGACGAGATGGATTATTTCCCGATGCGTAAAGAATTTCCATTGGAAGATCAGACGAGGGTGGATAAGGATGATGATATGTTTGGAAGATAATTTGCAAATGTGCAAATGTGCAGATGTGCAAATGGGGAACCTGAGTGGCGGAAAACGAGTTAGTATTCTTATATATCACTTTTAAATAAATATGAACTGTAAATTAGTTGGTGATCTTGAGTTAAAAGAATTTGCACATCTGCACATTTTCTAATTTGCACATTTGAATCATGTCTGATACAGCAACACATACGAATATAAAACTACCGGAAGGATCTATTGAGAAGCAAACAACCACGCTGAATCTCGGTCCCACACATCCGGCTACACACGGAGTATTTCAGAATATCCTGGAGATGGATGGCGAACGAATTATCTCAGCGGAACAAACCGTTGGATATATTCACCGGGCATTTGAAAAACTGGCTGAAAGAAGACCGCTCTACCAGATCACCACGCTTACTGATCGGATGAATTATTGCAGCAGTCCCATTAACAATATGGGCTGGCATCTTACCTGCGAAAAATTATTGAATATAAAAACTCCCAAACGGGTCGATTACCTGCGGATCATTTTGATGGAGCTCGCTCGCATTTCCGATCACCTGATCTGCAATTCCATTGTGGGAGTGGATACCGGCGCTTACACCGGATTTCTTTATGTAATGCAATACCGCGAATTAATCTATGAAATATATGAAGAAGTATGTGGTTCCCGTCTTACTACTAATATTGGGCGCATTGGCGGTCTGGAAAGGAATTTCACGCCTGCAGCATTTGAGAAACTCGAAAAATTCTTAAGGGAATATCCGGGTGTTTTGAAAGAGTTTAATAATCTCTTCAAACGCAACCGGATTTTTATGGAACGTACCATTGGTTGTGGTCCCATCTCTGCGGAACGTGCATTGAATTATGGATTTACTGGTCCGAATCTGCGTGCTGCTGGGGTTGATTATGATGTACGTGTTCATACCCCGTATTCGAGCTATGAAGATTTTGAGTTTACCATTCCGGTTGGCAAAACAGGGGATTGTTACGATCGTTATCTCGTTCGCGACCAGGAGATGTGGCAAAGCTTGCATATTATAGAACAAGCGTATAAAAAGGTACAGGAATTCAAAGGAGCGGAAGCGGATGTTTATCATGCCGATGTTCCTGAATATTATTTGCCGGAGAAGAAGGACGTCTATACTAAAATGGAAGCGCTGATCTGGCACTTCAAAATAGTAATGGGTGAAGTGGAAATTCCGCCGGGTGAAGTCTATTTCTCGGTAGAAGGTGGCAACGGTGAATTAGGATTTTACCTGATCAGTGATGGGGGACGCACACCATACCGACTGCATTTCCGTCGTCCCTGTTTTGTGTATTACCAGGCCTACGAAGAATTGGTAAAAGGAAGTATGCTCAGCGACGCGATTATTGTATTGAGTAGTTTGAATTTGATTGCGGGAGAAATGGATGCTTGAGAAATGTAAAATCTAAAATGTAGAATATAAAATGTAAAAGGGTCCTGGAATCAATCATGCTTTATGAGTTGTAGGCCATTTTAAATTTTACATTTAATATTTTACGTTTCCGTTTTACATTTTGTATTCTAGATTTTACATTTAAATAGAATGAGTCAGTTTTCACCAGATAAATTGAAAGAAGTAGAACGCATAAAAGCGTTTTATCCCGAAGGCAAACAAAAAAGCGCCTTAATCCCGGTATTACACCTGGCCCAGGAAGAATTCGGCGGTTGGTTGAGCGCTCCAACAATGGATTACGTAGCGAGCCTGCTGAATATTGATCCGATTGAAGTATATGAAGTGGCTACTTTTTACAGCATGTATAACCTGAAACCAGTCGGTAAGTTTCTCTTCGAAGTTTGTCAAACCGGACCTTGTATGCTAAGCGGTAGCGATGATATCATTAAATATATTGGGGAGAAGCTGAATATTAAACCCGGACAAACAAGTGCGGATGGATTGTTTACGCTGAAAACAGTAGAATGTTTGGGTGCCTGCGGATATGCCCCGATGATGCAGATGGGTAAAACATACCGCGAACACCTTACTAAGGAAAAAGTGGACAAGATTATTGACGAATGCAGGAAAACCGCATCATTAAATAATTAATAGTTATGAAGCTCAACCCTTATTTGAACTTTGATGGTAATGCCGAGGAAGCGCTGAATTTTTATAAAGATGCGCTGGGTGGAGAAATTACGATGTTAAGTCGTTATGGAGACAGTCCGATGCCAGCGGATGATGATTGGAAAAATAAATTGATGCATAGCCGCCTTGTTTTTGATGGTAATATGATCATGTTATCAGATGCCTTCAAAGGAACGATTGCAAAAAAAGAAGGAAACGTGCAATTGAATATTGATGTGGAAAGTATCGATAAAATCAACCAGGTTTTTGCTAAAATGTCGGAAGGCGGAACAGTTACGATGGAACTTCAGGATACTTTCTGGGGGGCGCGTTTCGGCATGTTGAAGGATAAGTTTGGAGTAGACTGGATGTTTAATCATGAATTGAAAAAATAACGAATGAAGAGTATTTCCTTTTTATTCGTATCGCTCTTTATTTGTTCAGTGTGTATCGCACAAAAGGATACAACGGAAGTATTTAAAGCCGTAAATGCCTTAAGGTATGCCCTGGTGGAAAAAGATAGTGATGTGTTGAATAAGCTGCTCCATACCGACATTGCCTATGGACATTCCAATGGATGGGTGCAAACAAAGAGTGATGTATTGAAAGATATGAAAAGCGGTTACCTGGTGTATCAGAAAATCGATACCCAATCAACAGCGATTACGATCAGTAAGAATTATGCGACCGTTAAAGAACGCATTGCAGTGGAAGGATCGAGAGATGGAAATGCATTTAAGTTGAATTTGTTTGTATTGCATTTGTGGGTAAAGACGAAGAGTGGATGGCAGTTGTTGAGCAGGCAGAGTACGAAGTTGTAAGAAAGCTATTAGCTGTTAGATGTTAGCTATTAGTGATAAGCTGAGAATTTAAACATATCAAAAATATAGAGACTAGCTAACGGCTAACAGCTAATAGCTAAAAGCTTTTCCCCATGGGTCGAAAAATATTAATAGATAAAGTAAACATTCCGGGAATACGCGGATACGAAGTGTATCGCCGCGAAGGCGGATATGCCTCCGTAGAAAAGGCGTTTAAAATGGCTCCCGCCGATGTGGTAGAAGAAGTGAAGAAAAGTGGCTTACGTGGTCGTGGTGGCGCGGGTTTCCCGGCAGGAATGAAATGGAGTTTTCTCGCTAAACCCGAAGGAGTGCCTCGTTATCTCGTTTGCAATGCAGATGAAAGCGAACCCGGAACGTTTAAGGATCGATACCTGATGGAGTTTCTTCCACATTTATTGATTGAAGGATTGGTTGTAGCTTCTTATGCATTAGGAAGTAATAGAACTTATATCTATATCCGCGGTGAATACGCGTGGATCGTTGATATTCTTGAGCAGGCAATTGCCGAAGCCAATGCCAATGGCTGGTTAGGTAAAAATATTTTGGGAACAGGATTCGATTGCCAGGTTTATGTACAACGAGGTGCAGGTGCATATATCTGCGGAGAAGAAACCGCCCTGCTCGAATCATTGGAAGGTAAAAGAGGAAACCCTCGTATCAAACCACCGTTCCCAGCGGTGAAAGGGTTATGGGATTGTCCTACCGTGGTGAATAATGTAGAGACCTTAGCAGCTGTTGGTCCTATTATTAATATGGGTGGAGAAGAATACGCGAAGATTGGAATCGGTAAATCGACGGGTACTAAATTAATCTCCGCTTGCGGTAATATTAATAAGCCGGGGGTTTATGAAATTGATATGACCATTTCCGTTGAAGAATTTGTGTACAGTGATGAATATTGTGGTGGTGTTCCCAATGGAAAAAAATTAAAAGCCTGTATTCCGGGTGGATCATCTGTTCCAATTCTTCCCGCTAATCTTTTATTCACTACAGCAAAAGGGGATAAAAGAATGATGACATATGAAAGTTTGGCCGATGGTGGTTTCGCCACCGGTAGTATGATGGGATCAGGTGGATTTATTGTTTTGGATGAAGACCAATGCGTGGTACGCAATACATTAACGTTGGCGCGTTTCTATCGTCATGAAAGTTGCGGACAATGTTCTCCCTGTCGCGAAGGAACGGGATGGATGGAAAAGATCCTGCATAATATTGAATACGGAAAAGGAAAATTGAGTGATATTGATTTGTTGTGGGATATTCAGCGAAAGATTGAAGGCAATACGATTTGTCCATTGGGCGATGCGGCGGCCTGGCCGGTAGCGGCAGCCATCCGTCATTTCCGCGACGAATTTGAATGGCATGTGATGAATCCAGAAGAAAGTCAAAGGAGAAATTATGGACTAGCGGGATATGCGCAACCCAGGGCAGTTCCCGCATAAGTTTCGCTAAAAAGGAAATTCCTTTGTTTAGACGTTTTTTAACGTTGAGATCTTTGAGCTGTGTTGCTAGTTTACAGTCTAAAATTTTATTTTATGACTGAAAATGAATTAGCCACTATTGTTATTCGTGAAGCAATTGAAATTCACAAGTCGCTGGGTCCAGGCTTATTGGAAAAAGTCTATGTTGAATGCCTCTTTTATAGGCTTACCAAATGTGGGTTAAAAGTTATTAAGGAACAGCCCATACCGGTAATATTTGAAGAAGTGAAAATGGATTGTGGGTACAGAGCAGATCTTATTGTAGAAGGAAAACTTCTTGTTGAAGCAAAATCAATAGAAGCAATTAGTGAGGTTCATAAAAGTATAACATTAACATATCTGAAGTTTTCAAAATGCAAATTGGGTCTATTGATGAATTTTAATGTTGTGCTATTAAAGGATGGGTTAAAAAGAATTGTGAATGGGTTATAGTCTTTGTGAATTTGAACTGGTTCTAACTTGAGCAACCCGGGAAACCTGGACGCAGAGTTTCAGAGAACCGCAGAGGGCGCAAAGAGAAGACAAAGAAAATGCAGTTTAAGTTGATTGTATTGTAATGGATTTAGTTACGAAGAAAAAAAAGTAGTTCTTAATTAATAAAAACCTCCGCGAACTTTGCGGTTCTCTGTGTTCTTTGCGTTCCTGAAATGCAACACATTGAGGATTCTCGAAATTTGTGGAATTAATGGAGCTGAAATAGTAAACTTAAAACCTCCGCGAACTTTGCGGTTCTCTGTGTTCTTTGCGTTCCTGAAATGCAACACATTGAGGATTCTCGAAATTTGTGGAATTAATGGAGCTGAAATAGTAAACTTAAAACCTCCGCGAACTTTGCGGTTCTCTGTGTTCTTTGCTTTCCTGAAATGCAACACATTGAGGATTCTCGAAATTTGTGGAATTAATGGAGCTGAAATAGTAAACTTAAAACCTCCGCGAACTTTGCGGTTCTCTGTGTTCTTTGCTTTCCTGAAATGCAACACACACAGGTTCTTCAAACTTCACAACAAATGATATGCCCGAAGAAAAGAAATTATTGAAAGTAACAATCGACAACATCACCATCAACGTGGAGCCAGGAACTTCTATCCTGAACGCTGCCCGTTCAATTGGTGGAGATGTGGCTCCGCCGGCAATGTGCTATTATAGCAAGCTGAAAGGAAGCGGTGGTAAATGTCGTACCTGCCTGGTGGAAGTTTCTGCTGGTTCAACGGCAGATCCAAGGCCCATGCCTAAACTGGTAGCCAGTTGTCGTACTAATGTAATGGATGGAATGGTGGTGAAGAATATCACCAGTGAAAAAGTGTTGGAAGCAAGAGCAGGTGTTGTAGAATTTTTATTAATCAATCACCCGCTCGATTGTCCTATTTGCGATCAGGCCGGTGAATGTCATTTGCAGGATCTGAGTTACGAACATGGTAAAGAAGGTACACGATACGAATTCAAGCGTCGTGAATTTGAAAAGCATGACCTTGGGCCCTATATACAATTACACATGACGCGTTGTATTCTTTGTTACCGTTGTGTTTTTGTTGCCGATCAATTAACCGATAATCGGGGGCATGGTGTATTGGACAGGGGCGATCATTCACAAATCGCGACCTATATTGAAAAGGCATTGACCAATGATTTTATTGGGAACGTAATTGATGTTTGTCCGGTAGGAGCGCTCACCGATCGTACATTCCGTTTCAAAAACAGGGTATGGTTCACCAAACCAGTGGATGCCCATCGAAATTGTACGAAATGTTGCGGCGAGACTCAGTTGTGGATGAGGGGCGATGAAGTGTATAGGGTAACTGCCCGAAAAGATGCGTGGGGGGAAGTAAAAGACAGTACCAAAGGAAAACCCGGCTGGATCTGTAATGAGTGCCGTTTCGAAAAGAAAAAAACAAGTGATTGGGTGATTGAAGGGCCGAGCCTGATCAACCGTCATTCGGTGATATCGCAGGGCCATTATGTGGGATTGAAAATGCCAACTGAAACAACGGCTGAAGTAATGGGAGGACGACAACCCCGTTTATTGATGGATATCCATTCGGTAAGCCAGGTGAACCAGAACGATATTCATCTGAGTGAGTTGAACAGACCGGCGAATTCGGACGACTTTGAAACGTGAGGCGTGAGTGGTGAGTCGTGAGAAAGCTCCCTGATTAACGGTAAGCCACTATTACTTAGAGTGTGCCACCCGCTACTCACGATTCAAGACTCACGATTCACGGGCACAATGATAATATTATAAAACATAACCATGTTCCTAGCTTTCGACTGGCTTTTTTTGATAGAAAAATTGTCGCTGATTATTGGCATCGTATCAGTTTGCCTGTTAATTGCGATGTATGAGACCTATATGGAGCGAAAGATAGCCGCCGTAATGCAGGATCGTCGCGGACCAAACCGCGCGGGCCCATTTGGTTTGTTGCAACCCCTGGCCGATGGATTGAAATTATTCATGAAGGAAGAAATCATTCCAAATACCTCCAGTAAATTCTTATTCATATTGGGGCCTTGCATGGCTATGTTAACAGCTATGATGACTTCCGCTGTTATACCCTGGGGAGGTTCAATTGATTTTTTTGGAAGACAAGTGAGTTTACAAATCGCCGACATAAATATTGGCATTCTCTTCATATTTGGTGTGGTGAGTATGGGTGTGTATGGAATCATGATTGGCGGATGGGCCTCAAATAATAAATTCTCCTTGCTGGCCGCTTTGCGAGGAGCATCACAAGTAATTTCTTATGAAATTCCAATGGGACTTTCATTGATTGCTTTATTGTTTCTTACCGGATCTCTAAAAATGAGTGTGATCGTTGGGGGGCAGTTGGATGCCTGGTACAATGTATTGTATCAACCGCTTGGATTTTTGATCTTCTTTATATGTGCATTGGCAGAATGTAATAGAACTCCTTTCGATCTTCCGGAAGCGGAGAATGAACTGAACTTTGGGTATCACCAGGAATATTCTTCCATGAAACTGGGATTTTATTTGTTTGCTGAATATATCAATATGTTTATCAGCAGCGTGGTAATGGCTACGTTGTTCTGGGGCGGTTATGATATCCCTTTTATTAATGACGCGGAGTTGGGTCAACGCATTGGCCAGAACTGGCTGGCAATATTGGAAGGATTGAGTTTGTTCCTGAAGACATTGATTTTTATATTCACGTTTATGTGGATCCGCTGGACGATACCACGTTTCCGCTACGACCAATTAATGAACCTGGGTTGGAAAAAATTAATACCGTTGAGTTTGGTTAATATGATTATTACGGCGGCGATAGTATTATGGCTGAAGAAGTGAAAATATGCAAATTTGAAAATGTGCAGATGTGCAAATGTCCGAATAGCGAATAGCGAATAGCGAAAAACTTTGGATCTGCAATTTAGGTACTATGCCCGCCGCGGCGGGCTACCTGTTTGTAGAAAAGATAAAAAGTTTTAGACATGCCCGCCTTTGGCGGGGCTACCCTCTAAAAACAGGGATTAGCCGACAGTAAGGATTTGTTCACTAGAATTGTTGTCGTACAAGAGTGCGACGCAACCACAGCCAAATAGAACTTGCATAGTTGGGTACATAAAATATATTTGCAAACTTAAAAGCTAACTGCTAACAGCTAAAGTCTAAAAGCTAAAAAACATGCAGTCATTAACAAACAGGGCCTTATTTGTGGAGCGAAAGCCAATGAGCTTTGTCGAGAGGCTATACCTGTGGAATATTTTCAAGGGGATGCTCATTACTTTTAGACATATATTTAAAAGAAAAGCTACCGTAAGTTATCCCGAACAAAAACGTGCCTTCAGCTCCGTATTCCGTGGATTGCATATCTTGAACCGGGATGAGGAAGGACGCGAACGTTGTACGGCTTGTGGATTATGCGCCGTTGCTTGTCCGGCCGAAGCAATTACCATGGAAGCCGCTGAGCGTAAACCGGGTGAAGAACATTTATTTCGTGAAGAGAAATACGCGGCGAAATACGAGATCAATATGCTTCGCTGTATTTTTTGTGGATTGTGTGAAGAGGCTTGTCCAAAAGACGCGATCTACCTTAGCGAAACCTTCACGCCGTCTAATTACCAGCGTAAGGGGCTTATATATGGTAAACCTGATTTGTTGATACCACACCCGATTGATAACCCATTGGAGTATCAGAAGGCGTTGGGGAATAGAGCGAGCGGACCGAGGGACTAAGAACGATTTGAGATTTTTGAATTATGATTTTTGATTTTATTGCAGCACGCAAAGTAAAAGCACGTCGCAATTATTCTGGGAGGTGCATTCACAAATCATAAATCACAAATCAAAAATTATAATAAGGATAATTAGTTACAGAAATACATATTCTAAACAAAAGTTGTATATAGATCAAACGATGAGTGCCACCGAAATACTATTCTACTTTTTAAGCATCCTGGCCCTGGTCAGTGCAATCGCGGTTGTGGCCAGCAAAAATCCCATACATAGTGTGCTTTGGTTGATCGTAGTCTTTTTTGCTATTTCGGGACATTATATAATGCTCAACGCTCAGTTTATCGGCATCGTGAACCTGATTGTTTATGCCGGTGCTATCATGGTATTGTTCCTTTTTGTGATCATGCTGATGAACCTGAACGCCGACTCCGAACCTAAAAAGAATAAATGGTTGAAACTGGCCGGAATTATTGCGGGTGGTTCTTTGATGCTGGTGATTGTTGCCGCGTTGAAAAATGCCGACCAGATGACACGCATAGCTCAGACAAATAATGGCGATATCGGTTTGATCAGCAACCTGGGAAAAGTATTATTTACTGAATATGTTATTCCTTTCGAGATAAGCAGCGTTTTGTTTTTAAGTGCAATGGTAGGGGCGGCGGTGATTGGAAAAAAAGGAGACTGAGTTTGTAGTTTATAGTTTGTAGTTTATGGTTTGGCTCTCCAAGAATTTAAAAACCATTTTCAGTAACGGGGACCCAACTACAAACCACAAACTACAAACCGAAAAACTAATTATGAAAATCGAATTATACATCTATCTGGCAATCGCCCTGTTTTGCATCGGCATCGTGGGCGTATTGATCCGCCGCAACGCGATCATCGTATTCATGTGTATAGAACTGATGTTGAACGCGGTTAATTTATTGCTGGTGGCATTTTCCAAAATGCATCATGCAAGCGGCGTTGCAACAAATCCCAACGCGGGTATCGACGGGCAATTGTTCGTCTTTTTTATTATGGTAGTGGCAGCGGCGGAGGTAAGCGTGGGATTGGCCATTATCGTTATGATGTTCCGGAATATTCATTCAATCGATATTAATTTTTTGAATCGCTTAAAGCATTAATACAACCACAGGTTTTCTGTTTATGAATACTATTTTTCAATTGGTCTGGTTAGTTCCCCTGCTTCCATTCGTAGGATTTCTTATTAATGGATTATTCCGGAAAAGCCTTTCGAAGGGCATGACCAGTATAATCGGCTGTGGAGTTATACTCGGTTCATTTATCATAAGTCTTTTACTTTTTATGGAAGTAAAAGCGGGTAATACAGAAGTGATAACCTTGTTTGATTTTATAAGTGTAGGAACCCTTTCGATACCTTTCTCTTTCCAGGTTGATCAATTATCCACCATCTTTTTATTGATTATTACAGGGGTTGGATTTTTGATCCATGTTTATTCCGTTTCCTATATGCACGAGGAAGAGAGCGATCATTTTGCCCGCTATTTCTCCTATCTCAACTTGTTTGTGTTTTCGATGCTACTGCTGGTACTCGGCGGCAACTTTGTAATCCTGTTTATCGGATGGGAAGGGGTAGGACTTTGTTCTTATTTGCTGATCGGATATTGGTTTAAGAACGTTAATTATACAATTGCTGCTAAGAAGGCTTTTATCATGAACCGAATCGGCGATTTAGGTTTTCTGCTGGCAATCTTCTGGATGATTAACCAATTTGGATCCGTAAGTTTTGGAGAGGTATTTTCCAAAGCACCCGGTGAAGATGTAGCAGTAATAACAGGCATCACCTTATTATTATTTATAGGCGCAACAGGTAAAAGTGCGCAGATACCTCTGTATACATGGTTACCTGATGCGATGGCGGGTCCTACACCGGTATCTGCATTGATCCATGCTGCCACCATGGTAACCGCGGGTATTTATATGATCGCGCGAAGCAATGTGTTGTATTCGATTTCTCAATTTTCATCGGATATAGTTGCTTACATTGGAATCGCAACTGCTCTTTTCGCCGCCACCATAGCGTTGAAACAAAATGATATCAAAAAAGTGTTGGCCTATTCAACTGTCAGCCAATTGGGATATATGTTTGTGGCGTTGGGAATGGGAGCTTACAGCATCGCTGTATTTCATGTAATGACACATGCCTTCTTCAAAGCCTTATTATTCCTCGGTAGTGGAAGTGTGATTCACGCGATGGGTGGTGAACAGGATATCCGGAGGATGGGAGGCTTAAGTAAGAAATTAAAAATCACACATATCACTTTCCTTATAGGAACATTGGCCATCGCCGGCTTTCCTTTTTTCAGTGGTTTCTTCTCCAAAGACGCGATTTTATTAGCTGCATTTGAAAAGCATAACTATATCATTTATGGGTTGGCGCTGTTTACAGCAATGCTGACCGGTTTCTATATGTTCCGTTTGCTGATACTAACTTTTTATGGAAGTTTTCGCGGTACGGAGGAACAAAAACATCATTTGCATGAAAGTCCGGCGGCTATGACGATTCCATTGGTATTATTAGCCATTCTTTCTGTAATTGGAGGTTTTGTTGAAGTGCCCGCGGTGATACGCGAAGGGGGAAATAAATTAACGCAGTTCCTGGCGCCCGTTATTCCTATTTCAACGGATCATGCGCCTGTATCACACTCCACTGAATGGGCATTGATGGCAGCAGCAACCGGTCTTGTTTTGGTAGCGGTATTATTCGCATTCTACAAATACCGTAAATATGTTTCTTCTGAAACAACCGGTTTTGGAAAACTGCTCGAGAATAAATGGTATGTTGATGAATTCTATGATATAATTATTGTAAAACCGTTGCGCTGGTTTGGTAAGAAGATCATTGTATTCACAGAAAACGAAATCATTGACTGGATCGTAAACGGAGTGGGGAAGCTGGTACAATTGGCAAGCCGTCAGTTGAGATTGGTACAAAGCGGGCAAGTGGGGAGTTATGTGTTGCTGATGGTGATTAGTATGTTGGTGTTTTTTGTGATACAGTTTTTTGTGAAGAAGTAAGAAGTTTAAAGGTTTAAGGGTTTAATAGTTTAATGGTAAGGACACCTTGATTAATTGGAGAACTTTTGTGGAGGAAAAACCTTTAAACCCTGAAACTATGAAACCAGAGGTAAGAAGTTTAAAGGTTTAAGGGTTTAATAGTTTAATGGTGAGGGCACCTTGATTATTTGGAGAAATTTTACGGAGGAATAACCTTTAAACCCTGAAACTATGAAACCAGAGGTGAGAAGTTTAAAGGTTTAAGGGTTTAAAAGTTTAATGGTGAGGGCACCTTGATTATTTGGAGAAATTTTACGGAGGAATAACCTTTAAACCCTGAAACTATGAAACCAGAGGTAAGAAGTTTAAAGGTTTAAGGGTTTAAAAGTTTAATGGTAGGGCACGTTGATTAATTGAAGAAATCTTACGGAGAAACAACCTTTAAACCCTGAAACTATAAAACCCTTAAACTCTAAAAAATCGAGCTCCGGCTTTCGAAATAAAATATGATACCTGTTTTACTGATATTGATTCCATTAATCGGTGGCTTGCTAACATTCTTTATTAAGCAAGACAGTTCGGCGAAGCTATGGTCCCTGGTGATCTCTCTGGCTGTGCTGGTTGTTTCATTGCTTGGAATAAAATTTTTAAATGGCCCCGCTGATTTGCAAACAGACATTGAATGGCTACCGGTATTGGGAAGTCGTTTTCATGTAGCACTCGATGGAATGGGACAATTGCTTTGTTTGCTAACCGCTATTGCTTTTCCCGTAATTTTCTTTGCAACCTATAATACTACTTATTCAAAGGCCCGTAATTTTTACGCGTTGATGTTATTGGCGCAGGCTGGATTAATGGGTGTTTTTGTGGCAATGGACGCGCTCTTGTTTTACTTCTTCTGGGAACTGGCGCTGATCCCTGCTTATTTCCTTTGTTCTTCCTGGGGTGGTGAGCGTCGCATCGCAGTTACCTTCAAGTTTTTCATTTATACTTTTATTGGGTCCTTACTGATGCTGATCGGTATTATTTTTATTTATTTCCGTACACCCGATCTATCTTTTTCTATCGACGCGTTTTATAAAGTGACATTAACTACGAAAGAAGAAAGCTGGTTGTTCTGGTCCTTCTTTATCGCATTTGCTATTAAAATGCCCTTGTTTCCGTTTCATACCTGGCAGCCCGATACCTATGAACAATCACCCACTGCCACTACAATGGTATTAAGTGGGGTGATGGTGAAGATGGGCGTATTTGGAATGATTCGATGGCTGGCACCTGTAGTACCGGAAGGATTCTGGAGCTGGGGCGATTCGGCCGCCTTTCTTTGTATGTTCGGAATGATCTATGCTTCGATATTGGCAATTCAACAGGACGACCTGAAGCGACTGATCGCGTATTCATCCATCGCGCATATCGGCCTGATGTGTCTGGCAATTTTTTCCACTACCGCGGCGGGAATGCAAGGCGTGATGATTCAAATGTTCAGTCATGGTATTAATATTATTGGATTATGGATCGTAGTAGAAATTATCGAAAGACAATTTAAAACACGGAAGATTTCAGAGTTGGGAGGGCTTGCGCAGAAAGCGCCCGCGTTGGCAATATTGTTGGTGGTAATCGCACTCGCGAATGTGGCACTACCGCTTACCAATGCTTTTGTGGGAGAATTCCTGATGTTTACCGGGGTATTTACTTCCAATGTATCTCAATACAATTATATCTATACGGTTGTCGCGGGTTTCAGTATTATTTTGTCGGCGGTTTATACGCTCAATATGATTCAGAAAGTGTTTTACGGAAAGACGAATGTGCTTACGGCTTCCGCGGTTGATATCCGGTTCAATGAAAAACTGGTGCTGGGGTTTATTGTAGTGCTGATTCTTGCGTTCGGGGTTTACCCGAAGCCCATGCTTGAATTAACGGAATCAACCGTAAACTCGATTATCAGTAAAATGATCACCAAACATCCTTAAGCAAAGGGATTATTAAGAATATATGAATGCAATAGTATTTTCGGCAATTTTTGGTGTAGTGATGATGTTCACCGGTTTGTTTACCAAAAACAACCGGGTGGTGCGTTTAACAGCCATTGCGGGGTTAGCCCTGTTGTTGCTGCTGAACATACTCGAATTGCGCGGTGTTCATCTTATTGATATAAACCTGCGGGGTATGCTTTATTTCGACGGGTTCAGCCTTGTGTTCAACTCCATTGCTTTCGGATGCACACTCATCTATTTTATTTTATCGGGCCGTGATATTGAGAAAGTGGGAACCCATGTGGCGGAATACTTTGCATTGATATTCTTTATTCTTTGCGGTATCAGTATCGTTTCTTCATTCAATACCCTTTTGCTGCTTTTCCTGGGTATTGAAATCATTTCAATTCCATTGTATATTTTAACCGGCAGTGATAAAAGAAATCTGAAGAGCAATGAAGCATCGCTGAAATATTTTTTGATGGGCGCTTTTTCTACGGGTTTGATGCTGATGGGTATCGCGTTAATTTATGGAGAGAAAGGAAGTTTCGCTATGGAAACAATTGCATTGGGTAATACGGCAATTACGCCCCTGCTGGGTTCCGGATTATTATTATTGCTTTTCTCCATGGCCTTTAAGGTTTCAGCGGCTCCCTTTCATTTCTGGACACCCGATGTGTACGACGGCGCCCCTACCGTATTCACTTCCTTTATGGCCACCATTGTAAAAGCGGCCGCCTTTATCGCCTTCCTGCGTTTGTTCGAAGGAAGCTTTGCGGATATGCATGCACAATGGCAACTATTAGTGGCAATTATTACTGCGGCAACTTTGCTATTTGGAAATATCACCGCTATTTTTCAACAGAGCGTTAAGCGTATGCTCGCTTATTCCAGTATAGCACAGGCAGGTTTTATGATGCTTGCCCTGGTTTCATTAAACGGCAGAGGCAAGGAGGGGTTGATCTTTTATGGGGCGGCATACAGTCTTGCCACGATCGGTGTTTTTGCTGTATTGCTGAAAATGAAAGATTATACGTTCGAAGGTTTCAATGGACTCTCCAAAAAACAACCGGTGTTGGCTGCTGCCAATACGGTTTTCCTTTTGTCATTGGCAGGCATCCCCGCTACTGCCGGTTTTATGGCGAAGTTTTATATGCTTTCCGCAGCGGTATCCAATGGCCGGGTATTATGGCTCGTAATCCTGGCCGTGTTGTGCGCAGCAGTCAGTGTCTATTATTATTTCCGTGTTATCCAGGCCATGTATTTCAAAGACGGCGAAGAGGAATCGGTGGAAACTACAATTACATTCAAAATAGGATTGGTTGCGCTGGCGTTGGTATTGATATTTCTAGGGCTTTTCCCGCAGTGGCTGCTGGATAATTTGTATACCCCAATATTTTAGATTTTAGCCGGTAAGGCGGCAAATGGTGCGGAAGTAGTCTGTCCTTTATCGTTTTTAGTTTATCGTTGGTGCCCCGAAATTTTTAGAGACAACACAAAAAACGAAAAACGATAAACGAAAAACTGCTCCCAGTTACCATTCATAAAATCGGCCATCCTGCAACAGCGGGATTACTTAACTTAGCCCTCACTATGGCCTTCAGAGATACCTTTTCACTGGCAATGCGTACTGTTCGTGGTAATAAACTGCGTACGAGTATTACCGTCTCCATTATTGCATTTGGTATTATGGCATTGGTGGGAATCAACACCGCGATTGAAGCGATCAAACAAAAGTTCACGGAGAGTTTTTCTTCAATGGGAGCGAATGGATTTACCATTCGTTACCGGGAGCCACGTTTTGGGTTTGGTGGAGGAAACGATCTCAAGAAAGAGAAAAAAGGACAGCGCAAAGAGAAAAAATCAAATCTCAATAAACCTATTTCTAAATATCAGGCTGAATTGTTCAAGCAGAATTATCAATTTCCTGCAAAGGTTTGTCTTTATATGTTTGGGGTACGCGATGCGGTGGTAAGTTTTGAGAGTAAGAAATCGAATCCAACCGTCCGTGTTTTTGGTGGAGATGAAAACTTCGTAGAGCAAAACGGATTTACATTGGCGTATGGTCGTAACCTCACTCCCCTCGATGTAGAAAGCGCCCGTAATGTTTGTATTATTGGCCGCGATGTGGCGGTAAAATTCTTTGGTGAAAACCTGGAGTTACCGGTTGAGAAAATCATAAAAATTAATAATATACCCTTCCGGGTAATAGGCACTCTTAAACCCAAGGGATCAACCCTTGGTATGAGTTGGGATAATACAATTGTTACTTCTTATAACAATGTCCGACGATTTTTTAACTCCAATCCCAATGCTACATTCTCCATCCAGGTAAAAGTAAATGAACTTAAGATGATGGATGGGGCCATCAGCCAGGCTACAGGTATTTTCCGTCCAATCCGTAAGCTCGCTACTATTGAAGATGATAATTTCTCCATCGACAAGAGTGATAGTTTTGTAGAGATGCTTTTACGTAATCTTAGTTTTATTACCATTGCCGCCATCGTTATCGGTATCATCACTTTATTAGGCGCGGCCATCGGTTTAATGAATATCATGCTGGTATCCGTTACGGAACGAACCAAGGAGATTGGACTTATAAAAGCAATCGGCGGTAAAAAAGCCAGCGTTCGCGACCAATTCCTGAACGAAGCTATTATCATTAGTATGATGGGGGCGGGGATTGGTATCGTGCTTGGAATCATATTAGGCAATGTGGTAGGATTATTACTCTCCACCAGCTTTATTATCCCCTGGGGCTGGGTAATTGCTGGTATAATCATATGCTCGTTCACCGGTTTACTCGCCGGTTTGTATCCCGCTATCAAAGCTTCGAGCCTGAATCCTATTGAGGCATTACGCTACGAATGATGAATCGAATCGTGAGTGGTGAGTAGTGAGTCGTGAGTGGCCTCCGAATATTTTCAACCTAATGTTTATTGTGATGCTTGAAGCTTGAAGCTTGAAGCTTGAACTATTTTTGGATTTGCAATTTAGTGGTTATGCCCGCCGCGGCGGGCTACCTGTTTGTAGAAAATAATATAAGTATCAGAAATGCCCCGTAGGGGCTACCCTCTCTGCTTTATGTTGGGGGTTGCCATTAATAATGCAGCATACGCACAACCAATTACGCTTTTCTGGAGAAACTCCCTTGGGTAACTATGTTCTATTGATTGATCGGGAACAATAATTCTTCTTTCTTGTGATACCCAAGTGCCTTGTTTAATTAAAAGTTTAATCTTTATTTTTATAGTGGCACGATAATGCCCACACGCATTTTTATTTTAATTAACCTGAACCACTAAACCTGCAAAACGATGAAGCGATTTGTTTTTTTGAGGACGTTTTGCTTAGCTCCATACTGTTATTTGCTCAATCGAATTTTCTTACCGCTCCATTACCAAATCTTCGGGTGAAGTGGTAAATGGTTTTGTTGATTATAAGGAATGGTCCAAAGCCCCTTCTGCAATCAGCTTCAAAATAAGCCTTGATGAAAATGCGGTTTCTTATACTGTAGAAGATATTCTTGGATTCGAAATAACAGGTAAGGAAAAATATATTCGTGCCCGCATCAAAAAAGATATGATGCCGGTGAAGATTCAGGATTTTAATGTATTGCCTGCTGAAAAAGTAGTAACCGAAACTGCTTTTGTACGCGAGCTTTTCCGGAACGATCGTATCGGGTTGTATATCTATCGCGATTTCAAAGATCATTTCTAAGTGTCAGCAGCAAATGCTGGGTATGTTGAATTAGTATATACAGTTACACCAGATGGTGCTGATGCGGTGGAGAATAATGTATTCAGGGACCAGTTGTTGACCTATTTCCCTGAGTTGCGGTCTGATGCAAAAGTTAATAAAAAGCTGGAGCGTTTGAAATACAAGGAAACTGATCTCACCACAGATGAAAATTTAATGGAATTTGAAAACAGTTGGTTTACTGTAAATGCAATGGCAGGCGCTATTTTCATGAAGAAATTTGAAATTGGTGTTTCTGCGCGGTTGACAGGATCTTTCTCTTCAATGATTGGCATAAATGCAAAACCTTCAATTTACCTGGTGAAACTGGGATACCGGTTTTAATAACCGGTCTGCGATGTGCAAATTAGTAAATGTGCAAATGTGCAAATTCATCAATTCTGATACGCTCATAAAAAAAGAACTCTCCGATACAATAGGAGAGTTCTTTTTTATTAGCCACTTTTAACTAAAGCATTTGCACATCTGCACATTTTCACATTTGCTAATTATCGTGGATTAAGTATTCGATCAATTCGCTCATTCAGATCTTGCAAATGCAATCGGCTCATCTTATCTGTATAAAGTGGAATAGCCGCTGCGATCTCTGCTTTTAAGGATCGGAGATTTCCTTTTGCTACGGAAATAATATCCGATTTCTTAGCATCGATAGCAGGTCCGAAGCTGATAGTGATTCCACCGCCACCAGGAGCAGTCGGAGGAGAAACAATCGCGCCTACTCTTTCTACATAAGATTTTTGCAGGTTGCGTCTATAAACATCAATTGGTTTGCGGATTGGCAATTCACTCCAGATTCCTTTCTTGAGATCATCAAAAAATTCATCAAGACGATAAGCGGTTGCATCGCGGTTCGAGGAAGATACCAGTCGCTGCATACGCGCAGTACCCAACAAACTACCCAGGTATTGGTCCTGCAACGCACTGATGCGGTCGCTGGTGGGAGAAGTAACTTTATCAAGAACCGTTTTATCCAATAACCAGGTAGGTGTTTCAAACAATTGCTTTTGCAAAAAGGCCATTGCTTCTTTTTGTTGTGCTTTTGGTACAACAGTAAATACAGCACCATCCTGATCCGTTGTTTTCAGATTGGTGAATATGCCACCAATATTGGTAACCACATGTCCGTTATAACGGGAGAACTGTGAGAACACTTCGTTATAAATTTCTGTAAGTGTTTCATAATTCTCTCCTTTTTCATTCACCCAACCCTGTATTTTAGGAACAATCCATTTCAGGTTCTTGATACCATATTCTCCAGCCTTCATATTATTATCTCCGAGGCTCTCTGTTTGAGAACGGGGATCCATACCATCCTGGTGAAGAAAACGCAAGCGGTTATCTGCGAAGCGGGCCTTAACCCAATCGTTCAGTGTCTGTTTTTCCTGCTCTTCGGTTTGACCATATATTGGTTTATAGCCCCATTCGATTGACCATAAATCATAGTCGCCAATTCGGGGATACAATCCAGCAGCTGTAATACCATCTTCCGGCTGCGCCACATAGTTAAAACGGGCATAGTCCATAATGGATGGAGTATGGCCATTTGCTTCAACCCATGCTTTATCACGCAATTTTTCAACCGGCACTGCAGAAGAAGAGCCCATATTATGCGGCAATCCCAGGGTATGTCCCACTTCATGAGAAGATACAAAGCGGATCAATTGTCCCATCAGTTCATCGTCAAAATCTTTTTTACGAGCTTTTGGATCGCTTGGAGAAGCCTGTATCAGGTACCAGTTGCGCAGAAGGCGCATTACATTATGGTACCAGTTGATATGAGATTCCAGAATTTCACCACTACGGGGGTCGTGTACATGTGGACCGCTGGCATTGGGAATATCGGAAGGTTTATAAACGATAGCGGAGTAGCGCGCATCTTCAAGGCTCCAGGTACTGTCTTCCTGTTTAGTGGGGGCCACTTTACCTACGATCGCGTTTTTGAATCCAGCTTTTTCAAAGGCTTTCTGCCAGTCGTTCACCCCTTGTATTAAATAAGGTACCCATTTAGCCGGTGTAGCCGGATCTATATAATATATTATCTGCTTTTTTGGTTCTACCAATTCGCCGCGTTTGAATTTCTCCAGATCCTCATCTTTGGGTTCCAGTTTCCAGCGGGTAATCATGCTGATATCCTTCACACCCTGTGGGTCTGCGTCGAAATCTGTGTATTCCGTGGTGAAATATGCCACCCGATCATCATAGTAACGGGGTTTCATCGGACTCTTGGGTAATAATACAATCGAACTATTCAATTCGAAGGTTGCATTACCGGTTGGTCCGGAAGGAGCCAATCCCGGAATGGGGGATGGGGCAGGCATTTTACCATAGGTCTTTACCGTTCTGATCTCTGTATTAATAGGGTAGCTTTTTACATCTACTATATATGATTTATCAGATTGTATCATACCAATGCGAAGAAAGGTCTTAAAGAAGGGAGCGAAGAAGAGGATATCATTATCTCCCCCCATATAATCCGTAAGTTCTACTACCGACCCGGTGCTATCTTTCGAAAAGGCTTTGATATCGAAAGCCGCGGCAATCGGTTGTACATTTGAATTCTGTACCGTTTTATACATTGGTTTAGTAGAATCTTTTGAATAAACAGAGAAGGAAATGTTGCGCAGAAATATTTTATTGTTGGGTCCTCTTTCAAATCGAATCACATTTTCATTGATCTCATCACCTGCAAAACCGAAGAATCCGGAACGTGTATCAATGGGAGCTTTAACGATACGGTTCACCACCAATATATCTCTGCCGAGCAGGCTATCACCGATTTCAAAGAACCATTTGTCTTCTAATTTATGTACCCAGAAAAGTCCTTTACGAGTTTGTGCCTTGTCGGTGATAACATCTTTGTAAGGCTTCGGTCCGGGTTTAGGAGCCGCTTGCGGTGGGGTGGAACCCGCAGCAGGTGCGCCCGTACCGGTAGTTGGGGGCTGAGTGGGCCGTTGTTGCGCCGTTGCCGCAATACTGGTAATAACCATAAATACCAGGAGCAATAGCATTTTTGTAAAATGAACGGTTTTCTGCATGTGTATAATAGTTTAGCGGATGAAGATAAGGAAAAGCGGTTCACATACTGCATATTGATGCTACCGATTACACCAATGGCAAAAAGGACTCAGGTAAATAAAGGCAATCTATTATGTGTGAAAAGAGTGATTATTATTCCATTCATTTCCCTTATTTTTAACGCCCGCTTTCTTTATTTATGAATTTCCTTATCTTGTGAATCCCATTTAAAAAAAATCTCATTTTTTTTCGTTACGGGAAATGCTTTTTTCTGTAGCATTGTGAGCTCTTAGTAAAAAAGAAACATACTTAACATTCTCAAACACTAAAAACAAAACGATCATGGCTGAAACAAAACCAACTGCTACAAAAAGTAGTACATC
The DNA here is from genome assembly GCA_965279015.1 of Chitinophagaceae bacterium. Classification (GTDB taxonomy): domain Bacteria; phylum Bacteroidota; class Bacteroidia; order Chitinophagales; family Chitinophagaceae; genus Endoryza. The sequence goes on from OZ257130.1 coordinate 2,358,695, forward strand.
TGTTCAACCTAAAAAGACGAGTAACTCGATTTCGTGGATTGCACCATTAGTATGTATTATCACAGGTTATCTGATCTGGCGCTTTGTTCTGGGTAGCCCCTCCAATTTTAAAGCTCCTAGTGATGCCGGCGGATTTTGGCCAAAGCATAAAGGACCCATTGGTTTGGGAGCCATGTATGAGGGTGGAATTATTGTGCCGTTACTGATCGGTACTTTCCTGACTATGCTCACATTCGTAATCGAGCGTTTCCTCAGTATAAGCAAGGCAACCGGAAAAGGTAATAATGCCGAGTTTATCAGGAAGGTTCAATACCATCTTGCCAATAAGAATGTGGATGCCGCGCTTGCTGAGTGCGACAAACAACAAGGTTCAGTTGGTAATGTTATGAAAGCTGGACTTCGTAAATATAAAGAGTCGATCACCACTACTGATCTTTCTACTGATCAGAAACTGATCGCTATTCAAAAAGAAGTGGAAGAAGCAACAGCATTGGAACTGCCTATGCTGGAAAAGAACCTGGTGTTCCTTTCTACGATCGCTTCTGTAGCTACCTTATTGGGGTTGCTTGGAACGGTACTGGGTATGATTACCGCCTTTAGCGCCCTGGGAACAGGTGGTGGTGGCGGTGGTGCCGCTGAAGAACTTTCACGTGGTATCTCTGAGGCGCTTTATAACACCGCCCTGGGTATCGGAACCTCCGCTTTTGCCATCATTTTTTATAATATCTTTACAACTAAGATTGACGGTATCACGTATGGCATCGATGAGAGTGGTTTTACTTTAACACAGAGCTTTGCTTCCCTGTACAAATAATTTGTGGAAACAACGGTTTTTTGAATCTTAAAGTGAAAACAATAAAAAGGACCTGATATGCCAAGAATAAAAATGCCAAGGAAGAGTACGGCGATTGACATGACGGCCATGTGCGATGTGGCATTCCTGCTGTTGTCGTTCTTTATACTCGCTACTAAATTTAAACCGCCTGATGCGTTAACCGTGGCAACTCCTAATTCCGTTTCCTCCAAAACAGCACCAGAAAAGGATGTAGTGCTGGTTACAATTGATAAAGACGGAAAGGTTTATTTCTCTATGTCCGACAGGGAGAAAAAACTGGAAGCACTGGATGTAATCTTACAATCAAAAGGGATACAGTTTACTGATGCTGAAAAAGTAGCTTTTGCTAAAGAAAGCGCGTTTGTGGGTGTTCCTTTCGGCAGCTTGAAATCTTATTTTTCCAAAACGGAGGATGAAATAAAAGGAATGAATTTGCCTGGAATTCCTGTACTGGATACCCTGGACAATCAGTTGTCTGACTGGTTAAACGCTGCACTCGTAGCTTACGCGGGGGGCCGTATGAACCTGTTGGTGAAAGGGGATAATGCATCTAAATACCCTTCTTTTAAAAGTGTCATCAATGCGTTCAAAAAGAACGAACAGTTCAAATTCTCTATGATCACTAACCCGGAAGGAGTTCCGGAGGGTTCGGAATTGTATAAGAGAGGACTGGAAGAGATGAAGACTGGTAAGAAGGCTGCTGAGTAACGTGAATTTGATTTTTTTAAAAACTAAAAAAAGATACTATGGCTGAAATGGATACCTCAGGTGGAGGTGGTCATAAAAAAGGGCCGGGCGTCAAGAAAGCCAAAAAACTTTCTACGCGGGTTGACCTTACTCCCATGGTGGATCTCGGATTCCTGTTGATCACATTCTTTGTGTTTACAACAACCATGAGCCAGCCTACGGCCATGCGTTTGTTCTTACCAAAGGATACAGATAAGCCGGAAGAACAGAATAAGATAAAAGCCTCGGGCGCGTTAACCTTGATGCTGGGGAAAAACGACGTAATCTATTATTATGAAGGAGAATTAGCACCAGATGGTTCTAATTTTAAAACTTCTAATTTCAGAGAGATCCGTGAAATCATCCTCAACAAGAAAAAGGCTACTGACCCCAAGGATTTTGTAGTAGTTATTAAGCCCGATAATGAGTCTACCTATAAAAACGCCGTAGATGCACTAGACGAAATGGCTATCAACGACGTTAAACGTTATGCAATGGTAGAGATCAGCGACGTTGAGGTGGGACTTATTAAGGCTACCGAAGGCGGCGGAAAATAAAAGGGAAATTTGTTTATGGAAACGGATGCCCCGGGCATCTAATTAAAAACAGTAACCATGCTAGATGTAAACAAAATACTAAGCGCTGATATTCTGGACATTATCTTCGATGGCCGAAATAAAGAATATGGCGCTTATGAAATGCGGAAAGGCTATAATAGAAGGCTTAGAATAGCCCTTATTGCTATGGCTTCTTTCTGTATTCTCCTTATAGGAGGGTATTTTCTGTCCAACGTCATTGCCGCTAACGCTAGTAAAAAGGAGATAGCTGTTAAAGACGTTCAGTTGGAAGACCTACAGCAGGAAGAAAAGAAAAATGAGCCACCACCACCGCCTCCTCCAAAACCACCAGAACCACCTAAAGTGGAAATGGCAAAATTCACTCCTCCCAAAATTGTAAAGGATGAGGAAGTGAAGGAAGACGAGAAACCACCGGAAATGGAAAAACTGGAAGATACTAAGATTGGTAACGTTAACCAGGAAGGTATCAAAGATGAGGGTATCGTTGCTCCTCCGGTGGATGATGGTAAAGGAGTGGTAGAAGCTCCCAAGAAAGATGAAGAAGATTACGATAAAACCTTTACCAAGGTGGAAATCGAGTCTGAATATCCCGGTGGCGCCGGCGCCTGGTTAAGATACCTGAATAAGAATTTCCGTTATCCCCAGGAAGCGATCGATAACGAAGTTCAGGGTACGGTAGTGGTTCAGTTCATCGTAGATAAAGAAGGAGTGGTGAGTGATGTGGAAGCCGTTAGCGGTCCACAGGAATTACGCGATGAAGCTGTTCGCGTTATTAAGAAAAGTGGTAAGTGGACCCCGGCTGTTCAGAATGGCCGCCAGGTTAAATCTTATAAAAAGCAACCAATCGTTTTCAAGTTGGAGTCTGAAGGTTAAAGAATAACGATTATTGTTTTAAAGAAGGTCCCTCCGTTTGCGGAGGGACTTTTTTTTACGCGAATGAACGCGAATTAAGACGAATAAATGCGAATGGTGATCGTTTCCATCTGCATCCCTCGGATCTTTGTATGTCCGGCATCACAAAAGATAAATCCTCCAAACAATTAGGAATGTGCATTTAGTAATGGCCTCGTGAGTTTAGTTTTGCTGACATCCACTCTTAAATTTTCGCCTCGCCTCGGTTCGACCCCGGCGATAGCCGGGTTGCGAAGCAAAGAAGCGGGCGCAGCGAATAATTTAAGGGTGATCCCGACCTAGGTTGGGAGCCTTGAGGGGAAATGATCGAACTAAAGCAAATGCATATAATGTATCCATAGATATTGCCTTCACTTCTTTGAAATATCTTTATGCATAAACACACTCAGGAATGTTGGGTAAATTAACAGGATGGGATGAAACGATTGTAGCATTAGCCACGCCGCCAGGCGTGGGCGCCATTGGCATGATACGCTTGAGCGGAAAGAAGTCATTTGAAATAATGGACAATCTCTTCCCTTCAAAAAAGATATCAGCACAACCCACACATACTTTACACGTAGGGTATTTAAAAGAAGAAGATAAAGCGATTGATGAAGTAGTAATTTCTATCTATCGCGCACCGCGCTCTTATACCGGGGAAGATGTGATCGAGATATCCGCACACGGTTCGCCTTATGTGTTGCAACAAATTATTGATGCCTGCATGCGAAAAGGCGCCCGCCTCGCCAAGCCCGGTGAATTTACCCAGCGCGCTTTCTTAAACGGTAAGCTTGATCTCACCCAAGCAGAAGCCGTAGCTGACCTGATTGCCAGCAATACCGAAGCTTCTAAAAAAGCCGCCCTGCATACCATGCGCGGAGGATTCTCCATACAGTTGAAAGAACTGCGGGAACAGATGATCAAGTTTTCCGCGTTGATTGAATTGGAACTCGATTTCTCCCAGGAAGATGTGGAGTTCGCCGACCGGGGCGCTTTTTATAAATTGATTGAAGAAGCCACTACTACAACAAACCAACTCATTCAATCTTTTCAATTAGGCAATGTCATTAAGAATGGTGTAAGCGTAGCTATTGTAGGAAAACCCAATGCTGGTAAATCTACCCTGCTGAATACCCTGCTCAATGAGAACCGCGCCATTGTAAGTGATATAGCCGGCACCACCCGCGATACAATTGAAGAAATAATAAATATAGATGGCATACTCTTCCGACTCATCGACACCGCCGGTATCCGTGAGCATAGCAGTGATATCATCGAAAACATGGGTATCGGTAAAAGTCTCGAGAAAATTGAACAAGCCGATGTAGTCGTTTATTTATTCGACGCGGAAGAAGAAACCCCCGACGCCGTCAAACAACATGTCGCTACCATTCAAAAAAATGCTTCCCAATTATTGGTAGTCGCCAATAAAACCGATCGCCGCGGCGAAACCATGGCCCGCGTTAAATTTGAAAGCATCGGACAACTCATTTACCTATCAGCCAAAGACGGTACACATATTGAAGTCTTGAAAGAACGATTAGTAGACACCGTATTACAGGACAAATTTCAGCAAGAAGGCACCATCGTTACCAATGCCCGTCATTACCATGCCCTGCAACAGGTATCTCGCTCCCTGGAAGATATCAAGAACGGAATGGACAATAAAATCCCCGGTGATTTATTAGCATTAGACATCCGCCGTTGCTTGCATTATTTAGGAGAGATCACCGGTGAGATCACGAATGAGGATCAGCTGGATTATATTTTTTCGAAGTTTTGTATCGGTAAATAGATTAATAAGTTTTACTTTTTTGCTTTAAACTCCGAAGGTGTAAAACCAAATTTTGATTTAAACACCGTTGAAAAATAACCCTGTGAAGAAAATCCAACATTAAAGGCAATTTCAGAAATGGACAGATTCTCGTTTGTCAACAGGAATTTTGCATTCTGCAGCCGAACATTTAATATATAATCATTGACATTATAACCGATCAGGGCTTTTACCTTTCTGTACAACTGCACTCTCGAAATACCTATTGTTTTGCAAATATCATCTACTGCAAAATCTTCATTGGATAAATTGTTTTCTACAATGGCAGTAAATTCATTAATAAATTTCCTGTCAATTTTATTGGATGAATTGGATCTTGATTCGGTAGGCAGTTCACTTGTATAATGTTCCCGCAATACCGCCCTGTTCTTTAAAAGATTTTTAATCGTTTCTTCAAGGTATACCAGGTTGAACGGTTTTACAATGAACGCATCTGCCTGTGATTTGATGCCTTCAATCTGCTCTTCCATGCTGCTTTTTGCTGTCAGCAGTATAATAGGAATATGGGAAGTACGCATATCCAGCTTGAGGGTTTCGGTAATATGCAGCCCGTTTTGCCCGGGCAGGATAATATCGGATATGATAAGGTCGGGAACAATATCAAATGCCAGTGTTATTCCTTTTTCTCCATTCTCCGCTTCGTGTATTTCATAGGCGCCGGCTAACCGGTTTCTCAAAAAAGCTCGCAGGTCATCATTGTCTTCAATTACCAATATGGAATAATCTTTTTGTGCAACGGAAGAAGATTCTTTTTCTAATAACACAGGTTCTGAATCGGCTGTATAAATTTTGATATCTTCATATATCGTATTCTGTAACGTTTCTTCCGCGACTATTTCATCCGGTTCCAGGTGAGATTTCCCTATTGGTAAGCTGATCTCAAACGCAGTGCCCCTGCCTTTTTCACTTTTGATAGTTATGGTACCATGATGAAGGTTTATCAACTCTTTAGATAGCGATAAACCCAATCCCGTGCCTTTGAAAGTGCTGCTATGTCCCTGGTAAAATACATCGAAAGCATGTTCTGCATCTTCAGATGTCATGCCAATACCGGTATCATCCACTTTGATCAATGCTATGCTTCCATCGGCCGATCTGTCAATAGTAACATTGATAGTTCCGTTTTCACCGGTGAATTTAAATGCGTTGGAAAGCAGGTTGAATAACACCTTGTCCAGCATATTTACATCAAACCACAGTTTCATGTCTTTTACTTTGCTGGTCACGTTAAACGAGATTGATTTCTTCCGTGCTAAGTCGCGGAAAGCATTGGTGATTTCTGTAACAAATGCTGAAATATTATTCTCCGATGCATTCAGTTTCATTTTACTCTCTTCTATTTTCCTGAAATCCATTAACTGGTTGATCAGGCGAAGGAGACGCATGGTGTTTCTCTGAATGAATTCAAGGTTGTTTTTTACCGTGAAATGAAGTTTAGGTGATGACAAAGTATCTTCAAGCGGACCCATAATTAAAGTAAGCGGCGTTCTCAGTTCATGAGAGATATTGGTAAAAAAATTGAATTTGGCATCGGTGGCTTCTTTTACCTTCGCCATCAGTTCGATCAGTTGGTTTCGCTGCCGGGCAATCTCTTCTTTTTGCAATTCCAGTTTCTTATTGATCTTTTTATTTTCTTTTAAATAATAAAACAAAATGCCTCCGAATACCAATGCCAGCGCCAATGATATGGAAATGGCAATAATAATATTGCTTTGATTTTCTGTGATAGCAATTTGTTCTTCAATTCTTTTTTGCCGCTTGTCTATATCTTTTTCCTGCGCCTCCATTTTTGCGTGCTGCAGCATCATTATTCTTACGTTGGTAGAGTCAATGACTGTAGTGGTCAGGGGATTTTCCTTGCTAAATGGTTTTTTTTCTAAAATATTCAGCGATGTCAGGATGGCTTCCTGCCCCCCGGTAGGGTAGAGCACAGTAGCTGAAATAATTTTATTAGCCACCATGCCCATGCCAAGCGTATCAACCGGCAGGCCGTCAACGCTAATAATTTTAAAGGGTTTATCAATGCCCAAACTTTTACAAAACTTATAAAGGAAGGAAGCTATATAATCACTATGGGCAAAGATCAGGTCAATATTATTATTAGTTCGCAGGGTGTTTTCGAGTTTTTTTTCATAATCGGGAGAATGGTCATCAAATTTTTTAAGATAGTTAATCCCTTTGTTTTGTGAAATGACATCCATAAACCCTCTGTGCCTGTCTATAAATGGCGAGGCATCGGATAAACCCATGATCTCAATAACGGTACCTTCTCCTTTTAAAAGAGAGACCGCATACCGACCTGCGTTTTGTCCTACTTCAAAATTGGATGCACCGATAAAGGCAGTAAATTTTTCAGAATTGATCCTCCTGTCAATTAAAACAACCGGAATACCGGATTCATACACTTTTTCTACAGCAGGAGTTAACGGTTGCACCTCATTGGGAGATATTATCAACAAGTCAATACCCTCTTTCACCAATTCATCAATTTGCTGAACTTGTTTTTGACTGCTTCCTTCAGCGTCGCGGTATAAAAACTCAATATTATCATGAAAAGACAGCTCTCTTTTCATTTCATCCAGCATGGTTTTTCGCCATAAATCATATTGGCATTGCGAAAACCCAATCCTGAATTTTTTTACAGTATTGTGGGAGGAGCAGGATGCAAACAACAAAAGAACAATCGGAAATAAAAGGAGAGTTCCTTTCCCGGGCATAATTTTTTTCGCAGAATGATTATAAGCAAGCCGGTCAGCAATCATATCCGCAAGTTGGGGATATTTTTTTAAAATGGCTTTATAATCCCGTTCCAAATGTTTCAATCCCGTATCATTCCCGGAATCCGGCGATTATTACGAGGCATGGGCAAGAAATTATTTTAAAAAAAGGAGATACAATTTTTGAAACGGAATTGTTCACCGATTTGTTCGGTGTTTAGTAAGTACCTGGAAGTTAAATACTTATTTTCTTTTCAAATAAAGTACAATTTCAGATCATTTTGAAACAATAGCAGAAGGTAATTGGAAAGCAGGGCGGTTACATTTACTGGACAAACAATTGCCATATGAACAAGAAAAATGTATTTCTCTGGTCACTTGTCATTGCGCTTGGCGGCTTTCTTTTCGGATTTGATACAGCTGTTATTTCAGGCGCCGAACAGTCCATTCAAAAATACTGGGATTTAAATACGGTTCAGCATGGGCTTACAGTATCCATCGCTTTAATAGGTACTATCATTGGCGCTTTGCTCGGTGCATTGCCTTCAGACAGGCTGGGCCGGAAAAAGACACTTTACTTTATAGCCTTCTTATACCTTCTTTCATCTTTGGGAACAGCATTTGCTACCAACTGGTATGGCTTTTTAGCTTTCCGTTTGTTGGGTGGTTTAGGTGTGGGCGCCTCATCCGTTACTGCTCCTATTTATATTTCCGAGATTTCACCGGCTGAGAGAAGAGGAAAACTGGTCGGCCTGTTCCAGTTTAATGTGGTGTTTGGAATTGTGGTTTCTTATTTCTCCAATTACCTGATTGGTCTTACGGGAGAAAATTCCTGGCGACTGATGCTCGGCATTCAAGCCATCCCCTCTGCTATTTTCTTTCTGCTTTTGCGCTTTGTTCCTGAAAGCCCCCGCTGGCTGATAATGAAGAAAGGTAAAGTGGAAGAAGCCCGTGAGATTTTTAAAATAATAAATCCCGATACTGCCGACAGGATTATAAAGGAAATATCTGACACTGATAAAGAAGAAAAAGAAGTTCTTCAAAAAGATTCCTTGTTCTCCAAAAGATATAAAACACCGGTCATGCTGGCCATACTCTTTGCCGTATTCAATCAGGTGTCGGGAATTAATGCTATCATTTATTATTCACCACGCATTTTTGAAATGACAGGACTGGGCGAAAGTTCATCCTTACTTTCTACAGCAGGGCTCGGATTGATCAATTTTTGCTTCACCTTACTCGCCATGAATTTTATCGACCGGATCGGCAGAAGAACGTTGATGCTGATCGGTTCGATTGGCCTGATCTTTACGCTGGGGATGGTTTCTTATTCCTTTTATGCCATGAATTTTAATGGCTTTGCCGTTCCCGTATTCTTATTTATTTATATAGCTTTTTTTGCTTTCTCACAAGGAGCTGTCATCTGGGTATTCATTTCAGAAATATTTCCTAATCAGGTAAGAGCAAAGGGTCAAACATTGGGAAGCACTACTCATTGGATCATGGCGGCTGCTATTGCTTTCTCCTTTCCTTATCTCGCTGAAAAAGCCGGTGGTGGAAACACTTTTCTTTTCTTCTGCATCATGATGTGCATCCAGTTAATTTTTGTGTGGAAGGTGATGCCGGAGACAAAAGGCAAATCGCTGGAGCAAATAGAACATACACTCGTATTGCATTAATTAATATTTATAAAAACAGCAATGAAAAAATCTTCGCAATACCGGGTTGTTTGTTTTGGTGAGATACTATGGGATATTTTACCCAAAGGAGCTTTGCCTGGAGGTGCGCCAATGAATGTGGCGTATCATTTAAAAAAATTAGGCGTTGAACCGGCGCTGATAACAAGGATCGGATCAGATGATTGGGGAAAAAACCTTATCAGGCTGATGGAAGAAAAAAAAATAAGCGCTGATTTTTTTCAAACAGACGATACACTGGAAACCGGGAAAGTGAATGCCACGATCAATAAAAATAATGAAGTGAGTTATGAAATAATTAAACCAGTTGCATGGGATAATATTCAATGGGAAGAGAGGCTTGAAAAATTAGTAACCGGTGCAGCGTATTTTGTCTTTGGAAGTTTAGCAACCCGCAGCGAGATCACACGGAATACTTTATACCGGCTGCTTGAAACAGCCACATTCAAAGTTTTGGATATTAATCTCAGGGCGCCGCATTATAACCGGAATGTTATTGAACAACTTCTTTATAAAATCAACCTTTTAAAGTTAAACCAGGCGGAACTGGAATTAATAACCGGTTGGTTTACAAAGTACCAGTCAGATAACGACCGCATAAAAGTTCTGCAGGACAAATTCGCCATACCCAATATTGTTGTGACGAAAGGAGAAAATGGATCATTGTTTAATTGCAATGGAAAAATATACGAGCATCCGGGGTATAAGATCACAGTAGCCGATACGATAGGAAGCGGCGATTCTTTTTTAGCTGCATTGCTTTCAGGATTATTAAAAGCAGATAGCCCGGCAAATGCAATGCAATTCGCTTCTGCAACAGGAGCTCTTATTGCAAGCTATAGCGGCGCATGTCCTGACTATCATATAGAAGAAATAGAAAACCTTATAAAAGGAAATGTTGATCCGTGTTTCAATTGACTGTTTTAATAACCAATAAATATAACCGTTACTAAATTTTCAACTTTAAAAATTGCTATTATGAGAAATTTGTTTTTCTTATTGCCGCTGCTATTGCTGGCCATATTTTCGTTTGCCCAGCAAAGGACTATTACCGGTACGGTTACCGGGAAAACAGATAAAATACCTCTTGCAGGTGTTTCTGTTCAATCAAAAACGAAAACGGTACTTACGGATGCTTCGGGTAAATTTTCAATAGAAGCTGCCGCGGGTGATAGCCTGACACTCACTTATGTCGGAAAGAAACCTGTAACTATTAAAGTTGCCGACAATGATCTGAACCTGGCTGTAGAGATGGAAGATGGAGTTAAGGAAGAAGATGTGGTAGTGGTTACTGGATATACCACGCAAAGGAAAAAAGATTTGACCGGAGCCGTAGCCGTAGTTGACATGGCACCGGTTAAAAACACAAGTTCTGGTAATGCCATGCAGGCACTACAGGGTCGCGTGGCTGGTTTGTATATTGAGAAAAATGGGGGATCGCCTAACGGCTCTAATTCCAGGATATTGATAAGAGGTTCTAATACATTGGGAGTAAACGAGCCTCTTTACATAATAGATGGCATACCCACCACCAGGCCAGAAGTGTTTCAGAATTTGGATCCTGCTGTTATTGCTTCTGTTCAGGTGTTGAAAGATGCGTCAGCCGCTTCCGTGTATGGATCCCGTGCATCCAACGGTGTTATAGTGGTTACTACAAAAAACGGTGGCAACACTGATGGCAAAGTGAATTTTCAATTTAATACCAGTATTTCTGCACAGTCTGAGAAGTCAGTCAGATTTGACATGCTGAACTCTGTAGACAGGGGCAAAGCTCTATGGCAGGCTTCTGTCAATGACAAGCAAGACCCAGCCGCTGCTTACGGCGAAATATATGATTTCAGTTGGAACAATGATTTTAATAATCCTGTTCTGAATTCGGTTACGGTTAAACCTTTTGTAGGCGGCGATCCCAATACACCTGCGGGTGATACCGACTGGCAGGATGTGATGTATAAAACAGGATGGGCAACCAATAATAGTTTGACAGCTTCTGTTGGAAACCGGAACTCTTCACTCGAAATCAACCTGGGATATTATAAGAACACAGGTATGTTGCGTTATACAGGCTATGAAAGGATGAGTGGCAGCATTAACGCCATAACAAGAGCATTCAACGGGAAAGCTTCGTTTGGTGTGAACATACGGGTTGCCAATTCAAATGAAACGCTCACCACAACGGATATCGGTGGAGCATCTACTACTTCCCTGGCTGTAACGTTGGCCCCTACTATCCCGGTTTATCAAATAGACGGTGTAACATTCGCCGGTGCATCCGGGGCTGGGTACTCTGACAGAAACAATCCATTGCACATGCAATATCTATCAAGATGGGATAATACAAACCGGTTGTCTTCATTTGGAAGTGCTTTTATGGAGATACAACCTATTAAAAATTTATTCTTCAAATCGACCTTGGGTGCCGACTATGCAACGTACCTAGACAAAACAATTCTGCCGACATTTACGGAAGGTGCTTTTAACAGAACCACTAACAGTCTTACGTTAGATGAGAACAAATATTTAAGTTATACGTTTTCGAATACACTTCGATACAACTGGGATTTGGATCACAGGCACAATTTCAAATTCCTGGCGGGTACAGAATACATCAATACTAATCTTGACTTCGATAATACAAGAAAAGAAGGTTATGCTATTCAAACAGAAGAGTATTTCACTCTAAGTGCAGGTACAGGTAATACAACCGTTGCCGGTGGTTCAACAGGCAATAGTTTGTTTTCCCTTTTCGGTCGTATTGACTACAATTTTAATGATAAATATTTAGCATCAGTAACACTTCGGCGGGATGGATCTTCCCGTTTTGGGGAAGACAACCGGTATGGTTTTTTCCCGGCGGCTTCGGTGGGATGGAGAATCGACAGAGAAGGATTTATGGAGGATAGTAAATTGTTTTCAGAGTTAAAGTTAAGAGCGGGGATAGGCCGTGTAGGTAACCAGCAAATAGGTGACTTAAGCAGGTTTGGTTTGTTTGCTACAAGGTATGGAACCACGCAGAACCAACTTACTCCCGGATTTTGGGAGCAGTACATGAATATAGGTACAGCCTATTCTTTGGATGGAGCTAATACAGGAATATTACCATCAGGATTCGTTCAAACCCAGGCAGCCAATTCCAAACTTAAATGGGAAACTACCGAGGAAGTGAATGTAGGTGTAGATTTCGCCCTGCTGAGAAATAGAATTTTTGGTTCGTTCGATTATTTTTCAAGAAATACCACCGGAATACTTATTACTCCGCCTATTGCATCAGCACTGGGAGAAGGACAACAAAAAACGGTAAATGGGGCATCTAAAACCAATAGAGGCTGGGAATTTGTGATAGGATACAGAGGTGAAAAAATTGGTGAATTCAACTATAATATTCAATTGAATTTTACTCACTTCAAGGATAAAATCACAGAGTTGCCTGAAGCCGTTCGCCCGGCCTATCCCGGGAATCTGGATAACACTATTATCGGCCATTCTCAATTTGATATTTTCGGTTATAAAACGAACGGATTATTCCAGTCGCAGGCTGAAGTAGATGGTGCACCTACCCAAATCGGCGCTGGTCCAGGCAGAATTCGCTATGTAGATATTAATAAGGACAACGTGATAAACGATTTAGACAGGACCTGGATAGGCACGACACTTCCGGATTTAGAGTATGGAATAAGAATAGATGCGAATTACAAAAAGTTTGATCTATCCATTTTTGGTTCCGGTATTGCAGGTAGAGAGGGATTTGATGTTTATACTGTTTTCAATAATTTAATGAGAAGCAGGGAGAATGTCGGTCCTGGTGTTTTCAATGGCTGGACTCCGCAGAACACAAACACCAATGTGCCGGCTACAACGCTGAAAGATAATAACAATGAAGGCAGAACTTCTGATTACTTCATCGTCAGCACTTCGTATTTCAAACTAAGAAATGTGCAACTAGGTTACAGCCTTGAAAAAAATTCTGTCTTTTCGAGACTGCGCTTTTTCGTAATGGCCGAGAATTTATTCTGGTTTAAAAGTAAAGACCACTTAAGTCCGGATCCGGAAAGAATAGACCTGGGACCTATCCCTGTACCTAAAATATTCACATTTGGTATCAACGCATCATTTTAACGAACCAAAAAATTTAAAAATGAAAAAAATAATTATAATAGCAATTACAGCTTCCGGACTATTGTATTTCAGTTCGTGTAAAAAACAACTGGATTATATACCAACAGGTGTATTATCGTCAGAAGATTTGACTTCACCTACTGCTGTTGAAGGCCTCGTAACAGCTGCTTATGCTGCAATCGGAAACGGGGATATGATAGGACCGATATATAGTATGTGGACCTATGGTAGTGTTCGTTCCGATGATTCTTACAAGGGTGGAGGCGGCACTGGCGATGTCGGCGAGATAGACGCCATGGAACACTACAATTTGGTAACCCCAACAATGGATGCATTTGTATCCCGTACATGGAAAAACTTATTTAAATCAATTTCAAGGGCAAATGTGGCAATGCGTGCCGTTGCTGCACTTTCAGATGCGGATTTTCCTCTAAAGAAATCAAGATTAGGAGAACTTAAATTTTTGAGGGCGCATAGCTATTTCACCATGAAAATATTGTATAAGAATATTCCCATTTTTGATGAAAATGCCACAGAAGAAGAAATTCTGAAGGTGTCAAATGATCTGTCCAATGATGAATCATGGAATAAAATTGGAGCCGATCTTCAATATGCGATTGATAACTTGCCGGAAACCCAATCACAAATGGGCAGACCCAATAAATATGCTGCCCAGGCCTATTTGGCAAAATTGAGATTGTTCCAGGCATACGAACAAGATGCTAACCATAAAGTAATCAATATCAATCAGGCAAGATTGCAGGAAGTTATTACTTTAACTCAGTCTGTCATTTCATCTGGTAAGTATTTTTTAAGTCCTGATATTGGAGATAATTTTTTACCTGAAACTGAAAACGGCCCCGAATCAATTTTTGCTATTCAATTTACCATTAATGACGGCACAACTGCCGGCAGGCTAAACTATGAAGATGGATTGAATTATCCACATGGTGCTCCGCAATATGGTTGCTGCGGTTTTAACGCCGGGAGTCAGAACCTTGTTAATGCTCATACTACTGACGCAAATGGCTTACCTAACTTTAATACATTTAATAATACCATCGCAGATTTAAATACCGCAACGGTGGATGTTCGTCTGGACCATACTGTCGGAATAGATGGACATGTTTACAAGTATGATAATATAAAACTTTTCAGCAATAGCTGGGTACGCGACCCCGGTGTTTATGGTAATTTTCATACTATGCGCTTTCAGCAACTGGCTACAAGTTCATCTTATTTTAAAAACGGACCATTTATGGGTGTTGCAAAAAACTATGATATCCTGCGTTACGATGAAGTATTGTTAATGCAGGCGGAAGCGTACATAGAACTGGGACAGCAGGATAATGCCAGGCCACTCATCAATCAAATCAGATCGAGAGCGGCAGCCAGTACAGGAAGACTGAAAAAATTGAATGGTTCTTTTGCTTCCAATTATAATATTCAACTGTATCCGGCTGCTGGTTGGACACAAGCGTATGCCCGCCAGGCTCTGCTATGGGAAAGGCGTTTGGAATTTGCTACCGAAGGCCACCGGTTCTTTGACCTGGTAAGATGGGGCATAGCGGAGCCAACTTTAAATGCCTATATCAATGTCGAAAAAACAAGGAGGACCTATTTAGCAACGGCTAAATTCACAGCAGGAAGAGATGAATATCTGCCGATCCCGCAATCTGAGATAACATTCACCAATGGCCTTTATAAACAGAATCCCGGGTATTGAGATTATATAAATTTTCACATGCAGACATAAAGCAGTTTTATTTTTACGGAGGGGGTTTCCACTTCCTCCTCCTTTCCACTTTTGAGTACTTAAAAACAAAAGACCCGGAAATATAATCGCGCAATTAATTAAAGAATCATAGCATCCGGATGCTTTCAATTTATTATAATGAAAAGGAAAATATTCGTTACCATTTTTTATTTCTTCGTGATTCAAGTCAGCAATAATTATATCGCGGCTCAGCCTCTTGATAGAATCAAAGATGAAATGTATCGTCCTCAAATTCATTTTTCGCCAAAAACCAACTGGATAAATGATCCAAATGGAATGGTGTATCATAATGGCGTGTATCATTTGTTTTATCAGCATCATCCATATAGTGCGATTTGGGGTCCTATGCATTGGGGTCATGCTACCAGCCGGGACCTGGTACATTGGAAGAGGGAACCTATTGCAATATTTCCCGATAGTCTTGGAACAATTTTTTCAGGCAGCGCAGTCGTGGATAAAAATAATACATCTGGCTTCGGAAAGAATGGTAAGGCTCCATTGGTGGCTATTTTTACTCACCACAATGAAAAAGCTGAAAAGGCAGGAAGAAATGATTTTCAGAATCAAAGTTTAGCGTACAGTTTGGACGATGGAAAAACGTGGATAAAATATAGCGGAAACCCTGTATTGAGAAGCCCCGGAATTCGTGATTTCAGAGATCCTAAAGTGATGTGGTATGAACCATCAAAAAAATGGATCATGACACTGGCAGTGGTTGACAAAATTTTTTTCTATTCTTCACCCGATCTAAAGCAGTGGACAAAGGAAAGTGAATTTGGAGAAAAAGCAGGTGCTCATGGAGGCGTATGGGAGTGCCCCGATTTATTTTCATTAGATCATAACGGCAAACCTGTTTGGGTACTTATCGTTAGCTTAAATCCCGGTGGCCCCAATAAAGGGTCAGCTACACAATACTTCCTGGGTGATTTTGATGGAAAGAATTTCTCACCTTTCAGCATTGATACACGATGGATGGATTATGGTCCGGATAACTATGCAGGTGTTAGCTGGTCAAACACCGGAAAACGGAAATTATTGATTGGCTGGATGAGTAACTGGTTGTATGCAAACCAGGTTCCCACTGAAATATGGAAAAACGCTGTGACCCTGCCACGGGAACTGAAACTGATACATACCGGCAAGGATTTGCTGCTTGCTTCCCAACCGGTTAAAGAATTATCTGTAATTCAGCTGAAGCCTGTGATTTTACAGAATATCCGGATTGCAAATAAGGTGGATATCCATAAAAAAATAGGAAAGACAGAATTACCCTGCCGCCTTAACCTGAGTCTTGAGGAACTAAAAGATTTTTCATTAATAATTTCTAATGATGAGGGTGAAGAATTAGTGATCGGCTATGATAAAAAGCAGAACCAGTATTTTATTGACCGTAGCAAATCGGGCAAAACTGATTTTCATAAGGAATTTGCAGCGAAACATGTGGCGTCGCGTTTGACAGATAAAGCTAAAATGGATTTGACGCTGGTGATTGATGTCAGCTCTGTGGAATTATTTGCTGATGGTGGGTTAACGGTGATGACATCGATCTTCTTTCCCAACAGTCCGTATAATCGGATGCATGTTCAATCAGACGGTGGGATCCTCTTAAAAAAACTGGAGTTTATCGGCCTGAAAAGTATCTGGAAATAATAGGGTCAATATAAATTATGCAAGTCTCAAAGTATAATACTGGCTTTCATCGACTTCGGGGTTTATTAAACCACAATGATTAAGATATTATCAGACACCTCGCGTTACTTCTTTTGTTTGTCCAGCAATTGCACTTGCTTTAGTCAATCATGTTGGCTATTTGTTGCCCAATCCTCTGAAAGTGTTGATACATCAGCAACTTGTAGCTTCTGTATCGGAAAGTGAGATTCCAGGACAACCCGACATTGCCTATTCGCAAGCACTCTCAAGTCAGCGCATCAGATTATTCGACAGCTTTTAATAAAAGACTGTTGGTGCGATCAATTGGCTGTTCTATACTCTTGAGGTGAAACCCCAACACGTTGCTTAAACAATCTCGTGAAATGCTGAGGATACTTGTATCCCATTTCAAAGGCGATTTCACTGACCGATTTGCGCTGATCAAACAGCCGTTCTTTGGCGAGGTCTATGACTTTCTCCTGGATATACTCCATGGCTGTTTTCCCTGTCTCCTTTTTAATAAGGTCACCAAAATAGTTAGCCGACAAGCTTAACTCGCTTGCGCAATACGATACAGTGGGGAGTCCTGCAGTTTTAGGTAGGTCGGATAGATAATAGCTTTTCAGTAACCCTTCGAAGCGAGTTAGGATATCCTTGTTGACGTGAGCCCTTGTAATGAATTGACGATCGTAAAAGCGTAGGCAGTAATTAAGAAACAACTCAATGTTGCTGACAATGACATTTACTGAATGCTTATCAATTTCCCGATGCAACTCTTCTTTTATTTTTTTGAAGCACTCGAGTACAATTTGCCACTCACGCTTTGAGATGTGCAAAGCCTCCGTCACGTCATAAGAAAAGAAACCGTATTCCATGATTTTCTTGCCGAGTGATGTTCCCTTAATAAAATCAGGATGAAATGTTAACGCCCAGCCACGAGGCTGTATTAATGTCTCTGCTTCCAAATCAAAACCAAACACCTGACCAGGGGCGATAAACAAAAGACTCTCTTCCTGATAATCATATTTATTTCTTCCGTAATGAAATTCTTCGCACTTAACATCTTTCAAAAAGATAATGTAGATATCAGTCAAATAGCGATTGGCTTGGACTGGCTTCGACTTGGATTGATCAAGAACACTAATCAAGGGATGAAGTGTTTCCTGTCCTCTTTGGGAGTTAAATTGAGCGACACTTTCAAGTTTATGAATGGGCATGTGACTGATTTAAAACAAAGATACTCAAGCCAAGGTTTTCTTTTTAAAGACCGAGCAAGTCCAGTAAAAATGGTATAACAAGCTGTAAAACGGGTACGTGACTTCTTTTGATGAGGTTGCATCTTTGCATAATCAATAGAGATTTAAACTGGTCAAATAAAATCTACTTCATATGAACAGACGTGATCTTTTGAAATCAAGCGTAATAGCCGGTTCAGGACTCATGCTCACCGGTTCCATAGCGTCAACCGCAGTGACAGACACAGGTGAAGGCAACAGTAGTTCTCAAGGTGGGTGTACAATTCTAGCGAAAAAGCGCACGCTTGGAACTGGCAAGGCAGCGTTAACAGTACCTGCGCTTTACCTTGGTTGTATGGGAATGCAAAGCGGGCGTGGAATCGTTCCCGATGAAAAGTCAATGGAGAAACTTATTCAACAAGCCTATGAACGTGGGTGCAGTTTCTTTGATACGGCAGAGGGTTATAGTGGTGGAAAGAACGAAGAATTGCTGGGTCGTGCTATTGCATCTATCAGAAAGAACGTTCTTATAAGCACGAAGTTTACGGTCGATCTTACGAAAAGCCCTCCGGTGAATGACAACCGCCCTCAACGGATCAAAGCTGCCTGCGAGGCATCTCTTCGAAGGCTTAAAACGGACGTAATCGATCTCTACCATCAACACCGTATCGACCGTTCTGTTCCAATCGAAGATGTTGCAGGCGCGGTGTCAGATCTTATTAAGGAAGGAAAAGTTCGCTATTTCGGCTTGAGCGAAGTAAGCGCTGAAACAATCAGACGAGCGTATAAGGTTTATCCGGTCACAACAGTGCAGAGCGAATATCATCTGATGTTTCGTAAACCCGAGACAGAAGTTTTTGCAACGCTCCAGGAACTCGGCATAGGGTTTACAGCCTATAGCCCAACAAACCGTGGCTTCCTGGGTGGCTCTTTGATGGAGTATGCAGATATGAAGACAAATGATATTCGGGGAGATTGGCCTCGCTTTACACCGGAAGCACTTCGGGCGAACTCACGTATTCTTCAAGTTGTGAATGAATTTGGAAAGACGCGCGGGATGACATCCGCACAGGTCAGCATGGCCTGGATGATGCACAAGTATTCGTTCATCGTACCCTTATTTGGAACAACGAAATTGTCACACCTGGAAGAAGATTTGCGAACTGCTGATTTTACACTTTCTCAGAATGAAATTAATGAGTTGGAAAAGAAAGTCTCCGAATTCCCTGTGGTGGGTGAACGATACGATGCCACGCAACAGGCGCGTGTGGAATACTAGAATTTGATTTACCAAATAATATGAATTAGAATTATGAAACTTCATCAATGGATCACGATACTCGTCATGATTTTGACATTCACATACAGCGTTAATGCACAAAATAACAATGACACAATTAAATCTAAGATTGAAAAAAAATATCAGGCTAAGGCTCCTCCAACCCAATCATTTGGCAAGGAAGCATTTGGGAAATCCAGGGAGACAACAATCCGTTGGCTGGGCATGGCAGGTTTTCTCATAAATAGTCGAGGCACCACCGTGATGGTAGATCCGCTATTGGACACATTCGATATGCCATTGCTTATCGATTTTCCTATTGCATCAGAAGCAGTTCCTAAACTGGACGCGGTATTAGTTACACATGCTGATAATGATCACTTCAGTATTCCAACCAATCGTAATCTGAAACCTGTTACACGGGCATACCATTCGACAGTCTATGTCGATTCACTGATGAAAAATGAAAGCCTTCCTTCATTTGGTCATGACATTGGACAAACGTTTAAAGTCGGTAGCGTAAAAGTGACGTTGACTGCTGCTGACCACGCATATCAGAATGCGTATCCTGGTATGAGCAAACGAGTTTTTAAGAATGAAGACGCTTGTGGATTTATGATAGAAACTCCTGATGGAACTATTTGGGCAACGGGAGATTCACGCTTGTTACCTGAACATTTAAAGTACATGCCGCAACCTGATGCAATCTTTTTTGATTTCTCTGATAGTGAGTGGCACTTCACCTTCGAGGGTGCCGTCAAAATAGCAAATGCCTATCCGAATACCCTTCTTCTACTCTGTCATTGGGGCTCAGTTGACTCACCGGACTTCGCTCCGTTCAATGGCGATCCTGAGAAATTAAAAAAACATGTGGTTAATCCTGAACGTATTCAAGTGCTTGCCCCAGGCGAACTGTTTCTTCTTAAGAAATTGAAACCAACGTCCAAAAAATAGGGCACGGGACGAAACAATGGAAAACCAACACCCCGGTGGTTTATTAGCGTTAGTCATCCGCCGTTGCCTGCATTATTTAGGAGAAATCACCGGTGAGATCACGAATGATGATCAGCTGGATTATATTTTTTCGAAGTTTTGTATTGGGAAGTAGACAGTAAAAAAAGCAATAATAACGGATCAATATCCGCACCCTCATTTTCGGGGGAAATAACCTGGCTACTCCACTTAACTTTATTTTACATATCCCATTCTTTAGCTTCCCTTTTTCAATTTCTTCATCAGGTAAGTAGTGAGACTACTTCCCGATATGCCGAAAGCAAAGGCAACACAATCAAAAATGCAATAAATCGTTTAATGTAGAGTGATCCTGCAGCATGTTTCACATCCTGCAAATCAATGGTTTAAGATAACTGCTTCATCAAAATGATGTAACAATCATGAAAAGAAATAACACTTATTTATTCATACTGTGCTGGCTGTTTCCGGTGATGTCATTTGCCCAGCAGAAAGATATTACGGGCATGTGGTATGGGCAAATAACTATTATCGACACACAAACAGTCAGCATTCCTTACGAGATTGCAGTAAGCGAAGAAAAAGGAAAATTGGTTGGATATTCAAGAATTGTTTTTCAGGCTAATGGAAAAGAGGAAGCCGGCCTACGACGTATCAGCATCAGGAGCGAGGGTAACAACATCATAATGGAAGATGAAGGCTTTATCGAACATAATTTTTCGGTTAAACCTGACAAAGGGATAAAGAAAACAATGATTGTTGTACTCACCACTACGGATAGCGAAATGATACTGGAAGGTTCATGGAGTACTAACAGGACCCGTACCTACAGGGAGAATAAAGGTATTGTTTTGCTAAAAAGAAAGATTGATTTCAAAAAACTGGAATTGTTTAAAAGCCTGGATACGTTAAAACTGGTTTCCAAATTATCTTTTAAAGACAGGCCGGAAACAGTAGCCGTTGTTGCCAAACCTGTTGGAAAAAAGCCAGAACCGTTACCCGTTGTTTCGGTGGCTCCTGAATCATTGGGAGTAACAAAAAACACAGAACCATCAACAGCTAAAATATCGCCTCCGTCAGAACAAAAGAAATTGCAGATGGATACTTTGGCAAAGTCAAACATAAAGGCAGTTGTGAAACCTGCATCTGTGGCACCAAAACCGGGGCCAGTAGCAATCGTTGCTGTTGCGCCAAAACCAGAGCAAAAAACGCCTCCGCGACCGAAACCTGAACCGGAGAAAAAAACCGAGGTAGTTGCTGTTCAGCCACCACCTAAATCGGCTCCTCCTGTTACGATAGCGGCACCATCTGTTGTACAGGGTGCAGCTGAAATTGAAAAACGTGTTACAAAATCTGATAATTCAGTTTATTTTGAAACAGACAGTTTGTTGCTTACGCTGTATGATAATGGTGAAGTGGATGGCGATACGGTGACGGTACTAATGAACGGCAATATTATTTTTTCAAAAGTGGGGCTTACTACAAAGGCAAATAGCAAAACTATTTACATCGCGTCTGATATGGATTCTGTAAAGCTGGTGATGTATGCCGAAAGTCTTGGTGCAATACCACCTAACACGGGCCTGATGGTTGTGACGGATGGTGAAAAAAAATACGATGTTCGCTTTAGTGCTGATTTGAAAACAAATTCTGCGATTGTATTTCGGAGAAAAAGAAAGGAATGAATAATTTTACCTCTTTGTACCTATTTGTACTCACATCATGTAAAAAAATAATAATCAATCGTTATCACTTTCTATATTGGCAAATAACCGCATAACGCCAGATGCGGAGTTTACTCACTAAATGCAGGTTTTCAACCGTTAAAATCCTAAGTAGTACTTTTTGGGTAGACGACACAGCTATAGGTTCCGTATTTTCTATAAATATACTTTTTGAAGATTTTCCTATAATCATTACATTTAGTAAGCTTTAATCTTTTTCCCTTTGTAAATAAAAAATTCATTTCCTTAAATGGTCATGTTCTACTAAAAGGCTTTCCTATCTCCAGCATTAGTTTCACTTAACTCTTTTTTAAACCTGACTAGCTTTTTGCATAAAAGAAAGAGCAAAGTCATAAACGTAATGCTATGCCCACTAGTTCCAACGTGATTTTTGGAAAAGTAATCTTGAAGGAATCAGGCTTGGGAATACCCGATCTTCTTATAATCATTTTTGATCGCGACTCCAATACCCATGCCCATGACATCAAAAAACAATTGTCCTATAAACGCGGTGGCGATGCGTCTGCGTTGAAAACAACTGGGTGTGGCGGCCGCTTGGGATCGGTTTTAACTAGTATCGACGGACAATTTTCATTTGAATATCACGACCAGGAGTTTCGGTTACGAAATCCCGATGAGCAAAGACCGGAAAAGTTTTATCGGGAAGGATAAAAAAGTTTTTTGAAATCATCGTTAGCCACTCACGCGTTTATATTTAAATTATCTCCAATGACTGCTGAAGAAAAATATTTCGAACAACTGAAATTCGAACACGAACTCATTAATCGCCGTATAACCTGGCTGCTCACTTCACAAACCATTATGATTTCTGCATATGGTTTAATACTGAACGGGTATTCGTTTCATGTACCTGACTTTTTTATCGAGACTCTGAAATGGATGGGCTTTTGCATTTGCGTCAGTATTTTTATCAGCATCATGGCCTCTTTTTTTGCCAAGTGGTGTGCTCGAGAAGATTACAAGGTAGCAACGAGAAAAGAGGAAGTTCAGCTGGGTGTGCGAACCTGGATCACATTTTTAGGTTTTTTTGCTGAATTTGTAATTTCCACCCTGTTTATTGTTGTGTGGATTGTCTTTTTATGTAATGGAAACGATTGAAATAAAGTGAAGTGAAATTGATAAATGAACTTGCCTAATTGACGGTCAATATTTCGATTCGTTAGCGTAGAAAAAGAGTAATATTAATATCCGAGTTGTAAACAATTGTGTCATGAGCCGCGGTTTTCGTGACTGATTATATCCTTTATATGCAGGTCAGAAAGTTGCCTAAGTAGTTACTCTTTACATAAAACAATAATATTAGTATTTATTACGCGTCTTTTTTTTGTGATACCTTTATTAAAAGCTATTCCAGTGCAGCATTTACACATACAATTGCTTAAAAAGCAAAACGGGACATTCTTTAAATGCTCAGAGACATTGTCAATTAAAAACAGGTACAATGAAAAAAATCATTCTACTGGTTTTGATATCCGTCGCTGTACTGAGTTCAATGGCTCAAAGTGTCGGCATCGGAACTAGCACGCCAAACGCCTCTTCCAAATTAGAGATCAGTTCAACCAATTCGGGTTTGCTGATTCCCCGGATGACAACCACCCAACGAACAGCCATCACTTCTCCCGCCACCGGATTGTTGGTTTATGATACCGATTCTTCTTCCTTTGCTTATTATACAGGTAGCAGCTGGATATATTTGAAGGGAGCAGGCAACAACGCCAATGATTGGAGTACTATCGGCAATACAAATACTTCATCCAACAATTTTATTGGAACGATCGACAACCGTCCCTTACGTTTCAGGGTAAACAATATTGCTGCAGGAAAATTGGATACTACTACCGGCAACTGTTTTCTTGGACCAGGGGCAGGACTGGCCATTGCAAACGGGTTGTATAACACCGGTTTTGGAACAGAAGTGCTTAGATCGAATACTTCAGGATTCAGTAATTCTGCAATAGGTTTTCAATCCCTCTCCTCAAATACCACCGGAAACTATAATGCAGCAATAGGGTATAGAACCCTCAATTCGAACCTGACAGGTCTTTATAACTGCGCAATGGGCTATGCGGCGCTTTTTTTCAATACGACAGGGACGTATAATTGTGCAATAGGAGCTAACACACTTTTTTCAAATACCAGTGGGGATGACAACTGCGCAGTAGGTGGTTCTGCGTTGTACGCAAATACCACCGGGTATGGTAATTCTGCGGTAGGGAGTCTTGCTCTTAATTCAAATACAACTGGCAACGATAATTCTGCCTTCGGTGGAGCAACGCTCCGTGCCAATACCACGGGGAATGCGAACGCGGCTGTAGGCAATGGAGCTCTTTTTACAAATTCGACCGGATCAGAGAATACAGCAATAGGTTATTCTGCCCTTTTTTCAAATACTACAGGAGGGTCCAATTGCGCTATGGGTACTAATGCGCTCTTATCAAATACTACCGGATATTTTAATGCTGCTACAGGTTATGCAGCGCTTTATGCAAATACTACGGGAATTTCAAATACCGCTACCGGCAATGCCGCCCTTTACTCCAATACTACAGGTAATTTCAATACAGCTATTGGTAGTGCAGCGCTTACGCTGAATACAACAGGCGAGTATAATTGTGCCGTAGGCTCTGGAGCTCTCCTATCGAATACCACCGGCAGTTATAATTGCGCCATGGGCTTTGAATCCCTTCGGTTTAATACCGGATTCTATAATTCGGCATTGGGTCATAATTCCCTATACGCTAATACAACAGGAGATGGGAATACATCCATTGGCTATTTAGCACTTTATTCGAACACAACAGGAGAGGATAATTCTGCAACGGGTAGTGGCGCCCTCAACGCAAATACAACAGGTTCATTTAACGCTGCATTCGGTGAGTTGGCGCTGTATTCAAATTTAACGGGTAGTTTTAATACAGCAGTCGGTTATAATGCTACAACATCTTCCGGTGCTTTTAATAATACCGTATGCATCGGCAATAATGGATGGCTGAATGGAGCATCTAACCAGGCATTCATCGGTAATGCAAGTACCGCCTGGATCGGTGGATGGGTTGGTTGGAGTATTTTTTCGGATGAAAGAATGAAAACACAGATAACGGAGAATGTAAAAGGTATTGATTTCATCAAACTGCTCCGGCCTGTTACTTACCACCGAAGCATAAATGCAGCGAATGAAATCTCAGGGAATAAAAGCACTGCCGAATTCCCCGGGAAGTATGATGTGGAAGAAATAGAGTACAGTGGTTTCCTGGCGCAGGAAGTAGAACAAGCCGCTCAAAAGGCAGGATACAATTTCAGCGGTATCACAAAACCTAAAACCAAAAATGGACTTTATTCATTAAGCTATGAAAGTTTTGTAGTGCCACTGGTGAAAGCCGTACAGGAGCAACAATCAATTATTGACGCATTGCAAAGTAAGGTCAGTTCATTGGAAAATAGACTCGCTGCAATGGAAAAGAAATTAAATTCCCGGTGAACTTACATCGCCGTTGCCTTCATTATTTAGGAGAGATAACTGGTGAGATCACGAATGATGATCCGCTGGATTATAATTTTTCGAAGTTTTGTATCGGGAAGTAGATGGCCGGAGACCGTATAATAATACTTCGAAATAAGTACGCTTCCCCTAGCTTCGCTTTAATACACAATAGTTATCAGTAAATTTTATTTACAACAGATATGAAACAACTAAGCAGGCTATTGCCTTTAATGGGTTTGATTTTTCTGATTGCCTGCAACAATGCAACTGAAGAAGCTGTCGGTGCAGGTGATGCTGGAGTTATGGCAGATGCCATCTATTCCGGCGGTGATATTATTACGATGGAAGGCGACAGTGCAGTCTATGCTGAAGCAATTGCGGTGAAGGACGGGAAAATTGTTTTTATTGGAAGCAAGGCTGAAGCAGGAAAAATGAAAGATAACGGCACCATTCAAAATGATCTGGGTGGTAAAACATTGCTGCCTGGTTTTATTGATCCCCATTCCCATTTTATTAATTCGCTTTCCATGACTACCCAGGCAAATTGTTTTGCGCCACCCGTGGGTACCAGTCCCGATGTGAAAGGTATCATTGCTTCGCTGAAAGAATTGCAGTCGAGGAATAAAATACCCAAAGGGGAAATGATTATGGGGTATGGATACGACGAAAACCAGATGCCACCGGGCGGACAATTAAACCGCGATGATCTTGATAAAGCATTTCCGGATAACCCGGTGATGGTTGGGCACGTTTCCTTGCATGGCGCCGTGTTGAATTCGCTCGCACTGAAAAAATTTGGTTACAGCGCTAAAACAAAAACACCTCAGGGGGGAATTATAATCAGAAAGCCCGGTACAAACGAGCCTTACGGGCTAATTATGGAAACTGCTTTTATTCCGGTTTTTGCAAATCTGCCTAAACCAACGCCAGCGCAACAAATGCAATTTCTAAAAGAAGGCCAGATGATTTTTGCCGAAGCGGGCGTAACCACTGCGCACGAAGGCGCCACGCATGTACCCGATTTGGCGATTTTGGAAAGAGGAGCAAAAGAGAATGTTTTATTCATTGATGTAGTGGCCTGCCCTTTTATTCTTGAACTGCCGCAGATTTTGAGTAAACACCCATTTACTGAATTTGGAAAGTATAATAATCATTTAAAAATAGAAGGCGTAAAAATCACGTCGGATGGATCACCACAGGGAAGAACCGCATTCTTTACAAAACCATATTTATTGGGAGGTCCTGCCAATGAGAAAAATTGGAAAGGCGAACCCACTTTTCCCCAGGATTCGCTGAATGCATGGACAAAAAACCTGTATGAAAACAAGATACAGCTGATTATTCATGCTAATGGAGATGCGGCTATTGATATGCTGCTGAAAGCACATGAATTTGCCTGTAACGCACTCAACCAGCCGCTGGATGCAGATCGAAGAACCACTATTATCCATTCACAGTTTGTACGCAGGGATCAATTGGAAAAATATAAAATGTACAAAATGATTCCTTCGTTTTATACGGAGCATACTTTTTTCTTTGGAGATACGCACGTGGAAAACCGCGGTATGGAAGAGGCTTCTTTTATGAGTCCTTTGAATACTGCACTGAAAATGGGCATTACCTGCACCAATCATACAGACTTTAACGTGTTGCCGATAGATCAAATGATGGTGGTTTGGACGGCAGTAAACCGTGTTACCCGCACAGGGGTTTTGCTTGGAGGCGATGAACGTGTTACCCCTTACCAGGCATTGAAATGCATTACCCTGAATGTTGCAAAACAATATTTTGAAGAGGACAGTAAGGGCTCTTTACGAACAGGTAAAATTGCCGATTTGGTTATCCTTGATCAAAACCCTTTGAAAGTGGATGCGATGAAAATCAAAGACATTAAAGTGACCGAGACAATTAAAGAAGGAAAAACAATTTATAAGAGATAATTGCTTTGCAAAAATCAATAAAACATTGGGCTGCCGGATTTTCGGCAGTGATTGTTTTATTAATTTTAATTTTCCCTGCGAAGATTATACATGTTTAAAACCTTAAAATTGATTTAGTAATTTAACTCTGTAATGCAATTCGCCCCAATACAATATTTTTGGCGCTTCTGTTTTTTGCTTCTGCTAACTGCTGTTCTATTGGCCACATCGCAAGCACAACAAATTATTATTAACGGTCAGCCTGCACAAGTTAATATCCGCTCCTCCGGCGAATACAGCCTCCGCATTACCCTAAAGCCGCTAAGTTTTAAAGAGGACTTTGTTTTTACACCAGCTCTTGCCGAGAAAACATACCCGAAACCTTTTATCAGTCTCACCAACATTAATGAACTATTTAAAAAAACAGCAGGAAGATTTATTGTAGAGGTGAAGGCGAATCCGTTAACCATTACTATTACTAACAATAAAGGTCAGCGGATTCAACAACTTATTTTTAATGATGATGGAAGATTGTCATTTAAAGTAAATGATGAACCGATACTTGGTATGGGAGAGGGAGGTCCATTGCCCGCAAAAGGGGTGGATTGGCGCAAACTGCCCGTGGAGTATGACCGCCGAGGACGTTATCATAAGTTGCAACCAAGATGGCAGGCCGATGCGTATGGTTCACGTAACCCGGTTGCGCTGTTAATTGAACCGGGAGCATGGGCGATCTTTATAGCAACGCCCTGGGTAGAAGTTGATCTGCAAAACAAAAACACTGGTGTTTTTATTCCCTGGAAACCTACAGGAGCTGAAGCAGTTCCGCAAACTGAAAAAAACCAAAACTTAAACCAGGGTAAGGGCCTTCCACCCATTGATAAAATAGTTCCGGGACTCTATGATCTATTTGTTTTTGATACACATGATCCGGCCGGGTTCATGAAAGATTTTTCTGTTATTACCGGTCCGGCAGCGATGCCGCCTAAATGGGCGCTGGGATATTTGCAATCGCATCGTACACTGCAAGACGACAAACAAATGGTTGGCATTGTCGACAGCTTCCGAGCTAAAAAAATTCCGGTAGATGCAGTTATTTATTTGGGAACAGGATTTACACCAAGAGGCTGGAACAAAATGCAACCTTCCTTTGAATTTAATCCGGAGGTATTTAAGCGCGACCCAAAAGCCGTTGTTTCGGATATGCATGATCGGAATGTAAAAGTCGCACTGCATATGGTACCATGGGATCGGGATAAATTACAAACTCTTCATGGCAGCATTCCATCAAAGCCGGGTGATAAATTGGATTCTTCTCATATTCAGAATTACTGGAAACAACATATGCCTCTTATCAATACTGGTATAGATGCATTCTGGCCGGATGAAGGGGATTGGTTTAATCTTCACGAACGTATCAAGCGTTTTCAATTGTATTACCAGGGACATCTTTCCGCGCATCCGAATATTCGTCCATGGAGTCTTCAAAGAAATGGCTATCCGGGTATTGCTCAATGGGGCGGATGGGTATGGAGCGGGGATACAGAATCATCATGGAAAACATTGGAAGCACAAATAGCAGTTGGCTTAAATTATTCATTGAGTATCGGTCCTTATTGGGGAACCGATATTGGTGGCTTCTATTCCAATACTGAACTTACGGGAGAATTGTATGCACGCTGGTTTCAGTTTGGCGCTTTCTGTGGACTGTTTCGTTCTCATGGCAGGACATGGCATACGCGTCTGCCCTGGGGATGGGGTTTGGATTCATTAGGGCCAATTGAAGACAGAATGCCACCGCTGCAATCGGAGATGAAGAATAAAACGATAGAACCGATCGCAAAAAAATATGATGAATTACATTACCAATTGATGCCTTATAATTATACACTTGCATGGGAAGCTCGTCACAGTGGCATGCCATTGATGAGGGCGATGTGGTTACATTACCCCGATGATGAGCAATGCAAAAAAATAGGTGATCAATATCTCTGGGGTCGGGATATACTCGTTGCGCCTGTTTATGAAAAAGGAGCAACGAGTCGCACCGTTTATCTTCCAAAAGGGGAATGGTATGATTGGTGGACGAATGATAAAACAACAGGGGGCAAAACGATTACCCGCAAGGTTGATTTATCTATTATGCCTATATATGTTCGTGCGGGTGCCATTATCCCAATAGATCCGGTACGTCAATACAGCAGTGAGAAAATAAATGAGCCCACTACACTGAAAGTTTTTACCGGCGCCAGTGGAAATTATATGTTGTATGATGATGATGGTATAAGTCAGGACTATCTTGAAGGCAAGGGTCGCTGGACAACTATAACATGGGATGATCAGAAAAAAGAATTAACCATAGCACCAGGCACGCCTAAGGAATTTACGAATGAAATAGTCGAACGAACATTTAATGTTCAGCTTGTTCCGGCTAACGAAATAAGGACGGTGACCTGCAAGGATAAGGCGATTAAAATAAAATTTTAATTCGCGGTTACGTCATTGCAAGACCCGCTTATCTCAATCGTCATTGCGAGCCCCTTCATCATCTTGAGCCAAGAGTAACTAACCGGGGGCGTGGCAATCTCCCGACCTGGAAACGAACGATCGGCAAATCAGATGTCAAGTGTACAAATTAAAAAACTCCTTTGCTTTCCGATTTATTGGTCCTTGCGATTCCAGATCGGGAGATTGCCACGCCCCCGCAGATTGCATTTAGTTGTTACACCTTGTCGGGGGCTCGCAATGACGTTGTAAAGAGGTGACGCGAAAGGCGATGATGGGACTCGCAATGAAGATAAAAAAGGGATCGCTCAATGCGCTGCAAAGAACATGTTCGTCCAGCTATACCATATAGGTCCTGTTGTTTGAATTCCCTCCCAATACCCAAAAGATCCCGAGGAAGGTCCGTCTCCATTGGAGTCTCCTAAGTAACTGTCATCAGTGTAAGTAGTAAATACCACTCCCGGTCCATTGTAGTTTTGAATTTGAACTGTGCCACTGGGTATAGAAAGCGTAAATCCGGGTGTAGTATAACGAGCAAACTTAATCACAACGCTATCGCCAAGGACCAAAATCCTGGTGGAACCGAATACCCACGAATTGCTGCTCCAGCCACCCAGTACATACGGCACCTGTTTGTTGCTCCAGCTAATAACGGGTGCCTGGGTGATATGCACGCAATCCACATAAATGGCATTGTTCTGATTAAAACTAAATTCATTGCTGTTATCAAAATTACTGGCTATTCCTATAAGTACCGGGTGCCCATTGTTGGAAAAAAATATGTTTTCGGTTGCAACGCAACTATTAGGAGCTCTGGACATATCTAATGTGGCAGTTATCTGGTTAAGTGTACCAGCGTTATATTCGAAAATTACTTTGTGTACAGTGTTATTTTCTCCTGAACCCATGTTTAATGCCCGTTCCTGATTAAGCGACGCATAGCCGGCGTATTGTATGGCACCACCCGTAATACTGTTGCCGGAACTGGTACCAAAAGAGATAAAGGCCCAATCGCCGTATTGCTTGGAAACAGCAGAAGAAGTAAAAACTGCATTTCGGGAAATAATTTTTCCATTAGTACCAACTATCATTCCTTTCTGCAAATCAAAAGTTACGGTTGCTCCTTCAATCGTAAGGGTCGAATTTACTGACACAAAACTTTTGCAATGATAAATATGACATTGATCCCAGGTTGTTGGGGTATCAATGGTAGGGCCTACTTCCACTATTTGCGGCACGCAGGATAGGCCTATATAGGCGGAATCCATATGTGTGCCTCCGGGTCCTGTTGCCGTCAATCTTACAATGGTACTTGTCAAGTAAGGAGCTAGGGTTTGATAGAAATGTGTTGGACTAACAGCCGTTGAAGTATTATTGGCCCCGCTTGCAGGGTCACCGAAATTCCACAAGTAACTTGTTGCACGAATGGAAGTATTCGTAAATGTGACGGTGGCGGGAACCACAAAAGGACCGGTGAATGTAAAGCCAGCAATCGGCGCAGCAACTCCCGATACGAACAGATTCATTCCCGTATTAATGGTAACCTGGTGCCCATTGGTGGTTAAAGATTTGCAGGTAGCATTTATGTTTACCTGGATAGCGTAGCTTAAAATAATATTTGTTGTATCAGTTGGAACGATGTTGTTGCTCCAAACGGTCGGGTCACTCCATACTCCTGATCTTACATTCGTTATTTGTCCAAAACTAATTTTAGTTAAAAGAAAAAGAAAGATGGTAAAATAAAATTTCACTATATGAATATAACCAATTTAAAAGGACTTTAGAGTCATATTAATTTCCTGCTGATTACGCCAGTCATTGTCAGAACGGTGATTTTTGTGATGTTTATGATTGATTCTAGGAACATTGAATTATGTGATTATTTTGAGAGGTAAGATAAATACAAGGAGTCCAATCATAAAAAACACAGTAGTCAAACAAATCATAATTCAGACAATCTTAATGCACCGTACTTATTTTCTCAACCACTATTGTCTTGAACTCCGCAGGTTTAACCATCGCAACTCCTGCATGCAAAACCATTTTGTGATTCGCAATATCAGTCGCCGTCATTGTTTCATTCCCCATCTTTACAAAAAAAGCTTCTTCCGGTTTAGTACCCATTAATATCCCATTTCTGAAATAACCTAACAAGATAGTTTGAGCTTCTCCTTTTATTTGAGTCCAGGTTGACGGTGTATTTGGCTTATTGATGTAGGAGCTAACAAGATTGTTTAGCTTCTCGGTTATATCTACTTCCGGAGTTCTCGTGGTTTTTGTTTTCTTGATTGCATTTGTATTAGATATGCTCAGTTTTGCTGGCAATGTATCCTTCACTGCCTTCTGTTTCTGCTGTGCAGATGTTGACATCGCAATCAATGAAAGCATTAAGAAAATAAATGAGCATTTCA
The DNA here is from genome assembly GCA_965279015.1 of Chitinophagaceae bacterium. Classification (GTDB taxonomy): domain Bacteria; phylum Bacteroidota; class Bacteroidia; order Chitinophagales; family Chitinophagaceae; genus Endoryza. The sequence continues at coordinate 2,391,066 of OZ257130.1, forward strand.
TATAATCGACTTAAGATAATTTTATTTGAGACCTAGTATTGGTACTAAAAGCCCTTCATTTGTAATTCCGGTCTTGTGTCCGACTGTTATTTCTATCACCTTGGCCTCGGCACCTACTTTGCCAATTTCGGCTCCAAGTGCGATTTCTCCTTTCACCCCAGTATCTTTTATTTCAATTTCTCCGGTTAGCTCATTTCGTCCAATTTTTATAAAATCTTTTATGGATATGCCGGCTTCAGCTTTTGCAATATGTTCTGCTCCCATCGACCAACTCGCTCCCAATCCAAATTCAATATAGAAGTCACTAAAAGATCCATCTTCCTTATAATTCATTCCCGCACCGCCTACAACTCCTTCACCTCCTTCTATTCCCCACGAATTGCAATTCATTACAAACTTGACCGGACCAAGCCCGTATGTTCCTTTAAAGTTCGCGCAATATTCATCTTCCCATTCCTGTAATACTCCTTCTTTTTTCGGTAATGGTTCAAATATCTCACAATTCGTTTTACTAAAAACCTTGTACTCTGCCAGGAGATTCCTTGCTCTTTGCATATAATCCCTTTCGATGGAGGGAAAAGATACGCTTGTTTCGGGTAGCCAGTAGGGTGCCCATTTAGCATAATCCCGGTAGAATTTGCGCGAAAGATAATCCTGCCGCTCTATATATTGATTGATCAATTCTGAAAAGCCTGGTAAGTGCGCATTTGTTACTGCATTAAGTTCTTCACATTGGGCAAGTTCCAGCGCTACAATTTTAAGTTCATCATCTCCCTCACCGGCTACGAGGCCTTTCATTTTAGCGCTATATTTTTTTAGGATCGCTTTTTTCTCGTTATTAAGATTGACATACTTTCTTTTCAGGGCACGCTGAAATACGGAGTCCTCTTTATTAGCTGCTGCCGCGTAAACGGGTATACCATCCAGAATAATGTGTTGCGCCTTTACCCGCATCTCTGAGATGCCACTCGAGAAGGAGGCCATCAAGGCCAGTTGCTTTGCATCATCAGAAAGTTTTGGTGTTTTGGATTCAATATCAGCGATCGTACTATTCACGGATTCTTTTATTGCATTCAGTTCTATTTGAAAATTCTCCATTTCATCGAGCGTAGCAGGCATTTTCGGGAATTTGAAACGTTGAAGCATTGGAAATTCATGCACAGGCAATGCCGGAAACCGGCTCATTATTTCACCCAGCTTTATTTTGCTATCTAACTGTCTTAAAATTGTAGCTACATCATGATCGTAACATTTGGTGATTGACTTCTCACCATGATCCTTTGCCTTCTTTACATCTCCATTTTTAAGATAGAAGAAACAGAGCAGCTTGTTCGCAATAGGGTTCATACTATCTTTTTGTACCGTCTGTTTCAGCCACTTCAATGCTTCATTCATTTCTCCCAAACGGTAATAGGCATTTCCAAGATTTGCAAGTATGGATGTTTGAGCGGGTAGCTGTTGGTTCAGGTATTTCAAAATAGGAACCGCTTTTTCGGGTAATCCACCCATGATCAGGAAAGCTGCAAAATTACTGGCAGCCAGCGCGTCGTTTGAATTGATGATAATCGCCTTGCTGTATAAATACAAACTGGCCCTGGGAGTTTTTTGTATCCATGCAGCCAGCGCTGTATTGCTGATTTCTTTTGACGATGATATTTTTTTATTCTTTAAATATTCATCGGCTTTCTTTTTTTCCTCGGGTGATATTGCGTTACTGATTTTTGAATGTAAATCCTGCAGATAATTTTTATACGCTTCCTCCGACAAAACCTGCGTTGATAGTTGATTCAGTTTAGGAGAAGGTTTCGGCAACTCAATATTCAATTTACTGGTAACTGACTGAGTAGTGACTGGTATCGCCGGAACGGTTGAAAATTTCATATCAGCAGGTACAACCAATGGGGTAATAGAATTCAGCTTACGTAAATAACTCAATTTATAATTAGAGGTGAGGACAGCGGGTGTAGGTACCGGCGTTGATTTGCCAGGAGTGAGTAATGCTTCTAATGGAGCAAATACACCGGGTTGCTTCATCTGGTCGGCAACTCTTTTCATATGCCAATAATTGTTCTTCCCCACTTGCACAAAAATCATCTGCGGTACGTCCGGACTCAATGATTTGTTATAATAGGCGGGATTCACGTATACCAGCAGAGTCGCGGTTTCTTCTTCAGCCTTGTAACGCTTATTATCGAGTTCAACTAAATAGGATTTGAGCCCAAGTGAGGTGTAAACAGAGTTGGAATATTCATACTTTACTGTTCGACTAAGCCATTCCTCCGGACTTTTCATATATTCCAAAACTGTTTCTTTGGCGCCTTTTGTATCGGCTACTATCTTATTAAGTTCCCTATCCAGTTTTTGTTGTTCTGTTTCCCATGTTTCAATAAACCGCTTCCGGTAAGGCGCCATTTGTTCCTTCGTATAATTTTTCGAATTGTCGATCCGTTTTAACTCCTCGTCAAATTTCGCTTTATTGGCGGCCTCGTTCTTAGGATCATATATTTGTCTGGCAAATCCGATCCGTGATGCCCTGCTCGAATCGATATCTTTCAGCAACTGCCCCAGGTATTCCTTCCGGGTGAGAGGAATAAAAAAAGGCTTGTCACTATTACGGATAATATAATAATCAGCTTTTGAACCCCACAAAGTATCGCGGACATCCAATTGGTACATTCGTTCATAAAAATCAATCCGCCCCTGCTCACTTTTTTTCTCATAGATATTGAAAATAGTCTTACCGTTTATGATCCTTTTCATCGAACCGCCTACAATCAGGGATTGTCTACAGCAGCCACCAGAGAAATTGTTGAATTTGATCATGATGGCAGAACCACTCTCTCCCTCTTTATCCAACTTATTTCCCGCACAGTAATATCCAAAGAACCTCATTTGTGAATAATAGAAACCCTTGATGCCCGTAGCTTCAAATTGTTGTTTCCAATGATCTGAGTATTCATTAAAGACGATGCTGTTTGAGAAAGCCAGTTCGGCCCCTGTATAATTATTAAGTATTCCTTTTAGCCAACTCTCCGTTTTGACTAACCGGGGATTAATAGCCGCTTTAGTGAAAGTTGGTTTAAAGCCACTGTTGTCCGTGTGATCCGGAAACCGGATATGTTCTGATTTTTTGTTTCTCGCTACTGTCAGACAGTCCTGTCCAAAACAGGTTTGTGTTGCGATCAGCAATAAAACAAGCAAAATCTTTGTCATATTCAAAGGGGCATTTAAAAAGAGAATAAAGATGTACAAATTCTAAACCTGGTTTTATCCCAGAAAAATAGGATTTTTCTTAAAAAATCTAGTTAGGCTGTTTAAGAAATATGCGACCCAATAAAGTGCAGGTAATCAAAAAGACATAACTTACGAACACACATATTTCTTTATGAAAAACTGCACTAAACTTTGTATTTTTTTACTGCTGGTTGTTTATCATTTTGCATGTGAGAATGCTGCTCCGAATACAAATGCCAATGCGCAAGATATTACAGACACAGGGGCCTATGCGGTCAATATTAAAGGTGACAGCATTTCCTATCTCAATTGGTCCTCAGGAAATGAAATTTTGGGATTGGCCAATACGGCATTCGGCGATCTGGATAGCATGATTGCCCGACGATATATTCGGGTGCTGGTACCCTACTCAAAAACCTATTACTACATTGAGTCAATGAAAACCTATGGTCTGGCCTATGAACTGCTCAATCTTTTTGAAAAGGAACTGAATAAGCAACTGAATTTTAATCCTGCCAAAGTACGTGTCGTTTTTATACCTGTCAGTCGGGAACATGTTCTGTCATTATTAGAAGAGGGTCATGCAGATATGATTGCTTCCGGGTTTACGATAACAGAAGCTCGGAAGAAGTTAGTAGATTTTTCATCGCCAACAGTAACAGGTATTAAAGACATTGTGATAGGCGGACCATCAGCGCCATCCATCAATTCAATTGCCGATCTCGCTGGGCAACCGGTATATGTTCGTGAAAACAGTAGTTACCAGGCTTCATTAATCAAGCTGAATGATTCGTTTCAAAGAATCGGTCTTAAGCCCATGCAAATTAAATTTACCGGCCCATTTTTAGAAGCTGAAGATATTCTCGAAATGGTAAATGAGGGAATTATTCCATATACCATAATTGCGGAGGATCTGGGAACACTTTGGAGTAGTGTTTATGATAATTTAAAAGTATATACGAAAATTGCCCTTGACAGTAATGTGTCTTATGGATGGGCATTCCGAAAAAATTCACCAAAATTAAAAGCCGCCGTTAACAAATTTATACCGGGTATAAAAAAGGGGTCAATGGTTGGAAATATGCTCTATGACAAATACCTGAAAAATAAAGGAAGGTTACTGAACTCACAAAGCAAGGAAGCATTAGCGGATCTGAATCATTTTAGAACTTTGTTTATTAAATACGGAGATAAATATTCTCTTGACTGGCTGTTATTGTCGGCGCAGGCATTCCAGGAATCTCAACTTAAGCAGGAAACCGTGAGTCATGCCGGCGCAGTGGGCGTAATGCAGGTGCTTCCTTCTACAGCCGCAAATCCTCCCATCAACATTAGTAATATTAAAAATGCCGATAATAATATTCATGCCGGTGTAAAGTATATGCGCTACTTACTTGATAATTTTTTCATCGACGAACAAATGGATTCGTTGAACCGGCACCTTTTTGCATTAGCGGCTTACAATTGCGGACCTGGTAATGTCAGAAAATTGAGACGCGAGGCTATCGAAAAAGGAATGAATCCAAATGAATGGTTTAATAGTGTAGAGATATTAGCGGCACGCCGAATTGGGAGGGAGCCAGTGCAATATGTGAGTAATATTTACCGGTATTATTGGAGCTACCAGGCGTTGCAACACTTTAAAGATTCGCGGGACAAGCAAAATTCACAGTAAAAAGAAATCAACTCAATCTACTTCAGCGACAGCGTGCAGATAAAAAAGCCATTTCAAGTAATAAAAGCCGAACATTATGAATAGCAATAAAAAGAAGTTGTCGTCAGCACAGCGCGATGAACTACTTAAAACATTAAAATCTCGTTTTGAGAAAAATAGGAACCGTCATAAAGGTATTGAATGGGCCAATGTGCAGGCAAAGCTGGAAAAAAGCAATGATAAGTTGTGGTCGCTCGACGATATGGAAGTTACCGGGGGAGAGCCCGATGTTGTAGGTTATGATAAAAAAACAGGCGAGTTTATTTTTTATGATTGCTCGGCGGAAAGTCCCAAGGGTCGCAGAAGTTTATGTTATGATCGAAAAGCGTTGGATGCAAGGAAGGAACATAAACCTGCCAATAGTGCGATTGACATGGCTACAGAAATGGGTATTGAAATTTTAACGGAAGAACAGTACCGGGAATTGCAAAAACTGGGTGAGTTCGATACCAAAACTTCGAGCTGGGTTGCTACCCCCGACAAAATCCGGAAACTTGGCGGCGCCATTTTTTGTGATCGTCGCTACGATACTGTCTTCATGTCTCACAATGGAGCAGATTCTTATTATGCAGCCCGAGGATTTCGTGGTTCGCTAAGGGTATGATAGTTGAGTAGTGCCTCTGGTTTCTTTTTTTTCCCATAAAAACACAAAATTCACAAAGAATAACCTTTTGTGTCTTAGTGTCTTTGTGGGAAACGGAGACTCTACCGATATTTGTAATACCAATCAATAAAAGCAATTAACATGAATCCCAGGGTTGATTTTTATTTCGATAAAGAGAGGGCAGGGAAGTGGTATAACGAACTGGAACAAATGAGAAAAATTGCTTTGGACTGTGGACTAGATGAGAAATTGAAATGGGGTTGTCCTTGTTACACTTATATGGATGCAAATATTGTATTGATACATGTGTTTAAAGAATACTGCGCGTATTTGTTTTTTAAAGGTGCTTTGTTAAGTGATGCCAATGGTATCCTGATCCAGCAAACAAAGAATGTACAAGGGGCGCGTCAGATCCGTTTCATAAACACCAGGGATGTCGTTAAGATGAAGGCCATTCTGAAAGCATATATCTACGAAGCTATTGAAGTGGAAAAAGCTGGCTTGAAAGTGAAACTTAAAACGATTTCGGAATATAAAGTTCCGGAAGAGTTTCAAAAGATACTCGATAAAAACTCCAAACTGAAAACCGCTTTTAAAGCATTGACGCCGGGACGTCAAAGAGGATACTTATTTTATTTTTCACAACCCAAGCAATCCAAAACCCGGGAATCAAGGATTGAAAAATACATGAAGCATATTCTGAGTGGAAAAGGTTTGAATGATCTGTAAATATGGTCTGACAGCTTGCCCCGCCTTATGCGGGGGTCTCCGTCTGACCATATTTACTCAGTGTCAAATGTAGTATTTGTCTGATATTGGGGAGGTGCCTTCTCTCGCCGCTTTCAGAGACTCCGGTCTGACGGTCCCCGTCTGACCGTTTCCTATTAAGGTATCTTGCCAATCAGAAAAAAAATGCATCCTATAGGTTATTAATGGTCAGACGGAGACCGTCAGACCATTAATAACAATGCCTTCGAAAAAAAAAATGACAGCTAGTCTCTCATTACGGCGGTCCCTCATCTCGCCGCTTTTAGAGACTCCGGTCTGACAGCTTGCCCCGCCTTATGCGGGAGTCTTCGTCTGACCGTTTTGAATTTTGTCATCTTTCCATTCAAAAAAGAAAAACTAGCATTCCGTTAGTTATTAATGGTCAGACGGAGACCGTCAGACCATTAATAACACCGCCTTCCGAATCCAATTAATAATACATATCCCTGAAACTTGTAACCGTTTTATTCTTGGAAATTGAAAGAATAAACCCTTCATCTAAACGAAAATACTCATCAGACGAAGACGCTCGGATCCGTATTTTTAGCTCATGAAATTTCAATCCGATAATCTTTATCACGTATACAATCAGGGCAACAATCGACAGTTAATTTTCCCGACAACAGAAGATTACTTAATTTTTTTACGAGTAACTCGAAAATATATTTTTCCAATCGCGGATATTATAGCATTCTCACTAATGCCAAATCACTTTCATTTCATGATCTACGCCGATCAACGTTGCTCAAACCTCATAAAGCTGGGAGGCATTACTATTGATCCAATTGCGAATGGCTTTAGGAAATTATTAAGTGGATATGCAAGAATTTATAATTCACGCTACCAACAAACAGGTTCCAGATTCCGGCAAAAAACAAAAGCAAAATGCCTTTCAGAAAATGATTTAACTCCGGTTAATCCATTGAATAACCATGATTATTATTTTAACTGCTTCAATTACATTCACCAAAACCCCCTAAGAGCTGGTTTAGTTAGCAAAATGGAAGACTGGGAGTTTTCATCATTTAAAGATTATGCAGGTCTACGAAATGGGACACTTTGCAACAAGGAATTAGCAGTAAAATATTGCTTATATCATCCAGAAAGTTTTTTAGAAACGTCATATAAAGTAATACCAGAGGAAATTATCAAAAAGTTTTTCTGAATTATACTCTTAGTTGATAATAATGGGCAGATGAGGATCCCGCATTTTTCGGTAGTCACTATCTTGCCGCTTTTAGAGACCACGGTCTGACGGTCCCCGTCTGACCGTTATCGGATTGAGTCATCTTGCAATTCAAGAGAAAATTTGCAGTCTATAAGTTATTAATGGTCAGACGGAGACCGTCAGACCATTAATAACTAAGCTATCGAAAAACAAATTTTGAGTGCTTACACTTCATCGTGGAGGTGCCTACTTTTGCCGCTTTCGGAGACTCCGGTCAGACGGTCCCCGTCTGACCGTTTTTATCTAAGGCAACTTGCTATTCAAGAAAAAAATTTGCGTCCTGTACGTTCTTAATGGTCAGACGGAGACCGTCAGACCATTAATTACTAAGCTATCGAAAAACAAATTTTGAGTACTTACACTTCATCGTGGAGGTGCCTACTTTCGCCGCTTTCGGAGACTCCGGTCTGACGGTCCCCGTCTGACCGTTTTCGAATTGAGTCATCTTGCAATTCAGGAAAAAATTTGCAGTCTATAAGTTCTTAATGGTCAGACGGAGACCGTCAGACCATTAAGAACACCTCCTTCTGAAACCAATTACTAAAATCGTTCCATCAAATCCCGCAAGCAAAAATCCCCTTTTTACAGGACTAAAATTCTCCCCTGGAAAGATACATTTGGTATGGGGAGATAAGTTGAAAATAAATCACTAATGTTGTTTCAACCAGGTTATGCGCTTTTCCCACCTTATCCGCGTGTAATCTAAATCCCAAAAAACCCGAACAGGTTGTTGATCAAATACCAGCTTGTATAACCAAACAATAAATACTTTATGAAGAAAGTAATTACTATTCTCCTCATCATTTTCTACTGTTTCAACACTTATGCGCAAAATGTAGGCATTGGTACCAGCTCTCCTCTTGCCCGCCTGCATGTAACAGACAGCGGCGTTTTATTCTCTGCAACTGGTTATATACCGGGTATACAGGGGTTGCCTTCTTTACAAGGACAAGGAAGAAGATTGATGTGGTACCCTGATAAAGCTGCATTTAGAGTGGGCTATGTCAACGATGCAAATTGGAATAAAGACAGCATCGGAGATTTTTCCTTTGCCAGTGGCTTCGATGCTATGGCAAAAGGTATTTCTTCAATAGCTATGGGGAATTTTCCAACAGCAAGCGGAGATAATTCTACAGCAATAGGATATTACTCACTCGCATCAGGCAATTTGTCAACTGCACTGGGAGTTCAAACAAAAGCCTCCGGGAATCAGTCTACTGCATTGGGATCTCAAACTACAGCCAGTGGTATCAATTCCACGGCATTGGGATATGCTACTACTGCTTCCGGAAATTATTCCTATGCTACCGGATATGGTTCAACAGCTCTTGGAGAGTTTTCAACCGTCTTAGGAGTTTTTACAAAAGCTGGAGGATCGGGATCAACTGCGATGGGGGGAAGTACAATTGCAAAAGGCTATCGTTCTACTGTATTGGGAATGTTTAATGATTCCATTCTCACTACGGATGAAACAGGAATTTCTCCAACCACTCCTTTATTTATTGTTGGCAACGGTAATGGTAACACAACCCGAAGAAATGCGATGACTGTTTTAAAAAACGGGAACACCGGCATTGGTACAAGTGCTCCTTTATCAAGGCTGCATGTAACTGATAGTGCAGTATTATTCTCAGCTGCAGGTAATATACCCGTCACACCGGGTTTACCACCTCTGCAGGGACCGGGGAGAAGAATGATGTGGTATCCTGATAAAGCTGCTTTCAGGGCAGGTTATGTAAGTGCCACAAACTGGGATAACGTCAGTATAGGAAATTACTCAATAGCATTGGGTAATGATAATGTGGCATACGGTTCGGCCTCTATAGCGATGGGGGCGAATACTGGTGCTATCGGCAATTTTTCAATTGCAATGGGAAGCAGTACGGTTGCTTCCGGTACTTCATCAATCGCAATGGGACACAGTACACAAGCTTCTGCTAATTATGCTACTGCAATGGGATACAACAGCATTGCTTCCGGTTGGTATTCGACCGCAATGGGAGAAAACACGATTGCCAAATCAGGTTTTGAAACCGTACTCGGAAGATGGAATTCAGATTATACTCCTTCAAGTACTTCGGGATGGATTGGCAGTGACCGTTTATTTACTATTGGTAATGGCACCAGTACTTCAACAAGGTCGGATGCCATTGTTATTTTAAAAAATGGGAACACCGGTATAGGTAATGCGAGCCCTCGTTTTCCATTAAGCTTTAATACGGCTAATGGAGATAAAATAAGTTTGTATGATGATGGCAATCCTTCACAATTAAATTTTGGTATTGGAATCTTTTCAAGCCAACTACTGCAAATACATAGTGCAACAAGTGGTGATGATATTGCTTTTGGAACCGGCAACAGTAGCAATTTCATCGAACACATGAGAATAAAAGGAGGAGGCAGAGTAGGAATTGGTACCACCACACCCGCTACCCAACTAGAAGTGATTGGTCCCGCCAGTGCAACACCCGTTACACTGGTAATCGGTAACCGTAACGCCTTTGGTCCCGCTGCGTTGGAATTTGTAAGCGATTATGGTTTAGTTAATCAATGGCGGCCCGGTTATATCCGAAGTAATGATATGGGCGGTTTTACCGGTTCACTGGAATTCCATACCAATATCGCTGGAAATTTATTAGCTAGTATAAAAGGGTTTGAAATAAAAAACGGGTCTGCATATACTTCAACAGGCACATTATTATCATGGAGTGATGCAAGGTTAAAAAATAATATTACTGCCTTTACCGATGGTTTGAATGTGATCAATAAAATAAATCCGGTACAATTTTATTACAATGCTGATGCGCCATTTGTAACCGATCATCAACAGGTTGGCGTCATTGCGCAGGATCTGGAAAAAATTGCTCCGTATATGATCGAAAAAAGCAAACAAGATGGTTATGATGATTTGCGTTCAGTCAATAACCAGGCTTATACATTTATATTGATCAATGCGGTTAAGGAACAACAACAAGAGATAGGTAAACAACAACAGCAGATCGAAAATCAACAAAAACAAATTGATGACTTAAAAAAACTGGTTGAACAACTACTCAAAAAATAATTTATGAAAAAACTAATTGTATATCTCCTCATCACTTGCTGCTGTTTCATTACTCATGCACAAAATGTAGGTATTGGTACAACAACACCTGGATTCCCCTTGAATTTTGCATCGACGTTGGGAGATAAAATTTCACTCTTTGGTATCAGCGGGAATCATTTTGGTTTTGGTATCCAATCCAATTTATTGCAGATACATACTGACATAGGCGCATCCAATATCGCATTCGGGCATGGTTCAAGCACCAGTTTCATTGAAAGAATGCGGATATTAAACATTGGAAGCTATGATGGAATGATCCTGAATGGAAGATTACTATTAAGAAATGGCAGTACTGACCTGGTTGGCGGAGGCGGCGGTGTTTGGCTTTACAGAGCTGATAATACAGCCCAGCTTGGATTTATGGGTACTCAAAATAACCAGAACATTGGTTTTTATGGAGGTCCCGGTGGATGGGGTTTTACTTATGATGCCATTAACAGCCGGGTTGGTATTGGAAATCATAATCCCAATGCTCCATTGGCATTTCCTCCTTCGCTGGGGAAAAAAATAACACTCTATCCCGGCGCAACCGGCGATGTGGGTTTTGCTGTGGCAGGGAACAGATTGCAGATCTACTCAGATAATCCCAATGCTGATGTGGCAATAGGTTATGATGCAGCAGGAACTTTTAATGAACGTTTTGCAGTAAAGCCTACTGGTGCTTTAGCAATCAATGGATTCATGGGTGCACCGGGGGAGATATTAAAAAGCAATGGTAGTGGCGTAGCCGCTTCATGGGTTGGAAGACCTTTTGCAATCAGCTTCTCGCAATCTGGCAACACACCCAATTTTCCAAGTGGTGATCTGTCTGTGTTGATTCCTGGTTTAGACAACCAACCTTTTTCAATTACCGAAACCAGCAATGTGGTCTTCAATGCAAACATACAGGTGTATGTCAATAATGCGCTCAGTACCGCTTATGCTTACACGGAGGTGCAGTTTTTAAATGCCAGTGCGCAGGTTGTAGGCACGGCAAGGGCTTACGGTGAAGTAGCACCACTCCGAAAAAGCAATATAAATGTGACAGGAATGGCAACACTGGGCCCCGGTTTTTATACAACAAGAGTTGTTCTTGGTAGGGACGTGCCACTGGACGTCCACGGAGCCACCAGAAGTGAAGGGAATGGAAAACTGATCATTCAAATATTTCCGAATTAGGACATATGCATTTATACAGATCACAACTTAATAGACAGTTAATTTATCAAGTATGAAAAAATATTTCGCACTACTTATTATTGTATTGATAACATTTCTATCAAATGCACAAAATGTAGGTATTGGAACAACTACACCAACTGCAAGATTACATGTAGCGGATAGCTCAGTAGTGTTTGGTGCCGTCGGCATTGCTCCTGTCAATGCGGGCAATACACCGCTGCAGGGTGTAGGAAGAAGAATGATGTGGTATGCAGACAAAGCGGCATTCAGAACCGGTTATGCAAGTAACGATGAATGGGATAGAGCCAATATCGGGCAATATTCTTTTGCTACCGGATATGGAGTGAAGGCTTCGGGAGATTGGTCTTTTGCAGCCGGATTAAACAATATCGCCGGCGGGCAAAACAGTATTGCTATAGGAGCTAATGCCCAGGCAAATCCAAACTATTCCATTGCGATTGGCACTATAGTGTTTGCTACTGGCGAAGGGGCGACTGCATTGGGTTTTGGAAACTCTGCCCAGGGAAAATATTCCCTTGCTATAGGCTATAACAATATTGCAAAATCCCTTAGTGGAACAGTATTCGGACAGTACAATGATGCGACTGACAACCCAAACTCAAACATTTCATCTTCACTTGATAGAATATTCCAGATTGGAAATGGATATTATGATGAATCAATTGATGACGATGTACGAAAAAATGCCATAACTGTTCTACGCAATGGAAATATAGGTGTCGGAACGGTAACACCGGCAGCAAAGTTACATCTCACTAATGGCAGCGCGGTATTTACAGGTGGTTCATCGGATTTATCCGTCCCAGCCGGAGATGCTCCGGTAGAGGGCAGCGGAACAAGAATGATGTGGTACGCAGATAAAGCGGCTTTCAGAGTTGGCGCAGTTAGCGGGAGCCGTTGGAATACAGATAGTATAGGAAATTATTCTTTTGCAACCGGTATAGATACTAAAGCAGTGGGCGAGTATTCCACAAGTATGGGAACCAGTACAACTGCCAGCGGTTATGGTTCAACCAGTTTAGGATGGGGAACAAGCGCCAATGGTTCTTTTTCAGTCAGTATGGGATATCATTCAAATGCCAGTAATGACTATTCAACCAGTATCGGGAACCTGGCAACTGCCAGCGGTTATAGTTCAATCAGTATCGGAACTGGTACAACAGCCAGTGGCGAATACTCAACCAGCTTGGGAACCGAAACAATTGCCAGCGGTTATTATTCTACCAGTACGGGAATAGATACAAAGGCAAAAGCATTTGGGTCATTTACCGCAGGCATGTACAATGACGATGCTGATAATCCGATTCCGAATACTAGTGCAACTACTGACCGGATTTTTCAAATTGGAAACGGGACATTTATTTCAAAAAGTAATGCAATAACGGTATTAAGAAATGGCAATGTTGGTATCGGAACACTAACGCCAACGCAGAAGTTACACGTTATTGGTAATATCCTTGCCAGTGGCTCCATCACTCCATCAGATGCACGTTTTAAAAAAGATATAGAACCTATTCATAACTCACTGGATAAAATCAGACAAATAAACGGCGTAACATATTATTACCGCTCTACTGAATTCAAAGATCTGGGATTTACAGATAAACAACAGGTGGGGGTTATTGCACAGGAAGTAGAAAAAGTGTTACCTCAATTAGTGTTTACCGATGACAAGGGTTATAAAGCAGTGGATTATACCAAACTGGTACCTTTGTTGATCGAAGGAATTAAAGAACAGCAAAAACAAATCGATGAATTAAAGAAAGCTGTTGAAACACTCCTAAAAAAATAATTCTATGCAAAAGGTAATTGGTTTTTTCATAATCACTATGTGCTATTTGAATTCAAATGCACAGTATATTGGTATTGGTACATCAACACCTGCAACACGTCTCGACATATTAGGTATTAATGGGTGGAATGTGTCCGGATCAGAAGGTGATATGCGTATTGGAAACGCTAGCTATCGTTTAAAATTTGGTGTTGCTTTGGACGGCGGTGGTGCTGGTGCCGCTAATATCATGCAACATGGTCAGCCTGGCGGATTTAATGTTTTATCGCTGGGTGCACAGGGAAACCAGGTGATGTATGTAAATGGCTCCACTTCTTCAGTAGGTATCGGCATATCCTCGCCTACCAGCAAACTGGAAGTGAGCGGAACAACAACAACCTCAAACCTGGTTTTAAATGGAACCGGCAATGGCAATGCAAATGATTTTCTTATTAAATCAAATGCAAACGGATTAGTGGGTTCAAGAAAAGGGCACGGAGCGCTCGCACTCAATTATATTATTTGTACAAATGGAATATTTGCCGGGCCATCTAATAACGGAAGCCCTGAAAGTGCCTGGATCGGTGAAGTCAAACTTTTTGCAGGCAATTACTGTCCGCCCGGCTGGTTATTTTGTAATGGACAATTATTGCCTATCGTCGATAATCAGGCACTGTTTGCCATTATTGGTACCATATATGGAGGAAACGGCGTTACCAATTTTGCGGTCCCGGATCTAAGAGGTGTTGCTCCTGTTGCATTTGGTACACCGGCTGGCGGTAATTCCTGGGAGCATGGAGAAAGAACACAGTAAAATCGTTAATCGTGAGTAGTGAGTCGTGAGTGATTCCACGAAAATTAGAAATAATTATTAATCAGAGACTCTCTCACGACTCACCTCTCACGTCTCACGCGGTTTTGGTCATCCCGCATCCCACAAAAAGGTCATACTTCACCTATAAATATCCCCTTTTTACAGGACTTTATTACCATTCTGGTAAGATACATTTGATATGGATATACAACTGGATAAAAATCATCAAAGACAGACCAGTTAAGCTATCTCCTTATCCAAATTTCTTTTCCTTTCATTCAAAAGCTTTTAAAAATTAGTTATGCGAAATCTACTGCTTATACTCGTTTTGTTTGCGAGTGTTATTACCCATGCCCAAAATGTTGCAATAAATAACGATGCGAGTTTGCCTGATAACAGTGCGATCCTGGATATTAAGAGCGGCACAAAAGGATTGTTGATACCACGTATGAACACTGCGGCAATTGCAGCCATCGTTAATCCTGCCAAAGGTTTATTAGTGTTGGATACAGCAAAGAATCAGCTTCTGGTAAATATGGGAACTCCTGCGTTGCCTAATTGGCAAACTATTGTTGCTTCGAGTGGATGGAGTTTGACAGGAAACAGTGGTATTGATTCGGCTACGAATTTCATTGGAACACTCAATACCAAGCCATTGATCATGCGCGTGAACAATGTACGTGCGGGATATGTCGATACAATCACGAACAACACCTCATTCGGGTTTCGAGCCCTGGACTCATTCACTACGGGAGATTGGAATACCGCAATTGGTTTCAAATCTATGTCAGCCAATAAGACTGGCTTTAATAATGCAGCTGTGGGGTGGGGTTCTTTAACGTCCAACTCTTCTGGTAATTTAAACACAGCAATGGGAGTGGGTAGCCTGTACTCAAATACTACGGGCGTGCAGAATACGGCAGTTGGCCAGATAGCGATGTTTAATAACATTACTGGTGGTCAGAATGTCGCAATGGGAAGCGATGCGCTTCGGTATAATAGCACCGGAAATGCGAATATCGGAATTGGGTTTACTGCTTTATACTTTAATACAACCGGCTATTCGAATATTGCTGTTGGTACCGGTGCACTATTTAATACAGGCAACCGGAACAACCTGGTGGCTGTAGGTGATTCTGCCCTATTTAATAACGGTACGGGAGCAACGGACCCGGCTCATGGTACGGCAAATACAGCTATCGGGTCTAAGACATTATTTGCAAATACAACAGGTTATTTTAATACGGCGCTCGGCTCAAATGCCCTATTAGCCAATACAACTGGATTTCAAAACGTTGCTCTCGGAACTGGCTCATTGCGCTTCAATACAACCGGATATTCCAATACAAGTACTGGCCTTAATTCGATGTTTAGTAATACAACAGGTAATGAAAATAGCGCTTTTGGTAATTTCAGTCTGACTTCAAATACAACAGGTCAATATAATAGTGCATTTGGCGCAGGAAGCATGGTTAGTAATAGTTCAGGCAGTCACAATACCGCAATGGGTAATGGGAGTCTCTACGGTAATCTCCAGGGATATTCGAATGTTGCCATCGGAACCTATGCTTTGTTCAACAATACCGACCGAAGTAATCTGGTTGCAGTGGGTGATTCTGCTTTATTAAATAATGGTATCGGCGCTTCTGATCCCGCTCATGGTATTGCAAACACAGCAATCGGTTCAAAAGCGCTGCTTAGTAATACTACCGGATTTTTTAATACGGCAACAGGTTCAAATGCACTTATGGCTAATACAACCGGTACACAAAACACAGCTGTGGGAACGGGTTCATTGCGCCTGAATACTACTGGCGGATCCAATACGGCCACGGGTCTTAATTCGATGTTCAGCAACTCCACGGGTAATGAGAACAGCGCATATGGTAGCATAAGTCTGACTATAAATTCAACCGGAAATAGGAATAGTGCTTTTGGGACAGGCGGTTTGGCAAACAATACATCTGGAAATAACAATACAGCAATGGGCTATGTTGCACTTTACAATAATCAAAATGGCTATTCAAATACGGCTATCGGGACTCATGCATTATTCAATAACAACAACCGTAATAATCTCGTAGCTATTGGAGATTCCGCATTATTCAATAATGGTAATGGCGCAACCCAACCGGAGCATGGCGTGGCAAATACGGCAATTGGTTCAAAATCGCTATATAGCAATACTACTGGGTTTTTTAATACGGCAACGGGCTCAAATGCACTTATGGATAATACAACCGGTATACAAAACACAGCTGTGGGAACGGGTTCATTGCGCCTGAATACTATTGGCGGATCCAATACGGCCACAGGTATTAACTCGATGTTCAGTAACTCCACGGGTAATGAGAACAGCGCATATGGTAGCTTAAGTCTGACTATAAATTCAACCGGAAATAGGAATAGTGCTTTTGGGTCAGGAGGGTTGGCTAACAATACTGCTGGAAATAGCAATACTGCAATAGGCTATGTTGCACTTTTCAATAATCAGAATGGCTATTCAAATACTGCTATTGGTACTCATGCATTATTCAATAACAGCAACCGTAATAATCTTGTAGCAATTGGTGATTCGGCACTGTTTAATAATGGAATTGGCGCATCCGGGCCTAACGATGGCGTAGCAAATACAGCTATTGGCTCCAAGGCTTTATTGGGGAATACCACCGGTTTCTTTAATACCGCAGTCGGTTACCAGGCAATGTTCACCAATACTACTGGGGTACGCAACGTTGCCTTAGGAAACGGTGCATTGTTTTCGAATACATCCGGGTCCTACAATATTAGTACCGGCTATGGTACGCTGTCCGTAAATACAACGGGTATGATGAATAGCGCATACGGTGATCTTGCTTTATCATCAAATACAGTTGGGAACTCGAATACTGCGATTGGTACAGGAAGCCTGGACGATAATATTTCCGGGAATACGAATACTGCTATGGGACTAAATGCACTTAATCATAATCAAAGCGGCAATTCGAATGTTGCCATTGGGACCTCAGCATTATTCAATTCCGGCAACAGAAGTAACCTGGTGGCAATTGGTGATTCAGCTCTTTTCAATAATGGCATCGGGGCGACTAATTTCGATCATGGTGTAGGCAATACAGCCACCGGTTCAAAAGCACTGTTTAGTAATACGCTCGGGCGATACAATACTGCTAATGGTTCATCAGCATTATATTCTAACACCACAGGATATGAGAATTCTGCTTTCGGAACTTCTTCACTGGGCTCAAATACGACAGGCTATGAAAATGTTGCCATTGGACATTTTTCTATGCTTTGGAATACAATGGGTCGTGATAACAGTGCCGTTGGGTTCGCTAGCTTATTCAACAATGATATTGGTATTGCAAATACCTCAATTGGTAATCATAGTTTGTCCTCAAATACTTCTGGAAACAATAATACCGCACTAGGTCGATCTGCATTATTAACGAATTCCAGCGGCTCTGGTAATACAGGCGTCGGAAATTCGGCAGATGTCGCATCACCAGGTCAGACAAATTCTACTGCCATAGGATCAAGAGCATTGGTTGCATGTGATAATTGTCTTGTACTTGGTTCGATCAATGGAGTCAACGGTGCGTTAAGTAATGTAAATGTTGGAATCGGTACAACCGCTCCGGATGCACCATTAACATTTGGAAATAATATTGGAAAAAAAATAACGCTTTACAGCAGCGGCCCGAATAATAATTATGGAATGGGCGTCCAGGGTGGATTACTGCAGATACATTCTGATGCTTCAGGTGCGGATATTGGTTTCGGCTATGGAAGCAGCGCAAGTTTTACAGAACGCATGCGTATCAAAGGAAATGGACTTGTAGGTATTGGCACCACCACACCTGCCAAACAATTTGAAGTAGTGGGTCCTGCCAGCGCAATACCCGTTACATTGGTAATAGCTAACCGTGGTGGATTTGGTCCCGCAGCTATGGAGTTTGTGAGCGATTATGCAGGTCCGGGTCAATGGCGCCCCGGGTATATCCGGAGTAATGACCAGGGTGGTTTTACCGGTATGCTGGAATTCTATACCAATGGATCGGGCGTCGGAAATTTATATACTAGTGTAAAAGGCTTTGAAGTAAGCAACGGCGCTGCACTTACTGCAACTGGTACAGTGGGAGTGTATAGTGATGCAAGATTGAAAAATAATATCACTGCATTTGCCGACGGTTTGAATGTGATCAACAAATTAAATCCGGTACAATTCTACTACAATGCTGATGCACCATTTAATACCGATCAGCAGCAAGTTGGCATCATTGCGCAGGACCTTGAAAAAGTTGCTCCTTATATGATCGAAAAAAATAAACAAAATGGTTATGATGATTTGCGTTCTGTCAATAACCAGGCTTATACATTTATATTGATCAATGCGGTAAAGGAACAACAACAAGAGATAGGAAAACAACAACAGCAGATTGAAAAACAGCAAAAGCAAATGGAAACTTCAAATGAAGAGGTGAAACAATTACAGCAACAGGTGGCTGAATTAAAAAAAATGGTGGAGCAGTTAATAAAAAAATAATTAATAAAGGAGGAACCCCTTGATGAGAAATTTATTGTTAATGCTCGTCGTATTGATGAGTATTACTATCCACGCCCAAAATGTCGCTATAAATAATGATGCGAGCTTACCTGATAACAGTGCGATCCTGGATATTAAGAGCGGCACAAAAGGTCTGCTGATACCTCGCATGAATACAGCTGCTATTGCAGCCATTGTAAATCCTGCGAAAGGATTACTGGTATTGGATACCGTAAAGAATCAGTTATTGGTGAACATGGGAACACCTGCTGCACCTAACTGGCAAACCATTGTTGCTTCCAGTGGATGGGGACTTTCGGGTAACAACGGTATTGATTCAGCCACCAATTTTATAGGTACACTCAATACCAAACCCTTTATAATTCGGGTGAATAATGTGCGTTCGGGATATCTTGACACCATCACAAATAACACTTCATTTGGGTTCAGAACCCTGGACTCTCTTACTTCCGGCGGCCAGAATACAGCAATCGGTTTCAAAACGCTTTCTGCTACTAAGACAGGCGCAAATAATATAGGCGTGGGGTGGGGAGCTTTAAGATTTAATTCGTCGGGTTATTCCAATGTTGCTATTGGCGGTTCTGCATTATTCAATTCCGTCAACCGGAATAACTTGGTTGCTATAGGTGATTCAGCACTTTTTAATAATGGTACCGGAGCTACTGATGTGACTTATGGAATACGAAATACCGCCATCGGATCCAAAACGCTTTTTGGTAATACCCTCGGATCTGATAATACCGCAGTAGGTACGACTGCTCTGCTTTCTAATAATTTGGGATTCAGTAATACTGCTTTGGGATCGGAAACCTTGATCCTGAATACTACTGGATTCGAAAATACCAGTTCAGGATGTCGTTCTCTCTTCTATAATTCAACAGGTTCTGAAAACAGCGCTTATGGTTTTGCTTCACTGTATTCAAATGGAACAGGAAAATCAAATAGCGCATTCGGCACTTTTAGCATGCAACAAAACACGAGTGGGAATAGCAATACGGCCATAGGCTTCGCCTCACTCTCCTGGAACGCGACTGGCTATTCCAATGTTGCGATGGGAGCCTATGCACTATACCGTTCCGTCAACCGGAATAACTTGGTTGCTATAGGTGATTCAGCACTTTTTAATAATGGTACCGGAGCTACTGATGTGACTTATGGAATACGAAATACCGCCATCGGATCCAAAACGCTTTTTGGTAATACCCTCGGATCTGATAATACCGCAGTAGGTACGACTGCTCTGCTTTCTAATAATTTGGGATTCAGTAATACTGCTTTGGGATCGGAAACCTTGATCCTGAATACTACTGGATTCGAAAATACCAGTTCAGGATGTCGTTCTCTCTTCTATAATTCAACAGGTTCTGAAAACAGCGCTTATGGTTTTGCTTCACTGTATTCAAATGGAACAGGAAAATCAAATAGCGCATTCGGCACTTTTAGCATGCAACAAAACACGAGTGGGAATAGCAATACGGCCATAGGCTTCGCCTCACTCTCCTGGAACGCGACTGGCTATTCCAATGTTGCGATGGGAGCCTATGCACTATACCGTTCCGTCAACCGGAATAACTTGGTTGCTATAGGTGATTCAGCACTTTTTAATAATGGTACCGGAGCTACTGATGTGACTTATGGAATACGAAATACCGCCATCGGATCCAAAACGCTTTTTGGTAATACCCTCGGATCTGATAATACCGCAGTAGGTACGACTGCTCTGCTTTCTAATAATTTGGGATTCAGTAATACTGCTTTGGGATCGGAAACCTTGATCCTGAATACTACTGGATTCGAAAATACCAGTTCAGGATGTCGTTCTCTCTTCTATAATTCAACAGGTTCTGAAAACAGCGCTTATGGTTTTGCTTCACTGTATTCAAATGGAACAGGAAAATCAAATAGCGCATTCGGCACTTTTAGCATGCAACAAAACACGAGTGGGAATAGCAATACGGCCATAGGCTTCGCCTCACTCTCCTGGAACGCGACTGGCTATTCCAATGTTGCGATGGGAGCCTATGCACTATACCGTTCCGTCAACCGGAATAACCTAGTTGCTATTGGTGATTCAGCGCTTTTTAATAATGGCCTTGGTGCGTCATCACCTTTCCATGGAACAGAAAATACTGCCATCGGATCAAAAGCACTGTTTAATAATACCACTGGATATAGGAATACGGCAGTTGGTTTAAATGCAATGTATAGTACTACTACTGGGAATAATAACACGGCAAATGGTTATGGGGCTTTAATTTCCAATACCATAGGTTCTCAAAATACAGCAGGAGGTTCGAATGCACTGCTTGCAAATACCACTGGACTTGCAAATTCCGCATTTGGACTGGGATCATTGATTAATAATTCTACCGGCAATAGTAATACAGCTATTGGCTTTAGCGCTTTGTTTTCGAATTTGGATGGTTCAGAAAATACCGGTTTGGGGAATTCCGCGAATGTTGGGAACTCTAATCTGAATAATGCCACCGCGATTGGAGCAAAAGCGGTGGTTGGATGCAGTAATTGCCTCGTGCTTGGTTCAATTAATGGAGTGAACGGTGCTACCAGTAATGTAAATGTTGGTATCGGCACAAGTAATCCTACGAGGCCATTATCATTCCCTCCTTCTCTTGGCGAGAAAATATTATTCTATCCAGGTGGTGCAGGTGAAGTAGGTATTGGAGTATATGGTAACGAACTCAGATTGCATGCAGATAATCCGGGTGCGGCAGTGTCATTCGGAACACAGGATAATGCTGGTGTATTTACACAGGCCGGAAGGTTTCAGATTAGTGGTGCCTTTGCATTATATGTTAATGGTAATATATGGGCCAATGGTATCACTTATAACAGCGATGAAAGATTTAAGCAAAACATCACTTCCATTGAATCTCCCTTGCAAAAAATACTTCAGATAAATGGAGTAGAATATGACATGAGAATTGGTGAGTTTTCTCAAAATCATTTTTCGCAAAGCAGACAAATTGGTTTGCTGGCCCAGAATGTAGAAAAAGTTATTCCGGAAGCGGTTAATGAAAAGGATGGATACAAAGGAGTGGATTATGCTAAACTGGTGCCATTACTCATCGAAGGAATAAAAGAACAGCAAAAACAAATTGAAACTTCTTATGATGAAGTAAAAGAATTAAAGCAACAGGTAGCTGAATTAAAGAAAATGATTGAGCAAGTAATAAAAAATAATCGATAGAGAATCGGATCAACTAATATATCATGCAGCAGCTGTGTTTTAGTGCTGGCTGCATGTATTCTGGCTAAATCGAAAAATCTACTTCGAAAATAAAATATCATTTAGCCACTTCAATTTATATACTCATGAATTCTTTTTTATATTGAGTGGGCTTTTTCTGCATGATTTCCTTGAACTGTTTATTGAAATTGGAAAGGGTATTAAAACCGCAGTCGTAACAGATTTGCGCAATGGATTCATCCGTTTCAATGAGCATTTTGCAGGCATGCTTTATTCTTATTTCTGCTATAAACTTTGAAAAAGGTTTATTGTTTTTCATCGTAAAATAACGACTAAATGATGTAGGCGTTAAATGCAATAGTTCCGCTAAGTCTTCCAGCAGCACTTTTTTGCGAAAGTTTTTAAACGCGTATTCATAAACCTGGTTCAACCGGTCCGTTTCATGTTCTTCCAAAGTAGAGTCATACGCTCTGGAAGAAATATAATGATACTCTTTCGAGCCCGCCAGTATTTCAAGAATCCGCAGTAAGAGAATCACGCTTGGAAGACCCCGCAATAGGATCAGTTCTTTCATCATTCGGATCACCTCCGGTTTCTTGGGCCCGTAAAATTCCAATCCCCGCATCGATTTGGTAAACAGTTTTTTTAAGGCGATCATTTCTTCTTTTTCCAGGATATGATCCCCCAGGAAATTTTCATTCAGGTAAATAACGATTCCACTTGTTTTGGAAGAATTATTCTTTTCAAAATAAATTTCATCGCTGCGCCATACATGAGGTAAATGCGGACCAGTTAATATAAGTTCTCCGGGCCGGAACGATTTAATGCTATCCCCGATAAAACGGGTGCCTGTCCCTTCCAGCACAACAAAAAGTTGGTATTCGGAATGGGCGTGCCAAACCGGATCAAAATGCTTTTCTTCCAAATGCCGGATAACAAATATTTGAGAATCAGGAATGCCTGATTTATGTATAGCTGTTTTCAAAATCCCTTAAATTGTCGTGCAAACTGTAAATTATAAAGATTTCATGACAATATACAGTCAAAATAGGACAAAATTCCGATAGGGTTCTTAAACTTGTTTCAGGATATTCGTTTATTCATTCTAACGATTCAACTATAACTGCCATGCAACAGAAAAAGCTTTGGACGCTGTTTGTTATTCTTTCTGTAATAACCCTTTTCATTGCGGCCTCCACGCAAATAGCAAATACTCCCCGGCGATTGGAGCTTTTATTCCTTGGTCATAAGAATAATAGGGGACATAATTCCGAAAGGCTGGCAGACATTTTCACCCAGGAATATTTTAAAAGCGGTATTAATATAACCTTTACTTCCGAGCCGGATGATTTAAACGAAGCGAACCTTAGCAAATATGACGGTCTCATTGTATATGCCAATCATGATAGCATAACCCGCTCGCAGGAAAAAGCCTTGTTACAATTTGTACGAAGTGGTAAGGGCTTTATTCCTCTTCATTGCGCTTCCTGGTGCTTTCGCAATTCCTCCGAAGTAGTAGAGATGATCGGGGGACAATTTAAAAGTCATAAATACGATTCTTTTCCGGCTGTCATCACGAATCCGGATCATCCCGTCATGAAAGGCATTAGTTCTTTTGTTACAAAAGATGAAACCTATGTACACGATAAGATCAGCAAGAATATTCAGGTGTTATCGGAAAGAGTTGATAGCAGTCATCATGAACCCTACACCTGGGTAAGGTCTTATGGACAAGGAAGGGTATTTTATACAGCATATGGACACGATGAAAACACATTTACCAACCAGGGTTTCCTGGACCTCGTTCGAAATGGTATTTTTTGGGCAGTTGGTGATAAAGCGGTAGCAAATCTTACTCCTTTACAATTAGCCAATCCAACCTATTTTGACGGACCGGTTCCCAACTATGAGCGACGCAATCCTGCACCCAAGGTTCAGGAATCCTTAACACCACAACAGTCCATGTCGCTGATCCAGGTACCGGTTGATTTTGAATTGCAATTGTTCGCCGCAGAGCCGGATATTATTAATCCGATTTTTATGAATTGGGATGAACGGGGAAGGCTCTGGGTTATTGAAACCGTTGATTATCCCAATGAAGTTAAGGATGAGGATAAAGGTGATGATCGCATCAAAATCCTGGAAGATACGGATGGCGATGGTAAGGCAGATAAGATTACCATCTTTGCCGACAAACTAAATATCCCCACCAGCTTTGCATTTTCGAATGGTGGTATCATTGTAAGTATGGCTCCAACTTTTATTTTTTTAAAAGATACCGACGGGGATGATAAAGCAGATATAAGAAAACCTCTCCTTACAGGTTGGGGCAAACGCGATACACATGCACAGGCATCTAATCTGCGCTATGGGCTTGACAATAAAATATGGGGGGTAGTGGGTTATTCGGGATATTACAATGGAAAGAAAGGCAAGGATTCCATGGCTTTTGGCAATGGCATTTATCGGTTCAACGCGGATGGTAAAAATCTCGAGTTCCTCGGAGCAACCAGTAATAATACCTGGGGACTTGGATTTTCAGAAGAGTTTGATGTATTTATTTCGACAGCTAACAATACACACAGCGCATTCTTAGGGCTTCCCAAAAGATATTTTGATAAAGTACGAATCAATGAACCGAGTGTTGAAAAAATTGATGCGCATTATGCTATGCATGTAGCTACAAAAAATCTGCGACAGGTAGATGTACATGGAGGTTTTACGGCGGCTGCGGGGCACAGTATCTATACGGCCAGAACTTTTCCCAAAGAATATTGGAACCGTATCGCGTTTGTGACAGAGCCTACCGGACGACTTATCCATCGCACGGTGTTGCAGCAAAGCGGATCTGGTTTTAAAGAAGCGGGAGATGGGTGGAATATGTTAGCGAGCGCAGATGAATGGGCGGCACCTGTACAGGCGGAAGTGGGACCCGATGGCGCTGTATGGGTAACCGACTGGTATGATTTCATCATCCAGCATAATCCAACACCTACTGCGGCTTCATCCGGATTAAATGCAGAGAATGGAAAAGGAAATGCTTATATCAATCCATTGAGAGATCATGAACGTGGTCGTATTTATCGTATAGCTTATAAGAATAACAACCAGAAAAACACCCTTCAATTAAATAAAAATGATGTCGCGGGCCTTGTAAATGCGTTATCCAACAACAACATGTTCTGGCGCACCCATGCACAACGCTTATTGGTTGAAAAGGCGGATAAAACGGTGTTACCTGCATTGTACAAATTGGTACAAAACGAGCAATTGGATGAAACCGGCATCAACGCCCCGGCCATTCATGCATTATGGACCCTGCATGGTTTAAAGGTTCTTAATGGTACCAACCAGGAAGCGCTCAATGTTGCCATAAAGGCTATGAACCACCCGGCGTCGGGTGTACGTAGAACCGCGATAGAAGTGTTACCGAAAACCGCCGCAACTTTCCAGGCGATGCAAAAAGCAAAATTGTTTGAAGATAAAGATCTACGGGTACGGTTAGCCGCTGTATTGGCCACCACCGATATGCAGGCTTCTGCTTCTATCGGAAATGTTTTAGTAGAAATGGCGGAAAAAGAAGAAAACGTAATGGATACCTGGTTAAGACATGCCTTGGTAATTGCCAGTAAATTAAACCATGAAACTTTCAAGGCGGCATTTAAGAAAAAGGGATTGAACGATAACCCTTCACTTATTGAAGCTTCCCTGGCACAGCGCCTCGCATTTGGCTCAAGATTAAGTAGTATTCCGCTCCGAAGAGGTTTTAACAGGCAACAGCAACAACAAAACGAAGCCCTTACTCCTGACGTGGCAGGCAAAGAAATATTGATCTCCGGCGATATCGAAAGAACAACAAGAGGGGGAGGACCGGCCGTAACGACGGGTACCGCTCCTACACCCTATGCGGGTGTGGTGTTGGCGCAAGGAGATAAAACAAATGGTTACGGCGTGTACATGATGGATAATAAAATGCATTTCCGGGTAAACCAGGAAGGTAAATCTTACCAAGTTGCAACCTCCGCGGTGCTTCCCGCTAAATTTTCATTTAAAGCCGGATTGTTAAAAGATGGAACGATGCGGTTGGTTATAGATAACAAAGAAGTGGGCGCAACAAAAGCCGCTGGACTATTTAAGAAAGATCCGGAACTGCCACTTCGGGTTGGCACGGATCCAAGAATAGGGAATGATAAAATTGCTGATTACCCTGATTCAAACTTTATCCTGCGCAGCAACCTGACAAATGTAAAATTAGAAACACTTGAAAGCATCGCTCGCCCGGTGGCTAAGGTCGGAACTATTGACAAGGTCATTGTCATCAAAGTTGTAAAAGATGTAATGAAATATGATAAGCAACTGATCACCGCCAAAGCGGGCAGCACCGTTCAGATCGTGATACAGAATCCCGATTTTATGCAACACAATTTTTTGCTTATAAAGCAGGGAACATTAACAAAAGTGGGTACTGCCGCAGATCGCATGGCGCACGAACCCAATGCCGCAAAAATGCAATATGTACCTAAGATGCCTGAGGTATTGCAAGCAACCCCCTTGATTAATCCGGGAGGAAAATATGTGTTAACGTTTAAAGTGCCTGCTACTCCGGGAGATTATCCTTATGTGTGTACGTTTCCGGGTCATTGGCGGATTATGAATGGAATTATGAGGGTAACTAAGTAATGTAATGTTGGTAACTACCAAAACTAAAACTCTTGACCATGCAAATAAATGATGCACCAGCCGGCACTGCTTCAGCGGCACCGGATATGAAATTATTTTACGCTTGTTTTGTAGCACTTATTACTACTTCTTTTGGTTTCATTTTAAGGGCAATTATGTTACCCGAATGGGGTACCCAATTTAATCTCACCCAAACTCAGTTAGGTGAAATAGCAGGCGTCGGTCTCTGGCCTTTTGCAATCAGTATCGTATTATTCAGTCTGATCATTGATAAAATAGGGTATAAGACAGCAATGCTGTTTGCATTCCTTTGTCATATTACGTCAGCTATACTGACCATATTCGCTAATGGGTATTGGATGTTGTACCTCGGAACGTTCATAGTGGCTTTAGGAAATGGTACCGTAGAAGCGGTGGTGAATCCTGTTGTAGCAACCATGTTTCCCCGTGAGAAAACAAAATGGCTCAATATACTACATGCCGGATGGCCCGGTGGCCTGGTGCTGGGTGGTATCATCGCTTTATTAATGGGTGCCGATACAAGATGGGAATATAAGATCGCTTTGATTTTATTGCCCACAATTGCGTATGGTATCATGATGCTATCCCGGAAATTTCATTTGAATGAAAGGGTACAGGCAGGAGTATCGTATAAAGAAATGTTGCAGGAAGTTGGGGCAATCGGTGCATTGATTATTGTATCCCTGATCGTGTTTCAGTTGGGTGCCGTGTTTAACTGGTCAACCACCTTAAATGTGATTCTTATTTCAGTGATCACTATTTTATTCGGACTCTATACACGAAGTCTTGGTCAACCACTATTTATTATTTTATTGTTGATCATGATTCCCTTGGCCACTACAGAACTCGGTACAGATAGTTGGATAACCGATCTTATGACACCCGCCATGAATGAACTTGGCTTGCAGGCAGGGTGGGTGCTTGTTTATACCTCCGCTATTATGTTTGTCCTTCGTTTTTTTGCGGGCCCTATCGTTCACAAACTATCTCCGCTGGGGTTGTTGGCTATTTGTTCTGCTATTGCCGCATTGGGCTTGTATATGCTTTCCCTTTCAGCAGGCGTTATGATACTGGTTGCTGCTACTATCTATGGTTTAGGGAAAACATTTTTCTGGCCAACGATGCTGGGTGTTGTGGCGGAACGGTTTCCAAAGGGCGGGGCATTAACGTTGAATATTACCGGCGGATTAGGAATGATCGCTGCCGGTGTAATTGGCGCCGGTATACTTGGATTTATCCAGGACAAATCTGTTGACAAAAATATCCTGGCTTATGATAAAGTAAATAGCACCCATATTCACAGCACATATGTAACGGAAAATAAAACCAGCTTTTTTGGAGATTATAAGGCCCTGGATCAAAATAAACTGGCGACTGCAAGTGCGGAGGATAATGTTACTGTTACAGGTATCCGTGATACGGCAAAAAAAGAAGCGCTGAGAGATATTGTTATTTTTCCCATCATCATGCTGGTAAGTTATGTGTTACTTATATTTTATTTCCGATCGAAAGGAGGATATAAAGCAGTAGTGCTAAAAAAAGAGTAACAAACAGAACTCCCTTCATCAAAGCATTAATTAATACGGATGGCTTTAAACATTACATATGGTGCAAGTACCTGGTTGTGGACCTCTCCTTTTACAACAGCGTCTATCCATGAGCTATTTCCAAAGATCGCAAAAATGGGTTTTGATGTGGTGGAAATTGCCGTGGAGGACCCTTCGCTTATTGATATCAAAGAAGTAAAGAAGGGATTGCAGCAATATAATCTGAAGGCCAATATCTGCGGCGCCTTCGGACCTTCCCGGGATCTTACGAATGAAGATACGGCCATTCATAAAAATTGCTTCTCCTATATAGAATTGTGTCTTGATTTTTGTGTTGAACTGGACGCCGGATTTTTTGGTGGGCCAATGTATTCAGCGGTGGGTAAGGCGAGAATGGTATCTCCTGAACAACGAAAAGTTGAATGGGAGCTTGCGGTAAAAAATTTAAGATTGGTTTGCAATATGGCTGCCGCACGGGGGTTGCAAATAGCCTTGGAGCCATTGAATCGATTTGAATCGGATCTGATAAATACAGCGGAGGACGCATTACGTTTAATAAACGATATTAATCATCCGGCTGCACAGATAATGCTGGATGGGTTTCATATGAATATTGAAGAAAGGGATATTGAGAAGGCGATTATTACCGCAGGCGATAAATTGATCCATCTCCAGGTTTCTGAAAACTATCGTGGTACACCTGGCACCGGGCAAACTCGTTGGGATGCTTATAAAAAAGGATTGGAAACAATTAACTATAAGGGAACCGTAACCATAGAAAGCTTTACACCCGATAACAGGGAACTTGCGGGTGCCGTGTGTTTCTGGCATCCAATGGCGGAGAGCCAGGATGGCTTTGCTTCGGAAGGGATTCGTTTTTTAAAAGAATGGGCTTCCGGTGAGAATACTATTCAACATACAACCTTAAAATCATTGGCAAATGGCGGTTAATAAAATTAATGTAGCAATTATCGGACTTGGTTTTGGAGCAGAGTTCATACCGATTTATCAGCTCCATCCGAATGCAAATATGTATGCAATTTGCCAGCGGAATACAGAGAAATTAAACCAGATCGGTGACGCATTTGCAATTAAACACCGGTATGCGGATTATGATGAATTACTAAAGGACAAAAATATTGACGCGGTTCATATCAATACACCTATTCAGAATCATGCACAACAATCTATTAAGGCATTAAGAGCCGGTAAACATGTGGCCTGCACGGTGCCAATGGCCACTACGGTTGAAGAATGCAGGCAGATCGTAGAGGCGGTCAATGAAACCGGCTTAACTTATATGATGATGGAAACGGTTGTTTATAGCCGGGAGTTTTTGTTTGTAAAAGAAATGTATGAGAAAGGTGAACTGGGTAAACTACAATTTCTGCGGGCTTCGCATCAGCAGGAAATGGCTGGATGGCCGGGTTATTGGGAGGGATTGCCGCCTATGCACTATGCCACCCATTGTGTAGGACCTGTAGTAGCTTTAGCCAACGCAGATGCGGAGTATGTTTCCTGTTTGGGTTCAGGAAGAATAGATGAGCATCTGATAAGCAAATACAATTCTCCGTTCGCTATAGAAACCTGTCATATAAAATTTCGTAATTCGGATTTAGCGGCTGAAGTAACCCGTTCTTTGTTTAATACGGCCCGGCAATACCGGGAAAGTTTTGATGTATATGGTTCTAAAAAAACATTTGAATGGTCATTGATTGAACATGAAGATGCTGTTGTTCATACTGGCGAAAAACCGGAACGGGTTAAGATCCCCGACTATGCGCATTTACTTCCCGGACCGATACAGTCGTTTACCACCGGAGGAGTATATGATGCGGAAAGTAACCAGCATTTATCATTTATCCAGGGTGCAGGTCATGGCGGTTCCCATCCGCATTTGGTTCATGAATTCATCAGTGCGTTAATTAACAAAAATGATCCTTTCCCCAATGCGCGTCAGTCTGCGAACATAACATGCGTGGGTATTCTGGCACATGAATCTGCCATGCAGGGAGGAAAGCAACTGTTTTTACCTGAATTTACATTAAGCAATGCCCCTGCATTAAATAAATAAAAAGGTTTGTAGTTTGTGATTAGCGGTTTAGAGTTTGTAGTTTATGGTTTATGGTTTGTAGTTTTTTAGGTCAAGCATTCATCACAATTTCAAACTGGCTTATGCGGTAACTGCAATTCATTATGTATGATGAACCTGAATAACCATAAACCACAAACCACAAACCACAAACCACAAACTTATGATTTCAGTTTCATCTTCAACTTATAAAAACTCTCAAAAGGTCCCTTATCTGCCATCATGTTCACCAACCAGGCGGGAAGGTCGCCACCGGGATCTACTTTAAATACATAGTCGATGGTAATTTGATTGTTTGATTCTGTCACCTGCCATTTTGCATTGGTATAGGGAATGCGCACCAGACCCTCCTTTTTTTCGAGTAAATCCGGTTCGCTGAATGCGGTTATGGTCAATGAATGCTGCAGCGTATCGGATGTCATTGTTAAATGAATAATAGCATCGCGGTTACTGGCTGGCCAGGGTAAGGTGGTTTCTGTATAATAAATAAATTCATTGGGACTTATTTGTTTTACGATGATTGCAGATTTGGCTTTATAAACCCATTCGGGATGTTTACTGATATCTCCCAATATTTGCATCAATTTGGGTATCGTACCTTCTAAAACTGTTTGAACCCGTATGCTTTTAAATTTAGATTTTTCAATACTGGCGGTGTATACCTGGATCCCATTCTTATCCCTTACCAATTTCCAGGATGGTTGGGCAGTTGCTAATGAAACAGAAACCATCAATGCAAATAAGATATAATGGGATTTCATATTCTATTATTTGCGGGTGATGTATTGAACAAAATTTTCCATCCATCTTCCTGGTGGACCCAGTTGCCTATTTCCGGGTAACTGTTGTAAAAATTCTTCAAGGGTGTATAATTTAATTGATCACTGATCTTATCGATATTCATAGTAGCCTCACTGGTTAATGAGGCGGCTGCGAAACGATTGAATGAACGTTTCAATTTCAATTTGCTGTTGATTGCCACAAACAAATCAAATAGCCAGGCAGGGATTTTTACTGTTTCTAATCGCCTGCCCGTAACAAGGGGTAATAGTGTGGTAAGAATCTGATTAAGATCATACACTTCTTTATCTGCGACATTGAAAACTTCGTAATGATCCGTTTGATTTTTTATACACAGCTCAATGGCTAGTATAAGATTGTCGATATGTGTAAGGGAGATGTTTTTTGACAAATGTGCAGGAAGAATAAGTTTATTGCCTTTAACAAGTTTGATCAATCTTGGTAACAACGATTGATCATGTCTTCCATAAATGGCACGAGGACGTAGAATGGTAATTTTGTTTTTGTTCCGGACCGGAAATAATTTCTCGGCAAGTAGTTTTGATTTCCCATAATCAGACAGTTCACTTAAGTTTAAACCAGCTTCCGTTTCTTTCATTGGATGTCTATTAAACCGATAAACTGAAGAAGAGGATATGTAAATGAAGTGCTTTGTTTTATTTGTCGCATCCAGTATATTTTTCGTTCCCTGAACATTTACAGCATATAATTCTTTTAAGGGAGCGGTATCGGAGGCTAAACCAGCAGCATGAATAATAATATCAGCTTCGATAGGGAGCAGGGGATTACGAATATCTGCCTCCATGTAACCGCATTTATTAGAAATATGGGATGGCAGCTTATCAGACCTTCCGATACCCGTCACCTCATGTCCCAACGAAGCAAAATAATTTGCCACGGAGCCACCCACAAAGCCTGTTATTCCTGTTACAAATATTTTCATAATCGGTTCTTTTTTATATATTCAATTATTCCAGCCCGGTCAATTTTATGTTGTCTTCCTTTGCGCGGTATCGTCATTCGTATGATCTGGTCGGGCAACGCTTCTGAATCTATGCTGTATTTCCCATGGGTCAATTGCTTTTTAACCGATTGAATATTTAGTTCGCTTCCTTCTAATGCCAGGTACACTTTTTCATCGTGCGTGTTGTTGCAATAAATTCCTACCATGGCGGCTTCTTCCACTCCTTTGATATGCTTGATCGTATTTTCATATAAAGCGGGATAGATGTTCATATTCCGGCGAATGATCATTTCCTTCTTTCTTCCCAGTAAAATAATGTTGCCAACTTCATCCAATCTTCCCAGGTCCCCGGTCCAATGCCATTCATCTCTATTTTGCTCATGAAAATATCTGCTGAACAATTGTGCCGATTTTACCATAATCTCACCCTCCTCTGAAATACGGATTGAAACTCCTTCCACCGGATTACCTAAAATATCGCCTTCTCCATTGTAGAATGCTTTTTTTCTTCCATCAACAACTGCAACGAGTAAATTTTCAGTCATGCCATAAGTACATGTAATCTTTGTGTGCAGCGGTAAAACATCAATTAATCGCTGTAAAAAATTAGTATGAACCGGAGCCGAGCCAATCAACACATGTCGGAGACAGTTTGGTAAAAGCATTCCATGCTTCTCACAAAATTGTATCATGGGCATATAATCGCTGGGTGGTCCGAAAAGAATTCCGATATTTTCTTTCTTGATGAAATCTATTTTACTCTTTGCAGGGAGAACGGCCTTCATGAGTTTAACCGGAAGGCTGGCGGCAATACCCAGTAACATATAATGGGGGAGATAAGTTCCAACTATTGAATGCTGATCGTGTAAAAATAATTTGCTCAACGATTTTATACTGGCACCTAAACTGGCAGAACTATGAACTACCCCTTTGGGTGTTGCCAGGGTACCGGATGTGTAGGTAATGACATTTTCTGAAAGGCCATCTTCATTCCTGAGTATTGGCGATCTTCCTATAAAATTTTGTAATCGATTAAATGAAATATGTTTTCGTAAAATGGGAAGTTTTTTGCCAACTGCAACCAGCCGTGTTCCTTTAATTAATGTTATATCTGGAAGTTTTTTAAGGATGGCAAGCAATACCCATTTTAAAAAGGGGTGTTCTTGTAGCAATAGTAGCCGGCTATCAATGAACATCCACTGTGGCTTCAATTGTTTCATTTTAGCGGCATAGTTTTGCTTACCCATTTCAGGATCTATAATGGCTATTTTTCCACGCAGCATGATTACTGCGTACATGATCTCCATAAACTCTTCTCCGGGTTGTGCCGCTATCACGGCAATATCATTTTCAGTAAAACCCGCTTCCCTAAGGGATGCGGCAACATGTAAACTCTTCTGCAACAATTGGCTGGCCGTAAGAATTTTATTTTGGTGATACAGTACAACAAAATCAGGATTTGATTCAGCGAGTTGTAATAATGGTTGTAATAATTGACCGGAGTAAAGCATATTACCAGATTAAAAGTTGAACAGACATACTAATACCGGATGCCAGGCCAATGATCATTATTTTATCACCCTTCTTCAATTTCTTTTGCTCTATGGCATCATTCATTGCAAAAGGAATTGATGCGGAGGCCATGTTTCCGTGTTTTTCCATTACGTTGTAAAAGCGGTCGGGCGAAATTTGCAAAGCAGCCGCTACTACTTCGAATGTATTTTTTGACACATGATGCATAAAAAAATAATCGATATCAGATAGTTTCCAGCCTGTTTCATCGAGACATTCCTGCGCGATCCTGCCTTTATTTTCGAGGAACACATATCTCATTTCTGTTGTCTTCCCTTCAAAATAGTTTTTAGAAGCGTCGTGTGGATGCATAGATCCACCGCCAGGAATCGTACATAGGTTCCAGTATTTACCAAATGTCAGGAATCGCTGACTCAGCAAACCACTACCATTTACAGCGGGTTCTACCAAAGCAGCCGCACCAGCATCTCCAAGGCTATAGGCTGCCAGCCGTTTGCAGAGTTCATCTTTGTCTTCCAAATCAAATTTTATAGCCTGACTCAACTTTTCACCGGTGACAATTAATATTTTTTTATACTGATTACTCGAAATAAACGCGTTTGCAATATGTAAAGCGGTAACAAAACTGTTGCATGCATTTTTAATATCAAAGGCAAAACAGGTAAGTCCAAGCTTTGCTTGAATGATATTAGAAGTAGCGGGTTCAATTAAATCACTGCTGGCTGCAGCGAATAGTAAGCAGTCAATTGTTGTGCGGTCGGTGTTTGCCAGAATTTTATTAGCTGCTGCCACAGCCAGATCCGATACCTGTTCATTGGCTGCTGCAAATCTTCTTTCTTTTACGCCAAACAGGCGTTCGATCGAACCGGGACAAAGTAATTCCTGCTTGTAGTTAACCCTGAGTTCCATTTCATTGTTTGAAACAATCTCTGAAGGTGAATAACCCGCGAGGGCCGTTATCATGCTGGATGGCGTGTTCATACTTTTGTTTTTAAGAAAATTCTCCAGGCCCACCGGGTAGCCCAATTAAACCCATTAATTTCAGCAACAAATGATTTTATATCATCAAGGCAAAACGCTCCGAACTTCTTTTTATAATTCTTGAAAGCTTTTTTAAACAGTTCGCCACTGTTACTGCATCCAATACGATCGAATATTTCTTTCTTTACATACAAGGACCGCATAAAATAAATATTCATAAGAATAACATAGCTATAAACGCAACGTTTTATAAAGCCAGCTTTCGAGGTGTATCTTTTAAGAAGCATTTTAGTAAATAGAATATGACGCGCCTCTTCAATATTATGCAGCTCAGATACTTTTTTAAGCATGGGAAAGATAGATGGGTCCTTACGCAACTGGTCGCCGTACTGGTCCGCGAACATTTCCACCGCCAAACACGACATGAATACTACATCAGACGGCAAAAGCCTCACGGTGGAAAGACCGAGGAATTTATGAGTATTGCTGGGTAACAATGCATCTCCGTTCAATTGTTCAATAGCCTTAGTAAACATTTCCTGGTGACGGAATTCTTCGATGAGTTCGCGCAGTAAAAAACGATATTCAACAGATTGCGTTTTTAAGGAGAAAATATAACGGTTCATAAACATGCAAAACAATCCTTCGGTCCAGGCATAGGAATACATGGCTTGAACTACTTCGTGGCGACCCAGATCTAATTTTTGTTGTTCTGTTAGCAGGTCATATTCCGGCAGTCCATGTAACGAAACCAATTTTGTTGGCAGGAATTGTTCACCTGCCTCAACCGGAACATCCCAGGGGATAAAACTCTCCGGCAGGAGGGGCTTATTCTTGCTAATTTGAATCAGCCTTTCGATTTGTTCCAGGTATGTCATACTGCTTAATTGAATATTTTAATAATCGAATTCTATCTACCAAACCTACTGCCTCTTAGAGGTTTATGCTAATTGATACATGCTGAACCCAAACTTAGTTTTCAGATTTTTTACTAAAAAGGAACCGTTATTTGAATAGCAATAGTAGAAATTGCAAAAACCGTAAACGGCGCTAGTATTTTTTATTAATTGGAGATTTATCCGGGCGGGTAAGTTGAGTTTTTTATAGATGAGAACGAATCCCCCAAACCGGGGGCATTCTAGTCACTTTAGGTGACCCTTATAGAGTGAGCTATAGAGAAAAAAATGGCCAGGGGCCATATAAAAAGACTGAGATTCATTTGAAATAGTTCTATGGTTTTTCGTTTATCGTTTATCGTTTCTCGTTCTTCAAGTTCATCCTGTATAACTAAATGTAATCTTCCCGATATACAAGATTACATTATATATTGTTTGCTTGACCAAAGGAACGAGAAACGATAGACAATAAACAATAAACTAAATTTATTTATCTATCACCAGTGCTTTTTCAGTTTTTATTCAATAAAAAATAAATTATCGCATCAATCTTCCACCGACCATCCGCACTCCATTCTGATAAGAACTGGGTCTTTCACTATTTGAAGTGCATTGTATATCTCCCGATCTCGCCCTGCCTTTATCTACTTTGACATACCCGGATTTGCGGCAGGAAATGGTATTTGTTTTTGAAGTGTTTGATTCCTGCTGGGGGCCCGATGAAGAACTCGGCACGGCATGACCGATGGTTAAGATTATCTCCCCTTTCTGCGTTTCATTTTGCCGGGATTTTAAATCGGATTCGTCAATTTCACAGGTATTGCATCTTTCTACGATCTTACCTATGCAAAGCTTTATACTATCGGATAAGATACACTCCGGTGTTTTGAGTTCGGGTAATTGCTTGGTAAGTTTGGGAGGTTCCCGGTTGTCGTCGCAACTACTGAACATAGCAGGTTGTTTTAACATGGTTCTATACGCGTGGGCGAAACCGGCAGTGTATGTAAAGAGCCATTGATTTTTTTGCCAGATCTCTTCGTGAAACTTCTCCATTCTATTGTTGTAATCGTTTAAGGAGGCATAAGCTGCCAGCTTGAGAAAATTGTGTACCTTTTTTTTGTTTTGGAGATAAATTCTTTTCATTGCCTGGCGCCCCTCCCCAATCACTGCTTTTGCACTAGCCATGAATTCATTATTTGCCGCATCCCTCGCAGCACAGTCCTGGGCCTGTGCATTATCTTGTCGTCTTTTTACCTCTAAGGCATTGAGCCGTTCTGTGGTCACTTCGTGAAAAGCATTCGCCATCATATTCATGACGTCCACGATAGTTAAAGCAGATTTCTTATTAATAGCCAACGGAAGTTTGCGGATAGCTTTAGTATAAACGGTGCCATTATGCATTCGTAGAATGGGTTGGTTATAGGCTGAATCCGCAAACTTGTCTTTAAACTCTTCGGCTCTTTTTGCGGCCAATAATTTTTCCGCATCTGTTTTTTCCACCAGTGAATCCGCCGCTTCATAAAACGCGGCCCATTCACCAAGAGCATTGTTGGTTTCTGAAATACTTCCGGGTATAGAAGGAAACACATCAAAGAATGGCTCGAAGCCAAATGCGTCTTCTTCCATGGGATAATCAAATTCAATATCATCATCATCCAATGCAACACCGAGAACTGCCAATTCAGCTTCCTTATCGGGCGTATAACTATTTTTTATTGATCGTCTGAGCGCTGCAACGGCCCGCGATGAATCCCCCCGGGCCCTATAAATAGTACTAAGGGATAAGTTTGCCATGGAATGATTGGGGAAAATTCTTGTGGCGCTGTCAAGATATTTTTCTGCATTTTTTACTTCACCTAATCCGAACCAGGCCTGGCCGATATTATTCAGGATGGTGCTGTTTCGCGGATATTTGTTATTGAGATATTGCAGGATCGGGAGCGCTGCGTGTTCTGCGCCAATCATGCTCAGATAGGACGCATAATTATTTAAGTTGTTAGCATCATTTCTATCATTGATACAGGCCCTTCCCGCTAACCAGACTGCTTTTTCCCAATGTCCGTAAATCCAGCATCCGGCTGCCGCATTGCTGATTTCGCCGGGTGATTCATATTTACTTTTAACGTTGTTGTAAATCTTCGACGCTTCCATTTTTTCTTCGGGCGGAATTGTTTTTTCCACATCTGCATGGATAACATTTATAAGTGAAAATACTTCCGCGGCAGTTAGAATTTTTTTTGGCAGGGCCCTGATGCGCGCCGAATCTCTTTTCGGAATAAGATCCTTTCCTTCTTCACCTGCCAGTTCAAAGGTTTTGTCAGGAATACGGTTAAGACTTCTATTTAAGCCTTCCATCGAGCCCACCTGTTTTTTTAAAATCCCGACCTGTTTTTCGAGATCTCTGATAGTTGTAGAGTCTTCATTATTGATTTTAGCATCGGCAATCTGTTTCTCTAAATCAATAATCTGCTTATTCAATTCGGCGATTGCCTCCCTCATTTGCCGGTTCATTTCCTGTTTATCGGGAACCTGGGCCCATGCTGGTTGCATGAAAAATAGAGTGAGCAGGAGTATATAGATTGTACGCACTATTTATAGTTTATGGTATGAATTATAATTTTATGAATTCTACGCGGCGGTTATTAGCTTTGGCGGCCGGCGTATTGTTTTTATCCAGTGGAACGCTTTCGCCTTTACCATCGGTTTCCATGCGGCTCTCTTCAATTCCAAATTCTTTTGCTAATGTTGTTTTTACAGACGCAGCTCTTTTTTTGGAAAGATCGAGGTTTGCTGCATCGGCCCCATCACTATCTGTATGCCCCACGATTTTTACTTTCAGATCGGCATTCTCCTTTAATACATTCGCTATTTCTTTTAGGGTACCGTAGGATTCCGGTTTAATAGCTGCGCTGTTTACATCGAACAGAATTCCATGCGTAACCCATTTATTTTGCGTAAGCAACTTATTGCGGGTATCCGGTGCACCCACGGCTAACCGCACATTGCCGATATAATGCTGAACGGTGGCCTCAGCATAAAGCACATAAAAGAGAATCGCATTCAGCTTTGCTTCCTTTGCGAGTCCTTTAGGAATATCCCAGACTTTTTCCTGGTTGATATAAACCCTCACTCTTTCTTTTTGTCGCCAGATGGAGACATGAACAGGATTGTATTTATCACTTAATATTTCAGTTTGAATGCTATTAGCGTCGTTGCCGGTTGAGTTCTTTCGCAGTGTATAACTGGAGGAGCCCGTTGCATTACCTGTATTCGCTGTTATTAATTCAAAGTGTATCCGGTTCGTGGCGAGGGTCCAATTCTGGGGTTGCGCCACGTTATCCAACTCCGCGAGAGCGATCTTAATATTTCCTCCGTTTATAGGGATACCGTGAAGCAGATCAAATTCGAACGTAAAATCTTCGGGATATTTTTCGGTAAATTCGGGAACAAACACTCCTGGTTTCGTGATCCAAAGCCAACGACCAGGTTTGCCATCAATAGTTACTATTTCGCCAGCTCCACTTGTATTCCATTCCGCCGGGAAATCACCGATATTGCCTGTTGAAAAATCTTCAAAGCCTATTACTTTTTCTCCGGGTACAAAATCATATTTGCTGTAGGCTTTGATTGATACCGGCGTAGTAGTATCCTTACCCGCTGTAACCGGGGTGCTGCTTTTTTCATTTTCTTTTGGGCTGCCATTATCTTTTTCTTCATTTTTTTTCGAAGCAGTATCTGCGCCTCCATTCGCTTTCTTATTTATTTTTTCATTTACTTTATTTCCAGCTTTTTTGAGAACTCCGTTTAATTGTGCATTCGCGATCGTTGTAAGAAAAGTGAGGATAATAAACGGCAGAAATTTCTTTTTCATATTCCGGTAGTTTAAGGTTGAAGCTGATGTATACAGCTTTGTGGAGAAATGGAAGAGAATATCGTTACCGAAATTATGGACGGAGCTAAGCCAGAACAATAGAAAAAAAGTAAGGAATGGGTATAACGAAGGTTATAGGAGAAGGCAGTTTGGGGTTTGTAGTTTATAGTTCTTTAAGTGCAACAAACCCTACAAATATTAAATTCTCATATCCGGTGAGTTTGCTTTTGTTTCTCGTGCATAAGAAACTACAAACCATAAACTACAAACTCCTCAACCTCTTTCAAAGTATTTATTCACCGCTTCAGTTCGGTTCTGAACATGCAGTTTTTCGTAGATATTGTGTATATGTTGTCTTACTGTGCCATGAACAATTTTCAATCGTTCGGCAATTTCTTTATAGAGCAGGCCATCAGCCAGTAATTGCAACACTTCATTTTCTCTTTCTGATAATACTTCTTTTTTTGTAATTCTTTTTTCATCGAGAAAAACATTCAGCAGCTTGCGGGCAATATTACTGCTCATGGGTGAACCGCCTTGGTTCAATTCTTTTATACTTTCCAGGATACGCTGAGGTGGGGTTCTTTTCAATAAATAACCGGTAGCACCGGCTTGCAATGCCTGTAATACTTTTTCATCATTTTCATATACGGTGAACATCATGAATTGCGTGTCGGGGCATTTTTCTTTCAACTGCTTAATGCACTCTATGCCGCTCATGCCCGGCAGATTTATATCCATGATTACAATATCTGCGTTCATCTCCGGTAGCTTTTTCAAAGCTGATTCGGCATTGACAAAATTCTCTAGCATCATCAACTCCTTGTCCGATTGCACCAATTCGGTCAATCCGTCTCTTATTTCAGCAAGATCTTCAACTATGGAAACCTTTATTGGCATAAGTTAGTAAAATTAGATACCCGCATCGCTTCTTACAATAGGACGAACGTTATAGAGTCAGCGGAACCTGCAACACAATTTTAGTTCCCTTCTCGCTAAAAAAGCCTGCTTTCCCGTCCAATTCGTTCATCCTTTTCCGGATGTTTTGTAACCCATTACCTGACGGGCGCAGTTTGGTCCAATCAATTCCCTTGCCATTGTCATGAATAATGATCTCTAGCCGATCATTTATTTCTATGGCAAAATAAACCTGGGTAGCGAGTGAATGTTTTACAATATTATGCAGGCATTCTTTTACTGTTAGGAAAATATTACGCCGCATCTCACCCGGAATAAAAGTTTCGGGCAGTCGTAAAGGAGTGTTGGCTTCACAATGAATATCATGAGCGGCCAGGTATTCCATCGCGTATGAGCGTGTATAGGCAATGAGATCGGCCATCGTGTCGTTTTTTTCATTAAGTGCCCATACAATTTCTCCCATCTTTTCCGACATTTCATCCGAGTAGCCGGTAATTTTTTCCAATCCGGCTTTGATATTTTCATCATTGCTGTCTTTAATACTGAGTGCCTGACTAAGAAATTTTATTCTTGACAAACCAGCGCCCAGGTCATCGTGCATATCTGTAGCGATTCTTGTTCTTTCTTTTTCGATTGCCTGCAGTTTTGCGAATTCAAGCTTTTGTTTGGTGATCCTGTACTGTAAATACCATTTTGCAAGCAACCAGGCAATCAATAACACCAATAGAGCAATGGCTATTCTGAAAAAATTCGTTTGCCAGAATGCTTTTGCAATATGGATTTCCAATGACTTGCTTTGAGAAGCTGCCTTGCCCGAGGCATCTGTTGCGCGGATGTAGAATGTATAATTGCCGGGAGGAATTTTACTGTAGCGGGTATACCGCGAATTGCCACTCGGGACCCAGCCTTCATCATATCCTTCCAGCTTGAATTCAAATCCCCAACTGGAAGTATGCTGGAATGCAATCAATGAATAATCAAACGAAAACGTGTTTTCCTTATGCGATAAGTTGATCTTATTTATTTCATTTGCATTGGGTGCCGCGGTTTTTAAAATATCGTTAATATAAATACCCATGAGTTGCGGTATCGGCGGATAAATAGAATCCTGTTTCACTTGCGGATAAAACGACACTAAACCATTGGAGCTTCCGGCGATGCACCTGCCATCGGGCGTAATGACCAGTGCGGATAAGCTGAATTCATTGGTTGGCAGACCGTCTTCGACAGTGTATATTCGGCTTACATTATTTTTTTCATCAAAAAAATACAGCCCTTTGTCTCCAAATAACCAAAAATGGTTCTCTTTTTTGAAAATGGCAGATATATTAAAGAAAGGAGGTTTAGGGGTAAGATTTTTTTTCTCTATTTTAAAGCTGGTATTGTTTATATGATAGATGCCGTCGTTTGTTGACAGGTAGATAGAAGAATCACCTGCGTCGCTAAAATAATTATAGATCTCGGGCATGAATGCTATTCTTTTATAAAGCTCATATTTATTTGTGCCCGCGTTGGGTTTGAGAATGTACAAAAAATCACCCAGCGATTTCACGTACAGAATGCCAGCCTTGTCCTGGAAAAGAGCCCCCACTCCATGAAAATCACTGGGATCAAGAAAACGAATGGGAGTAACACTATGTTTACCTTCTTTACTCGTGATCAAATAGAGGCCCGCGTATGTTGAGAATAGAATTGACTGATCCCTCAATCGTATAATATCCTTAATCCAGATACTTCCCTGCACTTCTTCATTGATGAGTTCGTATTTTACCGGGCGCATCTTGTTGGTATGCGCATTGTATATGTATAGTCCCTTATTGGTTGCGCACCATACCTCATTGCCTGAATCAAAAAGGAGTTTGTAGATAGCGCCGTTGAAATTTGCGCCGTTCTCGAGTATTGGCAGTTTGTATGAGCGGATCTTTAAATCTTTATCCAGCACCCAAAATCCCGAGTAGTCGGCAAACAAGCACCAAATGCTGCCTTCAGTATCAGTGCCAATCCAATGTATATTGTTGCTGGCTTGCCAGGCTGCGGTTTCGTTTTTGGAGATATGCGTCGAAAAAAAACTGCTTTGGGTATTGGCATAGCTAACTCCATTGCCGTAACTACCACACCAGAGATTGCCTGTTTTATCGAAATACGCCGAAACAATATTATCACTGCAAATGCTGAACGGGTTCAGTTTGTCGTTCCTGTAATTAGCCGTGAATTGATTCGTATTTACATCAAATGTATAAATTCCCGCAGGACCACTTGCTACCCATAATTCACCTTTTGGAGAAAGGGCAGCAAATCGAAATTCTTTCGCTTCCTGGTTTTGCCATTTATTGAAAAACAGGAATTCATTCCGTTCCGGATTCAGTTTCACCAGTCCTTCATTGGTAGATAACCAAACGGCCGTGTCGTTTTGCTGCAACACATGGCCCACCTCTAATACCGGATTGCTGATCAAATCCTTTTTGCCTGAGAAAAATCGTTG
The DNA here is from genome assembly GCA_965279015.1 of Chitinophagaceae bacterium. Classification (GTDB taxonomy): domain Bacteria; phylum Bacteroidota; class Bacteroidia; order Chitinophagales; family Chitinophagaceae; genus Endoryza. The sequence goes on from OZ257130.1 coordinate 2,434,045, forward strand.
TTGACTAATTAGTACTGCATTCTTGAAAACTTTGTGAATCGTTCCTTTGTCGTACGATGACCAGACATGTACCGTATTGCCGGATCCAATGTAGAACACTGCGTGACTGGCATCGAGTTCTGAAACAAAAGAAGTGTTTTTGTTTTTTGTATTTAATGATCTTATTGAGCGGGTCTTTGTATCGAGAAACCATAAGTTGTTTGAAGAAACAAAACCAAGAAGCACACAATATGTTCTGTCGTTTGTGCTGTCGGGTCGGTCAACTCCAAAATGTGTAAAGGAATTATCACTACGATTATACCGGTCCATCCCCGTTTCATGGCCGATCCAAATCTGTTGTGCTGAATCTTCGAGTATGGCGGTTATGAAATTCCCGCCGATGGATGTGCTGTCTTGTTCATTGTGCAGAAAATTAATGGTCTTGGCTCCATCAAATAACGTAAGACCGTTGTGGGTGCCAATCCACATATATCCCCGGCTATCCTGTAAAAAATGATAAACGAGATTTTGGGTTAATCCATTTTGTACGTTGAGTTGTTTAAAATTGTATTTGGGGCTAAACGATTGGCCATTTATACCAAAAGCATTTATAAAGACTAATAGAATAGTCCATTTCATATGACCAACGTTGCGAATCATTGGCGGGGTTTCTTATATAAATGTAAGCAATTGGAATAAGAGCCTTAAAAATCCTGGAACGAGTTTCGAGGAATGAGCCTCATTGAGCCAAGTTGGGTTCGGGTAGAATGGCCAAAGGCCATATAATAAAACCGCGAAGCGTAACACTTCACGGAGCGTAAGAGCGTTTCGTTTCTTATATAAATGTAATGACCAGGAAATTCACCCGGATTCGCTATTGTGTACATGGTGATACTAGATCAGTTTTGTAATGAAAATCGGGCGTGGTCCTGCAACAAAAAATTCCTGATAATAAAAAACCTTCATCATGAGAACGACGTATTTATCAATGTCTGTCATACTTTGTGCGTTACTATTTACAAACGGCATATGCTCTAAAAGCGATCAAATTAATAATTCCGGCACCGGAGCAATCCTGCTCGATAAATCCGAGGGCTTTCTGATCACTAAAACCGGAATTTCTAATGGTGGTAACCTGGGAGATTCGGTCATGATACGTGTGTATACCAGCAGTTATTCTCTTGCTGGAATTATAAATGAGGCAAAAGGGGAATCAGTAGATCATTACTGGTATATTCAATCAACAGGTGATGGTGCCTGGTATGTCCGCTCCCGGAAACATGGTCATTATCTTGGTTTCAGGAACGGCGGCGTTTCGGCCGGTTATTTCGACTGGGCAACGAGATGGCTTACACTTGACACGATTCCCACGAGCTGCAACAAATTCGTTCCAAATAAAAATGGTAATAAATTTCTGTTGCAGTGGTTAGACGATAAAAGCCTTTATGTTAATTCCACTACCACACCTCAAAAGTCATATCCAGGTAAAGAAGCAACATCCTTATTTTTGCTCCCTAAAAAGCAAGAATTTTTCTTCCTGGTAAAATAAAATGGCTTCCGTGGTGAAACCCAATACATCGGACATTTTTAAAAGCACTTGTGGTTCCTGCTTTGAAACGCGGTTATAATGTTTTTTCATCTGCGGATGGCCAATAAATAGAAGGTATTAAAATGTTTAAATAAAATCAGTCTCCCGTAAACAGAAGACTGATTTGAAATTACCGATCGCCTTTGAAGAAGTTTATTCCGCAGTGATGGGATCTATAATAGTAACTACCTCATTAACGGCATTGGCAGGAAAGCCGCCCAGTTTGGCATGTTCTATTACCATTTCTTTATTCGGGGCATTATAAATGCAATAGATCTTATCGCCGGTTACATAACTGTGTACCCATTGTATCTGGGTTCCCAATTTGGATAACACTCCACAAGAGGTTTGTGAAATTGATTTTAACTGTTCTGGACTTAGTTTGCCAGCACCCGGAATTTCTCTTTCAATAACATACTTTGGCATGGTGAATTGTTTTGGAGGTTAGAAAGGGATAAGAGTTTCAGCACCAGGTTAATTGACTATAGCTACACTTTTCTAACTTCATGAATATATCCCTAAAATAATTTTCAGGCATCTTCATTGAGCAGTTTACAGTCCCGGGTGAGCCAGTGGTTAACTCTAAATCTATTCTCTTGTCGCGACCATAATATAAAAGGCCAAAGTCCACAAAATAAAACCGCGAAGCGGAAGGCTTCGCGGAACTATATAAATTTGGATTAGCGAATTAGATCGATGATATCCGAAAATCGTCACCCGTTATCAATTCATTTCTTATCTACCATTTGCCCTTAATACGACAATGTCTTTCTTTATCCGATCGTCGTAGGTCTTTTTTACGATATAGTGCCATTGCTTTTCCGGGACATCCACAAAGAAAATTTCCCCTTTTTTATGATCCCGCACCGCATCCTGAAATTCTTTAGGGAAAGAATATTCCCCGAAAAACCAATCGGTATCACCATGCGTATTGTTTCCGTCCATCGTGTATTCATCTGAAAGCTTGTCGAAGGCAGTTCCCGCATTGGCTTTTTGCACGATAATTTTTTTAAGGCTGTCAACCTCCGACTTGGATAAACTTCCTCCGTCAAGGAATATATAGCTTGCCCGGTAGTCTACGGTATCTTTCGCTTCAATCACTTTGTAGGTTACATAACCAACCGAAAACACATCCCCTTGTTTTTGTCTTAATAACCTTTTTTCAATTAGGGCGGTGTCTTTTCCATACGATAGGTTCAGTATTGCTGGTTTGAGTTCCGGATTGGCCGCGATAAACTGTTGGGCTTGCTGAACAGTTATAATCTTCTGGAATTTTTCGGTAACTGTCTGTTGTCCGAATACAGTTGCTGAGATCACAAGGAATAATACTAAAATGCTATTTTTCATAATTTTTAATCTTTCTGTTGCTTTAAAAATACCTCATTTTCTGTGTAAAAAATCCTAAACGTTATCATTTAAAAAACATGCCATTTTTAAGACGGGGCCATGGTTTTAAAGGTTGTCATTAGGGAATATAGAGATTAAGCATCAAGTAAAAACGAACACATCCTGTTATAAAACCGGACATTTTATCCTTCTATTTTTGCATATACTTAGTTGATTTCTAATTAGATGCTAAGAAACAAAGAAATTCAAAATTTTAAAATTCAAATTTAATATGCTTTCCGATAATTAGGGAGCATTTGAAATTTTTTTATATGGAATTTATTTGTTTCTTGAATTTTTTGATTTTTTCTTTGGATCTTGGTTCTTCGGTTCTTGGTTCTTGTTTTTCCTATTTGGTAATTTTCCTTCTGCCAAATAGTTCCTTACTAAACACTAATAAATCTGGTACAACCAAACTGAATACAATCATGAACCATAAAAAATGAGTGAAATCATTTATGGTGGAATTTTCGATAAACAAAGGCATGGGGTTATAAATTCTCGTCAATACAAACACCAGCGTCATTCCATAACTACGGGCGGCCCATGTTTTGTGAATGGTTATTTGCCTCCTCGATGCTGCTACCCAGGCCATGCCCGCAGTGATTGCCCAAACAGATGCCTGTGTAATATTTTCGAAAATGAAGGTGGCGGTTGCGCCAGGAATAGTATAGTATAAATTTAATAAGATAGCGAAGGGCATCGACAACAAAATAGAAAAAATATAAATCTTACCCAACCGCTTATGAAGTTGAATGTTTTTTTTACGGAGCGTTGTTGAAAATTGAAGGGGCCCAACCACCAGGGCAATCATACCCAGTAACCCATGTGGAACCAACACCCAGGACATAGCTACAAATCGTGTATGGTCAGCAGTTGAATCGAAATAAAAAAGAATTATTTCCTTGAGTACATAGATAGATAGCAGGGCAAGGATTGAAAATAAAATAACTCTTGAACGGTTTAGGTTCTTTAATAGTTGTATCATTCGTATATTATTAGTGGGGTCTAAAGGTGTGTATAAGTCCAAGAACCAAGAACTGAAGAACCAAGATCCAAATAAATAATACAAAAATTCAAGGTTAAAAAAAAGAGTACATAAAATTTAAAATTTCAAAGGGCTCATGAGTATTCAGAGATCCTTTGAAATTTTTAAGTTTGGAAGTTCTTGATTTTTGACTTCTTTGATTTTTTTCTTTGGTTCTTGGCATCTTGGCTTCTTGGTTCTTTAGTTCTTGGTTCATGATGTCTTCTAAAGTCTTTTCGGTTCGTTTTTATTATCTGCCCCCAAATTAGTAGATTCTTTACTCACATTTATATCCTGTTGAGGTATTGCAAACACTATTTGATTTTCTTTTAATAGTTTGTTGATTGCGACAATAAATTCACTTCTCAATGCTTTCCACTCACGGGTATGAGACACCCAGAAATAAATACTGATATTAAGGGAGTTGTTGGTGAAGTCATTGGCGACTACAAAAGGTGGGGGATCTTTGAGAACGCGTTCATTATTACTGAACATTTCAGTAATAAGTTCCTTCACTTTGTCAAGATCAGAACCAATAGCAATTCCCAATACTATTTCTACCCTCCTTACTGTATTTCCCCTTGTCCAGTTAACAAGATGGGCGTTGAGCAGGTCGCCATTAGGAATTATCACGTCTGAACCATCCCATGTATTTACGATACTGCTCCTGAAACCAATTGTTCGTATAACACCCGACTTGCCGGAAATTTCTATAATATCGCCCACATTGACTGGTTTTTCAAATGCTATAATAAGTCCGCTTACCAGGTTATTTACCAGCGATTGAAGTCCAAGACCGATACCAACACCAAGCGCTCCAATTACAATCGCCGCCTTATCCATCGGTATGCCAGCTGCAGCCATTGCGAGCCAGATGCCCATGGTAATGATTAAAATCCGTATCAATAAAACCCAACTTCCGATACCCGATTTTTTTTCGGCAGAGGAACGTTTCCATTCATTTTTGTCAGAAGCAAAGAACGAAACCAATTTAGACAGCATTACAGATATTACGAGGATCAGGAAAAAAATCAATATGTTATAAATAGCGAATGTAAATTCACCAATTGTTCTTTCATCATATAAAAAATCACTTAATGGCTCTGTAATAAATTTGAACGCATAAAAGTTTCGACCGAAAATAACTAACCAACCAATTAGAATAATGATATAAAAGATCCTTGGAACTTTTTTCCCAACCCGTTCAAAATCGATAAACAATGTATTTCTGTCGGGTTTTTTATAAATTTCACCAGCGAGTTTCAGCCCTTCATCAAGCAGTCTTACTGTCCATATTAATAAAACTCCTACTACGATATTTACATATCCGCTTACAAGAATGGATTTCGCTAAATTATACCGGCCAGATATGTTCAAAAACAACGATGTCAATTCTAAAAAAATAACAAATGCAATGAAGAAAAGAATGGCCCTTTCTCTCAGTTCTGCCCGGCGCCCTTTAATCAGCGTTACGACGCAAACGATAATACCTGCTATGGCTATTGAAACCATTATCCATCGCCCGGGACGAGATGCTTGCAGGATCAAATTATTGGCGCAGGCAATAAGGAATATTAAAACTATCGAGAGCCATACACTCATCCAATATTTAGTGATGAATCCCCTGTAAATAATAGTAAGACAAATTGTTGAAATAACCCAGAGTATCAAATTAAACAAAAATGGTGGATCATAAAATATGAACTGGAAGATGTTCAGTATTAAAAAAGTAGCTGATAGAAACGGGTAACGAAGGATCAATTCACCATTACTGTAAGAGCCAAGTTTATCTTCCGCTACTGCCTTTTTCTTAAGCGATCTCAAAAATAATGTGCCTCCGAAGATGAGTAGAATCACTAAGACGAGTTTACCCATGTTATTGGTCATGTAAAAAATGAGGCCAAGCACAACTTTAGCTTTAGAAAATTGTACGATGTCCCCGAATGGTCGCGAGAATTGTACCGGGGCCCATATATTTGGGACCTCGCGGTTAAGACTATTATCATAAACCCTTCCCTGGTACCTTTCAATTTCTTCGAGTCCGGAATTCATGGTGCTTACTATAGCTTCAATCTTTCGCTGTAAGAATCGGATGCGGGGTATGGCTGTTTTCAAAATACTATCCGTAGGGACTAGTTCCTGGGCCGCTGAAATTAATTGCTGAGAATATTCCCGCGCTTCTACCGAATCTGTAGAGAAATCATATAGAACACTGTCGCTGGTTAACGAATCCAATCGCATCCGGTAATTCATCAATTCTTTGTAATACCTGTCAACCTGGTTTTTTTTGGAAGTAGCCCGTGTTTTTAATTCATGTATAATTTTATAGGAGGTGATCAGGTTGCGATGAGTTTGTGTAGATCCGGTGTTTCTAAAAATACCATCCCCGGCGATTTCATACCACTTATTCAGGTTTTTTATATCGTTATCAATACCGGCAGTATCGATACCATTTTTTAAATAATCTTTCGCATGAATAATTAAATTACGGATTTCTGCCAGCAATCTATGCTGTGCAACACTGGTCCTATCTTTCTTAAATGATTCAACTTTCTTTTTGAGTTCGCGACTTCCCAGGTCCTCCAGGGTAGTAACAAGATCTTTTTTCAGGGAGTCGCTTGTTATGGTTGAATCCAATTTTTCTTGTGCCGCTACACGGTATGAAAAGCCGAATAAAGCAACCAACAAAAACCATTTATACCAAGGTTTTAGATGCATAGTAGTAGATAGTAGTTTAGAAAAGCTCGTAGGGGTTAACAGAATGTATGGCTATAAGTAGGGCGGACTATGAATAACTAACCCGAAAATATGATTTTATGAAGAGTTTACCCACTCTAAGTAGGACAAAGAACCAAGAACCAAGATGCCAAGAACCAAAGAAAAAGTACAAAAAACCAAATTCCAATGAAAAATACAAAAAGTCAAATTACAAGGACCCCGAAAATGTGAAGCTTTTGTGATTTAGAATTTGGAGTTTCTTTGGTTCTTGGCTCTTCGGTTCTTGGTTCTTTATTCCTAGCCACTGGAGTTTTTCCGACAATTTTGAGTATATTGAAGTCTGAACAGAAAGCATGAAAGCGCAATTCTTCAAACGCAATAATAGAAATGAAAACCCTCCAAAAGGGATAGGTATGTTGCTGCTGGATATCCTGGTGGGTATTTTTCAGTTATTAAATTAATTCAACTGGCAAGGGGAAAATTTTTGCTCAGATAAAAAAAGAACATCCCAACTTGCTGAAATATTTCCCGTTTATAAAGTAAAACTACTCCCGAATTTAGGCGGCAAGCGATCAAAATAAAAAGGAATGCTTTTTGAATTATCCCAGTCAGTTTTTCTGAGGATATTTGGATTTATTATGCGGGGCTTTATTTTTATTTAGCCCCTATTTTTTAAACATGGGAAGTGGGTTAAGTGGATGCTTAAAGAAATTTATTATAGTTGATTTTACAAGAAAAAGGTGAAAGCCCAATGTTGGTAGTTTTCTTCTTGCATCTTTAATTTTTCTTTTATCTACTCCAAAATTTATAATTCCTGAAGAAACATCTATCCAATCCGCTTTTCGGAAATTTTCAACAATTGTTTCGTGCTTGCCCCTGTACCTTCTTATTTTATGGTGCCAGGATATCATCAGGGTAATTTCTTCTATCCAATCCTGTCTTCCGATTTTTGTTAAGTAAATGCGGGCCTGTTCAATTGACGGCTGCAGGTAGTCAAATGTATGATTGGTCCAGATTCCGATATCGTGAAATACAGAAGCTAATGCATATTTCTCTTCCTTGCTCTTATCGTCATCCATTAAAACGCAAATCGAAAAAACACGATGCACGTGATTTCTATATTTATGATAATCGGTTCCTAAATCCACTTTAAACTCCTGCAATAGATTTTCGATGGCCTGGTTTTGATATTCCATTCAAGTTAGAAAGCCTCTCAGCGTATAGTTATTATTTGAACCTGTATCATCAATGCGTTCCCGCGATTTCATGCGCCTGGTTTGTATTGATTGAAACGTTAGTTGGTTGTTTTGCTCCCGACAATTTATCCAGCCATTCCAGGATATAATCCGCGTCTTCTTTCCAGGTGGGTAATCCTACCACAAAATGATTGCGGCCCTCGAATTCTTTATACTCAAGTATTGAATCTTCCCGCTGTTTGTATTTTTTGAAATTGCGGTTATTCAGATGCGCGGGAATAATTGTATCCGTACTGCCCGAAGTGAGTAATAATGGGGGATGGGCCTTATTGAAGTCTACCGCGGCGGCACTGGTTAAGCCTCCCCGCGCCACTCTTTTTGATTCCGGGATCGTATTTTCATCATAGGCTTTTTGTTGCTCGGCCAATGGCATACCATTCACAAAAGCGTATTGCCATTTTTTGAACGACATCAGGTATGTTTTCGTCAGCGAGGTGAATAATCCCAACACTTCCCAACCCGCTTTAAGAAATGAAAATTCATAAGGAAACACGCCTTGTGGTGGAACGGAATGGATGGCAACTCCCGCGGCAGCGAGCCCGCGGTTAACAATGATTTGTGTGATAAGACCACCCAATGAATGCCCAATAACAATCGGTTTCTCCGGGAACCCCTTTACAATATTCGCATAATGATCAACCAATTCCATCAAAGTTAAATTGGCAAGACCGGGATTGTCGAGTGGATGTTTTCTTCGGAGAGCTGCGGGTGAATCTTCTTTATGTGGCCATGAAGGAGCAATGGTATTATAGCCTTTGCTTTCAAAATAGGTCTGCCATTCATGCCAGCCGGTATGACTAACAAAAGCGCCGGTTACAAATACAATGTTTTTGGTGTTGAGATTTTCCATATTGCGTTTGTTTTTTTTGTGAGAATGTATGAATCGTAGGGCGAAATGCCAGAAGGCAAGAAATAGTCCCAGCAAAACAATCGCAGCTAAAATGAACTCAGTGTAACAATATTAAAGCTATTAAATATTCTCCAATAAACGCAAACTATTGTATGAAACATGCATGGTCTTTTTCGGGAATCACTATACTTGCATGCGTAATCAGAATTAATTTTATAATTACTAAATTGCCGTGATAGGGATAATAAAAAAGATTTAAAAGAAGTGAAAAGGGTTTTACCAACTATTGTTCTCTCACAATTCTTTTGCACTTCGCTTTGGTTCGCGGGAAATGCCATTATGCCGGATATAGCGAGTCAACTACAATTAGCACCCGCTTTTTTAGCACATCTGGCAAGCGCGGTACAATTGGGTTTTATATCCGGAACCTTAGTTTTCGCGATATTCAGTATGGCTGATCGCTTTTCTCCTTCAAAGGTTTTTTTCACCTGTTCAATCATTGCAGCAGTATTTAACCTGGCTATTTGTTTAGAAGGAATAAACAGTTCCGCGTTATTAATCTTACGGTTCCTGACTGGCTTTTTCCTTGCGGGCATTTACCCGGTAGGAATGAAAATCGCCTCCGATTATTACCAGCAGGGACTTGGAAAATCTTTAGGCTTTTTAGTAGGTGCATTGGTGCTTGGTACTGCCTTTCCCCATTTGCTCAAAAGCTTGACCACAGCATTGCCCTGGAAATGGGTTGTTTTTTCCACTTCTTTTCTCTCGGTATTGGGTGGATTGTCGATGCTTTTATTGGTGCCTGATGGACCACACCGTGAGCCGGGTCAACAGCCTGATCTCATTGCTTTTTTAAAAGGGTTCAGGAATAATAAATTTCGGGCCGCTGCATTTGGTTATTTCGGTCACATGTGGGAACTCTATGCATTTTGGGTATTTGTACCAGTAATGCTAGCAGCTTTTAAAAAACATTTCTCCAATCCGGATATTAATATACCATTTCTATCTTTCCTGATCATTGCATCGGGAAGTATTGCCTGCGTTCTCAGTGGGTTGATTTCACAACGATGGGGGGAGAAGAGAATCGCCGCTATCTCGTTATTTATATCGGGAGCCTGTTGTTTGCTTTCACCTTTATTTTTATTCAGCGGCTCGGTATCTGTGTTGGTTATATTTTTGTTTATTTGGGGGATTGCGGTAATCGCCGACTCACCGCTATTTTCTACCCTGGTAGCTAAAAATGCGCCTGCCGGATCGAAAGGCGCATCGTTAACAATTGTGAATTGTATTGGTTTTTCTATTACTATAGTAAGCATCCAATTAATAAATGCCTGGATGAATGATGAAAATTCGAGGTATATTTATTTACTGCTTGCACCCGGACCTGTTTTCGGTTTGATTGCTTTGCTCTGGCCAAATAAAAATTACAGGGATTAATTCTATAAATAGGAAATTCGAGGAAAATGGTTGGCCGGACTATCAAGCAACTATCTTCTATACAAATGAGGTTAAGTTATTCACTTATTCTAAACTACGTATATGAAACAGACAATGAGTTTTCTCCTATTTTTAATTGCATTCCACTTTTCAATTAATTCATTAATAGCGCAGGAACCGGTAGCGCCAAATGGAAAATTTATTAAAGTTAATGGTACTACCATTTATTATGAAGAACAGGGTACGGGTGATCCCTTAATTTTATTACATGGGTTTGCTGGTACAGCGGCCGAATGGAAACCATTTGTTGCTGAATTTGCAAAATACTATCGTGTTATCAGTTGGGATATGCGCGGACATGGGAGATCCGACAACCCCGATACCAGTGAGGTTTTCCTTCATGCTGTAGCTGCCCGGGATCTTTTAGGATTAATTGACGCCCTCCAATTGAAGAAGGTAAAACTAATCGGTCATAGCTCCGGCGGCATTATTTCGCTTTACGCTGCTTCTTTGAAGCCTGATGCAATAGAAGCGATTGTTCCAATGAGCGCGCAGATTTATTATGGCGATGAAGTCCGGTCGTTTATTAAACGGAATGCCAAACCGGAAGAATTTTATCAATTTATGAGTCTTGAAAAGGTTCATGGCAGACAGAAGGGAAAAGTAATAGCGAAGCAGTTTTATCATTTTAGTGTTTTGCAAGGAGATCCATTGATCAGCCACGAACAACTTTCTAAAATAAAAGCACGTACATTAATTATCCATGGCGATAATGATTTTGTTCCGGTATCGCAGGCATGGGAAATGTATCAAAACATTCCGAAGTCATATCTTTCTGTAATACCCAATGGCTGGCACACCCCTCAGGAGGGTGAAGGCAACTCAAAGTTGTTTCTCCGGCAAACATTGGAATTTTTGTCAGGCGTATGGGGGAAATCTTCATTTCCTAAATGAATAGAGTAGAATTAATATCTATAAAAAGAATTATAAGCCCCTTATTTTGATATTGCGGTAATATATTTCCGCGTATTCTGATTGCAATAAAATTCTTCCTTCTTTCACACTGGCTTCTTCTCCCACATTTACGACGACACCATTTACGATATGTACACATTTGCCATTGTAAGAAATCACCTCCACTGTATTCCACTCCCCGTTCGGCTTTTCGGCATCTTTCTGCTTCATCATCCTTGTGTGGTTGGCCGGCTTATTCTGTATTCCATTTACGGTAATGGTACTGAATCCTAATAGCCAGAAATCGCCTACATCTCCTTCCTGTATCTGGCATTCTATCGATTGCGGCCAAATGGAATCAGGCTCATTCACCGGTATATTATAACATATTCCGGCATCTCTTTTTGCATTTTCTCGTGGAGGCCATCTTTTCTCTCCCCATTTAAAATCAACTTTGAAATGGAAATTTTTATAACCTTTTTTGGTAATCACATAACCAAGATCCTTTCCCGACACAAACAATTCTCCATTAACTATCTTAAAGTTATTATTGAGGTCGGTATTACCGATATTTCTTAAAAAAATATGCCAACCTTCCAAATTCTTTCCATTAAATAGGGCTGTGAAGTTATCTCCTTTTACGGGTACGATATTTTTTACTAAAAAAACATAATCGTTATAGTCCCCATTTTTTGCCTCTTCAAAGCAGAGAAGATACGTGTGCTTTAAAAGTCTGCCTTCTTTATCTTTTACCGGGTATATTCTTGTGGCATGTAGGGCATGAGAAGGATGAAGCAACATATTCCAAACATCTTCCGTATAACCGCTGTGGGTGGGACCGGTAGCATAAAATCCAAACTGTTTTTCGCCGGGATCAAATGATCCTGTTCCGGAAGCAAGTGCAGGAAATAGTATTTGATGCTCGGGATAATTGATTTTTTTTGCCAATACACCGGTCTGGTAAAGTTGCGGTCCCTTATCCATGTTTATATAATAGCCAAAGGGAACTTCGAAGTCTGGTGAATACCTTGCAAGTGGTAAAATTTCTACTTTGCCTTTACCTGCTTTTTTGAATAGTGAGGATGCTAATTCTTCTCCCTGTAATTCCGGAAGGCAATGGTTGTCCAGTTCTTTCCATCCAATTGAAATCTGGTAACCCAAAGCCTCCACAATCCTTGAAAGCGGAGGTTCGTTTCTTCCCTCCAGCCCGGGCGTGCTTAGTCCTGTGAGATAAGCGAGGTAAATTAATTTACCTGATGGATTTAAGAATTGCAATTCTGCCCTTGCAATTCCTGTGAAACCGGCAATTGGAGAAAACTCCAGCACGGCGATTCCCTTATTATATATATGTATTTTGAAACTGGAACTATCTCCCTTAGTTATTTTAGCCAATCTGACTTCAGCGGGCAGCTTTATTGAATCCGGCTTACTTGAAGTGCCTGCAATAGCGGAGAATATAAAATTCTTTTTAATATTTGAAGCTGCACGTTGTCCATGAATACAAGTGCTTAATAAAATATTAATAAAGAATGCAAGAATGAACCAATTGTTTTTATTCATAGAAATTAATTTCAATACCAAGAAATTAAAAAAAGCCCGGCCTAAAAGAATTTAGCCAGGCTTCAGCGTGCCCTATCGCTGCTATATGAAGCAAAAATTAATATCCCGGATTTTGTGTGTACAATCCCGGACTTATACTGAGTTGATTAAAAGGAATAGGATAAATAATATCGTTTGGTGTTATAGCATTCATTTTATTCACAACATCATCTGTTGCGTCGAACGCGGCCATAGCCGTTAGTACTTTACCCGTGCGTACCAGGTCGTGCCAACGTTTTCCTTCAGCCATAAACTCCCGTCTTCTTTCCGCTAAAAGTTGATCTAATGTAACATTGGTCCAAACACTTGCGGTTAAACCGGCTCTGTCACGAACCCGTTTTACCAATGCATCTACATCAGCTTGTGTTCCTGTGCCCCCGCGTAAAATAGCTTCTGCTTTCATCAATAACACGTCCGCGTATCTTAATATTGGATAGTTGATCGCGAAATTGAAACGAATCAATGGCTTCCTGGTGAGATCCAGGAATTTTACAAACTGCGCACGGTTTTGCAAATTTCCATTCAGATCCGTATAACTGGGCAGAATAGAAAAATCATCTCTTGTATCCGCTGCTTCAAAACTGCTACGTAAACTATTTGATGGAACTTTTGGACCATCTCCATCCACGCCACCTGCAAAGCCGAGGAATTTTTGTCCATAGGCGCCTTCATACATCCAGGATGGTAATTCAGTTCCCAATCCCGCATTGGCTGTTGTACCAGGATCTACAGACTGCATATCAAATAAGATCTCCGTATTATTTTCATTGGTATAACCAAAGACAGCAGGATAGGTTGCTTGCAACGCATAACGGTTGCCATTAATTATTTCATCTAATAAAGTAATCGCCTGGTTTAATTCACTTGTTGCTAATCCGGGACCTTCAATACCATAATTAGGCCCCGACCTTGTTAAATAAACAAGCGCAAGAATTCCTTTTGCAGCATCCGCAGTAACTTTCCCTTTTTGAGTGGTTGGATATGTAAAAGGTAATTTGCTGATGGCCGCTTGCAAATCTGAAATGATCAGCGTATATACATCTACAACAGGGCTTCTCGGAATTGTTAACGCTTCCGTAGGAGTAGCAACATGATCAAATATCGGCACCTTTCCAACATAGCGTACAAGATCAAAATAGTAGAATGCCCTGAAAAATCTTGCTTCCCCTTCCATACGATCGCGGGTGGTATTATCCGGAACAAGTTCTGCCGACAATTTGTCCAACACCGTGTTGGCTCTTAGAATTCCATTGAAGTCATCGTTCCATAAACCATTAATGTTAGGATTTGTAGCAAGGGTTCGGTCAAAATTGTTGATCGGTAACCAATCTCTTACACCCGATGTACCGGGAGAATAAATATTATCGGATCTTATTTCCGCTAATTCATTTTGCCTGACCGCGTAGTCGTACGTGTTTGGTATATTATGTAGTGCCTGGTAAATGCCATTTACCGCTTGTTCAAAGTCGGCTGTATTTCTATAGAAATTTCCAGCGCTTGCCTGGGAGATAGGTACCTGGTCGAGTTTTTTCTCACATGCAGAGAATGCAGCAAGAATGATTATATAAAATAAGAATTTCGTTTTCATGTATCAATGAGTTTAGTTGAGTTAGAATGTGAGGTTTAATCCAAATACAAGTCCTTTTGATAATGGAAAAGAGCCATAGTCTTCACCAGTTGTATTCACTGCTTCCGGGTTCCATCCACCATCGTATTTATCTTTTCCAAACATATTTTCCGCGGTTATATAGAGCCTGGCCCCGCTCACCACTTTTTTGTTTTTGACCAAACCACCGAGATTATATCCGAGCGTTATGGTTCGTACTCTCCAATAATCTGATGAATACATCCAGTCTGTATTTTTAATGCGCCCGAATGAGGAAGCGGCTTTTTGTGTCAATCCTGGTTTTCCATCATCGGCCGGGGATCTCCAGCGATTGGCATAACTGGCTAACGCATTATCCTGAAATCCTTGTCCGGTTCTGTCGACTGCACGACCAAACATTGAATAAATCTTACCACCCGATTGACCTTGAATGAGGAAACCCAGATCAAAACCTTTATAACTAAATGTGTTATTTATGCCCCATATATAATCAGGATTCGGATGACCAGAAAGTACACGATCATTCGCATCAATCTTTCCATCCTTATTCGCATCCATATATTTTGGATCTCCGGCTTCCTGGTTGCCAAATCGGGGATATCCATTTGTAATATCCTGAACAGTCAATAAGCCAATCTCTTGAACCAGGTAAAGACTATACATAGGCTCCCCCACTGTCAACATGCTATGTTCAATATCAAAACCTCCATTAAAAAGAATAGGCGTATTATTCGGACCCAGTTGTTCAACTTTATTTGTATTATGACTTAGATTTACACTGGTGGTCCAGGTAAGACCTTTGCCTACAATGTTGCGGGTTGTAATTTCGAGTTCCCATCCTTTGTTTACAACCTCTCCGATATTGGTAAGCGCGGATGAAAAGCCACTTGCGAGCGGAACGGGTATTCTTAACAACAAATCACTATTGCGTTTATTATATACATCAAAGGAAGTGATAATCCTGTTTTTGAATAACCCGAGATCCAGTCCAATATTGATTGTTTCTGATTGTTCCCAACTGAGATCGGGATTCGGAAAATTGGTGGTATTAAGTATTTGACCATTTGACTGTACTCCACCGTAACTATAGTTTGCAAAGGATAATAAGGCGAGATGGTTATAATCTCCATCGTATCCATTGTTACCTGTAATACCCCAGCTGCCTCTTATCTTCAATTCACTTATTGTTTCAATGGACTGCATGAATTTCTCTTCCGATATTCTCCAACCCAGCGAAAAAGCGGGGAATACGCCCCATTTGGTATTGTCTCCGAATTTTGATGAACCGTCTTTGCGTATAGAAGCGGAAAAGAGATATCGGTTATCAAAATCATATTGTACCCTACCGAAATAAGAGATTAATACATTTTTTGTCTCGGTACTGGTGGCGGTATTGTTTGTAGATGCATTGAGAGTAGCGACATCTGTGGTTGTATAAGTCCCAGCTGTCATATTCCAGTTATCAAATTTGAAGCTGTTATAAGACATACCGGCTACTGCTGAAATATTATGTTTTTCTTTGAAAGTTTTGATATAGGAAATGGTATTCTCATTTACAAAGGTTAATCGCTTATAACCCGAAAGACTACCGGTGGGTACACGGGTTGCGGCGATCGCAGCCACCTGGTAGGGAACATAGGTTTTCCGGGTGGCATCCGCGTTATCAAGATTTATAGAGCTGCGAAGAGATAAACCTTTTACGATGGTATAATCTGCGAAAATAGTTCCCAATGTTCTGAACAATTTGTTTTCTCCGGTCATTTGCTTAACTCTTTCCACGGGGCTCACCCTTGAGCCAGCCCATGCATAATTGACGAATGGAGCTACTGCTGTTAATAATCCGGCTGTTTCTTCTACAACTGGCGCCAGCGAAGCGGCTATATGTGTTTCCAGGTCCTTACCATCTACACCGGGATCTTTTATTATAGAAAAAGTGGGAGCGATGTTTAAACCGAATTTTAATTTATTACTAGCCTGCACTTCTACATTGGCACGTACCGAATAACTTGTATTGCTTACACCATGGGTAATACCTGTCTGATCGAAATAATTTCCGGAGATATAATATTTTACATTTTCATTTCCACCCGTTGCGGCCAGTTGATAATTTTGTACAGTGCCTTTTCTGAAAAATTCATCCTGCCAATCCAGATAAGTTAGTCCGGGATGACCGGGCATTAACCAACGATCATCAATCATAAAGTTTACATTGGTCGAAGTGGTGCCGAGTATGGCTTTTCGCTGTGCGGTAGTTTGATCGGCTGTACGACCCGCGCCGGATTTAACCCAGTTTGTATTTATTATATCGATGGAACGATCTATCCATCCTTCCGCATCCAACATATCCAGTTTTCTTACTCGTTCATTATATCCTGCATAGGCATTAAAACTGATAACTGCTTTTCCTGTTCTTCCTTTCTTTGTTGTAATGAGTACAACACCATTCGAACCCCTTGATCCATAAATGGCTGCTGCCGAAGCATCTTTGAGTACTTGAATAGATTCAATATCATTCGGATTCAAATTATCAAGCGGGTTGCCGGTTGTAAATCCACCGTTATCATTCTGACGGGAAACCTCGAGGGGGAAACCGTCTATTACATATAACGGTTCATTATTAGCACCAATCGATCCAGTTCCTCTAACCTGTACTGAAAAACCTCTGCCAGGTAGTCCACTGGTTTGCTTTACTCGCACCCCTGCCATTTGTCCAACCATTGCCTGATCAACACGAGCAACCGGGCGTTCATCAAGATTCTCGGTATTAAAAGTTGCAACGGCACCTGTTATATCTCTTTTCTTCTGGGTACCATAACCAACAACAATCACTTCATCCAATGACTTTGCTGTTTTTTGCATCGTTATGGTTACCTCATTTCCCGAAACAGTTACCAGTTGTTCGGGATAACCGATATGGGTAATTCTTAATTCAACTTTCGTTATTGTTTCGGGAACAGAGATGGTGAAATTTCCACCGGCATCCGTTATTGTAGTAATAGTGGTTCCTTTAACTGAAACAGATGCATCCGGAATGGCCATTCCTGTTTCATCCAATACTTTTCCTTTTATTTGTTTTTGCTGAGCGAACAAGAGTGAGGGCAATAGAATAATTAAGGCCGCTATAAGCAGTGTAGTTTGTTTCATATGCAGCAGTTGAGTCGTTAAAGATTATTCTAATTTACCTCATCGTTTACCCGATTCCATCCTGCACTATCCTGTCAAAATAGTATTAGTGCTTTCATGACATAAGGAAATTGTTTGTTTTTTTACCAACCCGCATTGAATAAACCATGCAAATTTGTTTTTGACGTTGATGAATTTTTAAAATTATAGCGTATTCTTTAATCAAAGATTGTTAATAGCAGTGTTGAGGCTGTTTTCGAAGAAACTGTATTATTTTAACGGGTTGGGGGGTTTGTGTAATACATACATAGTTAATAATAAACAGAAAGAAGGATCATTCACGATCCTTCTTTCTGTAGGAAGTCAGTTGACAATAATTGCAAGTCGGGTATAAAAATTATTTTACTCTCACATATTTTTCAATATTCAATCGATTAACGCCGGCGCTTTCTACTTTCTCAATTCCGGTTTGAATCAACGTATCATTTCGGATGCTGACAGTAAAATGAAAATCATTGTTTTCCCATTCCCGCGCGCTGCAAAATTCTAAATGCTCCGAATAGGAACTATCCACCAATTTATAAGTTCCGGCGCCTGCTGAAAAATTTGCCAGGGAATCTTTGCCTTTATTTAAATCGTGGCTGATAAATGAAAAGTGAGAATCGTTAATGATCTTAATAAATTTTTTATCAATTGTATAATCAGTAATGGTAGTATCTCCTTTCTCTATCAGCGTGGCGCTGAATAATTGCCAGGTGCCTTTGAGAGGAACTGACTGCTGTTTGGTTTCGCAGGATGAAAAGATAGTAAGCGATAGTATAATTACGGCTATTGATTTGAAGCCGTGAGCTATGAGCTGTGAGCGGCTAGCGGAAAACCTCATTTTCATGCGCATTTAATTTTTTTTATGGATTTGTTTCTGCATGGCATCTAAATATAAAACTACTTCTTATGGATAGCAATAAAATCTTAAGCGCAGATATTCTTGATATTATATTCGAAGGAAGGAATAAAGAATATGGCGCATACGAACTGCGTAAGACATATAACAAACGTTTGAAAAAAGCGCTCCTGGCATCAGCAGCTTTCTGCGGTTTACTTTTTGGTGGGTACCTGCTTGCCAATAATTTTTCGTCAAAGCATAATGGTACCATACAAGTGGATGATCGTTTTCTCACTGAATTAAAAGCCGATGAACCGAAAGTGGAACCTCCGGTAAAGCCGACAAAGCCGCCGGAACTTCCTAAACAGGATATGAAAAGGTTTACTACGCTCACCATCGTAAAAGATGACCAGGTAAAAGATGAAGACAAACCCCCGGAGAATAAAATACTGGATGATACCAAAATTGGTTTACTTAATCAGGATGGTATCAAAAATGATGATGTAGTTGCACCTCCAATTGGAGATGAAGGCAAAGGGATTGTGGAAACTCCCAAGAAACCCGAGGAAGATTATGAAAAGATCTTTGTGAGTGTACAAATTGAGTCTGAATATCCCGGAGGAAAAGCAGCCTGGATGCGCTATCTGAATAAAAACTTTCGTTATCCCCAGGAAGCAATGGACAATGGTATACAGGGTAGCGTTATGGTACAGTTCATTGTAGATAAAGAAGGGATTGTGAGTAATGTGGAAGCAGTAAGCGGACCCAATGAGTTAAAAGAAGAAGCGGTGCGTGTTATTAAGAAAAGTGGTAAATGGAACCCTGCTATTCAAAATGGCCGACAGGTTAAATCGTATAAAAGGCAATCCGTGTTGTTTCAGTTACAAAGCGAATAATAGTTACCAACTTATAGGCTCATACTATCCCTTCCCGCCTTGCGGGAAGGGATTTTTATTGAGCGATATTTCGTAGTTTTAATGATTACAAATAGAATTTTGCAAAGGAATGAATATGTCGACTGACCCGCTTTCCAACCCCATCTTCCGTGACTATTTCAAAACTAATTATTCTTATGATGAATTAATAGGAGAAGATGGTGCCATGCGTCCGCATTGGGAAACCTTTTTTAACTCTTATGGCCGGTTGGGTGATGATGAAATATTCAGCCGTAACAATGATATCAGAAGATTGCTGAAAGAAAACGGGGTTACTTATAATATTTATGGTGATCCATCCGGGTTAAACCGTCCCTGGAAAATGGATATGATTCCATTTCTAATCAGCAAGGATGAATGGACCGCTATTGAATCGGGGCTTTTGCAAAGAGCTGAATTATTAAACCTTGTTCTTAAAGATATTTATGGCGAGCGAAAACTGTTAAAAGAAGGAATCCTGCCTTTAGAACTTATCTACAATCATGCTGGTTTTCTCCGGCAATGTTCCGGTATCACTCAACCAGGCAATTACCAGTTAATTCTATATTCAGCGGATATTGCAAAAAGCACCAGTGGAAAAACATGGGTTGTTAATGACCGTACGCAGGCCCCTTCGGGTTCAGGCTATGCGTTAGAGAACAGAACAACTATGACACGGGTTGTTCCTGAACTTTTCGAAGGAATAAAAGTCAGGCATCTTTCTCCCTACTTCAATGCATTGAGAAATGGATTGAATGAAATAGCTCCTCAGAGGAATTTGAATCCACGAATCGTCATTTTAACTCCTGGTTCTAACAACGAAACCTATTTTGAGCACTCCTATCTATCCTCTTATCTTGGTTTTACCCTGGTACAAGGCAATGATTTGATTGTAAAAGACAATTATGTTTGGTTGAAAACAATGGGTGGACTTGAAAAAGTGGATGTCATTTTACGCAGGGTAGATGATATTTACTGCGATCCGTTGGAATTGAAAGAGGATTCACAATTAGGGGTTCCGGGCTTGCTTCAGGCTGTTCGCAGCGGTAATGTAAGTATCGCGAATCCGCTTGGAAGCGGCATTCTGGAAAATCCTGGATTAGTACCTTTTCTTCAGCGTGTTTCTCAATATTTTTTATCGGAAGATCTTATTATACCGTCCATTGCTTCCTGGTGGTGCGGCCAGCCAAAGGAATTAAATTATGTATTGGATAATATTCATACACTCGTTATAAAGAGAATATATCGTAACCCAACAGGTAGTTCTTCTATAGATGGTGCCTCACTTTCCGCGAAACAAATAGATGAACTAAAGCAACGGATCAAGATCAATCCATCTTTATATGTTGGACAGGAGAAAGTGGAAATTTCAGCTACCCCTTCACTAATAAATGGCAGCATCGAACCCGGTAAAGCATTGTTCAGAAGTTTTTTGGTGAGCAATAACCAGGGATATGTTACCATGACGGGTGGACTCTGCAGAACCTCTATCGACGCGGATAAATTTATTATTTCCAGTCAAATGGGTGGTTTTAGTAAAGACGCATGGATTATTTCTCCGGAGCCGGATCGTATCATAAACATATTGAAAGAGGGAACAGAAAAAGCGCCTGTATTGTATAATGATATGCTTCCGAGTCATGCCGCAGAAAATCTATTCTGGGTGGGCCGTTATACAGAACGTGTTTTAGGGAATGCCCGTTTTCTTAGAACCGTAATGCAATTTGTTGCAGAGGGAAATAAATTATTAACGGAAAATACTATTCAAACAGAACAAAATTTATTAGAGGCGCTTACTCACTATAGCTATACTTATCCGGGATTTACTGGAAGTGAATGTGAAGAAAAATTTGCCGATCCCTGGAAAGAATTAAAAGATGTCTTTTTAAATGAAAAAAGACCCGGTGGACTTAAGTATAATTTTTTGCAGTTCCTGAAAGCGGTTCATGGGGTGAGGGATCATTGGTCAACCGATACCTGGAGGGTATTGAGAGGAATTGAAGAAGAATTGCAGATGAATATTCCTTTATCACATCATGGTAATTTGGAGATGTTGCATATGTTAGATAACCTGATTACCTCTGTGGTTGCGTTTATTGGATTGAACCGGGAAAGTATTTCCCGTGAACAAGGGTGGATAATGCTCGACGTAGGAAGAAAAATAGAGCAGAGTCTTTTGGTAATTACCATGTTAAGATCCACGCTCGTTAACAGGCATAGTGAAGAAGTGGAATACAACTTGCAGCAAAGTGTATTGATGAGTAATGAAAGCCTGGTGAATTACCGGTATAAATACAGGGTGCCTATTCAAAACCGATTGGTGTTGGATTTACTGCTGTTTGATCCCAATAATCCGCGTTCGTTAATTTACCAGGTAGACCGGTTAACGGCTTACCTGAAGAAGCTACCTAAAAATCAATCAGGGAATTCAACTACTGAATACGAGCGGCTGATACGGGAAGCGGATGAATTGTTGAAAGGAGCAGTGATGAACGAATTATTGTCAACCAACGTTAACGATTCAACATACACTAGGCTCGACTCGTTTTTATCCAACATGTATTTGTTGCTTTCTGAAATACCCAGCTTCATCTCGAAAACATATTTCAAGCACGAGCTAACCTCAAAAACAATCATCTCCCATTGACTGGTACCGGAATAAAATTTATGAACTATCTCATACATCATAAAACAACCTATACGTATTTCGAGCCTGTTAGCTTGTGCCATAATATTATACGATTGCTTCCCCGTACAACGGAGAAGCAATTGAGCCGGAACACAAAAATTAAAATTTATCCAGATCCTGATACGATCGTTGAATACGATGATTTTTTTGGAAATAGAGTCATGTATTTTTCTATTGAGAAAGAACATAAGCAATTAATTGTTGATGTTAGCTCGGAAATTGAAAAAAGTGATACCGCAATAATTGAATTCGATTCAGTTAGTACTATCAGCATTGAACAAGTTAAAAGGGAGTTGCTGGAATTAAAGCCAGTACCCTATGAAGTACAGCAATATGTTTTTGAAACACCGATGACGGCATGGAATGATGAAATAAAAAAATACGCGATTCAGTCTTTTACAGAGGAAAGGTCTGTTTTGGAAGCGTCGAAAGAATTAACGCGCCGCATATTTACGGATTTTGAATTCAAGCCCGGTTTTACAACAATTGCTACCCCATTATCAGTGGTAATGCAGCAACGAAAAGGAGTATGTCAGGATTTCGCACATTTGGCAATTGCCTGCCTTCGCTCAGTGGGACTGGCAGCACGATATGTGAGCGGGTATATCGAAACCATTTCTCCTTTAGAAACTGAGAAATTAATTGGGGTTGATGCTTCACATGCATGGTTCAGTGTTTATATTTCCGGCTTGGGGTGGGTTGATTTTGACCCTACCAATAATTTAATGCCTTCCAATCAACATATTACTATTGGATGGGGAAGAGATTATGATGATATAGCTCCCTTTAAGGGAGTTATACTGAGCAGTGGCCAGCACGAATTGAAAGTGGCTGTGGATGTTAAGAGAGAGAACTGATTTTATGGGCATGTGAAATGGACTAATGAAATCCATTGGTATCATTGTTGGATAAGAGGAGTTCTAAAATACGCTCATGAAGATTTATACTTGCAGTAAATGTGAAAGCCTGCTTTATTTTGAGAACAACATTTGTCTTAGTTGCGGGCATAGCCTTGGGTTTGATCCGTTTACTTTATCGTTGCTTACATTGACATCAGAAAACGACGGAAGATTTTCAACTATATCGGATTCGTCTTCTGTTTACCGCTATTGCAAAAATGCGGAGTATGGGGTATGCAACTGGCTCATCAATGCCTCCCAAGCATCTCCTTATTGCCAGGCTTGTTCGTTGAACCGGGTTATTCCCGCACTCAGTATCGAAGAAAACCTGAAAAGATGGAAAAATATTGAAAACGCCAAGCACCGCCTTATTTATTCTTTATTGAGATTACAATTACCCATTGATGCAAGGGATGAACAGGATGAAACAGGTTTGGCATTTGATTTTTTAGCAGATGGTTCTTCCAAAGAAAAAGTGATGACCGGGCATGATGATGGTGTGATTACATTAAATATAGAAGAAGGGGATGAAGCGGCGCGGGTTAAACACAAACTGAATCTTGGTGAAAAATACAGAACATTATTGGGGCATTTTCGCCACGAAATAGGGCATTATTATTGGGACGTTCTTATAGATAATACTAAACATATCGAAAAGTTCCGGGAATTATTCGGCGATGAACAAAAAGATTATACGGCGGCGTTGGAATCCTATTATAAAGATGGACCTATTGGGAACTGGAGCGAACATTTTATTAGCCCTTACGCAACCTCACATGCATGGGAAGATTGGGCTGAAACCTGGGCGCATTATCTCCATATGATGGATACACTAGAAACAGCCTATGCTTTTGGTATCCGCGTTAATTCTGCCGAGCTTCAAGAATATCCGGTTGTAAAAGCCAATATTAAAATTGATCCGTATGAAATACCTGAATATGGACAGATCGTAAAAATGTGGCTGCCGTTGAGCTTCGCGCTAAACAGTTTAAACCGCAGTATGGGACACAGCGATTTCTATCCCTTTATCATTTCTTCGCCCGTGATTGAAAAGCTGAAATTTATTCATGAATTGTGTTTCCATCATTCACGGCAGATTAAAGCGATTGCTTAACAGGTTCGTGTAAAACAGATACACATTCAATGCGAATCTTGATATTCAAAATAGAATCAATTCTTTTTCCATGTTTTCCTAAGATCTAATGTGTATGGATACTCTTTATTTGTTACCGGCGCAGGCGCGTCGTATAAGAATGGTATCCGGTTATGCTCTATATAATGTGCCACGATCGTTAAGTATGGAGAGGGGCGCAATACCTGTTGCGTATGGGATGTATTACCAAAGCGGCTTACTCTTCTCGATTCGGCTTCATAACTATTTATTGGGAAGGTATCATAACTTCTTCCTCCCGGATGAGCAACATAATAAGTGCATCCTCCAATCGAACGGCTGTTCCAGGTATCAATAATATCAAAACTCAGCGGTGTGTCTATGCCAATAGTTGGATGTAATGCAGAGGGTGGATTCCAGGCACGATAACGAATGCCACAAACCCATTCTTCTTTTATTTCCGTTTCCTTTAAGGGCACCGGTTTTCCATTGCAGAGTAAAACATAACGGGAACCATTCAGTCCTTTTAGTTTTACCTGTATTCTTTCTAAGGATGAATCGACAAAACGGGCCGTACCGCTACTGGACATTTCTTCGCCCAATACATGCCAGGGTTCAATGCCCATGCGGATTTCCATTTCAATACCCTGTATACGAAGCTTACCGTATTGAGGAAACCGAAATTCAAAGAAAGGCGCGAACCAACTCATTTGAAAAGGATAACCGGCTTCATGCAGATCATTTACCACATCCTGTAAATCCAGCGCCACATAATGCGGGAGCATAAATTTATCATGAAGCTCTGTTCCCCATCTCACCAAATCGTGGTTATAAGGCTTATTCCAGAATTTAGCAATCAAACCACGGATCAACAACATCTGCACTAAACCCATTTGTTTATGTGGTGGCATGTCAAATGCACGGAATTCCAGAATGCCGAGTCGCCCCGAAGAACTATCCGGTGAATATAATTTATCGATACAAAACTCAGAGCGATGCGTATTGCCAGTTATATCTGTAAGCAAATGCCTGAAAATTCTATCAACAAGATAAAAAGGTATAAAGCCATTATCGGGCACCTGGCTGAAAGCAATCTCCATCTCATATAATTTTTCATCCCGACCCTCATCTATACGTGGCGCCTGGCTGGTTGGACCAATGAACGCACTTGAGAACAAATAGGAAAGCCCCGGGTGATGTTGCCAGTAGGCAATCAGGCTTCGGAGTAAATCCGGTCTTCGCAATAATGGGCTATCAGCCGGTTTAGCGCCACCAATGGTAATATGATTGCCGCCACCCGTTCCTGTATGTCTGCCATCCAGCATGAATTTTTCAGTACCCAATCGTGCTAAGAATGCCTGCTCATTTAAGGTATCAATCGTATGAACCAACTCCTTCCATGATTTTGAAGGATGAATATTTACTTCAATTACACCAGGATCGGGAGATATCACCAATCGTTCCATGCGATAATCTCTGGGGGGTTCATATCCTTCTATACGAATCGGGATGTTTAATTTTTCTGCCGTGGCTTCTATGGACGCAACCAAATCCAGGTAATGTTCCAGATAATCCATTGGCGGAAGAAAGATATAAAGGATTCCTTCGCGTGCTTCAATGCATAAGGTTGTCTTAATAACCGCTACTTCGTACAGTAATTTAATTTCTTCCTCTTTATCTTGTCCGTTCTTCTTTTTCTTTTTTTCTTTTTCATCAACCGTTTCCTGGTATTTTATTTTTTGTGGAGGCGCCGGGTGTTCGTACACGAGGCCATAGCGACTGGTGATTGTTTCGTGGTAATGGGCAAGAGCCGGTAATTCTTCAAACAAACTGCGCTCTACTTTTTGTGGCTCATTGTCTTTTGCAACTGCAGGCAATGAATCAAGCGGGAGCCGCAACCCGATCGGCGAATTACCGGGTATCAGAAAAAGATTATTTCTGTTCAATAACCATTTACAACTTTGCCATTTGCTATTATCGTAATTCCATTTTAAGGGTAAGGTATAGCCGGCCGGTTCATCTAACCCGGCATCCAATAATTGTGAAAGCGTTCTTCGTTCAATCGGATCTTTTAAGTTGGCTTGTAAGGGGTCGATATTAACGGGTATTTTTCCTTCTGTCCATAAGAAATAGAAAATATCTTCATAAGCAGCGCTTACATTGTCTTCACTCACGGCTAAATGTTTCGCTAATTCTTTGGTGAACTTTTCCGCATCGGCACTTGTATATTTTTTTTCAATTTTTTCATGGGCAATTAAACGTTCATTTTTCCAGATCGGGTAATGATCCTTTCTCCAGAATAAACCATATTGCCAGCGTGGTAACGGTTCCCCGGGATACCATTTACCTTGTCCATAGTGAATCATGCCATCCGGACCGAATTTTTCGCGTAACCGGAAGATAAGGTCATGTGATAATACACGTTTTTCTGTTCCATCCGCCGCGGTATTCCATTGTGCCGATTCCATATCATCAATAGAAACAAAAGTGGGTTCTCCACCCATTGTCATTCGCACATCACCGGCTTCCAAATCGGCATCTATTTTCAATCCGGTAGCGTTGATGGCAGCCCATTGCTCATTCGAATAAGGCTTTGTAACACGGGGGTCCTCATGAATACGCGTTACAGTATTTGAAAAAGAGAAAGTTGTTTCGCATATATCAGTCGATCCTACAACTGGAGCAGCGCTTACATAATCTGGTGTACAGGCAAGTGGTATATGCCCTTCACCGGCAAACAAACCGGATGTTGGATCGAGTCCGATCCATCCCGCACCCGGAACATATACTTCGGTCCAGGCATGCAAATCAGTAAAATCATTTTCTGGTCCGGATGGACCGTCCAATGATTTGATATCTGCTGTTAATTGAATCAGATAGCCCGATACAAAACGGGCGGCCAATCCAAGTTTCCGTAAGATCTGAACCAATAAC
This sequence comes from Chitinophagaceae bacterium, assembly GCA_965279015.1. Classification (GTDB taxonomy): domain Bacteria; phylum Bacteroidota; class Bacteroidia; order Chitinophagales; family Chitinophagaceae; genus Endoryza. The sequence goes on from OZ257130.1 coordinate 2,460,998, forward strand.
CAGGCAGAATCGCGGCAGGAACCCAATGCAAGGGAAAGGGTTTCTTCACAGGTTTGTACACCTGCTTCCATCCGGATATTATAATTAATATCCTTATTGAGTTTTTGATTGATATAAACCAGGAAATCATTAATAGGCTTTTTTTGCTTATCGATCCCCTCCAGCCATTTATTGAGCAAGGGTCCATTCTCTTTTATTTCGAGATAAGGAATCAGTTCTCCTGCTAATTGTTTTTTATAGCTGAAAGGATAATTCTCCGCATAATCTTCCACAAAAAAATCAAAAGGGTTGATCACCGTCATATTCGCAATTACTTCCACTTCTACGCTTAGTTCTTTTGTCTTTTCAGGAAATACCACTCTTGCCAGGTAATTCCCAAACGGATCCTGTTGCCAGTTAATAAAATGATCTTTTGGGGAAATTTTTAGTGAATAGGATTCAATATGCGTGCGACTGTGTGCGGCTGGTCTTAAACGAAACACATGCGGGGATAATGAAACCCACCTGTCGTATTTATAACTGGTCTTATGATTAATTGCTACACGTATTGCCATATATCAAAGTTGACTGAATAAACAGCAAGGCAATCGTTGTTATTTCTTCGGTCAGTTGTTGAATCGTAAGGTTCAGGCAAACAGAACCATTTCAAGATAGTAAATTTTAAAGTTATCACGTAAATAAAGATATGGGAGTGAGGATCATTTTGGAATTGGGAGATTGAGAAATTGGGAAATCGCTTTGCCGGTAAATGACTTTACTATTTAATAGGTCTGGTTAGTTAGGAGAGATTTCCCAATTTCCCAATTGTCAATTTCCAAATCGCAATCTATTATTCAATAGGCTTACAAAACCTAAGTGTATTCCCGCTTGAATCTGTTACATAGAATTCTCGCCATCCCCAGGTTTGATCAATAGGGCCCTGGTGAACAGGGGACCCTTCTTTGTTCGAAGTATCCAACCCTCTTTGTATGTATTTCTTGAAAAGCCCATCTAAATCAACCACTCTTACATAAACAACAAAACCTGGTTTCGCATTTCCTTCCAGGGTGGTGAGTTGAAGTTCCGCTTCCCCATTTATTAAATCAACCACCCAATCGTCGTAAGACACATCGTTTGGATATTTTAGTTCAAAATCGAGAATATCAGTATAGAAGTTTATAGCCTCCTTCATATTCCCGCATTTAAAAAGAGGGATCATTTTCATATTCTACCTTTAATTAATTAATACAGTCGGTTATTAACTAAATTTTGGTAGTGTCTCAGTTTGATTTTTATTTGCCACAGATTACACGGATTAACACTGATTAGGATTTATATCTGTGGAAATTTGTGTAATCTGTGGCAACAATAGCATGTCTGGTTTTCAAAATGAGACACTACTTAAATTTTCATTGGGTAAACATTTGATAAGGGTAGTTACTTAGTAAAGATACTTAAGCTACTTATTTCCGTTTGTGCAAGATAATATTTGAAGGGTATTCGACTTCATTTACTACTTTCAGCCGATGAAAGCCAGCAAATTTGGACCGGCCATTATTCTTTCGATAATAATATTTTTTGGGGTGGTGGCCTGGATGAGTACTATGCGACACGAATTGGTTATTCCGGGAAAAACCAACGCGCTTTATTCACTGGAATCGGCCTGGTCGCAGCAGCGGGTAACTGAAGTAATCAATTATTGGGAAGAAGCAGGAAAGAAAGCGACCGCATGGAAATTGAATTCAATCGATTTCTTATTGGTTTTAGGATACTGTCCGTTCTTATTTTTTAGCATTCGTTTCCTTGCCCGGTTATTTCCTTCTTTCTACCAGAACAAACTCAACGTACTAACTGTATTGATTATTCTTGCGGGTATTTTTGATGTAATGGAAGGCATCGCTACTTATATATGGTTAAATGGTACAATCGATACAATTAGTCCATTCATCATTGGAATAACTGCTTTCACAAAATTTCTTATTATTGTTCCGATGACGTTGTTAGTATTCGGCGGGTTTTTAGCAGCACTATTCCAGCAACGAGTTAATCATACTTCAAAAGCCTGATGTTATTTTAAGAATATTTCCCAAGAAGCCAATAATAGTAATGTCTCTGTTTGAAATTTTTGTCCCACAAAGACACAAAGTTCACCAAGAATAGCCTTTTGTGTCTTTGTGTCTTTGTGGGAAACAAAATTATACTATCAGTTTCTATCCCAAAAAGCAGGCGGCTCAATTCCCAAAGAACGCAGGTACACATATCCTTGACCGCGATGATGGATTTCGTTATCGATTAAATATAATATCGACGTATAAACCAATCCTTCATACTGTCCCCAGAAAAGTTCATTTTCCTGGAAACGGCTTACCGGAATTTTTGGCCATAACGCATTGAGCTCTTCCGTTGACTGATCCCAAATTCTCAGCAATTCTTCTTTGGTACTTGCTTTCTTGTATTCTTGTTCTACTTCCTGAAACGACTGCCAGGTACCCGCTACCAATCCTTTTAAACTGGGAGCAGCCATCACTAATAGTTCACTGGCCAATTCTGAAAAAGTGCGCATACCTCCAATTGAATAAGTAAAAAGCTTATCGTCAGGAAAGGCTTCAATTACTCTCCGGGTTAACCTCCGGTGTCCCTGCCAATGTTCAAGAAGCTGACTGGCACTGATAACGGCTGTTGAGGCGATGCTTTTCGGTTGAATGCTTTTGGTTTCCATTTTCTAAAATTTTAACTGATTAATGTATAAGCAAAATAACCGCTGAGCAGTGTCAGCCTTATGTCAGTAGAAATAGACTATTTTTTTTCAGTGTAAGGGTCATCCCTGATATAAATTCTTATGTATTGAAAATTAATTACTTAAGTGTGTTTATAATTTTGCCTTTCAAAAAAAGAATTACGCTACAGGGAATTATTTTTTCATTCAGTCAGAAACAGGGGCCTGTTTCTACTTTTTAGTATAAACGGGTCGTATCTTTGTTTTATGAAGACAGAATTAGTTCAACCTGGTGACAATGGGAGGAATGAGGAACTTGGAATTATTGAGAGAACCGTTCTAAACGATTATAAATATGGTTTTGTAACCGATATTGAAGCTGACGAGGCTCCCCGTGGATTGAGCGAGGAGACTGTTCGTTTTATATCGGCCAAAAAGAATGAACCCGAATGGATGTTGGAATGGCGCCTGAAAGCCTACCGTCAATGGCTTAAAATGGAGGAACCTCTATGGGCGAATGTTAAGTTCCCGCCAATCAATTACCAGGATATTATCTATTACTCAGCACCCAAACAAAAAATAGCGCCGGGTAGTCTTGATGAAATTGATCCCGAGTTAAGAAGAACATTTGAAAAGCTGGGTATTTCATTGGATGAACAAAAAAGACTCACCGGAGTGGCTGTTGATGCTGTAATTGACAGCGTCTCCATCGGTACCAGCTTTAAAAAACAATTGGCCGAACTGGGGATTATTTTTTGTTCAATGAGTGAAGCGATCCAGGAACATCCTGAGTTAATCAAAAAATATTTAAGTTCTGTTGTACCTGCTACTGATAACTATTTCGCCGCGTTAAATTCGGCGGTATTCAGTGATGGATCTTTTTGTTATATACCAAAAGATACACGTTGCCCGATGGAACTGTCTACCTATTTCCGGATCAACGCGGAAAATACCGGTCAGTTCGAAAGAACGTTGATAGTTGCGGAAGAAGGTAGTTATGTAAGTTATCTCGAAGGATGTACGGCACCGATGCGCGATGAAAATCAATTGCATGCCGCAGTAGTAGAATTGATTGCATTAGATAATGCGGAAATCAAATACTCAACAGTCCAAAACTGGTACCCAGGTGATAAGCAGGGTAAGGGTGGTATTTATAATTTCGTTACCAAGCGTGGAATTTGCAAAGGCGCCCATTCAAAAATATCCTGGACGCAGGTAGAAACCGGATCAGCGATAACCTGGAAATATCCGAGTGTGATATTGAAAGGAGATTATTCGGTGGGAGAATTTTATTCAGTAGCTGTTACCAATAATCACCAACAAGCTGATACAGGTACCAAAATGATGCATATCGGAAAGAATACGAAGAGCCGCATTGTATCAAAAGGTATTTCCGCCGGCTTCAGTAATAATAGTTATAGAGGATTGGTACAGGTAGGTAAGAATGCTGCGAATTCAAGAAACTTTTCTCAATGCGATTCGCTGTTGCTCGGTGATAAGTGTGGAGCGCATACATTCCCTTATATCGAAGTAAAAAATAACAGTGCTGTTGTAGAACATGAGGCAACTACTTCAAAGATCGGGGAGGACCAGATATTCTATTGTAACCAGCGAGGCATAGATAATGAAACAGCTGTTGCCTTAATAATAAATGGTTTTGCGAAGGAAGTAATGAACCAGTTGCCGATGGAATTTGCGGTGGAAGCACAAAAATTGCTGGCGATTAGTTTGGAAGGAAGCGTTGGTTAAGTAGTCGGGAGTTCGGAGTCTGGAGTCGGGAGTCGGGCTTGCCCTCCGTAGCTTCATCGAAGGAGGGAGCCGTAACATTTTCGCCATTGACTATTCACTATTGACTATTGACTATTCACTTTTCACTATTCACTCCAATAAAACAGAGATCTAATAAATTAAAATACGATGTTGAAGATTCAAAATTTACATGCGGGTATCGAGGAAAAGAAAATCTTAAATGGAATTAATCTCGAAATAAAACCAGGTGAGGTACATGCCATTATGGGTCCCAATGGATCGGGAAAGAGTACATTGGCTTCTGTGTTGGCAGGAAGAAAGGAATACGAAGTTTCCAACGGTACTGTAGAATTCCTTGGTAAGGACCTGCTGGAACTTTCTCCTGAAGCACGCGCTGCGGAAGGATTATTCCTCGCGTTTCAATATCCCATTGAAATTCCAGGATTAACGACCACCAATTTTATCAAAACCGCGGTGAATGAAGTTCGTAAATACCGTGGACAAGAAGCATTGGATGCAGTGAGTTTTCTCAAATTGATGAAAGAGAAAATGGCATTGATGAATATTGATCAGTCGTTATTAAGCCGTTCATTGAATGAGGGTTTCTCCGGTGGAGAAAAAAAGCGCAATGAAATTTTCCAGATGGCGATGTTGCAACCCAGATTGGCTATTCTGGATGAAACCGATTCAGGCCTGGATATCGATGCAATCCGTATCGTGGCTAACGGGGTAAACAAATTAAGAAATAAAGACAACGCGGTTCTGGTGGTTACACACTATCAGCGATTGCTGGATTATATCGTTCCCGATTTCGTGCATGTATTGTATAAAGGACGTATTGTAAAATCGGGTACCAAAGAACTGGCATTGGAACTCGAGGAAAGAGGGTATGATTTTATTAAGAACGAAGTGAATGTTGGGGAAGAAGTTTAATAAACCGCGATAAATTTAATTAGCAAGAGGATGGGTACTATTGAATATTTTGAAAAGAAATTCGATCAACAACAATCAACGGATAAAAACAATCAGCTTAATTCTATCCGCCAGGAGGCTTTTTCGGTTCTCTCTAAGGTAGGTATACCAACAGCCAGACATGAGGAATGGAAATACACTCGAATCGGCGGATTATTTAATAAGGAATATCATTTTCCGGCTGCCCCAACTGCAGCAGCATTTAGCGCTGACGAGTTGAATCCATTACGTTTGCCGGGTCACGAAAAGGCAAATGAAATCGTTTTTGTAAACGGTTTATATTCTTCCACGCTCTCTTTGATTCGTTCAGAAGGATTGGTATTAATTCCATTGGAAGAAGCGGCCCGGAACGAATACAAGGATATTGTTGCAAAACATTTCGGACATAGTGGGCATTACCAGACGGATGGGATCAACGCGCTAAGCACTGCTTTCGTTACGGGCGCCGTATTTATTTATATAAAAAAGGGACTTGCTACGGAACATCCTTTATATATCTATAATATTACCGACGCAAGAACGGAAAATATTCTTTCCCAGCCGCGCAGCCTGGTGTATGTTGGTGAAAACGCGCAGGTACAAATTGTTGAAACATTCGCAACAGTCGGTTCACAGGAAAGTTTTACCAACCAGGTAATGGAATTAATAGTTGAAAAGGATTCCATCACCGAGTATTACAAAATACAGAATGATAGTGTTCATGCCAACCAGGTAAGTACCACGCATATCCGGCAGATAGGTAAGAGCTATACACATGCGGTGACCATTTCTTTGAATGGAGCGCTTGTGCGGAATAACCTTAACATCGTGCTGGATGCTGAATATTGCGAAGCGCACCTATACGGATTATATTTTCAGCATGGTAAAACCCATATCGATAATCACACACTCGTAGATAATGTTCAACCGCATTGCCTGAGTAATGAATTGTATAAGGGTATGATCGATGAAAATGCAACCGCCGTATTCAATGGTAAAATATTTGTGCGGCAGAAAGCGCAAAAAACAAATGCATACCAGTCGAACAAAAACGTTCTTTTATCCGATAATGCCAGCGTAAACAGTAAACCCCAGTTAGAGATTTTCGCCGATGATGTGAAATGTTCTCATGGCTGTACGGTTGGACAGTTGGATGAGGAGGCATTGTTTTATCTGCAGTCAAGAGGTGTACCTGAGAAGACTGCAAAAGCGATGCTCCTCCGCGGGTTCTCCAGTGATATCCTGGAAAAAATAAAGCTGGCACCCATCCGGGCATATATCGATCATCTGATAGCTGAACGACTTGAATTTGATAAAGCATGACAGCACCTGCCACCATACAAAGAAAGCTTGATATAAATTCCATACGGAATCAGTTCCCGGTATTGAAACGGGAAGTAAAAGGCAGGCCACTGATTTATTTCGATAACGCGGCCACTTCGCAAAAGCCGCAAATAGTTATTGACGCGCTGGTAAACTATTACAGTAACTATAACGCGAATATTCACCGGGGTATACATACGCTTGCGGAAGAAGCAACAGCGGCATTTGAAGCAACACGCGATACCGCGCAGAAATTTATTAATGCCCCTTCACGGGAAGAAATCATTTTTACCCGCGGTACAACGGAAAGTATCAATCTCGTTGCTTCTACCTGGGGCCGGCAAAATATAAAAGCAGGAGATGAAATCATCATCTCTACGATGGAGCATCATTCCAATATTGTTCCCTGGCAGGTTTTGTGTGAAGAAAAAGGGGCGATTCTTAAAGTGATTCCTATTACGAACGAGGGAGAGCTTATAGTAGAAGAGTATGAGAAATTGCTCGGACCAAAAACAAAATTGGTTTCCATTGTACAGGTATCAAACGCGCTGGGTACCGTTAACCCGGTAAAACAAATGATCCGATCCGCTCATAGAGTAGGAGCTGTTGTTTTTGTAGATGGCGCACAGTCTAGTGTCCATCTGGATATTGATGTCCAGGATCTGGATTGTGATTTCTTCGGTTGCTCTTCCCATAAGTTATATGGACCAACCGGTATTGGGTTGTTATATGGTAAGAAGCAGTTACTGGAAGATATGCCTGTATACCAGGGTGGGGGAGAGATGATCAAGGAAGTAAGTTTTGCAAAGACTACTTATAACGATCTTCCTTATAAATACGAAGCAGGTACTCCCAATATCGCGGATACGATTGCATTTAAAACGGCGCTTGATTTTATCAACGAAATTGGGAAGGATAGGATAAGGGATCACGAGAATGACCTTTTGTTCTATGCAACTACAAAGCTGGAAGAAATTCCTGGTTTAAGAATCATTGGTAAGGCAAAAGAAAAGACGAGCCTTGTTTCTTTTGTTGTTGATAAAGTGCATCCGCAGGATATCGGCATACTACTTGACAACCGCGGTATTGCGGTACGAACAGGTCATCACTGCACACAACCTTTAATGAATCGGTTCGGAATACCCGGTACAACCAGGGCATCATTTGCCGTTTATAATACAAAAGAAGAAATTGACGCAATGGTGACGGCTTTGCAAAAGGCGATCAAAATATTGTTATAATAAATGAGCGAAAACAAGACCATACCCGAAATTGAAAATGAAATTGTGGAAGAGTTCGCGTTGTTTGATTCCTGGGACGATAAATACGAATACATTATTGATCTCGGAAAAAAACTACCCGTGCTGGATGCGCAATTTAAAATAGATGAGAATAAGGTAAGGGGCTGTCAATCTACGGTATGGCTGGTGGCGGATTATAAAGAGGGGAAGATATATTACAGCGCGGATAGCGACGCGGTCATTGTAAAAGGATTGATCAGCATGTTGATCCGGGTGCTGTCGGGACATAAGCCGGATGAAATTATTGAAGCACCGCTGGATTTTATTAAACGTATTGGCATGACTACTCACCTGGCGCAAACAAGATCGAATGGATTAGTGGCGATGGTGAAACAGATGAAGAATTACGCGCTGGCTTATAAACTAAAAGTTCAAACTCAATAGCCGATCATGGATACAGAAGCATTGAAACAAAAGGTGATTGAATGTTTGCAAACGATTTTTGATCCGGAGTTACCGGTTAATATTTACGAGTTAGGATTGATTTATGAAGTAGATATTTTACCGGTAAATAATGTACAGATTGTAATGACGCTTACTGCACCGAGTTGTCCGGCGGCCCAGTCCTTGCCTATTGAAGTAGATCAGAAAGTGCGGCAAATAGAGGGTATCAACGATGTGCATGTGGCCGTTACCTGGAAGCCGGCCTGGAATAAGAGTATGATGTCGGAAGCCGCACAATTAGAATTAGGAATGCTTTAAAACGATTAAATTAACCAGCATGAAAATTACCGCGCAAGAAGAATATGGTTTACGGATACTGATACGTATCGCGCGATGTGATGATAAAGAAGGGATGAGTATTCCCCAATTAACAGAAGCGGAAGGGTTGGGTAGTCATTATATTGCAAAACTTACCCGCGTACTCCGCATGGCGGAATTTATAAATAGTACACCTGGTTATAAAGGTGGCTATGTGCTCGCAAAACCTGCTCGTGAGATAATTATAAAGGATGTACTTAAAGCATTGGGTGGCGTATTGTTTGATAAAGATTTCTGTGGTCAGCATGCGGGCTCGGTAAAACTTTGTACTAATTCCGTTGATTGTTCGGCAAGATCCTTATGGCAAATGATACAATTTACGGTGGATCAGTTATTAGGAAGCATCACTTTGCATGATTTAGCGAATAAAGAGAATGCGTCGATAAATATGTTGAGCCGGTTATTGGAGCAACATGAAATTGCGCCGAGAGAAAAAGTATTGTAGTTATGACTTGTAGATGATCTTTCAGAACGAGTGGAACTATTTCTCAACAAACTCTTTCAGCGACTTGCCAATGATCTCGGTCCATCCCATTTCGAAATTTTCTTTCTTCAAATCCGGATTCTCCGCCGCAGGGAATGTATCTAGTCCCGTGTGTGTTAGTCGAAGTTTGGTTTTACCCCTTTCATCGAATAGTTCAAAACTCACTTCGGAATTTCCCGCATAACCTTCATAACGCCAGCTATAGCTTAATTTTTTGCCATTCACTACTTCGGTGATTTTGCATAAATGTAAGTATTGCTTTTCGTCGGGACCCCCGTAAAAGCTGAACTCGAAACCCACTTCAGGTTTGAATTCTTTAAAATCGAAATACCATTCTTTCATTTGTTCCTTGTCGGTGATGGCTTTCCAAACTTTTTCAGAAGAAGCATTATAGATTCTTTCTATAACAAATGGTGTTGCATCCATAACATAAATTTTATACGCGTATAGTGACGAATGGGAACGAATGGGGGCGAATGCAGGATGATGCTATAGCTGATTTGGTGCACCGCTTTGCCGGGATCACGATGAACGTAGCCGGAAATTATTTAATGAAAATCTTTTTGCCAGTTTTAGCTGATTCCCGGGCGGCATCGAGAATTCGAACTACCATTACATTATTCGATAAGGAATATAAACTGTATTCCGGAACAGTAATACGCTTTCTTATTACATCCATGAAGTAAATAAAAGGGTCGTCCTGCACGCCCGATTCTTTCTGTGTTAATTTTTCCGTCCACTCCACCGATGTTTTTTTATTTCTACGACGAAGATTGTAGCGATCCGGAGCTATGATATAACCCGCATCTCCATACAGTTCCAGATCCTTTCGCCCATAGGGCCAGTTCCAGGAAGCCTGTATAATGCATTGAGCGGTTTTATATTCTACTATAATTGTCGCTTCATCATCTACCTTGGGATAAATAGCTGGTTTGAATTGATTGGTGATAGCGGTAACGGAAACTGGTTTTTCGCCACGCATGAGGTAGGTTATTATATTCGATCCATAGCATCCGAAATCGATTAATGCTCCACCTCCGTTTTGTGCCGGGTCAGTTAGCCATTCAAAAAATTCCTTACTCACTCCAATTTCTTTCGGTCCTTCATGACCATGATGAAAAACCGCTTTACGGATCTTCCCCACATAATTGCTATCGATTGCTAATTGATAGGTTCTTTCTGTTGTGGGATACCAGGATGTTTCATAATTAGTAAGCAGTAATATGCCATATTGTTTGGCGAGTGACTGCATACGTTCCGCGTGTTGTACACTTACGGCCAATGGCTTTTCCACCATTACATGAATCCCTCTTGGCGCGCAGGCTTCTACCACGGATAAATGCTGGTAGATAGAACCAAAAGCAACTACTGCCTCTGGTTTTACTTTGTCCAGCATTGTCTTCAGATCATCATAGAAGAGTTCTTCAGGAATATTAAATTGTTTGCTTTGTTTTTTAACAAGTTCCTTATTGGGCTCATAAATACCGGCGAGGATAATATCTTTTTTATCTTTTCTTCCCAGTATCCAGCCTACATGTCCATGCGTGGTGCCGGCAACAGCAAGTCGTAAGGGAGTTTGTGCAAATGGGTCGGCGTTGCACAGGAGCAACATCAAAAAAATAAGCGAAATATTTTTAATAAACCTCATGTTCTAAAGTTTAATGGTTTCAAAGTTTAAGGGTTTAAGGGTTGCTTAAGCTCAATCATTCTAATCGATACAAAGAACCATTAAACCATTAAACCTTTAAACTCTGAAACCTGCTTGCCGGCAGGCAGGCTAAAAACCTCTTTGATATCTCGCCGGTTGTCCCGGTTTTGGCGTTGATTTCTTAATAAACTCCCTGATATGTTCATTGCTGGTCGCGAGATCTTCCTTACGAAGGTACATCATATGTCCGCTGCGGTAACCTTCCCAACTCATCCGGCTTTTTAACTTACCGGAAGGATCAATCTGCCACATATTATATTTAGCATTGAAATAATCGCAAGCGCCATCATAGTATCCTGATTGAACCAATACATGCAAATAAGGATTGATGGACATTGCTTTTCCAAGATTGAGCCCGGTAGTATTATTCGTCTGATCCCAGGGACTCACGGGCCCGAACATATTGTATTTCGCATCCGTTTTATAACCCAGGGTTTCTCTCAGGTACATATTAATTGGTGGAGTAAAGGAGTGTAGCCAGGAAGTAAGCTCGGCGTTAAAGTCGGGTCGTTCACCCGCGTCTTTTTTATCAATTCCCAGGTATCTTGAATCTAACCGACCTACTGTAAATCCTTTATCTCTCAGCAATTCTTTCCAGAATAAATTGGTAGATACATCGAGATTGTTTTGAAGAAATACTTTTTCAGAAATACCGGAGTAGCGCGACATTTTCGCGGCGATTGATTTCTTTTGCGCTTCGGGTAATGATCCTCCTTTGCTGATGGCGGCAACCAGTTCATTCATAGTAAATTCTTCTACTTCGGGAAGCATCGACGTAAGATCCTTTTGTTGCAGGTCGGGTGGCAGCATTTTATGATACCAGGCCGTAGCGGCAAAATAGGGCAGACGCAATGCCGCTGCTACAGGTTCACTTCGTTCAATACCTAAACCGGTAGGCGATACCAATATCACTCCGTTGAGATACATCCATTGTGATTCTTGTAATTCAAGTGCTAAGCCCGATACACGTGTGGTGCCATAACTTTCACCGATCAGGTATTTTGGAGAGGCCCAGCGGTTATTGCGTGTAATAAAAGTGTTTACCCATTCAGCGAGATATTTAATATCGGCAGTTACTCCAAAGAATTTGCTTCGGGGAGTTTCCTTATTCGTTATCCGGGAAAAACCTGTATTCACCGGGTCCACATGAACAATATCCGCTACATCGAGTATCGAATGAGGATTGTCTTTAAATCCATAGGGTTGAATAGGGTTCCCTTCATCATCAATACTAATCAATACTGGTCCGGTATAAGCAATATGCATCCAAACAGAAGCGGAACCCGGTCCGCCATTAAAAGATATAACAATTGGACGGGTAGTACGATCTTTTACATCCGTTCTTTCATAATAGGTATAAAAAAGACCGGCAATTGTTTTTCCGTCTTCATCCCAAACTGGCATTGTGCCAACAGTAGCTTTATAAGGAACTTTTTGTCCTTTAATGGTTACTTCGTGCAAGGAACTGGTGGAAGCATCCGGGTTAAAAGAGACATCACTGGATTGTTTTTTTTCTTCTTTTACCTGAACGGCTGGAGCCGTATTAGATGCGGGTTTTTGCTGTGAAAAGCTGGCAGTATAAACGAATGCAAGCAAAGCATATAAACAGAGTTTTCTCATAATGTTGATTTTGATGCATCAAACTTAATGAAATTAGTCTCCGCTTTTCTATAAAATAAACTTAACCAACTATTCCACTCCGTGTCTCTGTGCCTCTGCGGTTTAAAATTTTTACCGCAGAGGCACAGAGACACAGAGGAATGCAGGGTGATAGTTTATATTACCCTTCCCATAAAAGGATCAGTCTTACTAGCCCGCCCGGTCTCTACATGACCAGCAAATCTTTTTTCGAAAACAGAATTTCCTTTTATACGAACGGTAAAGTCGTACCAGCCATAATTTTTTGCCAGGTTGATTAGAATCAGTTGTTTACTATTTTTTGAACCATTTACGCCAAGCTTCGCAATTTGTTTACCCGTCTTGTATACATTATCTGTTACTTCAATTTCAGCTAAGCGCATGTCTGAATTTGCTACACTTAGCACGATATTTCCAGTCAGCTTTTTTGGAGTTAGTTTATCCTTTTCATATTGGCAATTGATCGAAATTAATGGATCATTGCTGTTGCCTTTGAACTCACGAAAGAACCCATTGGGTCCATAGGTTTTCAGGTGATAGCTGTTATTGGGAAAATCCGTAAGCATCCATTGATCCACAATACGATCCCCTGCTTTAACGGCATAATCGCGGAGTAATAACGGATCATTGTTAAAGCGACCGGGTGTATATACCTGGAAGGCTGATCCTGCTGATGAGTCGCCAAATGTGCTGTTTCCACAGACGAATTCTAATTCAAAAAAAGTTTTTTCCGTATTTAATTTGCCATCTGCATATAATTCATAAGGTAGCGCGCAAGAAGTACGGATCCCTTTTTCCTGCACTGGCAGCAATGGTGATGTCAGTGGGTTTTTATGGATAGATGCCAGCTCTTGGGAGGATAGTTTCTTATAATTGGAAGGAGGGTTTTTGAATTGCGCTTTGTGAATACTCTCCACAAATTCTTCTTTATCCAGGAATTCAGGCTTCACTAATTTTTCACCGTTATAAGGACGGAATACAGAACTAAGATCACCACAAACGGTCCGTCGCCAGGCACTGATATTTGGTTCCTCGATTTTCTTCTTAAATTTTTTCGATAAAAACTTTTCAAGAAAACGTAAGGAGGAGGTATGATCAAATACTTCCGAGTTCACCCATCCACCCCGGCTCCAGGGAGAAGCGATCACCATGGGGACTCGATAACCCAATCCGATAGCGCTTTCCCTTGCTCTCCGTTGGTTCGTTTGTTGCGATGCGTCTGCTACATATTCGACAGCGGTATCAATTCCCGTAGATACCTGGCCACTATTTTTTTTATTTGGATGCGGAGGAACAAAGGGAGGCACATGATCAAAATATCCATCATTCTCATCATACGTAAGAATGAAGATGGTCTTCTTCCACACTTCAGGATCTTTGGTAAGAATATCCATTACTTCACTGATATACCAGGCACCGTACCAGGCTGCACCGGGGTGATCCGAAAAATTTTCGGGTGCCACCAGCCAGGATACCGTAGGAAGTGTTTTGTTCTTCACGTCCTCCCGGAATTCATGCAGTATATCACCTTTCGGAATTTTCACCTCGCGGTTGATAGCTCCATCTTTATATTGAAGGGTAGTAAGTTCATGGTAAAACGGGTCTTTGCGATTGGTAGAAAACGCTTTGTTGTGAATATTCTTTTCCTGTTGTGATAACTGATCGTATTTCTCTCTTGTATAATTTTTTTGATCTTCCGCATTTAGTTGTAGTTGTTTCTTCAATCCTTCCAATTCTTTTTTCAGTTTATCTTCTTCTTTTGCCCCTGCCGGCAGGTTGGATAATTGTTGCACTCTTTTTTTTATTTCTTCGGAAATTTTAATCGCGGCTTTGGGAAGGTAAGCGATATATTCAGCAGATAATTTTACCTTGTATTGCGTAAAAAATTCCAGCGGATTGTCGGTGAAATTACCGAGCCATCCATCTTCTTCTCCTTGAAAGCCTACTCCAACACTCAACTCGTTCTGATATACTTTCCAGGAGATATCATTCTCTTCAAGACGTTCAGGAAATGTTTTCCAATTTACCATTGTATCATAATCGGCATCATCGTTCCATACATTGGCGATCGATTTCGCTTCCGGTTTTTCCCGGATCGTTCCGCTCCAGAAATAGAGTCTGTTGGGTGTTGTGCCAGTAAGCGATGAACAAAAATTCTGATCACATACGGTGAATGCATCGGCCAGCGAATAGTAAAAAGGAATATCCTCCCTGGAATAAAATCCCAGGGTAAGCGGCATTTCTTTATATTCTTTATGGCCCGATGCTTTTGAGTCGAGCCACTTATCATAATTACCATTATTGCGTGCATCTACCTGGTCGCTCCACGAATGGGGTAATGAATGCATCCAGGTAACCTTTGTTTTTTTAATATCTAATCGGAAGGGTGCGTAAGTTTCACCGGCTTTATTTGTTTGTAACCACACCGGATTATTATCAGGCAAACGAATCGCGCGGGGATCGTTAAAACCGCGTACGCCCTGTAAGGTACCATAAGTATGATCAAAGGAACGGTTCTCCTGCATCAGGAATACAATATGCTCAGCATCCATGCATGTACTTCCAGCCGCGGGGTTGATGGCAAGTGCCTTCGCTATAGAAGCGGGTAAAATATTCATCAGGCCCGTGGCTCCGGTAATCAGGCCTGCCTTCTTGATAAATTCTCTCCTTGTATCCATAATGATTGTGAATAGTTGAGAGAATAAAAATAGGGGATAAATGCTGAATGAGATGGAGACAGATATTAACGTCAAATTAAATTCTTATTGATGCCCTTGGCTGGTGTCTTCGCCAGCCAACATTTAAATGAGTATGGGTAATCCAGTTGGTGGAGACACCAACCGGGGGCACCAGCCACGGGTTAAATAAGTTTCTTCTCCACCGCCAATTTTATCAGGCTCGCGGTATTTTTTACACCCAATTTCGCCAACAGATTTTTCCGGTGGCTATCAACTGTAAAAGGACTCAGGAATATTTTTTCGGCGATTTGTGGATTCGTGTATCCTTCCGCGATCAGTTCCAGTACTTCTTTTTCGCGCGGAGTAAGAACGGGTAATTCAATTTTAGAGGCACGTTGATATTCACGTAATGAATCGGCTACTTCCCCATGTACGAAAATGGCGCCATCATTTACATAGTGAATGGCCTTGATCAGTTCTTCCTTGGATGAGTTTTTGAGAATATAACCGGAAGCGCCGTTTTCCATCATCTTCTTTATATAGATACCTTGATTGAAAGTACTGAGTCCAAGTATGAATACACCGGGATATTTTTCTTTCAGCGTAGCGCAAAGTTCAATACCATCCATGCCCGGCATACTAATATCCATCAGCACTACATCGGCTGTATTGGTTACAAAAAAACCAAGGCATGAAGAAGCATTCATTGCCTGACCTGCCCAAAAAATATCTTTTTCATTCTGCAGTAAAGCATGAATACCTTCTATTACAACCGGGTGATCATCCACAATAAATACGCGGATCATAAGAACCTGTTTAAGTGTAAATGATTAAATAGCACAACTGATAGTTTTTTTAGAGTATGTATTTTTTCTTTGTCTCCCATTGTGAAAACCTTTGTGTATTCGTTGTGTTGAAAACTCTTCGAATAGCGAGCATTTCCCTAGTTACAAGTTATTAAACACAAGGTCTCACAAAGTAGGCACGAAGGATTTCACAAAGAGGCGAAACACTTAGACTTGACCTAAAGGAATTTCAATATTTACAAGCGTGCCTTTTCCGGGTTCGGAATGAATATCCAATTGTCCTTTCAGGTAATCAACACGTGAACGAATATTCATCCAGCCCGCTCCTTTACTTTCTGTTGCTAAATTGGTATCAAACCCCTTTCCATTGTCTTCTACAACAATACTAAGCCGATTTTCTTCTCTTATCAATTGAACAAAAACATCGGTGGCGACTGCATGCTTCAGCGTATTGTTAAGCAGTTCCTGAACGATGCGGTAAACAATAATTTCGATAGGACTATCAACACGCTTTTCCAATCCTACCGACTGGTATTTGACCGTCAGCAATTTTGTTGTATTGACGGTATTGCAGTATTCTTTGACTGCCTCATCGAGACCGAATTTCGTCAGCATTTCCGGCATCATATTGTGTGCCACCCGGCGAAGCTCTTTGATCGACGTATCGATCATGTCTAATGACCGTTCAAAGACGGACATGTTTTCTGGCGTCATTATCAAATTGTCTTTCATATTGCGTAGAGAAAATTTTACTCCTGATAATAAACCTCCCAGGCCATCGTGAAGTTCCTTGGCAAGGCGGCTCCGTTCATCTTCCTGCCCTTTCAGCATAGAATCTACTGCAACCAATTGTTTATCCTTTTCTAATTCACGGATCTTTTGTTGCTGCAATTCCGTTTCTTTTTTAACGAGTGAATGGCGATGACGTATATTCCGGAAGGCAAGAAATGCAGCAATCAGAAGGACAGATATAAATGCCAGCAGGAAATAATTGAAAGAGGATTTCTGCCGGATCGATAATTTCTGTATCTCTTTATCTTTTTCTAATTGCAGAATTGTTTTGGATTTTTCCGCGGCCTGGTATTTATTTTCAATTTCAGCGATAGACTTTTTGGTATTCTCCATATTAAGACTGTCGCGTAATGCAACTACTTCCTTCAAATACTTGTAAGCAGCCGCGGGGTTATTGTCTTTATCTTCTGTTGTTGCCAAATCCTGGAGAATCTCTATTTTGGTTTTAAAATGTCCACCGGCAATAGCCGCCGGAAGCGCCATTAATAAATATTTACGGGCCGTGGCATACTCACCCAATCGGACATAGCAAACTGCGATCATGCGCTGGTTGGAAATTATTTGAATATTTGAGTGTGTAATTGTTGCTTCCGATACGCATTTTTCATAGTGGACAATAGCGGCCCGATATTCTTTTTTCGCCATGCTGATCTGCGCGAGCTTATTATAGTACTGTACATTTATCCGGTGATTATTTAATTGTTCAACAATTGGTTTTGCCCGGTTAAGATAAACCAGGCAGGAATCAAGCTGCTTAAGGGCAATGAAGTCGTCACATACAAAAACATACGACGAGGCGATGGCCTCTTCATTGGTGCTTTGGCTTCGGTATTCCAGAGAAAGCTTATCATATTCGAGCGCTTTGTCAAATTGTTTCATGTCGTAATAAGAGGTAGCGATTTTCTCGTAATAGGTTCCAATCGCTTCCGCTTTCCGTGGCTGATTCGAAGCCTTCCATAATTCCAATGCATCAAGGTAGATGGGAATAGATTCGGCGCCCCGGCCAATTTTCATCAGGTTAGCGGCCTTCTCGCTCAATGCACTTGATTTTTCCAGGGCAATTAAATCTTTTTCTTCTTTTGTCTTTAAACGTTCAATTTCTTTATTATAATAAATTATGGCTGAATCGTAACTCAATCCTGCCTGATCATATTGGGAAGCGTATTGTTTTAATATCCCTCTATGATAATAATAAAGGGCCATGGCCCTGTCCCATTTGAGCTTCCTGGCCAAGGCTTTTGCTCTTTCAATATAGTCATACGCTTTCAACGTGTCATAAGCATAATATTCATTAGACAATACAGTAATAAAAATTATAGAGAGGGAATCATTGCTGGTTTTCAATCTATTTTCCAGGCTATCGATAAGATGAGTTTGGGAAGCGGCCCGTAGGCTGAGCAAACTTAAAAGTGCAAACCAAACATATCGGTTAACTAGTCGCATCAAAGATTATTCAGTTGAGTTATTCCTCCTAAAGGTTCGCATTCTCCAGCATAATATCAAAGAAACCTTCGAAAATCACTGTTTCGGGTGATTTTACAATGTTTCAGTATGAATCCCTGTTTCAGGTGAGCAATCCTACGCATGCAGCACTCACTTTTGTAAAAGTTAATCACATTAAAAAATAAAAAAATGAAAAAGTCAAACTTGTTCGTACAAAAATTAATCATGGCACTTCTCGTTCTGTCAATAGTAAGTTGCGGAAAAAATGGAGTAACTGGTATAGATAGCAATAAATGTGAAGCGAAAGCGAAGGCGGTAGCTGATGCGACTACACTTTACACCTCTTCTCCCACAAAAGCAAACTGCGAAGCCCTCAAAAATGTAATGCAGGATTATGTGAATGAGGGTGGGGGTTGCGGAGTTTCCGCTACTGATTTGTCTGCTGCCAGGAAGATGATTGAAACCCTTACCTGTCCATAAAACTTAGTAATTGTTGAAAATTATTTCTTTCGCAATGACAGGAAGGATGATTTTTAGACAATTATCTTTTTTGCAAAGTGTAATCATAGTTAGAAAAGTTAATTAATCGTTGTTTGAAAATTATTCAACGGGAAGTTGTTTAAACACCTTATCAGATCGAAATGAAAAAGAAATTTATTTTCCTTTGTTTGCTATCGTTATCATTTTATGCTAACGCGCAACACGTGGGTATCAATACCACAAACCCCCAGGCAACATTGGATGTAAGAGGGAATATACGATTGGGTGGTATCAATCATTTTACAGCGTATGATTCAATTAGCGGTAAAATAGATTGGCGAAATTCAAATCTCTATGTTCCGGTTACTCAATACCTCATGCAACATTCTGCAGCGGGTGACGGATTGTTTTATAATAATAGCGGGGGTGTTAGCGGACAACTTGAGTACCGTAATGAGTTCGGCAACCCCGTTTTTTTTACCAACTTCACAAACGGTAAAGGATATTTTAAAGGAAGATTAGGCATTTCAACGATCAACCCTTTAGCCGGTTTGCATGTTGCCGATAGTAGCGTATTGTTTTCTGTAACAGGGGATGTGCCTGCAACTCCGGGTTCTATGCCTATATCGGGTGCAGGAAGACGAATGATGTGGTATCCGGATAAAGCAGCTTTTAGAACAGGCTTTGTCATAGGAGATCATTGGGACACTTACAATGTCGGTAATTATTCTTTTGCAAGCGGAAGTAATACAAATGCTTCCGGAAGCTCTTCCTCCGCAATGGGAGCTGGTTCCATAGCTAGTGGAATTGCTTCCACTTCTTTGGGTAGGGAAACAATTGCTGATGGAGATTATTCCACTGCTATGGGTTTTGGTACAAATGCGAGTGGATTTCTTTCAATTGCCATGGGCTCTTATACAATTGCAAGCGGACAAAATTCGACAGCATTAGGAAATACAGCGATAGCCAGCGGGGATTATTCCTTCGCAATGGGCCAAAATATAAATGCCAGATCCATTTATGAAACGGTATTGGGAAGATGGAATACAGATTATACACCTTCTGGTGCTAACACAGACCGCTTATTCAGTATTGGCAATGGTACGAGTCCTTCGTTGAGGTCAGACGCAATGACTGTTTTAAAAAATGGCAATGTAGGTATTGGTACTATCACTCCTGTTGCCCGCCTGCATGTGAATGAAAATAGTGTATTATTCTCTTCAGCAGGCAATATAACTGGCATACCAGGATTGCCACCCATGCAGGGGCAGGGAAGAAGAATGATGTGGTATGCTGATAAAGCAGCATTCAGGGTTGGTTATGTTGATGGATTGCAGTGGGATAAAGACTTTATTGGTAATTATTCTTTTGCTGCCGGATTCAATGCAGCGGCTAGCGGTACTTATTCTATCTCCATGGGAGCTTTAACAATAGCTTCCGGTGAATTATCTACTGCTATAGGAACTGCTACACTTGCTAGATCGGGCTATGAGACTGCAATAGGAGTTTGGAATACTGATTATGCTCCTGCAAATATTTCTGGCTGGGTTGGTACAGACCGTTTATTCACTATTGGTAATGGTACAGATCCATCCTTAAGGTCGGATGCATTAGTTATTTTAAAAAATGGCAATACAGGTATTAGAAACTCAACTCCTGGCTTTCCATTAAGTTTTGCCACTGCAGTTGGTGATAAGATTTCCCTTTGGAGCAATTCTTCAAACAGCTATGGATTTGGTATTCAAAGTGCGTTGTTGCAAATTCATACTGATATATCAGCGTCCGATATTGCTTTTGGATACGGATCCAGTTCCTCCTTTTTTGAAACGATGCGCGTAAAGGGAAATGGCATTCTGCAGTTTCCTGCAACACTTGCAAAAAAAATCACCTTATATCCAGGAACAACCGGCGATGTTGGATTTGGAGTACAGGGAAATCAATTACTGATTTATGCTGATCATCCCGCTGCTATGGTAAGATTGGGTTACGATCAGGCAGGAGTATTTACAAACAACCTGGATGTATACGGAAATGGAAATGCCTGGTTGCGCGGAACACTCACACAAGCTTCAGACAGCCGCTTAAAAAAAGATATCAATCCCTTACAAAACTCGCTTCAAAAAATAACACAATTAAACGGCTATAATTATAATTGGAAGAATGAAAACGCGGACAAAAGTTTGCAAACGGGTGTTTTGGCACAAGAAGTACAAAAATTATTTCCCAATCTGGTGAAGGAAGATAAGGACGGATTGCTGGCTGTTAATTATTCAGGACTCATCCCTGTATTGATTGAAAGTATAAAGCAGCAACAACAAATGATTGAACAACAGCAACGCCAGATTAATGAGTTAAGAAAAATGATGGAGGGAGCCGTCAGGAAAGAATAATAGAATTAAACAACGATCAATAACAATAATTATTAATTCCTGAAAGTGGGACACCACGATTGTTTACGATTGCCATCGAATTGATTGTACATTCCATGACGCAGTAACGCGAATTCATAAGCGCCTCTTGAGTTATTGTACTGTTTCATTGAAGACAGGGTAACATCATAAGAGAACATCAATCGCACAAAATTCCATTCGAATCCAATCGTTGGAGTGATGGCATCACCCACCCGCATATGTAAACCGCCGATCAGTTGTGTTTCCCCGTCACCCGATAAATTATATTGAACATTTCCTCCCAATACCAATTCAGATGCACCGGCCTGTAAGCTATAATAGGCCATTGGATTAATGATCAGCATATCATTCATCTTGTAACTGGCATTGCCAAAAACGGTATAACGGGGCGAGATCCTGGGATCGAATCCGGTGGGATCAGTATTAAAAAAAGATTCACGGGGGCGATTCAGATGCATAGCCGACACTCCTCCATTTACATAAAATTCATCAGTAGGGAAGAAAGCATAATTTAATCCCGCCTGCATATCAAAGTAATTAGTTTGGTTAAGATCAAGCAATACGCTTGTAGGCAAACTATTATCAAAAAATTTACCATCGAACTGGTCGGGAAATTTTAATGCAGAGGAATTGATTCTTTTATTGGCCCAGCCTGCATTGAGTCCGAAACTTAATAGATGCGCTTCACCTATCATCTGGTGATAAGCAACAGATGCGTATGCCTTGGTAGAAGTAAGACTACCGGAACCTGCTACATCTCTTAATAAAACGCCTCCTACACCCAACCAACCACTTTCTATCTGTTCGCGAAATAATTGTGCATCGCCCCAGATACTAAAGGTTTTATAAGGAATGGTCATAATAGACGACCATTGATTACGATAATTCGCCCCTATCCTATAGTCGGCATCGGGAATAAAACCAGTATTAGCGGGATTGGTTACTAATGGTGCATTGTACCATTGTGAAAAGTGAAGGTCCTGCGATTGTGAATTTTGAACGCTAAATAATAAAGAGGACACTGTTAAAAAAAGAAACATTGCTCTTTTTTTAACTCGTTTAGCTTCGAATCGGATATTCCTTACTATTTCTATCATTGCTATCTTAAAATTATGTATTCCGTTCTTTCTCCGCAACCCTTACTTCACATTTAACATATTCGTTCATGCGGTTATCGTATTAATGTAATGTCTCCTGTTTTTCTTGCCTTTGTTCCATCATTAAATTCAACATCTAATGTATAGGCATATACATCCATCGGTTGAGGTTGCCCTTTAAATGTTCCATCCCATCCACCTTTTCGATCATTGGTTTCATATACTACCTGTCCCCATCGATTGTATATTTTCCAATTCAACTTGCCAATACCAAATCCTTCAACTTTTACAATACTGTTTTTACCGAATCTGCCAGGCGTAAACGCGTTGGGTACATCCAGCAATGGTTGAATGATTGCCTGTACGGGTCTGCATGCGGTATCCGAACAACCAAACTGATTAAATGTTATCAAACAAGCATTAAAGGTGCCGGTTGAATTGTATTGATGAAGTACCGTATCAAGAGTGGTCTTGATCACACTGTCACCATCTCCGAATTCCCATTTGTATCTTACTCCGCCTGTTGACAAGTTCGTAAAAATGGTAGGCTTATTAACTTCCGGTACCAATGGCGCGAAACTAAAGTCTGCTATTGGATTTGGATTTACCGTTATAGTTTGTTCCGTTGAATCAATAATATTACAGGTTGCCGAATCGATCGCTACTAATTTCACCCGATACGTGCCAACTGAATTGTATAAATGGGTGGGGCTCGATAACGTAGAAGTATTGCCATCTCCAAAATCCCATCTAAAGGTTTGTCCTGCCAAAGACGTGTTATTGAATATAGCGTCATAAGGAACACAACCAGCGGCAGGAGTTTCGAACAGTGCTCTTACATTTGGAGCAATTCGAAGATCTACAAAAATGGAATCGGGTGCATTGCAATAATTGGTATCCGTCAATATCAATCGCACTTTATATGTTCCTGGAGAAGCAAAGGCATGTGTAACAGAACCAAGCCCGGAGGTTACTCTTGTACCATCTCCGAAATCCCAGGTAAAACTGATTGCGCCAAAAGGTTTACCCGGAGGTGCCAGCGAAGAATTATCGAATCGGTAAGATAAAGATTCGCAGGGTGGCAATTTAACCGGGTTAAATCCAAGATTTGCCTGATCGTCACGAACACGCACATTTATATACGCAGTGTCTCGGATATTACAGGTAGTAGAATCAACAGCTATTAATCGGATTCTGTAAGTTCCAACTGCGTTATAGGTATGTGTTACCTGCGCTAGAAGTGTAGTTGTATCCGGACTACCATCTCCAAAACTCCATTCATAACTTTCGGCATTTAATACAGTATCCCTGAATTCAAAAGTCAGCGGAATACAACCCACAGAATCTCTCACTCCATTTATAAATGCTTTAGGACCCGAAGCAACTCCCGCAAAATTAAAAGCGATTTTCACAGCTGCGAGATTACAACCAGATGATGAAGCGGCTCCATTGAATGGACCGATTACGCCAGGTGTTGTAGGGAAGGTTCCGATACCTCCGCAGTTAGCACAGATTGCCTGGTAAATGGCACCTTGTGCATCAAAGCGACTTGTACCACCATCTACGTGTTCACCATCACCTCCATCTTGTCCAAAATAACTTCCATATAAAAGTGCGGATGCATCTTTTCTTATCACAATAAAATACATATCCATATCATCCGTACTCCTCTTTATAGCATCAGCTGTAATAGGCATGCCAGCTACTCCCGCAAGGTCATACGGATCGGTGCCTCCTAAAAAATAACCTCCCCATCCGGAGATATATAAATTCTCGCAACGGTCAACAAGAAATGCTACTGGTGACATATTTGGTTTAGATCCACCGGTTCCAAAAACCGTAGAATAAACAAAAGCCGACAAATCTGGTTGTAGCTTAGCCACAAACTGCTTTGAGTTTGGAACGCTCCATATACCGGCTGGTTGAACCGGCCAGGCTGCATTACCCCGGCTGGTTCCCATAACATAGGGAAATCCCTTTCTGTCGAATTTTATACCATAAATAATATCGAGATTAGAAGTGCCCAGAAATGTGGACTTTATTAGTATAGAACCATTGTTACTAAGCTCCGAAACAAAACCATCCGCCACGCCTCCCGCATAACCCGCTTGAATAACTCCCGCAGTTACCGGGAAATTTGCACTGGAGGTAGCACCTGCCACATATACATTATTGGTTAAAGGATTTATTTCAATTACAAAAGCGCCATCATCCGCACTGCCTCCAATAAAACTTGTCCATTGTACCGCATTACATGTTGGGTTAATCTTTATTATCGCACCATCCTGTCCCGCACCTTTGGTTGTCTGAAAACCGGTTCCGATCATTGGAAAATTATCTGATTGAGTAGGAGCTGCCACATAAATGCTTCCGCCTGCATCCAGCACGACTTCACTTCTGGATTCATCTCCATAGTTTCTTAATAAAGAATTAGGCACATTAGTGCCTCCCATAATATTATCGATAATATTAACTCCGTCATTAGAACTTCCGCCTATACGGAGCGAACCAATAAGTGCGGAACCTGCCGCATTTAATTTTGTAACAACAATATCGCAGCCACCACCCGGACCAACTAACGGTGAGGTTGTAGGATAATTTGAAGAATAAGATCTTCCCATTACCACCAGGTTGCCTTGTGGATCGCTGAAAAGACTATGAGGAAAATCGTTACCATTTCCTCCAATATAGGTTGAATAACGTCGGGCACTTCCGTTAGGACTGAACTTCATTATCCCGATATCAATCGGTCTGTTTGAGCCTCCGCCAAAAGTAGTTTGATATGCACCGGGTGTAATGGGGAAGCCTGCCCCAAATACGATGCTGCCTGAAAACAAACTGCCATCGGGCCCGGGTGTTGCAGTGAAGCCATAATTATCTGCTGTACTACCGGTAAAAGTCGAAAAAATCAACGTGGGATCAATTACAAGCGTCGCGTTGCGGTCGTAATTTTTTATATCAAACCTTACTGTATTTCCTCCAGTAATGGTATAGCGGCATTCAATTTCTTTTTTTCCTTTTGTTGGATCAAACTGGAAAGTATAAGGATAGAGTTCTTTTATAGTGCCGATGGATGTATTTACAATCAGTTCCTTGTTTTTAATACTTAGTTTATCCGCTCCTTCGTATTTCAGCGCGATCAACCCGGGATCACCACCGGGATGAACAATTATATCGTATTTTAATTTGCCAGCTCCGGAGTAATATCGAACATCTACATTCGGATATACATCTTTATAAACTATAGCCTGAAATACTTTTACATCACTCGCCCATTTTGTGGGGTCGTTACCGATGAAATAGTTGTTGTGATAGTCTTGTTCTTTTTCCGGAACGATCCTGATATTTTCATTGGCACCGGCAAACACCACACGATACGCATGCGAATGCAGGGTAATTGTTTCATTAGGATTGCTTCGTATACCGTCTGGTCTTTGAGCGGCTGCCAGTTTATCATTTACTTTTTTATCGGTATGATAGCCATGATCGTGAGAGCCACGAATCAGCCTTTTTAATTCCTCCTGGTTATGCTGTACTACGAAAAAGCCTTTCTGCTGCAATAAGAAAGAGCCAGAAGGGACATCTCCTTTGAATTTAAAAGCTGCATCCCATTGTCCTTTATTCTCTATAAATTCAAATGCGGAGGCCCCCTGCTGAGCCATGGTGATAAGGGTAACGGCAATAAGGATTACGGTGAATATTGAACTTTTCCTAACCAAGGTTTCCTTTTTTAAACAAGTTAATATAAATAGAACGTTTTTTTTGTATGATTCTTACCCGTTTAACAGGATATTTGCAATTATTTACAGATTTAAGTGGTTGTTAATGAACATGTCATATTTACGAGATTTTGCTCCAGATCGATTTGCCTTGTAGTTGCTGGAGCCAGCTTTTTAATGGCAAATTTTCGGCCGAATCCAAATCCGGGTCCTTATCGGTCACTTGAACAGCTAATTCCCTCGCTGTATCCAGCCATTGCTTATCCTGGAGGATATTTGCCAGTTTAAAATTCAACATTCCGCTCTGCCGGGTACCCTCTATATCGCCCGGACCCCTTAATTCAAGGTCTTTTTCCGCTATCTTAAAGCCATCATTCGTAGCACACATTGTTTTTAACCGTTCCCGAGCCTCATTGTTCAATTTGGTTGCCGTTAATAATATGCAAAAACTCTTCTCACTGCCTCTTCCTACTCTTCCACGTAATTGATGCAATTGCGATAAACCAAATTTTTCTGCACTTTCAATTACCATAACAGACGCATTCGGTACGTCTACTCCCACTTCAATAACTGTTGTAGATACCATGATCTGTGTATCTCCATCTTTAAACCGCTTCATATTCGTTTCTTTCACCTCGCTTGTTTGTCGACCATGTACCATGCTGATCCAGTACGTTGGCTCGGGGAAATAAGCTTTAACATTTTCATAGCCTTTCATCAGGTTTTCATAATCCATTTTATCAGATTCTTCAATCAGCGGAAAGATGATATAGGCTTGTCTTCCAACTTCAATCTCTGCTTTAATAAAGTCCATTACCTGGTGCCTCACTCTTTCATAACGGTGTACGGTTAATATTGGTTTGCGGTTGGGTGGCAATTCATCTATAACACTATAGTCCAGATCACCAAAAGCGGTCATTGCCAACGTGCGCGGAATAGGGGTGGCTGTCATTACCAACACGTGTGGTGGAATAACAGCTTTGTTCCAAAGTTGTGCACGTTGCGCCACACCAAAGCGATGTTGTTCGTCGATGATGGCGATACCAAGATTTTTAAATTGAACCGTATCTTCTAAAATCGCATGTGTTCCCACCAGTATATGAATGGTTCCTTCCTGGAGTTGTGGCAATAATTTTTTTCGGGCAGCAGACTTCGCGGAGCCTGTAAGTAATTGAACATTTACCGGAAGTCCGTCCACCATCCTGCTGATGCTGGCGAAATGTTGTTGCGCTAAGATTTCAGTGGGGGCCATCAGGCAGCTTTGAAACCCATTGTCTGCTGCGAGTAACATAATCAATAACGCGACGATCGTTTTTCCGCTACCCACATCACCCTGAAGCAACCGATTCATTTGTTTTCCGCTTCCACAATCTTTTCTAATCTCTTTTATTACTCTTTTTTGCGCATTCGTTAACTCAAAGGGTAAATTTCGTTGGTAGAAAGTGTTGAAGATTTCACCCACCTGTCCAAAAACAACCCCTTTTGAAAATCGGTGCCGTTGCGATTTGATCATCCCCATCCTTAGTTGCGCGATAAACAACTCTTCAAATTTTAATCGGTTCACTGCATGCTGGTAAGTTGTTGCATTGGGTGGAAAATGAATGGCAGTAAGCGCATGATAGCGTGATAATAGATTAAGTTGCCTTAATATATTTTCCGGCAGGTTTTCGGGTATATCTTTTTCGCGAAGCAATAGAAACAGTGCCTGGGTTAGTTTGGCGATCTGTCGTCCTCCCAATCCGCGGGCCTTTAATTTTTCAGTAGAAGGATAAACCGGTTCGAGAAAATTTTTTCCTTCCGATTTTTCTGATGTGTAAGGTTCAATTTCTGGATGAGTAATCTGTGGTTGCCCCTGGTAAAAACTCACTCTGCCATAAACAAGATAGTTATCACCCACCGAAAGCATTTTTTCTATCCAGTTGATACCCTGGAACCAAACCAATTCTAAGGTTCCCGAACTATCTCTTACTTCACAAACCAGTCGTTTACTTCTTTTTTCACCAATCAATTCTTTACTGATTAGTTTGCCCGCAACCTGGATAAATTCAATGGAAGGATTAATGTCTTTAATCTGGTTGAGCTTTGTTTTATCTACATGGCGATAAGGATAATGATCGAGCAGATCGCGGAAGGTGAAGATGTTCAATTCTTTTTTCAACAAATCACCGCGCTGGGGACCAACACCTTTGAGGTATTCGATGGGGGAGAATAGTATGTTGTTTGTGGACGTGATGCTTTTGAATTTTTGTTTTGTAGATATTCAAATGTGAAAATTAGAAAATGTGCAGATGTGCAAATGCTTGAATGATAACATTTCCGAATAATAGAAATTTACTTTTATTCGGAATGATGCACCGAAAGAATTTGCACATTTTCTAATTTGCAAATTTGCACATTGGAATTCGCACATCTGCACATTTTCCAATTTGCACATTACTTCTTCACATACACCTCCACCCATGCATTCGCCGATGGATTTCTTGGAGCCGGAAAACTATCGATCCGCCGGTAATTTTCCATGAGGCTTTCACGTACTTTATAGGGATTAAAATTGTTGAGATAGGGAATATACTCATACAGGACAAGGTCATAATGATTATTTTGGATCCGATCGGTGAACATCTTTGTTTCTTTATCAAATATCGCCACGCCTTTATGGAACCATAACGGATAATAAGATCCTCTTTCCAATTGGAAAGGGATTTCAGCAGCCAATGGCGTCAGTTCTGTCATATTCAATACTTTCAGGTCTTTTCCATTCTTTATAAGATCCATTTTCATCAGTCGTTCAATTCCATCTACGGTAGCGTCGGGCATCAGAATTTTATGAAATGACCGAAGCGAAGGACTTCGCCACTGATGGAGAGGTATAGCGGTGGTATCGAGTTCAATCATATATGTATTCTTATTGACCACATCCGCGTATTCGTATCCATTGTGAACCGTGTTTGAATAATTTTCACTGCCTGGTTTAATAAGAAAGCGTTCGATATATTTCCAGTACACGGAACTCCACCACAAAAAAACACCGGCGGTGGCAATCAATACCGGTTTCCAGGAATCAAATCGGAGAGATACCAAAGTAGATAGCAACGATACAATGAATATAAATGCGAAACTGTGAAAGAAGATATTATTATCCAGCGGTACATAACTGGTTACCTGGAAGATGGCGGCTTGTGCGAGAATTCCGAATGTAAGCAGTACAAAAAAGAACTGCTCTTTATTGTTCACGAAATCCTTCCATTTTTTGATCGTCGCCAATAAAAGCAATACAATTATCAGGAGATAAAATTTCAGCCATTGGGATGACGCAAAAAATTCCTTAAGAATTTCGGCTAAAGAGATCCGCGAACTATGCGGTGCCTGCCCGTGATTGAACCAATACCCGAAATTATAAGGCAGTAATGGAAGAATCATCAAAAGGCCGGTTACAATTACAGAACCCGTAAATAAAACCAGTGGCAACCATTTTTTACTGATCCATGCATTATATAACAAAAGCGCTAGGCAAAGAAGCAGGGCCAAAGCACCCCCATCCTGTTTAGTGAAGAAGGAGCAGAAAACAAAGATGCCTGATAAAATCAGCCAGGTATATCCCCATTTATCTGGAACCCGGGCCATCAGGAATTTGAAGAGGAAGGCCAGTGCAATCAGTTCATAAACAAATACAGTGTGATTGTACCAGGGCCAGTAATTGAAGAATGAATAGGATAGGCAAAATACAACTACTCCCAGGAACCTGATGGCCGGCTGGATTCCCAGACTCTTGAAGATGGACCGGAAAGCGACCCCAGCCAGAATATTGATAAATGCCTGCGCTTTTATCAGGGTGATCATCTGGGCACCAAATATTTTAAAGAAAATAGAAGGGATTACCCAATACATATAGCCTACTGGCATACCGAAGTCCTTAAATGGTATTTGCCCCTCAGACATGCGATAAGCTCCTTCCCAGCTCAAAAAGATATTATTTCGATATGGGAAGGAAGCAAAAACCGGGGCCAGGGCCAATGCCAGAATAAGGCCCGTTTCGGCCAGGGATAAAATGCGTTTCATTAACGTAAATTCAGGATAAGAATGGTGAATCGGGGGTCAAATTACTGATTGATTATCAAAACCCCAACTATTGCAAGTGCGGGGGCTGTACAGTATCTTGCAGGCCGGTAAAAACCCACTATGCCGGAACTGCTCAAATTATTAAGACCAAAGGATTGGGCCAAGAACCTTTTCCTTTTTATACCAACCTTCTTTGCAGGTAAATTCTTCGATCTCCAGAGTATGCAATACCTGGCCGGAGGGTTCTTTGCATTCAGTTTCCTTGCCAGTAGTATTTATATTATAAATGATTACAGAGATATTGAGGATGATCGCAAGCATCCTAAAAAGAGTAAGCGGCCATTGGCGTCAGGGAAAATAAAAAAATCGACAGGGTTACTGGTTGCTGTCCTGTTGTTTGTTGCCGGTACAATATTGGGTTATATACTGGATGATAGCGGTAAGTTTCTTTTTATCCTGGGCATCTATTATCTCCTTAACATCGGCTATTCTTTCGGATTGAAAAATATTTCGATCGTTGATATCATGATTGTTGCGGCGGGTTTTGTGCTGAGAGTTAAAGGAGGAGGTGTGTTGGGACGGATCGATACAACGGAATGGCTCACCATCATGACATTCCTGTTAGCCCTGTTTATGGCAATCGGAAAACGACGTGATGATGTGATGCTCAAACTTTCTACCGGTACCGATATGCGTAAGGCTATAAAGGGTTATACCCTCGATTACCTCAATATTGTACTGGGACTGGTATGCGCCATCATCATTGTGGCCTATATTAATTATACCGTTTCCGGGGCCCTGTACAAAGAGTTCGGGCACCGGTTGTATTATACTTCTCTTTTTGTAATTGCCGGAGTTATGCGTTATTTGCAGATAATATTCGTCCTTAATAACTCAGGCTCTCCAACCGATATCCTCTATAAGGACCGTTTCATTCAACTTACATTGCTGCTATGGGTCGCCAGTTTCTTTGCGATTCTTTATTTGAAGGACCTTACATTTTTTGAGTAATTATTATGAAACGATCAATAGCCAATTGGGGCAATTACCCCGTAATGGAAAGCGATGAACGCTTTTTCAGTTACGACGACCAGTTGAAACAACTGGTACGTAACAGCGGTCATTTTATTCCCAGGGGAAATGGACGTTGTTATGGCGATGCGTCACTTAGTGAAGAAACAATCAATACACTTAAATACGATAAGATCCTTTCGTTTGATACGACAACGGGTGTTATCGAATGTCAGAGTGGAATTGTATTGGATGTCTTACTCGAAGTAATTGTTCCGCGGGGGTGGTTCCTTCCTGTTACACCGGGTACAAAATTCATTACAGTTGGTGGAGCGGTGGGCAGTGACGTGCATGGGAAGAATCATCATGTAGATGGATCTTTTTCTAATCATATAATTGAAATGGAACTGATTCTTGCGGATGGATCGCTTGTCACCTGTTCGCCTCAACAAAAACCAGATCTGTTTGAAGCTACCTGTGGTGGAATGGGTTTAACTGGATTGATCACTAAAGTAAAATTCCAACTGAAAAAAATAGAATCCTCTTATATCAAACAAAAACAATTAAAGGCCGCTAATCTGGAAGAGATCATAAAATTGTTTGATGAATACAGTCATTATACCTATTCCGTTGCCTGGATTGATTGTTTGAAAAAAGGAAAAAATTTTGGTAGAAGTATTTTGATACTGGGAGAACACGCAAGAGTAGATGAGTTGCCGGAAAAATGGAAAGCAAATCCATTGAAGTTCTCCGCTAAAAAGCAAATCAATTTTCCCTTTAACCTGCCTTCCTGGGTATTGAATAGTTTTACCGTCAAGCTGTTCAATTTTTTATACTACGGAAAGAATTTTAAGAAAGAGATCAATAACGTTGTTAGCTACGAACCTTTCTTTTATCCTTTAGACGTGATTTCACACTGGAACCGCGGGTACGGAAAAAAAGGATTTGTACAATACCAGTTTGTATTGCCATTGGAAGCCAAACAGGGATTGATTGAAATACTGCAACGTATCAGTGATAAGGGGCTTGGATCTTTCCTCGCTGTATTAAAGGTTTTCGGTAAACAGGAAAGTATGATCTCTTTTCCCAAGGAGGGATACACACTCGCGCTTGATTTTCCTGTTCGTGATGGACTCTTTGATTTTTTAGATGAACTGGATAAAGTGGTATTGCAATATGGGGGTCGTCTTTATATGAGTAAGGATGCCCGCATGAAACCAGAAGTGCTGCAAGCGGGTTATCCCCGGCTCGGGGAGTTCAAGAATGTAGTTCAACAATACAATCCGCAAGGAAAAATACGTTCGTTGCAGTCGGATCGATTATTTTTAACCATTCACTAATCAAACCTATTCATGCCCACTGTTCTATTGTTAGGCGCTGCATCGGATATGGCAGTTGCTATTGCTCGTAAAATGGCTTCGAAAGGATATGCGGTTCAATTAGCAGCAAGAAATGCGCAGCGATTGCAGGCGCTTTGTTCGGATATTGAAGTACGCTATCAAACTGGATGCACCTTGCATGAGTTCGACGCTATTGATTTTGCTTCTCACACGAATTTTTTTCATTCACTTTCTCATAAACCAGATGTAACGATATGCGTTTTTGGTTACCTGGGCGAAAATGAATTGGCACGCGTTAACTGGAGTGAATCGGAAAAAATCATTCATAGCAATTACACGGGCGCCGTTTCTATCCTGAATATTGTAAGCAATTATTACGCGGAGCAAAAAAAAGGAACCATCGTCGGAATCAGTTCGGTAGCGGGAGAACGGGGTCGCCAAAGCAACTATATCTATGGAAGTGCCAAAGCCGGCTTCACCGCTTATTTATCGGGACTTCGCAACCGGATGTTCCGCGAAGGGGTTCATGTGGTGAGTGTTCAACCGGGATTTGTGTACACGCGGATGACCGAATCAATTAAATTGCCTCCTTTATTAACTGCCAAACCGGAGCAGGTAGCTGATACCGTGTATACTGCCATTCAGAATAAGAAGAATACAGTATATGTAAAATGGTTCTGGCGCTGGATCATGCTTATCATTAAATGTATTCCGGAGTTCATGTTCAAAAAAATGAAGCTTTGAAGCAAATCGCGTTTTTTGATTTTGATGGAACGATTACTACTAAAGACAGTTTCCTGGAATTTATTAAATACCAGAAAGGAATAGTTGGGTTTTGTGTAGGCTTTCTACTTAACAGTCCGTTTTTAGTGGCTTATAAAATTGGCATTATATCTAATCAGTTTGCAAAAGAAAGAGTGATGCGATTTTTTTTTGGTAAGATGCAGGTGGAAAAATTTCAAGTAGCATGTGATGCGTTCTCTGATAATGCAATTCCCCCATTGATCAGACAGAAAGCGCTGCTTGAAATAAAAAAACTTCAGGAATCAGGAGTAGAGGTGGTGATCGTTTCCGCATCAGCGGAAAATTGGTTGAATAAATGGTGTGCCACACAAGGAGTTTCTTTGTTAGCTACCCGAATGCAGCAAATCAATGGCAGGATCACTGGAAAAATTGAAGGGTTCAATTGTCATGGGGAAGAAAAAGTTCGTCGTGTTCATGAAGTGTACGATTTATCTGAATACTCGAAAATATATTGCTACGGAGATACAAAAGGTGACAAGCCCATGCTAGGACTTGCCACCTTTTCGTTTTATAAGCCTTTTCGTTAATTATTGCTTTATCAGCTTTCTCACTTCCTGCACGCTATTACCTATTGATATCTTCATCAGGTAAGTACCTTTATTCAACCGTTGCATATCCAGTGTGGTACTGACCAGGTCCTGCCCCTTCATTAATTGTTGTTGCAATACTAATCTGCCATCTATCGAGAATAGGGTGATACTTAACAGACCCTGCTCTGGTTTATTAACCTGAACCGTTACATATTTCTGTGTTGGGTTCGGGAAGTATTCGATCGAAGATGCACTGGTGATAGTTGGATTCACTACAACGATACTGCTATAACTACTCTTACCATCACTGCTCACCTGGCGAATACGATAGAATGTTTTCCTTGTTGTTTTATATGCATCGATGAACTGGTAGTTCTGCACTTTAAATGAAGTGCCTGCTCCTGGTATTTTACCAATGGAACTGAAACTAACCCCATCATCACTTCTTTCTATTTCAAATAAAGTATTCTGATACTGGCTCTCTGTTGCCCACAGTATTTTATTTTCTGTACCGGTATTGTGTACATTAAAATAAAGCCATTGTACCGGCAACGCAGAAGCAGATGAACGTATGTAAACCGTATCTCTTGTACTCGCACCGGCATTGTCGGTTGATTGCAATTCAAACGCATAATCACCAAGCATCAGGAACGATAGGGCAGGGGCAACAACGTTTGCATTTGATATTGTAAACAGTGCAGGCCCCGAAATTTTTGTCCATTGGTATGAATTGATCGTTCCATCAGGATCATAGGTATTACTTCCATTCAAAGCGGCGGTTGAAGTACTCGTCATAATATCATCTCCCGCTTCAGTAACCGGAGGAATATTACTTGCAGCACCGTTTATTACTGTTACGGTTACGTTGGAGACCGCTACACTGGCTCTGTCGTCAACCACCTTTAGTTCAAATACATAATTTCCTACTGTAGTTAAATTGATTATACTGGTAAGCCCGGTTGTAGATACAGGTGTTATAATATTACCTGTTGCGGGTCCGGAAACCTTGCGCCAGATATAACGTACGATGCTTCCATCAGCATCTGAAGAAAGTGCCCCGCTTAGGTTTACAGTTCCAGGTGTTCTTGAAATTATTACGTTAGGTCCTGCATTGGCAGTTGGTAATACATTCACCGGTAAACTTTTGTTTTGTCCGAGAAACCATTCATAAACATTGGGGTTTTGCCAGTTATAGACCGTATCAAAAGCACGATCCCAGATCCAATGGCCTCCATTACTATAGAGTGTCATTAATGGAGCAATAGCCGGACTGGCCGAGTTTACCGATGTTACCTGGCTGGCAGTACAACCAACTCCAACAACCCCATCATCCATTGCATGAAATGCCCAGAGAGGAAGATTTGCGTTGGCAATATTAGTCATCGATTGACCTGTACAGGTTCCACATGCAGGAGCAACTGCCGCGAGTTGTCTTGCTTGTGCCAGTGAAGTGGCAGGATAATGCCAGACTCCACCACCACCAAGACTAAGTCCGGCAAGAAAAACACGGTTAGTATCTATTCTCAAATTTGCTTTAGCGTATTTTATCATTTCATCCGTATAAAAATCTACCCAGTCGCCGTAACTGGAACTTAATTGAGGGGAAAGAACGAGAAATGTTTCCCATTTCCCATTCCAAAAGAAGCGCATCGGGTGACCTGCGTTAATATATTTGGGTATACCATTGCCGGCTACCATATTTAATTGTGTGGTACCGTTTCCTCGCTCTCCAATTCCATGGAGGAAAATAATGAGTGGATATTTAATAGTAAGATCAACGTTATAATTCGTGGGCTTGTATTCCAGAAAGCCAATGAATTGTCCATTGCCTGCTGTAAGTCCCCTTGCAATCTGCTGTGCAGAGGTAGTTAACGAAAGAAATAATAAGCCCAAACCGGGTAGAAAGGTTTTCATAGTGTTACGGATTTAGATACAATAATTACTTTGGTATAACCTGCATGACAGGTCAACCATTACTACGGTACGAATCAAAAGAATAAGGTCGGGTGGTTAGGGGGATTATTAAAAGGTCAGGTTAGCGATCATTCAAGTCGCCGGAACCTGGAAAATAAATTGCGGAAAAGAGTATGCCGATTGGCATTAATAGATTGTGTTTGCTTGTTCATAGGTACTGGATTTGACTAGCAGAATAGATACAATTTCTATACCAGTAGGGGTGCCGGAAGACAGTATTTCCTCTAATACGCTAAAAATGAGTATTAATAATTGATATTATTAGTAGTTTTTCTAGCTATTCATTAGTAGTTTTTTAGGGATTGTAGTTGATCAACAGCGTAGTAATCCTGTGAATAAAAAAGGGTGATATTTTACTATCACCCTTTTTGAATATTCAATGTTTTTGTTATTGCTTAAGGAATTTTGTAACCATCTTTTTTTGATTGCCGGTTACCACTTCTACATAATATATTCCTGTTTTCAAATTGGAAATATTCATGGGCACCTCGTGCACCGGATTGTTTTTTACAAACTGCGATGAACGAACAGATTTGCCGCTGGCATCATAAATAGTCAACGAAGTAGATCCAGTCGATTGGCTGCTCACCCGTACGGTTATCATACTGATGGCTGGGTTTGGATAAGTAATCAACTTCTCTTCAATGGCAGTTGCGGTAACTGTTTCCATTGATACATTCTGTTTTGCAGAACCGGCAGTTTGTCCAACGGTGATTCTAACGGTATCGGAAGATAATACTCCCTGCGCATCATTCACCAGCAATGCGAATTCATAAACACCAGTCACCAGGTTTTGAGCTACCGGATTAGAGATGGTGGAATTTGAAAAAGCATATTGAGCGGGTCCTGAAACTTTCACCCAATAATAGGAGCCGATAGATCCATCAGGGTCATAAGAACCGTTTCCATTCAATTGAGTACTGCTGCCTGATATAGATTGATCGGCGCCTGCATTAGCAACAGGTGAACGGTTAATACCAGTCGCCTGTCCTACAGTAATTCTTATAGTATCGGATGCTAATACACCCTGATTGTCATTAATTAATAATTTGAATTCATATACTCCTTGCACCAGGTTACTTGCCGTAGGACTCACAATGGTGGAATTCGAAATTAAATATTGCGAAGGTCCAGAAATTTTTGTCCAGTAGTATGAAGCTATTGAACCATCCGGATCATAAGAACTGCTTCCATTCAAACTTGTATTGCTTCCGGTTATAGTTTGATCGGGACCCGCATTGGCAATAGGTGATTTGTTTCCACCTGTTCCACCACCACCTTGTCCAACGGTGATCTTTACAGTATCTGATGCAAGTACACCCGGGATATCATTTATCAGAAGTTTAAATTCATAAACACCTGCAACCAGATTGTTCACAACAGGGTTAGCGATTGTAGAATTTGAAATTGTGTATTGCGAAGGCCCGGAAATTTTTGTCCAGTAATAAGAAGCAATTGAACCATCCGGATCATAGGATCCACTTCCATCGAGTGAAGTACTGCTGTTTGAAATAGTTTGATCAGCACCCGCGCGGGCAATAGGACCATAGTTTCCTGACGATTGCCCAACAGTAATCTTAACTATATCCGATGCCAACACTCCGTTGTTATCATTGATGAGAAGGTTGAATTCATAGACACCTGGCACCAGGTTAGTAACTGAAGGATTTGCAATAGTGGAATTTGAAATGGTATATTGAGATGGGCCGGAAACTTTTGTCCAATAATAGGAAGCTATAGAACCATCCGGATCATTAGAACCGCTTCCGTTGAGTGTAGTACTCGAACCGCTTATTGTTTGATCGGCACCTGCATTGGCAACCGGGGGCTGATTTGTACCACCGGTACTTCCATTTACAAATACCGTAATGGTATCCTTTCCAACTCCACCTGCAATATCTGTAATAGAAAGCGAGAAATTATAAGTACCCTGCACCAATCCTGTTACAGTTGTAGAACTTGCTTGTGGACTTGTAATAGCAGAGGAAGAAGGACCATTGATTTTGACCCAGCTCCAACTCGTTATTGTACCAGCAGGCGAATAGGATCCGGAACCAATGAGGGTAACTGAATTGGTAGGTAAAACAATAGTTATATCTGAACCTGCCAACGCTACCGGTGCCGGAGGAGGTAATGTTTGTTGATTGGTTACATTAACCTGAACAGTATCTTTTGCTAATGCACCTTGCATGTCGTTTATTGTGAGAAGGAACTGGTAAGTTCCGGAAACGAGGTTACTCAGTGGGGGACTTGCAAGGGTTGAATTTGAGATCGTGTATTGAGAAGGTCCGGATAATTTTGTCCAATAGTACGATTGTATGGAACCATCGGGGTCATATGAAGTGGATCCATTTAAATTGGTTGAATTAGCGGGAAGAATAATTGTGATATCGGAACCGGCTTTGGCAATAGGTGACTGATTGGTTGGAGCTCCCGATCCATTTACTATGATAGTAATATCATCGGCCCCAGTAGCTCCTGCATTATCATTTACTGCTAAACGGAAAATATAGGTACCCTGTACCAGATTGCTGACTGTGGTAGATGCAGCGGTAGAATTCGCAATGGTAAATTGAGTGGGTCCGCTAACTTTTGTCCAATTATAAGATACAATTGTTCCATCCTGATCACCTGAAGTGGAACCATTCAGGCTAGTACTATTTGCAGGAAGTGTAATAGAAACATCGGCACCTGCTCTTGCTATAGGTGATATATTTCCTCCACCGCCACCAGTGGTAACGTTTACTGTAACCGTATCCAACGACGAACTGGTACGGTTATCAATAACTTTCAATTCGTATTGATACACACCTACTGTTGTAAGACCCGACACCGAGCTCAATCCATTAGTTGAAACAAGGGAAGAGATACTTCCAACATTTGGACCGGATATCTTTCTCCATATATACCGAACAATATTTCCATCCGCGTCGGTAGAAGCGGAGCCACTCAGATTGGCGGTTCCTACAGAGGCTGAAATAGTAATATCTGCTCCGGCTCTCGCAATCGGGAGCACATTAGCTGGAAGACTTTTATTTTGACCCAGGAACCATTCGTACAAATTCGGATCGTGATAATTGTAATCTGTATCGAAAGATCGGTTCCAGATATAATGACCGCCGCTAGCATAAAGCGTCATTAATGGTTTAACCGCCGGGTTATTATTATTGATATTTTGAATGGAACTGGTTGTACAGCCACTTCCAACAGTACCATCGTCCAGCGCATGGAAGGCCCAAACCGGAAGTTTAGCATTGGCAATGTTTGCGGGGTTCACCATATTGCATGTACCGCATACCGGGGCAATACCAGCCAACTCATTTGCAAAAGTGGATGAGGTAGATGCATAACGCCAAACGCCACCACCGCCAAGACTAAGACCAGTTAGGAAAATACGGTCAGTGTCAATTCGAAGATTTTGCTTGGCATACTTAATCATTTCCTCCACATAAAAATTCTGCCAATCACCATAGGAAGTACTTAGCTGAGGAGAAAGGACCAGGAAGGTTTCCCACTTACCATTCCAGAAGAACCGCATAGTGTGTCCTTCATTAATGTTTTTAGGGATACCCTGTCCAAGCACACTCGGAAGATTATTTACACCATCACCCCTTTCACCAATACCATGCAGAAATATAATAAGCGGGTATTTTGTAGTTGGGTTGGCACTATAATCTGTTGGCGTGTATTGCCAGAAACCGATATAAGTACCATTCGTTGCGGTTAAATTTTTAGCGACTTGCTGGGAGAATAAGAATATTGGGGCCAAAACTAGGCCTGCGATCAACAACTTCTTCATAATAATCAAAGCACTTTCAAGGGTTAAAAATAGTTTTCATGCTGCTCACAGGGTGACAGTTTCATGACATGATTTTCAATGCAATCAATCTGAAAAATTCCTTGGGGTACAATAAAAGATACTGTGACTTTGCACATTGCTGAAGAAGTACAGAACCTTAAATGAACCAAACGTAGCTTTAATAGGGGGAGGAAAATGCGCATAAAGTTTGCAATGACTATGCCAAATATGATTTGTTTTATATCTAATAGTTTTTATAATGTGAATTCAAGACATTGTTTTATTATTTCTACTGCCTATCAGTTGATTATTAATTTTCCGCAATGAAATTTTTTTTTAAATCTTGTCAAAACCGTGCTCAGAGCCATTCTTATCTTCAATCAAGGTGCAAAGTAAATGCAATGGGAGTTGGTGAATTGTAGCGCGGATTTTTTATTTTTTGTAGTTGAAAAGAAAAAATGAATCCATATAAATTATTATAAAAAAAAGGGTGATCAATTGATCACCCTTTTTTTATATTCTATTTAATTGCAGACTATTGCTTTATGAATTTGGTTATCATTCTCTTCCGTGAATTAATCATCACTTCAAGAATATAAACACCTGATTTCAATCGAGAGATATTTAATTGTTTATCAAATACAGCCAGCCCTTTTACAAATTGGGTTGATTCAACAATTACTCCATTCAAATCATAGATTGTCATCTTTGATTCACCAATACTATCACTCAGGCATCGTACATTTACGATACTCGTGGCAGGATTGGGATAAACCAGTAGACTTTCCTGGAACACAAAGTTGTTAACTACAAGAACTGATACACTATCTCTGCTGTTGAGTCCTAAATTATCAGTTACTGTTATTTCGAATATATATTCTCCGGTTAACAAGTTGTATGCGGAAGTAAGGGCATTATTAGCAGTTGCAATAGTTGAAGTACCCGGACCACTAATCTGTCTCCAGTTAAAGTTTGTAATGCTTCCATCAGGGTCGTAGGAGAGTACACCATTCAAAATAGCATTGGTAGAAGGAGACGCTATGGTAGTGTCTCTGCCTGCATTAGCCACAGGAGCATTATTAGGAGTAGCGGCTTGGTTTACGGTAACTTGAACCTGATCCCTCGCAATGCTTCCTCTATTATCAGTTACTGTAAGCTCGAATATATACACACCAGCTTGCACACCTACTACAGCAGGGAATGCCGTGGTTGAATTTGTGATAGTTATAGAACCGGGTCCGCTGATCTTCACCCAATCATAACTCACAATAGATCCGTCCGGATCGTTAGATCCTGAACCATTCAGATTAATGGTTGGATTTGGCATCGTCACTGCGAAATCAGTTCCAGCATTTGCAATCGGCGAAATATTCGGTGGCGGCGGTGCCGGATTAACTGTTACTATTACTGTGTCACTATCAGTAGCTCCATTATTATCTGTTACTACCAAACGGAAACTATAAACACCTTGTACCAGACTTGTCAATGCAGTTGAAGCTGCCGACGCGTTAGCAATTGTATACTGCGCAGGTCCGTTGATCCATGTCCAACTATACGTTGAAATTGAACCATCCGGATCCGACGAAGCCGAACCATTAAGCGATGTATTATTGGTTGGTAAGGTTATTGAAATATCACTACCGGCATTGGCATTCGGCGGCTGATTTGCAGGTGGTGGCGGAGGTGGTGCCGCGTTTACCGTTACCATCACCGTATCACTATCAGTTGCTCCATTGTTATCTGTCACAACTAAACGGAAGCTATAAGTTCCCAGTATCAGG
This sequence comes from Chitinophagaceae bacterium, assembly GCA_965279015.1. GTDB lineage: Bacteria > Bacteroidota > Bacteroidia > Chitinophagales > Chitinophagaceae > Endoryza. The sequence continues at coordinate 2,502,333 of OZ257130.1, forward strand.
TTTGTCAACCCGGTTGATGCCACGGATGCGTTTGCGATCGTATACTGGGTGGGACCACTGATCCATGTCCAACTATACGTTGAGATTGAACCATCCGGATCCGAAGAAGCAGTGCCATTAAGCGATGTATTATTGGTTGGTAAGGTTATTGAAATATCACTACCTGCATTTGCATTCGGTGCCTGGTTGGGAGGTGGTGGTGCCGCATTTACCGTTACCATCACAGTGTCACTATCAGTCGCACCATTGTTATCTGTCACAACCAATCGGAAGCCATAAGTTCCTTGCACCAGGTTTGTCAATGCTGTAGAAACAGCAGACGCGTTAGCAATCGTATGTTGTAATGGTCCGCTGATCCATGTCCAGCTATAAGAAGCAATTGAACCATCAGTATCCAACGATGCTGATCCATCCAATACCGTATTGTTGGTTGGTAAGGTTATCGAAATATCACCGCCCGCATTGGCAATTGGTGCCAGGTTAGTAGGTGGTGGAGGTGGTGGTGCCGCATTTACTGTTACCGTTACGGTATCACTATCTGTTGCGCCATTATTATCTGTTACAATCAATCGGAAGTTATAAGTTCCTTGTACCAGATTTGTCAATGCGGTTGAAGCAATCGACGCGTTAGCAATCGTATACTGCGCAGGTCCGTTGATCCATGTCCAACTATACGTTGAGATTGAACCATCCGGATCAGCCGAAGCGGTACCATTGAGCATTGTATTATTTGTAGGCAAAGTAATAGTAACGTCATTACCCGCATTGGCGTTTGGTGCCTGATTAGGCGGAGGTGGTGCTGCGTTTACCGTTATCATTACCGTATCACTATCGATAGCTCCATTGTTGTCTGTTATTGTTAATCGAAATACATAAGTTCCCTGTACAAGATTAGTCAGCGCAGTAGATGCTGCCGCGGAATTTGCTATCGTGTATTGGGTAGTTCCGCCAACCCAGGTCCAACTATACGAAGCAATTGAACCATCAGGATCTGAAGAAGCGGTTCCATTAAGCGTTGTATTATTGGTAGGTAAGGTTATCGAAATATCGTTACCTGCATTGGCATTTGGCGACTGGTTAGGAGGTGGTGGTGCCGCATTTACTGTTACCGTAACCGTATCACTATCGGTAGCTCCGTTATTGTCTGTTACCGTTAATCGAAATACACAAGTTCCCTGTACAAGATTAGTAAGTGCGGTAGATGCTGCCGCAGGATTCGCTATCGTGTATTGAGTGGTCCCGCCGATCCATGTCCAGCTATAAGAAGCGATTGAACCATCCGGATCCGACGAAGCCGTACCATTAAGAGTTGTGTTATTGGTTGGTAAAGTGATAGAAATATCGGCACCCGCATTGGCATTCGGAACCTGGTTAGCAGGTGGTGCTGCAGGGTTTACCGTTACCATAACAGTATCACTATCGGTAGATCCATTGTTATCGGTTACTACTAATCGGAAAGCATAAGTTCCTTGAATAAGGTTGGATAACCCTGTCGTAGCCACATTCGCGTTCGCGATGATATGTTGCGCAGGTCCGCTTATCCATGCCCAACTATAAGTTGAGATTGAACCATCCGGATCCGAAGAAGCGGAACCATTTAACGTTGTATTATTGGTTGGTAGGGTTATGGTAATATCGGATCCTGCATTAGCATTTGGTGCCTGGTTGGTTGGGGGGGGACCAGGCATGCTAACTGTAATCTGAACTGTATCTTTTCCAATGGCCCCCATATTATCTGTTATCTGTAATTCAAATCGATAAACTCCGTTTACCATTCCACTAATACCACAGGATGCATATATGTTATTGGGCATGGTATAAGTGGGTGGTCCCGAAATCTTGGTCCAGAGATAGCCCGTAATTGCTCCATCCACATCCGTACTTCCCCATGATGTGATGGTTACATTGTCAACAGTTATAGTTTGATCACCACCCGCAACGGCAATAGGAGCAAGATTTGTTCCGGGAGGTCCCGCGTTAACTGTTACTTGTACGATATCTTTTGATACCGCAGCTCTGTTGTCCACTACGGTTAATTCATAAGTATATACACCGTTCTGTACTAAACCGGTTAGATTAGAAGAAACGGCGTCGGCTGTTTGGATAATTCCGAAATTCGGTCCGGAAAGTCTCCTCCAGATATATCGAACGATATTTCCATCCGCATCTCCGGAACCGCTTCCATTTAAAACTGTATTTACTGTTGGAAGGGTAATCGTAATATCTGCTCCTGCATTAGCTACCGGAGCCGCGTTTACGGGATTATATGTTTTATTCTGTCCAAGGAACCATTCGTACAAATTTGGATTATGATATCCCCAATCGGTATTCATAGCTCTATCCCAAATAAAATGTCCACCATCAGGATATAGCGTCATCAATGGTCGAACCGTTGGATTACAATTATTAATATTCTGGATAGAACTGGTAGTACAGCCATTTCCCACAACACCATCATCAAGTGCATGAAAGGCCCATACCGGCAAATTCGCGCTGGCGATATTGCAGGCGCCAATCATATTACAGGTACCACAAACCGGCGCAATCGCCGCAAATTTTCTCGCGTTAGCCAATGAAGTGGATGCATATTTCCATACCCCTCCACCACCTAAACTAAGTCCGGTTAAATATATTCGATTGGTATCAATTCGAAGGTTTTGTCGTGCGTAATTAAGCATTTCATCAACATAGAAATTCTGCCAATCCGCATAGCTGGTACTTAACTGCGGAGAAAGCACAAGAAAGGTTTCCCATTTCCCATTCCAGAAGAAGCGCATCGGATGGCCATTGTTGATATACTTTGGAATTCCCTGCCCCAATACATTCGGTAATTGGCTGGTACCATTACCACGTTCACCTATACCATGGAGAAAAATGATTATGGGATACTTTTCGTTTGGGTTTAAACTATAATCTACGGGCGTGTATTCGTAGAAGCCAATGTATGCACCATTGGAAGATGCTGTAAGACCCCTGGGAACCTGTTGCGTAAATGCGGTTACCCAAGTGAGTAATAGTAAGGGTATAATGCGAACAGCCCTCCTATTTAAATAGGTAAAGTTTTTCATACGGGTGGATTTTCGGAATTAGGATATATTGCGATTTTAAATCTAAGCACATTTTTATTAAGATGCAATAATCTTACCAAAAAACGCTTAACCTGCATTATTATGTGTATTTAAAATTTTTTTTTGTCCTTTGATTTATAGCGTATTAAGCGTTAAACCAACAGGTGCTACCAATAAAAAAATATAGGGTGGGGAAAGGTTGAAAGAGCAACAAAATAACGGCCAAAAGAAATTTCAATAGGTGAAGTGCAAAAAATGTGGGAAAGTTATTGGCAGACACCAATAAATGCAATGAAGATTATGAATAATTCTTAGTTAGTTTTTTGTGTAAATGTCTTGGGTGTATGCAGAAATTCTTTCCGGCTCACCTTCATTTTAAATAAAGCCCTGAGCATCGAAAACATCAAGACAGGGATATAGATGATTGCCTTCAACGTTTTTAAATTATAAAAGCTGGATGGAATGGCAATGATAAACGTTAGCAAATAAACACTTGTTAGTATTAGCCACCATTTTTGTGAAGGTGCGATAAGGGTGAAGTGGAATATATTTTGCAAAGCTATGAATAGAAGGATCAGGGTAAAAGAAGAAAGGAATATGAGTCGTGGCGGGATCAGATTTAAGAATAATTTGTTCCAGTAATCAGCAGTTTTGGGGAGGGATCCCTGGGCCTTGTCAAAAAATAATTTAAGATGTATTATCTGAGACTCCAGCCATCTGGTACGCTGTCGTTCATAAACGGCACGACTGGCAACTTTTTCGTCGAGAACAAAGGCCTTATCAAGAAACTCTATAGTGATTCCCGCCTTCATGGTTTCAAAATCAACTTCACGGTCGCAGGCCGGGTTCCCCAGAATTCCTTCTTTATTATATATTTCTTTGATTTTTTTAAATTCAAAAGCCATCCCTGAGCCAATAACGGTAGAAGATAATCCGATGGATCGTAAACCTTTCCGGAAGAAATGATTGTTGATTTCTTCACTCATTGCATCCAGCACTGCTACCGGTGTATTCCTGTTTTTAGCAATACGATGGCATTGAACGCAACGATAACCTTTTTGAAATGCATCATTCACCTGCTCGAGGCAGCCGGGCAACATTACGTTATCAGCATCCAGAATCATGCAGATATCGTATTGATCTTCGGGAATAGAATTGAGAAGTTTATTCAGTGATCTCGCTTTGGAGCCAATTTCAAACTCCACTTCCAATACGTGAACAGGTACAGCGCGAAGTTGCTCAATCGTTTCTTTTTTTAATTGATCGGCTGCGAAAAATACATCAAAACGATCGGAGGGATAATCATGCTCTCTTGCTTTTTTCGCGGTATACACCACAATCTCGTCTTCTTTATAAGAAGGAATGAGTACCGCGATCTTTTTCTTGTTAACGTTTGGAGCATAATGCCTGCTTCTTCTGATTTTACCTGCAATGGTGAGAATGAAGAGGTAAAGCACATTTACCAGCATATATATAAAAACGATCCAGAAGAGTATTTTAACCAGGGGAATTAACATGGTATGATTAACGAATAAAGTTAAAAACTATTATTGACTTAACGTGGATCTTATACCGGGGATTGGCTTGATGAATATAAGTTCCAGACCGCCCCTTTAATAAAATACCTCAGTTGGGTAAATTGTTTCTTTGCAATGAATTTTATTACTGATTTTGGCAGGGAGAAAAAAGTGAAGAAAAGAGAAAAAACAATCATCTGGTACCAGTTTGTATTCCTACGCATATATAATATACGGTTGCGTGTATGATAATATACTTTCATAGGATTGCTTTTGCCCACACTTAATGATTCCTTATGATAAATAGTGGCATCCGCGGTGTACCAGATTTTATAACCTGCTCTCAGGATTCTTGCCGACCAATCCCATTCTTCATAATACAAAAAGAATTTTTCTGGAAACATGCCTGTTATTTCTGTCACTTCTTTTTTTACCAGCATGGCGCAACCATGTGAGCCGCTGGTGGTTCTTGAATTATTGTATTGCCCTTTATCCAATTCACGTTCCCCGATAATAGAAGTGCGGCCGGTGTATTTATTCATAGGATTGAAACCCGCATACTGAATCATATCCGGTTGATCATAATACATGATCTTGGGCGACGTAACCGCAATAGTATCATCCTCCTGAAAGGGCTTCAATAATTTATTCAGAAGATCCTCGGTCATTACTGTATCATTATTAACGATCAGGAAAAAGTCACCTTTCGCCTGACGCATTCCCCAGTTGTTGCCACCCGCGAATCCAAGGTTCTCTTTGCTCAGCAACAAACGGGTATTGGGATATTTTTCAGGATGAATGATCTCCGTTACATTTTCTGATGATGCCATATCGCATACGAGGATCTCAAAATTTTTATACTGCAGTTTCCTGGCCGATTCAAGGAAATCGAGTGTAACAACCGAATGATTATAATTGAGAGTAATAATAGATATGAGGGGGTTTGTTGTCGGCACTTTCTTATTTTATTGTATAAAGATAATCCCGCTGTGGAAAGCGGGATTATTCTATAGATAAATTAAAGTTAGTTGATTTTATGCATTCGTTTTCTGGATGAGGGCCGAAGGAGTATTAGCCATAATCCAAAGATCATACATGAAGTTATATTTCGCCGCATAGTCCAGGTCAAGCGTTAATCTTTCCTCAGTTGACATATCATCCTGGCCTCTTTTCTTAATCTGCCACAAACCGGTTATCCCCGCTGGTGCCATAAAACGCATTGCCCATTCATCCGTAGTAAGTGCTGCGGCTTCATATAGTGGCAACGGTCTGTTACCAACCAGTGACATATCGCCCCTTAGTACATTTACAAATTGTGGTAATTCATCAAGACTTGTTTTACGTAAGAACAAACCAACTTTTGTAATACGGGGATCATTATTGATTTTAAAGAAAACTGCGCCCTCCGTTGAATTTGAATTGTATTGATTCATGTGCAGATAGTCTTTTCTCATCAGGTCCGCGCCTGTATACATGGTACGGAACTTAAAAAAATCGAAAATCTTATAACCCCTGCCGGCTCTTTTTGAAATATAGAAAACAGGCCCGCGCGATTCGATTTTTATCGCTAATGCAATCAGCAATAAGACGGGGCTCATTCCCATCAACAGGAGTGATGAGATGATGATGTCAAAACTTCTCTTAACCACTGACCTCGAAGCATACACTCCGCTTATAGAAGTTTCAATATTATTCTTGACTGTTAAGCTAGCCGCTTTTTGTTTTATTTTTTTCAGAAAGCTGATTTTACCGAAAAGATGCTGGCTATTGTAATCATTCAGGAACAGTATCTCGTCAACAAATTCCATTTTGCGGATAGAAGCAAGATCAGCTGCAGAAGCATGTGCCGCATCTACAATAAAAGGAATGGTCGACATATTAACAATATTGCTCACAAAACTGAAAATCTCTGCGATCTCTTTTTTATCCATAGAAGCATCAACAATAAAAACCCCTGGTATTGTACTTTCCTGGGCAGTTAATCGGGAGAGGATGAACTTAGCATTCTCTGTATTTTCCGCGGCGTATCCGGTTTCAAAAGATTTAATAAGACAGTCTATGCTGGATGTTTTACGACCTATATAAAAAAAATCCGCTTTTTTCTTTTCCCCAACCTCTGTAGTATTTGTTTTGGAGGTAATGGAAAAGTGCCGGTATTTTCTCCTCAGTGTTTTTTCTTCGTGTGTAAACGCTAGTTCCATAAAGTAAGGTTTTGTAATGTTTGTTTAAATCTTCATACGTACGAATTGTAATTATCCTGCTTGTGCGGTTAATCGTATTTCCTGGTACTTTGAAATTTTATTTACCGCTTCATGTAAATCGATCGGATTAAAAGGCTTGGTGAAATGTTCCGCTACACCATACTGCAAACACTTAGCTTTTGTTTCGTTTTTGTTAAGTGAAGACAATACGATCATCGGAATATCCCTGTAGAGTCCGCTGATTGAAAGTTGTTCTACTAATTCCCAGTTGTCCATATCCGGTAATTGTGCGTCAATGATGATAAGGTCTGGTAAGTTCTTTTTAGATAACCAGTACATGGCCGAACATCCATCGGGTGCGGTGATTACCTGGTAATCTTTTCCTAATACAGTTTGAAGCAAAAAACGTATTGCCTTACTGTCATCAATTGCGAGAATTTGCTTTTTCATGGGCAGAAAAAATTTTTAAATTAAACAAATCGCAATTTTTCAAAAGGCATGCATTTGGATAAAACAATGTCACATAGGTATTGATAAATACTATAGATAGAAATTCTAAAGCACAACATAATGTGGCTTTAAACAATGGTTAAATGGATTACTGATCGGTGTTAATCAGATAGCGGTGGCTATTCGAAGGATTTGTGGGAATCAGTATAAGCTAATCAGAGTAAAAACTGTAGAGGTTCAGAGGATCTTGAATGGATAGGTCGGATTGGCATCGTAAAAATAGCAACAATATTTAATAAACCAAATAACCGTATACTATATTTTTGTTACCCGAAGATAAGGTTCTTCCTTTATCCCGCTCTACCCTTATCGTGGTATTTTGGTATTTTCTGTCTGGAAGCCTTCTCCCATAATACCGATTGTTTGTTACGTAAATATCGCCTGAAACCCAGGAATACCGCGAGGTTCATGAAAAGGAAATAAAAAGCAACATGCAATATTTTAACCCGAATCTGGCGATTAGCCAGCACCCAGCCAGAAATTGCCATCGCATAAAAACCACATTGCAATAGCAGTACCATAGTATAGAATGCCGTTTCACCTAATAATACAATTGTAAGGTTGGATAGTAATAATACGATAAGTGCGATAGGACAGATAGTCCACCTTAATACCCTATGCGAAATAAACTGGAACGAAAGAACCGGGTACCGGAATACATTGAATAACTCTTTCAGCAGAACCATGGCCTGGAAGGCTCCGGCACAGATACGTACCTTTCTTTTCATCTCCTCTTCAATAGACGCTGATGGCGCTTCGACGGCATAAGCATTTGGTTCATAGCGAAGTACATAGCCTTTTATGCATACTTTCAGACTCTGCACAAAATCTTCAATTATGGTTCCCTCGGGAGCCGGTTCAAAAAGATGCTTTCTTACCGAAAACAATTCTCCAGCGGCTCCAACAGTGCTGTATAGGTCTGAGTCCAGTTTTTTAAGGAAAGACTCATATTTCCAATAAAATCCTTCACCCGAAGCGGCAGCCGTATTGATATCCTTTTCAATAATCTTCTTTTCGCCGGCAACACCCCCAACCTTTGGATCGGCATAATGCTTTACTATTTCTTTAATACAGTCTTTATTTAAAGTAGTATTGGCATCACAAAAAACAATAATGGAAGCATGAATATGTTCAATGCTCCGGTTCATAGCGGCAGACTTGCCCTTTCTTTCGGGTTGGTGTAGCAACTTAATAGAAGGATACTTGCCTATAATTTCAGGGGTTCGGTCGGTTGAACCGTCTGTTACAAATATCAGTTCAAGTAAGTCTTTCGGATAATCTAATTGCAGGCTGTTCTCTATTTTTTCTTCTATATAATCTTCCTCGTTATAAGCGGCAATAACCAGTGCTACTGCAGGTTGAAAAGAGGAATTATCTTTCCCAGACTGGGGTTTCCTGAAAATCTTTTTGAGCTTAACCATGATCCATAATAAAATTCCGTAGCCCAAATAGCTATAGAAGACTATAAACAGGCTTGTCCAGAACAATATTTTAAGAGAGGTGATCAGGTTTAGGATAATCATAAAGTTCTTTAATGATCAAAAAGATCTGGCTTTTGATTTGCTGCGAAGAAAAGGAAAAGAATCTGTAATTGAAATAGCCCAGGATTTTAGTACCACTATTATGGTATAGGGGGCTCAATAACTTATTTGCCCAATAATTTCACTTTTTGAAAAATAGTATTATTTTTGAGCTTCTCTACAAAACCTGTCCAACCATCCTCTCGTATTACCCACGTGCTTTCGCCTCATTATTCTTCGATAAAACCAGCCTTGATTAATACCTCCAATATACCCTCCTAACACTAAAAAGCCTTTGTAATATCCTGATTTAAAACCAGTAGTTAGGCTATAGGTAGTATAATTTAACGTCTATTAATGTCGCTTATTTATGAAGAAAGTATTACTTCTTACCACAATTGGAGTATTTGCCTTATGTTCCCTTACGAAAGCTCAGAACGTATTTAATTCAAACGACAAAAACCGTCGATGGGTTAATAATGGCACAACGTATCACAACGATAGTAACGCACTTAACGCAAATCCGAATCCCGCAATCTGGGGATTACAAAAATGGGTTTCGGTAAGAACGTCCGGTGTTGACAGCAATGCATGGGGCAAAGATTTTAAAGCCTATTTCATAAATTTTAATGGTATTCAGCTGTCATTCCGTGTCAAGTTTCCTAAGAGCTATAGCAATCCAGACAGCGCCTCCAAGATATACCCGGTAATGCTTTTCTTCCATGGCGCGGGTGAGCCAGGCTGTCCTTCAAATGGTGGAGTATACAATAATGAAAAGCAACTGGTACACGGTGGTCAAACATTCAGGAACCGGGTTGAAAATAACCAGTTTGATGGATTCCTCTTGTATCCCCAGGTACTGGCCGGTTCTGGTTGCTGGAGCGATTGGGGAGTTCCTCCGGCTACTCCAATATATACAGCTATAAGTGCAATGCTCGATTCTATGGGTAAACATGCCCGGTTGGATGTGGATAGAGTAATTGTTGATGGATTATCAAACGGGGGAGTTGCTGCATGGGCATATACGGCTGTTTATCCTCAACGGGTGACGAAAGCTGCACCTTCCGCAGCAGGTACCAACCAATCAAACTGGGCAAACTATGTACATATCCCGATTTGGATGTGTACAGGTGGCTTGGATACAAATCCATCCCCCTCGTACGCCCAAAGTAATTATGATGGTTTCAGAAATGCCGGAGGAAATATCCGATGGACACTCTATCCTACATTGGGTCACTTTGTTTGGACACAACATTGGGCTGAACCCGACTTTGTTCCTTTTATGAATGATATGCACAAGGCGAACCCGCTTGTGTATTTTCAACGATATGATTATTGTCCCGATTCTGTAATCAATGCCCGTATTGGTATAACGCAGGGTTTTTATGCGTACGAATGGCAAAAAGATGGTGTAACAATCGCTACCAATGTTAATGGTGTCAATACTATTATTGATGGTAGTTCAATTATCCAGTTTACGGGTAATGAAATCAGAGTTGATACATTTGGTACCTACCGGGTACGTTTTAAAAGAACGTCAGTATCTGATTGGAGCGCGTGGTCGATGAAGCCAGCGGTTATCTATTCAAAACCTTTTACTGTAACACCTCCGATCTCTGTTAATGGAGTGCATAGTAAAGTGCTTCCGGCCGTGGATCAAAGTACTACCGTTCCATTATCGATTCCGGGAGGTTATTACGGATACCAATGGGTACGCGTGGGTGATGGAGCAATAGTTTCTACTCAGAATACCTATTCAGCGCCGTTAGGGCAATACCGTGCAAAAATTATTGAACAATTTGGATGTGGTAGTAGTTTCTCACCCATATTTACAGTTATTAATGCAACCGGATCTCCAAAACCAGATGCTGCTAAAAACCTGTCGGCCATTTCCACTTCGGTAAGCGGAATCCAACTGGATTGGAATCAAAACCCCAATGCCGGACAGAATGAAACAGGCTTTGAGATTTATAGAAGCACTACCAGTGGCGGACCCTACCAATTACTTGCAATTACTGCACCTGATGTAATTACCTATTTCGATCAGGATATCCAGGGTAATATACAATACTTCTATGTTGTTCGTGCAGTGAGTGATTTTGGCGCAGCGGCAAACAGCAATGAAGCCGCCGCTTCCGCACAACTGGATCTTTTGCCACCAACTTTACCTGCTAACTTAACGGTTTCCTGTGCGAGCCGCACTTTTGTTTTTCTTAAGTGGGATGCCTCTACGGATAACCTGGCTGTAGATAAATACGACATCTATGTAAATGGTGTTAAAACCTATTCAACAACTAATACCAGGTTTGAAATTCATCAATTAACGCCTCGTCAAACCTATGCTTTTACTGTAGTAGCAAGAGACGCAGCAGGCAACTCTTCTCAGCCAAGCGCACAGGTTAATGCGAATACAGTATTACAGGGAGTTTGTTACAAATATTTTGGTAATGCTACTGGTCTTGTAGAAATTCCTAATTACAGCGGGCAAACGCCTATCGCATCTGGTAACGCTGCTAATATAGCGCTAACTGCCGGAGGAGCGGGCCTTGATAATTTCGGATATCTCTGGGAAGGGTATTTAAATTTTCCAAACAACGCCACTAATTATCGCTTACGGATTTGTTCAGATGATGGAAGCAAACTATATTTTAACTCACCGTACAATCATACAATTGCTGAAACCCTGAATAATGATGGTTTGCATGGAATTGGTACTTGTGCTACTACGGGCAACCTAAACCTGACCTCCGGGGCCAATGGAACTTTTTATCCCTTTGCCATTTCGTTATTCGAAGCCACCGGCGGAGAGGGAATTACGTTCTCTGTTTCAACAAACGGAGGCAGCAGCTATAACACCGTACCCGCAAGTTATTTCACGGAAACTGCTTATACCCCTTCGGGTTCAGCGCCTTTAGCTCCTTCAAAAGTGGCTGTTGTAGCTACCGCATTTAACAAGGTTACGATCACCTGGAACGATAACAGCGCCAATGAGCTTGGATTTGAAATTGTGCGTGCTACCAGTGTCAATGGAACATTTGTTCCTGCTGGAAGCACCAACGCCAACGCTACTTCGTTTATTGATTCGGGCTTGTTGGCAAATACAACTTATTTTTACAAGGTAAGATCAATAGGTACCTTTGGTGCCTCTGCTTATACTTCAACAGAATCAAACTGGCAACTGAATAATTCTTATACAGACGCATTGCTCAGTCCTACAAAAATCCTGAGCGGTGGTGGTGGTACTGCCGATCCCATATTTAATGCAAGTGATAAAGTAGAAGGAAGTCATTCACTTTCATTTGACGGAGCTTCCGACTTTGCATTATTCAATAGCAGTAGTAGTGGTGGATTTCCCAGCGATGGTATTTATGCAAGACGTACCGTATCGTTATGGGTAAAACCTGCTGTAACAACCGGCAAAAGCATGCTTATTGATTTGGGAGGTTTGGATAATGGATTGGCTATTCGTTTCAATACAAATAACCTGGAAGCGGGAATTGCCAGTGCCAGTTCACGCGCAATTATTAGTTTAACAAATTTTGCCAGCAATGGTAACTGGTTGGCAACAGGATGGAACCATATCGCTTTAGTTTATAGCACCAATACATTACGTATGTACCTCAACGGTGTTCAGGTTGCTTCTAATACCAATCTTGCCTTTAGTAGTATAGCGGCTAACAGTTCTTCCACTTCGCGCCTCGGTCTTCCAACTACCGACAACGCGTTCAATGATGCACAGGGGACCTATACTTCTTATTCCGGTTTAATGGACAATGTTGAGATACTGGTTAATGAAGCCGCTACCGCTACAGAAGTAGTCTCATTAATGAATATGACTCACGGGCAATCGATGGATACTACCTTCGCGGCTCCTGCGATTCCTTCTTCTCCAACGAACCTATTAACAGAAGTGGCTTCGAAAGATAATATCAACCTTACCTGGAATGATAATTCTTCCAATGAAACTCATTTTGAAGTTTGGAGATCAGTAAGCAACCAGTCTAACTGGCGTCTGATCAAAACAATTGAAGGTGATAATAATCCAATCAAATCATTCAGTGATCTGGCGTTGTTCGCCAACATCACTTATTATTATATGATTAAAGCGGTTGGAGTTGGTGGTACTTCCGGAAGTTCAAATGTTGCATTCGCAACTACATTGAATACCGCACCCGTTCTAACAAATATTCTTGACTTCACCATGAAGTACGCAACTGAATACTCGTTACCTATTAACGCGGTTGATGAAGATGGAGACCCTATCACGTTTACTTTCGAGAACCTTCCTTATTTCGTTAATATTGAAAATGTAAGTAATGGTAATATCAATGTAGTATTCAGCCCAACCATTGGCGACCAGGGTGCCTATACAATTACCGCATTCGTGGATGACGGGCACAATGGTTTCGATACTACTTATTTCACTATGGTTATTAATGATAATACGGTTCCTGTATTAAATCCTATACTTGATAAAGTGGTGGATGAAGGAAAAACATTGGTAATTCCTTTAAGCGCCAACGACGTGGAAAGTAATGACTATATGGTTTGGACCTTCGCTGATAAACCTTCGTTTGCAACTTTTGTGGATAGCGGTAATGGAAAAGGTTCTCTTACCCTCAAACCAGGTTACGCTGTATCGGGTACTTATACAATGACCGTTTACGCGGATGATGGAAATGGTGCATGGGATAGCCGCACTTTCTTGATAACAGTTAATGAAGTAGATCCTAATGAAAGCATCAAGGTGAATATGAAATACTACACACCTAATGTTGCTACCTGGAATGAAGTGAACCTGCCGAATCTCACGCCACCATTTAACCGGACCGCACTGGTTACTTCGAAAGGGGTGGTTACAACGGTAGGTATTAACGCGCTTACTTCAAATTACAATGGAGCAGAGTTTGGAGTTCAAACGGGTAATAATTCAGGAGTATATCCTGATAATGTTATGAAGGATTACCTCGAGTGGGGTATATGGAACACGGGTGTGGCAGATACATTAAGGTTGAGAGTTTTTGGACTGGATACTGCACGCCGCTATAATTTTGTGTTCTTTGCCAGCTCTACGAATAATTTCTATGCAGCCACTCCAAATGCTGTTACCACTTATCGTATCGGTAACGAAGTAGCTACGGTGCCATTCTACCTGAATGCAACTGCAACGGATACTATCTACCAGATAAAACCAAACGCAAGCGGCGAGGTAATAATAACGATGGTTGGAAACGCAGCTACCCAGGCGGGTGGTATGCTCAATGCACTGGTGATCGATGCGGCTTATGACGATGGTACTGTACCAACAAAACCATTGGATTTGAATGCAGCCTTTACGGAAAATTCCGGTGTAAGACTTAATTGGGTTGACAGAGCATATAATGAATATTCATACAATGTTTACCGGGCAACCAGTAAAACAGGTCCTTACAGCTTGCTCAACGGCGGACAATCATCCAAAGACAGTATTACTTACAATGATGCCAGCGCGCAACAATTCACTCAATATTTCTATTATGTGGTGGGTGCTAATAATTACGGAGAAGGTACCACCAGTGACACAGTTAGTATAACTACTGGTAACAACAAGCCAATAATTAATGGTCTTACTAATTTCAGAGTGAAGACGGATGCGAGCTTCCAGGAAGATTTCTCCGTATCAGATTTGATTACAGATGTAGTAACAGTTACCATTCCGGGATTACCATCATTTGTTACATTAACAGATCTTGGAAGCGGCAATTATCGGATTATCGCAACACCTACTATCGATAATTTTGGCCAACACTTCTTAACAGTAGTGGCGAGTGATGATAAAGGGGGAGTAACAACCAAAGAGTTGATCATAACCGTTGCAGATAAAAACACTACATCCGTATATGTAAACTTTGGAGAATTCCTCAAAATAGCTCCTGCACCATGGAACAATTTCCTTCATTATGGTAATGCGGGCCAGGTATTTAATAACCTGCTGGATGAAAACAATACACCATCAGGTATGAGTATGCAATTTGTGGATGGTTGGTCCAGCATGTTCCAGACAGGACATAAAACAGGAAATAATTCTGGAGCAGTGCCTGACTCTGTATTAGCAGGTGGTATATTCTATACTGGTACAAATACCCGTTCAATTACTATCACCGGGTTAACCGGAACAGCCAATACTCGTTATAATATCGTTGTAATCGGCAGCCGCAATGAAGGTTTAGACGCGCAAATGCGGGTTGTAACCAATGTAGGAGGAGTTGATACGCTAAATGCAAGAAATAATACCAATATGACCGCCAACCTGAATGGCTTAACTCCTTCAGGAAATGCGATCACAGTTATCTTTAATAAAATTGGTAGCGGCGTAGCAATGTATCTCAATGGTATCATCATTGAGAAATATGAGTCGGATTTGATTCCGTTCATGAATCCTGTTAATCTTTATGTTGAGCCTAAAGACAGAACCACTACCGTGTTGTCATGGTCTGACAGAACAAATAATGAAAATGCGGCTGATGGATTCCAGTTACAAAGAGCTACAGATTCCTTGTTTACACAAAACATAGTCAACATAAACATAGGAGCAAATAACTCAGCATATACCAATACAGGATTAACAGCAAATACAAAATATTGGTATCGGATTCGTGCGAAAAATGGAGCAAGTACATTCTCAGATTGGAGTAACCGCGTTAAAACGATTACACCAGAAAGTATTGTGTTTATTAACTTCAACCAGAACGTACAGAGTGCAGGTTCTCCATGGAATAACCTGGAAACCTTCCCTGCCCCAGGTGTTAGCTTCCCGAACCTGAAGAACCAGTCGAATGTGAACACTGGTTATACACTCACCATTACCAAAACATTTAATGGAGAGAATAATGCTGGTATGTCGACTGGTAACAATTCCGGTATGGGTGGCCTGGTTCCGGATATTGTTATGCAATCGGGTTATTGGATGGATAATATGCAGCAATCGCAGGTAGTAATTTCCGGATTGAATAAGAACAAGCGTTATCGCGTAGGTTTCATTAGCAGTTCTAACTGGATTGGAGGAGATCTTACTGCAACAATGACTATTAATGGCCGGACCGTTTATATCAATTCATGGCAGAACACTACCAAAATTGTGTACATTGGCGACCTGGTGGCAAATGACAATAGTGAGTTAGAAATCAATATATCTACCACACAGCCATCCGCCAACGCTTATAGTAGTGGATTTATAATCGAAGCTTATGATGATGTGAACGGTGGAGCTGTACTGAATTCCGCTAATCCGAATCCGAGTGGACAGGATAGGAATGTAGTAGCCGAGGTAGGCCCCAATGAACCCCAGCTTCTTACGGAAAGAGCGAACCAGGTAGCCGTAAGTACTTATCCCAATCCGTTTGTAGATATTGTAAATCTTGACTTTACAAATGTATCATCAGCCAATACTATAGGAGTAGATGTTTATGACGTAAATGGCAGAATGGTAATGAGTCGTGGCTATGGTAAACTCAGCGAAGGACCTCAAACATTGCGGATTAATACTAAGGAAGGCAAACTATCAACCGGCGTTTATCTCGTTACACTTACCATTAACGGCAAGCCGGCGGCAGTAACCAAACTGGTAAAAACTAAGCAATAAACAGGCCCTGGCTGTACTGTTATAAAAAATTCAAAATCCGGGAAGCTCACCTGTTCCCGGATTTTTTTGGTACTTTTTGATCTGAAATCACAAAACTGAACCCCCAATGGACCTCTTATATTTATTGTATTCGCTGCTGCGAAAGAAATGGGTCATTATTGCCTGCTCAATAGCAGGTGTAGTCGCCGCGTATGTTTTCTTCATGTTCCGACCCAAAGAATTTGTCTCTCTCGCTCAATACTCCACCGGGTTTACCATGCAGCAACAGGTTAAGATCAAACAGGAGGAGAATTATAATCTTTACGAAATTGATATCCGCTTCAGCAACGTTAGCGTGGCATTTGCTTCCGATAAAGTATTGGGAATGCTGGCGTATAAATTATTATTGCACGACCTGGAAGATCCCAAACCTTTCCGGCAGGTTAAGGATGCAAAGAAAGCCGCCTCCTTGTTCATCCCTTCCAATATCAGCAAAGCAAAACAAATCCTTCGCGAAAAACTCTCAAACCTTGAACTTCTTACTTCTTACCGGCCTGATGAAAAGATGGTAATGGAAATGATTGAGGCCTTTGATTATGGAAGCGAAGCGTTGATGAGTAAACTGAGTCTTGACCGGGTAGGTCGTACTGACTTCATTAATATTTTCGCGAATTCTGAGGACCCGCATCTTTCTGCCTATATGGTAAATACTGCCGGTACTCAGTTGATCCGCTTCTTTAATGAAATTTATGGGTTCCGTACGCAAACCGCTTCTGGTAAATTGGATAGTCTGGTGGTTGTAAAGAAGGTAATAGTGGATTCTTTAACCAAGCGATTGGAAAAATTTAAGGGAGAGGTTGGGCCTAACACGGGAGCGGATAAGGCAACGGCTGCAATGTCCGTTGTTCAGGAATTATATGGTAAATATCAGGAGGAAACGAGGACCTTAAATAACTTGAAGGCAGAATTAGCAGCAGTGGAAGAACAGTTGAAGGGATTGAGTGTAGTTAATCCAACAGTTCCTACTGTTAATAATAACAGGGAGGTGTTGCGATTGAAACAGGAAAACACCGATCTGGAGATGAGTAAGAATGGTAAGACGGATGATGAAATAACCAAAATACAAGAGAAAATCGACGCCAATACGAATAAGATCATTCAATTATCACCTGCCAGAGGCACGGACCGGACAAAAGATATCGAAAGAACGAATACCCGTCGTGATGAATTGATAAGCCGTAAAATTGAAATACAGCAACAAATGATTGCCACGGAGAAAAACGTAGAGCAATTCCGTCTTGAAAAAAACAAATATGAAAACATGACCAGAGAGGGTGGCGGAGATGTGGTTGTATTAGAAGCCATGGAACGCGATCTTGATTTGGCTATTAAAGAATATTCGCGATTAAAAAGTGGGGCGGAATCGGCACTGGATCTCGACTTGAATCCGCAGACAAACTTTAAGCAGACCCTTATTGGTATGCCAGCGGATAAACCAAGTCCTTCGCGGCGGATGATTGTTTCGGGTTTGGCAGGTTTCCTGATGTTCTTTTTTTCCTGCCTTATTATTCTTTTACTGGAGTTCCTGGATAATTCATATAAAACACCTACCATTTTTCTACGCACAGCAAAAATCAAATTGCTTACCAGTATAAACCGGATTGATCTTAAGCACAAGGATCTGCAATCTTATTTGCCTCAAACAGGAACTGAACCGGTCAATGAAAGTCAGAAACTCTTCCTTGAAAATCTGCGAAAGCTTCGGTTTGAATTGGAAAACTCCGGAAAGAAAACCATACTGGTAACAAGCACCCGGCCAAAAGAAGGGAAATCGCTTATTATTGAATCATTAGCGAACAGTTTCAGTATTGCGCATAAAAAAGTATTGATTATAGATGCCAATTTTTCCAACAATACACTTTCGGAAAAATTCGGCGCCAAACCTTCGCTGGAACAGTTCAGTGTGAATGGGCAGCCCAATGCAATGGATAAGATACTGAGTGCGATGGGTGCAACCACAATACCCAATACGGATATTATCGGTTGCAATGAAGGCAACTACACCCCTTCGGAAATATTACCAAAGAATCATTTATTGGAAAGCATTGATAAAATTGCTGCCAATTACGATATTATTTTAATTGAATCTGCTCCCTTAAATAATCATGCCGACGCGAAAGAACTTGCAAAGTACGCGGATGGAATCGTAGCGGTATTTTCTGCTACCTCCGCCATTGCGCAAAGTGATAAGGAGTCAATTGAATATCTAAAAAGTACCGGAACTAAATTGGTAGGCGCTGTTTTCAACAATGTGCAGAAAGACAATATGGATCTGTAATTGAATTTGTGGCAATCATTAAACCTTATTAAACCTTTGCTGCTGTGTGGGATTATTTATTTAATAGCCGGAAGATTTTAAGCAGGGATAGGTACCCCTGGATTGATTATGCGAGAGGTATCTGTATCATCCTGGTTAGTTACCGTCACTTCTTCAGCGGAGTAATGACCAGCGATCAGGCAATGGCAGAGTATCCGACTCTTTCTTATCTCAATATTTTCTTCTTCAGCTTCCGGATGCCATTGTTCTTTATAGTATCCGGTGTTTTCTTACGCCTAAGTTTGAATGCAAAGGGTACCGGAAATTTTTTAAAGAACCGGGCGCAAACTATTTTTTATCCATTAATTGTTTGGGGTATTATCCATATTTCATTGCAATTGATTTTTTCGGATTATGTAAATGCCAATCGGGTACCTTCTGATTATTTCCGGTTATTGTATCAACCAAGGGCTATTGAACAATTCTGGTACCTGAATGCGTTATTCTTTGTTAGCATTTTGTATGCATTGATCTCTGTATATGGACGCTTTACAGCCATCAATCAATTGGTGTTGGGAATTTTGTTGTATGCGGTGGCAGGTTATTTGCATGCCAATGAAATTGAGGCAGGATTTATCACGGATGTATGTTTCTTTTATTTCTTCTTCGCGGTAGGAGATATGATTTCGGGGTTCATCCTGAATCCGGTGAATTTTAAAAAGCTCGCATCCTATAAAATTCTTTTCCTGATACTTCCGGTGTTTATACTGGTACAGCATTATTTTACTCATCTTAACCTAACGAACAAGAACGATTATTATGTTCAGAATAATCAACCGGTTTTGTTTGCCCTGGCGGCTTTGTTAGGGGGAGGCTTCGTGATCGGTGTGTCTTTCCTCCTGCAAAAAACAAATAAGTTGCGATTTTTAAGAGTAATCGGATACCATTCCCTTTATATATACGTTGCTAACTTAATTGTAACAGCCTCCGTTCGTATCCTCTTTGTAAAAGTATTGAACATTAATAATATACCGTTCTTGTTGATGCTGGGCTCTATTGCGGGTGTCATTATTCCGATCATTTTCTATAACATAGCGATGAAAGCAGGGGCGTGGTGGTTATATACGCTGAGTAAGCCCCGGGTTAGTAAACCTGCAGGAAATGGAAAAGCACCAGCGGCAACGGCGATGATCGGTGGCAACCTGCCTAAACATATTGTACAGAAAGAAACCAGTTAATAATTTGAAAGATAAACAAATGGATACTCCGGATAAAGGCCAGCACCCGATATTTGAAAGGATAAGCCTTTTATTCATACTATTATTTTTTGTTGCATTGTTTGTAAACTTTGTATTCCTGTAATCGTGGAAGCAAACCCGATATATAGAGCCGCGACCTCTTTCCAGGAATGGATACGGTATAATTTCGTGACACGGAAATTAAATACCGTATTTGGAGCTTTGTTATTTGTGTTAGCGGCGATTATCATATCCTATATTGGCGTTCTCATCGATATGAAATTCGCGGTGGTCATTGTGGGAGGACTTGCTGGTATACTGGTAATGATTCTCTGTTTGCTGTACCCGGTATTTGGATTTTATTTCACGTATTTTATTTCAATATTTGTAAGCTTGCCGGAAAAACTTTCCAACAGCGGAGTGATTCCTACCGGCCTGATACCAGAATACTTTTCCTATATCACCTTGTTGGGTGTAATTACAAAACAGGAATTCCGAAAAGAAATAACGAATCGCTTCTGGAGTAATACGATAACCATCTTCATGGTGATTTTGCTATTGTATTACTGCCTTGAATTCTTTAATCCAGAGATGCATCGTAAACTGGGATGGTTTAACTATATCCGGAAACAGGGTAGTCTCTTTGCTTTCTTCTATGTTAGTTATTGTATAATGAATTCGCGCACGGCGGTGAGGCAGATGATTAATTTCTGGATAGTGATCAGCCTTGTTGAAGCATTGTATGCCTGTAAACAGCAATGGTTCGGTTTCTTTGGTTTTGAATTAAGATGGTTGATGAGCGATTCTGCGCGAATGGAACTATTTATTAACTGGGGCTTTACGCGGAAATTCGGATTGCTGTCGGATCCCGCTTCTTCTGGTATTCTCTATGCAGCCAGTGGCACTTTCCTATTGGTACTTGCCTTGAGGGAACCGGGAACCTGGCGTCGCATCCTTCTGTATACCGTAGCTATTATTAATTTAGTAGCCTCTTCCTATTCAGGTACAAGAACCGCGACCATGATGATCGTACTTGGAATAGCTTTCTACGGGGTGATGACCTTGTATGAGAAACGAACCATTGTTTTTATGACCTTTTGCGCGTTGTTATTGACTTTTATTATGGTGGCTCCCATTTATGGTAACGCGGTAATAAACCGGGTCAGATCTACTTTCACGCCATCACAGGATAATTCAGCACTTATCCGTGAAGTAAACAGGAGGATGGTTCAACCTTATATTTACCGTCATCCGATCGGAGGCGGAATCTATACCGCTGGCAATATTGGTATTTTGTATAACCCGGGTCACTTCTTATCACATTTCCCTCCCGACAGCGGATATATGCAGGTATTAATGGAACAAGGGATTATTGGACTTATATTAACATTGCTTTTTTATTATTTTATTTTGCGGACGGGGGTTAAGTATTTTTACCGGGTGAAGGATCCTGAGTTGAAAACCCTTTACGTGGGTAACCTGGTATTTATTTTCGCATTGATGACAGCGCAGATATCCCAGATGGCTATTCCCATGTATCCAAGTGTGTTTTACCTTTACACGTCATTTGCATTACTGTTAAAGATGCATTATTTTGAGAACTCAAAAACGGATGATAACCCCGTACCCGCATGAACCTTACAACCATGAACAAGAAAAATTTCTTACTTATTCTGCTATTGCTGAATAGCGGACTTTTATGGGCACAGGCACCGGGTGGTCGAAAATTGGGTTCTACCTATCATACCAATAATGATACCTCGGTAGTAGGGGATATACGCGAAAAACTGGTACAACTGGCTTTGCAAAATCCCAATTTCGAAATCGCTGATCGTAAGATTTCCATTGCGGGCTACCAGTTAGACAGAGCTAAAGGTGATTGGTTAAATGTGATCTCTCCCAGCATTAACCTGAATGAATTTACCATAAAACCAAAAACAGTCAATAACCAATTCCTGCCTTTATGGAACGTAGGTGTTATTGTTCCGCTCAATTATTATTCTACCAATAAGAATGCTACAAAAGTAGCCCGCGAAAATCTATACATCGCTGAAGCCGAAAAAAATGAACGATACCGTGAAATCAGGGCTAAAGTGCTTATCAAATTCGAAGACTACCTGATGTACAAGGAAATGTTTGAACTCCAAAGCAGGTCCACCCAGGATGCCTACCTGTTCTACCGTCAGCGGGAAAATGACTTTGCTGATAATGCGATTGGTGTGGATGACTACAATAAAGCGTATGCTGCTTATAAGGATCAGCAGGATCGCAAAGTGCAGGCTCAGCGTAATTTGAATGTTGCTAAAATTGAAATGGAACAAATGATCGGTATCAGTATCGATGAAGTACTTGGTAAGAAATAAATCAATACTTTTCCGGGTTGAAAAAATACCGGCTTCCTGCCGGTAAACCAATATGTTTTCCTTTGCCAATTTGACTAATTGAATGGTAACCGCGCCCGTTAACCATAAATGAATACTGTATGATAAAAAAGTTACCAGAGCAGGTCCTTGTATTCATTGGATCATTTGTTGTTTTTCTGTTGACCCTGGCGGAGAATTTCTCGGGTCCCCATGATTCTATTACTTACCTGAACGGTATTGTAGATGGTTATCCATTGGTGAACCAGCATCACCTCCTGTATCATTATGCTGCCTGGTGCTGGCTGCAGGTTTTACAACCAGTATTTCCTTCGGTAAAGAATTATTATATCCTGGAATCCTTTTCGGCTGTATGGGGCAGTTGCAGCATGGCGGTTATTTATTCTTTTTTCCGCTACCGGTTTAAGTTTACTGTGGGGCAGGCAACAGCCGCCATCCTGGTAATTGCTTTTTCTTATGGATTTTGGTTTTATAGTGTAAATATAGAAGTGTATGCGGCTCCACTTTTCTTCATCTTACTTGCTCTTTATTATATCTGCCAACCTCGTTTAACAGTATCTGATTGGTGGAAGGTAATAATGCTTCATATATTGGCTATACTTTTTCATCAGATAAATATTCTCTTTGCTGTAATCATTTTACTTAAACTATGGCAGCAAAGAAAACAGATCAATTTTCTTCGTTGGCTGTCAGCTTATGCAGTTAGTGGAATCGTATTTGTTGGTACCGCTTATTTTATTGTTGGATGGATAGTGGAAAAGCAGAATACCGTATCAAAATGGTTTGCATGGATGAGGGGATATGCAGATGGCGACACCTATTGGCAGGCACTCACTATTAAAACTCCCGTGAATGTTGGGTATGGATTTTCACATGCCTTATTGGGCGGTCATTATATTTTTCAGGTTCCGCCCGTTAAGAAGATGATCAACGCAACTTTGTCGTCACATTCATTGGGCGACGAATTGTATATCGCCAGGAATATATCAACGCCGATGGCGTTATTTCTCCTGACATTGACCGTTCTACTATTTATAATGACTCTTTGGTTGCTGATCCGTTTCATCCGAAACTTCCGTTCTATAAATACAACCTATCATTCTATCATCGTTCCGCTAATTGCCACCTTTTTATTATACAGTGTATTCTTTACTTTCTGGATGCCTGAGATTCTTGAGTTCTGGATTCTTCAAACGGTTATACTATGGCTGCTTTTGCTGGGCACTTTGACTTTGTCGCCTTTGCCATTCCGGTTAAAACCTGTTTATGTTTCGTTGGCGCTGGCTTCCCTGCTTTTTTGTATCAATTATTTTGGAAGTATGCGATGGATGCAGGACAAGAAAAACGATTTGTATTATGTAAATACAGCTACCCTGCAAAAAGAAGTTACACAAAACGACCTGGTAATTTTACAAAGCGCCTGGATACTGAAGGACTTTCTACATTATTTTACAGCCATTAAAGTGCAATCGGTACCATTAAAGGATTCTTCGCATGTAACAATCGATCAGGCTTTTAATACTACGTTATTGAATAAAGGACGTGTATTCATTCTCCCCGAAATAAAAAATAAAATGAGTGCACAGGATACAAAATACATTGATTCATTACGCACGCTTTATTCCACCCGTTGGCGACAATTCCGCGAGAAGGATCCGCAAATATGGGTTATTGAATAATTGTTAAATCAACCATCTTTTGTACCGTTTCTCATTTCCGTTTTTTTAGTATGCCGCTTTTATACGATTTTTGAGAATAGTAAAAGTTGAAAAAACGCCATGGAAGCAACGGCTCTTAAAGGAAAGATTACTTCTGCGCATCTTTTTGATTTCCGCAAAATCGTCGGTATTCAGTTTGTACTGGTAGATGAAGAATCCCTGAATAATTATGGGCATGATGAAACCGAGGAATTGTTATATCCACCGGAGGTAGTACTGCGGCCCCGAACTGCTAAAGAAGTGAGTGCGGTAATGAAAATTTGCAATCGCGATAAAATTCCAGTAACTCCTCGCGGAGCTGGCACCGGACTTAGCGGAGGAGCCCTGCCTCATTTGGGTGGCGTGTTGCTTTCTACGGACCGGATGAACTCTATTCTTACTATTGATGAACGTAACCTGCAGGTGATTACTGAACCCGGCGTAATTACAGAAGTATTGCAGAACGCTGTTAAAGAAAAGGGTCTTTTCTATCCACCCGATCCCAGTAGTCGTGGTTCCTGCTTTATCGGTGGCAATATCGCAGAAAATAGTGGTGGACCCAAAGCGGTAAAGTACGGTGTGGTACGCGATTATGTTTTGAACCTACAGGTAGTATTGCCCAATGGAGACATCATCTGGACGGGTGCCAATGTATTGAAGAATTCCACAGGTTATAGCCTTACACATTTAATGGTAGGTAGTGAAGGAACTCTTGGTATCGTTACCCAGATCGTGTTGAAACTAATACCACTTCCAAAATATGATTTATTGATGCTTGCTCCATTTCAATCGTTGGAAAAAGCGGGAGAGGCGGTGAGTGCCATTTTTCGTGCGGGGTTTACACCCAGTGCACTTGAATTAGTGGAGATTGATGCCCTCAAGATTGTAAGTAAGATGGTAGATAGTACAGCGATCCCGGTTACCGATGATATGGAAGCTCACCTGATAATTGAAGTAGATGGAAACAATATGGAAGTATTGTTGCAGGATATGGAAGCTATCGGTGAAGTATTGACACATTATGGTGCTGGCGATCTTTTCTTTGCAGACGATGCTCAACAAAAAGCGGAACTATGGAAATTGCGCCGGAGGGTGGCAGAAGCAGTTAAGTTGGATGGATATACAATCGAAGAGGATACTGTTGTGCCCCGTGCAGAATTGCCTGCGCTTATTCGGGGTGTAAAACAATTAGGTGCTAAACATGGTTTTCATGCAGTATGTTATGGCCATGCAGGCGATGGCAATCTTCATATTCGTATAAAAAAAACGGGTACCCCCAATAGCTTTGGGGATCCGGAAATGACTAAATCCTTGCGAGCTTTGTTTGAGTTAACCAAAAGCCTTGGAGGTACCATTAGTGGCGAGCATGGGGTAGGGCTTATTCAGAAAGTATATATGGATATCGTTTCTGATAAAGCGGGTCTGGCTTTAATGCGGGGCATTAAAAAGACCTTCGATCCTAACAATATTTTGAATGCCGGTAAAATATTTGATCTTTAAATACGTATAATCCATAAATCAAATTATGAAAAGAATAATCCTACTGGTTTTTTGCCTTGCGGCACTAGGTTTCGTGTATGCTCAAGACGAGGAAAATCCAGATAAGAAATTTGATCCCAATAAATTATTTTTTGGCGGTTATATCGGATTGAGTTTTGGTGACTATACCCTGGTAAACGTATCGCCTCAGGTTGGGTATCTGTTCAACCAATATCTTGCAGCTGGAGCTGGAATTAACTTTATTTATACAAGCACTCGCTATCGATATTATGTTCCAGAATATAAGGAGGAATACGGGGTGGCGGGATTGAATATTTTCGGACGGATTTATCCTATCCGATTTCTCTTTCTTCAACTTCAGCCAGAGCTGAATTATACATGGGGAAGATACAAGTTCTACGACGATTCCCCCGAAGAGAAAGTGAAAGGTATGTTTGTGCCTTCTTTATTGGGTGGTTTAGGAGCGGCGATTCCAACCGGTGCAAGAGGTGCTACTATAATAACGGCGCAATACGATTTATTGCAACAATACCGGAGCCCTTATGGGAATCAGGTGTTTTTTAGTTTCGGATATTCTGTTGGATTTTAATCGTTGTTATTGATAAAGCTTATGTAATCCGGTTAAAGATTTCAATGGGTGTCTGACATATGATTATTCTTTCTTCCAACCGGTCGTATAGCAAGCCTTCTTTCTCTAATTGCTGCAGGTGCAGGATCAGGTGCTTGTAAAATCCGGCTGAATTCAGCAGGTAAATTTTTTTATTGTGAATTTTAAGCTGGTTCCAGGTGAGCATTTCGAATAGTTCATCTAGTGTTCCGAAACCTCCGGGCAATACAATGGCCGCGTCACAAAGATCATACATCATTTTTTTTCGGGTGTGCATATCGGGCACCACCACCAGTTCCGTCAAGCCTTCATGCTGATGTTCCCAATCTACCAGTACTTTTGGTATTACGCCGATGATCTGACCCTTGTTCTGCAGGGCACCATTGGCCAATGCACCCATTAACCCTACATTCCCCCCACCATAAATGAGTTTGAGATTAAGCGTGGCGATCAGTTTGCCGATCTCCGCAGCGTGTTTAAGATATACAGGGTTAGAACCATCTTTTGATGCGCAAAAAACTGCTACCGATTCAATATTCATAGGAAAGTCTTGGAGCTAAAGTTGATCAATAATTTTTTTCTTACATTCAAACTGTAAACCGAAAGTAATAAATATAAAATCAATCTATGTCGCCAGCTTTGTTATTTAGTTTTGTGATCGGATATTTCGTGTTGTTGCTGGGGGTAGCCTGGTTAACCTCAAGGAATTCTAATAACGATTCCTTCTTTATCGGGAACCGCAACAGCAACTGGATGCTGGTGGCTTTTGGAATGATTGGTACCTCCCTCAGCGGAGTAACATTTGTGAGTGTACCGGGTGGTGTGGGAACCGGCAATTTTTTTTATTTCCAGATCGTTTTGGGCTATTTGTTAGGTTACGCGGTGATTGCCTTCGTGCTAATTCCACTGTATTACCGGATGAACCTGACCAGCATTTATACCTATCTCGAAAAAAGACTGGGATTAAACGCGCATAAAGCGGGGGCTTTCTTTTTTATTCTTTCACGCACAGTAGGCGCTACCGCGCGACTCTATCTTGTAATCAATATTCTGCAAATTTTCATTCTCGATAAATTGGGTGTTCCGTTTGTTGTTACCTCTTTAGTTATTCTGTTGATGATATTACTTTATACTTTCGAGGGAGGTGTTAAGACAATCATCTATACCGATACACTTCAAACTTCGGGGATGCTGATAGGATTAGTGGTTTGTATTATTGTAATCGTTAAAGCGCTGGGCACTGATTTTTCCGGAGCATTATCTTTAATGAGCGATAAAGGCTATACGCAGATATTTAACACGGATATAAAGGCGGGTTCTTTTTTTATGAAACATATTTTGGGGGGCATGTTTATCGCCATTGCCATGACTGGTCTCGACCAGGAAATGATGCAAAAAAACATCAGCGTAAAAACCTTGAAGGGTTCCCAGAAAAATATAATGACTTTTACCGCTGTGCTGGTAATAGTAAACCTGTTGTTCCTGGTACTAGGTGGTATTCTTTATTTATATGCCGCAACTAAAGGATTGAAAACGGAACCGGATGATCTTTTTCCAACCATCGCGCTCAGCGACGCGTTCAGTGGTACAATTGGAGTGATATTTATCATCGCGTTGATATCCGCCTTATTTCCGAGTGTGGATGGCGCTATTACTTCACTTACCTCCTGTTTCTGTATAGATATTCTTGGACTTAATAAAAGCAATGGGACAGAAAAAGAAAAGAAGCGTACCCGTTTAAAAGTGCATTTCACTTTCGCGCTTGTATTTTTCATAATGGTACTCATCTTTAAAGCCGTTAATGATAAACTGATCATCGACTTTATTTTAAAGTTCGCAGGTATCACTTATGGACCTTTATTGGGATTGTTTGCCTTTGGTATTTTAACAAAGCGGCAATTGAATCAAAAAATGATCTGGACAGTTTGTATTATCGCGCCATTGCTTGCACTTGGTATTGATATCCTTAGCAGCCCCGAGTGGTATGAAAAGAAATTGCATGTAGAATTGGGACTGAAAGCCATTTCAGACAGCTTGTTCAATGGGTATAAGATCGGAAATGAATTGATATTGATAAACGGTATTCTAACCTTCCTCGGACTGTTAACTATTTCTAAAAAAGAACACCTATTGCAAACTAAATAGCCCGGTTTCCCGTTTAAATAATTGAAATGCCATCCCGCATTCGCAAGAGCGACAAGGATGGCATTCATTGTCTAAACCCTTAATTTCAGTGAGTATGAATGATACGATAAGGATGAGTAAGCAACGGAGATGGTCAGAGTCGAAAGCACATTCAAGCTGGCAGATCTTTAAAATAATGGCCGAATTTGTGGATGGATTTGAAGCGCTGGCTAAAATAGGTCCCTGTATCTCCATATTTGGTTCGGCACGAACCCAACCCGGACATGTTTATTACGAACTCGCCACCGATATTTCAAAACGTTTGGCAGAGGAAGGATTTGGAATCATTTCCGGAGGTGGCCCCGGCATCATGGAAGCGGCCAATAAAGGTGCGCAATTGGGTGGGGGTAAATCAGTGGGTTTAAATATTGAGCTGCCTTTTGAACAAGAAGCCAATCCTTTTATCGATCGTGACGCGAGTCTTCATTTCGATTACTTCTTTGTCCGGAAAACACTTTTTACCAAATACTCGCAAGGATTTGTAATGATGCCTGGAGGTTTTGGCACTATGGATGAATTTTTTGAAGTAGCCACCCTGATACAAACCGGTAAAATGTTACAGGTTCCTCTAATTCTGGTGAGTACTGATTATTGGGGTGGTTTATTGACCTGGCTCAAGGAAACCATGTTACAACACACGAACTTTATTTCACCACAGGATCTGGATCTGTTAAAAGTGGCGGATACTCCCGAGCAGGTAGTAGAGCATGTGTTAAATTTTTACACCAAACACCCACTTCAGCCTAATTTCTGATTTATGATTTTTGATTTGGGTTTTATGATTTCACGGAGTTGAAAAGTCATAAGCCTTAAAACCCTGTTACACAGTCAGAAATCACAAATCACCATTCACAAATCACAAATCCTTCGTTTATCTTTGCCGAAACCATTCCCTAGTTGGACTTCGTTAACCTCCTGGCCCAGGCTTATGCCGAAAAGTATACTTCTAATCCCGACCTCGTATTAGATGAGTTGGCCGGACAAACCTATTCAACCCATTCACAATCACATATGCTGAGTGGTAAAGTGCAGGGAAGATTCCTGGAAATGATCAGCTGTATGTTGCAACCCAGAAGAGTACTGGAGATCGGAACTTTTACCGGCTATAGCGCTTTGTGTCTTGCCAAAGGGCTACATGGTGAAGGGAAATTGCATACCATTGAAATAAGACAGCAGGAAGCGGATACGGCCAGGGCTTATTTTAAGCTTTCTGTATGGCAGGAACAGATAATTTTGCATTTAGGAAATGCGTTAGAGATCATTCCGCTTCTTAATGAAACCTGGGATCTTGTATTTATTGACGCAGATAAGGTGCATTATATTGATTATTACCGTTTAGTATTGCCCAGGGTTCGTCCGGGAGGAATAATAATCGCGGATAATGTACTGTTTCATGGTGAGGTGCTTCAAGAATCCATAAAAGGCAAAAATGCCATTGCCATCCAGGCATTTAACGATTTTGTTGGCCAGGATGATTCAGTTGAAAGGGTATTGCTAACCGTCCGGGATGGAATAATGCTGATTCGTAAAAAATAAAATATAAGGAATGTTGAGAGTTGTTTTTTTTGCAGGAATGCTTCTTATAGGAAATCTGGCGATGAGCCAGAAAGAAGAATATGTTATTGAGTATATCAATACTTATAAGCAATTAGCGGTGGAGGAAATGATACGAACTGGTGTACCTGCTTCCATTAAATTGGCGCAAGGAATACATGAAACCGAAGCGGGCCATAGCAATTTGGTGACCAGGTCTAATAATCATTTTGGAATTAAATGTAAAACCGGCTGGCAGGGTGATAAAGTATATCATGATGATGATGCCCGTGGTGAATGTTTCCGCAGTTATAGTACTTCCAGCGATTCTTATAAAGATCACTCAGACTTTTTAAAGAACAGTTCCCGCTATGCTTTCTTGTTTCAACTAGATCCAACTGATTACAAAGCCTGGGCGTATGGTTTGAAAAAAGCGGGATATGCAACTAATAATAAGTATTCGCAAATTCTTATTAAACTTATCGAGCAATACAATCTTCAGCAATATTCATTGATCGCGTTGGGTAAACTTTCTGCTGATGAAGAAATATTGGCAGGTGTTAAAAGACCCGGAACCGGTACAATTATCACAGCGGGCCCCGCGGCTCCTATACCCCCAGCAATGGAAGAGCTTCCTGTTATTGTTCGCCCATCTTACCCGGAAGGCGAATTTGTGATAAATAAAACAAGGGTTGTATTTGCAAAATCAGGCACTTCTCTTCTTGCTGTAGCAAAGCTTTATGATATTTCATTAAAGCGTTTGTTTGATTTTAACGATTTGCAAAAAGAAGATGTACTGATCGAAGATCAGTTACTCTTTTTACAACGTAAACGCAAATTAGGTGCGGAAGAGTACCATACCGTACAACAAGGAGAAACGCTTTACGGAATATCACAAAGTGAAGGAATAAGGTTGGAAAGCCTTTTACAATATAATTTTCTTAAATCCACTATGCGACCAGCCGTAGGAGAGAAATTATATCTACAAAAAGAAGCTCCTTCCCAGCCAAGATTGGCAACTGATGAAAGCAGCAGGATGTCGGGCGCCACTAAGGAGACGTTGCCGGTGAATGAAAAAACGCAGACATTTGATTTTCTCACTCATGTAGTTCGACCAAAAGAAACATTGTATGGCATAGCCAAAAATTACAATACAACTACGGATAAGATCAAGGAGTGGAATAAATTAGATGACGTTCAATTGAAAAAGGGACAGGAACTGATTATTTATAAAAACTAATGTATGCAGGTTATACGTGTACACGACAAACAATTTGAACCTTACCTGACCGCTGAAGAGATTGCGCTTCGAATTAAAATGGTAGCGCAACAGATCAACCAGGATTATGCTGGTAAAAAGCCATTGTTTATTGCTATTCTCAATGGTTCCTTCATGTTTGCTTCCGACCTGTTCAAAGAAATAACCATCGACGCGGAAATCTGTTTCATCAAACTCGCATCTTATAAAGGAACGAAATCTACGGGCCATGTAATTACCGCAATTGGCCTGGATATGGATATTATTGGCAGAGAAATAATCATCATTGAAGATATTGTGGATACCGGTAAAACACTCAGTGAGTTTTTACCGCAGATTCATCATCAACAACCCGCGTCTGTAAAAATTGTGGCCCTGCTACAAAAACCAGATGCCATGGTGTATCCTGTAAAAATCGATTACCTGGGTTTCACCATCCCCAACAAATTTGTAGTTGGGTATGGGCTCGATTATGATGGATTGGGAAGAAATATCCGCGAGATTTACCGGCTTGCGGAATAAAGAATGTACTATCTGTTCTGATCAATTATATATAAACGGGTATCACGCATCTTAATTATCCAATTGAAAATCCAGCTTGTCATATTATCTGTAATGCTTTTGTGCTCGTCGGTACGGGCACAATACTACCTGCGTGGCGAAATCAGGGATGAAAAAAATATTCCCGTATCTAATGCTAGGATATTACTTCATTCTACTGGTTATCTATATCATTCGGGAAGCAGCGGTGCATTTGGTATTATGATCGGTAAGCCTACCGATAGTATCACGATTTCATTAGACGGATATCAATCCATTTGTGTAAAAGTTGAAGCGGCCAGCTACCAGCAGCTTGTATTAAAAATGCTTTTTGCCGCCGCAACCACCAGCAAAAGCAAACTAGTTTCCGTTACAAAAGATCTCAAACTGGAGGACCGGGAGAACTGGACCGTGGGCGGAGAGACCTACAGTTCATTATTGGAGAATGAATTTGTACATGCTAAAAAGTTTCCGGTAACGGGTTTTTCCATTCATACCGATAAGGCATCCTACAGTAATATCCGCCGGTTCCTGAATATGAATACGATGGTACCACCCGACGCAGTGCGTACGGAAGAAGTATTGAATTACTTCAACTTTACCTATCAAGATCCTCCAAAAGATAGTGTGTTCGCTTTTCAATCCTATATCTCCGACTGCCCCTGGAACGCTGAAAATAAATTGCTTTTCCTGCATATGTGTGCGCGTAAATTGGATCCCGAAAAAATTCCTCCCAGCAATCTTGTTTTTCTGATCGATGTATCTGGCTCGATGGATATGCCCAACCGTCTTCCCTTATTGAAGTCTTCTTTTAAATTATTGGTAGATAACCTTCGGGAAAAAGATACGGTATCAATTGTTGTTTATGGTAGTACGGTAGGAGTATGGTTACAACCAACTTCCGGTAAGGAAAAGGAAAAAATCCGTAAATCGATTGAAGATATGTTCCCGGGTGGTTCAACGCCAGGTGAATCCGGTATACGAGCAGCCTATCGCGTTGCGAAGAGCCAGTTTATAAAAGGCGGGAATAATCGCGTGATACTGGCCACAGATGGAGATTTTAATGTTGGACAAACCAGCGAAGATGAACTCGACAAGCTGGTTACCCAGCATCAGCAGTATGGGATTTACCTCACTTGCCTGGGAGTAGGAATGGGAAATTATAAGGATTCAAAACTGGAAGTACTCGCTAAAAAAGGAAATGGAAATTTCGCATATCTTGACAATGTATTTGAAGCGGAAAAAGTTTTGGTTAAAGAACTTACTCAAACATTATACACCGTAGCGGATGACGCTTACCTCAGCATTCAGTTTAATCCAAAACTAGTACAGGATTACCGGTTAATCGGATTTGATAATAAATTGAAAGCGCTGGCCGACTCATTAAATGAAGTGGAGGGCGGTGAAATAGGATCGGGTCACTCCCTCCTCTCGCTTTTTGAAATAAGAATGGTCGGAGATATCAAGGATTCGAGATACTATGAAGAAGATGGATTGGCAAATGTGATAGTGAATTATAAGATCCCCGGAGATTCATTGAATCGTATTACAGGGTATCGTTGCCCATTATTGTATGCCGAGTTTTATGAATTGCCTGCCTCTTATCGGTTTGCCACTTCAGTGGCCATGTTTACATCTTTGTTAAAAGTATCCAAGTACGCGAGACGTATTAACTGGGCTGATGTACAGCAATTGGCTAACCAATCCTATAATCCTTCCGATGCCTTGCAAAAAGAATTTATATTGATCGTAGAAAAAGCAAAGAAGATTTATAGTCGTGGTAAGAAGAAAAAAAGATTCGAATAGTGAATAGTGAATAGTGAATGGTCAAATAATTCTCCAGAGTAATAAAGTATCTCGTATCACATAGCGGAAAGAATTGACTATTGACTATTCACCACTCACCATTCACCACTCACTTTCCTACCCACTAAGTAGTATGCATTCCATACAAACCAGTATAACTACGTATCAATTTCAGTAGTACTTCTCTTGTTTTAGATCACGTATGATTTCAACTTTGTATCAGCAATTTCACCCCCCCCCATTTTTAAGCTCCATCGTAGAAAAGATCTGGCATAGCTCCTGACGTAGTAAGAAAAGATACTATTAACAATTAAACCTTATTTGTTATGACAACAGCTGACAAAAAGTTGGGGCCAACGGCCTCCGATGAACATGGGGGCACGGGTATTCCCTGTTGTCCAGAATTGCTTAAAGACGATCATTGCGATGTGTTTAACTTCAAACGCATTCTCAATTACCCGATTACCGTTCAGGTCCAGGATCGACCCGTACAATTTGAAACAGAAGTGATCCTGCATTTCCGGTTCAAACGTTGCACATTGGGACTTACACTTGGAGATCCAATCTACACTACAACCTTATTGCCCGGCGAGAAAGTTCGTCTCGCTACTACGGACCGGAAAAGTCGTTTTTCTTTCGATAGCGAAACTAAACTGAGTTATCGCAGCGAACAGATTTCCGAAGAGCAGTATTATATGACAGCGCTACAGCATTACGTAACCGACGGTGCCAACAAACAATCGGGAGGAGGTAGCAGCAGCAACAGCGGCGATTGGAATTTTCATGGTGATGCTCATGGAAGTTATGGCACTTATATATTTGGCGGTTCCGCGGATGCAAGTGTAAACTCAAATGGCAAACACAACAGTAAATCAACATTCGACTATTTGAATGAACAACGTTCGCATGCGGAAGCATCTGCCAATCAATCTGTAAATGCTACACACAAAGCACATTCTGTTTCAGTTGGTGAAGTATCGTCACGTACGCATATTGAGGGAGAATCGGAAGATCATTTTGAGGCTTCTTCAAGAACATTTGCCAATCCGAATCATTGTCATGCAATCAGCTTCTTGTTTTATCGGCTTAATAAAAAGCAAAAGATATCTTTTGTACTTGAAGCGATCGAACGTCGTGTAAAAGATCCCGTGGCGCCGGTACGCAGACCATTTGTTCCTGCAAATGTAAAACCAGCCGTATCCATAAGGCCCGAAGATATCGCAGCTACCAGTAAAGTGTTTTCTAATCATCAACAAGTATTTGCACATGCCGAATTTTCCACGTCAGCTTTAGGGGGTAACCAACCTGCTTTCGAAGCCGCTGCTATTAACAGTTTTGCCGCTTCCGGATTGCAACCTATCCCTGTTGAAGTTCATCAAATCGTATTGAAAGAATTAGATACGCAATTACAGAAGCAAAGTTTGGTGGGTGCCGATGGGAAAGTTTCAAAAGAAATCAGGCAGTCCGTTTCATTTGATATGGAATTTTCTTTGCCAACAGGTGGCGTGATTGTTAAAGGTTGTTTAGATGAATGTGATATCTGCGAACCTGAAGTAAAAGAGAGAATGCAATTGGAGAATGATTTGTTACGCCGTCAAATTGAGTTGTTAGATAAATCACAGGAGTATCGTTGTTGTCCCCAGGCACCTGTAATTACAGATTAATTTTTTTTGAGGGTTATCAATTTGTATGATTGAGCCGTACCCTTTTTTTATGACTTTCAATGAATTTCTATTGATGTACAAGATTTCAATACTATTTCATCATTAACTATTAAACCTTTCTTATGGCAATTTTAATGCATGGTTCCTGGAATGTCCAGGTAACCCAAAAGTTCGCTGCCCGTGAGCAACGTTTTATTGTAAGCGGAGCCAGCGGCGGTAATGGTATACATCCAGGAGTTGTTGGTTCTCCCACGGTGCAGGTAACAGGCAACTCGTGGAGCTTGCAGATTCAAA
The DNA here is from genome assembly GCA_965279015.1 of Chitinophagaceae bacterium. Classification (GTDB taxonomy): domain Bacteria; phylum Bacteroidota; class Bacteroidia; order Chitinophagales; family Chitinophagaceae; genus Endoryza. The sequence goes on from OZ257130.1 coordinate 2,537,768, forward strand.
ATAAAAATGGAACCACCTGGCAAAATTCTACCGAAAAAATTTTATTGAGCCCTGCCCCCTGTACTGGATTCTCACTGGCTTCCGATGATGGGGGAGGGAGTGGTGCAGGAGACCAGGATTTTAATGACCTGGTATTGCAGCTTACAACTGTAGCTACCAGTGGAGCCACTGATTATATTGTATACGGACATGTTTCGTATTACGAAGGAGTTTGTCTCATTAATCCTTGCTGGCGCGATTGGATTGTGATTGACACATATACTTCTTTGCAAAAAGCAATGGAGTACCCTGAGCTCCGTGACTATATTAAAAAAGTATATCCCGACAGGTTTATTAAGAGACCTGGTATTCCTGTTCCGCCCAATCCACCTGACCCCTTCAAACCTTTGATGCTGCCTTTGCAATCTAACCAACTCATTCCACAACAGGAAGCCACTGTATTCAGGGTTGATAAGAATGTAACGGACGATGTAAAAAGAAAAGCAAAAGAAGAAACAGTAACAGAAAAAATGACGGCGGTTTCTTCGGTTGCGCTAAATCGAATAAGCAATAATGCAGTTTTAAGTATTGATAAAACACGCATTGCCCGGATTGTAGATAAGTTACCATTCTATTGTAATGTACAATCGTATGTTTCTGCATTGCTCCGTTTTATTGAATACGACAGATCCGCGGAAGAACTGGCGGGTGGTGCTTATACCGGCATTGGTACACGCGAAGTACTGGGAAATGTAATTACTGATAGTTTTGGTAATTATATATTCCGTTTTCAGCGTACTGATTTCGAGGATGCATCAGAACTGGAAGTAGATGTAGCCAGTGGAGAATCGTTCTTAACTCAACGGAAGCCCGATCTGCTGGTGCAGATACTCGATCCTTCCAATGTTAACCGGGTAATGTTTGAATCTGCATTGTATTCAAATATCAACACCTGCCGCAAAGTTAATATTTGCATTCCAAAGAGTGTAATAGGCACAACCGTAAATCCTTGTACCGGACAAAGTATCATTCAATATATAGGAGATATTTACCTTGGTGAAGATGCCAGCGGTAATCGCGGTGGCTTGGGTTATACACTTCATAGTTCCGGTCGTATAAGTGGTAATGGTCTTTCCTGTGCCGCCTGGAGAGGAAGGTTGAACATGATCTCCTGTCGCTTTACAGATCCGGCTATTGCGTATTATACAGTTCGGTATCGGAGGACGGGTATTGGTTGGACGAATGTTGAAGAAGATACTTCATTAATAAACGTAAGCAGCGGGTTCCCCGTTAATACCTCAATACGAACTACGCAAAGCCTGAGTGTGGACGGAGCACCCCTGGCACCGACACGTTGTTACTTTAATGTAGAAGCTCCTCCGCCAACTATCCCTCAACCCGCGGGATGGATAACTTCTATTAATTACAAAGCATTTCTTTCAACCGGTAATTATACAGATCTAACAGGAAGGGGTAGGGTTGAATTCAGGATCGAAGGGTATAAAGCTGATGGAAGCAAGCTTCCTGCAATCGATGAAATCATCGGTTTGTATCTCGATAATCATCTCTGGAGCATAGAACTGGATGACGATGTTTCCATGGATGGTACCACACTTGGCAACTGCGCGTTATTTTCATTACCTTCAAATGGCGCAGGTGGCTTTATTGAAGACGCGCCACTTGAAGTACGTTTTAAAGCGAACCAGGATAGCGGATTCATGGGAGCATATTCGTTGACTATAGGAAAAGGAGCAATCGGTAATATCAACCTGATGAAAGTAGGAAATCATCTTCCTTCGGGATGGAACAGCTTACCCAATACTACACCTTTTGCCGATGGCGGTGCACCGGTAGGTCGTTCCTATTCATTCAGCTCAGGTTCTCATTCAGCTTTCTGCCCAACATTTAAAGGAACCATTGATGAAATTGGCGCGGATTCTGATGGTGATTTCATCAAAATCAAGGTAAAGCCTAATTCAAGATGGCTGGAAGTGGGACAAAATTTCTGCGCTTTCAGACTGAGGGTTGATGGATTTGTTCGTCATACCGATGGGGATACTTATTGGAACGTAAATTTCTACAGTAACGAAGTACTCATTGGTATTGAACGACCAGTTTAAATGAATGGCACACTTTTCATATTATGCGCACTGGCCGTATGGAGGCTAACTCATCTGCTGAGTAAGGAAGACGGCCCATTCGATATTATCTATCAGTTGCGCAAACAGCTCGGGCAGGGTTTCTTTGGAAACCTGCTCGACTGTTTCTATTGTTTGAGTTTGTGGATAGCGATTCTTCCAGCTCTGTGGCTGGGAATAAACTGGAAAGAAAAAATTGTTTATTGGCTGGCATTATCAGCAGTGGCTTGTCTGCTTGAAAAAATAACAGGAAGAAACGAGCCCCCACCAACTTATTTTGAAGATGAAAAAAAATTATAACTATGTCTTGTTGTGGAAAAAAAAGAAATGATTATGCCGGATCAATGAGCAGATCATCGGCAACATACACTCATACGCCTCCCGGTCAGTTATGGAGCGATGTGATTTTTGAGTATACCGGAGAAAGAGGACTAACTGTTAAAGGAGCAATAACCGGGCGAACTTACCGCTTTAATGCAACCGGTGATCAGCAGCAAGTTGATTATCGGGATGCGGGAAGTATGATGGCAATTCCGATGTTACGTAAAAAATCTAAAGGATCATAATCAATTGACTATTGGACACGATGCAAGCAAAAACCCGGTAAGCGAAAAGCTGCACCGGGTTTTGCTATATGCTTTAATTTTTTCTATGAAAACATTTCACGCACCTTTTCAAAAAAACTCTTATCGGATTTTTCTGGTTTCGGTTGAAAGTTGGGAGAACCATTCATTTTTTCCAGGATTGCTTTTTCTTCCGGGGAAACATGTTGAGGGGTCCATACGGTTACATAGATAAGCTGATCCCCTTTTTCATATGAATTCACCGCAGGGAAACCTTTTCCTTTCAGGCGGAATATCTTACCACTTTGAGTACCTGCTGGAATTTTAATTTTCGCTCTTCCGTCAATAGTTGGCACTTCAGCCTGTGTTCCGAAAACTGCATCCGGAAATGAAAGATGTAATTCAAATGCAACATTCAATCCGTCGCGATGCAATTCTTTATGTTGCTCTTCTTCAATTAATATAATAAGGTCTCCAGGCATACCACCCCGTTCACCGGCATTTCCCTTTCCACCAACACTCAACTGCATTCCTTCCTGAACACCCGCGGGTATATCTATTGAAACCGTTTCTTCACCATATACCCTGCCTTCTCCCTTACAGGTTCCGCATTTTGCGGTGATCACTGAACCTTCACCATTGCAGGTAGGACAGGTAGTAACTGTCTGCATCTGTCCAAGAAAAGTATTTGTTACTTTGCGAACCTGTCCGCTTCCACCACAGGTGCCACAGGTTTGCATACTATTCTTATCCTTTGCTCCGCTTCCCGAACAGGTTTGACAAGGAACGTGTTTTTTAACTTTGATCTGTTTTGTAACACCCTTTGCGATCTCTTCGTAACTCAACTTTAATTTTACCCGCAGATTGCTTCCTCTTATTCCACGGCTTCTTTGCCCGCCTTTTGAACGAGCATTTCCACCACCGAAGAAACTACCAAATATATCGTCACCGAAAATATCACCAAACTGACTGAAGATATCTTCCATATTTCCGCTGCCGCCACCTCCGAAACCTCTTCCATTACCGCTAACCCCTGCATGACCGAAACGATCGTATTGTGAACGTTTATCATTATCACTTAATACTTCATATGCTTCTGCTGCTTCCTTAAATTTTTCTTCAGCCGCTTTATCACCCGGGTTACGGTCGGGATGGAATTGCATGGCCACTTTCCGATAAGCTTTTTTAATCTCATCGGCTGATGCGCCTTTGGCTACACCCAATACTTCGTAATAATCTCTTTTTGACATATTTATTCCGGGGCTATATGATCATTGCATAATTAATCTTGCGCAAGTTGCTTACAGGGTAAAGCATAATCAACTTTATTTTCCCACTACTACTTTTGCAAAACGGATAATCTTATCATTCAAATAATACCCTTTTTCAATTTCATCTATTACTTTACCTTTTAGTTCTTTGGAAGGAGCAGGTATCTCAGTGATAGCTTCGTGCATATCAGGGTTAAATTCCTGTCCCGTACTTTCCATTACTTTCAATCCTTTTGCCTGAAGTGTATTGCGTAATTTTTGAAAAACCAACTGGAGACCTTCTTTAGTAGCGCTTAATTCCTGGTTATTGGCTATTTGTTTTTCAGCACGCTCACAGTCATCCATCACTTCCAGTAGCGAAGCAATTACATCGCGACCGGCAGTTTGTATAAGTTCCATCTTTTCTTTCGCGGTTCGCTTACGAAAATTATCGAATTCAGCAACCTGGCGCAGATACTTATCTTTAAGGGAACCAATCTCGGCCCTTAGCGTTTCTATTTCATCTTCATTTGCTACGGGTTCATTCAAATGATTCGTACCGCTTATATTCTCATCGGTATTGATATCAACTAGTTTATCGGTTCCGTTTGGCTGATCCACAGACTCTTTTTGCTTGGTATTCATTTCTGACATAGTTTTTCTTCCCGGTCGGTAAAATTGACCGCAAAGTTAAGCTTGACAATTACTTTGCCAAGAGGATTTTATAAGACAAATTGACCTGATAAAGCTAGTTTTCTAGCCAACTCCGTCATTAAAAGCCATTTTAGGGGGCAAGGAGGTGAAAAAAGTTAAACAGTCAGGATTCGGACTTTTGTATTCAACTTGTAAAACCAACTTGCGACAATTAGTTATCAATATAGTTTTTTACAAGACAAATATTATAGATCAATTGACAACTATTAAAGATCAGTAAGAAAAATGCATTAAACTTAAGGCCCATCGCTTTTGTAGATTATTTGCTACATGTATTCAGATAGATACTGTTTTTTTAGCAGGAACGAGTACTATTATTGCAAACTGAATAAATCATTTTTAAAAAGTATTTTTTGCAAATGACCTGAAAGCCTTGCTGCAACTAATTCCTATGGCATTCGTGTAGTATAGGGAAGATTTTTTTTTGTTAATCGTTTGTATTTAAAATGAAAATCAAGCAGCGTTTACCTAATAAAAAAAATCTTACTGACGATGAGTGGGTTTTGAATGTGTATATGCTACGCAAATAGCTGTTAGTTTTTTGTAATCAATGATTTCGATGAAATGCAGGTAGCATCTACGATTGCTGGTAATTTATCAATTGATTTTTTTTTGTAAAATTTCTCTATAAGAATTATTTCTAAGAAATCAACAAAAAAATTTGAAACAATTTTTAATTTATCGTTAAATTTATACGCCATTTTTATTTTTTTTCACACAACCTTAATCAAAACACAATCATTATGCCCTCAAAGCTAACTGCCGCAAGGTCGTGGTTAATAGCCTGCCTGCTATTATTTACCACGGCCTCCTTCGCACAACAAAAAACCGTTACAGGTAAAGTAACGGGGGATAAAGACAAACAACCCGTTATAGGTGCTACTGTTTCAGTTAAAGGATCTACGACTGCAACACAGACAGGTACAGACGGAAGCTTCTCAATTACAGTTCCCAATGCAAACAGCGTACTGGTAATTTCATTTGTTGGTTTTCAAACCATCGAGGTATCCCTGGCCGGACAAAATGACGTCGCCATCTCTTTAAAAGAGGGGGGATCTACGCTTAATGAGATCGTTGTTACAGGTTATACCTCTCAACGGAAGAAGGATATTACCGGAGCCGTTGCCGTAGTAAATGTCGCAGATCTCAAAACTCAACCTACTTCTGATGTTCAATCTCAGTTGCAAGGACGAGCATCAGGGGTAACTGTTACTCAGAACGGAGTACCCGGTGCCGGTTCAACGGTCCGTATTCGCGGATTAGGGTCGTTCAACAACAATAACCCGCTTTATGTAGTGGATGGAGTACAAACCGGAAGTATCGCTGGCTTAAACCCCAACGATATTGAAAGCATGCAAGTATTGAAAGATGCCGCATCTGCTTCAATCTATGGAGTGAGAGGATCTAATGGCGTTATCGTTATCACCACCAAAAAAGGTCGCAAAAGAGGGGTGAACGTAACGTATGATATGTTTTATGGCACCCAGGTTCCTGGTGAAGGGGCTGAGTTGCTGAATGCACAGGAAGAAGCGGACCTTTTGTTCCTTGCTCGTAGGAATAGCGGTTTAACTACCGCCGGCTCTATCTATGGTAATGGTGCGAACGCTGTACTGCCTGATTATATATATTATAGTGGAGTAGCCAATAACGGAGTACCTATTATGAATGGTAATCCGGGTGTTGATCCTAGTAAGTACCAACTGGATTATGGTCGTTTGGGAGATCCGGGTTATGCTCCTTATATCATTGTTCCTACCAGTAAAGCCGGAACAAACTGGTACCAGGAAGCAACACAAAATGCGCCCATTCAAAACCATAACGTTGCTATGAATGGCGCTACTGAAGCAAGTCGCTTTATGCTTAGTGTCAACTATTATGACCAGCAAGCAATCACAAAATATCAATTCTTCAAACGTTATACAGCTCGTTTGAACAGCGAGTTTACCGTGTTGAAAAATTTCAGGGTAGGTGAAAATCTTCAGGTATTTAATTCAGAAAGTAACGTACCGAATGATAATAATACGGAAGCAAGTATTATCGCGCAAACTTCACGTATTACTTCAGTGGTTCCGGTTTATACCATTAAAGCTGGTGACTTTGCAGGAACACGCGGTGGTTCCGGTTTCGGTACATTGGGTAACGGTAAAAATCCATTGGCTCAACTCTATCGTACCAAGGATAACCGTAGTAACAACGTGAATCTTTTTGGTAATATATATGTAGAAGCTGATTTCCTGAATCATTTTACGTTCAGAAGCAGCTTTGGGGGTGCTATGAATACCAATAATACATTCACTTATCCATTTATTGAATACGAACACACCGAGAATACTTCTAACACTACTTATACTGAAAACTTCATCAGAAATTACCAGTGGATATGGACGAACCAGATCACTTACCGCCAAACCTTTGGGGATCATAACGTAGCTGCTTTAATTGGTTACGAGTCTCAGGAAGGAGGCGGTCGCCAGGTTATTGGTGCTGCTTCTGGTTTTTATGCATATAACTATCGTCCCTTTATCAATTTAGGAAACGGTACAGTTCAGAATTTGGGAGGAAGCGTTGTTTATACTCCGGGAACAACTCTTTCTTATTTTGGAAAAGCGGATTATTCGTATAATGGTAAATACATTGCTTCTGCTACAATCAGAAGGGATGGTTCTTCCAAATTCCTGGATCCCAATAAATGGGGTACCTTCCCAGCCTTCTCTTTAGGTTGGATAATATCTGAGGAAAACTTTATGAAGGACATTTCCTGGATCAATTCCCTGAAATTGCGTGGAAGCTGGGGTAAAATGGGTAATGAAGCTGCGGTTAGCGCTTCAAACGCATATACTACTTTTGCAAGCAACCGCCAAAGCTCCTGGTATGATGTTACTGGTGCTCAAAACTCCCCTCAGGAAGGCTTCTTCTTATCCTTTGTAGGAAATCCACTGGGTCAATGGGAAGAAAACGTAACTACCAACATTGGGTTTGACGCGACCTTGTTTAATAATACAACAGAAATCGTAATTGACTGGTATAAGCGTACAACAGAAGGGTTGCTTTATAACCCGGCTGGTCAGGCTATTGCCGGCGCTGTGGCTGCTAATAATCCTTCTTTCCGCAACGTAGGTAGTATGGAGAACAAGGGTATTGACCTGATGATCACCAACAGGGCAAATCTTACCAAAAAACTTTTGCTTATTTCTACGCTCACTTTTACAACCTATGATAACACCATTACCGCTATTACCAATGATGGTCAGGCTTTCTTTGACTTCAACAGCCCTGCCAATGAAGCCAACCGTATTGGTGGAAATGCCACACGTAACTTTGTAGGTAGTTCCTTAAATACGTATTATGGTTATAAAGTGTTAGGATTATTCCAAAATGCTGCTGAAGTTACTGCATCACCTACTCAACCAGGTGCTGCTCCCGGCCGTTTTAAATATGCAGATGTTAACGGAGATAAGATCATTGATGCGAATGACCGCACCATTATAGGAAACCCTAATCCTAAATTTACATATGGATTAAATCTGGCTTTGGAGTATGAAGGTTTTGACCTTTCCGCATTTTTCTATGGTGTTGAAGGTAAAGATGCATTCAGCTTTACAAGATGGTATACTGATTTCTCCAGCGGTTTCCCCGGTGGAAGAAGCAAAAGATCTTTATACGAAAGCTGGTTACCAGATGGTAGCAGACCTGGTGCAACTACTCCAATTCAGGAAACAGTTATTGCCTCTTCTGGATTCAGTACTTCCGGAGTTGTTAACTCGTATTATGTAGAAGATGCTTCCTATTTACGCTTGCGTAATCTTCAACTCGGATATACCTTATCTTCTGAAGTAATGAGTAAACTAAAACTATCTAAAATCAGAATTTATCTTCAGGGAACCAACCTGTTTACAGCTACAAAATATTCCGGATTAAATCCTGATATTGTAAGTACGGATGATCGTGCTTCGAGCGTTGACATTGGTGCGTTTCCGAATGTTAAACAATTCCTGTTCGGATTGAACGTCACTTTTTAATTATTGATTCTTAGATAATTTAATATATTGATATATGAAAAATAAATTCTTAAAAATTCTCCTCTGTATAACAATTGTTATCGGAATGAATGCTTGTGATAAGGGATTCCTGGATAATAGTCCCCGAGGCGTTTTGGATGAGGCTACCCTTGCCTCTGAAAAAGGAGTATCTAAACTTTTATTATCTGCCTACGCGATGCTGGATGGCCATGATGGGGGTTTGGGTCTTGGTGGCGAATGGGGTTCCGGTGGTTCTAACTTCCTGTATGGAGATATTGGTGGTGGTTTGGCAAATAAAGGAAGCGATCCCGGTGATCAGGGACCAAATATGACTCCAGTTCAACGTCATGACATTACTTCTGGTAACGGTGCCATCAACGATCGTTGGAAAGCAATCTATGAAGGGGTAAAACGTACAAATACTGTTTTGCAAGTATTGGAAAAAGCAACAACAGTTGATGCGAACGCAAGAAAAAATCTTGCTGGTCAGGCTCGTTTCTTAAGGGCGTGGTATCATTTCCAGGCAAGAATATTGTTTGGAAAAGTGCCTTACCTCGATGAAAAAATCGATGCTGATCTGGCGAGCGGTGCTATTGCCGGTGTTGCAAATGATGTAGATATTTTTCCTAAAATTGTTGAGGATGCAAAATTTGCATGGGATAATCTTCCGGTTACACAGAGTGCGATAGGACTTGCTAACAAATGGACCGCAGGCGCGTTTTATGGCAAAGTATTAATGTTTACAAAGGATTTTGCAACTGCCAGAACAGTTTTGACTGATGTAGTGGCAAATGGTAAAAACTCCCTGGGTGTAGCGTTTGATCTGAACACGAATTATGAAGACAACTTCAATGTTGCCACAGACAATAGTAGAGAATCTGTATTTGCTTTCCAGGCTTCTTCACAGGACAATGCTGGTGCAAGAAATGGTAATTGGGGCGATCTCTTAAACACTCCTTCCGCAACTGGCGGTGGAGGTGCAGGTTTCTTTTGCCCAACGTATTTCTTCGCAAACCAATTTAAAACAACCGCTGCAGGATTACCAGACCCCGCTCCAAATAATACAGTGGTTTATGATCCATTTGCTCAAGCAGGTCGTACCAGGTATACAGGAAATGTGGATCCACGTCTTGACTGGACAATCGGCAGAGATAATGTACCTTATCATGATTGGGGCACTTATCTTACAACATGGCCAAGAGATCGTTCGGCCGGTCCTTTTGCTGGAAAGAAAATAATGATTCGGGCATCACAGGTTGCTTCAACCCACGATGCAAGCATCTGGTTTGTAGGTGGTGGTACCGCACTCAACATGAACCTGATTCGTTTTGCGGATGTTTTATTATGGGCCGCGGAAGCAGAAATTGAAGTGGGTTCGTTGACTACTGCGTTTAACCTGATCAACCGGGTTCGTACAAGGGCTGCTAATTCAACTAAAGTTCCAATCGCGGCAACTGAGGGAGTTGCGCTGGCTGCTGCTTATCCAACTGTTTTCACCACTCAGGCTCAGGCCCGTACTGCGGTTCGTCTGGAAAGATTACTTGAATTGGGAATGGAAGGACATCGCTTCTTTGACCTTGTAAGATGGGGTACTGCGGCTACAGAACTGAATGCATATTATACATATGAAAGCGCGATGCCTTACCAGGTATTGTTAGTGCCTAAGCCTACATATGTTTCTCCAGCTAACGATTATTATCCCATTCCTCAACAGCAAATTGATTTGAGCAAAGGGTTTATCAAGCCTTAATGATTCATAAATAGTTTCTTATCAATAGTAAGGCAGGACATAAAAGTTCCTGCCTTACTACATTTTAAAATCGTCTTTTAGCAATGTTGGTTTACATATCTTCATGCTTTGACGTGCACAGGTTTATCCTTTCTTTTTTAATTAATAGGTTTTGATTAATGAAAACTCGCTTACAACGGACACTGTGGCTGCCATTTGCGATCATACTATTTCTAATCGGCGGATGTAAAGATAAAGGCGGAAAATTCGTTCGACTAGATGCAGCAGACACTCATATTGATTTTGCCAATACGATTACCGAAGACGATTCAATAAATATTTTTGATTTTTCCAACATCTATAATGGTGGTGGGGTGGGTGTGGGTGATTTCAATAATGATAGCCTCCAGGATTTGTACTTCACCGGTAATATGGTGCCCAATAAACTTTATTTAAATAAAGGAAATTTTGAGTTTGAAGATATAACGGCTCAAAGTAAAACAGAGGGAGCAGGCCGCTGGAGTCGCGGCGTTTCCGTCATTGATATTAATAACGATAACAAACTTGACTTATATGTTTGCGCTACTGCAAAAAGAGATCCGATGGAAAGGATTAATCTTTTGTATATAAATCAGGGATCCGATAGGAACAATATTCCCGTATTTAAAGAAATGGCAAAAGAGTATGGGCTGGCGGATACTACCAACAGTACCATGGCGTATTTTTTTGATTATGATAATGACAGTGATCTTGATTTGTATATTGCCGTAAATCATATTATAAAAGATGAATACGCGAATAATTTCAGGAAAAGAAACCTGAACGGCGAGCATCCAAGTACCGGAAAACTTTACCGCAATGATTGGGATTCGGCTCTAAATCATGGAGTTTTTACAGATGTATCCAGACAGGCAGGTATTCTCGTTGAAGGATATAGCCATGCAGCGAACATCATTGATATTAATGAAGATGGCTGGCAGGATATTTTTGTGGCGAATGATTACATTTCAAACAATGTTCTTTATATCAATAATCGGGACGGCACTTTCACCGATCGGGTTATGGAGTATTTCAAACATACGGCTGCTAACTCAATGGGATCCGATGCGGTTGATCTAAATAACGATGGGTTGGATGATATCATAGAAGTGGACATGGCTGCAAAAGATAACCAGCGAAAAAAAATGTTCCAGCCACCTAATTCATACCAAAACTACCAAAGCAGTGATTTGTTTAACTACCAGTATCAGTATGTAAGAAACATGATACAAGTAAATCAGGGACCTTCTATAGGACAATTTGATAGTATCAAACACCCTGTATTTTCAGATCTTGGATATTTTGCAGGTGTAGCTGAAACAGATTGGAGTTGGACACCGCTGGTTACAGATCTTGACAATGATGGTAATAGGGATATCCTTTTTACGAATGGATTTCCGAAGGATATTACGGATCGGGATTTTATGGCTTTTCGAAACGAAGCTTATTCTCTTACTCCTAAAATGGATATGCTGGCTGAAATCCCTGCTGTAAAAATTCCCAACTATGTTTACAGGAACAACGGAAATTTTTCTTTTACCGATGAAGGAACCAATTGGGGTTTTAACGAACCCAGCTTTTCAAATGGGGCGGTGTATGCCGACCTCGATAATGACGGGGATATGGATGTTGTGATAAATAATATTGCTCATCCTGCTTTTGTTTATCGGAATGACTTGTATACTAACCAAAAGACGAAACCACATTTTTTAAATATAAAATTTGAAGGAGTAGAAAAAAACATTCATGGAATAGGCGCAAAAGTAGAATTGCATTATGGACAAGGTAAGCAACAAGTGTATCGCAACACTCCGTACCGGGGATATATTTCAACCGTTGAACAAGGTGTACATTTCGGATTAGGGGAAGCTTCAACTATTGATACCGTATTGATAAAATGGCCGGATGGTAAAATGCAATTGAAAAGGGGTGTTAAAGCCGACCAGACATTAATTGTTAACTATAATAATGCAATTGATAATTTTACTTTCAACAATGCAGTTTTTGCTACCAATACACTTATTGAAAATATTACCGATTCAATTGTGCCAGGTATAATGCATATGGAAGATGACTTTATAGATTTTAATGTTCAAAAATTATTGCCACATAAATTAAGTGACCTGGGGCCGGGTATCGCAGTTGGAGATATTAATCAGGACGGCTTACAGGATATGGTAATGGCAGGGTCCGTTGGATACAGTACTCAACTAATTACCCAGGGCGCGGATGGTCGGTTTATATCGAAAAATTTAATAACTACTAAAACAGATCGTTCGAGTAAGAACTGGCATGATATGGGGATTTTGTTACTGGATGCTGACGGAGATAGTGACCTGGATCTTTTTGTTACAGCAGGCGGAAATGAAATGACTCCGAATAGTAACAGTTACCAGGATAAGTTTTATATAAATGATGGGAAAGGAAATTTTTCACCAGATTCAACCGCTTTACCCAATAATACCATCAGTAAATCCTGTATCCGATCGGCCGATTATGACCAGGACGGCGATCCGGATTTGTTTGTGGCTGGAAGATGTATGCCCTGGATGTTTCCACAACCCGTTTCCGGTTTTATCTATCGGAATGATTCGAAAGACGGAAAAATCACTTTTACAGACGTAACTAAAACCGTTGCCAGGGAACTCATTAGTGTTGGATTGACCTGTGACGCGTTGTTTACTGATTTTGATAATGACGGTTGGCAGGATCTTATCATAACTGGAGAGTTTATGCCAGTACAATTCTATAAGAATAATAATGGAACCTTTACTCTATTGTCAACCTCTATGGACAATCAAAAAGGATGGTGGAATAGTTTAGCGGCAGGTGATTTTGATAATGACGGTGATATGGATTATATAGCGGGGAATACGGGCATTAACACTTTTTACAAAGCATCTGAACAATACCCAGTACGTGTTTATGGAAAAGATTTTGATAACAATGGCAACTATGATGCGATTCCTTCACTTTATCTCGTAACCTCGCAAGCAGATACAACTATGAGAGAGTATCCTGCGAATATGCGAGATGATCTGATCAGACAGATGATTGAATTCCGTAGCAAATTTAAAACATATAATAGCCTGGCTATCTCAACTTTCGATAAAGTACTTAGCAAAGAACAATTGAAAGATGCCGTGATTGCCACCGCCACCCAGATGCGTTCTGTTATTATTAAAAATGAGGGGAACGGAAAATTTTCGAGCAGCCCGTTGCCAGATCCTGCACAGGTATCTACTGTTTTCGGAATGTTATTGGAAGATATTAACCAGGATGGGAACCTGGATCTGATCCTTTGCGGAAATGATTACGGAACGGATGTTTATGTGGGGCGTTATGATGCTTCTAATGGACTTGTATTGTTAGGAGATGGTAATGGAAATTTTTCACCATTGAGTATTTTACAAAGCGGCTTTTATATCCCGGGTAATTCGAAGGCTCTGGTAAAGTTGATAAATAGTAAAAAGGAATGCTTGTTTATCGCTACTCAAAACAGGGAACCGATAAAAGCCTTTTATCCAAAAAAAGGAATGACGGCAGTTCAGGCAAATCCCGGTGAAGTTTCCTGTATGGTAATACTTAAAGATGGGAAGAAGAGAAAAGAAGAAGTATTCAATGGTTCTGGCTATTTATCTCAATCCGGCAGGTTTATTAACGTAAATGAAAAAGTTCAGCGCCTTGAATTTTATGATACCAAAGGCAATAAAAGAATTGTCAATTTCTAATGTCTCAATTTTAATTCTTATTATGCTTAGATCCAATTACAGCGCTTGCATTTTGTTCGTACTATTTGTCCTTACTTCCTCCTGTGGTGATAAAAAGACAACCAAGTTGGATGATGTGAATATTCTTTTCCAGAATGAAAAAATGCTGACAAAAATTATTGTAGATGATATATTCAGTCCGCCGGTAGCCAGTCGTATTTATAGTTACACCTCATTAGCACAATACGAAGCGATACGGTTTATTGATACAAACGGAAATGAATCGATTGCAGAAAAGTTGAACGGCTTTCCAAAAATGCCGGTACCCGAAAATGGAAAGGAGTATAATTTTCTTCTAGCCGCTACGAAAGCGTTTTGCAGTGTAGCGTACGACGTAAGAATTTTTTCGAAAGATACACTAGTAACTTATGAGCAACAGTTACTGGAGAAATTTTCAAATTCATTGAGCAAGGAAGTATTCGATAGATCGGTGGCATTTGGCGACACCGTAGCGAAATTAATTCTCAAGCGTGCGATGGCTGATAAGTATAAGCAGACGAGGGGGATGGAAAAATATTTGGGAAGTAAGGATAATGGTAAGTGGCAACCTACTTCCCCCGACTACCTGGATGGAGCAGAACCCCATTGGAGCAAGATTAGTTATTTTTCATTAGACTCTGCTTCTCAATTCCGGCCTGTGGCCCCGTTAGCCTTTAGCGCAGATAGCAATAGCCAATATTATAAAATGGTTAAAGAGGTGTATTTAAAAGGGATTAGTTTAACTGAGGATGAAAAACTAATAGCACGTTATTGGGATGATAATCCTTTTGTGGTAGAACATTCCGGTCATTTTATGGTTGGCAAAAAGAAAATTACACCGGGCGGTCATTGGATGGGTATTGCCGCTATCGCCAGTAAAAAAGCAAATGCTGACATTATAAAAACAGCAAAGGCCTTTACACTAACAGCTATCTCATTATTGGATGCATTTATCAGTTGTTGGGAGGCGAAGTATTATTACCATTATATTCGACCTATTACGCAGATTAATACCTGGTGGGATGGAACATGGACACCTTTCTTACAAACGCCTCCTTTTCCCGAATATACCAGCGGTCATAGTACAATCTCCGGTTCTGCTGCTACTGTACTGAGTGGTTTATATGGAGATAATTTCTCTTTTCATGATAATAGTGATTCTGCTTTCATTGGATTGACACGTGATTTTAATTCTTTCAATGATGCTGCATCAGAAGCTTCAATAAGCCGGTTCTATGGAGGTATTCATTATATAAGTAGCCTCGATACTGGCCTCGCAAAAGGAAAATTAATTGGGGCGCATTTATTAAACCGGGTGGGCGTATCAAAATAATACCTTTTACAAAATGACGACTTTCGAATATTAGCTCCAGACAGGATCTACTTGCGGTAGTTAATCGTTATTTTTGCGGTTATGGCAAAAGTGATCTTAAAGAGAAAAATCAGCAATCGTATACTGAACGGACATCCCTGGATCTTTGCCAACGAAGTAAATATAGTTGACGGTACTGTCAACGGGGGAGATGTGGTAGAGGTGTTTACTCATGATAAGAAATTTTTAGGAAAGGGATATATCAACCCAAAATCCCAGATACTGGTTCGTTTACTTACCCGGAATAAGCAGGATGTTGTTGATGAAAATTTCTTTTATCAACGTTTATTACAAGCCTGGGAATATCGCCAACGATTGGGGTACTCAGAAAATTGCAGACTGATTTTTGGAGAGGCCGACGATCTGCCTCAATTGATCATCGATAAATTCAATGATTATTTTGTTATACAAACAATTGCACTTGGCATTGATGTGTGGAAGCCTGCTATTGTAAAAGCATTAGAAAAGATTTTCAAACCTAAGGGAATATATGAACGCAACGACGTGCCGGTACGGGAACTGGAAGGAATGACCCAACAAAAAGGATTTTTATCAGCACCCTTCGATACCCGCATTGTAATCAAAGAAAACGGATTGAAGTTTTATGTGGATATAGAGAATGGACAAAAGACAGGATATTTTCTGGATCAACAGGATAACCGTCGCGCCATACAACATATTGTAAAAGACGCGGAAGTTTTAGGTGCGTTTACATATACCGGTACATTTGAAATCCATGCAGCACATTATGGAGCTAAATCTGTATTGGGATTGGATATCTCCGAAAATGCTGTTAAGCAAGCAGGACTGAATGCGGCGTTGAACGGATATGAAGACAAATGCCGTTTCGAATGTGTAAACGCGTTTGATGTATTAAAACAGTGGGGAAAGGATGGAAGAAAATACGACGTAGTAATGCTGGATCCTCCTTCATTTACAAAAACAAGAGAGAATATTCAGAAAGCGATTACTGGTTATAAGGAAATAAACCTGCGGGGTATGAAACTGGTAAAACCGGGTGGCTTTCTCGTTACTTCCAGTTGCACCAACCTGGTACAGCCCGACTTGTTCCTCGATATCATACAAATGGCGGCTAAAGATGCACGTCGCAAATTACGGCAGGTTTGTTTCCAGGCGCAATCCGCGGATCATCCAATAATTCGGGAATGGGATAATACACAATACCTGAAATTCCTGATTGTACAGGTTCAGTAATAAAAGAATTAATAAATGATTATTTAGAAACCTGGAACTTTCCAGAGTCAACTACTTTTCCATTTTGATCGCGTAGTTGAAAAATATAAACCCCACGGAGAAAGTCGGATAGGTTCACAATTGTTTTAGGACTTACATTGGTTACTTCATAAACCTTTTTTCCAAGTAAATTGATGATATGGAAACTGTAGGATTTATCATTCGATCTCTGAAATTCAAAATTGATAAATGAAGTAGCCGGATTGGGGTAAAACTTTACGATTTTGGTCACGGGTAAGCCTGTAGGAGTAGAAGGGCTTCTGTCCTGACTTTTCGCGGTAATTGATACCAAAAGGATTATGGATAATGTGTAAAAAATCTTCATCAACGATGATATTTTACTATGAGTAATCAAGATATATCCTTTAAAACAAATTTACAACTCATTAGGCTAAAAAAAACCGGGTCTACGAGAAATATCTTAGACCTCAAATAACGTAAGTAGCTGCTAATCAACGCCTATTGTTTGATACATTTAATTTAACCCTTCAAGAACACTATTGATAGCTTTGAAATCAGGAAGATCGCCAGCCTTTTCCAGTACTTCAGCATATCGGATAGTTCCTTGGCGGTCGATGATAAAAGCAGATCGTTTAGACACCCCTTTCATATCGAAACCAAATAGTGGGTAAAGGGAGTCGTAGAGTGTTGAAACCTCTTTATTAAAATCGCTAAGCAAGGGAAAATTCAATTGCTGTTCTTCTTTGTATTTATTAAGGGTATAAAGCGAATCAACGCTGATGCCTAGTACCTGGGCATTCACATTATTATAGTAGGCTATGGAATCTCTTACACTGCACAATTCTTTTGTGCAGGTACTTGTAAACGCGAGTGGGAAAAAAAGAATTAAAACGTTCTTGTCTTTGAAATCTTCCAGTGACACCTTATTCTTTTGTGAATCGTACAACGAAAAGAGGGGGGCTTTTTGTCCAACTATAATGCTCATTGAATAATCTTTTAATGAGCTCAAAAATAAGTCCTCTGGCTCATTCTATATTTTTTTGTTCATTCATTCGCATTCATTCGCGTTCATTCGTGTTCTTATTCGCGTTCATTCGCGTTTCAAAAACGTGGGCATAGTATTCTATCCTTGCTGCTGTTCTTTCGGTCGAGGAAGCCAACATAGGCCAGCGACAATTCAAAACCACCTTTTCCCTGGCTGGCAGTTTTTAATTGAGATACATTAACGTCATAACTGATAGCCATTGAAATGGAGTTCATATCTATTTTAATAACGGGAATCAGCGCGTCTTTCCATCTAAGAAATGCACCACCATGAATAATATAAGCAGGGTTCTCGGGATCACCCCCTAATTTATATGAATAAAGTGCGCCACCGATCGTTTCATTAAAGGAACCTTGTATAGAATGATCCGCCTGCAAGGTGAAATAAGTATATTCATCCACGTTCAACTTAACACCCGCAGAAAAAACATATTTCGCATTCAATTCTATTTCAGGATCCCGATAAAATGAGTTATCCGGTCGATTCAGGTGATGGTATGCGGCTCCAACAAATAAACTATTAACCTGGTTCTCTCCAAAACTTGTATTAAAACTCATGCCCACGCTGGCATCCCAGGTAGTATAATTAGGAACTATGAAAGTTTCACCCGTTGGAAAAGTTGGATCAAATCCACCTCCATTATATTGATTGTTGGTGGTCATTTTAGCCATATCGATATTCTTTCGTATCATTCCTCCCATAAAACCGAGTGACAAATACATTACTTTTTCACTGCTTAATGATTTATGGTAATTAAGAGCCGGAAGTAAATGTGTAGTGGTTAAGCCAACAGTGCCTGCCTTATCGAATAATACCTGTACGCCCGTCGTCATAAAATCATCTCCCTTTCCGATTGGCATTTTATATTCAGCATTCAGTGAACCGGTCCGGTATGCATTGGTAAAACTGTTCCATTGATCGCGGTAAACACCCTGTACTCTTATGTCGCCAGTAAATATACCCGCCAGTGAAGGATTGCGAAGCAAAGGAGCTTCAAAGAATTGTGAGAAATGAATATCCTGCGCATAGACGGAAATCGTTGAACAGAACAGACCCATAGTAAATAGGAGCCTGGTAAGCAGTCTGGATTTCATAACACAGCGTTTAATATGGTTATAATGCGGTCTCATTATTATCGTATCAATGTAACGTTTCCTTTGTATGGAATTACCACTGAATTTTCACAAATCAATTCGATCACATATACATAAGCATCAATTTCCGCTTTGCGCCCTTTATAAGTACCATCCCAACCGAGTGAGGGGTCGTTCGCTGCAAAATTACTTCTTTGAAACACTAGTTCACCCCAGCGGTTAAATATTCGCATGGATTGAACCCTTGCAACCCCACTTCCTCTTGGATAGAAAACATCATTATTGCCATCGTTGTTGGGTGAAAATGTATTTGGTATAAAGAAATTCTTATCGTTGCACACGACAATTACAGTTACTTCATTGCTGTTGTTACAACCATAAATATCTGTTGCTGTAACCGTATATTTAGTGGTCGACTTCGGAGTAGCAACTGGGGTTGGACAATCGGCACAACTTAAAGTAAGCGGAGGCGTCCAGTTATAGGCGCTGATATTTGGCCCATAGGTAATTGGTAATGTAATACTCGTGCCCACCGCTATTGTAGGATTATTTAATACATTAATTATAGGGGCAGGGGGAACCATAACTGGTTGGGCAACGGTGTCTTTACATCCCAATTTATTGGAAGCAATCAACGAAAGAGAAAAAGTTCCATCCCGGTTATAACTGGTGGATGGATTCTGTAAAGTGGAAGTAGCTCCATTTCCAAATGTCCAGTTCCAGGTGATGGCAGTATCAGGCAAAGCTAATGAGCCCTGTAATAATAACAGCTCATTTATACAAACAATAGAATCACCGTTTATCAAGGGGCTGGGAGTTCCATATACCCGAACGGTATCACCTAAAGTTTTGGAACAACCGGATACTGTGTTAACAGTCAATGTAGGGATATATGTTCCTGCTACATCGTATAGGTGAGATGGATCGGTAATTGTAGAAATATTTCCATCTCCAAAATCCCAAACACTGCTTACCACAGAATCATTTCCAATGGTATAATTAGCGAACAGTACAGTGGAGCTATCACAAAATGCTTTTTTATCTAAACCAAAAAGTGGCTCTGCGCCTAATATGCGGATTTGGGTGAGCCCTCCAATTCCCACCGTACATTTTAGACTGTCCTGAACATATACACTTGGTGCGTAATAACCAAAACTCTGATAGTTATGACTGAATGATTTTGTCTGACTCGAATCAATGAATCCATCGCCTCCATAAAAAGTAAATCGGGTAGAAGGCGGTGTCGTTATTGTAAAATCAACAAGTAGTGAGTTGCATCCTGTTACAGGTGAATAATTAACCGACGTGTATAAACCAGGGTTGTAGACATTTACCTGGGATACGGCGCTATCGATGCATCCACCATAACCAATCAAATAGAGTTTTGGGATAAAGTTGCCATAAGAGTTATAAAAGTGAGTGGGATTGGTAAGGGTTGACGTTGAACCATCCCCAAAATCCCAGTAAAAAGATTCATAGTCCTGCCCAAGGAAAGTAAATTTTGTTTCCAAAGGTGGACAAATACTTGTTGTGTCCTTAATGTCAAATGCAGGTTTCGGTGTC
Source organism: Chitinophagaceae bacterium (assembly GCA_965279015.1). Classification (GTDB taxonomy): domain Bacteria; phylum Bacteroidota; class Bacteroidia; order Chitinophagales; family Chitinophagaceae; genus Endoryza. The sequence continues at coordinate 2,558,237 of OZ257130.1, forward strand.
CGGGTTACAATATAATTGGATAAAATAACGGAATCAGTGCATCCAACTGTATCAGTGATCACCAGTTTCACGGAGTAGGTACTATCCGTTCCGGCATAAATATGTACAGGGTCCTTCAAGGTAGATGTATTTCCATCTCCAAATGACCAGGCATAAGTTTGGTTATAACCGGATGAAGAGTCTGTGAATTGAACGGAAGCGCCTGGGCAAACTAATGTAAGCGATGAGGAAAATTTCGCAACTGGTTTTGTAATTAAAATATTAGTCGGTAATTGATAAGTATCTGAACAACCTAATACATCCGTTACAGTCAACTTTACAGGATAAAATCCGGTATCTGCATAAGTATGGGTATAGGGAGGTGTTGTAAATGATTGTGCAATGCCATCACCGAAATCAAAATTCCATGTTGAAATATTTCCTGGTGTTGAAAGATCATTGAATGTAATCAGGCTATTACGGCAAGATCCTATTGATGCGGATGTGAAATTTGCGGTTGGACCCACTACAGTTACAGCCGCATTCCTTATCAAGGTATCCGTACAACCGTTAAGATCTGTTATAACTAATACGATACTATGAAGACCCAGACCACTAAACGAAGTCGTCACTACTCGTCCTAAATCAGCAAAGGTTCCTCCATCAAACGACCATTCATACTTTGCAATATTTGCTGGGAGGCTGTTGATCGCAGTCAGTGTAAACACTTCGTTTCTGCATACGGTTGTTTTACTGATACTGAAATCGGCTATATCACTATTCAGTGCAATTGTTTGAGTATATACATTGGTGCAGGAACCATTGGTAATACTTAAACTGACCGTATAACTGGCAATTGATGCATAGGTATGAGATGGATTAACGGCTGCAGAGGTATTTCCATCGCCAAAATCCCACAAATAAGTGATGGGTCCATATGCTATATCTGTTTTTGAGGTATTGGCGAAGTTCACCATCCTTTTGTTGTTGCAATTAACTAAATATGTAAAGCTGGCTATAGGAGGTTTAACATGTATATACAGGTTTCTGGTAACCGATTGTGCACATCCATTGTTAATTGCAGTTAAGGTTACTGAGAAAAACCCCGAATCAGCATATGCATGAACAGGATTTTGCTCTATAGAGGAAGCCCCATCGCCAAAATCCCAGCTCCACTGATCAGCAATGGTCGATGGATCGATTAAAAAATTAATATTTTCTAATGGACATACATCCAGCGGAGATGCGGTAAAGTTCGCATTTGGACTTGTCCCTACTTTAATTCCATTGGTATATACAACTGAATCGCGACAACCACCGTTCGTTGTTATAACAAGCTTGAGCGTATAAGATCCAACCGCCGCGTATATATGACTCGGGTTACTTGCTGTTGAAGTAAATCCATCTCCAAAGTCCCAGAAATAAGAGGCAATACCGTCAATGGTATTTACTGAAGGGATCGGGCTATAGGTAAATCCCAGGCAGCCACCGCCCGGAGCATTGCTTACACTTACGGTTGGTTGGATAATACGTATGAAAGAAGATTTGGAAAAGCTGTTTGTACATCCTTTATTATCAACAACCGTTAAGGTTACATTGAATTGACCTGTTGTATTATATTGGTGAGAAGGATTTTGTTGGGTAGAAGTTCCCCCGTCTCCAAAATTCCATTGCCAACTAACTGCATTGGGTGAAAGATCCTGGAAATTTACAATAAAAGGCGCCCTGCAAGCAATTGTATTGGGAGCAGTAAAATCAACGGAAGGATTGGGGCGAACTACAACAGTACGTGTAACAGAATCGAAACAATTGGAATAGTTGTTTATAAGTTTAACTGTATAGGTTCCCGCGGTAGCATAGGTGCTTGTATCATTCAGCTTTATTGATTGGCGGCCATTTCCAAAATCCCAGGTTGATGATATCGGGGAGGGTGAAGAAGTATTTTGAAAATTGACTATTGAACCCAGACATACTGAATCTGGACTATTAAAGGAAGTTGTGGTTGTAGGTATCGTGATGTTTTTTTGAATAGAACCTGAACATCCATATTGACTGGTGGCGGTAAGTTGAACGGAATAAACACCAGCTCCGTTATAAGTAGCTATCGGGCTTTGTTGAGTAGAATTGGTACTGTTACCGAAATCCCATTGATACGTTAAGGAGCCCGGTCCACTGGTGAGATTTGTAAAATTTATTGCAAAAGGACCCGTACAGGTAGTTGGGGGAGCGTAACTGAAATCTGGTGTAACACCCGATACCACTCTTATAAAATTAGGTACCCCGGTTGTTGCCGAACATCCCGTACTGCTGGTAACTTTTAAAGAGACAAAATAAAATCCTAGTGCGGAATATGTTTTTTGAGGATTTTGCAATGTTGAAGTGGTACCATCTCCAAAATTCCATTCCCATGCGGTGATGGTGCCTGCATTAGGAATAGAATTGTCTGTAAATTGTATAGTAGCTGGAAGACATGCAATTTGAGTATTAGCAGAGAAACCAACCGAAGGAGAAGGATTTACTACAATATAATTTGTTTTTGTAATGGAATTTATCCCACTCGCATTTCTTACTACCAGTGTTATGGTATATGCGCCGGGAGTAGTATATACCGCTACCGGATTTTGTAAAGTAGATAGCTGACCATTTCCAAGATCCCAGTTCCAGAATACCGGGTTACCAGTTGATTGGTCAGTAAATTGTACGCTTAATGGCGCACAACCATTGGTTGCATTTGCTGTAAACTGGGCAACCGGGGCTTGAGCCTTACTTTTATTTGAGGCAACGATAAATGCGAATAGCAACAACCACTTGATTTGGCAAGGCAGCTGGTAATTAAGTTTCTTTCTGTTTCTTTTTGCTACAATTGGTCTCAAAAGTCTATTGTTTTCGATAAATGATTTCATAGTTTACCGGATCAGGGCGACATTCCCATTATAAGTAAGCACTGTATTATTGTCGCAAATAACTTCAATCGTATAAACATACACATCCTGTGCCGATAACTTGCCCTTATGCGTTCCATCCCATCCCTTCATGGCATCATTCGCGGCAAAATTGGTTTTCTCAAATACTACTTCTCCCCAACGATTGAAAACACGCAATGTTTTTATTGTAAACAATCCTTTCCCTCTCGGATAGAATACGTCATTATTGCCATCCGCGTTGGGCGAAAAAGTATTAGGAACGAAAAGGTTACTGTTATCACAGAACACAAAAAGGGTGATTTCATCTTTTGTGATACAGCCGCCCTTGTTCACAACCTCAATATTATAGGTAGTTGTTTGCCTGGGGCTGGCCACCGGATTTGGGCAATCGATACAGCTTAATCCCAGTGGCGGTGACCATTTGATGCCGGTAACGTCTCCTGATAAAACCGCGGAAAAGGGTATGGTTGAGCCCACTGAAATCGTTTTATCGTCGCCGGCATTTACCTTAGGATAAGGATATACTACTACAGGTACTAATCCGGTATCGGCAAAACAGCCAAAATTATCTCTTCCAATAACCTGGTATATTATTGATGCTCCGGGTTTTGCTTTCGGATTATTACTCCGGGTATTGTCCAATCCATTTGATGGGCTCCATAAAAACTGATCGGCTCCAGATGCAAAGAGCTGCAGGCTTTCTCCAATACACAAAGTATCTCCCCGACTAACCTGGATATTAAACGGTTGCTGAACGCGAATTAGTACAGAATCGCTTGCAAAACAACCATATATATTTTTCCCAAGCAAATAGTAAGTCGTATTTATCTGGGGCGATGCCTTCGGGCTTGGGCAGTCGGTGCAAGACAGGCCCGTAGCCGGGCTCCAGGTATATTGAACAGCACCACTGGCCGTAATATCGGTAACAGCGTTTCGGCAAATTATTTGGTCAACTCCCGCATTTGTGACGGGTAATGGATATGCTATATAATTGTGGTATACAGTGTCGGAACAACCAGAGGAGTTAGTGCCGATCATGCGGGTATTATAAGTACCTGCCAGCGCATAAGTAACAGGTAAAGGGTTCTGTAGATTCGATGAACCACCATTACCAAAATTCCATTGCCATTGTAAATTTCCGGTGTTATTGCGTACCACCAAACCGTTAAAATTGGCAAGTGCCGGCACACAAGCGCCCGTATCTGCCTGGATTGCGACAATAGGGCTTTCTACAATGCTGATCGGAACAGCATTACGAACTGTATCCGTGCACCCCTGCTGAGTAACAACTATTAATTGAATAGGGTAGCTACCGGTTTGCCTATAAAAATGAGAGGGGTTTTTTTGAGAGGAAGTTGCTCCATCTCCAAGATCCCATTTATAACCGGTAATTAAATCATTGGAAACCGATGAATCCCGGAAATTAACCAAACCCGAATCGCATATCAACTGTTGACTCAATCCAAACTTCGCATCAACACCATAAATTCGTATTGTATCTCTACCCGGAATTGAAACCTGGCATCCCTGTGGATCCTTAAGTATCATTTTGGGCAAATAAATTCCCCTTCGGGTATAAGTATGCGAGATAATCGAATCTGAGGTTTCGACAACAGTGCCATCATTAAAATCCCAAATAAAACTAACAATGTCTTTGGTCATACCGGTGAACCCAACAGTTGTGGGCTCGCAACCACCCAAATTATCATACCGGAATGTTCCCTGTGGACCTCTTACGGTAATTATTTTTATTAAAGAATCGATACATCCCCCGTTACTGGTGATGGTGAGCTTAGCGCGATATATTCCCGGGTAAGTATAAAAATGTACGGGGTTGGCAACCAGTGAACGGGTACCATCTCCGAAATCCCATTCATACCGGTTATAGTTTTGTGATTGATTGGTGAAGTTCACAACAAGGGGCGGACAGGTAGCCACCGAATCACTGATAGAAAAGATCGCTTTGGGATCACGGATCTTTATATAATTGATTTTGGTAAGAGAGTCTTTGCATCCATATCGATCAGTAACGATCAGTTTTACCGGATAATCTCCTTCCGCGATATAGCTGGTAACCGGTTGCAATGCTGTCGAAATTGTCAAGTTTCCTAGTTCCCATTGAAAACTTAAGGGTCCGTTACCTGATGTTTGATTAAGAAAACGAATCGGTTTATTGGTGCAGGAAAGTGTATCAGGTGAAATAAACGCGGGGAAAGGTTTCGAAATGATAAGATAACTGTTGCGCTGTTGCCGATCTATACACCCAATACTATCCACTACAGTAAGCGACACAGTGAAAAGCCCCGGAAGATTATATATATGCTGGAAAGGAGGGGCCATTAACGTGTCGGATAAACCATCTCCATAATTCCAAATCCATTGTTTAATTGGATGTGAACCGTCGGAAAAAGATGAATCCGCAAACAGAACACTTGATTGATTACAAACCGCTGGAGAAATTGCAGTGAAATCGGCAGTGGGTCCGTTCACTTTTATGTATTGTGGTTTGATAAGAGTGTCTGCGCAACCATTAATATCTGTAATGATTAATTGTACAGAATAAATACCGGCGCGGGTATAAATATGTCCGGTTGTAGCATTGCTTCCAAAACCACCATCTCCAAAATTCCATTGATAAGTTCGGACATTGGCAGTACTATTATTTTGCGCTGTGAATGTAACTGTTGCCCCTTTACATACAATAGTATCACTCGCAGTAAAAGCCGCTTTTTCTGAAACAATCACTATCTGTCTCGTAGTAGTGTGTTCACAGGTATCATTTTTTACGGTTAACATTACAATGTAACTTCCGGGAGCAATATAACTGTGAACCGGATTCTGCAATGTAGAATTATTACCATCCCCAAAATTCCAAAACCAGGAAGTAGCGTCAATAGAACGATCAATGAACCAACGCTTAGTTTTCTCACCACAGCCACTCGAATCAATAAATCGGGCGATCGGTGCTTTGATCTGAATGTAGTTTGGAAGGGTTAGTGAATCACTGCAACCATTGTTCCATACTACCAATTTTACAGAGAACCAACCTGTGTCCTGGTAAATATGCGTTGGATCTTTCAGTGTTGAGGTTCCGCCATCTCCAAAACTCCAGTGCCATCTATCTCCAACCGGACCAGTGCTCAAATCATTAAACCGAATCGATTGAAATGCGCAGGCAAATCGTGGCGTAGCGGTAAAATTGACGATTGGTTTTTCACCCACTCGTATCGCGTCTATCGCTTTAACGGAATCTGTACAACCACCTGCAGTTGTATAGATCAGCATAACTGTATATACACCGGCAATAGTATAGGTGTTTACAGGGTATCGTTGCGTTGAAGTATTACCATCTCCAAAATTCCATTGATAACTTATTATTGAATCGGAGGAATTAATTTGAATAGTTGGTTGATATGCATAAGGAACACATCCTTCCTGCGGAACCTGAACAATTGATACCTGGGGCCGCTGAATGCGAACAAAATCATCTTTTCGAATTGTATCGGTACACCCCGCGGCATTTGTAGTAATAAGGGTTACCGGGAACAAACCATAAGATGTGTAAGTGTGGGTTGGATTTTCCTGCATGGATGAATCACCATCTCCAAAAAACCATTTATAGGATAATGCACCAGTAGCCAATTGTGAAAACGACACATTTAATGGCGGTTTGCAGGCCGTGATATTATTACCGCTGAACTCAGTAATTGGTTTTGCCAATACCTGGATTGGCATTGTAGAAGAATCTCTGCAGGACCCAAAAAAGCTCACCAGCTTAATAGTATAATTGCCCGGACTATTAAAAGTCTTGACAGGATTGATTGCTGTTGAAAAACTCGCATCCCCAAAATCCCAACTGGCACCAGTAGGCGAGGGTATCGAATTATTCAGCATTAGAATGGGTTTACCGGCACAAACAATTGGTGGACTGGTAAATGCTGCTGTTACCGTACCAATTACAATTGCATTGGTTTTGATAATGGAATCGGTGCATCCAGTATTGTTCCGCACAATTAATCTAACCGTATATGTTCCTGCCGTATTGTAAGTATAAGTTGGATTTTGCTGGTTGGAGCTGCCTCCATCACCAAAAAACCACTGGTAAGATAATGAACCGGTGCCTGTACTTGTATTTGTAAAATTGATAGGGGTAGGGGGGCGGCAATTAGATGATGCCCCAACTGTAAAATCTGCTTTTACTCCATTATTGAGTTTGATATAATTGAGTCGGGTTATTGACTGTATACAACCCCTGTTATTCCTTACCTGTAAAGAAACATTGTAATTCCCGGCCTCGGTATAAGTGTGTTGCGGGTTTGGGATGGCCGAAGTATCACCATCTCCAAAGTCCCAGAGCCAACTGCTGATACTGCCATCCCCGGGAGTGCTCAGATCGTTGAATTGCACCCGCAAAGGAAAGCAACCTCCGGTATCGGAGGCGAGAAAGTTTACAATTGGTGATGCATAAACCGTTATATATTGGGTTTTTATAACGGAGTCTGTTTGATTGGCATTACTGGCTACTAACTTAATTGTATAGGTACCGGGGTTAAAATAGGTAGCCGCAGGGTTTTGAAAGAAGGAAAGCGTGCCGTTGCCAAGATCCCATCGCCAATTGGTGGGATTGCCGGTCGATTCGTCGCGGAACTGTACCACCAATGGGGCGCATCCCTCCGTTCGGTTTGCCGAAAAACGGGCACTGAGTTGGGCGTAAGAGGGCGCTGCACCGATAATGGTGAGGATTAAGTAAGTGCAGAAGTTGGCGAGGAGGTTAAATTTCCTCATAACCTAACCATAATCAAATTGTGGATAAACTGTGGAAAATTATGATTTTTAATGGGTACGGAAAAAAAAAGCTCCGCACAAAGCGGAGCAAAAACTATACTTGATTCGTTTCTGGGTAATTTTTATGGCTTTTTCCGCAAGTGCAGAATATTCTTACCGGATGGGGTAGTCATTTCTGCTTCTACATAATCCCAATAACTATCGGTTATTTTCCATTCTCCATTCATTTTGAGAAGTGGGTTTGAAGCGGAAGGAAAAATAGAAGTAATAGAGTAAGTAGTTGTATTAGCTGTCCAGGTTCCGTTGGTCGTTGTGCTTGCAATAGTGCCCGTTACGGTACCATCATCATAAAATTTAAAATCGTAATTGAGAAATTTGTAGCTGATATTATCGGCTCCTTCAAAATACTGTTCAATTATCCATATGCCATTTACCATGGCTTGCTTTACCGCGTTCTCCTGTTTTTTTTCAATGTTCTTTTTGCAGGAAGGTGCAGCCAGGTTTATAAATAGAAGTGCAAAAATGGGTATAAGTTTTTTCATACGGGGATTTTGACCCTAAAATTGGTAAATATTACGGTATTTAGCAAGCAGGTATTGTAAAAAATATTCAAGCCGCAAGCCTTCTCCGGTGATTTTCGTGCAAAGCTCCTCGCTGGTGTACATACGGCCATGCTGGTGAACCTGTTGGCGCAACCAGCCCAATAATTCCTGGTGCTCACCTTTTCGGGTTTTTTCCGGTAAATCGGGTCTCTTATTAAGGGCTTTAGCATAAAATTGGGCCGCATAAAAACTTCCCTGGCTATAGGTTGAGAAATATCCAAAACTGCCATGGCTCCAGTGTACATCCTGAAGACAACCTTGTTTATCATCTGGAACCGTAATACCCAGGTAGGATTGATAATGTTCGTTCCAATACTCAGGGATATCTTTTGTTTGTATGGATCCCTCTATCAATTTTTTCTCAATCTCATAGCGGATCATCACATGAAAATGATAAGTCAGTTCATCCGCATCGGTCCGGATGAGCGAAGGACTGACTTTATTTATACCCTTATAAAAATCAGTTACTGAAATATTTTTCAACTGCATCGGAAAATATTCCTGTAACAGGATCCAATAGTATTCACAGAATTCAATACTGCGACCTATATGATTTTCCCATAAACGCGATTGTGATTCATGTATAGCATAAGATGCTGCTTCTCCAAGTGGTAATCCGTATTCAGTTTCAGGTAAACCTTGTTCATATAGAGCGTGCCCCACTTCATGAATACAACTCCAAACCATATTGCTGAGGTCGTTTTCATCGATCCGTGTAGTGACGCGTACATCCTTACTGTTAAAGTTGGTGGTGAAAGGATGCTCTGCGATATCCTGCCGGCCCGCTTCAAGATCGTAACCAAGATCTTTCAACACTTGCATTCCAAATTCCCATTGCTGTTGCTTTGGAAAATGCTGCCGCAGAAAATTATCATTAACCTGGGGACATGATACAATCTTTTCCAATATTTCTTTCAGTGGCAACCGTATATCGGAGAATAATGCATCCAATAATTTGGTATTGGATCCTTTATCGTGATCATTCAATAACGCATCATAAGGATGCTTCTCATAACCGAGCAGGTCCGCTTCCTGTTTCTTTAGTTCAACTACGCTGGCCAGATCTTCAGCAAAACGAGTGAATTTATTTTCCTTGCGGGCGCTTATCCAGCTATGGAAACTTTTTTGAGTGGCTTGCGATAATTCCCGTACAAAAGTGGAACTGAGTTTTTTTTGTTTGGTATAATCTTCCAGGCTGAGTTCAATATTTCTTTTTTCAGTATGCTTAAGATCAGTACATGCTGAGAGTTCCATCAGGAGATTTCCTAATTTTTCATCAGTAAATAGCTGGTGGGCTAATTCAGATAAGGTAGCTATCTGTTGTCCCCGGAAACCCGCTCCTTTCGGCGGTAGATATGTTTCCTGGTCCCATTGCAATACGGCCGAAGCATAGCGGATGTCAGCGATTTTATGCATCTGACCTTTATAGCTTTCGAATAATTGCGCACTTGTTTGCGTTATCATGAAGTGAATATTCTTTTAAAATCCGAAAATTACTGTGCTTAATCATAATGACGGGCTTCTATTTAATAAATCCGTACTGGTGGGTAGAGTAGAAAATTTTTTGAAATCGTAATTTAACCGGTGAAATCTCTTAAAACCCCCACCATGAACCAATATTGGCGTTTCCAGCCTGTGTTCCTGCTCTTCCTGCTCTTCCTCCTTGCAGACAACTCTTACTCGCAAAAAAGTCCGGCTGCCAAAAAACTTTACGATAAAGCAGTAGCTGATTCAACAGCTAAAAACTATGAGCAGTCGGCTGATGGGTTTTTATCAGCTGCCCGGGAAGAAATTAATCTTACGAATTACGATGCTGTTTTCGCGGGTTATTGTTTTTATCGTGCGGGTTTCCTATACGACGCGATTAGCCTTTTTTCACAGGCACATGAAGCATATTACCGGGCACTTGATCAATACCGGAAGACACAGAATTCCGTACGAATATACCTGACACTTAAGGTAATTGCTTCCCTCTATGATAAGACACGTACAAAAAATGTTATTTATAATTTCCCGGTCAGTAAATCACAGGAAACCATCACTGCCACCCGTTCCATTGATTCGCTGATCCGGCGCCCTGATAAAACATATGAAGCGTATATCGACGGTGGAACCAACGATGGAATTTATGAAGGTGCCGATGCGGACGTATTGGGAAAACACCGGAAGGAAGGGGAGGACCGATCTAACCGCCCGCTGGGCTCTGCAATAATAACAGCGGCCTATGCCAATTACTCAAAGGCGATTATAAAATTGATTAATCCTTCTGATACCTTTTACAATGTGTATCCAAAGGATATGATTTCTGTGCCCATCCGTTTTCCCAAACAGGCTTTCAAAGATCTCTTTTTAGAAGTTTCATTGATGAATATCCGTTTTACGGATAACTACCGTGAATGGATAGCCCACCCCAGAACCCTGATGTATTATTCTTCCTCCCAATTGGAAAAAGAAGTGTATGAACGTATGCAGTTCGCGATAAAGGAGATTTATGATATGATCAGGGACGATACCAGCTACGCGCCTAAAGAAAATATTAAAAGGGGACGTTTTAAGGGAATCACCTGGAAAGAAGCGATGAACCGTACAACTCCCGGCGACCTGAAGGCCTTTCTTGGTTTTGTTCGCAGTTTCCCGGGTAAATATATGGGAGGTGTCTGGAAGATTTCCGAAACCTATGCTACCTGGCTATTGAATAATGCTCCTCCCGGCTCCAATGAATTAATGGATAGTTTGATGGCGGCTAAAACAGATGCGGAGTTCCGGTATTATCTCAAAAACTATTCAAAAGACATCCAGGATAATTTTTTTACTCCCTGGCAGGTGGACGCTCAAAACCTGGCAATAAGCGGACGTTTTGATGAGGCGTATAAGTGGAACAAGATGATTCAAAGGATAGCCATAGCTTATAACGATCCCGATCTCATTGGCTGGAGTCTATTTAACCTGGGTCGTATACAGGACGAACAAAAGAAATACGATGAGGCCCTCGTATCATACGGTAAAGCGAAAGCCTCCTTTGAAAAAGGAAAGGACGAAAAGGGATTGAGTTTTTGTATCAATAATCTTGGTTTTATTTACGCGGCCAAGTATATGTATAAGGAATCGCAACAAATGTATGAGCAAGTGTTGGTGCTGAAATTGAAGCGACTGAAACAGGATACTACAGATGATCCCAAAATCGCAGTGGCCCGTTCGTACTGGGGAGTGGGGGATGCTTTATACAATCAAAGCAAGTACAATGAAGCAATCGTGCAATACAAGATAGGGCTTAGTTATGTTTCAGGGTTGCGTTCATTGGAAGCACGAAAACAAACGGCTACCTTAAATAGGCTGATTGGTAAATCCTATGAAAAAATGGGGGAATACCAACCGGCTGCCAATCATTACGAAGCAGAATATACTATACAAAAATCATTGGGGGATGTAGAAGCCCAGGCCGACGCCCTGGATAATCAAGCTTTTCTTTTGAGTAAGGTTGGAAAATACCGGGAAGCGCTTGAGAAATACGGGCAAGCTTACAAGCAACATCTTCAGGCAGGTGAAAAAAACGATGCGGGTTTTTCTATGTCAAATACAGGACAAGTTTTGTGGAGTCTCGGAAAATTCGACAGTGCGATTGATGCGCATAATAAAGCAATCACGTTACGAATAGAAACCGGTAACAAGAAAGGCGAAGCTTATAGCTGGAAAAAAATTGGCGGTCTGTATAAAGAAAGCGGGGATGCAACCAAAAGCCTGGCGGCCTATCTGAAAGCGTTGGAACTTTATAAGAAAAGCGAAGCAAAAGACGAATACGGTGAATTGCTGGAAGACCTTGGTGCAAACCATGTTAAGATCAAAGACTACACCAGCGCGGAAAACTATTATCTGGAAGCATTGCAATTGTACCGTACTATCAAATCCCGTAACAAGGAAGCTTCTCTGTTAAGCTCGATAGGAAACATGTATTATGATCAACAGAAATACGCGAAAGCCGATGACTATTTTATACAGGCCATAACGATTCAGAAGGATATCAACGACCGTTCCGGAATGATGTACAGTTATACCAACAGGGGTTTGGTGGCACAATATTTCAAGGAAGATTACAAGGATGCTATTGGAAAGATGCGCTTGGCATTGCAGCTTGCCGTTGAAACTAAGAGTGAAAGCAATCTTGCTTTCTGTCTTAAGCAGATGGGAAGCTTACATAGTTATATCAACGAATACGATAGTGCGCTTACCTGTTATGATAAGGCAATGTCAATTTACCAGAAACTGGAAGACAAAGAGAACCAGGCGGGCCTCTACATCAGTTACGGTTATTATTATAATTACCGCGGTGATTTCGAAAAGGGCCGCGAACAGTTTGAGAAATCACTTGGTATTGGTAAACAGATCAACAATGCATACAGTATCGCTTCCGCTATGTATGGACTTACTTCCTATAATTATACAAAAGGCAATTTCATTGAAGCGATGAATTATATTGATCAGGTACTTAAGATCTACCAGGAAAAGCAGAACCCCTGGGGTATCGCTTCTGTTTATCTCGACCAGGGTAATATCCGTAACCAGCAGGGAGAGTTTGATGAAGCACTGCAGTATTATTATAAAACGGATAGTATTTACAAAAAATTATCATTAGAGAAACCCAGGATTTCCGTTGCCAATAATATTGGCACCATCTATTACCACCAGAAAAACTTTGATGGAGCGCTCAAGCAGTTTGAACATACCCGGATAATGCTGGAAAAATTCAAGGACGATCCTTCCTTTATCGCGTTGGTGAAAAGTAATATAGGGGAGGTTTTGGTGGATCAAAAGAAAAATAAGGAAGCGGAAAAATGGTTACTCGAATCCCTGCAGATGGGAAAGGATCAGAAGAATAACCGGCAATTGTATTTATCCAACATGATATATGGACGCTTGCAAAGCAATATGAAGAATTATAAGCTTGCGGAAAAGCATTTCAAAACAGCGGATTCTTTATTAACAAAAGGCGGTGAGAAAACAGTTATGATTCAGCTACTCGAAGCTTGGGGAAGAATGTTATTCAACAGTAACCAGCCCGTGCTGGCAGAAAAGAAACTACTGGAATGCATACAACTGTCGGATCAAACGCAATACCGAAACTATGCCTGGAAAGCATACGGCACACTCGCTGATATGCAGTTGGCGGGCAATAAAATCAATGAAGGAATTGATTATCTCAAGTCAGCGATTGGGGAAGTAGAGAAAATACAAAATAAAATTTCCGGAACCGATGCGAAGAAAATTTTCCTGAACGACGAAAGCGTAGTAGAACTGTATCAGAAAATGGTGGTTTACCTGAAGAAACAGGGAAGAGCGGAAGAGGCGCTGGTATATATGGAAAAGGCGAATGCGGAGAATATTAAACTCCGGTTGAACAGCAGTGAAATTGTTTATAACGACGCGGCTAAAAACGATGCCATTGAAAAAGAGAAAGGTTTAAGAAAACAACAGGCATTGTACGATACCGAAATTGCAAAGGAAAAAGCAAAGCCCGAAGAACTACAGCATAAGGAGCAAATTGCGCAATGGGAAAAAATGCGTTCAATAACCGCGGAAAATTATAAGTCATATGTAAATGAATTAAAAGTGAAGTATCGCGACCTGCAGGCATTTAAAACCGTGGATCCCGCGGAATTTATGGCACAGCGCAGAAAGATTCCACCGGATGTAGCGGTAATAAGCTACCTGGTAACCGATAAAGAATTAAGTGTTTTCGTAGTGATGAAAGATACGATCTTCATCAAAGATATACCGATAGACAGGGCGCTGTTACAGCAAAAAATAAAAATTTTTTACGCATTGTACGCGCGTTCTTCGAAAGCGACCCGTGATATCCGAGGCGGCAAGGTGAGCGGAGGAAATACTTCACCGGTGAGCAAGGAAGATAAAAATCAACTGGCTATCGAACTCTATGAAGTATTGGTAGCACCTGTGATGGCGGATATCAAAAACAAACAACGAGTAGCCATTGTGCCAAGCGGTTTCTTGTGTTTTGTTCCTTTTGATGCCTTAATGAAAAAGGAAGCGGATGGTTCTATGGTTTATTTTGCTGAACAGAAGCAGTTGTTCTATGTAAATAAAATAACTACCGTAAGCGATAACAGTAATGAAGCATTGAAAGAGTTTAAGGTGTTGGCGGTGGGCAATGCCGACAACACGCTGGATAACGCGGAAACAGAAGTAAAAAATATCCAGTTAAAACTACCACAAACTGTTGTGTATATACGTGAACAGGCCACTAAGAAGAACGTACTTGGAATAAAGGGAGATTATAATATCCTTCATCTCGCCACACATGGAGTGCTGGATTATAGCAATGCCGATAGCTCTTACCTGGTACTCGCTTCTGATCCCGCGAACAACGATGATGGCAAGCTTACGATCGCGCAGATACAAACAATGACGGATATCGATCGATTCCGCTTTATTTTGCTTTCGGCATGTGAAACCGCCGTGATCCGCGAGGTAGCAGAAGGTTGGCCCATCAGCATGGGTACCGCGTTTATTGAAATGGGAGTGCCTTCAGTGATCGCTACGTTGTGGCAGGTAGATGATAAAGCTACCAGTTTGTTACTTCAGCGGTTTTATGATAATCTTAAAACAATGGATAAGGTGCAGGCGCTTCAACAGGCACAATTGTACCTAAAAAAACTGCCGGGTTATGAGGATCCTTATTATTGGGCGCCTTTCCAGTTAGTAGGATTCTGGAAGTAGAATAATCGATTTTTGTGTAGTCGGCTCCGTTATATTTTTCTGAAATATATAAGCAGTGTTTTATAATATTCTTTTTCATGGTAACTTTCCAGTCAATGAAAAAGCAACTACTAACTGCTGTACTTATTTTCTTTGCCGCTTTCCTGTACGCACAGAAGCCACAACAGGTTCTTCAAAAACTGAAGGATAGTTTTCCTCAGGAAAGAATACATATTCATTTTGATAAGGAAATGTATATGGCTGGAGAAACAATTTGGTTCAAAGCCTATCTGTTCTTTGGATTTTTACCCAGCGACCTCAGCGCTAATTTTGTCGCAGAGCTGATCGATCAAAATAATCATATTATACTACAGAAAAAATTACCGGTGTTGTCCGCTACCGTCAATGGTTTTTTTGACGTACCCGATACATTAACGCAGGGAAATTATGTTTTACGGGCGTATACACCATGGATGTTGAATTTTGATGAAGCGTTTATATACAGAAAGCCATTCTTTATTTACAAGCCTACTCAACAAAAAATAAGTCCGGTGAATGAATCTATTGATTACCGGGTAGATTTTTTTCCGGAAGGCGGTGAGCTGATTCGAAATGTGGTAAACGTAGTGGCATTTAAGGCTACCGACTACCAGGGAATGCCGGTTCAGATTAGTGGCCGTTTATTAGATCAATCAGGTGCAGCGATAAATACATTCAGTACGATACATGATGGAATGGGCAGTTTTGGACTCTTATCTAAATCAGGAGAGCAATACCAGGCTGAAATTATTTTTCCGGATAGTTCTAAACGAAGATTTGAATTGCCAACTGTTAAGGAAAATGGGTGGGTATTACAGGTAAGGGAAGAATCAGAAACAAAGCGACGCATTATCCTTGCTGGGGAAAGCTCCAATGATATTGCTGATCTTGTACTGATTGGCCATATGCAGCACGAACTACTTTTTGAACAAACCTTGCAGGTGCAGGGTAGTAACAGTATCATTTCTCTTGATACCCGTGCTTTTCCCACTGGCATCCTGCAATTAACTCTTTTTACAAAATCAGGTATTCCACTAGCCGAGCGCCTGCTTTTCGTTAATAATAACGATTATCGCATGCCGGTGAACCTTCAAGCGGATACTGTGTCGCTAAGAAAAAAGGCGAAGAATGTGCTGTCCTTTTCATTGCCAGACTCCATTGTGGGAAGTTATTCTGTTTCAGTAGTTGATATTGGCAGATTGATTTCCAGCAATAATTCTGAAGATATTGTTTCCCGATTTTTACTCACGTCCGATCTCAAAGGATATATCCATCAGCCTTCTTTTTATTTCAGAAATCACGATAAGGCTACCCGCATGGCACTTGACCTTGTTATGATGACTCATGGATGGAGACGGTTTCAGTGGAACCTTGTGCTAAAAGATCAATTCCCGGTTCTGCATTATCGCGATCAGAATCATATACAATTAAGTGGAACGATATATTCGGAGCGAACCAAAAAACCGGTTGAAGGTGGAGAAGCGAATTTTTTTCTTCGTACAAAAGATTCACTGACTGATTTTTTCCAGGTGCCTATTGGTAAAGATGGAAGATTCGCCATAGAGGACCTTGTTTATTCTGATTCGGCGCAATTCAGCTTTCAATATAATAGCAAAAAAAACCGCGACAAAGTACTTTATATCGAACTGGATAAAGACACGGTAAACTATTTGCTCACCGGAAGCAGGCTGTTGACATCCACCCCTAATAACTTTCCCTTTTATAAGCCGGTTTCAGATTCTTTGAACGCGCTCTTTAGTTTTGCAACTGATACTTCGGGGAATTATCGGTTACTGGAAACTGTAACCGTAACAGCGAAGAAAAAAAGACCGGTTGAAGAGTTGAATAAGCGCTATACAACCGGGTTATTCAGTTCAATGAATATGGTGCGTATCCTGGACCTGGTAAATAACGATCCGGGTGCCGGGGCGTTGAATGTCTTTCAATATATACAAGGAAGAATTGGAAGTGGCGTACGCGTCATTCAATCGGGTAACCCACCTACCTATATTCTTTATTCACCCCGCGCGATGAGCTTAACAGGTGGTCCTATCGCGATTCCTATGTTTCTCGACGAAGCTCCCACCACCTCAACGCAGTTGGCGTCGATTCCGATGCACGAAATAGCTATGATTAAATTTTTCCAAACCGGATTTATGGGAAACCCGGGTGTTGGATCAACACAGGCTCTGGCAGTGTATAGCAAAAAAGCTTCTGATACAAAAATCATTGGACCTGGTTACCTGAACGCATTTATATATCCGGGTTATTCACCGGTAAGAGAATTTTACTCGCCCGATTATGAACAGGCTCCTGCTACCCGTGAGATGCCCGATCGCAGAATTACATTGCTTTGGCAACCGGAACTTAAAGTTGATCCCGATTCCGGCAAATACCTGATTCGTTTTTTTAATAGCGATAGCGCGAAACGATTAAAAATAATTGTTGAAGGTGTTACTGCGGATGGTAAACTGGTAAGAGAAGAAAAAATACTCGATTGATTTTGGAATTGTGGATTGGGAAATTGGGAAATCTCTTTTAGCTTAACATGCATTAGTAATTTCAAAACCCTGATACTTTTAAAGCTATTTCCCAATTTCCCAATCCAAAATCCGCAATCAATTCCAACCATCTCATCCCGGCTCAACCTTACGGGGTTGAACCAGGATAAAAGATGATCGGTATTTTTAATTCTTTGGAAAATTAGGATCAGCCATAACTTCTGCCATTTGTTGAGTATGACGGTTACTATGCGCGCCTATGAATAAAACTATTTGATAAGCATCTATTGCACCCACTGGAGTTTGGGCAACATGGTTACGCATATCGTCTTTGGAATTCTTTACATATTTGATAAGCTTTTCACGGGAAGCCTTAAATCCATTTGCCGCATCGAGTGCAGTTGTAAAAGTAGAATTTTCCGGTTTCAGGGGATCGATAGTCTGTCTTTTAGTACTACGGTCAGAAATCATTTTTATTAATTGTTCATCAGTAACTTTAATTTCACTCCTTTTTTCAGGATTAGGTGCGGCTTTCAAAGCGCCTTCGCACATTTGCCATAAAGCTGTTTCTGAAGCGGCAATATGTTGCAGGCATTCTTTTACTGACCATCTGTCTGCAGCTGGCTTGAAATTGAATTGGTCCTCCGATAATCCATTAATAGTTGCTTGGAGATCATCTCTTGTTTCCTCGAGATAGCTGATTGCGGCCTTTTTTTCTTTTTTACTAATACCCGATACATTAACGCTGTAGGCCCACAATAATAATACGGGCACGAAGAATAATACTCTTTTCATATTGGCAAGTTTTGTTGTGAAGAAATGAAAGGGAAACGGGAGTCACATTAGGAACAGATACCATATAAGGTACGATAGTTCACCCTTATAATGAAAAAGAATTTTGCACGGGGGTTGCCATTAGCTTAGTTATCTTTATTTTATGAAAATAGAGGAAGTAATCGGGCATCTCGAATCGGTGGCGCCCCCTTCATTTCAGGAAAATTATGATAATGCTGGTCTGCTCACCGGGAGTGCAAATTGGGAATGCACCGGTATCTTATGTGTTTTGGATTCTACCGAAGAGGTGATTGAAGAAGCTATTCAAAAAAAATGTAACCTGGTTGTCGCCCATCACCCGATCATTTTCGGAGGGTTAAAAAAAATTAATGGGAAGAATTATGTTGAACGAACCGTGATAAAAGCCATTAAGAATGATATTGCTATTTACGCGATTCATACGAACCTGGACAATGTGATTGATGGCGTGAATGGGCGCATGGCAGATAAATTGGGGCTGATCAACCGTACTATCCTGGCGCCAAAGGCTGGAATTTTGAAAAAATTAACCACGTTTGTTCCAATAGCGTTCACTGAAAAATTAAGGCAGGCCATCTTCAATGCAGGAGGGGGGCATATCGGGAATTACAGTGAATGCAGTTTTGGGGTAGTGGGAACAGGCACTTATAAAGCCGGCGAGCTTACTAACCCTTTTGCCGGTGAACAAAATCAACTCCATCAGGAACCAGAAACAAGGATAGAAGTTTTGATTCCGGCACATTTGGAAACATCAATAGTAAGGGCCATGAAGGAAGCACATCCATATGAGGAAGTTGCCTATGATATCATACCACTTTCCAATGATCATCCACAGGTGGGGTCGGGTTTGTTGGGTATATTGCCGCAACCTGTTCCAGAAAAGGAGTTTTTAGCCGGTTTGAAGAAAGAATTTGGGTTGGAGCTGGTGAGGTATACAGCATTAAGGGGGAAACCTGTTCAAAAGATAGCACTTTGTGGGGGTGCTGGTAGTTTTCTCATTTCCAAAGCGTTGGCCGCAGGGGTTGATGCTTTTGTTACAGCTGATATGAAGTACCACGAATTTTTTGATGCGGATGGCAGGCTTCTTATTTGTGATATTGGACATTATGAAAGTGAACAATTCACAATCAACTTACTGACTGATATTTTGCAGCAAAAATTCCCTACCTTTGCCGTCCTTAAATCGGATACAAAAACCAACCCGGTTTATTATTATTTCTAAACTATGAGTACAGTAAAAGAATACTCCGTAGAAGAAAAACTCTCCTCGGTAGTTGCCCTGCAAAAAATCGAATCAAAAATTGATGAAATACAAATCCTGAAAGGGGAACTTCCCATGGAAGTAAGTGACCTCGAAGATGAGATCACGGGACTTCATGCGCGTCAAACCCGAATTGAAGAAGAGATCAACGGAATTCAGGAATTCATCAACCAGAAAAAAAATCTGATCAAGGAAGCGGAAGGGTTGATTAAAAAATATGAAAAGCAGAGTGAGAATGTAAAGAATAGCCGTGAGTTCGAGGCCATCAATAAGGAAATTGAGATGCAACAGCTGGAAATGAAACTGGCTGAAAAGCACATCAAAGATGCTAATGAAGAAATCGCTGAAAAAGTAGTGATTCTTGATAAGGCTAAGAAAAACATCGGTGCTAAAGAAGCGGTTTTGAATACAAAGAAGGGTGAACTTGAAAAGATCATCGCATCTACCGAAAAAGAAGAAAAACATTTTGGAAAATTGTCATCTGAAGCAAGGGCAAAAGTGGAAGAGCGTTTATTAGTTTCTTTCAACCGTATCCGCAAAAATTACAGAAATGGACTTGCTGTCGTTCCTGTTGAACGGGATGCCTGCGGTGGTTGTTTCAATTCTATTCCACCTCAGCGCCAGAGTGAGATCCGTCAGCGCAAAAAAATCATTGTTTGTGAAAACTGTGGACGCGTACTGGTTGATCGCGATTTGTTCGATACAATCGAAGTAAAGTAAAAGATTATAAATATAATTGGAGAAGGCGTTCAGTAAATATTGAACGCCTTTTTCTTTGGACCCCGAATCTCAGATTCGGTAAACATGCCCTGGCCTAACTATTCCTATCTTGCATTCATCATGCACCCTTTGTGTAGCTTTTTTAAATTGGTTTTCTGCAACGCTTTCGCGATCGCGTTGACTTTGTTTACCAATTCCGCCGTTGGTCAAAAAACCTTTGATTTTAATACTAATTGCCAACTAGCGTACAAAGAAATTGTACAGCTCAAAATAAACAACGGTCAGCGCTTATTGAATGCCGAAAAAGCGGCACATCCCAATAACCTCATTCCTTATTT
Source organism: Chitinophagaceae bacterium (assembly GCA_965279015.1). Taxonomy (GTDB): domain Bacteria; phylum Bacteroidota; class Bacteroidia; order Chitinophagales; family Chitinophagaceae; genus Endoryza. Next base: position 2,578,910 of record OZ257130.1, read on the forward strand.
CCTGGAAAACTATATTGATTTTTTTACGCTCTTTTTTAATGAAGATCCGCAGGACTATAAAAGGAAAATTCAAAATCTCGAGAAGCGGTTGGATAAACTCAGCGAGGGTCCCGAATCTTCCCCATTCTACTTGTTTACTAAATCGATCGTGCATTTTCAATGGGCCGCTGTAAAAATCAAATTCGGTCACAACTGGGATGCCGGATGGGAATTTCGTCGTTCCTTTTTGCAGGTAAAGGAGAATCAATCTAAACATCCTCAATTTTACCCAAATGAGTTATACAGTGGTGCCATGCAGGTAGCCGCGGGTACCATACCGGATGGATATCGCTGGTTGAGCAATTTGCTGGGTATTAAAGGAACGATTCACGACGGCATGAACAAATTGCAAACTTTCTTAGCTCGCACCGATGAATGGTCCCGTTTGTTCCGTGATGAATGCATATTTTATTATTGCTATCTCAAATTTTATGTTGAGAACGATCGGATTGCTATACTCCGATTCATCGAGGAGCAAAAGATTGATACAGTTAATAATCATCTTTTTGTCTATCTCGCGACCAACCTTAGTCTCGGTAATCAGCAATCCGAAAAAGCAAAGAAAATTATTGACGGTAGAAATCCTTCGGCAGATTATTTGAGTATGCCGGTGTGGGATCTTGAGATGGGCTATGCGAAAATGTATCACCTGGAGCCCGATGCCGACCTTTATCTTAAGCGTTTTATTGATCAGTTTAAAGGGAAGTCTTATGTAAAAGATGTATTACAAAAATTGAGTTGGTATTATTATTTGAAAGAGGACCAGGCACTGGCGGATAAATACAGGGCAATGATTTTAAAGAAAGGAGGGCTCGATACTGAAGCGGATAAGCAGGCTATGAAGGAAGCAAAAACAAGTGTATGGCCTCACAAGCTTTTATTAAAGGCTCGCTTGCTCAACGACGGCGGTTATTATTGGGAAGCAATCAACCTTTTAATGGGGAAACGTTATACTGATTTTTCGAAGCCACAGGACCAAACAGAGTTTGTGTATCGCGCTGCCCGTCTTTACGACGATTTGGGAGATAAAGAAAAAGCGATTGATTTTTATAAACAGGCAATTGTGTTAGGGGAGAAAAGAACGGAGTATTTTGCCGCGCGGGCGGCCCTGCATATTGGCAATATTTATGAAAAAAGCAATGAAAAAAAGACTGCTATCAGTTGGTACCAGCGATGCCTGGATATGGAGGACCATGATTTTAAAAACTCCCTCGATCAGCGGGCCAAGGCAGGCATTGCGCGTTGCAAAGGGGAATAAACATTTTTTTGTGGGTATTTTGTCTAGTTACAACTAAAAGGAATAATTAATTTGCCGTTCAGTACCAGATTTTATGCTTAAGAAATTAACGATTCAGAATTACGCTATTATTAATGAAATCGAAATTCATTTTAGCGATAAGCTCAATATAATCACCGGAGAAACCGGTGCAGGTAAATCGATTTTGATGGGCGCATTGTCGCTGATTTTGGGCGATCGTGCCGATACATCTGTATTACTTAACCGGGAGAAAAAATGTTTTGTAGAAGGCAGTTTTGCCGTTTCGGGGAAAAAGGAAGTCCGGAATTTTTTAAAGGAGAATGATCTCGATTCAGATGAAGAACTGGTGATACGTCGCGAAATAGCCGTAAATGGAAAATCCCGCGCATTTGTAAACGATACGCCGGTAAACCTCGAACAATTAAGGGCACTGAGTTCCTGCCTGGTGGATCTGCATCGTCAATTTGATACGCTTGAGCTTGGCGAGAGTGATTTTCAACGGGAGGTATTAGATGCGTTGGCAGTTCATGCGGATCTTCTACAGCAATATCAGACCGTTTACAAACAGTGGCAGCATAGCCAACGGGAGTTGGAGGAACTTCAACAACAAAAGAACCAGTTTACTAAAGAATACGATTATAATAAGTTTCTATTCGATGAACTGGAAGAAGCCGGGCTTAAAGAAAACGAATTGGAAGAGGCGGATCAGGAATTGAAATTACTCAGCAATTCCGAGGGAATAAAAGCAGCTTTGTCAAAAGCAGTGTATGAATTAAGTGAAGGAGAACTGCCCTTGGTTCAACAACTAAAATCAGTGATCAATCAATTACAGCCATACAGTGGTTATCATTCAACCCTACCTGCACTGGTTCAGCGCTTGCAATCTGCCTATGTAGAATTACAGGATATTAATGGCGAAATTGAACATATCAATGATCTTATTCAATTCGATCCAAAACGAATTGAACAATTAAACGATCGGATCGCAGAAGGATATAAGCTACAAAAAAAACATGGGGTGCATTCTACAGTTGAATTGCTTCTCATCAAAAATAAACTCGACGAAAAATTACAGGCAGTATTAAATATAGATGAAGCAATAGGCAGTAAAGAAAAAGTAGTGAAGCATTTGATTCACGAAGCGGAAGAATTGGCTTCTCAGCTTTCCGTTAATAGAAACAAACAAGCGAAACCGTTACAGGATAAAGTGAATAAATTACTGCACCAGGTAGGAATGCCAAATGCGCGATTACAGGTGCATGCACAAGCAATACCGCTCAATTATTACGGTAAGGATTCGGTGGAGTTTTTATTTGACGCTAACAAAAGTAATAGGTTCGAGCCTATCCGTAAAGTGGCCAGTGGGGGAGAATTGAGTCGTTTGATGCTTTGTATCAAATCGCTGGTGGCTCAATCGCTCGATTTGCCCACACTCATATTCGATGAAATTGATTCCGGCATCAGCGGGGAAGCGGCTAAACAGGTAGGGATAATTATGAAAGAATTGGCTTCTAAGCGACAGGTGATTAGTATTACACACCAACCACAGATTGCCGGAAAGGCCGATGCGCATTTCTTTGTGTATAAAGAAATCAAAGGAGAAGCCATTAAGACCAATATTAAACGCTTGTCGAAAGAAGAACGGATTACAACGATCGCGCAAATGCTCAGTGGCGAAAAACCGACGGCTGCAGCATTGGAAAACGCAAAAGAAATGGTGATGAATTAATTTACGGAGAGGAACGCTGTTAAATAACTATTCGGCTCCAAAAATGAATATAAGGACCCTTATTTTTTTTGGTTTGATAGCAGTTATCCCTGCTTATTTCTTCAATCGTTGGTTGATGGTGAAGATTCAACCCCGTCTATCCTTTGGGCGCTTCCTATTATTTTTAACTTGTATCCTGGCACTGGCTGTTGCGTATACCGCAGCAATTTCATTTATTCTTTTCCGGTTTGTATGGCCTGTTAAATAACTTCTTATTTTTACGCCCACAAAATAAATTGCTATGTCAAATAACCTATTGAAAGGAAAGAAAGGTATCATATTCGGCGCGCTGGATGAAAAATCAATTGCCTGGAGAACGGCGCTGCGTTGTCATGAAGAAGGTGCCCAATTGGTGCTTACCAACGCACCCGTAGCGCTACGGATGGGCGAAATCAATAAACTGGCCGAAGCGGTAAAGGCTCCGGTAATAGGTGCCGATGTAACCAATATGGATGACCTGAAGAATTTGTTTGAGAAATCCGTAGAACATTTTGGAGGTAAGATTGACTTTGTACTTCATTCAATCGGGATGAGCCTGAACGTACGCAAGGGTAAACATTATACAGAAATGAATTACGAATGGAACGCGAAGACCCTCGATATATCCGCTATGAGCCTTCACCGGGTTTTACGAACTGCCTGGGATTTGGACGCGTTAAATGAGTGGGGAAGCGTGGTGGCACTTACCTATATCGCTGCACAACGTGTGTTTCCAGATTATAACGAAATGGCTGATGCCAAAGCACTGCTGGAAAGTGTGACCCGCAGTTTTGGTTATAATTATGGTATCAAGAAAAAAGTACGTGTCAATACGATTTCACAATCTCCCACTAAAACAACGGCCGGCAGCGGGGTAAAAGGATTTGATGGTTTTATTAATTATGCTGAAAAGATGAGCCCGCTTGGGAATGCTTCTGCCGATCAATGCGCTGATTATTGCGTAACGATGTTTAGCGACCTAACTAAAATGGTTACTATGCAGAATCTATTCCACGATGGCGGATTCAGTTTTACAGGTGTTACGCAGGCAGTGATTGAGCAGATGGAGAAGTAGTTTGTGGTTTAGGGTTTCTCGTTTCTCGTTTATCAGGCTCATCTGCGTACACAATTGCCATCATTAGGATGAAGTAGAATTTAATCTTCCTTACGGAGCGAGTTTTTTGCTATTTATCCTTAATGATACACCTAAAGAACGATAAACCATAAACGATAAACGCAAAACCACACTAAAAATAAAAGCCCCAAAACTGGGGCTTATTAGTTTCTGAGAAACCAGCTCATAGCTCGCGGCTAAAAGCTCGAAGCTTCTTCAGTACTCGTCTTCATTAAAAAAGAAATCATCCTGGCTCGGATAATCGGGCCAGATATCATCGATTCCTTCATAGATTTCTCCTTCATCTTCCAGTTCTTGCAGGTTTTCGATTACTTCAATAGGAGCACCGCTACGTATGCTGTAGTCGATGAGCTCATCTTTGGTGGCAGGCCACGGAGCGTCTTCAAGATAGGATGCCAGTTCTAGTGTCCAAAACATATATACCCTTTAAATTTCCCGCAAAAGTAACTTTCCTGACGAAAAAACCAAATCTATCTTTTAACGTTGGTTAAAACATTTTCGTAAAATAGCCTGTTTGAGCGTCGGGACTATGAACGGCAAGCCACCGGTTTGTAGTATCTTGACGCCTTTCAGCTTAAGAAATATGTTAACGGCAAAGAATATACAGAAATACTACGGCGACCTATGGGTACTGAAAGGTGTTGATATGCACATCGCTAAAGGGGAAATTGCCAGTATTGTCGGTCCTTCTGGCTCTGGAAAGAGTACATTATTGCACATATTAGGCACTTTAGACAAACCTGCCCAGGGAACCGTACAAATCAACGGCCAGGCAGTAAAATTTACCAACGATCAACAATTGGCAGCTTTCCGTAACCGACATATTGGATTTGTATTCCAGTTTCATCATTTATTACCCGAATTTAACGCGCTCGAAAATGTATGTATCCCTGGCTGGATAGCTGGCCGGCGTAAGAAAGAAGTACAAAAAAGGGGAGAAGAACTGCTGCAATTACTTGGGCTCGGTTCCCGGCTTTCTAATAAACCTCAGCAATTATCGGGTGGAGAGCAACAGCGGGTAGCAGTTGCCCGTTCGCTGATCAATAACCCGGATATTGTTTTTGCCGACGAACCAACCGGCAATCTCGATAGCGCCAACGCCAAAGAATTACACCAGCTTTTCTTCGATCTGCGCAAGCAATTTAACCAAACCTTCCTGATAGTAACCCATAATGAAGAATTGGCAGCGATGAGCGATCGGACGCTTCATATGATGGATGGAAGAATACAAGGAATGTAAAATATAAAATGTAAAATGTAAAACGTGTTCCCCGATGAACCTTTTCTTAAGGATGTTCCTATGGTTACCCTTTTTACATTTTAGATTTTAAATTCTACATTTTACATTTATAGCCTCGGTTTCCACGGAATTTCCTCCACCCCCAACTTGTGCCCTGTATAACGAGCTAGAATAAAAAGATAATCGCTGAGACGGTTGATATATTTTATCACGAGTGGCTCTACAAACATATCCTGCTGCTGCATATTTACACATAGTCGCTCGCAACGCCTGCAAACGCAACGGGCAATATGAATAGTACTAACAGACACATGTCCGCCGGGTAATACAAACGACTTCATAGGCGGAATGGCATCGTTCATTTTATCGATTTCTTTTTCGAGAAGGCCAATATCTCCCTCGTGCAGGTCGGGGATCTTCATTTTTGGCTCTTTTTCAGGGTCGCAGGCCAGGGATGAGCCCACAGTAAATAACCGATCCTGTATTTCTTTCAGGGTCGATTTGGTATGGATGGCCGTTACATGATCGCCGATCAATCCAATGAAAGAATTTAATTCGTCGATCGTTCCATACGTTTCGATACGCAAATGGTTCTTCGGCACCTTTGTTCCTCCAATTAACGATGTTTTTCCAAGATCGCCGGTTTTGGTATAAATTTTCTGCGCCATGAAAAGTTTGTAGTTTATAGTTTGTAGTTTATCGTAGCTGAAATTCGAATATTCTGTACTAAATGCTGTATTCCCTATTTTCTACTATCTATTTTCTATTTTTCTTCTACTTCAAAGTCCCCATAATAAAAAATGGAGAGCATATACTCTCCAAATTTAATATTGTTTTCTGCTAACAGCCAATATCTAAAAGCTAACTTCTGGTATTAACCCGTCACCGTCATAGGTGCGCTTCTCTTATCCGTTTCAACCAATCCATCCCGCAGTCTCACTACCCGGTGGGCGTGTTTCGCAATATCTTCTTCGTGTGTTACGAGTACAACGGTATTCCCGCCTCTATGGATCTGTCCGAATATTTCCATGATTTCGTAAGAAGTTTTGGTATCCAGGTTTCCTGTTGGTTCATCGGCCAGTATCAATGAAGGATCATTTACCAGGGCTCGTGCAATCGCTACCCGCTGGCACTGACCCCCGCTTAATTCGTTTGGTCTATGACTACTCCGGTCGGTGAGATTTACCTGGGACAGAACATGCATGGCTTTTTCAACACGTGATTTCTTGCTCATACCCGCGTAAACCAACGGAAGCGCTACATTTTCCATTGCCGATAAACGTGGCAACAGATTAAATTGTTGGAATACGAAACCGATTTCCTTATTACGTACATCTGCCAGGTCATCATCGGCCATTGTACTTACATCTTGTCCGTTGAGTATATAGTTGCCTGCTGTAGGTGAATCGAGACAACCTATGATATTCATGAGTGTACTCTTACCGGAACCGGAAGGTCCCATCAGGGCCACGTATTCATTTTTATTAATATCCAGCGTAATGCCTTTCAATACTCGTAGTTCCTGCTTCCCCATGAAATAGCTTTTACGGATATCTTCTAATTTGATAATTGCGTTCATCTCAAGTCTGATTAATGGGTGGTTGTTTTATTATTTACTGTCTGTTTTTACGATTGACATTTTCTAACTTATTCAACGGAATTCGTGAGTCGTGAATAGTGAATCGTGAGTGGCTACCTGACTTATGGTAATACTCTATTGATTAGGGACCCTCTCACGACTCACCACTCACGATTCACGTTCCCATTCACTATTGACCATTGACTATTCACTCCTATCAATCACCTTCGGTACCTTAATAAACACGCCATCGCTATCCGGCGCATTTTTCAGGGCTTCTTCCCGGCTGATGGATCCCTGCACCTTATCTTCCCTCATCACATTCACCGAATCACTCATATGCATGAGGGGTTCTACGCCTGTTGTGTCCAGTTCTTTTAGTTTGTCGACAAACTCGATCATTCGTTGCAGGTCCTTCTTAATTATTTCTTTTTCCTGATCATTAAACTGCAAACGGGAGAGTTTAGCCAGGTTATCTACCAGTGCATCATTCACTTCCATACCTCAAATATAAGGGATAGGGTGGAAGGTATAGGGTGTAAGGTATGGCAGTGACTAAATGTTGATATGCGGCAAATCCTGCCTTTCCGGTGGATGATTTGTCCGCATTTTCTTCCCTACACCCTACCCTTTACACCTTACATCTTCTCCCAAAATCCTTCTGCCTTTTCTTCCTATCTTCGCCGCCCTGCGAACCGGAAACCGTTCACAGGTTTTCGATTATGAGCAAGAAGAAAGAGATTGTAATGAGTGGCATCCGCCCCACTGGTTTTTTACACCTCGGTAACTATTTCGGGGCAGTGAAGAATTATGTTCGCATGCAGGAAGAATACGACTGCTATTTTATGGTGGCTGATTGGCACTCACTCACTACTCATCCCGATACAAAGGAATTAGGTGAACACGTAAGGAGAGTGTTGGCTGAAAACATCGCATCTGGTTTGGATCCGGATAAAGTGGCACTCTATTGCCAAAGTCATATTCATGAAACGGCGGAATTGTATCTCTACCTGAATATGATGGCTTATAAGGGTGAACTGGAGAAAACAACTACGTTCAAAGAAAAAGCAAGAAGGCAACCGGATAATATGAACGCTGGTTTGTTAACCTACCCGGTATTACAAACAGCGGATATTATTATTCATCGGGCGCTTTATGTACCCGTAGGCAAGGATCAGGAACAGCATCTTGAAATGGCACGCAATTTTGTAAAGCGTTTCAATCATCGATATGGCGAGGTTTTCCCCGAACCGTATGCATTTAATTTCGGGGAAGAATTAGTTAAAGTTCCAAGTTTGGATGGCGCTGGTAAAATGAGCAAAAGCGAGAACCAATTAGCTACTTTATATCTTGCTGATGATGATGAACTGATTCGCAAGAAAATAATGAAAGCGAAAACGGATAGCGGTCCTACCCAACCGGGCACAGCAAAGCCGGATTATATCGAAAATATTTTTTTACTGGTGAAACTGGTAAGTGAGGAAGAGGTGCTAAAGAAATTCGAAGCTGATTATGATAATTGCAATATCCGTTATGGAGATATGAAAAAGCAATTGGCGGAGGATATGGTGAAGTTTATCGCTCCGATCCGTGAGAAAGCGGATGCAATTCGTAACGACAATACTTATCTTAAAGAGGTGATGGAGAAAGGAGCCGAAAAAGCCCGTAAAAGCGCCCGGGTTACGATGGAACTGGTGCGAAAAGCGGTAGGGTTACAGTATTATTAATAAAAATGCAGAATCCTAAATTGGCAATACTAAAATTGTCTATCTTGAAAAACTGTTTTATTTAGCGTTTACTATTTACAAACTCTATAATGGCGAAGAGTAAAAAACCAAAACATATTGCAGTAGCCGGAAATATCGGCGCCGGCAAAACCACCCTGACCGAAATGTTGAGCAAGCATTACCGCTGGATCCCCCAGTTTGAAGATGTGGATCATAATCCTTATCTCTTCGATTTTTATGAAGATATGCCCCGTTGGAGTTTTAATCTCCAGATCTATTTTCTCAATAGCCGTCTCAATCAATTACTCGATATTCATCGCGGTACCGAAACGGTGGTTCAGGATAGAACCATTTATGAAGATGCACACATATTTGCGCCCAATCTGCACGAAATGGGATTGATGGGCAAACGCGACTTCGATAATTATTTTCATTTTTTTGAAACACTGAAGTCGATGGTGCAGCCTCCTGATTTGCTTATTTACCTCAAAGCATCTGTTCCTACACTGGTAGCACAGATTCAAAAAAGAGGTCGCGAGTACGAGGAAAATATCCGCCTGGATTATCTCAAGCGTCTGAATGATTTTTACAATAAATGGATCGATAGCTATAAAGAAGGTCCATTACTGGTAATCGATATCGATAAAAATAAATTCGGGGAGAACGAAGAACACCTCGGAGAAATCATCCGCAAGATTGACTCGCAGTTGTACGGTTTGTTTTAATAATTAATTTATGGAATTATAGAAATAATGAGTCCTTATTCGTATTCATTATTTTTTTATGAGAATAGTTTTTTACACCATTCTGCTTTTTACCCTGCCAGTAATTTCATTTTCCCAGAATAAGAAACCGGCAGTTGCAAATCAAAAAATTATTGAAGTTGGAGAGAATAAGGTTTTTCAAAAAGTGGAATCGGAAACAGGCCCGGCAGATCCAGTGGCCTGGAATAAATACTTGCAAAAAAATAGTCAGCTTCCTGATTCAATCGCCAGTCAAATTCCAAAGGGAACTTATAAAGTAGTTGTGAAATTTATTGTTGATAAGGATGGATATATCGGACAGGTGGAAGCGATCAATGATCCCGGATATAGTTTAGCGGAAAGAGCAGTGAGAGCGATTAGAAATTATAACATTGCATGGAGGCCCGCTTCCCAATGCGGTAGAACGGTGAAAAGTTATCGACAACAGGCGATTGTATTTGTAATGGAGGAATAAAATTATTGAGATCGATATATTCAGGAGCGTCCCCCTCTCCTCAAGGAGAGGGCCGGGGTGAGGTGTAAACTACAATAGCATCCCAATCCCCTTATTTATAATCTGCATACACCACCGAACTACTTAACGCTTCGGCAATCTTTTTCAACCATTCCGCCTGCTTTTCATTGTTGCGGGAGTGATCGGTTTGCTGATCATATAAAATTTGCATCTCGTGATGCTGTTTCATCAATCCTTCATAGATCTTATTAATATCAGCACTCACCGTAGCTTCATTGTACTTGTATTCGCTCAACGCTTTCTTTAGTTTGCGGGCATGAATTTCGGCGATATCAAAATGGCCCTGTTCATGTGCCAATATATGATCGGTCTTTATTTTTACCCACGACCTTGATTTATCAAAACGGCAGGTAATGGAATAGTGGAAGCCGGCGGACCCATAGCCAAATTTAAAATTAATATTGCTGCTGGTCAGAGCCGCGTTATCCGTTTGAGCAAGAGGTTTGGCCTCAAAATCTTTCCAGGTAAGTTTGCGATCGGGTTTCCAATCAATCATATGACTGGGCTGCTTGCCGGGGAGAAAAAATAAAACCAGTAAGAAGAATTTTGTCATATTAATTCAGACGTTACTTTCAAAAATTCAGACGTTACTTTCAAACGCAAAGTTTAGGGGTTAATTTTAAAGGTTTTGCTAAATAAATAAAGAATCCCGGTTTTTGACCGGGATCCATAGCAAGCAATACTTAATGATTACACTAAAAACAAAGGTTGATTTATATTTTTGGCGCCGCATCCATCACTTCTTCGGTAACACCGGCGGCATATTTTTGAAAATTGTTTATAAATTGGCTGGCCAGGTTTCGGGCAGTAGAATCATAGGCTTCTTTATCCGCCCAGGTATTTCTTGGATTAAGAATTTCTGCCGGTACCCCTTCACAGCTTAGCGGAATGGCAAGTCCGAATACCGGATCGGTATCATATGAAACGTTTTCCAGTTTTCCTTCGAGAGCAGCTGTAATCATTGCACGCGTATAACTTAATTTCATACGGCTCCCAACGCCATACTGGCCACCGGTCCATCCGGTATTGATCAGCCATACATTTACTTCATGATTTCTCATTCTTTCTCCCAACATGGACGCATATATGCCCGGATGCAACGGTAAAAACGGTGCCCCGAAACAAGCGCTGAAAGTAGTTTTGGGTTCAGTAATGCCCGCTTCTGTACCTGCTACTTTTGCTGTATATCCAGAGATGAACTGATACATGGCCTGCGCCGGAGTAAGTTTCGAAATTGGTGGCAATACCCCATAAGCATCGCAGGTTAAAAAGAATATATTATTAGGAATATTCCCTACTGATGGCTCTTTGGCATTACCAATGAAATTAAGCGGATAAGAAACCCGGGTGTTTTCGGTAATCTTCTTGCAACTGAAATCAATTTTACCGGTTTCCTTGCATAGGCCTGTATTTTCTACCAATGCACCCGGACGGATCGCATGAAAAATTTCGGGTTCTTTATCTTCACTCAGATCAATACATTTCGCATAACAACCTCCTTCAAAATTAAAGACACCGTTGTTACCCCAACCGTGTTCATCGTCTCCAATCAGTTTGCGGGTAGGATCGGCACTCAATGTTGTTTTACCGGTACCGCTCAATCCAAAAAACAAAGCGGTATCTCCATCCTTACCCATATTAGCCGAACAATGCATGCTAAGTACATTATGTTGTAAAGGCAGAATATAATTTAATATGGTAAAGATGCCTTTCTTGGTTTCACCGGTATATCCGCTGCCGGCAATAAGAATGGTTTTATGCTTAAAGGAAATCACAGAAGCGTTGTGTTGTCTGGTTCCGCATTCTTCGGGATTTAATTTTAAGCCAGGAGCCGATAAGATTACCCAATCCTCATTAAAATTTTCCAGTTCTTTTTCAGTTGGACGAAGAAACATATTATAAGCAAACAGGTTGATCCAGGGTTTTTCATTTACTATGCGAATGTTGACGCGATAACGGGGATCGGCAGAAGCATAACAATCGCGAACCCATAATTCATTGCATTGGTTCAAGTAATTAACAACCTTCTGCTTGATAATATGAAAATGTTTTTCATCGATGGGAATATTAAAATCATTCCAATGAATCGTATTGCTGGTGATTTCATCTTTGACCGTGAATTTATCTTTTGGACTACGTCCCGTAAACTCGCCTGTATTAATAACCAGCGCACCCGTATCGTTCAATACCCCTTCACCAAGTCTTAAGGTATCCTGCACAAGCTCCTCAGGGCTTAACTGGTAATGAATATTGTTTTTTGTAAATCCTAAATCGTTTAATTCTTTTTTAGGTAGGGTTAGAAGTGACACTGACATAGCGAGCAAACTTTTGATTAGGCGACAAAGGTAATTTTAAAAAATATCTAAGACAAAGGTCAAAATGACATTAAATTTGAATGAATTAGCTAAAACGGGGGGATTCGTTGAATATTGTCTAACTAACAAATGTTAGTACTAAATCATATCTGAAATACTTGAGTTTTAATAGAAACTCACTAAATCTGGACGGATATTACACCTAATCCGGTGGATTTTGGATCCGGGACAGCTACCTATTCTTTCATTCTTTATTTTTACAGGAATTACTCAACCATGAAATATCATCAGCTTAATCCCCAGATATTTATACAGAACCGGAAGCGTTTTACCGACAGGATGGAGAAAAACTCGATCGCCATTTTTAACAGCAACGACGAATTGCCCATGAACGGGGATGCCATCCATAAGTTCAAACAAAACAGTGATCTCTACTGGTTGTGCGGTATTGAGCAGGAAGATACGATGGTGATATTGTTCCCGGACAATCCGGATCCCAAGCTTCGGGAGGTTTTAGTATTGGTAAGACCCAATGAATTGAAGGAGAAATGGGATGGTAAACGCTGGCGGGCAGCGGACGCGAAAAAAGCGTCGGGTATGTCAACCGTTATTTGGTTAGATAGTTTAGAAGCATTACTGCAAACATGGATACACCTGGCGGATACCATTTACTTAAATACGAATGAAAACGATCGAAAGGCAAATCTTGTTCCGGTAAGAGATTATCGTTATGCGGAAACAATGAAACAGCGCTATCCACTTCATAATTATAAAAGAAGTGCCCGGTTGATGAAAGAGTTGCGGGGTATTAAATCGGCTTTGGAGATTGAAGTTGTGCAACAGGCAGTCGATATTACACACAATGCGTTTGTGCGTTTGCTTAAATATATTAAGCCAGGTGTGATGGAATATGAAATAGAAGCGGAGATATTTCATTCTTTTTTGAGTCAGCGCGCAACGGGTCCGGCTTATGGAAGTATTATTGCCAGTGGAGATAATGCCCGGATCCTTCATTATGTTTCCAATAACCAGGAATGCAAAGCTGGAGAGTTGATCTTAATGGATTTTGGTGCCGAGTACGGAGGGTATTGCGCCGATCTTACCCGTACGATTCCGGTGAACGGTAAATTTTCACGAAGACAAAAAGCGGTATATAATGCTTGTCTCAATATTCATAATTACGCGAAGAGCATCTTAAAACCAGGTATCAGCATCGTTAAGTATACCGATAAAGTAGGGGAGGAAGCCACCCAGCAGTTTTTGAAAATCGGGCTATTGAAAAAAACGGATGTAAAGAACGAGGATAAAGAAAACCCTGCGTATCGTAAATATCTCTATCATGGAATTACACATCATCTTGGAATAGATGTGCATGACCTGGGTACAAGAACAGAACCCATTAAAGCGGGCATGTTATTTACGATAGAGCCAGGTATTTATATAGAAGAAGAACAAATGGGCGTGCGGATAGAAAACAATGTGTGGATCACAAAAAATGGGAATAAAGATTTATTTGAGAAGATTCCTATTACAGTGGAAGATATAGAAGCAATTATGCGAACAAAGACTAAATAAGTGATTCTTTCAATAAATCATTTAATGAACAGATACTTAATTTATTTTCGTACGTTGCTAATAGCTAACAGCTAAAAGCTAGCAGCTGAATCTTAATGCTTGATCCGTAACTGAACCTAACCAATAACATGAAACAAATCCCCAATATTTTTACCCTGCTCAATTTATTCTTCGGTTGCTGCGCTATTGTATTTGTAATGCAAAACGGCATTTCCATCGCCACCAGCGATGACGGCGCTCAATTTGTAATAATGCCAGAAGAAATATGGATGGCCTCGCTATTTATTGGATTAGCGGCCATTGTTGATTTTCTCGATGGCTTTGTGGCCCGCTTATTTAAGGCAACATCGGAAATGGGAAAACAATTGGATTCATTGGCCGACGTCGTTAGTTTTGGTGTAGCTCCTTCGTTGATCGTATATCATTTTCTCCGTCTTAGTTATGCCCGTGAAATAGATGGTCTCAATATTTCCTGGGCCCTGCTTACTCCTGCGTTTTTCATTGCATGCGCCGCGGCTTATCGGCTTGCTAAATTTAATATTGCTACGGACCAGCACTATGGTTTCAAAGGAGTTCCAACACCAGCCGTTGGGTTATTGATTGCCTCACTTCCGCTAATTTATTGGTATAGTAATAGCGACACGATCGTGAATCTTTTTCATAACAAATGGTTATGGTATGCTATCATTATAGTGCTAAGCTGGCTGATGGTAAGTAACCTGCCCCTGATGGCGCTAAAATTCAAAGATTTCTCGATAAAAAATAATTTGCCAAAATTTATTTTAATACTTCTGGCTATAGTGGCTGGTATCTTGCTGAAATGGTTGGCCGTACCGCTGGTGTTCGTCGCCTATATTGCATTATCTTTGACCTTCAAAAATAAAACTACATGACCTATACAGTACAGGTAAAAGTGATGCCGTTAAAAGAATTGCTCGATCCTCAAGGTAAAGCCGTAATGGGTGGATTAAGCAATTTGGGAATTAAAGAAATATCGGACGTCCGTATTGGAAAGAATATTACGTTACAAGTTGATGCTGCCGATGAAGAAACGGCGAAAAAATTAGCGGAAGATGCCGCGAAAAAATTATTGGCGAACCCGGTGATGGAGTACTTCGAGATTTCAGTTAATTAATAACATTCATACTGTTTTCCAGCGATCTGTTACAAATTTTGAAATGTGCAGATTAGCAAATTAGCAAATGTGCAAATTCTTTAAGTTTTAGTCTCTAATAAATACTCAGAGACTTCGAATTCGAAGCATTTGCATATCTGCACATTTTCTAATTTGCACATTTGCTTTTTGCACATTTTCTAATTTTCACATTCTCAAAACATGCTCTACATCATTCCCACCCCCATCGGCAATCTCAAGGACATCACCCTCCGGGCACTTGAAATATTAAAATCAGTCGATCTCATTCTTGCCGAAGATACCCGTACCACCATTAAGTTGCTCAATCACTACCAGATCATTTGTCCACTTACTCCTTTTCATCAACACAACGAGCACCAGGTAATTCAACATCTTACCAATCAATTGCTACAGGGTAAAAAAATGGCGATGGTCTCAGATGCAGGTACTCCAGGAATTTCAGATCCGGCTTTTCTATTGGTGCGTGAATGTATTAAAATTGGAATCCAGGTTGAATGTCTGCCTGGGGCAACAGCTTTTGTCCCCGCATTGGTAAACAGCGGACTTCCCAGCAATCGCTTTACATTCGAAGGATTTCTTCCTGTTAAAAAAGGGAGACAAACCCTATTAAAAAAACTGGCCGAAGAAGAACGAACCATGATCTTTTACGAATCTCCACATCGCCTTGTTAAAGCGCTGGAGGAATTTATCCAGTTCTTTGGCGCCGAAAGAAAATGTTGTGTGAGCCGCGAACTTTCGAAACTGCACGAAGAAAATGCGCGGGGCACCTTGCTGGAGGTTTGTGAACACTTCAAACAAAAGGAAGTAAAAGGGGAGATTGTGATTGTGGTGGAAGGTTTTACGCCCTGAGCTTTCCCCTGAGCCTGACGTAGGGGCTTGCCAAAGCAGCCTTACAAAGGAATAGTTTATAAAACACA
Source organism: Chitinophagaceae bacterium (assembly GCA_965279015.1). GTDB lineage: Bacteria > Bacteroidota > Bacteroidia > Chitinophagales > Chitinophagaceae > Endoryza. The sequence continues at coordinate 2,594,876 of OZ257130.1, forward strand.
TTTTACACTTTTATACTCTCCCTGTTATTCACTAACTACATTCCGTTACCGGCTAATTCTGATTTTTCACTTTTTTTTGTTTAACTAATTTCATCAATGTTACACCTTGAATTTATTGAAGCACCCTTCGACAAGCTCAGGGGGTGACTCGTAAAATTACCGTTAGGTTATGTAATTATTACGAAGTAAATATTTATAAGCAATTACCACAAAATGGTATTGCTTTGTGCAAATCATTAATCTTAACTTCACTTAACCTTATCCTGTCCCTCTTTGAAGCACTCCTGTTGGTTGCCGCTTATTAGTAGTGAATGAACCAAATTGGTAAAACACTACGGATGATCAATGAGTCTTTGCAGTTTATCGCCGATGAACTGAATAAATATCTTACGCTTAAATTAGGCCCCTCTGGTGACCCACCGCGTTTGCTTACGGGTAATATTTCGCGTGTATTTGATCCGGAAGCGGGAACAGGACTTAATAATAAAGCAATTTTATCACTGGTAAATGTAGAAGAAGATCGGGTTGCCAAGCAACAGGAGAATTTTATAAAGACGGATACCAGCACGCGGTATAAGAGCCCTCAACTTTACCTGAACCTTTACATTCTTTTTGCCGTTAACCGTTCCGTATACAGTGACTCACTCACCTGGTTGAGTTATATTCTTCAATTCTTCCAGTACCAGAATGTATTCACCCCCATTTCACATCCAGCACTCGACAGCAGGATACAAAAATTAATTGTCGATCTCTATTCGCTCAATTTCGAACAGGTAAACCATCTCTGGAGCACGCTGGGTGGTAAATACCTGCCTTCCGTATTATATAAAGTGCGTCAGATAACAGTGGATGAAGATATCACCACCAGCGAAGGTGGATTTATTAAACAGATCCAATTAGATGAAACTTTATTGAACCCGGTAACTTCATGACAACCACTTTTAAAATATTGTTCATGGTAGAAATGCTGCATGAGTATTACAGCAATTTGCAAAGCAGCGATTTCTCCATCATTCCATCTGCGGATACAGCGGCTATGATGAAAAACCAGCAACTTATTTATAAGGTTGTTGGAAATAAACTGGTGGTGCTTGCGAAAATTCAAACGGAGGGTCCCAACATTGATAAACCCTTTGTAGAATTGGTACCCGCTAAACGATTTCTTTTTTATCTCGACCTGAATAATAGTTTATTCACTACTATTACAAACCTCGATGCTGATCTTTTCCGCCAGCGAAAACGTTTTTACTTCACGAATTTGTATGAGAATAAGGCCGGTACCGCTCTTCATCTCAGCGCGAAAATTGATAATTACGCGAACGGTACTTTTTATAAACCCGGGGATATGGCCGATAATGGGGCCGGGATCGTTTTCGAAAACATTAAACTTTCTCCGGGAGGCAATGATACTACGAATACTAATTTCTGGGCTCAACGGGGAGCAAAGCAATTTGTTTCTTCGAAAGACATGCTGTCTTTTGTAACGGCTGTACATACCTACGAAACAACTATTCCTGCCAAACAATTTTCTATTAAAGTGTTTGGGTTGAATATCGTTAATGGTTTATACGATAAAGAAATACCGATAACAAAAAGCAGTTTCACTTGCGACAAACCAACACAGATGGTGCAGGTTGATCTTTCCGAATTGCCTCCTGCGCGTTATAAGGTCCGGATCAACACAACTGAATTTGATGTGTATATTGATAACGTTGCCGTGTATAACAATATGGTGGGTGTTATTGAAATATTTAATCATCTCCCGCTGGGTTCCGATTTTTCCTTTTTTGATGGAACAGGTAAATTAAAAGATATCATTGTTGCCGGCAACGCACAATGGCTGATGTACAGGGTTCATTTTGCCAACCGACTCGCGTACTGGAAATATCTTACACCGAAGAAGGGAGTGAAGTCGATAAAGGATAATACCAATGTCTATACTTTCCCGCAAACACCGGCCCTGCCCGCTGCGGCGGATTATTTTCAATCCAATTTTCCCATACCCATCAAACAATCCCCGGCTATCTATGACCTCGAATTGAATAATCCAATCAGCAATGAACCGCCGGCGGCACCCAATCCCGATCCCCATATAACTGGAATGTTAAGCCGAAAGGATCCCGAAAAAGATTATTACTGCAATATTTATCTCAATTATTAAACCAAATTAAATCTTACCAATATGGCAACCAGTTACAAAACTCCCGGTGTATATGTGGAAGAGATTCCAAAGTTACCGCCCTCCGTAGCGCAGGTAGAAACTGCCATTCCCGCTTTTATCGGTTATACTCAGAAAGCTGAAAAGAACGGAGATAATATAGCGGGAATTCCTACAAAAATTTCTTCGTTCGTAGATTTTGAAACTTATTTTGGCGGTGCATATGAATACCAGCCCGGTGACGTGGAGGTTCGCCTGAACGAGAATAATAATTTTGCCGTATCGGATGTAATCTATACCGATAAAGTATTTTACCTCTACGAAGCGATCCGATTGTTCTTCGACAATGGAGGCGGCCCTTGTTATGTTGTTTCGGTAGGATTTTATTCGGAGGATATTTTTACCAATGGAGTATTGGATAGTTCAAATGCGTTGTCGGATGGATTAGATGCTGTTGAAAAATACGACGAGCCAACAATTCTCGTGATTCCCGATGCGGTGAGCCTCGAAGAATCGCAGTTTTACGGATTGCAACAGGCGGCCATTGCACAAAGTGCCAAATTACAGGATCGCGTAGCGGTACTTGATCTCAATGAAAATGGTACTGATGAACTGGATGAAGCCGTGGGTGAGTTCCGGGATAATATCGGTATCAGTAACCTGAAATATGCAGCGGCATATGCACCCTGGTTGCTCGCGTCTTATCCACGCCCCATCGATTTTGAATTATTCCGTAACGATACTACCAACAATGATGGCACGGTGAATATTGATCTCGCAACAGATATTTCTTCCGATGCGGATCTCAATAGTAAAGTGGTGACAGCGGGCAATGCTACCGATGATTTGCAGCAACTAACTTCTGATATTCAAACGCTGCAAGGAACTTCTTCTTCACTAACGGATCGTTATAATACATTACGAAGCGCGATACTGCTGGCAACTGACGCTACAACAGTTGCTGCATTTCAAGCACTGGTTGATTTTATTCGATCCGTGATGGCTGTTTTCCCAACGTGGAGATCAGGGGGCAACGTTTTCGCAAATCAGGATCTGCTCAATGCACTCGATGCAGCTGCGGCCGATTCTGTTTCGGGCTTACGTAAATTCGGACGTGACCTGATTGCATGGGAAAAAAATGCGGATGTCGATTTATTACTCACCGATGGTATGGTAGCTTATACCGCCAGTTACCAGGATTTCCCTGCCGCTGATGCCAACTCCTGGTTGGGTATTAATGATATTACAAATAATGGAGCAGCACCGGCAGGTATAGTTCCATTGGCTACTAATTTCGGAACACCTGTTATGCCTTCTGGTGGTGCTGCAGACGACACGGCTAATCGCACAACAGTAATTGCCGCGTTGGGTGTATTTGATCCCATTGCGAAAGGAATTATCGATTTTGGCGGCAGGATTACATTAGCTGCGCAAACCTATAAAAAACTCGCGCAGGATTCTTTGTATGCGAATCATCCTGTTATCAGCAACATTGTAAATGCTGTAAGAAAGCTGATGAGTAAAGTACCTCCAAGCGGAGCGATTGCGGGAATCTATGCACGTGTTGACAATGCAAGAGGAGTATGGAAGGCGCCGGCAAATGAAAGCATCAATTCTATCAGTGGTCCAACTTTCCAAATTACTTCAGAAGAACAATCCAGCATGAACGTGGATACCATTGCCGGAAAATCCATCAATGCTATCCGCACATTCACCGGTAAAGGAACCCTGGTTTGGGGTGCCCGTACATTAGCCGGTAATGACAATGAATGGCGCTATATCAGTGTTCGGCGATTCTTTAATATGGTGGAGGAATCCTGCAAAAAAGCAAGTGAGCCTTTTGTATTTGAACCTAACGATGCGGGCACATGGGTGCGGGTGCAGGGAATGATTGAGAATTTCTTGACCATACAATGGAGGGAAGGCGCTTTACAGGGAGCCAAGCCGGAGCACGCTTTTTATGTTGCGGTAGGTTTGGGAAAAACAATGACCGCACTGGATATACTGGAAGGTAGAATGATTGTAGAAATAGGAATGGCAGTTGTTCGCCCGGCGGAATTTATTATTCTCCGCTTCTCGCATAAGATGGCTGAAAGTTAATTAAGGCACTAATCATTATCATTAATCATTATCATTAATCATTAAACCAAATTATATGGCAACATACCCGCTTCCGAAATTTCATTTCCAGGTAAAATGGGGTGTAGATAGAGTAGGCTTTACCGAAGTAACCGGCATGGATACTTCATATGAGATAATTGAATACCGCGAAGGCTCGAGTCCGGTTTTTTCAAAAACTAAACAGCCGGGCATGACTAAGTTCAGCAATATCACGCTAAAACGCGGTACGATTGCGACGGATACGGAGTTCTATAAATGGATCGCTTCGATGGATCCATTCAAGCATCCGGATCAACGACGCGACATAACGATCAGCCTGCTCGACGAAACGCATAGCCCGATTATGACCTGGAGCGCTAAAAATGCATTCCCCGTCAAATACCAGGCAAGTGATCTCAAAGCAGATGGTAATGAAGTGGCCATCGAATCGCTGGAGATCGCACACGAGGGACTGACAATTCTTAATTAAGAAAATAGAAAGTAGATAATAGATAATAGGACCACGAGTTAGTCAAACAAGTCGAACATCGGATACTCCTATTTTCTACTATCTGTTTTCTACTTTCTTCTTCAAATAAACCAATTATGGCCGCTCCTGCAGCAGGTGGATACTATCCACCAGTAGGTTTCCATTTCATTGTGAAGTTTAAAGGCGTTGGAAATGATAATGACGTCCGTTTTCAATCTGTATCAGGTTTGAATGTGGAATTTGATACGGAGTCCTTTAAAGAAGGAGGAGAAAATCGCTATGAGCATAAACTTCCCGTGCGGGCAAAATATCCCGATCTGTCATTGAAAAGAGGAATGCTTGTCGATTCAAAATTAATCCAATGGTTTTTGGGAATACTGCAGAACAGGGATTTTAAAAATAATAAACCAGTTGAAATTGATATTTCCTTGTTAAACGAGCAGCATCAGCCCCTGAAAACCTGGAACGTCAAAAATGCATGGCCAAAAAAATGGAGCATCAGCGATTTTAATGCAGGAGAAAACGCGGTGGTCATCGAAACACTCGATTTAAGCTATAGTTATTTCACCCTTGTAAGTTAATTATCATGCCAGTCGAAATTAAAGAATTGCATATACGGGTAACAGTAAACCAACCTGGTCAGGCGCAGCAAGGCGGTGCGTCATCTGCTTCGGGTAAAAAAGAGGAAGGAGATGAAAAAGAAGCGATGATTGCTCAATGCGTAGAGGAAGTATTACAGATAATCGATAATAAAAAGGAGCGATAGAGACCATTTAATACCGTTGAATCATTTAATGTATAAGTACTATGGCTACCGGAGAATTCGAAAAATTAAAAATCATCTCATTCAGCGATCCTGATTTCGCCGACAGTCATAAAGTGGGCGAAAAAACCGCGATGATTAACCCGGAGAGTTACACATTAGAAACAAAAATGGAATTCAGCAGTAACCAGGGTTCGGGTACCAGCGGCCAGCAACCACGGTTTACAATGAAGCCCCCGGAAGAACTTGCGTTCGAATTCCTTTTTGATAACACGGGTATTATTGATGGAAACCCCCGGGATGATATTTCGCAGGAGTTAGAAGAGTTTAAGGATTTCCTGATGAAGTATGAAGGGGATATCCACCAACCAAAATTCTTCAAGTTTGTTTGGGGCACCTCGTTGATGAAAGGAGTTTGCACGGCCCTTAGTATTAATTATAAATTATTTAATCCCGATGGAAAACCGATACGTGCGATTTGTAAAGTAACCATCCGCGAATTAAAAGAAGAAGAACTAAGAGTAATAGAAGAGAATAACCAATCGCCCGATCTTACACACTACCGTATCATCAAAAGAGGAGATACACTTCCATTGATGTGTTATCGCATTTATGGAGACTCGAAATATTATATCCAGGTGGCGAAGGTGAATAAGCTGAGCAATTTTAGAAACCTTATAACAGGAGATGAGATTTTTTTTCCTCCTATCGCTAAAACACAAACAGGTACGAATTAAAACGAGTAAGCACGAATGCCAAATGAAAGAACGATACCATCCGCACAGGCAAAAACAGTTGTCACCACTACCCTTTTATCGGGAGGAGCGGAAGTAACCAAAAAATACCAGGTGCTTTCTCTCATAGTGAACAAGGAAGTGAATCGAATTTCTTCAGCCACCATTCTTATTGCAGATGGAGAGCCTTCTAAAGAATCATTCGAAGTGAGTAGCCAACCTGAATTTGAACCGGGTAAAGAGATCGAGATAAAATGTGGCTATCGGAGCGATGAAGAAACGATTTTCAAGGGAATCGTCATCCGTCACGGAATAAAAGTTCGTAAGAAACATTCAGTACTGGTAATTGAATGTAAAGACAAGGCTGTAAAAATGACGGTAACTACCAAAAGCAAATATTTTAGGGATGTAACAGATAGTGATGCAATTGAAGAGTTGATCGATGGTCATGGATTGGATAAGGAAGTGGAATCAACAAGCATCACTCAAAAGCAATTGGTACAATACAATGCTACCGATTGGGATTTTATGCTGTGTCGTTGTGATGCGAACGGACTTCTTTGTTTGCCCGATGATGGTAAACTAAAAATAACCAAACCCGATTTTGCAGCAGCTACAGCCTTAACGGTACAATATGGTTCAACGGTGCATGATTTAGATGCGGAGATCGACGCAAAGCTTCAGTATAAATCAGTAAAAGGATCCACGTGGGATTATTCGGGACAAGAATTGCTAAGCGATGTGGAAGCAGAGGATCCCGGAGTTCCCGATGCAGGTAATCTTTCCGCCAGCTCATTGGCCGATGTGATTGGGGAAGATGAGTTTCGATTATATCATAGTGGTAAAATTGAAGAACCGGAACTACAGGCCTTTGTGAATGCGAAACTGCTGAAAAACCGCTTGGCCAAAGTAAGAGGAAGAGTGAGAATTGATGGCACCGCCGTAGTTAAACCCGGGCAGTTGATACAATTGAATGGTGTAGGCGAACGCTTCGAAGGAAAATTATTTGTAACCGGTGTTCGCCAGGAAATCGAAAAAGGGGATTGGCAAACCATATTGCAATTCGGTGTTAATCCGGAATGGTTCGCACAAACTTATAATATACAGCAACCACTTGCAACGGCCATGTTGCCTGCCGTACAGGGTCTGCAGATTGGGGTTGTTACTCAATTGGAAAGTGATCCGGATGGAGAGGATCGTATTATGGTTCGGTTGCCGGTAATACATAATGAGGATGACGGAATTTGGTGCCGTGTGAGTTCATTAGATGCAGGTAACAACCGTGGTATGTTTTTCCGCCCAGAAATAAATGATGAAGTAATGGTAGGGTTTATCAATAATGATCCGCGGCATGCTGTTGTGTTAGGAATGTTAAACAGTAGCGCCAAGCCGGCACCGCTAACCGCTTCCGATGATAATCATGAAAAAGGATATGTAAGCCGGAGTGAAATGAAAATGATTTTCAATGATGATAAAAAAAGTCTCAGTATAGAAACACCAGCCGGCAATAAAGTAATTATTACAGAAGAAGATAAAAAAATTCATCTCGAGGATCAGAATGGAAATAAAATAACAATGAACCAGGATGGGATCACTATTGAAAGCATAAAAGATATAAATCTCAAGGCAGCGGCTAATATTAAAGTGGAAGGAGTGAAAATTAATATGGAAGGAAGTGGGGAAGCAGTATTGAAAGGTGGTGGCACTGCTGAAATTTCATCGGGAGGTTCTACAACTGTAAAAGGATCTACTGTAATGATCAATTAAAAAAAATTTATGCCAGCAGCCGCACGAGTAGGAGATATGCATGTTTGTCCGATGGTAACCGGTGTGGTGCCACATGTAGGAGGACCTATACTTCCGCCTGGTTGTCCAACAGTGTTGATTGCAGGTATGCCGGCAGCAAGAGTGGGAGATATGCTGGTTTGTACAGGTCCGCCAGATACTATCGTTGCTGGCTCCGCTACCGTAATGATTGGCGGAATGCCTGCCGCGAGAATGGGAGACAGTACGGCACATGGCGGAACGATTATATTGGGAGCTTTCACGGTGATGATTGGATGAAGAAGAAGCTGTTAGCTATTATCCGCCGCGGCGGATGCTAGCTTCCTCTGAATTAAAATGGTCATTTTTTTATTTGATTGTGCGATACAGTCTCTAGTATTCATAAACCTTATCATCTATGCCCAAAGACTTTATCAACGACGAATTTTTAGGAAGAGGCTGGAGTTTTCCTCCGGAGTTCAATCAACAGATGAAAGAACTGGTGATGACGGAGAAAAAAGAAGACATCGAAAAAAGCCTTCATATTTTACTAACTACAACGGTGGGAGAACGGGTGATGCAACCAAAGTATGGATGCAATATGGAAGAATTATTGTTTGAGGCTCTCAATACTACTACAAAGACAATCTTAAAAGACAAGATTAAGACCGCGATACTTTATTTCGAACCAAGGATTGATCCTAAGAAAATTGAACTGAATACGGACAATGAACTGGAAGGATTGGTATTGATCGAGATTGAATATGTAATACGTTCTACCAATTCTAGATTCAATTTTGTTTTCCCCTACTATCGTAACGAAGCAACCGAACTCAATTTCTTAACCACCGACGGCAGTGTATCCTTATAATTATGGCGAATTGTAATGAAAATAAAAATCCCTTAAAGCATAGCGGCACCAGTCAGTCGCAGCGACTCTTGCAAGGACTGCAGGCTGGTTACGTGAAAGTAAATGAAAAGGAGTATGCCGATTGGATCGTATTTGCAAATGAGTTCTCTAAATATTTGCAGTACTATGATGAAACCGGAACGGCTTCCGGTAACTGGCAGGCTTTTTTTGCCAGTGATATCTCCGCGCTTTTGGGAATCATTGCAGTTCAGGATATTGATGCTTACCGCAGAAAAATAAAATCCCGTTTCGATTTTATCAAAGATGATTCGAATGCCGGAGACATGAATGCGATCCGGAAGAAGTTACACGAACTTTTCAGCGCGGTTTTCTCTTTATCAAAAGCATTGGATAAATATTTACTCACCCTACCCGAAAGCGAGCCGGAGAACGAAGGTGATAATGTAATCGGATTGAAAGCAACGCTGCAAAACCTGGTCGAAACCAAATTGGCCCCGGCATTACAGCGATTGATCTCTTATTACAAGGCGGCGGAACCCAATCCTCCTGGGTTTTTAGTAACCGGTGATTTTACCGATTGGAGAATTTTAAATGAACCAGTCGTTCCGGCAGAAGTGATTATTAATGGTAATGGGTTATCGAAGGCCTGGTGGAGAAACGGTGCCACGAGCTGGAGTCTTTATATTGCTGGTATCGCAGCCGATGAAAGTATATTCGGAAGTAGTAGTTGGATAGATCCTTACCAGCGCATTAATCATGCAGCTAATCACAATCTTTTTGCTTCCCTGTTTGATCAGTACATACAGGTGTTTGCGAAAATAATTGATGCGGCTACCAGTGATTTGCTATTAACTCTTGGCGAATGGGATGAACATCCCGCTCATTACGCGTTGTTCCTCGCCTTTTTAAAACTGTTTCGCTATCCTCAATCGGATATCAATACGATTACACAACGACATCTTGATTTCTATTATAAAGAAGTATTGCGTTTGTTACCCAAGCCCGCTGAGCCCGACAAAGCGCATATTTTAGTGGAACTATCTAAAGTGGCGGAAGATCATGCATTGCCTGCCGGTGAATTAGTAAAAGCAGGAAAAGACAGCGAAGGAAATGAGATATTATATGGGCTAGATCGGGAAACCGTATTTAATAAGGCAAAGATTGTTTCATTGAAATCGGTATACAAAGCAAATGCCGACGGAACTGATGATCATAATCTCACCAGCGATCCCACAAGTAGTATTGTCAATAATGCCAACAGAATATTTGCTTCGCCTATTGCAAACAGCGATGATGGAATGGGCGCTGAACTCACCTCTCCCAATAAAGAATGGCATCCTTATGTAAATAAAAAATTCCTGGAAGCAAAACTGGCTGACATTGCAATGCCCAATGCCGAAATTGGTTTTGCGGTTGCTTCTCATTATTTATTTCTGGCCGAAGGAACCCGCAAAATCTGTATTCGACTCGCAACAACTACTATTGCGGATAATAGTTTACTTGACTCGCTTCCGGTTGATTGTTATATCACAACAGAAAAGGAATGGTATAAAATACCATCGGCTATTAGTATTTCCAGCGCTGGTAAAGTTATTACCGGTACCGTTATCAATTGCGCTGAATTATCTTTTACGCTTACCGGTGCGGAACCCCCGATCACCAATTATAATGTGGATATACATGGTGGAACCTACAACGTAAACCTTCCTGTATTAAGAGTAGTTTTAAAAAATGAAGACAGCAGCGCGTATGCCTATGAAGCGATCAAGCATATCCAGCTTACAAATGTAGAGGTAGCTGTTGAGGTTGGAAATATCAATGCGTATAGTCAATCAGGTGTTAAGCAATTGTTTCTCTCCAACGATACGGGTCCTATTGATCCTTCAAAACCTTTTCAGCCTTTTGGAGCAAGGCCACAAAGAGACAATTCATTTTATGTTGGCAGTAAAGAAGTCTTCACCAAAAAGCATTTGAAATTGCGCTTCAATTTTGAATGGGCTACGCTGCCTACGGATCCGGTTTATATTGATTATGATCCCTACTATTACAACGCAGATTTTTATCCGTATACACGTCTTAAATACCTTAGCGCCGGTCAATGGACACAGGCGGTTTCCGATCTGAATATTTTTAATGGATCTGCGTCACAGGTTAATTTTCCCGCCACAACACTTTCTCTTCCCGATGCTGTTAGCAGATTGTATGATGTTCCTTATGATACGTTCAGCGTTAAGGACAACAATGGTTTTATAAAGATCAGTTTGAAAGGCGATTTTGGACACGCTACTTATATCTATGCAAAAACGATTTATTTACTGGAGAAAGCGAAAGATGGTTCTAGTACCTCATTCCCTGTTGAACCCTTCGAACCCTATACTCCCACCATTCAATCATTTTATCTTAGTTATACATCCTACTATGTGGAAGAACTAAACGATGAGGATCCGACAGATTTTGAAAGTCGCCAGATCCGGTTCTTTCATATTTATCCATTTGGAGAGGCAGAACAACATAGCTATTTGTCAGGTAATGATGTAAACCTGATGCCTCAGTTCAAACATATAGATGCCGCCTCCAGCGAAATAATTCATATAGGTGAATTCTATATCGGCATTGAGAAGCTTTATGTGCAACAAACCGTTAACATCCTGTTCCAGGTGATGGAAGGAACAGCGGATCCATTACTGATAAAACCAACAGACCATATTCACTGGAGTTATCTTTCCGCCAATCAATGGATCAATTTTGATGAGAAAACGATCAGTGATGCAACCCGGCAATTGGTACAATCGGGCATTATATCTTTTGTAATTCCAGCAGGCGTTGATATGGCGAATACATTGCTTCCACCAGATCTTATCTGGTTGAGGGCTTCTATATCCAAATCAGCCGGTGCCATTTGTGAGTTGTTAACGGCAGATGCGCAGGCCGCATTGGTAACGCTTCAACCGAATAACAACGCCGATGATTTATTAGAGACGGCGTTGCCGGCCGGCAGAATCAGCAAATTAAAAATACCAGATGCCGCAGTTAAAAAAATTATTCAGAATTATTCTTCCTTCTGGGGAAGGCCCAAAGAAAGCAGTGATAAATTTTATATCCGTGTAAGCGAGCGGCTTCGACATAAGAACCGGGCAATTACTATTTGGGACTATGAACATCTTGTGCTGGAAGCATTCCCTCAGATATACAAGGCAAAATGTCTCAATCATACCAAACTAATCGAAAACGAGACAAGCGGTGAAATGGAATACAATGAAGTGGCTCCCGGTTATGTAACAGTTATTACAATTCCCAATCTTCAGAATCGTAATGATAATAACCCACTTCGTCCATATACCAATCAGGGTTTGCTTTTGCAAATAGAAGAGTATTTGCAACAACGGATTTCCTGTCATGTAAAACTAGGGGTCCGTAATCCGCAGTTTGAAGAAGTAAGAATGAAGTTCCGGTTAAAATTGCTGAAAGGTTTTGATGACTTCACTTATTACAAAAAACAGTTGCAGCAAGAGATCACACAATTTCTCACTCCCTGGGCTTATGCCAGTAATGCCGATATCAATTTTGGAGGTAAAGTGTATAAATCGGTGCTGATCGATTTTATTGAGGAGCGACCTTATGTTGACTTTATCACAGACGTTGAGATGTATCACCTCATCGATGAACTGACGCCGGAAAGCGGTAACCTTGAAGAGATTGTTGCCTCGCAGGCGCGAAGCATACTTGTTTCTGCCCAGGCATCGCGTCATGATATAGATGAAATCACCATTGATGAATTGGAAGAAGAGGAAGTATGTGCCCAGGCAGCTCCAATAAGAATAATTGACTGATGCAAAAAAGTTTTACCATACAAAAGCACCCGGTACTGAACGATAGTTCCAATTATGAATTATTGCGTCAGAAAGGATTGGAATATATTCAGCAACTGGGCAGTCGTTTCTGGACCGATTACAATATTCATGATCCGGGTATATCCATTGCCGAATTACTTTGTTATGCAACTACGGACCTGGGTTATCGCAATTCGCTGGATATAAAAGACCTGCTGGCGGTTCCGTTCAATGAAATACCGGAACCTAACCGGCAAGCTTTTTATACAGCAAGGGAAATTTTAACTACCAATCCCTGGACCAACCGCGATTTTCGCAAGTTGTTGGTGGATGTTAACGGAGTAAAGAATGCCTGGTTGAATTGTAAGAAATGCGCCTGCGATGATTTGTATGTATTTGCCAATTGCGGTAAAAGCATTTTGCAATACGAAACAACGGAACATAAAATAACGATCAAAGGGTTATATGATGTGTTGCTGGAATTTGAAGATGAAGAAGGAATTGGCAATCTGAACAGCGGCAAAATAAAATACAATTTCAGTTTTATAAACAACTCGGCCTATACTACCGCTGCCATTGAGATCCGCTTACCTTCCTGGCAGATGATCGATTCCAAGGAAATGGTGACCCGTTTTTTCTCAAACGACCTGGTACAATATGAAAAATTCCAACAGCTCATCAATTCCACCAGTACCATTGATAAAGTTGATATTGCATTTATATCAGGAACAAAGGATGATAATGTAGATATCCCATCAAATGAACTGGCATCGCGATTGCGCAAACCTGTTTACGTCACTTTTACGGTGACCTATATTCCGGGAGCGGATCTGTCTTCCCCCTTATTACCCGCGGAAATAACTTTTACGGATGTGCCGATGACGATTTGGTTTTCGGGAGATGGTGACCGTAAAGCGGTAACACTCGCCGATATAAAAGCGGCGCTCAGCGACGCTTCTGCCAGTGGAGTTTTTAGTAAGTATGTTGATAAAATTAGAAGGGCGGATAAAGTAATTGAGAAGACTACACAGGTGCTGCATGCCCACCGCAACCTCGATGAGGACTATTGCACAATCAAAGCGATTGAGACGGAAGATATAGGAGTTTGTGCCGATATGGAAGTAGAATCCTGGGTAGATATCGAAGCAGTATTAGCGGAAGCTTATTATCTCATCGATCAATATTTCAGCCCGGATATTAAATTTTATTCGCTCAGGCAATTGCTTGATAAAGGGATGGCGGTGGACGATATCTTCGACGGCCCTAAACTGGATAATGGATTTATCGACAACTATCAACTCGACAGCACAAACCTTAAAAAAGTTTTGTACACATCGGATATCATCAACCTGCTGATGGATATTCCGGGGGTAATTGCAGTGAAGAATTTTGTATTGACACGTTATAATGATGAAGGTTTCCTGGTGGAAAGTCAGCCATGGAGCTTGGAAGTAACGGAATTTCATCAACCCCGTTTATATGCCGAAGCAAGCAAGTTCCTGGTATTCAAAAATGGACTGCCTTTTTTACCAGATAAACTGGAACTGGCAGATACGTTACAAGTAATTATTGGCAGTAATGCCCAACCAAAATTTTCTATTCTTGAAAATGATCTTCCGGTTCCTGAAGGCAACTGGTACGATCTTAAGCAATATCATCCATTGCAATATTCTTTGCCTCTTACTTATGGGGTAGGATATGAAGGATTGCCTTCTACCGCTTCCCCCAAAAGAAAAGCGCAGGCAAAACAACTGAAAGCTTATTTGCTTTTTTATGAACAGTTATTGGTGAATTACCTGGAACAATTAGCACATGTGAAGGATTTATTCGCAGTGGATCCCACTGTTAAACATACTTATTTCACACGCTTGCTCCGTAGCAATGAAATAAAAGGACTGGATGATCTGTATATCGGGCTCCAGGACGATATCGCCAACCAGGTACAAATCTTAGAAGAATCTACCGACACTTTTCTCGACCGGCGCAATCGCTTCCTGGATCATATATTGGCCCGGTTCGCCGAGCAGTTTACTGATTATGCATTGATGCTCTATTCGTATACTGAAAGCAAAGCAGTAGCGGATGATAAACTTATAAAAGATAAGATCAATTTTCTCAAAGACTATCCTTTTATGAGTTACAATAAAGCGCGTTCATTCAATTATAAGGATCCGTTACACGTATGCGATCGGGAAAATATTGCCGGGCTCGCAATTCGTATCCGTCGTTTGCTGGGAATTCCAGAATACAACAACTATTTTGAAATATTTGCCGAAACCGATATCAATGGCAATTTCCTGAACTGGCGCTGGCGATTGCTGAACAAGGCGGGAACGGTATATATGATCAGCAATACCAAGTTTAACGATCCACAGTATTCCGTTGCCGAACAAAAAGCAAAAGCAGAAATTATCTATATCCAGAAGTTACTGATCGATGCCGCGCGATACGAAACAAAACTGGATACACAATGGCAATTGAATCTGCTTGATGAAGCTTCGCTACTTCTTGCTTCGCATCCTGTTCTATTGGGTACACAACCCGAAGCTGAAACGATGCGGGACGAAATCATTGCCTTTGTTCAAACAATTTTGTACGAAGAAAAAGTATTGATTGTTGAACATCTTTTATTAAGACCGCGGAACCTGCCGGGACCGTTGATTCCTGAGGGGGATGCTTTATTACCAATATGCATTGATGCGGATTGTAATCTCTGCGGAGACGAAGATCCATATTCTTTCCGACTTACTGTTGTGATGAATGGCGAAGAAGGAATAGCCAACAGCGGAATTGAATTCCGTCGCTTTGCCGAACAAACCATTCGTAAGGAAGTGCCCGCGCACCTGGCATTGAAAGTATGCTGGGTGAGTAAAATTCAATTGGAAGAATTCGAAGAGAAATACTGTGCATGGTTAGAAGAACTCAGTAAGGAAAAACCCGATATGGTTCAATTGAGTGACAAACTGAAAGAATTGATTGCAATATTTATTGAATTGAAAAATGTGTACCCACCTGCCAGCCTCCACGATTGCGTGGATGGTAATGACGAGAACCGGGTTTACTTGAATCAAACCATTATTTAAAATTAAAAATCGTTGTATATGCTTCCGGTCAATACTGTTTTCCCCGAGTTTGTACCCGATCAGTTGCTTACTTCAGACGACCTGAACGAGTTGTTTGGCTATCTGGATGAGCAGGGCCGGATGACAAGAACCAACCTGATTGGGATTGGCATTGTATGCGGACTGGAGGTTAAAATTAATGCCGCCAAAACGGAAATAACAATTACAAAGGGAGTGGGAGTTACTTCCGAAGGGTATCTCGTTTCTGTTCCAACAATCACTTATTCTGAATTCAATGTGTTTGACGCGGTGAAAGAAACCTATTACGACCGCTTTGTGGATGTGGCTACGAAAACACAGAAGATGAATTTGTGGGAATTGAAACAGGCTGCAGTGGACCCGGATGCTACCGATCTTTCGGAGTCTTTCCTGACTGATAAAGTGGTAATGATCTTCGTGGAATTGCTGGAAGAAAATAATAAAAATTGTGATCCCGATTCTTGCGACGACAAAGGCATTCATGTTACCGTAACATTCCGACCCCTTTTAGTAAGTAAAGCAGATGCGGAATCTTTGATCGGTTCAACGGCGGGTTCGCTCACGTCAAATTTCTTTACAGGCTTACCTGAAATAAAAATGCGGCGCTTCGATGTACCCAATACGAGCCCGGTTACCAGCCTCGATATTTTTAACGCCTATAAAGCTGTTCTTTCAAATTCATTTTTGTCAAGTACTGAAACAGCATTGAGCCAGTCGTACAATATGTTTGCTCCCTTTGTTTTGGCGGAACATCCAACTGATCCGTTTACCGGGTTAGCTGCCGACCATGCATTCATCAATAACGGTTCAATTACAAGTAATCAATTACAACATATTCAATATTACTATGATCTTTTTTCAGACCTCCTGCTTGCTTATGAAGAGTTTCGTAAAACAGGCACCTATATCATAAGCATCTGTTGTCCGGATAGCAATTTATTTCCCCGTCATTTATTATTAGGAGAAGCAATTCCTCTTGCTCCTGGAACAAAATCATCCTATCGTCATTACTTTATTTACTCTCCGTTATTTGATCAAAAAAATATTTTCGCGGAATTGAAAAGTCTTTTTCAGCGACTGGTGTTATTGCGGCTACGTTTCTTCCTTCCTCCCGTAAACAGCGGCCCGCTATCTTCCCGTACTGATCCAAATATCCGGATCACACCGAGTAAGTTATGCGAAGTGCCTCTTTCGAAAAAAGCGATTCCCTATTATTACCAGGTGGCAGGGGCAACATTGCCTTTGTATCAATACTGGAGTTTTGAAAAGAAAAGACTGGGTGTGCCTCAACACAATCTTTCCTATCATGCTAATCTATACAATGCAACAGATGAGTTTGTAATTAAACCATTACTATACGACCTCGAGCCTTATAATTTTTTGCGTATCGAAGGAATAATTGGGAAACCCTATACAAGAGTATTAGCATCTATAAAAAGACAAATTCTTGAGAATCGTCTTCCTTTCGATGTAATTGCATTGAATACGGAAAACTCCAGGGTGCTGGAAGGATTGACATTGAATCGTGCTACTTCTATTGATTTCTCGGGATCCATTTCGGGTATCGATATGGTGAATACATTATGTCATTTCCAGGACCTGGAAGCGATGTACTATACTATGAAGAACGAGATGCTTTGCATGCTGTGCAAAGAGTTGAAATATTATTATGATATCCGGTTCGCGTTCAATTCAAAATTGCTGGAAGACACAGTGCCCGTAGAGGGTCAACCTTCACAGGCGGCTTTGTTCGATTATTGCAACAAAGGATATATCGTAAAAGCAAAAACATTCGGCGCATTGGTAGAAAGAGTTTACAGGCAGGTGGGCGATGAAGGCGAAGTAACTATACAGGCGATCGCGCAGGCATTGAATATGGAAGAGTTGTTGGCAGCCGATGCAAATGGAGATGGTAATCCTGATCTTGGATCCGGTACTGCCAGCCTCTACCTGGGTTTTTTAGCTACTTTATTTAAAATACCTATTTATATAATTCGCCTCGCAAATACATTTACTACGAACCTCAGCGCGTTTGATGTGGATGAGTATTGCCGGATTCATAAAATTCTTTCGGAAGAGGCCACTAGTCTCAAGTTCTTATTTAATATGTTTTCCGCAAGTGAAAAGCAATCCTTAAAGACCGAAGGAATAGCTTCATTAAGTTCTAATGCTGGTGCAAGCACCAGTTTAGCAGGGGCAAGTGGTGCTACTATTTCTACAAACCTTTCTATGTTCAGATCTTTTGCTGTAGCTCAAAACAGTGCGGCCGCGCTTATTCTTTTAATTTTTTTCCTGGAAGATTTTTTTGATCATCTTGATGTGCTGATCTATAACTGTAAATGCAGTGCCTTTAAAGCGTTGCGAACTGAATACCTCAAACGTGTCCGATACCTTACCCTACTTCGTCAGTTTGGTTATTTTACAAGGTTGCATCCCGGTATTCAACATAAGGCTGGAGTAACAATGGGCGGAACTTTTATAGTGGTTTATCATAGTCGTACAAGTCGGATTACACGTGGTAGTGTAAAAGGAAGATATATTATCAACGGAACTGTATTGGATGAAACCGGCGCACCCTTGCCAGGAGTTACGCTTGTAGTATTAGGAACAGTAAGAACTACCATCACAAATGCAGATGGAAGATTTCAGCTGATTGTTGCTGAATTGCCTGTAACTGTCCAGGTTTCATTTGTTGGTTTTGAAACAAAACAAGTAACGATCACATCCGAAGAAGCCGTTCGAATTGTAATGGGAGATAGTACCGGTGAAGAAACGGATGATACAGATTCGGTCAGTAATATTGAGGAAGGAGCTGTAATTGCTGATTTCTACCTGCCATATCGTTGCTGTTCCGATTGTCCACCTATTCAGTATATCGTAAAGGAAGCAGTAGATACGCCACCCAATAACCAGGGCCCGGTAGCCAATGCAGGACCCGATCAATCGATCGTGCTTCCGATTAATTCGGTAACAATTAATGGAAGCGCTTCCAGTGACCCGGATGGTACAATTGTGAAATTTGAATGGATACGCTTGAGTGGTCCAAATACGCCACAAATTGTAACACCGAATAGTGCACAGACAGATGTGACGGGTCTTATTGAAGGCGTTTACCAGTTTGAATTAACTGTAACCGATGATAAAGGAGCCGTTGCAAGAGATACGATGCTGGTAGTTGTTAATCCAGCGCCGCCTCCACCCAATCAACCACCGGTTGCAAATGCAGGACCCGACAGAACTTTTATACTTATACCAACGAATGCACTGATATTAAATGGTAGTGCTTCAACGGATCCCGATGGAGTGATAAGTTCTTTTGCTTGGCGCACCGTTAGCGGACCCGGTACCCCTACATTGGTAACTCCTGGCCTGGTACAAACAGCGGTAGTTGGATTGCTGCCTGGTGTTTACGAATTTGAATTGACAGTAACAGATGATGATGGAGCAACAGCGAAGGATACCGTAAGGATCACCGTAGAAAGAGCGCCGAACCAACCGCCCGTTGCCAATGCAGGTAATGATATAAATATAACCTTGCCTTTAAACACGGTTACATTGTTCGGTAGCGGTACTGATTCTGATGGCACAGTAACTTCTTTCAGTTGGTTTTTTGTCAGTGGTCCTTCTGCGCCATTGATCGGATCACCAAACAATCCGCTAACACAGGTAGGCGGATTGCAGGCAGGCATTTACCAGTTTGGATTGAAAGTAACGGATGATCGCGGCGACTCAGCAACGGATACTGTTACCGTTACTGTAAATCGTGCAACGGAAGTGGAGAAGACTTGTGGTCCTTTACCGGATATTATCAATGCTTTTGAAAAGTTGCGGGATGTTGATCCATTCAATTTCGATGTATTTAGATCGGATAATGGATTCCGATCCTTCAAAGAAGTAGAAGAATATTTCCGTGTTCTGACCTCTATTGTAAATCTTCCAAATGACAAGCAGCTTGATTTCTTTGGACAACCGTTCCTGCAACAGAGTATTCAGCAATTATTGATTCGATGGTTGACAGAATTGAACAATATCATCATTGAACGTAAGGACCTCCGGCTGCTTGCACTCAGTTTATACCGCCTATTGGTACAGTTGGCCATGTATATAGTTTGTATACAGAAAGAAGATTTCAATATTGCTAAAATACCAATGGATGAAGTGTTTAAAGTTATAGCAACTCATATCCGCCGATGGCTGACATTAATTCAGCAAGGAGTCTTTACGCCACAAGAAATAGCCGTGGTGAAGAATATAGGAAAAGATATGAGAGAGGAAATTGCACGGGTAACCGCGAATGGAGAAGCAGTGGCTAAAAAGAATTATGTTGATTTCCTGGGCAGCATCGTAAAAATGATTGACACGATCCCTTAATATGGAAGGACCCGGCAAACATATCATTCGTAAACAAGTAGTAGACGTGGTTTATTACGGTAACACCGACGGCTTTTTATTGCAGCGGGAAATCAACGAATGGTGCAATAAGGAATTGGCCTTAAAACTGGAAGAGCAGTTGGATCGATTGGGAAGCGGAAATAAGATACTCAGAATCGATAAGCTGGAAATAGATATTGAATTGGGTAATTATGCCAATTGGAAAGAATTGGCTACCCGACAAATCGAGACACGGATTAAAGATATATCAATCGGCACTTTATTACAAAATGACGCGGAGTTCATCAGTGGGGAAAACCATTTTATCGGGGAGTTTATATATTTCCTTCGTTATGGAAATCTTCCCTGGTGGTCGGCACTTCGCACGGAGCAAGAATGGACTACAATGTTGAATGAGTTTTTATCGATGGATCTGACGAGGGAAAATAAAGTTAAGATCATTGAATTGCTTAAACAGGCGAACGTCCTGCTTCGGGTAGTCCGGTTGCCTGCAGAACAATTTGTCAAATTAATTGCGCGGTTGGAACAGGAACATATAAAATATCTAAATCAATTAACTGCGGAAATAGATCGATCTCTGGACCCGGCCCAACAGGATGCAATTCATCAAATTCTGCGAATGGCTGTATTGAAAAGTATTGTTACAGAAAAGGAAGGGAATATAATGCAGTATATCGTTGATGTATTTGTGGAAGCACTCGATAGTAATAGCTTATTCTTTCTGCAGCAAAATAGGGATACTATCTTTTTGCCCGAACTTAAAGAGGCACTTGTGGAAACTCGCAGCCGGGAAATCAAGAAAGTAGAAAAGAAAGGGGATGAACAAACGGATAAAAAAGAATTAATTGACGAATTGAAAGAAGGAATTTTTATTAACAACGCGGGGCTTGTAATTGTTGCCGCTTTCCTCCCTGTTTTTTTTAAGAAACTAATGATTGCTACCGATAATGAGCTAACAGATCAACATAAAGCCGCTTGTCTTATACAATTTCTCGCTTCCGGTAAAGAACAGGTTGTTGAATTTGAGTTGGGACTGGCAAGGATACTTTCAGGATTAGAATTGGATGAGCCGGTAAATACGATGCTGAAGATTTCGGAAGAAGAAATAAATGAAGCGGATGAATTGCTGCGATCCATATTGGAATATTGGAACATACTTAAAAACACATCTGTCGAGGGTTTGAGGGAGTCTTTTTTGATGCGTGCGGGAAAACTTTCATTTGATGGTAAAGAGTGGTTGTTGCAGGTTGAACAAAAAGGATATGATGTATTGATGCAAAACCTGCCCTGGAATATCAGCATGATTAAATTGCCATGGATGAAATATTTATTGAGGACAGAATGGGTTAGCTAACTCTGTGCCGCTGTGTCTCTGCGGTTTCAAGAGTTTTTTTTTACCGCAAAGACACTGAGACACGGGAGTATTTCGCAGAGATTTATATACTCTGCGAAACTCGGCTTCTCTCGTTCTCTGCGGTGAAAAAAAGCGATTAATAATTGTTTGTGTTCTCTACTGCTGAAAAGTCACATACTAACCATGTAAACCGGAAGGCACAGAATTCCGGAACTACCTTCTTTCGAAAGGCAGGAGAAGAAAGTTTTTTTGGTGCCAAAGAGTCATCCTCATTTTTCAATCCAACTGTACAGGCCAAGCTTTCCGTTAGCGCACCCGAAGATCCCCAGGAAAAAGAAGCGGACGCGGTTGCTGATCAGGTAATGCGAATGCCCGAAACAACAGCGGTCCCATCTTTACCAAATAAAGAAGATGATAAACTTCATCGAAAGGAAGAAGAAGGTGAGATACAGCCAAAAATACAGGCGCCCGTTATTTCCATTCAACGCAAATGTGCAAATTGTGAAAACGAAATGCAGGCAAAGCTGTTTCGGATGATTCAGCGAAGTGAAGAAGGTTCTTGTACTGCCTGCGGATTATCAACAATGGATGGGGATACTACTTACTCTGTTAATCCAAAACATATTTCATTATATCCATCCGATGTTATTCAATGCAGTGGAAGGGGCCCACCTACCAACTCTATACCGTTTGAACAATCACTTTCTTCTACTAAAGGAGCTGGAAGTGCATTGCCTTATAATACCAGGCATTTTATGGAGAGCCGCTTCCAGGCCGACTTCAGCGGCGTTCGCGTTCATACCGGAACTTATGCGGAAAGCATGAGCAGACAGATCAATGCCCAGGCTTTTACGCATGGTAACGATATTTATTTCAATAGTAATAAATACGCTCCTCAAAGCGGAGCAGGCAGCACTTTGCTTGCTCATGAACTAACGCATACCATTCAGCAGGGAGCAAGTAAAACTGTTTCCAATAATTCATCTGGTAATGCTTCCGTTTCGCGTAAGCCAATCATACAAAGAAGTTTTGGGGCACCGGTGTCGCAGTTGGATAATGCAATTTCAAAAGCAAAAAGCCAGGAAGGTAAGATCAATGCGGGTAAAGAAGGGCCCGACGGATTCCGTACCGGTTGGGAACAATTGCTCGATATATTTAAAACCACTTTTGGCGAAGACAAGGTTGTGAGTGGAAGTGGTGGATCAGCTACACCCGGTACTGTAAGTGAAACAGATATTAAGAAATACCGAAAAACAAAGGGAAATGTTGTAATCGATGGAGATCCTAAGCGCGTTGATCCGAATGGAATGCGCGATGCGATGCCGAGCTGGTGTGGCATTTTCGTGTTCTGGGCATTGAATAAAGCGGGTGTACCAATGCCGAAATGGAAACTCGGGCAAAGTATATTGAAACCAGAATCATTGAATCCACCGGGAACAACACCAAAACCAGGCGATATTGCCTACCGTACAGCCTATTCGCATTTCGCTATTGTAGAAAGCGTGAACGGTGATTCGGTAAGAACCGTAAATGGAAATACGGCTGGTGAAGACAATATGGGAGGACAGGTTCAATCACGCGAACATCCTTTGAGCAATTGGACAGGATTCTTTAATCCCTTAGTGGCAATGGAAGGACCGTTAGGCAATGGGGATAGCCAGGGACCAGTGAACGAAAAACCAAAGACGATGCAGGAATTGCGAAGAGAACTTTTCAATCTAAATCGCAAAGAAGAATCGGAATCCTCGGATATGAGTGAGGAAACCATTCAACCCAAAACAGAATTAAGCAACTGGAACGTGAATGCAGAAGGCGCTTTGCAAACCGGCACTCCTACTCCAGGTAATATAAATGGAAATACCATTCAGGCAAAAGAAGAAGAAAAGAAGGAAGAAGAAAAAGGAATCGTATCGAATCAACCTGTTCTTCAGAAAAAACACGATGCAACAGTGCATTGTAAAGAAGCAGAGGAAAGCAGTGAACATTCTGTGCAGGCAAAATTTGCTGTTCAGCGAAGTGGCGAACAATCTGAAAGTTCTTTGAATAATTATAACAATGCGGAAACTGCAGATTATAGTAATGAACAGGATCGTGGGCCACCGCAGATATCGCGTTCTGCAGAAACCGTACAGCGTTCCGTAATTGATGATGCATTAGGATATATCGGTTCTGTTACCGACTGCATTGTCCTTGACCTCAACGAGGCAAAGACTTGTGCCCTCCGAAAAGCCGGCCAGGTAGCCTTGCATATTCCAGGTTATCGGGCGCTGCGGGTTGTTTTGAATGGGGATCCTATTACCGGCGAGTATGTAGAAAGAAACGGACGCAACTTTATTGAAGCTGCATTTGATATTATGCCGGGTGGAAATTTATTACATCAAAAGCTCGATGAGCAACATCAGTTGGATGCAGCTGCTGCCTGGATTGATGAACAGATTGCAAGGGTGGAGAACCTGGTAAATGGGTTGAGCAGTGAATTCGATACGTTCTGGAACCGCTTAGGCATAACCGATCTCAGTTCGCCAATGGATGTGCTACGCGATGGTGCCAATATCGTGTTGGGATTCATCAACCGGGTTATTGATTTTGCGGTAGATGCGGCGAAGGAATTGCTGGAGATGATTAAAACATTCTTGCTGAACAAGATTGTTGATTTCATTAAAGAGCATACTACAGCGTATCCATTGTTAACCGTTATTCTCGGTAAAGATCCGATCACTGAACAGGAAGTGGACCGGAATGGAACGAATATTCTGAACGCGTTGCTCGAATTGGGTGGAGAAGAAGGAATAAAGCAACGGACCCAGATGATGGAAACCGGTACGTTCGACAAGGTAGTTGCATATATCGATGAGGGTATTTCCGTATTCAGTGGAGCATACGATGAAATTGTTCAGGCCTTCCATAATATCTGGAATATAGTTTCGATTGAAAGCCTGATGGATCCGGTGGGCACGTTCACGGAAATTTATAACCAGTTTGCAGGTCCTGTTTCGCGGGTATTGGAATTTGTACTGAGAGTAGCAGCAGAGATACTCAAGCTTATTAAGGAAGTATTAATGCAGCGCCTGAGTGCCTGGGCAAGAACAGTAAGAGGATATGCGTTGGTTACTGTTATTATTGGTAAAGATCCGTTTACCGATGAACTGGTTCCGTTTACAATGGAGAATGTGATCAAAGGGTTCTTTAGTTTAATGGAAGGTGGAGAAGAACAGTACAACCAGTTGAAGGAAAGTGGAGCGATTGATCGAACTGTAGCGAAGATAACGGCCGCGGTTGCGCGACTGAATATGACGCCGGCAGCGATCGTGCAGTTATTTATTGATCTCTGGAATTCATTTACGATTAATGACCTGGTTAACCCAATTGCGGCGTTCCAACGCATCATCGATCGCTTTGGTGAACCCATCGGAAGATTGATCGCGTTCGTGATTGAGATTGTCAAGATTGTGATTGAGGCGATATTGATCGTGATGAATTTCCCATTCGATCTGATCAATAATATTATCGCGAAAGCGATGCAGGCTTTCCAAATGATCAAGCGAGATCCGGTTGGTTTCCTCAAGAATTTACTAAGAGCGCTTAAACAGGGATTCATCCAGTTCTTTGACAATATAATTCAACACTTACTAGCAGGATTGGTAGGATGGCTCACGAGTGAGTTACGAGACGCAGGTGTGCCGGCATTCACGGATATTTCACTGAGAGGCATTATCAGTTGGGTACTCGAAGTATTGGGTATCAGCATGGAAAAAATATGGGAAAAACTTGCTGCGCATCCGCGTATTGGTCCGGCCAAAGTGGCGAGAATCCGGAGCATGATCAATACACTCGAAGGCATCTGGACATTTATTAAAGATGTACAGGAAAGAGGTGTGGCCGCTATTTGGGATAAGATTCAGGAACAGCTCAGCAATCTGTGGGATACGATACTGGATGCTGTGAAGAATTGGATCATGGAACAAATCGTGACTCAAATGGTGACCAAGTTATTGAGTATGCTTGATCCTACAGGCATCATGGCAGTGGTGAACAGTGCCATTGCATTATACAAGGCAATACAGTCCTTTATCAAATACCTGCGGGAAATGCTGGAGATCGTGAACAGCTTTGTGGAAGGAGTAGTAGACATAGCAAGTGGTAATATCACAACAGCGGCTAATTACCTCGAGCGGACAATGGCACGTGCGGTTCCGATAGTAATTGGTTTCCTTGCCAACCAGGTTGGTTTGGGTGGAGTTGGAAGAAGAATCGGTGAGATGATTGGAAGAGCAAGAGAAATGGTAGATCAGGCATTAACATGGTTGGTGAATAAAGCGGTGGATACGGGAATGAATTTGATTGACAGATTAATGGGACGAGGAGGAGATGACCCGGCAGCTGCAGGAGATGTAAAAGTAAAAGCAAAAGACAGATTGAATGAATTAATACAGCCGAGCGATACAGAAGAGCAGATACAGGGGAAAATAAATACAGTTAAAACAGAATTACAACCTGAGGGATTAACTGATCTGAAAATGTCACCGGATCCAGAAAGTCCCGAAGAGTTCTTTATAGATGCTTCAGCAAGTCCGTTTAAGCATATAATGAAATTGGTCAAATTATTGGCGGGAGGCAGAACACCTACAGCACGATGTCAAGTAAGTATTAAATCGTTTAATAATCAGGATATGTCTTTTATTGTTAGCAGGCAACAGATCAATCAGGAGTTCCGATTGTCGGATGGTTCGTCAGTAACTTTACCTAAAACCTATGCGATAGGTGAAAAAATAAACAAATCGGAAGTCAGACAAGTTGCTTCAAAAGCCGGAAAGACCGATGAGTTCGCTTCCATCGAAAGATCTGGTGGATCCTGGTCGGTAGGCGGTGCTATATTAATTCCGGAACCAGGTGCAGATGAAATAAAACTTGTCACCTGGAATACGGATACTGCAGCATTTAACAGCGGATCTAATAGTTCACATGCAGAATTCCAATTCAAAGGATGGCTACAGGCACAACCAAGAGATTTTTTGGAATTGATAAAAGGGGTGACAATAAATATTAATTTAAGTCCATGCGATGATTGTTGTGCCTTACTGACTACTGTTGTAACTGGAATTATTGAACCTGCTTTGTCAGCAGAAAGAAAAGCAGTTTTACGGCAGAATTTGAACTTAACCTGGACAACTCCATATTGCAGAGGAATTAATTCGAATCAGAAAACAACACAAAATGGTCTTTCACAATTGCAAGGAGCAGGATGGAGTGTTTCCGGAGGAATACACGCTGATTGTAGCAGCGAAGGATATCAAAAAACGAGTCTTGTATAAAATGAGAGAATAAAAATATGAAACCATCAAACACACGTCGCTATCGTCGTGCCAGACGACCGGCAAAATCCGACGGCGCATTCTTTAAAAAAGAATCGGTGCAGGAACAAAGCTTCTTCGGTGAAAGTTCGCACGATGCGTTTTTCCGCCCAACTCTTTCTTCTGTTGTACCGCCCGTACAGCGCAAATGTGATCACTGCGCGGAAGAAGAAAAGACGCAACGTAAGGAAGATAAAAAAGAGGAAGAGAAAAAATTGCAACGTGTGAAGGGCGATAAAGAAGAAAAAGAAAAGAAATTGATGCGGGCTCCCGATAAAAAGGAGGAGGATGATAAGAAATTACAAAGAGCGACCGATAAAAAAGAGGAAGATGATAAAAAGTTGCAGCGCGCACCGGATAAAAAAGAAGAGGAAGACAAAAAACCGGTTCAAAAAAAAGAAGCGACAGGATCAGCCCCTACAACCAGCGTAAGCAGTTATGTGGGTTCACTAAGTGGAGGTGGTCAATCGTTGCCTCATCAAACCAAACAGTTTTTTTCTGCACGTATGGGATATGATTTCAGTAATGTGAAAGTTCATACGGATAAAGAGGCGGCGGAGTCAGCAAAAGATATCAATGCGAAAGCCTATACCACCGGTAATCATATTGTTTTTAATGACGGTCAATATAACGACGGCTCTACAGAAGGAAAGAAATTACTTGCGCACGAACTGGTGCATGTGATCCAGCAAGATGATGGTACCCTGCAAAGAAAGGGAGAGGAGGAAGAACCAGAATGTACTGCAGGTTCGGTAGATCTGGAAGCGGAAACCATTGCTGGCTTTAACAAAGGAGCCGGCACGATGGCCAAAGAGAAAACAGTGAAATCGAAAGGTTGTGATGGTTGTGAGGAAGAATGTGTTTCAATAACTGGTACATTAGTCGTTCCTTTTAAAGTGAGCACGCAAATTAATCTTCCAACGGTTCCTCCCGGATTAACAGAATGCCAGCAAGAAAGAGTACAGGCTGCTATCAACGGACCCCTGACAGTACACGAGAAAAAACATGTAAAAGCTTTTGAAACTTTCAATGGAACAGCAGCCTTGCCGGTGAATTTTAAAGGTTGTGAGAGTGATTATATATCTTTCCAGGAAAACCTGGCAGAAACGGAGTTTCAACGAAGAGAAGCCGCCGCAAAAGCTAAAAGCGCTAAGTTGGATCCATTCAGCGTACCTGTTGATCTTTGTTGTAAAGACAAACCAAAAAAATAGGAAGTGTCACAGTTTCCCACAAAGACACTAAGCCACAAAAGGTTATTCTTAGTGAATTTTGTGTCTTTCCCGCATTTGGCGGGACAAGTTGTGGGACAAAAATTTTAAGCAGCGACACTACTAAAAAAAGAAAATCAAGTTCAGATTCTTTAACTTACTGATGCAATGCTTTACCCGCTTACCAAAGACAGTCCAACTTATTTTGCTCTTCAATCTTCGATCAGCGATCTCCGGCAGATAATTGTGCACCGGATGAGTTCGCATTTTCATCAAAATTCATTTGGGTTCGAAAAATGGATAGCGGAAACATTTAAAAATAACCTGATCCGGCAAGATATCGCCCGGCATCTACCGGAACCCATCAATACATGGGAATGGATAACGTTGGTTGTTGCATTGGTACCTCATGTGCATCCTAATTTTTTTGAATCTATTATCGCGGAGCATTTGCCCAATGGGGGCGACTTCGCTGAATTCGGTGGGGTTAAAGCAGCCAATCACCGTAGTATGTTACCAACAGGTGAAACCATACAGTTTATTTTGGCGGGAACTACAATTGACAAAAGATTGGAAGTACAAAACCTTTTCGTAGAAGATCATTTCTTCCATCGCATGGGAATTTTATGGCTCGAACCAGTGAAAGAAGGAGAACCGGTAATGAGTGGTCGTATCGTGATGGGGCAGGATTGGGTAGATAAAATTTTGTTGGATAAGGAAACGGCCCCTCGGTTTGGTCTTGATTTCCCGGCAAAACGTATCAGTACGAATATGATTTGGGAGGATGCCGTATTGAACTTGCAAACCAGAATAGCCGTGGACGAAATCAGTAACTGGTTGCGTCATCATCATTTGTTCAATGAAGATGAAAATCTCCGAAGAAAAATAAAGCCGGGTTATCGTGTTTTGTTTTATGGCCCTTCGGGAACTGGTAAAACACTTACCGCCGCATTATTGGGCAAGCAATATAATAAAGATGTGTACCGTATTGATCTATCCCAGGTAGTTTCGAAGTATATCGGTGAAACAGAAAAAAACCTGGAGAGTGTATTTAAAAAAGCCGAAACAAAAAACTGGATTCTTTTCTTTGATGAAGCGGATGCGTTATTTGGCAAACGAACCAATGTACAAAGCTCTCACGACAAATACGCCAACCAGGAAGTAAGCTATCTCTTGCAACGGGTAGAAGATTACCCGGGCCTTCTTATCCTGGCTTCCAATTTTAAAAGCAACCTGGATGACGCTTTCCTGCGTCGTTTTCATTCACTCATTCATTTCCCGATGCCAAATACCACGGAGCGTTTGTTGCTCTGGCAAAAATCCCTTCCTTCTAATCTCAGGCTTCATCCTGATATTAAATTGGAAGATCTTGCCCGTCAATACGAATTGAGTGGTGCCGCGGTATTGAACGCGGTACAATTTGCAACCCTGCAGAGTTATACACGCAATGATGGAATACTCTATCATAAGGACCTGCTCGATGGTGTTCGTAAAGAATACCAGAAAGAGGATAAATCCTTCTAGACCTGCCTTTTATCAATTTCCGGATTATTATAACTTTTGTTTTATGATATTTACACCTTAAAATTTTAAGGCATGATGAAAAAGCATTTACTGATTGGTTTTCTTTCTTTGTTTTCCGTGATATTGATACAGGCCCAACCCGATCGCTGGCAGCAACGTGTTAAATACACGATGGATATCAATATGAATGTTGCCACGAGCCAGTTTACCGGCAAACAAAAATTGGAATACACCAATAATTCTCCCGATACGCTGACTAAAGTTTTTTATCATCTTTATTTCAACGCGTTTCAGCCTAACAGCATGATGGATGCCCGAAGCCGCGAGTTAGGTAAAACAAGAATCGGTCGCGGTGGCCAGGATTGGGATGGACGTGTCCGCGACCGGATACAAAATCTTAAACCCGAAGAAATCGGGTACCAGAAGATTCTATCTTTTAAGATGAATGGGGTTGCGCAGCAGTATAATGTGCTGGAAACAATACTGGAAGTAAAGCTCAGCAAACCCATTTTGCCAAAAGCAACAGTAGTGTTTGATATGGAATTCGAAGCTCAAGTGCCGTTGCAGGTTCGTAGAAGTGGAAGAGACAATCCCCAAACAGGTGTTCGATATTCAATGAGCCAATGGTATCCGAAATTATGTGAATACGATTATGAAGGTTGGCACCCCACTCCCTATGTGGCTCGCGAGTTTTATGGGGTATGGGGCGATTTTGATGTGAAGATCACCATCGATAAAAATTATATCCTGGGTGGAACCGGTTACCTGCAGAATCCTAACCAAATAGGATATGGATATGAAGCTGCTGGTGCAAAGGTGACAAGACCCGCGGGAGATAAACTCACCTGGCGCTTTCTGGCTCCTAACGTGCATGACTTTATGTGGGCCGCTGATCCGGAATATAAACACCTGGTGCGAACTATTCCAAATGGCCCGACGATTCATGTATTATATAATGATAAGCCCACAGATCCCAACTATGGAAATGCATGGAATGATGTTGCGGATGCCGCGGTTGCTGTATTGCCTTTTATAGAAAAAACCTTTGGCGCTTATCCCTATAAGCAATACTCGTTTATTCATGGGGGAGATGGAGGAATGGAATACCCAATGGGTACATTGTTAGTTGGGCCCGGATTAGGAACTGTATTTCATGAATGGATGCATACCTGGTACCAGATGCTGATGGGCACTAACGAAAGTTTATATGCATGGATGGACGAAGGATTTACCGATTGGGCCACTCAACTTGTTAGTGCATACTATCGGGAAACAGTTACCCGGAAAAAAATGGAAGGGAATGCAGCTGCACTAAAAAGAATGGACTCATTAGCCGCTTTGCTTCCTAAAGCGCAGTACGGTGCTTACCAATCTTATTTTAACCTGGCTAAAAGTGGTTATGAAGAACCCCTCACTACACCTGCCGATCATTTCAATACAAATTTCGCTTATGGCGCTGCTGCTTATTCAAAGGGTGCTGTATTCATGGAACAACTAGGGTATATTACTGGTGCACAGGTAAGAGATAAAATTTTGCTTGAATATTATAGGCAATGGCGCTTCAAGCACCCGAATGTTAATGATTTCATGCGGGTAGCGGAAAAAGTAAGTGGTCTTAAGTTGGATTGGTATAAAGAATATTGGGTAAACAGTACCAAAACCATCGATTATGGAATTGATAGTTTATGGGAAGAAGGAAATAAAACAAAGATCCGTCTCCGTCGCATCGGTAAAATGCCTATGCCTATTGATGTTATGGTTGAATATATGGACGGAACAAAACAGCTTTGTTATATTCCGCAATATTCCATGTTTGGGGAAAAACAAGCGGAGGATAATACGCCAAGAACCGTTTATGTTCCCTGGAAATGGACGCATCCCGAATATGTTTTTGAAATTGACAAGAAGATCGCGAATATTAAAGTGATAGAAATTGATCCAACGCAGCGTATGGCTGACTTGGAAAGAAGGAATAATAAGTTAGAAATTCCCCGTTAAAAGAACCAAGAACCAAGATGCCAAGATCCAAAGAATAAAGGCAAGAATTCAAGCTTCAAAGAAAGAAATACAAAAAATTCAAATTTCAAAGGCTTCCGGAATATCAGGGAGCCTTTGAAATTTTAATTTTATGTATTCTTTCTTTGCCCCCGCGGGGGTTGATCTTTTGTATTATTTCTTTGGATCTTGGTTCTTCGGTTCTTGGTTCTTTCAACAGAAGCTCATAATGGTAAAAAAAAGCCCCCAGTAAAGGGGGTCTACAAAGAATAAGGTAAGGTTAATGTACTGCGTTTTCAGAAATTAAGCCCGGGGTTTTCTGATCAGGTTTAATGATTGACGATATTTGATTAGCACCTCGAGTGTAAAGATAGGAGCAGTATTTCCATTCCACAATACCACTTTTGTGGTAGTTTTCTTAAAATTGGTTATCAAAATATTAATAGAATGATAACCTGAATTAGCCACTATCTTCCAAAAAACTTATTTATGGCCTCCACGCGGTTATTAACATGCAACTTTTCATAAATATGATATACGTGCTTACGAACCGTTTCCTGGCTGATGAATAATTTAGCCGCAATCTCTTTATACAACATTCCCTTTGCTAACAATTCGAGTATTTCTTTTTCACGGTTCGACAAAACGCTCAACGATGCGGCAATGGAATTTTCTGAACTCTGCGCTTCGGCGGCCCTGGTTTGAAATGCAGCTACCACTTTTCTGGCAATCTGGCTGCTCATGGGCGACCCTCCATCATGTAACTCTTTGATGGCTTCCAGTAATTTTTGAGGAGCGGTCTTCTTTAATATATATCCATTGGCACCCGCGCTTAATGCTTCGAATATTTTCTCATCATCTTCATATACCGTACACATCATGAATAGTATGTCGGGATTATCTCCTTTCATATGCCGAACGCAATCAATACCTGTTTCCCCTTCGCCTAGATTAATATCCATCAATACTACATTCGGCCTAAGAATAGGTATCTTTTCCATAGCCTCGGCTGCCGAAGCGAAACTGCCTATTAACTTATGTTCTTCCGACATCAATATAATCTGCTCGAGGGCAGTGCGGATATCTTTATTGTCATCTACGATACAAACAGTGATTACCATATTGCAAATTTGAATGGTTTTGAATTACCCCGAAATACCACTTTGTGGTAGTTTTTGTTCACCACTTAAGAATGAACCGTAAAAACACTCACATTTTGATTGAATATCAGAATATAATTTTTAGCCGGGAAGGCGGGAAGACGATAAGTGATTTAATATATCAAAAAGACAATTCCCGTCTTCCCGACTTCCCGGCACATAATTCTGGCATTCAGTGGGTATTAAAAAGGTATGTTCAGTAAATATTTTTCTTCGAAGTATTTTTCCGGGAATAATTGATAAATATCGACTTTCTTCGGCCTACACCCGCTGTCAGATATTTCCTGGGCCAAATCTCCGCCTTTTAGGCAAATTAATCCAGAGGGAGCTGATGGTTGATTAACAGGTCTTTTTTTCAATATAGGTTTGCTCCAATGCCATAGATCTTTTAAAGGAGCTACTGCTCTTGAAACTACTACATTGAATTTGCGGTTCTTAATCTGTTCCGCTCGGGTATGCTGGGTGGTAACATTTTTTAAACCGATTGCTTCTACAACAGCATCAACTACTTTTATTTTCTTTCCAATACTATCTACCAGGTGAAACTGAACCTCCGGAAAAAAGATCGCCAATGGAATACCTGGAAAACCACCTCCTGTTCCGAGATCAATAATTTGGGTGCCGGGCTCAAAATCAAAAACGGCTGCAATACTCAGAGAATGCAAAACATGTTTTTCATATAACCCCTCCGAATCTTTTCTTGATATAACATTGATCTTTTCATTCCATTCTTTATATAATTGCTCCAGTTGCCGGAACTTTTCGAGTTGTTCGGGAGTAAAATCAGAGAAATATTTTAGTAAAATGTCCATGAGTGAGTTATTAGTTTGGAGTTTGTGGTTTGGAGTTCTTTAGGTCAACCAGCTTCATTAAATTAAAACACCTAAAAACTGTTAAGTTTAATAGGATAGATGCACATAAAGAACTCCAAACCACAAACTCCAAACCTTTTCCTATTTCCAGTTGTTCTTCGGTCGTTTCCACAACGCTGGTGCAAAGATGCAATAATATACAAACATCCAAATATCGAGTAACCACCACCAGGCAAAAAGATCTTTCTCCTGCAATTGATGCATTGCCTTGTAATATACAATTGCCTGGGTGATGAATCGAAGCACGAAAACTCCCAGCGCTAATCTCCAATCAAAAAAGACTAAACTGGTGACAAATAATGGGTAGAAAAAGAAAAAACTAAGGTTGTAAACAGTCAGCAGGAATTTATGTGAGGCTTTATAAAATCGGGCCGTAGAGTAATGGCGGCCCTTCTGACGGAGCCAATTACCGAAAGTTTTCTTGGGTTCGGATAAAGTAATTGCATCCGCATCAATAGCAATACGGGTATTTGTTGCTGTAGCTACTTTATTAACAAACAGATCATCGTCTCCACCAGGAACATGATTGATAGAGGAGAAGCCTTTGCTGTTGAAGAATAATTCTTTTTTATAAGAAAGATTTCTTCCGACGCCCATATAGGGTTTTCCAGCAAGCGCATAAGATAAATATTGCAGGGCCGAATGAAAGGTTTCGAAACGAATCAATTTGTTTAATAAGCCGGGTCTTTTATAATAAGAACCATAGCCCAATACAATTTCGGCCCCATCGTCATAAGCATTTTGCATCGCGTAGATCCAATGTTCAGTAGCAGGAACGCAATCCGCATCAGTCAATAAAATAATTTCATATTTCGCTTCTTTGATACCGATCGATAAAGGATATTTTTTACCCGGGATTCCTTTGGCTTCCTGTTCAAGATTTACAACATACAATCCCTTAAATGTTTTCTTGAATTCTTCCAGCAGGTAACGGGTATCGTCCTGGCTATTGTGGTTTACTACAATAACTTCATGCGTGCTGGAATAAGTCTGAACTAATAATCCGGGCAGGTTGCGGGCGAGATTGGGTGCTTCGTCGCGGGCACAAACAATTACACTTACGGGGTGCTGCTGACTTTTCTCTTTACCCGGTTTCTTATAAAATGCAAGGCGACTGAAAAAGCCCCAATAATATAGTAATTGAATAATTGTAACGACACAAAAGCTCACAAAAAGGATAAGTCGCCAATCCGGCGTCCACAATAAAAGGTCCATAATCTCGGCAATTTAGGGGCTATAAAGTGCGAAAATAACCAATTACCATCGAAGACTGAAAAGAACCAAGAACCAAGATGCCTGAAATCAAGAACCAAGAACCGAAGAACCAAGATCCAAAGAAAAAATACAAAGAACCAAGTATCAAAGAAATTCCAAACCATAAATTTCAAAGGCATCCTGATTATCGGGTACCATTTGAAATTTGAATTTTTGTATTCATTCTTTGCCCCCCGCGGGGGTTGAACTTTTGTATTTTTTCTTTGGATCTTGGCATCTTGGTTCTTGGTTCTTTGTTCTCGGATCCCGGACTTATCTTTGGCCTTCTATGTCAGCACTTTCATTTAGCTTAAAACATACTGATAGTAATAGCAAGGCGAGAGCCGGGATCATCATCACTGATCACGGAGAGATTAGCACACCAATATTTATGCCCGTGGGTACCGCTGGAAGCGTAAAAGCCGTAAGCCAGCAACAATTATTGAATGATGTAAACGCGGAGATCATTCTTGGTAATACGTATCATTTGTATCTGAGGCCGGGATTGGAAGTTTTGGAAGAAGCCGGAGGCCTTCATAAATTCAATGGCTGGAACAAACCGTTACTTACCGATAGCGGAGGTTACCAGGTTTTTTCTTTGGGAGATACCCGAAAAATTAAAGAAGAAGGAGTAACCTTTCAAAGTCATATCGATGGTTCCCGACATTTATTTACTCCGGAGAATGTAATGGATATTCAGCGAACGATCGGAGGCGATATTATTATGGCTTTTGATGAATGTCCACCGGGTGGCAGCGATTTTCAATATGCGAAAACATCCATGGATCTTACCCATCGCTGGCTCGATCGTTGTTTTAATCAATTCAATTCTACCCAATCAAAATATGGGTACACGCAAAATCTGTTTCCTATTGTGCAAGGCGGAACTTTCAAAGAACTTCGTAAGGAATCTTGTGAATACATTTTATCGAAAGATGCAACGGGTAATGCAATCGGTGGATTGAGTGTAGGAGAACCAGAACCGGTGATGTATGAAATATGTGATTGGTGTTGCGATCATCTTCCCAAAGAAAGGCCGCGTTACCTGATGGGGGTGGGCACTCCCTGGAATATCCTCGAATGCATTGGTATGGGTATCGATATGTTTGATTGTGTAATGCCCACGCGCAATGGACGAAATGCAATGCTATTTACCTCCTATGGAGTGATCAATATCGACAATAAAAAATGGGAAAAGGATTTTTCACCAATTGATGAAGGAATTGATTCTCCGTTCAGCGCTTTCTACAGCAAATCATATCTCCGCCACCTGATTAAATCAAAAGAAATTCTGGGTCTTACTATTGCAAGCGTTCACAA
Source organism: Chitinophagaceae bacterium (assembly GCA_965279015.1). GTDB lineage: Bacteria > Bacteroidota > Bacteroidia > Chitinophagales > Chitinophagaceae > Endoryza. The sequence continues at coordinate 2,631,117 of OZ257130.1, forward strand.
TCTTGCATTTTACCTGTGGCTGGTAAAAGAAGCACGGAAAAAGATTGAACAGGATGAGTTTTTGGGGTGGAAGAAGGAGATGGTGGAGAAGCTAAAGCGAAGGCTTTAGAAATGTAAAATGTAGAATATAAAATGTAAAATGTAAAAGGGGTAAATCTCTGTATTTGCATTTTACATTTTACATTCTACATTTTAGATTTTACATTTCCTTGTATTTCATTTACATCAGCATTGCGCAATTTCAGTTAGTTTTGCCATCCTACAGCATGCTTAAAAAGATCGACTGGTATATTATCAAGAAATTCATCAGCACTACGGTGTTTATGGTGTTGGTACTTTCCGTTATTTCCGTAGTAGTGGATGCCAGTGAAAAGACGGATGACTTTGTAAAAACTGGCCTTCCAGCCTACAAGATCATCACAGAATATTATGCGGGTTTTGTTCCCTTTATCATTTCCATGATCTTTCCGCTAATGAGTTTTATCGCCGTTATTTTCTTTACTTCTAAAATGGCGGGACGTTCAGAAATTGTTGCAATACTGGCGGGCGGGGTTCCCTACAATCGTTTTCTTCGTCCCTATTTTGTTGGCGCTATTTTAATGGGTAGTTTTTTTTGGTTTGCCACCCAATATCTTATTCCAAAAGCCAATGTAATCAGGGGTAATTTCCAGACTAAGTATATTGATAGTAAAAGCTCTTACGAAATTGGTCAGTATGCAAGGGATGGCAGCAATTATTATATACGTGTTGATGCCAATACATTTGCCGGGCTACGCAATTACGATACCAGTTCTAAAACGGCTATCGGTGGGTTTTTTATGCACCGCTTAGAGAATAATAAAGTGGTTTATAATTTGAGGGCTGATTATCTTAAGTGGGATACAGCTAAAAAGGGTTGGAAACTGGAAAACGCGTTAGAAAGAAAGATCGATGGAGTGCGAGAAACGATTAAACAATATCCTTCGATGGACGTTAAACTGAATGTACAACCAGGTGCTATCCGTCCCGATAAATACTTAAAGGATAAAATGACCACTCCCGAACTCAAAGCATTTATTAAAGAGGAAGAATTAAGGGGTACGGAAGGGTTGAATGATTATAGGGTAGAGCGGTATCGTAGGGATGCCACTCCTTTTTCTGTTTTTATTCTTACCATCATTGGAGCAGTGGTTGCCTCCCGTAAAACCCGCGGCGGGAGCGGGCTTCATATGGCGATGGGTATCGTAACAGCGGCTATTTTTGTAGTGATGGATAAATTCTCTTTAACCTTTTCAACCAAAGGGAATTTTCCACCATTGCTTGCTGCCTGGATGCCAAATATCATTTTCACCTTTATCGCTGTTTGGCTTTACCGGATCGCTCCTAAATAAATCCAGTGAGTGTTTTTTCCCAAATGCTAAGCACAATAATTTATAGGAAAAAAGCTGTTTTGTTATACCTTTAAGCGTCTTTTTCGGTAGCGTCTCAGTTTCTAATATTGCCGGTAAGACGGGAAGGCGGTAATTATTGGTTTTAAATCATATAATTTACTTACCGGCTTCCCGTCTTACCGGCTAATAATTCAAAACTGAAAGCCTTCAATTATTCAGAAGCCTCGAATTTTTATATTCACACCTAATCATAAAGAATTATGGGCATTGTAAAAGAACGGTTCAAAGCAAAAGCGGATGTGGCCAGTGCGGAAATAAAGAATTTGTTGAAAGAGCATGGCAATAAAGTAATCGGTGAAGTAACCCTTTCGCAGATCTACCAGGGTATGCGCGGTATTACCGGCCTCGTTACAGAAACATCGCTGCTGGATGCGCAAGAAGGTATCCGCTTCCGGGGCTATTCAATTCCTGAACTACAGCAAAAATTACCAAAAGCAAAAGACGGTGCTGAACCATTACCGGAAGGATTGTTTTACCTGATGCTGATAGGAGAATTACCAACTACGGAAGATGTAAATCATATTACGAATGTTTGGCAACGCCGGAGTCATGTTCCCAGTCATGTGTTTTCCGCGATCGATTCGCTTCCTTTATATGCTCACCCGATGACGATGTTTGTTACCGGTGTAATGGCATTACAAACTGAAGGACAATTCGCTAAAGAATATGCGAATGGTATCAATAAAAAGGATTACTGGAACCCCATTTATGACGATTGCATGGACCTGATCGCCCGACTCCCCAGGATCGCGGCCTATGTTTATCGTCGCAAGTATAAATTCAGCGAGCATATTCAACCCAATGGATTACTCGACTGGGCCGGTAACCTGGCACATATGCTGGGTTATGCCGATGAAGGATTTATGGAACTGATGCGTTTGTATATGACTATTCATTCCGATCATGAAGGAGGAAACGTATCGGCGCATACCACACATCTTGTAGGCTCCGCTCTTAGTGACCCTTACCTTAGCTATGCCGCTGGTATGAATGGATTGGCCGGACCCCTGCATGGCTTAGCCAACCAGGAAGTGATCAAATGGATATTTGAATTAAGAGAAGAACTGAAAACAGAATTACCCACCAAAGAACAAATTGCCGATTATGTAAAGCAAACATTGAGTGAAGGCAAAGTGGTTCCCGGTTATGGGCATGCCGTGTTACGTAAAACCGATCCCCGCTTTACCGCTCAAATGGAATTCGGTAAGAAACATATGCCCGATGATGCATTGGTACAAACCGTTTGGAATATTTACGAAACCGTTCCGCCAATTCTTCAATCAATGGGTAAAATCAAGAATCCATGGCCCAATGTGGATGCACATAGCGGCGCCCTGCTGGTACATTATGGAATGGTAGAATACGAATACTATACTGTTTTGTTTGCGGTAAGCCGCGCATTGGGTGTTTTGTCGAGCTTATGTTGGGACAGGGCGCTGGGTTTCCCACTTGAAAGACCGAAGTCGGTAACGACTGACCTGGTTAAACTATGGCTCAACGGCAAGGACAATATCTGGGGAGAATAACCGCTTTTTATTAGTGTCTCAGTTTCCCACAAAGACACAAAGCCACAAAAGGTTATTTTAAGTGAACTTTTTGTCTTTGTGGGATATAAAATTCAAACCGCTTTCTTATAACGGGATATTTATTGTAATACGACAACCTTTACCCGGGGCCGTATCCAGATCAACGGTCCCGTCGTATAATTTTACTCTTTCATAAATATTAGATAGGCCGATTCCTTGATTAATTTTCTTTGAATCGAAGCCAATACCATTGTCGCTAACGGATAATATTACCTGGTTATTAGGTGATCTCAATTCAATTGTTACTTCCGTTGCTTTGCTGTATCGGATGATATTCTTTAGTTGTTCCTGTACAATCCGATAAAGCGTAATCTTCAGACTCTTACTTAATGTTATTATCGGATCGTGGTTGAATACGATGTTAAATTGCCCCGAAGCTTCAATATCATCGACCAGTTCCTGGATACCGATTATAATGGAACTCGCTTTCAACTGCGGCGACACTAATTCCCGGGAAAGTTTCCGGATTTCATCATACGCCATCATGATAAATTCCCTGGTCTTGTCTTTAATTTCTTTATCGGCACTGTTCTCCAGATTTATCATATCAAGATAGAGTCGGGCAGTAGTGAGGATCTGGTTAACATTATCATGTAATTCATTTCCGAGGAGAAGACGTTCTTTTTCCTGTGCGATAACAATTGACTCTGCTATTTCTTTCTGGTGCATGATCTTTTCCTGCATCAGTTGCAGGCGCAATTCTTTGATCTCAGTAATATCTTGTAATGAACCTATCATTTTTACCGGTTTGTCATTTTCATAAAGTACAAAACCGCGGTCGTGTACTATCTTGAATATCCCATCTGCACATTCAAAATGATATTCTTCTTCCCAGGTAGATTTTTTATTCTCGAGTGCTGCAGCCACACTGCTCTGTACCCGTTCGCGGTCGTTGATATGAATACGGTTGAACCACCAGGAGAGATCCCTGGTTTCTTCCTGGTTATAGCCAGTTAATACTTCCATTTGCTGATTGCGGAAAACCTGGCCAGTGCTTATATCCCATTCCCAAATTGCTTCTGAGGTTATACGGTTCAGATAAATCAGTCGCTCCGTTTGTTTTTTCACGATCTCTTCCTTTTTTATTTTTTCAGATATATCAACCGCTTCGAAAGCGAATAGGATAGGATTGACGTCTCCATTTAGTATACATGAATTCACCAGCAAGGTACAGGAAGTACCATTACCCTGTAATGATTGCAAACTTGTTTTGTGTTCTTTTTTACCAAGTCGAACGATACGGAGAGTTTCAGTAAGTGAATCTGCAATAGACCGGGGGAAAGTGTCGGATATATTCTTGTTCAAAACGTCTGTGCCCAGTTTGAAATACTCAATAAATGATTGATTCGCGTAAACCAGGTTACTATGGATATCCGTAATCCATTTAAGATTTGTAGTGCCTTGCATAAAGGCATTGAGTGCAGCGTCGTTTTGTTTCGAAAGATTTTCCATACCCGATATTATCTAGTAGTGCAAACAGAATTATTGGTAAGGGTACGGAGTTGACATAAATTATGCCAGCTTTACATAGGTGAATATTTTCTCATGTCTGTTAGCAACACATTCGCTGAAAGATGTTGCTCTGTATTATGCTGCTTTTAACGGCAAAAGGTTCGAGATATATGCTGGAATTAGTTCAAAATCTTTCGATTTGTCCAGGAATGTAAAAGCACCTAATGAAATACATAAATCCTTATAATAATCATTAGCGTGATTCGTAATAACAATCGATTTGATATCCGGATATAAGGTCCTGGTCATTCGTAATATATCAATTCCATTACCATCGGGTAAACTGATATCAAGCAAAATCAAATCTGGTTGTTGTAAACGTAATTGACCTATTGCCAACTCATAAGTGCCAACATGCACAATAGTATGCATTAGCCCTTCTTCACGTATTAGTTGAATCATTCGGTCTGAAAGAATTACCGAATCATCTATGATCAATATTAATGGAGTGTTCTTTTGCAAGGCTAAGGGATTAGTTAAATAACATTGCAAAATAAGTGGAACTACCGGGTGGAAAAAATAGCCAGATTTACATTTAGCTGGTAGTTGAGACGGAACCAACATGTAGCAATACTACTACATTTTTTATACTGGGTTGGCTTAAATCAATTTCTTTTCCAACGCATACCGGATGATATCTGCATTGGATTTCATTTTCATTTTTTCAAAAATCCGGGCTCTGTACGTACTGATTGTTGATACATTCAGTTGTAACCGTGCGGCAATCTCTGAAATAGATATTCCGGATGCCATCAGTTTAAATACATCGAATTCCCGATCGGAAAGTACTTCGTGCGAAATTTCATCACTATCGTCTTCAAAGGTCTCAACCAATTTCTCGGCAACACCCGGCGAAATGAATTTTTTTCCCGAAAGCACTTTTTCAACAGCGTTTACTAATTCCTGTTGAGCAAGATCCTTGGTCATATATCCATGCGCGCCTGCTTTCATTACCCGTAGCGCGTACTGATCTTCTGAATGTATACTAAGCATTAACATCGGAAGAACGGGTTTTGCCTCTTTGATGCGTCTTAATGCTTCCAATCCATTGAGAAGTGGCATTGATATATCGGAAATTACAATATCCCAGTCAGAATGAAGGGCCTTGTTCACCAATTGTTCTCCATTAGCTGCTTCTTCAATAAATACATCTAAATAATGCTCTGTAAGAATTTGTTTCAATCCTTTCCGAACAATTTCATGGTCGTCTGCAATTAAAATCCTCATGTAATCGTAGTATTAATTCAAGCAATTGAAGAAAGGATTCCCTTTAGACTAAAAGTAAATACTAAGGAAAATATACATGGTAGTGTAAAACATGATTAGAATGTAGCGAATATGCTACACCTATATGGTTTGCAATCGTTTGCGATTGCAAAAAAACTTGAAGTTTAAGGAATGACTAAAAAAGGGGGGTAATGTTCATATCAGTTTATTCTCCAATGCATATCGCGTGAGGTCGGCATTCGATTTCATTTTCATTTTTTCCATAATGCGGGCTCTGTACGTACTAACAGTTGTACTGCTGAGGGAAAGGGAGACCGCGATTTCTGAAACTGATTTACCGGAAGCTAGCATTTTGAGTACATCGAATTCCCGGTCCGATAATAATTCATGAAGGGCTGATTCGTTATTACCTTCAATAGCGTCAGCCATCTGTTCTGCCACTTTAGTGGATATATATTTTTTGCCTACCAGAACTTTTCGCATGGCTTGTACCAATTCATCCTGGGCGGTATCCTTATTGAGGTATCCGGAAGCACCGGCTTTTAATACCCGGATCGCATATTGATCCTCGGGATGCATGCTAAGTACGAGTACCGGTAATTTAGGATGGGCTTCCCGAATCTGGCGCAAGGCGTCCAGACCACTTCGTCCAGGCATAGATAGATCGGTAATAACTACATCCCAGCTATCACTCATTGTCAGGTTGATGAGCTCTTCGGCGTTGGAAGCCTCGGCTACTTCCGCGAAGGGGTATTCTTCAAGCAGAATCTGCTTCAACCCTTTGCGTACGATTGAATGATCATCAGCTATAATCACTTTCATGGGATAATTCTTGTAGTAGGTTTATTGTTTGATTTTCATAGGTACTTTTACAACAACTTTTGTGCCTTTACCCGGGGTGCTGGTTATAGTGTATTCACCAGCAATCATCATTGTTCTTTCCTTCATCCCCATAATCCCCAGTGTTTTTGTGCTTCCTAATACACTGGTGTCAAATCCGTTTCCATCATCGTATATACTCATGATCAGGGTATCATTTTGTAAAACGAGTTCCGATTCTACCGTAGTAGCCTTCGAATGACGACCTACATTTGTCAACGATTCCTGGAAGATCCTGAACAGCCCGGTTGCTACAGGTGTTGCCAATGCAATTTCGGATATATTTGATTTAAAATTTACTTTTATTCCCGATCGTTCCTCGAACTCTTTGCTTTGCCATTCCAGGGCAGGTATCAATCCAAGATCATCGAGTATTCCCGGCCGAAGATCGGTAGCAATTTTCCGTACAATCTTAATGGTGCCATCCAGCAGAACCAGTGTATTCCTTAATTTCTCTTTAACGGCTTCATCTTCTATTATCAGTTTTCGACTCAGCCAGGAGAAATCCATTTTTAAAACCGTGAGCCGTTGTCCCAGTTCATCATGTATTTCGTGGGCCATATGCATTCGTTCTTCTTCCCGGATATCCTGTAACCGCGCCGAAAGCTGCCTCAGTTGTTCGGACGTTTCAATAATAAGGCTCTGGGCCTTTAGCTTTTCGGTAATATCATTAGCCAGTACAAGTCGTGCCTTTTTACCATTGTAAATTATGTCGTGCGAATTGATTTCTACTTCAATGATTGTACCATCTTTTTTCACATGCTTCCAGTTTCCAGAATTCACGTTACCTCGTTGATATACTACAAAATATTTAAGCGATCTTTCAAGTTCTTCATGCGGTCGAATATCTTTCACCGTCAGTTGCATAAACTCATTCCGGGAATAGCCGTAGTGGCGAAGAGCCGCCTCATTTACATCCAGAAATTTCAACGTGGAAATTTCGAATACCCACATGGGTAGCGGACTGTTACTGAAAAGTAATCGGTATTTTTCTTCATTTGCCCTTAGTGTCTCTTCCGCGAGTTTCCGGGCAGTGATGTCCATCATGCTTCCCAGCATGCGGGTAGGGTTTCCTTGTTGATCACGAACTATATAAGTACGGTCATAAATACTGATATAGTTATTTTCTTCTTTCCGAAAACGATATTCCGATATCCAGGTATTCTTGTTAGAGGCCAATGTCGATTCCAGGTCGTTGGTTATTGATTCTCTTTCATCGGGATGGATTCTTTCTTTCCACTCTTCGCTGCTAGGGGGAGGATCCGTAGGTTGAAGCCCATATAAAAACTGGTGCATTTCATTTGCCCATGTTCGGTTGGAGTTCATATCCCATTCCCATACCGCATCATTAGTAGTACGGGCAATCATTTCAAACCGTTCGTTCGATTCCCTTATTTCTTTTTCCGCGTTCTTTCTGTCTGTAATATCACGACTGATACCTACCAGCAAACTCATTTGATGATTTCTATCCAATACAGGAACTTTCGTAGTGAGGAGCCAACGTTGTTCACCGGTACTGGTAACTAAAATTTCTTCCCTGTTGATGATTGGCTTTCTGGTTTCAAAAACTTTCTTATCGTCTTCTATATACTGAGTGGCTAACCAGTTTTCAAAATAGTCATACACTGTTTTGCCAAGGGTTTCTTCCTCGGTGCTGGCTCCCACTAATGCAATATGTGCCTTGTTATTAATAAGGTGTCTGAAGTAGGAATCTTTTACATAGATATAATCGGGCAGGTTGTCGATAAGTGTGCGAAGCAATCTGCGTTCCTCGATTAATTTTTTTTCCGCCTTCTTTCTTTCAGTAATATCGATCGCATTGCCGATCAGGCAGGACTTGTTTTCGTATTCTATAAATGACCCGGTAAAATAAAATGGTATTAGTTGGCCATCTTTGGTTAATAAGCGTCCTTCAGAAGCATTGTATCCTCTTGCAAAAGCATCGGTCATTCTAACAGGGATAAAACTTTTTTCTTTATCGTCGAAGAAATCTTCCGGGCGCATTTTACTAATTTCTTCCGCGTTATACCCGGAAATGATTTCCAGTTGCTTGTTCCAGCGAAGAAATTTACCGGTATGATCGAGGAAATAAAATATTCCTGGTAGACTATCAATGATCTTATCGGAAAATAGCTTTTCTTTTAAGATCGCTGATTCGGTTTTTCTCCGTTCAGTGATATCCCGTAAAAAAGCACAGAAGAAGTTCGATCCTTTCTGTTGTATGGGAATGATGGTGATTTCTACTGGAAATTCATCACCTCCCCGGTTCAATGCAAATATTTCAAGAACCTTGTTCAGCACTGGTCCTTCCCCGGTACGTTGGTATTGCTCCATCCCTTTTTTATGCGCTTCGCGGTATCGAGAGGGAATAATGGTGTCGGCAAGATTCAATCCCATAATTTCTTTCTCGGTCCAGCCAAATATTTTTTCGGCATGCGTGTTCCAAACTGTTATTGAGCCGTACTGGTCGGTACAAACAATGGCATCCATGGCAGAACTTACAATCAGCCTTCTTGTTTCTTCGCTGGTTGTCAGCAACTCTTCCGCTTTTTTCTTTTCGGTGATATCCCGGAAATACACGGATAGTCCGTTTGGAGAGGGATAAATATGAGATTCGTACCAATATTCGAATATCTCAGAATAGTTTTCTATGTAAAAATACCGCTGCTCTTTCATCGCCCGATGGCAAGCTTTGTAAAAGGGATTACCAATTGACTGCGGAAGCAGGTCCCAAACATTCTTGCCCACCATGCTGGAAGGTTCAATTCGGTAAATTTCTCCGGCTTTTTTATTGACGTATGTAAATTTCCAGTCTTTATCAAATGCAATAAAGCCGTCGTTGACCCTGTCAAATATGTCCTTGATTTCGCTTGTTTTTTCAATAACCTGTTTTTCCAGTTCTTTGTTGAAGTTGCGTAATTGTTCTTCCAGTTTTCTACGTTCAGTGATATTCCTTACTACGAGTACATATCCCGAAATCGTTTGATCGTTTTTCTTTATTGTTGTAATGGAGCTGTAAACATAAATCAGTTCACCATTTCTGTGCCGATGCGTTCCATCTCCACTCCAGGTGCCGTCTTTTTCAATGACATTGCCGATATTCTTAAACTCTTCCGGGGTATAGGCGGTACGTGTAATTTCACGGGCATTCTGGCCAATCACTTCTTCGCGCAGATACCCATACATCTGTTCGGCTCCCTTGTTCCAGGTAATAATTTTTGAATCTTTATCAATGGAAAAAATAGCATCACTGGTTTGTTCAACAAGACTCGCCAGGTAATTTATTCTTTCCTCGGATTTACGGCGATCCGTTATGTTCCGGTGTACCGCTACATATCCTTTTATTTCACCGGTCCCGCTACGCAAAACATTTACGGAAGTTAAAACTGTTATGATGCCGCCGTTTTTAGTATTAAATTCATATTCGTCTTTTAAATAATCGTTTTTATGAAGTTTGGTTAATGCAATAATGTGTTCCTCTTCTGTAGTGCTGCCTGTCAATACTTCACTGATCGGTTTATTTATCACTTCTTCTGCCCGATATCCATAAAAGTCTTCAGCTGCCTTATTCCAGGTTTTAATCCGGAAATCCTTGTCTGTGGAAAGGATAGCATCAGAAATGTTTTCCACCAATACAGAATTGTACCGATTCTGTTCTTCCATTTTTATTCTTTCTGTAATATCCCGGAGTACTACTACCACACCGAGTACCGTGTGTTCATTATCGTAAATTGCAGCAGACGAAGCGAGAATATTAACCGGGGATTTTTCTCTGGGGTACAACACCAATTCACCTTTCCAGTTGCCGGTTTTCAGCATTTGTTTTTCAGCTTCTTCGCGTGAGCTTAGAAAATCAATCTTAAATTTTTCTTCCAGGTTTATACCTTTCACTTCTTCAAGGCGACAGTTGTAAAGTAATTCTGCTTCGCGGTTCATACTTACCACGCGGTATTCTTCGTCCAGCGAAATCACAGCATCCGACATATTTTCAAGTAACAAAGCATTGTACCGGACCACCGCCTCCGATTTTCGTTGTTCAGTTACATCACGGAAAACAAGTACTACGCCCGTTATCTTTCCCTCATCGTCGATTATGGGGGCGGCACTATCATTGATCGCAATTTCTGTTTTATCTTTTCGAATCAATATGGTATAATTCGACAACTCGATCACCTGCCCATCTCTTAGTGCCTTGCGAATGGGATTCTCCAGGGCTTTACGGGTTCTTTCGCTCACAATATCAAATACTGTTTCTATCAATTTACCATAAGCTTCATGGCCCCATTTGGTAAGTTGCCGCGCCACCGGGTTCATAAATATGATACGGCAATACTGATCGGTAACAATTACGCCATCGCCAATACTGGAAAGGGTAGTCGAGAACCATTCTTCGCTTTCTCTCAATTCATCTTCCGCTTTATTACGCGCTCTAAGGTTATCCTGTACAAGCAGGTAAATAGCTATAAGCATAATGGCCACCAGTAATAGGAACAGGAAGATGGAACGAACATAGTTGGAAGTATTCTGACGGTTGGCAGCTTTCCTGGATTCCAGGAACTGCTTTTCTGTTTCCTCCATATTTGAAATTATACTGACTATTTCATTCATTATCTCCACCCCTTTACCAGAGGCAATTATTTTTTCTGCTTCAGGGGATTGATTATTTCTTTTGAGATCGATCAACTGTTTCTCGTGAGCAATATGATCTGTAATCAGTTGTTGTAGCGTGTCAGCTCTTTTTTGCTGAATGGGATTATCAAGAGTTAAATGTTTGAGCGCGGCTAAATCATCGTAGACAGAATCAGCTCCCCGGTAAAATAAATCCAGGAAACGTTCATCCCCGGTGATAATAAACCCGCGTGTTCCGGACTCCATATCGCGAGATACGGTTTGAATGCGCTCCGCTTCATATAGTACTTGCCGGGTATGATCCACTTGCTCCGTGCTTTTGATAAAACTGGCGTTGTTCTTATTGAACATGTAGAAGGAGATGATCATGGTAAATAAGATAAAACCAATACCACCAATCAGTTTCCATTCGAAAGGAAAGCGCGTAGTGCGGATACCCGGGGCTAATAGAATTCCAACACCGAATAAAATAAATACAATAGCGGTGTGTATAGACATTGAATTGAAAAACGGGAAATTGTTGAGGTAATCATTACTGAAATCATTGCTCACCAACGCCAGCACCGAAATGGCAATGATCTGGAATACGAGCAATTGAATCACCTGTTGAAGTTGCTGCCTGTACAACATATAAAGGCAAAAACCGGCGAATAGAATATTGAGTGCGGTAGCAGAACTCATACTACCGGGATAGGGGGCTCCCTCATTGAGTACGTATTCGATAAAAAATTTATCGATCCATAAATTCGTTCTGGTTATTTTTTCAATAAATGAAAGAAGTCCAATGCCTGCCGCGATAAGGGAAAGTATCTTCCCGATTTTCGTTAAAATTGAGTTTGATTGTAATAAAAAAAGAAGAGAAAGCCCACAAATGAACATGCCAAGCGCCGTATTAAACTTCATATAGGCATATCCCGGTACAATGCTGGTGAGAATGGGGATGTTAAATATCCAACCGAATAATACCCCTGCACAGATAATACAAACAACTATACCCGAAAACCAGGTAAAGCGGTTTCTTTTTTTGAGCGGCATAAAATCTTTGTTATCGTTTACACTAATGCACAAAACAGTTCCAGCAAACAAACGCTGTATTACTGAAAAAGCAGGCCGTTGTTATACTAATCAGTACCCGGTACCAGAAAGGAATTTGACAGACCCGATGAAGCGTTTTTTCACCAGGATGGGTTATGGGGAATCACAAAGGATTTTTTAGTGAAATCGGTTTGATTCCTGCCTAGTTTCTAAGATCAAGTTAGTGATTTACATGAAATTAATACCAAATTGACCAGAGAAATGAATGGATTGAGGGCTTACCCTTATGGTGAGCTTTTACTGATTTTATCCCCGTTTAAAACCGGTTTAACGAACTGGGCCGCTTAATTGAATGAATATCAAAAATCAGGACTTTATTTTTTGTGTGGAAAGTGTGGCAACATTACCTTTGCAATCCTTGAATAAAGGGGGACTAACTCAGTTGGCAAGAGCGTCCCGATGGTAATCGGGAAGGTCTGTGTTTCTAGAGAAAAAATAAGGGGGACTAGCTCAGTTGGCTAGAGCGCTTGCATGGCATGCAAGAGGTCAGGGGTTCGACTCCCCTGTTCTCCACAAAAGACTCACTTCACGGTGGGTCTTTTTTATTTGGGAATTAGCTCAGCTGGTTAGCGCATTACATTTTGAGAAATCTTACCTGTAACTCCTAGGTTTACTATACCAATCCTGTTATAAATACGTTAACAGTAAAGTACACTATGTAAAGGCAATAGGCTATCTGTAAACACCTTATATAACTTAACATTACTTTACTGGGATTCGCTTTCAAATGGACGGATATTTTTGGATTTTGTATTAGCTCTTATCATAGTATCAAATTCTGATCAGAGCAATATTGTTTAATTAAAAATTAAACCCTATGTCAAAATATCTACTCAGAAATTTATGGGTTATTATACTCATAATCTCTTGCGGTCCTTCTTCACGAAATAGTGCAAGCAAGGAGAATAAACAGCAACCCACTGAATCAACAACGGTTGGAAAAATTGATTCTACCAATCTTGTTCAGTACGATTTTCTTTTAGATAAAAAAGCAGGTTCATTAATGGAATTGCCCAAATCACAGGACGGCGGTTTCGTTTTGTCACCTGGTTATTACGAAGCGGAGTTTAATAGCTATTGTTTGCAGCCGGGAACGCCGGATCCTTCAGCAAGAGACGCATACTACCAGGCACCTGTAAGAGGTTACCGTAAAGAAATTATTGAAAGTATTTTACGTAATTCACAGGATAAACCGGATCTGCAACAGCGAAACATTCAATTGTTATTGTGGTCGGTAGTAAGTGGTTCAAATTTCAATAAGCTTGCTTCTCCGGTGCAATCAACCGCTTACCAGTTATTAACTCCCAAGCAGGTATTTGAATTGAAAGGTGGTGTGATGGGTGTTGTGAAAACAGTAGCGTCTACAATACCAACTGGTAATGGTGGTCTTAATAAATTATTTGATCTTGGGACCGACTCGTATGAAGCATATGAACGCATGGCTGTGCTGCGTCAGCCTTCTGAGATCAGTCGTCCAAATTATAAAAGAGATCAATGGAATAAACTACCCGAAGGTTATTATGTGCGACATTTTGCTAAAGGTTACCAGAAAGTTCATATTCAAGTTTATGTGCCCGATGGAATTGTTGATACCACTTCCGGGAAGTATATATTCTTTGATCCCGTGAGTATGTTGGCAGTTCCAGCAAACTCCAACGCGCAACGCCTCGGTATCGGAGCCCCTGTAATTATAGATATCGTGCGGAAGGTTATTATAATTAACAAGGGTTCTGGTCCCGTGAAGAGACAGGATCCCGCCCCTAAACCAACCAATCCCAAAAACCCTAAAGCCGGAACTTAATAAACTGCGGCCATCAATGATAGTAAATTTTAAAGGACCTCTTCGGGGTCCTTTATTTTTTTAAAATCTGTTTGTTGTTCGATCATTTCCCCTCAAGGCCGGGGGGCCGTCACCTTGGGCTTCGCGCTGCACCCGCTTCTTCCGCTTCGCGGATCCGCCTGCGGCGGACCGAACCGGCTGAGGCGCTCATCCCAAGGTGGTTGTCACCAAAAGTAAACTCACCATTCATTTAATTTCATCAGATTCTAATTTTTTATCAGACAGCTATGAATTTGAATTTTGATTTTGAATGTGAAATCTTCAACTAAATTCCGCAGATTAATTTAATGAGCTTTCTATCGCGGATAGTCCGGAGTCGTTTTAAAATTGGTAATTTACCGAGTGCAAAAAAAGAACACTCAATCAAACACTACAGACAACAAACCGACCAACTGGTATTCTTTATCAGTAGAAGAATCCTTGAATAAATCCGGTAGCAGTACGGAGGGACTCAATGATGATGTTATAGCTACTAAACTTGAGGAATTTGGAAGGAATGAATTAGTCGCGAAAAAGAACAAGCACCCACTGGTTATCTTCTTCAAACAATTTATTGATGTGATGGTATTGGTGCTGGTAGTTGCCGCCATTATTTCCGCGTTTATCGGGGAGGCCTCGGATACAATTGTCATCATAATAATATTAATTCTGAACGCCGTCATTGGATTTGTTCAGGAATACAGGGCCGAAAAAGCAATGGAGGCACTTCGTAAAATGGCAACCCCTGTTTCATTTGTGATCCGCAGTGGTAAAACACGTCAGTTACCTATTGCCGAAATAGTTCCTGGAGATATTGTATTACTGGAAGCTGGTAATTCTGTACCAGCAGATATGCGACTAGTAGTATCCGAAGGATTAAAAATAAATGAAGCCAGTCTTACCGGTGAGTCAGTACCCGTAGATAAAATAACGGACCCTCTCAATGAAAATGATCTTTCCCTGGGCGACCAATTTAATATGGTATTTAGGGGAACGCAGGTTACCAATGGAATTGGTAGAGGAGTGGTGATGGCTACGGGTATGAAAACGGAGTTGGGTAAGATCGCGGGTATGCTGGAAACTGCCGATAGTCAAACACCACTGCAAACAAGACTCATCTCATTTAGTCGCAAACTAACAGTGATCATCATTGGCATGTGTCTGGTTTTTTTTATTGTAGGTTATCTGCGAGGAGAGGAATTAGAGAGAATGTTACTTACCTCCATTTCATTAGCGGTAGCTGCTATCCCAGAAGCATTACCGGCAGTGGTAACTATTTCATTGGCGCTTGGAGCAAGACGTCTTGCTAAACAAAATGTTTTGATAAGAAAATTATATGCGGTTGAAACCCTGGGTTCCGTTACTTATATATGCACTGATAAAACCGGCACGCTCACAAAAAATGAAATGACCGTTGAAGAAATATGGGCGCCTGATGAACAAAAGAAAGGGCAATTGATGGAGGCCATGAGCCTTAATCACGATATTAAAGACGATGATGGAAAACCCACCGGTGACCCTACCGAATTGGCCATGGTTCAATTTGCGAAAGAACAGCCTTACTATGAACGGGTAAGGCAAATACCATTTGATTCGGAACGAAAGGCCATGACTACTATTCATAAAAGAGAGGGATCCTATTGGGTAATTACGAAAGGAGCCGCGGAAGTTATCTATGGAATGACGAACGCGGGTGCGATGCAAGAGGTATTAGAGCAATCGGAAAGAATGAGTGAAGGAGGAATGCGGGTACTCGGATTTGCCGGCAAGCAATTGGATAAATTGCCAAATGAAATAAATGCCGATACCATTGAAAAAGATCTTGAGTTTATTGGTTTGGCGGGGTTAATTGATCCACCAAGGGAAGAAGCAAAAAAAGCCATTGAGGAATGTAAAACTGCCGGTATCATTCCGGTTATGATCACCGGCGATCATCCCTTAACTGCGGCGGCAATTGCAAAGCAGATTGGAATTATCGAACACGAAGGTCATATTGTAATGTCGGGGAAAGAAATGCGGGAAGCAGATAAAATGAAACTGCAGGAATTGGTGGAGAAAATACGGGTATATGCAAGGGTATCGCCCGAACAAAAATTGAATATTGTTGAATCCCTCCAGGCAAAAACACATTTTGTATCGATGACGGGAGATGGGGTGAATGATGCGCCTTCCCTCAAACAAGCGAATATCGGGATAGCGATGGGAATCACCGGAACGGATGTAACAAAGGAAGCAGCGCATATGATTCTGCTGGATGATAATTTCGCTACCATTGTAAAAGCGGTTCGTGAAGGCAGAAGGGTATATGATAATATCCGCAAGTTTATCAGGTATATCCTTACCGGAAATGTCGCGGAGATTGCAACCATATTTGTCGCGCCATTGATCGGGCTTCCCATTCCCTTATTACCTGTTCATATTCTATGGGTAAACCTGGTTACCGACGGATTACCAGCGCTGGCATTGGCCGCGGAAGTCTCTGAAAAGGGAATCATGAAAAGAGCTCCCAGAAAAACCAATGAAAGTATTTTCGCAAAAGGGTTGGGCATTCATGTATTATGGGTTGGCTTATTTATCAGTATACTTTGTTTAGGTGTTCAGTGGTTCACTATAGGAGATGGAGATACTCATTGGCAAACCATGGTATTTACCGTGATTTGTTTTTGCCAGCTCTTTCATGTAACAGCTATCCGGAGCGAAGAGCGTTTCTTTTTTCAAATCAAATTATTCAGCAATTTATCCTTGCTGCTTGCGGTATTAGGTACTGTTGGATTACAATTAATGGTGATTTATCTCCCGGTTTTCAATAAATTCTTTCATACCCAACCATTGAGTCTTTCTGAGTTACTAATTGCAACCGGAATCGCCTCCCTCACTTTTGTGGCCGTGGAAGCGGAAAAGGCGGTGAAGAAATTATTTAAGAGATAGGTTGAGGGAATTTTGAAATTTTGGATTGGGAGGTTGGGAAATCGCTGATGGTTCACTATGCTTTATAAATTTGAGGCCCCTGATTGATTGAATGCATTTTCCACTCCCTCAATCATTTTACTGAATTAAATAAATTTCCTAATAATTCTATATGCACGAGACGTTTTTACAGAAAATGAATACAAACATTATTCTTTCTGATGGATATACCCTATAAGCGTAGACTCAAAATTAATTTCAACATGCTTCCATTCATTTAGCATGAGACGTTCCTACGGAACGATAGATCCGTCGCTGTTTTTTCTACCCATGAGATGTCCCTACGGGACATGCATACAAAATCGCGGTCCTTCCTTCGATTTCATGTCCCGTAGGGACATCTCATGGGTAGAAACCCAACGATTTTTGTTTTTACGTTCTGTAGGAACGTCTCATGCAAGGTAATTTGAGGTATGCAAAATTTAGAATTGGGTATGGCAAATTATTTGCGAGAGAAAAATTGCTATAAATCTATTAGTATCTGGAAATTAATAATGCATGTAACGCTTGAAGAGATTTCCCAATCCATAATTCCAAAGTCTTCTCATTCTCCCTTCAAATTGCAAGGCAAAATGCCTCATAAGTTCCTTTTTTCTCTCGCGAACAATTTGCTTAAATGATTGTACCTTCAAAGGAGCATTTCAGCCCTTAATTTTTATTGTCTCAAAACTTACTACTATGCCTAACTACGAACTCAATATCAATAACAAAGCGTATAAAATGGAGGCGGAGGCTAATATGCCACTGCTTTGGGCCATTCGTGATTTTGCCGGTCTCACCGGAACTAAATTCGGCTGTGGCATCGCACAATGCGGCGCCTGCACCGTCCATGTTGATGGTAACCCGGTGCGCTCCTGTAGCTTCCCGGTTTCTGGTGCTGTAGGTAAAAAGATTACTACCATCGAAGGAATCTCAGAAAATATTGATCATGCTATTCAAAAAGCATGGATTGAATTACAGGTTCCTCAATGTGGCTATTGTCAATCGGGACAAATCATGAGCGCGGTGGCATTACTTAAGAAGACACCTAAGCCATCGGATGCGGATATAGACTCAGCTATGCAGGGCAATCTTTGTCGCTGCGGAACCTACCAACGTATACGAAGTGCTATACACAGGGCAGCAGAAATCGCTCAGCCATAAGAGCAGCAGGAATTTATTTTAATTACCATTCAACTTTCAAATATGCAATCCCCTTCTTCTCAACTCAAACGTCGCGATTTTCTCCGCTTAGCAGGATTAACCGGCGGTGGTTTTATTATGGGACTTTCATTGAAAGGAAATAATGAATTGGCAACAGTCGCGAATCTTAGCGATTCGGTGCAATCATTTGAATTATCTCCCTTTGTTATTATAGAAAATACAGGTAAGATCACCCTCTTCAACAGCAAACCGGAAATTGGTCAGGGTGTTTATTCATCAATTCCTTCATTGATAGCGGAAGAGTTGGAGGTTTCACTCGACCAGTGCACTATAAAACAAACCGGTGGAGAAAAACAACACGGTCCTATGCAATTTGCAGGCGGTAGTTTTTCTATACGTTCAAGTTATACGGATCTCCGTAAAGTAGGTGCCGCAGCTCGTGAAATGCTGATACTTGCCGCCAGTCTGCAATGGAGTGTACCCGTAGACGAATGTTACGCGGAAAGCGCGAAAGTATACCACAAACCATCCGGAAAAAGTATTGGTTATGGTGAACTGGCAGATGCAGCTTCGAAATTGGCGGTACCTAAATCACCCAAATTAAAAGATCCAAAGGATTTTAAAATTCTGGGAAAATCTGTGCAAAAACCAGATGTTCCCTTGAAATCTTCCGGAAGAGCGAAGTTTGGAATTGATGTGGTAGTACCCGGAATGGTATATGCATCTGTTGAACATTGCCCGGTTTTCGGATCTAAGCTCGTTAGCTATGATGATACGGCCGCTAAAAAAGTAAAGGGAGTATTGAGTGTTGAAACCTGTGAACGAAAATTTGGTCCATATAAGTATGATGCGGTAGCTGTGATTGCTGAAAACTATTGGGCCGCCTTTATGGGGCGCAGGGCATTAGTTGTAAAATGGGATCATCAGGGTAAAGACAGCTTCAATTCGAAAGCTTATGATCAAAGTTTGCGCGAGCTGGCAAAAAGCGAGGGCGTAGTGGATCATGAACAAGGAGATTTTGTCAAGAGCTATGCGGAATCAACCAATAAAGTGGAAGCACTATATGAAACCCCAATGGTTTCTCACTCACCAATTGAACCCATGAATTGTGTTGCGAGTTGGTATGATACTAATAAACTGGAGATATGGGTTTCTACCCAGGTTCCCGGAAGTATCAAAAGTGAAGTACCAAAAGAGTATGGTATCCCTGAAGAAAATCTGAAGGTGAATGTAATGTTTAATGGAGGTGGCTTTGGACGACGCTTATATCTCGATTTCATACACGAAGCGGTTCAGTTAACCAAAAAAACCGGCAAGGCCGTTAAACTCATCTGGACAAGGGAAGATGATACTCAGCAAGGACCTTTCCGTCCGATGACCTATTCGGCAATGAAGGGAGCTTTGTCGGCCGATGGAAAAGCAATCGCTTTCCAGCACAAAGTAATAGCACCAACAATTGAATACAATCCGAAGTACGACAGAACAAAAACAGATCGTACCATGACAGAAGGAATCAGTGAACAGAAATACGAGATACCGAATATGAAAAACATGTTTGTGTTATCGGACACACATATTCCGCTGGCTGCATGGCGCGCAGTAACCAGCACCACCCTTGCCTTCGCGCACGAATGTTTTATTGATGAAATGGCGGTAAAGGCAAAAAAAGATCCGATGGAATTTCGTTTGGAGATGCTCACTAAAGAAACCGATACAAAAAAAGTATTAGAGAAACTGAAAGAAGTATCCAACTGGAACAAACCATTGCCAAAAGGTTGGGGCCGGGGAGTGGCACAATATGAATTCTTCGCTGGATTAGGGGGCTATGTAGTGGAAGTCTCAAAAAAAGGAACCGGTATAAAAATTGAAAAGGTGTATGCGGTAATTGATCTTGGAACAGTGGTGAATCCCGATACCGTAAGAGCGCAGGTGGAAGGCGCGGCGGTTATGGCATTAACAGCAGCGATTAAATCTGGTATCACGTTCGATAAAGGAAAAACAGTTCAAACCAATTACCACAATAATCCATTGGTGCGTATCAATGAAATGCCGAATGTTGAAGTACATATTCTTGCTAATGGCGGACCAACCATCAAAGGGGTAGGCGAACCCGGATTGCCTCCATTTGCACCGGCATTATGTAACGCGATATATTCGGCAACAGGTAAGCGAATCAGGAAATTGCCGTTTGATATTAATAAGGTGTAGCATTAATTTTCGTGATGCGTCATAAAATGATAGCGGGAAAGTCGGGAAGACGGGAATTTGAAATACAATAATAAACGTCTTCCCGACTTCCCGGCAAAAATTAAAAATGTATGATAAAATCGATTCAGCTTGTATTTATGATTATGGGACTATTTATTTTGAGCAGTTCTTTTTTTCAGAGTGGTACGGCAAAAAGTATCGAACGTGGAAAGGAAGTGTATGCCAGCTATTGTCAGAATTGTCATATGGAAGATGGTAAGGGTACACCGGATGTATTTCCTCCGGTAGCAAAAACGGATTACCTGAAAAAGCCTGCCAAGGAATTGATCAAGATTATTCTGGAAGGACAATCAGGAGAAATCGTAGTAAATAAAAAAACATATAACGGCATGATGCCGGCCCAGGCCTATCTCACCGATGAACAAATTGCTGACGTACTGAATTATATACGCAATAACATGGGTAATAAAATTCCGGGTACTATTACCCCTGCCCAGGTAAAGGCACTTCGATAATAAACGCTACTATCACTTGCCCCGGGCTTCAGCCCGGGGAATGAAATAAATAAAAAATAGAAATTAATAATCGGAATTTTTTATTGTGAAAGAAATTAAATCCATCATAAATGCATTCGACAATGCTATAGTTGCCGGTAAAAAAGCCGCGTTGGCTACTGTAGTTCATGTGGAAGGATCTTCTTACCGAAGACCCGGCGCCCGTATGCTTATCGCTGAAGATGGAGAACTTACCGGTTCCATCAGTGGTGGTTGTCTTGAGGGAGATGCTTTGCGGAAAGCACAGTTGGTTATTATGGAGGATAAGCCAATGCTTGTTACATATGATACTTCCGACGAAGACGATGCAAAACTTGGTATGGGTCTCGGCTGTAATGGCATCATACAAGTGCTGATTGAACCGCTTAACGGAAAAAATGGTAACAAGTTAATACAGTTATTGCGATGGGCAATAGCAAGCAGACAGAAATCTTCCTTAGTCAGCTTGTTTTCACTCACCGATAAAAAAGGTACACAACAGGGAACTTGTTTGTTACTTTCTGAAAATGGAGAAATTTTCGGCGGTGCTCCGCTGTTAAATAAAGTTTTATTGGAAGAAGCAAGGAAGGTGTTAGAGAATCAAAAATCTACATTTAAAAATTATGATACGGGTAGCCAGCAAGTTGTTGCTTTCACCGAAATTATTTTGCCCCCGGTATCGCTGGTAATTATCGGAGCAGGTAACGATACATTTCCATTGGTAGAAATGGCTGATATATTGGGTTGGCAAACTACGGTTATTGATGGAAGGCCCAGTTATGCAAAGAAAGAAAGATTCCCGGCTCCCTCCTGCAGCGTATTGGTATCGAAACCAGAGAATGTATTGCAACAGATCATCATTGATGAACTAACGGTGTTTGTATTGATGACGCATAATTACAATTATGATCTTGCCATGCTTCGCGGATTACTGAACAAGGATATATTATATATTGGTATTTTGGGTCCCCGGAAGAAAATGGACATGATGCGGGAGGAGCTTAAGTCGGAAGGAATTGAATTAACTCCTGAACAATTAGCAGTTATTCACGGTCCGGTGGGACTCAATATTGGTGCTGAGACAGCGGAAGAAATCGCATTATCGGTATTGGCGGAAATAAAAGCGATGTTAAGTTCCCGTCAACCTGCTCCACTCCGTACTAATACAGGTACTATTCATGAACGCTCCGATTTCGAAATTGAAAAGGTGCGTATTGAACCATCCATGAGCAAGAGTAAATGACAAATAAATATGGAATAATTATTTTGGCAGCCGGATCGTCTTCCCGACTGGGCAGACCCAAGCAACTATTGCAGTTTAATAACCAAAGTTTATTGAAGCATATTGTCAATGTTGCGCTGGAAGCTGCCATCGGGCCAGTGATGGTGGTGCTGGGTGCAGCTGCAGATTTGTTGAAAAAAGAATTGGATGAAACAACAATAATTTCAGTTATTAATAAGGATTGGCAGGAAGGTATGGGTAGTTCGATCCGATTCGGACTTCAACAATTTACCGATCGCTTTTCGGACGCGGAAGGGGTTATATTTACAGTCTGTGATCAACCATTTATAACCTCATCTCTTTTAAATGAATTAGTAACTGTTTATCAGCAAAAGAAAAATCCAGTGGTGGCCAGCGTTTATGAGGAAACAAAAGGAACTCCCGCTTTTTTTCACCGGGATATTTTTCCGGAATTATTAGCACTAAAAGCGGATAAGGGGGCAAAACAAATTATAAACAACCATAAAGACCACATGGGCCTTGTTTCATTTCCAATGGGAAGCAGGGATATTGATACGGAAACCGATTATGTGCAATTGCTTCAAAACAATCAACAATGATCATTGATAATTATAAAAGAGTTCACAATTACCTGCGGATATCACTCACCGATAATTGCAACCTCCGTTGCTTTTATTGTATGCCGGAAGAAGATTATGAGTTTACTCCCAACGCACAATTGATGCAGGTAAACGAGATTGAAGCATTGGCGAAAATTTTTGTGGCGCAAGGGGTGAATAAGATCCGTCTTACTGGAGGTGAACCGCTAGTGCGTAAGGATGCCGCGCAAATTATCCGTTCATTATCCAAATTGCCGGTGAATCTTACCATGACTACCAACGGCACCCGCCTGCACGAGTTTATTGATGTGTTGGAAGAGGCCAATATCCGTTCATTGAATATAAGTTTAGATACATTGCAATCCGATAAATTTCAGCTGGTGACCAGAAGGGACCAGTTTAAGAGGGTATATGACAATATACAATTGCTGATCCGTAAAAACTTCCATGTAAAAATTAATATGGTTGCCATGAAAGGATTTAATGAGAATGAGATCCTTGATTTTGTAGAGTGGACCCGGCATGAGCCGGTGCATGTTCGCTTTATTGAGTTTATGCCCTTTAGTGGCAATCGCTGGACCAGTAATAAAGTATTTACCTGGAAGGAAATGCTAGAACTAATTGGAGAAAAATATTCTTATCTGCCTTTGCAGGGGGATAAGCACGATACTGCAAAGAAATATATAGTACCGGGACATGCGGGAACGTTTGCTGTGATAAGTACTATGAGTGATAATTTCTGTGCTGGCTGTAATCGGATGCGGCTTACCGCTGATGGGAAAATGAAGAATTGTCTATTCTCTGATGGCGAAACCGACTTGTTAGGTGCATTGCGTAGGGGTGAAGAAATCGTTCCATTGATTCATCAGAATATTAAATTGAAGGAAAAAGAACTGGGCGGACAGTTTACAAATAATTTGAGCCAGGTTCATTCGGAAGAAATACATAATCGATCTATGATTTCGATTGGAGGATGAGAAGTAGCTGCTAGCTGTTAGCTATTAGCTGCTAGCTGCGTTTTGTATTGAATGATCTTTCGACTTTTTTTATATTGATTACTTCTAGTATCTCACCTTCGCTAAAGCTTCGGTGAACTATGCCAGCATTCGAAATCATAAATCACAAATCATAAATTCATCATCCAACATCCCCATCATCAATATTTGCCCATGATCAGCGTCGAAGAGGCTAAAGCCATTATTGAAAAAGAAATAACTCCACTCACTCCGGTAAAAAAAAATTTACAGGAGGCTGCTGGTAAATTGCTGGCGGAAGATATATATGCTACTATTGATATCCCTGCATATCCGCAATCTTCAATGGATGGATATGCTTTTTCGTTCAATGCATGGAAAGAAAATAATAAACTAACGGTTAATGGGGAGATCGCGGCGGGTCATGGTAGAGATACGCCATTGAAAACAAGTGATGCGGTGAGAATTTTCACGGGGGCGGCAGTACCTTCAGGCGCAGATACCGTTGTGATGCAGGAAAAAACAAAAATCATTAGTGGC
This sequence comes from Chitinophagaceae bacterium, assembly GCA_965279015.1. Taxonomy (GTDB): domain Bacteria; phylum Bacteroidota; class Bacteroidia; order Chitinophagales; family Chitinophagaceae; genus Endoryza. The sequence goes on from OZ257130.1 coordinate 2,655,501, forward strand.
GTATTAATCATCGAAGACGAAAACCTGGCACCCGGAACGAATGTTCGCCCCATGGGATCCGAAATTCGGGCAGGCGAGAAGGCACTCTTTAAAACGAGTTTTTTATCACCTGCTGCTATTGGTTTTTTGGCAGGCATTGGAATTACGGAATTAGCTGTTTATCCTAAACCAACCGTTAGTATAATTGTAACGGGTAATGAATTACAGAAGCCTGGAAATCCTTTACAATATGGGCAGGTGTATGAATCCAATTCTTTCGCGCTAACCGCGGCACTTCAACAAATAGGTATTAGTGCAATTGATGTTATTCATGCTGATGATAAACTCGAAGTGTTGACTGCTATTCTGAATAATTGCCTCCAAAAAACGGATCTTGTTTTGTTAACAGGAGGTATTAGCGTGGGGGATTATGATTTTGTATTGCAGGCTGCAAATAACTGTGGAGTTAAACAATTGTTTCATAAAGTAAAGCAACGACCGGGTAAGCCATTATATCTTGGGAAAAAAGATGACAAGGTTGTTTTTGGATTACCGGGGAATCCTTCTTCAGTGCTGAGCTGTTTTTACCAATATGTACTAACTGCCATCGGTAAAATGAGTAATCAACGGATTGCTTTAGAAATAAAAAGAGTGCCTTTATCAAATTCATTCAAAAAAGCAGCGGGGCTTACTCATTTTCTGAAAGGATATTATGATGGTGACTCAGTAACACTTTTAAATGCCCAGGAATCATACCGGCTCAGTTCATTTGCGCGGGCCAATTGCCTGGTACAAATAAATGAAGATGTAACAGCTTATCCGGTGGGGGAATTGGTAGACATTCATCTATTGCCCGCTTAATTTTGTATATGGAAACTATCCTGCTTTTTTATTTGTTATTATTTCTTGTTGCGTTTTTGTATAGTTCTGTAGGGCACGGTGGGGCGAGCGGTTACCTGGCGTTGATGGCCCTGTTCAGTGTTGCGCCCGAGGTGATGAAACCTACTGCATTGTTGTTGAATCTTTTTGTTTCAGTAGTGTCTTTTATCCAGTTTTACCGGGGTGGTTATTTTAAATGGAAGATATTCTGGCCGTTCGCGCTTGCCTCCGTACCGTTGGCATATGTGGGAGGACTGATTCATATTGATGGGGATATCTATAAAAAAATTCTTGGTATATTATTGATAATTCCTATTGTGCGTTTTTTGTTTTTTGCTAATATCAAAGTGGACCAGTTAAAACCTTCTAACCCATGGATGTCCCTGCCGATCGGGGGCGCTATCGGATTTTTATCGGGGCTGATCGGGATTGGTGGGGGAATTATCCTTTCCCCGGTTCTGCTTTTGTTAAAATGGACCGATATGAAACAAACCGCTGCCATCAGCGCCTTGTTCATATTCGTAAATTCGTTGTCAGGCTTGTTCGGACAATTGCAAAAGGGAATATATTTCAGTAGTGAAATGTATTGGTATGTGGCAATCGCTTTTGTGGGAGGAATTTGTGGCGCTTATTTCGGATCACTTAAATTTAAACAGTCAATATTGAAAAAGTTATTGGCCCTTGTGCTGATCGTGGCTGCCTGGAAATTATTATTTACGAATGCTTAATTATTTATGATAAAATCAGTTTTAGTCGTGCTGCTGTTCGTATTCTCGCTGGTTTCAGTGGCGCAGGAAAATATTCCTGTGACAAGTAGTATTACGATAGAGGGACTAATCAAAAAGTCAATTGTCCTTGAGTTGAATGAAATAAAAAAGTTTAACCCCATTAACGTAGATAGCATAAGAATTACGAATCACCTGATGGAATATAGAAAAACCATCAAAAATATAAAAGGCGTATTACTGAAAGATATTTTAAGCAAGGTTGAATTTGAAGTTTCGAGCCCTAAATTTATGAGTGAGTTTTATATCATATGTGTGGCCTCAGACAATTATAAAGTTGTCTTTTCATGGAACGAAATTTTCAACAGCGATCTGGGCAAGAAAGCGTTGATCATTGTATCAGCAGATGGAATGCAAGCGGAGAACAGGGATGATCGGATTGCGCTTTTATCTCCGTCGGATCATGCCACGGGTCGCCGATATGTAAAGGGCTTGCAAAAAATAATTATTCAACGGGTAAAATAAATTGTGTTTCATGGCGGTGAATATTATCATATTTGGTCAATTAACTGATATTACGGGGGAACAGAATTTAGTTATCAATGATGTGAGCGATACCAATCAGCTGATCGCTAAGTTGAATATGATGTTCCCGGCCATAGCGGGCGCGAAATTTGTTATAGCGGTAAATAAACAGGTTATTTCGGAAAACACAATTTTAAATAACAACAGCACAATAGCATTATTACCTCCTTTTTCCGGCGGATAAATGAACAACGAATTTTCATACGAAAGGTATAGCCGCCAGATTTTATTAAAAGGGTTTGGCGAAGCCGGGCAGGTAAAACTGTTGCGGGCAAGAGTGCTTGTAATTGGAGCAGGTGGTTTGGGCTGTCCCGCCCTTCAATATCTGGTTGCGGCAGGGGTCGGTACAATTGGAATTGTTGACAATGATATTGTATCACTTAGTAACCTGCATCGGCAACCTCTTTATTCTACCGCGGATATTGGATTATACAAATCCGAAACGGCGGCTAAAAAGCTGGGATCATTAAATCCTGAAATTAGTTTTAGCATATATAATGAACGACTGACAAGCGTCAATGCATTGGAGATATTGGCACCCTATGATATTATTATTGATGGCTCGGATAATTTTGCTACCCGTTACCTGGTAAATGATGCGTGTGTATTATTGGATAAGCCACTTGTGTATGGAGCAGTATCACAATTTGAAGGACAGATTGCAATATTCAATTTTCATTCATCAAATAATATTCCGGCCGTCAATTACCGGGATCTTTTTCCTCAACCCCCTAAAGAAAATGAAGTATTGAATTGTGCGGAAGCCGGCGTGCTCGGTGTATTGCCCGGTATTATTGGTACCATGCAGGCCAATGAAACCATTAAGCTCATCACGGGAATTGGTAAGCCGCTGATCAATAGCCTTCTTACGTTTAACGCATTGAATAATCAATCTTACGAAATAAGCCTGCAGGCAAATCCAGAAACCCGATCTTTGATTCCAGCATCAAAGGAAGGTTTTGAATCGATGAATTATGAATGGCTTTGTGCCGCGGAACGATCTCCTCGTGAAATTGATATTACAAAGTTTGATGAGTTACTCGCTGCGGGGGATACCATCCTGATTGATGTGCGGGAACCTCATGAATTGCCTGAAATTACTGAGTTCAAACATGAGCGTATTCCTTTATTTATCCTGAAACAATTATCGATAAATCCGAATGCAGAAACAATTGTTGTATTTTGCCAATCCGGTAAACGAAGTCTGGAGGCCGCGGAATATCTATTCGGGTTAAACGAACAGGCTAAAAATGTATATAGTTTGAAGGGAGGTATCCTTCAATGGAAACAGCATCACCAAAAGAAAGAAACGGTATGACAATCCATAAGCCAAAAAATATATTTGTACAAGGCGCTATTTCCTCTTCATTTATTGCGGAGAGCATACAGAAGCATAGCAGTAAGACGGAAATCGGCGGGCATAGTATTTTTTTAGGACAGGTAAGAGCAGATAGCATTGAAGGGAAGAAAGTGGCGGCGATTGATTATACAGCATATGAAGAATTGGCATTGGAAAAAATGAATGTTATCCGCGAAGCGATTTTTGCAAAATATCCGCTTAGCTGCATGCATGTATATCATAGTCTTGGTAAAGTAGTTGCGGGAGAGATATGTTTATTTGTGTTTACTTCAGGCGCACATCGAAAAGAGGCGATTGAAGCTTGTGAAGAAACGGTGGAGCGGTTAAAAGCGGAGTTGCCGATTTGGGGGAAAGAATTGTTTGAGGATGAAACGCATCAGTGGAAGGTGAATAAATAATGGTTGGTGAGAATGATGGCTGGTGAAGACACCAGCCACGGGCACCAGCCATGGGATAAATCATGGTAAATATTACACATAAATCAAACAGTTTGCGACAAGCTATTGCTACGGCAATAGTATCCGTATCCAAACAGGAAACGATCGATGCTGTTCGCGACAAAAAAGTTCCAAAGGGGGATGTATTCGAGTTTTCGAGGGCGGCCGGATTGCTGGCTATTAAAAAGACAAGCGATGTGATTCCGGATTGTCATCCGCTGCCAGTTGAATATGCCGCCATTACTCATGCCATCGAAGGATTGAATATTATTATTTCTGTTGAAGTACATACTATTTATAAAACTGGGGTGGAAGTGGAAGCTATGCATGGAGCTGCTATAACCGCGCTTACTTTGTATGATATGTTGAAACCACTCGATAAGGGAGTGGAGATATCAACTATAAAATTGGTGAGCAAGAAAGGTGGTAAGACAGATAATCGTTCTGTAGCGGCAACAGATATAAAATGCGCTGTGATTGTATGTTCTGATACGGTTGCTACGGGTAAAGGTGAAGATAAATCGGGTAAAGCGATTATTGAGAAACTGAAACTGTATGAACTGGCAACTTCTCATTATGAAATTATTCCGGATGAAGTGGATGAGGTTCAAAGCAAAATGAGGGTATTGAGTGCCGGAGGTTACCAGCTTATTCTCTTTACAGGTGGAACCGGGTTATCCCCGCGGGATATTACACCAGATGCAATAGCTCCTTTACTGGATAAGGAAATACCAGGTATTATGGAAGCGGCACGGAATTATGGCCAGCAGCGAACACCTTATGCCATGCTATCGCGTGGTGTTGCAGGGTTTATAAATAATACATTGGTAATAACCTTACCTGGATCAGTTCGTGGGGCTGAAGAAACAATGGATGCCTTATTCCCTTATGTACTTCATGTATTAAAGGTGGTGGAGGGGGTAAGGCATGAATAAATATTATTTCTCTACAAAAGACTCATCCTGATTCTCAATTTGTTTCGACGCATTGGCTTCATTTTCAAAACCAAACTCGTTCACATAAATTTTAAATATCACAGTTAAATAACTTATCAATAGTGGACCGAATATCAGACCGATAAAACCGAAAAGACTCAAACCAACTATTACTCCCAAGATGGTCAATACAGGATGCACATTCCCGATCTTGCGTAATAAAGTTATTCTTGCGAGGTAATCTACATTCCCTGTTACTACGCCACTGTATATTAATAGGCCAGTAGCTTGCCAACTATGCCCGATGGAATATAAATACACAACCAGTGGTCCCCAAATAATAAAAGTTCCAATTATGGGTAGGAATGCGAAAATACCAGTAAGCAATCCCCAAATAATATAATCATGGATTCCAAATATAAAATAGCCTACTGCAGCAAACACACCTTGTATCAATGAAATAATAGGTATACCCACCGCATTCGCCTTGATCATTTTTTTTGTTTCAGAGGCGAGTAACTGTATGTTTTCATCTTTCAGGGGAGTAATTTTATACAGGTAATGTTCGAGCTCGCTACCGTTAATCAACATGTAATACAATAGAAAAAGCATTAATAGCAGGTTCGCCAGCAAATTGGTGGTATTATTAATCAGCGCAGGAAGGAAAGCGCTGACCCTTTCTGTCATATTGCTAATTGAATTGGAAGAAAAAAAAGTATACCCAACTTTGGATTGAAAATCAGCAACACTTGCTTTAATTGTTTCTATAGTCTGCGCTGGGTTGTCGATAATAGCATCCACTTTCGGGCTCAGCAATATTACGATCAAAAAAACCGGAATGCCGAGTACTAATAGATAATAAAATAAATAAATGGCGGCGGCCCTTCCTCTTTTCCATTTCCGGTTGTAAATAAGTTGAAAATAATTCGCGCGACTTAATATATATAATGTAACGGCGCCCAGTATTCCAGGAATAAAAGCACGCAGGGCCGCGAAAATAGAAATGATCAGCGCAAGTAACAGGGCCAGCAGAAGAAGTTGTTTGATCCGGCTGTTAAAACTAGTCATGCCATTTCTTTAAATGAAATTAAACTAATAAGGATATACAATTGCAATATTAAGACTCAGTATATTGATATTGACACACACTTGATTACCTTTTACTAATTCATTGTTGTTATTGTCTTTAAGAAATAACCCCCTGTTTTCGGTCCACTCAGTCGGGTGATAGTTAAGGGTGTCAATAATTACATCAGTTTGTAGTTTAAAGAATAACGCATGTTATGCTATGCGGTCCAATACTCATTTAGGAAAAAAACGCCGGTTGACACAGACCGGGATTTCAGATAAGGAATAAAATTTGTCAGGTCAAAAAAATTAGTATTTTTGCACTAAATAAATTAGTTATGTCTATTGCCGGTAAGAACCTACGTTACTTACGCAAGCTTCGTGGATTAACCCAGGAAGAGTTTGCCAACAAACTCCATATCAAACGTTCACTCCTCGGAGCCTATGAAGAAGAGCGAGCGGAGCCGCGTATTGATGTATTGGAACTGGTAGGTGAATTGTTTAAGTTATCGCTGGATGAGCTGTTGCTAAAGGACCTGAATGAAGTAAAAGGCTCCTATCTAAGTAAACGGCGTGCATTAAAACTTTCCTCAAGCAGTACGGGTGAAATACAGTTTGTGCCGGTTAAGGCAGCTGCAGGTTACCTGGCCGGTTATGCAGATCCTGCATTTATTGATGAGTTGAACACTTTTACATTACCCATGCTCGCGCCTGGATCTTACCGCGCTTTTGAAATTATTGGCGACTCTATGTTGCCCACCCCAAGCGGATCCGTGATTGTTGGAGAAAAAGTAGAAAATCTGGATGATCTTCGCGCTAATAACACCTATATAGTCATTTCACGGAAAGAAGGCATCGTGTACAAAAGGGTGATGAAAAATGCAAAAACAAAGAATAAGCTCACCCTCATTAGTGATAATCCCGCCTATCAGCCTTATCATGTAGACGCAGAAGATGTACTTGAGATGTGGAAAGCTGCTCATATCATCAGCAAAGCGAATACCCAACAAAGATGGGATGTGGGTCAACTGGCCAACCTCGTAAGCGATCTTCACGAACAGGTAAATCAATTAAAAAAGAAAGTGAACTGATTGGTATGCAGCGATCTGTGCAAAATTTGTGTCTTCGCTGAAATGATTTAAATGTCTATCCGGGAGTTTCGTAGTATCCACATGCTACGATGTTATATTTCCATAGTATTATCAACAGTTTTCCAGATAATACAGGTGATTGTCCATAATTTCCCAACCAACATTTTCCGATAGCTATTTCTATTATTTTTGCACGCTTCGCTAAATGCTTAAAGCTTGTTTCAATATCATCGTTTGCATATTCTGCAGTGTTGCCATCCATGCGCAGCCCAAAAATATCCGTGCGGTAAAAGTTACTCAATCGCCTCGCATAGATGGTTCATTAGAAGATGTGGTATGGCAACAGGTTCCTGTTGCAGCTGATTTCATCACCAATACGCCTGTTTATGGAAAGCCGGCAACTACCCGAACGGAGGTGAAAGTGATTTACGACAATAGCGCCATTTATATCGGCGCCTATATTTATGATAACCCTGATCATATTCGAAAACAATTTACTCCCCGTGATCAGGAACTTAGAGCAGATGTGGATTATTTCTCTGTTTTTTTGGATACCTATAAAGACCGGCAGAATGCATTTCAATTTCTTGTAACATCCCGTAATGTGCAGACCGATGCGAGGGTTTCACCCCAGGTAGTTACAGATTATGGGATGTATGGTGACATCAGTTGGGATGCTGTTTGGGACAGCAGAGTTGGTTTTAGAAATGATGGGTGGGTGGTAGAAATTAAAATTCCTTATTTCTCTATCCGGTTTTCAAAAGAAGATATTCAGGATTGGGGTATCCAGTTTTTGCATTTCTCACGAAGGGTTAATGAAGCTAGTTTCTGGAACCCGGTCGACCCGAATGTAAATGGATTTGCTAACCAGTTTGGTGACCTCTCTGGTTTGCAAAGCCTGGTTCCGCCCTTAAGGCTCAGTTTTTCTCCGTATATAAGTGGTGGTTATCGCGGTACTCCTACTATCGCAAACGGATATAAAAACGAATGGCTTTATAGTGGAGGTATGGATGTGAAGTATGGGATCAACGAAAGCTTTACCCTCGATGCAACACTCATTCCTGATTTTGGCCAGGTGATATCCGATAATGTTGTCAATAATATTTCACCTTTTGAGGTGCAGTTCCGTGAAAACCGTCCTTTTTTTACGGAAGGAACTGAACTGTTCAATAAGGCAGGGATATTTTATTCGCGAAGGGTAGGTGATGTTCCGACGGGCTATGATAAGCTAAATGATGAAGTGAATGGGGGAAGCCTTTCCTCTTATAAAATTGATCAGAACCCATCAGTAACGAGACTGTACAATGCAATTAAGTTTTCAGGACGAACACGAAATAATTTGGGTATTGGGATTTTTAACGCGATCGCGCAGCCGGTAAATGCTAAACTTACCAGTTTAAATACCGGACAAGATACCAGTATCCTTACTGAGCCACTATCAAATTATAATGTAATTGTTATCGACCAGGCATTAAGGAACCGTTCTTACATCACGCTTACTAATACCAATGTACTTCGTAATGGTCACGAGCGGGATGCCAATGTTACGGCGTTAGATGTTGCCTTGTATGATAGCAGAAACAGGTACGGTCTTATCCTGGGTCCCAAATTCAGTAAAATTTTTGATTCAGCTGGCGGTTATGAGGGGTTTAGTAATTACCTGAAGTTTGGAAAAGTAAGTGGCAATTTCAGGTTTTCCGTTGCCAACCTTTTGGAAACCGGGAAATATGATCCGAATGACCTGGGTTTTATCTATTCCCCTAATGAGATTACCACTGATTTGGAAGCCGGCTATTATATTTTCCAGGCTACTCCCTCTTTTCTTAATCAACGTTATGTTGTTACGCTTACTCAATCTTATTTATACAATCAGTTTGACTACCAGCAAACCACTATCAAAGCATCCGCTTTCTGGGTATTCAGAAATTTCTGGGACCTCACTGTAAAAACGGAGGTACAGCCAAAATGGTACAATGATTTTTTTGAGTTACGAACACCGGAGAATATTCTCGAATCACCCCGCATGAAATTAAGGAAAGCATCCAATTATTTGGTTGGACTTAACGGAAGCAGTGATAGCCGTAAAAAATTATTTATAAATTGGGATTTTAGTTTTGCTCAGAGTCCCTTGCCAAACGATCCATTTTATTCAGTAGAATTAGGTGGACGCTATCGTTTTGGGGATCGCTTTTCACTTAGTCTTAGTTTTATAGGTCGCCATGATAACGGGCAATATGGGTATTCTTTCCTGCGCGACCCCTCTACCAATGAACCCATCCTTGCCCGTAGGGAATATACCGATGTAACCACGGTTTTTTCGGGTATTTACAATTTCACTTCCCGGATGAATTTGAGTTTCCGTGCACGTCATTTCTGGAACAGAATCCGCAATACCAATTTCTTTGATGTATTGCCAGATGGAAATTGGACGGAGCGATTTGATTATAACCCTTCGCAATACGATTATAATTACAATGCATTTAACCTCGACGTATTTTTTACCTGGGATTTCCGCTTGGGGAGTCGTATGATCGTTGGATGGAAAAATTGGTTGGGCACGGATTATGAATTTTATAATGATCCGGTAAAATATCCTACCTATATGGATAATGTTCAGCAGGTATTTTCAACTCCTCATGGTAATGAAGTAACCGTTCGCTTTATTTACTTTCTCAACTACAATCAATTTTCAAAAAAATAATCATCGCAATCGGAATATATCTTTCGCGACCTTGAATGTGTTGCAATGCGCTTCCGTAATAATTTTGATATCGGGAGAGTATCCACCACCCATAGCAACTACGCAAGGGATTGAAGCTTTTTTAAGTAGATTAAAGACAAGCACGTCTCTTTCCTTACAACCTACCATGGTTATCTTTAGTTTTCCAAATTTGTCGGTAGCTAAAATATCCACCCCAGAAAGAAAAAAAGCAAAATCGGGCCGCTGATTTTTTAACAATTCCGGAAGTATATTCATCAACAAAGAAAGATAGACTTCATCCTCCGTTCCATCTTCCAGATCAATATCCAGTTTGCTTTTTTCTTTTCGAAAAGGATAATTGTTCCTCCCATGCATACTGAAAGTAAATACCTGTGGGTTGTGTTCGAATAATTTCGCGGTGCCATTGCCCTGGTGTACATCAAGATCAATGATAAGAATTTTATGTGCCAGCTTCTTATGCAAAAGATAATTTGCAGCAACGGCAAAATCATTCAACAGGCAAAACCCTTCTCCGCGATCAGCAAAAGCGTGATGAGTACCACCGGCAACATTTAGGGAGATACCATTTTCAAGAGCATAGTGGCAACAATCAACACTTCCTTGTGTAATGATTAGTTCGCGAAGGGTTAGTTGTGGTGATTGCGGAAAACCAATGTGTCGCTGCTCTTTAGCGGTAAGCGTTTGATGGTGGAGTTTGTCAAGATACTCTTTAGTATGCGTGAGCAGCACAATTTCATCAGTACATATTTTCGGACTGAATAGATTATCCGCTGTTATTATTCCTTCATAGATTAATTGTTCCGGTATCAGCTCGTATTTAAGCATCGGGAAACGATGATCCGCTGGCAGCGGATGAGCATAAATGGGATCATATGCGATATGAATTTTCTTGGCAGCGCTCATTGTAGCCGGACAATCTTATTTTCTACAATGGCAAAAACAGATTCTTTTTCTTTTGGTTCAATCAGATAGGTTCCGGTGAAACGACTGAATGCAGGAAGTACTGCGTAATCGGTTCCAAAATAAAAACAAGGGAAACGTAAAGATTGTCTGCCACCACCATGCACGTTTATTCCCGGATGGATATGACCTGAGAAAAAATAGTTTTTTGATTCTGCCTTACGATTAGCCGGCTGTGTAATATCATGGGTAAACACAAACGGCTGTTTATCCAGCGTTTCATTATGAAGAGTGAGACTGGCGTCCTTATACCAGCCGTCATCAAGTATATCGTGATTGCCTCTTATGAGTTCAATGGAAAGATGGGAGAAGTCGCTGCGCCATTTACGGAACAGTTCCAGCTCAAGGTTCGCTTCGCTGTGAAACATATCACCCACCACTATCATATTGGTTGGTTGAAAATACTGGAGCAATTGAACAAGGCGCTGCAGATCTTCTTTATAAACATGTTGCGGTACTGCGATACCCGCTTTCCTGAAATGACCTGTTTTTCCAAAATGCATATCAGAAAGAATAAGAGAGCTTTCTTCTTCCCAATAAATACAACGCTCCGGTGATAACCAGAGATGCTGACCGTTTTGTATATGTGAGAGTGGGGTTTGCATGTTGAGGGGGCTACAAGCTGTTAGCTGCAAGCTACACACTTCATCTGTCTTTTAAAATGACATACGATTTTATTCCTAACATTTATTTTGACTTGAATTGCTGATAGATTTTCAATAACCAGCATTACCGTTAGTTATATATTGTTTCTATAGTCCCCGGCCTGAAGGCCGGGGCAATTGATGGCAGGAATTCATATTGAACAATCGGATATTTTTTGGTATCCAATATCTGGTAACAATTATACCTCATTTCTTTTCTTCCACCGGTAAATTATGCTTTGTTCTGATTTCTTTTCGAAGATTATCCGCCCATTCAGATATAGTCAGTTTCTCCGTATCGGTAAGTATTGCATTTTTATGCATCCAGATATAACTGTTCAGTGGCATTTCTCCTTCTTTCACCATCTCAATTACTTCTTCCAGCTTGTGATGTTGTTTTTTGGGGGAATAAGAATTAAACTCGGAAAAATTGAGTTCTTTTTTTCCATCATCAATATGATTGTCCAACCACCAGGCAACAGGTTGAATATTACTGTACCATGGATAAACTGAATTGTTACTGTGACAATCGTTGCAAGCCTTTTTCAGAATATCATTTACGTTTTCCGGAACATTGTATCCTTTGCTGATATCATTCATAGCAATTCCGGTCGATTGATTTTTTGCAGGGCGTACAAATTGGATAGCCACCAATAAAAGTAACAGGCCAATAAAGATTTTTCTTCTCATACTGATTATATATTATCTAAAGATAAAATTAGTTTAAGATATAGTACTTAAAAATGATTTACGTCAAGGGAGTGAATTACTTGTCCAACTGCAGTTGCATACGTTTTACCCGATCTTCTAGTTTTTCTGAAGAAAGATCCTCCCGCATGCTATCCACTTTAATAGGGAAACAAAAAGGGGTGAGCCTTTCGGGGAAGGTAAGTATAATTTTGGATTGCTGGATCCGGTGCAGCATATCACGCAACCGCACTTCTTCCATCTGCTGGTCGAATACTTCCTGGTAAGCTTGTCTCAACAATACATTATTGGGTTCATATTCGGCAAATACTTTGAAAAGGAGGGAGGCTGAAGATTGAAGATGCCGGGCTTTTTTATGTTCACCAGGATATCCCTGGAAGATCAATCCACCAATGACGGCAATATCACGAAACTTACGCTTTGCCATTTCGGTGCTATTCACACTGCGTTGTATATCGGCAAAAAGGTTCTCGGGCGAGAACAATTCATAAACATTGGTATCATCCAACGGAATGGGTTGATCACTCAGCAATTCAAATCCATAATCATTCATGGCGAATGAAAAAGTGATGGGCCTTATTTTGCTGATCCGATAGGCAAGGATGGCGGCCATTGCTTCGTGTACCAATCTTCCTTCAAAGGGAAAAACAAAAAGATGATAGCCATCTTTGGTTTCAATTTGTTCAATCAATAATTCATTGTCTTTGGGAACATGCGATAAATCTTCTTGCAGATCGAACAAAGATTGAAGTGCTTCGAGCTCGGGCTCTCTTTTTAGTAACCCGGATTTATGTTTGATAGCGAAGGCCTGGTTGAAGGTTTCCCTCAATTTTTTACCGAGGTTTGCGCTCAGCGGCATTCGGCCACCATTCCAGCTTGGGACGGCAGATTTTTTTGCACTCGATTTTCTTACCAATACGGTCATGTCTTTTATCATCACCAACTCCAGGTTTCTGCCAGCCAGGGTAAATACATCACCCGGTTCTAATCTCGAAATGAAATATTCTTCAATCACTCCAACATATCCCCCACTCATGAATTTTACTTTCAGCATGGCATCGCTTACAATGGTACCGATATGCAGCCGGTGCCTCATTGCCATTCTTCTGCTGGTGATCCGGTATCGACCATCAATGATCTCTACTTTTTTGTAATCATCATACTGATGCAATGCCTTACCTCCTTCTGTAATATGATATAATATTTCGGTCCATTCATCTTTTGTAATATCCTTATAACACCAGGTGTTTTTAATTTCATTAAATAATTCTTCCGGAATAAATCCTTCTGAGATAGCCAGCGTACAACAGAATTGTATCAGCACATCATAGCAAAGAAGCATCGGCACCCTGCTTTCGATCAATTGCTCTTTAATTGCTTGTTTTAACGCGGCAGCTTCTACCAGTTCCAATGAATGAGTAGGCAGAAAATAAATCTTACTGACTTCATCGGGTCTATGTCCACTGCGACCGGCCCTTTGTAAAAAGCGGGCCACACCTTTGGGCGAACCTACTTGTATTACTGTTTCAACCGGACGGAAATCAACTCCCAGGTCGAGCGAAGCGGTACAAACAACCGCTTTTAATTTACCCGTATGCAGATTTTCTTCTACCCAGGTACGCAGTTCCATATCAACAGAACCATGATGCAATGCGATTACTCCGGCAAGATCAGGCGCAGCCGTTAGTAAAGCCTGGTACCATAGTTCACACATCCCTCTTGTATTAATAAAGATGAGTGTGGTTCTGCTGTTGTGGAGGATTGGAATTACTTTATCAACCAATTTTATTCCCAGGTGTCCCGCCCATGGGTATTTTTCTATTTCATCGGGAATGACAGATTCCACCTCTATTTCTTTTCTGGTCGACGCTTTTATCAATACTGGCTGAAATCCTGGTTGGTTTGAAAGGGATGCCATCAATACATCACTGGCTTCATTGAGATTGCCGATGGTGGCGGAGATACCCCAAATGCTTAGCTGCGAGCTTTGAGCTGCGAGCTGCGAGCTAGGAAGAAGCTTCTCGCTGTTCGCTGTTCGCTGCTCGCCACTTTCGTATGAATCGTGCATTTGACTCCCGACTCCCTCCTTCGCTAAAGCTACGGAGGGCAGGCCTGACTCCCGACTCCTGACTTGCTCATGACTCCGAACTCTCGACTCCCGACTCCCGACTACACTCTGACTTCCGACTATTCTTGACAAAGCCAACTCCACCTGTACACCTCTCTTGCTACCCAGCAACTCATGCCATTCATCGATCGCTACAATACGAAGCGTTTTAAAAACATCAGGATATCCTTTTTGCGCCAATAACAAATGCAGGCTTTCGGGAGTGATGATCAGCACCTCGGGCATTTGTCTTTTTTGCTTCGCTCTTTCGTTCAGATCGGTGTCACCATTGCGGATTCCGATCTTCCAGTTCATTCCTAATTCGGCTATAACTTCTTCCATCGCCCGACCAATATCTTTGGCCAATGCACGTAATGGTGTCACCCAAAGTAACTGAAGATGATTCTTTGATTTGGTTTTATAATCTTCCGGGTTATTATTGATGAAGTCGATAATTGCGCCAAGAAAAACAGAAAAAGTTTTACCGCAACCAGTTGGAGCATTTACTAAACCACTTTTTTGATTGATGATGTTTTGCCAGGCTTCTTCCTGGAATGCAAAAGCACGATAGCCTTTTGATTGCAGCCAGTTGCTGATGATGCGGTAGCCTATGGTTTGATGAAGTTTGTGCATGTTTTCAGAGTTTCATGGCTTAAAGGTTTCATAGTTTAAGGGTTCTTTAGATTTATCAGCCTGATTAAACAGCAACAACCTTTAAACTCTTAAACTATGAAACCATTAAACTTTAAGAACTATAAAGTCTTCAGGTATTCAATCACCGCTTTTCTCTCCTTATCGCTTAGTTGATCGCCAAAATAATGACCGTAATTACCATATCCCGGCAAGTTAGTGTTATATACACTGTTGCCAGAACTTCCGGTACGAATTGAAAATTGCCACCCAAGTTTTTCATAGTCATACTTCGGATTTTCGAAATCTCGCTGCCAGTATTCCGGACGAATCATACTATTTAGCACCGCTTCTACAGATGGTACACTACCATTGTGTAAATAGGGAGATGTGCACCAGATTCCATCAAGAGGCGGAGCTATATAACCATTGAAAGGTTCCAGTCGGGCAGGATGGTCACCCTGGGAGAACCAACTTTTATTGAACCAGTTTATAAATTGCTGATTCTGGTAATTACTTTTAAATAATGCTGAATCTGTTTTAATAACCGAAGAAGGAATGAGCAGGTTGGGGTATTCTTCATTATCCCCATACTTGCCATGGCATTTGGAGCAATTGGTAATAAAAATCTTCTCGCCTTGATAAGCAAGTTCTTTATCGATGGAACCAGGGTATTTTGGTGGAACTAACGTATAAATATAGGCCAGTATATCGCTGATGCGGTTATCAACGGATCTTGATTCGGCAGTATCATTAACCGTAAGTAAATTGGATGCCATCAGAAATCTTCCAAAATCACCCCGGCCAAAGCCGGTATAAAACATGGCATGTTTCTTCTTCATTAACCACCAGGCGGGCACATCGCTGGGAATAACTTCTGTGGGAATATCAAGAAGTGCCTGATCGCTCCACTTAAAACTAACCGGGTCGCGATGCGCGGCCAACACGGCCGCCAACCGGTCCGCTGCATTTACTCCCCGAACCTGAGTGGTTAAATAAGGCCCGATTGCTTTTGCAACCTGGATAAAGGGTTTACTCGCTTCGTATTTTTCCGGAGCGGTTTTTTTCAGAACGTTCTCCAACGCGGTATAAGCAGCCGGATTCAGATTTCTTCCAAAAGTAAAATCGGCGAAGGAGTTACCCATACCAATAACTAACTGATCATTGAATACCTGCGCATGGCATTGCATACAATTTGGTGCCACCAGGTTTTCACCGTTGGCAGATTTCACCACTGTAAATTCATGGCTCACATTATTGTTCAACCCTTCCCGTTCAAGAAATTTTTTTTGCTTTTTACCGGAAGCCATCAGAAAGAAATCATAAGGAACGCCTCCTTTTACATAATCACCAGTAGTTAGATAGATATAGCCTACAGCTGCATCGCCGTTTCGTTGTTTGCTTTCAGGAATATAGACGGGTTTCTCCGGATCCGTTAGAGGACGCTTTATAGCAGCAATAAAAAAAGATGCTGCCGCAAAGAATATAATTAGTACACTAATTTTTCTCATAGGTAAACGTTTGTTGGATAAAATTAGCGAATGTAATCTTATCCGATCGTCAGGAACACCAGTTAAATTATCTGAAAAACTAGCAGAAATTCATAATCGCAACACATTGCGAAAAGCGAATAGCGAACAGCTTCTTTAATACACTGCCTTAATCACTCCATCTGTCTTCTTAATAAAGTAGAGTTTTTTGTTTTCAAAATATTCGGTACTTCCTGTTTGTTTATTAACCACAGGCTGAATATCAATTTCTCCGAATATCGTATTCTTTTTAATGCCAAAGTTATTACTGACGCTATCGATGTTTGCGTCGAGCAAATGGGTAAAATAATAGAGGGTTTCGAAACCGCTGAATATGATATCTGCCGTTCGGGAGAAGTATTTTGTTTTGAAATGATTCTGTAATTGTTGAACCAATTGGTTATCGTTATTGATATATAACGAACTGCTGTAGATAATTTCAACACCCCGGTAAGCGGATTTCGTTAAATCTACCTGGTCCCAGGTGGGCATTCCGATTAATGTTGTCTTATATGATTTTCCAAGAGCAGACACCTGACGGGCCAATGCCAGTCCAAAATTAAGGTCCAGGCTTCCGGCTATGCAAATATTGGGTTTAGTGCTATCGAGAAATTTTCTGAGTTGTTCGGTAGTAGCAGTGTCTTCTAGCGTTACATAACGCATCTTCAGCGGAACCGAAGCGGTTGCTTTCTCCGCATCGGTAAAATAAGTTTTTAGACGATCATCCGCGGGTCCTTTTTTACGGAAATAAGTAATCGTAGAAAGCGCATGATTTTTTTGAAGGAATTTATAAATAGCCGTACAATGAGTACCTAATGTTGGATTGAGAATAATATAATTGGGATTTGCTTTTACACCGGCGTCGTTGGGAAGATTGATGTTTACAAAAGGGATCTGCATAGTCGCCGCTGCTCTTGCCAATAGTGCCGCTTCGTTCACGTTTACATAGCCGATAAAGAGATTCATTTCCTGAAGCGCTGCTTCCTCCAGTATCGCATTCATTTTTTTCGAGGAGCGGGTATCATAAATATGAATATCCGCTTCAATGTTTTCTTTTTCCAACGAATCGATGGCTAACTGGATCCCTTCGTAAAATTCAAGACCTGCGTTGAAGTATTTTGGTAATGTCTTACCATGGCGATAATTACCAGAAGCATCAAAAGCAGAATCGAGATAGAGCGGGGCGAACACTGCAATACTAATTACTTTCGCTACCGAATCCGTTTGAGCCCGCGCAGAAACCGGGAACAGGCTGAAAACTACGGGTACGAGGATCAAATAAAACAGAAGCCTGCTATTTTTTTTATTTCGCTGCATAGTAGAGAAGCTATTAGCTGCTAGCTTTTAGCTGCTAGCTGCCTACAGTTATTATTATCGTTTTACTATTTATCTAACATTCGATGAAAAGCTGTTAGCTGCTAGCTATTAGCTTCTAGCTGCCTCCAGTTATTATTTATCCTTTTACTATTAATTTATCATCTAAAAAATCATACATCTCTTCTACCAACTACTGTCTCCCGACTCCCGACTACTGCCTCCAGACTACTATTCCCATTCAATGGTTGCAGGCGGTTTGCTACTGATATCATAAACTACCCGGTTGATACCCTTCACATTGTTAATGATTTCATTCGAAATATAGGCCAGAAATTCATAGGGAAGATGAGCCCAGTCGGCGGTCATACCATCTACGCTGGTAACAGCCCTTAACGCTATTGTAAATTCATAGGTTCTCTCATCGCCCATTACCCCTACACTTTTAACAGGAAGAAGTATAGCACCGGCTTGCCATACCTGGTCGTATAGTTTATGATCCTTTAAACCTTTGGTGTATCGATAATCAGCTTCTTGTAATAGTTGCACTTTATCAGGGGTGATCTCACCAAGAATTCGGATAGCGAGACCTGGTCCAGGGAATGGATGACGTTGCAACAGATCGTGAGGGATCCCCAATTCCGCTCCCACTTTTCTTACTTCATCTTTAAATAAGAATCTCAATGGTTCTACCAGCTCAAGATGCATGATATCGGGTAAGCCACCTACATTATGATGCGATTTGATCGTTACCGATGGTCCATGTACCGAAACACTTTCAATCACGTCGGGGTAAATCGTTCCCTGTCCGAGCAAACCAATACCGGTTACTTTCTTTGCTTCATCCTGGAACACATCTATAAACAAGCGACCGATTGTTTTGCGTTTGGCTTCCGGATCGGATTTACCAGCCAGTTCTTTATAAAAAAGTTCTTTCGCATCTATGCCTTTTACATTCAGGCCAATGGATTTATAGGTTTCGAGAACTTGTTCAAACTCCCCTTTTCTGAGTACTCCGTTATCAACAAAGATTCCAAACAGCCGATCTCCGATTGCCTTATGGATAAGTGTAGCCGCTACTGTTGAATCAACTCCACCACTAAGTGCCATAATTACTTTACGATCACCGATCTGTTTCTTTAAATCGTTTACGGTATCTGTAATAAAATGAGCGGGTGTCCAGTCTTGTTTACATCCGCAAACATTTACTAAAAAATTCTTAACTATTTTCTTTCCTTCTATACTATGATAAACCTCGGGGTGAAACTGTACGCAATACAATGGATGACTTTGCCCGTTCTTTTTAAAAGCAGCAAATGGTATATCATCTGTAGTGGCCAGCACATCAAACTCATTGGGTAATTCCAGAATAGTATCCGCGTGACTCATCCAAACCTGCGATAATTCGGTAACATTTTGCAGAATGGTATCTTCTTTTTTCTTGTGCAACAATGCCCGTCCATATTCCCTTTTATTACTGTTGGCAACTCGTCCACCGAATTGTTTGGCAGTAAGCTGGGCACCATAACATACACCCAATACGGGGAGTTTTTCATGGAGGGCCCTGATATTAACCTCAGGGGCGTTGGCATCGTTTACGCTGAAGGGCGATCCGGAAAGGATGATGCCTTTCAGTGAGGGATCAAACTCCACCTTTTTGTGGTATGGAATAATTTCGCAATAAACATTGGCTTCTCTTACAGCCCGGGCAATTAATTGAGTGTATTGGCTTCCGAAATCGAGAATTAGGATCTTTTCCGTCATGGTGCTGCGAAGATAAATAGATTGTAGTTTCGGTTTGGATTTTTTGCCGGGAAGGCGGGAAGACAGTAAATTAACTTACCGTCTTCCCGGCTTCCCGGCCTTGCTTCGCCGAAGCGGCTACGCGAAGGCGAGCAATTTTTGAAACTGAGGCACTTCCCGACTTTCAAACAGTTTTCCCTACCTTAGCATCCTCCATCTTCAACTGTAACGTACTCTCATTTCCCGCGTCTAACTATTCATTAGACTCTAGATTCATATGCAAACCAATCAAATAACAATCAATATGAAAAAGATCGCTTTATTACTTTTTGTTCCGGCATTAATACTTAGTTCCTGTGGATATATTGGTGGTAAGAAGGTAAGGGGTAATGGAAAATGGGTAACAGATAAACGTAGTTTTTCATCTTTCGACAAAATTGAAGTCCATGGTGCGATTGATGTATATATCTCCCAGGGCGATTTTAAACCGGTGGAGGTTGAAACGGATGAAAATTTGCAGGAATATATTGAGTTAAAACAAGTCGGGAATACGTTGATTATTGAAACAAAATCGGGATATAATGTAGATCCTACTCAGGAAATGAAAGTTCATGTTACGGCGCCTGTTTACAAGGAAATCCAGGCTACCGGTGCATGTGATATAGTTAGTGAAAGCAAAATCAATAGTGTCGAGCCCATATCATTCGGAGTTAGTGGGGCAGGAGAAATAAAAGTAGAACTGAGTGCTCCTAAAGTTGATGTTGATATAACGGGAGCAGGCTCTGTAAAAATGATTGGAGAAACAAAAGACTTCAGCCTGGAGTTAAGTGGAGCCGGAGAAGCAAAATGTTTTGATTTAAAAACCGAGAATACCGATATAAGCATATCTGGTGCGGGTGAAGCAGAAGTTTTTGCCAGCGTTAATTTAACCGGTAGCATCAGTGGGGCCGGATCAATAAAATATAAAGGTGGCGCTAAGCATTCTGTGAGTACGACCGGTGCGGGAAATGTATCGAAAGTGGATTAATCATAGATGACGGAAAGTCAGCATGTCAGGAAGTCCGGAAGCATCTCCAGCAATGGAAATTTCTTCCGGACTTTCGGTCTTCCAGGACTTCCTGTCTCCTTATAGATTCACATACTTAACCTGTATCCACACATCCTTGTTCCTTCCCTTATCATCTGTACAGGAAATTTTTACCGGCCCCTCGTCCGGAACAAAAAATTGTTTGCTACCGGCTTCCGCTGTTTTAAAGAATCGGTTGTTGACATACCAATACACTTTACTTACATCATTACTTACATTGCAGGCAAGCTGCAAAGGCTCCGGATTTTTTTTGCTGATCAGGTATTCCGTTCCGCTTCTGGGTGAAGTGACCACCGGCGCCCCTTCTTTAAATAATTTCTCACAGTTGGGATTATGAATCGGTATCTTAATATAAGCAACCCGGTTCTCTTCAAAATAATGCTGCATATCTGGAGAAACTTTTTTGAACCATTGTTTTTTGTAACCGGTTGGCGGTGCACAAAGTTTACAATAAGATAGTTT
Organism: Chitinophagaceae bacterium; assembly: GCA_965279015.1. Lineage (GTDB taxonomy): Bacteria > Bacteroidota > Bacteroidia > Chitinophagales > Chitinophagaceae > Endoryza. The sequence goes on from OZ257130.1 coordinate 2,676,466, forward strand.
TTCATCGGCCGATAACAATACTTCTTCCATGTTGTCACATTTTTTTGTGGAAGAAATAAGCGGTATAAAGTAGTCGGTAGAAAGATGAGTACAATAATCTTCCGGAACCATTCCCGTTTCGGAACAAACCTGCCTGATATCGCAATCGGCTGGTTGCCGGAACCATTCCTGGTCGCTGTCGTAATCAATGCTATTGAAAATTTTAAAAAGCAATGGGGTCGCGATGGTAGCGCCACTCAATTCCTGTACACCAACCGCGGAAAAATTTCCCACCCATACACCCACCGTATAATTCTTATTGTATCCGATACTCCAGGCATCTCTTCGTCCATAGGAAGTACCGGTTTTCCAGGCAATCTTAGGCATGCGTTCGGTGCTCTGCCAGTTAATCGGGAAATCGGGACGATTTACTTTGGTCAGCGTTTCGTTGATCATGTAAGTGGCGGCATCACTCAATATGGTCTGACCGTCCCGGTCTGACCATATTGAGTCTACAGCAGTAAAGCGAGGATGATAGAATTTTCCGGAATTTGCAAATACGCTATATAACCCCGTCAATTCTTCCAGTGTCGCCCCGCATCCACCTAAAATCATCGACAAACCCAATTTCGTTTGGTCTTTTTTTATCTGTTGAAAATTACAGGTGGCCAGTTTCTGTACTAGTTTGTCTTTACCCAGCATCCTTAATCCTTTTACCGCAGGAATATTCAGTGAATGCTCGAGCGCGTATTCCATCGTAACATAACCATTGAATTGTTTATCGTAATTCTCTGGCGAATAACCCTGGTAACTGATTGCCACATCGGTAATAATAGCTTTAGGCGTCATCAGACCTTCATCTATACACATTCCATATAGCAGAGGTTTTAAGGTACTTCCCGGTTGACGGATGGCAGCGGCACCATTAACTTGACCGCCATCCGTACTATCGTAAAAATTTCCCGAACCAATATAGGTGACTATTTTATGGGTTTGATTGTCGATGATCACCACGGCAGCGTTACGGATATTTTTTAGTTGAAGCGTGCGCACATAGTCGGATACCAGCTTTTCTATTTTCAGCTGGGTATTCATTTCGATATTTGTATGGATAATATCGCCACCCTGTTTCTTCAATTTGTAAGCGAGATGTGGAATCTGTTTTGGTACCTCCCCCCGGAATGCAGTCAATGGTTCCTCCAACGCATCCTGAATTTCTTTTTCGGTAAATACCTTTTCTGCCGCAAATTTCCGGAGCCAGCGATTTCTTTCAATTATAATCAACTCGTTATTCTTTCCCATCACCATAGAAGAGGGGCGGTTGGGAATGATCGATAAGGCCGTTATTTCGGCCAGTGATAAGTGATCGGGATTTTTCTTGAAATACAGTATGGACGCCGATTTCACTCCCTCTATATTGCTGCCGTAAGGAACCAGGTTTAGGTAAAGCTGGAGGATCTCTTCCTTGGAATATTTCCATTCCAATTGAAAGGCGCGGAACATTTCAAGAAACTTATTAAAGTAACTACGCTTTTTGGGTTCCAGTGCCCGGGCAACCTGCATAGTAATCGTACTGGCACCCGAAGTACGTTTCATGCGGAAGATATTCTTGAAGAACGCCCTTCCTACTGCAAAGGGGTTAATGCCGGGGTGATAATAAAAGTATTTATCTTCCTTTTCAACAATCGTTTTTCGAAGTAACGGTGAAATTTCTTCCAGCCCGGTTTTCATTCTCCATTTTTCATCAGTAGTTAAGTAAGCATGTATTACTTCTCCTCTATTGTCGGTAATTAGGGTGGAGAATTCTACTTTGTCTGGAACAGGAAACAACCAGTTCAATAACAGGAAAAGGAGGAAAGCCGCTATGGTAGCGATTCCTATCCGCTTGATCCAGCGAATAAAAAATGGTTTAAACATGTTTCGGCCTGGTAAATTCATTGCGTTGAAAGATATCGCTTTCAAAAATCCTATGATGCAAAACTATCATTGCTGCATGCAAGCAACAATACGATATTACTACAATTAACAAATCATTACGGGTAAAAATTTGCGAACCCCTTTTACCGTTATGTATCTTTCCTTTCTAATCTTTATTTAATTTATGGACTCATCGAGTCTTCCCCCCTGAAGGTTTTACCTAAATTTACTGAGAGCGTGAAAGCAATCGTGAGTCGTGAGACGTGAATCGTGAGTGCTCCCCGATTATAGGGAAGTTACTATTATTCAGAGACTGGCCCTTGCTACTCACGACTCACCACTCACGTCTCACGTTTTCGCTCCCTTTTCGTATTTTAACGGCATATTTCTCCGCCATCACTTTTCAACATAAACCATATATGCGTAATAAATTGTCTGTTGTAACAGCCCTTGTGGTTGTTATTTTTTTGTCTGCCTGTAACCGCAACGCTGTAAATCTTGAGTATACCAACGCCAAAGGGGAAGTACAGCAACTCGGCAACCTTGTTTTCCGCTTTGATAAAGCGCTGATGAAAGATTCCCTGCTCAACCAATGGGATTCTACTCCTTTTGTTTCTTTTGAACCAAAGATTCCGGGTCGGTTCCGTTGGGAGCATCCCGATGAACTGGTTTTTTCTCCTTCCCAACCTCTCTCACCAGCTACTACCTACAAAGCGAAACTTGGAAGTGAAATACTTCAATTCAGTAAATATGGTAAGATCGGTAAAGCGGATGATCTTGAATTCTCAACTGCAGATTTAAAGCTTGATAATAGTAATGTTACCTGGATATCGGCCGATGACCATTCTTCAAATGCCTCTCCCCAGATTGACCTCTACTTTAATTATGCGGTCCATCCCAATACGGTTCGCGAAAAACTTAAACTGCAGGCAAATGGCAAGGATCTGAATTATACCCTTCAAACCTTGTCGGCAGGAAATAAAATTACGCTGATGCTCGCTGGATTGAAGATGGAAGACAAGGACCTTGAGACTACAATCAGTTTGGGGAAAGGCATTGTTCCCGAAGGCGGTATAAATGGGACAAAGGAAGAAATTGAAACCAAACTATTTATACCTTCTCCTTATAATCTTTCGATAAACGATGTAACCGCGGAACATGATGGCACCGGAGGAACAATTTATATACGGACCAGTCAACAAGTGGTATTGAACAATCTTTCTTCTTATATCAAATTCAACCCTTCCGTTAAGTTTACGATTGAACAAACCGACGATGGGTTTATGATCAGCAGTGATGGATTTGATGCCGATAAATCGTACCTGCTTACATTGAACAAAGGAATGCGGGGTCGAATCGGAGGTACCCTTCGGGAACAATATGATAATAATCTCGCGTTTGGAGAATTAGAACCCTCTATCAAATTTGCTAATAGCAAGGCCGTCTACTTGTCTGGTAAGGGCAATCAGAATATTGAGGTGCGTATTACCAATATGCCAAAAGTAAAAGTGGTGATTTCTAAAATTTATGAGAGCAACCTGTTGGCAGCACAACGCTACGGCTATCGTCCAAGCGACGATCGGAATGAAGATGAATATTATTATGAGGAAAGGGGTGGAGAAATGGAACTCGGTGATATTGTATTTGAGAAAGAAATCGATACACGTAGTTTACCGAAATATGGGAACAGCCGCTTGTTTAAATTCAACCCGGAAGATCGATTGGCTGATTTCAAAGGTATCTATCATATTAAGATCCGGTCAACAACGGATTATTGGGAAAGTGATAGCCGCTTTATCGCGATGAGTGATCTCGGGCTTATTGCCAAAGAGGGAAAGGATAAGATGTTTGTGTTTGTGAATTCAATAAAAACGGCTGAGTCGTTGAATGGAGTGAATGTTATTGCTTATGGTGTAAATAACCAGGTATTGGGGAACGGAACTACAAATGCGGATGGAGTTGCGGAGATTGCATATACCCGAAAAGAGTTTGCTGGTTTCCGTCCGGCAATGATTATTGCTAAAACTGCTGATGATTTCAACTATCTGCCTTTTAATAACACCGCGGTTAACATGTCTCGCTTTGATGTTGGTGGTAAACGAAATAATAGTACAGGTCTGGATGCCTTTATTTACGCGGAACGGGATATTTATCGTCCCGGTGAAAAAGTAAACTTCTCTGTTATCATTCGTGATATGGAATGGAAATCACCCGGTGAATTGCCGGTTAAAATGAAATTCTTATTGCCCAATGGTAAGGAATTAAAAGCTTTCCGTAAAACATTGAATGCGCAAGGTTCACTGGAAGGAGAGGTGGATATATCCACGGCTGCCATCACCGGTTCTTATTCACTGGAAGTGTATACTTCCAATGATGTATTGCTTGGAAATAAGAACTTCAGCATTGAGGAATTCGTACCCGATCGAATTAAAGTAAACGCGAAACTCGATAAGCCTTTCCTGTTACCGGGACAAGCAACAGTGTTAAACATTAACGCGGTAAACTTTTTTGGACCGCCGGCTGCAAACCGCAATTACGAATACGAAGTTCAGGTTAAACAAAAAGGATTCAATCCCAAAAAATACAGCAAGTATGATTTTGGGGTTGATAATACAACCATCACTTTTGAAAAAGTAATGGGGGAGGGCACTACAGATGAAGAGGGTAATGCAAGTAAGTCGTATTCGGTGCCGGCAGGGTTTAAAAACACCGGACTGTTGCAGGCAAATTTTTACGCTACCGTTTTTGATGAAACCGGCAGACCCGTTAGTAAAACTGCCAGCGCGGATATCTTTACGCAGGAGGTATTCTTTGGGATTGGAACCGATGGTTATTGGTATCATCCCCTCAACCAGGCCATCCGTTTTCCGTTGATTGCAGTAAATAAAAACGAATTAGTGGTTAATAGCAATGCACAAGTAAGAGTAATCAAGCATGAGTACAACACGATACTGACCCGTCAGGGAGAATACTTCCGTTATGAATCACAAGAGTCGACTAAAGTGGTTGCGGAACAAACAATGTCAGTAAGTGGAGAAAGCAGTGCTTATTCCTATGTGCCGCGGTCTCCGGGTAATTATGAAATAAGAGTATCAGTGCCGGGGGCATCAAGTTATGTAAGCAGTACTTTCTATAGTTATGGATTCTGGGGTGGTGATAACAGTTCCTTTGAAGTGAACACCGAAGGCAATATTGATATTGCCTTAGAAAAGGCATCTTATAAGACCGGTGAATCAGTAAAAGCGTTATTTAAAACTCCGTTTAGTGGGAGAATGCTGGTGACGATGGAAACCGATAAACTGGTACACTATCAGTATGTAAACGTGGAAAACAGAACGGCTTCAGTGGATCTTAAACTTACAACGGAACATCTCCCCAACGTTTATATTACCGCTTCCCTTATCAAACCGCATGATGTGAGTGAAATTCCGCTTACCGTTGCACATGGGTTCCAGAATGTAAAAGTGGAAGAGGATTCCCGTAAGATTGATGTTACGGTGATTGCGGAAAAATCGGTTCGTTCACGCACCCATCAGAAAGTAACCGTGAAAGCAATGCCCGGTAGTTTTGTTACGCTGGCTGCTGTGGACAATGGCGTATTGCAGGTAAGTGATTATAAAACTCCGGATCCTTATAATTATTTTTATGCTCAACAAGCGCTTCAGGTAAACGCTTACGATTTGTATCCCTTATTATTTCCTGAATTGCGGGCCCGGTTGAGCAGTACGGGTGGTGATGGTGATCTGGAAATGAATAAGCGGAGTAACCCAATGCCAGCCAAACGGATTAAGATTCTTTCTTACTGGAGCGGTATTCAAGAAGCGAATGGAAGTGGGGAAGCAAATTTTGAATTTGATATCCCACAATTTAGTGGAGAAGTGAGGTTGATGGCGGTAGCGTATAAGAATGAAAGTTTCGGTAGTACCGAGTCAGCAATAAAAGTTGCGGATCCCATTGTGTTGAGCGCGGCATTGCCAAGGTTTTTGAGTCCAAAAGATACAGTAACTGTTCCAGTTACTATTACCAATACTACCACCAAATCTGCATCGGCTACTGCCAAACTATTAGTAAGCGGACCGGTGCAAATTGTAGGTAATGCTACTCAAACGGTTTCATTAAATCCGAATAGCGAAGCGAGAGCCATTTTCCAGGTGGTAGCTTCTCCGGCGGTAAGTGTAGGAAAGATTGCTGTTGAAGTGAACAGTATGGGAGAAAAGTTTAGTGATGAAACGGAGATCAGTGTTCGTCCGGCTTCGCCCTTGCAAGTAGAAACAGGCAGTGGAGTAGTGAACGGTGGCGGAACACAACGCGTTAATTTGAATGTTTCCAATTTCATTCCGGGTAGCAGCGATTATCATTTGGTAGTTAGTCGCAGCCCGGCGCTCGATCTCGGCAAACAACTCCGTTACTTGGTGCAATATCCTTATGGTTGCACAGAACAAACCGTATCGGCCGCTTTCCCACAAATATATTTCGATGATTTGTCTGAACAAATGCGTGGTAAAGCAAGCGCATCGCCTGCCAATTATAATATCAGCGAAGCGATCCGTAAAATTAAAATGAGGCAATTGTACAATGGTGCCATTACGCTATGGGATGGAGAAGGAACGGAACATTGGTGGGCCTCTGTCTATTCCGCACATTTCTTATTGGAGGCACAGAAAGCGGGTTTTGATGTAGATAAGAATATGATAGATGGGTTGTTGAATTATCTCAATAATAAATTAAAGAACCGCGAGACTATTCTGTATTACTATAACCAGAAGGAGACAAGGAAGATAGCACCCAAAGAAGTTGCTTATAGTTTATATGTATTGGCATTGGCAAATAAGCCGAATGTACCCGTAATGAACTATTACAAAGCCAACCCGCAATTGCTGAGTCTTGATAGCAAATACCTGCTTAGTGTTTCCTACGCGGTAGGAGGAGATAAGCAACGCTTTAAAGAAATGTTGCCAACCTCTTTCAGTGGTGAAATATCCGTTGCGCAAACCGGTGGAAGTTTTTACAGTGATATCCGCGACGAGGCTGTTTCCTTGAACGCGTTGATCGATGGTGATCCAAACAACGCGCAGATAGGAGTGATGGCAAAGCATGTGGCCGACAAATTGAAGCAACGCAGTTGGTACAGTACGCAAGAATGTGCATTCAGTTTTCTCGCGCTTGGAAAAATTGCCCGTTCAGCGAATAAATCAACCGTAAATGCTGAAATAAAAGTGAATGGAAAAACTATAGGTGGCGCAAGTGATAAAACACTTAAACTCACCTCCAAACAATTAGGTGGAACGAATATTGAAATCATAACAAAAGGGGAAGGGCGACTCTACTATTTCTGGCAAAGCGAAGGAATCAGTGTTAGTGGGGATTACAAGGAAGAGGATAATTATATCCGGATACGTAAAAAATTCTTCGACCGGACAGGCAGAACTATTTCTGGAAATACATTCAAGCAAAACGACCTGGTGATTGTGCAACTTACTCTCGAGAATGCATATGGTTCGGATGTCGATAATATAGTGATCACGGATTTATTACCAGCAGGTTTTGAAATCGAGAACCCACGTACTAAAGAAATCCCGGGGATGGATTGGATCAAAGATGCTTCTTCGCCAACAGCACTCGATGTTCGCGACGATCGAATCAATCTATTTGTCGATCTGAAAAATAACCGCCAGACTTATTATTATGCGGTGCGTGCCGTTTCACCAGGCGTTTATCGCATGGGACCTGTGAGTGCGGATGCGATGTATAATGGAGAGTATCATTCGTATCATGGTGCTGGAGTTATAAGAGTTGAGAGTCGGTAGTCGGAGATTAGAAGAACCAAGAAACCAAGACGCCAAGAACCAAAGAAGTAATACAAAAGAAAGCTAAGAACCAAAAAAAGAATACAAAAAAATTCCAAGTACTCTCCGAAATTCGGGGTGCACTTGGAATTTAAATTTTGAGATTTCTTTGGCTTCTTGGTTCTTCGGTTCTTGGTTCTTCAGTATTTTATACGTAGTCTATTGGAAAGAAAAAGACCGTGACAGTCTAACAACTAATCACGGTCTTATGTCTGTTAATACTGATATTAATATTTCTTTCGCCAATCTTCTCTTCCTTTTTTATATACAATCAATTCCAGCATTCTATTTTGCTGATTGAAACGTTTCCAGGTTCCGGATTTAATGCCGTTTGAATAGTTGCCGGTCCAATATTCTCCTTCGTTACTAACACCTTCAATCCATACTCCATTGCGAAGTCCGCTTTTGTAATAACCGGAGTCTTTCACGTTGCCGTTTTCATAGAAATTCATAAATAACCCATGGTGAATACAATCTCTGAAAACCGGAATGTAACTATTGTCTCCCTTTACTTCCTTGAATGAATAACTACTTTTGACGAGTGCCGTAGCTTTGGACCGGTTGCTTTGATATAATGTTGTTATATAATAGTTAGGCATCTTAGGGTGTGGGCGCAGCCATTGTTGTTTTACCCTTAATAACTTATCGGAAGAATAAGTACGGATAAAACGCAGGTTACCATTGGGATACCAAACTTTCCATTGTCCATCCGGAATTCCTTTTATCAATTTCCCTTCATCATGCAGGTTATCGTCATCAAACCAGCTTTTCCAATCCCCGTGCAGACGAAAATTTTTCACCGATCCACTATATCTTATTCGGCCCTCACTATGAAATCCACTTACGGAGCCGTTGGCTGGTATAGTGTTATCATTCAATAATTCAGAAGGACTGATTTCGTTTCGTTCAACCTCGTCAGACCGAAACATTCCAAGTTGCGAATGGGAGTATAAACATATAAACAAGCTCATACCCCCGGTAAGGATATAATTCTTCATATATCAAGCAATTACTGCAAATATATGCCTCTTTGATAAATACACACAAACATTAGTTTTTTATTATGAATACTTAGAACCAAGAACCGGGATCAAAATCCAAGAACCAACCCCCGCGGGGGAAGAACCAAAGAAAATTCAAATAAAAAATCTCAATGGGACCTGTGATTCAGGAGCCATTGAGATTTTATTTTTTGTATTCTTTCTTTGGTCCTTGGTATTCTTTTGTATTCCTTCTTTGGTTCTTGGCATCTTGGTTCTTGATTCTTGGATCTTGGATCTTGATACCGGTTCTTGGTTCTTTTATTAAAAAATCCCCAGCTTTGGTGATAAAACTTAATTCGCCCCCTCAACAGAAACAGTGAAATTTGCCATAGTAGATTTGCTGCCAACGCGCATGGTAATACTTATTTTATGAATTGGAATGAACGGATGATCCTGCTGATTCTGGCAGCCCTCAACTTTACACATATTTTGGATTTCATGATAATGATGCCATTGGGTAATTACCTGATGCCGCATTTCAATATCAATGCCCAGGAATTCAGTTTCCTGGTAGCTGCTTACACCATAAGTGCGGCCATCTCAGGTTTTATCGCCGCTTTTTTCGTGGATGGATTTGATAGAAAAAAAATATTACTGGTTGCCTATATTGGTTTCCTGCTTGGCACCATTGCCTGTGGCTTTGCACCGAGTTATGGGTTCCTGTTAGCGTTTCGTTTGTTAGCCGGACTTTTTGGTGGATTGATCGCCGCACAGGTTTTATCTATTGTCTCAGATATTTATAGCTACGAACGCAGAGGAAGGGCCATGGGCGCAATCATGTCTGCATTCGCGGTAGCATCCACCTTTGGGGTGCCTTTTGCATTGTATCTTTCGAATGCATTTTCATGGCATGCGCCATTCTTGTTCGTTGGCGGTTTGGGAGTATTGATCATTCCACTGATTATTTATTTTATTCCACCAATGACGGCTCATGTTCAAAAAAAATCTGCTGAGAAACAAAATAGTTTTGAAGTATTGCGATTGGTTTGGGATGATCCCCGGCAACGGATGGCACTGTTGTTTTCAGGTCTTGTAATGATGGGTCATTTTATGATTATCCCTTTTATTAATCCTTATATGGAATTTAATAACGGTTATCCTAAATCGGTTACGCCAATGATTTATCTTATTGGGGGCAGTGCTTCATTTGTTGCCGCAAATGTATTGGGCTGGGTGGCCGATCGTTACGGAAAATTGCGGGTGTTTATGTATTGTGTATTCCTGTCTGTGTTGTTGGTTTATGTTATAACCAATGTGCCGGCTATTTCTTTTGTATTTATACTCGTGTTGTTTGGTTTTTGGTTTGCTTTTTCAACAGGCAGGGGCGTTACGGCTCAGGCAATGATCAGCAATGTGGTGGCTCCGGAAAAGCGCGGAAGTTTTATGAGTTTCAATAGCAGCATACAGCAATTGGGTACCAGTATTGCAGCACTGGTGAGTGGGGCCATTGTTACAAAAGGAGTTGATGGGAAAATACATCATTATGAATGGGTAGGATACCTGAGTATTGCCGTATTACTCTTGTGTGCCTGGTTGGCAAGAATGATATTCAGAAAAACGGAAGAAAAAACTACAGCTCCAGTAATAGTTGTTACTGCTGATAAAGAATAAATTTACTTTTCCCGGATGGGGATATATTCCCCTTCTTCGTCATAATTGAAGATGCTGAAGCGTCGCATGTACAGAAGTTTACCTTTGCTATCGTAATATCTCCATAATCCTTTTTTCCACCCATTTTTATACGCACCAACTGATTTGGTAATACCGCTTTGGATCCATTCGATCCAGATTCCTTGTCGCATATTATTTCGATAGTAACCCGAATCATCAAGACTACCGCCGGGGTTCCATGATATATATTCATTCTCCAGGGAACTGTGTCCGCTTTTGAAGGAATAAAACCTCACTTCTTTAAGTTGCCCCGAACTATACCATGATTTCCAGGTTCCTTTATTACCGCCTCTGAATATATATCCGGAATCAACTAGCTTGCCGTTTTCATAAAACCGCTGGTATAAGCCATTTTGAATATTTTTCCGGTAGTTAGCCGAGATAATAATCTTTTTCTCTTTGTTGTATATAGCAAAAACACCTTGTTTCCTTTTTAGATTTCTTCCCTGGTATTCACCGGTAGCAACTAATTCATCGTCTAATGTATAAAAAGTCACTTCGTAACGTTTTCGATTTATTGGGCGAGGAATTCCATAGTAATAGGCATAGTTTATATTTTTTTCCGGGAAAAAATTCCAATTGAAATAAATAACGGATCCTGTATCGGTTTGTGCATTACAATCAATTACCGATGCTACGAATAGAATAATAAACATATGGTTCCTTCGTATCATGATAGTTGCAGATAGTTATCGGTAAAATGGCACTTCGAGCATTCCGTTGTACTCGACAACCCGGTTATGAGAAACCGCAGGAGACCATTTTTTAATAGCCAAAAGGAATCGTTTTACTTCCTCACCAAGCAATTCATGTGGGGCTTCGAGAATGGCTACATCTTTAAGCTTTCCTTCTTTTGTGATAGTATAATTTGCTTTCACCACCCCGTTCACTGCTACTCCATTTAAATTAGGGGGCCAGAAAATATTATCCAACATATAAGATTCAAAACTGACAAAGCGATCGAGTTCAGGTGTTGCAGGTCTTTGGATACTGCAGAAACTGCCGGTAGAATTTCCATTCTCATCATAACATTCCATGGCGATTACCTTATTGTCTTTGTATAGTTCACGGGTACTTGTCTTACCATTTTCATAAAAATATTCCCAATCACCCTGTTGTTCTTCTATATGGTAAGCGCCTTTTGATTCTATACCGCCGTGGTTATACCAGCTGGTCCATTCACCCTCTCTAAATCCATTTAGATAGTTGCCCACTTCTTTTTGCTGTCCATTGTTGTAATAAGAAATCCATTGGCCATGTGGCTGATTGACAGTTGTATCTGAATTCAATAAACCTGTTTTTCGGTTTGTTTGGGTGGCGCGGACAATGAGATTATCAGGAATAGAATCGGGGCTCAGGTAATTCGCAATCACCATTAATTTTCCATTTTCATCCCAGGACTTCCAGACACTTACCATGTGATTATTCTTGATCATGCCTGAATCCTTTAACTGCCCATTCTTATGATAATATCTCCATACGCCTTGTTGTATGTTGTTGACATAATAACCCTCGAATGCTTTGCTGTTTTTTTGATAATAAAATTCAAAAGGGCCATCTTTAATTTTAAGTGATTTGTCTTTGAAATATGCCTTGATCAGCGTACTGGTATCGGGGTAAACAGCAATCAGGCACCAGTGATCCCCGCTCTTTATGCCAAGTGCTCCATAACTCGCATTTTTTTGTGTGGTGAATACAAAGTCTTCATCCAGGTATTTACGGAATTTGTCATCTCCCTGGCCATTACAGAAATAGCAGGAAATATAAAAAAGCATGAACAATAGAATTCCGCGCATATTTTATTTTACAATTCTATATACCGGGTAACGTAAATAATCTGGTTCGGCATAGGGAGAATTCTGGAAAACAAAATTCAATTGAGCCGAACCATTTTTCGCGAAAGCGGTGTCGGTTGCCCGGCGTTGTTCCAGTTTTTCTTTTACAGATGGATTGTCCTTCAGGAATTGTTCAGCGGTTTCTTCAAAGGCATACCCACTATAGCCTTCCTTCTGTCCAAGTATACCATCAAAATAATTCCACGCAAAATAGGAATCGTCTGCCTGTGGCTCTAACACTTCCATTAAAAAACGATTGGCCACCTGGTTCATGGGTATAAAATAATCACCCTTACGGAATTTTAATGTTTTTATGGTAGTACTCAGCTTCACTTCGCTGTTCAAATGATGCATTTCGTAAGGACGGGGCGCGGATTTATATTCATCAATTCGATACACTTCAACTTCGATAGCGGTGTCCTTTGAAAATTGACGCATCTGCACTTTATTAATTTTCAAAAGATCGATCACTGTCCACCAGCCCTGGGGTATAATGTAAGCTACGGGTTTTGTGAGGACGGTCTTGTTATCAAAAAAGTTAAAATACTTTATCTTCTTTTCATAGGGGTTGCTTCGATCGTAGTACAAACGCGGTTGTCCAGATATGTTGCTGGGTTTACGACCGGCTTCATATCCTTTAAATGTTACCTCATCAAATTTGTTGCGGTTCAATATCCAGCTTACCGGGAATTCAGCCTGTGTTTTAACAGATGTCTTGGTTTGGTCGCGTAATTTCTTAATGGTTTCACTGTTCTTTGTAGTGAATTCTATAAAGCTCCTCATTAAAGCATACGTCGATAGAACTCTTTGTTCATAGCTTTTGAGCATATGTGTTTCAGGAACAAATGCGAAACTATGCCAGAGACTCGCATAGCCACTGCTGTAACGGGGGCCATCGAAATACGCGGTCATACCGGCATCCGGAGTATTGCCGCCGAAACTTACATAAGGTACCAGGTCGTATCCTTTTTCTTTCATCAGCGAGTAAATACCAGGTTCCAATGTCTTGTTCATATATTCACCCATAACACCCCCTAACTTGCTGTGTTGAGAACTGAGCAGGGTCATGATATGCTGGTAATCGGCACCATTACTTACATGGTTATCTATAAAGATATCTGGATCGGTAAGATGAAAGATCTCCACGAATGAACGCGCTTCCTTCGAGTCATTCTTTATAAAATCGCGGTTGAGGTCGAGATTTTGCGAATTTCCCCTGGAACCAAATTCTTCCGGACCATTCTGATCCACTCTATAAGTAGCACTTCGGTTCAGGCAACCTCCTATATTATATACAGGTATAATTGCCAACACGATATTATCCGGCAGTGGTAGTTTATTGGTTACAATATCTCTTACCATCAGCATACTGGCATCAATACCATCGGGTTCTCCAGGATGAATACCATTATTAATAAGGATTATACGTTTGTTGTTCTTCCGGATATTATCAAAATTATAATCGCCATTACTTGCCACTACTACCAGGTGCAGCGGGAAACCCGCGTCGCTCATACCCATGGTTAACATTTTTACCTTACCCGATTGTGCATCGAGTTTTTTCCACCAGTCAATAATCTCATGATAGGGAGGTGATTGAGTTCCTTTTGAAAGTTCGAAACGGGTAGTTATTTTTTGGGAAAAAACTACAAAAGGAAGCAGTAAAACTAAAACGGTCGATACTTTTATCATGTATAAGAATTGAAACGGGAAAATACGAAAAGGATAAATATACTGCCAGTAAAAAATAAGACAGGTTAAACATATTATTTATCTTCATCTTCTATGCAGTTTGCTTTCCGAGATATACTGTTCATTATTGTTATATTCCAGTTGTTGTTTATCTGTTTTTTTCTTTTTTCACATGAAAAAGGGAAAAAGACCAGTCATATATTGTTGGCTCTCTTTTTTCTTTCCTTCTGTTTGAATCTTTCCGATGGGTTTCTTTTATTACAGGGCGTTTACAATTCGTATCCTTCCTATGCTTTATGGGCCAGCAATATGCCGCTTTTGTATGGGCCTTTGTTGTTTCTATATACTCAATCGGTTCTTTACCACGATTTTTCCTTTTCCAAAAAAAAGTTTCTTCATTTCTTGCCATTTCTGTTGCTGACTATTTTTTCAATTATCGCTTATAGCATTCAACCTGCCGATGAAAAGATCCGGATATTAAATGCAATTCTTGCAAGAAAACTTCCTGTATTCATATATATTTTTTCAATAGCGATCTATATTCATTTCTTTGTATATCTTTTATTATCACTCAGACTGGTGAATCGGTATGAAGCGCTTGCTTCCAACAAATTTGCTGACGATAAACGCACCAATATCGGTTGGCTTCGGTTTACCCTCATTTTTTTCATGGTCTTTATGCTGCTGGGTGCTGTGAGTGGGTTTGCGGGTATCACCCCCTGGGCTAAATACTATTATCTCTTACTGAACCTGCTCCTCGTTGTATTCTTTCTCTATATTAACCGGGTACTGCTTAAAGCGCTTCGTTCTCCAGAAATTTTTTCTGCAATGAGTGAAAAGCAAACTGTTTTAAGAGAAATGATTCCTGTTAAATATGCCTCCTCCACTTTGCAGGAAGAGGAAAAATTAAGGATAAAAGAAAAGCTGCTGCAATACATGAAGCAGGATAAGCCCTATCTTGAACCAGAACTTTCACTCGACCAATTGGCAAACCGACTTACTGTAAAACCAAAAATCCTATCGCAGGTTATTAATGAAATCCTGGGAAAAAGTTTTTTTGATTTTATTAATGGGTACCGGATAGAAGAAGCTATGCGTTTGTTGACCAATCCGAAGGATCCCAAAATAACGGTACTGGAAGTTTTATATGAGGTGGGGTTCAACTCCAAGTCTTCCTTTAATACGCTTTTCAAAAAGCAAACCGGACTCACTCCCAGCGAATTCAAAAAACAAAAGGCTTCCTGAAAGAGTTCGGATTCAGGTAATCCGGAATCCGAACTAAAAAAAATGAGTTCGGATACTTCCGAAAGTCGAACAGCGGCCTTCGGGAGGCACATCTTTGTTTCAAAAAAATATGAAAAAGATGTTTCCAGGATATTCAGCACCTTCATCCCAGCTAACTGCTTATCTGGCGCTTGCTATTGGTTTTTTCGGTTTAATGTTCCTTTCCCCTAAATGGTTGGTGCCAATTGCCGCCTGGGTGACTCCCTGTGCTTTATTATATTTCACCCGGATTACAGATTTCAAACGAAAATGGCTGTTATTGTTTGGGGTATTATTTTTAGCTGGACTTATCGCAACCTACGAAGTCTTCCCAATGCCAACGGTGATATTGATTATTTTTTCTCTGATCGATGCGGCAAAGAACCTGTTGATTTATTTTTTAGATAAAAAACTTAGAGCAATCAATAGCCGGTTTATTCAAACGTTTTTCTTCCCGGCTGCAATGGTTACCAAAGAATATATAGAATCAACTGGTGGAGGTGGAGTATGGGGATCAATTGCGAATACCCAGTTTGAATTCAGTTGGTTGATACAATTGGTTTCCGTAACCGGAATATGGGGTGTTACGTTTATGATATACTGGTTCGCTTCAGTAACCATTTGGGTGATTCAGAAGAAAATGAGAAGAGAAAAATTTGCCAAAGGCTTGCTGGCATATACTTTCATTTTTTTAATAGTGCTGGGTTATGGTGTGGTAAGATACTATTCAGTTAAAGAGAATAAGTTGACCAATGTTAAAATCGCGGGGTTAACCGTACCGGCAATGGGGTTCCTGGAAAATTTATATGAAGATGTATCTGGTAAAACAATAAACATAGACTTAAAGATTTCTCAGTCCTCCGCCCAATTACAGGAGTTGAATAAAGCATTCCTTCCTTTTATTGAGAATCCTGATTCAACAAAGTTTCCGAGGGGTTTTGCCGCGATGAGTAAACTGCATGATAGTTTGTTTACGCTTTCGCAAAAGGCAGCGAAGTCCGGGGCAAAAATTATTTCCTGGTCGGAGGGTAATGGGATGGTTTTAAAATCAGGTGAACAGGAACTACTTCAAAAAGGAATGAGTTTTGCAAAAGAGAACAAGATTTACCTGTTGATGGCGATGGCAGTGATTCAGCCTGGCAAAATAACACCCGGCAAAAAATTCATGGAAAACAAAGCAATACTGATAAGCCCGGAAGCGGAAGTATTGAATGTATTGTATAAGAATAAACCGGTTCCGATGGTGGAAAATAGTGTGCCGGGCAACCAGGTGGTACCCGCCATTCCAACTGCTTTTGGTACGTTGTCTACTTCTATTTGTTATGATGCCGACTTTCCGCAGTTGATGAGCCAGTTGGGAAAGAAAAAATCGGATGTATTGTTTCTTCCCTCCGGTGATTGGTATGCGATAGCACCTTATCATAGTTATATGGCAGCAATCCGCGGAATTGAAAACGGATGCAGCGTTGTTCGTCAGGCCAGCGGCGGATTATCCATTATCAGCGATTACCGGGGAAGGATAAGTTTGAAGCATGATTTTTTTAAGGAAAGAGAAGAATTTTGGGTTAGCGATGCGCAGTTTGGACATGTTTCTACAATTTATTCAGTAATTGGAGATGTGTTGGCGTATTTATGTTTGCTGTTTGCAGCGGCAGCTATCCTTTATCTTGTTGGTAGAAGTATTCAAAAATTTCTTTTGAAGAGAAAGGGGCGGGTTGCCTAAATTAATCTTGGCTTATACGTTATTTATTGATTTCAACACAAAGGATGCACAAAGTACACACGACGAATTCACGAACGAAGCTATGTGTATTCTTCGTGAAAAAACTTCGCCCTTCTTTGTGTTAATTAAAATAGGTTCAGGTGGTAATTAATTTCAAAAACTCTTCTTTTTTACGGCGTGCCACGTCAATCACATCTCCATTTTGCATGATCACTTGCCCACCCTCTCCGCGGATGTATTTTTTTATATAGTTGAGGTTGATGAGATGAGAATTATGAACCCGGTAAAAATTATAAGGAACCAGCATATCTTCAAAATCCTTCAATAACCTGGTGACGAGTATGCTTTTCCCTTCTGTAAAAAATATTTTCGAATAATTTGAACTTGATTCAATATGAAGTATGCTTTTGATCGGAATAAATTCTAATCCTTCACTGGTTGGGATGGCAATTTTTTCCTCTTGACTTTTCGTAACCGATAAGGATGATTTTAATACATCCAATTTATCTTTCGTTTGGGGTTGACGCCGTTTGGATAGTCGCTCCACGGCGTTTTGCAAGTCTTTAATAGCGATGGGTTTTGTTAAGTAGTCAAACGCACTGATACGAATTGCATCTACAGCGTAATGATTGTACGCGGTGGTAAAAATTATTTCGAAATCAAATTCACCCAGTTCATCCAGCATACGGAAACCATTCATTCGGGGCATTTCAATATCCAGGAAAATAACATCCGGTTTGTGTTGACGAATCAATAAGATTGCGTCCTCTGGTTTTCCCGAAACCGCTAAAATTTTAACGTCGGGACAAAACTCAGTTAGTTTTTGTTGCAGGTTCTGCAAGCTGCTGGGTTCATCGTCGATCAATATCGCTTTCAAACTTTCCATATTCATCATGTATTGAGCATTATTTCAACCTTTGTTCCAACAGGCTGGTTTTGCGCGTCAGTAAGATCGGTAAAATGGACAAACCCATTTCCTTCCGGATGTTTGTTGAATATATTAATTCGTTCTTCCGTTATTTTTAATCCCACACTTTTATGATATGGTTTGTTATGTTGGTTATATGCAGCGGCCTTGTTTCTGCCAATTCCATTATCCTGCACGGTATATTTAATTTTTTCATCCTCCAATGTAGCGATGACGGTGAGTGTAAGTCCTTTTTCTTCACTGTGTGCCAGTCCGTGCACAATCGCATTTTCCACATAGGGTTGAATAAGCAAGGAGGGCACCCGGTAATCTCCGTTTATTAATGCGGGATCAACAATTGTTTTATAACTAAAACGATTGTTGAATCGCAATTGTTCAAGATCGATATATAGTTGCAGGGCTTCCATGTCCTTTGTTACAGGAACCACTTCATTTCGGCTGCTATCGAGTATCATTCTTATTAAACGGGCGAATTTATTCAGGTAATCGCTGGCCAGTCTTTTTTCGTTTTGCATAATGAAATTCTCGATACTATTAAGACTATTGAATATGAAATGTGGATTCATCTGCAGGCGAAGAACCTGGTTCTCCAGTTCGGCTTTTATTTTCTGGATCTTTACTTTATTCCGTTGTTGCCGTTGATAATACCATATTCCGGCAAGGAGCAATAACATTCCTACTCCGGCAAGCATAAATACAAATTGCTGGCGACTCGATTTCAACTGCAGGTTTTTAATATTATTCTCAGTCTGCAGCAAACTAATCTGTTGTTCTTTCTGAAGCGTTTTATAACTTATTTCAAGATCAGCGGCATCCGATTTGGCTTTTGCATTAGTTAATGAATCTTTGAGTTGCAGGTATTCGGATTGATATTGAAAAGCGGCTTTGTGATCTCCTGTTTTAATCGAAATAGCTGTAAGTTGTTGGAGAGCCGCTACGGCAAGGCTCACAAAATGATTTTTTTTCGCAATTGACAGCGCTTGATTAGCGGGTAACTGTGCGGACTTATAATTATGTAAAGTAGTATCCAATTGAGCTCTCAGCAACAATACTCTGCACAAGGCCCAACTGTTGTCCGTTTTCGATAAATACCTTGTACTACTATCGAGTAATTGAGCCGCTTGCTCATATTTTCCCTGGAGCCTGTAAATACTGGATCTTATATTTTGATTGTTTATCTGTGATTCCTTAAGACTGATTCGATTGGCAGAAGCTTCCGTAATTGTTAAATAGACAAGTGCGGAATCAATCTGATTCTCGTTCACGTATAGCTCCGCAATATTTGCGGCGGTTTGTGTATAGGGCATAGGCACATCAGACAGATAGACCAATGCCTCTTTCGCGTATTCGATCGCTTTCTTCGGATCTTCCATTTCATTATACAATTCGGCAAGATTGGCTAACGCCATTCCCAGTCCCCTGAAATTCTTGTTCGTGCGATTTCCTTGCACCGCGACCTGGTAATAAAGAATGGCTGTTTTAAACATACCGAACCACTGATACACAGTAGCAATATTTGTAGATAAAGCAACTTTGCGGGGTGCGGTTTCAGGCATGGTATCTATGACGGCCTTCAGCATATCGAGATAGACAAAAGCAGAATCTTTGTTGCCGAGATCAGAATATCTATCCATAATCTCCCTCACCGAAAAAATATTGTATTTATGGAGTTTGTCAGGGAAATAAGGGATTACCTTTTTGTAATGCGCGATGGCGCTGTCGAATTCATTGTATAAAAAGGTATAAGCTTTAGCGATGAAATAATGAAAAATTCCCTTCATACTGTCATTGTCATTTTTTTCAGCCATTTCTAATCCCGCTCGTGACCAGGGGTATACGGAATTCAGTTTAGCCTCATCCAACGAATCGGAAATGACGGTCATCAAAAATCTCATACGAGCTGAATCGGATTGGAGCGCCAGGTATTCTTTTGGTAATGGGGCGGCATTCCCTGTTTCCTGGCTATAAGACAGAAAGGATAGGAGTAAGAAACAATAAACCAGTGTAAACTTCATTTTCAGGTATCCTCCCAATTTACAAAATAATTTACCGGTTAAACATACACCCTTCACCATACCCGGAAAATAGTAATTCAATGTTCAGCTGTGATTATTATGTATATGGTGTGTTTGCGGTTATAAACGGAGTAAAACCACACTACATTCCGAAATTTATTTCAGGCTGCCATCTACACACACAATCCCGCCGGGCATACAGCGCTGGTTGCTTGCTAGTAAGAGACAGGTTAGTTTCAATATCAAAATTTACCTGCTTAAATACTTACAAATGAAAATTAAACCTATTCTATTTATTGCAACTACATTCTTGGCCTATGAAAATGGCATTAGCCAAAATGTAGGAATCGGAATTGCCAATCCTATTCATGGCAAACTGGAAGTATCGGAGTTTGTTGGGAACGTGGCGGGTTTATTTGGTAATGGTGTAAACAGCGGAATTTCTCTGAACGTTGGGTTTCCCGAAGTGGGGTTTAATTATTATTTCAATGCGACAAACAAAGCTATCGCGCCTGGCTATGCATCCGTTATCGGTATGAATCCATTGAATGGAGATTTGTATCTGGGAAATTTTAATAATAACCAGGCTGCCGTCCCTTTTTCTGATATCGCGGGCTATATCGATCGGATGGTATTAAAACAAAATGGAAGGATAGGTATTGGAATTGCCAATCCAAATGCCCAATTAAGCGTGGCAAGAGGAACCGGTGGGGATGGCACAGCGGCTTTTTACGGCACCACTCATGTTTCACATTTTAATTATGGTGGTTTTGAAGATACTTATATACGTCCGGGTAAAGACAACCGCTTTGTTTTTATCAACGATGTTTTCAACGGATTAACTGTGATCGGAAGAGCTACGACACTTGGTAATGTAAAACTTACAGTAGGAGACAATACATCTTCATTATATAAAGGAATGGACGTTACCGGTAATGGCGGAAGTTTATGGCCGGCTATTGACGCGCATGGACAAAATGGTTCACCAGCTATAACCATTGATGGGCATATCCGGGTGAATCCTTCCAATGGAAACAGGAGCGCTTATCAGATGCTTACACAACGCAATACTCCCGGCGCCGATGGTTATTTAAGTGATAATTATACGCCAGGTCCGGGGTCTCCTGATGGCACGGTGGTAATCTTAATAAACAATCCTCTTTGTAACGACGATCCATCGGCGCTTATATATTTCAACTTCGTCGGTTATTACGAAAACAATAAAAATTACCAGAGTTACCTGAGTTATAATGCCGGGTCAGGAAGATGGCAGATTGTTTACAAGTATGATGTATATGCAGGCTTTGTGAGTAACAACTTCGCCCCAAAGATTAATATCTTAATCATAAAACAATAATAGAATTGATTGCGAAGAAAACAGGGAATATTTTTTTAATCTCTAATAGAAAATAGCTATGAGAAAAATAACTGCTTTTTTATTTTTTCTGTCGGTAGGATATTATTCCCCGGCGCAGAACGTAGGTATTGGTGTTAATAATCCTGTTAATGCCCGTTTGGAAATACAGGGACGTGTAGGTGCCACTGTAGCAATGTTTGGATCGGATGCATTTGGGGTGGGGATATCTGCCAATAATCCTGAAATAGGATTTAATTATTTCTTTAACAATGGCTCGAAAACAATTAGAACAGGATATGCCGGTTTGTTTGGGATGAATCCGGCAAATGGGGAAATTTATATTGGCAATTTCAATGGCAATCAATCGACCTCCAATTTTGGATCCATCAATGGTTACCGGCAGAATATTACCCTTTTTCAGGATGGTGAATTCCGGATAACAGGTACAGAAAATGTTACCCATTTTTATTACGGAGCAAATGAGGATACTTATGTCCGCGGCGGTAAGGCGGGAAGTCACCTGATATTAAACGATGTATTAAATGGAAATGTGGGGATCAATACTTATCCTACTCATGCTAAATTAGAAGTAAGCGGATATGTAGGAGGTGTTTTTGGTGGTCCTGCTGCAATTTTCGGGAACGATGCCACCAGCGGTGTATCCGTAGGCGTCTTTGTACCATCCATCGGGTTTAATCATTATTTCGATGGATTTAATAAGACACTGCAACAGGGGTATGCATCGTCCATAACAATGGATATTACCAGCGGCGATCTGTACTTCGTCAATTTTAATAGTAATCAGTCGTCGGGTTCCTATGGTACAATTAATGGATACTCGCGGCGAATGGTTGTTAAGCAAAACGGCAATGTAGGTATTGGTACAGATAACCCTACCTATAAATTATCAGTGAATGGTAATATCCGGAGCAAAGAAGTGGTAGTGGAAAGCGGCTGGGCCGATTATGTTTTTGATAAAGAGTATAAACTTCCATCCTTATATGCGCTTGAAAAATTTATTCAGGAGCATAAACATCTGCCCAATATTCCTTCGGCAGGTGAAATTGAAACCAATGGATTAATGCTGGGTGACACACAGAAGAAAATGATGGAGAAAATTGAAGAACTCACTTTGTATGTTATTGAATTAAATAAACGATTAATGGAGCTAGAATCTGTTTCTTCCAAAAAATCGAAATAAACTGAATTCATGAAAAATTATACAATTTATACCATTTTACTTCTCTTGTATAGTTGGACGTTGAATGGACAGGGATTTGAGAAGGCGGTAAGGGGAAAAGATTCCGGTTTGAATTTCATTCAAAAAGCTGAGCTCATTAACCGGTATTATGATACCGCCCGGGGAAGTAACCGGTCCGGATATAAGCAATGGAAAAGATGGGAATGGTTTGCGGGCCATCATCTCAGTGAAGGAGGTACCCTTGCAAACTTCGCACTAAAAAATAATGCGGTATTGGAAGCAAGAAAGCAGGAAATGAATAATGGTATGATGACAAACTCTAACAGTGGAAATTGGATTAGTGTTGGACATAGCGGGCATACCGGAGGCACTAATTTCTGTATGCAGGGAAGAGTTAATTGTCTGGCTTTTGATCCGGTTGATCCTTCCATTGTTTATGCCGGAACAGCCGGAGGCGGTGTATGGAAAACATTTGATGCCGGCGTGAATTGGATTAATATTTCAGGCAATCTGCCAGTGATTACCATTTCTTCTATCACGATAGCTCCTGATGGAGTTACTATATATATTATAACTGGTGATTGTGTTAGGGGGTCAGGCTATATACATGATGGGTTAGGTGTATTCAAATCATCAGATGCCGGTAACAGCTGGCAACGCACTGGGTTGAATAATGAATTAATGGAAGGATTCGGAGGATCTAAAATAAGGGTACATCCTTCGAACAGCAATATTATCATTGCCGCTACCAGATTTGGATTATTCCGGAGTTTGGATGCTGGCGGCAACTGGACTTTATTAAAACCAGGAAACATAACCGATTTTGAATTCAAACCGGGTGATGCCAATACCTTGTACTATTCAATTTATCGTTTGAGTTTCCTGGCTAAGCTGGACCTCACAACGCTGAACGAAAGCTTTGTATTTATTAATGCAGTGAATAATCCTGTAATCGAGCGATTGGAAATAGGAGTTACCCCGGCATCGCCTGATGTGGTGTATCTATTGGCTGGACCGGGGTTTTCGGGTGGCGGTGCGGGTACACCGGACGGCACTGCTTTTTATAACGGACTCTATTATTCAAACGACGGAGGGGAAAATTTTGTAATGAGAAATGACAATGTAGATGTGTTTTCTATTAATGATCAATCATGGTACGATATCGTAATTTATGTGGATCCAATAAATGTCAATCATGTAATGATTGGCGGGGTGCGTCTTTATAGTTCTCTTGATGGAGGTGTGCATTTCACTTTAGTGAGTGATGGAGCAAATGATAATTCAATTCATCACGATTCTCACGCGTTTGAACGAAATCCCCTGGATGCAAGTTTATATATTGGAAACGATGGCGGTGTTCACCGGAGTGCTAATGGGGGTACCACATGGAATCCAATAAGTGGTAATATGGTGATAAATGAATATTACCGCATTTCGGGGTTCCAGGGTCTTCCTGATTTATTAATCGGTGGTACACAGGATAATGGATTTTTCCGTAAGAATTCCAGTAATCCCTCCTTCTATACTCCATATATCTTGCTGGATATGATGGATAATATTATTGATCTTACGAACCCGGATAGAATGTACACGTGTAGTCAGGGTGGCGGCCTGAATACTTCAGTAAATGGGGGAGCCAGTTTTGCACCCGTCAATATTCCGAATGGTGGAGGGAATTGGGTTACACCAATTATACAATTACCCAGCGCTTCTTTTCCGCTAACTGTTTTTTACGGTTCCAAAAATGGGGTACTTCGTACGCCAGATGCCGGAGGCACCTGGGTAAATATCGGTGGGCCATTAAGTGCGGATTGTTTCGCTATCGGTACAGATGGTGGGAATTTCCGGTTGATAGTTTCAAAAAGTGCTTCTTTACAGATTTGTAATAACCCTAATGCCGTATCACCCACTTGGTCTGCTCTTATTTTTCCAAGCGGTGATGAAATCAGTAGTATTGCTATGAATCCGGGCAATATGAATGAAGTGTGGGTAACCTGTAAGGGATATTTTTCCGGAAGTAAAGTATACAGAAGCGGGGACGGAGGAATCAGCTGGAGCAATTTATCAATGAGCCTGCCTAATATTCCTGTTTACACTATTGCATTCGGAAATAACAACAATAATCCACCTGGCGCGGTATATATCGGAACAGAACTTGGTATTTATTATACAGATAATACGTTGCCAGATTGGGAGCCTTTTTATAATGGATTGCCGATGTGCCCGGTAACAGACCTCTTTGTAAATTATGCGGGCAACCGAATCTATGCATCAACCTATGGCAGGGGAATCTGGCAAAGCGATTTGTTCAATAGTTGTCCGGGACCATTATTTCTTTCAGGTTCGGTGTATGGCAACAATTTCTATCAATCATCGAGTTTTATTGAAACAACTCAGGCATTAGAAGGAAGCGTTGGGAATGATTTACGTTTAAGGGCTCCACAAAAAATTACATTGAAGCCAGGTTTCTATTCTAAAAATGGCGCTTATCTGCATGTACTGATAGGGAATTGCGGTACTGGGATTTTTAATGGGCCAACAATAGATTCAACCAGGAAGAATATCCCCTGATTAAACGTTTATAGCTAAAGAGGTATTGCTAAATCTCAAATGAAAAACCTTTATCAATTAACTGGTTGTAGACTTTTTTATCAAACCGGTAAAGTTGGGCGGCTCTGTGCGAAACGGCCGTTTGCTTTTCATCACAGGATACCAGTAGATTCATTTTGATTAATTTTCGCCGGAAGTTGGGCTTATCCAATTTTTGACCCAGGATTGCTTCGTATAATTCCTGTAATTGTAGTAAAGTGAATTTTTTAGGAAGAAGGTTGAATCCGATGGGTTCATGTTGTACTTTATGTTGCAGGTGTTTAAAACAACTATCCAATATCTTATTGTGGTCAAAAACCATCTTGGGGATTTTTCGGATATTAAACCAGGCTACCTCCGCAACATGCGACCCCGCATGCAATTCTACTTTCTCAATATTGGCCAATGCGTAAAAGCAAACTGTAATTACTCTTTTATCCGGGAAACGATCTACTTCACCAAAAGTTTGAAATTGTTCAAGGAATATATTTTCAACAGCCGTTTGGGCTACAAGAATTCTGTTGGCGGCTGCATATAAGCTTTCATTGTATTTTATCCATCCCCCGGGCAACGCCCATTTTCCTTTTGCCATACCCTCACTGTGTTTTACAAGCAGGATGGATAGCTCAGCGTCTTTAAACCCAAAAATCGCGCAGTCGATTGATAAAGCATCTATAATTTCATCGGTAAAACTCATAACATTAAACGTTGGGGGTTGTATTTTTTCTGCGTAGGGTTTGGTAGTAAGGCTGTTTATTGTTTCTCTAAAAGGCATAAAAATAGGTTATTTCTAAAAAAATGAATTTATGCAAGTGTCTTAATCTTCTTCCACTCTGCAATTATATAGAGAAATAAGTTGAATGAGTTTGAATAACATCACTAAAGTTAAAATAATGGCAGAGTAAGTTAAAATAATATGAGAATACAAATCTTCTATTAAACGAATCATCGAATTTTGCCCATACAATTTTTTGAAGCGACTGGATAAAACTTCTCTTATAATGATTCTGATACCTGCCTTTTGATTGCTGTTTGTAATAGACTATTTGCAGCTGATCGATTAAAACTAGTTAATTTTTTATTTAAAAGTTGAATTATAGATTGTGATTAATCATTAATGGACCTACCCCTTTATTAAAAGAGTGCTTATCCAGAATCAAGATTTTAGCTGGTTTTGTTGGCTACAAATTCGATAAAATTCCTGCTTGCTGAAAATTTTTAAAAAAAAATAGGTGTTTTCAAATAAAATAGTAGATTTGACTATAAGATGGTAAAACTGACTATAAGTGTACGTTGTACACTATGGTTGAAGCGGGGAGTTGAATTTTGAAGTTTTTTATGGACAATAGGGAGAACAAATGGATTTTACTACAGATACCTTATTCTATAAATTGAAGCATAACAATATTCTAAACAAATACAATGAATTTGATTTTGCTAACCAATAGGATATAGGCTAAAAACTGTGCTTATGCTGCTTTTCAAGGCAATGGAAAGCAATAAGCGTTTTGATTGGTTGTGTGAATTATTATTAATGGCAAATTAAGGAGGACGTTTTCACGTCTTCCTTATTTAAAAAAAATTAGAAGTTAAGGTTCTGGATTTTATATATGGTTCCGGGTTTGAAACTGCTTGATGATTGATGGAAGAGTTTTGTTGATGGTTGACAAGCCAGGCCAAAAACGCTCATTATTACTCAAAACTATAAATCGACTGCTTATGCCCAAACTATCTGTACGAAGGCTACTGCTTCTACTAGCCGTACTATTCTCCTCATTTTCATTACTTGCGCAAAGAAATATCATCGGTAAGATCCGGGATAGTGTAGGACCTGTGGTTGGAGCAACAATCACAGTTAAAGGAGCCAACACTGCTACGCTTACTGGTATAGACGGATCATTTTCATTGCTAATGCCTAAAGGACGTTCTATATTGGTAATTTCCTCCGTAGGATACAGCACCAAAGAAATAAAGTTGAAGGATGATGAATTATCCGTTGAGGTGATATTGGAACTTTCTAAGAACTCATTGGATGAAATAGTGATAACAGGTTATACCGCCCAAAAGAAAAAAGATCTTACCGGCGCAGTCGCAATAGTAAAGCCCACTGATCTTACAAAAGTTGCTTCTCCTTCCTTTGCTCAACAGATTGAAGGAAGAGCTTCAGGTGTACAGGTAACAACTTCCGGGTCACCCGGTGATGGTGCTTCAATAAGAATTAGGGGTGTTTCCACTTTCACTAATGGAGGGGGCGAACCATTAATTGTTATTGATGGTGTGCAAACAAGGGGACCCTACCTTAATGATATTAATCCCAATGATATCGAGTCGATCCAGGTATTGAAAGACGCTGCCACTCTTGCATCCTATGGAATCGGTTCAACCAATGGAGTAATTGTTATTACTACTAAAAAGGGAAAATCGGGACAGCCAAAGTTTGAGTACAGCGGATACTACGGAGTACAGCAAGCAGCTCGAGGTTATGATGATTATATGATTGGTACATCGCAGGAATACGCGGATCTCGTATTTCAGGCGAATAACAATCCAGGCTTGTGGCCCCTGCCCGCCAATAGTACGATTGCCAGAACATATGGAAGAGGCCCGGCTCCTGTATTGCCGGATTATGTAAATCCATTACCAGCATTAGCAGGACAACCAAATAACCCCGGTACTTATAGTTATCCCGATAATCTTATAATGAGGGCCAATAAAGCGGGCACAAACTGGTGGGATGCAGTTATGACTTCTGCTCCAATTACTGAACATAATTTTAGTGCATCTGGTGGTACCGACAAGGCAAAATATTTCTTCAGTGGCAACTATTTTAATCAGCAGGGTACCATGCGTCATACCGATTTCGAACGGATTACTGTTCGGGTGAATACAGAGTTTAAAGCAGGAGGGTTTACCATAGGTCAGAATTTGTCAATGGGTTTCTCAAACAGTGTAGGACAACCAAGCGGTAATCAGTCGGAACAAAACATTTTGGTGTCAGGTATTCTAAAAATGCAACCCATTCTTCCTGTTTATGATGAAGGTGGTTACTGGGGTGGTACCAAAGCAGGTTTTGGCAACGGTAGAAATGGTTTGGCAGAGCTAACCAGAGCAAAAGACAATCGCGGTCAATTTTTTAAATTAACTGGTAATGTTTATGCTGATCTGAAGTTCCTGAAGAATTTCAGCGCACGGGTCAATTTCGGATTGAACTACGGAACAAACTTCTTCAAGCGTTTCACTTTTGTTGATCCGGAAGCAAATGAACCAAGAGGTGCGAATAATTTCTATGAACAAACAGACAGATACAATTCATGGGTACTTACTGAACAGTTAGGCTACGATAATCAATTTGGCGAACATAGTGTAAAGGTGATTGGTTTGCATGAAGCACAATTAAGTAATTTCAGAGGTATCAACGGAAGTCTCAGCAATTACTTCCTGGAAGCTACTTCACTTTGGTATTTGCAATCTGGTTTGGCAGATCCAGCTACAAGAAACGTAGCAAGTTCAGGTGGCTCTGGTCCTGCAAAGGAAAGTTATATGGGCCGCTTAGAGTATGGATATAAAGGTAGATATCTGGTTAATGCAACCATTCGTTACGATCAAAGCTCCGTTTTCCCTGTATTGAAAGGCGGAACGTTTGGTGGTGTCGGTGTTGCCTGGGTATTAACTGACGAAACTTTTATGAGTTCTGCCCGTTGGTTAAATAATCTTAAGCTGAGAGCTGCTTATGGAACTACGGGTAATGACCAGATCGAAGGTTTCAGAGCGTATTCTGCATTTGGCGGAGGAGCCGGTACTACTTTCTATGATATCAATGGTACGAATACTTCAACAGTCACCGGTTATTCTGCAACTGCACTAGGTAACCCCAGTTTGAAATGGGAAACACAGACCCAATACAATATTGGTGTGGACGGGGTGATTTTTAACAATCGGTTAGACTTCTCAATAGATGTATATGAAAGAATAAATAAAGATTTTCTTTTTGCACGTCGTTTCCCCGGCACATTTGATTACACAGTAAGCACTCCATACGAAAATCTCGGTAGCATAAGAAACAGGGGAGTTGAGTTTAACGCTACCTGGAAGGCAACTGTTAATAAAGATTGGAACTATAGCATCGGAGTAAACCTGACACATAATAAGAACGAAATCGTTTCTCTTAAAGAAGAGGATGGTTTAACTTCTTTCTTTGCAAACGGAGTAGAAACCAGGATCGGGCCACTGGTTCGTCATGAAATTGGTAACCCCGTAAGTACTTTCTATGGTTATACATTGGATGGTATATTTCAAACAGCTGCCGATGCTGCTGCGAGTGGTCAAACAGGTGCGCAGATTGGACGGTTCAAATGGAAAGATGTTAATGGTGACAAGAAAATTGATGACCTCGATAAGGGAGTTATTGGTGATCCCAACCCCGAGTTTGTTTTCGGTATAAACCTGACAGTGAACTTTAAAAATTTAGACGTTTCGATGTTCCTGCAAGGTACAGCCGGTAACGAAATATTTGATTATACCCGCTATTTCACCGACTTCCACGGATTTAACGGAAACCGCTCAGAGCGGATGTTATATGATTCATGGACACCAACCCGCACCAATGCCAAGCTTCCCATGTTGGATGTAACGGACAACTATAGCCTGGTACCGAGTAGTTATTACGTAGTAGATGGATCCTACCTGCGCTGCAGAGTATTACAGATCGGGTATAGACTTCCAGCCGCGTTCTTGCAAAAAAATAAACTCAGCAATGTTCGGCTTTATGTACAAGCGCAAAATCTATTCACCATCACAAGTTATGAAGGATTGGATCCTGCATTGGGAACACGTTCAGGCGGAAATGCACCGGATGCATACTTTGGAATAGATGGAGGTAACTATCCAGTTTCCCGCGTATTCACATTTGGATTAAACTTAGGTTTCTAACGATCCGTAATCATTTATAAAAAAAAACGTATGAAAAATAAATGGATAACAATTCTGGGAGCTCTTATAGTGGGAGCAACCATTTTTGCCTGTAAGAAATCATTTTTAGATAGACCCCCACAGGGTATTTTAAGCGAAGCATCTTTGGCAAATGCAAAAGGTATTAACACCACACTGATTGCCGCTTATGCTCAACTGGATGGATGGTCCGATAATGGCTGGAACAATGCAGCAGGAAATCCCTGGCCAACGGCAGGTAGTAACTGGATTTGGGGAAGCGTTACTTCCGATGATGCGTATCCCGGTTCGCAACCAAACGATCAGCCGGGTGTTGAAGCTGCCAATCGCTACGCATTCTTGCCCGATGATCCTTATTATCGCGCGAAATTTCAACAATGCTATTCTGGAATAGGAAAAACAAACGTGGCACTTCGATTAATTAATGCCTCTACAGAACTTAGCGCTCAACAAAAGGCCCAACTGGGAGGAGAAGCAAAGTTCCTGAGAGCACATTATCATTTTGACGCGTACAAAATGTGGATCAATGTTCCTTTCTTCGACGAAAACACCACGGAGTTCCGTCAAAAAAATGACGTAGATATTTTTCCAAAAATTGAAGCCGACTTTAACGATGCCATTGCCGGCTTACCTGAAGTAAGTTCTACTTCTTCCGGACGAGCTACAAAAGGAGCCGCTCAAGCGTATCTTGCAAGAGCCTATATGTTTACAGGTAAGTATGCACAAGCCAAGCCATTATTGGCTGCGGTAATTGCAAGTAGCAAGTATGCGCTGGTAAATAACTTTCATGATGTTTTCGATGCGTCAAAACAAAATAATTCGGAAATGCTTTTTGTTTATAAAGCATCTGTCAACGATGGCGCAGGTGAAAGTGCTAACGGAAACTGGGGTGATCGCTTAACTTTTCCTCATGGTAGCGCACCGGTAACCCAATGTTGCGGTTTCCATCAGCCTTCGCAAAACCTCGTGAATGCATTTAGAGTTGACGCTGTTACCGGGCTTCCATTATTTGCAACTTTCAATAATACGCTGTTTAATCCGGCTACAGATTATGTAGATCCAAGATTGGATTGGACAGTTGGAAGAACCGGATTTCCATATCTTGATTGGGGTCTTCAACAAGATAGCTGGATTCGTGACGTGGGTTATTGCGGAAATTTCGCTCCGAAGAAAAATGTATTTCACAGAGCTCAGCAAGGAACGTTGTCTACTGCAAGCGGATGGTCTACGGCTCCCAATGCCATCGACATTCCATTTATTCGTTATGCAGACGTACTGCTGATGGCCGCGGAATGTGAAATTGAAACTGCTGGCGATCTTAACCTCGCTCGCACTTATATAAATTTGGTTAGAGACAGGGCTGGAAAATTTGTACAAGGTGCTGGTACCAACGAAGCAACTATTTCTCAAGCGTTAACTGCTGGTGCCGGTACAGTAAACGGAACCAATTATAAAATCGGTCAATATCCTGCATTTGCCAGTCAAGCTCAGGCAAGACAAGCGCTAAGATGGGAAAGAAGAATGGAACTTGCCATGGAAGGATACCGTTTCTTTGATCTCCGTCGTTGGAACGATCTTCAGACCCTGGTTGATTATATGGCTGTGGAAAGAACAAGAAGGGTTCAATTATATGCAGGTACACAGGAACCCACCGCAACTAAACTTAAGTATTATCCTTTACCAAGTGTAGAAATAGATTTGAGTAAAATTGATGGAGTGCCTCAGCTTAAGCAGAACACTGGTTACTAAAAC
Organism: Chitinophagaceae bacterium; assembly: GCA_965279015.1. Classification (GTDB taxonomy): domain Bacteria; phylum Bacteroidota; class Bacteroidia; order Chitinophagales; family Chitinophagaceae; genus Endoryza. The sequence continues at coordinate 2,708,224 of OZ257130.1, forward strand.
CCAAACCAACTAGATAGAATTCCTATCAAACCTTTAAGGGGGACACTGATCTTCAGTGGCCCCTCTTAAATTTAAATAGTGGATCAGTTTTATACTATGTTGCCACAGATTACACAGACTAGCACAGATTAAGGTTTATATCAGTGAATATCCGTGTAATCTGTGGCAACAATTGTAGTCGGGATTTCAAATTGAACCCTATCCGAATTTTGTGTTTTGTATTGTTTTTTACTGATCTTTAAAGATCAAATTTACAGTAGACCTACCATCCCATTTCTAAACCGTCTATTTGTAAATGTGTATGTTTTGCAATATGAAAAGAGTCCCTATAATCAGTTTCCTGCTGTCTGTTACGTTTTTTGTTTGCTCCTGCAAACCAGAGAAAAAAGAGTCATATATCCCCGTTCCTGATCCAATGTTTGTAAAATTGGATTCAATTCAAACCGGTATTGGCTTCAGTAACCAGGTTGAAGATGGTCCAGAATATAATATCCTTACGTACAGAAATTTTTATAATGGCGGAGGTGTTGCCATTGGTGATATTAATAACGATGGATTACCCGATGTTTTTCTAACGGCAAACCTCGGCGATAGCAAACTCTATCTTAATAAAGGAAATTTTCAATTCACAGATATAACCGCCTCCGCAAAAATTAAAAGTAAAAGAGGTTGGCGCACAGGGGTAACCATAGCCGATGTAAACGCGGACGGCTGGTTAGATATTTATATATGCAATAGTGGGGATATCAAAGGCGATAACAAGGAAAACGAATTGTACATCAATCAGCATAATAATACATTCCTGGAGCAGGCAAAACAGTATGGATTAAATGACCCGGGGTACACAACGCATGTGTCTTTTTTTGATTACGATCTGGACGGCGATCTGGATTGCTATATTCTCAATAACAGCTTTGTGGATGTGCGGAAATTTGACTTAGAAGAAGTCAGAAAATCAAGGGATACATTAGGTGGTCATAAGTTGATGAGAAATGATGACAATGTATTTACTGATATAAGTGAAAAAGCCGGCATTGCCGGAACCAAAATCGCTTATGGATTGGGGGTTTCTGTGAGCGATATTAATGAGGATGGCTATCCGGATATCTATGTAAGCAATGATTTTTACGAAAAAGACTACCTGTATGTAAATCAAAAGGACGGAACATTCAAAGATGAGCTGCCAGAGCGTATGGGTCATATTTCTTCATCGAGTATGGGAGCCGATATCGCTGATTTGAACAATGACGGGTATATGGATATAGTTACAACTGATATGCTTCCCGAAGAAGAAACCCGGGTTAAAACGATGACCCGCTTTGAGCAGTACCATATAGAAAATATGAAATACCGTTTTTCCTTCCATTATCAATATCCGCAAAATTCCCTTCAATTAAATAATGGAGATGGTACGTTTAGTGAAACAGCATTTCTTTCTGGCATTGCTGCAACAGACTGGAGCTGGGGAGCGCTGTCATTTGATTTTGATAATGATGGTTATAAGGATATTTTTATCAGCAATGGAGTGTACCGCGATATCAGCGATATGGACTTTTCTGATTTCCTCGCCGATAAAGAAAAAGTGAAAAAAGTAGTGGGGCAAAAAGATCGGTTCGATTTCAGGGATTTTTTTCCATACATACCTTCTACCAAATTACCGAATTACGCCTATATCAATCAGCGTGATCTCAAATTTGTGAATAAATCTCATGAACTGGGATTGGGAGAACCTTCTTTTAGTAATGGCGTGGCTTATGGTGATTTGGATAATGATGGGGATATGGACCTGGTGGTGAACAATATCAATGCAGCCTGCTTTGTTTATCGTAATGATGCTGGTAAAAAAACAAAGAACCACTTCTTAAAAATAAATTTTAAGGGAGAGGGGAAGAACCCCTTTGGAACAGGAGCATGGGTTAATTTATATGCGGGTAATCAAAAGCAAGTTTTACAAAACATACCCGTTAGAAGTTTTCAAAGCTGTGTAGATACCAAACTTATTTTCGGATTGGGTCAAGAGGCAAAGATTGATTCATTGCAAATTATTTGGCCGGGATTAATGCAACAAGTCATTTATGATGTTAGTCCGGATAAGGAAATTACTTTTTATGAGAAAGATGCGGTAAAAAAAATAATACCAACCTCAGCTTCACCAACAATATTCAGGAATGTATCGGAGTCAATATTAAATCCCGCAATAAAGCATACAGAAAACCGGTATACCGATTTTGATGTAGAAGTGTTGCTGCCTTATATGCTATCCACGCAGGGTCCTAAAATTGCCAGGGCAGACGTAAATAAAGACGGAACAGATGATTTATTTATTGGTGGTGCAACTGGTGAACCAGGGAAACTCTTATTGCAAAATGCGGGAGGGTTCCAATTAAAACCTCAACAGGTTTTTGAAAAAGATAGGGACATGGAAGATGCGGGGGCCGTCTTTTTTGATATCGATAAGGATGGCGATCAGGATTTATTGGTGGCATCGGGAGGTTATCAATACGATCAGGGAAGTTCGTTGTTGAAGGCAAGATTGTATATGAATGATGGTAAAGGAAATTTTACCAATGGAACCATGCCAGAGGTTTCCACAAACGCATCCTGTATCACGTTGAGTGATTTTGACAAAGACGGATTTATAGACTTGTTTATTGGGGGTAGGGGAGTTTCCGGCAAATATGGATTGCCTGGAAGAAGTTACCTGTTACACAATCAAAATGGAGTATTAACGGATATCACACCAGCTAATTTAAAAGAACCTGGTATGGTTACCGATGCGGTTTGGAGTGATCTGAATAATGATTCCTACCCGGATTTAGTTTTAGTGGGTGACTGGATGCCCGTAACGTATTTTATCAATACGAAAGGGGTAATTGGAGAAAAAAAGATCATTAATAATTCGGCAGGTTTGTGGAATTGTATTGCAGGGTCGGATATTGACGAGGATGGAGATACTGATTTTCTATTGGGAAACTGGGGGCTCAATACACAATTCAGGGCATCCGTTGATAAACCAATGGAAATGTATGTAAGTGATTTTGACGGCAACGGAACTTCCGAAGCTATTATCAGTTATTATTGGCCCGATGGTAAGAACCATTTATATAACTCAAAGTCGGATATCACGTCACAACTTCCTTTATTAAAGAAGAAATTTTTATTCTATAAAGACTATGCGGGTAAATCACCTGAGGAGATTTTTGGACAGAACCAACTTCAGAAAGCTTCTAAATTGACGCTTCAGACTTTGTCATCCTCAATTCTTGTTAACAATGGAGCCGGTTTATTTAACCTGTTGCCCTTACCACAACAGGTACAAGTATCCACGGTGTTTAATATTTTGGTCGATGATTTTAATAAAGATGGAAAGGTGGATATGATTGCAAGCGGCAATTTTTGGGATATCAAGCCGGATATTGGTAGATTGGATGCAAATGCTTCTTCTTTGTTGTTAGGAGATGGAAAAGGGGGATTTGAATTTGTTAACTCTTCTAAATCGGGTCTGGATACAAGAGGACAGGTTAGAGACGCGACAATTTTATCAATAAAAAATAAAAAATATATTGTGCTGGCCAGGAATAATGTTTCGCCGCAATTTTACCTGGTGAGATAAATATAAAAGATTAGATAATGAAGAATCTATTTAAAAAGACATGGTTTCGGGTAATTTTTTTCGGGATCCTTATTGCCGCTGCGCTGATAATTTTTGATGAAAAATTCAATTTATTCGGCACAACAAAAGAGGAAAATGGTATCTATGAGGGGCCTGTAAGCATAGAAAAGGATCAAACCTATTTTACAGAAGCAACGATCTCAGAAACAAAACATGATTTTGGTAAAGTCAAAGAAGGGGACACGTTGATGCATGTTTTCAATTTGACTAATAAAGGCAAGGAGCCTTTGTTTATTTATAAAGTAAGTGGCTCCTGTGACTGTATTGGGTCTGAGTATCCAAAGGAAATGATCGCTCCCGGATCTGAAGCACAGGTCAAAGTCTATTTTAATACAAAAGGAAGAAAGGGTGTTCAGAACAGAATGGTAACGCTTACCCTTAATACGGACCCGGCTGATCTTATTCTGACAATTAATGCGGTGGTAGAATAGTTTTTTGTAAAGCAACGGTTTCAGATTTTGCCCACAAATAGTAATTCAGATTGCCTATATGAAGAAGAAAGAAATATCGGTTGTTTTTGTCGCCGGATATTTTGCAGTATCTATATTTATAGGTGTATTGCTCTATTCCTGTAACTCCAAAGAGGATTTGTTTACTTCTCTGCCGGCACAGTCAACCGGAATAACCTTTTCCAATAGGATTACAGAAAATGATTCCATCAATATTCTCGATAATGAATATGTCTACAATGGCGGAGGCGTAGCCATAGCGGATTTTAATAACGATAATCTGCAGGATATCTACTTCACCGGAAATATGGTTAGTAACAAATTGTATATGAACAAGGGAAATATGCAATTTGAAGATGTTACGCTTATTAGCAAAGTTACAGGTGAACAAAAATGGTGCTCAGGAGTAGCAGTGGTCGATATAAATAATGACAGCTTACCGGATATCTATGTATGTGTCACTTTTAATAAAGACTCAAAGAAAAGAGCGAACCTATTATACGTTAATCAGGGAAATGACAAGCAGGGCGTTCCTTTATTCAGAGAAATGTCGAACGAGTATGGTATCGCTGACACTTCTCATACTACCAATGCGGCTTTTTTTGACTACGACCTCGATGGTGACCTCGATTTATATGTTTTGAACAATGTAATTGACGCGAATAGCTTTCCCAACAAGTACCACCCAAAAGTTACCGATGGGTCATCACCGAGTACAGACCATTTATATCGGAATGACTGGAGCGACTCTTTACAGCACGCGGTTTATACCGACGTATCAAAACTGGCAGGTATTACTATTGAAGGATTCGGCTTGGGAATACACATTTCGGACATTAACAGAGATGGATGGCCCGATATCTATGTGACGAATGATTATATCACCGACGACTTATTATACATTAATAATAAGAATGGAACATTTACCGACAGAGCCGGGGAATATTTTAAACATACCAGTTTCTCTGCAATGGGAAATGATATTGCCGACCTGAACAATGATGGATTACAAGACATCATAGCGGTGGATATGTTGCCCGAAGATAATTTTCGAAAAAAAATGATGCTTAATCCTAATAATTATTCCTCTTATCTTAATACAAAAGAGTTTAATTACGGGTATCAGTATGTAAGAAATACACTGCAGTTAAATCGGGGTAATATACCCGGCAACTTTTCATCAAAGCGGCCCCTATTTTCTGAAATTGCCTGGTATGCCAATATCGCAGCCACCGATTGGAGCTGGGCACCTTTGGTAGCGGATTTTGATAACGATGGCTATCGGGATATTATAATTACCAACGGGTTTCCTAAAGATGTCACAGATCATGATTTTATTGCTTACCGCGTAAATACCAAAAATTATGCACCAAAGAATGAACTGTTGTCAGAGATACCAGCCGTTAAATTGAAGAACTATGCTTTTCATAACAACGGGGATCTTAGTTTTACTAAAGTATCTGAAGAGTGGGGAATTAACGAGCCCAGTTTTTCAAATGGCGCTGCTTATGCTGATTTAGATAATGATGGGGATCTCGATTATGTGGTGAGTAATATAAATGATTCCGCTTCTGTTTATCGTAATAATCTTATTGAGCAGAAGAATAGTAAAAATAATTACGTACGAATATTATTAAAGGGTGATGCTAAAAATGAACTTGCCTTTGGTGCATTTGTTACTATTAACTATGGAGATAATCTGCAACAATTACATGAAATGACTCCTTATCGGGGATACCTTTCTACTATGGAAAGGGCTATTCATTTCGGCCTGGGAGTTGATAGCCTGGTAAAAGAAATAAAAATAGTTTGGCCGGACGGGAAACAGCAATCAGTACAAAATATAAAAGCGAACCAGGTTATTACCATCACAAAGAGCAACAGTAATGATAATCCAATAAAGAACCCGGGTAATCACAATTTGTTGTTTTCAGATATAACCGGCACAAATGGATTAATCTTTGATCATGCAGAAAGGGATTATATCGATTTTAATGTTCAGAAATTATTACCGCATAAATTCAGTCAGTATGGCCCGGCCCTGGCAGTGGGTGATGTTAATGGTGATGGTTTGGATGATCTGTTTGTGGGAGGTTCTTATGGCAATTCCGGCAAGTTTTTTATCCAGGATAAAAATGCAAAATTTAGCGCCAGGGATTTAATTGCAGCCGTGAATTTGGGTTCCAAAAAAACAGAAGACGCGGGGGTATTACTGTTTGATGCCGATGGCGACCAGGATTTGGATCTATATATTGCCAGTGGTGGTTTTGAAAATCCTTTCGGGTCTTCTAATTATCATGATCAGTTTTATATTAATGATGGTGTAGGAAATTATAAGTTGGAACCATTGGCCATTCCATCATTTTCAGGCAGTAAGAGTTGTGTGAAAGCCGCTGATTATGATAAAGACGGTGATTTGGATTTGTTTGTTGGGGGAAGGGTGGTACCCGGTAAGTATCCAAGTCCCCTCTCGTCTTTTATATTAAGAAATGATAGTAAAAATGGTAGTTGCAAGTTTACAGATGTTACAAAGGAGATTGCTCCTTCGTTAGTTAATTGCGGATTGATCTGTGATATGTTGTGGTCGGATTTCAATAACGATGGCTGGATAGATATTCTATTAGCCGGAGAATGGATGCCTGTAACAGTTATTAAGAATGAACAGGGGAAGTTTACAAACAAGACTCAAACTTCAGGATTACAGAAAAGCAGCGGATGGTGGAATAGTTTAGTTGCCGGTGATTTCGATAATGATGGTGATATCGATTATGTAGCGGGAAATGTTGGACTGAATTCTTTTTATAAAGCAAGCCCTGCCTATCCGGCAAGCATCTATGCTTTCGACTATAATGGAGATGGGGGCTATGATGCGATCCCAACGTTGTTTTTGCCCAATGTGCAGGATAAGCTTCAGGAATTCCCGGCTTTTGGACGAGATGATATGATTAAGCAGATGATTGGCTTTAAAGCCCGATTTACCAATTACAAGAAGTATTCTTTATCACCCATCACAGAAGTGTTAACTCCGGAAGAAATTAAAAAGTCATTGAAGCTCACCGCGAATAATTTTGCCAGTTGCTTTATAAAAAATAATGGGAATGGGAATTTTGATATTTCACCGCTTCCGGTTCAGGCACAACTTTCAGCAGCATTTGCTATGGTGGCTACCGATGTTGATGGTGATGCAAACCTGGACCTCCTTATAACCGGCAATGATTTTGGAACCGAAATTGGAACTGGCAGGTATGATGCTTTTAATGGGCTGGTATTAAAAGGAGATGGTGCTGGAAAGTTCAGAGCGGTAGAAACAGCCGAGTCAGGATTCTATATTCCCGGAGATGGAAAAGCGCTTGGTGGTTTGATAACGGCGAAGGAACGAGTTTTGTTCTTTGCGTCTCAAAACAGTGGTCCGTTAAAGACCTTTGAGTTAAGTAGCAGAAATCAACAAATCATCCACTTGTTACCGGGTGATGAAATCATTGAATATAAATTTAAAAATGGGTCCATGCGGAGAGAAGAGGTTTATATTGGCAACTCTTTTTACTCGCAATCTGGACGCTATATACTTGTTAACCCTTCTGTAAATGCTATCACTATATCTGGAAAGAAGGGTAACAAAAGAGAGATAAAATTTTAGCATGAAAAAAAACAGGCTAGTAGTGGGCGGGCTTTTACTGGTTGGCTTAACCCTTATACGTTCCTGTGATAATAGCAATGATAAAATTCTAAAGGAAGGCGAGCAACTCGCTCGTAGTTATTGTATTTCCTGTCATGCTTTTCCAGATCCAAATCTCCTGGATAAAGCAACATGGGAAGAAAACGTGTTGCCCCAGATGGGACAATTTATGAACGTGGATATTTATTATGAACCTTATAATAATAGCGGTCCATCAGGAGATGTGAATGTAAAACGAACCAGTCCCGAAAATCTATTTCCCTTTGAAAAGTGGAAAAGCATCGTAGTATGGTATCTAACGAATGCTCCCGAAAAACCAATCGCCCGCAAAGAAACATTGGCTCCGATAAAAGATACCCTAACATTATTTGAAACACACCCGGTTTATGATGTGGTGGATCATCCATTGACCACCTATATTGGTTATGATTCGAACCTAAGAAAAGTTTTATTTGGAGATGGATTGAACCGCGAGATATACGCTCTATCGAAGGACTTTCATGCGAAGAAAATTTTTGATATTCCCGAGGGGATTGCTGATTTCGGGAAAAATGCGGAGGGCTGGTTTGCAGTGTCGATGGGCATTTTGAAGCCTTCTGATCAAAAATTGGGCAAACTTAGCCGCTTATCAATCGGGGAAAAGCCTGTTTCAATTATTGATAGTTTACAAAGACCGGTTCGGGCAAAATATGCAGATATGAATGGAGATGGCAAGGAAGATATTATAATTAGCGAGTTTGGTTATAGAAACGGTGCATTAAGCTGGTTTGAGAAAAAAGAAAATGATTATGAAAAACATGTGTTAAGACAACAGCCTGGTGCTATTGATATTCAAGTTCAGGATTTAAATAATGATAGGTTGCCTGATATAGCTGTATTAATGACCCAGGGCGACGAAGGAGTTTTCTTTTATTATAATGAAAGGGGTGGAAAATTCAGAGAAGAACGGGTATTGCAATTTCCGCCATCCTATGGTTCCAATTATTTTGATATGGTTGATATGAATAAGGATGGATATATGGATATCATCACGACCCAGGGCGACAATGGTGATAATTCAGTTATTTTAAAAGCTTATCATGGCATCCGGATATTCTATAATGATGGCAGCAATAGATTTACAGAAAAATTATTTCTTCCGGTTTATGGCGCACAAAAAGTGATCGCAAATGACTTTGACAAAGATGGGGATTTGGATATCGCCTCCATTGCTTTTTTCCCGGACTATGTCAATCACGCTAATGAAAGTTTCATTTATTGGGAAAACAAAGGAAACGGGGAGTTTGAGCGCTCAACGTTTAAGAATGCCACAGAAGGCAGATGGATGACCATGGATGCAAACGATATTGATGGTGATGGCGATATTGATATTCTACTGGGGAACGCATTCTTTACATTGGGAGATGTGCCGCCTGCTTTGATAGAAAAATGGAAAAAAAGATCCCTTTCAGTAATGGTACTTGAAAATAGATTGAATAAATGAAAATTGCTTTATGAGAAATAGTTACTTTTTCCTTGCACTCGCCTTTTTTATGTTAGTTGCTTGCAATAGCAATCAATCAAGGCAGATGTTGGATGACACGGCCGTCTTACATCAAAATGAAATCAATTTGACCGACCTGATTGTGTATGATATTTTTTCTCCGCCGGTAGCATCGAGAATATATGTTTATACGTCACTGGCGGCGCACGAAGCAATGCGTCATCAGAATTTGGAAGAATCATCTTTGGTTTCCAAGCTAAAGGGGTTTACCGCTATGCCTCAACCCGATAAAAACAAGCAATACAATTTTACGCTGGCCGCATCCAGGGCGTTTTATACAGTAGCGGCGCAAATGACTTTTTCAAAAGATACATTAGCAAAATTTGAATTGCAGACATATGCGCCCTTTAAGGAAATGCTGGATAAAGACATTTTTGATAATTCTTTAGCTTTTGGGGAAACGGTTGGTAAGGCAATTCTGCAAAGGGCGGCCGAGGATAATTATAAGCAAACAAGAAGTATGGAAAAATATTTCGGTAGTAAAGAGGATGGCAAATGGCAACCTACTTCACCGGACTATCTCGATGCCACGGAACCTTATTGGAATACCTTAAAATGTATTGTGGCAGATTCCGCCAACCAATTTGATCCGGGACCACCCCCTGTGTTTGATAAAAAGGAAGTCAGTGAATTTTATGAAATGAATAAGGAAGTTTATACAGTGGGAAAGAATCTTACGGAAGAACAAAAGGATATCGCTTCATTTTGGGATGATAATCCATTTGTAATGGGACATGTGGGACATATGATGGCTGCTACCAAGAAGCAAACCCCGGGTGGGCATTGGATGGGCATTGCTACGATCGCATGCAAACAGGGTAAAGCCGATGCGGTTAAATCCGCGAGAACTTATGCGCTTACCGCGCTTGCGTTATTTGAAGGATTTATATCCGTGTTTGATACGAAGTTTCGATACAATTATGTTCGTCCAATAACATTTATTAACCAGGCAATCGATAATAAATGGGAGCCTTTTTTGCAAACGCCCCCTTTTCCGGAATACACCAGCGGGCATAGTACAATAACAGGGAGCGCGGCGACTGTATTAACCAATTTATATGGCGACAAATTCGCATTTACAGACTCCAGTAATAAGCGGTATATTAATATGGAAAGAAATTTTACTTCCTTTATTCAGGCCGCTGAAGAATGTTCAGTCAGTCGTTTGTATGGAGGGATTCATTACAGAATCAGCGTTGATAAGGGATTGGAAGCCGGAAAGAAAATTGGAAATTTTATTATCAGTAAGCTTCAAAGTAAAGAGTGAAATATTAATTCATTGTAATTGATTTAAATAATAGTCATCGGAATATTTCAAGTAACATTTAATACAAATGAAATAGTATGACTGCAGGCTCGCAAAAATTGTCTGTTGTTGAAAAAGTTGGTTATAGCCTGGGTGACCTGGCTGCTAATCTTATTTTCCAGACATTAATGAACTTCCTGGCATTTTTTTATACTGATGTATACAAAATACCTGCGGGAACAGCGAGTTTAATAATACTGACCGGTGGTTTTTTAGGCGCTTTTTGTAATATTATAATGGGAGCCATCGCGGACCGGACCCATACGCGATTTGGTAAATTCAGACCATGGATTTTATGGACAGCTATCCCGTTTGGTGTTATCGCGCTGCTTACTTTTTCGACTCCATCCTTAGGTGAAAGGGGCAAGCTTATTTATGCGATAATCACTTATTTCTCCCTGGTAATAATTTACTCGGCGAATAATCTCCCTTATTCTGCATTGAGTGGAGTAATCACCAGCGATATAAAACAGCGCAACAGCCTTTCTTCTTATCGCTTTGTTGCGGTAATGATAGCACAGTTTATTATTCACGTATTAATGCGACCCTTGGTTTTGAAATTTGGACATGGAGATGAGGCTACGGGTTTTAAAACGGTAATGACCTATTTCTCAATTATCGGTATCCTCTTTTTTGTGATCACCTTTTTAACAACAAAGGAGAGGGTTAAGCCTTTAGTACACCAAAAAAGTACACTGAAGCAGGACTTAACTGATCTTGCTAAAAACAGACCCTGGAGCATACTGTTTCTGGTAACTATTCTCATCTTTATTACACTGGCATTAAAAGGAGGTATGCATATTTATTACTTTAAGTATTACCTCAACGAATCCTCCCTGGCCGCTTTCCTGGAAGCGATAGGATTCAATAAATTCACCGTCTGGCTTTACCAATCAACAGGATTTCAATGGCCAAATGATACGGCATCCTCTGGCTATAGTTTATTCAATGCAAGTGGCATCATATTCATGATTGTGGGAATTGCCTTTTCAAAATCGCTAGCCGATAAATTCGGGAAACGCGATGTGTTTGGATTTTGCTTATTGGCATCTGCTACTTGCCTTTTGATGTTTGTTTTTTACCAACCCGATTCAATTGCGAATGTTTTTTTTACGCAGATATTTTATGGATTTTTCTATGGTATTACGATACCCCTGCTTTGGACAATGATTGCTGATGTGGCAGATTACAGTGAATGGAAAAATAACAGAAGGGCCACCGCTATAATTTTTTCTGCTATGATATCTGGCTTAAAAATAGGACTAAGTGTTGGCGGAGCGCTTGGAGCTGCATTTTTAGAAGGTTCTGGATATATAGCTGGATTGCTGGATCAAAAAGCAAGTGCCATGTTGGGAATTAAATTGTCGGTAAGTCTTTATCCAGGGCTCATTTTCATTATTGCGGTTTTAATTCTTCTCCAGTATCGGATTAATAAAAAAATGGAATTGGTAATTGAGAGCGTTCTAAATGAAAGAAGAAATAAATTCCATTAGAACCCGATAACTCGCTTCCTGATCCTCAACCGCCGAAAATAAAAAAGCATCCATCAAACGATGAATGCTTTACTACTATAAATTAAAGGCTATTATTTTTTAGCCAGTGTATTCACTTTCTTGGTCAACCCGCTCTTCAGGTTGGCAGCTTTATTCTTATGGATGATACCACGTTTAGCGAGTTTATCGATCATAGAAGCAACTTCGTTTAATTTTGCTCCTGCTTCAGTTGCGGTCTTAATTTCTTTCAGATCGCGGATGGCATTACGGGTAGTTTTGCCATAATATTTATTTCTTTCGCGGCGCTTAGTGGCCTGACGTACATCTTTTAAGGTAGCTTTGTGATTAGCCATGAACTCGAATATTTTAATTCCGATAAATTTCGGGAGGCAAAGGTAGGTTTCGACGGGTGAAATTCCAAAAATCAAAGGATAAGTTCCCAAAAAACTTCAAAATAGACCCTCCCTTTAAGACTAATTGTCGTAAGTAAGGGTCAAGAACAGATAAAACAGAACCTCGGGACCTGGTTTTGTGAGGGTCATAGGGGTTTAAAATTCATGGTTATCAGGGGCTCATGCCTTTTGAGTTCGCACATTTTCACCGATATTTGTCATCCCATATAAAAGCAGCCGTGTATGAAGGATTTCTCGTATATCACCAGTTCTCATCCGCAATTCATTGAAAGTTTGTACCAGGATTTTGTTAGCAATCCTGAGAGCATTGATCCCGAAATGCGTAAATTCTTCGAGGGATTCGATTTTGCTATCTCCGCGGGTAAAGTTTCTTCAAATGGGGGTAGTGTGGCCGCCGCTGCCAGTTTGCCCGCAGATATCGACTGGATGCGTGAGATAAGGGCTTATCGTATGATTTTGGGTTATCGCAACAAGGGTCATCTGATTGCTATAACAAACCCGATACGAAAGCGCAAGGATCGAGGGGCTAATATCGGTCTGGATTTTTATGGATTTACGGAAGCCGATATGGACAAAACTTTCCACGCAGGGAATCTCATCGGTCTTGGGCCAACCACCCTTCGCAAAATTCATGAGCATCTTGAGAAATGTTATGCTTCGCATGTAGGTATCGAATTCAAATATATCAGTGAACAGAAAAAAGTGGATTGGCTCACCAATGAAATGGAGAAAAAATTCACCGAACCCTTATCACTTACTAAGAAGAAAAGGATACTTGAGAAGTTGAACCAGGGAGTAATGTTTGAAAAATTCCTTCACACGAAATATGTAGGACAAAAACGCTTTTCATTAGAAGGAGGGGAGACGACCATCGCGGCACTCGATGCTATAATAAATATCGCTTCCGATCATGACGTACAGGAAGTAGTGATTGGAATGGCGCATCGTGGAAGATTGAATATTCTGGCTAATATCATGGGAAAGACCTATGAACAAATATTCAGTGAATTTGAAGGAACCGCTAAGCTGGATCAAACCATGGGCAGCGGAGATGTTAAATACCATATGGGATATGGTAGTGAATTGCAATCCACCAGTGGCAAAACGGTTCACCTTAAATTAATGCCCAATCCATCCCATCTTGAAGCGGTGGATCCGGTTGTTGTTGGTTTTGCAAGAGCAAAAGCGGATGTATTGTACGAAAGCAATTTTGATAAGATATTACCAATACTGATTCATGGAGATGCTTCGATTGCTGGACAGGGTATCGTGTACGAAGTTTTGCAAATGAGCGAACTGGAAGGTTATTATACCGGAGGCACCATTCATTTCGTGATCAATAACCAAATTGGCTTCACAACCGATTTTGATGATGCCCGTAGTTCGGATTATTGTACCTCGCTGGCCTCCGCCATACAGGCACCCGTTCTTCATGTGAATGGAGATGATCCGGAAGCAGTAGTAAAATGCGTGGAGATCGCAACCCGTTACCGCCAGGAATTTAATTGTGACGTATTTATCGATATGGTTTGTTACCGTCGTCACGGTCACAATGAAGGGGACGATCCTAAATTTACGCAACCGCATCTGTATGCATTGATCGATAAACACCCCAATCCACGTGAAGTATATGTAAAATATTTATTGGAGAACGGAGAGTCTGATGCGCAGGAACTCGCCAAAGAAATGGAAAAGAAATTCTGGGCCGACCTGCAGGAAAGATTGGATGGTGTAAAACAGAACCCACTTCCTTATACTTACCAGCAACCGGAATTATGGTGGAAGAGTTTGCGCCGGGCCAACGCGGAGGATTTTGAACACAGTCCCATTACTGCAATAAGTGAAACGGATTTCAAAAAGATATTCGAAGCCCTGATGAAGTGGCCCGATGATTTTAAGCCATTAAAGAAAATTGAGAAGATCATCCAGGATAAAGTAAAATTATTTGATACGGAAGGAAAACTGGATTGGGCAACCGGTGAACTGCTTGCCTACGGCAGTATCATTCTCGAAGGAAACGATGTACGGATGAGTGGTCAGGATGTACGGAGAGGCACATTCAGTCACCGCCATGCGGTATTACGTGATGAAAACAACGATAAAGCGTATAGTCGCCTTGATCGTATTGAAGGTGCAAAAGGCCAATTCCGGATCTATAACTCTTTACTGAGCGAATATGGTGTATTAGGATTTGAATATGGGTATACGTTAGCAAATCCGCATGCATTGGTATTATGGGAAGCGCAGTTTGGAGATTTTTGTAATGGCGCCCAAACAATGATTGACCAATTCATAAGTGCCGGTGAGCAAAAGTGGAACCGGATGAACAGCGTAGTAATGCTGTTGCCCCATGGATATGAAGGACAGGGACCCGAACATAGCAGTGCCCGAATGGAACGCTTCCTGCAAATGTGCGCTGAATTGAATATGGTAGCAGTGAATATCACAACTGCAGCTAACTTCTTTCATGCGTTGCGCCGCCAGTTAGCATGGCCCTTCCGTAAGCCATTGATCGTTTTCTCTCCCAAAGCGAATCTCCGTCATCCGGGTACCTATTCGCCCATGAACGAATTTATCACTGGTGGATTTAAGGAAGTGATTGATGATCCCTATATCGGCAATCCCTCACAGGTTAAAAAAGTATTGTTCTGTTCAGGTAAAATCTATTTCGATCTGGCGGAAAAACAACAAAAGGACAATGTGACGGATGTTGCTATTATCCGGGTAGAACAATTATACCCGTTGCCGCTTACGCAATTGGAGGCATTGTATAAAAAGTACAGTAAGGCCACCTGGTTCTGGATACAGGAAGAACCATTGAATATGGGGGCCGCTTCTTATTTACAAATGAACCTGAAGAGTATCAATTATGGCGTCATCAGTCGTCAACCTGGTGCCGCAACAGCTACGGGTTATGCAAAAGTGCACAAGCAGGAGCAGGAAGAGATCATTGAAACAGCCTTCAGCATTTAATAGTATTGTATTAATTTGTGTTTTTATTCGCGTTTTATTCGCATTAATTAGTGTTTTTATTATTCGCGTTAATTCGTGTTTTCATTCGTATTAATTCGTGTATTATGATTGATATTAAAGTTCCCACCGTAGGAGAATCCATCAGTGAAGTAACGCTGCTTAAATGGACCCGGAAAGACGGTGACTATGTTGAACGGGATGAGGTAATCGCTGAACTTGAAAGTGAAAAAGCCACTTTTGAGGTGAACGCCGAAAAAGCGGGTGTATTAAAACATAGCAATATTAATGAAGGCGATACAATTAAAATTGGTGATATACTAGCCTCTATTGACGAGAACGGCGTTAAGCCAGAGGGCAAGTCGGGCTCGCCCTCCGTAGCTTTAGCGGAGGGGGGAGTTAAAGCAGCAGCAGTTGAAAGCAAGAGCAATGGTAAACCTGCGGACACCGGTAAAAAAATCGAAGCGGTTGCTACAGTAAGCGAGGATGTAAAAGCAACCCCCGTTGCATCGGCAATGATCGCTGATAAAAAAGTAGATCCTAAAAAAGTTACGCCCAGCGGTTTTGGGGGTAAAATTCTTAAAGACGACGTATTAGCTGCATTAAGTAATCCCGGAAGAACGGCTGGTGCTGCATTCGGTAGGGATGAGAAAAAAGAGAAGATGAGTAATCTTCGCAAGACAATCAGCAGACGTCTTGTTGAAGCTAAAAATACTACGGCCATGCTTACCACTTTCAACGAAGTGGATATGACGAATATCATGGCAACCCGTACGAAGTATAAAGACAAATTCAAAGAGGCTCATGGTACCAACCTTGGCTTTATGAGTTTCTTTACCAAGGCTTGTTGTTTTGCTTTGCAGGAATGGCCCTCCGTGAACGCTTATATTGATGGAGAAAATATTGTTTATCATAATTTCTGTGATATTTCTATTGCAGTTTCAGCGCCAAAGGGATTAGTGGTTCCGGTGATCCGTAATGCCGAGAGTTTGAGTATGGCGGAAATAGAAAAGAAAGTAGTGGAGCTTGCGGGCAAAGCCAAGGATAATAAACTGAGTATAGAAGAAATGACGGGGGGTACGTTCACCATTACGAATGGTGGAGTATTCGGTAGTTTGATGAGCACTCCCATTATCAACATTCCGCAAAGCGCGATTTTGGGAATGCATAAGATTCAGGATCGTCCAATAGCAGTAAATGGACAAGTGGTTATTAAACCCATGATGTACCTTGCATTAAGTTATGATCATCGCATCATTGATGGTAGAGAAAGTGTGAGCTTTTTAGTAAGAGTAAAAGAATTATTGGAAAACCCTGAATTGCTTTTATTTGGAAAGGATCCTGTAAAAACTTTATTGGAATTATAGTAATTCTCTGTACCAAATCTACTTTATGAGGACAAAATTACTTTTCGCAATTGCAGCAGTGAGCTTTTTAATTAGTTCCTGCCAAAAAGAATTGAGTTTTGATGACAATGGAGGCACTGGTGGAGGTGGTGGAACCACAACTGGTGATCTGTTGGCAACAGTTGCGTCTACCATTGGAGCGGAAACAGTGACAACTGAATACGAGTATGATGCCAGCAAAAGATTGATTCGTGAAAAAACAACCGGGATGTCGCAAGGGATAGACTATTCTAACGACTATCGTATTGTAAGAAACGGAGCCGGCATTATCACCTCCACTATACAAAAGAATGCTGAATTAGCGGCACAGGGTATTGATAGCTCTGTTGCTATAATACATTATAATTCGGCTACGCAACGTTATCAATCAAGGGTTTCCGAGTTGTCTTTATTTGGCATGGCTAGTATTGATAGTACCGTATTTACTTACGATGCATCTGGAAAAGTAATTCGTGCTGATGATTATCTTTTTAATCCGGCATTGGGTACCGACTTTGTACTATTTGTGATAACAGAATATGACCACGGCACAGGCGGAGTAACAGAAACGCGATTTAATATTGGAGATCCCCTGAATCCCGGTGGACCGACAGAATTGGCTGCAAGGATTAAATATACTTATGATACTAAAACTAGCCCACTCATTCTTCCACATGGTGAAGCGGCAGCTATTTTACGGACCGACCTGGTAGCAACCGCTAACGCAACCAAATTAGATTACATCGATGTAATTAATGCAGGTGCAGACAATTTCAATATAACTTATGTTTATACGTACAATTCAAAAAATAAACCAGCAACGGCAGTGAGTACTGAAATCCCAGGCAACCTGGTTTCAAACCTTACCTATACCTACAAATAATAATTACATTTTTTTTAGAGAAGCGATCTGCCTTATGCGGGGATCGCTTTTTCATTTATATATTGCACTGTGAGCCGTTATCATTCATACCTCAATAGTTCAAAAGAAATATTGCATCAGTATAAAGGGACCGAACCTTTTGGTGCTTTCCTGAAAAAATTCTTTTCTCAACAAAAAAAATATGGCTCTAAAGACAGGAAGCAGATTGCCCATCTTTGTTATTGTTTTTTCCGGTTGGGTAAATCGGTATCAAAAATAGATATCGGTGAAAGAGTTCTTACTGCACTATTTCTTTGCTCTACAGATCCCAATGATATACTGGCAGATTTAAAGCCATCATGGAATGCGATCGTTCATTTGCCCCTTGCTGAAAAGATAGCCGCGTTACCGACTAACTTCTCACAACTTCTATCTCAATTGTTCCCTTGGAAGGAAGCATTAAGCGAAGGGATTAATCCTGAATCGTTCAATAATTCATTTTTAATTCAGCCGCATTTATTCCTTCGGATAAGACCCGGTTGCCTGGATGCTGTAATAAAGAAATTACTTGCTGAAGGATATGAGGAAGTAGTCAGTCGTCTGGAGTCTGGAGTCGGGCTTGCTCCTCGAAGATTTAGCGAAGGGGAGAGTCAGGGCAATCGTAATTCAACTACAAAATGGTTTAAACAAATTGGAGAAAATTGTATTGAATTGCCGAACGCATCAAAAATTGAAGATATCATTGAATTAGATAAAGAAGTAGTGGTGCAGGATTATAGTTCACAACGGATTTCTGAGTTTCTCAATATAGTCCGACCCTCCCGACCTGACCATTTCGAAATCTGGGACTGTTGCGCGGCCAGCGGCGGTAAATCTATTCTTGCTAAAGATGTATTGGGTGATATCGTTCTCAATGTTTCCGACATAAGGGAAAGCATTCTTGTAAACCTTCGTAAGAGATTTGATAAGGCGGGTATTAAAAAATACAAAAGTTTCATTTGTAATCTTTCCGTTCCCGACTCCCGACTCCCGACTTTCGACTCCGAACTCATACTATGCGATGTACCCTGCACCGGCAGCGGCACCTGGAGCCGAACTCCGGAACAACTATTTTATTTTGATCCTTCGGATATTGGGAAATATAATTTGTTGCAGCGGAAAATTGTAAGTAATGTTATTCACGGGTTAAAGCCTGGAGGTCATTTTCTTTATATCACCTGTTCGGTATTTAAAAAGGAGAATGAAGAAATGGTTGCTTTTATCAAAGAAAAATTCCATCTCAAATTGGTTAAGATGGAATTATTAAAAGGGTATGATCAACATGCCGATACACTATTCGCGGCTCTTTTTATTGCTTAATAAGTTTAATGGTTTGTTTGTTTTTTCCATCTGTATAACGCGCAAAATAAGCGCCCTTTAAAATTCGGGGGGCATTGGTGAATTCAATGAAATAAATGGTGCCATTCACTGTATTCAATGTTTTTGCATCAACCAGCCTTCCTTCTACATCTACCAGTTGTATAACAGCCTGCCCATCTATCGGCGCTTTCAATATCAGTGTTAATGTATTACCGAATGGATTCTGGTAAGGTTTAAGCCATTTATCACCCAATATGCTGGCAATATTTTTTATTTCTCTTTCTTTGGTAAGAATCTCATATGCTTTGCGAAAATTCGGAATTCCATACCCATATCGATCATCCGGAGTTTGGTATAGGTGCGCGCTTTTTTGAATCGCATCCAATAACTCCATATTGGTAAACTCAGGGAACGCTTGCCATAAACAAGCAATCAATCCACATGCTAATGGGTTTGAAAAAGAAGTACCATTACCCGACGAGGCATTACCTGTGGTATTAGCAAGTACGGTTCCTTGTCCAACGGAAACGATATTTGGCTTTGTTTTACCTGCGCCGTTCGGTCCCCAACTGCTGAAAGCAGCAATGGTACCAGTAACAGTGGTGGCCCCAATGGTAAATACGCTATCTCCATCCGCGGGACATAAAACAAATTTTCCTTCACCGGCAACGCCCCCCGAATTACCTGCGCTATTGGTAACAATCATTCCTTTTTTAACAGCCATATCCGCGCCAATAGTAATGATACTGGTATTGCCATTGCGTTGCGCATAACTATGATTAAAGGAAGGGTCATCAAAATCATTATAACCCAATGAAGAAGTAATTATATCAACGCCGGCACTATCGGCATATTCAGCGGCTGCCACCCAATTTTGTTCTTCTACGGGGTATTCTGTTGCCGCGTCTTCGGTTCTGAATAAATAAAACTTAGCATGAGGGGCGGATCCGATGATCTGTCCGGGTTTGTTGGCTGCTATAATTGAAAAACAATATAGACCATGTGGATGATCTTCGTTTACACTTTGTTCATTCAATACATAATCCCATTCACCCAATATTCTTCCCTGCAAACGCACACTGTCCATCGCGCTATTTGTTTTATAGCCATAAAAACCAGCATCCAGAATCGCGATCGTAATACCAGCACCGGTATATCCAAGATCGTGCAGGTAATCTCCTTCGTGCAGGTGAATCTGGTTAAAACTATTGCCGTAATTTAAGGTAGAAACTCCATTGGTTCCAGCTACACCATAGGCTCCACTGATCAGCGTTGGATCGGGTAGCGGCTGTATAGCTTCTTTAAATTTTTGCAGAATCGGGTTATCGTCAACAGGTTTAGCAATCGTGGCAACAGGAGCCGTGGCTTTAACGAATGGAAATGAATTTATTTTGGTAATCGCGTTGGCATCGGTTGTACGGATCAATACCTGGTTCAACCATTTCGAATTATTTAGAATCGAAACATTTGCAATAGAACGGATGCTATCAAGATACACGGCTGATATCGGCAGATCAGTAGAATCGATGGTTAATTTTTGGCGTGTTCTTCGTTCGATGGATTTAGCCGATAGATAAGTTGAGGGATTCGATAAACTATGCGAGCCACCTTTTTTATCTTTCAGTTGAACGATATAACGGGTATATTGAGATTTAGCAGTTAAGCCGGCAGTTATCAATAAAATAACAACCAGGTAAATTTTTTTCATCCGTATAGTTGTTTGTTATAATAGATCACATCAGTTGTGATCAATCATCACTAGTTTTATTCCATAGCCAATTTTATAGCCAGGGTTGCCTCCGGTAGGTGGTTGATATTCCCAGTGCAGAAAATCGCGGAACACTAAACCAATACCGGCACCATACACTTCTTTACTGAAAGTGTGTTCACTGTATGCATTGATATCAGATGGAAAACCAATTGTTTCATCACGTTGGTTAACGGTAATGGTATTGTCTACCACTACATTGTTCCAAACGGTAAAACCATTCTCCACTTCTTCATACGTATAATCCCAATCATCCATAAAACGAACTTCCGAATTGCTGGAGTACGTATCGATCGATGAATTGCCTTTCCAGTTAAAACCGAGGGTAACCGGCAATTTCAATTTCTGAAAACGTAAATTATTTTCGACCACTTCTACCACTTCTCGGGTGGGGGTGATCATGTACGTTGCGGAAGGGGTCCAGGGTGCGGTACCGGTTGTATCGCTGAGATAGCGAATTACCCGCCAACTGGGACGACCCAAATTGTCTGTGATTGCCGCATCAATTACTTCCTTAGCCTGGTATTTGATGACGGTATCTTTCTGGCCAAAGTTGATGTATAATGTGGAATCGAGGCGGTAACGAACGTATTTACCTACCTCCAGGTTCATGTATTCAGAAAGCTCAGCGGAATCATAAACGTCTTTTTTTTCACAACCCATGATAAACAACACGAGGATCGAAACAACACTTATCGAGGATATAAATTTTTTCATAACCGTTCTGCTATTGAATTGGATTTGTATTCAGGACAATCAATCTATTTACAAAGATGCTTTTAGATAAAAAAACCAAGCCCGTGGCCTGGCTTTAAAAACGTCCTGAAAAGGCTTTTATTGCTTGAGAATCCAGCTATTAGAAGAAAGCTATTAGCTGCTAGAAGTTAGCTTTTAGCGCCAAAATTCTAAAATGCTGATTTTTATATAAAATGCTGATAACTAACGCATCAGCTAATAGCTAAGGTCTAAAAGCTAACAGCTTCTTCTTACCTCTGAATAATTCCTCCGCCAATCACATCATCTCCCTCATAAAAAACAGCGCTTTGACCTGGAGCAATACCTTTGGCATCTTCATAGAAACGAACACTGATTCCTCTTTCATGATTGTAAAGATTGCTCAGCGATCCTTTGTCTTTATAACGGATTTTGGTGGTTGATTCCATCCCATCTGTTATTCCATCGTATTTAAGCCAATTCAATTTACTTACTATCATTTCAGGACGATTTAAATCTTCTTCATCGCCCAGCATCACCGTGTTTTTATCGGGATCAATACCGGTAACATATACAGGTTTGCCAAAAGTTATATCCAATCCTTTTCTTTGCCCGATTGTATAAAAAGGATATCCCTTGTGTTGTCCTAAAACTTTCCCTTCTTTATCAATAAAATTTCCACCCAACACTTTTTGTTCCAATCCATCCACTTTCCGTTTCAGAAATCCGCGGTAATCGTTGTCTGGTACAAAACAAATTTCATAGCTCTCACTTTTCTTAGCCAATTCGGGATAGCCATAATCCAGCGCCATTTGACGGATCGCTGTTTTCTTATAAGGAGCGAGAGGTAACAAAGTTCTGCTCAGCAGATCCTGTTGCAATCCCCATAAAACATAGCTTTGATCTTTTGTATCGTCAATTGCTTTACTGATATAATAACGACCATTATCATGCTGATGAATCTTTGCATAATGACCGGTAGCAATAAATTCACAACCCAAAGCGTCGGCACGTTTCAGTAATGCGCGCCATTTGATATGCGTATTACACATTACGCAAGGATTAGGCGTTCTGCCAGCCATATATTCTTCCACGAAATTGTCGATTACGGCGTCGCCAAATTCACTGCGGATATCTAATATATAATGTGGGAAACCATGTTGCACTGCCGCCATGCGGGCATCATTAAAACTATCAATATTACAGCAGCCGGTTTCCTTTTTGCCTCCACCACTGGCTGCATAATCCCATGTTTTCATGGTGATCCCCACTACTTCGTAGCCGGCATCATTTAGCATCAGCGCGGTAATGGTACTATCAATACCACCACTCATGGCTACCAGCACTTTTCCATTGCGACTCATCTTGACTCCTCCCGTTAAGGATTTTGTTTAAAAAGGACAGCAAATATACATCGAAAGTCTGGCTTGTTTTCAATTGCAAATACCCGGTCTGAATGCACCTAACCCCTCTCCTCAAGGAGAGGGGCAGGGGTGAGGTGAAAACATCTTCGGGTGACTTGTTTGTCAGGCATTTAAAACGACCGTCGTTATCTGGTAGTCTATTCGTAATTTCGGCTTTTACAATCCCCACCTATCAAAATTTAATCTGTTCTTAATACCTATTTGACCAAATTTGCCTCAGGTTCAATTAATAAATTCCAGCATGCGCATAATTTCATTCCTGCTGATTTTTTCTTTTTCCGCTGCTATCGGTCAACCGGTTAAAAAAGCGGTTTTTGTGATAGTAGATGGTATTCCTGCTGATATAATTGAAAAAATGAATACGCCAACCTTGGATAAGATTGCAAGCATAGGAGGATATACGCGTGCATATGTTGGAGGAGAAAAGGATGGCTATTCACAAACACCGACGATTTCTGCAGTGGGATATAATAGCCTGCTTACCGGAACATGGGTCAATAAACACAATGTGCGGGACAATGATATTGCAGCACCCAACTATAGTTACTGGAATATCTTTCGCTTATTCAATAAACAGTTTCCTAAAAAAACAACAGCGGTTTTTTCTACCTGGCTCGATAACCGGACAAAGTTGATTGGAAGTGAAGCGGCTGCAGCGGGTAATCTTCAAACTACCTTTCATTTCGATGGGTTGGAACTGGATACGGTTCGTTATCCTCACGATAAGCAATCACATTATATACATTTAATTGATGAAGCGGTGACAGATACAGCCGCAGCCGTTATCAAACGAATTGGACCCGATCTTTCCTGGGTTTATCTGGAATATACTGATGATATGGCTCATCGCTATGGTGATAGCAAACAATTTTATGATGCAGTAGAAACAATGGACAAACAAATAGGTCGGCTATGGCAGGCGATTGAATTCCGTCAAAATAATTTCAAGGAAGAATGGGTGATCTATATCACAACAGATCATGGAAGGGATTCCATTACGGGGAAAAACCATGGTGGACAAAGCGAACGGGAACGAACTACCTGGATTGTTACCAATGCAAAGGGATTGAATGAATATTTCTTTAAACATCAACCGGGCATTGTAGATATTATGCCTACGCTTGCCGCCTGGCTCGATGTCAAATTGGGTCGCGATCTTAATATGGAAATAGATGGAATCAATCTTACCGGAAAATTATCCGCGATCAAACCCCAGGCTGTTTATCAAAACAACAATCTCCAGTTAACATGGACCGCGATGGACACAACGGGGATGGCTAAAGTTTGGGTAGCTACCACCAATTACTTTAAGGCAGGGGGAGGGGGTAAAGATAATTACGAGTTAATGGCTACTGTTCCGGTAAAATCAGGGGAAGCAAATATCAATACGAGCAAAATTCCAGCTCAATTTTACAAAGTAGTAATAGAAATGCCTTACAATCTTTTAAATCGCTGGGTGATTTTGAAAAAATAATCCCTATTTCCGCTTTCGGTCGAGTCTCAGTTTCCCACAAAGACACTAAGCCACAAAAGGTAATTCTTAGTGAATTTTGTGTCTTTGTGGGAAAAAAAATTCAAACTAAGCCACACTCAGGTTTCAATTTTCAATGCTGCATTCCTGAATCTCCTTAATTTTAGGCGATATACGTTCACCAACGCTAAACATCAGTTATGAGAAAAATCGGAATCCTTATTTTAATGGGGGCATATGCTCTTTACACACAAGCACAGGATCTTAGTTATTATTTACCACAGGATGTTACGTACAATCCATCTATCCCTAAACCTAAAGACATTATTTTTCATGAAGTAGGAGAATGGCATGTTACACATGATCGTTTGGTAAATTATATGCGGGCGATTGCTACAGCGGCTCCCGATCGGGTAAAACTGGAAACCATGGGATTCACCTATGAAGCACGTCCGCAAGTATTGCTGATCATCACTTCCAAAAAAAATCATGATAATTTAGAAGCGATACGGCAGCAACACGTTCAGTTTACCGATCCTTCCAAATCTTCTTCATTGAATATTGATAATATGCCCATCGTGGTTTATATCGGGCATTCAATACATGGAAACGAATCCAGCGGAGCCAATGCCTCTTTACTCAGCGCCTATTATTTAGCGGCCGCGCAGGGAAAACAAATTGACGATCTCCTCGATAATGTGGTTATACTTTTCGATCCATCTTTTAATCCGGATGGGTTGCAGCGATTTTCAACGTGGACAAATCAGCATAAGAGTAAGAATCTTGTTACCGATCCGAATTCAAGAGAGTTCGGCGAAGTATGGCCCGGAGGACGATTCAATCATTATTGGTTCGACCTGAACCGCGATTGGTTACCCGCAGTACATGTAGAAAGTCAGAATCGATTAAAGTGGTTCCATCTCTGGAAGCCGAATATTTTAACCGATCATCACGAACAAGGAAGTAACGCGACGTTCTTTTTTCAGCCAGGTGTTCCTTCGAGAGTAAATCCATTAACTCCTTCGCAAAACCAGGAACTTACTGCTAAACTGGGTAAATTTCATGCACAGTACCTCGATCGTATCGGCTCTTTATATTTTACCAAAGAGAATTATGATGATTTCTATTATGGAAAAGGTTCTACCTATCCCGATGTAAATGGCGCAATCGGAATTTTGTTCGAGCAAGCATCCTCCAGGGGGCATGCGCAACAAACCGCGAATGGGATATTAAAATTTCCAGCTACCATCAAAAATCAATTTGTAACGGCACTTTCCACATTGGAAGGAGCAAGAGTATTGCGGAAGGATTTTTTAAACTGGCAAAGAGATTTTTATAAATCTGCTATTTCCGAAGCAAATAGTTCAGCCATTAAAGGATATGTAATTGGAGGCAAGGATGATCTTACCAAAACATCTGTATTTGTAGAAATGCTTCGTCGTCACCAGATCGAAGTATATGAATTGGCGAATAATCTATCTACCGATAATGCTTCCTTCGAAAAAGGCACTGCGTTTGTTGTACCGGCCAATCAGCCTCAATACCGTTTGATCCATGGAATCTTCGATAAGACATTAACGTATAAAGACA
The DNA here is from genome assembly GCA_965279015.1 of Chitinophagaceae bacterium. GTDB lineage: Bacteria > Bacteroidota > Bacteroidia > Chitinophagales > Chitinophagaceae > Endoryza. The sequence goes on from OZ257130.1 coordinate 2,734,320, forward strand.
GTTTGTTTTATGATATCACGGCATGGACCATGCCGCTCGCTTTTGGTATGCCTTATGCAGAATTGAATGCCACTAAATACAGTTCATCGTTATTGGGTACAAAAGTTGAAACGATCGCCAAACCGAAAGGACAGTTATTGGGAGAGAAAAGTGATTACGCCTATTTATTTGAGTGGGATGAGCTGCTCGCTCCAAAAGCGTTGTATGAATTGCAGGATGCGGGGGTGCTTGTAAAAGTTGCAACGAATAAATTTGAAATTGAAACTATCAACGGCGCTAAGAAATTTGACTACGGATCTATTTCAATACCCGTTAAACTTCAAAAAACGGATAGTGATAAATTATTTGAATTGGTGAAATCGATCGCTGAAAAAAATGGATTAACGTTCTATAGTGTAAAAACAGGAAACGTCATTAGTGGAAGCGATTTGGGTAGTAGTAAAATGCCGGTAGTAACAAAGCCATCAGTTGCTATGCTGGTAGGAACGGGAGTAAATCCAACAGATGCCGGCGAGATATGGCATTTACTGGATCAACGTATGAATATACCATCTACTCATCTCGAACAGGCTACTTTTAACCGCGTGGATATGGATAAATACAATACACTGATTATGGTAGGTGGCGGTTATGGCGATTTGAATAAAGATAAATTGAGAGCCTGGGTACAGGGAGGCGGGGTATTGATTGTTACGGAAGAAGCGGTTCAGTGGGCAGCGCAAAATGGGATAAGTACGGTTAATTTTAAAAGAGCGAAAACTCCGGTAGATAGCACCGGGAAACTTTCCTATGTTGATCGTGAGCAGATTGAAGGGGCGCAACAGGTGAGTGGCGCAATCTTCGGAGCAGAGGCGGATCTCACGCATCCATTAGCATATGGTTACAATCAGAAAAACATAAGCTTATTCAAGGCCAACAGGGTTTTCATGGAAAAGAGTAAAAATCCATTTGCTACTCCTTTTTATTACGGAAAAGATCCTTTGCAAAGCGGTTGGGTGAGTAAAGAAAACGCGGATGTTATCAAGAACTCTGCTGCTGTGGTAGTTAATACAGTTGGAAGTGGACGTGTTATAAGTATCGCCGATAATCCAAACTTCCGGGCGTTTTGGTTAGGGGGTACCAAATTATTCATGAATGCTATTTTCTTTGGAAGGATAATTGATGCGGGAAGTGCGAGGGGAGAGGAGTAAAATGTAAAATATCGAATGTAAAATATAAAATGTAAAAGGGTCCGAAGTGCGAAGTTTCATGTTTTAATATAGGCCCTCTTTACATTTTATATTTTACATTTTGCATTTTAAATTCCGCTTTTTTCCGGGTTTTCCACCGTTATAAAAACTTATTAACGTGAGGTTAAACCCATTGTTCACCCTCTCCGAATAGCGTAAATTGCATGTCTAACAATTTTAAGTACGCAGCTAAATTTTTAAGTTATGATTAAGTTACAAGTGATCGGCAATCTGGGAAAGGATTGTGTTACCAATGTGGTAAATGGCAAGAATGTGATCAATTTCAATGTGGCTCACACGGAGAAATTCAAAGATGCACAGGGTGTTCAAAAGGAAAAAACGATTTGGGTAGAATGTGCCTATTGGACAGATAGAACGGGCATCGCGCCTTATTTGCGCAAGGGTACGCAAGTTTATGTGGATGGTGCCCCTGAAGTGAAAACCTATCCTAAAAATGATGGAACTACCGGTTCTTCTTTAACCTTGAGAGTATCAAGTGTTCAGTTACTGGGTAACAAGGGAGACAGCGCTCCTTCGAATGGAGGAAACAGCTATTCATCCACAAGTTCTCCGGCGCCGGCTAATGTGCCATCAGCAAGCGATATTACGGAGCCGATTGATGATCTTCCATTTTAAACGATTAAAAATGTTTAATAGTAAATGCCTTCATCACGAAGGCATTTTTATTTTAGTCGTGTCTATGCCCAACCCATACAGTTTTTGTTTATGTGTAGCATGCAGCGACCCCTCCAAAGGAGAGGATGGAGAGTCATTCGTTCGGAGAGCAGAAACTCGATTAAGCACCTATTCATATACATCCATCTTAAAGATTCACTCGTTTTGAACTTAAATTATTCGCATGATCGATTCAAACTTCGGGTGTTACCAATCCCCTCCTGGGAGGGGTAGGGGTGGGTTTTATCGGCTTTTTCGTTTCTTATCAATAAGTTCCATTACTCCATATTTATCTTCAAAATTCAAGATGTAATGCTCAACACTCCTTAATACATTCGTTAAATCATGTACAACATGCAATGCATTGAATCGTAAGAAGGACACACCCATTTTTTCAAGTATCTCTTGTCTTTCTTTGTCCTTTTTATAAGCTTCCTCATTATCGTGTGTTATTCCATCAATTTCAACTGCCAGACTTAAGTCTTTTGAATAAAAGTCAACAATAAAATCACCAATTGGCCTTTGCCGGTCAAAATCATAACCCATCATTCCACCATTCTTTACCGCGTTCCAGAATATTACTTCGGAGAATGTCATGTTCTGCCGAAGCTTTTTTGCCAGGTTTTTCAATTTTGGATTATAAGGAATAATTCTTCGTCTCACGGTTATATCATAATTGGATAATGTTTCTTGACAAAGGAAATGCTCATTTCAAACATATAAAATATGCAATTAAGAAACATGGTTATTTTCTTTCCATTAGAAAGAAAATAACGTATCAACTATAGCTATTCAATAACCTTTAGTAAGTTTTCATTTAATTATCCGCTCAATCTCTTCCCTCGTCACCGCCTTCTGCTGATCATCCAAATTCACCACCATTAAATAACCTTTATTACCCGGAGTAGATAAGAAAGCGCTGTACAAATTAAATTGTTCGCTTACTAACAATTTTCCCGTTGTAACATTCCAGAGTTCTTTCGCGCATAAACAACCCAATGTAGGAGTAAGCGGGTAATAAGGTTTGTCTTTGAAATATTCCGGATCGATGGTGGTACCGTGCGCAATAATCTCTGTCCGACCAACCTTTCCCGCATAAAATGCCTCGGTCATAGGCTGATAGTTTTTCCATGATGATGGTAACAAACCCTGATACGCTTCAAGTGGTGCGATGGAAGAATCCCATTTATATTGGAAGAATTTCTCAAGACTATCTTCATAAGGCATAAATAGTTGGATATTGGGTGTTGGACCGATATAATTGTTTCTTGCAACAGCGGTACCATTGATTCGGTAAATACCCTGGGGCGTATTTCCATTGGTAAGGAAATAGGGGAGCGAAGAACCTGAACGGGCCAATTGTTCAAAGACCATTATTCTTCCATCGGCGCGCCGCACATAACTACCATCGGCATTTTGCACTAAAGCAAGTCCGGGATAATCCCGGTTCCAGCGTTGAAATGAATAAATAATTTTATTTCCCAGTTCTTTTTGATAACGGGTAAGCTCGTTAATTGGTGGAGTAGAATGATCCTGGCCAGAAGGCTTGTAGTTTAGAAATCTTTCCAATTCAACCAACAAATCGGTAGAATCATAATCGGGAAACTGCTCCACCATTCTTATCTTAATGGAATTGGATCTTTCTATTGAATGGTCGGCGCGATATAAATACACGGCGCATATGGAGAATAATTTTGGATGAATTTCTTTCGCGATAATCTCCTCGATCTGCTCTTTGTATTCAATGGGATAGATTGCATACACCGCTTCTAAAAATGCACGCCTGGTATCATATTCAAGACTGTCATAGGACGCGAAAATCTTTGTAAAACCGTCTTCAATTGTTGCATTGCGGAATTGAAATTGACAGATGGCCCAGCAGGCCGATTCAAACTTATGTTCGTTATCTTTAGTGAGTGTTTGAGAAAAAGCTTTCGCGATAATATTTTCCCGCAGGTCCTTTTCCAGTCGCTGCCGTTTGTTGTAGAAAACAAAATCGGAATAAATGTCTTCCCTTCGTGTTTGTGCAATAGCGAATTGTTCAAATAATAAGCAGGATACTACCAGTAAAATAAATATACGCATCGAAGTCAAAATTACGGGCATTTGTGATTTGGGAATGCTTAAATTTAGGAGAAGGAGCTTCTAGCTATTAGCTGTTCGCTGTTAGCTTCTTCGGTGTAAAAATCAACATTTATCTAATTAATCATTTACGGAGAAAGCATTTGCACATTTGCACATTTGCGAATTTGCACATTTGCATATTCTCTGCATTTTACTAAAACATTGCTATGTCAAAAAACGCATCCCGTCGGAAATTTATTCAACAATTAAGTAGTACTGCTTTATTATTCGGTGCTGGTTCACTAGAACGTCTTCAGGCTGAAGAAAAAATTGAAGAACGTATCATGCAGTACCAGCGGAACTACAGCGCTAACGATAAGATTCGCGTTGCCGTTATCGGTACCGGTATTATGGGACATAACGATCTTCGTTCAGCATTAAAGGTTCCGGGAGTAGAACTCGCAGGGGCTTGTGACCTTTATACCGGCAGGCTCGATCGAATGAAAGAACTATATGGTGGCGATCTTTTTGTTACTCGAGATTACAGGGAATTGTTACAAAAGAAAGATATTGATGCAGTAATCATCGCCACCAGTGATCATCATCATGCCCGCATTGCAAACGATGCCATGAAAGCCGGTAAACATGTGTATTGCGAAAAACCAATGGTGCATAAACTCGACCAGGGTTTGGGAGTTATCAATACATGGAAGCAAACTAAAAAGACTATGCAGGTGGGCAGTCAGCGTATAAGTGGACTGGATCACGCAAAAGCAAGAGAGTTATACCGGGCTGGTGAAATAGGACAATTGAACTGTATTGAAGCAAGTACCGACCGCCAGAGTGCAAACGGTGCATGGCAATATACAATGCCCACAGATGGAAACCCTGAAACAGTAGATTGGGATCGTTATATCGCTGGTATGCCCAAACAACCCTGGGATCCAAAGAAATTTTTCTGGTGGAGAAATTATAAAGATTTCGGAACTGGTATGTCAGGCGATTTATTTGTTCACTTGCTTACCGGAATACATTTTATCACCGATTCACTCGGTCCGGTAAAAATATTTTCATCGGGTCAATTGAGTTATTGGAAAGATGGGCGTGATGTTCCCGATGTAATGACAGCCATCCTTGAATATCCCGAAACAAAAACAACGCCACCATTCCAGGTTATGTTACGTGTGAATTTTGTGAGTGGAAGCGGCGAAAAAAGCGTTACCCGTTTTATTGGAAGTGAAGGAGCCATTGATATTGGTTGGAATGGAATAACACTCAATCACAGTTTAATGTCAAAAGCTCCCGGCATTGGGGGTTGGGACTCGCTTGATTCCTATCCCAAATCCATGCAGGAAACATTGAAAAAGCAATACGATCAAAAATATTCTGCAGAAGATAAAAAAAGACCTATCAAACCACCTATCCGGTACAGTCCACCCCAGGACTTTAATGAACATGTTGAACATTTCGCTAACTTTTTTGAAGGAGCGAGAACCGGTAAAGCAGTTGTGGAAGATCCGATATTCGGTTTCCGCGCCGCCGGTCCTTGTTTGGCGGTAAACGATAGTTATTTCCAGAAAAAGATTATTCGCTGGGATCCGGAAAATATGAAGATGAAAGCGTGAGGAAGGAGACTACGGTGGTTTCCTTAGTGTCTTCGCATTTCCGAGAGTTAAACCACCGCAGTCTTAGAGGTGAAGGTCAAAGGAATATATGATCTTTTGTCTAAGAGAAGCAACGATTCATCGAAAACGGAGGGGGTTAACGAACAGGTGCCTTAGCTTTAAGAACAAATATAAATGTATGATTATCATACAATAATCAGATTTCTGCTGGCATTATTGGTTTAAAACTATGTTTTTCAAGGGATAGCATCCGGCGAATATAAGGGTAACCCACTATGAGATAGAGCGATCGTGTTCTACTTTTACTTATCGTTCATCTAAACCAAATCGTATGAAATCAATCGGTAGTTTGCTTTTCATTTTGGGAGCCGCGGCATCAATCTTTGGCTTAATGGATCGTGTTCCAATCGTTTTAAGCTGGATCAATAAGTGGGGCGAAAATACAGCCTGGGTCATAAAAATTGGCTTCATGGTACTTGGCGCTGCACTTTACATGATGGGTGCCCGGAAAAAAGCAGACCAAAACAATGCTGAGTAAAGCAATTATTTCTTTTATTAAAGGCTGCAGGATACTGTAGCCTTTTTTATTTCTATTTAGAGGGAAGTAAAATTTGTGAGTTTATAGTTTCAACACATTTAACTTCTTCAATATTTTTTCATTGTTTTTAAATTGGATTTTCAACATAACTTATTAGATAGGCTTCTTACTTTTATCGTTTCTTTGCCACATGTCTGAGAAACTATTTCCCTACTTACAATTATTGTATTTCACCCGCAATGTTTTTGAGAAGATCGGTTGCAGTCCTTCCGACGCTGAAATAGCTTCCAAGGTTTTATTAAGCGCCGATTTACGGGGTATCGATTCGCATGGTGTGGCCCGACTGAGCGGTTATGTACGACTTTGGGAAGTGAACCGGGTAAATGCTACACCCAATCTGCGGATCATTCATGAATCTCCTTCTACGGCTGTTGTTGATGGCGATGGTGGCCTTGGCTTAGTGGTTGCTCCTTTTGCAATGCAAGTGGCAATTGATAAAGCCACTGTAGCAGGTACTGGTTGGGTAAGTGTCCAGAACAGCAATCATTTTGGTATTGCCGGATATCATGCGATGATGGCTCTTAACCATGATATGATCGGTTGGGCAATGACTAACGCCAGTCCATTAGTGGCTCCCACATTTTCAATAGAACGATTATTAGGTACGAATCCAATATGTGTGGCCATTCCTGCTGGCGATGAGCCACCCTTTGTCGCCGATCTGGCAACTACAACGGCTGCCAATGGAAAACTGGAAATCCTGCAGCGTAAAAATCTAAATGCTCCAATCGGATGGGTACAGGATAAGAATGGTAATTCATCTGTTAATCCCCATGAATTGAAATCGGGAGGTGCCCTCTTACCATTAGGTGGTGATCGCGAGCATGGCAGTCATAAAGGATATGCTTTGGGAGCAATTGTCGATATTTTTTCTGCAGTATTGAGCGGTGCAAACTATGGTCCCTGGGTGCCGCCTTTCCCGGCTTATGTCCCCATGCCGGACGAACAACCAGGGAAAGGTATCGGGCATTTTTTTGGAGCTATGCGCATCGATGCTTTCCGCCGATCCGATGAATTCAAATTGCATATGGATAAATGGATTCGCCGATTCCGCAGCGCGAAGACGGTTGATGGAGAAGAGCAGGTGTTGATTCCCGGTGATCCGGAAAGAGAAATGGAAGAAAACCGGATGCGTTTTGGAATCCCTTTATTGCATGCGGTAGAGGAGGACTTGAAGTTTTTGGGAGAGAAGATGGGGATAGGATTTTAGATTTAAGATTTATGATTTATGATTAAGGATTTAGGATATTATTCATCTGGGGTGTCCAAATAAATCACAAATCTCAAATCCTAAATCAACAATCTCTCCTGTATCTTTGCGCCCTGTTAAATCAATCTATAAAATAATAAACAATGGGGGCGGGGAAATTAAAAGTTATGAAGTTTGGTGGCACCAGTGTAGGTAAGCCAGAACGGATGCACGCGGTTGCGCAATTGGTAACGAAAGACAATGATTCCAAAATTGTTGTATTAAGCGCATTAAGCGGAACCACCAATGCGCTGGTTTCGATTGGTGAAGCATTGGCGGCTGGCGATCGTAATCTCGCCAAACAACATATCGACAAACTAGAAGAACATTATCAGCAATTCATCAAACAACTGGTGAAAACGGATGCGGCTTACCAGAAGGCAAAGAATATAATCACCGAGCATTTTGAATTCCTTACCATCATTCTGAAAATATCATTCAGCGATGCCCTGAACAAAGATATACTGGCACAGGGTGAATTGCTTTCTACCAAACTCTTCAGTGTTTACCTCGAGGAAAAAGGAATCGATCATGCATTGCTACCCGCGCTGGAGTTTATGACCATCGACAGTAATGATGAGCCTCAACTCGGTAGCATTAAAGTAAAACTGGCTCAAACGCTGCAACAGCATAAGGATAAAAAATTATTTATCACTCAAGGATATATATGTCGCAATGCAAGAGGGGAGGTGGATAATTTAAAACGTGGAGGAAGTGATTATACCGCTTCTTTGGTTGCAGCTGCAGCGAATGCATCTGTATGTGAAATATGGACCGATATAGATGGGATGCACAACAATGATCCAAGGGTAGTAAATAAAACTGTTCCGATAGAGCAGTTGAGTTTTGAAGAAGCGGCCGAACTTGCCTATTTCGGCGCAAAGATTCTGCATCCTACTTGTATCTGGCCCGCGCAACAAGAAAAAGTTCCGGTAAAATTATTGAATACGATGCAGCCGGAAGCGGCCGGCACTACAATTACGCAACAGGCTGGATCGGTAGGTGTAAAGGCAATCGCTGCAAAAGACGGCATCATCGCTATCAATATTAAAAGCAGTCGCATGTTACTGGCCTATGGTTTCCTGCGTAAAACATTTGAAGTATTTGAGAAGTATCGAACATCAATTGATATGATTACTACTTCTGAAGTGGCTGTATCTGTTACTATTGATAATGGATCTCAACTGAAACAAATCGTTAAAGAATTGGAACCATTCGGTGTAATTACTGTGGAAGAAAACCAAACAATAGTTTCAGTAGTAGGGAACGAAATCGCGCAAACAAAAAATGTGTTGAGTAAATTATTCGAGGCCCTGGCTCCTGTACCGGTAAGCATGGTAAGCTATGGAGGAAGTAAACACAATGTGTCTATTCTGGTACCTTCTTCTTATAAATTGCAAACCCTGCAATTGCTGAATAAAGGGTTGTTCGGATTAGATTAATTTTTTAGCTAAGAGTATAAAAGGGAAAAGGAGACGAAAGAGTGAGTTCGCTATCTGGAATTCTCTTTTATCTCCTTTTCCCTTTTGATCTCTTAGCCTTGTATTTATCTTTCTAGTCTTTTTTTGCAATGGTAATCAAGAATTCTCCCCGGTTCATAAAGTTGGCCAGGCGATCGATCATCTTCTTAGTGTTATGAAAAAAACCTTTTCTTGATTCATTTACTCCCCATTTTGGGTGATGAGGTGATACAAAGAAATTATGAATTTTATCTTCTTTAAAGCCACCCTGCTTAAGCACAGTAGTCATGCTTTTATTATTGTAAATAGCGAGGTGAACCGGCGGATGAAGATTACCAAATCGATGCACGCGACCCGTACCCTGGTTAAAATATTTTTTAATGGAACCCATTATTGCATTGTTCACTTTCCGGGGAAGTGCCCGGAGCATAAGTGTTTCAAGCGACTCGTTCAGTGAATTGGAATTGGGTGTTTTTAAAACAAAAATACCTCCCGGGTTCAGCAGCGAATATGCTTTCGCTATAAAAGGATTGGGTTCGTTGATATGCTCAATTACGTTGTCGAGAAAGATCATATCAAATTTACCGATATCATTACTTACTTCAAGGAAAGGAACGTCTATAACAGTAAATCCCTTTTCAATGGCTATTTGCCGGGAAGTGGTTGACGGTTCCAGACCGGTACATTGCCAGCCATGTTTCTTAAAGATCTCCAGGAATTTGCCATCTCCGCAGCCTACATCAAAAACACTACGCGTCTCTTTTTTCTCAGCGTATTCAATATAAACCGCGTATTCCTTTTCATAACATTTCATATAGTAGTCTGTCATGAAACGATCCTGGTAATCCTGCTTGGGACCATAATAGTTCGCGTAATAGTCGCTGGAGTATATTTCGTTGATAGCATCGTGTGTGAGAACAGGTTGAGGCGATGCGTAAACTAATCCACAATTCCGGCATTTTAATGCACTATACCAATTGTCATCCTTTGATTGGAATTTATAAAGGTTCCTGGCATGATTGGTATTACAAACAAGACATTTATCTGTATTGGTAAAGTCTATCATAAAGCTCGGTGTACTGTTTTCGTTGTTTGGATTAGAGATTGGGGATAAAGGTCCTTATTGTACTCAGCATTTAATAATTGAATTTCAATTAGTTAAGACAAAAATACAATTTTCATTTCAAAAAAATTCTGTTCACTTTTCTAAAAGTGTACCGGATAACGAATAAAATGACTTCCTAAGTATGGAAACCTACCGCTTAAAATGGATTTTTTGGGATATGACTTTTTGAAATACAACAATTTGGCCAAGCTTTTCGCCTTTCCAAAATGGCAATATTTCCTTTCGGTAATCGTTGAATTTGGGCTAATGATTCTCTGCTTCGAAAACGGGAAGTTCCCGACTCTTTACCTTGGAATCATAGAACAAATAGTGTAGGGGGTTTGTTCTGTAAACTAAAGAAATCAACCAACGTTTACAAGCCGGCCAGGAATTGATCATGTATATAATCAACTACATCCACCAGGTTGTTAGATTGTTCAAATACTTTTAGCTGACGATCGGCACCGGTACCATGTTCCAGCATTTTATTAACATAACTAAGCGCGTGTCTGCTACCCAGTGGATCCACTACATCATCAATGAAATCCAGTAGTTCGTAAATCAGCACCCGGGTATTCACTTCTTCTTCCTTGCCAAAATCAATTAATCGTCCATCAATACCATACCGGCTGGCGCGCCATTTATTTTCATTGATAAGCGCCCGGGAGTACTGAATATAGTTCATGTTTTGCAAGCGAAGTTTATAGATCTTAGCGCAGATGCCCTGGAAAAGTGCTGCAATAGCGATTGTTTCAGGAACGGTCATTGGCACATCACAGATACGGAACTCAACCGTATTGAAAAAAGGATGCACCCTCAGATCCCACCATATTTTTTTAGCATTGTCGATGCAATTCGTCTTTACCAACATCTTTACAAAATTGTCATACGCTTCGATGCTCTCAAATGATTCGGGTATTCCGGTACGCGGGAACTTATCAAATACTTTTGTGCGGAAAGATTTGTAACCGGTAGTTCTGCCTTCCCAAAAAGGTGAATTGGTACTGAGTGCGTAAATATGGGGAAGAAAATAACGGGTACTATTGGCGATATGATTCGCCATGTCGCGGGTTTCCATTCCCACATGCACGTGTAATCCAAAAATCAGGTTGCTTCGCGCCGCTTCCTGTAATTCGTTTACAATTTCATTGTACCGCACATGTTCGGTAATCAGCTGGCTCTGCCAGTGACTGAAAGGATGCGTTCCCGCAGCACCTACCCATAAGCCGAGGTCTCCTGCTATGTGCGATATGGTTTTTCGTAAGGTGCTTACATCCGCGAAGGCTTCATCGATATTCTGGCAGATATCAGTTCCCACTTCTACCACTGCCTGGTGCATTTCAGCTTTTACCTTGTCCTTGATAACTTTTTGTCCTTCGGTAACAATCTTCTGTTGATGGCTTTTCAACTCCCGGCTTTCGGGATCGATAACCATATACTCTTCTTCTACTCCAAGGGTGAAATGTTTATAGTTGATACTGCTCATGTTCTTATTTTAATCAGATCAGTGATTGTTTGTTCGCACTGCGTTTAATGTATTCGCCCCAGGTAAGATTGTCGCGGTTTGGCTGATGCGCCATTGCTCTTTCGATTGCGTAAGTAGCAGCGGTTTCTACAACCCAATTGAAATTCTCTTCTCCTACGCTGGTCCGTTCTGCATCTGGAGCAGGGTTGCAAAAATCAATCGCGTACGGAATACCATCGCGCAATGCAAGTTCCACCGTATTGAAATCATAACCGAGGTAGTGATTGATTCGCAATACAATGTCTTCCATCAATTTTAATTTTTCCGCGGAAGGATTGAAATCACTTACATATCGAAGATGATGCGGGTTGCGTGGTTCGTAAGGCATAATCCGCACATATTTACCACCAATGCAATAACAGCGGTAATATTCCTCAAATACAATTTCTTCCTGCAGCAACATAACCAATTGATTAGTTTCTGCATGTTTTTGGAAAAAATCTTCCAGATCATTCAGTTTATATACATTTTTCCAGCCACCACCGGCAAATGGTTTCATATAGGCAGGGAAGCCTACATATTTAAAAATGCCTTCCCAATCCAGGGGATAGGCAAGATTGCTGAATGATTGATCGGTTGTATCGTCCGGCAAGTCTTTGGAAGGAAGAATAACCGTTTTGGGTACCGGTACTCCTATTTTAACGGCCAGGCAATTATTAAAAAATTTTTCATCGGCGCTCCACCAGAAGGGATTATTGATAACGGCCGTTCCGCAACTAGCTGCGTCTTTTAAATAAGCTCGGTAAAATGGCACATCCTGCGAGATACGGTCGATGATCACGGCATATTCCCCTGCATCCGCCTGGATCACTTTATCTATATGAACAGGCTCAGCTATTATTCCTTCGATTCCTTTACTGTTTACCCGCTCAATGAACGCCATTGGGAAAGATCTTTCCTTGCCGAACAGCACGCCAATTTTTTTCATAGCAGAAGTTTTAGTTGTTAGTTAATGATTGCCAGCGGTTACCAAATTTATCTTTTCAGCATTGAAAAAACAAAAGAATGTTTAGTGGCAGGAAGCCAAGAATCAAGAACCAAGATGCCAAGAGCCAAAGAAATTCCAAAATTCAAATCTCAAAGCTTCTGCCTAATGGCGAACATTTGAAATTTGATTTTTCTGTATTCTTTCTTTGGTCTTTGGTATTCTTTTGTATTCTTTCTTTGGCATCTTGGTTCTTCGGTTCTTGGTTCTTTTTTAATTCCTACTAATGGTAAAACCTGAATAATAATAATAATTTAACCAAAATTATTACGTTTACTTATTTTTGAAGCCTATGCAAATGGAGAAAAGTATCGATGTATTGGTAGAATCGGTAACCCTGGTTTCTGAACCGCTCGAACGGGAAGTAAAAGTGGATTTTTACCTGCCCACTAATATTGCAGAACCCTCTAAAATGAGCCTGTTACTGATTAATGACGGGCAGGACCTTGTGGCCATGGGTTTTGATAAAATATTGACCTACCTCTATTACCAACAATCCATATCGTCCCTTTTATGCGTAGGTATTCATTGCGGGGAAGATCGGAAAAATGAATACGGTATGGTATCCTCTCCCGACTTCAAAGGTCGTGGCGCCAAGGCAGATTTGTACCAACGATTTTTGCTGGAAGAATTAATGCCTTATTTATATAGTACGTATAAGATAGGCTCGTTTCGTGAGAAAGCATTTGCCGGATTTTCCCTGGGGGCGTTAAGTGCATTGGATATCGTATGGAACAACAAAAACCTTTTTTCAAAAGTGGGTGTTTTTTCCGGGTCATTGTGGTGGCGCGCTAAAAATAAGGCGGATAAAAATTTTCATGAATCGACCGATCGGCTTATGCATCGTCAGATCAGGGAAAGCATCGAAAAGCCAGTACTTAAATTCTTTTTCCAATGTGGAGAACTGGATGAAACGGAAGATCGCAATAGCAATGGAGTAATTGATTCTATTGACGATACTATCGACCTGATGCGTGAGTTACAAGCGAAAGGCTACCAGGAAGGAAAAGATTTCAGTTACCTCCAGTTGAAGGATGGTAAACATGATGTACCTACATGGGCGAAGGCGTTGCCTGAGTTTTTGAAGTGGGGTTGGGGGAAGGAAATGTAAAATGTAGAATGTAAAATATAAAATGTAAAAGGGTTCTCAGTGTGAGAACCCTTTGTATTTTAACAATTACATTATTTGAATTTTTGAGGGATTCTAATTACTCATCATCTTAAATTATATACCCCTTTACATTTTATATTTTACATTCTTCATTTTATATTTAATTAAAAATGTATCTCACCCCCATCTGCACCTGGTATCTCGAAGCCTGACTCGTACTGTTCTGAAAACTGGTGGTTAATGGTATTTGGTTGGTGGCATCGAAATAAGGGAAACTGTAAACCGGTTTACCAATATTAGCTCCCGTTGTTTCAATTCGTTTCAGGTTCAATAAAGCGGTCCGGTTGGTGGTTTTGAAAGTACCCCAGTTTTTATTAAGCAGGTTCCCGAAATTGAAAATATCCATCGTGAAACGAACGGTGTTTCGTTTTCCACCTACTTTAACAAAGAAGTCCTGCGTGAAATTCAGATCCAGTTTTTTATAAAACGGAAGTAATAACCCGTTTCTTTCCGCATACTGTCCTCTTCTTTCATTGAGATAAGGATCCTGGTTGATATAAGCATTCAATTGGTTCCAGATCATCGTTACAGTACGAACATCCTGAGCGTTGGCAGTTTCGAGTACGATATCACTGGCATCTTTAGGAACATATATCAGGTCGTTGGTGTTTAATCCATCATTGTTCAGATCCCCGCTAACGGTATAGCTAGCGGTGCCCCCGTTAGCCGCTTCAAAAGTGAACCCTAAAGAAGTAGCGAAGTTCTTAGCGTACTCGATCCTGTAGTAGGCGGCCGCAACGATACGGTGTGGTTGATAAAAAAGAGAATAAGATGTTACGTCCTCATTAGGATCACCATTTACTAAACGATCCCTCCAGATGGATTGAGCGATAGAACCTCCATCGTTTACAGAGCGGCTATCCCCATAACTATAAGCGATCATTGTATACAGGTTCTTTATATTCCGTTGCAATTGCAAGGTGATATTATAGGTATATCCCTTTGATGTATTTGTCATCAGGATTGCATCGCTGATATTTGGATTAGCAGCCGATTCACCTCCACTTCCTGAATAAATTTTAGTAGCAGAATAACGCAGTCGTTTATCAGAGCCCGCAAGCGCGGTACCGGTAGCGGGTAAATTGATATTCTGGTGATATACACCGTTGATATCTTTACTGAATATTCCTTCTAAGGTAGCAACGATATCAAAAGGAAGTTTTTGATCGATGGCCAGGTTGGTACGGAATAGCTGTGGGAATTTGAAACCCTTATCCGTTACTGCCAGGTTATAACTTGTATTAGCAGCGGCACCCACCGGGCGGTTGGCATCTACATCGTCGTTAAATGCAACATTGGTTCGTACAAAAGAACCGAAATCAACTCCATTATTACTAGCCTGGTTACTGATCCAAACAAAAGGAGGGGCTCCGGCAAAAATTCCAACACCACCTCTTACTTGTGTTTGTTTATCACCTTTTACATCCCAATTAACACCCACTCTTGGGCTCCATAAAACGGAAACTTCCGGAACTTCCCCTGTACTGATGCGAACTCCATTTCTATAAGTTAGTGCGTCGGCATTGGTATTGGCTATAAAATTCTGTTCAAATATGGGTACATCTGCACGCAATCCTGCAGTAAGCACCAGGTTATTATTTACTGTCCATTTATCCTGAACAAAAAAACCCAGTTGCCAGGCAGCTACGTCGGCGTATGGAAACTCTCCACCTTTACGGGCCGAATAGCGTAGTTCATAACGACTGGCATTCGCATTACCGTTATTTACACTGTTATAAAATGAATCGAGGTTGGCAAATCGATAAGCGCCATAATAATTTGGCGCGAAACCATTCCGGAACTTATTATATGTGTTTTGGGTTCCGAAGGTAAGGGTATGAGTACCTTTATTCAGCGTAACAATATCATTAAATTGCCAGGTATCTGTTCCTAGTTCATTGAACGCGGTAAATGGTTCGTATCCGAATGAAGTGAAAGAAGCGCCGAGTCCGTTCTCAATATCAACCAATGGGAAAACCCCACCCGGACTGCTACGGAAATCTCTCAATTGATTGTAGCCAAATTGTAATTTATTGGAAAGTTTGTTGTTGAATCTTGTATTCAACTCTCCGATAACGATATTGAAATTATTATTGATGATATAAGACGATGCGAAGAATGGCATCGCTGTTGAACTGGGTTGACGACTTCCACCGGGCGCGCCACTGTTACTGGGTGCCACATTGCGCCTGGATTTAAGATAATAATAATTTAAATTGAAAGTGTTCTTAGGATTGATGTTGAAATCGATTCGGGCAGTAACCTTATCACTGTACGTATCAAACGTATAATTTTCATAAGGCCCGGGGTTATAACCAAATTTTGTTATTAGAAAGTTGGACAGCGCATCAAGATCCTCCGCTTTTGCCTGCGAAACATTATCGCCTGTTGAACCACCGCGACTGGCCACCCGGCTGGTAGCGGGTTGACTGATTCTTTCCTGTTCTCCACTGATAAAGAAAAATAATTTATTTTTTATGATCGGTCCGCCAATGCTGACCCCGCGATTCTTGAAATCAAACTCTTGTTTGGGAATCTTGGTTGTCGCTACTTTTCTTCCTGTTAGTTCCGGGTTCTTCCAATAATTATAAATTGTTCCCTTGAATTCATTGGTACCGCTTTTAGTAACAGAATTAATACCCGCACCTGTAAAACCACCGAGTGTAACATCATATGGTGCAATGTTTACTTGTATCTGTTCCAATGCATCAATACTGATTGGTTGAGAACTGGTTTGTCCACCCAATGTTCCTGATAAGCCAAACGTATTATTAAAACTGGCTCCATTCACCGTTAAATTGTTATACGAACCACTTCTTCCCGCAAAGCTGCTTCCATTGGCAGTAGGGGTGAGGCGGGTGAAATCCCCGATGCTACGGTTAATAGTTGGTAAGCGATCTATCTGTTGACGGTTTATAAATTCAGCGGAACCTGTTCTACCCTTGTTGAATACTTTATCGGACTTTTTCGCAGCAACTACCACTTCGGTAAGCGTAGCAGTACTGGCAACCATTTTAAAATCGACTTTATACACCTGGCCGAGCGATAGTATAATGTCGTCCTGTACCTCTTCCTTAAAACCCACAAAGGATATTTTAATGGTGTAAGGACCACCCACCCGCACATTGGGCAAATTATATCGTCCGTCTTTCCGGGAACTGGTATTGTAAACCGTGCCTGTAGGCAGATGTGTCGCGGAAATAGTTGCTCCGCCCATGGGGGTGCCTTTATCGTCCGTAACAAGGCCCTGGATTTCCGAAGTTGTTTCCTGGGCAAAGCTGCTGGAAACACTGATTCCGATCAGTAAACAAATGAGGATAGCAGAAATAATTCTTCTCATAACTATTAGCGTTTAGATTTTTGCGTGTGCAAAGAAACGATTGGTATGTTGACTTAAGGATAAGTTTTCATTACCAAATAATTAAAAAATTAATCGACAAGTAATCGTTGAGATAAATACGGCAGTAATCGTTTGAGAAGTATGTATAACTGTTGCAAGCGTGAATCTGAGCAAATGATTACAACGAAGTGTGCTTTACAAAAATAATTGAAAAGCGTTGAGCGATGCTTTTTGTTTTTGAATAACAGTTCACAGGTTATTCACACGAGTAGCGATCAGGGTTGATTAGAAATAAGAAAGTTCCGCCGAAGCGGAACTTATAAAAAATCATTTCAATTATATTCTATCAGAAGGTGATACGAGCACCTATTTGGCTTATCCACCGGGCAGTATATCCAGGGTTAAGTGTAGTACTTACGCCCCAGGGCTTTCCGGCGAACGGTGTGTAGCGGTATTGACCCGTCAGGTTCGTTGGACTTACATAACCTGCAAATTGAATCAATGGGTAATTGTCGTTTGAAAGGAACCAGGTTCTGCCCCAATCCTTATTCAACATATTGGTGAAGTTATAAACATCATAACTCAAGGCTATAATATATCGCTTGTCACCTACTTTCACATTAAATCGCTGTTCCAACTTGAGGTCGAGTAAGTTGGTAAATGGTAAACGTGAACCATTTCTCTCCGCAAACTTACCACGATTCTTACTCAGGTATTTGTCGCCCTTTATATATTGATTGAGCAAGTCTTTTTGTTGTTGAGGAGTATAAGTTACGCCGTTAACAGTGTTATTAAGGAAAGTCATAGTACTAAGGTCGGTTTCGGTAGGAATATACAACAGGTCGTTGCTTTCTGTAGAAGCCTGGTCGTTAACCGGGCTATTGCGATATACATAGCTGAATGGTTGTCCGGATTGTCCATTATATACCAATGAAATAATAGTTGAAAGAGATTTATTCCCACCCCAATCAAACTGCTTGCTGATAAATGCATTGATCCGTTGGCCAAGATCAAAATCGGAGATCGATAATTCGGTATAATTCCGTCCGTTCACTGTTTCCATAAATCTCCATTGTGAATTATTCTGTGAACTGGTGCCCTCATTATTGCTTACTGAGCTACCATAGGTATAGTTAGCATTGAATGCAAATCCATTGCGGAATGCTTTGTCTATTGTAAACGTGATAGAATACGAGAATCCTCTGCGACCGTGGTTATTACTTAAAAGATAAACCATACCAGGATATGGATTTGCACCAGTAGATCTCATAGGGATACGTGTGGGTGCTGAACCTGCCGAATAAACATTGCGGACATCGACACCCGAAGATTTGCCGATCGGCGGCAAGATATTTACGTTAGTATATTCAAGTTCCCAGATATTCTTTGTAAACACGGCTTCTGTGGTGAATGTCCATCCATCTCCCAGGCGTTTATCTGCAGCCAATGAAGTACGGAAAACGGTTGGTAAGCGGAAATCTTTTGCTACCAGGTCAATCTGACCACGGGAATTACTTATATTTTGTCCAAGATCCTCGGCGTCAGGCTGATTATATGGATCAGGATTGAATTTAAAACTGGTTGGTGGCGGATTAAGATCAACTCCTCCAACAGAAATACCATTATTATTATACACACCACCTGGCCATACAAGCGGTACCCGACCTGCAAAAATGCCCATACCACCACGAATAGCAATTCCTTCTTCCGGCATGCGATACGTAAAACCTATGCGGGGAGAAATCATCCATTTTGCTTCCATGGTTTGTCCGGAACGTGCTCCTTTCAAATCGTAATACTGTTGAATTTTCTTAATAGCCGTATCATTAAAGAAAGGATCTGTTCTTGGTTTAGTTAATAATTCAGTACGATCGGCACGTATGCCCATGGTCAATGTGAAATTATCATTCACTTTGAATTCGTCGGTAAGGAAGAAACCAATCCGCATTGTTTTAAATTTAGCGGCAGCATTGGTGTTATCTCCCGTCTCTGCATCTAACAAAGAAAATGAACGTTGATACCTGCGGACAACGCCGGTATTTACGAAATCATTCACGTTGTTAAAAAGATAAGTACCGAAGTTGTCTCTTACAAACACATTCAATACATCGTTGAATTCATTATCTGTCCCGAGGCTGATCACGTGACTGCCCTTGTAAAATTTCAACATATCCACAATACTCAGATTCTTTGCTTTCAGTAAGTTGGCAGCTGAGAAATTCTCGGTACCAAAAACGATCGTACCTGCACCGTCGGTAATGCTTACACGGGGGAAGGGTTGCCCAAGCGGACCCCTGTCGTCCAGTTCATCGGTATAGGTAACCAATAAACGGTTATTCGCATTACTACTAAAACTGCTTTTTAATTCACCAGAAATTGAATGGGTTTTATTTGGGAAAAGATAACCGGCATTGTAATAATTGATAGTCGTACTGCTGCTGGCGCTCGTGTTATATCGCAAACCATTGTTGTAGCGGTATGAAAGAGAAAAACGATTATTGTCATTAATGTTCCAATCAAGTTTAGCGTTCATACGCTCCGCATTAACTTGCTCTGGATTGTCCAGGTATCCGCCTGGTTCATAATTATATTTTGTACGCAGCACATTTGCCAGGATATCCAAACCTGCCTGGTTGGTGTTTCCACGATAGTCAGTAAAATTGAAAGGTTGTGGTCTTGTATCACGCTGCCATTCGGCAAGGAAGAAATAGAATAATTTGTTTTTTACAATTGGTCCACCAACACGGAAACCATATGTTTTGTTGGAGAAACTAGGTGCTTTAGTTCTTTCCACCACAGTAGGATAACCTGGTTTAGGTAAAGCTACAGGTGATTTACCGGTAAGATTCTCATTACGATAATAATACCACATTGATGCCTGAAGTTGGTTTGTTCCGGATTTAGTGATTGCATTTACGGCGCCACCGGTAAAGTTTCCGAATTGCGCATCATATGGAGAAAGTATCACCTGGATCTGATCAATGGCATCAATCGAAATTGGTGCCACACCTGCCTGGCCACCATTGGTTCCTGAAGCGGCCAATCCAAAAATATCTGTATTATTGGCACCGTCGATGAAGAAGGAATTATAGCGGTTATTCTGACCGGCAAATGCAACACCACCGTCGTTGGTTACTTTAGCCTGAGGGGTATACTTGAGGTAATCATTTAAACCACGACCCACGTTTGGAAGGTTTGCCATTTTATCGCGGCCTATGCTGGTTTCAGTGCCTCCTTTTCCCAAAGTAGGGGCTCTTCTTCCCGCAACCACCACTTCAGTCAGACTGACTGATTTATCTTTTAGTATAAAATCCTGTGCTGAAACTTCACCCAGGTTAAGAAAAACATCCTCTTTCTTTTCATCTGTAAAACCAACAAAACTTACAACGATTGTATAGGGTCCGCCAGGCCGAAGGTTGTATAAGTTGAAGCGACCGCCGGTTCGGGTAGCAATCCGGTAAATAGTTCCGGTAGGCATATGAGTCGCGGTGATAGTGGCACCAACTAAAGGTTCGCCTTTTGTAGTCTTAACAGAACCACCAATACTACTGTTCGTTTCCTGGGCAGTTAGGGCAAAGGGGAATAGCAGTAACGCAAGCAATAAGCGTACATTTCTCTTAAGCATGTTAGTTTGTTTTGTCTGTTGCAAAGAAAGGAAAATCTGTATAAATATAGGAAACTTAATGTCAACAAAATACCCTCTGAAAAAACTATCCGAACGCCCTGATAAGCCCTGTCAGCGCCCCCTTTCTTTCCTTTAGAAAGCCGTTTTTTAATCGCTAACTTTGCTTAAATTTTTCTCTAATGCTCGATACAATTGAAAGTGCGATAGAAGATATAAAGATGGGCAAACTGGTGATTGTTGTGGATGATGAGGATCGTGAGAATGAGGGCGACTTTATAGGCTCCGCGAAACACGTTTCTCCAGAATCTATCAACTTCATGAGTATGTATGGCCGGGGACTTATTTGTGCCCCCCTTTTGGAAGATCGATGCGATGAGCTCCAGTTGGATCTGATGGTCAATAACAATACGGCACTTCATGAAACAGCCTTTACGGTTTCTGTTGACTTATTGGGACATGGCTGTACCACAGGTATCTCGGCCCACGATCGCGCTAAAACCATTCAAGCGCTTATTGATCCGGCAACAAAACCAACTGATCTTGGTCGGCCTGGACATATATTCCCATTGAGAGCAAAAAAGGGAGGTGTTTTACGCAGGGCGGGTCATACGGAAGCTACCATCGATCTAACTCGTTTGGCCGGTCTTGGACCAGCTGGAGTATTGGTTGAAATTATGAATGAAGACGGTTCTATGGCCCGCTTACCCCAGCTACTCGAGATTGCAAAAAAATTCGAACTGAAAATAATATCGATCAAGGACTTAATAGAATATCGGCTTAAGACGGATTCACTTATTGAAGAGATTGTGCGGGTAGATATGCCTACCAAATATGGTCATTTTAAGTTAATTGCATTTCGTGAAAAAAATACTAGCAATGAACATCTCGCACTTATAAAGGGGGAATGGGAAAAAGAGGAGCCTGTATTGGTTAGGGTTCACTCGTCCTGTTTTACGGGCGATATTCTCGGTTCTTTGCGTTGTGATTGTGGTGATCAGTTACATGCTGCGATGCAAATGGTGGAAAAAGAAGGGAAAGGAATTATTCTATATATGAACCAGGAAGGAAGAGGAATCGGGCTCGTAAATAAATTGAAAGCCTATAAACTTCAGGAGAACGGAATGGATACAGTAGAAGCGAACCTTCATCTTGGCTTTCCAATGGATAAAAGAGATTACGGTATCGGCGCTCAAATATTGCGTTCACTAGGTATCAGTAAACTTCGCCTCATGAGTAACAATCCTAAAAAACGGGCGGGTTTATTGGGATATGGTCTAGAAGTAACGGAATCTGTCCCAATCGAGTCGGTTCCCAATCCGCATAATGAAAAATACCTGCAAACAAAGAGAGATAAGTTGGGGCATGATATTTTGAAAGGCTAGGAAGTTTGTAGTTTATAGTTTGTGGTTTATCGTTCCTTTGATGTAAAAGGCGTCATAGAATACATCTTACCAATAATAATTAAGTTTAGAATTTCGACAACGATAAACTACAAACCATAAACCACAAACTGTTAGTTGGTTCCGGTTGTTGTTACCTTTGTTTCTGCTGGCGGTGGTGGCGTTATCTTCTTTTTCTTTTTATCACCTTTCCACAAATCACTGAAGCGTTCAAAATCGCGGCGAGCGGAAATGCTCACACCGGATCTGTTTTGCTTACCCGATACGGATTGATAGTTATAGGTATCGCGGTAAAAGAAAGAGAGCAATAATTTCCCATCGGGTCTTAATTTCCATTCGGCGGTTATATCCGGAAGAAACTGAAGATTATTAGTAACTCTTGCTTGCGCAGCGGTCAAACCAAAATCAACGGCGCTACCAAAGGTAAAAGTAAGCCGTTCATTAAATAAACTTTTAGCGAGCGATAAATTAAGGTTGGTGCGATCAATATTAAAGCTATTAGTGTTGTTGTTATTGTCCAGCAGATAAGAACCGTTGTACAATTGCGCGTTGAAATTTACCTTAATGCTTTCATCATTGAAGAGCTTTCGAACAATATTAGAGAATTGTTTATTGAGGGCACTGGAAATAACACCCGAAATACTGTTGGCAACAATTCCTTCGTAAACCGTTCCCCCTAATGTATTAGTAGAACTAGAGGAGGACATTGGTCCAAAGCTGTTGAAAATGATCAGAAATGCTACTTGTTTGTTCAATTCATTTTCATCGTTTTCAATCTGTCGAAGTAGATTCAATACCAGCGGGTCATTTTTTAATGAGCTGTTTTCGGGCATCTCCAGTCGGAATTTAATATCCGGCTTCATCAGTTTTCCTTTCAACAGTGCGATTACCTTAACCTTGTCCCTTGTTTTCTTGATATATTCAACATTGTCTCCAGTTTGCTGATATAGCTGATCACCTAGATCACTGAATTTTACATTGTCGGCTATATATTCCGCTTCTACATTGAGGTCCGCGTCTGTTACATCCCCGCTCCATCTTATATAACTGCCGTCACCTTTTAGCTTAAAGGGCTTATGCAAAAGAGACTGGAAATTAAAGTTGTAATTACCTCCATCAATATCGAATTGACCGGTCATAGTAAACTGTCCCGCCGTATTCGCTTGCAATTTCAGATTACCATGACCAATTGCAGACATTACATCATTTGTCATTTCATCGATAATCACGTTCATTTTAACCAGGTTGTTGGCAGTAATATCCAGGAAAAGCGTCAACTTACTTTCTTTATCACTTTTTACCACTTCCATCTCACGGCCATATGTTTTCCATACAAGAAAATCAGCTTGTCCGCTTTCGCGACTGCTGCCCGAACGGATATAAAGATCGGAACTGTCGGAAGGCTCTCCTTTAATATTCAACACCATGTCTTCCATGGGTCCGGAAAAAGTAAGATTTGTTTTGGCAATTACTTTTCCATAAAAAGGATCCGTACGTAAACTATTTGTGTTTAATACCAATAATTTATTTGTATTGAGAGCGAAATCAAAATCCATTTCACGAAATGAGCGGTGCCTGAGTTTGCCCCGTGAAACCATCCCTATATTGCCAATGGTATCCTTTATCGTGAAAGATCCGAAATCGATCATATCTTCTTTGAAATCAAAAATCGCCTCAGGGATGATGTATTCAACATTGGTAAAGCCTACCCTCATTTTTCCCTGCTTTAATGAAATCTTTCCTAAGTAGTTTAATTCATTAGAGGGACCTACAATCTGTAGTTTACCGGTTGCAAATCCTGTTAGATCGGTGAATATGGAAGACAGGTATTTTTCCAGTAAGTCAATCTTTGTATTATCGAGGTTGGCAACAATATCCAATTGCTTATCACTCGTGCTATCAAGTATATTGTAAATTCCTTTGAGGTCAAATCGATAATCCTGGTTATCGGAAATTCCGGCGAAGTTAACGGCGCCCGTACGTTGATTATAATTCGCGGTCAATTGAATTTTGCCTATCGAATCATCATCCAACCGGAAATCATCGGCATCCGCTTTAACATCTACTTGTAATTTACCAAAGGGGTCAATAATATCAACGGTCCCGGTAAGCATACCCTCGAGTCGGTTGCTGGTAACTACATAAGGGGCGAAGTCGCCGATATTTATTTTCTGTAGTTCCACTTTTATATCATTCGTATTCCCGATATCCGAGGGTTGACTGGTGATGCGGATCTCCTGCTGTTCATTATAAATTCTCAATCCATCGGCGGCAACCAGTTCTTTACTTAAAACCAATTCACCATTCTTATCGATCGTCCAGTTTTTTCCATTGATATCGAAATTCGACTCATTAAATACAATACTGACACCATTTCGCCGGGTATTTACTTTGGCGGAAAGATTGGCGGAATTGAGGGTTTGGTTAGCGCTGGTGGTTATTCGTACATCCGATGTGTCATTCGCCGAATTGACGCGGATGGATGTGCCAGGAAAATGCAGGCTATCGTTAATATATACATCACCAATATTCGATTCTACCGATAGTTTGCTCATGTCACCCGACCCTTTCAGCATTAAATTATAGAGTGAAATGTTTTTATAAGAAAATTGCGGAACCTCCGCGTTCAGATCAAGTAGGTTTTCATTGTTATTGATACGGCCGGTAATCGTACTGTTATTGAACCCGTGCAGGTCTGTTCCCAGCAGGTCCATATAATCCTGTATGTTCTTGGTAGAAATAACAAAGCTGAAATTTTGGTTCTTTGGAATGCTGCGGGAAGCCTTGATATAACTGGGGAAATACTTGTTTAAGAAAGTTTGAAAGGTGGAAGGCAATTCATTTATACTGAATTCTCCCGCCAGTGCAGCGTCAAATTCGTTGCTTACAATAGTAATTGCTTTGCTACTGTCTTCTACTTTAGATTCTACATATAAAGAATCGAAGGCAATCCGGTTACCGTTGTGTAATAGATTGGCTTCGTAAATTCGGGCAGTTCCCAAAAAGTTATCGATGTTATCGCCGCTAAAATCAAAACGGAATTTACCAGCGAATTCAATATTGTCTTTAGAGAGGTTGATTTTTTTCAAATCAGCTTTTGCAATGCTGGCATTAAAATCGAATTCTGGTATTGCTTTACTGAAATCAACCAGTCCATCGAGCCGGGCATCCAGGTTTGGATCATTTGAAATGAGTTCCCCGTTAAATAATTTTTTAGCTATAGTTCCTTTTACAGAGATATTCTGGTAAGTATAGTTTTTAACTTCTATATTTTCAACATCTCCATCCAGTACAGCGGCCAGGGTGCTGGATTGTAATCCGTTTCCATTGATCTTTCCTTTAAAACTGATTTTTCCGATTTCCGGCGTTTCAATAAAACGACCCAGTTCAAAATCGCGCGTTTGAATATTGCCCGAATAACTCGTATTTCCCTTCGATGGGAATTTCATATTCACGTCACTTACAACAGTTCCAAGGTTTGTTTCCAATGTACCGTAGGTTACAAAGTCGTTGAGGAAGCCGGTAAAATTTCCTGTAAAGCGGATGTATTGCAATAGATCAAGACGGGGCAGTGTAATTTTTTTTACCTGTGGAATGATCGCTACAACATCATTATAAGTTGTTCGGAAATTATTGGCGTCAAAGTCAATATATGTTTTATCAATATTAGGCAAGCCCGTAATACGGATATTACCTTTTAAGTAGGTATTATTGCCCGCTTCTATTACCAGGTTCTTTGCCTGCAGGTCATCAACGGTTCCTCGGATTCTTCCATCAATTTTTATTGATTTCTTCAGGTCCTTTAATTCAGGAGCAAAAAAGGCAATATCATCACTGCTGAGTTGGGCCTTGTCAAAATTTCCATCCAGCGTTACTTGTGAAATAAAATCACCCAGGTCATCAAATGAATTATAGCGTAATGCAAAAAAATTATGCAAACGGCTGCCGGGTGTACGCAGATCTAGATTTGCGAATTCCATAGCTTCCGGATGAAACTTAACATCGGCTTTTAACTGAGTAACTTCCAGGCCACTTCTTTCTTTTGTGGTGAGGGTTGTTTTGATAAAAATCGAATCGTTCAGGAATTGTACATCTTTAAACAGGCCGTTTATCTCATAGAAATATATATTAGTTCCACTAAAATAATGATCAGTGGGAAGATCACCTTCTCTGGTTGTTTTGAAAGCGCCCTTTTCAATAGTTACTTCGTCGATGAGGATATTCCAGTGTCCTGGGTTCCATCGCAAATGATTAGGATCGTTTTTGATCCGTTCTGATTTCTTTGACAATCCCTGCACCCGGGGAGGTCTGTTGCCTTCGTAGGCCGACATGAAAAAACGGGGTTCATCCAGGTCAATAGAACGGATATGAATCTTTTTATTAATCAGGTCAAATTCGTTGGCATCAACTTTTAAATGAGTAAACTGTATTTCCTGGTCTTCTCCGCGCCATCCATCTTTTTGAATGATATGGATATTATCCATCTCTAACTTTTTCAAATCAATTTGAATAGGCTTTGATGGTTCTGTTTTTTTTGGGCCACTGAAGTAATCAATGATAAATGCGTAGTTCCAAATCGAATCAGTTCGATTTATATTGATCGATGCATCCTTTAATCCAATATAATTAAGCGAGATATTATCTTTCAGAAAAAACCAATCGGTAATATTTACCTGAACATCGCCGGCATACAATAAAGTATCTTTTTTCAGATCGAGGATCAGCGTTCCTTCGAGATGCATTTTATTAAAGAAACTGAAATCCACATTTCGGATCCGCACTGTAGTTTTGAGATTTTCTGAAAGGGTATTGGTAACTCTTCTGGTCAACCAGTTTTGTACAGGTGAGGTTTGGATGGCCAACCATATGATAATGATCAGCGCTATCAGCACCAGCAATACTGTACGGCTTATTTTCCAGAATTTTTTCAGAAAAAAGGGGTATTAACTGTAAAATTAGGTAATCAGGTTTGTTGTGCAAATACAATACCAAGCACTTGATTCTATGATGAATAGATGCTTTTTACCGTATAATAACATAAAAATTACCATTGTTTTCCGGGTTTATTGGTCTGGATCAGCTGGAATGTTGATTTTTTGCTGAGTTTTTAACAGCTAATTGGGAAATGACAGTTTTGGGAATTGTTATCAATGGGGTTATATTTTTGGAGGAATACCGGATGGTACAAGGGGGCGTTTTTGGGGTCCGCCTTCAAGATCAACTCCATCAACTAAAACAGCGTTTACAAAATCTGAAAACGCCGCGTTATGTTTTTCTTTCCGTCCTGTTTTCAGATTCACATGTACAAATTTTGTCCATAAAATGGCCTTACATGTTTTAAGGGACTCATCCCAAAGGGTCATTTCAACCAGCAAATGTGATTCTCCGGCGTCGATCAGGCAGGATTGGATAGCACATCTTTCATTGTAAATAGCAGGACGAATAAAAATTATCTGGTGACTGTTTACCATCCAACCCAGCCCTTCTTTATAAAATTTATCCAGGCTCATCTGGTAAAAATCTTTCAAGTGATCTTCCCGGGCATTCAGCATATAATCGATATATCGTGAATTATTCAAATGACCGAAAGGATCACAATCTGGGAATCGGATTGTATAAAAACTTTGCAACAATTTTTGCATGTGTTGTAATTTTAATTAGCAAACATAAGGGCTGGAGTATAGTCCACAGTAGCATTTTTATTAAAAAATATTTTATGCTGATAGGAGAATTGTCCCGCAAATCTGGTTTTAGCCGTGATACCATTCGTTTTTATGAAAAACTGGGATTGATAGAGGTAACAGAAGAGTGTCGTAGGCAAAACAGTTATAAAGAATACCCGGTTGGTATATTAAAGCGTTTGCTCGCTATTAAGAAAATTAAGGATTATGGTTTCACGCTGGAGGAAACCCGGAATATGTTTATATTATTTGAAGAAGGAGTATTGGAACCACAACGGGGAAAAAAGTATGTACAACGCAAAATAACCCGAATCGATAAAAAAATTGAAGAACTCCAAATGGTGAAAAAAAGATTGTTGGAAGTTGCGGAAGAGAGCAGAGATGATTGCGCAATTCATAAGATCCTCGTAGAAATGACGGGTAATCAAATTTCAGAATCCTGATTTTCCCAAAACATTACGCTGTTCACCCCTCACCATTCACTATTTAATATCCTTCACGGGATCCTTCACTCCTTCCGATTGGTTATACTGTTGCGATTGACCACGCGCTATCGATAAATTTATCCAATCTTCTTTTTTCAGCATTCGTCCAATGTAAACGATCTGTCCTATATGATATGGGTAGTGAGCCAGTTGACGATTAATGGCATCGGTTACATTGAGTGATTCTCCACGGATTGAAACTATTTTTATAAGGTCTGCTTCCGTTAAGGAATCAAATGTTGTTAAAAAACATTCCCACCCATCGCTCCAAATTTTCATCAATTGCTCCTTGCTATAAGAATGTATTTCAAATTCTTCATCCCGGTTGCGCCAGGGTTTTTCACCATCCTCTATTAAAAAATTGGTCCACCGGCTGCGCATATTACCTGCCATATGCTGGATGATAACGGCAATGCTATTAGACTCCGGGCCGGGGGTATAATTCATTTCTGTTTCGCTCAATTGTACAAATGTTTTTTCCGCCAGTTCTTTGTAATACTTGAGTCTTTTGATAGCGGTGATTAAATAATCGTTTCCTCCTAATTGTGACATATGTAATGGTTGAGATACAAAGTTAAAATCAATTTAAATAATA
Organism: Chitinophagaceae bacterium; assembly: GCA_965279015.1. Taxonomy (GTDB): domain Bacteria; phylum Bacteroidota; class Bacteroidia; order Chitinophagales; family Chitinophagaceae; genus Endoryza. The sequence goes on from OZ257130.1 coordinate 2,763,132, forward strand.
GCCGGAAAGTCGGTAAGACGTTTTCATTTGGTATTCTGAATTCCCGTCTTCCCTTCTTACCGGCATCTCAAAGAAGTATTGTCCGTGGCTAAAAAAATTTCATTTTTGCAGCATAACCATTATTTTTACCCACAGAACATTTTATAGATTTACCTAAACTAAAACCCCTGCACATGAGAAAAATTTCACTCCTTTCTGTGCTTATCATGATCTGTTCATTGGCTGTTATTGCTCAGGAAAAGACTAAAGGAAAGAACCGTACCGGTTTTAAAGTAGGTGCGAATTATTTTGCACAACGGATCGAAGAAGATGGTGAATATAGCTATTCAGATTTCCGACCAGGTTTTACTATTGGATTATACAGGGAGATATGGCTCGGCGAACGTTGGGTCTTTCAACCCGAACTGGCCTATAACAGAATGGGTGGTGAGAAAAACGAAACGGTTGTCAAACTGGATTATTTATCGCTTCCATTGCTATTGAAATTACAATTCAATAGTCTCGGAATATATGCTGGCCCACAGTTCAGTTTATTATTAAGTGGTAAATCCAAATCAGAATTTGGAATGGAAGAAGATATCGAAGATTCGTATAGCTCAGCCGACTTCAGCGGTATTGTGGGTGCTGAAATTTCCCTCGGTTCCAAGAAAAATTTTGTAGTTAGCGGCCGGTATCAGTTTTCAATGAATGATGTTCAGAAAGACGCTGCGGCCGGAGAATCGATTCGTAATACTGGGGTGCAACTTACGGTTGGATTCCGATTCTAGTTGCGAAGAACCAAGAAGCCAAGATGCCAAGATCCAAAGAAAGAATACAAAAGAAATACAAAGAAAGAACCAAATAAATTCCAAGCTATAAACTTCAAAAGGTCTCCGATATTAGACCTTTTGAAGTTTTGTATTTTTTGTATTCTTTCTTTGATTCTTAGTTTTCTTTTGCCTTTTTTCTTTGGATCTTGGCATCTTGGCTTCTTGGTTCTTGATTCTGCTACCAGCCTGCCGCACTATCATCTCCTCTATTATCAGCCACTGCCTCAATTTTTCCATCGGGTAGTATCCGAATCACTTCTGTTCTTCCTATTTGTCCGCGTTGACTGATCTTGTATCCCATTTTCTCCAGGTCGGCACGTACCTGTGAAGAGAAACCGGTTTCTATATAAATCAAATCGGGTAACCATTGGTGATGAAACTTTGGTTTATTCACCGCGTCATACGGGTTCATGTCAAACTCAAGAATATTTACCAATGTTTGAAATACGGAAGTAGTGATTGTTGTTCCTCCGGGTGTACCCACTACCAGGTAGGGTTTATTATTTTTTAGAACGATAGTAGGTGTCATTGAGCTGAGCATCCTCTTACCCGGTGCAACAGCATTGGCATCCGCCCCCACAGCACCATACATATTCGGCACACCAGGTTTTACACTGAAATCATCCATTTCATTATTCAATAAAAACCCGGCACCTCCTACTACGGTTCTACTTCCATAACCACCATTGAGGGTTGTAGTTACTGCTACTGCATTCCCTTCTTTATCATATATACTCAAATGAGTAGTTTCTTCACTTTCTGTTATAGTACCAGCCAGCACCTCCTTACTATTGCCAGCTTTGGTTGCATCATAATCTTTCATCCGGTCTTTGGCATACTCGTCACTGATCAATTTCTTTACCGGTACTTTATAAAAATCTACATCTCCCAGGTATTTTGCCCGGTCGGCATAAGCCCTTCGTTCAACCTCAATCATTAATTGTACTGCGCGGGTGCTTTGAAAACCGTATTCTTTTATTGGTTTATCCTGGATCATCTTCATCATTTGTGGAAGAAGGATGCCACCACTGCTGGGTAAAGGCATCGTCACAATGCTGTATCCTTTATAATCAAAAACAACAGGCTCTCGTAACTTAGCTTCATAATTCTTCAAGTCATCAAGACTGATAATTCCGTTGCCTCTTTGCATTTCTTCTATGATAAGGCGAGCGGTTTCTCCTTCATAAAATCCCTTTTGGCCATCGTCTCGGATACGTATCAACGTTTTAGCCAGGTCCATTTGAATTAATGTATCACCAGCTTTCCACGGAGTGGGTTTAACAAAAACGGGACTGACGGTATTCAGTTTGACGAATTCGCTCTTTGTGCCATTCAGACTTCTTGCTTCCGAGTCTGTAATAACAAATCCTTTTTCTGCAAGGTCAATAGCTGGTTGAATCAAAACCTTAAAAGGAAGTTTGGCAAATTGATGAGCCGAAAATAATCCGGCGATTGTACCCGGAACACCTGCAGCAAGATGACCGTTTAAACTAAGTTGGGTTTTTGGATCACCTTTTTCATCGAGGTACATATCCCGGTGTGCTTTACCCGGCGCTTTTTCCCTGTAATCAAGTGTTATATTTTTTCCAGTTGATAAGGTGGCCACCATAAATCCCCCGCCGCCAATATTACCTGCGCCCGGATAAACAACTGCCAATGCGAGTTGAGTGGCAATAGACGCATCAATGGCATTGCCACCTTTCTTAAGTATTTCCAGACCCACCAAACTGGCCAATGGATGAGCAGACACCACGGCTCCATTTCTACTTACTACTGTTTTATTGATGCTATACTGAAACGGGTTCAAATCAGTCCCAGCTACCAAAGGTTTTTTGGTCTTGCAGGATAGTAGTATCAGTATTGAAATGGTTAGAATTATTCGTATCGGTTTCATGCAGTTGTATTGAAAAAATAAAGGCTAAAATTAAGGAAACTAAATTTACAGTTACCCCTTGTTTGGTTACTACTAAATTGCTTATTTTTAAAGACGATTTGAGAAAATATTCTATCTTTCCAACTTAGCCAATATTCCTGTGAGCCGCATAAAATCAAACCAAACAGAGTCAGCTTATGAGAAAATTCATCTACACGCTACGTAGAGCAGGTTTCTTTGCACTTATGATGCTCTCTTTCCAATGGACCTTCGCTCAAACTACCGGCACAATCAAGGGAAATGTAAAAGATGTTAACGGTAATCCGTTGACGAGTGCCACCGTTACTATCGAAGGTCAGCGTGCTGGTACAATAACCGATGCTGCTGGTAATTATTCCATTAAAATTGCTCCTGGTACATACACCCTTGTGATTACCTATGTAGGAGCTTCTCCAATGAGTTACCAGCTAACAGTTATAGCAGGTGCAACAGTTGAGCAAAATGCCAGTTTAATTGTTGGCTCTGATCTGACTGATGTGGTAGTAGTTGGTTCACGTTCGCGTCAGCCCCGCAGTAAATTGACTACAGTGGTTCCGGTGGATGTAATAAACGCACGGGAAGTAAAACAATTTGCCCAGACCGATCTTTCCCAGATATTGAGTTATACCGCACCTTCTTTTCAATCTGCCCGTCAAACTATTTCGGATGGAACCGATCATATCGATCCGGCAGGTTTGCGCGGATTAGGTCCTGATCAAACATTGGTACTGGTGAATGGGAAAAGACGTCATAATTCAGCGCTGGTTAATATCAATGGAACAGTGGGCCGCGGTTCAGTAGGAACCGATATGAACGCTATTCCAGTTTCTGCAATTGAACGTATTGAAGTGTTACGTGATGGAGCAGCCGCACAGTACGGATCCGACGCGATTGCGGGGGTGATTAACGTTGTATTAAAGAAGACTTATAAAGGATTGAATATATCGGGTACCATTGGGCAGAACTTTACCAATATGCCTTATGGCGGTAGGGAAAAAATTCAAGATGGTGCGAATGGCCAAATTGATTTCAGTGGTGGCTGGGGTTGGAAAAACGGCGCTTATATAAATGCCAGTGGACAATGGTTGAAACGGGAGAATACCAACAGAAGTGGCTTTGATAATATACCCCTTATCTATAATGGTAATGGTGGTGGTTTGCCTGGTGCAGCAGCGATTCCCCCAGGTGTAACAGCAAATGAATATTATCGTTGGTTGATGGATCTTGACCGATCCACTGAAGCGCAAAGAAAATACAGTCGCCGAAATATTGTTGCGGGTAACTCATCCAATACCAATATCGCTGGTTTTGTAAATGCAGGTACTCCTCTTACAGAGAACATGTCTATTTATACAACTATTGGATATTCGGAGCGCAATGGACAGTCCAGCGGATTCAGCCGCAACCCCAACTCCTGGAGCCAGCAACCTGTACTGGCTAACGGGCAGCGTTTTTATTATGATGGGTTCCTCCCGGAGATACATACCCGGCTGATCGATTATTCAGTAATTGCCGGATTAAAATTTGATATTGGTGAATGGGATCTTGATATCAGCGATACCCGAGGCACCAATACACTTCGTTATGATATTGAACATACCGGCAACTCGTCACTACCTGCCTCAAACAATGTGCAAACCAAGTTTTATGCAGGTTCCCTTGAGTTCCTTCAGAATACTATTAATATAGACCTCAGTAGAAAAATTGACCTAAGCGCGAACCGTTCATTAAACGTTGCATTTGGTGGTGAATACCGGTATGAAAAATTTTCTATAGCGGATGGAGAAGCAAACTCCTATATAAACGGAGGGCGCCAGTTTCAACCAGATCCAATTCCCCCCTATCCCGGAACTGGTTCTTATTTTACTTTCAGCCCCGGTACTGCTGTTTCCGGAGCACAAGTGTTCCCTGGTTTTCAACCAACGGATGCGGTGAAAGCAACCCGTAAGATCTATGCTTTCTATGGCGATGTTGAATATCGTACCCGCAATTTTGTATTAGATGGAGCACTTCGTTATGAAACCTATGATGAACTTGAGTTCAATTATGATAATCTAAGTGGTAAGTTGGCTAGCCGTTACGATTTTAATGATAAAATGGCGGTACGTGCATCCGTAAGTACTGGTTTCCGTGCTCCTTCTCTTCACCAGCGTTATTTCCAGAACACTTCTACACAGTTTGTAGCGGGTCTTCCTTCCCAGGCGTTGACCGCAAACAACTACAACCCGATTGTTACTGATGCATTCGGTATTGGCGCATTGTCTCCTGAAACTTCCAAGAGTTTATCAGCGGGTTTTGTTGGAAGAATAAGCAACAATCTTAATTTCACGGTGGATGGATATTTTATCCGGATCGACGATCGTATCGTTCTCTCTTCGCAATTCAATCGCACCAATCCTCTTGTAAATAATATCCTCAACGCTAATGGAGTTGATCCTACTATCAATGCGCTTCAGTTCTGGACCAATGCTATTAATACAGAAACGAAAGGGGTGGATGTAGTACTTACACAGCGATTTCGTATAGGAGCTGGTAATGCTACTTTGTCGATTGCAGGTAACTATAACAAAAATGTGGTAGTAGGCCCTATTCAAACTAATTCTGTTATTGACGATCCGGCTAATAACCCTAGTGAAGGTGATGATTCGAAAAACCCAGCGAATGATTTGAAAACAGCATTGTTCGATCGCCAACAGCGCGCACGTATTGAAGTAGGTCAACCTCAATCTAAAATTAATTTTACGTTCATTTATGATTTACGTAAAATTAATTTCATGCTTCGTACCGTTCGTTTTGGGGAAGTAACCCAATTGAATCCAACAGATCCTGCTTCCCGTAACTCGGCCACAGGAGCTTATTGGAACGATGTGGGTCTTGGCACCGATCAAACATTTACTCCAAAATGGACAACTGACTTTGTGTTTACTTATAAAGCCTGCCCGGGTTTGAATTTATCAGTTGGTGCGAATAATTTATTTGATGTATATCCGGACAGAGTATTTGTAGACCCTCGCAATGATCCTAATGCATATTATAATGCACCTGTGTCATCTGCCTTAGGCGTTAATAAAACTACAGGTGGTCATAATGCCGGTCGTGACTTATCAAATCGTGGCAGGTTCCTATATGGCCCTAACCAGTTTGGATATAATGGTCGTTTTATGTTTGCGCGTATTTCAATTGAAGTGTTTGAATTAGGTAAGTGTGTAAAGAAACCAGTTAAAGTGGTACCGCCACCACCACCACCTCCTCCTCCTGCTGATACAGATGGAGATGGCGTTAATGATAATGTAGATGCCTGTCCTACTGTTGCGGGTCCCAAAGTATTGAATGGTTGCCCAGATAAAGATGGAGACGGTGTGGCTGATAAAGACGATGCTTGTCCGGGTGTTGCGGGCCCACTTACATTCAAAGGCTGCCCCGATACTGATGGTGATGGTGTTCAGGATTCACAAGACAAATGCCCGTCTGTTGCAGGTATAGCCAAATATGAAGGATGTCCGATTCCTGATAAAGACAATGATGGAGTTGCCGACGATGAGGACCGGTGTCCCGAGGTAGCCGGACCTGCTTCCAATTTTGGTTGCCCTCGTCTTGAAGAAATGAATTTCAACGCGAAGAATGTAACGTTTGTTACCGGTAGTGCTAAACTCACCCGTCAGGCAAATACTGAATTGGATGAATTAGTAGTGATCATGAATAAATATCCTAAGATTGGGGTTAATATTGATGGTCATAGTGATAATACAGGAAGTGTGGCCGGAAATAAGAAATTATCACAAAGCCGTGCGGATGAAGTAAAAAAATACCTGGTGAACAAAGGTATTTCGGAAGATCGCCTAACTGCAACCGGCTATGGACAGGATAAGCCAATTGCGGATAACAAGACTTCTGCTGGCCGTTCGCAAAACCGGAGAGTAGAATTCAGTGTTAGAAACTAATAAACGTGTAAATTTTAATTAAGAGAAAGCGACTCAGAGATGGGTCGCTTTTTTATTGTATGAAAGTCCCAAAGCCACGAAGAAAGAAGCAGCGCTTATTTATTATGGTTTTTCTTTCGGACTTTCTGACCTTCCGACTTCCGGACTCTTCCTTACCACTCATCCTAACCCTTTCTAACTGTTTTTTTCTTTTACGTTCATTGCTTACATTCACTGCTCATTTCAATCGATTATGAAGAAAATCATATTAAGTCTCAGTGTCATCTTATTGGCTTGTATTGCTTTGGGGCAGGTAAAATCTCCGGAGCAGTTTTTAGGATATAAATTGGGAGATCGCTATTCTCCTCATTTCAAAGTAGTGAGTTATTTTAAACAGGTGGCGGAAGCTAATACTACGATGGTGAAATTGGAGCAATACGGACAAACCAACGAAGGGCGGCCATTATTACTGGCTTTTATTTCTTCCGCTGAAAATATCTCCAACCTTGAAAATATCCGTAAAAATAATCAGCGATTGGCGGGGACTGCGTTGGATAAAATGGCACCAGACGAAAAAGGACCGGCAATAGTTTGGTTAAGTTATAATGTACATGGTAATGAAACATCCAGTTCGGAAGCGGCCATAATGACCATTTGGGAATTGGTAAATCCGGCAAATGCAAAAAGTAAAGAGTGGCTAAAGAATACGGTTGTGGTAATTGATCCCTGTATCAATCCGGATGGCCGCGATCGTTATGTAAACTGGTTTAATTCGGTAGTTGGCAAAACAGCTAATCCGCAGCCTTTTTCCCGCGAGCATTCAGAGCCCTGGCCCGGAGGACGTCCCAATCATTATTATTTTGATCTTAACCGCGACTGGGCCTGGCAATCGCAGGTAGAAACGCAACAACGTATTCTTCGTTACAATGAATGGTTGCCTCAAGTTCATGTTGATTTTCATGAACAGGGGTATAATTCACCTTATTATTTCGCGCCAGCTGCAGAACCCTTTCATGAAGTGATCACCCCCTGGCAGCGCGAATTTCAAACGATGATTGGTAAGAATAACGCGAAATATTTTGATGCCAACGGATGGTTATATTTTACCAAAGAGCGTTTTGATCTTTTTTATCCAAGTTATGGCGATACCTATCCAACCTATAAAGGTGCCATTGGTATGACTTACGAACAAGGGGGCCATAGTCGGGGAGGTGCCGCTGTAATCAATGAAGATGGAGATACCCTTACTTTATTCGATCGCTTGTACCATCATTATACTACTGGAATGTCCACAATAGAAATTACTTCACAAAATGCAACTAAAGTAGTGAAGGAATTCAAAACCTATTATGATAAAGCGCGTTCAGCTCCTGCTGGTGATTATAAAGCGTATATCATAAAAGCTGATGAAGGGGATAGGTTGGAACGGTTAAAAAAATTATTGAATCGAAATGCCATTGATTGGAGTTATACTACTTCCGCTTCCTATACCGGCTTTAATTACTTTACGGCGAAGTCAGAATCCTTTAAAGCCACCGAAAAAGATATTGTAATCAATACCAATCAATCCAATTCAAACCTGATAAGAGTATTGTTTGAGCGCAGTTCAAAGATCAGTGATTCGGCCACCTATGATATTACTGCCTGGTCGATGCCTTTTGTATATGGAGTAAACCTGTATGGTTTATCTGCTTTTGTTACTGCCATTACCAAAACGCCGCCGGCTTCTGTTAACAGTAGTAATGCTAACTCCCCTTCAGCTACTGCATTTGTAGTAGCATGGAACGGTTTAAGCAGTGCTAAAATACTGGCAACTTTGTTAAAGAAAGGTGTGAAAGTTCGCTATGCCGAACAATCTTTTATTAGCCAGGGCGTAAATTTTGAAAAGGGTACGCTGATTATTACCCGAACCAGTAATAGTTCAAAAAATAATAATCTGGAGCAATTGGTGAAGGAGGCGGCTCAAGAAGCGGGACAACCTTACTATGCTTTGCAGAGCGGATTTGTAGAGAAGGGGTTTGATTTTGGATCTGAAAAAGTACGCATGATTCATGCGCCAAAAATTACTTTGTTAGCGGGTGATGGAGTTTCTTCTTTGGGAATGGGAGAGATCTACCATTTTTTTGATGCTCAATTAAATTACCCGATAAATATTGTTTGGGTCAACGATCTTAATAAAAATGTACTGAAGCAAACCGATGTGTTGATCATACCCGATGGCAATTATCGCTTTTTTTCCGATAAAAATATGAATGACGCGTTAAAGGAATGGGTGAATGGCGGGGGACGAATTATAGCGATAGAAAATGCAATGGCATTAATGGCCAAAAATGATTGGGGATTGAAATTGAAAACAAGTGAAGAAAAGAAAGACGAAAAGAAAGATAAAGATGATTATGCTGTACTGCGTCGTTATGAAGACCGGGAGCGGGATGCTCTTCCTAATTTCATCCCTGGTTCTATTTATAAAGCTGAGTTGGATAATTCGCATCCGCTAGCATTTGGGTACCCGAACTTTTATTATACCCTCAAACAGGATGATAATGTTTATGAATTCATCAAAGAAGGCGGATGGAACGTTGGTATAATCAAAAAGGACGCGCAGGTCGCTGGCTTTGTTGGATCTAAACTCAAAGAAAAGTTAAAAGATGGTCTGTTATTCGGCGTTCAGGATATGGGAAGGGGTAATGTGGTTTATCTTGCCGACAACCCCATGTTCCGGAGTTTCTGGGAAAATGGGAAACTGTTATTTTGTAATGCTGTGTTCCTTGTTGGGCAATAAAGAACCAAGAAGCCAAGAACCGAAGATCCAAAGAAGAAATACAAAATTATAAATTTCAAAAGCTAATGAATTAGCGGTAGCTTATTTGATATTTGAAAATTGGAATTTCTTTGTCTCTTTTTTGTATTCTTTTGTCTTCATTCTTTGGATCTTGGCATCTTGGTTCTTGGTTCTTTTTTCGGTTGTATTAAAATTTCTTGCATGAGAAAAATTGTATTCTTTCTGTTAATTGTATTGTTGGTTCAATCAAGTCAATCTCAAACTCCTCCTGCTTATACTTCGGCAGATATTTACCTGCAATTAAGAAAATTAAATGTGTTGGGTTCCGTGCTGTATGTGGCCGCTCATCCGGATGATGAAAATACCCGCTTGCTTGCATGGTTATCAAAAGAGAGATTATATCGCACCGGTTATCTTTCTGTTACTCGTGGCGATGGTGGTCAAAACCTGATTGGTGATGAACAGGGAGTTGATCTCGGTTTGATACGTACCCAGGAATTAATGTCGGCCCGGCGTATTGATGGAGCCGAACAATTCTTTACCCGCGCGTACGATTTTGGATTTAGCAAAACAACAGCCGAAGCATTCGCGGTATGGAATAAAGAAAAAATATTGAGTGATATAGTATGGATCATCCGAAAATTTCAACCGGATGTTATCATTACTCGTTTCCCGGAAGATAGTCGTGCGGGACATGGTCATCATTCGGGTTCTGGTGTATTAGCGCATGTAGCGTTTAAAGCTGCTGCCGATCCCAATCGTTTTCCTGAACAATTCAAATACGGAGTTCAACCCTGGCAAGCTAAAAGAATTCTTTGGAACACGTTTAATTTTGGAAACACCAACACCACCAGCGAAGACCAGTTAAAGATTGACGTAGGTACATATAATCCGGTGCTTGGAAAAAGTTATGGCGAACTGGCGGCTGAAAGTCGTAGCCAGCATAAGAGCCAGGGATTTGGCGTACCTGGAAGCAGGGGTGTGCAAATGGAATATTTTACACCCGTAGAGGGCACCCCGGCAAAAATTGACCTGATGGACGATGTTGTTAGTTCCTGGAGCAGAGTGACGGGAGCGGAAAAGATCAGCGCGATGATTGATGATATTGTACGTAATTATTCTTTATCTAAGCCTGAATTATCTGTTCCTGCATTAGTGGCTTTATATAAATCCTTGATGCAATTACCGAATGGATACTGGAAAACCAGGAAGCTGGAAGAAACACAACGCATCATTGAACAATGCAGTGGGTTATGGTTGGAAACAAGTGCCAATAGCGAGTATGCTGTACAGGGCGATTCTATTCGCATTACTGTTTCTGTGAACAATAGAATTGGAGCCACGACCCGCGTGGAGAAAATAAGCCTTGAAGCGTTCGATACAGTGATGAATCTAACGCTTGACCGTAACAAGAATTATAATTTTGTAAAGACAGTATATGTTTCCAATGCCCGGGAAATTACTCAACCGTACTGGATGGAGCAGAAAATGTCGGAAGGCTCATTCAATGTAAATGAACAGACTTATATAGGTATGCCGCAGAATGCCCCTGCCCTGCAATCAACATTTGATCTTGTAATTGAGGGCCAGCCATTCCGGTTTTCCAAACCAATCATGTATAAGTATACAGATCCTGTAAGAGGAGAATTGTTCCAGCCATTGGTGGTGGTACCTTCTGTGGCCGTATCCACCGAGCCTAGTATTGTAATCTTCCGTAAAAATGAAGAGCAGAAAGCGGATATCGCTATAAAAGTAGCCGCGCATAAAAATTTCAGCAATTATACGGCAAAGGTGTCTGGTCGCATGAAAACGGTGAATGATACTAAAACCGATACTTCCTTTAATCTTGCCAAAGGGTTAAGCAAGGACTATGTTTTCAATATCAGTAATAAGCTGATGAAAGATCAGGAACAGGATTTTGTATTGCCTTTTACTGAACTGAAAAATGGAAAGGAAGAGCAACCCGCTTACTGGAATATCACCAGTATAAAATACGATCATATTCCACATATTCATTATTTCTACCAGGATGGAATAAAGGTGTTGAATATGGATATAAAAACAGTGGGGAAGAGAATAGGTTATATTGAAGGAGCCGGCGATAAGGTCACCATCGCATTGCAGCAAATGGGATATGAAGTAACAGTGCTTAAGCAAAGAGATATCACCAGCAATAACCTCAAACAATTTGACGCGATCCTCACAGGGGTAAGGGCCTATAATGTAAATGATTTTATGGCGGAGAAGTATGAGGTATTGATGAATTATGTAAAAGAAGGTGGCAATCTTATTGTGCAATACAATACGATTAATTTCATCAGTAATGTAAGAGCCAAAATAGGGCCCTATCCATTTACTATTTCCCGCAACCGGGTAACCGATGAAAATGCAAAAGTGGATTTTCTGCTTCCGGATCACCCGGTATTGAACTACCCCAATAAGATAACGGTGGCCGATTTTGGTGGCTGGATACAGGAGCGGAGTATTTACAATGCCGAAGCATTGGATATATCTTATGAAACACCGATCTCGATGGCGGACCCGGAAGAAAATGCCCAGAAAGGAAGTTTGATTGTCGCTAATTATGGGAAAGGAAAATTTGTATATACGGGTCTTGTATTTTTCCGTGAATTGCCGGCGGGTGTTCCCGGTGCTTACCGGTTGCTCGCTAATCTTATCGCGCTAAACCGTAAGAAAGGATTTTAATGAGTGAGAAATCGAAAGTTAACCCGCGGATAGCATTTGCGATTGCAGTGTTTTCGGGCGTAATAATCGGGAAACTGATCAAGAAGTTCGCGTTTGGATTGCTGATCGGAATTGTTATCAGTATGATTTATGTATTGATCGCTACAGGTAAAAAAAAGAAATGAGTTTAACCAATAACGATAAAGAGAAAGTACCGTTGTTCAAAACCTGGAAAGGTTGGTACCGGATGGTGATACTTACCCTTTTAATTGTAATTGTTCTTTTTTATTTTTTTACTAAACGATTTGCATGACATTTTCCCGGCTCGACTGGCTGGTGCTGGTAGCAACGCTTTTGTTGATTATCGCCTGGGGCGTTTACAAAAGCCGCACTTCCCGCAATTTGACTGGTTATTTTTTAAGCGACCGTCAAATGCCGTGGTGGGTAATCCTTTTCAGTATTATGGGTACGCAAGCCAGCGCTGTTACCTTTCTTACAGCACCCGGACAGGCGTATACCGATGGTATGCGATTCGTACAATATTATTTCGGGTTGCCGATCGCGATGGTTATTTTATGCGTAACCCTGGTTCCTATTTTTCACCGCTTGAAAGTATATACCGCTTATGAATATCTTGAACAGCGGTTTGATGTAAAGACCCGAACGCTTACTTCCTTCCTTTTTTTACTATCTCGTGGATTGTCGACAGGCATCAGTGTGATCGCTCCTTCCATTGTATTACATAGTTTATTGGGATGGAACTTTTACCTGACCAATATTGCAATGGGAGGTTTATTGATCATCTACACAACTACTGGTGGCGCTAAAGCAGTAGCTTATACCCAGCAATTGCAATTCATAATAATTTACGCGGCTATGTTTGTTGCCTGCTGGTATGCGATTGATATGTTGCCGGAAGGAGTGGGGATTAAGGAAGCACTACATATCGGGGGAAAGTCAGGGAAATTGAATGTAATCACCAGTGGCGTAACCGCGGAGGGATCTTTTGATTGGAAAGACAAATACAATATATGGAGCGGGCTCATTGGCGGATTATTCCTGGCGCTAAGTTATTTTGGTACCGACCAGAGCCAGGTAGGCAGATACCTGACTGCGAAGAGTGAAAAAGAAAGCAAACTTGGGTTATTATTGAATGGAATGGCAAAAGTACCCTTGCAGTTTTTTATTTTGTTGATCGGGATATTCATTTTTTCCTTCTATCAGTTTTATAAGGCCCCTGCCTATTTCAATTACGCGGAAGAAAATATCGTTAAAAAAAGTATCTACGCTGCGGAGTATGGGAAGGCATCAGTATTGTATGATCAGTTCCAGGAACAAAAACAGGGTACAATAATTCAACTGGCGGCCGCCATTAAAGCTAAAGAGAATGATAAGATCGATAATCTGCGCTCTACATTACAACAACAAGAGCAGGAGGGGGAAAAAATAAGGACCACGATAAAATCCCTGGTAAAAAAGGCAAATCCCGAGTCAGATGGGAAAGATACCAATTACATTTTCCTTCGCTTTGTAGGAGATTTTTTGCCCAAGGGGTTGATTGGTCTTATCGTGGCAATTATCTTTTTAGCTTCCTGGGGAAGTATTGCTGCCGCGCTTAATTCACTGGCTTCCGCCACGATGATCGATTTTCACAAACGATTTTCTAAAAGGAAATATACGGAAGAAGAAGAATATCGATGGTCGAAATGGTATACGATTGGTTGGGGATTGTTTTGTATTGTGGCTGCGCAATTTGCGTATAACCTTGGCAACAGCCTGATCGAAGCAGTGAATATATTAGGCTCCTGGTTCTATGGAACTATTCTCGGGATCTTCCTGGTTGCATTTTATATAAAGCGTGTTCATGGAGATGCGGTGTTTTATGCGGCACTGATCACCGAAGCTGTTGTTTTATCTATATATACACTTGACATCATTTCTTTTTTATGGTTGAATGTAATTGGCGCTGCAGGAGTTATTTTCTTTTCATTGATATTGCAACCGTTTTTTTCTGCAAAGAAGCAAGGGTAGCTGCGAGCTATGAGCTTCGAGCTTTGAGCTTGTCACGAATTAATTAAGACTCATCATCTTTAAAATACATTCAAAATAAAAGCGATCTCTTGTTATTGAGAGATCGCTTTTATATATTCACCATTGACTATTGACAATTCACTACTCACCACTCACCACTCACTACTTCAGCTTCTTAATCAAATCTTCATTCAATTTCACGTAGTCATCGTTCTTAGCTTCCTTAGCGATGGCCATCGATTTTTCTGCAGTGGCGATAGCATCCGCTTTTTTGCCCAGCTTAGCTAAGCAGTTTGCTTTCTGGTGCAATATCCAAAATGCAGAAGGGTTTTGCTCAGCGGCTTTATTCAGCCATTCCAGTGCTTTATTAAGATCCTTGTTGTTATCCATGTAGTACATGGCAGCGGTAAAATAAGGACGATTATCCTTGTTCATCGCATTGTCAATTTGCGCCATTACTTTAGTATCAACATCTACGGAGATAGGCATTGCAACCATTGTTTTATCCCACATCACCCACAATTCGCAAGTACTGCTGGTAATGTTGCCGAACATCATGGTAAAATTCTCTACTGAAAACGGAAGCGTGTTGGATTGTGCTGTAAATCTTACAACATCCTGGTCTTGCTTATAAGCTGCCGGGCCGGTTACGTCCGTTTGTTTGGTAAGAATGAGTGTCCATTGACTTTGTTCAGGTATAGTTAAAAAGCCATATTTACCGGCTTTTACGGTTGTTCCGCCAATCTTTACATCTTCCCCGAAAGTAAGTGTAGTAGCGTTGTTAGCACCAGTGCGCCATACTTTTCCGTATGGTACGAGATCACCAAAAATAGTGCGTCCTTTTACAGCAGGACGCGAATAAGACAGATCAATAGCGGAAAGAGCGAAATCCTGTTTTACACTGGTTGTGGTAGAGGCTGCCGGTGTTCTCACAGTTTGGCTAAAAGCCGCAGAAGAAATTAGGCAGGCTGCGAGCAGTACGTTGAAAAACTTTCTCATAAAAAATAATTTTCGCAAAGGTAAGGGAAATCAGGAACCAAGAACCAAGAAGCCAAGATGCCAAGAACCAAAGAATAAAGGCAAAAGAAAACCAAGAATCAAAGAAAGAATACAAAAAAATACAAAATTTCAATGGGTCTCTGACATTCAGAGAACCATTGAAATTTTAAACTTTGTATTCTTTTTTGGTATTTGTCTTCTTTGTTTTTTTTCTTTGGTTCTTGGCATCTTGGCTTCTTGGTTCTTATTACAGGAAGATAATCAGAAACGGATAATCACCATAATCCTTGCTTTCTTTCCCTTTAGTAATCTCCAGGACGGGCCTTCTTTAATCAGACGGATTGCCTCGGCATCTTGGGCAACAGAGAGTCGTTGCTCAATTTTGAAATCGGAGAGTTCCGATTTTCGGTTTACCTGGAACGATACCACTACTTCGCCGGCTTTAACGTTGGGATCATCAGGATTTATCCTTTTTTTGCTTTCAATATATTTATCAAACTCAATCCATCCATTTGCCGGTTCGGCATCCTGGATAAGCACACTGGGGTATTTTGTTTTATAATTGGATTTTTCCCGTTTAGCATTGGAGGAAGGTTTGGTGATAACTACCTCACTCAGGGATGCTGTTGCGGGCTGCAATTGAATATGATTAATGGCCAGATCATTTCGCAACTGAATAGTTTGACCGTCAAAACCAACTCCACTGATCGTTACCTTTATCGATGTATCCGTGCTGGGAATTCTGAAATTGCCATATTGATCAGTAGTATAGGCATTCCTTGTGTTTGGTAATAGAACAGTAGCATTTGCAATAGGCCGGTTGTTGTTATCGGTTACACGACCATTAAAGAAATTAAGTGAAGCATTTTCGATATTAGTAAATCCTTTTTTCTCTGTACCATATCCAGCTACTACTGGTTTATCTTTTGATTTTTTATCTGGATTAACAATTACCAGGTCATCTGTATCTGTTGATTTTCTCTGAGATTCTTTGTCTTCTAATTCTTTTTGACTGCGTGCCAAGCCAGAAGCAGAAACAATACTATCGTTTTTACTTATTGATTTTTCTGGCTTAACCGCTGACGAAGCAATTGCATCATCTGTTTTGGCTAAATTGAAAATCTTATCATTATTATCCTTGATTGCAACAGGAGGATTTGAGGCTATATCGCGGGCTGCTGATTTATTTGATTGCCCTATTGATTTTTTTTCAGTTTCAATGCTGGATTCCTTTATTTTTTCGTCTGACCTCGTAATGTCTTTATTAAAAGAATCGCTTTCTTGTACAATTGCTTTATCAGCCGGTGCTGCATTGGGTTCAATAGTGGCTGGTTTCTTATCATTCACCACAATCAACTGCTCATTGTTTTCAGGTTTCAACCAGAAAGTATAGGTTACAGTGCCGAATACAATTAATACGATAGCTGCGGCCGCCACTCTCCACCAACGAAATGTTGCTATGGCTCTTACTTTACCAGCATTTGCTTTTTCCGCGATCTGATTACGCAATTGAATAAGGTCGTTGTTGATCGCGCCGTTATCGTATTCTTTCTTTGTTAATTCAATTCCTTCAATTGCGTCCGCCAGAAAAGGATCATCTAATGCCGCTTTTTCAATTGCATGCATTTCTTCCGCATTCATTCGTCCATCCAGGTATCGCTGGATATCGGCGGCGGTATATTGTTTAATATGGTTTCTATACTCACTCATGTTTAGTACCCGTCAACTTTTCAATTTCAGCGTTTTTCTCCATGCATATTTTCAGGTTCCTTCGTCCGTTCTGGATATAGCTTCTTACTTTATTCCATTCAATGCCACTTTCTTCCTCAATCTGGTTGTAGCATTTGTTCTGTAAATAAAACATTGCCACGCAAATTTTCTGCTCCGCCGATAAAGTTTGCAGGCATTTTTCGAGTCGCTGCAGATTATCCTCCCGGGTAAGCACGCCATTCAGATGCACATCTTCTTCCGATTGCATAATATCACCCTTAAATTCTGTGGTCTTCAAGTTTTTAGGGGTTCGTAACTGCATCAGGCAGTGGTTCTTAGCCAAAGTATAGAGCCAGCTTTTAAAATTATCCACTTCGTGTTTATGCAATTTCCCCACCAATTCTTCGAATATCTGCATCACTGCATCCTTAGCTTTTTCGGGGTCCTTCAAATACTTCAGGCACACCCCATATAGTAAATCCATATAGCGCTGGTACAATTCGGCCAGCACCTGCATATCGCTGGTGGCTTTATACTGTTGTACCAATTCTTTATCAGAAAGGTCAGGGTTTGATATGTTTTTTAGAAAAGCCAAATTTTACCATGGTTGGTGACCTTGATCAGCGTGTCCACAAACCATATTTTATTAACAATTATACACCGTTCAATAACAAGATAGTTAAAAATATATTTTGGCTGCATGTGTAATCTTAAATATACCAGCATCTACCTACAAAATAACCATTATGCGATACCTGCTAACAGCCAGTTTCTGCACCTTCTTTTTATTATTCGCTTTTCGTTCACCTGTTCAATTTGAAGTTTCTGGTAAAATAACGGATGCCGTTGGAGCTCCGATACCTTTCGTTTCAATAAATATTAAAGGAACGGCCATTGGAACAGTTTCTAATCCTGATGGTACTTTTCGGTTAACTATTAACTCCGAGAAGGCAATACTTATTATATCTGCAGTTGGACATGATAGTCAAGAAATAGAAGTTTCAGCGTCTAAGCCAACTATAGCTATCAGTCTGATCGCATCTAAGAAAAATTTGTCGGAAGTAGTAGTTACGCGCTCTTCAAAAAGTAGAAAAATGTCATTGGGATACAAGAATAAAAGTGTAAAAACTGACGAGCTTTCATCAACATCTTTCTATTCAGATCAATATTCGTATGGACTAGCTCAAGGAGTTAATTCTTCCAAAGGAATTATTAGTGATTCGGCGAGTTATAATGATGATCTTAGCCGGGAAGGTTATGATGCGATTATTGAGAATCGTTTTCTGAAAGCTACCGATAACCCTCTCTCTACTTTTTCAATTGATGTAGATGCCGCTTCTTATAGCAATGTACGTCGAATGCTAAATATGGGTCAATTACCTCCTGCCGGTGCTGTGCGTATTGAGGAATTGATCAATTATTTTAAATATGAATATCCACAGCCAAAAGGGGAGGATCCGTTTTCAATTAATACCGAAATGGCAGATTGTCCCTGGAACAACAAACATAAATTGGTTTTAATTGGCTTGCAGGGAAAGAAAATCGAAACAGATAAGCTTCCTCCCAGCAATATGGTATTCCTCATTGATGTATCCGGTTCAATGGATGAACCGAATAAATTACCTCTCGTAAAACAGTCGGTAAAATTATTAGCCGATCAGTTACGAGATCAGGATAAAGTAGCGATCGTGGTATATGCCGGAAACGCTGGATTGGTGCTGCCTTCCACCAGCGGGGAGAATAACATGGATATAAAGGATGCGATAGATAAATTAGAAGCCGGTGGCTCAACAGCTGGAGGAGCGGGTATTAAATTGGCCTATAAAATTGCGAAGCAGCATTTCATTAAGGGTGGTAATAACCGGGTGATTCTTTGTACCGATGGTGATTTCAATGTAGGTGCCAGCAGCGATGATGAATTAGAAAGGATGATTGAAGAAGAAAGAAAAAGCGGTGTTTTTCTAACTGTGTTGGGTTATGGAACCGGTAATTACCAGGATGCCAAAATGCAAAAACTTGCTGATAAAGGAAACGGCAATCACGCTTATATCGACGGCTTCAATGAAGCTCGTAAAGTATTGGTAAATGAATTTGGCGGAACACTCTTTACAATTGCCAAAGACGTTAAACTGCAGATCGAATTCAATCCTACTAAAGTACAGGCTTATCGTTTGATTGGATATGAGAACAGAATGCTGAACAAAGAAGATTTTAATAATGATAAAAAAGATGCCGGTGAATTGGGTAGCGGGCATACGGTAACAGCTTTATATGAAGTAATTCCGGTAGGAGTGAAGAGTGATTTTATTGATAGCGTGGATAAATTGAAATACCAGTCTGAAATCAAATCCTTGCCCACAGCGGCTTCCAACGAGCTGATGACCATAAAATTCCGGTATAAAAAACCGGATGAGGAAAAGAGCAAACTGATTGGACATGCAATTATGGATCAGCGTTTATCGATTGCAAACACTTCCGACAATTTTCGTTTCGCTGCTTCGGTAGCTCAATTCGGAATGTTATTGCGTGATTCCGAATTCAAACAATCTTCTTCATTCGATAATGCCTGGAAGCTTGCCAACGACGCCATGGGAGAAGATGAAGAAGGATATCGGGCAGAATTTTTAAAGCTTATCAGAAATGCCCGGTCGTTGGCGGGCAGTAATAAAAGAGTTAAGAAAAAAGACTTGAGTAAACGTTGATCCATTAATTATAAAAATAACCCTATGCCCAACAATATTCATTTACAAGTAGCAGATCCCTGTCACGAAAACTGGAACATAATGACAGCCTCAGAGCAAGGCCGTTTTTGCCAATCCTGCCAGAAAACAGTTACCGATTTTTCGATGATGACAGATAAGGAGATATTAAATCATTTGTCAAAACGTGATGCAGATTTGTGTGGCCGGTTCACTGCAGATCAATTGGACCGTACACTGATTGGTGAGCATAAAAAGAAATTTTCCTGGGCATATGTGTGGAATTTTGTGATAGCTACTTTTTTATCTACGGGTTTTGCCAATGCGCAGACAAATTCTTTAAAACAGAAAAAAAAGGAACCCACTTATAAGCCTGCACTCGTTAGAGGTGATCTATACTTGGGTAAATCCGGGGTAAATGCATCAAATGTTTGGGAACAGAAATTATCAGGACAGGTACTTGATTCAAAATCAAATCAACCGCTTCCATTTGCTGCTATCGGATTCAAAAATACTTTAAAGCAAACTGTCGCGGATGTGAATGGCAAATTTTCCATTGAGTTGGATGACGATGATATAATAATAGTGATAAGCGCAATTGGATATGCTGAGCAGGAATTTACCATATCGAAAAATAGTTCGAATAACATGACTTTCTATCTGGAACTAATGCCCGCGTTTGTTTTAGGGCCCGAGATGCCAATGGCTAAAGCTGAATTTTGTTTGGTTGGTGTGGCTGGCGGATTGGTTGCTTATCGGGAAGTCAGCATTGTTGAGAAAACGGAACGCAAGATTGTAGATTGGATGCCGGAGGTGATCAGGAAAAAAGAGATGACTGTTTACCCAAACCCACAGATAGCAGGCGGTTCTGTGAATATTTCGATTGTTGTTAAAGATGCGGGAGATTATACTATGGAGATTCTGGATGAACAAGGTCGCATTGTGTATCGGCGGCAGATAGAACTGCTTACAAAAACAGAGACCGTCACAATTGCTACGAATGTGATATGGAGTAAGGGAGTGTATTGGGTAAGATTGACAGGAAATGATTCTAAGAAAGTTGTTCATTCTAAATTAATGTTAAAGTAGATATTCATTAACAGTATGGAATAGTGAATTATCGGCATCTTTATAATAATCAAAACAACTCCATATGTCCAGTAATGTACAACTATCGGTCACGGATCCTTGTCACGAAAACTGGAATAAGATGACTTTAACCGAACAAGGACGCTTCTGCCAATCCTGCCAGAAAACTGTAACCGATTTTTCGAAGATGAATGATAAGGAAATACTCAATCATTTATCGAAGAGGAACACGGATGTATGTGGCCGTTTTACGAATGATCAATTAAACCGGCCCCTTATTGAGGTTAATAAAAAGAAACTTTCCTGGTCATACATCTGGAATTTTGTAATCGCGGGTTTCATGACTACGGGATATGCGAGTGCCCAGTCGAAACCTCAACCAACCAAAAAGGTTTCTGTCACCAACTATAAAAGTGCAGTTTCACAAAAAACAGCAGCCTGTAATGAACCTGTAACTGCAACCGTAGGCATGATGTTTATTATGGAACCTATCAGGTTTGATAATATTAATGGTGTGATTCATGACAGTAAAACAGGGCTTCCGATACCTTTTGCCAGTGTAAGTATAAAGAAAACTGATATTGGGCTGGCGGCAGATAGCAATGGTGTCTTCAATCTTAATATTCAGTCACGAATCAGAGAAAGAGTATTGAAGGTGAGCGCGATTGGATATTCACCTCAGGAGTTTATTATTTCGAAAAGTACCAATAAAATTGGATTATATCTTGAACCCCTGGCTGATACGCTTGATGCGGTAGTGATAACTGCCAATTCTATGGGAAAACTAACATATTGCAGATCCACCACAGAAACAACGGGTATTATGATAACCTACGAGAAAGTTAGTCGTACAGAAAAAGCAAAACGCGTACTCGCCGACTTGACACCCGAACTATTGAAGAAAAAAGAAATTAAGATTTATCCTAATCCTGTTGCGCCGGGAGCAACGGTAACTATGGCTTTATCACTCAAAGAAGCCGGTGATTATACAACTGAAATACTGGATGCTTCGGGAAGAATCGTTTACCGCGGACAAGTATCAATCCAATCGAAAGAACAGAATATAACAATCCCTATTTCCATGACATGGAACAAAGGAATGTATTGGGTGAGGTTGACTGGGAATAGTTCCAAAAAGTTATATCATTCTAAATTAATTCTTCAATAAATGGACGATGCTGGCGAGAAATGAAAAATGAAGAATGAAAAAGTGATCGGGCAATTTTACTCGTGTCTTTTCTCTACATTTAGTGAAAAACCGGGTTATGAAATCTATTAATGTAAAATATGCTGAACTAAGACCCGAAGAATTTCGTAAACGTATTATACAAAAGCCCCTGGCATATTTACCAATGGGAACATTGGAATGGCATGGGGAACATTTGCCTTTAGGGTCTGATTCCATTCAAAGTGAAGCCTTAATGATTGAATGTGCGAAACGGTTTGGCGGCATCGTGTTGCCACCATTGTTTTTAGGACCAGACAGACGTATGGAAACCGGAGAAGGTTCTTATCTTATTGGAATGGATTACGCCAAATCTACCAGTCCGAATAAACAACTTGATGGCAGTTGTTACTGGGTGAGCTATGATTTTTTTAAACAACTCCTCGAAAATATACTGGAACAATTAAAGCGTGCTGGTTTCAAAGCTGTATTTGCCGAAGGTCATGGTCCTTCCCGCAGAATATGGACAGAAATGATACCAACATGGGTTGATAAATACGGTATGAAATTATTCGGCATCACCGATGCGATGAAGGATCAATGGAATTACATGAGTGATCATGCAGCGAAAAATGAAACCTCTATTACTATGTATGTTCAACCGGAGTTGGTTGATCTGTCGGTTTTTCCCCAAGGAGAAAATTCACCACTGCTGGGAGTAAATGGAGAACATCCTTTTTTAGCAACGAGTGAATATGGGAAGCAATTATTTGAAAAAGCGGTTGCTTTCCTGGAGCCGTGGATTGTTTCAATATAATTTTTTTAAATACAGGACTAGGAGCATAAAAGAGAAAGGAGACAAAAGAGATTTGAATTTCAACAGATTCTTTCTTTCTTTCTTCTCTTTTCTCTTTTGATCTCTTTGCAAAAAAAATACTGGGCTAAGGGTGCAAAAGAGAAAAGGAGAGATTTTAAAATCAGGAACACTCTTTTTCTGTCTCCTTTCCCTTTTAACCTCTTAGCCTATTTTATTGTAGCCTGGTAGGCTTTACTTACTTCTTCTAAACTTGTTTTTTTGAGTTTTTCATACTCGCTGTCTTTTACTTTTCTTCCATACACGTAACTGGTTCCGTTCCATTTCCACACCGGGAACTCAAATCCGGGACCTCCGATGAGTAGTTCAGGGTATCCTTTATTAGTAGTAGCTAGCACATCCGGTGCCATGCCAGGAAATCCTAATTGAGGCTCATATTTGCCAGCCGCATTCTTAATAAAGACAACTACAGAGGATCCGGCTCCGCCTGAAGTGTATGAATTGCCGTATACGATAAACACTTCTTCCTTACCATCTTTATTAAAATCGGTAGGCAGTACCTGAGCGCCAAAAGGATACTCCTTGTTTTCGTCACCATCAGCAATAAATTGCTTGCGGTCTTTCGATAGATGGAATTGCAGATCTATGAATAATTTATTTTTTTCAGCGGTGGTGAGATTGCTTTTGGAATTTTTAAAAAGAAGGGTTGCTCCTTCGGTGAGTGATTGGGCGTTTAATAAAAGAGGAAAACACAACACGAATGCGGCAGTTAATAATCTGGTCATTGCTGGTTGGTTTAGGAAGAAAAGGTACGATTTTCTAAAATGTAAAATGTAGAATATAAAATATAGAATGTAAAAAGGTTCGCAAAACATGAACAGTTTTACATTTTATATTCTACATTTTATGTTTTAAACGCTGGATGATAATTCTCCAATGTTTTACGTAGAAACTCCCGGTCGAGGTGTGTATATATTTCAGTAGAGGTTATACTGGGATGTCCTAACATTTCCTGTACTGCACGCAAATCGGCGCCACCCTCAACAAGATGAGTTGCGAATGAATGATCAAATACTGGTTTTAATTTTTCCAGATTATATTATGACATTTGCGTTATTGAAAATATCTTTTCATTCATTATACACAAAGTCCATCATTAACATATTTTCACCTGGTTTGTTTATATTTTTTATGAATTAGGTCAATATCTGCTAAGTAGCGGTTAAACCGTGTATATCATTTCTACTTTTCATTTGATAAGTTTGAGAAAGGAAATTTGCCTGCATTAAATTTCAATTCTAGCCTGGAGAAATAAATCTGCAAATGAAGAAGACCATTACTGCATAATTAATGGGCGTCTATTCTATTACCTAACCGCTAACTAAAAAAGTGTATATGAGAAAAAATAATTTCGCATTTCTACTGCTAAGTTGCCTTACGTTTTTAATTTCAATAGAACTACATGCGCAAGCCAACATGCTTAAGGGAAAGATAACAGATGAAGCTGGTACACCTGTTGTTGGCGCAACCATTAAGTTCAAAAACAAACCTGGAGGCGCTGCTACCGGAGAAGACGGAACATTCAGCTTGCAAGTAGTATCAAAAGATGTATTGGTGATTTCAGCTGTTGGTTTTGTCGCTACGGAAGTTGAAATAAACAAACAGCAGGAGATTGTAGTAACACTCAAACGATCAACATCGCAACTTGATGAGGTAGTAGTGACTGCGTTGGGAATGACACGCGAGAAAAAAGCACTGGGCTACTCTATCCAGGAACTCAAAGGATCTGAACTAACGCGAAGTAATGAACAAAATATTTTGAATTCGATGGCGGGCAAAATTGCCGGCGTGCAAGTGACGTCTGCCAGTGGTGCTGTAGGGGCCTCATCCCGTATCGTATTGAGGGGTAATAATTCATTTACGAACAACCAGCCATTGTTTGTTGTAGATGGTGTTCCTGTTAGCAATGCTTCAACGGGGGTAGGTGCTTATGGAGCTGTGGATTATGGTAATGCCATCGCGGAAATTGATCCGAACAACATTGCATCCATTTCTGTACTTAAAGGCGCGAATGCAGCCGCCTTGTATGGTTACCAGGCAGGCAATGGTGTTATTCTCATTACAACTAAAAATGGAAAAGGGGTAGGAAAAAAATATTCGGTTACCTATTCCGGTGGATTTTCATTTGAGAAGATGAATATACTGCCCCACTATCAAAACGAATATGGCCAGGGATTTTATGGTGATGAATATTCATGGAAGCAAAATGGTGGTACCGGAACTTATCAGCAATGGGCCGAAACGGTTGGGTTCACCTACCTGGATGGATTAGGAAATGGTATAAATGATGGAGTAGATGAAAGCTGGGGACCCCGGTTGAATGCCGGACTAAATATTAAACAATATAACAGTCCCCTTGATGCCGGTGGAGCCAGAATCGCTTCTCCCTGGTTATCTCATCCCGATAATGTGGAAGACTTTTTTCAAACAGGTTATACTATTGATAACTCTGTTGCTTTATCAACCAATTCCGATAAAGGCAACACACGTTTGGCCCTCAGCCAACAAAAGCAGATAGGTACCGTTCCCAATACAGACCAGAAACGTTACACTTTGTTATTGAATACAACTCAAAATTTTACCGAACGACTCAAATCAACCGCAACTATTAATTATGTAAGAACAGAAAACGATAACCTCACCGGGCAAGGGTATAACAACTTTAATCCAATGCAATCCATTGGTGGCTGGTTTGGGAGACAGGTGGATATGCAGGACTTAAAAGCAAATTATAATAAAGACCTTAATAATGGATTCCCCTACAACTGGAATAGCAATTTTCATGACAATCCCTACTTTAACTTATTTAATAATACGCATTCCCGTATCAAGGATAGAGTATTTGGGAACGCAGCGGTCTATTACAAATTCCAACCATGGTTATCAGTGATGGTAAGAGGAGGAGGTGATTTTTCTAGCGAAATACGCAAAGAAATTATGATGAATAAGAGTAACTTAACGCTGACCAGTATGGCAAATAAGACCTGGGGTGGTGGACGGTTTACCCAACGTCAGATTAACAGTTACGGGATAAATGCTGATCTCATTTTCAGCGGCACTGGCAATATTTTCAAAAATATTTCACTGAGTTATACTGCGGGAGCAAATTATTTAGATACCAAATTATCACAAACAAGTCTTGGAGCAAATGAACTCACCGTTCCTAATCTTTTTACAATCAGTAATACTAAAGGAACACCAACAACTGGTATGTTTGATTCACATGCCCGATCGAACAGCGTATTCGGACAAGCTTCAGTTGGATACAATGGCTTTCTTTTCCTCGATGTTACTGCAAGGAACGACTGGAATTCAACGCTCCCAATGGGCAATTGGTCCTATTTTTATCCTTCAGCAAGTCTTAGCTGGATTTTCACTAAAAATATTGATATAAATCCCGCAATTCTCAGTTATGGAAAATTGCGTGCAAGCTGGGCCAAAGTGGGTAACGGAACATCTCCCTATCAATTGGATGCTACCTATTCTGCAAATGCAACCGGATTCAATGGCGTATCACTTTACAGTCTTTCTACCACATTACCACCTATCAATCTCTTGCCTGAAACAGCAAAGAGTATAGAAATCGGTGCAGAACTTCAATTTGCAAAAGGAAGATTCGGACTTGATGCTACTTATTACAATAAGAACACTACCAACCAAATCATGCGCGTCAATTTATCCGGATCAAGTGGATATACATCAATGTTGCTGAATGCTGGAGAAATAGAAAATAAGGGGTTAGAACTTACACTGAACCTCGGTATCATTCGCCCTTCCACAGATGGATTTCGATGGGATATGAGTATAAACTGGGCGAAGAACGAAAATAAAGTGAATAAACTTTATGAGGATCCTGTAACACATCAAAAACTCACTTCTTATAACATTACCAGCGCATGGAGTCTCACAATAGACGCGATACCCGGAGAAGCATGGGGTGCCATGAGAGGCGCAAGCTTTTTAAGGGATGCAAACGGTGCAATCATTGTTGGAACAGATGGGTTACCAAAATATAATTCAACGCCTACAATTTTAGGAAATATTACCCCTAGCTGGGTCGGTGGAATTACCAATGATCTCTCCTATAAAAATTTCCACCTGAATTTTTTAATTGATTTCCGCAAAGGCGGTGACATCTTCAGTGTCACCCAGTGGTTCGGTTATCAATCTGGTGTACTGCAAGCTACAACCGAAAACGGTATACGCGAGCGGGCAATGGTTATTGGAACAGATGTGTTGCAGGATGAAAAGGTGGTTAAAGAAGACGGTAGTAAAAACGATATACCTGTTATAGCGCAGGATTATTTCCATAGTCTCTGGGGAGGAAAGGAAACTTCCCTGGTTGATGGCAGCTTTATAAAATTCAGACATATCGAATTGGGCTATTCCTTCCCTGCACAAATGTTCAGGAAGTTACCATGGTTGCAGGGTTCTAATGTTTCAATATTCGGTCATAACCTTGGGTTATTGTATACATCCAAATCCAATGTTGCCCATATTGATCCTGAAACAGGATTTGGCGCTGGTAATGACGGATTAGGGATAGAACAATATCAGATACCTTCTAACCGGAGTATGGGTATTAAACTGAATATTAATTTTTGATCTTAAAATATCAATTCAATCAATTAACCGAAAGCTGGTTTAAAATGAATAATATGAAAAAAATAATTGTATACATCGGTATAACAGGGTTAGCGGTACTTTCCCAATTATCCTGTACAAAAGATTTCCAGGAAATTAATACTAACCCCAACAATCCTGTGGTAGCACCTACCACCAATGTGCTGGCTTATGTATTGGAAACATTTGGTGCAAGTTTTTTTGACAGTTGGGGAAATATGAATGAGCCAGAAACTTATGGTGGTCACGTTGGTAAAATACAATACATAGATGAGGCCCGTTATATTTATCGCACCGGTACCGTTACCAGTTTGTGGAATTCATTCTATCGTATTTCAAAAAACACTCAAACGATCATTGATCAGGCCAAGGTAGATGGTACAGTAAATATGGAAGCTGTTTCACTAACTTTTCAAACTTATATCTGGCAAATTGCTACAGACCGCTGGCGCGATCTTCCGTTTTCAGAAGCAATTCGAGGCGACGAAGGTTTTATAACTCCTAAGTACGACAAACAGGAAGATATATATCCGGTGTTGATCAATCAGCTAAAAACAGCCGCTGATCTTTTTGCGCAACAAGCTACAGATCCACTTGGGTCAGGAGATCTGCTTTATAATGGCAACCTCACCAAATGGAGAAAGTTTTGCAATTCACTCAGGTTGCGCGTAGCCATTCGGATTTCAAATGTGAATCCAACATTATCAAGATCTATCATTGAAGAAATCGCGGCTAACCCAACCAAGTATCCAATCTTCACAAGTAATGCAGATAATGCTTTTTTTACCTGGACCGCATCAACACCTTACCAGGAACCATGGTATATAGATTTTAAAACACGTGATGATCATGGTATAAGCAAACCATTGGTAGATTCTTTGAAATTATTGGCGGACCCCCGGCTTGCAGTGTATGCGAAGCCCGCCCCTAATGATGGTCAGTATCGCGGTGTAGAGATTGGTCCTCCTGGTAACCTTCCTGCAATTGGACAGTATTCACGGATCGGCGTTCGATACCGGGAAACTCCAGCTGGTTTCTCGCCATTCATGCGTTATTCCGAAGTACAGTTCATATTAGCTGAGGCTGCATTAAAAGGATGGAATGCTGGTATAGCAGCAACAACTGCATATACTAATGGAATTACAGCCTCATTGGTTGAAAGTGGTATCACTGATCCAACGGTGATCAGTACATATATTGCTGGTCCAAACGTTGCGTGGAATGGAAATGCCAAAAAAATATACATGCAAAAATGGCTGGCATTATATAAAGATGGTCATGAATCATGGGCGGAAATAAGAAGAAATGATTTCCCGCTTTTGCTAGCTGCGTCGGGATCACCATTTCCAGGTCATAACCGACCGCCTTTCCGTTACCCTTATCCAACAGAAGAAACCACACTGAACGGTAATAACAGCGCATCATTTGTTGCTGACCTGAAGGATAATTTTTGGGGAAAGAAAATGTGGTGGGATACAAGGACCGGAGTTCAATAAGTAAATAGTATATTACGCAAAGACGCAATGATTGATTTTTACCAATCTATTCGTTGCGTCTTTTTATCTACAATAAGGATTGTTCGGTAACGAAACTGCGCAAATCATTTTTGAATTATCCCTTAAACGCCGGGTGAAAATTCTCCAACGTTTTTCGTAGAAATTCTCTATCGAGGTGGGTATATATTTCAGTAGAGGTTATACTGGCATGTCCTAACATTTCCTGTACAGCACGCAGATCGGCGCCACCCTCAACAAGATGGGTAGCAAAAGAATGACGGAAACTATGCGGCGATATATTTTTTTTGATACCCGCTTTCCGTACTAAATCCTTTAATAACAAAAAGATCATTACACGAGAAAGCCTGGCACCGCGATTGTTCAGGAATAAAATATCCTCATGCCCCGGACTTGCGGTAATATGAACTCTTAATTGTTCTTTATATATATTAATGAATTTGATGGCCGAAGTTCCGATAGGGACCAGGCGTTCCTTATCCCCTTTACCAACCACCCGTATAAAACCAATATCAGTATATAGTTGCGATAACCTGAGATTTACTAATTCACTTACCCTCAGCCCACAACTATAAAGAGTTTCAAGGATGGCCTTATTACGTCCACCTTCCGGTTTGCTCATATCGATCTGTGCTATGATCGCTTCAATTTCTTCAAAACTTAATGTATCAGGTAATTTTCGTTTCAGCTTGGGTGCTTCCAGTAATAGCGTGGGATCTTTCTTAGCGATATCTTCCGTTAAACAATACTTATAGAAGGATCTGACACCGGAAATGATACGAGCCTGTGATGTGTCTGTCATTCCCAGCTCCGCGATCCATTTGATGAATTGCTGTAAGGTCTTTAACGTAACATCTGATGGCGACTGAACCTGTTGTTGATCCTGTAAAAACTGCGTGAACTTATCAATATCGCGCAAGTAGGCTTCTACGGAATTGCCGGCAAGGGACTTTTCCAGTTGTAACCAGGCTTTGTATCCTTTTTTATAGGGCTCCCACATATTTCGAAAAGTAGTGGTAAAGATAATGAATGTGCGGGGTTGTTAACTTTTTGAAGATGGTTGTTGTGATTGATGAAAGAGAATGTAGTTAGTGAGTAGAATAAGTGGCTGGTGAAGACACCAGCCACGGACACCAGCCACGGACAATTAATTAATATAAGGACTAACATTTTTTAAGGATATTTGCAGTCCGTTAGCAATTGAACATGTGCGAAAATTATTAAGAAAGAATGCAGATTAACCTGAGCGCGTTTAATAAGAAAGCGATAGCCAACAAACCTGTTTTCAGGCGTTTTTTGAGCAGGCTCCGTAAAAACCCTCCCCGCGGATTGAATACGATTACCCAGCATGCTGACCAGCAGGTATGGAAAGAAACGGATTGTTTGAGTTGCGGGAACTGTTGTAAAACAATGTCACCTACCTATACAGGGACGGATATCCGCAGGATCGCTGCTCATTTGAATATGACTCCTGCTGCTTTCCGTAAAAAAATGTTATGCAAGGACCCTGATGGTGATTGGATCAATAAAAGCGAACCCTGCCAGTTTCTCGATTTGGATACCAATTACTGTTCCATTTACGAAGTGAGGCCACAGGATTGCGCCGGATTTCCACATCATACCAAGAAACATACGGTTCAGTATGTTCATGTATTTAAACAAAATGTAGAATTTTGTCCCGCTACTTATAAGTTGGTGGAGAAGATGAGGGAACTAGTGAAGGAGAAGAATTTATGATTTGTGATTTATGATTTGTGATTTTTGATTTTATTTGATGTAGCAGCAAAATAAAATTCAAGAGGGTTGATTGTGATTGCGAAATCAAAAATCATAAATCCAAAATCCGAAATTGTTTTCACAGATACACGTCCTCAATCAAAAAAAACTCCGGTTCTTTCTTGTTCATCAGAATAATTGAAACTATATCGTATTGAATTCTTTTCCATCCCGGGTATTGGTACATAAATTCTTCGGCTGCTTGCATGAGGTGATGCATTTTTTTCTTTGATACCGATTCTTCCGGAAAGCCGAAACGATGGCTGCGCCTGGTTTTTACTTCAACAAAATGCAATATATTTTCTTTGATGGCAATGATATCGATTTCGTAATGGGAGTGGCGCCAGTTCTGATGCAGGATGATAAAGCCTGTTAGTTTTAACCAATCCACGGCAAGTGCTTCTCCTTTTTTACCAGTTTCGTTATGTGTTGCCATGACAAGTTTGTAATATTGTAGTGAATAGTCAATGGTCAATAGTCAATTGTGAATGACCTTTGTTATTTCAGAGTTCACTTATTCGGAAGCCATAAGCTAATGACAATTCACTTTTCACTAAATCGGAGGCCATTGACTATTGACCATTTCCCATTGACCGTTTCGCATTGCCCATTGACTATTGACTATTGACTATTGACCATTCACTATTCACTATGCAACCTACACAAAAAATATTTCGACTCGAAGGCACGATACAGCATTATAACTGGGGCGGGGAACGTTTTTTACCCAACTTATTGGGGAAAATCAACACGGACCACAGTCCTTTTGCTGAATACTGGATGGGCGCTCATGAAAATGCACCTTCTCTTTTAGTACTGCCTGATGGCACTACGCAATCGCTTGATGAATTTATTCGTAAACAGGATAAAACAGTATTGGGTGAAAAGGTTGCTGCAAAATTTGGGCGCCTCCCTTATCTTTTTAAAATATTGGATGTAAAAGACATGTTGTCGATACAGGTCCATCCTTCTAAAAAAGCGGCGGAACTGGAATTTGCCGCGGAGAATAAAAAGAATATTCCGCTACATGCTTCCTATCGCAACTATAAAGACGATAATCATAAGCCGGAACTGATGGTGGCCTGGAGTGATTTCTGGTTATTACATGGATTTAAACCGGCTCCTGAATTAAAAAAGATAATACACGCAGTACCGGAACTGTTATTTATAATCCCTGCATGGAAAAAATCAGGCTATGAAGGAGTTTATAAACTGGTGATGGAAATGGATCAAGCGGAGGTTAATAAAATATTACAACCGCTGGTCGATCGCATCCTTCCTTTATATGAAAAGGGTGAGTTAAAAAAATCGGAGGAAGATTTCTGGGCGGCTCGTGCTTATAAAACATTTTGTAAAGAAGGGTATATTGATCGCGGTCTATTCTCTGTTTACTTATTTAACCTGGTGAATCTTCAACCCGGCGAAGGCATTTTCCAGGACGCAGGCATTTTACATGCATATTTGGAAGGACAAAATCTCGAACTAATGGCTAATTCCGATAATGTATTGCGGGGCGGGCTCACTACTAAACAGGTTGATGTGCCGGAATTGCTGAAGCATGTGAGGTTTGAACCCGTAGAACCAGCAATTATTACCGGAAAGCGAAATCCGGCAAACGGCGAAGAAATCTTTCATACATCCGCGGAGGATTTTGAATTGAGAAGATTAATTCTGAATAAAGGCCAGGCCGTTAAACTGAAAAGCAATACCATTGATATTTTTTTAGTGGTGGACGGGAGCGTGGAAGCATCCGAAAACGGCTCCGCGCTTAATCTCAATAAGGGCCAATCAATGTTGACCATAAACGGCGCTTCACTAACCATTAAGCCGGGCGAAATGGGAGCGGTGGTTTTCAGGGCCACTGTTCCCGGTGAATAATTTTTTGCTGGTAGCCTTACTATCCGCTTGTTTTGAGCTATTTTTGGCGCTGAATTTTACAAATATGAAATTGAACAAAACGACCATCTGGTACCTGGTTATCTTAATAATTGTTGCGGCCGTTTACCGGGTAACTCCTCTTCGTGAATATGGATTTGCTCCTCATATTGCCATGGCACTGTTTGGTGGCGCTGTTATTAAGGATCGTAAATGGGCCTTCGCTTTACCCTTGTTCTCCATGTTTGTTTCCGATGCGTTGTATGAAATACTTTACCAAAATGGAATAAGTTCCATACAGGGTTTTTATAGCGGGCAATGGTTGAACTATCTTGTTTTTGCCAGTGTAGTAGTCGTTGGATTTTTTATGAAGCGTATCAGTATCGTGAATGTTTTTGTTTACTCGCTCATAGCACCCACCTGGTTTTTCCTGCTCTCCAATTTTACCGTATGGCTGGGAGCTAAAACAATTCCACAAACCTGGGCTGGATTGATGGAAACCTATGCATTGGGTGTTCCATTTTACCGCCAAAGTATTTTTGCTACGATTTTATTCAGTACAGTTTTCTTCGGAGCGTATTATTTATTGAATAGGAAAAAGGCTGTAGCAATAGCTTGATTGAAGCTGCGAGCGTTGGCGACCAGCGTCTGACGGTCCTCCGTCTGACGATAAAGCATACTTAGTTACACTTTAATAAAATTGAATTGCTCGATTTTAAATCGTCAGACCGGGACGGTCAGACGATAGTTCCCGACGGTGGCAGCTAGTAGCTAACAGCTAATAGCTAGCAGCTACTTCTTCTCCTCATATCCTTCATCCACCAACAATTCCCCACCATCCGCAGCAGCGGTAGCCAATTCATCACAACGGTTATTGTAGATATTTTCATCGTGTCCCTTCACCCATTTAAAGCGGATAGAATGTTTTTGAGCGAGTTGATGATAATAAAGCCATAGATCCTTGTTCTTCTTCCCCCCCTTAAAATTGGTTGCGACCCAGTTTTTCAACCAACCCTCTTCAACGGCTCTTACTATATATTGACTATCGGAATAAACAGTAATGGTAAGTCCTTCCCGGTTCAATGCTTCCAGTCCGGCAATTACCGCCATTAATTCCATGCGGTTATTGGTGGTGCGACGATAGCCCGCGGAGAGTTCCTTGCTTTTACCACGCCAAATCAATATGGTACCATAACCACCCGGACCGGGATTGCCACGTGAGGAGCCATCCGTATACATGATCAATTCTTTTAAAGTTGTACTCAAAGGATATATTTATTTACTTGAGATAAACGTATTTTTTTAAAAGGGTACATTCCGGGTTGAGGTATAAATGGTCGATGGGAATAATTTCCCTGTTTACAAATTGTTCTTCCCGCAATTTAAAATACCGTTTGATAAGCCTGAATTTACTTCGATCGTTGAAATGAATGGATTCTATCATTATACGGTCGGCAGTTGCCAGCGCCAATCCTTTTTTTATCATTTCCGAGCAATACATTGAATCGTTGGTGCTTAATAGAAAACGAATATCAAAGGGTATTTTTTTCTGATACTGAACTTCCAAATAAGCAATGAATTTTTGTTTTTCTATCTCCGAAATATTATACCGCGCGATGCCAATACCATAATTTTTTTCGGGGTTACAGAAACTATCCAACGGTTCTTTACGAACCTTATCTGTTATATAATAATAGTCGGGTTCAACATGATAAATATATATGCTATCATTTTGAACCAAAGCAATACCACCATGCGAATAGGTTTTATCTGTTAAAGAAAGATCCTTTACCTGATCACTGGAGAAATCTATTCCCGTTCGTAATACCAGGTCACCGGTTTGGATGATCTGCCTCGCTTTTAAAATAATGGTATCATTTACTGACTTAATACGAAGCCGCTCAGCAACTGCTGGATCTGCCGGTGGAGTTTCGTCCTGGCAAGCGGCAATTAAAACAATTAAAGAGAGAAACAGGGTAACTTTCTTCATTTCAAAATAAACCTTTGATTAGTTGCGGCGCACGAATAACTTTTTTATAGTTGCGAATTTCGGTAAAAAAAAACCGGCTTCTTATGAAGACCGGTTATAAATGAGTTGAAATGATTTATTTGCTTACGAATTCTACTTTATCAACCCCGATCATCTCTCCATTAACAGCAGTATCATCTACCATATATCGGAAAGCAAGACGAACATTTACTAAACCAGTAAGTCCCGCGAAAGTAATGGTGTATTTAGTCCATGCACCAGGATAGAGCCCTGTATAATCCGGATCAATATCAACAAGCAGATTAGTAAAATCTCCGACTGAAGTCAGATCATTACCAACATTAGCGCTTTGATTGGTATAGTTTCCTCTTACTTGTAATCGTTCAGGATAATTGCCGGTTGAGCGTGTGTAAAAACTAAATACATCGCCATTTTTAGCAGGGAACGAAGGGGTAATTAACCAGCAACTGATTTTACCAGAATTATTAGTTGCTCCAAGGTCTGCACTGATAAATTCGGTTGGACTATAAACAGCGGAATAAGCGGGAAAACCAACAATTTCATTTCCAAATTTTCCTCCCAGTTCATATTTCCCCTGGCGCCATGCACTACCACCAGCCGGAGTACTCAGGTTAGTTATTACCCATCCTTTACGACTGAGAGTGGAGGCAGAATCAAATTCCTCTACAAACGATTTCGATACCACGGGAGGAGGAGGATTAGCGGGTTCCTTATTATAATCTTTTTCGCAGGAAACGATCAAAATTATAATCAGTGAAACTGCTAAAAAGGAAAGTAGAAATTTCTTATTCATAGCCGATTATTTAATAAGGAGTCGAAATTATTTTTTGCTGGAATAAACAACCTGGTCGATACCTACCGCACTGGCATTTCCATTAGAACCGCCATCTAATGTGTAATAGCGAAATGCGATTCTTCCTTTGTGCGATCCGTTAAGACCACCGATAGTTACTTCAAAACGGGTCCAGGTGCTGGGAAAAGATCCAGGTTCATAAAGACTTTGATCGCTATGCGCCCATTTGTATTCCCAGATTCCTGTATAAACCGGTGGGTTAATTGAAAGGAGCAGTTCGAAGTCGCCGCGATCAGTATTACTGTTGTAAGCAGGATCCTTTGGATCATTCGCCACACCAACATTGGTGCCATCGTTCTTGCGGTTATAGCAAACTTCGAGGTTATTACCATAATCGGTTGAATCGCCGGAAACAAAGGCATTAGGTAGTAATTGTGTGCGGGTATAAAAAGTGATTTTATCTCCGTTCTGCATAGTGATTACCGGTGAGATGAGCCAATTGCTGATAACATCATCGGTTCCAGAAGTTGAAAGATAATCGGCAGCAAGAAAGCCTGCATATGATCCATTAGAAGAATAGGGTGGAAATATTGGAAAGGGAGCACCGCCTTGCGTCCAAATACTGCTTCCTTTTGGATTGCTATTGTTAATTGGAACCCAACCTCTCTGAAAAGCTTTGGAAGCGGTATCAAATTCCTCGGTAAAGGATTGATCGGCAACTGGAGGAGCTTTTACAAATTCCGAATCATCTTTTTTACAAGCCCCAAAAGTGATTGCTACTACACAAAAAGACAATAAAACCTTGCCGAGAGTAGATTTTCTCATAATGCGCTAGTTAGTTAGGTAAAATTGATTAGTGAAAATAATAACTTTTTCATAAACCGGCAAAACTTCCGATTGCCTTGGAAACAAAGTTTTGGAGCGTGTTTGATAGGGCCTAACCCTTCTGGTTTCTAAGGTTTTTGGGTATAATTCCAACGATGAGTAACCTTGATAAGTTTATGCTCCTATACTTGTATTACCCCGGTTTTAAAATCAGGTAACTGAGGGTTATGGTTGGCGGCGTTAATACCCTCTGAAATCACGCTCCGGGTCTCTAGGGGATCGATGATGGTATCAACCCAAAGTCGGGCTGCCGCGTAATAAGGGCTGGTTTGCTTATCGTAACGACCTTTTATAGCGTCAAGCAACGCCTTTTCTTCTTCGGGTGCAACCAATTTTCCTTTTGCTTTCATTGCGGCTACCTGTATCTGTAACAGTGTCTTCGCTGCCTGATCGCCGCCCATTACCGCGATCTTCGCTGTGGGCCATGCATAGATGAAGCGGGGATCATAAGCTTTTCCACACATGGCATAGTTACCGGCCCCATATGAATTACCAATGATGATCGTGATTTTTGGTACCACCGAATTGGCTACCGCATTAACCATCTTTGCCCCGTCCTTAATAATACCCGAATGTTCACTCCGACTACCTACCATAAACCCGGTAACATCCTGTAAAAACACCAGTGGTATTTTCTTTTGATTGCAATTCATGATAAATCGGGCGGCCTTATCTGCACTATCGTTGTATATCACACCACCCATCTGCATTTCCCCTTTTTTACTTTTAACAATCTTTCGTTGATTTGCTACAATCCCAACGGCCCAACCATCTATTCGCGCATATCCACAAACTATAGTTTTACCATAATCTTCTTTGAATTGTTCAAACTCAGAATGATCAACAATTCGTTCTATGATATCTAGAATATCATATGGCTTTCCATCAGCCGGAAAAATTCCATATAATTCATTGACATCTTTTTGAGGTGGAAGTGATACGATCCGATCATAACCCGCCTTTTCTTTTTCACCAAGCATAGAAAACATGCGCTTGATATGATCCATACATTCCTGCTCGGTCTTGAATTTATAATCTGCGATTCCACTGATTTCGGTATGGGTAATGGCGCCGCCCAAGGTTTCGGTATCGATATCTTCGCCGATGGCTGCTTTTACCAGATAAGGACCTGCTAAAAAAATGGACCCATTACCTTCTACCATCAGCGTTTCATCGCTCATTATAGGAAGATATGCGCCACCCGCCACACAGGCACCCATCACTGCTGCTATCTGTGTAATACCCATTGCACTCATTCGGGCATTGTTACGAAAAACACGACCGAAATGTTCTTTATCAGGAAAGATTTCATCCTGCATTGGAAGAAAAACTCCGGCGCTATCAACCAGGTAAATAATGGGCAACTGATTTTCCATCGCAATCTCTTGTAATCTCAGGTTCTTTTTACCAGTGATGGGGAACCAGGCACCGGCTTTAACCGTTTGATCATTTGCTACCAACACACAGGCGCGACCACTTACATAGGCAATCCCTCCAACTGTTCCTCCAGCCGGGCAACCTCCTTGTTCATCATACATTTCGTAACCAGCAAAGGCGCCTAATTCAATAAAGGGTTTGTCCGTATCCCGCAGGTATTCGATTCGCTCGCGTGGTGTTAGTTTATTCTTTTCACGTTGCTTTTCGATTGCTTTTTTACCACCTCCCTCATAGATCTTTTCCAACCGCTGCCTCATTTGACTCAGCGATAATTTCATCACATCTTCATTCTTATTAAATTCAATATTCATAGTGAATCGATCTTTAGTTCTGCAAAGTAAACTGAATTGCGTCACTGTCTCAATTTGAATTTTGCCGGGAAGTCGGGAAGACGGGAATTAATTGAGACTTATAATACCTTACCGTCTTCCCGACTTCCCGGCAATATTAAAATGAAATGACAACAATTTAACGGGATGATGAACAAAGACCGGGAAAGTTTTTCCTATTTTTAAATTCTATGACCAAAAAGCGTATTGCGTTGTTGTGCCTGGTGCTACTTACTATAGGCATTAAGATTTTCTCTTTATTTCCCGATGCAGTGGAGCGTTATTACTCCACCGGATTATACCCGGTTATTTCCCGGGGACAACGCTATTTGTTCGGCTGGTTACCTTTCAGTATTGGAGATATTTTTTATGGACTGATCGTGATTTATCTCATTTATAAGTTGGTTGATCTTGTTAAACGGGTACGGAAAAAAAGGGCAGATAAAAACTATTGGTGGGGAGGGCTAAAAAGATTGATCATAATTGTTTTGCTTATATATTCCAGTTTTAACTTATTCTGGGGATTGAATTATAATCGCCGCGGGATATCTTATCAACTAAACCTGACTACCAGCAAAGTCAATAAAGAAGATCTTATAGCGGTGATGGAACAGTTAATGCTGAAAGTAAATCAGTTTGATTCGGTTGGTAAACTGGACCGATCCTTAATCAGCAATAAAAAATATCTAATTTCGGGTGCCATCAGTTCTTATGAATCGCTAGGGAAGAAAAACATTGATTTTAGATATAAAACTCCTTCCATAAAACCTTCCCTGTTTAGTTACCTGGGTAATTATTTGGGTTATACCGGTTATTATAATCCTTTTTCGGGGGAGGCACACGTAAATACCACTGTACCATTATTCATTCAACCATATACAACCTGTCACGAGATTGGGCATCAGCTCGGATACGCCAAGGAGAATGAAGCGAATTTCGCGGGCTATCTTTCTGCCAAAAATTCAACTGATCCTAATTTTCTCTATTCCGTGTATTTTGAGTTGTATAGCTATGGACGCCCCTATTTATATTACCAGGATTCGTTAGCGCTAAAAAAAATAGACAGTTGTTTGCAACCGGGTATTAAACGTGACTTCAAGGAATTAAGAGATTTTTACCTGAGTCACGAAAACCCCGCTGAAAAAGTAATTGATAAATTATACAGTCAATATTTAAAGGCAAATGAACAGCCTTCCGGCCGGGTAACTTATAGTGAGGTGATTATTTGGATGGTGGCTTATTACAAGAAATACGGTAAAGATGCGCTGTAGCTTACAAAGAAACAAGAACCGAAGATCCAAGAATCAAAGAAGGAATACAAAAAATACAAATCTCAATGACACCACAATAATTTGAGGGTCTTTGAAACTTGTATTTTGGAATTTCTTTGGCTCTTGGTTTCTTGGCTTCTTGTTTCTTAATACTTGGTCTATCCTATTACGATCTGACAGCCTTTTGTCCGTCTTTCATATAATAATAAATAATCGAACCAATAATTGGCACCAAAACAATGAGGATAATCCATAATAGTCTATTATCCGGTTGTTTAAAATCAGATCTGATAATATCTACAATTGCCCAGATTGGTAATGCGAGCAGGAAAATTCCGAGTAGTACAAGTATCCACTCTGCACCACCCGGCATGGAGAGTAAAAAGTACATAAGCGAGGTTTTAGAATACTAATTTAACAAAATTCTGAATAAAATTCGGTTGTGAGTGGATGATATGTGAAAATGGTATGACAGCCTGCTCCGTTTTTACGGAGGTCTCCGTCTGACCATATTCCTAATCGGGAATCGTCAGACGGAAACCGTCAGACGATGGCTCTTCGAAATTCGGTGAGCTATTGAATTTTGAATATTTTGTATTTTTTCTTTGGTTCTTAGAATTCTTTTGTATTTATTCTTTGGATCTTCCCCCGCGGGGTTGGTTCTTGGTTCTTTGTATCAGAACTTATTCTTCCACATCATACTCTCCACTGGCCGGCTGATCTGGCCGCTGTACTTAGCATCTTTTTTCTGATTGTATTTAACTTCAATCTCTCCATCAACTGGGAAATAGATGAGTTGGCCGATGGGCATTCCCGGATATACTTTAACGGGTTGCTTTACCGATATCTCGAGGGTCCAGTTACCGCAAAAACCCACATCTCCCTTACCAGCTGTTGCATGAATATCAATACCCAATCTGCCGGTAGAGGATTTTCCTTCCAGAAATGGAACATGCGCATGAGTTTCCGTATACTCTTCCGTAACGCCCAGGTAGAAAATATGTGGGTAAAGAACAAATCCCTCTTCAGGAATTTCGAAGGTTTCGATCTCATTATGCTTTTTGGCATCGAGGATATGCTCGCGGTAGGTAGCCAGCCATTTGCCCAGATGAACATCATAAGAGTTGCTACCCAGGCAGTCTCGGCGGTAGGGAACTATTTTAATAGTAGCTTTCTCAATTTCTTCCAGTATTCGCTTGTCGCTAAGGATCATAATGTCTTTTTAGTTTAGTGTCAACCCAGATTTGGTGCTTTATTTATTTTTCCCACAAAGCCACAAAGTGCACAAAAGTAGAATTCTTAATTGTCTTTGTGTCATGATGGGAAAAAGAACGATACCCCGCTGTTGTTTCAGGTATGATTATCTTTACCCCTCAAACTGCGGCAAAATAATTGCGTTTAAGTTAATATATGCCCCTATTTTATCAACATAATATCGACGAATCAACCCGGCTGGCGATCTGGCGCATTGAAGAACAAGAGTCTTTTTTTCTCGCAAAAGTGCCATTGAAAAAAGATGTGAGCCATCCGTATAAACGATTGCAGCACCTGGCCGGCCGCTATTTGTTGCCTGAATTATTTAAAGATTTTCCGCTTAGCGAAATCGCTATTGCCGATACCCGCAAACCTTTTTTGCCCGATGAGAAATACCATTTTTCCATTTCACATTGTGGTAATTATGCAGCCTCGATTGCCAGTGTACATAATAGGGTAGGCGTGGATATTGAAATGGTAACCCCGCGCTTGCATGATATTGCACATAAATTTCTAAATTCCGATGAAAAAGAGTTGCTGGGCGAGTATAAGCATATTACACAGTTACACTTACAACTAACCACAATCTTATGGAGCGCTAAAGAATCGATATATAAATGGTACGGTGATGGCAAAATGGATTTCCGAAGGCATATGTACCTGCACGGCCCCATTGTTTTCCGTTCTGATGAATGGAT
This sequence comes from Chitinophagaceae bacterium, assembly GCA_965279015.1. Taxonomy (GTDB): domain Bacteria; phylum Bacteroidota; class Bacteroidia; order Chitinophagales; family Chitinophagaceae; genus Endoryza. Next base: position 2,804,273 of record OZ257130.1, read on the forward strand.
AGAAATGCCTTTTTTGTTTGATAAAGGAGAAACGATTCCCATGAAGATTGTGGCGAAGATTTTTGATCCGCTGGTGCTGGCGTATGTGGTGGGGGGTGGAGTTTTGTTACAGGGTGATGGAGTTTAAAGGTTTAATGCCTGCATGCCGGTAGGCAGGGTTTCAAGGTTTAATTGTTCTTGCAATTCAATCATGCCTTTTGAAATTAATCAACCCTTAAACCTTGAAACTTTTAAACTTCTTTCAACTCGCTTCATCATCCCCTTCATCACCTGTTCCATCCAGCAATGGAATATCACTTACCGAAGCGCCTGCAATTCCTTTTACCGAACCGTACATGCCCGATGTACTAATTAATACCTTGTCTAATTGCTTTTCTCTTTCCTTCCATATTTTCTCCATCTGTATACGCTCTTTCGCAATGGATTGTTTCATCGACATAAAACCTTCTACAATGGCCTCAACCTGTTGGCGGAATTCATTACCGGTTAGATAATTATAGAGCAATTGCATTTTCTCACCTTTATTTTCTTCCGATTTTTTTGCTTCGGAAACCTTAATAAGGGCACCTCGTAAAACAGCGGCTACGCTTTCGATTTCCTGGTAAGAACATAGCCAGATGCCGTCGCGCTCACCAAATTTATCCATGTCTTTAGGGAAAGCCTGTGTTACCAAAATAGCAACATCTGCTCCACTGGTTCGCATATCATTCTTAAGCTTTTCAATCCAGTTATTGCTCCAGTTCTTGGTTCGTTTACTCTCGTAAATTATTTTACCACATTCCTTGCCACTTTGGTTTCGTACTATCTGAATGCAATCGGCCCCTTCAATACCTTTACCAACTTCCTGAATCAAATCAAAAGGAAACTGTTCTTTCAGGATTTCTTCCAGTAGTAATTCCTGCACCTCTCCCTGTGTTTGCATAGAACCCTGTTCAGCTTTACGCCGCATTTCGTCTGCTAGTTTCTTCTGATCCTCCAGTTGTTTCTCCAGTTCTTTCAGGCGTAATTGAAACTCCGTTTCTTTTGCCGCGATCTTTTGTTCTTCTATTTTACGTAGTTCGTCTGATAGTTTACCGCGTTCTTCTTGCAGCCTTTTCTGTACAGAAAGTTCTAACTCTTCTTCCCGGTTTTTCAATTGTTGTTCTTTCTGGAGAAATTCGAGTTCTTTTTGTCGCGACAATTTGAGTTTTTCCTCATTATCCCGATTATTCTGCTCCAGCATCTTTAATTTATTCTCATAATCTGAACCAACGGATTTCCGGATCGTTGTTTCCAGTTCTGCCTGGGTCTTTTTTTTGTCATCGATCAGTTGCTGATCATACTCCGCCTGTTTTTTCTTTTGCCAGTCCACCATTTTGGAACGAAGTTCTTTTTCCACTTCTTCCCGGATAATTTCACCGGGTTCAAACTGGTGGTTGCAATTTGGACATGTAATAAGATTCGCCATTCACACAAATTTTCACAAGTTTACGATAAAGCACGCATTTTTTGCCACGGATTAAGGAGATTAACACTGATTAATGCAGCTATAAATACAATCTGTGAAAATCCATGTAATCTGTAGCTTATTACATGCATTTTATGCCACTGATTGCACAGATTAGCACTGATTACTCCTGCTATAATTACAATCTGTGAAAATCCATGTAATCTGTAGCTTATTACATGCATTTTATGCCACTGATTGCACAGATTAGCACTGATTACTCCTGCTATAATTACAATCTGTGAAAATCCATATATTCTATAGCTTATTATATACATTTTATGCCACTGATTATACAGATTAACACTGATTAATGCAGCTATAAATTCAATCTGTGAAAATCTGTGTAAACCTGCGCCTTATTACACGCTTTTTATGCCACTGATTACACGGATTAACACTGATTAATACAGCTACAAATACAATCTGTGAAAATCCGTGTAATCTGTGGCTTATTAATTGCTTAATTGCTTTTGGCCATTCCTAAAAAAAAATCTTTTCATTGGCATAAATTGATGAAATTAGAGGCACGATCATTGGATTATAATTCGTTCACCATTTCAAAACATTGTTTGTATGCAAAGCAGTCGCAGGACCTTCATTAAAAATAGCAGCTTAGCTCTTGCCGGGGCCGCTTTTTTCAGAAATGATCTGGGAAGATATACTCAGGGAAAAGAACTTACCGGAGTTCAATTATATTCAATTCGTGATGTCATGACGAAGGACCCACTTGGTTCGCTTAAGCAGTTAGCATCTTTTGGATATAAATATGTTGAACATGCCGATTATAGAAACCGGAAATTTTATGGCTTTTCCGCTACTGAGTTCAAGAAAGTATTGGATGATTTAGGGCTTAAAATGCCAAGTGGTCATACCGTAATGGGTAAAGCCCATTGGAACGCTGATAAAAAAGAATTTACAGATGCATGGAAATGGACAGTAGAAGACGCGGCGGTATGTGGCCAACAATTCGTGATCAGTCCCTCGCTGGATGCTTCATTACGCAAAACAGAGGATGATCTGAAGCGATATATGGAAGTATTTAATAAAAGCGGCGAACTCTGTAAGAAATCGGGTATGAAATTCGGATATCATAACCACGATTTTGAGTTCAGTGAAAAATTCAACGATATAACAGTATATGATATCATGCTTGCTAATACCGACCCAAAATTGGTTATGCAGCAACTGGATATTGGCAATTTGTATAATGGGGGTGCCAAAGCGATCGATATAGTAAAAAAATGGCCCGGCCGCTTTGAATCCATGCATGTTAAAGATGAAATTGTATCTCCTGCTACTACACCCGCTCCAGCCGGTGGAAATCCTGAAAAATATGAAAGTTGTGTATTGGGCAAGGGTATCGTGAACGTAAAAGAAGTAATCGATCTTGGCCGTAAATCCGGAGGAACCATTCACTTTATTATCGAACAGGAATCCTACCAGGGCAAATCTTCAATGGATTCGGTGAAAGAGAATTTGGAGATAATGAAGAAATGGGGGTATTGAGAATGTAAAATGTAAAATATAGAATGTAAAATGTAAAAGTGGGAGCCTGCTTTTGCATTTTACATTTTTCTTTTGAGTTGGGTACAATGAATGTACTAGCTAATAAAGCAAGTTAAATTATTATGGATTGATACAAAATTGGGGACTTGCTCCTTTTACATTTTAAATTTTACATTCTACATTTTACATTTATTGAGTAAAACCATAATCCACCACTCTCCTCAAATACACTTTATTTTCAATTATCCAGGTAACCTCATAACTTCCGGTAGCATCTCGGCTAAGGAGGTAGATATACATTCTCGACTCATCTTTAGAAAAATATACACCATTAGCAGTTCGTTCTGTACCTGATTTATCCTTGTAGGTAAAGTTGAGATTATACAAATCGCTATAGGCAAGAGGTGGGATTACTACAGTATCTTTTCCGATAATCACCTGTACATTTTTAATTTCGGTTCGGGGTAGGTTGCCGTAATCACCATAAAAAGGTTTACCAGCAATTTTCACCACATCATCTTCCACCCGCTGAATTTTGCGACCTTTTTCTTCAAAGGGCCCAATGGTTACGGACACTTCTATATTGTCACCTTTAAAACTCATAAAGTTTCTGGTATAACTAAATGGAGATATCTTTTTTAGAGGCAATTTGTTCAAACTTTCTTCGACACCACCAATAGTGAATACTCCTAAATCAGCCCTAAGCACTTTATTAGACATCCGCGTAAAACTTTCTTTGTTAGTCCGGTAATCGGGCATTTCTTGTTTTTGTGCTATGCCCACAATACCAGGCAGTATAAAGAACAGAATGGCCGTTATAATTTTTCCTAACATCCGTTATTTTTTTTATGTGAAATTATAAAAGGATGTTGAAATATACCATAGCTGCACCAGCTTTTACACATTTGTTGGCTTTTATCTATACCATCTACCATCTGCTATGGAAATGAGTTAATTTAGCGCCCTTAAATGGGCTCTATAGTACTATGAAGGAAGCATTAAGGCAATTGGGATCCGATTTAGAAGGAGATCTGTATTACGATGTTACCATGCGTACGCTTTATGCAACGGATGCTTCCGCCTACCGCGAAATGCCGCTTGCCGTTGCTATTCCAAAAACTATCGATGATATCAAAAAATTAATCGCATTTGCAAACGATGCGAATACTTCACTTATCCCACGAACAGCAGGTACCTCATTAGCCGGACAGGTGGTTGGAAACGGTATTGTTGTTGATGTATCTAAAAATTTCACAGAGATACTTGAATTCAATAAAGAAGAAAAATGGGTGCGGGTTCAGCCAGGTGTGATCCGTGATGAATTGAACCTTTTTTTAAACCCTCATGGATTATTTTTTGGACCTGAAACATCTACGGCGAACCGCGCGATGATCGGCGGCATGGTGGGGAATAATAGTTGCGGATCCAATTCAGTAGTATACAGAAGTACGCGCGAGCATTTACTGGAAGTAAAAGCATTGTTGTCGGATGGCAGTGATGCGGTATTTAAATCGATGGATATTGATGAGTTCCACCGCAAATGTGAAGGAACCGGATTGGAAGCATTGGTTTATAATAACCTGAGAAGTTTATTGAGCAATTACGATAACCAGTTGGAGATAAGAAAGGAATTTCCCAAGAAATCGGTTGAACGACGAAATACTGGCTACGCGGTTGATATGCTGGTGGAAATGGCGCCCTTCACCGCCGGTGGTCCCGATTTTAATTTTTGTTCACTGATTGCAGGTTCCGAAGGAACATTGGCGTTTATCACAGAAATTAAATTGAATTTGGTTCCATTACCTCCAAAAGAAACCGGTTTATTATGTGTTCATTTCAACAGTATTGATGAATCCTTGCGGGCAAACCTGATTGCTCTTCAATTTAATGTAAGTGCGAGTGAACTGATCGATCATTATATCCTGGAATGTACAAAGAACAATATCGAACAACTGAAAAATCGCTTTTTTGTACAGGGTGATCCGGGCGCTATACTGGTGATAGAATTTTCCCGGGAAACAAAAGAAGAAGTGATTGAAGCGGCCCGTGCATGTGAAGCCGCAATGCGTGCCGCCGGATTGGGTTATCATTTCCCCTTACTATCAGGAGCCGATTCAAAAAAAATATGGACCCTGCGCAAAGCGGGGCTCGGTTTACTAGGCAATTTACCCGGCGATGAAAAAGCAGTAGCGGTGATTGAAGATACTTCGGTTGCTGTAGTCGACCTTCCAGCGTATATCCGTGAATTCAATGAAATATTGAAGAAGTATGGACTTTATTCAGTGCATTATGCACATGCGGGTTCTGGCGAGATTCATCTGCGTCCTATCCTTAACTTGAAAACAGTAGAAGGCAATCGTCTGTTTCGTACAATAGCGGAAGAGATTGCGACCCTTGTTAAGAAATACAATGGATCACTCAGTGGTGAACATGGGGATGGGCGATTGCGCGGAGAATTTATTCCGCAAATGGTTGGGCCAAGGAATTACGCGTTACTGAAAGAAATAAAAAAGACCTGGGATCCGAACTATATTTTCAATCCGGGGAAAATTGTAGATACGCCTCCGATGAATACCATGCTACGCTATGAGCCCGGACAACAAACGCCTGCGTTTAAAACCATTTTTCGGTTTCACAACCAGGATATTTTACAGCATGCCGAGCAATGCAATGGCAGCGGTGATTGCCGCAAAACACAATTGAGTGGCGGAACGATGTGCCCTTCTTATATGGCTACGAGAAATGAAAAGGATACTACGAGAGCAAGGGCTAATATACTCCGGGAATTTCTCACACATTCCGATAAGCCGAATCGCTTCGACCATAAAGAAATATATGAGGTGATGGATCTTTGCCTGAGCTGCAAGGGTTGTAAGTCTGAATGTCCGAGTAATGTGGATGTAGCTAAATTGAAAGCTGAATTCCTGCAGCATTATTACGATGAGCATGGTGTTCCGTTCCGATCGAAACTCATTGCAGGGTTTAGTAAGTCGGCACGTTTAGGTTCACTTTGGCCCGCGGCATATAATTTTTTTGTTACTAATAAAGTTACAGGCACACTGATCAAAAAGCTCTCAGGCTTTGCAGTGAAAAGAACCATGCCGGAAATGTATAAGATTACGTTGGAGAAGTGGATGAGAGAAAGACCGAAAGTCGGGAAGTCGGGAAGTCCGAAAGAAAGAAAAGTTTATTTGTTTTGCGATGAGTTTACGAATTATAATGATACAGAAATTGGGATAACGGCAGTACTGCTACTAGAGAAGTTGGGATATGAAGTAGTGATTCCAAATCATATTGAAAGTGGCAGGGCCTGGTTATCGAAAGGATTGCTACGCGAGGCGCAAAAGATCGCCAATAAAAATATTGAACTTTTATATCCAATCATCAGCAAGGATCATCCATTAATCGGCATAGAACCATCCGCTGTTTTAACATTCCGCGATGAATATATCGATCTTGCCAGTGATGCACAGTTGGAAAAAGCAAAAGCACTTTCGCAAAACGTGTTTTTGATAGATGAATTTATTGCTGGTGAAATTGAGAAGGGATATATAAGAAAGGAATTATTTACGAAGGAGAAAAAGAATATTAAACTGCATGGGCATTGTCAGCAAAAAGCTTTGTCATCGGTTGCTCCAACGGTAAAGCTTTTGTCATTACCGGAGAATTATTCAGTGGAAACAATTCCTTCCGGTTGTTGCGGGATGGCGGGAAGTTTTGGATACGAGAAGGAGCATTTCGAATTATCGATGAAAATAGGGGAGCTCGTTTTGTTTCCGGCAGTACGTTCGGCAGCGGACAATGATATCATTGCCGCACCCGGAACCAGTTGCCGTCACCAGATGAAAGATGGTACTGGCAAAATTGCTAAACACCCGGTAGAAGTGCTTTACGAAGCTTTATTGAATAAGGATTAATCAGATTAAAGTGGAAACTATTTCTTCTTTCTTTCTTCGATTGTTCCGAGGAAAGAGATAGACTGCCGGCTATTACTCAATACATTTACAGTAGTGCTTCCGGATTCTGTAATGATAAAAGACATTTCTCTCACATCACTTTGATCTTGGGGCCTGATAGTTATGTTCCAACCAGATTTTTTACCGGGCAATAAAGTATAAATGTACTGAATGGAAGTAAATCGGATTCCACCGTCGGTAGAGCCGGGAGTTGAGGAATAAGCCTTACCGATATAAGGCAGGTCGGATTTAATTGTATCTTTTGAAACAACAACAGTATAATTGTCTGTTGATATCTGTCTGCTTCTTGCTCCTGTTGGATACATCGTTTGCGCGAGAAAAATAAAATTCTGGCTTTCCACTAATTGTTTAACCTGTGCTTCCCGGGCCGCTTCTCTTTCTGCCTTTGTTTGTGCGTATCCCTGGCTATGCAGAATTAAAGCAACTAAAAAAAATAAGATTGATTTTTGTCCAGAGAATTTCATGGTTTTTGCTTTTTGATAAAGGTATTACTTTGATAAGGATCAAGAACCAACCCCCTCGGGGGAAGAACCAAAGAAAATCCAAATAAAAAATCTCAATGGCTTCCGTAATTCAGGAGCCATTGAGATTTTTTATTTTTTTGTATTTTTTTTTGGCACTTGACTCTATTTTGTATTTTTTCTTTGGCATCTTGGTTCTTTGGTTCTTGGTTCTTCGTGTCACTTAAAGAGTCCTTCAAAAAAAACCTTCATATCCTTCCACGATGCGCTATCTCCACCGGCATTATAAGCAATAGGGATTTTGAATTTTTCTCCCAAAGCAGTGGCATCCGGATTTGTAAAAGCATGGGTACAACTATCATAAACTTTAAATGTGTAAGGGGCGCCAATGGAGTCCATCTGTTTTTTAAACTGGTCAACGTCTTTTTGAGGAACAAAAGGATCAGCGCCACCATGACAAACAAGTATTGCTGATTTTAAAAGATCTCTATTCACTGGAGTTCCATTAAGACCACCATGAAAACTAACCACTCCCTTTAGTTCATCACCCAATCGTACAGTGTTCAAAAGCAATCCACCACCAAAACAATAACCGATGGCACCGATTTTTGAAGCATCTACCTGGCTATACGTTTTAATTTTCGCGATTGCTGCATCTAACCTGATTTTTGCCTTTTGTGGATTCTGATAGAAAGGAGTTGCATATGTACCTGCACTATCTGGGTTATCAGCCGTTTTTCCATTGCCGTATATATCAACCGCCATCGCTACATAACCCAGTGCGGCCAGTTCACGGGCTCTTTTTTTTGAATAATCATTCATTCCCCACCATTCGTGTACCACCAATACAGCGGGTCGTTTGTCTTTATTGTTTTCATCATAAACAATATAGCCATTCATAGTAGTACTATCCCCTTCATAAGTTATAGATTCTTCTTTCCACACGGGTTGTGCCGCGGTTGCTTCCGATGATTTTTCTTCGTTATTACAGGCTGTTACCAGTAAAACGGCCGATAAGCCAATAGTCAGTAAGTTGTTGGTCAAACGCATGATCGTAAATTTAGTTGTGATTGTAACAGTAAGTAAGGAATAAAGTTCAGGATTTTTTGCGGGGCTTGTATCATTAATTGTGGATTACTTATCCAGTTCAATTTTTTCTGTCATTACATCCCAATGTGCCAGCAATAATTCGAAGCGATATTTTTCTTCTTTCATCAGCTTTGGCAAATCGGGATACAATTGTTTTTTGTATTGATCCGTAAGTGCATGATCAAAAGCCAGGTCGGCGTTTTTGAAAATAATCGTCACTTTAAAATCCCAACGGGTATCTTCTCCGCTATGCACTTTAGGTTTTTCGGCAACAATACTCAGGATATCTCCTTTTTCTGCCGCTTTTTTCAATAAAGGATAGTGGTTGGCTTTCCACAGTTGAATAAACTCATCAGCGAATCCCCATTTCACTTTGTAATAATTTTCAATAGTAAACGATTCGTTGTGTGTCTTATTGGTTTGGGCGATACCAATGCCGACACTTGCCAGCAGGAATAGGAATACGATAAGTATTTTGCCGCATACATTGTTTCTCATAAAGCGTATTAATTGGTATAATATAAATACAGATATGAAGTTATAAAAATAGGAAACCTTGCGGGAATACACGGAACATCGTACAGAACGGGTGTATCTTATTGTTTAATAAATCGTCCCAGTTTTTTTTGCCCGGCCCGATTAATAAGGGTGATGAAATAATTTCCTTTTTCTAACCGGGAGGCATCGATTAATAGGTCGTTATTACCAGTTTGAAGATTGTATCTTTTTTGCAGAATTATTTTTCCACCCTGATCAGAGATGATCGATTCGAGTTGATCGTTTGAAGCCGATGAAACCGAAAGATAACTTATAGTGGTAACGAGCGTGGGGCTGATTGCTGTGATTTCAAATCCTTTTTCGCGACCATATACAAGAATGGTTTTGGAAGTTGAATATCTCCCGTCCAGGTCACCTATACGGATCCGGTAAAACAATCGCATCCCATTAGCAGTTTTGTCTTCGTGTTCAAATGGAGATTGGCAGCGGAGTTTATCGGCCTGGAATTTTTGTATGGAATAATAGCTTATTCCATCGGTTGAGCGCTGGATATCAAAACTGGCGTAATCCAGCAGGCACACTACCGACCATTGGATCTTGCTGCTATTGCCCATCTGCGAAGCTTGTATGTATTTCAAACGAACAGGAACAGAATCTGCCGAGAAAGACTGCGACATTGTAACTGCGCAACAGCCCAGTAAAAGAACGGAAAACAGCATGCTCTTCATGGGGAAAGTTTATGGACTAAAGCTACTCATTCGGGGCCAATGATACAAGTCGGCAAGCCGACATTTCGACTGTCTGGATCTTTTTACTCATTCTATTTTAAATCAACTATTTACTTTTTACTATGCAATAATGGTTGAACCCAACGGCAGCAGGGCGATCCTTTAAGATTACAGGGGACAACCCATTCATTAAACCTTATATATAATCATTAATTCAGAGGGTAGTTTGTGAGTAGGCAGATGTGTTAAAGAAGCCGTCGCAAAAGTTTTGTTTTCTTTATTCGAAACTCCTGACTTTTGAGACAGCCTCTTATGGTTAGTTTCCATGGTTGATGTGTTTACCAGCCAGCGCTACTTACCGATCAACCAATATTACCTGTTCATTAATACGGGCAGCCTTTTCGCCCGACGTATCAGCAACGGATTGCTTTCCCCTTATTCTTGAATAAAATAAATAGGAGATGCCTACCAGCGCTAAAAATACCAACGGTGCGGTGAAAGGAGTATTGGTGGCGATATGCGACCAGGATGCCCCGATGAGCGTGAACGTAAATCCCGCATAGGCCCATTCTTTTAACTTAGGAAACCAGGGATTGATTAATGCCAGGGCCCCGAGTAATTTGGCAACACCCAATAATGGGATCAGGAATTGGGGAAGTCCCAGGAATTTAAATCCATCCACCAATTGCTGGCTGTTGGTTAAATACATGATACTGCTTGCTGCAAAGCCCAGGGATACCAGGCCGGTGAATATCCAATAGAGGATTTTGTCTCTTTTCATTTTATTAAATTTTGTACAAACTTATCGTAATCTGGTATCCATTGTAAACCAGTTCCGTCCAGTATACCGGTATACTCCAGGATACCGGTATGGAAAAGAAAGCGTTAGGTGTTGTACATTTGCTATATGGAAACAATAACACATGATAAGCGTACATGCCCTTCTCATGCTTCATCAACGGAATGTGTAAAGATGTTGATGCCGGTGAAGGACGCATTGGATATACTCAGTGGTAAATGGAAGCTTCCGATTATTATCTCCCTTTCATTTGGAAAAAAGCGATTCAAGCAGATGCTGCGTGAAATACCAGGCATTACCCCAAAAATGTTATCTAAAGAATTAAAGGAACTTGAGATTAATGAACTAGCCGATCGGAAAGTGTATGATACCGTGCCTGTATCTGTGGAGTATGCACTAACCAGCTATGGTAAAACATTAAAGCCATTGATTGGAGAGCTGCATCAATGGGGAGCGAAGCATCGGAAGAGAATATTAGTGAAACAGAGAAATTAGTTGGGAGACGGGAAAGAATGTAACATGTAGAATCTAAAATGTAAAAGTGAGTCGCCGTTTATCGGAGACTCACTTTTACATTTTACATTCTAAATTTTAGATTTTACATTTCAACGAGTCCTACTCGTTGTGCCTCCTTTCTTACTATCTACGGTTATCGTATAACCTCCACTTCCCTGCACAATCCATCTTACCGTCACCGTTCCTAAACCCGGAATATTCCGCACATTAATGGTTTCGGGATTTGTTTTTTGTTCGGAAGATATATTAAGGTCAGCATTCTCAACAATCATCGAGGCCACTACTTTCGCGCCGCTGAGGGTGATCAGATCGGGTCGCTCGATTTTGTATTTAAGATCCTGGTTGGAATGGGTAGGCATCAGGCGACTATTAGAAATAATCGCGGTTACTTGTTTCAATCCATCTCCCAGGTCTTTTTCTAGTATGGAATCAATACTCAGCTTGGGGGTATGATGGCAATGATAAATCGTGAAAGCCATATTACGATGAGCATCACTTTCCAACAAGAACCCTGGATGTGCTCTTCCAAAATTCTTTTTATAACCTCCGATCTCTATTTTTCCATATTGCGGATGATCGTATTCGTGCCAGGGAATGAATGCATCCTTGAATAGGAGATAGCGATCGAATTGATACGATGCATTGTCCTGTGGATCACGGGTTGCATCTTTATTGAACATCAGGTAAGGAGTCCATAGTTCATTTGAATAGGTATAAATACCTCTTCCACCATAGAACCAATCCAATTCGCCCCCATAAGCGGAATAAAGATCTTTATATACTACCAGGTAACGATATCCCGGAATTAATTCTTCCCCTTTCTTCGCGATCGCATCGTATACCTGCAGATCTGCGCCATTATAAGTAACCAAATCATTGGGATCACCAGGACCACGTAAAATCATTCCACCCGCATTGTGATAAGATTGCGCGGCAGCGATATTGGGATGCTTCATTACAAATTCCATAACCGCCCTGTTTTCCGGAAGCGAAAAAGGATATTTGTAAGCGCCACCCTGAATATAATTCGGTTGCCATCCCCAGCCCCAATCGCGGTTGGGATCGTATTCAAAAACATAGCCATCTTCATTTACCAATCCATCCCCGTCATTGTCTTTTCCTTCCTGTCCGAGGAATTCATAACTACCTTTTTCTTCCGGACCTGCTTGTATCATGCGGTTAGGATCGCTGGGATCTACTTTAAAACGACCATTTGGATTTTTACGGCGCATGGAGACAATATGTCCATCTCCATCCAAATCATCATACGCGTCTTCATTAACCAATCCATCACGATCGTTGTCAACAGGAATTACACCTGAACGTGGAGAACTTCCCGTATTCGCTTCATGAAAATAACTATCGCGACCATCGGGATTAATAGTAGGAACAATATAAAATACCTTATCTGCTAATAACTCCTGGATATATTTGGTATCATTGAATGATTCGGTAAGATACCAGGCCGTATATAATGAGAATTCACTTCCTTGTACTTCATTGGAGTGAATATTACCATCGATATACATGCCGGGCTTTTTAGAAGGATCTCCTTTTTTGAAATCTGAAATTGTCAATACCCAGATATCCCTTCCTTTAAACGATTTGCCAATCGATTCCAGTTTGGCCAGGTCGGGATAAGCGGCCGCGATTTTCTTGCATATTTCAGTAATGCCCGCATGATCATAATATTTATTCCAACTCACCACTACTTTAGGATTGACGGGTGATCCGGCTGCTTTAAATACCTGCGCTGCTGTTTGTGCATTCGCGGAGATTGCAACAACAGCAATTATAAAGAGGCTAATGAGTTTTTTTATCGAAGCTTTCATACTAAACTTTTTTTTGAGTGAACATTAAAGAGTGACATCAATGGTTTTACTGCCGGTAGTCGGACTTCCTGCTTCGATAGTCAGCTTACCGCTTCCTTTAATTAGCCAGCTCAATTTTTGAGAGCTGTAACCTTCCAGCGAATTTAGTAATTGAATTTTTTTGCCACTGATAACGGATTGAGTAGCGCTTGTATTCACTTTTACATTGATACGCTTCACCCAATAACTTCTTTCTCCCAATTTGGAATGAGAGGCAAGCGCTCCTTTATTAATCACGTCAACGGTAATTCTTGTTAATCCATCACTCAATTTTTCTGTCTTAATATTAGTGATATCCAACTCGGGTTGATAAGTGGCCAACTTCACCAGGAACGTTGAATTCTTTTTTACCAGATCCGGTACCAGTTTATATGGCGGAGTAATCAATACAAACGGATCGATGCCGCCCACATCTACTTTTTGTCCGGGGAAGTCAGGATGTTGGACAGATTTCCATTCGGTGAAATTATTAGTAATGCCTTCCGATGCCGACCATCTTAAGTAATTAGCACCTGCATCTTCTACGGAGAATGCTTTTTCTTTTTTTGTAGTATCGGGTTTGGATTTTGGAACCCACCATCCGGGAGTACTGAAACTATATCTTCCATAATGAAAATAAGCCCAGGAGTAGAGATCGCCCCCACCAGCAGTTGCTTTAGGGGCGTCTTTCATATTTACTGATTTATTATAAAGTTCAGAAACCATCGCGTTCACTTTGGTATCCGGTTCCAACCATCCGGTTGTGATTGTAGCTGATGCCGCCGGTGCATTAAAACTAACCGGGGTACTGAGATTATTATTGCTGCCATAACTTACTACCGCATATACATTGAACTGTTCAAACAAATAATCAAGCAGGGCCCTTGTTTCGTTTTGCGATACGGCAAATTCACCGGAACCGGTGGTAAAGGAAGGATGCTTATAGGTGAAGTTTTTATTAAACCAAACTCCACCTTCTCCATCTTCATTGAAACTACCATCTTTATCATTGTCGCTTCCTTCCGCCATCAACAGGTATTTGCCTTTCTCTCCTTTACTGAGATCAGCTTTGATTAAAACGCGTGGATCATCGGGATGTGTTCTATGATCACCAATCGGGGACTCGATTCTCATCCAGCTAATTTTTCCATTTCCATCCAGGTCGTCGAAAGGATCTTCATTGTTTTTGCCGTCGCGATCATCATCTGTTATGGTAGCATTTCCCTGTCTTTCATATTTCAATGCGGCGAAATATTGTTCCATAGCATCCGGACTCATATTCGGGAACACGTAAAAAGTAGTTTTGTTGAGCAGTGCCTTGATACTGTCGGTTGTTCCCGATTGTAACAAGTTTTCAGCGAAACCAATGGCAAGCTCAGTTCCTAAAACATAATTGCCTTCGGTGCCGCCCACGACTACTATGGCCGGTTTACTTTCGGTGGCACCGGTACCGATGGTAATCTGCCAGACATCTTTTCCACTGGCCGTTTTAGTAAGTGAACGAACTTTGGCAAGCTGCGGGTAGTTTTTTGCGATCGCGTTGATCCGCTCCGTTTGTTGAGCGTAATTACTATAGTTCTGCGCCTGCAATAAGCAAGGAATGAACAGGCAGCCGAACAATAGTGCAGTCAGGATTTTTCTCATGTAAGAATTAATTTTAGTCGGCTAATATACGTTGAAAACCAAGAAAACAAGAACCAAGAACCAAGATGCCAAGAACCAAAGAATAAAGGCAAAAGAAAACCAAGAATCAAAGAAAGAAAACAAAAAAATACAAAATTCCAAAGGGTCCACGGAATTCGGAGACCTTTGCAATTTATAGCTTAGAATTTATTTGGTGCTTTCTTTGTATTTCTAATGTATTCTTTCTTTGGTTCTTGGCATCTTGGTTTCTTGGGTCTTGCTGCTAGCAAATCATTATCTTTAAGATAATCAAAATGTACGCTTCAATATGAAAAAGAAATTATATCTATTAATAGTCTCGGTTGGTTTTATGTTCATCGCTGCAGCTCAAACCGGCAAAGTCTACGATAATCTTAGTTTGCCCAGTAAAATTTTAAAGATGGACAGGAAATACGCGGTTTACCTGCCACCGGACTATGATAAATCAGAGCGCAGTTATCCCGTATTGTATTTATTGCATGGAGGAGGTGATGATCAAACCGGATGGGTACAATTCGGGGAAGTATTGAATATTGCCGATAAAGCCATTAATGCTGGCAAGGCTACACCGATGATTATTATAATGCCAGATGCTAACACCGGAACACGCGGTTATTCGAACAATGCAAACGGTACCTGGCTCTATGAAGATTTTTTCTTCCAGGAACTGATGCCATTTGTAGAAAAAAAATACCGGATTAAAACGGAGAAAAGATACCGGGCTATTTCCGGATTATCAATGGGGGGAGATGGCTCATTTACCTATGCATTGCATCACCCGGAGTTGTTTTCTTCTGCTTGTCCGCTGAGTGCAGGTACCGGTCCACTAACCTTAGAAATTGCGAAAGGCAATGTGAGCCGAACAACACCCGGACTTCCGGATTCATTGATTGAGAAATATTATAAGCGTCAGAGTGTGGTGGAATTGGTAAAGAACTGGCCGGATACTATTAAAAAAACCGTTCGCTGGTATATTGATTGTGGAGATGATGATTTTTTATTTGAAGGAAATTCACTCGTTCATATTGCAATGAGGAAAAGAGATATTCCGCATGAATACCGGGTGCGCAATGGCGCACATAACTGGACCTATTGGAGAGAAGCATTGCCGGAGGTGCTGGCATTTGTGAGTATGGGATTTCATCAGTATTGAGTTTTATGATTTGGGATTTTTGATTTCTTTCTCTGCGGGGATATTGATTAATAGAGGTTTTACTGCCTTTTAGAAATCATAAATCACGAATCATACATCATAAATAAAAAACCCGCCTCTCTCGAAGCGGGCACTATGCTTGCAGCTTGTAGCTAAAAGCTAGCAGCTGGTATTAATAACGGTAATGCTCCGGCTTAAACGGACCTTCTTTAGTTATACCAAGATATTCCGATTGTGCGGTTGTCAGTTCTTCCAGTACAACACCAATTTTTGCGAGGTGCAGGCGGGCCACTTTCTCATCAAGATGTTTAGGAAGCACATACACTTTATTATCGTAATTCTTGTAGTTTGTCCACAGTTCGATTTGAGCCAGTGTTTGGTTTGAGAAGGAATTACTCATTACAAAAGAAGGGTGACCAGTAGCGCAACCGAGGTTCACTAAACGGCCCTCTGCAAGAATGATAATATCCCTACCATCTACATTATAAATATCAACCTGCGGTTTGATCGTATCTTTTGTGCTGCCATAGTTCTTATTCAACCAGGCGATATCGATTTCAATATCGAAGTGACCGATATTACAAACGATCGCTTTATCCTTCATTAATTTGAAGTGAGCACCGGTGATCAGGTCGCGGCAACCAGAAGCAGTAACAACGATATCCGCTTCTTTAACCGCATCAATCATTTTCTTTACTTCAAAACCATCCATCGCGGCCTGCAATGCGCAGATCGGATCGATTTCTGTAACGATAACACGACAACCAGCACCTGCCAATGAAGCTGCAGAACCTTTACCCACATCACCATAACCACCCACTACTGCGATTTTACCAGCCAGCATTACATCGGTAGCGCGGCGGATAGAATCTACCAGTGATTCTTTACATCCGTATTTATTATCGAATTTAGATTTCGTTACAGAATCGTTCACATTAATTGCAGGCATTGGAAGGGTTCCTTTGGCTACTCTTTCATATAAACGGTGTACACCAGTTGTAGTTTCTTCTGAAATTCCTTTTACATGCTGAACGAGTTCAGGATATGTATCCAGGACCATGTTGGTAAGATCACCACCATCATCCAAAATCATGTTAAGAGGTTTGTCGGCAGCACCAAAGAAAAGAGTTTGTTCAATGCACCAATCTGCTTCTTCTTGCGTTTGACCTTTCCAGGCAAATACTCCGATACCGGCAGCGGCAATAGCGGCAGCGGCATGGTCCTGTGTAGAAAAAATATTACAAGAACTCCATTTTACTTCGGCACCCAGGGCGGTTAGGGTTTCGATGAGCACGGCAGTTTGAATAGTCATGTGTAAACAACCGGCTACACGGGCTCCTTTCAGTGGTTGGGAAGGCCCGTATTCTTTACGGATACTCATTAAACCAGGCATTTCGGCTTCGGCCAGTCTTATTTCTTTGCGGCCCCATTCGGCGAGGCTGATATCTTTCACTTTGTGCTTAAGGTTGAAATCAATGTTCTTTGATGTTGTAGACATTTGTACTTTTTTTAAGTTCGCGGCAAAACTACTATTATTGGCTGTAAACATCAAGAAAAGTCAGGGTTAAAAACCGGATAGTAACGAAGACTTAAACAGTTGATTAGGAACCAGCGACCGGGATGTCGTAACTTGTAACAAAATCTCTAATTATGATCGCATACGATACTGTTTCGCAAGCGGTAAACGGCTTGAAACAAAGGGGTTTCACCCTCGATTTCAACCTTCAGGAAAACTGCCTGATTTGTAATAATAAGAAGTATGAGGTGTCAGATTTTGAAATCACGGAAGTGCATCGGTTTGAAGGCAATACCGATCCCGCGGATGAGGCGGTGGTTTATGGGATTGAATCGAAGGAGGATGGGGTAAAAGGAGTGCTGGTGAGTGGTTACGGAATTTCGGCTGAAGGGATGAGCGCGGAAATGGCGAAGAAGCTGACGATGCATCATGAATAATGTGCAATTTTGAAAATGTGCAGATGTGCAGATGACCCCCCTAAGTTCAATACTTACCCGCTATTTTGTTGAGTCCCTACTATGGTTATTCTAACCCCCAAATCATTATATTTGGTTTTCACTAATATTCCAATTTAAAAATGGTATTTTAATTCTAAAGAATTTGCACATCTGCTAATTTGCATATTTGCACATTTAAAATTCGACATTTCAAAATTATCGAGCACAGATGTACTCTTTTCCGAAAGCCGTCTTACTATTTTGCCTGCTTGCTGTTGTTATTAATTCCTCTGCTCAACAATTCGGAGGTAATCCTCCATCACTGAAATGGAAACAGATCAATACCGATACGGTTCGTGTAATATTTCCCGATGGACTTCAGAAACTAGCTTACGAAATTGCCGCTATCAGTCATCAATTAGGAGCCACGCAATCCACACTGGGTAATAAAGTTCGAAAGATCAGCATCGTAATGCAGAATCAAACTACCATTTCAAATGGTTATGTGGGACTTGGACCTTATCGCAGTGAATTCTACATGACGCCCTTGCAAAATAGTTTCGAATTAGGAAGCCTTCCCTGGCACAAACAATTGGCATTACACGAATACCGGCATATTCAACAATTCAATAATTTCAGAAAAGGGATTTCCGGTTTGTTCTATATACTGGCGGGCGAACTCGGTGTTTCATTTGCCAACAATACCGCTCTTCCAAACTGGTTCTGGGAAGGGGATGCTGTTTTCCAGGAAACATATGTAAGTGAGCAGGGCAGGGGGCGGTTACCTTTTTTCTTCAATGGCTACCGTTCTGTTTGGGCAGCTAAGAAAGACTATTCCTGGATGAAATTGCGCAATGGCTCTTTGCGTGATTATGTTCCCAATCACTACCAATTGGGATACCTGTTAACGGCCTATGGTCGTGAAAAATACGGAAACGATATCTGGGGTAAAGTAACCGATGACGCCGTTCGCTTCCGCGGATTGTTTTATCCCATGCAAAAAGCGGTAAAAAAATATACCGGGATAAATTATAAGCAATTCAGAAATGATGCACTTGGATTCTATAAAAAAGAAATAGGAGATGGAACAGATTCAATAGGTAACTGGGCCGCCAAAGAAAAACATTTTGCCGGTGATGAAGAATTCCCTCAATGGATAGATGATAAACACCTGGTTTTGGTTACTAGTAGTTATAAAAAAATCCCGCGTTTTATAATAAGGAACATTGTAACAGGTGATGAAGAGAAAATAAGAGTAAGAGATATTTCTTTAGATAATTATTTTTCGTACCGCAATCACCTCATTGTATATGCCGCTTACGATGTGGATCCACGATGGGGATGGCGGGATTATAGCGAAATTCGATTATTGGATATACGGAGTGGTCAGCAACGATCCGTTACTCAAAATACTAAATATTTCGCGCCAGATATTTCTGAAGATGGTTCACAAATTGTAGCCGTGCAGTCATTGCCCGATGGTAGTTGCGCCTTGCACCTGATAGATGCAAACTCAGGGTCTGTCAGTAAAACCATTCCAAATCCAGATAGTTTATTTTATACCTATCCCAAATTTTATGGTGAGCAACAAGTAGTAGCTGCTATCAGAAATTCAAAAGGGGAAATGGGATTGGGAATTATTAACACCGATAATGGGAACATTGAATGGCTGGTTCCTTTTTCAATGAATGTTTTTGGATTTCCTAATGTACAGGGTGATACCATCAGTTTCACTGCTTCATCAGGCGAACAGGATCGTTTGTTTGTTCTGATCAATAAAAAGCTCTATCGTGTTAATCCCACTTTGTTTAATACAGTCACCGGCAGTTATCAGTTAAATATACAGAGTAACAAGATGGCCTGGATAAACTTTACAGCTGCCGGTTACCGATATACTACTCAGGCAGCTGATGCCAGTTCATTTGAAGAAATTGATATGGCAGCTTTACAGTCACCCTTACCCGATTACGGCATTTCATCCTTGCAGAGGCCGGTAGATTTACTAAACCAACTACCTGCAACAAAATACCCGGTTAAGAAATATTCGAAAGGGTTCCGGTTGATTAATTTTCATAGCTGGCTGCCTACTATTAGTGAACCTGATTATCAGATATCCTTTATCAGTGAGAATGTGTTGAACACGATGCAGAGCGAAGTCTATTTCAATTACAATACCAACGAGAATAGTAAAAAGTTCGGTTTTGCGACAGCATACGGAGCCTCATACCCCTGGTTTCGGTTGGGAGGAGCATTTACAAAAGACAGAAGCACCACCTACAACGGAAACCCTGTTGTGTGGGACGAATGGGAAGCAAGGGGCGGATTACTTGTCCCACTGAATCTCTCGGAAGGTAGAATGTACAATTCGCTGAGTATCGGTACCGATTATGTATATGTGAAACCGGAATTCAACGATGTATATAAAGATACATTTGACAGCAGGGGTTATGGATATATTAATTCTTACCTGAACTTTTCTAGTCAAATTCAACAAGCGCGGCAACATATTTACCCCCGCCTGGCTCAAACGCTGCGTTTGGAATATAACAAAGCAGTTACCAGTATTGAGGGTTATCAGTTCCTGGCAAACGGATGGTTATATTTCCCCGGCTTGAGTGTTAATCACAATCTTGTTGTTAATACAGCCTGGCAAAGTCATGATACGATCCGGAGTGTATCATTCACAAATCATTTTCCATTTTCAAGGGGGTATTCGGAAAGAAATTTTCACCAGATGTACAAAGTTGGTGTCAATTATCATCTGCCACTTTTTTATCCGGATTGGGGATTTGGAAGTATCGTTTATTTCCTTCGTGTAAGAGCGAATGCTTATTATGATTATACCCATGCAATGGATTATAATACTAATCGTGATCGCGTCTATCGTGAGTATCGATCCTATGGAGGAGAAGTATTCTTCGATACCAAATGGTGGAACCAACAACCGGTGAGTTTTGGTTTCCGGTATAGTCGGTTAATTGATGGCGAACAACAAGGATTGGGACCGAACCAGTATGAGTTTATACTGCCGGTGAATTTGATTGGTCGTTGATTTTTACCGCGGAGAAAGGAGGTGCCAGAGGTTTCGCAGAGAAAATAGTTCTTCTCCGCGTTAACTCTTATTTCTCTTGTTCTCTGCGGTGAAAATACTCACAGAGCGGCAAGACTCTCTTCTAAGACTTTAATTTTCTCCTCCGCATCCGCCTTTTTCTTCCGCTCAATTTCTATGACATCAGGTTTTGCATTCTGAACAAATTTCTCATTACCTAGTTTCTTTTCAACGGAAACTAAAAATCCCTTCAGGTAAGCGAGATCTTTTTGCAATTGATCTTTCTGGCTACCTGTGTCAATCACCTGGTCGGTTTGCAAGTAAAATTTATCTTTCCCGATTACAACAGAGATAGCATTGGCAACCGGTTCTTTTACAAATTCGATATTGCCCGCATTTATCTGTTTACTGAGTATTGGCAGGATATTATTATAATTGGCTTCATTACCCGATTGAATAAAAAGCTTTATCTCTTCTTTTGGTTTGATTTGTTGTTTGTTTCTTGTATCCCTCAATCCGGTGATTACTTCTTTCAACAAGTTCGCCTGCTCCAATACAAGTATTTGGCAACTACTGATGGGCAATTGCTGCCTGATCGTTAAATCATCCCCTTCTTTCCTATCATTAAACTGGTGATATATTTCTTCTGTGATGAAGGGCATGAAAGGATGCAACAACTGCATTAGTTCCTCGAAGAACCCAACCGTT
This sequence comes from Chitinophagaceae bacterium, assembly GCA_965279015.1. Taxonomy (GTDB): domain Bacteria; phylum Bacteroidota; class Bacteroidia; order Chitinophagales; family Chitinophagaceae; genus Endoryza. Next base: position 2,825,711 of record OZ257130.1, read on the forward strand.
TTTTCATATACTGCTTTTTCAATGGGCTGCTCAAAACCGGGCTTGACCCATTCGAGGTACCAGCTACAGAAATCGTCCCATATCAATGAGTAAACCGTTTTCAACGCTTCACTCAATCGAAAATCTTTATACAGGGTTTCCAATTCTGCCTTTACTTCATTCAATCTATTCTCAAACCACTCCACCGCAAAATTCCCCTCCTTCGCTAAAGCTACGGAAGGTGAAACCGACTCCGAACTCCCGACTCCTGACTCCTGACTTACTCTCGCTTCCCACATCTTCACCAACTTCAACGCGTTCCATAATTTGTTATTGAAATTTCTTCCCTGCTCATTACTGCTTTCATCCCATAACAAATCATTGCCAGCAGGAGAGGAGATCATGATTCCAAAACGACAAGCATCCGCTCCATATTTATCGATCAGTTCTAACAGATCCGGCGAGTTGCCCAAACTCTTGCTCATCTTTCTTCCTAACTTATCCCGTACAATACCCGTGAAATATACTTCACTGAAAGGTTTCTCTTTTTTGTATTCAAATCCCGCCATGATCATACGCGCTACCCAAAAGAAAATAATTTCAGGGGCGGTTACCAATGTATTGGTTGGATAATAATATTCAACTTCCTTATTGCCTGGATTGCTGTATCCTTTGAATGTTTCAAAAGGCCAGAGCCAGGAGGAGAACCAGGTGTCGAGACAATCTTCATCTTGAAGAAGCTTCGAGCTATAATCTTCGAGCTGCGAGCTGTCTGGATTCGAAATGCCTTCTGCTTGTAGCTTGTAGCTTGCAGCTTGCAACACGGTTTCTGCTACATATACTTTTCCGCTTTCATCATACCAGGCAGGTATCCGATGTCCCCACCATAGCTGGCGGCTGATACACCAGTCCTTAATATTCTCCATCCAATGGCGATAGAGATTCTTGAACTTAGCGGGATAAAACTTTATTTCATCTTCGACCACTGCATTCAATGCTGGACCTGAAATCTTTTTCATAGCTACCCACCATTGCAAACTCAGACGTGGTTCAACTACGGCATCTGTTCTTTCACTGTATCCAACTTCACTGGTATAATCTTCTGTTTTTAATAGATGTCCGGTAGCTTCCAGTTCTTTTACAATTTTCTTGCGGGCCTCAAAGCGATCTTCCCCTATAAAAATCTGCGCGGCTTCATTGAGTGTTCCGTCTTCGTTTAAAATATCAACAACTTCCAATTTGTGTTTTTCTCCCAATTGATAATCGTTGACATCATGCGCAGGTGTTACTTTCAAAGCACCCGTACCAAACTCCATCGTAACATAATCATCTGTAATAATCGGAATGCGGCGATTGATCAATGGAACAAAAACGAATTTTCCGTGAAGATGTTTATAGCGTTCATCTTTTGGATGTACACAAACTGCGGTGTCTCCCATGATCGTTTCGGGTCTAACAGTTGCAATTGTTATGTAGTCAGGAGTCGGGAGTTCGGAGTTCGGAGTCGATTCACGATCTGCAAAGTATTTTAAAAAATAAAGTTTCTGCTGCGTTTCCTTCCGTATAACTTCTTCATCACTCAGCGCTGTCTTCGCCTTTACATCCCAGTTGATCATCCGCTTTCCGCGATAGATATAACCTTTATTGTACAGATCGATGAATACACTGATTACTGATTGATAATAGTCGGGATCCATCGTGAAGCTGGTACGATCCCAATCCAAACTACATCCTAGTTTTTTCAATTGCTGTAAAATGATGCCTCCGTATTTCTCTTTCCATTCCCAGGCATACTTTAGAAATTCGTCACGGCTCAGGCTGGCTTTCTGAATGCCTCTTTCGCGTAACATCTGCACCACTTTTGCCTCTGTAGCAATGGAAGCATGATCGGTACCCGGAACCCAACAAGCATTTTTTCCCTGCATGCGGGCGCGACGGATTAATATATCCTGAATAGTGTTATTCAGGCAATGACCCATATGCAATACACCCGTAACATTAGGTGGAGGAATTACAATTGTATAAGGTTCGCGGCTATCGGGAGTACTATTGAAATAACGTTTATTAAGCCAATGGCTGTACCAATTCTGTTCAGCAGATCTGTGGTCAAAGTTTTTACTAAGTTCCATTTTCTAATCAATTCTTTTAAAGGCTGGCAAAGATACTAATTGTGAATTTGCCGGTAAATTGGGAAGACGGAGTTAATAATCTAATTCCCGTCTTCTCGCCTTACCGGCCTTGCTTCGCCGAAGCGGCTACGCGACCGCGTGCCGCCTAAGCTTTAGCGGTGGCGCAAGGCAAGCAAAAATGTAATAGCTAATGTGTTCTGAAAAAAAAAGCATCCGCCTTAGCGGATGCTGTAATAGATTTCTTTTGGCTTTGTTAAGCCATGCTTTTTGTGGTGGTAAAACGGGCTATTTTTGTTGTCCCTCGGTACTATGCGAACCAGTACAGATACGACATGGCCATTACGAATCCTAGAAAACCTACGGCCATCAAAACGAGCTTAACTGTTTCTCCTAATTGAAATGAATTAGACTTTTTCATACGTACTTTTTTTTTGGGTGAATTCGTACGATCAATGGTGCTGTGGTCTTCAAGGGAATACGACTTAGGAGCAGTTTTCGCAGGATAACAAAGATAAATACGGTAGGGGGTAAGATCAGGGGCTACCCATGTAGCAGGCCTTGTATAAAGCAAAAGTAATATTCAAAATTCAACCTTGCAAGCTTTTTTGTTTAATAGGCGAAAAATTAAAAAATACCCACGGAGAAGTCGGGGTCCGCGGGTATTTAACCTATCCTTTTTAAGGAATCTTATCAATGTTGGGTGAACCAGAACGAAAAGAGAACGAGCGCCGAGAAATAGAGAACGGCAGCAGCGGCTAATGTTATGTTCTCCCCTGCAGTTTGTGTGTCGATCTTTTGCATAGATAGTGGATTTAAGGGTTTAAAAATGCACAGGGACGGATTGGGCGGCCTTCGGCCAGTTGCTTATAATCTTCTGAAAATCAATGGTCGGTAAAGACTTCCTGATCGTCAGATTTGGTTTTTCATTTTGCAAAATACCTCCGGTTCTTCCTAACTTAGCTTCATGTACGCCATCGTCGATATAGAAACTACCGGGGGTTACGCTTCTAATAACGATATAACTGAATTAGCTATTGTGTTACACGATGGGCAAAAAGTAACTGAGCGGTATGAGACACTTATCCGTCCACAGCGGGAAATTCCCCGTTATATACAAGTGCTTACGGGCATCACTCCGGCTATGGTTCAAAATGCTCCCTCCTTTGCGGAGCTGGCCCCAAAAATCGGAGAATTACTAAAGGACCGTGTTTTTGTAGCGCATAATGTAAACTTCGACTACTCTTTTTTAAAGCATCATTTATCTCAAGTTGGCGTTGAACTGGCCAATCCTAAACTATGTACGGTCCGGCTCACTAAAAAAGTATTTCCCGGATTGGTTTCGTATAGCCTGGGTAATCTTTGCCGGCAATTGGAAATTAGTATTGAACAAAGACATCGGGCAGGAGGGGACGCGGATGCAACAGTGCGTTTATTCAACTTATTGTTACAAAATAACGCGGCTCCGCATATTGAAGCATTTATAAAAAGAAGTGCGAAAGAACAATCACTACCTCCTAATTTACCAAAGGAAGAAGTAGAAAAATTACCGTATTCACCAGGTGTTTATTATTTCCACGATCAGAAAGGAAAGATTGTTTATGTAGGAAAAGCAAAGAACCTGAAATATCGGGTACGCAGTCATTTCACGCACAATGGATCGGGCAGGCAGCGACAGGATTTCTTACGTACCATTCATAGTGTTTCGTATCAACCCTGCAGTACGGAATTGATGGCTTTTATTTTTGAGAATATCGAGATACGACGCTTATGGCCGCAATTCAATTATAGTCAGAAAAGTTTTAATGCGGTGTATGGCATTTATCTTTTCGAGGACCAGGCTGGTTATATGCGATTGGCAATCGATAAAAAAAGAAAGAACCTGCAACCCGTTTATACATTCAGTTTATTGGACGAGGGGAGAAGGTTAATAAAATCGCTGATAAAGAATTTTCAATTGTGTCCCAAACTCTGCTACCTGCAAACGGATGATGGACCCTGTACCGGTATGACGGAAAAAATATGCAAAGGTGCCTGTGAACGAAAAGAAAGCAGAACTAAGTACAATAACCGGGTGAAGAAAGCGGTTGATTATTTAAAGGAGAACCTTCCCACGTTCGCGGTGGTGGATGAAGGGCAGCATGAAGAAGAGCAAAGTTGCATATTGATTGAACGAGGAAGATTTTATGGAATGGGATATATACCGGCGGGAACGCCTATTCAAAATATAGAAGCTTTGAAGGAAAGATTGATTCAATACCCGGAGAACGATTATATCCGCGGTCTTATTTATTCATATCTCGAAAAAAAACCAGAGAAAAAATTAGTATTTACGCATGAAGAACAATGATCGATCCTATAGGAAAACAGTCCGCACTACAGTGTTGCCAATCTTATTTTCCCTGTCAGTAATTTCTTGCGGCAGCAAAGAACCTTCGAAGTCGAAAGTACCTGTTGCGGAAACTAAACCAGACACCCGTAGTCCGGCGGATAAGATTCCTGCATTCAGAAAGGATATCAATAAGAAGCCAGTTGCTTCGTATAAAGAAAAAACAGAGAATCCATTAAATGAATGGTACTTCAAAGTGGAACTCTACGAGACGGAGAAAACATTTCATTACTTAATGAAACTGGAATACGAAGAGATCCGTGGCATCGATACGCTCAAACTACCCAATTTCGGCACTTTACCGGTTCCGGTTATCCAAAAAGGACCTGAACAATATTCCTGCATTGTCGGATTTCTCGACAAAGACAAAAAATTCCGGGAGTATAAGAAAGTATATGTAAAGAATAATGTGTTGAAGGTGACGGCGATTAAACATTATGCGGTGTCGACCTATTTGACAGAGAAAACTGAATAAAAAAAGCTTCGCATTATTTTTCGAAACATTTTGGCCTTACACTTAAATTCTTCAAATGCCTCAAATGCGAAACCACCCCTCCCGTAAAACTCGTCACATTCGGCCGGATATCATTTTCATTTAATATACCATAAAGGATTTTGTTGAGCTCGGGATAGTGTACGTGATGTATATGTGGAAATAAATGGTGTGCAATATGATTATTAAATCCGCCGAAGATAAAATTAGCAATCTTGCTGAATGGATGGAAGTCGTTTGAGCTTTTGATTTGATTGACCAGCCAGGATGCTTTTATGAATCCATCTTTATCAACATCGAAGTATTCAGTCTTCTCAACATGATGTGTTATAAAAAAAGTGAATAACAAGAAGAGTGATTGCAACAAATGCATGGCAACGAAAGAAGCAACTACCCAATACCAGGAAAAATTGCAGAAAAGAATTGGTAATACAAGAAGATAGTTGAAATAGATAATTTTTTGCGACCAGAAAGAGAAATGGTAGGCAAGTTTCTGTTTTTGTGGATTATCATTCTCTTTAAAATAAATGACAAAATCCTTAATCAATACCCAATAGAGCGAATAGCTGGTGTACGCAATCGGAGCATAGAAATGCTGGAATTGATGAAACCATTTATATGGTCCGGTTGGTTCTACGCGGATCAAACTTGTTATTTGCAGGTCCGAATCGTAATCATGCACATTGGGAGCATAATGGTGCGAATGAATGTGCCTGTACTTCCAGGCTTCTGCATGAGCACCCAGTAAAGTATAGATGCTAACAAACCAGAAATTGTTCAACGATTTCGATTTGAAAACTGTGTTATGGCTGAAATCATGTGCAAAGTTGAAACCCAGCAATACAGACAGTAAGCCATAAAGTATGAAAGCGATTATCAATACAGCCAATTGATGCGTTAAGAAAATTGCCGCATAAGTATTCGCCATAAAGAAGAAATAAAAGACAAACTTCAAGCTCAATAACAATGCCGAATTCCTCGGATCATTATGAAGTTTTTGTTCTATTGCTGTATGCAACTGCTTTAGCAGTATGCTATCAGCCTGAATGTGCATGTGCTTATCTTTCATACTTGCGTGGTTTTAGGTGTTGTTGATTTCCCATGCCCTTAAGAAAACGAAAATGTGCTTTGATCGCGTCCTGGTAGGGCATTTCCATATAAGGAATATTATGTTTTTCACAGAGTTGTCTGAATATGGGGAGTATTTTCAAATAGTGAACATGACTGATATTGGGTAACAAATGATGTAGGGCATGCGCATTGAATCCTCCTAAAGTCCAATTGAGGAAAATACTTTCAGAATCGTAGTCGACAGAGGTAAGCATTTGAAGCTTTGCCCAGCTCATGTGTAGATGGTTTTCTTTATCTGCTTCGGGGTGATGTACAAAATCAGAAAGATGAGAGACGCCTAAAACGGCAACAAATATTAGCGAAACCATGAAATGATTAAGAAAGAAAGCCAACAATATATGACCAATTCCAAATGGAAGTAGAAAGGCCGGCAAAACGATCATGTAGAATATGTAAAAGAGCTTGAAAAAAATCAGTTTTACGACTTCTATCCTGGGAATCGAAATTTTAATCGTTCTGCTGGAGTAATTAAAAAGCATTAGAGCCTCTCGGAACAAAAACCAATTCAGGGAGTACAACAAATACAGGAAGGGGACATATAAGTGTTGATACTTATGAAACCATTTTAACTCTTGGGTTTCTGTCATGCGAACCAGAGGATTATTCAGCACATCGATATCGCTTCCCTCGACATTTGTATATAGATGATGCGATTCAGTGTGATTCTTGCCCCATACATAGGCATTATTCCCCTGCAGTTGGAAACTTAACTGGAAGAGTACTTTGTTCCAAAACTTATTTTTAACAGCAACGCCATGCGCTGCATCGTGAGAAACATTAAAAGCTGTAAGCAATACACCCAATCCTAGCAAGAGATAAAAGACATAAAAGTTGATAAGACTTGCAGAAAAGATCATAAGCACATAAAACACAATTACTAATCCGAAGTATAATGCAATTTTGAAATGCATAATACTATTTCCCTCCTTGCCGATCTTATTGCTTGCAAAATATTCGTCCAGCGTTGCAGTTAGCTCTTTATAGAAAGCTGTCCCTTCATCTTTTTGGAATCTTAGTTTATTCACGTCCTATTATTTTAGTTCAAGTGCTAAAATAGAATGCTGATGAAGTGCGCCCAAATTGATTTCCGAAGTTCATGTTAAAGCAGTTGCAGTTCCCAATAAAAATTGAAGAATTTGAAAGGGCTATTATTGATTTTCCGTAGTAGCATAAGGTGGAGAAATATGAATAGTAAAAACTGCGAAAATTCCCTCTGTGCTCTTGATTGTTTTAGGTTGTTCGAATAAGCTGTAAATTTTGTGAATTTTTTTCCTCGGAAACAATTCTTACATTGGAAAAAACGGTGATATTGACCCACTAAAAACGCTCCAAACTGACCCACCCTTTTCGGAGCAAACTGACCCACCTTTTTCGCTCTAAATTGACCCACCCCAAAGATGCATCATAAAGAGGTTGTTTTTTGAGCCATTAATAACGGATGTTGGACGACTAAAACCAACTCCAAAATGGCCAATAAAATCATCCTCATGACTAAGATAAGACAGATCCTGCGACTCTACACGCAAGGAGAAAGCAAACGAAAGATCAGTGAGCTGACCAGTGTCTCCCGCAATACGTTAAAGAAGTATATCCTTCAATTTATTGAATACAGGTTGACTATTGATTCTGTCAATGAGATGAGTGATCATGAACTGGAATCAATCTTTGGAACCACTCCGGAGCCGCCCAGGGACAAACGCTTTGAAACGTTACAGCTTTTACTGCCGGGTTATGAAAAGGAAATGAAACGCAAAGGAGTTACGATGACAATGCTGTGGAAACAGTACCGCCAGGATCATCCCGGAGGATACGAGATCACTCAATTTTATTTATACCTGCGCCAGTATTCCAGGAGGTTCAAGCCTGTAATGCATATGGAACATAAGGCAGGCGATAAGATGTATATTGATTTTGCGGGAGAAAAACTAAGTATAACAGATCCGCAAACCGGGGAAGTAAGACAAGTAGAAGTGTTTGCTGCCATACTGGGTTGCAGTCAGTTGATGTATGCCGAAGCGGTTGCCAGTCAGAAAAAAGAGGACCTGATCGGTGCCTGCGAAAACGCCCTACATTTTTTTGGAGGAGTTCCGGCGGCTATCGTTCCGGATAATTTAAAATCAGCGGTTACTAAAAGCAGCAAATACGAACCTACGATCAATGAAACCTTTGCTGACTTTGCGGAGCATTACAGTACGGCTGTGCTTCCTGCAAGAGCATACCGCCCAAAAGATAAATCGCTGGTAGAAGGAATGGTAAAAATTATTTACCGCTGTATATATACTTCAGTAAGTGAGCAGGTACATTTTTCCTTGCAGTCCCTGAATGCGGCTATACTTGAAGCGTTAGAGATCAATAACAGCGCTCCCTTCAAGGGCCGCGATTACAGTCGTCGTCAGCAGTTCGAAGAGTTGGAGAAAGCAGCTTTACATGCCCTGCCTGTTTACCGCTATGAGTTTAAACAACAGGCGTTGGTGACAGTCATGAAAAACGGGCATGTATGCTTAGGGGCTGATAAGCATTACTACAGTGTGCCGTACCGGTATATCGGTAAGAAAGTAAAAATATTATTTACCTCTCTTACGGTAGAAGTTTTTTATCACTATGAAAGAATCGCATCACACCGCCGCGAACATCGCAAATACCATTACACCACACAGGATGATCACCTCGCTTCCGCCCACCGCTACATCAGTGACTGGACACCAGAGAAATTTATGGAACAGGCCCGCACCATACATGAAGATCTTGCTCACTATATAAATCTTGTTATTGAAGGCAAACAACATCCTGAGCAGGCGTATAAATCCTGTGCAGGTATCCTGAACCTTGCACGTAAAGTAGGTACTGAACGATTGCTCAATGCCTGCCGGCGGGCGCACAGCTTCGGCGTATACAATTACCCGATTGTACAACAGATACTGGAGAAAAACCTGGATAGGTTGAACGATGAAGAACAGCAACTGGTACTCACCATGCCGCAACATCATAATATCCGCGGCAATGATTACTACCAATAAAGGATCAATCATTTTTTTAAACAACAAAAAACAAATCACATGAACACAGACACACTGGACAAAATGAAAAGTATGCGGTTATTGGGAATGCACCGGGCTTTTAAAACCAGCATGGAGACAGCTAAAAATGATCAGCTCACCGCCGATGAAATGACGGCCCTGCTCGTCGACAGCGAATGGGATGATCGTCATAACCGTTATATTGACCGCAGTATGAAGAATGCCCGCTTCCGCTACAAGGCAACCATTGAACAAGTGGATTATAGCAAGGAAAGGAATGTAGATAAAAATCAAATCCACCGCCTGGCAGATGGCGAGTTCATCAACAAAAAAGAAAATGTACTCATTACCGGAAGTACCGGAACCGGAAAAAGCTTCTTAGCTTCGGCTATCGGACAACAGGCCTGCCAGTTAGGTTTTAAAGTTCTTTACACCAATACAACCCGGTTATTATCGCAACTGAAAATGGCGAAGGCAGATGGATCAGCAATACGGGAGATGATGAAAATAGAAAAACAGGATCTACTGATACTCGATGACTTTGGAATACAACCCTACGATCTTCAAAGCAGAACCTGTTTAATGGAGATCATCGAAGACCGGCATGGAAAGCACTCTACCATCATTACCTCTCAGTTACCCGTGAAGCAATGGTATGATGTAATCGGTGAAAAAACAATTGCAGATGCCATCCTGGACCGAATCGTTCATAATGCGCAACGGATAGAATTAAAAGGAGAATCATTAAGAAGAAAATGGGGTAAAAAAGAAGGAGAAAATAACGAGTAAAACACAATTATTCTAACATCAGAAAACAGCTCTTTATATGCATCAATCAGACAGTTAACTTTAGTGGGTCAATTTGCACCAAAAAAGGTGGGTCAACTTCGCCGTTTTTTCCATTCTTGTATCTACTTGGCGATCCAAAAAATATTTTTTTAATAAACCTTTGAATAAGAGCTCTGAAGATTCGAGTAAGTTTTGAGATTGACTTTTAAGATTAAAAGCATCTTTAAGATCGATAATCTCGTTTTTGTTTAATAGGTTAACAACCTTGTTAACTTGTTTATTAATTGACAATGCCTGTTTTTGAAATGCAGTTTGAAATGATTCAGATTCAAAATCGGTTTTAAAAGAAATCTGCTGAATCACCGGGCTTACATATCTGGTAGGTGAGAGTACGAAATTATTATTTTCTATATCTGCTTTTTCGACAGACCTACAAAATCCTTGAATATTTTTGTATGTTTCATTTTTATTTTGCCAAATATGATAAGTTTCAGAAATTATTTTGATTTCATCATCCTGCAAAACTCGATTTTTCCTTTTTTGCATAATTCCCATCTTACTTGCATCAATAAATAATACCTCCTGATTATTGGATTTGCTTCTTTTATTTCTTGATACGAACCACAAGCAAGCAGCAATGGAAGTATTCGTGAATAGATGAGAGGGTAGTGCAACAATACAATCTATTAAACCAGATTGAACAATTTTCTTTCGTATAGTCTCTTCGGATGATAACAAAGAGGAGAGGCTTGTGTCTGGCATTACAAAGCCAGCAGTACCTGTAGGTTTTAAATGATAGATGAAGTGTTGTATCCAAGCAAAGTTTGCATTTGCGACTGGTGGTATACCATATTGCCAGCGGCCATCCTTTTGGAGTAAATTTCCGCTCCAGTCACTATCATTAAAAGGAGGGTTAGCAATAATGAAGTCAAATTTGCTATCCCGAAACTCGTCTTTTAAGAATGAGCCTTGATTATTCCATTTTACATTACTACTGTCAATGCCTCGAATAGCAAGATTCATTTTTGCCAACCGCCAGGTGGTCAAATCACTTTCCTGCCCAAAAATACTGATGTCATCAATTTTGCCCTGATGCCTAAGTACGAATTTCTCAGAATGTACAAACATGCCCCCGCTGCCGCAACATGGATCAAATACTTGACCTTTATAAGGCTGTAACATTTCAACCAGCAAACGGACTACGTGACCAGGAGTGTAAAATTTACCTCCTTTCTGGCCTTCTGCAAGAGCAAATTGCCCAAGAAAATATTCATATACATGTCCCAATAAGTCTTTGCTACGGCCTGCGGATGTGCCTAATGCGAGATTGCTGAATTTGTCAATTAGTCCGCCTAAAGCAGCATGGTCAAGATTGGGCCTTGCATATACTTTTGGCAAAATACCTTTAAGCTGAATGTGATTGGCTTCAATGGCGTCCATTGCTGCATCCACTATTTTGCCAATGGTTGGCTGCTTTGATTTGGAAAGTAGGAAATCCCAACGTGCTTCTTTGGGAACATAAAAGGCATTTACCATCCTGTATTCGTCAATGTCCTCTGGGTCGGCATGGTCTTCTTTCGCTAATTGCTGGTAGCGTTCTTCAAATGCATCTGAGATGTATTTGAGGAAGATTAGCCCGAGTACGATATGCTTGTATTCTGCTGCCCCGATATTTTTCCGGAGTTTATCAGCGGCCTGCCATAATATCTTTTCGAGGGGTTCATCCTGCTTTTCCTTTTTTGCTTTGGCCATTACAACTTGATATGTTTTTTTAGAGGTTAAGTAAAGAGTCGCTATCAAATATAGAAGAAAAATCGTCTCAGGACAAAGTGCACTGTACCGCAATATTCAATATTTTGAGTAAGCGATTTGCCAAGTCGAATAAATACTTCGAAAATCGGTTATACATCGACTCTTCTTTGACCAAAAATTTCTATTAATTTTGCATTGACATTTGACCTGACATTTGTTTTAGCCCGCTACGTAAAGGCTCCTGCCTTTCAACTGTAGCTAAGGAGTTTATTCATTTTTCCTGATGTCGCTTTGCATCCAGATATGCAATCTGAGGGCTTTCACAAATCGGATGTCCTGGAATAAAATGAAGAAAAAAACAGAAAAGAAGTGCAGAACTATCAGCCCTCTGTATCTCACCCAATGGGTCATTTTGTTAATGAAGCTGACAATATTATTAAAAGAGATACTGGATATTTTTTGGTAGTGTTGATAGGGGCGTTCGGTCACGCCCCTCTTTTTAAAAAATTCTTGTGTGTACTCCAAGTTGCAAATACAAGAGGTTTTAATTTTCGAGCACAAAGTTGCATTAGTTTGATCAACATTCTTATAATGAAAAAAATAAACTTCTGCGCAAGAAAAAGAAACTGTTTGCAACTTGCTATTTTATATGAACTCTTCTGAAATGTTTAAACCATGTTTAAACCAGTCCAATAAAAAAGGGTTCCAGATTCCTCTGAAACCCTTACTGGGACTGCGTGGGAGTTGACGGGTTCGAACCGCCGACCCTCTGCTTGTAAGGCAGATGCTCTGAACCAGCTGAGCTAAACTCCCTTTAATCTTTTTTTATTCTGATCCGCCGACTCTCCCGACTTATTAAGTCGGGATGCACTGAACCAGCTGGGCTAAACTCCCTTTCCCCTTTTTTATTTGGGAGTGCAAAGATAAGGGTTGAGGGTTTTTACCCAAATTTTTTTTTATTCTTTTCCCTTGCAGCTAATTGACTGTTTCCACTTGTCAAATGAAGGATTAATATTGCTGATGCTATTCATTATTACTGTATTATCGTAACAAATTACCTCCGCTTATGAACCGCTCACTTACTTACCTCTTTATTGCATTTATGTCGGTATTTGTAATAGCCTGCCAGAAAGAGCCGGATGAATCGATTCTTGACGAACCGGTTGCTAACTGTAAGTTGATGACTGCCGAATCGCTCGATACCATCGGATCATTTGATTTGATGGAATATGTATACACCGGAGAAAAAATAACCCGTTTAAATCACTCGGATTATTACACAACCCTTACTTACGACGGGAATAAAATAACACAACGTAATTTTTTTGAAACAAATTCAACCGCTTTGGGGTATGATAAAATGTACTACAATTCTGATGGTACCCTGAATAAATGCGAGAATTATTTCTCCGACCCGGGAATTCCAGCCCCCTTTCTATACTTTATTTCTGAATTTACCTATGCTGGGGGTAAACTGGTAAAGATGATCGAAAAGGAGGATATCAGCTCAGGTATGCCGCTTCCTCCAGTACCTGTTTACGAATACACCTATACTTATACAGGAAATAACATCACCCGTTGTGTAATTAAGGATTTGTTGAATGGTGGTTCTGATACTATTACCTATCAATTTGATAATACGGCAAACCATTTTTCTAAAAGATCCACCAACTTATTCGTGGATCCTTTATTTGCTGATTTTATCGGAGAACTTTTACCACTGGGTTTATCGGCAAATAATGTAATAAAACTTCAGCAGCAGGGGTTTGATTCTAATATCACGTATACCCTTGATGCAAAGAAAAACATGACTGAACTCCTGGTGGATGGTATCGTTTATTTCCGGTATACCTATCAATGCCAATAAGAGCACCGTGGTTGTTTTCACGAAAACAATCCGCTATTTTTGTAAAAAAAGGGTTCATGAGTATTGCTTTCGATAAGCCTAAACCACTTCAAAAAGATCTTCCTGATACCGATGTTCTTACGGATCATGAGGAACCCTGTAGTCTTATTGTGTGGAACGACGAAGTGAACACTTTTGAATGGGTGATTGATACCCTGATGGAAGTTTGCGGACATAGTGCTGAACAGGCTGAACAATGCGCCTTCATTATCCATTCTCATGGTAAATATGCCGTTAAGTATGGAAGCTACGACGATCTTAAACCTCAATGCGATGCCATTACCGATAGAGGTATTGGCGCCACAGTAGAAATAACTGCCTGATAAATTTTAAAAGCGATTATTCTGTATCAATTTCCAGATGCTTGCTATTATACTGTATTGGCTCCCGACTCCCCCCTTCGCTAAAGCTACGGGGGGCAGGCCTGATTTTAGACTCCCGACTACATAATATGCCCTTATTTGCTTTAGATAAAGAATTGGTATTTCCGCCCGTGAATCTCGCTGAACCGGATGGCTTGCTGGCGGTTGGTGGCGACCTGTCTGCAAAACGTTTGTTGCTAGCTTACCGCAGCGGCATCTTCCCCTGGTATGAAGGTGAACATATTTTGTGGTGGTGCCCCGACCCGCGATTTGTTTTGTTTCCCGAAGAATTGAAAATCAGCAAAAGCATGAAACCCCTGTTGAACAAAAATCATTTTGAATTTACCATCAACAAAGCTTTCTCTCAGGTTATTAATAATTGTAAAACGATTTCCCGTCGCGACCAGAAAAGTACCTGGATTACCGACGCAGTTAAAGAAGCTTTTATAAATCTTCATCAATTAGGAATTGCGCATAGTGCTGAAGTATGGAAAGACGATGAATTGGTGGGTGGACTCTATGGTATCCGTCTTGGAAATGTTTTTTTTGGCGAAAGTATGTTCAGTAAGCAGAGTAATGCGAGCCGCTATGCATTTATTAAATATGTACAGTTTTTAAAAACTGAAAACGTAGCATTAATAGATTGCCAGGTATACACGGATTATCTCGAGAGTATGGGAGCGAGGATGATAGCTAGGGAAGAGTTTATTGAGTTGTTGGAGAAGAATGTGAGTTGATTTTGAGTTTGTGGTTTGTAGTTTGTAGTTCTTCAGGTGTATCAATCAAAATTAATTTCAAGTCATTCTCCCGCAACGAGGGATTAATTCCAAAAATATTTTAGCGATAGTTATATTCAGCACTGTTGAGCCTCCAGAACTACAAACCACAAACTATAAACTACAAACTGTTCAAAATTTAGCTCCTATATAATGCGGCAACATCGCTCTCCACGTCGGCCAATCGTGTCCCCAATCGGGTCCCCAATTATCAAAATCGTAGGTGATGCCTTTGTCGTAAAGTGCCTTCGCGAAATTTCCACCCGCTTCCGGATCTTCATGTGAACCGCTACCGGTTAGGATATGTATGTGATGACTTTTTCGAATTTGTTCCAGAATATTATGATCGGTGAGGTTTGGTATATAATGCATGGGGCTATTGAAATAAACATCATCATCAAAATAGCCCTTTGTATATTCGGTGAGTTGATATACTCCGCTCATAGCAATTACGCCGTTTATTAAATCGGGGCGCTTCAAAAAAAGATTCATGCTGTGCAAAGCGCCGAATGAAGCACCACTTGTAATGATTTGTGTTTCCTGGCTGGTATTGTTGCGTATAAAAGGAACCACTTCATTGAAGATGTAATTATTCCATTGCTGGTGACGAATTGATTTATCGCGCGGGTTCATATTATTATTCAGCCAACTTTCGTTGTTGATACTATCCACCGAAAAGACTTTTACTTTCCCTCCATCAATAAAAGGTTGCAAATGATCCATCATTTGGAAGCGCTCATATTCGAGGTAATCGGCAGCGGCGGTAGGAATCAACAACAGGGCAAATCCATAATCGCCATATACTGCGATAGGCATTTCTTTATTTAACGATGGGCTGTACCAGGAGGTCAACTGCTTCTTCATAATCGGGGTTTTAGGGGTTGAAAGTAGGAAAATTTGAGGAATACCGCTATTCGCTGTTCGCTGCTCGCCGCTCGAGCAATAATGGTCTGACGGTCCCCGTCTGACCATTATTGCTCACTTCACCCATAGGAAATATCGTCTGACGGAGGACCGTCAGACGATATTTCCGCGGCCTTCCCTTCTTCAATAAACAAATGCCTGTTAATGCAATCTGGTAATTGTTCCCGGTAATGACTCACATATATTAATGTAGTATTGAAACTGGTACATAACTGATCCACAACCGAATTAAAAAAAGAGATTTGTTCATGATCGAGTCCCTGGCAAGGCTCGTCTAAAACAAGTAACGGTGGATTTTTCACCAGCGCTCTTGCCAGCAATGCCATCCGCTGTTTACCCAGGGAAAGTTGCTGTAAGGATTTATGCGCAATATCTTTCAACTCTAATAGATTGATCCATTGATTCACCTGTTCTTCGTGTTCATCATTAATAGTGCGAAAGAGCCCGGTAGTATCAAATAAACCGGATGCAATAACTTCGAAACAGGTGGAAGTGTAGGGAAAGTATAAATGCATCTCGGGTGAAACAAAGCCAATATTTTTTTTGATATCCCAGATGCTTTCGCCTCTCCCTCTTCGCTTATCGAATAAGTAAATTTCATTGGCATAAGCTTGTGGATTGTCTGCGGTAATTAAACTGAGCAGGGTTGATTTGCCCGCTCCGTTCGGTCCGCTCAGGCTCCAGTGTTCACCCGTTTTTACTTCCCAGTTCACCTTGTCCAGGATTGTTTTTTCACCATATCGAATTGTAACATCTACCATCTTTACCATTGAGTTGAATGAATACTCTACTCTTCGGTTAAGTTTGGATATTTCTTCTTTGGTAAGAATATGCCGGGGATCTTTAACTAGATGTTGCTGATGATATTTTGCTTTATTTCCCGAAAAAACCAATCGGCCTTGATCCAATACGGCTATATGAGTGATGCAATCCGGTATTTCTTCAGGGGTAGTTATTAGTATTACGTAAATCCCTTTGGCGGAAATTGTATTGATAATATCTTGTAATAATTTTCTTCCATCTATATCAAGACCTATAAACGGGTTATCCAGGATGAGTATGGCCGGATGATGCAATAAAGATTTAACCAGTTGCAATCTTTTGTTTTCACCATTGGATAATTGAATCATTGGCTCTTGCAAAAGAGAAATGAGATGTAGCTGTTCGAGCCATAGCAGCGTTTCCTCTCTATTGTTTTCTAAATACGAATGAAGTTCTTCTTCAATAGTTAATGAATCCTCCGCGTCCTGCGATTGAAAACGTTGCTGGTAATAAAAGTTTGTAGTATTGGATAAGGTACGAAAGCGGTGTTGTTGTTCTACCAATTCAATATTCCCATTTGTATGAATAAGAACCTGTCCGCTATAAAACAAACGTCCAATAAGTGCAAGTGCAAGGGATGTTTTTCCGCTGCCACTATTTCCTAATATGGCCCATTGCTCTCCTTCTTGTATAGTAAGATCGATATTTTGCAAAACAGGCATCCCAGCCTGTTTTGCAGTAAGCCCTGTTATTTCAATTAGTTTACTGGGCATAAGTTTATAATTTAAATCCAGAAGGTCCCGGTTTTTTATTCGCTGCAGCCATTAAAATTGTTTGTTCAATACGTGCTTTGCGCGTCTCTTCTCTTTTTGCACTATCGATCCAGAAGAAAAAACGCTTGCGGTAGGAGTGAGAGAATGCGTTAAAGTTTTCAAAGGCGGTTTTGTTTTTTATCAATGCTTTCTCCAAATCGGCAGGCAGTGTTTTTTTATTTGCATGCTGATCAGAATTAGTAAGTGTATCCCATGATCCATTTTTCTTTGCCTGTTCAATTTTTAGTAATCCCGATTTTGTCATCAACCCTGTTTTTATCAATTGTTCAATTCTTTTTTTATTGAGTTCACTCCAACCGCTTTTCGTTTTGCGTGGTGTGAATTTAAGCATCGTTCTCTCTTCATCCAGCTTGCGGGGCAAACTGTCGATCCATCCGAAACAAAGTGCTTCTTCTACTGCCTCGGCATAACTAAAGCGACGTTTACCAGTTCCTTTCTTATAATATATAAGCCAGATGCCGGGAGAAAGCGCGTGATTTTTCTCCAACCATTTGCGCCAGGCCTGTCGGGTTTTGGGATGAACCTGGCTATAGTCTGGTTTCGGTGGCTGCATAATTAAAGTTAAGGGTTGTGAGAAATTAAGAATGAAAAATGAAGAATGAAAAATAAAAAAATGGTCTACGATATTTCAAGAATGGTAAGTAATTTCGGAATTCACTTGTTAATTTTTAATTCTTCATTCTTAATTTATCATTTCCCTGCATCCTGCAATCAACAACAAATGTCTAATCAAACAACAATCCACGCAATCCGGTTGAATCCGGAAGAAGATTTAAAAACCGGTATCGAGAAACTGGTGAAAGAAAAAAATATTGAAGCGGGTTGGATAAGCACATGTGTAGGTAGCCTTACTAAATATAACCTGCGCTTTGCCAATCAACCGGTGGGTAGCAGCCGCGAAGGACATTTTGAAATAATAAGTCTTACAGGTACAGTAAGTAAAAACGGTTCTCATCTCCATCTTGCTGTAAGTGATAACACTGGTGCCACTATTGGAGGTCATTTGCTAGAAGGAAATATTATCTACACAACAGCGGAACTAGTAATATCTTTTACAAACAAATACGAGTTTACCCGCGCTAAAGACGGTACCACCCAATGGGAGGAATTGCAGATAAATGAAAAATAAATGAAGCCATTCGTATCCATTCGTTTCTCATTCGCGTTAATTCGCGTTCAACATTCGCCCCCATTCGTCCTAATTCGTATTTATTAGCGTTTTAATTCGTATTTATTCGCGTTCCAAATCTTTTCCACAAACGTTAATAACTCTCATTCAAAAGACCAAAGCACGTTTTGGTATATTTGTCGCGTTTGTTAAGAGTCCGAAAGTCGGGAAGACGGAAAGTCAGAAAGAAAATCGATCCAACTTTTGTATTCTTTCGGACTTTCGGTCTTCCCGACTTTCAGTCTATTTGACTTGATAAACAATACAGTCAGAATCAATTATGGCAAAAGAAAAAGATAAGGAAAAGGAAACCACCAACCTGTTTGATTACAACGAAGACAGTATTAAAACCCTCGAATGGAGGGAGCATATCCGTCTCCGACCGGGTATGTATATCGGTAAACTTGGGGATGGAAGCAGCCCGGACGATGGAATCTATGTGTTGTTGAAGGAGGTGATCGATAACTGTATCGATGAACATACCATGGGACATGGTAAACATGTAGACATTGTCATCGAAAAAGGAACAGTAACGGTTCGCGATTTCGGTCGGGGTATCCCTCTCGGGAAAGTAGTGGATGTAGTTAGTAAAATAAATACCGGTGCCAAATACGACAGTAAGGTATTCCAGAAAGCAGTTGGATTGAATGGTGTGGGTACCAAAGCGGTAAACGCGCTCAGCAGTTATTTTAAAGTAACAGCTTTCCGGGAAGGAAAAGCCAAAACGGCTGAGTTTGAAAAAGGAATTTTAATTAAGGAACATAAAGAGACAAAGAGTGGGGAAGAGAATGGAACCATGGTTACATTCATTCCGGATGAATCCGTCTTCAAGAACTTTCATTATATCCACGAATATCTCGATAAACAATTGTGGAATTACTGCTACCTCAACGCGGGGTTGATCATTAATTTCAATGGCAAAAAATATGTTTCGAAGAATGGGTTGCTCGACCTGCTCCAGCGAAATACGAATGAAGATGAACTGCGTTATCCTATCATTCACCTTATTGGAGATGATATCGAAGTTGCTATAACACACGAGAACCAATATGGCGAAGAATATTATTCATTTGTAAACGGTCAGTTTACTACCCAGGGTGGTACGCATCTCGCTGCATTTAAAGAAGCTTATGTAAAAACAATCCGCGACTTTTATAAAAAAGACTATGATGCTTCCGATATAAGAGGTAGTATCAGCGCGGCTGTATCCGTACGTGTGCAGGAGCCGGTTTTTGAAAGTCAGACCAAGACCAAGCTCGGTTCGTTGAATGTGTCGGAGGGCGGTGCCACGATGAAAAATTTCGTGGGAGATTTTCTTGGAAAACAGTTGGATTTGTATTTACACAAAAACGCGGCTGTTGCGGAAGCACTGAAAAAGCGGATTGAACAAAATGAACGCGAACGGAAGGAACTGGCCGGTATCAAGAAACTAGCGAATGAAAGAGCAAAGAAGGCTAATCTTCATAATAAAAAATTGCGCGATTGCCGCTATCATTATAACGACGAACCCACCGGTAAGGAAAAAGATACGATCCTGGAAAAAGCGAAAGAAAGTACCATTTTTATTACGGAAGGAGATAGCGCCAGCGGTTCTATTACTAAGGCTCGCAATGTGGAAACACAAGCGGTGTTCAGTCTGCGTGGTAAGCCGCTTAACTGTTTTGGGTTAACGAAGAAAGTGGTATATGAAAATGAAGAGTTCAATCTGCTGCAGCACGCATTGAATATTGAAGAGGGTTATGAAGATTTGCGGTATAATAATATTGTAGTTGCTACCGATGCGGATGTGGATGGTATGCATATCCGATTGCTGTTAATGACTTTCTTCCTGCAATTTTTTCCCGACCTGGTAAAGAATCAGCACATTTATATTTTACAGACTCCTTTGTTCCGTGTACGTAATAAGCAGGAAACGATTTATTGTTACGATGAGAAAGAAAAACAGGAGGCCATTAAAAAGCTGGGAAGCAAACCGGAGATCACCCGGTTCAAAGGATTGGGAGAAATTTCACCGGATGAATTCGGACGATTTATTGGTGCAGAAATGCGACTCGATCCGGTGATGTTATTGCAGGATACACATATTCAGCAGTTGCTTGAATATTATATGGGAAAGAACAGCCAGGAAAGACAGGATTTTATTATAGATAACCTGAAAGTAGAAATCGATGAACCCACTGTTTCTGGAAGTTGATGCGTTTGCATATTGAATGTCTTTTTCGAAGGACTATTTGATACAACTTTTACATTTTATATTTTTCATTTTAGATTTTACATTTCTATGCTACATATCGTTTTTCAACAAGCCGATGTTGACGTTATTAAAAAAGCCATGGAACTCGATGCGAGTCTGCAGGGCGAAGTATTTGAGATCAAAGATGAATGGGGCGTAGGACCGCTTGCTGCCATTGATACAGAAGAAGGCTGGCAGTTGCGCCAGGATTGGTGGAGAGAGGTGTTGAAAGATTCTCCCTATGGTACAGAAACTGTTGGAACATTCGACGATCGCGAAACGGTGAAATCGATAAAACAAAGGCTCAATGAAAATGAAAGCGAAGAAGTATGGATATGGATGGGACAGAACCAGCACGATGTTACCGGTTATTTCTGGCTGATGCCACAGTTAAGAGAGTACCAGGGTCGGTTAATGATTCTTTATCTCAATAATCTTCCTTTTATAAATGAGAAGGGACAATTGTTTTATCCATGGGGTGTTCATGAGATTCTTCCCAAAGAAGCGGTAAAAGCAAAACGACTGGCACGCGCCATCACGCTTAGCGAGTTTGAAGTAGATCCGGATGAATGGAAAAAGATCAGCGATGAAAACGCGATTGTGCGTATCCTGGAGGGGGGAAAGAAGATTGTGGGCAAGGAATCAAGTTTTTACGATAGTGAGATATTAAAAAATATTACCGGTGACTGGCAAAAAGCATGGAGAGTATTATCGAATACCCTGCATCGGATGAAAATAAAAACTGGTGATGTCTTTATTATGTGGAGGTTGAGAGAACTGATCAATGAGGGAAAAATAGATGTGACGGGTGAAGTCAGTAAAGGATGGAAAGATTTTGAAGTAAAACAAAAAACGTCGCAACAACTTACAATTACAGAATTAACAACTGAATCATGAAGCTAACCTTGAAACTGGAAGAGTTGGTTATTTTCCTTGCTTGTGGATTATCACTATACTACTTACAGGTTCAATGGTGGTGGTACCTTTTACTTTTATTGGGCCCGGATATCAGTTTTATTGGCTATTTAGGTGGGAACAAAGTGGGAGCAATAACCTATAATATTTTTCACCATAAAGGTATTGCTGTAGCGCTGATTGTTCTAAGTTTTTTTATGCGAATTGAATCAGGAGAAATAATGCTATATACCGGGATCGTACTATTCGGTCATTCATCTATGGATCGGTTCTTTGGATATGGGTTAAAGACATTTGAAGGATTCAAATACACGCATCTCGGACAAATAGGAAATAAATAAATTATGAGTGCCGCCAAAAAGAAAGAAAGTTTTTTTGATAATGAGAATGGAATACAGGGCCAGTATAAAACCTGGTTCCTGGATTATGCTTCTTATGTAATACTGGAGCGCGCCGTGCCTGCAGCGGAAGATGGATTAAAACCGGTTCAGCGCCGCATTCTGCATGCTATGAAAGAAATGGATGATGGACGTTTCAATAAGGTGGCGAATATTATTGGTCAGGCCATGCAATACCATCCACATGGAGATGCAAGTATCGGCGACGCGCTGGTAAATCTTGGTCAAAAAGATCTTTTGATTGAATGCCAGGGTAACTGGGGTGATGTTCGTACGGGTATGGATTCTGCGGCTCCTCGTTATATTGAAGCACGCTTATCGAAACTGGCACTTGAAGTGGCTTTCAACGCCAAGACTACCGAATGGCAATTGAGTTATGATGGTCGTAAGAATGAACCGGTAACCTTACCAATGAAATTCCCTTTATTGCTGGCGCAAGGGGCCGATGGAATTGCCGTAGGATTATCAACTAAAATTCTTCCTCATAATTTTTGCGAATTACTCGAAGCATCCATTAAGTACCTCCGGGGCAAACGTTTTGAATTGTTTCCCGATTTTCAAACCGGCGGAATGGTTGATGTAAGTAATTATAACGAAGGTAAACGAGGTGGAAAAGTAAGAGTGAGGGCCCGTATTGAGGAGTTGGATAAAAGAACATTGGTGATCCGGGATGTGCCTTATGCGGTTACCACAACGCAGTTGGTGGAATCCATCGTTAAAGCAAATGATCAGGGTAAGATTAAGATTAAAAAAGTAACAGACTATACCGGCGCTAATATTGAAATACATATAGAACTAGCTGCTGGTATTTCACCGGATATTACAATCGACGCTTTATATGCGTTCACCGATTGCGAGGTAAGTATTTCGCCCAACTGTTGCGTGATTGCCGATCAGAAACCTCAGTTTCTCAGTGTGCATGAATTGCTGAAGACCTCAGCCGATAATTCGAAGGAGTTATTAAAAAGAGAATTAGAGATAAAGTTGGCAGAGCTCCAGGAAAAATGGCATTTCACTTCACTGGAAAAAATATTCTTCGAGGAAAAAATATATAAGGAGCTGGAGAAAAAGCATGCTACCTGGGAAAAAGTATTGGAAGCAATCGCGGATGCGTTCGGTCCATTTAAGAAACAACTGAAAAGAGCAATCACCCGAGAGGATATCGTTAAGCTTACCGAAAAACCGGTACGTAGAATTTATAAATTGGATATTGAAGAGTTGAATGAGCAGATCAAAGGGCTCGAAGCGGAAATCAAGCAGGTAAAGTATAACCTGAATAACCTCGTTGACTATGCAGTTGCCTATTATGAAGGGCTGTTGACTAAATACGGCAAGGGTCGTGAGCGGAAAACAGAGATAAAATTATTTGAGGCCATTCAGGCGAAACAGGTAGCAATCGCCAATGAAAAATTATATGTTAACCGCGAAGATGGCTTTGTAGGAACAAGTTTGAAGAAAGACGAATTTGTTACCGATGTTTCCAACCTGGATGATATTATCGTGTTTACCAAGCGGGGTATTATGAAAGTGGTAAAAGTCCAGGAGAAGGCTTATATCGGTAAGGATATTATTCATGTGGCCGTATTTCAGAAAAACGATGAGCGCACTACCTATAACATGATCTATGCCGACGGAAAAGGCGGCGTCAGTTATGCAAAACGTTTTAATGTAACCGGCGTTACCCGTGAAAAGGAATACGATCTTACCAAAGGTGATGACAAAAGCAAGGTGCATTATTTGACGGTGAACCCGAATGGGGAAGCCGAAGCAGTGAGAGTGGTATTGAGTCCTTCCTCATCTGCCCGTATTAAAGAGTTTGATTTTTATTTTGAAGAACTGGAGATTAAGGGTCGTAGCAGCATGGGTAACCAGGTGACCAAGTACCCGATCAAGGCAGTTAAATTCAAAGAAGCAGGTCGTTCAACACTAAGTGGTAAAAAACTTTGGTTTGATGAACAGTTTGGCCGCTTGAATACTGAGCAGAAGGGTAAATACCTGGGAGGATTTGAGCCGGATGAGAAGATCATTATTTTTTATAATGACGGGAATTATGAAATCAGTGACCAGGAACTTACCCAGAAAATTGAATCGGAAAAAGTAATGCTGATTGAGAAGTTTAACCCCGAAAAAATTGTTTCGGCTATATATCTCGATAAGAAAAACCTTCAGTATAATGTGAAGCGCTTCAAAATCGAGACGACTACCTTGCGCAATAAATTCTTTTTTATTAAAGAAGGCGAAGGTAATTATGTAGAAGCGGTAAGTACGGATGAGGAACCGATACTGGCTGTACAACAGGGTAGGGGGGAACAAATACGAAAAGGAAAATTCAAGATCGCGAAAGTGGCAGAAATCAGTGGGTGGAAAACGGTGGGTGCGAAATTGCTTGATTATTCCAAGAGTGTGAAAATGGAGTGGGTAAAACCAGCAGGCAGTCAGCAACCGGAATTGTTTGAGTGAGGAAATAGAAAATAGGAAATAGGAAATAGGAAATAGAAAATACAAATAGTGAAGCCAGGATTCAGAGTGCCCATCACTTGCCCCGGGCTTTAGCCCGGGGAATAAAAATCATAGAACTAATTTTTCCCTTATATATTGATTTGAATTGGATTTTTTCAATCTCCCCGGGCTAAAGCCCGGGGCAAGTGATGGGGCTTCCTAGTAGTGACGAGATATTTTCGGGTGAGATGTTATGATTTATAGGGAATCTATTTGATAGTTGGGGTCGCCCGCTTCAGTCAGGTGAATAAAAATCACAGAAATAATTTTCAATAATAGATTTTTTTAAACCTCGGGGCTAAAGCCCGGGACAAGTGATGGAGCCCGCTTGTATTTGATTATTATTTTTTCCAAATCAACGCACTCACATTTTCACCAATTAACTTTCCCTGACTCAGACCCACCTGATTATCCTGCGCAGTATGTATTCCCCCTAAGAAACGACTATAGGCCGCTTCTTCTGCACTTTCCCAGAAATTATTGAAACTGCGTGTAAACTCAAGTTTACGAAATACTGGGGTATTGCGGTATTGCCCTTCATTGGTATTATCTGTAAAGGAAAAATTAGCACCAAACAATCCGGTAAGTGCCATTGCAGTTGCAGCTGATTGATAGGAATGACCCGACGGAAAAGCCGGGAATGGTGGCTCGGGCCAGTATTGAATCCAGGTAGAATCGATATTCTTACGAACATAACTGGATGGCCGTTCATTAAAATAAGTAGTCTTTGTTTTCCAGCAATTAATGAATGCATCCGCTACTGCCATACCTGTGCGGGCATATGCTTCCGCGGCTTTCACTAATCCAACTCTACTCTTTTTAACAGCGAGCGTTGCCAGATTATAAGAATGTCCCGGTGGCGAATAACTTTCGGAAGGATCATCGGCCCACCAGGCGGCAATATCAATTTCAGATTGCGTGAGTATTTTGTTTTTGGTATAAACGTCATTGTATATTTTATAGTAATCGGAAGTTGGAATGGTCGAATAAGGTATAATTGCGGATACAGGCAGATTACTATTTGCTGGTACAAATCTTCTGTTATCACCCCAATGCGGATGCAATGGCCATGGCGATACCGTTTGCCCGCCCACGGGAGGAATCCAATAAGAAGGACCTTTTGGGAAAACATATGAGGGATCCCAATGTTGAAGAAACATCTCATGTCCGCCATCAGTCTTTGACCAATTATAAATAGCCAGCGCAATGTCCCAGCCTAATTTTCGCGAATTATTTATCACTACAGTTGGAATAAGTGATTTTAGAGATTGCTCCCAGCTTTTAGCTGTTGAATCGAAGTTATGGTATTGGTAGCTGGGAATATCCTGTGGATATGGGAAAAGCAAACGGAATAAGGTATCCTGGCCAGCATGTAAAACCAACGGCCAGTAGTAATCTTCGCCTGTTACTGGTTGGGGCAGACTGGTTAATCCATTAAGTTGTCCTGCCAGAGATTGTTGTTTATTATCAGCATGCACCACGCATTCATACATGGTTACACCCATATAACCAAGACAGCGGGAAATATAAGTGGGAGATTTGTAAAAGGATCGCTGGATGGAAATTAAAGTAAGGTCGGCCCAATCCGTTGCCAATTCAGCTGTTTCATTCTCAAACGGAGGTAATACAATCTTTTCCTTTTTGCAGGAGTTGGGTAGAACTAACGTGATTGCCGCTATCCACAACAGCAGGAAAGTTTTTAATCTATTCAATTGGCTTGAGTGAAAACGGGACATCGTAGTTGTATTGGCAAATCGAAACTACGAAAATTAGTGAATAGTGAATGGTGAATAGTGAATGGTGAATAGTGAATGGTGAATACTCAATAGTCAATGGTGAATAATGAATAGTGAATGGTCCATATTGAAGTTATTCACTATTGACTATTGACTATTGACTATTCACTTTTCACTTTCATCACCTTAAATACTTCCGTTTCATTTGTTGTACTGTTTTTCAACTGAATCAACAGCATTCCTTTGGCGGTAGTTTGAGTAAGATTGATTTTTATTTGTTGGGAACCACTGTTCAATGTGACCCCGCCCGTTTTAATCGTTTTCCCATCTACAGTGTAAACAGAATATATAAAGGTTGTGGATTGGTCATTGCTTACTTGCAGGGTTACAAAATCAACAGTTGGATTCGGGAATACATTAATACTTGTTGTATTGCCCGAGAAGTTGACCTTCTTTACTGCTGAATATGTGAATTTCTCATCAGAATCAATCATCTTAAGACGGTAGTAATTATTACCGCTAGAAGCTTTGCTGTGTATATACGTGTAATTATTAGTAATTGAATACCCGCCTTTTGTTAAGGTGCTATCAATCGTAATAAATTGTAAACCATCTGTTGAATGCTGAATTTCAAAAAGCTTTGTATTTACTTCACGGGTAGTGCTCCAGTTTAACAACACATTGTTATTCTTTGCTTCAGCAGTAAACGACAACAATTGCAAAGGAAGGGTTAGGATCGCCGAGTTCTGAATAACCAGATTATCCATTACTGAGATGTTTCGTCCAGTTGCATCCATCAATCCCCCAACTACCGCATTTCCTGCTCCGGTCCAGTACATGGCCCGACCGGGTGTTCCGGTATAGGTATACACAATGGCACCATCCGCCCAAACGGTCGCTACACCTGTAAAGATTGTATAACGAAAATGATAATTGTGAAAATTATTATCGTTAGGTATATTGTAAATATTACCCGAGGTAACGGTAATAAATCCACCAGCGCCATCACTTAATCTGAATGATACTTGCAGATGGCCACCCGCCATATTAAAATTGAAGTTATTGCCACGTCGGAAAAAGCTTACTTCACTTTCTTCGCGCCGGAAATCAATACTGATATCAATCCCAGGTACATCATAATAAGAGCCAGTTAAAGTAAGATTGACATCCATAGTAGGAGTGCCGGGGTTCAAGCCATTCGTTCCACCAACACCATTAACTGAGGAGGTAGCGGAAGAACTCACAGAAATCGCATTTGGGCCTATAGCGGCTGTAGTTACAGGGTTACTGTTCCAGGTAAATCTGGTAATAATCTGACCGTCGGTAGTAGCCGCGATTAATAAGCATAGGATGGATATCAACTTTTTCATGGGTACAAGGTTTCAAACAAACACATAAATTCAATGTACATGCCGGAAAGCAAGTTTCTTGTTTCCAATGAAATGCAATTGAAAGAAACTTAGATATAATCCCGGGAATGGATTATTTTCCGGAATTGGGACAAATTGTCTATTCTGGAATTCATTTTTGACGTAGCTTAAATCAATTAAATTTGGTTTACTTATTACATAAATAGGGGTACTCAGAAAGCGGATACATCATTTTCAATTTCCATATTCATTCATGCAGGTTTCTTTTCTTCAAACCATTGTTTCCTTACTTGCCGGTGTTACGGTTATTATTCTTCTGACCGTCCGTTGGAAACTGCATCCATTCTTTGCATTGCTTATTGCCTGCTTTATTACAGGCTTGGGGGTACAATTACCCTTTGAGGAAATACTTAAATTAATTAAGAATGGGTTCGGGGATATATTATCAAAACTTACACTCATCATTGTGTTAGGTACTTCCATTGGTGTGTTGCTGGAAAAGAATGGGGCTACACAAGTAATGGCTAATTTCATTTTGAAACTTGTAGGAGTTAAACGTTCGCCATTTGCCCTGGCTATTACTGGTTTTGTGGTTGGATTGCCTATATTTTGCGATTCGGGATATATCGTATTAAATGGTATCAATCATTCATTGATAAAAAGAACAGGTTACGCGGTAGCACAGATGAGTATTTCGCTGGCATCCGGATTATACGCGGTGCATTGTTTAATACCACCACATCCAGGTGCGAGCGCAGCGGCAGGAACGATAGGAGTTGATTTTGGCAAACTAATCTTATTCGGAATTCTCATTGCAATTCCAGCGATGCTTGTCGGACATTACTGGGCTTTATATGCGGGCAAAGAAAAACAAGAAAATAAGTTCAATGAAAACGAATCTGAAACAAAAGAAGAAGATATAAAAGGACCCGGAACAGCTGTTGCATTCTTACCTGTTATTATCCCAATATTATTGATGGCTGTTAAATCGTTAGCAGGAATTGAAAAGGAATCGCAAAATCTATTTTCGAAAATTTTAACTATCGCGGGTGATCCTGCTATTGCGTTAGCAGTAGGAGTATTAATAGCAATCCTCATTACAAAAAATAGGAGAAAAGTACTGCCTGGGCATTTAAGTTCCGCCGTTGAAAAAGCGGGTGCCATACTTGTGATTATAGGAGCCGGCGCTGCATTTGGGGCCGTATTGTCCGCTACCAATATTGGTGCACATTTCAGTGCAGCGTTAAATCTTCGGTCCTTTGGTATCTGGTTCCCATTCTTATTAGCGACAGTTCTGAAAACCGCGCAGGGGTCCTCAACCGTTGCGATCATTACAGCATCATCAATTGTATTGCCATTGCTTCCGGTACTCGGACTGGAATCAGATAACGCCAAAATATTAACGGTACTTTCGATGGGGGCTGGTTCAATGATGGTATCGCATACCAACGATGCTTATTTTTGGGTGATCACTAAATTTTCAAATATCGATATCCGAACCATGCTGCGCGTTCATTCGTTGGCGAGTGTATGGATGGGAATCACCACCATGCTGGTAATTTATATTCTGTCGCTTTTTATTTTATAGTGTATGCATATCCTCATTGCGCCGAATGCTTTTAAAAATAGTTTGGATGCGGACAGCGCTGCAAAAGCTATTGAAAGAGGATTGCAAAGAAGTAATCTTGATTCTACCTGCACCCGGTTTCCTGTCGGTGATGGAGGAGATGGTACAGCCGCTTTGCTGATTCAGCAGTTGGTTGGAATAAAAACAGAAGCCGTAGTTCAGGATCCATTGGGAAGAAATATTACGGCTTCATTTGGAATCGTGGATAATGGGAAAACCGCGATCATTGAAATGGCTGACGCATCAGGCTTGCGTTTATTGAAAAGTAATGAATATGATCCATTGCGTGCTACTACTTTTGGGACTGGACAATTAATTGTTCATGCGATACAAGCAGGGGTTACCAAAATTATTCTTTGTATTGGTGGCAGTGCAACAGTGGATGGCGCAACCGGCATATTGCGGGCATTGGGTTATCGTTTTTTGGATTCAGCAGGAAATGAGTTGAGTGAACCTGCTTCCCTGTATTTATTGACTGATTATATCAAACCAGCAACTGATATTCTTTCCAATGTTCGATTCATTGTATTATGTGATGTATTAAATCCTTTATTGGGAAAGAATGGTTCAGCTGCTGTATTTGGTCCTCAGAAAGGAGCCAGATCCGAAGATATTCCAATACTCGAGACGGGACTCGCAAGGTTACAAACATTAATTCTTGAAAAAAATCATATCGATATTGGAACTATCACACATGGCGGTGCGGCCGGTGGAATTGCAGCGGGTTTATATGGAATGCTGGATGCGCAATTAGAAAATGGAATTGATTATTTTTTATCTGTTACTGGTTTTGAAAATGAAGTTATAAAAGCATCACTCGTTATTACAGGAGAGGGTAGCCTCGACCGTCAAACACTGGAAGGTAAAGCACCTGCAGGGGTGGCAAAAAAAGCAAAGGAATTTAATATTCCTGTTATTGGTTTTGGAGGTAAAGTTCCCGATATACCGGATGAAGAACTTAACTATTATTTTGATCGGATGATCTGTATTAATGAACCGTTTACTGCTTTGGATGATGCACTAAGAAATACGGAACCAAACCTCGAGAGAACTGCTTATAGATTGGGAGTGGAGTTGCGCGCAGTCGAAAAGAAAGAATAGAAAGCAGAAAATAGGTTACAATTAAACAGCCCCCAAAACTAGCACGACCTATTTTCTACTTTCTATTCTCTAATTATTTTTAGTTATGCTCTACCGCAAAAGCAATTTCCTGGCTGTTTAACGCGCCGGCAACTTCATTGAGTTGTTTGGCAGCACCTGGTACCTTGCTCATTCCAGCAATTACTTTCAACGCATTCGCATAAATAGAAGCACCTTCATGACGGGCAATTAACCAGGGAATTGGTTCTGGATTTGGTTCCGGACCATTGCCACCGGGCCAGGGAATGGGAGGCCAAAAAGGGGGACAAATATCATCGCCTTCTTCCCATCCATTGATTAATCCTTTGGATGAATACTCTACCATCGCTTTACCGGCTCCCAATAATTTTTTTTGTATAGCCTTATCCGGAATAGCTTTGGCGATATCTCTAACTACACCTGCCATTGCATACTCTTTGGTAAAGGATGAAAAACGGGGACCATGTGGAAATACAAAATCATACGCTTCGGCGGGGAGAATGCCGAATTTGACCAGGAAATTCATCCTGGCAGAAATGTTTCTTGCCATAAGAAAAGGTTTAATGATTAATAAAGAAGCTGCAAGGTCGGTGATAATAAAAAGCAAAACAATACTCTGATCGTAGTACTTAGACGTTACGTCTTGAAATATTCACTTCAACTTATTGATCGGAGTATAATTCACTAACGATTTCATCTGACTGATGGCTATTTCATTTAATCTCTGTAATCGTAGGCTCTGCACAAGCTCTTGTTTTATTAAAACCGCATTGATACTTTCCAGGTTCGTTAGCACTACTAATTGTTCAAGACTGGCATCGTCTCGAATATTGCCCTTTTCCGATTTGTGAACCTGCCGCCAATTAGCGGCTGTTGTTCCAAACAATGCTATATTCAACACATCCGCTTCCGACGCGTAAATAGTTGCTGCCTGTTGTTTTGTAATAGCAGGAGGGATCAGTGTTTCTTTGATAGCATCGGTTTGGATACGATAATTTATTTTGGAAAGGGTTCGCTGCAGGTTCCATTCCAGTGAATGCCGCGCATTTTCTTCTTCTTTCAAGCGTTGGAATTCTTTAATGAGATAGAGTTTGAATTCTGGACTCAACCAGGAACCAAATTCAAAGGCAAGGTCTTTATGTGCATAAGTTCCACCGCCATGTCTTCCCGCTTTTGAAATTATACCAATGGCATTTGTATGTTCGATCCATTTGCGGGGCGTGAGATTAAAATTGTTTAAACCTGCCAGCGTTTTAAAGGTAACGAAGTCGTTACCTTTAAAATTGACGTTGTATAACTGTTCCCAGATGCCCAGAAATTCCACTGTATTCCTGTTGCGCATCCAGCTATAGATTAATGTATCATCTCCAAACGACTTTGCCATATCGGTTAATGAAATATAGTCTTCGCTATTTATTTCAATAATAGTTACAGGTTTTTCTTTCACTAAAATCACATTCGTTTTTGGCATAATAGGGTTGCTAATTTGTTAAATCGAAACTAGTAGATCTTGTTATTTACGAGAAGGGTTTTTCCTCCTTACCAGCATGTTTTTTAGCGACGTAATAAATGTGATTTTCCGGAACCAGATCGAAACTCAGTATTGTATCATAATGTAAGAATGTTTGTTGTGATGGATTTTGTATTAGGGCGCTTTGAACCATTTTTAGAGTGGCTGATGCCTTGCCGAATAGAATTAATTCAGCACATGAGTCCCGCCGATGGCGGGAACAGCAGCTTAATAGTAGTAATACCGCTTGGCCCATAATCCTTATCTTTGCCACCCATTTATTTAATCAGTATTAGGATATTATGTCAGAAGAAAAAAGCCACAATTTCCTCGAAGAAATTATCGAAAACGACCTGAAGGAAGGGAAGTACAAAAGCATTATTACCCGATTTCCGCCAGAACCAAACGGTTACCTGCATATCGGCCATGCCAGTAGCATCTGCCTCAATTTCGGACTCACTAAAAAATTCCCGGGCTATACCAACCTGCGTTTCGACGATACCAATCCGGTTACCGAAGAAACCGAATATGTCGACAGCATAAAAGACGACGTTCGCTGGCTGGGATTTACATGGGAGCACGAACGCTATGCAAGCGATTATTTCGGTGAATTGTATGAATATGCCATCAAGCTTATTAAAAAAGGATTGGCTTATGTAGATGATAGCACCAGTGAAGAAATGGCGGCTCTCAAAGGAACACCTACGGAACCAGGAAAAGAAGGCCCATACCGTAATCGTTCTATCGAAGAGAATCTCAAACTTTTTATCGGAATGAAAGATGGGGTGTTTCCAGACGGAAGTAAAACTCTGCGGGCTAAAATTGATATGGCGCATATCAATATGCTGATGCGTGATCCGGTTCTTTATCGTATTAAACACGCACATCACCATCGCACCGGCGACAAATGGTGCATTTATCCCATGTATGATTTTGCGCATGGACAAAGCGACTCTATTGAAGAAGTAACACATTCCATCTGTACACTTGAGTTTGTTCCCCATCGCGAGTTGTACGATTGGCTGATTGAAAAATTAGAAATCTATCCTTCACATCAATATGAATTTGCCCGTCGTAATATCAACTACACCGTTACCAGCAAGAGAAAGTTATTACAGTTGGTGAACGATAATTATGTTACGGGATGGGACGATCCTCGCATGCCAACCATTACGGGTCTGCGTCGCCGCGGTTATACACCCGAGAGCATCCGTGATTTCTGCGAGCGT
Source organism: Chitinophagaceae bacterium (assembly GCA_965279015.1). GTDB lineage: Bacteria > Bacteroidota > Bacteroidia > Chitinophagales > Chitinophagaceae > Endoryza. Next base: position 2,858,754 of record OZ257130.1, read on the forward strand.
ATCGGAATTGCTAAACGCGAAAATATGATTGATGTGAGCCTGCTGGAATTTTGTTTGCGGGAACATCTGAATAAGATCGCGCTTCGGAGAATGGTGGTGTTTGATCCTGTTAAAATAGTAATTACAAATTACGATAAAGAGGGCGAGCATTTGCCCAGTGAGAATAACCCGGAAGATCCAACAGGGGGTTCAAGAGATATTGTTTTCAGTAAAGAGCTCTTAATTGAACGGGATGATTTTATGGAGAACCCACCAAAGAAATTTTTCCGTTTATCACCCGGTAATAAAGTGCGATTGAAAAGCGCTTATATTATTCAATGCGATGAAGTGGTGAAAGACAAAGATGGAAAAATAACGGAGCTGAAATGTACCTATTTTCCAAACAGTAAAAGCGGGGAAGATGTATCGGGTATTAAAGTTCAGGGAACATTGCATTGGGTAAACGCAACCGATGCAATAGAGGTAGAAGTACGTGAATATGATCGCCTATTCCGTGTTGAAGATCCAACTGATGAAGAAGGTGATTTCAAAGAGTATATCAATCCGGATAGCCTGAAAATAGTAAAAGGATTTGCCGAACCTTGTATCAAAGAGGTAGATCATTCACACCGATTCCAGTTTTTACGAAAGGGATATTATTGTTTAGATAAAGAAAGTTCGGATAAGAAACTCATATTTAACCGGACCGTTACGTTGAAAGACGCGTGGGCGAAGGAGCAGAAGAAATCGTAATGTGCAAATTTGTAAATGTGCAGATGTGCAAATTCTTTTGGTGCATTCCTCTAATAGTTAGGTAACTTCCTTATGATAGGGAAAGTTACACCTAAGGCATTTGCACATTTTCTAATCTGCACAATTGCACATTGCTAAAACGCTTTCTTCTTATCCGTTCCTCCGGTTTTAGCATCCGTTCCTTTCAATCGTGCGTAATCAAACACAATATGGCAAAACGCTTTTACTCCCACATCCAGCTGACTATCGTCGATATAAAAATCGGGTGTATGGTGCGAAGGTGTATTCTTGGGATCCTGTCCTTTTTTCATTCCTCCTAAAAAGAAAAAGAAAGAAGGTGCTTTTTCTCCGAAGAAGGAAAAATCCTCGGCACCGGTGGTCCATTCGCTTTCAACTACATTTTCCTTACCAGCTGCAACTTCCAAAGAAGGCAACATCATCTTTACCAATTCAGGGGTGTTATAGGTAACCAATGTTTTGTTATCGATAACTACTTCAACAGTGGCACCAGAAGCTTCGGCAATTTTGGTGGCGGTAAGTTTGATACGTGCATGCACATCTTTTTGCATATCTGAATCCAGTGTACGGATAGTGCCTTCCATGATGGCTTCTTCAGGTAATATGTTAGCACGTACTCCGCTATTTATTTTACCCACCGTAATAACAACGGGCGCTTTTGTCAAATTTTCCTGACGGCTCACGATGGTTTGCAGACCAGCAATAATTTGGGTTGATACAACAATCGGATCGATCCCACTCCATGGTTGTGAACCATGAGCCTGTTTTCCTTTTACCTTAATGGTGAACCAATCGCTGCTGGCCATAGTGGCGCCGGGTTTATAACGGATCTTTCCAACTTCTGTTTGTGAATTGATATGGATACCGAAGATGGCATCTACTTTTGGATTGTCCATCACGCCTTCTTTCACCATTAATGGTGCACCTCCTTCTTCTTTACCGGGAGGACCTTCTTCCGCTGGTTGAAAAATAAATTTAACCGTTCCGGGAATATCTTTTTTCATTGACACCAATAATTCAGCGGTACCCATCAACATGGCCACATGAGTATCATGACCACATGCATGCATTACGTCCACTTCCTGTCCGTTGTATTCGCCTTTGGCTTTGGATGCATACGGTAGGTTTACTCTTTCTTTCACCGGAAGTCCATCCATATCTGCGCGAAGCGCTACTACTGGTCCTGGTTTTCCACCGCGAAGAATAGCAACCACTCCCGTTTTTGCTACTCCTGTTTGTACGTCCAACCCCAATTTCTTGCAATGTGCCGCGATATATTCCATCGTCTTAAACTCGCGGTTACCTAATTCGGGATGTTCATGTAAATACCTTCTCCATTCAATCACTTTGGGCAAAAGGGTTTTGGACTTTTGATCGATCAGTTGCTGAACACTGGTTTGGCTCATTGCAACCATGGACATAAGCAGGGAAAAATGTAAGACTAACGTTTTAATTATTTTCATCCCAAATGTTTTGATGCTTGAAAATATCAAATAATGACGGGATTGTTGATGTTGAAATCTTTGGATTTTGTGGTTTTGTAAAACGAACCTTTCCGAAATTACCCGACACCCGAATACTAAATGCCCTCTATAGTTTGCGAATTTGATACTTATCAAGAAATAAGTATAACTACTTATCGTTTTAATCAACCAATTCTATTTTTTGGAAATTGCTCCCAAATTGGGGAATGAAATTCATTTCTTGTCTTGTAACTATTTGTTTATCAGCGCCTAATTAGTGGAATGGCCCTTGTTAATTTAGAATCCTATGAATTCAGCTATGAAGACTATTTACCCAGCTACCTGCTTTTATCGCGGCATAATAACCCTGCTGTTCGTATTATTCTTGACAAATAATAAAACAACAGCACAAAATATTGGTGTGTGGACGCTCAACAATACACTAAGCGGTACCGGTACGGCATTCAATACTGTTGGTAGTATTTCCCTGGGTTCTGGTATTGGCAGTGGTGCGTTCAATGGCGGAACTGAGTACTATGGACAAAACGGTTGGCCCACAGGCGCATTAAACACCAATTCCTATGTTCAATTCAGCTTATCACCGGTTTCAGGTTATATGCTGAATATTTCTACACTTATACTCTGTATGCGTCGAAGCAATACAGGAAGTCCAGCCGGTGCAGGACCTACCTCGTGGGCGGTTCGCTCAAGCGTTGATGGTTTTAGCAGCAATCTTGCTACTGGAACCATGACACACAACTACGCGAACTATACTGTAACGCTTACTGCTTTTACCTATCTTACTTCTACTATTACTTTTCGGATTTATGGATATACAGCAACGGTACCTTCGGGTGGCAATAATCGCCTGGTAATGGATAATATAAGTGTTCAGGGAGCAACAGGAACCCTGCCTGTACATTTTTCATTATTTAATGCGCGTAAAACATCAGCAGGCACCGAACTGAAATGGAATGCTGTTAATATTAATGCCGGAACAAAATTTAGTATTGAACGGTCGTTAAATGGAAGTGATTTCAGTGTGGTGGGCGAAATAGAAGAAACGAACGATAGAGCCAACAAGGCTTACACTTTTATCGATCACTCAGCACCCAGCGGAAAACTGTTCTATAGGATACGTGCAACAGAACCTTCGGGTATTAATTACCGTTCAGCCATTGCGTTTATCGATAGCAAATCATCTACAAATCTCGCCATCAATAAAATAATACCACAAGGTTCAATTGTAAATGTCGCCTTTTCTATACCAGTAAAAGGATCTTATACCATTTCTTTAACTGCAATGAACGGAGCGGTGCTGTTCAAAAAGGAGATGCACCTGGAAGAAGGTTTGAATTTGGTTTCCATACCTGTAAACAATACGACACATGGAACCTTTGTGATGAGTTTATATGGTAACACATCAGTAAGCAGTAAACTGTTTTTATACTAATGAGCTCCCCCTTCGATAAATCTACGGGGGCAAGACTGACTCCCTCCTTCGCTAAAGCTACGGAGGGCATGCCCGACTACTCACCGCCAGTCCCACGCAACAACCTTCCAATCATCGATCGCATCGCTATGCATCGAAATAGTTTTAAAGCCAACCTTTTCATGGGCGCGCAATGATCGCTGATTACTGGTAGCGATTTCTGTTACAATACAATCGAAACGCTGACCATATATTTCGCGATGCTTATGGTAAAGCATTTCAAACACGCCCTGTCCCCGCACTTCTTTGGCAACACAGATCTGCCCCATTATATAATAGTTATAGTTGGTAAACGGCTTATCGTTCCAGTTTATCTTTTCGAAATTCAGGAACATGGATTCCATTCCGGGATATAAAGAACGGCCATCTTTCAAAAAAACAATAGCATACGCCACGACTTTTTCGTTTGCGTCCTTGACAATAATACTAGGCGCCAGCCGGTGCATAGCACGAAGCATATCCATGGTAAAGACCATGGTTACAAAACCTTGCTCGTTTTTTTCTTCGGGGGTGATATTCTGTTTCAGGTTGATAAATTGCAGATCGATGATATGTTGCAATTCAGCATCTGAGGAAACGGTTGTAGCGTAAAGCATAAGACAAAAATCCGGACTAAATTTATACGTATAAAAAATATTTTAGTTACGTATAAAAATTGTATTTTTGAAGGGTAAAAATATGTTATGGACGCAAAACTCACTCTTAGTCTGGATGAAGCAGTAATAAATAAGGCCAAGCGTTATGCCGCTTCCAATAATGTCAGTCTTTCCCGTCTGGTAGAATTCTTATTGCAAAAAGCAACCTCGCCTGCATATAAGTCTCTTGAAGATTTTCCTATTTCCGATTGGGTGAATGAGGTTTCAGAAGGAGCTGCTACTTATCAAACTACTAAAAAGCGAACCCGGAAATCGGCGAAGACAGCTTATTTCTCTTCAAAGAAATGAAACTATTCCTCGATGCCAATATACTCGTGTCGGTACTCAATAAAGAGTATCCGCTATTTACATATTCTTCACGGATATTAAGTTTGGCGGATCGTAAAGATTATTCGGTTTTTACTTCACCCGTTTGCCTTGCGATTGCCTTTTATTTTGCTGAAAAGAAATTCAAGAATAAGTTGGCCCGTCAAAAGATAAAGACATTGTGTGAGCATATATCAATAGCTGATGCTACAGAAGCGGTTGTAAAGCAGACAGTGAACAATGCAGCCATTCACGATTTTGAAGATGGCCTGGAATATTATTCAGCCCTTGCTGTCCGATGTGATTGTATCATAACAGAAGATACAGGTGATTTTTATTTTTCAGATATTGAAGTGTTGGATAGCCGTAGTTTTTTTGAAAGATATCTTGCTGTCAAATAAGATCATTTCACTACAAATGCCAGTTCATCTTTTCCGTCCTTGTATTTTTTTATTAATAATTTTTGAAGATGCTTGCTCTTCATCATTTCTTCAGTCATTTTTTGCCGGGCATATCCAAGTTTCGTAGAATCCGGTTGAGATTTTGTTTCGGGCCCTATCATTTGTATGTTCTTATCAAAGTCAGAAAAATAGTCAAAATTCCTACTGCTTAACATGGCAGCAATGCAAAAAGCTTCCACCGCCGGATATTTGCGAAGACTGGAATCGGTATGATATGGGTTGGACCCAACACATAATTTCCATTCGATCCATTTAGAAGAATCGATATTGTCCGCATAGAAAAAACGGGAAGCTGTGAGGAAAAATTCTTTCTCTGTTAAAACTGGTACTTGTGGTGGGGTATAATCTTTTACAATTATGTTTTTAGATTTAAGATAAGCATGTGCTATTGGTAAAAAGCTTGCATTGAAATTACTGTCTGATTTCAATATCTCCACAAATTTAATATTAAATTGGACTGAATCTTTTTCTTCTATTAGGGGTTTGAGCAACTGTTTGTTTGTATAATTCCAGAGCAGGTACTCAAAGTATAATGGGTATTTATTTACAAATGTATTAAATGGATGATCTTTCGGGAGTTTAACTTCTACGAAAGAATTTGGAGTTAGTTCAGCAAACTTTCTACTGAATGAATACAAATCGTTGTAATAGCCTTTAAGTTCAGCAAGATTGATTTGCCGGGGTTCAGTTTGGCAAGAAAGAAAAACAGTAAAAAGAATAAACAATATTGGGATGTTAATTCTCATCAATTTATTTATGCTCTCCAAACACGCCTCTTAACTCGTCCGCGATCTCTCCAAGTGTTATCTTATGTTCTACCGCTTCAATCACGGCAGGCATTATATTTTCACCGCTGATAGCTTTATCGTTCAATTGCTGCAGGCACTGATCAACTTTGGCATTATCACGATTGCCTTTCAGTTTTTTCAATTTCTCCATCTGTATAATACGGATGCTATCATCTATTCTAAAACCAGGGATGCTGTTATTGTCGGTTGATTGAAATTTATTAACGCCAACGATAATCTTTTCACCGGTTTCAATCTGGCGCTGGTATTCATAAGCGCTTCGGGCAATTTCATCCTGGATAAAACCCGCTTCAATGGCGCTTACACTGCCCCCCATCGCATCAATTTTATGGATCAGTTGCCAGGCGGCTGCCTCCACTTCGTTGGTGAGGGCTTCTACAAAATAACTTCCCGCTAATGGATCAACCGTATCCGGCGCACCGCTTTCGAAAGCCACAATCTGTTGGGTGCGTAATGCAATGCGGGCGGCTTCTTCGGTGGGTAAACTCAACGCTTCATCGTAACCATTGGTATGCAGACTTTGTGTTCCGCCTAATACTGCCGATAAAGTTTGAATCGTTACCCGCGATATATTATTGAGTGGTTGTTGTGCGGTGAGTGTGCTTCCACCGGTTTGGGTATGGAAACGAAGCATCATGGCTTTGGGATCGGTGGCGCCAAGCTCTTTCATGAGTTGCGCCCACATACGTCGCGCTGCCCTGAACTTCGCTACTTCCTCAAATAAATTATTATGCGCATTGAAGAAGAAGGACAACCGTTTACCAAATACATTAATGTCCATGCCTTTTTCAAGTGCCGCTTGTACATAGGCTTTGCCATTGCTCAGGGTAAAAGCGATTTCCTGTACCGCGGTACTTCCCGCTTCACGAATATGATAACCAGATATGGAAATGGTGTTCCATTTGGGGAGATCCGATGCGCACCATTCAAATATATCCGTAATAATGCGCATAGAAGGTTTAGGCGGATAGATATAAGTGCCTCGTGCGGCGTATTCTTTTAGAATATCATTTTGTATAGTGCCGGTAATTTTTTTGAGATCAGCGCCTTGTTGTTTGGCAAGCGCAACATAAAATGCAAGAAGGATAAAACCAGTAGCATTAATAGTCATGGAAGTACTTACCTGTTCCAGTTTAATTCCGTTGAAAAGTGTTTGTATATCTTCAATACTGTCGATGGCTACTCCTACTTTACCTACTTCCCCTTCGGATAATGCATGATCACTGTCGTAGCCTATTTGAGTAGGAAGATCGAAAGCAACACTCAAGCCCATTACACCTTGTGATAATAAATAATGATATCTTTTATTACTTTCTTCCGCGGTACTGAACCCTGCATATTGCCGCATCGTCCATGGCTTACCGCGATACATATCCGGTTGAACGCCTCGCGTAAATGGAAACTCACCAGGCATTTCATTCGGAAACTCCTGCCTGGTATAAAGCGGTTTGATTTCAATTCCACTGTCGGTATATATTTTTTTCTCAGACATGCGGGTTGTTTAAGCTTATTCGAATACCTCGACGGTAGTTATTCAAGAACCAAGATGCCGGAATCAAGAACCAAGAACCAAGATGCCAAGAACCAAAGAAATAAAACCAAAGAATACAAAAGAAAACAAAAGAAAACAAAATCATCCTATTCTTTTAAATTGGATTTTCAAAGAGCAACGATTTTTTCTCTTTTATTCTTTGTATTCTTTCTTTTGTACTTTTCTATTTTGTATTCTTTCTTTGGATCTTGGCATCTTGGTTCTTGGTTCTTTGTATTTGCACTTATTTCATTAACTTCTTCGCCTCATAACTCAGCACTTCCGCCACTACTCCGTGCAACGAAGCCTTGGGTGATTGCATCAGCATTTCAAGAATACTTTTATTAAGGTCGGTTCCATTCGCTTCCGATGGCATAAAAGAAGCTACCTGGTTTATGATAAGCAGGTTCTGATCTTTCAGGTTTTGTACCGCCTGCCAGGCTTCCGCGCTCACATAAATCTGCTGGGTAATATTATAATCAAATTCCTGCCGGATTGATTGTGTAAGTAACGACTGCATTTCTTTGACTCCCAAACCCGGCTGATTGACCCGGTTAATCAGGTTGGGAAGGGAAATACGTTCTGCTAATAAAATCAATCGTTCGTAGGCTTGTAGTTGCAGGGGAGTTGAAGCCGGGGTTATTGGCTTGGTTTTCTCAGGATTCAGCTCCTTTTGGCGCATAACTTCTTTCGCCTCCTTTCGTTGTTTTATGAAAAGATAGGCCAGGGTTCCGCCTAAAACAGTAGCAATACCAATTTGCAGAACCAATTGTGGGACACTCAAATCCATGTAGTGGGTTTTAAAAACAAAAATAGGGAATGCTCGTTTAAGTTTATCGGAATAAGTTAAGTGATAATGGTTTACTATATCTGGAAAAAAAACAGCTTGCTTGTTAAATGATAGAGGTTGGGCTTTGTAGCTTGGGGTTTGTTCGTATTTTTGCAGATAGTAAAAATATGAATATGGAAGCAGCAGTTGCATTACCGGTAGGGTTCACAGAAAATGCGGTGAAAGAGATCAATCGACTCTTGAATGAGGATGGGTTCGACCGCAGCCAATACTTGCGTATAGGCGTGAAAGGAGGTGGATGTTCAGGGCTCAGTTATGTACTGGGTTTTGATAAAAAAGAAGAAACGGATGAAATCAATGAATATAAAGGGTTCCAATTTATAATGAACAAATCGCATGGCATTTACCTTGCCGGAATGGAAATTGACTGGCAGGATGGATTAAATGCCCGTGGGTTTGTGTTTAATAACCCGAATGCATCGAAGACTTGTGGTTGCGGAACTTCTTTCGCAGTGTGAAGTCGTGAGTCGTGAGGCGTGAATCGTGAGTGGGTCTCAAATTAAAAGTAAACCACTAATAATTTGAGATTGCGCATCGCTACTCACGATTCACGCCTCACGATTCACGATTCTTCCTAGCATTTCACCGTCTTTTTCTTCTTCCCCAATCCCCCACGGACTTTTACCTTTTTAATATAATCGGCGGCAGCGGGAACTTTACAAGCAGTGCCGCCCATATCTACCATAACGGTTCCGATTTTATCAGAAAGATCCATACATTCCTCGGTAAGCTCAGTAACATACGAACCCGCGCAAATAATAAAATTATTCATCACATACCGTACGCGGTTAGGCGCTTTATGGATTTGTTTCTCGATGCGACGGAGCAGGGTGCGGATGGTTTTTATATCCAGTTCGGAATCGGGTTTAAGCGAAAGCCAACCTGCTAATGTTGACCAACCCGATGAAGCGATCAGTTCGTTGGGAGAATCGATCCATTCCATTCCCAGTTCCCAGCCATAGTTGCTTTCCGCTGCAACCCATGAAACAGTGTACTCGCTCACGCCACTGTTTTTTGACCGCTTTGCCCAATCATTAATTTCTTTCTTGGTCATTTTGTCTTCATCGGCAATCAGCCCGGCCAGGTACATCGCATCATACACACCGCTATTATATAACTCTATCGATAGTTTGTAGTCCTTTTTTATTTTCTTCTGGATCGGTTTCATATCCCCAATCTTCACTCCCAATAATGGTTCTGTTATTCCATGTTTCTGGAGGATGGCCTTTATTTGCGGATTGGCCATTTTTTCCAGTTGTGATAGTACTTCTTTTGACGTCATCGTTATCTATTTTAAAAAAGGTTAAGCGAATGAGGATTTCGGTTTATTTTTTCTCAATATCAAGGTGGAAATTACCGTAATAATAAATCCTACAATTATTACGGTTAATGCCATGACAATAAATTGAAATAATGGGTTGTTCCTGAACAGTTCCATCTGTTCTTTTATTTGTTTAGCTTTTACTTCATATTCCGCTGCCGGCAGGCTTTGTTGTAGTTTGGCTAATTGTGCGCTGCAATATTCATCATAAAATTCCGGGTAGATAATGGTAGAATATGCAACATCGAAAACGCCAAATAGCAAGGCGGGTATTAAAACGATCAGAAATCCAACCTTAATTCCCTGTCCAAAACTGAGTGTTCCTCCATTAACCCTATCGCGGAACTGCCGGATCCCAAAATAAACAAAAATCAAAGAAAGTATGATCCCTGCATAACCGATCACTTCCTGTGTCTCAAAGCTCAATTTTTTCCCAACTCCTATATTAAATAGAAATAAAAGAATGAGGGCGAGTGAGCAGTAAATACCGGTGCGTAGAATGACTTTTTTCATGAGTTTATTTTTTGATTCACTGCAAAATAGGGTAGGAGTGAAGGCTTTTGTATTATACTAAAGTACCATTTTGGTGAATTCGGCTGAAATTCTACTAAAGTAGGTGGTGTATCAGTTTCCCACAAAGACACAAAATTCACTAAGAAAAGCCTTTTGTGGCTTCATGTGACAAATATTTTAAACGTAGACATTATTCTAAAGTAGCATCGTCACCTAAATGATTCTCAACTCCTTTCCTTTTTTGAGCGCTTCAGTTCTTCGCTCCACATCCAGTTTGAAGAAAAGATTCGAAATATGTTTTTTTATAGTGTTCTCCGATACAAACAATTTATCGGCGATTTGCTGGTTGCTGAGCCCTTCATTAATAAGTTGCAGGATTTCATATTCACGCTTGCTGATGCCGGTTTTTTCCAATTCTTTTTCGTCAATTCTCTGGCTCATGGGCACTTCAACAATAACTTCTTTTTCCCGGATGATTTCTTTTCGGAATAGCTTGCGGCTGAGATAAATGCCTATACCAAAGAACAGGAGGCTGAAACCGGCGATCCACCATTCCATTCGCAAACTAGATTGGAAAGGGCTGAATCGCGCCAATTGAAACAAAACCAGCAGGGCGAGTATGAGTAAACCGAAACCAATGATCACCTGTTTCATAGATGAAAAATACGAAAAATTGTAAGTTTCTAGTTTATGGTTTATCGTTCTTTAGGTGTAACAGTCAAAACTTATGGCAAACTGCAATTAATTAAGTCTTTTAGGATTTCAGCTACGATAAACTTAAAGCGATAAACAAAAAAAACCCCGCCTTCTAAAGCGGGGTTCTAAAATATCAAAAACGTCTTTATGCTTTCTTAGCAAGTACTGGTTGTTTCTTCTTAGCCAGCGGATCCTTATGTTCAAGGAAATCAGCCTGACCCAATGGTTTGCTCTTCGCGATATCCACCAGGATGGGTGCTGCTACAAAAATGGAAGAATAAGAACCCGTGATAACACCTATCAGCATCGCAAATGCAAATCCTTTTGTTACTTCTCCGCCTACCAGGAAAAGTATCAGGATAGTAATGAATACCGTAAGTGATGTCATGATCGTTCGGCTCAGGGTATCATTAATGGCTTTATTAATGATAGTTCCTTTACTAGCTCCCGCCATCGTTTTAGTGTATTCCCTGATACGGTCGAATACAATCACGGTATCGTTCATTGAGAAACCGATTACTGTAAGTATAGCGGCAATAAAGTGTTGGTCGATTTCCAGTGGGAATGGAACAACATCTTTCAGGAATGAGAAAACTGCCAGGGTTACCAATACGTCGTGTAACAAAGCTACCAGCGTTCCTACAGAGTATCTCCAATCCCGGAAACGAATGAATATATAGATTGCAATAATCAACAGCGACCAGAACGTGGCCCATTTGGCTCCCGCTTTCAGATCATCCGAGATAGTAGGATCTACTTTTTTACTTCCTTCCACATATTTAGTAATACCAAAGGTGCCGAACTCTTCAAGCGTAACACCAGTCGGCAGGAAAGGTTGCAATCCCGTGAACAATGTTCTGCGCACAGATGAGTCTACAGTTAATCCTGATTCATTAATCTTGTAGTCGGTTGTAATATCCAATTTACTGGACGAGCCATAGGTCTTAATAACTGGCAACTTATTAAAAGTTTTTTCCAGCGCTTCTCTTACTTTGGTTTCATCCACTGGTTTGTGGAAGTTTACAATATAGCTCCGACCACCGCTGAACTCAACACCTTCGTTAAATCCATTAAAAATGGCACCCAATCCTAAAAGCAGCACAACTACTGAAATAGCATAAGCTACTTTTCTGTACTCAATAAATTTATAGCTCGCGTGTTTGAAGATGCGTTTTGAAAGCGCAGTAAAATAATTGAAATGACGATTCTTGCTGGTCCAGATTTCAGTAATAAGTCTGGATACAAGGATACCGCAGAAAAGAGAAAGCACGATACCCAGCATTTGCGTTGTGGCAAATCCTAATACAGGACCCAATCCGAAATAGGCAAGGATGGCTGCGGTTAAGAAAGTAGTAACGTGCGCATCAAGTACCGGTGGAAGAGAACGACGGTAACCGATTTTAATGGCTTCATTATGTGTGTGTCCCCGGATCAGTTCTTCTTTAATTCGTTCAAATATAATTACGTTGGTATCAACGGCCATACCAATCGTTAACACAAGACCTGCAATACCTGGTGCGGTAAGCGTTGCGTTCATAGCGCTCAATACCCCAATGGTAAACAGCAGGTTTAGTATTAATGCAATATTTGCTACTATACCCCCGGTATTATAATATATCAACATCAACGCAAATATTACAATAAAGGCAAACAAGAAGGATTTAATACCCCCTTCTACAGCATCTTGACCCAATGTTGGTCCAACTACCTGCTCCTGTACAATTTTAGCGGGCGCTTCCAGTTTACCCGATTTTAAGATATTGGCAAGGTCAATTGCTTCTTCAAGTACTAATTGATTTTGTTTACCAGATCCACGTCCCCCCATATTTATCTGCGAGTTTCCTCCTTCAATTTTTTGGGTAACATTAGGAGCTGAATAAACAATATCATCAAGAGTAATCGCGATTGGTTTATTCACATTTCTGCCCGTCATATCGGCCCATTTCTGTCCACCAGCATTGGTCATGCTCATGCTCACAGTAATATTTCCCAATTGATCATACTCCTGGGCCGCATTGTCAATGGCATTTCCTTCCAACTCAGCGGTCTCGCGACCAGGAACTGTTTTTAAAATATATAGTTCGAGCAGATCAATTTGGTTTCCCTGATCATCTCTTTCCTGTTTACCATATGCGAATTTGGAATTGGCGGGAAAACTGTTTTTCACCGCCGGCATACGGAGGTATTTGTTTAGCTCAGCAGTATCTTTTATCACTACACGTCCTACGATGGCTGGATAACGGGTGGCACCTGTTACTTCATCTTTATACGTACGGATTGTACCTGTATTCAGCAAACGGATCAATGGAGCTTTCCGGTTGTTTACAAGAAATGAATCAGTCATTCTTTTAATTGAATCCGCTTTTGCTATGCTCGTAGAATCTTTAGTCGCACGAAGACTGTCTATCGTTTTTTGTGTTACTGAATCAATTGTTGTCGCACTGTTTCCGTATAATACAGCTTCCAATGCTTTATCTGCGTTTTCAAAAGAGCTAACAATACCAGCTGTTTCATAGGTATATACTTCCCAGAACTGGAGGTTGGCCGTTGATTGCAAATACTTTCTTACTCTTTCGGGATCGGTAGCGCCTGCCAGTTCTACGGTAATAATACCCTTGTTCTCATCAAGATTAATATTCGGTTGGGCAACACCAAACTTATCGATACGCTTACGCAGTACCTGGTAAGTTTGCTTCATAGCTCCGGTTGCTTCTTCTTTGATATAATTAATTACCTGCGCATCACTTGTATTAACTCCAATTTTATTTCGATTGGAGTTCGTAAACAGGGGAGCCAGCTTAGCGTTGGGATTTTGTGTTTGAAAGGCGGAAGCGAACAGGTCGATAAAATTCTTATCACTCGTCAGTTTCAAACGTTGTGCTTCGGCGATGGCATTTAATAATTGCGCGTCCTTTGGATTATTAGCAAGTCCTTTTATTAATCCATCCAGGGATATATCCATTGTAACGTTAATGCCACCCTGAAGATCGAGACCTAATAGTAGTTCGCTTTCTTTTGCTTTTTGATAAGTATCGCCCCACCAGGTTATGGATTTATCTTTTCCAGCGACGATCAGGCTATCATAATAAATTGCCTGCAAAATGTTCAATGAATCCTGATAGATAGCTTGTGCTTCCGTGTTACCAGGATATTTTTGAGCGGCCGCGGGGTAAGTACGCTTGATATATTGCTGTGCCCTCGCTTGAACTTCTTTTTCATGGCTGTTTACAAAAAAGGTAAACGAAAGCTTATACAATGATATACCAATCAGTAATAGGGTAAAAATGCTAACCAATGGTCTCATTACGTATTGTTTATTTTTTTAGAGTTGGCAAAGATAGGGTTTTCAGCCTATTTCGGAAACTCAAAATGGTGCTGAGAATAAGGTTTTTAAGGGTTGATTTGTAGGCTGTCAGGGGGATAAATCACGGAGGTTAAAATGGACCGGATTGGGCAGCGTTATTTAGGAGATTATTCAAAAAGAATACGTGCCGTTTGATAGAAAAGACGATTCTGTAAGTTTTGAGATTGTTCGGAAAAACCCTGTAATCCAAAGAGTCCCGCGGCGTTACCCTTGTTGATTGCAATTTCGAGATAGCCCGCTGAATTGAACAGGGCCAGCTTTTCACCTTCGGGAACAGAAGCATAGGTTTCGCTGATCCGATCGATAATTTCATCCCGTTTAAATACGATCCGGAAAGCCCGGCCCTTGCGTTGTTCTTCAAATTGATCCCGGGTAATATTTACAATGATATTTTCGAAATTATCAATAAATATGATTTGGCCCTCGATCCAGTTATCGCTTAGTAAGGGCCGGAGATGGTTTTTTTCCACGATCGATATGTCCGGTTCTCCAATTTGCTGCAGGCTCATTCCTGATTGTAATTGTTGAATAGCACGACCCATCACCCCTGTACAGTACAACGTGTTTTTTATCGCGTCTTTGGCCAATGGCAGCGCGATTACCATTTCCGGTTTGCTCTCCAGAACCATGGTAAGCAAACCATTATCTGCACATAATATATACTGCTTGTTGTGATAGGCCAGTAACAATTTTTCGGGTTCTTTATCAAAAAGATTTACCAATAAGAGGTGATAGGTAAAAGGAGGAAAATTTTTAATAGCGTTGCGACAGATATAGGCGGCCTGCGGATAATTAAACGGCGCAATCTGGTGTGAAACATCTACCAGTGTAAATGCGGGATTTATCTGCAATAACTGTCCCTTAATAGCCCCAGCCAGGTAGTCCTGGTGGCCAATGTCGGAAGTAAGGGTTAGTAAAGGCATGGGTAAATGTAAAATGTAAAATGTAAAATATAAAATGTAAAACGGTAAACCCCCAAAGGCAAAATTAAAATCACAGCGTCTTGCTAATTTTACATTCTGCGTTTTACATTTTAGATTTTACATTTATCTAATAAGCTTTCCGTCTTTAAAAAAATATTTATAGATGAGTTTATCTGCGAAAGCCGGGAAGAAACGGCTGGAGAAAACGGTGCGTTTGCCAATAAAAGTCATAATCACATTTCGCTCATGTTTTTCTATTGCTTTTAATGTAACCGCCGAGCATTCTTCGGGTGTCATCGGCGTTTCTTCGTCAATTGGAGATTCACCAGTGGTGCTCTGAATTCCTGTTGTTGTAAAACCCGGACAAACCCACATAACATTTACTTCGCTGCTCATCATTTCAACGCGCAGGGCTTCCATCCATCCCTGCAACGCAAATTTAGAAGCGGAATAACCACTTTTTCCAGGTAATCCGCGGTAGCCGGCTACCGACGACATTCCTACAATAGTTCCTTTGTTTTCAATGATGGAGGCCAGCGCGTATTTCGTACAATGAACCGCGCCCCAGAAATTTACATTCATAATATTCTTCATTGTATCCATATCTACATCTTTAAACAGGGATTTCATACTGATGCCCGCGTTATTGATAAGAATATCGATACGTCCAAAAGTTTTGAGGGTCGATTCAATAAATTGCTTGCAATCCTGCTCATTACTTACATCGCAGGTGATGGCATGAAGCGGGGCTGATGAGTACTGCAACTGAAGGCTGTACAACTTATCAAAATTACGGGCGCAGGTGGCCACCCGTGCGCCCTGGGCCAGCAACGACTCCACCATGGCTTTGCCGATACCATCGCTTCCTCCCGTAATTGCCACCACTTTATCGCTGAAATAAGACATACCCTAATATTATATATACAAAAATAGCAGAGTTGTTTGGTTGTATAATTCTGATATTCACATTTATCGGGATAATTAATTTTTTTAAAAATTTGCTGCGATAGGTTTTTCACTTATTTTTGCACTCCCAAAAAAAGAGTTCGTCTTTTGAGGGAAAACCACCTTCGCCAAGGCTTGTGCCTTCGCTAAAGCTTCGGTAACACGCGGTCGGTGGTCGAGAATACCACCTTCGCTAAAGCTTCGGTGGTCAAAGGATTCCGTAGCTCAGTTGGTAGAGCATCCCGATTTTTAATCGGGAGGGTACTGTGTTGGAAAGTTAAGACTTGAATTGAAGTTCTAGAAATAGATTGATTCCGTAGCTCAGTTGGTAGAGCAATACACTTTTAATGTATGGGTCCTGGGTTCGAGTCCCAGCGGGATCACTGAAAAATTAAAAAAGGCGTTGATAATATTCATATTATTAAAGCCTTTTTTTTATGCCCCACACTTACATTTTATTCTCCAAAAAACTCGATAAGTATTATGTCGGAGCCTGTATCGATATCGACAGGAGATTATACGAACATAATATCGGCCACTCAAAATTTACCCGCTTAGGCATTCCCTGGGAATTAAGATATACCGAAGAGTACCCAACGTTATTGGAAGCAAAGCAACGGGAGCTAAAAATCAAAAAAATGAAATCGAGGAAATATATTGAAGATTTGATTTCGAAAAAGAATACCCAATCGTAGTTGTTTGATAATACGATTTCGTAGCTCTGTTGGTAGAGCATCCCGATTTTTAATCGGGAGGGTCCTAGGTTCTCCCGCCATCGGCGGGACAGCGGGATCACTGAAAATTGAGTTAAGGCTTTGCAGGTTACTTACTTGCAAAGCGTTTTTCGTTTTAGGTACAACATAGGTAAGACATTGGGGTAATTTCAATGTTTTTTATTCACTGAAAATCTCCATTGCTTTATCTAATTCGCAGTCTAAAATCTTCGCATAGATCTCCGTGTTATTAACTAATGCATGTCCCATTGACCGGGAGACGTGTAATAATGTATAAGCAAGTCCGGAATTCTATCACGAAATCACCGCATGTTTGTATTCAGAATCTTATTCCCAAACTCAGAAACCACTGGCTGGGATTTGTACTGTCGAAATTCTTCATGAGATCTGAGAATCCATAATTATAACCGACATCAATCATTGCAAAAGCAACATTTGCCCCTATTCCAACCTGGCCATAAAATATAAATGAATTGACCTGATCTTTATCAATTCCAAAATTATTATCGCTAACACCAATGGTAAAAGAAGGCATTGCGCTGACAAATGCACGAAGATTAGCAATCTTTCCGATCGTCAGGAAGTTGATACCCGCAGTTAATGGAACATCGATAGCCTGTACCTTCAAATCACCCGTGTCCTTAGACGTTGCCTTACTCTGAAAACCATAGATCGCATTGTTAAACCTTATACCAAACTGCCCATAAACAAAACCACTCTTTTGCCAGGCGACCCCAATATGGTAGCCGACACCGGAATTTGCATTGTATTTATCTGTGGAACCACCCATTGAGTTTGAATTGGGCCCCGCGTAAATTATGAATTGCTTTTTTTCTTTGCTGCTGGCAGCAGCCGGTTGAGCAGCGGGTTGAGCAGCCACAGCGACAGCAGTATCGACTGTAACTTTGACGGTATCCTGTGCTCTCACAACATTATTCAGGATAATAAGAACAACAGCCAGTAGGATTGACTTCCATACAGAAGAATTGTTAGTGTGTTTCATAAAAAAAGTTTAATAGTTAAAAACGAGCCTTATTCCACTGGGTTTCAGACATATTATATCAAAACACAATTGGCTTGGTAAAACCAGGCTAGTTATTGATTTTTAGGGTGACGCAAAGGATCATCCGCGACGTTTACCGTCGTAAGAAATGTTTAGGTGGGAGTATTTAGACAGTCTGCTGAAAAATGAAGTTTCTTATTAACAGTGAAATTTCCTCATTCTTTTCGCATAATCTGAACTTGAGTCGCTAAAGTGAGTTTCTAATAAGGCAATTATTGACAGTGCCAGAAGATAATGAGTAAATAAAATTAGGTATAATTAGATTATAAGCAATGCAACCGACAAAATAATTGAAAATGAGGTTTAAAGTCCGAAGACTTCAGGATAGCTGGGAAAGGATACGAATTTTATATTCTTACCATGCACTCTACTAAGAGCTATTTTCCTTTTTGACATAGGTTGAAATTAAGGACGACAATACTCAGCTAACGTGATAGAGTTATAGATACATTTGACTTTGTATAGATTGAATAATGTTCAAAAAAAAAATAGATTGGTTTATTTAAATTTGTTTTGTCAGAACAATAATCAAATGGTTGCATGGCTGATTTTTATTGTGGAAATTGAGAAACTTGAAGATTAAAATATTTAAATCAAAGAAGTCTCAAAAATTCATCCGAAAAATTCAACTTGGAAAGCAGGTATTTAAATTTACTCCTACTTGTTACATCTCTATTCGGCTATCTGGAGTGGGGAAAGGGAAATAGTTCATTCCTGTTCCAGGCCGAATACGAATTATTAAGTAATCTATTTTCCAATACAAAATCGCTACTTCATCCTTTTATACTAATGCCGCTTTCAGGACAGCTTTTGATCCTAATTACATTATTTCAAAAAACACCCAGCAAAGTCTTGACTTACATCGGAATTGCTCTATTAGGGGTATTGTTAGGATTTATGTTCTTTATTGGGATTTTAGGACAGAATATTAAAATCCTGATTTCAACATTACCTTTTATAGTTCTGGCAGTAATCGTGATTAGGTTGCATTCAAGAAAATAAGTAAGATTGATATCGACATTTCAAATTTATCGGGTTTCTATCACCTCTATATGTTTCAGGTGACTAATTGCAGTAGAAGTTTGCAAGAAATTAACCCCATTGTCTCCTTCGTTGTTTTAAATGATACTGGTCTTGAGAGATCAGGCCTATCTTGTTATCTGGCGATGCCGGAACAATTATTGCCATCCAGCCATTTGACAAAGGCTGTTCTAAAAGAAGATTGTAATTTCCTGCCAGCATATCTTCATTAATTAATTTTACCCAGCCATTTACAGGCATATAAACCTGGATTTTATAATTGGCAGCAGTAATAGAGGCTATAACTTCATTTTGACAAAATAGTCCTTCTTTTGCTTCAAATACTACTTTATCTATATTGTCCATACCAGTCAACTTGAATGGGCAAATTCCTGCATAAGCAATAGAACCTTTAAACTCGATCCATTCATGCGTATCGGTGAAATATTGATCTTCCCCCGCGTTTCTAAAATGTTCCCAAGTATTTGTTCGGTCCATAAAACAAAATTATTATCGGCAAAAAAGGAGAACAGTATCCAGATGTGCACTTGTACGAGATAGTTTATTCGATCCTGAATCGTATCTATTATGCCGATACTAGAATTATATGTTTACATTTTTTAATTAGCTGGAGTACTTATTTGGTACTTAAAACGATTGAACTGAATTTTTGCCATTTGAATATTACTCCACTGTTGCGCGTCCTTGTCCATAGGATTGAACTGTTCCAACTCGCTGATTATCTTTTCAACAAACCGGGGTATGATATAGCCATTTAATTTATGATGCTCCAGCGCTTTCATCGCAGCATCACAGAAGCGCTTTACCTCTTCCTGTGAGTTGGAAAATAGTATTTTGTTTATCAGTTTACATCGGTATTCATCTAATGATGATAGCATGGTTAAAGATTTCAGTGGTGAAGACATTTTGATATTTCCGGGGTTATAGACCTCATATAGCTTTCAAGGGCACTACATAACATGATACACGCAGGAAAGGATACAAGTACTAATTCCAGCAGGAATAAACTTTCAAAAAATACTCTACCTATACCTGCCAGTATTCATTGAAAAAATAGCTATCGAAATAATGAGCTTTTTCATTCAATAATTTGGTCAAAGAAGTTTGGAGAGCAGTATAAGCGATGATTTGTTACGCACTACTATCGGACTTTTCCACTTTCCAGTTCGGATTGTATTTAACAAAAAACGACAACCAAACAACCCTTGAAAACCTCATAAACCAAGGCTGAAGTAATAGCATCAAAACAGCATTTGTTCCCATCCACCAGAACAACCGATTGTCGGACAAGGAAAATCCGACGAGTATCCACCAGGCCACGAATGTTGAAGCAGAAAATGCCACGGTAATTGCATAACTCACGTATGCTGTCCCATAAAAAAAGCCGGGTTCAATTTCCATTCTTTGACCACAGGTAGGGCAACGTTCATGCATTTTCATGAAGCTCTTGAGTTTGTAAGAGCCATTGTCAAGAAACATATTACCTGTTCTGCATCGGGAGCATTTATGATTGAAAATACTCCAAAAATATCCACCCTTTTTTTCAGTTGTTAATTTATCCATTTCACAGTTTATTATTTTCAATGTTCTCAAATACAAAATAGCACATTGAATATTAGCTCCAATGTAGATGTCTAATCATTCTGCCTACAGACCTGTCAATGTGGATGTATTGTTCCCCTTGTTCAAAGTCATTCGCAGAAACTAATTTTGTTGACGATATCGATTTTATATATTTCAATAGTCAATGATTCAATTGAATTGATTAATCTCTTTTTCTCCTTATATTTTTATCCAAAACTTTAGCAGGTTATTTATTTCTGAACCTACCACGTGATAATCGGGAGGTATTTCATCCTGCAGGCTATGGAAAGTTGCAAGCCTGGTGCCTGCCGGTTTTTGGTCCAGGCTTTTATATAAATAGCGGTTATAGTAATTATACAGTTCTGGGGAATAATCTATGTTCTCATCTATTTTATCTGTACCTACCAAATTTTCATAAAAGGAGTTGTAGAAATAGAAGTGGTCATACTTTCGAAAATCCAACTGCGTGAAGTTTCCATGAATGAAGGATACATTTTCCAGGCCGAGCATTTCGAGCGCTGTTTCTGCATGATCGATCAAATTTTTTCTTTGTTCGACTCCGCTATAAAAAGCCTTTGGCCTATAGTACGCTGCCGCTAAACAAAATTTTCCAGCGCCACTACCTATGTCCAGTATCCTGACATTGTTTTCGACAGCAAGAAATGCTGCAGCTTTTCTTGCAATATTTAAGGGAGTCCAGTGCCTTCGGGACAGCAACTCAATAGATGCAGGGTAGAGTTGATTAAACTGTTCATCGGAACTAAACCGTATGTCAGTGTGTATTCTTCCATTTAACATTGGCATTTTGATTCCTGGCCGCTTATTTTGCATATTTATTTTTCCTATTCAATTGGTACTCGTTAGGCAATAACAACTCTTTCCTCTCATAAGGTTGTGAGAGAACTATCAATGCAATCCAGCCATTACTCTCTGCCTGTTGTAATAAGAGACTGGAATTTTCTGGCGTCAATGCATCATTTATCTGAATTACTTTTCCGTCAGCGGGCATGTGAGCTTCAATCTGGTAATCATTATACTTTATTGTCGCGATCACTTCTCCTTTTTTTTTAAACTCTAACAAGTCGGAAAAGGTTATTTGATGTACTTCTTTAAAGCCAAGGAGTTTGAAATTACAAACGCCTACATAAGCGACAGAACCCTGAAAATCTATCCATTCATGATCATTCGTGTAATACAGGTCCCTTTTTACTTGTTTTTTCATGAACGGCAAAACTATTCTGTATTCAGATTCCTTGCGGTAATCTTTATCAATTTAAAAAGTGAGATATATCAATTTTTAATCCGGTAAATTTGAAGCTACATTATGAGTATCAAAGGCGTTTTTCCAATAGATATCTGGGATTTTAAGAGAGAGTCTGTTCTTGCAGATCTGCCTTTTGAAGATTTGCAAATTCTCACAGCCCATAAGTCAGAACAGATTTATAAAAAGGGGGAGATCATTTTCAGGGAAGGCGCATTGCCATCGGGCATATTTTATATCACAAATGGAAAAGTAAAGAAGTACAAAGTTGATAAGGAAGGTGGAGAGAAAATTATATACGTTGCTAATACAGGTGAATTATTAGGCTATCACGCAGTACTTGCCGAAGGACGTTACCCCGATGCGGCAACAACATTGGAGGAGAGTACTATTGTATTTATTCCAAAAGAGGATTTTCTGAAGACACTGGCGCAATCTGAAGTATTAACCAGGCGTCTGCTCAAAACATTGAGCCACGAGTTTGCCGTGTTGGCTAATAGCCTGACTATGTTTGCAAAAAAATCGGTAAGGGAGCGATTGGCTCTTCAATTGATCGTGCTTCGGGAGAAATACAAAGTAAATTTTAAGCCAGGCATGTCAGTAGAAATTAATATGAGTCGTGATGACTTGGCGAGTCTTGTAGGAACAGCAAGAGAAAATGTAGTGAGGGTTTTGTCTGAGTTTAAGGAAGATGGTATTTTAGAAACTAAGGGTAGAAAGATTATTGTGCATGATGTAAATAGGCTAATCAAAATTGGAAACTTAAAGTAAACTATAAAGATCAGTTTCTTTAAATTTGTTCTGACAAATCTTCATTCTTCGTAGAAACAAATTGCAATAAGTAATTCGGGCGGGCATCAAATCAGACTACTTTAAATAAGTTAATTCCTAATATTATACCAATTAGTTCGAGTCCTAGCGGGATCACAAACGCTTAACCAAACGGCGTGGTTTTTTACGCCATATACTTACATTCTCTTCTCCGAGAAATTAAACAAATATTATATCGGTGCCTGCATTGATATTAGCAGGAGGTTATATGAACATAGTATTGGCTCGTTCATCTGACTATTTCCCCTGGGTTATCACGTCTATTTCCGCATAGCCTGCAGCATCATTGCCCTGCGTATTGCTCAATGCCCGCAATTTTATATACCGTGCTTGAGTGCTTGCAAAAGTTTTGGTTTGCCAAAGAGGATTGTTTTTGATATTTGAAAACTCCCCTTCGCTTACAAGCTTCCATTGTTCGTTATCCTGCGAAATATAAAATTGGTAACTGGCGATGACGACGGGGTCCCACATGTTCTGGTCTGGCAGGTACCTGAATCCGCTCAATGTTTCTTCTTTGCCCAAATCAATTACTAAATCAACGAGCATTTTTTTGTCTTTATTTTGACGCCATGCAGTAGAAGGATCGCCATCCAGAATAGCATTTGCTTTTTTCACGGCATCGGCAAATGCATGGGCAGCTTTTACGTCATTTTCGTGAATTAATCCTCTTAGATCAATAGGGAAATTGAGTAGCAAGGTGCCGTTACGTCCAATAGAATTGTAGTACGTGTCCATTAATTGCGGTACCGATTTTACTCTTTTGTTTTCACCAGGATGATAAAACCATTCGTATGTTTAGGTCAGCTGATGAGTGTTTGCCTTGACTAATTCTAAAGTTCGATACGAAAATGAAAACACATTAAGCCATTTCACTTTTCCAATTCTTCAACCTGAATGCAAGAGTAATCCTGAACACTCCTGCAAAAATAAATGACAGCCCTGTCCATGAAATTATATTTGCTACACCAAAAGCCGGAACTGCCAATATCATAAAAGCAAAGATGACACAGAAAATCTGCGGTAGAAAGGTTACAACTTCGGCAAGTTTGGTCAAATAGTCGGTTGGAGAAGATTGGAAACGGTTTGTTTTTTAGCATAGGTACATTTGTAGTTTCGGGATTGCCTGGCATCTATCATACACGAAAAGAATTATCGGGCTATTAAGAAAAGGTGAAACTTTTTTTTGAAACGATTGCTTATGTATTTACCGGGCAATATTACTTCGCAATTCAATTACGGCACAGCAAATTGTTGGCGATGAACCGACCGACTTTGGTCATTGCATAATGAAAGGGACTAAAGGGACGAGAAAAACTTTTTTACTGAAAATAAATGTAAAAAAAACACTTATTTTCGGGATCAATAATTGATGCCACGATGAAAATGGGATTGCTGGTTTTTTCTTTATTAACTGAATTTGTTTGTTATTCACAAAGCAAGCAGAGTTTAAAACTATGGTATCGGCAGCCATCCGGTAATACATGGGAAAATGCATTACCCATCGGGAACGGTCGTTTAGGTGCCATGGTATATGGAAACGTTGGGAAAGAAACAATCCAGCTGAATGAACACAGCCTGTGGAGCGGCAGCCCGAATCGCAACGATAACCCGGCTGCTTTGGATTCGCTACCAATTATACGTCAATTGATCTTTGATGGTAAACAAAAGGAAGCGGAAGCGATAGCTAACAGAGTTATCATTGCAAAGAAATCACACGGACAAATGTTTCAGCCGGTTGGAAGCCTGCATCTTGCTTTCGATGGGCAGGATGCCTACACCGGTTATTATCGGGAATTGGATATTGAAAAGGCAGTCACGAAAACTAATTATACAGTTGGCGATATCACGTACACTCGTGAAGCATTTACCTCTTTTCCTGATCGTGTTATTGTAGTACGATTAACCGCAAGCAAACCAGGAAGTATATCCTTTACAACTTTCTTTTCGACGCCACAACCGAAGGCAGTAATTACAACAACTGGTACCAAAGAATTAACGATTGCCGGAACCACTATAGATCATGAAGGAGTAAAAGGCCTGGTGAAGTTCAAAGGAATGGTGCGTATCAAACTGGAAAATGGTACGTTAACGTCAAATGACACATCTTTGATCATTAAAAATGCAAATGCCGCTACAATTTTTATTTCAATTGCTACCAACTTTAATAATTATTACAACATCAGTGGCGATGAGAATAAACGGGCGGCTGATTATATGAATAAAGCATATCCGAAATCTTATACTGAATTACTAAGTTCACATGTTTCCGGGTATCAAAAATATTTTAATAGAGTAAAACTGGACCTTGGTAGCACCGACGCTTCAAAACTTCCAACGGATGAGCGATTAAAGCAATTTAATTCAGTAAACGATCCCCAGTTTGTTACGATTTATTATCAATTCGGTCGTTACCTGTTAATATCATCTTCACAATCGGGTGGACAGCCAGCAAATCTGCAGGGAATCTGGAATAACAGAGTTCGTCCCCCCTGGGATAGCAAATACACAATTAATATCAATGCGGAAATGAATTACTGGCCCGCAGAAAAAACAAATCTTTCCGAATTGCATGAGCCGTTTCTGCAAATGGTAAAAGAGTTGTCTGTCACGGGTCAGCAAACAGCAAGAGACATGTATGGTGCCAGAGGTTGGACGGCCCATCACAATACCGATATATGGCGCGTAACCGGAGCCATCGACGGTGCCGCCTGGGGAACCTGGAGCCAAGGGGGTGGTTGGGCCAGCATGCATCTATGGGAACATTATTTATATAGTGGCGATAAAACTTTTTTAGCATCCGTTTATCCTGTACTGAAAGGCGCAGCAATTTTCTATGTTGATGTACTTGTTAAACACCCAACTAAGCATTGGCTGGTGATAAATCCTGATATGTCACCGGAAAATACAACAAAAGCCCATCAGGGTTCTGCCCTCGATGCCGGCACTACAATGAGCAATCAGATTGTTTTTGATGTTTTCAGTGCAGTTATTAGAGCCACGAAAATCTTAAATATGGATAAAGCATTTGCAGACACATTAAAGCAAATGCGCAGTCAACTGGCGCCGATGCAAATCGGTCAGCATGGACAATTGCAGGAATGGCTGGACGATATTGATGATCCGAACGATCGGCATCGTCATATATCGCATTTGTATGGGTTGTTTCCTTCTAATCAGGTTTCTCCGTATCGAACACCACAATTGTACAGCGCGGCTAAAAACACGCTGGTTCAGCGTGGTGACGTATCAACCGGATGGAGTATGGGTTGGAAAGTAAACTGGTGGGCAAAGATGCTGGATGGAAATCATGCATATAAATTAATTCAGAATCAACTCACTCCTGTTGGCACGAATGAAGGGGGAGGAGGCACTTACAATAATCTCTTTGATGCCCATCCACCCTTCCAGATTGACGGCAATTTTGGTTGCACTTCAGGAATCACTGAAATACTGATGCAAAGTGCAGATGGAGCCATTCATTTACTGCCTGCACTTCCGGATATATGGCCAACGGGTAGTGTTGGCGGGTTACGTGCTATTGGTGGATTTGAAATTGTGAATATGGAGTGGAAAGATACAAAACTGGTAAAGCTTGTTATTAAATCAGCATTGGGTGGTAATCTTCGATTGCGTGTTCCCAATAAAATGAAATTAAGTAATGGCGGTAAGCTGGCCATTGCAACTGGAGAAAACAAAAATCCATTTTATCAAATTGAAAATACGGCTAATCCGGTGGTATCCTCCAAGGCGGTTATAACTTCCCCGGAGTTGAAAGAAACTTTATTATATGACATAGCAACACAGAAAGAAAAAATTTATACGTTGATTGCGCAATAATTTGGCAGTAAATACATGTTTCAATTTTTTTGTATCAAAAAATAAATGATTATCGTAATTTATTAAATTGCTCTCCTTAACAGTTATAGCTGTCTAATTTGTTTCATTAAATAATTTATTAAAATGAAAAAGATTTTTATCATTATTACCGCTATTTTAATTTATGAGCCCTTGTTGGCACAGAACAAAATCATTATTGATACAGCTCAGGCGAAGTACATTATAAATAAGAATATCTACGGTCATTTTGCCGAACACCTCGGTCATTGCATTTATGGAGGCTTTTATGTTGGGGAAAACAACAAAACAATCCCGAATAAGGACGGCGTGAGACTCGATGTGATCGATGCGTTGAAAAAACTGAAAATTCCGGTACTGCGCTGGCCGGGCGGGTGTTTTGCAGATACATATCATTGGATGGATGGTATCGGACCAAAGAAGGAAAGACCTTCCATGCTCAATATTTGGTGGGGCAACGTAAAAGAAGATAACAGTTTTGGTACTAACGAGTTTTTGAACATGTGTGAAATACTTGGTGCTGAACCTTACTTGAGTGGTAATGTTGGAAGTGGTACGCCACAGGAATTGGCGGATTGGGTAAAGTATACAACACATCCCAATGGCAGTAGCCCAATGCCTGAACTGAGAGCAAAAAATGGAAGACCGAATCCATGGAAAGTAAATTACTGGGGATTAGGAAATGAAGCCTGGGGATGCGGTGGTAACATGAAGGTGGAGTACTACGCAAATGTGTACCGGCAATATGCCACTTTTATGACCAACTGGAATAACAGTGATGGGCTTTACCGGATTGCATCGGGTGCATCGGACGACGATTATCATTGGACAGAAGTGCTGATGAAAGAACTTCCTCCAAGCATGTTCGACGCACTGGGTTTGCACCATTATTCGGTAATTGACTGGAATAAAAAAGGCTCATCAACTGATTTTTCTGAAAGAGAATATTTCACTACGATGCAACGATCGCTGCTGATGGAAGAACTGGTAACAAAGCACAGCGCTATTATGGACAAATATGATCCGCAAAAAAGAAAGGCTTTGGCGGTTGATGAATGGGGTGGCTGGTATGATGTAGTGCAGGGAACCAATGGCGCTTTTTTATTTCAGCAAAATACCATGCGTGATGCGATGATTGCCGGCACTACGCTCAATATATTCAACAATCATTGCGACCGGGTAAAGATGGCTAACCTGGCCCAGATAATTAATGTATTGCAGGCAGTGATACTTACTAAAGAAGAAAAGATGATCGTTACCCCTACCTATCATGTGATGGAGATGTATAATGTGCACCAGGATGCTAGGATGTTACCTGTAACGGTGGCAAGTAATAAATACATTCTTGAGCACGATATGCTGGATGCCATATCGGTTTCCGCATCAAAGGATAAAAACGGGGTGGTACATATATCGCTGGTAAATATTGATGCCAGCAATGAACAGGAGGTCAACATTGATTTGAAAGGAATAGCGGCAAAATCGGTTACCGGCCGAATTCTTCGTTCTGAAAAACTCCAGGATCATAATACTTTTGAAAACCCACAAAAGATAAAGCCAGCTGCATTTACCAATGCAAAATTGAACGGAAGCAATCTTACTGTGAAAATTCCTGCTTTTTCAGTGATTGTTTTGGAACTTAAATAACATGTATAGAAAAAATTTATATTAAGACAGTGAAACGATGCACTTGCTAATTCGCTGTTGCGATTGTTGTTAGTTTGTTTGCCAGCGCCATGAATAATGTCCTGTCAGGAGGAAATATTTTTGAGACAGCTAAAGTGCGAGCCTTTGCAACTTTTGAAAAAGATTTACTGAATGATTTAATCTCTTTCATTGAAAAAAATATCCGGTTTTAACAGATAGGTAGCGTCGTGAAATCGCAGGTCTATCAATGGGTGGCGGTCAGATAAGCGGGCTTCAAAGCTGACTACTCTTAAAAATTTAATTCTTAGGTTATTATAAAGTACATGAATTCTCCAGCCAGCGGGATTTCATGACTGAATAATTTCACTACAAAAAAATTGGTTCTTTAAATTTGGGTTGTCAAATCATCAAAATTCGTTGAAATAAATTTGCAGTGCATAATTCGAGCGGGTCTCAAATCTGACTACTCTTAATAAATTAATTCCTAAGTAATTAAAAGGTATAAGAGTTCTCACAACGGGATCACTGGTAGAAGAGGTGTTGATAAAATCAATGCCTTTTTTTATACAGCACACTTTGGGTTTAGCGATTTAGGGATTTTGAGATTTCTTGTATCGTTGGTGCAAGAGTAAATCCATAAATCTGGAAATCTCGAAATCAGAAATCCATTTAATATGAACTTAATATTTACCACTCAAAATTTACAGGCTTAAGTATTCCCTGGAATTAAAGTATACGGAAGAGTACCCAACTTTGTTGGAAACAAAGCAACGGAAGTTAAAGATCAAAAAAATGAAATCGAGGAAGTATAGAAGATTTAATATCGAAAATGAACCCTGATAATAGTTCTTATACATCCCAAATGGGATTTTATTTCTTCGCTACCTGCAATATTCTTTTCATCAGTCCATTTTCCCATTCTATAGCTAAATGGTAAACACCGCTTGCTATTTTTTTCATATCAACATTTACTTGATTGCTGCCTTGAAAGAGCATTGTGTTTTGAATTTTTACTAATGCTCCCTTATTATCAAATACTTTAATAACCGCCTGCGATTCGTTATTAGCAGAGACATTGACAAACACTTTTTCATTAAAAGGATTGGGCCAAACTTAAATACAACTATAGCATCACAGGAGTAGAAAAGAAGGGATGCTTCAACTAATGGAAGAAGCCGGACCTTTTCCCCTCTGCGTTCCATTTTGGGGAAAAGCTCCAGTAGTCAAAAAGTAAAATTATTTGACCTGCACAATTCAAGCCATTTGGTGCCATTCCAGATTAGCGTAAGGGTTTCCTCCCCCTGCAGTCGGAATCCTGCTCCTTCCAATTGAATATTTGGCCCATCTGCTATATCAATTCCCACAAATGCATTATTAATATCGCTACTGAGAATCAGTATTTGCCCGGAGTTTATGCCATCAGAAATAGAAAATCGAGGAATGGCAGGATATATGTTATTGAAAATAGAAATAAATGAACGGTCTCCAACAACAATGGTAGTATTGTCCACAATATTCTCAAGCTTTGCTCGTAAAGAAACAGCCCCATTTACCTCAAGTGCGGTTGCCGGCGCATAGGGCAAGGTGTTTATTCCCACTTTGCCGCTACCATTTCCCATTTGAATATTGCCATTGGCGATATCGTTGATAATTACAGTACTGGCATTTTTTCCGCCCCTTATATAAGTATCTTCATTTGTGCCATTATGAAAAAAGCTGGCATAGCTTGTACCTGAAAAAACAGCTGAGCCTTCCGAATTGTCTGCTTTAACTACAAAGAGTGATGCATTTAGTGTTTGGTAAGTCCTTATCCCTACATTTCCGGCACTACTTATTCTCATGCTGTTTATACCTATAGCCGGAATTGTATTTGCATTACCATACCCAAACACATCAAAATACATTCCCCCATTTATAGCATCCAGCCATATCTGTCCGCTGTAGCCATTGGCAATATATTTATAGCTTGTAGGAGAAACATAACCATTGAAGCCAATCCCCGGGTTATTTTGTAAAATACCGATGCCCGTAGTTTCGCCACCAAAAATGGCTGTGGTATAACCTACCGTACCATTTACTTCTAATTTTGCACGAGTGGGTGTGGTGGTGCCAATGCCTATGTTTTGAGAGAAAGCGCCATTAGCAATAAGTAACAGTGGGATGAGTAATTTTAACATAATCGATTATATTTTATTTAATAGACTTTAAATTCAATAATTTCATTTTTTTAAACCCATACACAGTTTACATTCCCGCTTCCTATTGTTTGATTACCTGCACTGTTCTTTTCTTCTGTCCATTTTCCCATTCTATCGCTAGTTGGTAATTACCACGTACAAGATTTTTCATGTCAACATTTATTTGATTGCTGCCTTGCAAGAGCAGTGTTCTTTGAGTTTTTACTAGTGCTCCTTTATTATCAAAAACTTTTATTACTGCTTGCGATCCGTTATATGCAGAGATATTGACAAATACCGTTTCACTAAAAGGATTGGGCCATATTTTAAATACAACTATTGCTTCGCAGGAAGAACGCAGTATTCTTGTTAACTCCACCTGGCCATCCATATCATATTGTGCAATACGGTAATAACTTGACTGCAGCGTATTGTTATCTTTAAATGAATAGCTTCTTTCCGTATTGCTATTGCCTGCCGCAGGAATATTGCCTATTCCGGTCCAGTTAATTCCATCGCGACTTCCTTCAACAATAAAATGACTGCTGTTTTGTTCCTGTGCCGTTTTCCAATTTATAACGACGTTATTCCCATCACACTTCACATTGAATAAAGTCAATTGAACCGGCAAAGCATTTAGATTACTCGATCCGATTCCAAAATCAGAAAAGCCAGACATTCCTGTTCTGGATATTATCGGTGCGGCTATTGTTCCGCTTGAAGTAACATGTCCTCCATTCAATGTCCAGGGTGAACCCGGGTTTGTTCTTTTCAGCAATACCAATTCTTCCACATTAACTACCCCTGGTATTCCAGTAGCCGTAAAGGTTCCGGTATAGGTTCCTCCGTTAAGTCCATCCCCCGCCGTTAGTCGCCAATAACCCGCGCTCGAAGTGTTGGTAATACTGATGCCACTATTAACTAATGGTAACCCGTTGGTGCCTGCGGGAGAAGAGATCCATTCCGCAGTAAGTGTGCCGCCTGTAGCAGGTGGCAAGGGTGGCAAGGGAAAAGCAGTGAAATTGATCGAAGCATTTCGTTTTACCGAATTGGTGCCCACCGGGAAAACACGGTTACCTGTAACTGGACTTATCCATCTTTTGAATTTACCTACGATTGTTCCTGACGTATAAGATAGACTGCCCGGTACCGCCGTGCTGTTTCCCAAAACAAGTGTATTGGCCCCGGTATTTATATTTCCGCTGGCCATTAAAATGGTACCTGATACAGTTAAATCACCTCCGGCAATAGTGAGACTATGTGTTGGATCCGTATCGTAATAAGACAAATGGGTGATTGACCTTGTTAAAGGAATTTCGGGTCCTGTACTTCTGGAAGTCGTTGTATGCTGGTACACCAAATTAATTCCACCCGTGCCGGGATTATAAGTTAGTGGTTGATCAAACATACCTGCAGGAGTAGCTGTTGTTCCATCGCCTATAATAACAAAAGCTGTAGAGCTTCCACCATTACCAACCGTTAATTTATTTGAATTAATAACATTGCCCTTCATTAAGGCAACGGCACTCGTTACAATATTGGGGGAGGCAGGGGCAATTGTAAATCCCGCTGTTGATTCAAAAATAAGAGCATTTAGTGGTGAAGCGGTTGTTCCAAAATTGCCGCTTCCGGAATATAGTTGAGGCGCTGTATTATTCGATGCATAAAAGCCTGCGTTAGGTTGGCTGACAAAAAGGGCGCCATTATTTGTTAGTGCTGTTCCATAAAATTTAAAAGGGACATCCACAATTTCCAATGTTTTACCAGTTGCAATATTGATATTAAGTGAACTATTTTCGTAGTTACCTGGAACTGCAATTATTGTAGCATCATTGCTGCCGGCAATATTGCCGAGTACAAGATTGGGAATAACACCACTAATTTTAAAATCAAGCCCATCAATAAATGTATTCGAGTTTCCAATCTGCAAGGTACCGCCGGTAACTCCCGCTCTTCCAGTACCGGCCTGATTGTGATAATCTATGCCTTCAAAAGCCGGATATTGACAAATGACAGTCCCTCCACTTATATTAATTAAAGAAGAAGTATTCGACCCCAGGTCAAAACTTGCCATAGAAGTTTTAAAAAATTCCCCAGTGCGAACTGTAATAGTTCCGCCCGATTGAGTATAGCTGAAATTGGATTCCTGACTGAGTGCAGCGAAGCATGCTGCTGTTTGCACATTTCCACCCTCTACAATGATTGTGCTACCTGTTGAAAAAAATATTGATTTTTCAAAGAAATCAGAAATAGTGACAAGACCCTGGGTGATTCTAAATAATCCTCGTACAAGTATTGTGGTATTTGTCAGTGTAAAATTTGCATTGTTTAGCCAGATACCTGCCGTTGGTTGAATAAGAAAACCCTCAATTGTGCTTACCGGATTTGACATTGTAAAAGATCCCGAAATCTTCAACGTTCCATTAATGAGTGCTAAAAATGCAGTTGCGGATGAGCTGACACCCCTAACCGTAAAATTTACCGGCATCAGTTCCAGGATATTTGACCAGGAAAATCCTTTATTAATTGTTATTGCGTATACATCAGTTATTGCGCCATTACCAGTAAAACTATTGTTTGTGGCACCCGTAAATGTAATGTTGGCCCCTGCTGTATTGTTATTGGTGCTAAAATCAAGTGTACCGTTATTAACTAAATTCCCAGCTATTGAAAGTTCATGTGTGGTGGCAATTCCGAGGTCTTCCGTTTTAAATATTCCCCCAGGATTAATAGTTACATTTGATCCAACTGTTATTTTATCGGGTTGACTATGAAAAATTAAGACCCCTGAAGTTCCTTCGCCGACGAAAAGGTTATAAGCAACAGCTGTCGAATTATTAATGAGAACGACATCCGAATTCTTAATAATAACATTATCTGACGTAGTTGGCAAAACTCCCCCCGCCCATGTAGAAGCTTCGCTCCAATAACCGCCTCCGGTACCATTGGAAGTAATATTGCCTGGAGCATTGGTTACTCGGTTTCCGGTGAGCGCGGAAGAAGGTCCTTCTCGTACCGCATATACCTTCCAGAAATAATTAGTTGAAGCTATTAATCCTGATTGAACATACGAGGTGGTATTATCCGTAGTTTGCGAAATAAAATTATAAGTTAAACCCCCATCATCGGAGCGGTAAATAGCAAACCCGGCTTCGTCGGAAGTATTATCAATCCAGTTCAGGGTCATCCCTACCGCAGTTACAGCAGTAAAAGTTAATCCAGTCGGAGCCGGAATCGCATTTGTTGAGAAGGTGAACATTTTCCGGGTACCATCGGCAATCGATGTCAGGTCTGTTATTGGCGTATTCAAAGTATATTGTTGGGAAGTGATACCACCGGATGTCGTAAGCGTAGCGGTTCCGGTTACATACGTAGCATAGTTAAAATTATTACTCGAGAATCCTATAAATTGTGCAACACCCGCAGTGTTGTTTCTGTTCATACTTCCGTAAACAAATTCGATGCGGTTTGAGGTTTCATAAAGCCTCACCTGATAAGTTCCATCGGCAGTGGAACCTGGAGAAACGATAGCCATGTTTTTAAATTCGATGACCAACACCCTGTTAGGTAAAGAGCCAGTTACTTTGTAATGCACTTTCCCGTTTGTGCTCGTTTGTAAATCAGCGCCCAATGCGGTAATAAGATTAACAGACAAACTTGGATTCCCTAATGCCTTCTCAAATCTGCTTATTACCCCTCCTCCCAGTCTGATAAATCCATTAGAGTTTGCGCTAAACTGAGTATAGCGTGTACCCAGGAACCAGAATTCAAACCCGGTATTGGTTACCTGAGAAGCGGAATCATCCTGACTGGCGCCAATCAATTGAGTTGTTCCCGTACTCATATCTGTCAGCGAGGCTGTAGATGAAGTTGCAAAGCTGTAGTTATCCGACCTTTGTGCATTTGCTGTAACAACAGAAATTAGCGTGATCAGCAACAAATAAATATTTTTCATCCAATCAATTTTTATTTTTAATTAATTGCAATAACATTCTGTTTTGTTCTTTCAGCAATTCTATTTCTTTGTTAATCACTTCAATCATTTGCTGCTGTTCTTGTATAGCTTTTATTGCGAGCACTCCAAATGAGCTATAGTTTATCAAATGAAGGTCATTAATGCCTTCATAATTGCCAGGAGCCTGTGTTACCCGTACCAATTCCGGAAAGAGTTGTTTAACTTCCTGTGCAATAAATCCAATCTTTGTACTCACTCCGTCAGATTTCATTTTGTACGTAACAGGATTTAACTGCAGGATCTTCTCAATTAAAGATGGAGCTTTCTGAATATTCGTTTTTAATCGTTCATCCGAAACATTAAGGTATTCACCATCCTCATGTAGAATTATCACTTTACGTGTACCATTAAAGTCAAGCTCCAAATCCGAATGTGGAGCACCTATGCTGTTACGAAATGTCCTTATTTCCCAGTTGTCATTAAAATGAGTAGGATCTATCAAACCTATACCTCGTTGGTCAACCTGCCGGATCTCTAAACTGTAATAAGGGTTAAGGCCATTGTTAAGGCTTACTTTAGTAAATCCGTCTCCCATCGCTATCTGCCCCCCTGGCACATCATTTATGATCACAGTGCCATTAGCCTTACCTGGTCTTATATATGTATTCTCCGACAGCGAGTAATTAAAGTATGAATTATATGTAGTACCTCTGAAAACAGCTGCACCTTCGTTGGAAGTTCCTCTTGCTACATCTAATGATGCAACCGGGTAAATGCCTCCAATTCCAACTCTTCCCTCCGTAGATAAAAGCAACGCCCTATTAGAGGATGTGATGGTGCCGTTGCTTACACCACCAGGATACATATCAAATGCTATATAACCGCCGTTAGGATCTAAAAACTGCGCAGCGGCAAAACCATTCGACATATATTTACTACCACTATTATTATATTGATTAAAGCCTATCGCGGGCCAGTTTCTTTGAAATGAAATGCCGGAAGATTCGCCCCCAAAAATTGCACTTGTAGAGCCGACAGCCCCATGCACTTCTAATTTTGCACGAGTGGGGTTGGCAATTCCGATGCCTACATTGCTGGTAGGCTCTGGTTGCGCTGAAACGAAAAAGAAAATATAATTGAACCCGGCGAGAAACAATATCTTTTTCATCCAATCAATTTTTATTTTTAATTAATTGCAATAGCATTTTATTTTGCTCTTTCAGCAACTCAATTTCCTTTTGCATAATCTCTATCATCAGTTGCTGCTCCTGCATCCCTTTTATAAGCAATGGTGTAAATCCGGAATAGTTCAGACTCAACAATCCTTCCTTATCTTTTTTAACCAATTGCGGAAAAACCTTTTCTACTTCCTGGGCCAATAATCCTATTTGCTGGTCGCTGTCCTTATTTTCATCCTTCCAGTAATAGTGATAGGCGTTTATTTTAATAATATCATTGATTACAAACCCTATTGGCGTTATGTCTTTCTTTAGCCTGGCATCGCTCAATTGGTTAAGTACACCAGCGAGTGTAGCATTACCGGTACCAAAAATGTTAAACAAAGCAGTGTTGCCTGCTACAAAGCTGTGAGCATTGTTTGCAGCAGGAACCTGGTAGCGTATCACTCCACTGTTAATGCCAAAACCAAAAAAGTCAATATCATTATTTGCATGCTCCCACATTACTATTTTTCTGTTGGCGATTGTATTGGCAAATTGCAGCGGGGCATTCGGTGTAGTGGTACCAATTCCCACATTTGTATTCGCCGTAGCTCCATTAATGCCATATATACTCCCTAATACCATAGCATTATTTATATCTGCCCTTGCATTAGCGCCTACCGCGGTTGTATTGGTAAGGCCTCCTGTTCCAACATTTGCCAGGTATCCAATCGCCGTATTACGATTGCCTGTTGTATTATTAGAAAGCGACTGTGCGCCCACACCTACATTTTCAAATCCAATAGCGTTATTGTACATGGCCTGGTGTCCAATAGCAACATTGGTCGCACCGGCTGAATTAGATAATAAAGAGTTGGCTCCAATTGCTGTATTGAAACCTCCGGTAGTGTTAAGATATAATGCTGCTTGCCCCGTTGCTGTATTATATGGACCGGTTATATTACTATAGAGTGCGCTTATACCTGAAGCGGTATTATAACTGCCAGACGTATTTTTATTTAGTGCATATCCGCCAATTGCCGTATTATTTGTCCCGTCGGTATTAAAAGCAAGGGTATTGCTGCCATTAGCTGTATTGAAACCTCCTGAAGTATTATTGATAAGCGCTGCCCGGCCCGTTGCTGTATTATCACTTCCGGTAGTATTAAATTGTAATGCAACCAATCCGATCGCCGTATTTCCATCCCCTGTAGTATTGGAATATAATGCCTGGTACCCATTTGCCGTATTGAAAATCCCCGATACATTAGAATAAAGAGCTTGCGTACCAGTTGCCGAATTGTACCAACCGGTGGTATTGGAATAAAGAGATTGGTACCCCATTGCCGTATTTGAAAAGCCATTTGTATTTGTATATAAAGATTTTGAACCAATAGCGGTA
Organism: Chitinophagaceae bacterium; assembly: GCA_965279015.1. Lineage (GTDB taxonomy): Bacteria > Bacteroidota > Bacteroidia > Chitinophagales > Chitinophagaceae > Endoryza. The sequence goes on from OZ257130.1 coordinate 2,895,544, forward strand.
TTACCTGTTCCACCAGAATTGTTATATAGAGCTGAATCTCCAATAGCAATAAGATTACTGTTGTTTGTATTTGTATTCAATGCTTCCCTGCCAATGGCAATATTGCTGTGTCCATATGTATTTAAGTAAAGACTCTTATACCCTATAGCCACATTATTATTTCCACCCTGGTTACTCTCCAGCGATTCAAAACCAAGACCGGTGTTATAATTGCCGTTATTATTTTCAAAAAGAGAATGAAAGCCAATGGCGGTATTGCTGGATCCCGTTGTATTCCAATACAGGGCGCTTGAGCCTATCGCTGTGTTGGCGCTTGCTGTTGTATTCCTGTTCAATGCCCAGGTACCAAAAGCTGCATTCCCTGCGCCAGTTGTATTGGACGCTAAAGCAATCTGACCAAAAGCAGAATTATTGCCTCCCGTATTTACAACTCCCGCATTGGATCCAAAAAATGAATTTCCACTGGCTGTTAAATTTTCTCTCCCCGCATTGTCCCCCACAAATGTGTTAGCTGAACCGGATGTATTCTTCATTCCCGATGCTGAACCAATAAATACATTTCCAGTGGATGTGTTTACCAACCCCGCATCTGTACCGATGATGGTGGCCCATGATCCTATACTATTTTTACCGGCTTTATACCCTATTCTAATGCTATAGTTGCTTGCCCCCGAATTATAACCGGATGAATCACCCATACTGGTATTACCAACACCTGTGCTATTTTCTCCCGATCCTGCACCAATAAAATAATTTGCTGTTGCCGTATTCCATCTCCCCATCCATTTATTATCCTGCCGGAAGCTTAAAGGCTGATTATCGGTAGTCCCGATAAAATGTGTGGCGGGATTGGAGCCTGTATTTCCTATAACGTTCCATCCGTTTTTTGCTGTTTGCAGTTTTATCCAGGTTGAACCATCATAGAAGTAAAAACTGCTGTCGGCTAAATCAGATTGATACACCAGTAACCCCGTAGCCGGAGCAGGTACAGCCAATCGTTGCGCCAACGTCATTCTTGGAATCAATAATCCTTTAGTTGTGCTGTTTATTTCTACTTGAGCAGAAGCATGAGGAGTAGTGGTACCGATGCCTACATTTTGAGAATAACTATTCTTCGGCAAGTTTAGCCCCACAGTAAACAAGGTAGAGTGCACGAGAAGAATTAAAGTTCTTTTCATAGCGAATTAATTTTTTGAATTAAGAAGGGATTCCAGTTTTTCAATCCGCTTTAGCAATTCATCATTTTGTTTTGAAAGTTCTTGTACTGCTTTCACCAGTGGTACAACAAACTCTGCGTAGCGTAATGAGTACAGATCTTTACTATTCTTTGCGGCGTCTACGCCACTGAAATCATAGTTTATTTCCCTGGCAGACTTTTCTACATCCTGTGCAATAAAACCACTGTAAATAATTTGTTGTTTCTGCCTGCTGCTTATTAGATCTTCGTTCGTCACTTGCCGGGCGGAGATTTTTCCATTCTTCTCTTTAAGCTCTTGAACCTGCATGATTCTGTCTACAGCATCCAGATCCAATGTATACGTAATGGGTTTTAGTTTATTGACAAAAGCAAGTCCCGGAACATTTTCCTGTATATCTTTTTTTATTCTGCCGTCGGAGATATTTGACCAGTTGGCATAACCGCCAATTGAAGTTGTAGAGGAATTACCGATCCTTGCCTGGTTGCTGGCAGTGATTAATACACCCTGACCGATTGCAATGCAATTAAAAAGCCCGTTTTGATTGATGTCACAACCGGCTCCAAGCATCGTATTGTTCCAGCCCATATTGTAAAAACCACCTGCATTAAATCCAATAGCTGTGTTGAATTGTGAATTGGAAGTACCGTAAAGAGCATAAGACCCGATAGCCGTATTGTGTAATCCGGAAGTATTTAAAGAAAGTGCAGCTGAACCGATAGCGGTATTGTAGTTACCCGTATTGTTGGAATATAATGCGTAATAGCCGTTAGCGGTATTGAAAGAACCTGTGGTGTTGCTATTAAGTGCATTCGTACCATCAGCCGTATTATAACTACCTGTTGTATTATAATAAAGTGCGGAAGCGCCATTAGCGGTATTGTAACCACCTGTAGTATTTCTCTCCAGCGTAAATTCACCATTGGCAGTATTGTAACTTCCCGTAGTGTTCGAATAAAGCGCAAATATGCCATTAGCGGTGTTGGAAGAGCCTGTCGTGTTATAAGCAAGTGCAGCTGAACCGGTGGCGGTATTCTGATTGCCTGTGCTGTTGTAATAAAGTGCATTCGTTCCGTTAGCTGTATTGTTGGAACCTGTGGTATTGGAAAAAAGTGCATACGCTCCATTTGCAGTGTTTCGAAACCCCGTGCTATTGGTGTACAAAGTATTATGACCGGTAGCTGCATTTTCAAACCCGGCGCTGTTGTTTAATAAAGTTTGATAGCCGATAGCCGTATTGTCAATGCCTGTGTTTGCGGTGCTGTTTGAGGATCCCCTTAATGACTCATAACCAACTGCAACATTTGAGTTAGTATAAGTAGTGTTTCTGTTGTTGACATAATACATAGACCTTGCGCCTATTGCCGTGGCATTATTTCCAGCAACATTTAGAATAAGTGCAAATTGCCCAATGGCGGTATTAGAAGAACCTATCGTGTTGTCATGCAGTGCATAAAAACCATTGGCAGTATTTTCGCTTCCGGTAGAATTATAATTAAGAGCTTCAGCTCCATTAGCAGTATTGTAGTAGCCTGTAGTATTTGAAAAAAGTGCAGCGGCTCCATTAGCAGTATTAGAAGAACCTGTGCTGTTGGAAAAAAGTGCAGACTGCCCCATGGCTGTATTGGAAGAGCCTGAGGTATTGTAAGCAAGTGCAAGATAACCATTAGCAGAATTAAGAGTACCTGTGGTATTGTTATAGAGTGTATAGCCGCCCGTAGCAGTATTTGAAATACCTGTGGTATTATGATATAAAGATTGATATCCAATTGCAGTACTATTATTTCCGGTGGTTGTGTTCTTCCCTGCGCCGTATCCTAAAAATGTCAATTGCTTTATTGAATCTATTTGCCCGGCTGGTTGGTTGTTGATACGGAACCTCAGTGGGTTATTATCGATAGTACCCACAAAATTATTAATGGCATCGCTGCCGCTGTTACCGGTAAGGTTCCATCCGCTTTTAGAAACAATGGTTTGCCAGTTGGGTAAAGCTGCTGTTCCCATATTCACCATCAGTTGATTTTTCACTGAATCATAGATGAGTAACCCTTTTGCAGGATTCGATACTGAAGTGATACCGGATGTGTTCATTCGTGGTATCAACAGCCCTTTGCCTGTACTGGTTATATCCAGCAGCGCAGAAGTATTGGGAACAGTAGTACCAATGCCTATGTTTTGAGAAAAAGTGGAATATTCAAAGAATAAGATACAATGAACAAACAGGATGAATGCTTTTTTCATAATCAGTTACTATTTTGGTTGAATCAATTTTTTCAATGCATTGATTTCATTTTTGAAACTGAAATGCTCTTCCAGGTTTTTCTAGAAGTACAATGTAAATTCAGGAGTCCATCGAAAGCATTCAATACCCCGGCAGGGTGAATCTTGCGTTACCCCAACGTCATTTACTGAAAAAAAAGAAGAAAATCACACCAGGCGCTGGCGGATAGCTTTGACAACCGCTTCGGAGGCGGAAGCGACATGCAGTTTTTTGTAGATCCTTTTTACATGGGTGCGAACTGTTTCATAACTGATAAAGCTTTTTTCAGCGATCAGATGAAAGCTGAACCCTTCTATCATCAATGAAAGAATTTCCTTTTCACGACTGCTTAAAACATATTTTTCATCATTCTCCTCAACCGAGGGAGCAAATTGCTGAAACAGTTTTAACACCCGGCTCGCAATAAAGGGACTCATAGGTGAACCTGCATTATACACTTCATGTATTGATTCTACGAGCCTGGCAGGAGAAGTAGATTTAAGAATATAACCGGAAGCACCGGCACAAATGGCTGCAAATATCTTGTCATCATCTTCAAACACAGTCTGAATAAGGATTTTTATTTCAGGCCATTTTTGTACAGTCTGCCGGGTAGCTGTTATACCATCCATACCCGGCATTTCAATATCCATTAATAGTACATGCGGGTTTGATTTTCTGATCTTGTAGTCCAAATCAGTGCAATCATGAAAAACACCGCAAACAGTAATCCCATCGGTGCCATTGCAAATGGCTTCAAAGCCATTACGCATTATTTTGTTATCCTCAAATATGGCAACCCTGATTTCCATTCCGCATTTATCCTGAGTTAATCGAAGGACTAATTTTTATAAAGAAACAATATTATACTGATTCGAATTGTCCCCCGACAGGGTGAATATTAAATTGGAGGCAGATATGAGTACCCTTTCCTTCCGTAGAGTCTATTGTGAAGTTTGCATTCAGGTCAGCTGCTCTTGCCCGCATATTATCCAATCCATTTCCTTCATGACTTTTGTTTTTATCAAAACCTTTTCCATCATCTCTTATTTCTATTTCAATCCGTTCACCTTTTTTATTTAATGCAAGGAAGATATTTTTTCCACCTGAATATTTAACAGCATTATTGATAGCTTCTTTCATCAGCATATAAATGTTTTTTCTTGCCTGCATGGAAGGCGAATGAAGACGAACCTGCTCATCCATATCAAGGTGCAGCCGGATCGCTTTACCTGCACATAAATTAACCGCGTAGGATTGGAGTTTGGCGATGATCCGTTCAAAGCTATCATTATGAGGGTTGATCGTCCATACGATATCACTCATTTTTTCTATCATTTCTTTTGAATTCGTAGTAATATGATCAAGATAAACCTGTGCGTCATTTTGCTGCTGCTGTTGTAGCTTTTCCCTCGCAATTTCACTAAAGAGTGCCACACCACTTAGCGTGGCGCCCACTTCATCATGTATATCCCTGCTGATCCGCACCCGGATTTTATCTCCTTCTTTTTCTTTTTCCGTTTTAATCAACTGTTCCTGTGCCTGTTTCAGGTCAACCAGGGATGCTGCGAGTTGATTACTCAATTTTTTGTTTTGAGTATAACGATAAAATACATAACCGCTGAAAAGCAATATGGCAGCAATGGCGAGGTATGCAAAGTTCTTGCGCTGGCTTTCCTTTCCGGCAATAACTGATTGCAGTTCTTTTTCTTTCGCCATCAACTCCAGTTCACTTTGTTTTTTTATCATTTCTTTCTGCTGGTTATCAAATGCCAGATTGCTTTCAGATGCCGCCAGTCTGCTGATCTCATTTTCCTTCGAAAGCAGCGACAGTTGCTGTGATTTCTGCGCATCTGCCAGGCTTTGTTTTTCGATCTCATCCATTTTTGATTTTAACTGGTAGGCATCCAGTTCTTTGTCCCGTTGCAGCAATTGTATCCGCTGTTCTTTTTTTTCGGTTTCATACCGTGTGTTGAGTTCGATCACCGCCTTTTCTTTGCGGAATGTCCACAAAGAATCCTTCAGATGATCATGGATCCGAAAGTAATAGAGAGCCGAATCTTTGTCCCCTTTATTTTCATACGCCCTGGAAATATATAGGTTTGCATCGGTGATATTTTCCACCGGCCGTTGAGTGCTGTTCAATTGCAGCGCATATAACAAATGCCTGATGGCACTATCGTACTGGCCTATCGCAAATTCTGTTCTCCCCCGGTAATAGGCGATGTTTTTCATTTCAAAAGATTGCCTTCTTGTGTTATACATTCCATCATAAGCAAATTGGAGAAGTTGTAAGGCTTCTGAATAGTTTTTTTTGTGAAAATGGTAGGTTCCTTTGATACTATTCAGCATGATTACACCAAAGGCATCACCCAACTTTTGATTGATCAATTCATATTCCTGCAATACCAATTCTGCCTTTTGGAATTCTCCCAGTTTAAGAAGGCAATTGGCATAAGAAGCCAAATTATTTCTTACCAGGATATTACTCATACCCGGCGGACATTTGTCTGATGCATACTTAAGGTATCGGGAAGCGTTAGGAAGGTCATCTGTAACATAATATAATTCCCCAAGAGTAGAGCTTGCGCCAAAAATGCGGCCCGGAATATCCAGTTTTTCCGCAAGCTTCAATGCGAGAATAAGATAATAGGCAGAGCTGTCTGTATCTAGCGTGTGGTCAAAGCTTATGCCTATTTCATAATAAACAAACTGAAGTGGAATTAGCGCGCCGGCATTGTTAAAATACGTGATCGCTGCATGAAAATCTTTCCTGGCCTGGGCAATATTTTTTAACTCTATATTATTCCTTGCCCGCACCCGGTAAGCAAAACCGGAAAGTGCATCGTCTTTATATTGAATGATTATAGCAATTGCCTTATCGAGATTTTCTGGCTCCCGGATGTTTCGGAAAAATAACGCGTGTGACCGGGAAAGATAATATTTAGCTATGCCTAATTCATAGTTACCTGCCTCACTTTCTTCTTTTATTTTTTCGCTGTAAAATAAGGCTGAATCTATTTTTAATCGATCCGCATAATATCTGGATATCCGAAAATAGATATCTGCTTTCTGAGAATTTATCTTTGTGTTTTTAATAGAACTCAACAGGCTATCCAATAGTGCTGGTACAACTGGGGCATCACTAAGTGACCCCTTTGCATCTTTGGCTTGTGAGTGAACTGGCTTAGCCTGGATATCCTGTGAAATGCAAGTGTTTGTGCAATAGAATATCCATAATACAAATAACAGTAATGTTTGCATTTTCATTGCAGTAAATTTTGACGCTGCGACCAAAATATGAAAACCGGTTATGATAAGGATTGGCTTTGTTGCAGATACCTGTAAGATCACTTTATAGTGTGCCTTGCTATTTGAAATTATGCTTTTTTATGGTAAGAGATGATATTGATAAAATGTCTAGGCCTTAAATAGGATATCAATCATAGCACAACGAAAAACGCAATTAACAAAATAGGAGTGAGTGGAATTCTCCGATTGTTTACTGCGTTTTCCTGTATTCCACCAGTTGAGGGCCATTCGCCCAGCCAATTCATTATGCATCAATACCTCGCCCCCTGATGAATCAATGTATTATTAAAATACACCCGGATATGCGGCGCAGTAGTTACTGTATTCGGTTGCTTCATAAAGAATTTTACAACGATCGCTTTGGTAGCCGGATCAAAATTGTTAGTTCCAGATGGATCTATTTCTGCCGAACGAGTATTTGATGCAGGCTGACCATAGGAATTAGTGACCGCAACCAGCTTATTTGTGGTGGGATTAAATGCAAAGGTTGGCCCGAAACTTCCATAATAACTTAAACTTCCTCCGCTAAGAATTAGATACCCGGGAATACCAAGGTCTTTGGGAATCATTACTACCGCTGTCGGACTTACGGTCGCCAGTTTTACTACTTGTTCAGTGAAAGTAAGGGTAGGGGATGCAATATCTGTAAATGTCCCGGTCACCCGATAAAGGCCATCCCATTTATTCCTGAAATCAAATTTTACCACGATCGTTTTTGCATCCGCTGCAATTGTTCCACCAGCTACGGAATCAATTTTTAATCCGATTCCCCAAATGGTATCTGTGTTTAATACTGCTCTCTTAATGGTGATTGGAACATCAACGCTGCCGCCTGCAGCAATATCGAATTCCAAATTGGCAAAAGAAAAAGAAGTTGTAAGTAGTGGCATTGCCTTGGCCGCCGCTACTGGCCCATTATCTTTCACTAATCTTACATGAATATTACTCGACCCCTGGTTCTTAAGTGTTAAAGCGGTTACTGTTTCATTGGTCGGAAGGAAGTCCATCTTAATAAGTTTTTCAGTTCCTCCTGTTCGTACATCAGAAATCTCAACTACACTGGAGTCTTGATTTTTTTTGCACGCAGTAAACCCGATTAAGAATAAAGTAATGAATACGAAAGCTGATTGGAAACGATTATGAGATTTCATGATGATAAGGTTTTGGTTATAATTGAAGGTACTGGTCCATTAAAGCGAAGTCAATAACCAAATCCGGTTACCACTAACTGGGAATAGTGTATTGTTGGATTCCGCCAACTGTTTCAATTCTAATTGCTATCTGGCAATCAATCAGAGCTGGGTCCATGAGCAGGGTGAAAAAATTGCAATTTCATTTGATGGGAAATGAGTAGCTTTTTCAACCATTGCATCCAGCATAAACCGAAAAAAAAACATTTCTGGAATTTTAATCTAAGAAATAGTTTTGACCTTCCATAAAAGTCTGCACTTATAATAGTAATAAATCGCTTAACTTTTGGCCATGGTTTTAAAATCGTGCAGTTATATTTTCATTTCATTTGGTATAATGGGTTTGTGCCCAGCCTGCCAGGAACAAAATGCTACTCCGGCAAAAGAAGATGCAATGAATGCGAGAGTGACGAATGCTATTTCTTGTGCCAATGGCCTTACTATTGCAGATAGCGTTCTATATATGAAAGGCGGTGGGGATGGTTTCAAGCCTACGATTGTAAACACATTTACTGGTTCATCTGGCCCCACGCCAGAAGGCATGAAATTAATACCTGGCGGAACGTTTAGTATGGGAGGAGTAAATCCGGCGGGCATGCAGGAGGGTGGACATGAAACAATGAATGATGCGCGACCCGTGCACCAGGTGTATGTAGATGCTTTTTATATGGATGAAACGGAAGTAACCAATGCACAATTCGCTGCCTTTGTAAATGCCACAGGTTATATTACCGTAGCTGAAAAAAAACCAACCAAAGAGGAATTTCCTGATGCACCTGAAGAAAATCTTATAGCGGGATCAATAGTATTTACTCCACCCGCAAACAAAGTTGCACTGGATGACTACCTCCAATGGTGGAGGTATGAAGAAGGAGCTGATTGGAAACATCCAACAGGTGCTGCTAGTAGTATTCAGGGTAAAGAAAATTATCCGGTTGTACATATTTCCTGGCAAGACGCGGTTGCTTATGCGCGTTGGGCAAATAAACGCTTACCTACCGAAGCGGAATGGGAATTCGCGGCCCGCGGTGGAAAAGCCGGAGAATTATATCCATGGGGTAATCAATTAAATCCTGAGCAGCAGTGGATGGCGAATACATTTCAGGGGTCCTTTCCCAATTACGATGAAGCAAAAGATGGTTTTTTAGGAATTGCACCTATAAAGAAATTTCAACCTAATGCATTTGGGTTATATGATGTTGCGGGCAATGTTTGGGAATGGTGCGCGGATTGGTATAACGAAGAATATTATAGTCAATTGGCAAAATCGTCCATCACCCGCAATCCAACCGGCGCGGATGTTTCATTCGACCATGCTGAACCAGGTGCCAGGAAAAAAGTGCAACGTGGTGGATCCTATTTATGCACCGATCAATATTGTACAAGGTATATGTCGGGTACTAGAGGAAAGGCAGAATGGCGCTCGGCATCCAATCATGTTGGGTTCCGATGTGTTCGGTCTATTCCAACTTCCAAACAAATAGCTGCGAAATAGCACGACGAATTACCACATCCTCTAAATCATAAGTCAAAAATCATAAATCAAACGTCCGGGTTCTTATTTTTCAACAAGCTATCAATAAATGGCTTATCAATGAATTGATTGCCTAAATTTGCTGCTTCTCAAAGTACCTTAATGCTGGATATGATCATAGAAGTAAAACACGCTAATATTTACCAGGGTAATAACCTGATACTTCAGGATGTAAACCTGCGGGTGAACAAAGGGGAATTTGTTTATCTGGTGGGTAAAACCGGTACTGGCAAGTCCAGTTTGCTTAAGACCCTGTACGGGGATATTCCACTTAAAGAGGGGGACGCTTCAGTTGTCGGTTTCAACCTGCGTGAAATGGATTGGAAAAAAGTGCCTTTCCTTCGCCGTAACCTCGGGGTGGTGTTCCAGGATTTTCAATTGCTGACCGACCGTAACGTGAATGATAACCTCAAATTCGTTTTGCGCGCCACGGGATGGAGAGATGAAAAATTAATGAATGAAAAAATTCTCGACGTACTTGATAAAGTGGGATTGAAATCGAAAGGCTTTAAGATGCCTTTTGAATTGAGTGGGGGCGAACAGCAGCGTATCGATATCGCTCGCGCTTTACTAAATTCTCCCAAATTAATTCTGGCTGATGAACCTACCGGAAACCTTGATCCCGAAACTTCGGATGAAATCATGAATCTCCTATTTCATATTAGTCGCGATTACGGAACCGCGATTGTAATGGCCACGCACGATTATATGGTGATCAGTAAATTTCCAGCCCGCATGGTAAGAACAGAGCGGGGGCGAGTGTTTGACAACGCTACCATATCCATGTAATCAATCGCTGGGCATTGCGTTGGTTATCAAAATTGGATACGAGTAAATTTTTCCGGAGCCGGACCTCTTCTTCACCCAATGGTTGGTGATATAATTGTGTAACGATGCTTTTAAGGGCCATCGCATTCGATCCAGTATGACAAGCAGCTTCTAGTCCTGATCCTTCTGTGGTAGCCTCATTAACTACGCAATGCCGGCCATTATATAATACATTCAGCAATTTCAATTTGATACCGGTTGTATTGAAGGAAGGAATAATATTGATCTGTGCCTTTCCGATCATGTCCTGCATTTCTTCCCAGGAAGGATTGGCTACTATACAGGTACATGATTGTTTTTCCGCTGCCCTGAGCAGACGTTTGGGAGGATTTTTTCCGGCGATCACCAAGGGGACTTTAAGATCGTTGAATACTTCTTTTAATAACCAGTTAGCTGCCCGCTCATTTTCCACAACGGATAAATTACCATGATACAAGCAAAAGCAACCAATCCCCTCACGGGGTTGAATAGTAGTAAAAGGCAGAAATACAGGAAGGTTCATAATTTTTGAAGCGCCGAGTTCTTTCCGGTAAATCGCTGCATCCTGTTCCGACACGGTAAGCAGGATTGCGCGGTTGGCTATCCCTTTTTCATATTTCTTCAGCAGCTTGCTTTCGTGCAGGTAATAAAACTTATTTATAAGATTCGTAGTACTTTTTGCTAATTGTCGGTAATAGACATATTCTACATTGTGAATTCGTAAAAAGATCTTACGATCTTTAAATCTTTCATCGTGTAAAAGATAAGAACAATGGATCCCTTCCAGCAAAATGGGGTGATTGTCTTTCGCTAATCTCGTATACAATTCTTCATTTATGCGCGATGCAACGATATAAGGAAGTCTATGTGAAAATCCTTTATGGCCTTCCCTTCGGGGATAATACTTTATTTCCGTGCAATACTTTTCCAGTTCAGGTTGTTGCCCCCTTCCATATTCAAAACAATGAAGGTGAATCCGAACACCCGCTTCATGCAAAGCGGTTATTTTATAAAATAGGTCGAATACGCCACCATAATCAACCGGGTAAGGCACATCCAGGCAAACGATATGTAAATGTTTTTCCAAGCTATTAATTGAACATATTTTGGTAAAAGGCAATTAACTCTTTTTCCTCCTCTTGCCAGCAAAGAATTTTCCTTGCTTCCAGGCAATTCTGCTGAAGAGAATGGTATAATTGTTCATTATTAAGCAGCCCGTTCAGCTTTTGTGCAAGGCTTTCAGGACTGAGATCATCAGTTAGAACAGCAATATTGTACTGATTGTTTATTTCACGGTAAACCGGATAATTTACACATAGTTGAGGTATGCCCGCCTGTATATAATCAAAGAAGCGGTTAGCCAGCGAATAATAATTGCTTTTGCCTTCCGCGTCGAACAAAGTGACTCCGGCCCAGGCCTGCAGGGTGATTTTTTTTAATGCTGACGGTAATATCTTTCCCTTGAAAACGATTTTGCCTTCTACCTGGTATTGATTAGCAAGATTGCTGACTTGATGCATGAAATTGCCATCTCCACAAATTACCAGTTGCGCATCCACCCATTGCATGGCAGGTATCAATGTTTCAAAACTTCGCCCTTCATTAACTGCTCCCTGGTATAATATAAATTTTTCTTTTTTTGCAGGTATATCTGTGTTTTGAAAGACGGGTACATTACGGATCACTTTGTAACTCACGCCATACATCTTTTTAAATTCATCAGCGATGGGTTGATTAACCGTATACCCAATTTGAAATTTAGGGACCGTAAACCGTTCCAGCCATTTCCAGCATTTGTAAATGAATGGTCGGCTAACAATCTCTTTCATTTCGCAAAACAACTCATGCGCGTCGTATACCCTTTTTTTGCTTTTCAGTTTGGAAATTAGGTAACAGGGGAGAATCGTATCAAGGTCGATCGCTCCAATGATATCAGTTTTATGAAAAAGCAGGAAGAAAAATAGACGGAGATTGTATTCTACATAAAAGAGTTTCCCGGTGCTGAACAGGCAGGGTAATCTTTTTTGATTGAATGATTGATGGTTTAAGGGTAGACTTCTGCGAGTTTTTCGGCCCACCAGGGTTATTAGGTAACCAGCTACGGTTAATGAATTGCAGATACGGATCATGCGCTGATCATAGATCAGATCGTTGGTAACCGTAAACACAATTCGTTTCATAGTTATCGGGCAGGGGGTTAGTTTAGTTAAGATACCAACAGCGATGGCAGTTAATTTTATTAATGTACTGACCAGGACCTGTTTTAATTTGGTAAATCAGCTCCATCGTTGAAAAATAGGGTGTTGCGTCCTTTTTTGCGGTCAGAATATTGGCATAACCGGGAATTATATCACGTATAGATACCCATGATCCCTGGCCGCATCTGATTATGGCAAAATGATATGACATTCAATGAAATTAGCCGCCAAAGTCCAAAAAAATCCGCAATTGGCAAGCCTAAATCAAAAATAATTTGCCTACCTTCGCCGCCGATTTAAGCAGAAAAAATTTGGATGTTTTAAAAAAAAATTGAGATGCCTTATTTAACTAAAGAAAAAGTGTCGGGTATTTTCGCAGAATTCGGCGGCAAAGCTGCCAATACCGGATCCATTGAAGGTCAGATTGCCCTCTTAACGGAGCGTATAAACAGCATATCTGAGCACCTTCAAAAGAACAAGAAAGATTTCGCCACACACCGCGGACTGATGAGAATGGTAGGTCAGCGCAAACGCTTGCTTACTTATTTAAGCAAACACAACCTGCAAGGTTACCGTGGTTTGATTGAAAAACTCGGATTAAGAAAATAATGACGAGCCAACGTATAAACACTTTTCCCAACTGATTTTAGCGGTTGGGAATTGTTGTTTAAAACAATCTGCTGTTTATTTAGAAAAACTGTTTGTAAACCTGGTTCTCATTACGGCCCAAACCTTTCCTGCCTTATTGTTGAGTGGCTGATGAAGAATCGTAAATTAAAAATGAATATGCTTTCACAACCTATTAGTGTAACCTTCGATATAGGTGGTGGCCGTATGGTCACTATTGAAACAGGTAAACTGGCCCGTCAGGCTGATGGCGCCGTAACGGTTCGCCAGGGTAATTGTATTTTGCTCGCAACCGTTGTTGCTAATAAAGAGCCCAGGGAAGGACAGGATTTTTTCCCGCTTTCTGTGGATTACCAGGAAAAATTCGCTTCAGCGGGTCGTATTCCCGGATCCTTCTTTAAAAGAGAAGCCCGGTTGAATGATTATGAAATTTTGACCAGCCGTTTAATTGACCGCGCATTACGCCCCTTATTTCCGGAAGATTATTTATGTGATGTACAGGTATTGGTGAGTTTGATTTCAAGCGACGCGGAAGTAATGCCCGATGCATTGGCTTGCTTAGCAGCTTCCGCTGCATTGACTGTTTCAGATATTCCCATTAAGGAGATTATCAGTGAAGTTCGTATCGCCCGTATAGGTGGAAATTTTGTAGTAAATCCTACACGTTCCGAACTCGTAACAAAAGATATGGAGTTCCTTATTGCCGCCACCGAAAAGAACCTGATGATGGTGGAAGGCGAAGCAAGTGAATGTAAAGAAGAAGATCTTGTAAAAGCCCTGGAGTTGGCACATGATGCAATCCGAATCCAGATAAAGGCACAAGCCGAGCTCCGTGCGAAGAAAGGGGTAACTACTAAAAGAGATTATAAAAAACCTGAACTCAACGAAGCCATTCAGCAAAAAGTAATTGCTTTCGCAAAAGATAAAGTTTACCAGATTTCAAGAAAGGGTAGCGCTAAAAACGACCGTAGTGAAGGATATAGCACGTTGAAAGACGAATTGATTGCAAGCCTTGGTGAAGAAGCTACCGATTTGGAAAAGAAACTGGCTAAAAAATATTATGAGGACCTGAAATGGGAAGTGGTTCGCGATATGATCGTTGATGAACGTGTTCGTCTCGATGGTCGTTCGCTTGATCAGGTTCGTTCGTTGGCAATGGAAGTAGATCCTTTACCCGCTCCACATGGATCTGCATTGTTTACAAGAGGCGAAACACAATCACTCACTACCGTTACATTGGGTACACCACTGGACGAATTGCTGATTGAAAGTGCCGCTAAATCTGACTATACAAAATTCATCCTGCATTATAATTTCCCTCCTTTCTCAACTGGTGAAGTAAAGATGATGAGAGGTGTTGGACGTCGTGAAGTAGGACATGGTAACCTGGCCATGCGTTCTTTGAAACAATTGATGCCAGGTTCCGAGTATCCATATACTGTTCGTATAGTAAGTGATATTCTTGAATCGAATGGTTCTTCTTCGATGGCGACTGTTTGCGCGGGTTCATTAGCGCTGATGGATGCAGGTGTTCCTTTCCCGAAACATGTTAGCGGGGTTGCAATGGGTTTGATTACCCGTACTTCCGATCATAAATACGCAATTCTTACTGATATCTTAGGTGATGAAGATCATCTCGGGGATATGGACTTTAAAGTTACCGGTACCCGCGATGGAATTTGTGGTGTACAAATGGATATTAAAGTGGATGGACTGAGCATGGATACGATGCGCGAAGCATTGGAGCAGGCGCGTAAAGGAAGATTGCATATCCTGGATGCGATGTATGAAACAATGCCCGCTGCACGTGCAGAAGTGAAACCACATGCACCACGCATGGAGAAACTGTTCATTGATAAAGAATTTATCGGCGCGGTGATTGGACCACAAGGAAAGATCATCCAGGAAATTCAACGCGAAACTGGAGCGACTATCAATATTGAAGAAGTGGGCAAATTTGGTGAAGTGAGTATCTTCTCACCAGCCAAAGAAGGATTGGATAAAGCGGTTGCATGGATCAAGGGTATTACAGCCGTTCCTGAAGTAGGATCTGTTTATGAGGCAACCGTAAAAGGTATTAAAGAATTCGGTGCTTTCGTGGAATTCTTACCCGGTAAACAAGGATTGCTTCATATCAGCGAAATAAGCTGGAAGCGTTTGGATACCATGGAAGGTGTATTGAGAGAAGGGGATGTAGTGAAAGTAAAGCTGATTGGTGTAGATGAAAAAACAGGCAAGTTTAAACTGAGCCGCAAAGTATTGATGCCAAAACCTGAAGGCGCGCCTCCTCGTCCAAGAACAGACGCTCCACCGCAGAATTAATAATGTCCAACTTTTTTATAAGGTCTGCCGTTAATCGCAGACCTTTTTTCTTTTATGAATGATTTTATCAAAATAACTTTTAACGAGATAATACAGGAGCAAAAAGATTTGTTGGTTGCACATCTCAGTGAATTGGCCTTCGAGGGATTCGAGGAAGGGCAGAACTGTCTTATTTGTTATAGTAGTAAAGAAAATTTTAATGAAGATGCACTCAGGCAATTGGCAGAATTATATTCTTTACATTTCGAAAAAGAAATAATACAGAAACAAAATTGGAACGAGTTATGGGAAAAGAATTTTCAACCGGTACTGGTAGATGATTTTTGTGCCATCCGTGCATCTTTTCATCCGGAAGAAAAGAATACGCGTTTTAATATTGTGATCACTCCTAAAATGAGTTTTGGTACAGGTCATCATGCTACTACCTATATGATGATTAAATGGATGAATGAAATAGATCATAAGGGAAAATCAGTACTGGATTTTGGAACCGGAACAGGGGTGTTGGCTATTCTGGCTGAAAAATTAGGGGCCTCGAAAATTGAAGCAATTGATAATGATGATTGGAGTATAGAAAATGCCAATGAAAATATTTTGTGTAATGACTGTACCCGGGTTGAATTACAGAAAGCAGATTCACTGGATTTTATGGGTCAGTTTGACATCATTCTCGCCAATATTAACAAGAATGTGCTGCTGGCGAACATGGAAAAATTACAACAACATTTGGCAAAAGGGGGCGTTCTAGTCATAAGTGGGCTACTGGAAGGCGACCGGCCAGCGATAGAAACAGCGGCCAACAGGCATAAACTGGCAGTAATCGGACAAATGATCAATAAAGGCTGGATCTCGCTTAAATTAACCCATTACTGACAATTAACAACTGTTGGGTTTAGGTAAAGCTGTTTTCCCCTAAATTTGTATTTCCACTTCAACCAACGTCTTACAATGAAAGAAGTTCTACTCATTGTAGTTGCATACATGATCGGCTCTATTCCCACCTCCGTGTGGGTTAGTAGGTTCTTTTATGGTATTGATATCCGCGAATATGGTAGCGGCAATGCAGGTGCAACTAATTCATTTCGTGTAATGGGTCCCCGCTTGGGTACACTGGTGATGATTGTAGATATGCTAAAAGGCTTTGCTGCAGTTAAGCTGGCTTATTTCCTGCCATTTTATGTCGACAATGAATTTGCTCGTACCGGGTTCCAGATTGGTTTGGGACTGGCGGCCGTTTTGGGGCATATTTTTCCCCTTTGGGCCGATTTCAGAGGTGGAAAAGGAGTAGCAACGCTTTTTGGATTGGTACTTGGAATTTCACCCTGGTCAGCTATTGGTTGCGTAGGTATTTTCTTGTTCGTATTATATCTTACCCGTTTTGTGTCCCTGAGTTCCATCCTCGCAAGCATAGCGTTTCCTGTATTTATTCTCGTAATATTTAATGTAGATAACCCGGCTTATCGGGTCTTTGCCATTGCGGTAGCCTTGCTGGTTATTCTAACCCATCAAAAGAATATCAGTCGTTTATTGCGGGGTAGTGAAAGTAAAGTGCCTATTTTGAAATATCGTGATCGACGAAAGGACCGACGCCGCAATACCAGATAAATTCCACCGTTTTTACTCTTTCCATCGTTAAACATTCATTAATAGCCTTTGGATGCAAGTTGGCTTAATGCCAGTTTGGGATATTGGTATAATGCTTGATTTAGACTACTTAAATTTCCCATACATGAAAAAAATAATGATAGCCATTGGGTTAATGGTTGCGATAGCCGCCTGTTCAAAGAACTCAATTACAGGCCGGAAGCAATTACTGCTTTATAATGAAGCCGATATACAAAAATTGGCTAGTACAGAATATAGAACCTTTCTTCAACAAAATAAGGTGGTTCCCTATACAGCCAGTAAAGAATCCGAGATGGTAAGAAGGGTTGGGCAACGTATTGCTACAGCGGTTACTGAATTCTATACTAAAAAGGGGCAAGCAAAAGAATTGGAGGGTTATCAATGGGAATATAACCTGGTTGATGCAAAAGATGTAAACGCATGGTGCATGCCCGGAGGAAAAATAGTTGTTTATACAGGCCTTTTGCCAATCTCTCTAAATGAAGCGGCTTTGGCTGTAGTAATGGGACATGAAGTAGCTCATGCATTGGCTAAGCATGGTAATGAACGCATGAGCCAGTCTACAGCTCAACAATTAGGTGGTGTTGCAGTATCGGTTGCGGTAGCAAATCAAACACCTGAAGCGCAGCAGGCAGTAATGAATGCTTATGGAATAGGATCTACAGTAGGTGGAATGCTCCCATTTTCCCGTAAACACGAATTGGAAGCCGATAAATTAGGATTGATTTATGCCGCTTTAGCTGGCTATAATCCCCAGGAAGCGATTCCTTTATGGGAAAGAATGGCAAAGGCGGGAGGCGGTCAAAAGCCACCAGAATTCCTGAGTACTCACCCAGCCGAAGAAACCCGAATCCAGAAATTGAAAGAAATGATGCCTGAGGCGCTTAAGTACTATAAACCAATGAACAAAAGTGGCTTTTAGCTCTTAGTGTATCTACTTATATAGAAGCAAGCGCAAAGCTTGTCTTCACTCAATATTTTCCCATTTCGGCCTCAAATTGAGGCTGAAATGGGATTTTTTCATAGGAAAGTTTCGACGACCGGCCACATTTTCGTACATTTGCCCTCCCGTTCAGAGTAAACCTTAAGCTTTAAATTTAAATCTGTTTCATGTCCCAAAACATTTTAGAAAAGCTTGAGCTCCGCGATGAGAAAAATCTTCTTATTCAGGGGCTACCTTCTTCCATCGAAAAGCAATTTGTTAAGTTATCGTTTTCAAAAAACGTAACTCCATTGCTAAAAATGCGGAAGATTGACTTTGCGCTGGTTTTCGCGGTAAGCGAAAATCAATTGAATGGAATTATGCGGGAAGTGCTTCCGGCTATGCATGCAAATGCAAAGTTCTGGATCGCTTATCCCAAGTCTTCTTCCAAAATTGTTACTGACCTCACTAAAAGCTGCAGCTGGAATTGCGTTTGTAATGCTGGTTTTGAAAGCGCTGAAGAGGTAACATTGGATCATGTATGGACCGCCATGCGGTTCTGCAAGAAAGAAGAATCGAAGCCACAACGTTCTGTTGTTCGCAAGCGCGAAGCAGCAATGGTGTGATCACTATGTAAACGAATAATTTGTATCCGGGTTTGTTGCGAAAGTAACAAACCCTTTTTCTTAGTGAATAGTCAATAGTGAATAGTGAATGGTGAGTAGTGAGTGGTTAGTGGTTAGTACACCCAAAGTAAATGTTTGATTTGACTGTTTAAGGACTCGTTCGTTATTGACTATTGACTATTCACCATTCACCACCATGTCTTTCATCAACATCGAAATAAAAGCCCGCACAAACAATTCCAAAGTCATCCGGCAATGGTTATTAGACAATAATGCCGATTTCAAGGGTATTGATGAACAAACGGATATTTATTTTAATGTACCCAATGGGCGATTAAAACTCCGCGAAGGAAATATCGAAAACAATCTTATCTATTACGAACGGAAAAACCAGGCTGGTCCCAAACAATCTGATTTCAATCTTTTGCCCGTTGAAAATCCCGCGGCATTAAAAGAAGTATTAAGCGCAGCACTTGGGATTAAGGTGATCGTTAAAAAGAAAAGGGAAATTTATTTTATCGGAAATGTGAAATTTCATATTGATCAGATAGAAGGGCTGGGAGATTTTGTTGAAATTGAAGCAAGTAATAAATCAAAAGATATTCCGGTAGAACAACTACGGGAGCAATGTGATTATTATATGCATGCGTTTGGTATACATGACGCGGATCTCATTGATGTTTCGTATAGTGATATGCTGGAAAAAGCCGCGAGCTTATAGCTTCGAGCTTCGAGCGACTAACCTAAGGTTGCCGGCTTAGATGTAAGGTTGGCAACCTTTTGGAGGACCTGCTCGCAGCTCACCGCTCACCGCTCCTAGCTTCTTCTACCTCAGTATCACCGTCCCCAACTGTTTCGTAAGTAACGTTTCCATTTGCTTCAAATGCTGGTGTGTTTGTAATAACATCATTTGTTCTTCGGAGCTATGTGGTTTTTCCAGGTCCTTTTGATTTTCCTCTATCATCCTTTTTATTTTCCGGAGCTTGAGATAAGTAATGGTAGATAGTGTTTCTTCCTTATATAAATCTTCCCGGGTGGCTATTTTTCCTTCAAAATGATCTTTCCAATTTGGACTGAGTTCATAAGGGAAATCCATAATCCCCACTACCAGCGTACTCAATTCCTGGTTCTCGTGGTATAAGAAATTACGGGCCGAAGGTTCTATTCCTTCCTGGTACCAGGTTTTGTAGGTATCTATAATATGAACGAGTTTTTTATTATCGAACAAACTGTGATCATCGAATTCTTCAAATATAAAATCGGCCACTTTCTTTTCTTCCTCCCATGATTTAAGTCCGAATTCGAGCAGGCATTTAATCAGGGCCCTCTCCTGCAATTCATCTTTATTAAATAGCGAAGCGCTGCTTTCTTCTGGCCCCATGTAAACCTGGTCATCAAAATAGCTGCTTTCCTGAGAGCCCTGTTTGATTTCTTGTTTGGCAACTTTTTCCCGGATGAATTTATTTACGAGCGCATTCAACCCGGTTTCTTCTATTCTAAGTAATTCGGAACAACGTTTGATATAATCCTGTTGCTTGGTAAAATCTTCGATCTTATTGATACGGGAAATTGTTTCCGCAATCTGGTTAACCACCATTGCTTTTTTATTGCTGTCGTCACCCGCTTCCTTCATCGAAACTTCTACCTGGAAAAGAATTACATCTTTCTTGTTTGTATTTATGAATTCCCGGAATTGGCTGGCGCCAATCTTGTTTACATAACTATCCGGATCTTCTTTATCCGGTATCAATACCAGCTTAACATTCAAACCTTCTTCCAATGCCATATCCAATCCTCTCAACGCGGCTTTGATACCAGCACTATCCCCATCATAAATGATTGTGAGGTTATTGGTATATTTTTTTACCAGTCGTAACTGATCCGTTGTTAACGAGGTACCACCGGAAGCCACTACATTTTCAATACCGGCTTGATGCAGGGAAACCACATCGGTATATCCTTCTACCAATAAGCATTCATCGGCTCTGTCGATAGCTTGTCGTGCTAAATAGGAACCATACAGAATTTTACTCTTGATGTATAATTCGTTCTCCGGAGTGTTGATATATTTCGGAGCCTTATCATTCTTCCCAATAATGCGTGCCCCGAAGCCAATTACTTTGCCGGTATTATTGTGTACGGGAAAGATGATGCGTCCGCGATAGTTATCAACCAGGTTATCGTCTCGCAAAACCACCAAGCCGCTTTTTTGCAATATATCCACATTGTATTGTGCCGCTATTGCCGCTTTCGCAAAAGCATCCCGCTGCTGTAAGCAATATCCTAACTGAAATTTCCGGATCACGTCTTCACGAAATCCTCTTTCTTTTAAATAACTCAGTCCGATATCTGTTCCTTCTTCATTATTAAAAAGATTATCGCTGAAATATTTTTGAGCAAAGCCATTTACTATGTATAAACTATCGGCGAGTTGTTGCTGTTGCTTTATTTCCGGGCTCGTTTCGGTTTCTTCTATCTCTACATTGTACTTATTAGCCAGCCATCTGAGCGCTTCCGTATAAGAGTATTTCTCATGTTCCATCAGAAAACTGATAGAATTGCCGCTCCGGCCGCACCCAAAACACTTGTAAATCTCCTTAGCAGGAGACACAGTGAAGGATGGTGTTTTTTCGTTGTGAAAAGGACATAGACCCAGGTAGTTTGCCCCTCTTTTCTTCAATTTCACAAAACCTCCCACAATTTCGATGATATCGATACGGCTTTGAATTTGTTGTATTGTATGCTGACTTATCATGTTGATACTGAAAGATAAATATTAAATCGGAACCCGTATAAATGAGTGTAAAGATAAACTATGGCATAGTTTTTACACTATATAAAAACAATCTGTATCCATAATCCTAAACGATTACCCTATGAAGACAGTAATTCGCCTGATTATGTGCGCGTGCTTAGTATTTCCGCTAAGTATTTTTGCGCAAAGGCCCAATAGTCCTAAAGGCATAAATTGCCATGCTGCATTTTATGCAGGGAATACGAATTCTTGCGGCTCAACTTTATCCACTCGTTTTATTGATGAATCCATAATACCGGATGGGGATCAAACTACCCACCGTACATGGATATTCGGTGACGGGACCGTATCAAATGATAAGAGCCCCGAACATACATACACCAAGGCTGGTGTATATTCGGTGAAATTAATTGTGAAGTCCAGCAGTGGATGGACCGATAGTTTAACGCGAACAAATTATATTTCTGTAGGACCAGATGTAAATCTGGGTCCTGATATGATTTTGAATGGCTCCCTTGAATTGAATGCAGGTAATTCCGGCTACGGAACCACCTATCTCTGGAGTACGGGTGCCACCACTAGAAAAATAACCGTTACAAAGCCCGGAGATTATTGGGTTAAAGTAAAACGGGGCTATTGTGTGGATCGCGATACGATACGCATTAATATTAATGAAGAAGATCCCACGTTAATACCTCAGTTTGGATTTTCAATTGAAGGTATTTGTTTACCCACCATCGTTCATTTCAGCGATAGTTCAATCGTTGGTGCGGGTAACTCCATTGTGAAATGGCAATGGGAATTTGGTGATGGAACTACTTCTACGCAACAACATCCAAGTCATATTTATTCGAGTTCCGAATCATTTAACGTTCGACTTTCTGTATGGGATAATAATGGATATTCTATGACAATAAGCAAAGCTGTTGTTATTAATTCCGTACAAGGTCCTGTCGTAAATCTTGGAAATGATACCGCTATTTGTCAAATTGAAATGTTGGTATTGGATGCGGGTAACCCGGATGCAAGCTTTACTTGGAGTACGGGCGATATCTTTCAAAGTTGTGTAGTAACCAATACCGCCCAGGTTTGGGTTCGGGTTGAATTGAACGGTTGCGTTGCTACTGATACAATTAATATAGTAGTTAATCCAAGTCTGCAACCCATATTCGGTTTTCAGAAACTAGCCGGCACTTGTCCTTCAACGGTCCAGTTCACCGACAGTTCAAAATCCTGTGGAGTAGAGATACAACAATGGAGCTGGGATTTTGGAGATGGCACCACATCGGATCTTCGAAATCCAACTCATGCTTATTCAGCAAGCGGAGAATATACCGTGCGTCTAACGCTGTATGATAATTACGGTTATTTTATCGAATCTTGTAACCGAACAGTGAACATTGAAGTTGCTCCTGTTGTGGTTAATCTTGGTAAAGACACATCCATGTGTTTTGGTGATCTGATGGTACTGAATGCCGGTATCGAAGGGGCAACGTATTTATGGAACACTGGAGAAACCGCTCAGGAAATTGGCGTAATGGATGATGGTATTTATTGGGTAACCGTAAATAATGGAGGCTGTGTTGGCTCAGATACTATTCAAGTGAAAACAGTATTCCCGGTAACACCTGGATTCGAATACAATATAAACGGAAACTGTTTGCCGGTTCCTGTTAAGTTTGCGGATAAGAGTATTGTGAATTGTGTTCAGCACATTGTACAATGGCGCTGGGATTTTGGAGATGGTAGCACTTCAAATGAACAGAATCCGGTTCATACTTATACTACATCGGATAGCTTTGCTGTTCGCTTAACAGTGACCACTGATGGAGGTATGACGGTATCAAAATCGAAAAAAATCTTCGTTGCAAATACAGTTCCTGTAGTAAATGCGGGAAATGATGTAACCATCTGTAAAGGTGATATTGTACAACTGGATGCAGGACTTGATGATGCTGTTTATTTGTGGACGCCTGCTGCCAGTCTTGATAAGGCAACGATACGCAGACCTCTGGCTAATCCCTTCCAGACAACTACGTATACTGTGAGTGTAACTAAATGTAATACTACAGTTACCGATCAGGTAGTTGTTTATTTAAATACGCTGGATAAACCAATAATAAACCAGCAAGGCGATAAGCTGATTAGTACCGAGGGTAAATCCTATCAATGGTATAAGAATGGTGAAATAATCCATGGGGCAAAGGATAAATCTTATAAACCATATGGCGCCGGTCACTACTCTGTGCGGGTAAAGACGGAGAGCACATGTTCGAATGAGTCGGATAGGTTCTTCTTTATTCCAAGCTGGGGCGTAGGCAATTGGATCAAAGGCATCAGAGTGAAATGTACACCTAATCCAAGTAATGGCTTTGTATATGTACTTTTATCACACCTGCCTAAAAAGCCGGTTATCGTTACAGTAATTGATCGATTTGGCCAGCGATTGTTTACCACTAAAATTTATAATCATAGTAACCTTCTAAATCTTAGCAGGCTCGCCAAAGGCTATTATACCGTGGAGCTTATAGTTGATAATGAAAGGATAACCCTCCCGATAGTGTTGCAATAACTAACTTGTTGAAAGACCAACTACTAAACCATTCCGCCTGGTGGCGGGGTGGTTTTTTTTATACCATTTTGATCTGGTTTCTTAAACAAAACTCGAATTGTGATAGGAGTTTACCCGGATAAGGCTTCAATGTCAGAAAGAGGTTAATATTTTTTATCAGGGTTCATTGGCTTTTATCAATATTCTTTCATAAATTAGAATTAGTCATCCGACCCCATGGGAACCTACCAGTTCTTTATTTTTTCACCAATTAAATTTTTCTCCCATGGTAACTACAGAAGTCGCACAGCTTTCACAAGAATGCAATGCCTGGAGGGAGACATTGCGTTCGAATCGTGATGAGTTTGGCCAACTCAAACAACAACTGCAAAAAATTGCCGGCCAACAATCCCTCAAAGAAGACTTGCTACAAGTAGAACATCTCGACAATCAAATTCACATCCAGCTCATCAACATCCACGACCTCAAGCAAGCCATCAAAATTCACGACCGAAAAATTCAACACGAAATTCAGACGAACAATGGTAAAGTCAGTGACGAATCACTGGCCGACCATGAAAATCTTTTTGACGGGTATCAATCTCTGGAACATACCCTGCAGGAAATTAAACAGGAGTTTCAACAATTTACTACGCGAACGTAAACGTTCATTTTATTTTAACTGATCTTCTAGCGTTGCCCGGAAACATTCAATTTCACATTGAATTGTTTTTGTATTCCTTTCTTTCTCTTTCCGGGTAAACTTATTGTAACTGACCCATACTAATAAAACAACTAACAACGATTGTTCATCTATAAATTTATTTGTTATGGCTGAATTTGATACTTCACACGTAAAAAATATAGTCTTGCTGGGCCATGCCGGCAGCGGCAAGACCACCTTAGCGGAATGCATGCTATATGAAGCAGGAATTATAAACCGCCGGGGAAGCATCGCCGAACGAAATACGATGGGCGATTATCATGAGCTGGAGCAGGAGCGGGGCAATTCAATATTTTCCAAATTGTTGCACAGCAAATGGCGCGGTTATAAAATTAATATCATCGATACACCCGGTTACGATGATTTTGTAGGAGAAGTTATTTCGGCGCTGCGGGTGGCGGATACAGGAATAATGTTATTGAATGCAACCACCGGCGTAGAAGTAGGAACCGATATTATTTGGGAATATACCGATCAGTTCAAAACACCTATGATCTTCGCGGTAACAAAACTGGATGAAGATGATGCGGATTTTGAGAAAACGGTTAAGGAAGCAAAAAATCATTTTGGGGCAAACGTGGTGGTGGTGCAATACCCAAGACAACAGGGGGCTGGTTTCCATGAAATCATCGATGTATTGCGGATGACGATGTATAAATTCAATGATGCTGGCGGCAAACCCGAAAAATTACCCATCCCCGATGATGAAAAAGACAGAGCCGAAACCATGCATAAGGAACTGATAGAGTCCATCGCCAGTAATGATGAAAGCCTGATGGAAAAATATTTTGATAAAGGAGAATTGGATGAAGATGAAATGAAGGCGGGAATGAAGAAAGCGATGATCAATCACGACCTGTTCCCACTCTTTTGCGTATCGGCTGAACGAAATATGGGAAGTGGACGTTTGATGGGTTTTATTGATAACGTTTGTCCCAGTGCAAATGAAATGCCTCCTCAGAAAACGCGCAATGGTTCCTTATTGGAATGTAATGATAAAGGACCTGCTTGTATATTTATTTACAAAACAGTTTCCGAACCACATGTGGGCGAACTATCCTATTTTAAAGTTTATTCAGGAACGGTGAAAAGCGGGATGGAGCTGGTTAATGAAACAACCGGATCTTCCGAAAAGCTCAATCAATTATTTGTGGTGGAAGGAAATAAACGTACCAATGTAAATGAGTTGGTAGCAGGAGATATTGGCGCTACGCTCAAATTAAAGAATACACATGTCAACAATACCCTGCATGATAAGGGAAAGAATTACGAATTAACTCCGATTTCATTTCCACCACCCAATATGACAGTTGCGGTGGAAACCATTAATAAAGGAGAAGAGGAAAAACTTTCTATCGCTCTTCACCAACTGAGAGATGAAGATCCTGCGGTAATTATTCAATACTCTCCTGAATTGAAACAGACATTGATTAATTGCCAGGGCGATATGCATCTCGCGGTGATCAAATGGAAAATTGAACACAATCATAAAGTGGAAGTCAAGTTTACAAAACCACGCATTCCTTACCGCGAAACGATCCGTAAAATGGCAGAGGCCAATTACCGCCATAAAAAACAATCCGGTGGTTCGGGACAATTCGGAGAAGTGTTTATGCGTATCGAACCATGGCATGAAGGAATGCCCGAGCCAAATGGTTTAAATGTTCGCGGTAAAGAAATTATTGACCTGGACTGGGGTGGTAAACTCGTTTATTATAATTGTATTGTTGGAGGCGCTATTGATACCCGCTTTCTCCCTTCTATTTTTAAAGGAGTAATGGAAAAGATGCACAATGGTCCCTTAACCGGGTCCTATGTGAGAGACGTGCGTGTTTGTGTTTATGATGGTAAGATGCACCCTGTAGACAGCAATGATATTTCCTTTAAGATCGCAGGGCTGCAGGCTTTCCGTCAGGCTTTTCAACAAGCGGATCCGCAGATACTGGAACCCATCTATCATGTTGAAGTATTATGTCCGGAAGATATTACCGGTTCAGTGATCGGCGATCTTCAAACCAGAAGAGCCATTGTGGAAGGAATGGATAGCGAAGGACATTTTACTAAAGTATTGGCAAGAGTTCCATTGGCAGAGATGCATGATTACTCTTCTTCCCTTCGATCTATTACGCAGGGTCGGGCAAAATTCCGTATGTCGTTCCAGGATTATACGGTAGTGCCGTTTGAAATTCAGAAGAATCTCCAAGAAGAATATAATAAGACTGCTAAGGAGGAAGTCTCTTAGAGTATAAGAACCAAGATGCCGTGAAGCAAGAAGCCAAGAAGCCAAGATGCCAAGAGCCAAAGAAAAAATACAAAATAAGAATAAGAACCAAAGAAGAATACAAATAGAATACAAAGAAGAAAATCAATTAAACAAAAAAAATCTCAAATTCCCCGGAAGAACGGTGGCTATTTGAGATTTTTTTATTTGGCTTTCTTTCTTTGCCCCCGCGGGGGTTGGTTTTCTTTTGTATTTTTTCTTTGGCTCTTGGTTCTTCGGTTCTTGGTTCTTTGCCCTCATTCTAGTCTGAAAGAAATCTTACAAATCACTCCAAAGGTGCTCACCTTTCCATCCTTTACATGAGCTTTAATGTCTTTTACAAATACGGAATCAATATTGCGAACGGTTTTGGAAGCTTCCGTTACTGCGGTACGGATAGCATCGTCAATACTTTTCTCCGAAGATGCGATTACTTCAATAACTTTTACGATAGACATAGTTAAGGTTTTATGATGATGAAATATTGTGGATGACGAATGTAGTGTATTTTAGAATTAAGAGCCAATAACCGAAGAACAAAGAACCAAGAACCAACCCCCGCGGGGGAAGAACCAAAGAAATAATACAAATTAAGAATAAGACGCAAAGAAGAATACAAAAGAAAACAAAGAAGAAAAGCAATAAATCGATTAAAAAATCTAAAATGCACCCCGAACCACGGGAACTATTTGAGATTTATTATTTGGTTTTCTTTCTTTGGTTCTTTGCTTTCTTTTGTATTATTTCTTTGGTTCTTGGATCTTCGGTTCTTGGTTCTTTTCATCCTAGCCAATAAGTTTTTTCAAATTCTCCATACTCGTCGTAATACTTGCAAACGGATCTACAGGCATATCGTGCTCAACAAAATAATGTTTCATGCCCGAGACGGAAGCATTGCTGAAGATGCGTTTCCAATCTATGATACCGGTACCTACTGGTTGTGGACCTTTCATCTCCTTGTCAATATCTTTAACATGCCATAATTGAAAGCGGCCTGGATGTTTCTTAAATAGCTCAACAGGATCAATTCCTGCTTTGGTGGCCCAGCAAAGATCCAATTCCATAGCGCAATTGGTATCTGCCAGCATCGCATCATAAGGAATCTTACCATCGACGGATTTAAATTCACCATCGTGATTATGATAGGCGAATGTCATTCCAGCTTTTTTGCAGGCTTCGGTTGTCTTATTCAAAACATCTATGGAAGATTTTAATTCATCGGTAGTTCCATACGGCGTACTGGCACAAACAAGATAGGGTATACCTGCTTCCGCAACCGAATCAACCAGTTCCTGCATATTGTCCTTTAAATTCTTCATGGGAGGAATAGAGATTGGTTTACCATCCGGACCGGTGGGTGGTTTTGCATTAGCTGGCATTTTAAAGGGGGCTCCAATAACGTGATGAGATTTCCAGGAGAGACCATTGTCTTTTAGCAAGGAATTGAATTCTTTCGCGGAAAGACCATAAAACCCACCCTTCCTACTGAAGGCGGATTCGATTTCTTTATAACCGATCGCAGCTATTTTTTTGATATTGCCTGGTACATCATTGTCAAGCACATTAAACAATGTATAAAGTTGTAATCCGGAAGTGAGCGGACCTTTGTAGTTTGACATTCCTGCGAATGCTTTTTCTTTTAGTAGTAACCCGACTGCTGTTAATGCAGAAGTATTTTTAATAAATGAACGTCTGTTGATCATAATAAAAAGTTTTATGGTGGAGATTTTTTTTACCACACCTGCCCGACTGAAGTCATTCAGGCGGGGATTGCACAGATTGAGGCGCAGATGAACACAGTTTTTCTATTTTTTAAATTTTGTTCAATGCTATAGCGCCGAAAACAATCACATTCAGGATATGGGTTGTCAATGCGATAATACATTAACAGTAAAATCTGTGCCTAAATCTGTGCAATCTGTGGTTATTAATACGATAATCCAAATCCAAACTTATACAACGGATCTTTTGAATCATATGGAAGGTCTTCTTTCTGGTTGCGCACTGCTTCCATGGATGAAGGTAGCTCCAGCGGTAATTTCCCTCCCGGTTTAACTTTACCAAAAATTACATCGAGTACGGCCGCATCGCTGGCACCAAAATCGGCCAGCAGACCTTTTGCTTTCGCGCTTATTTCAGGAATCACCGCCGGACGATCGATATAAATATCTACAATTGTTGGAACGGTATTTAATAATTGAAGAATCGAATCTTTCAGCGTTCCTTTAAAATCCAGATCACCATGATGAAAACTTTTTGCGAAAGAATTCTTTGTATCCACTGGTATCCAGGGCGTATTTAAACGGAGGATAGCGATATCCGCTTCTTCTGGTTTACTTACTACTGTACCATATAACGCAGCTACTTTGGGATCTACATTCTGTACATATATCTTCAACTTGCCTGATACAAGTGGTAATGTTTTTGATTCGTTCTTTAGAAGAGTGATTGCTTTTCGTTGCGCATCTTCCCCTGCTTTTTTCCATTCGGGTTTTCCTACTGTTTGAACTGCTTTGTCAACATCCACATAAGGATCATCGAATAATCCCAAAACAAATTTTTGCTTTAATAATCGGCGAACAGATTCATCGACTCTTTTTTCAGAAAGCTTTCCATCTTTTACCAGCTTTACTACTAATTCCGGGCAATTCTCTCCGCCGAATTGATCGCAACCAGCATTGATAATCTTCAACACTCTCTCTTCCCTGCTAAGGCTTTCAACCCCCCAAGCGCGGGCTGGCCAAATGGTAGGTCCCATATTGGCATCCGTTACCAATCCCCAATCGGTGCATACCACCCCTTCGAATTTGTATTTGTTACGAAGCAAACCGGTAATGATATCTTTATTATAGGAAAACGCAACATTCTCACTGGTTTGATCGGTGGGTATACCATAATAAGGCATGATGGCCGCTGTATTAACTTTAAAGGCCGCTTCAAAAGGAATAAGGTGATAATTGAAATTCTTACCAGGGTATACTTGTCCTTTCTGAAATTCAAAATGCGGATCCAATCCTTCTTTCTGTGGGCCACCACCTGTAAAATGTTTGGTCATGCAGGCAACACTGGTGGTTCCCAATTGCTTTCCCTGGAAGCCGAGGATATAGGCAGCAATCATCTTTGCTGAGAGATTAGCATCTTCACCAAAGGTTCCGCTGATACGTGGCCAGCGTGGTTCTGTAGCGAGATCAGCCATCGGGTGCAATGCTTCACGGATACCTACAGCGAGGTATTCCTGCCTTGCGATATCACCAAACTGTTGCATCAGTTTTTCATCTCCGATAGCTGCAAAGCCCATTTGCTCGGGCCATTGTGAAAAACGATTGGCCGACATCGCAAAAATATTATTGCTGAAATAATGACGGGGATCCGAAGCAATGGTAACAGGAATTCCTAATCTGGAATTCTCGGCAAATTTTTGAATGGCATTATAACCAATCGCCAATTCTTTCACTCCAGGCGCTTGCCAGTAATTAAAGTGATTCATCTTTTTATCAGTCATCAATTCAATAGCCGAAGGGAGCCTTGCTGCAAAGCCCTGCGCACCCGGCTTTTTTTCGATACTACCATCATCATTTATTAGAGTACCATTAATAAACATCAACCCTGCTTTCTCTTCGATATTCATTTGAATCAACAGATCCTCCACCCGTTTTTCAATAGACTGTGTTTTGTCTTCGTAGATATCCATCTTACCATTCTTGTTCAGATCGCGATAAGCTGTCGGAGATGTTTTATTGATTACAGAGAAAGAAACAAGCAAAGCGAGAGAGCTGATACCCGCCAGGGCGATTCGTTTTTTCATATAGCTAGTTGTTAGTTGCGAATTATGGTATGATATATAAACGTGAATCGTGAGTGGCTCTCCGATTAATAGAGAGTTTCTATTAGTTTCGCAGCCACTCACGATTCACGTCTCACGATTCACGTAGCCTTTATTGCATTCCGTCTGTTGCTCCCTGCATTCCTCCATCACCTTTCAGATTCTTACGCTTGAAAAGCGACATATCCATTTTCCCGAAGCGGTACGTAAAGGTAAGGCGGATCATTTGAGGATCACGAAGGCGATTGTAATTCTGTTCAAAATATTCGCTGTATGAATATTGCTCCTGGCGACGTGTTTTAAAGATATCGTTGAAGCTAAGGGTTGCAGAGGCCACGTTGTTCTTCAGGAACGTTTTCTTGATGGCAATATCAACACCATACGATGATTTCATATATCCCTGAGAAGAACTTTGTGCCTGACCCATTGGAGGTCCGCCCATTCCGCCACCCTGGTTAACCGGAATGTTTGTTTTCGACTGAAAAGTAGCTGATAGCTGGGTGCTGAAATTCATTGGCAATTTAAAATTGTTATTGAATTTACCGAACCAGCTCCAGATCGCATCCTGTGATGTTCCGTTGATATTATCCGTATTTATCTGGGAATTATAAAAATTGAGGTTAGTTGTCATATCCCACCATTTAGTAACCGGATTGGTGGATGTAAGTTCTGTACCAAATATACGGCTGGAGTTAGCATTGATAAACGTGTTAATCAATACCTCTTCACCAATCACCGCGTCGTATTGCTTATCCTGGTAACGGGTGATCAGGTCAGTACTATGTTTATAATATACCGATGTCAACAGGTTATGATTGCCAGTGAAGTTTTTCGAATACGATACTTCGAATGAACTGGTAAATTCAGGAACGAGATTGGAATTACCCCTGGTGATATTCAATGGATCGGTATAATCGGTAAACGGAATCAATTGGAAAAAGTTCGGTCTATTGATTCGACGTGTATAGCTGAATTGTACTTCCTGTTTGCTTTTAAGTTTTTGACTCAGGAATACTGAAGGAAACAAGCTGATCGGATAACTGTTGCTGAATGTCTCATTAGTATTGGTAAGTGTGCCTTCATACGATGAACTTTCCGCACGCAATCCAACTTTATAACCAAAATCCTTGATAGCGCTTGAAAACGATGCATAAGCGGCATACACATTATCTACATTCTTATAATTGCTGGTTGCATTAGGCACCAGTACATAATCATTGTCTTCCCATATATAATTGTAATTATCGCTTTCTGTTCTGCGTAATTGCATACGTAATCCGGTTTCTAATTTCGATTTGGTTTTAATAGGTAACACATAATCGGTTTGGATGGTAAGAAACTGGTTGGCGCCCTCATTCAGTACTTTTTGTGCTGAGTTGCCTGTTTTACCGGCATTAGAATATGCGTAGTAATCGGTATTGTATAAGGCGTTGCCTCCCATTTTACTTGAAAAAAAGTTCAGGTCTGCGGTCAATTCTTCCCCTTCTTTTGGAAAAAGTTGCTTCATGCCCAATTGAAGACCATTCGCATTGAACTCACGCTTACCTTCAGATACGCGTTTGCTATAGCTACTCATCGTGCCACTATCGAACAGACTATCGGTATTGATCAGTATAGTTTCTGTGGGACTGAATTCGCCACGAACTTTGATAGCACCTAATGAAAGAGTGGTACGGTTGCTTAAGAAATAATCGAATCCTAAACGTCCGAACAAAAATCCACCATTAGTAAGGTTCTGATTAAGTTGATT
This sequence comes from Chitinophagaceae bacterium, assembly GCA_965279015.1. Taxonomy (GTDB): domain Bacteria; phylum Bacteroidota; class Bacteroidia; order Chitinophagales; family Chitinophagaceae; genus Endoryza. Next base: position 2,928,027 of record OZ257130.1, read on the forward strand.
GGTTTGAGTTTGAGGAGTATCCGAAAAATTCAAACGATCGGTAGTTCCGTTCGTTTTACTCTTCATCTGGTTGCCATTAAAGGCAGCTGAAAAATTGAATTTATCTGTACGAACGCTGATATCCGCTCCCCCATTTACCGCACCATATTTATCAACACCGGCACGAACATTACCATTATATCCGGATTTTTTATTCTTTTTCAGAATGATGTTCAGGATACCAGAATTACCGCCCGATGCATCATATTTTGCAGAAGGATTGGTGATCACTTCCACGCTTTCAATAGCATCCGCTGGAATTTGATCAAGCGTAAGAGTAGTAGGTCTTCCTTCAATATATATTTGAGGAGGTGCATTGCGTAATGATACATTTCCATCTATATCTACCTGCACAGAGGGTACGTTTTTCATCACATCGAGCGCCGTTCCACCAGCACTAACGATATTCTTATCTACTGTGAATACTTTTTTATCGATATCCATTCGGAGGGTGGGTTTGCTCGCCGTAACGGTTACCGTTTGCAATTGTTTAACATCTATTTCCAATTTGATATTACCGAGGTCCTTATCAAAGGCATTGAGAGCGCTGCTCATGGCGGCCATTGATTGCGCCGGATCAGCATTAGTTCCTTTTTGAACCGGGGTATTATCCTGCTTCATTTGAAAAGATACGGTCTGCTCATGTGTTGTATAACCGGTACCGGAAATTTTCAGTTTCAGTGGTCCGAACATCGGAAGTTCACTAAAGCTGAATTCACCATTACTTTTGGTGATGATGGCTTTCAGTAAAATTTCTTTTCTCTTTTTTGTAATGGTATCAAACTTATTCTGTAGCAACATAACCGACATGTCGCCCATGGGCTTGCCGTCGCCATCTACCACCTTACCATATATATGGCCAATATTGGCGGGAGCCTGCTGACCAGCTTTTGCGTTGCCAGCAGCGGGAAACTGGGCAAAGGAAGCCAGGGAGCAAATCAGAACAAATGTTAGTGCAGATATCTTTTTCATAAAATTAATTATGGCGCAAATGTAATAGCGAACAGGAGGGAAGGAAGGGCAAATGAGACGAGTAGGTAAAATGCTGCGACGAAAAGGGGGTTGTAGTATAACGGCTACGGGGTGAGTTTTGAAGGTTGCCAACCTTTAAAGGGAATAATTGAATTTAGAGAGACTTTCCAAAGGTTGGCAACCTTTTAACTCTCTGTAAAAGACTTTTTAGCAAAAAGCGGCCTAATTGTAAACCAGGCAATTGCGGGTAAAAAATGCATGGGAACCGTAAGCAGTGGAAACATTTCCGGCATCGGAATATCCAGGGGAAGTTTAAAATAAAAAATGGGGTATATAATACTTGCAAAAGAGCCCATGGAAAGAAGCAGATTGAAAATAAACTCTCCGTTCTTCTTAAATAATTTTATACAAATCCAAAATGCAAATCCGGCTAATAGTCCTCCAGTCAGGTTAACCGCGATAATAACAGGTATGGTCAAAACCTTACTAAAATCGGTATAAGTAGCAAACTCATGAATCTGCTGGTAAATGATGGAAGCAACGGCTGATAATATACCAGCCGTTAGCCCCCAGAAGAATATTCTTTTGAACATGATTATGCTTTAGTTACAGGTACAACCAGGTCTACTTTAATAACTTTTCCTGCACGTCCATTTGATGGGTTCAGGTTGAAGTCTTCCCTGTTTACATCAAAACTTCCGCTAAAGGTATTATCTGTAAAAGTAAAGGGAATGACAGCTTCTTTTTGTACACCATGCATTTCCAGGGTACCTTTTGCTTCATATCCGGTAGCGGTTTTGGTAATTGCTGAAGAAGTGAATTTGATCAGTGGAAATTTTTCCGCATCAAACCATTGGGCTGATTTAGCATGACCATTCTGTGTACCATTACCAGTATTGATAGAAGCCACATCAATGCTTACATCAAATTTTGAAGCAGCCAGGTTCTTTTCATCAAAATTGATTGTACCCTTTAAGCCAGTAAATACACCGGAAGGGTCGCTGCTGGTGAATTTAACCGAATAATTCTCCCCGAACTTCCAACCTTGTGCCTGATAGATAGTAAAAGCGGATGCAGCAATAATTAATAACGCGGCAACAGGATAAATCATTTTTTTCATACTCGATTGTTTTTTGTTGTTTTAAAGTTATATAGAATTGAATGTTTGAGATCGGTCACCTAATAAATTTTTTAATTGTGTCACAGTTTAAAATTTTATCCCACAAAGACACAAAATTCACAAAGAAAAACCTTTTGTGGCTTAGTGTCTTTGTGGGAAACGGAGACACTGCCAATTTTTTTACAGGGAACGGGTCTTAGACGACAATTTTGCGGCCAGTTTTCGCTAAAAAGAAAAGAAATTTAATTTTTATCCTTGTTTACCTGTAATCCCAACTATCACATCCCGGTAATTGTCACTCACCGGTATCTCCATCGTTCCAATAAAAACACTGTTTTTTCTAACGGCGGTGATATGTTCCTTCGAAACGATAAATGATTTGTGTACCCGCATAAATTGAGAGGCTGGTAACTCGTCTTCGATCGCTTTCATACCCATCCGTGGAATAACAGGTTTATTCGGTGTACTTTTTAAATGAATTTTAATATAATCTTTCAATCCTTCAATCCAGAGAATATCCGACAGTACAATCTTTAAAAGACTATAATCAACATTTACAAAAATATATCCCGGGTTGGTTTCTGCTACAGCATTATTGCCTTTAGCGGTTTTTAACTCATGTAACTCCAAGGCTTTTCCGCATGCTTTAATAAATCGGTCAAGCGGTACGGGTTTAACCAGGTAATCCACCACATCTAAATTATATCCTTCCAGCGCGTATTTTTCATAGGCAGTAATCAGGATAAACATTGGCTTCTTCGATAAACTTTGTATGAATTGTAAGCCGGTTAATCCGGGCATCTGTATATCCAGGAATATAAGATCTACTGTTTCTTTCTGTAATACGGTCATCGCTTCCAGTGGGTTGCTGCAGGTTGCTACCAGTTTCAGGTAAGGCACTTTGCTGATATTGTCTTCTAACAATTCAAGCGCCAGTGGTTCATCATCTATGGCAATGCAACGCAACATCAGTTAAGATTTAGTTGGAGAGTGGAAGTAAACCAGCCATCGTTCTTGCTGATGAGTAGGTTATGGTTCTTTCCGTATAACAAATTAAGTCTTCTTTTCACATTCGTAAGTCCGATACCGGATGTTTTGTCTTTTACTTCTTCAGAGCCCTCTTTAAAGCGGTTACGCACTTCAAAATGCAGAATGCTGTTCTTTACTCTTAACTCAATATCAATCTGTACTTTTTCCATAAAACCTGTACCATGCTTAAAAGCGTTCTCCACAAAAGGGATTAGCAGCATGGGCTCAATCTCATAACTTCCATCAATCTCATTGAATAAAGTATTGATGCATACATTTTTCCCGAAACGTTGCCTCTGTAAATCGATATAACTTTGCAGGTAATCGATTTCCTTATCTAATGAAACCTTGTCCCCGTCTGCATCGTAGAGCATATAGCGCATCAATGAAGAAAGTTTGATAAGAGAAGGTTCCAGTTGGTCGGATTGTTTTCGCGCCAGTGCCACCATATTATTTAATACATTAAACATAAAGTGCGGGCTCACCTGTGAACGGAGCAACGATAATTCTGTTTTAAGATTTTCGTTCTCTTTTTCTTTTGCCAGTTTATCCGCTTTCATCCGGTCGCGGCTCATTTGATACGCTGTACTGGCTGCCAGTATAAATAAAAATATGAAGAAGGTAAAAAGAATATGTCCGCGCCAGTTGAAATGCGCTTCGCTGGTTAGCATGGTACGATTGATCCACCCGAGAACGAGATAGATTACAAATAATAGGATATGTGAGCCGGCAAAAAAAGCATATCTTTTTCTGTATAATAATTTCGGGATCAACAAGTAGGCATTCAGGTAAAACAAACCCACCCATAAGAGATTATTCACGATATAATAAAAAGTAAAGCCCGATTCGCTACTGGGTTTATTCGAAGGTTGATTATTATAACTGGGCCGCAACAGGAAGGGAAGTGAAAATAACAATATCCAGGCTGCCGCGTGGATCAGCGCTATTACCCATTTGCGGGAGAATATGGTCATTTTCATGGGCGCAAAATAAGCAGATTCTGTACAAACAACACCCGGTACATGAAATGTTGCGACGAAATGCTCCTTTTATGCGACCAGTCAGAGACGACCGTACTTAGTTTTAGTCGTTTAAAGCTTAACCAACCGGGTAGTTCCTGCAGGGTTTCCGTTTTCAGTGAATACCCTGAGCATGTAAACACCTGTTGGTAAAAAGCCTAATGAAAGACTATGATCCATTTTTCCCGGTGCAATATCAAGCACAAATCTGCGGATTGGACCATTATATACTGAGCGAATTTCCACCCATCCCTTACATTTTGAAGGAGATTGCGTTTGCACGATTAATATATCTTTTACAGGATTGGGATAAACTCCTTTCAACAATCTGGTGATTGAGATTTGTGGTATTGATTCGATTGTACTATAAACTATCCGACCTGAGTTGGTAATGAGTTTTATTCTGTAATAAATTGCTTGATCGCTGGTCGAATCTAAAAAGGAAAATGATGTAGTGTTGTTTAAAATGTTATTTATTGCTCCAACAGTACGGAACTGTAAGCCGTCATTGCTCTTTTCGATCTCAAATTTCTGTATCGGTTCATTGCCGGAAGTTTTCCATTGAAGAAATACTCCTTGTTGGATCCTGTTCGGGGCAAATGAATTGAAATCGACCGGTAATATTACATTGTTGCAATCCAGTATGATAAAATCTGCCATCTTAAGTCCACAACCATTTACAGTTTCAATTACTACCCGGTAACGGCCGGGGACAAGATTGTTTATAGAAACGGCAGAAGGGAAAGTATCATACCCGCTTGTATAGGCATCAGAAAAGTCGTAAATGTTATTACTATCAACATCTCTTGCCATTATATATCTCATTGGGAAAAGCTGACTGATATTGCTCCCTGTAATGGAAAAAGATACACTTCCGGTATTGGTACAGGTAGTAGTGTTGGTAATGGTAAGCGTAAAATCGTATAACTGATCGCTGGGCGTATTATTGGGTGCGCCGGCACTTTGCTGTGGATCTTTTACCCAACCACATCCACCATTGATAAAACGGGCAAAGCTGTTTCCTCTTCCCTGCGATTCACCAATCTGTTCATAGACAATATTCATCGTATCAAGATCGAATGTCTTGCTTGTATAGGTGCCGCCGACGGTAGAGGTAGTAACCGGTGAAGAAGATTCTGTAATCGTTCGTACAACTGCATCAACCACCTTTAGGTTTGAGTCAAGTAGTACCACTTGTTCACTGCCGGATCCTCCATCAGTAAAAAATCCATCTCCTGTTGAAGGAATGGTTGCGCTTGTGCAATTGCAGGTGTTCCAGTTAAGGTTTACTGTAACAGCACTATCAATATTAGAACAACCAGTTGGTAAGTTATTTTGTCCGGCAATTACAAAAAATTTTCCGGGTAGTATAATCGTATTTGGAGGAATGGTGATCGAATAATCGCCATCGGTGAGTATATAACTTCCAATATTCATAGGTCCTGGACCGAAATTGTATAGCTCAACATATTCTGAGGTCACCCCACAACCATTGGAGGGCCAGCTCAGGTATTCATTGATCAATACCTTACCCTGTGCATTTCCTGCAAATGATAAGAGGGATAGCAGGGAAACTAAAATGCAGAAAGTGGTAACCTTCCTTGCGGGTAAACTATAGTAAGTGTTTTTCATGTAGGGTTGGATCTATAAGCAATGGATTAAAAGAGTAACAATTATCAAACGTAAAAATTACTCCTTTGTCTGCTGTAATGCAAAGCAAACGACCAAAACAGAAGTAAACACTTATGCTGTGTTAGGAAACGATTAGGTTGGGTTGAGCCTTTACGGTTAGGCTACCATTTTGCAGTGAAAGTTATACCATATGTCTTTGGATCACCGAGATGCACAGCTCCAAAATCATACGCATAGGCGATGTATTTTTCATCCCCTAAATTTCTCCCCCAAAAAAATAATTCAAAAGTTTTAATAGTGATTCCAATTCTTGTATTGATTAAACTATATGAAGATTGAGAGATATTATTGGCTAAATCGAAATACTGTTTGCCAAGATTCATCCATTCACCACGAAATACCAGGACAAGTTTACTCTCTATTATTTGCCAGTTGTATTGGGCCGCAAGCATAGAAGTGGTAGCTGGTGTAAACAATTGTTTTTTTCCGGCGAGATTTACTTCCGTACCATTCTGTGGAATTTTGAGTGTTGTATATTCGGCATCTGTATATCCAAAATTATAATCAACCTGGAGATTTTTAACCGGCGTTGATGAAAGCTCGAGTTCCATTCCTTTACTACTGAGTTCTCCCGCGTTTCGTGTTACAGTAATTGCATCCGGTAAAACTAATGTTGGAACTTGCGCGTCGGTTACTTTGGTATAGAACAATGTAATATTCATGCGCAATTTGTTTTGCCAAAACATATTCTTGAGTCCGGCTTCGAAACTATTACTGTACTCGGGTTTATATGGATAGAGTGGTGGTTGTGAAGGATCCGTTGAAAGCTGGGTAAAACCTCCTGTACGATAACCTCTGCTATAGGTAAGGTAAAACAGATTTTTTTCACTTAGCTGGAATGAAAGTCCCAATCGTGGTGATAGAGCATTATAGTTTTCTGTTGCACTCGTGTCGGGTGTTGTTACAAAAACCGGATCGGGATCTTTTTGATATTCTCCTAATACACTGTATTTTTTCTTTTCATAGTCAAAACGAAGTCCCCCGATCAATTCCAGTTTTGGAGTAATCGCATAATTGATTTGACCATATAAAGCTGCGCCCGTACTTTTTCCTTTGTTGGTATTGGTAACAGAGAAATTTTTATCAGGTACACCCATCATTTCAGCGTCTTCGCCAAAATGGGTGGTTTGTTTTACCGGGTTATCCTGGTGAAAGAAATAAGCACCGGCGGTCCATTTTAAAGAAGAGGTGGTTGAAGCGGGCGATGTAAATTTAAATTCCTGTGTAATCACTTTAACCTTGTTCCAATCATTTCCATAATCATTGATAACAGTAACTCCATCAATGGGGGAAAAGTCGCCGTCCAATGGAGCATCATAATAACGGTGATTGGATTGATATGAAGTCAGCGAAGTGAAATTGAAAAGTCTGCCGTCGTGATCGATCGATAAAGAACTGTTGAAAATATTATCGATCATCGTCGCGGTAGCATTCTGCATCAGTTTAAAAGGATTGTTCAATGCTTCCTCCACACCAAATACGAGTGGGAAAGCTCCATTATTCCGGTTATTATGATGTTTTGCATTCAGGTTTATTTTCCAATTATTGCCCGCTATATATTTAATGTAATAATTGCCGGTAAAACTATGCTGCTTATCGTAACTGGTATTGTTGAATTCATTGGTATAATAACCATCCCTTGCCTGGTAAACAGCAGCGGCACCCACAAAGAGTTTGTCTTTTATAACTGGGCTGCGTAATCCGGCACTATAGCGTTGTTGTTTATAGTTGCCGAAATTGATTTCCGCGAATCCACTACTTGTATTGGTTGGTTGTTTGGTGATAATATTAATTACACCGGCCATTGCATTTCGGCCATAAAGACTTCCCTGTGGTCCGCGCAATACTTCGATGCGTTCCACATCAATCAGATTCGCAATATAAGTATCCAGCCCAAATTGGTTAACCCCATCAATATAAGTGGCAACGGCCGGATCATAAGAAGTAGTAGCGATTCCACGAATGGAGGTTACGTTGCGATCATCGCCGGAATGTGCGGAATAGAGATTAGGAACGATTGCTGTTATTTCATTCGAATGCCATAAGCGGAATTCTTTTACCTGCCGGCTACTCAATGAAGTAATACTAATAGGAATTTTTTGAAGCGCTTCTTCCTTTTTTTGTGCAGTAACGATTACAGCGTCGAGATTCGAGGCTGCATTCGTGAGTGTGATTCTAATTGAGTTCGCAGTATGATCACTAACAATAATATCAGTGCTCAATCCGGCATATCCTACCGATGTGATATATAAAGTATAATTACCCGAACGGATTGCCTTGATGGAAAAACTCCCGTTGCTATCAGAAACCAACGCTAATGATGTGTTCAATACAACAATTGTAGCACCTGAAACAGGTTGGGATTGACTATTGATAATTTTTCCGGTGAAGGATAAAGCAGGTTGGCTAATAGCCGTTAAGTTCGATAATACGATAACGAGTAAGAGGCAAATAAATCTCATCATAAATAATCAATATTGGACTGGTTCGGATGATTAATAATCCGCAAATTACGTCCTGAAATTTAAATGAGTGTGCCGCTTAAATGAAAACTGTTTGTTAAGCACCCGGTTTTTTTTGGTTGGGTTTTCATGGGTCCTGAAATTCGTTGTGATTTAAGCATTTATGGACTGTTTTTTTTCTATTCAAAGGGCAAGAAAACCCCTTCCCGGTACGTTTATTGTATTACTTAGAGTAGAATCCACCTTATGAAAATCAACGTTTTAGCTATCCGTAGCTACCTCCTTATTGCTCTGTCGGTTATTTCCCTCTGTGTTAATATGGGTTGTGAATTGAGTGCAAAAGACATTCCTGCGGGCCTGTCCAAATCCCCTGTTTTAGAGGTAAAAGGAACCATCGAAAAGCCGGAAGATAATGCACCTCTCAATCCTAAATTAGCAGATGCGTCTACTATCTTATCCCGAACTCAGATCCCGATTTTATGTTATCACCAGGTCAGAGAATTTCGGGAAACTGATTCTAAAACAGCCCGTGATTATATAGTTCCCCCTGAAGTGTTCCGGCAACAAATGAAGATATTGGCAGATAGTGGTTATCATACTATTCTTCCGGATGAATTATATGATTATCTCGCGAAAGGTAAAACCCTCCCGGCAAAATCAGTAATGCTCAGTTTTGATGATACGGATCTCGAACAATTTACAGTAGCCCTTCCCGAGATGAAACAACATGGTTTCAAGGGCGTGTTTTTTATCATGACAGTTTCCCTGGATCGTCCCAATTACATGAGTAAAGAACAGGTGAAACAATTAGCGGTAGAAGGTAATACAATCGGCTCACATACATGGGATCATCACAATGTAAAGAAATACCAGGGAGAAGATTGGGTAACACAAATTGAAAAGCCTTCCCGTCAATTAGAAAAGATCACCGGCAAGCCTGTCCAGTATTTCGCGTTTCCGTTTGGTTTATGGAATCCCGAGGCAATACCTGAATTAAAGAAACGGGGAATGAAAGCCGCTTTCCAATTATCCGCAAAAAGAGATGAGAACGATCCGCTTTATACGATTCGCAGAATAATAGTACCCGGTAGTTGGTCAGCAGAAACAATGTTGGCGAGGATGAAGGGAAGCTTTAGATGAAGCTGCGAGCCGTGAGCTTCGAGCTGCGAGCTTTGTTCTTTTAAATATTTAGCAGTTTGCTATTTTGATTTGCCAATCTACATTCCTAATAATACTGTCGTAAGACTTTACAAACGCAAGCTCGTGGCTCGTATCCGCCGCGGCGGATCACAGCTTCTTACACCGTCTTAATATTAACCTTCCTCACCATTCTCCAAAGCAATCCCGGAAAAAATCGTTTCAGGTAAACACCCAATGTTTCTTTACCACCAATTAATACTTCATGTTTTCCTTTCTCTACTGCGCGAAGAATTTTTTGTGCGCAAACAGATGCTTTCATCCCCTGTGCCTGGTTTTCATCCATCAAACCATATTTTTTTCCATCTTCCCGAACTGCGTTTACTGAAATATTAGTTTGTATATAACCCGGGCAAACGATCGTGACTTGTACATGCTCTCTCCAAACTTCCGCACGCAACGATTCAAAAAAACCATGCAGCGCATGTTTCGATGCGGAATAAGCGGACCGCAACGGAGTTCCAAATTTACCAACCAAACTGCTGGTCACTATAAAATGCCCGCTTTTCTTTTCAAGAAAATAAGGTAATACTGTTTTGGAAAGCGCTACCACCCCCATAAAATTTACTTCCATAACATTCCTGTTAATTTCCATAGAAGTATCATTTACGGTGCTTCGTTGACTAAACCCGGCATTATGAAACAGGTAATCAATTTGACCAAAACGTTTTATTACTAGTGCCGTTTTATCTGCAAAGCCTGCCGACTCACTCATATCCATTGGCAGTATCATTGAATTTTCATCGGTTAAACCCGCGAGTTGCTGTACTCTTTTCAATTCCGATTCTCTTCTTGCAGACAATACCAGTTTTGCTCCGGCTTTGGCTAATTCAATTGCTAATGCTTCTCCAATTCCAGACGAAGCTCCGGTGATCCAGGCAATTTTGTTTTGAAACATCAGTAGTTGTTTTGCCACAGATTACACAGATTTTCACAGAAAAGACATTAAAATCAGTGTTAATCCGTGTAATCTGTGGCTATAAAAAATAAAGCAAAACAGACATCGAATTTATTAATAATTCCTCTCTTCTTACTCTTTTGCTCTAAACCCATGAGGTCCCTAAAAGACTTCTATTCGAAGAATCCTAGAGACCTCACAGGTTTATCAATTATCTTTTACGCTTCCGCTTCCATATAACTTTCTGTTGGCTCGCAGGTGCAAACCAGGTTGCGGTCGCCATGAGTATTGTTTACCCTTGCTACCGATGGCCAGAATTTGTTTGCGCGAATGTACGCTAATGGAAACGCCGCGAATGAACGCGAATAGGAATGATTCCAATTATCGTCAATCACTACAGATTGAGTATGCGGTGCGTTCTTCAATGCATTGTCTTTTTTATCCGACTTTCCATCTTCAATTGCTTTTATTTCCGCACGAATACTCAGCAACGCGTCACAAAAACGATCGAGCTCAGCCTTGTCTTCGCTTTCTGTTGGCTCAATCATTATGGTGCCAGCAACCGGGAAACTCATGGTGGGAGCATGGAATCCATAATCCATCAATCGCTTAGCTACATCTTCCGCTTCAATACCCGCGCTGTTTTTGAACGGACGAAGATCCACAATAAACTCATGCGCGCAAGTTCCGTTACTGCCGGTATACAAAATGTCATAATCTTTTTGCAATCTCGCCTTCATATAGTTGGCATTCATAATTGCGTACTCTGTTGCTTTCTGAACGCCTTCATTTCCCAGCAAACGTATATACGCATAACTGATAAGAAGAATGGACGCGGATCCGTAAGGAGCAGCGCTTACCGCACCGTAACCGTGAGACGTGAGACGTGAGTCGTAAGAAGCCCCCGCATTCTTATCATTCACTATTGACAATTCACTATTCACTGCATGCGATGACAAATAAGGGGCAAGATGTTTCTTCACACAAATCGGTCCCATCCCCGGTCCACCACCACCATGCGGAATAGAAAATGTTTTATGCAGGTTAAGGTGACAGACATCCGCTCCAATAATTCCCGGAGATGTTAAACCTACCTGCGCATTCATATTCGCGCCATCCATGTATACTTGTCCGCCATGCTGGTGAACGATAGCGCAAATCTCTTTTACACTTTCTTCAAATATACCGTAGGTGCTGGGATAGGTGATCATTACTCCAGCGAGTTGTTTGTTGTACTGTTCCGCTTTTGCTTTGAAATCTGCCACATCGATATATCCGTTTTCCAGGGCCTTAACAACCACTACTTTCATTCCAGCCATTACGGCGCTGGCAGGATTTGTTCCGTGAGCGGAAATCGGAATAAGCATTACGTTACGCTGAGTATCTCCGTTAGCCAAATGAAAATTACGGATAGCTAATAATCCGGCATATTCTCCCTGTGCCCCGCTATTGGGTTGCAGACTACAAGCATCAAATCCGGTGATCTCGCAAAGATATTCACTGAGTTCAGCGAGTGCCTGTTGGTAGCCCTGCGTTTGATCGACGGGTGCGAACGGATGGATCTTACTCCAATGTATCCAACTTAATGGCATCATTTGAGTAGCCGCGTTTAATTTCATTGTGCAACTTCCCAGGGAGATCATCGATGTATTAAGCGATAGATCTTTATTCTCGAGTTGTTTTATATACCGCATCATCTGACTTTCGCTGTGATGCGAATTGAATACCGCATTGGTTAAAAAAGTTGAAGTGCGGGTTAATGAAGATGGGATATGATCGAGTGATGCGTCATCTGAAATATCAAAAGCTACCGGGTCCGTATCATTTTCAAAACAATTAATCAGGTCGTAAAGGTCCTCCGGCGTTACTGTTTCATCGAGTGAGATGCCAATTAAATGATCATTGATATACCGGAGATTGATTTCCTGGCGAATTGCTTTTTCTTTTATTGGTTTACTATCTTTTACAATAACCGCGATGGTGTCGAAGAAATTGCGGGATGCCAATTCAAATCCTCTTGATTCAATTGCTTCCGCTACGGTTTGTGCAAGCAATGCGGTTCGCTTCGCGATATTCTTTAATCCTTCTGCTCCATGATATACCGCGTACATCGCGGCCATATTGGCTAACAATGCCTGGGCTGTACAGATATTGGAAGTTGCTTTTTCGCGTTTGATATGTTGCTCCCTTGTTTGAAGCGCCATACGTAATGCTCGATTACCCTGCGCATCGATACTGATACCAATAATACGTCCGGGTATAGCACGCTTGAAATCATCTTTGCAACTGAAGAAAGCCGCGTGCGGACCTCCATATCCTAATGGAACACCAAAACGTTGCGCAGAGCCCAGTGCTACATCGGCTCCGAGCTCACCGGGAGGAGTCAATAACGTAAGGGCTAAAAGATCGGTAGCCATCGCAACAAATCCACCTGCACTATGAACCTGGTCGATGAACCTGCGATAATCTTCTACGGAACCGATATTATTGGGATATTGAACAAGAGCGCCGAAATAACTACTATCAAGTTGCGTATTCTTATAATCACCTTTTACAATTTCAATTCCCAATGGAGTAGCGCGGGTTATCACTACATCGATCGTTTGAGGAAACACTTGATTATCTACAAAAAATTTCGGCGATTTTATTTCATCTGTCTTATTCACCTGGTGAAAAAAAAGATTCATTGCTTCCGCAGCGGCGGTAGCTTCATCCAGCAACGAAGCATTAGCAATGGGCAAACCGGTAAGATCACTTACCATGGTTTGGAAATTCAGCAGGCTTTCCAATCGACCCTGACTGATCTCCGCCTGGTAAGGAGTGTATTGCGTGTACCAACCTGGATTCTCAAAAATGTTCCGGAGGATAACAGAAGGCGTGAGGGTATCGTAATAACCTTGTCCGATATAGTTGCGGAATACTTTATTGTTAAGTGAAATTTCCTTCAGGTGCTTGAGAAGAGCGGTTTCGCTCATCGCCGCCGGGAGATTTAATTTTTTAGTACTGCGGATTGAAGCGGGAATGGTTTTATCAACCAGTTCATCAATCGTTTTTACGCCGATTGTTTTTAACATGGCGGGTTCGGATCCGATGCTGCCGTTGTGACGACTTAGAAATTCATTCGACTGTTGTTCAAAAAGATTCATGCCTATAGTAGTTTGTTTGATATTCGGTTTCGGAGTTTTTGATGACGGTTTGAGCTTGAATACTCCCGACTCCTGACTCTCAACTCCCGACTCTAAAAAGGAAGCGCAAAGTTAATAGTTAGCGGGCAGACTAACAGGCATTTGTTGAGGCCGTGGATTGGGTGGGGAAAAGCTTTGAAGGAGAAGGGATTTTGGATGAAGGTTGCAGGATTATTGACGCCGAACAAGGGATACTGAAGCAAAAGGTTGCCAACTCTTTGACAGGTTGCTATGAATTTGTTAGGTACTTTGAGGGTTGGCAACCTTAGGGTATGCAGCTAAAAGCTAATAGCTAACAGCTAGCAGCTTGTATTCTTCGCTTTTCCTTAAATTGTGCACATGCACCAAGCTAACTGTCTTAACTGTGAATCGAGTTTACAGGGGGATGGAAAATTCTGTCCGGCCTGTGGCCAGAAAACAGAGACCCATCGTCTGACGCTCGGTCATTTCTTTCACGAATTTTTTCATGCATTCACCCATACTGACAAAGGGATATTCCACTTACTTAAAGGGTTGGCAACAAAGCCCGGTGTGGTGGCGCGGGAATATATCGAAGGTAAGCGCAAGAAATATTTCAATCCCTATACATTTTTTCTAATTATGATGGGGATATATGTGTTATCGAACCAATTTTTTTCAGGCGACACAAAACCTGCACCCGTGCCAGTTGGCATTTTAAAAATACCCAATGAAAAAGCCAAAGCGAACGCGATTGCAATGTTCGAACGCGGACAAAAGATTCGCGCATTTGCCAACAAAAACGGGAATATGTTGAGCATGGTAGCTATTCCCACAATAGCTTTTGTATTCTGGCTGGCATATAGGAAAAGAAGATATAATTACGCTGAGCATCTTACTGCTAATCTCATGTTTACCACTTTTGCAAATTTGGCTTTTACGTTGATTGTTTTTCCGATACAAAATCTCGCAAAAGGAACTGGGCTAGAGGCGGGTTCCATAGCAATCGGTTTGCTGCTTCAAATGATATACTATAGTTGGAGTTATTCTGGTTTGCTGCAGATTAAAACTTTCGGCGGTGTAGCAAAAACATTTTTAATTTCTTTTTTAGGTATTCTGGTCTGGACTATAATTTGGATGACGCTGATGGCTATCTACATTTACCAGAGTTGGGATTTCTACCAATTCTTTGTCCGCATGTTCAATTCCAGATGATGTATGGAATCCATCTTCGGCTTCCCGTAATTGTTCACTCGTTAAGCGACTTCCATCGTGGCTCCAGCCTGGTGGACCGAAGAGGTACCAATATTTTTCTTTCCAACCAATATCTTTCCGGCTGATGTCTTTGCGGATACTATCCCACTCATGAAAAATAATAGTAACAGGGGTATCTTTCTCTAATGGTTTTGTAAGTCCATATTTTATCGGTTGATAATCTTTTTCCAATAATTCTGGTTGAAAGGTGCCGAAAAGCTTATCCCATAAGATGAGTAACATCCCCATATTCTTATCCAGGTACTTTGCGTTGGAGGCATGATGAACGCGATGGTGCGAAGGTGTTACCAAAATATATTCCAGCCATCCCATTTTTCGGATTAGTTCGGTATGAACAAAAATGCCCCAGATCTGTGTCACCGAAAAAATAAACACTATATCCATCGGCCGGAATCCCAACCAGGCAAGGGGTAAAAAATAAATATGCCGGTAGAACGGTTGAAAAAGGGAGGAGCGGAAGCCCACTGTAAAATTCATTTGTTCCGAAGAGTGATGGGTTACATGCACCGCCCAAAACAAACGGATCTCATGATCGAATCGATGTAACCAGTAAAAAAGAAAATCTTGCAGTATGATAAGGGCGATCCAGTAAACAACGGGATGTGCGAATTGATAAATCGCGTGTTGGTTGAGATAAATAAAAAGGGCAAAATAAGAGGTTCGGATCAGTAATTCAATCGCGGTATTAGCCAGCATCAGGTAAATATTGGCGGCAGTGTCTTTCCAGGTATAGAGTTTACGGTGATGATAATTACTCAATAAAATTTCAGCTCCAATTATAATAATATAAAGCGGAGTGGTGATCAGAAATAGTAGTTGTTCTCTGAACTCTTCCATACCAGTGCCTAATGATCACCAAAAATACGGCCTGTGACTGATTGGGTGTATCTTCGATCGTTAATATTTTATAAATGGCAAAGGATATCTTGAAAAATTGGGAGAAAACGTCGGCTGAGCACCAGAAGCTGTATAAGAATTTCCTGCAGCGGGCCGATAAAAACCGGGTCCTCAAACAACTTCCCGACCTGCATGAACAGGCCTTCAGTAAAGTAGATTGCCTTAAATGTGCCGCTTGTTGCAGGAATTATTCACCCCGTTTCAAAACACCTGATATCAAACGTATCAGTAAGCATCTTAAAATGAAGGAGGGGAGTTTTATCGAAACCTATCTTCGGGTAGATGAAGACGGCGATTATGTGGCGAACAGTAAACCTTGTCCCTTCCTGGATCCGGATAATTCCTGCAGTATTTATGATGAGCGACCATCCGATTGCCACCGGTTCCCATATACGGATGAAGATGTTATCCTGAAACGTCCCCAGTTAACGTTGAAGAATTCCAGTTTTTGCCCGATTACTTATTATGTGTTGGAGAAGCTGATGGACCCCGAATCTCCGATTCGGAAAAAATAAGCTTTTCGCTGCACGCTTCTCGTCATCAGCTCTTCCGGAAAAATTAATATTTCTAATCTTTAACAAGCCCGGTATCCAGTTATCTCTCTCACTACTTACTATTCGCTATTCACCGCTCACCATCATACTTAAGTATGACTTCAATTAAAGCAAGCTTCAATATATTCTGGCTTCAATTTGCAGTAACTTGTATTTTATATAAGCAGGGGGTTTATGCTGAATATTTTCCCGAAAAGTATCGCTCTTCTATTTTTTTGCCTTGGTTTTTCTTTGGTAAAAAAAGTAAATCCTCTTTATGCTCAATTGAGTGATCAGCATTTCGAAAAATTATATACGGGTAACGGGCTTTCTTCTAACCATATAACCGATATTATCCAGGATAAGGATGGATTTTACTGGATATCTACGCTTAACGGGTTGAATCGTTTTGACGGTTCCTCTATCCGGGTTTTCCGCCATAACAAGAATGATACACTAAGTATAAATCACAATGTTTGCAATTTTATGGTAGAAGGGGATGATGGAGATATCTGGGTGGGTACGATACGTGGGGTGTGCCGGTACCGTAAAAAAACAGGAGTTTTCACGAGGTATTATTTTCATGATGCGCGCCGCAATGACGATATACTCAATCGGGTGAACGGTTTGACAAAAGATGAGGAAGGCAATATATGGGCAGGCACCTACGGGTTATGGAAAATCAATCCGGTTGACAACAGCGTCCAGGGTTTTTTATACGATGCTGCGGATAAAACTTCTATTTCCGATTCAATGGAAACGCAAAGCCTTTTTTATGATTCAATCAAAAAAGGGTTATGGATGGTTACACAGTATGCTATTAATTTTTTTGATCCGGTCAGCACCCATTTCTATCATAAAAATAATAACCCGTTGAATTGGTCCATATTTCAATTGCCAGAGCAAAAACCTTTTCTTACCCTTGACAAAGAACAACGGGTATGGGTGTATGATCAGGAACTGAAGGGGCTTCATTGTTTTCAAAACGGGAATACACATTTCTTCCGCTCATTTCCGTTGGCCAATGAATTGGCAGGATTTTCAGAAGATGGCGAGGGAAATTTTATTTTCAGATTTGACACAGAACCTTCCCTGTTTTATAACTGGCAAAAAATGGTATCGGATACAATGCCCCCTTTGCCATTTGCAAATAACAGCCCGCTCTCTCGGATTGTATCAAGAGCTTACCTGGATCATAAGGGAAATAAATGGCTTACATCATCCGAAGGATTGTATGTGATTACGAAATCAACAGATCATGTACACACCTATTTACTGGATAAAGACGATGCCGGTTTTTTACATGCTATCTGGTCCGTTGCGGAACAACCCGGCAAGTTCTGGCTAGGCACAAAAAAGGGATTGTATACGTTCAATCCAACCAAACACACACTGTCTCGTTTTTCGCACCCTTTACTGGAAAAAGATATCCGAACCATGTACAATGCCGGTGATTCCGTTTTATGGGTAAGCTCCAGGAAACAGTTAATGTTATTGGATCTGAAAAATTATACCATAAGGAAAAAACTGCAGTTGCCTAGTTATCCTTATTTCATAACAACGGATAAATGGGGGCATTTTTGGGTGGGTACTTTTTCAAGAGGACTGTTTGAAATGGATAGCAATGGACAAATATTGAATAATTATGATGAAACCAACGGGTTGAAATTCCCCTATCTGTTAAGTTGTTATAATGAGAATGGTAACGTGTTGTGGGTAGGCATGAATGGAGGAAAGGGATTTGCCCGTTTTGATATCACTGCCCGGAGTTTTGAAAACTTTCTGATCACTTCCGACAAACAGGTTCCGATTGAATTCAATTCCATTAATGCCATTACCGGCGACAGTACCGGCAATTTATGGTTGGGTACTTATGGAGGAGGTATTTATTATTATAACAGAGTTAATAAGACATTCCGGGGTTACCGGCAGAGCGACGGGCTATCGGGCGATTTTGTAAATACGCTGAACGTTGATAAATCCGGTAATTTATGGATAGCAGGATTCTATGGAATTGATATGATGGAGATGAAATCAAAAACAATTTATCATGTTAATGAGCCAGTAGTTTATGATAATCTTGATTATTTAAACAACCTGCTCATCACCCGTAAAGGAGATTATCTCTATATATCAAACGGAAAAATTATTGTAGTTGATCCCCTCCGGTACATGCAACATGATGCGAGTGCCTCGATTATCCTTAGCAGCTTTAAAGTTGGATCTAAGGAGATGATGCGGGTAGGTATAGGAAGCACGCAGCGGTTTTCTTATAAGGATAATTTTATTGCTGTGGAATATTCGGTGCTGAAAGTGAGCCCTGATATACCTGCGCAATACGCGTATAAACTGGAAGGTTTGCAGGATAATTGGAGCTATACCAGTGGACGCGGAGTTGCCAACTATACTAATATTCCACCCGGTGATTATGTATTGCTGCTCAATGCCACCAATGAAACGGGCAGATGGAACGCTCAGCCGGTGGCAATTTATATAGTAATCACACCTCCCTTTTGGAAAACCTGGTGGTTTTATTTGCTTTGTTCCGTTGCTATCACCGCCGCTATCGCCTTTATTGTACGGCGAAGACTATCGCAACTAAAAAAATATCAACGGGAACAATTAAGGCTGATTGTAGCAACACAGGAAAAGGAAAAGAAAAATATTTCCGCTGAGCTGCATGATGATCTTGGTGTGCGGCTTTCGGCACTTAAATATTTTGTTGCTTCCCTAAAAAAGTATTTACAACCTGGAGATCCCGTTGCACAGGAAACTTATACCAAAACCATGGCAACCATCGATGAATCGGTAGAAGATGTGCGTTACATGCTGATCAACCTGAGTCCGAAAACACTCAACGAATATGGTTACCTGGTAGCGGTGGAGGACCTGGTGAATAAACTCAGCCGCATGCATATCATCCATATTTCCCTTCAGCAAAATGGTATTGAAAAAAGGATTCAGGCCGATGTTGAAGCAGGCTTATACCGCATTACGCAGGAATTGATTAACAATACCCTTAAACACGCGGGCGCAACAGAAGTTAAACTGGATATTGAAAAAGCGAATGGTATGATACGTTTGCACTACGCAGATAATGGAAAGGGATTCAATCCAACTCGGAACGGAGAAGGATATGGAATTGAAAACATACAAACCAGAGTAGCTTTGTTAAATGGGAAGATCGATTGGGATACCGCGCCGGGTAATCCGACGAAAGTAACGATAGTTATTCCCTATAATCATACTTAAGTATGAGCGGAAGAAGAATCAGGAACACTTAATTTTAACAACGGATAAAAACAAGCAAACAAACAGCATACAATTGATGAACAAAGTTCCGATACTGCAGGACACCATTAAAAAGAAAATTTTTATTGCAGATGACCACCAACTATTTATTGACGGCATTAAACTTTTGTTTGCGCAACATCCTTTATATGAAATAACCGGCCACGGCGGCAATGGCCATTCGATTATTGAGTTTATCCAGCATATGCCAGTGGATATTGTCATCACGGATATTAATATGCCTGGCATGGATGGGATCGCTGCTACAGAAAAGATTAAGCATATCAATCCGGATATAAAGGTTATTGCAGTAAGCATGGTGAATGATTATGCATCCGTTCACAAAATGCTTCAAAGTGGCGCAGATGGATATGTGTTGAAGAATGCGGGTGCCGATGAATTACTCAAAGCCCTGGAATTCGCGGAAGGGGGAGAAGTCTATATTAATAAAGAAATAGCAGATATATTATTAAAAGGTTTCCGGTTTAATCAGAGCGCTGAAGCAAAACGTATCAGGGCCATTAAAGAAGACCTGACCCAGCGCGAAAAAGAAATCCTCACGTTTATTGTACAAGGATTCAGCAATCAACAGATAGCGGAAACTTTATCGATCAGCATACCTACCGTTAAAACACACCGCAGTAATATACTCGCCAAATGCGATGTGAAAAATACCGCGTCGCTCGTACGCGTCGTAATGGAAAATGACCTGCTTCACTAATACCACTTTCCGGTATCATCCCAAAGTATGATTTCAAATTCAATCTTTTGAATGAAGTCTGATGCCATTCGCTTGCATAGCTTCATGTTTACTATTTGTTGAGTATTCAACTTCCACTACTCACTTAATAAACCTGTTCAAATGAAAAAAACTTATTCTTCTTTTATCAGCTACTTATTTCCAATATTGTTGGTGTTTGTGATTGCTGGTTGCGAAAAAAAGACCGAGTCGGGTAACGGATGTCGTACTTGTACAGCTACCTATAGTACCGGCTCTATTGCCGGAGGGCCAACCGAAGTTTGTTCTGATGAAGCAGAAACAAGCTTCCGGAATTTATACAATTATGCACATAAAATTGAGTGTAAATAATAGCTTCTTCTGTTTTTACAAATCCCGGCTCTGCTATAACAATAACTTCTCTCATCAAAACTTATTACTATGGGAAAGACATTTTTTAAGCTCTTTGGCTTTAGCCGACTCTTATTGTCGACGATAAAAATCGCTTGTATTTTCATTTTGCTGGAAGGTTGTTATTGTGAGCAACGCTGCAGATTTAAGGCGAATCCTGGTGATGGTTTTAGCCTGATGGGTACCCGGGTGGCAAGCAATGATCCTCGTTATGACTGTTTCGAATATTGTAGTATTATCAATATCGATCCTGACAGATGGGCGAGGGATCCCTTTGCACAAAACAATCAATCGACATCTATAAATCCAATCGGTGATTCAGTTGCATCTGTCAGTAGTACTACTAGCATACCACAAAAAAAATCACCCGGGCATCCCATCCCCGGAGAATATTTCGCTACTACCATTACTGCTGGGCCCTCATTGTCTTTTAAAAGCAGTGATGAGGAATATGGAGGAGGATATGGTGATCATAAGCCAGGTGTTGGCTTGCATGTTGCTGTGGGCACTCTTTTTCCATTTACTCCGCGTTGGGCCCTTGCAACTTCTTTAAGATTTACGCAAAAAAATGCCAGTGAAGAAATGGGATATACAGAACCTGGTGGTGGAGGTGGAATGGAATTCAAAGACAATTATTCCTACAACTACCTTGGCGTTACAATGATGGCGCAGTTCAGGGTAAGCAGACACCTTAGCCTCGTTGCAGGCCCCGAAGTCAATTACCTCTTATCGGCCAAAGTGAAAAACGGAGGCAGTAGTGGCACCGGTGAAAAGCAAAGCCTAAATGAAAGCTCACAGAAAGTTGGAGTAGATGGGCTGGCGGGAGTTAAGTATGAAATACCGTCTTCGAATGGGCGTCGATCAAAATGGGGCCTTAGCTTAATTTATGATCATCGCTTTTCGCGGCTGAATAAAAAAGAAGATAATGGAGTTGCTGTTCCAGCTTATCACATGAAGAGTATTAACCTTGGTCTCTCGTATTTTATTTGTGGAAAATGCGGGGCACCTAAGAAACCATCAGGAAAGTAGCAATTTGTTTATAATGATAAGCACTTCTGAAATTAAATTTCAAATCTTCATTAAGGTAGTATGCGACTTTCTTTGTTAATTATTCCATTTTTTAATGTTATAGCTTTTTCTATTCCGGCTAATAGCCAGAATGTAGGGATCGGGGTTACCAATCCATTACAGAAATTACATGTTGGCGGTTCGGTTCGGGTTGATGGGCTGGCTGTTGCCGGATCAGGAATAATCACTACCAATACCAATGGTGATTTGTTGCGTACCAATTTTTCGGGTAATGCAAATGATGTATTAAGGGGCAATGGAACTTTTGGCGCTGCGCCTTCAACTCTACCAGTTGGGTCAATTGTAGCAAGCAATAATTCAAATGACCAAAACCTACTTTCGGCTGGATTTTCATTCTATGGTGAATTATCATTACCGGCTATTTCATATTACCCAATGGATGCAGGCTTAAGTCAGCAGTTCACGCAGGCCCCTACCTATGAAACCGGTAATCCCTTAAAGACTCAAGCCTTATCTGCGAGAGGAGGACATTCTTCCGTATGGACTGGCACAGAAATGCTTACATGGGGCGGATACTCAATCGCTAATGGTATACAATATAATTTTCATAGCAACGGGGCGAGATATAATCCTTCTACGGATGTCTGGACAAATATGTCGGATATAAATGCACAACTTAAAAGCGCTTATCATTCCTCTGTGTGGACAGGAAGTGAAATGATTGTTTGGGGAGGACTTGATTCAATAAGCGGTGACTTTTTTGGAAACGGATCGAGATTTTTTCATAATACTGGAAAAAGATATAATCCAGTTACTAATACCTGGACAAATATGTCTGTTGCAGGTGCGCCAACAGCACGTTACCGTGCGCCTGCAGTTTGGACAGGCACTTATATGGTAGTATGGGGAGGAGGAGATGGTACAAATGCTATAAGCGATGGCGCGCGATATAACCCTACTACTAATACATGGTTACCTGTTAATACGCTGAATGCACCAATCGCAGATGGCTACGATACTAAAATGTTCTGGACAGGAACCTATATAATCGTCTTAGGAGTTAATGATACGGTCGCCCGTTATAATCCATCAACAAATGCCTGGCTTATCTCAGCTAAATACCCACCCGGTACAATTTTCAGAAAAAATACCGCCGTGTGGACCGGTACGGAACTCTGGGCCTATGAAGCGGGATTTAAACGCATTCATAAGTACAACCCTGTTACTAATGTATGGAGCAATATAACAGTGGTTGGTTCTATATTTCCGGAAACATCTTTCCAGGTAGAAGCTTCCATCTGGTCCGATACAGAATTGATCTTATTCGGATCTGTATTCGATGCGAATGGTGTTTTCCAGAGTAATCGTTGTTACAATTATAATCCCGGGACTAATACTTTTCATACAAATATTGGGACTATAAGATATGGTCAGCGCGTCGCAGAGGATATGACTTTCATGAAAGCGGGTAGCATAGTCATTAAGTGGGGCGGTTATTTCTCCGACTTCAGTCCGGATGTATTAGCAAATAGGTACAGTCGGCAGGGTGTACGAATTTATTTAACATCAGGGGTCAATATCCCTACTGTGTATTTGCGATCCACATATGGTAATACACTTTATTTATACAGGAAGGAATAAGAGATTGGGTGAGAAGCTGCACGCTGTTCGCTACACGATTCAAGCTTCTTGCGTTTCCGTCGTTACATTATACTATTCAATAATAGTGAGTGCAACTTAAGGATGTTAACCCCTTGTTGCGTCTGGCGTGAAGCGAGTAGCAAATAGCGAGTAGCTATTTCGCTGTCAGCTCATCATAAGCTGCTCCCAATGGACGCTGCAATCCATCACCTTTCCATTCAGTAGTAAACGGAAGAGCAGTCGTTTTTAAAAACTCTTCCTTTGTTTTTCCGCTTTTTATTTCCTTATCAGTGAACTCTAAAACATTGTTCAGGTACTCAGAAAATTTTTCAAGATCTTCTGAAGTACCAGTGATATCATATCCTTCAGCAGAATGACCATACACATAAGTCGTTTTTTTATCCAGCTTCTTTTTGGTCTTAGCTAATACTTCTATCCAGCTTTTGATATTGGCTCCCGCACTCCGATCTACATATGGATGACGGCGGTTAAATAACAAATCGCCCATATGAGCGATGTTGGAACGGGTAAAATGTACTACACTATCACCGTTGGTATGCGCGGCGCCAAAATAATAAAGACATATTTTTTCTTTGCCAATCTTCTCGCACCAGGTATCGGTGTAGGTTTGATCGGGGTATAATTGCTTGTCTTCTGTTTTTTGTGTTACCGCCGATTTTTGTTGATTTTCTAATGAATTTTTATGCGCTAATACATGTGGTACAATCCCTTTAAATGAAAGATTGCCCCCTGAATGATCGCCATGATGATGCGTATTAATTACTAAACGGAAAGGTTGCGTATGTTGTTTTTTCAGTTCATCAATCAGGTGCTGCGATTGTTCGGGGAATTGTGTATCTACCACTACCATTCCTTCTTTAGTTACGGTAAAAAGTATGGTTCCCCCTCTTTCGGTAAAGAGACCTGTTTCTTTAGTTAGCATTTTGATTTTCCAGGCAGGTTGCTGAAGCAAGGATGCAAGAAGATCTTTAGGGCTTAATGAAAATATACCGGCTGTTAGTGCAGAAGTACGGAGGAAATGGCGGCGTTGCATATGTTAGATATTTTAGAGTGCAAAATGTAGAATGTGCAGATGTGCAAATTAGCAAATGTGCAAATTCTTTAAGTTCGGCGATGCTAAGTAATATTAACTTTTTAAATATTCAGGGTCTGCATTTGCACATCTGCACATTTTCAAATTGGCACATTAATACTCAAGCTTCCTCAACCCCGGCGCCTTAAACCACGTAACAACCGTAACCACCAACGTCATGCATCCTCCAAAAATTACCGAAGGAACGGTGCCGAGGAGCGAAGCTGCCACTCCGCTTTCAAATTGTCCCAATTCGTTGCTGCTATTAATAAAGATACTGTTTACGCTCGATACCCTGCCCCGCATTTCATCAGGTACAAATAATTGCAAAACGGTTCCCCGGATAATTACGCTAACGCCATCAAACAATCCACTTGCAAAAAGGGCAACGAAGCTGATCCAGTAATTTTTTGATATCGCGAAGATCAATATGCAAAGTCCAAATCCCGCGACCATATAAAATAATAGTTTGCCCTGGTTTTTTTTCAACGGTTTAAAGGTGAGCCAGGCAATCGCGATAAAATTTCCCATATAAGTTGCCGCAATTAACCAACCCAAACCTTGTGGACCCACAAATAAAATATCTTTTGAAAATACGGGGAGCAATGCAGTGATGCCGCCGAATAAAACCGCGAACATGTCCAGACTCATCGCACCCAATAACGCTTTTTGATTAAAGACAAATCGTAACCCTTCTTTTACGCTTTCCCATGTTTTGCGGTTGCCCGGGTTCCAACTTATCGGTTTTGATTCAATGTTCCGGAAGATCAGATAACCGATCGCGATCAATGCACATACCACAACAAATGAAATGGTGATATTGGTATATCCAAGCAACACCCCTCCAATGGCGGGACCCGCCACTGCCGCCGATAACCAACTCATGCTGTTAATCGATATTGCTTTTACCAACGATTCAGCGGGTACCAATTGAGGAAGAAACGCATTGATGGCTGGGCTGCTGAAAGCGCGAACGGCACCTGTACCAGCAACAATCCCAAAAATGATCCATTTGATCAAACTATTGCTAAATAAGGAAGATGCATTGTGAGAGGTAATAAACAATAGCGCCAGCATCAAGATAAAATAACAGGCCATACAAAGACTGATCAATCGGCGCTTATCACTTTTATCAATGCGTACACCTGCCGGTAGTGCCAGTAACACCGCAGGAATTACTTCCGACAACCCCAACATTCCCAGCGCTAATTTGCTACCGGTAATTTCATAAAGTCTCCATCCCAGTAATACGGGCGTCATCCGAAGTCCGCCAATAAACAGTATGCGTGCGATAAGGAAAAAAGTAAACTCTTTGTTGATTACGATAAAACGGTTTCTTATTGCAGGTTGTTCATCGTTCATGGTAATGTAAGATAATGTTGACCTCCTTCATAGTCTTTTTCCAGCGCATCAATTACTACTTTCAATTGTTTTTCATTCCCCAGGAAGTCGGCATTGGAAGCATCTATAAAAAGCGTTTTGATATTGTGCTGTTTGATATAATGCGTATAAGTCTGCTGCAGGTTAAAAAGGTATTCATCAGGAATCGCTTGCTCGTAGTGTCGTTGTCTTTTTTTGATATTTGCCTGGAGTTTATTAACCGGAGCATGCAGGTAAATCAGGAGATCGGGTTGGATAATCTGCTGGTTTATGATCTCGAATAATTTCTGATAGAGCCGGAATTCTTCATCGGGAAGATTCACTTTCGCGAACAAGAGACATTTGGTAAAAAGATAATCGGAGATCGTGTATTGCTGGAAAAGATCTTTGGTATGTATCAGTTCTTTTAGTTGCTTATAGCGTTCCGCCATGAAAAAAAGTTCAAGCGGAAATGCAAATTGGCCCGGGTTTTCGTAAAATTTTGGCAGAAAGGGATTGTCGGCAAATTGCTCCAACACCAGCCTTGCATTGTAGTGCCTGGAAAGCAGATGAGCCAATGTGGTTTTGCCGGCGCCGATATTGCCTTCGATGGTGATAAAGTGATAGTTCATTGAAATGTAAAATGCAAAACGTAAAATATAAAATGTAAAACGGAACCCCGTTCAAAAATTAAGATTTATTCAAATCACCCCACTAATTTACTGCGTTCATTCGCGTTAATTCGTGTTCCCTATTCGCGTTCATTAGCGTACACAAAATAACCCAATTGAAAAACCCCCTGATGTATGGTGAAGATTTGTGGAAAAGTTCAATTGACCCGTTGTACGGGGAGCTTATCAGGACATTCTTTGAGTAATTGACGAATGGTTTTATGCTGCAAAGGGTGTTTGAGGTCCGCGGCAATCTCTGCCAAAGGAGTAAGGGCGAAACGTCGTTTTGCCAGTTCAGGATGGGGAATGGTGATAAGAGGCGTTTGAAGCACCGAGTTGTTATATAATAGTACATCGATATCAATAATGCGGGGGCCATATTTTTCTTCACGATGCCGGCCCATTAATTCTTCGATTGATAAAAGCACTTGCATCAATTCGGGTGCCTCCAATTTGGTATGCAGCAGCAGTGCCTGGTTTAAAAAGGCAGGTTGATCGGTTTTGCCCCAGGCAGCAGTCTCGTATAAAGCAGATTGCTTCTGGATATTGCCACATTTCTGGCTAATCAGTTCAATTGCCTGCTGAAGATACTGCTTCCTGTTGCCGGTATTGCCGCCTGTCAATAGATACGCTTTGTTCATAATTTCCCTACCTTACGGGCGTCAAATATCTTTGATTTTTGTAATAAATATAGGAACGGATGAATAGCTTTTTTAAAATCTTTTTCGCGTCGTTGCTGGCATTGCTTGTATTTTCACTGATTTGTTTTTTTATTTTGATGGGGATGCTTTCCTCCCTGGCTTCTCCCCAAAAAGAAGTGGTGGGTACCAAGGCAGTACTGGTTTTGGATCTTAGTATGCCCTTTCAGGAAATAGCTGTAGATAACCCTTTTGCTGGTTTTGGCGGGCAAGATCAATATGATATTCCATCTGTGTATGATGTGGTTCGGCTGATTGGCGCGGCGGCAAAAGATAGTGGAGTAAAAGGCATTTATATAAAATGCGAAAATAACAATAATGGTTTTGGAACCAGTGAAGATATCCGGAACGCATTACTTGCATTTAAACAAAGCAAGAAATTTATATACGCGTATGGAGATGTAATAACACAAGGGGGTTATTATGTTTCGAATGTGGCGGATAAGATTTATTGTAATCCTAAAGGTGGGTTAGATTGGCGTGGTTTTTCAATGAGCCTGTTTTTTATGAAGGGCGCCCTGGAAAAACTGGAAATCGAACCACAAATATTTTATGCCGGTAAATTCAAAAGCGCGACTGAACCTTTCCGTGAAACAAAAATGACCGATGCAAACCGGGTACAAACAACGGAAATATTGAACGATCTCTATGGTCATTTTCTTACTCAATCCGGTACAGCACGAAAGCTGGATACCGCCTTATTACATCAATACGCCAATGAAAATAAATTGCAAACCGCAGACGCGGCGTTGAAGGCAGGACTCATCGATGGATTGAAATATGATGATCAGGTAAAAGATGAAATCAGGAGTTTATTGAAACAAGATAAATATGAAAAGCTAAACATGCTGCCATTGGGCAAATTCGCGAAATCGGTTACCTATAAAAAAATGGGGAAAGAAAAGATATCTGTGATTTACGCACAGGGCGACATCGTTGATGGAAAGGGCCAGCGGGAGATGATAGGTAGTGATAGCTATGTAGCGTTGGTGCGAAATGCACGTCTCGATAAAAGCATTAAAGCAATTGTTTTTCGTATCAATTCGGGAGGAGGTAGTGCAATGGCCAGTGAAAATATCTGGCGCGAACTTTCATTGGCCCGTGAAGAAAAACCGGTGGTGATCAGTTTTGGTGATGTATCAGCTTCGGGAGGTTATTATCTTTCCTGTAATGCCGACAGTATTTTCGCGCAACCGAATACGATTACAGGTTCCATTGGGGTGTTCAGTATTCTCCCCAATATGCAGAAATTTTTCAATAATAAGTTGGGAGTTACATTCGACGGTGTGAAAACGGCCCCAGACGCGGATGCGTTGTCTGTATCGAAACCGTTGACTGAATCACAAAGAAAATGGTTACAGAATGATGTAGATAGTATCTATGCCACTTTTACAAATCGGGTAGCTGATGGAAGAAGGAAGAATGTTGCTTATATTGATAGTATTGGTCAGGGACGAATCTGGAGTGGTACCCGCGCCCTGCAACTTGGATTGATTGACCGCATCGGTGGATTGCAGGAAGCGATCGACTGCGCGGCACGCATGGCAAAATTGACTGATTACCGCTTGCGTGAATATCCAGAACCAGAGAATTTTTTAGACAGAATTTTCGGAGGATATCAGAGAAACGCACGTAATGCAGCTATTGAAGAAGAGATAGGAAAAGATGGAATTAAGATGTACCAATCGTTGAAGAAAGTAAAAAGAATGATCGGGAGCACGCAGGCGAGGCTTCCATTTGAGTTTGTGATAGAATAGGAGATTTAAGATTTGTGATTTGTGATTTTTGATTTCTGAGAATTCGAATATCATTACAGTATAGGGCTCCCCAATCATATTTCATAAATCATATATCAAAAATCAAATTCATCCGATAGCTTTGTCCTCCTAGTTTATAAATATGCCAAGTAAGTACAATCAAACCAAAGCCATGCTGGCAATTACAAAAGCCAGCCTTAAAACAACCTTTAAAAGTCCGCAAGCTGTATTCTTCAGCTTATTCTTCCCCATCGTTCTGATAATGATTTTTGGAGCCCTTGGAGGTCGTGGGGGAATTTCAGTGGATGTTGCTTTTGATCAGCAGTCAGATACCTCAAATGCTATTTACCAGGCTATCCACAATATTCCAGTTTTCAATGTGGAAAAAGCTGATCAGAAAGAAATAGATGACCGATTAAAGAAAGGCCGAATTACTGCTTTGATCAATATTAAAAAAATTGCTAACGGAGATAAATCTTCCTATGATGTTCACCTGAAGACATCTTCAGCCAGTCAGAAAGATGTTCCTGCCCTCGAGTCAATCTTACGCGACGTTATTAATACAGTTAATGCAAAGAGTAACCCTTCATTTAGTAGTTACGCGTCGGTGTCAAAAGAAATGATTGAGGGACGCAGGTACAAAATGATCGATTTTTTCCTGCCCGGGATGCTTGGATTTTCGCTCATCGGCGCTGCGGTATTTGGAGTCGCTTTTGTATTATTCTCCTTACGAGAAACGCTTATTTTGAAAAGAATGTACACAACTCCCATTAAGCGTGGTTATATTATCGTGGGAGAAAGCATTGGTAGAATTTTGTTTCAGCTCACCACTGCTGTAGTGATCATACTTTTCGGAACTTATTTCTATGGATTCACGTTATCGAATGGATGGATAACTTTTGCTGAACTGATGATTCTGGCATTTTTGGGATTACTTGTGTTTATGGGGTTCGGATATTTGATCAGCAGTATTGCAAAAAACCAGAATGTAATACCTATCTACGCCAATCTCTTTATGTTTCCTCAATATTTTTTGTCGGGAACTTTTTTCAATAAAAGCGCGCTTCCCGAAGGGATGCAACCAATCATCAATTTTCTACCCTTAACCGCATTGAACGATGCGATGCGAAACGTTTCTTTTGAGGGAGCACACCTGATTGATTGTGGTCCACAGATAGGAATACTGCTGTTGTGGACCTTATTGGTGTATGCGCTCGCTATTAAATTTTTCCGATGGGAGTAATTTGCCGGGGTAACGATGAAAAATCACTTAACAAATTTGTAGTATGCGCCTGGTTAAATTAGGTTTGATAAGTATTGTAGGATTATTCCTGGTTATTTTTCTTTTGTCATTGCTGATTCCATCAACCATGCGTGTTTCGAGAGCGATAACCATCGACGTGCCTTTAGATACCGTGAATGCTTATCTAAAAGATATGCGACAATGGGTATTGTGGAATGCGCTATTGAAGAATGAAAACCTGCACTCCGTCAAGTTTGATCAATCTTCTTTTTCCTCCGACGAGATGAAAATTGTCATGCTGTCACCCGATTCAACGGGTATTCAAACAAGTTGGGAGCGGGTGGGGCAGGATAGAATTCAAAGCGGGATTGGCATTACCCAGGCTGAAAATTCAACTATTGTGCAGTGGTATTTTGATTTCAACGTAAAATGGTACCCCTGGGAAAAATTTGGTAGCATAGTTTTTGATAAGGAATTAGGGCCGCCTATGGAGCAATCGCTGGATCAGTTAAAAAAAATCTGCGAAAAAGAAAATGAGTAAGTAATTTCAAAAAAATAAAACAATTCGGTATGAAAAAATTAATGTTATTGAGCCTTATTGCCGTTATGGCCATCGGAATTTCCTGCAAAGCACAGAGCCCAAAAGTAAGCGCCGAGGGTAAAGGCGTAAAAGTAAATTACGGACAACCGTCCAAAAAAGGACGTGAGATATTCGGCGGGCTGGAACCATTCGGAAAAGTATGGAGAGCCGGTGCAAACAATGCAACGGAGATTACTTTCGAGAAAGACGTGAAATTTGGAGGTAAACCAGTAAAAGCCGGAACCTATACATTGTTCGTAACTCCTAATCCAACAGAATGGACAATCATTTTAAACAGTGAACTCAAACAATGGGGCGCATTTAAATATGAAGAAATTAAAGGAAAGGATGTGGCTCAGGTTACAGTACCCATTAAAAAATTAGACGCCGTTGTGGAAAAACTAACCTACCGTTTTACGGATAAGAATGCATTGGTAATCGAATGGGATAAGACGCAGGTGACTATTCCGATTGAGTAGTAGAAGCTGCTCGCTGTTCGCTTATCGCTACTCGTGGCGTTGGGTTGAAGGATATCGATCGAATCTTTCAAAAACATAATTGGTGGAAGAAAGTTCAATAATTTTTTCTTCCACCTTTTTTCATATTATTTCAACACCTAAACATTTCGGGATTGCGAGTAGCGAATAGCGAACAGCGAATAACGCGCTTCTCACAACTCCTTCAGGATCTCCACAACAACGTCATACACCTTCTTCAGTTGCTCTTCGCTGATACAATAAGGCGGCATGATGTATAAAGTATTTCCCAGCGGTCTTAAATAAACCCCTTTGCCCAAAGCTAGTTGGGTAATTCGTGGGCCGATAGTATTGAGATACCCATCTTTGCCGTTGTCGATTTCAAAGGCGATGATGGTTCCGAGTTGACGGAGATTTTTGGTGAGTGGTGAATGGTGAGTGGTGAGTTGGGTAAGAAACATTTTGTTCTTGGATGCAATCATTTGTCGTTGCAGATCACATTCAGATTTCTGTAATAAATCCAGGCTAGCTAACGCTGCGGTACAGGCGAGTGGATTGGCAGTAAATGAATGACCGTGATAGAAGGTCATTAATTTATTGTCACTTACAAAGGCATTGTAAATTTTTTGTGTGCAGGCTGTTACTCCCAGGGCCATAGTACCACCCGTCAATCCCTTGCTGAGGCAAATAATATCAGGTTTTGTTTCGCAGTATTCCGACGTAAAAAGTTTTCCTGTTCTTCCAAAGCCAGTCATTACTTCGTCAGCGATGCAAATGACGTTCTGCGACTTGCATTTTTCAAGCATAGTCTCCAGCCATGAAGCTTCGTAAATTTTCATCGATCCGGCGCCTTGTAGCAGTGGCTCGTATATAAAACAAGCTACTCCGGACAAGTCTGGAGTCTGGAGTTCGGAGTCTGGAGTCTGCATCGGATCAATGAAAATAACTTCGAATAATTTGTCGTGAAAAGGGAGTGTGAATACGCCTCTGTCGCTCACACTCATCGCTCCAAACGTATCGCCATGATAAGAATTATTTAATGCCAGTATCTTATTGCGAGGCTGCGTTTTGATTTCCCCCTTCGCGGAAGCTTCGGGGGACAAGCCCGACGCTGCACCATTCCTCCAGTACTGCAATGCCATTTTAATAGCGACTTCTACCGCAGTCGAACCGTTGTCGCTATAAAATATTTTTGAAAAATTACCAGGTAACATAGGCAGCAAACGTTCCGCCAATCGTATTGCTGGCTCGTGTGTAAAGCCAGCGAAGATTACCTGTTCCAATGTTTTTGCCTGTTCGTAAATTTTTTCTGCAATGTATGGATGCGCGTGACCATGGAGATTTACCCACCAACTACTGATGGCATCAATGTATTTATTCCCAGTTTCATCTATCAAATAAACACCTTCACCTTTTACGATAGGAATAGGGTCCAGCATGCCTTTTTGATGCGTATAAGGGTGCCAGATCACTTGCCGATCGCGTTGTGCTAAATTCATGGGGCAAATGTAGGGTAAGAATTAAATAATGGTCGAGTTGTATCATTTTCAACAATGATAATCTTAAACAACGAGTAAAATAAATACCATATTGGCTGTTATATTTTTTGCATGAGATGTTCCTAACGGAACATTGTAAAACCCGGATATTTTAGGCTACCTATGAGCCGTTCCTACGGGTCGAGTAGGCAAAATAGTATTGCATTTAAAGCGGTAAATTCTAATCTAAACGTACGAAGACGATATAGCGAAGTACCCATCTTACGAATAGCTCGTCCCGTAGGGACGACTCATGGGTAGGTTTGGATTAAAATTAAGCGTTTCGTTCCGTAGGAACGTTTCATGCTCAGGGGTTTAGAATAGGGACATATTGCAATATTTAGGGTATAGCTGAATAGAATTGTTGTCGTACAAGTCCCGACGATTAATGTCGGGATGCCGACCGAAGCGTCGGCAAGATGCGACGCAACAGGTGCTTCATTTTTGATCTGCTGCCGGGCTCAAAATAACGAACTTGTGCAACGCTCACATCATATAGATTGTCATAACATTTGAATAGGACGAATGGATCAACATCAACTGGTAAAGGAATGTTTAAAAGGTAAGGCTGCTGCGCAGCGGGAGCTTTATGAGCTGTTTGCAGAAAACATGCTGGGGGTTTGCTATCGCTATACCAAATCACTGGCCGATGCGGAAGACGTGCTTCAGGAAGGATTTATTAAAGTGTTCCGGAGCCTTCACCAATATAAATTTGAGGGCGAGTTGGGAGGATGGGTGCGTAGAATAATGGTGAATACCGCTATCAATTACCTGAAGAAAAATGCACGTTATCAGTCCGAACTTTCATTTACCGATCCGGTATTGCACCCGGTTACTGACAATAACCCCGATGTGCAATTGAATGCAAAGGAATTGGCGGAGCTGATACGACAATTGCCTACCGGATATCAAACGATATTTAATATGCACGCGGTAGAGGGATTCAGTCATGTAGAGATTGGAAAGATATTAGGGATCAATGAAGGTACCTCGCGAAGCCAATACGCCCGTGCCCGTAGTTTATTGATCAACTGGATCAACGTACACTATACCGAACGAAAAAAAAGTGACGCTTATGCCCGGCAATGAATTTGAAAAGAAGGTTCAACAACATTTGGAGGAGCTTAATTTGCCCCCCTCTCAAGCCGTATGGAACCGTGTGGAGCAGGAAATACGTAGAGACAAAAGAAGGCGCCGATTGTTGTTTTTATTGCCTTTGCTTTTATTACTTGGAATTGGCGGCTATTGGGTAATGCAGCCATCATCGGGTTCGTCTATTACTAAATCAGATAAAAATATAAAAAATGATACAAAGAACTCCGTTAGCGATCCTGCTGCTGTTGTTGTGTTTCCATCCGGAACTCCAGAACAAAATTCCGCTGGGAAGGATCCTGTAAACCCGACTGATAATAAAAACGCCCCTGGTACAACTGAGAAAAATGCACCTATTGTTGTAACAGAACTCAAAAAGAATAACCCGGGACTACGTAATGCAGATCATGGCCTGGGTTCTAAAAATTCTTCTTTTAAAAAACAAAAAACAAGTAAAGCTGCAACGTCATCCCAATCAACAGTTGGAAAAAATAAAAAGACTTCTGTTCCACCTGCTATAAGTAATAGCGATGAAAAAATAACAGGGATCGCTAAGAATGAAGAAAAGCCGATTGCTGGAATAACTCAGGATAAAACAGATCCTTCGTCAACAACTTTTGTTGATAGTACTCGCGCGTTAAACCCAACAGTTCAGGCGGCAGAACAACCCCTGGATTCTACTGTTTTAATGAATAATAAAAGTACTGGCGAGACGGTAAAAAGTCCGGCAGTAAAGAAAACAAACCAGCAATCAAAGAGCTGGCAATGGGGTATCGTGAGTGGAATTGGAGTGTCAAAAATTTCTGAAGGAGGAATATTCAGTGCATTTGGACAAGCCCAGGTTATGGACGCTGCTTATAGTGGAGGGTTAAATTCTAATAATAATCCGCCACCACAGGCCTCATACAGCAAGCCCGCCACTATAAACCCGGGGATGAATTGGAACGCGGGAATATTTGTGCAACGAATAGTAAACAAAAAACTGAAGTTGTCAGCTACATTACAGTATAATTACTTCAGTACAAATAGCAATATTGGATCAAGAGTGGATAGCTCAAGAATAATCAATAATAGCTCAAGCAATTCTCTACTGGTAGATGCTTTCTATCGTATTGAGGCAAATACAAGTGGAAATACCAGTGGTAAAACAAGTTACAGAAGTAACTACCATTTTATTGAATTACCCATTACGCTCCATTTTCAACTTAATAATAATAAGAAGACTCCTTTTTATTGGAGCAATGGTTTATCGATAGCGCAGTTGTTGTCAACAAACGGTCTGCATTATGATGGCAGTACCCGAGTATATTATGAAGATGACAATCTATTCCGTAAAACTCAGTTTGGGTTCCATACCGGACTATCAGTTAAATTATTTTCTCAAAGTAAATACCCGCTTGAGTTGGGACCTCAATTCAATTACCAGTTTACGAATCTCCTTAAGCCAGATAATGCTGATAAAAGGCATTTGTTGAGTGGAAGTCTTTTGTTTCGATGGTATATTAAGAAATAGATAGGCCCGGAAGTCGGGAAGAGTCTTACACCATGTGCGAAATTCTTCCGGACTTCCCTACTTCCGGTCTTTTTCAAAACTTGTACTCCAAATTATACTTCCGTTATTACGCAACGCTCCAATGATATAATTTGTCATTCATCAAAACAACTAATATGAGAAGCAATGTTTTTAATTCGAAAGTGCTGTTAATGCTGATCGTCATCAGCTTTACTGCCGGGGGTTGCTTTAAAGATAAACTTACCCGTACCTATACCATCCTTACTCCTGTATATGATACTAAGGTGAATGTAGTAGCAAATATTAAAAGCAATACTCCCGTAACGGTAAAGCAGCCAGGTAAGATTTATCTCTACGGTAAATATATTTTCCTTAATGAAATAGATAAGGGGGTTCACATTATTGATAATGGGAACCCGTCCAACCCGGTCAATGTTGCTTTTATCAATATACCCGGCAATATAGATATCGCAGTAAAGGGTAATACGCTTTATGCAGATTTCTATGCTGATCTTTTGGCGATAGATATCAGCAATCCCCTGCAGGCAAAAGTGGAGAAAATGCTACCCGATATTTTTCCCGACCGGCAGTACAGTAACGGGTTTGTTCCGGATCCCGCATTGATCATCGTAGATTGGTTAAAAAAAGATACCACTGTTGATGTGGATAGAAATGGAGGAATTTTCGGCGGATGGGGCTGTGCTGCATGTTCGTTTGCTATGGCAGCGGATGCTACTTCCTCGGGTGGAAAAACAAATGCACCTGGAATTGCAGGCTCGATGTCGAGATTCGCTGTGGTGAATGAGTATATGTATGCGGTGAATCAATCTGCGCTTCAAACAATTTCTGTTTCAACAGCCAACAATCCTCAATTTGTGAAAACAGAAAATATGGGATGGAATATTGAAACGATCTTTCCTTTTAAAGATAAACTGTTTATTGGATCGGCTACCGGCATGTTTATTTATAATATTGCGAATCCGGCTGTGCCTGAGCGGCAGGGTAATTTCAGTCATATGCGTGCCTGTGATCCGGTGATTGCCGACGATGATTATGCTTTTGTAACTCTTCGGGATGGAAATGAATGTGCCGGTTATGTCAACCAACTGGATATAGTAAATGTTCAAAACGTATTTTCACCCAGCCTGGTGAAAACTTACCCATTGACCAATCCACATGGATTAGCAAAAGATGGGAACTACCTTTTCATATGTGATGGAAGAGATGGATTAAAAGTTTATGATGCTTCCTCTGTAACCAATCTTAAATTACTCAAACATATACCCGGAATGGAAACATTCGATGCAATTGCCTGGAACAAACGGCTGTTACTTGTTACAGATAAAGGGTTGCGTCAATATGATTACAGCGATATCACAAACATCCGTTTATTAAGCACGATTTCCGTTAACCGTTAATCCTTACTTATGAAGCAATGGATAGCAGTGTTTATTCTTATTTTGGTGGGGATGGATTTACATGCACAGAAGAATTGGCAGTTTCATTCACAGAATTATGTTGGGTTATTGGAGGGTGAGGACGGTTCGGCATTCCAGTTTCATACGGTTAATGGTATGCAACGGGGTACTTGGTTTGCAGGTTTGGGTACGGGGTTAGACTGGTATATGTATCGCAGCGTGCCGTTGTTTCTTTCTATTAATAAGGACTGGAAGCCGTCGAACCGTACTTTTTATTTTTCACTGGATGCGGGAACCAATTTTGCCTGGACAAAGAATGAACCAACTGGGTGGAATGATTTTATCAGTAGCGATTTTTCACCTGCTATATACTGGGGATTTGGCATTGGTTATAAAGCCGGCTTCCGCAATAAAAAAGATGCTGTTCTGATCAACCTCGGCTATAGCTATAAAAGATTAAAAGAAGAACAGGTAAAACCTACTTATTGTTTTAATCCACCCTGTCCAACTTATTCGGAATACTATGATTATCAAACCAACCGCGTTTCGTTGAAATTGGGGTGGCAGTTTTAATGAAGAGAATAGTGAGTAGTGAATAGTGAGTAGTGAGTGGTGAGTAGAGAATACATAATTCGGACTGCAAAACGGTTGAAGTTATTCAAATGCCCTTTAGCAATTCGAAGGCAGCTAACAGCTAGCAGCTAATAGCTAGAAGCTTCTTCATTCCAAAAACTTCAAATTCCTTTTTATTCCTTCGTACTTAGATCGTTTCAAAGGAGAATTCCGGAATATGTTTCGGAAGCTTTCTTCTGTCAGTTCCTCCCATTGCCTGGTGTTGAAGTGCAGGATCTCCGGAATTGGTTCCAATTCTTTTTCTTCCGTATGTTCTGCGAATCGGTTCCAGGGACAAACTTCCTGGCAAGTATCGCAACCGAATAACCAATTATCAAACTGGCCCTTCATTTTTTCTGGAATCAGCATTTCTTTTAATTCAATGGTGAAATAAGAAATGCATTTGCTTCCATCAACTACTTTCCCCGGTAAGATTGCTTCTGTAGGGCAAGCATCTATGCAACGTGTACAGGTTCCGCAAAAGTCCTTCACGAAAGGATCATCATATTCAAGTTCGAGATCGGTAATTAACGTTGCAATGAAGAAATAAGAACCTTTTTGTTTATTGATAAGGTTTCCATTCTTTCCCACCCATCCCAAACCACTTCGCTGCGCCCAGGATCGTTCCAAAACCGGCGCGGAATCAACAAACCCCCTGCCTTGTACTTCCCCGATATGTTCTTTAATCAGCAGCAGGAGGGTGTTCAATTTCTTTTTAATTACCTCGTGATAATCTTTTCCATATGCGTAACGGGCAATCTTGGGTGCTATCTCTTCCTGTTCTTCTTTGGGAAAATAATTCAGTAATAAAGTAATAACTGATTTGGCACCTGGCACCAATTTCGTTGGATCGATTCGCAACTCAAAATGATTTTCCATATAGTGCATGGTTCCTTGCATCCCTTTGCCGAGCCATTGTTCCAATCGCTTTGCGTCTGCATCTAAACGACGGGCACGGGCAATACCACAATAGCTAAAGCCCAGGTTGCGGGCAAAGCTTTTTATCTGTTGTGTATGCATTTGCTGGTAGCTCATCAATTCTCTTCTTCTAAATGCAATTTATGAAAGAAGCGATGGACAGCAGGTGCGAGAATAAAACTGATATTAGTGATAAATATTACACCACTGAAAATCGCATAGATAGAGGAGAATATTTTTCCACCAATACTAATTGATTGAGGATTTTCGAATACCGGACCCATACCACTTAATATCATAGATGCATTGTGTACTGCATCGATCCAGGATTGTTCGGCAACGTATTTATAACCCAATACTCCAATTATAAGTGATACCAGCAGTACCACACCTGCCGTTCCCAGGTTCTTTAACATTCTTCGATAGAAGACTTTTTTTGGAGCGAGGGGTTGTTTTTTGTGTTCGTACATAGTGATGGCATTTGCTTAAAGATAGCTGAATCGTGAGTCGTGAGGCGTGAATCGTGAGTAGCTCCCCGATTAAAGGCGAGCCACCATTTACTTAAAGAGTATCACCCACTACTCACGACTCACCACTCACGTCTCACGATTCTTAGTTCATCAATATCCTCTCCGTTCCCTCCAATACAACTGATTCAATTGATCCCGAAGAAAATTTACGACGGTATTGTGAAGGAGTAAGTTTTTTTAAACGAAGAAATTGTTTGTTGAAATTGGCGAGTGTATTGTACCCGCTTTCGTAGCATACATCCAATACCGGTTTTTGGGTATCGATGAGTAGCTTACAGGCATTCCCAATACGCAATTCATTCAGGAATTCTATATAAGTCTTTTTGGTACTCTTCTTAAAATAGCTGCAAAAGGCAGGCACACTCATTCCAACTTCACCGGCAATATTATCCAGGGTGATTGACTCCTGGAAATTCGCCAATGTATATTGGAAGATTGAATCAATTCTTTCTTTATGTCGGTTATTATATTCTTTTATTTCCTGGGTGGAGATTTTTTCATAACTATCAGTAGCTATTAACTGTAAACATTCACATAGTCCGATAATGCGGGTGAGCCCCTGATTTTTTTCCAGGTTACGGATCATCGGGTCCAATTGATGACGAATCTTAGTAGATAATTTCAATCCTTGTGCTGATAAATCCAGTAAATCTTTTAACGTCTTACACTCGGGAAGCTTCAGGAAATCCTTTCCCCAAAAATCATCCCGGAATTGAATCACTACCGCACTTGTGATAAGTTCTTTATGTGCTTTTTGAAAGCAATGCGGTAGGTTAGAACCTAAGAAAAAGATATCGCCGGTTTTGAATTCACCAATATAATTACCGGCAAAAGCAACACCTTCTCCTTCTGTGAAAAGAATCAATTCGTATTCAATATGCTGATGCCAGGGTACTTCAAAATGAGGTGTACGATAAGAACGGGCCACAAACGAGGTATTCTCTGACAACGGAAGTTTCTCCACTAAAGGCTTCATATCAAAACTATCTTAATGTAATTATAGCAGTGAAGGTATAAAAATTATTAAAATAGTTTATGTTTTGCAAAATAAAGTGGAGGTTCATATTGAGCGCTTATACTAATTTCGGTTTTTAAGGTTGTGTATACAGGATCCTGTTTTTTATTTTAAACGAAGCTGCTATATGTTACTGCTGGGAATAGACCTCGGTACTTCTTCTATAAAAGTGTCAGTTGTTGATGCCGCAACTCAACTATGCATTGCATCGGCATATTATCCCGAAACAGAAGCGGAGATTATTTCACTCAATGCCGGCTGGGCCGAACAATCACCAGATGGTTGGTGGGAATACACGCAAAAAGCCATACTCAAGGCGCATCAAACTAATAAATACAACCCGAAGGATATTGTGGCAATTGGTATTGCCTACCAGATGCATGGATTGGTTTGCGTAGATAAAGATCAAAACGTTTTACGAAATAGTATTATCTGGTGTGATAGTCGTGCAGTACCATTTGGCGAAAAAGCATTTCGCACAATTGGTGAAAAAGAATCCCTCTCGCATTTATTGAATTCGCCAGGAAACTTTACCGCTTCCAAACTCGCGTGGGTAAAAGAAAATGAACCTGCATTGTTTGAGAAGATAGATAAGATTATGTTGCCGGGAGATTTTATCGCCATGAAGCTGACCGGTGAAATCACAACGAGCATTTCAGCATTGAGCGAAGGAATTTTCTGGGATTTCATAAAAGAAGAAGTATCCGGTGATGTAATGAAAGCGTTTGGATTCGATAAAAAGCTGATCCCGGTTATTAAAGATGTATTCACTCCGCATGGTGGTGTAAAAAAAGAAGTTGCACAACAATTATCCTTTAAAGAAGGCATACCCGTTACCTATAAAGCCGGTGATCAACCCAATAATGCGCTTTCCCTAAATGTACTGCAGCCCGGTGAAGTGGCGGCAACAGCAGGCACATCTGGTGTGGTATATGGGGTAACGGATAAAGTTAACTATGATCCCTTATCACGGGTAAATAGTTTCGCGCATGTCAATTATACAAAAGAGGAAAAGAGGATCGGCGTATTGTTATGTATTAATGGTACTGGGATACTGAATAGTTGGTTACGTAAAAATTTCTTCGATGGTCTTTCTTATGATCAGATAAATAGTGAAGCGGCTAAAATAGAAATTGGCTCGGATGGATTGCTATTATATCCATTCGGAAATGGCGCGGAAAGAGTTTTACAGAATAAAGATATCGGCGCAGCGATGCAAGGATTACAATTCAATCGCCATCACCGCGGACATGTAGCCCGCGCTGCGCAGGAAGGCATTGTGTTTTCGCTCAACTATGGAATGGATGTGATGAAGCAAATGGGCATGGAATTGAAAACAGTTAGAGCCGGTCATGCCAATATGTTTTTAAGCGAAGTATTTGCCGCTAGTTTCGCCAATACAACGGGCTGTGTGGTGGAATTGTATAATACGGATGGCTCTATCGGCGCCGCGAGAGCCGCTGGAGTAGGGGCAAAGGTTTATAAGACCTTCGCGGAAAGTTTTAAAGGAATGGAGCTGATTAAAAAAGTGGAACCGAAGAGTGAACTGCGGCATCGGTATGCGGAATTGTATTATAGGTGGAAGTCGGGAATGAGTGTATAGAGAAGAATTATTTGGAGTTTGTAGTTTGTGGTTTGTAGTTCTTTGGTTCAAAAAAATACTTAGATTTTATACATATTACTATAGATAACAAATTTTAGAATTTAAACAACTACAAACTAGAAACCACAAACTACAAACTATTAACATAAATCTAAAACAACTCATATGGGCATCACACTAGGCAGTAAAGAATATTTTCCGGGTATTGGCCCGATAAAATTCGAAGGACCACAAAGCGATAACCCGCTTGCATACAAATGGTATGATGAAAGTCGCGTAATTGCCGGCAAATCCATGAAGGATCATTTACGGTACGCCGTTTGTTACTGGCATACCTTCTGTAATACGGGTGCCGATCCTTTCGGTCCGGGTACCAAGCATTTTCCATGGGATGTTCAAAGCGACGCGGTGGGACGTGCAAAAGACAAGATGGATGCAGCTTTTGAATTCATTACCAAACTTGGGGTTCCTTATTATTGCTTTCATGATATTGATTTGGTAGACGAAGGCGATTCCCTGGCTGAATATGAAAAGCGTTTGCAAGCGATTGTTGATTATGCAAAACAAAAACAATCTGCCAGTGGTGTAAAACTATTATGGGGCACTGCTAACGTATTCTCTAATCAACGCTATATGAACGGGGCCTCTACCAATCCTGATTTTGGAGTAGTAGCCTACGCAGGTACGCAAGTGAAGAATGCATTGGATGCAACAATCGCTTTAGGCGGGGAAAACTATGTTTTCTGGGGTGGACGTGAAGGATATATGAGCTTGCTGAATACGAATATGAAACGCGAAGTGGATCATCTCGGTCGATTCCTCAATATGGCGAAAGATTATGCCCGCAAACAGGGTTTCAAAGGAGTTTTCTTTATCGAACCTAAGCCTTGTGAACCCACCAAGCATCAATACGATTATGATTGCGCTACGGTGATTGGTTTCTTACGTCAGTATGGATTGGATAAGGATTTCAAGATTAATGTTGAAGTGAACCATGCAACACTGGCAGGTCATACCTTCCAGCACGAATTGCAGGTAGCTGCCGATGCAGGTATGCTTGGAAGCATTGATGCCAATCGCGGTGATTCTCAAAATGGATGGGATACCGACCAATTCCCGATGAACCTGAATGAACTCACTGAAAGTTTATTGGTAATACTCGAGGCAGGTGGATTTGCAGGCGGGGGAGTAAATTTTGATGCTAAAACAAGAAGGAACTCTACCGATCTGGAGGATATCTTTCATGCGCATATCGGTGGAATGGACGCATTCGCCCGTTCGCTGGTAATCGCGGATAATATTCTTCAGAAATCTTCATATAAAAAATTCCGCAAGGAACGTTATGCTTCTTTCGATAGCGGAAAAGGTAGTGATTTTGAAACCGGGAAACTGAAGCTCGAAGATCTCCGTGATTTCGCAGTTGCCAATGGAGAACCTAAGCAAAGCAGCGGAAGACAGGAGTGGCTGGAGAACATTATCAATCAATATATATAATTGAGATCATCGGGAATGTAAAATCTAAAATGTAAAATTTAGAATGTAAAGTGGGTTCCATTCACAAAGCGTGATTAAATCCGGGCCCTTTTACATTTTATATTTTACATTTTGCATTTTACATTTATATTTAGTGATTATTTCTAAAATAATTACATGAGAAAATTCCTTCTGCTCAGCGGATCGCTAGCGATACTATTTTTTATTGCTTCCTGCGGTTCTTCTTCCACTCCCGAAACTAAAGCCGACCTGGTTCTCACAAACGCACAAGTTTATACAGTCAACAAAAACCAACCCAATGCCGAAGCGGTTGCTATTAAGGATGGTAAAATTATTTTTGCCGGTTCCAATGCGGATGCAAAAAAATACACGGGTGATAGTACAGAAATCATCGATTGTAAAGGTCAATTTGTAATGCCTGGGTTTATTGAAGGGCATGGCCATATTCATGGATTGGGTTCTTCGTTGATGAGTTTAAATTTAATGCAGGTAAAGAATTGGGATGAGATAGTAGCCTTGGTTGCGGAAGCTGCCAAAAAAGCAAAGCCCGGCGATTGGATCATTGGTCGTGGTTGGCACCAGGAAAAATGGGATAGAGCGCCAGCTAAAAATTATCTGGGCTATCCCTATCATGAAGAACTCGATAAAGTTTCACCCAATAACCCTGTACTGCTTGTGCATGCAAGCGGTCATAGCAGCTATATAAACGCGAAAGCGATGGAATTAGCGGGAGTCACCAATTCTACAGTTAACCCAAAAGGGGGTGATATTGTAAAAGACAAGGATGGCAATATAATTGGTGTATTGGAAGAAACTGCGCAACAATTTTCTGGTAGGGCCTATGGGGCATGGTTGAATCAAAAGAGTGAAGAAGAGCGGAAAGCGGTATGGATAGAGTCTATTCGACTCGCAGAAGAAGAATGTTTGAAAAAAGGAGTTACTAGTTTCCAGGATGCGGGTTCTTCATTCCAGCAAGTGCAATGGATGAAAGAATTGGCACAGCAGAATAAATTTAATATCCGTCATTGGGCAATGGTTAGAAGTGGAAATGCATCGTTACGCCAGAATGCAAAAGTATTCCCTATAATAAATGAAGGAAACGGTTTTCTTACTGTGAAGTCGGTAAAAGTTTCCCTGGATGGGGCACTGGGGTCTTATGGAGCCTGGCTATTGGAGCCTTACAGTGATAGAACCGGGTGGATGGGGCAAAACACCTTTAATATCGATTCATTAAAAGCCATTGCTGATTTTTGCTGGAACAACAATCTTCAATTATGTGTACATGCAATTGGTGATCGGGCCAATCGGGAAACGATCAACCTGTTCGCAGAACAGATACAAAAAAATAAAGGCACGGATCATCGTTGGAGAGTAGAGCATGCGCAACATGTAAATCCTTCGGAGATTCCCCGCTTTAAAGAATGGAATGTGATTGCTTCCATGCAGTCGGTTCATTGTACCAGCGACGCGCCTTATGTTCCAAAACGCTTAGGTGATAAGCGAGCGGCTGAAGGGGCTTATATGTGGAAAGCATTTTTGAATGCCGGAGTAGTGGTTACAAATGGTACCGATGTACCGGTAGAGGATGTGGATCCGTTTGCTTGTTATTATTCAGCGGTGACAAGAAAAACAAAAACCGGTGAAGCCTTTTACCCGGCACAGTGTATGACAAGGGAAGAAGCACTCTATTCATATACTATGGCGAATGCGTATGCGGCTTTTGAAGAAAAGG
This sequence comes from Chitinophagaceae bacterium, assembly GCA_965279015.1. Taxonomy (GTDB): domain Bacteria; phylum Bacteroidota; class Bacteroidia; order Chitinophagales; family Chitinophagaceae; genus Endoryza. The sequence continues at coordinate 2,972,735 of OZ257130.1, forward strand.
ATAAAGGGAGTATCGAAGTGGGCAAGTACGCAGACATTGTAGTACTAAGCAATAATCTTATTACTTGTAAAGAAGAAGATATTAAAAACACAAGGGCTGTAATAACTATTGTCGGTGGTAAAGTAAAACACCGGTTATAAGTAAGTAAACAAAGTGCTAACAGCTAATAGCTAAAAGCTAGCAGCTCTCTCCTCACTTACATGCTCCTACCTGTTCATCTATCAAATCTTTAAACTGCAGCGTTAAATCCCTTTTTTGATCATTAAGTAATGATTTCACAAAGATGATTGCCGCATATTTTCTGCAGATATCAATATAGGGCCAGGTGCCATATAGTCCCGGACTGCTAACTACAGTCGGCTTGCCAGTAGCGTCTTTTTCCATAATCCATTCTCCCAGACCATATTCATAACCTTCTGTTACTTTGGGAGCATACTTAACAGGAAGATTTGTTGTTTGATTTTTTTGCATTTCCTCAACCGCTGCTTCACTCAATATCCGTTTGGTTTCAAACATGCCTTTATTGAGGATCATTATCAGGAAGTTCATATAATCATTGGCTGTGGATAGTGCTCCATCCGATGGGCTGGGCGCGTTCCCGCTTTCATTCGTAAAATTGGTGCCTCTCATTTTCAACGGTCTTACAATACGTTCCTGCATTAACCGTTCGAAAGATTTTTTGCCTACAATTTCACAAACACGTGCTGCAATCGTTAGCCCATAGTTCCCATAAAAAAATTCCATACCGGGGTTATTGGAAATTTCTTTACCGGCGATTGCGTTCACTTCTTCTTCAAGGTTCTCGAACTTTTTCTTACCACGCCCGCCTTCGCGTTCTATGCCTGTTGTATGTGAGAGACAATGACGGATAGTAACATAGCTTTTCATGTATTTATTGAATAATGGAATGTATTTACTAACCGGATCGTCCAAACTTATCTTTCCCTGATCTACAAATGTCATTACCATTGCCGCAGTAAGCCATTTACTGCAACTGGCAACCGGTGCTTGTATTTTCGCAGTAAAATCTACCCCTAATGCTTTCTGATAAATGATTTTGCCATCTTTGTAAACCAAAGCCACTACATTATTACCCAATGCTTTCTGGTTACGCTGGAGAAATTGATCAACTCCACTGAAATCATATTGGCTGAAAACCGGCTGAAAGAATAACAGTAAAACTGCTATCGCTATGACTTTCATGCAGATAAAATTGAGTTTGTATGACATAGTTTCGGAAATTTATTCTTGGAGAGGCTTTTGTTGTTGAGATGAAGATAGGAATTAGTCAGGAAGTCCGAAAGTCCATCGGCCTCCGCCACGGCGGATTGGCCGACGGCGATGCGGGAAGTCCGTAAGAAGTTTATTAATAACAATGAGATTCTTCCGGTCTTTCCGACTAACCGACTTCCGGTCTTTCTCAACAACAGCGAATCATAAACATATTAAACATGAACTTAGGAAACTTTACCATAAAAGCAGCCGAAGCTTTCCAACAGGCTCAGCAATTAGCGTTTAATTCACAGAATCCGAATATTGAAACGGAGCATATCCTGAAAGCGTTGCTTGAACAGGAAGATTCTCCCGTGGATTATTTGCTTAAGAAAAACAATGTGACGGTTAATTTGGTAGATAGTAAGCTGGATGAATTGATCAGCAAGCTTCCCAAAGCATCTGCTGAGCCCGCCCAGCAAATCAGTCGCGACGCTAATAGCGTAGTACTAAGAGCCGGCTCCGCGTTGAAATCATTTAATGATGAATTTGTAACTCCCGAGCATTTATTGATGGCCATCGTACAGGGGAATGATGCCAGCGCTAAACTATTAAAGAACGCGGGACTTACAGAAAAGGGATTAATTACGGCGATCAAAGAATTGCGCAAAGGAGAAACAGTGAGTTCTCAAACACAATCGCAGGAATTCAATGCACTGAACAAATACGCCAAAAATCTAAATGAATTGGCTCGTCAGGGGAAACTGGATCCGGTTATCGGGCGTGATGAAGAGATTCGAAGAACATTACATATACTTTCAAGAAGAACAAAGAATAACCCGATACTGGTAGGAGAACCCGGAGTGGGTAAAACAGCTATCGCGGAAGGCATCGCACATCGTATCGTAAATGGAGATGTGCCCGAAAATCTTAAATCAAAAATCATCTATGCCCTGGATATGGGTTTGCTTATAGCAGGAGCAAAGTACAAAGGTGAGTTTGAAGAACGATTAAAAGCGGTAGTAAAAGAAGTAAGCACCAGCGATGGGGAGATAATTTTATTCATTGATGAAATTCATACGTTGATTGGCGCTGGTGGAGGAGAAGGCGCGATGGATGCGGCCAATATTTTAAAACCCGCATTGGCCCGTGGAGAATTAAGAGCCGTGGGAGCTACCACATTGAACGAGTATCAAAAGTATTTTGAGAAAGATAAGGCGCTGGAACGTCGTTTTCAGCGGGTGATGATTGATGAACCAAATATAGAGGATGCAATTTCAATATTACGGGGGTTGAAGGACCGTTACGAAACCCATCACCATGTTCGTATTAAAGATGAAGCGATTATTGCAGCGGTTGAATTATCGAGTCGCTATATAACGGATCGTTTTCTTCCCGATAAAGCGATCGACCTTATTGATGAAAGTGCCGCAAAACTTCGTCTCGAAATGAATTCGATGCCTGAAGAATTGGATACACTGGAAAGGCAGATCCGTCAACTGGAAATTGAACGTGAAGCGATCAAGCGGGAGAATGATGATTTTAAATTGAAGCAACTGAATACGGAAATTGCCAATCTTTCAGTGGAACGTGATACACTGAAAGCGAAATGGAAGCAGGAAAAGGAATTGGTAGATAAAATACAGAACGCAAAAGCGGGTATTGAAAGTCTGAAGCAGGAAGCTGAACAAGCCGAACGTAATGGTGATTATGGAAAGGTTGCCGAAATAAGATATGGCAAGATCAAAGAGCAGGAAGCATTGATTGTACAACTGACCACACAATTGGCCGATTCATCTGAGAAGCGTTTACTGAAAGAAGAAGTAGATGCCGAAGATATAGCGGAGAGTGTTGCAAAGTCGACCGGTATACCAGTGACGAAGATGTTGCAAAGTGATAAAGAAAAGTTATTGAATCTCGAGGGTCACCTGCATGAAAGGGTAGTAGGACAGGAAGAAGCCATTACCGCGGTAGCCGATGCTATCCGGCGAAGTCGTGCTGGCTTGCAGGATCCGAAAAAACCAATCGGTTCTTTTATCTTCCTTGGTACAACCGGCGTGGGTAAAACAGAATTAGCGAAAGCATTAGCAGAATATCTTTTTGATGATGAAAGTATGATGACCCGTATCGATATGAGTGAATACCAGGAAAAACATACGGTAAGTCGCCTCGTTGGAGCGCCTCCTGGTTATGTGGGTTATGATGAAGGCGGTCAATTAACAGAAGCCGTGCGCCGCAAACCCTATAGTGTGGTATTATTGGATGAGATTGAAAAAGCGCATCCTGATGTTTGGAACGTATTGTTGCAGGTGCTGGATGATGGTCGCCTTACCGATAATAAAGGCCGTGTAGTGAATTTCAAGAATACGATCATTATCATGACCAGTAATATCGGCAGTCATCTTATAATGGAAGCTTATGAAAATGTAAAAGAGAAGGATATTGAAAAAACGGCCGAGAAAGCAAAAGTAGAAGTGATGAATCTGTTGAGGCAGACTATCCGTCCCGAATTTTTGAATAGAGTTGATGAGATCATCATGTTCCAACCTTTGTTGAAAAAAGAGATCCTGGGTATTGTGAAGATCCAACTAGAGAATTTGAAACGATTAGTATTGAAAAGTGGCATACAATTGCAGTTTAGTAATTACGCACTGGAGTTCTTAGCCGAACAGGGTTTTGATCCTCAATTTGGTGCCCGTCCATTGAAACGATTGATCCAAAAGGAAATCGTGAATCAACTCAGTAAACGGATACTCGCCGGCGATATCGATAACAGCAAGCCGGTGTTAGTGGATGTTTTTGATAATACAGTTGTGTTCAGGAATGAAGTGCAGGAATTGGAGAAGATGAATGGTAATGGTAATGCGCGGAAGATTTAAATCTAAAATGTATGAGGCTGTCTCAAAAAGCACCGGAATTTCACACAAAGAAAACTAAGAAGACTAAGCTCACAACGAATGCAATAATATTCAAGCTTTGTTTCGTTGTATTCGTAGTAGCCTTTGTGTGAAACAGTACTTTTTGAGACAGCCTCTATAATTTATGGTTGAAACCCATATCTCTTTTTCCATTCATCAATAGCCCCCTGGCTCACCGGCCATTGAAAGCATAATAAGTATCCATCCGGATCGGTGAGGTATAATTGCTTCATTCCATAATAAACAATTCTTGGTTCTTTAACACTAATACCTTTTGCAATGAGATGTTCATAGACAGCATCCACATCAGGACAACCGAAATAGAGTGCAGTATCCTTGTGGTGTGCGGTACGTAATGCATCGGGTTCAGCTGGCTTATGATTTTTTGGGTAAATGGGTTCCATCATTATTTCTGTTTTACCGGAACTCAATAATACCCATCCATAGTCGGGACCTGCATTATCACTGCTCACTATTTCGAAACCCAAAACTTCACAATAGAATTGAAGGGATTGTTGTATATCAAATACAAGTATCAGAGGAGCGAGTCCTCTTATATCGATCCTTGCTTTCGATGTGGTAGTAGTTGACATCTTGAAATGATTACTAAGTTAAAAAATATCCTTGTGTTCTTTATTCCCAATTTTTACTGTCGGTTACTAATCTTCGTACATTAGAGCAATTTCAAATTAATATTATGTCAAATCTGAATAGAAGGAATTTCCTTCGTGCATCCGGACTTTCCGTTATCCCCGCTTTTCTTCCGGCTACTTCGCTTTTAGCTGCAAACCGGTCAGAATTACCAATTCCCGTTGCAGGACCTGAGGTAGAATTTTTCAGCGACGGCAAAACATATTCGGAAGAAGAGTATATCGGATGTTTACAACGTATTCATGCGAAACAACCTATTAAAAGAGATTATTATGGAAGGGGTGGAGTGGTAACGGCTCTGGAAAAGAAATTTGAAGAGATCACTGGAAAAGAGAAAGCCATCTATATGCCCAGTGGAACGATGGCCAATCAACTCGCGATTGCTGTGTTGAGTGGAGAAAATACAAAAATCTTTGTACAGGATACCAGCCATGTTTATCGTGATGAGGCTGATGCTGCTCAATCCGTCTTTAATAAACGGTTGATGCCATTGGCAAAAGATGAAACTTATTTTACGGTTGAACAATTAAAGGAAGCGATCGGGTCCTTACGCGATACTGAAGTGTTCGCGAGTGGAGTGGGAGCCGTTTCCATTGAAAATCCTGTACGACGTACGAATGAAAGAATGGTTCCCATTGAAGAAATCCGTAAGATCAGTGAATATTGTCGTGCCAATAATATTAAACTTCATCTGGATGGCGCGCGGATCTATATGTCCTCAGCCTGGTCGGGTACCAGTATCAAAGAATATTCTACTTATTTTGATACAGTATATATCTCTTTATACAAATACCTGGGTGCGCACGCGGGAGCAATACTTTGTGGTGATAAGAAAACGATCGGTAAAATGGAGCACCTTATCAAAATACACGGTGGCAATCAATTTGGAAACTGGACCAATGCGGCGGTAGCGCTTGATCGTGTTGAAGGTATAGAACTACGTTTACGGGATACAATTAAGCGTTGGAATGAATTAATGCCAGCATTGAACAAATTGAACGGAATAAAAATAACTGCATTGAATGGGGGAACCAATACATATGAACTGCAGTTGGGAAAGGAGATTTCTGGTACAAAACTACAACAAGGGCTGGCAAAGGATTTCGGAATCCGGATTGCACGGCCGGGCCCAGATAATAAAATCTTTCTTACGGTAAACGAAACTTTGCTACTGAGAGAAGCAAACTTTGTAAAGGATGCATTTGAGTCTTCGCTCAAAAATTCAGGATAATAAACTTTCGCTTTTATTTTTTGTTCTGTTATTTCATGAACCTAATGGATTAATTTTTGGTTGACTTGAATCAATTTTGAAATCAGTTTGTTTGTCAGGGAGGCTTTTTTTGGCTTATTTCGACACACACTAATTATGATGGAAGGTGGGACTGGTATTAATATCTAATATGTTGATTTTCAATCAATGAATATACGATGTTGGGAAATTGTTCAAAGGTCAAGGTTCAAAGAGCAAAAAAATACTATCTTCAGCCGGTTCTGTATGACAGCGACCTGACGAAAAGGCTCTTAATCAACCAAATGGCAGGTAATTTGTTATAAATAGAAAGCCAGAGTAAAAGACTGGGGAAGAACTAAAAAAAAGGAGCTCATCATGGCATTTAAAAAAGAAGAAGTAGAGATCATTGAACCAAAGGACGTTTTTGTGGGCGATAAATCAGCGCCGGTAACTTTGGTCGAGTTTGGCGATTACGAAAGTGAAGCATGCGCCAAAGCAAATGAAGTAGTAAAAAAATTATTGGAAGAATACGAAGGAAAGATCAGATTCAATTTCCGGCACTTCCCGCTTACCCGTATTCACCAGCGTAGTTTGAAAGCTGCTGAAGCGGCTGTTGGTGCTGCGCAGGAAGGAAAGTTCTGGGAAATGCATAATATCATTTTCGCGAATCGCCGGAACCTGGGTACTACCAGTTTGAAACTTCATTCAAAAGAAGCAGGAGTCAATAACAAAAAATTTCTGGATGACCTGGTGAATGCTATCTACGGATGGCATGTACAGGCCGATCTGAAGGAAGGAATTGACCGTGGCATAAAAGATGTACCCGCTTTCTTTATCAATGGTGAATTGTTCGTTGGTAAACCAAGTTTCGAAAACCTGAGCGCTGCGATTGACCAGGCGTTGAAAAAAACGAAAAGAAAAACGGCTGTTAAACAAAGAGCCTGATAACTCAACTCAATCTTACTGATTAATACGTAAATCCTTCATTGATTCAATGAAGGATTTTTTATTGATGACCCGATTCTGTCATTTATTAGGTCTTATTTAGCGATCATCGTTTTCGTAAAACAACTAAATTTGTTGGTGCATTTATCATTGCTGCAATAAATAGGTTTTCTGCCACTAAAAATTAAGAATGAAGTATCTATTTTTTCTGTTCGTAGCTGATTTTCTTTTGCTGAGTTCATTTTCCCAATCTGTTGCAAGTGCCAATATGATCCCGATGAATGCTTATGATATCAGCGGGAAACCCTTGGCCAGTAAGGGTCCTGCAATGGAAGGAAGCCCGATGCTGAACAACAATTGGGGAAAGGGATTGGTGAAATTCAAGAACGGCAACTGGGTAAGTGATGTAGAGTTACAGTTTAACGTTCGGGAGAATGAACTCTATTTTCGAAAGAACGAACAATCTTTCTCCTTTGTGGATACGGTAAAGGAATTTATCCTGGCATATGAAGAAGAAAAAGTTTCCCATTCGGTTCTTTATCGTTCCGGGTATCCTTCTATAGGGAAAAATCAAAGTCTCCAATTTTTCGAAGTGGTTCAGGACGGGTCTTTACTACAATTATTGAAATTGACCACTAAAGTTTTGGTAGAAAATAACAGCTATGGCCGGGGAAAAGAGAAAGAATATAAGGACTCCTTTCAATGGTATGTGTTCAACGTTAAAAATAGAGAGATTACCCGAATCAAAAAAGATAAGGCTTCTTTACTGCAAGCGTTACCGGATTACGCGGAGCGTATCGAGCAGTTGACAAAAGAAAATGGATACAAACTTCGTACGGAGGAAGAAATCGCTGAATTGATTAATTTGCTGAACAGGCAATAATAGATGGTGCAGTTTACTACTACAATACATAGGTTTGAAAAGCAGGGGGAAAAAACAGGCTGGACCTATGTAGAGATCCCCGCAGATATTGCCGGACAATTGGTTCCTGGCAAAAAAAAATCATTTCGCGTAAAAGGAAAGTTGGATAATTACTCTATCAAGGGGGTATCGCTTTTGCCAATGGGCGGAGGCTCATTTATCATGCCTCTTAATGCAGCTATGCGCAAAGGGATTGGTAAGAAAGTTGGAGCCATGCTGCAATTAAAATTGCAGGTGGACCCCAAACCCTATGAATTGAATAAAGAATTTATGGAATGTCTCGCGGACGAACCGAAGGCGCTTGAATTTTTTCAATCACTTACCCGATCGATACAGAATTATTACAGTAAATGGATCGAAAGCGCTAAAACAGAAGCTACCCGAACCAAACGAATTGCTCTTACGATTACAGCTCTTTCCCGAAAAATGCACTATGGAGAAATGATGAGATCTTTAAAAGAAACTCAATAAGGGCCTAAAGCAAAAAGAGTCCCGGATAACCGGGACTCTTTTTGTATCATAGATCGTTGGTATTACCAACGGCTATTGTTGCTGTTGTTGCTGAAAGAACGGTTGCCACCGCCACCGTTACCACCTTTGTAACCACCACCAGCTGGTCTGTCTTCTTTCGGACGGGCAATCATAACTTTGATTCCACGACCGTCAACCATTGCGCCATCGAGTTCAGCAATTGCTTTTTGAGCAGCTGCATCATCAGGCATTTCAACAAAGCCAAAACCTTTGCTGCGCTGAGTGAATTTGTCGGTAATAACTTTAGCAGAAGATACTTCTCCATACTCTGCAAAATAACTTCTTAAGTCTTCATCCTGTACGTTGAAGCTTAAATTTGAAACGTAAATGTTCATTGTTCAATTAAAATAAAATTAAAAATACTTGAGAAAAACGCAACGTAAAGAAGATTAACTTTTAGCAGATTTGCTTAGCAGGTAACATCGTTCACTTACAAAATAACGTAAAACTCAAATTGACCCTGCGAAGATAATGCGGAAAACTTAAACTATGCGATTTATTTTGAAAGTTCCTGTTAATTATGCTGCAAGCTATTAGCTATCAGCTTCAAGCCTTTTTTTATAAGATTAATACCTCCATTATACCAACCGGATACTTGCGGCTTGTAGCTGACAGCTTGCAGCTTCCGGCTTCTTCAGTACATTTGCGCTATACAGCCACTATGCTTATATATAAAGAATTCACCTTCGATTCCGCCCATTTTTTACCCAATGTACCAGATGGCCATAAGTGTAAGGAAATGCATGGTCATACCTACCGGCTAAGGGTATGGATAGAAGATCAGCCTGATCCCAATCTTGGATGGGTGATGGACTTCGCCGTTCTTAAAAAAATCGTAAAACCAGTAGTCGCCCGGCTCGATCACAAATGCATGAACGATGTGCCTGGACTCTCCAACCCAACCTGCGAACTGATAGCCGTTTGGATATGGGATCAGCTAAAACCCTCCCTTCCAAAAATGATACGATTGGAACTACACGAAACGCCTACTTCAGGAGTAATTTATGAAGGAAGATGAAAATCGTGAATCGTGAGTGGTGAGTCGTGAGTAGCGGGTTAAACTATCTAATTTTTTTGCTGGATGATTTTATTCGGGGTTATGAACTCACGTCTCACGACTCACGCTTCACATCTCACGATTTTTCCACAGCTACTGCACATAAATAACGCGGCAGGTTATTTGTGTATAAGAAGTGAATAATTAAGAAACTATTAATCAAAGTGCGTGGTATTTTACAGGGTCATTAAATTATATTTGCGACTTCCTAAAAATTTTTAATTGTGCGATTAAAGAGTTTAGAAATCAAAGGATTTAAAAGTTTTGCCGATAAAACTATTTTGAATTTTGACGAGGGCGTAACAGGTGTTATCGGTCCAAATGGTTGTGGCAAAAGCAACATCGTCGATAGTATACGTTGGGTAATTGGAGAGCAAAAGATCAGTCATCTTCGCAGTGAGAACCTCGAAAGCCTGGTGTTTAATGGTTCTAAAACAAGATCTGCATCGGGTTTAGCGGAAGTGAGCCTCACTTTTGAGAATACCCGCAATCTGTTACCCACCGAATTCAGCACCATTACCGTCACCCGCAAATTTTATAAAAGCGGAGAAAGCGAGTACCGTCTCAACGATGTTCAATGTCGGTTAAAGGATATCCAAAATCTTTTTTTGGATACAGGAGTTAGCACCGACAGCTATGCTATCATCGAATTGGGAATGGTGGATGAAATCATCAAAGATAAAGACAATAGTCGTCGCCGTATGCTGGAGCAAGCTGCGGGTATCTCCATCTACAAAACCCGTAAAAAAGAAGCGAAGAATAAATTAGATGCAACAGAGCAGGATCTTGCTCGTATTGAGGATCTTCTGTTCGAAATAAATAACCAGCTGAAGAGTCTCGAGAACCAGGCTAAAAAAGCGGAGAAGTATTACGAGATTAAAAAAGAATACCGCGAATACAGCATTGAGTTAGCAAAAGCAGCATTGGAAGGATTCAATCTTACGTATCGTGAATTGAATCATCAAACCGAAGCTGAAACAGATAAAAAGATTAAACTAGAGGCGGAGATCGCCACTGATGAAGCAGCTCTCGAACAGGAAAAAACAGGTTTTATCGAAAAGGAAAGAGCGCTTCAATCGATGCAGCATTCTTTCAATGACCTTTTACAAACGCTCCGCACCAAGGAAAATGAAAAAAACCTCGCGGGTCAGCGACTCAACTTTTTGAAGGAACGTGCGGAGAACCTGCAGGATTTTCTAACTAAAAGTGAGGGACAACTAACCGGCCTGGAAGAAAGCATTCAGTTTACACAATTACAGGTAGAGGAGGAGAAAGCAAAACTGGGTTCACTGGAGCAACAATTGGAAGAAATAAGACAATTGGTAGAGGAGAAGCGTAAGGTGTTTGATGAAAAAAGAACACATGTAGATACCCTGCGTAGCGAAAATCTTCATCTTCAGCGCAACCAGTTTGAAGCGGAGAAAAAAGTCGCGGTTGCTGATACATCTATTCAAAATCTCCAGCGGGGTATCGAGCAGTTGGAAGAAGAGAAAGCTAGTCGCAACAGCCAATTAAAGCAATTAGAAGAAGAAAGGCATATTAAAGAAGCGGAATTAGAAAGTCGTAAAACAGATTTACTTCAATTACAGGAGCACCAGGATAGAACAAAAGAACAGATTTTACAAACACAAGCGGAAGTAGAAACACTTCGTCAGCATCTTGCTGATGAAAATCGTAAACTGGATTCCCGTAAAAACGAACACGACCTGCTGAAAAGCCTGATCGATTCGATGGAAGGCTATCCGGATAGCGTGAAGTTCCTGCACAACAATCCCAATTGGAATCATACGGCGCCTGTACTTTCAGACATCATCTATGTAAAGGAAGAATATCGTGCTGCGGTAGAAAATGTGCTGGAGCCTTACCTGAACTATTATGTAGTGAATAACCTGCAGGAAGGTTTGCAGGCAGTGCATTTGCTGGATGATAATAAAAAAGGAAAGGCTAATTTCTTCCTGCTGGATAAATTTAATGAGACTAACATCAACGAATTTCATCAGCCCGAAAATACCTTACCAGCTCTTCAGGTTATTGAAATAGATGAGCAATACAAATATCTCGCTGAACATTTATTGAGCAATGTGTTTATAGCCGAAAACGAAGACGCGCTGGAAAATAGCAATGGCGCGGTGGTGCTTGAAAAAACCGGTAAGTATGTAAAAGGAAAATATTCCTTAACCGGCGGCAGCGTGGGTTTATTTGAAGGGAAAAAAATCGGCCGTGTAAAAAATCTTGAAAAACTTCGTGAAGACATATTTGTACAGGATGCTATAGTTATCGATCTTAAACAGGTTATCCAAACTAAGCACAATGAAGTGATTGCTTTTAACGAGCAATTGAAGGAACAGGCAATTAAGCAAGCTCAAGAAGATATCAGCCGGTTAACCAATATGGTGTTTTCTTTACAGAATAAGATCGAGAATCTGCACGCCTCCCAGCATGTTTCAGAACATCGCCTGCAGGAAACACAGATTATTCTGGAAGAAACTATTGCATCTGTGGAAGGTACCAGGCAGGAATGGGTGCAATGGGTAAACCTGTTGAATGAACTGCGAGAGAAATTACATGATTCGGAAAATGATTATAAAGTCATTGAGGAGGAATATAACCAGGCTCAGTCAAGTTATAATGAATTCAATCTGCTCGTTACCCGACAACACAGTAAGATCAACGCCCTTACACAAGAGCTGGAATTCAAGAGTAACCAATTAAATGATCTGAAGAATCAGATTGATAGTAATGCTTCTCAATTGAAGCAAACCATGGAAAATATTTCGGAAAGTGAGGGGTCACTTAACCTCGCCGAAACAGGACTGGTAGAATTAATGCGGCAGAAGGAAGAGGAAGAAAAAACCCTAAACGAAGCAGATCAGGCTTATTACAATCTCCGCAATGCGCTGGGGGAGAAAGAGAGTGAGCTGCGTCATAAAGTGAAAGATAAAGAACTGATTGAGCATTTGCTCAGCGAAATAAAAGATCGTCTGAATGAACTCAAGCTCCAGTTAGCAGGAATGAAAGAAAGATTGCATGTAGAGTTCCGCATCAACCTTGATGATATACTGGACCAGGATCGCACAACGGATACGCCGGTAGAAGAATTACAGGAAAAATGTGACCGGATGAAAAAGCGTCTCGAAAACCTCGGAGAAGTGAACCCAACAGCCATTGAAGCTTTCCAGGAAATGAAGAAGCGATATGAATTCATTCTTGAACAGAAAAATGACCTGGTATCTGCGAAAGACAGCCTTTTACAAACGATACAGGAAGTGGAGGCCACTGCCAACCAGCAATTCCTGGAAACCTTTAATAAAGTAAGAGATAATTTCCAGAAAGTATTCAAGGCGTTATTCACCGAAGATGATACCGCTGATATGATTTTGGAAAACCCAGAGAATTTGGCGGAAACAAGTATTGATATTATTGCAAAACCAAAGGGTAAACGACCTTCTTCAATTTCCCAATTAAGTGGAGGAGAAAAGACACTCACCGCAACGGCCCTTTTATTTGCGATCTATCTTATTAAACCGGCTCCATTTTGTATCCTGGATGAGGTGGATGCCCCGCTGGATGATGCCAACGTTGGTAAGTTTACCAATATGATCCGCAAATTCAGTGAAGAGAGCCAGTTCATTATTGTTACGCATAATAAAATGACCATGAATTCTGTTGACGTTATTTATGGAGTAACGATGCAGGAACCTGGTGTAAGTAAACTGGTACCGGTCGATTTCCGGGCTTTAAACTAGCAAGAACTAACCCCCATAAATAAAGCTCCCCCGCCACAGCGGGGGAGCTTTTTATTTCGTATATATTCAAGTAAAAAATAGGGCTTTTACTATTGGAAACTGTCTAACGGTGTTCTACATTCGTGCTCGTCTGAGAGGTTGCTACATCAAAGTCTGAGCCGGTCAATGTTTGTTGGCCGGTTTTTTTGTTTCCCCACCCTGTAAATTCTCCAGGTCACGGTCGAACAGGTACATTCCACCCTTGTCGTCTCCAATCAGGTTAAGTTTGTCTAGCACGTTTCTGGCAAGTGTTTCTTCTTCTATTTGTTCCGCTACGTACCATTGCAGGAAATTATGGGTTGTATAATCCTTTTCTTCGATACATAGCTCCACCAGCGCATTGATTTCATTGGAAACTTTTACCTCGTGAGAAAGAACAGTATCAAAAATTGCACGGATGGAGGTATAATCTTTTGGAGGACTTTGAAGACCCGGTACGATTGCATGTCCACCCCGATCATTGATATAATGAAATAATTTCAGCATGTGCATCCGTTCTTCGTCGGAATGATGATACAAAAAACTTGCAATACCGTTGAATCCTTTTACTTCACACCAGGAGGCCATCGATAAATAATACATAGATGCATATCCTTCGAGATCGATTTGTCGGTTTAACGCGGCTTCAATTTTGCTGCTGATCATAGAAAAGTTTTTTTATTATCACAAGGTAAATAAACAAACAATTGCTTGACGTAATTTTCAGCCCTAAAATAACTCAGTTTATGAAGACGATCCTCTTACTGGTAGCTTCTAATATTTTTATGACTTTTGCCTGGTATGGGCACTTGAAACAAACGGAGGTATCTCTATGGAAAGCAATTCTGATCAGTTGGGGTATCGCTTTTTTTGAATATTGCCTGATGGTACCTGCTAACCGGATGGGATATGTAAATGGGTTTAGTGGCTTCCAATTGAAAATAACACAGGAAGGAATTACACTGCTCGTTTTCGCCGTATTCGCAGTGTTTTACCTTAAAGAACCGTTTCATTGGCGTTACCTGGTGAGTTTTGCCTTGCTGATAGGGGCCGTATACTTTATGTTCAAAAAGTAATTACCAGATTAGTTTAGCAATTCGGCCATTACCTCCTGCCAGGTAAACCGCTTTCCCTTTTCTTGCTTTCTGACAAACATGGAAGCTTTCAGTGCTGATCTGTTTCCAGTTCAGTCCAGCATCTGCTGAAATATCAACACCGGACGTACCACAGGTGATCAATTTGGTTTTAGATATATATTCTACACAGCTGCGATAACCATTGGGTGGGGTAGCAGGGCGAAAAAAACTGGCACCTCCATCCTTACTTATCACACAGTTTTGTGTGGTGTCTTTATCATTCGCAAAATCTCCTCCTACTATTACTACTTCCTTATTATTGAATACAGCAATTGAATTGGCTCCGGTGCTTTCTTTACCTTGGATCAACGGCAGCGGAATTTTTTGCATAGGATTTTGCGATAAAAAATGGGCGGCTGTCCCACCAGTAACAATAAACATTTTGTTGCTTCTTAAAAAACCTTCCGATTTAAGGAACACTACATTGGTACCGCTGGAAGCAAACATAGCTTCTCCTTCCTTTACGGGTGTAAGGTAATTCTTATCCTCTTGCGGATGAAACCAGCCAGTGCCTCCATTACGGGTATATGCGCGATATATACTATTGGTTCCTGGCAATGGATCACCAATCACCACACCATTATCTTCATCCGCGAAATCCATCGCGTCGAGAAACATTCCTTTTGCGGTGTCAGTAAACACTGTTTTCCAATTCTTTCCTCCATCTGTTGTTTTTAATAGCTGTCCAGGTTCTGCAATAGCGAGTATAACAGCCGTATTTGCATCAAAAGCTTCAATATCCCGAAACTCTCTTTGCTCAAATCCGGGTACGGTCATCCATTCCCAGGTTTTACCCGCATTGATACTTTTACCCACTTTACCTCCGCTACCGCTTACCCATATAATATCATCCGATACTACACTTAATCCACGTATGGATGTTTTAGGTCCATTGGTAAGAATTTCGATTTGTTGAGCGGAAAGCGAACAGATCGTGAACAATAAGATTACTGTGGATAAGGCTTTTGGAAAATAATTCATTGGCTGATTTTATTACAGCCAAATTAACGAGATTAAGGAAGATCCACGAATAGATTTTTAGAGAATGAGGGGAGCTTAATTATTTAATAGAAGGGAAGTGATTTCAGAGATTCTTTTTTAACTCTTCTTTTGAAACAACCCCTTGCGCTCGCCATGTTTCTTTCCCGTTTTTGTAGATAATAAACACGGGCAGGGCCTCCACCTTATTCGCTTTCATGATTTCAGTATTTACACCACCGTCCACTTTTACAAGTCTGAATTTGTCTCCAAGTTCTTTTTGCAGTGTTGCAAGAACAGGTTCCATTTTCTTACAGGGAGGGCACCATTCGGCACCAAAATCGACCAGAACGATAGTGGAACTATTAATATAAGACAGATATTCTTCCGCCGTCATTTGTTTGGTGGCTATTGCGCCCTCTATAGGCTTATTATTGGCTTTCCAGCTGATTATTCCTCCTTTAAGCTGATATACTTCCTGGTAACCTTGTTTTCTTAGCCAATCTGCAGCTGATGCGCTTCTTGCTCCCGATAAGCAATACACATAAACAGGTTTGTTTTTATCAATATATTGAACTCTGTCTGTAAACTGTTTTTTATCGTTCCAATCCGCTTGTAACGATTTCTTAATATACCCGCTTTTAAATTCACCAGCTGTCCGCACATCCAAAATCTGAATATTCTCACTGGAAATACCTTTTTCAAAAGAATTGGGGTCCAATTCATTTCCTGGCTCCTGAGCCGCACAGGACACAAGAAGGCTGGCCTGTAATGCGAATAAGATTATTCCTTTCATCCTGTAAATTTAATTGAAGTGGATGAATTCAACTGAAATGGCACTACATAAAACAAAAAGCCCCCCGCCAGGGCGGGGGGCTTCAATTTTTTCAGTCGATTTAACCATTAAGTCTTCTTTTGGTATCGGATCCTTTTACCTACAGGGAACAATTTTCGGCTTTTGGTTTTCAGGATATTCGACCGGGTTTCTTTCATAGAACTTGGAATGATCTTTCAGGACGTTGGACTTGGACGGTTTTTCAGGATCGTTGGACAATGGTTTCTCTGGATATTGATATGATGCGTTTCGAAAGGATAAGGTCTGTAACTGGACTTGGATTTGAATTCGGTCTTTTCAGTGATATTGGATGTCTGCGTATCTGATACAAATATACCTTTCGACTTAATACCAACATAGAGCAGTTCTTCCCGATTTAACATCTTCACTTAATACGGATAGTATAGTAATTGCCGGGTAAGTGAATGATAGTAATACGATAGGCTTATTCGGGTTTTTACGATTTAGATGGGGTTTTATAAAGTATTTATCCTATTTAGATTAAGTGGATGACTGTAGATCCTTTATTTAGACTGGGTTTTGAGCTAAATGAGTTGTTTCCACAATTGTGGAAAAGCGAACCGGAATTTTGGTCAGGCCATAGAATTATTAACCGATAAAAGAAGTTTTTTTTAGGCCCCTGCCTTTTATAAATATTTAGAACCGAACCTGTGTAAGATGCAGTGGGGTAAAGAAACAGCAAGATCACTGCAGTTTTTACCCCCCCTGTTTGAAAGAGTAATAATAATTGAAAGCACGTATTTTATGCAAATAAGCGCTGAAGTAGTAATACTGAAATTGATTCCGGATTACAATAATTAGGGGTTTCCAGACGCTTTCTAGTTGTAGATCAATAACATTATCCGTGAAAAGCCAGGTGTATAATATCATATCCGTAGTCGCTATAATAGCCAGTTTTATTCCAATCGTTTTGGTATTAGTGAAAAAATTATGGAAAGAATCCGCTTTCTTGTTTATTGCCTTTTATTGGGTGTTGAGTGGAATGGTGAATATCCTCGATAAGACAGGTATTGCTAAACCTACGATGGATCTGATTACTATTGTATATAACATGTTTGATATTCCGATCGTACTCGGAATAATTTATTTTACTACCACCAGCTTACGGCTCAAACGTTTTACGCGCATTGCGGCACCTGCTTTATTAGTGGCCCAATTAATAAGCTTCATGGTAAAAGGATGGAATTATGACGCTGCAAAATATGTGCTGGCTGCCGGGCTCCTGATGGTGATATACGCAGTAATTTGTGAGTTATCGCTTTATATGCATAAACTGGAGCATACCCGCCATGAAAAAGCAATGGTGTTCATACATGTCTCTTTCTTATTTGCCTATGGCACCTTTATCATTATCTATATATTCGATTATTATATTAAAGTGGGTACGTCCAGTATCGACAACTTTATAATTTACTATATCTCTTCGCTTATAGCCATTATAATAGCATCCATTGGCTATTTTGCGAAAGGATCTTCGAGAAATTTTATTTAACTGTAAAAAAGGGAGTTCAACAATTTATTCAATTCTTCACCAGTTTGATAATGATGAATATCCCGCTTACCATTGTCCGGTAATGAAGATAATAGAGACCTGCCGGAAGTTCCTCCCAATTCATATCTATTTCATTGATTCCCGTCCGCAGGCTAAAGGCGTTTCTTTGAATAGCCTGCCCATATACATTGTATAAATTAAGGGAACTATCCTCTTCCTGCGCCGATAGAACGCATACCTTAAAATTGCTGATGAATGGATTGGGTGATACGTTTACAATGAGAGATTCTGTAGTTGGGTTCATATAAACCACCGGGCAAATGCTAATACCCAAGAAAATGATTTTGCGTGGGCTGCAAAATGGACCAGCTTTTAAATTTATTAAGCAAATATCCAAACTGCAAATAACAACCCAGAATTGAGCGTAAACACTTACCAGGGGTTGAGATAAAACCCAAATAAAAAGAGACCGGATGCCGGGTATTATTAATCGTCATCTTCTTCTTCCTCATAGAAAGTCTCCTGGCTTTCCTTATACAAGGTTTCCCACTCCTTGGCTTTTTCATCCGTGAGACATTCTATAATATCGAATAGCGTATCATTCTTTTTTTTCCATTCGAGAACTGGAGTCTCCATGTATTTTGTAACATACAAACAATGGTCCGATTCCACATTCACTTTAATGGTGATTACCGGGGCATCTTCCGTTTCCTGTGCTAAATAATAACAGCCGGGTTCCAGTAACGCATACGAATACATACTTCTGAATTTAAATAATTAATCAAATAAACGGGTAGTAAGTAAAATCAACGGCAGCTCGTGAATCCAGAATTTAATGGGGGGTAGTAGAAAGTATGGGTTAATTCTTCACCGACATTGAATAATCAAATTTAGTGGAAAAAGCACATGCTCAAATAATGTAAGGGCTAAGTTTTTAAATTTAAATTTTCTTTATAAGTATCTATTGATAATCAAATAGTTGCCAGCTCGATGCCCAGCAATTTTCCGGGAAATTTGAAATTTTTGCAAAGGGAAAATCCCTCGAAAATCATTAAAATTCTTTATTAAATATCAGTCGAACAGGTTGGATCTATTGCCTCAATAGATTGCTTTATTCTGATTTATTGAAGCAGTTTGACCGTTTCATTTTTGTCTTCTTCGAGTTGTTGTTTCAATGCATCAAGCCCATCAAATTTTTTTTCGGGGCGAATAAATTTTTTTACAAATACGCGGAGCGTCTGTCCATATATATCACCATTGAAATCGAAAATATTAACTTCGATTACTCTATTGGTACCGTCAACGGTTGGACGAATACCAATGTTCATCATTCCCGGTAGTGAATCGTCAATAGTGAATAGTGAATTTGCAGCCGCTTTATCATTGACTATTGACAATTGACTATTCACCTGCACCATCACTGCGTACACTCCATTGCCCGGCACTAATTTCTCCTCATTCTCTATTCTTAAGTTCGCGGTGGGATAGCCCAATGTTCTTCCCAATTTATTCCCTTCAATAACGGTTCCTTCAAAAAAGAAATCATATCCCAGTAACTCATTTGCTTCATCCATATTGCCCTTCGATACGGCTTCTCTTATTGAAGTGGAGCTTACAATACTTTCGTGCAATAAGTGTTCGGGAATTTCTTTCAATGCAAAAGCGCCGGTGGCACTGTAATCTTCCAGCAGCCGGTAATTTCCTCCACGTCCCTTACCAAAATGATGATCATACCCGATAATGACTATATGCGGATGAAATTTGCCGATTAAAAATTCTTCGACATATTCTTTAGCGTTTAACAAAGAAAAAGCTTCTGTAAATGGAACCACCACGAGGTGATCGATACCAACCGCTTCCAGTAATCTTATTTTTTCTTCAATGGTATTGATGAGCAAAACAGGCGATTGTCCTGAACGGACCACCCGGCGGGGATGTGGGTGAAAGGTAATTATAACAGTTTCACCATTATTTAAGATGGCCTCCTGCTTTAATTGGTTTAATATCTGGCGATGACCGGTATGCACACCATCAAATGTGCCAATAGTAACCACAGCCTTACGAAAAACCGGTAATTCATCTATGTTGCGGTGAACCTGCATAAACAGGGTGCAAATGTAATTGAAAAACTTTGGCGGTTCGCTTTCAGTAAAGGACATTTGCCAAAATTTAGTTGTCAACGAATTTCAATCTCCCGCATGAGTTTATATTCCAAAAGAGGCGTATCGGCACAGAAAGAAGAAGTTCATAAAGCAGTGGAAAAACTGGACCAGGGTTTATACCCACACGCTTTTTGTAAAGTATACCCCGATTTTTTAACGGGAGATGCCAATTGGGTGAACCTGATGCACGCGGATGGAGCGGGAACTAAAAGTATTCTTGCTTATTTATACTGGAAAGAAACCGGTGACCTGTCTGTTTGGAGAGGAATTGCACAGGACGCGGTGGTAATGAATCTTGATGACCTGCTTTGTGTGGGAATACACGACAATCTTCTCTTTTCTTCAACCATTGATCGAAATAAAAGATTAATTCCCGGTGAAGTCTTGGAAGCTATAATAAATGGTACCCAGGAATTATTTAATGAGTTGAAAGGTTATGGTGTCAATATCCAATATCTCGGAGGTGAAACAGCCGATGTAGGGGATGTGGTAAGAACGATTGCTGTTAACGGAACCATGATGGCCCGCTGGCCAAAAGATAAACTCATCACCAATGATAAAATTAAAGTGGGTGATGTAATTGTAGGCTTTGCCAGTTCGGGTAAGGCTATCTATGAAAAGGAATATAATAGCGGCATCGCGAGTAACGGACTGACAAGTGCCCGGCACGATGCATTAGATAAGTCATACGGGGTTAGATTTCCTGAATCTTATGACACCAGCCTGGATGAAAGTGTGGTCTATATTGGTCCGCATAAATTTAGCGACGAGCTTAGAGCTGCGAGCTACGAGCAAGAAAGCAGCATTGAACCGGGTACTACTATTGGAAAATTATTGTTAAGTCCAACTCGGTCTTATGCACCGTTAATGAAAGTTCTGCTCCAGGATCATTTCGATTCAATTCATGGTCTTATTCATTGTAGT
Organism: Chitinophagaceae bacterium; assembly: GCA_965279015.1. Lineage (GTDB taxonomy): Bacteria > Bacteroidota > Bacteroidia > Chitinophagales > Chitinophagaceae > Endoryza. The sequence continues at coordinate 2,993,514 of OZ257130.1, forward strand.
GGTGGCGGACAAACAAAATGTATGAAGTACCTGCCCGCTAACTTCAGAATAATTAAGGATAATTTGTTCAAAGCGCCTGTTGTATTCGATATTCTACAAAAAGCTTCTGGCAGTGATAACCGCGAGATGTACCAGGTTTTCAATATGGGACATCGATTGGAAGTATTCACAGATTCAAATTCGGCCGATGCATTAATTAATGCAGGTAAACAATTGGGAATCGAAGCCAAAGTGGTGGGAAGGGTGGAAGCGGCGGATAAGAAAGAACTATTGTTGAAAATAGGAGAGGAAGTGATCGTTTATTAATTCAGGAATGATAGATATTGGATGCCAGATACGAGATACTGGATATTTGAGCATTCAAAAATTAACGAGTTAATTAATTTTCGAAAACATCCAGCATCCCGCATCAAAAAAATCTTACTCTGGTTCTTTCAGTATCAATTTATCGTACGTTTCTTGTTCAAGCTTGAAAACAATCTTTAAATAGACTTTATCGGGAGAAACCGTTGTGTTGTTTGCCTGAGGTTTATATTTCTTTGTAACTCTTTCCACTTCATTATTGAAAATTGCCTGGTAATCTACCTTCCCCGAAGGCTCCGATATCTTTTTAGTGACCATACTAACCACATACATTTCATAAATTTTCCGGCCATCGGTAAATGGTATACTATTATGAATGATATAATCTTTTAATTCTCCTTTTTCATTCAATTCGAGGGATACATATACAAAACCTTCTTTATTTACATCTAATAGCTCCTGTGGATACCGCATGTTTTTGTTATAATGACGCATCAATTGACTTAAAAAAGCATCATCAACGTAGAGTATGAGGTTTTGGTTATGCAATTGTTTTTCCAATAAAAGTTTTTGTGCCTCCTGGTTACTTTGCTTTAATGCCAATTGCTTTTGATCCAATAGCATTTTAAGATGCACGTCGTCAATTTGTTTTTTCTGCAATTTTTCTGTTGAGTGAAACTTTTTCATCTTCTCCTCCATTATGATATCCTGTTTTATTTTTTCCAGGTTCAGGTGATTCATTTTATCGAGCAGCAGTTTTTCCTGCTGTGATTGAATTTTATTTTGTGACTCTATGTTTAGTTCCAGCTTTTGCATTTCCATTACTTTGTCTTTGCTGGCTCCTTGTTGCTCCGACAGCATTTTCAATTTCAAGTTTAGCAATTCAGTCGTTTTCATTTTTTCGGATTGATCTAACAACAATTTCTTTTCCATAAAATCCCGTTCGATCACAAACTTTTGTTCTTTTTCAGCTCCCATTTTTTCCAGCAATAATTTTTGTTTCTGCCTCACTTCGTTTAATTCCTTCTGATGGGCTTCCTCTAGTTGACGTTTTTTGACTTGTAATTCTTCAAACTCGGATTCCAGTTTTTTTCTTTCCTTTTCCGGGATGGTATCCGTAACAACTTCTTCTATCGTTTTTTGAGCAGAAGCTTTGTTGTTTTGTGTAGTTTGAGCGGGCAATTGTCCGGCGTACAATGCTATACCGCAGAATAGCAGTACGGTTACGGGTAACACCATCAGTCGGCTCCAGTACCCGTATTTTTTGTTTTTCAGTTGTGTAATCATGGCTATACGTCTTTTTATATGGGTTTGAAAAAAGTAATTGCTACAGGCAAGGGTCCTGGTTTGCAAGATGCGTTGTACAAGCAGTTGCGCGTATTCGGTACTGTCCTCATTTTTTACCGCGTATTGATCGGCTAAAAATTCATGGATGGCCCTGAGTTCTTTTTTTATAAGATGAAAAAATGGATTGATCCAGAAAATAAGGGAAATAATCTCTGCGAATAATATATCTGCCGAATGCTTTTGCTGTACATGAAATAATTCGTGACGGAACACCTGTTGACCTTCTTTACTATTCAATTGTAATTCGCGGTTCCAGAAAATAGATTGAAAGAAAGAGAAGGGAGTTCCGGGTTCGCCGGTATCATAAATTTTTAATTGGTTAACTGACTCAAAAGGATATTTCCGACGCAATTTGATTATATAAAACAAAGTTCTCAGCGTGATAATGAAAAGCACCAGGCAAACAATAAGATATGCTGCGAATAACAATGCTTTCCACCCCCAACCATAACCCAATGTTATATCTGCTAACGAATCAGTTTGATTCAAAGGCTCCGGCCTTATCGTTGTAATAGTTTGAAATAAAACCTCTTTAACTGTATTGTCTGGATCTGAAAACACCGGTATACTGATAAAAGAAATTACAATAGGAACAATCAATGCTGCCAACAGGTAAAAGCGGTTGTAATGATGGAATTTTTTATTTCTGAGAAAAAGCCAATAGTACCCAAATAGAATTCCTGAGGCTATAAATACCTTCGTTATATAAAGCAGGATAATCATGGACGGTTGTTTTTGGCGTTTTTAATTTGCTGTAGCAATACTTCAAGTTCTTCCAGGCTCAATCTATTATCACTTACAAATTGAGATACCAGTTTTGCTGGGGAACCTTCAAAATATCCTTTCACCAACTGGTTAATCGATTTTTTGCCATACTCTTCTTTACTCACCCTTGGCTTATACAAGTTATTCCGACCCTGCGTTTCGTACTCAACAAATCCTTTTTCAACCAAAATCTTAAGTATGGTGGCCACGGTATTTGAATGCGGACGGGGTTCGGGGCAGTTTTCCAGGATTTCCTTTAAAAATCCCTGGCCCTGCTTCCAGAGTACCTGCATTATCTGCTCTTCCGCCTTGGTTAAGGGTTTCATCATTAAACTAATATTTTAGTTATTCACCTCGAATGTATAACTAATTTCTTAGTTTCAAAATTATTTTTAATTTTTTTTGAAATATTTATTTCTAAGGTTATCAGAAAATAATAAAAGCTGAAAAGCTTACTGGGGTTGGGTTACAAATCAACTCCGTAGTGTATTAATAGCACAGTCATTGTCGCATTTTGGAGTTTACTAACATCTGTTTATACACAGGGACTATGAACTCTGAAAAATGATGTTTAAATTTGTATTCGGTTCTGGACGGATTTGGCTCATTTAACAGCCTGTTTGCAAAGGCATTGCAACTTCCCCTGAACATAGTGTGTCTTATGATTGTTGATCCTGTACCCTAACATTGGTCACAGTCATTTATATTTTATACTCATATGAGACAGCTCAAAATTGCAACCCAGATTACCAATCGTGATTCGCAGGCAGTAGAAAAGTATCTGCAGGAGATCTCTAAGATTTCCATGATCACTCCCGAAGAGGAGACCGTACTGGCCCAGCGAATCAAGATGGCAGATCAGCGTGCGTTAGACAAATTAGTACAGGCTAACCTTCGTTTCGTGGTATCTGTTGCGAAACAGTATCAACACCAGGGATTATCCCTGAGCGACCTGATCAACGAGGGAAACCTTGGATTGATTAAAGCTGCTCAGCGTTTCGATGAAACTAAAGGTTTCAAATTCATTTCGTACGCGGTATGGTGGATCCGTCAATCCATTTTACAAGCTTTAGCGGAACAAGGACGTTTAGTACGTCTGCCTCAAAATAAAATCGGCACCTACAACAAAGCGAACAAAGCCTATATGGCTTTCGAGCAGGAACATGAAAGGGAGCCTTCAACGGAAGAGCTGGCTGAATTATTAGAGATGAGCGAAACGGAGATCAACAATATTTTCCAGAGTAATACCCGTCACACCAGCCTCGATGCCCCCGTGCATGAAGCGGAAGATGTGGCAATGGGCGATCTGTTGGAAGGTGCGGATGATACCGATGATGATGTAATGAAGGATTCTCTTCGTAACGAAATTCGTCGCGTATTGAAATCACTCAGTCCCCGCGAAGCGGAAATTGTGAATGCTTATTTTGGACTGGATGGAGAAAATGGTGTTACCATCGAGCAAATTGGTCAGAAATATGATTTGACCAAGGAGCGTATCCGCCAGATCAAAGAAAGAGCGATCAAACGCCTGCAAAAAGCACGTTACAGCAATGCGCTGAAAGCGTATTTAGGATAATATTTTCTGGGTTCAAAGTACCAGCCCCCCGCCACAGCGGGGGGCTTTTTTTAATGTAAAATGTAGAATATAAAATTTAAAATGTAAAACTGGTCCCCGCATTTTACATTCTGCGTTTTACATTTTAGATTTTACATTTTGTTGTATTCAAGCCTTCGTAACTTTGCCCTCTATGTTCAAACGCTTCTCTTTCTTAATACTGGCTTTTCTTCTGTTTACTGGTTGTGAAAAATCAATCTCTTTTACACCCGACAATGCAGACCCACTGGTAGTGGTAGAAGCTACTATTGAAAATGGGTTGGCGCCAATCGTTATCTTATCGAATAGTGTCAATTATTTTAGTGAGATTACTCCAGATATTCTTGCAAACTCTTTTATTCATGATGCGGATATCGAGATCAGCAATGGAACGCTCACGCACAAACTGAAAGAATATAAAGTGGCCAGAAGTGTAAGTGGTTACGATCTCTATTATTACTCTATTGATTCTGCCAATCTCTCCACAGCTTTCCTGGGAGAATTTTCAATAACATACAATTTGAAAATAATTACCGGAGGAATAGAATATTCTTCTACCACTACAATACCTGCCCTGGCAAAGAAGATAGATTCAATTTGGTGGGAAAAGCCAACCGGTTCTGTTGATACTACCATTTTTGCAAGAGTGATGGCAAAGGTTACCGACCCGCCGGGCTATGGCAATTATATACGTTATTTTACCCGTCGCAATAATGAACCATTCTGGCCGGGACTAAATTCTTCGTTTGATGATCAGATCGTGGACGGTACTACGTATAACGTACAAATTGACCAGGGAGTAAACCGGAATGAGGAATTTGATGAAGAAACCTATGCATTGTTCTACAGAGGCGATACCGTAACCGTTAAGCATTGCAATATCGATAAAGCCACCTATGATTTCTTCCGGACACTTGAATATAGTTATGCCAGTATCGGCAATCCTTTTTCATCTCCTACCAAAGTATTGACAAATATAAAAGGAGGCGGATTGGGTTATTTTGGTGGATACGCCGCTGAATACATCAGCCTCATCATACCCAAGTAAATCGACTATCAAAAGGTTTTGCACAGTCAATCCAGAGCCCGTTGGTGATGGATGCAGGAACACTAATTACAGTTAATTTTGCCCAGTTTAATTTTAAGACATGGATAATAAGAATTACGAAAAGGTACATTGTTTAATAATTGGTTCTGGCCCGGCCGGCTATACTGCCGCGCTTTACGCGGCCCGTGCTAATATGAAGCCGGTATTGTACCAGGGAATTCAACCAGGAGGTCAGTTGACAATTACAACAGAAGTAGAGAACTATCCTGGTTACCCGGATGGGGTGCAGGGTCCCGAAATGATGGTTCATTTCGAAAAGCAAGCAGCCCGCATGGGCGCCGATATCCGGTTTGGGTTGGCTACTAAAGTTGATTTTTCAAAACAACCATTGAAAGTTTGGATTGATGAAGAGAAATTGATTGAAGCAGACGCGGTGATTGTCGCAACGGGTGCTTCGGCCAAATGGTTGGGATTGGATAGCGAAGAACGATTGAATGGATTTGGCGTAAGTGCTTGTGCGGTTTGTGATGGCTTTTTCTTTCGTGGTAAAGAAGTGGCGATAGTGGGAGCGGGAGATACGGCAGCTGAAGAAGCATTGTACTTATCCAAATTATGTACAACAGTTCACATGTTTATCCGTCGTGATGCCATGCGTGCATCTAAAGTAATGCAGGAAAGAGTACAGCAAACACCGAATATCAAAGTTTACTGGAATACGGAAACCGATGAAATTTTAGGAGAAAATAAAGTGGATTCTGTACGGATCAGGAATATTAAAACCGGTGAAAAGCAAACCATACCGGTGAGTGGTTTTTTTGTAGCGATCGGCCATCAACCCAATTCAGAAATTTTTAAAGAGTGGCTCCACATGGATGAAGCGGGCTATATAAAAACAATACCTGGCAGTACTAAAACCAATATTGAAGCAGTATTTGCCGCGGGCGATGTTCAGGATAAAATTTACCGTCAGGCTGTTACAGCAGCCGGAAGCGGTTGTATGGCTGCTTTGGATGCTGAACGTTATCTGTCGGCCAAAGGATTGGTTTAGATTTTGAGGAATGCCTTAATTCGAACTGATTTATCCCACAAAGACACAAAGTTCACTAAGAAAACCTTTTGTGGCTAGTGTCTTTGTGGGAAACTTTTTCAAGATTTTGACCTTCCTGCATAAAAACTTAATATTGTAATTCATCAGTTCTGATTACTTTGTCCGACACCAGTTATATTCATTATGGTTTCAGTTGAATTACAAAATATTCTCGTACATGCATTTCATGGCATCTATGGTGGAGAAGAAAGAATAGGCAGTAACTACGAGATTAATCTTAAAGTGAGTTATGAAGAGGGTAAATCGGATTTCAGTGATATTAATGATACCGTCAATTACGCCGAACTTTATACCATTGTAAAGCAACGGATGCAGGTTGCAACACCTTTGATTGAAAAAGTAGCGGATGGAATTATCCGGCGTATTAAGCATCAGTATCCTGCAATCAAAGAAGTAATCCTCTCCATTTATAAATTGGAACCTCCCATTGAAAATTTCCAGGGGAGAGTGGGTGTTACCATGCAGAAACGTTTTAATGATTAGAATAATACCGATACCATTCTTTTTGATTTTTTTCTACCTGCTTCCTATAAAGCTGTATTCACAGGATATTCAAGTGCTTTTCGGCGATGCACGTAAATTGGAAGCAGAGTTTAAAGAAAATGAAGCGCTACAGAAATACATCGAAATTCAGAAGCTCCAACCTCAAAATACAACCGCATTATGTAGAGCCAGTGAATTGTATAGCCTGGTAGGTAAAAGACAGCCCACTACTGAAAAGCAGAAAAGCTATTTTAAATCGGCACGTAATTATGCACAACTGGCACTCAGGCTAGATCCCGCTCTACCGGAGGCGAATTTTGCTATGGCATTGGCAATGGGTCGCATGGCCATTGTATCTTCAGGAGAAGAAAAAATAAAGGCGGTAAAGGAAATCAAAATTTACGCCGATAAGTGTCTCCAATCGGATCCTGCAAATTTTAAGGCCTATCATATTTTAGGCAGATGGCATTACGAAGTGAGTGACCTCAGCGGATTGGAGAAATGGCTTGTAAAGGTTATGTATGGTTCTCTTCCTCCGGCATCGTTGAAAGACGCGATCAGCAATTATGAAAAAAGCAAACAGCTGGATCCGGGTCTTACCATTAATTACCTCGAATTAGCAAAATGCTATCACCGTAAAGACGACGATAAAAAAGCAATCGAATATCTCAACCAATTATTAAAATTGCCGAACAGGATGGTGGATGATCCAACGGTAAAAACAGAGGCTGGTCAGTTGTTGAAGAAATGGAGCGATTGAAGAAGCTGCGAGCTGTGAGCTTCGAGCTATGAGCTTCGTTCAGTGTAGAATATTCTTCCTGCTCTTCTATTAAATGGAGTAAAAAAATAAGTTATTAATTATTGAATGCATTTTACCGCATGCACCGCTCGCAGCTCGTAGCTCACAGCTCGCAGCTTCTTCAAATCACTTTCCCCTTCCACCTTCCACTTCGCATATATAAAAATGAAGGAATAAAAATACAGGTCCAATAAAGCCATTCACTCATCCAACCAATGGTAATAGATAAAAAATATTTATCCAGTACCAACTTAACATAAATACAATAAAAAATTATGGTAACTGCTTCTATCAATAAAGTAACCCGGCTATTTCCTGTACCTGTAACTGCATTTAAAAAGATAACTGATACCGACATCAGGATCATAGCTACAGAAACAACTCTCACCACCGGTAATGCAGCCTCCGTAAACATTGCCGATTGACCATAAATGGCGAGGAAAGCGCCAGGAAAAAGATTCAGCAGTATCGCAACACAGATCGCGAAGCTCAAATTAATTTTTACCAACTTGCCAATCAGTCTCCACACTTCATCTTGTTTATTCTGGCCAATGATATTACTAACCATTGTACTGCTTGTTGCAGCAAAAGCCCAGGTAACTGCACCAAACAGACCAAACACATTGCGCATGGTATTAGACACTGCCAACGCGGTAGCACCATGTTTATCTATAAGCAGGAAGAAATATTCCCAACTCATAATACTGATAGCATGTTGGAAAATTAGCGGCGACGACATATTCAGGATAAGCGAAAGATTGTATCGGTCCCATTTGAAATGTTTGAAAAGTTGGAATCGATTGCCGATACCTTTAAAGTGAATTACCAGGTACACCACAAGCATTCCGATAAATTCGGCCGTAATGGAGGCGTAAGCGGCACCATTAAAACCTAAAGCGGGGAACCCTAATTTTCCAAAGATCAAGACATAATCCAGAAACACATTGGCAAGTGTTTCTGCCAGGGTACCGGCAATCAAATACTTGCTTTGGTTGGTTCCTACCAATAACGCGTTCCGCATTTGATAGATATACAAAAAGGGTAAACCCCAGATGCGTATTTTTAAAAAGCTGATAGCCTGGCGCAAACGTTCGTCATCCTGTATAAAATAGCGGAACACCGTGGGAACGAATAGATAGGTAAGCGTGATGCCTATCGCTGCAATGGTCAATGCAATAAAAACCCCCTGGTTAAATAATTTTCCAATTTCTTCGGGTCTGTTTTCGCCGGCGCGACGCGCAATCAATGCTTGTAAACCATTATTAAGCCCAAACCCGATAGCCGCGAATATTAAATAATACACACCGGTAACGCCAGCAATGGCCAGGGATTTACCATTATCGGGGTAATGTCCGAGAAAGATATTATTTGTTATAAAATTGAGTTGGGGAATAAGAATAGCAAAACTGATCGGCAAAGCGATTTTTAGAATTTGCCGGTTGGTAACGACTAATTGAAGGCCACTATCGGAACTTGCGCTTGACATAAAAATGTCGCAAACCTACGAAGAAGCTGCGAGTTGTGAGCTACGAGCTTCGAGCTTCCTTCATTTACACCAAGTACATCGACCCTTTGACTATACGGTATTCGGTTTCAACCATCCAAATTTTTCTGCACGCAGCTCGAAGCTCACAGCTCAAAGCTCGCAGCTTTTTCCTAACATTGCAACCAGATGAAACCCGCATTTGATATCACCACAGAGAACATGGATAGCGCGCTGCTTAAGCCATGTACATTGCTACTCGAGTTGAATGAGCGCCAACTCACTTGTGCATGGGTTAATAAAAATAAACACGAGTTGCTTCGTCTGAAGCAATATCATTTTGAAATGGGAGACGATGATCCCGCAACTATTTTACAGGACCTTGTGGAAAGTGATGACCATTTGCAGCAGGAAATACGGGAAGCCGTGGTTATCTATAATTATGGAGATACAAATTTATTGCCGGATCCCTATTTTACGATTGAGATGAGTAAACCGCTCGCGGAACTGGTAACTGGCAACGCTCATAAGGGACTTGTGTTAAGTGAGAAGATCTTTGGTCGTGAAATATACTCCATCTACAGGATCCCCCGTGAAATACATACTTTGTTGCAACGTAAGTTTTCAGCCGGTAAATACTGGCATTTTTACTCGTTGCTGCTTTATAGTACATCAGATAGTAAACCAGTCGATGCTACCTATTTCCGGTTATATTTTTATCCGGATAAATTTATAGTAGCTGTTTTCAATGGCAACGAACCTCAATTACTCCAAAGCTATTATTACCAGGTTCCGGAAGACGTTTCGTATTACCTGCTTAATATCTGTAAACAATTTTCAATCGATCCGGCTACAGTACACTTGTATTTATCTGGACTGATCGATGCTGATTCCGCGCTTTATAGTGAAGTATATCGCTATTTTTTGAATATCGATTGGGATACAAGCGGTACCTCGGCCTGGAAGAATGATAAACTTGCAGAATACCCCGCGCACTATTTTTCACCCTTGCTTCAAATGGCTTTATGCGTATAATCGGAGGAGAAATGGGAGGGAGAAAGATATCCCCTCCGGCTAACATGCCCCATACAAGGCCCACAACAGATATCGCTAAAGAAGGGTTGTTTAATATTCTTGGAAATAATTTGGATATAGAATCATTGAAAACGCTCGACCTGTTCGGTGGTACAGGCAGCATAAGTTATGAACTGGCTTCCCGCGGAGCAAAAGATCTTACCATCGTTGAAAAGGATAACGCGATGTATGAATTCATAAAAAAAAATGCGGCATTACTTAAACTGGAGAATTTTAAAGTAATTAAAACAGATGTATTCCGTTTCATGGATCAATGTACCGAGCGTTTTGATTTTATCTTTGCCGGGCCACCTTATGCTTTAACAAACATCGACGAATTGCCAAAAAAGATCATAGAAAAAAAATTGTTGAACCCGGGTGGATGGTTTGTATTAGAACATACTCCCCGCAATAATTACGCACTATACCCGCAGTTTGTAACGGCGCGTAATTATGGGACCACGATTTTTTCGATATTCGTAAATAAAGAGTAATATGTTTAACGTTTATCGTTTTTTGTTTCTCGTTGCTTCTAGCTCAACAGCCTGAATATATTTTATTGTACTCGTGCGGAGCGGACAAACGATAAACGATAAACCAAAAACAATAAACCACCAACTAATTGAACGTTCCTATTTTCATCACCGGCATCGGAACCGGAATTGGCAAAACAGTAGTTTCGGCGATCATTACGGAAGCGTTGGAAGCGGATTATTGGAAACCCGTTCAGGCGGGCACAGAACCGATTACCGATAGCGAATGGGTTAAGGATAATTTGAGTAATACTTGTTCTGTTGTTCATCCGGAATCTTATCGCTTAAAGCTGGCTGCATCCCCGCATTTTTCCGCCAGGCAGGAAGAGGTTGCTATTACTGCTCAAAGAATAAGCAGTGAAATTCCTATATATAATCGTAACTTAATAGTGGAAGGCGCTGGTGGATTATTGGTTCCATTAAACGAACATGAGTTTATTAAAGATCTTATTATAGCGCTTCGTGCTAAATGTGTTCTGGTGAGCCGCAATTACCTGGGCAGTATCAATCACTCGTTGCTCACGGCGGCTGAATGCAAGCGGAATAATATTCCTGTTGCAGGATGGTTCTTTAATGGATATGGATCTGAATATGAAAATGAAATTGTAGCTTGGAGTGGTATCCCTCGTATCGCTTCCATACCAAATGTTGAATATCCCGGAAAATCATTTATTAAGGAGATGGCAGAATCCCACAAGGAATCTATAAAAGATATGCTATGCTAAAGAAGGCAATCAGGGATATGTATCTGCAAAAACGATTGAACCTTACAGATGAAGTTTGGAGGGATTACTCTGATTCACTCATTACTAATTTCTCTGAGCTTGACGTAACACCTATTCATAACCTGCTCTCTTATTACCCGCTTTCTGAACGAAGAGAATTTGATATAAGTCAATGTGTACACGTAGTGAAAGCTAAATGGCCCCATGTTAATATAGGCTGGCCCCGTATTGAACCTGATATGAAATCAATGGAAGTCTATAAAGTGGAAGAAGATGGCTTATATGCGAAGAATAAGTTTAATATCCTGGAACCAATCAATGGAGAATGGATCGCTCCTGAGTCGATCGACCTCGCATTTGTTCCGATGGTTGCTTTTGATCGTAAAGGATTCCGGGTCGGCTATGGGAAAGGTTTTTATGATCGCTATCTTCCCCGTTGCAAACCAGACATAGTGAAAGTCGGGTTCTCTTTTTTTGACCCCGTGGAGCGTATCAAGGACATCAATGATTTTGATGTACCTTTAAATTTTTGTATCACACCATCGCGCATTTATGAATTTTAATGCTCCGTTGCTTAGGCCCATCCGCATTTTATTGTTTCCTCTTTCATTGATATACGCAGTGGTGGTCTGGATGCGCAACCGGCTTTACGATAGAAAGATATTTTCGTCTTCCACCTTTAATCTTCCTGTTATTTGTGTAGGTAACTTGTCGGTAGGAGGTACCGGTAAATCTACGATGGTTGAATACCTGGTCAGGCATTTCAAAGACCAGGTTACCCTTGCCATATTGAGTCGCGGGTATAAACGCAAAACAACGGGTTATGCATTGGCAAACGAAAGAACCACGGCACTTGAAATTGGTGATGAGCCCATGCAGTTTCGTATCAAGTTCCCCGATATAACGATAGCGGTAGGAGAGGAAAGAATTGTTGCTATTCCGCAATTATTGCACGACCGTCCAGCAACCCGATTAATTATACTCGATGACGCCTTCCAGCATCGAAGTGTAACCGCTGGTTTGAATATTCTACTTACCGAATACAACAACCTTTTTACGCGTGATTGGTTCCTGCCTACTGGTGACCTGCGCGATGAAAAAGCAAGTTATCAGCGAGCTCAACTTTTAGTGGTTACCAAATGCGATCCCGAATTAACAAAAGGTGAAGCGACTTCAGTAGCTGATGAAATTAATGTATTGCCACATCAGCATTTATTCTTTACTTCCATCAAATACGGCATACCCTATCACCTCACTCGCCATCACCTTGTACCGGTTACTGCTTCCATGGAAGTATTATTGGTGAGTGGGATTGCAAATCCAGGTCCTTTAAAAGATTTTTTGCAAGAAAACTCCCGTGCTTATTATGAAATGCTATACAGCGATCATCATATTTTCACTATTGATGACTGGAAAGAAATAGTGAAGCGCTTTGATTCGATATCCGCTACGAATAAACTCATTCTAACAACAGAAAAAGACGCGGTGCGATTGGTGAAATTCGTGAACGAAGTAAAAAGTCTACCCTTATTTGTAATGCCGATTGAAATGCAGGTGCTTTTCAACGAAGAAAAACGGTTTACAGATATTATCACTACATTCATTAGCAGATATAATTTGAAATAACAAACCTTATAAATGAGCAGAAAGAATTCTAAAAAGAAAGAGAAAAGTAAACACAAATCCCATTCTTCCAACGGGTATAAAGGAGTATTGGATATTACCCGTTCGGGCATGGGCTATGTAACGGTAGCAAACCTGGAGAATGATATATTGGTGCGCCCCTCCGATTTTAATACGGCCCTTCATGGAGATACAGTGAAGGTTCAGGTAGAAAATGAACATAAGAAAAGCGGGCGCTTGCAGGGAAAGATTATTGAAGTGGTACAACGCAAGCAAATTGAATTTCTGGGTCGGATCGAAATGGGTAGCAGTTTTGCCTTTTTCGTAGCGGATTCTAATAAACCGATGCCGGATATTTTTATTCCATTTTCTAATCTCCATGGCGCCAAAAATAACGATCGCGCGATTGTACGAATTAAAGAATGGGAAAAGAATAAAAAACCGATGGGTGAAGTGGTGCAGGTGATGGACGCGGGAGATACCAACGATATGGCGATGAAGGAAATTCTGATGGAAAACGGTTTTCCACTTTTCTTTCCTGAAAATGTATTAGAAGAATCCGAACGGATACCTGATACCATTTCAGCAGCGGAAATCGCGCTGAGAAAAGATTGCCGTGATATTCTTACCGTTACTATAGATCCGGTGGATGCAAAAGACTTTGATGATGCTATCTCCTTTCGGGTATTAAAGAATGGTAATTACGAAATTGGTGTACATATCGCCGATGTGAGTCATTTTGTAGAATTTGATACCGAATTGGATAAAGAAGCATATGATCGCGCTACATCAGTATATCTTCCCGATCGGGTTTCACCGATGTTGCCGGAGCGAATCTCCAATGAGCTTTGTTCGTTACGACCCAAAGAAGATAAACTAACCTTCTCCGCGATCTTCCAGATTACTCCCAAAGGAGAAGTAAAGCAACACTGGCTCGGTAAAACTATCATACATTCCAACCATCGCTTCACCTATGAAGAAGTACAAGAAATAATTGAGAAGGAAGATGGATTATACAGGGATGAAATTCTTATCCTCAATAACCTGGCTCAACGTTTCCGTAAGCAACGTTTCAAAAAAGGCGCCATTAATTTCTCATCGACGGAAGTAAGGTTTAAATTAGATGAGAAAGGAAAACCTATTGGCATTATGGTAAAAGAAAGTAAGGAGGCGCATCAGTTGATTGAAGAATTTATGCTGTTGGCCAATCGTACGGTAGCGGAAAGCGTTGGAAAAATAAAGATTGAAAAAAAAGAAATTCCTTTTCCTTACCGTGTGCACGATACCCCAGATGAACTGAAATTATTGCCCTTTGTTGAGTTTGCAAAAAAATACGGGCATGGTTTCGATACCAAATCACCAGAGGGTATTGCCAGTTCCTTTAACCAGATGTTGCAGGATGTAAAAGGAAAGCCTGAACAGCATGTACTTGAACAATTAGGTATCCGTACCATGGCCAAAGCCATTTATACTACAGAGAATATCGGGCATTATGGGTTGGGATTTAAACATTATTGTCATTTTACTTCTCCTATACGTCGTTATCCCGATGTATTGGTGCATCGTATTCTTTTTGATATCCTGAACGAAAAATTAGAGATCGACAAAAAGCTGGAACAGAAATGTAAGCATTGCAGTGAAAAAGAAAGATCCGCAATGGATGCTGAGCGTGCCGCCAATAAGTATAAGCAGGTGGAGTACATGCAGGATTATCTTGGCGAAGAATTTGAAGGAGTAATCAGCGGGGTGGCCGCTTTCGGATTTTGGGTAGAAACAATTGAACACAAATGCGAAGGGTTGGTAAGTATCAATAGTCTTTTTGAGTACGATGATTTCCGATTGATCGAAGGGGATTATTCATTGGTCGGCATGCGCAGCGGTCGCAGATTCCGGATGGGAGATAAAGTAACGATTAAAATTATATCAGCGAATCTGGCAAAGCGCCAGTTGGATTATGAATGGGTGATCGCTTCCGTTTTAACTGAAGAAGAATCGGAACGGAAAAAAACAAAGGATAAAGGGAAAAAGAAAAAATAAAGGTTTCCCATAAAGGCACTAAGATCACAAAGCCTTCTTTTATAATTAGAATTCTCCGTGTACTTTGTGTCTTTGTGGGAAACTCAACTTGAATAAAACAGCGACGAAGATTGTATGCACAGTTTTGAAGAATTATCGAAACTATTTACGGAGCGATTCAGTACGAATCATTTCCCCGGGGAGCCAGCCTCTTTGTACCAACCCAATAACTATTTCTTATCGTTGGGAGGTAAAAGAATCAGGCCCGTGCTTTGCCTGATGGGAAATGAATTATTTGATGATATCCATGCGGATGCCTGGAAAGTAGCGAACGCCATTGAACTCTTTCACAATTTCACGCTTATTCACGACGATATCATGGATAAAGCCCCTTTGCGCAGGGGTAAGCAAACCGTGCATGAGAAATATGGAGATTCAACCGCACTACTGGCAGGAGACGTGATGTTGGTAGCGGCCTATGAGTATCTCACTAAAATTGATTCGGTCTTCCTTCGCCAGATTCTTCAACTATTTAATAAAACCGCCCGTGAAGTATGCGAAGGACAGCAGTTGGATATGGATTTTGAAAAAACGGAGAGTGTAAACCTGGATGATTATATCCGCATGATTGAATTAAAGACTTCGGTATTATTGGCTGCCAGTTTGAGAATGGGCGCAATACTCGGAGGAGCCGGTGAAGGCAATCAAAAACATTTGTATGAATTTGGTCGTAATCTTGGAATCGCTTTCCAGGTTCAGGACGATTATCTCGACGCTTTTGGGGATCCTGGGAAATTTGGCAAGCAGGTAGGTGGTGATATCGTGTCCAATAAAAAAACTTTCTTATTGCTACATGCGCTGGAAGTTGCCTCAGAAAAGCAAAAGAAAGAATTGATTCAGTTGTTAAAAAACGACGCTTCCGATAAAGTAGAAAAAGTACTTTCCATTTTCCGCGATTGCGCCATCGATACCTGGGCCTTTGATCTCAAAGAAAAATATATCAATACTGCGTTTAAACACCTGGAGGATACTGCGGTGCTTTCTGTACGTAAAGAACCTCTGCGTGAATTAGCCTATTTCTTAGTACAACGAGAGCATTAGAATAAAGAACCAAGATACCAAGATGCCAAGAACCAAAGAAAGAATACAAAATAGAAACAAATACCAAAGAAAGAATACAGAATAATAAATTTCAAAAGGCACCGTAAATCAGGACGTCCTTTTTATTTTTTTTTGAACTTCTTTGTATTCTTTTGTTTTTTTCTTTGATTCTTAGTTTTCTTTTGCCTTTATTCTTTGAATCTTGGCATCTTGGTTCTTGGTTCTTTTCTTCGGATGTTAGTTATAAGAATTTGACAAAAACACTTAACTTGATCAATAAACCCAAACTGCATGGCAAGCTCCCTGTTTCGTACAAAAAAGATTTCGGCAATTTTATCGGAAGGCGGCGATGAGAGTCATGGTGGGGGAGGATTGAAAAGAGTTCTCACTGTGCGCGATCTTACTTTTTTTGGAATAGCCGCCATCATCGGTGCCGGAAGTTTCAGCAGTTTGGGTGATGCGGTTTTCAAAGGTGGCCCCGGCGTTGTATTGTTATTTATTATTACGGGTATTGCCTGCGCCTTTACCGCTTTTTGTTATAGTGAATTCGCCAGTCGGATCCCTGTAGCTGGTAGCGCTTATACCTATGCTTATGCAAGTTTCGGAGAACTCTTTGCCTGGGTTATCGGATGGGCTTTGATCATGGAATATTCCATCGGTAATATCTATGTGGCTTTTAGCTGGAGTGATTATTTTACTTCCTTTTTGCATAGGATAAATGTTCATATTCCCGATTTCCTGGCCACTAGTTACCGCGAAGCGCAGAAAGCGGTTGCGGAAAATAGTTCTAATACCGAATTGATAAATGCCTGGAATGCGGCACCCATGATCGGTAGTCTGAGGATCATTCTCGATTTACCCGCGCTTTTAATCAACCTGTTCATTACTTACCTGGTTTACCGGGGTATTAAAGAAAGCCGCAATTTCAGTAACGCGATGGTGGTACTTAAACTGGCCATTGTAGCACTGGTAATATTGGTAGGAGGCGGGTTATTATTTTCAAATGGATTGTCATTTAACTGGACACCTGCCAACGACCAGGGTGTTCGATCCTTTATGCCTAACGGGTTTGGGGGTGTAATGGCAGCTGTCAGCGGTGTGTTCTTTGCGTATATTGGTTTCGATGCAGTAAGTGTATTGGCCGAAGAAAGTAAGAACCCGCAGCGGGATCTTCCAAGAGGAATGATTTATTCACTGGTGATCTGCACCATCGTTTATATCCTTCTGACATTGGTATTAACAGGAACTGTTAATTATAGAAATTTCGAAGGAGTAGGAGATCCACTGGCATTTATTTTCGAAGAGCAAAACCTGAATATTCCCTGGATGCAGTTACTCGTTTCTATCTGCGCGGTAGTTGCTATGACCAGTGTATTACTCGTATTTCAAATGGGACAACCAAGAATATGGATGAGCATGAGCCGCGATGGATTGCTGCCCCCGGTATTCCAGCGGATTCATGAACGATTTAAAACGCCTTCCTTCGCTACTATTGTTACCGGGTTGGTGGTAGGCATACCCATCTTGTTTACAGATAAATCTTTTGTGCTTGACTTTACGAGTATCGCTACTCTCTTTGCATTTGTATTGGTATGTGGAGGGGTGTTATTGATTCCAAGAAAAACAAAAGAGCCTGGCAAGTTCAATATGCCGTATTTCAATGCAAAAATTGTATATCCGATTTTAATAGCTGCAGCCCTCATCATTCTCGGAGTATTTACCGATGATTATTTCACGCGGCTCTTTCAATTTAGTTTAACTAAAGAAGATACAGATAGCGTTCTGTCCGGACTATCACTTAAAACGCCTGAATCAATCGCAGCTGCTATGGCGGATGCGCTTACGGCAAAGCAAACATCGAATTTATCAACGATCATATTTTGGATAGTTTGTATTTTTCTGTCCTTACTTGCCTTCATAAAAAATTATTCCCTTATTCCCTTAATGGGATTAACCACCTGCCTCTATCTATTAACGGGTATGTCGGCCAGTAACTGGGCCTGGTTCTTTGGTTGG
The DNA here is from genome assembly GCA_965279015.1 of Chitinophagaceae bacterium. Taxonomy (GTDB): domain Bacteria; phylum Bacteroidota; class Bacteroidia; order Chitinophagales; family Chitinophagaceae; genus Endoryza. The sequence goes on from OZ257130.1 coordinate 3,011,532, forward strand.
ATGGTATTGGGGTTGATTCTTTATTTTATGTATGGGTATAGGAAGAGTAAGCTCGCACAATAAGCTTTTAGCTGCTAGCCACTAGCTATTAGCTTACTTCTGTACAGAACGTCGTTATCAATCGGAATCAGCTAACGGCTAATAGCTAGCAGCTAGTAGCTATTCTGTACCTTCGCGCCATGAAATTTGAGATCGGAGACAAGGTTGTTGTTAAACTTACAAATGAAGAGGCGGAAGTGGTGGAAATCATCAACGACAAAATGCTGATGATTGAAGTGAAGGGGGTTAAGTTTCCCGCGTATATGGATCAGTTGGAGTTCCCTTATTTCAAACGGTTTACCGAGAAGAAATTATTCGAGCCGCCAAAAAAAGAAAAGAAGTTCATTGACGATGTATACCGGGAGAAAAAGAAAGTCGAAAAAAAAGTGGTGGATGGAATATGGCTCACCTTTATTCCTGTGATGGATACTGATGAATTTGGGGATGATGTGGTGGAGGAACTTAAAGTACATCTTATCAACCGCATGGAACAGGGTTATAAATTCAAATATCAACTTAGCTATATTGGGAAAGAAGGGTTTGAGTTACTAAACGAAATACATCCCTTCGAAGATTTTTACCTGCACGATGTACCTTTCGAGAATTTGAACGATAGTCCGCTATTTGCTTTCGAATTTTCCTTGCTAAAACCCGATAAGAATAAAGCCGATTATTACGAAGCCTCACTTAAGTTAAAAGCAAAGCAGGTGTTTTCCCGAATCAATGAGTTGAAACAAAAAGGTGATGCCACGTTCTCATATAAATTATTCGATAAATATCCAGCGAAGGAAATAAAGGAGTCATTCGATTTATCAAAACTCAGCGGTGCCGGGTATAAAGTGTATGATGCCTCCCAGGCACGTCAGCATCTCGAACCCGCGAAACATGAGATAGACCTGCATATAGAAGCGCTTACTGATGATTGCGAAAGGATGTCCAACTTTGAAAAACTTACGCTGCAACTGAAAACATTCGAGAAATGGCTCGACCTGGCCATCGCGCATCATCAAAAAAATCTGATCGTGATACATGGTGTAGGAGCCGGTAAGCTGCGCGACGAAATACATGAAATACTCAAACTGCGAAAAGAAGTAAAGACATTTGTGAACCAGTATCATCCGGCGTATGGGTATGGAGCGACGGAGATTTATTTTAAATAGTTTGAAGTTTGTGGTTTGTAGTTTGAAGTTGTCCTCTCCGCACGATTTCTTTTAATAATTAATAAGACTGATACACACGAAACAACTATAAACCACAAACTATAAACTACAAACTTTCTTCATGCCTCTTCCCGAACTTCTCTCTTTCATCGTCCTCGTCATCGGTCTCGCGTTAACTCCCGGACCCAATATGATGTTATACATCAGTCATACCCTTAGTTACGGTAGAACAGCTGGGTGGGCAACGGTAGCAGGGATTACCAGCGCATTTGTTTTTCATATTACTGCCACCATACTCGGATTAACTGCCTTGCTGGTAGCGGTTCCTGTAGCATATAAAATATTGAAGTATGCGGGCATCGCATATCTATTATGGCTGGCGTATAAAAATTTGCAGAATAAGGAATGGGTAACTACTAGTACAAATGAAGTTGAGGCCAGGAAGCCCTCTTATTTTTATATCCGTGGTTTTATCGGAAATATATTGAACCCTCAAACAACCATACTGTATTTTTCTCTATTACCCCAATTTATACATCCCGAAAACGGTCGGGTTTGGTTGCAGAATATTCAGTTGGGTGGAATACAGATGCTGGGAAGTACACTCACTAATGTTTTGGTTGTGTATTTAGTTAGTAGGGCATTTGCTGGTTTTCTTCAGAATAGTACATACCAGAAATGGATACGCTATACGATGAGCGGATTGCTGGCGGCTTTTGCGATCAGGCTTATCTTTATTAAGAAATAACTATGATTAATAGAGAAACTATAGAAGAAAATATACAATCTTCATCTTCTTTCTTAATAGTATTTTTGTAACAACTACAAACCGGGTTATCGCTTCCCGCAATGCGGGAGGAGGAAAGTCCGGACAGCATAGGGCAATGTACCGGTGAAGAGCCGGGTCCGCCTTTGGCGGAACAGATAGTGCCACAGAAAATAACTGCCTTCGCTCACCGAAGCTTTAGCGGAGGTGAGCTCGTCCGAATTGACAAGGATTTTCCTTGTTGAATGCCTGTGCTCAAGCTATGGCGGAGGTGCAGGCTACGGAGGGGTGAGGATGAAAACGTGAGGTAAGAGCTCACGATATTATGCAGTAATGTATAGTAAGGGTAAACCTTGCATGCTGAAATGCCACATAAGTCGGCGCTTGAGAGCGGCCCGCTCGATGTCGATGGGTAGGCAGATTGATCCCTTAAGGTAACTTTTGGGGCAGATAAATGATAACCGTACCCACCTTAACTTTAATTGGAGGACCCACCTTCGCTAAAGCTATGGTGGGTAATACAGAATCCGGCTTACAGGTTTGTAGTTTTTTTGGACCCCGAATCTCCTGATTCGGGAATTGTAGCGAATCGGAGATTCGCTTTGGACCACCGTTCTCCGGTCGGTGAATAAAGGCGAATCAGGAGATTCGCCGTCCAAGAGCACCCGCTACTTCCATCAACCACGCAATTCCTAAATGTGTAATCAATCCTCCCCATATACTTTGCGTTCGATAGACGATCACTCCTAATATTATTCCACCAAAATAAGAAGAGATGCATTCCAGCAATGGCTTACCGAAATGGATGGCGCAATAAAATGCAGCCATTGGTAGTATTGCATCTTTCCCAACATATCTTACAAAACCAAGCACTAATAATCCGCGGAAGAAAAGTTCGATGCTGAAAAAATCGCTGCCGTATCCTAATTCATAAAAAAGATCATATTTCCATTTCGCTGTTGTATACATTGCTAGAAAGTCCAGCTTCTGCAGCTTCGGATAGACCCGTAAAAAATCAGCTTGTGTAGCGGCAAAACTGATGAGGGGTAACATCAGCAATAGCAATATCAAATATGGCCTTGTCATGAAATTTCGGGTGCTCATTCCTGCTACCGGGTTTTCAAAACGGAATAGTTTCCATAGGGAGAAAACGAACAGTAACATGACTACTGTTTTTATGGGCCAGTCGAGACTAGTCTCCCAATATTTTTTCCAGGGGTCATTGAGATGTTGTGTGAAGATCGATGTACTATCCTGAACAGAAATCTTAAGGGCAAACAGGATTGCCGCGATAAAAAGCAACCAATAAAAAGAATGATTGACGGGCCAGTAATAGCGGGTTTTGTAAAAATGTATCCAGTAGGCACAGATAAATGTAAACGCATAAAGTAAAAAAAATCCGGAAAAGCGTTCCGGAAAACCAACCAAAGAACTTATCCTCGATTCTATGCCTATTGTATAATTAAGAACAATCAATACCGCTACCAGCAGACTGGTTAACAGGAAAACCGTTTTGTTAAGCGCGTAATAGTATTGTTTTGTGTAATTGAGGAGCGATTTCATCAGCAGCCTTGGTTCAATAAGTAAATTACTTATTTAGTTTCAAAGAGCCCCCATCCCCGCCAACTGGCGGGGAGCTGGCAAAACCACAATGAACTTATTTGATTAATATTTTGAAAATGTTGAGTGATACTTTATGCTTACCTTATTGGCAGCCTCTCGCCCCCATCCCCTAAAGGGGAGCTGGCAAAACCAAAATGAGACTTACCACCTTGAAATTTTAAAACTTAGGGTGATACTATCAATAAAGCATCTTGCCAGCTCCCCTTTAGGGGATGGGGGCAAGGTCTTGCAAAAAATGAATTTTAAAAACTTGAAAACTTAGAGAGATACTTTCTATTCATCATCTTGCCAGCTCCCCGCCAGTTGGCGAGGATGGGGGCAAAGCGGGGCAATTCTATTTAGCCTCAAAACTGTGTTTCATTTTTTCCATTAACCCGGTAGCAATCATTTTGTGTGCAAGAGCAATCATATTGGAGAATGCACGGCCATGTGAAATGCCGTGGCCGATCATTACGGGTTTTGATACACCCAGCACGGGAGTACCACCGTAATTCTCGTAGTCGAAACGATCGAAGTATTCGTGTTTGATTTGTTTGCGATGTGTGATCTCGTGGATTGATTCCGCCATTTTCAACACTACATTGCCGGTAAAGCCATCACATACCATTACATCGGCTTTATCAAGCAGGATATCTCTTCCTTCTACATTGCCGGTGAAATTGATTTCTGTATTTTCTTTCAATAGGGGATAAGTAGCTTGTGCGAGAATATTCCCTTTCCCTTCTTCTTCCCCAATATTCAGGAGCGCTACCCGGGGATTATCATAACCCAGGATATGTTTTGCATATAAGGAACCGAGTATAGCGAATTGATTCAGATGCTCAGGTTTGCAATCAGCATTCAATCCAACATCCAGTAACAAACCTGTACCGCCATTTTCTTTTGGTATTACCGTGGAGATGGTAGGTCTTAATACGCCTTCTATTGCTTTGATGCTGAATAAGGCTCCCACCAGCATAGCGCCCGTATTACCGGCGCTTATAAACGCGTCGGACTTTCCGGAAGCCAGCAAATGAAATCCTATGGCAATGGAAGATTGTTGTTTTTCTTTAAGCGCTTTGGTAGGATGTTCGTTCATGCCAATCACCTGCGGTGCATGTACAACTTTCACCCGAGCTGGATCAATAGAGTGTTCCTTCAATAAAGGATTGATCTGCGCTTCGTCGCCTGTTAAAATTAAGAATGCCGGAACCGCTGTTTGTGATAAGTACAACTGGATGCCTTTCACCGCTTCTAACGGTGCAAAGTCTCCACCCATCATATCTAAACAGATTGTCATTCCGGCAGCTAAGCTTTATATTAAAAAGGAAATTACTTTATGGGAGACTTTTCAGCTACCAGTTTTCCTTTGTAATACAGCTTGCCTTCGCTGACATGTGCACGGTGACGAACATGTGTTTCACCAGTAGTGCTGTCTTTGCTTAATGTAACCTCTACTGCCTTATAGTGCGTTCTTCTTTTTGCACTTCTTTGCTGTGAGTGTCGTCTCTTTGGATTCGGCATAACTTACAATTTATAAACTTCAATAATCAAATTCAATTGTCAAGGTCCTTAAACTTTTCCAACCCTTTTGATAAGGGGGTGGTTGGTTTACTATTCTGTACATCCATGTTCTTCAACATGGCCAATACTTCTTTGTTGCAATAAGGGCCACCAATCTCTTCTTCTGCGCACATGCGTTGCATCGGGATACTCAGGTTGATGAATTCATAGATCCAATCACTCACATTGATATGACTTTCTCCCCTTGAGATATAGTACACATCCGGATCTTCTTCCTGGTTATTCATGACATCCGCATCATCAACCATCTTCACCATTATCCTGAACTCATCCCAAAGATCCAGCGGTAAATGATTGCCACAACGATCGCAACTCAATTCCAGTTTTCCTCCCACTTCAAAGCGCAACAGCATAAAACCATTCTGCTTATCCAGATTGAGTTTAATTTGAGCCGTGCAGTTTTTGAAATCCTGCTCCCCGTATTCTGTAAAGAACTTATCAGCCACATTGTATTCATACTCATGAATGCCCGGCTTTAATCCCACAAATGCTATATCAAAGGTCCTGCGGTAGTTCATGAGCCACTCTTTTAAAGAGTTTGCAAAGGTAGGGTTAAACGACTAAAAATGAAGGGCTAAGATCAAAAAACTTTCTAAAGTTTTTAAGAGTTGGGGATTGCTGCACAGTTTCCTGTAAATCAAGGCCGAATTAATTATTCTACCCCAAAAATACAGGGTTGATCACTCAGATTTCTTCAATCCCGACCATTTTATTTTCAACTTCTCAAAATCAGCTTGTGCCTGCTTTACCCCTGAAATCACCTGGCTGGTGGGCACATTATCCGTCGCCTCCAATTGGTTAAACAGGGTTGAAAAAGCAGCATTCAACCTGCTAAAACTGGGTTGCAGATTAGTGGGTGTGTTGTTTACTAATGAGCTTAGTTCTTTATTGAGATTATCCAGCTTTTCTTTTTCACTTCCTGTAGCGCTGCTTAATCTAGGTTTTAATGTCTCCTGGAACTCTCGAATATCTTTAAGGATCTTCATGCATTCAATCCGGTTCTTATAGCATTGAACGGAAAGATCATGTAGTTGTTGCAAACTTATTACTGGAGTTTTAACTCTTGGATCCATTCTTACTTTAAATGAATGTATGTATTCTTTCCCATCAACAATTAGTCGTGCTGTGTAGGTCCCCGGCATTACCCAGGGTGCAGTGGAATTGGGTTCGGTATTTTTATAGATTGCTGAAATTGGATAGGACGCTGGCAGATTTAATGGCGCATATTTTATATCCCATAGAAACCGATGCGATCCTTTTACGGTAGATAGTATTTCTTGTGGGCGTATCCAGTATTTGGGAAAGTTAACATTTTGTATTTTATAGAGCGTATCCTTGTTTGAATAGGTTCTCACAACCTTTCCTTTTTCATCCTTTATTTCCAGTCTTATTTCTTTCGCTTCTTCTCCAAGGTAATAATTAATGATAGCTCCATCCGGTGGATTTTGTCCCGCTGGTTCTTCCTGCGGAACCGGTGTATCCGTGTACATGCTCCATCGAACTCGCGTTGCAGTTTGGGGCTTAAATAATATATTTTCTGACTTTATCAAGGTTGCAGTCAGTTGACGTAACGGAGTTACGTCGTCCAATATCCAGAAACTTCTTCCATGTGTACCCACAACGATATCATCATCTTTAATAACCAGGTCACGGATAGAAGTAGCCGGCATATTCAGCCGAAGGCTTTGCCAGTTTTCACCGTCATCAAAAGAAACATATACGGCACGTTCGCCACCGGCATATAACAAGCCCTTTCGTTTAGGATCTTCTCTTACGGCGTTAATAGGATCATCGGGCAATCCATGGGTTATTTCTTTCCATGTTTTTCCGCCATCATTTGTTTTATAGATATGCGCTTTCAGATCATCACATCGGATTCGGTTAACAGCAGCATAGGCAGTGTTTACATCATAGTGACTCGTTTCCATCAATGATACTTTACTCCAGGAAGTAATAGAAGCAGGGGTAACATTCTTCCAACTCTTGCCACCATCCTTCGTTACCTGTATCAAGCCATCATCGGTACCCACCCAAATGGTATTTATATCTTTGAAGGAAGGCGCTATTGTATAGATCACTCCACGTCTCGGCATCTTTTTCATTTCTTCATTGGTATAAATGCCCACGCTTCCTGGTATATCCCAGCTTTCTCTGGTAAGGTCAGGACTGATCACCTGCCAGCTATTTCCTCCATTCATTGTTTTGAACAAGACATTCCCTGCGAAATACAATGTTTTTGGATCGATGGGAGAGAAGAGTACCGGCGCTGTTCTTAAAAAACGATACGTACCACTGCGTACTGCTTCAGGCGCGATATTCTGTACCTGTCCGGTACGTTTATCAAATTTTGTAATCTTACCTCCATAAATAATATTGTTATCCAATGGATCGGCTGCTACATATCCGTATTCTTCCACACCTACCGGATGCCATTCGCGGTAACTGATTTGTCCATCATTGCCTCTCGATGGAATTCCCACACTACCACTTTCCTGTTGTCCACCATAAACATTATAGGGAAAAGAATTATCTGTGCTTACATGATAAAATTGTGAAGTGGGCTGATTGTACCAGGAAGAATAGGTTTGTCCGCCATTAACCGTGATGATGGCACCCTGATCACTTGCCAGTAAAATGATATCAGGATTATTTGGATTGATCCAGATACGATGGTAATCATCACCACCGGGAGCACCGCGGAATTCGTTCCATGTTTTACCGCCATCCAAACTTTTCCAGGCGGCGATATTCGCGCTATATACAATGTCTGCATTGTTCGGATCTGTTTTCAATTCAGCAAAATCACTGGCCCTGCCCCAATACCTGTTATCCTTTGCAACTACATACCAGTTTTCTCCGGCATCATCACTGCGAAAGATGCCACCGTTCTGACCAGCATCTATTGTTGCATACATTCTGTTGGGATCAGATGGTGCAATACAAAATCCAATTCTACCCAAACCCTGATCCGTTGTTGGAAGACCTTTGGTTAATTTTTTCCAGGTGCTTCCTCCATCTGTTGATTTAAACAAACCACTCTCTTTGCCGTTCCAGGCACCGTTTTCCCATGGGCCCTGACGGCCCGCCCACATGGCCGTGTAAACGATAGATGAATTTTTTGGATCAATCGTTACTTGTATGGCACCGGTATTTTCATCGATATATAAAACCTGCTGCCAGGATTTGCCACCATCTGTCGTTCTGTATACTCCTCTTTCCTTATTTGGACCATAGGGATGTCCTAATGCTGCTACAAATACTCTATTTTCATTTGCAGGATCAATGGCCATTCCACCGATCTGCTGCACTTCTTTCAAACCGGTATTGATCCATGTTTTTCCTCCATCGGTTGTTTTATAAATCCCATCACCCACAGAAAGGTCGGGTCTCTGAAGCCCTTCGCCACTTCCTACATATATCGTATTGGGGTTAGAAGGAGATACAACAATATCACCAACAGATCCGGTTGGCTGGTCATCAAAAATCGGAACCCAGGTTCTTCCATAGTCGGTCGTTTTCCAAACACCCCCATTATTCACCCCGATATAAAAAACATTGGGTTGCTGAGGAATACCAACGGCTCCAACGGTACGGCCACCACGATGCGGACCGATACATCGCCATTGCATCGAATTAAAATAATTTGGATCGAATGATTGTGCGTTGGACGGTAAAGAAGCAAACAGGAAAAAGGCAAGAAGGAAGTTTCTCATGTTGTGTTAGTTGATGGTTGAAGTTAGGGAAAAAGCTGTGAGCGGTGAGCTACGAGCTTCGAGCTGATGGCCCTAAGGTTGCCAACCCTTTGACTGCGTAATGAAATTTATAAAGTCTGATGAAGGGTTGGCAACCTTTGCGCTCGAGGCTCGCAGCTCAAAGCTCGAAGCTTCTTATCTTGCATCATGCTCCAACAAACCCGAACCTGGCTACGCAAACACAAATGGATTAGCCGGGTAATCTTTTTTTTACTTGCCTGGATTTTAATACATGCCATTTTCATTACCCTCGATGGATTGAAAGAGGATCCGGCTAAAGCGGATGTCGCCATTGTATTGGGCAACCGGGTATTTTCGGATGGGACCTTAGCATCATGGACAAAAGGAAGGGTGGATAAGGCACTCGAATTATATCAACAAGGGAAAGTAAAAACCATCTTTGTAAGCGGTGGAATGGGAGTTGAAGATCACTATCCCGAGGGAAAAGCGATGAAAGCCTATTTAGTAAGCAAAGGTGTTCCTGATTCAGCGGTGATTGAAGATAATGAAGGAGCGAATACTTATTTAACCGCAGTGAATTTTTTGAAATGGAATAAAGAAAGGAATTATTCTTCCGTTGTAATCGTCTCTCAATTTTATCACATTACCCGATCGAAATATATACTGAGGAAAATGGGTTTTGCCGGTTCGGTTTATTCTGCTTCGTCAGAAGTATATAAATGGAAGGATATTACAGGCACAATGAGGGAAGTGCCGGCTTTTTATAAATACCTGCTGCTTTATTAATTCATCTGTAGTGCAGGTAAACGGTAATGTTGACCGTCAATTACAAATAGCTCGTCTGTTTCAATAGTAGTCCAATACTTGTGTATGGGAGATTTTTTCAGTTTCTGCTCCACTTCTATCTTATCATTCGCATTAAAAGTGATCCACACTCGTTGCGTTTCCATTGATACCAGGTATTGATCAATTATTCCTTTTTCAATCAGGCTGTTGATATATACCCGGTGAGAAGGGATCAGGGACATAAAATCATCGTCCATTTCAAAATATATAGTAACATGGAATTTTTTCATGCTGTCTGGTTCTACTTATATAAACGAAATTAAGGTGAAAAGGGTTTGTTCAATGGATTGTTAAATATTAGATATTGAATCAAATTATTTCATTTTTGCTTGCCTTCGCGTAGCCGCTTCGGCGAAGCAAGGCCGGGAAGACGGCAAGTCGGGAAGAAGAAATATAAATTATTACCCCAAATCAATACTTCCCGTCTTTCCGTCAAATAATAAAAAAAAGTGTCGCGGTTGGCGACACTTTCGTTAATCAGTTTTGTTTGGGCTCCGTTGGTTTCTCTTCGTCGCCATCAAACTTATCCACAATTTTGTTCCAGACTTTTTCGGCCCCTTCTTTAAGGTCGCCGGCTTTCTCTTTTACGTCCTTCCAAACATCTTCCGCCTTATCTTCCACTTTTTCCCAAATTTCTTCAGCTTTGTCTTTTATTTCTTCCGCCTTGTTTTCGAGCTTATCTTTCCAATCAACTTCTGGTTGATCCGGAGTGGTTGTTTTCTTTTCATCCATATACTAAAGGTTTTAATGGTGAATAGGGAAGGTAGGAAAAAGCTGCGAGCTTTGAGCTGCTAGCCGCGAGCTAGTTCAAAAAAAGGTTGCCAACCCTGTATAAGACTTTATGAATTTCATTACGCTGTTAAAGGGTTGGCAACCTTATCACGGCTCGCAGCTCACAGCTCACAGCTTCTTCAAATCACCCACTCCACCAACCTATTCACCCATTCATCCCTCTGCGGCGTCGTGATCTTGATATAATTGTCCGTGTATCCTTCCATCATGCCCGTCTTACTATGCCCTTCAAACAATACCTTACGGGTTTGACCCGCATGTTGTTCGGTGAAGTACTGCATCTTCATATAGGAAAGATTGCGCAGTGTTTTATTTCGTTCGTGGCGGGTGTGGATGGGCACCACCGGTTTCAATTCCAACGCATGCGTATTATCTCTTTCGGAATAGGTAAACACATGCAAATAAGATATGGGCAGGCTATGTAAAAAATCAAAGGTTTCCTTAAAGTCGGAATCAGATTCTCCTGGAAAACCAACAATCACATCTACTCCAATGGCGCAATGCGGCATTAGCATCTTGATCAAGTTTACGCGTTCGGCATACAATTCTCTTTTATACCTTCGGCGCATTAATCCGAGAATCCGATTGCTGCCGCTTTGAAGTGGGATATGAAAATGCGGCATGAATTTCTTACTGTTCGAAACAAATTCTATGATCTCATTTGTGAGCAGGTTTGGCTCAATAGAAGAAATTCGATAGCGTTCAATTCCTTCAACATTGTCCAATTCCTTAATAAGATTATAGAAACTCTCTTCATTCGTTTTATTTCCATCCGGACCTTTCCCGAAATCACCAAGGTTGACACCGGTAAGTACAATTTCTTTCACGCCATTGGTGGCCAGTTTATTTACCTGTAATAAAACATTACTGATTGAATCACTCCGACTCTTACCTCTTGCCATTGGAATAGTGCAGAACGAACAGTTATAATCACAACCATCCTGCACTTTTAAGAATGTACGCGTGCGGTCGTTTACAGAAAATGAAGCATTGAATCCACTGACTTCTTCAATATCACAACTGCAGATCTTTGCTGAATCACCCTTGGTTAATTCTCTTAAATGATCGCCGATATTAAATTTTTCCGCGGCGCCTAATACCAGGTCTACACCCGGGATACTGGCAATTTCCGCTGGCTTTAATTGAGCATAACAACCGGTAATTACGACCAAACTTTCGGGGGCCTTTCGTTGGATCCGGCGAACCAGGTGACGGCATTCTTTATCCGCATTATCTGTAACGGAACAGGTATTGATAACATACACATCGGCTCTTTCATCAAACTCTTTTTTCTCGAAACCTTCTTTTTCCAGCATGCGGGAAATGGTAGAGGTTTCGGAGAAATTGAGCTTGCAGCCGAGTGTGTGAAATGCTACTGTTCTTTTTTCTGACATAGAGGCGCAAAGATAGAGCAGATTTGGGATTTGTGAATGGTGATTTTGGATTACGAGCTGTTCTAAATCACATATCATAAATCCCAAATCCTAAATGGATATTTGGCTTATTTTCAACTAAAATTAAGTGTGAAAAAGAGAAGTCCTATCCTCGCTATCCTGGTCGTTTTATTGTTGATTGGATTTTATTTCTTTAAAAAGCAAAAACAGCCTCTAATAGATGATGTAGGTTTTGATAGAAACACGTCATCGATCATTTATACAAAACATGCCCGCTGCCGCATGGATTGTCGTCACATTGATGAATCCGAAGTGAAAGAGATTCTTCAACAAGGAAAGATCAATAACGCTAAAAGTGAGCCCAATGATAAACCGGATCCCAAATATGCCTTGGAAGGGATTACGCACGATGGGCAGGAGGTGAGGATCGTATTTGCTCCTTCTTCCAAAGGGATGGTAGTAATTACCGTAATTGATTTGAAACAGGAATGGCAGTGCGACTGCAATTGACAAGGGAATTCTTATTTTTAACCACTGATCCCATCTTTATTCATGCGATATATTTTATTACCCCTTCGTCTTATTTATTGTTTATACGCGGTACTTAGTTTTTTGGCAACTATGTTATTGGTAATGCCTTTTGTTGTTGCCGGATCTTTTTTTGGTAAGATAAAAGGAGGCAATTTTATTTTCAAGGTTTGTAGTATCTGGGGTGATTTGTGGTTCTTCCTGATTGGAATTTGGCATCGTAATCTTTTTGAAACGCCTCATGATAAGAGCAAGCATTATATTTTCGTGGCCAATCATATCTCTTATCTCGACGCGCCCATTATTGTGAAAACCATGCGACAGCGGATACGAGTGCTGGGCAAAATTGAAATGGCAAAGGTTCCCCTTTTCGGATTTATCTACCGCAACGCTATTGTCACGGTAGACCGAAGCAGCGCTGAAAACAGGGCCAAGAGTGTGCGGATATTGAAATCGGTGGTGAATAAAGAGATCTCGATTTTTCTATTCCCCGAAGGCACATTTAATTTGACGGGTCAACCGCTCAAGGAATTTTTCGATGGGGCATTTCGAATTGCGATTGAATCGCAAATTCCGGTCAAGCCAGTATTGTTTCTTGATTCGTATGAACGCATGCACTATGGTAGCCTGCTTTCCCTTAACCCGGGACGCAGCCGCTCGGTATATTTAGAAGAGATATCAGTAGAAGGACTAACCAGTCGAGATGTCGATACGCTCAAACAAAAAGTGTATGACATAATGGAAAAAAAACTCAGGGAATACAATGCTAGTTGGATTCGCTGATTAATATCCTGATTTAATTTAGACAGGTTTTTCCCACAAAGCCACAAAGGACACTAAATAAAATACTTTGTGTCCTTTGTGGGAAACCAATCGATTGTAGTCCGCAGAGTCTTCGTAAGATTCGCAATGAAGATTGTAAATTGAGGCCTTATTTATTTTCAGAAAATGTTTACAGAGATTATCATACCACTTGCGCTGCCAAAGAACTATACCTGGTCTATTCCGCTACACCTGCGGGAACAGGTGAGGCCTGGGGTGCGGGTAGAAGTGGTGCTGGGTAAAAACAAAAAATACTCGGGGCTGGTTAAACATATTCATTCAAATCAACCTGAATTTTTTGAAACAAAGGATATCCTGAATGTGCTGGATTCAGAGCCGATTGTATATCCCGAACAATTATTATTATGGGAATGGATCGCTTCTTACTATATGTGCAGTGAAGGAGAAGTGATGGCAGCGGCCCTGCCTTCTTATTTTAAACTGAGCAGTGAAACGGTGCTTGTTTTTAATGAAGAGTATGGAGATGATTTTTCACACCTCGATCACGATGAGTACATTGTAGGAGAAGCGCTCTTAATAAAAAAGGAATTGAAACTTACAGAGGTTCAGCAATTGCTGGACGCCTCACATGTATACCCGGTTATAAAACGATTGATAGAAAAGAAGGTTTGTTTTGTTTGGGAAGCGCTTATAGAAACCTATTCACCCAAAAAGGAAACCTATGTAATTTTAAATCCGGAGTATGATAATGAAGATAAACTTTCTGACCTTCTCAATAACTGGAGCCGGGCCCCTAAGCAAATGGAACTATTACTCAGTTATCTCCATATTATTAAAACTGAAGGCGAGGTAACCAAGCCCGCATTGCTAAAAAAGAGTAATGCGAGTGAAGCACAGTTGAAAGGATTGGTTGAAAAAAATGTACTCCGGCTTGAAAAAAGGCAGGTAGATAGATTGCTTTATTTGCCAAAGGATATAAAGATTGATTTTGAATTAACGCCGGACCAGTCAAAGTCATTGGAAGAAATAAAAGCAATTCATCTTCAGAAACCAGTTTGTTTGTTGCATGGTATTACTTCCAGCGGAAAAACCCTGGTTTATATAAAATTGATAGAACAATACATCCGTCAGGGAAAACAGGTTTTGTATCTATTACCCGAGATAGCGTTGACATCACAAATCATTCGTCGCCTGCAAAAACATTTTGGGGGTTATATCGGTATCTATCATAGTAAATTTAATCAGAACGAAAGAGTAGAGATATGGAACAAGGTAAAATCGGGGGAATTGAAAATTGTATTAGGCGCCCGTTCGGCATTGTTTCTGCCGTTTATCGAATTGGGTCTGGTTGTTGTGGACGAAGAACATGATAGTTCCTATAAACAACAAGAACCCGCGCCCCGTTACAATGCTCGGGATGCGGCTGTTTATTATGCGTCGTTGTTTAAAGCAAATGTTTTATTGGGAAGTGCTACCCCATCGGTAGAAAGTTATTTTAACGCACAAACGGGTAAATATGGGTTGACAGAATTGAACGAGCGTTATAGAGGTGTTCAATTGCCAGCCATTACAATCATTGATACCAAAAAAATAATCAGTAAGGATAAAAACAAAATTATAATCAGTCCCGATTTGCAGAATGCTATTGAGCAATCGATCGAAGAAGGCAAACAAGTTATTTTATTTCAGAATCGTCGGGGTTATTCCCCTTACCAGGTTTGCCAGGCCTGCGGATGGATACCTCAATGTAAGTATTGCGATGTATCCCTGAGCTTTCATAAAAACACCAACAAACTCCATTGTCATTATTGCGGAACTGTTTATCCGCCTGCTTATAGTTGCTTGGCCTGCGGTAGTACAAATTTTAATCAACGGAATTTTGGAACGGAAAGAATAGAGGAGCAGTTGGAGGAAATATTTCCCAAGGCTCGAATCGCGCGAATGGATATCGATAGTGTACGGGGAAAACAGGCGCATGATAACCTGATACAACAATTCGAACAGCAACGCATCGATATATTGGTAGGTACGCAAATGGTGGTAAAGGGGCTGGATTTTGAGAATGTGATCCTGGTAGGGATTCTGGATGCGGACAGTTTATTAAGCTTTGCCGATTTTCGCGTGAACGAACGGGCTTTTCAATTGATGGAGCAAGTAAGCGGAAGAGCCGGCAGAAAAGATATACAGGGCCAGGTGATGATACAGGTGGCCAATACCAAACACCCGGTTTTACTTTATGTACAGCAGCATGATTATAAATTGTTTTATAAAAATGAAATTGAAGGGCGACAGCAATTCTTTTATCCTCCATTTTCCCGGTTCATACTGATCACCTTTAAGCATAAGATAAAAGAAGTAGCCGATGCGGCTTCGAAATATTTCGCAGGAGGGTTAAAAAAGGAATTTGGCAAATGGCTGCTGGGGCCTGCTGAACCGGTTGTTAACCGCATACGAAACCAGTACCTCATGGAACTTTCGATAAAATTACCAAAAGAAGCAAGGTTATTGAATCAATGCAGGCAGCTTATTCACGAACAGGTAGCCTATATGCACAATGATAAGCGCTTCCGAAGTGTTGTTATAATTATCGATGTGGATGCCATGTGATTCTACAAATAAATAAATTTCACACAAAGAAACAAAGAAAGCAAAGTACGCAAGAGAAGTATTTTGCAACCTTTGTTGCTTTGTATTCTTTGTAGCCTTTGTGTGAAATACTTCCTTAAGGATTGTTTTTCCCGATATTAACCTGTGTAATCAGGCTATCTATACGGTAAGCACTGTAATGGACATTTATATATCCTGTATAATTTAACAGGCTATCATAAGTGATACTGCTAATAGCTGTAGTAGCAGCTGCTGCTGTACCTGTACCAGTTATGGATGATAATGGAATAACAACTGCCCCTGGATTGGCGATACTGCCACTATGAATATGAGATACATGTATAGTATCCTTTACTGAATTATCCAATGCAACCGTTAAAGCAAGTGTTTTATCGGCGTTCTCCAGAATGGTAACCTTACCACCAACACCGGAAGCTCCTACAGGAACCAATGTATATTCTTTGCTTCGAGGTGCGGGGGGATCGTCGTCTTTATCGCAAGCGATAATCGTAGCACTTAGGGCAAAAGCGATTGCCAACCCCGTCAATAAATTGCGTGATTTCATAAATTATTTCTTTTGTGATTTATAAGTTTTTGTTGTCAGCGCTGATCTTATAGACGCAATCCAATAACAACACCAATTTTGATAATTGTGGAAAACTTACCGATTAAAGTAACGTTAATGGAAATGGGAAAGAACAATCACCCCAAATTGGGGTTAGCCATTATCATGATTTCGTCATAATGATTGATGGCAATTCCCTTCTTATTCAATGTAGTTGATACCAGCATGGCGCGGGCCACTTCATCTGAGTGAATTGCTTTGTAGATT
The DNA here is from genome assembly GCA_965279015.1 of Chitinophagaceae bacterium. Taxonomy (GTDB): domain Bacteria; phylum Bacteroidota; class Bacteroidia; order Chitinophagales; family Chitinophagaceae; genus Endoryza. The sequence goes on from OZ257130.1 coordinate 3,028,178, forward strand.
GATCTCATTATTTTTACTACTTTGTACTATTATTGCCTTCATGCAAATTCAAGAAAATATTTCATTACGCCCCTACAATACTTTTGGAATAAATGTATCCGCGCGATATTTTTCGATATTTAATTCTCCAGAACAGCTCACTGAGTTGCTCGACTTCCGACTTCCGACTCCCTCCTTCGCTAAAGCTATGGAGGGCAAGCCCGACTCCCGACTACTTTTAGGTGGGGGCAGTAATATACTTTTCACACATAATTTCGACGGTCTTGTTCTCAAGAATGAAATAAAAGGGATTGAAGAATTACATGAGGACGAAGAGTATGTTTATGTACGAGCTGGCGCTGGGGAAAACTGGCATGGCTTTGTTCAATATTGTATCTCCCGAAACTGGGCCGGCCTGGAAAATCTATCCCTGATTCCCGGGAATGTAGGGGCATCGCCCATGCAGAATATTGGGGCTTATGGGGTAGAAGTCGAGGATCTTTTCTGGGATCTGGAAGCGCTGCATCTCCGGGAGAAAAAAATCTATACGTTTACAAAAACAGATTGTCAATTCGGTTATCGGGATAGTGTTTTCAAGAATAAGTTCAAAAATGAATTCGCTATAGTAAACGTGAGCTTTCGCTTACATAAAAAACCGGTTTTTCATACCAGTTATGGAGCTATCCGTCAGGAATTGGAAAGAATGGGTGTACAAGATCTAAGTATACGGGCCATCTCTGAGGCGGTTATACAAATTCGTCGTTCCAAACTACCCGATCCGGAAGAAATTGGAAACGCAGGTAGTTTTTTTAAGAACCCTTCAGTACCTAAAGTATTATTTGAAGCGTTAAAGATTAAATACCCAGACATGGTTGGGTTTACCAATGCAGATGGAACAATAAAACTTGCGGCCGGATGGATGATTGAGCAATGTGGATGGAAGGGTTATCGTTCAGGTGATGCTGGCTGTCATGCTAGACAGGCTCTTGTTTTGGTAAATTATGCGAATGCCAGCGGTGAAGAGATAAACGAATTAAGTGAAAAAATAGTAAAGAGTGTTAAAGAAAAGTTTGGAGTTGAGTTAGAACGGGAGGTGAATATTATTTAAGTTTATATTGTGCAGCAAAGCCGCCATTTATTTGTCTAAACCTAAATTACCGTATATGAAGAAGATTTTACTCGTTACTATTGTATTAATGGGATTTGCAAGTTTTGCGCATGCACAGTATAAGGAATCGGCTCCAGCCCAGGGGGCAAAGTCTGTATACTTTGAATTAGGAGGACCGGGAATTGCCTCCTTTAATTTTGATTTCCGGTTTAAAAAGACACAGGGTGGTTTAGGTGCCCGCGTCGGTTTGGGAGGATTTTATATTGACGGAGACGGAGCGGTGTATATTCCTTTAGGGCTAAATTATCTGTTTGGAAAAGATGGAAAAAATTATTTTGAACTGGGCGCGGGCGTTACACCCGTAATGATTGACGAGGCTGTGGACGCAGATGGAATCTTTTCATCTACTTTTGGACATCTTAATTTCGGATATCGGTTACAGCCAACAACTTCCGGGTTTACATTCCGGGCTACTATAACACCAGTTTTTGGAGACTTTGGGTTTTTTCCACTCTATGCAGGTATATCATTCGGGTATAAATTCTAAATCTTTTAATAAAAAAGCTACGGCGTTTTAAGGAACGGCCGTAGCTTTTTCGTTTCCGGGATTATCAAATTAATTGAAGTCTTCGCTATCAAAATCTTCTTCTCCCAAACTGGGTGCATTACCCAGGTTGATCATGGATCCCATCAGGTCCTTGAACTCAAGTTTACCTTCTACCATTTTTTTACTGATCATCGAATAAGCTGCTAATCCGTGTAAAACAAATTCCATCAGCAGGGCCGCTTCTTTTTCGTTGGCATGTTTGAAGAATTTTTTTACCAGCGCGTGTAAGCCATCCACTTTGTAGAGCTGCTGAATTTTATCTTCATCCTTACTATTGAATAATAAATTCAACGAATTTCCTTTGTCAAACCAAGACTGTACGGCGCGATAAGGATTTTCATCGGCGTGTTGCTGAGAAGCTCTTTTTTTCTTCACCGCGTCGGGGTTCGGGAAATATTGAACAAATTGCGAACGGATTGCTTTATCAAGCAAATTCATTGCTACCTGGTAAGGTCCTTCCTGCTCCCCTTCATATACCAATTCTATTTTACCAGTAATGGAAGGAATAATGCCAGCCAGGTCACTGATCCAAACCAATGTTTCCTTCTCTTTATTGATAATCGCCCTACGTTCGGCTGTACTCAATGCATTTTCATACGCGGAGATACTAAGTCTGGCCGATACGCCACTCTTCTTATCTACATATTCATTGCTTCTCGCTTCAAAGGAAATCTGTTCGATCAAACGTTTTACCAGGTCGCTGATCTTCACTTTTGCTTTCTGATCTTCATGTACCTCCGCTTCCTGTTCAGTAATGGTAAGGGCCGTATCAATTGATTTGGGATAATGAGTAAGTATCTGGCTCTCGATACGATCTTTCAATGGTGTTACAATAGAACCCCGATTGGTATAGTCTTCCGGGTTGGCGGTAAATACAAATAAAATATCCAACGGCATCCGCAGTTTAAAACCGCGTATTTGTATATCACCTTCTTCCAGTATATTAAACAACGCAACCTGGATACGTGCCTGTAAATCCGGAATTTCATTGATGACGAAAATGCTTCGGTTGCTGCGTGGAATAATACCATAATGGATAACACCTTCATCCGCGAAACTCAATCGCAGGTTAGCGGCTTTAATAGGATCGATATCACCGATCAGGTCGGCCACGCTTACGTCGGGTGTTGCCAATTTCTCTCCATACCTTTCATCGCGATGCATCCATTCAATAGGAGTAGCATCTCCTTTTTCGGCGATCAATTGTTTCGCGTATTTGGAAATGGGTTTAAATGGGTCATCGTTTATTTCGCTTCCAGAAACAACCGGAATATATTCATCGAGCAGGTCCACCATCTGTCGGGCCATGCGGGTCTTGGCTTGTCCGCGCAAGCCAAGAAATAATATATTATGTCGGGAGAGTAATGCTCTTTCAACATCAGGGATAACGGTATCCTCATATCCAATGATACCCGAAAAAGTAGGTTCTTTATTCTGTAATTTCCTAATCAGATTTCGACGTACTTCTTCTTTAATGGTTTTCGATTGATAACCACTTTTCTTTAATTCGCCTAATGTTTTTATGTTTGTATTGGTCATGTATGTCTTTTACAAATGAATTTATTTTACTCGCTTTTCAGGGGTTCCGTAAATAACTGGAATTTTAATATTTCTTTTTCCTTCAATGCATCAATCAGTGTTTTGAATTGATGATATTTCCCAGCATTATCCCTCTTTATAACAATTTCCATTTTCTTATCGAGTGATTTAAAATTTATTTCCGCATCAGTTATCACTTTTTGAATATTTTCGGAATTACCGGGGTTAATTATGATCTGATCAGTTTTACTCCAATCAGCTGAAGTTTTATAACCAATCGTATTGTCGTCGTTTATAAAAAAGACTAACGCATAAGTGGGTACTTGAGAAACGGCTACCGATTCTGGTGTTGTTACAATCAATGGTTCTGGTTCTTTAATAGACGATGCTATCCTCGTTGCAATAAAACTAACCGAGAGAAACAACAAAATTCCAAGAACAATTATGGCAATAGTTTTTTTATTCATTCGCCTATAAAAATTAATAAACTGTCTTTCTTCTTCCACTTTCAAAATCCTTAAAGATGAAAGCCCCAAGCTTATCCAATGTCGCGAAAAATGCTTTCCCATTATTTGTTTCTGTAAACTCCTGTACAAACCGTTGCAAATAGGGGTCAGTTGCAATCATAAAGGTCGTTATCGGTACTTTCAACTTTTTGCATTGCGCGGCCAGGTTCAGGCAGCGGGTAGTGATCTTGCGATCGAGTCCAAAACTATTCTTATAATAACGCTTACCTACTTTTAAACAGGTCGGTTTTCCATCCGTGATCATAAAGATCTGCTTATTCGGATTTCTTCTTCTTCGCAATATATCCATAGCCAGTTCTAATCCAGCTACTGTATTGGTATGATAAGGTCCTACTTGCAAATACGGAAGGTCCTTAATCTCCACCGGCCAGGCATCATTTCCAAACACAACTATATCCAATGTGTCTTTGGGATATTTAGTAGTGATCAGTTCGCTCAGTGCCATTGCCACTTTTTTCGCGGGGGTTATCCGATCCTCTCCATATAAAATCATTGAATGGGAGACGTCGATCATTAATACCGTAGACGTCTGCGCTTTGAAATCTGTTTCGCGGATCGTGAGATCATCTTCCTGCATACTGAAATTATCGATGCCATGATTGATCTGCGCATTTAATATGGAAGTGGTGAAATCAATTTGCTCGAGCATATCACCAAAGCGAAAGGGTCTTGTTTCAGGATTGATTTCATCACCTTGTCCGGGTTTAAAACTGTGATGATCGCCCTGCTTGGTTTTTTTTAGTTTTCCAAAGATTTCTTCCAGTGAACGTTTACGTATGCCTTGTTCTGTTTTAGGAGTGATTTTAATTTCTCCTGTTTGATTCTTATCGTCGATATACCCTTTATCTTTTAACTCTTCAATGAAATCACCCATCCCATATTCATTGTTGGTCATTTCATATTCCTTATCTAATTGGTTCATCCAATTCAATGCTTCACTTACATCGCCATTCGTATAGGTTAATAATTGCATGAAGATATCCAGCAGTTGCTCAAACTTTGTTTTGCCCTGCTGGTTCGGATCGAATTTTGAGAAGTTATGTCCTTTCATACTACACAAATCTTTTTGACTTCCCCGGCTGGTGTCTTCACCAGCCGGAACTGTGATTATTTTTTGGTGGTTGGTGGAGACACCAACCACGGTCACCAACAACGGTCACCAACCACGGTGTTCCGGAGTCCAAGTTCGTACTAAGTATATAATAAAAAAAATCCCGGAATGTTCAATTCCGGGACTCTAAGTTATCAACCTGTTAAGTATTAGTTCTCAGGCTTATTAAGGCTTTTTGGCTGGTGAATCGGCAGGCTTGGGTATTGTTACGGGAACAGTTTCGCCAGCATTTGCCGGTCCGCCTGCTTTATATTGTTTTTCCCAATCATCCAATTGGTTAAGCATCTGGTAAGAGGAAGCGATGTCCTGCGCAAACCCTTCCTGTTGTGTGCTAAGGTTAGCGGCACGCTGATTGAGATACTGGAAAGCATTCATTCCCAGTTGTTCGTTTGTTAATCCATCATCACCCAGCGAACGATAATAACGCATCTGTTGTTCAAGATCGGATTTCAACGATTGACTCACTTTTTTCGCTAACCCGAGATCTCCACTTTGATAACTTGCCAGTAGGAATGTCATGGAAATTCGGTTATGCTGATTACCCCTGTTAGAGGTCATTCCATAAGGTACATTCGTACTAAGCACCATCTGATCGTAACGTTGCAGGATCTTCCGGGCCGAATCTTTTCTATTAACCTCCGTCAGACTTAATCCAAGGAAACCATGAGCGGCGCGGATGCTATTCAAATGACGTCGGTTTTCCTCGTCGAAGAATACACCTGGTTTATCGGCATTTCCAAATTTAAATTTGTTCATCATATTATTATAGGCGATATCCCGCTGTACTCCGGCACTTTCTACCGGAACCAAGCGGTACGACATTCCTTCCATTCTTGTATATTTTTCCAATCCCAATTCTTCCAGTTCCTGGGTAGAAGTAAAATAAATAGGACGCTGCCATTTATTAGCGGCTATCACTGCAAGAATTGCCAGATCGTTCTTTTGCAAAAAGCTTTTCTTAATGTCCAGCTTCAATTCGCTTACAATGCTATCCCCCGGATTAAACTTCATCGTTTTCTTTACTAGTTCTATATCTACCGGAACACTTACCTTGTTTACAGGGAAAGTGCTGAGGAATTCATTATCATCCACAGCAACCAGGTACCTGGGGTCATCACTTCCTGTTACATTTTTCAGCATGTTATACAGGTCGTGGTATTTATTCTGATCGAATAAAGAAACGGGGTTGTTTGGAATATTGTAACGGGATAAATAAGAAGCACCAAATACTGCATCTCTTTTACTTCCTTCAATTTGTTCGGGAGTAAACAATACATCGGCCGGCGCGCTTTCATTTACTTTATAACGAAGCTGGTTGATATACCAATCGGTACCAAGTAGACTATAGTTCATCACCCGAAGATCGAGTCGTTTTTGAGCCACTTCCTGTGTATACCAAAGCGGATACGTATCATTATCACCAAAAGATATTACAATCGCGTTCTTTTCACAGCTTTCGAGATAATCCTGTCCTAAATCATATGCAAGCGTTTTGCGACTGCGATCATGATCATCCCATTCCTGCGATACCATTAATATGGGAACCGCCAGTAAAGAAACTCCAAAGGCCAGGTAATTGGCAGCACTTCCCTTGATCCATTTTTGTAACAGATCCTTCAACCATAAAACTCCCAAACCGATCCACACTGCAAAGGCATAGAAAGAGCCCACATATGCATAGTCACGTTCACGTGGCTGTTGACCCGCCTGATTCAGATAGATAACGATTGCAAAACCTGTGAAGAAGAACAAAAGAAAATTCACCAGGAAATCTCGACGGTTCTTATTGAATTGATAAATGAATCCAAGGATACCAAAGAGTAATGGTAGCATGAACAATCTGTTGTTAGCTTTATTGTTCTTTCCTGCAGTATCAGGTAACACATCTCTGGTGCTCACCCCAAAAATTTTATCTACAAAATTAATTCCGCTGGAAGCATTGCCATCCCGTGCATTGCCAAATCCCTGAAGATCGTTTTGCTTTCCCGCAAAATTCCACAAGAAATATCTTCCGTACATCCAGAAAAACTGGTACTTAACAAAGTACCGGATATTATTGGTGAAGCCCGGTTGTTCATCCGCACTTAATCCACCATAAGTACGATACATATATTCCTGGTTACGCTCGTTTCCGTTATCGTGCATTCGCGGAAATAGCTTGGGACCTATTTGATTTCGGTTCCAGTCGGGGTGCTGGTTCATCACCTGGTCTATCTCACCTTCGGATGGCTTAGCGCTGAAGTTTTGTTTTTTCAACGGGCCTACAACTTTGTATTTATCCTTGCCTTTTACATAAAGATCACCTGCGGTAACTTGAGGGGCACGGTATGTAAAATCCGGTCCATAAATAATGGGCCAGTCACCGTACTGATCGCGGCTTAAATATCCAACCAAACTTACCGGGTTATCTACATTGTACATATCTACCGATGTATTGGAAGAGGAGCGGATAAGAGTGGTGAAGTAAGTAGAATAACCAATCACCACAAATAAGGTTGATAATATACCGATACGGAGAAAGGAAGAGATCTTGTCTTTAAAATAATAACAGGTACCGATTACAGCTCCCAGTATTACTATCAATCCGAAACCAGTGGCTGCTGAAGTAATGAATGGGAAACAGAATAATAATAAAATAAGAAAGAGCCATATTCCAAAGCTGGAGAATTTTTTGATCTGCGCTTCACTGAAACGTAGTCCCATAATAAGCAAACCAAATAACAGTAAGAAATAGATGGCAAAACCGACAAAGAATGGAGTGCCTACTTTGTTCACAAAAAAGATATCGAAAGCGCCGGCACCTTTAATACTCCATTGGATGATGGCAACTTGAACAATACCGGTTATCACACATCCGGCGATAAATGCCCAGATGGCACCTGCGCGGGAAACTTTATACCGTTTGAAATAATATACCATTACGATAGCGGGGATGGTCAAAAGGTTCAATAAGTGTACGCCAATTGATAACCCCATCATAAAAAATATAAAAACGATCCATCGGTCGGCACGTGAAAACTTATGTCCGTCGGTCATGCTTTCCTGGTCAACCTCGTGCTCCCATTTAAGGATGGCCCAGAAAACAATGGCTGTAAATAAGGAAGACAAAGCATATACTTCCCCTTCCACGGCGCTGTACCAGAAAGAATCTGAAAATGTATAAGCAAGTCCGCCTATAGTACCGGCGGCCATTATGCTGAATAATTGTTGTCCAGTTAATGCCACTCCTTTGGTTTGCACAATTTTCCGTGCAAAATGGGTAATGGTCCAAAAAAGGAATAAGATGGTAAATCCACTGGCGGTAGCACTCATGAAATTGATGCCACGGGCGGCATTCATGGGATCATCTCCAAATAACACTATAAAAAAACGGCCCAACAGGGTAAACAAAGGGGCTCCGGGTGGGTGAGGTACCTGTAATTTATAAGCACTGGAAATAAATTCGCCGGTGTCCCAGAAACTGCCGGTAGGTTCCATAGTCATTACATACACAGTACAGGCGATCAAACAAACGATCCACCCTACAATGTTATTCAGTCGGTTAAAATTCATAAAAGGTTGATTTTTTAAACTTCGCAAACCTACAGGAAATTTAACGACTTCCAAACGGGGAGCCCGTTAAAATTAGTAGTCAATAATAAGTCGGGAGTCGGGAGTCAGGAGTCGGGAGATTTACCCGATTCAAAGTTTGTAAGTGGGTCAAAAATCATTTTAATAAACTCCATTTCTCTTGATTGATGTAAAGTAATTTCGAATTTCAGAAACTACTCCCGACTCCGAACTCCTGACTCCGAACTACTAATCACCACTCAATTTTCTTATTTTCACACCTAAATCAGGCACATGTTGAATCAAATGTTCAAGGCATTTTGCGGAGTGATAATGGTTATTGTTTTCTTTTTCTTCTGTTCTTCACCCAAAAAAACAACACAGCAAACGCCAGCGGATACTGGACCTGCGGCACCTGTTCCACCAGCCATGGAGGTGCCCCCAACTATTATAAAACCTCCTTCAATGGCGAAGACCGATAGTTTATTGGAAAACTTGTTAGCCGAATACCCACAATATTTCGGTGACCTGCTGAAGCACCGCGATTCGTTTCAGTTGCAGGTTATTTATACGCAGATCGATCGCCGGAACAACAACCAACCTGTGTTTACCAACTATTACCTAAATGTAAACCCCGATCAATATTTTTATCCGGCCTCAACGGTTAAAATGCCTACGGCCCTGCTGGCACTTCAACGATTAAATGAACTAAAGATACCCGGCTTGAATAAGAGCAGTACAATGATTACAACCGGAAATTATAGCGGGCAAAACGAAGTATATAATGATCCAACAACTCCTGATGGCCGTCCATCAATCGCTCAATATATAAAGAAGATTTTCCTGGTTAGTGATAACGATGCTTTTAATCGCCTGTATGAATTTTTGGGGCAGGAATATGTCAATCAAAAACTGCATGCGATGGGCTATCAAAACGCTGAGATTATTCATCGACTGGAACGTTTTTTAAGTGAAGATGAGAATCGTCATACCAATTCTATTACATTTTATGATGGAACTGGCAAGTTGCTTTATAAACAACCACAGCAGTTCAATCAGCAGGCACACCTGAAACGCAGTGATTGGCTGGGAAAGGCATATTATCGCGGTGATAAACTTTTCAATGGACCAATGGATTTTACAAAAAAGAACCGGATGGTGTTAGAAGATCTTCATCAGATTTTAAAAAGCATACTCTTCCCGAATGAGGTGCCGGCTAAACAACGATTTAATATTTCGCAGGAAGATTACCGCTTTGTATGGAAATATATGTCGCAATACCCGGGCGAAACTTTATATCCATCCTATAACTCCCCGGATTATTGGGATGCCTATTGTAAATTCCTATATTGGGGGGCTGCTAAAGAGCCGCTTCCAAAAACTTTCCGCATTTTTAATAAAGTAGGGGATGCTTATGGTTTTATGATTGACGCGGCCTATGTAGTGGATTTTGATAAAAAGATAGAGTTTATGCTTTCTGCCGCCATTTATTGTAACAGCGATGGAATATTGAATGATAACAGCTATGATTACGAAAAGGTGGGGCAGCCATTCATGAAGAACTTAGGACGAATTATTTATGAGTATGAACTGAAACGTAAACGAACACAAATACCCGACCTTTCCACATTCCGTTTTACCTATGAAAAGTAAACAGTTGTTAGTTCGAATAAGCCGTAAATTTGCGCATTCTTACTCAGTTTGAAATTTTGTCCCACAAAGACACCAAGGTCACTAAGAAAAACCTTTTATGGCTTGGTGTCTTTGTGGGAAACTGAGACACTACCTATTCTTAAAAATTGTAAAATCGATCAACGAACATGCAAGCAACATTGGAGTCTATGCAATTATCTTCCCTTTTAGAAAAATTCAATGAACCCGAAACCCTGAAGATGGCCAAACTGGGGCGGGAACTCAGAGCTAAAGGAGCCGATGTAATCGATCTTAGTTTAGGAGAACCCGATTTCGATACTCCCCAACATATTAAAGAAGCTGCCAAGAAAGCGATTGATGATAATTTCAGTCATTATACTCCTGTTGCAGGATATCCTGATCTGAGAGAGGCTGTTTGCACCAAATTGAAAAGAGATAATGGCCTTGATTATAAAGCGGAGAATATTGTTGTTTCAACGGGCGCCAAACAAAGTTTAGCTAATGTAATATTAGCGATCGTGGATGAAGGAGATGAAGTGATCATTCCCGCTCCGTTCTGGGTAACTTATTCAGAGTTGGTAAAGATAGCGGGTGGTATTCCTGTTATTGTACCAACTACAATGGAAAACAATTACAAAATTAGTCCTGCGGAATTAGAGGCCAGTATTACCGAACGCTCTAAACTCTTTTTATTTTCTTCGCCTTGTAATCCCTCGGGCTCCGTGTACAACAAAGAAGAATTAAAAGGATTGGCGGGAGTATTTAAGAATTATCCGGAGTTACTGATCATTTCCGATGAAATCTATGAATACATCAATTTTGTTGGAAAGCACGAAAGCATCGCGCAGTTTAATGATATTAAAGATCGGATCATAATAGTAAATGGTTTAAGTAAAGGTTTTGCCATGACGGGTTATCGTCTTGGTTATATCGCGGCGCATCCTACCATTGCGAAAGCCTGCGAAAAAATACAAGGACAGTTCACCAGCGGTGCCAACGCTGTTACACAGCGGGCAGCTATTGTAGCATTGACTACCGATCTGAAACCTACTATGGAAATGACGAAAGAGTTTGAACGAAGACGCAAGCGTGTATTGGAAATTATTTCGGAGATACCAGGATGGAAATGCGCAAAACCCGACGGAGCATTTTATGTTTTCCCTGAAGTAGATAGTTATTTTGGAAAAACCGATGGACAACAAACCATCGAAAATGCCGATGATCTTTGTATGTATTTATTGAATACGGCGCATGTATCTACTGTAACCGGTCGCGCGTTCGGTTCTCCCAATTGTATTCGTTTATCTTTTGCGAATAGCCTTCCTAAAATTGAAATAGCTTATACGAGGATTAAAGAAGCTTTAGGAAAACTCAAATAAATGTAGAATGTAAAATATAAAATGTAAAATGTAAATGGGTACTTATTCCACAGTTAGTGAGTAAGTACCCAATTTCATTATATGTAAAAGTGGAAATGAAATAATAGCTGGGAGATTGAATTGAAACCCCTTTTACATTTTACATTCTACATTTTATATTTTACATTCCTATCTCTTCCTCCCCGGCATCGCCCTATTCGTTCTCCTGATTCCATGTTTAGGTTTTTTCGGCTGGCTGCTGGAAGTTGCTTTCCCAACATTTGTATTCAGCCAATCTTTCACTTCTTTTGGAATATTCTTGCGCATCGGGTCGTCCATATCATAATGCAGGGCATACAATTCTGCGAAAAATTCGAAGGGTGACATCGCGGCGTATTTATCCGGCATACCATTATTGATCAGATCCAGCGTAGATGCATTTACAACCATGAATTGCTGGTAATAAAAATTACAGAAGTAGGCTTTGTCTTTATATCTGTACCATTTATCATTTCGTTCGTGCCAATCGTTGCCACTGTTTTCGAATGCGATCCTTGGTCCGAAATCGGGTTTCCACCAGGCGTGTTTGCGGGGAATGATCGGGTATTTCGGTGGGCCCCATTCGCTACCCGGACCAATTGCTTCTTTTAAATACTTACGTAATTCTTTTATCACCTGGGGATCGTTCGTTTTATATCCACCCAACAGATCCACCCATGCATCAATTTGTTTGTCATCCAGTTCGAAAGTCATCCACCCAAATTGTTTTTTTAGCCAGGGATTTATTTTTTTATCATTAGCCTCATGTACCGCATGCCCTACTTCGTGCCGTACTACATCTTCAAATCTTTCCTTATCAAATAATTCTTCGGAACCAATATAGATATCACCGGTGTCTGGTTCATACCAACCGCCACCCCCTCTTGCGAGGTTCAGTTCGTCGAGCGATGTATTTCCTTCCACATTGGTATCGGGCAGGTCCTTCATTAATTTCCACAACGTATCAATATCATTCGGATCATCATTGAGGTACCAATCATCGTCTAATTGACGATCAAAACGCAATTCGAATAACTGGTCCTGGAGCTTTTGAAATTTTTTCTTTTTAGCATATTGCAGTAATTCGTAAAGCGCTTTTTTGGCCCAGGCGGGCAGCTGACTTCCTCTCGGTAAATATTTCAACATGTCTTTAAATGCGGTGCTGGTTACCGATATGGTTTTTCCTGCTTGAATTTGCTTCGCATACTCTTTTAATGAATTCAGGTAAGAAGGTACCGGCGACCATCTCCAGAAATTAACCCAATGGTCCTTCTTTAATTCGAAGATGTTTTCTTTTTTATGTCTTTCCTTTATCCATTTTTCAACTTTAGCGCGATTGTTGACCAGTTCATCCACTACTTTCCGGGGCATGCCTACCCGGTAGTTGCGGGGATGATGATCATAACAAGCTATGAAATCGTAGGATTGCTTAGTAACTTTTTCAAGATAAAGACGGAGCCTGGGTTGCTTGATAAGAAATGGATGATCGTAGATGATCAATACTTTTAATAATTCTACCATCCGATCGTCGATGGAAGATTCGTCGGCTACTAATTTTTCTCTTAACTCACCCATACCAAAGATCACTCTCAATTTTTTATCGGTTGACATAATATTAAGAGGCACTCCTTTCACCATTCTTTCCAATTGTGCTGATGCATCCAACCAATCGTGTCGTTCATAACGGGGCTTAACGAGGAATAAATGATTTCTATCGAAATCGGTATAGAAAAATGGCTTCTCTACGGTTATCATATGGCCGTCGTCGCTGGCAATTCGATTGTATTCGCCTTTGAGAATGGCGTCCCGCACGGAAGGGGTGCGGTGTATGTTAACACAATCGGCGAGATTCAATACTTTGGACTTGCCATTGCTGGTTTTAACCTTGTAAGGACGTACAACTCCCATTTGAATAAAGTTTAAGGATGAATAAAAGTATATTTTGAAATTTTGGATTGGGAAATGGAGAAATAGCTTTATGTGTAGCAGGAATTATAAAAATTAAGAGAATGGATAGCTAGCAGCGATTTCCCAAGTTCCCGATCCACCATCCAAAATTCAGTCTTCTTTTTTATTTTTCTTTAAAAACTCCCTTATCCTTTCGTTTTCCTCTGCGTCTTTTATTCTCCTCAATATTCCTGCTTCATGATTCAGAATGGTTTTTGGATTGTCGAAGGGCATTTTTTCATACATCTTACCACCGGGGAAATGACAAGGATTACAGCGTTTTTCAAATATGGGTTGGATCATTGTTTTAAAATCGATTGTATCGGTAGTAGGCGCAATAATAGCTGCGGGAATTGTTGGAGTAGATGTTTCTGAAATTCCAGTAGGATAAACAAATGTGCTTATCAATAGCAGAAAGAGCAGCGTTTTCATACAACCTGAAGTTGTGACTGTTTACAAGTTACGATTTTTAGAGGTTTCAAAGTTTAAAGGTTTAAGGGTTTAAAGGTTCTTTAAATTCGATTTCGCTGATAGAATTCGAGAACTCTTAAACCCTTAAACCTTGAAACCATTAAACTTTTTAAACCCTCTTCGCCTGCGGCTTCAAAGAAGTTAGATCCGCGATCTTAATCATCTTACCGCTATCTATACTATTTCGGGCTGCAATGCCGATCAATGCCGACATGGCGCCGTCGCGACTACCAGCTGACTGACGGTATGGATCATCACCGGGATTGAATACCTGTTTGCGAAGACGTGTATCACCACCACCATGTCCCGCTTCCGCGTTCGACATTTTTATGATCTCCCGTTTTCCGAAATTGTTGGTCACCCAAATTTCGTCCATCGCTTCTTCTTCCCAGGGTTGATTTTCTTTAATCCAGGCATCCAATCTTCCCTTTGTTCCATTAAATGCGATCCGGTATCCTTCATAGGGGGAATAAGCAGTCAAAGAATAACTTACCTGAACTTTATTGGCATATTTTATTTGTACCGCCATCTTATCAAAAATATCAATGTCTTCGCGCCAAACACATCCGTCACGATGATAGCCATCGTATTTCTCATTGTCTGCATAAAGCGCCATTAAGCGTTTGTCTTTCGTAATGTCTTTGTAAAATTTGCATTCCTGTTTATGCGGGCAGGGTCGGCAATGGGTATGCCGGAAGGAATTATTCTTACCATAAAATTCCAATGCGCCAAAAGCGGATACTTCTTCAGGATCCGAATCAATCCACCAATTCAGTAAATCGAAGTGATGAGAGGCTTTGTGTACCAATAAGGAACCGCTGTTTTTACGTAAGCGGTGCCAGCGACGGAAATAATCGGCTCCATGATACACGTCGAGGTACCAATGAAAATCGACAGAGGTGATTTTACCAACGGCATCATTGCGTAAGAGTTCAAATATCTTTTGCCGGTGCGGTGAGTAGCGATAATTAAACGTTACCGTTACTTTCTTACCGGTTCTTTTTTCCGCATCAATAATAGCCTGGCATTTTTGTTCATCAATGGTCATGGGCTTTTCCGAAATCACATCGGCTCCATATTCCATTCCTTTAATGATATACTCATGATGCACGCCATCTACCGTCATTACTAACAGTTTCTCTGGTTTTGTTTCTTTCATCATCTTATCAAAATCGGTGAATGTAGGACAAGAGAGACCCAATATGCTTTTACCAGTTTCAACCCGACCCGGATTGATATCACAAAGACCAACGAATTCAAGGCTATCTGAAAATTCTTTGATTACTGGTTGTCCCCACATTCCCAATCCCCTTACACCTGTACCCACCATTGCAATGGTTGTTTTTTTTGCAGGAACAATATTTGAAAGCGCGGAACTGCTGATCACAAGCCCAGCGGCGGCTGTACCGGATTGTTGAAGAAATTTACGGCGAAGCATGGTGGATGGTTTTTGTATTGAAAAGTTCGCAAGTCCGAGGTCCGCAAGTCCGGAAGTCAGGAAGAAAATACAATAGCTTGATATGTTCTTTCTTCCGGACTTTCCGACTTACGGTCTTCCCGTCTTCCCTTACTAAATTACTGATTCGAATTCAACTTTTCGTTTTGTTTTTAGCGAGATAGATGGTAAGTAGTCCACTTACGAAATCGACAAGAAAATGTAGGATGATGACCGCATATAAAGATCCGGAATGCCAGAAGATCATTCCGAATAATAGGGATAGCACCAATATCTTAAAGACGGCTTTAGGTCCCTGGTAATAATGGGCCAGACTAAATATGATAGCGGGAGTCATAACGGCCCATACAGCAGCAGAAGGAATACCCGCTAAAATAGTTTTAAAGAAAGTGATCATAAATCCCCGAAAGACGATTTCTTCAAAAACTCCCGCGCTCACACACATTATGATATAAGCGGGTAACTCTTTAAGCCGGGTTGGCATGAATGGAGTTTGTTCTTCCATTCGGGATATTGTTTTTTCTAGTTCGCTATCGCTGATAATAGAATGGATGATATCCATTATATAGATTAATACAAACAGTCCGATCATCCACCATTGAACAGATTTTCCGAGTGAGGCGGGTGTAGCAAATCCTATTTGGGAGTAAGGTCGTTGGTAAAGCCCCCATACCAGCATGATGACAGCGGCGATAATAAAAAGAAAGAAACTATTCCCCAGGTAAAATCTTCTTTTGGTAGCACTGTCAAATTCAACCTTCATTTCTTTAAAAACCGCAGCGCTGCGTACCCCCGAAATAAAAGGGAGCAATACACCAAAAACCAATACCAATATCCAATCTGCAAAGGCGGGGAAATTTTCCATCAGCGTTTTTCTTTTGACAATTCCATTAACTTGTTGTGTAAAGTAATTACCTGAGGGATAAGCATGGATTGCTCATCATTTACTATAATGAAATTGCACAAACGCATTTTAATTGTTTCCTGTATTTGTCGTGTCATTCTTGCGGTAACTTCAGCGCGGCTGATACCATCTCTTTTCATGGCCCGGTGAATTCGGAGCGGAGCGGGGGCTGAAACACCAATCACATAATCGAGACCTTGCTGTGATCCACTTTCAAAAATCAGGGCAGCTTCTTTCAATACATAAGGGGCATTTTGTAGTTTCATCCAGTCATCACTGTCGCGGATAGTTGCCGGATGGACTATAGAATTAAGCAGATCCAGCTTTTCTTTATTATTAAATACCAGGGAGGCGAGATAGGAACGATTCAATATTCCATCTTCGTAAGCGCTGCTTCCAAAATGTTGGATTATTTGTTCAATCAATAGGGGATCCTCATTCATCAGGCGTTTGGCTGCTCCATCGGCATAATAAACAGGTATCCCCAGTACACCGAAAATGCGGGCTACCGTGCTTTTGCCAGAACCAATACCGCCTGTGATGCCGATGCGAAGCATGGAGAGGTTTGAGGTTTATCGTTTTTCGTTTATCGTTTGAGTCCCCGAAATTTTAAAGTTCTCTTCGAAGTTCAGCAACGATAAACCATAAACTAAAAACTCAAAACCACAAAGGTTTTGAGTTTTTAGTGTTTTCTCGAACTAATTATTTTCCTGCTACACTGGCTGCTGCGGCTTTATTAGCGGCTTGCGACCATTCAATAGAAATAGCGCTTTTTTCAATTTTCATATAACTGCCAGGACTAGTTTCCAGCATAATGGTTGTTCCATCTTCATTTACTTTGTTCACCGTACCATGAATACCTGCAATGGTAACAATCTTAGCGCCTTTTTGCAGGTCAGCCTGGAACTGTTTGGCCAGTTTAGCTTTTTTAGCTTGCGGACGTATCATGAATAACCAGAAAACGAGAATCATGCCCCCCAATAAAATTAAAGTATAACTGTTGTTCGGCTGGGCTTGTAAAAAAATAACTAAAGTTGTCATTTTGAAGTGATTTGTTTTTTATTGATCTATGATTTGGCTTTATCTACGGTAACATCGAAATAGAGGATATAGTTGTGTTCTCGGGTATTGGCATAAACGGTGATATTCTTCTTTTGCACGCCAACTCTTCCCTTGGTGTCGAATTCAGCTGTTATTTCCCCTTCCTGGCCGGGAGCAATAGGTTGTTTGGGATAATCAGCAACGGTACAGCCGCAACCGGGTTCTACTTTTTCGATCACGAGAGGTTTTGAACCACTGTTTTTAAACCGGTAGTTTATTTTTAAGGTACCACCTTCAGTAACTTTTCCCATACTTTTTGATGAATCGAGCCACTGGATACTGGTCAGGTTCGACTCATCCACCACAACAGTTGCAGGTGCTGTAGGTATGGTTTCACTGGATGCAGTTAAATTGGATGATTTCTCTTTGTCTGTTTTGTTTAAACAGGATACTGCCAATATCAATATGGCCACTACCAGTAATTGTCTCATTCTTATTTTTTTTGCAAATCTAATCATTCGCTTTTTTATCTTTTGTTTTGAAGTCAACTTTATGCATTCTGTTTTCCCGCAAAAAATCCTTGTGAATATTATCGAGTATTCCGTTTACGAATTGCCCGCTTTGCTGGGTACTATATTCTTTGGCCAGATCGATGTATTCGTTGATTGTCACTTTTGGGGGAATGGTTTCAAAGAAAAGAAATTCACAAACACCCATTCGCATCAGTATCATATCCAGCACAGCGATTCTTTCAGAGTCCCAGTTTTTTAATTTGGGTTTGATATATTCCAGCGTCAGTTCTTTTTTATCGATAGTGGTTTGCAACAGGCTGACCCCGAACTCTTTTTTCTCTTTGCTGATTAATTCCTGGAAATTAAAACCACTTGGCTTACTCAAAAAATTATTGGTCAGTAAAACGATCATATCCGCATCATCGTCCCAATTAGTAAAATTTTCTTCGATATGGCTGGTAAAGCTCTCATTCGGCAGAAGCAACTCGGTAAAAATGAGATCGAGTATTTCTTTTTCTTCTTTACGGTCGCGGCTGGGTGCCGCTATATACTTCTTATATTCTTCCGTTTCTGCTAATTCCAGGTAGGTTTTGCGAACCAATTCATTTGCATCAACCAGTTGAGGCTTATCTTCTTTAAGAGCTTGCTTCCAGGAGGGGATTTCCAATATTTTCCATAAAAGCTCATTACCGGCCAGTTTGGTATTTACCCGCAAATCCGCCGCTGTGGGTAAATGTTTTGAGGCCCGGTTGCGGGCATCTATTTCGGCATAACGCGCCACTTCTGTAATAAAATAGATAATATAAACCAGTAGCTGACGGGTATGATCAAAATGTTTCTGCAATATTTTCTGAGGTTCACCTCCTGTCTTTCCATTTGGTTGCCCTTCAATAGGATCATCCTGGCTTTCGATAGCGTACAAGGCCTGCATCACTTTAACCCGGATATTTCTTCTGCTGATCATGATTCAATGAGCTTGTTTTGAGCGAGCGAAGGTAGGGAAAAGCTGCGAGCTATGATCCGCCGCGGCGGATACGAGCTTGTAAAACGTTTCGTTTTGATTATTCCTCGCGTGAAGTTGCTCGCAGCTCGCGGCTAGTAGCTCTTAGCTTCTTCCACCGGCAAATTTGGCACTTTAGTAATTCTACGAACACCAATCATTTAGCCAAATCCTGACATCTCTAATCATAAGCCTGACATCTCTTCCTTTTTTACGTCTCAGCAACCATTTGGTATGAAAATCGATTACATTTGCTGCCCGCCTGAACAGGCATCGAAAAATCACATCAAATAAATCAAAACAGATAATCATGGCTAAAAACAAGTTAAGCGTTACCCCCCTTCACGACCGGGTAATAGTGAAACCCGCAAAAGCGGAAGAAAAAACCGCTGGTGGTATTATCATCCCAGATACAGCAAAAGAAAAACCCCAGCGTGGTATTGTAGTAGCGGCTGGTCCTGGCAAAAAGGATGAACCCGTTACGGTAAAAGTCGGCGATACTGTTTTATATGGCAAGTATTCCGGAACAGAGATCCAGATTGAAGGCGATGATCTGCTGATCATGCGTGAAAGTGATATTCTGGCGATAGTTTAATACAGCTATGAGCCGAGAGCTGTGAGCTACGAGTAAAACGCTCCCTGTATTGGCTCTACGCTCGTGTCCGCCGCGGCGGATCGCAACTAAATAATTTTAAAAATCTCAAACTTCATACAAATGGCAAAACAATTGTTCTTCGATATTGAAGCACGTAACAAGATGAAAAAAGGTGTCGATATTCTGGCAAACGCCGTGAAAGTGACACTGGGTCCAAAAGGTCGAAATGTAGTGCTGGAAAAGAAATTTGGCGCTCCTTCCATCACTAAAGATGGTGTAACAGTTGCTAAAGAAATCGAACTGGATGACCCCATTGAAAACATGGGTGCTCAAATGCTGAAAGAGGTAGCATCAAAAACCGCTGATATTGCGGGTGATGGTACTACTACTGCTACTGTACTGGCTCAATCAATCATCAGTGAAGGATTGAAACTGGTTGCGGCCGGTGCCAACCCGATGGATCTGAAACGCGGCATCGATAAAGCGGTGAGCCTGGTAGTTGAAAACCTGAGAGCACAAAGCCAGACGGTTGGAAACGACAGCAAAAAAATTCAGCAGGTTGCAACGATCTCTGCAAATAACGATGAAACGATCGGTAAACTGATTGCCGAAGCCTTCGCTAAAGTAGGTAAAGAAGGTGTTATCACTGTTGAAGAAGCAAAAGGAACTGATACAACTGTAGATGTAGTAGAAGGTATGCAATTCGACCGTGGTTATATCTCTCCATATTTCGTTACCAACAGCGAAAAAATGGAAGCTGAGTTACAGAACCCTTATATCCTGATCTATGATAAGAAGATCAGCGCTATGAAAGATATTCTTCACATACTGGAGAAAGTAGCACAAAGCGGCCGTCCTTTATTGATCATTGCTGAAGATCTGGAAGGAGAAGCATTAGCTACACTGGTTGTAAATAAATTACGCGGAACATTGAAAGTTGCGGCTGTAAAAGCTCCTGGCTTTGGTGATCGTCGTAAAGAAATGCTGCAGGATATTGCGACTCTTACAAAGGGAGTTGTGATCAGTGAAGAGCAAGGTTATAAACTGGAAAATGCGGACCTGACCTATCTCGGTACTGCTGCATCTGTAACCATCGATAAAGACAATACAACAGTTGTTGGTGGAAAGGGTGACAAAAAAGATATCACTGCCCGCGTTAATCAAATCAAAGCACAGATTGAAGTAACTACTTCAGATTACGATAAAGAAAAATTACAGGAGCGCCTGGCTAAATTGAGTGGTGGTGTGGCTGTATTATATATCGGTGCTGCTACCGAAATGGAAATGAAGGAAAAGAAAGATCGTGTGGATGATGCACTGCATGCAACCCGCGCTGCTGTTGAAGAAGGAATTGTTCCAGGTGGTGGAGTAGCCTATATCCGCGCTATCGAAAGTTTGAGCGTTAAAGTAAGAGGACAATTAGAAGATGAAACTACAGGCATGGCAATTGTAAAGAGAGCCCTGGAGGAACCACTTCGTCAAATTGTAGAGAACGCAGGAATCGAAGGTTCTATCGTTGTTCAGAAAGTGAAAGAAGGCAAGGCCGATTATGGTTTTAATGCCCGCACGGAAGAATATGAGAACCTGCTTAAAGCTGGTGTTATCGATCCTACAAAAGTTACACGTATTGCATTGGAAAATGCCGCTTCTATCGCCGGTATGTTATTGACTACCGAGTGTGTGATTGCTGATAAACCTAAGAAAGAGGAAGCTCCTCATTCTCACGGTGCACCAGGAATGGGCGGAATGGACTATTAATACGTGAATGAACGCGAATAAAAAACGCGAATAAGAACGAATAAAAGCCGTCTTGTATTTACAGGACGGCTTTTTTATTAGAGTTAGTTATGACCATTAAACCGGGAAGTAGAAATCAAAAAAGCGGGCAACTTGCCCGCTTTTTCATTTATGATTTTAGTAAAGTTGATTAAAGTACATTGAACACAACCAACAGGGCTAGTATGATCGGTAATGATAAAAAGCCCAAACTTACAGCGGTGAATACATATAATCCGATACAAAGCCAGAATTTCCAGGTAAGTCTTCTTTCTTTAAGGAAGATGGCCAATGGTGGAAGCAGGATGGCCAGTATAGCCAGCAAGATAGTATTGGTTTCATTATCTTCTTGTTTACCGGCTTTTTTATCAGCCTTGTATTCTTTCAATAATTTTTTGATCTCTTTAAAACGGCTCTTTTTTTCCTTACGGGAAAGAGATTTCAATTCGGTGATTGCATTATTTACATCCTTCTCGCTGGGTGCAGTACTGGTAGTGGCAACAGGTTCACTAACGATTGCTGACATTACAGGAGTGGTTAAAGTAATAACGGCAAGGGAGATTGCAATAATGCGGAATGTAATTTTCTTCATAAGCCAAATTTTAATTTAAGTAGGTGAATGGTTATGGAAAGTTAGTAAGAAAAACTATTTACCAGAAAAAGAAATTTCTTAATCACCAACGTTATTAACAGTTAAACCAGATCAATTAGAGGGTTTGAATACATTTTCATCAATTTTTGGATTGATTTCCGCTTTATCAAAACTAATTTCAGTACCACGGCTTAATCGCTTAAATGCAATCACAAGTCCTTCCGGTGTTTTCCGGTAATCGGAATATTCTGCTGTAACTTCCTGCTCGGTTCCCTGAATTAACGCGGTAGATACCGTTTTTGAAGTAAGGTAGTTTTTATCGAGATAATAGGTTACCACTTTCCCATTTGCACGGGTAAGTTTTAATTTATAATATTCTATCCCCTGGCTACTTTCTTTACCGAGATATTCAACAGTATTTCCTTTTACCTTATAATCTAACAGAGGTCCCTGCATATCAAGCTGTACTTGCGCATCTTTTAATTGATCCGCTGGCATTTCTTCTGCGGCGGTATGTCCCATAAAAGGATTAAATACCCAACCTCCTTTATCGGTCACTATATTATAACCCGATTGCCCTGCTGCAGTGAATTCCACCTTGGTAGCTTTCCCCTGCACATAATAGTATTTCATTTCAACATCAACACCACCCTGTACCATGGTTCCTTGCATGGTCATTGTTTGAAGGGACCTTAGTTTTTCAATGCCACCACGTGCTTCAATATGTTTATTAATAATTTCATCAACAGTTTGTGCAAGCACTGGTATTGTAAATACGGTAATGAAAGACAAAAGCAGGGGAAGTGATTTTTTCATAATCTTATATTATTTTACAAACTTACGAAGCTATGTATACCAAAATAGCGCCATTATGCAGGAGGAGAAAATCGGGTTCCGGCGGAATCGTGAGTCGTGAGACGTGAATCGTGAGAAAGTCTCCGAATGTAAGTAAAATGCAATTACTCACGGGCCTCACTCACCATTCACGTCTCACGCCTCACGATTCTACATCACCTCCATCCACGTATGATCCGCTAATAACTTAACCGCCGCCACCATACGTTTAAATGGACCAGCACCACCGCCCCATTCTTTTGGACTCACCAGGGAAAGAATATACGAATCGTCTTTTTTCTCATAGAGATAATATACCTGCCCGATAACAGGCGAGAAATTCAGTTTGGCTCCATAGATCACCATCGATAAATCTTTGCGCTGCTGAATTTCCTGTGCCTGTAAAGCCAGTAATTCGATTTGCTTTCGGATTTGCTCTAGCTGCATATTGGTTTGTTCTTCCATTGCAGTTAATGCCTTGTGGCGGATAACACCTTCTTCCGTGGGTTTAATTACTGCTCCCGAAACAGATGCCGAATAGGGAAGCACACTCAGTTGTTTATGATAGATCTCGGTATTGGTATAAGCAGTAGTATCCGAGCGAAAACCCTGTTGTGTGATTCTTAAATAACCATTGGGCATAATTTCATGGATGACATGCAAACTTACTTGTCCGCTCCGGTAGAAGTGAATTTCAAAACGTATTCCATCGGGAAAAACCGTTTGCGCATGATCAGCAAATGCATTGTCTTCAAAAACATTAAGGTCACCATCTGCAACAACCCGGTACTCCGCATGAAGTGCTTGGTTTTCCAGACTCACCCAATTGTGCAGAATTAGTAATTCTTTTTTATCTGCGGTAGCTTCTATTTTATAAATTCCACTTTTGGGCCGTTCCCCATATTCATACATACTTTTTTCTGGAAACAATTGCCAGCTTGCTAAAAAGTTATACGCCTGTATCATGGGCGCAAATTTAATGAAATCGTGCGTCGTGAGACGTGAATCGTGAGTGGTGTTTAGCGAGCGGCGGAAAACGTGAATCGTGCGTCGTGAGACGTGAGTCGTCACTAAGTAGGAAAGAGCTATTATTACGGCGGGACTCTCTCACGACTCACGATTGTCGTATGACTGACGTTCAAACTTTTTTTCCGTTATTAATTTTACATCAAAATAAGTTTATGAAAAAAGCAAGATCACTTTCAATATTCTTATGCATTGTATCATTGACCGTTTCTGCGCAGAAATCAGAAATATTTATCAAAGATGGGTATGCCATCCGGGGTTATGATGCGGTCGCTTATTTTACGGAGAACAAATCCGTAAAAGGGAGCGAGCAATACTCTCTTAGCTGGAACGGAGCTACCTGGTTATTTTCTAATATCAGGAATAAAGAGAGCTTCGAAATGAACCCCGAGAAATATGCTCCTCAGTATGGTGGCTATTGCGCTTATGGATTATCCCGCGGATATAAAGCTTCCACGGAAGCAGAGGCGTTCACTATAGTAGATGGCAAATTGTACCTGAATTATAATCTGGCTGTCCGTTCCGAATGGAACAAGGATCAGAAAGGATATATCGGAAAAGCGGATAAGAATTGGCAGGAGGTGAAGGCTAAAGGTTAAAGGGTTTCAATGTTTAATAGTTTAAGGGTTCTTCAATTCGATTTTGCGGATAAAACCGAAGAAACCTTAAACCCTTAAACCCTTAAACCTTTAAACTTTTAAACCTTTCACCTATCTTCGCGCCCTATGACACAAGAAAAGATACAGGATATGAGGGACCGTGTGGTGGTCCTGAGGAGGTTTCTTTGACGTCGATAACCGACTATATAAAATCGCCGAAGACAAGCAATTGTCGTTAAGTCCCGGATTCTGGGACGATAACAAGCGCGCTACTGAAATTCTCAAGAACATTAAGCTGAATGAATTCTGGGTGAAGCTATATGAAGATACTTCTATGGCCATCGAGGATTTTGCCGTGCTATTTGATTTCTGGAAAAGTGGCGATGCCACTGAGGAGGAAACCAAAGATGCGTACCAGAAGGCGCTTGATAAAATTGAAGAAGCGGAATTTAAAAGTACCCTCAACGAGCCGGAAGATGAATTGCCTGCTGTACTACAAATTAACAGTGGTGCAGGCGGTACTGAAAGCCAGGATTGGGCTGAAATTCTTGCTCGTATGTACAGAATGTACGGCGAGAAACAAGGATGGAAAGTAACGGAAATGGATTGGCAGGATGGAGATGGAGCCGGTATTAAAAGCTGTACGTTCCAATTTGAAGGTCCCTTCGCATATGGGTTTTTAAAATCAGAAAGTGGGGTACACCGGCTAGTTCGAATTTCCCCTTTTGACAGTAATGCACGCAGGCACACTTCATTTGCTTCTGTGTATGTTTATCCCCTGGTAGATGATACCATCACTATTGAAGTAAATCCGGCAGATGTAAAAATGGAAACCTCCAGAAGTGGGGGAGCGGGTGGACAAAATGTAAACAAAGTAGAAACGAAAGTTCAGCTAACGCATATTCCTACAGGCATTGTGGTGGTTTGTCAGCAGGATAGGAGCCAGTTGGGTAATAGAGAACTCGCCATGCAAATGTTGAAGAGCCGCCTTTACGAAATGGAACTCCAGAAGCGGAACGCACTGAAAGACGCGAGCAATAGCAAAAAGAAAAAAATTGAGTGGGGGTCGCAAATTCGTTCCTATGTATTCCATCCCTATAAAATGATTAAAGATCATCGCACCGAATATGAAGTTGGAAATGTGCAGCCCGTAATGGATGGGGAACTGGATGGATTTGTAAAGGCGTATCTGATGATGGAGAAGGAAGGTGCGAGTACTTAGTAAGCTGCTCGTTATTCGCTATTCGATGCACTCAAGCCCTTTAATTAGGTAAATCGATTTTATAATTGTCGGAGGATAAAACAGAGATGGAGTCGCTAACAGCAGGAAGCGGACAGCGAGCAGCCTCTTCTTACCTTCGCTGCACAAAAACAATACACAATGAGCTTTGGAACTTTCTCATACCCGATGCCGGTAAACGAGCCTGTATTAAATTATGCTCCGGGATCTCCGGAAAAAAAGAGATTGAAAGAAGTATTAGCCGAATTAAAAAAATCGGTCATTGATGTACCTATGTATATCGGTGGAAAAGAAGTTCGCACCAATACAAAAATAGCGTTGCATCCACCGCATGAAATTGCTCATACCTTGGGTCATTTTTCGGCGGGAGATGAAAAACATATAACGCAGGCGATCGATGCGGCACTTGCTGCTAAAGAAGAGTGGGCAAATACCAGTTGGGAAAACAGGGCTAATATTTTTTTGAAAGCGGCTGATCTGATCGCAACAAAGTATCGTCCTTATATGAATGGCACCACGATGCTTGGACAAAGCAAAAATGCTTACCAGGCAGAGATTGATAGTGCTTGTGAAATAATAGATTTCCTTCGTTTCAATGTACATTTCCTTAGCGAGATATACAAACAACAGCCAATCAGTTCGCCCGGGATGCTCAACCGGATGGAATATCGACCATTGGAAGGGTTTGTATTGGCGGTAACTCCATTTAATTTCACTGCAATTGGTGGTAACCTGCCAACATCCGCAGCCATGTGTGGGAATGTAGTAGTATGGAAACCTGCTAATACCCAGGTTTATTCAGCGCAGATGTTTATGCGCATTATGAAAGAGGCCGGTTTGCCGGATGGAGTAATCAATCTTATCTATGTAAGTGGTCCCATGTTGGGTAAAGTGTGTTTCAATCACCGCGATTTTGCAGGCGTTCATTTTACCGGCTCTACCGGAGTGTTCAATAATATGTGGGAAACGGTTGGTAAAAATATGGCGATGTATAAATCCTATCCGCGAATTGTAGGCGAAACAGGCGGAAAAGATTTTGTGGTAGCACATAAAAGCGCTGATCCTGATGTGGTGGCTACCGCTTTGTTACGCGGAGCTTTCGAGTTCCAGGGACAGAAATGTTCCGCGGCCTCACGAGCATATATTCCTTCCAATATCGCGGAGGAAGTAAAAAAGAAATTGATTGCCGGTGTGAAGAGTTTAAAAATGGGAACGGTCGAAGACTTTACGAACTTTGTAAACGCGGTGATCGACGAAAAAAGTTTTGATAAGATAAAATCATATATCGATAACGCGAAGAGTGATGATAAAGCGGAAATCTGGGTAGGAGGAAAATGCGATAAGAAAAAAGGATACTTTATTCAACCTACAGTTATAGAAGCGAAGAATCCGAAATACGTGACCATGTGTGAAGAAATTTTTGGCCCGGTGCTAAGCGTGTATGTTTATCCAGCCAATAGTTTTGAAAAAACACTGGAACTGGTGGATGCCACTTCTCCTTACGCATTAACCGGTTCTATTATTTCTCAGGACAGGGCCGCTGTTCAGTTAGCAACCAAAAAGCTCAGAAACGCTGCCGGTAATTTTTATATCAATGATAAACCCACTGGTGCAGTTGTGGGACAACAACCATTTGGCGGCGCAAGAGCAAGTGGTACAAATGATAAAGCGGGATCTATATTAAATTTATATCGTTGGTTAAGTGCCCGAACCATTAAGGAAACGTTTAACCCGCCAACAGATTATAGGTATCCGTTTATGGCAGCGGAATAAATTGTCAATTTTTTTTTGCCGGTAAGACGTAAAGACGGAAAGAAAATTCTTTTGAATTAATTACTTACCGTCTTCCCGTCTTACCGGCTAGTTTTTTAAATAAGCTTTGATCTTTAAAAATGAAACCGTAGAATTGTCAAACAAATATTTTATGTTGAAAGTCCAGTCAGTACTTATACTATTATTGCTTTTTCTTTTAACCGGTGCACAAGCACAGATGTTAAAAGAAAAAAAGCAAGGATGGCATTTGCTGGATTTGAAGCAGGATGGATATTATGGTATTAGTTTGACAAAGGCCTATGAATTATTGAAAGGAAGGACCAGTAAAACAGTTATTGTAGCGGTTATTGATAGTGGCATTGATACTCTTCAGGAAGATCTGAAACCGATATTGTGGATTAATACGAAAGAGATTGCGGGCAATGGCATCGATGATGATGGCAATGGTTACCGGGATGATATATATGGTTGGAATTTTTGTGGCGCCCCCGATGGTGTAAATCTTGAAAGAAACTCCCATGAAATAACAAGAATGTATCATAACTGGCGCCAGGAGTTTGAGGGGAAAACGGAAAAAGATATTCCACAGGATCGGAAGTTTCTTTTCAGTCAATGGAAGAAAGCAGATGAAATGCTTGAAAAGGGCTATGAGGAAGCAAGAAAAAACCTTCCCAATATGACCAGGTTGTTGGAAATGCTGGAAAGTTCAGCGAAAGTTATTTCGGAAAAACTGCAGGTGAAAGAATTTACAGTTAGCTCTTTAAAATCCCCAATACTTCAAAACGATGTAATGGTTGCCCGTGGATTATCACTCTGGAACTCTATATTTTCAGATGTTGGAGGAGATACAACCGTAACGAGCAGTGCGATAATTTCGGATGTCAGCCACTACAAAAATGATCTTGAGTCAAAGAAGAAACGCAGGGAAGAAACACCCGAGGATACCAGAGGTGCATTAATAAAAGATAATTACACAGAAATCAATGATCGTTTCTATGGGAATAACAACCTGAAGCAGGGAAGCGGAAACCACGGTACTTCTGTTTCGGGAGTTATAGCAGCTGTCCGCAATAATGGAATTGGTATGGATGGTATCGCTGATAATGTACGTATAATGGCCATCCGAGCGGTTCCGGGAGGCGATGAACATGATAAAGATGTAGCACTTGCCATTCGTTACGCGGTAGATAATGGGGCTTCCATCATAAATATGAGTTTTGGGAAGCCCGTTTCTCCTTATAAACAATTTGTGGATGATGCGGTGCGATATGCCGCTTCAAAAGGAGTATTATTAGTGCATGGGTCAGGAAATGAAGCTTCAAATATTTCAAAGGATGTTTTTTATCCCAATCCGGAATTTTTGGATGGTAAACGCGCTACTAATTATTTAACGGTAGGAGCCAGTGGTGATATAAGTACCGGTGGCCTGAGCGCTTCTTTTTCCAATTACAGTAAAGAATGGGTTGACCTATTTGCTCCGGGTGTATTCATTTATACTACCACTACCAATAATGGATATGAGGAAGTGGATGGAACAAGTTTTGCTTCACCGGTGGCAGCAGGTGTTGCAGCATTACTTCGTTCTTATTTCCCTTCCCTTAGTCCGGAGGAAGTGATTGATATAGTTATTGAATCCGGGACACCTATAAATGAAGAAGTTGATTTGCCCGGCAAGGATGAAAAAAGAGTGAAGTTTTCAGAGCTTTGTAAAAGCGGTAAAATAATCAATGCTTATAGCGCAGTAAAACTGGCATTGGAGAAGGAGAAGAAGTGAACAGTAGTCGGGAAGTCGGGAAGTCCGGATGTCCGGAAGATTGTAGATCAAATTTACATCCCAACTTCATTCATACTTTTTGTCCTCAAGACTTTTACCGTATTTTTAATCTTAAATCACCAGGTTTGAAAACGGTTTTGAACGAACAGCAGTTGGCAATTACTATTAAAAGATTGGCGCATCAGGTACTCGAGAACCATGTGGATCTTGCCGATACGGTATTGATTGGCCTTCAGCCAAGAGGTATTTTTGTTTCGGACCAGGTAGTAGATGAAATCCGTCAACTACTCCCCTCGGGTACTATTCAATATGGCAAACTGGATATTACATTTTATAGGGATGATGTACGAAAAGAACTCCATATCGCGAATCATACGGATATTCCGTTCAGCATCGAAAACAGGAACGTAGTATTAATCGATGATGTGTTATATACCGGGCGTACCATCCGTGCCGCATTGGATGCACTGTTGGATTTTGGACGTCCCGCAAAAGTAGAATTATGTGTGCTGATCGATCGTCGCTTCAGTCGTCAATTGCCTATTCAACCCGATTATGTTGGTAAGGCAATCGACTCTATTATTTCTCAAAAAGTAAAAGTATTCTGGAAGCAGCGGGATGGTAAACAAGAAGTAGCTTTATTGGAAGGATGAATTTTCATATTCTTCTGTCTGTGTTCAATAATTTAAGGGCGATGAAACGATTGCTTTATTTTTCATTTGTTTTACTTCAATTGATTTCAGGCAAAACTGTTAAAGCCTCGGATACCAGCTATATACTTTTGCGTGTTCGGGGAACTGAAATTATTCCACAATCGCTTGATAAAAGTCATTATTTGCAACAGCAATTATTAATAACCTTTCAAAACGAATGGAGACGAAGGGAGGTAATAGTGATACTCTCCGATGATTCGTTACGGGTGGCTTCCACGCATTTCAATTTTGCCATTGACGTAAATGTGGTTGAGTTGCATGTAAACGCACCAATCATCACCCAGCAAACCCGAACGGTATCAAGAGATGTTACTACTAATACCTATAAAGATGAATCGGAGGATCTTCGAAAAGAACATGCTACCTTATATGCCGATCTTACAGTTACCGAAAAAACGATGACCGCGCTACTACGTTTAAGTGTTTCAACCATAAAACTTCCGGAAATTATTCCTATCTGGAACGAATTGATTGCTGAATCCTTCAATTGGGAAAACAAATCTGCTACCTACACCGGTAATTTCCAGGCATTGGGTTCAAGGGAGATTGTGCTTACAAGAACAAAACCAAGACCGGCACCCGCTGAAACGGATGTTTATCGCGAAATGGTTCGGCAATGTATCGACAAATCTTCCAGGAAAATCGCCAGCTCGATTAACCTCAAAATCGCCGGCTGAAAATCATTTGGCACGATATGGTTGAAACGTTTATCTTCGTCCCCTAAGATGAAGCTTTCCACCAAAAATCTCTTAGGTATCCGCGATCTGACGCGGGAAGACATAGAGATTATTTTAACCACTGCCTCGCAATTCAAAGAAGTTTTACAGAGACCCGTTAAGAAAGTTCCTTCATTGAGGGATATTACAATTGTTAATCTCTTCTTTGAAAATTCCACCCGAACCCGCATCTCATTTGAACTGGCAGAAAAAAGACTTAGTGCCGATACTATAAGTTTTACCGCGGGTACGTCATCCGTTAAAAAAGGGGAGACGCTACTCGATACCGTCAATAATATTTTATCCATGAAAGTGGATATGGTAGTGATGCGGCACAGTGCCAGTGGAGCGCCCCATTTTCTCGCTAAACATGTTCCGGCAGCTATCGTGAATGCAGGTGATGGCATCAACGAACATCCCACCCAGGGTTTACTGGATGCATTTTCGATGAAAGAAAGATTGGGAAAAATTGAAGGATTGAAAGTAGCTATCGTTGGTGATATTATGCACAGCCGGGTGGCCATGAGTAATATCTATCTTCTCAAAAAGATGGGGGCAGAAGTAACGGTGGTAGGACCACCCACCCTGATCCCCCCTTATATGGAGGAAGCATTTGGTGTGAGAGTGGAGTACAACCTTAAGAAAGCCCTGGAATGGTGCGATGTGGCGAATGTATTACGCATACAATTGGAGCGGCAAAACCAGGTACTATTTTCTTCCTTGCGGGAGTATAGCCTGGCCTATGGAATCAACAGGCGATTATTGGACAGCATTAATAAAGAGATTGTAATAATGCACCCAGGACCGATTAACCGGGGAGTAGAACTGGATAGCGATGTAGCAGATAGTGGCCGATCGATTATTTTGCAACAGGTAGAGAATGGAGTAGCGGTTAGAATGGCGGTATTGTATTTGTTAAGTCCACAAACCTCTTAGGAAAGCTGCTAGCTATTAGCTTTTAGCTACTAGCTTCTTTTGTGTTAGATTTATCTTCTGTTATTTTAGTAAGAGGCGCTTCCAGAATCCGGCAACAAGTATCCAGTATCTCCAAACATAAAGATTCTCACATGGAAAGAATTTGTTTATTCCCCGGTACGTTTGATCCGGTAACCTTAGGGCATACCGATATCATCAACCGGGCATTACCATTATTTGATAAGATTATAGTTGGAATTGGATTGAATTCGGCAAAGGAACCTATGTTTTCCGCGGATCAGCGATTGCATTGGATCGAAGAACTTTACCGTGATGAGCCTAAAGTAAAAGGCGGCATCTATGAAGGTCTTACCGTTAATTACTGTAAGAAGATTGGGGCTCGATTTATTCTGCGTGGCATACGGTATGTAAGCGATTTCGAATATGAGAAAACAATCGCGGATGCCAATCGTACGCTTGATAAGAATCTTGAAACTATTTTTCTAACCGGAGAACCCAAATATACTTCTGTTGCCTCTACTATTGTACGGGATATTATCCGTAACGGCGGCGATGCATCCCATTTTCTCCCTGATCTCGTTTATCAATCCCTGAAAAAATGATCTGGTTTAAAAAGGATTTGCAGCTAAATGATTTTGTTGCGCTTAGTAAAGGCAATATGGCTGAACATTTGGGTATTGAATTTACGGAGCTTGGCGCAGATTTTTTGAAAGGACGAATGCCCGTAGATCATCGTACCAATCAACCCTATGGATTATTGCACGGAGGGGCCTCCTGTGTATTGGCAGAAACAATCGGAAGCGTTGCTTCTGCCCTGGTAATCGATAACAGTAAGTCAATATGCGTTGGACTGGAAATAAATGCAAATCATATCCGGGGAGTGAGGGAAGGATTTGTGGAAGGCACCGCTACTCCCTTGCATATTGGTGCTTCCACTCATGTTTGGGATATAAAAATTCATGATGGAAGGAATAAACTGGTTTGTGTGAGTCGACTTACGGTGGCGATATTAAAAATTGAAAGTGCTTTCAAATAGAATATCCTCCTGCCTCTAATACATCCAATACCGAAGGATAGGTATTATTGGTATATTTTTTTAATGAAGTAGGATCGGCCCATTCGACGGCTTCTATCTGTTCAGCTGCCTGGGGAATCAATATCTGGGCTCCTTTTACGGTTAATAAATACCAAAAGGTTTCTTTTAAAATATGCTTGCCATTTTCATCGTAGGTATGATAAGTAGTTAGTAGCTGTTTTTTGCGCGAAACATTTATTAACCCGGTCTCTTCTTCCGTTTCGCGAATGGCGCATTGCTCCAGCGTTTCCCCCTTATCTAATTTTCCTTTAGGAAGATCCCATTTCTTCCTGCGTAACATAAAGAGTATTTTTTTCTCTTCATTCAGCACCAAACCACCAGCCGCTTGTATGATTTTGAATTTTTTCCAGACGGCTTTCTTAAGCTCTTCCAGTTTATCGTGATAATAGATACCGGCGTGTATCTTTTCAATCCTCATTTCATGCAATATTGAATTGATGCCCGGTGTCGAAAATTCATCCATAAATACGGCATCATCATGGTGTACAAATGGTTCTATTTCCTGATCAATTGTGTCTGTAAGGAAGAGAGGTTTGTCGTTGAAATAGATTTTTATGTGCATGAAGGCAGGTTTATGGTTTATGGCTATGGAGGTTTAATGTTTGTAGTTTGTGGTTTGTAGTTTGTAGTTCTTTAGGCGAAACAGTTTAGAGATAAATAGATACCCTGTTACCTAGAAGGTATTCAAAAAATACTATGGAATGATTCACCAATAGAACCATAAACTATAAACCACAAACTATAAACTCACGAAACTTTCTTTACTTTCGCCGGCATGACAAATGAAAAAGCCGTCGCCGAAAAGTTATTACAAATTAATGCTATAAAATTAAATCCCGCTCAGCCTTTTACCTGGGCCAGTGGATGGAAGAGTCCGATCTATTGCGACAATCGCAAGGCACTATCGTTTCCCTTTATACGTGATTTCATCAAATCGGAGATGTGTAATGTGGTGTTTGAACATTTTCCAGATGCCGGATTACTGGCAGGAGTAGCTACCGCAGGTATTGCATGGGGCGCTATGGCTGCGGATCAGCTTAAATTGCCCTATATCTATGTTCGGCCCAAACCTAAAGAGCATGGTTTAGGTAACCAGATAGAAGGATACTATGAAAAGGGGCAGAAAGTGCTGGTAATCGAGGACCTGGTTTCTACAGGTAAAAGCAGTCTGCAGGTAGTGGATGTATTGAAAGGGGCCGGATTAGACGTTGTGGGTATGGTTTCAATATTCACTTATGACTTTCCTGTTGCTGAACAGGCTTTTAAGCAATATGATTTACCTTATCGTTCTTTAACCAATTTCCCGGTTTTAATAGAACTGGCGATTGAAAAGGGGATTGTATCCGCTGAGCATCAGCAAGTGATCCTAAAATGGCGTGAAGATCCCGCGAACTGGAAGGGAATTTAGTCTTATCCGGATTATAGAAACCTTAAAACCTACAATCTGGCTTTTAAAAACCCTTTTTAGCGGTTATTTTTGAGAAAATATCTTGTATGAAGAAGCTTACCCTGTTTTTGAGTGCTTTCCTGGCCATTTCAACTATTGGACTCGGGCAAGCAAAAAAGCCCGTTCAAACTGTTACCATTCAAACACCGACAATTAATTGCGAGGACTGTAAAAAACGCATCGAGGATGATCTTAAAAGGGTAGACGGGATACAAAAAATTGTAGTGGATTTTAAGAGAAAGACTGCTAAAGTTACTTTTATTACCGACCGTACAAATATCGAATACATTAAGACGGCGATAGCAAACATTGGATATGATGCGGATGATATAAAAGCAAATCCGGAAGCGTATAACAGGTTGCCTAAAACCTGCAAAAAACCCGAAGACGGCGGTGGAAAACCTAAGAGTTAGTAACTATCCAGGACGTAAAGTTGATTTAGGCTCGCAGCTAGTGGCTCATGGCTCGTAGCTTCTAGAATTTGATCACTTTCATCTGCTCATATTGTATGGGGTAATTCAGAAAAATACCCCCTTTTTTCAACTTTGCTTTTCCCTCCAATTTGATCAGGAGGGTAGTACTGTCGGCGCTGCTATTCATCAATTGTAAAATGCTATTCATCGTTCCTCCCATC
The DNA here is from genome assembly GCA_965279015.1 of Chitinophagaceae bacterium. Lineage (GTDB taxonomy): Bacteria > Bacteroidota > Bacteroidia > Chitinophagales > Chitinophagaceae > Endoryza. The sequence goes on from OZ257130.1 coordinate 3,062,730, forward strand.
TTCACGTCCATTTTTACCGGTATCAAAAATGTATCACGTTTGGGTACCAAAATAGAACTGTCCAGTATTGCTTTTCCGAGAAATTCCTTGTTTATATAAACATCACTTTCCATTCGCGTAAGTTTCAAACCAAATTTATTGGGATTGTAGCAGGTCACATCGAGACTGATAGTGGAGTTGGGGAAGCCCAATTTTACCACTTTCAAATGGTCGAAACTAAGGTACTCGAGCTCCTTTGTTTTACAGGCAAAAAGCATAATTGACAGAAGGGCGGGGGCGATCCATTTTTTCATTCAAAGATTTTGACGCAAAGTAACCGATAAAAAACTACGACCAAAATCGGCCTTTTATAAGCAAAATTTCTTTGCCAATTAATTTAGCTTAATAATAATTAGAGCTCCCAAAATCTGACAAATCAAACAACTATATTATTTAGTAGTAATATTTAATGTATTTTAATGCCCTTCATTTTATTAAATTAGGTTAATAGCTTTTTTTAGATAGATAAAAGGATATCAGCATCACCCGTTATGGGTATGGATTCAACTAATCTCAACAAAATGAACAGATCGCTGTAAAAAATATATTAATAATTGATTATTATTTAGTTATATTAGATATTTAAATTATTACAGTAGGTAAATTCTTGAATATCATTTTTATATAATATGAATTCTATTCAGAAACCATCTCAAAGTAATTTCACTCTCCCCTTTTGGAGTTTGAGAACGGAGAGGTTATTTAAATCGCTAAAATTTGACAGTTGCCAGAATGAGAGGAAGGGATAGAAGATTTTTAAACCAACCATTTGCCTGAATCAATACGTATGAAAGCTGGTTATGATGCGATACAAGGCAATTGGAATTTCAGGTTAGACCGGGTTTGAAAGGCTTTGCTCATGTGAAAAAAATATGGACAATTCCCATTTTTGGGTGAAATTTCTCGACAATAAATCAGGCAAAAAAGAATTGAAAATTACCCAGTTAATGGTATTGCTATTGCTTTCATTTTTAAACTGATTTTCATACCTTGCGTAACTGCATCGTCCCTACACCTTTTATCAAATCTCTTGGATGAGAAAACTATTACTGCTTACTTGCTTTTTAGGGGCATTATCTTACTCATATGCGCAGGACTTTACCAATAAGGGAAAGGAGTTCTGGATTGGCTATGGCAATCACCAGCAGATGTTCGCAGGCAATACCCAAGGGATGGATCTTTATATTACCTCAGATGTGAATACAACGGTTATTGTGGAAATCCCTGGATTGGGGATTACCAACGCCTATGCAATTTCAGCAAATCAGATCACCCGAATCAACATTCCTAACTCTGCGGTGCTGGATGGAGAAGGAATTTACAATAAAGGCATTCACGTGATGGCTGATAAGCCAGTAGTAGTATATGCCCATATTTTTTTCGCTTCCGTTTCAGGGGCAACCCTTTGCCTGCCGGTATCCACCCTTGGCCGAGATTATTATTCAGTAAATTTTAGGCAGGTTGCACAGGCCAATTTGAACGCAAATTCCTATTCCTATTTCTTTGTAGCAGCCACCGAAGATAATACCACAATAGAAATTGTACCCTCCGCAAACACTCAAACGTTGACGGCGGGCACTGTTAATACCATCAATTTGCAAAAAGGACAGATTTACCAGGCATTGTCTAATACTGATCTCACAGGTTCAACGATTAAATCTATTAATACGGGGGGAGGTTGTAAGAAAATCGCTGTCTTCTGTGGAAGCGGACGGATCGGTATCGGTTGTGCTGGTGGCGTTACATCCTCCGATAACTTATATCAACAGATGTATCCCACCAGTACCTGGGGGAAAAAATATTATACTGTTCCCAGTGCAACAAGACCGCGAAATTACTACCGGATTATTCGACCGGATCCAACTTCGGTAGTTAAATTGGATGGAGGCATAGTTCTTTCCGGAAGCTTCACAAACGGTTTATTCCATGAATTCAGCGATAGCAATCCGCACTTAATTGAGTCGGATAAGCCAATACTCGTAGCTCAGTATTTTACAACCCAGGACTGCGGAGAGCCCACTGCAAATGGTGATCCCGAAATGATTTACCTTAATCCTGTAGAGCAAACAATCAGCAAAGTGACGCTTACCTCCATGCGGCTTATCAATCAAAATAATAACCGTCATTACCTGAATGCCGTTGTCAAAAATGTACCAGGAGCAATTAATACGTTTCGGATAGATGGAGTAAGTTATGCAAGCTCCTTTCTTGCTCATCCATCTGACCCGCAATATGCATATGCCCAGATTTTTTTAGGTAGCAGTACCGGAACACATACGGTTACCTGTGATACACCTTTTAATGCTATTGCGTATGGACTTGGACAAACCGAATCCTACGGTTATTCTGCCGGTACCAACCTCAAGGATCTTTATCAGTTTGTTAGTATTCAAAACGATTACGGAACCGTTAGCTTTCCGGCCGGTTGTAAGGCAACGCCTTTTAAATTTGCAATGACATTTCCTTATCAACCCACACAAATTCAATGGAAGTTTGGCTCAGCGTTAAATGCTTTTGGCTTGGTCGATACCACTATCAATAGTCCCGTTTTTGATTCCTCCTGGGTAGTGGATGGAAGAACACTTTATCGATACAAGCTTAACCGAACATATACTATTCCTCAAATAGGCACTTATCCGATTACTATATTGGCAAATAACCCAACAACAGATGGCTGCAGCGGTTTGCAAGAAATCGAATATGATCTCCAGATCTTTGAGCGACCAATAGCTGATTTTAGCTTTACGCATAATGGCTGTGTATCCGATAGTGTTACCTTTCTTGATAATACAAATGGACAAGGTAGAACAGTTACGCGCTGGTATTGGGATTTTGGTGATGCCAATAATAGCACAGCAGCCAGTCCTAAACATAAATACGCTACAGCTGGTCCCAAAACAGTACGGCATGCTGCAATAACGGATGTAGGTTGTTTGTCAGACACAGCAACCAAAATAATTCCGTTATCCGATCCGCCGGTTGCCAAATTTGGAATATCTGCACCATTTTGCGAGAAATCGGTAATTACTTTCACCGATTCCTCCACTATACTTACAGGTACTATCGTGAGATGGGCATGGAATCTCGGCGATGGAACAATTATCAATGCCCTTAATGGTAACTCGATATTACATACTTATGCAAATGCCGGTAATTATACGGTAACCCTGGAAGTAGAAACGGGTACTGGATGCAGAAGCCTGGTATATACCAGGAATATTGTAATCAACCCCAAACCGCTAGCAGACTTCCTGACGCCTACCGTTTGTTTGCCTGCTGCAAACGCACAGTTTACAAGTGCCAGTACAATTGCCGATGGAACTCAAAGTCTATTTACTTACCTGTGGAATTTTGGCGATGGAAATACTTCCACATTGCCAAACCCTGTGAACCTTTACACAACAACTGGTCCTTTCAATGTGAGACTGACGGTAACCTCTAATAATGGCTGTTCGGATGATACGCTGAAAGCATTCACAACAATTTTTCCTCAACCAAGAATAACCGTAACCGCGCCGCCGGAAATATGTTTCGGTGATTCGGTACGCGTAGCTATAAAAATCAATAATCCCTTGGGATTAAAAATCAGGGAATATACCTGCAACTGGAGCAACGAAGCACCCAGTTCTGCTGTGCTTGCTACTGGTGCCGACTCGGTAATCGTTTACCATAGATTCATTAATGGTGGCGCACAAAGTGTAACTGTATTTGTTCGGGGAGAGTCACCTGGTAGCTGTTTATCAGATACTATTACTGTTCCTGTATATATCAATGCGCTTCCGTTGGCCAATTATGCGATTGCTACTACAGCCTGTGAGGGGCAATTGGTTGGTTTCAATGATCTGTCAACTGTAACCGATGGTACAGTTAACAAATGGGCATGGGTGTTTGGAAACGGGAATCTATCAACCATTCAAAATCCATCTACTACTTATGCAACTCCGGGTACCTATACGTCAACCCTTGTTGTAGAAAGTACAAAAGGTTGTGTAAGTTCAATGGCTACGCGGCCGGTGATTGTTAATTATCTACCGGTGGCCGGTTTTAGTACACCTGAAATATGTTTAGCCGATCCATTCGCGCAATTTACCGACAGCAGCCGGATTGGAGATAACAGTGAATCGCAGTTTACTTATCTGTGGAATTTCGGAGATCCGAATGCAAATGCGGGAAATCCCAATACTTCAACACTTAGAAACCCACAGCACCGGTACAATGCGGTTGGTCAATATACCATTGGACTAACAGTTACGTCTAAAGATGGCTGTGTTAATTCCAGTTCCAAATCGTTTACCGTTAATGGTGCTATACCAGTAGCAGCATTTAATGTAAACAGCCCTGCTGCTTTATGTGCTAATAAAGATGTAACCATTAATGACGCGTCTACCGTCGATTTCGGTAGCATTGTGAAAGTAGAAGTGTACTGGGATTATGGTAATGATCCAACCATTAAAACAGTAGATGAAAATCCAATACCGGGTAAATTATATACGCATAAATATCCCGATTTTGGTACCCCAGCAACAAGGACCTTCAGCGTTCGCTACGTTGCTTATTCAGGAATTAATTGTATCAATGAGATCACCCGAACAGTAACGGTAAATGCAAGTCCTTCGATTCAATTCGATCCAATGAGCGCTGTTTGCGAAGAAATTGCTCCTTTCCAAATTACAGCTGCCCGGGAATTGTTTGGATTTAGCGGAACAGGTACTTACAGTGGAAATGGTATTGTTTCATCAAACGGTAGGTTTAGCCCTGCTATCGCAAAACCCGGCATACATACCATCCGCTATAGTTTTTCGGCAACCAATGGATGTAATACATTTTCGGAGCAAACTATAAAAGTAGATCCAACACCGAGCATTGATGCGGGTCCCGACCGGACTGTATTGGAAGGAGGCTTTATTGTACTGCAGGCAAAAGCAAGTGGCAATAATTTAAGTTTTGCATGGACACCGAACACGGCAATTGATAATACAACGATCATGACTCCGAAAGTATCACCAGTAGAAGATATAACTTATACTCTTAAGGTTACTTCCGGGGATGGTTGTGTTGCTAATGACGCGGTTTTTGTAAAAGTGCTGAAGAAACCACGTGTGCCGAATGCATTCTCACCAAACGGAGATGGAATTAATGATAATTGGGTGATCGAATACCTGGAGTCGTATCCCGGAGCAACGGTGGAAGTATTCAATCGTTACGGACAGATGGTTTATCGTTCAGTGGGATATGGCAAGCCATGGGACGGCAGGTACAATGGAGTACCATTACCCGTTGCTACTTATTACTGGATCATAAATCCAAAGAATGGTCGTCAGCAAATGAACGGATCCGTAACAATAATCAGGTAGATAAACAGGCAGGTTTGTATATTTAACATCCCCTGGCCGCAGCCAAAAATTCCTATCCTTTGTCTAAACCTTTCGTGTGATTGTGCCAGCTAAAAACTGACGGTTTATGAAGAAATTATTTTTAAGCAGTTTATTTTTCCTGACAGGCTTCTTTGTGTCTGCGCAGCAGAAGCCGCATTACACACAATACATACTTAATCAGTATATCATCAACCCGGCAATTACGGGCATAGAGAATTATATGGATATCAAAGCGAGTCATCGACATCAGTGGGTGGGTTTGCAGGATGCCCCTATTACAACCTATTTAACCCTACATGCGCCAATCGGTAAAAAAGATTATCGGGCTTCATCTACTTCTTACCGGGTACCCGGTCAAAACCCCAGAGGTAAAAGTTATTGGGAAGATTATACAGCAGCTGAACCACATCATGGGGCAGGCTTACAGGTTATTAACGACCGTACGGGTCCACTGAGTCGCTTTGCTGCATATGCTACTTACGCATATCATATTGGTATTTCTCCAAAAACCAGTCTTGCAGCGGGTTTTGGAGCAGGCATTACCAATTTGAGTTTGAATACCAGTAAGCTTGATTTTATTTATGTACCCGTTGATCCGGCTGTTTATAACAGTGGAATCATCAATACCATTAAACCTGATTTTAACGCGGGACTGTATTTGTATTCAGCGGATTTTTTTGTAGGTGTATCTGCCCAGCAGCTAATTCCTCAGGAAGTAGCCTTCTCCGATTATGCGGTTAAAACTACAGAAGGTAAAAATGTTCCGCACCTCTTCGCTACGGCAGGTTATCGTTTATTGCTGGGTGATGATTTTAATCTTACTCCTTCGGTAATGGTTAAGTATGTTAACCCAACGCCGACTCAGGTAGACATTAATGCAAAACTTCAATACCAGGATCTGGCATGGATAGGAGGTAGCTATCGAACAAGCGAAGGTTTTGCAGGCATGCTGGGGATTAATATTTCTAACACGGTTAATATTGGGTATTCGTACGATTATACTACATCCGCTTTAAATACCGTCAGCAAAGGAACACATGAAATTCTCATCGGCTTCTTGTTGGGGAATAAGTATGCTGATTGGTGCCCGAAGAATGTATGGTGAGAGAAGCTGCGAGCTTTTAGCTGCGAGCTACGAGCGGTAGCGATTATAAAATTACAGTGGATTTAAAGTCAGGCCTAATGGAAAGGCGAGCATCTATGTAGAATAATCATAGAACAGCTGAGTATTGAGTAAACTCCGGCTTAAATTATCGCAGTATTGTAATTACTTCTTGATTAGAATTATCAAATGTAGAGATTAGATTACCCTTGTAAAAATTGCTTTAGGTGATTAAATGCTTAGAGTCTTCTTGCTCGCAGCTCGTAGCTAAATGCTCGCAGCTTCTAAATCACTACAATCTTCTTTACCTTCTTAACTGTTTCCGCTTTCTTCACATCTTCGCATTTACGGAGTTCCGCATTTTGCATTAAGCGATCGGCTACGATAACTTGTTTTCTTTGTTGAGTGTTTTGCTGCTGCTGTATTCTTTCTTTCTGATATTTGTTCAATCGTTCAAGGTATGCTTTTTTGATCCTCAGTTCCTGTTCTTCCTGTTTAAGTCCCGGATTCATTTCTTCATCAATTTTCTTCCAATCAACTTCTGTAAATGCTTTTTTCAGCTCCAACTGAAGTTGCTCGATACTGATGTTTTTTGCTTTCAATTCTTTCATCAGTTTTTCCCAATCAATCTCTTCAAGTGCGTTCAATGATTTTTCGAGATCTTCCTTTGCTTTTAACTCTACGGCTGTTGGAATAGATTTTTTAGGGAAACTTGTATCTTCTATGAATCGATAGGAAAAACTGCTTGAAGGAACATAGGGTTGTACCTCGTAATAATATCCTTCTGTTGCAACCGGTGCCGGATTTACGCTTTCCTGTATGGAGAATTCTCTTGGTTGATCAACGGTGGTTGCAAATCCAATTATGTTGGAAGCGGGGGGCGCTATAACAACTGCTTCGGTTAATGCTATATTGGTTAACTGTACTAATTCGGGTTCACTTTCATCAGCATTTTCTTTGGTGGTGGAATGTTTATGCTCCTTCTCCTTTATTACTTCTAACGAGTTACCAGTATACAAAGTAATTGTTGATTTTAAATCTGCCGACTCATTTTGTTGTGTAGTAAATAGTAGTGGCATAAATTCCCGGGATGGAGGGGGAGTGGCCGTTCTATTGGCAAATGCATCGGGTAGTTGCTGATGAATTACTTTGCCTGGATTATACCAACCTGTGAAAGCTATAAGGAATGCGGATAATAAAAAAGCAAGCATTCGATAATTGGCCGAAGATGCATTGTTCTTACCATGAAGAATCCGCTGAATCCGGTTCAGTAATAACTTTTTATTATTTCCAGTGGCAGAAATAGCCAGTAATGGCGTAGCCTTCAGCCGGTATTGTTCCAATACCAGTAAGGCATGTGCGTAATCCGTTGCGGGATAACGAAACTGAAGTACCAGGTCATCACAACTATTTTCTCTTTCCTTCATTAATATTCCAGTCAATAACCGGGAGAAGGGATTAAAAAACAAAAGGATATCCAAAAACGCGATAAGGAGATTTACCAGGTAATCATTCTGCTTGATATGATTTAATTCGTGCAGAATAATAGCTTCTGTTTGTTGTATGCTAAGATGATTGATAGCAGCGACCGGTAAAAGGATCACCGGTTTCCAGAATCCAACCGTTAGCGGTGTATTAATAAGATCGGATAAACCAATCCGTATTTTCTTGGTGATCACAAAGCGTTGTGCCATTTGCTCCAGGAATAATCTCAGCTCGGGGTTTACTTTTTGCAATCCGCTGTTGATTAGTTGACGCGAAAAATAATATTGACGAAAAAAGCGGGCAAAAAGCAAAACAATCACCAGCAGATAGAAAACGGAAAGAACGGGCAAAGCCGGATCTAATAATGAAGCGGCTTGTGATATTAAAGAAGTATCGGTAGTAGAAAAACTATTGACTTGATGATAAACTATGGTGGGCTCCGCAAGCTGGTAAAACTCCTTGATCAATGTATATACAAAAGAAAGCGTACCAATTGAAACAAGAATTAAAGCAAGATTATACCGCTGCCGCGATTGAAATCTTTTTCCATTGCCGGTCAGCAATGCATAAAGCAACCATAAAACTCCCATTTGCCAGAGGCTATGCAGCAACGCCCATCCTAATGCTTTAAGGAAGGCGGATTGCGCCAATAGATTCATAAGCTATTGTTTTTTCAGGTTCTCAATCATTTTCCGGATCTCCTCTAATTCTTCCGGAGTTGCCTTGTGATTGCCCAGTGCCTGCATTACCAGTTGGGTGGGTGATCCGCCAAAAAGCGTATCGATCATTTTTCCCAACAGGTGTTTCTGCGTTTTTTCACGACTTGTTGCAGCCTGGTAAAAATGTGTTTTCAATGTTGAGTCTCTTTTTACCAAACCCTTTTCAAACATGATCTGCATCAGCTTAAGGGTAGTGGTATAACCAGCTTCTTTGGTTTTTGCCAATTCTTCATGCACATCCCTTACACTGGCTATTCTTTTTTCCCATAAAACCTGCAGTATTTCTAACTCACTTTCTGTGGGTTTTATATACTTTGTTCCCATGCAAATAAAAGTTTGGCCCCAATTTACGACAAATTTCGTAATGAAACGTTAAAGCAAGTTAATTAAGGTTAAGCTGGGGAAAAAAGGGAATAAATAGGTGGAAAACAGGGAGGATAGAAGGAACTATGAAATGAAGAATGTAAAATGTAAAACTCAAAATGTAAAACGAGCACCCACTTTTACATTTTACATTCGATATTTTGAATTTTACATTTCAAAAAAAAACCCCGATGTGGAAACATCCGGGTTTTTGGTATTTGGTATGATATAGTGCCTGTGTTGAACGGTGAAGATAACAGGTTTGATGCAGCTTTCCAATCTTATCAGTACATGTTTCAATATCTTAAATCAATTAATAACTAAAATCAATTGCACTGTACCTTCAATGCTGCACTTCACCTATTATTTTATTCCCTAATACTTTGTTTAGTCGTTATTTTCTATCAGCATTTCCATCAGCCAATACAAAATCTGCTTCCTTAGGTTCCGAAACGGATGCTTGTATTTCTGTTTTGTTTGGCTGTTTAATATCTGTCTGTGCTCCTTTTTTCTGTTGTATTTGCGCCAGGGTAGGAGCAATTACCAGCGAAACGATGCTCATTAATTTAATCAGGATATTCATTGAAGGACCGGAAGTATCTTTAAACGGATCTCCAACTGTATCTCCTGTTACCGAAGCTTTGTGTGGTTCCGATTTTTTATAATACATCTGGCCATTGATCTCAACTCCTTTTTCAAAACTTTTCTTCGCATTATCCCATGCACCGCCGGCATTGTTCTGAAACATTCCCATCAATACACCACATACAGTAGCACCGGCAAGAAAACCACCTAATGCTTCTGCTCCAAGTCCGGGTGTAAATCCAATAATTAGTGGAGAGATGATGGCGATTGCCCCAGGCAGCATCATTTTTTTGATGGAGGCCTGCGTTGAAATCGCCACGCATTTATCATATTCGGGTTTACCTGTTCCTTCCATAATTCCAGGAATATCCCTGAATTGTCGACGGACTTCTTCAACCATCGCCATTGCTGCTTCGCCTACCGCTCGTATGGCAAGAGAAGAGAAGATGAAAGGGATCATTCCTCCCACAAATAAACAAGCTAATACATTTGCTTTATAAATATCAATCCCGGTAATTCCTGCTACTCCTACAAATGCTGCAAACAGCGCCAGCGCTGTTAAAGCAGCTGAAGCGATCGCGAAACCTTTACCACTGGCAGCAGTAGTATTACCTACTGCATCCAATACGTCTGTTTTTTCACGAACATCTGGAGGAAGCTCACTCATTTCCGCGATACCACCGGCGTTATCAGCAATCGGACCAAAAGCATCAATGGCTAATTGCATCGCAGTTGTGGCCATCATACCAGCCGCCGCAATTGCTACTCCATATAAACCTGCACACTCATAGGAACCCCATATTCCACCTGCTAATACAAGGATCGGTAAAAAGGTAGATTCCATTCCGATGGCCAATCCACCAATTACGTTAGTTGCATGACCAGTAGAAGATTGACGAATTATACTTAATACCGGACGTTTTCCCATCGCGGTATAATATTCTGTGATAATACTCATTAATGCACCAACTCCTAAGCCTACAGCGATAGCACCCATAACACCCCACTTAGTAAACATAACACCACGGAGAACCATATCTACTGGAAGTAACCAATAAACCAGACCTAATGCAGCAATCGCTGTAAGAATCATGGAACCCCAGTTACCCATATTTAAAGCCTTCTGAACACTATTGGTATTGATGCCTGCTGTATCACTAATACGAACAAACAAAGTACCTACTATTGAGAAAAGGATACCAATACCGGCTATCAGCATCGGTAATACAACGGGAGAAAAACCACCCAGTGCATCCGGATCAATAACTTCCGTTTGTTGTCCCAATACGATTGTTGCAAGAACGGTTGCGACATATGAACCAAAAAGATCCGCGCCCATACCGGCAACATCACCCACATTATCGCCCACGTTATCGGCAATAGTAGCCGGGTTGCGGGGATCATCCTCGGGGATACCTGCTTCAACTTTACCTACCAGGTCGGCACCTACGTCCGCCGCTTTTGTATATATACCACCCCCAACACGGGCGAATAACGCGATCGATTCAGCCCCTAATGAAAAGCCGGTCAAAACTTCGACAGTTCTGATCATTTCCTCAGAGTTAATCCCGGCAGTTGGAGCGAAAATCTGTTTAAATACGATATACAATCCACCCAATCCAAGTACTGCTAGTCCGGCAACTCCAACACCCATTACGGACCCACCGGTAAAAGATACATTGAGCGCCTTACTCAGGCTGGTACGAGCCGCTTGGGCAGTACGTACATTGGCTTTGGTGGCAGCTTTCATGCCTATAAAACCCGCGAGAGCACTTAATATAGCTCCAATAACAAAAGCTATTGCTATTAACCAGTGCGAGTGGGGATTTGCCTGAGCCATAACAGCCAGCAGGATCGCTACAATTACCACAAAATAGCCCAATACTTTCCATTCTGCTTTCAGGAAAGCCATTGCACCTTCTGCGATGTAATTACTGATTTCTTTCATCCTGTCTGTACCAGCATCTTGCTTTCCAACCCAATTGAATTTAATCAGGGTGTACAGCAAACCAATAATACCCATGGCAGGAACTAAATAGATCAAATTTTCCATAAGCGTTTAATTCTTATTTACTTATTCTAAGGTTGATTTGAAGGACGGCAAAAATAGGGCAAAATGCCTATACATCACAGTATTGAAGGATATTTTTGAGTAGTCTTGAGTCTGGAGTCGGGAGTCTGGAGACGGTGTCAATAGTCAAGAGAGCGGGAAGTGTGTACAGAGTTTAGGATAATTGACTTGCCTCAATAGTATTATCTATCGCCATTTCAATAGGCGAACCCGCGAGTAGCAAAAAGCGAGTAGCGTCTCCTCACCCTTTCTTCGCTGTATCCTTCTGCTTCCTTTTAAAAATGTCTTTAATCAAACCCTTGCCCGTTTCTTCGAGCTTCTTTTTTGCGGTAGTAGTATCTTTTCCGGTAGTAGTGGTATCTTTTGAACCTAACAGTTTCTTTCTTAATTCATCTTCAGCAATTTTCGCCACTTGTTTCTTAGCCGATTCAGCGCTGTCTTTTACCGCTTTGGTTACAGCAGCTTTTGTACTATCTACTTTCGCTTTGGCATAATCGGTTGCCTGCTTTTTAAGATCGTCGGCCAGGTTGCTGGCAGTTTGTTTAAGATCGGTTTTGATAATCGGATTCTTAATGGAACCTCCCATCTTGATTTGTATCGGTACAATATCACCTACTTTAACGGGAACCCCTTTGTTATTTACCTGCGTCACAAGAGTGTTTATATAAGCATTACCTTTTTCTCCCATCATAGCACGAGGGACTTTTAAATTAATAGTATAATCGAGCGATTGGTCGAATCCATGAAAACCTCCAATCTCCATATCAATATCTTTCACTTTAGTTTTGAATGGTTTCACCATCACTCTTCCATCTGTAAATTCTATATAGTTCTTTACATCCTTGATGGAGATCTGGTCCAACTCTTTTACGTTTAAGGTTTGCGCGATTTGTTCCAAGGGTTTAAACTTGCTGAGAAAACCCTGTATCAGTAAAAGATTGCCATTTCCTGTGAGCGAGTTCAAATCAGGCATCATGTTATCGCCCAGCTTTCCTTTCATGGTCAATTGTGAATTCAATTTACCGGCAATAAACTGGCCGATGGGCATTAGCTTTTGTACAGTGTTGAATGCGTAAAATGTTTTTTCAATATCCAAATCTTTTACATCGTAGGTCAACGAAATGTCTGGTTTCTTTTTGCTTTCCGCAGTGGAATAAGAACCGTTGATGTTCATAGTTCCATCCAGCGCATTGCCTTTTATATTTTTTAGTTGTACCGTTTCTTGTCCTATTTGCAGGGTACCAGTAAGATTCTTTATATCCAGTTTATCGTAATGAACTTCTCCGGCATTTGCGTTTACGATGAAGTTTATATTATCGGGTACAACAAATGGTTGGGAAGCCTCAGTAGTGGCTGTTGCCGTATCTGTCGAAACACCCATCCAATCATTCAGATTGATTTTATCTGCTTTTATATTCAATACTCCATCCAGCGCCTGGTTTTTGAGAACATAGGCCAGCAGGTTATTGATTTGTCCGTTGGCATTGAAATTTGTTTTTAAATATTGTCCGCTCACATTACTCAACACTACATTGCGCGGGTTAAAAGAGGATTGGAGGTTATCTATCGTAACACCATCTGGATAATCTTTGGATGCATAATTGAAATTATTCAGGTCGATGGTTCCTCCTGCATTGAATTGATCGAATTGCTGGTTCTGGATGGCATTTACTTTGCCGGCAACATTTACATCCGCATTCAATAAACCTGATAGTTTGGTGCCTGCTTCTAATTTTACCAGTTGTGCTATTTTAGAAAGATCGAGTTTGCCTTTGGCGGCGGCATCGATAAATAGATCTGTTATCGGATTCTTTACAAGCAACCGGAAATCGAATGGGTCATTGTCCAGCTCGATATGTCCTTTGGGAATATTAATGACGGTATGATCGGTAACGCCATCGGGATTGTCTACCGTAAGATCAAGGTTTATGTTCTTAACCGGCTTTGGAAGATCGGGATATTGGAAGAAACCATTCTTTATATTCAGGTTGATATTGTAAGCGGGGATCTGTTCATTGCTATAGGTTCCTTTTACAAATCCATTGAAGATCGCTTCGCCGCTTGTTTTAATAGCTGCAAAATCTTTTTGATAAACCACCGGAATCAACGAAAGGATATTTTTAAAACTGGTTGACGGCGCATTAAACTTAATATCCATTTTATAAACGCTGTCGTTTGCCAGTTGAAAAAAACCATCGGCATTTAACTTCAATTCGTTCAGGTTGATTTTATCCGTTTTAAAAGTATAGGTGTTGGTTTTGTTATCAACCTGGATATTCATGTCTATACCCGTTTTTGTATTGGCGAAATAGGGGATGCCACCGTATATAAAACTAAGCGCATCCATTTTCGTTTTGGTTGATAGGGTAAACAAATCCGAACTGAAATCACCACTGCCTTCGTGGTTCAGATTTGTTATCTCAGCGCTCATATCGCTGCTTTTATCGTCGTATTTAATATAGCCATTGCTAATGGAATAGTTTTGAAGTTCCATTTGGAATGGCTTTTCTTCTGTAGTAACTTCTGTGGCCGTACTATCCGCTTTTGCGATATCCCAATTGGCTTTACCATCTTTGTTTACCAGGGCGTGAATACGGGGTTCGTTAATGGCTACCGAATAAATAGTCATGTTTTCCCCTTTTATCACACTCATTATATTTACAGCAACGTCTATCCGTTTCGCGGCAATAAGGGTATCTTCAGCAAACTCATCCATCCCTATCACCTGCAGTTCATCCAGGGCCACCGCCACTTTGGGAAAATGACGGAAGAAAGAAATATCGACTCCTTTAAAATCAACTTTCGCATTAAGATTATTATTGATTTCCTTTTTTACAAAGGCTACAATTTGTGATTTGAACAAGAAGGGAGCAGCAAATAAAAACCCGGTCAGCAGTAAAAGTATAAGAGCGGTAATTTTAAGTACTTTCTTAAGCTTTTTCATGGTATTGGTTAAGTGGTTTTACGGATGGATGGGTAAGCCGTTTTTATTACTTTCGTTTCTCTATTAAACAAATATGACGCCAGAAAGAAGCGAAAAGCTCACAGCCGTCCTTCATAAACGGCAGAACGATATTACTGTTGTGTTGGAAAACGTATTCGATCCGCACAATATTTCCGCCGTCATGCGCACCTGCGACGCGGTAGGGGTACAGGAAATATATGTACTCAATACCAAAATTGCCAGGCATAAGAAATGGGGGGCGAAAAGCTCGTCCAGCGCTGCCAAATGGCTCACCGTTCATCAGTTTGAAGATGCGCAGGCATGTTTTAACGAGCTACGGAAAAAGTATTCGACTATCTTAACCACGCATTTAAGCAGTGATGCTGTGGATCTGTACGAGATAGACATGACGCAGCCCATTGCCCTGGTTTTCGGTAATGAACATTCGGGGGTGAGCGATGAAATAAGAGCTATGGCGGATGGCAATTTTATTATCCCACAAGCGGGAATCATTCGTTCGTTAAACATTTCGGTGGCCTGCGCGGTAACTTTATATGAGGCCTATAGGCAAAAGCAGGCTGCTGGTCATTATAAAGAATGTAAATTAAAAGAACCGCAATTAGGAACGTTATTGAAGGAGTGGGGATTTTATGGAGAAGAAAGCTTCTAGCTATTAGCTTTTAGCTGTTAGCTTCGTCTGGTTTTATCAGGCGATCTTTTCGGAATAAGGTTGGCAACCTTCTATTTCAATTAACATCAATCATGAACAAACCTATCATAATCTTCATTTCATTTTTTATTACCAGTTCTACTATTGCTCAATCTGTCAAAAAAGTAAAGATTGAAGAGTTGGAAACTTATATAAAAAACAGCGATCATCCGTTGGTAATAAGTTTTTGGGCCACCTGGTGCGGACCCTGTGTGCGGGAGATACCCTGGTTGCAGGAAGCTGTTGCAAAAAGGCAGCATCAAAAAGTGGAGTTTATACTAGTGAGTCTCGATTTTCCTGAAGCATATCCGAAGAAGGTTGTGGAATTGGTAAAAGAGAAAAATTTTAATGCAACACATTTTTGGCTCGACGAAACCAATGCCGATCATTTTTGTCCGAAAATAGATGTTAAGTGGGAGGGAGGAATACCTGCTAATTTATTCATCAATAATAAAACGAGGTATCGTAAATTTTTTCAGCGTCAATTAACTGATCGGCAGGCGGAGCAGGAAGTTGGTTTTTTGGTTGCTGAAGGCAGAGCGAAATGAAATGTAAAATGTAGAATATAAAATTTAAAATGTAAAAATTGTTCTCATTCAACCTTTGATTTACATATTTACACCCTTGCCCCTTTTACATTTTACATTCTACATTTTATATTTTACATTTAATATTCCGCCTGCGTTATTAAATGATGTTTCATCGCATAAATAACCACCCCGGCCGTATTCTTTACATTCATCTTTTCAAGAATTTTAGTGCGGTATCCTTCTACCGTTCTTTTGCTGAGAAATAATTTATCGGCTATCTGTTGAGCGGTGTCCTGCTGGCAGATAAAACGGATGATTTCTTTTTCGCGTTCATTAAATTCAACCAGCTTCATTTTCTTTGAATCGGAAAACCGGCTTTTCACGATCATGCTTGCTAAACGGGCAGTAGTGAGCCGACAGTAATAAGTATTGTTTTCATAAACAGTAGCGAGCGCTTCCAGGATCTCTTGTTTATCCGCATTCTTGAGTAGGTAACCCTTAGCGCCTGCTTCCAGCATATCCACTACCAGGTTCTCCTCATCGAACATGGAAAGCGCGATGATTTTCGCGTCGGGGAATTTTTGTATAATGAAACGGGATGCTTCCACTCCATCCATCAGCGGCATTTTAATATCTGTAAGAATGATATCCGGATGGAGGGTGAGTACCATATCAACCAATTGACGACCATTTTCGGCCTGCCCAACGAGTAGTATGTTTTTTTGTTTGGAGAGCATCAATGCCAGTCCATCCCTGAAAATCTCGTGATCATCTGCAATCACTACGCGGATCGTAGCATTCATAATAACAGTTGGTTTACAAAGGAATTTTAATAAAGTAACTCGTGCCGCTACCGGCTCCCGATTGAATATTGAGGTATCCTTTCAAAATATCCACCCTGCTCTCAATACTTTTCAATCCAAAGCCTTCAATATTTTTTTTGGATTTTTCCACATCAAATCCTTTCCCATCATCTTTTGTCAAAATTAGCAATTCTCCGTTCTCCGTACCAAAACCTAATTGAAGGTTTTTTGCGCCTGCGTGTTTTATGGTATTATGAATAATTTCCTGGATGATCCGGAACACATGAATCTCTTTTTCCGGAACCAGCGCTATCTCGTTCTTCAGGTAGAGGTTGATGTTGGTACTATGCCGGTTCTTGATATTGGAAATAAATTCCCGCATGGCTTCGGTAAGCCCTTTCCGCTGAAGGGTATTGGGGAGAAGGTTGTAAGATATTTCCCGCATGGAGCCAATGATTTCGTCGAGATGCTTTCCGGCATTATTGATTACACGCTGGTCCTCGTCGTTGGCTACATCAATACTGTTGATCTGAAGTTTAACGGACGACAACAGGGGTCCGATACTGTCGTGAAGATCGGTAGCGATTCGTTTGCGTTCATTTTCCTGGATGATGATTTCCGCATGTATCCGTTCCTTTTGCAGGTTAATATAACGGCGGTGATAACGAAAAATGGTAATTATAAAATAGGTCAGCACAATTCCTATAAGAATTGCGATAATAAGGATAGCGCTGAAAAAATTATTTTCATTTGCTTCCATAATCAGCCTTTGTAAAAGTGTACTGTTTTCATGAGTTCGGATAATTCTTTTGTCCCGCGTCGGAGAAAAGATTTTTTCTTGAAATCTTCTCTGGCATAAAACATATTGCCAGTCCGAATAACAAATTCGTAAAGGCATTGATATATACCCGTATTTCAAAAACCTTTGTCATCAACTCTTTATTTGTTTTAGCGATTCCCTTAGCCTGCAATGTGAAAACGAAAATATTATAGGTAAAGAAAATCGCTACCGCCACACAAATAATAAACATCGCGTTCCTGGAGAGAATCGTCCTGTTCTGGTGCACAATAATATGATTAATTGTTTGTACACTCAGCAATACCAGGATGAACGAATAGACGATCAGGAATACCGGGTTGAATTTATAGATAGATGATACTATGAAATTTTCAGCCAGCCAGCCAATCAATACCAGCGCCATAAGCACGTAAAATCCCCTTTTATACTTATCAAAGACTCTCCAGTAATAGAACTGTAATATGAAGATTGTTGCTTCAAACAAATTAAATAGATTCCAGTTAAGGGTCCGTGCGGCCCGGTTAAGGGGATCGACGGCTAAGCCCACCAGCAATTCGTTCACCAGCGACACAAATATATAAATGAGAAAAGGGTAATAAATCTTTTCAATCTTCCGTATACGGATTAGTCCTGCTATGGCCGGAAAAGCAACAGTAAGGCTCAATAAAAACAGAGTGTCTTTCGACATTCCAACAGAGTTTATTTATTTACCAATTTCGCAGGGGGGGCAAACCTGTCCATTCTCTACTACCTCTCCATCACCCTGGGCGAATGCTGAAGAAATACCTGGTATATTCAATGCGGTTTTATTTCCCAATAATGGGCCGATAATATCCTTTCCATCTTTATCAACCGGTACCAGAACGATACGCATCAATCCTTTTTCATCGGTACCGAGATACACTCGTATTCCAGCAGCCAAGCCACCGGGACCTTCCGCATTTAAAAGCAAAGCAATCGCGTCCCTATTAAAAGTTTCGGCATTGGGTAAATTGAATTTTCGGCTCAGGAAAGTGGAATCGGTAAGCAGCCTTGCCAATTGGTTCCTGGCGGATACAAAGCTATCCTGGTAAGCGATACCCTGTCTTACCGGGATCACCTGTTCCCTTGCTTTAGCCTCGTCAACCGGAATTTTAGTACCCTGACGACAACCAATCACAAAAAGGGTGGCAAGTAATAGACCGAAGAATGATAAGTTGCGGGATGAAGAGTTAATAGTGTTGACAGTCGCTTTGAATGTAGATTTCATAATGAGAGGTTTTATGGTTTTTTCAATTATAAAAATAAGTAGAACTGTATAATCGGTAAGACGTAATTATGCCTGAAATAGAACCGTAGTTATACGCAGAGGGAGAAAAT
This sequence comes from Chitinophagaceae bacterium, assembly GCA_965279015.1. Taxonomy (GTDB): domain Bacteria; phylum Bacteroidota; class Bacteroidia; order Chitinophagales; family Chitinophagaceae; genus Endoryza. Next base: position 3,081,613 of record OZ257130.1, read on the forward strand.
ATAAAATATAAAATCCAGAATGTAAAATGTAAAACAGAGACTCCGTTTTACATTTTACATTCTGGATTTTATATTTTACATTCTTTATATGATCAGATGCGCTTGATACTGCATCCTACACTCCGGCTTTTTTTCACACTCACCGGTTTGCCATTCAGGACTTCATTGATAGCTTCCTTTAAATGAACGCGGCTTACAGCATCGGGGTTTTGCGGGTTATCGTCGATGGCGCCATGATAAACAAGTTTACCATTTTTATCGAATAAAAAACATTCCGGGGTTCTATTTGCACCGAACGCATCCGCCATTTCATTGTTTTTGTCTACTGCATAATACCAGTTATATCCTTGCTCTTTCGCGTACGATTTCATTGCATCAAAGGAATCATCATCACCACGGGTGCCTTCGTTGGAGTTGAGGATGATCACTCCTAACCCTTTTTCTTTTGCGTAGCTGCAAATTTCTTTTGTGCGACTTTGATTGCGAACCACTACCGGGCAGGTATTGCAGCTAAACATAACCAGTAAACCTGAATTTGATTTTACTGTATTAAAGCTTACTTCCTTACCGGAAATATCTTTCATCTTAATATCCGCTTTTGGAAGCGATGAGCCGATTTCCAATGGATCTTCGTTCACTGTAAACGCGAAGGCGGGAACCAGCAACAGACTTAGAAATAATTTTTTCATGGTAAGTAAAATTTAGATGACAAAATTTACAAATAAATCCGAAACCAGGCAGTTAAGTTTCTGCGGGTGGGGGTTAATGCAGATAACCGGTAGAATTCAATTGTCGGGTAAGCTGGCAATCGGCGGTAAAGTTTGTTCTTTTTCCTGTCTCTCTCTTTCCTCGGCCATGGCTTTCAGGGAATGAATACTGGCATTCAGTTCGTACCCAATTAAAAGAACTAATGAATTGATGTAAATAAGGATCATCAGTACAATTACTGTACCGATAGAACCATATAATGCATTGTAACGGCCGAAATTATTAACAAAGATGGAAAAGCCGATGGTGGCTAATACGCTTAATCCGGCGCCTAGTATGGAACCCGGAGATATTAATCGCCATCGTTTAATAACAGCTGGGGCATATTTATAGATAAAGGCAAACGTAAAGAATATAAGTCCTAACATAAATAACCAGCGGAAAGTGCTGAAGAAAATCACCAGTATATTATTTTTTAATCCGAGCCCGGATATAACCGTACCCTGCATGATGAGTAGAATAAGGCAACCCAGCAACAGGCCCATGATTAAGAAGGTTAATTTAATGGCCATCCACCTTGTTTGTAAACCAGTTCTTTTCGAAAAGCCAATGGAGCTTTTGTTGAAGGAACGCATCAATCCCATCATCCCGTTGGAAGCGAAATAAATGAGTAATAAAAAACCAAAGGAGAGCAGACCAACCCTGGAACTACCAAAAAACCCATCCACGAATTTTATAAGGTTACCATTGTGTTCTGTAGCTGGAATGATGTCATTAATTAAAACATGCAGTTGCTTTTGTATTGTTTTTGTGGGTACAAATGGCAGGTTGGGAATAAGCGTGAATAAAAACAAACAAGTAGGAGGGATAGCCATGATGAAGTTATAGGCGATGGAGGCCGCTCTTTCGTTTAATCCTTCCTTTTTTACTTCGACCCAAAAGAATGCAACCACATCATAGAGAGGAACACCGTCAAAACCCGGTAAAATTATTTTTTTACTTTTTTCCGTCAAGAAGTGAATGACCGGCAAATTGAGTATGATGCGTTCGATCTTTGTCATGGTTGCGAACCGATATCTTCTTTCGCGGCTTTTATTTGTTGTTGCTTATCCTGTGCCTGTTGAAACTCCTTCGCGTGTATTAAATGTTGCTCATACGTTTCACTGAAAACATGGCGACCGGAAAAATCACTCTTTGCAACAAAATAAAGGTATTTGGTGGAAGGCGAGTGTAATACAGCATTTAAAGTTTCTAAGGAAGGGGTACAGATGGGACCGGGTGGTAAACCTTTATTGCGATAAGTATTGTAAGGCGACTCAACCGCAAGATGTTTTTCATAAATACGTTTTAGCGTGAAATCCCTCAGCGCAAATTTCACCGTAGGATCGGCTTGTAAACGCATGCCATGGTGGAAACGGTTGAGGTAAACACTGGCCATGGTGTCTTTTTCACTGGCGGCTCTTGTTTCTTCTTCGACAATGGAAGCCAGTATATAAGCCGTAACAGGTGTAAGCCCTCGTTGTGTCGCCAGCTGTTTTCTTTCTTCGGTCCAGTACACGTTTTTTTCCGCGAATAATTTTTTAAACAGTAGGGTAGGTGTGGAATTCCAGAAAAACTCGTACGTGTTAGGGAATATTCCAGTGATGGCTGTATTGGTATCAAGGGAGTATTGCTGTAATGAATCATTGCTATTGAGATACCGGATCACCGACAACGAATCACATTCAAAGCGTTTGCCAATAAAAGCGGCCAGGTCCTCTTTGGTACGCAGTTTGGTGATTACCAGGTTTACGGGAGTTTGTCTCCCGTTGCGCAGTAAACGAACGATATCAAATAGACTCATACCGTTTTTTATTTCATAGCGTCCCGCTTTCAGTTTTTCGGGAAGGCTCATTCGTTTACCCAAAAAATTAAAGGCACCGGGGCTTTCAATATAATTACTATCCTTCAGGGTTTGTATCAAGTCGGCATAAGTTGTTTGACCCGTTCGGATGAAAAGCCATTTCGATTTTTCACTGAAAGCGGTATTGGAACTAAAAAATTGCCAGCCGGAATAGGCAATGAAGAGGACCAAAAGGATTAATACAGTGGTAATGATTTTTCGTAGCATATCAGAAGTATTCTATCGTAAAATAAATAAAAAACCCTGCCTTTACCAGCAGGGTCAATTATTTTATGCAGAATGTTTTATTACGGGTTTTGTGGTGGCGTTGTTGGAGGTACAGTAGCAGGCTGACTATTCGTTGGACGAGCTCCTTCTCCGCGGGTTTGAACCGTAGTTGATTTTGGAATGAAAACCGCGGAAAAAAGGCATAACATCGCGATTACAAATGCCAGTACCCAGGTTCCTTTTTCAAGTACATCAGTTGTTTGTTTAACACCCATAAACTGGGTATTGAATCCGGCAATGTTCCCGGCTAATCCGCCTCCCTTGGGGTTTTGAACCAATATAAAAAAAGCGATACCTACAGAGGCAACAATCACAAGGATCAGGAAAAAAATCATCATAACTCTAAGCGTTTAATTGTTCTATTTTGGCTGCAAAATAATGGCTTTTAGAGGGATTGAGCAAACTTAATTTGTGATAGATCGCTATGGCCCTGGCGGTCTTTCCCTGCTTTATCCATACTTCTGCCATGGCTTCCGTATCTACCTCGCTGGTTTCTACCGACTCCTCCGCGTCTTTTTGTATAATGGCGTCATTGGGAGTGTTTTCGGGAAGATCGTCAGCTTTAACAGGGCCTATCCGTTTCATACTCCTGAGCCAGTCCGTGAAGCTCTTCAATTGTCGCCCGAATTTATCGTTTGCCAGGTCCTCTATCCTTAATTTAATCCCCTGGGAGGCAAAATAATCGATGGTATGATATGGCTCAAAAACAGGTTCTTCCTCAATATGAACCTTTTCAGCATTCAAATTATTTGCTAGTTCAACCTCATGACTCGTTCCATTATTTGCATGAACCGGTATTTCATCTGCGATTACTTCATGCACCCTGGCCTCTTCTGTTGTTTCATTGGTGATAGCGGTAGCCGGAATGGGGTCAGGGATATTTTCTTCAATTGTTTCAGCAGGAATATTTACTAATTCCTGCTCAACTATATTTTCAACAGGTAATTGCTCATTAATAGTTTCGGCTGAAATTATTTCGGGTTGTGTGGAAAAAAGAGGCTGTTGAGTGAGGACTTCATCCTTCTCCATTGAGAAACTATCCTCATGCATAAAGCAGTGCAGCCATAATGGATTATTAACATATAAAGAAGCGATAGCCGCTTCCTGTTTGTAGTCGGAACCTGATTCTTTCTTTTTTTTAGCAAGTAATAAATGACCCACCGAAGAATAGGGGAACAGCTTCACGTATTCCTGCAATTGATCTTCACTTACTTCCTGCAGGCTGTTTCTATGAAACAGGTTCTTTACAATGGTATTTACGGATGTTTGCATGCAACAACTTACCAGTTCGAAAATACTTTGTTGAAAATTTCGTCTACCATGTTCTGTATGATAGTAGGTGTCAACTCTGTCTGAGCCTGATCGAGACTCTTGCTAGCTGAGAAATCGAAGTTACGGGAAACCGGGGCTTCGAAACTCTTTTTATCATCGAGTTTGTTTTTAAAAATAACATTTACGGTAACAATCAAGCGGTTGGTGGAAGCCTCTTGTTGAGAAATACCGGAAGTGGTTACATCATAACCGGTGATTTCACATTCAATATAATAATCTGCCCCTCCATCTTCCTGCAACAGGGTGAGTCGTGTTTGATTGTTGATCTTCTCACGTAGCTTATTGGTAAGTTGGGGGCTTAGCTGTGGATTGACAAAACGCGCCTTGTTCTCGATATATTTTACATAAGCTGTTTTAGCATTGGGATCGATGGAAACGTCTTTGAACTTGTAAGATACTTTGCAAGCGGAGCAGGAAATCACGAAAATAAAGAATGTAAAATGTAAAATATTAAATGTAAAAGGGATTCGGGTTCGGAATCCCTGAATTATTGCGGTATTATTTGAATTCTTGGTCTTCATGTTTTTCTGAACTCATTTTAAATGTAAAATGCAAAATATAAAATGTAAAAGTGGATATCTTCCAAAAAATAATCAGGGATTTCAATTTGAAGCCCTTTTACATTTTAAATTTTACATTCTATATTTTACATTTCATTCCTTAATATCATACTCCTTCAACTTCCTATACAAAGTCCGCTCGCTTATTCCCAGGTCCGCCGCCGCATCTTTTCTTTTTCCTTTATGTTTTTTCAACGCTTTTATGATCAGTTCTTTCTCTACATCCATAATGTTCAACGATTCTTCTACTTCCTCATGATGATGAATATCGTCGTGCGCGTGTGGAATCATTACAGGTTGTGAAACAGATGAAGCCGGTTGCATCACCGTCGTTTGATACATGTCAGGGGCATTCTTGAAATCTTTCAATTCATTAATGAAGGAAGGATTTTGTGAAGCAATAGATGGATTTTGCAGAACTTCTACAAACATCTTCTTGAGTTCGGTAACATCCTTCTTCATATCAAAAAAAAGCTTGTACAAAATCTCTCTTTCATTAGCGAACTCGTGTCCATTTACAGTATGACCTGTGCTGCTTGCAAGAATGGGCAAGCGGTTATTGCTGGTTTCGGGTAAAAAACGGCGGAGATCCTGTGAGCTGATTTGTTTATCCTGAGAAAGAACTGAAATCTGCTCTGCAATATTCTTCAATTCGCGAACATTCCCGGGCCAGGGATAATTAATTAACAGATTTTTCGCCTCCTCATCCAATTGAATAGGGGTGGCTTTATATTTTTCCGAGAAATCTACTGCGAATCTTCTGAATAAAAGAGGAATGTCTTCTGGCCGATCCCTGAGTGAAGGAACACGGATCGGTACTGTACTCAAACGATAATAAAGATCTTCCCGAAACTTGCCCTGGTGTGTACGCTCAAGGAGATCGCGGTTGGTGGCTGCAATTACACGAACATCGGTTTTCTGCACTTTAGATGAACCAACGCGGATAAACTCACCTGCTTCCAATACTCTTAATAAGCGAGCTTGTGTGCCTAATGGCAATTCCCCGATCTCATCCAAAAAAATAGTTCCTCCGTTAACTGTTTCAAAATAACCCTTACGGGAATCTACGGCGCCGGTAAAAGATCCTTTTTCGTGACCAAATAATTCGGAGTCGATCGTGCCTTCCGGAATAGCGCCACAGTTCACCGCTATAAAAGGATTGTGTTTGCGCGCTGATAAAGAGTGTATGATCTGTGAGAAAGCTTCTTTACCAACACCACTTTCTCCATTAATCAACACGGTAAGGTCCGTATTGGCCACCTGAACCGCTACCTGCAACGCATAGTTTAATGCGGGGGAGTTTCCAATAATACCAAATCTATTTTTTATGCTTTGAATGTCCATTAGTCTTTTTCTTCTTTGCTGTTAATAATTTTCAGATCCTGAATTTCAATTAATGCATAAGCAATAAAGGATCCTATAGAAACAATGGATGCCGGAAAATGGTTATTCCATATCGCAATTATTGATGCAAACAATCCCAGCGAAAAAAGGATATATTTCAAAGGGGTTACCATGAAATTAGTTTATGAGTTCTCCCAGTAAGGTTCCTTTAGTACAATCATTTACCTGCACAATCACATAATCTCCTTTTTTATACTCCCTGTCTTTTTTAAGAAATACAATCACTTTGTTCTGCGAATTTCTGCCCATCCAATGTTGCTCACTTTTTTTGCTATTACCTTCAATCAGCACCTGGTACGTTTTTCCGATATCCATTTTATTGCTCTCCAGCGATAGTTGGTATTGTTTATCTACTATCTCCTGCAATCTTCTTTTCTTCACTTCTTCCGGAATATCATCTTTATACCTTTTTTGTGCCAGGGTACCTGGACGCTCGCTATAAAAAAACATATAGCTATAATCATATTTGCTATAATCCATAATTGCGAGGGTGTCCTGGTGATCTTCTTCTGTTTCCGTACAAAAGCCCGCGATGATATCAGAACTGATTCCACAATCGGGCATTACTTCTCGAATGCGTTTTACTTTAGCCATATACCATTCACGGGTATAAGTTCGGTTCATCAATTGCAATACTCTTGTTGAACCACTTTGCACGGGTAAATGAATATACTTGCAGATATTTTCATATGCTGCCATCGTATGCAATACTTCGTCGGTAATATCTTTCGGATGTGAGGTGGAAAAACGAATACGTAGGAAGGGGGAAATAAGCGCCACTTTTTCCAACAGCTTCGCGAAGGTTACTATCTCATCTTTTTGTTCATCTACATAATAATAACTATCCACATTCTGACCGAGTAGCGTTACTTCCCGATAACCCTTTTCAAACAGATCCGTACATTCTTTAACAATTGAAACTGCATCACGACTTCTTTCTCTTCCTCTTGTAAAGGGAACTACACAAAAACTACACATATTGTTACAGCCACGCATGATGCTTACAAATGCGATTACCCCATTGCTGTTTAATCGTACGGGTGAAATATCTGCGTAGGTTTCGTCTCTGCTGAGTAATACATTCACCGCTTTCTGCCCTGTTCCCGCTTCTTCAATCAATGCGGGAAGTGTACGGTAAGCATCCGGACCCACTACCAGATCTACCAGCTTTTCTTCTTCCAGTAATTTCGATTTTAATCGCTCGGCCATACATCCCAAAACTCCCACCAACATGCCGGGACGGTTATCTTTCGCTTTTCTGAATTCGGTAAGTCGCTGCCGAACAGTTTGCTCAGCTTTTTCGCGGATGGAACAGGTATTCAATAATACGAGATCAGCTTCTTCCACAATTCGTGTTGCTCCAAATCCATGTTGATTCAGGATGGAAGCTACTATCTCACTGTCGCTGAAATTCATCGCGCAACCATAGCTTTCGATATAGAATTTTTTTTGATAGCTATTGGGATCAAGTGCAAAGGGACTAAAAGCCTCGCCCTGTTTTTCTTCATCATGTACTTTATGAGTAACCAGGTCCAGCATCTCTAGATAAAATTAGGAGGACAAAAATAGTGAAAATTGGTGATGTGGTGACAGGATGGCAGAAAACGTGAGTCGTCAATCGTGAGTCGTGAGTGGCCCCCCGAATAATAGTAAGCCTCTATTACTTAGAGCGCGCCCTCCGCTACTCGCGATTCACGCCTCACGACTCACGTTCCCGTTCGGAGAATATTATTGCCGTTTGCTCAATTAATAGCTGATTAACGAGCCGATGAATTTATTTTTGCAGGATGCACGTGAAGCCCCTTCTGGTACTGGGTTGTTTTGTATTGATGGCGCTGATTTCCAACGGCCAACAGATTAAAGCTGTTGAAACCGGGATCATCGCTGGCAACCTGCTCGACGAGAAGAAAGGAGCAATTGGGGGAGCCAGCGTGGAGTTAATCTCACTATCCGATTCTCTTTATAAAAAAGGGACACTTTCTGATAAAGACGGTGGCTTTACCATCAATTCTATTCCATTCGGTCGATACAAAATTCGTATCAGTTCATTAGGCTATAAAACGTTGGTGATCGATAGTATCTCTATCCGTAGCGAACGCTTCGATTTTAATTTTAATGATCTAACCCTTAAAAACGCGAGTGATCAATTACAGGAAGTAGTGGTGTTTGCAGAGAAACCTTTGATTCAAAGCAAAGAAGGAAATATTATATTCAATGCTTCCGAATCTCCGCTTAGTGCGGGTTCTAATGCGAGCGATTTATTGAAGAATGTACCACTGGTTGCGGCTGATCCGGATGGTAAACTCACTGTTCGCGGGAAAGAACCTAAAATTCTAATTGACGATAAACCGGTTGAATTAAATGCACAGCAATTACAGGATTTTTTAGAATCGATGCCGGGTAGTATGATCGAACGTATTGAAGTAATGACCAATCCTCCCCCTCAGTATGCAAATGAACCGGGTGGTGTAATAAATATCGTAACGCGCAAGGGCAAAGTTGGAAAAACAGGAAGACTTAGTACATATGCAGGTACAAGAGGGGAGGTAGGAGCCAATGGAAATTTCAGCTATCGGAAGAAAGGATTGTCGATAAGCATGAATGCCGGCCTTGGATTTAACCAGTATGAAGGTCATAGCTATTCCAAAAGGGAGAATATCTACCCGGATTCTACTAACTATTTCAACACACAGAGTAAATACAATAATAAGAATGTAAGACCCAATGCCCGCTTAAGCATCGAATATGATATAAATGCACGAAATTCCTTTAATGGAGTTTTGCAATACAATCAGAATGATTTCAGGAATCACAGTTTGACGGAATACACCAATCTCAATCAATTTGAAGAGATTTACCGGCTTAGCGATCGGGATATTAATAGCGAAGGCAGAAATAGCAACCCGTCCCTGAATTTTACCTATACGCATAAAGGGAAAAAAGTGGGGGAGACCCTTCGTTTTTTTGGCAACGGTTATTTTTCTAATAGCCAGAACGACCGTTATTTCTTTCAGCAATTTTATAACCCGGATCATACTCCCAATGGAATTGATTCAACCCAACAACAGTTAACCGACAATCTTAGTCATGGATATAGTTTGCGGATAGCATATGATAAAATGCTGCGCAATAAAAAGACCTATTTATCCGCCGGGGGATATTATAATTTCAGCAGTAGCAGTGTTGAGCTAATTTCCGAGTATTTGCAGAAGCCGGATGATATCTATGTAAAAAGTATGTTGCTGAGTAACGATTTTCGCTTCCAGCAAACGATTAATAATGTGAGAGGATCCGTAAAGCAGCTGCTTGGAAAAACCACCAGTATTACTATTGGATTGAATGCAGAACAGACCGATCTGCATTTCGATCTTTACCAGTTAAAACAGGAGGCTTCCAATAATTATTGGTCGATGCTGCCCTTTGCTAACTTCAACAAGCAATGGGAAGATGTATTGAATCTGACATTCTCGTATCGAAGAACCATTCGCAGACCGGGGATGGCACAACTAAACCCCAGCATTGATTATGGTGATCCCTATAACCTTCGGTTTGGTAACCCAACGTTGAAGCCTTCCACATCGCACAACTTTGATATGTTGCTGGGTCGTACCCAGGATAAATACTATCTCAATGTTGGTGTGGGGTATAATTTGGTACAGGATGTTTTTGCACAGATACGAACCCTGCAACCCGATGGTAAGACCTTTATCACCTGGCAGAATATCGACGACCGGCAGGAATATGAAGTGAGTACATGGGATGGTTATACGTTCAGTAAGAAGTTGCGAGTGAATTTCAGCGCCAGTTATACTTACAATCGCTACAGCGATTTTGATAAGAAAACCTATAATTACCGCGATGGTGGTTCCATTAATTCAAACCTGAATGGAAATTACGCGCCGAAGGATGTATGGAACTTCAATGCGGGATTAACCTTTAATCGTTTTGCCAACCCCCAGGGATATGTTCGGTGGAACACGAGTATGAATTTTGGTCTGCAACGAAAATTTTACCAGAAGCGTTTCATCATTACCGCCAATATCATCGATCCTATTCAACAACAGGAGAACCGCACTTATACTTATGGTACTAATTTTAATCACGAATCCTATAGCTTCACGCAAACACGCAATTACCGTTTAACGCTCACCTGGAATTTTATCCCGGTTCCTAAGAAGCCTACGGCGAAAGAATTGGAGGAAAAGGAGAAGTTGAAGAAATTAATACCGAAGAAATAAATGTAAAATGTAGAATGTAAAATATAAAATGTAAAAGGAGTGTCCGAAGAATCATTTAAGACTAATGTTCGATTTGTTCCAATTTTACATTTTGCATTTAAATTAAACCTGCCCGTAAGCCAACTTTTCCTCACCAGTACCACAAAAACGAGTTTTTTAATTGATAAGTAATAATAACAAGTGATAATAGTCTACCAGTGCAACGAAATGAATATTACCACGGTCTGGGATAGTAGTAATATATTTATCAACCATATAAGCCCCCATGATCAGACAAAGTATTTTTTCCATTTCAATTATGCTTTTTTTTATTAGTGTTTCTTGCAATAGACAACCCATGAAACTACCTTATGAAAATATTGGAGGTTATGTTATTGGCAGTGAAACTTGCAATGCGGACGAAACTCAAAATTATTGGCTGTTGGACTTCACTGTATATCCAAATTCACCACAAATTGGAGACACGCTTATTCTAAATGGGAATACCTATACCAATGTACTTAAAGTCAAAGGGCTTGATGAAAGATTAAAACAAGTGGGAATGAGGGTATCAATTGATTACAAAATTGTTACTTCAAACAATGTAGTTACTGCAGGCTGTTCTGTTGACTCAGCGATAACTTATAACCTTAAAGTAATATCAATTATTTACCAGGGTGAAATTAGATAATCAAGCCAGAAGAAATAAATGTAAAATTTAAAATATAAAATGTAAAACGGGAGTTCGAAGAATCATTTATAGCAATTTTTAGATTTGTTCCAATTTTACATTTTACATTCTATATTTTAGATTTTACATTTAAATTCAACCTTCCCGCCAACCAACTTTCACTCACCGGTATCATCCACTTATTTTCCATATCTCCCTTTGTTAAAACAAGATTGTTGAAATAAATCGTATCCGCGGATATGAAATTATTGTCGATTGAATATTGCAATTGAGCAAGCGGCAATAATTGAACTTTATCTTTAACTACAAATGCCAGCAATTGCCGGTCGAAGAGATTTACATTAAATAGTTTTTCGATTTCTTTTATCATCCGAACCGAGCTATCGGTGCTGCAACCGCTAACACCGGTAGCATTTTCATCCGCCATCAGAATAATGAACTGACCGAAAATGAGATTCCCATATCCCTTTACCGGAGTGCCATGCGAGTTCCATCCATCGGTAAAATTCTTCAATAGTTCCTCGATCTGCAACGCCTCGCCCATACTGAACAGTCGGTTGCTTTGATAGATCCACACTCTGGAGTCGGCCGCGAAATCGGCGGGTAATAATTCCTGGTAATTCCAATTCATTATGCAAAAATAAGGCATGTGCAAATACCGCCTTCAGGGTATTGAAGTTGGCCGCCCGGAGTCCTAATTTGTTTCAAATTAGCCTATGGATCAGAAGACTGTGTCTAAAGGAGGAGCAACGGTCGCAATATTGCTCGTTTTAATTGGGGTGATGATGATGCCATTTGCCATTGTAGTATTGGCCAGGTATCCAGACGAAATTTGGCCGCTGGGGCTCATATTGGTGTTTTGTAGTGGATTGGTTTTGTTTTGGGCCATCAGGACTTTCAAGCGCTCTTCCAGGCAATCAACGGATACATATGAACAGATAAGTCAAATTCACAAAAATGCAATTGACAGATCAACCAATATTTCATCTTCAGTCAAAGCTCCTCAGTCGATTGAAACGGGTGTACCAATAAAGTCTAACCAGGTTCTCATCGACTGGGTTTATTCAAAAGAAGAATGGAAACGATTTACCAATTGGGAACTAGGCAAAAAAAAATGGGTTAATATCTTTCTTTCATTATCAATAATGGTAATATCGACGTTTATTTTAAAAATCAATCGCGATTTCCCGTGGGCGGTAGCCCTGGGGATTGGTGGTATTGGTGGATTTTTATATGGTTTTGTGAGTTATTGGTTCGCGATAGCTTCAATTGGCAAAGCGGGAAATGCTCCCAATGCCATAATCATTACTACCAATGCTGTTCTGATAAATGATAAACTCCATTTATTTGCCGGCGAGGGAAAATGGATGGGCGAAATAGATATCCTTGAAGAACCCACCCCTAAAATTTTGCAGATAACTTATCATTGGAAAACACGCGAGGGAGAAATGAGCGATGAAATACATGTACCAATTCCAAAAGGTAAATTGGGGGAAGCGGTGGTGTTGATGGGAAAGCTAAATCGTGAGTCGTGAGGCGTGAATCGTGAGTAGCTCCCCGATTGTTGGAGAGTTGCAATTACTTAGGGATTAGCATCCGCTACTCACGACTCACCACTCACGATTCACGATTCCATGGACTTCGCAACTAATTCCGCCACATCCAACACCATCACCTCTTCTTTTTCTTTTGTTTTCACGCCATCGGTCAACATAGTATTGCAGAAAGGGCAGGCAGAGGCAATTATTGCGGCACCTGTATCCAATGCTTCACCGGTTCTTTCCCAGTTCACCCGGGTACTTCCTTTTTCTTCTTCCTTGAACATTTGGGCACCTCCGGCACCACAGCATAAGCCATTACTTCGACAACGTTTCATCTCCACCAATTCAGCATCCAGCGTTTCTAAAACTTTGCGGGGGGCCTCATAAATATTATTAGCGCGACCCAGGTAACAACTATCGTGAAAGGTGATACGTTTTCCTTTAAATGCGCCTCCTTCCTTTATTCGAATTTTACCTTCATCAATCAATTGCTGAATAAAACTGGTATGATGCAACACTTCGTAATCGCCCCCTAATTCCTTGTATTCATTCTTAAGTATGTTGAAGCAATGCGGACAGGCCGTCACTATTTTTTTTATGCCGTAATTATTCAGCGTTTGAATATTCTGGTAGGCCATCATCTGGAACATGAATTCATTGCCGGCACGTCGGGCCGGATCACCGCTACACATTTCTTCTTTGCCAAGAATCGCGAATTTTATTCCTGCTTTATCGAGTATTGATGCAAATGCTTTTGTTATCTTTTGTGCGCGCTGATCGAAACTGCCGGCGCAGCCTACCCAAAATAATACTTCAGGACTTTCTCCGGCAGCCATCATTTCGGCCATCGTTGGTACATGCATAGTTGTAGTTTTAACAAGTTGCCGGTCAAATATATTAAAAGATCAGGTAGTGTATTAATATCATAATTTGCTTGCCTTCTCCGCCGTGGCGGATTCGGCGAAGCAAGGCCGGGAAGGCGGGAAGACGGGAAGTATTGATTTTAAATGCTGATCTTCTTACCGTCTTCCCGTCTTCCCGGCAATATTACTTGACTAATGTAAAATCAAGATTGGGATACCAATAAACAATCAAATCCTTTACGGTGTTGTTTACGTAATTTTATTTACTTTTTAATAATGCCGCCATGTCGCTTGATGATAAATGGATACTGATCCGTAATTATAATCTTTGGTCGCACCTTAGTGATGAGGAATATGAGGAGTTGAATATCGTCCATAATTTTATTGAAGCCTCCAAGGGGGAGTATGTTTATTTCGAAGCATTTCATCATAACAAACTTTACTTTATTAAAGACGGGTATATCAGGGTAGGATATATAGATGATGATGGTAATGAGGTGATCAAGGAAATAATACAGAAAGGAGAAATCTTTGGTCAGTTAACGCTGGAGCGGAATAACCTGAAAGGAGAATTTGCACAGGCATATAAGGCGGACGTAAGTTTGTGCGCGTTTACGATCGAAGACTTCAATCAATTATTAAAGAAAAGACCTGAACTTGCCCTTAAATACAGCAAACAGATAGGTTCAAAGCTTCGGAACATCGAAAGTCGTTTGGTAAATCTTTTGAATAAAGATGTTAAAACAAGGCTGATTAATTTTATTGGACAGCTTGCGCAGGATACAGAAGGCGAAGAAACACCCGATGGATATTGTATCACTAATCACCTTACACACGAAGATATTGCCCATCTGATCGGATCGAGCCGGCAGACAGTAACTACCCTGATTAACGAACTCGCCCTGGAAGGGTTACTTAGCTTCAACCGCCAGAAAATCTGTTTCCCCGATGTTAAAAAGCTCCAAAAACTCGTGAATGTCATATAGATGACAAGCAACTCTTCGATATCCTTCTATTTTTGATATGTCAATTATTTTGTTGGGCACAGATTACACAGATTAACACTGATTAGGACTTGTATCTGTGAAAATCGGTGTAATCAGTGGCAACAAATACAGAAGGGTTATTATTTCGTATGTAATCCGGAAGATCCTTTTAAAATAGAAGTGATTATGAGAAAGACAATAATACTAACGCTGAGTTTTTTTACGTTCCTCGTAACAGCGTATTCACAGGATGTGACAGCTCTCCGTAAAAAACATTATAACCTCGAAGGGGGGCTTGCGATTGATGGCTACGATCCGGTTGCTTATATTTTACAGAATAAAGCAATAAAGGGCAACAAGGACCAGGCAGTTTTTTACCAGGGGGTTACCTATTATTTTTCATCTGTTGCCCATAAAGAAGAATTCAAAAAAATTCCATCGCGTTTCGAACCAGAATATGGTGGATGGTGTGCGTATGCAATGGGGGAGAAGGGAGAGAAGGTAAGTGTGGATCCTAAGACATTTAAAATTATTGGCGGCAAGCTATATCTATTCTATAATAAGTTTTTCAACAATACATTGACGGATTGGAATAAGGATGAAGTGAATTTAAAGAAAAAGGCGGATGGGAATTGGGGAAGAACGTTTAAGTAGCTTTTAGCTGTTAGCTATTGGCCTTTAGCTACAACCGTAAATTAAAAACGATTCAATCAAAATAAGCAATCGAAATTATTTTAATAGAAGCAGCTAACAGCTAAAATCTAACAGCTAAAAGCTTGCAAAAAATAAACACGATGAAACTCCAACCAATACTGCTCTGGGCGTTCCGACTACTCGCCGCCTTCATCATGCTGCAAACGCTCTATTTCAAATTTACCGGGCACGAGCAATCCGTTCGATTGTTTACTCAATTAGGGATGGAACCATGGGGTCGAATCGGCACTGGAGTATTTGAACTGATCGCATCTGTCCTGATACTATTTCCTCGTACAACCGTTTATGGAGCCACATTAGGATTTGGACTGATGTCGGGAGCTATCTTTTTTCATCTTACCAAACTAGGTATCAAATTCGATGGTGATTATGGATTATTCCTTTATGCGGTAATTGCGTTTATATGCTGTATAGTACTTGTTTGGTATTACCGACAGCAATTGTTCCGCTTAGTAAAACTTAAATTTTAATTTACGATGATCAGTAAACTACTGCTTGTTATTCTGATTTGTATTGCCGCGCAAACAGGCTGGTCGCAAAAGACAGTCAGCAGTCGCGTAAGCCAATATGTAGATCTAACAGCAACCGTTGGAGAATCGCAGGGTACTCTTTCGGGATCTTTTGTTCACAATTGGAAATTGGGATCACGCAAGCGATTTGAGATCGGTATCGGTGGGCGCTGGACAAGTTATTCCGGAAGCAAAAAAGATTTTCTTACTGCAGGACCTGCTAAATACACTCGTTCTTATACCGTTCCCTTCCTGATATTTTTTGCCGGACAGGAAGAACAGAATTTTGATACGTTGACACTGCAACGTCCACTTACCCATTCAGTAAACCTGATGGTTAACCTCGGTTATACGATAGCACCAAAATGGTATGTGGGTTTTAATATAGATGTGATCGGGTTTACATTCGGGCGGGAAACGAGCGCTGTATTTACGAGTGATGGAGTAACAAGAACGGATCCTGCAGCAAAACCTTCCTCTTTCAATTTATTGCTTACCGGTGATCACGATAAGGGTTCCCTCAATTCGGAATTTTATGTACGCTACCAAATTGCTCCACGATGGAGCATCAAAGCGGTTTACCAATTTGTTTTCGTAGAATATGAATCGCAGATGGTTAGCCAAACTTTTCCGGATGGTGAAATGAATTACCGGTTCCGGAATAAAGCGAATAACCTGGGGCTTGGTGTTTCTTATTACTTCAAACAGTAAATCTTAATTATGAAAAATACTATTATTGTTACTTTAATTGTTTCCATAGCGATATTCTCCTGTAAAAAGGAAACTACTCCTGGTACAATTATAAATCCGCCTCCTCCCATTGATACAACCCTATCAACAATAAGATATACGGGCAATTTCCAAAATGGGCCCTGGGGCACTACATCCGGTACCGCCATCATTATTGAAACGAATGGTAAATTTCAATTGCGCCTGGAAGGGTTTAGCGTAAGCAGTGGCCCCGATCTGAAAGTATATTTGTCAAAGGAAAAGCAGCCGCTCAATTTTATTCGTCTCGGAAGTTTAAAAGCCCTTAGTGGCAATCAGGTATATGATATACCGGGTAGTCCTAACTTCATGGACTATTCTTTCGCGCTAATTCATTGCGAAAAATTCAACCATCTATTCGGTTCCGCTCTATTAATGATGCAATAGCCCATCCGTATAACCGTTTTTGGTTAAACTTCTTAACAAAAGAAGGTAATAACTTTGTACGTATAAAGTAAAACAATGCTAAAGAGCTTATTATTTCTGAGCTTTATTTTTTTGGATAAACCCACTATTCAACTACAATCCTATACACCATCCGATAGTGGCTCAAGCGTAAAATTCAAAATAAAGAATTTAGGTGTAAACATTACGGGATCATTTTCCGGGCTGACCGGGCAAATCCAGTTTGATCCGGCCAATCTTGCGTCAAGTAGTTTTGAAGCTACTATTGATGTGAGCTCAATCAATACCGGCATTGATTTGCGGGATGAACATCTTCGCAAAGCGGAATATTTCGATGCAAAAAACTACCCCACTATTAAATTCGTATCTACCAAAATTACCCCTTCAAACAAATCAGGTATTCTCTATATTTTCGGTCGACTCACTATCAAAAATATTACCAGGGAAATATCTTTTCCATTTAAAACCACGGCCCAGGAAGCTGGCTACTTATTCAGTGGAGAATTCAAGATCAACCGGAGAGACTTTAAAGTAGGAGGTAGCAGTATTACGCTGGGTGATAACCTGACCGTTCAGTTGGCAGTATTTGCCCAAAAGGGATAACCGGCAAAAAGCGTGTACAAATATTTATTTTTAGCCGGTTGTTAATAGAAAAATAATATTATTTTGCAGCAATAATAACCCTCAATGCAATTACAACAAGCTGTCAATAACGTTTTTGTACAACTTTCCACATCCCTGGATGAACTATCGCAACCCGAATACGTACAGCCCTGCAAAACATTATTCAGTAATACGATCGGCCAGCATGTCCGGCATATTATTGAGCTTTTTCAATGTTTAGAGAACGGGTATGACACCGGAGTAGTGAATTATGAGAAACGTAAACGGGATCTGGAGATAGAAAATAACAAGGAGAACGCTTTACAATTACTGAACAAAATCCACGAATGTCTCACTCGCGATAATAAGGAACTCGTGCTGGAAGCAGCTTACGATGATAATTCAACCGAGATAATTACCATTACTACCAACTATTACCGCGAAATAGCCTATAACCTGGAACATACCATTCACCACATGGCACTTATCCGCGTTGGAATTACGGAGGTTTCTTCCATTCAATTACCGGATGATTTTGGCGTTGCTACTTCTACTGTTAAGTACCGTAAACAATGTGCACAGTAACATTTATTCCTGCAAAGGAAAAAATTTATCTCACTTCCAACCGGGATGAGAAAAATTGGCGCATGGATGCAGTGTCACCTACAGTATATGAATTTGCCTCCGGAAAGATCCTTTTTCCTAAAGACGCGGATGCTGGTGGAACCTGGATAGCCGTACATGAGAATGGAAACGCGATCGTTTTTCTCAACGGCGGTCTGGTGGCACATTTGTCCGAGCCTCCCTATCGTAAGAGCCGTGGTTTGATCCTGCTTGACCTGATTGAAGGGGCCACTCCTTATAATAGTTTTCTCGCCATTAAACTGACGAATATTGAACCTTTTACCGCAGTGATCTGGGATGGAGGGCATTTATTCGAATGCAGGTGGGATGGGAAACAAAAGTTTTCGAAATTACTCGACGAAGCGATTCCTCATATCTGGTCGTCGGTTACCCTTTACGACGAAGATGTGATTAGCAAACGAAATGCCTGGTTCCAAAACTGGTTACAATTAAATTCGAAACCCTCCCAGGAAGACATTCTCCATTTCCATCAGTTTACCGGTGACGGTGATAGTCACAATGATCTTCGCATGGACAGGGGAAAAGTATTTACGGTAAGTGTTACTTCACTGGTTATAACCGCGCAGAATGCAAGCATGCAATATCTCGATCTTAAAAATACCCAACAGACCGAAGAAGTATTAATCATCGAAAAATCAATGGTGAGCCGATAATGAATTTTTTACAGCGGATTTTTCATCGCCCCTTCTTCATAAAATTATTCAATTGGGAATACTGGAGTTTTACAGCGGTATATGGTTTGGTATATCCTTGCTGGATATTAATCTGTATCCGTTCCAGGTCCTTGTTTTTTTTCGCGGCCGCAAATCCTCGTATAAAGAACGGCGGATTCTTAAACGAGTCTAAAAAAGATATTACACCATTGATTCCGGCGAGCTATCAACCCAAAACAGTTTTCTTTTCTATACCTGCCAACGGAGATATCGTGTTGCATCAATTAAAGGAGAATGGATTAATGTTTCCCTTGATTGGCAAACCGGATATAGGGGGTCGTGGCCGCGGTATCAAAGCATTGAAAGATGATGAAGATGTACGTAAGTATGTGAGCACCGCCTATCTCGATTTTCATATCCAGGAATATGTGCATTATAAGAAAGAGGTGGGAATATTCTATCACCGGTACCCCAATAAGGAAATGGGTGTTTTAACGGGTATTGTAAGAAAGGAATTTCTATCTGTAGAAGGGGATGGCGTACATACTATCCGTCAATTGTTGGTGCAAAGCAAGAGAGCTATCATGTATCTTCAAAGCCTGGAAAACATTCATGGCGAACTACTGAATAAAGTATTGCCTGCAGGTGAAAAGATGATTGTATCCCCTTATGGAAATCATGCGAGGGGGGCCTTGTTTATAGACGATTCTTATCTTATCGATCAGGAATTAACGATTACCATCGATACTATCTGTAAGCAAATACCTGAATTTTATTATGGTCGCCTCGATATCCGTTATGATAGCTGGGAAGATTTGAAGAAGGGTAAAAATTTCTCAATCATTGAAGTAAATGGCGCGGGATCGGAAGCTACTCATATTTACGATCCACGGCATTCAATCTTTTTCGCATGGAAAGAAATTGTACGGCATTGGATCATCCTGGGACACATCAGCCGGATTAATCATAAAAAGGGCCATCGTTATCTTACGTTTAAGCAAGGATTGGCAATGTTTAGGGAAGATAAAGAATGGAGTAAAAGGTTGGCCGCAATGCCAGAGTGAGTCAGTAGTTCGGAGTCGGTAGTCGGGAGTCTGTAGCTCTTAAGGTTGCCAACCCTTTGAGAGCAAGATAAATCCTTAGCACGCTATTGCAGGGTTGGCAACCTTTAGAATCGATCGCTAATTTTAAAACGAAATCAGCTCGAAGCTCGCAGCTAAGGGCTCGCAGCTTCTTCAACATGAACTTCGGAAAAATATTTTTCACCGGTCTACTCATCAGCTTTCTCGGCGCACTTCCGCTGGGTACACTCAACGTGGCGGCCATGCAGATATCCGTGAGTGATGGTATCCGTCCCGCGTTTTATTTTGCAATTGGCGCATTGCTGGTGGAAATTATTTATGTCAGGCTTTCGCTGGTGGCTATGGATTGGGTACGAAAACAGAAAGCTATATTCAGATGGCTCGAATGGATAACATTGATCATTGTAATCGCATTGGCGGTTTCAAGTTTTATCGCTGCCAGCAATCCATCGGGTGGAAAGAATGTTATTCTTTCCAATACCCTGCATCGTTTCTGGCTGGGAGTGATGATGAGTGCTATTAATCCGGTGCAAATACCATTCTGGTTTGGATGGAGTACTGTATTATTCACCAAAAAAGTATTGCTACCCCGGAATGATTATTATAACACCTATATCGCGGGTATTGGCTTGGGTAGTTTAGTGGGTTTTTCTGTTTTTGTTTTTGGGGGTCAATTGCTGGTTGATAACCTGAATCGAAACCAACATGTACTTCACTGGATTATTGGTGGAATTTTCGCATTGACTGCATTAATACAAGCCTGGAGGATGTTCCGGCATAGGGATACTGTACATCAAATGGAACATCCGGAGAAGGTAACGCATGGCCTCGATAAGAATATACACTCGTAGTCGGTAGTTCGGAGTCAATAGTCTGGAAGTGAACTCCAGACTCCAGACTATTGACTCCGGACTCTTCTCATCCATTCCAACCAGTGCTGATAAGCCGGACGTTCTTTTCCCGTTTCATCAACGAGCCCGGTATCTTCCCAAAAACCAAACAGATCCTGATATTTGCCGAGCTGGCGCAAGCGAATATTGCCGGCATCATAATCTTTATGGCAGAACCAGATCAATAATTCGGCTTTGTATTTATTACAAAGAGTAAAGATTTTTTCGAGATACTCTTTTTGCCACGATTCTTTTCCTTGTTTATTTAATGAGTAGAATGGAATGGATAGGTTTTCAGCTATATACCCAGTTTCTGCAAAAGCCAATGGTTTGGAAGAATCGAGGTTAATGAAACGTTCAAAATAATTGGCCGGAAAAAGAGCTGGATCCGTGTTACCACCAGCCGATGAACTGATGGTTATATACGGATATGCACTTAATCCTATCATATCAGTATAGGGGAGTAATTGCGAAGCAAAATTGAATCCTTCAGTGCTTTCATCTACCATAAAACTTATAAAAAATGGAAGGGAAGGATATCTGGTACTTATCTGTGCATATACCTTACTTAAAAAATCTTTATACAAATTAAAAGATGAAACACTCCATAGTGGGAGATTGCTTTCTACTCCGTAGTTTACATAAACAGGTTGAAACTGGTCGATCAGCCAACCCAGATAATTTACATAAGCTGTAATAACCTTCGGGTCGTTAATTGAAAGTTGTTTCCAGTAATTTTTTATACTGTCGGTTACTATTGCTTCGCTGTAATAGTCGGCTTTTTCTTTGCGGGTTAGGTTGAGCGCTGCAACACTCAGAAATATTTTTTTACCAACGGCTGTTTTTGATTTCCTGGTTTGAACTTCCTGTTGAAAACGGACAGGCATAGGTTGATTAGTGAGCGCCTCTTCATAAGGAATGCCATCATCGAAATGATGCGAAACAATATCGCAGTTATTATTTATGAAATTATAGGAGTTATCGACTTCTTCAATGGTAAAATCGGCGGGCCAGGGTGTAACACCCATATAAAAACTCCGTGATTCCTGTATGGTCGGTTGTTTTTTGCAGGAAAATAGTCCCACAGAAATAAACAGGAATAGTATTCGAAAACCGCTGATTGAAGGCATATTCATTTTAATAACTATTGCTAGAACGTTGATTGGACGAGGGAATTGCCAACCTTGTTACACCATAGTAAGTTGTTATAATTAACTATCGGGCCACACCAAAACGGTGGTTTAAACGTTTTTAGAAAGCGAATTCAATTTTCTTTAATAAACAATACCTTATGAAGTGCAACTCGTTGAAATTCAATGTCAACTTTCTCATGCTGACAGTCACACTGTTTGCTGTTTCCTGTCAGAAAAATAATGATGATAAAAAGACTACATCGTCCGATGCGGCCGAAAACAATGCCTTCGCTGAAGCGCAGTACAATGATGTGACCACGCTCGTAGATCAATCGTCCACATCTGGTACGGTAATGTTTGGAGCAGCCGGAACGGGATCGGGCAACGAAACAAACGGGCCACAGGGGCCCTGTGTAACTGTTACTGTGGATACCACGGTAAGTCCTCGTTCAATTATTATCGATTTTGGAAGCACTAATTGTCTTTGCCTCGATGGGCGTAACCGTCGTGGTAAAATTATTGCAACCTATACTGGTCAATATCATGCAACCGGAACTGTGATCAATATCAGTTTCGATAATTACTTTGTAAATGAAAATAAGATCAGCGGCACCAAAAAAATTACCAACCAGGGAAACAATCAAGCGGGTAACCAGGTATATAAAGTGGAAGTAAACGGTCAGGTTGTGAAAGCCAATAATCTTGGTACGTATACTTGGGTCAGCACTCGTTTCCGTGAATGGAAAGCCGGTGCTTTAACACCGCTGAATATTCTGGATGATGTATATGGAATTACCGGTGATGCCGGCGGTGTTAATACCGATGGTAACAATTATTCAATTGTAGCAACCCAGGAACTGGTTCGTAAAATGAATTGCCGTTGGTTTGAAAGCGGTACACTCGAACTTACGCAAACTGGCATGCCTAAGATTACACTTGATTATGGAAGTACGGGTTGTGATGCCAATGCTACCATTAACGTGTTGGGTACAACATATCCTGTAATATTACAATAGTCGGGAGTTATTCAGTAGTCAGTAGTTAGGAGTTAGGAGTCGGGAGTCAGGAGTTGTGAGATACGATAGTTTCCGTTAACGTATAAAAATTTGAAGGGGAAATACTGATTATTCGATCAGTTTTTCCCCTTTAATATTTATGCTAACAAAATAACATCAATCATTTCGATCACCGCTCATAGCTCGCAGCTCGAGGCTTGTATTTATTTTATTGGTAAGTTCCTTTAAAAGTACCCGCAGTAATTGTTTTTATGGCATTGGCGGCATCCCTGCATGTTCCGCTATACGTACCTTCAAAAGTTTTCGTAGTGGTATTATGACTGGTTACTTTAAATACCATGTTTACACCCGGTGTAGTAGAATTATCAGCGGTATAACTATTAGTGCCGCTATTAAAAATAAAGCCAGCCGAATTAGCGGTGGTCGAACTGGAATTGTAGGTTTCATTATTTTGAATTCCGCCGGAAATATCCGTAATCACTATTATAAGTATATCTCCATTAGTGGAAGAACCAGCATATCCAAGAATATTAAAGGCACCTGCCGTTGACAATTGTGCCGTATCTGCTTCTCCCTGGAAGGTAGCTGTGGCTTCTGTAAATTTCCAATCAATAGAAGCAGTACCACCTGCAACCGTAATCTGGAAATCACAGGTTGAACTGCCAAAGCTGACAGTTATATCAAAATCTCCATCGTCAGCAGGTGTTCCACTTCCGGTTAAGCGGATTGTTTGCGGGCCGGTAGCCAATGTTCCTGAACCGGTAAACACCATTCCATTAACTGCCGTTGTGCTTATTGAATAAGCACCTGCAGTGGTAACATTTACATCTAAATCAACCGTGTTTGTAGCATTCAATGCGGTGCCGGTTTCATAAGTTCCTAATATATCCGCGGATGTACAATCAATGGTGAATACCGCGGGTCCGGAAATAGGAACCTGGAATGTGCAGGTACCTGTTCCCACTGTTACGCTGAGTGTAGTGGCGGTGTTGGCAGCAGGAGTTCCTGTTCCTGTCAATACAATAGTTTGCGAACCGGTAGTAGAAAATACGCCAGAGCCGGAAAAACTGATTCCGTTTGCGGTATTTGTAGTTACAGAATACGTACCAATGGTAGTTACGGTTACTGAAAGTGTTACTTTATTTGAAGCATTGAGGGGAGTAGAAAGAATATAACTTCCCGCAAGGGTTGCGTTAGTACAGCTACCTCCTGCACCTTGCAAAGTAAAGACGGCAGGTCCCGCAGATCCATCAGGAAGAACGGTTACGGATACAAAACAAGAAGTTCCTCCATAACTAACCAGGAAATCATCAGTTCCGGCAGCTACTGGATTTCCAATACCCGTCAGTTTGATTGTTTGAGCACCGGTACTTCCAAAAGTTCCGGTTCCCCTGAAATAGTATCCATTTACGGTATCCGTTGAAATTGTATAGGTGCCTGCTCCGGTAACATTCACATCAACTGTAATGAAATTAGAGGCGCCAAGCGGGGTACCTGCTTCGTATACCCCCGCAATCGTCTTTGGCAGACAATCTTCATTCACATCACTTTGCAGGGAACCAGCAGAGGTATTACTGCTCGAGGCTTCCAGGCTTTTTTCTTTAATACAAGAGGGAATTGTAGCTATACTGATAACAAGAAGTGCAAGAATAATAATACGTTTCATAAAGTATTTTTCGGGCTTAAAAGTACGGCAATTTTTTATGCTGAATGCGTGTTAAAAATAGTTTAACAAGTGTGTAGTCAGAAAGTCTGAAAGTCCGAAACAACATAATTGTTTAGGGCTGCTCTTCCGGACTTCCGGTCTGATTAACTAGGCTTCTTGTGTCCACCGATCTCTCTCATCCGGTGCAAATTTCCAGGGAGCATAATTGTTTTCAACATTACTGAACATACTGTTCCATTCCTGCGGGGCATTGCTTTCTTCCATGATTAGCGAACGACGAAGTTCGAGAATGATCTCTAATGGAGATATAGAGACGGGGCATTCTTCCACACAGGCATTACAGGTAGTGCAGGCTCTTAATTCTTCAACAGATATATAATTATGAAGGAGTGATTTACCATCGTCAGCAAATGTTTTATTGCTGTTGATATTTCTACCCACTTCTTCCATGCGATCCCTTGTATCCATCATAATCTTACGTGGCGATAGGAGTTTGCCTGTTATGTTAGCAGGGCAGGCAGCGGTACATCGTCCACATTCGGTGCAACTATAGGCATCCAGCAAATTCCGCCAGCTAAGGTCCATTACATCCTTTGCGCCGAATTTAGGAGGAGCTTGCGCTTCTGTAGGGGCCAATTCGGGTTGCATGGCGTATAAGACCTCTTTTTGAATAGCCGGCATATTGATCATCTTCCCGGCCGGTTGCAAGCGGGCATAATATGCGTTGGGAAAAGCCAATAGTATATGTAAATGTTTGGACCATGGGAGATAATTAAGAAATGCAAAGATTCCTACGATATGCAACCACCAGCATATCCGTTCGATAAGCAGGAGAGAAGATGCCGATAAACTGCCTAATGACGGAGCCAGTAAACCTGATATTACAAAATCCCCTGTTTCGTGAAACCCGTCGGCATTATTGAGTTGCAGTGCACGGTCGCTCGTATTCATTAATAAAAACAAACTCATCAAAACAATCTCGGTGATAAGGATATTATTGGCATCACTTCGTGGCCAACCATTGAGATCTTTGCTGATAAACCTTTTTAATTTGAGAATATTCCGGCGGACTAAAAAAATTACACAGGCAACTAATACTAAAATGGCTAATATTTCGAAGGAGTTGATGAGAAAGCTATACAATGGCCGGCCCAGGATTGGTAGAAACAAACGATGAGTACCCAATATACCATCCAATACAATTTCTAAGACTTCTAAATTAATTATAACAAAGCCAACATAGATTGCCAGATGCATAATGGCCACCAGGGGGTTCTTAAACATTTTTTTCTGTCCAAAAGCAAGCAGCAACATATTCCTCCAGCGGGCAGTCGGGTTATCGCTATAGTCTTCATCTTTTCCCAATAGAATATTCCGGCGGATCTCTTTTATTTTCTTTGCGAAGAACCAGATTGAAAAACCGGCTACTATGATAAAAAGAATTTGTTGGAGGTATTGCATAGTGATGCTAAGTTAGGGAAAACCAGCTTCTCGCTACTCGCCGCACGCTTCTCGCTACCATTGTAAATGAAATCGCGTTTTGTAAGCGACAAGGTTGCCAACCCTTCAAGAGGTCGACTTAAATTTATCATGCTGTTGCAGGGTTGGCAACCTTAGCGGCTTCTGCGAAGAGTTACAAAAACTCCACAATCCTCTTCACCACTTTATTCTCCCGGTAAATTCTTCGATGCCCAAGTCCCTTTGTAATTACGAATTCAATATTGGGATGATTATCCTCTTTTACTTTCAACGCGTCACTTAATGGTGTCAATTCATCATCTTCATCATGTATCCATAAAATAGCTGCGTTTAAATCTGTGACGGCTCTTCTTACCGAATAATGAGAAGGTGGAACTCCGCTCCGGTCAAGAATGAGCTGATCGAATGGCTTTCGGATATCGTCTTTCAAATCGAGGAATTTAAAGAAAGAGTCGATGGCCGTAGTGGTTTCTGTAGCCGGGGCTATGAATACGGCTTTTGTTGATTCATCGGGATTCAGTTTTTCAAGCAGGTGAGCCAATGCCAATCCACCAAATGAATGACTCAAAAAACGGTTTATTGGTCCGTACAAACGACAAATTTCTTCCAGCATGTGTACATAGAGCGGCAATGTTATTTGCTTACCTCCCGAACGTCCATGCGCCGGTGCGTCAAAAGCCAGCACTTCGTAACCTTTTCTTATAAATGGAGTAATGTACCGATCGAAATTCTTTACGTTTGATTCAAAGCCATGAATAATTAGCAAGCGATTCTCTTGCGGGTGATTGAAGCGAAATCCTTTGATTGTTATTCCATCCAACTCAAAAGAAATTTTCTCTCCGGTAGAAAAAATAGGGGGAGTTTTCTTTTTTGATTTCTGGAACGGAGTCGCGAAGATTTCAAATGCTTTTTTCGCCGCTCTTTTTTTCGAAACCACCGCAATGATGTTCAATCTTGCCCGCAGATAGTTTACTGCTAACTTTTGTGCTAATTTCATACCCTGCAAAAATACACTATGCGCGTCGTACTTATCGGAACCGGAAATACTGCAACTATATTAGGAAGATTGATGAAACAGTCAAATCATCAATTAGTGCAAGTGTATGGAAGATCGGCTGCAACAACCGAGGCATTGGCAAAACAGCTCGGCGCAACATTCTGCACCGACGTCGGTAAACTTGATGCAAGCGCAGATCTTTATGTAATGGCAGTTTCGGATGACGCTGTTGCTGAAGTAGCGAGCAAGTTGGTACTTCATAATAAATTAGTGGTACATACCGCAGGTTCTGTTTCTAAAGATGTTTTGAAACAGGCCAGTCTCAACTACGGTGTATTATATCCCCTGCAGAGTCTCCGGAAAGAAATGAAGGACCTGCCTCCTATTCCATTATTAGTGGATGGTAATACAAGCGATGATCTTACACTTATTTATGATTTTGCGCAGAGCATGTCAACACAGGTTATAAAAGCGAACGATAAGGAGCGCCTGCGTTACCATCTCGCCGCGGTGATGATGAATAATTTCAGTAATCATTTATATACGTTGGTGCAAGATTATTGCAAACAGACTGGAACGGATTTCAGTTTACTATTGCCCCTCGTTCAACAATTGCCGGAGCGATTAGCCGATCATTTGCCACAGGATCTGCAAACCGGACCTGCTATCCGCAGGGACGAGGCAACAATTAAAAAACATCTGCAACTTTTATCCGATTACCCCCAAATAAAAAACCTGTATGCGTTATTTACAGAAAGCATACAGGAGTATTATAAAAAGGCATGATTAACCTTCTGAATAAATACAGGGCTAAGAGGACAAAAGGGAAAAGGAGATGAACGTGAAGCTCCATCGCCACGGCTGGTGTCTCCACCAGCCGGAATATCTGAGAAATGCATGATTGAATTTATAATAGATGGCTGGTGAAGACACCAGCTATGGCGGTCTTTGTCTCTTTTCTCTTTTAACCTCTTTGCTAGTGAGAGATACAGGCAAAGAGAAAAAAAGAGAAAGGAGCAGAAAGGGGATCTCTGAATTTCGCAAACCTTCATCGCCTCGGCTAGGGTCTCTACCAGCCGGAATATCTGATAGTATGATTGAATTTATAGTAGATGGCTGGTGAAGACATCAGCCATTGCGGTCTTCTCACTCCTTTTCCCTTTTAATCTCTTAGCTAAAAAAATTATTTCTTTTTTTTCTTTTTTTCCGCTTTTGGCTCTTTAGCTGCTTTAGGAGTTTTTGGAGCTTTTGGAGCTTTTGGTTGCTTTGGTTGTTTTGGTTCTTTAGCAGGCTTTGCGAGGTATCGTTCTTCGAGTATATCAAGATGGTGTTGCAAATGACCAGCGCTTATAAAACCAAAAGCCACGGTACTTACCGTATTTCCGCTGGCAGTTCCGGTTCTTGCCAGGTCATCATCAGATAAGGCATCAAAGAAGAGTTCGTTTGCGGCTCTCAGTATTAGGAATTCATAAACCATATCCTTCCACTTGCGATTGGTAACATCCGCATTATCCGCCCATATATTTTCTTCGAAACCGGGTTGAGGAGAGGGGTCCCGGCGTGTGAACCAGAGCGATCTTAAAACAAATACCCTTTCTGCATCAATAACGTGTTGCAACAATTGCTTAATGGTCCATTTGCCCTCGGCATAAGCCCAATCTATTTTCTTTTTGGGAATTGTCTTAATCACTTTGCGAAAACGCTTTGTACTAAGATCTAATGCCTTCATCAGGTTATCATCACCCGCTTTGTTTACATAATTCTGATAAGGGTTGGGAACGCTAACGTCTTTGCGTGATATCATTGTGAACAGTTTTGATTTGTTTAGAGAGATTTGCCGGGAAGTCGGTAAGACGGGGAAGCAGCTTCTTTCCCGTCTTACCGACTTCCCGGCAAAATGTTTTGGGTGTTTTGTTTATTCGGAATGCTTAAATATAAAACAAAAGCCCCGCCGAATTACGGCGGGGCTAAAATTTAATATTGGGAGATTATCCTTTTTTGTTATTACCGATCGGTTTCGGTGTTTTCTTCTTTTCTGTAACGGGGGTTGCACCTGGTTCCAGCGATGCGGCTACTTTAGCGGCTTCGTAGGTATTGATTATTCCACCCGTTTTGCTAAGTTCCGAAAGCTCTACCAATTGATCAGTACCGGGTTTGCGTACTTTTGCAGCCGGTACTTGAGCTGATTTTTCTATGCAAAGTTTTACTTGCTCTGGAGTTAAATAAGGGAAATAAGAGAATAAAAAAGCGGCTGTTCCCGCAACAACCGGTGAAGCCATGCTGGTTCCATCCAGACTGCGGTATACATTACCACCCGGGAAAGTTGCATAGATATTAGCACCGGGGGCGAATACATCTACCTGTTCTTTTCCATAATTCGAAAAATAAGCAGTAGCACCATCACCTTTGGTATCACCACTTGCACTTGCTCCAACAGTAATCCAGTTGGTTGCTCTGGATTGATTGTTTAGCATGATATTGTTCGGGTAATTGTCTGTGCTATCAATATTTTTATGATCGTTGCCTGCTGCATGCACCAACAATACACCCTTTGATTTAGCATACTCAACCGCTTCATCGATCCATTTTTTACCGGGAGAGAAGCTTTTGCCAAAACTCATATTGATTACTTTGGCGCCATTATCCACCGCGTAACGGATACCAAGTGCAATGTCTTTATCATGTTCGTCGCCATCTGGTACGGCACGTATCATCATGATACGTACATTATCAGCCACACCATCCATCCCTTTACCGTTTTTACGAACAGCCGCGATAATTCCGGATACATGGGTACCATGCTCGGAAGCATCCATGCTTACCATCACATTGTTATTGCCGTAGTATTTATCGTTGATATCGTTTTCATTGTCGCCAACTATATTGGCACGATAGGGGATAGGTGCTTTTTCTTTTTGTTCAGCCTTTTTTTCTTCTGAGTCAGCAAAATTTTCAAAACCTTCGACGAACTCCTTATTAGTGATGTCCATCATATTATTGGCCTTAAATAAAGAGAGAAGATAATTCTTCGCTACTCTTTCCGATTGATTGGCGGGTTCATATTTTTCAATATCTGTTCCGGTGTATTCTTCCTTATTCATCGCTTTGCGTAAAATGCTATCCTGTCTTTTCGCAATGCGTACTGCCTGCTTTAATTCAAACAGGTCGATCACTTCTTCATTTTCTTCGCCAATTACCGCTTTTTGAGCTTTATTCCACATTTCGTATTCATATTTCTCATCAGCCGTCATAGTGCTGATATCAATCTTCTTTCCGCGGTATTTGTCTTTAAATGAATGATACACCCGGGCACCTTCATATGAATCCTTCTCCACATTACGCCCATCTTTACTTCCCAGGAAATTCCATCCGTTAATATCGTCTACATATCCGTTTTTATCATCATCAATGCCATTTCCTGGAATTTCACCTGGATTGCGCCAGATTATTTCCTTTAAATCCTCATGGGTGGTGTCAATACCGGAATCAATTACGGCAACCAGAACGGTTTTGCCTTTTAATTTTTTGGATTGGATGAAGTCGTAGGCTTTGTTAAGACTGATACCATAAAAGCCATCTTTTTCTTTGTCCAACGTGTGCCATCCTTTCGGCACTTCACCACTTCTCACTCTGGTAGAGGTTTGGGCGGATAAAGAATGGAAAGAGGGTAACAGGATCGACAAGCAACAAAATACCCGGATAAGATTCCTCATGTGTATTATTATTTAAGTATAGATGCGTAACTGCTTTTTATTCGT
Organism: Chitinophagaceae bacterium; assembly: GCA_965279015.1. Taxonomy (GTDB): domain Bacteria; phylum Bacteroidota; class Bacteroidia; order Chitinophagales; family Chitinophagaceae; genus Endoryza. The sequence goes on from OZ257130.1 coordinate 3,112,403, forward strand.
TGCAGCCGCTTTTATATTTAGATGATTTAGTGATTCGTTAACAACCTATACGAACCCAATTATCACAACTTCTGATTGATTTCCCCTCAAGCCCTATCTTCACAAAAATATCACTGTTTTCTTTTGAACAAAGCGGCAAATATATAAAAACATGGCCACGCGTGATCTTTAAATCCACGAGTGGCCTGTAATTGTTTATTACTTGTTATTAATCCTGACCCAATTTCAGCTCCACCCGTCTGTTCTTGGCCTGGCCATCAGCTGTTTTATTATCGGCCACTGGCTTTTCCTGCCCATAACCAACCGCGGCAAGTCTATCATTTTCAACACCCTGAGAAATCAGGTATTTTTTTACCGCATTCGCTCTTTTCTGAGAAAGGCTCAGATTGTAGGCAGCTTTTCCCACATTATCCGAATGACCCTCAATTGACAACTTGAGCGTTGGGTTCCCTTTTAAAATACCGGCCACTTCTTTAAGGGCATCAAAGGATTTTGAAAGAATCTTATCGCTGTTCAAATCAAAGAAAATATTCCTGGCCGCGAAGTTCACTTTCTCTACAATTTCTTTTTTGATTTCAGGGCAACCATTATTTGCAAGGGTACCAGTTTCAGTTGGACATTTATCCTCTTTATCATTTAATCCATCTCCATCACTATCCGGAATCGGGCAACCGTTGAATTCTGCGGTACCTGCTTTATCCGGACAACTATCCGATTCATCATTAATACCATCTCCATCGGTATCTGGTACCTGACATCCATTGTATTTTTGAGAGCCCGCTACGGTAGGACATTTATCTTCTTCATCATTGACACCATCCTTATCGGTATCCGGAATAGGACAACCATTGTATTTGGCAGGTCCTGCAATATCTGCGCATTTGTCAACATTATCGGCCACTCCATCATTATCCCGATCGGGGCAACCCTTGGTAGCTGCAGTACCAGTTACTGTGGGACATGCATCCTGATCATCAGAAACACCATCTTTATCTTTATCCTTTGGCTTAGGCGTTGAAGTTTTATACAATCCAAAGCCAACGGAGGCACCGATTACCCGATGTTTGAAAGTTCCTTCATAAGGGGCCGTATAAAAATTTGTAAGACCCTGGCTGATAAATCCTGTAATCAAAACGGTTCCCAATTCAAAACCGGCTCTCGCATTCACCCCAAAATCAAAAGTCTTTGCTTTATTTGGGGCATCACCTACTTCGAGATTGGTTTCTTCTTTGGTGAATTTATTGGTAGAATATTCTCTTATTTCTGTGGTTGATTTTCCGTTGAGGAAAAAACTGAGATAGGGTCCTGCACCAACAATGAATTTGCTTTTTTTCCCTATCGAAATTTTGTAAGTAAAATTGAGGGGGATCTCAATATAATTGACGACGAGACTATTGTTGTAAATAAGGGTATCATTTATGGCGGCAACAGCCGTGTCATTTACTTGTGCGTATTTGCGACCCTTGCCCATAAATAACATGCCGGGCTGAAAATACAAGTTACCCGATTCGTTTAGGGGAAGATCGGCAATGAAGCCTATATTCATACCGGTACGGCCTTTATAATTGGGTTTGGTGGTTGAATCCCATCCTGGAATAGAATTAGTCTCTTTGACCGAAGCGCCGTGGGCGCCGCCAACGAGGAAAAACCTCGCCTGGGAGAAGCATAAAAGGTTAAATAATAAGGCAATACAAAGGAAGTAGAGTTTTTTCATAAAATATCAGACTTAGTCACTCACTACTAACGTTTTGGAGGCCTATAATATTTTGGGCGAGATAGGGTTAGAAGTCATAGAAAGGATTATTCAAGATCAAGCGTTTTATTCTAAAAGTTGCCTGGAAATCGCTTAGTTCGTCTCAATCTTACCAGGGGTAATTCTTGGTTTTGAAAAAATAAAGAATTGTAGGTTTAAGCAATACATAAACGGAGCACGGATATTCTTTTTCAACTAAATCTACTCAAAGGGGGTTAGTAAAATGGTTTAATAAGCTTATTTATATTTTTTTTAGTCATGATAAAACAACTGCTTATTTTTTAAACAATCAAAGCGAGTTGGTGACTGTTGATCCTGTAAAATAAACTCCATTCTTAAAAATGGGTTTGTGAACAGTATTGATTACGACATAAGTCGAATGAAAATTATACTATCGAATGTACATCCCTTATACTAGTCAGGGTTAAACGACATTGGAGAATAGGGAACTAAAAAACAATCTGGTTTTCTATTTTTGTCTTATTTTTAAACATGGGGTTTGAATCTTTAATATAAATGCAAGAATAATTTATTATGAAAAACACAACCGTAAAAGGATTATTACTGGTAGGTATTATATCTTCATTGTTTGCCTGTGAAGCAAAGAAAGAAGAACCCGCGCAAGTGGTGATTGACAAAGAACAAATAAAAAAAGAAATACAGGCCAAGGAGGATGAATTTGCTGCTTTGTATAATACTTCAACAATTAAAGACATAGGCTATTATGCAGATGACGCGATAACCTTTCTTCAAAACAGGCCGGCATTAGTAGGCAAAGAAGCAATTGTAGAGTTTTTAAGATCAGATATATTGACGAGTTCCAATAGAATTTCTTTTAAAACCAATGAAGTTTTTGTATCAAATGATGGCAACATGGTTGTAGAAGTTGGCCATTTTACAGTAGTTGACTCTACCAATACAGGTATTAATAAGGGGAATTATATGAGTCTGTTTGAAAAAAGAAATGGTAAATATGTATGTGTAAGAGATATGAGTGCTTCTGATGTTACTCTTCCTGCTCAATAAATGATTTAGCATTCTTACAACGGTTGGGTGAAAAACTTTTTTCACCCAACCGTTCTTGTTTGTTGATATACTTAAAATAAGTCGTTAATCACCTTCTTCGGCCTCCGCCTCCTCCTCCTCCTCTCATTCCGCCCCCGCCCCCTCCACTGTAACCTCCACCACCACTCCTGGTACGACCTGATGACGAATAATTTGATGAGGATGGACGGGTTGACGCGGATGAACGATTGGAAGTACCGGTGGATGGACGATTAGCTGTTCCGGTAGAGGGGCGATTAGAGGTTCCTGCTGATGGACGATTGGAAGTACCTGTGGATGGACGATTGGATGTACCCGCGGACGGACGATTTGCCGATCCGGTTCCATACTTATTACCAGCTTTGTTATTGGCTACGGTATTGGATGTGTTTCTGCTGTTATTGATATTATTAATCTGATTCCTGTTCCCGGTATTAATGATAACGTTATTATTACCTCCATGATAATGACCACCATAATAGCCGCCATGGTAACCGTAATGATTGGAACGATAAATACCAACTGCCATAACGGTTGCAAATCCAAACCAGGGCGGAGGATAACCATAATAATAGGGAGGATAATATGGCACATAGGCTGGCGAATAAACATACTGTACGATGGGTGCGGATTGAACCACCACCGTAGTTGTTGCCGGAGTACTTACAAGAACCGGATCAGCACCCGTATAACCCGGATTAGCCGTTACGGCTGAATTTCCTTTCGGCTCTATAACATAATCTTTTCCGTATAAATCCTCGTCACCAACCATCTGTAGAGAAATAGTACCCTTTTTATCTTTACTGACTAAAATAATCGCAACGTCCTGTGTTTCGGTTTTGGAAACATCAACCTGGAGCTTAAAAGCAAACGCGTTACTATCTTTTTTATCTCTGGTAGTTGTCACTTTGATAAAATCAACTTTCTTATCCAGGTCTAAATCAAGGTTATTGATTCCTGTTTTTTCATCATTTAACGATTTTTCAAACGCTTCAATGGTTTTTGATTTTTGAAACAAGGTTAATACAGCATACAGATCCAGGTTATCCCCTGGCAGGCCTAATAAGGAAGTTGTATCCGTATCCTGAGAAAAAACAGGCTGGCTAGATAAGCCCATCGCCAGTACCAAACAAACTAAAACCCCTTTTTTCATGATGTGAATATTTTTATTAAAAAACACGTTTACAAGTTAACCAATATTATTCAAATAAAAGGAAGTGTAATTCAGATTACCGTATCTGATAATTTGTAAAGCATAACTCATTTCAGAATCGAATTAACCTAAGGTAAGGTGTATCAATTTTTATTATAGTTAATATTAATACTTCCACTTCAACTAACTTAGAGCCCGGTTTACAATCAACTGCTTTTGAAAAATATTTTACTAACAGCCGTCCTCGTATTGCATGTTATTCTTCTAACGGCGCAAAAAAAGAACGCTTCGTATCGACTGAATATTCACAAAGCAGTTTCGCCCATATTAATTGATGGTGTTTTTAATGAACTGCCCTGGACAGAAGCGGAGAAAGCCGCTAATTTTTTTATGGTAACGCCCATGGATACCAGTTTTGCAAAAGTAATAACCGAGGTGAGAATGACTTATGATAAAGACAATCTTTATCTATTGGTGGTTTGTTTTCACCGGCCCGGTCAACGCTATATGGTTGAATCACTCAAGCGCGATTTCATTTTTGGGAAGAATGATAATTTTTTATTATTCATGGATCCCTTTGAAGATCAAACCAACGGTTTTTCTTTTGGTGTGAGCGCTGCCGGCGCGCAGTGGGATGGGATGATGTACGAAGGAGGTAAAGTCGATCTTAGCTGGGACAATAAATGGAGTTCTTTTGTGAAGAACTATGAAGATCGATGGATTTTTGAAGCATCGATCCCCTTTAAAAGCATCCGCTATAAAAAAGGCATTAAGGAATGGGGAATCAATTTCAGCCGGATGGATATTACGGTTGCGGAAAAGTCAAGCTGGACACCCGTTCCGCGACAGTTTCCAACTGCTTCATTGGCTTATACCGGCACCTTGGTCTGGGATGAACCGCCTCCGGTTGTTGGTTCCAATATTTCTATAATCCCTTATGTATTGGGTGGAGTCAGTAAGGATTATGCTGGTAAAAAAGAAGCGGAGTATCGTAATGATATTGGGGTGGATGCTAAGATTGCGGTTAGCTCAGCTATGAATCTGGATCTAACGGTGAATCCCGATTTTTCACAAGTGGAAGTGGATAGGCAAGTAACCAATTTAGATCGCTTTGAATTATTCTTTCCCGAGCGAAGACAGTTCTTCCTGGAGAATGGGGATCATTTTTCCAATTTCGGCTATGCTACTATCCGGCCTTTTTTTTCGCGAAGGATTGGATTAAATGCGCCTATACTTTTTGGTGCCCGGTTGAGTGGTAAATTAAATAAGGACTGGCGGCTCGGGGCAATGAATATGCAAACGGGAAGTGTGGATTCAAATGGTTTACCTGCCCAGAATTTTACTGTATTGGCCTTGCAACGAAAAGTGTTCTCGCGCTCGAATATTGGTTTCATCTTTATCAATAAGCAATCTATTAATTATGATGGCGCTGATTCTGGCAAACAACAATTCAGTCGGTACAATCGAAATTTTGGATTGGAGTATAACCTGGCATCATCGAATAATCATTGGACAGGTAAGGCCATACTTCTCAAATCTTTCAGTGAGGGCGGTCCTGGTAACGACTGGGTGCATGCTGCCAATCTCCAATATGCGAGTCGTAGATGGACCATTGCCTGGCAGCATGAATATGTTGGAAAGAATTATAATGCCGAAGTAGGATACGTACCAAGGAAAGATTATATAAAGATCAATCCTACTATAAGCCGTTTGTTTTTTCCGCGTGGAGGTAAAGTACTGAGTCATGGACCGCGATTGATTTCAACGTTCTATTTTACCCCATCATTCAAAGAAACGGATCGTGAAAATATCCTTCTTTATATCGTCAATTTCCGCGACCAATCTATATTCGATGTATGGGCCGGAGAATCCTATATCGAATTGTTGCAGCCTTTTGATCCAACCAATAGCGGAAAAGATACCCTTGCCAGAGGCACCAAACATTCCTGGAAGGCATGGGGCTTTGAATATTTTTCAAAACCTCAAAGCCGGTTTACCTATAGTATACTTACCCGCTTCGGTGGATATTATGCCGGTGGCACCCGCTCCAATATCAATGCAGAAGTCGGTTACCGGTTTCAGCCCTTTGTGAATATCGCGGTTGCTACCAACTACAATCATATTGATTTGCCACAGCCCTGGGGAATAAATGATTTTTGGTTAATAGGACCAAGAGTTGATCTCACACTCACCAATAAATTATTCTTTACCACCTTTCTGCAATACAATAACCAGCAGCAAAACATAAACCTGAATACAAGATTTCAATGGAGATACCGGCCCGCTTCCGATTTATTCATTGTTTATACGGATAACTATTATCCTTCTCCTTTTTCTGTTAAGAACAGGGCCGTGGTGTTGAAGTTTACGTATTGGTGGAATTTATAAGCTAAGAGGTTGAAAGAGAAAAGGAGAAGAAGAGGTTTAATTTAATCAGCACTTTTGCCTCTTAAGCACTTAGCTGCAATACTTGCAATCTGAGCATCGGGAATAGCAGAGATGATGGATGCAATAATTTAACAGGCACTTTTTCTCCTTTTCCCTTTTATCCTCTTAGCTCTGTATTCTTTCTAGTTTTGGGAATTACAACGCATAAACTGTTTGTTTCAAAAATTCATTTCTGAATTTTCCATTGGGATCATAAGAGGCAATCAGTTTTTTAAAATCCGCCATTTTTTCGTAACGACTTGACAACTGTTTTGCAGAAATAGTAAATAATTTACCCCAATGTGGCCTTACATTAAATGGTTCCAGTTCTTTTTCAATAAGCGGGAGTAGTCGACTTACTTCCGGTATCTCTTGTTTTAATGTGAAATGAATTGCAACGGAGTCTTGATTACGACAAGGGCTCATCCAAAGTTTATCGGCAGCAATGGTTCGTATTTCAGATATAAAAAGATGCGGACCAATCTGCTTAGATAAACGCGAAACAGCAAGCATTGCTTCTACTGCATTTTTACGGGGAATAAAATATTCCGCCTGCAATTCTTTACCACTACTGGGTGTAAAACCCATTTTAAAATGCGGCATGCGTTCGTACCAGGGCCCGGGAACGCCCAATTGTTCGGTACAGTTTTCAGCGGATAGTTCGGCGATCGGATGCAAGTTCTTCGTGGCAATTTTTGCCCCAAAAAATTCCTGTGGAGGATTGTTAGTTGTTCCTTCAGCAAGGCTCTTTATCCAAACCTCATTGATAGAATCTGTTTGCCAATCGGTAAACAGGCTTACACTATATCCAGCCGACATAATCTTATCGAAATTATCTTTCAGTTGCGAAACAGGTAAATGTTCATATACATATTGCCTCATCAAAAACTTAGGTTGAACGGCAAGGGTAAGTTTTGTAACTATTCCCAATGCGCCTAAACCCACCACGGCGCCAAAAAAATTTTCTCCATCTTTTTCTTTTGACAGATTTACAATACTGCCATCTGCAGCAATAAACTCCATCGCAGTTACCGCAGTAGCTAAATTCCCGTTTCCAACACCCGAGCCATGCGTAGCGGTAGCACAGGAGCCAGCTACAGATATATGTGGTAATGATGCAAGATTATGCAGCGCGAATCCTTTCTCATCAAGATAGGGGCATAGTTCCCCATACTTAATACCTGCTTCTACGGTAACTGCGCGTGCATTTGTATCCAATGAAATAACCTTATTCAATCCGCTCGTAGAAATCAGGTTGTCTTTGCTGTCGGCAATTGTATTAAAGCAATGGCGTGTGCCGAGGGTCCTCAGCTTCGAGGTTTTCTTAACAAGGTCCTGTACCTCTTTTGCCGTTTTTGGATAGAATATATTGCTGGTGCTATACTCTAAATTACCGGCCCAGTTTTTTAATTTCTCTTTTTGTGCCAAGGTTTTTAATGGCGAAAGTAGGGTAGCGCTGGCCAATGTAGAAGAAAACTTCAGGAAGGTTTTTCTAGTCATTGTCGGGAGTTTTTTTTAGAGCTGTTTCAAATTCGGAGATTTGTGTTCTTATTAAACAATTTAAACAATTCCTTTTGTTTTATGTAAAGGCATTTTTTTATTTAAATACCCCGAACTAAAATTCGGGGCACCACGAAATTCAGGGTGCCATCACTTGCCCCGGCCTTCAGGCCGGGGAATGAAAAAACAAAAATTAAATTTAGTATTTGTAAAATATCAGCTAGCGATTGTTTTATTTTTTTCAAGCAAATAAGCAATCGCGCAGCCAATTAAAACTCCCACAGCGTAACAAATAAAATCACTCCATAAAAAACCCTGTCCCAATATCATTTGTCCGGCAAATGTTTGCCGCCAACGAACGATCCATTCGCCCTGGTAGAGTTGAGAACATTCTATCAATACACAGAAAATATAGGTGATAACAGCGACAAACCAAATGGGCTTTTTGATCCAGATCATTCGGGCTAATAAAAAAAATAATAAGGCCCAGAGCGTATCTCCACCATATTCTGCAATGAATGGTGAAAAGAGATGTGGAAGTTTGCGGGTAGCGAGGCCGACAACAATTGTTAGAAGTTCAAGAAGTAAATAGATAATTCGAAGACGATTCTTTTTATAATTTATAATGGAAATGGATTTATTCATCAGGTTTAAGTGAATTGGTTGGATGGATTCATCTTTCTTTTAAAGTTTTTCTATTCATTCATATACTACGGAAACGATCTTCCATTTTCTATTGTGACGCATCAGCGTAAAAACTTCATGTCCCTTCCAATTTAGCAGGCTGTCTTTGGTTCCGAATTTAACTTCATAGGCGGCTTTTGCTACAGCTATATTATTTGTAATCTGGATCTCGGGGGCAGCAGTCATTTTCTCTTCAAAGAAGGGTTTGCTGTCGGGGCCCAGTGATGTTTGGGAGATAAAATCGTCAATCGTTATTATTGCTACACGTGGAGCGGAAGCGCCGGGAGGTTGCCAGGCTGTAGTGAGGGTGGCATTGTCCCAGAAAAAGTCCCGGTACTCAAGCCATTGCCTGCTGCTCATAACATCGTAATATTCTTTTAAGAAATTATGTATACTATCGCTTGTTGGATTATCAGCTGGCAATGTTTGCGAAGAGGATTTGCCTGAACGATCACATGCTGATAAACTACAAATCATTACCAACAAGTATAAAACAAGTCGCATGATAATTAATTAATGTTCATATACAAGAGATGGAGTTTCCCGACCCTTATTACAAGTCAAACTTTATCCCCTGCGCCAACGGCAACTGGTTCGAGTAATTAATAGTATTGGTTTGCCTCCGCATATAATTTCTCCAGGCATCGCTTCCGCTTTCGCGACCGCCACCGGTTTCTTTTTCACCACCAAAGGCGCCACCAATTTCGGCACCAGAGGTGCCAATATTTACGTTAGCAATTCCGCAATCACTTCCAGCAACGGAAAGGAATTGTTCCGCTTCGCGCAGGTTCAGTGTCATGATAGAAGAGGAGAGTCCCTGAGGTACTTCATTTTGTATTGCGATTGCATCGTCCATTGTTTTATATTTCAGGAGATATAAAATAGGTGCGAAGGTTTCATGTTGTACAATTGCATAACCCGGTTCTGCCTCAGCGATACAGGGTTTTACATAACAACCGCTTTCATAACCATCTCCCTTTAATACACCCCCTTCCACTACAAATTTTCCGCCTTCTTTTTTGCAGGCTTCGATGGATGATAAATAAAGATTCACGGCGTCTTTATCAATAAGCGGACCCACATGATTCTTTTCATCCAATGGATTTCCGATGCGTAATTGTTTATAAGCACTTACCAGTTTTTCTTTGATAGCATCATAAATACTTTCATGAATGATCAGGCGACGTGTAGTGGTGCATCGTTGTCCGGCAGTACCTACCGCCCCAAATACGGCACCGGTGATTGCAATGTTCAGATCAGCATCTTTTGAAATGATAATTGCATTGTTACCTCCGAGTTCCAATAAGGCTCTTCCTAATCGTGCACCTACCGCGGCACCTACCGCTTTTCCCATACGGGTTGAACCGGTTGCTGATACCAGCGGTACGCGTGAGTCGCTGCTCATCCATTCACCAACCTTACGATCGCCTAATATTATATTACTTACTCCTTCCGGCACATTATTTTTTGAGAATACTTCATTAATAATATGCTGACAAGCTACCGCGCATAACGGTGTTTTTTCAGAAGGCTTCCAGATACATACATCCCCGCAGATCCAGGCGAGCATACTGTTCCAGCTCCAAACTGCTACCGGAAAATTAAATGCGGATATGATGCCAACGATTCCTAACGGGTGCCATTGTTCATACATACGATGGGAGGGACGCTCACTGTGCATCGTTAATCCATGCAATTGCCGGGAGAGACCGACCGCGAAATCACAGATATCAATCATCTCTTGTACTTCACCCAGTCCTTCTTGTAAACTCTTACCCATTTCATAAGAAACCAGTTTGCCAAGAGGGTGTTTGTATTTGCGCAAAGCTTCCCCTACTTGTCGTACTACATCCCCGCGTTTGGGAGCGGGCCATTGGCGCCATTCTTTAAAAGCAATTTCCGCTTGCTTGATTACTTCTTCATAATTCTCTTTGCCAGCTGAAGAAACGGATGCGATCAATTTCCCCTCTACCGGCGAGTAAGATTCAATGATTGATCCCCCTGCTTTTAACCATTTACTACCAGTTGAAACGCCTTCATTAGCTGGTTGGATACCTAATTCAGTAAGAAAATCATTCATAAGATTAAATTGGTGTGCAAGATACAAAGCAAATCAATCTGGTTTTTTGGAAGTGACTCAGATAGAGAATTGGAAATTGCGAATTGGGAAATTGGGAAATCGCTTTTGGTTGAACAATCCTTAGTTTTTGTTAGTGCGAATACACGTGGATTCTTGAATAAATGAGATTTCCCAATTTCCCAATCCCAAATTCCAAAATGGGTTTTCCCCTTGGTTATGAAGGATTTAAAATTTTAAAATAAATTTTCTAAAATGTTGCATTTACGGAAAACTAGTCGCATTTTTACGATCTGATCCGTATATCCCGCATGAGAAACCTGTGTTCAACAGGTTTTTTTTATTTCGCTCCTGTCACACTAAAATCCGGTACCAATCAAGTTCTGATAGTCCTGAAAACCGTAATCCCTATTGTTAACTTGATTAATTACGTACCATGACCACCCTAATCCGTTTCAGCCTAGTATTGGCTGTAGTTTTATCTGCTTCTGTATCATTTGCAAATCCGGGCAGTATCAATCGCCCCTCTTTTGTTCGCTCCGCGAAATTTCTTGATGTTATCCGTAAAAGCAATCCCATTACTGATAAAAAAAATGAGCCGGCTACCAAGGAGGTTAAAGCAACGGCCGCTAAAGTTTGTGCCTGCCAGATTCTGAATGTTTCTTCTAATAATGAGACATTACAATATGTGGCTGTAATGGTTGAAAAAACCAATAATGGCGAACTCAACAATTCTTATTCAATTGCGAAAAGTGTTTTGGAAAAAGAGAAGAAGTTGATGAAGAATCAATTTTATCCTAAAATGAAAGTATTGGAGAAATACACTGTATTTAGTAGCTGCAAAACTCTTGCTGCAAAATTGGCAAGCGTGAATAACGAATTGAAAGTGTATGATATACTGGACGCGGATATTTTGGGAAGCGTCTATATCTCTAAGTAATAAATTTGGAATATTTAATTGCGAATTTTGGTCCCGCAGAATTATTGCGGGAGGGAAATTTGGAAATCTCTTTTGGTTCAAACATACTTTTACATTTTTAAAAGTATTTTACGTCAAGAGAGATTTCCCAATTTCCCAATCCGCAATTTCAAAATTGCCCTCAGTATTGTTCTTGCTCGTTCGGAAAATCCCTGCTCTTCACATCTTTAATATATTTCTGCACAGCGACAGTAACTTGTTCATGCAGGTTCAGGTATTTTCGAAGAAATCTTGGTTTGAATTCGGTATTAATACCCAGGAGATCGTGCATCACCAACACTTGCCCATCGCAATGCCCACCTGCACCGATCCCGATCGTTGGAATTTGCAGACTCTCCGAAACTTCTTTAGCCAGGTTAGCGGGAATCTTCTCTAAAACAATACCAAAGCATCCTGCTTTTTGCAAGAGTTTAGCATCAATGCGAAGACGGTTCGCTTCTTCTTCCTCGCGTGCACGTACTGTATAGGTACCAAATTTATAAATCGATTGGGGCATTAATCCCAAATGACCCATAACCGGTATTCCCGCGGCAACTATGCGATTGATTGCCTCCACTACTTCGCCGCCCCCTTCTAATTTAATAGCATGAGCGCCGGTTTCTTTCATGATTCGCACCGCAGAATTCAATGCCTCCTTGGGATTGGATTGATAAGAGCCAAAGGGGAGGTCTACTACTACCAGGCAACGACTGACACCGCGAATCACTGAGGAGGCATGATAGATCATTTGATCAAGAGTAATGGGAAGGGTGGTTTCATGACCCGCCATCACATTTGAAGCGGAATCGCCTACCAGGATAACATCAATACCGGCTTCATCAATAATTCTTGCAAAGGAGAAATCGTATGCGGTGATCATCGAGATCTTTTCTCCGGTAGATTTCATTTTCTGTAACGTGTTAGTCGTTACTTTCTTGATTTCTTTATTAACTGACATGCAGAGTGATTTTATATGAATTACAGGACTGAATATGGCTCTGCATTAGAATAAAACATATCCGGTAGGCTCCAGAACGGACGCTAAATTAGGAATAAAATGGAAAGATTTCGGAATTACAGAGTTAGAGATTTTGGAATTTTGGAATGGGAAATTGGGAAATCGCGTTTAGTGTAAGTTACCCACTGTTTTGTAAATACAATAAGGGTGGAACTTACTTGTTCTTTTGGTGATTTTGCTTCGCTGTTTTGCTCGTTGCAGTAAAAATGGCCGTTAGTTCACGTGCTTCTTTTAATAAAGGATCGACGACTTGTTGTGATGCGTTTTTTGTGTCCGCTATTACATCAAGCCAAAGTGTAGATTCATCAGCTTCTTCTTCAACTATGCCAATTTTTGAAATAAACTCAGCGTGCGAGCGGCCTCTACAAGCTGCCCGATAATTTGCGGCAACTGATGATGCGCTTCTTCCCAATTGGTTTGCAATAATGACTGCACTTTTCCGATTTGACAAACTATCTATAAAATTGAGAATATCAACAGCGAATTTCCTTGTTCGGATCTTAAGTTCTTTTTCTGTCATATCAAAGTTTTGTTACAAGATAAAGAACAAGGCAATTACAAAATATGAGGATTTTCTGCTTTTATTTGGTGTTTTCCTTATTAAAAGTCTGTTATGCCAGAAGAAATTTCCCTCCCGCATTTTGCGGGATCAAAATTTCCCAATTCAATCAACAACTTCTTTCTTCCTCAACTCCTCATAAAGATGTTGAATTAATCCATCCGCCAAACCAATCTTCGGTACATATATCTCCTCAATATCAGCCCAGCGCATTACATTAATATAAATTTGTAAAGCGGGCACAATAACATCGGCACGATCCTCCCGCAGATGATAGATGCGGATACGATCTGTAACGGAGAAACTGTTGAATTCTTTATAATAATCTTTTAGTAGATCTAATTGTAAGGGTTTACCCTCCTTTCGTTTTGATATGGAGAAGATCTTATTGATATTTCCGCCCGAGCCGATTGCGATCATATGACCCTCATGCCGTTTGGTCTCCTTCTTAATAAACTCTTTCATTTCATCCCAATGCTGTTCGGTAACCTGTTGCTTAATTAAGCGGATTGTTCCGATATTAAAAGAACGTTTGAATAACAGTTTGCTTTCCGCGAAAAAAGTAAGTTCGGTACTACCACCACCCACATCTATGTAGAGATAACCGTGATCTTTTTCCATATTCTCCGCCACATGGTTTTCATAGATAAGGGAAGCTTCCGCATCACCGGTTATTATCTCTATTGCGATGCCGGTTTGTTCTTTTACCTGATTGATGATAACGCCAGAATTCACCGCGTCGCGCATGGCCGACGTAGCTGCGGCCCTGAGATGAGCCAATGGAACTCCATATGCATTAAGCAAATGGCGATAGGCCTTCATGGTATTGAGGATCATCATTTCTTTTTCCGGGGAAATTTCTTTTTGTTCAAACACATCAAAACCGAGTCGAAGCGGAACCCTTACCAGGTTTAGTTTTTGGAATTGAGTAGTGCCGTCGTCATTAAAGATCACTTCGGAGATAAGTAATCGGGCGGCGTTACTACCGATATCAATGGCTGCCAGTCGCATGGGTTAGTTAGTTTTAATCAGACTTCAGCCCGGTATATTTTCAGCAGGTACAGGAGCGGTTACGGTTGATTTATCAATGGTTTTTTGATGCAGGTAATTATAGATCTCTACCTGTGAACGTATCCTTTTCTGGTTCTTTTCCCGCACATACCGGTTACTTAGATCATTATCCAAAATTCTGGCTTTTACGTTGTCACTGAGTTGAATCTGCAGAATATTTTTCAACACTCTCTTAATATCTTCATCAAGAATTGGGCAGGTGGCTTCTACCCGGTGGTCAATATTGCGCACCATCCAGTCGGCCGAGGAGATAAAAACTTTTTCTTTTCCTCCATTATGAAAGATAAATACACGGGCATGTTCGAGGTATTCATCAATGATACTGATTGCTTTTATGGGAATGATGTATTTTTTGTTTTCAGAGGGCATACAAAAAATCCCCCGCACAATCAAACGCAGTTCTACACCGGCTTTTACAGCATCGGTCAAAAGCCCGATCAGTTCCTCATCGGAAAGAGAATTCATCTTAAGAATGATGGCTGCAGGTTTGCCTGCTTCTGCATTTTTAATTTCTTTATTGATCAACCTAGTCAATTCTTTACGCAAGCCAACGGGACAGGGAATTATCGTTTTACAAGCTTTCAGAATTTGTGGCCCGTCTTTCGATTTTTCCAGGTAGGTAAAGATCCGGTTCACATCGGCCATTATAAAGCGATCCGAAGTCAACAGACAATGATCGCCATATAGGGTGGCTGTTTTTTCATTCAGGTTTCCGGTACTAACAAAGCCATAGTGAATGGTTCTGTTATCAACTCTTTTTTTGATCAGGCAAATTTTTGCATGCACTTTCATGTTGGGTATGCTGATCAATACTTTTACCCCTTCTTCCTCTAATCTTTCTTTCCATTCCAGGTTTGCTTCTTCTTCAAAACGAGCGCGTAGTTCCAGCATTACTGTTACTTCTTTGCCATTACGAACAGCATTGATAAGCGCGTTTATTATTTTTGAATTGGATGCGAGCCGGTAGGCTGTTATCTTGATCGACTTTACATCCGGGTCGATGGCCGCTTCTCGCAAAAGGTCAATTACAGGGTTAAATGAATGATAAGGGAAATTGAGAAGGATATCTTTTTCAAGCATTATATCTGTTACACGGAGTGTATTCTTTAATAGAGGATGTAGAAAAGGTTTTTTCCGTTGTCCTTTTTTCTGGAATACATCAGGAAAATCCATAAAATGCCGGAAATTATGAATACGTGCTCCAGCAATTACATTATCCTTCTGCGTTAAGTCCAATCTCTTCAATAAATATTTCAATAGTTCGGGATCCATATCCTGGTCGTATAAAAAACGTACTGGTTTTCCTTTCCGGCGGTTTCTCAACCCCTTCTGGATTTTTTGAATAATGGAAGTTGATATATCGGTATCAAGATCGAGTTCAGCGTCGCGTGTTACTTTAAAAAGCCAGGATTCATAGCGATCATATCCAAAATAAGAAAAAACTTTACTGAGGTTATAGCGGACTACATCTTCCAGCAGTATGATTGTATGTGTACCAGGGGCGGAAGGCAATTGAATAAACCTCCCTAAAACACGGGATGGAACTTCAATGATCGCATGTTTTCGTTTCAGGCTACCATCTCTTTTTGAAAGAATGACCCCGAGAAAAATTGATTTTTCTCTCAGATAGGGGAAGCTAGGGATACTTTCTACCATCAGGGGGATGATATTTGAACGAACTTCCTCTTCGAAAAAGTTCTGAACAAATTTCTGCTGTTCTTTAGTAAGTTGACGTTCTGTAACCAGCCTAATATTCTCTTTTTCCATTTCTTCCCGGATTGACCTCCATATCCTGCCAAATTCCTCCTGATGGGCTATTACGGTTTCCTGGATCTGTTCTAATATCTTATCAGGGGTATGCTCTAGATGCATATTTTTCAGCTTATTACCATATTCAACCATCCGCCGCAGCGTAGCAACCCGAACCCGAAAGAACTCATCCATATTATTTGAGAATATACCCAGGAACTTAATCCTTTCCCTTAATGGAACGGAAGGATCAGCTGCTTCCTGCAGCACTCGAGCATTAAATGATAGCCAGCTTATATCCCTTGGGATCGTTTTCCGTTTCATTACAGCCATTTATGAGATATTTGCGCCAAAATTGGCGCTCTTGAAAGGGAGTTCAAATTAAGGAATTATTAATTCTTGAGGAGTCCGGAAGTCCGGAAGTCTGAAAGTTGGGAAGAAAGCAAGAAGGCCCTTCTTCCGGACTTCCCGACTTTCAGACTTCCCGTCTTCTTAATCCACAGCTGTTAAGAAAAATGCCAAAAAAACTTGGAATATAGTTTGCTAATAAGCTGAATTTCCCGACCTTTGCCTCCCCAAAATCATTTGGGACTAAATTTATTTTAATCATGGCAAGAGTATGTCAGGTGACAGGTAAGGTTCCCGTAACAGGCAACAAGGTGTCGCACTCCAACATCAAAACAAAACGTCGTTTTCTGCCTAACCTGCAGAGCAAGCGATTTTTCCTGGCCGAAGAAGATAAATGGATTACTCTGAAGCTTTCTACAGAAGGGATCCGTACTATCAACAAAAGGGGCCTTTATAACGTGGTGAAGGAGTTAAGAACGAATGGAGTAAAAATCTAACAATCAGTTTTAAAAGCTATAACAATGGCAAAAAAAGGCAATAGGGTTCAGGTGATATTAGAATGTACTGAGCATAAGAACAGCGGGAAACCAGGTACAAGCCGTTACATCAGCACCAAGAACAAAAAGAACACCCCTGAGCGTTTGGAGTTGAAAAAATACAACCCCATTCTGAAGAAGGTAACTGTTCACAAAGAAATCAAGTAATACAATGTGCAAATTTGCAAATATGAAAATTTGCAAATGGAATGCAGGGAAGTTATCATTTGCACATCTGCACATTTTCTAATTTTCAAATTGTTTTATCATGGCAAAAGCAGCAAAAACGGCGATCAAAACCAAGGACCAGAAAGCAGCCGCCGAAGCAAAGAACTGGACAAAAGTAATCAGGGCCGTTCGCAGTCCTAAGACCGGCGCTTATACTTTTAAAGAAGCGATCGTTCACAAAGAAAAGATCAAAGAATTCCTGGCTGGTAAATAAGTCGGGTCAATTAATAGTATTAAAGAAGCTGTTCCGCAAAAGGGAACAGCTTTTTGTATTTTAGCTTTTTAATTACTCCACATGAGCTTTTTAGGAAAACTATTTGGGAAGAAAGAAAAAGAAACATTGGACCAGGGTCTTCAAAAGACCAAGGAAAGTTTTCTTTCAAAGATCACCAAAGCGATTGCCGGAAAAACAACGGTTGATGAAGAAGTACTGGATAACCTGGAAGAAGCCTTGGTGAGTGCGGATGTGGGTATTGACACTACTGTTCAAATTATTGAACGGATAGAAGCCCGGGTAGCCAAAGACAAATACCTCAATACATCCGAGCTTAACAATATTCTCCAGGATGAAATCGTAAACATATTGGTGGATGCACCCAAAGCCAACGCTTATACCTTCAGCTCTGAACTCCCCTTTAAGCCTTATATAATATTGGTGGTTGGAGTGAATGGAGTAGGCAAAACAACTACCATTGGTAAACTGGCTTATAATTTTAAGAAGGCTGGCAAGTCTGTTTTATTGGGGGCCGCTGATACTTTTCGTGCGGCAGCCGTGGATCAACTTACTATCTGGAGTGAAAGGGTAGGTGTTCCAATAGTGAAGCAAGGTATGGGTGCCGATCCCGCTTCAGTTGCTTTTGATACTGTACAAAGTGGTGTATCACGCAATGCAGATGTAGTGATAATTGATACGGCGGGTCGCTTGCACAACAAAGCCCATTTAATGGATGAATTAAACAAGATCAAAAGAGTTATTCAAAAACATATTCCCGACGCCCCCCATGAAGTGATGCTGGTACTCGATGGATCTACCGGGCAAAATGCATTGGAACAGGCCAAACATTTTACCGCTACTACAGATGTTACTGCACTTACTATTACTAAACTGGATGGAACCGCGAAAGGCGGAGTTGTACTCGCAATTGCCAATCAATTTAAAATACCGGTGAAGTTTATTGGGATGGGAGAGAAAATGGAAGATATGCTGGTGTTCGATAAGCACGAGTTTGTGGATAGCTTGTTTAGTTTGAAATCGTGAGACGTGAATGGTGAGTCGTGAGGGGGTACCAAAAATATAAAGACTTTCCAATAATTCGAGACTCACTCACGACTCACTACTCACGATTCACGTTGCCTACTTAAATGTATATCGTATCGCAAACCCTCCCCATCCACTCTCGAAATAAGAATAATTAGCGAAGGTCCAGGAAGGTTGCCAGTCAAGACTAAGATTAATTGGAATGCCAGTGAATTTATAATCCAATCCCACTACTCCATCAATTCCGATGGCCATTCCACCCTCACGTTCCGGATAATGTTTATTCCAGTTATCATTCCAAAAACCGATATGTACACCGGGGCCTGCATACCATTTAAGACCAGGGGCACCTTCAATATCTCCATGAAACTCATACAGCCCGGTAATCCGAACACCATAGTTCCAGAAATACAACAGACCCTCAACAGCCTTGTTATCTGCCACAAAATGTTTAATGGTAAATGCACCCGGATAAAATTTGACTCCTACCGCAGTTTGATAAGATGAGCCCTTTTGTTGGGCAAATGCAACTGTAGAAAAAAGCACAATTGCAAATAATACAGACATGATTTTTTTCATAAAAGACGAATTGCTCCAGGCATAATTCGAAAATTATGCCAATGTTGTTTTAATGCTATAAGTCTTTTTATTTCTGTGTGCTATTGAGGTTTGTACTTAGTCTAAGTACGATTAATCCAGCGACACAGGAGAGTAATGAACCCGTTAATACCGCGATTTTTGAATCCTGGATAATTGCTGTATCAGTAAATGCCAGATTGGCGATAAAGATGGACATGGTAAATCCTATGCCGGCTAAAATTGCAGTTCCAAATAAATGTTTCCAGTAAACGCCTTCCGGCATTTGACCCCGTTTCATTTTTATCAGTAACCAACTAAAGAGCAGGATGCCAATTGTTTTGCCAATGAAAAGTCCGCCGATAATTCCAATACTATTATTGCTTTTCAATTGCTGAATCCAATTGGATGCTAGTGGTATTCCAGTATTGGCCAGTGCGAAAATCGGCAGGATAATAAAAGCGACAGGCTTATGAAGCGTGTGTAGCAGTCGATGAGAAGGGCCAGCATCTCCTTTGTTATCTGCGGGACTAAACGGAATAGCAAATGCCAGTAATACCCCAGTAATAGTTGCGTGCACACCGGATTGCATCATACAATACCACATCACAACCCCTGGTAGTAGATAAAATATAAGTTTATAAACCTTCAGTCGGTTTAAAATAAGTAATAATGCAAAAATGCCTAACGCAAGTCCCAGGTATACCCAGGAGATACCGCTATTATAGAAAATCGCGATTATTAGAATGGCCCCGAGATCATCAATAATGGCGAGAGCAGTGAGAAAAATCTTAAGCGAAGGAGGAATTCTGTTTCCTAGTAAGGATAGCATTCCTAACGCAAAGGCAATATCGGTTGCCATTGGAATTCCAAATCCGCTTTGTGTGGTAGTTCCCTTATTAAAAAGAAAATGTATAGCTGCAGGAACCAACATTCCACCAATTGCCGCGGTTATTGGTAATAATGCGTTCCGTAATTCTTTTAGTTCTCCGGCATATAATTCTCTTTCGATTTCCAATCCCACTAATAGAAAGAAGATGGTCATTAATCCATCGTTGATCCATTGCTCAATTGTATAATTTAGTTTGATAAAAGAAAAAGACGCATCAAGAGGTTTGTGCCAGAAATGAAGATAAGTGTCACTCCATTCTGAATTTGCGATCAGCATTGATAACACGGCAAACCCTAACAAAATCAACCCGCCCGCCCGCTCACTCTCGAAAAAAGCTTTAAAGGATCGGCTGAGATGATAAATGGGCATCCGTGTAACTTATCTTGTTTGGGATAAAGATAAGGAAACGTGAGTCGTGAGACGTGAATCGTGAGAGAGTCCCGAATTTTTTGAAAGTCTTTATTATCTCGGGGACCTTCTCACGATTCACGTCTCACGACTCACGATTGACTACTCACCACTCACTTTCTTCAACCATAAGATCGCCGCATCTCTTATAGTATCTGAAGTAGTAGATGATACAACCGTAACATCAGGGAATATTCGCCCATTATATACTTTACCTGTTCTGTCAGCTTCCTGGCATACCGTTAATATCAGCATCGAGTTATCCGATAGGGTATAGGTGGCATTGGCAGTGGTATAACCCGCGGTAGGTTCTCCATAAAAGAACACATCCGGTTTACCTTTAAACGCAAGCGTGATAATTTCACCTGAACTGGACGTGCTGTTATTGGTAAGAACGATGATTTTATTTTTGGATGAACGTAGTGTATAAGGGTTACTCACACTGCAACGGGGTGACTTGCCTTGTGATGCCACTCCCTTTTTATAACTTATCGGAACCTTTTCGTTATTTCGGATAAAATATCCACAAATACCTTCGCCAAGCAATGGACCCGCACCTGCAATCATTGGCCAGCAATTTCCACCGCTATTGTTCCGCAGGTCTACGATCCATTGGTTAATTGGTCGGGTATCGAGCAAGGCGATCATCTGTTGAATACTGTCGGCAATCATTGAACATATTTCTTCATCAGTAGTACTTACCCATGGTATGGTAATATAAGCCGTAGAATCTTCGAGCCATTCACCACTTATTCTTCCAACTAATTTGTTTAAGGGAGTTTCAGTTAAAAGCCTGGAGCGATCATTATTGTATTCCGCGGCCTTTAAGGTGGGCATAATAAAACTATGGTTTTCCCGCATTTGCTGAAAGCACCAGTTAATGGTTTCATAGGCGTCGTTGCAACTTCCCCTGCTTTGTAATTTATTTTTGCCTGCGATCCTCAAACTCTCCCAGTCGATATAATCTTTCCGGTAATAATTCTTTTGCATCAACACAAAAGCTTCGTCCAACAGCCGACTGGCATTTTGCATGCAGTCCGAATAGGCGCTATCGGGATGGGATGAATTGTTGGTAGCAAGAGGTGTTTGTGCGGTTGCGGTAAAGCAAAACAACACTAGAGCAAAAATGGTTAATTCGCGCATAAGCAAGATTTGGGTAGCCGGTTTCTCTATATCCGTCACTATAAAGACAGAATGAGATGCTTGCTGCGGCACATTCCATAAAAACCTTAAATATTTCTGCTAGTGAGGTACATTACCTTCCCGGTAGTTTATCAAGTTCCCACAAAGACACTAAGCCACAAAGGGTTTTCTTGGTGAATTTTGTGGCTTAGTGGGACAAACTCCCTTTGTCAAGCCCCCATATAATGGCCGCTTTGCCGTATTTTTGCGGCCTCATGAAGGCACGTACATTAAAGCAGGATAAGGTCAATATTATTACCCTTGGTTGCAGCAAAAATATGGTTGACAGCGAAGTACTGAGCGGACAATTGAAGGCGAACGAGATTGATGTGGTACACGAAAGCGGCAAAAAGGACCATAATATAGTTATTGTCAATACCTGCGGGTTTATAGAGAAAGCAAAAGAGGAGAGTATCAATACCATTCTCGACCAGGTGGCCCTCAAGAAAAAGGGCAGGCTGGACAAAGTGTATGTTACGGGTTGTTTAAGTCACCGTTATCGCAATGATCTCGAAAAAGAGATTCCCGAAGTGGATGCCTGGTTCGGCACCATGGAACTTCCTCTTATCTTAAAAAAATTCGAAGCCGATTATAAAAGTGAATTGCTGGGGGAACGATTATTATCTACACCCCAACACTATGCCTATTTAAAAATATCTGAAGGATGTAACCGTACCTGTTCGTTTTGTGCCATTCCCTTAATGCGCGGTGGACATGTTAGCAGGAGTATTGATGATCTGGTTAAGGAAGCAGAAAGTTTAGTAAGAAGAGGGGTGAAGGAGGTAATGCTGATTGCCCAGGAATTAACTTATTACGGGCTTGATTTGTATAAAAAGCGAATGTTACCCGAATTATTACATCGTCTTGCAGATGTAAAAGGATTGGAATGGATCCGCCTGCACTATGCTTATCCGCATAAATTCCCGATGGAGATACTGGATGTGATGCGTGAAAGAGATAATATCTGCAACTATCTTGATATTCCCCTTCAGCATGCGGCTAACAATATGCTGAAAGCTATGAAGCGGCAGATAACCCGTGAGGAAATGGAGGAATTGATTGTCGCGATCCGCGCAGCGGTTCCAGGGATATGTATCAGAACTACTTTGATTGCCGGGTTTCCCGGAGAAACATTGGAAGACGTTGAAGAGCTGAAAGGCTTTTTGCAAAGGCAAAAGTTCGATCGGGTAGGAATCTTTACGTATAGTCATGAAGAAGGAACATCGGCCCATGACCTGGTAGATGATGTTCCGGCCGCTGAAAAAGAAAGACGCGCCCAGGAGATCATGGAAGTGCAACAGGATATCAGTTACGAAAAGAATGCTGCTAAAGTGGGCAATGTTTATAAAGTATTAATTGATAAAAAAGAAGCCGGTCGTTTTTTAGGAAGAACAGAATTTGATAGTGTTGAAGTAGATAATGAGGTGGTAGTGCAAAGTGATGATGAACTGGCGATCGGTGATTTTGTGAATGTTCGGATTACAAAGGCGTATGATTATGATATTGAAGGGGAAGTGGTGTGAAGAAGCTGTTAGCTGCTAGCTATTAGCTGTTAGCTGCGTCCATCGGTGAGGTTTTATCGTTTTTTTGTTTATGGATTAACGCCTGCCTGCCGGCAGGCAGGTTCTTTCTCCGCGAGTACATTTACAAATTTCCACAGTTTGATAAAAGAGAAGTTGTAACCTTACTTGGTTGTCTATAATCAATGAAGATTGTTACACCTAAAGAACGATAAACCACAAACGATAAACTTCAAAACTTGCTATTTTACTTTCTCCAACACCTGTTTAAAGAACGGCATTAATTCATTCGCCAGAATTTCATGATCATTTTTATCGGGATGATAACTGCATCCTTTTGGAACCATGGGTTTAAACTGAAAAATCTCGATGCTTGCTTTTGCGGGATAAGATTTAGCAATTTCCCTGCTTACGCTTTGCAAACAATTGAATAATGACGTTGCTTTTTCACCCGATAACATCGGACTGCTGAGTAAAACAATTCTTGTCTTTGGATAATACTTATAAATTGTGCGGATAAAATCGATATAACCTTTTACAAATACTGATGAGTCAAATTTTGCTCTTGGCGTTTTACCATCACCATCCGAAAGATCGTTGGTGCCGAGACATATACTAACCACATCTGGTGCTTTTGCAGTGAAATCCCATCTCCGGCTGCTATCTAAATTTAAATAGGCAGATTCATATAACTGAGGCATACTTGGATGTTCTGCATTCCAGGTTCTGTAAATTCCAATACCCGAAACAGCGCTCAGCATAAAATCAGTACCAAGGGCTGTCGCCACTCTGGGTCCATAGGCCCAGTAGGCATTGTGCTGATCGTACCATTGTCCACTATCGCACGGAACTCCACTTATATCGTTTCCCATTCCGCAGGTGATGGAGTTTCCTATGAATTCAATTGACTTTGCTGGAGGATGAACAAATTCTTTTAGTTCATTCGCCTTTATCCCTGTTATTACCACCTGTCCATTTTGCGCTTCCGTGGCTTTATAAACACGAAGCAAGTGGTCTTTTCCTGCAGAAATAGGTTTAATGGTATATGGTTTTGCAGAATCACCTTCTATTTTTAATCTTTCTATATAAACATTATCCAATTCAATGGATACATAATTATAGTTATCGCCAGGTGCAATGTTTTTAAGAAGTAGTACACAGGAATCGCTGGTGAAATTAAATTCCACAAACGAGGCTGACCCAATAAGTACGATATTTTTATCTGGATCTAGTAATGCCCTTCCATAATAATGGATAGCTGGATGATTTGCTTCCCAGGAAGAAAGCGATTTATTTTTACAGGAGATCAGCAGCAACGACAATACGGAAAAAATAAAAATCTTCATTGTATTGGTGTGATATTTACTTGAAGATAGATATAAAATCGTGAGTCGTGAGACGTGAATCGTGAGAAAGTCTCTGACTAAAAGTTAGATGCATTTACTTAGAGCGCCACTCACGATTCACGTTTCACGATTCACGTTTCGATTGCCTTCAACACTCGTTACGCTCAAATCAGTCAGCTGCTTTAAATAAATCAGGAGAAGCCACTTGCCTGCTTCTCCTGTCCCATAGCCCTCAAAGCCATAGATTTTTCTCATGTATGTTTTTGTGTTGCACTGAGATTTATAAAGGTAGCAGTGATTTGTGAGGGGGTGTTTAAACTTATTGACGTATACTATACCGATATTAACCAATCAGGCTTCCGCTTTTCCCAAATATTCTTTCAGGTATTCACGGGGTGAGCGACCCGTCGATTTTTTGAACACGCGGTTAAACGTAACAACATTATTGAACCCCGCATGATAAGCAATCGATGCGAATGATTCAAAATCACCCCGCACCATTTTCTTACAAGCTTCCGTGATGCGTATCTCATTTAAAAAAGAGATATAGGTTTTACGGGTATGTTTTTTAAAGTAGCGACAAAAAGCCTGTGGTGTTAAATGTGCTACTGAAGCGATGGAAGAGAGCGCGATATTCTCCGTATAATGTTCCATCGTATACTGGTAAATATCATTCATGCGCAGTCCTTCCGATTCAGTAATGCTGTAGGGTGCGGTAACGGTGGATAATACTTTCCATTTTTTAATACCTGCCAGCAATTGAAGTAATTGCAGGAAAGAAGCAAGCCGGTACGCGTTTTTCTGTTCTTTTACCTGTAAAATCATTCGACTAACCTGCTGGCAACTGCTATCGGGGACCTGCATTCCACGGAAGGTAGTTTGAACAAATTTGAGAACGCTTTTCATTTCCGGCAGGTTGAGAACACTGCCGAACAAGGATTGTGCATCGAAGAACAACGTAAGTGAATGAACCTTCTTCTTCGTACGCTTATCGAAATAAACGGGATCGCTTTTAAATAAATGGGGTTGATTGGCACCGATGATATAGATATCCCCGGTATTGAAACGTTGCATATAATCTCCGGCCAGCAGCGTTCCTTCTCCCTGTATGATCCAGGTGACCTGGGTTTCGTTATGACGGTGTAAATGATCGTAAAAGTGAGGAAGGATATCTTCCTGCACAATAACAGAATGTTCGCCGGCTACCGGTATCGTAAACTGGACAACCTTCATTTTACCAATATTACCGTATTTTTTACAAATAATGGTTGGTTCGGTTAATATCGGTAAACAACTGATTAATTCCTGCTACCTGCCCTATCGCTTCACGATCTTTCCATCAATGTAGTGTTTGAGGAATTCGTCTTTAAAACTTTGTCCCAGGGGGATCTCATTTTTCTGGATATAAACAAATTCGTTATCAAAAGAAGTGATATGAAGTGTATTAACAATATAGGATTTACTCACCCGGGCAAAAATGGCTTCGGGTAATTGCGCCCCGATCGTTTTTACATTCATCGAGGTGATGATCTTATTATCAATGGTATAAATAATTACATAATCTTTTAATCCTTCGATATAAAGGATGTCTTTAAAGTATATCTTAAAATACTTTCGATCGGCCTTGATATAAACAAAATCTTCCTCGAATCGCTCCACCTGGTTATTCTTCACTCCTTGTTCAAGCAGTTTTAAATGGTTCTCCGCTTTGTTAACTGCTTTCAGAAATCGTTCCATCCGAATGGGTTTTACCAAATAATCGATGGCATCCAGCTCATAACTTTCCAAGGCGTACTGCGGATAGGCGGTAGTAAAAATTACTAAAGGAGCATCCCGCAATGATTTTAAAAAATCGAGACCGCTCAGTTCAGGCATATTAATATCAAGAAACATCAGGTCAACCTGTTTCTTTCTTAAAAAATCATTTGCTGCCATAGCATTACTGAACGAATCCAGTAATTGAAGATTGCCGATATTGGAAATATTCATTTCCATTCCCTGTCGGGCAAGCGGTTCGTCATCAACAACAATACAGGTCATAATGGTAGTATAAGGTTTACAATATATCTGGATGGTTCATCTATAATAGTTAATTCATGAGTGCCAGGATATAATAATTCCAGCCGGCGTTGGATATTCTTTAATCCGATTCCTCCAACGGTTGGCTTAGCTACAGCAGGTTTGGAATTTTCAGCATAAAAGATCAGTCGTTTGTTTTCTACATTGATACGAAGAACAAGATAACAATGCCCAACCGAAGAGGCTCCATGTTTAATCGCGTTTTCTACAAAGGGGATAAATAAAAAGGGTGGCAATGTTATCCCATCGATAGTACCTTCTGTATGTACTTCGTAGGTAAAATCATCTTTCCGGATCTTTTCAAGTGATAGCAAATTATGAATAAATGCGATGTCTTTCGTTAATACAATCTTGTCGCGGGCACTATCATATAATTGGTAACGTAATAAATCCGACAGTCCCAGCAAAACCAGCGATGCTTTTTCCGGATCCGTTTTGGTCAGTACCAAGAGGTTATTCAAGGTATTAAATAGAAAATGAGGATTTACCTGGCTCTTCAATTGTTCGAGTTCCGAACGCAGGTTTATTTGCTGAATCTCATTCATATGTTGTATATCTCCGATCCATTTCTTAAACACTTTCATTCCTACAACGGCTCCCACTAAAACGGATCCAACGGCACATATCTGTAAGTAATGTACAATTGAGAATTCGATATGAAGCATATTCAGGTTCTTGCCGTCTGGGTCCACGGGTCTTAAAAAATAATAATCGAAGAACCACACCGCGAGATACATAAGGGTAACTATGAGTATAAAGGAAGCGATGAACAGAAACAATTTCGAACGGAACAGAAGTCTCGGGATAAATACCTCCATCATTAAATAAAGCATTGCTAGAATGAAAATGAAGGAGAGCGCATCCACCATCAATACCGTTTTATTAATCTCCGGTGAGCGATCAATACCAATATCTCCTTTGAAAGCGAGGACGAGTCCTAACAATATAAACAAGGAATGCCGAAGCCACCTGTATTTACGATCAGAGATAAACCGTATTAATGGATTCCCTAATGGATTTACTAGATCAGTGCTTTTGTACATAGCACAAAACTAAGCTTTCGATACTCCCGGGCGGCGACATTATACGAAACCACTTCTCTGTTATACGAAAGCCCGTTTTCTGGATTTCCATTCTATAAGTCTTCCGTTTTCAGCCATTAAATTCAAATTATCCGCTTTGTATAAAAGTTGGACTCGTTGGTATAATCTGTCTGCAAACGACCTGTTTGCGGATATACATTTGCTCCCGTAATCATTAATCAAAAAACAAAAAATAGAAAAAATGAAAAAGTTGAATAACATCTTCAGTAGCCTTTCGGTAGTTCTGATGCTGTTAATGTACGCGGATACAAATGCCCAGGTGCCGGAGAGATACCGCGCCACGGATGCCGAAAACAAAGTCGCGATTTTGCCGATCGTTTATGTGGGCGAAGGCAGTACTGTAAAAATGGAAGAGATGCGCTATCGCTTGCAGAATATGGCTTATATCTTTTTACAAGAGAGCGCCATTGAATTAAAATTCCAAAGTCCGGCAGAAACAAATGCCTTATTACTTAAGAAAGGCATTAACGAATCAAATTTCCGTGAGTTCACGCCCAAAGAACTGGCAACTATCCTTGAAGTGGAATATGTATTGACCGGAATGGTCAACCAGGAAACGATCGGAGAGCATTCCGTTGGGAATACGGTAAATCATTATTCCAACAATAACAGAGGCAATAAAAACGGCAATA
This sequence comes from Chitinophagaceae bacterium, assembly GCA_965279015.1. Taxonomy (GTDB): domain Bacteria; phylum Bacteroidota; class Bacteroidia; order Chitinophagales; family Chitinophagaceae; genus Endoryza. Next base: position 3,140,504 of record OZ257130.1, read on the forward strand.
ACAGAAGGCATACCACTGAACAGTTTCGAACCCGCCAGGATATAAGTACCAGCATCGACTTATCCATATACAATGACAAAGGGGAAGCGGTATTCAGTAAGTCAAGACACTCTATTTGGTCGTCTGCGACTGCCTACACCAATGCCATGGAGTTTCTCCTGAAAAAATCCCCCTTGTACAAACGATAATTAACTCTTTAATCATAATCATTAAACGTAAAATTTATTTTAAAATGAAAAATTTAGCCACCGCGATTTTCGCAAGTGTAGTAACCTTAGCAAGTATTTCCTGTTCCAAAAAAAATATAACCGGTGAAGGACCGCTGGTTACACAGAACAGGAACGTAAGCGGATTCAATGAAATTGATCTGCAGATGTACGGGAATGTATATTATAAAAACGACCCGGAAAGCAAACTGGAAATTGTTGCTCAACAAAATGTACTGGATATCCTCGAAACCTATGTAAGCGGAACCAAACTGGTCATCAAATTCAAAAGTGGATACGATTACCATAGCTCGGAAGACATACGGATTTATGTATCGGGTCCGCAGGTGAACAATTTTGTACTGACTACTTCGGGAAGTATTTACGCGTTGAACCGCATCGATGCCACCAGTATTTTCATTCGTACAGAGGGTTCAGGATCTTTTTCACTCGTTGAAGCAAATGCTATCAGCATCGAAGCGATTGCTAAAGGTTCCGGTGATATTACCATCAATTCCGGTAATGTTTTCAGCGAAAAATTGAAAACAGTTGGAAGTGGTAAAATAAACCTGATGGGTGTATCAGCCAGAACAGTGTATGCGGAAACCTCAGCCTCGGGTTATATTAAAACGAAAGTATCAGATCACCTGGACGCGAGAATTGAGGGTAGTGGGTCCATCTATTACGTTGGTTTTCCTTCTTTGTCTTCGCATGTATCCGGATCAGGACGTTTGATCCGACTCTGATAAATCAAAGACAAAACAAGTATTTCAATTAATCAATAAACAAACAAAAAACAATCACAACAAACAAACCTTTCATTATGAAAAAGATCATTTTATCAGCATTTGCTGTTTTATCACTCGGCCTTATGACACAAGCTCAAATTAGTGTTGGAATCAAAGCGGGTCGTAACTTTTCTATCCAGGATCGCAGCGATGCATCTGTTAGCCAGTTTTTTTCATCAGAATCCTTCAAAGGATTTCATGTGGGATTGATCGCAGAAGCAGAAATCCTTCCCCGTCTCTTTCTTCAACCCCAGTTATTATATGTAAAGACAGGGTCAAAATTTACCACAAAGGAAAATGATTGGACAAAGCTCACGTTAAAAACACTTGAAATGCCGGTAAATCTTCTTTATAAAGTGGATACCCGTTTTGGTAAACTGTTCGCAGGTGTTGGGCCCGTATTAACTTATGGAGTAGGGGGTAAATTAGAACAAAATGAAACACGCGCTAAACCTTACGGTGATGCCGGGGAATACAAGCGTTTCGATATAAGTGGTAATGCATTAGCAGGGGTAGAATTCCGTAATGGATTCTTCTGCAGTGTAAACTACCAGAGAGGATTCAGTGATATAAGCAAAACCAGCGCGGAAGTGAAGAACAGGTCTATGTCTGTATCAGTTGGACAAACCATTGAATGGAAAAAAAATAAACGAAAAGCTTAATAGTGAGGTTAGGTTTTGGTTAATGAGGCGGCGCATTTCGATGCGCCGTTTTTTTTGCGAATAGCGAAAAGCGAATGGCGATCAGCGAACTGCAATTTCAAATTACGCTGTCAGACAAATTTTACCAATATTATCGGTATTTGTACAAAATATCCTTATATCTGTTAATATCGGTAAATAACTGATTAATTCCCGCTATTGCTAAGCACCCATATGCCGTTACCTTTGAGCTAAATTTATAATGTATGAGTATTAACTGGAAGGGCGTTTTTCCGGCCCTGCTTACACCCTTTGATGCGAAAGATCAATTAGATCTTCCTTTGTTTAAAAAGAACCTGCAGGTACAATTAGACGCGGGAGTGAATGGCATCATATTAGGCGGAACATTGGGAGAAGCCAGTGTACTTTCTACAGATGAAAAGGAGAAGCTGGTGAAATTTGCGGTTGAAACACTCGCAGGTAAAGTTCCGGTTGTTTTAAATATAGCGGAAGGAAGTACCAGAGAAGCCTTGCAACAAGCCAACTATGCAAAAGCATGGGGTGCTAAAGGATTGATGATGCTTCCCCCCATGCGTTATAAAAGCGACCATCGGGAAACGGTAACTTATTTCCGCACGGTGGCTGATTCAACAGATCTTCCCGTAATGATTTATAATAATCCGGTGGATTATAAAATTGAAGTTACCCTGGATATGTTCGAGGATCTGACGGCCAGTAAAAATATTAACGCGGTAAAAGAAAGCACCCGCGATGTTACCAATGTTACCCGCATGATCAACAGGTTTGGAGATCGTTTTAAATTATTATGTGGAGTGGATACACTCGCGATGGAAGAACTCTGCCTGGGAGCAGATGGATGGGTGGCAGGATTAGTAGATGCTTTTCCACACGAAACGGTGGCCATCTTTAAATTGGTGAAAGCGGGGAGAATTGAAGAAGCCGCGAAAATTTATCGCTGGTTCATGCCTTTGTTAGAACTCGATATTCATCCAAAACTCGTACAGTATATTAAGCTCGCGGCCATGCAAACCGGCATCGGAAGCGAAAATGTAAGGGCACCTCGCTTGCCATTGATTGGCGAGGAGAGAACACGGGTATTGAAGATCATCGACGATGGTATTGCATCAAGACCTGTTTTACCCGATTATCTTAATTTGGCAACGGATAAATTAAAATCAGGCGCTCTTTCAAATTAATTATTGCCGGGAAGACGGTAAGACGGGAAATAATTTTTCAAAAACAAAACTTTTCATTACCGTCTTCCCGCCTTCCCGGCAAATATCACAGACCGAGTAAAATAAAACGTTATGTTCAAAGATTCAACGATAGCTGAGATCAATGGAATAATGGAGCAGTCGTGGACCGCATTTCATGCATATCGAAAACTTCCATTGAAAGCTAGAGCAACATTCATGCGGGCACTAGCTGTTGAACTCGAAGTTTGTGGGGATGAATTGATTCAGGTGGCCATGAAAGAAACCAATCTTCCTGAGGCAAGATTGAAAAATGAAAGGGGCCGTACTATTTTTCAACTCAATCAATACGCCGCTGCTTGTGAGCAGGGAGAATGGCTGGAAGCAAGAATTGATACTGCTATTCCGGATAAGAATCCACCCAAACCCGATATCCGAAAAATGCTGGTGCCTTTGGGACCGGTTGTTGTTTTCGGAGCTTCTAATTTTCCTTTTGCATATTCAACCGCTGGTGGAGATACCGCTTGCGCTTTTGCAGCAGGTTGTCCGGTTATCGTTAAAGCCCATCCTGCACATGCGCAAACATCGCAGATTGTTGCGCATGCTATTTTAAAAGCAGCGGCACAATGCAACATGCCAAACGGAATTTTTGCACATGTGCATGGCGCATCATTTGAAGTGGGAAAAGCATTGGTCACCAATGAAAGAACAAAAGCGGTTAGTTTCACTGGATCTTATCTAGGTGGGAAGGCATTATTCGATTGGGCAAATCAACGTAAAGAACCAATCCCTGTTTTTGCTGAAATGGGAAGTATCAATCCTGTTTTTCTATTACCTGAAAAATTAAATTCAGGGGCAGGTGACATCGCGAAATTATATGCCGGTTCAATCACACTAGGTGTTGGACAATTTTGTACCAACCCAGGATTAATTATAGGTATTGAAAGTGAAGGGTTACAAACATTCATTCATGATCTTGGTAAAGCCATACTGCAAACTACACCTGGTGTAATGCTGCATCCGGGTATCGCCAAAACCTATTCGGAAAAAAGATCCAATGCATTGTTGCAGGAAGATGTTCATTTAGTGGCGGAAGCCGACGCACCGTCAGACCGGGATGGTCAGACTGGAGTACCTACTATTGCTACCGCAAACGGACAAGCATTTCTCAATAACCCCGTATTGCACCAGGAAGTATTCGGCCCTTATTCAATTATTATCCGTTGTAAGGATATTAAGGAGATGGTTGAAGTGACCAAACATCTCGAAGGGCAACTTACGGCAACCTTAATGGCTACAGAAAATGATATCAAGAATAATGATGAATTGGTAGAGGCCGTAAAAAATATTTGCGGAAGATTTATAATAAATAGTGTTCCAACAGGAGTAGAAGTATGTTTGAGTATGCATCATGGCGGACCGTTTCCAGCCACTACAGATTCAAGATTCACCAGTGTGGGTGCGGATGGAATCAAACGATTCGCCAGGCCTATCGCATTTCAGAATTGGTCGAATGTTTTATTACCTGATGAATTAAAAAATGAAAACCCATTGGGGATTTGGAGGATGGTGAATAGTGAATTAACAAAACATCCGGTTCAATAAAAATTCATATCGATCTACTGGAATGTGAAAATTAGAAAATGTGCAGATGTGCAAATGCTCTAATACTAGCATTCCCGACTAATAGAAACTTGCTTTAAATCTGGGTATTAAAAACTCAAGTATTTGCACATTTTCTAATTTGCATATTTGCACATTGGAAATTTGTTCTTTGACATTATATGGAAACAGTAACCCGCTGATGATCTTCTTTATAATGCAGGTAGTTGAACCAACCGGTAACTACGGTGGAGATTACAAAATAGGATAACAGTATATACTTAATGGACCAATGCCATTGGCTGATTCCGAACCAATCGCCGGTATAGTAGATAATTCCGATTCCAAACAAATTCTTGATTATTTCCCAGGCAATTGCGAAACGGTTACGATCCATCAGATCGGTATAAGCATACACGTGGAAGAAAATAAAAAGTCCATAAATATAAATATAGGAACTATCCATTTTATTGATCGTGGCTATATTCCCAAAGAAATAACTGATCAGGAGAAGGGTGATGATCATTTGAATCCAGCTCCAGGTTATCAATGCCCTGGAAGTTTTTGGATCGTACTTTTCAAAGTGATATACATCCGTGATTTTGTACGTTGGATATTTTTCCGCAACATCTGCCGGGCGCCAGCCGGTGGGCATCATCCAGATTCGGAACTTATCTTTTAAACTTTGCGCTCTCCACGCGTCTTTTATCAATAACCAGAGATGCAGAAAATTAATTTTAATTGGGTTCCATGTTTGAACAGGTCGGGTAATGCCATAAACTGGTTTTACATTAGGTAATTCTTCCTGGAACGTACCAAACAGTTTATCCCAGAAAATAAAGATCTGGGAATAGTTCTTGTCGATGTATTCCGGATTGATAGCATGATGAACACGGTGATGAGAAGGAGTAACGATGATCTTTTCCCATATTCCCATCTTACCGATATGTTGAGTATGGTACCAGAACTGGGCAAATAAATGAAGCGGAGCAACGATCTGAATAACTTGTTCCGGCACTCCCAATATAGCAGCGGGAATCAGGAAGAAGGCAAAGATGCGGAAGAGGACAGAGATGCTTTGTCGAAGCGCGCAGGCCAAATTAAATTCTTCGCTGCTGTGATGAATGATGTGATTGTTCCAGAAAAAATTGTATTCATGTGCGATACGATGTACCCAGTATCCCGCAAAATCCAACGCCATGAACGCGATAAAATAAGTGAGAAAACCATTGGTTACATGTACAATGGCCAGGTGTTTCAAAAACCAACCATAACTTAAGATGATAATACTCAAACCCACCACATCTTTGGTAACATTGGTTATACCGCTGCTAATACTGCTGATCATATCATTGTGGCGGACGGTATCAAGCCCTTTTCTCCAGCCATACCATTTTTCAAATAATACCAGCACGAAAAACGCGGGTATCGCATACAGCAGGACTTTTCCATAGCTTTCCATATAGCAATGTCATTATGAGTTACTCAAAATTACAAATTAGATACATATAACACCGTTTGATCAATATCATGAAGTCGAAACCGATAACAAAAAAATATCCGAATGCTTCTCTCAATCGTTTTGGGGGCTGGACCTTCCATTGTATTGATGCGCACACCTGCGGCAACCCTGTTCGTTTAGTCGCCGATGGCGGACCCGAACTCGATGGAAACAATATGAGTGAAAAGCGTCAGCATTTCCTGAGTGAATACGATTGGATACGCAAGGGGTTGATGTTTGAACCAAGAGGTCATGATATGATGAGTGGCAGCATCTTATATCCACCACATGACCCCAATAATGATGTAGCGGTACTATTTATTGAAACCAGTGGTTGTTTACCGATGTGCGGTCACGGTACAATTGGTACTATCACCATTGCGGTGGAAGAAGGATTGATTATTCCTAAAAAGCCGGGAATTATCCGGATGGAAGCGCCCGCGGGATTGGTGATGATAGAATATGGACCTATTGTTGAAACAAAAAAAGCGGATAGACCTAAAGTAGAATGGGTAAAACTTACCAATGTGCCTGCCTATCTGGCCGCTACCGAATTAACGGTTGATTGTCCCGAGCTGGGAGAATTAGTGATCGATGTTTCATACGGGGGAAATTTTTACGCGATCGTAGATGTTCAGAAAAATTTTAAGGGCCTGGAACATTATCCCGCTGATAAATTAATTGCATGGGCGAGGCAGTTAAGATCGAATATCAATCAGAAATACGAATTTGTTCATCCCGACGATTCAACGATCAATGGGTGCAGTCATATATTGTGGACGGGTGCTGTATTGGATAGTAGTTCAACAGCCCGTAACGCGGTTTTTTATGGAGAAAAAGCGATTGATCGCTCTCCCTGCGGAACCGGCACTTCCGCGAGAATGGCGCAATGGTATACGAAGGGTAAACTAAAAAAGGGAGATGAATTTATTCACGAAAGTATCATCGGAAGTAAATTCACGGGAACTATCGAAGAAGAAACAACTGTAGGTGGTAAACCTGCTATTCGTCCGGGCATAAAAGGCTGGGCCAGAATTTTTGGATATAATACGATTAGTATCGATAAGGAGGATGATCCGTATGCGTATGGGTTTCAGGTGTTGTAAGGTTTTTAGTTTATCGTTTTTGGTTTTTCGTTCTGAAATTCTAAAAGTCCTGAGTAAATACAATTTGCAATTAATCAGGGCTGTTACACTTGAAAACGATAAACGAAAAACGATAAACTTAATTAATATGCCAACGAGCTGTAAATTACAGGGAGAGTTTGGACCCCGGATCTCTGATCCGGCATATTAGATAATAAACAAAAAGTTCAATGATAAGAAAAACGATCTTGCTAACAATATTTCTCCTCAGTGGAATAACTATTTTCTCTCAGTCCAAAAATTCCATCTGGTTCAACGAACCCGCCCAGCTTTTTGAGGAAGCTTTTCCAATGGGGAATGGCAAAATGGGGGGTATGATATATGGTAAAACGGATATAGAAAGAATTTCTTTAAATGATGTTACCTTATGGGCAGGCAAACCGGTTGATCCAAACATGAACCCCGAAGCAAAAAATTACTTGCCAAAAGTAAGGGCAGCTCTTTTTAGTGAAAATTATAAGGCGGCGGATAGTTTAATGCGTTTTATGCAGGGAAAATTTTCGGCATCCTATGCTCCATTAGGAAATTTATGGATCGACTTCGGGCATAAGGAAGTTACTAATTATAAAAGAACTCTTGATATTCAACAAGCCATTACCACTATTCAATACAATAGCGGCAATACGCTTTATACACGTGAGTCTTTTGTTTCATACCCAGACCAGGTGATGCTGATGAAATTTACAGCAAGTGGTACAGAGAAACTAAATTTTACATTAAGGGCTAATAGTCTTCTGCAATACCAGGTAGCGACAGCAAACAACCGTTTACTAATGAATGGTAACGCACCAGTTCATGCGGAACCCAATTACCGACGTAATATCCCTGATCCGGTTCGATATGATCGTTTAAATTCTACCCGTTTTTTTGTGATCTGCAGTATTCATTCAACGGACGGAGTTATTGTTTCTACTGACAGTAGTGTAAAACTTAATAATGCCAGCTATGCGGTTGTTTTGGTTTCGATAGGTACAAGTTTCAATGGATTTGATAAAAACCCCGGCATCGAGGGGAAGAATGAAGAGCAGATGGCAGGGGCTAATCATCTCAAAGCAAGTGCGAAGAAATATGATGTGATGAAGCAAAAACATATTGCAGATTTTCGACACTTTTTTGATCGGGTGAGTATTAATCTGGGTGGATCAGAAAATAGTACATTACCTGTTAATGAACGATTGAAAAAATTTACCGAAGGAGCTTCGGATAATGAACTCACCGCTTTGTATTTTCAATTTGGCCGTTATTTACTCATCAGTTCTTCCAGAACCAAAGAAGTGCCAGCCAACCTGCAGGGAATCTGGAACGAACATATGAGACCTCCGTGGAGTAGTAACTATACAACAAATATTAACGCCCAGATGAATTACTGGGCAGCGGAGACAACCAATCTTTCCGAAATGCATCAACCGTTGTTGGGATTTATCAGCAACCTGGAGAAGAACGGTAGAATAACAGCTAAGAATTATTACAACTGCAATGGATGGGCGCTCCATCACAATACGGATATATGGGCCATGACCAACCCAGTAGGTGATTTTGGACAAGGCGATCCTGTTTGGGCCAACTGGATGATGGGCTCGGCTTGGATCAGTACTCATTTATGGGAACATTACACATTTACAAAAGACATTAGATTTCTTCGCGAAGAAGCTTATCCTTTGATGAAAGGGGCTGCAGAATTCTGTTATGAGTTTCTGACAAAAGATCCGAAAGGAAACCTGGTGACGGCACCTTCTTCTTCTCCTGAAAACGTCTATATCACTTCCGCCGGATATAAAGGAGCAATTTTATATGGAGGCACGGCCGATCTTGCAATGATCCGTGAATTATATTACGCGGTTATTGAATCGTCAAAGATTCTCAAAACCGACGAAGCATTCAGGAATAAGATTGAAGCAAGTCTGGCTAAACTATATCCTTATCAGGTTGGAAAAAAAGGAAATCTGCAGGAGTGGTATTACGATTGGGAGGATAATGATCCGAATCATCGTCATATCTCTCATTTATTCGGAGTATATCCGGGACGATCCATCAGTATAAGTCGCGATGTTGAATTGTCGAACGCGGTAAAACGTTCATTAGAGCTTCGCACCAATAATGGAACGGGTTGGTCCATTGCCTGGAAAATAAATTTATGGGCAAGATTAAGGGATCCGGAAATGGCTTATGACGCTATAAAAAAGATCCTTACTTATTATCCGGCAAGAAATACGGAGACAAAATATGCAGGTGGGGGAACCTATCCCAATTTATTCGATGCGCATCCGCCCTTCCAGATTGATGGTAATTTTGGCGCCACTTCCGGCATCGCTGAAATGTTATTGCAAAGTCATGAAGGAGAAATTAATTTGTTGCCCGCCTTACCCAAAGCCTGGCCCACCGGAAGCGTGAAAGGATTAAGAGCCAGAGGAGGATTTACGGTAGATATTGAATGGAAAGATGGAAAATTGGTGAACGCAACGGTTATTCCGGATTTTATTGGGAATGTTCAAGTGAAGTATAAGGAGAAGGTTTGGAAGATGACGGGGAAGAAAGGAGTGAAATTAATAATTAAAAATTAAGAATGAAAAAGGGGAAGCTGCTTAAGAGAATAGAGGAAGAAATGTAAAATGTAGAATATAAAATGTAAAATGTAAAAGTGAGTTCCGATAAAGCAATGGCATTAATGCCCGCCGCGGCGGGCTACCTGTTTGTAGAAGATGATAAGTGATTTCGGTTTTGCCCGCCTTTGGCGGGGCTACCCTTGAAAATGAAGAAGGGAAATGTAAAATATAAAATATAAAATATAAAATGTAGAATGTAAAGGGTACCGTATAAATGGAAGTCTTTAATGTCCCGTAGGGACATCTCATGGGTAGCTTAAATAAAGTAACGTAGTATGTTCAGTAGAGCCGGTCCCGCAGCAAGCGGGAAACATTTCATGCAAATAAATTTCGGAATGTTACCAAATCATTATCGCGATCAATATTTAAATGTATTTTAATCATTAAGAATGAAGAACTATAACAGACACGTAATTGGCCTTGTTTCATTAATGGCAACCGGAACCTTTTCGCAAGCGCAATCTTCCCTATTAAAAATGGAGCCGGTGAATTTTTCGCAAGTTACGATTACCGACAACTTCTGGAAACCCAAGATTGAGCTGGTTGCAACGAAAACACTCGCGGCCTGTATCTATCAAACAGAAGTAGCCACGCCACGTATCAAAAATTTTGATAAAGTGGCCCGTAAGAAAGGAGAGAAGCACGAAGGCATTTTTTATGACGATAGTGATGTATTCAAAGCCCTCGAAGCAATGGCCTATTCGTTGAAAACCCATCCCAGCAAAGAGATGGAAGCGAAATGCGACGAATGGATCGATAAGATCGCCGCGGCACAGCAACCGGATGGATATCTCAATACCATGTACACATTGAATGAGCCACAGAACCGTTACACGGATATGAGTATGCACGAAGATTATAATTGCGGACATATGATAGAAGCGGCGGTAGCATATTATAATGCAACCGGTAAAAGAAAATTATTGGATGTATCTATTCGTTGGGCCGATCATTTTGATTCTTTATTCGGGCCCGGAAAAAAACATTGGGTAACCGGTCACCAGGAATTGGAACTGGCACTGGTGAAATTATATCGTGTTACAAAAGATCAGAAATACCTGAACCTCGCTGCCTGGTTATTAAGTGAAAGAGGGCATCGTTACGCTAAAGGGTATACCTGGACAGATTGGAAAGATACCGGCTACGCGCAGGATCTTTTACCGGTTAAAGAACAAACACAGATAACCGGTCATGCCGTACGTGCAATGTATATGTACACGGGTGCCGCGGATGTAGCAGCATTAACCGGTGATGAAGGGTATATGAAAGCAATGAAAACAGTTTGGGAAGATGTGGTGTTCCGGAATATGTATATCACGGGCGGAATTGGCTCCGCAGGAAGTAACGAAGGGTTTTCACAGGATTATGATTTGCCCAATGAACAGGCATATTGTGAAACCTGTGCAAGCGTTGGTATGGTTTTCTGGAACCAGCGAATGAACGCGTTGACGGGTGAAAGTAAATATATAGATGTGCTGGAACGAAGTTTGTATAATGGTGCATTGGATGGACTGAGCTTAACAGGGGATCGGTTCTTTTATGGAAATCCACTCGCATCTCGGGGACAACATTATCGCCGCGAATGGTTTGGTACCGCTTGCTGTCCGGCTAATATTGCGCGATTGGTGGCATCACTGGGTGATTATATTTACGCGAAGAATGATAATGGCATCTGGGTGAATTTGTTTGTTGGAAGTGAAACAAAACAGTTGATTGGTAAGAATGATGTAGCGCTGAAGTTGCAAACCAATTATCCCTGGGATGGAAAAGTAACATTGAATATTGATCCGGTAAAGAAAGGCAAGTTTAAAGTATATGTCAGAATACCGGGTTGGTCGAAAGCACAACCGGTGCCCGGCGATAGTTATTACGCTAATTTCAGTGTGATACAATCCTTGATGCCAATAAAAATTAATGGAAAAGAAACCAGTTACCAGGCAGAAAATGGATATATGGTAATTGATCGTGAATGGAAAAAGGGAGATGTGGTTGAATTTGAATTTTCCATGAACCCGCACCTCTTGACTTCCAGAAAAGAAATCAAACAAAATGAGAACAGGGTGGCGATTGAGCGCGGTCCGCTCGTGTATTGTGTAGAAGGCGCCGATAACAACGGCAAGGCATGGAATATAATTATGCCTGATAATACTACTTTCACATATGCCGATCAGAAAGTGCTCGATGAATCCGTGGTTGCATTACAGGCATCTGTACCGGTAGTTATTGTAAATCCTGATGGAATATCTATAAAAACCGAAACCAAAACCATTACAGCCATTCCTTATTACGCCTGGGCCAACCGGGGTAAAAATGAAATGCAGGTATGGTTGCCAACGAAGATAAAAGACGTGAAGATTAATTACTAAAATAACAAGCCAACATAAATACCAACGCAATGAAACAACTCATCAACACGATTGCTGCCTTTTCCCTGCTGGTTATGATTTCCTGTAACAACAACACAGAAAAACCAGCCGATGCAACAGAACCCACAGCTTCAAAACCCACTCAACCTTACTCAATGACCGAACAACCTTTCGGAACCATCGGAAATGATAAAGTGATTCAGTACACGATTACAAACCCTAATGGAGTGGTAGTAAAAATTCTGAATTATGGAGGTACGGTTACCAATATAATGGTGCCTGATAAAAACGGTACAATGGGGGATGTGGTGTTGGGATATGATTCATTGGCAGGTTACTTGCAAGCCGGAAATCCTTATATGGGATGCCTGGTAGGACGTTATGCAAACCGTATCGCCAATGCAACATTCACGCTGGATGGCAAGGCATATAAATTGGCGGCGAATAATAACGGAAACACACTTCATGGAGGATTGAAGGGATTTGATAAAGTTATTTGGGGAGCGAAAGCGAATGCGGGTGATAGCAGTATCACGCTCACGTATTCCAGTAAAGATGGTGAAGAAGGTTATCCCGGTAACATGAGTGTAGAAGTGATTTATACACTTGGCGCTAATAATGAATTGAAGATTGATTACTCGGCCACAACGGATAAAGCAACTCCGGTGAATCTTACCAATCATACTTATTTTAACTTATCTGCCGGCGCTGAATCTACAATTCTTGATCATGAACTGATGCTTAAAGCGGAACAATTCACGCCAGTTAACGCAAAACTAATTCCTAACGGTGAATTTACCGATGTAAAAGGAACACCTATGGATTTCACATCTCCTAAAAAAATTGGCAAAGAACTAGCGCAGGTTGATGGCGGTTATGATCATAATTGGGTATTGAAACGGAGTGGAGAAGGCGCGGAAATGATCGGCTCCCTTTATCATCCAGCCAGTGGACGTTATATGGAAGTATATACTACCGAACCCGGCATTCAATTTTATACCGGCAATTTTTTAGATGGGAAACTTACCGGCAAGAATAAGCATGTATATATAAAACATGCGGGGCTTTGTTTGGAAACACAACATTTCCCCGATTCACCAAATCAAAAAGATTTTCCGTCAACCATTCTGAAGCCGGGAGAAATGTATAAGCAGACGACGATTTATAAGTTTGCGGTGAAATCGTGAGGCCTGAGACGTGAATCGTGAGGGGCTCCCTAAGTAATTGAGTGATTCTGGTAATTAGGGGCTCCCTCACGATTCACGTCTCACGACTCACGTTTTCTCTCACCATTCCGATATCCTAATTAACAATCACAACGTAATCGCCAAATGAAACCACATTTTGTATTTTACATTTTATATTTTACATTTTACATTTCCTCAGCTCAGGTAACCAAGGCCCCTGCCTATCCATTGATCACCCACGATCCTTATTTCAGTATCTGGAGTTTCGGAGATAGGCTCAACGAAAGTTCTACAAAACACTGGACCGGTAAGGATCATTCGTTATCAGGGTTGTTAATGGTGGATGGGAAAGTATTCAACTTTATGGGCCTGCCTGAAATGCCGGTGAAGAATTTATTACCAGCCGGGGAAGTCATTCCCTACGATTGTATATATACTGAAGAGGATCCAGGGGCAGATTGGATGAAAGAAAGTTATGTGGCCACCAATTGGAAACCGGGCAAAACTCCATTTGGAATGGGTTGGGACAATGATATGGCAACTCCCTGGAAATCGAAATCGATATGGATGCGGAAGGATTTTGTGTTGAGTGAAGTAGAATTGCGAAATATTATCGCTCAAAAATTGTTGCTTCAATTAAGACACGACGATGATGTGGAAGTTTATATCAATGGGGAATTAGCCTATAGCTGTAAAGATTGTTATGTGAGCAGTTTGAAAGAAATCCCTCTGCCAGAAGCGATCGTAAAAAAAATTAAACGTGGCCGGAATATGCTTGCACTACATTGCATAAATCCGAGAGGCAATGCCTGGCTGGATGTGGGATTGGGTGTACAGGAACAGACAAAAGGAATTGAGCCCGCTGTTCAGCAATCGGTGATCATGACGGCCACTCAAACCCAGTATAAATTTGTTTGTGGCGGAGTTGATCTCGAATTGAATTTTCTATCTCCCTTATTAATGGATGACCTGAATTTGATGAGTCGTCCGGTTACATATATGACGGCTCGTATCCGTTCGAACGATAGTAAATCACATGAAACCAATCTTTACCTCGGGGTATCTACCAACCTCGCGAAAAATAATTCCAAACAAAATGTTTCGGCATTTTGGTATAATACCGATCGGCTTTCGATTTTAAAGAGTGGTACACTGGATCAGCCTGTTTTAAAAAAGAAAGGAGATGATATACGGATCGATTGGGGTTATCTATATGTAGCAACGCCTGTAGGCATTGGGGTACAGAGTTCTTCTGAATCATCCGCTGCATTGAAACGATTTTTAACAACTGGAAAATCTTTCGAATCCGCGGTATCAGGCGATTTCCAGGTTTTGAATACTGATTTTTATTATAGAAGTCTCGGTAAGGATCCATTAGAATATCGGATCTTATTCGCGTATGATGATATCTATTCGCTACAGTATTTTAATGATAACCGTAAAGCCTGGTGGGCATTGAATGGTAAAACCATCGAAGAAGAAATGAAGCAAGCTACCATCGATTATAAAACAATTAAAGAACGTTGTGATCTGTTTGATAAAGCAATGTATGCCGATGCGCTGAAAGCGGGAGGGGAAGAATATGCCAAACTCTGTGTGATGGCTTACCGGCAATCTATCGCCGCTCATAAATTGACAAAGAGCGCAGAGGGGGATATCTTATTTCTTTCCAAAGAAAACTTTAGCAATGGGTCTATAAATACGGTGGATGTTACTTATCCATCCGCACCTTTATACCTCGCGTATAATCCGGATCTGCTGAAAGGAATGTTGAATGGTATTTTCTATTATAGTGAAAGTGGTAAATGGACCAAACCCTTTCCTGCACATGATCTCGGGACTTATCCACTCGCTAATGGACAAACCTACCCGGAAGACATGCCGGTGGAAGAAGCTGGCAATATGATTATTCTTACCGCCGCCATTTGTAAAGCTGAAAAGAAGGCTGATTATGCATTGAAACATTGGATCAGCTTAAGTCAATGGGTGGAGTTTTTAGTAAAAGATGGTTTTGATCCGGCCAATCAATTGTGCACCGATGATTTTGCGGGGCACCTGGCACGTAATGTTAACTTATCGATGAAAGCAATTGTTGGTATCGCTTCTTACGCGCAGATGGCAAAATCTCTTGGTAAAAAAGAGGAGGCGGATAAATACAGTAAGATTGCGAAAGACTATGCAAAGAAATGGATGCAGATGGCGGAGGATGGCAATCATTATGCACTCACATTTGACAAGAAAGGTACTTGGAGCCAGAAATACAATCTTGTTTGGGATAAATTGTTGGGACTCGAATTATTCCCCAAATCCGTTTATGATAAAGAGATAAAATATTATCTCACCAAACAAAACAGCTTTGGTTTGCCTCTTGACAGCCGCAAAACATATACAAAGAATGATTGGATAATATGGACGGCAACATTGGCCAATAATCAAAAGGACTTTGAAGCGCTGGTAAAACCGGTATATAAATTCGCAACCGAAACTCCCACAAGAGTTCCGTTAAGCGATTGGCACGAAACCACCGATGGAAAGCAGGTCGGATTCCAGGCTCGCAGCGTAGTAGGCGGATATTTTATAAAACTATTGGAATACAAATGGAGGAACAATTAATATGAAACGCACTTTATTATTTTTCATTCTCGCCGTGGCTGGTGTCTTCACCAGCCACAGCTTTGCGCAATCTAAAATATGGACGAAGGAGCAAGCGAATGCCTGGTACAAGCAACAACCCTGGCGTGTAGGCGCTAATTTCCTACCCAGTACTGCCATCAATCAATTAGAGATGTGGCAGGCAGAAACCTGGGATCCTAAAACAATTGATCGCGAGTTAGGATGGGCAGCCGGTATCGGAATGAATGTAATGAGAGTTTATCTTCATGATCTTGCCTGGGTAGCCGATCCTGCGGGTTTCAAAAAAAGAATGAAAGATTTTTTGGCGATGGCCGACAAGCATAAGATAAAAATTCTATTTACCATTTTTGATGATTGCTGGAACCCCGATCCTGCGATCGGAAAACAACCGGATCCAAAGCCCGGGATTCATAACAGCGGCTGGGTAAGAAGTCCGGGTAAGGCTACGCACGATGAAACGGCGCAATGGGAATATTTGGGTAAATACGTAAAGGATATTCTTACCACCTTTAAGAATGACAAACGTATTTTTATCTGGGATCTTTATAATGAGCCGGGTAATAGTTCTTATAATCTCACTTCAATGCCATTATTGAAAAAAGTTTTTGAGTGGGCATGGGCCGTTCGTCCTTCACAGCCATTGTCGGTAGGGGTTTGGTATGATAATAAAGAATTGAATGAATTTCAGTTGGCCAATTCGGATGTAATTACTTTCCATAATTATGGAAAAGCGGAGGGATTGGAGAAACAAATAAGGGAATTGCAGGCGTTGGGCCGACCCGTAATCTGTACCGAATATATGGCTCGTACCCGCGATAGTAAATTTCAAAGCCATCTGCCCATCTTTAAACAATACAACGTAGCGGCGATCAATTGGGGATTGGTAGCCGGTAAAAGTAATACCATCTATCAATGGGATACTCCAATAAAAGATGGAAGTGAACCCAAGGTTTGGTTTCACGACGTATTCCGCAAAGACGGTACACCTTATAGCAAAGAAGAAATAGATGTCATCAAAAAGCTAACCGCTAAAAAATAATCATGAAGCGCAGTTTTATATTTTGCATTTTATATTTTACATTTTACATTACCGTGGTTGGTTTCACCGTGGTTGGTGTCTTCACCAACCACTGCATCGCACAATCTTACGTTCCCGAAAAGAACTTCCCCAAAATGAAAATAAAACCGGTAATCCCTGTTCAAGCCTATGCTTTCAATCTTAAAGATGTAAAACTGCTGAACAGTCCTTTCACCAATGCCATGAGTAAGGACAGCGCTTACCTGTTGTTACTGAAACCAGATCGTTTGTTGCATCGGTTTCATGTAAATGCCGGATTGCCGGTGAAGGATTCTGTTTATGGTGGATGGGAGAGTGAGGGGTTATCAGGTCATACATTGGGACATTATTTATCAGCGATGGCCATGATGTATGTCTCTACTGGAAATCCCGAATTTAAAAAGCGGGTTGATTATACGGTGAATGAACTGGAGCGTTGCCAGAAAGCCCGTAAAACGGGATATGTGGGCGCAATTCCCAAGGAAGATTCGATTTTCGGAAATGTGGCGAAAGGAAAAATAAGGACCAGTGGATTTGATATGAATGGGGGATGGAGCCCGTGGTACACGGTGCATAAAGTGATGGCGGGATTGGTGGATGCTTATTTATACTGTGATAACAAACAAGCCTTGAAAGTGGTGACGGGCATGTCCGACTGGACCTATAATACCATTAATCATCTTTCGGATTCATTGCGCTTAAAAATGCTGAATTGCGAGTATGGGGGAATGAATGATGTACTCGTGAATATCTATGCTATTACAGGAAATAAGAAGTACCTCGATCTTTCCTATAAATTCTACGATGAATTTGTGATGGGCAAGCTGGCACAGCGTATTGATCCTTTGCCGGGTAAACATTCAAATACCAATGTGCCGAAGGCAATTGGAAGTGCCCGTCAATATCAATTAACCGGTAATGAACGAGACAGGACAATCGCCTCTTTTTTCTGGGAAACGATGGTGAATCATCATAGCTATGTGATTGGTGGAAATAGCAATTATGAATATTGCGGGAAAGCGGACTCGTTGAACGATCGCTTAAGTGATAATACTTGTGAGACCTGCAATACCTATAATATGCTGAAGCTGACCAGGCATTTATTTAGTATTGATCCGTCTGTTCAATTAATGGATTATTATGAAAGAGCTTTATATAATCACATTCTTGCATCGCAGAACCCTACCAATGGAATGATGTGTTATTTTGTTCCGTTGCGTATGGGTACACAAAAACAGTTCAGTGATTCGTTCAACACATTTACCTGTTGCGTAGGAAGCGGGATCGAGAATCATAGCAAGTATGCGGAAGCTATTTATGCCGAAGGTGCGGACCAGAGTCTGTACGTAAATCTCTTTATTCCTTCTAAGTTGAATTGGAAAACCAAGGGCGTTACGATTCGGTTAGAAACAAATTTCCCTTCCGATGACAAGATCCGTTTTCTTATACAAACAAGCGGTTCGAAAGAATTAACCTTGCGGATACGGAAACCATCCTGGGCAACCAAGGGTGTATTGACGACTATTAATGGTAAGTTAGCGGAACACAGCTATGACGATGATGGGTATATGGTTTTTAAGCAACGTTTTCAGATGAATGATTTGCTGGAATTAACGATACCAATGGAATTGTATACCGAAGCGATGCCGGATAATCCAAATCGCATTGCATTTAAATACGGACCATTGGTTTTGGCAGGCTTGTTAGGCAAAGAAAGACCCGACCCGGTATATGGCACCCCGGTATTATTAACCAGTAACCGGAATGTGAATGAATGGGTTCGATCATCTTCTGATCCATTACAGTTTGAAATGAAAGGAGTGGGCAAACCTTTTGATGTAAAACTGAAACCCTTTTATCAAACCTATGATCAGTATTACAGTGTGTATTGGGATTATTTTACCCCCGATGATTGGACAAAATTGCAAGCCGATTACGAAGCCGAAAAGAAAAGGCAAAAAGAGATTGAAGAGCGAACCATTGATAATTTC
Organism: Chitinophagaceae bacterium; assembly: GCA_965279015.1. Lineage (GTDB taxonomy): Bacteria > Bacteroidota > Bacteroidia > Chitinophagales > Chitinophagaceae > Endoryza. The sequence goes on from OZ257130.1 coordinate 3,159,439, forward strand.
CGTATCGGTGAAATGCAGCCGGAACGGGATCATAATTTAAAAGCCAGCGAACGTTCTTATGTGGATGATGCGCTTGGTCGTAAAGGAAGAGAGGCGCGCGCCAATAATTATTTTTCATTTGATATGAAAGTAGAGCAGGGATCTCCTACTATTTTACTCCTGACTTATATCGGTGATGATAAGGATCGGAAATTCGATATACTCGTGGATGGCATAAAAATTCAAACAGTCGATTGGAAAGGCGGCAAGACAGGCAAATTCTATGATTTTGAATATTCCATTCCAGCGGAGTTATTGAAAGATAAATCGAAGATCACCGTTCGAATCGAAGCGAACTATGGAAAAACAGCGGGCAGGGTTTTTGGAGCGAGAACGGTTAAGGGCTCATGAATGTAGAATGTAAAATATAGAATGTAAAATGTAAAAGTGAGTTCCGAAAATTGAATCTGATTTCGGGTTTTTGTATTTCGTCCCGTAGGGACGTTTCATGGGTAGTACCCAATTAGAGATTGTATAACGTTCCGTAGGAACGTCTCATGCATCGGAAATGAAGAATGACGAATGAAAAAGGGTTCTCATAGCAACTTTCTTCATTTTCAACAGCAATATCTCTTGGGTAGAGTCGCTGGTGAAGACACCAGCTACGGCGGCGGAAAATGTAAAATATAAAATTTAGAATGTAAAATGTAAAAGTGAGCATAGGTGAAACAAAGACTTTGATGCCCCGTAGGGGCTACCTGTTTGTAGATAAAGATTAATGAAAGGCATTTTGCCCCGTAGGGGCTACCCTTGAAATGAAGGAATTTTAAATATCTTTTGTGAGTAAACATTTTAAGCAATTATTTTTATTTATCGGATTTGTTTTGTGGACCTCTTACGCCGGTCTTTCGCAAACAACTCTTAAAACCCTCGACATCGTTTTTGATCTATCAATGGATAACCCCTCTTCCAAAATGTTCCAGGTAAAGATGAACTGCAAGGGAATTAAAACCGAATCGATCGAATTCAAAATGCCTGCCTGGACAACCGGTTATTACCAATTGATGAACTACGCAGATTATGTAGAGGGTTTTGAAGCTACGGATGACAAGGGCAATTATCTTCATTGGGAAAAATCATCAAAGAATGGGTGGACCGTATTCAACAACGACAAGAATTCTGTAACTATAAGATACAAGGTAAAATCGACTCGCCCTTTTGTCGCCACCAATTATTTGGACGAAGAACGGGCTTATATTTCACCGGCAGGTATGTTTGTGCATCCTGTTGGGCGAATCGACAATCCTGTTGTTGTTAGGATCAAACCCTATAAGAACTGGTCGAACATAGCAACCGGATTGCATGCTGTAAGCGGGAAATCGGAAATATATATCGCGTCTGATTTTGATGAACTATACGATAGCCCATTTTTGATAGGCAATCTTGAATCTCTTCCTCCGTTCCGCGTTAACGATATACCTCATTATTTTACCGGATATAAACTGGGTGATTTCGACAAGCAGGGATTTATGAACGATCTTAAAAAAATAGTTGAAACCGCTTCTGGTATTATCGGCGACATTCCATACAAGCATTATAAATTTATTGCAATCGGTCCGGGCGGCGGCGGCATCGAGCACCTCAATTCAACTTCCATCGCATTCAGCGGAACGGGATTGACTACTGATGCAGCCAAAAAGCGGATGTATTCATTCCTTGCACATGAATACTTTCACCACTATAATGTAAAGCGTATTCGTCCCATTGAATTGGGGCCTTTCGATTATGATAACGGTAGTAAAACAACTATGCTCTGGTTGTCGGAAGGATTTACGGTTTATTACGAATATGCAATTTTGCGAAGGGCGGGTTTGTTTAATGATGAGGATGTGTTCAATGCTTTTCAATCGCAGATAAAAGGATATGAAAGCAAACCTGGCCGGCAGTTTCAAACACCTGCAGAAGCAAGTATAGAAACATGGAACAATGGACCCTTTGGAAGAACCGGTGATGAGCTAAACAAAACAATCTCTCCTTATGATAAAGGTCCGGTTTTGGGATGGATGCTGGATTTTAAAATACGTCACGAAACAGAAAATAAAAAATCGCTGGACGACCTGATGCGATTATTATATCAGAAATATTACAAGGGATTAAATAGAGGGTTTACTGAAACCGAATTTCGCAAGGAAGCCGAATTAATTGCAGGTGCTCCATTGGATGAATTCTTTGAGTATATCACCACCCTTAAAGAGGTGAACTATACAAAATACCTCGGTTATGCCGGTCTGCAGGTGGATACAGTTACCAAGGAACTTCCCGGGACCTGGTTTGGTGCATCTGTAAGGGAACAAAATGATAGCTTGATGGTAACAAATGTTGAATGGAAATCGCCCGCCTGGGAAGCAGGCATCCGGAGAAATAATATCATACTTGGCATCAATGGAAAGTTTGCCAGAAAAAATTTGTTAGATGAATGGTTGAAAGCTGCAAAAGCCGGTGATGCCTTAAATTTGCGGATTCAAAAAAAAGAGGAACAAACCGAAATTAACTTGTTGGTTGGAACCAAGAAGGAGCGGAGCTATACAATAACATTCATGGATAATAGGACAGAATTGCAGAAACAGATTTGGGAAGATTGGATCAAGCCAAAAACTACAAACTACAAACCACAAACTTCTAAATGAGCAAAGCAATCGTAATCGGTGGAGGCATTATCGGACTCAGTTCCGCGTATTATTTAAAACAAAGCGGATGGGATGTTACGGTGTTAGACAAAGGAGATTTTAATGACAACTGTTCCTATGGAAACTGCGGCTATATCTGTCCCAGTCATTTTATTCCATTGGCAACACCGGGTATTGTTAAGCAGGGTTTGAAATGGATGTGGAATTCGAAGAGCCCCTTTTATGTACAACCCCGGCTCGATTGGAGCCTCATCGACTGGGGAATGAAGTTCATGCGTATCGCTACGACCAAACATGTAGAAACATCCGCAGTTCCATTGAGGGATATCGCTATTCTTAGTCAGAAGGAATATGTGGATTGGACAAAACTTCCCGATTTCAATTTTGCTTATGAGCATAAAGGATTACTCGAAATTTTTCAAACAGAAAAGGGAGCGGAACATGCGCACCATGCGCTGGAAAAAGCACATGAATTAGGACTAAGCGATACGAAAATGTTAAGCAAGGCCGAGCTCGATGCATTGGAGCCACAAACCAGGATCATTGGGTTGGGCGCGATATTATTCAAATGCGATGCGCATTGTTATCCGAATAGGCTCATGCAAAACCTGATTGCTTATCTTGAAAAAATCGGTGTAAAGCTTCAGCGTAATGAAGCAGTAACGGGATTTGAAAAAAGTGGGAATAGAATAAGCAACGTATTTACAACAGATAATAATGGTGCTAACAAAAAAGAATATAGCGCCGATGAAATAATAGTTGCTACCGGTTCCTGGAGCAGGGAAACAGCGGCATTGCTGGATGTAAAAATCCCTTTAATGCCCGGACGCGGATATTCCATTACACTCGAGAATTCTCCTTATAAAGTGAATTATCCCGCAGTATTAGTGGAGGGACGCGCAGCGATTACCCCGATGGATGGTAATAAAATTCGTTTTGGTGGTACCATGGAAATCACTTCGCACAAAACCCCGCCGAGAATGAACCGGGTGCAAGGAATACTCGATGCGGTTAAACGCTTTTATCCTGATTTTAACGTCCCTCTGCCATCGATAGACAAGATATGGTATGGTTATCGTCCCTGTTCAGCTGATGGGTTGCCTTATATTGGTCGAACGAAGAAAATAAATAACCTTATTGTTGCTACTGGTCATTCCATGTTAGGATTGAGTTTGGGTGCTGGAACGGGTAAACTGGTGGATGAAATAATCAATCATAAACCGAGTAGTATGGATTTGACTCCGTTTGCGGTGGAGAGGTTTGGCTGAGGACGCTGCTCCCTGTTCGTGATTTGCGAATTGGGAGGGAATGCTGCTTGCAGCTTGTAGCTCACAGCTCGCAGCTTCTTCCTATCTTTAAACAAATAATTCTCCAATGAAAAAAGTCCTCTTCTCTATTATTGCTTCCTTTATAGTAATGCTGGCATTTGCCCAGCAGCATAGCCTGGTGAAAGTATGGGAAACCGATTCACTGATGAAGGTGCCCGAGTCGGTACTACCTGATATAAAACGTAAAGTGTTATATGTTGCCAATATCGATGGCACCGATCCCTGGGCAAAAGATGACAAAGGTTCTATTGGTAAAATAGGGCTTGATGGAAAGATTATAAATATAGAATGGGTGAGGGGTTTGAATGCTCCAAAAGGAATGGGGATATTTAAAAACAATCTTTATGTAGCCGATCTTACCGATGTAGTGGTGATTGATATAGAGAAAGGAGAGATTAAAAAAAGAATACCTGTACCGAATGCGGAAGGTTTGAATGATATTACCGTAGATCCCAAAGGAGTGGTGTACGTATCCGACTCAAAGGCCAAACGAGTATATATGGTGAAGGGTGATGTCGCAAATCCCCATTTAGAAGGATTGCAGGGACCCAATGGTGTTTTATGGCACAAAGAAAATTTGTATGTATTGGATAGAGGTGGGTTGTATCGGGTAGAATATGATCGTAAACTCACTAAACTGGCCGATGGAATGGAAGGTGGCACCGATGGAGTAGAACCGGTTTATGATAAAGAATATATCGTTTCCTGCTGGGCCGGGGTGATTTATTATGTTTTTGCAGATGGAACCAAAGAAACCCTGCTTGATACCCGCACCGAAAAGAAGAATACCGCTGATATAGGGTATGATCCCGCAACGCGTATGGTATACGTTCCTACTTTTTGGAGGAATAGTGTGGTGGCGTATGAACTAAAATGAAAACGTGAGTCGTGAGTGGTGAGTCGTGAGGGGCTCCCTAATTGATGAAACTTTTCTGAATATCGGGGACTCTCTCACGATTCACGTCTCACGATTGACGATTAATATTTTCACATAATTTACCATCCCCTTAGCATTTCCTTTTCTTAATTTCGACCCATAAAATCTGGCATGGACTGTAGATTTACAAAGCTATCATATAAGGAGACCGGTTATTTTTCTACTATTATTACTGATTACCTGGACCAGACCCCGGCTTTACAACCATTTTATAAGCATCCTGTTTCCAAAACAGGGTTAGATGCCGCCATAAAAGCAAGACAAGGGTTTAAGGTAAACCGTGAATTGCTGATAAACCAGTTACTGAATCAATATAAAGGAATAGACACTTCTAAGACAGTCCTGGATAATATTCAATCGCTGAAGAAAGAAACGACTTTTACGATTACCACCGCTCATCAGCCCGCTTTATTTACAGGTACACTTTATTTTGTTTATAAACTACTCCACACAGTAAAATTGGCTGAAAGCCTGAATCAACAATACCCGGCTTATCGTTTTGTACCTGTTTATTGGATGGGCAGTGAAGATGCCGACCTCGATGAACTGGGTAAGTTTTACCTGGGCGATGAAAAGATTGTTTGGGATACCAAACAAACCGGGGCGGTAGGAAAAATGAATACGAAGGGGCTCGATAAACTGATTCACCGAATCGATGGAGAATTATCGGTATTGCCTTATGGAAAAGAACTCGTGCAAATATTAAAGGATGCTTATCTGAATACAGTTGATATACAGACCGGGACATTTAGATTACTGAATAAACTGTTTGCCGAATATGGACTCGTGGTATTGATTCCTGATACAACGGAATTGAAGAAACAGATGAGTTCAGTATTTGAAGAGGATTTATTTCAGCAAACCCTTTCGGAGATTGTATCAAAATCCATCAATGAGTTAGGCAAGCATTATAAAGTACAAGCTAACCCAAGAGAGATAAACTTGTTTTATCTAAAAGATAATATCCGCGAACGAATAGTAAAAAACGGTGACTCATTCACCATTCACAATTCACCATTGACTTTCTCTGCATCTGAAATTCGTAACGAGCTCGCCAACCATCCCGAACGTTTCAGTCCCAACGTCATCCTCCGGGGACTTTACCAGGAAACAATTCTTCCCAATATTGCATTTGTAGGCGGTGGGGGAGAAACTGCGTATTGGCTGGAGTTAAAAGGATTATTCGAACATTATAAAGTTCCATTCCCCGTATTAGTTCTGCGCAACTCATTTTTGTTTGTTGAAAAGAAATGGCAGGATAAGATCAACAATATGGGATTTTCAATAAACGATTTTTTTAAAAATGAACAACAATTGCTTACTGAACTGGTAAGTCGCCAGAAGAACGGAGAATTAAAACTGGCTACGGAAATGGAAGCGGCTATTCAGTTATACAGTAAGGTAAAATCAAAAGCCAGCGATATCGACAAAAGTCTTCAGCAACATGTAGAAGCATTGCAGGCACGGGCGTTGAAGCCCTTGCAGGAACTGGAAAAGAAATTACTCCGCGCCGAAAAAAGAAAATACGAAGCCGAACAACGGCAGATCCACGCTATTAAAACAGCCCTCTTTCCCAAAGATGGACTACAAGAACGGATTGATAATTTTATGCCATATTATTCGAGATGGGGAAAGGAATTCTTCGAAATTTTATATAAGCATTCATTGACGGTGGAGCAGGAGTTTGGAGTGATTGAGGTGAGTAGTGAGTAGTGAGTATCAAACAGAGGAACAGAAGAACAGAGGAACAGAAGAACAGAGGAACAGAAGAACAGAGGAACAGAGGAACAGAAGAACAGAGGAACAGAAGAACAGAGGAACAGAAGAACAGAGGAACAGAAGAACAGAGGAACAGAGGTACAGAAGAACAGAGGAACAGAAGAACAGAGGAACAGAGGAACAGTGGAACAGAAGAACAGCGAACAGCGAATGGCGAATGAATTTTGCCGTTTCAAATTAAGTTTTATGCCCCGTAGGGGCTACCTGTTTGTAGAAAATAATAAAAAAAGATTCCACCATGCTCCGTAGGGGCTACCCTCTCATTTTAAAATTCAAGTCACGAATTTTCAAAGAGTGGCTGGTGATGACACCAGCCATGGCATCAGACACGGCATCAGATCATGGAATCTTATGCCTTGTCTTGAATATTTCAAATTCCGCCTTTGTTTCCATTCTTTTTAATAACCACGTACGGCTACCATTCATATCCTTTTCAATAATTGGGATTTTTGCCCGGTAGTATTCTCTTAGTACCGCGCAAAGATCTAATGCATGTTTCTTGCTATTGAGGTAAAACCGGAAGTTTTCCTTAAGTCCCATATAGGAGAAAGAGAGATAATTATCCATTCCATTCGACGTGCTGTTATTAATACCTCCATCCGAATAATTCATTCCGTTGAAGGAATGAACAACAAAGGTAATTTCGCTAATCTCAGAAATCTTGTAAGTCTTTTGATCAATACGAATACTGGCTGTTGTTAAAAGAAACTGATCTTTGGAGATTTGATGAGCCTGTATATTTCCTTTTTTAGCATAGGCAACAACCAGGATAATTATAACGACCGCTGCAAATATGTAAGTCGAAATGCTGTACATCCCAAAGGCGGCAAAAGCGATGCAGGCTATCATACCAATGGCAACAAAATACCGGGTATTACTGGTTGTTTTGTCTGGATTGGTTTTTATTATGAAGGATTTGAATTCCAAATTCAATCAGGTTTATTGTTGACCGCCTAATTTAATATTACGAAATCTATCCAAAGTTTTCTTTTACTAATTCGTCTTTTGTCTTATTAAAATGCGTTGCAATATCAGTAAGTATAGCAGATAAGGTGCCTATTTTTATTGGAGAGTGATTAAGAATGGTTATATGATGTTCGCCGTTTTGATCAGTTGTTAATCTGATATGACTTCCTGTTTGTCGAGTAACTGAATAGCTATATTTTTTTAGAAGTTTTATTAAATCCTGGCCGCTTATATCACATGGAATTCTCATGCCGCAATCACTTCTTCTCGTACAATATGCAGCCTGATAATTCTTCTCTTATCGTCGCTGAAGTGACAATTAACAGCGTCTTTTACAGCTATTCGTAATTCCTCAATTGTTTCGGCTTCTGTATATATTGATACGCCGAGTCCTTTAGCAATAAAGCCGCTTTCCGGACTTTCTTCCACCATAAATATTATTTCTTCCATAGCCTGATATTTAATCAAATTTACTTTAATTCGTCAGAAAAGGCAAGTCTGCATTCAACCTTTAATTTTAAGGGCTAATCAAAGCTATTCTCCCAACCATCCGTCTTCATTTTTTCTACTTTCTTCAATACTTCCGCATCCAGGTTCTTTTTATAATCCGCTACTTTCTCACCAATGCTTTTGTCAAAGGCGCCAATAATGGTAGCAGCAAGAATACCCGCGTTTTTAGATGCGTTTAGCGCAACAGTTGCCACCGGAATTCCATTTGGCATTTGTAATATGGAAAGAACGGAATCCCATCCGTCGATCGAGTTGGAAGATTTGATAGGAACACCAATAACAGGCAATGTAGTAATAGAAGCTACCATCCCCGGAAGATGCGCGGCCCCACCAGCTCCGGCGATAATTATTTTCAATCCGCGTTCTTTTGCTTTTTGGGCGTATTCAACCATTCGTAGTGGAGTGCGGTGGGCGGAGACAACAGTTAATTCAAATTCAATTCCAAATTCTTTTAATACATCCGCAGCAGCCTGCATTGCAGGAAGATCGCTGTCGCTGCCCATGATAATACCAACCTGGGGATCCATATGTTTGTAGTTTGTGGTTTGTAGTTTGTGGTTTTTGCTTCACACACTACCGGATCTGTTTTAAATTTTTGACCCTTGATCTTAGACTTATTAAGATAGTTAATAAATCCGGTAATCATTTTAGTCAACTGATCTGCTAAATTATACAATTCAGTAAATTCTTCCTCTTTAATATATTTATTATCAAGACACCTGTATAATTGCGATTTTAATTCACCTGTTTCACCCTTTGCAATGGTTAATGAATTTATGAATTCAAGTCTGCTACCTCTTTCAAACCCTTCGGAAATATTGTCCATTATGGAACCGACACTTCCGCGCATTTGATCTTTTAGCCTGAAATCATTTTTAATGGGCTCTATAAAAGTTAATGGATAGACTTTTTGTGAAAGTACTCGTGCCTTTTTCCATATTTCCAAATCTTCGAAGCGACGAATGGTGGGCATCTCTTTGCTATATGCACTAAGATAACTACAAACCACAAACAACAAACAGTGTTTACCTCACCAAATCGCCTTTTAACCTCAACAACTCCGTCTCCGCCACTTTCGTATTATACATTGCCGAAATCAATCGGGCGTTAGCTTGTAACATACTTATTTGTGCCTCGCGTAGTTCGAGATAGGTGGATGCACCCTGGCGGAATCGTTCAAGCTGGATCGTTACATTTTCACGCGCCAGTTCAATATTCTCGAGTTCAAGGGTCAATGACTTCTTTTCCAGTTCATATGCTTTAAACGCATTGCTCAGCATCATATCTACCTGGCTCATTTGATTCTTGAAGAATAATTCCTGGTATTGTACATCCAGTTTGGCCTGTTCTACCAGTCTTCGAGTATTGAAATTATTAAAGATGGGAACGCCAACGGTAAAGCCAGCATTGAATCCGCTGTTTTGCCTGAAAAGCGCGTCAAATGGATTTACCACCGCTTTATTAGTAAGGCGGTTGAAGATATACGATGAATTTAAGTTTACTGTAGGGAGGAAATCTGACCGTCGCTCTCTTACCAGAACATTTGCAATATCAATATTCTTCTTAGTAATTAATAGCGATGGATTGGTATTGGCAATATTATTCTGAAGATCTCCGTATTGTAATGTAGTATTTAACGGAATTGTATCCAGTACTTCATAAGTTGTGCTGGTTTCTACCGACATCAATTGATTAAGCTGCACCTTTAACTGTTCAGTAAGCGTAACCTGGCGCATTCTTGCTGCTTTTTGTGCATTCAGGTCAACCTTGGCCTGCAATAATTCAGGCTTGGCACCCAATCCAACGCTGAATTTCCGATCTGCTAATTTTACGCGTTCTTCACTGATCACAATCTGTTCGTCGAGTGCAATTAATTGTAATTTAGATTGAACAATATTGTAGTAATTAGTTATTATATCAGCTACTGTTGTAATAACCTGGTTCTTTACCGTAAGGCTGCCCAACTTGTTTTGCTCAATAACCCGGTCGCGGATGGCAAACATCTTAAAACCGTCGAATATTGTCCAGTTGAGATTTAAAGCTGCCTGGAGGTTGTCAGATTTAAGCCCAGTTGTATCCCTTTTTGTACCATTTGCCAATTCTACTTTTTGCGCATTCAGATTCCATACCTGCGAGGCAGCAGCATTAAGCCTCGGAAGAAATCCGGCATACACATAAGACCTGTCTATCGCAAAGGATACAGAATCATTTTTTGCCATCAGGATATTATAGTTGTTCAATAAGGCGGTTCCGATGGCTTGTTCTAACGTAAGTATGTTTTGCTGCGACCTGGCTGCAAAAGTCAAAAACAATAAAGCAATTAAACTAAATCTCCTCATTCGTCTGTGCTTTCTTTTTTGATGATAAGAAACTATACAATGCGGGTACCACATATAATGTAAGTACGAGCGCAAACAGCATGCCGCCTACAATTACGATTCCCAGGGGTACCCGGCTTTTACCGGCAGAACCAAGTGACATTGCGATAGGCAACGCACCCAGGGTGGTGGCGAGAGTAGTCATTAATATTGGTCGTAACCGGGCAACCGCCGCATCAATCGCTGCGGGTATTTTTGATTCACCGGCTCTACGTTTCTGGTTGGCGAATTCCACAATTAATATTCCATTCTTGGTTACCAGTCCTATGAGCATGATCATTCCAATCTGAGAAAAAATATTCAGCGTTTGGCCAAATGCGTATAAACTCAAAACGGCTCCAGCCAACGCCAGCGGCACCGTAATCATAATGATAAACGGATCTACAAAGCTTTCAAATTGCGCGGCTAATACCAGGTAGATCAACACCAATGCGAGTACAAAAGCGAATAATGTATTCGAAGAGCTTTCCTGGAAATCTCTCGACGAACCACTGAGTGATTTAGTGAAGGTATCATCGAGTACCAATTTTGAAATTCGATCCATTTCTTTGATACCATCTCCCAATGCTTTTCCAGGAGCAAGGCCCGCCGATACTGTTGCGCTCTTAAAACGGTTAAAATGATAAATAGAAGGGGGGTTGGCAGTTTCGGTAATATTCACTACGTTATCCAATTGGATAAGATCTCCATCACGGTTTCGCAGGTAAAACGCTTTCAGGTCAAGTGGTTCGTCGCGGTTAATTCGATCAACCTGCCCTATTACTTCGTATTGTTTTCCATTCATAACGAAATAACCAAAACGCCGACCACTCAGCGCCAACTGCAGCGTATTCGTAATATCTAATGTAGAAACCCCTAGCTCACTTGCTTTAAGCCGATCAATCGTAATCTGTAATTCTGGTTTATTAAATTTAAGATTCAAGTCGTATCCCTGGAACACCGGACTTTTTGAAACTTCATCCATAAACTTCGGCATCACTTCCTTGAGTTTATTGAAGTCGAGGTGTTGTACCACAAACTGTACCGGCAATGAGCCCCGTCCTTGTCCAACTGAAATTGTTTGTTCTTGTATAGTCTGTATGCGCACATTGCTATATCGGCTAAACAAGACGGTCATATATTTGGCAATATCATCTTGCGAGCGTTCCCGTTCCGATGGATCAGTCAATCCCATACTGATCCCTGCTGAATTAACACCACCGGACCCTCCAAAACTGGGAGCGAAAGAAAGTACGACCCTTCTTTCAGGAATTGAATCAATAATACGCTGCGTAACATCAGTTACCACCTTATCCATATAATCAAAATCAGTACCCTCGGGTGCGAGGATATTTGTTCGAAGCCGGCTGCGATCTTCCATCGGTGCAAGCTCGTCGGGAAGCTTGATTCCAATAAGAAAGATAATTCCAACGCAAGTAACAACCAATATAATTGCAAACCAGCGAAGCCGCATGAAGCCTCTTAATGTTCTACGATATATATTTTCTAATCCTTCAAAAAATGGTTCTGTTTTGCGGTAAAACCATGAATGTCCTTTGTGAGAAGAAGAGAGATAGATATTAAGAACTGGCGTTAATGTTAAGGAAACGAATGCTGAAATCAATACAGCACCTGCCACAACGATTCCAAATTCCCGGAAGAGTCGGCCCACAAATCCCTCTAAGAAAATAATGGGTAGGAATACAACAGCCAGCGTGATTGAAGTAGCGATTACAGCAAAATAAATTTCTTTCGAACCTTCGCGGGCGGCTTTGTACTTATCCATCCCTTCTTCCATCTTCTTATATATATTCTCCGTTACCACAATACCATCATCCACCACAAGACCCGTGGCTAGTACCAGCGAAAGCATCGTGAGTACATTAATTGAGAAACCTGCCAGGTACATAATAAAGAATGCACCAATTAATGAAACAGGAATATCTATTAATGGACGGAGTGCCATACTCCATTCACGGAAAAAGAGAAAAATGATTATTACAACAAGACCGATCGCGATCATTAATGTCTCCTTCACTTCATCTACTGCTTTGCGGATAAAAGTGGTTCTGTCGAAACCTACTTCTAAAATGATATCCGCGGGCATATCTTTCTTGATTTCTTCCAGTCGCTTGTACACTTCATCGGCGATAGAAATCTGATTGGAACCAGGCTGTGCTATTACCCCAATATTAACGGACGCAACATTATTTTTGCGCGACATCGACTCTTCATTTTCTGCGCCCAATTCTGCGAGACCGAGATCACGGAAACGTATGATCTTACTTCCTTCTTCTTTTACGATCAGGTTATTGAATTCCTCTTCGTTGGTGAGCTTGCCGTATGCCTTTACAGTCATTTCAGTGCTATTACCTCTCACTTTACCACCAGGCAATTCTATATTTTCCCGATTAAGCGCGGTTAATATATCGGGTATAGTAAGTTTATATGCCGCCAGTTTTGAAGGATCGATCCATAATCGCATTGAATAACGACGACCAAACACATTGATACCACTTACTCCGTTAATGGTCTGTAATCGTTCCTGCACTACGTTCTCTGCAAAGTTGGTTAAATCCAGTAACCCCTTTGTTTGACTTTGTATCTGGCAAAAGATGATGGGATCCGAATCGGAGTCTGCTTTACTTACTATAGGCGGCGCGTCAACATCCTGCGGCAGATTGCGTAATGCCTGCGATACTTTTTCTCTTACGTCGTTAGCCGCTCTCTCCAGGTCCACTTCCAATTCAAATTCAACGGTGATATTACTGCTGCCTTGCGCGCTGGAAGAGGTAATATTGCGAACGCCTTGCACTCCATTCACCGCTTTTTCAAGTGGCTCGGTAATCTGTTGCTCAATTATTTCGGCATTGGCACCTGTATATGACGTGCGCACGTTTACAACTGCCGGGTCGATTGCGGGATACTCCCGAACTCCCAGTGATGTAAAGCCAATAGCACCAAATATTATAATAATGATGGAACAAACTATGGCTAAAACGGGTCGCTTTAAACTGAGCTCTGATAAATTCATTGATCGCTGGTTAATGATAAATTAATCATTGCACTTTCGATAGCTTAACACTTGCATCCGGACGAAGAAACAACAGCCCGGTAATAATCACTGTATCATTGTTATTTATACCTGTCAACACCTGGATATTGGCAGAATCTCGAATCCCTGTTGTAATATCTGTAAACACCGCTTTCCCCTGTTTATATAAAATAACTTGCTTGAGTCTTCCAGAAGGAATAACACTTTGTGTGGGTATCATCAATGCATCGTTTTGTCTACCGAGGGTAAGCCTCACTTTGGCAAAAGCGCCTGGCACCAAAAAACGGTCGCTGGCCGTAACCTGGGAACGAACCGCTAAGCTTCGCGTATTTTCTTCGATGGCCGATTCTGTTGCTATCACTGAGGCTTTATACGATTTTGTTGAACCATCTAACATAAACTGTACATCCTGTCCACGCTGTATTATCGATCCATATTTTTCAGGAACCGTAAATTGAAGTTTTAATTTATCTACCTGGCTGATCGTAGTTAATATATCAGATGGTGAAATATAGGCGCCCATACTAATATTTTTCAATCCAAGTCTTCCATCAAAAGGGGCTCTTATTTCTGTTTTCGTAATACTCACATTTATCAATTCGATATCTGCTTTCAGGTTACTTACCTGGAGGTCGCTTAAATCAGCTTCCTGCTGACTAATTCCACCGATTTTCAAAAGTTCTTTTTGACGCTCCGAAGTTTTTTGAGCAATCTCTAATTGCACCTGCAATTTGCGCAACTGTGCCTGAAGATCGTTATCGAATAGCTTAACCAGAAGTGTTCCCCTGGAAACATTCATACCCTCTTTTACATTCAGCTGAACAATACGACCTGATATTTCAGAACGGATAACGGTCTCTTCAAAAGGAAGCAAGCTTCCCGGCACTTCGATATTTGAAGAGAGGGTAGTTGGTTTTACTACAATGGCTTCAACTACCAGGGGGGCACTGTTTCGGCCACCCGCAACAGGAGGTGGAGGGGCGTCTTTCTTCTCGTTCTTACAACCAATGCTTAGGAAAATAATAACTACCAGGCCCATGGCCTGCTTGAAATAGTCTTTCGTCATATGCAATTTTAAAACGGTATAAATGTACTTGATAAAACCTGATAAGAGCCTTAAAAACAGTATAAACGGTAGCATTAGCTATTACCCGGCCACCACTTTTAAAAGCTGGCCTATATGACGTGCTTTGTGTATGAGTTCTTGCTTTTCATTGCTTAAAATTGTTACATGTCCCATCTTCCGTCCGGGTTTTGTTTGCTTCTTGCCATAAATATGTACAAAAACATTGTCCATCCCCAATACTTCCTCCAAACCTTCATATCGGGCTGTACCATTAAACCCTTCTTCTCCTAAAAGGTTCACGATGGCGGCGGATAAAATGGCGTCCGGGTTACCTAAGGGATAACCCAGCATGATCCTCCAAAGCATATCAAATTGTGAGCTGTAATTGGCTTCAATAGTATGATGTCCACTATTGTGAACCCTTGGGGCGGTTTCGTTCACCAATACTTCCCCCTTTTTTGTTACAAAAAGTTCAACAGCAAAAATCCCCGGGCTTTTTAATCCTTTTACCACCGCAATGGCAATCGCTTCAATTTTCCAGCAAATCTCTTCAGGCAGGGGAGCCGGACTTATCTGGTATTTTAATACGTTGAGATCGGGGTCGAAAACCATATCCACCGGTGGATATAATGTTGTTTCGCCTTTTTCATTGATGGCAACAATCTGTGCGATCTCTTTATCAATTGCGACCATCTTTTCTAATACGCCCGGGGCATCAAAGCCTTTGGAAATATCTTCTTTTGTTTTTATAACCTGTACACCACGGCCATCATAACCTCCCATACCAATCTTATGCACCGCTGGTAGAAAAGAATGATGCTGATTTAACTCAGCCAATGTTTGCGTAACCACAAACTCTGGACTGGGTATTTGCAGGGATTTATAAAATTGTTTTTGAAGAATCTTATTTTTAATAATTCGTAACGCGGAAGGTTTGGGATAGATCTTTACTCCTTCCTGTTCTAACTTTTCCAGTGCATCTTCATTTACCGACTCAATTTCGATGGTGAGCGCATCCAATCCTTTTCCGAAATTATAAACAGCGTCAAAGTCTTTGATATCGCCCAATGTAAAGTGATGACATAAATGAGCGGCCGGGCAAGCTGGATCATTTTCCATCAGATAGGTTTCAACGGGGTAGTTAGCAGCGGCCTGTAATAACATTCTGCCCAACTGACCCCCGCCTAATATGCCAATTTTCATCATAGCCTTTATTGAGTCGCAAAGATAACAGGGAGGAATGTAAAATATAGAATGTAGAATGTAAAATGTAAAAGTTGTTCGCCCCACACTTCCAGTTAGTTAATTAACGTTTGCCCCTATTTACATTTTACATTTTAGATTTTACATTTTACATTTGCACATGCGTCCAGATCACCCTCACAAAATTTTCTCCGATAAACGCGGCCATTTCAATTTGCTGATGGAAGCGTTGGCAATGGATGCGGCATGAAGAGAAGTCCGGAAGTCCGAAAGTCGGTAAGTCCGGAGCAATACTTAATAACTGTTTTTCTTCCGGACTTTCTGACTTCCCGACTTCCGGACTCTTCTTCACTTTCAAAATTTGTACAATGTCTACTCTTGCGAATAAGGATAAAAATAAAACATCAGTTACCGATTTCCTTCCCCTCCAGGGAACTGATTATGTAGAATTCTATGTTGGCAATGCCAAACAAGCCGCTCATTTTTATAAAACAGCATTCGGCTTTCAAAGTCTCGGCTACGCGGGACCAGAAACAGGTATTAAGGATCGCGCCAGCTATGCGGTTCGCCAGCATAAACTCACATTTGTCTTTACCACGCCACTAAAAACGGATAATGAAATTGCTGATCATATCTATAAACATGGAGATGGGATAAAAATAATTGCGTTAAAAGTAGAGGATGCAACCAACGCATGGAAAGCGACCACAGAACGAGGTGCTAAAAGTTATATGGAACCCGTAACGCTAAGCGATGATCAGGGTGAAGCTATAATAAGTGGCATTCATACCTATGGAGAAACGGTGCATTTATTTATAGAAAGAAAAAATTACCGGGGAGTTTTTTTACCGGGCTACCGTGAGTGGAAATCGAATTACAATCCTTCGGATACCGGTTTGCTTTATGTGGATCATTGTGTTGGTAATGTTGGATGGAACCAGATGAACCGCTGGGTACAGTTTTATGAAGAGGTGATGGGCTTCCGCAATATTCTTACGTTTGATGATAAAGATATCTCTACCGAATATTCGGCATTGATGAGTAAGGTAATGAGCAACGGAAATGGATTTGTAAAATTTCCGATCAATGAACCTGCTGAAGGAAAAAAGAAAAGCCAGGTGGAGGAATACCTGGAATTTTATGACGGAGAAGGTTGTCAGCATGTGGCCCTTGCTACCAATGATATTGTAAAAACGGTTACGGAATTAAGCAATAGGGGAGTCGAATTTTTGAAAGTACCCGGTTCCTATTACGATGATCTGCTGCAACGGGTCGGACATATAGATGAGGACCTGGAACCGCTAAAAGAACTGGGTGTATTAGTTGATCGCGACGATGAAGGGTATTTACTACAGATTTTTACCAAGCCTGTGGAGGATCGTCCTACTTTATTTTTTGAAATCATACAACGCAAAGGTGCTCAGAGCTTTGGAAAAGGTAATTTCAAGGCTTTGTTTGAAGCTATTGAGCGTGAGCAAGAAAAAAGAGGTAATCTCTAATTAGATATATTTAGCCGGCATCGCCTTTGGCAAGCCTACGGCGACCAAAGGGAAGGCGGAAAGACGGTAAATAGTAATAGAAAATACTTCCCGTCTTCCCGTCTTTCCGGCAAAACCCTTTTTAAGTGGCTTCTTTTCCACATTGTTAACAAGCGGGACTGATTTTTGATACATTCTTTGCTTTAATTTTAACGCTTGTTAAGGCAACGAAATTGAAATAACTGACCCTTTTGATCGTTTTAAGTAAGTGTTACGTTATATGAGATATTTACAAATTACAGCTTTACTATTTCTTGGGGCTCTACAGGCAAATAGCCAGGGTCCTTCTGCGTCTTATACTTTCGTAGATTACCAGAAAACTTTTCCCCGTATTTCTGATGCCTGGAACCGAAAGGAGGATACCCTTATCAAGCAATTCGAAGAAAAAAAACTTCCATGGCCCGCGAAATATATTTATCTCCGTTCTTTTAAATACGATAGCCAGTTAGAGGTTTGGGTAAAATACGAAGCCAACGAAAAATTCCAGCTTTTTAAAACCTATAAGGTTTGCGCATTGTCGGGAAGTCTTGGTCCCAAACGCATGCAAGGTGATTACCAGGTACCGGAAGGGTTCTACTATATCAATGAATTCAATCCCAAAAGTGTTTATCATTTATCCCTTGGATTGAATTATCCCAATAGTTCGGATAAAATGCTGGCGGATTCATTACAGCCAGGCGGAGATATATATATTCACGGTAGTTGTGTAACTACAGGTTGTATTCCTATTACCAATCAGCAGATAGAAGAATTGTATATTCTCGCTACTTATGCTAAGAATGCGGGACAAGATTTTATACCGGTTCATATTTTCCCGGTGCAATTTAAAAACCCGAGAAGTGTAGATTACCTGACGAAGTTCCTGAAAGATTTTCCGGAGTACACCAATCTTACCAATGAAATGAAGCGGGCTTATCAGTATTTCGATAAGACTAAACAATTACCATTGGTGATGGTAAATAAAAAAGGCAATTATGTAGTAGAGGCCGATATGCCTGTTGATCCTGTAAAAGTATCTACTGTTGCCCGTAAAAAAGACCCTCGTCCCCTTCGTAGTTTTAATGAAGATGAAATAGCCAAGGTAGTTGATAAACTTCCGGAGTTTCCGGGGGGTAATGAACAGTTCCAGGTTTTTCTGGATGAATTAAGCAAAGAAATGACCAATTACCTGGGCGAGAATCAACCAAAGACCTATGTAATGGTGGAGTTTATTATTGATAAAGAAGGTAAGCCAGCTAATGCAAAAGTTATAAAAGGGGGGAATGAAGATTTAAATGAAAAATTGGAAGACAAATTTGAAAAGATGCCGATGTGGACCCCGGCCATCCGCATGGAAAAAAACGTGGCAGTGAGGTTAAAGCAGTCGATATTCATAGAAAAGGCTAATCCATAAAACATATTCGTTGGAGTAAAAAAAAAAGCCATCCGTCAACTGACGGATGGCTTTTTTATATCTATGAGTTTTATTATATCAGATAATATCCAAGGCCTTTACAAAAGAAGTACAAAATATAGGAAGTATCAGGGTTACCCATTCCCATTTGATATCAATGGCCCAAACAAATGCTGCGCTTGATGCAAGAAAAACGATCCACCATATTGCTGTATTCTTCTTTTTAGTTTTCTCCATGAGTAAAAATTTTGGCAAAAATAAGGGATGATTATTGAAATTATGCTAGATAATTTTTAATCCAATCTCTTCTTTTTAAGAATAATTGCCGGGAAGGCAGGAAGACGGTAAACACAAATACTTACCGTCTTCCCTTTGGTCGCCGTAGGCTTGCCAAAGGCGATGCCGCCTTCCCCGTAGAAAACCAGCTATTTTGTAAGCATTTGATCATACGCTTATTCTATATTTGTAATTATTCCAACTTTGTGTAATTTGTACGCGTTACGATAATTCACCGATTTGCCGCCAAAACCTGCATGATGAAGATTCACTTCTATTTACGCTTTCATACCCAATTGGGTCAGTCCTTATTTATTTCTGGTAATTGTGAACAATTGGGGAATGGTGAGTTGGAAACAGCTGCTCCGCTCGAGTATTTAAATAATGAATTTTGGCATGGTGTTTTTGAAATTGATACGAAAGGGATTGCCCGCCTTCAATACAAATATTCACTCCGCAATGCCGATGGGTATACTATTGTGGAATGGGGAGATGATCGGGTTATTGATATTACCAAGAAAGGGGTGGAAGAAATCCAGGTCATTGATCAATGGAACCATGCCGGTGAATATGAAAATGTATTTTATAGCGATCCATTTCAACATGTGTTGCTTAAGGAAAACCTGACAAGTACAAAACAAAAATCTCCCAAAACATTCACACATATTTTTAAGGTAAAAGCTCCTTTACTTGGGAAAAATGAAGTTATATGTATTTGCGGTAGTGGTCCTGCGTTAGGCGATTGGGACAGCAGTTCTCCTAATTTGCTTCACCGTGAAAACGGGTGGTGGAGCGTTAAGATCAATATCCCCAAGGAAAATTTTCCGCTTTCTTATAAATACGGAGTATTTAATAGTAAAGCAAAAGAGTTTGTTCGCTATGAAACAGGCAGCAATAGAACCCTGTTTGGTGATGCAAGCAGTAGTATCACCCTACTGCACGATGGATTTGTTCGATTGCCAAATAATGGCTGGAAGGGTACCGGTATCGCAATTCCCGTATTTAGTCTGCGCAGTAAAAACTCTTTTGGAACAGGAGAGTTTCCGGATATTAAATTATTAGTTGACTGGGCCCATAAAACTGGTAATAAACTTATCCAGATATTACCGGTAAATGATACAACGGCAACAGGTACCTGGCTTGATTCTTATCCCTATGCCGCCATTTCTGCTTTTGCACTACACCCCATTTACCTGAACATCCCGCAGGTAGCCGGCAAAAAATACACGGAACTGGTAAAACCACTCAAGAAAAAGCAAAAGCAGTTGAATGAGCTGCCAGATATGGATTACGACGAGGTTTTGAAATTCAAAACAGCCGCGTTGAAGGAACTTTATGTATTGATGAAAGAGGAATTTCTGGCAGATCCGGATTATCTCGATTTCTTTGAAAAAAACCGTTACTGGCTGGTACCTTATGCGGCCTTCTGTTACCTGCGCGATCGCAACGGTACTTCAGATTTCAATCAATGGAAAGTATATGGCACTTACAATAAAGCTTCGATTGAAAAATATGTTTCACCAAAAGCAAAGCATTACGATGAAATAGCATTCAACTATTTCCTGCAATATCATTTACATCTGCAACTCAAAGACGCGGCGGATTATGCGCATGAAAACGGTATTATCTTAAAAGGTGATATTCCCATTGGAATTTATCGATATGGTTGTGATGCATGGATGGAACCCGATTTGTATCATATGGGTATGCAGGCAGGGGCTCCTCCAGATGATTTCGCGGTGCATGGCCAGAACTGGGGTTTTCCTACTTATAACTGGGAGCAGATGGCCAAGGATGGATTTGAATGGTGGCATCAGCGTTTTGTACAGATGAGTAATTATTTCGATGCATTCCGTATTGATCATATCCTTGGGTTTTTCCGTATCTGGAGTATTCCAGTTTATTCCGTAGAAGGTATTATGGGACGATTTGTACCCGCTTCACCGATTCATATTGATGAATTCGGACAAAGAGCCATTCATTTCGATCATTACCGTTTATGCGCCCCATTAATTAATGAAAGCATTTTATGGGAATCCTTTGGTCCCAATAACAGTAAGTTTAAACCATTCCTGAAAGCGCTGGGGGATGGGTATTATGAATTGAAAGAAGAATTTTCGACCCAGCAAAAAGTAGATGCCTGGTTCGCCGCGAAGGAACCGGATGATGATGCTGTTCACCTTCGACAGGGATTGTTTGATCTGTTGGCCAATGTTATTCTTTTTGAAGAACCATTTTCTGATGGCAAACTATTCCATTTCCGTTTTAATATGGAATCCACTACTTCATTCCGTTACCTTGATTATAATACACAGCAACAATTAAAAGCTCTATATGTAGATTATTTTTTCCGGCGCCAGGATGATTACTGGATGAAAGAAGCAATGAAAAAATTACCGGCATTGAAACGTTCTACCAATATGCTGGTTTGCGGAGAGGATCTCGGTATGGTTCCACATTGTGTTCCGGATGTTATGAGTCAATTAGGAATTCTGAGCCTGGAAATACAACGCATGCCAAAAACATCCGGTAAAGAATTTTTTAATCCTGCTGATGCACCTTATTTATCCGTTGTTACTCCTTCCACCCATGATATGAGTACGGTGCGTGGCTGGTGGGAAGAAGATCACGAGAAAACACAACGATTTTATAATCACGAATTGGGTCAATGGGGAGAGGCACCCGCGCATTGTGAACCATGGATCAGCAAGTCAATCATCTTGCAACACCTGCATTCCCCTGCCATGTGGTGCATATTTCAATTGCAGGATATATTGGGAATGAGTGAATCAATCCGTAGCGATAATTTTCAGGAAGAGCGAATCAATATACCTTCTAATTCCAAACATTACTGGAGATACCGGATGCATATTCCGTTGGAGCAATTACTGAAAGAAAAAGAATTTAATGCGGAGGTGAAGGAGTATATAGAAGCTGCGGGAAGATAGAAATGTAAAATGTAGAATGTAAAATATAAAATGTAAAAGTAAGTCTCGACATAGCAATGTCATAAATACCTCGTAGGGGCTACCTGTTTGTAGAACAAAATATAGATTAAGGGTCTTTTGCCCCGTAGGGGCTACCCTTGAAAATGAGAAATAGGGTAGGAATGTAAAATGTAAAATATAAAATGTAGAATGTAAAAGTGAGTTTCGATAAGGCTATTGCCTTAATGTCCCGTAGGGACTACCTGTTTGTAGAAAAACATAAATCATAGCAGTTTTGCCCCGTAGGGGCTACCCTTGAAAATGAAAAGAAGGTAGAAATGTAAAATGTAGAATGTAAAATATAAAATGTAAAAAGGGTTCTCATTCGGATGAACCCTTTTTACATTTTATATTCATTATTTTACATTTTACATTTTACATTTCATATGGGTTATCACAAAAAAAGAGTGCAGCAAAAGCTGCACTCATGGCCGGAAATTGTTCTGGTAACTGTACTTAGTCTACTTTATGAAAAGCTTGTGTATAATTTATTGTTCCTTCATTGTTTTGAATGCGGATATAGTAAGCGCCGCTGCTCAAATTGGATACATCCACTCCCTGCTGATTTACTCCTGCCGTAAGTGATTTTTGTGAACGGATCATCAATTTGCCATTTGTATCATGAATACTAACTACAGCATTGGTTGCCGTGGCTGTTGAAAGGTTGAAATTGATATTGCTGGTTGCCATCGTGGGAAACACTTTAATAGCCGTGTTGCCTTTTTGAAATCTTACGATAACAACTTTTGAATATTTATACGCATCATCAACATCTACCTGGCGAAGACGATAAAAATTAGTTCCCGCATTCAATTTAGCATCTGTAAAAGAATAATTGTTAATTCCATTACTTGTTCCTGCGACTACAGTACCAATGGGTTCATAACTGTTTCCATTAGCAGATCTTTCTACCACAAAATGCTTATTATTCATTTCAGCGGCCGTTTTCCAATTCAGCACCGCTTGTTCATTGCGGATTTCACCGGTAAAACTGATTAACAGAACGGGTAATGAACTGGTAGCTATTATCTCAATATCGTCTACAATTACTCCACGGTTGGTATTGTTATTTCTTGGTACGAACTCTACGATAAGCGCTTTATCGATTGAATTTGATGGAACCACGAAAGATTGCATCTCCGTAACAAAACCGAAAGTGGGGTTGTTATAGTTCTTTGAAAAATCGACATAAACAGTTCCTGTTATATCACCAGTTACTAACACATCCATTGCCACATTCGCGTTGGTACTTCCCGTAGTTCTGCGACTTGCCTTATAGCTTAACGTATAAGCCTTACCAGGAATCAATGCCATTTTTTGACGAAGACTGGTAAACGCATCTACTTCGGCTACTATATTAGTATTTACTGTTCCTCCGTATGTGGTTTCAATATTGACTTCAACTGGCGTACTCAATAAATTCCATGCATTTAAACCACTGTTGAAATTGGAATTGGTTAATAGGTTCTGTGGAGTCTGTGCAGGTGATAAGAAAGGCATCAACAGCAGCAAGACTGTAATGCATAAAAATGAGAAAATTTTGAGTGTAGACTTGGGTTTCATAAGTAACGGATTTGGACATTATATATAATACGATCTCTGTGCCAGCGTATAATTATATAATAACCAGTAGCTTGCAGTCAGGTATACGCCTTAGGGATTCCCGCCGTGGGAATCTTCTTCCAAAAAAGAAACCTTAGTTTTAAGCATTATAACCGCTGAGAAATGAGAAGACAAAGGTTTTGCAGAGGAAAATCATCTCTGCGAAACCTCCTGTAACTCTTGTTCTCTGCGGTAAATTGAACTTGCCAGATTGAATTATATTATTGACATATTATGAAATGTTCCTATTACTCGTTTAGCCTTCCATTTCTTCATCCTTTTACCATTTCAAAGGGAACTAAAACCCATCAGCCTTCACTTATAGTTGAGTTGGAACATATAGGTATTAAAGGTTATGGGGAAGCGCCTGCTATCAGTTATTACAATATTCCGGTTGAAAAGATGATCGAGGATCTTGAACGGAAAAAAATGTTTATTGAAAAATTCGCATTTACAGATCCTGAAAGATACTGGCATTATCTACATCACTTGATCCCTGCAAATCCATTCCTGGTTTGTGCGCTGGACATTGCGGCCTGGGATTTATATGGAAAACTTCGCAGGCAACCCATACATGCGTTACTGGGATTAAAAATGGAAAATCTTCCGCTCACTGATTATACGATAGGGATAGATAGTATTGATAAAATGGTAGCGAAGATGAAAGAAAAACCCTGGCCCATTTATAAAATTAAAGTAGGCACTCCCAACGATATTGAAATGATCACCGAATTGCGCAAGCATACTGATGCGATTTTACGTGTAGATGCTAATGCAGCCTGGTCATTAGAAGAAGCGTTGCAAAAAATTCCTTTACTAAAAGAACTGGGTGTGGAATTAGTTGAGCAACCACTTGCAAAAGATAATTGGGAAGGCATGAAGGTTCTTTACAAACAATCTTCCGTACCGCTGATCGCGGATGAATCCTGCGTCTTTGAAGAGGATGTTGCAAAATGCAAGGATCGTTTTCATGGAATTAATATAAAGCTCACGAAATGCAGCGGTATTACTCCGGCATTAAGAATGATAAAGCAAGCGAGAAGGAATGAAATGAAAGTTATGTTAGGTTGTATGAATGAGAGTACGGTAGGTTCGGCGGCCATTGCCCATATGGCTCCATTAGTCGATTATATTGATATGGATGGTCCGCTATTACTCGCAGAAGATATTGCTACCGGAATTGGTTATGAATATGGAAAAATTTCAGTTTCTGGAAAGCCGGGATTGGGTATAGATTTTATTGGAAAAGGGTAAATCTTTATTTTTGAAATCTGTTTTCTCGGGGCAATTTATTCGGGATGTAGCGCAGCCCGGTAGCGCACGTCGTTCGGGACGACGGGGTCGCAAGTTCGAATCTTGTCATCCCGACAAAAGCAACTTTATTCAGGTTGCTTTTTTAATTTAATCAATCAAGCGTTTTAATAAAGGGTGTTACGAAGCTCGTTAGCGCTTTCCGACTCTCGAATCGGGAGGGTCGCAAGTGCTGACGAGGCGAAGCCTGTCAGCATGCTGACATAAACGTCAGCATTCGAATCTTGTCATTCCGACTTCGCCCACCAAAGCTTCAGCGACGGTGGACGAAGATTGCCAACCTTTTCAAGAGCGAAGTTCTCGTGTTTACAAAGGTTGGCAATCTTAAGCACCTATAAATGATCGGAGATGTAAATCGGTGTAATCTGTGCCTTAATCTGTATAAACTGTGGTAAAACCTAATCACCCATTGTAATAACCACATTTCCGATTTTCTGGCCAGCATACACATACACATATGCTTCTGCTATTTTTTCCAGGGGATACTTTCTATCAATAACAGGCTTATACTTTCCATTTTCAACCAGGCCTTTAATGAAATCAAGTTCCTTCGAAATGTTTTTAGGTACCAGGAATAAAACCCGCTTCCCGCCAAATAAAGGAGTGATCAATGCCTGGATTATAATCTCCAATCCGCCGGAAGAAGTAAAAATTCCTTTCTTGGTTAATAAGGGTTTGCATTTTCGAAAACTGCTTTTACCAACAGCATCAAAAACATAATCATATTGTTCGTTATCTTTTGTAAAATCCTGCGTTTTATAATCGACCACTTTATCAGCCCCCAATGATCTTACTAATTCAGCGTGTTCACCACTGCAAACTGCCGTCACATATAAACCATAATATTTAAGTAGCTGAACCTGGGCGGAGCCGATAGCACCCGTTGCCCCATACACCAGGGCTTTTTGTCCGGCCTGGGGTTTTAGTTGGTTAATGGCGGTAGTAGCATAAAAGGTTCCTTCCAGGCAAGCCGCTGCCTGTTCATAATCCAGGTTGTTGGGCAACGTTACCATGTACTCCATTGCCTTTTTTTCCGGCAATATAAAATACTGTGCATGTGATCCACAACCAAAAACATCCCCAAAACCCATGATCTTATCGCCGGGTTTAAAAGTTGTTACTGTTGAACCAACTGATTCAACTTTCCCGGTAAAATCTGATCCGATAATTGAATGCTTTGGCTTAAACATTCCCGTAAACAAACGCATAAACAAGGGCTTGCCTGAAAGTACATGGCAATCACTTCTGTTTACCGTACTGGCGTACACTTTTATTAGTAATTCATTATCCGAAGGAGTCGGGATGTCCAACTCCTCGATATGAAGATCGCCGGGTAAACCATATTTTGTGCGGACGGCAGCTTTCATTAAATCTCTTGTTTAATAAAGTTAGTAGTTACCACCGTTGCAAACTCTTCATTCAAACTGGCCAATGCGGTTTCATGAATTAACTCAGCTGAAAAGTTTTGACCATCCAATCCCTTTTTGTTGAACGTCGCGGTTGCATCTGCAACAAGGAATACATCATATCCAAAATTCCCGGCCATCCGGGTAGTGGTTGAAACGCAATGGTCCGTTGTCAATCCAACGATAACCAGTTTAGAAATGTTGGCTTTGTCAAGCCGTTCTTTCAGGTCCGTTCCAATAAAGGCGCTGTTTACATTCTTTTTAATGATGGTTTCTCCGTCCATTGGCTTTACAACATCCATAAATTCATTTCCTGGCTTTGTTTCGTGTAGCAGCGAATCAGGATTTGACGAACAATGTTGAATGTGAAAGATCGGAAGATTATTTTCTCTCCAGTTTTTCAGTAGTTCACCGGCGTTTTTCTCCGCGTTCGGATTGTTTCTTTGTCCACCCCAATAGTTTATATCATCAAATCCTTTTTGAATATCAACTAATAGGAGTGCGGGTCTATCTGTTTTTGAAAGGCTCATTTTATTTTTCTATTGATGAATACTGAACGTAGCTTAGTATGCTTCCATCAAACCCCACTTGTGTAAAACCTCTATTAACCGCACTTGTTAGGACTCACATTCTTTGTCTTTCATAATAACTCCTTACAAGTCCATTGGAAGCTATCTGAGTTTGTATATGTTTAAATTGAAGATCGGCATCAAGATAATCAAATAGGGGGATACCATTTCCTATAAGCACGGGAACTTTTGAAATAATCAGTTCATCAATAAGATTTTCTTTTAAAAATTCTTGTATCACTTTCCCGCCATCAATATAAATATGGGAGAACCCATTACCCGAAAGATAACTTAGCAACTCTTTTGGTTTCATTAAAATAATAGTTATTTTCTCTTTTAAAATATCCGGTACTTTCTTTATGCTGGTGCTTAATAGAAATGCCTTTTGTGCATAAGGCCAGGAAGGGAATGTTAGCACTTTTTCAAAAGTGCCTCGCCCAATTACGATTGCGTCAATCTTGTTATTGAATTCTTCGTATGCCTGTATAGCTTCATCATTTGCAAATTGTGTGAGCCAATCAATATCTCCATCTTTTCTTGCTATAAAACCATCGAGACTTGTACCAATACAAACTGTTGTTTTCATTCTGCAAGTTTAATATGGACTCAGAAATGGCGGCTAGCGACCAGCATTGGGTTCTTTATAAACCATTCCATATTTTTTTTCAGTGATTGCATATTCCTCCTCCGTTTTCACTTTAGGTGGCATGCCAACCAATGTGCCATTCTCTATAAAATATTCTTCAAACCCAGCAGGTGAATATTGAAAAACCATCAGCAGATTTTCTTTTCCGGTATTTTCAAGACCGTGCCATGTCCCTCTGGGAACAAACCCAACATCTCCGGTCTTTACTTGAATAGATTGTTCATCCAACGTAAGTATACCTTCTCCCTTGTGAATAAAAATAAGTTCATCATTATTCAGATGTTTATGAACACGCATCTTGTGTCCGGGGCTCATGTGTTCCACACAAAATGAAATACCATCTACACCATGTTTTGCTTTGGAAATTTTTATCGTTATAGGGACCTTGCGCCTACCGGTTAAAATATGGATTCCTTCATCTTCACGCACAACAAATCCTTTATCGTTAGTAGAAGCGGATTTAGCAAAACCGATTTTTGGTAGCCCGACAAAAAGGGCAGTACAAAATCCCACAATTCCTGTTTGTAGAAATTTTCGGCGAGGTTGTTGAAAAAGATTCATAGTTAAAGTTTTGAACTAAACAAGGTACCCAAATAAAACTGCAAATGAAGATGTTTATATTTCAGGATGTAGTTATTAGTTAATTGAGAAGTCAAATACCTGAACAACGGACGAGTACCAATATCTTTGACGAGTAGAAACCCTGCATTGCCATGCAGATAAATAATAGACAAAACTAAAGGGGTTATACTTTTTATGTGGTTGCCAACCAGCACAGAAAAGTTTTCTGTCGGTACCCAGAATGGTTGCAAAAGGTATATTCTGTTCCATTCGAGGAATTGGAACAGCAGTTTATCAAATATCTCTGGTTAAATAAAGTTGTGAATTTTTAAATTGGCTATTTAGGTCTAAATTTTAAAACCTTTAAACCCATAATATCCCCAACGAAAATATTGCCTTTACTATCAATTGCTATATCATGAAGCCAGGAACTGGTTCTATTGGCAGATCCAGTCACACCAAAACGATTCGTAGCATGTTGCGATGGGTCAAACTCAAAAATAGTTGATCCCTTTGCTACACTGTCCTTTTGAATTGTTGGATCGTAATCAATAGCGAAAAGATGGTTCGTTTTGTCAACAGCAATGGAGGGAAGTTGTTGCACCTGGGCATCGTTTTTTAATTCCTTTATAAAATTACCCGCGCCATCAAATAATTGTATTCTGTTGTTTTGCCTGTCTGCAACATAAATAGTGTTGTTCTTATCAATGGCTATGCCATGTGGTATATTGAATTCACCAGGTTTGTTTCCGAATTTTCCCCAGGCTTTTATGAAATTACCATTTGCAGAAAATTTGACTATTCTGCTATTGCCATAGCCATCACTTACATAGAAAGTACCATCATCCGAAACAGCGATATCGGTGGGGAGATTAAAATGCAACGAGTCGTTGCCCGGCATTTTTGCTTCTCCTAGTTTCATGAGTAATTTTCCATCATGACTGAATTTGAAGATCTGATGTAATCCCACATCTGTCAACCAAATATTGTTCTGTTTGTCCACAGTCAATCCATGGGGCATTATGAAATAGTTTGCACCCCAGGAATGGAGGATTTTTCCCGATTCATTGTCAAGCTCAAGCACCGTATTCTGTGAAATAGCGGAATCGGGGAAGGGGGTTGACCACATACGTCCCGCTCTATGAAATACAAATAGGTGATCGTTCTTGTCAATGCCAATTCCTGTTGGTTGACCTATCATATAGCCTTTACTGAGTTCGGGCCAGCCACTTACCAATTCGTAGTTAGTGTCAACAATATTGTTTAGTGGATCATCTTTTCTTATGTTGGACGAAAGACTGAGACAGATTATTAAACCAAAAATAAATTTCATGTTTTAGTTGGTATTATTTGAATACGGCAATTTAAAACAAATTGCCTCAACGTCAGGTTGGTATCACATGGTCATTGTTTGAACGGACTACAGGAACTCGTCGATTTAGTTAACGGACAAGGTAAGAAAAATGCCGAATGTTTCTACTAACGATGCGGCTACGCTGGAGGTTCAGCGCAAGCGGGTATTTCCGTAATGGAATAGTTAAGTATATTTATAGAACTCCCGCTTTCTGTATCAAGCATTTCGTTTATGAGAGATCGAATACAGTTACCTGCAATTGTTTTTTGTCTTTTGCAACTCGCTTGTGAAAGTCGAAGGGAAGAGCAGGCAAGTGTTGATTTCAAGCCTCCCCACAAAGTAGAAGCAAACTTAACTAAAGTGAGCCCCGGAGAGATAGTAGCTTCAAATCCGATTCCGGTTACCGGGGTAAAAAAAGTGCTGGCAGGAAAACCGGAAATACTGAATCTTACCTCAAATGTCTTTTCAGCAAAAGCAACACGAATAATACCCGCTGGCGCACCCGTTCTATTTATTCCGAATGGGAATAGTTTTCAGTTGCCCAAAGTTGTAAAGGCAATTGATAATCCTATAATAGCAGGGACTCCTGAAATTATCCTGCTCAAAGAACCATTTATAAAAGAAAATAATCCCGAGAGTTTCAGTACCATCAAAGCAATGCATGGCTTAAACAGCAATGAAATTTCTTCGTTGGGTTTGGACAGGAATGGAAATCTATGGATCGGTGCGTGGTGGGGAGGTGTAAGTAAATATGATGGAAGATCCCTGACAAATTATTCCGTTGCGCAAGGTTTGAGCAGTGATGTAGTAAACTGTGTGCAGGAAGATAAGAATGGTAATATATGGATCGGAACAACGGATGCCGGCATTAATAGATTTGACGGTAGACATATTACCCAATACTCCACCAAAGAAGGGCTAAGCGATAATTCTATCTCTTATATACTGCAGGATAAAAATGACGACCTATGGTTTGCGACGGGAAATGGACTTAATAAGTATGATGGTCATTCATTCACCCATTATACAACTGCACAGGGCCTGCCGAGTAATACGGTATGGTGTATGTTGGAGGATAGTAAAGGAAATCTATGGGTTAGCTGTAATGGTGGATTGACCCGATTCGATGGAAGTACATTTCAAAATTATACGACGACCATTGGTTTGAAAGAAGGTACTCAAATTTTAGGTATAGTAGAGGACAACGAAGGAAATATATGGTTCAGCTCCGATCAAGGTCTTTTTAAATACGATGGCAAATTCATAAGCCAGTTTACAACAGAAGGAGGCTTAAGTTCCAATTCGCTTTCTAAAATAATGAAAGATAATAACGGCAACTTGTGGATAGGCACCTGGTATAGTGGTGTTATCAGGTACAATGCCTGCCTGGATGACTCCGTTGGGAAGGAAAGCACGTTTACTCACTTCGGTGTTGAACATGGGTTAGGTAACGTGAGTATTCCGGCGCTTATACAGGATAAACGCAGCAATATCTGGATTGCCACCACAACGGGGGTTAGTAAATATGATGGAAAATTATTTAATCATATAGTGCCGCTAAGGCAACAGGAAGTGGAGTGTCTTTTTGCTGATAAAAGGGGAAATATATGGATCGGCTCGGGGGCAGGTCCCTGTTTAAATAAATATAACGGTAGTTCCTTTGCCCGGTATACAACTGAGGAAGGATTGATTGATGCGTCCATTAATCAAATCATTGAAGACAGGAATGGAGATATATGGTTCGCCAGCAGGGCTGGGGCCGATAGATTTGATGGCAAGTATATTACCCATTTTACCAGCAGCAATGGGTTAATTTTTGATATCGTTTTTTGCTTAGTGGAAGATAAAAAAGGAAATCTTTGGTTTGGTACAGAAAGAGGGCTGAGCAAATTTGATGGACGATTTTTCACTAATTATTCAATTACCCATGATCTTAAAGTTCAGGCCATCTATTCCCTAATGGTGGATCATCTGGACAATGTATGGATTGGTACAAGCAACAAGGGGGCGTATGTATTCGATGGAAATTCGTTTGCGCGTTTCGACGTGGCGAAAAACTTTAGTCATCCCATGGTGCTGGGTATGTTGGAAGATAAAAACAACAACATTTGGTTTTGCACCGGCATGGGTGTAAATAAATACGACGGGAAATATTTTACCTGGTACACCACCGAACAGGGGTTAAGCAATAATGTAGCTAAGAATTTGTTGGAAGACAAAAATGGAAATATCTGGATCGGCACCATCAATGGTATAAACCAATTAAGATCCGGATCAACGGTGTCGGATACCATGCAAAATAAATCGGTGTCGATATTTAAAAAATACACCATTTCCGAAGGATTTTTAGGTGGGGGGACTTACGAAAGTTGTATAACACAGGATACAAGTGGGAGCATTTGGATCGGTGGCAATGACAGGGTCGCTAATTATCATCCGGAGGGAGATATCCCGGATACGATACCACCCGTTATTCAACTAAGTGCTGTTTCTTTATTTAATGAGAAAATCAATTGGCTGGAAGCCGGAAAGAAAAAGGACAGCAGTATTATTTTGAATAATGGTTCGAAGTTGAGGCAGTTTAATTTTAGCGGTCTTACGGCCTGGTACAATCAACCGGAGGGGCTTCAATTAAATTACGACAATAATTATTTAACCTTTCATTTCATTGGCATCACCACTTATAGGCCCAAGGAAGTGAGGTATCAATATTTCCTGGAGGGTTTGGAGAAAAATTGGAATAATATAACGGATCAGTCCGAGGCCACTTACAGTAATTTATCTCATGGAAAATACACCTTCAAAGTAAAGGCGTTGAATAGTGAAGGGTATTGGAGCAAGGAATTGAATTATTCTTTTGTAATTCTACCTCCCTGGTGGCATACCTGGTGGGCATATCTTTCCTATGCGCTGGCATTTTTTGTTCTAATATGGATGTTTACCTGGTATCGTTCCCGCCAGTTGAAAACAGAGAATATCCGGTTGGAAGAAAAAGTGAGCAAGCGGACTAAAGAACTGGAACAATCTCTCGAAGAAAGATATCAATTGATCAAAAAAGTTGAAAGCCAGGAAGCTTTATTGAAAGAACGATTACGGATAAGCCGGGAATTGCATGATGATATAGGCAGCACCCTGGGTAGCATATCCATTTACAGTGAAGTGGCAAAAAAGCGGACCGCAAAAAAGGAAAATACAACGGAAGTGCTTTCTAAAATAGGACATGCTTCACGCGAATTGATAAATAAGATGAGTGATATTGTGTGGAGCTTAAATCCGGGTAACGAGAGTTTTGAGCAATTGCAAAACCGCATGATGGCCTTTGCGGCCATGATCCTTGCTCCCCGTAATATACGCTATGATTTTATCGCTGATGAAGATTTGAAGAAAATTCAATTCAGCGGCGAACAACTTAAAAACATTTTTCTCATTTTTAAAGAAGCCTTGTACAACATCGTTAAATACGCGGATTGTAAAGTAGCAAGCATATCGTTGTCGGCAATCAATAATAATTTGGTGATGATAATTAAAGACGATGGTAAGGGATTCGACAGCACTCAAATAGACGCTAATTCAGTTTTTAATGGGATTGAATCGTTGGGCGGCAATGGAATTAAAAACATGCAGGCAAGGGCGGATGATCTGGGCGCGGATCTGCGCATTCATTCAAAAATAAATGAAGGAACAACTATTGAACTTAGTTGGCAACTATAGTTTGTCCGGGGGAACACTACCAAATTTGGTAGTATGGATTACTTTAAACGAACACAACTTTGCATAAATGATCGCAGATGAATGGAATTAACGTGATAATATTTGATGATAATGATTCTTTGCGGGATTCAATCGCCATGCTATTACGGGAATCCGAAGATTTCAATTTGGCCGGCACCTATTCTCATTGCCTGGATGTAACGGATAATATACGGGATACCAAACCGGATGTGGTGATCATGGACATTGATATGCCGGGTATGAACGGCATCGAAGGAGTGAGACTCATACGCAAG
Source organism: Chitinophagaceae bacterium (assembly GCA_965279015.1). Lineage (GTDB taxonomy): Bacteria > Bacteroidota > Bacteroidia > Chitinophagales > Chitinophagaceae > Endoryza. Next base: position 3,192,956 of record OZ257130.1, read on the forward strand.
CATTTTCCTACCGTTCAAATTCTGATGCTTACTGTTTTTGATGATGACGAGAAAGTGTTCGCGGCCATAAAAGCAGGTGCCGGAGGGTATATTTTAAAAGATACCGAACCTCAAAACCTGCTCCATGCCATTTCGGAAGTTTATAACGGAGGTGTACCTATGACACCCGGTATCGCCCGGAAAGTATTACACCAATTTCAAACGATTCTGCCGGAAGAAAAAAAAGATTATCATTTAAGCATACGGGAAAAAGATGTGCTTGGCTTACTGGTAGAAGGGCTTTCTTATAAAATGATCGCTTCTAAATTGAATATCACCTACGACACGGTTCGTGCCCATATGAAAAAGATCTACGAAAAGCTGCATGTAGCATCTATGACAGAAGCAGTAGCAAAAGCCATTAACCAAAAACTCTTTTCGGGTAGATAACCCTGCCTTGATTTTCTCTCAATATGATTCTTTCTCCTTTCCTTTTTATCTCTTGCCCATCCATACTACCACTGTTGGTAATTGTGAGCTAATGTGAACGGGATTTACTTTGTATTGGTTTTGTGCTCAGGGTATTTTTAACTTCTTAAATCTACCGGTTACAAATTTCATGAAAAAGATTTTACCTCTGGTCAATCGGGTAAAACCCGTTGTATTGAACAGGCTTTGAACAATCAGTCTCTTATTAATTAACCAAAATAACTGGGAGGTCTATCATGAACAGGAAAATTTTTATTCAACTGATCATTTGTTTTTCGCTCATTATTGTCGGTTGCAAGAAAGACGACACACTATCCAAGCCTTCGACGGATGGAGAAGAGCTATCTAGCTCAAGTAGATCTAAAAAGATAACGAAAATAACGGGACTTGGATTTTATGCCGAAACCACAGAATGTGACTATCCAAGTAAGGGTGCAAATTATGCCGTAAGAATGACGGGCGATTTGGAAGGTTGTCTGTATGTGTTTGTAGACAAATACAACTGTTGGGGAAAGGGATTCTATTTCGAAACTGGAACAGAACTTTTTGTTGGAACGTACAAGGGAAAACCCGGTACATTCCGGACAACCTACAAATTCGAAGCGAAGTTTGAGGGTTGCAATGAAGATGGTACCCCGAGAGGCGCCGAAATCTTTGGACTTTGTCAACATCCTATTGTAAATGGAAGCGGTGAGGGTGTTTTTGCTGGAGTCAGCGGGCGATTGGACTTTTGGGATAACGTGAAAGCGGTGCCGATCAACTTCCCATATATAGGTCACCTCAAGTTCTAGATTTCAATCGGGACTAAGGTAATATCGAATAAAGCTGTTACTCCTCTTTTTTGCACCAGGGTCTCCTAAGGTTGTATAATGGCGGGATCCTGGTGTTTTTTATTTTAACTGCCGATGAATCGGATCATCATAATTAATCATAAGTAACTCAATAAATCTTTTGCGACTGTTGCTTGAAGCAAAGAAAAACGGTCACCACTTAAGAACAGTAAATGATGACCGTGTATAAATTACTAATTTACTTCAATTCAAACACTACCTTATCCAGGTTATCGCTAAACCTGAATGGTGATGTATACGCTGAGCGGATAACAGAACCTCCATTATCAACTCCCACATCAAAGGGTTCGGAGATAGAAAATTTTCCAAGCACAACATTATCTATTGCTCCCTGCCCAACCTGAACTCCATCAATATACAAGGTTACTTTTCCTGTTGGAGTATACGGCGTAGCACCTGGAATGGCTTCGTACACAACTTTCACTTCATGCTTGCCGGCAGTCAATGGTTTGCTTGCTTTGATTGAAAAATATTTTTCATCATAATAATTATAGCTATAGGTTACAACATTATTTTTCACATATAAACTATAACCCGAAAAATATCCACCACTGGCAGTTATGACACCATCAGTTTTGCCATCGGTTTCCATAGTGGCAGTTATGGTATGATTGCGATTTTTTACCGGAGGTCCGGCTGCTTCAGCAATAAACTCCGCGCCAGGAGCGAAATAGGTGAAAAGTTTGTCCGTTGGCGGGTGAATACGATCGGTTACATTTTTAAGGCGGAAAGCCAAATCATCATAGAGCGGATACACATTGTATTTCCATGCTTCTTCATCAAATTTCTTCATTAACTCCGTCAATTTCTCCGGATTGGATTTAGCCAGGTTATTGGTTTCTGTGGGATCTTCATTGAGATTATATAGTTCCCAATCATCTTTATCAAAATCATATGTCCCCCCGATGACCCAGGGCAAGCGACCTCCATGTAAAGCAACGGCTTTCCATCCATTATCATAAATGGCACGACTGCCCAACTGTTCAAAGTATTGAAGAGGATGTGTAGTTGGTGCTTTTGAATCATCAAAAGAATATTTCATACTTACACCGTCAAAAGGCATTTGTTTGACACCATCCACTTCTTCCTGGAACCCAACACCTGTCACGTCCATAATAGTTGGAACAATATCAATCAGGTGATGAAATTGTGTGCGTAACTCGCCTTTTGCCTTTATTCCCTTTGGCCAATGCACAATTAATGCATCAGTCATGCCACCGTTATGAACAGTTTGCTTGAAATATTTATACGGAGTATTGCCTGCTGCGGCCCATCCTGCATGGTAATGGTTATCCGTTTCAGTGGTACCCCACTCGTCGTAAAACTTTTTATTCTCTTCGTAGGGAGTTAATCCAATTCCGTTTAATACCAGCATTTCATTATGGCTTCCTTCCAATCCTCCTTCACCACTACTACCGTTATCAGATGTAACAAATATTAAGGTGTTATCCATTTGCCCGGTTCTTTCTAATGTGGCGAGGATGCGACCAATTTCAACATCCGCTTCTGTGAGAGCCGCCGCGGCGGCCTCCATTTGACGGGCATACATTTTTTTCTTATCGGCAGGAACATCTTTCCATGGACTTATTTCATCCGGAAGAGTGGCCAGTTTGGTACCAGGTTTTTGTATACCTTTTTCAATTTGATTCTTCAGAATTTGCTCCCGGGCAGCATCCCAACCCATATCAAACTTCCCCTTATACATGTCGAGATACTTTTTCGATGCGTGGTGTGGTGCATGAAGCGTAGCTGTTGCATGAAACATCATAAATGGCCTGTTGGGAGAAATAGAAGCGTGTGCTGTAAGCCAGTAACTGGCTCTGTCGGCCATGTCGCTATTAATATGATAATCTGGGTTACCCACAGACGGATTGGTTGGCCAATGATCATTATACATAACAGGAACGAAATTGTGAATGTCGGCAGACATAAACCCATAGTAATGATCAAAACCTTCCTCACTGGGCCATCCATTAAACGGACCACTTCCCGTCACTTCCCATAGAGGCGTATGATCCCATTTACCGAGTGCATAATTGGTATAACCATTTTCCTGCAACATCTTGGCACCACTGGCTGCTGTTGGAGGAATCATGCCGTTATAGCCGGGAAAACCCATGGCCGTGAGCGCATGACTTCCTAAACCGATGGAATGGTGATTACGACCAGCCATTAATGCTGCCCGGGAAGGTGAACAAAGGGCCGTAGTATGAAAGTTTGTATAGTTCAATCCGTTTGCAGCAAGTTTATCCAGGTTTGGTGTAGCAATTAATCCACCATTGCAACCCAACTGTGCAAAGCCCACATCATCTAAAAGAATGATCAGGATATTTGGTGCACCTGCAGGAGCTTTAATACGCTCGGGCCAGTCTTCTTTGGAATCTTCAAATTTCTTGGCAATTTTTCCTTTGAAGCCAACCAGGCGGGGATCATCAGAAGACTTTTCTGATGTTTCATTTTTTTGCTCTGGCTGATTGCAACTGAAAGCTAATATGCACACCAAAGTCAGTTGAAGTGCAATGAATTTGTTTTTAAACATCATACTACTTGATTTAACTTTTTTGGAAGGTTAGTAATCTTGTTTGGCAGTTTCGCAAGATACTTTTAATGTTTGACATGGCTGTTAATTGTATTCAGTGGGCCTATAAAAGCCCAAATTAGCGAGCATTTGAATTAAGGGAAATGCTGAACAGGATTACTCATTGTGAGCTACAATGCTGTTCCAGCGCGGATCTTGTAATCTGGAGGGAAATTAAGACAACGATGCCTTTTACTTCAACGGTACATAAATGTGATTCTCTTGCCGAACTAACCGGAGGCGATAAAACCCGACTTTGCCATTGTAAGTTGGTTTTTAAGAATATTCAACCCCGTAGCGAAACTTTACTAAACCCGTCGGTAGGGTTGGTATCGACCTACTTTATGGCACAATTTTACTTTTTCGCTGCAGTGTATATGCTGAAAATATTCCCAAAGCAATATTGCCGGTAATATTATTTGGCGGGTTTGAGGGCGTTGTACTAAAGGGACCATCCGAAACCTGGGAAAGGGTATAGAAATAATCGTAGGTGCTTTTATCAGTACAACGAAATTCCACGGATACGGTATCACCTGATACAATTTCAGAATCCGGATTAAATAAAAGCTGATCATTTTCTAAACCATTAAATGTATTGTCATTCAATACAAAATATGTTTTGTCCAACTTGTCATTTACGGTTTGTATAAACCGGTACGAATTGACAGTAGCCGGAGGGTCCATAAATACAGGTAAGGTGAGATATTCCGGCCCTCCGGTATTTCCTGAACTGGTAAATAATTCGAATGCCAACGAATCCAGATTAACTGGTTGCGGCATGGTTGATACAGCAAAGAAACTTTTACCTTCAGTAACCACTTTCAGATTATAGGTTCTGCCCGGTATGCCTGCCAGAATAGATGTTTTGTATAATCCAGGTGAGGTTTCAGACAACGTATCAATAACTCCGACATTATCTGATATAGTAACCAATGCGCCACTCACGGGCGGGAATGAATTGGGTTCGGAAAAGTTTACCGTCTTACTGATTTTTACGGTGTAGGGGCCCGCTTCATTGGTTATGTTGCCTTCTATAACAATTTTTGGATCGGCCGTATTAAGATCAACTTCTATTTCCTTTGTACAGTAACTAAATAAAATAGTTAACGCTATGCAGGATATAAATAATTTTTTCATTCTTAAAATTTGAAATTGTAGGTGATGGAGGGTACCCAGCGAAATAGTGAAGTTTGTGTAGCAACAGTTTTTGATGGATCCGTTTCGCTATCGGCAAATGTTATGGTGTAAGCGTTTTGCCTTCCGTACACATTGTACAAACTAAAATTCCAGGAGGATTCCCGGTTGTTCCTTTTCGTTTTAGTATAGGTTGCCCCGATATCCATTCTGTGATAGGCCGGCATTCTGTACCCATTCCGTTCGGTATAATAGAATTGTGTTTGTCCACCCACTTCATATTTCCCACTGGGAAAGGTTACTGCATTACCAGTGCTGTATACAAACAATCCGGAAAGCGACCATTTTGGCGACAGTTGATAGACACCTACTATTGAAAGATCATGGGTACGGTCCTGTTTTGCATTATACCAGTTATTGCTATTGATCCCATCAATTTTTCTTTCCGTTTTGGCAAGTGTATAACCAATCCAGCCGGTCAGTTTTCCTTCCATTTTCTTAATTAGAAACTCCGCTCCATAGGCTCTGCCTTTTCCATAAAGTAGTTCACTTTCTACATCAGGAACCGTATTGATATCCGCCGCATCTTTATAATCAATCTGGTTTTTCATATTCTTATAATAAACCTCAATGCTTGTTTGATACATATTGTCCTTGAAATTTCTGGAATATCCGAGACTCAGCTGGTCGCTGATTTCCGGCTTTATATTGTAACTGTTCCCCATCCATTGGTCGGTGGGGGAGGTACTTGTACTGGTACTAAGCAAATGTAAATGCTGTGTATTGCGGGCATAACCCCCTTTAATGCTGCTTTGCTCATTTAGTATGTAGTTGAATTGTAATCTTGGCTCGGGATTAAAATAGGTCTTGCCAAATTTGCCGGCAGCTAGCACTACACTATCCGTTAAAACTCCATTATCATAAATATTATAGGTATCGCCTCCAAGAATGGTATAGGCTGATAAGCGTAAACCATATTCAAGTGTAAGTTTTTCAGTTGCCCGCCAGGTGTTGTTTGCAAAAACGGCATTTTCCAAAGAGAGCCTGCCGTTCTTATCCGCTGCAACGGCATCTCCTCCGGATAGTCTGGTTGGAATGATTTTATGCCGGATGCTATTGAAACCGAACTTCAATGTATTTTTCGAATTAACATAGTACTGTAATTCTTTCTTTAAATTAAAATCCTGGATTTTAGAATTCAGACGGGTTTCTTTATTACTCGTCCCAAAATTCATATTGTAATTATAATCGCTGTAAATAAAGGAAGCATTTGAAAACAACTTCGGACTGATCACATTGTTCCATCGGACAGTTGCCGTTTTGTTTCCCCAATCAATACCAAATGTTTTGCCGATTACTAAAACATCCCGGCCAAGATATCCTGAAATGAAAATCCTGTTTTTATCATTAATCCGGTAATTGGCCTTGGCGTTAAAATCATAGAAATAGAGCGAGTTCTCTTTGTTATCTTCCGATAACTTAAGAAATAGATCCGCATAGGTTCTTCTTCCGGATACAATAATGGAACCTTTCCCTTTTGCAAACGGACTTTCAACACTAACCCGACTACTTATTAAGCCAATTCCTCCGTTTACATTGAATTTTTTATTATTACCATCTTTCATTTTTACATCCAATACAGACGACAAACGGCCACCATATTGAGCGGGACTGTTTCCTTTAATAATAGTTACATCCTTTAATGCATCGCTATTAAACGTACTAATGAAGCCCAGCAAATGCGAAGCGTTGTAAACCGGCGCTTCGTCCAATAGTATCAGGTTTTGGTCAGCAGCGCCGCCCCGCACATAAAATCCGCTGTTGCCTTCGCCGGCAGATTTTATCCCGGGAAGCAACTGCGCGGTTTTAAGAATATCTTTTTCACCAAATATGACCGGTATTTTCGTGATGCTGGTTATATTCAATTTTTCGACCCCGATCTGTGGCTTTAACAAATTATCGTTTGCCTTTTTTGAAGTGACAACAACTTCTGATAACTCACTTGCTTTTTCAGTTAGCGACCTGTTGAGTTGAAGATTTGCCGATAAGTCAATATCAACCGTATCATTCTTATATCCTACCATGGTAAAAATTAATTGATATTTTCCCTGGGGCAGCGTAATGGAGTAGAATCCATACGAATTGGTAATAACGCTTACACTTCTGTTTTCTTTAACACTTACCGAAGCGGAAATCACCGTTTCGCCATTTTTCTTTTCCGTTACTGTTCCACTGATAGTAAATTTTTGTTGGGCCAGTAATAAGGTTGTGCTGAGTAATAGAAGAAGACTTGTTATTATTATTTTCTTATACATAATTGTGAATTGGGATGGTAAGCTTCTTATACCCGTTTAAATTCAGATGATAAACGGCAAAAATGATACAGAGATATGTCTTGGAAGAAGATTTGAGAAGAAGGGATTGAATTATGCGATGAATGTAGGGGAGGCACACTGTTCGCTACTCGCGTGCGCATAGGGATGAACCTGTGAGGTCTATAAAGCCTCTTCAAATTTCAGGGAATTGCAAGACCTCACAGGTTTGGGCGTACCGCTTTAAAACCTTTGAGGTCTGCAGGCACTCTAAAATTTTGAGTTGCATCACAGACCTCACAGGTTTATGAGCGTGTTAAACCTGTGAGGTCTAAAAAGCTTCTTCAACTTTCAGGGAATTGCAAGACCTCACAGGTTTGGGCCTACCGCTTTAAAACCTTTGAGGTCTGCAGGCACTCTAAAATTTTGAGTTGCATTATAGACCTCACAGGTTTAAGATATGGCTTACGAAAAGCGAACAGCGAGCAGCCACATCTATAAATAGCGACTAAAAAACTCCTCCGTATAAGTTCTTCCAATCGGAAATTCCTTGTCACCAATGAAAATAGTGGTTCCCCTCACCGCCTCAATTTTGCTGAATGGTAATATGAAACTGCGGTGTACGCGAATGAAATCGGTAGTCGGAAGTTTTGCCATAATTTCTTTCATCGGCATCCGTGCCATAACCGTTTTTCGGTCTTTGATATGAATTTTGAGATAGTCGGCTAATCCTTCAATGTATAGAATATCAGCCAGAGGAATTTTTACCAGGCTAAAATCGGCGCGAATAAAAATATTTTTGTCCGCGACTTGATCTTTTTTATTGATATAATCAAAATATTCCTGTGCCTTGGTAATGGCTTGTGAAAAGCGTTTTTGATTGATGGGTTTAAGTAAATAGTCAATGGCGTTTAACTCGTAGCTAACGGCTGCATATTCGCTGAAAGCCGTGGTAAAAATCACCATGCTGTTTTGCGGCAACCACTTTACTAAATTAATCCCTGTCATGGCAGGCATTTGAATGTCGCAAAAAATTAGGGGAGTAGGAAATTTCTGTAAATGCTTTAATGCCTCGTTCGGCTGGGTGAAGGTTTTTTCCAGGTGGATGATTTCAGTTTTGTCGCATAGGGATTGTATCACGGTAAGTGCCAGCGGTTCATCGTCTATGGCAATGGCATTAATCATTGTAAGTTGATATGTAAAGAAACAGAAAATTCCGTTGCCTCATCATTAATAACCAACAGGTGCTTGGAGGGATAAATTAAATCCAGCCGATGCTTTGTGTTTTCAATTCCCAAACCGCTTCTTTCCGAAATATCCTGCTGAACATTCACTTTATTATTTACCACGCTTAGTTGAAATTCTGATTTGTTCATGGTCATATCAATTTTGATATGACTTTTTTGTTCGGAGTTTACTCCGTGCTTAAAGGCATTTTCAATAAAGGGGATCAGCAGCATAGGCGCAATTTGCAAAGCAGGGATATTATTTAAACTATGATATTCCAGTTTTACCCTTCTATCCAGCCGCAATTTTTGCAATTCAACAAAATTGTTGATATGATTTATTTCATCTTCCAGTAAAACAAAATCCTGTTGGGTGTCTTTCATGCTGTATCGCATCATCTCAGAAAGTTTGTCAACCATGTCTGCCGCTTTTGGAGAAGTATCAATAGCCGTTGCATAAATATTGTTCAATGTATTAAACAGGAAGTGAGGGTTGATTTGTGATTTGAGCGAAGCGATTTGCGCCGAAAGTCTTTCGCTTTCGGTTTGCTTTAAGCGATTGTACATTGTCCATAGAATGGATGATACAATGCATAAGACCCACAAAAGGAGGACATTGATTATGATAACAGGTAATATTTTTTCAATTATCGGATTGTTTTTGGCTAGTGTGTCGGGGTTGAAATCAGAAAAGAAAAAGAGGGCACTGGCAAGTATAAACACTGCTGCTATGGCCAACAATAGAAATAAAAAATAGAGCCAGTATTTTTTTGTCAGCAGGTATCTGGGAATGAGAAAAAAGTAATTGAAGTAAAAGATTATTATTAATGCGGTACTTAAGGCGAGACTGAGTAAAAGGTATTGTATGCCAGATCCGGGGACAAACAAATTGAATACCTGGTCGGTGGAAACATAAGGGATAACCAGCAACAACACCCATATCAAGACATGCAACGCAATAGTGAACGGTTTAATTTTCATAAATACTTTAGAAATAGTTTGTAAACCAAAGCTATGTTTCTTTCGTTTCAAAAAATTTGCGAAAAAGGAGAGGAGTTTGTGGAAGTAGGGGGAATGCGTGGTTGATTTATTTCTCAATGTGTGAAGTGTAATGCCTGGCATTGAACACACAGTTGAGGGTTTAATCATCAGTTTTATACAAAAGCAAAAGCCGTAGTGGCAACAGGCCTATTTTATTTCGGTAGTATATTCACAATAACTCTTTTGTATCTTGATAATTGAGGTGTTCCTTTGTCTGTGATCTTCAAAATAATATGTACTGTTTCTTTTTTTTCAACATCAGGTGCTGTCAACCATATACCGGGATAATTCTCTGGTGAAAGTTTCATATCCTTTTTGTAGGTACCAGCTTCGGGATAATGAAACCACAAGAAACTAAAACTATCACCGTCTGGGTCATGGGAACCTGATGCATCGATACCAAAGCCCTGGCCTGATTTGACAGTAATTTCTTCCTTTTGATTGATGACGGGAATTGGTGGATGATTTGCTTGTTTGTAGTCGGATAAACACCAGTCCATACGTGCAGCAAAGTCATTCTGAAAGTCTGCTCTCCAACGCCATAGTGTTGCTTTATTGTCTGTATAATTATTTGTATCTGGTTTTACGGCCCTTCCAAAATCGTTTGGCACAAATGCTGTGTAATGATCTGTAGCGTCTGTCCATATTTCTCTTGTTTCTGGTTCAAAAGGAACCCCCGAGTTGCCTTTAAGTTGTTTTGTGAAATCTGGTTTCTTTAATTCATAGCGGCCACCCCATCCACCCCAGTCAGGATGTTCGGGGTTGTTTAATCCATTTGTAATTAACGCCAGGAAAGAAGGTGTATCCCCTTCCACTCCCCAGGAAACATCCGGATAGACTGCTCCCAAAGGACCATGACCTTGTTGAATGTTCTGTGCAATCCATTTGTTGCTGATTTCTTCGTTTGAGATACCCTTTATTACGGTATTAATAGCGACCCAGGTTGAATTGGCATAAACATCACCCGGACTAACAATATATTTTAATTCAGGGAAATTGTTTCTCAGCCAAATTCCGCTATCGTCCTGATCAGAAATGGTGTAAATACAAAGTTTGCTTACTAATCGCTTTATTTCTGCGGGGGATCTGGTTTCTTTTATTTTAAATAATGCCTGGGCTAATGTATTCACTCCACCCCACACAGATATATGCAATGTTCTGCTGTCATTTTCTTCAAGCACTTTAATAATCCATTCAGAACCTTCGGAATCTTGATTGCTTCCTACACCAAGCATACCATATTTGGCCGGCCCTTTTTTAACGAGAGAAAAGAGGGTAGCAGCATCCGGAAATCCCGGCTCATGTTTGTTGAGATTCGCCTGCACTTTGCTATAAGCTTTTATCACTCTTTTGATCGATTCTGGGGCCACTCTGTTTTTCTGCCAAACAGAAGTGGTGGCTATTAATCCTTTTATGTCAATTTGGTTTGAGTATAAGAGTAAACGAACCATGGATTGAGTATCATCGGGGTCTGCTTCAATATCTGTTAGCACAATTACTCTATTTTTTTTTGATGGTTGACCTGAAGTTTTTTCGGAGCAGAGGGTTATCCAGGTAAGAACAAGCAGAAATACGGGAATTTTCATGATAAATTATTATAGATTAAACCTGTTTAAATGAAACGTCCTGTTTTACGTGTGACATAATACAAATATAACGGACAGTTGCCAAAAGTTATAGCACGCTAAGCCCCAATAGTACCTGTCTTCACATCTCCAGCTCGTTTATAATTGACCATTATAACACCACTTGCTGTAACGGTACTCTCAGTTAATGTAAAAGCTGCCGGAAACGCTCCATCGTCAAACAACTTCTTTCCTTTACCCAGAGTGAGCGGGTGAATCATGAGCCAAAATTCATCCACTAAATCATTCTTAAGTAGTAACTGAATAAGCGTACTGCTGCCCCAAACTTTAATGTCGGTTCCACTCGTGTTTTTTAGCTTTTCGATATCTGAGAGGCTATTGAGGAAAACGGAGTTTTTCCAACCTGATTTATTCCTGGTCGTTGACAAAACATATTTCGTAACCTCATTGATACCTGGCCAAATCTCTGCATGCACTGGCCAGTAGTTCTCCCAAATCTCAAATGTCTTTCTTCCCAGGAGAAGATCTGCGGGTTTCATGAGTTTTTCCATGACTTTATTGCCAACTTCATCATCATAAGGTGCCACCCAACCACCATACTTGAATCCGCCTGATTCATCTTCCTTTGGTCCACCAGGTGCCTGCATTACTCCATCTAATGTAATCATTGATAAGACGATTATTTTTCTCATAGTATTCTACGTTTTTATTATTGAACAAATCTCGTCAATAAATGAAGCCACCTGAAGTGTGTATGTGACAATCAGGGGGGCTAAATGAGACAAGTATTGAAAGTAATAGTTGTATAAGAAAAATCATCTTTTTGTCGGCTCATAGTAAAGAACTATCGCACCACAACTAAATGTTTTTGTTTGTAACAATTTAAGATCAATTCTATCATTGATGTTTTTAAATAATGGTAATCCGCTTCCTAAAATAGTTGGCTGAATGGCAATCTGGTATTCATCAATTACGTCAAGTTGCGCGAAGGCGACTATTAAACTTGGACTGCCAACTAAAATGTCTTTACCCGTTTCTTGCTTGAGTGTTAAGATTTCCTCTTTAATGATTTCCTTTTTCAATGTGGTATTTTTCCAATCCACCTGTTGAAGCGTATGGGAATAAACAATCTTTGGAATATTATCTATTAATAACGCAAATTCATCCATTGGTTTGTTGCCGGTAGGATTTTTTACCACGGTTGGCCAATAGCTTTCCATAAGTTGATAGGTTATCCTTCCGTATATAAGAGTGTCTGCATTTCTTAAAACCTCATTATAATGTTCGTGTATTTCATCATCTGCAATCATTGCGGTGTGATCGCAAAATCCGTCAAGTGTCATATTGAGTCCTGCAATTAGTTTTCTCATATGTTAGGTTTAATGGTGATTATAGTAGTTGAAAATCACATTGTGAAGTGTGGATTGCGATAAGAACCATGGTTGTTATTGTTTGCGGATTGCGACCATAGCTTGTAATTTGACAATAATCCGAGTTAGCTGCCGTTCAATTTTTTGAAACGGGGAGTTCATGGGTCATACAGTGAATACCACCACCGCCTCTGTTCACTTGCAGTGTAAAAATTTGTATTATTTCCCTATCAGGAAATAGTTTAGTAAATACATTTTTTACTTCTTCATCTTTTTGTTTTTGTGTTTCCGACATTCCGGGCATCCAGTATTTTGCGATTAACACTACTTTGTTACTGATGAAAAAATTACAATAGCTGGCGGCTGGCACTCGGTAGATGGTATCTCCTTTTTCCAAACCGAAATCTTTAAAGCGTTCAGCCTGGTTCTCTGCAACCGTTAAGGTAAATTTCAGCTGTTCAATTTCCGGCATCGGTATCCGGATTATTTTAAGTTTCTTTCCATTTGCAGTAGTTGCATTTTGTAAGATTTTATAATTGGCTTCAAGCATTGGGTAGTTGAGACTGTCAACGGGGCTTTTATCCTTGTCTTCAATAGAAATGTAGGGCAATACAACAGTGTTCTCATCCACAAATCTGCATAGTTCATCAATATGCATATTTGCGCCGCCGCCAAAGTAATTTTTATAAAATGGGCCAATCTTCGGGAATATTTTATCTTCAATAAGCCCTTTCTCTAACCAGATTATTTTACGGGCACCCAACGTTATTTTCAGTTCATTTTCAATTTCCGCCATTGATTTATCTGGATTACGTTGCAGGGCCATTTCCTTAATGATCATCAATGTTCCGCTACCGTTTGCTTCAATGCCTCCCCCTTCAAAAACATATTCGCTTTTGACAATGGGTAAATTTAAAAGCACTGCCATTCGCTCATCCCATTTCCCATATTTTTTTTCTCCCTCTGGTATCGGTTTTCCATAGATGTCAGGGTACATTCCATACATTGAATAATCAAAACAAACCACCTGTAGTTTATCGGCTTTGTCTTTTGTGAAAAATATATAGTCTCTTGCGAAGAAGTCAATATAGGGGTCAATCAAAATCTCAAGGGTTGACGTGTCAATCTGGTATTTAGCCATGTACTTAATTGCAGTATTTCTCATTGTATTGGAGGCAACATTAAGAGATAACTTAACGTGTGGTTGCAGGGCTTCAATCACCCTGCACGTGACAGAATCACGTCTTTCCTGACCGAACCAGGTGAGCCACACTTTCTCTTGCTTTTCCCATTCAGCAGGAATTCTAATGCCCTGCGTAATTCCCAACAAATGGAAATTAAGAAAAAACAGCAGTGTTAATATTTTTTGTGAGTGTTTCATTTTGAATAGCAGCAAACGGTATTCCTGTGTCTGTTTCCTGTTTCTTTTATTCTGAAAAACTGGTAAAGGTTTTCCCTGTCTTCCTTTTATATTTTAGCACCGTCCACTTTCGCTAAAGCTACGGTGGACGAGTCCACCTTCGCTAAAGCTGCGGTGTACGAGTACACCTTCGCTAAAGCTACGGTGTACGATGCAGTTAATGTTTGCCGGTAAATAGATCAACGGTAGATATTTTTGAAAAAGGACGGTTTAAAAAATCTAATACTACCAAATTAAATAATTCCGGTTTTTCAACGGACCCAAAATGAGTAGCTCCGGGCATGACAAAGAGATTAGAGTTTGCTATGTTGTTAAACATTTTAATTGAATGTTCAAGCCTTATGGCATCCCTGTCGCCCGTCATAATCAATACGGGGCATTTGATTTTCTTCAAATCCTTCTCAGTAATATTAGGTTGATAAGCCAATAATGAAAAAAGTCTTCTTGTATTAAAGTTCTTCGTGACTTTTAATGTGTCTAGTACCAAATTATCAATTTCATCAAATACTGCTTTTTTTCCGGGAAATAGATTCGCTCCATATGCCGCAAGCCTTGCTATTTTACTTGGATATTTTATTGCTAATAACAACCCTAGAATGCCACCATCACTTTGTTCGGATACATAAGCACTATCAATGTTGAGCGAGTCAAGCAGCACTTTTATGTCGTCTGAAATTTGTTCATAAGTCAGGTTTTTTGTGGTTGAGTCAATAGATTTTCCATCGGCCCTGCTGTCAATGGCGATTACTTTAAAGTATTGTTTAAAGTAATCAATCTTTGGCCTTGCATTTCTGATAGAACCTCCACTTCCATGTAATAAAACAAGTGGCTTTCCGTCACCATATATTTCATAGTACATCTTAATACCATTGACTTCTTCATAGCCTCCCGCTTCTTTATTATCTCCATATCTTATGGTTGATTGCTGCTGTGCATTTGTACATAATGCCAAAAAGGTGAAAATTGAATTAAAGATTAGACTTTTCATTTTTATGATTCTATTTAAAATTGCTATCAACGGTAGGGATTTGCTCCAGCTAGCCGGCCTTGCTCCGCTGAAGCTTTGCGAAGGCGAGCAGGTTAGCGGGCATAGTAAATTTACTAAACGGCTGCATATGCCCCTTGATCTAATTAACACTCAGGTTCCGTGACTGTGTAGGCTCCAGGGAAGGCGAAAAATCAGCAAGCCAAATTTATTTTAATCAGCCTTATATTCCATATCTTTAGTTAGAACAATGTTTTTTTCTTCTTCGTCTTCTTCTTCTCTAATTACTAACCTGTTTAATTGGCCGTTACATTTTTATTGATTTGGTAGATTGCAAATCCTGTGCAAAGTTAATCCTCATAAAAAGCATGAAAAACCTTTTCCGTCATTGAAAAGTTTCAGGTGTTTGGTGTGGAATGATAATGCATTGTGAGCCGTTAGCCTTCAAAGCTGCATGAAGAAAATGCAAGCGAAACCCTCCAGGACGTTTGTGAGCATTTCAAATAAAAAGAAGTCAAAGGTGAGGCCGTAGTCGTGGTCGAAGGCACCTGTTAATCGCTAACCTATACCCGTTAACTGCTCATTTATAAATTTATTTTGTTCCATTCTTGTTATTTTTCATCACGTTAAGATGATCTGATCCTCTTACCCGTTGACGAAACAATTACTTAGCAATTACTTCTGAGTTGGTTTGAAGAGTCATTTTACTCATGATTCAACCAGAACCTATATGCATGCAAAAAATGTTTCCGGTGTCTTGGTAAATGTTAGGTTGCCAGCGCGTTTTTTCCTGCGGGTTCCACTCGTTTATACAGTTACTACTTTTTCATTTTTAAATAATACATTATGAATTTGCTAATCAAACCCAACTTTAGATTAATGCAGCTCACAGTATTACTGCTATTTGTGGTTCTGTACAGCTGTAAAAAGGAGGATCGTGGTTTAGCGCCATCGGCCTCGGAAGAATCGTTGTTATCTAAATCACGTTGCTCACCTAAGTTAAGCGAAGAAAGTGCCGATGTAGTGTACCAATGGTACAATTACATGGAAACTCTTCAACGGAATAGACCTCAACCTAATCCATTAGTTGCAACTCGGCGTTTTGCTTACATCGGCATCGGCTTGTTCGAATCGGTACAACCTGGCATTAAAGGCGGATCGAGTTTCGGTCCCAAGCTTATCGATATGCCGGTTATGCCCAAGCCAGATCATTCAAAAAAATATTTATGGAGTGCTTCAGCCAATGCAGCCCTGGCAAGTTTGTTCAAAATGTTTGCTCTCAATTTGTCGCTAGCTGATAGCGCTAGTATTGATGCAAATGAGCTGGCAACTTACAACCAATTGAAGTTAACTACTTCAGTAGATGTTATGAATCGCTCACAAGCATTTGGCCGGGCCATTGCAAATGCTATCAAGGACTGGGCCGCCACCGATAACTTCAGTACGGCGAGTACATCATATATACAATTGACTGATCCATGGGCCTGGGTTCCTACGCCGACTGGATTTGCCGCACCGTTCGCTGCCGACTTACGATATTCAAGACCATTACTGAAGTACAGCCTGACGGCGTTAGCGCCACCAATACCGGTTCCTTTTTCGGTAGATCCGAACTCAGCTTTTTATGCAGAAGCAAAAGAAGTGCAGGACCTTGGGGGAAGTTTAACTGCAACGGCAGCGAATAAGGCAACTGCTAACTGGTGGGCTGATGTAGGGGGTGTGGGAGTAGGCGTTCCAGCACCTTATCACCTTATTTCTCTTGTAACAAGTGTATTGGAAAGCCAGCATTCAGGCTTGTGGAAAGCTGCAGAAGTTTATGCCAAAACAGGGATAGCACTAAAGGATGGAGCAATCATTTCATTCAGGTCAAAATATCATTATAATCTGCTTCGGCCCATTACTTATATCCGGCAACACAATAATGACGCCAACTGGCTATCTTTTCTACCTAATCCTGCATACCCCGACTATACCTCAGGGCTCGTGGGCTTCTACGGTCCTCTCACCCAGGTATTAATAAATGAGTTTGGTGACATTCCTATAACGGATAATACCTATGGCTGGAGAGGCGATCAACCTCGCCAATTCAATTCGATCAGTCAACTCCGGCTCGAAGCCGCCCTTTCAAGGGTATATGCGGGCCTCCATTACCGGTTTACACAATTAGTTTCTATTGACATGGGAATTAAACTAGGAAATGCGATTGACAAGATTCGGGTAGTAGGACCTGAATATAGATAACAAAATTCCTCAGGGGTTGAGAGGTTCCCCAGGTATATGGATAGGGTGTTTGCTTGATGTCAGGTAACAATTGTTAAGGCAGAAAGTAAACACCCTTGACTATTTTTTGCCTTGTTCCCAACAATATAGATGTCTATTATCTTTATTTTATTCTTTGGATATTTTGCAAATGTTTTAGGATAGCGAGCAATTAAGCCCTCCGCTGTTGAGTCCCTAAGTGAATTTACTGCCAGTGGTAGGGCTATGCGTCCTGCAACCAAAAAGCGCATCCGTTCAACAACTCTTAAAAAACTTTCCCGGTACTTCTTCTAACATGGCTTCAATTTTTTTAGCGGCATTTGTTATAGAGAGTCCACCAAGGTTGGTGCAACGTAATGTGTGATGAATCTGATCGCCAACAGCTTTCATGGTCTCTATTACTTCATCTAAGGGAATAAGTTGTTCATAATCTGATAAAGCCATATTTGCACAAGACACCGCGTTGGTGGCAGCCATAACATTTCTTCCTAAGCACGGAGCCTCCACCCGGTTGCCGATGGGGTCACAAATAATGCCTAATGAATTTTGCAAAGCCAGAGAAGCGGCCGCAATGGATTGTTGAAGTGTGCCGCCTTTCATTTCAACGATAGCTGCTGCCGCCATGCCTCCTCCCGATCCGGTTTCGGCCATACAACCACCCACTTCTGCTGCAAATGTTGCATGTGCGGCAATAAATACACCAATCAGTCCGGCAGATAACATCGCTTTCACTAACTCGTCTTCGTGCAATTGCATGGAGTGGGCCGTACCAAACAAAGCGCCGGGTAAGGCTCCGCAACTGCCGGCTGTAGGAGCAGCCACTATCACACCCATCGAACTTTTAACTTCCATCATAGCGCTTACATATAGGATGATGCGGTTGTTGATTTCGCCCCCGATTAATTTACCGGCCTCCATTTTTTCTTTGAACTGCGGCGATTGAGATCCTAAAATACGGTCATGATACTTTGTTCCCTGCAGCCCTGATTCAATCGCATTTCCCATGATGTGTATGATATGACGCATTTTTTCAAACACCTCAGATGCAGAAATATTTCCCCTTGCCATTTCATAATCAACAGCCAGCTCCCACAGGGCTTTATTTTTACCGGCATTGTACTCCATCATCTGGTTGCAGGTAATAAACGGCACCTGCAATCCCTTACGGGCCATTACCGGCAAAACAGGTTGCAGTTGTTTGATGAATAAAACTCCTTCTATTGCCTGTAACTCTTTGCAAATATCTTCATCTAAAAAGGCCTGCGATTTAATTTCAATAAAAGATGATTCGCCTGTATGAAACGCTATATCATCATAGGGTATAGATGCTTTTAAAAAAGCAATGATATTTTCGGGCTCTTTGCAATAAACCAATGTTTCAAAATAATCTCCTGCCATGGAAACAGCCACCTCATCGATGGCAATTACTTCTATCATACCGCCGCCGGTGGAAATGGCGGTGAGCTTCCTGGTTTCTTTATTATTATGTAAGGTTATTTTATACAGGTTTGGATGACCGTTACCTATATCAATGATATTAATGGTAACGTTAATTCCGGCTGTTACCATGTATTTTTCAGATTCTGGCAATCGTTCATCATGGGCCTCCCATCCTAAAAAGCCACCAAACAATCCCATATCCGATCCCTGACTTTTGTGTGTGGTTGCCAATGAACCGTTGGGATCAAATTCTATCAGAATGTCTTTGATGTTTTCATCCATCAGGTCCCTGCATAAACGGGCAATGCGTAAAGAAGCGGCGCAATGCGAACTGGAGGGGCCTCTCATTACCGGGCCAATGACATCGTTGAATATGCTGGGATATACACTCATCGCGGTTGAGTTTTAAAATGCTCAGTAATGTACAAACTATTTTTCCAAAATATTTCCATACGTACAGATTATGCAGCTTTTAGGTTTATGATGTGAAGTCTATTCTAAGAGTGTAGTTATAATTATTCTACCAGGTAAACGGCGCCTTTTGTCGTTTTAAATTCAACAAGTCCATTCGGAAGTTTTTTAAAACTCACTTTCCTGTTATTGCTGCTGATCTTTAATCCAGGTCTGAATTCAATTCTGCAAGCTTCCCCGGCCTTTGATACTATTTTAAGATGGAGCATTTTTTTGTTTTGCCAGGCATAATCCAGTTCGAATGCTCCTCTTGCACAAACACCTTTAAATTCTCCGTCGCTCCACTCATCGGGTAGGGCAGGTAATAATTTTATAAACCCGTCATGCGATTGCATCAGCATTTCTGTAATAGCTGCGGTTACACCAAAATTACCATCCACCTGTAACGACCTTCCGCATAAGGCAAATAGGGAAGTACAGCTCTGCTCTTGTAAATAGCCTTTATAAATTTTATAAGCCCGGTTACCATCGCTAAGCCTTGCCCACAGGGCCATCTTCCAGGCCCTGGAAAAACCGGTGGATGCATCGCCTCTTTCTTCCAAAACTTTTTTATACGACTCGATTAGCGCAGGTGTTCTTTTTTCATACAACACTTTACCGGGGTACAGCCCATATAGGTGCGAAAAGTGACGATGATTTTTTTCCAGCGATTTCCAGTCGTCGGCCCATTCCTGTAATGAACCATCCCGGCCAATCTGCGGCGGCACTAATTTTTCCCTGGCTGCACGCACACGTTGAACAAATGCATCATCCTTTCCTACTATTTTTGCCGACTCAATATAATAACCAAACAAGTCATACAAGATCTGCATATCAATAGAAGACCCCGCGCAAATTGTTGTGCCTTCCCGGAAACCTGCTGTTACTTCATCAAAATAAGGTTTGTTACCGCCACCGTCCGGAAAATTTTCGGGAGAAGTGGAGGGGTTGGTAACTAACCATTTTCCATTGGGATGGGGTATAAGAAAATCCATAAAGAATTGAACAGAACCTTCCATCAAAGGAAAAATTTCTTTTAAGAAATCTTTGTCCATAGTGTATTGATAATGCTCCCATAAATGCGTACAGAGCCATGCACCCCCTACCGTAAATGTTCCCCAGGTAGGACCGTCCATGGGTGCGGCCACTCTCCATATATCTGTATTCTGATGCAGCACCCAACCGCTGGCACCATAATGTTCCCGGGCAACCTGTGTGCCCTGGTCCGTTATTTCTTTTATCAATTTTACCAATGGCAGGGCGCATTCAGAAAGATTTCCAGTTTCGACCGGCCAGTAATTCATTTCTGTATTAATGTTGGTTGTATATTTTGAATCCCAGGAAGGATTCATATTGTCATTCCATATTCCCTGCAGATTGGCGGGTTCTGTTCCGGGTCTTGATGAACCGATCATAAGGTATCTGCCAAACTGATAGCTCAGGGCCGCCATAGAAGGATCGGATGCTGTTTGAATTTTTTTAACCCGATCGGGTGTTGGCAAAAATGAATTTTGTGTATTGGGCAGTTGTAACGAAACGCGGTTAAAATAGCTCCGATGATCTGCAATAGCCGAAGTGAGAATAGAATGGTATGTTTTATTTTCTATTGCGTTGAGATAATTGGTTACTCGCTGGTGCTGATCTGCACTTACATCTTTGTAGTTCACAAAATTGGTGGCAGCGGCAAAATAGAGTGTTACCGAATTTGCATTTTCAATAACCAGGTTTACACCATCAGTCTTCATGGTACCACCGTCCGGTGAGGCTTTTATTCTTGCTTCATATCTGATTTTTCCTTCTATTCCCATATAATCAGCAGATTTACCTGTAAGGATCAATCCATCAGTACCGTACGGATCCATCCTGAAATAATCGGTGGCATAATTGGAATGCGCCTGGTTTCTTTCTCCCCGCAAATTTGCCGTAAAGGAAACACTACCTGGCTTATCAGCCGTTATACGAACAACAATTACCTGGTCGGGCGATGATGCAAATACTTCCCGTTGATAGTTGACGCCATTCGAAAAATAGGAAACACCGGAAATTCCGGTTTCCAAATCAAGCCATCGTTTGTAATTAGTTATGCTGTCCTGATTTTTAAAAAACAAATGCAGATTCGCCAGGCATTGATATTTCATTTGCTCCACCGGATAGCCCATGGAGTTTCTGCCAAATAAATTGTGAGCCGCTAAATATTTTTCTTCAAACACCAGTTTTTGTATTTCGGGCAACACTTTATATCCGCCTTTTACTACGGTGGAATAAGGTCCGCCGGACCAATAGGTTTCTTCATTTAACTGAATACGTTCTTCCCTGTATTTTCCAAAAACCATAGCGCCCAAACGACCATTGCCAACCGGAAGGGCTTCGTCCCATTTGGTGGCTGGAGCAGTATACCACAATAGAGTAGCCGGGTTAAAGCTCCCGGTATTGATCATACCCGCTATATCTTTTTGTTGTGCAAAAAGGGTGGTAACAGAAAAAGGAAATAATGCGGCCAATAAATATTTGCTATAATGCATCATTTGAAAATTCGGTTGTTATGTTGGTAGTGTTATTCCGCTCTGGCATTTGTCATTTCCAAACCACACTTAGTGTATTGAAGTCATATATTTTATTATGGTCATTGAAAAGAAACTGCCAAAGTATAGTAACATTTTCAAATTTCATTATATAACTGTAGTCAGTAGTGTCTTGCATTTTTGCCTTATGAATCAATTCCACTGATTTTAAATTTCCAAACCTTCCGTAAACCTTTTTAATACTTTCTTCCGATTTTCTTAAATCATCAGTAAATTTTTCTGAAAGGTCATTGTATTTCAATTCACCATTGGCCACCTCGCTAAATAAATGTTTGATTTTGGCTGTAATTTCAGGTTCTTGATTTTTCAGTGGCTTATAAATCGTCAGGATATGCCTATTCATATTTAAGGCTAATGGTATTGCTGATTGGTTTACTTGAGTGGCAATCTTAGATGTTTCATAATAATGTCCGCCTTTTTTCAGTTCTTCTGAAAGGCTAAACTTTGTATTTTCATTTGGATTGGCAAAATTGTAAAATTCTATTTCGCCTGTGTTCAGATTATATGAGTTAGAGTACTTGGTACCACCACTACCTGAAACAACACATTGTCTTAAAATTCCCGAGCCTTCACTAACCGTTGGGCTGTTTTCCGTTTTATATAGTTTTTGAAAAGTGGCTTCTCCATAACCTGAACCTCTGCTTTTTGAGGTAGTGTCGAAATATAATTTACCATTTTTTGAACCTATAACTACTGAATTTCCAGATTTATCAGCAATAAACAAGGTTGTTCTGGCGAAGGCTGGCTCACTGTATGTCTGATAAAAGTTGATTGCTTCCTTAACCGTTTTGCATCTTTCAAGCATCCATTGACCCGTGTTCTTATTCAACTTAATCATTTTTTTGTCAGGTACATAGTTCGGGTCGACCGTATAACTATCTTCGTCAACAGTAACCCATTCAAAGGCTAATCCTTTTGTATTTAGTCCGCCTTGTGCTTCCCCATCATCAAAACCGACATAAGCACAACCGAAATGTCCTTTCCCTTTCGGAACAAACCAAATTCTTGTTTTGGTGTTGGTAAAATCTTCATTGTTAAAAAAGTAGGTATGTTTCCCATCAGTAAGAATAAAGACCGTACAAGCCATTGATGCTTTGAATGCAAATAAAAATAACAGCATGGTCAAAGAAAATCTAATGCCTTTAAATTGATTGAACCAGTGAATTTGGAATTTGAAATTTTTCATTTTCGGTTATGTTAATATTATTCGTAAACCCAAAAAAACTTTGTTTGTCTGCAGTGTCTATACATTAAAGCCAACGGGCAGGGCTTTGTGCAGGGTGGGAATTAGAATTCCGTCTGCCCATAACCACTGCTGATTGAAAATCTGATGATTGAATTAAGAACTAATGCTGATAGTTATTCGTCCGACCGAACTGAAGCTGGGATTTGCAAATAACTGATGTTACAAGGTCAAGCTCAACTTGCATAAAACCCAATGTTGCCTGCTGTACTTATGAAATTATTTATTAGTTAATGAAAACGTCCAGTTATTATCTTCAAAAAATTCAAATAGATTCATGTGTCTTACCCGATAATGTTTACAAACGGCGGGGATTTTGTTTGGACTGTTTTCGCTTTCAGTACTGACAATTACATAATCAGATTCTTTGCCGAATAATCTAATTTCTTCCATCATTTCCACAACCATTGCTATAATCCATGGGTCGGCTTGGTCTTTTTTACTTCTGGGGTCTATAAGATGAGGGAATAATGAAAGTATTTCAGGTACAATCTGAGCTTGTCTTTTAGAAATAGCTTTAAAACAAGATGTATGTTTTGAAATTAATTTGGCGAGGTCATCTTTTGTATCTGAGTCTGGAACAATTTCGTCGTAAACGAAATCATGTGAGATAACTTTTCGTTGTTTGAATAACTCTTCAAGAAGTTTCCATAAATCTGGTATTATTCTTATAGGATAATAGCGATGCATTGTTACCAATCCGCTGGTATCAAAACAATATATATTATCGGATTTAGGCTTCATTCAATACTTTACTAATTCGTAAATCAAGTATGGTTGATGCCTGTGTATATGAAAGCCTGTTTTGATTTAATCCATCTAAAACTAAATTGAAAAAAGTTTCGCCTCTACTGGCACGACTCTTCACTTCTGGTTTAACAGCGAACCCTGTTTTTTTTACTACTGGTTTATAACTGGCTTTTATTTTGTCAAGTAAGGTAAAAAACTTAGTGGAAGAGATATGATTTTCTTCTTTCAGTCTTCTCAAATAGACTTCACGACTGACTTTTAATTTATTGGCGTACGTTTGAATTTCTGCTAGATTTTCTGTTAGGATTAAGTTGTTTTCTGGGATTAAGAAATTGCCAGCAAATGAATTACAACTATATTCTTCCTCTTGTTTTTCATTTACATTATCTACAATGCAAATGCCACTATGATGTCTGACAATATGTGCCAACTCATGAAAAATTGTGAATAAACGGCTATTATAATGATGTTTTGAATTCACAACGATTGCATAAGGAAGATTGTCAGTAAAGCAAAAGCCTTGTACTTCATTTAAAGGCATCGGAAATTGGAAAATCAAAATGCCCAATTGATTTTCTACTGCTCTTCTCCATTTTCTGTAAGCTTCATTGTCGGATTTCCAACTTAGCTGCTCATCAATACTTATATTTAATTTCTCCCTTAACCAAGAAGATAATTTAATATTGTTTTGCTTAATATTTTCAACCTCGGTTAGCCACCTATACCTTTCTTTCCAATTACTTTCGCCTTGTAATTCTAAAGCGGTCTGTCGGAAGTAAGTTACATCTCTAATTACAGTCAGAACTTCTTTACTAAGTTTGCTCTGTGTCGGGGAGAGATTTCTAAAATCTTTCGGTTTCTTAATTTTTTCAGGAATCTCTGGTAAAAAGAAAACAGCTAATTGTCGCTGGTATTGTCCGGCAATTGTTTTTAGTTTGCCCAGTGGAATGTTTTGTCCCTTTTTTTCCCAAACTTTATAGCGGTCAACTGATATATTAACTTTGTCAGCAATTTCAGATGGGTCAAAGCCGGCCTCCTCTCTAGCCCATCGTAAAACTCCCGGATTAATATTTACTTCTATACGACTCATGAACACAAATTAAAGTAATTTTTTGGTCTTAAGGTTATTATGGGTCGCTTTACCATTAATAAACGGGATGTCTCAATAGTATAACAGGCAACAGTTCTATTTACGTAAACTAAAAAAACAGTTCCGCAAACTCAGCCATATCAAGCCAATTTACGAAACTGTTTTATATAAATGAATTTACTCTTACCTACCAAAACTTCACATACAACGCAAATATTATCAACAACGTAATTACAATCATCACTGTAGTAGAAGACTTTAATTTAAACATCAATTCCGTTCAAACATTTGCTGAACTATTGATCAATACTCTACCGTCTCCCCATCTTTTATAGTTACTGGGAAAAACTGTCCTCCAATGCTTAGCTGGTAATTGCCAACCGGCATTACAAACTTCATCGGCTTGTTGTAGGAGGTAAGTTGCTTTTCCTTTGATTCATTATAAATCTGCCAGCTTCCTTCAGACACCACTTTCAGAAAGCCTGCTTTTAATCTTGTTATATGGCCTTTCTGTATCGGTACTTTTTCTATCGGTAGATTATTCAGATGGATGAGGTATTCATCCGGGGAAATATTGTACTTTTTTTCAGTAAGCAAAGCATTGCCTGAAAAACTGGTGATGTATTTATTATCTGCCTGGCGGGTAATGGCCAGGTTCCCTACCCAGTCAAGGCCCGATGGAAAATTCATATCTAATTGTCCAAGCACACCCTTCATACTACCTACAGGAGTAATCACCCATTTAGCAGTGGCATTTGCATTGGCGCTTGCGCCGTTTCCTGAACTGGCAGGATAACCATAAGATGTCATCTGCCCGTTGCTATTGCCAGAAGAAGATTGAACAATGGCAAAATCACTAATTGGTGCAGCTCCATCCACCTGCATATTGATACCCTTGGTATTTACCGGTTCTGAATATACCGGGTCACCGACTTTTATTGTGTTACTGATGTTCTTAGGAGCTTTGAATTGTGACAATACTCCGGTTGAATTATTTTTAAACGATACAACGGCACAGCAAGGCTCTACCGGATCAGGTTCTATACTGACCACAGCACAACAGGGTTCCGCATTGTTTATTTTCGGAGTTACAATGTCGGTGATTGGTTCTGCATTGTCAATTCGCATAGCGGCTAAAATACCCAACGGCTCGGCTTTATCGGGTTGAATAATATTATAATTCCTGGAAGCCCCGCTGATTGCGGTTATCTTTTTTGATTGCGGGTTGATAGTTACTGCATCGCCTTTGCTGATGGCCTTTATATCCAGGTTATCTGTTTTAAAACAGGTGAGCCTGCCGGTGGTATTGTCACGTGCCACAATCAGGTTTTTCTTGATATCTCTTGCAAGGATACTGCAACAAGGTTCTTGGGGTTCATTTTGCGACCAGACGCTGGCAAACAACCCGAATGCCAGTAATGAAAGAAGGATTCGTTTCATAAGCAATGTTTTTTTGGTGGGGATACAGAAGGTACAGCATTTCCTGATAAAAGATTCAAAAAGCGGGGTTTTACGCATTAAAGATTGGTGTAATGCAGGCGACAAGAAACCATTGCTTGCCCTATTCCTTATTCAAAAATTCTATTGATTTGCTATTTTAAAATTGCCAAATTTTAAGTTGTATAGAAGAAAAATGCTGAGATGTATTATGCCCGAAGATTTAGCGAAGGGGAGGATAAGTGTCGCCGGTACAAAAGCCGAATAGAAACTTCCTGCATCGCCTTGCGCCACCGCTGAAGCAGGAGTAGCTCCTAATGATTTTTCATAATGCGAAATAAGTCTGGTTTTTGAGTTGAATGCAACATAACCCTGATATCCGGAATCCCAGCCCCTGTTGGGCGATCGTGCCTCATTCACTCAGGAGTTGCTCAACCTCTGTTTTTAGTACCGGTAAATATTGAATAACGATGCCCCAGATGATTTCATCTGATACTGTATCATAACCATGAATTATCCGATTGCGGGTGTCCACGATTTTCCGGGAATTACTTAGCTCGATATGATCGTCTTTGTGAAGAATGCGATTGGTTGCTTCGCCGATAATTTCAATGTTTCTTTCAATTGCGCGCTTGGTTCTTATGTCGTTCTTGTAAAAGTGGAAGTCTTTCGGATTAGCTTCAAAGAAAGAATCAATTTTCCGTGATGACATTTAATATGTCGTATAACCAGGTTTTTATTTCAATGTCCATAAACAAGTTTTCGCTGACTATTTACTACTTGTTTGAAATATGGATTTCTTATCGCTTTTTCTTCGATAAGGTCAATTGGGCGCTTTAAAACATTTTCAAGCGAGAACTTAAGATTAAAATAGTTGTCAGCATATAAGTTGAGGTCAATATTATCAAAATCTACTAAAAAATCAAGATCACTTTTATCGGTGTATTTGTCGGTCAATACGGAGCCAAATGCATAAAGTGTCTTAACATTATACTTGTTACAAAGCTTCTGAATGTCAGCTGAATATTTGTCTATTTCTGTCATATGATGTCTCGAAAGTAGGAAAATTGCCTTATAGAACGAAATTGTGAGTTTGAGGTCTTGGCATGACGCCCAACAGTTGTATTTACGCAAAATAAAAACAGTTTCGCAACCCCAGCCATGCAAGCCGATCCACGAAACTGTTTCACTCAAACGAAATTACTCTTACCTACCAGAACTTCACATACAACGCAAATATTATTAACAACGTAATTACAATTAACACCGTAGTAGACGGCTTCAATTTAAACATCTCTTTGTCTAATTCAAATGCCTTCGGATTTACTTTCGGTCCGCCCATACTGATGGCGATCATCAGGGCGGTCGTAAAGAAGAAGGCGAGTCCCATACAAATATGGAAGGGTATTTCAAATGTGCCGTCTCCTTTTGGATAAGCCGTGTATAAGAATGTTTCGTTACCAAAAAGCTGTGGCGCGTATTCATTGAATAATACAGACAACAGAAACCCGGTGATTACACCCGCGATGGCTGCAGCACCCGTTGTTCTTTTCCAGAACATACCGAGCAGGAACATCGCAAATACACCCGGACTGATAAAGCCGGTATATTTCTGAATAAAAGTGAATCCGCCCGTGCCACCAATCTTCAATACATCGGTCCAGGTAAATAATACGGCAAGGATCATAGCCGCAAATACGGCGGCCCGACCAATATAAACCTGCGTCTTCTCATCCGCATCTTTCTTAAAATATTTTTTATGTATATCCAACGTATAGATGGTAGATATGCTGTTGACTTT
This sequence comes from Chitinophagaceae bacterium, assembly GCA_965279015.1. GTDB lineage: Bacteria > Bacteroidota > Bacteroidia > Chitinophagales > Chitinophagaceae > Endoryza. The sequence continues at coordinate 3,220,979 of OZ257130.1, forward strand.
TCCAGCCAGTGATGCAACAATAGCCGCAGTTAATGCGGCAATGGACAAACCTTTTAAACCGGTTGGTAAAAAGGTAAGCACCGCGGAGTAGGCGCCATCTTTACCACCCACCAGGTGTGATAGATGTCCATTTTTGTGTAGTACAAAAGCGGCAATACCGGGTAACATTACTATCAGCGGCATTAATAATTTTAAAAAACCCGCGAATAAAATACCCGTACGGGCAGTCTGCAGATCCGCGCCCAGCGCTCGTTGCGTGATATATTGATTACAACCCCAATAATTCAGGTTGATGATCCATATACCAGCTACATAAGAAAGAATGCCGGGGAAAGTGAGGTATTTGCTGATTTCGTTTTGTGAACTGTCTGCAGTGGGTTTAGGAATGATCATTTTAAAATGTTCGGGAGCGTCGCCTAACAATGCCTTGAAACCATCCCAGGCCGTGCTTCCTCCAAAATGTTCCGCTACGGTGGTGAGGGCAATATATGTTGTAACTAATCCACCAATGATCAAAACTGCAACTTGTATAACGTCGGTATAGGCCACTACTTTCATTCCACCCAGGGAAATCAACAACGCAAAGATGGCGAGACCTATCATAATTTCATGCAGGTAACCTCCACCCGCAAGTCCATTAATAGCAACGGCTCCTAAGTATAATATAGAAGTGAGGTTCACAAAAACATAGAGGAATAACCAGAATACGGCCATGATCAGCGCTACCGTTTCGTTATACCTTGTTTTTAAGAACTGTGGCATGGTATAAATATGGTTCTTCAGGTAGACGGGGATGAACCAGATGGCGATGATGATAAGCGCTATCGCGGCGATCCACTCATAGGCTGCCACGGCAATGCCTAAAAAGAATCCTTCACCACTCATTCCAATAAACTGTTCGGCGGAGATATTCGATGCAATCAGAGAGGCGCCAATGGCCCACCAGGTGAGCGTTCCTTCCGCAAGGAAATAGGCTTTGGCGTCGTGCTCATTTTTTTTGCGCCTCCGGTAAATGGTATAACCATAACCTGATACAATAACGAAATAGATAATGAATACAAGATAATCGTAAAATCCTAGTTGATTGTTCATGGCAAAGCCCCGTTAGTTTGGTGTAAGTATACTATTAATATTTGTTGAATGCTGACTCATTCCATTTTAATTCTTTCTTTAATTGATGCAGTTGGGTATTGTTATCAATCAATACAAACTCCATCCCGGCAATTTCGGCGAAATCGCGTAAGTAAGAGGAACTAATATTCTGGCTATAACAGGTATGATGCGCGCCTCCTGCATAGATCCATGCGGCCAGCGCATCGTTCATCGATGGATGTGGTTTCCATAAAACCCTTGCGACGGGTAATTTGGGTAAGTCGTGTTCAGGAGCTATTGCTGTTACATCATTCACCAGTAAACGGAAACGATTTCCCATATCAACCAGAGAAGCATTTAATGCCGCTCCACCGCCTACATTAAATACAAGTCTTACGGGATCGGCTTTTCCTCCAATTCCCAAGGGATGAATTTCGCAAGCGGGTTTATCCAATGCAATGCTTTCACATATTTCAAGCATATGCGCGCCCAGCACCAATTCATTGCCGGGTTCGAAATGATAGGTATAATCTTCCATGAATGAATTTCCGCCGGGCAACCCGCTTCCCATCACTTTCATGGCTCTTACCAAACTCGCTACTTTCCAATCACCTTCACCACCAAAACCATAACCGGCACCCATGAGTCGCTGTGCCGCTATTCCGGGTAATTGACTCATGCCATGCAGATCTTCAAACGTATCAGTGAATCCTTTGAAATTACCAGCTTCTAAGAAATTGCGCAATCCAATTTCAATCCTGGCCGCTTCTCTTAATGAAGCGTGTTTATCACCACCTTTTCGTAAAGAACTCACCACATGGTATTGATCTTCGTATTCTTTAACCAACTTGTCAATATCCTTATCACTTGTTTCATTGATAACTTTTACCAGGTCACCAATTCCATAGGTATTTACCGAATAACCGAATTTTATTTCGGCTTCTACTTTATCTCCTTCGGTAACGGCCACATAGCGCATATTATCACCAAAACGCGCAAACTTCGCACCCTGCCAATCGAACCAGGCAGCAGCCGTGCGCACCCATTCATTTATTTGTCGAACAACATCCTCGCCTTGCCAATGTCCCACCACTACTTTTCTTTCCATGCGCATGCGACTCATGATAAAACCAAATTCCCGATCCCCATGCGCCGATTGATTCAGATTCATAAAATCCATATCGATGCTGCTCCAGGGAATATCACGGTTAAATTGAGTATGCAGATGGAGTAGGGGCTTTTGTAAAATCTTTAGTCCACCGATCCACATTTTAGCGGGTGAAAATGTGTGCATCCAGGTAATGATGCCCATACAGTTTTTGGAAGTATTCGCATCTTGTGATAAGGCATAAATTTCTTCCGTTGTTTTTAAAACGGGTTTAAAAACAATTTTCACGGGAATATTCATCTTATCATTCAAAGAGATTGCAATTTGCTTAGAATGCTCGGCAACTTGTTTCAGTGTCTCTTCGCCATATAAATGCTGACTGCCCGTGACAAACCAGACTTCCGCAGCGCCGTTTCCAATTGATAAATTATTTTTCATTACAGTTAGTTTCTAGTATTATTAATTAGTTAGGCTTGTTATCGCATAAGTTTATTGGCCATAGTATGAATCAGGACCATGTTTTCTTTCAAAATGTTTTTTGATCAATGCATCTTTCAATCGGGGTGCATTGGGATTTGCTTGTAATGTTAGTAAAGCCATATGGGCAATTTGTTCCAATACCGCGCTATTGTAAACTGCTTTTGCAGCGGTCTTGCCCCAGGTGAAGGGAGCATGATTGCCTACCAATATCATTTCCACTTCTTCATAACTCAACCCTTTCCCTTTCAAACAGTTTATAATCTGGAACCCGGTTTCATATTCATAATCACCTTTGATCATATCATCGCTCATTGGTGGCGCGCAAGGAATGTCTACCGTATTATGATCCGCATGCGTAGTACCAAAAATGGGAATATCTTTTAGTGATTGAGCCCAGGCAGTTGCATAGGTAGAATGTGTATGTACGATGCCTGAAATTTTTTCCCAATGCTTGTATAATACGGCATGCGTTTTTGTATCGGAAGAGGGGCGAAGTTTGCCTTCTACTGTTTTACCTTCAAAATCTACAATCACCATTTTCTTGGGTGATAGATCTTCGTAGGGAACGCCGCTGGGTTTAATAGCAAATACGCCCTGTTTTCTATCGGCCGCACTCACATTTCCAAAGGTGAAAAGCACCAGGTTCAATTTTGGCAATTGCATATTGGCCTCATAGGCTTCTTCCTGGATATGTTTGTATGGGTTCATGTTGTTTGCAAAGCTGGTTTTGATTTTACAGGTTTCCCACAAAGACACTAAGCCACAAAGGTTATTTTTTGTGAAATTCGTGTCTTTGTGGGACAAAAATTTCAGGCGATTTTGATTTTACGGTACTGTCTCAATTTCCCACAGACCAGCCCGCCGGTAGGCAGGGACACTAAGCCACAAAATGGTTTTCTTAGTGAACTTTGTGTCTTTGTGGGATAAAATTTTCAGATTGAGACACTACTGATTTATCGGATACAATTGGATTATTCGTTTGCTGTTCCAGGAAATATCCCAATTGTTTGTACTTTAAATAGCGTTGTTGATAGATGGTTGCCTTTTTTGCATCAGGAAAATACTCCGTATCGAAGCCAGGACCCATTGCATGCATTGCATTTTCTACATTGTTATATACACCGGCAACCGTTGCGGCAAACATGGAAGCGCCCAATGCGCAGGTTTGTTCCGAACGGTGGATACGGATCGGCATATTCATCACATCCGCCATCATTTGCATGATGAAAGGTGATTTTTTTGCAACGCCCCCTAAACCAATCAATCCCTTAACCGGAATACCCTGTTCAATAAAACGTTCAACGATTGCTTTAGCGCCAAAGCAGGTTGCTTCAACAATGGAACGGAAAATTTTTACCGCATCGCTGCCTAAATCTAATCCGGTAATGGAGGCAGTGAGTAATTGATTGGCATCCGGAGTACGTCTTCCATTAAACCAATCTACGGTTAATTCTGAATTTTCTTCAATAGGTAATAATGCAGCCTGCTTATTTAATTCGGGAATGATTTTATCGGAAGTTTCATCGATGAGTTTTTGGATAGTTTCTTTATTCGCAAGTGAAGATGTAGAAAGAATATTTTGCAAGGGCCATACCAGTAACTTCTTAAACCATGCATAACAATCACCAAAAGCAGATTGACCCGCTTCCATTCCCATCATACCCGGAATAATAGAGCCAGGCACCTGTCCGCAAATACCCTGAACGAGTTTGTCGCCCACTTCATTTACAGGAGCCACCAGCATATCACAGGTGGAAGTCCCCATTACTTTACTTAAATGATAAGGTTCTATTTGTCCGCCAACAGCTCCCATATGCGCATCAAAAGCGCCGACTCCAATAAGAACTGTCTCAGGTAGACCAAGCCGCTTCGCCCATTCCTTGCTGATAGTACCGGCCGCTTTGTCGGAAGTATAAGTGTCTTTAAACAATTTTGAAGTGAAGCCTTTCAATATTGGATCCAATGAACTAAAGAAATCGTCGGGGGGAAGTCCGCCCCATTCTCTTGCCCATAGTATTTTATGTCCCGCGGAGCATACACCTCTTTTCATTTGGTGAACGTCGCTGCCACCCGTTAACAGAAATGGTATCCAATCGCAATGCTCCACAAAAGAATAAATGGAATCACGCACTTGTTTATCTTCCCGAAGTACATGAAGGAGTTTTGCCCAAAACCATTCCGAAGAATAGATTCCTCCTACAAATTGTAAATAGTTGGTCTTAAATTTTTTTGCATGCTCGTTGATCTCAGCAGCTTCATCCGTGGAGGTATGATCTTTCCACAAAACAAACATGGCATTGGGATTATTTTCAAAACCTGGTAACAAGGAGAGGGGAGTGCCGCTTTTATCAACGGCGATGGGTGTTGAGCCGGTTGTATCAACCGATAATGCTTTTATATTGGCAGCAACTGCCGGACCTGCTTTTTCTATACATTCTTTTATACTCGCTTCCAATCCTTCCATATAATCAAGCGGATGTTGCCGGAACTGGTTCTCGCTAGCGTTGCAAAACAATTGATCTTTCCATCTGGGATAATTAAATACCGAGGAAGCGATTTCTTTACCGTTGGATGTATCGGCAATAATGGTGCGTACAGAATCGGTACCGTAATCAACCCCTAAGACATATGATGATGAGGCACTCATAAAATCAGTTTTTTCTGTATAAATATAGTTTCAGCAATCGTATAATCGTGAACATTCGAAAAAACATATCATTTCCCCTCAAGGCCGGGGGGGCCGTCACCCTTAAATTATTCGCTGCGCCCGCTTCTTTGCTTCGCAACCCGGCTATCGCCGGGGTCGAACCGAGGCGAGGCGAAAATTTAAGGGTGGTTGTCACCAAAACAAAACTCACCATTCTTTGAATTTTAGCAGGAATTGGATTTTTGCTAAAGGCTCTTATAAAATTGAATGAAACAGGATTTGATATACAAGCAGAGGCAGACATGGCCCTGTTGTTTATTGTAATTTTTTGTAACGAAGAGAGTGCATTTTTAAGCAATCAATTAGTGTCAAAATAACACTTAATATGGTGAATTAAAAAAAATATTTTTCAAGAAACTTCAGCTATAAGAGATGCGAATTAGGGATTAGATTCAGAAAGGACTGGAAATCTGCTTTATAGTTTTTAGCGTTTAGTTTAAAGTAGAAGGCTCCTTTTTTGGATTTGCCCTTGTCCTTTTCATCCGTTTTAATCAATAGACTTGTTGACAAAACCTTTCGGTTAAAATTCCGCTTGTCGAATTGCGTTTCATACACCGATTCATAAAGGATTTGTAATTGAGGCAGGGTAAATTTTTTGGGTAACAGTTCAAAAATGATCGGATGTAAGGCAGCTTTGTAGCGAAGTTTCTCCTTAGCCATTTCTACTATTTGATTATGATCGAAGATGAGGGTAGGGATTTTATTAAGCGGGAACCATTCCGCGTGATAGTCATCACTTATTTGTTTTTCATATTGCTGAATGTCAATCAGGGCAAAATAAGCAATAGATATAGTACGTTCCAAGGGATCCCTCAATGGATCAGTGAAAGTTTGGAGTTGTTCCATATAGATACCTTCCAGGCCCGTGAGTGATTTCAATATCCGTATGGCAGCTGCATCGGAACTTTCTTCTGGTTGTATAAATCCTCCCATCAAACTCCATTTTCCTCTCTCCGGTTCAAAACCCCTTTGTATCAACAATAAGTTCAACGATTGTCCATTGAACCCAAAGATGATACAATCTATAGCGGCGAGTAACCGGGTTTGCTTTTGATACTTGTTCATTGCCTGTCATTGAATTTTTGTAATCCGGCTTCATCATAATCTTTAATAAATAAAACCACATTTTTATAATTACAGAATTCCTCGGGTCTATGCATGGTCGTAATAACCACCGCTTTCATGTCCGCGTTTTGGGCCGATTCGACCCCCTTTGGAGTGTCTTCGAATACCAGGCATTCTGCAGGGGAAACACCCAATTGCTTCGCACCTGTTAACCATGTTTCCGGGTCCGGTTTGCTTTTTACTACATTATCAGCGCTTACCAATGCATCAAAGTAATGTCGAATGCCAAGTCCATCTATTACAAAATCTATATTAAATAGGATAGCGGCAGATCCGATCGCCATTTTTATCCCTGCTTTCTCCGATCGTTCCAGGAAACCATCCAATCCTTTTATCAATTTCAATGATGGCCGGAATGCTGCCTGGTACTGCATTTCCTTTTCCATACTCATCATCGCTTTCTGTTCCGGAGTAAACCTTCCCGGACATATCCGTTCCAGAATTTCCTCATTCTTACCATAACATTCCGCTTTCATTCTCTCCATGCTGATTTCCGCTCCCAAATCATTCAAAATACGGTGCCATGCTTTGATATGATAAGCCATATCGTTGATCATCGTTCCATTCAGGTCGAATAAGAAAGCTTTATAGCGCATGAAAATAGTTAAATCACAAATCCAAAATCATTTATCCTCCTTAAGCCCACTCAAGAAACTCACCAAATCCCTGATTTCTTTTTTCGAAAGAATCGGTTTCATATCCAGCATGCTGGAAGGAGCATCTACTCTTTTCGTGACATTGGTTTTGGCAATCACTTCATCGGGCTGATCGCCTCCTTTTAATATATAGCTGGTCGCGGTTTCTTCCTTCAATATCCCTGCTGTTGATTTTCCATCTTTCAGCGTAAGTGTTACTACTCCATATCCCGGAGCGAGCCGTGCACTCGGAGTAATCAAAGATTCTAATATTTGCTGACGTGTTAAACGTTTACCCACTCCATTCAAACGCGGACCGGCATTACCACCAAAATCATCGAAGGAATGACATTTAAGACATTGCGCATTTTGATTTCTGTAGAAAATGTTTCTTCCTCGGCCCGCATCACCCCCCTCCAGGGTACTTGCATACGATGCCAATAACGCATCGGGCGATAATTTCGAAGTAACTTCCTTATAGCGGGCAATTAATTCCGTTGATTTTGTACTATCAATGGCTACTCCCAATTCAAGAAAGATATCCGGTGCAAGCTTTCCACTGGCCATTTTATTCAATAATTCATTTAACACTTTACCCGAATTCTCCACGGGTAATTTTCCTAGTGTTAATAGTGCTGCTTGTTTTTCTTCAACAGTTCTGGTATTAATAACATTTGAAAGCAGGTTTACCATCAGTTCTTTGGAGATATTTTGTTTCGCCAACAAATCGAGACCTGCAACCCGCACCAGTTTCTCTTTATCAGAAAGAGCCTGAGTAACAGCTTGCTCCAGTTTTGGATCATTTAATGCAACGATAGTTCTCAATGCTTCTGCTCTTACCGTTGGTTCTTTATCGGTTTTCAGAACTGCCATCAGTTGATCCGATGCTTGTGTAATACCAATTTTGCTGATCGCTTTTACCGCGCTTAACCGCACCGCCAATTCTTTATTCGTTAACAAACGGATAAAAGGTTCCGCGGTTTTGTTTTTAAGCGGAGCAGCATCCCTTTCTACAACTCCTCTTAATCGTCCATCTACTCTGTCTAGTACCGACGGTTTTGCCCATACACTTAACGCGTCAATTGCTTCCGCTCTCATTTTTGCGGGAGCGGTTTCTTTCTGCGAATAAGTTATCAGATTTTGCATCGCTTCATCTGTACCCACTCTAAGGTTGGCATTTATGATGCGTCTTAATAGCGCTTCGTTAGAGAAGCTGGTTGTATTAATTAAATTACCCAGTGCAGGCAATGCCTCTTTGATCGATAAATCATCGTTGATGGCACGGGCCGCTTCTGTAACTACAAATTCATCAGCGTCGCCAAGGAATACAGCAATACCGGCATGACTCATTCTACGGAGTGTTACTACCGCAGCTATCCTCAATGGACGGGAGGGGTTGGATGATAAAGCAATTACAGGTTCTGCTTTTCCGATTCGTGCCAGTGCCAAACAACCAGCATGTCGGAGGTATGCATCTTTATCATCATTTTCTTTCAAGAAATCAATGAGGGGATTGATAGCAGCTTCATACTTTATTCTTCCGATTGCTTCAGCAGCGAAGAATCTCGCACGACTATTCCCATCTTTTAAAAGAGGAACCAACACTGCACCCGCTTCACTATATTTAATATCACCCAGCCATTTTGCGGCCTGTGCCCTGATCTCAGGATCACTATCTTTTAAAAGCGGTAATAATAATTCCGCGAATTTTTTATCCATGCGGGCCAATTGACTGATACCCCAGATAGCATGTACCCTGGCTAATTGATGCGTAGTTTGCTTCAATGCTTTTTGAAATATTTCCGAACCTTTTGCCCCACGTTTCACCAATTCGAATTGTGCTTTTTGCCGTACACGCATATCCGCGTTCTTTAATATCTCACCCAATTCATCTTCGGTTTTATCCGCAAATTTTGCAGCTAATAACGATTTTGTTTCTTTCCGTTCAGCGGAATTTGCACCATCTTTCGTATCTAATTTCCATATACGACCATAATGATGTGTATCCCATCCTTCGATCCAATCGGCGAGATATAATGCGCCATCGGGTCCAAAATCAAGCCCGGTAGGTAATACCCCACCCAATATTTTTTTCGTTTCACCCAATTCAAAACTGGCACCATTTGGTTTCAATCTGAAATTATGGATACCAGAGTTGGAAGGACTTCCTACAAATTCAGCAATGAAGAAACTGTTTTTATATTCAGGACCCAGTGCAGTTCCCGGATTATACACCATCCCTGCGGGACCACTTACATAATTGGCGATGCAGGGAGTGATATAAGCAGCCTGTCCTTCGAACCGGGGCAAATACATTTTTTCATCCATCCACACTTTGTATTCATTGTTTCTCGGATCTCTGTATTTACCGTATTGCCAGTTACTCCGCCAGCCAATATCTCCTCCATTTACAACATATACCAATCGTTCTTTTTCGCCTGCATGATCCCCATCGTTGTCTTCACTGATCAGGTTGGCGTATTCATCAAAAACAAATTCATGGGTATTGCGGTTCCCATATGCGAAGATTTCAAAATCACTTCCATCCGGATTTGATCGGGCAATTACACCACTATTGGGATGTTCCCATTTTTGTCCATCAGCACCTTTTCCATTAAAACCAATATCCCCGATCTGCCAATAGATTCTTCCATCGGGTCCCATTTCAACACCCGACATTCCATGTCCGCCAAATCCAATATGAATACCATAACCATGCGAGATGGACGTTTTTTCATCAGCAATGCCATCCCCGTTTTTATCTTTCATTCTCCAGAGATCGGGACCAACCGCTACAAACAAATCATCGCCTTCACTTAATACACCACCGGCAACATCCGTTACCTCATCATTAAAATCATCTACTACCAGTTGCGACTGATCCGCTACACCATCTCCATTATTATCTTTCAAACGATAGATATTTTCCTTTTCAATGGTCATATCTTTCCAATCATGCGAGCTGTCTCCATTCAAGTCGGCCAGCCATTCATTCTTTTTACTATTTTCCGGCGATAAGATTCTATGCAGAAAAGCGCGTTTGTCTTCAATGGTTTGAAGGGATATGGATTCAATCTCCCAATCCCGGTGCCCTCGTATATCAAACTCTGAATTTTTTTGACGGTTGGTTGTGGTATAATACAAATTACCTAAGTCGTCAATATCAATCGCAATCGGAGAAATTACCAGCGAATCAATTCCCCACAAACTCAGGCGCAGTCCCTCGGCGATTTCCGGTTTTATCGAAGAATCTATCGATGCCGCAAACTTTGCTGTTTGGGAATAATCCATTTGTTTGATTCTTAGGTCCACTGCTTCCTTTTCTTTACAGCCTGTAATAAATAATACGGCCAGTGAAAGGGAGGAGAAAAAATTGCTGTTAACGTTTTTGGGCAAAGCAAAAAATCTTTTCATTTTTAATCGATTAAATAAGTCGTTGAAGATACATACTGCGGATTATTCTGCCATTTATTTTTGATGAGCTATTGCACCGGGCGAAGACGGGGCCATTTCAAAAAAAGGATCAGTACGTTGCAGCTGGTTTAGATACATTATTCTGTAAAAGGGGATAGGCATATACTCTTTTGGCTTTGAAATGCGCGGCGGAATCTTTCCCGCTTATTGCCTCATCAAAACGCATAAAGGTTATTTTTTTCTTTCGCTTAAAATTTTCTACATAGAAAGTATTATTATTTAACGTAAAGCGGGGAGCATCTTTATCAAAAGATTGCAATACGATTTCATAGTTTGACTGTTTAATGAATAGGGGCGGAGGGGATAAGGCGGAATCCGTGCTTACAAAAGAATACCCCTTTGTGTATTTACCGAGGATTTCCGTAACCTGTAATTGATCCTGCTGTTTCTGAATCTTCCATAATTCAATCTCGCTTTTAGCATCTAAAGTGATGAAGGACGCGCTGTTTTCATCATAAAAAGTACCATACCGGAACTGGTTAAAGTACCAGATATTAACAAAAGCGGTATCGCTACCGGCGCGCAATCCCTTTATATTACTTTGAGGAGCCGTTTCTTCATAAAACTTCTGGTGCCTGTTGGGAATTTTGTTGATGACAAGGATGCGCCTTTTTTGGGGATCCGGTTCTTTTTCAATAAACATGTATTCTTCTTCCACAATCGTATCACTTTTATCATCGCAAATACAGGGAATTCCTCTCCGGAGCGAATCCGTTCTGGTGCAGATTAATTTAATATAGAGATCATATTTATCGGGACTAAGTACAAACGTATCAATTTTGGAAGAAGGCGATGGCTTATAGTTGGAATAATAAAATACATGTCGTCTGCAAGCAGCAGTCAACAAGCATAATAATATAAGTAAGATGGCAACTCTCATTTTTGTAATCCTATACTGGTTTGTTGATAATACGTAAGGGCCCCGAAACTCCAGTTTTGCTGATAGGGTACCAGGTGATAAGGGTAATAGCTCGAAAAATGAATCTTATGTTGAATGTCCAGTTGTGTTTTATTATAATTAATTACTGAAACACCATAATTCATACTTGTGTTCGCAACCTGCAGGTGCCAGTTGCTTTTATTATAATAGTATTCGATCGAGTCTTTATACAATACATAACTACCGCCCATTTTATTGGCAGTTTCATAAGAGTAAGGAGTATACCCGGAGAATTTATTATATCCAAATTCAACGAGATTGATGGGCCAATCGTCATCTCCGTGGAAACTTATGAATCCAGCGCCGGTATGGAAACGGTCGAACCGGTCGCCGAAAGGTTGAAAAAAGGGCGGTCCATCATTCAGGTAATTCAATTGAAAGCGGTCTAGATGAAGATTAAGAAACCCAACTAATTGCTTTTTATGGTTGGCATGTGTTGGGAAGAAAATTAAATTTCCTCCCCAGGAAACGGAATAGTTAAAGGGATTTTGCAATGCAGGTAAGTTCCAGTTATTAAAATAATACAACGGATAATTGCGAAGACCCGGACGAAGTTTACTTCCCTGTTTCATTCGATCCTGTCCTCCAAATGTGAGCGTGTATGACAAGATCGGTTCCAGGTCTATTTTCTTTTTTTTATTGCCCTGGTACCGACTGCCCAATCCTCCATAATAAATCATTAAATCGCTTTGTATCGATGGATAAAACCAACCGCTACCTGCATAGGCACCCATGCCACCAGAAATTGTTAGTCTGAAATTAAACCCTTCTCGGCTACCTATCTCGGCTTGTAATTTTAAAGAACCTCCATATTGAACGGCATGTGCACTGTTCACAAACGAAGCATTTTCCTGATTATAAGCAGGGGAGGTGAATAATAAAGAAGTTAAGAATAGAAAGCTGTTTAATTGCAGATAATATTTTCCGTGGCGGGAATGCATCGGCGAGGATAAGGTTTTGGTGGATTTTGTAGGTAAAAGTTACAGGAATAAATTAATAAATCAATCAACAGCATTTTTAGTTGCTGCTACCCACAAGATGTCCATACGGGACTTATAAATTTGTACCGTTGCTTTAGAGGTAAAATCGATAATAATTTTAAATCACTAAATTTTATTTGCATGAGACGTTCCTACGGAACGTGAGCTTCATGATTGCATTTTTCTACCCATGAGGTGTCCCTACGGGACATAACATCCATAGTAAGAACGATTCTTTTAAACCTATCTCCCTACGGGACATAACATCCATAGTAAGAACGATTCTTTTAAATCCATCTCCCTATGGGACATAACATCCATTGTAAAAACGATTCTTTTATACCCATCTCCCTCGTAAAGACATAAAATCACAGAAAATAACTTTGTTTTTGTATTCATGTCCCTTAGGGACATTTCATGGGTAGCACCGCCAACGATATCGTATTAACGTTCCGTAGGAACGTCTCATGCGAGAGAATTTGAGGTATGCAATAGTTGGAATCGGTTCCGTAAAAATTGATTCGCGGGAAAAATTTTGTGCAAATAACATTTTTGGGGGTTACCGTTCATATCGAATTGTTCCTAAAAGTATGGGTCAAAATTCCGAAGGCATTAAAAGCTATTTCTCTCCCGCATTTTACGTGTCCAAAATTCAAAATGAGTAACTATAGTATTTTATTAAGCTAACAGCCCACTAACTTAGCCTGAAGAACGTAAAGTATGACGTTACTGGTTATTATCTGTTCATGAATTTTATTCGCTAGTAGCAAAGTGGAGGGCATCGTGCCAAACAAAAATTAATAATTGTCCCGCATAACCCCTTATTCTGACCCATTCACCCCCTTTAAATTTGGATAGCCCTAATTAAGTTTGTTGTTGCAAAAAAATAACATTTCGATTTTCTGCTTTCTTCGTTTAATGGCTCTAACCCGAAGTTCTTTGAAAAAATAAATTTGGAAACCAAAAGGTTTCATATAAATTTGTAACCAAAAGGTTTCATAATTTATGCGAAGAGACGTTTTCCAGGCAATAGCCGACCCCACCCGGCGAGCGATCTTACACAGTATAGCGCAGCAGTCACTGAATGTGAATTCAGTCTCGGCCAACTTCAATGTAAGTCGACCTGCTATTTATAAGCATCTCAAAATTCTTACTGAGTGCGGCCTTGTTATTATCAAACAACAGGGCCGTGAACGATTCTGTGAAGCAAAGCTGGAGCGGCTCAGTGAGGTTTCGGAATGGGTGGAGCAATATCGCAAGCTGTGGGAGGCAAGACTGGATTCATTGGAAGGTTATCTGAAAGAGCTGCAATCAAAAAAACAATCACCCTTAAAAAGGAAAAAAAATGGGAAAAAATGAATCAACAAACGGTATGGCGCCCTCCACAATAGAGCGGGCACGAATTTTGGGCAAACGGAACATATCATGAATTCATTGAACAGGCTCTTTTAATTTACTATCATATTAATAATTTATTAAATCAATTTATCGGGTTATGAAAAAAAATGTGCTTATCCTATTTGCTTTTGTAATTTTTCTACTATCCTTCCGACCTATAGAACCGGCTACCTGGTCACTTGACAACATGCATTCATATCTTGGGTTTTCTGTGGGATACCTGATGATCTCAGAAATTGAAGGATCATTCCGGATGAAAGAAGCGGTGCTGACCTCAACCAACGAGGATTTTTCTGATGCAACAGTTACAATGGTCGCGGATGTCAAATCTGTCAACACAGAGATCGAGGATCGTGACAAACACCTGCGCACCGCTGATTTTTTTGATGCGGAAAAGTATCCTGATCTGGTATTCAAAAGCACATCGTTTAAAAAAACGGGTGATAAAAATTATAAAGTAACCGGTGATCTTAGTTTTCATGGAATAACCAAATCAATTACACTCGACGCGATTGCCAAAGTGGGTACACACCCGATGAGCAAAAAACCGATCGCAGGGTTTAAAGTAACCGGAATTATTAAACGTGCTGATTTTGGAATCGCGAAAGAAACGCTTCCCGCTTTTCTGAGTGATGAAGTAAATCTAACGGCGAATGTGGTGTTTGCGAAAAATTAGGAAATGAGTTTTAGCCACTGATTAAACAGATTTTCACAGAAAGAAATTAAATCAGTGTTAATCCGTGTAATCAGTGGCTTAAAAAAAATCATTAATCAGGGACTCATGATTTCTCTATCGAATATCAATCATATGGTAGAAGTATTCAGGACAAACGTGAAAGAACGTTTTCACGCTGATCAGTTGCTTGATCAGATACATCAATCCTTTCCTGCTTATAAAGCAAATTTCGATCTGGAGGATTGCGATAAAATTCTGCGGATAAAATCCGATAATGGAATGGTACAGCCCATGCCTGTTATCCTCCTTTTGAATGAATTTGGATTTCACGCCGAACCACTTCCGGATGAATTGCCCACCGCTGCCTTGACCAGACTCCATTCTATTCATCAGTAACATACTCCAGGTGTTTGTTGTTTTAGCTAAGAGATCAAAAGGGAACATGAGATGAAAGGGGTTTTGATATTCAGAAATTCCCTTTTTTCTCCTTTTCTCCTTTAAACTCTTAGCGCTGGTTTTACGTTTCAAATCTTCTTTACTGCTTTGTAGTGGTTTTCACTTAAGACTTTCACTGTTAAAACATTATATCACCAAATGAAATGATGCCAGATAGATTTTTTTATGCGTTTCCCCGTTTAAAACAAGCAGGTACTGGTGATAATTCTGGATAATTCGATTCTGATTATTTACTGCCGGTTTACCCGTAAACGGGTAGGTTGCCCACTACCCAAACCTAAACTGTATGGGAAAGAATTCTAACCATAAAATTGACAGCGAATTCAAGCGGCATACGGCCGCTTTGCGTTTGGATATTAAGAAAAGATCCGATCGGTTGATGAATTATTTTTTGATCGGCTTTTTTGTTGCGGGCCTATTATTCGCTTTTTTCTTCAATACCTGGATCATCGCGATTGGCGTTGGTGGGATTTCCCTGCTTGCGTATTATTCCATTAAATCAATTTTCCCCCATTCAAATCTTTACCAGTATGTTCTTAGTGTGGTGTTAGGGATCTTCATGTCGCAATATATTTACCAGATGCACGGGTTATTTGAAATGCACTTTTTCGCTTTTATTGGTAGCGCAATACTGATCACTTATCAAAACTGGAAATTGCAGATACCCATTCTTCTTATAGTTATACTGCATCATCTGATACTAGGTTATTTGCAGAGTATTGGATTTAAGGGGACCCATTTTGTACAGGTCAATTATTTTGATCTGGAGACTTTTTTAATTCATATCATTCTCACGGCAGTCATCGTGTTTATTTGTGGTCTCTGGGCCTATCAATTAAAAAAATATAGCCAGATACATATTGGACAAACCATTGAAATGTTACGCTTACAGAAAGAAACGCTGGTACTTCAGGAGAAAAAAAGAAATGAGGGAGCGTTGGAGATGGCTTACCAGAATGCTGAAAAAGCAAGGGAAGAAGCTGAACAGGCTAACCAGGCGAAAAGCATATTTCTGGCTACTATGAGTCATGAGATACGAACTCCAATGAACGGTGTAATTGGCATGTCTTCGCTATTGGCGGAAACTGCATTAACGGAACAGCAGCGCATGTATACGCAAACCATAGCAACCTGTGGAGAAACGTTGTTGAATGTAATCAATGATATTCTCGATTTCTCGAAAATAGAATCGGGGAATATGGAACTGGAAAGGGAAGAGTTCAATTTGAGGAATTGCATTGAAGATGTGTTGGATATTTTCGGAACCAAAGCTTCGCAAGCCGGACTTGACCTGGTTTACCAGATTGATGAAGATGTTCCATTGCAGATTATAGGCGATGATCTTAGATTGCGACAGATACTAACCAATTTGGTAAGCAACTCGATGAAGTTTACTCATGCGGGAGAAGTATTTGTTGGGGTCCATTTAAACCGATCTGATGCAGCTGGTCAATTGGAACTGGAGTTTGAAGTACGGGATACCGGAATCGGTATTCCATTGGAGAAACAGGAACGGCTGTTTAAAGCATTTACACAAGTGAATTCATCCACTACACGTAAATATGGAGGTACAGGATTGGGTCTTGCCATTTCCGAAAAACTAGTACGCTTGATGCGTGGTCAGATCAGTGTTCAAAGTCAGCCAGGGGAAGGATCCACTTTTTCCTTTACGATACAAACAAGAATGGGTGTAAATACTTTGCAAGCTTATACCAATTACAATATGTCGGATCACGAGGGGAAAAAAGTGTTGGTGGTGGACGACAATTACACCAATAGGGCTATTTTAAAAAATCAATTGGAGCAGTGGAAACTTGTTCCGGTATTGGCTGTTTCTGGTAAAGAAGCTATTGATATTCTTACAACGGATCCGGGCTTCAATCTCGTTCTTTCTGATATGCAGATGCCTCATATGGATGGGGTGCAATTAGCACAGGCCATTAAGGAAAAATGGCCAGCCATTCCGGTTATATTATTGAGTTCGATGGGCGATGAGTACAATAAAGGGCTTCAACATTTATTCAGCACCGTGCTAACCAAACCCGTTAAGCAACACGTATTGAATAAGAATATACTGCAAAGTTTGCAATCGCATGGTAAGCCTGTTCAGGAAGAAAAAACCACCCAGGAAAAATTATCCGGCAATTTCGCCGTACAATATCCTCTACATATTCTTATCGCGGAGGACAATCTTATCAATCAACAGGTAATTATCCATATCCTTGGGAAATTAGGATATGAAACAACGGTAGTGGAAAATGGAGCTGAAGCTGTGGAAGCAGTTAGTGAAGGTTGCTATGATTTGGTGCTGATGGATATGCAGATGCCCGAAATGGATGGATTGGAAGCTACTGAAATAATACGGAACACACTTGAAAAACAACCTGTGATTATTGCATTAACCGCTAATACTATGCGAGACGATGAAGAAAAATGTCTTCGTGCGGGGATGAACGATTACCTGGGCAAACCAATAAAACTCGACGAACTCGTAAATAAACTTGAAAAATGGGCCCGGCAAATTGATTATCCCTCTAATCGGCTCAGTGCCTAATAACCATTCTGATAGCAGATCACAAAAATTATTAACTGGTTATCAACGATAGCGGTTTTTCTTTCTTTTTTTCCAACCCTTTAACAAATAATTGGCGTAATACTTGCGTTATAAGGCCATCCACAAACCTTCACTCACCGTAGAAACCTAACATCCATCGTCCTGAAACCAACCATTATTTTATTCATCTAAAAACGTACAATGAAAAAACTTCTTTGGGCAGTTCTTTTTATTCCGGTGGGTTCAATCGCGCAACAATTACATATTACTGTCCGCGGTGGTTTTGCAGGTTACCAGGGCGATCTGCAAAGCAAACGCATCACGCTTAATCAATCCAATTTTGGTTTTGGACTTGGATTAAAATACGATCTTAACCCACACTGGTCGGTTCGTACCGAATTCAATTCAGGAAAGATTGAAGCGGATGATAAAAAGAACGAGCCAAACCTGCAATTAAGAAATCTCAGCTTTCAATCCAAAATAGTAGAAGGAAATCTGCTGCTTGAATATTCATTCTTTGATCTCTCGGAAAGAAAGTTTACTCCTTATGCATTCGCTGGCCTGGCGGTTTTTCATTTTGATCCCTATGCATACGATACATTGGGAAACAAAATATATCTGAAGCCACTCAGTACCGAAGGGCAGGGGCTGGCTCAATATCCCAACAGGAAAGAATATAAGCTCACCCAAATGGCCATTCCAATAGGAGTTGGGTTTCGATATAAGGTTGCAGATAACATAACCCTGGGTTATGAATTGGGTATGAGAAAAACATTTACTGATTATCTCGATGATGTGAGTACTTCTTATGTAGATGAATTTATTCTTGCCCAGGAAAGGGGAGTGAAAGCTGTAGAAATGGCTTTTCGGGGAGGAGAATTAAAAAACAGTACCGCCACCTATCCTTTGGACGGTGAATTGCGGGGTGGATCACAGTTTAAAGACTGGTACTATTTTCATGGAATTACACTTACAGTTGGATTGAACAGCAATCCTGGTGGAAGAAAGGGGGGTATTCGCTGCCCGAAACCTGTACTTTAATCAATCTCAATAATATTATCAGGGCCCGCCATAAATGGCGGGCCTTTTTTCATGCGTCTGCAAATAACATTTCTGCTGATTACTGAAGATTGAAATAGATTATTAAATAATAAGAGTTTAAAACAAATTGTCAGCCCTTTGTGTTTTACTTTTGCACACTTAAGAGATGAATATGGCATATCGGAACCAGCAGCATTTTATTGATACATTAGAGAAGCACGGCGAACTGATACGCATAAAAAATTATGTGAATCCTAAACTGGAGATTGCTGAAATAACGGATCGTATCAGCAAAACACCCGGTGGTGGTAAGGCCCTACTTTTCGAAAATACCGGATACGATTTCCCGGTATTAATGAATGCGTATGGAAGTGAACGCAGAATGTGCCTCGCATTAGGAGTTAATCAGCTCGACGATATCGCCCGTGAAATCGAAAGCCTGTTCAAATTATTAAGTGCACCTAAAGAAGGAATACTGGATAAATTAAAACTATTACCCAAACTGGGTCAGTTTGCCAGTTGGATGCCAAAAGTAAAGAAAGGCAGGGGACAATGCCAGGAGATCGTAATAACCGATAAGCCTGATATCAATAAATTACCTGTTATAACCTGCTGGCCAAAAGATGGCGGGCCATTCGTTACGCTTCCTATTATTCACACCAAAGATCCCAATACCAATAGCAGAAATGTAGGTATGTACCGGATGCAGGTATTTGGTCCAACCCTTACTGGTATGCATTGGCACAAACATAAAGTAAGCGCCAAGCATTTTTCAGAATACAAAAAACTGGGTAAGAGAATGCCGGTGGCAGTTGCACTCGGTGGCGACCCGGTATATGCTTATTCTGCTACTGCACCCTTGCCTGAGAATGTAGATGAATATATGCTGGCGGGTTTCTTGCGGAAGAAAAAAGTGGAACTGGTAAAATGTATTACACAACCCGATGTGGAAGTACCGGCCGATGCTGATTTTATCATTGAAGGATATGTTGAACCGGATGAGGAACTGATTTGGGAAGGACCTTTTGGAGATCATACTGGTTATTATTCCTTACCTGATTTTTACCCACGTTTTCACATTACAGCTATCACACATAAAAAAGAAGCGGTATATCCCGCTACGATCGTGGGAATTCCCCCACAGGAAGATGCCTGGTTGGGTAAGGCTACCGAGCGCATTTTTTTAGCGCCTATTAAAATGACCATGGTTCCTGAAATCACCGATATGGATATGCCGGTGGAAGGGGTGTTTCATAATTTGGTAATTACGCAGATCAATAAAGAATACGCGGGGCAGGGACAAAAAGTAATGAATGCCATGTGGGGTGCCGGACAAATGATGTTCAATAAAATTTTGGTGCTGGCAGATAAAGAAGTACGCATCCAGGATTATAAGGCATTGGCGCAATATGTATTCAGGAACCTGAATCCGGCAACGGATATTTATTTTTCACAAGGTCCCATGGACGTATTGGATCACAGTTGCAGCAAGCTGGGTTTTGGGGGGAAGATGTGTATTGATGGCACTAAGAAATTTGATGAAGAAAGGGATGATAGTTATCGTTCGTCTGCAGTTAGTTTGCAAATAGAAACAGAAAGTATAAAAAATAAATTTTCTGAAATACGGGTGATCAATTCAAGTTTGTTGAAATTAGAGATTCCCTGTTTAATTGTTTCGGTAGAAAAGAACCGGAAAGGACATGTTCGGGAATTGCATGAAGCATTAAGCGGATTAAGCGAACTGGAAGGGGTGAAGATGATATTATATGTAGAGCATACAGTTGACGCCAATGATCTGCCGGTAGCATTGTGGCGATTCTGTAATAATCTTGATCCGAAAAGGGATAGTATTTTATCGCAAGGAACATCATATGCAGACGGCTCGAAGAACCGCGCCTGTATGGGATTTGATGGAACCAATAAAACAAAGGAATTTGACAATTTTCACCGCGACTGGCCCAATATCATAGTGGCTGCTGATGATACTATTGCAGCAGTAGATGCAAAATGGAAAGAGTTGGGATTGGGAGAATTTATTCCATCTCCATCATTGAAATTTAAAGCACAGATGTATGGAGAGGAGGCTGTTGTTGGATAGAAGAACCAGGCCCCGTTTAAAAGAACCAAGAACCAAGATGCCAGGAGGCAAAGAACCAAGAACCGAAGAACCAAGAACCAAAGAAGATCCAAATTATAAATTCCAAAAGCTCCCCGAATTTCGGGGAGCTTTTGGAATTTTATTATTTGTATTTTTTATTTGGTTCTTAGTTTTCTTTTGTATTCCTTCTTTGGTTCTTGTCATCTTGGTTCTTGGTTCTTTGTATTTAACCTATTCTTTTTTGACAACAATTTTCTGTTGTTGCTCACTGATTACGTCGCTGAAGAATTTGGTTGCTTCCTGATAACGGGCAGCAGGAATAATGTGATCATTCAACTCGATCCGGCAAAAAGTTATTACTTGTCGCTTAGCGGCGTCATAACTATAGCTCGACTGGAAATTACCTAAGGCATATTTCAAGGAGGCGGCTTTGGGAAGATTATCTACGATAAATCCTTCGGGTAGCTGGTAAATGGTGCTATCCGTTTTTATCATGGGAAATTCGAGGTAATAATCATTTTTTCGGTTCTCCGATTTCGGCAAAGCCTTGTTCCAGAATTTATAAATACGACTATTTAAGAAATGTTTGGAGCCGGCACTGAACTCAGGGATCTTTTCAAATGACATATCATAGTGAAGTATATAATCACTTGACCCCGGGTTTGTTTTTTTGGATACCTGAATCTCATCGGGCAGTTTAAAACCAACCCGGTTAATCAGGTAGTATTTCTTTTGTTGGTCATCCGATTCCATGATAAAATCGGAGATATCGGTAAACTCACCGCTGTGTTTTATATCGATCATAACGGTGCCCGATCCTTTTTCATCCAAATTGATAAGGCAATTTGTGTGGAGGATATTGTCTTCCGCTTTACTTCTTGGTGTAGCAGCGAGCACACCTCCATTTTCCGTTACAAGCAACCCATACCTGTTCTCTGTGAATTTGCCCAGTTTCCCAAATGGCTGTGTTCGGCTGGTACACTCCAGCCAAACAGTATCTTTTTCTTTTGGTAGGGGTACGCAGAGAATAATGTGATCAAACACATCCTGTGGAAAATCCGGGGTTACCGGCATGCTGTTATATCCAGCATTGATAATCGTATAATGGCTACGGATTTTAACGGCATCCAGCATGGCATACATAAAATTGCTAAGCGCCTTACAATCCCCATACTTTTTCTTTTCTGTAAATTCCGCAGGGAAAGGTTTATTTCCGCCGATTCCTAACTGGATACTTACATACCGATAATTATCCTGAAGATGTTTATACAGGATCGCGATTTTTTCGCGATCTGTTTTCGCATTCTTTACCAGGTCGCGGTAAAATGGAATATTTTTCTCTGGAATTTTATTAATCTTTTCGTTTAGCGACAAACCCCATTTGCCAAAACTAGTCCACGAACTCATATTCCCTGGATAGTCATCCATTTCGAAATAGGTAGGTGATATCTGCACGCGGGGAACATCTTCTTCTGCTGAACCTGGTTCATTTTCCAGGGGAAGTACATTTTTCACTTCCCATGTTAATGTGGTAGCGGTTCCCTCTGTTTTCACTTTTGGAGAAAGATTACAGCGATAATTCTTATAACGTACTTTATTATCTCCTTCCGTTGTGATCGAATGGGTTTTGCTGATAATAGATTGGTCGGTTGTTTGTGGATAGAAATCTGAAAATTCCAGTAACCCTTCAAAATTGATCTCGTAGAAGATTTCAATGGTAACCGGGTATTTATCGGTACTGAGCGGAGCAAATATCACTTTCGTGTCGGTCAATAGCGACATACCATCACCCACACTTTGCGTTTGAAGATCTTTTTTACGACTCCTCTTTAAGTACTTACCTTTTTCATCATAGATATTAATTTCGATATCATCTATTTTCCGGAACTGGTCATAAAATTCATGGAACACCAATTCATCCTCTGCTTTATCATTGAAAACACTGACTACTTTTTTTACCGACTGTTTGCCCTTACCGGGCTTTTTCATAACGATAACATTGGATTGTTCCCGGATTACTGAATTAACATTTTTCTTGAGACTGTCGGGTATAAGGGATATAGCGTATTGAGGTCTTTCCTGGGCAAAAGCGGTAAGACCGCAAAAGAACAATAGCAATGATAAAAATGATTTTATATATTTCATCGTGCCAATCTATTTAGGATGCAAATCAGGGTTTAGGTTTTGGATCGGGAAGGGCTTTCTTCCGGAACACGATTTGTTCGTTCAGTATATCAAATAGTTTTTTATAAAACTCCTTGAAGTCGGGGTATTCTTCGACAGTATAATATGGACGCTTAAACTCCAGGGATATCCTTACGGACAATACCGTATTTTCAGAGGCAATCCTTCGGCTGATTTCAATACTCGTATCCGGCATTATCATTCTCATGTTCTTCGGTAGTTCTTCATAGGTGTATCCATCGGGAATCTTGAAATTCCCAATGATCACATAAGTCTGGTTAGTACCAAAGAATATATCCGAAAAGCGGTTGTCCGCTACAAACGGATTTTTTTCCAGTCCGGTGAAAAGATTCACATTGAAAAATTTGTAATCGCCAGAGCCGCTGATTGGTTGACTGAATGTAAACTTCTGTACCAGCGGCAATGAATCGTTGAGTTCATTGTCGATATGCAAACTGTCTATTCTCATGTTTGCGTTCGGCTCCGTGAAATATTTAGCCCGGAATTTTTCCTTGCCATCATTCTTCAAAACAGCGGATCGTTCTACCCGGTCGTAGTCGATACTACTTACATTAACTTCACCTACCATCGAATCTTTTTCATTGAGTTCAGCTCGCAGCACTACCATTTTCTTCTTCAATAATTTTTCATTCCAAAGTGATTGCCAACCCCATTCAAATGTTTCCAGCTTTGAAATAACAAGCCCTTCGGTAAATAGTATGTTTTTTGGAATAAGATGGGTCGGCGTATTCTTTTCAGTAGCATCCAGGTAATACTGTTTTTCACCGATTTTAACATAGGCGATCACCTCATTGAATTGAGCGAAACTTGGCGCCATCGGCATTACACGTCCATGGTCATGCGTACTCACCAGCATCGGTGAGGCATCGAGCCCGGCATCTTTCAATAAGTTTACCAGGATCAGGTTAATCTCGCCGGTGGTACCCTTTTTATCTTTCCAGGCGGCTTTAACTCCATCCAGCGCCCATATATTATCGTATCCGTTCCAGGTCATATTCTTTCTCACATAATGATGAATGATTTTCATTTTTTCATATGGATCAGTAATCTTGCGGAGTTCCTCCTCGAGGTCAGCTGTACGGGGAATATTTCTTTTTAACTGAATACCGAAATCTTCATCTTCCATCAATTGTTTGATAATGCCAGGCCAGGTTCGCGTGAAACTGGTTCGGACTCCCATCGTATTGGTTACTGCCTGCAGCCTGGTTTCAATTCGCTGCAGATAATCATCTTCATTGCTTATAAAAGGTTCGTCTCTCAACGCGGGAACTTCAGTCATTGTATGCGTAATAATATGCCGGGTTGACCTTGTATCTCTTTTGGTATCGTATGGCAATACGCAATTTGGAATTGACGCTAATTCAACTTCCGACGGGAAATCGGTTGTATACCGGCTAAACTTGACCGGAATAGAACGTTGAAAATACCAGGTCACTAACCCGGCGCCGGTTCGTATATATTTGTATTCAATAATGCTACCTACTTTCACTTCAGGAAAAGTAAATACCCGTTCTGAAATCCGTTTATTGATTTTTTTATCGAAGAATGATTTTTTATCAACGGGTGTTACCACAATATTACCAGCGGCATCGAGATTATAAGTTTGAGCGCTTAACTTGATAATGTTTTCTTCGTTTTGATAATGAATATAGTTAAGATGGATATCCGCTCTTTCCAATCCGCCTTCTTTTAGTATTTTTATGCGGATTCGTCTTTCGAGTTGAATATTATACGATTGATCGCAAATAAGTTCGCCAACATCGAACAAAACGACGGCTTCTGCGTCTTTGTCAATTTCATAAACTTTCATCTCGAGTTCTGCTTTTTCTACTTTCCCCCAGGCTGGGATATCTTTGTCTTTTTGTGAGAAGGAAGAGTTAGAAAATAGCAATGTTGTAATGGTCGCAACCAGAGTTAACAGGGGTTTCATATCTGTGGGGTTTGTTAGTAGCGCAATAATAATAAATGTAATGCAATTTTTATTCTAGAAAAAGCACTTATCTATGAGATTTATCAGATGTATTTTTACCGTGCTCATGCTCGTAACAGTTAGTATTGCTCAGGCTCAAACAGTTAAGAAAACTGTAAAGAAACCGGTAGCAAAAACAAAGAATATTGCTTCCGATCAATTAACAAACACCTTACTCTGGCAAATCAGTGGCAATGGTCTGAAGCAACCGTCTTACCTTTTTGGAACCATGCATATTCTCTGTGCCGAAGATGCTAAACTGAGTGAGGCACTGAAAGGAGTAATACGTAAAACAGTAAAGGTTTATTTTGAAGTGGACATGGATAATTTGCAAGACATGATGGGCGCTATGAAATATATGCGCATGAACGATGGGATAAAAATATCGGATCTGCTTACTAAAGAAGAATATACAAGGCTGGAGAATCATTTAAAGAAAGGTAAAACACCGATACCAATGTCGATGATCAATCGATTCAAACCCTATCTGGTATCGGGTTTGCTGAGTGAGCAGAGTATGAATTGTGAGAAGAAAAATGGCATGGAAGAACTCATCATGAAAGAGGCAAGCTTGCATGATAAAGAGATATTTGGTTTGGAATCCGTTCAGTTCCAGGCTAGTTTATTTGATAGTATTCCTTATGAAAAACAAGCAAAGGACTTAATGAAATACATTGATAGCGCCGATACTTATCAGCATATAACACAGGAACTGGTGGACGTTTATCTCAAGCAGGATCTTAAACGAATGGACTCGCTTCTGAGTAAAAGTGATCCGGGAACAGAAGATTACATGGATCTGTTATTGTATAATCGGAATCGCAGATGGGTATTTCAAATGCCCGGTATAATGATGGAAGGAACATTATTGTTTGCCGTTGGCGCAGGACATTTAACTGGTGAACAGGGACTCATAAATTTATTACGCAAGAAAGGATTTAAAGTAACTCCAGTTGCTAATAAATGGGATGTGACACGTGAAACAACAATCGAAAAAAAGAAAGCGTGAGCGATGAACGTGTTAGAATAGGGGACAAGCGTGTTGATATGACCGATAAGCGTGTAATGAAATAAATATCCTGTTCAATAAAAAATAGAAATTATCATTTATTATAAATAGAAACGGGTTGCATTATTTTATATACAACCCGTTTATTATCGAGTTAGCTAATTGCTAAAAGCCAATAGCTAATAGCTGCTAGAACTTCTCCAATCCACTGAAGAAGAAATTTCCTTCGATCTCCGCGTTCTCATCACTATCACTTCCATGAATCGCGTTTTCACCTAAGGATGCCGCATATAATTTGCGGATGGTTCCTTCTTCCGCTTGTGCAGGATTCGTTGCTCCGATCAGTTTGCGAAATGCGGCCACCGCATTTTCTTTCTCGAGGATGGCGGCTACAATAGGACCGCTGCTCATAAACTCAACCAGTTCGCCATAAAATGGGCGGGCACTGTGTACGGCATAAAATTCACCTGCTTTCTCCGGACTCAGTTTGGTCATCTTCATCGACACTACCCGAAATCCTTCTTTAATAAAACGATCAATAATTGCCCCGGCATGTCCATTTTTCATGGCATCCGGCTTGATCATCGTAAACGTACGGTTACTCATAACTTTATTTCAATTTTGGCGGCAAAGTTAGGGAAAACAAGAACCAAGAAGCCAAGAAGCCAAGAACCAAAGAAAAAAGTCAAAAGAAGACAAAGGGCCAAAGAAATTCCAAATAAAAAATCTCAAAAGCGTCCGAATTTCATGAGCCATTGAGATTTTTATTTTTTATTTTCTTTCTTTGATCCTTGGTTTTCTTTTGTATTCCTTCTTTGGTTCTTGGCATCTTGGTTTCTTGGTCTTTTACACCGGAGGTTGGTGTCTTGGTTCGTCACTCTCCCTCCGCCGTGGCTGGTGTCTTCACCAACCACATCTATTACTGATTCGATCCTACTTATTAAACAGCCATTCCGGCTGGTGGAGACACCAGCCGGGGCGTTCGAGGCAAGGAATCAAGAACCAATGAAATTCCAAGGAACAAATTTCATGGTATCCCGGTGCATCGAGAAGCCCTTGGAATTTAATTCTTTTGTATTCTTTCTTTGGTTCTTGGTTTTCTTTTGTATTTATTCTTTGGTTCTTGGCATCTTGGTTCTTGGTTCTTGAATTTCGGAGACTTTGAATCTCGACAACCCTCACATATTCCATTTGGCGTTTGCCCTTAAAATCCGCACCTTTGCCCACATTTTAATGAAACTCATCCAGGAATTATATCCCTTGCTCAATGAGCCCCGTAAAGTGGTTATCACTTCTCACCAGAAACCCGATGCTGATGCTATGGGTTCGTCACTGGCCCTCGGTCAATTATTAACGCAGCTTGGACATGAGGTTACGGTGATTTCCCCCACCAATTGGGCGGGTTGGCTCAACTGGATGCCGGGAGTAGATAAGGTTGTTGATTTCGAATTGAACCGGGAGAAATGTGCTGGTATTTTAAATGAAGCAGACTGGTTATTCTGCCTGGATTTCAACATTTTTCATCGGGCTAAAAACTTAGCTCCTTTATTGGCAGCGGCACAGTGTACTAAGATTTTGATAGATCATCACCAGGAACCTGATTCAGTGAATTTTGATTATGGGATCAGCGATACCGGCAAAAGTTCCACCAGCGAGATGATCTATGATTTTATAGTAGAATCGGGTAATGCGGAAAAGATCACTATTCCTATGACTGAATGCCTGTATGCCGGGGTTATGGCCGATACCGGCTCTTTCCGTTTTCCCTCGGCCCACGCTTCTGTTCATAGAATGGTGGCCCATTTGAAGGAAAAAGGATTGAAACATACCCCCGTACACGAGAATATCTACGATAATTTCCTGGAAACCCGGATGCGTTTTATTGGACATGTATTGCTGAATCGTATGGATATTTCCTACGAATACAACACGGCCCTGATCGCGATTTCAAAAAAGGATCTTTTACGCTACCAGATAAGAACCGGGGATACCGAAGGGCTCGTAAATTATCCGTTGAGTATTCAGGGCATAAAATTAGCTGCTCTTGTTATTGACCGGGATGAAGAAAGAAAATGGAGCTTCCGCAGTAAAGGTGGTTTTGATGTAAATACCTTTGCGCGAAAACATTTTGAAGGGGGGGGGCATTTTAACGCGTCAGGTGGACGTAGCAGTGAAACACTTGAAAACACGGTTCAGAATTTTATAAAAGTTATAAAAGAATATGCTTCACAATTACAATAATTAAAAAAATGAAAAAAACGACAATTGCTATTTTGAGTGTGATGGTTATGTTGGTGCTGGCTGCCTGTAATGGGGGCAGTTATAAACGTACCAAAAGTGGTCTCATGTATAAGATTATTTCCGATGGAAAGAACAATCCGAAAACTAAAAAGGGACAGGTGCTGAAATTCGACTTTGTTCAAAAACTCCGCGATTCGGTTCTTTTTTCTTCGGCTGAAAACGGACATGGATATGTTGTTGTTGATAGTGCCGTGGTTGCAGATTATAACCCAAATGAAATATTCCCGCTTCTTCGTAAAGGAGATAGCGCAGTGGTGATATATGAAGCGGATACCATAAGAAAAAAGAGTGGGCAATTACCTCCATTCTTGAAGCCAAAAGATAAAATATTTCTCCTCCTTAAAGTAGTAGATGTATTTAATTCCGAAGAGGAAGCCAATAAAGACAGAGATCTTTCGCAAGCAGAGTTCCAGAAAAAACAGGAAGCAAAGAATGAAGCACAGAAGCTAAAAGAAATAGATGTGTTACGCGAATACCTGAAATCAAAAAATATTACTGCGCAATCAGCTCCAAAGGGAACCCTGGTAGAAATAACAAATCCTGGAAGCGGCCCTGCTTGTGATTCAGGAAAATTTGTTTCTGTGATGTACACAGGACAAACAATGGCCGGTGTTGTATTTGATTCTAGCGTTGATCCTAAATTCCAACATCCGGGTCAGCCTTATACTTTCCAGATTGGAAGTATACCTCCCGGCGCGATCGAAGGATGGAATGATGGTCTCCGTTTATTCAAAAAAGGGGGTAAAGGACGTTTGTTTATTCCTTCTGTTCTCGGCTATGGAAAAAGGGGAAATGGCAATGATATCAAGCCTGACGAAAACCTCATTTTCGATGTGGAAATCGTGAATGTAGCTGATACTATGGCTGCAGGTCCTGGCCCAGGCGGCGCACCAAATGAATAATATTAAATAGACCGGAAGTCAGAAAGTCGGGAAGACCGGAAGTCAGGGAGAAATTACTATTGTATTTCTTTCCGTCTTCCGGACTTCCCGACTTTCCGTCTTTTTAGGCACTCCGATATGCTTCAAAAAGTTTTATCGCCTCCACCGCTTCTTTTACATCGTGTACCCGTAAAATTTGGGCGCCATTTATCAGCCCGATGGTATTTAGAACCGTTGTTCCATTCAGTGCTTCTTCAGCAGTAACTCCTAATGTGCGATAGATCGTCGATTTTCGCGAAAGTCCCAGCAGGAGTGGCTTCTCAAGAATTTGAAAAGTGGCCAGCTCTTTCAACAATCGGAAATTGTGTTGAATAGTTTTTCCAAATCCAAAACCGGGATCTATAATTACATCTTCTATTCCCGCCCGCCTGCATTGCTCCAGTTTATGAATGAAGAATTCCAACACTTCTTTGGTGATATCGTCGTATTGAGGATCCTGATGCATGGAAGCCGGTTCACCTTTCATATGCATACATATATAAGGTGTCTTTAGATTAGCGGCGTTTTTCAGCATCGATTCATCCATACTGCCTGCACTGATATCGTTAATGATTGAGGCGCCTGCCTTCACGGCTTCCGTTGCCACTTTCGAAAAATATGTATCGATGGAAAGAATGGCTTCCGGAAAATGGGTATGAATGGATTCAATAATGCCGATCACCCGTTCCAGTTCCTCTTCCGCGTCAATACGCGGGCTGCCGGGTCTTGTACTCTGGGCACCGATATCCAGCAGCGTTGCTCCCTCTGTCAACATTTTTTCGGCTTCCCGCAGCGCATCGTCTTTTTGTAAAAAACGGCTTCCTTCATAAAATGAATCGGGCGTACAATTAATAATACCCATCACCTGTGGTTTATCCACAACCAATAACCTGCCTTTGCAATTAAGAGTGAACATTGACGGCTAATCTTTATTTTTGACGGATAAAATTGCGGAATTATTCTCAATACCCGTTGAATAGGTAATTCTTTATTAATCAATATGACTGAAACGAACTTCCCGACCGCTATGACTAATACCAACGAGCAATACGACCAGGCCGTAAAGGCATGCAAAGAAATCTTTGTGAAGAAGGCCAAAGACTATGGAACTTCCTGGAGGGTATTGCGTATCATCTCTATTGTTGACCAGATTTTCATAAAAGCCCAACGCATCCGAACTATCCAGCAAAAAGGAGAACAGAAAGTAGGGGATGATGTGATCAGCGAGTTCAAAGGCATTGTGAATTATGGGGTGATTGGATTGATCCAGCTCGATTTGCAAACAGAAACGGTGGAAGATCTTCCGGTTGAAGAAGTAAGTCGTCTCTTTGATAAGAAGATCGCGCTTTCCCGCCAGTTAATGACCGATAAGAATCATGATTATGGCGAAGCCTGGCGCGAAATGAGTCAGGAAAGTTTTGTGGACCTGATCCTGATGAAGTTGATGCGGATCAAACAGATTCTTACAAATGAAGGAAAAACCCTGATTAGTGAAGGCATAGATGCAAACTTTACCGATATTATTAATTATTCTGTTTTTGCATTGATATTGATAGATGAAGGAAGGCACAAAGGCTAGAATCAAGAACCAAGAAACCAAGATACCCCGAAATCAAGAACTAATAATCAAGATGCCGAGGAGAGAAGAACCAAGAAACCAACCCCCGCGGGGGAAGAACCAAAGAAATTCCAAATAATAAACTCCAAAGGATCTCCGAAATTCGAAGAGCCTTTGAAATTTGATTTTTTGTATTTTTTCTTTGAAACTTGGTTTTCTTTTGTATTATTTCTTTGGTTCTTGGTTCTTCGGTTCTTGGTTCTTGTTAAGTAAGGTTTATTTCAACACAAAGCTCAAATAAGTATGAAACTTCTCATAAATCTCGCTCGAATCATTGTAGGTGTTCTCTTTATATTTTCAGGATTGGTGAAGGCGAACGACCCCCTTGGACTTAGCTATAAAATGCAGGAGTTTTTTGAACTCTGGGGTATGCATTCTCTTAATGATTATACGCTTGCATTTTCAATAGCAATGATTGCTTTTGAAATTATTGCAGGGGTAGCTGTACTGGTGGGATGGAAAATGAATCTCTTCAGTTGGTTATTATTATTGCTGATCATCTTTTTTACTTTCTTAACCGGATATGCCGTTATTACCGGCAAGCCAAAAGAATGTGGTTGCTTCGGGGATTGTATTCCGCTTTCGGCCAGTCAGTCTTTTATGAAAGACCTGATACTGTTGGCGCTGATACTGTTCTTGTTTATATACAGGCATCGCATTCAACCAATATTTACTACAAGAAATAATATACTGACACTTTTCTTTTCAGCGGTATTTTCATTCGCGTTCATGTGGTACACACTATTGCATCTTCCCGTGGTAGATTGTCTGCCCTATAAAGTAGGGAAGAATATTTTCGGGGAAATGAAAATCAAAGAAGGAGCAACAAAGGATAGCACGGTAATTACTTTTGTGTATGAGAAAGGCGGTAAAGAACTGGAGTTTACGGCCGATAAATTTCCCGATGACTTTGATGATTCATTATATAAATTCATCAAACGATACGATAAGGTAATAAGAGAAGGAAATGCACTACCCAAAATCAAAGATTTTTCTCTTACGAATGCACAAGGTCAGCAAGTAACCGAACAGGTTTTGGCTGCAGAAGGATATAAATTGTTATGGTTCCTGGGGCAGGATTGGAAAGAAGGGGATTGGGTGGTATTTGCAGACGTTCTTGCAAAAGAAGCCGCTGAGAAAAAGATCCCCTCCAATTTAGTTACCAGTATTTCCCTGGAACAATTGAATAAAAATCCACTTCCTTTATTTAAACGTTTTACTCCGTTCACCTGCGACGCTACTGCAGTAAAGACCGCTGCACGTGCCAATCCAACCGTGTATTTACTGAATCGGGATACTATTATAAAAAAATGGAGTTATGCTGATTTGGAAACAGCCATAAAGTATATCCGAACATTGAAACAGTAATTATATTTTACCCAGTATGCTTAAATACCTCAGCAAACGATTTTTTTATGGGTTGATGGTATTATTGGGAGTTGTCGTGTTGGTTTTTTTCCTGTTCCAGGGTTTTGGAGATCCAGCCAGGCTGGTAATGGGACAAAGAGCTGATGCAGCTACACAACAGAATATCCGAAAAGAATTGTACCTCGATCAGCCCCGGTGGAAGCAATTCTACTTGTATCTTAATGATGTATCTCCTGTAGCTATTCATACCAATGAAGAAATAGAGAAAAAGCAATTGCAGGGTTTCTTTATTGGTGGCAATACCAATCTCGCGTTCAAAGTTCCTTACCTGCGCCGTTCCTATCAAACACAAAAACAAGTGGGACAGGTATTGATGGATGCGCTACCAGGCACCCTGGTTCTTGCACTAGCCGCCATTATTATTGCCTGTTTACTCGGCATTCCATTGGGAGTTCTCGCTGCAGTTAAGAAAAACACCTGGATGGATACCACAGCGGTGTTCACCAGTATCCTTGGAATTTCAGCGCCTTCCTTTTTTATGGGAATCATTATCGCTTATGTGTTTGGATTTTTATTGACAGATTATACGGGTCTTCGCATGACTGGTAGTTTATTCGATACCGATCCTTTCGGGGGAAGGCAATTGCAGTTATCAAATTTAATATTGCCGGCTTTTACGTTGGGCATACGTCCAATGGCAATCATTACCCAGTTAACCCGTAGCGCCATGCTGGATGTATTGAACCAGGATTATATCCGAACTGCCTATGCAAAAGGATTGAGCAGATCCGTGGTTATCTGGAAACATGCGTTACGAAATGCGCTTAACCCGGTGATTACGGCCATTACCGGATGGTTCGCGGAATTATTGGCTGGCGCTTTTTTTGTAGAATATATTTTTGGATGGAAGGGGATCGGTAAAGTAACGGTTGATGCATTGGAAAAATTAGACTTTCCGGTAGTAATGGGTTCGGTTTTAGTAACTTCCTTCTTTTTTATTGTGGTTAATGTATTGGCGGATGTTTTGTATGTCATCGCAGACCCAAGAGTCAGACTTGAGTAAGAAGAACCAAGAACCTAAGAACCGAAGATCCAAAGAAATAAGACAAAAGAAAACAAATAAATACAAAAAGAATACAAAGAAGTTCCAATGAATAAATTTCAAAAATAGGTTCTACCTTAAAGGAGCCTGATGAGATTTGTATTTTTGTATTTCTTCTTTGGTTCTTGGCATCTTCGGTTCTTGGTTCTTATTTAAATAACGATTGTTAAATCTAGAACATATGAAAAAGTGTTGTCCGATCTTCATATTCATCCTTCTGTTAAGTTGTTCTCATAAATTAAGTCCCGAGAAGGAATTCAGTCGTTCTTTATTCACTGCGTACGACCATACAGCTGAAAATTTATTTTCCCGGAATATTGAAGGTCCTGCGGTGGATGCAAGCGGACGATTGTTTGTGGTGAATTATGAGAAAGATGGTACTATTGGACTCGTTCATCCCGATGGTAAAGTGGAGTTATTTGTTACGCTGCCCGGTAAAAGTATTGGTAACAGTATACAATTCAATAGTGCGGGAAATATGCTGGTGGCCGATTTTGCGGCGCATAATATTCTTGAAGTTAATACTACCACCAAAGAGGTGTCCGTGTATTGTCATGATGATAGATTTAATCAACCCAATGATATTTGTATCAATAAAAAAGGAATGATATTCGCTTCGGATCCCAACTGGCAAAAACAGACCGGACAGATCTGGCGCATAGACACCGATCGAAAAGCCACTTTATTGAAAGCAGATATGGGAACTACCAATGGAATTTGCCTGAGCCCGGATGGAAAAACATTGTATGTGAATGAAAGTGTGCAGCGGCGCATTTGGGCTTTTGATGTGGACGATAAAGGAAATATCAGCGAGCAGCGGATCTTCGCTTTATTTACTGATTATGGGTTTGATGGAATGAAATGCGATATGCGGGGTAATTTATATGCTACACGATATGGTAAGGGTACAATTGTAGTTTTTACTCCCGGGGGCAAGCAAATACAGGAAATAACATTCAAAGGGAAAGATGTAAGCAATCTTGTTTTTGGAGGAAAAGATTACCGCACTTGTTTTGTAACCTTGCAAGACAGGAAAGGAATGGAAAAATTCCGGGTAGATGTACCGGGGAAGTAGGGCAGAGTGCTTCTCGCTTTTCGCTGTTAGCTGTTCGCTAGAACAGTAAGCGAAAAGCGTCAGGATGGTTTACTTTAGCGAATGATAGATTTTGAAGAAGAAAGCGAGCTTGCCTTCGCGTAGCCGCTTCGGCGAAGCAAGGCAGCGAAAGGCGAACAGCGTTCTCCTTCATCAGTATCCCATTTCTAAACCTTATTAACTGCTGGTTTGATGAAATCCTTTTTAACCTGGGCTTTTACAGCCTGCTTATTTATCTTTATTTCAGTTTCTGCATATAGCCAAAAGCAAATTCCCCTCTGTGGTTGGCAACCACCTTCCAACGATCCAGCATCAGTACTAAAACGTCAATTTGCTGAAAAGAGAATACAACAAATGATCACCAGGAATCAACTGGAGGATATCGATAGCTTATACACGTTGCCCGTTGTTGTACATGTAATACATACAGGAACAGCAGTTGGTTCTCCTGATAATCCTACAGATGCACAGATCAATGCCATGATTCAAAGTCTTAATGATTCCTGGCGTAAAAACGGGGCTTCCTTTGGTGGGGTAGATTTGAAAATGCAATTTCAATTGGCGCTTCGTTCGCCGGTTTGTGGAAGTACAACAGGTATTAATCGTGTTGATGGAAGCAGTGTACCAAATTACGTTAGTGGGGGAATCGGAGTTGATAATTTCCCGGGTAGCGCCGACCAGGTAATCGTTAAAAATCTCAGTCGCTGGTCCAATACAGATTATATTAATTTATGGATCGTAAATAAAATAAATGGATCGGCCTCTAACACCGGGGGCTTCGCTTATTTCGGACAGTACAATGATGCCGCTATCGATGGTATTGTGATGAACGCTTTGTTTGTAAATGGAGAAAATAAAACGCTTTCACATGAAATGGGACATGTATTTGAACTCTACCATACTTTTTATGATGATGCATTTCAAACAACTTGTCCCAGGGTAGATTCATGTGGATATTATGGTGATCGTGTATGTGATACAGAAGGAGGGCTATTGAATTATGTATGCACAAATCCAATTAATTCATGCACCGGATTAGCGTATACAATTGCTGATCCTCTTCAGAATTATACGGTACTCAATAACTATATGAATTATACAAATTGTGCCTGGATGTTTACTACCGGACAAAAGGAAAGAGTACGCGCCGCGTTACTTGCTTTTCGTCCGGGTTTGATAAATTCCGGCGCATTAAAAGCAGCTCCTGCATCATCGCCTGCACTTGCATGCATTCCAACAGTAGTGAATGGACCCTCTCCTTATTATGGAGTTGAACGGGTACAGTTCAATACTATTGATGTGTATTCCAATACCAGTTTGGGTGATGGAAATAATTACGTTGATCGGAGTTGCAACCAGCGTACAACAGTATATAAAGGTCAAACGTATCAATTGAGTATTACAGGAACGTATCTCAACCCACATTCATTCAAGGCATTTATGGATTATAATAATGATGGGGATTTCGACGATGGTGGTGAATTATTACTTACCGATTATACTAGTATAGCAACAGCGAATATTCTTATACCATCATCCGGTGTCCCAATTGGAGTTCCTCTTCGGCTACGGTTGGTGGCTGATAACCCTGAGCCTTTTCTTACCTATCCTTCCGCCTGCCAATTGAATGGTATACTTGAAGAAGGTGCCGGACAAGTCGAGGACTATGCCGTGATCATTGCCAACGGACCTGTTGAATCCATTTCCAGCGGCGCATGGAACAATCCATCTACATGGAGTTGTAATTGTGTACCTGTATCCGCCGATCTTGTAACAATAAAAACTGGACATACCGTAACTGTAACGCAGGCTATGGGTTTAGTGGAAATCCGTCAGTTGATAGTTGAAACAGGAGGCAATTTTACACTGGGAACAAATGCAAGCTTTAAGCAACAGAAGGGAAATTGAGGAGGCTTCTCGCTTTTCGCTGCGCGCTGTTCGCTACTACTATTAGCAAGAAACGTCCTCTTGATATCCTTGACGAACGTTAATAATTTGAAGAAGCAAACGAGCAGCGAACAGCGCTCATAGAATAACTACCTCCTTGATCGTCTTCTCTCCCAATGCATCATTAACGCGTTCAATAATTTTTTCTTTCTGAAATACCAACTCTTGCTTTAAAGGCGCCATCGCTGTAGTAATGTATAGCGTTTGTCCGTGTATCTGTATCTTCTCGGTATATTTTGCAATGGTCTTACCCATTATCTGTTCCCAGGCTTCTTCAATCTGCAATGCCTGTACATCACCTTTGATGCGGCTCTTGTTTAAGAATTGTTTCATGGCATCGCCGAGGGAGTATTCGCTCATTTTGTAAAGTTAATTAGAAAATATGCAAATTAGAAAATGTGCAAATTAGCAAATTAGAAAATGTGCAAATGTCTTAGGTGTAGCATACTTGATTAATTAGAGGCTTGAAAATACTCATGAAAGCTAGAATCTAAAGCATTTGCACATCTGCACATTTGCCAATTTGCACATTTGTTTCAGAGTTCGATCAATTGATAGTTGACGTTCAGTTTACTCATATGCTCTTTAATTCTATCACAATGCGTATCCGTAATAAAAACCTGTCCGTTATTTTCGACACAAACCTTATGAAGAAGATTGTGCATCCGGTCGGCGTCCAGCTTTTCAAAAACATCATCCAATAATAATAAAGGCGCGGATCCCTTGGCTGATTTCAGCATTTCAAATTCGGATAATTTCAGCGCGAACAAAAGACTTTTACGTTGTCCCTGCGAAGCAATATTTTTAAAGGGCTGCTCTTTTAATTGTATGCCAATATCATCTTTGTGTACACCCGCGTTGCTCCGTTGCATCAGCCGATCTTTTTCGCGGTACTGTTTCAACAGCTCTTCTAAACTTGCTTTGTGTAACTGACTTTCATAACTCAGTTCCAACACTTCTTCAACACCAGCAATTTGTGTATAAGTTTCTTTTATATGAGGAATCAATTGACGCAATTGTCGCTGCCGCGATTCATATATATAATTTCCATGCACTACCAATTGTTTATCGTACACATCTAATAATTGGGTATCGGTACTTTTCTTTTCCGCCAATAACTTGAGATAGCCATTTCGTTGCTGAAGAATCTTGTTATAATCTATCAGGTGTTGCAGGTAGTCAGCATCTAATTGAGATAGCAACGCGTCCAAAAAACGTCTTCTTTCTTCACTTCCATCTGTTATTATCTGAACATCATCGGGGGTGATGATCACCGCGGGAAACCGGCCAATATGATGCGCAAGTTTTGCATAGAGTTCTTCATTGACAAGAAATTCTTTCTTACCCGTCTCTCTTAAAATACAGACGAGCTTATTAGTCTCTTCGTCTAAACTGAAATTTCCTTCGAGCCGGAAACCCATGGCTCCTTGTAAAACGTTTGTAGCATCCGTTTTGGAAAAATAACTTTTCGTAAAGCAGAGGTAATAAATAGCATCGAGCAGATTGGTTTTACCAACTCCATTCTTTCCGCAAATGCCCACCATTCGTTCATTGAAACGAAAGGTTTGTTGAGGATAATTTTTAAACTGAAAGATTGATATGGAATTGAGGCGGAGCATGGTGACGAAGATAGGGAAAGGAGGCTTCTCGCTGTTCGCTTTTCGCTGCTCGCTGCATCAGATCCGGAATGATACTTCTCATATAAAACCGGCCATAATCGTAATTTTATATTTCAAATTTTTCAAGTGTTGCTCACGAACAGCGAGCAGCGAACAGCGTCTTCCACCATGAGCAAAGATCTTTTTTCCAAACAGGCCGACCATTATGCGCTCTACCGCCCGGTATATCCAACTGTATTATTCGATTATATCCTGCAATATGTGAAGAACAGAAAGTTGGCCTGGGATTGTGCCACTGGTAATGGTCAGGCCGCGGTGGCATTATCAGATTATTTTGAAAAAGTAATCGCCACCGATTCGAGCGAGAAACAGATAGCCAACGCTGTTTTGCGACCAAATATTGAGTATGCAATCTCCAAAGCCGAGCTAACATATTTTCCTGATAAAAGTTTTGACCTTGTTACCGTAGCACAGGCATATCATTGGTTGGATGCTGCTGCTTTCACGAAAGAAGTAAATCGCGTAGCTAAACCAGGAGCTGTTATTGCCATTTGGGGATATAATATTCCTTTTAGCGGTTATCAGGCCTTTGACGATGAAATCAGTCATTTCTATAAACAGGTGGTAGGTCCTTATTGGGATAAGGAAAGAAAATTCATTGATGAATCATACAAAACGGTTGAGTTTAATTTTCCGGAACTTCCTTCCCACGATTTTTCCATCGAAGTTCGATGGACCCTTGAACACCTTACCGGCTACCTCAACTCCTGGAGCAGCGTGCAACATTTTATGGATGCAAATGGTAAGAACCCGGTAACTGAATTTCTTCCCCGTTTGGCGGCCCAATGGCCTGATGCAAGGGAAATTGAGTTTAAGTTTCCGGTTTTTTTGAGAATAGGTAGGATATAAATACAAAGAACCAAGAAACCAAGATGCCAAGAGCCAAAGAAGGAATAAAAAAGAAAACTGAGAATCAAAGAAAGAATTCAAAAAAATAAAATCTCCAGAGTCCCTGAAACTCGGACACCCTTGAGATTTTTTATTTGGAATTTCCTTGGTTCTTTGGTCTCTTTTGACTTTTTTCTTTGGCTCTTGGCATCTTGGTTTCTTGGTTCTTTGTTTCCCGACATCAGGGTTTCTTAGATTTCTCCCCCTAAACCCCTAAAAATCAAAAAATCAGGGTGCGGAAATCCAGTTTAAAAATTGCTTCTAACCCCTTATCTTTGCCACCTCAAATTTTAACCCAGTGGCTACAAAGTTTTCCAAGGAAACATACCTGTACTGGTACGAACTGATGTACCTGATTCGCCAGTTTGAATTGATGGCCGAAGAGAAATACAAAATGGAAGGCAAGATTCGTGGTTTCTTTCATGCCTATATCGGGCAGGAAGCCATTGCCGCAGGATGTATGACGGCCACCCGAATCGAAGATCCTTATGTTACCGCATACCGCGATCATGGTCTTGCGTTGGCAAAAGGAGTAAGTCCCGAATCCTGCATGGCCGAACTTTATGGTAAGGCAACAGGTGCTGCAAAAGGAAAGGGTGGAAGTATGCACTTCTTTGGTAAAGATGTTGCATTTTTTGGAGGTCATGGTATTGTAGGTGCTCAGATTGGAACTGGTGCCGGTCTGGCATTTGCCGAAAAATATAAAGGAACAGATAATGTGGCGCTCACATTCTTTGGTGATGGTGCTGCCCGGCAGGGGATGTTGCATGAAGTATTCAATATCGCAATGACCTGGAAAATACCGGTGATCTTTATTTGCGAGAATAACAACTACGCGATGGGTACTTCGGTTGAACGTACCAGTAACGTGGTAGATATCTATAAACTGGCCGATGCATACGAAATGCCGGCCGATTCAGTGGATGGAATGAGTGCAGAAGCCGTACATGATGCAGTTACCCGTGCGGTAAAGCGTGCAAGAGAAGGGGGTGGACCAACATTACTGGAATTAAAAACGTATCGGTACAAAGGTCACTCCATATCCGATCCGCAGAAATATCGTACTAAAGAAGAAGTAGAAGAATACAAGGGTCGTGATCCTATTCAGCAAGTATTGAATACAATTCTGAAAAACAAATTCGCGACGCAGGATGAGATTGATGTAATTAACAAACGCGTAGATGATAAAGTGGCGGAGTCGGTAAAATTCGCGGAAGAAAGTCCATGGCCAAATGATGATGAAGTGTTGAAGGATATTGTGATGGAGCCGAACTATCCGTTTATAGTTGATTGATGGACCCCGGATCTCCGATCCGGAAAACGTTTTAAATTCTTTATTTTTTATAAAATTAAATCTGATTAAAATCGAGTTATGGCAACTGAAGCGAAGCAACCTGAAGTGATTGTTCCAAAATCCAGCGAAGAAAAGCTTGTCCAATCAACAAAAGATTTCTGGAGTAAGAACAGCAAATTCATTGTATATGGTTTCACCGCAGTAGTATTACTGGTAGGTGGTTATATGGGTTATAATAACTATTTTAAAGCGCCTGCCGAATCAGCCGCCAATGAACTGATCTGGAAAGCAGAGCAGAATTTCAAAATAGATTCTTTCCGGCTGGCATTAAATGGAGATGGCAGTAAAGCCAATCCAGGGTTTTTAAGAATTATCCGTAATCAAGGCGGAACAAAAGCTGGTAATCTTTCTAAATTTTATGCTGGAATCTGTTACCTGCAATTGGGTGATTTTAATAACGCCACCAAGTACCTGGAAGATTTTTCTACGGATCAATCAGAGTTGAAGCTTCGTGCCGCGGGTTCATTAGGAGATGCTTACGCAGAGTTGGGTAAGAATGACAAAGCGATTGAATATTATAAAAAAGCCAGCACGGCTTTTGAAAATGATGAGATCAATAGCTCGGAATACCTGTATCGCCTGGCGCAGTTACAAGATAAGTTGGGAAAGAGCGACGATGCAATTGAATCTTTTAAATCTTTAAAGCAGAAGTATCCACTAACCTCACGGGGTCAGGAGGCAGATAAATACCTGGCTAAGCTGGGAGATGTTTCGAACTAAGCATCGAAAAAAATCGAACGTGGGACTCGGCCAAATCTTAACAGCTTATAATGGCGGATATCAGCAATAGTAAATTATTACAAATAGATACAGGCATTCTGAAAAAGAATGCCTGTGTTGTGATTGTACGAACCGAATGGAATGCCGAAATAGTAGATGCCCTCGAAGCAGGATGTATTCGTCAATTAAAGGAAAAAGGAGTATTGAATATTAAAGTAATCAATGTACCCGGCGCTTTTGAAATCGCCTTCGCTGTAAAAAGTTATTGGGAAAAGGCAAAAAAGAAAAACAAACCCGCTGCTTTTATTGCATTGGGATGTGTACTACGGGGAGATACTCCTCATTTTGATTATGTATGCAAGGCAGTAACAGATGGAGTTGTACAATTGAATTTATTATTACCGGTTCCCACTATATTTGGAGTGTTAACGGTAGATAACCAGCAACAGGCCAATGAACGGATTGGTGGAAAGCATGGGCATAAAGGAGAGGAGGCCGCTATTACTGCGATGAAGATGATCGCGTTGGATCATTCGTTTAAGAAATAAAACATTTTTCGTTACCATGAATGTACAGCTCTTCATACCCTGTTTTGTGGATCAACTTTATCCGCAGACCGCATTCAACATGGTAAAAGTGCTGGAGAAATTGGGTTGTACGGTTGCATACAATACTAACCAAACCTGTTGTGGTCAGCCCGCATTTAATGCCGGATTTTGGGACGATGCTAAAGATGTTTGTACTAAATTCATTAAGGATTTTAAAGGAGCCGATTATATTGTTGCCCCCAGCGCATCCTGTGTGGGATTTGTCCGTAACTATTTTCCAAAGCTTTTTGATAACTCTTCTTTTCATAATGATGTAAAAGACCTGCAGAAAAGAACATTCGAATTCAGTGAGTTTTTAGTGAATGTATTGCAGAAAGAAGATGTGGGTGCGAGCTTTAATATGAAAGCTACCTACCATGATAGTTGCGCGGGACTTCGGGAATGTAAGATCAAAACCGAACCCCGAAAACTCCTCGCGCATGTGAAAGGTTTGCAGTTAACTGAAATGAATGATGTGGAAACCTGTTGCGGTTTCGGGGGCACGTTCGCCGTCAAGTTTGAACCCATCTCCATCGGCATGGCCGATCAGAAAGTTAATAACGCGCTGGCTACCGGCGCCGAATGTATAATCTCCACCGATCTTTCCTGTCTCATGCATATTGATGGAGTAATACGTCATAAAGGGCATAAGCTGCAGACGATGCACTTGGCGGATGTGCTGGCGAGCGGATGGTAACTGAAAATGTAAAACGTAAAATGTAGAATGTAAAATGTAAAAGGGGTTTATTCTTAGAAATTCTGATTGATACAAGGACCGTTTTACATTTTAAATTTTATATTCTACATTTTACATTTAAAAAAACACCGCCAGTTTCAATCTTGCGAAAAAAGGTACTCCCGGCGTAAAATGAATTTCACTCACCGGCGCAGGTTCATTCTTCAATCTGGATTCGGTATCAAACTGTGTTTCGTTCCACTCTACATTAAAGAGGTTTTCAATCGCTAATCCTATTTCATATTTCTTTTTGGTATAGTTGAAGCATAAATCAGTTACTGTATAACCTTTCGCGATTACGGAATTGTCTTCATTGGCTGGCCTGTCTTTAATAAAACGATAGCGCAGACTTCCATTAAATCCTTTTTTCATTTGTAAGCTGATTCCTCCGGTACTGGTGAAAGTAGGAGCGAGTGGAATATAGTCATTACCCTTTAGTTCTTCAATGCTTCTTGGCTTAGCAAGGTTAAGGTTGACATCCGCAAACAACCAGTTCGTGAATTGATAGCGGCCTGACAGGTCAATTCCAATTCTTTTTGTCTTACCGCTGGGTTCTACAATTCCCTCATCACCTACATACACAAATTCCTCCTGGAGATATAAATACCAAACAGCTGCGTTCACCAAAAGTTTAGGAATCGGCTTCCAAAGAATACCTAAGTCGGTTCCATAAGCAGCCGGTAATATTTCTTTACCGCTGTTGAATATCACCACACGGGCATCGTTGCTATGAAATCCTTTTCCGCCTTTCAGGTAAAGCTGAACCCGCTCATTAAATGTATATTGAATGTTGAGCTTGGGACTAACAATGAATTTTTCCTGATCGGGTTGCTGGTTGCTCTGAAGTTTATCGAAATAACTGAAATGAAAATAATCAACCCGGGCACCGATATTAAAAAGCCATTTGCCGGTTTCGAAATTCTTATCGGCAAACACAAATGCATTTAATTCTTTTATATCTCCTAATTGAGAATAGCTTAACACACTATCGCGATTGATCGTATGCGATAATTCACTGTTACGGGTACCATCATAACGAAAACCGGCTCCGTAGTTGGATTGAACCACCCAATTTTTTATTGATTTGGTAGTTGAAAAGCGTGACTGGTATCCCCATATATTCCTTCCTTCGCGCTGTCGGATCTGATCGCCATTTACGGGATCATTTAGAAAAAAGGTGAAATTGGAATACAGGTTGAAATTATAACGTGAATAGTAAGCCTGATTTTCCCAGCTTGAATTATTTGCATAGTAGGTGGTAAGCTTTGCGCTGGCATTTGTACGACTCGTATATCCACCTTCCAGGCTATCGATATAGCCAAAACGTCCAATCGTTCCATCATCAACTGCGCGTTGCGGAACCTGTCCGGATGCATCCCAATCACTGCTGAGTGTAGAGGCAATTAGAGACAAGTTTGTTTTACGACCGATTTTGGTATTGAATTTACCAAACAGGTTAAATCGGTTAAAATGCTGGGGAAGATCAAATGGGCCATCAGAATATAAAAATTCTCCAGCAACATACGCACTGGTTCCTTTTTCTTTTTGCTTAATTCCAAGCAGGTCGATCATTGCAAGGGTGCGGAACGTATTGAATTGTCCCGCTTCTACTTTTACCGTGCTTTTATCGAGCGTATTAAATGTTGAAAGACTTACATAGCCGGCCGTACCGAGATTTCCCCTATTGGAATAATAAGGGCCCTTGCCATAATCCACTGTTGAGGTAAGCTCGGGAATAAGAAAATGAAGATCGGCGTATCCCTGTCCATGGGCATGACTCACCATATTAACAGGCAATCCATCAACGCTTATATTAATGTCGGTACCATGGTCGATATCAAATCCACGTAGGAAAATTTGTTCGGATTTTCCTCCTCCCTGGTGTTGTCCAATAAATAAACCGGGAACGGTACGCAGGATATCCTGTGCAGAGCGGGCCGGTTGAAGATTCAAATCAATTTTGCTAATAGTATGAAAGGATTGTGCGGTGGAATGAGAAGTGATCAATACTTCTTTCAGACTAACCGTTCCTTTTTCCAATTCCACTTTTATAATTTCATTCGAAGAAGGCGACACCTTGATTACTTTGGTCTCAAAGCCGATATAGGAAATGAATAAAGTGAGTGTGTTTTCTGATAGATCGTTAGCGCGTACCGCTAAGCTGAAATAGCCCTGCTTGTCAGAAATGGCGCTCGAATTGCTGTTGGCCGACTTGATATAAGCGAGTTCAAGCGGTTCCCGGGTTGTTTTATCAATCACTCGCCCTTGTAATAAGTTCTGCGCCGAGGCAGATAGCGAAAGACTCAACAACAGTATATAAATCAAAAGTTGTTTCATTAAAGTCTTTTTAAGGCTTCTTGAATTTCTTTGGTTGCTTTTGGACCAAGCTCGTAACAACTTTCATAGGCCTCTTTCAAGAATTTTCTGGCTTTCACATGATTACTGTTTACCTCGTAAATTTTGCCAAGATAGTACAGAGCATCGGGCTCAAAACATTTTTCTTCTACATAGTATTGAGCCGTTTTCAATGCTTTTTCTTTTTGTCCGTTTTTAAGGTAGGCCCAGGCCAGCCAACTGAATGC
The DNA here is from genome assembly GCA_965279015.1 of Chitinophagaceae bacterium. Taxonomy (GTDB): domain Bacteria; phylum Bacteroidota; class Bacteroidia; order Chitinophagales; family Chitinophagaceae; genus Endoryza. Next base: position 3,265,821 of record OZ257130.1, read on the forward strand.
TTCACCGGTACGGCGGTTACCGGTTTCTTTTTGAGCCAATGCCAACGCCGCTTTTGGATCGTTTAATTCGTTGGCCTGCAAATTAAAAAGGTATTTATTGTACATATCACCGTACATCACATTTGAAATTTTCACTATAAATTGTTGCTGCAAGTTAAGTTTTTCCAAGGGTTTATTTTCAAATGAAGCGATTTCGGCCAGCAGTAAATCGTAATCCGGTATGGGGTGTTGTTGCCGAAGATAGTAGATGATGTGTTTTGCCTCCGTTGCATTTCTGTCTTTTGAATAAGCTAACCAGGCAATCCCTTTTAGTGCGTGGTGATATTCCGGATCCGTTGCAAGTACATCCAGATAACATTGATAGGATTCTTTGTAGCGGTTGGCATGTCCATATAAATCACCGAGGTTAGATTTTGTCCATAACGTAAGTGTATTATTATTACCATCTTTAATTTTTTCCCAGGCCTGTTCCATTAGCAGGATTGCACCGTTGAGATCACCCTCTACATGATCTTTATATTTAGATTCTCTTATAAGAAAACTGAAATCAGTTTTATCGGTCATCTTCGTCAGTGCTTTCTCGGCTCTTATTTTATTTCCGAGTTCCAGGGCAACGTCAAATTCCATAAGAACAGTCTGATATTTGTCATCGCCCAGGTTCAGTGCGGAATCAATATATAATTGTGCCTGTAAAAATTTGTGCTGTGTGATACAATTAGCAGCCAATGATCGAAAAGTACCCGATGAGTTTTTCCTGTTGAGATGGTTGACCAATTGGTAAATACTATCGGCCTGGTGTAGTTCGTGAATATTGCCGGAATAACTAAAACGCCGGGTAATTAAACTGGCAATTTTAGTTCGGGCAACGATATCGTCGGAACTGCTGCTGAAACGATTTTGCCAGAAGGCGATTTCAGAATCGATTTTTTTAAGTTGTACTTTTTCTTTACCTGGTTGAAGATAGTGTGCGTAATCTTCCCGGTTTGTGATCTTATCATCATGGTGGAACAAGGAGCAGGAGCCGAAAAAAAATAAAAGTGTTATCCCAAGAATTTGCTTTTTCATAATGCTAAGGTTGATCGCTATTGAAAGATATTCCCACAAAGACACAAAGAACACAGAGTATTTAACCTGTATTGCTCCTTTGTGTTCTTAGTGTCTTTGTGGGAAACCTTCTGTTACTATTAATGAGGACTAGCTAAATAAGGAAAGGAAGTGAGAAACGCTTTGTCATTCGTGCCTACATTATCACTTGTTAACCCGGGATTCATAGTGCCCATCGGTCCCCCAAAGATTAGTATCAGTTCCACATCTATAACATCATCGGCTAATGCTCTGCCTGTTAGTACATTTGTTCCATCGTAAAAACTGGTAACACCTGTAGTTGAACCGGTAAGTACATCGGTTGCTAATACATTGGTAAACGCAGTAGCATCCAGTCCAAGTAAATTGGTGGTATAACCAGGATTCAAGGCAAGCAATTTATTCTTGAATTTCATAGCAAAGGCAGCGGCCTGCGCGGAAGGTGTAGTTGTATTGAAGACATCTTTTTCCGCTGCATCTACAAAAACGGTATTGATTGCTGGTCGGGCCATCTGGTCCTGCGTTTGATAATATACTACCGGCTTATCTTCGTCTTTATCACAAGCTGAAAACAGAACAACCGAAACGGCCAGGAGAGAGACTATTGAAAGAATATTCTTTTTCATGATTTTGAGTTGATATAATTTATAAATGTCTTTTAGATTTTCTTTTTGGTTTCCACCCAAACATTTACTTTACCTGTAGTCGCGTTAAGTAAAGTTTTAGGTACTTCCACCACAAGACTCAACACATTGGTTCCTTTAAAACTGTCATCACCGGGTTTATTGAAGCTTGTGGCAGTTCCCGCGATTATTTTTTTGAATTGATTGAGATCGAAGAAGAACGGATCATCACGCGGACCCGCGAATACTTTTATTCCTCCGATACCAGTTGCTATTGTGGGAGATGAGCCATAAGCTGTGATGGCAACTTCCGCTGTTGGATTTCCTTCCAATCGGCTGCGATTACCGGTTTCAGAAGGTTTGACAGGACCATACAATCTCATTTTTCCACCCGAAGCTATTCCCTGGATCACCAGGTCCTCTACAGCATCTCCATTATTATCAATATTGAATTCGATAACGGTATTGTTGTCAAATGCCGCGGCGGCAGTTGCGCCTGGAGCTAAAAGGCCCTGCGTGTTTGCAACGAATACTAGATTGTTTTGATCTTGCCCGCGAAAGACATAAATATCAGTAATGTCTGTACTTTGATTAGTGACTGCGGGAGAATCGATGTGGTCGGCTGCATACAAAATTCCCGCAGTGATAATTCCCGCGGAAGCTAGCCCGATAGTAAGGACTCGTTTCAGTTTCATGATTAAAAATTTGAAGTGATTTAATTAGTGTGGATTCATATACGTTAAGCGATAGGCAACAGATTTATCTCCTGTAATAATTTTTGATTGCGAAGAGGAATGTGAAAAGGGAAAGGTGAATAGTGAAAGGAGTAACCGAATTTCGGAGAGCCCATTCACTATTCACCTTTCCCTTTTTACAAAAAAGAAGGCCCTTATAAAAGGGCCTCCGGAAGAGCCTTAGCTCTTGGGTAACACCACATGATCTATGACGTGGATCACGCCATTGCTTTGATATACATTCTTGATGGTTACCGTAGACATTCCACCGGCTTCATCCTTCAGTACAATTTTATCTCCTTTCATCATGGCCCATAGTTTGCCACCTGCTACTGTTGTTAATTCAGCGGAACCGTTACCCGCTTTGATTTTTTCAGCAATTGCTTTTGAATCAAATTTGCCAGCAATAACATGGTAGGTTAATACTCCAGTCAGCTTTCCCTTGTTTTCGGGTTTTAATAATGTTTCAACAGTTCCTTTTGGAAGCATGTTGAATGCTTCGTTGGTTGGAGCAAAAACGGTAAAGGGTCCGGCACTTGCTAAGGTTTCAACCAACCCGGCAGCTTTTACTGCTGCTACCAGCGTAGTATGGTCTTTAGAATTAACCGCGTTTTCTACAATGTTCTTAGATGGATACATGGCAGCACCACCCACTTCAACTGTTTTTTCTTTTTGTGCAAAGGTGGATTGTACTGTAAAAAGGGCAGCCAATGAAAATGCTGCAACGAGAAATCGTTTCATACGTTTGTTTTTAAAATGTGTAAATAAATTGTATTTGGAATTTTTAAGATCGACGGGATTATTTACGGAGAGTGATGAAAATCAGATTTAGTTAATGATAAGATTTTATCAACCGGACCTTTCTCTTAATTCTGTTGAACAGATTTTATATCTTTAGCATCATTCCTTTATCGAAATATTTAATGACATGGCATATTGGCTAGTGAAATCAGAACCGTCAACGTATTCATGGGATCAACTGGAAAAGGATAAACAAACGGTGTGGGATGGTATTCGAAACTATGCCGCTCGTCTTCACTTACGGGCAATGAAGAATGGAGATGAAGTGCTGTTCTATCATAGTAACGAAGGATTAGAGATTGTTGGAATCGCTAAGGTTTCTAAGGAAGCTTACCAGGATCCCAGTACAACCGATGATGCCTGGGTGGCAGTAGACCTGAAACCCTTTAAGAAACTAAAGAACTCCGTAGGACTCGCACTGATAAAAAAAGAAAAACGCCTGGCCAATATGGCGCTGGTGAGGATTGGCCGGTTGAGTGTTCAACCTGTAACGGATGAGGAATGGAAAGTATTGATGGAGATGGCAGGAGAGAAGTAGTTTGGAGTCTGGAGTTCGGAGTCAGGAGCCCATCCATAAAGTCATTGCGAGTCCGCCCCCTCATGGTGATTTCATATAAATGAATCTTAATGGCGGACGTGGCAATCTCCCGAGTGTGTGTCCAGTGTTGTTACTTTATACACGTCTTAAATTGAATGGAGAGCGATCTCTTATTGATGCCTGCAATCTTTATTAATAATCGCTGAATATTTTTCCGGAGCAACGGAAAGCGAACAGCTAAAAGCTTGCAGCTTCTCTTTTAACAAATTCCCAAAGGTTACCTTTTGCCGTTAGCAGGAATCAACGCTTATATCTCCTGAAAAGCTGGCTGTGAAAATAATCGATCAATAACATACTTTTCTTTTTTAAGAGAAGGGTTATGCAAATCCGATATCTACGCATCTCATTATTAATCACTTCAAAATTTAATTTATGCGATTTTTTAAACCCTCAGCGGTATTGGCATTGCTTTGCCTTTTACTAATTCTGTCTTGTACTTCCAAGAGCTCAGAAGCTAAATTAGAGGAACTGGCTGTACACAATACTCCAATCATTCAATCCGAAACTGCGGACCAGTTATATACAGTGGATACGGCTACAGAAGAGCCAACTAACGGAAATAACAAGAAGCAGAAGTTTCAGCAGTATCCCAAAACTGATTGGGATAAAAAGATTATTAAAACGGCTTCATTGAATATTGAAGTGAAGGATTACGGGAAATTCAGCAATACCATAAGGGATATAACGAAAAGATCGGGTGGTTATATTGCCAGGGAGGATCAGCATCAATCAGAATATAAACTCGAAAACGTTATTACTATAAAAGTTCCAGTCGATCGTTTCGATGAAGCGATCAATTTACTGGCTGATGCCAACGAGAAGATTTTGGAACGAAAAATAAGTTCTGAAGATGTTACCGGTGAAGTGGTAGATACGCGCTCGCGCATGGAGGCGAAAAAGCAAGTGCGGGAACGCTATCTTGATTTGCTGAAGCAAGCAAAAAATATGAACGAAATATTACAAGTCCAAAATGAAATCAATAATATCCAGGTAGACATTGAATCCGCAGCGGGACGGGTAAATTATCTTACTCATTCAGCGGCACTAAGTACTATTGAACTCACTTATTTCCAGGTTATCAATCCATCCGCAATTAAGAAAGAGAACCCTTCTTTTGGTACAAGAATGGTGGACTCTTTGTATGGCGGCGCGAAATGGGTTGGTGAATTGCTATTGCTGATGCTTACCTTCTGGCCTTTATTTGCAGTGCTGGGAACGGTATGGTTTTTTGTCCGCAAAAGCCGTCTTGTAAAAAATAGAGCCGCTTAACAGTAGTCGGGAGTTCGGAGTCAGGAGTCGGGAGAAGTAGTCAGTAGTCGGAAGACTGAAGTTCGGAGTCATGAGCGTGCCGAGAGATCATCTTTTTTATATTGTCTATTATTTTACTGGAGTAGCTAGCAGCTAATAGCTAAAAGCTAGCAGCTTCTTCTAGCGTTTCTTCAACACTTCCATCAATTCCGACTTTCTTCTACGGGAAACATCTACTAAAGTTTTATTGCTAAGTAACAACTGGTGTTTGTTGGTTAGCTGTTCAACAAAATTGAGGTTAACCAGGTGCGACTTATGTACCCTTACAAAATTGTATTCAGCTAGAATTTCTTCGTATTCCTTAATGGTTTTGGAAGTGGTAATTGATGTATTATTGGTAAGATAGAAAATGGTGTAATTGTTACTGGCTTCGCATCGGATAATTTCCTGGGGCGTTACTAATTTCAATCCCTGGTGTGTATGCAATGCCAGGCGGTATTGTTTTCCTTCGGATGCCTGCAGGTTATTCATGAAATTACTGTAGAGGTCCTGGGATTGCTTTTTTTCATTTTTTTGTTGCAGATAGCGATCGATAGCCTGTACCAATTCTTCCGCGTCAATGGGTTTTAGTAAATAGTCAAGCGCACTGAACCGGATCGCTTTAATGGCATACTTGTTATAGGCGGTGGTAAAAATTACGCTGAAGGGATGATTGGGCAATTTTGCCAGCAATTCAAAACCAGTTAAAAATGGCATTTGAATATCGAGAAAGAGAATCTCCGGTTTAAAGGACTCAATCAGGCTTAACCCTTCCAGGGCACTGGTAGTTCGTTTTACTTGCGAAATGGCCGGTACATTTTTTTCAATAAGATAATTAAGCATATCTGCCGATAAGGCCTCATCATCTATTATAAGCGCTTTGATTGCCGGGTTACTCATATTGTACAGGTAATTGAATAGTTACTTTGGTTCCGCTGATAAATCCATTTTCGTCTTTCATATCTTCCATTCTGAATGCGGTGGAAGTATTTTGTTGCTGTTCCATCAACGCAAGCCGGTCTTTCACAATTTTCAATCCCTTCGATTGTCTTTTTTCCCCATTTAATTGTTGCGCCTTTTTTTGAGAAGCCGCTTCAATGCCGATTCCATTATCTTTTACCACACATTCTAATTTATCTTTCTCTTTTTGATGAAAGTTAATGATCAGTCTTCTTTCACCTTCCTTATGAAGTAATCCGTGCCAAATGGCGTTTTCTATGATGGGGTGAATGAGGAAGCAGGGGACAAGGGTTTCTTCTTCGTCGATGGATTCATCGCTATGAATTGAGTAGGAGAACGAACTTCCAAAGCGAAGTGTTTCGAGTTGAAGATAGAGGTCGAGTATCTTAATTTCATCTTTGAGTGAAATAAAACTGTTCTCGCTTTCCTCCAACACCAGTCTCAGTAGCTTGGAAAATTTATTCAAATATTGTAATCCTTCATCATTCTGCCTGCTCGCCACTAACTGTGAGATTGAATTTAAACTGTTGAAAATAAAATGCGGGTTCATTTGCGAACGCAATGCCCGGATTTCAAGACCTGCCAATTGTTGTTCTACGGCAGCTTTTGCTTTGATAGTTGCAATGCGCCTGCGGAATAACGCGATTGCTAACAGAATGCAACTGGCCACTACGATCAATATAAACCACCAGGTTTTCCAGAAGGGGGGATTTATTTCGAATGAAAAAGGGGTGGAGAGTGAATACCAATCCTGACCATTTAAAGATGCGGCCGCGTAAAATGTATATTTTCCAGGTGATAATGAGGTGAATCGCACGGAGGAATTATTACCTACAGGAATCCAATCTTTGTCGGCGCCTTCCAGTTTGCATCGGTATTGTATTTTTTCGGCGTTGTATACATACGGGGATATGAAATCAAATACGAATGCGTTTTGATCGTAACTAAGATCAGGAAAAGTTTTATTTATCTGGAAGGAAGAATCATCATGATTAACGGTAACATTTAATAATTGTATTTGCAACGAATCGTTCTGTAACGGAATTTTTTCAGGAACAAAATAATTGATGCCATCTATGCTCCCGAAATATACAGTGCCATCGCTTCCCCTGAAACTATTGCTTACACTAACATAGAAACTTTTGATGTTATCGCTACGATCAAATTTTTCAATTAACCCTTTTTCGGCAACATAGCGATACAATCCTTCGTCATTTGACATCCAGATCCGCTTCAGTGAATCCTTAAAGAAATGAGAAAAATGTACATCCTTCAATTCTGGAAAAATCGGGCGGATCGCCAGTTTGCCATTGGGTTTGAGTTTAATTTCAAATATGTTTTTAGAGGCTACCCAGAATGTTTCGGCATCGATTTGTACAATTCCATTATACCATATTCCTCTTACTTTATCCAGTAAGGAATACAGCTCCTGGAAATTACTGTCTACCACAAAAATTCCTTCACGTCCCAGTAACCAGATCCTTCCCTGGTCATCTTCATAACCTGAACGCATAGCACCCGCTGAATCTGGCAATTTTATTTCCCGAACAGTAAATGTTTCCTCTTCAATGAGCCATGTTCGATTACTTAGCGCCAGGAAATTTCCATTGCGGAGTTTTAACCCGTTATGGTTGAAATCGCGGTAGAATTTCGCGTACAGGCTATCGGGCTTAACCGGCAACCTTTTAAAAGCTTGCGTGAGAGGATCGAATGTCCAGAAACCTTTTTCGCTTTGCCCTATCAATACCTTGTTTCCGATGAACCCTATGGATCGGATCGAAGAATAATTCAAATAATTGTCGGCATGATATTTCGGTTCCCAAACAGATACTTTTCCACTGGTTTTATCCCACTTACAAAACCCATTTGCCGTAGAGAACCAAATATTGTGTTCTGTGTCTTCTGCAAAATTCCTTATATCATTGTTCCATTCGCCTTTACTGCTGAATAAATTCAGTTCGTAAGAGGAGGGGTTAAAATAAAGTAACCCTTCATCATTAACTACCCATACTTTTCCATTGCTCTCCTGGTAGAAATTATTCTGGATCGGAAGAGTCTTGACAGGAAACAGGAGCCCGTCATAAAAAAAATTTATTCTTTTGAACGTTTTTTTTGAGCTGTTGTATACATAACATCCCTTATTGTTGATCAGTACCAGGTATTCATCGCGCGAACGGGAAATAGAGCCCGTAATAAAAAAGGGATCCCCCTCTGCAGCGCCTTCTACCTGTGAGTTACTGATTGTAGTTGTAATTTTTGCAGCAAATGATACCAGCACGGATCTTCCAACATACTGGCGTACCCAAACACTGTCACTATTAAGAGGAAATACGAAATTTGGATCCGTTACCTGCACATAATCCTCCTCTTCGGTAACCGTATTGTAACGTGCCAGGGTCGAGTCGTTCCGTTTATAAAAGAGACAGTCGCCAAAGGATTTTAAAGGAGGGAATGAACCAGCGGATACTAACGGTTTGATTCCAAAGGGTTCAAATTTTTTGGTAAGCTTATTCCAGCGGGTTATACCATCGGAGCTTAGTAAATAAAGTTTTTTCCCCGGCCCGCTAATCATTCGTCGGTAGAGGGGCGTTTGCGATAGATATCCTCCAATTTCTTCAAAACCTTTGTGATCATTAAGAAAGCGGTAAATGTTTTGCCGCGTTACCACCCAGACTGTTCCTTCATCATCTTGCGCAATACTCACACATACCTCATCAAATGAAAAAGTTAAAAAATTTCTTCCATCAAAACGTTGAACCTTAGAAGCAACAATCATCCATAGGAATCCTTTGTCATCCTTCATGATCTCCCGGATCTGGCTGCTGGCGGGAAGCCCGGTTTTTTTGGAAATCATCTGCACCTGGTAATCGGGCAATTGGGCATAACTCTTAAATGCCGTGGTTTGAAACAGCAACAGAATAAGAATATATCGTTTGAAGGTGATGTTCAAACCAGTTTTATGTTTATTAAAAGTACTATATCAATTTTTATAGTTATTTATTTTCTGTAAGATAACCGCTAAGGCCATTCATCGTACGAGCTGTATAACCAGGCGGTACACCTCCGCTGGGACAAGGTCCGATATATGCGATGAATTTTGCGCCGGTTGAGCCATTCACTCGGAATGATGGAGTCAGGGTTATGTTTTGTCCTGCTTTATACTCAATATGTGCTCCGACTCCTTCAATAGTTGCACTGGAAGAAATCGTTTCGGTAACCGTATGAAAGCCTGGATGGCTGGGAGGATGAGCGCTCGGGCCGAATGTCAGATTAATAAAACAATTATTTGTATACAAAGATGTTTCCCATATTCCACGACCGTACGTGCCTGCCCTTAATAATCCTGCGTTATGATTTATTTCCAGATCTGAAATTTCAACCACAGGAAGGCCCATACTGAATGGAATCCAGTCGCCCAATGTGTTGTTGCGGTAGAATACGCCCACATCAGTGCCAATATATAAGGGATCACTACTCAGGTTGTCGTTACTGGCATAGACTATACAATTTATTGGAACGTTTGGTAAAGAGCCTGAAATATTTGACCATTGTTTACCTCCATCCTCCGAATAATATACTTTTCCTCCTGCTGTATATCCCCCGTAGGTCAGCCAAATTTCTTCGGGATTTCCTGGGTTTATGGCAAGCCTTGTGAAGCGTTGGAGGGGAAAGGGAACTACAATAGTATCCCAGCTACTACCGCCATTGTTGGTTCGCCAGATCCTTTTTCCCTGCTCGCCATCAAAGTTGTTACTGCCAGCATATATGACGGAGGGATTTGATTGACATATCTCCAGTATCGTTTCGCCGGATACAATCATTGTTCCTTTGTTCCCAATATCAGTAAATACAGTGGATGAACCCGTAGTAACGCCCCGCACTACAGATGTGTACCCGAAATAAACAGTATTGCTGTTTGTCGGATGAATCTCGATATTGGTTACCCATGGACCGCCAATATCTATATTCATTGTCGCCAATTGATTGGGATTACAAAAATCGGAGAAGGAAGCACCACTGTTGGTGGATCGGTAAATATGACCGCTTTGTTTACTGGCAAACATAATGAGAGGATTCGATTGACTGATGGCATTATCCATACCGTCGCCTCCGGTACCCGGAGCCGAAACAAAAGTTGAACTACTGCTGTTCCGAAAATGAGTGCCGTTGTCCTGCGAGCCACCCAATACTACTAATGAAGAGACCGGCGCGGTGCTGATACGATAGTACTGTGTGATGGCGAGATTATTATTAATGGCTATCCACGAAGCCCCATCGTTCGAGCTTCTATAAACGCCACCGTCAGTGGCAGCATAAAGCATAGTACTGGTAGGACTGTAAATGAGATCATGAACATCCACGTGATAAATACCGGCATCCGGATCGGTGATATCCAGAGTTGTTCCACCGTTACTGCTCTTGAATATACTAATGGCACCGGTAATTACTTTTTGCTCATCCGCCGGACTGACCGCGAGTGAATGCGCATATGTTTCTGCTCTGCCGTCAAGTACTAAACCATTTCCGCTGAAAACATTGGGCAGGTGCGAGGCCTGTTTGGTCCAGTTCTCTCCCTGATCAGGAGAGTAATATAACCCATTGAATGAATAAAAGAGATTAGTGGTATCATCATCGGGGCTATTAGAAATGAGTACATAAATGGCTGTACCATAATCGGGGCTAACAGCAACACTCACCCGAGATGCTTCGCGTTCCCTGGTAAGAAATTTAGGAGTCCACGAAGTGCCGCCGTCCATGGAAATGTATAATCGGCCACCATTCACACCTGCGTATATAACCTGGGGGTTATTTGGCATGAATTCCACATCATAAACAAATTGATCCAATAATTTGACCCAACTGCTTCCACCGTTGGTTGTGCGATAGAGGCCATTATTTCCGGCAACATACAACGTATTGAAATCCGTTGGATGCATCAATAGCTTGAAATCGGAGCGGAGATCAGTCTCTTCCCATTGATATCCCGTGGGATACCAGGTAACCCCACCATCCGTTGATTTAAGTACACCGGTAGAATATTTTCCAAAGCCGCAACACCTTGATGGCGATCCGCCATATGATGTTGCATCGCCATCACCGGTTAAAATATAAATGATATTCGTATTCGACTGATTAACGGCAACGTCTGAAATATTTGAGTTGGGCAAACCATCTGTAAGTGGTTGCCAGGAAGAACCACCGTTTGTTGTTTTCCAAAGGCCACCACCTGCTGTCGCCGCATAAATTGTGTTGGGTTGTGTGTTTACAAAACCAAGACGGTTGACTCGACCAATGCCTTCTTCGCGGGAAACTATTTCTGTCGGACCTACGTGCGACCATGCACCGGTCACTAAGTCTGGAGCATTGATTAACTCAGTTTGCTTGGTTCTTAGAACGGATACCTGTTGCAATGCTTCCTGAGTTAATTTTTGTTGATTGACGATTTCGCCGCCACTACCTAAACGTGTAGAATAATACCATTCTACCCGTTTCCATTGGTTATAACCCGTTTTTACTTTCCCTACTTTCTGGAAATAGTTATTCATCCTTGATTGGTAATCAAAAAAACCCTTCTTCGGATCGTATGTTGGTTTTGCCTGTGCAAAAGCTTTCCCTACAATCAGCAAACATCCAACGACAAGACACAGCGTTCCTGCCCGAAATATTTTTATGTTCATATAACAAACATTGAAAATTGAAAAAAATCTTCTACTTGTTATTTTTTTCGGTTAGTTCATTTACTTTTTGCTGGAGGGCATTCAGCTTTTTTTCCTGTTGTATCAAGTAGAGTGTGAGTTCCTCAATCTTCTCCAGTAATCTCCTGTTCATATCGCCGAGTGCAATTCCTTCCTTCTGTACCTGATTGGCAGCGGGAATATTCGGAAGATGTTTGTTGGTATTGATGTAATGTTCCAATTGCCCCAGCGGAATGAGCGGGTATTCGCTTTCAAATACGTAGTCGGGCCACACATCCGCTTCCACACGCACTTCTTCGGATATAACTTTTCCATTAACCGAAAGCGCATAGCCACTTGTGGGGGTTCCGGGTCCAATCATCATATTCGTATTCACATGGAGTTTGGCATTGGGAGCCGTGGTCCCAATACCAATATTGCCATCGCTGGCAACTATTAAATCATTGGCTACAGTAGTACCAACCACTCTACCCAGCGTTAATCGACTACCGAAATGAGTAATTCCAAATTCATTGCTGCCATCAGTTAATTGAAATCGGATTTGTGAGGTGGTGGCACCTGATTGAGGACGAAAGAAAAGCAACGGCAGCGCTCCATATATCATCTGGTCGCCGATCACATTCAATTTTGCGATGGAGGTATTGTTTCCAATCGATACATTTCCGGCTGTAAAAAATATGTCTGGGTAATTGACGTTATTCCATTGCGTATTTGTTATACTCCAGAACAAACCGTTGTAAGAATAATAACCGGGCACTCCGTCGGTCTGGTAAATAAGCAATCCTGGCACCGGTGAAGCGATAGTGCCCCTTTGTGCTAATGTTAAACGGGGAATAAGCAAGCCTTTGTTGGTACTCGTAACATCCAGCTGCGCACTGGGATGCGGGGAACTGGTGCCGATACCTACCGCTTGTGCGAGGCAAACGATACAGATACAATTCGCGAAAAGCAGAGAGATTATCTTTTTCATATACTCAGTTTAATTTTGATATTTTATTTATTTTAGAAAGATCAGGATACTAATTTTTATTTTTTTATGATGCCGGCAATTTTGCCATCGATCATCAATACAAGAATCCGGTTTGCCCAGTCAATCTTTTCTTCCAGCTTGATGGTTGCGTTTCCGGCATTCAATAATTGATCATTCAATAAAACCTGTTTTAAGTTTTCATTTTTATCCAATAAGATCAGACTGGCTTTTCCATCAAAGGGCATTTTGATAGACATACTTGTCTTTGTACTATCTTCTGAAATGGTAATATTAGTATTTGCGTGATTGCTTAACCATTCATTGGCTTCACCCGCCCGCAATGGCTGAATGCCACCACTGCCGCAATCACCGATCCATGCCCTGAATCTTTCACCTGTACTACCGTCGGCCCGAAAGCCGGCTGTTAGAGTAACACTTGTCTGCGCCCTCAAATAGAATTCTGTTCCTGTTCCACCGCTCAATGTATTGGCGGCATCAATCAATACGGCTTCATAGAATTTTATACCGTTCACAAAGCCTGTGAAAGAAAGCGATCGCGGACAAGGACCGTGTGTTTCGGATTTCCAGATACCGCGACCAAAAGTGGATGCATATAATACTCCAGCACGAATATGCAGATCGGTTACGGGTATTTGTGGCAACCCATTAAAAAAGGGTTGCCAATCGGGCATTAGCGCCGACTTGAAAAATACACCCGCATCGGTTCCAATATAAGCATCCAGGTTATCGTCAATAGTAATGCAGTTGATTGGAATGTTGGGTAAGGTGCCCGATAAGTTCTGCCAGTTTTCACCAGCGTCATTGCTATAATATATTTTCTCTCCATCCCGGAATCCACCCATGGTAATCCAAACCTGGTTAGAATTCGAGGGGGATACTGCAATGCCGGTGATTTTAGTAATTGTATTTGGAAATCCCGGCTTCGATTGCAGTTCTAACCAGGATACACCCTGGTTATCGGTACGCATCAGCGTTTTACCTGAGTCTGAATTAATGGGGCCATCATTAAAACTGATTCCTCCGGCAGCATATACGCGATTTCCATTGCTCGGACAGGTGATCATAGCCCAGCGGCCATTACGTCCGGTACTTGAAAGTTGCCAATTGGTGCCATTGAGCGTACGATAAATATTCTCTCCACTTACGAAAACCACATTGCTATTGGAATACGACATAGCAATCGTTTTGAACCACCCATTGCCAACTTCCGAACTGAGGTTTTCCCGGTGCGGAGTAGTGGAAGCATCGAAACGGTAAAGCAGCGTATTGACCGAGATATATGCCTGCGTGTATGATCCGTTATAAAATTGAACATCGAATCCATCACCTCCGGCCATTTTTGCAAATGTTGCTGTATTTCCTTCACGGTAAAGTCCACCATTATCCTGCGCGCCACCTATCATAACATCCGTATCAAGATCGGATACATCGAAATGAAAGAATTGCGTAGCGGAGAAACCGTTGTATTTGGCTATATAGCTATCACCATTATTGGGGCTTACATACACACCGCCATCAGCGGCGACGTATAGTAGATTATTTATTGGATTGTACGCCAGATCGTGAACATCGGCGTGCACATAGTTGGAAGAACTAGCGTCTCCATCGCCACTCGAGCTTGCAAACGGAGCATTATTAACACTCCGGTAAATGCGAATATTGCCGGCGATTACTACATCGGCATTGTTGGGAGAAGCTGCCAAAGTGAGCATATACTCGGGAACCGAAGTGGCAAGGCTCGCGTGCGTAGAAATCTGTATCATATTATCGCCGCTGTTGGTGCTTTTGTACACTCCCTTATTGATAATATTGTTATCGTAGTCCGAAAAAGCGGCGAAAAGGTATACGTAATTGGGATTGCCGGGTGTAACTGCCAATGCAATTCGGCTTGCGGAATCGATAGGAATATTTAGATTGCTATTCCGGTTTTGAAAACTTCCACCGGCATCATTTGAAATATAGAATGTATTCGCGGTTGCTGCATATACCCGCGATACACTTCCTGGCTTCCATTCAATATCATAAAAACGATCGGCGGCTGTTACCAATAGCCAACTGGCGCCACCATTGCTTGTTTTATATATTCCTTTTGAGGTAGCTGCGATTAGTGTATTCGGGCTGATAGGGCTTTGTATCAGCTTGTATCCCACAAAAAAATCATCGTCGTTTCCCAAGGGTGCCGTAAGCTCCCAACTCACACCCCCATCCGTCGATTTTAATACACCAATAGAAGGGCGTATGTAATCAAATCCCTGAACAAAACCACTTTCGCCCAGATTACTATCGCCATCTCCTGTTAATGCATAAATCACATTAGCGTCGGACCAGCTTACTACCAATCCTGAAACTCCCAATGAAGGGATATAAGAGTTCAGGTTAAACCAAAAGTTGCCTCCACTAATGGTTTTGAAAATTCCGGAAGAGGGAGTTCCAACAAAAACGATATCGGGATTGGTTGGATGAAAAGCGATTCTATCAGCCCTGCCGATTCCGTTGGATGCAATCGTAAAACCTACATTTGTAAATGTGGGGCCAACCAAACTCCAATCACCATTAGCGGATGCATCAGGCGCGCTAGGATGATCTTGCAATTCGTATTGCTTTATTGCACTAAATGTTCGTTGTGTGTAATTGGCGATATTTCCATTGGAATCCTGGCGGCTTTCCAGGTACATGAGCTGCCGCGCAAGATATTTTTCCTGCTTATCGTAAAACGTTCTTTCTTTTGAGCCTACAGAATACTTCGACTGTTTCGTTTTGATATATCTGGTCATTTCCCTGGCGTAGGAGGAAAAGCTTTTATCGTTCTTCAAACGTTTTGCCACTTCAGCAGGCATCTTTACCTGTGCGCTTGCAAAGCCCCCAATCCCAATCATAGTAATCAAAAAAAATAAAAATTTTTTCATAACTGATTTTGTAAACATTTATTCTATTTCTTATTGAAGTAGTACTATTAATTGCTGTTGATTCGTGTTTCTTTTTTTATTCCATGTAATACATCCACTTCTTTTCTTAATTGCAAGAGCATTTGTTTTAATTCTTCATTTTCTTTTTGTAATAGCACCGTTCTTTTCTCCAAAGCCTGTATAGCTATAAAACTCACCCCGGCAAAATCGGCAGAGTTGATGGTGGTATCGTTGCCAATAGTGCCGTATTTATCTTTTCCAAAAGCAGCATAGAAATCCTGCGCCATGGGACCGTAGTGGCGAAAGGTTTGGGGGTCCTGCGTTTTATAATTCCAACTGGTGAGGCGAAAGCCGCTTATCTTTTTTAAAAAATCTTCGCCATTTATTTCTGCAAAATTTTCCTTGGTATATACACTACTGCCGGTTGTCCAGGCATTATCACCTGCAAATAATGTGCAGCCGGTAGATAAATTGGCACTGGTAAATAATCTATATCCCCCGGCAAATCTTGCACGGAAATTATTTGCATTTGCGGCGTTCATTATAGTAGTAGTGGAGTTATCGCCAATTACAAATGAGCCATCGTAATTGTTAGTGGAAACGTAAGAGCCCATTGTGGTGGAATTTTCTCCGCTGGCGGTTGTACTTCTTCCCATTGCTGTTGAATAATTTCCGCTGGCTATAGTATTAACTCCCATTGCGGTTGAAACATTTCCGCTGGCAGTTGTAACATAGCCCATTGCTGTTGAATAACTTCCACTGGCGGTTGTAGTAAATCCCATTGCTGTTGAATAATTTCCAATGGCATCTGTCCTATGTCCCATTGCCGTTGAATGAAATCCGCTGGCAGTTGATCCTTCTCCCATTGCTGTCGAAGCTTCTCCGCTGGCATCTGTACTTTGTCCCATTGCGGTTGAATAACTTCCGCCGGCGTTTGTATAGTATCCCATGGCAGTTGAAACATTTCCGCTGGCAGCTGATCCTATTCCCATTGCGGTTGAATAAGACCCGCTGGAGATTGTAGAATATCCTACAGCAAAAGAATAGTTACCTATATTAACTTTATCCCAGTCATTTCCAAAAGCAAAGCCAGCACGAAATGCGGCTTTGTCTGCATACCACATCATTCTTCGCCCACTACCTTCTATCGGAGGATTGCCAGGTGTAGCTGGAGGTCCGCCATTGGCACTAAATACCACACTGCTGTCTGCCACATGCAATCGAGCGCTGGGTGTACTGATGCCAATACCGACGTTTTGAGCTGCGAGGTGCAAACTTTGAGCGATGAGCAGAAGGATAATAATTTTTTTCATGCAGACGATTGATTATAAAATTGATAATGTCTCATTCAATATTTAAAAAGTACACCTGACCCCGGTCGCCGGCTTTACCTTTTGCACCAATAATCAGGTTTAATCCATCAATTGCTACTCCTGATCCAAAATTTCCATTTGCTTGTCCCGAGGGGTCGTGAACTGTTCTGAATGCAGGCCCCTGATCACCTGTTCTTCTTATTATGTGCACTACCCCTTGCGCAGTATTATCACCTACATCAGTGGTATAATATCCGGCCAGCATAAATTCGTTGGATATATATTTAAAGGAATAATTTATAGGATCGGGTGAGTCTTCAAACCAAATACCAAATGTGCCCCTGGTATACGATTTTGTGTAGCCTCCGAGATAGAGTATTCCGTAAGACGCAAGTGCTTGATCTCCTTTTATATAAACAGCACTCCCAAAGTTTGAAGAATTTGCATCCATTGCAAGGGCTTGTACTTCGCTCCACACGGGAATGGAAGAACCCCAGAATATATGAGCGGAGCCATTGTCAGTACCGACACGATCATCCTTGGGGCTACCAACAATTGCGAAGTTTAAGTCTATCGATACGGATCTACCAAATTCGTCCCCGGCACCTGCACCTGTTGCGGTTAATTTTTTTGTCAGTGCCCAGGTACTTCCGCTTCTCGTAAATAGGTAGGCAGATCCCTGGTTTGTGTTTGCACCGATATCATCACCGGGGCATCCGATCAATGCAAAATAGGAGTTTATAGAAACGCTGTAACCAAATTCATCATATACTGAACCGTCAGTTGAAAACAATTTTGCCTGTTGCACCCAATTTGTTCCGTTTCTAATAAAAATATAGGCTGACCCTTTGCTGATACCTCCCACACTATCGTGAGGGGCACCAATAAGCACTGTATCCCCAATCATCGCAATAGCAGAACCAAACTGATCATTGTTACCACCATCTGCTGCAATAATTTTAGCTTCCTGAATCCAGTTGCCGTTTACCCGATGGAATACATAAACGGAACCTTGTGAATTATTCGAACCTATATCGTCAAAAGGAGCTCCTGCTACAGCATAATCACCGCTTATTGCAACGGCATGACCTAAATTATCTCCCGAACTTCCGTCAGAAACATATCGACCATTTGGTTCCATCCAATCTGTTGCTTTAAAAGTCAGCTGACCCCAATTGGGAAATTCAAACATAAAAACGGTGCGCTTGTCAGTATCAAATACCAATAGTCCAGACTCCGGATTCACAATTGCTTTTCGTTGTGCAGTTGTCATTCGGGGAATAAGCATTCCCTTATTCGTGCTTTGTACATCTAACACTGCACTTTGGTTTGGGTTATTGGTACCAATGCCAAGGCTTTGCGAATAAGCTACGGGCTGTGAGCTGTAAGCAGTGAGCAGGAATAGGAGAATTTTTTTCATGAGCAAGGCCGGTTTAATATAATTTTTTAAAAGGGAGTATCGGATATGCACGATTGTGGTGTGTATTTAAACATCGGCCCGTTTTCAGCCATCCCAGGATAATCGATTACATATCCTTTGGAGTTGATTGAAAATGCACGATTAGTTGTTGATTGTGGCGCGTCAGGAATTTGTATCCACGAATCCGTGGTAGGGTTGTACTTGTAGAAATCTTCATACAACCAATAGGTGTTGATGCTTCCCAACCCGACATAAGCCCGATCATTAATTACAAAATTTCTTGCATTGGTTCGGACGGCACCGGGGAAATCGGCTTTTTTTGTCCATGTATCCGTTCTGGAAGTATAACATAATACTTCTTTGAGATGAACATCTACATCTCTCTCTGTATAATTCCCTCCTACAATATAGCCTTTACCTATAACCGTAAACCCGGACGCGGCGATTCGTGGCTTGTATGTTTTTGGCAGGTCAGCTTTTCTTGTCCATTGCGGAGTTGCCGCCGGATCAAATTCCCACACATCCCGCAAAGCTGTCCATGGTTGATTTATTATTGCCGTTGCCCCACCTACCATGTACGCTTTCGACCCAATAACAAATACGGCAGGATTATATCGTGGTGCACCGGGGAAAGTGTCAACATATGCCCAGGTATTTGAGGAAAAAGTATAGGAACTGACACTACTCGAACCCGGGTTATAGCCGCCATTATAGAAATAAGCTTTATCACCTATGGTACATGACCAACCTGTACTTCCAAAAGCGTAAACGATTGAATTGATAGCACTCCAACTAACCCCGTCATAGATCAACATCTTTTGATACGATGGCCAGGGCATGTACAGTTTGTTTTGATAAGTTACGATTTGTTTTGAGGGCCATGAATCGACAGGATAGGGAAAGCCGATGGTTGCACTCCAGGAGTTGCCGGAACAGGGTGAAGGAGCAGATAGCTGCTCGGTAGTTGTTGTTTCTAACTGCTTTTGACATGCAGTCAATAATGTGATAGCCGTGAGCAGTACAATTATTTTTTTCATATCGATTTAGTTTTGGCGGTATATAATTAAATAAGGAGGCACATTGATTACAGCGTTAACTTAAATAGATCGTTCGTGATAGTGTATGTTACATTTTGACCTAGCCTTACCTCTTGTGATCAAAATATTTTTCATGATGTAAGTCTCTTATTGTGTGTACCTGTAGATATCTCTGTTATTTGTATTATCATTTTCATCACGCCCTAATCCTATATACCCGATTCCATTTATACTAAATCCCATTGCCCAGGCTCGGGTTGTTCCCGGGAATTCTTTTCTGTTTGTCCATGTATTTGTAGAAGGAGCGTATCTCCAAAAATCTTTGTAGAATGTAAAGCCCCCAATAAGAACAGCACCTGTACCGGCAAACCCTGCTAGATTTGTAGCAAATGCCGCAATTCCCAGGCTTCCTTGTCCCGGGTAATTGGCTTTTTGTGTCCATAAGCCGTTTGCGCCCTGCGACGGATCAAACTCATACATTGTTTTGTTTGCAGCCAGACGGTCGCCGCCTACATAAGCTTTATTATTAAATACAAAAACGAAAGCTTCTTCCCGTCCGGAAGCAGTAGGCATATTTGCTTTCTGCGTCCAGCTATTGGAAACAGGATTATACTCCCAGATATCTTTTAAGGTAGAACTGAAGTCATTACCGGTGGCTATATATCCTTTACCGTTTATGGCAAATCCTACAGATTTCCATCGGCCCAATGAAGGCATATCGGCTTTTTGTGTCCAGCTATCTGTAGCGGGATCATATTCCCATAAATCCTTTAATAAAGGGCTGCCATAACCGGTAGCTATATATCCCTTTCCATTGATTGAAAATGCAGCCGGGGCTATGCGGTCAGGGGCAGAAGCTGGTAAACTGGCTTTTTGTATAAACGTGTTAGCAATCCGGTCATATTCCCACAAATCTTTTTTTTGACCGGTTCCGTTCCAATCGTATCCGCCGAATATATAGGCCTTATTGCCAATAACGAAGTTGGTCATGCCGCTTCGAACTCCAAATGCTGCGGGGACATTCAATCTGAAAGTCCAGTAATTACTTGGAGGTCCAGGAGCGGACAATTCTTCCTGGATATTATTTTTTATTAAAGTTTCTTCTGTTTGCTTTTTACAAGAACTTATAATTGTTATAAGCAATAGCGGGACTAGTATCTTTTTCATAATTTTCTTTTTAGCGTAGCTGATTTATTTAGGAGAAATTATATTATGGATGATAGCAAAAAAGATCGTTGGAGCCAGATCGCGTGATCAGCGACATTGCCAACGAGTGGCTTTTTCAGGGCTTGATGCTTGCTGTAACGTCGCTTGATTGGCTGCATAATTAAAACCGGGTGGAGAAGAAGAGATATACCAACCGGGTTGTTGTACGCTTTCCAGAGCAACCGTCTTCACTCCATCTACATCCGGCATGCGATGAATAAAGAATTTATACGAATCTCCGGGATCAGTACTGCTACCATTGAAAGTGTTGAGATGCCATTCTTGTTTGTTGGGCGATTGTGTTACTCCCATCCATAATTTTTTATTTTTATCCAGCCGCAGGCTATAGCAGTCCTTATTACCAACTTCGGTTTTCGACTGCGCCACTTCAAATTCACATTCGTCGTCGATAGCCAATTGAGTGAGGCTATAGGATTTCAATATGCTTTTGCGAAACATATTCGCGCCGTTGGTTCGGAGATAGGTGTACTTGTCAGCAGATTCGTCAACTGTAAGAATCCAGTACTGCGGATATTTTTCTAATAAAACAGGGACAACATCTTTTTTACTGCAAATGCCCGATGAAAGGCTTATAAGTCCCAGCACAAGAATGCCAGGAAGGAAGTTCTTTTTCATAAATAGAAATGATAAGGTGTAATGGTTAATGGTATCTGATTGCATAGTTAGGAAGAGTATGAACAGCAATAAAGTATTCTGAAGAAGCGGTATCAATAATTTAGGCAACGGCATGGGAGAGGGGAGATGTACCCGATTAGTAGTAGGGGAAAAGCTGCGAGCTATGAGCTGCGAGCGGTGAGCTACATCTGTAAAACAAATGAGTTACTGTTTTCTGAACAAACATGATGAATTTGTTGCGAAAACGTAAATGTAATTCCGAAGCTGCTCGCAGCTCGTAGCTCATAGCTCATAGCTCGAAGCTTTCTCCTTAAATTTGTTTGATGAAAAAACTGGTAGTGCTTACCGGCGCGGGTATCAGCGCAGAGAGCGGATTAAAAACTTTCCGCGACAGTGATGGATTGTGGGAAGGATATAATATCGAAGACGTGGCTACGCCTTCTGCCTGGCGCAAGGATCCTAAACTGGTATTGGAATTTTATAACTATCGAAGAAGAAATGTACGCGAAGCACAGCCCAATACCGCGCATCTTGAACTGGCTGCATTGGAAAAACATTTCGATGTAATCATTGTAACACAGAATATAGATGATCTCCATGAACGGGCTGGTAGCAGTAAAGTGGTACACCTGCATGGAGAAATATTTAAAATGCGCAGCGAGCGCAATGAAAAATTGATTTATGATATTCGCGACGACATCAACCTGGGTGATAAGGCGGACGATGGCGCGCAACTTCGCCCGCATATTGTATGGTTTGAAGAACCGGTACCAATGATTCAACGGGCATTATCAATTGTTCAGGAAGCCGATCTTTTTGTAGTAGTAGGCACATCACTCGCTGTTTATCCCGCGGCCGGGTTGATAAATTATGCGCCTTATGAAATTCCAAAATTCATAATTGACAAACGCATTCCTTATACAACGAACGTGTACAATCTTACGGTAATTGAAAAGCCAGCTACTGAGGGAGTGATGGAGTTGCGAGAGAAATTAATAATTAAGAATGAAATGTAAAATATAAAAATGTAGAATGTAAAATGTAAAAGTAGTTACTCATAAGCCTTCGCAAAACTCTTACGCTGTTGCCACTTTTACATTTTACATTTTATATTCTACATTTTACATTTATCTCTCGCCACCTTCGGGGCCATAAAATATTACCCAGGTAGCAAAATCGTCGCTGAAGTTTTCGAATTTGTGATGAACACCTGCTGGTACAAATAATACATCTCCGCAGCGACAGTTACATTTTTCACTCCCTCTTATAAAAATTCCTTTACCGGATGCGATAATATATAATTCATCTTGTGTGTGTGGAGTTTGAAGATCCTTGAATTTAGGTGAATAGTATTCAACCGACATGCTTCCATGTTTCATTACTACGGTAAAGCGTTGAATAGCTTCCAGTGGAAGTTGAGCGATGGCTTCTTCGAGTCCAACGTTGAAAGGTATTTTCATTATAGCTGAGTTTCCGTAAAGATGATACCATGTTGCTCCAGTTCTTTCAGTACCGGTTCATAAATTTCCGGTGCTACCGGTATATGTAAACCGGTGAGGTTGATCTTGCCCAATAAAATGAGTTTAGCCGCAATACCCAAGGGTAATCCCACCGTTTGTGCCATGGCGGTACGTAAACTATCTTTTCCTTTTACTACCAGGGTGCTTTTTAGTTCGTACGAACGATTATTCAATTCATAACCGAATTCATGTAGCATTACGATCATGTCTTTATCATCGGGTTGAAGGGCCAGTTTTTTCTCCAGCGAAAATTGCAATACATCCAATGCGCTGCATCGTCCTTTGTTTATGATGGTTCCGTTGTCGTCCATTCCCAAAAAGATTAATTGCTTCATCGACAGGTTGGCTTCGTGCATCTGTCCGGCAACCGTTGCGGCCGCTTTGGTTTTCACCACGTCGAGGTTAATATCCATCAGTTCACCGTTATCATCCACCATCATAAATTCTTCCAGTTCTTTTTTCTCCAGGGCGCCAGCATCCTTCTCTACTTCTAATAACTGTTGTAATTTTTCCAGCAACTGCTTGGTTTTGGAGAAACGATCGGTGAGTTGTTTTTCGAGCCAGTCGGTAAAGCCATATTTATCAAAATGTAGTTTGAAAAATTGTTGCAGGCTCATGCCATCTGTATCGTATTGAATTGTTTCGTCGGTAAGTTTCAGGTCAATTATATTTTTCCAGCCAAAACAAAATTCAGGATAGCGTAGCGTAGTACGAATAAAATCAGTAGCTGCTTCAAGATGATAAAGCGGAATATAACTCAGCGAATCGCGGTTGGGGTACCATGCCATATAACCCAGTTCAGGAATATCCACCACGCGGTTGGCATCAAACAATTCTTCATATTTCATGGTACGGATAACACCGTTTTCTTTAAAAGCGGCGCCGGACATTCCTGCTTGTACGATATTCCGAGGGTTCCAGCTTATTTTATAATGCCAGGGATTGTCATCGCTTTCAGGAGCCACCAATCCACCGCAATGCGAACGGAATGAACGGATCTTTCCGCCTTCATTTTTTATACGATGTATCAGTTGCATAGCGCTCATGTGATCAATTCCCGGATCCAATCCCATTTCGCAGAGAAATAATAGTTGCTTTTCATTGATGCCGGCCTGCAGTTCTTTAATAGCTGCATCGGCATACGAAGCCGTAAGAAGATTTTTTGCGAACAAAACACAATCCCTCGCAACCAGAATATGCAAGTGAGGGGGGAGTAATGAAATAACAATATCGGCTTCTTTAATCAGTGACTGCCGGTCAGCTTCCTTTTCTACATCTGCCAGTACAGCTTTTACATGAGGACTATTGCCTGTTTTCGATTGCGCAAGCGCCAGGTTCCCATCGGCTACGGTTAATTGCCAATTCTGAGAGGCGGTTTCTTTTACAAGATATTCAATAAGACAGGTGGCTGATTTGCCGGCACCGAAAACTAAAATTGATTTCATGCAATCTAGATAAGGACTTGCAAGATAACCAATCGGCATTGAATTCTTTACTTGGCTTCGGAGTGTTTAGCCGGGAAGACGGTAAGACGGGAAGTTGTGAAAAGAACTCTTCTAATTCAAAATTTTTCCCACTAAAAATCTTGATTATAACTTACCAGTGATGCAAAAAAGTGGGTAATGGAATAATAGAGTCGGTAAGGTGGGAAGCACTGAAATAGAAAACAACTATTTAAAACGTCTTCCCGTCTTCCCGGCAAAAAATCCTGATTAATTATTTTTTTCCGGTGAGGGCAAAAAAAAGCAGCTTTCAAAAATTATATTTGAAAGCTGCCTTGAATCCTCAAACCGTCCTTATAATATTATTTAGATAACCTGATTTCGCCAACGTCGGTGATAACCGCATCCTTTACGACTACATTTTCAATTATAGCATCTTTGTAAGGAGCATCCGCGTCTACGATCAGTTTGTAATTGCCTGCTTTTACACCCAACGCAAATTCACCTTTTACCGGCTGCACTTTTATGGTATCCATTCCATTGACAGCCCATACATAAGTTACGATCGCGTCTGCCGGAACAACCTTTCCCTTAATTCCGGATGTTTGTGAACTACGAAAGGCATGTAAGCTAATGACGGTAATACACACGATTATAAATGTTAATAAACTCTTCTTCATACTAAATGTTTTTTCGATTTATAAAATACAATTCTGATGCCCTTTGTATAAAGGCATTTAATCCTTAATTAATAATTGATTTAAGCTTTAGGAAATAAATAATTACCCATTTATACCAGACATCATTTGTTATATCTCACGTGACAAAGGGCTGACAATTTTTTTTTCAGTGCTTGCGTTATCACATAGAGAGTACAACAAATTATTTCTACTAAGTCAGAGGAGTATACAACTGAAGTTTCAAGTACTGTGCCATTCGCATTGTTTGTGGAAAACTAGCGTTGCGTTTTTTTATATCAATTTATTCGGGGAAATTATAACCCGGAATGGGCAAGTCCGAGTGCGCGGGAATTTATTTTGGTAATGTTATATGTTACGGATACACCACGCTTGCTTTTAGGAACCGGTATTGTTTTTTGTTCACCGGCTGCTACATCATTAATAACAACCGTTTCTTTCTTTACAATCTTTTTTTCAATATTCATATAATTCACCAGCACTTCTACCTGGTCGATAGGATAGAGGCTGTTATTGGAAATAGTTAATTCCAGATTGGATATGCCGCCCAACACGCCGGTTTTATAGGGGCTTCCTTCTACAGAAACCAAATTGTATATATTCTGGCGCGTTGCATCGGCCGCTGGATCTTTACGAATTGCGGGAATAGATTTCTCTGTTTCTGCATTTACTATAATAGACTCTGAACTTTTCTCATTAGCCGAAACCTGTTTTGAAACGGGTGTTTTCTCTTCAATCCGGGGTTCTTTATTCACTACCGTTTTTGCAATTGGGTTATTATTATTATTATCAGATTTTATTTCTTCTTTTGTTTCAGGAACCGATTGATCAGGTTGAGTAGGAACCAGGTCTTGTGTAGTTAATTGCGCGGGTGCTGTTATTGGTTCTTGTTTTTTCGCTTCTTTATCCTGCTGCAATTGTTTAAATCGATTTTCTACCTGTTGCTGTTCGGGCGATTGATTAGCATTACTGATCAGCAAACCTATTACAATGCCGCCTAACAGAAGACAAGCCGCAACAGCGCCCATAAAATAGGAGCGTGGAGTAGTTTTTCCCGGACGTATATATAATTTCTCTTGCTGTGGCTGTATTCGATCTTGGATAAACTGAGGAGTTTGCTGAAATGATGAATAAGATGGAGCTGTAGTTGTTGCAGGAACAACTGGCTGTTGGTTTATTTCCTTTTCAGCCTGTGCTGGTTTATCAGCAACCGCAGCAGGCATGTATTTGGATTCCTCCGCTTTTATTGGTTTAGAGGCAACAGGCTGTGGTTTTGTTGCAGCTGGTACAATTGTAGAGCCCGGAAGAGTAACAAATATTTTTCGGGGTTGAATAGGGATAATTTTTGCCTGCTCCTGCTCCACAATGGTCTCAATAACGGGTTCTGCTGATTTTATTTCCGCAACAGGTTCAATAATTTTCTTTTCAGTGATAGTTGCGGATGCAGTTGCTACCGTACTATTGAGAGATGTATTATATGAAGAGTTTGTAGAATTATTGTTTGTTGAATTATAGGAAGAACTTGTAGTGGAAGAAGGTTTTTTAAAGAATCGATCAAAGGGTTGTTCTTCTACCATAGGTGCATAGGCTGTGAACTCCGGTAATTCTCCCGGATAACGCCAACCCGCGCTTTTACCCTCGGCCCAAATCAGGTCGTACGGCTTGAAGCCCTTTTCAATTATTTCTTCTTTGGAATAAGGCCCCGTCTGCTTATTATCCCGTAGTAACAAATACCCGTTCATAAAATCTTTTTTACGTTCTTATCTCAATAACTAAATCATAAAGATTTACTCAAAAGGGAAGATTGGATCAATTTGTGGTTAGCAACGGGGATATTGGTGTAGAGGTTTAATCAGGGGGTACTGCAAGATACTAATAAGGCCAGTTCCATGCCAAAAAAGATATAGGATTTGTTATAAATGAGGCGTTAAATTTCTAGCCGGCCCAATCCTTCCGGGACCGCTTTTTTAAATCCACAAGGGTGGAAAAATCTGCCCCAGAAAACAATATAAATTGGTGAATATACCACCCGAAAACGATAGATTTGCAAGCCTTCCCAAAAGGGCAGGAAATCAGCCGAAAAAATTTGCTGTAATCAAGTATGGAAGAGAATATTACACCGCAGGAAACGAACGATCAGAACCGCATAATTCCCGTAAATATTGACGAGCAGATGAAGACCGCCTATATCGATTATTCGATGTCGGTAATAGTAGGTCGTGCTTTGCCCGATGTAAGAGACGGTTTTAAGCCTGTTCACCGCCGTGTTTTGTTTGCGATGAACGAATTGAGTAATAATTTTAACAGGCCCCATAAGAAATCCGCCCGTATCGTGGGAGAGGTGTTGGGTAAATATCACCCTCATGGCGATAAATCTGTTTACGATACCATGGTGCGTATGGCCCAGGATTGGAGCATGCGTTACCTGCTGGTAGATGGTCAGGGTAATTTTGGTAGCCAGGATGGGGATGGTCCTGCCGCTATGCGATATACCGAAGTACGTTTGCACCGCTTAGCGGAAATGATGTTGGAGGATATCGAAAAAGACACGGTAGATTTTCAATTCAACTTCGATGATACTTTAAAAGAGCCTACTGTTCTTCCTTCTCGCATTCCGCAATTACTGGTAAACGGCTCCAGCGGTATTGCGGTGGGGATGGCCACTAATATAATGCCTCACAACCTTACTGAAGTTATTGATGGTTGTATCGCATATATCGATAAGCGTGATATCACGGTGGAAGAATTGATGAAATATGTTTTAGCGCCTGATTTTCCAACCGGTGGTACTATTTATGGAATGGAGGGAGTGAAGGCGGCCATGCATTTTGGTCGTGGTAGGGTAGTGCTGCGTGGAAAATTATTTGTTGATACTAAAGCCAGCGGACGCGAACAGATTGTTATTACCGAAGTGCCATACCAGGTGAACCGCGATATGCTTTGCGATCGTATCGGTCAGTTGGTAAACGAAAAAGTGGTGGAAGGCATCGCGCATATCAACAATGAATCGAATAAAAAAGAAGGAACCCGTATCGTAGTGGATCTGAAAAGAGACGCTATCGCCAACGTGGTGATCAATCAACTCTATAAGCACACTGAATTACAAACTTCTTATGGTATTAATAATGTAGCATTGGTAAAAGGTCGTCCAAGGACCTTGAACCTCCGCGATATGATTAGTGAATTTGTGGAGTTTCGTCACGAAGTAATTGTTCGTCGTGCACAATTTGAATTAAAAGAGGCGGAGAAGAAGGCGCATATTTTATTGGGGTATCTCATTGCATTGGATCATCTTGATGAGGTAATCGCGCTGATTCGTTCATCCGCAACTCCTGAAATTGCTAAAGACAACTTAATAAATGCGGGTTGGGGTCTCGATGAGTTACAAGCCAAGGCCATCCTGGAATTGCGCCTGCAGCGTTTGACCGGAATGGAGCGTGATAAGATTAAGCTGGAGTATGATGAATTGATGAAGTTGATCGCATACCTTAAAGAATTACTGGGAGATGAGGCGATGCGTTACGAAGTGATCAAGAAAGAACTTACCGAAGTAAAAGATAAATTTGGTGACGGGCGTAAAACAGAGATCACTTATCTGGATGATGAAGTAAGAATTAAAGATCTGATCAAAGAAGAAGATGTAGTAATTACTATTTCTCACCTTGGATATATTAAACGAACTTCTGCAACAGAATACCGTCAGCAACGTCGTGGTGGAAGAGGAGCGATAGGAGGTAGAACACGTTTGGAAGATTGGATAGAACACCTGTTTGTTGCTTCCACGCATCATACCATGTTATTCTTTACGGAGAAAGGACGTTGTTACTGGATGAATGTATATGAAATACCGGAAGGTGATAAAACCAGTAAGGGACGTGCTGTTCAAAACCTGATTCAATTACCTCCCGATGATAAAGTAAGAGCCATCATCGACGTAAAAGATTTGAAAGACGAAGAATTTGTAGGTTCGCATAATATTGTACTCTGTACCAAGAAAGGAATTATTAAGAAAACGGAGTTGGCGGATTTCAGCCGTCCGCGTCAAACGGGTGTAAATGCAATTACTATTATTGAGGGAGATGAATTGTTGGAAGCAAAGATGACGGATGGTACCAGTGAAATAATGATGGCGGTAAAAAGTGGCCGCGCAATTCGATTCCCCGAAGAAAAAGTTCGACCCACCGGTCGCGGTGCAATTGGTGTTGCCGGAATTGAAGTTGATGAAGGCGGTGATGAAGTGGTAGGCATGATTTGTGTAAGTCAGCAAGAAAGAGCATCCCGTACAGTGTTAGTGGTAAGTGAAAAAGGATTCGGTAAACGTACCCAGATCGAAGAATACCGGATCACCAACCGGGGTGGCAAAGGAGTTAAGACCATTAATGTTACCGATAAAACCGGGCCACTGGTAGGAATACTGGATGTTACCGAAAAAGAAGATATGATGATCACCTGTAAAAGTGGGGTAACTATCCGGATGCCGGTAAATGGAATCAGCGAACAGGGAAGGGCCACACAGGGAGTGAAATTGATTCGCCTGGATGAAGGAGATGAGATCGCTGCGATTATACAAATGGATGAAACAGGTGGAAATGGGAATGGGAATGGACATAGTGAAATTACGCCAGCGACCGACCTGTTAAATAATGACGAGGAAGCAACCGGAGAGGGGCCATTGCCATCTGAGTGAACGGTGAATAGTGAATAGTGAGTAGTGAATGGTGAATAGTGAATGGTGAATAGTGAGTAGTGAATAGTGAGTAGTGAGTAGTGAATGGTGAATGGTGAATGGTGAATGGGTCTCTGATTAAATACTTGGTAGTCTTAATTTGGGAAATATTGACTATTGACTATTGACTATTGACAACTATAAAACAACAGCAAATGAAACAAGGAATTCTGTTAGTAGCTACGATTGCCTTACTGGTAACTGGTTCGTATGCACAAAAACTGGATAAAGCAAAGACATTGTTTAAGGACAATAAGCTGAACGAAGCCAGAACCGAGATTGATAATTTCCTGGCCGTGGAGAAGAATAAAAACAATTCTGACGCATGGTACACAAAATCTAAAATATATGTGGCTATTGCTGCAGATCCTGCATTGAAAACTACGGTACCAGATCCAAGGGGAACTTCTTTCGAAGCGATCAAACAGTATATGCAAATAGAGAGTGGAATTAAAGACAGTACCAGACGCTATCTTACAATGACCATTGAAGGCAACCAGCCGCTCGTAGATATGTATCGCGGCTATTCAGGTGATGGGGCCACATACTACAATGCCAATAACTTCAACGATGCCTTTACGAGTTTTGTCAAAACCCTCGAGATTTTCGATTATATGTCGCAGAAGAAAATGATTACCTATCCGTTTGATACCACTACGGTATTATACGCGGGAATCAGCGCCGAGAAAGCGAATAAGCCTGATGATGCCGCTATATACTACGGAAAGATTGCTGATCGTAAGATCGCCAGTCAGGGTTTTAATGAAATTTATAAATGGCTGGCCGATTATTATAATAAGAAGAATGATATGGTTAATGCCAGCAAGTATATTGCATTGGGACGTGAAGTATATCCAACTGATACCTTCTGGGATGCCTTTGAACTGGAAATGGTACGTGAAAAAGGAACAAAAGAAGAATTATTTAAGAAATATGAACAAGTAATCGCGGCCAATCCGACGAATCATTTATTTGTTTTCAATTACGCGGTAGAATTATACCAGGCCGGTTACGACAATGATATTAAGAAGCGGCCATCCAATTCAAAAGAACTGATTGCGAAAGCGCAAGATCAATTAAAGAAATGCATTGCGATTAATCCAGAATATGCCAACGCGCTAATGGTATTGGGACAATTAGTATATAATGAAGGGGTGGACATTAATAATATTAATAAAGAGATCCGTCCGCCTGCAGGTGGTAAATTGAAGCCCGAAGAATTGAAGAAGAAAGCGGATCTCCGCAAAGAAGTAGCTGCTAAATTCGGCGAATCGCTGCCTTATTTTGAAAAAGTAGAACAGATCCTGGGTAGCAAGGGCAAATTGAAAATGGAAGACAAGCAGATCCTGAAAGACGCGTACGACCTGATCATTACTATTTACGAGAACAACGAAAACAAAGACAAGGTGACTGAGTACACCGATAAGTTTAATGGAGTAGATAAAAAGCATTCGTAAATTGCGAGCAGCGCGTAGCGAACAGCGAATTTCATTCATACACTCAGACCCGCTGACACGGGAGACTCACAGACATAGAAACATACCTTATTCTATTGAGCCCGGTTCTAACAGACCGGGCTTTTTTATTTTAGCATTGGCGACTTTTATACTAGTCCTATTATGGCAAAAATAACTTCCATGACGTGCAACAATGGGTGGCAATCGCCTTTTCCATAATCCAAAAAATCTTTCGTGTAACTTGATTTTTTAACGAATTCCAACCCTTGGCTGGTAACGGCGATACGATTACCATAAAATGATTCAATATGTCCCCATTTAAATAAGTGAGTGATTAAGTCTTCTGTAGAGTTTTTGAGGGACTGCGTAAATTCTTCCAACTGATCCTGGGTGATCTTAATATTTCGGCCTTTGGCAACAATCCAATTAAGTAATCGATCGCACTCTCCAAGAAATTCTAAATAATGAGACATAGATGGAGTTTCCTGAAAATAAAAATATTCACTGGCTTAAAAAGTTATAGTTAAGCTAATAGGGAAGGCAGTTCAAATTTTAATTGAGGTAATCTGGATCCACACCAAATTCCCCATTCATCCCGCAGCTGCCTTTCAATAGAAGCGTGGCCATCTTTTAAAACTATGCCCGTGCTCGCTTAACATAATATAAATTATAAGAAAGAATTGCTGTTTATTCGGGCTTTGTTCGAGTCTGCTCCATGTCTTGTTCGGGTCTTCTTCGGGACATCTTCGGGTAAAAGGCGAACAAGACCCGAACAAAAGGCGAACATGACCCGAATATCAACAAACTAATTGCCTTAAATTTCAATATTCAATTTTTTCAATTTTTAATTCCCGTTTATGAGCAGTACGCGCCGTAAGTTTTTGCAGGATTCATCCGTATTGATTGGATCAGGAGTAATTGCCGGAATGATTCCTGGATCGTTCGTTTCCGCCGCCCCTATCCGGTCCGCTAATGAAAAAATCCGGCTGGCCCTGATTGGTTGCCGCGGCATGGGGTTCGGAATCCTCGAGCAAGCGTTAAAACAACCTAATGTTGAATGTGCCGCGCTCTGTGATATCGACGACAGCGTTCTGGCCAAACGGGTGACAGATGTTGAAAAGATACAAGCCAAAACGCCCATTACTTATAAGGACTTTAGAAAGGTTATAGAGAATAAAGATATTGACGCGGTCATCATTGGAACACCGGATCATTGGCATTGTTATATAATGGTAGCTGCCTGTGAAGCCGGTAAAGATGTGTATGTGGAGAAACCGATGGCCAACAGCATTGGTGAATGTGAGCTGATGGTGAAAGCCGCCCGTAAATACAATCGTGTGGTGCAGGTTGGACAACAACAGCGTTCGGGCCCTCATTGGCAGAATGCGATGGAATATATGCGCTCTGGTAAGCTCGGTCAATTGCGCAAAGTACAGGTATGGGCCAATTTCAATTATGGCGTTGGTCAGCCTATTGTACCTGATGAACCCGTTCCGTCTGGGGTTGATTTTAATATGTGGCTGGGTCCCGCGCCTCAGCGCAGTTTTAATAGAAGTCGCTTCCATGGTTCCTGGCGCATGTTCTGGGATTATGGTGGCGGATTAATTACCGACTGGGGCGTTCATCTGATGGATATGGCGTTATGGGTAAAGAATGTAGACTACACACCTATTTCCGTCGCCGCATCCGGTGCAAATTTCTCTTACAAAAACAATGCACACGAAACCTTCGATACGATGAGTGTAAGTTACCAGATGAAGGACTATATTATTAATTGGGATCATGTAGCCGGTGCGCAGAACGGTCCCTGGAATAAAAGCTATGGACTGGCATATATCGGTAATGATGCCACGCTGCTCATCAACCGCGATGGATGGGAAGTAATACCGGAAAAAGAAAATGGAAAAAATAAAATACCCGAAGTGGCAAAACAAAGCGGCGGCGAACACCATCAGCAGCATGTACAAAATTGGATCGAATGTATACGCTCCCGGAAAGATCCTGTTTGTCCGGTTGAAAGCGGAAGACTGACGGCCTTATATACGCATATGGGAAATATAGCCGTTCGAACACAATCGCAATTGAAATGGAATGATGCGGCGAAGAACTTTGGGAACAATGCAGCGGCGAATGGGTTGATTATGCCGAAGTATCGAGAGCCCTGGAAGATTCCGAGAGTTTAAGTTTATGGTTTTTCGTTTATTGTTTATCGTTCTTCAGGTGTATCTCACTAAGTATTTGCTGAACTCTTGATAAGGTTGCCAACCCTGTAAGAGGTTGAGTAAAATCAATCAGGTTCTTGAAGGGTTGGCAACCTTCTCTCGATGGCAGCTCAAAGCTCGTAGCTCAAAGCTCATAGCTCGCAGCTATTCCTATTGTTCATTACCATTATCATCTTCCTCACCTCTCCGTTCGTTCCTCTTAAACAAATTAAAATCCGTTTTACCGAAGCGATACGTGAGTACTACACGGAAGCCTCTTACATTGCGGCGACGATAAGATTCCTGGTAGAAATTATCAGTATCGTAAATATTTCCGTAACGCTTGCTGTTAAAAACATCATTAATATTAAATGTAAATGATGCTTTATTGCCTTTTAGAAAATCTTTACGCAGTGCGAAGTCAACGCCCCATTGCTCCAGGTTTTTTCCTTGTGGAGTCACTTCCTCCGACTCGTATTCAGCCATCAACTGGAAACTGAGTTTATTCAACAATGATTTTTTCTTTGTCTCTATGCGGTAGTTTGCAATAATTTGACCTTCCCAATTAAATCCTTCGTTGCTTAGGTCGTAGTCCTTCACAACTACTTTTCGGTATTGCAGATCCGCCGACGGGGTTATATCGAAGTACTTGCCAATATTTTGCTGATACGTAAGTTCCATGCCCAACCGATTGGTGGCATGAGCGTTGATAAATGTATTTAAAATGGCATTGGGATCGATCGCCGCGTTATTCAGTTCTTTATACAGATCAGCCGTAATAGTATCACTGTATCGTGTAATATCACGTTGGTTATTCTGGAAATAAAGAACGCCCAGGAAATTCCCGGTGTTATAAGTTCTGCTGAAGTTGAATTCAATTGAATTCGTGTATTCGGGTTTTAATTGCGGATTACCCTGTTCGAGGTTTACCGGGTCGTTGATATTGATATAAGGATTCAATTGGCGGAAATCCGGGCGTCTTATCCGTCGCGTATAATTCAATTGTATCTCCGTGCCCTCCGTTAATTCTTTTGATAAGAAGATGCTTGGAAAAAGCGCGTCAAAAATGTTTTTGATACTATTCGGATATTCATAACCGAATTTAAGGTTGCTATCTACAAGCTCCCCGGTAAAGTCTGAATATTCAAAGCGGACCCCCAACTGGTAACCAAAACTTTTAATCTTATTGCCATAAGTAATATATGCGGCATTCACCATTTCACGCATTGCATAATTATTGCTCAGGGGAAGTTTGGTCTCTCCACTACTATCCAAAGAATAAGAATTAAAGTAACTATTGAAATTATTGACATAAGAGCGGATACCCGTTTCTAATTTCGAATCTTCTCCGAGCGGATTTACAAAATCAGCTTGTAAGGTGAATTGTTTGTTTTTGCTCATTCCCTCATTGCGAACCACTACCGGAGCGCCGAATGAAGTTCCATCCGGTAAATAGTATGCATTCATGATATCGGACCCATCATCTGCCTTACCAGTATTAAAATTGATATCTGTGGTGAATTCCTTACCGGGTTTTACAAACTTATATTTGTAGGAAAGCTGTGTATTGGATCGGGTATTTAACGAACTGCCGAAATTAATCCGCTCCCCGGTTCTTTCCAACACCTGGTCATAATTGAGGTATTCCTGTTCCTGCTCTTCTTCTCCTGTAGAGTATCCTCTGAATAAATTCTGAGCCAGCGTTATTGTGTTGCGGTTATCGGCAAAAAGATCGAAACCAAAACGAACCGATCCAAATTTTCGCAACCGATCGGTCCATGCATCCTGATTGAAATAGTTAACTACCGTATCCGCTTTTTTATTGATTCGTTCGGTACTACCTTTTGCCCTACCTCCTGATTGATTATAACTTCCATTTACAAAGAAATTGAATTTACCCTGTCGTAAATTAAGGGTGAGATTGCTTCCTAAGATATCCGGATGACCGGCGCCGGCAGACACAATGCCATTCAATCCCATTTTTCGGTTCTTCTTGAGTATAATATTAATAATACCTCCCCGGCTGGAGGCATCAAACTTGGCCGAAGGATTCGTGAATAGTTCAATACGTTCAATATTATCGGAAGGAATCTGATCGAGTGTTAAGATGGTAGGCAATCCATCTACAAAAATTTGCGGGGTATTGTTTCGCAATGTTACATTACCTTCCACATCAACCGAAACAGAAGGAATATTTTTCATTACATCAATGGCCGTTCCACCAGTGGACACAATACTCTTATCTACATTAAAAGTTTTGCGATCAACCCCTAATTCAAGCGCGGGTTTTTGTCCAACCACGGTTACGGCACTTAAATATTTTGGATCTATCTGCAAGGCGATATTACCAAGATCCCTTTCGCGTAAACCCTTTCCTGCAATCAGCACCTGCTGATAATCCTGGTATCCGATGGCGGTTATTTCGATTCGGACACTATCTGCTATTGAAAGATTCCCGATATCAAAATCACCATTGGCTCTGGATAACATTCCCCCGCCAAGTGAATCTTTAATGTTGTTTGTTCCAGCTTCTTTAGCGTATATAAACAACTGTATGGAAGCTGCCTCAATTCCTTTTTTCGTTTTGCCATCTACTACCTTCCCGTAGATGCGGCTGTTTTGTTGCTGATCACGGGGGTTATCCTGTGCAGAAACTTGAATAAGAATCAGTAAGAAAAAGAAATACAGGGAGATGGTTTTCCTCATGGCCATAAGACGACAAAGTTAGTCATGGACTTTCAGGAATGGGAAATTATAGTAGCGCCTCAATTTGAACTTTTTTATCCCACAAAGACACAAAATTCACTAAGAAAGCCTTTTGTGGCTTAGTGTCTTTGTGGGAAACTGATACACTATCGAAATTATTGATCGATTAAGGAGGAGGTTGATGCTGGGTAATAGATGCCAGCTAGTAGCTCGCAGCTTTCTTTACCACAACTTTCCATTCAGGACCACTTTTTATCCCAAACGAATCCGCGTAATTTCCTTCATTGATTGCCAAAGAAAGGTTGAGCAGGCTATTCAGATAGGTCAACGATGCACCCGGGGCTACTTCTCCAAAACTGTTGGAAAAACGATGGGTTGCTTTATTTACCATGTTTTGGTTATGGTAAATTTCTATTTGAAGCGAATCTCCTGCATTTATCGACCATTGTTTCAGTAATGAATCCGGAATATTTGTCCAGATATTTCCATACTGGGTATCCAAAACCGGTATGGTGCCCACCGCACTATCGCCGCTGATGATCGCATGGATATATGGGATTTTTACAAGCGATCCGTTATCCAATAATTTTCCAACCTGCTCATAACTGATAACTCCGGAAGCTAGTCTTGCGCCGGTATAAGCATATACATCCCTCCCATGAAATGTATAAGATTGCGACGATCCAGCTCTTCTGTTTAAATTCTCATCAATCTCACGTATTGTTTCTATTCCAAGTGATTCGGCAATTAATGTAAGGGTGCCATTGTCGGGACTTACAAAATAATGTCCCGATTTAGTTTTCATTACTATAGAGCGTCGATCAGTTCCTACTCCAGGGTCCACTACCGATACAAACACCGTTCCTTTAGGCCAATATGGTGCGGTTTGTTGCAAGCGACTAGCAGCTTCCCAAATATTATACGCGGGAATTTCATGGGTAAGATCATAAAGCGATAGCGTTGGATCAACTTCAGTGGCTACTCCTTTCATGGCGCTTACGGCCCCATCCTTTAATCCGAAATCGGTTTGAAAAACGACCGCATTCTTTTTGGGTTGACAGGCCAATAACAGCATTAATGGAATCAGCGCGTAAATTGATTTTCTCGTCATATGATTGCATCTTACTTTCAATAAAATTAGGCTGTGTCTTAGTTTCCCACAAAGCCACTAAGCCACAAAAGATTATTCTTAGTGAATTTTGTGTCTTTCCCGCATTTGGCGGGACAGGTTGTGGGACAAAAATTCAAAACAGAGACATTACTTAAAATTATTAAATGATGGCCAAAGAAAAGCTTCTTCACCGGATTAGGGGATCAATTGTTTTCTTCATGATAATATTAGCGCTGAGTGGTATTACGGCTTTCCCGGTTTATACTGAATTAAAATGGTTGATGGGGCAGCATTGGTTTTCTTTAGATACTGCGTTGGGGCAATGGTTGAATAAAGTGTGGCTGGGCGTAGAAGAAACACAGCGAAATAATCATTTCCTTTTTTATGGATACGATTGGTTAGCATTTGCCCACCTGGTGATTGCGATGGCTTTTATCGGTCCTTACAAAGATCCTGTGCGTAATAAATGGATCATCGAGTGGGGAATGCTTTGTTGTATTTCGATTATTCCTCTTGCCGTGATCGCCGGCAGCATCCGGGAAATTCCCTGGTTTCATATCCTGATCGATTGTGCATTTGGAATTATTGGAATAGTGCCACTCGAAATAGTGAGAAGATGGATTGGACGCCTTGAAAAGTTAGAAGCGGCATCAGTATAATTTTTTTTGCCACTGATTACACGGATTTTCACTGATTAAATTGCTAATCTGTGTTAATCCGTGTAATCGGTGGCAAAATGGTTTTAGCTGCTTAGAAATATTGCTAAAAGAATTAATCTGTGTAATCCCCGTCTGCTTGAATTCATTCGGGCAGCTGTCGTTAAAAGAGTAAAACACTAAAGACTTCATTTCTCCGTTAAGTAATGGATAATCAATATTTAGATTACATTTACTGAAATAAAATCCTTTGAAAGTTCTGCGATCGTCGTTTTGGCTGCATTCCATTTTTTATACAATTCTGCAACGTTTTTCGCTATTCTTTTTTGGCGCTGTAGCCTATATGGTGTTAGTGAGGATAATTGATCCGGAAACGGGGGAACTGGCGGTATGGTCGCTGTACCTGATGATCCTGATGATTTTTGAAACAGTAAAACAGGGGTTGCTCCGAAACCCCACCATTAAATTTTTAGGCATGCCGGAGTATGCCGATAAAAAAGACGAGATACAATATTCTGCTCTTATTATTAATATCATTTTTTCTGCCGTTGCCATCTGTGTGCTTATTATTTTCGGATCGGTTATTTCCCGTTTACTGAAATCGCCCGAAATATTACCCCTGCTTTGGTGGAGCATTGCAATGATCATTCTATTAATCCCCTTCAATCATTGCGAAGTAATGTTGCAGGCGAATTATAAATTCTCTTCAATCTTCTGGGCTTATTTTATCCGCCAGGGATTTTTCTTTGTTGGTATAGTTGTAATGTATTTTTTACCTGAATATTATTCTCTCGTTAACCTGATGTTGCTTCAGATCATCGCTTTGTTCTTAGGTGCTGTGGTTATGATTATTCTTTCCCGCCCCTTTCTTTTTAAAAAAATTCATTTCAATAGGAGCATACTTGTTCAAATGCTACATTTTGGTAAGTATATTTTTGGTACCAATCTTTTCTCCAGCTTGTCGCGCTCCTTTGATCATTTTGTAACAGCCAATGTGCTGAGTCCGGCGGAAGGAAAAAGTTATGTAGCGAATTATAATGTGGTTTCGCGCATTAATACCATGATGGATGTGCCGTCCCTCGCCGCGGCCGATGTATTATTTCCCAAGAATGTGGAAACGCTGGAAACCGATGGACTGGGTAAAGTGAAATATTATTTTGAGCGGATGATCGCAACTATACTAGCGCTGGTGGTACCTGCGTCCCTGTTCATTTTTCTTTTCCCAAAATTTGTTATTCTGATTCTGGCCGGAAGCAAATATTATGGAGCGATAGAAATACTTCAGTTAACTATTTTATTCAGTATAGCACGACCTATTGGTTACCTGTTTGGTTCTACGCTCGATTCGATCGGTAAACCAAGAGTGAATTTTGTAATCGGTATGCTTTATATGCTCATCAGTCTGGGAGTGAATTATCTCTGCTTATATCAATTTGGTGGAATTGGCGCGGCTTATGCAACAATGATCAATAGTGTTATCGGCATGATATTGATGATAGCCATCCTGAAAAAATATATTCATCTTGAAATCAGGAATATTTATGTTTATGGAATAAATATGTACCGGGATACCTTTAGAATGCTGAAAAAGATTGGCAAATCAACTCCCGTTCAGGAACAGAAATGAAAATGATATGGATCTCCGGGCCGCCATACTGAAGGAACATTCCAAAAAACAATGCAGCCGCATTGTAAATTTTATCGGGGATGATAAAAAACGTTTTGCGGAGTTGATGAAACTATTCTTTTCCGGTGAATATAGAGTCACGCAACGAGCGGGCTGGCCGATGAGTTATTGTGTACAAAATCATCCCACTTTAATAAATCCCTATTATAAAAAGTTACTCGCCTTTTTGAAAAGAAAGGATGTGCATCCGGCTGTGGAGCGTAATATCATGCGATTATTGGAAGAGGTGGATATTCCAAAACGCTACCAGGGCGTAATCATGAATAGTTGTTTTGAATACATCTCGGATCCACAAGCGGCTATTGCCGTTAAAGCTTTTTCGCTGGGCGTATTGAAAAATCTCCTTAGAATATATCCTGAAATTCTGCCGGAAATAAAACTCATTATTGAAGAACGATGGGATAGCGAAACAGCCGCGTTTCGTTCGAGAGCAAAGAGGTTTTTGAAGATGAAATAGTTTGTAGTTTGTGGTTTGTAGTTTGAGGTTTGTTGTTTATCGTTTGTCCCCGCCCAGATGACCGGTCAGACGGGGTTTGTGGTTCTTCAGGGTCATTGCCATAATTATAATTTGGTTAACCTATGTAGTTGAAGGTGCTTGTGTTTTATTTTAAATCTCTGCTATTCGTTTGCATGAGACGTTCCTACGGAACGTTTCGGTCACCGGGTAATTCTAGGCTACCCATGAGGCGTCCCTACGGGACGCGTTATAATGTGAAATTGTCGATTGA
The DNA here is from genome assembly GCA_965279015.1 of Chitinophagaceae bacterium. Lineage (GTDB taxonomy): Bacteria > Bacteroidota > Bacteroidia > Chitinophagales > Chitinophagaceae > Endoryza. The sequence continues at coordinate 3,306,044 of OZ257130.1, forward strand.
AATGTTGCCTTACCAATTGGTAAAACCAAATCATTTGATAATAACAACTAGAAATGTATTGCGTCCCGTAGGGACGCCTCATGGGTAGCAATGAAAACAATGTAGGTTCTACGTTCCGTAGGAACGTCTCATGCTATGGAATTGCACCATCTGGAATTAAAAAATCACCAATCATACATCAAAAATCAAATAACCCTCTTATTAAATACCACAATCTCCGAGCCTTCGGCGAGCATTACCGATTCGGGTTTTAGTTGAGATAAATAACCAAACGAGGTTCCATATAAACTTTCGAAATCGCAATTGACTGTATAATTCTTAACCGGGTAACTCTCCCATTTAGGATGCGCCACTTCGTATTCAACGGTCCTTTTTTTTCTTGTTGAACTATATCCCCAGAAATGCTGGGTGATAAATTCTTCTTTGGTACCCTCTGCAATTAATTTTGAGTTGGGTTCGGCTATGACTCCCAATTTATTCCATTGCTGATTGTGTTTCCATTCATAACCTACCGTCAATTGATTGTTATCGATTAACTGAGAATTCTTCATTGGCATCGTTGCATACCGTTCGTTGAAAAATTCATTGGCGATGAAACTGATGGCGGGTTTTGGAACAATCTCTTTAATAAACACTACTCCCCGTTTCCAACTGTTCCCTTCTTTTACTCTTACATAAAACCGCAGGTTCACTTCGGGAAAATTAACATGGAAAGGAATTTTAATACCAAGCAATTTGATATTTAAAAACATAAACCCAACCAGGCTCACATATAATTTTCCGTTCCATTCATCTAACTCAGCTTTGGCGGGAAGATATGGTTGAAGCGCAGCTTTCTCTACCGGATAATTTGCCAGGATCAGTTTCCGCCATTCAGCACGTAAAAATTTCTTACTCATTCATTATAAAATTCTTTTTACAAAGGCAAGCAACAAATTACTCGGGGTAACGAACCTAAAGAACGATAAACCACAAACTATAAACTACAAACTTTATTAAACTTTCTTCTTTGGCCGATAAAATTCTTTAAATATAAGTCTCAATGATTGGTCGTAGGTGAAATAATTGTAGAGCCAGTTCAGGAAAACAAAGAGCCGGTTCTTCACTCCTAATATCAGCACCAGGTGCAACCCCATCCAGATGAGCCATGCTAAGAATCCACCAAAATGCAATTTGGGTTTAGGAATATCCACTACCGCGAGATTTCTTCCAACAGTAGCCATCGATCCTTGATCCTTATATACAAAGCCTTTCCATTGCTCGGGTTTGATTTGCTTTTTTAAGTTTTTCGCTAACCGATCGGCTTGTTGAATAGCTACCGCTGCTACTTGCGGATTCCCGTTAGGAGTCTCCGTAGTTTCCATATAAGCGAGATCGCCAATCGCGTAAATAGTTGAGCTTCCCTCTACCCTATTCACATTATTTACTTTGATCCGGTTGCCTTTTGCAATTAAATTTTTATCAATTCCTTCGGGAACATTTCCCTTAACCCCCGCGGCCCATATCACCATGCTGGACCGGATAGAATTTCCGTTATCAAGCAATACCCGATCTCCATCGTAATCCTTTACGATGGTATTAGTAAGTACGGTTACACCCAGGTTTTCCAAATATTTTTTTGATTGAATGGATGATTTCTCACTCATCGCAGCTAATGTTCTATCCATTCCTTCCAATAAATAGATCTTCATTTTGCTGAAATCAATCTCGGGATAATCCTTGGGTAATACATAATGTTTCATTTCCGCCACGGCACCACTTAGCTCAACGCCTGTTGGTCCACCCCCAACAATTACCAGGGTGAGTAATTTTTCCAATTCTTCCGGAGAATGAGCTTGCAGCGCGTCCTCGAAATTTTGAATTAAACGATGACGCAATTGCAAGGCTTCCACCGTTGATTTCATCGGGAAAGCATTTTCTTTCAACGCCGCATTATTAAAGAAATTGGTATCGGCTCCGGTAGCAAGCACCAGTGCATCGTATTCCATTTCACCGAGAGAAGTAAGAATTTTATTTTGGCCGGGTACGATCTTCTCTAATTCTGCAATCCGTATCCGAACATTCTTACTGTTATGGAAAACCTTTCGTAAAGGAAAAGAAATATTGCTGGCATCGAGTCCCGCGGTGGCTACCTGGTAAAAAAGTGGCTGGAACTGGTGGTAATTAAATCGGTCGAGTAAAGTGACTTCAATCCCTTTTGCATTATTCAGTTTTCGGGCGAGGCGCAAACCACCAAATCCGCCTCCAACGATGATCAGTTTCATGGGTTCATCATTTAGAACACAAAAATATCGAATTTTCAGTAAATATTGAAAGATTCACATGTTTTTTATGAAAGTTTTCTTGCCACAGATTACACGGATTAACACAGATTAGCAATTCAATCAGTGAAAATCTGTGTAATCTGTGGCAAAATCTAAATCTTTAATCAGTAGAGTAACCTTACTTTAATTGTTTCTTTTACTTCCTTGAGTAACTGAAACGCGTGGTTGGATATCTTTTTATCAACGTCGAGAACAACATAGCCGATCTCTTCATTGGTTTTGAGATATTGAGCGAGGATGTTTATATGATTCTGCGACAATTGAGTATTGATTTCCGATAATACCCCAGGCACATTGCGATGAATATGCAGAATACGATGGGTTCCCTCTTGTGGCTGAAGACTAATTGAAGGCACGGTATGGGATCCAAGGGTACTACCCATTTCTAAGAAGCGTAATAATTTGTTACTTACATCTTCTCCGATATTTTGCTGCGCCTCTTCAGTTGAGCCTCCGATATGTGGAGTGAGAATTACATTGGGAAGGTCCTGCAAGGGTGTTTGAAAGCGATCCCCGTTTTTTTCCGGTTCCCAGGGGAACACATCAATAGCGGCGCCGGAAAGCTGCCCATCTATCAATGCTTTCCGGAGTGCTTCCAGATCTACCACTTCTCCCCTCGCGTAGTTAATCAGGATCGATCCTTTCTTAAAATATTTGAGGTTGGTTTTGTTGATCAGGTTCTTGGTGGTACCGGTTTCGGGCACATGCAGAGTAATGATATCGGATTTCGATAGCACCTCTTTCATTGTTCTTCTGGCAAACGCATTTCCGAGGGGTAATTTCGTGATCAGATCATAAAAAATCACTTTCATACCAAGGGCCTCGGCCAACACACTTACCTGTGAGCCTATATTTCCATATCCGATTATCCCAAGTGTTTTCCCCCGCAATTCATAACTACCCTTGGCTTCTTTCATCCAAATCCCCTCGTGTGCCGCTTTATTTTTATCAGGTATCCTTCGGATCAGCATGATAGACAAGCCAATGACCAGTTCTGCAACAGAACGGGTATTTGAATAAGGGGCATTAAAAACTATCACCCCCAGTTTAGTTGCAGTTTTCAGATCCACCTGGTTTACCCCTATACAAAAGCATCCAATTGCCTGTAGTTTTTTGGCCGCTTCAAGTACCCGGGCCGTTATCTGTGTTTTAGACCGGATACCCAGCAGGTGAACGTCTTTTACTTCATGGATCAATTCGTCCTCTGATAATGCGCCGTTTAACTTTCGGGCGGAGATATATCCGGCCTCCTTGAATTGTTTCAGGGCCGCATCGCTGATATTTTCCAGGAAAAGAACATTAATTTTTTCTTTGGGATAGCTAGTAATTTTTTTGTCACTCATAATGTAAGTTCCTGAATAGCGTTATTCTATTATGAAAATGTGTTCCTTCAATTTAAGAATTACTTGCTTAACGCAAGGCCGGGAGTCGGAAAACGATAATTATTGATTTGAATCTTTACTTATTAAGTTTTCCGGCAAGAAATTTGAAATTGAGTGACCACTTTAAGCAGTACAAAGATGATTGTAAAAGTTGAAATGAAAAAAACGAAGTGCACTAACGAACGATAGCATAGCAATGATTATATTTGCGTAATTACTAACCATTCAAAATAATCCTTTTGAAAACCGTATTCCTGATTTTGTCAGTATTCTCCCTGTTTATTGCCTGTAGTGGGACTGATAATAAAGATGCAGGTGCAGGCGTTGGCATTGTTTCTGTATCTGATACCCCCTCCACCCCCGGACTTTCACCTCTAGCAAAAAAATATCAGGCTGCCATCCGCTCCTTTGCTGACTCTACTTTTAGAAATGGAAGTCTCAATGGAAGTATTTTAGTGGCTATGGATGGCCAGATTCTTTATGAACAATACAACGGCTTTTATTCTTACCGCTATAAAAAAGATACTATTTTATCCAGCTCTCCCTTTCATCTCGCTTCTGTTTCCAAAACCATTACGGCTATGGCCATTTTAAAATTGGCGCAGGAAGGGAAACTGAAAGTAGATGATTCAATCATTAAATACCTGCCTGCATTTCCAAGGCCAGCAGTCACCATCAAAACTCTACTCAATCACCGAAGTGGCTTACCCAATTATGTACATTATATGGACAGGCTTGGTTGGAACAAAAAGAAAATAATGTCTAACCAGGATGTATTGGATTTCCTGGTGGCCCGGCATAAAGACATTGATATTGGTCCGGCCGATCGTAGGTTCAATTATTCCAATACCAATTATGCATTGCTGGCGCTGATCATTGAAAAAGCAAGTGGTCTTAGTTACCCGCAATACCTGAAGCAAACTATTTTTGATCCACTCGGTATGAAGAATAGTTATGTATTTACGCAACCCGATAGTGCCCGTTCCATGCCCTCTTACTTTCATAACGGCAGACAATATGCTTTTGATTTTCTGGATATGGTTTATGGTGATAAAAACATCTACAGTACCGTTCAGGACTTACTCAAGTTTGATATGGCATTATCATCGGGCTTTATTATTTCTAAAGACTTTTTGGATATGGCCTGTACGCCTTATAGTTTTGAGAAGCCCGGTACGCATAACTATGGCCTTGGGTGGAGGTTATTAATGTTGAAGAATGGGAAGAAAGTGGTTTATCATAATGGATGGTGGCATGGTAACCGCACCGCTTTTTATCGGTTGCCCGAGGAAAAAATAACGATCATCGCCTTATGCAATAACGACTCCAAGATGATTTATTCTGTAAGAAAACTCGCCGATCTCTTCGGTGATTATATGCAAAATGGAGACATTGACGATGATGGTGAAAAATCCATAGTAAGAACCCGTCGTGGTTCCGGCAAAAAAAATACTACCGCCAAAAACAGCTCTAAAAGAAAATACCAGCGCGCCATAGCTGCCAAAAAGTAACTAAATTCCAGTATGCAATTACTGGATGTGGATCAAATACGGGCATGGGATGAATATACCATCCGTCAGGAGCCCATTCCTTCACTTGATTTGATGGAACGTGCGGCACACTCCTGCTTTGTTTGGCTAATGAATAATGGATACGGGGACCGATCTTTTTCAATTTTTTGCGGAAAAGGAAATAATGGAGGAGATGGATTGGCGCTTGCCCGTCTTTGTTTGCAAAACAGCCTGGTTGTTTCGGTTTATATTTTAGAAACAGGCAGTAAGAACAGTCCGGATTTCCAAACCAATCTAACCCGTCTTAGAGAACTTACCTCTTCTATTCATTTTATTCCTCAACCGGCGGTGCTTCCTTCTTTGCCGGATGATACAGTAATTATAGATGCCATATTTGGATCAGGACTTAATAAACCACTAGATGATTTAGCTGCTTTACTGGCCGAACATCTCAATAATTCGGGTAATGAAATTATCAGTATCGATTTGCCGAGTGGTTTGTTTGCGGATAAAAGCTCGGTGGGCAACACAGTAATAAAAGCCGACAAAGTGCTGAGCTTTCAATGTTATAAGATGGCATTTATGATGGCTGAAAATGCGCGATGGATCGGACAGGTTCATATTTTGGATATTAGCCTTCGTCCTGGTTTTCTTCAAACAATTACTCCGGATCATTTGCTTCTGGAACGATCATTCATAAAATCCTTTTTCAAAAAGCGTGGACTATTTGCACATAAAGGAAATTTCGGACACGCGGCATTGGTAGCTGGCAGTTATGGTATGATGGGCGCAGTAGAACTGGCCGCTGGTGCCTGTATGCGAAGCGGTGTTGGTAAACTCACCTGCCATGTCCCTGCATGTGGTTATTCTATTATGCAATTGGCCGTACCGGAGGCTATGTGCATAACGGAAGAAGGTGCTGATCACATTGAATCAGTTAGATCGCTGGAGAAATATGACTCGGTTGCAATCGGTCCTGGATTAGGGCTCCGGAAGTCGAATGTGGAATTATTGGAAACCTGTTTTCGTCAACATTCTAAACCAATGGTTTTGGATGCCGATGCATTGAATACGATTGCGGAGTGGCCCGCATTACTACCCCTCATTCCCCCGGGGTCCATTCTTACCCCCCACGTAAAAGAATTCGAGCGCTTATTCGGAAAATCGAATAATGATTTTGAAAGAATACAAATCGCGATTGAAAAAGCAAACGCTTTACAGCTTATTATCGTATTAAAGGGACATTATACGTTTATTGCTGCGCCCGGGCGACCATCGTTTTTTAATACAACGGGTAATCCCGGAATGGCAAAGGCAGGATACGGGGATCTACTTACGGGGATGCTGCTGGCCTTTTTAGCACAGGGTTATACTCCGCTGCAATCAGCTTGTATTGCAGTATTCCTGCATGGACGAGCGGCTGATCTCGCGGTAACGGAAACGGCTGCCGAAGCATTATTGCCATCGGATTGCCTGCAGCATATTGGTCCGTCCATAAAAGAGCTCTATTGAATTGATTATACCTTATATAAAAAAATTTATTCAGATTTTTTCAGCAAACAGTTCTATTTTAGTGCTCCGATAAATAACCCTTCCGTCGAAAAAAACAATCCGTTTCCTATCATTCTCTGAACATCAAAAAAAGTGTATGAAGAAAAATTACAAACCTTTCAATAGGCTTGTTATCACAAGTCTATTCTCTGCATTGTGCTTGTCATCTTTTGCCGCGCAATTCCCGGTAACCAATACCAACGACGTTGGTGCAGGTTCATTATCCGATGCGATAACGCAGGCGAACGCTACTCTAGGAACGGATACTATTACTTTCGCGTTAACCGAAGGGGCCTCCATGACGATAGCGCTAGCTACGAAACTTCCCGCGATTACTGAATCTGTTTTTATTGATGGGTATTCACAACCCGGAGCAGCTATCGGTACTATTGCCAGCCGAACAATTCGCGTTAATATTAATGGCGCTGGAATACCAGGTGCCAACCCGGATGTATTTACTGTTAATGCTACCGGTGTTATAATTGCCGGTTTGGCGATCTATGATGCACCGGCTGGTGGAAATGGAATCCGGATAGAAAATGGAGCTACCGCGGTTATCTGGGGAAATTATATTGGTACAGATAGCACGGGGCTTTCAACGGGCTTAGGGAATACCCAAAGTGGTATCGTAAGCAATACGTTCAATGGAGCACCTAGTTCCGGCTTAACAATTGGTGTTAGTGGCGGTGATGCTAATGATGTGAACGAAGGAAACCTGATCAGCTGCAATGGTGAGGATGGAATATTTTTCTGGTACACGAGCAACTCTACCATCGCCGGAAATATTATCGGCTTCGATAAAAATGGTGCGGGTTCAGGATTTGGTAATGGAAGAAATGGGATCCTCGTAACTATTTTTGGCAACAGTAATACCATTGGTACGAATGGTGATGGACTCTCCGATAATTTAGAAGGTAACCGGATTGGAAATAATAATGGACGAGGTATTTTTCTCGCTTCCACTTCAAATTCATGTATTATAGCCGGCAATATCATTGGTTTAAATTCAGCCAATGCTGCGGCAGGTAATCTTGGCGTTGATGGAATAGGAATTGAAATCAACCCGGGTTCAGGAAATAGGATCGGTACAAATGGCGATGGTGTTTCCGATGCATTTGAAAGAAATACGATCTGTGCAAATGCATCTGATGGGATTCGAATTACGGGTGGAGATTTCTTCTCATTCGCTTCTAACTCAGATGGCAATATCATTTCTGGAAACTCGATAGGTACAAATGGTGCCGGTACCCTGGTTATGGGAAATGCGGGTAACGGCATCCTCATACAGTCAAATACCAATTTAAACGCGAACGACAATATCATCGGATCCGATGATGATGGAAGTTTGGGAGATGATATTGAAGGCAACCTGATCGCCAATAATCTTCGTGGAATTGTTATCGCAACGCCAACTGGCGCTTCAACCCACGTTGGAAACAGGATTGCCCGCAACTCTATATATGATAATACCCAATTGGGAATTGATCATAGCAATGATGGTATAACGGCCAATGATAATGGAGACGCCGATACCGGACCGAACACATTATATAACTTCCCCGTCATTACTAAATCAAATGTACAGGGAGGTAACCTGGTAATTTCAGGAATTGCCAGAGCCGGCGCGCATATTCAATTTTATATCGCGGATGCGAATGGCAGCGAAGGAAGAACTTTTTTGTTCACTGCACAGGAAGGTGGTGGAATTGATGACAGCACCGGAACAGATTCTTATACTGATGTAACCTATGGTACTTTCACAGATGAAAAATATGGATTCACTGTTCCTGCAGGTAGTCTCCCTGCGCCGGTAACAGCCGGTACTATAATCATCGCAATAGCTACTAATACTGCTAGTTTCTCGGGAAATACTTCTGAATTTGGCCCTTCCTTTATCTCTACCCTGCCTGTTCGTTTGCTACAATTTAATGGCCGGGTTGATAATGGAATTGTTTACCTCAATTGGACCACCAGCCAGGAAATCAATAACAGTCATTTTGATGTAGAACGTAGCAGTAACGGTACCTCCTTTGAGAAGATAGGAACAGTGGCTGCACGGGGTGGTATCACTAATGCATATAGCTTTAATGATACGAAAGCTGGTACTGTTAATTTTTACCGTCTCAAGCAGGTTGATAAAAACGGGGCAAGCACTTATAGTAAAACAGTGTTGATCCGTGGCGACTTAGATAAGATTGTTGCGAAGGTTTCACCAAATCCTTTCAGTGGATCTGTAAATGTATCCTTCCAGTCTGTCAAAGCTGAAACAGTATCGATTCGCTTATACAACCAAACCGGTCAATTGGTTAAACAACAAAGCACAAAGATCAATACAGGTATTAATACCGTGAATCTTGGTGATTTGAATAGTTTACCTGCCGGTAACTATACACTTGAATTGCGTGGAGAGACAATTAACTTCAAGCAACAGGTAGTAAAGCAATAAGAAATCAACGTTGATTAATAGTATAAGGACCCTTTTATAGGGTCCTTTTTTTGGCTAAGAGATTAAAAGGGAAAAGGAGTTGAAAGAGTAATTCAAATGAATGAACCTCTTCTCCCCTTTTCTCTTTTATGCTCGTAGCTAAGTATTTATTTTTGTTTTGATGGGATTGATAAATAAAAAAGCAACTCCAAAAAAAGTTGCTTTAAAGTCGGGTATTACCCTACGAAGCCCGCGTATTATAAATATTAATATTGAAAATAAAAATGCCCGCCTTCACTAAAGTTTCGGCGGGCGAAGTCGGGTGGACTGGATTCGAACCAGCGACCCTCCCGACACTCGTGTCGGGATGCGCTACCGGACAAATTAATTAATAAATGTATTGATGAATTTTATCACTAAATAAAAAGCAACTCCAAAAGAAGTTGCTTTAAAGTCGGGTGGACTGGATTCGAACCAGCGACCCCTTGCACCCCATGCAAGTGCGCTACCGGGCTGCGCCACCACCCGAATACAAATAACGGGGATGAAAATCCATTGGAGGGATGCAAATATAAGCCCTAATTTCTATTTTAAAAATTTGATAAACAACCTTTATCTTCGCTCAACTTTTCTTCAATGAAGGTTCTCATCCAACAGGCCCACATAAATGATCCCGGTTCGCCACACAACGGAAACAGATCAGATATTTTAATTGAATCAGGTTTTATAAAGGACATACAGTCCGCTATTAAGACAAAAGCGGATACCATAATCAATGGAAATGACATTCATGTATCACCAGGTTGGGTGGATGTGTTTGCCAATTTTGCTGATCCCGGACAGGAACATAAAGAAACGCTGCAATCGGGTTCCCAGGCCGCTGCTGCAGGTGGATTTACAGATGTTTTTGTGATTCCGGATACGCATCCCGCGATCGATACAAAATCGCAGGTAGAGTATATCCGTCATAAATCAGTTTCTTTAGACGTAAACATCTATCCCATTGGCGCTATTACTAAAAATACAGAGGGCAAGGACCTGGCCGAGATGTATGATATGCGAGCCAGTGGAGCGATCGCTTTCAGCGATGGCATGAACCCGGTTCAATCAGCCGGAGTATTGGTAAAAGCGCTTCAATACGTTAAGACATTTGATGGGGTTATTATACAAATACCCGACGATAAAAGTGTTGGAACTAATGGACTGATGCACGAAGGCATCCTTTCAGCTCAATTAGGATTGAGTGGTAAACCAATGATGGCAGAAGAACTACTGGTAGCACGGGATATTAAATTGGCCCGTTACGCTGGATCCAAAATACATTTTACCGGAGTCAGTTCTCCAAAATCATTGGAGTATATACGTCGCGCCAAAGAAGCGGGTCTTTCAGTGACTTGCTCAGTAACACCTTATCATTTGTTTTTCACCGATCGTGATATTGATCAGTACAATACCAATTTAAAAGTATACCCTCCCCTGCGGCCGGCTACTGAGCGGGATAATCTGCGCAAAGCACTTGTAGATGGAACTATTGATTGTATAGCGACCCATCATCTGCCCCATGAAACCGACAGCAAGGTGGTTGAGTTTGAAAGCGCCGCTTATGGCATGATCGGACTGGAGACTTGTTATGCCGCTCTCAAAACGGCAGTACCTGAGATTTCAGAAAGCAAATGGGTGGAATTACTGAGTCTGAATGCCCGTAAGATATTCGGTCTCGATTACCGGACGATTCAAAAAGATTTTCCAGCTAGTGTAACAATTTATCAACCTTCGGAACAAATAGAGGTGAATGAAACTTTCTTTCGTTCAAGATCGCGCAACTCACCTTTTATAGGAAGACAATTAAAAGGAAAGGTGTTGGGGATCGTCAACGGAGAGAAAGTATTTTTAACCAACTAAAACAATTCTTTATGGCAACAGGAAAAACAAACATTGGATTAATGTATGGTTTGATATGTGGGGGTATAAGTATTGTATTTACGTTAGTACTTTATTTGGGTGGGGTCAAATGGTTTGTACATCCATTAGCTTGGTCCGGACTTGCTATTCTGATTATTATTGCGGTATTAGGCGGGCTTGCTCAAAAAAAAGCAAACGGTGGTTTTTTGGAATTTTCCGAAGGATTAAAGACAACGTTTACTGTTTTTGTGATTAGTTCCCTGCTCGCAACTGTTTTTCAATATGTATTATTTAATATTATAGACGTGCCATTTCGGGAAGCTTTAACACAAGAAACAGCGGAGGTTACTGCCAGGATGATGGAGAAATTTGGAGCATCTCAAGAGAATATTGATAAGACAACTACTGAGATAATGACTAAAAACAATTACAGCCTCAGTAAGCTGGCTCTTAATTTTGCATTTGGTTGTATCTTATGGTTTTTGTTTAGCCTGATAATTGCGGCTATCATAAAAAAGAAGAAGCCCGAATTTGATAATACCCAATTTAATAGATAAGGATGGACGTTTCCATAGTTGTACCATTATATAATGAAGAAGAGTCCTTACCTGAACTCTGTTCCTGGATAAAACAGGTTACGGATGCGAATAGCCTTTCCTATGAAATAATATTGGTCGATGATGGAAGCTCGGATAATTCATGGGAAGTAATTGAACAACTTCGTTCTGACAATCATTATATAAAAGGAATAAAGTTTCAGCGTAATTATGGAAAGTCGGCGGCTCTTAACGAAGGTTTTCACGCCTGCTCCGGTGATGTAGTGATTACGATGGATGCGGATCTGCAGGATAGCCCTGATGAAATTCCTGGTCTGCATAAAATGGTGATTGAAGGTGGTTGGGATATTGTAAGTGGATGGAAAAAGAAAAGGCATGATCCCTTAGAGAAAAGACTTCCTTCCAAATTCTTTAACTGGATAACGGCCAAAATTTCCAAAATACCATTGCATGATTTCAACTGCGGACTTAAAGCCTATCGGCTCAAAGTAGTAAAGAGTATTGAAGTTTATGGAGAGATGCATCGCTATATTCCGTTGATTGCAAAATGGGCGGGTTTTAAAAAAGTGGGAGAAAAAGTAGTGGAACATCGGGCGCGGAAGTTCGGAAAATCTAAGTTTGGATTCGAACGTTATGTCAATGGATTTCTTGACCTCGGTACCATTATGTTCCTTGGTAAATTTGGTAAACGTCCCATGCAGTTCTTCGGGTTATGGGGTACACTTTCTTTTTTTATTGGCTTTTGCATCTTCACTTATCTCACCATCTCTAAATTCTTTTTTGATAAATCCGGATTAACACAACGCCCCTTGTTTTTTGTAGCGATCATGATCATGATCATAGGTACTCAATTGTTCCTCACCGGTTTCATATCTGAACTGGTGGCCCGCAATGCGCCGGGAAGAAATAGTTATCTCGTTGAGAAAAGATTGGGGGTTAATGTTTAGATAAAATGAATTTTTGCCGGGAAGACGGGAAATAATAGAATGTATGATTTTTGAAAACGTCTTCCCGCCTTCCCGGCCTTGCTTTGCCGTAGCGGCTACGCAAAGGCAAGTAATTATTTTGGATAATGTTAAGACAAATGCCAAAGAAAGTTATCATCATAGGACCCGCGCATCCGCTACGAGGTGGTTTAGCCAGCTTTGATCAACGCCTGTGCAAACAATTCCTGGATGAAGGTTATGATTGTTCCATTTTTTCATTTTCGCTTCAATATCCCTCTTTTCTGTTCCCGGGTACCACGCAGTATTCCACTGATCCAGCTCCAGAAGGGTTAAAAATTTATTCTGTAATAAACTCCATTCATCCATTGAACTGGATTCATAACGGTAACCAGATTAAAAATCTTCGTCCCGATATTGTAGTAGTTCGTTATTGGCTGCCATTGATGGGACCCGCATTGGGGACCATACTTCGAAGAGTAAAGAAAAATAAATTCACACGTATTGTTGCGATTACCGATAATGTGATACCACATGAAAAACGATTCGGTGATCTTCCTTTCACCCGATATTTTTTAAAAAGCTGTGATGCTTTTATTACGATGAGTGAAAAGGTAATGCAGGATCTAAAACAATTTGTTAACGATAAACCCGCGAAACAGGTTCTCCATCCCTTATATGATAATTTTGGAAGCCCGGTACCAAAGGCAGAAGCAAGAAAAAAATTAGGGATTGAAGAAAACATTCCGCTGATTTTATTTTTCGGATTTATCCGCAAATACAAAGGTCTTGATCTTCTCCTCCGGGCGATGAAAATACTCGGGACTGACTCCGAACTCCCGACTCCCCCTTTCGCTGAAGCTATAGGGGGCAAGCCCGACTACCGACTACTTATAGCTGGTGAATTTTACGAAGATAAAAGCCAATACATCCAATTAATCCAGGAACTGGGTATAAGTGAAAACCTAATACTAAAAACAGATTTCATTCCTGATAGTGAAGTAAAGTATTATCTCAGCGCGGCGGATGTAGTTGTACAACCATACCGAAATGCCACACAAAGCGGGGTCACGCCCCTCGCCTATCATTTTGAGAAACCGATGATCGTAACCAATGTGGGTAGTTTGCCCGACCTGGTTCCGCATGAAAAAGTAGGATTGGTTTGTGCGCCGGAACCCGCTTCAATTGCGGCCGCCATTGAGCGATACTTTCAATTAGGCGAAAACTTTTTTTTGACCCATCTTCGCAACGAAAAACAAAAATATGGATGGGGACAGCTTGTGAAAGCGATAACCGAAATCGTGAGTCGTGAATCGTGAGTCGTGAGAGGCTCCCTAAAGAATAGGGAATATTTGAATCTCGGGAACTACTCACGACTCACTACTCACCACTCACGAATAGGGTCTTAAAAATTAAACACACTAATGATTTATCGAAGTAAAGCTCCTTTGCGTATCGGTCTTGCCGGTGGAGGTACGGATGTAAGTCCTTACAGTGATCTCTATGGGGGTGCAATCCTGAACGCTACCGTATCATTATATGCGTATGCCAATATCGAGCCGCTACAGGAAAATGACATCATTCTTTGCGCGATGGACCGGCAGGAAGAACTTCGTTATGAATGGAACAATCAATTACCCATTGACGGGAAGCTGGATTTATTAAAAGGAGTTTATAACCGGATTCAGAAAGAATATGGAATGCCACTTTCCGGTTTTCGTCTTTCCACTTTTGTAGATGCGCCAGCGGGTTCGGGATTGGGTACATCTTCTACCCTGGTAGTTGCTATTGTAGGCGCTTTTGTGGAAATGCTCAGGCTTCCATTGGGCGAATATGATATCGCTCATCTTGCTTATGAAATTGAACGGAATGATCTGAAAATGGCAGGCGGTCGTCAGGATCAATACGCTGCTACATTCGGGGGAGTAAACTTTATGGAATTTTATGCCGATGATAAAGTAATCGTGAACCCCTTGCGGATTAAGCAGCAATATTTATTTGAACTGGAAAACAATTTACTGCTTTATTATACTTCCACCAGTCGCGAATCGGCTCTTATCATAGAAAAGCAAAGCGCGAACGTAATGCAGAAGAAGGAGAAATCAATTGAAGCGATGCACCAGTTGAAGCACCAGGCACAATTGATGAAAGAGGCATTGTTAAAAGGCAGGGTACATGAAATTGGCGAGATATTGGATTTTGGATTTAAACAAAAGCAGCAGATGGCCGAGGGTATCAGCAATAGCTTGATTGATGATATATATGAAACGGCGAAAAAAGCGGGGGCCAGCGGTGGAAAAATATCGGGTGCAGGTGGGGGTGGCTTTATGACTTTTTATTGTCCGGAGAACAAGAAATACGGAGTAATATCAGCACTTGAAAAATTTGGCGGCTATCATAAAAATTATTTGTTTACTGAATATGGGTTAACCAGTTGGACCATTTAAACCCAGTCAAACCAACTTTGATAGGGTGTAATTTCCCGCAAAGACACTAAGCCACAAAAGAGTTTTCTTAGTGAACTTTGTGTCTTAGTGGGACAAAAATTTATAACTGACACACCACTCCAACCATTAATTTATCCGGAAATCCATCGTAATTTGCGGCTCATTGCCGCTGTCAAAAATTATTTTTTCAGCACATTTAAAGTAGTATAGTAATTATTTTTTGTTATGGATATGAAAATTTCATCGATTATTCAGTCTTCGATTGATGTGAAGCAACAGATTTTGAAGGATCCCGCCCTATTGCAAAAGATCGACACCATCTCTGATCTCATTACAAAAGCCTTTAAAGATGGTAACCGCATTTATTTCTGCGGAAATGGAGGCAGTGCTGCTGATGCGCAGCATCTTGCAGCAGAGTTCAGTGGACGGTTTTATACTGATCGCGATGCATTACCCGCAGAAGCACTTCATTGCAACAGTTCCTATTTAACCGCCGTTGCGAATGATTATAGTTACGATGTAATATATGCCCGTTTGATAAAGGGTATTGGACAAAAAGGAGATTTCCTTATCGGACTTTCTACTTCCGGAAACTCAGGGAATATTATCAAAGCCTTTGAGGTTGCAAGAGAAAAGGGAATACATACCGTTGGATTTACCGGTGAAACAGGTGGTAAAATGGCAACGTTGAGTGATTATCTCATTAATGTTCCATCGAAAGATACTCCCCGGATACAAGAGAGTCATATCATGTTGGGTCATATTATTTGTCAACTGGTAGAAGAAAGGTATTTTGCCCTTCCTTCTTAAAGTAGTGAAGCAACGATTATCAATGAACTTTCGCCCCAATAAAATACTTTTTCCTGAACAGCCATCTACATCTGGTACAGCTTATGATGAAGAAGATATTACCGAAGCAATAATACTGGCAGGCGGACTGGGAACAAGATTGCGATCAGCGGTTCCGGATCTTCCAAAATGTATGGCGCCTGTTGCAGGTAAGCCCTTTCTTTCTTATGTGATCGATTATTATTCAGCGCAGGGCATCCGGGAATTTATATTCTCCCTTGGATACATGCATGAACTCATCGAAGAGTATCTGGATGATCATTATTCATTAATCGATAGAAAATACGTGATTGAAGAAGAACCGTTGGGTACAGGTGGGGCCATTAAACTGGCTTGCGAACACAGCGCTACTAAAAATATATTGGTGCTAAATGGAGATACCATTTTCAAAGTAAACCTGGCGGAGCTCAATTCCTTGCATCAACTTAAAGCAGCCGAGTGTACGCTTTCATTAAAACCAATGACAGATTTTGATCGTTACGGTGTGGTGGAATTGAACGCGGATCAATCAGTGAAGCATTTTCATGAAAAAAAGTTTTATGCTGCGGGAACCATTAACGGAGGAGTCTATGCATTGGATAAAGAGCGATTCCTGAACAAAGATTTTCCGGAGAAATTCTCATTTGAAAAAGACTACCTGGAAAAAGAGTATAAAAAAGGAAAGTTTTTCGGCATTGTTCAGGAAGGCTATTTCATCGATATTGGAATACCGGAGGATTTTGAAAGGGCCCAGGAGGAGCTAGCTATTAGTAGTTAGCTTTTAGCTGTTAGCTGCAACCTTACTATAGCAGAGGATTTTTATATTATACATTTGACATTAGTCAGCCACTTCAAACATTTGGAGGTTAGCTAATACCTAACTTCTAATAGCTAATAGCTATTCACCATGCTCGATCTCAAATCAATAAACAAAAGCTGGACCATTTTCCTCGACCGCGATGGGGTGATCAATCATGAGAAATATATGGACTATGTATATAGTTACGATGAATTTCTTTTTTATGAGGCGGTGCCGGAATCGATAAAGATATTATCGGAGCTCGTCGGACGAATCATTGTAACCACTAATCAGCGTGGAGTTGGTAAAGGGTTTATGACCGAGGATGCGTTAAAAACTATCCATTCCGGGATGATCAGGGATATTAAAGCGGCAGGCGGCAGAATCGATAGGATTTACTACTGTACCGCGGTGAATAATGATCATCCCAACCGCAAACCTAATCCTGGTATGATTTGGGCGGCCCAAGCCGATTTTCCAGGTATTGAACTGAAAAAATCATTAATTGTCGGCAATAACCTGAGTGATATGGAATTTGGGCGGAATGCCGGTATTCATACTGTATTTGTGAAGACGACGCACCCCGAGCAGGTTCTTCCCCACCCCTGGATCGATACAGCCTTCGATTCCCTGCCCGATTTTGCAAAAGCTTTACAATCGCGTTAAAATTTTATGTCAACGCCAACGTTTATCGTTCATAGCCAATAGGCTTTGTACCTTCGCATTGCATATTTAACCATGTTTAATGATAAATCGTAAGCGTTATTCCTTATTTGTTTCAATAGTACTACTCTTCGTTGTAGAGTTGAGGGCCCAGAAAATAACGGCTATTAACCTGAAGGAATTGGCTAAAAGAGAAGATACGCTCAAATCCATCTCCCGTAATGTGTCGCTCGGGGAAACGCCGGAAGCTCGCTTTCATGCTAACGATAGTTTTGTGCGCAAGTTTGTACAGACCCTGAAAATCAAAAACTCATTTTATTACCCCTTTGATTCAATAAGTATTTCAAAACTATATTCACCCGACAGTGTGTTCCGGATCTTTACCTGGCAGTTGAAAAAAGATGAGTATATCTATCACCAGATGGGCGCCATACAAATGAATACAACGGATGGTTCCTTAAAACTGCTTTCACTCCACGATCGTTCTTCATTCACTGCTAAGCCATGGGATTCGACGCGCAGCCGCAATAACTGGATAGGCGCTATTTACTATAAGATAATTATGAAGGAATACAACGGTAAAAAATATTACACGTTGATCGGTTTCGATGATTTCAGTGTGAATACCAATAAAAAATGGATGGAAATTCTTCATTTCGATAATAGCGGGGAGCCGGTTTTTGGAGGACAATTCATTTCATTTAAAGATGACTCGGGTAAAAATAAGCGCCCGGTAATGGCCCGTTATTTTATTGAATACAAAAAGGAAGCAAAAACATTTTTTAACTATGATCCGGAGCTGGATCTCATTATAGTGGATCATCTGATTTCCGAAACGGATGAGCCTGAAAAGAAATTCACTTATATTCCTGATGGCGATTATGAAGCATTTCGCTGGCAAAACGGACAATGGGTACATGTCGACAAACTCTTCAACGAAAAGTTGAAAGATGGTGATTTCCCCAAGGAGAAGTTGTTGTATGATGATGCAGGAAATACCGATGAGCGGCAACTGGAAGAAGCCTCACAGAAAAATATAGATAAGAAAAAACCTCCCGTGAAAAAGACAGAACCGGTGAAGAAGAAAACAGGAGGATCGTGAGTGGTGAGTCGTGAGTGGCTCCCCGAAAATCAGAATTTCTAATACTTAGTGACTCTCTCACGATTCACGTCTCACGATTCACGATTCAAAAATCTTTCTCCACCTTACTCAACATCTCCGTTGCCATCTTACGATGAATATGAGGCGCATAATGGAAGCCATCCACAAAAGGATATAAGGGCTCCTTTTCCAGCATTCCTCCCATAAAGGTGAAGTTGACGATACTATCCGCCTTTTTTTCAAGTATAGGATAGATGTAGTTAAAACGCGTGTCAGTATCATGAAATACCATCGGGTCCTTTTGCTGATTGGGATACTTATAAAAAGGAGTTGGTTGCATAAAGAAATAGGTTTTGGTGCCAGCAACCGTAGCCATTCGTTTGGTACTCTCCATATTCTTGAAATAATTCGCGATCAGTTGATCACTAAAACTGTTTTCATCCATTCCAACCGGAGTTTTGAAAAGGGCTTGAAGCGAATCGGTGAACCATTTATCCGTAGTGAACGGGGGCCGCTTGGCAAAATAGGATTTACGGAAATAAAAGGAATAGAAAGATTCGCTGGAATAGTTCATTTTTCCGAACCAGAAATCATTCAGTCCATCAAAGAATATGGCTATGTCGGGTTTGTGATTTTCAATCAGCAATTTGGTAAATAACATCAGTTCCTGGTAGCTGTAATAATTCGGACATCCCCAGTTAACTACTTTTATCGATTTGGCATTCGGGTATTTTGCTTTATATGCCTCCACAAAATACGAGGGTATGGTTTCGAAGTCGGCCACATTAAATCCAAACATCGTAGAACCACCAAAAAAATAAATTAATAAGGTATCCGTGGAAACGGGATTAATGTAGCTTTCAGGAATCGATTTCCGAACCTTGTCGGAAATATTCATATAGGTGCCCTTATAGTCAATATTTTTAAACTCCACCCAGGGTTCATATTGGTAAACATTGCTGAGGGCAGTTTCCTTTGTAACAAGATCATTAAATGCATCTGAAGAATCAGGCCGCACTTTTTTTTGGTTTTCCAGGTTATAGGGACTGAGTTTCGGACGGAACTGATTCCTGATATTGATCAGGAATTCCGCTGAAGCCAGCTTACTATTACCATACTGGTGGTAATAGTAAATGCTGAGAATGGTTTCAACGATCAGGAAAAGCATGAAGAACGTAATGAAAATAAAAAGTAGGCGCTTGCCTTTTGAGACAGGTTTCTTATCGGCCATGGAGACAGGTTTAGTGTGAGGGCTCAAATATAAAATTCAAAACTCTTGGAAACGAATTTTCAACCCCTTTTATTCCAATAATGAGAAATGCCGGTAATGGCTCCGGCATTTCTTTTCTAGGCAAGTAGTCTTGGTTAATGTTTACCGGTTCCTTCGTTTTGGCGGAATGAACAGGTAAGGTTGAAAGTAAAAAAAAGCAAAGAGGTAAAGCAGTTAATAGTTATTCGGTCTTGCCTGTCGAATGTGGGTAGGATTCCAGTTTAGACAAGGGACATACTGAAAATGATGCACGAAGAAAAGTGATTTATAATAACTTTTTAATAACAACACCAGAACCCCAAAAGCGGTACCTGGGTTATTTTCCCTAACGTTTAATTAGAATTTGCTTAGTCATCTAGCTTAAGCACAGCGAGAAAGGCTTCCTGAGGCACCTCTACGTTTCCGATCTGACGCATCCTTTTTTTACCCTCTTTCTGTTTTTCGAGCAATTTGCGTTTTCGGCTGATATCCCCGCCATAACACTTGGCTGTAACATCTTTACGCATGGCAGAGATGGTTTCCCTGGCCACTACTTTAGCACCAATAGCTGCCTGGATGGCAATCTGGAATTGCTGTCTTGGTACCAATTCTTTCAATTTCTCACAAAGCTTACGTCCAAATTCGTTAGCGCGACTGCGATGAATCAGAGCGCTTAGGGCATCTACTTTATCGCCATTCAGCAGGATATCCATTTTAACGATATCAGCTTCGCGATACCCAATGGGATGATAATCGAAAGAAGCGTAGCCACGGGTCTGGCTCTTTAATTTATCGTAGAAATCGAATACAATTTCAGTAAGGGGCATTTCGAATGTCAACTCAACCCTTGTGGGTGTGAGATAACTTTGGTTGAGTAATATTCCACGCTTCCCGAGGCAAAGCGTCATGATATTACCAATATAATCGGGTTTAGAAATGATCTGTGCTTTAATAAATGGTTCTTCAATGCGATCCATATACGTAGGCTCCGGCATTTGGATAGGGTTGTTCACAATGATCTTCTCCCCTTTCACACTGAACGCTATAAAACTTACGTTGGGAACCGTAGTAATTACGGTTTGATTGAACTCTCTTTCGAGGCGTTCCTGGATGATTTCCATGTGCAGTAGACCTAAGAATCCGCAACGAAAACCAAAACCAAGTGCCTGGGAAGTTTCTAATTCGAACGTGAGCGAAGCATCATTTAACTGGAGTTTATCCATGCAGTCGCGTAATTCCTCGAAATCTTCCGTAAGAACGGGGAAGATTCCGGCAAATACCATTGGTTTCACTTCCTGGAATCCCTTTATGATTTCTTTGGTGGGATTAGCGGCCAGTGTAATGGTATCTCCCACTTTTACTTCCTTAGCATTTTTGATGCCGGTAATGATATATCCCACATCCCCGCAAAATACCTGTGGCTTCTCGGTCATCTTTAGTTTCAATATGCCTACTTCATCAGCTTCATATTCCTGATCAGTTGAAACAAACTTAACTTTATCTCCCTTTTTAATGCTGCCATTTAATATCCGGTAATAAACGATAATACCACGAAATGAATTAAATACGCTGTCAAAGATCAGCGCCTGGAGTGGCGCATCAGGAGTTCCTTTCGGAGAAGGTATCCGTTGTACAATTGCTTCCAGGATTGCGTCAACTCCCAGTCCGGTTCTACCACTTGCATGAAGAATATCCTCTCGTTTGCAACCGATCAAATCAACGATCTGATCCTCTACTTCTTCAATCATTGCCCCGTCCATATCAATTTTATTGATTACGGGAATAATTTCAAGATCATTATCGATAGCGAGATAAAGATTGGAAATAGTTTGTGCCTGGATGCCCTGTGTAGCATCCACCAGCAAAAGGGCGCCTTCACAAGCAGCGAGGGCGCGGCTCACTTCATAGCTGAAATCCACGTGGCCGGGAGTATCGATGAGGTTCAGTATATATTCCTCACCATTTTTATGCTGGTAATTGATCTGGATGGCATGGCTCTTAATGGTAATGCCTTTTTCCCTCTCCAGGTCCATATCGTCCAAAACCTGGTCCATCATATCCCTTTCGCTGATCGTATTAGTAACTTGTAAAAGCCTGTCTGCCAGGGTGGATTTACCGTGGTCGATATGCGCGATAATGCAGAAATTCCGGATGTTCTTCATGAGCTCTTTGGCCGGCGGGCGGCGATTCCTTTTTTGTTTTTTTCGAGGGGGCGAAGGTAAGCTTTTTAGCTCAAGTCGGGAAGCATCATGAATACAGTCGCCAGAGGCGACATAATAAGACTTCGAGGCCAAAGGCCTCGAAGAGCAAACGCAAAAAAGACTCGAAGAGCAAGCGTGACGTAAAAAGATTAATACGTATCTTAAATACTGCAATAGATTCTGATGAGTAATAATAAAAGCTATTGTAAATACCCCAATATTTCAAGATCAAGTTCCATTTACTTCTCTCGCCATTCATGCGTGTTCGTTATTGAAACTACGCTTCTGTCTTTTTTGTCATGCCCTTTGACTAAAATTTACACGTCAATTCGGTAATAATGTTTTGTAAGTAGCAGCTAAAAAAAATAATTATGCGGCTTTTAAAATTTCAACACAGGTTCCGTCCGTTAATGGTATTTATTCTATTGCTATTATATGTAGCAACAGTCAATGCGCAAGCTGATTCCCTGGTTCTTAAAAACGGGAATATTATTGTTGGAGAGATAAAGTCGATGGATAAAGGTGTGTTGACAATTGAAACCAGTTATTCGGATAAGGATTTCGCCATTGAATGGTCTGGTGTAAAAGAAATTTATACTAAAAGCATTTTCCTGATAACGCTTTCCAATGGCCGCCGGATGAATGGTTCGTTGCAGTCGATGGATGCGGGCGCTAAAGTGAGTATTGTAACCACAACCGGTGAGAAGATTGAAACGTTAGTTGCTGATATTGTTTTTCTCAAAGGGGTAAAATCTAATTTCTGGAGCAGGTTCACTGCTAATATTGATGTTGGTCTGAGTGTTACAAAAGCAAATAATCTAACCCAGTTATCCGCAAACACCCGTGCAGGATATCTTGCCGACAAATGGCAGGCTGAGGCTTATTATAATATGCTTAATTCATCGCAGGATAGCGTGGAAACTACCAAGCGGATTGACGGAGGATTGAGTTATAAATATTTTCTGCAGAAAGACTGGTATCTAGCAACCTCAGTTAATTTCTTATCCAATACTGAACAGGCCTTGAAATTGCGTACGACCGGGAAAATCGGAGCCGGCAGATTTCTTACTCATACAAACAGGCAATATTGGAATGTTGGCGCAGGTTTCTCGTACAATAATGAAAGCTTCAGCAATGGTGATCCTTCACGAAACAGTTTGGAAGCTTACGGAGGTACCGAAGTAAACCTGTTTGATATTGGCGACCTCAATCTGCTCAGTTCGCTATATGTTTATCCAAGTTTAACAGAATCGGGTCGATTGCGTTCAGACTTTAAATTTGATGCGAAGTATGACCTGCCACTCGATTTTTATATCAAGCTGAATTTAACCTGGAACTACGATAACCGTTCTGCAATTGCGGGAAATCAAAACGATTATGTGTTGTCGTTTTCATTTGGTTGGGAGTGGGATTAGTGGTGAATTAAGAATGATAAATGAAAAATGAAAAAGTGATCCTCGAGGTAATTTGGCTATAGCGAAATTTCTATAAACCGTTAAGAGATAAGAAAGCCACAATAAATACCATCGCCAAAGGCGACATAATAAAACTTCGAGGTCAAAGGCTTTGGAGTGACTTTCGAGCAGTGGCGCAGAGTTATTGACTATTGACTATTCACTACTCACTATTCACCGCTCACTCTCATCAGTTCCTCAACCTCGCCTCTTCTAAATCCAGTTCCCACTCTCTTTCTCTTATCAACTCTTCATTGAATTGTTTCGCGTAGCGGTAGCGTTTAAGTGCCAGTCTTCGCACCTGAACCAGTTCAATAAGCATCTGCCGGTATTCTTTGCGAAAATTATCATCCTCCTCTTGTGCTTCCGTTGAATCCAGTTTTCTTTTAGTCATCTCAATCATCCGTTCATATCGTTCTTTCACTCTTTTATACGCATCATGGCTGATGGTATGTTCGGAATAATTAATCTCCATATAGGTGAGTACGGTTTCTGCCAATTGAATACGTAATTCAAGATCATGCGTTTTTTCATTTTCTTCGTTTGCTTCTACTTTTAGCAATTTTATCAGGGGTTTCAGGCTCAAACCTTGTAAAACCAGGGTAACAAGTATCACCACAAACGTGATGAACAGAATTAAGTTACGATGTGGAAAATTGCTACCATCTTTCAGGACAAGAGGAATCGCCAATGCGGAAGCAAGGGATACCACTCCCCTCATTCCGCTCCATGCTACAAGGAATACAACACGCTCGGTCGGTCGCGGTTCTTTTTCCCGGATACTTTTAAATAAAAATCTTGGCAGGTAAGCACCGGGGAAAACCCAGATGATACGGATAATAATTGTAAGCAGACTGATGATAAGTCCATATCCAATAGCCTCCCAGATTGAATAATTTCCCAGTTCGGATAAAATACCGGGCAATTGAAGGCCGATCAAGATAAATACAAATCCATTCAATAAAAAAGTAAGCGTGCTCCATAGTCCGGCGGCACTGATACGTGTTTCGTAACTGAATATTTCCTGCGAGCGATATGAAAGGAAAAGTCCACCGCATACAACCGATAAAACGCCGGAATACTTAAAATGCTCCGCAGTTATATACATGATATAAGGAGAGATGAGTGTGATCGCTGTATCTATATCGGGAGTGGTTGGAAAAAAACGATGGATGGCATATACGATGTTCGCAATCACAAGGCCAATAACAATTCCCATCACTACCACCAGGAAGAATTTTTTGGAGGCATCTCCAAAATTGAATTGACCGGTAAGAATTGCTGCCAATGCAAATCGAAATACAATAAGACTCGACGCATCATTTAACAGGCTCTCCCCTTCTAATATGGACACCATTCGCTTTGGAACTTTCAATCCCTGTAATACCGAAGTCGCCGCAATGGCGTCCGGTGGCGAAATAATACCACCCAGTAAAAAACCATATGCGATGGGGAAATCTGGTATAATGAGATTGGAAACAAGCGCCACGGCCGCCGAAGTAAATATTACCAGTCCAAAAGCCAACAGGCTGATCGGACGTTTATTTTTCCAGAAATCGCTCCAGGAGGTGTTCCAGGCCGCCGAATAAAGTAAGGGAGGTAAGAAAATAAGAAATACCAGTTCGGGACTCAAACTTATGGAGGGAATACCCGGTATAAGACTTATCAACAACCCGCCTATCACCAAAAATATAGGATACGAAATCTTCAGTTTTCCGCTAACTATTGTAAGCATGCTGATCGTAAACAGCAGTGATAAAATAAGCAAGAGATTATTCTCGATCATGGCTTCAAGATAAGCAAATTCAGATTTTAACAGACTGTTGTAATAATGAAATGGATAAAAAAAACGTTTTTATACGAAGCTTGTCGTATATTGAACCAGTAATCGCATTTGATATGAGAAAAGCAATCCCTAACAGAGGAGCTGACGACAATAGACTCACACTGGATGCAACATTTTATTTGAAATGTTGACTTTACCGGAAAAGTATAAGGGATTATTCTGGAAAAAGAGTCTCTGGATAAATTCAAAAAAACGCTGATTAATCCATGAAAGTAACTGCAAGATATAAATTAGTGAAAAGTTGCAAGCTCAATGGAAAAGGGTTGGTGATTTTGGGCGATCTAATTGATGGCGATGCAAAGGCGGGCGATTTTATCACCTTTCATACGGGGTACGAAGATGTAACCTTACAGATCGCAGAAATCGAAATGGCGGATCCCGTATCAAACGGGGAGTATTGGTTAGGACTTAGTTTTATTTATAAAGGGGAAAAACAGAAACGCTCCCTCGAAAATCTTTCGATACCGATCCAGGTGGTTGAGATAATTGGCAAATAGTAGTCATTTGTTTCCGGGAAAATTCCTCTCATTAAACCAAATACATTGTCGAAATAATACTTTCAGGAATTTATAAAATGATGGACTTGTTTTTCTTCTTGTTTCTCGCATTCTACTTTGACGAGATGTTTCTCGCTTGTAGCGGTTTCCACGGAACGTAAGGCTTGTTTTTGATCTTCTACCCACAAAATGTCCTTACGAGACATGAATACAAGCATTATTCTTTTCGGTGGATGTATTGATTAAGGTAGTCTCAAAATTAATTTCGACATGCTTCCATTCATTTTTGCATGAGACGTTCCTACGGAACGTTGGTCCGTTTATATTTTTTCTACCCATGAGATGTCCCTACGGGACATGAAATCAAGGAAGAACGGCGATTTTGTATTCATGTCCCGTAGGGACATCTCATGGGTAGAAACCCAATGATTTTTGTATTTACGTTCCGTAGGAACGTCTCATGCAAATAGAATTTTTGCAGATGCATTTAAATATCAAATTTCCCCATAGGACATAAAAATGCTTGAAAGGACTCTGATTTTGTTTTCAAGTCCCGAAGGGACGTCTTGTAGGTAGAAAAATTAAGGAGACCCGATACGTTGCGTAGGAACGTTTTGTGCAAATCAAGTTTTAGGGATTCAAATTAATTCGAGCCAGCCTCGACAAAAATGAATAACAATTTCTTTTTTATCCGCTGGCAGTTGCCGTTGTGGTCGTTTTTAATAGTGATGAAATAATCCTGTAAAGTATAAAGCCAGCAACGGCTCCCGTAGTATTAAGTAACACATCGTCTATATCTACGCTTCTGAAACTGGTGGCTAGCTGAAGTACTTCAATTAGTATCGCCACCAACAGAGATACTAATAAAAAAGGGATAAAGGCGGAAAGCTTTTTATACAATAAAGGAAGATAAATACCCAGTGGAAGCAACATCACAAAGTTCCCCAGGATCTGTTTATCGGTTATCTTATAAATGCGGAATATCTCCATTAACTCAAGGTTCACATGATCTCGTCTTTCTATCCGCATCATCATTCTTTGCCACCATCCATTATAGGTAAGTTCCCGGAACAGTATGAAGTAGCCGGTCAGCGTAAGTACCATAAAAACATAAACAAAAAAACTTGATTGCAGCAATACCTGCCATAGAGAATTCTGTTTTCTTTTTGCCACGAAGTACAGTATCCAGACATAAAGTATAAGAATGGTCAACAGGAAAAGGAACAACCGTTTTGCTCCGGCATGACGGTATTCGTCGCGGTAATTGGCCTTCAGGAAAAGAAAGGTGAGAATGAGTACGGGAAGTACTACCAGTATTTTTTTAACTATTCTGTTCATGGCTGCTATGGGGTAAAAATATTAATTTAGGAGAACAGATACCAAAACTATTATCCAGGAAGAATAAGAATTGCAAAAATCTACTACAAATACCATCTTCCTCCTTTCTCCCCTATTTGGTATTTGCCTATATATCCTAATATATGTTTTAGCAACTTATCTATTTCCCGGCGGTTCCGACTTTGACAAGTCGGCACCGGGTTTTAGTTGGCGTCACAATTATTGGTGCGAGCTGTTAGCTGAAAAAGCACCGAACGGAGCATTGAATGGTGCAAGGCCAGTTGCGATTTTCGGAATGTTTGTTTTGGCTGCGAGTCTTATAATGTTCTGGTATTTGTTTTCATCTGTATTTAATGATAAGGGCCGAATGCTGGTACGATATACAGGGTTATTATCCATGGTCATTGCTCTTTTTCTTTTTGCCGGTCCACATGACCTGGTAATGATTATTTCTGGCTTACTGGGACTTTTCGCATTAGCGGTGTGCCTTGTCATTCTATACCGCCAAAAAAAATATTGGTTGATATTTATCGGGTGGTTTTGTATTGCACTGTGCGCGCTAAATAACTATATCTATTATACAGGGGTTGGATTTAGTCATCTGGCATTTATTCAAAAAATCACTTTCATCTTTTTCTTTTATTGGTTTATTGCTGTAAATTTTTATATGTATCGGGTAAAAAAGGAATTGCAGTAATGGGCTTGTGTATTCTTTCAAATGGCTTAAATTGGTTGCTCAACTTTAGTTCATGACAGTCGAAGCAAAAAAGAAAAGAGTGCTTGTTTTGTTTTTTTTAATTGGGACTATATCAATATCCCATGCACAAAATAATAGGTCCACATCGGGTAACCCGCTTTTTCCTGGTTGGTATGCCGATCCCGAAGGAGTAATCTTTAATAAAACCTATTGGATCTATCCAACCTATTCCGCTAAATACGGACAACAGGTATTTCTCGATGCCTTCTCCTCCCCTGATCTTATAACCTGGAAAAAGCACAGTCGCATTGTTGATACGGCAGCTATAAAATGGGCCAGACGGGCCATGTGGGCGCCTGCTATCGTTGAAAAGAAAGGAAAATATTATTTGTTCTTCGGGGCAAACGATATTCAAACGAATGAAGAGTATGGTGGCATTGGAGTTGCGGTAGCGGATAATCCGGCGGGTCCTTTTAAAGATTATCTCGGTAAACCATTGGTTGATAAATTTCACAATGGTGCGCAACCAATCGATCAATTTGCCTTTAAGGATAAAAATGGACAATACTATTTGATTTATGGAGGATGGAGGCATTGCAATATCGCAAAGCTGAAGGAGGACTTTACCGGATTTATTCCTTTTGAAGATGGAAAAATATTTAAAGAAATTACACCAGATGGATATGTTGAAGGACCAATCATGTTTATCCGGAATGGCAAATATTATTTTATGTGGTCGGAAGGGGGATGGACCGGGCCCGATTATAGTGTTGCTTATGCCATAGCAGAATCTCCCTTCGGCCCCTTTCAACGAATTGGAAAGATATTACAACAGGATCCCAAAATAGCAACTGGGGCGGGGCATCATTCAGTGATCCAGGTTCCCGGAAAAGATGAATGGTATATCATTTATCATCGCAGGCCATTAACCGAAACAGATGGCAACTCAAGAGTAACCTGTATTGATAAAATGTATTTTGATGAAAAGGGATTGATAAAGCCCGTAATCATTACAAAAGAAGGCGTAGAAAAAAATCAACTTAAATAATGTTGCCGGTAAGGCGGAGAGACGGGAAAATATTATCAAAAATAAAAAGACGTCTTCCCGACTTCCCGGCAAATAGTTTAAATTATAAACCAA
The DNA here is from genome assembly GCA_965279015.1 of Chitinophagaceae bacterium. Taxonomy (GTDB): domain Bacteria; phylum Bacteroidota; class Bacteroidia; order Chitinophagales; family Chitinophagaceae; genus Endoryza. The sequence continues at coordinate 3,334,902 of OZ257130.1, forward strand.
TGAAATGACAGAATATGAGATAACAATTCAGCGCGAATTAAAAGTGTGGCAGCGGAAAATGATTGCTTCCCCTGGTTTTTTCAATAGCCTGTCCAAACGAGTTCAAGAAAAGATAAATAAACTTATTCCAGAAAGGGTTCACCAGGCGGTTACGACAGCTATGAAGAAAATGATAAATGCGGTTCTCTTTGGAGCCCAAATGACAAGTTCGGAGCGCAATTCACATCAATCATTAGAATTAAAAGAGGCGATTGTTGCCGAGAAAATAAAATTCTATCGTACAACCGCGGCCGCTGAAGGAGGCATAACCGGTGCGGGTGGTATTTTGCTCGGGTTGGCTGATTTTCCCTTGTTACTGGGAATTAAATTGAAAATGCTGTTTGAGATCGCTACCGTTTATGGCTTTAATGTGGATGATTACAAAGAAAGGGTGTATATCCTTTATATTTTTCAATTAGCTTTTTCCAGCCACAAGCATCGGAAAAATATTTATCTCAAAATGATCAATTGGCAACAGCAACAAAATAAGTTTCCGGATTCCGTGGATCAGTTCGACTGGCGGGTTTTGCAGCAGGAATACCGCGATTATATTGATCTCGCTAAAATGGCACAGCTTATTCCGGTAATTGGCGCACCCGTGGGTATCGTGGTAAACTATCGGTTGCTTAAAAAATTAGGAGCTACAGCTATGAATGCTTACCGGATGCGTTGGTTTGAAAAAGTTTAATAGTTTCAGGGTTTCAAGAGGTTTAATCGTTTCAAGGTTTAAGGGTTTAAAAGTTGTTCTGCTTTTAGCAGACTTTTCGAATTGGAGAACCATGAAACTTTTAAACTATTAAACCTTTAAACTCATACTCTGGTATAATTTTTATTCTATTATCTCAAATTCATCGATATGCAAAATTGGCTTAGAACACTTTTAGCGGGCTGGGGTGCCTGGAAATTAGGGGGCGGATGTTTTGGAACGATACTTCTTTTCATATTGTTTTATTGGATGCTGGGGTATTGTTAAGTGAGGCGAGATTTTAAATGGGTAAATTCATCCCGCTTCGTCCATAATTTTTCTCATTTTGTTGTACGAAAATTTAGGGCTTACCTTCTAAATTGACTGGCATGATTTTTCTATATAGATAAGTAGTTCTCCAATGGGGTGTTTCGAAAGTTTCTGAGAATATACCCATATTATCTGATCTGGGTAATGCCAGAGCAGAGATTAAATTAGAGAACATAAGGGGTTTTGGTTCACACCAAAGCCCTTTTTCATTTTAATTATCATCACTCCCTCCCAATCTTCGGTAGTATCTCAGTTTCCCGCAAAGACACTAAGCCACAAAAGTAAATCCTTAATGAACGCTGTGTCTTTCCCGCATTTTGCGGGACACGTTGTGGGACAAAAATTTCAAACTGAGACACTACTAATTTTCTAAATAATCTTTCCTGTTATATTTGTCTTATGACAACTCCCGGATCTGTTTCTATTGCAACCATGGCCGATATACCGGAACTAGTAATATTAATTAATAGCGCCTATCGGGGTGAATCGTCCAAGAAGGGCTGGACAACCGAAGCGGATCTTTTAGGCGGTCAGCGAACAGATGATGAAAGTTTGGGAAGGTTGTTGACTAAACCTGGATCGGTACTATTTAAATATTTGAATGAAGAGAATAAAATTTCTGCCTGTGTAAACCTGCAACAACAAAATAAAAAGCTATACCTGGGTATGCTTACGGTTTCTCCTACTCTACAAGGATCGGGTATCGGTAAAAAATTATTGGCCGCTTCTGAACAATATGCAAGAGAAAATAAGTTCGAGGCTATACGCATGACAGTTATTTCCATCCGGCATGAGCTAATTGCCTGGTATGAACGGCATGGTTATATACATACAGGTGAAACCCAACCATTCCCGACGGACGATCCGAAATTTGGAATCCCCAAGCAATTCCTGGAATTTGTTGTCCTTGAAAAAAATATAACGGGGAAGGGTGATTAGGGATATTGGGGGTCATCACCGGTTTAACTCCAAACTTATCCTTACATTCGCAAAAAACAACCCCTAGCCATGGAGCTGAAACAACTTTTTGAGAAAGCTGCTGAAGAAAGCAAAGAGCTCTCCGACAGACCGAGTAACGATACTTTATTACAACTCTATTCCCTATATAAGCAGTCGATAGAAGGCGACGTAAATGTCGATCCTCCCTCCAATCCTTTCGATTTTGTTAGTAGGGCAAAATACGAAGCGTGGGCCGCATTAAAAGGAAAGACAAAAAATGCCGCCATGCAGGACTATATTGATCTTGTAAATAAATTAAAAAACTAACCCGCAAGGGATACAGGTTTAAGCTTAAATTGAGTTTGCCAAAACAGCCACCAACCTGAAGTTTACGAATCATACCATCCATCGTTATCTACCATTCCTTATTGGTATTTTGTACCTGCTGCTTGCGTGTGGAAGCGTGGTATATGATGATATTACGTACGATGAACAAGATCACCTGAATTATGGGATTCGCCTTCTGAAGGGAAAAAGCAGCCGTCAACAAGCGGGTGCCGATTTTAATACTACAATGCCTGTTAGCGTGCTCAATGCTTTGCCCAGGGCAGCGGAGCAATTATTTAATCCTACGTTGGAAAGAACAGATGGTGGCGCACAGGATGTAAAAAGGGGGCGGTATATTACGATACTCTTTACGCTTTTACTTTTAGGATATCTCTATGCATTCGGTCAATCGCTGGCGGGCGCAGCGGCCGGTTGTTGGGCCATGCTGCTGGGAGCATTAGATCCAAATATGCTGGCGCATAGCCGGCTGGTAACGACTGATCTTTATAGTACATTGGCTTTTGTTGCGGTATTATTTCATTTGTACCAATGGTTGATAAAAAATGAAAAACGGCATTTTTATTATTGGTGCATCGCCATTGCGATCGCCCAATGTTGCAAGATCAATAATATCCTGCTATACCCAATCTGTCTGTTGATTATTATAAGCTACCGATTTTTCAATCCCACTAAGTTTTTATTGAGAACATTTTTAACACAAGCCGTTGTTTTTGTTTTGATTCATTTGCTGGTGATTAACGTCGCTTTTCTATTTTATAATAGTGGGATGCCCCTCAATGATTATAATTTCAAAAGTTCTTTTTTTCAACAGTTACAACAAAGCTGGATTGCGGGGATTCCTCTCCCTTTGCCGCAATCGTTCATCGATACTTTTGATCTTACCCAATTTGAAAGAGAAAGTTTCACAGGCACTGCGAATAATTATTTACTCGGTGAATTGCGTTATCAAAAAGGTTTTTGGAACTACTATTTCATTTGTTGGATGGTGAAAACTCCCCTGCTTAGTCAGTTACTGATTTTGATTTCAGTAATCGCTGCCTTGATGAATAAAAATTACCGCCAATCCGCTTTATTTTTCTTTCTGCTTCCATCCCTGTTAATCTTTATTTTTCTAAGCACTTCTTCCGTACAAAGTGGGTATCGATACCTGCTGCCAATATTGTCGTTATCCCTATTGGCTGTCGCTGTAACCATAAGCCAATTGATAAATCGGTTGCCGAAATACGCCACATTAATTTTGATTGTTGTTTTGGCAATCCCTGCATTGATAGGGTTCCCCAATTATATTGCTTATACAAGCGAATGGCAATGGCCCAAGAAAAATGCCTGCCTGTACTTATCTGATAGCAATATTAACTGGGGGCAGCGACAAAAAAGGATTCAAGCAATTCTGCAAATGCATCCTGAATATATTTTTGAACCAGATAAACCGGTAACAGGGTTGATTGTTGTTGATATCAATAAACTTACGGGAATAATTGAAAAAGATAAATTCAGTTGGTTGCTCGATCATTACCAGCCTGAGGAAGTTATCGAAGGGACTTATATGTTGTATGAAGTCAAAAAGCTGCCTTAAAAAGAATCGCCTTATTTGCCAGAGATAATTTTCTTATACCTTTCATTATATAGTTTACCCACGATGGAATAACTGAATTTTTTTGCAGCCGCTGTTGCTATTTGTAATCTGTTGTAACCGGAATAATCATCGATCATTTTTTTCATAGCATTGGCCAACCCTTCCACATCTTCATTGTTTACCAATAGCCCATTGTCGTCATTAACTACTTCAGCGATCCCTCCTACCCGGGTGCTGATCACCGGTAAACCACAACACAACGCTTCTAAAACAACACAGGGCAGGTTTTCAAAGCGACTGAACATCAATAAGGCCGATGATTGTTGCATTTGGTTCGCTACTTCCGGATAACTTACAAAGTCTTTAATAAATACATAAGTATTGAACAATCCTTTTTGTTTAGCCAATGCTTCCAATTCCGGTTTATTATTTCCGAGTAATACCAATTCAAATTGATATCCCTTCTGTGCAAGTATGGCCGCTGCTTCAATCATGCCTTCCGGATTTTTCTGGTGGTTTAAGTAAGAAGGATGAATAAATCGGAAGATGGGAACCTCCACTGCTTTGTAGTTGAATAAACGGGTATCTACCACATTTGGAATAACCTCAAAAGGAACAGGAGTCACTGTTTCGCAAATCTTCTTGCCCAGGTCGGCGGAAACGGGAAACACTTGTGAAGCTTGCTGAATTACTTTTTTGATCAGGCTCCTCAATGTATTTCCAATAGTATAAATATTAGGTTCACTCTCTTTATAATAACCTGTCCAGTGTTCAGTAAGTACAAATGGAATCCGGTACTTGCTTTTGAGATAAAGGGCAAGCATTCCCGCTTTGGCGGCAACATGTACATGTACAAGGGCAGGAATTCCATGTTTCCGGCTGATATCGGCATACATTTTATTTTGAAGGCTTCGGTATTTCAACACCGAGTGGATTTTCTCAAATAGCTTACCCCAACTTGATTTACCATAATAAACTTTGTATACGGTCAGGTTTTTTTCTTCTGTTTTAATTGTAGCTGTTTTTCCCGCAGGAAGGGTTTCATCTTTTTCTATTAATAGAATTACGAGTGGAACAAATTCAGCAACGGCATGAGCATGACGTTCTACGAAATCGCCATTGGTAGGATGCACCCTGCTCGGATACCAACTGGTTAACCAAAGCACCGAGCTCATATGCGATTGTTTTTTGTGAACAATTCCTTTGCCCATTGTATATCGCCCTTGTTTAACAATATAAAGTCTTTGATTGAATGGTTGCTTTGTTTGGTAAATATAAAATACTGATAAAGAAAGTAGGAAATATAGGCAACGCTGCTTGCAATGGCAGCTCCGGTTATTCCGTAATAAGGTATTAATAAAACATCGAGGAGTAGAATTATTGCCAGCGCTATCAGGGCTCCATAAACATTGTATTTAACCTGGTTGGTACCTGCAAACCAGGCTGCGATCAGGCTTTGTAACGAAATTGCAAGGATGCCAGGGATCATTGCTACGAATGGAGTATACATGTCGCTAAAACTATTTCCATATAGCCACGGGAACAAGAACTTTCCTATAAGTACGAGAATGATTAACAAGACAAGAAAACCGTTAAACAAAATACGGCAAGCTTTTGCCAGATTCTCCTGCATACGCGTTCGTTCGCCAGAAACCGTTGAAGGAAAAATTACAGATGCTGCAAGTACCGGGATTGTTATAAATAATTGTACCAGCTTAGAAGCCTGTACATAATTTCCAAGATCGTCTTTGGAACCCCAAAAATAATCGATCATCCAATAATCAACCCTATATACCAGAAAGAAAACAAGGTTAGCACCAAATGCTATCGATGCGTATTTGAGAAGAGATTTTAATTCACTTGCAGAAGGGAGTTGAATCTTTTTAACCGGCAATTGGAACCAGAAAAATGCCAAAAGTAGTAACGCTTGCAGAGCAATCGAAAATAAATAGGCGGAAACTGCTGACCAGTTATTCCTGATATACCCAATTGAATTCAAAATAACCAATAGGAAAAAAATGAGTAGTAGGTTAACGATAATTAATATCGTATTATAGGTTTTGAAATTATGAAGTCCCTGAAACAGTCCGATAATATTATTAATTAGAATAAACGCGAAAGGAAAAGCTAAGACTGGCATTTCTCGCCATTCATATTTCCATTTACCCAAAAAAAGAGACAACAAGATAAAACTTAACACTAGTACTGCAACTGCCCAAACGATGGTAAGTGTGACCATTTTGTGCGAGGCTACTTTTCCAGCGGCGGAAAAATAAACCATTGCCGATTCCAACGAGAACCCAGCCACCAAAACTATTAACGAAAGATTATTAAGAAATAGATAAAAGGATCCGCTATCTCCGGCGCCGAGAATCCTTGCCATCAGGAGATTGATTACAAAAACGGTGACGAGGTAGATTCCCCGCCACAAAAAATTTTCCCCTATTTTTTTGGCAATTCCCATTTGGTACTATGACGCTAAACTATTTTTTATTCCCAGAATTTAATTGGGTAGTTGATGCAATTCTTTGAACGATCTTCATGTAATTGCCTCCCGATCTCCATCAATTCCTTTTCAGTCAATATTTCCTCTGCTTTGGGAAAAAAAATCTGTTCTTCGAAACGGATATGCTTTTCCAATAACGAAGCGAATGATTCCAGTTCTGCTTCGGTAGCCTGATTAACGAATGTCTTCTCTACAAGCAGCCGGATCTGTCTGTGTTCGGAAATTAATTGATCGGTAAGCAACGGATCGAATGATTTTTGGCGGAGTGCTGGAAGCAATACGGTTTCTTCCATTTCAAAATGCTCCTTCAGTTCTTCATTCCATCCATTATTGATAAAATCGTTCATTAGCGAAAGCGAGGCCTTCTTTTTCATGCCTTTTTTTATCAGTAATGCCATCAGCAGTCCGTTATGATGTTGTCGCGATAAAGGTTGTAACTGCTGGTGTCGTTTCATTATTTCAGGCTTCGGATAATGGTAGCGAACTCTTCCGCATTCAGTGAAGCGCCTCCTACCAATCCCCCATCCACATCTGGCTGGGAGAAAATCTCCTTGGCATTATTGGCTTTAACGCTCCCTCCATACAATACAGAAATATCCGCGGCAATCGCATTCCCATATTTACCGGCAAGCACACTCCGTAAATGCGCATGCATTTCCTGTGCCTGTGCCGAGCTGGCTGTTTTACCCGTGCCGATAGCCCAGATGGGTTCGTAAGCAATCACAATATTTTTTATTGCGCCTTCTGATAAATGAAACAAAGATTCCTGCAATTGAATTTCTACAAATTTGTTTTGAGTACCTGCTTCGCGGATATTCAGAGGTTCGCCGCAACAAAAAATGGGGGTAATTCCATATTCTAAACAGAGATCCAGTTTTTGTGCGAGTACCGAATTGCTTTCATCAAAATATTCCCGGCGCTCACTATGTCCGATCACACAATAACCAATACCTATCGAATGGAGCATTTCAACAGAAGTCTCGCCGGTAAAAGCGCCTGATTTTTTATTATAACAGTTTTGAGCTGCTACGGAATAACCTTTTTCTCCATTTACTTCGCTTTTGGCCATTATGAGGTAAGGAAAGGGTACCGCGAAGATTGCTTGTTGATGGTTTTCGAGTGCAATCTCAGCGCCCAGTATATCATCCAGTAATTTTTCTGCCTGTTGGTAGGTACAATTCATCTTCCAGTTAGCCGCGGCAATTTGTTTTCTCATATTTGATTTTTAAGTGTGCTCAAAAATACTTTTCAAAGTTTGAATTTCCTGTTCGCTCAATTCTTTATTCTTTAGTTTTTTCCAATTGTTGATATCCCGCAGCGCTTTATCCAAATTATATTTCTCTTTTCCGGCCGAACCCCAGGCAAAATCACCGATATATTTGGGTGTTAATCCTGTTCCAAAAACATTGGCCGCAATGCCCACTACAGTGCCAGTATTAAAAGAAGTATTGATAGAGGCCCTGGAATAATCTCCCATCATCAATCCGCATTTTAATCCGGCATCCAGGTAATCCTTGGCTGGATGGTGCCATACTTTTACTGAGCTGGCTGTATTCTTTAAGTTGGAATTGGAACTACCCGCGCCGATATTGCACCATTCGCCTATCACTGAATCGCCCAGGTAGCCATCGTGCGCCTTATTAGAATAACCAAAGATCATCGAATTCTTGATCTCCCCTCCTGCCACTGAATAAGGACCAATAGAAGTAGCACCATAAATCTTAGCTCCCATCTTTATTACAGCTCCTTCGCCCAACGCGAATGGGCCTCTTATGATGGCGCCTTCCATAACTTCAGCGTTCTTGCCAATATAAATGGGGCCGGTAGAAGCATTTAAGATGCAATACTCCAGCCTCGCGCCTTCTTCAATAAATATATTGGTTGATTTAATTGACTGTACTGTTTCAGGAATAGGCAGGGAATGCCTCCCGGCGGTTACTAATTTAAAATCCTCCCGAATTGCCCAATCATTAAATTCAAAAATCTGCCAGGGGTGTTCCAACATGCGGACAGAAGGATGCTGAAGATCATTATCATTTTGGATTTGATGATTCACCAGAAGTTCAACAAACTCCTTAGAGGGCACCAGGTTGGAGGGAAAATTCAGGCTTGGAATAGAATTGCCGGCATAGGAAACCAGTAACTTTTCCCATTTCTCCCGGATTGTTAATATACCCATGCGTATATCGGAAACGGCGCGGACTTCCGCGAAAGGATAAAGCTTTTTTCTGATGGAGGAGTCGTCGGTGAAAGAAGGTATCATGTTTAAATCTAAATAAAAATCCCCTTCCTGAGAACAGGAAAGGGATAGTATAGCCATGAAAAACAAAAATATTATGTTGAAATTACAACTTTTTATTTTTTCTTCTCGTAACGTTTTTTGAACTTATCGATACGTCCCGCTGTATCCACCAACACTTTCTGACCAGTGAAGAAAGGATGCGACGTATTTGAAATCTCCAGCTTAATAAGCGGGTATTCTTTTCCATCTTCCCATTTGATCGTTTCTTTTGTGTGGGTAGCTGAGCGGCTGAGGAAAGCAGTACCGTTGCTCATGTCTTTGAAAACTACAAACCGATAATGATCGGGGTGGATTCCTTTTTTCATAACTCCTTGATTTAAAGGTCACACGGATTTTGCCGTATGAGTGATAATTAATAATTGAGGCGCAAATTTAGGGCAATATTGCTTTTGAGCCAAATGAAAATTGAAGTCTATACTGATTTGTTTCAAACAGGTTAAGAACCAGAATAGGTGAAAGGTTTGTGGATTGAACAAAAAAAAAGAAACCACCAAACTTTACTTTTACATTCACTTGCGATCCTGTATCAGCTTATCCGATGGTTTCTGAGCTGCTTATTTCCTGTTTAGGGATTTCAGCTGCCCTGATTACATTTACTTTGTTTCCAAAATTTCTGTAACCATATTGTTCGTTGAAGATAGTTTATCCGACTACCCGTTTCCAAATTTCTTTGTTTGATCTTTTTCACCAGTTATTCACCAGGTTTTCCACAATAATCAGCTTCGCATATTTTCATATTGGAGGGGGATTCCCAGACCCCACTCTTTCGAAGCCTGGATAACGGTCTGCAAATCATCAATCTTTTTACCGGTTACCCGAACCATATCGTCCATGATAGAAGCTTGAACTTTCAATCCCGCGTCTTTAATATTCTTTACAATTTTTTTCGCGTCTTCCTGTTTTAATCCATTTCTTACAAGAACTTCTTTTTTCCAAAGCTTACCGCTTTGATGACCCTCTTTTGAAACATCGAATGCCTCCGGGGATATTCCTTGCTTATGGGCGCGGTTAATCAATACATCAATCAGTTGACGCATTTTCATATCATCTTCTGTTTCGATTTTTATTACGAATTCTTTTTTATCCAGGTTGATTACTACATGCGATCCTTTAAAATCAAACCGGTTGGTGATTTCCTTGCTGGTAACATTAACGGCATTATCCAATGCCTGTGCATCTACTTTACTTACGATATCAAATGAAGGCATAACAAAAGTTTTCTTTTTTGAGTGTTAGATCACTCAAATGTAAGATTGTTAAAAGGCATTTTGGAATTTTGGATTGGGAAATTGGGAAATTGCTTTATGCGCAACGGTATTGAAAAATTTATAATGGTTGATGAATTAAGAGAGATTTCCCAATTTCCCAATTCGCAATCCAAAATAGCTAATAAAAAAGCCCCCGGCTTTTACCAGGGGCCTGTGTTGCACATGAAACGAAAGAACTACGAGCGCTTTTTTATTGAGTGGCACCCCCCACCCGATTTTGTTCTTCATTGGTAGCACTATTTCTGCGTCTGGCCTGGGCTACCGTATTCTTACCAAAGCGGTAACTGAATGTAATGGTCATGTTACGGTTATCCCATCTGTTATGGATTTTCATATCGATATCGCTGTAACGGGTACTTCCCCGGTATTGCTGCCAATGAAAGGGATCGCGGAAATTAAATCGTAGGGTGCCATTTCCTTTCATAATCTGTTTTTGCCCGGCAATGTTCATAAAATACATCGGTTCTGATATACTCAATTGCTCGATGCCTTTTGCCCGGTACCAACCGCTTATTTCTCCTGACCATCCTTTCTTAAAGGTGTATGTGTTTGTAATATTCACCATGAACGAGGTGTATTGCATATCGATCGGATCGTTTTTGTCGGTGTACGAATTATAATAGTCTCCTGTATACTTATTATTGTAAACATTCAAGAAGATATTTGAGTTCCACCACTTGGCGAATTTTACCGGGGCATTTATGGCAATTCCGATATTCTGGTACTGAGCAACATTGTCCACCGTGAGGTAGGTGATTTTTTGCTCCGTATTTTGTTTCAGAATTTGTGATATCACATCATTAGTAAGTGTATAATTGAGGGTGGTAGTAAACTGTCCTTTGAAAGTATGTCGCAGTTCGATATTATGCGAAAATTGAGGCAGTATATACGGATTTCCCTGGCGATAGGTTAGAGAATCGAGGAACCATGTAAATGGATTCAGATCCTGGTAATTTGGTCTGTTGATGCGTCGACCATAAGACAGTGTAAAGCTGTTGCTTTTGTTCACGTCATAATTGATAAAAGAAGTAGGAAACAGGCTGGTATAGTCCCTGGTGAAGGTGGAATCATTAGTTACCTGGTGCCCTTCAGCAATCGTATTTTCCAGGCGAAGACCCGCCTGTATGCTCCACTTTTTCCACTTTTTATTGAGCGTTGCGTAGGCCGCATTGATGTTTTCATTATAAACAAATCTATTGGAACGGCTATCTTTTACCCAAACACCATTCTGATTGCGTTGATAATCGACTTCATTGTCGTTCCTTACAAAGCTGGATTTGAAACCCGCTTCAAAGCGCATATCTTTTTTCAAGGGATGTACATAGTCGGATTTTACCGAATAGATATTTATATAAGCAGGTATGTCTCCTTTTAAAGTCATTCCACCGGTGTAGTCCCCTTTTCCATCATAAACATTGGTAGTAAGCAAGGATTGCGTATTGTTGGCATAACCGATATAATCAAGGTCAACGGTTAACTCCTTTCCTGTCGAATCAAAATTGTGTTTATAATTGAAGTTCGTTGAATAATTAAAAAAGGTCAATTGGCTGGCCGACACCGAATGTAATTCCGACGTTACTGTTCCATCCGGTAGTTGTATGGACTGCATGCTAGTCGACTTCGGAAAACCCCAGAATCCAAATCCATTCACCACTATACCAAAAACATTTTTCTTATCGGCATAAAAATCCAACCCTATTTTCAATGCATAATTATTATTTAAGCCATTGAATTCCGTCGTCGATAGTGATTTAGAATTAAGGGTACCATCTATATTGTAAAAATTCCTGCTGAGTTCCATATCACTTTTCCCTTCCCGGTAATTGTAATTGAAATTTCCAAACACGTTAACCTTCTTCTTGCGATAATTAAGGTTAATGCTCGTATTCTGTTTCAATGGGTAGATTAAAGAATTATCTCTTTCATAAAAGCTTATCGTTCCTCCTACGGTAACACTTCCATTGAATCCATCAGAACGGCTCTTTTTTGTTTTGATATTAATCACACCTGAATTGCCCGACGCGTCGAAGCGAGCGGGAGGATTGGGCATTATCTCGATCTGATCCAACGAAGAGGCGGGAAGATTACGTAACACGGCAGCAAGATCAGCGGCAGAAAGATAGGTAGGTTTCCCATCCATCATTACGATGACTCCTTGTTTACCTTTTAAGCTGATGTTGCCATCATTATCAACCGAGATGCCCGGTGATTTTTCAAGTACCTCCATAGCTGTTGCGCCGGCATTAGTAGGTGATGCGTCTACATTTACTACTGTTCGATCAATCTTGTTTTCGATTAAGGGCCTTTTACCGGTAACGGTTACTTCACTCAATGATTTGCTGGTTGACTTCAATTGAAAAGCGGGCAATTGAACAGCTGGATTGGACGAACTGATCTCCATTGCCTGGCTCCTGAATTTTGAAAAACCAACGGCTGAAATGCCAATAGTGTAGGAGCCGTTTGCTAGCCTTTCAAAATCAAAACCTCCCTGTTTGCTGGATACAGCTACTTTAACAAGCGCTGAATCTTTTAGTCGGTACAATGAAACGGTGGCGGCTTCAATCCCTTTACCGGCTTCATCGGTTGCCGATCCGGTGATCTTGCCGTTTTTATCTTGAGAAAATAGTGAGTTGGTTGAATAGAGGAACAGGAACAATACTGCGAAGAATTGTTTCATGGCTATACTTTAATGGTGAGAAAAATGGTGCAGTATAAATATCAATCAAACATTAAGTCAAGAAATCTTGATTATGATAATCAGGTGAAATCGGGTGCAAAGGGTAATTAAACCTTATCAATACACCAGCGGGAAAATTCCATTATAAAGAGGTATATATGACGTATCTCTCAATGAACGGTTTGATTTGATTACAGAATTTTATAGAGGAGATTTTTATAATAAAGAAGGCCCTGTAGAAACAGGGCCCGTTAACCAAAACTAACTGCTTATGAGAAAAACTGTATGAGACTTTTTATTGAAAGTAAGTTGTTTTACATATATGAAATTCCGCAACTAACCAGGTACATCAGCATCAGCGTTATGAGTATTATTTTTTTCATGTTCCTTGGTTTCTATATATGAGACGATGTATTGACAAAAAAGTTTACTCCGGAATTGTTAAAAAAAATCAAATAAAAAGCCCTGCCGGAACAGAGCTTTTTATGGGGTTTGAATGTTTCATGGCTTTACTATAGCTACCGGGTTAATTACCAGAGTCCACTTTAACGCGATTTTGTTCATCATTGGCGCTGCTTGCTCTTCTCTTTACACCATTTGCTTTTCCTTTGCTGAATCGATAGGTGAAATTGGCGCTATATACTCTTGAATCACGAACTTGTTGGAACGAAGCATCAATATTGCTATACCGGCTGCTACCTTCAATTTTCTGAGTATAAAACATGTCCCTTACACTCAAGCGAATGGAACCTTTTCCTTTCATGATCTGTTTGCTTACACCCGCGTTCACCATTCCAAAACCTTGTATCTTAAATATTCCATCTACACTTGGTGTTCTGTAATATCCACTCAATTCCGCGCTTATTGTTTTTCCGAGTTTTAACTGATTTGAAAGGTTGAACTGGCCGGTTGTTGCACCCATTTCTATTGGATCGTTGTTTACGATTCCTTTGTACAAGTTGTTATAAACATTGGCCCAGATATTCGCTGTCCACCATTTTGAAACCGGCACACCAGCGCTTACAGCTATTCCATACTGACGCTGACTGGCAATATTCTGAGGAATTACAGCTGTTTCGGTTCCGGAAACTTCCTGCTCCAATACCTGGGTGATGATGTCGGTGGTATTTGTATAGTTCAAAGTAGTGGTAAGAAATCCTTTGAAGGTATGGCTCAACTCTATATTATGAGAGAACTGTGGCTTCAGGTTAGGGTTACCTTGCTCATAAGTGTATTTGTCAAGAAACATAATGAAAGGATTCAAATCTTCATAATCTGGCCGTTGAATACGACGGCCATAATTTAAAACAAATGTATTTTTCTTGTCGGCAGTAAATTGCAAATAAGCAGTTGGGAATAACTGAACGTAATTACGACTGAATGTTTCACCCGTTGTTATTTGATTGCCTTTTGAACTCGTATGTTCGAGGCGTAATCCGAACTGACCGCTAAATTTCTTTGATAAGGGTCTGCTATAATTAACGTATGCCGCGTTTACGTTTTCCTGGTACACAAAATGGTTACTACGATTAACATCTGGAACCAATTCTCCATTCTGTATACTATCGTACAAAGCGTTGTTATCCGTTTTTACAAAGCTGGTTTTTATACCGGCCTCAAATTTTGCTCCTTTTTTCATTGGATGCAGATAATCGATCTTCGCACTGTAGATATTAATATCCTGCGGAAGATTTCCGAGCAACGTATCAGGGACAGCGGAGGGTTGTCCGTCTGTATCAAAATAGGCATTTACCAATTGTTGGTTATTCCGGCTGCGGTACCCGATATAATCGGCATCAGCAGTAAGTTCTTTGCCGGTAGTATCAAATACGTGACGGAAATTGAAATTGCTATTAAAATTCTTCCAGGTTCTTTCGTTCGATGTAGTAGCACGGGTAATACCCTCCAGAATTTTAGCGGCATCGGAAATAAATACCTCACTAGTGTTATTGAAATGACCTGGGTTGCTGAATCCACCCAGTACAACACCAAAAGTTGTTTTCTTGGATGCAAAAAAGTCCATACCTGCTTTTCCGTTAAATGATTGACCTCCGTCACGGATCCTCGATTCCTGATCGAAATGAGAAATTAATTCTTTGGTGGATGGATCAATAAATTTCCGCTGTATGTCGAGGTCATTAAAGTTCTCCCGGTTGTTATAACCAACGTTGGCAAAAAGATTCACCTTGTTTTTACGATAGTTGAAATTAAATGACTCATTCAACTTATGATAGCGTCCCTGGCCATAGGTCAATGATAGACTACCATTATAACCCATTGCTTTCGTCTTCTTGGTTTTGATATTGATGATACCACTGTTGCCTGCAGCATCATATTTAGCTGGAGGATTGGTCATAATCTCAATTTGATCGAGCTGGCTGGCGTTCATATTGCGTAACAGGTTAGCCAGGTCGGTTCCGGATAAATAGGAAGGACGACCGTCGATATAAACCTGTACACCTGTTCTTCCTTTCAAACTGATATTACCGTCTTTGTCAATAGTGATTCCAGGAGATTTCTCCAATACTTCCAAAGCGTTTGCACCAACATTGGTAACCGCGGCATCCACATTCACGATCATGCGATCCAGCTTATGTTCTACCAACGGTCTGCGGGCTACAACGGTTGCAGCTTTGAGGTCCTTCTGCTGGATTGCGAGTGAGAATGTCTCTATTTCCATTGTCGCATCACCAGTAAATTGAATGTGTTTCGATAAAAAAGGTGCAAATCCAACCGCTGAAACACTCAGGAGATATTTTCCTTCCTGAATATTTTCGAATTCATAACGACCTTCTTTGTTAGTGACGGTCATTTTTACAAGGCTAGAATCCTTGCTTTTTAGTAATGAAACAGAAGCGGAAGGAATGGCCGATTTGCTGGCATCCTCAACTCTCCCATTTACAGTTCCTGATTTTGTTTGTGTTTGGCTGAAGCTGGATAAGGTTATTAGTACCATGACTGTCAGCAGCGTCGTAATCTTTCTCATTTTATAGAACTATTGTTTGTTTTATACTTTGCTTTAATCATTACAGTCCAAAAGTAAGTACTATATGATACATAGTACATGGTTTTGTGCCAGATGGCTGATTTTACTGATAATTGGCCAATTCAATGACCTATGTGTGACGCTGGAGGGTCAATTTGGTTACAGTAGGAAGTTTGATTTGGGATAAGAGGTAGAAACGCTTAGATGGACGGGTTGAGCCCTCTAACCTTTTATTTTTTGGTTTTTGCCGATGGCACAAACAGAAAAGACCCGCTAAAAAGCAGGTCTTTTGAGGGAGAAATATTGCAAAAAGTGTTTGATTTAAGCTTTTGTCAGCTTTGCTTTCCGTTTTAAGTAAATATAGAGTCCAGTACCCACGATCACCAGGGAGGCGGAAATCAGTTCCGCTTGGGTAGGATGAAAGCCCATAAGATCATAGGTGGTATTGACGCGGATCTTTTCAATAAAGAATCGTTCAATGCCATTTACTACAAGATAAACAGCGAACAATGTTCCGGGAACTGTAAATCGTTTTCTTATCAGCCATAAGAAAGTAAATAGAATCAGCCCCATGATGGTTTCATAAAATGGTGTTGGAAAAACAGGGATGGGTAGTTGCCGGCAATACTGATCATCGGTACATCCGTTAATGGGTATTCCACTATTTATTACATTATGCGGATAATGATATGCAACCATCCAGGTGGGTAACCATGAAGGTGCATTTACGGTTGCATGTGGAATTTTATTTAAATCATCAACCTGAAATTCTTTCTGGTAAAAAGAATGATTCAATTGAACAGTGGCTTTAAATTGATCGGAGGTTGCCGATGCTACCTGAGATTGGGTGTTGGTAACATAGGCGCTATTTAAAATTCCCCAATCTCCATCACCACTCACCTGGCAACCGATTCTTCCAATAGCATAGCCAATCATTAGAGCGGTGGCGGCAGAATCACAAAGATGCCTGAATCCGATTTTATGTTTACGCGCATAATACCAGATTGCTAATGTGGCACATATCAATCCTCCATAAAAGGTTAATCCGCTAAACGAAAGCAATGCTTCGATTGGACTTTTCCAGAACTCATTCCAGTTTTCAAGATTATGAAAAATCTTAGCCCCCAAAAATCCAAAGAGGGCAGCGAAAATTACAATATCCCCCACCCTGTCGTGTGGCCAGATTCGTATCGTTCTTTCTTCCGGTTTACTCAATTTCCGCTTATTCTTCTCCCACCATTTCAAGCCTGCAAATAAAACTCCGAGTACGAGTCCTGCGGTCCAATTTCCTTCTGATGAAAAAATAAACGTTTGAGGATCGGCGGATAAGCTATCGTCGGCAAGAAATAATCCAACAAATTTATAACCCAATAAAAATCCTAATCCGAAATTTAGGAGCATATCGGCCATACTAGCCGGTTTCCCTACGGTGATTTTCACATCTGTTCCCTGCAATAAACCGGCTCTTTCTTTTCGTTTCAATTCTAAAACCAATACAAAAGCGGAAGCCAGGAATGCAATGGCCACAAAAAACCCAAATGAATTAATGAAACGAAGCCCGTTCCATTCTACCCCAAAAATATCTCTGAAAGCAAAGTAAAGATTAGGATACATGCAAAAGAATTGGATGTGTTGTTAGGTAATTTAAAGATGCAATGATAGGTAAAAATTCAATCTGCGGGTAAAAGGAACATTATGGGTAGCTTTTCAGATTGAAAATTATAGCCGGGAAGCCGGTAAGACGGGAATCATGAAAACTAATAACAAACGTCTTACCGTCTTCCCGGCATTTTTTAATACCTATAATTTCGACGAAACGTTTTTCAATAAAAAACCCCTGGTACGCCAGGGGTTTACTATTATTAAGCGTACAATTAGCCGAATTCTTAACAATACTCGTTAAAAGCTGAAATGAGATTATGCGCTATCATTTGTGCAGGACGGCCTTCAATCTGATGTCTTTCGATAAAATGAACCAATTGTCCATCTTTAAACAATGCGATTGCGGGGGAGGAAGGAGGATATGGTAATAAATGCTCGCGAAGCTTTTGAACCGCTGCGATATCAAACCCCGCAAAAGCGGTAGTCAGGTGATCGGGTTTTTTACTAGTATTCGCAACAGCCATTAATACACCCGGACGTGCAGAACCAGCGGAACAACCACATACTGAGTTTATCATAACTAGTGTGGTTCCGGGTTGTTTGAGTTGTGTATCAACTTCAGCTGGGGATAAAAGCTCATTGAAGCCATTTTCTGTAAGCTCCTCTTTCATTGGGATCACTATTTCTTGTGGATACATCTGTCTTTTTGTTTAGTTATATAATCAACGCAAAGCTAAGTAAAAAGTTCGCCAGGCATTTTCGAATTGAGAAATAAGAATTAATGTCAGCAATTATCGCAGTGAAATGAAAAAATGTCTTGATGGGAGACAATTATATGTACATAAAGACATGAAAATATCCGATTTCAAGTGCTGGTATGCAGTTTGTCGAATTGAGTTCATCACTATTCTTTAATTATTAAAACTTATAGCTATGACAATGGTAAAACTTAACAACAGTCCGGCCGGAAGAAATTTCGACAATCTTTTCAATGATTTGTTCAGCACTTTTCCAGCTACCTGGGGAAAAAATTGGAAAGAAGATAGCTTGAATTTCCCTCCTGTGAATATTCATGAAACAAAGGATGCTTATCATCTCGAAATGAATGTGCCCGGTCGCAGTAAAGAAGATTTTAAGATAGCCGTTGAAAACGGAATGCTTACTATCGGATTTGAAGAAAAACAAGAGAACAAAGAGGAAGATTACAAAACATTACGTCGAGAATTCAGTTTTCGCAGTTTTAAACGCAGTTTTCAGGTAGAGGATACCATTAATGTGGAAAACATTCAGGCTCGTTATGAAAATGGTCTATTGAAATTATTGCTCCCTAAAAAAGAGCAGGTGAAGGAGAATAACAAACAAATAGTTGTTCAGTAAAAAGCAATGTTAAAAAATGCTTAGACAACGGTTTGCATTGGTTTTTAGTGCCGCCCGGATCTCAATCTGGGCGGTTTTTTTGTCGATTAAACAGTAACTTCGTCTCTCCCATTTTAGAACCAACATGAGAAGACAAAATCCCCGTATCCATAAAACTCTATATGTATTGACCGTACTGCTGGGGGTCTGTTTTATGCATGCTCAGTCGCAGGTAATTTCCGATACGTCAATCAGGCATATTGATTCAATTGTGCCTCCAAAACCCATTGATACCTCATTGCGTATCAGAAATTTAAATCCTTTTTTCAACCTCCATGTTGATTCCACTCTAAGTTATAACCTGGAAATCAACCGGGATGAAACCAAGTACTATTATTTTCTCCGTAATTCACCGGCAGGATTAAAAATCAATAAGGATGATGGCATTCTTAGTTTTAAGGCCGACAAAGCCCTTTTTCTATCTGGTAAACTGAAATACGATAATGAATACCGGGTTTCAATTGGTGTTCAAAGTCTCGATGATCCGAAGGATAAAATAGATACATTTTTCTCGATGATTTTTTACAATACAGAAATCATTCCTTCCAGGGTTAAACCTACCGTCAGTTCTATGCTTACTATCGATGAAGGCGATACAGTATCATTTAGAGTATTGTGTGAGAATGGTAGCTTTCCGATCGAAAAAATTTCATTTTTTGCCAATACACCTCTTAAGAATGCAACCATTGTACGGAATTGCGATGATGAGTTTCTATGGTCCCCTCCGTTTGAATTTGTAAAAGATACCGACTCAGGAAGAGTGAAAATAATTAACCTGAATTTTGTTGGAGTTAATCGTTTTAATGTGCGGGATACAGCCATTGTGAAATTGATTGTACGGGACGCGCTTAACTATCCATTGGCTACGCAAGACTATAACCTGGTAACTAAAAATATAAGAAGTTATATTCTTCAATTGAAATATACATTCCTGCAACTAGATAAAGGAGTAAAGAAAACAAAAGGTACACGTACCACATTCGATATCACCAGTTCTACCACAGCGCTCACAGGAAGTGTTCTGTCTGCTTCAGATGACCCTGCTACAAGAAAAGCAGGTGTTATATTACCCAGTGTAGGCGTATCCCTGGTGCCTATAAAAGAAGCGGTAGCTCCTCAAAAAGTATTTGATCAGAACCAGGCGGCGCAGATTCGTACTTCCATCAAACGATTGGATTATATGCTTGGGGAAAATACAGTTGTAGGTGAAAAAGATCCTGATATTGCTAAAAAGACAACCAAGCTTAGAGAAGAGCTAAGACAAACCCAGGTACAATTGATTGATATTCCACTCGAGTTAGATTCGAATTTGACCGAAGAAGAGTTGAATCAATATTTCACCAGCCCTAAGGTGAATAAGAAATACAGGGTGAAGAAGTGATGATGCAAGCTTTGAGCTATTAGCTTCGAGCTGCGAGCAAAATCCGAGTAATGCAGTCACTGTGATTTATACGATTGGATACTATTATATTCGCATATTAACTTTACAGAGGCTGCTCGCAGCTCATAGCTCAAAGCTCGCAGCTTATTCGCACGGTTGTTTTCTTCTCGTATCAATCAAATACTGAATTTTCCATGCTCCGTTGATTCTCACTAATTGAAATGAATTCACCCCGCAATGGCTGAATTGTCCTTTATAGTAGAATTTATAAGGGGTCCATACACTTGCCAGTCCTCCATCTATCTTAATACTTCCAAAATCGATTTGCTCATCCAAGTCACCCTTTACCGATTTACTAACTGACTCAGCAAAACCACTTACTTTCTCATTCCGGATAATCGTTTTTCCCTCGCGGTTGGTTCCAATGGTTTGCAAAACGGCACTATCTGCAAAAGAAGCGGTGATTGATGATGGGTCGGAATTTTTCATTCCTTCAAATAGTTTATTAATGGTAGCCTTTACGGAGTCTTCTGTTGTTTGTGAAAATAGACTTATTGAAATAACACAAAAAGTGGCAAGAAGTGAAAATTGTTTCATATGTGAATGTTGAGTATTGGTCTGTTGTGACATTATAAAAATACCGGAATCAATCGGCGAAAAATACGGTTTTATATAAGCGGTTAAAAAATATCTGAGAATCAAAATGCCATTGCATTTGCCTTATCCTGTAAAACGGCAGTTAGTGCTGCTGCCAGCATAAGTCTGAATGCAGGATCAGCATCCTTGCTTAACCATATAATATTTTTATTGGTTCCCATTAACCCTCCTCCATAAAACTGAACAGCAGCTACCGCTTTTCCATCTTCTCTTAATTCATAACCCATTGCGGGATATTTACGATCGTCCTCGCCTTTGTCGTTGGAGGTAACGGTATAGAGATAGATTTTTCGGGTACCATTGGTGAGCAGGCTTTCTGCTTTGGTAACTTTATCCAATTCAAGAGTAACATGCATCAACAATGCCCAGCCATCAGTGGTATCATTGTTAATTCGGATATATGCAGAGAAATTATTGTTTTGCTTCAAGGTTATATCTGTACCAATCGTGAAGTTGGTAAATAATTCCATACTGTGCACTTCAGAACTTTCGATGTTAGAGGCCGCATTTACATTTGCATTGTCTGTGCCGGGTCCTGCCAATGTAAATGAAAACTTCTGGGTGGTTTTGCTTTTGGTTTTTGTATTGAAGAGATTGCCTTTGCTGCTGGTGGTTGTCCATCCCATTTTGCTGGAAGCCACTTCATAGTTACCAAATTTGAATTTCCAGATTTTACCGAACCATTGAGTACCCATTTTTACAGGTAAACGGTCGGAATTTGCTGCCAGGCTATCACTGAGAACAATTGTTTTCTGCGCGTAAAAACTAACTGACAGAAAAAGCATGCATGCAAATACAATGATTTTTTTCATTTCTTATGCTTTATTGTGAGAAAATCAATTTTCCAAAATTGTTCATTCGGATTGAATTCGATTTCCCACAACGCCACAAAGAACAAGAAATCACATGGATTGCAATTTTCTTGTGAGAAAGTTTTACAGTATGGAAGACAGTAGCCTTTTTTCTATTTTGTATATCCCAATATTTTCAGCATGCTTTGCGCCGTTTGTTCCTTCGCGTAAATCCAATCGGTGAGTTTTCCGTTTTTATCATGCCCAACGATTATATGCTTAGGCGACGGAATCAGGCAATGCTTGATACCTCCATATCCGCTGATCTGATCCTGGTATGCACCGGTATGGAAGAAGCCTACATAAAGTGGTTCGCCATTATTGATTTTTGGAAGGAACACTTCATTTACATGTTCCTCCGAATCGTAGTAGTCATGGCTATCGCAGGTAATACCTCCCAATACTACACGTTGGTAATCCTGATCCCATTTATTGATGGGTAACATCAGGAATTTTTCACCAATACCCCAGGTATCAGGTAAAGTGGTAATAAACGAAGAATCGATCATGTACCAGATTTCCCGGTCGTTTTGAGTTTTTTGTCCGATTACGCTATAAATATGCGCCATGCTCTCCCCTACCGTATAGCTTCCAAATTCGGTAAAGATATGCGGCATGGGCACTTTGTTCTTCTTACAGGTTTTTTTTATGTTCCCTACAATTTCATTGATCATGAACTGGTAGTTGTATTCAAATCCCAATGAATGTTTTATAGGGAAACCACCCCCAATATTGATGGAATCCAGTTCGGGACAAATCTTTTTTAACTGGCAGTAGAGGTTAATAACTTTATTCAATTCGCTCCAGTAGTAAATATCATCTTTGATCCCTTTGTTCAAAAAGATATGGAGCATTTTAAGCTGGAAACGATCTTCATTCCCTTCAATCTTATCTACATAAAATTCCAGCACATCTCTTGCGCGGAAACCCAGTCTCGAGGTATAAAACGGAAAAGTAGGTTCTTCTTCAGCAGCAACCCGAATACCCAGCTTAAAGGGGACTTTTACAGATTTTTTATAATGCTGGAGCTCATCTTTATTGTCGAGAATGGGAATTACATTTTTGAATCCACTATTAAGTAAACCGGCAATACGGCTGGTATATGATTTTTGCTTATAGCCGTTGCAAATAATATAAGTATCCTTGGTAATTTTCTTCTTATCGTATAGTTTCTTAATGATCTCAATATCGTACGCGAATGAAGTCTCGAGATGAATATCATGTTTAAGGGCCTCTTCTACTATAAAAGAGAAATGAGAACTCTTGGTACAATAACAGTAATGATATTCACCTTCGTATTTATGCCGTTTCATGGCATTAGCGAACATTTTTTTAGCTTTTTTAATCTGCATCCCGATTTTAGGAAGATAGGTGAGTTTCATCGGGGTGCCGTGTTTGGCAATAAGCGCTTTCAGATTGAGGCCATTAAAATAAAGATCGCTGTCATGAGTCTCAAAACCTTCCTGTGGGAAGTTGAATGTCTGTTTCACCAGGTCGGTGTAAGTGTTATTCATTTACTGAAATGGGTTGAAAAAAGATGAAGCATTTTTTAATTGGATACAAATGTAATTTTTTACTTAATTCTTCAAAATAAAAAAAACCGGGAGATAGTTGATCTCCCGGTTTCTATTTTAACCCAATCTCCCCGTAAGGGAAAACGGGTGCTATTTATTTAACTGATTCAACCAGCTTTTTGAAAGTTTCTGGTTCATTCATTGCCAGGTCTGCTAGTATCTTACGATCCAGTCCAACACCCTTCTGATTCAATTTGTGGATGAATTCAGAATAAGTAAGTCCTACTTCACGAACGGCCGCGTTGATACGGGCGATCCACAAGCTGCGGTATTCTCTCTTTTTTAATTTGCGACCAACATACGCGTAGGTCTGTCCTTTTTCAACAATGTTTTTAGCAACGGTATATACGTTTTTACGCTTGCCATAAAATCCTTTTGCTTTTTTAAGGATTCTTTTGCGGCGTGCCCTGGAGGCAACTGCGTTTACTGAACGAGGCATATCTGAATAATTTGAAGATTAATAATTGATAATAACAGTTTCTCTGGCTAACTGCAAAAAGCCAACAGCTAACTGTTTATTTCAATCTAAGCAAGTACTTTACAAAGTTCATATTGCTTTTGTGAACTTCTCCGTCTTGCCTCATCACACGCTTACGTTTTTTTGATTTTTTAGTAAGAATGTGACGTTTGAACGGTTTCTGGAAAGTGATCTTGCCTGTGCCAGTCACTTTAAAGCGCTTTTTCGCGCTGGAGTTTGTTTTAACTTTTGGCATTTTAAAATGCGTTTAATTGTTTCACCCTTGAGGTGTTTCCGCACCGGCGGAATCCTTATTGGACCTCTTCAGGAATAGTTCCATTTTTTCAAACGGAGCGCAAAGATAAGTCTCAATACCCAGAAAACGAGCTAATTGGGAAAGAAAATTTTTGCCATCGCAAATCTTTTACTCTTGATTGTAAAGGCTTTAGAGCATTGCTTTGAAATGCTTGCCTTAGTTTTGCGCTTGCAAACTAATAAAGTGGAAACCAGCTTAAATAAATACATCAGTGAAACCGGCTTTTGTAGCCGTCGCGAAGCGGATAATTATATCGAGCAGGGCCGGGTAACTATTAATGGGAATATCGCTTCCAAAGGGAACCGGGTGGGTGAAAATGATGTGGTACATATCGACGATGAGATACTGAAAAAGAGAAAGTCTTCGGCCTTTTATATCATGCTTAATAAACCCAAAGGCATAACCTGCACTACCGATCAAAAAGATAAAACCAATATCATTGACTTCATCAATTTCAAAAAAAGGATATTCCCGGTAGGACGACTCGATAAAAGATCCGAAGGGTTGATCTTTTTAACCGACGATGGTGATATTGTTAACAAAATTCTGCGGGCGGGGAATCATCACGAGAAGGAATATGTTGTTACCGTTGATAAAACCATCTCTACCGATTTCATTCAAAAAATGCGATCAGGGGTACGTATTTTAAATACCGTAACCCAAACGTGTTTTGTAAAGCAAGAGGGTACCCATCGTTTCCGAATCATTCTAACTCAAGGATTAAACCGACAGATCAGAAGGATGTGTGAGGCACTCGGATACAATGTAGAATCTTTGCAAAGAACCCGAATCATGAGTATAACCCTGAATGGATTGGCGCCTGGCAAATGGCGCTATTTCACGCCTGCTGAACTAACAACCATTCATACTATGGTAGCTGATTCCAGTAAAACGGCAGATGGGCAGGATGGAATGGATGAATGAGGAGGATTTTGGAATTGGCGATTGGGAAATAAAACAATTTTGGATTGCGAATTGGGAAATTGGGAAATAGCTTTAGATGTAACAGTATTTACAAATTAATAAAGCATGATGCAATAAGTGAGATTTCCCAATTTCCCAATCCAAAATTCCAAAATCATCCAATTTTCATTAGGAAATAGTAAAAATGACTATTTCATCGCTGAAAACTCACCATTCATCTACATATTGCATTTCGTTTTGTGTAATCCACTATCTTTAAGCCCTATCAAAAATGCATATGAAAAAAATTGCCCTCCTCTCTTCAGTGGTTGTATTTACACTATTTATTGTCAGTTGTGGATCCCGTTCCGGTAAACCCCGGGTGTTAGTATTTGGAAAAACAGCGGGTTATCGTCATTCAACGATTCCTAATGGTAAAGTAGCCATTATGAAATTGGGTGAAGAAAACGGATTTATAGTGGACACCACTGATAACGATGATTACATTTCAGAAGATTCATTGAAAAATTATTCCACTGTTATCTTCTTACATACAACCGGTAATTTCCTGAACAATTACCAGGAAGCCGATTTTGAAAGATATATACAGGCGGGTGGTGGATTTGTTGGTGTTCACGCGGCAGCGGATGCGGAATATAACTGGGGTTGGTATGGCCGCCTGGTGGGTGGTTATTTTGATAGCCATCCCAAGCAACAGGAGGCAAAATTAGATGTAGTGGATCAAACGAATAATTCTACTAAACACTTACCCAAAGAATGGAAACGGAAAGACGAGTGGTACAATTATAAAAAATTGAATCCCGATGTAAAAGTATTGATCAAGTTAGATGAGAAAAGTTATGAAGGTGGTAAGAATGGGGAGAACCATCCGATTGCATGGTATCATGATTATGATGGAGGGCGGGCCTGGTATACTGGATTGGGACATACCGAGGAATCATTTTTAGAAGATAATTACTTAAAACATTTGCTGGCGGGAATTCAATATGCCATTGGAAAAAATAAGAATCTGGATTACGCGAAAGCTTCTACTCTCAGGGTTCCGGAAGAAGATCGATTTTCCAAAGTTCAGCTTACACAAGGCACTTTATTTGAGCCAACGGAAATGACCATATTACCCAATTTTGATGTATTGATCGCTCAGCGCCGGGGCGAGCTGATGTTATTCAAAGGCAGCGATAAATCTGTTAAGCAGGCAGGTTATTTAAATGTGTATTGGAAATCGAATACCAAGGGGGTAAATGCAGAAGAAGGATTATTGGGCATTCAAGCCGATCCGGACTTTGCAAAGAATCATTATGTATATATTTTTTATAGTCCTATCGATACTTCAGTAAATCGTTTGTCGCGATTTAAGTTTGAAAACGATACGCTTGATATGAAATCAGAGAAGGTAGTTCTTCAATTTTATTCACAGCGTGAGATCTGTTGTCATACCGGTGGTTCTATCGCATTCGGGAACGATAATATTTTATATCTGTCAACAGGGGACAATTCCACTCCTTTTAATCAGCCAGGTAAATTTTCGAATCAAGGTTTTGCGCCTTTAGATGGACGACCTGGCTTTGAGCAATTTGATGCCCGTCGTTCTTCTGGTAATTCAAATGATCTGCGTGGGAAAATACTCCGGATAAAAATTAATGAAGATGGTTCCTATAGTATCCCCGAAGGGAATCTATTTCCAAAAGGAACAGCTAATACCCGTCCTGAAATTTATGTGATGGGTAACCGGAATCCATATCGTATTTCTGTTGATAAAAAGAATGGTTATCTCTATTGGGGTGAAGTTGGCCCGGATGCAGGAAACGATAGCATGGATACCCGCGGCCCCCGAGGTTACGACGAACTCAACCAGGCTAAGAAAGCAGGTTATTTCGGATGGCCCTTATTTGTAGGGAATAACTATCCTTATGTTGAATACGATTATTCAACAGGAACAAATGGGGCAAAATTTGATCCAACAAAACCAATAAACAATTCTCCTAATAATACTGGCGTAAAGGAACTACCACCTGTTTCTCCCGCGTTTATATGGTACCCATATGCGGTTTCACCAGATTTTCCGGAGATGGGTACCGGAGGACGTAACGCAATGGCTGGCCCTGCTTATTATACGGATGGGTATCCGGAAGCCACCCGATTGCCGGCGTATTACAATAACAAAGTATTTATCTATGAATGGATGCGCAATTTTATAAAGGTGGTTACACTGGATAAGAATGGTGACTTTGATAAGATGGAACCATTTATGGCTTCTACTAAATTATCTGCTGTAATTGATATGGAAGTAGGTCCCGATGGTAAAATCTATATGCTGGAATACGGAAGTGGTTGGTTCAGTAAGAATCCGGATGCGGGTTTATCCAGGATTGATTATATCAGTGGCAATCGTCCGGCGAATATCGCGGGCATTACAACTGATAAAACATCTGGCGCTCTTCCATTTAAAGTAAATGTAAATGTGGATGCGAAAGATCCGGAAAAAGATAAACTCAGTTATGTCTGGGATCTCGGAAATGGCGAGAAAAAGGAAACTACCGAACCCAGCCTGGAATATGAATACACTAAAGCGGGGGATTATAGTATCTCGGTTGAAATAGCTGATGATAAGAAAGCCGTTTCAAAAAGCGGAACTGTTTCAGTATATGCCGGAAACGAAACACCGGAAGTAGATATAGCTCTTATCGGTAACAAGACTTTTTATTTCCCGGGTAAGCAAGTACAGTATGCCGTGAGTATAACGGATAAGGATGATACTGCTCAATCAAAAGATCTAAGCAATCTGATCGTTTCGGCTGATTATATGGAAGGAACTGATAAAGCGGCTTCTCCACAAGGGCACCAAATATTAAGCGCGGTAGTAATGGGAAAGAATATCATGTTATCTCTCGATTGTAAGAATTGCCACCAGATAGATAAAAAATCAATCGGCCCTTCATATGTAGATGTAGCGAAGAAATATCAGAAAAATCCGGATGCAGGCAGTTATCTCACGGATAAAATTATTAAGGGTGGCAGCGGTGTTTGGGGTGAGGTGGCAATGGCGGCCCATCCGAATCTGAAACAAGAAGATGCACGACAGATCGTTGCCTGGATACAATCGTTGGCAGAAACCGGAGAAAAACAATCTTTACCTGCATCAGGCAGTCTAGCTCCTACATTGAAAAAGCCTGAAAAAGACAATGGATTGCTCTACCTAACGGCAACATATACTGATAAGGGCGGTAATAATATCAAACCTATGACTGGAACAAATTCTATTGTTCTGCGTAATAGCAAGATGCAATTCTTTAACACTTCGAATTTGGTTGGATATACTTCTGTTGACTTTGGTGGCATGCGTTTTATGATTGTTCCTAAAACAGCGGGTTCCTTCAGTCTTGAAAATATTGACCTGACCGGAGTGACGGCTGCTGTCCTTTCAGCCGGATGGCAGAAAGCCCCCGATTTCGGATTTAGTTTTGAATTGAGGCTGGATTCGCCAGATGGAAAAAAACTAGCTGAGGGAACAACTACAGGTGGTATTCCTTCCAAAGGCCCGAGGGGCGGCACAGATATTCATATGAAATTTGAGCCAGTTACCGATGGCAAATTGCACAACCTGTTTATTGTAAGTAAACCAATTAACGAAAAGGAATCATCTCAAATAGGTTTGCGGTCGATTCAATTTATCGCGAAATAGATGTAGAGGATAGTCAGAAAGTCGGAAAGACCGGATGTCAGGAAGTACTTATATTCTATAATACTACCTGTCTTTCGGACTTTCCGACTTTTAAGAAAGTTTTTTCTTTCTGGAATTTAAATAATCAATCAATAAGACAACAATAAGAATCAGTAGTCCTCCAAACTCCCGGGTATCTTCGATCCAGGGCTTTTCCGCCTTCATAGTTTGAACCAGGTTTTCCGCATTATGTTCGTTTGCCCAATCCAATACTCCGTTTTTTGTAAAAAACAAAAAGATTGCATAAAGCAGGTAAACAGAGATTCCGGCGATATAAGCCTTGGGATAAAACCTGTTCTTAAATGCCAGCCAACATAAAACAGCTGCATAGCAATAGATTGGTATCCAGATATAAGGATCGGGATCATTGTATTGCAACGCAGCGAACAATATAAAGAGTACACAAAAAAATATGTTGAAGATTTTCATATTGCCAGTATTTAATATCCTGTAAAAGGGGGATGCACAGTAGTCGGCAAGTTAGTAACTTTATTTACCCGCCCGAAGTCAATTCAGCATTTTCTAACCAATTATACCAAACCAAAATTTCCTTTTATGAAAAAAGATTTCCTTGCAATTTTTTCTGCCGGATGGCTATTAATTACAGCCTGCGGTGGTGGAGATAAAGTAGTCGTCAAGGATGGCGAAATATCAGCCGCCGATCTTCCAGCAGTAGCGGACAAAATGAGTGAAGGAGTGAAAGAGGCGCAGGACCGATGGGCTGCAAGAAAAGCAAAAGGTGATACCCTTGCAATGCCATACAAAGATCTGCAGGGTTATTTACCTGAAGTGAGCGGATATACCAAAGATGGAGGGCCCAAGGGCAGCCAGATGAATATGCCGGGCATGGGTGGATGGTCGGAAGCGGAGCAGCGATATATGAATGGTGAAAAGACTGTAGAAGTAAAAATTATGGATTACAATGCCTCGCAGATGGGTTTTATGGGTGTAACAGCTATTTACAAAATGGGATTCTCCAGTGAAGATGATACTAAAAAAGAAGGTTCTGTGGATCTTGGAATGAAAGATGTTGCGGCATTTGAAACTATCTACAAAACTGAACAGCGTTCCAAACTCGTATTGGTGGTGGCGGATAGATTCTATATAGATTTAGAAAACGATGGAACCAATGACCCTGAATTACTGCGATCGGTGGCCAGGAGTATGAAACTTTCAGAACTGTCTTCAAAATAAATTCAAACAATCAATACAAAAAGGTACCTCAAAAGAAAATTTGCCGGTAAGACGGTAAGGCGGTAAAATCTTATTAACAGACAATCGAAAATTACCGTCTTCCCGACTTCCCGGCAATATTCACTAATGTTTTTTTGAGACAGCTTTTATCTATTTTAACCTGGCTTCTATCGCCTGTAATCTTTTCTCCAGGTCATCGATCTTTTGTTTTTGATCAGCGATTACAGTTTGTTGTTCCTGAATAGATTTAATTAGAACGGGTATCAGGTCACTATAATAAATTCCATAGCGTGCAACCGCTTTGCGTTGCATCTGGCCAGTCGTTTCATTGACAAAGATATTTTCTTCTTTTTTTACTACTTCTGGAATAACATTCAATACTTCCTGAGCAATCAAGCCCAGTTTATTTCCATCGCCCTCTTGATCGTTGATCCATTCGTAACTAACCGGGTTCAATTTCATAAGATCAGAAAGTCCGTACGGGATTTTTGTTATATTCTTTTTATCTCTTGCATCCGACGTATTAATAACTCCGTTTACGGCAAATACGGTAAGCCAACGATTAGAGGCGACTCCAAGTGTTCGAGCTCCATCAGTTGTTGGTAATAAGGAAGAATTGAAACCAAAAGTATTTGCTCCAAAGTCTTCCACCGTTTCGGCCGAGCCTAACGATATCCGTGCTCCCGTTCCTGTACCAACATGCAGTAAATTATCGGGAGTAGTTGTACCGATTCCAAAATTGCCATTTTTTAGAACGGTTACTGCATTTGCACGTGCACCAGAACCAGTACCATTTCCTATGATTAAAAGCGGATCTGTCGCAACCCAGGCCGTTGTTGAGGATGTGCCAATTGAATCATTGTAGCGACCGATCACAAAGCTGTTGAATGCTCTTGCACTTATCCCTAGTCCGATTGCTGTGGCAAAGTTACCGGTAACTCTGTTATTATAACCTTGTGAAAGTCCCCAGTTCCCGGCGACGTAATTATTTTCCCCAAACGTTACAGACGCTATACCAGCGGCAGTTAGAGCCTGTCCCATTGCTGTACTATGGTCACCGCTAGCAGTAGCAGCAAAACCGCGGGCTATCGAATAATAACCTGTCGCATTCGAGTAATATCCTTGTGAAAAAGATTGCGGGCCGCTTGCTTTTGCACCTTCACCTATGGCGATTGAATTAACGCCAATATTTGCATAATCCCAGCTGTCACCACCGTCCAAATCAATTTGTCCAAAACGAATTGCAGACTTTGTGCCGAACCATACGAATTTATTACCGACTGTCGAAGAAAGCGAATCGAGTCCGAAAATGACCGTTTTATTATGTCCTACATGTAAAGCGGCGTGCGGTTTTGTGTTTCCAATACCAAAGCGCCCGTCTTTCAGCAGCATGATTGCATTCGATTTAGACATACTGCTAGTTCCATTGCCAATAACAAACAGCGGATCCGAACTGATCCACGAATTTTTATTTGCGTTGGCATATTGTGAAGTATCATTATAGGCACCGAAGGCTGTCATATTTTTCGAGTTCGATGATATCTGGGTTCCAAAAGCAAAAGAAGCATCTCCCCAGCTGAATGATCCATATCCCCCTGTAAAGCCCCATGTTCCATGTGTAGTATTGTTGTATCCGATTGCCTGGCCCCAATCCTGATTCGCCGTATTCAGGTACCCGGTAGTAAATGACCCCCTGCCATTACTTATATTCAACCAACCTAATGCAGTGGACCCTTCTCCATACGTTTGATTATAATCGCCAATACCAACACTTCCATTGCCCGTAATTTTATTATTGGTTCCAATTCCCAGCGAATTCACTCCTATGTTGGCATAATCCCAGGCACCCGCTCCAAAAGGTATATCTGCATGTGTTCCTATGCGAAGAGCATTTTTTGATCCACTGAACCAGAAGCGGCTGTTGTTTAATGTATTTGAATCGGGGCCAAATACAACCGATGTATTCTGCAACACGTGAAATTTTGCTTTTATGTTGGTTCCTGTTCCCACACCCACATTTGCCGTGTTGGTATTGTAAATGTCATTCCCATTTTTTGCCCATAAATTATTGCTATTGGCTATAAATTCTATCCAGCCGGGACCCGCTCCGCCATAGTACCAGAAACTGTTTGTGTTTGAATCAAAAACAAGCAGACTGGTAGCCGGGGCAACAATAGCAATACGCTGAGCAGTTGTCATCCGAGGGACAAGCACCCCCTTTTTGGGAGATCCGAAAAAGTTAATATCCAGTATTGCACTGGCAACAGGCGCTGAGCCATTGTCGTTAATTGCTACTGCCTGTGAAAACACAGGGGATGCCGAAACTATCAATATTCCAATTACGGAAATTGATAATAGTAGATTTGTTCGCATAAATAAAAAAGTTTTGATTTGTAGTGAATCAAATAATTAATTAACCCCGAAGAGTTGTCAGGTTTCAGAGAGTGAGATACACAGGGATAGTGGGTGCTACGGGAGACTTAACGAGGGTTAGGAAAATGTGATGTGATTGTTAAAGTAAGACTATTTAATTATTTTAAACAATACCCCATTAATGTTATAGGTGATGTTGAGCCCGATTTGATCCAGGGTCTGCTTTTCATATAAAAACAAAAGCAGCCTTTTGAGGGACTGCTTTTTGATACAGTTTGAGCATAAAAAAAGCAGTCTTCAAATGGACTGCTTTTTCTAATTAGTATAGAATTAAGAATTCTGTTCCGCGTCTTTCTCTTTTTTCTTCTTGCTTTTTGGTGCCAGCATGATAAACATTCTCTTTCCTTCCAGTTTGGGAAGTGCTTCGGGTTGTCCTATTTCTTGCAGACGTTCTGCGAATTTCAACAACAATAACTCTCCTCTTTCCTTGAACTGGATAGCCCGTCCCTTGAATTGAACATAAGCTTTCACTTTATTGCCATCTTTCAAAAAACCTTCGGCATGTCTCGATTTAAAATCGAAATCATGATCGTCGGTATTCGGAGTGAAACGAATTTCCTTCACTTCAGAAACTTTGGCTTTCGCCTTCATTTCTTTTTCTTTCTTCTTTTTATCGTACAAGAATTTATTATAGTCGATGACCTTACATACGGGCGGATCTGCATTGGGAGAAATTTCTACCAGGTCGAGTTGTTGTTGTTGCGCGATTTTTAAAGCTTCCTGCGTGGAATAGACACCTATTTCTACATTATCTCCTACGAGCCGAACCTGTGGTACCCGTATTAAATGATTGATCCGGTGTTCTGCTTCTTTGCGGGGTGCAAATCGTCCACGATTGAATCCACCACCTCCACCACCAGGTCTGTTGAAAGGTCTTTGCGGTAATGCCATTTACAATTTTTAGATTAGGTTCCTCCCTGCAGGAACGTTTTTTTTATTGGAAAATCCTCAAACAGGGATTGAGGAATAAATAGAAAAATTATTTAGTTATCTCTACGCTCTTTTATTTCTGCTATTGTCTCCGAAATGAATTCGTCCGTAGTTTTTGTTCCTGCATCTCCTTTTCCTTGTCTGCGGATAGATACGATTCCATCATTCATTTCCTTCTCTCCTACTACCAGCATATAGGGAACTTTCAACAACTCTGTATCCCGTATTTTTTTGCCGATTTTTTCATTGCGGTCGTCAACCTCGGCACGAATATCTGCATTTTTCAGTTTCTGCAAAATAGTTTGTGCGTAAGGTAGGAACTTATCGCTGATAGGCAACACCTTAACCTGAATGGGGGCCAGCCAAAGCGGGAATTTACCGGCATAATGTTCCAATAAAAATCCGATGAATCGTTCATGTGTTCCCAACGGTGCCCGGTGAATAATCAGAGGAGTTTCGGCTTTATTATCCTGGTTAACGAATTCAAGCTTAAAACTACGGCCCTGTGAAAAGTCTACCTGGTTAGTGGCAAGTGTAAATTCACGACCAATTACACTATAAATCTGTACATCGATCTTCGGACCATAAAAAGCCGCTTCATCCTGTACTTCCACATAAGGTATATTAGAATCGATCAGTACCTGGCGAACCATTTCTTCGGTTTCTTTCCAAAGTTCGGGTTCGTTTACATATTTCTTACCCAGTTTATCGGGTGAATGCAAGCTGAGACGCATCACATATTTATCGATTCCAAATATTTTAAAATACTTCTGGTACATTTCATTTACCGCCCTGAACTCTTGTTCAAATTGGGCCTTTGTACAGTAAATATGCGCATCATTCATATGCAGGCATCTCACCCGCATCAATCCAAATAACTCACCACTTTGTTCGTAACGGTAAACAGTTCCGTATTCCGCAATACGATACGGCAGATCCCGGTAACTTTTGGGTTCGGCCGCGAATATTTTGTGGTGGTGTGGACAGTTCATCGATTTCAGATAGTATTTCTCTCCATCCATTTCCATAGGTGGATACATACTATCGGCATAATAGGGAAGGTGTCCGCTGGTTATATACATGCTTTCCTTGGCAATATGCGGAGTTACTACTCTTTTATATCCCGCAGCTTGCTCCGTTTCCTTGGCCAGTTTTTCCAGTTCTTCGATAATGACGGTACCGTTCGGCATCCACATAATCAGACCCTGGCCCACATCATCATCCATCGTATAAATGCTTAATTCCTTTCCGAGTTTCCGATGATCTCTTCGCTTAGCTTCTTCCAGCAACTGAAGGTATTCGTCCAGTTCTTTTTGAGAGGGGAATGTTACGCCGTATAAACGGGTTAGCTGCTTGTTTTTTTCATCACCTTTCCAATATGCACCGGCAATATTGGTGAGCTTGATAGCTTTGATAATTCCTGTGCTGGGAATATGGGGTCCACGGCATAGATCAGTAAAGCCACCTTGTGTATAAAAAGTAATCTCCCCATCATTCAGGTTTTGCAACAGGTCCAGTTTATATTCATCCCCTTTATCATTGAAGAATTTGAGCGCTTCCGCTTTTGGAATTTCTTTTCGCTGGTAACTGTTATTTTGTTTAGCCAGCTCATTCATTTTCTTTTCCAGTTTCTGCAAGTCCTCTTCGGTCAGTTTGCGATCCCCCAGGTCCATATCGTAATAAAAACCCTTTGGATTTTCTGTGGCCGGCCCCACCCAGAATTTTACCCCTGGGTATAAAGATTCGACCGCTTCTGCCATGAGGTGGGCCGATGAGTGCCAGAAGGTATTTTTCCCCTCCTTATCATCCCAGGTTAAAAGCTTTAAGTTGCTGTCATTGTTGATCGGACGGGTAGCATCCCATACCTGATCGTTTACGCTGGCCGCTAAAACTTTCCGGGCCAATCCTTCGCTGATCGACTTCGCTATTTCCAATGCGGAGCTTCCGGCTGCAAATTCTCTTACTGCTCCATCTGGGAAAGTAATCTTCATCATAAATTTGTACTTGCGCTTGGGTTTTAAGAACCGCAAATTTAACGAAGTTTTGCCAACGGACGCTTACGATTATTCTCGTATTAAACCTAAAATAATTAATTTGCTACCGTGAATATTTGGATCATGAAGATATTTGTACAAATCGCTTTTTTTTTAATGACATTGCCGGTACTCGCTCAGGACGTAACTGGTATCTGGCGGGGTTATTTTAACCAGGTGGAATATTCGCGCGACTTAGATGGGAATAAAATAGCCATCCCCCAAGAACGCTATAAATTTGAGATCCAACTTGACCAACAAAAGGGCCGCTTTGAAGGAGTAACATACTCTTATCTTTCCACGATTTTTTATGGTAAAGCAACCGCTTCAGGAACCGTAAATCAAACCAGCAAAAAGGTATTACTGGAAGAGTTAAAGATTGTTGAGGTAAGAATGTCGGGAATGAGTGATGCCTGTATCATGACCTGTTTTTTACAATATTCCAAGTCGGGCGATGAAGAATTTTTGGAGGGAACATATACCAGTATGAATATCCGGGATTCCACCAATTGTGGACGTGGAACCGTGTTTTTAAGAAGAGTGGTTACCTCCGATTTTTATAAGGAACCTTTCCTGGCCAGAAGAGAAAAGGAAAAGGAAGAAGCTTCTAAAATAACACCCAATCCTGCTGATAAAACTGTTGCAAAAACTACTCCGGTTAAGAAGCCACCAGTAACAAAACCGTCAGCCACAAACAGCACTTCAAAGAAGACCACTACAACCAACAATACAAAAAATAGCACTTCCATCAGTACTAATAAACCGGCTACCACGGCAAAAAAGAATGTTGCGGTTAAACCACCACCGGTTACTACCAAAACCAATACAAGTGCAAAGCCTGTTACTCCTAAAACAAAGGATATTAAAATTGCTTCCCTTGATTCAACAAGTAAAATCGATCGGAAAGCAATTCCTGTAATCACCCCGACTCCGAAAGCGTTGGCAAGCCGGGAAAATGAAGTGGTTAAAACTATTATCACGAAATCGAATGAGATTACGATCAATGTGTATGATAATGGTTCAATCGATAATGATACTGTTTCGGTTTATCTCGATAAAAAACTGGTAATATCCAAACAGCGACTCACCACCAGGGCGATAACCTTTAAGTTTCTTTTGGATGATACCAATGATTACCACGAATTGGTAATGGTAGCGGAGAACCTGGGCGAAATACCACCCAATACTTCGTTGATGGTAGTGAATGCGGGCAACAAGCAATACGAGGTGCGTATAACTTCCAATGAACAGAAAAATGCCGTAGTTATTTTTAAATATGAAAAGGAAAAATAAGGCTACCGTTCACATAAATTAGAATCCCCCTGCATCACATTTCAGTATTTTCCCAGATATTCGTTTTATGCGTTTCTGCCTGTTTTTAGCATTTATTCTTTTTACCCTTTCCCTGTCTGCCCAGAATCTGACAGGAATTTGGAGAGGTAAGCGAACCCAGGTATCCGGCGGCTGCTATCCGGAATATTGGTTGGAACTGCATGTTTATTACGCAAAAGATAATTCTATAATGGGCAATGCTTATAATTATTACGATAAGGATCGCTTTACAAAAATAAATTTTACGGGCCGTTACAATCCTCAAACCAAACGATTGGTGATCATTGAAAACGCCGTGGTGCAATTCAATGTACCGGCGAATTGTATTCCTTGTATCAAGACTTATGACCTTAACTGGATGCTGAGCGACAAACAATCATTGGATGGAGACTGGAAGGGCCATGAAATGGGGAACAATAATATGTGCCCACCGGGAAAGATTCATCTTGATAAGGAAGCGGTCTCTGTTTTCCCCGTGGATGTAGCGCAAAACGATACCCTGGCAGGTCTGCAGAAAAATTTGAAATTGCAGAGCCGCGAAAAGGAAGTGGTACAAACCATTAATATCGATACTTCGGATATCAAAATTGAATTATACGATAACGCTGAAATTGATGGGGATACCGTAACCGTGTTTCTAAACAATACATTACTGTTGTATAAAAAAAGATTAACTGATAAAGCATTAACCCTTACTATAACAGCTTTTCCCAATACCGATTATGAATTTATGATGTATGCCGATAATCTGGGCAGCATTCCTCCTAATACTTCCCTGATGGTTATTACTGCAGGTAAAAAACGGTATGAATTGCGCATATCCTCAAGTGAACAGAAGAGTGCTGTCGTTAGGTTCAGATACCAATTATAAAAGAACCAAGAAACCAAGATGCCAAGAACCAAAGAAAGAATACAAAGAACCAATCCCTGCGGGGCAAAGAAGTAATACAAAATTATAAATAACAAAGGGCGTTCCGATGATAACGGAATGCCCTTTGTTATTTTTTTGTATTCTTTTTTTGACTATTAGTTTTCTTTTGCCTTTATTCTTTGGTTCTTGGCATCTTGGTTTCTTGGTTCTTTTTCAAGGCATCTTGGTTCTTATGCACCTAGAAGCCCTGTCGCTGTTGAGTTGCGGCCGGGGCTGGTTTCCTCGGAATCCTCTCGTCTCTTTGCGCTGTGTGATATACAAAAGAAGCGATGATAGTTGCTGCTTGCTTGAGATCATCCGCAATCAGGTGATCATACGAATCCATATTGGTATGGTGTGTACGTGTGTCGTATTCGATAACATCCTGAATAAATTGAAATCCCGGAATGCCTACCCCATCCAATGCCTGGTGATCAGTTCCGCCTGTATTCTGTAAAGTGACAGTACCAGCACCAAGATCTTTAAACGGTTCGAGCCATTTGGCAAAAATTGGTTTTACTGCTTCATTACCCTGTGTATATATTCCCCTGATTTTACCAGTGCCATTATCAAGATTGTAATAAGCGCTCACTTTATCACCTTCGCTGTTAGAACGACGGGTTGCCGTATCGGATAAATGATTGCGTACATAGTTTCTCGAGCCATGAAGACCCTGTTCTTCTCCACCCCATAAACAAATCCGGATCGTGCGCTTGGGTTTAAACCCGCTGGCTTTTAAAATGCGGATTACTTCCATCATAACTGAACATCCCGCTGCGTTATCAGTTGCACCCGTAGAAGCATGCCAGGAATCCAGATGTCCACCGAGCATCACCACTTCATCTTTTAAATTTTTATCTGATCCTTTTATTTCAGCAACTACATTATAACCTTTAATATCCTTCGTATTGAAACTGGTTTTAACATCAACTTCCAACTTAACAGGAATTTTTGCCGCTGCAAGACGATATAAACTCATATAATCTTCGTAAGCAACAACGATATCGAGGAAATTCTCCGGAGCATTGGCAGCATAAGATCCACCACCAGAAACAAAAAGAGTACCATCCTTACCACGTGGATTAGTACTTAAAATTGCAACAGCGCCTTCGCTTTTTGCAAAATCCTTCAATTTGTTGATATTAACAGTTTGAGGCGGACGCTGACCACCGGGACCGCGTTGTTGACCTGCTGGACGGTTTTTAGGATCATAGTCAGCCATTTTCTGCAGGTCTTCATCCGTGTATCGCGTCGCGTCAGCTTTAAATGATTGTTTCAGGGTATCAGTACGTGGTAATAATATGATTTTGCCTTTGAGCTTTCCCCTGTAGCTTTCTAATTCCACAGAGTCTTTCGCGGTAACTAATATTACTTCCGCGTTTTGTAAGCCATTGGTGCCACTGCACCAGGCTTTTGGAAACGCGATAAATGGACGGTAATAAGGAGCAGTCATTGCAATATAGGAACGCTGAAGATCCCAGCCCTTTCCCCAGTCTCCCCAGGATTCTAGTTTGGCATCCAATCCCCATTCGGCTAATTTATTTTTTGCCCAATTAGCGGCTTTCAGATAACCCGTTGAATTATTCAAACGCGGACCGTTTACATCGGTAAGATAAAATGCATGATCCATTACTTTGGAATTCGTCAGACCCTCCGTACGGATCTTTTGAACCGCTTCCATATCCAGTTTCTCGTCCTGGGCATGTACAGCAATGCCAATTCCAAATGTGAAAAGAAGCAAGAATGTTTTTCTCATGTCAGTGATTTTTTAATGTTAGGCGAGAAAGCTACCAATTTCTTGCGGCTTCACTGATATAAATTGATGAACGGGCTTAAAATAACTGCAGATTTTTTTTACAGCCACTGATTACACAGATTTCCACAGAAATACTACTCCAATCTGTGCTAATCTGTGTAATCTGTGGCTCAAAATTGAGGCAGAACAAGTCGATTTTCCCCGCTATTAGGTGGCGTTTTTGAGCAGGGCGTTTCCGATTGCACAATCGAGGCAATGTTTCACATCGCAGTAATTAGTTTTTAGTTCAAGTAATGCCTGTGAGTCGCATGCATTTTGAATAGGGATTCCAATCTGAATAAACCCTTTTGTGATTGCATTTTTTTCGGGACCTGTTTGTTCCAGCCAATGAAGGGCTTTGTTTTTATATAATGGTTCATTCATTAAATGTCCATACGCGTAAAGAGCGGGACAAACAGCATTAATAATTAAATTATCGATCATCTGTGTTCCGATGTGTTTGGGTTTATAAGCCGATATTTCATCAAAGAGATAATGATAATGCCAGTAATCGTTAGCGGTTACATCGAGTATTTGCTTAACATCTTTTAGCTCACGGCTTTCTTTGATGTCAGCAAACAGGTGATTGGATTGATGAAGAAGCATCGACAATTGAGCAAGACGGATACTCGGAAAATTTCCAGGTCGCATCCGGAGAAAATAAACGGGTTCAAACTGTGGTTTTATTTTGTATTTCTTTTGTTGGAAGCGATATTCGGCGCTTAAAAGTTTTGGATAATCTTCTTCGAAGGATCTGCTCAGCAGCCCCGATTGTCCGAATAATAATGCTTCCAACTGATGAATCTGTGATTTATGCTTTGCAAGCAGGTTAACGGGTATGCTGCGTGCAATTGATTCAAAAGAAGTACTATTTACTTTAGAACCAAAATGCCGGGCCAGCCACCACCAGAAACTCTCCTCCCAATGTTGATTGTTTTGTTCCTGGTATTCCTTGATAATGTTTGTCCGGTGAAGTAACCTTTCTGCCAGTAACCTGTCCTCCCACCCTTTCCAAATCAATTCGCCAACCTGTGCCGCCTGTTGGTTACAGGGTATAAAAGTGGGTTGCTGCATCCATTGGCCGTATTGATCGAGCAGCACGCCAGAAACGCGGCTTTCCAATGAAAGCACAGGTATTGTTTGTACTTTATCTTCATCATGTTGCCAAACTACATGCAGAATTACATTACGGTAGTTTTCATCTTCGTCGTGTTTGTGACGTTGCCAATCGGAAGTTTTTACATGCAGTTCAATATTTCCGGCAAATAAAACCTCGTCAATTTTAATACGAGCCTGGATGAAATCGGGCCCCTGGTGAGTATTATAGTTTCCGGGATGGATGATGCCCAATAATTCTCCATTGGGTAATTGCAGTTCGTGCTGATTAAAATGCTGGAACTGCCAGATATATTGCAGTAATCGTTCAGTCATAAAACGTTTATTCGTTTAATGCCCTGAGGTTACCGCGTTGATTAAAATTAAATGAACTGTTTAGAAAATCAATGGTGTTCTCACCCGGTTTTATTGTTTATTTCTTCCAGGGCTTTTACAACCCTGCTTACTGGCAGGCCCATTACATTATAAAAATCACCGTTGATCCGCTCAATGCCCACTACCCCAATCCATTCCTGTATGGCATATGCTCCAGCTTTATCGTAAGGCTGGTATTTATCTACATAGAATTCAATCTGGCTCTTCGTTAATGAATGAAACCATACTTCTGTAGTATCTGAAAAACTAATTTCCTCTTCCCCTTTTTTCAAAACCACACCTGTTATTACAAGGTGTTTTTTACCTGATAAACGAGAAAGGATATCGATTGCTTCTGCTCTTCCTGCAGGTTTGCCAATAATGGAATTTTCCAATACAACAATGGTATCGGCCGCAAGGATGAGCGCGTTGGATTCATATTTTTTATAGTCAGCATCAGAGAGTAATGCGATGGCTTTATTCCGGGCGATATGAACCGGAACTTCCTCAACAGGCATATAAGCAGGGAACGACTCGTCCGTAGGCTTTACAAGCACATCAAAATTTACTTCGGCCCATTCCAGCAATTGTTTCCGCCGGGGCGATTGTGAGGCTAATACAATTTTCTTACTCATATATTCTAAAAAAAA
Source organism: Chitinophagaceae bacterium (assembly GCA_965279015.1). Lineage (GTDB taxonomy): Bacteria > Bacteroidota > Bacteroidia > Chitinophagales > Chitinophagaceae > Endoryza. Next base: position 3,376,204 of record OZ257130.1, read on the forward strand.
TCAAAGAGAGAATGCCCGTTAGCATAACGAATTTAACCCAGTTACTGAGTTGGTGAAACTGTTCCTTTCGTTGCGCTTTAAAAAGCTTTAAAAAGATATATAGCAACGGTAGCAGGATAAAAATAGCCACATAAGAGATCGATTCCCACCAACGATTGGGCAATATATAAATCAGTAACACCCCTAGTGATCCAATTAATACAATCAACCAGGTTGCGATAAATGTTTTGGACACATTTACACCCCATACAATGGGCATGGTACGACCACCATATTTTGCATCACCCGGCATATCCTCAATATCTTTAATAACCTCCCGGATTAATGAAATAATGAAAGCAAAGCCTCCATATAAAAAAGACAACTTGAATATTTTTGAAATAGCATTGCTGAGGCTGGGATTGTTTGCCGTATAAAAAAAGCGATCCATTTCGGCTACATAAAGAACCAGTACCACCCACCCTGTTAATAAGGAAATAATAATATTACCGGAAAGCAGCTTTTTTTTGAAGGTGGTGGAATACACCCATAATAATGCTACGCAAAGAATATTGCCGAATCCGAGCAGCAGGTTATAATTGTTTTTCCAGCCCACATAAAAACTCAGCAGAATTCCAAATCCCGATAGTGCAAGGTGCCAGAGTATCGCCCAGCGTCGTTTAATTATTTTTTCTACTACTAATTTTTCCGGTTTATTAATTCGGTCGATATTCAGATCAAAATAATCATTGATGATATAACCAGCCGCGGCAATACAAAGTGAGGCCATTACCAGTAGTAAGAATAAAAAAGTATTAAGTTGAGGTTCTACGCCGGCCTTTTTCAATGAAGGAATGATAATACAATACTGAAATAGAAATTGCGTCAACGCAATAAACAAAAGGTTCAATGAACGTATAAGCCGAAAGAATGCTGCAATCAGTTTCATGCTGGATATGAAGATAATAAATGAGCCGTTAAGATAAGAAGAAATGATCAGCGGCTGGCAATCCCCGTTTCCAGTTCCCAGCCATTATTCAGTTTTAAAACTTTTTCAATAACATCCCGAACACAACCCATACCGCCGGCTACCGGGGAAATATATCGGGATATCTCTTTTATTTCCGGAACAGCATCAGCAGGCGCGCAAGCCAATCCGGCCATTTTCATCACTGCGTAATCCGGCATATCATCTCCCATAAAAAGGATCTCTTTTTTGAGAAGCTTATGCTGGTCGGCATAGTTTTGTAAACAGCTTTTTTTATCTTCAACTTTCATAAATACATCTTTTATTCCCAGTCCGTTTAATCGGGTAACCACTGCATCGGAATTGCTTCCCGAAATAACAACAACGCGGTATCCTTTCTTGATTGCCAGTTGTAAGGCATAGCCATCTTTTATATGCATGCGGCGTATAAACTGGCTATTATCGAAGATTAAAAGCGTACCATCGGTTAGTACACCATCCATATCAAAAACAAAAGTGGTGATCTGTTTAAAGTAATCGGGTAAATGCATGAAGCGGTTGTTTTAGTCCGGGGCAAAAATAGGAGAAATAAAACTGCTATGTTATTGGGATATAGCGAATAAAAAAACCGTCCCCAATCAATTGGGGACGGTTTTGAAATAATATTGAGATGAATTATTGCTTCTTGGTATTGTAAACAATATTCTTTTGTACCACCATATCATTAACTACATTAACTGCTTCATCGAGGTAAATGTCAGATCTCAATCTTTTGATCCATTCTTTGAAACGCTCCAACTTTCCGTTGTCATATTCAAATTTCTTCAGGTCCTCTCCCATCGCTGTAACATCAAGTTCATTCGCCAGCTTTGCAGATGTTTCAATTTGTTTTACAGAGGCTTTGATCTGGCGTTGTTCTTCCAGGTATTTCTTAAGACTCAGCGTTACCACCTTATCGTTTTGCTCTGCCACCCACTGAGCGTTCTTCTGGATTACGGAAAACGCATTGCTCGATTTCATACGTTCGCTGCTTGCGTTTTTAATAGGATTCAGGTCAAGACTATATTTCCAATTACTATATTCCGCTTTATTGATCTCATCCCAAGGCAATGCATCCGGATTATCCTTTTCGCGGAATTTAGAGTACTCATAAATATCTGGTAGGTTGATATCGGAAGCAACCCCTCTCTTTTGAGTAGAACCTCCATTAATACGATAGAATTTCTGGAGAGTGAGTTTGATTGTACCCAGGTCGCTATTGGGATCAGTAAAACCGACAATCTTATCGAGACCGATATTACGCTGTACAGTTCCTTTACCATATGTAGTAGAGCTACCGATAATCACTCCGCGGTTATAATCCTGGATCGCAGCCGCGAAAATTTCGGAGGCGGATGCGCTGAATTCATTTACCATTACAGCCAACGGACCATCATACAATACTGACTTATCACGATCAAAATAAACCTGCGGTTTACCATCGCGATCTTTTACCTGAACAATCGGACCTCCTTCTATAAACAATCCCACCATCTGCACTACATCGTACAATGAACCACCACCATTATTGCGCAGGTCCATTACAATGCCATCTACTTTTTGCTCTTTCAGTTTAATGATTTCTTTCCGTACATCTTCAGAACAACGGGCCCCTTTGGGATCATCAAAATTGGCATAGAATTCAGGCAGGTAAATAAAACCAATCTTTCCTTTAGCAGTGTTGATCACTGCGCTACGGGCAAAGGTTTCGTCCTGTACTATTTCATCTCTGATTAAGGAAACTACTTTAACTGAACCATCCGTTTTTTTAAGGGTAAGTCTAACTTCTGTTCCCTTTTTACCGCGAATAATTTTTACCGCGTCTTCTGTAACAAAACCAGTTAAATCAACTGGTTCTGCGGAACCCTGTCCAACTTTCATGACAATATCGCCCACCTGAACCTGTCCTGATTTCCAGGCAGGACTTCCGGCTAATAGAGTACCGATCTTAATATTTCCTTCTTCTTCTCTGAGCGATGCGCCAATTCCGTAGAATTTACCACTCATCTGCTCATCGAAATATCTTTTATCAACGGGAGGAAAGAATGTTGAATGCGGATCCATTGTTTCCGTGATGATATTTACATAACTATTGAATCGATCATCTTCACTTACCTTAACAATAAGGCGATCAAAGGTTCTGTCCATTATTTTAAGTACCCGATCCCTGGCTTCTTTTTCAAGATCCGCATCAGATTTAGCTACAAACCCTTCAGTTCCTTTATTCTTTTCCCTGTTTTCCAGCAAATCGGCATAGCGATCAAGAACCATATACTTTAACCGCTTGCGCCATATTTCTTTCCGGTCCGCTTCGGTTTTAGCGAAATCGTATTCCTCCGGATTTAGATTGGCGGATTCATCTTTGGTAAAATCAAATGGTTTTGCCAGTATTTCTTTGTACAAAGCGGCCACTTCAGGGAGACGTTTTTTAACCATTTCTGATACGGTGGGAACAAAAACCACATTCGCCCCTAAAATTTCATCGTCGAGCTTAGTTTCATATTTCTTCAACGACTGAATATCCGATTGCAACAGGATATTTTTGTTTTCATCCACAAAGCGGTCGGTAAGAAATTTCTTAAAGAGTGTTTTGGAGAAATCATCATCAATCTTTTTAGGACTGTAATGAATTTCTTTAAGCATATCTCCCACATTATGGAGTATCTTTTCATACTTGCCGGCAGGTGTTCCACCCCATCCAAAAGTATTAAAGGCAACAATGAGTCCTGCACCCAAAAACAGGATTAATACGGGTAAGGTTCTTTTACTAAACATATTTTTAATCACTTTTTGCATGTCACCAAAAATAACGATTTTAAATTGGAGTTGTTGCAAGCAGGAACCAATATTAACAACTGATTTCGCACAAATTACACGAACGGAATACCCTCAAAGACAACGGTAAAAAAAATCCCGAAACGTGTAAAGTTTCGGGATTTTGGGTGGCTAACCGGGTTCGAACCGGCGACCCTCAGAACCACAATCTGATGCTCTAACCAACTGAGCTATAACCACCGTTTGAAGCGGCAAATCTAAGCATAAATATAATTTCACTCAAATGATCACTGAAATTTATTTACATGGTTTAATTGAGTTTTCTTTGCACACTTAAAAAAATTGAATGAACCCCTGGCTTTATCTTATTCCAATATTATCCGCAATCCTTGGTTGGTGCCTGAATTGGCTGGCAATTCAGTTATTTTTTAAGAAGTTGTTGCCTTCAAAACAGTCAGAAATAGCTGCAAAAATCGGATCCGCTGCGGGAACAGGGCTATTTTCATTAGCGGATATGGAAGCCAGGGTTACTGATGGAGAAGCGCTAAAAAAAATAATGCCTACTATCGAAAAACATATTGATGAATTTTTACGCAACAAACTCAGTACAGCAATGCCGGTGATCAGTATGTTTATCGGAGATAAGACGATCAACCAGTTAAAAGAGATATTTATGAAAGAACTTGAGGAGATATTCCCGGCAACTATTAAAACTTACCTTGCCAATCTTCAACAGGATATTGATCTAAAAAAAATCGTAACTGATAAAATCGCTTCTATCCCACCTGTTAAACTGGAGGCTGCAATCAGGAAAACAATTCCGGGCGAACTGAGGCTTTTTAAAATATATGGAGTTATTGGTGGTCTTTTGATAGGTTTGGTTCAACTTATTTTCATAATGATCGTTAGTTAGGCAAGGTCAGATTTGATGCATTCCCGCCTTCACTTTGAAGCTTCGATAAAGCAATACTTTACTTGTTACCATTCATCACAAAGACACAAGTTTGTCAGTAATGTAACGTCCAACTTTGCAACCATATTCAATATATAAACATGAAGCGAATTATTGTACTTATCCTTATCGTTACTCTTTGTATTTCAGGGTTTTCACAAATGCCAGGCGGGGCTGGCCGGGGAGCCGGTGGAGGAACCCAAAATATGAACATGGGTCATTTTTATGGGAAAATTGTTGACGGTAAGACAAATAAAGGGATTGAAGCAGTCTCCATCCAACTTATACAGAATAAATTTGATACGATCACTAAGCAAAGGGTTGATGTAATTATCGCTGGTATGCTTACTACCAAATCAGGCAATTTCAGTTTGGAGAACCTTCCCATTATGGGCAATTTCAAATTAAAAATAACTGCTATCGGTTATAAAACAATTGAGCAAAAAGTTGCTTTTGAAATGAAGTTTGGACAAGGTGGTGATATGACTCAGGCTTTAGCTGGTATTGATAAGGATCTTGGTAATATCAAAATAGAACAAGACGCGCAGGTGCTGGAAGCGGTTACTGTAAGTGGCTCCAAAGCGTTGGTTACTTCCAGCATCGATCGCAAGGTTTTTAATGTTGAGAAGAATCTTACATCTGCCGGTGGAACCGCTGTAGATGTAATGCGTAATGTTCCTTCGTTGAATGTGGATATTGATGGAGCCGTAACGCTTCGAAATAACGCCCCGCAGATATTTGTAGATGGAAGACCAACTACTCTTACGTTGGAACAAATACCAGCAGATGCTATCCAGAGTGTGGAAATAATCACTAACCCCTCCGCCAAATTTGATGCATCGGGCGGTACTGCAGGTATATTAAATATTGTTTTAAAGAAAAACAGGAAATCTGGTTATAATGGAAACCTTCGCGCAGGTATCGATCAACGCGGAAAATATAATATCGGAGGTGATATAAATGTTCGACAGGGCAAGGTGAATGCATTCGTTAGCGCCATGTACAACCAGCGTAAATCCATTTCAAACGGAACCACCGAACGATACACTACCGTAGTTGATCCTAATACATATTTAAACCAAATAGACGAAAACGTTACAGAAGGCTATTTCGCATTTATACGGGGAGGTTTTGATTACTTTATCGATAACAGGAATACACTTACTGTATCAGGTGTTTTTGTGAATGGTAAATTTCAGCCTCATTTTTATAGTGATATTATTGTTGATACTATTTACAGTAATGGCACAACAACCTCTTCCTATTCAAACAGGCTCTCAAATAGTGAAGGTGAATTCAAGAACCGCGGTGGGATGATAAGTTTCAAACACAATTTTCCGAAGGCGGGTAAAGAATGGACTGCTGACGCGAATTTTAATAAGAGTCGCAATGAAAATAATAACCTGCTTACTACCAATAACTATACCGCCCCAGGCGGTACGTTAACCCGCAGTTTTCAGCAATTGTTGAATGGAGGTGGTGAGACCCAGTTCATGACTTTTCAAACCGATTTCGTGAACCCAATAACCGTTAACTCTAAACTGGAGATGGGGGCAAGAGCACAGGTACGTAAAACCGATAGCCGGAATGATAATAGTGTGATCGTGGGGGGTGTTCCTGTAAAGGTTGACCAACTTTCTTCTTTGTACAGGAATGAAGATCACGTATATGCTGCATATGCCACTTATACTAATAAAATAAAGAATTTTGGTTATCAGTTGGGATTGCGGGCAGAGAGTTCGGATTATGAGGGCGAAGTAAAAACTACTTCCCCAACCGGAAAGGATTCATTGATAAATTATGAAAATAGTTTCCCGATCAGTTTTTTCCCAAGCATCTTCCTTACTCAAAAATTGAAGAATGATCAGGATATGCAATTGAATTTCTCCCGTAGAATCAATCGACCTAATTTTTTCCAGTTGTTCCCTTTCACTGATTATTCCGATACCCTCAATTTATCCCGTGGTAATCCAAACCTGGTTCCAGAGTTTACCTATTCCTTCGAGATATCGTATACAAAAACTTATAAAGGTTCTAATTCCTTTATGGCATCTATCTATTATAAGTTTACAGATGATTTGATCACTCGTTACCAGGTTGCGGAAGAAGGCCCGATTAAAGGAGATACTTTACTTATAAATACTTATATCAACGCCAATTCAAGTTATATAGGCGGACTTGAATTAATCAACCGCCATGCCGTTACAAAATGGTGGGATCTGACAACCAACCTCAATTTCTATTCTTCCCAAATTAAAATTACCGATCCTAATATGGTTCAACAGGATCCCATAATAAGTTGGTTCGGTAAGATTAATAACAGTTTCAAGTTACCAAAGAATTTTACGTTGCAGGTTAGTGGAGATTACCAATCAAAAACCATTCTTCCCCCAGGTGGAAGTGGTGGCGGCGGCGGCGGTGGACGTGGCCCCGGTGGTGGTGGTATGATGTTTGGTCAGTCACAGAGCGCTTCTCAGGGATATATTCGTCCAAATTATGGTGTGGATATGGCACTTCGTTTTGATTTCATGAAAGAGAAAAGAGCTTCAATCACCGTGAACTTCAGTGACGTGTTTGCCACCCGTCGCAGCGATGTGTATTCCGAATCAGCTTACTTTAAACAAAATACTTATCGTACCCGCGACCAGCAATTCGTACGTGTAAACTTTAACTGGCGCTTCGGTAAATTCGATGTATCGCTTTTTAAGCGCAAGAATATGAAGGGCGAATCCGAAGGAGTGCAGAATGGAATGCAGGGAGTGCAGCAGTAAGAAATGTAAAATATAGAATGTAAAATTTAAAATGTAAAAGGGGTTGAGCAATCAGCCCCTTTGCTATTTTCGTAGCTGGATGAAAGGATAATCATGATTCGTATCACCTCAACTGCTGCCTTCACCAGCCGCAAAAATTCTAAATGTCCTCCCACCCCGGCTGGTGTCTTCACCAACCGGAATAATTCTATCTGGCGTGCTGTATTTCTGATTCTGATTTCCCTGAGTTATTTTCACAACACATATTCTCAAAAAATGTCTGAAAAAACTTATAGTTATCTAGCATTAGGCGATTCATACACAATTGGGGAGAGTGTGCCTGGCAATCAAAATTTTCCTTCACAGGCCATCGAATTGCTCCGGAAGAATGGATTTAGTTTCAGCGATGCAATGATTGTCGCAAAAACAGGTTGGACCACCGATGAGCTCAAGGATGGGATCAGCAAATCCGAATTAAACGCGCCATATGATTTCGTAAGTTTATTGATTGGGGTCAATAATCAATACAGGGGAAGAAGTCTCGAAGAATTCGCGAATGAATTTGATGAATTGTTGAAAAAAGCTATTGAGTTTGCGGGTAATAAAGCGAACCACGTGATCGTTTTATCAATACCCGACTGGGGGGTAACACCCTATGCGGAAGGTAGGAACCGTCAAAAAATCGCATCGGAAATAGATGCATTTAACCAGGTTAACAAAGCTTTCGCGGATCGTTATAAAGTGAACTATATTGATATTACCCAGGGAACAAGAGAAGCTGCTACTGACTTGAGTTTATTAACCGGTGATGAATTGCATCCTTCTGGTAAGGAATATAGACGATGGGCGCAAAAACTGGCTACGATCATTCAACAACAACTAAAATAAATCAAACCGCTTTTTCAGATAAATTAAAATTCATGATTGAAAAATTAACCTGGAGAGAAAAATTCGCCGCGAGCCTGCTCCTGTTGATTGGGATTGGATATGCAGCAGTCCAGGTGATGAATATTTTATCATCGAGAGCGGATGGCTATAAGGCTGATGAGTCAGCATTCACGATCAGCCGGGGAGAATTGCTAAGCGATCTGAAAACCTATTCTACCATATTCTTTGCTTTAGTTGGGAGCATTTTATTGTTTCGTCAAAAGAGATGGGGTTGGATTATTGGTCTTCCAATGCTACTGTTATACTTGTTTCTTTCGGGCTTTGGTGTCTACTCAAATGTCAATGGATGGAAGTTGGATGCTTCAATGATTTTTTTGCTGATTGTATTCAGTGCGCTGTTTTTATCTTTTGTTTTTTTGGTGATTCCATCGGCCAGAAGAAAATATAAGGTCGGCAAATACACGTACTTGCCGACCCTGGTTTTCCTGATGGCCATATGCGCGATGTACTTCTTTCTACAATAAATCGTCTTCTTTAAGCTGATAGCGTTCTTTGATCTTCCGCATCACTTCATCCATCGAAGAACGATGATCCTTTGGGTTCCATTCGCCTCTCTCCCATTTTTCAAGTTCCTGGTCGATATGTTTTTTCTGTAAGGCACTCATTTGATCTACCAGCTGATCACTAACTTCCCGTTGTTTCTGATAAAAGGCTTTTTTCTTCTCTGAAGTAAGATCCTTGTCTTTCCGCATTTCATTTTCAGCGGCGGCCATACTTACCAATTCTTCTTTTGCTAAGGCAATATCATAAGGACCCACGGGCATAATCAGTTTAGAAAGTATGGGGCCTACTTCAATAAGAATGATAAGCAGGGAAATGAGAATACTTGTCCAGAATACACTGCTTTCTTCATCCGCCAGATCGCTTAATGCTTTGTTTCTTTCCAGAAAACCCACATTGTTTTGAATAGAAGCAGCGTACAATTTTCTTTTCCCTTCCAAAAAAGATTGAGAAGAATTAATGATACTGTCTTGTCTGGCAACATCGCTACTCAACATCTGCAGTTCTGGACGGTATTGTTGCACGGCAGCTGTATAGGCATTCATCTTTAAGCGGGTAAGATCCTCTATACCTCTTTGTCCTGAGCCACCGGTGCCATCTGCTTCCTGTACATAAGATTGCTGAAGACGATGCAAAGTATCTTCAATTGCCAGCTTCCGGTCGGTTAAACGGCCTCGTTCGGTAAATGCATTTTGCAGTTGAGCCTTGTTTTCGATTTGAAGCAGGCTATCGTTTAGTTGTACTTTTTTATGAAGATTTTCTACCACCTTGGTATCAATCTCTTTTTCAAAGATTTTCAATTCCAGCGGTCGGGCAATGGTTACCCCAATGAGGATCGCCAATAACAAACGAGGTACTGCCATCCACAACTGTTTGCGCTTACTTACTCCATATTTCCGCATGGTCGAAACCAGGAAACGGTCGAAGTTGAAAATGATCAAGCCCCATATCAGGGCAAAACAGATCGTCCAGATCCAATTGCCAAACACACTGTAAACCGCATAGCCGGCCGATAAAGCTGCCAGTACAAAGGTGGCGAGCAAAACGCCTCCTAGTCCCGAATATTTACTATGTTCTGAGGGAAATTCACGAAGCAGCTTCTGATGGGCCCCTGAGCACCACCATAAAAAATTGCCTTCGGATTTCTTAGTGTTGTTTCCGCCGAATGAGTCATACGAATAGAGACTACCCGTCTCTGCTGGTTGGTTAGCAGCCATACTGATTGAATTAAGTAAATAAGTAAAGTTGTGCGATAGAAGTTGGAGCGGAACAGAACAAAGAACGACAAAAGAGGTGGATTAATTGCAAAAGAAACGTGAAAGCGTGGACCCCGGATCTCCGATCCGGAGAATTAAGGAAATCAAATGATCTCACTGTGTGAAATAATTATTTCACATCAATTCGAAAGAATTAATATGAATTGGCATTAACGAAAAACTATCCTCATTATATTTGACTTTCTGAAAATTCCCATAATTTATATGCGCTACCTCTTTTTAATGTGTTCCCTGGCTTTGGTTATTTCCTCCTGTTTTAAAGAAAAAAGTATTGATACCGGCGCAACGCCCGATGATCCGTTGGATCTATCCGATACGTTAAGTCCGGTGAACCCGGCGGATACTTGTAACCTGGTAAAATTCATACAAGGGGAAGGCATTGGGGATGATACGATATTCGTACTTCATTACAACAACCAGGATCGTTTAATCAAGATTGTCAATTCATCAGACAATAGCACGAACGTGGATTCATTCTTATATACCTATAATAGCGCAGGGTTGGTATCACGGATTCAATATGAAAGTCTGGGGCCAATGGATACATACTATAGTTATTCCGGAAACAAGCTTATTAAAAGAAAAGTTGAGGACCTTACCCGGCCCGGAGATTCATTAGTATACACTTATGAATATGGTTCGGGTAACAAACCTATTCGCCGGAATTTCTATTACTATAACGGATCATCTCCCGTTCCTGGTGGATTTGTGGGATATAATGAATATGAATACGATGCCAATGGGAATATTACTACCATAAATAATTTCGGTGGAGGATTCGAACAGTATAAAAAAGCAATGTTTACCTACCTATCCCGAAAAAACAGTTTTAAACCAATGTCACATATCAGTGAAGCATTTAACAGCATTGATCTTCATAACGGCGCGTTTGAAGAATTGATATGGAGCGAACAGGATGTCGAAACAGGCGTATTCCTAAACGAAAATGGGGATATTAAAAAAGAACTACACATGAATTATTTGCTGGATTCTGCCGGTCGGGTCGAAAAAATTCTATCGCACCGGACGGCTCCCGGTTCTTCTGATATAAATACTTATACTTACAGATTATTCTACCAATGCCGATGAGATTGGAAGTTTAATTATAATTTGATTATTATTTTGTTAATCGTTCTTAATTCCACAATCCAGGAAGTTCATCAACAAGTACCCTCACCCCCATCCAACTCATCGCCATCACCACCATCCAGCCAATTACACTCATCCAAACGGGGTGTTTGTAATTACCAACGATTTTAACGCGAAGGGCCGCTATTAACATTAGACCTAGTGATATCGGCAATATCAATCCGTTCAAAGCACCTACCATAACCAATACTTTTACCGGGCGACCGATAAACGCGAAAATGCAGGTAGAGCAGATTATGAAGCCGCTGATCAGGGAACGCTGATTTTTTTCGAACCATGGATGAAAGCTTCTGAGAAAAGAAACAGAGGTATAAGCGGAACCCACTACGGAAGTAATAGCGGCGCTCCATAAAACAATTCCGAAAATTTTATACCCGATATTGCCAGACGCAATCTGGAAAACAGAAGCCGCCGGGTTTTTCGGATCAAGCAGTCCACCGGCCATAACCACTCCAAGCGCTGCCATAAATAAAAGTATACGCATCGTGGAAGCAAGAAGAATTGCGCTGATACTACCCCTTGTAACTTGTTTTAATTGCGATTGACCTTTTATTCCCGCGTCTAGCAACCGATGCGCACCCGCGAAACTAATATAACCGCCTACTGTACCTCCTACAAGTGTTATGATTGCAATCATATCAATCTTTTCAGGAATAAAGGAACGATGAATGGCTTCCATCACCGGAGGCTGCGATTGAATGGCTACATATAATGTAAGACCAATCATTAATATCCCGAGGGTTTTAGCAAACAAGTCCATAGCAACCCCTACCTCCTTCACCCAAAAAATAATCAATGCGACTACAGAACTTATAATAGCACCCATCAAAGGATAGTTCTGGTCCTTGTCGAGCGGAAAGAGAATATCGATTCCAAGTCCTGCCCCGGCAACATTTCCGATATTAAATGCAAGTCCTCCTATTACAATTAAAAAAGCCAGGAAATAACCCATTCCTGGCAAAAGATCATTCGCAATATCCTGTGCCCTTTTTTCAGATACTGCTATTATGCGCCAGATATTTAATTGCGCGGCGATATCAAGAAGGATTGAAATAAGGATTACGAATCCGAAACTGGCCAGTAATTGCTGGGTAAATACGGTGGTTTGAGTGATAAAACCCGGACCAATGGCGGAAGTTGCCATTAAGAAAGCGGCACCCAGAACGGCGGAGGTTGTTTTGCGGGAATGCATTGAAAATGTAAAATATCGAATATAAAATTTAAAATGTAAAAAGGAGCCTTCCAATTTTGAAGCGCAAATCTTATTTGGAGAATAAGATATCAATCTTTGAAACCTATTAAATGTAAAAGTTGATTACGTCAAACGCGAACCAACTTTTACATTTTACATTCTATATTTTGCGTTTTACATTTTCTGTGTGTTTACCGCGTATATCAATCCAATATCCTGCATTATTGAATTTGGACGGGGGAATACGGTCGTACAAAAATTATTAGCGAGTAAGGTTTCTTTTAACGACTGGTATCCTTTCATATGCCATTCAATAATAATGACATTTATTTTTTTAAGCATCCCGGTTTGATTGAGCTGGTCGATAATTTCATATTCCGCCCCTTCACAATCCAGTTTCAACAAGATCGCTTCGTTGGGATGTTGCTGAAATACAGAATGAATTATCTTTTTAATATCAGTTATTCCAACAGTAACAGTATGTGATTTATCGGTATTCATTTGTTTAATTACGAAATCGGATGTACTCATCATGGCGCTCTCTCCTTTGATGATCGGTATTTCCAATACCGCGTCGTTTCCACCCACGCCAGCATTATGCGGAATAATCTTGTCTTTGATTGTAGGATTCAGACTTATGTTTCCAAGTGCTCTGTTAAAGGTTTCGGGAAATGGTTCGAAGCTATATACTTTTGAAACATTCTTCAATCCGGCAAAATACAAAGAGGCAATACCTACATTCATTCCAACGTCACAAACCACCATTTTATCCGTATTCAGGGTTGAACTGTAGGCGCCATCTGCGAATAGTTCTTCAATCACATAAAAATTATCAAAGGTATCGCCCTTGATGCGTGTATTTCCACAAACAAATGTGATTTCTCCTTCTTTAGAAGTGTCGAATTGTATTCCTGGATTTTGTGCGAGTGTAAGAAAAAGATTCAGACTTTCTTTACAGCGCCACATTTGTTCAATACTGAACGATTGTCCCGTTTTACGAACCATCAGTTTTCCTTTCTTAACAGTTACTTCTTGCATCCGGTCCAGCGGTAAACAATATTTCGAAAGAAAATAAGCCATCTTTATATTCCCAAAACGTAAAGCGAAAAGAAAAAAATTAAAAACTTTGTTGATTCTGAGCATAACTAATTTGAATTGAGCTTTTATTCCGTTAAAATACATTAATTCTGTGCTAAAGCAAATACTGGTTCCGGAAGATTTCTAAAATATAACCGGACGTATTATAATATTTTCCTTCTTGAGATTTTCATGAATGATTCGCGCAAATGCTACTGCCTTTTTCCCATCTCCATGCAGACAAATAGTTTCCGCCCGAATCGATATTGCCTTTCCATTTAATGTTTGTACAGTACCAGTTTTGATCATTTGAATAACCTGGGCCAATGCCTGATCCTCACTTTCAATCAACGCATGGGGATGGCTGCGGGCGGTAAGACTGCCATCCTCCTGGTAGCTCCGATCGGCAAATACTTCGCTTACAAACTTAATATTGAATGCGTCGGCTGCTTTTTTCATTTCGCTTCCGCTCAATCCATATAAAATGAGATTGGGATCAATTTGCAAAATGGCCTTACAAATTAAAGAACTGATCTGCTTATCCTTTGCGGCACGATTGTATAACGCTCCATGAGGTTTTATATGTTGCAGGTGGGTCCCAAATCTGGAGCAAATTGTTTTTATCTGATTAACCTGTTCGGAAATAATGTCTGTTAGGTCCTCGGGGCGAAGTAAAAGATCGATCAGGTCTTTTCTTCCGAAATTTTCTTTATCCGGATAAGAAGGGTGCGCTCCAATAGCAATTTTATATTTTAATGCCAACTCAACCGTTTGCTGCATGGTATCGGCGTTCCCGGCATGCCCTCCGCAGGCTATATTAGCGGAGCTGATAAAAGGCATCAGTTCTGCGTCGTTGGACATCCCTTCCCCGAGATCGCAATTAAGATCGATACTTAGCATACCAATTGTTTCAGGTGATCGATGCAGGCTCTGTGTAATACTGCCATCTCTTTTTGTTGTTTGATGTACAATTCTTCGGCTTCGGCAAGCGAGATAAGGGTGAAATGAATACTGTCGCTTGGACGCAGTTGCGCCAGCTTGGGAAGATGTGCGCTGATCACATGCGCTAATCTCGGATATCCTCCAGTAGTTTGGTGATCGGCCATTAATACTACTAATTGTCCGCTTGGTAAAAGTTGAAGCGTTCCAAAATTTACGCCCGAACTGAGGAGCTCAACAGGCTGTTTTAGTAATAATTGTTCTCCTTTCAACAGATAGCCCATCCGATCTGAAGATGGATGAATAATAAAGCTACCTGCGGTAAGATCTTCCCGGGAACCTTCCTGAAGCAATTTCCATTCATGACCTTCCGTTATATAAACTTCATGGGGGTGTTCATATACTTTTTGAATATCTACCCGCCAATTCAGCAATGAGTATTCTTTATTTTCCTGTAACCAGGCTGGGAAATATAATATAGGTTCTCCCTGGAAAATGCGGTCCAGTTTTTCAAGTTTTCTTCCATTAAACCCACCGGCAACTGCGTTCAGATGTGTACTATAACTATTCAACCATTTATCAACATCAATTCCTCCATGTAATGCCAGGTAACAACGTCCGCCATTTTGCAATTTATCAAAATGAAGTGCCGTATTCCTTCGCACTACTATTGGTTGCCACATAGGTAATGTTTGGTCATCCAGCATAGGCGTAAAATCACTTCCACAAATGCTGATGAGTGCTGTCTGTTCGAATAGTAATTGCGGCCCGGGAAAATGAATTTCAATTACTGCCTCAGTAACAGGATTTCCTACCAGCATATTGGCTATCTGCGCCGCATACCTATCCATCGATCCAGTAGGATTAATCCCCCAGTTGCTGTAGCCATAGCGTCCAGCATCCTGTAGTGTGTCTAATAAACCGGGTTTTAGTACCAGAACAGACATAGTGGTGAATGGTGAATGGTGAGTAGTGAGTGGTGAGTAGTGAATAGAGAGTGAATGCCTATTCATTTAGTTTCTTAAAATTTCCTCAATTCCTTACTACTTAAATTCTCTACTCCTTTACTTCTTTAATTCTTTACTTCTCTCCGCTCCACTTTTACATTTTATATTTTACATTCTACATTTTACATTTTGGATTTAATTGACTCAAACTCTTCCTTCCCTATCGCATAAAACTTAACCTGGTCGCCGGCTTTTAGCCAAACGGGTTGAGCCAATTCTGCATTAAATAAGTTGATGGGTGTGCGGCCAATAATATTCCAACCACCCGGACTATTAAAAGTATAAATTCCCGTTTGAGAACCCGCAATACCCACGCTACCGGCTTTTACCGGGGAGGGTTTAAGTTTTCGCGCCTGAATCAATTGTGGATCCACTTCTCCCATATATGGAAAGCCGGGAAGAAACCCAATCATATATACCCGGTATTGTTTTGAAGTGTGCAGATCGATGATCTTTTCCCTGGTTAATTGTTTCAGGTTCGAAATTGACTCGAGGTCGTTAGCATATTCCGCTTCATAACAAACTGGTATATGGTGAAGCTCGCTGTGTTTATCTATCGATTCAGGTGATTTTTCAAAAGATTCACGAAGTTTTTCTTCAACCCATTCATGAATTATCGGAGGTTGATATTTTTTCTTAATCGCAAACAGGTCGTAATAAACCGTCAGTGAAGAATAGGCCAGCACAAGTTCCTTCATCCCCTCAAAAGGATGTGCAGCCAGCCATTGCTGCATCGCAATCACTTTTTCGTTCAGTTGTTCGCTGATGCCCGAACCCAACTCAGCAGTTACCGCCGAATCTCCAAGCGTATATGTTATTAGTTTATGGGTCATACTGATTCAAGTTAACTTTTTTATGAGAGTATGCAAAAGCCCGGTTAAAAGACTCTGGCTGTTGTGAAAAACCTCCGAAATAGCAGAAAAATACTGTCTTATATGATTTTTTTCCCTAAAATCTTGGTGGTATCAATTTGTTGCTTTCACCGTTATACACTAAAATTGCACGCCAACAGGCCTGTAAAAAACCGATATTAAACTAGCGTATGGCGAAGAATTTACTGATTGTGGAGTCCCCTGCTAAAGCCAAAACCATCGAAAAAATTCTGGGGAGTGATTTCCAGGTTAAAAGTTGTTTCGGGCATATTCGCGACCTTGAAAAGGCCGGGATGGGTATCAATTTAGAAAAAAATTTTGAGCCAACTTATATTGTTCCGCTGGAAAAGGAACGGGTTGTCAAGGAATTAAAAGCTTTAGCTAAAAAATCAGACGAAGTATGGTTGGCAACGGATGAGGATCGTGAAGGAGAAGCCATCAGCTGGCATTTATGTGAAGTATTAGGACTTGATCCAAAAAAAACCAAGCGTATCGTTTTCCATGAAATCACCAAGCCAGCTATAAAAGCCGCGGTAGATAATCCACGTACTGTGGATATGAACCTGGTGATGGCGCAGCAGGCACGCCGGGTACTTGACAGGATCGTTGGCTTCGAATTAAGTCCGGTATTGTGGCGAAAGATAAGTATGCGAAATAACCTGAGTGCGGGGCGTGTGCAGAGCGTGGCGGTTCGGTTGATTGCTGAAAGAGAAAGAGAAATCAATGCTTTTAATGCAACCAGTACCTTTAAAATAGAGGCATTATTTACTGCAAAGGATCTTTCTGATAAGTCAGTTACATTCTCAGCGGAAGCGAAGAGACAAAATTCGGCGGACGACGCCGAAGCTTTTTTGAAAAGTTGTATTGGCGCTCAATATACTGTTGCAGATATACAGGTAAAGCCGGCTAAAAAATCACCGGCCCCTCCATTCACTACTTCCACATTACAACAAGAAGCTTCCCGCAAACTTGGCTATGGTGTAAGCCGAACCATGCAGTTGGCGCAGAAATTATATGAAAGCGGTAAGATTACTTACATGCGTACCGATAGTGTAAATCTTAGCAATACGGCACTCGGCGATCTTACCAATACCATCAAGAGTATGTATGGTGAACAGTATCACCAGTTCCGGAAATTCAAGAATAAAAATGAAAGTGCACAGGAAGCGCACGAGGCAATCCGTCCTACTTATATGGAGAATACTACAGTAGAGGATACTGATCTGAAAAGATTGTACGAGTTGATCTGGAAGAGAACGATGGCCTGCCAAATGTCCGATGCCGAATTAGAAAGAACAATTGCCAAAATAAATATCTCTACTAATAATGATGAACTAACCGCACAAGGTGAGGTATTGAAATTTGATGGGTTCTTAAAAGTTTATCGCGAAGACAGGGATGAAGATGATCTTTCTGAAGAAGAGCAGGAAGGGATGCTTCCACCATTGGCAGTTGGACAAAAATTACCATTGAACGAAATGAATGCAGTGGAGCGATTTAGCCGACCTGCTCCAAGGTTTACAGAAGCATCACTCGTTAAGAAACTGGAAGAGCTGGGTATTGGACGTCCTTCTACTTATGCGCCAACGATTTCAACAATTCAGAAAAGAGGTTATGTAGAGAAACGTGATAAAGATGGCGTGAAAAGAGAATTTAGGGTATTCAAGCTGAAGATGGATAAAATAAACATGGTTACGGAAACGGAGAATACTGGCGCGGAAAAATCAAAATTATTCCCTACCGATTTAGGATTGGTCGTAACAGATTTTCTGAAGCAGTACTTTGATGATATAATGGATTATAGTTTCACTGCACGAATCGAAGAAGAATTTGATGAAGTAGCGGAAGGAAAGATCAAGTGGAACAAAATGATCGAAGAGTTTTATACTCCTTTCAAGAAAGATGTGGAGAAAACAATTGAAACCGCTGAACGTGCCAAAGGGGAGAGAGAATTGGGGATTGATCCGATCAGCGGAAAAATGATTGTTGCGCGGATGGGAAGATATGGCCCTATGTTGCAGATTGGGGAAGCGAGTGAAACAGAGAAGCCGCATTTTGCTGCGTTGAAAAGGGACCAGAGTATTGAAACGATATCGCTTGAAGAAGCACTCGATTTGTTTAAACTGCCACTTACATTAGGCGAATACGAAGGAGAAGAAGTTTATGTGAATACCGGTCGTTTCGGGCCCTATGTTAAATTCGGTGAGCAATTTATTTCGATACCCAAGGGAGAAGATCCATTGGATATTGATATGGATCGGGCCATTGAACTGATCAAGGAAAAGCAATTGGCTGATTCTCCGATCGCTCATTTTGATGGAAAAGGAGTAACAAAAGGCAAAGGACGCTTTGGTCCTTATATCAAATGGAACGATATGTTTATCAATGTTCCAAAGCGATATAATTTCGACGCGTTAAGCAATGAGGATATAAATGAATTAATTGAAGCAAAGATTAAAAAGGAATCGAACCGTTTTATTCAAAACTGGCCCGAAGAAAAAATATCGATTGAGAACGCTCGCTGGGGGCCGTTAATTAAATTCAATAAGAAAATATTGAAGATTCCGCGTAAGGCAGACGATTCCAAATATACTGCGGAAGAACTTGCAGCATTGCCATTGGAGGATGTTAAAAAAATAATAGAATCCCAGGTGCCGGGTGCGTTCACCAAAAAAACTCCAAAGAAGAAAAGCACGGCAAAGAAAACGGCTACTAAAAAAAGCCCGAAGAAAAAGAAAGATTAGATTTTAACTATAATTACGGTGAAAAGAAAGCAATTAGATTTGAAATTAATTGTTGCCTGCTCCGTTTCTTTGTTTTAAACACAATACTGTCCGCAGTAACAGAAATCCATGCTCCATCTCCAATTCCATCTCACCGAAGCTGAATACTTCGATTACAATTATTACACCGCATGGGCGGCGCCCGACCGGAAAAATTATAGGATTGGGTATTACCTAAAAGTCTTGGTACTTTATGGAATTGTAGCCGGACTTTATATTTTTGCTAATAAAAATCACCAGCGCTTTTTTGATATTATTGTTTTCGCGGGTATTGCATTGTTTTATTTGGCATTGATTCCTTTTCTTGTTAAACGATCGGTAAAACGTCGCGCAAAGCAAATCATCGCTCAACCCGAGAACAAACACATTCTCAGTGAATGTGAAGTTATTCTGATGGATACTGGCATTGTGGATAAAGACAAGGAAACGGAAAGTAAATACAATTGGGACGCCATTGTTAAAACAGGAGAAACCCCTAACAGCTACTTTTTATATACGAATTCCTACCACGCCATCGTTATTCCTAAGCGAACATTGAAAGATTCCGGGGATAAAAAGGAGCTACTTCGCATGATGAATGAGCACCTGCCGTTGAATGCGGATTTTCAGGGAAAGCTTTGAGCTGTGAGCTACGAGCTACAAGCTTGTTCTGTTCCATAATAACGGTAATTATATTATAAAATGGGTATAACCATTCGTATTGAAAGTTCAAATTACGGGTACTAGCTCATAGCTCGCAGCTAATAGCTCGCAGCCTCCTCTTGTGGATATGTGGAAAATAATATTCGTACAGTTCTATGTCTTGGCCGAAATTGACGGTCGTTAACCCATTATAAACCGAAAGGTTCAAATTCGTAGTCCATGGAAGAAAACAAAGAATTATCCGCCTTGTTTCACCTGATCGATGATCCGGATGAAGAAGTTTTTGGCGCTGTATCCAACCGAATTATTGATTACGGTAAAGGAATTATCCCCAATCTCGAAAATCTCTGGGAAAACACCATCAGCGAAGGAATACAGGAACGCATTGAATTATTGATTCATCGACTGCATTACCGCGATTTAACTGAAGACTTTATAGAATGGAACAAGAATACGCACCAGGATTTACTTACAGGCGCACTGCTGGTTGCCCGTTTTCAATATCCTGAATTGACAAACGCGCAGGTTTTCCAGGAAGTAGAGAAACTGCGTCGCAATATCTGGCTCGAATTAAACAGTTACCTTACTCCTCTCGAACAAATCAATGTTCTCACAAGCATATTGTATAATTATTTCAATCTGCGTGGTGGAGAAACCAATTACCAGAATACGGACGAATTTCTTATCAATAAACAATTAGAAACAAAACGCGGAAACGGAATAGCGAATGGGGTGCTTTATTTAATTTTGAGTGAATTGCTGGATGTGCCGGTGAAGGCCATTAATATCCCCCGCCAATTTGTATTGGGATATTTTAAAGCTGAATACGATTTTGAACGCCATACCGAAAACCCACTGTACAAAACAGAATTCTTTATTGATCCGCTGAGCGGGCATGTGTTCACGCATAAAGATGTTGATAATTACTTTAAACGGATCAATGTGCCTCCCGTTGCTTCTTATTTCAAACCCATCAGCAATAAAAAAATAATACAGGCATTGTTAGAAGAATTCGGTAAATGTTTTGATAACGATAAGAATCGTTACAAGCAGAAAGAACTGAAAATGCTGAGTGAATTAATAGTTGATACCGATACAGGACCAGTGTTATAAATTGTTTAATATAAAGCAAACCGTTCCTGATCAATTTATGATTTGGAACGGTTTTTTTATGCGATTTAATTCTGAAGAATGCCTGTTGACGGCTTATACCTGTAAAAATAATTTCCTCCCCCTGGTAATGTTGCATTGTAAAAATCTAATAGGTAACCATAATTGCCGATACTAAAACCAATACCCTTACTGGTTGGACCACCTTTATAGGAAGCAACTGATGTCCATTGATTAGTGGTAGCGTTATAACGGTTGAATGAGCTTTGATTGGTTTGGGCGAATGCCAACCTACCAGTTCCAACATAGGCGTAGTTCCCGACCACGAAACCGGTTACATCATATCGTCGGTCGCCGGGATAAGCTGTTTTAGAGGTCCAGGCATTCGTAACGATATCATAGCTATAAAATAAACTAACAGACAATGGTATCTGAAAAGATTGGAGTTGAGTTACCTTGAACATAACATAACCTTTTCCGTTTAGGGCAAAAGCAAAATCAACCGGTAACATACCCGATGGTTTAGGAAGATTGGCTTTTTTGGTCCAGCTGTTGGCAGGTTGATTATATTGCCACAATTCAAAACTATTGAGACCATAATTGTGGTTAATCACATACGCATTGTCGCCAATCACGAAAGCTTTCTTGCTATATATCGGAGATATGCCCTCACCCGGATAATTTGCTTTAGCGGTCCACAGGCCCGTTGATGGATCAAATTCCTGTAAGGTGGCATTGTCCGAAGCATTGCTGAATAAGGCATAGCCTTTATTACCGATACTGAACATCAGTGGGCAATCGGATTGAGGTGTTGTCGGAAAAGCGGTTTGGCTCCAGTCAGTACCATTGTAAGCCAACATAAATTCTGGTGAAGGGTCGTAATTCTCGTAGGAAAGATAGGTGACCCCGTTAATTGTAAATACCCCTTCCACCGATGGTTTTGTTTGTGGAAAAGGCGTAACGGAGGTCCAGCAATTGCCTATAATACAGGGAATAGTCATTATTGGATCCGCGCTAACCTCATTAGTTGCTTCCGGAGATGGGATGAATTCTTTCCTGCAAGAGAAAAGAACAGTCAATAACAGAAAGCAACAGGAAATGGCTATACTATTTTTCATAAATGCATAGTTTATATTTCCTGTAAGCTAATACCTGGCTATAGCAATTTTCAAATCGGATTATCGAATGGTGGAAATGAGTTATCGAAGGGTGAAGTTTATTTTCCTGGCAGATGCATAATCAACTCATCAATCACTTTTGTGATCTCTTCTACCGGCATTTTTACTTTGAGATAATAATGTCCTTTTCCCTTACTATCCCAACTGTTACTACCATCCGGTTTGCTGATGATTTTTCCTTCTACAAGATCATAATAGGCAGATGCACCACGCGCCGCTACTAATACAGCAGTTTCGTCCCAGCTCATTCGGCCGTTCTTATCCTGCGGATCCAGTGGAATGCTCCAGGTAAAAACATCTTTTACGGGTGAATTAGTGATGCCACTATTTTTTATGGGTAAGCCGGTAAATATATTCGCGCCAATTTCAAAACCACTGAAAACAATTTTTCCTGGCCAATTATCAAATACATTTTGAGAGGCGGGCGCATCAATTTTTACATTGAATTCTTTAAAGGCTCCCATTCTACCATCAAAACAGGCAGCCATCGATACCAATTGATTTACTTTTCGTTTAATGAGTTCTTTACCATTTAATGGAGAAAATTTATCAGGGGGAGAATTGAGCAAATTCGACATATTCGTAAAGAACCCAACAGTAACTATAGTGACGGAGTTGTCTTTTGCCTCACTTAATAATCTGCGATAAAGTATTAAAGCATCTTCCGCCTGGCCATTGTTTAACAGGTCGTGCGGGTATTTTGATACCAGCATAGAGTCCCATTTTTGAACGGCACCTATGTCTGCGGCATTGCCACGCACAACCCCAATGGGTAAATTGGGTCTTTTAAAATAGGTATTAAGGATATCCAGTACCGGACCGGTAAATTTATATTTATTACAGGCAACGGTTGCCAGGATCGTGCATTCTCCATTGTCTGCAAATGCATGCAATAAGGCCATGGCGCCTACATCATCATAATCAGGACCAATATCCGTATCAAAAATAATGGGTACTTGCTTGCCGGTTTGCGATGAAGCATAAAATTGTACCAGGCAACATATGCTAAGAATAATTAAAGTCCGGGCCATGGTAATATTTTTTTTTCCGAATTCTATACTTATTGAAGTTAAGAAAGTTCCCGTATAGGAGTTGAGGCAGTGGGTTGAAGTAGTGTCTCAATTTGAATTTTTTGTCCCACAAAGACACAAAATTCACTAAGAAAACCTTTTGTGGCTTAGTGTCTTTGTGGGAAACTGAGACACTACCTGGGTTGATAAGATTGTAATATTAATTGGTAAATTCGAATAGCGAAACGTGCCTTCACCAAAACTAAAACTGCATGCGAATACTTACCGTCCTATTATTGCTCGTGATCGGTGCGAGATGTACCGGCACAAAAAAAGCTACGACCATGCCGAACAAATTAAATGGAACCTGGGTTCCGGTTAAATTGGAAATTAACGGGGAACAGCTTCCCGCTGCCAGTTTTGAAAAGCAAAAGCTGATTATTAGTGATAGCGTTTATACATTTATAGCAGAGAGTGTTGACAAAGGTGTTGTAAAGTACACCGGTGATAAAATGGATATTTATGGCAGAGATGGGGTAAATAAGGGAAAACATTTTACAGCGATATATAAATTCGATAATGAGCAATTGGTAATATGTTACAACTTAACTGGCGACGCTTATCCGGCAACATTCGAGACCAAGGGTAAACCAACGTATTTCTTGGCTACATTCAAAAAGGAAGCGGTAAAATAAATTATATTAAAGCACCTGGTTACATGGTTTAGCTATTTAGTATCACGATTGTGCCAGAAAAAAATGAGCGATTAAAATGATCTAAACCAGGAGATTTTTTTAAAGTTCTCACGTCATTCTTAAAAATTAAGGTACCCAAATCCAATAGATCAGGTAACATATTACTCCACCAATTAGACCCAGTAATAATCCGTTTCCTCTTTTTTTCTTAAGAAAAAAAAGCATTAGCAGACCGCTTAACGAAACCAGCGTTAACAATACAGCCGAAATATCAATAAGCCAGCTCCAGCTTTTCCCACTGTCACGTCCTTTATGTAGATCATTTAAAACAGCAAACAGACCGAGCCGAAATTCCGAAAGCTGAAATTTCCCATCTCTGCGGCTTATGAAAGCATCCGCACTATACCCCGGACCTTTAAAAGACAACGAACACTGTTCTTCCTGGATCAGAAAGTCGCTTACATAACCTACGATACCGTATTGTTTGCGCATTAACTCCACTATCTCCAGCTTTTTTATAAGTGCTGTATCTGCTGTGTTTACCCAGGTAACTGGCACAGTTCCGCTAAACTTTTTTTCAACCAGCTCGCCATCAAACCATTCTGCATGGTTTAAGGTGATTCCTGTAACAGAAAAAAACAATACTATAATGAAACTGATCATTGACAAGTACACATGCAGCCAGCGTGAAATAGCTGCCGTACGTTTCTTCCAAATGAATTTTGAATTTTTTGATTCTAATGGGTCCATCGTGTGGGTCTGGGTGTTAGTTTCCATCTGTTTTTTTACGGTATTCTAAAGATGCAGCAGACACCTCTGCGTTCCCTTTTATTTCGAAGTGCTGGGGCTTATTGGGTATGAATTCCTGGCTCATAAGCTGGTAGGTACCATGTTCCCGTGCCGCTTCAATGTACACGGTATAGCTTCCTTGTTTCACCAGGTTGCCATTATCATCCTTTCCATCCCATTTTAATGAATATTTTCCTGGCGACCTTGTTGCACTTGTAGTTGAACTGATGCTACTGTTTCCCGCTGAAAATTTATCGTAGAATGTTGCATACCAGGAGCGCATGTCATTGAGCCACCTTGGCTTGTTGTACCATAAAGCAATCTGCCTTACAGGCTTTTTATTTTCATCAACCACCCAAATCGCCACGAAAGGACGCCGCACTCGCATTCCAGGGATGGTTGCCAGCTCCAGGTTAATTACCAATTCATAATTAGGATCCCAAAGTTTGTCTCTAGAAACTATTAAATTATTATTGACTACAGGTTTTGATTCGGCAAGCTCTATTTCTTTCCAACCATCACTTTGAATTTGATTTCCATCAACAGTTATCAGCATGTATTCGGCCCCTGGTATGGAAGCAATCAATTCTTTGCCTTCAACGGGACCCAGTACGATTAAAGCCGTGGCCAGTGCTCCAGCATCTGTGGCATTGTCAGCAATAACAGTTGCGCTAATGATCCCGTTTGCAGGTTGACCAGTACGTGGGTCAATGATATGGGAGTACCATTTTCCACCGATATATAGGCCGCGTCGGTAATTACCGCTGGTTGCTATAGTTTTATTGCTGGTTTGGATATGGGTTACCGGCGGATCGTTTTCTGCATCCGCTTTAGGATTACTTACCTGGATCTGTTCGATATGTTCGCCACGAACCAAAATATCGCCCCCTATATTCACTACCAGGCCAGTTACACTTTCCTCAGCCATAGCAACATTCGCAACCTTATCCATAATATAAGTTTTTGCAAATGAGTTCAGGATAAGGGGTGCGTTACTGGTGCGCAGAACAGTATGATTTTGTCTGTTCAATATATAATGTTGCTGTCTCACAACCTTCACAGCATCTCCAATTTCTGGAAGTGATGGAGGTTGGTTTTGCTTTGCGGCATTGCGCCACAATTTGCTGATGGTTTCCGCGGCTGCATCCAAGGCTCCATTACTTTTGATGCGCCACTGTTCAAAAAGCGAAAGTACTTCATATAAGTCCGGAGAAATTTCAATAGGTTTTTTATCCCCTTTCATCCATTGACTAAACTCGCTGGTAGGGTCATAGCCACTGAGAATTTTATTAAGACGATCCACTTCTGCCAGTGCTGCTTTCTCGGCCTTTACCGCATTTTGCTCAGTATTGGCTGCAATTTTTATAACCATGGATGTCCCCAGTACATTTTCATAGAATGAAATGTAGAGTTTTTTTGACTTCACCGGGGGTATGGATGAGCTGCTTATTACAGTCAACAGCAATAAAACACCTGTTAGTCCTTTAAATGCCTTAATCATGCTTGCAATGAATTTATTTGATATCTTCTATATAATTATTTGCTATTCGTTAATGTTAGTCTGTTAACTATTCCAGTACTAGACGATAATCTTCCACAAATCTTGCTTTAGGGCCTAAAAATTCATGTTTTTTATTTCCGCCGGATTCTCACCCGAGCATTGAGGAACTCCTCAAAACTTTCTTATATTTTTGTAGCATCGATAGACATCATTGGGTTTTCGCACAATTATTAAAATGATACCGGAAACCAAACTAAAAGTTCAAAATATACTGCTGATCATTTGCATCGGCCTGGTCTTCGGTTTGCTCTATAACTACTTATATTATCCTCATTCGCTGACTGAATTCCTGGAGGCAGGCAGCATTAGTATTTTAATTGGATTGATGGTTGGGATACTGGAAGAGTTTGTTTTCAATAAAGCTTTTCAAGCCATTTCATTTCTGTATGTATTAGTAATCCGGTCAGTTTTATATTCACTGCTAACCAGCTTTATCTTAAGCCTTGTTCTATCCATTGAGATTGCAGTTGTTGAAAATATTAGTTATCTCGCAGCTGTTGTTGAATACCTGAAAAGCCCCTTATTCCAAAGGGATTTCTACTTCACTTTTATCTTTATCATCCTGATAATATTTATTTCACAAATTACTCTCTTAATTGGAAGGGCTAATTTTTTTAAACTGATCCTTGGGTTATATCACCGCCCACATGAAGTCTCACGGATTTTCATGTTTGTGGATTTAACAGGCTCAACATCCATTGCGGAAAAGCTTACTAACATAGCATATAGTGGTTTTGTAAAGGATTATTTTTACGATGTTTCCGACGCTATCCTGATGTATAAGGGTGAAATCTATCAATATGCTGGAGATGAAATTATTGTTTCCTGGCCTATCCGGGATGTTAATATGAATTGCATCCGGAGTTTTTTTAAAATGGAAGAAATTATTGAGCGGAAAAGAAGTAACTATCAATCCAAATATGGAATGGTGCCTTCCTTTAAAGCAGCCATTCATGCCGGCCAGGTAATTGTGACATCGGTTGGTAAGCAAAAGAGAGAAATCGTTTATCATGGTGATGTGTTGAATACAACGGCACGAATTGAAAAGAAATGCAATGAATTGAATCAACATTTATTAATATCGGAGGATATGCTCAGCCATCTCAATCTGGAAAATGAATTTATGGTGGAGGAAAAGGGCGAGATTGAACTGAAGGGAAAAGCGAACAAACTAAGGCTATATGGGGTGAGTTCACTAATGCCGCCTGGTTAACTATTCCGAATCTATCAATTACCCGGAAATTATTAATATGCTAATCTAAAGGTTAGCGGGGGGCGAAGAATATATTCTCAGCTTTACCAATTATATTGTACTGTGGTCTTAGCGACACTTATCCACTTCAACATTTTCCTTAACTTGGGCGTTCATTAAATCAATGGGCTTCTTGTCCGGGCGGGACGTTCACTATGCCCCGCCAACGCAAAGCCCGGCCGTTGACTGTAATTTTTGGGAACGCTCCGAATGAAACATGCACTTCAATTTAAAATCTGTTTGGACAATTCCAGACCTTCTATTTGGAGACGAGTAATTGTATCTACCGATATTACTTTCTTTGAGCTTCATTATATCTTTCAAATAACTATGGGTTGGGGAAACTATCATTTATTTGAATTTAGAATTGCTGGATATAGGATTGGAGAAGTAAATGAAGAATTTATTGATTATGGTTTTGGAAACGACCAACTTATAAATTGTATGACAACAGTTCTCAATGATATTTTTTCATTCAAAAAAAGAAGCGATAAAATAGACTATATTCAAAAAACCTTTATAAAGAATAATTTTATAATTAATATAAATGAATAAATATAAAACACTCTACAAATGGATGATAATTCCAATGGTCGTGATGCAACTTGGCATCTTTAAGGATTATTGGGGTGACTTTTCAGATAACGCATGGTCTGTCCATATCCATTATTGGACAGGTACGATTTGGTATGGTTTTCTAATCATTCAACCCTATTTTGTTACTCATGGTCAAATTGTACGACATAGAACCAATGGAATCATCGGCATGTTCTTGGCCGGAGGTGTATGTTTAACGGCTTTTAGCATGATGAATAGGGACATTGTTTCAGCCCAGAAAGCGCTGGAAGCGCCTGACCAATTTGGACCATTCCAACCCTGGTTCTTTTTTGGTGTGACTGTAGTAGAAATTGTAATGATGGCAGCATTCGGATATGCCGTAATAAAAAGTATCATTCACAGAAAGGAAATGGAAAAACATGCCTGGTGGTTGATATCAACGGTGTTTATTATTATGATGCCAGCCCTGGGTCGGGGAATTCAAAATCTATATATTGGCATGCATATCAAAGATTGGCCAAACATAAATATTATGATTCCTATCTATCCTACACAGGCACTGATTATCGGAATGTTACTTATTGGTGCATGGAAATACGGGAAATTCAAACATCCCGCAACCTATATAGCATTGGGAGTAAATCTTTTTATATTATTATTAGAACCCATTGGGAAATCAGAAAATGTACAACTGTTCTTAAAAGCAGTGATAAAAGGATAATTCCCGTTAATAAGTCAATAAGCCCACTTCTGCAAACTGAAGCAGTGGTGGGCTTTATGATTTTAGTTCTTAGTGGAAGCGATTTCCCTTTTGATATCTATTTATTATACCTTCAACGTATAACCGTCACTCTTAGGAATGTAGCCGGTATAGACGTTTTATTCTTGTCGATGGCTTTGTTTTGACTATTGAACAATGCTTCCAATTCATTTTGCAACTCCTCCGCCTTGCCATTTTTTTCTGCCGCTTCAAACGCATTCATAGTGGGACCATAATATTTTTTGAACGTATTTAATAGTTCTGAAGGTGGATAGGAAGCGTTGAATGTGAATGTCTCCTTTGTAAACGATATATTTTCTCTTGGTATCCCTGCATTTACAAAACGTTCTATAACATTACTCTCGACGCCCCACAACATCGGACTGATAAACCCTTCTGGTGGCGGAGGTGTATATGCAGAACTTATTTTTAAAATCTGCGCTACCAGTGTTGGATCACCAGGAATCCAGTTTCCCATTACAATTCTACCGCCAGAACGGGTAACCCGAACTATTTCCTTTGCGACATCCATTGGTTTGGGGGCAAACATGGCACCGAAAATGCTAACTACAAGATCAAAACGCTGATCTTCCAGATCCTTCAAATCAGTAGCATCACCCTCCTGAAAACTACAATTCAAAAGACCTCTGTTTTTCGCCTGGATATTTCCTGCTTCAACAAGATTTCTTGCTATGTCAACGCCCAGCACATTCGCTCCGAGCATGGCTGCAGGTAACGCGGTGGTACCATCCCCGCAACCAAGATCAAGAACGTTCAGCTCTTTAGTGATCTTTAATTTGGCGACCAATTCTTCGCCGCTTTCCCGCATGGTAGCTGCTATCCGGGTGAAGTCGCCTTTTTCCCATAATGCTTTGTTTGGATTCATCTTGTTTTATATTTAGGGCTGCAAATTATATATTATGGTTGAGCGATTACTTTCTATTTAGTAAGCGGTTGTTTGGAGGATTTACAATAGGCAAATTTGAGAGTTTTTCAAAACGTACAACTAGCAGTCGGCATTGACGGTACTGATTCCGACAACTCAATAAGAAGAAATATTTTATGTAAAAACTGTGATATTTTGTGCCCCTCTGCGAATCATGTACAAATAGCATTTTTTTGAGCTTAATGAATACTATACCAGACAAAGAAACTTTTGTAAAACTCATCCAGGACAACAAAGGAATCATTTTTAAGATTTGCAATTCATATTGCAGTAATAAAGATGATATCGATGATCTGTCACAGGAAATTGTCTATAACTTATGGAAATCCTTTCACAGTTATAATCCGGACTTTAAATTTACCACATGGATGTACCGGATCGCATTAAATGTAGCCATTTCATTTTACCGGAAAGGAAACAAATCCAAATCCTATATCCCCTTTTCCGAAAACCTGATTGTGATGGAGGAAAACTCCGAATCCCTCACCGAATCGGAAAGCAATCTGCGCTTATTAATGCAATTCATTGGGGAGCTGAAAGAAATCGACAAATCGATTATGATCCTTTACCTGGATGACAAAAGCTATAAGGAAATCGCGGAGATTACGGGTATTACTGAAACCAATGTGGCGACTAAAATCAATCGTATTAAGGATAAGCTAAAATTAAATTTTAAGACCATTCAAAAATAATTATTATGGAACTTACAGATGTAAAATCTATGTGGCAGGCATATGATTCTAAATTGGAAAAATCCCTTAAACTCAATTTGCATTGTCTTGAGTTGATTCAAACACAAAAAGTGAAGTCACAACTGGCACCTTTGTTCTGGCAAAGAATCATTGAAATATTCCTTCACGCGACTGCGGTTGTATTATTGGTTGCCTTTTTGGCCAATAATTTCAATCAATTTCCTTATGCGATTTCCGCGGCTGCTTTGCTGGTGTTTTATGTGCTGGCGATTGTTATGTGCCTGAAGCAAATTTTCATTATTCGGGGAATGGATTATAGCAGCGATATTGTTGGCATACAAAGTTCCCTGGCTATGCTCCAAACTCATTCCGTAAATTATATGCGGCTGGCTGTATTATGCATACCCACTTTTCTCGCCTACCCGCTTGTCGTATCTAAAGCAATTGGAGATTTGGGTTTGACCGGCCTCGGTTTTCTTGATATCGGTTCCAATTTTCACAGTGAATGGTGGAGCGTACAGGTTATAGTATTTTTCGTTCTAACTCCACTGTGTATTTTGTTCTATAAATATGTGTCTTATAAAAACATACATATTGATTGGGTGAAGAAAACAATTCAGAAGACTTCAGGAGCCCGTATTGCAAAAGCAATTGAGTTTGTAAAGGAACTGGATATGTTGAAGCATGGGGTGATTTAAGTTACTTATTATACCCCTCTTTTCGTTGCGTTTTCCCCGCATGCTATATGTATTGAATGAGTAGATTTGCAGGATACATTCAACTTTAAAGTCATAACGATGGCAACAACTGTAAAAACACTTCCCGCTCGAAATATTGATGAATATATCGCGGGATTTCCCGTTGACATTCAAAAGAAACTGGAGCAGGTAAGGTCCGCCATTAAAAAGGCTGTCCCCAAAGCGGAGGAAACCATCAAATACGCGATCCCCACCTATACGCTAAATGGAAATATCGTATCATTTGGTGCCTGGAAAAAACATATCGGTCTTTATCCTGCACCAAGAAATGTTAAGGAGTTTACGAAAGAGCTCTCTGCTTATGAGGGTAATAAGAGTACGGTGCAGTTTCCTTTTGATAAACCAATTCCGGCAGCGTTAATAAGCAGAATAGTAAAATATCAGGCAAAGAGAATGCTTGAACAAAAAGCCGCAAAAAAGAAAACCGGGAAAAGTGTATAACAGGATCTGCTAATTCAATGGAATATTCTTGAAAATATTTTTGCCCCAATGTCCAGTTTCTTCTTCTCCATTTGTTATTAGAGTATTTAATCATTTACTCCTTAACAATTAAATTTTTAAAAATGGATGAATTTGTATTGATTTTCAGACACGAAGATGCCAGCGGCCAGGTGTCACCCGAGCAAATGCAGACATGGATGAAACTGACCATGGACTGGCTGGGTGGTATTGCAGCGCAAAACAAACTAGTCAGTAATGGAAATGGCTTATCATTTTCTGATAGTCGGGTCGTGAAGCACAAGGGAGTTGTTACCAATGGCCCCTTTGGTGAAATTAAAGAAACGATTGGGGGATATGTAATCGTGAAAGCTGATTCTGTAGAAGAAGCGGTTGAATTTGCAAAAGGAAGTCCCGTTCTCATGGGTGAAGGCAATAGCGTGGAAGTACGGAAAGTTGCCAAACACGACTTCAAGTAAAATGTAATCAGGGGCTTTCTCAATTGGACATTCTTCTCTATATATGATTGGTTGTTTCTTTGAATTTGTGGTTATCATTGTGTGAAATAATCTACTGAGACGGCCCCTTTTTATGCTACAACAAGAACTGATACCTCATTTATTCAGAACAGAATTCAGAAAAATTACTGCTGTTCTATGTAAGCAGTTTGGAATTGAACATATCCAGGTTGCCGAAGATATCGCAAGTGATACTTTCTTAGCTGCTTTTGAAACCTGGCCTTACAAAGGAATTCCAGCAAACCCCACCGCCTGGTTATACACGGTAGCAAAAAATAAGGCAAAGAACCAATTAACACGCTCCGGACTTTTCTCAAATAAAATAGCGAAAGAGTTAATAGCCACCACCGAAAAGGAGGAGGAAGTTAATATTGATTTATCGGATCAGAATATCACCGACAGCCAACTGCAAATGCTATTTGCAATCTGTCACCCATCTATTTCAATTGAAGCACAAATTGGACTATCACTCCGGCTGCTATGCGGCTTTGGCATTGATGAAATAGCTAGCGCGTTCTTATCTAATAAAGAAACTATTAATAAACGACTTTCAAGGGCTAAAGAAAAATTACGTGAGGAGAAAGTTGTTATTGAATTCCCTGGTGAAACGGAAATAGTAAAAAGATTGGATACGGTATTAATGACCTTGTATTTACTTTTTAGTGAGGGATATTACTCCGAAAGTGAGGATAGTATATTACGTAAGGATCTTTGCCTGGAAGCAATGCGCTTAACGTATATGCTCATTGAAAACGAAGCAACCAATCAGCCGCCGGTAAATGCTTTGCTTGCACTGATGTGTTTTCATGCTTCCCGTTTTGAAGCCAGAATAAATAATCGGGGTGAAATTGTATTGTACGACGACCAGGACGAATCACGCTGGAATGATGAATTAATTGCGCGGGGTGTTTATTTTATTAATCAAGCTTCCCAATCAACCTCTGTTTCTAAATATCATATCGAAGCGGGAATTGCCTATTGGCATACGATCAAAAGCGACAGCAAAGAAAAGTGGGAGCATATTTTACAACTGCACAATCAATTATTAGTAACTGAATACTCCCCTATTGCTGCACTTAATCGCACTTACGCACTTTCGAAAGTTCAGGGAAAGGAGATGGCAATTGCTGAGGCGGAGAAATTGAATTTATCCGGCAATCATTTTTATTTTATTTTGCTGGGCGAACTTTATAAAGGAATAGATGACGGAAAAGCAAGAGAGCATTTTGTAAAAGCTTATGCGCTTGCTAAAACAAATACAGACAAGCAAACGATTCAGAGGAACATAGACAGGTTGAGCAATAAGATGAACATTCCTTAAAATTGCGATCCCCCACCTGGTCCTCGCAATACTTCTCTTTTAACGTCATAGCGAGATTTGCAAGCTTACCCCTCGACGTCATTGCGAGTCCGCCACTTCATGGTGATTTCATATAAATGAATCTTAACGGCGGACGTGGCAATCTCCTTATAAGGAAACGATTGTCAAGCATTATTAAAGTCGAGCTTTTCGATCCGTATTGGGAGATTGCCACGACCCACGTTAATTTCAATATATGGCTAGAGCGTGTTGTGGGTCTCGCAATGACGTCGAGGGATGATCGAATTTTCGTCGCTATGAACGGTCGAGGGATGAGTGGGTCTTGTGATGATGCATCGTAAGGGTTACTCGAGTTAGAAAAAGCAGCCACTTGTTATACCGCATAAAAAAAGTGGAGCTCCTGCCCCACTTTTTAAGGTTTCAACCTTCCACATAAAAAAATTATAGAGTCAGGCTCCAACCATCGCGATATTCGCGTTTAACAAACTGGTTGGCTTCATCGAAATTCGTAATCTTCATATTCTTTGCATCCCAAACAAGACGTTTGCGACCAAGGTATTTATCATTCCAACCCTTTCCTTTGGGATTCTTCATAAAGAAGCTACGTATTGCCAGGTTTCCGATAAGAATACTTTCAGTAAATGGACCTGCAAATTCAAACGGAGAACTGGTTACCCCTTTTCCATATCCATCAATGCAAGCATTCACCCATTGTACATAATGTCCTTCTTTTACTCGTTGAATAGTTTCGGCAGGAAGCTTTTCTTTCATTTTTGTTGTAGGCAATAAGCGGGGATTGGCACCATAACAATCGGCCATTAATTTACCTTTTGTACCATGAAATAATACACCACCATCCCAATTTCCAAATGCTTCTTCTGGTAACAACTCATCAGGACGCTGTGGCAATATTCCTCCATCATACCACGATACTTTTATCGATTTGTTTTTATTGTCCTTGCGTGGATAAGTAAGATGGATAGTCGACGAAGGAGGACAAGCATCCACATTTACACTGTCATCCCACATTTTAGTCCATATGGTCGCTACACTTGCTTCAACATCGGTAGGATAATCTATCGGCAAACAACGGAACACCGGATCCATAATATGGCAGGCCATATCGCCCAAAGCGCCGGTTCCAAATGCCCACCATCCGCGCCAGTTAAATGGAAGATAGGCGGGATTGAAATCAATCATCTTGGCAGGTCCGATCCATAGATCCCAATTCAGCTCAGAGGGGATATCAAATTTACCAGATGGCGTAGGAACTCCTTGTGGCCATACCGGACGATTTGTCCAACAATCCACATGAGTAACATCTCCAATCATTCCAGCTTTTATTATCTCCTGGGATCTGCGCACTCCATCTCCACTTCCGCCCTGGTTTCCCATTTGGGTTACCACTTTATATTTCTTAGCAGCCTCGGTTAATAACCTTGCTTCGTAGATGTCGTGTGTCAGCGGCTTTTGACAATATACATGTTTGCCCAATTGCATCGCGGCCAATGCGGCCACTGCGTGCGTATTATCCGGTGTAGAAACTGAGCAGGCATCAATGTTATTTTTTTCCTTATCCAGCATTTCACGGAAATCCTTATAGTATTTTGCATTGGGGAAACGTTTAACGGAAGCTTTCGCCTGGCGATCATCTACATCTACCAATGCAACAATATTTGCTTTGGGACTTTTTGCGAATTCAGAAAGATCACTCTCTCCTTTCCCTCCTACGCCGATACCGGCAATATTCAGCTTATCGCTGGGTGCAACATGGCCGCGACCAAGTACATGGCGCGGAACAATAAAGAAACCTGCGGCGGCAATAGAACTGTTACGGATAAATTCTCTTCTGGATCGGTTGCTGTGCTTGTTCTTTTTCATTTGTTGAATCGTTTGTTATAATTTGTGATTATCAGTTTGGATTAAAATATTCCTCGAAATGAATAATAATGTCATTGAATTTTCGGATCAAGCTAGCAGCTAATAGCTAAAAGCTAACAGCTACAACTTTAACTCTCCCCAACCTTCCCGATACTGTCTCTTCACATACCGGTTTGCTGGTTCAAAATTAGTGATCTTCATATTGGGTCCGTCCCATAATAACAATTTTCGTCCGGGAAATCCATCATTGGTAGTTCCTTGTTTATGGAAGAAGCTGCGAACCGCTAAATTACCCATCAACACCGTTTCGGTAAGCGGACCGGCAATATCAAAATTGGAACTGGTATAGGTTCCGAATCCTTTTTTACAAGCCTCTGTCCATTGTTTCTGGTGACCCTCGCTACCCCCTTGAACCAAAGGCTGTTTAGGGGAAGGTAGATTCACTTCTTTCATTTTTTTTGTTGGTAGCAAAGTTGGTTTTCTTCCAAATAATCCAGCCATCAGTTTTCCTTTCTTTCCTTCAAAAATAATTCCGCCATCCCATTCACCCATTTGCTCGTCGGGTAATAATTCTACTGGGCGCTTGGGAGTGAGTCCTCCATCGTACCAGATCATTTCTACAGGACCCATATTGCCTCTTTGCGGAAACTGGATATGTATCTTGGAAGAAAGTGGATAGCTATCATTATAAAATACTTCCTGAAAGAAGCCTGTGTATGTGCGGGTAACACTGCATTCAACCGATATCGGATAACCCAATTTCAGCGCACGGAAAGGCACATCAATAAAATGACAGCCCATATCGCCTAATGAACCTGTTCCAAAATCTACCCATCCGCGCCAAATCGCGGGAATATAAGTTGGATTAAAATCCCGAAAAGGAGCGGTTCCTAACCATAGGTTCCAATCCACTTCTTTCGGAATATCAAACTTTCCTTTTGGAGTTGGAATGCCTTGGGGCCAGGTAGGACGATTGGTCCACACATGAACGGTATGCACGTCACCAATTAATCCGCCTTGAATCCATGTCTCCACTTTTCGGGTATCATCTCCGCTGCTACCCTGGTTACCCATTTGAGTCACCACTTTGTATTTATGAGCAGCTTGTGTAAGGATACGGGCCTCGTGAATATCATGTGTCAATGGTTTTTCCACATATACATGTTTCCCTAGTTGCATGGCCGCTAAAGCCTGTACCGCATGCATATGATCGGGCGTCGTAATTATTACTGCATCAATATCTTTATTATGCTTCTCTAACATTTCGCGATAATCACGGTAGTAAGGTGCATCGGGCCATTGTTTACGGGCCTTAACCGCCATTCGATCATCAACATCGCAAAGTGCTACTATGTTTTCGGCACCATTGTTCCAGGCATAAGGAAGGTTTACTTCGGCCTTTCCTCCCACTCCGATACCTGCGATATTCAGTTTATCGCTGGGGGCGGTGAAACCTCTACCTAGTACATGACGGGGAACTATAAAAAATCCGGCAGCAGCGAGAGAACTGTTACGGACGAAATCGCGGCGGGTGAATTGATTATTTTTTTTCGTAGGCATAGCAGGACGTTTAGATTTTTTGTTAAGCAAAACGAATAGATCAGTCGTTTTGCTTTTTTATTGGCATTCCGATTTCGTGAGTGGTGAGTGGTGAGTCGTGAGAGGGACCAAAACTAAAGGTAAGTTGGATTTACTTCGGGTCTCTCTCACGACTCACCACTCACGATTCACGTTCTTACACCAGCGACGCTTCCAAACCCACCGAAGTATTCAGCAGTTTGCTGATGATGCAATTTGCCTTCGCTTCATTGGCGAGTTCCTGGAATTTTGCAGCATCAATACCCGGCACTTTACCCTTTAGAACGATATTAGAGCTTGTTACTTCACCCTTGGTCGGGTCAACTTCAACAGTTGCCGTGGCTTCTAATGAATCAGGTGTAAAGCCCGCAGCGCCTAATATAAAGCTCAATTTCATAGCAAAACAGCCTGCGTGAGCGGCGCCAATCAGTTCTTCGGGATTGGTATAGGTTCCATCCGCGAAGCGGGATTTAAAATCATAGGAAGTGTTATTAAGCACTTTACTTTGTGAAGTAAGGGTTCCGTTTCCTTCTTTTCCTGATCCTTTCCAGATAGCAGTAGCTGTGCGTTTCATGAGTTAATTAATTTTTATTTTTGATGAAATTATTTATGGATGACAATTACATGGGATGATTTTTCAAAGATCGATATCCGCGCGGGAACGATCACGGAAGTTACTGATTTTCCAAAAGCAAAGAAGCCATCGTACCAATTAAAAATTGATTTTGGCGAATTGGGGATTAAGCAATCGAGTGCACAAATAACTTCTTTTTATAATAAAGAAGAATTATTGGGGAAACAAGTGATAGCGGTAGTAAATTTTCCGGTGAAACAGATCGCAAACTTTTTCAGCGAATGCCTCGTACTGGGTGTTTACACTGATGAAAATAATGTAGTTTTATTGCAGCCGGGCAGGCAAGTGCAGAATGGATGGAGGATCGGTTGAAGAAGCTTTTAGCTGTTAGAAATTAGCTATTAGCACATTCCAATAAAAACAAACGCTAAACTAATTTTTTTAACCCTTATATCGTAGCGAACAAGCTAAAGGCTAATAGCTAATAGCTAGCAGCTTTCTTCATGAGCGACCTGTTCCACACATACTATCAATCCCCTGTTGGCCTGATTCGTATCTCCGGTACCGATCAATACGTGAGCGAGATGATTTTTATTGATAATATTCAAAAACCTCCTGTAGATACTCATAAAAAACCATTGCCTTCCATGGCAATCCATGCTATTGAACAATTGATCCAGTATTTTCATGGCGAACGAAGGATATTTGAATTTCCGATTCACCAGGAAGGAACAGAATTTCAGAAAAAAGTCTGGAACGAACTCATTAATATTCCATTTGGACGAACCATCAGTTATCTTGAATTATCCAAGCGACTGGGAGATATTAAAGCAATACGTGCGGCGGCATCTGCCAATGGAAGAAATAATATTGCGATTGTGGTACCTTGTCACCGGGTAATTGGATCAAAGAATGATTTGGTTGGGTATGCAGGAGGATTGTGGCGCAAAAGGTGGTTGCTGGAACATGAGAATAAAGTGGCGAATGGAGTACAGACACTCTTCTAAATGTAAAATATCGAATGTAAAATGTAGAATGTAAAAGTGTGTCTCAGTTATTCGGAGTGTATCACTTGCTCCGAACTTTAGTTCAGGGAAATGATAAAAAGCTTAAATAAGTGTAAAATGTTGAACGAAAAATTAAAAGTATAAAAGTGAGTCTCAGCTATTCAGAGTGTATCACTTGCCCCGAACTTTGGTTCGGGGGATTCAATAATTCATTATGAAATTCAAAGCGCTAGTAGTTACGGAAACAGCAGACGGGAAATTTGAACGGAGAATTGCTGATAGAAAATTAGATGATTTGCCAGGGGGAGAAGTATTGATACGTGTTCATTACACGGCGCTCAATTATAAAGACGCTTTATCCGCCACGGGTAATAAAGGCATCACCAAAAAATTTCCGCATACACCGGGGATCGACGCGGCAGGGGTTGTTGAATTGAGCAGAAATGAAGATTTCGCATTTGGTGATGAAGTGATAGTAACGGGTTATGATTTAGGAATGAATACAGCTGGTGGTTTTGGGCAATATATCCGGATACCAGCCGCATGGATTGTTAGAAAACCCGAATCATATACTCTTAAAGAATGTATGATCATTGGTACGGCAGGATTTACTGCTGCCACGGCGCTCTATAAAATGGAATGCCAGGGTTTAAATCCCGCTGCCGGACCAATTGTTGTTACCGGATCAACCGGTGGTGTGGGGAGTATGGCGGTCGCCATATTATCGAATGCCGGATATGATGTGATTGCAGTAAGCGGTAAAGAAAATGCATGGGAGTATTTACAACATCTCGGTGCCAGCAGGATTGAAAAAAGGGAATGGGTAAATGATCTTACCGGCAAAGCGTTGCTAAAACCACAATGGGCCGGAGCCATTGATACGGTTGGTGGAAATACCTTGAATACACTTTTAAAAGGATGCAAACTGGAAGGATGTGTAGCCAGCACGGGATTGGTCGGCTCCCCAAAATTTGAAGGCACTGTTTATCCTTTTATTTTAAATGGAGTGAGTTTGTTAGGGGTGGGATCTGCCGAAATGCCCATGGAAACAAAAAAACTGATTTGGGCTAAATTAGAAACGCATTGGAATATTAAGGATAAACTGAATGCTATAGCAAAAGAAGTTTCGTTGGAAGAATTGAATTCGTTGTATATCGATAATATATTGGAGGGAAAGGTGATGGGGAGAATAGTGGTGAACCTAGAATCGTGAGACGAATCGCGAGTGGTGAGTAGTGAGTCGTGAGTGGCTCTCTAATTATTTGCACGATGATTTTAATTCGGGTCTTTCTCACGATTCACGTCTCACGACTCACGAAACATATGCTCATTAGATACAAAAATGTTTTTTCATTTATAAAACTCCCGATATAAAACATGTATTCGCCAGATAACAATCGCTACGATTCCATGCAATACAACCGTTGTGGTAAAAGCGGAATAAGATTACCGGCCATTTCATTGGGGCTATGGCACAACTTTGGGTCAGTTGATATTTTTGAGAATGGACGATCTATTGTTCGTCGCGCTTTTGATCGGGGGATCACGCATTTTGATCTGGCTAATAATTATGGCCCCGAACCCGGATCTGCCGAAGAGAATTTTGGAAAGATTTTGAAAATGGATTTTACCGGTCATTTGCGCGATGAACTTATAATTTCGAGCAAAGCCGGTTACCTGATGTGGCCCGGACCTTACGGTGAATGGGGTTCGCGGAAATATTTAATCGCAAGTCTGAACCAAAGTCTGAAACGAATGGGACTTGAATATGTGGACATTTTCTATTCCCATCGCCCCGACCCCGATACCCCATTGGAGGAAACGATGATGGCGCTTGATTATGCCGTTCGAAGTGGTAAGGCGCTCTACGCAGGTATCTCCAATTATCCGGCGGTCGAATCGCACAAGGCTATTGAAATTTTAAAGCAATTAGGAACTCCCTGCCTCATCCATCAACCCAAATATTCCATGTTTGAAAGATGGGTAGAAAATGGATTGCTGGATGTGTTGGAAAAAAACAATGTGGGATGTATTCCATTTTCTCCCTTGGCACAAGGACTGCTTACGAACAAATACCTCGGTGGTATTCCGGCGGATTCAAGAGCAGCGAAAGCAACAGGGCATTTACAAACCAGCGAGGTGACACCTGAAAGAATTGAACAGGTGAAAAAACTAAATGAGCTGGCCGCGAAGCGCAATCAATCTCTGGCACAAATGGCAATTGCATGGTTACTAAAAGATAAAAGAATTACCACGGTATTAATCGGCGCTAGTTCAGTAAAGCAATTGGATGATAACATGGACACCCTGAAAAATTTGTCTTTTAGTAGCGATGAATTAAACACAATCGAAAAAATCTTACATCGATGATATTGCTATGCACGGATCGGTTTTCATAATAGATACATTTACTTCTGTTCCTTATTGTGGCAATCCAACGGCTGTTTGTTTTGCTGATGATTGGACAAATAGCAACGAATTACTTTCAATTGCCGCAGAGTTAAACCTACCGGTTACTGCTTTCCTTATTAATACAAAGAATAAAGACGAATTTAAAATCCGGTATTTCACCAGTACCACCGAGATCCCTGCCTGTGGTCATGCTACCCTGGCAGCAGCTAGAATACTATTTGAGGAAAATGCGAAGGAGGCTCTTTATTTCACTACGATTCATGATTTAAAGATTAAAGCGGTTTGGGAAAACGAAACTGTTTGGTTAAGCTATCCTGTTTATACGCTCAAACAATATATACCAGAGAAAGAATTGATGAAAAGCCTGGGACTATCCCGATATCTATCGGCTGGTATCTGCACGGAGTTGGAAACCCTTTTTATTGAATTGGAAGATGCAAATACATTGAAAGCGGTAAAACCTGATTACACATTACTAATAAAAAGCAATACGGATATCAAAGAGGTAGTGATCACGTCAGTATCTGATGAGAGTCGGTATGATTTTATGCTACGCTCTTTTTGTCCCTGGATCGGTATTGATGAGGATCCTGTTACCGGATCGGTTCATTCTGTTTTAGCGGGATTCTGGAAAGAAAGACTTGGTATGGAGATACTTACTGCTTATCAGGCTTCTGCAAGAGGTGGCGAGGTTTTTGTAAAATCATTGGAAGATAGAGTAGAGTTGGGAGGTAAATCAGTGATTGTACTTCGGGGTGAAATGGAATTGTAACATAGTATAGAGACCTTATTTCTTCATTAATAAATTACTTTGTATGAAAAGAATAGTTTCATTTTTTACTATAATAAGTATTGTTTTCGCATGTTCGAATGAGGCGGCAAAAACATCAGCAATTTCCGCGCACGTTATTGCAGATTCTGTGAAATTGAATGGAAACTGGCAATTAACTGCTATAACCGGGGGTACTACTACCCTTGATAGTCTTTATCCTTCTAAAATTCCAGCCATAAATTTTGATGTTGTTGGTAAAAAGATCAGTGGCAATACTGGATGCAATTCATTTTCAGGAAAATTAGTTACTGAAGGAAATAAAATAAGTTTTGCCGACCCAATGGCAATGACGAAAATGTTTTGTCCCGGTGATGGGGAACCACTTTTTTTACAAAACCTGCAAAAAGTGGAAACTTATATAATTGTGAACGACACAACACTTAATTTTATGATGGGCGATATTGCCATCATGAAGTTTGTTAAAAAGCCATAAAGTTGACAAAAACAAATTACCCTGGAATAACTACTTACCGTTTTATATGCTCGGTGACAGGGATATTTGCACTTATTGTTCAATTGTATTTGATAGTAAGTAACGTTCATCCCGGCGGACCAGGTTACCTGCAAGAAATTTTCCGTTATTTCAGTTATATGACCATCTGGACGAATATCCTGGTAACCATTGCTTTTTTCTTTCCGTTGTTTTTTCCTTTTTCCCATTTGAGTTTATTTCTCAATAAGCCAATTGTAGAAGGTGGTTTACTGGTATATATTTTTTTAGTTATGCTCATCAATCATTTTTTCCTGGCAGGCATCGTGCAACTTACCGGAATGCAATGGGTGGTAGATCTTTTCTTACATTATATTATACCGGTTCTATATATCGTTTTCTGGATTTTCTTTGGAATAAAAGGCAGGCAGGAATACAGCAACAGTATTCGCTGGTTGATCTTCCCGTTTATTTATATTCTATACGTATTGATGCGGGGTGCGATTATCGCTCAGTACCCCTATCCCTTTATCGATGTAACTGAATTAGGCTACGCGGTTGTCCTCCGCAACTCCGTATTAATAGCCGTTGCTTACCTGATTGTGGGGTTGATATTTATTATAATTGATAAGAGGTTGACAAAAACCGAAATGGCGAAAGAAAACCATGGTTCTTCATGAATAATAAAAAAGCCAATCTATTTCTTCAATTCCTTTCCCGTAAATGCAAGCGGTAATAACTGACTGGCTCTTTCAATTACATATACTTTGCCTTCCAGTCCGGCCAATACCAGCCGGATGGGATGTTTGGTGCGCTCCTCAAATTCCTGTAAAAATTGACGGCACATGCCGCAGGGAGAGATCGGGTAATGGCCATCATTGGATTGATTTTGGTAACTAATGGCCATCGTATCAATCGCAACACCGGGATATAAAGTACCCGCTGCTGCCATCAGGGCACGCTCAGCGCATAGGCCTACCGGGTAAGAGGCATTTTCCTGATTGGTACCTGAAATAATTTTTCCATTAGCGAGTTTGGCAACCGCGCCAACTTTGAAATTCGAATAAGGAGCATAAGCAGTTTCGGTAAGTGTCCGTGCATCTTTTAACAGGCTGGCGTCTTCTTTGGACAAATCCTCCAGCGAATTGTATTCATCAAAAGAAAATCGATATTCCTTTTTATTCATGTGGATTAATTAAAAAGAAGCCACTTAATATTATTAGCCGGTAAGCCGGGAAGGCGGAAAGAAATCATGTGTTGAATTCCTAATTTCCCGTCTTCCCGACTTACCGGCAAAATACTAATCTAAAGATATTTGT
Source organism: Chitinophagaceae bacterium (assembly GCA_965279015.1). Taxonomy (GTDB): domain Bacteria; phylum Bacteroidota; class Bacteroidia; order Chitinophagales; family Chitinophagaceae; genus Endoryza. Next base: position 3,419,672 of record OZ257130.1, read on the forward strand.
TTTAGCGGATTATATTGAATAACCTCTTCCAACGTACTCCTCCCTCCCAACTCATCCAGATCATTCCTGCTTCCCCTACTATATGATCTTCGGGTACAAAACCCCAATAACGGCTGTCTTGTGAATCCATTCGATTATCTCCCATCATCCAGTAATAATCCATCTTGAATGTGTACTGGTTGGTTTCTTTATCGTTAATAAAAATCTTCCCGTTCCGTTGCTCCAGTTTATTATTTTCATATACATGGATGGCTCGCTCATAAATCGCGAAATTTTCAGGTGTAAGGGTGATGGTAGCTCCTTTTTTCGGTACCCAAACCGGTCCAAAATTTTCCCTGTTCCATTTGTGAAAGGTATCATACGGGTATACATCTCCACCACCTGCATTATAACTATAGTCGGGGTGTATTTCTTTGATAAGTCCATTCTTCTCCATCTTTTCTTTCGCCTGGCTTGTTAATAGCATATTATATTGACCGGGTTTACCGGTAGCAACATAATCACCCTTATCCTCATCCAGGTTATACTCACTCTGCATCACTTCAAAATCAGGTACCGGCCCGTTTAATGTAACGAGATAATGTATCTGAGACTGCGGAGGGGTGCTTGATTTTACTCCATTGATATATACAACATCATCCACTATACGAATCGAATCACCGGCAACAGCTACACAGCGTTTGATATAGTTCTCCCGTTTATCAACGGGTCTTGTTTTTATTGTATACTCGCCGCTGTACCAAATATTTTCCCGGGCTCTTGCTTTGCTGGCAGATATTAATTCTGCCTCCGATTTATATTGACTGCGAAGTTCAAAATATTGCTTTTGTTCCTCAGAGCGAAGGATATCATAATAGGGCAATTTGGAATCGTATTCTTTGGTAAGGGTATCTCCAGCCGGGAAATTGAACACCACTACATCATTTCTTTTTACAGGGCTGGCAAACCAACGGGTGTAAGGAATTTTTATCAGCTCCGAATAGGATTTTGCATTGAGCCCGGGTATTGTATGGTGCACGAAAGGAACGGCAAGCGGAGTATTTGGGATACGCGGACCATAACTGAATTTGCTTACAAAAAGAAAATCATTCACCAACAGGGTCTTCTCCATGGAAGGAGTTGGAATAGTATATGCTTCAAATACAAAAGTGCGGATAAGCGTAGCGGCTACGATAGCGAATACCCCCGCATCGATCCATTCGCGGGCCGACGATTTTCTATGTTTGCGGGCAGCTTCTACACCAATGAACTTATCTTTTTTGTTAAAGCCGATATAAATAAAATAGAATACCCCAGCTAATACTGCTAAACCGTGTTGGTAAAACTTGAATTTGCCATAGGGTTTTACAAATTCTACCACTATCCCCAGGCTAATGAACCAACCCACAACAGGAATAAATTGCCAGAAGAACCAATGCCTGGGTCGGTCGGCAATTTCCAGCATAACCCAGGTATTATAAAAAGGAATAAAGGCTTTCCAGCCCGGTACACCAGCCTTACGGAACATTCCATATAAGCCAGGTGCTGGAAGCAAAATTATCATCAGGGCAATCAAAATAACGGTCCAAAACTCTTGTTGTGACATTTAAATCTGTTTAAAAATTGCGCCAAAAATACCATATTAATTGGCATCCCAAACGCTCATTTGAAGAAAGTCATCCAACCCCCAATTTCCACTTAGACGGGCAGTTCAGCTGGTTAGGATACTATGAATTTACTTGCTTTAAGCCCGCTCAGAAAGACATCAAAGCTTTCAAAACCTCAGTTATATTTGTTGAACAGTTTCCGTTTTTATTACAGTCATTATGAACTTTTTCACTATTAGTGATATTGAGAATCTTACGAATATCAAGGCGCATACGATCCGCACCTGGGAACAGCGCTATGGTATCTGTTCCTGCAAAAGGAAGGAAAGCAAGCACCGTTATTATGATGGGGATGACCTAAAGCAGATTTTACGGATTGCCTGGCTTTACCAAAACGGACATAAAATATCACATATCGCCTGTTTATCCGCCGTTGAAATTAAAAACCGGGCATTAGGGACGGGTAATACCAATAGTAGTTATGATATTCATATTAACCGATTGATGGAATCATCTATCGACCTCGATAGCGAAGCTTTTGATGAAAATCTGCAAGAGGCTATTAATGTGTTTGAGTTTGAAAAGACGATCCTTCATATTGTATTTCCTTTTTTAAATAAACTAGGTCTTTTCTGGCTCACGGGTCATGTTATTCCTGCACAGGAACATTTTGCCAGTTCTTTCATCTCACAGAAAATCTGTATAGCGATTGATCAATTGCAATTAAAGGAGAATGTAAAAACCAGCCGAAGAGTGTTGTTATTTACTCCAATGGGCGAGATTCATGAAATACCCCTGCTTTTTATGAGCTTTCTACTTAAAAAAAACGGGATACCTTCTATTTATATGGGTAGCGCCTTATCCATAGAAACGTTGAATTTTTATTGTAGACATCAAACAGTAACAGAACTTTATTTTCACCTGATCACAAATCTTACCAAATGTGATATCGACAACTACCTGCAAAAACTAGCGGATGCTTTTCCCGATAAAAAGATCTATTGCTCGGGCGTAGCGTGTAATGCAAGTGTACGTGTGCCGAAGAATGTATTTGTATTAAAGACGAATGAGGAGTTGATGGAATACAGCAAATGTGAAAATTAGAAAATGTGCAGATCTACGCATTCTGCGGGACAAGTTGTGCAAATGCCTTAGGTTCAATCCTCATATTAAATAGGATTCTAAAAATTAATTGGGAAAGGTACACTCAATGCATTTGCACATTTTCTAATCTGCACATTTTCACATTAGCATTATTTTTTAGGCAACACATAACTACTTACATCTTCCGCTGTTATCGTTTTTCCGGAAAGTATAATCAATCGTTCCACCACATTACGTAATTCGCGGATATTACCTGTCCAGTTATGTTTTTTGAGTCCTTCAATGGAGTCTGGTTCAATCCCTTTTTTAGCAATTCCATAATCTGCGCAGATATCGGTCAGGAATTTATCAACCAATAATGGAATATCATCGCGCCGATCGTTGAGAGACGGCACATGAATAATAATTACACTAAGGCGATGGTATAAGTCGAGGCGGAAATTTTTTTCATCTACTTCTTTCAGCAAGTCCTTATTGGTGGCAGCTATTACCCGAACATCCACGCTGATATCTTTATCACCTCCTACCCTTGTGATTTTTCCTTCCTGCAATGCTCTTAACACTTTCGCCTGTGCATTCAAACTCATATCACCGATCTCATCCAGGAAAAGCGTACCGCCATGTGCCTGTTCGAATTTGCCGATTCGTTGTTTAACAGCGGAAGTAAAAGATCCTTTTTCGTGTCCGAAAAGTTCACTTTCGATCAATTCGCTGGGAATGGCTGCGCAGTTAACTTCAATAAGCGGACCGGTGGCGCGATTGCTTTTTTCGTGTACCCATCTTGCCACTAATTCTTTTCCCACCCCATTTTCCCCCGTAACCAGAATTCGTGCATCGGTAGGCGCTACTTTTTCAATCGTTTCTTTGATGCGTATAATGGGTCCTGAATCTCCGATCATTTCATCCACTTTACTCACCTTGCGCTTCAACACTTTTGTTTCAGCTACCAGGTTCGTTTTGTCCATAGCATTGCGGATCGTGATCAGCAAACGGTTCAGATCAGGTGGTTTGGAAATATAATCGTAGGCACCTTTCTTTACAGCTTCCACCGCAGTTTCTATGGTTCCGTGTCCCGAAATCATAATAACCGGGATATCCGGGTTGAATTCCCTGCTCTTATCCAGGAACTCGATGCCGTCTAATTTGGGCATCTTGATATCACAAAGCACTACATCGTAACTTTTTTCACGAAATTTTTTCAGTCCCTCTTCTCCATCACCTGCTTCATCAATTTTATATCCTTCGTAGGAGAGTATTTCACTAAGCGTTTTGCGTATCGCCTTCTCATCATCAATTATTAAAATATTACTCATAAGCTTTTAACATTCTTTTTCTATGGAATAATGCCAGATCGGCGTTTCAACTTACAGGTTTCACGCAACGGCTACAACGAATACAAAGTGCACTAAGCAATTCTAGATACTTTGATTCTTAGTATTCTTTGCCCTCTTTGTGTGAAACCTCGCAAAAATAACACTATGCAACCGAACCTGCTTATCGCAATTATTCTGCCATTATTTGTTCATTGTTCCTATTCTCCATCGTCTCCCGCAATGGGAACAGTTAATGCGGGAAATGAAAACCCATTTGTCAATATTGAGTCGATCAGTTTGCCGGAAGGTTATCAACGAATCACGCTTGAAACCGGATCCTTTGGGGAATGGCTGAGACGCTTCCCATTGAAAAAAAATAAAACGGTTTATAAATTCGATGGATCCAGGAAACAGAATCAAAACGCCCAGTTTGCGGTAATGGATATCAGTATCGGTAAAAAGGACCTTCAGCAATGTGCCGACGCGGTCATGCGGCTCAGGGCGGAATATTTATATGGGCAGAAACGCTACAGTGAAATTTCATTCAGTGACAATAATGGAAAGAAGTACAATTCACTGCTTACTACTAACAGGAAAGAATTTGACAGCTACCTGGAAAAGGTTTTTTCGTGGTGCGGGACGCTCTCACTGGAAAAACAATTAAAGAAAGTAAATGATCTGTCCGGAATTCTTCCCGGTGATGTACTCATCAAGGGCGGGTCACCGGGCCATGCAGCCATTGTTATGGATGTAGCTATAAATAGAAAGGGCGAAAAAATTTACCTGCTGGCTAACAGTTATATGCCGGCTCAGGACATACATATCGTGATAAATCCCAGGGTAGCTGATTTAAGTCCCTGGTATTCAGTACCGAATCAGCTCATCATTGAGTTGCCAGAGTGGACCTTTAGGGCAGATCAATTGCGCCGGTTTTGAGTCATTAAGATACACAGTCGTTAAATTATCGTAAAAACCCCATTGCATTTATAGTAATGCGGTATTATTTTAGCGTTGATATCTGTGAAAAAATCATAAAACCCAAAATCATCTTTTCTATGAAGGCTTCCCTGAAATTACAGAACCCCCGTTCAGCATCTACCAGTAGTGTAATTATGAAACTCGCGCTTTTAGGCGGATTGGTTTTAGCAAGTATGTATGTAGTGTTGATGGCGTTTGAAGGATTAGTAAAAGCGTTTTAAAACTAAATAATTGATTTATAAAAGTGCCCCGCAAATGCGGGGTATTTTTTTGTCAGAACTTTGATTTGTTTGATTAGTATGATTTGTAAAAGGCAACCGTAGGAAATTGCCAGCTATAATTATCACATTAATCCCATCGATCAAACAAATCACAGTTCAGACAATTTTATTTTGTCACCTCCACTTCAACAATCGTATCAAACTCCTGTTTCGGCAATCCTTTAATATCGAACACCACATACCCATCATTTACTAATTGAAATTTTACTGCCTGCTTGCCTGTAAATGTTTTGACTGATTTTATTTTGTATGGAAACTTCACTAGTAATTTGTCATCATTGGTATTCAGCAGGTGAATAAACACCCGGTTGTCTTTTTCAGTAATGGCGCCCCATGATTGTGGTTTAATAAACCCTGCCTTTGTTCCATAAATCGTTTCGCCGTTTTGTTTTAACCATGCTCCCATGGCCGATAATCTTTCGGTAAACTCCGGTTGAATTTGTCCATTGGGCATTGGCCCGATATTTAATAAGAAATTAGCTCCATAACCACTTGCTTTCACCAGGTAATCAATCAGCGCCTTGGTGCTTTTATAATTCCGATCGGTTATATTGAAACCCCAGGAATCATTAATGGTTTCACAGGTTTCTAATGGTAAGGCCGATACGGATGCACCACCAAACCCAGTTGTATTAAAACCGGGCAGATCTTTTTCGAATGCCTGGAAGTCTTCACCGGGAATAGGAGTAAGATGATGGTTATTACTTATCAAACATTGAGGTTGTAAACGATGAATGAGGGTATAGATTTCTTCATATTTCCAATCAACTTTCGATACATTTTTTTTATCGTGATCATTATCCAGTTGATCCCAATGTCCGTCGAACCAGATACCGGATACTTCTCCATAATTGGTAAGTAATTCTGTCAATTGCGCTTTCATGAAATTAATATAACTGTTCCAGTTACTTTTTTCTGTTCTGCCTGTGCCTTTGCCAGTTCTCCCCGTTTCATACTGGTAATCGCTGCGGTACCAATCCAGCAGGGAATAATAAAAGAAGATTTTGATGCCCTGCTTATGACATTCATCCGCTATTTGTTTTACAATATCTTTTTTATAAGCTGTGTTGCTGATTTTCCAATCACTTTCTTTGGTATCCCACAAGCTGAATCCATCGTGATGACGGGTTATGAGAGTGATGTATTGCATTCCCGCATTCTTTGCAGTGCTCACCCATTTCTGCGCGTCAAAATCAATCGGATTGAAAATATGAATGAGTCGCTGGTATTCTTTTACCTGGATATTCCGGTTATTCATCACCCATTCGCCATGACCTAATACACTGCTGGCACCCCAATGGATAAACATTCCGAAACGGGCGCTATCGAACCAGTTGCGGGCTTGAAGGTTGGAAGCCGAGGGCGTATAATTATTTTGCGCAAAGACCGGCTGAATAAGCACTATACTAATTAAAACACAAAATAGATTTCGCATGCAAACAGATTTAAAAATTAAACAATTCACTAGCCCCGAAAATTATAAACCCGACTCCTATCAATAAAAACATGTATTTCACAATAATCGTCGAATTATCATTTCTTAAAGTAAATTCATTTGGAGCAACGGGATCATATAACACTTTCACTTTTTGACCAATTTTATACGATTCAGACCCTACTTCATATTCTTTGGTGATACTAACACCACGATTAGTCACAAAGTGGATCACAGGCGAATTTGTTTCGCTATGGGGTTTCAAAGATATAATAACACCTTCTGCCTCCTCTCCAAATCTCAGCAGGTTGTTTCTTTTCTTATTCTGATAATAGTAATAAATCAGGAATGCCATTCCAATTAAAATCGATAGTAAGGATGGCCACGGTTTAGGCATAAAAAATTTCTGATATCATCAAATATAAAAAATCCCGGATTACTCCGGGACTTTGAATTTATTTGCTCAATAGAATTGTTGTAGTACAAGTGAGTGACACAACAGGAGCAACATAGTAGTAATGTTGCTGGGTCCAAAAAAGTAAAGACAGAACTTGCGAGATTCATAATTATTTTTCGAGGTCAGACTCCCGACTCCTGACTCTGAACTACCGACTACTTCTTCCAGTACATCACATCCTTCACCAGCTTTACCGTTCTTGGTACATCGGGCAATGCCAATGCCACGAGATTCGGTGCATAGTGAAGCGGAGCATCAGCAGCTGTAATTCGCAGTACTGGCGCATCAAGATAATCGAACGCTTCCTTTTGAATGCGATAGGCAATTTCGGAAGATACCGAACACATGGGCCATTGTTCTTCTACTATTACAAGGCGGTTGGTCTTTTTTACGCTATCAACAATTGTGTGCCAATCGAGTGGACGAATCGTACGCAGGTCGATAACCTCAGCGCTCACCCCTTCTTTCTCCAATTCGGCTGCGGCACCCAGCGCTACCTTCATCATTTTATTATACGAAACGATGGTTACATCACGTCCGGGTCTTTTGATATCGGCTTTACCAATAGGTACAATATATTCGGTTTCCGGTACTTCTCCTTTCTCTCCATACATTGTTTCGGCTTCCATATAGATCACGGGGTCATTATCGCGGATGGCAGCTTTCATCAATCCTTTTGCATCATAAGGGTTGGCAGTAGAAATTACTTTGATACCGGGGATATTGGCATAATAGCTTTCAAAAGCGGTAGAGTGCTGTGCACCAAGCTGACCGGCTGATCCACCAGGGCCACGAAATACGATTGGGCAACCTACTTGTCCTCCGCTCATTGCCAGCATTTTACTGGCGGTATTTAGAATTTGATCTAAAGCCAAAACTGCAAAGTTCCAGGTCATATATTCAACAATAGGACGAAGCCCATTTTGAGCGGCACCTACGGCAATAGCTGTGAAACCAAGCTCGGAAATGGGCGTATCGATTACGCGCTTTGGACCAAACTCGTCGAGCATACCCTGGCTCACTTTATAGGCTCCATTGTATTCGGCCACTTCCTCTCCCATCAAAAACACGTTTGGATCCCTTCTCATTTCCTCATTCATCGCTTCGCGGATCGCTTCTCTTAATGCTATTAGTCTTGCCATTTTTTCAGTTTAGGAGGAGCAAAAATATTGCAGGAAAGGCAGATGGACAAAAGATGTTTGAAGGAGAAAGACCGGAAGTCAGGAGTCGGAAAGTCAGGAAGAAAGACAAGAATAAAACCAATTATAGCCATTTACCTAATATCTAGTCAATGGAACTTTGGCATAATTTTACAGCATGCGAGAAACCATTCAACAACTTGAACAAATCATTGCTTCTTACAAATCCAAATTGGAAAAAATAGAGGCTGCTGTTTTTACCGCAAAGCCTTTTCCAAACAAGTGGAGTAAAAAAGAAGAGTTGGGTCATCTGATCGACTCGGCTCAGTCTAACATCAGACGATTTGTAGTGGGACAATATGAAGAACAACCTTATATCGTCTATAACCAGGATAAATGGGTGGAGATTGGGAATTACCAAAACTACAATGACAAGGAGCTGATCGACCTTTGGGTACTATTAAATAAACATATCAGTGTTATTCTTAAAAATACTTCCGAATTAGCCGGAAAGCGATTGGTAAAGACTCAGAACCTGCATAGTATCGAATGGCTGGCGAGCGATTATAATAAACATCTTTTGCATCATCTGCATCATTTGCTGGATTTGGAACTGGTGGCTTATCCCTGAACATGGTCTGACCGTCTCGGGTCTGACCATGTTCAGGGTTGTGTTGGCTGGATATATGATATGATCGTTCCGATTCTGATCATATTCATATCACGTAAAGCCGACCAATGGTCAGACCCGGGACGGTCAGACCATTGGTCGGCACAAACCGCCCTCAGGTCAAAGAAATTCCCAGAAGTTAGAGTCAAACATTAAGTTTAACGAATGAAATTTTTTTGGAAATATATTTTCCCTTGTCTTTTCGGTCTTATCATTTATACCACCGTCCGTCTGGTAAATGATTTTACTGCGGAGACCAAATTCTGGAAAAGGCCCGCGCATACTACGATTATTGAAGTGGGATCTACGATTATCATCGCCTATATCATTCAATATATGCTCAATTATTTTATCCGGAAATTCAGTATGGATAAAGCAAGAGAGATTACGGGGAAAAGAATTGCTCATGAGTTTGGAACAATTTTGCTTTGGTCGTTTATTATTATAAATCTTACAGCAATTCCAATTACGGCCGTAACCGATGATGGACTCAGTATTGCCGACTTCCTAATAGATCACATTATTGCGGGATTGTATGTGCTGCTGTACTTCGCCATCGTTCGGGGCAATATCTACCTGAAAGAATTTGTTCAGCAGCGTTTGCAACTGGAAAAAATTGCCAATGATCAGTTGCAAACAGAATTAAAATTCTTAAAGGCGCAATACCATCCTCACTTTCTTTTCAACGCACTTAATACAATCTATTTCCAGATGGATGAAAATGTGGCTGCCGCGAAAAAAAGTGTAGAGAAATTTTCAGAATTACTCCGCTACCAGTTGTACGATCAGCAACAAACCGTCCCTATCAGCCAGGAAATTGAATATCTTAATAGTTTTATTGGACTTCAAAAACTGAGGAGTTCAGAAAAATTACAGTTAACCGTTCATTTTGATAAAAGCCTGGGATCGCAACAGGTTTACCCTTTATTATTTTTACCATTTGTGGAGAATGCGTTTAAATATATCGGGGGCGATTATAAAATGCAAATCGAAGGCCGCAATGGGGGAAATCAATTGAATTTTCATATTACAAATTCCCTACCAGTCGATATGCCGCCAGTTGCGAACGGAGGAATAGGGCTGGAAAATATTAAACGCAGACTTGAATTGCTATACCCGGGAAAACATGAACTGATTATTAAAAAAGAAAAAGAGAAATTTACAGCTACACTTACTCTTACTATTCAACAATGATGATATCCTGCATTATAACCGACGACGAGCCCCTTGCCCGCAAAGGATTACAGGGTTATATCGGGAAAATAGATTTTCTCGATCTGAAAGGAGTTTGTGAAGATGCCATTCAATTAAACAATTTATTGAAGCAAGCGCCTGTTGATCTGCTGTTCCTGGATATTGAAATGCCCTATGTGAGCGGGATTGATTTTTTAATGAATACAGTTTCCCCTCCTAAAGTAATTTTCACCACTGCTTATGAGCAATATGCTATCAAGGGATATGAATTGGATGTGCTCGATTACTTATTGAAGCCAATATCATTCGATCGCTTTATGAAGGCGGCGAATAAAGCATTCGATTATTTCAATACCAACCAGGAGCCAGCTAACCAGTATCTTTTTGTAAAGGTCGATAGCAAACTGGAGAAAGTTAATTTCAGCGAGATCCTTCTCGTAGAAGCCATGGAAAACTATGTAGGTATATATCTTACGGGAAAAAAACTCATCACTCATTCAACATTAAAGGCGCTTCAGGAAAAGCTGCCGGCTCAGGATTTCCTGCAGCCTCATAAATCATATCTTATAAACCTGAATCATATCAAATCGATCGAGGGCAATATGCTTCATATCGGCGACTACCAGGTACCCATCAGCAAATACCAGAAAGAGGAAGTGATGGAGAGGATTTTGAGAACATAGTTTTTCGTTTTTAGTTCTTCATGTGTAACAAACACAAGTAAATTCGGTTTTGTTTCTGTTCATAAAAAAGGTTGTGTTTACTCAGGTATTTTCGACCTAAGGGCCGAAAAACGATAAACGAAAAACAAGAAACCCCAAACCATTTTCCTATTTTCGTTCTTCTACTATGCCCAAACTATCCGAACATTTCAATATTATCATCATTGGCGGCGGACCTATAGGTATTGCTTGCGCACTGGAAGCAAAAAAAGCAAAACTTTCTTATCTGATTTTAGAAAAAGGCACCCTCGTAAACTCTTTGTATAACTATCCAACCAATATGACTTTTTTCTCCACTTCGGAGAGATTGGAAATCGGGAATATCCCTTTTGTTTCGAATAATGCAAAGCCTACGCGTGCTGAAGCATTGGAGTATTACCGCAGAGTGGCGGTTTCAAATGCATTGAATATTCGATTGTTTGAAGAAGTAGTTGCGGTAAGAACCAAGATCCAAGAGACAAGAGGCCAAAGAAATAAAGGCAAAAAAGAAAACAAAAAAAGCAAATCAATCTTTCAGGTAAAAACCAATAAGCAAAATTATACGGCAGATAATATCATAGTGGCAACGGGCTTTTATGATATTCCATATCTATTGAATGTGCCGGGTGAAGGCTTGCCTAAAGTGAAACACTATTACGATGACCCGCATTTTTATGCATTTCAAAAGGTGGCGGTGGTTGGTGCCAGCAATTCCGCTGTTGACGCGGCACTTGAAACATGGCGCAAGGGAGCTGACGTTACCATGATCATCCGCGGATCGGAAGTTGGAAAGAGAGTAAAATATTGGGTGAGACCGGATATTGACAATCGTATCAAAGAAGGATCGATCAAAGCGTTCTTTAATGCAACGGTCAAAGAGATAAAGCCGAAATCAATTACTATACAAACAGCTGGCGATACTATTTCGATTCCTAATGATTGGGTTCTCTCAATGACTGGTTATCAACCCAATCTTCCATTTCTTAAAAAATTGGGAATACAGCTTTCTAGGGATGCTGTCAGAAAGCCTGAGTACAATGAAAAAACACATGAATCAAATGTGTCTGGAATTTACCTGGCCGGAGTTATTTGCGGGGGGATGAATACAAACCGGCTTTTTATTGAGAATTCCCGGGTACACGCTACCAATATCATAAGGGCAATCAAAAGAAAATTAAAATGAGTTGTATGGCGAAACGGCTTGGTCTATTTATACAACGAAAATATTTCCTCGAAACTCACCCAGTATATATTGCCTTTTCCGTTTAATTGACTATTAAATAATTTATTCAATTCAGCATAGCTGACTTGTTTTTCGAAATGACTTTGCAGCTCAGTTCTTTCGCTTGTGAAAAAAAGGATTTTTTTATTGTTACTAACAAAGGGGCAGTAATCTAATCTGTTAGTGTTAAGGATCGATAAATGTTTTGCTGGTTGCCATTCTCCTTTTTCATCTTTAACACTCATGTAGAGATCTCCTCCACCCAAATCGTCCTTCCTTCCAAATGAAGAAAAGATGATAAATGTTTCATCGGGTGAAACAAAGGCGTTGAATTCATAGGTTTTAGAATTTACAGCACTGTCAAGCGGAACTGGCAATTCGTATTTGCCATTATTTACCCGGGCTATATAAATATCTTCTTTTCCGATTCCGTTTTTATAGTCGGCAGTAAAATAAAGGTTGCCTATAGCGCTTACTGATGGATAAAATTCATCTTTGTCAGTATTTACTGGCTTGCCCAGGTTTTTGGGCTCGCCCCATTTGCCGTTGATTTTCTCCACATACCAAATATCAAAGTCTTTAATGTTTGTACCACTTATGGGTCGGTTCGAACAAAAGAATAATCCTTTGCCGTCTTGTGTAAATACTGGTTCAAGATCACTATAATTACCTGCAAAAGGCGCTATTTCTGCCTTGCTCCATATTCCTTTCGCGTTTTTGGTTCTATATATAATGGTTTGAAAAGTACCCTGTATGGGCGATTGAAGTGTATAGAAGATTTCGTTGCCATCAGGCGACAGCGCAAAGTCCCTTTCGCTTGCTGAGCTGTTGATAAAATTTCCTCCAAATATGTGGGCCCTAACGGGTGGATTTTCGAATTTTAAAACTGATTGGGCATTGGAATTAAGCGTGATGGCTGTCATGAAAATCAAGGCCGTATTTTTCAAGAACTGTATTGTCATGGTTAAAGAATTGCGTGGAAAATATACGGGATTCCCGGATACCGTTCGAAAATTCAATCAGGGAAAGTACCCCGTATACAGATAGCTGGCATAACCTATTCTGATTCTTTGATGGGTTCAAGTCGGCAGTTGATTGGTTCTAAACTGTTGTTTTTATATAATTAGTGCGATAACGTTTAGTTTTCCCGATTTTAGGGGTATGAACCACCGGCTCCGATTACATTTCCTATTCTGGTTGACTTATATTCTGTTTGAAGCCTATATTGAATTTGCATGGATAAGCGCCTCCTTTGCCTCTCTAGCACCGGCTGCCCGTTTCATGATGGCACTAAAAGAAGAACTCAGCCAATTGATCATCAAAGTTCCTCTTGTATATTTCATTTTCTACCTGGTTTATAACCTCGCTGTTAAGAGCAGATACTCTTTTTTTCCATTGATAGGAGTGGCAATGGCTATAGCTGCTGCAGTAGTAGCTCACCGGGTACTGGTTCTGAAATTTCTTGTACCCTATATATATCTTGAAACAACCAGTGATGAACAATTATTTAATATTAACCGGGTGATTTCATCCCTCCTCGATATTTTGTTTGTGGTTGGAATGGCCTTTGTAGCCAAACAGATCCGTCAGCGCCAGCTCTGGAAAGAAAAGGAAAAATCGCTGGTGAAGGAAAAGCTGGAGGCGGAATTGAAATTTCTTCGTTCTCAAACCAATCCGCATTTTTTGTTCAATACATTAAATAATATTTACGCGCTGGCGCGAAAAAAATCCGACGATACGGCAGATACCGTGATGAAGCTTTCCAAGATTCTCCGCTTTATGTTATATGAATCAAAAAAGGATACTATTACCATTGCTGAAGAATTGCGGGTGCTGGATGATTATATCGAACTGGAAAGGATCCGTTATAATGATAGGCTAACGTTGAATTTTAAAAAAAATGTAGATGACGAGAGTCAACCCATTGCTCCCCTGATTTTATTGCCATTCGTGGAAAACGCGTTTAAACATGGTGCCGGTGAAACCAGGTTTGATTCATTTATTGATATCGACGTACAACTAATGAATGGCAAGCTTATATTTACTGTATGTAACTCCAAGGAGGAAGATGGAGAATCGGTAATTATGGAAAATATTGGACTGAGTAATACACGTCGCCAGTTGGAACTGATGTATCCGGAACACCAATTAGAACTGGAGAACGGTAACAATTCGTTCTCCGTAAATCTTACCATCAACCTGCTCAATCATGCAACAGTATAATTGCATAATAGTAGAAGACGAACCGTTGGCTGCAGAAGTGCTGCAGGATTATATCAAGCAGGTACCCTTCCTGCAATTACGCGCTGTATGCGGAGATGCCATCTATGCGATCGAAGTTCTTCAAAAAGAAAAGATCGACCTGATATTCCTGGATATCCATCTTCCTAAATTAAAAGGATTTGATTTTATTCGCACGCTCAAACATCCCCCGGCAATTATTATCACTTCCGCCTATCACGATTATGCCTTGCAGGGTTATGAATACAATGTGGTAGATTATTTGCTGAAACCGATTGAGTTTAGCCGTTTTCTGACCGCTGTCAACAAAATTAAACAGGCGACAGATTCCGGCCCGGCGCATTTTTACCAGCACGCGCCTCCCGAACGACCTTATCTTTTTTTTAATGTGAGTAAGAAAAAAGTAAAAGTCTTTTTGGATGAAATTCTATATATAGAAAGTTTGAAAGAGTATATCCGCATTTATACCAGGAACAAACCCATCCTCACCAAGTTTCAACTTGGACAGATCGAGGAAGTAATCGCGAATAATAATTTTCTGCGAATTCATAGATCATTTATAGTTGCCAAAGACAAGATTGAAGCGTTTACCTCTACAGATGTCGAAATAAATGGAAAACAAATTCCGATCGGCCGAAGCTATAAGGAACTTGTACAGTCGGTACTCGATCAGACAACACGAAAATGAGTATTCCTGTTCAGTTTTAATAGTTACAATACCGGATCGTAATCAAAACGTATTAAGTATCGCTCAACAACCGACTTTAACTGACAAACGCATTTTAGCTACTAACCCTGCTTTTCATACAGTGCAGTGATGTGTTGGTTGATAAGCCATATGGCCCTTGCAGCAATTTACCGGTTTTAAGCCTCTCAAAAACAGATGCGTTCTAATACGCCAAACAAAAACATACTTGTGTGACGGCTCAGTCTGTTAGTTTGATATTATTTTACATGAGGCTGTCCACAAGGGCGGGTATATCTATATCCGCCCTTTTAATGTTACAGAGATTCATCTGTTAAACTTGAATTATGAAATCATTTCCCTTTATCAGTTCGGGTCAAGCGTTGGTTTTACTGCGAATTGCAGTAGCCCTGATTATGATGGCTCACGGTATGATCCGATTGATCGTAAATTCATTAAGTGGTTTCGGAACCTTTTTAACCAGCAACGGGTTTCCGCTTGGGTTGTCGCTGGCATGGGGAATTACCATTTTTGAATTAGCCGGGGGAATATTATTAATAATTGGACTTTATACCCGTTGGATCGCGCTCCTATTAATAATCGAATTAATTACCGGTATTATCCTGGTTCATGCAAAAAACGGATGGTTCGTAGTGGGGCACCAAAGCGGAGGAATGGAATACAGCGTACTATTGATTATTTGTTTGGTGGTGATTGCAGCGGAAAATAGAAAGAGAAGTAGAGAAGTAAAGAAGTAAAGAAGTAGAGAAGTAAAGAAGTAGAGAAGTAAAGAAGTAGAGAAGTAAAGAAGTAGAGAAGTAAAGAAGTAGAGAAGTAAAGAAGTAGAGAAGTAAAGAAGTTAAGAATGGTATTAATTTCTATTAAAGTACCTCATTAGCTCTCTTTACTTCTCCTCGTCTACTGCCCCTCAACATAAGTCGTAGTCATATCTTCATCCACGCAAATTATATAATCCGCCTTGTTTTTATTTTCGGCCAATAGCTTAGTGATATCTTTTTGCGATACTATTGTAATGGTAGCATATTTTAATTCGGGTTGTTTATTTTTCAGGTACCATACAATGCCATCATAATTTTCCGAATGAAAAGAACCGTTGTAATGAATAAACAGGCTGCCCGGTTGATAGTATTTTAAAATGAAATGCGCCATGGTAGCATCTTTTATAGCCTGTGCTTTTGGAAAGTTCGAGCCCCCATGACCCTTCATCATTTCCACGATCATTTTATAACCCGGTAATTCTGGATCATACGCAATAGGCAACGGCGCAATCCAATTTTTTTCGTTAGCTGGTAAACTGTCCAATGGTTCAAAGCCTCTTTTCGCCACCAATGATGCATAGCGGCGCGGAATATTGGTAGCAGCGAAAACAATCGAATTTGCTTTTGCGAAATTTACCAACGGAGCATAATCGGTAGGGTAATTTTTCCATAGACGTGCGGAGGAGTCGAACCCTTTTGCACTGATCTTTCCTTGCAAATAGTCATTTAGTTGCTCCTGGTTATCGGCTTCAAACATTTCAGCACCCAGGACCAGGTTTCGTTTTTCTTTAAGATCTTTTGTGAGCTCTAATTGCAGCCAATGAACGATCGGGTTGTTGTGGGACTCTCCAAATAATATGATATCGGCGCCAGATACGGTACTCAGCATTTTGCTGTATTTCACTTTTTTACCATCCTTGTTATAGAGAACATAGGCGGGTTTGTCTTGCGAAATAACCGTATTCGTGAAAACGACGCAGATCAGCAGGGTCGCGATTTTTCTCATGAATTGCTGGTGGGCTTTTAATTAAAAGTGAAAGATAGGAAAAGGAAAGTTGGGAAAGAAAATAGATAATGGAAAATAGAGAATAGGTTAACTTAAATCAAGAGCGTTGCCTCCACATGAAGTGGGGCAGGCTCTACTGGAATAGGATATATTTTATTTCACCGAATTATGCACTCCCAACTCCTGGTTCCTAGCTCTTCTTCCACATCAGCCAATCCGTCTGCACATCATTGCCTAATACAAAATCATGCTCAGCGAATTTTTCGAAACCCCATTTCTTGTAGAATTCAATGGCGCGGTCATTTTTCTCCCAAACACCCAGCCAAATAATATCCCGGTTCATTTCTTTCGCGATCCGGATACATTCCTGCATCAATGCTTTTCCAACACCTTTTCCAATAGCTGCTTGAGTAGCATATATACGAGCGATTTCTATAGAAGAGTGACTATTGAATTCGGTACGCTTCTCTCCTTCCCGGATGTGAGCATAGCCGAGTGGCTGGTCCCCATCATAACCGAGCAGGAATATATTTCCAGGTGCCCCAACTTCGTTTATTAAGGACTCCCTGTTGAACTGTTCGTTCATAAATTTATCCATGTCCTCTTTGGTATTTACGGCAGCGAAGGTGTCGTAAAATGTCTTACGGCTCATGTCTGCTATTAGTTCCGCATAGGGGGTGTCCGCGTACTTTATCTTTATTGAACTCATGCGACAAATATACGAATGCATTTATGTAGGGAGTATTGGTTGATCATTTAACCGGTAGGGGTTATTTATCGAACGGTAGGTGGAAAGAGAGAAATGAGGAATTAAAAATGAAAAATGAAGAATGAAAAAGTAGTGCCCGCCACTTTTCATTCTTCATTTTTTATTCTTCATTCTTAATTTCTCTCAGCTA
Source organism: Chitinophagaceae bacterium (assembly GCA_965279015.1). GTDB lineage: Bacteria > Bacteroidota > Bacteroidia > Chitinophagales > Chitinophagaceae > Endoryza. The sequence goes on from OZ257130.1 coordinate 3,437,362, forward strand.
TTGTTTTACCAACTGCAATCTTTTACTCTCTCCCCCACTCTTCATCTCCAACCAATACACTCCTTTCACCAACTCATCCACCGGAATCGTTTTTGAATAAGCTCCTTGCAACTGCTGCCATTGCAATCGCTTCACTATTCTTCCGGAAGCATCGTATATATTCAGCAGTACTATATCGGAATTGGAGTTGTATCCATTTATCGTTATAATATTCTTTGCCGGATTGGGATATACCGTAAAGGAGTTTTTATCTCCTTCTCCATTTAACTTTACAATCGTAGAATAATAGATTCTATCCTGCAAATCTGTTTCGCGGATTCGATAATAAACCAACCCATGTAAAGCTTCAGTTGTTAAATCAGAATAAGTATAGTTCTTCTTTCTTGTTTCTGCTTTTATAGAAGACACTGTTGCAAAATTGATTGCGTCTTTCGATCGCTGCACTTCAAATAGCCAACTCTCTCCTCCATCGGTTTGCCAGTTAATTACTGCCTGCCTGTTGTTTCTTGATGCGTTTAGTGATAAAACATGCAAGGGTAATACCGTTGCTCCGTTATTTGCCATCACTCTTACCAGTAAACTTATATACGCGGCCTGGGTATAAATTCCCGCTTCTGTAATTTCCCATGAATTTTCATTGGCTGTTCCATTCCAGCCAGTGTTCCATTCGCGATAACTTTTTTGTGGGGGTTGTCCGCCGGGAGGAGAAATACCAGGGATGGAAAAATCTTTATTGGGCCCTCCAATCAGGTATCCGGGTGCCGGCCCGTTTGGAGAAGTAAATACATTATCCCAGATAGTACCGTTACCAAACCAGCTATGATAAAATTCATTTACACAACTATCTCCGCCATAAGCATACATATTCGTAAGCATCACTTTTCCCATAGGATTGATACCATGAAACCAATGGAGATAACTTTCCGCGACTTCCTTATATGAATTAGCTTGTGCCGGGTTTACATTAAAAGTTACAAAATCGAGATTGTTTATTCCTGCATTGGCTTTTACTTCATGACTGTTCCAATGATACTGCGCATCTGGCATAGAAGAACGATATAGGTCTACATTGCTATTATAATCATTAATACTCAATACTCCGTTTTGTCCGGCTTTTACAGTGCGTATATTATTACTTACCGAAACCGTGGCACCGGGTAATGTAGTATATCGAAGCAACGCTCTTTGTACCGCGGAAAAATAAGGCCCCCACCACCAACCCGAATATGGACGTGCACGCAGATACATAGTATCGAAACAATTCTTGTATTCATTCAGTCCGGTGGCTTCATATAAATAAGCGGCTGCTGTAACTACAGCATCCCGTTGATCGTCTATACCCTGGTCGGCATCTCCTGCAACAATATTCTGATCATCGCAAGCAGTTTGAAATGTATTGAAATTGGAGGTGGTTACTTTAGCACGGTTCCAGGCATTAATGGCTCTTGTTAATAGATCATTTCCATAAGTAGTCATTGCCGGATTACCCAATGATTTATACACCGTACTTCCCAATGCGAATACTGCGCAACCAGTAAGCGTACTGGAGGTACATTCAGGAACATAATAACGGGGATTGTTATCAGTGCTGGGAGGTGAACCCGCATTGTAATTATCTACTCCTACTTTTATAAATAAACCATTTGTACCAGTGGCATCCTGCATACGTTTGAAAAAATCCATTTCCCATTTCACTTCATCGAGAATATCCGGAATGCCATTGCCCGATTCCGGAATATTATAATCATCGGCAAAATAAGAAGGATGCATACGATAACTCTCCAGCAAGTTGCACATCGGACCCATGGCGAAGGTTACATATTTATTATAGTCGCCCGCATCGTACCAGCCGCCATGTACATCTCTTGCCGTAGCCGGATTTGTTTTATCCCATCTCGATCTCGCTGCTCTGTCCTGGTTAGCTCCTTCAAAACTGGATGCATCGGCCCATCTGGCATCAGTATAAGGTGCCTGCTTTGCATGATTCACCCGCTGATAGAAATACATGCGCGATGCATGCTTCAATAAATTGCCATAAACATTGGCATCGATTTCGAAGCGATAAGAACCTACCGCTCTCGCGACATCGTATATATAATAAGATCCGGTTGTAGTAACAGAACTAAAATCGAACCACCATCCGCGATCACCACTTTGAACATGCGTAGAACCACTACTCCATGCAGTAAGTGTACCGCTGAATACAACTACATCATCCGTCCATCTTCTAACCTGGTATTGGTTGGCACCTGTACCCGGACTAAAGGATTCCGCCGAGTTGTATCCCACTTGTGGATCAGCAATCACGGCAATCTTTCTACTATTCGGTAAGTAACCAAACTGATCAATCTTTATATGTTTACTAGTAGTGCCGGGTGGGATTGCAAAGGAGAAATAGCTGATTGTTAGCAGCATGCAGGTAATTGTGGTGATCTTCATAGCGGGAAGGTTTTCTGAAATATTGGCAATTGAATGACCTTCAGAGGTTTCAAAAAACATGCCGGAGGTTGGAGTAGAATTACTAGCGGATTTACTAATGTGAACGTCAGTTTTTAATAAACACCTCACACTAAAAAATGTGCAAATTAGAAAATGTGCAGATGTGCAAATTCCTTAATTCGATTACTTAGAATAATTGCAAAATGGATTTAGTTGGAGAGATTGCTTCTAGAGTATTTGCACATCTGCACATTTGCGCATTGACAATTTTGAACATTTAAATTAAATATTCTCAATCACCATCGCACTCGCACCCCCTCCTCCATTACAAATTCCAGCTGCTCCATACTTCGCATTATTCGCTTTCAATACATTAATCAACGTAACAATTATACGTGCGCCACTTGCTCCTAAAGGATGCCCGAGTGATACAGCACCGCCATGTACATTTACTTTTGAAGGATCTAAATTCATGCGTTTGCTGTTTTCAATTCCCACTACTGCGAATGCTTCGTTGAGTTCCCAGTATTGAATGTCTTCCATTTTCAATCCCGCTTTAGCAACTGCTTTGGGAACAGCTAATGAAGGTGTTGTAGTGAACCATTCCGGTGCTTGTTCAGCATCGGCGTAAGATCGAATCTTAGCGATTGGTTTTATTCCTAATTCATTCGCCTTATCAGCGCTCATCAATACCAACGCAGCGGCACCATCATTCATAGTAGAAGCATTGGCCGCTGTTACAGTACCATCTTTTTGGAAAGCCGGACTCAAAGAAGGTATCTTATCAAACTTTACATTAAAAGGTTCTTCATCTTTGGAAAAAATGATCGGATCACCTTTTCGTTGTGGAATTTCTACTGGTACAATTTCATTGGTAAACAATCCCTTTTCCCAGGCAGCCTGACTGCGTTTATAACTTTCAATCGCAAACGCGTCCTGATCTGCACGACTGATTCCACACTCTTTCGCACAAAGTTCAGCCGCATTGCCCATCGCCTTGCCATCATACACATCCGTCAATCCATCTTTTGCCAATCCATCGATCAATTGAACGTTACCATATTTATTTCCCCAGCGCATAGTTTCCGCATAAAAAGGAACATTACTCATACTTTCCATTCCGCCGGCTATTACAATATCTGCATCGCCTAATGCAATACTTTGAGCCGCCTGTGAAATGGCTTTCATTCCACTGGCGCAAACTTTATTAACGGTAGTGCAATTCACTTCATTGGGTAATCCTGCAAACTTTGCGGCTTGTCTTGCGGGCGCCTGACCTAGATTCGCCTGTATCACAGAACCCATCAGTACATCCTGCACTTGTTCGGGTTTAATACCGGCTTTGGCAATAGCAGCTTTAATTGCAACAGCTCCCAATTTCGTAGCAGACAAATCTTTCAAGGTTCCTCCAAAACTTCCGATGGGTGTACGAACGGCTGATACGATAACGACTTCTTTCATTATGAATAAAATTTTTAGCCCACCTACGCTAAAGCTTCGATGGGTGCACAAAGATAACGATTGTTAGTGTAAGTTAAATACCTCGACGGTTTGTTGTATTAATTGATTTTGATCCCGCATTTTGAGGGAGGGGAAATGGTTTTAAAAAATCAGTTAAAACAAATAAAGTAGTAAACAATCGAAAAGGGTATTGGGTTTAATAAGGGCGGATAGTTGGAAAATCAGGGTCATCTAATATTGGATTCGGTGGCCCTTTTATATATGGCTATTCGTGATGGTTTGAAATTTTCATTCAGTCATGTACCGACATTCTACAATCCTACAGTAAAGCTTCCCCGATGTTGGTAAATCTCCAACTCCATTAAATAAGAAGTGTTACATTCACTATCTTAAATTCCCCAATGACCAACTCTAACCGAATCTCATCGATTGTATTTTCTATCTATATACTACTAGCTTTTTATGTATTGGGAGGTGGTATCGTCAATTCCCTGGTAGGATACCGCACCTGGCGTGAAGTGGGCCCGAATGAGTTTCCAGCTTTTCATCAAGTGGATAGCAAACTTATTATTCCGCTATTTGTAATCTTCTTTTTCTTAACCTTTATCCCGCAGGTTTTATTGTTTTGGTTCCGGCCTATGGTTATATCCAAATGGTTGGTATGGCTGGCGCTGTTTTTTAATTTGATTGCGCTAATATCAACTATAACGATTCAGATCCCTATTCAAAAAGAGCTGGACAGTAAATTTTCTTTGGAATTAATTAACCGGCTGATCTCGACCGATATGACGTATCGAAGGATTCCAATGTTGTTAATGGCTGTCGTCAATTTCATCATGTTATATAAAGTAGTGAGAGTTTCCGTCGATAAACCCAAAATTACAATGTAACACTTTGTCTTCTTTGTGAAATCCTTTGTATTTTTCTTTCCCGTACAAACGGGACAAGTTGTGTTTAAGATACTACAAAATTCAGGTAGCTTGATAGTGGAAGTGTTTCTTAACACAAAGAACCAAAGTTGAATAACACAAAGGATTCACTAAGAAGGTTAACACAATTCATTCTCAGATAACGTATAATTGTATGAAACTCGAAAAATCACTCTTTCAAAGATCCTGGATCTACTTTGTATTTTTTTTCCTGTTTATGGTATGGGGCTTTTGGATTACCTATTTCACTAAAATACTGGACCAGGAAAATTACCGGATGCACCTCCATGGGGCCGCATTGATATTGTGGTGCCTGATGCTGATTGTACAACCTTATTTAATACGGTCGAAAAAAGTTAAGATACATAGAGCGCTGGGTAAATTCTCTTATTTGTTGGTACCCTTTCTTTTATTTACCACCGTTGATCTTCTTAAGTACCGCTTGAATGGTAAATCCCCAATGACCAATGTTAATAGTTTATTTATAGCGCTTGTAATTAATGCCCTCATAGCATTTGCGATATTGTATGGCCTGGCTATTTACCATAGAGGAAAAGGAACCATTCATGCCCGCTACATGTTAAGTACCCCTCTCGCTTTTATCACAGCCATTACAGACCGCATCATTTCTATTCATTTTCCCTCTTGGTTGAGCTGGCTTCCTACCATAGATGGCGAACCCCTTGTTATATTATATGGATTTGCTATAGCAGATCTGCTGGTGATAGGTTTATGTATCTGGGACTGGCGATCACATAAGCGACTAAATGTTTTTCCTTTTGTGTTGCTGGTATTACTGGCCTATCATTTTTCGGTGCTCAACTTTTATAAATTCCCGTTCTGGGTTAAATTCTGTGAATGGTTTGTGTCATTTTGATTTGTGTGTTTTTGGAATGCAAACAACTCCTGGATCATAGCATGAGACGTTCCTACGGAACGTAATGTCTTTTTTATCATTTTTCTACCCATGAGATGTCCCTACGGGACATGTATTTAAGACCTGAACTTACTTCTTGTTTGAATTCATATCTCTCATATTAATAATAGTTACTGAAATGAAACGCTTCATTTTTTTATCTTCCAAAAAATATAATGATGTTGAAAAATTTTGTTTTTGTATTCATGTCCCGTAGAGACATCTCATGGGTAGCACATAATAAAAATGTTCTAACGTTCCGTAGGAACGTCTCATGCTAATAGCGATTTTGGGTCTTGTGTGATTATTTGCACCCGTCACCTCAAAGAACAAGTAACGCGAGCTGACCTTATGCTGACAATTAATTCCCGGTATTTGGAGCTAAATCACGATAACGGATACTAGCGGGTAGTTTTATGAATATATCCAGTATCCTCCGTCTTGCATTCCCAACTCTCCTTCCCCAACAGAATGTTAATTGTCTGCGACCTCTATCCTGATTTATTAGATTCTATAATTCATTTACCCCGTTTGTGTAATTTATTCCACTGTTTTAGTGCACTATTGAGGCTCTCAAAAAAATGTGGATAAGCATGGCACCATTTTTTTAGTATATTTTTGATTCTGGAAAACACATTTTTTTTCACTTTAAAAACTTATCAAGTATGAAAAAACTATTGTTGTCATTATTGGTGACTACTTTCGTTGGTGGCGCCGTTCTTGCTCAAGGTCAGGCAAGTCCACAGCAAGACAAGGTTAAACAGGATAAAGCAGAATGGGATAAGAAAGTAAAAGAGGAATTGAAGCTTACACAGGACCAAATTGTAAAGTATGATGCACTTAACAAGGAATATGGAGCTAAGATAGATGCTGTGTTGAGCGATGCAAGTTTGACAACTGACGTGCAAAAAGAAAAGAAAATGGCACTGAAGAAAGAAAAAGAAGCGAAATTATTTGAATTCCTTACACCGGAACAACAAACAAGGTATAAGGAATTGATTGAGAAGAAAAAGAAAGCAACCGCCAAGAACTAAATCATTCTTGGATGAATTAAAAGGGCCGACCGATGGTCGGTCTTTTTTTATTGCCTCAGTAACTGTGAATGAAATAATTATCGACTGCCACGCAGTTAACGGTACACAGTTTGATAGGAGGATATTATTGCTCAAAAAAATCAGACAATCATGAAAAAAACTATTCCAACCTGCTACTTCACCCTGCTATTTATCATGGCAGTAGCCTGCACCAGCGCACCTGATGCGGAAAAAGCAACTACCACCGAAGCCAAGGAAGTGGCTGCTGCAACTGGTTCCGAACTCAAAGTGGATACAAATGCCAGTAGAATTGAATGGATCGGCACAAAGGTTAGCGGTTATCATACCGGTACCATCCATGTTAGGAGTGGTGTATTAAGAACCATCGGAGACAGTGTTACAGGCGGAAATTTCGTTTTTGATATGACTAGTATTGTGGTTTCCGGACCTGCCGGCTCCGACCCCAAGGGGAATGCCAAATTGGAGGGTCACTTAAAATCCGGTGACTTTTTTGATGTCGCTAAAAATCCGGAAGCCAGTTTCGAGATCACTTCAATAAAACCATATACTGGTACAGTAACTGACAGTAATGATGTTCGGCAGGAATCAATCAGTAAATATAAAGTCGCGAATCCTTCCCACCTCATCAGCGGCAACCTCACCATAAAAGGAGTTACCAAAAATATAGAGTTCCCCGCGCAGGTTACCGTGGGGGCTAATAGTGTGGATGCAATCGCTAAGTTCAATATCGATCGTACCCAATGGAATATAGTTTATCCCGGCAAACCAGATGACCTGATTCGAAAAGATATTCACCTGGGAATTGCATTGAAAGCAACTAAATAGAAGGAGAGCTTTTATAACGACAAGCCGAAAGAAGGGAGGCCGATAAATTCGTATTGAAAAAAAACATTACTTATTGACTTCCCTTCTTACCGGCAATAATCCAATTAGTTATATTATAGATCATTAATTATTCGTACTCAATATTAATTTTTGATGATTGACAGCCCCATTAAAAAGGTGATCGAATAATTCGTCGTTTTCAACTGGTACTGTTGTACTGGTCCTCATTTCCTTTTCCGGAAGTAGTAACAATAACAGGTTAGAAATAAATGGCAACAAAAGTCCGATCGCAAACCAAAGCCAGAAACTTCTTTGGTAACAGGTGGCCATAAAACCCGATACCAGCGGCACTAGGGAAGCCAACAGGATCAATGATAGCGCAGATGTGATTTCCATAACAAACTATTTATAGGATGAAGGTTGAATTGACTTATGCAAAACTATAAACCATTACTCACCTACCGCTAACCTATTTAGCCATTGGCTGTTTTGATTAGTAAACGGCACGAATGGTTTATTCGTAATAAGTAAAACCTACATTACTCTCAAAATGTTTTCCTGCGTCCGGACCGTTTGTAAACAACATATCTCCTTTTTTAGAAACAGGTGTTTGCGAGCTATTAAATTGATAGGAATAACTGATTTCATAATGAATCCCATCACCACTTCGGATATTCTTTCCTGGATTGTTCTTTTGTAATACCACATTGGGAAGCAATAACAAGTGCTCGTCGGGACGGTGAAGTAGCGAAAAGCCATCTACATTTTTTTTCTGGTCATAGTTTTCAAAGCGATCCACCATCAGGTTGGCGGTTTGTATCCCCGGGATGGCATGACGCTGATCACTTAATTCAGCCAGGTTTCCATCTGGGTGATAGCTAAATGCTACTGTGCGATGCATGGCAAATCCCACATTTTCGATCTTTTGTTCCCATTCCATTTTGATAATTTGTCGTGAACCATTGTAAGTAAGGAAACATCTTTTATAAATAATTCCGTTCTCGTTAATGTATTTAATTACGGACACCAGGGTTAGGTCGTAGGTGTACTGAATTTTATCTTTATGAGCACCCACCAGGTTCTTTGCTTCGCTAATCCGGTTGCCTGTATAAAAAACATCATAGGATAAGGCCCCAGAAGAATAACTGGCTTTAGTAATAAAACCAGAATCGCTATAATCAAAATGATAGTAAGGTGATGGAAGATGCTGCCAGTTTATATCTTTTAATCGAATATCCACACGGTCAGTTGGCGTTTCCGGTACATCTGGCTTGTCTTTCCTGCAGGATATAAAAATGGATACGAGAACCACTACACTAAGAAATCTGCTAACCATAATTTTGAATTTAATATTGAAGTTGAGATGCTTCTTTCAGATCCTGAATTGCTTCATGTATGAAATGAGGAAATGACTGCATCAATTCTATTTTTTGCAATTGACAGTAACTGCCAGATGATCGTTGCAGTATAAATGGTTACGAAATGTTAAGACAAAATAGACGGTTCCCACAAAGACACTAAGAACACAAATAGTTTTACTTTGTGAGCTTCGTAGCTTAGTGGGAAACTCATGTACTTCGCCGATCTGCATTATCTTTAGTTGATGAAAAAGGCATTGCTACTAATCTGTATATTTTATTCCAGTCTTACCGGTTTCAGCCAGACTACAAAAACGTCCACTTATTTTCCTTCTGCAAGCAAATGGGAACAGCGAAACCCACACGAATCTGGATTTGATACGGCGAAACTAAATGCGGCCATCCGGTACTCTATTGAAAGTGAAAGCAGGAACCCCAGGAGTATGGAAGAAAGTCATAACCGAAGCTTTGCTAAAGAACCATTTGGTGAAGCGGTAGGTCCTTTTGCGGACCGGGGTGATCAAACCGGTATTATCATTCATAAAGGATATATCATTGCTGAATGGGGCGAACCTTCCAGAGTTGATATGACGCATAGTGTTACCAAAAGTTTTTTATCGACAACCGTTGGTCTCGCTGTGCAAAAAGGGCTGATTAAAAATGTGAATGATAAGGTGGCGGATTATCTCGACGCGGTAGATTGGCATATATATGGGATCGAGCAACCAGCAGTTAAAGAAACGATCCGTCCATTTGCATCCACACATAATAAAAAAATTGACTGGGAGAGCATGCTTCGTCAAACCAGCGACTGGGAAGGAAAGCTGTGGACCAAGCCTGATTGGGCGGATCGGCCTGATAGAGATTCTACCAAATGGCATAATCGTATCAGAAATGAACCGGGTACTGTATTTGAATACAACGATGTTCGGGTGAATGCGATGGCATTAGCCGCTACCTGGGTATGGAAGAAACCATTGCCGGATGTATTAAAGGAATATATCATGAAACCGATTGGCGCATCAGAAACCTGGCGCTGGTTTGGATACCATACTTCCTGGATTATGGTTGATAAGAAATTAATTCAAAGTGTAAGTGGAGGCGGTCATTGGGGCGGTGGAATGTTCATCAATGCTTATGATATGGCACGCTTTGGTTTACTCACGCTTCATTATGGAAACTGGAATGGAAAGCAATTGCTACCTGAAAAGTGGATTCAACAAGCTACCACTCCTACCCCTGCAAATCCAGGTTATGGATATATGAATTATTTCCTGAATACTGATAAGAAATATATTCCCTCGGCACCAACAACTGCATTCGTTCATGTAGGCAACGGAACGAATATCGTGTATGTAGATCCGGAAAATGATTTAGTAATCGTGTTAAGATGGATTGAAAACAATGCAGTGAAAGAGGTGGTGAAGAAGGTACTGGACGCTCGTCATTAACGTCATTGCGAGCGCCACCGTCGTGATTTGCATTAAAAGAATCTTACGTGGCGCGTCGCAATCTCCCTATCCAATAACGAAAAGCCCATATATTTCCTACCGAAAAAAACTTGCATTTACAGTTATTATCTCCTTGATTAAACAACGGGTATTCTTATTTTCCATTCATGGAAAAAGGCGGATGTGTCTATATTATCTCAAACAAAAATCACACTGTATTATACGTCGGTGTAAGTTCCGATTTAAATAAAAGAATCTGGGAACATAAAACAAAGAAGTATCCTAAAAGTTTTTCAGCTCGATATAATTGCAATAAACTATTGTATTGCGAATTTTATTCAACGATTACTGAAGCAATTGCATTTGAAAAAATTTTAAAGAATCGAAGTAGAGCGTATAAGGAAAAACTGATTTCGAAAATGAATCCCGAATGGAAGGATTTGGGTGATGAGGTTGAAAAATGGTAGCTGCGGTATTTAATGATCCTTTCGTTATCTGATGGGGGGATTGCCACGGCCCGCGCAGTCTAACTTTAATGCAAGATACTGCAGCGGGCCTCGCAATGACGATTACTCCACCCAATCCACTTTCTTCGACTTATAATAATTTATTCCCATTGCTTTCATCCTACCACCATGTTTTCCCAGACGAATCTTATATTCATCCCAATTGCGTGATCCTGGAGGCGACCAGCCAATCTCCGCATATCCGGGTAATCGCGGAAAAACCAACCATTCAATATCATCCATATTGGTAACAGTCTCCGACCAGAGGGGAGCTTCTATACCTAAAATATTCTCACGGCTAATGCTACTCACATAGTTGGCCGGATCCCAATTATATGCATCATCCACTTCAATATAAGCTGCCCAATGCAATCCTAATTTTGAAGTGGAATCATATTGCATATCAAGATAGGCCCTTTTGGCCGGCGACATCATAATCTTAGCTCCTTGTTTAACCGCATTGGTGGAATTTGCACTATCAGCCCAGAATTGCGCCACTGTATTTGGTTGCAATGTTGACAATGCTATTTCATCCCAGCCAATGGCCAGTTTACCATGTGCCTTTACCAGTTGCTGTACGCGGGTCATAAAGGGGATATAATCTTCTTTTTTGGTAGCATGACTTTCATCTCCCCCTATATGTAAATAAGGTCCGGGTGTTAATTCGCTCAATTCGCGCAATACATCATCTACAAATTTATAGGTGATCTCTTTCTTTGTACAAAGTGTACTGAAACCTACATCGGTTCCTGTATACAACCTGGTAACTGAATCGTTGCAATTAAGTTCCGCATAGGATGCAAGAGCTGCATTGGTATGCCCCGGCATATCTATTTCTGGGATGATAGTGATGAATCTTTCTTGCGCATACTGCACAATGTCTTTATACTGCTCCTGCGTGTAGAATCCACCTTTTCCTCCTCCCACTTCTGTACTTCCACCATGCCTGGTAAGATTGGGCCAGGATTTAATTTCAATGCGCCAACCTTGGTCATCACTCAGGTGCAGATGCAGTAAATTCATTTTATAAAATGCAAGCAAATCAATATAACGTTTTACATCATCTACATCGAAGAAATGCCTCGCTACATCGAGCATTGAACCGCGCCATGCATATTCGGGTTGATCAATGATGGTGCCGGCGGCTATCAACCATGGTCCTTTTTGTTTGGATGAACTTTCTATTGATGAGGACAATAATTGCAGTACTGTTTGCACCCCATAGAATAAACCTGCGGGATTATGAGCCGATATTTTCAACCGCTCTTTTGATATAGAAAGTTCGTATCCCTCTGCGTCTGATGAACTATCACCAGATATCAGTGCCAGAATAATATTTCCTTTTTTACTGGAATCGATCCCAGCTGCCATCTTCAATTCAAAGCCAGTAGCGGGTTTCAGTTTATCAGCCAGGTATCGCCCGATCCGAAGTGATTCAGCCGATCCATCCTCAGCAAATAGCAAGGTGGAATTGGTTATTTCAAAATTTCCTTCAGCTGGCTTTGCCGAGACAGGCTTTGGAATCAGATTGTCAAGACCGGTGGCCGTTACTTCTGATTTTTGTGTTTGATTATTACAGGAGAAGGTTACGATAGATATTAAAATAACCAGTAATGGCAAGTTTCTGGGTTGCATGTTTTTCGTTGATTTATAAAACCGAAGATATTGAAATAGATTGAGGCAATAACACCCCATTCTGCGTAATTTATGTACGCAGTTTACATTAAAATAGTAGAAAAATCAGGCTATTTTCTTCTTAGATGCTATTACTAGCACAATCACTCCCGCTGCAACAGCAATACCCCCCGCGTAATTAGGCCAATCAATTGTTTTCTTTTCTTGTTTATTGATTTCCACTGGTCCCAGGTCCACCACCTTTTCTTCCTTGGTGAAACTGATATTGCGAAATACAAGCATTAGGATACCACCAACAATAAGTATGATTCCGAAAATTTTCATGTCTCAGCATTTAGGGTTAAATAAAGGGAGTTGTTTAAATATCATGCCAGAACAAGTCAGGAGTCAGAAGTTCGGAGTCAGGAGTCAATACAGCGTTTCGTAAAGGTTTAATCACTGTAATAATATTCTGAAATATTTACAATAAAGCATACAGCGTTGAATAATCGATTTTAGAAAAAGAGATTGCTCTTTAATTTTTAATGTTAAAAGAAATTGCGCTCATTCTCTTTGTTTTCATTGCATTAAAAAAATCAAGGCGTTGCTTTTAACAATCAATAATTCTCTGGCACCGTATATGAAATAAGTGGGTGTACTAAATAATTATTCATTCTTAAATTCAACAATTATGAAAAAAAGTCTACCCATTTTAGGTATTGCAGCAATTGCTATTGTCTTATTAACGGCTTGTGGCAGTAAGCAGGGAACGGATCAACTGGCAGTGAATACGATTGATACTACCGGACTGGCACAGTTTGATGCATGGAAAAAACAACAGGAGTTTGCAGCTCAGTATGCGATCTATCAGGCAGCAGTCGAGAAAAATACTTCCGCAAAGAGTAATCAGGCTGTTGTTCGTAAAACTAAAGAAACAACCGGATCAATGAGCACTTCTACATCTTATCCGGCCAAAACCGCTGAAAAAAAGAAAGGCTGGAGTAAAGCAGCTAAGGGTGCTGTGATTGGTGGAGCTTCCGGTGCAGTGATAGGTGCTGCGGTCTATAAAAAGAACCGTGTATTAGGTGGAGTGATTGGTGGCGTAGTTGGCGCCGCAGGTGGATTTGGAATCGGTAAACATTTAGATAAAAAGTCTGAAGGAAAATAGTTTTTCATTTTTAGGGTTTGCAGGGTGTTGCTGAAAAGCGGCACCCTGTTTTTTATGCGCGTTTTCAGATTAGCCGGTAAGGCGGGAAGACAGTAATTGTGAAAGCTCTTAAAAACGTCTTCCCGCCTTACCGGCCTTGCTTCGCCGAAGCGGCTACGCGAAGGCAAGCAAAATGCAATTCTCTTATCACCTCTTATCTTTTTTGAAATTCTGTTTGCTGTATATTTATCAAAAGTTCCTAAATGAGAAGAGTTCAGGGTGTACTGATTTTACTGCTACTTAGCATCATTTGTTCTTCGCAAACAACACTACCTTATAAAAACCAAAATCTTCCTGTTGCGGAAAGAGTAAATGATCTTCTTTCCCGGATGACTCCCGAAGAAAAATTCTGGCAACTTTTTATGATTCCAGGTGATCTTTCCAATGCCCGTCCGGATCAATATAAAGATGGATTGTTTGGTTTCCAGGTAAGCGCTGTTACCAAAGCGGAAAGCAGCGCCCAGCAAATGATGAATTATAATGTGGCAGAAAATGCAGTTACGCTGGCGACAAAGATTAATGCCATTCAAAAACATTTTGTGGAGCAAACCAGATTGGGCATTCCGATTATTGCATTTGATGAAGCGCTTCATGGCCTGGTTCGGCAGGGAGCAACCATTTTTCCTCAATCAATTGGTATAGCAGCAACCTGGGATACATCATTAATGCATCGTGTATCGAAAGCTATTGCATATGAAAGCCGGCAAAGAGGTATCCGACAGATACTATCTCCTGTCATTAATATAGCCAATGATGTTCGTTGGGGTAGAACGGAAGAAACATATGGGGAGGATCCTTATCTGAGTTCTTTAATGGCGGTAGCATATGTTCGCGAATTGGAAAATGCCGGCATCATCTCAACCCCTAAACATTTTATCGCAAATGTTGGTGATGGTGGGCGTGACAGCTACCCGGTTCATTTCAATGAACGATTATTAAGGGAGATCTATCTTCCCTCATTTAAAGCCTGCTTTGAAAAAGGAGGTTCGCGCTCAGTTATGACTTCTTATAATTCCCTGGATGGAAGTCCCGCTACTGCAAACGATTGGTTATTGAATAAATTATTAAAGGATGAATGGGGATTCAGCGGGTTTGTAATATCAGATGCGAGCGCGGTGGGTGGCGCCAATGTATTGCACTTCACGGCCAGTGATTATCCCGACGCCAGTAAAAAAGCAATTCAAAACGGACTGGATGTAATATTCCAGACATCGTATGATCATTACAAATTATTTATCCCTCCTTTTTTGGACAAGGGAATAACAGCTGATAGAATCGATGACGCGGTGAGACGTGTATTAAAAGCAAAATTTGAATTGGGCCTTTTCGAAAATCCCTATGTACAGTTGGCTCTTCTTCCTGACACAACAGTTGTTAAGCTTCATAAGGAAATTGCAAGAGAAGCCTCGGAAAAATCAATTGTATTGTTGAAGAATAATGCAAATCTTCTTCCTATCTCAAAAGGGCTAAAATCAATCGCGGTAATTGGAACCGATGCGGTTGAAGCAAGATTGGGTGGATATAGTGGCCCGGGTAATGGAGTCATCCGTATCATTGACGGAATTCGAAGCAAGGTTGGGAAGAATACAAAAATTAACTATGCTGCTGGATGTGGAAGAACAACCAATGAATGGGCAATCATTGGGAACGATTATTTGTTTACAGATGCATCACTAAAAGATAAGGGGTTAAAAGCGGATTATTATTTGAATACAAGCTTAGATGGAAAGGCAAATTTTAATCGTACAGATCAACAAGTAAATTTTCATTGGACTCTCTACGGCCCCGATAATGAACTTGCCACCACCCAGTATTCTGTACGGTGGACGGGGAAATTGCAATCCCCATTAACAGGTTACTATAAAATTGGATTGGAAGGGAATGATGGATATCGTCTTTATATCAACAATAAATTGGTAATCGATAATTGGCAAAAACAAACTTATCAATTGCAGTCCGCGGGTTTTTATTTTGAGAAAGGCCGACTTTATGATATCAAAATTGAATTTTATGAAACCACCGGCAATGCGCATATAAAATTGGTTTGGAATGTAGGTGTAAAGGACAACTGGCAGGCAAAAATCAACGAAGCGGTTGCTGTAGTTCAAAAATCAGAAGTTGCGATTGTTTGCGCGGGAATAACAGAAGGCGAGTTCCAGGACAGGGCCATGTTGAGTTTGCCTGGTCACCAGGAAGAATTGATTTTGAAAATCGCCGCTACCGGAAAACCGGTAATTGTTTTATTAATTGGTGGAAGCGCCATTACGATGAATCAATGGTTGAATAAAGTGAATGGGGTACTTTCTGTTTGGTATCCCGGCGAAGAAGGAGGACCTGCAGTTGCTAATGTGTTGTTTGGCGATTATAACCCTGCCGGGAGATTGCCGATAACTTTTCCAGTACACGAGTCTCAGCTACCATTGGTGTATAACCATAAACCCACCGGTCGCGGAGATGATTACAACAATTTAAGTGGCGCTCCCCTCTTTCCTTTTGGATTTGGGTTGAGCTATACCAGTTTTGATTATTCTTCCATTCGTTTAGATAAAAAAACTATAGGATTGAATGATACTGCTTTTCTGTATTGCAGGGTAAAGAATACCGGAAAACGGGCTGGTGATGAAGTAGTTCAATTATATATAAGAGATGAATTGGCTTCCGTAGCAAGACCCGTAATGGAATTAAAGGGATTTCAACGTGTATCATTGCAAGCAGGTGAAGAAAAAGAATTGCGTTTTCTGATCACGCCTGAAGAATTGAAGATGTATAATGCAAAAATGATGTGGATTACCGAAGCGGGTGATTTCAGCCTGATGATCGGATCATCTTCGAAAGAAATAAAATTGAAAACAATATTAACTGTTCAATAATTTCCTGCTATGAACTACGAGGTGTTCACGCCGGTTGCAGAACTTCAGTCTTTTGTAAAATGTTTTTGGACATTGGAAAACGATGGATCTTCAACTCCGGAAAGACAACGGGTGCTTCCGGATGGATGCATGGAAATGATTTTTCATTATGGGGATCATTACAGGCAATATTTTGAAGATGGCAGCAGTATTATACAACCTAAATGTTTTGTATTTGGACAGATAAGCTCTTTTATAGAAATAGAACCTATGGGAAGAACCGGAATTGTTGCCGCCCGTTTTCTACCGGAAGGATTGGTTCCATTTATTGAAACAGCTGTAGCTGAATTGGAGAACAGGGCCGTTGATCTCTATGAATTGTTTGGTGAAGAAGGGAAAATGCTGGAAGTAGAAGTAATTTCAGCTGTTGACAATCCATCACGTATAAAGTTGATAGAAGAATTTTTATTGAGCAAGCTCTCTTCGCCGCAAACTATCGACAATGTTACCAAAGCCTGTGTGCAAGCCATCTTTCAATCGCAGGGACAGCTTGGTGTTGTTGAATTGGCAGATAAGATGAATATCAACCGTCGTAACATGGAAAGAAGATTTATCTCCGCAGTTGGACTCAGTCCCAAACAACTTTCTCGGGTAGCCCGCTTGCAGGCAACGTTGAAAATGTTGGAACAAAAGCAATACAGCAGTCTGACATCCCTCGCATACGAGAGTGGTTACTATGACCAGGCGCATTTTATAAAAGACTTTAAAGAATTTACCGGTTTGAGTCCTAAATCATTTTTCTCTGAAAACCTTCAACTGACTACCATTTTCGCATCTGCGGATTGACTGTCGCATTTTTACAATTTTGGATGAATGCTTGCTGCTATTTTGCGTTCATAAAATATATTTACATGCAAAATCTTCTTAATAAGACATTCAATATTTTTATCGCGATAATTATTTTATATGCTTTTTTACCAGCTTGTAACAATCAAAACAGCGAGAAGGTGGAAGCAAGTGCTCCTAAAACAGATGCAGTCGTTCCTGCCGCACTTGTTTTTGATAAACTGATTGGAACATGGTTGCTGGAAGATGGCAAAACTTTTGAACAATGGACAAAGAATGCGGATGGAACCTTTCAATCTATTGTGTTCAGCGTTAAAGGAAGTGATACATCCTATAATGAGAAAGCTAAAACATATAAAGAAAACGAAAATTGGGTTTTTGAGAATACAGTCAATGGACAGAATGATGGAAAGGCAGTCAAATTCACTTCTTCAAAACTAACTGATATTACTGTTCAATTTAGCAATCCGGCTCACGATTTTCCTACCGATATCAATTATACCGTTCCGGATGCAAATACGATAAACGCGTTTATTATCGGACCCAATAAAAATGGGGGTAAGGATACTATTCCCTTTAATTATAAAAGAGTTAAATAATTTACTGGAATTATTAATGGCCGGTAAGACGGGAAATACTGAATTCTTAATTCTTAATTAATTTCCGTCTTCCCAACTTACCGGCAAATATCTCCAGGTTAGCGGTTCTCTTCAGGTACATCAGTCACAAAACTGGTGAGCCAGGAATTGCCTTTTGTATTGGCGGCTGTCCAGCGAAGATTGAACAACCCTCCTATTACAACTTTTATTTTCTGGAATCCCTGTTGTTGCAATAGATTGGCAGCGGCAAATACTTCAGGGCTGCTTCCAAAGCTATATACAATCACTTCCTTATTCTTATAGCGGGCAAGTTCATTGATCCGGTTAGAAAGCTGGTCGGAAGGAATATTAACCGCGGTTTGTAAATGACCCATATTCCGCCAGGCATCTTTATGTTTATTAGCGAACTCATCAGCGGTTCGGATATCAAGCAGTAGGAAATCCTTATTGTCTTTGGCAAATCGACCGAATTCAGTAACATTAATAAGATCATAACTTACTGGTGAAACATACATGGTTTTTTTCATGGGTACGATTTGTCCATCCGTTAACAATAAACGATCAACCCCTTCAATAAGCACGGAGACGTTTGAAAAACCATTATTTTTTAAATAGACAGCTACCCGGGAAGCTTCATCGCCATAAATATCAGTTAAGACTATTTCCCTGTCCTTAGGAAGCGAGGAAAGTTTGGAAGGAATATCATTCATTGAAATATGGGTAGCGCCTTTAATATATCCATAGGCGTTTTCTTTCGGATTGAGGCTAATATGGAACCAGGCGGAATCGGAGCGAACATCAAGAATATAGGGTCCATTGCCTTTGGCCATTTTGGTGGAAAGTTCGATGGCTGAAATAATAGTGTAGGAGTTACTAGTCTCTACCAGTTTTTGTAAACAGGGGTCTTTTCCGGCACTGGTATAATAAATAGCTGTCATGCCTCCATTTACATTAAATACTTTATTGAATCCGCTATCAGCAAGGATTTTTCCGGCACGACGGCTGCGTTGGCTGTGCGAACAATAAACAAAAACGGGTTTGTCGGAAAAATTCCTGATTTCTGATAGGCGTTTGTTTAATTCCCTAATATCAATATTAATAGCGCCTTTGAGATGACCCAGATTATAGCCAGGTGATTGGGAAGTATCATAATGTTCTCCTTTGGAACGTACATCGAGAAGAATATAGCCTTTATTCTTATCAAGGGTAGCGCAGAGATCCGATGGATCTACTGTTTTAAATGCCACATTATCGTTTTTGTACTGGGCGGAAGCTGCTAAGGAGCAACCTGTGATAAAAAGAGCAAGTAGTTGGCGAAACATAACAACAGGATTTAAGTAGAGTAAATTATTGAATTTAAACTTTAAAACATCCTAAACTTTATAAGCGAGTAGAATGGATGATAAAGCGCACATCAGCCACAGCAAAAGGTAAGTTTGAATCGAAGCAAGTTTTTTATCAACCGTTAAACACCGATTTTCATCTTTATGATTATCTAATGACTGTGGGAAAAATCTTCCCCACAAAACAAATCATTTTTAAAAATAAATTAAGATATAAATAACGAATACACTATACTTTTCCCCATTGTTGTTATTTCTTGGTTATTACTACACAATCAAAAACTATGGTATAATATTTTCAGAGGTTGTGGTATGAAAGCGAATATCATCAACGACGAAGAAAGACTGCCTGTTTTGAAAATAGTGAGAGAATTGAAAAGCAATGTTATTGAGCTTCCGGTGAAAAAGGAGAAAAAAGAGAGCCAGGAAATTCCTCCTCATAAATATATTATGCCAGTCCAGCCAAAAGGTTATAGGAAAGTTACCGGACCAGATATTCTTTAGCGTTTTCAATTTATTCAATTATGAAAAAGAAGTTGAAGTTGAAAGGCATTAAAGAAATTTCCCCTTTGTCAGCACATAACAGTGACGTGACAAGGGAAGAAAGGGAGCATCTGCGAAAGTCAGATCGTCCCGAAAACGAAGTATCAACGGATTTGGAAAAACTCATTCTTGATAACACTGGCAATGAAAGGCGGGTTAATGAAAAAGGCAACCTGCTTGACATGGGGACGGATCTGGATATACCAGGAGCGGAATTAGATGATGCAGATGAAGCGATCGGGAATGAAGACGAAGAGAATAATAGTTATAGTCGCCCGATTTATCGTTCTCCTGATTAATCGTTCTTGGAAACTGTTTGCCGTGCTTTTGCTAATTTTTCTTCATCAGACGCTATTTTCTTTTTCTCAGATTCAATCTCATCCCGCACTGAATCCAGACTATCATCAGCTTTTCTTGCGCTCTTTGCGTCCCTTTTTGCATTTTTTGCCGCCTTCTGCGATTTGCGAGCCCATTTTTTACTAGTTTGATTTTTGTTAAGCTTTTTCGCAACATCTTCATTGTCTTCTGCGGCGTTTTTGGCTTCTACTTTCGCCATTTCGGACCTTGTGATTTTTTCTGCCAATGATGTTTCTAATACCATCAGCTTCGCTTTACGCTCGCCTATTCGTTTTTCCAGTTTATTCACTTCTTTTTCTTGCTTCGCCATGAAGGCTGAATCTTTTTTTTCCTGGGAAAATGATACTAATGAAGCAACCAACATTATTGTCAATGTAGATATAAATTTCATATGAAAGGGTTTAATGATCGTAATTAAGAAAATTTATTAAGCCTATATATAGGATCAACAATTGTAGTGCCAGTATGGTCACTAAATTAACATGGAACATGGTAGTGTCTTCGTTTTAGATGTTTATCTCACAATTACCCCATGTTTACAAAGAATTTCACGAAAATACTTTTATGGATATTCGCGGCTCAGAGGAAAACGTTGTCACTACCTACATATGGGATGTGGACCGAACCCGTTTTGTGAATATATTTACCCATAAATTATACTGGCATGACAAAACTGATTTGTACGCTTACAATTGTTTTTATTTCCTTGTATTCCTTCTCACAAAAGCCGCTCGGTGACTTAACGGTAGAAAAAATTATGCGAGACCCCAAATGGATGGGGAGTTCACCTTCAAATCCCTTTTGGAGTAATGAGGATCAGTTACTTTTTTTCAGTTGGAACCCGGATAATAAACCCGGTGATTCCATTTATTCGATTTCCCTCAGCAATAAAACGCCGGTTAAGGTTGATGCGCTTAAATCCCGTGAAATAGCAGCTACCGGAACTTTCATTTACAACTCCTCCCGAACCACGTATATTTTTCTTAGAGATGGGGACATTTATCTGAAGGATCTTAAAACAAACAAGACCAAGCAAATAACCCAAACAACCGATTTTGAAGGCAATCCTTCATTTTCATTCAATGAAGCTAAAATTGTTTACAGCAGAAGTCAGAATTTGTTTGCATGGGATATTGCAACGGGCGAAACAATGCAGCTCACTAATCTGCGTGCCGGTAATGACGCGGGGACGAGACCAACGAGTCCGAATCTGAATCCACAGGAGCAGTGGTTGAAAAATGATCAACTACGTTACTTTGAAGTGCTTAAGGACCGCAAGCAAAAGCGGGAGGAAACAGAAGCTTATAATAAAAATATCCGCCCCAAAGAGCTGCGCAGTATTAATATTGATGATAAAAGTTTGCAGGGATTGGGAATCAGTCCGGATGGGCGATTTATCAGCTATAGATTGTTTAAACCCGCGGCGGGTGTTAAAAACACCATTGTACCGAGTTACGTAACAGAGTCTGGTTTTACTACAGATATTAATGCACGTAGCAAGGTTGGCGGAGCACAGGGAACAACTGAATTTTTTATTTACGATCGTGTGAAAGATACGGTAGTGGCTATTAAAGCGGATTCGACAATACCGGGTATCCGCGATTTACCCGATTATTTAAAAGATTATCCAAAGGAATTGGAAAGAAGAAAAAAAGCCAATGCACTTCGGGCGGTAAGTTTTGGGAATTTCTCCTGGTCGCCAAAAGGTACACATGGGGTGTTGGAATTGCGTTCTCAGGATAATAAAGATCGTTGTTATTATTATTTGATACTGCATCACGAAAGTTAAAACTACTCGATCGTCAGCGGGATGAAGCATGGGTGGGTGGACCTGGCATAGGTTTTTTTGGCGGAACCGGATGGATTGATGAAACAACTTTTTGGTTTCAATCGGAAGCCACCGGCTATTCGCATCTCTATACTATAAATGTGATTAGTGTTGTAAAGAAGGCATTGACAGAAGGTAAGTATGAAGTGCAAAGAACACAGCTTTCAAAAGATAAAAAGACATTTTACTTAACTACTAATGAAGTGCATCCCGGTGAACAACATTTTTACAGGATGCCGGTAACCGGTGGCAAACCTGAAAAGATTAGTTCTATGCAGGGCTCCAATCAGGTAAGCCTTTCACCGGATGAAAAATGGATCGCTATTCTTTATTCCTATTCCAATAAACCCTGGGAACTGTACCTGCAGGAAAATAAACCAGGCGCGAAAGCAGAACAGATTACTAATAAAGCGACAAGCGGAGAGTTTAAATCATATGCATGGAAAGATCCTGAAGTTATTACCATAACTGCCAGAGATGGCGCTCAAATTTATGCGCGTTTGTATAAGCCCACAAATCCACATCCCAATAAACCAGCAGTGCTATTTGTACATGGAGCGGGATATTTACAGAATGCGCACAAATGGTGGAGCAGTTATTTCCGGGAGTATATGTTTAATAATATGCTGGCTGATAACGGGTATTATGTATTGGATATCGATTACAGGGGTAGCGCGGGTTATGGTCGCGATTGGCGCACCGGCATTTACCGTTGGATGGGGGGAAAAGATCTGAGCGATCATGTAGACGCGGTGAATTGGCTCGTGAAAAATCATGGCGTTAATCCATCGAAAGTTGGTTTATACGGTGGATCGTACGGTGGATTTTTAACCTTGATGGGATTGTTTACAGAACCCAATGTATTTGCAGCCGGCGCCGCTCTTCGTCCTGTAACAGATTGGGCGCAGTATAATCATGGATATACTTCTAATATTTTAAATGAACCGGTTACGGATAGTATTGCTTATCGGAAAAGCTCACCCTTTTATTTTGCGGAAGGATTAAAAGGAAACTTGCTTATCTGTCATGGAATGGTAGACGTCAACGTTCATTACCAGGATGCCGTGAAGCTTGCGCAGCGATTGATTGAATTAGGAAAGAATAATTGGGAACTCGCTTCTTACCCGATGGAGGACCATGGATTTGTAGAACCCAGTAGTTGGACGGATGAATACAAACGGATATTTAAATTGTTTGAACAAACACTTAAGAAATGAAAAATATAGAATGTAAATCGGTCTCTCATTTTATATTCTACATTTTAGATTTTACATTTTACATTTTGTATTATCTTTATGTCTCACCAAAGAAAAGGAGGTATTCATGAAATCAACAGATATGACATGGGCACCTTTGGCAGCTGTCTAGTTGGCCGAACTGTCCGCTAAATAATCTGTCCCGGCTTTATCCGGGATGAGCTGTTCTACCGAACAGCTCTTTTTTTGCAAAACAAGGAATAATGTAAAATATCGAATCTAAAATGTAAAATGTAAAACGGAACATCCGGATTAAATAATCGTATTAAATAAACCGGAGACAAGTTTTACATTTTACATTCTACATTTTATATTTTACATTTTTTGTATTCTTTTACTTCAACTCGAAGTCCCACACCGGTCTCGCTCCCAACAAATGCTCCACAAAATAATTCCATCGCTTCTTTAAAAAATAATCATTGGTCTTACCAATATAGCCATGATGCTGACTGGGAAATATCAACATATCAAATTCCTTATCTGCTTTTACTAAAGCTTCGGCCAATTTAAAAGTAGCGGAAGGATTTACATTCTCATCAATGCCTCCATGCGTGATCAGTAATTTTCCTTTGAGATTACCAGCCATCGTAATATTGGAAACCGCATTATAGGTTGAATCTACCGGCCAGCCCATATACATTTCCGGCCACCAATCTTTTTCCATTCTAAAATCATGATCGGCCGAACTGGCTACTCCTACTTTATAAAAATCTGGAAATTCAAGTAAAGCATGACCCGCATCGTATCCACCCGCCGAATGACCAAAGATCCCTACCCGATCCGCATCTACCCATGAATATTTATTTGCGAGTTCTTTAATGGCAAGCACGTGGTCGGTAAGATTCTTACCCATATTTTTATACGATACATTATGAAATGCTTTGGAGCGCCAGGCTGTCCCTAATCCATCAACCACTACAACAATGAATCCTAATTCTGCCAATGGTTGATTGTTTCGTGTAAGAGCTGTTCCAAAATTGCGGGGATACATATAAGTATGCGGGCCAGTATACGAAGCGTCAATAACCGGGTATTTTTTAGCTGGATCAAAATTGGATGGCTTCCACAGTGCACCATAGATAGTAGTACTTCCATCCCTTGCGGTTGCCGTAAATTGTTCCGGGAATGGATAGTGCATGGCCAGCAGATCATCAACCATTGCTTTACTTAATTCCGCGATTATTTTACCACCGGTCGTTTCTCTTAATACCGTGCGGGTAGGTTGATTGATCGTTGAATAATTATCAACCATGTATTTTCCATCGGGAGAAATATAAATATCGTGGTTGGCATTTTCCGGAGTGAGTAACGTCAGACCCGATCCATCCAGGTTAATACGGTAAGCATGATTCAAGTATGGATTTCTTCCTTCTTCCCTCCCATTAGCGGTGAAAATAATAAACCGCTTCTTATTATCCCAGAATGGAACTCCGTTTATAAAATAAGAACCCCTGGTAATTGGTTGCAGGGATTTATTCTTTAAATCCAATGCATACAATTGCCTCCACCCATCTTTTTCGGAAGCAATAATTACTTTACCCCAATCTTCCTTTACCCAGGAATCGTAGCCATCTAAATTAGTAGTACTGGTTTCTTCAAATAATTTTTCTTGTAACTTTTTAGAAACATCGTAACGAAACATTTCTACTTTCTGATATCCTCTCACGGGATTCTCTTCGTAAACAACACCCGGTTCATTTTTGGACCATTCATAAGATATAGGATTGGTATGCGTACTACGCAAAGCATCTTTTCGAATCTCCTCCCCTGTTTCTACATTAAAAAAAACAGGGATCATATAAACCATATTGGTATCGCCAGGGGATGCGCGGAAATAAGAAAGTAGTTTAGCGCGGTATTCAGCATCGATGCTCCAGTCGAGCAGGTACATTTTATTTCCGGAACGAAGATCACAAACAAAAGTCTGGATCCACTTAGAATCAGGTGACCAGTTTACCCCAAATCGAGGAGGTCTGTTTACACCTTCACCATACATGATGTCTCCCCATCCATAATAACTGGCATATTCAAAATTCTTAAATCCAGTGGTGCTTAATTGTTTAATGACACCGGTTTTAGTGGATTTGATATAAAGATTATAGTTATTAGAATATGCGACCCATTCTCCATTGGGTGATTTGGATTCCATGGGGTTTTGTGACTCCTGTGGTTTTACTGTAATTGTATACGTAATCAGATCCAGTAAATAGGTTTTACCACCTGATCCGAATTGTATTTGATCTTTTCCTGTTTTTCTCACGGCGAAAATCGGGAGATCAGCCGCTTTCATAGCTGTTTTGAGTACTTCACCCAATGATTTGGCCAAGCGAACCTGATCAAAAAAAGGTTCTGTCTTTTTCTTTTTGAAATCGTATTGATAGAATGTTTTACCGTCCTTTGATTGAGTAACATAAGAAAACCCGCTGCTATCTGTAAACCAGGATGGCTCGATGGCCAGGTTGTACACTTTCTTATTATTCAGATTTTGCCAGAGAAACGAAACGGCTCTTTTATAATCATCCCGGGAAATACTGTTCTGGCTCCAGGAATAAAATGCAGGAACTACCAGCAAGAATATCGCAATGAATTTTCTCATATATCTGTTTGTAGAGTGAATGTAAGAAAAGAGAACCTGATTTAATGTAGCTATGTGAGAATTGGTATATTAAGAGCTAATACTTGTAAAGTGCCTGGGTTAAGCGTTGTAGGAACTTCTGGTGAGTAGCAAATGATAGCTAGCTCTCTTATTTTAGTAATCGTTTTGGAGCCCGCATTTTCCAGGAAGCGGTTAATAAATACCGCAGATCTTTTTCGGTGACCGAATTCAGATCGATCAGCATCATGGGCCAATCTTTATAGTGATCGGTAATAAAAAATGTAGAAGGTTTTTTCTTCATCCATTTATCTCTTTCCTCCGTGAAAATGGCCAGGGTCTTTCCATCTTCCCGAAGGCGGGCGAATAATTTTTTATTTACTTTAAAGGAAGGGGTTCCATAGGATCTTGACGGAACCGCTTCCTCAAGTGTATGAGCGATAGCCGTTACCCGATCCCAAAGCCCAATCGAATCAATATTCATAAAAGCTATTTTAGTTCTGCATTCATTTGATCAAAATAAACATCTTGAATTCTTAGTGGTACTTTGTGAAATCCTTTGTGTTAAAAAACATTCCTGATTTTAGCGTACTTTAAAGACAGAGAGCTTTTAACACAAAGACAACCAAGAAGCACAAAGGATTTCATAAAGGGAGATAAAGAATGCATGTTCATTTTAAAACTTTCGCAGTTATTCATATTCCCTAAATTTAGCATTATGAAAAATATCCTTTCCTGTTTGTTGATATTTTTATTTAAAGCCAATACATGCTCCCAAACAAAATTAGACCGTATTTTGCCGCTCCGGGGTCTTTGTATTGCTGCTCCAACTTCGAAAGAGTTGGATGCATTTACAGATTTTACTTCGGGTGTCCCTCACGACTCACCACTCACTATTCACTATTCACCATTGACTTCTCAACAATCTTCAATATTTTCGAAACTTCAAATCTTCGTCACTATACAATTATTACATATATGAGAAAATTCAGTTCATTGTTTTTTGTATTGCTGCTTGTAACAAGCCGTTCTACTTTCGCGCAAAGCAAAGATTCGCTGATCGTCGCTGCAATCATGAAAGAAGCGAATGAGAATTCGCAACTCGAAAAACTGGGTCATGAATTAATGGATGTGATCGGCCCTCGCCTGGTGGGTTCACCACAAATGCAGCAGGCACACGACTGGGCCGTTGCCAAGTATAAGAGTTGGGATATTACGGCGCGTAATGAAAAATGGGGCGAATGGCGCGGATGGGAAAGAGGGGTATCACATATTGACATGGTTTATCCACGGGTGAAATCTCTTGAAGGAATGCAACTCGCCTGGAGCCCGGGAACAGGTGGTAAAACAATCACCGCAGAAACAATTATTATACCCGATCTGAAAGATTCCAATGCATTTCAGCAATGGCTGCCATATGTAAAAGGTAAGTTTGTATTGATCTCGATGAATCAACCTACTGGTCGTCCCGATTATAACTGGGAGGAGTTTGGTACGAAAGAATCCTTTGAAAAAATGAAAAAAGAGCGTACTGCTCAAACGGAGGCATGGCGCAGTCGCATCAGTAAAACTGGTTATAATGGCCGCACCTTACCAACCGCCTTGGAAAAAGCAGGAGCAGCAGGAGTAGTAATGAGTAACTGGTCGAATGGCTTTGGAGTAAATAAAATATTTGGTGCTTATACTGCAAAGATCCCAACAATTGATATTTCCTTGGAAGATTATGGCCTGGTGTATCGACTCACTGAATCGGATCATAAACCTAAACTCAGCGTAAGGACTGATTCGAAAGAAACAGGTGTTGTTCCCACTTTCAATACTATCGCTGAAATTAAAGGAACGGAGAAGCCCGATGAATACGTGATGCTCTCTGCGCATTTCGATTCATGGGATGGCGCGAGTGGCGCTACTGATAATGGTACCGGTACAATTGTAATGATGGAAGCCTTGCGAATTCTTAAAAAAATCTATCCAAATCCAAAACGTACAATACTCGTTGGACATTGGGGAAGCGAAGAACAAGGTTTGAATGGATCCCGCGCTTTTGTTGAAGATCATCCGGAAATTGTAAAAAACTTGCAGGTGTTATTCAACCAGGATAATGGTACCGGTCGTGTTACCAATCTTTCCGGTCAAGGATTCCTGCATGCATATGAATTTCTTACACGGTGGTTGTCCAAAGTACCCGCTTCAATCCGTACACCGATTGAAACAAGATTCCCTGGTAGTCCGGGTGGTGGCGGATCCGATTTCGCGTCTTTTGTGGCTGCCGGTGCACCCGGATTTTCATTAAGTTCGATTAGCTGGTTATATGGAAGCTATACCTGGCACACCAACCGCGATACATATGATAAGATAGTATTTGATGATGTTCGAAACAATGCCATATTAGCGGCCATTCTGATTTATATGGCAAGCGAGGATCCGGTGAAAACATCCACAGAGAAAAGTGTGTTGCCTCCCAATCCAAGAACAGGTGAACCGGGAAGATGGCCGGCGAAAACGGCACCGACGAGAAGAGGGGGGTTGAATTAAATGTAGAATATAGAATGTAAAATATAAAATGTAAAACGGTTCTGGTACCAAAATAAACTACCGTAGTCTATTAGTGTTATTGATTAACCAAAGACGCTCAGACTACGGTAGTTTTTTTAGTTTTATGATATGATCGGTAATAGAATAATATATGAAATTTTAAAATTTTCGTCTGCCTTTGCGCTTTATTTAATTTGTTTTGTCAATAGTTTCGCGCAACAAAAAAAGTTACCATTTAAATTGATTGACTCCGGATTTATTTTCAATGATGCTCCCTTCGAAAGTTGTCATGCTTCTACATTGGTTGTATTGCCAGGTAATAAGATTTTAGCAGCCTGGTTTGGTGGAAAACATGAAGGGAATAATAATGTAGCTATCTGGTCATCAGAAAAAATAAATAATCAGTGGACAAAACCAGTTGAAATAGCAAATGGTAAACAGGAAAATGGTAAACAATATCCCTGTTGGAACCCGGTTCTGTTCCGAACTAAAGAAGGGGTACTATTTCTTCATTATAAAGTAGGTTCCACTCCCCGCGAGTGGTGGGCAGAGATGAAGATTTCAAACGATGATGGAAAATCATGGTCGGTTGCAGAACGCTTGCCGGATAATTTCCTTGGACCCATTAAGAACAAGCCATTTCAATTGAAGAATGGCGATATTCTTTATCCTTCCAGCACAGAAAGCACAACCGGAAATATCTGGAACATACATCTTGAGCGAAGCGATAGTAAGGGGAGGAACTGGAAGATGATACCAATTCAAGGTGATAGTTTCGGAGTTATTCAACCTTCAATTCTAACTTATGCGAATGGACAAATGCAATTAGTTTGCAGGAGCCGTCAAAACGCGATTGTTGACACCTGGTCATCAGATGGCGGTAATACCTGGTCGCCGCTTCAAAAACTCAATCTTCCCAATCCAAATTCCGGATCTGATGCTGTTACACTTCAAAGCGGCATTCAATTATTAGTGTATAATCCATTGGCCAGTGGTAAGGATTGGTGGGAAGGCCGGGCTGTACTAAAAGTTGCTATATCCACTAATGGCAAAGATTGGAAAGATGTACTTGTATTGGAGCAACACTCAAAAGGCGAATATAGTTACCCGGCGGTAGTGCAAGCTGTTGATGGCACTATTCACATCAGTTATACTTACGAAAGAAAGAAAATAAAATATGTGAGGTTGAAGTTGGACCCCGAATCTCCGATTCGGTAATTAGAGCATGCTTTTCGCGGCTCGCTGTTCGCTACTTTTGATAGGAATTTGCTAACTTGTTTTATTCCGGGGCCACTCACGACTCACTACTCACGATTCACGATTTCACTTTCTTTACTTATCTTCCTTTCCAAATATTTTCAATGAAAACTATTTCTCTCAAACAAACCCGAATCAATTCTATTGATATTCTCAGGGGTTGCATAATGCTGATCATGGCATTGGACCATGTGAGAGAATATTTCCATGTGCAAGCTTTTACCGATCAACCCACCAACCTGGGTACTACAACTCCCTTGCTTTTTTTTACACGCTGGATTACTCATTATTGCGCGCCGCTCTTCCTGTTTCTATCCGGCATTTCAGCTTTTTTGAGTGGGCAGCGAAAAACAAAAAAGGAATTAAGTGTGTTTCTTATTAAAAGAGGCGTATGGTTGATTTTAGCTGAGATATTTATTATGACCTTTATTGTTTCCTTCAATCCAAACTATAGTATTATACTGCTTGCAGTTATTTGGGCCATTGGTTGGAGCATGATTGTTTTAGGATTGCTAATAAATACTTCTTACCTGGTAATCGCGGTAGTAGGAATTATTCTGGTGTTTGGTCATAATATAACCGATTATCTCCCTCCCGCTAAAAATGCAACTACCGAGGCATTCTTACGAATATTTCTATCCGGTGCCGGAACTGTTTATCCCTTTGCTGGTCGCGCTGTATTGTTTGCCTATGCTATATTGCCCTGGACAGGCATCCTGCTGATTGGATTTTCAGTTGGACAATTGTATAAAACAAATTTTGATGCTATCCGAAGAAAAAAAATTTTACTGTGGTCCGGTATGGGTGCTGTAGTTCTATTTATTATTTTAAGATTTATTAACTATTATGGTGATCCTGCACCAAGGATCCCACTGAAAAATAATCTGTACAATTATCTTTCTTTTATTAATACAACCAAGTACCCCGTTTCCCTGCAGTTTACCTGTATGACGTTGGGACCTGGATTGATCGCTCTCTCTTTTTTAGATAATATAAAAGATGGCTGGTTTAATTTTGTAAAAGTATATGGAAAAGTTCCCTTGTTCTTTTTTGCTGGTCATTTCCTGCTAGCGCATATTCTTTGTGTAATCGCTTTTTTTGCAACCGGTCATACAACGGATCAAATAGTGGATCCGAATACTCCCTTTCTTTTCCGCCCTGTTTATTTTGGATTTTCTTTGAGAACGACTTACCTGATCTGGTTGCAGGTAATTCTTTTGATGTATTATCCCTGTAAATGGTATGGCAGGTATAAAGAGACGCATAGGAAGTGGTGGCTGAGCTATCTCTGAAAATGTAAAATATAAAATGTAGAATATAAAATATAGAAGGAGTTGCCGTCCGTTTTACTTTCTACATTTTACATTTTAGATTTTACATTTCTTATTAATTTTACCTTTCAATAATTACCCATGACACGCGAGGAAAGATTCATGCTGGAAGCCATAAAGCTGAGCCGCTCAGGAATGGAGAATAAGGAGGGCGGACCCTTCGGGTGTATAATTGTAAAAGGTGATGAAATCATCGGACGTGGCTGGAATAAAGTTATTGTGGCCAACGATCCAACCGCACATGCCGAAGTAACTGCTATCCGTGACGCATGCGCTACGCTTAACAGTTTTCAATTGGAGGGATGTGAATTATATACTTCCTGTGAGCCTTGTCCAATGTGCATGGGCGCAATTTACTGGGCGAGACCCGATCGGGTTTATTATGCCAATACCCGATACGATGCGGCCAGCATCGGATTTGATGATTCGATGATCTACCAGGAACTTACAATACCCATGGATGAACGAAAGATCAGCATTCGCTGCGTGGGTCGTGAACACGCAATTAAAGTTTTTGAAGAATGGATGGAAAAGGGAGATAAGACTTTATATTGAATTGCAATGTGAAAATGAAAAATGAAGAATGTCAAATGAAAAAGGAGAAAGTGGCTCCCGTTGATTATTATCGAAAGTGTGCATAGAACTACTTCATCATTCTTCATTTAACATTCTTCATTTTTCATTATCAATTAGCGCTACCCACCCGATTGATCTCGTCATCGGCGCCATTGTTTCGCTTTACTGTTTGCTTCATCGCTTGTCCGAAGCGCCAGGTAAATGAAATGGTAGCAACACGGCTATCTCTTACCAATCGGAAGTATTCAATAACCTGTTCAAAATAGGTCCAGCCTTCCATATCCTGGGTATAAAAAATATCTCTGACCGTCAATCGAAGCGTGGCTTTATTCTTCATGATCTGTTTCGACAGTCCCGCGGAAACCTGCCCGGTGGGATCGAGTATCTCCTGTATATCGTTTTGATTTTTGCTGATATAAAATCCACTCAACTCCGCTGCCCATCCTTTCTTGAAACGGAACTGGTTATTGATGTTCAGGTTGAATTGTGTAATGGTAGCTTTATAATTCTTCCAAAGTTCTCCCTCAAATCTTTTATGCGTAAAAGTTCCCTGCGCAGTAACCGACCACCATTTTGTTGGTGAAAGTTGAGCACTTATGGTTGCTCCGATATTCTGCATCTCGCCAACATTCCCATCACTATAAATAATAGTACCACTATCCTTACCCGGATAAAAAATCTGGGAGAAATAATCGGTTGTATAGTTATAACTTAAACTAGTAGATAATATACGTTTAAACAAATGACTAACCTCAAGGTTCCAGGTGTATTGCGGGAGAATCAGGGGGTTCCCGGCTTGATAAGTGTATTTATTAATAATTGAAATAAATGGATTTAGTTTTTGAAACGGGGGGCGATCAATTCTTCTGCCTGCCCGAAAGCTAAATGAATTGGAAGAATCATGATTATAGGTAACAAACACTGACGGAAATAAATTGTGATAGTTACGGGTAAAGGAAGAATCCTTAACAACTCCATTGCCTAACTGGTTAGCACGATAGCCGGTATATTCATATCGTATTCCTGATTGCAGATCCCATTTACCTTGTGTAGAACTGAAATTTGCATATAATGCATGGATATTTTCCGTGTATAAAAAATGATTGGTTCTTCCCAAATCGGGTTGCCAATCGCCCGCCAGCTTATTATAGTATTGCGCGAAATTGTCGGTATTTACATGCGATGATTTCCAGCCACTCTCCCATTGCAAACCGGGGAATCGTTGCAGGTAATCCACTTTAGCTGATAAAATTTCAAGATCAGAGGGTAAATCACCCCGATTCATTTCTACATAGCCCGATGGCCCGATACGTGTATTCTCAAAATACTGATCCGTACGGATTCGATAACGCAGGATATCGACATCAGCCGATAATTCTTTAGTTGCGCTAAATACATGTCGCCCATTCACATTAAGACCCGCATTGCGCCATTTGGTATTATTCGTACTGTTGGTATAAATCACTGAATCCACAGAACCATTTTCATTGATCCATCGAGCGGTATTGCTCCCAATATTTTCTCTTTTCAATGCCATTCCGGTCATCGTCAATCCCAATGTTGTTTTTTTGGAGAGATAATAATCCATCCCGGTTCGTAAATTGTTCGTGAAGCCGGTTCCCTTATTAAAAAAAGGTTGTTCGAGAATGGCGGATGGGTTTGTTTTGGCTTCTTCCTTATAATACGTTCTGCGGGCATACATTTCCAATATACCCTGGTTGGCATTTACACTATAATTAGCAAAAAAGTTGAAAGCGCCGGAACGATAATTCAATTGGATATTGTTATTGTTCTTTGGATAGATTCCCTGGCCGTATGCAACCGTAAGCGTTCCATTAAACCCCTTTTGCTTATTCTTCTTTAATTTAATATTGATTAATCCCGCATTGCCGGCAGCATCATATTTAGCCGACGGATTATCGATCAGTTCTATCTGATCAACCTGCGAGGCATTCATTCCATTGAGCAAATTATTCAACTCAGTACCACTAACCATGGTCAGTCTTCCATCAATCATTACCTGAACGCCTGTTCTTCCTTTCAGGCTGATATTTCCATCGCGGTCGATCATTACTCCCGGCGATTTTTCCAACACTTCCAGCACCGTTGTTCCCGCATTGGTGATACCTGCTTCCACATTTATCACTGTTTTATCCGGCAACATTTGAATCAATGGTTTGCGGCTGGTAACAGTTACATCCTGCAATGTATTGGAAGCAAGACGCAATACTACATTGGATGAAATGGAAGATTGAGATTGCAGATCAAGCAAGCTGGTATGTTGAGATTGATACGATATCCGCGTAATGCGGCATATATAATTTCCCGATACCAGATTCCGGAATAGGGCAATGCCCAATTCATCAGTAATTACCGTGCGGATCAACGAAGAATCTGCCGGTCTCAATAAAGCAACGGTACTATTAGGTAACACTGTTTGCTCTTCGGAAACAACCTTAATTTTGATTTCACGGTCATCATTGGGTTGTGCTATGACAGTACTATAAACAAATAAAAAAATAAGTAAGCAGATTTTTTGCATGGCCGGTATAAAGGAGCAAGATATTGAGGAATAAATCAAAATGACGCTGTTTTAGGGCCAGCGGCTAAATTAGCAGATGAACTGGAGAATTGGGAAATTTGCAATTGGGAAATTGGGAAATCTCATTTATTCGAAAGTCACTTGGCAAATCCAGTATTCCCAAAATTCTAAGGAATAATTGAATTGAAGCGATTTCCCAATTTCCCAATTCCCAATTCCCAATTCCAAAATCAGCATAACTTTAAGTAATGCAACTTCGGTTATATACTATTGAGCCGGCGTTACAGCCTTTTATAAAAGTTATCTGCTCCATGGAAAACAATGGAACCGATAGCGGCCTCCCTCCTTTTCGCGTATTACCCGATACCTGTACAGAGCTTTTTATTAGTTATATTGATAACGCTCCTACGGTTATTTCTGGAGTCGGTTACCAGCGCAGTTTTTTGGTTTCAAGAATGAACCGGTTTATGGATGTTCAATCTCCTGCCATCACTGGTTTAATTACAGCTTGCTTCCATCCCGGTGCGGCAAGACATTTTTTCGCATTGCCCATGAATGAAATAGCGAATGATATTACCGGGCTTCAGCATCTCTGGAAAGGAATGTTGGTTGAAATTGAGGACCGCATCGTTTCAGCTAAAACAAATGATGACAGGATAAGGATCGTTCAGCAATACTTATATAAAGAATTAAAGAAAAATTATAAGGCAGATAAAACCATTGAATATTGCCTCTGGCAGATGAATTCCGCAATGGGACAATTAAGCATTGGGAATTTGTCAAATGATACCGGAATCAGCAACCGCCAGTTACTGCGAAGATTCAACGATCATGTCGGTCTTTCACCAAAAGAGTTTGCGCGAATCACCAAATTCATCAATTCCCTCAACATTCTGAAGAAATACCCGGCCATGAGTCTTACAGAGATTGCATACGAAAGTGGTTATTACGACCAGGCTCATTTTATTCATGATTGTAATGAGTTCTCGGGATATAGTCCGGGTCATTTACTGGCTTCCCGTCACTGCATTTACTGATGTCCGATTTCTACAATTTCAGATAATACTTCTTTTGCATTTTTGCGATATAATTTTTTTTGCTTGCCTTCGCGTAGCCGCTTCGGCGAAGCAAGGCCGGGAAGACGGAAAGACGTTTTTAATAATTTATTTCCCGTCTTTCCGACTTACCGGCTAATCATCAAAAAAAAATTTTATGCGAAAAGTAATTTTAGGACTCGCTGTAAGTCTGGATGGTTTTATTGAAGGACCCAACGGTGAATATGATTGGTGCCTTACGGATCAGGATTATGGCATGAAAGTTTTTTTTGAGAGGATCGATGCTGTTTTTGTAGGCCGGAAAACCTATGAAATGTCGCTGGGTATGGAAGGCGGCGGCGGGGGAATGCCAAAAATGAAAGAGTATATTTTTTCAACTTCACTGGATAGTGTGAAGAAAGGTGCTATTCTTATTAAAGGAGATATTAAAGGCGAAGTCGATAAGATTAAAAAAGAAAAGGGAAAAGATATCTGGATGTTTGGAGGTGCGAATCTTACGGCTTCGCTCATGAATCTCGGACTGATTGATGAATTGTGGCTAGCCGTGCACCCGATCTTACTGGGGAGCGGTAAACCCTTATTCAGCGGAATCAGGGATCGTATTCACCTTCAGTTGACCGAGACAAAAACTTATTCCTCTGGATTGGTATCTCTTAAGTACAATCTGAAAAGCGGTACGTAATTTAGCTTTCAAATTTATTCTATGAAGATCATTGTTACAGGCGCTACAGGTACAACAGGCTCGGAAGTAATACGACAGGCTATCCTCGATACGGAGATCAGCCGTATTGTAGCACTGGCCAGAAAGCCACTGGATTTAAAGAATGATAAATTATCAATGATCCCCCACCAGGATTTCCTTGATTACAGTTCACTGAATAATTTATTTTCCGGGAGTGATGCCATTATCTGGTGCCTCGGAGTATCACAATCACAGGTTAACAAAGATCAATACACGATCATCACACACGATTATACAATAGCCGCCGCTAAAGCCGCATTAAAAGCAAATCCTTCTATTCGTTTTGTGTTTGTAAGTGGCGATGGAGCCGACTCAACAGAAAAGAGCCGCACACTATTTGCAAGGATAAAAGGAAAGACAGAAAATTCTTTAAGGCAACTTCCATTTAAGCAATTGTACATTGCCCGTCCCGGTGGAATCAAACCTGTTCATAAAAATAAGAATATGGCTTTTGTCAATAAATTAGCCCTGCCTTTATTTCCTATATTGGAATTTGTTGCACCAAGCGTTATCATTAGTTCCGTACAATTGGCGAAAGCATTACTGCGGCTCGCCAAAAAAGGAAACGACAAAATTATTCTTCAGAATAAGGAGCTTAAAATATTGGGACAATAATCATATTTCTCAGAATAAACTTTGCTCATTTTTTCCCAATAACCGATTGTATATATTTGCGGCTCCTTAAAATGTCCATATGACCAAAGAGCAGTTATTAAAAGAATTAAGTCAGCAGACCTACATAACTATTAAATCCTCTTCCGTTCATGGTATCGGCGTATTCGCGATCACCGATATACCCAAGGGATGCCGTGAACTTTTTTCCCGGAATGTGGGAGAATGGATAAAGTTGCCCGTCCGTGATGTGGAGGCATTACCGGCACATTCCCGTAACCTGGTTGAAACTTATTGCCTTTTCGATACAGACCATTATTATGTTCCGGATTATGGTTTTAAGGTAATGGATCTTGTTAATTATCTTAATCATTCTTCTTCGCCAAATATTGTTTCGATCAATGATGGAGAAGAATTTGAAGCGCTGCGCGATATCAAAGCCGGGGAAGAATTGTTTGTGGATTATCATTATCTCGCGGAAGGATTGGAAGAATACTGATGTTTTTTTAGTTTATAGTTTATCCCCGCCCGGATGACCGGTCGGACGGGTTTTTTTGTTCTTTAGGTGCGTAATTCCCTTAGTAAATTGAATCCCGAATCTTAAGAAATTTTTCAATTCAAGGGTATTTTTGAGTTTGAACCAACGATAAACGAATAACAATAAACGATAAACAACCTCCTCAAAAGCACGTTACACCTCTTTTTTCCACATCCCCTCCCACCCTGATCTTTCAACGAATATTTGAAAGTATATTCGTAATCAACCAAAACCAACTTGTCATGGATACTACTTATGAATTTCCAACCGGATTACTTTTCTTCTGTCTTGCCGTAGTCGTATTTATCTATGCTGCATTGTGGAAGGTCTTCGTTAAAGCTGGCCGACCTGGCTGGGAGGCTATTATTCCTATCTACAATACTTATATTTTGCTTAAAATAGTCGGAAAACCCTGGTGGTGGCTATTATTGTTTTTAATACCAATAGTAAACGTGATTTATGCTATCTGGATGTATAATATGCTTTCTAAAAGTTTTGGGAAAGATGAGGCTTTCACTGTTGGACTGCTGCTGCTCAGTATTGTATTCTTGCCAATACTGGGATTTGGCTCCGCAAAATATCTTGGTCCTTTTGGTGACCAGGCAGCTTTTCAGCGAATGCAGAACCCAAATTTTGATTTTGATAAGAAGTCCTGATTAATATCCATCTTTTTTTAGCCACAGATTAACACGGATACTACTTATTCAGAGAAAATCTGTGAAATCAGTGGCTAACAGATTATATAATCAGAAAGCCCCGTGTTAACGCGGGGCTTTCACATATGAGTAAGGATTAAAAATGAAACTTAAAGAAGGGTAATATCTCTTTCGCCAGCGGCCCATTTAAGGGTAGCTTTATTATCACAATCACCGTTACCAAAATCAATGTACACTACACGGTCATTGATCTTAATCTTCAACACTCCTTTTACGATCCAGGGGCAGGCAACAGGCTTAATTAATGGTGTTTCTGTATTCTTATTCACTGTAATACCATTTGCATAAACGGTTTTGTTGCGACCTTCAATCGAATACACATCATCACGGATAGTTCTTGTTTCCGATCCACGCACTTGTGTAACTTTTTTAGAACCTTCGTAGCTGAATCCTCTGCCATTGGGCCAAGTCACTTTACCATTAACAACTGAAGTTGAATATGCATGAACACCATTCTCCGTTAAATTCTTAATGGTCTTGACACCTTCAATATGCATGCGATTTACATAATAATTACGCAGCGTAATTGTCAATACGGATCCTGGTCTGCGGATTGGACCAGTAAAATAAAACACAATGGCGCCTTTCCTGAATTTACCATCGCGACAAATACATCCGTCGCCATAATCAACAATCACCGTTTTAGGAAATGTGCCATCGTCGGGGGATACTTCAATCTTTGTACAGGGGCCAACTTTAAATTGCAGATCGAAGAATAAATCGATACGACCATTTAATCCACCACCGGCAAGGGTGCCCGGTATTTCAACACTTGTGGAAGCCGCTGCTTCCAGGTCGGCACCTACTGATAAACCTATTTCAGTAACATCATCATATTCCGCTTCAGCTGCTGTATTTTCCTGGCTCACCGTTAATGATTCTTCTTCTGTTACAGGGGTAGGTTGAAGACTGCTTTCTTTCTGGCAGGATACCATTGTGATACTAAAAAATATCAGGGCAGTTGCCAGTACTTGTAATTTCGTTTTCATGTCTATTTTTTTGGGTTCTGGAATAATTAATAAAAGGACAGCTATTGGAAGGAAATAGAGCGCCGGGGTTTAAAGGGGCGTTAAAAATATTTTGGATGCAACCAGGGGAAGCTGCTAGCTATGAGCTTCAAGCTGCGAGCTTCCTTAGTTCAATAATTGACATTTATAAGGTTATGCACCTGGGTTCAGTCACTCATTTCTTACAAATAACCCATCAAATTTTTAAGTTGTTATTTCTCAACTTAGGAAGCTCACAGCTCACAGCTTGTAGCTCGAAGCTCTTTGCACACGACTGACCTTTTCCCCGTAAATTAGCACACTCATTATCAATTATATGCTTGTAGACCTTAGATCGGATACATTTACTCAACCCACACCGGGTATGCTGGATGCGATGCACAATGCCAAAACAGGCGATGATGTTTTTGTAGAAGATCCCACGGTAAATAAACTGGAAGCAATGGTGGCCACTTTATTCGGAAAAGAGGCGGCACTCTATTGTCCAACCGGTACCATGAGTAATCAAATTGGTATTAAAGTACATACCCAGCCAGGGGATGAAGTAATATGTGAGCAAACCGCGCATGTTTATCAATATGAAGGAGGGGGTATTGCTTTTAATGCGGGCTGCCAGGTTAAACTACTGGAAGGTAATTATGGACGGATAACGGCAAATCAGATAATAGGAGCGATCAATCCGGATGATGTTCATAAATCGGTTACGCGATTAGTTTGTTTGGAGAACACTGCTAACCGGGGAGGTGGTAGTTGTTATGATTTTGAAGAGATCCAAAAAATACGGAAAGTATGTGATGAGCATGATTTGTTGTTGCATCTCGACGGTGCCCGTTTATTCAATGCCATGATAGCGAAAAGAGAAACTCCTCTTCAATATGGGAAAGAATTTCATAGTATTTCTGTATGCTTGAATAAAGGATTGGGTTGTCCGATAGGTAGCCTGCTGATTGGCAATTCTGCGTTTATCCGTAAAGCAAGAAGAGTTCGTAAAGTGTTTGGAGGCGGTATGCGGCAAGCAGGTTATATGGCAGCAACCGGAATCTACGCGTTGGAGAATCATGTGCATCGGCTAAAAGAAGATCATAACAGAGCAAAGCATATCGCTGCTGAACTTGGGAAAAAAGAATTTTGCGCGAAGCTTTTCCCTGTAGAAACGAATATCATCATTTTTGAAACCGCTCCCTCCTATTCTGCAAATCAGGTTGCTGAATTGTTCCGGCAAAAAGATATCCTGGTTATAGCCATGTCGCCTACACAGGTACGATTGGTACTTCATTTAGATATCAATGCTTCTATGGCGGATTATGTAGCGGATTGTATTGGGAAGATGTAAGAGTAAAGTCGGAAAGTCGGAAAGTCAGAAAGTCCGGAAGTCGGGAAGATTAGAAGAAATACATTTGGCTTTTCTTCCCGACTTCCGGACTTTCCGTATTTCGGACTTGTATTACTCATTTTTAATAATATGCTTGGTTAAGATTAGCGTTTGCACTCCTGCTTTTTCCTCTTTTATGCGGAGTATATAAGTTCCTTTATCCAGGGTTGAAGCCGGAATGGAAATGGTTTGACCGTTGAGGGGCGTTATAGTTTTGCCAATACGAATTTTTCCATTCATGTCCGCAACTTCAATCCTCATGGGGTTGATGCCGAATTTGCCATTGATCGTTATCTGCTGACCGAATGGATTTATCACGCGGTAGTCCTTTTCTTTTTCACTTTCTTTACTGATCCTGATTGAAATAATATTGGATAAATAAGGAATAAAACCGGTTTTAGAAATGCGGAGTCGGTAATAATTCAAGCCTGGATTGATTTGTTTGTCGATTACACTCATCACCCCGTTAAATCCTCTTTTTATATGCATGGATTCGATGGTGCTGAATTTAAGTCCATCCTCACTTCTTTCAATATAACAGGAAACTTCCTGCTCCATTTCGGCTAGTTCCCAGGTTAATCGGGCTGATTTGCCATCGGTACTTGCTAAAAAACTTTTGAGTACAATGTTGTTTGCTCCGAAGGGTCTAAATGAAACATTATGAGCTGAATCGGGAAGGGTAAGAAAAGCGAAAAATAATACGTTTAATGTAACAATTTTCATAGTGCTGGTTTTAATTAAGGTTTACACGGATTCGATCATTGTGTACAAACAAAATAGAAGCATACCTTCTTATTTGAAAGCAGTCATCTCCCTTTTTCAATTAAATAGGCAAAAGCACTTAACGACAGTATCAGTTTCCCACAAAGACACTAAGCCACAAAAGGGTTTCTTAGTGGATTTTGTGTCTTTGTGGGACAAAAATTTCAAACTGAGACACTATTCCTCTTATCGCATTATAATAACTAAGGCCCGGTTTTAGTATTTTGTGCCCAATTTATACGAATATGTTTCCAAAGATCAACCCCACACAAACAGCCGCCTGGAAAAAATTAGCCGATCATTCCGTGGAAATGAAGCAATTAAAGATGGCCGAACTCTTTAACAAGG
This sequence comes from Chitinophagaceae bacterium, assembly GCA_965279015.1. GTDB lineage: Bacteria > Bacteroidota > Bacteroidia > Chitinophagales > Chitinophagaceae > Endoryza. The sequence continues at coordinate 3,478,730 of OZ257130.1, forward strand.
ATCCCAACCGATTCAATGATTATTCCATAACCCTTACCGATATTCTTTTCGATTATTCGAAGAATATTCTCAATAAACAAACAGTTGATCTCCTGATGGAACTCGCCAATGCGTGCGAACTGCCATCTGCAATCAAGTCAATGTTCAGTGGTGAAAAGATTAATGTTACGGAGGACCGATCCGTTCTTCATGTGGCGCTGCGAAATTTTTCAAAGGATGTGTTTACTGTCGAAGGAAAGGATATAATGCCGGATATTAAACGGGTGCTTGCCCAAATGAAAGAGTTTTGCGGGAAGGTGCACCAGGGAAGCTGGAAAGGATATACTGGAAAACCTGTCAAGCAGATCGTGAATATTGGAATAGGTGGAAGTGATCTGGGCCCCTATATGGTTACAGAAGCATTGAAACCTTATTGGGTCAGTGGTATTCAAACTTATTTTGTGTCAAATGTAGATGGAACCCATATCAGCGAGACCCTAAAAAAATTGAATCCGGAGGAAACCCTTTTCCTGATAGCTTCCAAAACATTTACCACGCAGGAAACAATGACGAATGCGCATTCGGCACGTTCCTGGTTCCTGCAGCATGCAAAAGATGAAGCACAAATCGCCAAACATTTTGTGGCTCTTTCTACCAATGAAAAAGAAGTAGTGAAATTCGGTATCGATAAGGCCAATATGTTTGAGTTCTGGGATTGGGTGGGTGGCAGGTATTCCTTATGGAGTGCTATCGGTTTATCGATAGCGCTTACTATTGGATATGATCATTTCGAACAGTTATTGAAAGGCGCGCATGATAGCGATCTTCATTTCCGTAATACTGCTTTTGAAAAGAATATACCTGTTTTACTGGCGATGATCGGCATTTGGTATACCAATTTCTTCGGGGCCGAGAGTGAAGCGATACTGCCTTACGATCAATACCTCCATCGCTTCGCCGCGTATTTTCAACAGGGAAATATGGAAAGCAACGGGAAAATGGTGGATCGGAATGGTAAACAGGTTGACTATTCAACCGGACCAGTTATATGGGGTGAGCCCGGTACTAACGGTCAACATGCGTTTTATCAGTTGATCCACCAGGGAACGGTAATGATTCCTTGCGATTTTATTGCCCCAGCAGTCAGCCATAACCCATTAAGTGATCATCATCCTAAACTCCTATCTAACTTTTTCGCACAAACAGAAGCATTGATGAACGGGAAAAATGCAGAGACTGTAATCGAAGAGTTTAAGAAGGCTGGAAAAAGCGAAGCAGAATATGCCCCACTTGTGCCTTTTAAAGTTTTCAGCGGGAACAGACCTACTAATTCGTTCCTGGTAAAAAAAATTACTCCTTTTACATTGGGACAACTGATCGCGTTATACGAGCATAAGATATTTGTGCAGGGTGTTATCTGGAACATATACAGCTTCGACCAGTGGGGAGTGGAGTTGGGTAAACAACTGGCGAATAAAATTTTACCCGAGCTGCAAAACTCTGTTAATATTGTTAGTCACGACTCCTCAACGAACGGCTTAATCAATGCCTATAAAAAAATGAGGATTTAATTGTGTAAATTACAGTAGCTCTTCATCAGTAAAAAAAATGCTATGCTCACTAAATTAACTTTTGCAGCCGCTACGCTCATCTTTACCACCGCCGGATTTTCTCAGGATCTTCCTAAAACGAAAGATGCCATTAAAAGAAAAGAATTCAATCTGCCTTCGATGGATCTGCCGATTGTTATTAAGGACAGTGCTCTTATACGGAATCAACAATTAAGGGAAGCATTTCTTCAGCGACGCCGCATGATGGTTCAGGGACAATATTCTCATCGTACATTAAATGGGAATGTAATGGTATTGCCTCCGGATAACATGCCTTGCCTGGTGCCAGATAAAGAGAGTTCGGGAGCTATGCCTACATGGGCACCTAAACAAATGCCGGAAAATATGCCGAATGGAATTAAACCACGCAAAATCATTCCCGATAAAAAAGAATAAACGAGAAAAATCTCTTTTAAAAAAATACCCCATTCAAATGTAATGGGGTATTTTTTTAAAAGCTATCAGATCTTTATTGCCTGATCACTTTAAAACTCATCCGTTGCGATGAATTGATTAATTCCAACACATAGCTACCACTTGTCAGGTTAATGGATGATAAGTCCAACCTGAGATGGTTAGTGTTAACCGATACACCGCTTCGACGATAATATAACTTGCCATTCAAATCGCGCAGGGTGAGTTCAATTTTTGCATCGGGTAATTCTGTAAACATGAGTTCAATATAATCCCTGAATGGATTGTTTACTACCCGGATATCTTTTAGTTTGTTAAGCGGATTCCGGATTATTACAATCTCGCTGTATTTGAATTTGCCATCAAAATCAATAATGCGCAACCGGTAATAATTTACTTTTTCAGCAATATAGGGATCTGTTAATGCATACGAGACTGTTGTATTACTACTGCCTTTTGCTCTCACTGAACCTATATCTTCAAAATGAACGCCATCCAGCGCTCGTTCCACCACAAATTCGCTTGTATTGTATTCTGCGGCTGTTTTCCAATTGAGTACTGAGCGGGAATCATTATTCAATCGACCAGTAAACTCAGTGAGTGTTACCGGTAGAGTAACTGCGGCGGTAACAAGGAAATAACGGGAGAAACCAGTAAATGATCCACTGAAGGAAACATAGGTTCCGAAATCAGTGGTAGTAGGTGTTACAACCACCGAGTTAGCGGATGTTGCCGCAGCAGCGGAAGCGGCAGTAGTTTTCACTAATCTTAAAGAAGCAGGAGCTTTACCCGCCAATTCAGTATTGGTGAAATAAACCGTGATGTTATAATTGGATCCGGCACCCGTTGTGGGAGTTACCTCAAATACTTTCTGTGAACGTTCACCACCCAGGTAAGCTTGCCATACGGCCCCTTGTTCATCGATACGAGCGGTTACGCATCCAAGATTTGCGCTTGGGTTATTGAGTGAAAGAACCAATTCGTTGTCTGCGGATGAGTAAAAATTATAATTGTTTCCAGATACTACATTGCTGATTTTTGATGAATTCAATACCGACTCAATTGATGTTCCATTCGTAGTACTGTTAAAGGTCATATCCATTCGGTCCGTATATACATATTGCGCACCAAGTGTGCATCCGACTCCCGCAGCTGTTTGTGCCCGGGCTACCTGAAAATAAGGGTTGGCCAGTAAGGACGTACCATTTACATAATCACTATTCATTGCCGTAGTGTTATCGTGGCAGAATTGTACCACTAGATTACTGGTACCATCCCAGGAAAAAGCGCTGCCAAAAGTTATGGTATTGGCACCCGCTACTGTACTGAAGTTCGCATTAAAAACTTCTGTGAGTCCTGCAGCTATAAACCCTCCTCCCAATGTAGCGGTGGCCGTATTCCCTATCGATACAGTAAAGCCTTCATAAGCAGCAGAACTGTTTTTTTGCGCAACCGTAAATTGAAGATTATTTATCAAGCCGGCTTTCATTCCGGCGGCTTGTAATTCAGAAGCCAGGTAGAGGAATTGAACACGCGCCCTGTTATTATTTACACTACCACTTCCGTTAACCCCGATCATATAAGTAGTGGCGGAATTAATTCCGATAGTATAGTTTGCGGTTCCGGCAGCAAATGAATTAGCATCATTGTCGGAAATGGCAAACACATAGTTACTATTGTAATTACTTTTTATGGCATCTGTAGCACCGGAAACCGCGAATGTGAAAACAATATTCTCAATACTTTCCACTATATCATCATCATAAACTCGTAGCGTGAAATTTTGAGGGGTGGCGGAACCAGAAGTAAAGGTTAATACATTCGAAGGAATAAGAAAATTACCATTGGTGGTAAAATCATAATCAACGCCCGCAACAGCCGTACCGGATGCAGATAATGTAACGGTTGCATTTCCAACAGGTGCGGCTGTAACGATCATCGGTATAACGAAATCCTGGTAACCCCGGCAATCAACCGTGCCCGTAACCGAAGATTCAGTATTGCTGTTTCCGGGGTCCTGGAACAAGATACTTTTTGATATTGGAACAACTGCTGTAAACATTCCTCTTCCGTGTGTGGCAGCTAATATCGTTCCGTCAGAAGCCCTGTATTGAAGCATATCAACACGTGTATTGGCAAAATTTGTATTGGTAGGCTCCCAATCCGTAACACCACCGGAATTCAGGTTATCGGTTGACCAAACACCCAGTTCAGTAGCAACCAGGGCCCAATCATTGTTGCGCGGATCGAATATTACCCATCGTACTGGCATATCCGGCAAATCCCCTTCAACACTCGAAAAAGTGGGTGAGCCACTGGTAGCATTTACCGATTCATAAATACTTACTACCCCATAATTGGAAGCAGTAACAAGCATATGGTTTTCATTTCCCGGATCAACCGTAATACAGGAGATATTTGCTAAGCTTGGATGTGTAAATATAACCGTACCGGTTACCGCTGTACCGGTATGCGCATCATTAACCCGTACAACTTTACCATTGCTGGTTCCGAAATACACTCTGTTAACTGTCAACGGAGAAACACTTACATGTGAAACGCTACCTGCAAACGCGGCACAAGTCACCGTACGATAAGGACCGTTAGGCCCAGCAGGATTGTTCCATCTTTTGAAAGAACCAGAAGCATTCGATGCATACAACACATTTGATCTGTCATCGAAATCGGAGGGACTAATAAAACTTCCACCACCAAGAGCTATACCTACGAAACTGGTGCCGCCATTGGTTGAAACGTTAATATTGTTATTTGTATAAGCAGTGAATTGAAGGTTATGATTATTCTGATCAATATGCGCAAAGCCTCCATCACCCCCCGTAACAGTGGTAACACTATTTACTCCCGCTGCATTGAACCGATGTGAGCCATTATCCTGCGTGCCCCCAAGGAAAAAATTTGTAGTTGTAGGACTGATTGCGGCAGAATAATATTGAGTTACATTATAGGAACTATTTCTTGCTGTAAATGCAGTTCCATTATTAGTAGTTCTATAGATCCCTCCATCGCATCCTACAATAAATTCTGTAGCGGATCCGGGTTTATAAGCGATCGCATGAATATCGGCATGCACCACCGGAAGTGCACCACAACCTGCCGCCCATTGCGATAATTGTGAAAATACAGCCCCGCTGTTATTTGTTCGCATCATATCAACTCCACCAATAGTAACTGATTTTGCATCGGCAGGATTAAAGGCGGCAATCAGGTCATACCAGGCTTGAGTACGGGTAAAATCCGCTGAACTGGATCCCTGGTCGCACCAGGTTGGATTGGCAACAGTTGTCCAGGTAGGCACGGGTGCAGTTGCATCGCCCGTAAACATTATTTTTTTAATGCCATTTGAACCAGAAATCTGGGAGAGCGCTACAATTGAATCAACGTTTGAAGGGGCACAAGCTATTTCAATACGCTGCTCATCGACCAACGAAGCATAAATCTTTGTCCAGGTTGCTCCGCTATCTGCTGAACGATAAATACCATCCCTGCTGAAAATTCCCATAGCTGCATACATCCGGCCATTCGAAGCTAATTCTACATCAGCAGCTCTGATGGTACTACCACCTCCTACTCCATTACTGAGCACCGTTGTCCAACTGGTGCCACCATTAACGGAGCGTTGAATACCATTGAGGGTACAAGCTATTACCGTATCATTGCCCGCAACTATAATTTTTTGTATAAAACCAAACGTGATGTTGTTGGTGGAGGCTAACTGTGTCCAGTTCGTGCCCCCATCTGTAGTTTTCCAGATACCCAATCCCTGAATATTATCTGCATTGAAAAACCCCTCCCCAGTTCCGAAATACATGATCTGATTATTGACCGGGTTCTGCGCGAGGGCTGTAACAGCAATATTGCTGAAAAAATCATTCACCTTTGTCCAAACAGGAGTTGCGGCACTGATATCATTGGTAAACCATAAACCACCTCCTACTCCACCGGCCCATACTTTTGTATAGCCTGGTCCGCCATTAAGGTCGTATAGTAGCGCCCGCGTACGGCCTCCTATATTCGAAGGCCCCCTTTCTGCCCAGCTTATACCAGGAACAGCCGCATTGGGCCCTTCAGTTGCTTGCCGTAAAAATTTCTGGTCACGGAATTCTGCAGCTTTTAGTAATCGCTCAACAGGTACTTTTCCGGTAGCAGGATCCCTGGTAATACTTATTTCAAATTCCAGACGCTTATCCGGGTCATCGGTCTCCTCGAGATTATCTGCCTTGTATACCGGAGTTGCTTCAGGTAATAGGGAAGCTATTGGAGATTGTTTTTTACTATTTATTAATAAATAGATGCAGAAGCAACTGCCTGCGATAATCATTAATGGCAGCAAGCCAATTTTTTTCATAGCAAAATGTTTTGGTTAGTTTGATTCATTGAATATAGTGCTGGACTACGAGAAGAACTTTTTAAAGTTACTAACTTATTCACATAATCATAAAGTTGCTACATTAACCTTATAAGAACTCCCAATTGGTGGCCCTAAAAAATTACTATACCGCGGGGCCTGGATAAGGAATAACCGAAAAATATAACATTAAAATACCCACTCCAGAAAAATATATGTTATTTAATTTTGCGTTCGCTCGATAATGCGTAGCAAAAACATTTTAGATTCCGGCCGTTTTCTAAGATTTATTTTTATGTACCTTCAGATGCCAGAATATTTCCAATAACCCAAACTGACTTCTTATGAAGCATAAACATTTACTATTACCTGTATTGTTTATTTTTACTTGTTTGTTCTCTTTCTCTCAAACTCCACTCTGGATAGATCAATCAGTAGAATCGATTCAAACGTATGTCAATAGTAAGAAGGATCTATTGCCTGGAACATTTCGTGTAGTAAAGTTAAACAGGTCGGCTGCCACTCAACTACAGAGCAGGGCACCACTTGAAAATGGAACTACACTTAATATAACTGCTTCGGTTCAGTTTGAAATTCCTCTACCAGGAGGAAGCTCTATGAGTGGAGCGTTTACAGAATCTCCGATTTTGTCGGCTCTATTGCAACAGCAATATCCCTCCATAAAAACATACCGGCTTACAGAAGCGGTAACCAGAAATCAACTGGGAAGAATTACTATAACCAATGCGGGAGTATCGGGCTTATTATTTACCAATAACGGAAGCGTTTATATTTCTCCATTAGGCAATGAGTACCCGGATGTTCATATGGTGTATTATATAAAAGATCTGAAGACAACCCGGCAAGTACATTGTGCCATGAAAGAAAATGTTGCTAACCTTGTACCCGCTGCTCCTAATGCAGGAGATTGCCAATTACGCACTTTTCGGTTGGCCATTGCAGCCACTGGTGAATACACGGTTTGGGCTGGAAGTCAGGCCAATGCTATCGGTTATATTACCACAACGGTAAATAATGTTACAGCTATTTATGAAAGAGACGCGACGATCCGTTTTACACTTGTTACCAATAACAGTATTGTTTTTCCTGATGCAACAACTGATCCTTATCCCACACTTGCTTCTCCGGATAATGCATTATTAATTACAAATCATAACACCCTTAATACCAATATTGGAAATGGATTGTATGATATAGGAATGGTATTTAACGATGGTTGGAACGGGGGCCTTGCTGCATTAGGAGTTGCGTGCAATAATACTTTTAAAGGAAGAGCAGCCAGTGGTTTAACATTTGGTACCGGCGCAAATCCAGATGACGGACCTCAGGGACCAATTTTTGATGTAACTGTTGCACATGAGTTGGGACATCAATTCAGTGCCACCCATTCTTTTGCCGCAACTAATGGTGGTTGCGCCGGTAATGCAATGGCCGGTAGTGCATGGGAGCCAGGTGGGGGTTCAACTATTATGGCATATACTAATGTATGTTCTCCCAATTTTTACCAATCACAAGCCGATCATTATTTTCATTCGGGAAATATCGCACAGATTCAATCTTATGTTACCGGAGGCAGCGCTTCATGTGTAACTCCAGCCCCAATTCTAAATACGTCTCCGTTAGTTACTGTTCCGGCAGGGGCTTATGTAATTCCACATTCTACACCTTTTACGTTGAGTTCTACCGGCACCGATCTGGATGGTAATACATTATTTTATACCTGGGAGCAAATGGATGCGGGTGTAACCACCACCAATCCTCCGCTTTCAACTGATGTGGCCGGACCCAATTTCCGACCTTTCCCTCCTTCAACAGATCCTACCCGTACTTTCCCCAGGATTCAAGATATCGTAGCAGGCATATCGCCTACTTATGAAGTTCTCCCCTCTATTGGAAGAGCGATGAATTTCCGTGTTACGGCAAGAGATCAGGCAACCGGTGGCGGTTGCACTTCAGAAGCAAATGTTGCGGTTACTACCAGTGCCACTAATGGACCTTTTATAGTAACCTCACAGGCGGTACCAACTATGTTAACCGCTAATGGAGCCAATACATTTACGGTTACCTGGAACGTCGTTGGAACTAACCTGGCTCCGGTCAACTGCGCCAATGTTGATATCCTTTTTTCAACGGATGGTGGACTTACCTATCCATTTGTTTTAGCTGGTAATACTGCTAATGATGGATCCGAACTATTGGTTGTACCAAATCTTCCCACTTTTATTGGAAGAGTTAGAGTACAGGCCCGTAATAATGTTTTCTTTAATATTAATGCGGCCAATATAAATATAGTATCTCCTTGTGCGGCTGAAGGTGCCACCTTCACTCCTACTACCAACGTGTCTGCACCTGCTGGTTCTGCTGCACTTAACCTTTCGCTCAATCCTGCTTACGGTAGTATTGTAAACCTGGCTGGAACAATAAACCCTGGAGATAATGCGACCTTCCTCCCGGTGAACAACCTTGCACCAGGTGCCTGTATCTTATTTAGTAATGAATTCCGATACAATACATTCAGCTTTACACCAAACGTTCCGGGTAGCTATACATTTACGAGAGGCGGAGGTACATCGGGATTTTTGATCTTTAATTTATACAACGGCAGTTTCGATCCGGATGATCCTTGTGCTAATCTCATACTTTCCAATGCTACCTACGATGGAGTTTCAGTAAGCGCCAGTGCTTCCATTGCTGCTCCACTTACGCCGGGTGTGTTTTATACATTTGTCGTGGGAACTTTTGCTGCCGGATCTCCTGCATTGCCTTCCAGTTACACTTACACTGTTACACCTCCAGCGAGTGGAAATATTTATAGTAACACACCGAGTCCCGGAGCTGCATTTAATTATACATATGTGATAGTAAATCTTGCAACCGGTATAATAACAGCTATTGATCCAAACGCCGATCTTAGTAACAACACTACGTTCCCTGGGGGTACATCGTATACAGTAGTTGGACTATCGTATTCGAATTTGATTCCGCCGGCTACGCTTAATAGTTTTGTAGGGCAGCCTTTTGCGAATCTATATGCTGCATTCTTATATAACCCGTTAGTTACATGCGGAAACTTAAGTAAGAACTTTATTGTGGTTAATGTATTAGCGGCAACCCCGGTAACCTTCCTTGGATTAAAAGCCACCAAAACATCTAACAACCAGGTATTGGTTTCCTGGAAAACAGCTACCGAACAGGATAATGATCATTTTGAGATAGAGCGATCCGCCAATGGGGCCGACTTCAGTACGGTATTGGGTAGTGTAGCGGCAAGGGGCAACAGTAATGAATTGGTGAGCTATAATTTTACCGATGCGAATCCTTTGCAGAAATGGAATTTCTATCGAATTCGTCAGGTTGACCGGGATGGCAGAAGCAGTTATAGCAATATTGCCTCTCTGCAGTTCACAAAACCAAACAGCATTGTACAACTCTATCCTAATCCATCGAATGGAGTCGTAATTCTGGAATACAGCGCACCTGTTGCTGAAAAACTCCATATTTCCATCATCGATAATAAGGGTGCGGAAGTAAAAAGGATTGCGGCGAATGCGATGGCTGGATTGAACCGGACCAAGATAGATATCAGCTCACTCAGCAGTGGTATTTATTTAATGAAGACAGTAATTGCTGGAAATACAGTAGTCGAAAAAATCATTAAACAATAACGAATAAAACGAAAGGAGCTATCTCAAAAAAAGCATTTGTGAATATTGCCGGGAAGACGGAAAGTTTTGATTTACAATTTATATCTTCTTACCGCCTTACCGTCTTCCCGGCCTTGCTTCGCCGAAGCGGCTACGCGAAGGCAAGCAAATTAAGTCGAACCAAAAAAAATCCCCCCGGTTGCCGGAGGGATTTATTATTTAAAATGGGATGGTTACCATTTATCTACTTCTTCGGTGTTACCTGCAGAAGGAGTGCTGGCTCCATTCTCTGAAGGAGTTGGGACAACAGCAACAGGTGGTGGAACAGCTGCAACTGAATTGATTTCAGTGGTGCTTTCCACTCTTTCCATACCGTCTTCACCTTCTGGTATCTGATCGTGGTTGTAAGCATCAAAATCAAAATCAGGCATCAGATCGGTCTTCACATAGTCAACCGCTTCACCCAATGCTTTAACAAACTTGTTGAAATCTTCTTTGTACAGGAATATCTTATGCCTGTCGTACCCGTTGCCATCAAATTTCTTTCTGCTTTCAGTGATGGTGATGTAATAATCATTTCCACGGGTAGCTCTTACATCAAAGAAATAAGTTCTCCGTTTACCAGCCCTTATACGTTTGCTGTAAACGCTTTCCATTCTTTTGTCGTTGTTTTCGTACGCCACGTTTGGTTGTTTTTTGTCAGGTTTACAAATAGCTCTTTCAAAAGGCAGTCACAAATATAATTTTATTTTGGAATCAGCAAAATTTCCGACAAAATTTTATAGGCTTAATTCGCTGAAATACATAAAATAATGAGCGAGGTCACTCGTATTTACGAATTCGGGAGGCTATTTTCTTTTTCCTGTCGCTGTTGCTCGTATAAATAACTGTAGTGCCCCTTGCGGGCGAGCAACTCGGCATGCGTGCCTTTCTCGGTCACCCGGCCTTCTTCCAGTACGATTATTTGATCGAATTCAACCAGGGATAAAATCCGGTGAGTAATGATAAGAGCTGTCTTTTTTTCCAGGAAAAGTGAAAGGTGGCGGAGAATCTCTTTTTCGGTTTTGGTATCTACTGCGCTCAGGCAATCATCAAAGATCACGATACGGGGTTCTTTGATCAGCGCACGGGCTATCGAGATCCGTTGCTTCTGTCCGCCACTAAGGGTAACCCCCCTCTCGCCTATCTGGGTTTGATATTGTTTACTGAACCCATTAATCTCCATTTCAACATTCGCGTAAATAGCGGCCGTTCTCACCTTTTCATGATCGGTATTTCCATCCCCAAAAGCGATATTATCTTCAATCGTATCACTAAATAAGAAAACATCCTGAGGCACATAACTGATCTGTCGGCGGAGTTCACCCAAATCCATTTTATTAATAGCCGTTCCATCAATTAAAATGCTGCCCCGGGTAGGATCATACATCCGTAATAATAATTGAGCAATGGTTGTTTTACCACTACCGGTATGTCCGATGACGGCTATTTTTTCTCCTTTACGGATATGAATATTGAAATCCTTCAACGCATGTATTCCCGTATTGGGATAAATAAAATTTACATTATCAAAAACAATATCTCCCTGCAGTAATGGTTTTACGGGTGCCGGTGGATTTTGAATGGTAGATTCCGTATGCAAAAATTCGTTCAGTCTTTTCTGAGAGGCTGCTGCCCGCTGTATCATACTGGCTGTCCAGCCTATGGCGCTTACGGGAAAAGTGAGCAGGTTCACATAGATAACGAACTCAGTAATGGTACCGATGGTAACGTTGTGCTGATTGTTAATGGCATAGATTCCTCCCATCATTATTGTGAAGAGCGTACTCAAGCCAATTAATAATGCCATCGAGGGAAAATAAATCGCTTCTACTTTGGCAAGACCCACCGCGTTTTTCTTGTACTCTTCACTGTTGCGGTTGAAGAAGAATTGCATGGCTTTTTCCTGTACAAAAGATTTGATTACCCGGATACCAGAATAGGATTCCTGCGCATTGGTGGTTAGATCCGATAACAAGGCCTGAATTCGTTCACTTCGCTTGTTAATGATGGTATTGACAAAATAGATCGTAACCGCCAGTAATGGTAAAGGGGCCAATACATATACTGTAAGGAGTGGCTGTGAACTATACATGAAGTAAACACTGAACCCGATGGTGGCTGCCAGATTAATAAAATACATAATGGCAGGCCCCGTGTACATTCTAACCCGGCTTACATCTTCGGAGATCCGGTTCATCAGGTCGCCCGTACTATGCTGCTTATAAAAATTAGTATCCAGTTTCAGGTAATGCCTGAATACTTCGTTTTTCTGGGCATACTCAATATGCCTGCTCATTACGATAATCGTTTGACGCATCAAAAACATGAAAAAGCCACGAAGTAGTGCGAGTACCAACAAAAGAATACCACAGAGTAATACTTTGTCGCCAAAGCTTAGTTTATAGGAAGCAAATGAACGGATAGAACTCTTGACCAGCATATCATACCGCTTTTCCTTTATTTCCATATCTGCATGGAGACGTTCAAAAGCAGCGCTGTCTTTTTCCTTTTTGATTTCCAGTTGTACGTTGTCGATTACGTAACCGGTAAGTTGGGGAGCCAGGATTCCGAAATAGTTGGATAATACAATGAAGAGAACACCCAGGATAAAACGCCAGCGGTACTTCCAGAAATATTTATTGAGGACTCTCAGATGCTTCAAACACTAAAAAATTTGCGCTAAGGTAACAAAGAGCCAACTGATTAAACGTGAAGAAAATGACAAATGGGAAAGTAGTCTGGAGTCAGGAGTCGGGAGTTCGGAGTCCACGAAACTGAACGTCCAGAATAAATATCCAGTAATTGGATTGTTCTTCCGGGCCGGTCTGCCGACAGACAGACTTTCTGAGTTCCTGACCTCTGGTCTTATATCAATCGCAAAGTTTAGAAATCATCCCCAGATCATTCCACTCATAATTACCATAATTCAGCGATCCATCAGCATTTCGCATTTTTTGTCCACCCATCTTTTCATAGAACCAGCAAGAAGGATTGGAAGCTTCTGCAAATACTGTCATTCGCTTTATGCCTAAACTCAAAAAACGTTTGACAACGAGGCAGTACATCTTTTTACCAAGACCCAGGCGCTGGTATTCCCGCAATAAATAAATCTTATTCAGGTTACCGCTGCCATCCTCATCAAATTTTCCCATGACGAACCCGATCAGCGAACCGTCTTTTTTTTCAATGATATAAACAAACCAGTTTCTTTCTTTATTCGAGAATAACTCCCTCCACTGTCTTTCACGGATCGCGAAGCTGGGTGGTTTCATTACCATCGGATAAGTATCGCTCCAGGTTTTTACATGCAGCTGCGAGAGCGGTACAATATCTTTTTCAGTTGCTTCGCGAATGATGAAGGAAGTATCTGGATTCTCTCCTCTTTCCTCCAGCAATTTTAGATTTGCCTGCCTGGAACGTCGACGAAGATTTTGAAGATAGCGGGAGAACGAAACAAAAATCGGTTTCATGGCGGAGAGACAGGGATTCGAACCCTGGTTCCGATATAATCGGAAAACGGTTTTCGAGACCGTCCCATTCAACCACTCTGGCATCTCTCCAATTAAAATAGCATCAAAAGGGAATGCAATTTAAACTTTTCAGCAATCAGTTTGCTCGTCGAGGCCTTTGGTATCGAAGTTTTATTATTTCGCCTCTGGCGAATTTAAATCCGATTATTTAAACCTGTGAGGTCTGTAAAGCATCTCAAAATTTCAGAGTGTTGCAGCCCTCAAAGGTTTTAAAGCGGCAGGTCCAAACCTGTGAGGTCTCGGAATTTACTTTTACTCGAAGATTGCTTTTAGACCTCACAGGTTTATACCTCAGACAATCCAACCGCCTCTCGGCCAATTCCCACCGATCGTTAATTTATACACGATCCACGGGGTAGTTTTTGTAATTTACATAAGCATCTCCGGGTTTGGGTTGTTTTAAACTTCAAATGATGAAACGATTTGTGATAAAGAGGCTTGCCTACTGTCTTATCCTGTTTATTTATATCTCCTGCCGAAATGAAAAAAGGGATAATGCAACTATTTCATCTCTTGATTTGAAGCGAGGCGAGATTGTTTCGTGCGGCCCGGAAGATGGTCAGCTTTTCGGAACTGTTTCTTTCACGTCTTCTGTACCTGATAAATTAAAATCTGACTTTAATATCGCTATTGCCCTGCTTCATTCTTTTGAATATGATGAATCCGAAAAAATGTTTGCAAAGGTGATAGACCAATCACCAGATTGCGCAATGGCCTATTGGGGCGTGGCGATGAGTAATTTTCATCCTCTATGGGATCCTCCTACTGTAACCGAATTGAAGAAAGGCGCTAAAGCAATTGAAATAGCAAGAGCCATTAAGAACAAAACAAAAAGAGAATCGGATTATATTGAAGCCATCGCGAAATTCTATGAAGATTCCGATAAGCTTGATCACAAAACCCGTGTACTAGCCTTTGAGAAAGCAATGGGGAATATTTATCTTAATTACCCGGATGATATGGAGGCAGCCGTTTTTTACGCGCTGGCACTGAATTCCGCCGCGGATCCTACCGATCAAACTTATGCCCGACAGAAAAAGGCGTATTCAATACTAAACCCACTTTTTGAAAAGCAACCCTTGCATCCGGGATTGGCTCATTATATTATTCACAATTATGACTACCCTTCATTAGCAGAAATAGCCTTACCTGCGGCAAGAAAATACGCATCGATTGCACCTGCTTCCGCTCACGCGCAGCATATGCCCTCACATATTTTTACTCGTCTCGGTTATTGGGATGAATGTATAAAGTCGAATCTGGTTTCTGTTTCTTCGGCAAAATGTTATGCAGAACAAGCAAAACTAAAAGGCCATTGGGATGAGGAACTTCACGGATTGGATTACCTGGTATATGCTTACTTGCAAAAAGGCGCAGATGATTCCGCCAAACAACAAGTGGATTATCTTCTTTCTATTAAAGAAGTGGATCCGATCACTTTTAAAACTGCTTACGCTTTTGCTGCGAGTCCTTCCCGTTATGTACTTGAAAGGAAGATGTGGAAGGAAGCGGCCAATATTGAAATACATCCTGCTGTTTATCCCTGGGAAAATTTTCCCTGGCAGAAAGCTATTTTTCATTTCACCCGTGTATTGGGTTCCGTGCATAAGGGAGATATTAAGAAAGCAGCTACCGAACTAGATACGTTGAGATCATTGCATGCAATCTTGCAAAAGAATAAAAATAAAGCGAATGAAGCGGCCCAGGTATTGGTTCAGATAAGAGCTTCGGAGGCCTGGATAGAATTTAAACAGGGAAATAAAGAAAAATCAATAGTATTAATGACAAGCGCAGCTAATATGGAGGATAGGATGGCAAAACATCCCGTCACCCCCGGTGAAATTATTCCCATACGTGAGCAATTGGGTGAGCTTTTACTGGAAATGAAAAAACCTGGTCCTGCACTTGTTGCATTTGAAATGAATTTGAAAACACATGTGAACCGGTTTAATTCATTGTATGGAGCCGGTATGGCGGCCAGGAAGTCGGGTAATCATGCAAAAGCAAACGAATACTTTGATAAACTATTGAAAATAACCGGCGCAAATAAATCTTCACGACTAGAACTACTTAATGTAAAATCCTAAGCAATGAATTGATTATTCTGATCATGCTGTCTCAAAAGCACCGGAATTTCACACAACGAAAACGAAGAATACTAAGTTCACAACGAATACAATAATATTCAAGCTTTGTTTCGTTGTATTCTTAGTAGCCTTTGTGTGAAACAGTTCTTTTGAGACAGCATCATTATATCGACTTTGGCGATTATTAATATTGCTGAATTAATTTTTCATTTATATACCTGCCTGCAGGCAGGTTCAACATTTTTCATTCTTCATTTCCTCCCGATTGTTGTAAATTTCCAAAAAATAGAATTGCATGCCTGCCCATTTTAGAAATTCCAGTCTATTATTTATATTAATGATTTTGTGCGTATCGGTTTTCGCGCAGCAACCGATTAATACACTATCCGATCAGGAAAAAAAGCAAGGCTGGAAATTATTATTCGATGGAAAAACTACTAACGGTTGGAAAGGAGCTTTTAAAGACGCTTTTCCGGCGAAAGGATGGAAAATTGAAGATGGCTCGCTGATGGTTGAACCTTCCGGCGGCGCTGAATCCACTAATGGTGGTGACATTGTAACGCTGGATCTTTACTCCAATTTTGAATTAAGTGTCAATTTTAAATTGACCGAAGGCGCCAATAGTGGAATTAAATATTTTGTGGATCCCAATCAACCGGTTCCGGCTAATCCGCGCTCCGCACTCGGACTCGAGTTCCAAATTCTGGATGATGAAAAACATCCCGATGCTAAATTGGGTCGCGATGGCAACAGAACCCTCTCTTCTTTATACGATCTGATCAGAGCTGATAACAGAAAAACAAAAACAATTGGTGAATGGAACACCGCGAAAATTATTTCCAATGGTAAACATGTGGAGCATTGGCTCAACGGTTCCAAAGTATTGGAATATGAAAGAGGCAGCGAAGAATTTATGAAACTGATCGGTATCAGCAAGTATAAAGATCTGAAAGGATTTGGATTGGGAAATGAAGGAAGGATTTTATTGCAGGATCATGGCGATCGGGTGTATTTTCGGAATATTAAGATCAGGACGTTTCGTTAATACCCCGGCTGGTGTCTTCACCAGCCGGAATGTAATAATATACGAGTGGCTGGTGAAGACACCAGCCACGGAGCAGCTTGCAGCGAACAAATTTCGAGTTCTCATTAACTAAAAAAAATCATATGTCAACTTCCCGCCGTCAATTTATCCGTAAAACTGCATTGACCGCAACCGGTGCCTGGCTTGGTGCTAATAGTTTAAGTGCAAAAAGTTATCGCCGTATTATAGGCGCCAATGATCGGGTGTTGGTTGGTATTGTTGGTTATTCCGATCGGTTCAATAGTTCTTTGCTTCCCAGTTTCATGCATCATCATAAAGAATTGAATTTTGATGTTATTGCATTATCTGATATCTGGAAGCTACGTCGGGAGGAAGGAGTTGCCGCATTGTCAAAAAAATTCGATCATGAAATACAGGGTTGTCTGAATAATGATGAACTGTACCGTATTAAAGATCTTGACGCGGTAATTATCAGTACAGCCGATTTCCAACATGCGCGGCATTGCATTGAAGCGGTGAAAGCTGGTAAAGACGCGTATGTAGAAAAGCCTTTCGCAGAAACAATGGAAGATAACCGGGCTGCATTGAAAGCAGTTAAAGAATCAAAAAGCATCGTGCAGATGGGATCGCAACGAAGGAGTGGTACTAATTACATGGCTGCAGATAAATATATCAAGGATGGGAAATTTGGGGCCATTACCATGGTAGAACTAACCTGGAATGTTAATCAACCGGGTCGCTGGCGCCGACCTGCATTAGTCGCAAAATGTAAACAGGAAGATACCGACTGGAAACGCTTTTTAATTAACCGCCCATTCGAAGCATGGGATCCACGGAAATATTTGGAATATCGGTTGTTCTGGCCTTATTCGTCGGGTATGCCCGGACAATGGATGAGTCACCAGATTGATACGGTGCATTGGTTCACTGGACTTAAACATCCACGCAGTGCCATAGCAAATGGTGGTATTTATATGTGGAAAGATGGAAGACGTAACTGGGATACAACTACTGTAGTATTTGATTATGGACCCGATAATGATGCAAACAACGGGTTCCAGGTAGTGTTTTCTTCGCGTATGCACAATGGAGATGAAAACCCTGCGGAGATCTATTATTCTAATGGCGGTGAATTAAATTTGAATACCAATAAAGTTTCACCCAAGGGAGGATTAACAGCAGGGCATGCAAGGGCCATGAATATGCAACCCAACCTATTACCTGAATTAAATATTGATGAACTGGCCGAAAAAGTGGTGGCATCAGCAAATACAGGAGGAGATAAACTTACTTCGAATCATATGCGTAATTGGATGGAATGTATACGAAGTCGCAAACAACCCAATGCACCGGTGGAAGCAGGTTATATGCATTCGGTAGCAAATATTATGGCCAATGCTTCTGTTCGTACGGGAACTAAAGCCACCTTCGATACAAAAACGCAGGAAGTTATGGCGGGAGGCAAGGTGTTTAAGTACTAGTTTTTTTTACCGGAGAGAACACTGAGAAAGGGAGTTCGCGCAGAGATTTATTCCTCTGCGCAAACTCCCTTCTCTCGTTCTCTGCGGTGAAATATGGCGCTCGAAACAGGGAAAAAATTCCCCATATACCAAATTAAAATACAGATATATCAGTAGTCAACATTATATCTCTTCTCAAAAAAGTTTGGGGCATTAATTGCGTAATTGACTTCAATTAAACTTCCAGCCTTAAACGAGCCTTATGCAGCGAGTAAAAAAAATAATTCATAGCGCTACAGCTACTCCCAAAAGAAAATGGACAAGCCTGATTATTTTATTAATCATTTGTTCATTGCTGGCTGGTGGATGGTGGTATTGGAATTCCTATAAAAGATCCATCATAAAAAATGAACTGGATAAAGCACTGAATAAAGAAACAAACGGGCTCTATACAATAACGTATAGTAAATTCAACCTGGATGAAGTAGGGGGATCGTTGCTTGTGGATAGTATCACGCTTCAGTATGATACATCTGTTTATAAAAGGATGGCAGAAGAATACAACGCCCCCCCTTTTTTATTTAAAGTTTTTGTTCCTCAATTAACAGTAACAGGGGTTCAAACACCCAAGGCCCTTATTGATAAGGAAGTGGTAGGAGACAAACTTCAGCTCCTCGCACCTATCATTGAAATCGTTTATACAGGTAAAGGGAAAGATTCTACCCGTAATCTTCCGCCGGAAGAAGTGTACCGCCAATTGCTGGGTAAACTCAACCTGATACGCATTAAGGAAATTGTAATCAGCAATGCCACCCTTATTACCCGAAAATTAAATAGCAGTGATACCTCCTTCCAGGTGCACAACCTCACCATAAATCTCAGCGATGCGCTGATCAGCGACAGCACGGTAGCCGATACTTCGCGTATTCTTTTTGCCAGAAATGTATTGCTGTCGGCAGGAAAAATAGAATGGGAAAATAAAAATAAATTATATCATTACCAGGTAGACAATATCGAATTAAACTCCGTAACAAAATCACTCATTGTCGGAAGAGTTACTATCGATCCCATATTGAGTGAAGACGCATTTATGCGTAAAGCCGGTGTACAGATCGATCGCATGGATGGTTTTTTTGATAGTGTGAGCCTGTTTAACATAAACTATCCGCGACTCTTTCATGAGACCATAGAAGCCGATAGCATGTCAGTTGCTAAAGTCAGTATCAAAGTATATAAGGATCATACACAACCACGGGATAACGTTAACCGGGTTGGTGAATTTCCACATCAGCTCCTGTTAAAGCTGCCGGTTTCCGTGAATATCCGCAACGCCTATATCGTGAACGCATTTGTGGAATACAAACAAAACACACCAAAAACCGGTCAAAAAGGAAAGGTCCAGTTTTATAATATAAGCGCGCATGTTAATAATATTACCAATCAACCGGATGCGATAAAGGAAAATAAGATTTGCCGTGCAGATACCAGGAGTATGTTTATGAACATTGTGCCATTAAGAGCCAGTTTCTTTCTTAATCTCGCATCGGAGAATGGAGGATTTTCAGTTGATGGAAAACTGGGAGAATTTAATGCAGATAAATTAAATGCCATTACCCAACCATTAGCATCTGCCAAAGTAGAAAAAGGGATCATCCATGGAGTGGATATAAAAATTAATGGCAGCGATTATGTTGGACATGCCAAGGTGACGATGTTATATGAAAATTTGAAGGTTGCCGTTCTTGAAAAAAATGAGGACGATGGCAAGCTTGATAAAAAGAAACTCGTGAGTGCAGCAGCGAATATTATTATTAAAAATGACAATCCGGATAACGAAGGAAAACCCCGGACGGGTAACGGAGAATTCCAGCGAGATACCAACCGGGGTTTTTTCAACCTGGTTTGGAAATCTCTTTTTGTGGCACTTTCCGATAATATCGGGGCACCCGCTAAAACTACGCCCAAGAAATAATTTCCATTGCAAAACAACCTCTGTTACTGCGTTTTACGAATTGGGTAAGTAAAATAACGTTTGGTTGTTAACCTCTGTGGTATAATGAGTAATTTGTGGTAACAAAGCTTTATCCGTTGTCCAAGGTTAGTATAAAACTGCTGCTGTTATTGCTAGTTATAGCAAATGTCTTCTTATTATCCTCAACACCATCATTCTCGCAAGCCCCCTCAGTAGAATGGTACAAATGCATTGGAAGCGAATGGATCGATAATGCCCAGGCAATAGATACCACTTCCGACGGGGGATATATAATTGTAGGTACAACCAATGGAAATGGCGGAGATGTAAGTGGCTACCATGGCACCGATCATGGTGTTACCGATATCTGGATTGTAAAATTGAGCAGTACGGGAACTATCCAATGGCAAAAATGTATTGGCGGCACTAACCTTGATTTTTCATCCACCGTACATCAAACCCCTGATGGCGGATATATCGTAGGTGGGAGTTCTTCTTCTAACGATGGTGACGCGTCAGGTAACTCGGGAAATGATGACTGCTGGATATTAAAACTTACAGGTGCAGGAAATATTGAATGGCAAAAAACCTTTGGAGGAAGTGGCTTATTTGAAACAATATTCGATCTGCAGGTAACGCCAGATGGAGGTTATATTGCTACAGGGTTGTCGAATTCCACGGACGGAATAGTTGTTGGCAATCATGGCGGCACTGATGTATGGGTTGTAAAATTATCCGCGAATGGGACCCTGCTCTGGCAAAAAAATATTGGAGGCAGCTCCAATGAAAGAGGCTATTCCATTGAAGTTTGTTTTGATGGAGGCTACCTGGTAACGGGCAGTACCTCTTCAAATAATGGAGATATAAGCGGAAACCATGGAGAGGTGGATCTTTTTATTGCGAAACTTGCCAATGATGGAACGATTCAATGGAGCAAATGCTTTGGAGGTAGTTTAACGGATCAGGGATTTAACGCGAAACAATGCCCGGATGGGAGTTATATAGCAATCGGCATTACATTGTCAAATGATGGTAATGTATCGGGTAATCATGGAGTGACTGATATCTGGGTAGTAAAATTAGATGCCTCCGGAAATCTGGTATGGCAAAAATGTTATGGATCTTCTTTCTACGATTTTGGATCTGCTATTGTACTGTCTGGTACCGGCTATGTAATCGCTGGTTATGCAGAGGCCGTTGATGGAGATGTAAATTGTCACGACAAAGATTATTGGTTATTTAAGATAACAAGTACCGGAACCATAGAATGGCAAAAAACCTTCGGGGGCAATCAAATGGATCAACCCTTTTATTTGCAAACTACCAGGCAGGGTGGTTGGATAGCCGCAGGAATTACAACTTCAACTGACCTGGTCGGTGCGCAACCCAATCTTACTGATGTTTCAAGTGACGTACTGATTGTAAAATTTACAACGACTAATATACCCC
Source organism: Chitinophagaceae bacterium (assembly GCA_965279015.1). Lineage (GTDB taxonomy): Bacteria > Bacteroidota > Bacteroidia > Chitinophagales > Chitinophagaceae > Endoryza. The sequence goes on from OZ257130.1 coordinate 3,500,349, forward strand.
TCCCCCCACCCATTGTATCCATTTCACCGTCCTCACCCATAATCTGCGAGGGTACTATTACAGTCGATTTTATTGCCACCATTATGAATGGGGGAAATAATGCTATCAGCGAATGGTTCGTAAACGGAATATCTGTAGGAACAGGCAATAATTATACGGCTTTTGGTTTTGCAAACAATGATACATTGATTTGTGTGGCAGATGTCACTGCATCTTGTATTGTTGCCGGCGGCATTGCATCAGATACGGTTATTTTCCGGGTAAATCCCGTTAGGCAGCCATCACTCACTATTGCTGCAAACTCAACCGTTTTTTGTTCAGGTAGCGCCGCCGTTTTTACCAGTTCACTGTTGAATGGTGGATCGGCACCTTTTTACCAGTGGCGAGTAAATGGTATGAATGCAGCAACCGGAAATAGCTTCACGTCAACAACTCTTAAAAATGGAGACCTCATCAATTGCGAGTATTCCGACAGTACAATCTGCATGTCATCACAAACGATCCTTTCGAATACCATCCAGGTGGAAGTTTCAACTTCGGCCATACCTGAAATAGATATCAGTACAGGATCTACGGTTGTTTGTTCAGGCACGACTGTTTTGTTTAATGCAGTTATACAGAACGCCGGAACATCACCCACCTATCAATGGAAATTAAATGGTACTGATGTGGGCACAAACTCACCCCTGTATAACAGTACTACATTAGTTAATGGCGACAGAATTAGCTGTGTACTTACCGCCGATCCGCTTGCAAACTGCTTAACTGCAAACACTGCTATATCCGACACTATAGCAATGGTTATTAGAGGAGGAGTTCCTCCGGCTATCAACGTAATAAGTTCAACGAACAATGTTTGTTATGGAACCGCTGTTCAATTCAACGCGGTCGTTTCAGATGTCGGTAACAATCCAACAATTCAATGGAGATTAAATGGCGCGGATGTTGGAACAAATACAGCATCCTATAGTAATTCGAAACTAAAGAACGGAGATATTATTCAATGCTTGATAAAGCCTGGACAGGATGCCTGCTCATTAGCTGAAATTTTATCATTTCCCGTAACAATGACCATTTACGATACTTCGGCGATCCGTATTAGCCCTTCCGGTGTTACAATAAAATATATGGAGACAATAGGGTTATCTGCCAACATTACCGGCTCTATCCGCTCCTTCCAATGGACGCCGGCAAATCAGTTGCAAAATCCGCAATCATTAAGTCCTGTAACCATTCCATTAACGGCTACCACTAATTTTAATTTAACCGTTATTAATTCAGATGGATGTGTTTCCAGTAGTCAGGTGATAATTAAAGTATCGAAACCGCTTGAGTTAATGCCCAATGCCTTTACACCAAATGGAGATGGGAAAAATGATGTATTCAGAATTCCTCCGGGATATTCCATCGAGTTGAATGAGTTTTCTGTTTTTGATCGCTGGGGAAATATGGTTTTTACTACAAAAGATATCAGCAAGGGTTGGGATGGTAACTCGAACGGGAAAAAATCTCCTTCGGGTACATATGTTTTTTTCATTAAAGGAGTCTATGAGGGCAAACCGGTATTCATAAAAGATAATATTGTATTGGTGCGGTAATTCGATTATAGCTCTTCTCTCCTATCTTAATAAACAGATTTTAGTAATTACAGGCTTTATCCTACTTTAGATAGTGTCTCGATTTCGCACAAAGACACTAAGCCACAAAAGGTTATTCTTTGTGAATTTTGTGTCTTTGTGGGAGAAAAATTTCAAACTATGACACTACTCCATTTTAATAGTTAAGAAATCAATTCAACTATGAGCCATTTCAACCTGGATCGACGTACACTGCTAAAAGGTGCTGGAGCCTCTTTGGTATTGGCAGCATTCAATGCATCCGGCATGAATATATTTCATCCGGTAAAAACCTGGAGAGTAGGATTAATTGGAACGGGTTGGTATGGTAAAAACGACCTGTTCAGAATAATGCAGGTTGCAACTGTAGACGTAGTAGCTCTTTGCGATGTTGACAAAAATAAATTGAATGAAGCTTCTGATCTGATTTTGCAACGACAACCATCGGCAAAGAAGCCAAAGCTATATACTGATTACCGCAAATTACTTTCAGAAAACCAGTTGGATATTGTATTAATCGGAACACCGGATCATTGGCACGCACTGCAAATGATTGATGCTGTTAAATCCGGCGCACATGTATATGTTCAAAAACCAATCAGTGTAGATGTAATAGAAGGAGAATCCATGGTAGCCGCTGCCCGCAAATACAATCGCGTTGTACAAGTAGGTACACAACGGAAAAGCACGCCGCATTTGATTGACGCTAAGAAAAATATTGTAGACGCTGGTCTTCTTGGAAAAGTATCGCATGTAGAGATGTGTTGTTATTATCATATGCGGAACAATGGAAATCCAGCCGTGCAGCAGGTTCCTGATTTTTTTGATTATGAAATGTGGACAGGCCCCGCACCGTTGCGTCCCTTTGATGGTTTGCCACATGTAAGATGGTGGCGCGCTTTTATGGAATATGGAAATGGAATCATGGGTGATATGTGTGTTCATATGCTGGATACGGTGCGATGGATGCTGGCCCTCGGATGGCCCAAACGGATCAGTTCAACCGGGGGTATTTATTCAGATAAAACCGGTAAATCGAATATTGCTGATACGCAATCAGCCATATTTGAATATGATGGACTCGAATGCGTTTGGCAACATCGAAGCTGGGGCACTCCTGCCGATCCGGATTATCCCTGGGCCTTTGTATTGTATGGAGATAAAGGCACATTAAAAGGAAGTACCATGAAGTATGATTTTATTCCGCAAGGCGACGGCGCTAAAATTCATAAGGACGTTGTGTTTGAAAGAGAAAAATATCCGGAGGATCTGAAAGAAGCCGCTATTGAACTAAATGCTGCGCCTGCAACCCGATTGCATATGCTCGACTTTCTGAAGGCAATTGAAAATAAATCAAGACCTGTAGCTGATATTGAAGATGGACACATATCAACAGCGAGTTGCATTATTGCTAATCTATCTATGAAATTGGGAAGACCATTGATATATGATCCTAAAACAAGGACAATACCTGGTGACGCTGAAGCAACTGCATTGTTACAAAGATCCTATCAGCAACCATGGCTACATCCAAACCCGGATAAAGTGTGAGTTTTTCTCGTCATTGACAAATCCACATTAGCTCAGCAAGTCCCTATTCGCGCTTATTCGCGTTAATTCGTGCTCTATTCGCGTTAATTAGCGTTTCCATTCGCGTTAATTAGCGTTTAAAATTCGTTGATCGTAATAAAAAAAAGCGACCACCTATATCCAGGCTCCATGTATAGCGACCGGGGAAATCGCCGAAAATTCCCGCACTGGGGGTGATCCAGATATTCATACGTGGTATCGGTGCGTGTGTAAGTCGTGTTCTTAGATTCATTGATAAACCACCTCCCACATAATCAATGAACCATTCGGGCGCCAATACGGTCCATGTTCTTCGTGACCAATATTTGATCAGTGCAAGTTGAATTTTCGTAAAGTTTACTTTCTTCCTTTCCTCATCCCCACTTATTGAATTTGTTTGTTGCAGAACCGCTGTAAAAAGCATCTTCTGCTTCGGTATTAATGTTGAATAGCTCACAACGGGAATGAGCAGGTTCTTGCCTAATCCAAGAATGGGAGACTGCGCTGTATTCATGCTGATTTCCAGGGAAGCGGTAAATGCAGATTTCGGATTTTCGAAAAATCGATAACCAAGCAGTCGAAGTGAAATGTCGCCAATTCCCGACTGCCGGTGTTTTGCGGAAGAAGTAAAGGAGTTATATACATACGGTATATCGATACGTGTGGTAAATGATTTACCGATCTTCACAATCGTTCTAAGTATAGTTTGGTTTAGGTAGATATCGGTTTTGTCGTAACGTTGTAATTCATTGTAAACCTCAACTCTTGTGAAGAATTGGGAAGGGTCATCCGCGTTTTGCTGAGGTTGTACTTTTTTCACTGTATCAGGAACATTCTGCGCGTGCAGTACAGAAACCTGAATAAATAAGATAAGCAAGAATAGCAGGTTCTTCATTTCATTAGTTTGAAAGTTTCCGGCAAAGTCAAAGTGGTGTTGTAACTACTCGCAAAGTTTCTATTATCATATTCAAATTGTAATAGTAAGCCGGTAAGCCCATGACTATTTATCTGCGTTCTGGGGCGCGTTCTTTTTGTTTACTCCGATAGGTATTCCCACTGTTAAATACAGGTTCCTGTTAAACTGGTTGGCTGTTGCATCGTCAATGGTAATATCTATCAATCCATAATAATACTGAAGGCCAAAATTCATTCCATTGCCTTTCATCAATCGGTAACCTACACCTACAGCCAATCCCGCATCCAGTGGATGAAACTGATCCTTGATTTTAATTTTGTACTTCAAATCATCTTCATCAATTACGGAATTAATAAACTCATCAAAACATTTACTTCGCAGGCCAAGCTGTATCCCTCCTTTCACAAAAAAATTGTTCTTGAATTTGTATTTCATCATTACGGGAACATTAAAATAGCGGAGTTTACGGGTAACGCTTCCACCAACAAATGCGCTGTCGAGTTTAGGATTGTTTAAGGAATAGACTGGCAGACCCTCAGCGCCCATGGGCGACTTTACAATTACTCCCGTATTCAACAACCACAAAGTATTATTCAATTTGAAATCAAAATAAAAACCAAGGTTAAAGCCGAGAAGCCCATTTGCACCCTCAAGATTTTTAATGGTGGACCAGTTGAGTCCACCTTCCAATCCAAATTCTATCTTTCCGGTGTTCAGCTTATCACCCAGTAAGAGCGAAATGATTACTTGTGATTTGGAAGCTAACCCCAAAAACAGGAATACGGGAACGATTAAATATTTCTTCATTAAATTTCAATGATAGATTATAACCCAAATCGATACTGCACACCAGTAATAAATTGAACTCTGGATCCCAGGAATCCATACTCGGCCCGCAACATCCAATGTTTATTAAGTTGGTATTGGCTTCCGATGATAAAATTCCAGGCATCTTTTGGCCGCTTGTCCATAGAATATTGAACCGAAGCGGTTGCAATATTATTTATAGCATTATCAGCGCTTGCTAATATTTCCCCGGCTCTGGTCAACGTTCTATTTGCCGCGTTGTATTTGGCTTCATTTACCGGATTATTTTGTTCAGCATTTGAAAGACCTGCCCACCATGCATCCACTTTTTGTTGGGCCTCACCCACTTTCTCAATTCCCTGATCCACTTTTCCTCCCATTTCATCTATATTAAATACATCTGAAAGGTTGAGAGATCCATTGGTCTCGGACTGAAGCGCCACCCTGAATGCGCCGACCCAAACAGCCAGCGATTGTTCTGGCTTTTTAGTCTTGTTAATCTTGAAATTCTTACCGAATCGGGGGCCAAATACAAATGAACGTGCCGGCTTGCTCAATTGAGGGACATCGGTCCATGCTACGTTCATATCCAGCGCCAGAAAGCCGCCTCCAACTCCAATCGTAGGTGTTATACCAAATCCGTACGTGCTGGTGTTGAATTCAACGGTGGTGCTTGCTTTAATGATCTCGTTACTTGTACCGCTCGAATCAGGTATCCATAACCCAAAACCAACATCAGTCGAGGCCTGCGCTTTTCCAAAAATTCCATAAATGTTCAGAAATGGGAGAAGCCATATATCTGGTCTAAACGTTGTTGCGCTAGCTGTAGCAAATGCTTTGTCGAACCTTATTAACTCGTCGAGGTTATACATCGGACCATGATTAAACCCTACACTGAGGTTTTCAATTATTAAGTCTGACTGCTGCCAGAAATAATTAATACTTAGGCCGGCTGAATAGGGCAAAGCATATCCCGCCTTGTGAGCCTTTGCTCCTAATATGGGCAATGAATAGGGATACTCCGAATTTTTAAGGCTGTCAATTAAGTCAGCATTTTTCTTTCCCACTTCCTTATTGGTAAACACTTGTGCAAAAGCAATGGAGGTAAGGAATGTTAAAGAAAACACCAGGAATATTGTGCGGGTAAGACGCAGCGAAGAAACTCCGTATGCCATATAAGTTGGTTTTTTATAAAATTAACCCTTTTGATATATTTTGATATATAAATTGCTGTTACGTCTTCCACTAAAATCTTAATGGCAATCATTCCCCCAATTTTGGCGGTTCCATTGTATAACCCAATTGCCGCAATACATCAGCTTCATTATAAAAAGTTCGGCTGCGAACAATTTTCCCGTTTTCGATTTTGTAAACTGCATTTACCCAAATATTTGCGGTACCTCTCCCATCTTTATATGTAATAGTAAGATATGCCCAGTTGGTAACCCAATCGCCCAACGCAGCCGGGTCGCCTTCCGTAACACTAACAGCTACCGACTGATGCCGCATGTATTTAATTGATTCGTACAAGTTTTCAGCATTGAATTTCCAATTGGCTATTGCGTCGGCTTTATTGATAGAATCACCTACGGAAGGACCATAACCCATATAACTATCTGCCAATAGAGAATCCATAACTGTCGGATTGTTTGATTCCACTGCTTCCACATATTTTGCTGCGATGGCCAGGTGATCGCGCTTTTTGTTTTCATCGGAAGAAGAACATGAATACAGGATAAAGCTAATGGACAGGAATATGATGACTTGTTTCATATATCGCAAATTTGTTAATGTTGAGATTTGATATTTTGCCCGATTATTTGATGGTATATCCTTTTCCTTCCATACAGGCTGAAAAACCTTTGATGAAAGTATTTTTAATTTCCGCTTCTTTTGCTGCTACATCGGCCTGCGATTGTTGAGCTTGTTGCGCCTCCGCTTGTTTACCCTTCCTTCTACCTGCTGCCGCGCCAGCTGCGGCCCCGATCGCAGCTCCTTCCCCGGCATTACCTGAAATTGATCCGATGGCAAGACCTGCTGCAGCTCCTTTTGCGGCTCCACGGGCACCCGAACCTGCTCCGGCGGTTGGTGCTGGGGCGGCCTGTACTTTAGGAAGATTCAACGGATCAATTCCCGTTTGCTCAATCGACCATTTGTAACATTCAAATTCATCAATTTTTTGCTGTTGCTGGCTCTGGCCTTTCGCGGGGAAAGCAATCAGTTTTAATCCATTTGAAATCTGGTTATAAGTCATTTTTGAAGTATCGGGTAATGTTGGTGGAGGATTTTGTGCATGCACCGATTCACAAATGCACAGAATTAATACCGGCAAAAAAATTCGGGTCATTAATTTGATAGAACTGTTTGGTTTCATTTTTTATCGTTTTATAATTATCGTTGTTTAATGATCAGGGTACAAGCGTTCTGTAATCAATTGTTTTACCATTCATCTGGTCTTGCAGTGTTTGCATTGGTTTCTGGTTCAACTTCGCCAATCCCAATTCTGGGCGGTCTAGCGCTAAAATCAAGAAGATTACTATCGAGAAAATAAGTGAGAGTACCAGGTTCATTTTCGAATTTCGTTTTCCGGAGATGCCAAATTGGTATCCCAAAACCAGCATGGAAAAAATTTCAATAATGAACAAGGTGATAATAATAGCCATGGGGATTCGATATTGAAGCGCTACTGTCAATCGTTGATTCTGCGCATCAATCATTTCATTAACAGATATTATGTACAATGCGTATGTTTCTGAGCTTCGATCCTGTTCACCTAATATTTCCGAATATTTCCATAAAGTGTCGAGAATTTGTTGTGAGCGATTGAGTGCACGGCTGATTCCTTCCAGACCGTATTGGATCTCCAACCGATTATCAACATAATCAATAAGCAAGCTCTTGGTATTGGTACCATAAGGTTCTGGAATTAACCCAGCACGCAGGTAGGTAGTTCTGATATTCGTAACCTCTTGCATTAACATTCTCTTTCGGTCCTCATAACGACTGGTGGCTATCTGAAAAGTAAAAGCGATCATTAATGCAAGTAACCCGAAGGCTGCTCCTACCACAGAACCAATTTGGGTGTGTGGCACATCATCTGATTTTTTTCTGGCAGAAACACCGAGGGTTTGACCGATAAGCAATGGTAACATCACCGCAAGAAAAGGGATCAGGAGCATCCCTGCCAACTGGAAATAATAAGCATTGCCCATATGTGTTAATTCCCGTTATTAATTGGTATACCAGTGAGCATAAAAGAATCAACTTCCCCGGTAATGAAATGTCGAAGAATAATTTGTGATGTTGATTATTTTAAAAGAAAACCATCTTTAATCATTTTCTCAGAAACTACATTCGCGATCTCTGTTATCGTTTGTTCAATCTTTGAAGGATTCACAGATTTTGTGGTGCCTGTCCACAACAGTTTATCCGGAGTAACTGAATAAACAGCTGTTTCTACAAAATAATTCTTGTCGGTAGTATAATAACCCGGTGTAGAATACATACCAGCGCCATAGCCATAATACATCCCATAGCCGCCGTAAAAACCAGTGGTAGTACCTGGAACGTAAGATGTTTCTTTTTCGATATCCGCGAGTCGGATAAGAATCACATGCGTATACTTGTCTTTTACCAATTGATCGTAGAATGCGTTGCCATTTGCTTGTTTTAACATGTCCGGTGTAATAAAGGTGTACGAAGCTACAGCGCCTGCACCAATCCGCTTCACCAGGTTGTCTTCAATTACCCGACGTGATGTTTCATCTTTTACCATTGCCAACACCAACGATTTAGATCCCTCTTTCTTTACCGTTGCGCCCGGCTCCCGCCATGATTTTTCAATTTGTGTAGCGGGGCCGCATCCCACAAGGGTGATGGTAACTGATACAATCAGAATTAGCGGGTTCATTCTTTCTTTATTAATAAACTTATTCATTGCTGAGGCTTTAGATTTAATAGAAATCGTAATTAATTATTTAAGTGACATGTTATTTAGGTAACAAATTTCAGGCATCATTAAATTGTGCCTCCCCGATTTTTAGAATCTGAATCCCAGCTGCACAACATACCTGTATCCAAGTGAAGTAGTATTGGTAGAGCCTTTACTTTTAAATTCTGATTCATCGACTGCCCATGCATAACCGGGAAATTTTTCGGATAATGCTTCATTTAATTTTTCATAAAATTTGATTTTATCAGCTTCTGATAAATTACTGGTGTTTATAGATGCCTTTAAACTATAACCCGCAATGCCCGGACCAATCAGTACCAGGTCCAGGGAGAGTCGGTTCCAGAAAACAAATTGGTAACCCAACTCAAATCCGACGGTATTGAAGCGAATACTTGTTTCTGTTTCTACATCTACCGGCGCCCCTCCATTGGTGCTCTTTAATGTCCACAAATGAGTTTTTCCAAAATAATTGTACGAATAGTAAGGTCCTATATAAATTCCCCGGGGGGCGTTGTATTTATTTTCTTTTGAAAGATAAAACCGGTAATCGACAGAAAAATTAAACCCTTTATCTTCTGAATTCCCTTTTGCTTGTAGCGAATCAGATCTAATGATGCCCATAGATGGCAAACTCGCTAATCCAAAATTAACCGTGAATGTTTGGCGCTTATTTACATTTCGTTCATATCCCAATATGATATTCCTTGTTCCAAATATCATTGGGTTTGTAATATTAATATGTATCGTGTTTTTGAGATACTTTTCATTTTTTGCAGAATCCTGCGCATTTACTGCTTGTAGAGACACCATCAGGAAACACACAAGATAAATTAGCCATTTCAGGGTTGTCCTTTTCATAACATAGGTTTTATTTAAGACTGGATTTGCTTCTGTCAAGAATTTACGTAAAGATTTATAAGGTAATCATTATTGAATGAGCAACGGTATAATGATGATCGGATCATACTAATTTTCCTTTTTAGCGATACTGGAAACTATACAGATATTAATTTTTATTATTAGATATCTTTTTTGTCTTTCGGCTCTAGCAACAACTCGTCGCCTCATTTATTGATTTTTAAATTCTTCCGGAATCATTTTTCGAAGATCTATAATCGATTGATTTATTTTATCAAGTTTGATTAATCCGCGACGGGGCCGGTCCAGGTCGAAAATCAAAAATATTACCATTGAAGTGAGCAGACAAAAGCCTGGTATGAGCAGCCAGTCAAATTTTTCTTTTCCAGAAATCGTATAGCCCACAAAAAATGCGCATGCACATGCCATTAAAACAAGCAAATAGATAATGGGTTCAGGCAAATGAACTGAATCGACATAGTAGCGTTTACTGCTGATATCAATCACATCGTTTAGTGCAGGAACCATTTGCATCGATGCCACATAGCTTCCCGAATCCTTCGATAGTCGTATGGCCCGGTTCCAAAGCTGCTGTTGAATTTTGATTGAACGATCTTGCGCCTCAATAACAGTCTTCACATCTTTGTAACCGAAATAATCAATCCGGGCCTCTATATATTGTTTAAAGTCGGCCCTGAACAACTGCCGTTCAGACTCGCTATAAAGATCGCTACGCAGGATGGCCGTACCAATATTATTTGATTCATCGATAATTATTTCTCTACGAATACCCAAAAAGGTAGTTGCTAGGCTGAAGCTAAATGCAAGCAGCAAACCAAGCAACCCAAAGAGAGAACCAAGAATCGTTGAATCTAATTTTGATTCTTTTTTGCGCCTTTTGCCAACATACATTCCTATTATAGTACATATGATCATCAATACAAGTATGATGAGCATCAGTTGCCAGGATTCCAACCGAAATAGGAATGAAAATTGCATAACGAAAGAATTTAGGAATTAGCTAGTACAGTGATATTGAATTTGATTTTGATCAAATTAGTTGGATTCTATCGGTACGCTTAAATTATATTTTAGTTATAAAAGCCCGACTTTATTTCAAAGTCTTGCTGAATGGGGTCATTCCATATAATCGGGTGTAAAGTAACTGATCAAACAGTTATTAATGAAATATAACCGTTATTTAACGGTAAAACAGCCTAACGTTTGTTACCTGGAAAAACTAAACTATTGTTTAACCCCCGAGGGACCGGAATAAGCCTCAATTTAAGCCGAATCTATAATATTTACGCAGATATATTAGCGTAATCGTTTGCAGATTAATTAAATTCAACTTACGTATTGCCCCGGTTAACGGCTCGGCAAGGCCAATTTTTCAAAATTTACTCTAAAGCCATTTATCGGTAAAATTCCTTTATAAAAAATTATTTTTACGTAATAAATTATACATTGTGACCATAAATAAAACTAATATTAACCATTTAAAATTTTCGGTATGAAAAAATTACTCTCTGTTGTTTTGGTATTTGTGTTTTTTTCCGCGTCGGCGCAATTGACCCAGGATGATGTGAACCTTATTCAATCCATGTACGGTAAAGACAAAAGAGATATAATGCAGGCTTATCTTCAATTTAAGGATACCACTTCTGCTAATGCATTCTGGAAATTATACGACAGTTATGAAGCAGAAAGAAAAAAACTGGGTCAGGATTATATTAAAATTTTGCAGGATTATGCAACCAATTATGCAAATCTCACTAATGCGAAAGCTGATGAATTAGTTACTAAATCTTACAATAATAATATTGCTTTCGAAAATCTCTACCTCAAATATTATAAAAAAATGAAACCAGTGGTAGGTGCATTGCTGGCAGGTCAGTTTATTCAAACGGAGGCCTATTTCCGAATCTCAGTAAAAGCCGCCATCCTGGATGAAATTCCTTTTATTGGTCAAATTGATCGAACCAAGAAACCGTCTGCGAATTAGGGGTTTGGTTTGAAGTTTGTGGTTTGTAGTTTGTAGTTGTCGTATTTTTGAACATGACCTGAATAATACCGGTCACCTTTATAAGGGAATACTGCAGCTAAGGAACCTGCCTACTCGCCTTCGCATAGCTTCAGCGGAGCAAGGCCGGCCGGCAGGCTACAAACCATAAACTACAAACTATAAACTTTTCTCCCATGGCTGATAATATCCAACGAGTCTCCCGCAGAAATGTTATAAAGACATTAGCTCTTGGTGGCGCTACTTTTTTATATTCCCCAAACAGTTTATTGGCTGCTACCCGGCAAAAGAAAGATAAAATAGGAGTAGCATTAGTAGGTCTTGGATACTACAGTACCGACTTGCTGGCCCCTGCACTTCAGCAAACAAAACATTGTTTTTTAGCCGGCATTGTTACCGGTACGCCATCAAAAGCTGAAGCCTGGAAACAGAAATTTAAGATTCCGGAAAAGAATATCTACAACTACAGCAATTTCGAAGGAATTGCCAATAATCCGGATATCGATGTAGTATATGTTGTGCTCCCCCCTTCTATGCACAAGGAATACACAATCCGCGCCGCCAATGCGGGTAAACATGTGTGGTGCGAAAAACCCATGGCTATGACTCCCCAGGAATGTCAGGATATGATTGATGCCTGTCGAAAAAATAAGAAATCACTTGCAATCGGCTATCGGCTTCATCACGAACCTCACACGCAGGAATACCGCCGAATCGTAAATAATAAATTACTGGGAAAAGTACAGAAACTGAATTGCGCGGCGGGTTACCGCGATAACCGAACCGATCACTGGAAGCAAAAAAGGGAAATGGGCGGCGGTGTATTGTATGATATGGGCGTTTATTCTATACAGGGAGCAAGACTGGGTACTGGTATGGAACCAATTGCTATTCTCTCTGCAAAAACGTCAACTACCCGTCCCGAGATCTATAAAAATGGATTAGATGAAACAACAGAAGCTACACTTGAATTTCCAGGGGGTGTTATTGCTACTATTAAAACCAGCTTTGGGGAAAATATCAATTTCCTGGAAATAACCTGTGAGAAAGGAGTGATCCAAATGGCTCCCTACTCAGGTTATAGTGGTTTAAATGGATCGAGCCCATTGGGAAAAATTAATTTTCCTTATAGTACACCCTGGCAACAGGCTAAGCAAATGGATGACGATGCGCTGTCAATTATGAATGGGAAGCCGATGTTGGTACCAGGCGAAGAAGGATTAAGAGATATACGTATTGTGCAAGCGATCTATAAATCCGCAGGCTCGGGTACGAGGGTGAACTTGTGAGAGGATTTTGGTCCCGCATTTTTGCGAGAGGGAAATTTCTCATAATCAGCCGAAGACACACATTGGCGCAACAAATTCTTATTCTTCGACCTTTTTATTGCAAGCCTCAAATTTTCTTTGCATGAGACGTTCCTACGGAACGTAATATTTGTTTCTTGGTTTTCTACCCATGAGATGTCCCTACGGGACATGGATACAAAAACGAGTTTCTTTCCCGGAGTTTTATGTCCCGTAGGGACATCTCGTGGGTAGAACCGCAGATAAAATGGTTTTAACGTTCCGTAGGAACGTCTCATGCAATAGAATTTCGAAGCGTTTAATTTTAACATGGATTTTCGCCAGACAAGAGTAATCTCCCTCCCGCAAAAATGCGGGGCCAAAATCTGAAGAATTCAAAAATCAAAAGTTAACGTCGCCGTGACCAGTTCATTGCTGGAAAAGGGATTGAAATAAAAAATACCTGCGGTAAGTTTCCAGAAAGAATATTCGGCAAATATACCTCGCTGTGTATCAAAAGAGGTTTGATATAACCGTGTTCGTTGATACGAGATACCCGTACGCAAAGCCTCTATCGGACTAAAAGCAATTTCTCCCCAGGTGTAAAGAAAATTATTTTCCTGATCAGCAAAATCAATTACATATTCTGTTTCAGAATAATAGTCGAATTTATTATAAGTCAAACTTAATTCAAGTCCCGGGGCGATACCGTTCGTATTTCCAAATACAATACCCATCATAGGAACGGCTTCAAATTGAACCTTGCCCTTTGTTTTAAATTTCCAGCCGGCAAAGACAGAACCGGTGTTTTGGTCCTCGTAATTATATCTTGTTTCCAGATGCAATTTTTTATAATCGGCAGTACCGATAAATGTGAATGTATTTTTATCTTCCGGGATAAAATAATAGTAACCTGATGCGGAAAACGCCCAGTTAGAGTTTGAATCAGTAGGTACTTGTTGTTGTGCCATTGCGGAACAACAAAGCAAATAAAACGAAGCGAAAAATATCAATATCCGATAAGTGAAATTAGTAGCCATGAAATACAAATTCTTGTATTTTAAAACTACGGCATTTTCTGTTTTTAAGCGATGCAAAATGAAGTTGCCAATTTTTGTCATCATATTGTTGACGGTTGGTCAAAAAATATAAGTTCTGAGTCTGGCGGAAGAAATTCGAAGTTTCCATTGGACAATTTCACCCTGCGCATATAATACTTGATTTAAGCCTTTCATGTATATTCTGAAAATCTTTGAGAGCAAAAAGCTAAATTCAAAGAAGAAAGTATAGCTGTTTCCTCCTTACTTCCATACTTTATTGCTCACCCCCCAACCAAAAAATTGCTTTATGTTCAAAAACTTTTACAAAATCGTTTTCCGCAACATGTGGCGTCATAAAGGCTACACCTTGTTAAATATATTCGGAATGGGTGTCGGATTAGCGGCGATAGTCTGGGGATTTCAAACCTATCGTTACAGTTTCAGCTTTGATAATTTTCATAAGGACCAGGAAACTATTTACCGTGCCTTAACCTTTCAATCTGGAGCAAACGGGGCAAGAGGAGTTTTTCCAATGGCTGCTGTAAAACAGGCGCAGGCGGAATTTTCCGGTATTGCTGAAGCCATTCGTTATGACGGTCGTGGATTGAATGTGAGATATGACAAAAATGAAGCATTTGCCGAACAGGCACAGTTTACCGACCCGGCTTTTTTTGACCTGTTCAATTTCCCTGTTGTAGCGGGCTCCGGTAGTATATCAGATAAGAATACGGTGCTAATAACCGAAACCATCGCAATAAAATATTTTGGCAAGCAGGATCCTTTAGGTAAAACACTGGTCTTTTATTCAGGTGAAAAATATGAGATGCCGCTTACGGTAACAGGGGTTTTAAAAGATATTCCGGTTAATTCAACCATGCAGTTTGGGTTCATCACAAATTTTGAAAATTATTTGTTGGGTGATGGAACGAAACTTGCACCCGATAATTGGTCGTGGATGCTGGATGCTGCTTTTTTCCGAATACCTAATAAAACGGATGTCCCTCTTATTGAAAAATCATTGGAAAAATATTTACCGGTACAGAATAAAGCAAGAATGGATTGGAAGGCTGCTGGGTTCAAACTTATTTCATTGCACCAAAATGGAGTTGCTGGCGATATTCCCAACAATAGTTTATACGAACGTCCGGATGACTCCGCGGCCTATGGTCCTTTTGTTCTTGCGCTTTTAATTTTTCTTTCTGCCTGTCTGAACTTTTCAAATACAACAGTATCGCACGCAAACAGGCGATTAAAAGAAATGGGAATGCGAAAAGTGATGGGCAGTACACAACGACAAATGGTAATGCAATTATTAATGGAATGCGGATTTATCGTTTTCCTCGCTGCGTTGGTTTCTGTTGTATTGAATATTTTCTGGTTACCTACTTTCAATCAAATGTTCGGAAACATTAAAATCGTTGCTGAATATTTAAGCGACCCTACGC
Organism: Chitinophagaceae bacterium; assembly: GCA_965279015.1. Lineage (GTDB taxonomy): Bacteria > Bacteroidota > Bacteroidia > Chitinophagales > Chitinophagaceae > Endoryza. The sequence goes on from OZ257130.1 coordinate 3,515,861, forward strand.
TCCTGTTGTTTATTCTTTCGGCGGTACTATTAACTACATTGCTGGCTGGGTTCTACCCTGCGTTTTATATCAGCCGGTTTAATCCTACCTCCATATTTCGTGGTACGGTAAAATTTGGCGGTACCAATCTGTTTTCAAGGGTAATGCTGAGTCTTCAACTATCCATCGCGATCATTACTGTTATTGCTGGAATTGGTTTTGCACGCAATTCTGAATTTCAAAGAAATTATGATTACGGTTATAACATAGAAAATATTGTAGGTATTTTAATACCGGATACTACAGCATTTCCGGCGCTTAGAAATGAAATGGCTGCCATTCCGCAGGTAGCCAGTCTGGCGGGTACCAGAAGTCATATAGGATATGGATTCCGGAACGTGATAGCAGAGTCAGAAGAAATGAGAACTGAAACAAACTTTATGGAAGTTGGGCGTGATTATATAAAAACGATGAATCTTAAGTTAGCGGAAGGACGGGAGTTTGATCCGCAAATGGAAGGAGACTTTGCGAACTCGATCCTGATTACACAAAATCTGGCTGCCAATTATGGTTGGAAAGACAGTGAAGCGTTGAATAAAAAAATTTACATTGACAGTGTCTATTACTCTGTTATTGGAGTATTAAAGGATTTTCAGCTCGATGCATTATTTGACCCGAAAGAACCGGCTGTTATGAAATTGGGAAAAGAAAACCGGTATCAATTTCTCGTTATGCAGTCAAAACTACAGGATGTTGAACTTGTTTATACCAAAGCAAGGGATGCATGGAAAAAGATATTGCCTATGAAACCCTTCACTGGGTTTTATCAAAATGAGATAAAAAAGGAAGCTTACCAGACGACAAATAATATTGCTAAAATATTTTTCTGGTTCGCTATTATTTCGGTAATGTTGACCGCCTCCGGATTGTTTTCATTGGTTTCTCTTACTGTCATGAAAAGAATGAAGGAGATCGCATTACGAAAAGTAGCGGGTGCAAGAGCAGGACATATACTCGTATTGGTTAACCGTGGTTATATCTGGATCTTTTTGATTGGCGCTGCAGTTGGGTGCTATGGCGGATATGCACTTACAAAACTGTTGCTGGACCTGATATTTGGAGTAAATGCAGGTATAGAAACCTCTACATTGATTTATTCTGTATTGGTATTATTTGTTATTGGAGGCTTTACTACGGGTATTAAAGTATGGCAGGCAGTCAGGACAAACCCGATTAAGCTTTTGCGAACAGAATAGATGTTCATTTTAAAATTTGTGTACCAGACTCAATCCGTACGAACCGCTTTGATATGTTGGAAGAATAACCGTATTGACATGCTTATCCTTAAATAGCGTTTGTTTAATTTTTGGATAGAGCCAGTAACTAATTTTCGTGGACGCAATTCCAATTCCTGCTCCGGCGGCTACATCACTTAGCCAATGCTTGTTATTGTACATTCTCAGGTAACCCGTTGCAGCAGCCATTGCATAACCAGCCACTCCATACCAGGGTGATACCTCTTTATATTCCTGTCGCAAAAATTCTGCAGATGCAAATGCGACCGCTGTATGACCAGACGGAAAGGAGTAATTATTTGAACCATCGGGTCTAACGGAATGGGAAAATTTTTTAACGGAGAATACTGTTGTATTTAGAATGACATTGGACATGAGATAAATCATACTCCGGTCACGAAAATTATTTTTGCCTTTTATTCCCGCCATATTCAATCCATATACCGCGACAGCAGGTGCAAATTGAAGAAAATTATCAATCGGGAGTTTATTGTGAGGATTCTCCAGATATACTTCATTCTTAACCTTCGTGTTAATTTTTCTGAGACCATCATTGTGTAAAGAGGTAACACCATATGCAATTAGCGCGGCAGGTACAAGCATTGTCTTTACCGGGAAGCGGTTTTTCGTTAATTCCCTGTGCCAATTAACTTTCAGGCTATCGGTAGGTAGTTTTAGCGATAAAACTTGATTAGTGTCTGTATACTGTGCATGAACTGAAAGACAACAAACACAACTTGCCATTACAGTCATCACTATTTTAACGGATACCATAGATATCTTTAAATGTTATAAACAGGTGTGAGATACTGGTTAATAAACGGCAAAAATGAAATTTGATTCTCAATTATATCTGATTAAGTAGATGAAATGGGGATTATTTAACAGTAGTTTTTTACTAATTAAAAGTCGATGACCAAATAAAGAGCAATGATTTTTCAGTATTCTACATATGAACTCTTCTATTTGAAGAGAAAGTTACCAACCCATATTTTCTGAGATAAACTACATTCTATTATAAAGCCATTTAGTGCAAAAGAATATTTGATATAATTCACAGAAAACCTTGGTTCCAAAGGAATAAAAAAAGCTGATAATCTATTTATTATCAGCTTTTAGCGGAGAGAGAGGGATTCGAACCCCCGGACCTTTTGAGTCAACGGTTTTCAAGACCGCCGCATTCGACCGCTCTGCCATCTCTCCGGCGCAAAAATAGGTTCGGAGAGGGGAACTACAAAATCAAATAAGAACGTTTTTTTTCGTGAAATCAAGTCGGTTATTTTTGTTATTATGATTTTGATCTATTAAACAAGAACTTTTTGCTACCTTTTTAGAGATTCTATTTTAATTACTCCCAGAAAATTATCCCAAAAAGACTGTTTATGTCCGAAAAGACAATTGCCAAGGTTTTTCCTGCTGCCGGCTCTAATGGAAACACATATAAATTGCCTGATCCAGGTTCACCGGAAGAAGACATCTTATTTAAAAAATTACAGACGCAGTTTAAGGAACAGTTTGAAATTGCATTTCCCGATAAGCTGGCTCATAAAACCGTTGTAATCATCCCTTCCCTATCACTTGACCAGGAAATTCTATCCAAGGTAAAAGGGGTGGTACATTACGAAGAACGATTATTATGCATGCTGATGCTGTTACGCATGCCTCGTACACATGTGGTATACTTGACCAGCACTACTATCGATCCGGTTATTATTGATTATTACCTGCACCTGTTGCCCGGCATCACAGGCTATCATGCCCTGCAACGACTCACCTTGTTAAGTTGCTATGATGCATCTCCACGGGGTTTAACTGAAAAAATTCTTGAACGCCCCCGGCTTATTCAACGGATAAAGAATAGCATTCCACCCGGACACGCGGCACATATGGCCTGTTTTAACGTTACTCCTTTTGAACGCACATTAGCGGTGCAGTTAAATATTCCAATTTTTGGCTGCGATCCGGAGCTGCTGGACCTTGGCACAAAAAGTAACAGCCGCAAAATCTTCCGGGAATGTGATTTACTGGTTCCTCCGGGATTTGAAGATTTACATACTACGGATGATATCACCAATGCCCTTGCTGAATTAAAAAAACAGAACCCCGGTTTACGAAAAGCAGTGGTAAAAATGAATAATGGTTTCTCTGGAGATGGAAATGGAATATTTTCCTTCGAAGGTTATGAAGAAAAGCAGGATTTAAAACAATGGATAAAATATGAATTAAAGAGCCGGTTGAAAATGGTAGCAGATGAACTTGATTGTGAAACTTTTTTAAAAAAGTTTCAGCAGATGGGTGGCATCGTAGAAGCTTTTGTGGATGGGGAACTCAAAGAATCTCCATCCGTTCAATGCCGCATCGATCCGGATGGTGTTTGTCGAATCGCCTCTACACACGACCAATTGTTGGGTGGTGAAAGCGGACAGATTTTTCTGGGCGCTTATTTTCCGGCACAACCCGCTTATGCTACTGCCATCGGCCAATTTGGTAAAAAAGTGGCGGAAGCTTTGCAAAAAAGAGGTGTATTGGGTCGCTTTGCCGTTGATTTCATTTCAGTAAAAGAAAAAGATGAATGGAAGCACTATGCAATCGAAATCAACCTGCGTAAAGGGGGAACTACACATCCTTTATTGATGCTGCAGTTTTTAACAGATGGAGCTTATAACGCTGAAAAAGGTATGTATTTTACCGCTAACGGGCAGGCTCGTTACTATTTCAGTTCCGACAATTTAAAGAGTGACCGGTATAAAGGGCTTACACCTCATGATCTGATTGAGATTGTTATGATAAACGATCTGCATTACGATGGCACCTACCAGGAAGGTGTAATTTTTCATTTAATCGGCGCTCTATCGCAATACGGTAAGCTTGGAGTGATTTGTATCGGTAGTTCCGCGGATCGGGCAAAGATGTATTATGACAGAATTGTTTCTGTTTTGGATAAGGAAGGGAAAGAGGCATAATAATTTACCGCGGATACAAGAAAGCGCAGAATTTAATGCTTAACACCTATATCTGCAACAGTTAAATCAATTGCTCTTTTGTTTTCCATTTCACAAGGTTGCAGTTGATCTTACTTCTTTACCATCTTCATTATAAAAAACATAGCGCTTATTAATTCCACTCTTGAACTCTACCCGATATAACTTTTCATTTTTACTGTTTTCAACAAAACCACTCGATTCTATTTTCCAATCAGAAAAACGGCTTTTGGTTACAGATTTTTTAACTTCCGCCGGGAAGGTTTCAAAGTCTTGAGAATAGTCGGTATAAGTCCATTCGCCATCAACACTATAATGGGCAGCCTGTTTTATGCTGTCCAGTTCGAACAGGACGGTGTAATTGACCACATTATTGGTCCACTCAACTTCCGTCGCTCCAGGGTATTTTTTCGCAAAATGGTTCTTGGCTTTGTCGGGAATGTTAACTACTTGTGCATTCAAAGAACGTGCGGTAAGAACCACTACCAGCACGAATAAGTTGCGAAACTTCATCTCAATTTGTGTTTAAAAGGTGATATGATTTAAGAACTAATGGACTGCATACCAAAGTTCTAGAAGTCAGAAATACCAAAACTATGCCATCGCCCCCATTATGGATTGTTAAACTGTTTGACGGCGTCGGTTGCTGTCGTGTACCGATAACGTGAGCCAATAACCAGCAACGCGTGAATTTAGCTTCAAAAACAGTTGGATAGACTTACTGAAAGTCGTAATTTACTCACAACGATTGTTTAAACCAAAACTGCAAGTATGAACAAAAAGGTTACTGACATCCTTCTCCGTAAAGGAAGTAATATCATCTCCGTAAATCCTAAGAGCTCTGTATTGGAAGCCCTCCAGATAATGGCCGATAAAAATATCGGTTCAGTAATGGTGATGGAAAATGGAAAATACCTGGGGATGATGACGGAAAGAGATTATTCACGTAAAATAGTATTGCAAGGGAAATCCTCTACCGATACTAAAGTTTCTGAAATTATGTCGTCCAACCTGCCCAGGGTTACGCCAGCCGATTCAGTTGATTATTGTATGCAATTGATGTCGGATAAAAATATCCGCTATGTGCCGGTTTTTGAAAATGATATAGTGATTGGTATTGTTTCTATAAACGACGTTGTAAAAGAAACCATTCTTTCACAACAGGAAACTATTTCACAATTAAAAGATTATCTGCATTCAAGTCTGTAAGTCTCTAACGAATATTGCCTGTTTAATACGAATCCCGCTTAACCGCGGGATTCATTTTTTTCCATGACTACAGCCAGGTCATTGATATCAACGGTAATCGGCATTAATCCTACCTGCACCACTGCTTTTTTACCACGTATTTCCTTAACCTCCCCTACCTGGTGATTCTTTTTCATCAATACCTTAATTCCTACTTGAATATCCCCACCGGTTTCTTCGTATTTAGAGGAAACTTTTTTCTTAACTTTCTCCGTTGCCTGTTGATGATGTTGTTTGAAAAGCAATGCCTGCATTTGTTTCATGAGTTCCTTTTTGTCTTCGGCGTTCTCCGCTTTTCTCCAATCGAAAACTATTTGTTTTAGTTTACGTTCCATATCCTTCAGGTAAGCGATGCGCTCTTCCGCAACTTTATTCTGGTGCTTCAGCAATTCTATTTGTTGCTGGTGTTTTTCTTTATCGATCGTATGCTGCATTTCCTTCTGCAGCTGCTCGGTATCTTTTAATTTTTTCTGAAGCTCCAAATCTTTTTTCTCCAGTTGTTGCAGATCCTGTTCGGTACGGTTCAGTAATTTATCCAGCCGGAAATGATCCTCATCTACCAATTGCCTTGCCCGTTGTATCAATCTTTTATCCAACCCTATCCGTTCGGCAATGGAAAAAGTGTAGGAACTACCGGGCTTTCCGATATTCAGTTTGTATAATGGGAGGAGATTTTTTTCATCAAAAGCCATGGCACCATTTACAATTCCCGGGGTTTTACCCGCCATCACTTTCAGGTTGAGGTAATGTGTTGTAACAATCCCCTGCGCGTGTTTTTTTACCAGTTCCTCCAATATTACTTCGGCAAACGCACCCCCGAGATTGGGATCACTTCCACTTCCTAGTTCATCTATAAAAAACAAAGTTCTTCCATTGGCATTCTCGATGAAATATTTCATATTCTTCAAATGTGAACTATAGGTACTTAGTTCAAATTCCAGGCTCTGTGTATCGCCTATATGTATCATGATCTGTTTAAAGATGCCCAGTTCGGATTCCGGATGAACCGGAATCAGTAATCCACTTTGCAGCATTAACTGTAAAAGGCCCACTGTTTTCAACGTAACTGTTTTACCTCCTGCGTTGGGACCAGAAATTACCAGAATGCGATTTTTCTCATTCAGTGATATCTGGGTAGGAATGGTTTGCTTTTGTGCTCTTAAGTTGTAGAGATACAATAAAGGATGATAAGCGTTCACGAGATGAATATGCGCCTTATCCGTAATCAAAGGAAAATTTCCATTGATATCAACCGCCAATTTTGCTTTTGCCCGGATGAAATCATATTCGCCCAGGATCTGGTGATAGGTATTTAGTAATGGTGCATAGATAGAAAGTTTGGAAGTCAGTTCACGAAGAATCCGGTAAACCTCCCGACTCTCATCTGTTTCCAATGCAAACACATCATTGTTCAGTTCAATAGTTTCTTCGGGTTCAACAAAGGATGTTTTGCGGGTATCGCTTTCTCCTAAAAGAATTCCTTTTACCTGGCGCTTGTGTTCAGCATATACAGCTACCACTCTTCGTCCATTTAAAAATGCTTCTTCAATATCCGCTACATAACCCGATTTGGACCATTTCTGAATTACTTTATCAAACACCCTGCGTAATTCATTTCTTTTTTTGAAAAGACTCATACGAATACGGGCAAGTTCCGGCGATGCGTTGTCTTTTACGGCTCCGTTCTCATCCAGTACATCATCCAGTAATGCCAGTATGGCTTTTTCATAATAAGTTTCGGAACATACTTTATAAAGCGCAGGATATGCAAGTACACGATCCTTGTCGAACCAACGAAAAATATTCCTCAGGTTGTCCGCTAACTTACGAATCAGCATAAACTGATCGGCAGCCAGCACCGCTCCGGGGATGGATAGTAATTTCAGTTCCCTTGACAGATTCAGTATATAATCATTTGGGAAATATTGGCCCGTTTGAATCAGCAACTTGTATTCATAACTTTGACGCAATTCCAAATCAATATATTCCTTACGAGTATGTATGCGCAGATCCGCTGCCAGGTTCTTAGCATATTCCGTTTTACAATGTTCTTCCAGCAGGACCTTGATCTTCTCAAATTCAAGTTGTACGAGTGCCGATTCAGGAAAAAATTTCATAATTGAACTTCAACAATTTTTAGACCTGCAAAACTAAGCTTATTAATCTGTTGCTGAAACTACGGGATCGGTATTTAGTCTGAAACGAACAAGGGCAATTCTTGTAAAATATAAAGCAAAACAAGCCTGCAAGGAAATAAATAGTAATGAAGGAATTGTTCGCGTAAAAAAAATCGAATAGAAGAACGACGAGGAAGGATAAATAGTAGTGTGCCAGCCAGGCACTACAGAAACGGCCATATCGTAAGAAAAAAAGGAGAAGAAAAAAAAGCATGCTGTTAAAAACACATGTGAAACGCGGATCCATTTCGTTCCAATTCCCCATTTGCGTAACATTGAATGTAATAAGAAAGGGATCAAAAGAAATAGGGTCGATAATAGAATGTCATATAGATCCTGAATTATAATTAGTTTATTCAAGTCAATAGCAAGATTGTTGGGCTCATTAAAAAACGTTTCGGCATAATAAATTCTACTAATTAATACCATGCAAATTGGCAATACCAATAATAAGTTTTCAATCCGGAAAAATCGTTTCATCGTCCTCAGGTTTTTGGGAAATAAGGTAAAAGAAATACGAAATGAAAAGCAGTTGAACTGACAGAAATAAAAGCAACATCCAAACCTGGAAGTTAGTAGAATCTCCATCAACCAGCGGCCAATAAAACAAGCTCAGTAATCCTAAGGTAGTGAGCACATGGATAGCGGCAATATCCATATTTAACAGGCGATTTCGTCGCCGGATCACATAATAGGCTTCATAAATTAATAAGAGTATCCCTGCTCCTGCGTATGCAGCAACGTTAGCGGAAATATCCCAAAAGCCAAAATTCGCATCGCCCCAGCTAATAGCCAACACAATAAGGGAAGCTGCGGCTACCAAAAAAACATGTTCTAATTTCATTTTTTACATTCTTTTAAGAACCGGGTTTCATCCACTATACGTAAATATAATTCAATGTTAATGGTTTTAAAAACATCCCGTTTTGTCGGCCAGCTTGCGAACAAAAGGGATTTTGTACGGTTAATTTGTACGAAATTTGTTTAATAACCTTTGTAGACTTAAAAAGGAACTCATGAGACTTGTGTTAACCAGTATTGTTTTTTCGGTTTCAGCTTTTCTTTCTTGTGCACAAAGAGAAAATCCCAATAAAAGCATGAATAATTCAACTACTTCTTTGGCTACTTCTGTGGGTCAGTCAGCCGGCTCATTAAATACCGATACCGCTACACTGGCCAATGGCTGCTTTTGGTGTACGGAAGCTATTTTCCAGCAACTGGAAGGGGTTCTTAAAGTTTCCTCTGGTTATAGCGGCGGGCATGTAGTGGATCCCAGTTATAAAGAGGTAACTACCGGTACCACAGGACATGCGGAATGCATACAGATTATTTTCGATCCTTCGAAGATCAGCTTTGATGAATTACTGGAAGTGTTTTGGCAAACCCATGATCCTACTACCCTTAACAGGCAGGGAAATGATGTAGGTCCGCAATACCGTAGCGCTGTTTTTTATCATACTCCTGAACAAAAGGAAAAAGCCGAGAGATACAAAGCGGAGTTGAATAAGAGCGGTGCGTTTAAAAATCCCATTGTTACCGAAGTGGCTCCTTTTACCAGCTTCTATATTGCTGAAAATTATCATCAGGATTATTACAACCAAAATGGTTCCCAGCCTTATTGTTCTTATGTGATTCGGCCGAAGCTGGAGAAGTTTCAGAAGGTGTTTAAGAATAAGCTAAAGCATTGATGAGTTTATAGTTTGTGGTTTGTAGTTTATAGTTCTCTTGTGAAGTCTTGCTTTATTAATTTCAAGTTGCTGAATTTATGTGATATGTTTGAATTGAGGCAACTACAAACTACAAACCATAAACATACTAAAAAGCAAAACCTCCCGGTTGGCAGGAGGTTCTTGCAAGGTTTGGTACGAAGGCATCACATGAGAAAGATTATTGCTTTATTATTTTCTGTGTATATACGTTGTTATCGATTTTTAAAACTGCCAGGTAATTACCACCGGTAATATTACTCATACTATTTAATTGAATATTATTATGTCCTTCCTGAACCGCTATATGCTGACGGTGTATTAAACGACCCGAGTAGTCGACCAATTCAAAAATCGCGGTACCTGTTTTATTTGACTTAACATTCATGGTAGCGCTGCTTTGAATAGCGCTTGGATAGATCTTGAATGAAGAGCCAACCTGGTTGTTATTTCGGAATGCAAGTATATTGCTATACTCTATTTTTCCATTTACGGCAATCATTTTCAGACGATACAGTGCGTTTCCTTCCAGTGTTTCAATATCGGTAAATTGGAATTTTGCTGCGTTACTCACTACTGTTTCACCAATTGCTTCAAAAGATGAAGAGCCTTTACTTTTTTCAATAACAACAGTACGCAAAGTATTTGCGGTTTGCAGTTCCCATTGTAATTCTACTTTCTTATTCTTCTCCAAACCACGGAACGCTAAAAGAGGCGATTTGGCAAGGTAGGAGTTAGCATATGAGAACTTCTTGAAATAAACACTGCGTAAACGTTGTACACTTTCAGTGGAAAGATTATTAGCGCCTACTCTTATAGTCATAGTGCTGATATTTGCGGCTATCGAAGAGAACATGGCTTGTTTTGCCATCGTATCAACTCCCGGATAGTCTATAGCCACAATATTTGTTCCGGTGATCCAGATAGGATCAAAACCGATGCTTAACTCCCCTCCCAACATATTAAAATCAACATAAATACCGGGTGATTTTTTAACCATATCAAATTCAAAAACCGGAAGTCCCGAATGTATACGTCCATCCACATCGATACAAGTAACCGGAACCTCAAGCATATTTGCGGGGGTAAATGTACCCGCCTCAACAAAATCGATAATAAATTCGGCATATCCGTTGGTTAGCGCAGGCAACTGTATTACGGGTTGAAAAGCTTCAGCAAAACCTGAAGAGCCATCAATGCTGGTAAGCGATATACCACCGGTTATATCAGCAACAGTAACAATAGCATCTACACCAGGTTTCACGTTTATGAACCTGTACCTGGCACCCACCTGATTATCTGTTCCACTAATCAGCGAACCAGTTGTAAAATCATAATCAGGCTGTGCGGATGCACTGAAACTACAGATCAGGATCAGCAACTGAATAAAAACTACAATAAGAAGAAACCTTGTACCATTCGTTTTCATAAAAACATTTTCTAGGGTTACAGATCAAGTACGAATGGTCTTTCAAAAAGATGAAATGGATTGGTCTATCAGATAATATTGGATAAAGTTTATTGTTTTAATTACTGTTTGCTTATTTTTTGCTGTACCAACTGATCCCCTGTTCTCACTAAAACGATATAGGTACCAGTAGTCAGTTTATCAAAACCATTGACCAAAATATTGTTTGTTCCTTCCTGTACCGTTAGCTCCTGTCTTAAAACTAGACGACCCGACATATCCACCAGGTTAAAAATCGCCGTGCTGGCTTTATCAGCACGTAATTGTACGGTGACATTCGACTGTACGATGCTTGGATAAACCTTAAATGAATTATTGTTAGAGTTCGCATTGCGGAAAGCAAGAATATTGCTGTATCGCACTGAGCCATTTACTGAAATCAGTTTTAGGCGGTAATAAGTATTGGCTGAAAGTGGATCCGTATCGGAATATCGAAAGCTATTTTTCAAAGACAAAGCATTCAACACGTATTCCGCGATTGATTTATATTCTCCGTTTGTGCTTTTTTCCAACTGTATTGTAGCCAGGAGATGATCGCTGTTCAGTTCCCAGTTCAATTCAACCTTATTGCTTTTCTCCGTTCCACGGAACGAAAGCAAAGCGGATTTTGATAAGTATGAATTGTCATACGAGAATTTTTTAAAATACACGCTGCGCAAACGCTGCTCTGAAGATCCCCCAATATTATTGGCCCCTACCCGTACGGTAATCTCCGATTGATTGGAGTTAATTACAGAGAACATTGCTGTCCTTGCTGAGGTATCTCTTCCTGGATAATCGGTATTACCAATATTGGTTCCAACCACCCAGCCAGGCTTAAAGGTTACGACTAACTCACCTCCCAGCATATTAAAATCAACATAGCCTCCACTACCAAGAGTAATTTCATCAAACTCATGGAGAGTAGGGTTACCATCCACATCTATACAGGTAGCGGGAATTTCAAACTGAATCATCGGGGTAGAAGATCCGGCTATCAAGAATTCAAATTTCATTTCCAGGTATCCTTTAGTATTCGCTGCAACATTCAAGGTTGGTTGCATTGCTTCAGGATAACCGGAACCTGCATCCATATCAACAATAGTAATGCCGGTTGAAATATCTGTGATCGTAACAAACGCATCCACACCTTTTTTCACATTTGTATAAAGGTATTTGGCTCCAATCTGACGATCGGTTCCGCTCACCAGGGTGCCGGTACCGAAATCATAATCAGGCTGCGCCGAGGCACCGATACTGCAAATCAGGACCAGCAACTGTAAAAAGACTACAATAAGAATAAACCGAGTACCATTCGTTTTCATAAAAACATTTTCAAGGTTACAAATCATTACGAATGATCTTCCAAAAAGATTAAATGGATCGGTCTTTCAGATTATATTGGATAAGGTTTAACTTTTGATTACTGATTGCTCTCTAATGCAGCCCTATCATTTAATGGATGCAAAAATTACAATCTGTTTATGCACAACTGCTGAACGAAAACAATACCAGCAGTACATAAAAAAAGAAAATAACTATAAAAATTTTTTTATCTCTCGTTTTCATAACACTCAATTCTATGTTTCAAATCAGTTAGGAATGATAATCATTCAAACTGCTTACATAGATTTGACAACCTTAACTTACTCGAGTAGAAAATGACTGAGGAGGAAGGGAACCGCTGGGATTCAGTTCAGCCGGCTGTAGCTTTATAGTATCAGCTATTACGACTGAAAAAAGGAATTCAATAAGAAGAAAGCGGGTACCATTCGAATACATAACAATCATTTCAAAGGGTGACAAATCTTGTTGCGAATGGTTTTTCCAGGATTAAATGGACTGGTTCTTACGAGGGATAATGGATTGAATCTTGAACGTTGGAATCTGAAAACAAAATACGGCGGATATCCCGAAAATGCAAGCCCTCAACGAGTTCGAAAGGGCAATAAGTGTTTCCCTTACTGTAAATCAACTGCTTAAAACCGAATTTTTTTTGAGATTTTTCTACAAAAAGAATCGTGTTTTTACGAAGCGAAATTATTCCGGCGATAACCCAAATCAATATCTTTTGGAGATCGCTTTTTATACTATAACTCTGATTAAATACAGTCAATAGAATAACTTACCAGTCGAATCTGAGATATAAAATGGGTTGAATGAAAGAGTATGGATGGATCTATATAAACCGCAAAAACGATTAGGCCTTTAATTAACCAGGGTTGCTTACATAAGTATAAAAAAATGCCCCCTGCTGTAGCAAGAGGCTTTCCTGTATGCAAACTGAAACGATTGCGTGGTTATTTTGTGATCTGGATCTGTTGGGCATATTTGAAATCATTTCCACTAACAGACACGATGTATTGGCCCTTATTGAAACGTGATAAGCCATTTACAGAAAAAGTATTTGAACCTACGGATAGGTTAACATCCTGCGACAATACCATTCTGCCGCTTTGATCGTATAAAGCAATCTTCGCGGTTCCTGCTCTGTCGCTAGCATAATTAATATTTGTATAATCAGTTGCAACTATACTAGGAAAAACATTAATCTTTCCTGGCAGGGTAGTGCCCGATTTAATATAAACCACTGTACTGTAAGTGATCTTTCCGCTGCTTTCAATCATCTTCAAACGATAAAATGAAGAAGCATTTTCCGCGGTATTATCGGTAAATGAGCTGAAGTCTTTTCCTTGAACAGATACTTGACCAATTGTTCCAAAGCTTGTTCCATTACTGCTTTTTTCAATGATCGCTCTCGCATAAGAATGCTGTTTATTCATTTTCCAATTCAATACCACCTGGCTATTATTTGAACGGTTACCTGAGAATGAAGCCAGGTTATTAACCGGAAGAAATGAATTCGGGAAAAAGAAACGTTTGAAATAAACGCTACGTTGGCGGGTTTCACTACCATTACGCTGATTATCTAATCCAATTCTTATTGTTATGGAAGTAGCGCTTGGATAAATTACAGAGAACATAGCTTCCAGTGCAATGGTATCGATTAAGGTTTTCTCTAATCCTTTTTTGTTTTTTCCTGTAATGCCTCCAGGGGTGTATTTAAATCCCAAATCGGTACCTACCATGTCGTAGTCGAGCACATAAGTGCCTGGTATCATAAATTCATCAAATTCAAACATACTATCTTTTGCACTTTTATAACCATCCACATCAATAGAAGTAGCAGGCACTTCAGATTGTACCATCGGAATAGAAGTACCAGCACCAACAAAAGTAATTACGAACTCCGCATAACCCGATGTATTTCCTTTTGCCTGTAGGCGGGGTTGAAAAGCCTCATCAAATCCACCGTTTTTGTTATCATCAAAATCCACAATTTTAATATCAGTGCTAATAAAGCTTATCAATACTATCGCATCAACACCTGTTTTCACAGTTGGAAAACGATAGGATGTACCTACCTCTCCATCTTTACCAGAAATAATAGTTGAATTTTTAAATGTAAAGTCAGGTTGAGCATAACCTGCTAAGGATACAATTGTGAGTATTATTCCAAACAATGTTGCTTTTAAAGGGTTACCATTCGCTTTCATAGTCATTCGTTTCAAAGGGTGATCAAACGGTTTTTCGGGATATGGATAAGCATTTACTTTTCTGCTAAATCTATCTATACTAATCTAAGGGTAAATGCTGATGTAAAGATTAAACGGGAATTCGGAAAATACAAGCCCACTCGTAGTTATACTAGATGAATGTGAATAACATTTTTTTAAGCAGCTGATAGTCAGACATAAATGGTTGTTATTTTTTCACCCTAACTTTTCGCAACTCGAGTAGGTTCAAACTATTTGGGTAGAAACCCTGAACCCTTGGATTCACCATATGAATGACCTGATCGTACCATAAAGGAACCACCGGGGCATCTTCAATAATCAGCCGATCCATTTGCTGATAAAGCCGGTAACGTGCCGAATCAGTTTCAGCAAGCATTGCCTCGTCGTACAATTGATTAAAGCGAGGATTGTTGTAGCGTGTATAATTCGGAGGAGCCGGGTTTCTGCCATAAAACACACTCAAATAATTTTCCGCATCCGGGTAATCGGCGATCCATGACCCGCGAAAAAAAAGAGCTTGTGATTTGGCAGTTTGTTCCAGTAATAAACTTTTGGGAACAACTTCTACCTGTATTTTCAATCCAATTTCCTCCAATTGCTTAGCTATAAAACTTCCGAGATCAGAATAAATCGGAATGGTTAGTAATTTTATTTCTGGAAGATTTTTTCCATTTGCAAATCCTGCGTTAGCGATCAATGTTCTTGCTTTCACCGGATCATAATTATATCCTTTAACAATTTGTGGATCATAAGATGGTAATCCCATTGGTATAAATCCGCTTTCTGCAGCGGTGCCGATTGAATTGCGCAAATACAACATCAATTTTTTCCGATCAAAACCATAATTAATTGCCTGGCGTATTTGGCGTAATCGTAATGGAGATTGTTTCAACATTTCATTACTGCTATCCACCAAAATACCCAGGTATTCTATATTGAGATACGCGTGTTTATTTAATATTATTCGATCGCGCCACTCTTCTTTCAATTCCCCTTTTTTATTCAGCACTTCATCTTTGAACGAAGGGTCAATATCATTGATGAAATCCAATTGACCCTGCTGAAACATCAAAAATTCGGTAGCCCTGCTATCATTAAAACTTACTTTGATGGCATCCAGGTAAGGAAGCTGTACTCCCGCTTCACCCTTCTCAAAATAGGCCGGATTTTTCCATAATATCAGGGCCTGCCCTTCTTCCCATGATTTAAATATAAAAGGGCCTGTACCGCAGGGATGACTGCGGAAATCTTTCCCATATTTTGTAACCACTTCTTTGGGTACAATCGAGCAGTATTTATTCGACAATACACCCAATATGGGACTGAATGGTTTTTGAAGACGGAGTTGAAACGTAGAATCGTCAATGGCCATAAACGCGTTTAAAGAATCAACCCGATTGTTAAATATCCATGCACCCGGACTTGCTGTGGCGGGATCTATCAAACGTTGAAAGCTGAACACAACATCCGATGCAATCATCCTTCTTCCTTTGCGGTTTTCAAAAGCTTCATTATCGTGAAAGAAAACATCTGTGCGCAAATGAAAAATATATTGAAGCCGATCAGTAGATACCTCCCATGATTTTGCGAGGCATGGAACAATATGGAGATTACTATCTGTTTCTACCAAGCTATTATATAATTGGTTAACTGCCCATAGGATGGATTGGTTTTTAGCAAAGGCCGGGTCCAATGAGGCAATTCCGGTGGTTTCATTGTAATAAAATACTTGCTTATTTGTTTTGGACTTATTACGACAAGCTCCAAGCTGCAAGCCGCAAGCGGCAATTGTCAAAAAAAGAAAAAAATTATGTGAACGGGTCATATATACAAGCTGATGCGACTAAATTAGCGAACAATACGCATTGATCATTCAACAAATCGACATGAAGAAATATTTTATAGTGATAGTTTGTCTTGCTTTAGCCGTTCTTTCAGGTTTTTCTCAACCACTTAATCAAAAAACCCAATTCAACCGACAGGATAGTTTACGGGGATCTCTTAATGCAGAACGCGATGGTTGGGATGTTGATTTTTATACGGTTGATGTCACTCCTGATTTTCTTAACCGGACTATTGAAGGAAGAACAGTAATTGGTTTTAAGATCACCAAGGCTTTTTCAGTAATGCAATTGGATCTTCAGGAGCCCATGGAAATAACCAGTATTAGTTGGAGAAAGAAAAAGTTAAGTTATAAACGAGAAGGCAATGCCTGGCATGTTCAATTTCCGGAACAATTAAAAAGCGGACGAAAAGAAACAATAGTCGTTGTATTCAGTGGTAAACCCCGGGTAGCCGTTCGTCCACCTTGGGATGGTGGCTGGATCTTTCAAAAAGATAATTTAGGAAGACCCTGGATGAGTGTAGCCTGCCAGGGATTGGGTGCCAGTGTTTGGTATCCCTGCAAGGATCATCAAAGTGATGAGCCGGATCATGGAGCTACGATCAATATCACAGTTCCCGATACATTAGTAGCAGTCGCAAATGGAAAATTGACAAGCAAGAAATCGAATAGTCCGGGTACCATGACTTATAGATGGACAGTAGCAAACCCTATTAATAATTATAACATCATACCTTATATCGGTAAATACGTTCATTGGGAAGAGACATATAATGGCGAGAAAGGCAAACTCAATTGTGATTACTGGGTATTGGATTATGAATTAGAAAAAGCAAAGGAGCAGTTTAAACAAGTTCCTAAAATGCTTAAAAGTTTTGAATATTGGTTTGGCCCCTACCCTTTCTATGAAGATGGATACAAACTGGTTCAGTCGCCGCACCTGGGTATGGAACATCAAAGTGCAGTAGCTTATGGCAATGGTTTTCAAAATGGATATAGAGGACGTGATCTCAGTGGTACGGGATGGGGTACAAAATGGGATTTTATCATTGTACACGAAAGCGGTCATGAATGGTTCGCAAACAATATTACCACCAATGATATCGCAGATATGTGGGTACACGAAGGATTTACCAACTATTCGGAGACGTTGTTTACCACCTCTGAGTTTGGTGTAGAAGCCGGTAATGATTATGTGATCGGTACCCGAAAACTGATCCGCAATGATATTCCTATTATTGGTCAATACGGAGTGAATAAGGAAGGTAGTGGTGATATGTATTATAAAGGCGGGAATTTATTGCATACTATCCGTAGTATAATTAATGATGATGAAAAGTTCCGGCAAATTCTCCGTGGATTGAATAAGACCTTCTATCATAAAATAGTTACATCAAAACAAGTAGAAGAATATATCTGTAAAGAATCCGGTAAAGATTTTTCGAAGCTATTTGATCAATATTTGCGAACAACAAAGATACCTGTACTTGAATATCGTGTCAATGAACGCACAGTAAGTTACCGGTTTGCTAATTGCGTGGATAGTTTTTCAATGCCGCTTAAAGTAACCACAGACAAAGAATCCTGGATCACAGCAACAACAGAATGGCAGGAAACAGCCAGGTTTGCAGAGGGTTCGGATCCTAAAAACTTCAAGGTTGATCGAAACTTTTATATCAATACGAAAAAAGTGGACTGAGAGTGAAAGATGAAACGTGAAATGGGCAAATCTCCCGCCGCGCTTTCGGAAAGCATTCGGCGGCCGAAAGGCTCCGAACTCCTGACTCCCGACTTTCTCCCCCCTTCCCTATCTTTACTCATATGAGCACTATCCGGCGGCAAAGTATTATCTCATCAGCGGTTGTTTACTTCGGCTTTGCGCTGGGCTTCCTGAATACTTATCTTTTTACCAGGGAAGGCGGTTTTACCAAGGAAGAATATGGCCTTATCGGACTTTTTATTGCGTTAGCGAATATTATGTTTTCGCTTGCCAGCCTGGGCATGCCGGCTTATATCTATAAATTCTATCCTTACTACAACGACAATTTAACACCCCCCAAAAATGATATGATGAGCTGGGCATTGCTTACCAGTATCATTGGGTTTATATTGGTAATGACAGGCGGATGGATATTCAGGGATCTGGTAATACAAAAGTATGGAGCCAAATCGCCTATGCTGGTAGATTATTATGTTTGGATATTTCCGTTTGGTTTTGGTCTCACCATATTTTCATTGCTGGAAGCGTTCGGATGGCAACTTAAGAAATCTGTTTTTACCAATTACCTGAAGGAGGTACAGTTCCGCATGCTGACTACTCTATTGATCATATTATCGTTTATCGGAGTAATCAAGAATTTCGATTTATTTATAAAATTATATGCGCTAACCTACCTGACGCTTGCGCTTTTCCTGGGTGGATGGCTGGTTTATACAAAGAATATTCATTTTAATTTTTCCATAAGTAGAGTAACCCGGAAATTTTTTAAGAAGATAGTAACGCTGGTAGTATTTATATGGAGCGGTAATCTGGTTTTTATGGTTTCCAGTGTATTCGATTCGTTAGTAATCGCGGGGGTTATGGAAAATGGATTGGCATATGCGGCTATTTACACACTGGCGCAAAATGTAGCAAGCCTGATACAGGCTCCACAGCGTGGAATTATATCCTCTTCCCTTGCAGCTTTGTCGCAGGCCTGGAAGGATAAGGATATGGAGAAGATCAACCGCATCTATCACCGTTCTTCTATTAACCAGATTATTTTTTCAGCAGGAATGTTTGTGCTGATATGGATCAATTTTACGGATGGTGTATTTACTTTCCATCTCCAAAAGGATTATGTAGAGGCAAAAAATGTTTTTTTGTTTATCGGTCTCATGCGTATCGTGGATATGGGCACGGGGGTAAACAGTCAGATTATTGGTACTTCTACTTTCTGGCGCTTCGACTTTCTTACCGGTATCCTATTATTAGCAATAACATTGCCATTCAACTATGTACTCACAAAAACACTCGGTGTAATTGGGCCCGCTATTGCGAACCTGGTCGCCTTAAGTGTATATAATTTCATTCGTTATGTCTTTCTGTACCGGAAATTTGGTATGCAGCCTTTTACAGTAAAGTCTTTATACCCCTTACTACTTGCACTTGCGGGTTATTCCATTTGCCATTTTCTATTCAACAACCTGCAAGGATTTGGATGGATCGTAGTTCGCAGTACCGTTTTCTGTTTAATTTATGCCAGTGGGTTGATTGCGTTAAAAGTTTCACCGGATATTATACCAGTTTGGCAAACACTATTAACTAAGGTTGGATTGCGCAGAAGGGATGGAAGCATCAACTAATCAAATTGATAAACTTCATTCGGTTTGTGGTCCTGTTGCTTTGTACCTTCCGGAACCAACATATCGTTTGGAATAATATTCTTCTCCCAGATCGCTGATCATTACTCCAGAAGAAGTTGAAGCATGTACAAATTTATTATTGCGGAGATAAACACCCACATGCGACACTCCTTTCTTTCGTTGGGTTCGAAAGAAAACAAGATCACCTTCCACCAATTTATTTTTTGAAATTCTTTTGCACTGGGAATATTGTTCCCGGGAAGTGCGGGGAACCGCTATGCCATACATCGTAAGCATAAGTGATTGAACAAAAGCAGAACAATCCACCCCTGTTTTGTCAACACCACCCATCCGGTATGGGGTACCATACCAGTTTTCCAGGAATTCGATCAGTTGATGATCAAGCATTTCTTCAACGGGTGCATCGAGCAGGATGGCATATTTGAACTGAAGGCTATAAAAACTTTCTGTTTTATCGACAGGATTTACTAAAATATTTCCGGTAGTTGATGGAGTAGTGGAGGTTTGAACTGCTGTACCAGTAGTCGATTCACTATTGCGGATCGAAATATTTTCAATAAAAACGGGCGAAGATTTATCTGGTTTACTACTGGCCGGTGAAGCGGCAGGAGTTTTCGTTGCCGAGGAACGTTTAAATACATTACAGCTTGCCAACGAAAGGGCCAAAGAGCCTATCAGGAGTATATTTTTCACAGTTACCAGGACTTATAAAGCCGCGCAAAGATAGCAAATACAAAGCCAGAAAACCTGTGGAAAGTTTGTGTTGAGTTTTGTTTTTATTGATGGAAATTTGAGTCTTAAGTTTGTGGTTTGTAGTTTATGGTTCATCTATCGCAAAAGTCATTCTGGATTTTTAAACTCTTTATAATTCAGGTTGTTATTATTTCTTAATGTAAAGTAAGCGTTTACAACTACAAACCACAAACTACAAACTGTAAAGAAAACTGTGCTAAATAATTAAGGTGCCATTAACAATGTCAAAATTCTCCCACGTTCACTGCCATACCCAATTCTCCTTATTAGATGGAGCAGCTTCCATTCAAAGTCTGTATAAAAAAGCGGTGAAGGATAATATGCCGGCAATTGCGATAACGGATCATGGAAATATGTTTGGGGCTTTTGAATTTGTAGCCGAGGCTTATAAACATAAGAATGAGGATGGAACCTTAAAAGTGAAACCTATTGTCGGTTGTGAGTTCTATGTAGTAAAAGATCGCCGCGCTAAAGCGTTCACAAAAGAACAGAAAGACGAACGTTTCCATCAGGTATTACTGGCAAAAAATAAAATCGGTTATCAAAACCTCATTAAGCTTACATCCCTCGGGTATATTGAGGGAATGTACAGCAAGTATCCGCGAATCGACAAAGAGTTAATTGAAAAATATCACGAAGGATTGATTGCGACTACTTGTTGTATCGGCGCCTATGTGCCACAAACAATTTTGAAAGGCGGGGAAGAAAAAGCGGAAAAGGAGTTTCAATGGTGGTTGAACCTGTTCGGCGAGGATTATTTTATAGAATTACAACGGCACAATATCAAGGAACAGGAACCCATCAATCAAACCTTATTAAAATTCGCGAAGAAGTATAATGTTCCGGTGATTGCCACCAATGACAGTCATTATACTGATAAAGATGATTACAACGCGCATGATATCCTTCTTTGTATCAATACAGGCGAAAAGAAAGCCACACCGGGATACGATGATTTTGTGAACGACGATGTTCATTTAAAGGATCGGCGATTTAAATTTCCTAACGATCAATTCTATTTCAAGACCACCGAAGAGATGAAAGCGCTCTTCCATGATATTCCGGAAGCGATTGATAATACCAACCGTATCGTTGATAAAGTGGAAGTGTTGAATCTTAAAAAAGATATTCTGCTCCCCGCTTTTCCCATTCCAAAAGAATTCCAGGTACATACCGATAGTAATCTCAACCAGTGGGAATATTTACGACATATTACCCATGAAGGTGCTAAAAAACGTTATGGCGATATTACCCCGGAGATACAGGAACGACTCGATTTTGAATTGTTCACGGTGAAAACCATGGGCTTTGCCGGTTATTTCTTAATTGTAGGTGATTTTATAAAAGCAGGAAGGGATTTAGGTGTATTTGTTGGTCCGGGCCGTGGTTCAGCGGCGGGCAGTGTGGTGGCTTATTGTATTGGTATCACTAATATCGATCCGATAAAGTATAATTTACTATTTGAGCGCTTTCTCAATCCCGACCGGAAATCAATGCCGGACATCGATACGGATTTTGATGATGAAGGAAGACAGAAAGTGATCGATTATGTAGTGCAGAAATACGGACAGAACCAGGTGGCACAAATCATTACCTATGGCACCATGGCCGCTAAGATGAGTATCAAGGATGTAGCCCGTGTAATGGATCTTCCCCTTGCTGAATCGAATGCGCTTGCTAAACTCGTTCCCGATCGTCCGGGTATTGAATTACGAAGGGTATTGCATGCGCCATTGAACGTGAAAGAGGGTGAAAAATCACTCGAAGAAAAAGATGGCGTAGGGCCGGATGAATTGGAAAATGTAAAACGCCTGCGGGAAGTATATAAAAAAGAAAATACGCTTGAAGGACAGGTATTGCATGAAGCGGAGCGTTTGGAAGGTTCAGTGCGCAATACGGGCATCCATGCTGCGGGTATCATCATAGCACCTACCGATCTTACTGAATTGATACCGGTTTGTATCGCCAAAGACTCCCCGTTATGGGTTACACAGATAGAAGGAAATATTATTGAAGACGCGGGTGTAATCAAGATGGACTTTTTAGGATTGAAAACACTCACTATCTTAAAAAATGCATTGAGGCTAATCAAAGAAAATCATGGAGTTGAAATTGATATTGATACTATTCCTTTAGAAGATGAAAAAACATTTCAGTTATACCAGAAAGGAGATACGATTGGTACGTTTCAGTTTGAAAGTCCGGGTATGCAAAAATATCTGCGCGACCTGAAACCGGATAAATTCGCGGACCTTATTGCAATGAACGCTCTATATCGCCCGGGGCCGATGAGTTATATTCCCAATTACGTAGATCGAAAGCACGGAAGGGAAAAGATCAGTTATGATCTGCCCATCATGGAAGAAATCTTAAAAGAGACCTATGGTATTACGGTATACCAGGAGCAGGTAATGCTATTGGCGCAGAGTATAGCCGGTTTCAGTAAAGGCGACGCGGATGTATTGCGGAAGGCAATGGGTAAGAAGCAGAAGTCGGTGCTGGATAAGATGAAGAGTCAGTTTATTACCGGTGCCACACAAAAAGGACATGATGCGGAGAAACTCGAAAAAATCTGGACCGATTGGGAAGCATTTGCCCAATACGCGTTCAATAAATCGCATTCTACCTGTTACGCGTTTGTTGCGTATCAAACAGCCTATCTAAAAGCGCATTACCGCAGTGAGTATATGGCAGCGGTATTAAATAACGCGGGAAGTATTGAAAAGATCACCTTCTTTATGGAAGAGTGCAAGCGAATGGGATTAAATGTACTGGGTCCGGATATCAATGAATCAAAAAAAGGATTCGCTGTAAATAAAGAAGGGCATATTCGTTTTGGATTGGGAGGCTTGAAAGGGGTTGGCGAAGCAGCGGTAGAGAGTATTATTGAAGAAAGAGAAAAGAAAGGCCCATTTGCATCCATCTTTGACATGATCAAGCGAATCAACCAGCGTACCGTTAATAAGAAAACATTGGAAAGTCTTGTTTATGCAGGAGCGTTTGATTGCTTTAAAGAATTTCACCGGGCTCAATATTTTTATATGGCTCCGGGCGAGCAACGAAGCAGTATTGAACGGCTCATCAGTTGGGGACAGGCTCAAAATAGTTTGACTGCGGGAACAACCAATACATTATTTGGAGATCTTCCGTCGGTAATGGAAGTACCCCCTCCAAAATTACCCGTGTGCGAACGATGGACACTTACAGAGTTACTGGATCATGAAAAAGAAACAACGGGTATGTTTATGAGTGGTCATCCACTCGATCATTTTAAATTTGAGATCCATCATTACGGAATTACCGGAATGCAGGAATTTAATGAGATAAAAGAAGCTGTTACGCTGCAAGCTAATCCCAATAAAACAATAAGGTTGGCAGGACTGGTGGTAGATGCACAGCATCGGGTTACAAAAACCGGCCGGAATTTCGGATCCTTTATGATGGAAGATTTCAGCGGCAAAAGCGAGTTTCTGTTATGGAGCGATGATTATGTGAAATTCTCCAACTACCTCGAAAAAGGAAAGAACCTCTTCATTACCGGATATTTTAAAACCCGTTGGGGAAAGGAGAATGAGTTTGAATTTAAGGTCTCAACTATAATACTACTCGAAAGTATCAAGCAACTGTTAACCAGGCAACTGATCATAAGTGTTGAAGCTCGGTATATTACAAAAGAGATGATTCAATTTTTAGAAAAAAACATGAAATATCATCGGGGAAAATCGGGTATCAAATTCCATATTAAAGATCCAAAACACCAACATAAAGTGAGTTTGTTTACGATGGAGAATGGATTTGAGATGAATGAGGAGATGGCACTTTTTCTGCAGAATAGTCCGGAGTTGGAGGTACAGGTAGTTAGTCAATAAACAGTTTGTAGTTTGTGGTTTGTAGTTCTTAAATGCTAAAATGCTTTAACAAATTTAAGTCCCTATATGAGTTATGTAGTGTATTACTAGGGACATTGATATTAAACAACTACAAACTACAAACCACAAACTTTCAGACGTTTTAACAGGAATCTAAGCTGCTTTAACTGTAGAAATGACAAGTTTTACACAACTTTGTGCCAGCATTGCTTGTTAACTGAGATGGTAGTAAATTTGCACCTTCCCATAAACTAGTAGACAAATAACTGATAAAAAATTTAAACTTAATAATTATGGCTTTAGAACTTACTGATTCAAATTTCCAGGAGAAAGTAATCAGCTCCGATAAACTGACCGTGGTGGATTTCTGGGCAGAATGGTGCGGACCTTGTCGCGCGATTGGTCCCGTAATTGAAGAATTATCCAAAGAATATGATGGAAAGATAAACGTGGGTAAGGTAAACGTGGATCACAACCCTCAGCTTTCAATCAATTACGGTGTTACTTCAATTCCTGCTATACTTTTTATAAAAGGTGGTAAAGTGGTAGATAAACTGGTGGGTGCGCAACCGAAGGGGAATTTTGTGAAGAAGATAGAACAGCATATCTGAATTAGAATATAACAACTGAATTAAAAGGTCTTCATTTTACAATGAGGGCCTTTTGTTTTTCATATAGCTGCGAGCTATGAGCTACGAGTTGCGAGCGAGATCAGGTAAAATGTAAGCTGATTGATTAAATATTAACTGATGATAATATTAGATATGGTTTAGCTCGTGGCTCGTGGCTCAAAGCTCACAGCTTGTAGCTCATGACTCCTTCATATTTTTACCTATATTGCTTTATTAATAACCAATCAAAACTAACTGTATGGGCGCTACGTTTGAAAATATTCTTCGTGGTTGTTTAGGACTCTTTTTTCTTGTTTTTATTATTTTCCTGCTGAGTACAAGCCGGAAAAATATCAATTGGCGGTTGGTGATGCTGGGCTTACTATTACAGATTCTGATTGCGATATGTATCATTTATGTCCCGGGTGTATCTCAGGGTTTTGATTTTATTGCGAAGGCATTTGTAAAGGTTATTAATTTGGGTAAGAACGGAGCCCGCTTTTTATTTGGTTCGCTGCTTGATGACAACCAAAGTTGGGGGTTTATATTTGCGGTTCAGGCATTACCTAATATTATCTTCTTTGCGGCCTTATCGGCCGTATTATATTATTTTGGAATTCTTCAGAAAGTGGTATTGGTATTCGCGTGGCTACTATCTAAAATTGGCGTTTCGGGACCAGAAAGTATTTCTGCAGCAGCCAATGTTTTCCTTGGACAAACAGAGGCCCCCTTACTGGTAAAGCCCTATCTGGAGCGGATGAAAAAAAGTGAATTGCTATGTATTATGATAGGGGGAATGGCTACCACTGCCGGTAGTGTTCTTGGTGTTTATGTTACCATGCTTGGAGGAAACGATGAAATGGAACAACAGAAATACGCGAAGTTATTGCTAACGGCTTCGGTTATGGCCGCACCAGCATCGATCATTGTTTCAAAAATGCTTTTCCCGGATTCCAATAAATCTGGAACAGTTCCAGGAGAATTATCTGTTTCAAAAGAAAAAATTGGAAGTAACCTGTTGGATGCAATTTCTAATGGCACTACTGATGGACTGAAATTGGCGGTTAATGTAGGCGCAATGCTCATCGCATTTATCGCGCTAATTGCCGTTGCAAATGGAATACTTGGCTATATCGGAAGCTTTACTTCACTTAACGAAACCATTACTTCTGTTTCGGGT
Source organism: Chitinophagaceae bacterium (assembly GCA_965279015.1). Lineage (GTDB taxonomy): Bacteria > Bacteroidota > Bacteroidia > Chitinophagales > Chitinophagaceae > Endoryza. The sequence continues at coordinate 3,541,894 of OZ257130.1, forward strand.
GGGAGGTTTCAAAGTCTTTCCTTGCAATTCGTATTCGGTTACATTTTTGCACCAGTGGCATGGCTAATGGGAGTGGCTTCATCAGATATAACCTTATTTGGCCAACTGTTGGGAGAAAAAACAATACTTAATGAGTTTGTTGCCTATCAATCATTAGGTAACATGAAGGCAACCGGGCTATTTTCCAGTCAGAAATCATTAACCATGGCCAGTTTTGCCCTTTGTGGGTTTGCAAACTTTTCATCAATCGGGATCCAGATTGGAGGAATTGGTGCGTTGGCGCCTTCTCAGCGTAAAAATCTCACTGAATTAGGCATAAAAGCGCTCATTGGAGGCACGGTCGCATGTTTAATGACAGCTACAATTGCAGGGGCTTTATACTAACAAAATGCATTAATTTTCAAGGTAGTTGGGTAATTTCTTCATACAAAAAAAAAGTTTGAAGGATAGAGGGCAAATTTTATATTTGTAGACGGACGGTTACATCTATCAAACTAACACAAAGCTTATGAGGAAAGTTCTACTTCTTGCTTTCGCAATTGTATTTTCATTATATGCGATATCACAGCAATCTCCCAGTTCTATAAAAGTTGTTACCGGTGAACTCGTCAGGGTAACTCCCGCCTTAAAAGATATTCCATTTAACCCAAGCCATAATCCTCCTGTTACAAGAGACCTTACCGGATTAATCAAAAAGAAAACCTGGAAAAATGTTGAAACTGATTATGGAACAAATGCTGCTGGTGATCCGGTAGTTCAAAAAGATTTCTTCAATCCAAAATCTGAACAATTAAATGGGGCCGAAGATGGACCGATGGTTGGCACCAAAGTAATTCAGAATTATGAAGGAATGGGATTTACCAATGTGGCGCCTGCGGATCCTTGTTTAGCTAATGGCCCCAATCATGTAATTCAAATGATCAATGGAAGCCAGGGAAGTTATTTTCGTATTTGGGATAAGGCCGGCGCGAATGTATTGGCTCAAACATATATGAATGTATTATTCCCCATTGTATCTGGTGATGAATTCTGGGGCGACCCGATTGTACTTTATGATCAATTCGCCGATCGTTATATCATTTCCGAGTTCGCGGCATTTAGTAACGGTGGCGCATATGCCAATACGCTCATATTCGCTGTTTCACAAACAAATAACCCTTCCGGTAGCTGGAACGTTTATAAGTTTACCGACAATACTGTTTTTATTGATTATCCCCATTATTCGGTTTGGCCGAATGCTATTTTTGGAACGTCGAACGATTTCAATACCGCAGGTACAGCGTACCTGGGTTCTTCCATTATGGCTTTCGATAAAGCAAAAATGGTTGCCGGTGATCCAACCGCTACTATGATTCGCATGATTCCTTCTTTTTTTGGAGCGGGTGTTAGCCCTGCATCGAAACCGCGTACTGTTGCACCAATAAGCATTAGCGGCCCTACAGCTCCGGCATCTCCAAATACCGGTTACTTTTTATACTACCATGATGATAATCTTACAGCAAGTGCAACAGATGTTGATACGGTTGGGATTATTCATATGACTCCGGATTTTGTAACGCCAGCCAATACAACCGTTACAATTGGTGCTCAATTGCCAGTCGCTGGTTTTAAATCGGGAGTTTGTGCTTCGCGTGCATGCGTTCCCGGAGGCTCGGCTTATGATGCCATAAGCGACCGTTTTATGCACAGGGTCAGTTATCGCAATTTTGGAACGCATGAGGCTATCGTTGCAAACCATACAGTAGATGCCAACTATCCCGCCTTACCGGCAAAAGCTGGTATTCGGTGGTATGAACTGCGTAAAACAGCAGGAACCTGGGGCGTACAGCAGCAAGGTACCTACGCTCCGGACGCGGATGGACGCTGGATGGCTGGTATAAACATCAACAGCAAAGGACAAATCGCCCTTGCTTTTAACCATAGTGGAACGGGTAAATTCGCTTCCATCTATTTCACCGGACGTAACTCAACCGATCCTCCTGGTATGATGGTATATGATGAAGGAACTATCCAGGTTGGAACAGCATATGGAACCTTCGGTAACCGTTGGGGCGATTATAATGATCTTGAAACCGATGTAAGCAATGATTCCCTTTTTTGGTTCACAGCAATGTATGGCTCCACAAACTGGAGAACAAGGATTGCTTCATTCAAATTGGAACCACTCCCGGCATTAGACGCAAGATTGTTTGGCATTATTTCACCGGTAACTGGTTCCGCGCAGTGTAGCAATACCATCACCCCACAAATAACTATCCGCAATGCAGGTAGTTCAACATTAACATCACTAAACATTTATTACCAGGTTGGTGCAGGTCCGGTTAGTGCACCTTATGCATGGACAGGTTCTTTAAGCATTTCTCAATCAGCGAATGTTACCCTACCGGCATTTACAGCCGCTGGCGGACTCAATTCATTAAAAATATGGACTGCTGAACCTAACGGTGGAGTAGATGAGAATAAAATTAATGATACGGCTGTAACCAGCTTTACTATACTTGCTCCATTACCGAGCCCCATTGTGGAAGGATTTGAAACTTCTACCTTCCCTCCAGTTAACTGGAGGATTATTAATTCTAACGCGGGTAGTTTAACCTGGGCGCGCACTACAGCTGCACGTAAATCCGGCACTGCATCTACCTGGATGGATTTCTACAATTACACTTCTTCCGGACATGAAGATTTTCTGCTCTCACCAATTGTAGACGTGTTAGCCGCAGATTCTGTAATTGTCAGTTTTGAAAGAGCCTACAGAGTTTATAGCACTTCCGCTTCCTTCGCGGATGGCTTAGCCATTGTAGTTTCTACCGACTGTGGCGCAACATTTACTGAAGTGTGGAGAAGAGAAGGTGTAGCACTCGCAACAGTAGCCGGTGCCCAAACTTCCGGATTTACACCAACGGCCGCTCAGTGGTTGAATGAGAGATTAGATATCAAGCCCTTCATTGGCTCTGCAACCAGCATCACCGTTGGATTCAAATCTATTAATCGTTTTGGTAATAACCTTTACCTGGATGATATCAATATCCAAACTTTCCGTTTGCCGTTCCGTGATGCAACCGTTAAAACTGTTACTGAACCAGGTGGAAGATTGTGTGTCCGTACATTGGTTCCTCAAATTACACTGGCCAACCAAGGACGTGATACCTTGAAGAATGTGAAGATTATGTATCGTATCGGTACCGGCGCATTGGATTCTATCTCGTGGACAGGCGCTTTGCCAAACGGTGGTTCGGTCCCAATCAATTTTGCTACGTACAACAAAACAATCAACCTTCCAGCAGCCGGTAACTTTTTATTCACTGTTTACACAAAAGCACCGAACGGGTTAAATGATGAGAATAATGCGAATGATACAACCCGTATAAGCTTTACAGTATTTGATCCAGAACCAGATCCGGTGAAAGAAGGGTTTGAACAAACTACTTTCCCACCAGCCAACTGGTCGGTTGCTTCTTCCGGATCAGCCTATACCTGGGAAAGAACCACCCGGGCAGCCAATGAGAAAACTGCTGCCGCATGGATACGCAATTACCGATTCACGAGCAGTAACAAAGCAGATGACCTCTTCTCCCCGCTTGTACAGATTGGTAGTCCAGATTCCGTTTACCTGAAATTTGACCTGGCCAATGCAGCCGGACGATTCCCGGGAAGTACTGCGGTACCTTTGGATACCCTCGAAGTATTATTGACTACCGATTGCGGTAAAACCTTCAAGTCAGTATATAAGAAATGGGGTGAGGAATTAACAACTGTCGACAAAAACTTCCCACCAATATTCCCCGCAACGGATACCGTTGGATTTGTACCTAATTCCAGTATACAGTGGAGAACAGAATTGGTGGATGTAACCAGGTTTGTACCTGCTAACAGCAAATTCCAGTTCGTATTCAGAAGTAGAAGTAATCGTGGAAATAATACCTTCCTCGATAAAATTGATATTTCTACTATAACTTTGCCGGCACGATTGAAGCAACAGGGTTATATGATAACCCCCAATCCGTTTGAAGGATCCTTCGTTATTCGTCACTTGTTGCCTCCTGCTAACCTGAAGGCGATACAAGTAATGAATTCAATAGGTCAGGTGTTAGTTGCCCGCAGCTTTAACGGAAATGCTTCAAACTATATCAACATTGATCTTAGCAGGTATTCCAATGGCGCATACCAGGTGAAACTGATCTATGATAACAAGGTAATAACAGAAAGAATTATAAAGAGAAAATGATAAAACCGGTTGAAACAATTTTAGCTAGCGAAAAAGATAACGACTTAAAAAGAATAGCTGAAAAAATAATTAACCAGCAACGTATTACCAAAGAAGATGGACTGCTCCTTTTTGAAAGGGGCAGTCTTTCTTTTTTAGGCGCGCTGGCAAATTTTGTAAGAGAAAGATTACATGTGCATACTACTTATTTTAATCGCAACTTTCATATTGAACCCACCAATGTTTGCGTGTTCACCTGTAAGTTCTGCTCCTATTCAAGGGTATACGCCCATCGGGAAGAAGGTTGGGAACTAAGTACCGAACAAATGATGGATATCGTAAAAAAATACGATGGTAAACCTGTTACGGAAGTACATATTGTTGGAGGAGTGCATCCAAAAATGAATCTTACTTATTTTGCCGACTTGCTTCGCAGAATAAAATCGCATCGGCCCGAACTTCATATCAAAGGATTCACCGCGGTGGAATTAGATTATATGTTCCGAAAGGCTAAAATGAGTACAGCTGAGGGAATGCAATACCTGAAGGAAGCTGGATTGGATTCGTTGCCTGGTGGAGGGGCTGAAATTTTTGATGAAGCAATCCGTAAACAGATTTCAGCGGATAAGGTCGATGCAAATGGTTGGCTGAACATTCATGAAACTGCCCACAATCTGGGTATGCATAGCAATGCGACAATGTTATATGGACATATAGAAAAATATGAACACCGAATCGATCATATGGATCGTTTAAGAACGTTACAGGACAAAACAAAAGGGTTCAATACGTTTATCCCGTTGAAATTTCGGAACCACGATAATGAGATGAGTCATATCGCCGAGAGCACGGTAGTCGAAGATTTAAAAGTATATGCGATTGCAAGACTGTACATGGATAATTTCCCGCATATTAAAGCGTATTGGCCCATGCTGGGTCGTCAAAACGCACAACTTACACTCGCGTTTGGTGTAAATGATATTGACGGAACAATTGATGACTCCACTAAAATTTATTCGATGGCCGGATCGGAAGAACAAAACCCTTCCATGACTACCGCGCAATTAGTTACACTAATTAAACAGGCAGGAAGAAAACCGGTGGAAAGAGGTACTCTTTATAATGTGATAAGAGATTATTCGGATATAGAGATTAAGGAGATTGAGACGAATCCGTTGTTGAATTGAATGCAAGCTGCGAGCTATTAGCTACGAGCTGTGAGCTTGCATCCGATTGAAAATCTAGCTTCAACTTTTCAGAAGGTGATAGATGCTGTTGTAATTACGAATTTGGCTCGTGGCTCGTAGCTAGCAGCTCGCAGCTTCTTCTAACATTCCGGCAAACTAATTGGAATATGCACCGCCAGACCTCCCTCAGAAGTTTCTTTATATTTAAAGCTCATATCTTTTGCAGTATCCCACATTGTTTTAATTACCGTGTCGAGAGAAACTTTCGCAAAATCAGGTGTGCTCTGCAATGCTAATTGGGAGGCAGTAATGGCTTTTATGGCTCCCATGGTATTTCGTTCAATACATGGAATCTGCACTAAACCACCTATTGGGTCACAGGTTAATCCCAAATGATGTTCCATGGCTATTTCAGCGGCCATTAATGCTTGTCGCTGTGATCCGCCCAACGCTTCTGTTAGCCCCGCTGCTGCCATCGCGGAGGAAACCCCTATTTCGGCCTGGCAACCTCCCATAGCCGCGGAAATAGTAGCTCCCTTTTTAAAAATACTTCCTGTTTCCGCTGCAGTGAGTAAAAATTGAAGAATTTTTTCTTCATTATTTCCATTACAAAAACTTACAAAGTAATTCAATACTGCCGGAATCACTCCTGCAGCTCCATTGGTTGGTGCAGTTACTACCCGTCCGAATGAAGCATTTTCTTCGTTAACAGCTAAAGCGAAACAACTCACCCAATCGAGCGTATATTTAAAATCATTTCCACCAGATCGGATCGCCGCCAACCATTCTTCATAGTTATTGTAAGTAAGGTAGCCTAATAATTTCTTATTAAGATCTGCGGCCCGTCGAGTTACATTCAATCCACCCGGCAATATGCCTTTCGTGTGACATCCCCGGTAAGTGCACTCTTTCATTACCTGCCAGATATTGAGCATTCTTTTACGCGTATCTTCTTCGGATCGCCAGCAGTTTTCATTTTCCATAACCACTTCACTAATGCTCATTCCCGTAGTCCGGCACCAATGAAGCAGATCATCTGCCTTATCGATAGGAAAGGGTAATTGAATTGCATTTTGACTTAATGTCTCCTCTCCTTCTTTTACCACAAATCCTCCTCCTACCGAATAAAATGTTTCAGCTATCTGGCTCCCATCATTAAAGGATGCAAGAAAGGTCAACGCATTGGGATGGAAAGGCAGAGATTCTGTGATTAGAAATTCAATATCTTCTTGTGGATTGAAATCAATTTCATGCAGCCCATGAAGTAGTAATTTCTTCATAGCCATTATATCAGCGATCCGGGCATCAATACTATTTACCGGAATGGTAACTGGATCTGCTCCGTTCAATCCCAACTGCACGGCAATATCGGTTCCATGACCCCTTCCGGTTTTAGCCAATGAACCATACAATAATACCCGAACTGTTTGAATTTGGAACAAACGATCTTTATCGAATAGTGATTCAATAAAACGTTGTGCTGCCCGCCAGGGACCCAATGTATGAGAACTGGAAGGACCTACCCCAATTTTGAAGATTTCAAATACCGAAATGGCTTCGTGTGGCAAAGCAAATTGATTTGAAACAAATTTACAGGAAAGAGTTTGTCAAAATACAGTAGAAGTTATTTTGAGTCAATAGAAAGTATTTATAATTTAATAACCAGCAATTCCCTGTTTATCGTGCGTTCAATTATTTTACACGAAAAGTCTTTTTAAAAGCAATTAAGATTATTGAACATCTGAAAGTGTGATGGTGAAGATGAGTATAGAATTAGCAGGTATGATAACTGTACCATTGTTATCTTTTACGTCTACTGATCCATAACCTAAAGTTGGGGGTATATAAAGTCGAATTTCACCTCCAGTTTTTATGAGGGGAAGACCTATTTTCCAGCCTTCAATTAATGAGCCCAGGGTGAAAACAGCATTGTTACTGGAATCGAATACGGTACCATTTGTCAATTTCCCCGAATACTTAATAAGCACGGTCGAACAAAGTCCCGGAACGGCTCCCCCACCTGGTGCCAAAATCTCATAATATACGCCACTTCCATGTTTGGATGCAATAATACTATTTGCAGTTAAGTAACTAAGAACAGCTTGTTCTTCAGCTATCGGGGCTACTTTATTTTCATTTTTATATGGACAGTCATTACCCTTTTTCAGGCATCCACTTGTCACTATCATCATAAACAGCAAAATAACGGCTATACATCTCATAAGCAATTTTTTATAAAATATTTGATTCGATTTTAAGACAGGATCTGTGCTCGCATCGCTGCATTTTGATGTCTGTATTTATTGTTTTTTTTCCTTCTCTTTTAACTCCCTGTATTGTTGTTCACGCATATCCCATTGATGCCGCTTGTAAAATACCGCTACAAAGGCTGTTATAACAATAACGGCGATGATTAGCACCAGCGGGTTTAATTGGGAATTTGCCACTGCATCCGCCTTTTATACCAGATTCTACCCGAAAAAAGCAGGATTAATATTGGGACCGCGAATATCAACCCAATTGGAATCCCGATCAACAATTGCCGCAGCAATTTTTTCTCGCTATCCCGGTGTGCCTCCCAATATGCTATAAATCGTTTCTCGTCATCACTCAACATCTGAAAAGTTTTATTACCAGTGTGTTAGAACTGCAAAAATAATATCCCTGAGCCATCGTTAGTAATTAATCTGTAAATTGTGTCCAAATCCATATTATCTTGAAAATAGCAGGTTTATTAACCCAATTTTTATATCAGCATAAGAAATTAAATATTCCGGGTATTGGCCAGTTTTCTATTGATGCCAGTGTAGCTATTCCTGATCACACTGATAAAAATTACCAGGAATTTCTCCAGTATATTCAATTTACTCACCGATCCATTAGCCGGCCAGATGACGAGTTAATTGATTTTATCCGTGTCAAGACGGGTAAAATAAAACCCTTAGCCGAATCAGATCTTGATTCATATCTATCCGACTGCAAATTATTATTGAATATTGGCAAACCGCTTTATATTGAAGGGATAGGTACCCTCAACAAAAATAAAGATGGCAGTTTTGAATTTAGCCATGGGCAGCCGATGACGGAAAGAATGGAAAGTTTGCCACCTGAAAAAGGACCGGAAAAACACGGGGAACGAAAATTCTTATATAACAATGAATATACCAGTCAAAGTACCGGTCAAACGAATGTGCTTCGAAAATTATTGATCATTGCTGGTATATTAATTGGCTTGGGAGTAATTGTTTGGGGAGGATATTTACTGTATTCAAAAAAGACAAATCCTGTGGTTGAATCAAATGATCCTGTGGCTGGTGAAATTGATACCAATTCAACGGGTTCATTAACTCCGGATTCTATATTGCGGGCAACGATAATTGATTCGACAACGATAAAAAAAGAAAGCGCTACCGCAGGCACTTATAAATTCATTTGTGAAGTAACCAATACACGTCAGCGTGCTATTTCCCGCTATAAAATACTTCAGGAGCTTAACAAGCAATTTAAAATGGAAACGAAAGATTCCATTCATTATACAATTTATATCCAGTTGCCTTCGGCTCCTGCCGATACAAGCTGGAAAAAGGACTCATTAAAAGCCTGGTATTGGGGCGAAAGACCCCGCTATATAAGAATTGAACAATAGCATGAATTATTCCGCCCGTTTCTGGATTGATCATTTACAATTAACTCATCATGTTGAAGGCGGTTCATTCCGCGAAGTATACCGATCCTCGTTAATGATTGAATCCCTTTCATTGCCTCCCGTCTTCAAAGGGAATAGGAGTTTTTGTACCAGCATTTATTTCTTATTGGAGCGGGATCAGTTTTCCGCTTTTCATAAAATTCAAAGTGACGAAACCTGGCATTTTTATACGGGTGATAGTTTGTTGATATATGAAATAACTGAGGAAGGCAATTTGCTTACGCACCGGCTTGGCAAAGATCCTGCGAAGGGAGAAAGCTTCCAATGTGTAATAAAAGCAGGAAATTGGTTCGCTTCTGTTGTAGAAGAAGGCGGAACATACGCGTTGGTAGGATGTACCGTATCGCCTGGATTTGACTTTACTGATTTTGAGTTGGCGAACAGAACTGAATTATCGAATCAATATCCGCTACACGCTTCGCTGATTCATCAGCTAACCCGTCACTGAATTTATTTGTAAAGATTGTTGTTATACCCTTTCACCACCACCATCAAATCTTCTTCTGTTTTACACTTGAGCTTATTCTTCTCCACCCAAGCTTGCAGTTTTCCATCGGCATCTCCCAGGGCAGAAATTAAACTGCTCTTATCTTTCTTTATTTTAATCATTTCTCCAGTTGCTTTGGCAATAAAATAATTACTGGTAGTTATAAATTCTTTTATAACGCCGGCCTTATTGTATTCCTTTCTTTCATTTATAGTTTTAGCGGTATGTTTTAATAGTGAAACGGGCCCATCCTGTACTACCTGGTAAAAACTAAGTTCATCATTCCGCTCAACCGGATCATATCCTCTGCGAAAAAGATATGGCGCCCCCACCGCAGGGGTGATTACAAATTCTTTTACATGATTTACTACCACTAATGGATTTCCTTCATGCAAAAACAATAGCTGATTACTGTACAAATCAAATTTGAGCAGAAACTTATCTGCCTTATGCCCATCTCTCATATAAATTATTCCCGGCATCCATTCTTCCAATAAAAAGCGGGAACCTTCGATCTCTGTATCCGTATTGTTTTTGTATAAATTACCTGTTACATTATCGGCCATGAAAACATTTGACTGGGCGGATAATTTAAAGGCTGAAAAAAAGCAAAGCATCAGAAAGGAAAACGATTTCATAATAAGAATTTTGAAATTTTTAAACCCGGTATCAAAATTAAAATATTAATCTTCAAATAAATTAAAGAGGATTTTTTCCTCGTTTTCTTTTCAAATACCAATACATCGGAACTCCGGTGGCAGTGAGCAACAACCCCAATACGGAATTGATCATCGGCGTCTTCCCATGAATATAATTTGAAACATCATTATAGATCGTTAAAACAAAGTAAAAGAGAGTAAAGGCTATAAAAATAATGGGTACCCATGGATACCCCCAAACCCGGTATGGGCGAATGGCATCCGGCATTTTCTTTCTCAAAATAAAGATCCCGACGCCAGCAAATCCATAAAATATCCAGGTGATGAAAACGAATAAATCGGTCAGCATATCAAAGGAGCCTGAAAGTACAAACAGGCTACTCCAGATTCCGTGAAGCCATAACGCATTACCGGGTGTATTGAACCGGGGGTGAACCTTACCTGCCCAACTCACAAATTGTTTCTCTTCTCCCATCGCAAATGTAATGCGGGCACAGGGAAGGACATTCCCATTCACCGCACCAAGTGTAGAGATCATAACCAGCAATGCAATCAATCCTCCTCCAGCGGCTCCCATGGTTTTGTACAATGCATCCGATGCGACCAGCACCGATTGGCTCATTTCATCCACATTCATCATATAGAGATAGGCCTGGCTCGTTAATACATACATAACAATGCAGATACCAAGACCCAGCAATAAACCTCTTGAAATATTTCTTTGCGGATTACGGATCTCGCCTGCCACCATGCCTAAATTATTCCACCCATCGTAGGCAGCAAGCGCGCCTGAAGTAGCAGCCACTAATCCTCCCACCAATGCCCAACCGGATAATTTAATAGTCTCCGAATTTTGAAAGAAGTTTTCCGTAGAGCCTTTTCCGGAAGAAAAAATGATTCCTACCAGTAATAATAACACCAACACTTTCAGCGCAGTGAAAAAAACCTGGAAAGTTCCGCTGATACGAAGACTGTAATAATTCAACCAGGTAATAAAAATAATAATAGCAATTGCCAATGATTTTACTCCAAGATTCTCCAGCGGAAATATTTTTCCAACATATGGAATTGAAAGTACCCAGGAATGTTCAGTGGCAGCGTCTAAACGCGGAAGCTGAATGAAATACTCCGCATATTGCGCAAATACAAACGCAATGGCAGCAACTGCCGCAGTATTAATAACAATAAAACCGGCCCAACCCGAAAGAAAAGCGAAAAAATCACCGTACATATGCCGGAAATAAATGTATTGCCCCCCAGTTTGGGGTAGCAAGGATCCGATTTCAGCATTGATCATGCCTCCAAATAATGAAACGATCCCTGCTCCTATCCACACAGCAAGTAGTAAAAGCGGCGAACCCAGTTGAGCCGCCATGGTAGCAGGTTTCATAAAAATACTGCTGCCAATAATTGCTCCTACTACGATGGATATGCAGGCCCAGGTGCCCAGTTTTCGCTGAAGTTGTGAAGCCATTCAGGGGTTAGTGTTGGTTGATTTGGTAAGATAACTAAGATCATTGAAAAGAACCTAGAAACCAAGATGCCAAGAACCAAAGAAGGAATACAAAAGAAAGCCAAGAATCAAAAAAAAGAATACAAAAAAATAAAAAATGGTCATCGAATTATCTTAGGCCATTTTGTATTTTTTTCCTCTTTGTATTTTTTCTTTGATATTTGGTTATTTGTATTCCTTCTTCGGTTCTTGGTTCTTGAATAAAAAGATGTCAATTATTTTCTATAAATTGACTCCTATCTAAAAGCCTATTATGAATTATTTGTTGTTCATAGCTTTCTTCACATTAATCGCAACTACTTCTTGCGCCCAGAAAAAAATATTTAATGGCAAAAATCTCAATGGCTGGACCATTCATGGAACAGAGAAATGGTATGTAGAAAAAGGGGAACTGGTTTGTGAAAGCGGGCCCGATAAGCAATACGGTTATCTTTCTACCGATAAGCAATACAAGAATTTTATTCTTACAGTTCAGTTTAAACAGGAGGCCAATGGAAACAGTGGTGTTTTCTTTCGTTCTTCTATCGACGGAACCAAGATCAGCGGCTGGCAGGTTGAAGTGGCTCCGCTCAATAGCCATACGGGAGGCATATATGAGTCCTATGGCCGAGGTTGGCTAATACAACCATTACCCGAGGATGAAAAGTATTTAAAGCCTAACGAATGGAATAATTTACAAATTAAAGTGCAGGGCGATGAGGTTACTACCTGGCTGAACGATCAACAGATGGTATTTATCAAAGATGCTAAAATTGGTCAGGCTACTGGATTTATCGCCTTACAAATACACGATGGAGGAGGGATTAAAGTAAGATGGAAAAACCTCACGATCAAAGAAATAAAATAAGTTGACTCTATTTTAATGTTAGAATAAGGGCATATTCTTTGCAGAAGATTTAGTGCTTTTCTCGCTAACCCCTGCAACCCCTACCCCTCATCAGCCGTCAATATGTGTACTTTCTATAAACGTACCCGATCCCCTTTTTATCTCTGTAACCCGATTTTTGATCCGTCAGGTCCGGTCTTTGGCTTAGTGCCAGAGACTTTTTCTTTAGTCATGAAGAATGAAAAATGTTAAATGAAAAAGTTGGCTCTAAAATAATCATTCGCCTGATGATTCCTGTTCGAACGTCCTTTTTCATTCTTAATTTTTAATTCTTCATTCTTAATTTCTTTATAACAACGTATTATAATACACTATCAGCTTAACATAATCCGGGGCATTTCTGAATTTCAATTGTTGCTCGCTGATGTATTTCCGCATATGTTCCGCATGTTCTGGAAATTTTTCAACAATCAAAAATTTATCGTTTGGTAATTCAGTCATTTTACCATCTTTCAATAAATAGTAAATTTCCTGGTCGGTAATTCTCCGGTAAACAACTTTGGATGCGAGCTGTTGTTCTTCCGCTATATGTTTTAAATGCAAACAAAGCAGCATCGCTTTCCCTTCCACCAGCACCTGGAAATATGTTTCTTCATTCCCTTTATCAGCCGCGGGAAATCCTTTTCGGAAAATCATGGAATCGCGTGTATTTCCATTTTTCGTATAAATTACAAATTCCTTCACCTTACTTTCCGTGGCGAACGTACTTCCACCAAATTGCAGGTTCAATTGGTTTTTTACACAATCAAATTTCAATTTAAATTGTGTGGATACGCGTCCGCTGGAAAAGCGAATCACTCCTTCACTCCAATCTTTTATCAAAAAAGAACTTCCTGAAACATCGTTATATATAGGCGCATCCTGACTAGTGGTCACCCGATCGGTTGTTTGAGCAAAACCTCCCTCCCAGCAACTTAACAACAACAGCAAGCATAGCCCTTTCATGATTGGAATTTCATTTAAGTTACGATTAGTTTAGCGGCTGTAATAGTTAATTTATATCAACACTATTGCAGATACAGGATTGCGCAGGAATAAGGTGCAGCCGACAAAGTGCCAGATACCTTTTTAGGTGTTGATCCTATGCTATTTCCATTTGAAAACAAGTTCCATTGCTGTGATTTTTGTGGGGGTAGATCAATAGATTGTGGTAATGCCGTTCCATTAAAAATAACCATTATGGTTTTCCAATTGTCTTTTACCGCGGACCCATTGATCGTATAAGCTACAATACCGGGCTGATCGGTTTCAAAGAAATAGATGTTTTTTGCGATTTGGTCAGCTGTTGTCATCCGGAACGCCGGATGTGCTTTCCGCATTTTGATCAACCCTTTTGTATACTCCATCACATCTTTATGGATAGTTTTCAGGTTCCAGTCAATCGCGTTAATACTATCGCCTGAATTAAATGAATTTTCAACTCCCTGTTTAGATCGTAGAAATTCTGTACCGGCATGCAGGAATGAAATGCCTTGGGAAGTGAGTACTATGGAAAGGGAAAGTTTATGCATTTGCTTTTTCTCGGATTCGGTTGCCCCTTTTGCGGAAATAGCCAGTTTATCCCATAATACATGATTGTCGTGGCACTCACAATAGCTAATTGTATTGTGTGGTGCGGCTGCGTACGGTGCTTTTGAATAATTTACTTTTTTATAATCTACCTGTGGATGTTTACACGATGCAACTACTCCGAATTTGATACTTTCTTCCATTCCGGGTTTGCCACTGGCAAAGCCACGATCGCCGTGTTCGAATACACTTCCTTTAATTCCATCACGAAGGTCATCGCTGAAAACCGCGATTTTATCCAGCCGGTATGCATTTTTTTTCAAAGCCCTAACCGAATCCGGTAACGGACAAGAACCAGCTGTCCATCCTTCACCATACAACAATATATCAGGTCTTATTTTATGCAGCTCTTTTGAAATCAGATTCATTGTTTCAATATCATGCACACCCATTAGATCGAACCGGAACCCATCTACATGGTATTCTTTTACCCAATACAAAACTGACTCCAGGATAAACTTGCGCATCATAGCTCTTTCACTGGCAGTTTCATTGCCACAAGCGGTTGCGTCTGAAAAACTTCCATCCGCTTTCTGGCGATAATAATAACCAGGTACCAATTGATTGAAATACGATTTTTCAGTAAACATGGTGTGATTGTATACCGCGTCCATAACCACCCGCAAACCTTTCTGATGAAAACGTTGAACAAGTTGCTTGAATTCTTTTATTCTTATTGTTCCGTCATATGGATTGGTAGAATAAGATCCTTCAGGCGTATTATAATTGAGCGGATCATAGCCCCAGTTGTATTGCGGTTTATCCAATTTACTTTCATCCACCGTAAAAAAATCGTAAAAGGGAAGCAGGTGTATATGGGTAACACCCAACTCCTTTAAATGATCAATCCCTGTTGTCAAACCCGCTTTATTCCGGGTTCCACTTTCTGTTAAACCAATAAACTTTCCTTTTTTACTTATCCCCGAACTTTTGTGAATACTTGCATCCCGAACATGAAGCTCATAAATCACAGCGTCGGTCTTGTTTTTAAAAGCTGGACTTTTATCGGTATTCCATCCTGCAGGATTTGTTTTGGAAAGATCGGCCACCATCGCTCGCTTACCATTTACGCCAACAATTTTTGCATAAGGATCCGGCACTTCATCCATCCATTTTCCATCAATCTCCGCGTGAAATGTATAAAACTTTCCTTTTTGATCCCCTTTTACACTTGTTGCCCAGGTTCCGCCAACACTTTTTTTCATATCAATCTTTGTTGCTGCAGATCCCCCTACTCCTTCTTTATAAATAATCAATTGAACTTTTGAAGCAGTGGGTGACCACACCCGGAAAGCAGATTGTGCGGGATTATAAGTAAGCCCCAGATCCATGCCGGTATAAACAGGATATGAGTTATAATCTGCTAACTGGCCAGTTACTGAATTCATTCCGAGAAACAATAAAGGGAAAAGGATGTTTTTCATTCCAGGCAATTTGTGAATAAATGTACCTGCAATTTAAGAAAGCGGGAATAGAAAGTAGTAAATAGAGAATAGTGTCCATTGCCTGATTACGACAATCAATGGATCATTTACTTATAGCTTGCGCTAAAAGCTAGTAGCTCATCAATTCTCCAGCGGTGTAAAATAAAATTTTTCTTCGCTTAAAATGTGTGAAGGAGGAATATAGGCGAAGAAAGAATTTCTTACGATATCTTCCACCGATTGAAGATAACTGGCTCCGATTTCTGGAGTTTTCATAGCAAATTTCCAGCTCTGAATTTTAAGCATGGCAATTTTGCTGGCGCTGGTGAGGTGATTGTCGGAAATGCGGAATTTTTCGGCTAGAAAATCCTGATCGTTACTTACGAAAGTCAGTCTGGGTTTCATACGGATTGATTTAGGGTTTTCGAAGGATTACGGTCTTATAATAACGACACAGCTCCTGTAAAATTGTATGCAGGTTGTTGCGAGTTACCCCTTAATCATAATGTAGTCTGTTTACTTACAGGCAGTTGAATAAATTATCCTTATCTTTTCAACATAAAATCACCTTATGACTTCCACTATAAAATCGACGATTGGCTTTATTTTATCGATTATCATTTTCACCCCTGTCCAAAGTGAAATTCGCCTGCCGGCCGTTATCGGAACCAATATGGTTTTGCAGCAGCAATCGGCTGTAAGCATCTGGGGATGGGCCGATCCCGGTGAAAAAATAATCATACGAACAAGTTGGGGCAATAAAACGGATTCTACTCTTACACCCAGCAACGGCAAATGGAAAATCATTATTCAAACGCCTATAGCCGGAGGGCCCTATACCATACAGTTAAAAGGAAGTAATACGATTATACTGGAAAACGTAATGATCGGTGAAGTATGGCTCTGTTCCGGTCAATCGAATATGGAATGGAGCGCGAGAAATAACAATAAACAGTCTATTGAAGAGGCTCCCAAAGCAACCAATACACAAATCCGTTTTTTTCATGTTCCGAGAACATCTGCTGAGTATCCGCAAGAAGATTGTAGGGCAGGCTGGAAGGTTTGTAATCCGGAAGACATGAAGCGATTCAGCAGTATCGGTTATTTTTTTGGAAAGAAATTGAACCAGGAACTAAAGCTGCCTGTAGGACTTATAAATAGTAGTTGGGGAGGAACACCCGCTGAAACATGGACACCTAAGGAAGTTGTGGAAAGCGATGCGGATTTGAAAACAGCTTCCGATATTCTTAAACCGGTTCCCTGGGGTCCTATTGAACCAGGAAAATTATACAACGGCATGTTGTCTCCTATTACTAATTATACTATTGCCGGTGCGATCTGGTATCAGGGTGAATCAAATGTGAGTACGGCCTATATGTATAAAAAATTATTGAGCTCCATGATTGAAAGCTGGCGAAAACAATGGGGCAAAGAATTTCCTTTCTACCTGGTACAGATAGCTCCCTATGCTTACGGTAATCAATATGAGGGGCCGATGTTGCGGGAAGCACAGAGCCAGGTTAATTTGTCGAAAACCGGAATGGTGGTTATTAGTGATCTTGTCGACAATGTAAGTGATATTCATCCTCAAAATAAAAAAGATGTAGCTATTCGTTTAGCCAACCTTGCACTGGCACTAACCTATGGCGAGGTTTCGGGTCCATTTAAATATCCAACGTATAGATCCATGAAAGTGGAAAATGATAAAATCCATATCCATTTTGATAATGCTGAATCAGGACTCGTCACTAAAAATGGCGATGCGACAGATTTTCAGATTGCCGGGGAAGACAAGGTATTTTATAAAGCAATCGCAAAAATCGATGGCAACGGCATAGTCGTCTCATCGCCATCTGTTCGAAAACCGGTAGCAGTTCGTTTTGGATTTAAGAGCAAGTCGATGCCCAACCTGTTCAGTAAAGAAGGACTGCCGGTTAATTTATTCCGAACAGATAATTGGAAGAATGAGGAGGTTAGGGAGAAGTGATTGGACCCCGGATCTCTGATCCGGCAATCGTGAATCGTGAGTGGTGAGTCGTGAGTAGCCTTGTACCCCGGATCTCCGATCCGGTAATCGTGAATAGTGAACGGTGAGTAGTGTGATATCCTGAATCCTGTAAAAAGGTTGGTGGTTTAAAGAAGCAGTTTAGTACAGATTCATATGTAATCTTTCAATAAAATGAATTGGTATGAAAAACAAATTAAAAACAATCGGAATTAGTTTCCTGTTATTAATACTGAATTTAATGGTTGAGGCGCAGGTAAATTATCAGAAAGAGATCAATGACCAAGTATGGAAACCATTTATAGGCTCCTTTAGTAATAATAACCAGGAAGGATTTAAAGCTGTTCATAGCAAAGACGTGATAAGAGTAATGCGGGATGACAATACGATTTGGGGTTATGATCAGTATTTCCCTGCACAAAAAAACAACAGCAGCGATTGGTCAAAATATAAAAAATCGATTGAGTTGAGATTTATTCAGCGCATTGCGGTCAGTGACAAAGCATTTGAAGTAGGATATTACAATACCCGATCGATTGCTCCGGATGGAAAACAGCACAGCAGTTTTGGAAAATTCCATGTGGTGCTTCGAAAAGAAAATGGAGTATGGAAGATATTGGTGGATGCAGATAGCAATAAAGAGGCAAGTGAAGAAGAGTTTAAGAAGGCGGCGGCGATGGAGTAAATATAATTCGCAAATGTGCAAATTAGAAAATGTGCAAATTCTTTTATTCGATTTCTCTGAGTATTTGTGAGATTGATTTAGTTAGGGATGCTACGCCTAATACATTTGCACATCTGCACATTTTCTAATTTGCATATTCATCTTGCCTTTTACAAAAAAAACCGTTGCGCAAACCGTTTTATATTTTACATTTAGGTCGTAATAATTCACTTTAATATAATTGCCTTATGGGAGATTTTCAGATCAAGAAGAACCCAAAAAATTACGATGCCGTAATTGTTGGATCTGGTGCGGGAGGTGGTATGGCTGCTTATGTATTAGCCAATGCCGGACTGAAAGTATGTTTGATTGAAGCCGGAGCCTATTATGATCCACAAAAAAATGTAAACCAATTAAAGAATCCCTGGGAGTCGCCGCGACGTGGCGCCAGTACAAAGTTTCGTCCTTTTGGTGATTTTGATGCCTGTTATTATGGATGGGATATTGACGGAGAACCTTACACAAAAGTGGAAGGTACTAAATGGGATTGGTGGCGGGCCCGTATGCTGGGTGGACGTACTAATCACTGGGGACGTATCTCTTTGCGTTTCGGTCCAAAAGATTTTAAACGTAAAAGTATTGATGGATTGGGAGATGACTGGCCAATTGGTTATGAAGATATCAAACCTTATTACGATCGTATTGATAAAATGTTGGGGATATTCGGAAGTAACGAAGGATTAGAAAACGAACCGGATGGCATCTTTCTTCCTCCTCCCAAACCTCGCTTGCATGAATTGATGATTAAAAAAGCGGCGGCAACGGCAAAAGTAACAGTGATTCCTTCCCGTCTTTCTATTCTTACTAAAGCACTTCCCGAAAATAAAGACCGCCAGGAATGTTTTTATTGTGGACAATGCGGAAGAAACTGCAGTATCGCGAAAGCAGACTTCTCCTCATCGAATGTATTGATCAAACCTGCATTAGCAACAGGTAATATTGATGTTATGTCTGATGCAATGGCAAGGGAAGTATTAACCAATGCGGAAGGAAAGGCTACTGGTGTTTCCTATATTAATAAAGAGGATGGAATGGAATACCAGGTAAGCGGCCGCGTAGTAATATTAGCTGCCAGCGCCTGTGAATCGTCACGATTATTATTGAATTCAAAATCCAAACGTCATGAAAATGGTCTTGCCAATAATAGCGATGTGGTAGGAAGATACTTGCACGATAGCACCGGTGCTTCATTAGGGGGTGTATTGCCCCAATTGTTCGATCGTAAACGATATAATGAAGATGGCGTTGGTGGAATGCATATCTATTCACCGTGGTGGTTGGATAATAAAAAACTTGATTTTCCGCGTGGTTATCATATCGAATATTGGGGTGGAATGGGTCAACCTGCTTATGGATTTGGATTCGGTATTGAAGGATCGAATGGAAAATACGCGGTACATGGCAAACAAAAAGAAGCTGGTGGCTATGGTGCATCCCTGAAAGAAGATGTTCGTTTCTTTTATGGAGCAGGTGTTGGAATGGCAGGTCGTGGTGAAGCGGTTGCCTTCGCCCATAACCGATGTGAAATTGATCCAACTGTGGTTGATAAATATGGCATTCCTGTATTACGGTTCAATGTGAAATGGAGTGACTATGAAATCAAGCAAGCCAAACACATGAAGGAAACATTTAAGGAAATCATGCATAATATGGGCGCTATTATAACATGGGGTGGCAATGACGGCCCGGAAAATAATTACGGACTTGAATCACCGGGTAAAATCATTCACGAAGCCGGAACCGCCCGGATGGGGAATGATCCAAAAACATCCGCCTTCAATAAATGGAACCAGGCACATGATTGTAAGAACCTGTTTTGTGTAGACGGGGCTCCTTTTGTAAGCCAGGCAGATAAGAATATTACCTGGACGATCCTGGCGCTTTCGTTAAGAGCATCGGAATATATTGTTGAGGAGTTGAAGAAGCAGAACATCTAAGCTGCGAGCCAATAGCTTCGAGCTACGAGCTGCATTAACTACAAACTACAAACTACAAACTATAAACTTATAGTATGGACAGACGAAAATCATTAAAAGCAATCGCCTTAGGAACTTTATCAGCAGGAACATTGCTGGAAGGTTGTAAGCTTGACAGTAACGAAGAGAAAAAAACGGAAGCTGCGAAAACGGATAAAATAGAGTTTACCATTGACCGTGCTAAAGAAGAATTGGAGCGTGACCGTGCATTGATGAGTAAGAAATTCTTTGATGAACATGAAATGGCGACGATCACAATCCTCGGCGATATTATTATTCCTAAAGATGCGATCAGCGGCAGCGCTTCAGAAGCCGGTGTGCCCGCATTCATCGACTTTATTGTACAGGATATGCCTGGTCATCAAACTCCGATGAGAGGTGGTTTACGTTGGCTGGATATGGAATGTTTCAAACGTTTTGAAAAAAGCTTTGCTGATTGTGATGAGCCGCAAAGAATACAGATTGTAGATGATATAGCCTATCCTGAAAAGGCTAAGCCTGAAATGAAAAGAGGGGTAGCGTTCTTTAGCCTGATGCGCAATTTAACCGCTACTGGTTTTTATACAAGTCAAATAGGGGTGAAAGATATTGGCTATGCTGGCAATACCCCCAATAAATGGAACGGTGTTCCGGATGATGTATTAAAACAATACGGATATTCCTACAGCGAATGGGAAATGAAGAATTGCGCAAAGTATGATGTTTGATGATGGCTAACGTATCGTGAAAAGTGAAAGGTCAAACGTGAAAGGGATATCCGATTTTCAGGGACCCTTTTCACCTTTGACCTTTCACTTTTCAGCCTATTCATTTTTTACGATTAAATAGTTTTGTTTTTCCATGACTCTTTCCAGAAAAGAATTCCTTTTAATTGCTTCCGGCGGCTTGTTAGCCACTTCTTATAATAAGCCGGAGCCCATCATAATGACCATCAATGGCCCAATAAAGGCCAGTCAAATGGGTAAGACGTTAATTCACGAACATTTCCTGGTTGATTTCATTGGCGCAGATAAAATCAATTACAATCGCTGGAATCGCGACGATGTTGTAAAGAAAGTACTCCCCTATCTTAATGAAGTAAAGCAACATGGCGTTAAAACAATTTTCGATTGTACCCCTGCATATCTCGGCCGTGATATTATACTTTTAAAAATGCTGGCCGACAAATGCGGCCTTCAAATTGTTACCAATACCGGTTATTATGGAGCGGTTGATAATAAATACCTGCCTGTACATGCTTTTACTGAAACCGCTGAACAAGTAGCAGCACGCTGGATAAAGGAATTTGAAAATGGCATTGAAGGAACCAATAGTAAACCGGGTTTTATGAAGATCAGTGTGAATCCAGGATCATTATCGGAACTCCATAAAAAATTAGTGCATGCGGCTGCAATTACAAATAAGGCAACTGGCCTCACCATCTGCTCACATACTGGTCCAGCATTTCCAGCAATGGAAGAAATACAATTATTGAAAGAAAACGGCGTGGATCCATCGTCATTTGTTTGGGTGCATGCACAAGCAGAAAACGATAAAAGCTTTCATCAAAAAGCGGCTGCACAAGGAGTATGGATCAGTCTGGATGGAATCGCCTGGGGCGATTATGAAAACTATGCCGATTCGATTACAAAATTAAAAGAGGCAGGATTGCTTAAACGGGTATTGATTTCTCATGACGCGGGTTGGTATAAACCTGAGGAAGCTGGTGGTGGAGAGTTTAAAGGGTTTACGAACATCTTCACTCAATTATTGCCGATACTGGAAAAGAAAGGATTTACGAACGAACATATCGAACAGTTGCTTGTTAAAAATCCTGCGGAAGCATTTGGTCTCAGCTAAGAAGCTATGAGCTGCGAGCTACGAGCTTTTACCGATTCGATTGTTTCAATATTTTATTACAATTATTAAACGCAAGCTCGAGGCTCGCAGCTCATAGCTCGCCGCTTTTTCTGTAACTTGCTTTTAGCAAAATCATCGCATGAAAGATATCACCAAAAAGTACAGCAACGGGGAAATAACAATTGTTTGGAAGCCCAATACCTGCATTCATTCTGCTATTTGTTGGAAAGGGGCTACTGGATTAATAGATGTATTTAATCCGGCCGAGAAGCCATGGATCAAACCTGAAGGTGCCAGCACGGAAAGAATTATTGAACAGGTAAAAAAATGTCCGAGTGGTGCGCTAAGCTTTTATTATAACAAGGATACCGCGGAGCCCGCGATTGTAACTACCGATACTAAAATTGAGGTGAGTACAAATGGACCGCTTTTAGTATATGGCAATATCATTATAAAGGACGCCCAGGGAACGGAAACAAAAAAATATAATGTTACAGCGCTATGTCGTTGTGGTCAATCAGGTAATAAACCTTACTGTGATGGAAGTCATATAAAAACAGCATTCAAAGGATGATAATTTTTTAAGTGATGAATAAAAAAAGAAGCTGTCGTTAATGACAGCTTCTTTGCTTACCACCATGAATGTCCAATTATAACCGTACCAATTCTTTTCAGTTTATATTTTACGCTGCTTAATGTTTTACCACTTTATATGTTTGAGTTCCTTCTTTTCCACTTACCCGAATAAGATAGATTCCACTTGCCTGATTTTCCAGGTTGAATACCATTTGATAGTTGGACTGCTGAACATAAACTGACTTTTGATTTATTTTTTTACCATTCATATCCCAAATACCTACTTCATACTGACCCGACGGGTAGCTATTCAACAGTACTCTTATTGTATTTTTGGCAGGATTGGGATATACCTGGATGGATTTTTCAAGATGGTTCGCAACCGACTCCTGAATTTTTCCAGATTGGACTGAAGTGAGCAGCTCACCACAGGATCCGAGTTTGCCACCCCATAGTAATGCAAAGAATGCTTCTGATGGTTTGAGACAATAATTGGTTTGGCCCAGCCTGTTATTAAAGCATACTGCTACTTTGTTTAATTGCGGTCCGCAACGAACATCTTTTACATTTATAGTTATTTCATCGGTAGCAGAACATCCCATCGCGTCTGTTACAACAACAGAAAAAGTATGAGTACCCACTGATGGATGGCTTACCCATATAGTTCGTGAATTGGCGCCGTTCGACCATTGATAGCTATAATTATTATAAGGGAATTTTGTTCCGCCCTGTGGCATCGCAGTTAGAAAAATACCATCAGGCCCATAACCCATGTACACAGTGTTAGGATCGCCAAACAGAACTGCATAGCTATTGGGGATATTTACAGTTAATGGAGGATCCACAATAACTACGGTTTGTGCAGTTCCTTCATTTCCGGAAAAATCTCTTACTATCCATGTGATAATACTTGTTCCCGGATTAAAATATCCACTTGCCACTGGCCATATTCCTGATCGATTGGTTGCTCCGGTAATAACCCAACCAATAAAGGCTCCATGCCCTAATTCGAAAATAATATCGCAATTGTCTTGAAATCCCAAATAGGGAATTGTGTATTGATTAGAAGGATTAAAGCAAAATTTCTGGGTAGGTGGTGGGTCAAGTTTTGGTACCAATGTATCCAATACAGTTATATGAAGGCTACAGGTTTGACCTTCATATTCTGGTAAAGTATAAATCAGATAATGATTTCCCGCAGGGAAACTTTCAGTTTGGAGAATGCCTGTGCCGCTACGGAGAACATCCCCACGCCAGATATTTGTCCAATTTACTGCCGGCGTTGCATCAGCGGGAGTAAAAGTTGGTGCAAGCCCTGTAACAGTTTGACCACAGCCCGGATCTCTTGTATATACTGATATATCTGGTGGACAAGTAATTGTTACCGGTTCCAGTTCCAGATTATCAGTGTATTGCCATAAATCCTGGTAATAAATATCATAAGCTCCCATTCCCATATATCCCTTATTCCCGATTGCAAATCCAATTCCGGCATAACGGGGAGCACCAGCGAAATTCGCTTTTGTTATCCAGGTATCATTCAAAGGATTATAAACCCAAAGGTCATTGAAAGGACTATAATCATACCCACAACCAACATATCCTTTATTATTCATTGAAAAGCCCATTGGATTATAACGTTGCTCACCCGGAAAATCTGCTTTCCTTGTCCAGATATCAGTAGCTGGATCGTACTGCCACCAATCCTTTTTTCGGGTGTCATAATAATAAAATCCAAATCCAATATATCCCTTACCTCCTATTTCCATTGCCAATGACCCACTTCTTCCTTCTTCTGGAACATTGGATTTCTGGGTCCAGTTATCCGTTGAAGGATTATATTCCCAGAAATCATTATAATAATCGGCTAGTGTCCAACGATTATAGCGATAGGTTCCGTTTCCGATGTACGCTTTATTACCAATCACGAATGAAACAGCCAAGTATCGCTCATGACCAGGAAAATCATTTTTCCGTGTCCAGCTATCGTTTGATGGATCATATTCCCATACATCTTTGTACCAGATCCATCCTTCATCCCCCGGTGTATTTGATCCGAAGCATATATAACCTTTAGATCCAATACTGAATCCAGTAGCCGCTGTTCGGGCTCCTCCCGGGAAAGTTGCTTTTTGACTCCATTGATCTGTTGTGGAATTATATTCCCAAAAATCGTCGAGATATCCACCCTCATTTACCCCCATTCCAGTATAAAATTTATCGCCTATAACAAACGATGCGGTAATATATCTTCCATTACCAGGGAACGACGCTTTGGGTGACCAGCTATCCTGGGCTATTATTTGTGTGCCGAAGAGCAGAGAGCCGGATAATAAAAAAGTAAATATTTTTTTCATATAGTTTATTTGATAGTGGGTTATTATAAAAATAACCCACCCTCATTACCAGAATTAGATTTAAAAGTTTCACAGGGAATCAATTAATGATTAAAGAACTTAGGGGGTGGGCTCATAACAACCATTTTTGGGGTTAAGGAATAAAAAACACCTGCACTCATTCCTGGATTCAGATTCCATTGAACAAGAGTATCTCCGATGCAATATCGATGCTGTAGGGAAACCCTGATGAGGAGTCGGATCACTCTCAGAACAATTACACTATGTTAAATATATAATGATTGCAGTACGGAAAACAATGATACTCGTCAGGTATTGACATGATGGTAACGCAGACTTTGAAGCTTAATAACGGTGAGGGGAATAGGAGAATAAGATAAAGCTAGGCAGCGTGCAGGCAGCACCCCCGGTTAAAAGCGGTTGGCAGAAATACAGAAATCGAGTAGAAATGTTCTACTTACAATGCGGTAAGCTTGGTAAACTCCGAACCATTAAAAATACGGGCCAGGCTATTATTATTTGTCTGTTTCCATTCTGCAAAATGAGTTTCGGTTACGATCCTCCAGAAATTCTTTGATTTCATTTCCGTATAATCATTAGTTCGGAGGAAAATTCCGGTGATGGAATTGCGTGTTTTAAAATCAATTTTGATGGGCTGCTTCGCGGTGCTCTTTGCTTCCAGAAACTTATCGATCTGTTCGCTGGTCATAATAGGTATTTGGTGAAAGGTAGTATAAAAATTTTGGAATTGCGAATTGGGAAAAATCGAATTGCCAATTTTGGATTGGGAAATTGAGAAATCGCATTTGATGTATCAGCGTGATAAAATATTTAAAACCTCTTGATCTAAAAGAGATTTCCCAATTTCCCAATTCGAAATTCCAAAATTTTCTTATTTCCCAATCCAAAATTTCAAAATTCTTCAGGCTCCCAGATTCAGTACTTTTGTCATCATCTACTTTAAATATGGAAAAAATCATACTGAGCTGCTGGCTTTTTTTATTGGTATCAATCCATGGAATTGCTCAATCCAATAAATTCATAACTGTTAGCGGTAAACAATTGCGTACCCCTGATGGCAAAACTTTTTTCATGAAGGGAACCAATCTCGGCAATTGGCTGGTGCCGGAGGGTTATATGTTCCGGTTTGAAAAAACGAATTCTCCGCGGATGATACAACAACTCATCAATGAACTGGTGGGGCCCGATGAATCGAAGAAATTCTGGCAGCAATATCTTACTAATTATATTCAACAACCGGATATCCGTTATCTGCGGTCGATCGGTATGAATTCAATTCGTATTCCATTCCATTATAAATTATTTACCGACGAGGAATACCTGGGAGGACGCGGGCAAAAAAGAGGATTCGCATTAATGGACAAGGTGATACAATGGTGTAAGCAGGAAGGATTGTATGTATTGTTAGATATGCATTGTGCCCCGGGTGGTCAAACCGGCGACAATATTGATGATAGCTGGGGTTACCCATTCTTATTCGACAATGAGCCAAGCCGGCAACTAGCCATCAGCATTTGGAAAAAAATAGCGGCTCATTATGCCAATGAATCCATTATTATTGGATACGACTTACTGAATGAGCCCATCGCACATTACTTCGACAAGGATCATTTTAACCCCTTGCTCGAACCATTTTACAAACAAGTAACCGCTGCCATACGTGCGGTGGATCGCAATCACTTGATTTTTTTAGGCGGTGCTCAATGGAATTCTAATTTTCAACCCTTCGGAAAACCATTCGACTCAAAGCTGGTATATACTTTTCACAAGTATTGGACAGCAACCACCATTGATGTAATCCAGGACTATATCGATTTCAGCAATAAATACAATGTTCCTCTTTATTGCGGTGAAACGGGAGAGAATTCAGATGAATGGGTGATGAATTTTAGAAAGCTGTTGGATCAACAGCAGATCGGATGGCATTTCTGGCCCTATAAAAAAATGGACAGTAAGAGTGGCATCGTACAATTCAATTTACCAGCGGGATTCAATGATATCCGCATATATGCCGATAGCAGCCGCGTGAGTTTTGAAGATATCCGTCGCCTGCGTAAGTCAAATCCAGATCAGGCAAAACAAGCATTGAATGGATTCCTGGAGAATTGTCTGTTTAAGAATTGCCTGCCGAACAACGGATATATTGAGGCGTTGGGATTTCATACAAAGTGATGAATCGTGAATCGTGAGACGTGAATCGTGAGTGGCACCCTAATTAATAGTAGGATGAATTTACTTCGGGACTCTCTCACGATTCACGCCTCACCACTCACGTTTCTACCCTCTCCCCGATCACCGTATTCGACAGTTGATCGTGAAAGAATTTCTTTGTTTGAGTATAACTTATAATTTGCGCGATCACATAAACTAAAATCAGAATTCCGTTTCCAATGTTGGAAAAAGCTCCTATAAGCAATTTGATAATATTGCGTATTAATGCTTTGCCAAAACTTATCGGATTGCCGGCATTGTCGGTGATCTGTAATTTCATAATTCGTTTTCCCGGAGTTCCCCGCCACGAAGATGATTCCATGAATGCAAAAATAAGAATTTGTATTCCCATCATCAGTAAGTAATAAAAAAGAATCATAATCACGGTACTTTCATAATCTACATAACCGGTATCATAATAATCGCCACCCTGAGCCTGCACGGTATTAAAAACCAGCATATAAAATATTATATACAGGGGTACACCAATTATCAATCCGTCGAGAAGAGAAGCGGCAACTCTTTTCCAGAAAACTTTCCAGAGATAGTTTTTCCGCCAATCGATTTCCAATACTGATTTCTGTGCAAAGCGGTTTCCGGGTTCAGGCGATAGTTTTGTATCCTTAACTTCCGGTTTGGTGAAATCATTGATCGCCTTATAGATATCATTCACCACTTCTGTAAGCGCATCGTCTTCACTGTTCCAGTATTGTTTATTGTTAAGTGGTTGTTGATTCTTCGGTAATAGCGGGAGATTAGCAAATGGAGTTGCTTTCCACATACAGTTACGGGCCAATATCGGCAGCAAGGTTGTTTTACGGCTATTGTGATTGGCTATTACTTTTTTCAATCGTTCATAGCATTCATCGTTGTTCAGCAGATCCACACTCACAAATACCAATACGATATCCGCATCAAACAACCGTTGTTTGTACTGCGCGATATTTTCACCGGCTCCTATTTTATAATCGCCGTTGATCTCAATCGGTAGATTCGAATTCGATCGGATAGTAGAAAGATGTTTGTCAATCGCCAGGCACGTTTTTTCATCCTCTGATGCCGACAAAAAATATACGGAGATCTTTGTCCGGATAGATGAAGAGGTTTTTTCTTCCTTTGGTGGGTCTTTGGGAATAGATGAAGAATAAGATGATTCAGGTGGTGGAGTTGCCGTTTGCTGTGGCCCAGATTGAGTAGACTGACCGGATGCTGGAGATACTTTCTTTGTCAATTGAAAAATATTACCACCCACCGTAATAAAATCCGCCTCGGTAATAAATTCTTTTTCGATCTTCTTATTATTAACAAAAGTACCGGTGGCCGACCCCAGATCTGCGATCAGGAAATTGTTATCCCCGATTTTAGAAATCTGACAATGGCGCGGAGAGGTTTCCGGATCTGTAAATCGGACCTCATTTTCTGCTCCACTACCAACAAATACCGTGTACCTGGAATTGAGGATATCAAGAATGGTTGACATATAAAACCCTTTTAAAATTGTTGAAAATAATTCATGGGTATTATACTAATCAGTAACTATGGTGCCGTTATTTTTTTTGCAGCATGCTGTCAACCAGTACTCGGATGCCGGACGCGATATCGGTAAAGGCATCGTCTTTATCGGGAAACTCACTGACGGGACGGGCTCCTTTTGGAAGAGCCTGCAGTTTTGCATAGGGCATATCTTTCCACTCACATTTTCGCAGAATTACCGGAACTACTCTGGCCGAACCCTTTTCGTGACGGCTCATCGCTTCCGTTAATTCTTCTTTCCAGATATATTCAGAATTATTAAAATCGGCACTGATAAGCAGAAGGATGATATCAGCTTCCTGCATCTCCTTTTTTATATTGCTGTCCCATTCCTGCCCGGCAATCAATTGACGATCGTTCCATACTTCCACTTTGCCCGAACGTTTGAGCATGATGAGGTGCTTATCCAGGTCGCTTTTCAACTTTTCGTCTTCGTGAGAATACGAAATAAATAGCCTGAGTTTAGCAGTTCCGTTATCAGCCATACTTTAAGTTACAAAATAAACAGAATATCAATTCTATCATATCCCTTAAACAAGGTATTCTTTACCGGAATATGGATATTCGCGATCTAGCGAGGGATTCATGCTTTTAAATTTAACCCCTAAAACTCAAATTAGCAGGAGACGTTCCTACGGAACGTTGAAATCTTATCCCTATGTTACTACCCATGAAATGTCCCTGCGGGACATAAATGCAAAACATGATTCCTGGCAGCAACGCTGTGTCTCAACGGAAGTGAATACAAGACAAAGTTTCTTCTAGAAACACTATGTCCCGTAGGGACATTTCATGGGTAGAAAAATGGGCTCAACATATCAACGTTCCGTAGGAACGTCTCATGCAGAATAATTTGAGGTTTGCATTAAATTGTCGGAAATTATTGCGAATAACCCCATTCCATATTTTATCAATTCCTGAAATCAATTTACGCTGAAAATGTCGGGATGATTATTGAATATTACCCCGGTTTACAATGATCAGAATTTGAAATTCCAGGTTACGGATGGAATGATTGGAAACAACGAGACCTGTCGTGCATCTACCTGCAGGGTTCCGTTATACGGGCTACCTGTCTGATCAAAATAAATAAAATAAGGATTAGCGCGACTATAGGTGTTATAGATACTAAACACCCAATAATGCGTGAAGCTTGAATTTTTCTTTTGCTTTGGAATAAGAGTAGCGGATAGATCAAGCCGATGATACGCTGGAAGACGGTAATGATTTATTTTACTATACTCCTGCGTCAGTACCCCATTAATAAAATAGAATCGTTCGGGCAAGGTGGTGGAATTACCGGTACCATAAACAAATACAGCTGAGAATTTCCATTTCTTGCTTAATTCATACATACCTACAACACTCAAATCGTGTCGACGATCAAATTTTGCAGGGAACTTCACTCCTCCATTCAACTGGGGAAACTCCCGCCAGGTCCAGCTTAGTGTATAACCTACCCAGCCCGTAAATTTCCCACGTGCTTTATTAATATAAAATTCTGCTCCATAACTCCATCCTTTTCCAAATACAAAATCTTCCTCGGGGTCTTTTAAGCTTTGTGTATATCCTTCCTTGTATTCAATCTGATTCTGCATATCCTTATAATATACTTCAACCGATGTTTCGAACATATTATCCTTAAAATTCTTATAAACGCCTGCCGCATACATCCAACTTTTTTGAGGATTGACCCGATAGGTACTCGGGACCCATAGATCGGTTGGTAAAGTAGAACCCGCATTACTTACCAGGTGTATATATTGAAGATTGCGGGTTACGGAAGCCTTTAAAGAAGTTTCATCGTTTATCGCATAACGGAGAGTGACCCTCGGTTCCAATCCACCATATGTTTTTATTTGCTGCCCCCTGGTATATACGGTGCTGTCCAGTTTATTACCATTCACGTCTTCTTCATAAATGGTATAAGGACCCATTTGTGAAAAAGTACTATAGCGAAGACCGGTACTTAATTTAAAGGCATCACTGATTTCCCAATCGTGTTGGATATATAAACCCGATTCGCCAGCATATTTCACACCCTCATTATTGGGTTGGAAAATAGTTGAATCCTGTCCACCGGATACTACATTGGGTGTAAACTTATGGTAGGTGTATATTCCACCAAATTTGATCTTGTGTTGTGGCGCAGGGAAATAATCAAAATCCGCTTTGACGGTAGCATCGCGGATTCCGGAATTAAGCTTTATAGAGAAATCATTTTGCGTGCCTTCAAAGGTAAAAAAGTAGTCGTTGTATACAAGGGTTGTATTTGCAAATAATTTTTTATTGAACACATGGTTCCATCGCAAAGTTGCCGTTGCGTTACCCCAGGGGATATTGGCTTTGAAAGCCCGGTTGGCATTGTTAAAAGTAAATACATCGCGTCCAAAATAACCACTCAGGTAAAGTCGATCTTTATCTGAAAACTTATAATTCACTTTGGTATTGAGATCATAGAAATAATACCCCGATCCATAAAAATCACTGGTCTTGGGAACAAAGGGTTTTGCCAGCACATCTATATATGTACGACGGGCAGAAACAATAAAGGAAGCCTTATCTTTTTGCAATGGCCCTTGTATTGATAACCGGGAGGCAATCGCTCCAAGACCTCCTTCTACTTCAAACTTTTTGATATTGCCGTCCTTCATAGCAACATCCAGCACAGAAGAAAGTCGTCCACCATATTGAGCCGGCATACCTCCTTTAATAAGAGAAGTATTTTTGATAGCATCTGAATTGAATATCGAGAAGAAGCCGAATAAGTGACCAGTATTATAAACGATCGCATCGTCCAGCATGATCAGGTTCTGATCGGGACCTCCCCCCCTGA
This sequence comes from Chitinophagaceae bacterium, assembly GCA_965279015.1. GTDB lineage: Bacteria > Bacteroidota > Bacteroidia > Chitinophagales > Chitinophagaceae > Endoryza. The sequence continues at coordinate 3,573,607 of OZ257130.1, forward strand.
CATATAAACCAGTATTACCTTCACCAGCATTTCGAACGCCGGGTAACAACTGCAATGTTTTAAGAATATCTACTTCTCCAAAGATTACCGGAACGGATTTTATCTGAGCCATGGTAAGATCAAACTTACCCATCTGTGAGTTCTTCACATTCGCATCTCTTCGTTTTGAATAAACCACTACTTCTTCCAAAACGGAACGTTGTAATAAAGTAAAACTGAATTGAATATTTGAATCAAGGGAGAAATCGACCTGCTGTGGAAGATAACCAGCGAATGAAACCGTTACCTGGTACATTCCTTTAGGAAGTGTGATAGAATAAAACCCATATTGATTACTACTTACCCCTTTGCCCTTTCCATTAACCGATATGGAAGCACCAATCAGCGTTTCTCCTGAAAGGGAATCCTTGATATAGCCACTGATTGTAAATTTAGTTTGACCGGATGCCAGTTGAATTATCAAAAGCAGGCCCGCCAAAAAGATCGCTTTATACATCTTCATACGATAAGAATTCTCGATAAATGTATCCTACAAAAAAGTAGTGACCTGCTATTAAACAAACCTGATTATTAATTTGCCACAGATTACACGGATTTTCACAGAAAGGAGTTTTAATCAGTGTTAATCTGTGTAATCTGTGGCAAAAATAGTATTATGGGAAATTTTTAATTTATGGCCAGCCTCGTTATTTTATTGAATAATCCAATGAATCATCAATTTTGCCGCACTCAAGCATCACATCTCCGAAATAGGGGTTCCTTATTTCTCTATCCTTACTCAGCCAGTTGGCTCCCTGGTCATTAAAGGCCATCGGACAATACTGGTAATATAATTTTTGACCCGAAAACTTTACGGCACGTACAAGGGTCCATAGCGATTCCGAGATCATTTTAAATTCACTTCTTTTTGCTTCTATATCTTTTTCACCGATCAATCCCTTGGCCCAACCACTTATAGTGCCTGCATATTCTTTCGCAGTGGCCTTAATCAACCCACTGCTATCTTTTATTTCATCCGTCTCAAGACTATCGGCTGCTATTACAAGCGCAGCTGCCGCAGCGTTTGCCTTAACGGTATCGCTGGCAACCAATGCATCTTTAACCTCAAAATAGGCTGTAAGCAAATTATTAAAGGATTGATTAAATGAACCTGTATTTTCTCCAATCGTCAACGGTTGATCCTTAGGTCCCCTCTCTTGTTTTTCTTTCTTAAAAAATAAAAAGTAAGCCCCTACACCCAGAGCTACCAATACTAATATCAATGCAAAAGGTCTTCTCATTCTCAATTTTTTTTTGCCAAAGTTAGGGCTTGCTTTCAACACTTTTAAAACACTATTTTTGCACGCGGAAAACGTGAATCGTGAGTAGTGAGTCGTGAGTGGCTCCCTGACTAAAGGAAAGTTACTATTGATTAGGGACTCTCTCACGACTCACCACTCACGATTCACGTTCCCACTCACTATTCACCACTCACTACTCACTACTATGCTGGCAGGATTAACGAATGTAACTTTTGAATTTGGAGCCCGGATCATTGTTGAGGATGCAACCTGGCATATTCAACCCGGGGAAAGAATCGGACTGATTGGCTACAACGGAACGGGCAAATCAACCCTTTTAAAATTATTGGTCGGAGAATACCAGGCCTCTGCAGGAACTGTAGAAAGAAGCCGGAGTACAAGTATCGGATACCTGCACCAGGATTTATTAAGTTTCGATACAAATAACTCAATACTTGAGGTGGCTCTCAGCGCTTTCGAGCGGGTACTTCAATTAGAAAAAGAGATAGAGGAAATTGGAAAGGAGTTGGAAAAAACCGGAGATGAAAAGACTTTACACGATTATACAGATCGTTTGCATGAATTAGAAACCTTGGGAGGTTATAATATCCATCATAAAACGGAAGAAGTATTGCAGGGACTTGGTTTTGCGAATGCTGACTTGCAACGACCCTACCGTGAGTTTAGCGGAGGTTGGCGCATGCGGGTATTACTGGCTAAAATGATTTTACAGCAACCGGATCTTTTACTGCTCGATGAACCAACCAACCATCTCGACCTTCCCTCCATTGAATGGTTGGAAAAATACCTGGTACATTACCAGGGTTCAGTGGTCATCGTAAGTCACGATAAGTATTTCCTCAACCGGATGGTTACGAAAATTGTAGAAGTGTATCAACAGGAGTTGAATATTTATAATGGTAATTATGATTATTACGAGCAGGAAAAAGCAATCCGGATAGATCAACAACAAAAAGCGTTTGAAAACCAACAGGACTATATTCGGCAGCAGGAACGATTTATTGAACGATTCAAGGCCAAAGCCAGCAAAGCTGCACAAGCGCAGAGTATCCAGAAAAGGTTGGATAAGCTTAGCCGCATAGAAGATGTGGAGCTGGAAAGACCCAATATCCGGATCAATTTCAGGGTAGATAAAGTTCCAGGCAAAGTTCTTACGGAACTGAAGCATATCAGTAAATCCTTCGGCGAAAACAGTATCGTCAGCAATACATCTGCTGAAATAAGCAGGGGTGATAAGATTGCATTGATTGGCGCAAACGGAAAAGGAAAATCGACCCTTTTGCGGATTATTGCCGGTTCAGAAACTTTCAAGGGCGAACGGAAATGGGGACATAATGTGGAGGAAAGTTTTTATGCCCAGCATCAACTCGAAGCATTGAATGTAAACAACACAGTTCTCGATGAAATGAAGGAATGCGGTAGCCAAATGACAGAACAGGAACTTCGTAACCTGCTGGGTTGTTTTTTATTTGGGGGAGATGATATCGATAAAAAAATTAAAGTATTGAGCGGTGGTGAAAAAGCAAGAGTGGCCCTGGCCAAAACAATTGTGAGCAAGGCCAACTTTCTTTTGCTTGACGAACCTACCAACCACCTTGATATGCATTCGGTAGAATTGCTTGCCGACGCATTAATGAAGTACGAGGGCACCTATATTTTTGTAAGCCACGACCGTTATTTTATTTCCAAAGCGGCTAATAAAATCTGGGAGATAGTGGATCATGAGATAAAGGAGTTTGCTGGTGGGTATGAGGAATGGGCAACGTGGAAAGAGAGGAGTCAGAAGAGTGTAGTGGGTAGTTCGAAGTCGGGAGTCGGGAGCCTGCCTGCCGGCAAGGCAGGTTCGAAATCTGTTTCCATAGAAAAAAAAGATAACCCATCTGCCAAAGAAAAGCCCGTTGTTAAACCTGTAATTGAAGTCAAAACAACGGGGCAACCGATCAATAAGGAAGCAAAAAAAGAATTACAGAAACAGCAGAAAATATTTCAACAGTTGGAAGAAAAAATAGCGGCCGCAAATAGCCGCCAGACTGCATTACAGGATTCCCTTCAATTGCCCGAGGTTTATGCCGACCGGAATAAATTTCACCAGGCAGAAACCGATCTTAAAAATCTATCATCTGAGCTTTCTATGCTCAATAAACAGTATGAAGAAGTCTTCGAAAAAATCATGCAATTGGAGGCAGGAATGAATCAGGCATAATACTTGTCTGTAAATTCTTGAAAAGTATACTTCTCTCATCATTTAAAACCTGTGAGATCTGAAGGATCTCTTGAATGTTGAGAGTGTATTGAGACCTCACTGGTTTATCCCACCCTATGCAACTATTTGAGGCATTATCCTAACATTTTTCAATTCTCAAACCAAAACCTTTTACTATGCAAAAAAAATTGCACAGAATTCTATTGACATTTATCGCGTCAGCTTCACTCTCCCTCTTTTTATTTTCATGCGGCGCAAAAGACGCCGATGTTCAATCTGCGGTTGTAACCGCACTAAAAGCTAATAGTGATCTCACTGGGCTAACTGCCAGTGTGAAAGATGGCGTTGTTACAATCAGTGGCGAAACAAAATCTGAATCATTTAAGGCACAGGCGGAAGAAATCGCAAAATCTGTTAAGGGCGTTAAGAATGTTATTAATAACAGTACTGTAGCTGCCCCTCCTCCGCCACCTGTTGAGCCTGCTCCGGTGGTTATTGCTGCCGATGATGCCTTGACCAAAGCTGTATCGGATGTAATTAAAGATTTCCCCGGAGTAAAGGCAGATGTTAAAGAAGGCGTTGTTACCTTAACGGGCGAAATCAAAAGAGCAAGCCTGCAAAAATTAATGCCGATGCTTCATGCGCTCAAACCTAAAAGCATTGAAAACAAATTAACCATTAAATAATACTGATATGGCTTTACAAGATAAATACAAAGAACTGTTGGATGCAGCATCTGCATCTGGCATTATCAATCTCCAGGCTAGAGAACAGGGTGGCGTATTGTATATCGATGGTGAAGCCCCTACCGGAAAAGTAAAAGATTATTTGTGGGATATTTATGGGAAGATTGATCCAGATTTCCGAGCAGGTGATGTGGTGATGAATATTAATGTTTCTTCTTTAGTACCCGGTTCAATAGCAAAGGTGACTACAGAGAAATCAAACCTCAATATTCGTAAAGGTCCGGGTACCGACCAGCCAATAATTGGTAAAGCAGCTCACCATGAAATGGTGACCTTAGTAAGTAAAACCAATGAACAATGGTGGTTGATAAGAACCAAGGACGGAGAAGAGGGTTATGCATACGCGCAATACCTAAGTGCGGAATCATAATAACAAGTATTGACTTGTAATATAAATTACTGTTAACATAACTTTGAAAAAAGGCCGTGGCTAGTTTCCACGGCCTTTTGATTTATCTTTAACGAAGAGTTTGTGCGATTTTTTTACCGCAGAGAACAGGAGAAAAAGTGGTAACGCAGAGAATGATTAAATATCCCTCCGCGAAATTCTCCCTTTCTCCCTTTCTCTTGTTCTCTCCGGTAAAAATCTCTTTAGGCCGATGAACTATTAACAACTCAAGCTGTTTATCATTATTCTATAATAAGCATTATGCGTTTGCGCTTACTTCTGTTCCTTTATTTAATTGCCGTATCATTTCTTAGTTCAAGTGCTCAACCTGCAGCACAACGTCCAAAGATAGGGCTCACCTTAAGCGGTGGTGGAGCGAAAGGGTTAGCGCATATCGGAATTATAAAAGCAATTGACTCGGCTGGGTTAAAGATCGATTATATCACTGGTACCAGCATGGGCAGTATTGTGGGCTCATTATACGCCGTTGGTTATTCTTCCACGGAGCTTGAAAAAATTGCCCGTAAAATGGATTGGGAAATTCTGCTGAGCAACAGTTCATCACTCCGCGCCCTGGTTATGGAAGAAAAAGACGAGTATGATAAATACGCATTTGAGCTGCCCTGGATCAATCATCGCTTTCAGTTACCCAGCGGTATTCTGGAAAGCGAAGAATTATGGTTGAAGTTTTCCGAACTGTTTTTCCCGGTTTATAATATCAAGGATTTTTCAAAATTTTCAATCCCCTTTAAATGTATCGCTACCGATATTGCTTCAGGTAAAGCGGTGATCATGGAAAATGGAGAGATCGTTACGGCTATTCGTTCCAGCATGGCCATACCTTCCGTATTTACAGCTGTTGAAAGCGAAGACCGGAAATTGGTAGATGGAGGTGTGGTACGAAACTTTCCGGTACAGGATGTGAAAGATATGGGAGCTGAAATTATAATAGGTAGTAATGTCGCAACGGGTTTATTGCCTAAAGAAAAAGTGAATAATGCCATCCAGATTCTGATGCAAATCGCGTTTTTTAAGGAAGCAGAAACTGCCATGAAAGAAATTGAACTGTGCAACATCTACATACCCATTCCAATTGATAATTACAATACCGCCAGCTTTAACCGATCAAAGGAAATATTGGATATTGGTATTGAAGAAGGACGCAGAATGTATCCACGGTTTAAGCGGATGGCCGATTCGCTGAATGCCATTTACGGTCCGCCTGATGTAGTTGAAAACAGATTGCCCGTTGTAGATTCTATTAAAGTGACAGATCTGGAGGTAAAGGGCTTGAATAATACCACCGAAGACTTCTTTACCCACATGATGGGTTTTTATAATGATCGCTATTATACCTCAGCGGAACTTGCTCGAATGATTCGTAGGGTATTTGGCACACGTTATTATCGTCGTATTCTTTATAGCCTGCAACCTCAGCCTGATAGCTCCGTAAAAATTGTGTTTACTGTAGAAGAAAACCCAAGAACTTTTGCCAAAGTTGGACTTCACTATAATAAGTTTACCGGAATTGGTATTGTGGCTAATCTTACCACCCGTAATTTTATATTACAACACTCGCGTAGTCTGGTTACAGTAAACATTGGTGAAAAATTCCGAATCCGTGGTGAACACATGCAATACCTGGGTCGGAGTAAAAATGTAGCCGCTATTGCTGGCATGCAATACGAATACCTTGGTATTCCTACTTTCAACGATTATAAAAAAACCGGAGAGTACCGGCAGAATTATTATAAAGCGGATTTGAAACTGCAGCACTCCAGCAACCGAACCTTTACCATTGGAGGAGGTATCCGTTTTGAATGGGTAGAGTACAAACCAACAATTGCTACTGCTTTTGAAATAAGGGGTAAAAATGATTTTTTGACCAGTTACCTGCATTGGGGAATTAATACTCTTGACCGTGCTGTTTTGCCACGGCGTGGCGTACGTATAAATGGAGAGATTGGATATGTTTTCAATCAAAGTCCGCAAGTAAAAACATTTATAAACGGACAAGAAGTAAACAGTGATTCGCTGGGAGTACAGTATAACAATTACGAGCGTTTTTATTTCAACCTTGAAACGTATTCTTCCATAGGTCGTCGCAGTGTATTATCCGTTCAATTAGAAAGCGGAATGAATTTTAATTATGAGCAGAATGTATTTAATGATTTTGTGATTGGTGGACTTACCCGCATGTTTCGCAACCAAATATTATTTGCCGGACTCGAAGAAGGAAGTTTCTATACACCCAGTGTAACGTCACTGCAATTAGCGTTGAGGGTTCATTTGACGAATAATTTTTACACCGCAGGAAGAGCAAATGGATTGGTCAATAATTATATAAGTACCGATAACCAGTTACTACAACCCAATTTCCTTTCAGGATATTCACTTACGCTGGGATATAATTTCGCGTTGGGGCCATTAGAGTTAAGCGCTATGTACTGCGATCAATCGAAGAATTTTACGGCGTATATTAATTTGGGAATACCGTTTTGAAGAAAGTTTATGGTTTGACGTTTATCGTTTTTCGTTCTTTAGGTTTAATAGTCCTTTGAGATTGCTTAGAGTTTGTATGATGACGTTGTTACTATTTTTATTCTTAGAATTCATACTACAATCCCTATTAAAAAATGTCACACATAAAGAACGAGAAACAAAAAACGAAAAACGTCAAACCTCTCCTCTCGCTTTTATAAAATCACTCACCAAATAACTAATCAATTTCCCCGTGCTATCATCTTTTTTTCCATCGGATAATTGTGTGGCGCCTTCACAAATATGAACATATGCGGGTTTGCAATCTGTCGCCGCAAAGGTCATGAATTGACGGGCATTCAATGAACTGATGCCGGAAGGGGTTTGTGCGCTGCTCAATACTCCCTCAATACTGTCGAGATCGATTTCTATTCCGGTGTAATTGTCATCAGTGAAACCTGTTGCATGTGCTACTGCTTGTATAAAATTTCTTTTTTCGTGAATGAAAATATCCTCGTAAGTTATAAAATCAATAAAGGGGTTATTCACGATATCCATCCATACATTTTGTGGAAGATAGTTTTCGTGTAATCCGATTATACAATATTTCTGCAGGTAACCATCCTCTTCCGCGTAGCGAAATCCATTGCCACTATGCCTTCCCTCCGAAGGGCGGTAATCACTATGTGCATCAAGATTTACCGCATTAATCTGTGCCAGAGGTATCAACCCGGCTTTGTGCAAACCTTTTGAAGATCCTTTGATTAGTGGATACGCGTTGTTATGCCCGCCACCAATAGCAATCGGTATTTTATTATGAGAACTGATTGTCTTCACCAGTTCTTCTACTTCCTCATCTATAATTGTAGCTACAGCATGCCGGTAGGCATCAATCTTTTCTTCCTGTCCATGCGCGTTTTGTTCAATCAGGTATTTGACATCTCCAAAATCAAAATGACCAAGTACAAGGATCTCATCCCCCGTTAAAAAATCATTGTTCTGTATATTGAGAAAAGAAGAAAGAAACGGAAGCCAGGATGAATCCGTACCGCCAACCCCACTGTTTCCCCGAACTCCGATATCTTCCGGAATTCCAAACAATACATACTTAATTCCCGGTTGTTCCAGTATTGAATCGAGTGACCCACCATTAACGGGAACTTTAACCTGCTCTCCCAACTTGGTTTCGTAGCGCCTGATTCTGGTGAGATAGAGAATATCCTGCTTGTTATAAAATTTAAAATGCTTCATGCAATCATTTGAATTAGGTGTGGAAACTATTGGCACATGGAATGACTGAACGAATTTCAGTAAGTCTGGGGGATTTGCAAAGAGTTGTTTTAAAATGTGATTGTTGCAATTTCCATCCATAGGAGGTTATGAATTCAAATTCTGGTGGTTTGCCATGAATTCAGCTAGAATGCAAGATGCTTCTATTGCTTTTGCATGAAACGTTCCTACGGAACGAAGGTTTTTTATCTCTCAAATGCTACCCATGAGTTGTCCCTACGGGACAAGTAAGATAAGCGACTTTTGAGTTTATTTATCGCCCAGTAGGGACGAGTTGCATATAAAAATATTTTCCTGGATCAACGATATTTGAACTCGTTTTTCGTCCCGTAGGGACGTCTCATGGGTAGAAAAATTTTAAATTTTTCGTATTCGTTCCGTAGGAACGTTTCATGCTTTGGTGTTTGAATTACGGTTTGAATAAGGTTTAAACATTTCAATGATTAATCTGCGGTCAATAAGCGCCTCCTTGGTCGGACAAAATCCAGCGGGTTTCCTTTAAAATATTTCCATAGTATCCGAATAAATTCGGGGTACTCGCGTAAATGAATGCCCCTGGATTTAACCGCTACAGCAAAAGCAAGGCTGAAGCTTACCAGGAAATTGAGGAACCCGATACCGAGCACGCCCAGGAAAACGGTGAGCAGGTAAAGTGGTGGAATATTCTGGATGCCGAGATCATACACCGCGATACCGCAATTTCCCGCTGCAATAGTGATATGTCGGATATCAAAAGGTAAACCGAATATCTTGCCAAATATACCAGCCATTCCGAGGAAAAAACCGAGTGATATATTTCCAACAATCGATCCCGCATTCTTTTCAATGAAGTTGGAGAGGCTAACGAGTTTTTGTTGGGAAAATGATATTCGTAATAAAGGATGCACCTGCAATCGTTCGCCAATCCGAGCGTATTGTATTTTGTTTTGCGTATATCCCGCGATGATTCCACTAAGGAAAAGAAAGACACCCGTAAAACAGGCATATAACAAGGAGAGACTTTTCCATGGATGCTGATCCTTTAGCAATTTTAAGGCACCTTCTTCTCCGGCAATATTCTGTCCAGTCAATAAGTGATACCCCCAGGCAAGCAGAAAAGTGAATGGAAAAACGATTATTAGGTTACCAAAAAAGGAAGCGATCTGGCTCCGTGAAACCTTGGACACGGTTACGGCAAGGTTATATAAATTCGGCTGACCATTATTCTTTTTAGCGTCCAGTGAACTAGCTACAGCGGCGGCAGTAAAAGCAGGCTGTTTAGTAGCAAGGGTTGATTTGGTTTGTTCAATAACTATGAAGCCAATACTATAATTAACGCTATAAAAAAAACCTTGCCAGAATGGAGCCATCGCCAATTTACCCAACAGATTTTTGAAAATGGCAATAAACGAAATGATAAAGCCACCCCACATGGCGCTTCCGATCATCGCCCAATATTCCTTTGGGGTGCTGGTAATATATTTATCTCCTTTCGATCCCTTATGTTCGGCAATTCGATAGGCTAGATATCCCAATCCCTGAGACAATAGTTCCCGGATACTGTACTTCCGGTTTTCATACCGGACAAGGCTAATAAAAAGATCCACCAGCTTACCCGTATCAAATTGATGATCGGTATCCAATACATCGAGCAATAAATTCAACCGCTGTAAGCGACTGGAAAGAATCAATAAGATATAAGTTTGGGTAAGACTGGCGCCTCGCTCAGATTGTTTCTCCCGGATATATTGAACGCTTTCTTCACAAAGGTGAATGGTATCTTTTATTTTAACCAGGAGAGACGAAAACGATTTGTCTCCGTCAACATGAAGCAATCGCTCCTCCGCTTCGTGAATAAGGTAATTCTGCTGAACAAATGGGTTATCTGTTAATTCATTAGGAATATACTTCGCAACTTCTTTTTCCAAACCCAATTGAGCCACCTGGAAAGAAAGAATTTTGAGCGAATTCTGAAGTTGCAATTTCAATTTCTTTTCCTGCACATTAAAAGGAAAACCTGTTTCTTCAAAGAAATAGATCCAACTTTCCCGCGATATCTGTTCAACCCATACATAATCGTTATGTCGGAAAAAAACACGATTCACCACATAAAGAAAATCACTTTCATCCTTAAGAGGTGGTAATATTTTATGCTTTAAGCGATTGGAAAACTCCTGCCAGAATCCACGGGCAAGCGGTATACCGCTTTCCGTAATGGCATAGGTAAGATCTGTATTAATAAGTTGGGAAAACAATGCATGGCGGAAATTGGTAAGCAAAAGTGGGTATTCATACAAAAGCCGGGTTGCATGATCAAGGTTTTGACTGGGATTCTTTTTATTTTTTTCAGGACCTGGTCTTATCTCATTAAAAAAATTAATAAGAAATGTCAATCCATCAATCCGGTTATTGTTATCCAGAACAGAAACGCGGGTGATAGCCGCTTCCAAAAAATTACTGTTCTTCTTTATACGCATAAGGTAAAATGGTTAAGGGGGCAAGAAGCGAAATCGTGAGTCGTGAGAAGGTCACTAAGTATTAACAACTAGCTATAAATCGGGTATTTTCTCACGACTCACCACTCACGATTCACGATTTCTCCTCCGATCATCACCTTATCTACCAAATTCGTTCCAAAAGAATATGGCAGATAAGCAAGCGATGGAATTTTTTTTGTAAAGATGAGATTTGCTTTTTTACCGATAGTAATTGAACCCACCTTACCCTGCAGTTCCATAGCATAGGCACCATTGAGCGTAGCGGCATTGATTGCCTCTTCCGGCAACATTTTCATTTGTATACAACTCATAGCAACTGCCAGGTTCATATTGCCTGAAGGAGAAGAACCCGGATTGAAATCCGTTGCAAGTGCGATGGCGCAACCCGCATCGATCAATTGCCTGGCGGGTTGAAATGGCATTCGCAAAAAGAAAGCCGCTGTTGGTAACAACGTTCCGATGGTTTGGGAGTTGGCAAGAACAGCAATTGTTGATTCATTCATTGTCTCAAGATGATCAACGGAAACCGCACCTAACTTTACTCCCACTTCTACACCACCTGAAAGATTTAATTGATTGGAATGAATCTTCGGTTTAAGCCCGATACGCATGCCTGCCCGGCAAATAAGTTCTGTTTCTTCAGGCGAGAAGAAACCGGTTTCACAGAATACGTCAATATAGTCAGCGAGTTTTTCGCGAGCGATTACCGGAAGCATTTCATTGATGATAAGATCAATGTATCCCTTATGATTGTCTTTATATTCCAGGGGATAGGTATGCGCCCCCAGGAAACTTGCCTTAATAAGAAGTTTCGATTTCTCTTTTAACTTCTTAATCACGCGCAGCATTTTTAATTCTCCTTCTACGGTTAGCCCATATCCACTTTTTATTTCAATGGCCCCTGTTCCTAAGCGACTGACTTCTTCAAGCCGTTTCCATGCGGAGTTGAATAAATCATCCTCCGTTGCCGCATTCAGTTTTCTTGCCGAATTAAGAATTCCTCCACCTTTAGCAGCAATCTCCGCGTAACTCATTCCTTTTATCTTGTCTACAAATTCTTCTTCCCGGCTGCTCGCAAAAACAAGATGGGTATGACTATCGCACCAGGCAGGTAATACGAATTGGCCGGAAGCATCTATTGTTGTTAATGGATTATGCTTTTTGGATGATAGATCTTGCATAGCACCATAATCTGCGATCTCATCATCCTCCATTACTAAATATGCTTGTTCAATGGCGGGTAGCATTGCCAATTCTTTACCCCGCAGAACCTGGTTTTGTTCCCTGGTATTAACAAGCAGTTTTATATTGGTGATCAGTGTAGACATAGAAGCGTAAAAATAAGAAAGCCCGGTCAGTTTGAGTTATTGTTGCAATAATCTGCGGGTATGTTCAACCCAATCTGTTTCCCCAACCGGTACTTTAAACTGGGGAGTGATCCCTACAAATTCATATTTGCGATCATTGTTTTTACGGGTAGTCGTCCAGTTAAGCGTATTACCGCAGGGAGTTTTTATCGACATAACATTCCCATAAGCGATATAACCTCCGGAGTGCTCTCCCACCAGTTTTACTTTCTTACTAAATAAAGCATCGATCAGTAATTGTTCACAAGAACTGGCACAACCACGGTTGTACAGGATAGCTACTTTTAAGGGATTGCCTGTCTCTTTCCGGTAAGTAGATGTTGAATTTTTCGCTGAAATTGGAATAAAACTATTGAATGGTTTATCCTGCATTTGATTGATGCGGAACTGCCAGGATTGATATCCATTGGCTCCATATCGGGCAGGATCATTTTTCGCTTCGTCCCTCATTTTCTCATAAGCTTTTTTATTATCCTCCGTAATAAACAATTCTACAAAATCATTTTCGATTGGGTCCGTATAAAGCAAAGGCATGAGGGCATTGTAATTCCGATCGCTGCCACCGCCATTGTTGCGTACATCAATGATCAGGTTGGGGTATTTCTTAATCTCCGGTAATATCTTTTTGTAAGCAGAATCCAACTCACGGGTAAACTGTCCACCAAAAGAGCGGATACTGATTATTGAAGTAATACTGTCTAATATTTTAAAACTTACCAGCTCATTACTGATGGTTTGCAGAGATGGTTTATTTAGTAAAGGAAATATCTTTATCCATCCTGGAATTGGAGAAATACCACTCTCCGGCAACCATTCGCTGTAATTCAAACTATGATTGCGCATATATAATAAATTTTCTCGATAGCCATCGCCTCGTTCATTTATTTCTAACTTAACCTGCCCCTTCACCCAGGTTTTAGTACGGGATGCTAAAATAATACCCGCGTATTCTCGATTTTTGTTGCGGCTTTTGATCACTGCTATCGTATAGGTGGTGTCTGGTGTGATATATACTCCCTCTATTCTTGCGGGTTCCACTTTTGATAATCTTTTTATTAATTCCGCGCTATCGAAACGAATCACTTCAGTATTAATAAAAGCAGGTGATTGCAAGAAGGCTTTCAACGAATCGGAATTGCTTTCGGTAACAGGTAGTGATGTGCCGGATATATTACTATGATGATCCTTCAGAAAATGGATATAACGCTTTAAGAACACTATGCAATAATTACCCGACTTGTCCGCTGTAATACTTTTCATTAAATCATCAGTGAACTTCTTGTAAACAGGTTCATCCGGAGTTTTAATATCACTATTGTAACCGGGATGATTTTTTTCCATAAAAGCTTTCACCCATAAAAACTCCGACTTGCAGTCACAAGTTTGCGCAAATGAATAGTAACTGACCAATATGCCCGCTATTAATAAGAAGAAAGAACGCATATAAGGAAAAGGGTTATTGCGAAATTGTACCAAGTTAAGAAAGTCGGCACAAATCGCAGACGGCTGCATGAAAAAGTAGTATCTGCCGCTTGTTCATTTATAGATTCCAATCACCTCTTTTAAAATACGGTTGATCTTTTTCAGCGGAAGATCTTTTGCAGGGTCAATCAATAGAATTTTCATTCTTGCTCTTTTTTCCTGGATCAGATCCGGGTGATGAATCATTTTTCCCTCTACAATTCCCAGATAGGGCTGCTTATACTTTTTATGAATCCAGAGATAGCAACACATTTTTCCTTTATAACAGAAAATGGGCATCCCATATTTCCACGACTCGCTGATTTGGTCGTCCTGTTTCAGGATATGCTTCCGCATAAATTGAAGGCAGGTTCGGGTTGGTTCAACCTGGTTCAGGAACCATTCATCAATAGGGCTGAGCATGTAAAAATTTAAGTTGGGTGCTTGGTTGATTGAATAAGATCCCACAGATTCCCATACAGATCTTTGAATACCGCAACTGTACCATATTCTTCTACCGAAGGATCGCGAACAAATTCAATTCCTTTCTCAAGCATAATTTTATAATCCCTCCAGAAATCGTCTGTATAAAGGAATAAGAATACCCGGCCGCCTGTTTGATTTCCTGTTCTGCTTTGCTGTTCACCTGATGCTGCTTTTGCGAGCAACAAGCAACACTGACCTCCCAATGGAGCCTGGGAACCAGGCGGTGCCACCATTACCCAGCGTTTGGTTTCACTCAAAATTGTGTCTTCCACCAGCCTGAAATTGAGTTGTTTCGTGTAGAATTGAATCGCATCGTCGTAATCCGATACTACCAATGCGAGATGAGCTATATACTGGTTCATTAATCTAACAGTTGTAAGTACGAGTCTAAATTATAATATTGAATGAACTGACAAAGAGGAATCTTGAGCCGTAAATACATAATTCAAAATTTAACTCCAGAACTTGTCAAATATGCATGTTGGCCTTCATTTCTAAGCGGGATCAAACAAAATTCCGGCTATCCGGCAAAATAAACGTACTTTTACCGAAATAATTTGAGTTCTACGCTTTTGTAAGTAATTCTTTTTCTACCCGGTTTTCTATTTACACCTGCATTCTGCTCAATAATTAGTAACTGTAAAATCTTTCAAATGAATATTTATGTATCTAATCTAGGGTTCAGTGTTAATGACCAGGACCTTAAGAACTTATTTGCTGCTTATGGAACTGTTACTTCAGCCAAAGTAATAATGGACAAAATGACGTCTCAAAGTCGTGGTTTTGGCTTTGTGGAAATGCCCGACGAAGAAGCGGCGCAGAAAGCACTTAAAGAATTGAATGGTTCTATGGCCGATGGTCGTTCAATTAAAGTAACAGAAGCCAGACCCCGAGAAGAGAACAACAACAGGTCTTCAAACAAACGCTGGTAATAGCGTTGTCTGAACACTCGTTGTAACTCTATTTTTTTATTAAATTTATTTGCGCATGACCACTGAAATGATTGAAAAGTTCATTGAGAATAAAACACGAAAGGATACAACCGTTAAAATCCATTTTAAGGAAAGAAGCACCGTTACCGGTCTTTTTGTCCATGGAGTGGATTACGCTGAATTGAAATCAAAAAATTTCTGGCGTATTGTGAGCGGAAGTTATGTAGAAGAATGGAAGAAGACAAAAGACCCAAACCTCGTAAGGATTTATAACGGTGTATCGTTTACCCGTTTGTCTGATGAAAAAAATCCTTAATTGTCGAAGTCACCGAGATATAAATAATCGGCGGTAAAAAGTAAAACCAGTCTTTGTATGTTTGAACAAACTTGGAAAAAATATCTTCCCGTAATTGTTATTTTACTGAAACGCTCAGTGAATGGGGAACAGACGTTGCACATGAATAATACCGACTTTCAAAGAGCGGCTGGGGGAAGAAAGATCAAATTTAGCTTCTACGACCTGCAGCTCAATGATGGACGTCTTAGTAATTCATCTGGACATTCCACTTTTGCCAAAGAGTTCGCACTTGTGCTGCAAACCAATGAACTTACCCGTAAGCTGGTAAAAAACCAACAGTTTGAATTTTCAATGAACAATAATTTTCAGCTGATGATCAAGAATATTACGCCGGCTACTGAGCCGAGCCAGGAAGAACTTGTTGAAAACAGTTAAGAAATGAAAGTTTAGCTTTTGTGCTAATATAAAAAGAGAAGGGCTCATTATTTAATGAGCCCTTCTCTTTTTATATCGAATCATCCAACAGACTTTTTAAGCCCTTTGTGAATGAGTTCTTCCAAATCTTTTGGCAGTACTATGCTGTCTGTTACCAACCGGCGATGCCGATATTGGCGCGAATGAAGTTCTTTGAGGGACACTGTTTTCAAAAGGATGTCCCTTTATTACAGGAACTGACTTTCCGATTAATTTTTGAATATCGGATAAGAAAACTCTTTCGCCATGATCACAGAAAGAAATAGCCTTTCCGCTGGCTCCTGCCCTGCCTGTACGACCTATACGATGTACATAGGTTTCGGGTACATTGGGTAATTCATAGTTGATAACATGCGCTAACTCATCAATATCAATACCACGGGCAGCAATATCAGTTGCAACCAGTACACGGGTGCGACGACTTTTGAAATTTGCTAGTGCTGATTGACGAGCGTTTTGTGATTTATTTCCATGAATAGCTTCTGCCCTGATACCGGCCCTGTTCAGGTTTTGTGCCAGTTTATCACAAGCATGTTTCATCTGCATAAATACCAACACGGTTTCGATTGATTTATCCTGTAGCAAATGAATAAGAAGTGGCAGTTTGCTTTGCCTTTCCGTAAAATAAACAGCCTGATCGATCAACTCCGCGGTTGAAGCAACCGGGTTCACTTCAACTTTAACGGGATCTGTTAACAACATATCCGAAAGTTTCTTAATCTCTGCAGGCATTGTTGCTGAAAAGAAAAGAGTCTGACGTTTTGCCGGTAGCTTTGAAATAACTCGCTTAACATCGTGCACAAAGCCCATATCCAGCATACGATCGGCCTCGTCCAGTACAAAGTATTGAATATCGTTCAGCGAAATAAGACGTTGTTGCATGAGATCGAGTAAACGACCAGGAGTTGCTACAACAATATCAACCCCATTCCGTATCGCCTGTACCTGGCTATGCTGAGAAACGCCTCCAAATAGAACGAGGTGACGCATCTTCAGGTATTTGCCATACGTCTGAATACTTTCGCCAATCTGTATGGCCAATTCACGGGTCGGTGTAAGAATAAGAGCACGTATCCCTCTTTGTCTTTGTTGCAGTTGTTGCTCATGCATCAGCTGTAAGATAGGAATGGTGAATGCCGCTGTTTTACCGGTTCCGGTTTGAGCGCATCCCAGCAAATCTCTTTTTTCTAAAATAACGGGTATGGATCTTTCCTGAATGGGTGTAGGTTGAGTATACCCTTCTTCGCTCAACGCCTTTAGCACAGGCTCTATGAGCTGCAATTGATTAAATGACACTTATAAAAAATTAAATTAAAAATGTGATAAGGCTATCAAAGTCATTGATACATTATCTGCCTTACGTTAAGCCTTCACAAAATTTGAGGAGAAAAACTACACAAAAGAGAGAGGAATAACATCAAGAGCCGCGAAGATAAGGCTTTTTGACGAAAAAGAGGGAGGGATTTTGTAATTGCGAATTGGGAAATTGGGAAATCTCTTTTATTCGAAAGCTCCTGGAATATCGGCATCTCACCAATTTTAAGGTCTATTTGAACAGACGAGATTTCCCAATTTCCCAATCTGAAAATCCAAAATAACTAGGCCCATACCCAGTTTATGGTATGCCAGAAATCCTGAAAATATTTTTAGCTTTAAGTAAGTGTTTTGATGATGTCGGCCAATATTGCTCACTCCGGCAATTCAAACAACTTCTAAACCTTATATTCAATGGCTCGCAATGCCACTAAATAATAACCAATATGCCTGCTGTAACACTTGTTTTTGTACACGGATGGAGTGTAACAAATCTAAATACGTATGGCAATCTTCCCGCACGTCTGCGTGCTGAAGGAAAAGCAAGAGGAGTAGATATACAAGTAGAAGAAATTTTTCTGGGTCGTTATATCAGTTTTCATGATGAAGTAAGGGTACCTGATATATCGAGAGCTTTTAAAACAGCCATTACTGATCAACTCAGTCATGTAACATCGAAGGGAAACCGGTTTATATGTATCACCCATTCCACTGGTGGACCAGTGATCCGCGATTGGTGGAACCGTTACTATAAAGACAAGAGAGGTAAATGCCCGATGAGTCACCTGATCATGCTGGCACCAGCTAATTTTGGATCCGCGTTGGCACAATTGGGCAAGGGAGTACTGAGTCGGTTAAAATCCTGGTGGAATGGTGTTGAACCAGGTCAGGGAGTATTGGATTTTCTGGAACTCGGTAGCGCGGAAACCTGGGAACTAAATAAAGAATGGATTCAAAGTGATGGTAGCCATATTGGTCCATCGGGCATCTTCCCGTTTGTATTGATTGGTCAAACCATCGATCGAAAATTATATGATGTACTGAATTCTTATACTGGTGAAACAGGCAGTGATGGAGTTATACGGGTAGCTTCCGCAAATATGGAAGGAAGATATATTAAGTTGGTTCAGCCTGTTCCCTTCAAAAATGAAAAAGGCAAACTGGTTACCGAAGAATTAAAAGTTTCAGAGTCAAAAATGGCACCGCCGACTGCATTGCGTGTTATTCATGATAAATCACACGGTGGAAATAAAAAGGGCATTCAACTAAGCGTAGGAGAAAATGATCCGGAGAGTATGGAAACCATCAACGCTATTTTTGAGTGCATACGCATAAAGACAAAAAAGGAATACGATGATTTGTGTTTCAAATTTGCTGGAGAAACCGCAGCCGTACAACGCGATGAGCATGTTGAAAGAGAGGATCGTTTCTTATTAGCCGACCGGTTTTTTATTCACGATCATTATACCATGATCATCATACGTGTCAGGGATAATGAGGGTTATCCCATAACCGATTATGACCTTGTACTTACCGCGGGAGAAAACGACGATCCGAATCATTTACCGGAAGGATTTTTTATCGACCGGCAACGAAACAAAAAGAATAAAGAAATACTCACTTATTATATCAATTATGATATCATGCAAGGATTGGAGAAACCTGAAGATATCGTCCGAAATAATAAAGATGAAATTATAAGAGGAAATATTGTTGGTATCGACCGGTTGGGTCTTATCTTAACACCAAGACCCGACGATGGATTTGTAAAATACATAGACTGCAAATACACCGCTAATAAAAAGTTATTCAATTGGGCGCTCAATCCCAACAGCACTACAATGATTGATATTGTTTTACAGCGGGTGGTTGATAAAGAAGTATTCCGCTTAGAAGATCTTTTGCCTTCCAAAAATTTCGGTGGTATAAAACCTTCGAATGATATAGTGGAATAAAATTTCTTTTCTGTTCATTAAACACAATGAAGCACAAAGTATTTTCACGAAGTAGGCACAAAGAAACCTTGTGTTAAAAAATGACTTAATTAAAAGTAACTACAACACTATTTGAATTATATTCTTTTTTTCTCAGAAACCGATTTGGTGATCGTCCTTCCCTCAACTATATCATTGGAATTTTTCACTTTAGCCATGGAATTAGCCCAGGCATCCTTCAACAATTTTTTGATATAAGTTTTGGGAAACTCTTTGGTTGATTTTACAAGGAGATATCGGTACTGATTACCTTCCCCGATTAATTTTTTCTGAGGATCAGAAATCTCCGACCCCCAATAAAAACCAAAATGTACATTATGACTAGTTCTGCCTACCGCAACAGAACAAAAGGTATGTCCAAGTTTCTCCGTATGTGACCATCCAAATGCTACGGCATTATAATTATCGTAAATCAGTTCGTTAGATTTTGGATAGAGATCCCATACAAAATCCCGCAACCATAATGCGGTATTTCGTATTTCTTCAGGAAATGGCTTTAAGAATTTCAAGAGATCCCTGGTATCTTCTTTTGCCATAGTAGACTATTTAGTTTCCGCTTAAAAAAACCGAATAATTCCTATTCCACTGGAAGAGCTTCCTCTTCGCCAAAAATATATTTATTGAACCATTGCCAGTTGTGCCAAACGGCGGCTAATCGTTCCTTGGGTTTATTGATGCCATGCCCGAATCCTTTATATACGATCAGTTTTGATGGCACACCCCTATCCTGTAGTCCACGATATAATTCATACGCGTTCGGTATTGGCACGCGACGGTCAAATTCTCCATGCTGAAAAAGCGTGGGAGTCCTTGCTTTGTTGATATTGGTCATAGGCGAAGTTTTGAGATACACCTCCATATCACTCCATGGAGTTGCTTGTAAATATTGCGGAGTGAAGGGTGTTATATCCGTATTTACATAATAGGTAACCCAGTTGGAAATACCGGCACCCACGGAAATAGCTTTGAACCGATTGGTATTGGTTGTTAAAAACGCGGATATATATCCACCCTGGCTCCAACCCATGGAACCCATTCTTGCCGTATCTACAAATCCTTTTCCTGCGAGATAATCGATACCACTCATTACATCCCACATATCACCCACACCAAGATTGCGCACATTCAGTGAACGGAACTTCTCCCCAAAACCAGCACTGCCTCTGTAATTAACACGCAAAACAATGGCTCCCTTCTCTACCCATTGCATAATCGGATATACATAAGTTGGAGTGGGTTCCTGGAAATCAATTCCCGTTGGTCCTCCATGAATTACTACCAGCAATGGATATTTTTTCTTTGGATCAAAATTCTTTGGCTTTAATAATATCCCATTAATGGTAGCGCCGTCGGTGCTTTTCCATGAAACCACTTCGTTTACCGGCGTGTTCCAGTTCGCAATTTGCGCACTGCTGTTCGTTAATTGTTTTAATGGTTGATTTAATTTACCAAGATAGATTTCCGTCATTCCAGTAAAAGCGCGACCTGATAGTGCTATATTATCTGTGTTCTTGCTAAAGGATAATCCCCCAGGCAACTCAATTGGAAGCACCAGCTCTTTTGATTTTCCGGTTTTGGTATCGACTGAGAATAATTTTTGCGTAACCTTATCGGTGATCGACAAAAATAAACCCTGACGGTTCCAATCCACTACTCCTTTATTCTCATCGATATCCAACGCTATTTCCCGCGACGACTTTGATGTCAAATTATAAATGAAGAGTCGATTATTCTTATAATAGTTGGAAACTGAATCATTGACAGCTGAATTATAAATAAACTCTGTTCCATCTGGGCTCCATCTGCTAAAGAAATCACCGGTTGGATTACTAACCAGCGTTGTGATTTTTTTTGTAGCGATATCTATCACTACGATATCCGAGCTAATACCCGAAAGTATCAGCGGGTTTGATTGTTTGTTAAATGCTATTTCTTTTCCATCGGGTTTCCATGAAAATCCGCTGACTGTGAAATTTCCTTCTGTCAACCTTTTGGCAGCCGGCAGTGTATAACATTCTGCTGATTTTGTTTTACTGGTCGAATCTTTTTTTGCAGGATAACAAGGTAATTGCCCTGCGAGTACTACTGAGTCATAGTTATAATTGAGCAACCATATATGATTTTGCCTGTACTCCTCTCCTTCCACACCAAAAGCGCCATATCTATCCTTTGTAGTCTTATCTTTTTTACTTTCGACTTCAGATTTTGTATAAGCAATCATCGTACCATCCGGGCTCCAGTCGTAACCACCAACTCCATCTTCGTCTTTAGTAATCTGCAGGGCCTCTCCACCCAACACAGAAATGATATATATCTGAGATTTCTCCCCTCTATCCGCTACAAAGCTTATGAACTTGCTATCGGGAGTAAAACGCGCGTTCCCGCTACTGTTTTTACTGGTACGGGTCAACTGAATAGGTGCTTCGCCATCTCTCGCCATCCAAAGTTCCGAATCGTAGCCGTTGTTGGCCCAATCGGTGCTGGTTACGCTAAAAACTACCGTTCTTCCATCTGGTGATATAAGCGGCCCTCCATAATTCTTTAGGCTGATCCATTTTTCAAAGGAAACGGAAGCTCCTTTTTGTGCTAATAGAATTTGAGTGAAAACCGATAGTACCAGGAAAAGAAATACTCTTTTCATAATAGAAATTATTCAGGTGAAGAAATAGTTGAGTACTAAATGTAAGCAAAACACAGAACCCGGCATAGCGGAATTAAGTAAGCGGTTAAAAAGCGCGATTGTTTCGCTGATACCGGAATATTATTCCATCAGTTTGTTGAGTTTCGCAAATTGAAGCAGCAGCATAGTCTTGGCATCTTTGATTTCACCGCTCCCGATCATTTGATAGGCTTTTTCAAAAGGAAGTTCAAGTACTTCAATATCCTCCTGTTCATGTTCGATACCCCCGCCCTCATTTACTTTCATATCTTTTGAATATTCAGCAATGAAGAAATAGAGTATTTCCGTTACGGAACCGGGAGACATATAAGCCTCGAATATTTTTTTTACCGAAGAAATCTTATATCCTGTCTCTTCCTCCGCTTCCCGTTTAATGCAATCTTCGGGGTTGTCTTTATCCAATAGCCCAGCACAGGTTTCAATCAACATACCCGTTTCGTTTCCATTGATAAAAGTTGGCAGGCGAAACTGAATAGTGAGAATAATCGTTTTATTCTCTTTATTATAAAGCAGGATGGTTGCCCCATTCCCTCTGTCGTAAGCTTCCCGGAACTGGGTTTGCCAGCTACCGTCATTTTTTTTGTATTCGTAACTTATTTTTTTAAGCGTGTACCAGTTATTGGAAAGAATTTCGGTAGTAAGAATCTTCGCTTTGATATCCATATAAATTTTTGATATTGATCTAAAGTTCGGTGGGGTTGTGCAATAGCCCAAATGTATCATATTAATTTTTGATTTCTGAGTTAGGATTTAGTGATTTCTAAAGTTCTAAAAGACTTTTTGAATTAAAAGAAATCACTAAATCACAAATGCTAAATCATAAAACTCCTTCTCCACTTATCCACTTTTATCATTTTATTAAATCCTTTATCCATAGCTTGGTGAAAATTCTTTCATGAGAAGAATATTTTTAATTCTTTTTGGTTGTATCAGCGGACTGGCCTCTCTGGCTTGCACCACCTTTTGTTTGAACAGAAACGGTCAATTGGTTTTTGGACGTAATTACGATTGGGTAACCGGAGCCGGTATTGTTCATAGCAACCAACGGGGGTTACTCAAAACCTCCTATCCCAACGAAGATGGGACCACGATACAATGGGTTTCTCTTTATGGAAGTATAACTTTCAACCAGTATGGTAAAGAATTTCCAACGGGTGGTATGAATGAAAAGGGACTGGTGGTAGAATTGATGTGGCTGGATGATACAAAATACCCGGCCAAAGATGCCCGACCTGCAGTGGACGTGTTGCAATGGATACAATATCAACTCGACAATTCCGCTAGCGTGGAAGAATTGATTGCATCCGATAAAAAGCTCCGTATCAGCGATGGAACACCTCTACATTACCTGGTTGCAGATGCATCAGGGAATGTCGCCAGTATAGAGTTTCTTCAAGGGAAAATGATCGTACACAAAAGCCTGGATCTGCCTTTTCCGGTACTTGCTAACAGCACGTACCAGGAATCTGCGCAAACGGCTAAGAAATATATTAATAATATTGATGATCCTTCAGGCCTTGATAATTCACTGGAACGCTTTGTAAAAGCATGTCGCATGGTTAAAAAAGTTTCAACTATTCCCGACAATATGCAGCTCACAGATTATGCTTTTTCTATTCTCGACAAAGTATCGCAAGGAGATTACACCAAATGGAGCATCGTCTATGATATCAGTGGCAAAAAGATTCTCTTTAAAACTCAAAGCCATAAATCAATAAAATCGATTTCCCTAAGCGATTTTGATTTTAGCTGCAAAGCAACACCCCGGATGTTCAATATGAACCAGCAGGCCGTTGGAAATATCACGAACAATTTTACAAAGAAAGATGACAAGCTCGAACGTACGATTCTCGAGAAAGCGGTGAAAGAAAGTCAAAGCCGGGTCAACATCAGCAATAACACAAAGGAAGCTATTCTCCGTTACGACGAAACTATCCGCTGTAAATAATCCATCAAACTGGCTAGGCGCTTTCATTGTTATTTAAACAGGGAAAAGAATGCTGATTACTTTTGGTTGATGGCAATAAAATTTATTGAGAGCGAACTACCCCAATTCAATCTTTAACTACGACTAATGAAAAGATTAGTTTATTGCTGTCTATTTTTATTCAGCCCTTTTCATACGTGAAAATGGAAATCCATTGCATCCCTTGCGGGGATTCTGTTTATCCGCCTTGTAAGTGATTTCGGCCAGGGAATCTGATTTGGCATTGTATACACTCAGGCAAAAACCCCATTTATAGGGTTCCATATTTTCGAATAGGGTA
Organism: Chitinophagaceae bacterium; assembly: GCA_965279015.1. Classification (GTDB taxonomy): domain Bacteria; phylum Bacteroidota; class Bacteroidia; order Chitinophagales; family Chitinophagaceae; genus Endoryza. The sequence continues at coordinate 3,597,766 of OZ257130.1, forward strand.
TAATCTATACGAGTATATAATCCAGGCTCCGTTTTGTTGCTGTTATCATTACGGGCAATCAGGAATTTTTCTTTAGGGTTCCATTTTAAGATATGGTAACGGGTGGATGGATGTTGTGTCCAAACGCTATCTGTAACGCTGTACCGGATTCCATAATCATCAATAAAATCACCCAGCAAAAAAGAAGGAATTGAATCTGAGGTTACGGTTGCTATAGATTTCCAATCACTGTTTTTTACAGCGGAAAATGAAATCACTAAAAAACTGGTAAGGATAAAAGGAATTGATTTTAATAAAATACGCATCCGATAAAACTATGCATTTTACCGGAGATCTGAATCGCTACGAATTTCGAAGTTCCGCCTCCCTTCTTTTAATCTCTTCGTTACTCACATCCTCAACATGCGTGGCTATCCACCATATATTACCCCAACTGTCTTTAATCCCCGCAGAGCGATCTCCATAAAACTGGTTAGCAGGCTTAGCCATTGATTCAGCCCCCGCCTTTAATGCCTTTTCGTAAACCTGATCACAATCTTCCACATACACATTTAACATTCCAGGCATGGATTTATGGATTTCAGTTGCACTGGCAACTATAATTGCGGAATCCCCAATTTTCAATTCTGCGTGACGGATGAGTCCATCAACGGCCTCCATTAAATAATTGAGTTGAGTATAAAATGCTTTTTTCAAAAATTTAATGAACCCCGAAGCATTATCAGCAACTACGAATGGGGTAAGTGTATGATAGCCGGCTGGAATTGGCTTTATGGTGCCAGAAGTATTTTCCATAAATGTGTTTTATGATTTTGCCATAAGCATCGTACTAATAATAGCGAATGAAACGGTTCCAGCATTGAACGTTTGATTGAGTAATAGGTTTAATTCTTGATTAGCGTCAACACAAAAAAGGGGTTTTTCTGCACGATTTTAGTCAAAAAATGCACGGTGATCGATATTCGCCTGGGTGATTATGCCATTAGGAACCAATAGCCTATTTTTAAAGCAAAATCAGTTAAAATGAAAAATAAAATTTCAATTATTCTTTTTTGTTTAGGATTTCTTGTGATTAGTTCGTGCTCAAAAGATGACGACCCGACTCCTTCCGAAACACCGGAGCAATTATTAACCAAGAGTCTTTGGAAAATAGATGAATTAAGATGGAACCAGGTTAATACCAGCGGCGGTGGTGCTGCATATTGGTATAAACGAGGAACAACAGCTAATCTTAGTAATTTGGATAATGAAAATGTTTTGTTTGCAACTAATGGCACTGGTACGTATACATTAGGAGCTGTAAGTTCACCATTAATCTGGCAATTTACCAATCCTGAAAAGACAAAAATGACCTGGACAATAAGTTATGCCGTAGGAAGTCCGCTCACTGTAAACTGGGAGAATATTGTCCTTAGTTCAACAACTTTGCGCTATGCGGAATACTTCACCACCAGTACAGGTATTAATTCATTGTCGAGTGGAACGCGTACTCATTAATAAAATTCAACATTTCATAAAAAAGTTAGGGGCTTAAAAGGCCCCTTTTTTATTGCTCCAATTTTTTCAGAAGCTTGATATAATCGTACTGCACATCTTCGTGCATCACAGTAAGCAATGCACGGATCTTTTTCAATTGGGTGTCGTATAGATTTCGGATTACTGGGTTTTTAGGGATAGGTATCCCCGAATCTTTTAACTGCCCGCAAAAAAAAAGGCGCAGTTCGATTTCAGTTTCTTTGATCCCGCTATAACGACAGTATTTATTAATGATCCGGGCGATTTTACGGAGGCTTTTCTTGGCAAAATACAGATTGGATTGATTGATCTCTGTAAAATTGGTTTCAATCTCCTTTTTTATACCCGCGATAAATTCAGCCTCATCATGTGCTTCAAACAACAGGTAAGTAAGTAACTCCTTGTTCTCTTTTTTAAATTTCCCCAGTCGAAGGCAAAGTTCCAGTAAGACATTCGGTTTTACGGTAGTTAACTCCTGTTTTATTTCATGAATAGTTGCCGCTCTCATGGAGCGAATGTACAGAATAGGAAACAACTCGTACTGGTTTCTGGCACTGATCTGTATAAATGAAATTTACATGGACTAGGAAAATAAAACCAATAAAAAAATATCCTTTCAATTTTCAAACGATTTGCAGAATCGCTTTATCCTGGACACAGTATTGTGGCTTAGTGAGAAAAGAAAATAGGTAATTGGTTATTCTTTTTACCGGTTGTTGGGTTGTAGCGACAGTGTTGTTACAAATGGTGTAAATCCTTTTATCCGGAAACTACGTCGGTTTCCATTTTCAAAAAACTCTCCTCTCTTTGTATAGATAGCTATGGCGCCACCTTCCCCAAAAGTATTTCCGAAAAAAGGAGGAGGAAATGCCTTTACGATAGCGATATCCGAAACAGGTACCATAATGGCGGTTTGAATATCGACTCTCATTTCATCAATATAAAATATTACGGGTCCGTTTCGCCAGGTAGCGGTCGCGTCGCCATAACCAGGATTTCTGATTTGTAAGCCAGCTACCCTACCTTGAAGATAATTGAGTATATTCAAAGAGGCTTGCGCCGAAGGATCATCAATAAGATCAATTACTTTTTCATCCATCGTTTTAAATAAACTGCTGGCATGTTTGTCATTAAATCGCTCAGCTCTTGTTTGTTTTTTTGCTGTAACTAATGCTGCTTCCAGCATCTTTTCCTGAGATGCTATCGTAGAATCTACTTCAACATACGTTAATGGCTTTCTCGTTGCAAATGAATCTGAAATTGTACCGATGGTTATTTCATTTACAGATGTGGCCATTGGTGTAAAACCTGAATCCAGCAATGAAACAATACCAATATTCAGGTCGTCGTTATTTTTTATGCTTTGCTTTAAAAACAGAGTTGCTTCGTTTTCGAAAACTTTATGACGATATTGAAATTCTCCTTCGGCTGACACTTTTATATCTTCAACCAACCAATCTTTCCCGGTGGTTAGCAATGTGCTTTTAAGCAATTTTACTTTTGCTGGTGTCTTTACTCGGCCATAAATCGTAAAAAAATTTGTTGTTGCCGCGAAGTATAAATCAAAATGAGAAGAAGGAAATGAGTCAGGAATGGCGATATCCACCTGGCAAATCCCATCAAAGAGCGGCCAGCGCATATTCCATATCCGTCCCTGCTGATTAACCGCCTTAAGGTAAAGAGTTGCCGTAGCCGGTTTTTTGCCATTTATTATAAATGTTGCGTCGAAAGATAACGTATCTTTTTGTTGAAGTTTATCTTTCAGAACAGTGATGGTAAGTGAGGTTTCTTGTGCCCATGAGGATATCCATATTAAGATAATAAACAATAAGCCTGCTATATGCTTAAATGGGATTTTCATTTACCTTGTTTCCTTAGCAAAATACAAATATTAGCAATTTTTGATGGTAGTTTTATTAAGGGAAGTATAAAATAATTATCGATCGGGCAAATATATACGACAAATAAAAAGGTTGCCAACTCTTTTCGAATCGACAACCTTTTTAGAAGCCGGAAACTGTGAACTATCAAAATATATATCTGATTCCAAATTGCATCTGCCAGCGTGAAATCAGGTCCGGACTGGCCGTAAACGTTTCAGTAAGGGAAGGATCGAATTGGTAAGTAGGTGTAGCACCGCTTAATCCAACCGATAAGGGTTGAAAATAACCGGAAGTAGTTGCATATTTTCTCACTCCCCATTTACTGCTGAGCATATTACTCAGGTTTATAATATCAAGACTCAATTGGAGAGTAGATTTTTCACTTGATCCCACCCCGAAATTGAAGTCCTGTAAGATGCGAAGATCAACTGTACCGAACCAGGGTGTTTCACCACCATATTTTTCAGTATACTGTCCTCTTAACCCGTTGAGATATTCATCCTGGGCGATATAAGATTTCAGCGCGGTCCGTTGAGCAGCGGCATTCTGCAATACACCATTAATATCAGTTAACGACTGGAAAGGCATCAGGTCAATTTCCCCATCTGTTGGAACATAGAGCAGATCATTTGTAGCTGTTCCATCATTGTTTATATCTCCTCCATATACATACGCGAAACGATTCCCGGAAGTAGCGCTTCCAAATAAGGAGATAGTGGTTCCCATTTTACCGGCTGTGTACACATAACTTTTTGAAAGTGCCGCAATGATCCGATGCGTATTGCCATACAAAGAAGGAGTAAGACGAGCTTCATTGGCATTATTCAAAATAGGATTGCGGTCGAACGCATCACTGGAAATTTCCGCTGATATAGAGCTGGCATCTTTTGCGTCCAGGTAATTATATCCTACCATAGCAAATAATCCATTGTCAAATGTTTGCTGTGCCTGGAAAGAAATATTAAACTGGTATCCAACATCTGTATTGGTAAATACATATGCATTCGCTGTTCCCTGGTTAGCCGCTGTATAAATTTTGCGGGTATCGCCTGTTCCGGAACTCAATGTACCGGTTGGAGTACCGAGTTTATAATTTCTTACCATCATCCCTTTTACGTCTTTTGTATAAGCAAGATCGAGGCTGAATACAGTTCCAGACTTAACACGGAGATCTGTTCCGATATTAGTGCGCCATACTTGTGGCCATCTGAAGTTTTTATCAGTTGCATTATAAAAGAAACTGAAAGGGTTCCCGATATGATTACCTATCCATACGAAGGGAAAACGACCGGTAAACAGGCCGGAACCACCTCGCACTTGTAACGTCTTATCTCCCTTTACATCCCAATTAAATCCAAGACGCGGTGAAAATAAGAGCCCTTCCGGTAAATTAGTATTGTCAAGATCTTTCCCTACTCCATTCGTTACCGGCTTTCCGTTTTCATCAAATAACGTAAGATTATCATTGTTGGGAACCGTGGGTTCACCCGTAGTATTGGTTCCCGCATAAGTTCCATCGGGATTTAGGTTGGGACTATTATAACTCGCATTAAAATAAAGCGCCTGATCAACTCTTAATCCGAGCGTTACACGAAAATTTTGAGAAGGTTGCCATTCATCCTGGAGATAAGCGGAAAGCTGACCCACTGTTAAATAATACCAGGTCCATACATCTGCCGCAGCATGATTTCTTGCATAATTAACATCTACATCAAGTGGGTATGCACCAAAAACCACGTTACCACCAACAGGTACGCTGTCTTTAAACGTTTGGATATCGATATCACCGAACAGGGTTGGCCCGTAGCCGGTTAAATTGAATGAGTTGCCGAATTTGAACGATTCATAGGAAACACCGGCTGTGATCGTATGATTTTTCTTATAGATTGTAAAATCATTGGTGGCCTGAAAGGCATCCTGATTCAAGCGATTATTGATTGAAAATGGTTCATGACCCGCCACGATGTAACGTGTTCCATATTTTGAAATATTTACTACAGGGAAAGGTCTTGAAAACGGATTGCGTTTATCATTAAATTGAGTATACACTACCCGAAGTTTATTCGCATAATTTCCTTTCCAGTTAGATTTTAATTCAGAACTGAACGAATTCAGTTTATTTACCATCTGATATCCCGAATTACGGAACTGAAGTGTTGTATAATCAGGTCCTCTTCTTCCTATTGCGCTGGGGTGTGCCGGCTTATCTTTTGTGGCATCGAGTCCGTTATACGTAAAGGAGAGTTTATGTACTGTGCTGATGTTCCAATCGAGTTTAACGAGCCATTTATAGTTATTCTGATCATGGGTAAAACCCTGGTATGGGCCGGTTTCATAATTGAACCTTGTTTTCAGAATGCTGCTTACATCCATAAGATCCTGTTCCAATACTCTCGAGGTTGTGGGCTTACCTGCATTTGTATTGTCTCTTGCGCGGTAGGCGGAGGCCTCATCCTGGCGTTGTTCTGTTTCAATACTGAAAAAATAAAATAGTTTATCCTTAATGATAGGACCACCCACTGCTGCTCCAATCTGAAATTGACGAAGAGAAGGTACTTCCAATTTTTCTCCATCCACTTTTTTGCCGGTCAAGCCCTGGTTCCGATAGAATGCATATGCTGTACCGACCGTTTTATTACTACCTGATTTTGTTACTGTATTTATTCCAGCTCCGGTAAAACCTGCCTGGGTAACATCATAAGGAGCCAGGTTTACCTGTATTTGTTCAATAGCATCTAATGAAACGGGTTGGGCATTGGTTTGTCCACCGGGAGTAGGCGCATCCAAACCAAATGGGTTATTGAATACGGCTCCATCCAATGAAAAGTTATTATACTGACCGTTTCTACCTGCAAAGGAAATTCCGTTATAGGTTGCGGATGCGGAAGGCGTTAAACGTAAAAAATCATCGGCCGATCTTGAAATGGTAGGTAAGGTTCTCAATTGACGGTTGCTGATATTTGTAGAAGCGCCCGTCCGTTTATTATCAAAAATGCGTGACCTACCCGTAATTGTAACACCGGTTAGTTCCGTTGCCTTTTCCACCATACTCACGTCCAATGTGTTATTTAAACCCAATTCTAAGAATATATTTTCTGTGATGGATTGTTTATAACCGACATAATCAATAGTAATCTTATAGGGTCCACCCACTCGAAGATTGGGTGCAGTAAATCGTCCATCTCCGCGTGTTACCATCGAATGGCTAATGCCTGCATCCGGGTACGCTACCGTAACTGTTGCTCCAGCAAGTGGAACTCCTTTTGAGTCCTTGACAATTCCACTCAAAGTGGCGGTAGTAACTTGCGCGATTGTTGGAGAAATAAAAACAGTAGTCAACAGCAGGAATGCAACGATGCTGGTTGCGAGGTTGATTTTTCTCATTAGAGTATTGTTTGTACAAAGAAATTACAATTAAATAATAATAGGGAAACGGGATATTCACATTCTGATAACATGAATGAAAAATTAAAAAAAGATAATACTGGGGAAAGAAAAAAAATAGTAACTAATTATATTATCATCACTATTGTATACTTAACAACAGTCAAAATTTCTTTTTAAGAATTTGCACAGTATAGCTTTTAAAACTCGGGTGTTATTTTATTGATGGATAAATATGATACGCGTAATATTAATCGCAACAATTATTGAATTCGGAGCAATAGATTGCTCAAACTTTCCTTTTTTGCTATTAGTTCAGCTTATCATTCCTGTCTTGAAATTCAGCCTTATACACCTGCAAATCAATGATTTCTACCAGGATTATGAGATATAAGTATTTCTTTCTATTTTGGCTTCAAACCCAATGTCGTGAAAAGTCTAACCCCCTTTCTACTCTTACTGGGATGTACATTTATGGCATCCGCTCAACCGTCTACTCCAACTACTGATACGTTATTAAAAGCCCAGAAGGATAATATTATTAATGCCTCTACGATTATCAAAATCGAGAATTTAGGGATTAATATTAATTCTGATCTGGCTGAGCTTAGACCCACCGTATCAGCTGATGGTAATATTTTATTTTTTATTTGCGAGAACCATCCCGTTAATACCAAATTCAATTCCGTTCCGAACTCCCAGGATATCTGGTATTCGAGAAGGGATTCTGCTGGTAATTGGGCAGAAGCAAGACATCTTTCCTATCCATTAAATACCATGCAATACAACGCGGTTTACTGGATATCTCCCGATAATAACCGGATATTGATCAGAGGTGCTTTTATAAACGGCGCTTTTAATGGAAAAGGGGTAAGCATGAGTTACCTGAAAAATAATGGTCGCTGGAGCGAACCCGACGCGTTACGAATAAGAAATTATGAGAAATATGATAAGGGCCGGCAATCAGGTGCTACTATGGCACACGATGGCAAAACCTTATTACTATATATGACGCCCGAGAAAGGTGGCGAGTATAATGACATCTTCGTTTGTTTTCGTGTGGGTGATGGAACATGGTCCGAACCCAAGAGCATTGGTAAAAACATCAACTTCCCTGATACGGATGAAATGACTCCTTATGTTGCATCTGACGGCGTAACACTTTATTTCAGCAGTAATCGCCCCGGTGGACTGGGTGATAATGATATCTGGATGACAAAAAGATTGGATAAGACCTGGACCAAATGGAGCGAGCCGGTGAATCTAGGTGGCCCGATCAACACTGAATATTGGGATGCTTTCTTTACGCTGGATGCAGGTGGCGAGTATGCTTATCTGACAACCAGTTTAAATACCTATGGTGAAAGTGATATCGTGCGTGTAAAATTACTGGAACGTGAAAAACCCAACCCGGTGGTTATCGTTACTGGTAATGTTTATAATGTAAAAACAAAAGAACCGCTTAGCGCTTCCCTTGTATACGAAACCTTGCCAGATGGCGTAGAAGCTGGAAATGGAATTTCAAGCCCGGTGGATGGTTCGTTTAAAATAGTATTGCCTTACGACAAGAATTATAGTATCCGCGCCGTTGCTGATAAATTCTTTGCCATCTCTGAGAACCTGAACCTGGACTCTTTAATAAAAGCTGGTCATAAAGTAATACATAAAGATCTTTACCTGGCGCCTATTGAGATCGGACAAGTAGTACGATTAAATAACGTATTCTTCGATTTCGATAAATGGGATCTGCGTCCAGAATCTTTCGTGGAACTTGACAGGGTGGTTACCTTGTTGAAAGAGAACCCTTCGATAGAAATTGAAATGAGTGCGCACACGGATAGCAAAGGTTCTGATGACTACAACTTCAAATTGAGTGATAACCGTGCAAGATCTGTAATGGAATATATACTTTCGAAGGGCATCGCCCCCTCGCGAATAATATCGCAGGGTTATGGAGAAACAAAACCTGTTGTGGATAACGATACTGATGACAACAGGCAGTTGAATAGAAGAGTGGAATTTAAAATTCTGAAGAACTAGCTAATTGCTAACGGCTAACTACTAACAGCTATTAGCTATTAGTAGTTAGCCGTTAGCTTATATTCTACATAGATTTAAGCACTTTCACTGTTACCAGCAGTTGCCCCGTATGTCTTTGTGCATGCTCGGCTGCATGAAATAAAAGTCCAATTACATTCGACGGGATTTGTTTTCTTCCAACTCCTCTGAATTCCAATATAGAATCTTCTCTTGTATTCTGTAATTGCTCCAATGCAATATCCACCTGCCGGTTAAAATTTTCAAGCAACCCGGAAACTTGTATGTTTTCACTTTCTATTCCTTCTGCTTTCAGATATTCAAGTTGTTGCTGGCTTAAGTGTTCACCTCTTGCATACGTAAATAAGCGATCCACCACTCCTGTCAAATGTTGCAGGTGAAAGCCTACCGATGCGGAACCACCTGGCTTATGCCATAATAGCGATTGGGGAAAATCTTTAACTGACTCTCCTACTTCTTCTCTGGATTGCAACAACGCATGTGCAACCGGTTGTAATAATGAAGGAATATTTTCAACGGGCCCACTTAGCCAATACTCCATATTTAGTCTTGTTTGATATATACTTAATAACTGTTTGCAAATTTTACAATATCATTTCCAAAATAGGAAATGGTCTACCCAATCCATCTGTTTCATTTCGTTTAACAATCCTGAATCCCATTCGTTGATAAAATTCTACCGCCTTTTCGTTTTGCTCATTCACATCTACTTTTGTAACCTGAAGCTGATCAATCGCGAAGCGGGTAAAGGAACTGCCGATTCCAGTCCCTATATTGTTGGGATGAAGAAAAAGCATTTCGATTTTACCATCTGCCACTCCCAAAAAGCCTGTAATTTTCCCTGTTTTGTCAAGGTCAATGTACAAATCAACGGCGGATAAAAAAGTTTGAAACAATGATCTGATCTCCTGAAAATAATCATCCGGAAGAAAATGGTGAGTAGCTTTTACCGAGAATTCCCAAACTTGCTGAATCTCGGGATAATTTTCAACTTCAGCTTTCTTAATCATCTCAAAAAATGAATTGAAATATATATAAATCTCAAAAATAAGAATCAAGCGTATTTATTAATCCCATACATATTTCCAGGATCCATCCGTTTGCTTTTTCCAAACCGTATGAAAAATTCCTGTTGCTACATTTACTTTACCACTGCTATCCGTGGATTGCCAGCGATACTTTCCATAAGTGTATCCTAAATCACCGTCTTCGGAAACATCAATAAAGTCGGGCGACCATTTTACGGTAGCGGTATTGAAATAGTCTGCTGAATAAAAACTACGTATGCCGTCTTTTCCATGAATCAGGGAATCATTGGCCCTTTTAATTACGGCATTGGAATCGGCGAAGAACCAAAATGCTTCAGCGATCCCTTTCTCTGATGCCATTTTTTCAAACGCCGCTTCAGCACCGGCAATTTCTTTCCTTGATTTTTCCAGATCGTCTACCGAAGATGGTTTACAAGAAATAATGACAGTAAACAGTATGGAAATAAGAGTAAGCTTCATTTGTTCATTTTTTTTATGTTATATCAAAGTTCCTTGAATTTCGATTATTGTCGCTTTCATACAACACGCTTTCTTACTCGAACCATAAAACGGAATTATTGTCGTCTTGTTCCCAATCCTTATTAGAAGGATCTATGATCCACTTTCCGTCTACAACGAATTTATAAAGATGTTTGCCCGGAAACAACTGTACTTTCAATACCCAATCAGCCCCTTCTTTCTTCATCACAAATGTATTCGGTGACCAGTTATTAAAATCTCCCGAAAGAAATACCGTTTTGGCATTTCCATATCCTTTCAACCGGAATGTATAGTTTGCGCCAATGGTAAAAAAGGAATTTCCTGAATGTCCCTTAATGCCCCTGAGTCCTGGATTATTGGGATCAGCGGAAGATTTACCATCCACAATAAATTTGTATTCATAGTTGCCAGGTCCAAGTGTATAGGGAAGTTCCCATCCTCCATTTGCTTTCCGCATAAATAATTCATATTCTTTCCAGCCATTAAATGAACCGGACAGAATAACCTGTCTCGCATTTTCATAACCAGTAAGCCGGAATAAAAAAGGATTGCCAATACGGATCACTGAATTATAATCATTCAATTCATTTGGGAAGCGATCGGAATTGGAAGGATCAACAAACCAATTTCCATCAGCAATAAAACGATAGGTATGAGTGCCCTCTAACAAATAAACCGGAAGTGTCCATTGGTTAGTATTCCATGTCATCTGAAGTTCGCGTGGGTTCCAGTTATTAAAACTCCCCGATACATAAACTTTCTTCTCCTTGCCACCGGATTTCAGTGTAAATAACCAATTGGGTTTATAATATACCGAATTCATATTCCCAAGCCCGTCATTTTCTTCCAGCAGGTTATCCCTATCCGTTGTCCATCTTCCATCAATTATAAATTTATACCAAAACTTTCCAGGGCCCAGTTTCACTCGCGTAACCCAACCACTGTCTGTTTTAGTCATTGCAAGAACATCGGGCCGCCACTCATTGAAACTACCCGCCAGCATTACCTTCGACGCATTTTTATTGTTTCGCAAAAAGAAGGTGACCATCGAATCTTTTACCGCGAATGGATATTTATTCCGGAATCGGTTGTAGCCATATTTTACATTTTGGCTTTTAGCGGGAAAACGTTCGGCGATGGAGCGATTTTTATCTGAAAAAATAATTTTATCGGCCTCGTTATAAATCTTACCCGAACTTTCCAGCCTTTTACTGATGATAAGAAGTTCCGGATCACCTTTCTCGATATACCATCCCAGCTTTAAGAGTGAATCGATTAATTTTCCCTTCATTATTTCTTTCAACGGCAAATCATACAGTTCGTATTTAGCGATAAAATTATCCAGGGCAGCATCATCCAGTCGCCTGTCGAGTACAATAAACATTTTGCCATCCCTCACCTTGTAAGATTGCACAGGTGGTTGTGCCATCACGTTCGGAGTAGCATATAAAAGCAGGACCAGGACAAGTCCCAGGTTGAATACCCTTCCTATCATACTATATCTAGTCCTTTTCATTTCCATATATACATCTTGCGCGTTACAAAGTTAAATCCAATTTTATGTAAGGATAGAAAATCAAACCCGAGCATACCATCGAGACAACTTACATTATAGGCATTACACATCTCCTCCAGGTTGGTTACCAAAAACGGAAGTGTTGAAATGGAAACATCTCCTATTTTGAAATCATTCATATCTCCATAAAGGGCTTCCACTTTTCTTTGACCATTGCCTGCCAGTAATACCCGGCGATTGATCGTGATATTATTAAACACCTTATTTGGAAGCCGGCTGTCAATGATATTCGATTCGGCTCCCGTGTCGATTACAAAACTGAGTGTTTTCCCACCAACAGTGGCATTTAGTAACAATTTATTGTCTTTAATTTGAATGGGGAAAATATTATAGGCCGTAGCATCGCGCAGCATTTCGCTTTTATACACACGTGCCTCTTTTTTCTGAATAAGGTGAAGATGAATTAAACTATTCTCATAATCAATGATCATCTCAAAGCGCTTGAACAACTGCATGCCCAATAGTCCAAGAATTTTCACTCCCTTGCTATCTTCAATATGTCCCAGGTTGATCCGGTCGGCTTCGACTGCATGATAATGAAAGCCACCCATTGATAATTTTTTTACATGTGTGGGAGTAGCGGAATTAACTGAACCTGTTATGCCCCCTTGCATCCCTTCGGGAGTTGGGTTACCTGGATAGCCCCGAAAATAGGTCATATTTAAAATCAGATAGGGTGCCCCGGTATCGAGAATAAAATAACCTTCCGTGGTATCGGCAATTGCTCTTATGAGAATAAGGTTTCCAGCTCTGCTAAATTGAATAGTACTGGAAGCGGAATCACAAGTGATAACAGGATCACTGTAGTTGTTGAAATCTGGCTCAATAAATTTATATGAAGGAATATTCAGCCAACGTTCAGGTAAGACAGGGTCTGCAATGGAAAAAGGCAGGGACTTATAACTACTGCATAACAAAACAGCAATTATAATGAAAGTTGTATATAAACATCGTATACTGTAACGCATACCCAATTCTTGCAACTAAAGTAACCTATCTCTATTCTTTTGTTGCACCGGTTAAACAATCAAAAACACCACTGAAAGAAAATCAGGTTTATTTAACAAATTACAAGAATATATACTCCTGAATTGTCTGTCAGTTTACCTTTCATACCAATAAAGAGCACTTATATCAACCAATAAAATCAGTCTCTTTTCAAATTCCCTATATTTATAGACCCCATTCACAGATCCTGTAAAATAATTATCATGAGAAGTAAATTCTTTATTCTTTTAGTTACGCTTATTAGTCAGTATGCAAGCGCTCAGATTGATGCCCGTTTGTTCCGGTTTCCCGACGTTTCCGCTACGCAAGTCAGTTTTGTGTATGGCGGTGATATCTGGATTGTTCCCAAAACAGGGGGAACCGCCACCCGAATCACATCCTCCACCGGTGAAGAAACGTTTCCGCGTTTTTCACCTGATGGGAAAACATTGGCTTATTCCGCAACTTATCGGGGAAATATTGATGTTTATACCATGCCTGTTGGTGGTGGAATGCCAACCAGACTTACCTGGCACGCAATGGCAGACCGGGTTGTTGATTGGCACCCCAATGGAAACCAGCTATTGATCGCATCATTACGTGACGCTGGTGTAGGTAATGTGAACAGTCTTTATCTCTTATCAAAAAGCGGTGGTTTGCCCGAAAAACTTCCATTACCCTATGGTGAACTGGGAAGTTTTTCACCGGATGGGGAAAGCATCGCTTATGTTAGTCGTATTACAGAAAACTATCCTTTTAAACGATACCGTGGTGGACTTGCTTCCGATGTTGTCATCTTTAACTTGAAAAAAATGACAGCGGAAAATATTACCAACAATTCCGCGACCGATGGTAAACCCGTTTGGCATAAAAACAAGATTTATTATATCAGTGATAACGATAATAACAAACGTCGTAATATCTGGGTATATGAAATTGGAACAAAAGCACGCACCCAGGTTACCAAATTCAGTGATATCGATATCAATCATATGAGTTCAGGACCCGATGACCTGGTATTTGAAGCAGGTGGCAAACTCTATCTCTTAAATCTAACTTCGAATAAATACGAAGAGGTTAAAATAAATGTAGTTACTGATTTTGCAACCCTAATGCCTCGTTCAGAAAATGTAGGTACCCGGATCGTGAACGCGGATATATCACCGGATGCTAAGAGAGTTGTAGTAGAAGCAAGAGGTGAATTATTTAGTGTACCGGCCGAAAATGGCCCTGTATTAAATCTTACCAATAGCAGTGGAGCATTTGATCAATCCCCTGCCTGGTCGCCCAATGGAAAATGGATCGCGTATTGGAGTGACAAAAGCGGAGAATACGAAATTTGGACTCAGGAAACACAAACAGGTGTTGCAAAAAAAATAACCAATTTCGGAAAAGGTTTGGGTTGGGAATTAATGTGGTCGCCCGATAGCAAAAAAATTGCGTTCATTAATTATTTGCAGGAGATAACAGTGCTTACTGTAGCCACAGGTGAATTAAGTGTTATTGATAAAACCACACTGTTACCTTATAATGGTCTTCGAGGATTCCGATTGAGCTGGAGTTCCGATAATAATTGGGTAGCATACAGTAAGGCGGGAGAAAATCTTAATGAAGCGATTTATCTTTATAACCTTCCAGCAAAAAAATTACATAAGGTTACAGCCGGTTACTATAATGATTCCGACCCGGTCTTCGATCCAACTGGTAAATATCTCTATTTTAAAACAGATCGTCGGCTCCAACCAAGTTATAGTAGTCTCGATGGAACATGGATCTACCCAAATACAACCCTATTAGCATATGCTAGCCTGGATCCATCTGCAAAAAGTTTATTGGTAGCCCGAAATGATGAAGTAAAAGTAACCGGAGATTCGGCAACTGAGAAACCAGCAACACCTGCAGCTCCTGCTACCGCACCAGCTACTACTCCTCCAGCAACCAAACCTGCTGCAAGCGAAAAGCCCGCAGCTAAGAGCTTAACAATTATACCTGCTAATTTTGAAGCGAGGGTGCAGACATTACCTGTTCCCGCGGGGAATTATGGAATATTAGAAGCAATAGAAGGTAAATTAATTTATAGCCGCTTCCCTAATACCGGAACAGTTGGTGAACAACCGGCGGTTTATATGTATGATAGTGAAAAGAGAGAAGAAAAAAAGATTATCAGTGGTGTTGGAAATTTTGTGATATCGAATGATAACAAATCAATTTTGGTAATGCAGGGAGGTAATTTAGGTATTATCAAACCAGCTCCCGATCAAAGAATTGAAAAGATGTTACGTACCACGGCGATGGAAATGACATTGAATCCCCGCGAAGAATGGAACCAACTCTTCAATGATACCTGGCGCCGGTACCGCGATTTCTTCTATGATCCCTCCATGCAGAAAGTAGATTGGGATGAAGTGCGTAAACATTATAGCAGCCTGATGAACGATGCTATCACCCGTTGGGATGTTGTAAATATTCAGCAAGAGATGATTGCTGAATTAGCGGCGGGTCATACCTATGCCAATCCCGGAGGAAACACAGAGCCCGCCAGTAACCGGGGTCATGGATTTCTTGGAATTGATTGGGAACTTTCCAATGGTGCCTATCGGGTAAAACGTATTGTTCGTCCCGCCGCATGGGATAATGAAGTGCGCTCTCCATTTGATGCAACCGGTATAAATGTAAAAGAGGGAGATTATATCCTTTCAGTAAATGGGAAACCAATTGACATTTCTGCCGAACCTTATGCAGCTTTTGATGGCACAGCGGGTAGTACCGTCTTATTGAAAGTAAACAGTCAACCAAACTTGCAGGGAGCAAAGGATGTATTAATTGAAACATTAACAACCGGACAAGAACGTCGTTTGCGTCATCTGGAATGGATAGAAGCGAACCGTAAGAAAGTGGATTCATTGAGTAATGGGGACCTGGCTTATATGTATATGCCGAATACAGGTGCTGACGGACAAACTGAATTAATGAGACAGTTTTACGCGCAGGTAGAAAAGAAAGGTTTTATCATTGATGAACGATTCAATGCGGGTGGGCAGTTAGGCGATCGTTTTATAGAAATGCTCAACCGTCCTAATTTATATAATATCTCCTGGCGCAATGCTGGCGTTTCGCGTATCCCTGGAAAAGGAAATGATGGGCCAAAAGCAATGCTGATTAACGGCTGGGCAGGTAGTGGTGGGGATGCATTCCCCTGGGCCTTTAAGACAATGAATATGGGTCCGATCATTGGAGAACGTACACTCGGAATATTGGTAGGTCCTGCTACCGGACATACATTAATTGATGGTGGTGGCATTACAGTACCAGATGCAAGATTATATGGACCCGATGGCAAATGGTTCGCCGAAGGTATTGGCGTAACACCTACTATTGAGGTATGGGATGATCCGGCACAACTGGCGAAGGGTAATGATCCGCAATTGCTACGTGCCGTTGAAGAAGTGATGAAGCTGGTAAAATCAAAACCACGTAAACTGCCACCTCCTCCTGCTTTTGAAGATAGAAGCTCGAAAGGGATCAAAGATTAATTCAACACTACAAAGACTACGGTGGTTTTCTCGGAGTCTCCGTATTTCGGAAAGTTAAACCACCGTAGTCTTCGTGAGATTCCTTTTCATGCATTTCTTTCAGGATTTTACCGTAATTTTTCTTCAAATTTCTTCTATGTCCAATTCATTCTCCCGTCGACAAGCGCTGAAATCGGGATTGTTCGCCGCAATAGGAACCACCCTATTAAAAAATAGTAACGCGGAGATTCAAAATCTATATTCTATTAAGGATATGCCCAGAAGGGATCCCTGGCTTGGGTTAAAAGCCGGAATTGCCTCTTACACTTTCCGGAAATTTTCGGTGGAAAATACCATAAAGGCGCTGCAGCAATTGGACCTGCATTATATCTCAATAAAAGATTTTCACTTGTCACTATCGAGTACAGCGGAAGAAAGAAATGCCGTCATTAATAAATTTACTGAGGCAGGTATTACTCCACTGAGTTGTGGAAATATTACGATGGAGAACGACGAGGCCAATATCCGCCGGGCATTTCAATATGCAAAAGATTGTAAAATACCAACCATCGTATGCAGTCCGCATCCCGATTCAATGCCAATACTCGACAAGATGGTTAAGGAATTTGATATTAAACTTGCGATTCATAACCACGGACCAGAGGACAAGCGTTTTCCATCCCCCTACGACGTTTGGAATGCTGTGCAGAAATATGATATCCGGATTGGGTTGTGTATTGATATTGGACATACGGCACGTGCGAAAGTTGATCCGGCTGAAGCAATTTTAAAATGCAGGAGCCGGCTCTACGACTTGCATTTTAAAGATATCAATTCAACAGAACCGAACGGCAACACGATTCAGGCTGGTCGGGGGGTTCTCGATCTGCCACCTGTATTGAGTGCATTGCTGACTATAAAATACCCTCATCTCCTGAGCATAGAATATGAAGGTTCGGAGGACAACCCCCTTCCGGCAGTAGCGGAGACTACCGGATATGCAAAAGGCGCGTTGGCAGGAATATCCACTAAAAAATAAAATTAACTCTTAAATAAATTCGTAAACAAACCAGTTATGAAAAAAGCAATCTTATCCGCTCTGCTCTTTGTACTATTTGTAGCTACCGCCAACGCGCAACTAACCGATACAAAATGGAGAAATGCAATGAATATTCCGGATCCCATTGAAACCATCCTTCATTTTAAGAAGGATACTGTTTCCCTTTCGATTGCCGGTGATGGAAGTCTCGTAGAAACTATGAGTTATTCAATCAGTAAGGATACCCTGAAGCTTACGAAGATCAGTGGAATGAGCCCTTGTACTGAAACCGTTGTTGGAATCTACAAAATTGAAATAAAAGATGATAAAATGACCATCGTTCCTTTGGTGGATGATTGTGTAGAACGCTTTAATGCGTTTAAGCCGGAAGCGTGGGTGAAAGAGAAATCGTGAGACGTCAATCGAGAATCGTGAGTGGCTCTCCGATTAAATGTAAGCAACTATTAATTAGAGAGTTTCACTGTCTACTCACGATTCACGTCTCACGACTCACGGTTTACATCCCGGAACAACAACATATCTTTTACTCTTGACGACCCCCCGTTATAGAATCCAGTTTCTTTTGCAAAATGGGATGGATTTTGGAAGGTTCCGAACAGCATATCAAATAATGGAAGATCTGAATAATTAAACGCATGCACTCCTCTGGCATGATGTATTGAATGACTCTCCGGACGCTGGATTATATAACCTAACCATACCGGTGTTTTGATATTTGCATGCTGAAATATCCCAAGAAAATTGGTGACCAATAAACTTACGGTTACCGCCTGCGGACTAAGGCCGATCAACACTGAAAAACATACGGTACCCAAAGCCGTCCAACCAATCATATCGAAAGGGCTGAAATAAAATGCGCCATAGGTGTCCAAACGTTCCGCACTGTGATGCATTTGATGAAACACTTTCCACAAGTAATTATTACGATGCATAGAGCGATGCCATATATACATTCCGAATTCATATAGTACAATTCCAGCTAAACCACCACCCAACACACCCCATGAAGAAAGATTGATCAATTGAGTGCTGGGTAAAAAACGGCCCCACAGTAATGGCAGGTAGGAAGAAAGGTAAAAATAGAAAGCAAAGACTGCGATACCCCGGAGCTTCCAGTATTTTACAAACGGCAATTTACGTGCAGGAAATAAAGCTTCCCAAATCATCAGCAAAACATAGATCCCTATTATACTTAATGAAATGGGATCCTTCAGCAATTCTAATGGAGAAGGTAGATTGTTCATTTTAAAAAAAATTTACGACTGCAAAACTGAATCAACCCAGTCGTTTACAGAATAACCAAAAGAGGGGAACGATTAACCGGAATTGGGGAGTGGAGGAAAGCCGCTAGCTTTTAGCTATTAGCTACTAGCTGCTTTGCCTTACAGAAAAAGCTACGCGATTGAAAATTAGCTTTTTGCTTCTCGTGGACGTTTGTATTTCGTCATATTAAATTGGCATTTCATCAAGTGGCCCATTTTGATGTGCTATCCAGGTACGTGCTTTGTAATAAAAAATGAAGAACTTCCTACTGGTAATAATAATATCTCTTGTTACCGTAACTACTTGCTATTCGCAACAGGCAATTCCGGATACAAATTTTATTGTAAGAATAAATGCGGTGGAGTGGTTGCCAGATGGCAAGCAAGTATTGCTTTCAGCAGTCAAATTCCACAAGACAGAACAAAGAATGTCCCCCATATCAAGGGTTTTTATATATGATTTAACCACAAAAAAACTCACCCCTTCCTTAACCAACGCTACCAATATAGCCGTATCGCCGAATGGAAAATATGTCGCATTTTTTAAACGAGATGATAAAAGAAGGGAAAATATCTATATCCACAATCTTACCACTGGTTCAGAAACTGAATTGAAGACCGATACTTTCAAAAAATTTTCATTGTCCTGGTCGCCCGATGGAAGAAAGCTAACGTATAACATTTCTTACAATGGGGAAGGCCAATATGCAACAATAGATATCTGTATCGTCAACATTTTCACAAAGCAAGTGAAACAGATTTCGCATAGTGGGAAATATAAAAGTTATAATCCCGTTTGGGGGCCCGATGGAAAACATATCGTGTATTATTTGGAAAAAGGCGATCGGCACGATCAGATTTATCTCACGGATACTAATGGAAGTTTTCATCGGAATATCACCAACGATACTACAACACTCAATTATTATCCATCATGGATAGATAACAAGACCATCCTTTATACTGTTAACCCCAATCAAATTGCAACCATCCGAACCGATGGCAATAAAAAGCAAGTCTTTCTTGAATTGAAGACCGATCGAGCTACCTATAATTCAGCATCCAGGCGAATCGCATATATTGATAATTCAAAAGGAAACAAGGTGATGATATATGATCCGGAGAAAAAGACGAATATTATTATCGCAGATGACAAAATGCTTATCGGTTTACTTTAAAGGGCTGTTAGCCATTAGAGATTAGCTGTTAGTTTTGTTAGCATTGAACGTATACATTCTATAAATGGTTTTTTATGTTTCATACGATTCATATTAACAAAAGCAGCTAACAGCTAATCGCTAAAAGCTAGCAGCTTTCTTCTTATCAAAACTATATAAATAAGGAGCCTTATGTGCTTTCCCTGAGTATTGCTTTTCATGTCGCTTTAAAATACCCATTCCGAGCATCTTCCGTTGGAAGGTTGTCCTTCTTATTTTTTCTCCCAAAATAGCTTCGTAAACTTTTTGCAATTCTCCCAATGTAAACCGATCCGGCAATAAATTTATACCAATCAGTTTCCGGTTGAGATTGGCGCGGAGTGTCTGCAATGCTTTCTCTACAATCGCCGTATGATCTAATATAAGTTTAGGGAGATTATCAATATCGTACCAGGTACAGGAATCCGATAAAGCATCCGGTTTGGGGACCACATCTTTATAATTAATCAATGCGTAATATGCCACAGAAATAAAGCGATCCAGTAACCAATGATTGTCTTTTGCATCATGACCATTTGCAACCAATATGGTTTTGAGTGTCTTTGGATGATGCCGGCTGGCATCTCCAAATACATAAAATTGTTCCAGGAAAACATTGTTAATTCCGGTCCGTTCATTTAAACCGCGCTTCACGGCATCGTCGAGATTTTCATTTTTTAGTACAAACCCACCAGGAAGCGCAAATAAACCGGTATTATGATATTCCATCAGTAAAATCTTTAGCTGATCACCGGAAAATCCAAAGATTACCGAATCATAAGCGATATGTGAGAGATAATCCTTACCATCTGGTCTCGCTACCGTGCTCTGCATCTTTTTAGCCATCGTTCTGTTTTATTTCTCCAAAAATAAATGGATAAATTCAAAAAATGCTTTATTATTGTCTCAATTTGAGACAATAATCACTTAATCATTTTATATGCATCGATTATCCGCTTTGTCATTCCTTATTTTTTTTATAACCCTATCCTGCTTTTCTCAAACCAACAATTACTTTGCCGTACAGGCGAAGGTGGAGAATGGCATCATTGAAGGGAATTATGATACAAAAACCGGAATGCAGTTTTACCTGGGTATTCCATTTGCTAAGCCGCCAATGGGTCCGCTTCGATGGAAATCACCTCAACCACTTGAAAATTGGAAAGGAGTATTGCCTACCAAAAAATTCGGGCCACGGGCTGTGCAAGCCATTGTATTTGGCGATATGAATAGTCGCTCAGACGGAGTCAGTGAAGATTGCCTTTATTTAAATGTATGGACACCTGCCAAGCGTACTACTAAAAATTTGCCCGTTTTGGTGTATTTCTATGGAGGAGGTTTTGTAGCCGGAGATGGTGCAGAACCTCGCTATGATGGTGAGGCAATGGCCAGGAAAGGAATCGTTGTAGTTACGGTAAATTATCGATTGAATATATTTGGTTTTTTCGCGCATCCTGAATTGAGTAAAGAAGCGGGTTATAAAGCATCTGGCAATTATGGTTTACTCGATCAGCATGCAGGATTGCAATGGGTGCAGAAGAATATAGCAGCTTTTGGTGGTGATCCCAAGCGGGTAACAATCGCTGGTGAATCGGCAGGCTCCATTTCTGTGAGTTACCAGATGGCTTCTCCCCTTTCAAAAAATTTAATTGCCGGTGCAATCGGTGAAAGTGGCGCGGGCATCAATCCTACACTTGCACCCGTCTCATTGGCAGAAGCTGAAAAAACCGGGATGGAATTCGCGCAAAAAGCCGGTTATCCTGGTTTAGCAGAACTACGCAAATTAAGCACCCGTGAATTATATGAGATATACAACGAGTCGCAGAGATTTGGCTTTCCTGTGGTAATCGATGGTTATTTTTTAACGGCAACGCTTCCTGAAATTTTTGCGAAGAAACAACAGGCGATGGTACCCTTATTACTTGGATGGAACTCTGCTGAAATTCCTGGACAAGCATTTATGCAGGGCCAACCTTATAACGAAGAAAACTATATCAAAAAAGTAAAACAATCCTATCCAAACGATTTTGAGGAAGTGTTGAAATTATATCCGCATGGTTCCGTAACAGAAATTGAATCTTCCGCGACCGCATTAGCTGCTGATCGTTTCATCGCTTATAGTACCTGGAAATGGTTTGATTTGCATCGTAAGAACAGTAATCAGCCTGTTTATCGTTATCTCTATAGTAAACTCATGCCCCCGATGGTTGATAAAAGTTTAACTACCGGGCTGGCTGGGGGTACAGCCAAAAAAGATCCCAATACGCCAAAAATGCCTGAGCCGATTGGTGCCCCGCATGCCTGTGAAATAGATTATTGCATGGGGAACTTGCATCTGAATAAAGATTATGCCTGGACAGCCGATGATTATAAAGTATCCGAAACAATGTTTAACTATTTCGCCAACTTCATTATTAATGGGAATCCCAATGGTAATAAATTACCTAATTGGACAGCTGCACAACCCAACGATAATAATCCAGATCTGATAATCATTAATACCGAAACAAAAGGAGTAAAAGCAACTTACGATGCGCGGTATTTATTCCTTGATAAAGCTTATGGGAATAATAAATAAGTGAAGGTTCGAATTGAGGTTTTAAAAACCAACGGAAAACAAAGCTGTTAGCCATCGGCTTTTTGCTATTCGTAAGAACCAAATAACATCGAGGGTTGGCTAACAGCTAATATCTAAAAGCTAACCGCTTCTTACCAGCTATTAGAGGGTTTAGGTCTTGCTTCAATCACTTTCATTTGTCTTCCTTCTACCATGATGCCATTCAGTTCTTTTATGGCTTTTTCTGCCTGCTGAACATCTGCCATTTCAATGAATGCAAATCCCCGGCTGCGATTGGTAATTTTGTCCATTATAATTTTAACGGAACCAACGGTTCCATATTCTTTAAAAAGATTGTTTAATGCGGATTCTTCTACATTAAACCCAAGATTCGAAACATACAAATTCATATACTAAATTTTAATTTGAAAATACGAGCCGTTCAATAGCGCTGATGGTTGAATGATTATTTGAATCGTATTGCATCTAATACAGGTTCTGTTGCTGAAGCAACATCACAGTTTCTATAAAGTCCTGCTTCATTTCCTTTTATACGCTTCAAAGCAGCCAGTAAAGCGGGCCAATGTTCTTCGGTAGTAAAATATTCATAAACATGACCAAATAAGCAATTTTCGTAAAATGCCTGGTATTTGTTGAGGTGACTGTGATGTTTAAGTTCGTCGTAATAATTGAGATCAGTTTCGTTGTGATCAATAAACACTAATACGGTTTGAAGGTTCGTTTCCGATTTCGGGTGATAACTCTTCCCCATCTCTACATAACCCCCTGCTTGTATCACTTTTACATGTTGTTCCTGAAAAAACTCGGAACGTCTCTTATTCATAAAGCTAAACTGAAAATCATCAATGGGCCAGTAATGCCGGGAAACATAATTAAACCGTGTCCTTGTAAAAGATTGTTGCTGCAGGGTGAATTCCCTCGGTTTGTCGAGATAACGCTTCGCATACTGATCCCACTCCTTTATAAACTCATTTACGCGGATATTCGTTGTGAAACAAACAAATTGAACAATGAAAGAATCTTTCATAATAATTGTTTTAAAAATGCAGCAGATCTGGAAGGGTCAACCTATATCAGGAGGAAAGGGTTATTGACTCTAAAGAATGCATCACACCATTGGATGCCTGACGGTCCTTAGAAAGTATACGGGCACCATTAATTCGTACTTCTCCATTTTTCACGGATACTGAAACATCTTTTCCATTAAGGGTTTTGAATACTTGTCCATCCCGTAAATCGCGAAACATTTTTTTTCCCGCGAGGACATGGCCACGAAGAATATCAGAAAGTTTATCGGTATTCGTTGACTTCAGCAGACTTTCAAAATCAGGAATAGCACTGGAAAACGCGAAATTTACAGGGCCGAATAAAGTAAATGGTCCGGGTTCATTTAACGACTCTTCCATACGGGCCGCTTTTAAACCTTTTACTAATGTGCTTAAATTTTTATCCGCACTGGCCAATTGAAGAATGGTTGACATTAAGAAGAGCTTTTAACGCAGAAGTAATGATCTGCAAGAGTGTAATGTAGGCTTAATAAACGGTTCGGACCTGTTTATTATTTAAGGGAAGAATTAACGTTTCAAAGAACCAAACCGTCGGCTTGCGTGGGTTATCAATAAACTACAAATTAAAAAATCGGTTTGTTTCCCTCTATTTTTAATATTCCGTCTAAAGTTGAATAATAGATGGTGGTCCACAGCTACCTTCTATCTGGCAATTTGAATGTTTATTTAACTCAACTGCAGAATCATGAAAACTCCAGAAATACTTGTCGTTGTTGCAGGTTGCATCGGGATAACTGTATGGTGCTCCTTGTTTGGAATGGGACTATTTATTGATTCGCAACCTTATCGGACAGCTCTTGGAAAAGAAGCAGATTGGAATTTATTCTGGACAAGCTTATTAACTTATACTCCTACTAATATCGCAGCACTTTGTGTATTTGCAGCCTTTTGTGGTGGGTGTTCGAAATACCTGCTATCAGCAAGAAAGCAAATCATTAAAAATGGGGAAAACGAAAAAACTTCCCTGGAAAAAATAATTCATTTTGCCTCACCGCAAAACCCATTCACTGCTATGCTCAGGGGGTTTGTTGTTTACATGGGCTTCCTGGCTGGAACCTATATAGGTTCGAGCTCCCCATTCGCTAATACAACACCAGAACAATACGCCCGTGCTGCCGGGGCTGTTAGCCTCCTTTCATTTGTAATTGGTTTCGACCAGGGAATGTTCAAGAAATTTATTGGCACCGCTAAAAAAGCTCATGAATAAATGAAACCGAGTCTTCTATCAAATAAAATTAAATCAACGCTTACTCGGGATACCAGGCATTTTCCGGCGAGAAGGATATGAAAACTTCTTCGCCGGCCGCAAACAAATTATTACTTACCTGCGCCCTGATTAGAAGCTGATCTACTAATACATCAACTGTATAATAATTACCCCAGAACAATGAGTTTTTTACAATCCCTCGCAAA
This sequence comes from Chitinophagaceae bacterium, assembly GCA_965279015.1. Lineage (GTDB taxonomy): Bacteria > Bacteroidota > Bacteroidia > Chitinophagales > Chitinophagaceae > Endoryza. Next base: position 3,622,786 of record OZ257130.1, read on the forward strand.
TCAGGCCTACCGGCTGTTTCAATGAGGATATGTTCTGGTCGGATCAACATCTGTTTAGCGGTTTGATTAATACCGGGTATATTAAAGAAAGCTGTTGTTTTCTCCATTTCAATCAAATTATATGCTCCCAACAGACCCGCGCAATAACTATTCACTGGCTGACGGTATACCAGCTCGGGAGTACCCTGCTGAATAACCTGCCCCTCTTTCATTACCAATACCGTTTCTGCCCAGGACAAAACATCCAATGCATCGTGCGAAACAAGGATGCAGGATATATTCAGCTTATTACCAATATCGTTAATTACCGATTTGATAATATTCTTATGCGTCATATCGAGATTGGAAAATGGCTCGTCGAGTAATAATAATTGAGGGGAACTTGCAAGTAGTCGCGCTAGTGCAATTCGCTGTTTTTCGCCACCGGATAACTGATCCGTTCTGCGTTTCAATAAATGTTCAATACGACAAACAGTATAAATAGTATTGGCTTCCGCTTGCGACAATTCATTCGCGTATTCCAGTATCTCATGTATCCAATAATTATTTCGCAATTCAAAATGCTGCGAGAGATAAGCAATTTCTTTCCTGCCCGGAATTAATTGTTCGAGCGGTCCGAGTATCCGTTCGTTCTTGAATCTCATCTCTCCTTCATCTGACTGTATCCATCCGGCTATCATTTTGAGAAGGGTGGTTTTACCAGATCCTGTCTCACCCGCAATGGCAATTCTTTGCAAGGGTTGCTGATCAAAATAAATATCCTTTACCGAATAGACCCCCCTTTCATGCTTACTGATTCCTGATACAGTTAATAAAGACATGGCCCGAAATTATAGCATTACGGGGATTAATTTTTTAGCGCTTTACAAGTTTCTTTTTAATTTGCCACTACTCACCGTTAATGGTTAGATGTCTTCCACAAATAACATTTATCTTCCGCCACCAAAATTATAGATATGATTGCTTTCAGTTGGCCCGGACAAAGTCAATGGCCCGCCGCTCAAAAAATCAGCTTTCGCTTTTTCTGCATCTATTTTCTTTTATATATCGAGCCATGGGGCTGGATCGATTATATCCCTTACGGTAATTATGTCGCTCAGTATTATACTCAATTTGTAAACTGGCTGGTGGAAAACGCCAACCGCTTTTTATTTAATCAGTATAAAGAATTGGTTTATCCCAATGGCAGCGGCGATACTTCTTATAGCTGGACGCAACTCTGGCTTTATCTATTGCTGGCGCTTTTTGGTTGCTTGATTTGGTCACTCTTCGACAGAAAGAAGGCTAATTACAACAGACTTAGTTATTGGATACGTATTGTAGTACGTTATTTTCTGATCATAAACTGCTTCAACTATGGAATAATAAAACTCTTTTCGCTGCAAATGCCATTTCCTAATTTAAGTCAAATGGCTACTCCCCTGGGCGATTATTTACCCATGCGTTTATCCTGGATGAATATGGGTTATTCTACTAATTACCAGTTTTTCTCTGGTGCAATGGAGGTACTGGCTGGTATCCTGATGTTATTCAGAAGAACAAGTACGTTTGGAACACTATTAGCGGCAGGTGTTTTTGCCAATGTAATGGTACTAAACCTGAGTTATGATATACCGGTGAAATTGTATTCAACCCATCTTTTAATCATGTGCTTCTTTCTATTGTCTTTCGAATACAAGCGTGTCGTTGATTTTTTTGTATTGAACCGGGCAACCATCGCAGGAAATCTTTATTCGGTGAGGTTTCCGAAAAAATGGATGCGGGTCAGCAGAATCGTATTGAAATGTCTTTTTATACTTGTGGTAGTGATCCTTCCTTTTATGAACAGCCGTGATCGGTATGTCCGTGTTCAAAACCCAAAAGAAACAAAACCAATAGCTTCTGGTATCTATGCTGTCACGTTGTTTGTTTTAAATAAGGATACCCTTCCGGCTCTTATCACAGATACACTTCGCTGGCAGGATGTGATTTTCGAAAAAGGAGGTTTTGGGAGTGTAAATACTACGGATACCATGTTCCGGCAACGCTATCGCAGGGGATATTTCAATTATGAAACAGATACAATTAAGAATGAAATCAGTTTTAAAAAAACATTGGTTACCGGGGAAACTTTTCAATTATTCAAACTCAGATATAGTTTCCCCGATAGTAATACCATTCATCTGGCTGGATCTATCCGGCAAGATTCAATATTTGCGGTATTGAAAAAAAGTAACCGGCACTTCCAATTGGCAGAACGGCAATTCCATTGGTTAAGTGAATATAATCGGTAGTATAGATACCGGATCAGGAGATCCGGGGTACATCAATCCATCACCTCGTATATAACAATGGGGTTTGCTTTATTTTTCAGTGTGATCTCCCCTACTTTGTGACAACTAAACGATTCTTTTACTTTTTCGTATGCTTGTTCACTAATTACAATCTGACCGGGGCCAGCTGCGGATTGCAGACGTTGCGCAGTATTCACTGTATCGCCAATCACTGTATAATCGAGCCGCTTCAGGCTGGCAGAGCCAATATTACCGGAAATCATTTCACCCGTATTAATTCCCATTGAAACTTTAGGAACAAAGGAAACAGTTTCGGAAAAAGAAGGAAGATTATCAATCTCTGCGCGTACAGCAAGGCTGGCATCAATAGCGCGGTCCAGGTGAAAATTACCCCGGAATACTGCCATAATCGCATCGCCGATAAATTTATCAACGTATCCTCCCTGCGCGATGATTTCTTTCGCCATTACATCAAAATAGTTGTTCAATAACTTCACTACGGTATCCGCAGGGGCGTTCTCGCTGATAGAGGTAAAACTGCAAATGTCAATAAAAAGCACAGTAGCTTCTATTGTTTCGTTAGCCATTAATGAAGATTCAAATTCCCGGCTCCCCATAAAATTCAACACCGTTTCATCCACATACATCTTGAGAATATTATTCTCTTTGATCGCTTTAAGTGTCTGACGATTCTGTGCTACTTGTTTTAATGTTTTTTCCATCGTCAACGACAAATCCTCAAAATTGATGGGTTTTGTAATAAAGTCGAAAGCACCCCGGTTCATAGCAGTACGTATATTATCCATGTCGCCATAAGCAGAAACAATCACGGCCTTAATGAGAGGGCTCGTTTCATTTAACCGGCTCAACAAGGTCAGTCCATCCATCTCCGGCATATTAATATCACTGAGTACAATATCAACATCCGGGTTCAGTAAAATTTTTTCCAACGCGTCCTTTCCGTTAATGGCAAAAATGAATTCATACTTCTGTTCACGTATCTTTTGCCTGAACTTCTGTTTGATCAGCATTTCTAAATCCATTTCATCATCAGCTACCAATATTTTGGCCATCAGTGTATCGTTTTAAGTTTCTCTTTTAGTAAAGCAAAATCAACAGGCTTTGTCAGGAAATCATCTGCCCCTAATCTTTTTGCTGTATTATAATTCTCCGCATCGCCATAAGCGGTTATCATCATTACTACCGGCGGAGGCTTCATGAATTTTTGTTTTATATGCCTCAGCAATTCAAGGCCGCTCATCCCCGGCATGTTGATATCCGATAATATCAGCACCGCTTCGTGTTCATGATTATTGAGATAGGCCAATGCATCTTCGCCAGAAAACGCAAAAACAAATTCCATTTCCGCCGTCCTTATTTCCTTCCTGAATCGTTGTTCAAAGAGTACCTGTACATCTTTTTCATCGTCTACTACTAAAATTTTCATTTGTTGGTTGTAGGTTTATAGGGGTAAAATAATCATGAATTCTGTGAACGTTCCCCGTCCGACCGGGTCATCCGGGCGGGCTTCTTCATTTGTTTCTACTTTTAATTCACCTCCATGTCCTTTGGTCACGATTTCATAACTCATACTCAAACCAAGGCCCGTTCCCTGTCCAGTTGGTTTAGTGGTGAAAAAGGGTTGAAATATTTTGTCGATTACTTTTGAAGGAATTCCATTGCCGTTGTCGTGCACTTTTATCTTAATTTTTCCCTTTTCTTTTTTTGTAGAGACGGTAACAATGGGATCATAGGGTGACCCCTCAGGAAGATTTTTCTTCTTTTCGGTCACTGCATAAAATGCGTTGGTAATAAGATTAAGAATGACTCTTCCGATATCCTGTGGAATTATATTGATATCACCAATAGATGTATCAAAATCTGTTTTCATCGACGCATTGAACGTTTTATCTTTTGCCCGCAATCCATGATAGGCCAGCCGGAGATATTCGTCGGCCAATTGATTGATATCCGTAGGTTCTTTTACACCTGTACTACTGCGGCTATGCTGAAGCATTCCTTTTACAATGGCATCGGCCCTTTTACCGTGATGATTTATCTTTTGCTCATTGTCTTTAATATCTTTAGCAATTGTGATTGCTTCCTCAATCTTCCCTTTTTCCAACTCATGAGTCAGCTCATCGATTAATTCTGTATTTACTTCGGAAAAATTATTGACGAAATTCAAAGGATTTTGTATTTCATGCGCGATGCCAGCAGTGAGTTCTCCCAGCGAAGCCATTTTTTCGGATTGAATCAACTGCGATTGTGTGGCATTCAGTTCGTTTATGGTACGTTGCAATTCTTCTTTTTGAATGGTAAGCGCTTGTGTACGTTCCGCTACCTGCACTTCCAGGGCCGCTTTCAACGATTCCGTTATTTTAACTTCCTTTTCCTTTTCCGCTGTTTTGAATCGTTCTTTGTCAAGCGCCTTTCGTTGCTTTCTATTTATAATCAACATAGCCACCAGCCAAATGGAAGCAAATATCCCCGCCGTTTTAAAATAATTTGACCACTCGTTATAAAACGAAGGGCTGATCAAGACGACTACATCTTCAATAAAATTAATAGCCACCAACGGAATGATAGCATATACAACGGAGAGTACCGGTTTAAATTCCTTTCTTGTTACCGATAAGTAAATAATCGCAAAAAATAGTGCGTGGGCAATCCAGGGCGTAACGGTCGCGCTGGATTTGATAGTAGTTCCGAATACTAAAAGTGCGGCAGCTACTATTACGCCACCAAGAAGTAACTTATCCCATTGGGGATAGCGTGTTTTTGTTTGCAAATTATTCCGCAAATAGCCAAACAGGACAATCAAAACAATAAATTCAAATTGCATACTTACAAGAATAAAGAATTTGAATCAGACAGGCAAAGAAATCACAAAAGAAGCGTATTCGCCTTCTTTTGTTTCCACGCTTAATTCACCTCCATGAGCCTTGATTATATCATAACTCAACGATAACCCCAAACCTGTCCCCTGCCCGGTTGGTTTGGTAGTAAAGAAGGGTTGAAAGATTTTATCCAATACTTTTTGAGGGATCCCATTTCCATTGTCTTTTATACAAATTTCAACATACCCATTACGCTTTTTTGTACGTATTGATACCGATGGTTGATATTCCTTGCTGCCTGACAGGTGGACGTGAGCTTGTTGCTTTTGCTTTTCCGCCACCGCATAAAACGCATTTGTAATTAAATTCAGGATAACCCGGCCGATGTCCTGCGGTACGATTTTAATATTCCCAATATGCTCATCGAAATCTGTTTGCATGATTGCATTAAATCCAGGCTGCCCGTCAGACAGGGATTTGTCCTTTGCCCGCAATCCATGATATGCGAGACGAAAGTATTCATCGGCCAGCACATTAATATTTGTTGGTTCTTTAACACCACTACTGCTGCGGCTATGCTGCAACATTCCCTTTACAATAGAATCGGCCCGTTTACCATGGTGATTAATTTTCTCTTCGTTCTCTGAAATATTATCTGCAATATTTTTCACTTCCCCCATATTCCCTTTTTCAATTTCTTCCTTCATTTCTGTGATTAATTCTTTATTCACTTCCGAAAAATTATTGACGAAATTCAAGGGGTTCTGAATTTCGTGGGCAATACCGGCTGTCAGTTCACCAAGCGATGCCATTTTTTCAGACTGGATTAATTGGGATTGAGTGGATTTAAGGAGCGTAAGTGTATTTTCAATCTCTTCTTTTTGACTTTTCAGCAACGCGTTTGCTTTTTGCTTATTCTTAAATCCAATAAAAGCAACAACTGCAAGCAAAAAGACTAATACAAGACCTATTATTAATCCAAGCTGTTCAGCGCTTTTTATTTCATCCTTCGCTTTTTGCTGCGCCTGTTGCACTTGTTGCCTTTTTTCAAACTCATTAGTCATGGTAAGCTCAATACTCTTTTGAATATTTTCCTTTCTTCTGACCGAATCAATAATATCAGTTGCTATCTTAAAATTTTCCAGTGCTTTATCGTATTTATTTGTTTTTTCGTAACATTCTGATAATTCTTTATACACTTTCCCATTATCTACGCTGTAAATATCAGAACCTTTCAGGGCCAAAAAACCTTTTTCAAAATAAGTGATGGCGTCTGAGTAACTTCCTTTAATTCTCAAAATATTACCCAGGCTGGTATAAGCCTGGAAAATATTTAGGGGCTGGGTTGATGAATCACTAATTAATACTGCCTTTCTTGCCAACACTTCAGCCTCCGCCAGCTTATCGGTGAAAGCCAGTGCTGTGGCTGCTTTCGAAAGACTGGCTGCCTGTATCCCCTGGTCTCCCATGGATTCGCCAAGTGCGGCGGCTTTCATAGCAAATTCATATACTTGTTTAAACTTACTTTGGTTCATATACATGGAAGCCAGATTGCTGTAAGCATACAATTCCACATTAACAAGCATATTTCCTTTTGCGAGTTCAATTGCTTTTAAATAGCTTTTTTCGGCTCGAACTGTATCCTCCATGTTCGAAAACGTATTAGCCATATTCACCAACGTGTAAGCTTGCTGAATTTCATTTTTATTTTTTTCGGCTATTTTCAGGGCTTTTTGCTGATAGAATAAAGCCTGCGGGTAATTTGATTGCTGCTGGTAACCAATGGCAATATTTGAATAGGGGGTACTCAAAGAATTTGTATCCCCTTTACGTTCAAATATTCCTACTACTTTTTCATACCAAAAAATAGATGAATCATACTTTGACTGCATGCCGTACATCATACCCTTGACCGAATAAAGATCAGTAAAATCAATTGAGTCCTTTGTTGGTTTAATAAAATGTTCCAAAAATTTTATTTGTTCTTCTGCCTGTTGATAGGCCCCTTTAAAACAATAATTGTTTGCAAGTTTTAGCCTCAGTTTTAACTCGCCCCGATAGTGCTTCATTTGCTGGGTAGTTACAAGCGTTTGATTGCTCAGGCTTATGGCGGAATCAAGGTTTATATTGCTAAGAATATCTATTTTGGTCAGAAGGAGTTTTAACCGGTCGGTATCACTGGCTGCCTTGCTGATAAGCCGATCGAGGCTGTCAAGTTTCTTATTCTGTGCCATAACCACACCCATCACAAGAAAAAAGCTAGTTACAAGTAAATAATTTTTCATGGTAGTTTTGGGTTGAAATGTTAAGACAATTTATTCATTTAGAATCCGAAGCTAAATTATTTCTTACAAGGGTAATTGAATAATAAATACCGCTCCCTCATTTTCCTTCGATTCCACTTTTAATTCACCACCATGAGCTTTGATGATATCATAACTTAAAGATAATCCCAATCCCGTTCCTTGTCCCGTTGGCTTTGTGGTAAAGAAAGGTTGAAAGATCTTATCGATCAGCTGCGCTGGAATTCCATTGCCATTGTCGTTAACCCTGATCATTACCTTTCCATCGGATTTTCGGGTGCTAACCAATACTGTTGGCTCATAGCCATTCGGATATTGTTTCTTTTTTTCCGATACTGTGTAAAATGCATTTGTAAACAAATTCAAAATTACCCTGCCAATATCCTGCGGAATAACATTGATCTTACCAATAGTATTATCAAACTCAGTCCTCATAGTGGCATTAAAGGAATGGTCCTTTGCCCTCAATCCGTGATACGCCAAACGCAGGTATTCGTCGGTAAGCGCGTTGATGTCGATAAGTTCTTTTTGTCCACTGCTGCTTCGACTGTGTTGAAGCATTCCTTTCACTATCGCATCGGCTCTTTTGCCGTGGTGATTTATCTTTTCCTGGTTTTCCTTAATATCATTTGAAATGGCTATAGCCTCGTTAGTCTTTCCCGCATTCAATTCATTTTGCATCTCCTCAATCAATTCAGTGTTAATTTCAGAAAAATTATTGACGAAGTTTAAGGGGTTTTGAATTTCGTGCGCGATGCCGGCGGTGAGTTCGCCCAATGATGCCATTTTCTCCGATTGTATTAACTGTTCCTGTGTTAGTCTGAGTTCGTTGAGAGTTTTTTGAAGGGTTTCAAAAGACTGGGCATTGTATAATGCGGCAGATGTATACAAAGCCAGTGTTTTAAGAATATCCAAATGATGCTGGGCATATGCATTTTTATCGTACGACTGAACCGAAATAAGTCCAATAATCCGATCCTTAACCTGCATGGGCAGGTAGATTACAGATTGAGGATTTTTCGGAATACCACCATCTTCCAGAATGACTGAAGCCGGGACCGTATAATCAATATCCTTCAGGTATTTTGAGAACTCATTTTGAATATCATTAATAAAAACTTCTTTGTTATTTTCAATACACCATACGGCCAGTTGATTCTTGTCGCTCATTTTACGATAATAGGGTTGATATCTTTTGCCTTCCTCAATTGACATCCGGTATTCAATGGAAGCTTCTTCTGACTTATAAATTCCAATACCAAACATAGTAGCATCCATCAATTCATTCACATTTTCATAAACAGTATTCAGAATGGTTTCAAGGTCAAGTGTGGAAGTAATATTCTGGCCAATCTTGCTGAGTACGGATACACTATTATAAGATTGCTCCAGCTCTTCCGTCTTCATTTCTAATTCGGCATTCTTTTCTTTCATTACTACATTGTTCAGCCGATTGATTTCTGTTTCTTTCTGCAGCGTCTCCATTTCATACTGAATGTTCAGGTATTTTTGTTTGTTTTCCTGTTCATCCTTGAATACCTCTGTTTTATATTTATGGAAAAGTTTAAAGTGCTTTACAAATGACTGAATGTCTTCTTTATTTTCATATAATTCGGCCAACGCTTCATGGCATCTATAAATCATAGCTTTTGCTTTAATGGCTTCAGCTACTTTTAATGATTCCAGCAAATACTCATTTGACTGCCCTGCATTTTGCTGGAGAAAAGATAATTTTCCCAAACTCAACAAGGATTCCGCTTCGCCCACCTTATTACCGATCTCTCTACAATTTAAATGACTTTTCAAAAAATATTCTTTTGATTCACTCAGTTTGTTTTGTTTTAAAAAGATATTCCCAAGAGTAAAAAGAGCATCCCCTTTTATAATCATTTGGGAAGATTGTTCACTTAATTGCAGGCAGCGCATAGAGGCCTCGTATGCCTTTTCCATCTGCCCGTCATTGAGATAAATTTCTGCCATACAATCAAGCACTCTTGGCTGAAGATCTTTTGATACTCCTTCCTGTTTACTTAACAGCAATGCTTTTTCAAGAAACTCAAGTCCCTTTTTGCGATCGCCAAATATAACTGCGTAATTATATCCTGCACCGTTATAAGCGTAAGCCAGGGCTTGATTGTTTTCAACTTCTTCGCTATGACGCATTCCTTTTAAAAAATAATCCGTACTTCTGTCAAAATCCCCCATGTAATAATAGATGGCACCAATCGAAACATAAGCTTGCGCTTCCCCACTTTTGTCTGCTAACTGAACAAACATTTCAAGGGCCTGAAAGGAAAGGGATAATGCTGTTTCAAGATTAGCGAGATAACGATTGCTCACTCCCATATTGCGCTTTGCATAAGCTAACCCCTTTTGATAGGAATATTTTTCAGAAATCTTTTGGGCTTCGCTGCTTAATTCAAGTCCCAGCCTGGGTTGTGTTATATGTACTTCCCAGGCCCGAATATTCAACTCGTCGATTTGAGCGAGTATTTCAGATGGAATAGATTCATCAACACTAACAAGATTATCCATAATTACTTTTTAATACATTTCGGATAGAATATTCTAGGCAGGCAATGAAATAACAAACTCGGTTCCCTCTCCTTCCTTTGTATTTACGGCCAACTCACCTCCATGTGCTTTCACAATATCATAGCTCAACGATAATCCTAATCCTGTTCCTTGCCCGGTTGGTTTTGTAGTAAAGAAAGGTTGAAAGATTTTATCCAACACTTTTTGAGGAATACCATTGCCATTATCCATCACCGCCACTTCAATTTTATTACCCATCATTTTCGTAGCTACAGAAACAGTAGGCTCGTACTTGCTCTCCATTTGGCTGGCGGCTGTTACGACAGATTTTTCACCCACTGCGTAAAACGCGTTTGTAATTAAATTCAAGATCACTCTCCCCATATCCTGCGAAATAATATTGATCTTTCCAATAGATTTATCAAAATCAGTTTTCAGTATCGCATTGAATGTATTATCTCTGGCTCTTAATCCGTGATAGGCTAACCGTAAATATTCGTCGGCAAGTGCATTAATATCAGTTGGTTCTTTTTTTCCGCTGCTGCTACGGCTATGTTGCAGCATACCCTTCACAATAGCATCAGCCCTTTTCCCGTGATGATTTATTTTTTGTTCGTTTTCTTTAATATCCCTGGCGATGGCTTTTACCTCCTCCAGGTTTCCTTTGTTTGCTTCTTGCTCTAATTCATCAACCAATTCGGTGTTCACTTCTGAAAAATTATTGACAAAGTTTAATGGATTCTGGATTTCATGAGCAATGCCTGCAGTAAGTTCCCCAAGGGAAGCCATCTTTTCGGATTGAATAAGTTGGGACTGGGTCGATTTCAGTTCTGTATAAGCTTTTTCAATTTTGATTTTTGATTTTTTATTTTGCCTGTTGTTACGATACAGCAATAATGCAATGATGGCGAAAATTCCCAAGCCCGTCAACAAGCCATACATCGTTATCTTATTTTTGAATTGTATGTTGGCTTTTTCCTCTTCCTGTAACCGCGACTGCTCCCTGGAATCAATCGCCTTTAACTGTTTGGCTTTTTCTGTAGTGTGAAGCGAATCTTTTACGGACACTGCCAACTGGAGGTATTTAAATGCGCTATCATTTATTTTATCTTTCTCATAAGAGCGAGATAAATATTCGTAGGCCCTTTGCAATTGGTCCTTATATCCGTTTGCAATTGATAATTCAATTGCCTTATGTGCATAATATCTTGCACTATCCTGCACATTTGTTTCCAGGTATATCACTGAAAAATCATTAAAGAACCATACATCCATCAAATTATCTATGCCTCTGGAAAATGCATACGACTCTCTTAGGTGAGGAATAGCCCGGTCAAATTCTTTGTTAGATGTGTAAGCTTCGGCCAGGGTTGCTAATGCCACCGATAAATCGTATTGGTTATTTTGTTTTCGCGCATAGTCAACAGCTAACAAGGCATAGGCGAGAGCAGAATCGGGTTTATTATTCTGCGCATAGGCGGTGGCAATGTTATTGGATATCCCGGAAAGGTTTTGGATACTATTTATTTCCCTTGCTACTGCCAGAGCTTTTTTCCCGTATCCCACAGTTCTTTCAATGTCGCCGGAATAATAATAGGCGGTACATAGCATCCGATAAGCCGCCAATATTCCATTCTTATCTTGCCGTTCTTCGAATCGTCTGAGTATATCCAAACTTGACGTAAGGGCTGTTATGTAGTCACCGGTTTCTGCCAGCGCATCATTGATCGATAGTTGAACATGATCCAGTAAGGTCTGATCGTTTTTCGGGACAAGATAATTGAGCAGTTCCGAAGCCTTCGCAAAAAATGCGGTGTCGCTCCGAATCGAATAAACATAGTTAAAGATTACCTGATGTCCTTCAACCCTCGTTTCTGCGGCAATGTATTTCTTCACCACAGAATCTGGAATATTCTGGGCGATCGTTTCTGAAAAAGTGGACCACGTTAACAGCAAAAGAAACAAGAATCGTTTCAAATTATGCATTAGTAATTGGTAAATAAATGTTGAATGTGGTTCCTTCTCCCTCACTTGTTTTCACTTTTATTTCGCCGCCATGGGCTTTTACGATATCGTATGCTAACGATAAGCCCAATCCAGTGCCCTGTCCGGTTGGTTTTGTTGTAAAGAATGGCTGAAATACTTTGTCCAATACTTTTTGAGGAATACCATTGCCATTATACATCACTAGGCCATCATAAACGATATAACTATCCCCTCCTTTCGTCCATAACTGTTCATGCCATACACCGGCGGAATTCTGCATTTCAATATTGTGGAGTTTATACATGCCGGCCAGTTTGTTGTTATCTGTTTTTTGCTTAGACGTGCATGCAATTAAAAACAAGATGATTGAAAAGACTAATTGCAGTATCGATTTAAGTGATTTCATTATTTAACTTTCGTTGAGCTTACTTCTTATATTTCCCATAAACCGGTAGTCCTGGAAAAACAGACTCAACTATTTTTTTGTTCTTTATAATAACAATTCCATTTACGATTACATACTCAATACCCTCGGAAAACTCAAGTCCCTTATCAAAAGTTGCTTTATCAATAACTGTGTTAGGATTGAAAACAGTAATATCGGCATCGGCCCCTATTTGTATTCTCCCTTTGAAGCGCATCATCGGGGCGATAACTTCCAATCGCCTGGCGGGTAACAAAGTCATTTTTTCAATTGCTGTAATCAAGTCAATTATTTTTTCTTCTCGTACATATTTGCCCAATACTCTTGAGAAAGTTCCGGCGGTTCGGGGATGAGCCAGCTTTGCAAAAGGCATACCATCTGAAGCAATCATAGTACCGTTGGAAGCAATGCCTGCTTTTATCCAATCCGGTTTCATGGAATAGATAATTACAACGCCGCCTGTTTTCCGATAGGATTCAAATGTTTCTTTCGTAAGTCGCTCCCCTGTTGCTACCCATTGCAAATCGCCATAAGTAATGCCGAGTCGTTGTTGCCAGCCTTCATCAAATAAGGCGCTTTGCAAACCAGTAGAACCGGCAGGATAGGGATACAATTCTGTTGTAATACTGTATCCCTTTCGTTGAGCGGTTTGTACCATTTCGATACCCAGTCCTATCTGTCCGAGGGTGGAGCTATTGATATGAACGATATGCAAGGGTGCGCCAGTAAGAATAGCATCCGCGATTACCTGTTGAACCGCCATGATTCCACCTTCGCGTACATGTGTATACACAAGCGCCTGTAAGGTACCGGCCAATTGAAACACACGAAAAAGTTCTTCCGGTTTTGAACCGGGTACATAGGCTACCGGGATACCGATACCAATGGCACCCTCTGCCAAGGTTCCCTTTATAAACTCATTTAACTTATTAATCTGGTCTGGCGACAAGCTTTCATAACTAGCCGTTTTTATTTTGTTCAATAAGTTTTCAATCCCCGATTGTCCATTGAGAACGATTTGACTTAATTCCTCTTCTATTTTATTAAAATTACCCAGGGCCCGTAACCTTTCGAATGGCCAGCATACACTGGCGCCATAATTAATCAATGCCTTTCCTTTACGAGATGCATACCATTTATCTAAAAACTCTATTCCCCATTCCAATTCCAAACCCGTTGTTACGCCGTCGTGCACCTGGTATTCCTGTTCCTTATTAGTTCTCCCATGCGCATGCAAATCAATAAAACCCGGAGCTACCACTAAACCAGTAACGTCGATCGTTTCTTTGCCCTTTAGTGGTTGAGAACTGATTTCCGCAATGCGATTGTTACGTATTCCCACATTTTTGATAGCATCCAACTTTGTTTCGGGATCAATTACCCGGCCGCCAACTAAAACAATATCATACAAAACACTTGTTTGTGCTGCCGCATTATTGCAATAACAAATAGTAATTACAAAAACGTAAAACACAGTTCTTAAAAATCTGATTTGCATAAACTAATTTTAAATGATCATTATCTCCTGAGCGCTTCCGGACTTTCGGACATTCTGACTTCCCTACTTTTTTCACTCATTATCCCATGAATAATTTGCCCTTAATACTTCCAAAATCTTATGATTGGTTATTATATAATTATTCAATTGAAGCGTTCGGCTGGATACCATCATCTGTTTATAAAACAATATCAGGTTGGATGCTTCATTCCGATCTAATGAAGCGACATTTAATATTTCGGCTTTTATAGTCCGATTACTTTGGCGGTAATTATTTATTACTTCCAGCACATTTGCGGCCGCATCCTCTTTACGTAAGTTGTCGATCCAGCTCCAGTTATAATATTTCAGCATGAAGGGTTTGATGGGGCTGGCAAAATATTGGTACTCCTGTTCATTCCGGGTTCTCAAATTGTTTATATTAACACTGATATCCCCGAATAGCTTTTGCAATGCGATGCTTTTGAAATAACGGAGAGAACCGGAATTCCTGAGTTGATTAAGAATGCCATCCTTTGGTTCAAAGGTGTAGGTGTTGATGAGATACAAACTGGTAGTATAGGCAGGGTAGAATTTTTTTGGAAGATTTTTTAATGAACTATCCTTAAAATAGCTGCTTAGGTAATCCATATCTTTTTCTTTTTCCAGGCGGCTGCTCAGTTTAGTGGCAGCCATTGCAGAATCATCCAACAATTCAGCATACAAAGCCTGGGCAAATTCTTTTTCGCGTTGATGTTCTATTACGTGTTCCAATTTGTATTCGGCTAAAAAACCACAAAACACCGCGAGAAAAAGCATGATGAATTCCCAGAAATAGGTTCTCCAGTTTTTCTTTCCATGCGAATGCGAGTGGTGATGTACTTCCATATCTGCAGGTTGAGGTTGAACAGGTTCAGGTAATTTGTCGGAGGAAGAAATGCTGGATTGAGGGGATGGTTTTTCTACCGCATCCATTGCAGTTTGATTAATCGTTTCATCATCATTACGGGGCAGTAATGGCTGATCCTCTTCCATTTAGCTAAAATAGGTTTGGTGGGGAATTTAGGGGTAATTACATGGAGTGGATAGGAAAGGAAGGTAATGAAGAATTACGAATTCCGGTTAACAATTCTAAGAATTTGATTTATGGTATCAATGCAGTTGAGCCAGATCATCCGGCTAATAAGTAACAATGTAAGATGTAAATTAGTGGGTAGCTACAAAACGGGATTTAATCCAATCTTCAAGGCGGAGCATACCCGGAAACTGGTTGTGGAGAATGGTCATATCTTTTACAAATAATGCGTCATTTTCATTTATCCACCGGAACATTTTTGCAAGACCCTTCCCCATTACCAATCGTGTTATTATCATTGGGAGTTTTTGATAAGTTATAGTTTTCCCCAATGCTTTTGAAAGAACAGCGGCCATTTGTGTTCCATTCATTTGTTCAGCAGCCACGCTCATTGTTTTGCCAGCATATTTTTCCGGGTCGGAAAATATAGCAGTAGAGATTTTGCCAATATCATCAGCACTGATAAACTGTTGCTCTTTATCTCCGTTTGTGGGTAACACCAATTTCCCTTTCAATATTCTTTTGTGTACCTCGGGTATCAACAAATTTTCATAAAGGGAAGATGGGCGAACTATGGTGTAATCCATTCCGCTTTTTTTGAGATAATTTTCTATTTTGAACTTTGATTCCCAATGAGGGATGCCGGTATTCGCGTCGCAACCCACCACCGAAGAATACAGAAAATGTTTTACTTTCTTCTCTTTCGAATTATTCACCAGGTTGATTCCCTGATTCAGCTCTTTATCTATACCCTGCTTAAAACTAAGATTACAAAAAACAGCCTCTACCTGATCCAAATGATGCTGGTATGTTCGGGGATCATTAAGGTCGCCGGAAATGATTTCAACGTTTGGATGAACCATTTTTTTTCCAGCTTCTGAAAAAGGATTTCGCGACAGTGCTTTTACATGAAACCCACTCCGAACCAAATAGTGTAACACTGCTCCACCCTGGTTGCCGGTGGCACCTGTTACAAAAATGGTTTTATCCTTATGCATAGGTAGAGCAATTATCCTATTCTTTTGTGAACGTTGGGTTTTGCACGCAAATCTTGCGACTATTGTCTTCTTGAATGCAGAGCGTATTCTTCGCCTTATTAATTGTTTGAATCTGGGCGGTTTTCAATAATGTATCCCAGGATACATTGTTATAGAATGGGCCAAATGATTTCTCCAATGATTCGCGGAAATTAAATGTAAAAATGCCCCCCGTAGAATTTCCAGCCGACAATTCTCCTTTGGAAGCAGCCGTCATTAATACGGAGAGTGGTTGATTATTCATAAACAGGGCCCGGCAGTTTTCGATGTTCCAGCCTAAAGAAGAGTGACGCGTAGTGGCTATATCCCCGGTTGTAACATTGCTCAAAGATGGATCTGAGTTGCAGCAATCACTGAAAACAAGATTCAGACGAGCACCTTTCAGTTTTATGCGCTTATAAATATCTTCAATGTTCAACGCGTAAGCACCTCCAAAAGGTTGAGAGACTTTATCCCGGAGGTCCAAATAAGGAAACCGGTAGCTATCCTTCGCATTGCTGAATCCATGCCCCGAGTAATAAAAAATAACAATATCGTTCGGATTGGGTTTGATGGAGCTGATTGCATTATCTACATTCACTTTACTGAACTCTTTTCCGTAGATAACCTTAGGGACAAATTGTATCCCAAGAAATTCGGCAAGCGTATTAAAAGTTTTATAAGTAGCGTCTTTATCTACTGCGCAGGTGCTTCCAATAGAAATATCTTCTGTATTTGCCACTATAATGAGGAATAGCTGGGTATTCTTTTCCTGAAGGGTTAAGTTTCGCACGGTTGCTTCTTCAAAAAGATTTACAAAAACATCATCCTTCTCTGTAAAATACCTTGACATTCGTTCTTTGGTAAGATCCTCTTCATTCAGAAACCTCATGGCAGTAATCACCCCTTCGTGTCCCTCGGAAACAACAGCGAGTGGTTCGTAGTCATCCGTTTTAGGATTATATTGAAAATAAAGATCATCCGGGTCATATTCCGTTGTATCGGGACCAGTGATCACATGCGGGTTACTTCCACTAATTACAATTATCGTACTATCTGTTTTGATGTTGTCATTGGGATCGTCGCCATAGTAATGTTCGACTATATCCATGTCCACCAATATCCAGGGATCTTTGGGGCTATCCTGATACCGCACCCGCATGAACCCCGTTCCATCATCATTTCGAACCATAAAGGCATAATAACGTTCCCTGACTTTATCGACATCAAAATAATAATCAAACTCAAAAATGGATTGTGAATAAGATAAACTACTGCAGCATACAAACAGGCACAATAGGAATTTTCTCGAGGTCATAACCGGCAGTTTAATTTGATAAATGACAAATTAAATCTACTGATCTATTGGATGATTTCAAAAATTGCTTTTGATTTGATGTATATCAATTCAAGAACCAAGAAGCCAAGAAGCAAGAAGCAAAGAAAAAAAACAAAAAGACAAAATTCAAATCCCAATGGTAGTTCAAGGGCCTTAAAAAAATTGACTCGATGAAAAAAATATAACTAATCCGTGGTATAATAAGTAAATTGGAACCTTAATGATTATTATCAATCTGCATTGATGGCGTATAATTATCTGGCAAATAAAAATTTTGTAGTGAAGGTCTTATTTCTGCTGTTTTTCTTGACAATAGGGCCTTCCAGTTTCTCACAAAAATCCAAAGCCGATAGCCTTGGCAGATTGCTGGCAAGAGAGAAAAAAGATACAAACCGGGTAAAACTGATGTGGCAACTTGCGGGTGTGGTCAATATTTATAACCCCGATACGGCCCTCATTCTTTCACAACAGGCATTGTACTTATCTAATGAACTCAAATATATTGAGGGGCAATCGAGATCATTGGGAGCCTTAGCAAATGCTTTTGTGAAAATGGGTAATTACCCACGTGCGATGGAGCTCTATCTTCAAAAATTAAAACTGGAGGAAAAAAGAAATACCCCCCGTAATCTAGCCAGTGTTTTAATGAACCTCGGTATTGTGCATGTATTACAGGAAGAGTATAATAAAGCGCTGGAATATTATTCGCAGGCAAATGCTGTTATCCATCAATTTGAGGTAACTGATATGAAATATTTTATTCTGCTTAACCTGGGAGATGTTTTTAACCGGCTGGACAATTCAGACTCCGCATACAAATATTTCACTAGTTCACTGGACGAAGCTAAAAGTTTACATGATATTGATCTTATCGGCACTTCAATGACAGGCCTGGGGCATAATTATCTTAAAATGGGGAATTACCAGCAATCACAACTCAATTACCAGAATGCCATTATCAATTTACGGGCTGCTAATGACGATGAAATACTTTGTGAGGCAACATTAGGTATTGCTAATTTATACCAGCATTTAAAACGAATCGATTCGGCTGCCTATTACGCAAGTAATTCCCTTGAAATTGCAAAACAAGGAGGATTCCTATCACATCAATTGGAAGCCGCCGAATTTCTTACCAATCATTACCGGGAAACGAAGAATATAGACAGTGCATTTTTGTATGTAAGCCATGTGCGGGAACTTAACGACTCCATCAATAGTAAAACCCGGATCCGGGAAGCACAGATATTGACTACCAATGAACAACTTCGACAGCTTGAAATAGAAGAAAATAAAAAAATTGCAGCGAAAGAGCGCCGTCAGCAATTGCAGTTATTATTCATTGGAATTTTCATACCGGGATTTTTCCTTTTCACCCTTTTATTAAGCAGGATAAGAATTCATGTCCGGATCATTAGAGTGCTGGGCATTCTTTCATTACTTATACTTTTTGAATACCTCACCCTATTACTACACCCTTATGTTGCTGAATTGACGCATCATACTCCTGTTTTAGAAATATTGATCTTTGTTTCAATAGCGGCAGTACTGATTCCTGCTCATCACCGGGTAGAGCATTGGCTAATTGAGAAACTGATCCGAAACAGGTTCCAACAGAAGGATTCTAATTTCCAACTAAAGACCGTTAAACTGAAAATTAAAAAACCTCCGGGCTAAATCAACCAAAATAAAGAATTGACTTATACGGAGGTTTGCAAAAAATAAGCTTGTGCTTTAATTCGTTGTTTTAACGGGGCGTGTAGATGCCGTATCCATTTTAGAGGTATCGGGTGAATCAACCGCTTTTGCCGGAGGCGTTTCTTCTTTTTTCTCAGTATTATTGTTGCAGCTGATGGCAACAAAAATCATGATTAAAAAACCTGCAAAAAACAGGAAAGTTTGTTTTGGTTTGTTGACGATCATTTTAAAAGATTTAGACTATAAGAGTACGATAAGAATTCAGGAATGCCAAAAAATCCTATAAACCGGTGGAACTATAACAATTACTGGATCTAGTCAACCTGGATCCGGATAGGGCAACCAACCCGCAAAAGTCCATTTACACGTCAGGGTCAGTCCAAATACAACTATTTTATCAACAAACAGGGGCTGACGGCTTGTTTTAGCGAAATAAATGGCTTTTAGTTGTTTAATAGAGCTACCTTACATCCGATTCGGGTTCCCTTTTAAATGGACTTTAAAACATAGCAAACTAAAAATTTCGCAAATTAATTTAATCATAAATCATACAAAATAACCACCAGCCCAACTGGTGGTTATTTTATTTTTTATATCGCTGTAAAAACAGCCATTGTTAATTAAAACATCGAAAATTTATGTCAGAAACTTGGAACAAAAAGGAAAGAGAAAAGAAAAAGCGCCAGGAGAAAAAAGAAAAAGAAGAAAGAAAACAAGAACGGAAAGAGAGCGCGAAAGGAAAAAGCTTTGAGGATATGCTCGCGTATCCCGATGAGAATGGCTATTTAACTTCCAAACCACCCGATCCAAGAAGAAAAATTTCTACGATAAAGCTCGAGGATATTGAAATTGGTGTACCCAAACAAGTGCCAATAAATCCTGAGGACCTGATCAGAAAAGGAATTGTTACCTTTTTCAATGCGTCCAAAGGGTATGGGTTTATTAAAGATATCGAAACACAAGAAAGTGTTTTTGTACACATCAATTCACTGAAAGAAGAGATAAAGGAACACAATAAAGTTACTTTTGAAGTGGAGATGGGACCTAAAGGAGCGAACGCGGTGAATGTGGACCTTGTGAAAAATTAATGATTGTTTCTTCCTGATATCTCCTTTTTGCACCGAAGCTGGCTATAAAACACAACGCTGAGCTATTTATAAAAAAAATAAGGGACAACAGGTGTTGTTCCTTATTTTTTTGTCCTAATACCCTTAATTACGATGTTGGAACTGGTAGAATACACCCAATTGAAAGCCTCTGTTCATAGATTTATTATTATCATCTTCGCTGATATTTGTCATACCAAGATTGTATCTCGCGTCTACACCAAAACCAGATGGAACATGTATATATCCAACCCCAAGGCCTATTCCCAAATCAGTTCCCTTTAATTGGTCCTTAACATCGACACTGACGTCATTTGTTTCGGTTTTTGCACTAACAAGAAAACCAATCTGCGGACCTGCTTCGAGTCTGAAACCGTTATCAAACATGTACTGAAACAATATCGGTACATTGATATAATCCAATTTCAATTTAGATTCTGTTCCGCCAGTTGTATATTTTGCTCCCTGTCCTGAGTACAATAATTCAGGTTGAATTGCCCATTGCTTATTAAGGTGAATGTGCGCAAGAAAGCCCACGTGTAAACCAGCTTTTGAATCATACTCTGATTCGTTGTCGTCTTTAACATTGTAGACATTCAATCCCCCTTTAATACCAAAATTTACATGTTGTGCGCTAACAGTGCCGATCATCATTAATGATGCTAAGGCGAAACTTAAATAATACTTCATACTAATTGTTTGGTTGATTAATTATAATTCCAGAAAAAGCAACAATAGCCGTATCACTACCCTTTCTAAGGAGGTAATAATTATCATTACTGTACGAGTATAGACAAGAACAGGGCCAACACTAAAACAAGCCCATTTTGTGTACTAATTTATTCGTTTGAACACAATGGGTATCAAATAGAACCTCGATATGGGGAATTAGTTACTCTATTCACCAGATGAATGCAATCAGCCTTATATAATGTAGTAGTAAGAAGTTTCTTAAAAATTAAAGTACTGAGTTTAATGGTACCAGTTCGAAATTCTTATTGTATTTCATCATTGCATCCAACAATGCGGTATGTCCCTGTCCAAAGATGACTACTATTCTTTCTTCCTTACCAGTCATTCTCTTTAATATATTTTCATAAATGATCATGTTTCTTCTCCACCATTCACTGGTGAGATATGAGCCCACATGGTTGCCTTCTTTGCCAGCTATTAAAAAATCAAAATAAAGTCCAACCCCTAAATCATTCATTAAGTCTGAGTTTTGCTTCAAGAGAATTTCGCTGATCGTTTTATTTTTCAGCGTTTCATTAAAATCGGTCTGAATGCTGTCAATCGTATTCTTCATGTAGCCCAGCAAATTCATTTGCTTCGCTTCCATGGCCGATTTCACCAGGCTATCATACGGGAAATCCGCACCCTGATAATCGACGGCATATAAAGTGGGTAAACTCAATTCTTTCGCCAGTCGGAATCCTAATTGATGGGTTTCGTTTGCCTGTAAGGTGAGTTGCCCCGCTTTATACTTCATGATATTGCTATCAAGCGTTCTCTGGTAATTAACAGGCGCTTCTACAAATATTTTATCCGGCTTAAATTGTTTTAGCTTGGCCACCAGTTCTAATACTTCCAGCTGTCTTTTTTCCGACAGGATATTGGCATTGTCGAATTTCGCAACATCAAGACCTGGGTTGTCAAAATGAAAGCAGCCCAATAATAAAACCTTTGTTTTTTTTGACTGCGCCATCGTGGAAGTAAGCAGGAAAAGGGAAGAACCGAGTAAAAGAAGAAACTTTTTCATTGTTAGAATTTTCAATAAGACGATGCCACCCAAAAAAAGTTACAATTTTATAAACAAGTATAACCCTTAAATTTGCAATCCATTTTGACTCCCTAGCTCAGTTGGTTAGAGCTACTGACTCTTAATCAGTAGGTCCTGGGTTCGAGTCCCAGGGGGGTCACTAAATGCCAGGTTAAACTTGGCATTTTTTAATTTTATAGTAAGTTGATCCTGGATACCGTTTCTAATTCACTTTATCTCTTCATTTTCCTTTCAATATCTTTTGCGTTCCGGTTGGCCTCGTTTCCTATTTCATGAAGCATCCCCTTAGGAGAAACATAAAACCCGCAAAAATACAGTCCATCCGCCCCAAAAAAAGATTGTTTACTGATCTCTTTATTTAAGTCATTCATACGCTCAGTATTGATACTCAAAATGCTTTCGAGGTTATGCTGATAACCGGTGGCACAAATAATAGCATCAAACGCCTGCTGTTTACCATCTTCAAAATAGACGTTATTTCCTTCGATCCTTTTTATATCACCATACACTTTTATATGCCCTTCGCGAATCAAGTCAATCGTTCCGATATCCAGCAGGGGTATTCTTTTTAGCTTTTCAATTTGTTCTTTGGGTCCATAAGCCGACTTTTTCAGTCCTAGCTTAGAAATATCCCCTACCACCCTATTTATTATTGGCGCATTTATTTTATCCGCTACCCTCGGGGAAAACAGCGAGGTAAACTTTCCTAACTGAAGTATAGGAATGCCAAATAATTCCCGGGGAAGAACATTCACGGCTGATCGGACAGAAAGAGCAGGAAAAGCGCCGTTCTCATGTAAACAAATTGCTTGTTCACAGGCAGAGTTTCCGAAACCTACTACTAATACATGTTGACCCGCAAAACTTTTCCCGTTCTTATACCAGGAACTATGAATAATAAGACCCCTGAAAGAATTCATACCTTTCCATTCGGGAACCTTAGATTTATTATTAAGGCCCGTAGCCATAATAACAAACCTGGATTGATAGGTGGCATTACTGGTTTCCGTTATCCAACTACTCCCCTCTTTTTTTACAGACAATACTTCCGAATTAAATACCGGTGCAATGTTTAATTCCTTACTATAATCATCGAGGTAGTCTATTACGTTTTGACGGGAAGGATATTTGGGAAGCGATTGATCAAAAGATTTGAAAGGCAACGCCGACCATTTTTTACTGGTGTGCAAATGCAATCGGTCGTAGTGATGTCTCCAACTATTCGCCACCTTCGAACTTTTTTCCAAAAGGATAAACTCAATGCCCTTTTTTTTCAGGCAGGCAGCCGACGCGAGCCCAGCGGCACTCGCACCGATTATTAGTGTGTCTACGGTTGTCATGTTGGGGTTTTGATACTAAATCTACTAATTTGCTTCCTTCCGGAATAATAGATTTGTACCAAACTGAAAATTGTCTGGGATTTCAGCAATTCACCTACAGAAGTGATATAACAAGTCAGATAAGGTGTTACTTACATCCAACGGGATAAAAACTGGTTAAACTCGGCCCTCAACTCTTTGATTAGTTTTTCAAGGGTAGCGAATTGCTCTTTAATTTCGTCGTGATCCAATACCCGGGTAGTTTTCATTTTTCCGGCATGTTCCCGAACATCGACTGCTACATGATTCTCATGTTCATGTATGCTGTGTTTCAGTTCATCGATATTGTTTCGCTGGATGATAAACTGGTTCTGAAAATGTTCGGCAAGCGCCATTGTTTCCCGGCCATTATTTCTTTGCATAATTTCTTGCAACCGGTTATCCAGAAGTTTAAATTCTTCCTTATAAAACTCAAGACTGCGCAGCCATTGATGATGATCGGTTCCACAGTACGAAGCGGTAGTATAACTCATACAACAATTTTAAAAATGGATAGTATTTTTCTCCTTCAAAGCTGGCAAAAAAGTGCTGACTTTAATCTGACTAAAGTCAGGACGAATACTGAGATTGTTCAACCTAAAAGGATAGAGTCAACATATAATAGTGGTAAAACCCGGGGAAGAATCTAATTGTTTCTGGTCAAATTTTTTCTTCCCGTAAGTCCCGATTCATCCATCCATTTTCAACAAGTGTTGTGTTCAGGATATCCTCATCATTATCCAACTGTTGCCCCTGGTAATATTCCGGATCGCGGCTAGTAGATCCGGAAAGAAATAAATAGAAGATGGGTATAATCCCCAGATTATTGTTTTCTGTCGTCATAAAATAGTGTTTTAATGGTTAGCTTATTAAAGCGGTATTCTGCTAAAAAGCGATGCAAAGATTGTCAGGAAATAGGAATGGTGCTATCACCAATACAGTTGTATTTTCTAACCGGAAAAAGGGAGGAAAGGATTAGTGTCAACTTTTTATCAAGAAATGACTACCGGTCGTCTTATTCGCAGTGTCATTATCGCCGGGGTAAATTAGGTTTAATCAGGAAATAATTCTGAAATGAAAATCATAGACTTATTGATAGAAATAATTGTTATTGCTTCCGGTACCGCGCATTCACAGGCTTCTAAACCATATAATTTACAGGTTACTAGTTCTGATGGGAAACAACTTTGAACCGCTTTTCTCTATTGTAAGATGAACTTTTAACACGTACATATTCTTCATTCATCATTTTGCTGAACAAAATGCCAGCATACCCCGGCGATATCTATTAGATTCACTTCCCGACCATATGGTTGATTGCTGGGAGTGCCCAAGCGTATGCCGTATTTTTGAGCCAACTGTTTATCATTAACTTCATTCCAGAATTCATCCGCATTACTTATTCCTACACTAATCATAAAATTTTCGGCAAATTCTTTATTATCGAATTTTTGCAAAATGAATTTACATCCTTCTCTTTCAAAACCGATATAATCCCCCGCATCCCAATTAATATTAAAACCCAGTTCCTGGAATAATTTTTTAGATTTTTCGAAATCAGCTCCCGATGGAACAAATGGCTCCAATGAAATGAATTTCATTTTTTAGTTTTTAAACCAATAATTATTTTTTATCCGATACTGCATTCACGAGGCGACGAAGGGATTCACTCACCCGCAAAGAAGGTTTACCCTGTATAATATTCCAGCCGGTAAATACCGCTACGATATTATACTCTGGAATGATGACGGGCCATTGTCCGCCAAAACCCGAACCGGCCCATGCATATTTAGCACTTGTACCATATTCATATAACCACCATTTATACCCATACTTTACTGTTCCGCCAACTGAAACCGATGGAGCAACAGAAGCTTTCACCCAATCGGTGCTTATTAATTGTTCTCCCTCCCATTTTCCATTTTGTAAAAACAAGTAATAGATTTTTGCCAGATCGGTGGCAGCCAAATACAATCCACCTTCTGTATCGGCCAATCCATTGGGAATGCGTTTCCAGAAATGCCGGTAAATACCAAGTGGAATAAATAGATTTTTTACCGCGTATTCTTCTATGTCCTTACCAGTTGCTTTGCGAAAAATATAAGAGAGTATTTGTGAAGCGCCGCTGTTATAATTAAAAGATTTCCCGGGTTCGAGTGCCATGGGCTTATTAATCGTGTATTCCACCCAGTCGAAACTAGCTTCCATCAGGGTACAATCATTTCTTGGATCACTATAATGTATGTTTTCATTCCATTCAAACCCGGCCGTCATCGTTAATAAATCACGTATAGTCATTCTCCTTTTGCGGTCATCTATATTTTTCACTTTAGTGGTATCAAAGAAGCTGAGCACTTTAGTGGAAATATCCGGAAAATCTTTACGAGTAATGGCGACGCCAATAATTATAGAAGTAATGGTTTTGGTAACCGACTGCAGGGAATGCAAATCACTGTTATGATAATAAGGGTGCCACCAGGGATTATAATAATTATAGGGACCTCCGGGATCATGAGGATTTAAAGCGCTGGTGACTTTAGCACTGTCGCCGTAAATTTTAGCATAATCGTGTTTGTAATATTTCTGATAGATCAATTTTCCGTTACGGGTAATAACCATCCCATCCACATTACCATATTTCCCGCTGGCAATATCCTTATCAAATGCTTCCAGGGAATCTTTGCTCATTCCAACAGATTGCGGACTGGCAACGGGCCATGGATCCTGTGCAGCTAAATAGAAGGAAGTAAGAAACACGTACAGGGTGTAAAGGAGAAATTTTTTCATTTTATTATTTTGAATCTATAGAATCTGGTTGAATTCCAGCCGTTCTCCATCAGGACCCGTGATATTAAAAAACCGGCATCCGTTTTTCCAAAATGGAAGAAAGACTGGTGCTTCTTCAATAATTGAAAAAGACGCATTCTTTAATTCGGTGAAGGCCTTATCAATATCAGGTACATCAAATGCGATATGATCTATATGACCGCTTTTACGGTTCCTGATTTCATCCAATTCTGTTTCGGGCATTTGATAAATTTCGATAATCATATCTCCTTTTTGCATCATGGCCATCTTACCTTTACTGCCCTTATAGTCAAATCCTGATGCCATCACATTTTCAAAGCCCAGTCTCCGGTAAAATGCTTCTGATCTTATTAAATCTGTAACTGGTATCCCGATATGCTGAATATGATTGATTGTTAAATCCATAAAAAGAAATGTAGTAGTAAGATACCAAATATCTTCTTTTTAACCTTACATCAACCAGGATGTGTAGTATGTCCATGCTTTGATGCAGGAAGCGTGAAATACTTTTGTATTTACCGGTTGCGGTTGATTACAAATAAAAAATCCCGGGGTTATAAAACACCGGGACTCAGACTAACAAAAACTTACATCATTTTTTTGAACTTAGGTCAGGACGAATTTTTTCAAAATGCTGCTCCCGACTCACTACATCATCCACTAAAAGTTTCAATCTATTATCCCAGGCCAATTGTCCGTATTCAGCAATATATGCATCCCGTAACCAGTAGGGTGCTAATTTGAAATACCCGGATTCCATTTCTTTAAATCCATCTTTTAAATTTCGTATGCTAACAATGGTAGGGTTGGAACCGGCTTGTTGTTTAATCAATATATTAAGACTAAAGGGCTGGTTGGTTTTTGTATAAATCAAAACGTTTCTTCTTAACTCAATGAGGTATCCCGCCAGCTTGCCATCCTTAACAACTGTAGTTGTAATAAGAAATTTTTCGGCAGTAGAGTTCCCATTGAAACTTAATGAATCTACCCAGCTTACCATGAAACTGCCATTGGTGTTTTCAAGTTTGGGAAAATAATTCTTTTCAAGATCAAGGAGATGTTCTTTTGCGGTAGGCGACGTTTTGTCCATATCAGCATATGAAAAGGGGCCTTCCACAATTACAAAAGAACCCAGCTCTGGTCCACTTACCACTTCATATACATTTCTTTTATCCGTTGTATTATGAAATTGATTCAGGTGCGTTATCCAGCTTGCTTCAAAAGCGGATCGCATCGCAAGCTTGGGTTTAACAACATTTACTCTATACAAAGTACTTCCTTGACCATTTGCGAAGATGGTGGCAGCAAGAAGCAGCCACAAAAAAAATGTTTTTCTCATTTGTTTTGGTTATTAGTGAATAATAGGGGTAGTTCCCGGGTAGGAGTTTTAATAATAGGAGGTACTGGTTTATTGTGTTGCGGAAGTAAGCTGAACTAGCTAGTTATGAGAAAGAAAAATAATGTGTTGAAGATATACTTAATTAAATGCCTTCTGTAAAAATATTTTTGAAACAACTGTTCATGTTATAATTACAATTAGTAAAGATTATTCATGAAAGTTAAGCTGGTCAAGGAGTTCAAGAGTTTAATAAGATGAGAAAAATCATTTTATTAAATGATCAGGTCTGTTATAATTTGATAATTATCAAACTAAAACAGACCTGAATATCAATTCTTTTAGAAGGAATGAACCAGCAGATGAGATAAAACCTAGCATAACGCTATTACTCTTTTACAGCCTCCCATAAAACTTTTGAATTATCATCTCGCACAGCGCTAAAGTTTAGTTTTACTGAACCGTTTTGCTGAATTGCAAACTGAAATTTTGTTTCGGTTCCGTACATTCCAAATGTATTATCGCCATAATATTCCAGGGGATACCCACCATTAATACTGCTTTGCTTCTTAACCCAAATCATTCCATCTCGTTTATAAAACTCTTCCTTCTCCTTTTTTGCATTGCTATAAACTCCCACCAGGCGGTCGATCGCGGCTTCATCTGCGGGAAGTTTCTCCAGCATGGTTACATTAAATAATACCGTGCTCTCCCCATTCTCCCCTTTATTAAATTTCAATATTCTTCTTTTGGCTGCTGGTGAAGAAGATGACGAATCCTTTGCTATATGGGGATCGCCGGTAAAATACAATTGGGTAATTAAAGCCTGGTAACCCGTTGCCGAAATAAGCATATGAAAATGTGCGGGCCGGAAGTTTCCACTACCCACATCATAGGGAACCGGAATGATCGTTTTGAAACTATAATTTCCCTTATCATCACAATAAGTTTTTGCCCGGTATTTGAAATCGGAAGATTCATTATCATACACTCCTTTGCTATCACAATGCCAGAGTTCAACACAAGCATTTTTCAATGGGGTTTTGCAATCTTTATGCATAATAGTACCACTTAAAACAACCTTCTTACCCGGATCATTATTTAAACGCATATCCGAACGAACCGGTGCATTGGGCCGGTAAAACGGACCGAGAATATCAGTAGTGGTTTCGCAATCACCTTCAAAATTCGCACCATTGAACCGGATAAACCCAGTGGCACTGATGGCAACGGCCGATAATGCAGCGTCTCTGATAAATGTTCTACGTTTCATGAATTAATTTTTGAGTTTTGTGAATGGGGTTGAAGGAGAAAGGGAGCATCATTCGGTATGGAATTACTAAATATATGCTTTTTTGACAATAACGATTTTCTATCGCGAATCGCTTTGGGGTTTTTTGCCGGGAAGCCGGGAAGGCGGTAAAATAATTCAGGAAGTAAAATCAATACGCTCCGGCTTACTGTCTTCCCGGCAAGTAGTGAAACTGAGATACTAACCAATTTGCTGTAACTTGAAGTATGAATAAACGGGATTTTATAAAAAACATTTCGCTTATGGGAATAACACCAGTTTTTACCAATATTGATAAATGGGTAAATAAATATGAGCATTTTTTACCGGAAGAATTGGCGGCTGACGAACCTTTTTGGGATGGCATCCGTAATGGGTACCGGTTAAAGCCCGATTATATCAATTTGGAAAATGGATATTACAGCTTTCTACCACAGGAAACGCTGGAGAATTTTATCGGGCATATCCGCGAAACCAATAACCAGGCCGCTTATTATATGCGCACTAAACGTTTTGAAGATAAACGTGTAATGGCAGAGAAACTGGCGGCATTGGCTGGTTGTTCGAAAGAAGAATTAATTATCACCCGTAATACAACAGAAGCGCTTGATACTATTATTGGTGGTACCCGTTGGCAAGCGGGTGATGAAGCCGTTATGGCGGAACAGGATTATGGTGCAATGCTGGATATGTTTAAACTGGTTGCTGCACGCCATGGGGTAGTCACTAAAATAATTTCTGTTCCCAATCATCCCGCATCTGATGAAGAGATTGTAGCACTCTATGCAAATGCTATCACCAGTAAAACAAAATTGTTGATGGTATGTCATATCATTAATATCACGGGGCAAATATTGCCAGTTCGTAAGATATGCGATATGGCGCATAGCAAAGGAGTAAAGGTGCTGGTAGATGGGGCACATGCATTCGCGCATTTCAGGTATTCCATTCCCGATTTGCATTGCGATTATTATGGTACCAGTTTACATAAATGGCTGAGTGTTCCTCTTGGAGCAGGATTCTTATATGTGAAGAAAGAAAATATAAAAGAGATATGGCCACTTTTCGGTCCAAACTCCACTTATAAGGAAGAAGATATTTATCGGTTGAATCATACGGGTACGCACCCGGTTCATACCGATCTCACTATTTCGGACGCCATTGATTTTTATTTAAAAGTGGGTATCGACCGCAAAGAAGCAAGGCTCCGTTACCTGCAACACTATTGGACAGATAAGGTCAGAACTTTAGCAAATATAATCCTGAATACACCGGCGGACACTGAGAGATCCTGCGCGATCGCCAATGTGGGAATAAAGAATATGAAGCCTGCCGATCTCGCAGATATATTATTAAAGAAATATAAAATTTATACGGTAGCAATTGATTATGCCAATGTACATGGGTGTCGGATTACTCCAAATCTTTATACAACTCCAAAGGAATTGGATCAGCTAGTTAAAGCACTGAGCGAATTGTCAGCGTTATAGTTTCAAGTTTATCGTTTTTGGTTTATCGTTCTGAAGGTCAAATTTTCCTTTCAAATTGCAGGCAAGCTTGAATTCTAAAAGTATATCGCACCTAAGAACGATAAACCAAAAACGATAAACGTCAAACCCTAAATAGTTGCTAATTCGATTCAGTATACTTCTTAAAGTTATCTAATATCGCCTGCCATCCGCCTTTTTGTAATTCAATAGAATTCTGTGTTTCGGCTTCGAAACTTTCTACTACTTTAGTTTCCTTTCCTTTTGGATAAAATGTTATTTGTACTTTTCTTCCATCTTCCATCGTGTATTCTATATATTCATTTGTACGCACCACGTCATAGATCCCTCCAAAATCAAACCCCATACTTCCATCCTTTGCTTCCATCCGGGTTACAAAGCTACCCCCTTCCCGTAAGTCATTCACTGCACGAGGTGCTTGCCAGTCGTCGGAGGCATTGCACCATTTTACAATATGCTTTGGCTGGGTCCAGCTTTCCCAAACTTTTTCAACCGGGGCCTCAATGGTGCTCTCTACTGTAACAACTGTTTTTTCCATAGTTTCTATTTTTTTATTTTGAATAGAATACAAATTTCAAAAATTTACTTTAAAAAAAGTAAGGGATTCTATGACAAAAAAAGGGGTAGATAGTGACGAAATAATGACAGTTCTATTTATATAACTGTATAAGATCCTTTTCAAACAATGTATAAGGATCTTTATAAAATTCCAGGAAATCGGGCACCGACAATTGCCCAGGAAAAGGGGCATAATAGTGGGTGGCACTGCGGGTATCATTTCGCCATACCAATACATAGCAAAGCTGAAGGTTGGAACGTTTCAATGTTGTGAGTAATTTACCGGTCCACCAATTGCTATCTGGAATTGATTCCAACCCTGTTTCAGTAAACGCGGCCAACTTGCCCGATTTCTTCGCGAAGTCTGAAACGATCTTCAGTTTTTTATAACCGGCTTCCAAATCGTACTTTCCGTTTCTTCCAAAGTTTCCATAGTCATCCATGCCAACCATATCCACCCATTCGTTACCGGGATAACGTTCGAGGAAATCTGCCTCGGCATTAAATTTATTATCCGGCGAAAATGCGTAGAGCAGGTTATGAACCTGTAATGAATCTCGCAGATAAGCAACGGTGAAGCGCCAGAGTGTTTTAAATTCATCAATCGTGCAATGACTCCTTCCCCACCAGAACCAATCCCCGTCAAATTCATGATAAGGGCGGAAAATCATCGGAACAGCTTTTCCATCCTTTCCTTTGCACGACTTGACAAGATCGCTCACGGTGCTTAATATCTTTTTATACTTATCATGCGCCACTGCACCCGGTATTATATATTTCACCGCTGGTTTTGAAACTGTATCCACCCAATAAAATCCGCCGGGAGAAACGGGATTTATAAAATGCCAGGAAATGGTAGTTAGTCCACCGCGGCTATAAGTATCCTCAATTGTTTTACGCAAACTAATTTTAGTTTTCTCAATTTCACTATCCGATCGTCCGGATAAATCACTAAAATCAATTCCAATAACGGCCGGATGTGAACCCGTAACGGATTTCACATCGCTCCGATCTTCTTCCCCCTGCCAGCCATGACCGTATTCAGTAGCATGCTGATGTCCAAATAAAATATGATTGGCAGAAAGTTTATGCAGATTGGAGAAAAGAGCTTTGGTTTCTTTAGTGGCTTTATTATCTATCGGTTTCCATTGTTTCTTTTGTGCGGAAGAAACTATAGAGCTTAATAAAATGAATTGAAAAAATAGTAATCGAACGTTCATATAAACTGTTGTATTCCAAAAATTCACTTGAGTACTGTTGAATGAAATTGCTGAACCTTCCATTCATTATTTTCCTTGATCAATACCGCGGATTCAATCCAGCGTACAAAACGTGCCGTACTGTCCATCTTAATATCGGCCTGGTTGTAAAAACTTGTCCATGCGGTATTGCCCCGGATCTCTGTTCGGATAAAATCAATACGATTTACACGGCTGAAAGATTTGTAGTTGTTCTTTGACCAGGTGATTTTATTAACAAGAGTATCATTGTTCCAAATCGCGCCATTTTCTATCAACATAAAATCCGGGGTCGTTTGCTTTGCAATTTTTGCAATATCGCGTTCTGCGATTCCATCAAAAAGCTGAATAATTACTTCTTTTATTTTCTGCTCTTCATTGCTGGCAACTTGCTGAGCAACTAATGTGGAAGGAAGCAAAAGAAAAAGAAATAGTTTATACATGGGGTTTTTGCTAAAGATAGAAAATAAAGACTTGCTACAAATTTCACAGATTAACACAGATTAGAGTTTATTTCTGTAAAAATCTGTGTAATCTGTGGCAAATAGTTCATCCCATCTTTTCAGGAATGACTACATTTGCCCCTCAAAAAAAAGATATGAAACTGGAGGAGCGACTGTTATTGAGAAGTGAGGGCAAATGTGAATTGTGCAAATCAATAAAAGATATTGCGGTTTATGAGGTGCCGCCCCAATCGGGCAACACCGATGAAAATTGTTTAATGGTATGTGCCAAGTGTCGCGCCCAGCTTGAAAAGAAAGAAGAATTGGATAGTAGTCACTGGAATTGTTTAACGGAAGCCATGTGGAGTGAAGTGGCGGCGGTTCAGGTAGTTTCCTGGCGCATGTTGAACCGTCTTCGAAACGAAAGCTGGGCGGCAGACAACCTTGATATGCTTTATCTCGATGAGGAAAAATTAGCCTGGGCCAAGGCCAGCGGTGATCATGAGAATGACGCGTCTGTTGATTTGCATAAAGATTGTAACGGACACGTGCTACAGAGTGGCGACGCGGTAGTTTTGATAAAATCCCTTGATGTGAAAGGTTCTACGCTGAACGCTAAAATGGGAACCGTTGTGAAGAATATCAGGATTGTTGAAAATAATACAGAACAGATTGAAGGCAAAATAGAAGGGCAGACTATTGTGATCCTTACAAAATTTGTGCGTAAGCAACAGGCTTGAGTCGATCGGGAAATCATTATAAAAGATAGCTCCCCCTACTTGTTATCAACCTTTCTTGTATCTAATTGCATCCCATTAAAAAAACCACTTCCCCATCCAAACGATGGAAGCACTGATTCACTTGAGATAAGTCTTCCAACTCCTGCATTGAGGTTGGTAACCAGTTTTTCTGTAATAAAATCTTCCTTAGCCGGCTTGATATGTTGGTTGTTTCCTTCTTCGGGAACACTAAGCCCTTGCGCAATACTTGCCTTGACATTCTGATAGTCGCAGAATGATTTCTGGTAGAAGTAATTATTCTCGCTTTTCTGGTTAATTGAGTTCATGATTAACTGTTTTGGGGTTAGGCTTTACACTTCAAAAATAGCCTGAGTACCAGGGCATTCCCTAATTGAAAACTACCAGCGCCTATTGAACTCTAGTAAAAATTGCCAATTCTATCCCCGTTATAATCATGCAGTACTGAATTTTTGCAAAATACCCACTTGCATTGGTCCGGCAGAGGTATAATTTGTAAATAAGTCTATCACGGCAAGGCAGCAAATACCAATATTCACTGCTTCCAGCCTGAATCACCCAATGGGGTAACTATATCTACCTGGTTTTTTAATAATATCGGCGAGTATTTAAATAAAATGTTGTTCATCAGAAATCTACCAGTTATGAAATTAATACTCCTTTTCGCCGTAATTCATCTCTCTCTATCAGGTAATGCTCAACGCGTAGGTATTGGAACCTCCGTCCCGGTTGCCAAACTAGACATAACGGGAGAAGGGAGCAATTCCACTACTAATGTGTTGGTCTTAAAAAATTTAATCGGAGATACCCTATTGAGAATGCACAACGATGGAAGAATGGGTATAGGATTCAACGGAACTTATGGACGAACAATAAATATTGGGGGACTGGGAATAAATTTATATTCTGAAAATGTTGCTTTCGGAGGAGCCGTTTTCCCAACAGATACCTCAATTATTCTTTATTCAAATTCTAATGTGAATAATTATGTGATTCTTCAGCCTACCTGGGGAAATGTGGGAATTGGCACTTATAGTCCCGATGCAAAACTTGATGTTAAAGGTGATTTTAAATTCGGAACCGTCGGTTCCATACTCACTCATATAATTAAAGACACAATAGCCAGGAATCTTCCTTCCATTGCTGCTGGGGCATCAAGAATTGAAACCTTCACTATAACAGGTACAGTGATTGGTTCCACCGCGATGATCTCGCCTGATATTGAGCTAACCGATGGTTTGATAATAGCATATGCCCGTGTTAGTGCAGCCAATACCATTGAAGTAAAATTCTTCAATGGCTCAGCAGCAAATATTAACATGGGTGCTGCTAATTTTTTTATTACCGTAATTAAATAATGTGCAGATGTGAAAATTAGAAAATGTGCAAATACATCAGGTGTATCTTCTTTGATTAAATGCAAAATGCACTTTATCGAAGTGATCGAATTAAAAAATTTGCACATTTGCACATTTGCATATTTGCACATTCGTTTTTAGGTCACTATATCTAGCTAGTTTTTAAGTAATACCGGTGAGTATTTTTATAAAATATTCTTTACCTGAAATCTGCCGGTTATGAAATTAATACTCCTTTTCGCCGTAGTTCATATCTCCATACTTAGTTATGCCCAGCGGGTGGGTATCGGAACAACTAGTCCTAATGCCCGACTGGAAATTGTTGGGGAAGGAAGCAATAGCACTACAAATGCATTGATGTTAAAAAATTCGTCGAATGATACCATATTTCGGGTAAGAAATGATGGAAGAGTAGGTATCGGATTTAACGGCCCTACTTTTGGGCGCACCCTCAACGTGGGTGGAGCTGGGATAAATTTGTACATCACAGATACTGGTTTCGGAGGCGCTCTTATTCCTACAGATACATCCCTTATCATTTGGTCGAATTCAGATGCAAACAATTATCTTGTTCTTCAACCTTCCTGGGGAAATGTGGGTATTGGCACTTATAGCCCCGACGCAAAACTTCATGTGAAAGGTAATTTCCTATTGGGATCCACGGGGTCCATACTCACAAATATCATTAAAGACACAGTAGCCAAAAACCTTCCTTCCATCGCTGCCGGGGCATCCAGTACTCAAACCTTCACTTTAACGGGCGCGGTAATCGGTTCATCCGTTTTGATCTCTCCTGATATTGCGCTAACTGATGGTCTGATTATAGCATATGCACGAGTAAGTGCCGCTAATACCATAGAAGCAAAATTTTACAATGCCTCAGCAGCAACTATTAACCTGGGTGCCGCGAATTTTTTTATAACTGTGATTAAATAGCTTCCAACCCCCATGCTCATTCAATTTTTAGTTTACCACTGAAAGTTGCTTTTTGTTGGTTGACCGAATTCAATTTCCAAAAATAGGTTCCGGGCATGATGCCGGTTATATTGATTACTTCAATATCAGTAGCCTTTGCAATTTCAAATTTCCGGAATAGTTGTCCCGAAACATTGGTAAGAGTTATGCTGACGGGTTGGTTGATTAAGCTCTTGGGTATTAAAAATGTTGTTTTATTTTTCGCGGGATTAGGATATACCGAAACCTGTTCAAGGGGATTCGATCCTGTTTTTACTTTGACGGCAATGCTTCGTTTTATTTTTCCGTTCTTATCGGTAAGTTTTATACGATAAAAAAGATGAAGTGATCCGGGGGGTAGATTATCATCCCAGTTTGTACCCACTAATCTTAGGTTATTGAGAGCAATTACACCTCTATAAATTGTGTTAAACAATTTCCCATCACTGCTTCTTTCAATTTCATAGCTTGCTTCATTCCCTGTTAGCGTCAATTCCCAATTTAATTTTACAGTATTTTTCGTGCAGCTTGCGGCTAAATTCAATTGGTCATGCGGAAGTAGAAATACATCTGCGAATCCAAAGTCGTGTGTTTGATCCCCAAAGACCAGGTTGGTAAAACTTCTGCTGATCAGGTTGGTTATATTTGCACCCGCAACCGTTTCATCGCCGGCATCTACCAGTCTTGCACTGATCAATGGATTGGTTGGATAAGAAGCACTGAATCCTAATGCAGGATAATTAACACTCGCGGTCAACACACAACGGACAAGATAATCTCCTTGCAACATATTTATAAATCCATAACTACCATCTGAAGCAGTAATAGCGGTACCTAATAACTTATCGCTTGCTTCATCCACTATCCCATTACTATTCACATCTTCCCATAATTCGACTGGCACATACGGAATGCCGGGCTCTGAAAGATCTTTGATACCATTTTCATTCGCATCATGCCAAACCATATTACCGATGGTTCCTTCTCCCCGTATTACATTTCCACAATCAGTAACAGCTTGCGCGAAAGGAGCTCCATTCAATAGTAATGGTTTCGCATTGGCGATATTATAATTACCAGTGGTTTTATCTGCTATTACGAACAGCTGGTTGGTATTTCCTTCATTACCGACTAATATTAAATTATTCATACCATCGGAAGCCGTTTGCACATAAGAAAACCCATCATTGAGAACGGTAGTGGCTGGTATGGTTAATGTATTATACAATTGAGCGGCCGGATTATTAATATCATAGGCAACGGTTGTTTGTTCGAACCAAAAAGATCCGGAACTGTATCCTTTTACAGCTCTATCGAAAAGCGTATCGTTAATAATCACAAAATCGCCCCAGTTATTATCATACCGGAAAAAAGCAGCAACCGGGCTTCCAAAGGGGGTGTTGCTATAATAAATGTATCCGTTATCATTATAGTAATCTTTTACGAGGCTGGTCGCTGTAATAGAAGTACCAGCCGCATCAAGAGTAACCTGGTATATGCGATTGGTATAGGGAACATGTGCCCCGATATTCGGTACACCGGGTGACAAACTGCGCGCCAGTTCAACTCCAAAATATAAGTAGCCATTATAAAATGAAGCTCCGGCTGTTCCTACTCCGCCCAATCCTACTTGTGGACTACCGGGTGCCGTACTGAAATCATTAATTAAAGTAAAATGAGAATTGGTTCGATAATTATAACCGTAAATCGACTTATTGGTAGAAATATAATTGTTGTAGCAATAATAAACGATTCCTCTAACGGTATCGGTGGCCAATGAGTTGATGGCAATGGGGGAAGGCGCTGTTGTGATTAATTTAGTAGTACCAGTGCTGGCATTTACAAAATAGATCTCACCAGTTTTGGTGCACATAACAAAACCAGCCTCATTCTGTACCGCTACGATACTTTGACCCCTTAAGTTAATAACAACTATAAATAAGGCGATTGAAAGGAGAAATCCCTTCCAGAGTCTATTGATTTTCATGAGTTTAGATTTAGGGGGCGTACACAATGCCAAGCGAAATTATAACGCCATCCAAAGGGTGAAAGTATATGATAACTCTTATAAAAGAAAGTGTTTTGGGAACTATATTCTGAAATAAAAAGAGTGTTTGACTTATGTCAAATCAAAAATAAGGTTTATTAAATATCAAAAGAATCATCTCCACTAAATCAGTAATCTGCACCATTTGTTTATCCTAAATGGTTTATCAAAAGAAATAGTTCAGCATAAAAATGAAGCAGGAGGAAGAGTACAAATCAGCTCGAATAATCACTAATTCATCATGTTTATAAGCAAGATATCGCAACTACAATCTTTTACTAAGACGGAATATCCAATTCTTTGATCTGTTTTTTATATGCGTGGGGTAGCACAAGCGATTTCAAGAACCAATCTAGTTTTAGTATTCGGCTTTGTTTATAAAGAAAAAGAAGGGGATTTAGCAATGAAACAGTATTCATTTTCAATAAATGCTTTGCATAGGATGGCACTACCAATTTCTGGGATTCTATTAATAGCTTATACCTCATCCAACCGAGGTGTTTCCGGTATTGTTTGAAAAGATCAATGGTAAGATCACTTAACTCGAGATCTTTATGAAGATGATCATCCCGCATTATTACCCATTCAGTATAATTTTTTGGCAAGCCTTTCAATCCCATTCGCAACCCTACTCTATTAAAGACATCGAACAATTCTTCTTTTTCCGCTACCGTCATTTTTCTTTCCAATAATTCAAAAGATGCTTTGGAATAATGTATCAGCATAAAAAGTACATCCCGGTAGGCCCAATCGGGAATAAGGCTTCCCCTGCTGTTTTCTACGGCTGTATGGATAGAAGCAATCTTATCAATGATTTTATGCGCGGATTCCTCATCCGAAAAAACAATATGGCGCGCATACATTACGGTCGAAAATAATCTTCCTAATGGGTCCGCAGGTAGCCGACCCGTGAAATAGAGCCAATCAACCGCTTTGTTCAAAGCGAATTCGGCAGAAGCGCCGGCGAAAACAAACAATACCGTATCTCCTTTTCCCCAAATTTTTCTGACCACTGATTGCTGGTCCACAAAATATTTCATAAGGTAAATTTAAAATAAAGCGATAGAAAAGGAGCATTATCATATTGGTACAATGAGAGAATAACTACCGTTCATATTTAGAATCACCTATATATTGCTGATAAATATCAAAAAAACACGTATCCGGGGAATAAAGCTTGTCTTTAATTTATTTGTAATATAATTACTCTACATTGTACCCCATCCCACCCAAAACAACTCTCCGAACCCCTTTTTAACGTCCCTGCATTTTCATTCCACTTTTTATATAACCTAAACCAACCAACATGAGACTTTTAATCGCAGTATTTTTATTGGCAATCATTGCTTGCAACAGCGCTGAAAAAAAAGAAGCGCTTTCTATTTCGGGAGCATATAGTATGTTATCCCAGTCTATTAAAGGTGATTCCGTAGACACCACCTACACTACCCTTCAGCAATTGAAGATATTTACCGGCGATCATATGATGTATGCGAATGTAAATCCATCCGACTCTGTCAGTTCTTTTGGAGTCGGAACGTATAGCATAAGCGCGGATAGCATTTCTGAGAATGTATTATTCAGCGCTGGTGATTCTTTGAGCGATGATACACTAAGAACGTATACATTATTGATTGAAAAAACCCCAAAAGGATACAAACAAATAATCCCGGCAATTGGAACTCCGCCTGTAAAACTCACTGAAGAATATGAATCTGCCGGAGACACGATCAGCACTGCGCTGGATGGCGTTTGGAAAATGGTACGTGTTACCTATATAAAAGGTAAAGATACCGTTACCAATAAACCTGTGCAGTATAAAACCTACTATGCGGGTCAGGTAGCCTGGGGCGTTTCGTATGCGGATTCTCTTAAAAAATTGCATACCGGAATCGGTTTTGGAAAATTTGAACTGAACGGTACAAAATTGAAAGAATTCATGAAGGCCTCCACATTTTCTGAAGTAAGAGGACATGAATTTAATATTGATATTGAATTGAACGGCGCAGATGGTTATACACAAACTACAGTAAACCCTGATGGTAGCAAGAATATAGAAGTTTACCAACGGGTGAAGAAGTAGAAAGAATTTTCTGATCAAAATGGCCATTGCCAAAATAAAAAAACAACTTCCTTAATAGTGAAGTTGTTTTTTATTTCAGCATCTCATTCATCCTGTTTTTTCTGATAGGCTTGATTTCGTACAACAGTATTCTCCCCACAGAAATTTCAAAAATATTAATCATTGTTGTCGGGGGGAATCGATATTAAATTTAACCCCCTAAGACACTATTTGCATGAGACGTTCCTACGGAACGTACTGCTTGTTTTTGTTTTTTCTACCCATGAGATGTCCCTACGGGACATAAATCGCTGAGAGCAACCTTATTTTTGTGTTCATGTCCCGTAGGGACATCTCGTAGGTAGCACCGCAGGCATAATAGATTTTACGTTCCGTAGGAACGTCTCATGCTATAATAATTTGAGACTTGCAATAAAAGGTCAGAAAATAGATCTGTGAAAACGGAAACAGCCAATATAGAACTGTTGTTTTCTTTCCTAATTTTATGCATTACCAATTTGATTTTTTAAGTGGAGCAACTCCTGAATCATATAAAAAATTATTATCCGCTCAGTGAAGAAGCACAGATCGCGCTCCATGATTGTTTTGAGCAGGTGGTGCTTTCTAAAAATGAATACCTGCTGACCGAGGGAAAAATATCCAGACATTTATATTTCCTGGAGCAGGGTGCATTGAGGGGCTATTATACTCTCGATGGAAAAGAAATCACGCATTGGTTTGGGTTTGAAGATGATTTTGTTACCTCCTTTCATAGTTTTATTACACAGGAACCTGCCGTTGAAAATATTCAATTGCTGGAAGGGAGTATTTTATGGTCGATTTCAAAAGAAACATTGACCGGCTTATATAATCAGTTTCATGAAATAGAAAGACTGGTGAGGATAGCCTATGAAAAATATTATATCCGGTTGGAGGAACGTTTTGTGAATGCCCAATTTAAAACAGCTACAGAACGGTATGAAAACCTACTGAATCAAACGCCACATATACTTGAGCGGGTACCCTTGGGAATTGTGGCTTCTTACCTGGGTATTAGCCAGGAAACATTGAGCCGGATACGGAGCCGGCTTTAACATTTACGATTTTGCTTTTTGACCAATGTCAAAAATGACATCGTATAGTGGGAATAGTTTTGTTTCATTAATTAAAACATATGGAACAAAAACACCCCTTACAACCTTCTAACGCTTTTATTGGAGCTTCCTGGACAGCATTAATTGTTGGTATAAGCGCTTTCTTAATTGGATTATGGAACGCTGAAATGGAACTCAATGAGAAAGGCTATTATTTTACCGTACTGATGTTTGGATTGTTCTCTGCTATTTCCGTACAAAAAGTAGTGCGCGACCAAATGGAGGGCCTTCCTGTTACGAATATCTATTATGGACTAGCCTGGTTCACCACCCTTCTATCCATAGTATTATTGACCGTAGGATTATGGAACGCGGATCTCACAAAAAGTGAAAAAGGTTTTTATGCAATGTCGTTTGTACTCAGCATGTTTTCCGCCATCGCGGTGCAGAAAAATACAAGAGATATTAAGGCTGTGCAAAAACAGGAAGAAATTTTCCGAAAAGACGACCATTCATAAGCTTGGAGGTAAGGTTCCGAACTCTGACTCACACTACTCGATGTCATTGCGAAAAGCAATCGCTCATCCCTCTACGTCATTGCGAGTCCGCCCCCTCATGTGATTTCATATAAATGAATCTTAATGGCGGACGTGGCAATCTCCCGATACGGATCGAAAAGCTCATCTAAAGTAATGCACAACAATCGTATCCTTATAGGGAGATTGCCACGACCCGCGCAATCATGCATAAGGTGTAAGTCACTAATGCGGGTCTCGCAATGACGAACAGGAAGTGTCTCGCAATGACGTTGATGGAATGGCGTCGAAAGTTTTGAATGTGAGGGTTCGGAACTTTTACATTCGTGGATTTACTGGCTTATGCGGCTCACTAAAAGTATTGGCTCCTTTTGTTTTTAATTTACGCCGATACACTTTGTCTCCGGACGACACATAAAGAATATTAAACCCGGGTCCACCGAAACAAAGATTGGATGTTTGTCCGTTTGCTGGTGGAGTTGGCAATATCGCGTTTACCCGACCCAATTGATCAAGCACCTGGATGCCTAAATTAGAAGTAACAAATATTCGCCCGGCTGTATCAC
Source organism: Chitinophagaceae bacterium (assembly GCA_965279015.1). Classification (GTDB taxonomy): domain Bacteria; phylum Bacteroidota; class Bacteroidia; order Chitinophagales; family Chitinophagaceae; genus Endoryza. The sequence goes on from OZ257130.1 coordinate 3,664,553, forward strand.
ATTTAAGCCCATCTGACCAGGCATTTTCTTTGTTGTCGGGTACATGCAACCAACCGTAACGTTGCTTATATGTAAGCTCACCATCTTTTTTTACCTTATAAGCCCATACCCAATGGGAAGCTGATTCCGTAACATATACCTGCGTTTGGTCGGGAGACAACGTGATACCATTCGGGTATTTTATTCCTTCATCCACTATTAATTTTTCACCATTAGGTCTGATTAAATAAAGTTTACCGGGTTTGTCAGCTGTTTCTGGTGCCGTTATATAGATATTTCCATTTTTAGCTATCACCAGGTCATTCCCCGCAATACCATCAATTATTACTGATTCCTTTTCGCTCTTATCATAACTTAATAGTTGCTTACTACTCATACTAACGGTATAACGTTTACCATCCGCGCCAAAACAAGTACCATTTGCTTTTTTCGCGTCGATATTCAGTGCGATCAGTTTTCCATCTAACCCGACTTTATATGTCGTAGAAGCAGGAATATCCTGGTAAAATACTTCCCCTTTATCATTAGCTGCTGTTCCTTCCGTGAATTGATAGCCCTGCCCTACCAGTTCCCAATCCTCGCCCGGAATAAGTAAGTCATTTAAAAACGCATTCCTTGAATTTCCCTTTCCAACTTTGTTTGGCCAGTCTTTCCATAACCATCGCATGGCTTGTGGAAATATGGCGGTACCATGAGATCCATTATGGGCACCCGTTCCCCAAACATGCTCCATTTCATATCCCGAAAATTTCAACGCGCTTTGCATCGCCTGATTGGCTACAAACCAATCGCCGGCGTATATATTCAAATCATTTGAGCCATCTTGTAAAAAAACCCGGATTGGTTTGGGCTCAAACTTGCGAACCATTATCGGGTAATGATCCCCACCTCGCAAACCCACATATGTACCGATCGCGCTGAATACTCTTGAGAATTCTTCGGGGTGTTCCCATGCAGCTGTGAATGCGCAAATGGCTCCACTGCTTGATCCGCCAATAGCACGGTCGTTACCACTTTTTGATAATCGGATAGCCCTACCATCCGATGTTTTTTGTTTTTCTACTTCGGGTAAAATTTCTGTAAGAATAAAACGGGCATAAGCATCACCCAATCCATCGTATTCAAAACTGCGATTGAAACGATGAAGCGCATTGTCACCGCTATCCGCCAATACTCTTCCCGGATTTACAAATACACCGATTGTAACAGGCATTTCATTGCTATAAATAAGATTATCAAAAACCGTTGGTGCGTTCCATTGAATACCATCCTGATTTACATATACGCATGCCGGCTTATCGGGTTTGTATTGTGCGGGTACATAGATCCAGTAATCACGGAATGTACCCGGAAATATTTTTGATTGATTAAAACTAAATTTCAAGATTTCGCCCTTAAGTACACCTTCACGCTTTACACTGGCAGAATCGATGGGATAGGTTTCGGCAGGTGCTTGGGCAAGAACAATCATTTGCGACATTATGAGTAGGAAAACAAAGAAGAATTTCATGGTTAATTGTTATTGGTATTAGACGAAGTGAATTGAATCTCTGTTTGTGTATTTATGAAGATAATCAAAAAAGACGCTTCGCTCAATATTCGACGTCATTGCGAGCCCCGCATTAGGGTCTAGCAATAAATGAATCTTGCGCGGTGCGTGGCAATCTCCCAATCTGGAAACGAAACGATCGACATTAACGAATTCAGGTCAATGAATTTTTAACGTGCCTGAGCAATAGCTGGGGATTGCCACGGCCCACGTGAATTCATACTAGTACATGACCTTACTGTGGGCCTCGCAATGACGCTGCGTGTTGTGGATCAGAGTTTGGAACCTTTTCAATCACCGGAAGCGTTTTTTCCGGATTAATCGCCAACCATAAGAGGCAACCAGTAGCAAGTACAATAGCTAACACATAAAGCGGATATTCAAAATTATTAGTCATTTGCACGATCTTTCCAAATATCAATGCGAGAAAGAAAGCCCCCATCTGTCCAAAAAAATTCATTGCGCCGGTTACCGTGCCCACATTGTTTCTGCCAATATCTGCGCATACCGCGTAAGAGGTCATCACGGAAAATGCAAAGGAAAAATTAGCCGCAATCAGGCAAATAACCGTTAGTGTATTGTTAGTAGAAATAGCTGCTACCAGGAAAAAAAAGGCGCAGGATCCCAATCCCAACATGCCAATAAGTCTTCGGCCTTTTTTCAATCCAAAAAGTTTAAGGAACCAATCGCCAAAAGCGCCGCCAACCAAAAAGCCACTGATCCCTACCACAAAAAGCAGGAGTGTGATATTTTTCATTGAGTTCTCCGAAAATCCTCTTCCCTCCTGCAGATAGACGGGCATCCAGGCTACAAAAAAATATTGGGCCCACTGACAACAGAAATACATCATCATCAATGGCCATAGCGTTTTATTGCGAAAGATGAGTTTCCAGGGTACCTGGTGTTGTTTGTCTTCATGTCGGCACGAAGTCTCGATCAATTTCTTCTCCTTGACAGATATTGATTTCATCTGCGAAGGAAAATCACGGAACCACCAATAGCAAACCATCACCCAAAAAACACCAATAACACCCAACACAAAAAAAGGAACCCTCCAACCATAAGCCGCTGCAATAGGAACGATGATAACCGGTGCAATAGCGGCCCCGATCTGGGAACCAAGTCCCACCACCGATAATACCCTGCTGGTTTCATTGACCGGGAACCATCTCGACACCACCAGGATGGCATTCGGGTAAGTACCCGATTCGCCGATACCAAAAAGGAAGCGAACAAAAATCAATGCAATGAGACCATTCACCATTCCGGTAAGCACAGTAAAAAGTGACCACAATAAAACAATACGAATAAATATTTTTCTAGGCCCGATACGATCCCCCAACATACCAGAAGGAATTTCAAAAACCGCATAGGCCAATGCAAATGAAGCAAGCACCCATCCAAACTGTTCATTGTTAAGATGCAGATCTTCTTTGATTCGAACACCCACAATTGAAATGCAGATACGATCGAGGTAAGTGAGCGTAGCAAGCGCGCATAATAACATCAACACACGGAACCGGTATGGGAATGAGTTAGAAGTATTGAACCGTGAGGCAATGGGCATTGGTGAATGTAACAAAAGGTTCTGAACCCTGACACGTGCTTATAAATTTTTATCGGTGAGCAAGGGTTGCTGGGAAGGTAGCCAACCCATAAAAAGCGTGAGATATTTATTATAGAATGGTTAAGGGTTGGCAACCTTAACAGCAACTTCCTTAAGCCGGCTGGTTAAACGACCATCCGTGGGTTACAAGATCTTGGGTAGTGTCGTTATCTTTAGCTCCTTCCAGCTTAATTAAGATTCCATTATCTCTCGTTCACGGTTAAGGTCAGTAAGCCATTGCTTGATAGCATTGCCATCCATGCCCGCATCATGCAATTGTTGAATAAGTTCTTCGGTTGATAAGGAACCTGTGAGGAAAGACTCTTTGATTTCGAGGATTCGCGCAGCCGAAGATTGGTTTTCCATTGAGTAGGGTTTAGATAAAGGATTGTCCAAAATACAATGCAAGACCCAAAACTGCAAGGTTACAAGGCAGTAATTAGCTCTGCAATTGGTGATCAGGCTTTTGGAAAAGGTTCCGAACCCGTTGCATGCTAATAAATTTTGTTTCAGTGATTAAAGGGTTCGGAACCTTATGCATAAAGAAATTAAAATCATATAGTCGTAACCATTAGTTAATTTGGAAACAAGCTTAATAAAATAAATAGTGCTATGGAAGGGTTCGGAACCTTTTCTGGAACTATCCACCAAATACCAATTATAAAACCCCTGACAGCATAACAAATAACATCCGATCTACTGACGACAATCATTGTATTGCCTTTTGATAAGTATATATATTTGAACAGTCAGGTTTAAAAACTGCGAGAGTTATTACTCTTTGCTATCTATAACCATTAAACTTAGTTTTATGAAAAAGAACTATGTACTTTTACATTTAGTTCTTCTGCTGAGTACATTACTGGTAGGTTCCTGCCATAAAATTGTTGATTATTGGCCCGATCATACTCCCCCACATTACCGTATAAAATCTATTTTCTTTGACGAATGGGTAGCACCTCATACCGGTAATTTTTATTATAACAAATGGGGTAATCCCGACAGTGTAATTTTTGGATTTGTAGCTACCGGCAGGCCCAACTATTATTTTACTTATAATAAGAAGCAGCAGCTCCGGGAGATTAAATCGTTTTATATTAACGGCTCCTATGAACAATGGCGAAGGTTTGGACTCGATAAAAAGGGGCAGATAGTTTCGGATACTGTTTATAATTTCGGTAGTCAAAACCAGGATCCTGAACCCTCCAATTACACTTCTAAAAGGATTGATTACTATGAATACGATAACCAGGGCAGGATTGTAAAAAGAATTTTTAATAGCGTTGACCCCGCATATGAGCCTATAATTATCAACTTTGTGTATAATGCCGATGGTAACCTCGATGACCCGAATATAATTGAACAATACGATAACAATCGAAACTTGCTTACGTTGCATCCTATATGGCAATTTTTACAGTGCAACTATAGTGTCAACAACCCATTCCCTGCGACCTCCTACAACTCATACCGATTACCTACCCGATTTGATTTTCCGCTTGAAAATTTCATATCCCGATTCCCATTTTTCGCAGCCAGGGGGCTAGAGAAATCAGAAATCATATATGAAGACAAATAGCAACACCCCTACTATAGGGAGATTGCAGCAAAGGTTCCGATCTGACAGACTAATAAATTTTATTTAGCACTGCAAGGCTTGGGAAACCTATCAGTTTGTTTGAAGAGAGTTTTATTAGTAAGCGGAAAAGACAATCCCGATTTTGTTGGGACAGATTGCGCTGCAACCGAATAGACCTTAAGAGAAGTATAATCTTACGCCAGCGAGGGCCAATTACTGAATAGGCGGGAACTTCTACTATCAGAATTTTCTTATTCATCTGTTTTAAAAATGAACCAGACTCAATTGCACTTATGATGCATGTCATTATTCTGGAAATCAAATTTCGCTAGTATTGTTAATAGCATCATTAAGCACAGGAATGAAAAGAACTTCTACCATCGTATGCCTCTTTGTATTATTGGTTTTAAATATCCATGTGATTGTTGCACAGAGTTTTCCTCCTTCAATAGTTTGGCAAAAAAGTTTTGGCGGATCTTCGGAAGAGACATTAAAATCCATGATTGTAACATCCGATAGTGGCTTTATATTATTGGGTACCACGCTTTCAAACAACGGGGACGTAAATGGATATCATGGCGGATATGATATTTGGATCGTCAAAATTAACAGTAGTGGGACCATTGAATGGCAACGCTGTTTGGGCGGAAACGGGAACGAAGTGGCGAACTCAATTATACAGACACCGGATAGCGGATTCCTGGTAACAGGCACCACCAGTTCCAATAACGGTGATGCAACTGGAAACCACGGCTCAATAGATGGATTTGTGACGAAACTCTCCTCAACCGGGGTTGTACAATGGAACAAATGCCTGGGTGGTAGCGCAGATGAAGAAATAACAGTTGCATTGGTTACAAAAGCCAGCAACTATCTATTCGGGGGAACTACCCGATCGAATAATGGAGATGTGAATGGATTTCATGGAGTAGTAGATATTTGGGTCGTTGAGTTATCAATAAATGGAAATATCAACTGGCAGCGTTGTTATGGGGGATCAAGTGTCGAAAAATTTAATGGAATTACAGAGATTGAATCGGGAGGGTTCTTTATATACGGAAGCACGAATTCTTCCGATGGAGATGTCAATGCAGTTCCTCAAAACGGAAACGATGCCTGGTTAATACGAACAAATCAATCAGGTATAATTGGGTGGCATAAATTGTTTTCTGGAAATTATCAAAATGCATTCACGTTTGATGATCGGTCCCTTGCAGTAATTCGCAGCGAGAACAATTATCTTTTTTTTTATTCCTTTCTTTTAGAGCGACCGCTCATTCGGGGTAACTTCCGACTAATATATAGTACCTATGTTAGCAGGCTGGATAGTACTACAGGCGACTTGCTGGACAATACCCTATTAACGCCCTCTTCTGTTTACAATCAGTTTGACGAATCCTCCTGGTTGAATCCACGTTCAATAAGACCAAGAGAAGGCGGTGGATTTTTGATTGTGAATAATGTTAATACCTGTATTGAGTGGGATGATTATCTGTTTACTTTCCCGCCCCGAACACCCTTCGCGTATATGGGCTTACCGGGAAACGCGGTAGACCTCAGGCCGACTTGCCCAACGGGCTATCTCCCTTATGTAATCCGTCACGGCTCTTATAGAACATACGATGTTGACCAATATAATGTTACCGATAATATTTATGTAGGTTCGTCTGATGCCGACAACCGGCCAGCCCAACAGCAATTGGGTTCTTTGGATGGGTTGATCAATATTGGGAAATTGCCACCTTCTTATTGGGGCGGTAGTAATTCCGATGAGTTTACATCGGTTATATCAATCGATGAAAATAATTTTATAGTGGGGGGTAACTCAAGCTCAAATAATGGACATGTATCCGGTAACCACGGCGGGGTTGATATCTGGATTGTAAGATTTAAAATTATTAAGAATACGATCAAAGGAACCGTATATCTCGATTTGAATAGTAATAACAACAGGGATCCGGGAGAAATTCAGCTCAACAATCAATTAGTAAAAAGCAGCGACCAGCATGATTCAGTGATTTCGAATACAGTTAACGGTCTGTTCAATAATATTGTAGAAAGAGATGAAGTGTATTCTACTTCCGTTTTGTTCAACAATCCTCATTACCAATTAACTCCTCTCATTAAAATTTCCAACTTTACAGGCGGCACCACCACTGATTCGTTCAACGTTGCGGTGGCTCCTATTCCCGGTAAAAAAGATTTACAGGTTTATGCGTATGCATTATCAACCCCTCTGCCTGGCTCGGAGATCAACTACCTGCTAAACTATATGAATACCGGAACAGACAGTTTAAGCAATACTCAACTAGTATTCATTAAAGATAGTCGGACTATATTTGTAGGAGCAACCAGACCGGAATTTGAAATTAAAGGAGATACCATACTCTGGAATACCGGCACCCTGGCTCCATTAGCCAGCGAAAATATTCGTGTAGATCTGCGAGTAGCAGCGTCGCCATTAATAACTACTACAGATACACTTCTATTTAGAACAAGCGTGTATCCAATGGAGGGCGATGAAACAGCATTAGATAATAGTATCAATACGCGAACCATTGTAAAGGGAATTGACGTTAGCAATACAATATCTAATCAGCATGGTGGAATAATTGGCAAGGCTTATCTGCAGCGTGGTGGCTACATGTATTATATTATTCGTTTTCAGAATCCGGGAAATAATACTGTTATTACTGTGAATGTGAATAGTGAACTGTCCAGTGAACTTGACCAGAATAGTATTGAAATGCTGGGAAGCAGTCATCCATATCGCTTACTGATAAAGAATAATATAGCAGATTGGAAATTTGAAAATATCCTGTTGCCGGGTAGCAACATTGATCCGGAAGCAAGTCGTGGCTATCTCATGTTTAGAATAAAACCCAGTATCAGTGCTATTTCGACCGGCAAAATGTTTATAGCGAATGCCAGAATTCAGTTTGATGCCAATCAAGTCATACAGACTACCCTCGATTTTCTTCGGGTAATTTCTGTTGCTCAACCAACCCTTACAGGTTTGGAAAACAGGTATTGCAAGAATTCAATGTCAACGGTTACTCTTAAACTCATGAATCCTCCGCTTACCGACAACATTTTAATACTGCTTGATACGATTCACCCTATTGTATTTAATTGGACAGATAGCAGTATTAGAATAGATATTTCCAACCTGAGTGCAGATTTCTATCACCAAATAAGAGTTATCTACTCTTCGCCTGAAAAAGGGGCAGACAGTATTCTCAATTATTTTTGGACAGATGATTATAGACAGGTAAATATTCTCAATAGCGACTCCGGAATTTGTATTCTATCATCTCCTGTAACATTAAATGCCAATACCAATGTTTTATGGTGGGGTCCGGGAGTTACAACCAATCAATTTTATCCGCTAACTGCAGGACCCGGTGTACATTCAATTATCGCAACCCGGATGAATGGTGCTTGTCCGATATCAAGCGATACGCTGCGGCTAACGGTACTGTCAATGGCAGATCCAATCGTAAAACTGCAGAGTTCTTCCGGATCGATCAATTCGCCTACTGATAGAATTATTCTGCGGACTTCCAATAGATCCGGGGGCGGAGCTTCGCCAACCTATCAATTTGCAAAAGATAAAAATTTCATCAATTTGTTAGGTGCTGAATCCAGGGATAGCGTTTTCGAAATTACACCCCGCTTACTTCAGTATGGCGATAATTGGATTTATGTGCGCATGCGTACCAGCGAAATTTGTTTCGACAATCAATTCAGTACGGATAGTGTGTTATTAAAGTTAATGATCACAACACCCGGCAATAATGAACTAGATCCGTTTATTAAGATATTCCCTAACCCGTCAAAAGGACTGTTTAGGTTTATTATTGAAACCGGAATTAACGATCAGGTAAGAATACTGATATCAGATATCAATGGAAGAAATATCGCGGGGATTGATTATGGTGTGATAAACCAATACGATTTCAGCATGGAAATTAATCTCACTAAGAACCTCAATGGACCTTATATCGTAGTATTCCACATTGGCTCCCAGACACTAAAAAGAAAGATACTTATCGCCCGATGATAAGGCACTATATTAAAGCAGAAGTCATTAATCATTGGCTTCCATTTATAGCATCTATCAATTCCTGAACCGACGAATATCTCTTATCACGATCTATGTGAGTAGCTTTGAAAATAATGTCGGACAATATTGCAGGAACGTGACTATTTACTGCAGATAGCTTGGATTTAATTTCCTCTGGTCCTGAAAATTTATCATCATTAAATTGAGTGGAAGAAAACAATTCATAAAGTAATATCCCTAAAGCAAATATGTCAGTCTGCTCGTCAACTTCTCCTTGAATCATTTGTTCAGGAGCCATATAACCTTTAGTTCCAATTGCCATGGTACCATAATCTTGAAGGACTAAATAGTCGGGTACTTTTGTCTCAATTTTAAGAAGTTCGTGCAAATCAACAAACATAAAGTCCATCACTTTTGGTTCCCCAGTAGTTGTAAGTAGTACATTGGTTGGTTTAATATCTCCATGCATCAAACCGGTTACGGTTTGACCAACTGAATTTTTATATTTTTTTAAATGAGCATATGAGATTGCATTGCAAACTTTTATAAACAACTCAATTCGCATCTTTACTTCTATTTCGCTTAGGCCCTCCTTTTTCAAATCCTTCAATGTGCCACCCTGAATATATTCCATAACGATAACCAGGCGCCGGTCGCCACCTATCGATTCTTCAAAGAGGTCCTCAATTTTTACGATATTAGAATGATTGAGATGCTTAAGCCCATTTATACCAACTGCAATTACATCTTTTATGTTTCGATAACCCCGTGTAATTTGATGCGATATTTTCAATGCAACGATTCTTCCCAAACTCGCGTGTTTAGCCTTATATACGGAACCAAACCCACCAGAATTAATATATTCCGTAATAATGTAATTCTTAATATTAAGCCCGATGAAATCAATAGGAACTAGTTCAGAATTAATGGTCTTTACTCCGAAGTCAACACTGTATTGATCCTCGATTGCCCTGGATAATTCTGCAAAATTGGAGGACCGGTGCATAACAGGCGTAAGTACGTTCATCTTACGCAACAGCATGGTTATTTCGTCGATAACCTGCAATATGGAAGCGTACAAATTAATTGTTTTATAAACACCTTCTTTACCTACAGGATTTTTAAGTGCTTCAGCATGCTTTTTTAATTCTGCATTTTTTTCATCCCAATATACAAGATATTCTATCCGGCTTGTCTCATCATAAATCCTCGCATCTTGTAACAGCACTGGAAAAATCCGCTCATACACGTCCTTGTTCTGATAAATTTGCAACATTTCGTACATGCAATTATCAGACTTGAGATATTTGTCACTAATTATTACAATTATATAATTCCCCGTCCCAATCCGCTGCATGAATTCCTGGATATTTCCTTTATACCCCAGGTCAATTTTATCACGGATAATTGTATATTTTTCCGATCCCAATTTAACACAGATCTCATTAACGATATGCTCGCTTTCACCACCCCAGGCATATGATATGAAAATTTCAGGCTTTGCCAATGTTGCGAAAATTAAACTAATCTTCTATTTAATATTATCAAGGATATCCAAATTATTTACGCTCGATACTTGCTTTGCTTTCACATAACTTGCATTCGCACGCCCGAAAATTCCCTTCCCCGGATCATTCTTTATACTACCGCAGTTTTATCGTCCTTTTAATTTATCAGCAATATCTAAATTATGCTCTTTTGCTGTTTGTTGAGCAATTTCATAGCCAGCGTCAGCATGCCTGATAACCCCCATCGCCGGATCATTCCTCAACACTCTTCTCAAACGCTCCTCGGCATCCGAAGTTCCATCCGCAACAATCACCATCCCCGCATGAATACTATACCCCATCCCTACTCCACCACCATGGTGCAGACTTACCCAACTGGCACCACCAGCTGTATTGACAAGTGCATTAAGTATTGGCCAGTCGGCAACGGCATCGGAGCCGTCGAGCATGGATTCGGTTTCGCGGTTGGGTGAGGCTACGGAGCCGGTATCGAGATGGTCGCGACCGATAACGATTGGCGCTTTGACCTTGCCGGTACGAACGAGTTCATTGAATGCAAGTCCTGCTTTTTCACGCTCACCTTGTCCGAGCCAGCAGATGCGTGCGGGTAATCCCTGGAAAGCGATGCGCTCCTTTGCCATTTTCATCCAACGGATCATACCATGGTTATTGGGAAACATGTTCATAATAACGTCGTCGGTGACGGCGATGTCGGCAGGGTCGCCGCTTAATGCTGCCCAACGGAATGGACCTTTTCCTTCGCAGAATAATGGGCGGATGTAGGCGGGAACGAAGCCTGGGAAATCGAAGGAACGACCAAGCTGCGAGCTTTGAGCTGCAAGCTGCGAGCCAAAACGCGTTTCATGTTCTTGAGCTCTTGCTCTTATATTATTGCCGTAATCAAAAGTAATAGCGCCTTTATCCATGAGTTGGATCATCAGTTGCACATGTTTGTGCATCGAATTATATGCATTGGCGATATAGGTTTCAGGATCGGCTTCGCGAAGGATTTTCGCTTGTTCGTATGATAACTCGTGCGGCCAATAACCGATGAGGGGATCGTGAGCGGATGTCTGATCAGTAAGAGTATCTGGTATGATGTTGCGTTCCAATAAACGTTCTAGTAAATGAACAGCGTTGCATTTTACACCGATACTTTTTGCTAAGCCCTGAGCTTTGAGCTGCGAGCTGCGATCGATGGCTTCGTCAATATCGGTATACTTTTCATCGAGGTATTTTGTTTCGATGCGCTTGTCGATGCGCCACTCTTCTACTTCGGCAACTAATGCAACCCCATCATTCATTGTAATTGCCAATGGTTGTGCACCACCCATTCCACCAAGGCCCGCGGTAACATTTAAAGTTCCTTTCAACGAACCACCAAAATGTTTGTCGGCAATAGCTGCATAGGTTTCATAAGTACCTTGTACTATTCCCTGTGATCCGATATAGATCCAGGAACCGGCCGTCATTTGGCCGTACATCATCAATCCTTTTTTCTCCAGTTCATCGAAATGCTGCCAATTGGCCCAGTTGGGAACGAGTTGGCTATTGCTGATGAGTACCCGCGGCGCGTCTTTATGAGTTTTTAATATTCCAACCGGTTTGCCGGATTGTATGAGTAACGATTCATCGTTCTCTAAAATCTTCAATGCTTTAATAATATTATCAAGCGCCTCAAAATTGCGGGCGGCTTTTCCTCTTCCACCATATACTATTAAATCATCGGGCCGTTCCGCTACTTCGGGATTGAGATTATTAAGCAACATTCGAAGGGCAGCTTCCTGTATCCAGCCTTTGCAAGAGAGTTTGTTGCCAGTAGGTGTCTTATACTTTACGGGGTCGTATCGGGAGGCAATCGTATTTTTCATAGGCCAAATTTAAGTACAGTTCCCGAAATAAGAACCGTCAGGACAAAGAACCAAGAACCAAGATGCCAAGAACCAAAGAAAGAATACAAAAGAAAACCAAGGACCAAAGAAAGAATACAAAGAATCAAATTTCAAGGGATATCCAAAATATCGGGAGCCCTTGGAATTTTTAATTTTATGTATTCTTTCTTTGAACCTTGGACCTTTGTATTATTTCTTTGGTTCTTGGTTCTTCGGTTCTTGGATCTTGGCTTTCTAACGCAATTCGAATACTGAGTTGTTTATCACAAGCCAATTTTTGCCATTAATCACCGGCATACAAATTACCATACGTACAGATTCCCTGTTATCAAAATTTAATTGCAGTGTATTCCCCGAAATGAAATAACGCCCTTTCTGGTTATTGGGCACCGAACGTTCCCCACCGGCGCTGGCAAGTAACGTGGTATTTACAATTCCAAATGTTCCATCAAATCTGAAATCAACGGTAACCGAATTCTTATCTTTTCCCAAACCCGACAATTGCAGACGCTTATTAAGAGTATAATTAACCGGCATTGCTTTTTGTGCTGTCACGGTTTTTCCATCGATGCCATATAAATAAATATCACTGTAGTCACATTTCCAGGTTTCGGGTTTGCCATCCGACCAAATCACACTCATCTTATCTCCTTCAATTTTATAAACACCCGTATTGGAAGGATTGTACTTTTTCTCAAATACAAGATCAATTGGTTCCAGTCCATTTCTGGGATTCCGGATAATAATATCCTCTTTTCCGAGATAAATGGTGGAGACACTGATATTATTTCCCATTACGGATACGCGGAGATAAAGCTTCTCGCCGATCATCGTTGGATGATACATGTTCTTTTTGGTAGTGGTATTGTTATTGTTCCAGGCAGGTTTCGTCGTGTAAACAACCGTCTTTGTTTCAGTGGAAACTGGCTGAACTGTTTGCTGCGGAGCTGGAGCTGATAGATTGGCAGCAGTAGTGGAATTAGCATTGGCTGTATTAGCTGTAGATTCCTTGGTTCTCCATACAGACTTGCTATCGTATGCTGATTTTTTAGTTTCAGTAGCCGGAGGTTCTGTTTGTACAGTTTGTTTAGAAGAATGAGCAGATGAATTCTCTTCACTTGAAAATATGCGAACTTTTACCGACGAAGAAGCTGGAGTTGATGTTTTATTAATATCCGTTTTATTTTCTGCCGTCGCGCTCGTGGTGACAGCATTGGCAGCACTCTGCTTATTGAGTTCCTGTTTTTCAAATTTATCGATGGAAACTGGCGGTGGAATTGGTTTTGGATTTTCAACGGGTGCCTTAACAGTTACAACAGATTCAACAGAATTTAATTTGACCGGTTCTATCTTTTCAGATTTGTCAACCGAAACATTTGAAACTACTGTTTGGGTTGTTTCGGTGGCCGGCTTATTAATAACAGTCGTATCGGTGACAATGGATGGTTTGGAAGCAATTAATGGTTTCGTTTTTGTTTTCGGTTTTTCTAATAGAATATCTTTTTTTTCTACCCAGCGATCATAGCCGGGTCCATAACCGGTGGAATGCACCAGGTATTTATCCTTTTTTACATCCAGTATGGTTCCCGAATGCCAGAATCCGCCCCATCGGGTATAGACCAACTTACCGGGCTCCAATTTTTTTTGTGCAGCTACTGAAATAAGAATAAATAACAGCGTTGTTAAAACGATGATCCTTTTCATAAGCTTCCTTATTAAATTCACTACGATTAAAGTCGAAGGGGTGACTTTTTATGAGGATATTTTTTCTAAAAGGAGCTTATACTAAAGATACTATTTCCGGGGGAGAAATATGAATGAAGTTTTGAAGAATCCTTCGACGTTATTGTGAGAGTAGCGGGCTTATTCCCTCGACGTCATTACGAAGGGCAATCGCTAACCCTTCGACGTCATTGCGAGACCCACAACACGCCCTCGCTATATTAAGAAACTTGCATGGGTCGTGGCAATCTCCCAATTAGGAATCAGTCGCTAATTATCAATAATGCTGGGCTTTTCGTTCCGTTTGGGGGGATTGCCACGACCCGCGCAAATTGCATCAAGGGCAAGTTGCAACTGCGGGTCTCGCAATGACGTCGAGGAAAGGGCGTCGGACTCCTCCCCCTCTCCTCAAGAGCCTGTCCGCCTTGGCGGAAGAGGGACGGGTGAGGTTTTATCCGAATTCAACAAAGCCAGCATTCAACTCAACCTTTTTCTTCTTCGCAAATTCATTAACCTTTTCAACAAAAGAAAAATCTTTGATAATGCCCGCCACCTTGTTGATATCATCCGCAAATATTCTGTCTTCACTGGCAAACCCCACAAATTCGCGTACATAGTGATGAGCGAATTCCAATAGTTCGGAACTCTTTAATGGTCTACGGAATTCAATGGCCTGACAGGCACTAAGTAATTCAATCGCTAAAATATATTCGAGGTTATCGATTACCTGGTTGAGTTTTCTTCCGCTGATGCTTCCCATGCTCACATGATCTTCCTGTCCGAGGGAAGTGGGAATACTATCGGCACTGGCCGGGAAACACAAGGTTTTATTTTCTGTTACCAATGCGGCCGTAGTGTATTGCGGAATCATAAAACCGCTGTTCAATCCTACATCTTTCATTAATAACATCGGCAATCCCCATTTCCCTTCCAATAATAAATAACAACGGCGATCGGAAATATTACCAATTTCCGCGGCGGCAAAACAGGCATAATCCAATGGAAGGGCCAGAGGTTGTCCGTGAAAATTACCACCACTGATCGTATCATCAGCACCGAGTATGATGGGATTATCAGTTACGGAGTTCAATTCAATTTCGGTGAGTTCTTTCAAATGAAGCCAGGCGTTGCGACTTGCCCCATGTACCTGTGGCATACAACGCAAACTATAAGGATCCTGCACACGACCGCAATCCACATGACTCTTCATGATATCCGATTGATGCAATAACAAACGCAACCGTTGTGCAACTAATTTATTTCCCGCATAAGGACGAAGCTGGTGCAAGCGATCGTCAAATGGTGCATTGGTACCAGTTAATGATTCAAGCGTCATCGCTCCAATGATATCAGCCGCCTCCAGGCAATTATGCATTCGTTGCACGGCTTTCACCGCGAACGAGAGAATGAATTGTGTTCCGTTAATTAATGCCAATCCCTCTTTTGGACCCAATTGTATCGGCTTTAGTCCCGCATCCTTCATCCAGGATCTGGTATCCAGCATTTTTCCTTTCACATACAATTGTCCCAAGCCAATCAATGGCAGAAACAAATGCGCCAGCGGCGCGAGGTCCCCACTTGCTCCTACACTACCTTTTTCCGGAACTACAGGTATAATGTCATTATCTATATGCCAGAGTATTCTTTCGATCGTTGATAGCTGAACACCGGAATAACCTTGTGCCAATGACTGCACTTTGGTGATGAGCATCAATTTGGCTACTTCCACTGGAATTGGGTTCCCCACTCCTACACTATGACTTTGAAGGATTTTATATTGAAGGGTAGCGACATCTTCTTCGGAGATAGCGGTATTGGCCAATATGCCGAACCCGGTATTGATTCCGTAGACGGTTTTATTATTTTTTACGATTTGTTGCACATGATCCTCACTGGTCTTTACCCGACGAATCGTTTCTTCGTTCAATGATCCTTTTAATTTACCAGATGCGAGAGCAATCGCTTTTCCGACTGTAAGAGATTCTTTTCCGTAATAAAATGTTTGGGGCATAACAAGCAAATAAGCTGCAAAATAAAGAAAAGCTATTAGCTTTTAGCTGTTAGCTATTAGCCCGACCCTGCGATTCTGAGATTCTAGCTAAAAGCGAACAGCGAGAAGCGAATAGCGAATAGCTTATTGCTTGATTAATTCTTGCTTATAAGTTTTATCCTTGTTTATAATTTGAAGTATATAAATTCCCTTTGGCAGGTTCTTCTGAATTATGATCCGATGCCGCGATGGGGGAACAATCTCTAATATCTCTTGTTGCAATGTTCTTCCATTCAGATCCATCAATCTTAATTGGCTTCTTCCTCTTATGCCGCTACCGAATTCAATATCTATATAATCATTGAATGGATTGTTCAACACACTGAAGACTTTGGATCGTATTGGATTCTTTACCAGTACTACCCGACTGTATTCGAATTTATCATCATTATCTACCTGTCTTAAGCGGTAATAATTATTTTCCCAGGGAATATCTTTGTCGGAATAGTCATAAACCCGCTGTGTATTACTGTTACCTGCTGAGGGAAGAAACCCGATTTCGGTGAAGTTTATTCCGTTATAAGAACGTTCAACAGCAAAGCCCTTACTGTTTTGTTCGGTAGCAGTAATCCAGGTTAATTCAACTTTATCACCAGAAAGAATTCCTTTGAAACTCAATAAAGATACTGGTACTACTGCTGGAATATTTGCACTGAACATTCCTCTGCCATGCGTGGCCGCCAGCAACAAGCGATCACTGCTGCGGTAGCGTAGCATATCCACTCTTGTATTCGCGAAATTATTATTGGTGGGTGACCAGTTAGTAGTTCCAGTAGCATTGAGATTATTGGTTGACCATATTCCTTTTTCTGTAGCGAGTATTGCCCAATCATTGTTGCGAGGATCGAACATGCACCAGCGCACCGGCATATCGGGCAAATCTCCCTGAACAGAATTCCAGTTAAGACTGCCACCCGTACCAGCAGAAGACTCATATATTTTAGTTACTCCATAATTAGAATAAGAAGCCAGCATATGATTTTCATTGGTAGGGTCAACAGCAATGCAGGAAAGAAAATAGCCGGATCCGAGATCAGGTCTTATTACGATTCCGGCTTTGGAATTGCCGGTATGCGCATCATCCACCTGTACGATCGCACCATTATCCAATCCAAAATAAACCCTGTTCAAGACAGTAGGCGAAAGCAGTACAAACGTGATCTTTCTATTATTAAACGCCGTTACCGATACCGTAGTAGTGTCTGTTGTGCTGGCAGGATTGTTCCAACGTAAATAACTTCCACCGTTATCACCGCAATACAGAATATTATTCGCATGATCGTAATCAGTTGGATTGATAAACTGTCCCTGTTCGTTAAATCGAACGTTTGAAAAACTAGCCCCACCATTTGTTGAAATAAAATAATAGTTAAACAAATAGGACGCGATCTGAATCTGCGGATTGTCCTGATCAATATAACAGAAACCACCATCGTGATCGTTGGCAATAATATTTGCAGTAGCATTAATTCCGGCCGAGGTAAATATCCTCGTTCCATTATCCTGGGTACCGCCCAGGAAATAATCGGTGCTGCTGGGATGTATCGCGCAACTATAAAACTGTGTAATGTTATACGAATTATTCCTGGCTGTGTAGCTGATTCCACCATTGGTACTCCTGAAAATTCCGCCATCAGTAGCTACTAAAAATTCATCGGGGAAATAAGCCGCGTTTGCAGGGTCTGGTTTAAAAACAATATTATGTTTGTCGGCATGCACATAAGGTCTGCCACATCCGGTATACCATTCAGAAATCTGCGGCCAACTCGATCCACTATTGATCGTTTTATTCAAATCGACTCCACCAATATAAGCTGTTGCATGATGATCGTTTACCGGAGGATTACGGAAAATAGGTGCTACTGCAAGTATCAGGTCGTACCATGCCTGTTTGTTTGTAAATTCTGTTGCCCCTACTGCTAAATTGCAATAAGCCGGTGGAGTTTTTGTCGACCAGGAAACGTTGGAAGCTGGCACTTCATCCGCATTGGAGGATTTCATAATTTTCGACATACCCTGGGACGAATCCTGGATAACTGCGTATAGTTGCCATGCATCAAGATAGTGTTCCGCGATTTCAATCCGTTGTTCGGTGGGCAGGGCATGATAGATTTCCTGCCAGGTTTGTCCTGCATCACAGGATCGGTATATACCTCCGCCGCCCTGGTGAATCAGTCCAAGTGTTGCGTAAGTATAATAATAAGATGCTTCGAGGTCGGCAGCCGGATCAATTGTTGCACCCGCAATACCGTTGCCCAATACTTTTGTCCAGCTATCACCATCATCAGTAGATTTATAAACCCCGCTTGTTGTAGCGGCTAATACCCCGGGAGTTCCTGCTCCACAAGGGCCACCTGAATTATCTACATATAATATATCAAGTACAAAACGAAAAGCCGGATTGTCTTTTGTTGAAAGAAGATGTGTCCAAGTGGTGCCTGCATCCAGACTGCGCCAGATTCCATTTCCCCGTATTGCATCTACATTTGCCCAACCCTCTCCTGTTCCAAAAAACATTTTTGTTTTGCTGGTAAAGCTTTTCCCTTGTGTAATACAACTTATTGCAAGATTGTTCAACGTATCACTCACTTTTGTCCATACTGTGGTGGCCGCACTTATATCATTGGTGTACCATAACCCACCACCTACACCACCGGCCCAAACTTTTTTACCGGCAGGATCATTATAATCGTATAATATGGCTCTTGTTCTTCCACCTACGTTATCGGGACCTCTCTCTGTCCAGCCAATTCCAGGAACAGGCGCCTGCATTCCAGTCAGTTGCTGTTCGCGGAATTTCTGCAACTGCATTTCCCTGGCTTTCGAAAGTCTTTCGCTTGGTACTTCACCGGTAAATGGATCTCTCGTTTTTAATATTTCATAGCGTAAAGCTTCATCCGGGTAATCAGCGCCCGCATTTCCAGTAGCTTCTTTTAAGTTGGTTGATTTTTTTTGACCCGATCGGTTCAGCTGTAATATTGCAATGCAAATGAATGCGGCAGAGAGCAGGAGCATCGTCCGCAGGTACAATTTTTTCATACCATTCAGTTTAGTGGTTAACTAATGCTGTCTTCTATGAAATAAATTGTACGGTCAATATTATTTTGGGATGATAAAGGTATATCTATTTTTTTCGAATATTTGACCACAGATAATGAAGTTTTTTTTATAGACACAGATTACACGGATTTTCACAGAAGAACCTAACTGTGCATCAATCTGTGTTAATCCGTGTAATCTGTGGCAAAATAAATGAACAGCACCTATCAATAAAAATTTGTAAACGCTGTGGTTTAAGAGAATTTTATCAAGGGTTGATGGTGAATAGATAATTGTTTGTAATTTCCCCACTTAACTCAACTAAAACGACGGCTATATGAAAATTGACATAGGTGTTCGCTTATCGGCGATGATGTTTTTAGAATATTTTATCTGGGGCGCATGGTATGTTACGATGGGCACTTATATGGGAGAACATTTCAAAGAAAATGAAATAGATAAAAATATTGGATATGCCTATTCCGCACTTGCTGTCGCCACAATTTTTTCTCCTTTTTTTGTAGGGATGATCGCAGATCGTTTTTTTGCGGCACAGCGTATTATGGGTGTACTTCACATTGTTGGTGCTGCAATTCTTTATTTAGCGACAACCGTTTCAACCAGTGGAGTATTCCTGTGGGTCATTTTATTTTATTCATTATTATATATGCCAACTATTGCCTTATCCAATAGTGTTGCGTTCGGGCAAATGACCGACCCCGGAAAACAGTTCCCGTGGATACGCGTATTCGGAACATTAGGCTGGATCGCAGCAGGTATTTTAGTGGGTCAATTACAGATTGAAAAAACGAACACTACGTTCCTGATTGCGGCAGGCGGATCGGCATTGCTGGGCTTATTCAGTTTTATTTTACCGAATACTCCTCCAAAGGGCAAAGCAAGCGAAAGCTCTGCTTCAAAGGCTTTAGGAACGGAAGCATTTGTGTTGTTCCGAAACAGACCCTACCTGATTTTCTTTATTGCCGCCATCCTGGTATGTATTCCACTTTCTTTTTATTACGGTTTCGCCAATCCATTTCTTAACGAATTAGGGGTAGAAAAGGCAGCTTTTAAAATGACGCTGGGTCAGTTTTCAGAAGCAGCATTTATTATTGCTATCCCTTTTCTCTTTTACCGAATTGGCGTAAAAAAGATGTTGTTGATGGGAATGGTTGCCTGGATACTTCGATACGTATGTTTTGCATATGGCGATACCGGATCGGGCATGTGGATGCTGTACGCGGGTATTATTCTGCATGGCATTTGTTATGATTTCTTTTTTGTAACGGGCTATATGTACACGGAAAAGAAAGCGGGCGAAAAAATCAAGAACGCGGCGCAGGGTTTATTTACTTTCGCCACTTATGGAGTTGGGATGGTAATAGGAACATGGTTTTCCGGTATAGTAGTTAATAAATATAAGATAACAAAAACCTCGCATGATTGGACAAGCATCTGGTGGGTGCCTGCTTATATTGCAATTGCGGTTATAATATATTTTTTATTATTCTTTAAAGAGAAGAAAGATATTAAACAAGCTTAAAAACAGTTTGTAGTTTGTGGTTTGTAGTTAAGAAAGCCTTGGTTAATAATACAGCCTGCAGCTTTCAACAACTACAAACCACAAACCACAAACTACAAACTTCTAAAAATGAAAATCTCCATGCTCGGTTCCGGATTCATCGGACGTTTTTATGCAGACTCCTTGCAGGGCTACAGAAGTAAAGACAAGATTGTAAGTATCTTTTCACGTAGGGAAGAAAGCGCTAAGAAATTCGCAGCTGATTATAAATGCGATCATTGGACCATCAATATGGAAGAATCCATTTCGCATCCTGATGTGGAAGTAGTTTGTATATCATTGCCGAATAATTTACATGAACAGGCCGTTATGCTATGTTGCAAACATAATAAAGCGGTAATCACCACCAAGCCGTTGGGAAGAAATGGTGCGGAAGCGAAACGAATGCTGGAAGCTGTTGAAAAAGCCGGCATCTTCAATGGATACCTGGAAGACCTGGTATATACTCCAAAGTTTTTGAAAGCGCATGAAAGTGTAAAGAACGGCGCTTTGGGAAGAATACTCTGGGCCAAATCGAGAGAAACGCATCCCGGTCCGCATAGTGATTGGTTTTGGGATATCGAACAAGCCGGTGGCGGATGCATTCTTGATTTAGGTTGTCATTGCGTAGAGATCACCCGCAGTTATATAGGAAAAGATATCAAACCCATTGAAGTGATGTGTTGGGCCGATACACAAGTGAAACCGATTGACGCGGAAGATCATTCTATTGGGCTGGTTAAATATGAGAATGGCGCTATCGGGCAATTTGAAGTAAGTTGGACATTCAGGGGCGGACTTGATTTACGCGATGAAGTAATGGGAACCGAAGGAACCATCTGGATCAATAGTTTTTTAAGAACGGGGTTTGAAATGTTCACGACTGGTAAGGGTGCTGATTATGTGGCAGAAAAAGCGGAAAGCAATACGGGATGGTTGTTCCCGGTGGGTGATGAATTAAATGAATTAGGATATAACCATATGTTTATGGATATGTTCAATTCGATGGAAGCTGGCAAAGATCCGAAGGAAACATTTTACGATGGATATGTGGTGAACTGTGTTCTGGACGCGGCTTATCGTTCTGCGAAGACTAAGTTATGGGAACCGGTGATGCTGGATATATGGAGAGGAAAAGAAGGAGTAAGTAAAGATGCGCATTTGGTAGAATATGATAAGGATCATTATCTCGTAAAAGAAGAAGTAACCCATTACGGTGCAAAAAAAGTTATTCTTAAAAATAAGAAGACGGGGAAGATTAGTGATAGGGTGATTGAATAGGAGACCGAATCTCCGATTCGGAAAAAGTATTGTAAGCATCACGTATCATCACCGAGTAGTCAGTTCTATTGTTTCTTAAGAAACTCACGCAAATCTAAACCGTCATTGCGAAAAGCAATCGCCCGTCCTTATCGTCATTGCGAGACCCGCAACACGCACAAACTATCTCAGGCATCTTGCGCGGGTCGTGGCAATCTCCCTATCAAGAATCGATCGTTGAGTATTACTTAAGCTGAGCTTTTCGTTCCGTGATCGGGAGATTGCCACGACCCGCGCTGGGTTACGTTAATGACAAGATGCTTTTGCGGGTCTCGCAATGACGTCGAGGGATGGGCTTCGCGATAACGATACGGACGGGCGATTGCTTTTCGCATTGACGACAATTATGAGCTTTGCACTCTGCCATCATTCAGCAATAGTTAACAATAGTTTGAACCCTTTCTCATTACCATTTGCATTACCTAACTTAGGTTCCCAATCCCAATTAACAACTCCATTCAGCCAACATGAAAATAAATCATCGCATCGCATTGTTTTTATTAATTACCTTATTCTCATGTAATACTGAAAAGAAGAGAACATATACTTCCTGGCCGGTATACGGTGGTTCAAACGAAATGATCCGCTATTCCTCGCTCACCCAAATTGATACCAATAATGTTTCGCAACTTAAACTTGCCTGGACCTATAGTTGTGGAGATGTAGACACCGCACATCATTCGCAGATCCAATGCAACCCAATAATAGTGGATGGTATACTATATGGCGTAAGTCCACAGAAGAAACTCTTCGCTATTGATGCGGCTACAGGAATTCAAAAATGGATATTCGACGCGAACAGTAAAACCGAATTCGACAGCAATCGCTTCGCCTTTCATTCAATGATAAATAGTCGGGGGGTGGTTTATTGGACGGATGGAAAAGAAGATAAACGCATTTTCTTTACTGCGGGCTCTCATACATTCGCTATTGATGCATTAACCGGCAAGCGGATTCCAAGTTTCGGCACGAATGGATCTATAGATTTGCACGATGGCCTCGACAGGGATGTAACTGATTTGTTTGTTGTGAACACATCCCCCGGGACTGTTTATAAAGATTTACTGATTCTTGGAACAAGAGTAGATGAGGCGCCGCCCTCCGCCCCTGGTCATATACGGGCATATGATGTTCGCACGGGTAAACAGCAATGGATTTTTCATACCATTCCACATCCCGGTGAATACGGATATGATACATGGGATGATAGCACCAACTACAAACATGTTGGAGGTGCCAATAGTTGGAGTGGTTTCGCGCTGGATGCACAAAGAGGTATCCTCTTCGCTCCCACCGGTTCTGCCTCATATGATTTTTATGGTGGAAAAAGAAAAGGTTCCAATTTATTCGCGAATTGTTTGATCGCGTTGGATGCCGCAACAGGTAAACGTATCTGGCATTTTCAATTCGTTCATCACGATTTATGGGATAAGGATCTGCCTTCACCTCCGGCACTTGTTACCCTTACTAAGGATGGAAAGAAAATTGACGCCGTGGCGCAAACTACCAAAAACGGAATGTTATATGTTTTCGAACGAGAAACCGGTAAACCGGTATTTGAAATAGAGGAAGTACCAGTAGATACAGTAACTGATCTGGCGGGTGAAAAAGTTTGGCCCACGCAACCCATTCCAAAAAAGCCTGCGCCTTTTGTTCGACAAATATTAACGATCGATGATATCAATCCTTATTTACCGGATACTACCCGTGCTGCCATTAAGAAATTTATGAGTAGTGCAAGAATCGGTAATATGTATGCCCCTCCCGGTAAAATTCCATCCTTGGTTTTTCCGGGATATGATGGTGGTGCTGAATGGGGCGGACCAGCATTTGATCCGGAAACAGGAATACTATATGTCAACGCGAACGAAATGGCCTGGATCATGCAGATGGAAGAAAGAAAAGCCAACACTCCCAAAAAGGAAACTTATGCAGAGGCTGGAAAAAGATTGTATTCCTTGAATTGCGCAAGTTGTCATGGAGCTGACCGGAAAGGATCAGGCAATAATCCTACCATTCTTAATATCCATGAAAAGTATCCGAATGAAGAATTTATAACCCTGCTCAATAACGGACGCCGAATGATGCCTGCATTTAAACAATTGGGAGATGAAGAAAAAAATGCCATTGCATCTTTTGTGCTTGATCAGAAAAAAGAACAAGGCAAAGCATTTAAAGCAATCCCAAAAAAGATTGATAGTGCCGATATCATGCCATATAAATTGATAGGCTATATTAAATTCAAAACTCCGGATGGCAAGCCTTGTATCAGTCCGCCATGGGGTACGCTGAATGCTATTGACTTAAACACGGGTGAGTTTGTTTGGAAAATTCCATTGGGAGAAGAAGAAGAATTAAAAGCAAAAGGGATTCCGGCAACGGGTACAGAGAATTATGGAGGTCCGGTAGTTACCGCTGGTGGACTAGTATTTATTGGAGCATCTAAAGATGGAAAAATCAGGGCATTTAATAAATATACTGGTAAACTATTATGGCAATATGATCTCCCTGCGCCCGGCTTCGCAACTCCATCTATGTATGAATTGAATGGAAAGCAATATCTGGTTATTGCTTGCGGTGGTGGAAAATTGGGAGCGAAATCGAGTGATAACTATGTTGCATTCGCATTGGATTAGTCAAAATGGCGATATCCTACTCCCATATCACCGTTGCCATTCTTTGGATTCTCTATTGTCTCTTGCATAGTATTATGGCCACTGATCGCTTCAAGAGCTTTGTACAAAGAATAATGAAAAAGGATTTCCGGTTATTCCGTCTTTTCTATAATCTCTTTGCAGCACTAAGTTTTATCGCGATAGTAGTTTACCAATCTGCTAAGCAATCTTCCTTATTATTTAAACCAGTTATTTTTTCGATAACAGCAGGAATATTAATAGGAATGATAGGTATAACAATTATGGCAATTTGTATTTCCAAATATTTTAATGGGCTGAGTGGCTTGTTTACGTTGCCCGAAAAAAAGCAGGGTGCTGTTTTGATAATAAGCGGCATTCATCAATGGATCCGGCACCCGTTGTACTTAGGTACTTTTCTATTTATATGGGGTGGATGGATCGCATATCCTCGACTTTCTCTCTTCATCAGTAATTTCATTATCACGATTTATACGTTGGTTGGTATCCGGTTGGAAGAAAATAAATTGATCACGGAGTATGGTGAACTGTACAAAACTTATCAACAAAATGTACCAATGATAATCCCAAGAAGACGGAAATTTAGAATTAAAGGAGTAAAGAATTAAAGAAGTATAGAATTGTTTTGAAATCTATACTCCTTTAATTCTCTACTTCTTTACTTCTCTACTTCTCTACCGATCTACTTCTTTACTTCTGGTGCCGGCGGTGTAATATTCAGCTTCTTTAGTGCCAACGGTAGTATATCGTCGGTGGCTGGATAGGCGATCAATTGTTCTTTATTTAGAATATAGGAATACCCGTTTTCTTTAGCAACTGCTTGCGCTGTCTGTAACGCTTTCTGCTGTATAGGATTAATAAGGGCCTGTTCCCTTTGTCCCATTAACTTCTGCGCTTCCTGCTGAAAGTTGATGACTTTAAGATAAAGCGCGTTCAGTTCCGTTTTTTTCACTTCCTTTTGGGCGGCGTTCCAATTCAAAGAATCAGCTTGATAAATACTGTCATAACGTGCATACTCCCTTTGACGTTCCTGTCCCATCTGAATCAATGCTTTTTCATAATCATCCAGATCAGTGGATGCTTTTTTGTATTCGGGCATTGCCGAAACAAGTTCATTGATACTGATATGTCCGATCTTGGGTTGCGCCTGTAATAAAAAGCCAGAGAAAATAAGAAGAATAAAGAAATAAGTACGTTTCATGTTTTGTTATTTTGTTGTTTTGGTGTTGGTGCTTTACAATGGTCAAATTAAAAGGCGGATATGCTGCCTTGAATATGTTAAAAGGTTGCCAAGGTTGCCAAACTTACTAACTACATAGTCTCCAAGTTTAGGAAGGTTGGCAACCTTTTCGCTAGAAGGTTGGCAAGCTTCAACCTTACTCATGCCGCGAGCCGATAATCGTCCAATCATCTGCCATCCAAACATTTTTGAATTTTCGAGCCACAAATTGAAGCGTATCCAAAAATCGTTCAGAATAACCCGAAGGGGCATCTTCAATAACCGGCACCTGATATATACCTGTAATCCGTGCTGTAACCTGATAGGCAAGCAAGGAATCCTCCTTCAACTTGGTTCTTTTATCTACAATAATAGAGTCGATGAGCCATGTTCCGGCACCATCGGTAGTACTTTGTTGTTTATAATTGAGGCGGATCAATTCGATGGCACGAAGCTCACTGAGGTCTTCGCCACAGGAACATATAAAAATCATCATTAAAAAAACAATTCCGGGCCCGTAAATGGTCCGGAATTGCTGATAATATCTTTTCGTCATATTTACAATTTCATATCACTTATAATGTCCTTGATCCGCGCATCCAGAGAAGCACTTACTTTATCAAAGTCGGCCGCACTGGCTAATTTAGTATTTACACTAAAATAGAATTTTATCTTGGGTTCAGTACCTGAAGGACGGGCCGAAATTTTACTTCCATCTGCCAATATAAACTGAAGCACATTCGATTTAGGTAATTTAATTTCCCATTCTTTGCCCGTTTGCGGATTAATGCCTTTACTCAATTCATAATCGAGTAATTGCACCACCGGCGATCCATTGATTGTTTTTGGCGGATTGCTCCGATAACTTTCCATCATATCGGCTATCTGTTGCTGACCGTCCATTCCTTTTTTAGTGATCGAAATTAGATGTTCCTTATAAAATCCGTACTTCACGTACATATCGATCATCTTTTGAAACAAGGTTCTTCCCTTATCTTTTTCATAGGCCGCCATCTCACATAACAAAGCGACAGCCGATATGGCATCCTTATCGCGGATCTTGGATCCGATCATCAATCCATAACTTTCTTCTCCTCCCACCACATAATTTTCTCTTCCTTCTTTTTCTTTAATGAGCTCTGCAATCCATTTGAATCCTGTGAGTACATCATAACATTTAATCCCTAATTTTTCGGCAATGCCATTGATCATATCGGTAGTTACAATTGTCTTTACCACCATATCATTAGGTTGTGCAATGCCTTTCGCTTTACGGGCCTCAATCATATAATTGAAGGCCAATACTGCGGTTTGGTTACCGTTCATAAGCACCCAGTTTCCATTATGATCTTTTACACCGATGCCAACACGGTCGCTGTCGGGGTCGGTACCCAACAATATATCCGCGTCCAGTTCTTTTGCTTTCATCAGTCCAATACTCATCGTTTCACTTTCTTCGGGATTGGGATAATGAACCGTAGGAAAATTTCCATCCGGAGTTGCTTGTTCTTCCACAATGGTAACATTGGTAAAGCCAAAGCGTTTTAATACTTCCGGCATCAGGGTAATACCCGTTCCATGAATAGGGGTATAAACAATTTTAAGGTTATGTTGCTTCGCTATAACGTCGGGATACACACTCAGGCTTTTCACCATTTCCATATACGCTTCATCAATTTCTTTTCCGATCAGGGTTATATTCTCTTCGTGCCCCTTCCACTTTACTTCGTCAACAGAAGCAATTTTTTCAACTTCTATAATAACGTTTTTATCGTGCGGAGGCACCAGTTGTCCCCCATCGTTCCAATAGGCTTTATAACCATTGTATTCTTTTGGATTATGGGAAGCAGTTACCACCACTCCTCCCTGGCAACCCAAATGTCGGATTGCAAAACTCAGTTCGGGAGTTGGTCGAAGGGTTTCAAACAAAAAGACTTTTATTCCATTTGCCGCGAAAACTCCAGCGACTGTTTCGGCAAAAAAACGACCGTTGTTCCGGCTATCATGCGCGATTGCGACCCGAACCACACCTCCGGGATAGGTTTTTTTAAGATAGTTGGCATAACCCTGAGTAGCCATCCCCACCGTATATTTATTCATTCGGTTGGTACCCACCCCCATAATGCCACGCAAACCCCCTGTTCCGAATTCGAGATTGCGGTAAAATGCATCGGCAAGATCCTTTTCATTTTCGGCCTGCAACGTGCGAACCTTATTTTTCGTTTCATCATCAAAACTACCTACGAGCCAGGTTTTTACTTTTTCTTGAATTGCTGTATCCATATAAGAAGGTTTATTTTCTGGTAATGTATCAGTATCCCACAAATACACCAAGCCACAAAAGGTTTTCTTAGTGAATTTTGTGTCTTTGTGGGATAAAATTTCAAACTGAGAAACTACTTATTTTCCTTGTTTAAAGCTGAAAGTTATTGAATTTTAAAATTCAAATCCTTTTCGGTAGCGGAAACGTATTTTTGCCAGATAACATCTAAACGCATTTTTCGTTCTATGCAAAACTTTTTAAGCCGGATTTGATCACAAGATTGCTGATATCGCTCTGTTGCATTTATTTTTTGCCCGGCTTACAGGCACAAGATACTACCCGCATCACTATAGATAGTAGCAAACCTGCTACCCTTCCTCCCGCTACTTCTAATTTGTCCCAACCTATTTCACAACCCAATAAATCAAGGTTATGGCTGGTTTCCGGGGCACATATCGCGCTTTATGGGGGTTCAATTTTAATCTTAAATGAGACCTGGTATAAAAATTATCCGAAACAGGGATTTACCAGTTTTGACGATAGTAAAGAATGGTTACAAATGGACAAGATCGGCCATGCCTGGTCGGCTTATACACTAAGCCTTGTTTCAACCACCACGTGGAAATGGGCCGGGCTGAGTGATAAGAAATCTGCTATCCTTGGAAGTGCCAGTGGCTTTGCATTTTTAACCGTCATTGAATTGTTAGATGCATATTCCTCCGGATGGGGCTGGAGCTGGAGCGATGTAGCAGCGAATTCCCTCGGAACTGGATTATTCCTTTCACAAGAATTGTTATGGAAGGAGCAACGAATCCAATTCAAATTCTCATTTCATCGTAAAGACTATGTAGACGAGACATTGAATGTTCGATCCGATGAATTATTTGGGTCAACTACCCGGGAACGTATGCTAAAAGATTACAATGGTCAAACTTATTGGCTCAGCGCAAATATGAAATCATTTTTTAAGGAGAGTCGCCTGCCACCCTGGTTAAATTTCGCAATTGGTTATGGAGCCGATGGTATGTTTGGAGGTACTGAAAATAAAGCGTACGATGGAAATGGAAATGTAACATTTGATCGAACCGATATCCCAAGAGTAAGGCAGTTTTACCTGGCCCCGGATATCGATCTCACAAAAATAAAAACGAATAAAAAGTGGCTGCGAACTGTTTTCCTGCTGCTGAACTCCTTAAAATTTCCTGCTCCGGCGTTTATGGTGGATTCGAAAGGAAACGTGAAGGTTTATGGAATTTATTTCTGATTTTGAAATTTTGGATTGGGAAATTGGGAAATCTCCTTTGGCTTATCAGGTTCTTTTAATTAAGAAAGACACTTAGATATAGAGAGATTTCAAAATTTCCCAATCCAAAATTCCAAAATTGCATTCATTCCAAGTACGCTCCCTTCACCACATCCCCCTCTACTTCCACATATATATGTTCCTGCAAAGTAGTGGCTACTGATAAGCCAGAAAAGTCGGTACTTACTGGAAAAGTCTTATGCGTACGCTCAACCAATGCCAGGGTTTGAATTTTTTTGGGCTGAAACTGGAGAAAGGGCTTTAGCGCGTAAAGCATGGTTTTACCACTATTGGCTACATCATCAATTACAACTATAACTCGACCGTTAAAGTCCATTTGCTTGCTGAGCGTTACTTCGCGGGGTTGTTTCTTATCTAACTCAATCGTAATTAATTCTGTTTTAATAGTACTGATGCCGGAAAGTAATTCTTGTATACGCTTCGCGACCACGCTCCCGCTCACCCGGATACCAGCCAGAATTATTTCTTTTTCGTCGATATTATGCTCAACGATTTCATAGGCCATTCGTTGTAATTTCTTTTCGGTGGTTGGGGCGTCGAGGATATATTTTCGCATGGGTGATTTATTATTATTAAAAAACTATAGGTATAGCAGTCTTTATTAATTAACAGTAGTCTGTTTTGCCAGTTTTACCTCACCCCTGCCTCCCGCAATATAATTGCGGGAACATTTTGAAGTCGAATAAAGCACTAACCGAATTTGCTTACTCCGTATGACCTGTCATCCCTAGGAACAGCCTCTCCGCCGAGGCGGAAGGGATCTTGTGGATTTGCGGATAAAAAATTTATAAAATTTTATTATTCACTGCGAATTCGAGCTTTCACCTGACCCCTGCCTCCCGCAATACTATTGCGGGAACATTTGGACGTCGAATAAAGCACTAACCGAATTTACTTACTCCGTTTGACCTGTCATCCCGAGGTACGAGGGATCTTGTGGATTGGTGGATAAAAAATTTCTAAAATTTATTACTCACTACAAATTGCGGCTTTCACCTCACCCCTGCCCCTCTCCTTGAGGAGAGGGGGAAAACAAATACAGCTTCAACTATTGCGTCCCTCTACCATCGGCACAAAAGAAAAATTATCAAATACTTCTTCCGTATAAGATCCATTTGGTTGTTTAGTTAACCGAAGCATTCTTTGCACACTTCCCTCACCTACTGGTATCACCATCTTCCCACCTACTTTAAGTTGTTCAATCAATTTTGGAGGAATGGATGGAGCAGCCGCGGTAACAATTACTTTATCGAAAGGTGCGAAAGTTGGCAGTCCTTCATATCCATCTCCATAAAAATATTTAATAGAAGGATATTTTGAACGAAGAATAAAAGAACGATGCTCGTCGAAAAGTTTTTTCTGTCGCTCGATTGTATATACTTGTGCACCTAAACCTGCCAGCACCATGGCCTGGTAACCACTTCCGGTTCCGATCTCTAACACCTTTTCAAAAGCTTTTACATCGAGCAACATGGTTTGATAAGCAACAGTATAGGGCTGTGAAATAGTTTGACCTTCAGCAATCGGGAAGGCTTTGTCTTCATAAGCCACTTTATCAAACGCCGAATCGAGAAAATAGTGGCGGGGGATGGCATTCATAACATCCAGCACCCTTTCATCGGTGATTCCCTTGTCTCTTAATGAATCAATAAGTTTTATTCTAAGGCCTTTATGCCGGTATGTGTCGTCGTAGGTTCTCATAAGCGCTGCAAGATAATTTTTTATCTGGTGGAATCGCTTATAAGAGTGAAATTTCAGTTTGAGACATGCGGCATTTTTATTATTTTTGCAGCCGCTGGTCCGGTAGCTCAGCTGAATAGAGCACAAACCTTCTAAGTTTGGGGTCATTGGTTTGAATCCAATCCGGATCACTAAAAGTGAAGTCAAAAGCTTCACTTTTTTTTATGTAGCTTTTTCATTTAAATCTGGAATGATTAGAGCATCCCGATTTTCTAAGTAGAGAAGTTCATTAGATTACTAATCGAACTACAACTATCAGCCTGCTTCTTTATTTTTACCAAAATTTCCTCATGGATGTAAAAATCAACGATACCTGGAAAGAAGTGTTGAAATCAGAATTCAACAAGCCTTATTTCCTGCAAATCGTAAATTTTTTACGTACTGAAAAGATGGCGGGCAAAATCATTTACCCACCTGGACAACTCATGTTCAACGCTTTTAATACAACGCCGTTTGACGAGGTAAAAGTAGTTTTGCTAGGACAAGATCCTTATCATGGTGCTGGTCAGGCGCATGGACTTTGCTTTTCCGTTCAAACAGGTGTAAAACCTCCCCCTTCATTAGTTAATATTTATAAAGAACTGAATAGTGATATCGGTATGAATATCCCTTCCCACGGCAATCTTACCAAATGGGCCGAACAGGGTGTATTGATGCTGAATGCAAGTTTAACCGTTCGTGCCGAAGAGCCGATGAGTCATTCTAAAATTGGTTGGGCGGAATTTACCGACTCGGTCATTAAAAAAGTGTCGGATCAACGCGAGCATATAGTCTTCATCTTATGGGGTAAATTCGCGCAGGAAAAACAAGTGTTGGTAGACGAAACCAAACACCTCGTATTGAAAGCGGCACATCCATCTCCGTTTTCGGCGAACAATGGATTCTTTGGTTGTCGTCACTTTTCGAAAACAAATGAGTATCTCATGCAAAACGGAATCGATCCGGTGGATTGGTCGTTATAATTATCAATGAAACTATTTAAAGAAATATTCGCACGTATCTGGGCCGTTTGGGGCATTGTGAGTTTTATCACAACGTTCCTCATCTTTTTTATTCCTTCGATGCTCACGCATTTGTTACCGGAGCCCCGCAGTTCAATCGTATTTATCCGTATAGCCAGATTGTGGATGGATATCTGGCTTCGACTCGTAGCCTGTCCGCTCACCGTAAAAGGAAAAGAAAATTTCGTGAAAGGCGCTACTTATGTTGTTACCTGTAATCACAACTCATTGATGGATGTTCCGCTTTCTTCGCCTTATATACCCGGGGCCAATAGAACAATAGCCAAAACTTCATTTGCCAAAATCCCGTTGTTTGGATTTTATTATAAAAAAGGATCCGTATTGGTAGATCGCAAGAGCGATGCAAGTCGTAAAGAAAGTTATTTAAAGATGAAAGCGGTATTAGCATCCGGGATTCATATGTGTATTTATCCGGAAGGTACCCGTAACAAATCAAATAATGTGCTTGCTAAATTTCATAGTGGCGCATTCAAATTGTCGATAGATACCCGCAAATCAATCCTGCCCGGTATCATTTTCAATACCAAAAAAGTAATGCCTGTCAATAAAACATTTTATTTATTTCCACACAAATTGGAAATGCATTTTCTCGCACCCATACCCGTAACGGAGATGGATGATACGGAAACGCTTAAAGAGAAAACATTTCAGGTGATGAAGGAGTATTTGGAGAAGACGAATGCGTAAATGATGAGGTGCCAGTAGGCAGGTAGATATAAAAAACGTTCCTCATTTCAAGAGGGTAGCCCCGCCAAAGGCGGGCATTGTTGAAACTCTAATTGATTTCTACAAACAGGTAGTCCCTACGGGACAAAATACATAACTTGTAATCCAAAAATATTTACTCACTACTCACTACTCACTACTCACTACTCACTACTCACTACTCACTACTCACTACTCACTACTCACTACTCAATCTCCATAAAAATACCTCGTCCTATTCACTTTCAAATCACGCAACAATCCCGACTTTGGATTTACGGTAATATTAAAGGAGCGGTACAAGCCTACAGGAGTTACGTTAATAGATAATTGCCAGCAATGCATTTCGCGGGTAATAAAAGTGGTAATGCTTTGTATCGTGGAGGTTTTGAAATCGTAATAACCACTCATACCCACTTTCCATTTAGGCGTTAGACTAAAGTCGCCATTCATATTTAAACTGCTGAAAATTTCTGTCTTGAACCCACTATAATCAGCCCGAAATTGCCTGGAGAAGTTAAGAGAGTACGAAACACTCAGTGACCAGGGAACATTAAAATCGACAAACTCCGCCGGATTTTGACGTACATATTCCAATTGCAGCATTTGTTCATCCATTGATTGCGTAGGAAGGTTCGGATCCCTTGCAAAGGCGTCTTCTTTTTCTTTGCTCTTTTCACCTTCCTTGCTTTGGAAAGAAGCGGAGATGGCGACGTTGCCACTTACAATATGACCAAGGGAAAAATTATCCCCCTGCCAGGCATACGCTTTCTGTCGGAAACCCAATGAATCGTATTGGTAAGGATCCATCACAGCACCCGCGGTAATGTTTATCTTTTCAAATAAGGTACTGCGGGCATAAAAACTGATAGGTGAAAGCTGGAAGGAATCAACAATAAAATTATAACTGCCGTTAAACCCAAAACCATCAAGTAGCTTGACTTTCTTAGTAGCATCGCCGCTGGTATCCGTTTTGTCACGAAGCTTGGCTTCAATATTATTATCAATTCCAAATCCTATTCCACCAAATTTTCCTTCACTGAATGGCCCAAAAATCGTTCCTTCATAATAGGAAAAACGATACTGCCTTCCTGTTGTATCGATTTGTGTAGAATAATAATCACTAGCAGCCATGTCGGGTTTGTAGTTAATTGAAATGGTAGGACGGACAACGTGACGAATGGCGATAATATTACTCTTTTTACCAAAGCGGTCGTAGGTTCCGAAAATAGCTGTACTCATACCTAAACTAAAAGAGAGATCTCGCGCAGTGTAAAACCCTTTTTGCATGGATGTATCCACTTTCTTTTTGCTATCGTTCCAGACACGCGTCATTTTGCGGGAATACCATTTTTCCTGATAACTCACACCTGGTGATATCTGCAATGGTCCCAGTGGAGGCAACGACATCTGGATGGGTATATTATGCTGCGCTCCCCATTGAATGGTATCAAGAAGCTGGCTGAAGCTGAATGCGGAATCATAGAAACTAATCAGGTTTGAGAAATTTGTATTTAACCCAATACCCAATTTCTCATACCATTTGGGAGTGCCACTCAATTCCTTTTTCTGAAATGGATAGAACGTATTCACCGTGAAGGCAGCATTGGGCAGACTCAGATTGATCAATCTTGTATTGTTATTCTGATTATGGTTCGCGCTGAGTGATACGTTCCCGAAATCGCCCCATGTTTTTGAATAAGTAATAGATGAATTCATCTGGTTAGCGAAATTGCGGGTAGAATTATTCGCTACATACTGGTTGAATTGCGTAGAACCCGCGTTTACACTCGCGCTGAAATTGGTACCCGGTCTTGCCCGGTTATCCATCGTATGGTTCCAACCAATATTAAATGTACGGGTGGTTTGAAATTCATCCTTGGGGTCATCCGTCAATATCCTTGTATTCTGGTATGCAAGATTCAGTGCCCCATTGTATCGATAGCGCTTCCGGTAAGTGGGAGTAAGATATATATTGTACCCACCATATGAATAAATATTCGTTCGAAGGGTGACATCAAAATACTCATTCAATACTTTATAATAACCCAATCCTTCCAGGCCAAGTCCAAACTGTTCATTAACGGCAAAGGTGGGTGGTAAAAAACCCGAATGCCGACCCGAAGAAAGTGGGAATATGCCGAAGGGCAGCCAGATCGGAATGGGTACCGCTTCAAACTCCGGATGCACAGGACCAGTAACCGCCAATTTTTTATTTACCAGTTTCATCTTTTTGGTAATAAAAGCAAAATGGGGAGTATCGAGATTGCAGGTAGTCATTCGACCAGTAAGACCATAATACTCATTTTCATTGATCTTTTTTGTGGTCCCCAGGTTCAAAAACATTTCACCCTGGCTCGTATTCGTATTTTTTGTTAATCCCCGCTGGTTTTTGAAATTGAAATTGATAATATCCGCCGTCATTTTAGTTTCTCCCTGCAACATTTCAGGTAGCCCAATAATTTTTCCCGAAGAATCCCTGCGGTAGGTGGCCACCAGCATATTGGTATTCTGATCCATCGCGATGCTATCGGCTTTCAGGTCCATATCCTTGTATGTGATATGTCCCTTACTGTATAATATGATCCTTTTATTGGGAACATCAAAGGCCATTGAATCGGCAGCTTCATAAACCACCGGAGCATCCAGTGAATCTTTGGAGATTTTTACTTTAATGGTATCCTGCGTGTTTATCAGTGAGTCTTTTTTACCGGGGATCGTATCATTTTTTATGATCGGCTTGATGGTTGTATCCTGCTGCGCCGTTAATGAATTGCAAAATCTTGGTTCTGAAGTATAATTAGGGTAAACATCGGACGTTAATACCGTCAAAGCCATCAAGAAAATGGTCGGAATAAAGTATTTTGAACTATTTTTGCGTCCGTTAATCATAATGCAGTAGCAACAAAAATAGTTATTAATGCATTAAGAATATGTGAAGATTAACACTCATTAAATTGATCGGTACAGTTATGATTAAGAAAATTTCCATTTCCCTCATTTGTACATTATTTGTGATAGCGCTGGTTTCTTTTATTGATCCTTCACCCAAGAAAAAAGCACAGAAACCACCCGGCTTAAAAACAATAATCATTGATGCTGGTCACGGAGGTCGCGATAACGGTACCAAGGGTAAATATTCTTTTGAAAAGGATATTTGTCTTGACATAGCTCTCAAACTTGGAAAAAAACTTGAAGAAGCATTCCCCGATTTAATCGTTTTATATACACGTACTACCGACACTTACCCCACCAATCCCTGGCGAGCCGATTTTGCCAATAAAAGCAAAGGAGATTTATTCGTTTCCATTCATGGGAATGCAATGCCTCCTATCAAACACACCAAATATCTTGGCACTAAGAAGCAAACCTATTATGTGAAAAAGGGAGGGAAAAAAATTAAAAAGACAAGAACGGTTCCGAGATACAGTGTTTATTATACTCCAAATAACGTAAGGTATGGCACCGAAACCTATATCTGGGCTGCCGATCGTACCGATGAAAAAGAAGAATTCGTAGCAGAACAGGTAGGAGATTCAACAGAATTTATTCCTGATATTAATGATCCTGAATTTAAGGCCCGGGCATTACTCTGGACCAAAAAACACTTTGACAAAAGCCTTCTTCTCGCAACAATGGTAGAGGAAGAGTTTGGGAACGCAGGAAGATTAAGTTTGGGTGTTAAGCAACGCAATGAGAAAGGTATTTGGGTACTCCAGGCAACAGGCATGCCCAGTATTTTAGTGGAAACTGGTTTTCTCACCAACCCCGACGAAGAGGATTATCTCAATAGCGAAAAGGGACAGGATGAAATATCCGATAACATTTTAAATGCTATTAAAAGGTATAAGACTACCATTGAATCTAAGCTGACCCAGGGTGCTCCCGGTGCGAAGTCTGCAAAGAAACCTTCGTCAGCATCCACCCCCCCACTTATCGCAAAGAAAAAGTAATATTCCCCTGCTTTATTGCGTTTGAAATTATACTGGTAACACCCGTGTAATTTTTATATTTTTGCCTATTAGTAAACTGGAAGGCAAATTGTTAACCATTCGATGTTAACCCGAATCTATTAAAAAACCACTCTCGCATGAAGGTATCAAACGAAACTAAAGTAGGCGCCTTAACCGCGATCGCTATAACTGTACTTATACTCGGGTTTAATTACCTGAAAGGGAAAAACATTACTGAGCGAAGCAATACCATCTATGCTGTTTTTCCGTCAATTGATGGATTAACAGCATCAAGTACCGTTTTCATCAACGGTTTCCAGGTGGGTCGGGTATCAGATCTTGAAGCGAAGGACGAGAACCTGAGTGGAATTGTTGTAACGATTGCCTTAAAAAAGAGCATAAATATTCCCAACAACTCTGTTGCAACCATTGAAAAAAGCTTGTTGGGCACCACCAGCCTGAAAGTTATACTGGGTAACAGTAGTAATTATATGAATGATGGGGATACGCTTGCAGTAGGCGTTACACCGGACCTGGTATCAGAAATAAAAAGCACCTTTAACCCGGCAGTTGACAATATCAATAAAACACTTGTATCACTGGACGCGGTTATTCAAAAACTCAATTCAATAATCGACCCAACTGTAAAACATAACCTGCAATCGGTAATTACCAACCTGAATACCGCTTCGCAATCATTGGCTAATTTGCTGAATAATCAAACGGGGGCGCTTTCAAAATCATTGAATCATGTGGAGGCCATTACCGGAAGCCTGGAGAAAAATAGTGGTAAGATTGATAGCACGCTAAGCAACGTCCAAAAAACCACCGCGAAGCTTTCTGAAGTAAAGATTGTTGAAACGGTTGATGCCTTGCAAAAAACGTTAACACAATTAGAAGCTACCATCGCGAAAGCAAACAGCGAGAACAGTTCCATTGGAGCCCTGTTAAATGATCGCAAATTATACGACGAGATCCGGCAGACCAACCGTAGTTTGACTATTTTGCTGGATGATTTCAAGACTCATCCCAAACGGTATGTAAATGTATCTGTATTCGGAAAAAAGGATAAGTCGCCACCACTGGATAAACCAATCTACGACAGTAGTTCCACCAAAGGCAAACAATAAAATGTGCAGATTACTGTTTTTAATTTTATCGTTTCTTATTTACGGGTATTCTTCTTCGGCACAGGTGACCACCCCACCCCCGGCGGTAGCCGATACAGGTGGAGTCAAAATCCTTGAAATTATAAATGCTGATAAGCAGGGATTCAAAAAAGTGGATTCAGTTACTGATATGCAGTTCCTGGTAGGCCATGTGCACCTGAAGCAGGACAACACCATTTTTTATTGCGATAGTGCCGTTTACAATAAAAATCTTCAGATCATTGAAGCATTTGGAAATGTACATATCAATGATAATGATAGCGTGCATACTTATTCGCAATACCTCCTCTACCATGTAGATACCAAAATCGCCCACTTAAAAAAGAAAGTTAAGCTCACAGACGGAAAAACAAGTTTGTTTTCGGAGGAAGTACAATACGATATCAATCAGAAAATCGGTGAATATCATACAGGGGGGCGCTTAGAAAACAAAGGCTCCATTCTTACCAGTAAGGAAGCTACTTACTATGCGGATCTTAAAGATGCTTATTTTAAGAATAATGTAGATTTGAAAGATCCGAAATATAAACTCAAAACCGATTCACTTTTATACAATACAGAAACGGAAATTGCCACTTTTATCGCGCAAACTTATATTGAAGACAGTGCTAAAAGAAAGATCAGAACCAAAGAAGGCTATTACGATCTAAAAAACAGAAAGGCCGTTTTTACAAGTCGTACCAGTATTGAAGACGGCGCGGTCCGGGTTATTTCCGACAACATGAAGAATAATGACAGCACCGGTGAAAATATACTGGAGGGGAACGCCGTATATATTGATACGGCCCAGGGAGTATCAATATTAGCCGGAAGGATACTAGCCAATAACAAGGAAGGAAATTTCCTGGCTACCCTGCATCCATTGATGATAATAAAGCAGGAAAACGATTCTACTTTTATTACAGCCGATACATTGTTCTCGGGCCGACTCAGCAAACTCCAATTGGGATCCGACTCATTGACGCTTACAGATACCCTAAAAGGAAAGATAGTATTGGATACAACCACTAATAAAAATGATAGCACTGATCGTTTTTTCAGGGCGTATCGAAATGTCCGCATCTTTTCGGATTCTTTGCAGGCGGTTTGCGACAGTTTATTTTATTCCGGGCGTGATTCAATTTTTCAGCTATTTCAACAACCTATACTTTGGTCGAGTGAGAACCAGGTTACCGGTGATACTATCTACTTGTATACCCGTAATAAAAAAGCCGAGAAGCTTTATGTATTTGAAAACGGTTTGCTGATCAGCAAGGCACGCGAAAACATGTATAACCAAATCCGGGGAAACCGGTTGAATGGATACTTTATTGACGGGGTAATTGACTATATGCGGGCACGGGGAAGCGCGGAGAGCATTTATTATATAGAAGATGATGACAGCGCGTTGATCGGGGTGAATAAAGCCTCGGGTGATATTATCGATATGCGATTCGCTGCAAAAGAATTGAACCGGGTAGTTTTTATTAATGAAGTAAAAGGTACCATGTATCCCATAAACCAGTTTCCGGAAGCGGAAAAATTGCTTCGGAATTTTCAATGGCATGATGCGAGAAGACCGAAGACGAAGTTTGAGTTGTTTGGAGACTGAGAAGAAGCTGTGAGCCGCTAGCTACGAGCTGCGAGCTTGCTTCTGTAAAGTCTAACGACACAGTTATTACGAATCTGAATTTGCTAATCAAAAATGTCAACTGACATTTACTAACTGATCCAAGCTCACAGCTCGAAGCTTCTTCCCTTGTTAAAAAAAATCTATTTCAACTTTAACACCCTCTTACTCAATAGCACTGGCACTATTTTCGTTTCAATGCTTTAAACAGGACAACATGAAAAGAGTATTCATTTCTTTGTTAATAATTTTCACATTAGCAGGCGCGGCTTCGGCACAGGATTATCGGTTCGCGTTAGGCGTTCGACTCAGTAATTCAAGTCCTACCTTAAATAATTCTGTAACGGGTAAATATTTTGTTACGGAAACCAGCGCCATCGAAGGACTTATTTCCTTTGGTAGTCGTTTTGGGCTCGGTGCTTTACTCGAACTTCATAGACCTCTTAAAGCAGAAGGTTTGTCCTGGTTTTGGGGAGGAGGTCTTTATGTAGGTTTTGAAGACAATAAAACATTTTTGGGTCCCACCGGTATTCTCGGACTCGATTATAAATTTAAAGGCATACCCCTGAATTTATCACTGGATTGGAAACCGGAATTGGATATCATTCCTGATATCCGATTCGTTCCGGATGCGTTTGCGTTATCGGTGCGCTTTGCATTTAATTAGGGATAACGTGAGTGGTGAGTCGTGAGGGGCTCCCCAATTTTCCAAAAGTCAATATTACTTAGTGGGTCTCTTTCGCTATTCACGATTCACGCCTCACGTCTCACGATTTCCCCCTCACTTCTCACCATTTTGCCTATTTGTTTAAAAATTTTTGCGGTTTTCTGCGGTTTTTTGATTTATTTTAGGTCAGTAACCAGCAAACATGCTTAAGAGAGAGCGACAGGCATTCATACTGCATCAGGTAAACCTGCATAATAAGGTATTGTCCTCTACATTATGCCAGGAGATTAATGTATCGGAAGATACCATCCGGCGTGATCTACAGGAACTTGCCGAAGAGGGAAAAGTAATCAAAGTACATGGTGGCGCCCTTTCCCATTCATTTAACCAGGTTTATTATCCGCCTTTAAATGTTTATTCACACACTCAAAAAAAAGCAATCGCTTTAAAGGCAGCAAGTCTGGTGGAGAATGGAATGTTTGTAATTACCAGCGGAGGCACTACTATACTCGAACTGGCCCGTTCACTTCCTCCTCAACTAAGAGCTACATTTATCTCAGGCAGTATTCCCGCTGTGCTGGAGTATATGCATCATCCCAATATTGATGTAATCCTGATCGGTGATAAAGTATCTAAAAATTCAAAGATCACTACCGGAGCCGATGCGATTGCAAAAATTCAACAGATAAGAGCCGACCTTTGTTTTCTTGGCATAAACTCTATCGATATAAATAATGGTATTACCGATAACGACTGGGACGTGGTTCAGATCAAGAAAGCGATGATTGAATCATCCCAAAAAGTAATATGTTTAACGATTGCCGAAAAAATCAATTCCGTTCAACCTATTCATGTGTGTAATATTGATAAGATCGATATGCTGATCACAGAGCTCCCGCCTTCCGATCCCCTTTTAAAACCATATGTTGATGCAGGTATTGAAGTAATGTAAATAAAGAAAACAAGAACCCAGCCAGCACAAACCCGAAACCTATTGTCTGCTATAGTATATAAAGTAAAAGTCAAAAACGACGCAATTATGAGAAACATCATCAAACTGCTAGTGATGCTTCCTTTTATTTTCTGTTTCTGGACCGCACATGCCCAGGAAAGAACAATTACAGGAACTATCAGCTCGGAGCGAAATAACGACCCTGTTATTTCAGCCACCATAACCAACACGCGAACCAAAAAATCGGTGCAAAGTTCCTCGAACGGTGCTTTCATTATAAAAGCGCAAAAGGGGGATGTGCTGCAAATTTCATCAGTAGGCTTTACTACAAAAAGCGTAACGGTAGAAGATCAATCTACACTCACCATTTCAATGTCAATCAGCCAAGGTCAATTGGCTGAAGTGGTGGTAACCACCGCATTTGGGGTAAAGAAAACGAAACGCTCACAGGGCACGGCCACCCAAACCGTAGAAGGAAAAGAAATTGCGGAAACACAGCGCGACAACTGGATGAATGCTATTACGGGAAGAATAGCCGGTGCTACGGTTAATACAACCAGCGGCGCCCCTGGTGCCTCTTCCCAAATTGTATTGCGTGGTTTCAATTCAATTGGTGGCGATAACTCCGCCTTAATTATCCTTGATGGTGTTCCCATGAACAATACAGTTTTCAACCAGCACCGGTTGGCTTCCGATATTGATAACAGGAATAACGATTATACCAACCGCGCGGCAGATATCAACCCCAATGATATTGAAAGTATCACAGTGCTTAAAGGTCCCGAGGCAGCAGCCTTATATGGAACGGAAGCGGGAAACGGTGCGGTTGTTATTACAACCAAAAGAGGAAAGGCCGGTAAATTGAAGGTAGCTTATGATAATAGTTTCCGTATTGAAGAAATCAAGCGTTTTCATGATGTTCAGCAAGTGTACGACAATGGAACAAATGGTGTCTATTCGAATACTACACGCGCTTTCTTTGGACCCAAATATGCACCCGGTACGGTGCTTTATAATAATGCACAAAACTTCTTCGAAGTAGGAACCAGCCAGAAACATAATATAAGTTTAGATGGCGGTAGAAACTTTACTACCTATCGGGGTAGCGCTTCTTATTACAATCAGAACGGTACGATTCCAAATACCGGCAACCAGAAAATAAACGCTCGTGTAACGATATTTAGTAAAGTAAGCAAGCAACTGGAAGTAAGTGCTAACATTGCCTATTATTATCAATATAACAGGAAGGCATTCCGTGGTGCAGATGGATATTACCTGGCACTTTTACGTTGGCCACTCGATGATGATGCCCGTCGCTACCAGAATGTAAACGGAACCCGACGCATTATTTCTAAAACTGCCGGAGCAGACAATCCTGCGGAAGCCAATAATCCTTATTTTGAAACTGAAAAAAACAAAAATTTTGATCGTACACATCGTGTAACAGCCAATTTCAGCGCCACTTATCTGGCCACCGATTGGTTAAGTTTTGATGCGCGATTTGGCGCTGATACCTATGGACAGTTCGGAGCATATATGTGGGATCCTGAATCTTCTAATGCAACTACTATATCAGGTCGTATTGAAGATTATAACAGCCGTTTTAAAGGATTTACCTCTATTTTTCTGGCAACTGCTAAGAAAAAATTCGGTGATTGGGGCTTTACGTTGAGGGTCGGTAGCTCAATTGACGATCGCACTACAACCGACTGGAGTAATCGTGGAGATAGTCTTCTTGTTCGTTCCAAGTATATTAATGAAAAGAACATGAGTGCTGCTTATACCAGCCCATTGAAAAGATTGAATAGCCGCACCCAGGGTCGCGACACACTAACACTTCAAAGAAGTACTGGTTTGTTTGCCGATCTTAATATTAGTCTTAAAGATTTCTTGTACTTAAACGTTGCCGTAAGAAACGACTGGTTAGCTGAATTTCCTCCGCACCGTCGTTCATATTTCTATCCCTCTTTCAATGGAGCCTTTGTTTTCTCTGAATTCATTGAAAAAAATAAATTCTTAACCTTTGGAAAACTAAGAGCTTCTTATGCACAAACGGGTAAACGCATACCTCCCTATGCCAACCAATCCGTTTATACCAATGCAGTAGCAAGTACCAATGGTTATGGCTGGA
Source organism: Chitinophagaceae bacterium (assembly GCA_965279015.1). Classification (GTDB taxonomy): domain Bacteria; phylum Bacteroidota; class Bacteroidia; order Chitinophagales; family Chitinophagaceae; genus Endoryza. Next base: position 3,707,853 of record OZ257130.1, read on the forward strand.
GCTATGGGTTCGGAGCGAATAACCCAGATATCTTTCCTGAATCGCAAATCGCTTATGAGGTAGGAACCGAATTAAGTTTTTTCAATAGTCGGTTAACATTGGATCTGACTGCATATCTCATCAAAATCAATAATTCGGTAGCAGCCAATGCGCGTCCCAGTTATGCAACCGGTTTTATACTTTATACATCCAATATTGCCGATCTGGAGAATAAAGGTTTTGAAGCCGTGGCAGGATTCAACTGGGTAAAGGACCCCAAAAATTTCAACTGGACAACAAGGGTCAATTTTTCGAAAACTAAAAACAAGGTTACGGCGATGGCGCTGCCACAGTTCTATAATTCCGATTCATGGATCGCGGGCTATCGGGCCAGTTTGTTCAGAGGGTATCCCACTACAACAATAGCAGGTGTTGATTATACAAGAAATTCAAAAGGAGAGATTCTTATTGATCCAACTTCAGGATTGCCAGTAATAGATGCAAACTCCTATGTAAGTGTTGGAGACCGCAATCCTGATTTTAACGTTGGGTTTACTAATAATTTCTCCTATAAAACCTGGCAGCTTTCCTTCACCATGGATTGGAAGCAAGGAGGAGATGTATTAAATGGTACCGAATTGTTCCTTGCACAGCAGGGGTTAAGCGTTCGTACACTAAACAGGGAACAGGCGGTAATTTATCCGGGTGTTTTAAATGACGGATTACAAGAATCGGCTAATCCTACCAGGAACACCATCCAAATTGTACCATATTACCAGAACGATATTTATACAGCCCGCTCGCTGGCCGTCGATTTTGTTGAAAAAGATGTGAATTGGTTGCGTATGCGAGATATTACATTGAGTTATTCTTTTACACCGGAATTTATCGCTAAATCAAAAGTATTTTCATCGGCACGGCTTTTTGCAACCGGTACAGACCTGTTTATCATTACTAATTATTCCGGACCCGATCCTGCAGCGAATGGGAATACTCCTGCAACAGGCGGAGTTGGAGGATTTGCAATTGACCTGGGAAGCACTCCCACTCCAGTGGGAATCAATTTTGGGTTGGCTGTAACCTTTAAAAACGGTAAATAATTTATAACAACTAATTTATCAGATATGAAATCAATTTTTGGATGCATCGTGATACTGGGTTTACTGGGAACCATGTCCTGCAAGAAGTACCTCGATGAGGCGTACAAGAACCCCAACCTCCCCACTTATGCAAAACCGGAGTTAGTTCTTCAAGCGGCTATTTCCAATATGCATCGTGGTGTTGGATTCGATGCAAGAACCATAGGCATGATCACGCAGAATTTCGCAAGTGTTGTTGGTGCAAACAACTGGGAACGTCATGGCTATATCCCCAGTTCTGATGTAGGTGCAGAAACCTGGCGAACTCTTTATTGGAGTTTTGGATATAACCTGATTGACATGATCGACTCCTCCCATATAACCGGCAAATATGATTATATCGCAGCCGCATATACGCTTTTTGCCTGGGGCTGGACATCCGTTGCAGATATTCATGGAGAGATGCCCGTAGTACAGGCCTTTGAAAAAGGAAGACTTTCTTTTGAATATGATGATCAGAATGTGGCGTATGAATATGCGATGCGTTATACGGACTCGGCACTAAAATACTGGCAGCTCGCTGCGGATATGAGTAAGCCTACGTTGGCGGAAGGTGATTTGTGGTTTTATGGTGGGAACCAGTCACGTTGGAAAAAATTCGTTCACGGAATTAAAGCAAGACTATATCATCGTTATTTCTTTAAAAGCAATTACAGTGCCGACAGTGTTATTAAGTATGCCGACCTGGCGATGTCTTCCAGTGCGGATGACGCGAAGATTTCATTTAATCTTGCTTTCCCCGATGTAACTGCCCGGAATTTCTATGGTCCCAGTCGTAATAACCTCGGCGGTTTTCGTATCGGAGAATTTCCTGTTAAACTGATGAATGGAACAACATATTCTGGTGTAGTAGATCCCCGGATGAAGTTTATTATGAAACCTTCTGACGACGGAGTTTATCGTGGAATTCCTTGTAACCAAACAACCAATCTAACAGGAACACAAGCCGTTTGGGGTTTTTGGGGAACTACTGCGGCAAATAGCACTGCAGCGCCTACGGGTGGTTCTGATACAGGTGCCCGTACCTTCTTCAAAAATGACGCGAAATGGCCATTGATGACTTACAGTGAAATGCAATTCCTCAAAGCAGAAGCGGCATTCAAGAAAGGCGATAAGACTACCGCTTACGATGCATATAAGAATGGCATCAACGGTCACTTTGATATGTTGGCTACATATACCGGATACACTCCTATTTCTGCCCCAGAACGAACAGCGTATACAACTAACCCGGCCATTGTGCCTGCAACACCTGCCGAACTCACCATGAGTTTGATCATGTGCCAGAAGTATATTTCATTATTTGGATGGGGCATTATTGAAAATTGGGTGGATATGCGAAGGCATAGTTACGATGAGGTTAACATCTACCCCGGTTATACCCGTCTTCCGCTTACTCTATTGTATCCTGACAATGGTGGAAAGTTATGTGAGCGCATTCGTCCACGATACAATTCAGAATATCTCTGGAACTCGGAGGCTCTTACGAAAGTAGGCGGATTTCAACCCGATTATCATACTAAAAAAGTATGGTTCACATTACCCTAACTCATAAATTATCAATCATGCGATTTATCAAAATATCAATATTGTTTGGATCCTTGCTGATAATAGCCGGTGCTTGCGAAACCGAGAACCTGCTGGATCAAAATATCAAGACGGAACCAATCGATTCATCAACCGTTGCCTTTGTAAAATTTATACAGAATTTTGCAGGCAATACCCCACAATTACCAACGGCACCCAATGCCACAACGGGCCCCCAGGTATTCTTATATGCTAACGGCGCTAAACTAACGGGTACTGCAGTAGGATTTGGTGGCATCTATCCAGCTACTACAGTTTATGCTACTGTTCCCGCTTCAGCGAATATTAACTTCTATGTGGTACAGGCACGCATGAATCTTGCAGTTGTTCCAAATGTGCCAGCACCGATCGCCGGAGATACCTTAATAACATTTAGCCAAACACTCGAAGCAGGTAAATTTTATAGTTTTATTATGGGAGATACAGTACCAACCCGCAAGGTTACTGTTGTTGAGGATCAATTACCCACCCCCGCTTACCAGAAATACAAAATCAGGATGGCAAATTGGTTAATGAATATGGGTGATACGATTAATGTATATAGTCGGCGCGAAGGCAGGGAGATCATCCAGAACATAAGTCATAAACAAATCAGCGATTGGGTTGAATTACCGATTCCTGTTACCAGTGATACATTCGATCTCAGAAAAAAAGGAACAACTGCCGTCTATCTAAGTGTTCCTGGAGTTGCTCCTGCAGGAATGCGTATGTACACTATATATAGCCGAGGAAAAACAGCGTTGACAGGTAAGGTCCCTGCCGCATCAATAGTCACCAATCGTTAATTTATTAAAGCGATCAATATGAGTTATTCAAAGTCAATTTTCGCGATTGCGTTTTTAACAATAGTCACCAGCGTTTCTTGTATAAAAAAGGATCCGCTCGCTCAAATATCACAGGTATTAATGGTACCTCTTTCGCCCGATGCAGCGGCAGTAGATTTCATCATCAATGACCTGGTTCAGGCTACAACGGTTAACTACTCAACTACTGTAGGAACGGCTATTTATAGTTTTCCTTATTATACCATTACACCCGGAAATACCAAGGTAACCTATAACGTTAGTGGTACCGCCACTACCTATGCCACTGTTACTGGTCCAATTGATCCAGAAACTGCCTATTCAACTTTCCTGATCGATTCAGTAAAACGCGCTAAACTGGTTATCACAAAAGATGATGTTAAGGAACCACCAGAAGGAAAAGTAAAATTGCGTTTCTTACATTTTTCACACAATGCTCCCGCCATGGATGTTTCAAAATCGGGAGGTGCAACATTATTTACGAACCGTAGCTTCAATGACCAGGTAAACAATACTACTTTCCAGCAATTCATAGTTGTTGATCCCGGATCTTATCAATTTGTTTTCAAAACATCGGGAACTACTACCACTTTGTATACTACTTCAACTATAAACTTATTACCCGATAGAATTTATACGCTGGCCGCACGAGGTGTGGTAGGTGGAGCTGGCAACAAAGCATTAGGCGCGTGGTGGTATGCAAACCGCCCCTGATGGGGCGAAGAACCAAGAAGCCAAGATGCCTAGAAGAAGAGCCAAGAATCAAGATGCCAAGATCCAAAGAATAAAGGCAAAAGAAAACCAAGAATCAAAAAAAGAAAACAAAAAAAATAAATTTCAAAAGGCTTCTCGAATATCGGGGAGCCTTTTGAAATTTATGCCTTGGAATTTTTTTGATTTTTTTGTATTTCTTTTTGTATTCTTTCTTTGGATCTTGGTTCTTCGGTTCTTGGTTCTTGGAATTATGAACTCCATGGCCAATTATACGCAATTAGAATGGCCGTAATAATGCCCGCGAAATCTGCAAGCAGCGATGCCGAAATTGCATATCTTGTTTTTTTGATTCCGACGGATCCAAAATAAAGCGCGACGATATAGAAAGTAGTATCAGCGGTACCGTTAAATATACAGGATAACCTACCCGCGAAGCTATCCGGCCCGTATACAGGATTATTTATCGTTTCAATCATCAACGCACGGGCGCCTCCACCACTGAAAGGTTTCATTAACGCTGTTGGCATTGCGGGGACAAACTGCGTATCCATTCCGAGGGACGCACATACCCAACTCAAACTTTGAATAATGTAATCGAATACTCCTGAGGTACGCAATACGCTGATTGCGACAAGCATCGCTACCAGGTAAGGAATAATCTTGACAGCAATTTCAAATCCTTGTTTTGCTCCGTCGATAAACGTGTCATACACCTGCACTTTCTTCCACATTCCCCCCAATATTATTACAACAAAGAATAAGAGAATAATACCATTGCTTACAATATTTGAAAAACTGGTTGCGCCTTCAGGACTTAAGCGATATCGTAAATAATATCCTAATCCTGCGATGAGTATTGAACCAATCCCTCCAACTACTATAATTGCCAGCCATTGCTTCCGCGTGAACCGCTGCCAGATTGCTGTTATACTCATTGCTACCATTGTTGCTACGAAAGTGGTAATTAAACATGGTAAAAAAACTTCCATTGCATTTTTGGAATGAGCAATGATCCGCTGTGTGATGATGCTGACTGGAATTAGCGTTAACCCTGACGCGTGTAACACCATAAACATTATCTGAGAATTACTGGCGGTATCTTTTTGGGGATTTAGTTCCTGCAAACTTTCCATTGCTTTTAATCCAAATGGGGTAGCCGCGTTATCTAACCCCAGCAGATTGGCGGAAAAATTCATCATCATATGACCCATTGCAGGATGCTTTCTTGGTAATTCCGGGAAAAGCTTAGAGAAGAAAGGCCAAACCAGTCGCGACAGAAAATTAATCGCTCCCGCCTTTTCACCAATATTCATAAATCCGAGAAATAAACTCATTACTCCAATCAGACCAATCGAAATCTGGACGCTTGTATTCGCTGTATCAAATACCCCATCCATCATTTTCTTTAAGATATCGGTCTCATGGAAAAAGATGAGCCGGATCAACGCCACCACAAACGCCACCAGGAAAAAGGCTATCCACAAAAAATTAAGTACCATAAAGCTCTTTATATTGAATGGGTTAGAAAGAACAAATGAAGTTTCATCATTTTTACTAATCCAGCAAATAATAATCGGATTTGTGATTTATGATGTGTGATTTGTGATTTCCTCAGAAGGGATTTACCTACAACTTGGGGATACCCTAATACTCAGAAATCCTAAATCATAAATCACACTTCACCAATCAAAAATTGCCCCTAATCCACTAACTTCGCGCCTCAAATTTTACTCATGGGATTAAAAGCAGGAATCGTAGGGTTACCGAATGTGGGAAAGTCAACATTGTTTAACGCGGTAAGCAATAGCGCAAAAGCACAGGCCAGCAATTATCGGTTTTGCACGATTGAACCGAATGTGGGATTGGTGGATGTGCCGGATTTCCGCCTCGATAAGCTTGCTGAATTAGTGATTCCCAACCGAATTGTTCCTACCCAGATTGAAATCGTGGATATCGCCGGGTTGGTAAAAGGAGCCAGTAAGGGAGAAGGATTGGGTAATAAATTCCTGGCTAATATCCGGGAAGTGGATGCCATTATCCATGTGATCCGTTGTTTCGAAGATGAAAATGTTCTGCGTGATGAAGGGCCTATCAATCCTGTTAGTGATAAAGATATTATAGATACCGAATTACAATTAAAAGATCTGGATAGTGTAGAAAAGAAATTGTCACGAACCGAAAAGCTTGTAAGGACCGGTGACGCAAAGATCAAAGCTGAACTGGAAGTATTGAAACGATGTTACACACATCTTGAGCAAGGAAAAAATATCCGCGAACTGGAATTAAATGAAGTTGAACACAACGCTATCGCCGATTTATTTCTTCTTACTGAAAAGCCTGTTCTGTATGTGGCCAATGTGGATGAGCCTTCAATGCATACCGGCAATAAATTTTCGGAATCATTGAAAGAAGCGGTGAAAAATGAGAAAGCGCAGGTAATTGTAATGAATAATTCCATTGAGGCGCAGATTTCGGAAATGGATGATCCGGCCGATAAGCAATTGTTCATGGAAGAATACAAAATGACGGAGCCGGCATTGAACCGTTTGATCCGATCAACTTATAAATTACTTGAGTTAAGGACCTATTTTACTGCAGGCGTACAGGAAGTACGCGCATGGACCATCCACGATGGATGGAAAGCGCCACAAGCTGCCAGTGTTATACATACCGATTTTGAAAAAGGATTCATTAAAGCGGAGGTCATCGGTTACGATGACTTTATTCAATATAAATCGGAAGCCGCTTGTCGCGATGCCGGCAGATTACGCATTGAAGGGAAAGAATACATCGTTAAGGATGGGGATGTGATGCATTTTAGATTCAACGTTTGAGGAAGCTGCGAGCTATGAGCTACGAGCTTCGAGCTTTGGCAACCTGTTACAATACTAAGTTTAGTTCTTTAAAAAAACTATTTGTACAGATCATTTAATGATGCATCGATCACTGCTAGCAGCTAGCAGCTCGTAGCTCACAGCCCGCAGCTTCATCAAAAAAAACAGCCCCGCCAAAAGGCAGGGCTACTTATTAATCCATCATAGTAAAAAAATTATATTCGAATTAATTCATGTACTTCATTCGTATTAATTCGCGTCTCCTATTCGTGTTAATTAGCGTCAAAAAATATTGTACGCAAAACTTGCATAGTAAACCCCACCCACCTCTGGGTTACCAAACGCTGTTTTATAATATTGATTGGTGATATTGGTTCCACCGATTTTTATAACAGAACGCTGCGCTGGAAACTTGTAACTGATTTGTGCATCAAAAATGGTATAATCTTCGAGATCTCCCTGGCGGAAATCGCTTTCATAAAAGAAACCATCCTGGCTTCTCATCATGATAGCAAATCCAAAACGTTTCTGATGACCAAATCCCGTATTGCTCAATCCAAGGTTAAGACGGTAACTAGGAACGTTGAAGAAAGAGATAAATCCTGGTTCTACATCTTCTATACGATCAAATGTAAGATTGGTAGTGAACACAAAATTACGGGGTAACATCCAGTCGAGGCTCGCACCGTATCCATAAGTTTTAACTTCACTTGTACTATTAACGGCTACCGATATAACACGGTTCGGACCAATAAATGGAGCCACCGGATTATTCTTGTCGAGGGTTTGAACAACAATGGTTCTACCCAGGAAATTTTCATATTTTCCCCAATATCCATAAATATCAATCAATACTTTTTTAGCAAATAATCCTTTATATCCTACCTCAAAAGAACGTAAAGTTTCAGGTTTATAGACACCGAATTCCGCTTCCTTCAATGCAGCAATCGCACCCGGAACATTTCCAACTTGCAGCAATGCACCACCCGCCCGAACGCTTTCAAGTGTATAAGCAGGTAAACCATTTGGATTATCATTCGGTGCCAAAATTGAGCGGAAATTATAGCCTTCACGAAGATCAGGTAAACCACCCAATAAAACAGTTCCACCACCAACCTGTAGGTTGATCCACTGGTTTTGAGTAGTTGGGAAACGATAAGCGGTTTGATAGGAAGCACGAATGTTATGATCTTGTACTAACTTAAACACAGCTGTTACCCGAGGAGTAAATCTTCCTTCAAAATTGCTGTTCTTATCAAAACGACCCGCTGCTGTAAGCTTGAGACGATCATCTTTAAAAAATCCTCTCGATATCTGGGCATAGGCACCTATTTCATCGATATCAATACGACCTGTGGAATCCGCGAAGATGGTTCCTTCTGAATTCAAACTGTAGCGTTTGATAGAAGCGCCAGCAATAAGATCGAAGAACTTACTGGTCATGTGGGTGAAATTATATTGACCCTCGGCATGATAAAGATCAGAAGCATCTACCAGCAAACCACCACCTTGCTTAATAGGAATCGACCTCACTTTATCGAACAAAGTAGTAAACTGTGAAGATCCTGGTGCAGGTCTGCCTACATCAGCCGTACCCCTGCCTACATTATGAGCAGTCAGGTCATCGGCTGGATTACCAGCAGGGCCGGGGCCAGCTAATCCAATTTTAGCCAACAGATATCCTTGCACGTATTGCGGAAACCAACTACCAGCTGCATTGGCGGGGTTATAACTTGGTTTCCACTGTTCATTGAAAATGCGGGTTGTAATTGTTGCATTATAGGCTTCCCCTGCATTTTCCTGTGTAGTATATGCGCGTACAAACCAGTTCCGATGTTTAAATTCGAGTTTGTATTGTCCAACTTCAAGCGCTTTAAACGAATAACGGTCGCTTCCCGTGTAAACCGTGTTTCCTGTTCCCCAATATGCAGTGGCTGATGCTTCCAGATTATCGTTTATTTTATAGTGAAAAGCAGCATTCAGTTTTACATTGATGGTATTGTTATTAATAACTTCTTTTTCTTTGTAGCCGGTACGGGATACATTTATTGCACCTTGAGTATTGGCAATAATAGCAACTTGTTGATCCAATAACGCCTGAAGTGGCGCTGGTAAGCTAGGTCGGATACCAGCGGCAACAGCTGGCACGAATTGTTTCATATTAGTAAAAGTTTCATCCCCATATACATTCACTCCGTCATAGTTAGGATCAGTATAACGTGTTCCGGGAATTACTTTACCATAGTCATTACGACTCACATCCCCAATAAGGTAATTAGATGTATCAGTAGCGATCCAGTCTTTCGCATGAACAAATTGCGCCCCAAATTTAAACGCCATACGGTCGTTTATTTTTTGCGCCCATCTAACGGTCCAATCATAATAAGGAGAAGTTTTAGGTAACTGCTTGTGGTCGGTATGCATCATTCCCATCTTCACCTGGAAACTTAATCCCTGGTATTTGAAAGGATTCTTACTGTTTAGCAGAATAGTACCGTTCAATCCACCCGGACCATAAAGAACGGAAGATGCTCCGGGAAGCAATTCCATACTTTCAACATCCAATTCTGTTAAACCGATTACGTTACCAACGGAGAAGTTTAGACCGGGGGCCTGGTTATCCATTCCATCGATCAGTTGGTTAACACGGGCACTACCGCTTCCGTTAAATCCACGGGTACTAACTGTATTGAAAGTTAGACTGGAAGTGGTTAGATCCACTCCTTTGGTATTGCGGAAAATGTCGTAGTAACTGGTAGCAGGCGCATTGCGGATAGTGGCCAGATTTATCCTTTCAATTGAAACCGGCGATTCCAATATTCGTTCCGGAACCCGACTGGCTGAAACTACCACTTCCACTCCTAATGTTGAAGCGGGAACAAAATCTACTTGTACATTGTCGTTTGCATTGTTTACCGTTACTTCCTGCGGCTCGAACCCCACCGAAGTAAATACAAGCGTAAGGGGTAGTTTCGAAGTAGTGGTAAGCTTGAAATTGCCTTTTTCGTCAGTGAATGTTCCCGTGCTGGAGCCTTTGATAGTAACAGATACTGCCGGAACCACATCTTTATTGGTGCCGTTTCTGACATTACCTGAAATTGTGATGTTTTGAGCGAAGGCTGCAAGCGAGAAAAGACTGAAGAACAGCAAAGCTGCCAATGAACGGAAGCTTTTTCTCATAATGGTAGTTTTAGTTATCGTATTACTAGCAAAATACGGATTGTACCTATTCCATAAAAATTTAATTTTTAAACAAATGGGTGCTGTTTGTTGATATTTCACGGTACAGATTTTTCTGGTTTTCAGTTGGTCCCGCTAATTTCGATTTATGAAAAGATTCGAGTTTCCGGGGCAAACCCAATTTTATAAAGGCAAGGTCAGAGACGTATTTACTATCCGGGATCAATTGCTGGTAATGGTGGCTTCCGATCGAATTTCCGCATTCGACGTAATCCTTCCTCGTCCCATCCCGTTTAAGGGTCAGGTATTGAACCAGATCGCGGCTCATATGCTAAATGCAACAAGGGATATTTGCCCTAACTGGTTGTTGGAGGTTCCTGCACCAAATGTTTCCATCGGAAAAAAATGTGTTCCATTTAAGATTGAAATGGTAGTAAGAGGTAATCTGGTGGGACATGCCGCCCGTACTTATCATTCCGGCAAACGGGAATTATGTGGCGCTGTTATGCCGGATGGATTAATGGAAAACGATTATTTCCCCACACCCATTATCACCCCTTCCACCAAGGCGGCGGAAGGACATGATGAAGATATAGCTCCGGCTGAAATTATAAGTAAAGGGCTTTGTACACAAAAAGAATGGGAAACGCTCAGCAAATATGCGCTGCAGCTTTTTCAAAGAGGAAAAGAGATTGCTGCCCATCGCGGTTTAATACTAGCCGATACGAAATATGAATTTGGTAAACTAGGAGATACCATTTACCTGATGGATGAAGTTCATACCCCTGATAGTTCCCGTTATTTTTACGCGGAGGGATTTGAAGAAAGACAAGCAACCGGTGAAAAGCAAAAGCAACTAAGCAAAGAATTTGTTCGCGAATGGCTTATCGCGAATAATTTCATGGGCAAGGAAGGACAAACTGTACCGGAAATGAGTGATGAATGGGTAAACACTATTTCGAACCGTTATATCGAATTATATGAAAAAGTAATCGGAGAGAAGTTTAGTCCTTCAACATTAAGCGAAGAAGAAATTTTTGAATCCATACTGCGAGGTCTTAAAAAAATCTCCTGAAGAACACGCATAATAGTTAGCTTAGTTGTTATAAATATTTTTTATGACCCCGGATAACATCTTTCAATTCTGCAGTTCACTGGCTATGGTTGGCTGGCTGATTATTATCATCGCCTCGCCACTCTGGTCGGGCTTCGATAAATTTCTTATTGGTATTGTCATTTCACTATTTGCAATCGTTTATACCTGGCTCGTAGTTCAAAGTTTTAACCCGGGTGATTTGCAGAAATTCGGCTCGCTCGATGGTGTAATGGAATTATTTACTAATAAAACAATGGTTACTGCTGGCTGGGTTCACTACCTGGCATTCGATTTACTCACCGGCGTCTGGATTAAAAAGAACGCGCTTACTCACAATATAAGTCATTGGTTACTTATCCCCTGCCTGTTTCTAACTTTTATGCTCGGACCAATTGGATTATTACTTTATCTAATCATTCGTGGGTTTGCCGCAAAAAAATATTTTGCCAGGAACTACTAAATTCATTTTATGATCGCTTTTTTTTCGGAGCTCCGTAAAAGAAATAAGATCCTATTCTGTTTTGGCTGCCTATGCCTGTTGGGTGCGGCCGTTTGTATTCTTTTTATTCAGTTCGATAACACTATTGTAACAGGTATAAACGCCTGGGTAAAACCACTGAAATTCTTCCTATCAGTAGGGATATACAGCTGGACAATGGGATGGTTACTTTATTATCTCCAAAAGCAAAAAAAAGTAAGAGCGTATGCATGGGGCTTAGTCATAATAATGGCATTCGAATTATGGGTAATTGTGTGGCAAGCATCCAACGGTCGCTTATCACATTATAATATTTCAAAGCCATTATACGCATGGTTATTCCAATTCATGGGTATGGCCATTGTTACTATAACATTATGGACGGCTTATATGGTCTTTCTTTTCTTCCGACAAAAGCAATTCACGATTTCGGAAACTTATCTATGGGGTATACGTCTGGGAATGATATTCTTTATTATATTTTCCTTCGAAGGTGGTTTGATGGCTTACAAACTTCAGCATACGGTAGGAAGTCCTGATGGAGGACCCGGACTACCGCTTTTAAACTGGAGCAAAGAATATGGCGATCTGCGCGTGGCTCATTTTTTCGGACTTCATGCCCTTCAGGTATTACCAATATTTGGCTATTATCTGGCCGGAAAAAAATGGCAACTTTTCTTATTTTCTTTCTCGTATGCGGCGTTTGTAGTCGCGAAACTTGTGCAGGCACTCAATAGTATTCCATTTATTGGATAAAGACTCGTGCCTACCTTTTTAATTCTTTATTCTTTATTCTTTATTCTTCATTCTTCATTTCTTATTCTTAACCGCCGCTATCCTTTCTTTCGATTTATTAAACACATTCCTTCCCTTATCGATCCCTTTACGCAACTCTTTTTGTTGTTCTACCGGTAAGTGAATAAAATCCAGGCATTCCTTGCTGCAACAACCTTCCATCGTCTTATTACAATCATTACATTGAATAAATAACAAATGACAGGAATCATTCACACAGTTCACGTGAGTGTCCGCTGGTTTACCGCATTGATGGCAGAGAGCGATAATCTCATCTGTGATCCGTTCTCCCAGTCGTTGATCAAACACAAAATTTTTGCCATGAAATTTATTGGGTAATCCTTTTTCTTTAGCCTGCTGGGCGTAGTTGATGATTCCGCCTTCGAGGTGGAACACGTTTTTAAACCCATTATGCAGCATATAGGCACTCGCCTTTTCACAACGGATGCCCCCGGTACAGTACATGATGATCGTTTTGTTCTTATCCGCATTCATCATATCCACCGCCATCGGCAATTGATCCCGGAAGGTATCGCTGGGAATTTCAATGGCATTCTCAAAATGGCCCACTTCATATTCATAGTGATTACGCATGTCAATCACTACGGTGCCTGGGTCATTGGTAAGCAGGTTAAACTCCTCGGCATTTACATATCGGCCTTTATTCGCCATATCAAAGGCAGGATCATTAATACCATCCGCGACTATTTTACCACGTACTTTTATATCGAGTACATAAAAACTCTTGCCATTATCATCAACAGCAATATTCAATCTGAGGCCATTCAAGGGTTCATAGGAATAGAGATATAACCGGAGTGCTTCAAGATTCGCGTTGGGCAGGCTCACCTGCGCATTGATGCCCTCGTGAGCAAGGTAAATTCTTCCCATCACATCCAGCGCTTTCAGGTTCCGGTAAAGTTCATTCCTGAACTCGGATGGTTCAAAGATTTTGAAATAACAATAAAAAGAAAGGGTGATCCGGGGAGTGGGATCATTGAGTATGAGTTCCTTTAACTCCTTTCGGGAGACGCGATTGTGTAGTGAAGCCATGTCTGATAAATTTTATCCGCCGCGGCGGACCCAATTGCAGGTTGGGCAAAATTCGTAAAGCGTCACAAAGATAAAGAAAAAGCTGCTAGCCTTTAGCTATTAGCTACTAGCTGCCTCTTGTAAAATAAATAAGCAGTTGAATTAAAAATTACAATCGGGAGATAAAATTAACGACGAACCCGCATGCTATTGCCTAATATACCACCAAGTCCCAATCGAACACCTACGGTACCGTGCTCACCATTCAGATAGGAAGCGACCACATCTACACGTAATACCTTGAATATATTTTCAAGCCCGGCAAATGCTTCAACATAATTATTATCACCGTTAACAAAGAATGCATTGGCTCCACCTACCAGGTGCCAGTTCAATTTCCGGAAAAAAGGAATTTTATTAGTAATTAATCCGTTGAAGTGATGTTCGAGATGCCCAAGCGTATAAAATTTCTCTGTAGTACTGTTTGCGTAATAAGGCGCTACCTGGAAACTATTCAAATATTCACTGGCGAATATGATTTGGTTGCCATTGAAATGCTGGTAGTCCTGGATATAAACCGACTTATTATTAATGAACCCTCCTACGACAACGCGGTATCGCATTCTTCCCCATAATTTCATGTTGATATCGTCCCAAACCGAGAACTTCCATTTGTCAAAGTCCACATCACTGCCAAAGACAGCGTTGATTCCTTTCTCATAATACAATGCAAGCGTTGGGTATTTAGAACCAATAGCTCGTTTGCCCCGTGGATATTGAATGAATTTTTGTCCGGGTTTGTATTCAATATTAAATCCTACTATTATCGCCTGGTGGCGGGTAAACTGGCTATCAATTTTTTCGTACGGATAGTTGGGAGAATAAATATCCGTTTCCTTGCTGCCGAAAAAAGAATAATCAGTTGTATTATCAATGGGCAACCGATCTTCATACAATCCTTTTACTGAAAACTGCACGCCATTGTCCATCCGGTTAGTGTACACAAGTTCTCCAAACCAGTTTTCATAGATCTTCATGTAATTCTCCCGCACAAACAATGTATAGATGCTATTCATAAGCGGCGTAATCGGATTATCCTTGTTAAACTGGCTCACCCGTTTTCCACCTTGTAGGGTAAAATTGCGTCGGTTTGCGGATCCACCCTCTTCATCCCAGGTAAAAGAACGTTTACTTAACCCAAGCAACAACGAGCCATTAAGATGAGTATTACTGAATCCGTACCTAACCGATGGGGTAATCGTCAATTGCTCTTTCCATTTCGGCAAGAATCGCCGCATCGTCATGCTGGCATTGGCAGCCACTCCTTCTACCGTGTTATATTGTATATTTCTTAATAAAGGTTCCCAGGATAGAGTAAGTGGATGAGTGGGATGAAAATTGGAACGATTAAAACCGCTCCATAAAATTTGCATAGGTCTCACGGGTCCCTGGCGTTTACGGAGCGAATCAATATTTCTCTTGGAAAAAGCAGAATCTCGTTCCGCTTTGAAAGCACTGTCTTTGATTTTATAGTCTTTTACTTCTTCTGGTTCCAATTGTACCGGCCGTATAGAATCCCAATACTGTTTTGATTTTTTATTGACCGCTGTATCATAACTAACAATCACATTATTAAAATATTTCTTACGGAAACCTGGATTAATATCATACTTATTATACACATTCAGGAAACTTCCAATCGCTTCAAATCCGAACATTTTAAATGTAAAAGTCATAACCTGGTCCTTGGTTCGCCAGATATCAGCGGATACTGGTACATGAATTTGTTTAATAGTCAAAGTATCCATGATCTCCAGTTGGGCTTCTTTGGTAACCAGTAAATCAAGACTATGAATGCGCCAGTCACCCTCGGTAATATTAATAATTCCCGAAAACAATGGTTCAAACTTTCGTCGGGGAGTTATTTTAATCTGGTTGATTTCTTTCCCATCTTCCCAAAAAGATCCCAGGTATTTATAGCGGTAATAATTCAGTGCGCCATCGGCAATGGGCGAAACAAAACCCCGCGGGTTCAATTGCGAAGCGAAAACATTGACATTATTGTTATAGAAATTAATAAAGGTGGGGAAGTTGAAGCCATATCCGCTGGAACCACTTTCTCTTCCCGATAAAACTTCAAGTTTTGTTTTATTCGGTTTCTTATAAGCGATTTTTGTTAATGATTCTGACAAATAGAGGATTCCTTTACCAGCTGAATCCACTCCCATCTCTTTCTTATCGTCCTTATCGACCTTTTGCCCAAAGATCCGATCTGGGATTTTGCGAGTTTTGATCAGGGTTTTGATATAAGCCTCGCAAGTAAAAGAATCAAGCGGGTTTTCGTAGGAAGAACGTTTCTTAATGGCATTTCGGATGATTTCATATGCAGGATCTTCTCCACCCGGACGAACCACTACTTCCTTTAATGTTAACTGGAGAAGGGATAATTCAAAGTTCAATACGATCCCTTTTTCATCAAGCGTGATTTTTTTCTCTACCCTGTTGTATCCCACATATTGAGCAATGATCGTATAGTTACCAGGATCGAGTTCAATAAAATATTTGCCCTCGTTATTAGCCGTAGTCCCCTTTGTTGTGCCCTTTACAAACACAGAGGCTGAAGCGAGCGGGTGACCTTTATCATCGGTAATGATTCCGGTAACACGTCCGGCATGTACAGATAGAATTGATAAAGCTGCAAGAAAGAAGAGTAAGATTTTCCTCATAATTAATGAATACAACGAAAATAACCTGTTAAAGTTACAATTCAGGCGACCAAAGGGATTTTGAAATTACTTTAACGGTATATGTTGTATTTATTACTTCTGCTTTTTTATATATGCTCCGCTCAGTGCGGCCAGGCCAGCAACTAAGGCACCTACAAAAGCAGTAACAAGAATTAAAAAAAATGCAGATCCTCCCAGTGGCAATAACTTGGAAATTTTTGCTGATAAAATTCCCTGGTTCTTACTATCGATCCACCAGGCAAGCAGACCCCAAAGCAAGAATAATCCAAGTGCTCCCGCTATCATGGACCTCCAGGGTTTTTGATGAATAAGTGCGGAAACGATAAAGGCAGCAACGGCAATGCTCCACCAGGGCAGGTATAAGCCAGCAACAAATGCAAGAAGCGATGTTAAGATAGTAGCAGCAATGAATTTCATTATTGTGTTTTAATTTTTTTATTTTCAAACTTCCACCTACTTTTCATTTTTCATTCTTAATTCTTAATTCGTCATTTCCAGAGGGTAGCCCCTACGGGGCATGTCTTCATCTTTATTTTTTTCTACAAACAGGTAGCCCCTACGGGGCAAAAAGCAAATCTCAACCATTTCCTACAAACGGACAGTCCCTGAATGAGTTGGAACAAAGTGCAGTTTTGGGAAGGATTTACTTTACATTTTATATTCTACATTTTAGATTTTACATTTTCAGATGTAACCGTTAAGCAAAATATATATGTATTATTCGTGTCTCTCATTCGCGTTAATTCGTGTTTAAAATTCGTGTTCATTAGTGCTTAAATATCATCTTTCCAACCACCTTCTTATCTCCCGCCTCATTCGCTCGCATCATCCAAAGTATATTGTATTTACCAGCGGCCCAGGTGTCTACACCATTGTCATAATATTTACTTCCGGGATTTCCACTTTGTCCGCCAGGATAAACTCCATAGGCTTCAATTTTATCGGTGAGATGAACTATCATTTTCCAACTGGGTCCATGATTATGAGTTGTCGCATTTACAATATTTCCTCCCCCGCCAATTGATAATCCCGATCGTGCGAAAGGCTTTACCGAATTACGAAGCAAATGATAGATCGTGGTATTCTTGTGCTTTGCCCACTCCAATGTGCCGGCCTTTTCCTGATCCATCAATTCTGGAGTTGCTATTTTTAATGCGGATGTAACAACCTCATACATTGTCTCTTTTGCAGATGTGTTGATATTATCAATGAAACGAAAAGCGGAATCTTTCAACAACGCTTCAATCAATGTTTGTTCATTAGGCCATGGCGCCTGCGGAGTTACCTGATTTAGCTCATCCTTCCAGATTAAAACTTCCAACGAATCGAACCAGGCTTGATAAATAGTAGTTGCCATTGACTTAGCCGAATTATTGAGGTCCCAGTTTTTTACCAATGAGAGGTATCTTTTCTCTGTTGAATCCAATTCGTCTTCTTTAACATATTCCAATAATACAGGCCTGAAATACTCAGCCTGTACATTGTAATTACTATTCTGCAAAGCCATCATATCCTCCGGAATTATCTGTTCCATAGCGGATAAGTTTCTGGCGATGGTTATTCCACGAGGGATGATATAATCACCCGGAATATAATAAGGATAAGCTGAATCTACAGCTCGCTGATTGGCACTTTCCACAAATCCTCTTTCCGGGTTCAATATATGGGGGTTCTCTGCTTGTGGAATAGATCCCTGCCACATATAACTGCTATCGTTGCCCGGCATTACAAACATGCCTTGTTTGTTCCAGCGTGCCGGAAAGCGGCCCTGCTGCCAGATTGCAATATCACCACTTCGTGACGCGAACACAAAATTCTGCGCCGGACAGGTGAAACCACGGATCGCTTCCTCATAATCCATATAATTTTTTGCCCGGTTCAATTTATAAAAGGTATTTGCTTCGTTTGATGGATCGTGTGCCGACCATCTCACCGCTAACGCTTTTTCATGGGCAAGTTCTTCGGTAAAATCCTGATCATAAATTACAGGTCCGAATAGAGTATAAGCCACCGTATCATAAACCGGTGAAGCCCCTTTTACAAGGATTGTTTCAATCTTAAGACGTGTGCTTGTCCATTCATTATTGAACCAGAATTCTTTTTTACTGGCATCCCTGAATTTAATTTCAAAGTAATCTTTTACATCCTGTCCTGCATTGGTTACACTCCAGGCAATATCATCGTTAAATCCAATGATGATATAAGGAGTACCAGGAAGTGAAGCTCCGTATGTGGAAGAACCGGGCACTGTTATCTGCATTTCATACCATATCGAAGGTAGACTAAGGTCGAGATGTGGATCACCACACAGGATGGGCGCGCCGCTTTTTGATTTTTTACCACTTACTGCCCAATTATTACTTCCATTAGCCGGGTTCTGTTTGGTAAACTCAGTTACGGCCAGACTCTCCTTCTTTTCAAAATACAAGGAGTCGGCCGAGACCGGCCTAAGTGGAACAACGGCTGGTTGAGGAAACAATGTTCCCCTGGGAATAATCGGTTCCAGTGAATCAGCTATTGGGGGATACAATGTATCAAAATCCGCAAGGCTTAATTTAGATTTTGCATTTGTTTTTTCCAGATCGAGATCAAAATCAGCCAATGTTCTGGTCATTTGCTTCAGCAATAAAGCGATCTTGAGGTTGGTCCATTTTTCTGGTTTATATCCGAGCAATTTATATTCTAATGGTAGTTCGCTTTCTTTAAGATTGACGATATAGGCATTTACGCCAGCCGTGTAGGAGTCGGCACAGGCTTTACCCACCGGATCCTTTTCTATTTCCTTCAATGCATTTTCGGCTGCATATACCATTCCAAGCCTCCTTGTCTCACGATCGTAACGAATAAACCTCGGATCATTACCCAAGATTTCGCTTATTCTTCCGGCCGCAGCATGTGTTTGAAATTCCATCTGCCATAAACGGAATTTAGCATGCAAATATCCCTGAATAAAATAAGCGTCTTCATCATTTTGAGCGAAAACATGCGGCACCATCCGATCATCAAAATAAACTTCCGCCTTTTTCTTCAATTGTGGAAAATCGAGGGAAAGCTCTATGAAGCCAATCGCATCCTCCGCATTTTGCCAAAAACCATGCTGTGGGCTGATAAACCGACCTATGGCAGGAACCGAACCCCATGGTTTATTGAGCGACCATATAAGAACTATTGTCAGAACAGTACTGATTACAAATGGGATTTTTCGCATAAGAAGGCGATTTCGGTAGAAATTGTTAGAATTTTTAAAAGTAATTTTTTTTCACGAATTCTTTTGAGGATCGTTAAATTCTTTAACGCGCCAATCAATTCGCAAAGCTGTTTCAATTATAAAATTGATAGAGCCGTTGTTTTTCGGTAACTTAATAGGATGCTATACGATACATGATAAGGTTGCCAACCCTTCAGTAGACTGCATTTAATTCATCAGCCAATTGCAGGGTTAGTAACCTTCCGACCCGCCCTTCAGTTCTTTTTTTAATTCACCAAATTGTTTTGCTATGAAAAAGTTTCCCGTTTACGCAATGGCATTATTATTAGTTCCATGGCTTGGTTGCAAGAATGATAAAACCGGAACCTCATCTGATTCACCGGCTAACTCTTCCCCACCAACTTCATTAGCCGAAATGATTCTACCTGACGCTAAAGATACTACTCTTCCTAGCGGCCGCCATAATATCTACCTGGTAAGCAGCCGCGACAGACCAGGATTTTTTGTTGAGCGTTCTGATTTTCCTTCTGGTTACAAGGGAATGCCACATGTTCATAATGAGAACCTATACGTAACTGTGCTGAAGGGTTCTGTTTATTTCGCTTTTGGCGACAAACTAGACACTACCGTATCGATCAAGCCGTATGGCCCCGGTAGTTTTTTCGTGATTCCTGCCGACAAGGCGCATTACGAATGGTTCACAGAATTCTGCACTATGCAGATTGAAGGAATGGGTCCTCAAAGCACCTATTATCTTCCGGAGGAAAAGAAATAGTATCCATAACTACTGCAACGATCCTGTCACACTCCTTACCTCTTCTATTGTGTTGAACGCATGCAACACAATACGCAATCGTTCGCTGTTTGTTGGAACGGTGGGATAAAGTATTGGCCGGATATCAAATTGCTTTGCCTGCAATTGACCCGCTACAAATTTCACTTCTTTATTTCCAGGCACTATTACAGCTTGTATGGGAGTACTGCTTTGTTGTTTATTAAATTTTATCGGCGATTGCTGAAATTCCACTATTAATTTTCGTAGTTGCTCCCGCTCGGCGTGCATATTAGGAAATAGCTCGTACGAACTTCGAATTGCCTTCACGCTGCTCTCCGGCAATGCAGTTGTATATATAAATGCTCGTGAAAAATTGATAAGATAATTTCGCAAGGCCGGACTGCCCAATACCACTGCACCATGGCAACCAAGCGCCTTTCCAAATGTATGTATCCGTGCAAAACAACGCGATTGCAAATTCAACTCCTGAACAAGACCTTCTCCATTTTTTCCGATAACACCGGTAGCATGTGCTTCATCAACTATTAAATGAGCCCCGTATTCTTCACAAATGGCAATTATTTCGAGTAACGGGGCCAGATCACCATCCATTGAGAAAACGGATTCGGTAACTACAAATTTATTACCAGTCGCTTTCTTCAATTTTTCTTCCAGTTCATCCAGCTTATTATGAGGGAAAGAATATGATTCGGCGAAACTCAACCGGATCCCGTCGCGGATAGAAGCATGTGAAAGATAATCAAATAAAATAGTATCGCCCCGTTGAGGGACGCTGCTGAGTAAACCGATATTCGCGTCGTATCCTGAATTATAAATCAATGCAGCCGGTGCCGCGTGAAATGATGCAATTAGTTCTTCCGTTTCATTTATCAACGGATAATTCCCTGCCAATAGGCGTGACCCGGTTGACCCATGTTTAACGGAGCCATCTGCAGTAAATTCGGGTTGTAATAACCTGGAAAGACCCAGGTAATCGTTCGAACAAAAATCAATCATCCCCCCGGTCAACTTCAGTTCCCGGTATGCATTTTGCGTTTTTCTTTCCTCTAATTTCTTATGTAAAAAATCTTCCTTCATGAGCTGCAAAGAAAGGAACATTTACGTTTACCTTTGCAAACATTTAAGAGTGCCTACGTTTGAAATTTTTGTACCACCAAAACACAAAATTCACTAAGAATAACCGTTTGTGGTTTAGTGTCTTTGTGGGAAACCGAGACACTACCAACATTTAAAGAATTCATGGATACTACTATCGATGTAAAAAATATACTCGGCCTCCAATTGCCAACTGATCCAAGATGGGCCGATATCGCGGGTATCCGCCTCGAAGCGATACTGACCGATCATGCTTATTGCGAGCAGAAAGCAGCTACCACTTGTATATCGCTGATTCAACGATATTCGGAAAGGGAAAAACTCGTAAAAGAATTAGCGCCAATTGTGACCGAAGAGTGGGGACATTTCCGGATGGTGCTTAATGAACTTCAAAAAAGAGGATGGAAATTAGGCAAGCAACGAAAGGATGAATATGTAAACAAGCTACTTCTATTTCAACGGAAAGGTGGAAGTGTGGAAGAGCGCATGCTTGATCAGTTACTTACGATGGCACTGATTGAAGCTCGTAGTTGCGAACGTTTTAAACGACTGAGTGAAGGATTGAATGATGAATACCTGCGTAATTTCTACCGCCGCTTTATGGAAAGCGAGGCCGGACATTATACCTTGTTTATTGACCTGGCAGAAACTTATATAGATAAAGAAACAGTGAGACTACGTTGGCAACAATGGTTGAAATACGAGGCGGAGGTTATGAAGGAAATGGAGTTGCGCGGAGATAGAATACATTGAGAAAGCTTTGAGCTACAAGCTTCGAGCCACGAGCTGGATTAGTACCGGCAATTTCTTTGCATATTTTAAATCAACATTTTCAAATGTGATTGCAACACGAGCTCACTATAATGGGTTGCTGCTAAAAGCTCGCGGCTCGTAGCTAGCAGCTCACAGCTTTTTTTCACGCAATCGGTTGTTTTTTCCCCATGATTACTCTATCCCTTATTTTTACCTTTCTATCATGAAAGAACCGGATTACCAACAAGCGGCCTGCCTTTTCGCAAATCATCACGATGACCTGCCTTCAACAAATGGAGCAATAACAACTATTTCTCCAATTAATGGGGGATTGATTAATCATTCATGGAAAATAGAATGTCCGCATAAAGCGAACTTTTTATTACAAAAAATAAATACGGCCGTATTTCATCAACCGAAATACATTCAACAGAACTATATTAATATCTGGCAATACGCGGAATTTGAATTTACAGGTCTACGATTGCCAGCCCCACTTTATTATACCCGTACGGATAATCTGTTTCGCGACGAACAAGGTAATTACTGGAGGGCGTTTGAATTTATTGATGATGCATTTAGCATTGCGGTGGCTCAAAAACCGACGCAAGCAAAAGCAACGGCAAAGACATTCGCTAAATTTACTGCCGCTTTCGACGATTTCAATACCGATCAATTAAAAGTAGTAATTCCGAACTTTCACAACCTTTCCTTCAGATACTCACAATTGGAAGAAGCCCTCGCCGGTGAAAGCTATGAGCGGATCGCAAAGGCCAGCGATCTCATTTGTGAATTAAAAAACCGGGAACAATACAAACATTTTTACGAACTGATCACTGAATCACCGGAGAATTTTCGAACCCGCGTAATGCACCACGACGCAAAAATTGCCAACGTTTTGTTTAGTAAGAAAACGGGCAAAGTGATTTGCGCGGTTGATTTCGATACGGTAATGCCAGGTTATTATTTCTCGGATATCGGAGATATTATCCGCTCGATGGCTTGCAGTGAAGATGAAAATTGCACCCAACTTGATCAAATCGAAATCAGAACTGATTTTTACGAAGCGATTATAACAGGTTACCTGGAAGTAATGGGAAAACAATTGACCGACGCAGAAAAGAAATATATACACCACGCGGGTATCCTTATGATCTATATGCAGGCATTGCGATTTCTAAGTGATTACCTGAATGGAGATAAATACTACAGAATTCAATACCCTGAACAGAATTTTGACAGGGCCCTTAATCAACTCACCTTATTAAGAAAACTGGAATCCTTTCTCGAAAAATACTATCATTATACTACTTATAAAAGCTTGCCCGCAAAATAATCGAGTTCTTCCTTCAATACCAGGTGAGGATATTTCTCCTGCAAATCCTTGGTTTTCTGAAGATGTATTCCGAGAAATTTCTTATGCGCTTCTGTAGCGGGTTGAAATGGCTTATGCTTTCGGGCCGTAACAATCTGTTGTACTTCTTCGGCTATTCGTTGAGAATCCGGATCCACACAATACTCCATAAATTTCTCCATTACAAAACGCGTGGCGGGAAAATTGGGATGCACCAGATCAATATCATAAAAGCGATAATCCCGCAGTACATCAATTACCAGTTCGTAGGCAGGAAAATAAAAAAGCTTATCGAATTTGTTTACGATATGATGCACCACTTCAATCAATCGGGCCTTACTCCGGTTGTTTTCAATCACTCCATCCCGGATATGCCGCACCGGGCTGATCGTAAAGATTATTCTGAGGTTGGGGTTAAATTGAAATAACTGGTGCAGACAATTATCCAGTACTGTATTGGTCTCTTCAATAGTCATTAACTGTTTGCGGAACCATTGTGCCGGGGCTCTATGACAATTTGCAACCGGATTATTATTCTCCGTTAATCTATATGAAAAAGAGGAACCCAACGTAATAATTAACCAATTGGCATCTTTCAGAAAATGATGCGCCTTATTTTGTGATTCATTGATGATGCGGATACATTCGTCTTTATCAATATGCGAAAAGCGGCTATGATGCTGCCAGCTTTGCCAGAGCTCGTTAAAATGGGAAAGATCCGATTCCTTGTATTGTCTGTTTTGCACGTAAGAAACCAAACTGGTAGCTACGCTGTGCGGATCAAACAAAATACCATTCGGATTTTGCAATATATCAAACTTGAGTTCATCCAGTTTATCACCGATATGCTCGGTAAAACAGGAGCCTGTTAATGCAATTTTATCTTTATAACTAACTCCCTTAGGTATGGTGGGAATCTGTATGGGAATCTGGAAATCCATGCGATTATACTCTCTTTAATATTATTGTTGCATTAATCATTATTATCAAGCAAAACACTTTAGCTCGATCATTTCCCCTCAAGGCCGGGGGGCCGTCACCCTTAAATTATTCGCTGCGCCCGCTTCTTTGCTTCGCAACCCGGCTATCGCCGGGGTCGAACCGAGGCGAGGCGAAAATTTAAGGGTGGTTGTCAGCAAAACTAAACTCAACATACTTTTAATTCAATTAGTCTAAAAAAGAGACACTGTATTTTTTTGTAACACTTTTGTGGAATGTTGAATTTGTTTTATTATAAGAAAATCTTTTCAGCCAATAGCAATGATTTTTCTAATGCTTCTTCATTAATCTTCATCAATAATTTCTTTTCCCTGAACCAGGCGATCATCTGTTCGGTATCCATATTACCTACCAATTCATCGTCGGCCATCGGGCACCCTCCAATTCCTTTCAGCGCGCCATCAAATCGCATACAACCCGCATTGACCGCCGCTTCTAATTTTTTGCGCCAATTCTGGGAAGTAGAATGCAAGTGAACGCCAATCTCACAATCGGGTAATTGTCGTACCAGGTAATTAGTAATAGAATAAACCTGTTCGGGAGTCGCTAATCCTACCGTATCAGCCAATGAAATAATTTTTATCCCAATGGCGGTAATCTTATTCACCCAATCAAAAACTATTTGCTCAGAATAGTCGTCGCCATAAGGATTACCGAATCCCATCGACATATACACAACCAGTTCCTTGTTTTTCTTCATACAGATATCCTGTATCTCCAGAACCCGCTGAAGAGATTGAGCGATTGAACTATTGGTATTGCGTTGTTGAAATGTTTCGGAAACAGAAAAAGGAAATCCGAGATAACTGATCTCATCAAAATCCGCGGCTTCTTCCGCTCCCCGGGTATTGGCTATAATCGCCAGCAATTTAGTGCCCCCGGAGGATGGGGTTAACCCTTTGAGTACTTCTTTGGTGTCCGCCATTTGTGGAATGGCTTTGGGAGAAACAAAACTTCCAAAGTCAATGGTATCGAAACCAATTTTGAGTAAGCTGTTGATGTATTCGATTTTTACAGCAGTTGGAATAAACTCTTTCCAACCCTGCATAGCATCGCGGGGACATTCAATCAATTTTACTGTTCCTGATTGCATAGTGTGCAAAGATAAGCTGTTAGCTATTAGCTGCTAGCTATTCGCTGCTAGCTATTCGATGTAAGTTGTAGCTTTTGTATAACGGATGAGTTAATATGCTATGATATTACTATCAAAGACGGGCGGCCAATTTCATTTTATCGCGGATGCGATTAAAGAAGCGGACCCGATCCTTTTCGCCTACGTTGCTTAATTGAGTTGATTTACGGATCAGGTTCTGCAGACTTTCATAGATATACGCGTTGAAGCGTTTATCACGTGTGGCAACAAAATTTATTACACTATGATTAAGAAAAGTAACGATCATTCCATCCAGCTCAGCCAGGATAGTATTATCTCCAAGGATTAGCTCGTTGTTGAATAAATGATAGGCTGCAGCGTTATTGGCCGGACTTCCCCCCAATGGAAATTTCAATCCCAGTTCCGCTTGTTTTTCAAGATGATCAATCAATTTATAAACAGCCCGGTAAAGTTCTACCACATCGTCTGGATTTTGAAAGATATTTGATTCCCGATAAAATTCAATTTGTCTAATGGTACTGTTAATGCTTTCTACGTTCCATATTTCGGTAGTAGGAACCTGGTTATAGGTTTCGACGATTTTTTTCCCTAATTCCATATGCGCAGATTCCATTTCATGGAGGGAAAATTTCACTCCTCTCATATCTTCAAAATGCAATATGGATTTACGCCAGAAAAACGACTTGAAAACAAGCAACTCGGGAATAACAAATTGCTGCATTACCGGCAAATCCTTCGCGAGGTAATACATATGTTTGTTTTGGAAGCTATTCATGAACACTCCCTGCTTTAACACACTCTGCATCCACTCCGTAAATGAATGATTAGTGGAATCAGCCAATTTGCCGCTAAATAAAAAGGAATCTGTTTCAATATGCAGGAATTGATCGATCGAAATTTTGTAATGACTCGCCAGTATCTGCATTTCCTCCAGGCTGACTCCTTTCTCCCCTCTTATGCGCCGATACGCGCTATCGTTACTAATTTCTAACAGGTCGGCGATTGCATCAACCATTGAGACATGACTGGGTAATAAAGTCTTTATATGCTGAAAGAAAAGTACCTGGGTGGTAGATGCTTCCATGTTGGTTAGTTTGGTAAAAACTGCAAATGCAGTGGGGTTCTTTTATTAAATTCTGGTTCCTGAAGTATAAAATACCGCATTTTTTGCAAAAATCAATAAATGCTTCTCCGTAAAACTACCTGTTCGTGGTATTTTTTAGCGTTTTTCCATTAGGGACAGTAATTATCAATTAGGGATCGGCTACTTACCAGTGTAGGTTTGAATTAAGAAACTAACTCTAAACCTGCTTATATGCGAATCCACTTTACTATCCTCAGTTTTTGCCTATTAGCCAGGGTATTTTTTAAGAGTTTAACCAATTCAGTGTTCACAGGATCAAAGGAATGCACGACTACTGCTACTAATAATAATCAGGGAATGCCGAAAACCTGCAACAGAGTAGGCACCATTTAAAACAGCTACCATGAAAAAGACATTCTTCTTTTTATTTCTGTTGATGGCTACGCTTTGCGCTTACAAAACAACACTGGCTCAAAACATCATCATCAGGGGAGTTGTAAAAACCAATAACCCCAAAGATTCAATTTACAAGATTTCAGTTATTGTAAAAGAAACAAAAAACGGTACCCTCACCTCTGCCGATGGAAGCTTTCAGCTAACTGTTTCTTCATTACCGGTAACCCTGGTTATTTCTCACACGGGTTATGAAACACAGGAAATAAAAGTAAACAAGGATGATCAAAACATCCAAGTTGAGTTGATACAAAAATCAGATTTAGAAAGTGAAGTTGTTGTTACGGCCCCCGGACGGGTATATGGCCGGAAACTGGAGTCAGCTGTTTCTGTTGAAAGCTATTCCTCGAAACATATCAATGCAACTCCTGCCACATCCTGGTACGATGTGATCGGGAGCTTAAAAGGAGTTGATATTACTACCTCCAGTCTCACATTTAAAACGATGAGTACACGTGGTTTTAATGGTAGCGGCAGTGCAAGGGTAAACCAGTTTATGGATGGAATGGATAACCAGGCACCCGGTCTTAATTTTCCTGTTGGTGGCTTTATTGGGTTAACCGAACTGGATGTGGAAAGTGTAGAATTATTACCCGGCGCTGGTTCTGCTTTATTTGGTCCTGGTGGTATGAATGGAACTATACTGGTAAACAGTAAAAATCCATTCAAATCCGAAGGTTTAAGTTTCCAGATTAAGCAGGGAATTATGAATGTAGATCAGAAGCAACGCGATAAAACCAGTTTGTTTACGGATTGGTCTTTTCGTTGGGCAAAGCCAATTGGAAAAAGGTTCGCATTTAAAGTGGGCGCACAATTTATCCAGGCCAAAGACTGGTTGGCCAATAACCCGAACAACTACGACCGGCCCAATAATAAAGTCAAAAACGGCGACCGGGTCACGGACCCAAATTATGATGGAGTGAATGTTTATGGTGACGAAACCAACGTGGATTTGAGAAACTTTATGCGGGCAGTTCTTCCAGCCAATCATCCTTTATTGCAGAACCCGATGTTGGTTTCACGAACCGGTTATGATGAAAAAGATGTAGTAAATCCAAATACCACCAACGTTAAATTATCCGGCGCATTACACTATAAGCTTACGGATAATATTGAAGCTTCCCTTTCAGGATATTGGGGTACCGGAACTACCGTGTACACAGGAAGTAATCGTTATGCATTGAAGGGCATTAAAGTGGGCCAATATAAGTTGGAGCTGAAACATAAGAACTGGTTCCTTCGGGGTTATACTACCCAGGAAGATGCAGGTGAATCGTATAGCGCAACGGTTACATCACAGATTTTTAATGAACGTTGGAAACCCAGTTATGACTCCACCAATGTGAATGGTAGTTGGTATCCGCAATACACTAGTGCATTCCTCACTGCATTGGGTGGAGGAGCATCAACGAGCAACGCACATAATACAGCAAGGGCTTTCGCTGACCAGGGTAGACCCGTAGCAGGCTCTGACCAATTCAAGCAATTGTTTGACAAAGCACGCAGCATTCCTATTCCTGCCGGTGGCTTGTTCACTGATAAATCGGATTTATGGATGGCAGAAGGACAGTATAATTTTTCAGAACAGATCAAATTCGTGGATATACTCGTTGGTGCCAATTGGAAACAATATGTTTTGAATTCAAACGGAACTATTTTCATAGACACCGCTGGAAAAATAAATATAGATGAAGTAGGCGCCTATGCCCAGATCAGTAAAAAAATATTGAATGAGCGATTGACGCTTTCCGCCTCCGGTCGTTATGATAAGAATTCCAATTTCGAAGGCCGATTTACTCCAAGATTTACAGCACTGGTAAAATTGGCAACAAACCATAATGTACGCTTATCGTATCAAACGGCTTATCGTTTCCCCACCACACAACAACAATACATAAAGCTTAATATCGGAGGTGGTGTTAAGCTATTGGGAGGATTACCCTGGATTGTAGATTATATGCGTTCCGGCACCATCCCCTGCTATGTATTGGTCAATGGTGTTCCCGATCTAACGAAAGCCTGGAACTATAACGAACTGAAACCCGAATCGGTTCAATCATTTGAAGTTGGCTACAAAGGATTAATTAAAGACAGGGTGTTGATAGATGTATATAGTTACTGGGGCACCTATACCAATTTCCTTGGAAGAACTACACTGGTACAACCCACAAGTGCCACCACCAGGAATATTTTCTCCATCGTTACCAACAGCAGCAGCGAAGTGAAAACCTATGGCTTTGGCGCAAGTGTTGATTATAGACTACCAAATAACTTTTCTGTAAGTGCAAATGTTTTTTCTGATAAGATCAGTAACATACCCGCTGGTTTTTCAGCATCCTTTAATGCACCGGAACTGCGTTACAATATTGGTTTTGCCAATTCAGGATTGGGAAAAAGCAAACGGGTAGGTTTTAATGTTCAGTACCGTTGGCAAAAAGAATTCCTGTATGAAAGCGATTTTGCACAGGGTATTGTAGAATCCTTCGGCACCCTGGATATGCAGGTGAGTTATAAATTCCCTTCCATAAAATCCATGATCAAAATTGGGGGCACAAATGTGTCTAATAGTTATTACCTGAACGCATATGGAAATCCGGAAGCAGGGGCTATTTATTATGCAAGCTTTGCCTTTAATGTGTTTTAAAATTATTTAACTGTCCTTGACTATGGCTCAAAAGGGATTGCCGAAAACCATTCTATTGTAGTCACTATTTAAAATAATCAACATGAAAAAGTCAGTTTTCATTCTATACCTGGTTCTAGTTATCAATCAACTATTATCAGCACAAGTAAATACCGATACTTTCAAACATGCTCAGCTAAGTGACAGGGAGTTGGGTCTGCAGTATCTCAAAAAAGCGAATAATCAACGAACAACAGCCTGGATCATGCTTGGAGCGGGTATTGCCATGGAAATAATTGGTTCGTCAATAGCAATGGACGATTTGTATAGCGAGGAACAGACTGCTGAAATGGTTGTGTTAGTTGGAGCCATTCTTACAGTTGTCAGTGTTCCCATATTTATAAGCGGGGCTAAAAACAGGGGGCGTGCGGAAATTCTCCTTAGGCATGAGAATATCCGGGTCTATAATAATTCTGGTTCCGGGAAAGAAGGTATGTTGTCGTTGGGATTATCGATACCATTACGTGGATCTCGCAAATAGAAAAAGAAACAACCGGCAGGTATCTCAATTACCTGCCGGTTCAAATGGTTGTTGTAGTTTTCCATCGGGAAATCTTAGAAATAGGTATCAAAATAAACTAAACCCCAAAAAATGAAGTACCTGGTTAGTCTCATTGTCTTATGTATATCCGGTGTTTTACAAGCACAGCCCTATGTAGATATTGTAAGCATCCGGGCCATTAATAGTCCTGATGCCGGATTATTCAACCGCGACAAAAATCCGGTTGTTTTGAATTACCGGTCTATTAATACCAATTTTCCACTCAAAATTGGAAAAGGACAAAGCAGGATACTCATTAGCCCTTTCGCAGAAAAGTGGATTGTAAAGAATCCTTCAAAAAATGACAGCAGCCAGTCGTACTATGGGATTGCGTTACCCCTTTCACTACGGATGAACCTGAACAATAAAAAATGGGAAATCCAAACTACTCTAATTACGCGTATGAATGGAGAATCGATCGCAATGGATACAAAAGTTCAGTTCGGTGGTTTTTTCCTGCTTAGTTATAAACCAACAGAGAATATCACCTACAAGCTGGGAGTGTATATGAATGATGAATTGTTTGGATTATTTGTGTTGCCACTTGTTGGTATCGACTGGAAAATAAATAACCGCACGAATTTTTTTGGTGTATTCCCGGGCAATCTCAACTTTGAATACAAATTGAAAACACGATTCTATACCGGGTTTATATTACGCACCATTACAAACTCCTATGCAGATATGAAAACAAATTACTGGAGAGTCAATGAAAATCAATTTGGCGCTTACCTCGATTCCTACCTTACTAAAAATATTGTACTTAATCTCGAAGCAGGTCATTCTGTACTAAGAAAATTACGAAGTGGCAATTACGAATTACAATCGCCTTATGACTGGGGTGTTAATGATGCTTATTATATTAAGTTGATGTTAGCATACAGGTTACGGTTAAGATGAAAACTCATTCATCCAACCTCTAAATTATTTTTTATGAACACAGCAACTGCGATTTTCAGTAACTGTATATTGGCAATCCTGCTATTCATCAATTGTAAAAAAGAAAAAACCGGAAACGACCCGGTTATGCAAGTAGTGATTAGTAAGCGAATAAAAATCCTGGAATACGGTTCCAATGTTCCGATAGCTAACGCAACGTTAACCACAAATGCGTGTCTATCAGCCAGTTTAATGTGGGGTTGCACTGCATATAAAGAGTTAAAAAGCTGGACATCCGAAATTGATGGAACAGTCACAATTTTCAAAAATCAGGTTTCAACAAATGGAGATTTATTGATAGCAAAAGAAGAAAACCATTGGACACTTAAAGGAATTTGGGCGGTTGATACTCTTATCCAACAATCAACTTACGACAGCCTTGTAATGCGTATGTATCCTCATTCATGGATAAAATTTCATTTCAAAAGCAACAGTAGTTTTTCTGCAAAAGAGCACCTCAGGGTATATATGCTGGCTTTGCCGGATAATAAAATTGAATTTGAAATTGAATCTCCTTTTATCGTTGATCCGCTTGCTAACAATTTAGATATCCGGCTAACACATAAAACATATGGCAATGTAAAAAACAAGTTGGTATGCGAGTTGTTGGATAGCAATTTCAACTATATAAAAACTGTACTTGATCAAACCAAATTTTTTGCGAAGGGAGATACTCTAACCTGGAACATTACTTATTAATCAAAATCTATTTCCGCAATGCACTTACTTTATCACGGATAGTATTAAAGAAACGATTGCGCTCTCTTTCCCCTGTTTTACTGATCAAGGTAGATCGGCTGATGAGTGTATTAAAGTAGAT
This sequence comes from Chitinophagaceae bacterium, assembly GCA_965279015.1. GTDB lineage: Bacteria > Bacteroidota > Bacteroidia > Chitinophagales > Chitinophagaceae > Endoryza. The sequence goes on from OZ257130.1 coordinate 3,740,076, forward strand.
GTCCGTCTTATCGGCAAAACGCTTGTCGCGGGTGCTCACATAATTTATGGCACTATGGGCCATCATGGCTATTTTCTGTCCATCAAGAGAAAAAACAAATGTATTGTTCCCGATAATGAGTTCATTAATAAAAACATTTATAGGGCCCTTGTACGATACTTCTGTATCGCCGGGCATAAATTTGACACCTTTATCGGCTTGTAATTGCAGATGGTCCAGCGTTTGAAATAAAGCCTGAATAACTGCCTCAAAATCGGCAGCTGATTTAAAATTACCTGAATCTCGATAATAAGCTATCTGGCTAATGGTGCTATGCATGGTTTCATTATTCCAGATTTCAGTTGTATCGAAACGGGCATGTTCCCGGAGCATTTGCTGACCAATAGCGAAACAATCGGGATAGGAGAATTCATCCATCGAGAACTGTTTCGATTGGAGTTCCGGCTCATCATAGATTGTTTTTGACCAGAAAAAAGTCTTGAACGCAGCCAACGCCGGAAAAAGATAGAAATACCATATGGGAGAATCTTTGCAGATATAATGCAAGGATGTATGTTTAAAGCTATTGAAGTGTTTTAATTGTTTAAGCCCGTTTTGCAGGTAATCTTTCATACTTACCTGTTTGGAATTCAGTCCGGGTGCCGTAAAAATTACCGTTTCATTTTCCAGTTGAAGAAGTTGATCGATGGAGAGGTGATAATGACTGCAGATTTTTTTCAATTCGGTAAGACTGATCGGCTTCTCTCCCCTTATACGCCGGTAAACACTATCGGCGCTCAGATCAAGCAAGTCACATAACTCATCTACCATGGAAAGATGGGGTGGCAACAACTCCTTCAAATAATTGAAGAGCTGCTGCTGCAGTTGGTTGGTCTCCATATAAGAAAATTACGGAAAATCCGTAATCATTCCATTCTTTTCTGCGGAGAATCCAGAAAACCTATCCTTCAACTATTAGCGTTTACGGATTCATACAAGTCTCAAGTATTTTAACTTGAATCATTATGGTTCAACCTGATAAAACAAAATGTTAAGGGGAAAAGCAATTAGTAATGGCTTGATTGGCGGAATATGTTTGTATCACAAACAATCCCGCTGAATTATGAAACAGAATATTTACTCCCTCTTACTTTTACTATCGTTAGCTGGTAAGGCACAGGAAAATACAAACACAGAAATTCCAAATTTAATTGATACCACCGTTTCGGAAAGTTCAATTGTAGCAATTACTCCTAAGTCGAATGCCAAACGCAGAAAGCTTAATTTTTTTATTATTTCCAAACCAACCAAATTCTGGGATCCGGCAACGCGGTTCAATATCTTAAGAGCCAAAATTAAAAGTGCAATACGTCCCACCCGCTTTGTATGTATCGTTGCAGCTTCGTCGGAACAGATGTCTTCAAAAATTAAATTCCGCTTAAATAAATATCATGCGCAAATCGGAAATATCTGGTTCGATGGTCATGGATCAATTAAAAAAGGATATTCCTTCTTCACTATTGGTAAAGATGAATTCAGTTATAAAAATATAAATGACACCAATCATACAAGGGCGTTCCAGAAGTTGGCTGCTTATTGCGACAGTAATACACGTATTGGCATCGGTTCCTGTTATGGCGGTGCAACCTATAGCAGACCGGGTACAAAAGCATTTAAGGAAAGCCGAATGAACGGTGACTCGTTAATAATTGGACTCGCGAAAGTTTTCAATGGTACTACTATTTACGGTTGTGAAAGTTGGGTAATGACCAAGCCTGGATTATTTAAAGAAACCTTCGCGATGGCAGGTCACCCCGTATTGAAAAGATATACAGATGTTGTTTACAAACCCGTTTGGGAACAGTTAGGTGTCTGGAACAGTTATAGCACACTTAACGGCAATCTGCAACAAGTCAATTGCATTAAGCTCGATAAAGATGGCAATATCGGTACCCGGTTTAATCACTATCAATCAAAGAAAAAAGTAAAGAAACAGATCGCGCTAAAGCTTTCGAAGCTGCAGGAAGGGGTCCTTAAGATCTAACGAATACTATTCTTCAACTATAAACTTTCGAAAATGAAACCAACTGCATTACTGATCTGCCTATTCCTATTTCTTTTTAGTTCACAGCAAGTGATCAGCCAATCAAATCCTGAAACATCATCAGCGAAAAAGCAAAAAAGGTTTGGGGCAGAACATATCAGTATTTCTTTTACGAACTCACACACTTCAATGCCATTTGGGAAATTTGTAAGCCTGCTAACGGATGAATTTCATCCGGGTTTCGAAATAGGTACCGGACTTAGTTGGAAAAACTGGGCGCGGCACGATCTTTTCCAGGAATTCAAATTTGGCTATTCATATCACCGATGGGTACAACATAGCCTGGTATTTTATACAGAGTTAGGTTACCGTTATAAATTTCCAAAAGGGTTTGGAGCAACCATGAAATTGGGAGGAGGTTATATGAGAGCTATTGTTGCCAACCAAGTTTTTACAGATGGGCAGGATGATGGCGAACAATATGGCAAAATCACTTCCGGAAGGTCGCAGGCAATTGTAACAGCAAGCATTGGTATCAGTCAAAACTTCCAAAAACCCCGCTGTAACCTCTTTCTAGAATATCAGCAAAGACTGCAAACTCCCTTTATTCAATCCTATGTTCCCATGCTTCCTTACAATATCATAATGGTTGGTTTTAAAATCCCTTTAAAAAAATAATCGTATGAAATCTATTATACTTCTTATATCAGTGTTAGTAGTAACAATTTGTTCCTGCCGGAAAATGTTGGTTCCAGCTACAACAGAAGGAGCTCCCTTAATTCCCTGGTCCGATAGCAGTGCAAAGCATCCCAGGAATGAAGAATATCAAAAACTCATCAGCAAATACAATCGATTGGGATTGCCTGGCATCTCTTTGCTGATTACGGATAAGTATGGAACATGGGTGGGCTCCGTTGGAAGGGCGGATATTGGGAAGAATATATCTTTTCAACCGGGACAGGTATCAAAAGTTGCGAGTATTACGAAGTTAATGATCGGGGCACTGGTTTTTAAATTAATGGAAGACTCGATCCATTCCGGAATTGGATACGCAGCACTCCATAACAAAATAAGTAAATGGTTGCCGGACGATATTTTAAAAAATGTTGCGAATGGAAAACTGGTAACCATGGGACAATTAATGAATCATGAGTCCGGCATTCCCGATCTGATTGAAGAAGATGATTTTTATCTGGCAGTATTGAATAATCCTAATAAAACCTGGAGTCAAAAAGAACTTCTGAATTTTATTTGCGGAACAGAAGCCGTATTTGTTCCTGGCGACACTGCTATTTATTCGAATACAAACACCTTACTATTGTCAATGATCCTTGAAAAAATATCGGGAAAAAATCATGCGGTATTATTGCGTGAAAAAATTCTGCAACCATTAGGACTGAACAACACCTATTATCAGCCCCATGAAAAGCTCCCGGAACATACGGCCCAGGGCTATTATGATCTTTACCGGAACCATACATTGGTAAATGTATCCAATTTCATTACCGGAAGTGGAAATGGCTATGGTGGAGTTTACTCAAATGTTACGGATATGCATCGTTTCCTGGATGCTTTGCTTGTTCAGAAAACGGTCATTTCCCAACATTCATTAAATATTATGAATCATTTTGGAAAATCAGACGGAACCAACCGTTATGGTTTTGGTATCATGAAAAAATTTATTGAAAGAGGAGAGAATGCGGGGCTGGGCCATAGTGGCCGAGATCTTGGTTATACCGCCAACCTGTTTTATTTTCCTTCAAAAAATGTTAGTCATGCCTTTTTAGTTAATTATGGTACAGATGCCGGCAGTTATTTAAAAGAGACCTTTTTGCAATTTCAAAACGAATTATTAGACCTCACCTTAAATTAATATCCCTATCTTGCCAGCTTTCAAAACTCAACATTATGATCGCAAATCTGTTCATGTCTCTTACCGATTACCCTTTTTTCCGTCGTCTTGTATGGAGGCCAATATATGAGCAATTAGCCAAACGTTTCGACATCAAAGATTGGTATTTTATGAACTATGGGTATGCTCCATCGGAAAAGGAGCAATATCTGCATTTAGAAGATAAAGACGAACCCAATCGCTATCCCCTTCAACTGTATTATTACCTGGCGGCAAAAGTACCTGTGAAAAACCTGAAAATGCTGGAAGTAGGCAGCGGACGTGGAGGTGGCTCCAGCGCGATAAAGAAATACCTTGCCCCGGCTGCAATGACGGGTCTTGATATTGCTTCCAACGCGGTAAAATTCGCAAATAAAAATCTTAGTAAAGAGGGACTTACTTATTTACAAGGCAATGCGGAAAGTCTTCCTTTTAGCAACGAAGAATTTGATGTAGTAATCAATGTAGAATCCTGTCATGCTTATGGATCAGTTCCCAAATTTTTAGAGGAAGCGAAAAGAGTATTGAAACCCGGAGGATATTTTTTATGCACAGATATCCGAGGTCCGGAAGGAATGATAAAACTCCGAAATCAACTGAAGGATTCCGGCATGGAATTACTGGAAGATGAGGATATCGCAAATAATGTTATTACGGCTATTGAAACAGAGGAAGGGAGCAAACAACAGAGAATTGAAGAACATGTTCCCAAGTGGTTCCAGAATACGTTCCGCGAATTCGCGGGTGTAGTTGGATCAAAGATTCACTCGGATTTGAAAAGCGGAACGTTGGTTTATAGAAGATTTGTGTTGAAGAAATCGTGAATCGTGAATCGTGAGAGAAATCGTGAATTGTGAGACGTGAATCGTGAGTAGCAAAGGTTACTCTCTAATTATATTAGAGGCATTCCGAAAATCGGGGACCAACTCACGACTCACGATTCACGACTCACGATTCACGCCTCACGACTCACGTCGTTGCTTCATTGCTTCATACAATATCATCCCGGTGGCCACCGATACATTCAACGATTCAAAATCGCCGGTCATCGGGATTTTTATATTCGCATCGCAGATCTTCATTAATGGTGGAAACACACCTTTATCCTCACTGCCCATAATTATAGCGCAGGGTTCTTTAAAATCTATATCAAATACATTCTGTGCCGCTGTCATTTCAGATGCATATACTTTAATTCCATTCAAATGAAGCTGATCCACTGCTTTCATCAAACTATTCACGCGGCAAACATTAATTTTTTCTAATGCCCCGGCCGATGATTTTAATGCTTCTTCATTGAGCGCCCCCACTCCTTTATCCGGGATGATAATTGCCTGTGCCGAGCAACATACTGCTGTTCTCGCAATGGCACCAATATTCCGCACATCTGTAACACCATCCAATATGATAAATAATGGAATCTCTCCTTTATTTACTACGTGATCGATCACCTGCTGAAGATCCATATATTGTACCAGCGCTGCAAAAGCGATTACTCCCTGGTGATTGGCCCTCGATAATGCATTGAGTTTTTCCGGTGGCACCTGTTGTATGGGAATGCTGTATTGCTTAGCCAGCTTTCGGATATCACCGATTGATTCACCACTTATATTTTGTTGAAATAAAATTTTATCGATCGCCCTACCCGATTCGATCGCTTCGATCAATGGTTGACGACCAATTACCAATGTAGATTTTTTAGGTGTGGGCTTATGCTGAAATCTGTCCATTGAGCATTAACAATTTTATCTTAAGAATAGCTGCTACAGTTATCGAGTCGGTGATGGTTCCTTCTTCCACCATTTTATATGCTTCATCGAAAGGAAGCTTTTTAATAACCAACTGTTCTGTTTCCTCGGGTTCGGGATTATGCTGTTCCAGTTCTCGGGCCAGATAAACAATAGCCAGTTCATCAGTTACAGAATTCGATAAATGCATTTTCATTATTGGCTCCCATTGATTTGCCAGCAGCCCCGTTTCTTCCAATAATTCACGTTTAGCCGAATCCAATGGATCCAGATCAAATGAACCTCCCCCTTCCGGTATCTCCCAGCTATATTGATTCAAAGAAAACCGGTACTGTCCCACCAACCAGGTATTTAGGGATTTGTCGAGGGGAATAATACCAATAGCCAGGTTTTTAAAATGCACTTTCCCATAAATTCCTTTACCTCCTGCTGGATTGATTACATCATACTCCGTAAGACTGATCCAGGGATTTTCATAGACCGGCTTTTGCCCGGTTATTTTCCAGGGGTTATGCGTTGAATCATTCATTTACCGAAAATAAAAAATCCCGCCGTGGGCGGGATAGTTATTTTATTGGGATCCATTATTTCAATCCGAATGCTTTTTTCACTTTATCAACATAGTCTAGTTTCTCCCAGGTAAACAACTCCACTTCAATCTTCTTTTCGTTATCCTTCCCTTTATTGAATATCTTGGTTACCACTTTGGATTCACGTCCCATATGACCATAGGCAGCCGTTTCTGAATAAATAGGATTGCGTAGTTTCAGCCGTTGTTCGATGGCATAAGGACGAAGATCGAATATCTTTTCAACCTCGCGGGCAATCTCTCCATCAGTAAGATCAACCTTAGCCGTACCATAGGTACTAAGGAACAAACCACAAGGCTTGGCAACGCCGATAGCGTAAGAAACCTGTACTAAAACTTCATCGCACAAACCTGCAGCTACCAGGTTTTTGGCGATATGGCGAGTTGCATAAGCCGCGGAACGATCCACTTTGGAAGGATCTTTACCACTGAAAGCGCCTCCACCATGAGCACCCTTGCCACCATAGGTATCAACAATAATCTTACGACCTGTAAGACCAGTATCTCCATGCGGTCCTCCTATAACAAACTTGCCGGTAGGGTTAATATGATAAGTGATTTTATCATTAAATAATTTTTGGATAGATGGCTTCAATTGCTTTTTTACACGAGGAATAATCACGTTAATAATGTCCTTGCGTATCTGATCCAGCATCTTCTTATCAGAATCGAAATCATCGTGCTGGGTAGAAACCACAATGGTATCAATTCGGATAGGTTCATTATTATCGTTGTATTCGATAGTAACCTGACTCTTCGCATCCGGGCGGAGATATTTCAATTCTTTTCCTGCACGACGGGTTTTAGAAAGCTCCTGCAGTATTTTATGAGCAAGGTCCAATGCCAGCGGCATATAGTTATCGGTTTCTTTGGTAGCATATCCAAACATCATTCCCTGGTCACCCGCTCCCTGTGCGTTAGCTTTTGCCTCGAAATCAAGTTTCTTTACTGAACGATCAACGCCACGGTTAATATCAGCACTTTGTTCATGGATCGCGCTAAAAATTCCGCAAGAATTCGCTTCAAACATATATTCCGCTTTGGTATAACCAATCTGGCGTATCACCTCGCGTGCAATGTCCTGTACATCCAGATAAGTCTTCGACTTTACTTCCCCGGCCAGTACCACTTGTCCGGTGGTTACGAGGGTTTCACATGCCACTTTCGACTGTGAATCGTAGGCAAGAAAATTGTCTATTAAGGCATCGGAAATCTGATCGGCCACTTTATCCGGATGGCCTTCGGAAACACTTTCTGAAGTAAATAAATAAGGCATAATAGAAGTTTGAATTCGAATTAGAATTTGATGAGTAGTTATTCAGGCCGCAAAGATAATAGTCAATTCTTCAAATCTTAAATTTTGGAATAAATAATCCTGAGCCTTACTTTTTTGGTCGGATCTGAATAAGTGCCGCCTGCCAGTATTACCCGTCCAGCAGCAACAGGTGAATTTATAGGAAAGCCGGATTTTTCCCAGGGTTGAGACGGAGTAAAGGAAATACCCCCTCTGACCTCTGTTGCATTGGTCCGGAATGGCGCAGACAATCGAAGTGTATAAACTTTATCATGACGGGTTACAATTCCCTGAACATATCTGGATAGATTAAAATTGTAAATATTGTACTTGATGGGCCCGCCAAATAATACTTCAAAATTACTTTCATAGCTGAAATCGTATGGAACAGTAATGATCCGATTATTGACAGAATCGATCGCATCAAGAAAGAGTGAACCAGGCTTACCAAATTTCTCCAGCGGATCGTTTGATATAGATTCGACAATCAGTTCAGCACGATGAATAATCCTGTTTGATAATATATTCAGGTTCGGTATGCTGAGCGTTGCATAGGACCCGGGCGAAGATTGAATATATAACTTATCATCGCTTGGGTTCCCGTTATTCAGGTAAGTAAGATAATTATTGGCAGGGGTACGGCTCAACAAATTAGCATTCGCGAAATTGAACGGGTAAAACCCGAATTCGGCAGAAACTGTATCTACTATTGCACTACTAGTACTTGATTGGACACGGTAATAAAAAATCAGTTTTGTATTGGTGCCATTGGGTAAAAAATATGCCAACGCGCTTTTAGTTGGTGATCCAGCTTCATCTACCCTAATTGCTAAGCCTTTAAAATTTGCCTTGAAGTTACTATCGTTTTTATACGCATTTGTAGTATCATAAGCCAGGAAACGGTTGGCCAGGTTCTTATCAAGCTGAATCCGCAATTGATTCTTCAACCGAAGCGTATCTTTTTTACGAACATCATATACGCTATCATCAAGCGTTTTAAAATCAACCAGTTTTGAACCTAAAACCGTAAGATCGTATGGAATAACAGTTGCATTTATAGGATAGCCAATTACACTATCCTTAAAGTTTGCATCATAATCAATTTCATGAACCAACATTCTTTGCAATGCCGTAGATGAATCACCAAATGAGCCTGTATATGCCAGGGCTAAAACCACCGAATCTATAATCAGGATACTGTCTTTTTTAGGAAAAGGGTGTACTCCATAACCATTGGGAGTGAGGGAAAAATAGACTTCCCCTTTTGTCTTCCCAAACTCGGGATCATTTTCAATAACACCCCATGCATGCGGTTCGTTACGTAGTATCCGCGTAGAATCCAGCAACAGGAAGTTGTCAGAAATTACATCCAGAATTGTATCAAAAGTTGAAACGTTGTCAACCGCGGGAATCAGGTCGTCGCCAATATCAGTGGTGTCAATTTTTTCACAGGAGCAAACGAGTAGGATTGAAAGGGCAGCAGTAAAAAAAACTAATAAATTACGCTTCACGAATCGATAAATTATAATGAGTTACGAGATCAGTTTACCTACTTGGCAAGGTCGGTATACAATTGTAAATAGTCTGTTAAATCACTTTCTGCATTAAATGCAAGAACCTTCTTCCCTTTAACCTTACCGAACTCATCTACCAACTTCTTATCTATTTTTTCTGCTCCAAAAGTAATTGCATCTGCATAAGTAGCACCGCCTCTTAACATTGCTACATTATTAGCTTCTTTAAATGATTCGAGTTCCTTATCCTTAATGACAGGATTAATTTTTGCCAGCTTAAGCAGATTGCTTCCGACTTTTTCTTTAAAGCTATTGTTACCAAGAGTATAAACTACTTTGCTATGCGCAAATACGGGTTCCTTTTTATACGCCGTTTTCAGGAAAAGGGGAATCAATCCGGTCATCCATCCGCTGCAATGAATAATATCAGGCGGCCAGCCAAATTTCTTGACAGTTTCCAGCGCTCCTTTACAGAAGAAAACGGTACGCAGGGCGTTATCATCAAACCATTTTTCCTGCTCATCATGAAAAATGAATTTTCTTTTGAACAGGTCTTCATTATCAAGAAAATAAACCTGTAATCTTGCATTAGGAAGAGACGCAACTTTGATTTGCAGCGGAAAATCATCATTATCCACTGAAACGTTGATACCCGATAAACGGACCACTTCATGAAGACGATGCCTCCTTTCGTTGATCACACCAAATCGAGGCATGATACAACGTACCTCAAAACCGTTATCATTCGATTTTATCGCCAGTCGGTTAACAATTTCAGAGAACTCAGTCAACTCCAGGTAGGGTGACATTTCGTTGGCAATAAATAAAATTCTTTTCTTTGTCAGCATTATGATTCAGATTGGTTAAAAAACCGTTGATCTTCCCATGTTTATTGGGTTCAAGGGTACCTGATAAGGCGGGCAAAGTTAAGGTTTTTTTACCGGAAAAGGCATTGCATGAAGCATTTGGCCCTTAAACTCAATAAATATGATCGCAATTAAGGATCCTTTATTGTTCAAAGACTGGCTGGCTATCAAAAGAGTATCTCAGGGCCCTATTGGCTTTGTTCCAACAATGGGTGCCCTTCACCAGGGCCATATCGCCCTGATACGACAAGCCCGGGAGGTGTCAGGACTGGTAGTTTGTAGTATTTTCGTTAACCCTACTCAATTTAATGATCCAAAAGACTTCCAGAAATACCCGGTAACAATCGAAGAAGATATTTACCAATTAGAAACAGCTGGCACAGATATTCTTTTCTTTCCTTCCATTGAGGCACTGTACCCAAATGGAACAAAGGATCTTGAACAATATGAACTGGGTTATCTCGAAAACATTCTGGAAGGTTCTTATCGGCCGGGGCATTTTCAGGGTGTTTGCCAGGTCATGAGCCGATTGCTGAAGGTTGTTGCACCAGATTTGCTTTTTATGGGCCAAAAGGATTTCCAGCAATGCATGGTAGTAAACCGCCTTCTACATATTCTGCAAATGGACACTAAACTGGTAACCTGTCCTACTATCAGGGAAGCGGATGGCCTGGCAATGAGCAGCCGGAACAAAAGATTGGATAAAGAACAAAGAGAAAACGCGGTAGCCATTTACAAGGCACTTAGTTTTATAAAGGAAAACATCGGTACCCGAAAAACTTCAGCAGTAATTGAAGAAGCCACGCAACAATTGAAAAAAAATAATTTTAAACCAGACTATGTAGCAATTGCCGATGCCCGTACGTTGGAGCTGATAAATGAATGGGATGGTGAAAAAAAACTGGTTGCGTTGATTGCCGCGTTTCAACAGGAGGTGAGGCTTATAGATAATCTCATAATAAATTAGTTAAGATTCTATTTCAATAAACTTTTTAAGTTTGCATTCGTTTTAAACCTAAATAGTAAAAGGGTAACTGGCTATGGAAATAGAAATATTAAAATCGAAGATCCACCGTGCGGTAATTACGGAAGCTAATCTGAATTATGTTGGCAGTCTCACTCTTGATGAGGACCTGATGGATGCCGCTCATGTTATTGAGTACGAAAAAGTGCAGATTGTGAATGTAAATAATGGAACGAGGATCGAAACTTATCTTATAAAAGGCAAGCGCGGATCAGGGGTATGCTGTCTGAACGGACCCGCAGCCCGCCAGGGTGCCGTTGGCGATATAGTGATCATTATTTCCTACGCAAGGCTAAATTTTGATAAAGCCAGGGAATTTAAACCTTGGGTAGTATTCCCCAAGGAAGGGAATATGCTTTAATATTGCAGTAACCTGCCTTCATTAATTTTACCTCTAAATACGCCGGATGAATAAAAAAATTCTAAGTGTCTTGCAATATCTCTTTTTCCTTGGACTTGGGATTTTTTTAATATGGTGGTCGTTGCGCAAAGTAACTCCAGATGGTTGGGAAGCTATTAAAAACGCATTGCTGAATGCCCGCTACTTGCTCATCATACCAGTAATTCTTGCTTTACTTGCCAGTCATTATAGTCGTGCCATTCGCTGGAAAATTCTGATGGAGCCCTTAGGTTACAAACCTCGAATTTCAAATACGTTTCTCGCTGTGTTAATTGGATATATGGCCAACCTGGCTTTTCCCCGGTTGGGCGAAGTATTAAAATGTACGGTGCTGGCACGTTATGAAAAAGTTCCAGCGGATAAGCTGGTGGGTACCATCGTAGCTGAACGGGTATTTGACCTGATATGCCTGGTAATTGTTATGCTAATTACTTTCTTCACCCAAACAGAGATTATCGGTGAATATTTATCAGCAAAAGTTTATGAGCTTTTCGGTTCAAAAACAGGGGGAATTTCCACATCAAAAGTGTTGTTAAGTCTTGCAGGTATAGTTGTAATTTTTCTGATTATTTGGTTCATACTTCGAAAACTTGCGCACATCTCAATTATTCAAAAAATAAAACAGCTTATCAAAGGGGTATGGCATGGGTTGACAAGCGTGCGTTATATCAAAAATAAAGGCTGGTTCATTTTCCATACTATTTTTATCTGGACCATGTATCTGCTAAGTGTCCGTATTGGGATGTTTGCATTAAGCGAGACTTCGGACTATGGTTTCAAGCCCGCCTTATCAGTATTATCAATAGGAAGTATTGCCATGATACTCGCACCGAGTGGAATTGGCTTTTATCAAATATTTGTACAGGAAACGATGAAATTATATGGACTTAGCGAACCAATTGGACTGGCATTTGGACTGGTAATGTGGTCGGTTCAATTTTTCCAGCAGCTCCTGAGTGGTTTTGTAGCTTTGCTGCTGTTTCCTTCCTTCAATAAAAAAACAATAGATGCGCAACCCGAGCTACCTTAATACAAAACTTATCAGCCGACCGGATGCATTGAAAAGGATTGCACAATGGCGAATGCTTGGCAAAACAGTTTCATTCACAAATGGTTGTTTTGATATACTCCACCGCGGCCATATCTTCTCTTTATCACAAGCCGCGCAAGAAGCCGATTATTTAATTGTAGGGTTGAATTCAGACTCCTCTACTAAAAGATTAAAAGGAAAAGATCGACCGGTAAATGATGAACAATCAAGAGCCTTGTTAATATCCTCTTTGCTAATGGTGGATGCGGTAGTTTTATTTGATGAGGACACTCCTCTCGAACTCATTAAAACATTATTGCCTGATGTATTGGTGAAAGGAGGCGATTATACAGTTGAGCAGATTGCCGGATCAAAAGAAGTAATAGCCAATGGAGGAAGCGTTGTGATAAACCCGATTGTAGAGGGGTTTTCTACTACGGGGTTGATTGAGAAGATCAGTAAACTATAGGATGATGATTACTTATTATTGATTTTGGAATTTTGGATTTCGAAATTGGGAAATCTCATTTAAAACAATCAGTGTTTATTATATCGTACTTACTATTAGGTCTAAAGAGATTTCAATATTTCCCAATCCAAAATCGGCAATCTATCATCACCGGCTCGCTCGATACCCATACATCCTCTCCACCTCCAAAACAATCTCCTCAATGATTTTATCATCCCCCTGGGCATTGTACGGTTGCTTCAGGCTGCTGTTAAAAAAGAAGGCCACTGTTTGCCAGAAATGCGCGGAAAAACTGCCCTTATATTCTGCAATGAGGTTATAACAATTGTTGCCGGTTTGACGATTAATCAACTTCATTAATACTTTACCCTGGTACACTGAAAGTTCCTTGAGTGGATCAGTAAACTCCTTCTTTAATTCCTTTTCTCTTGTCTTTATATATTCTTTTCGCTTGCTCTTTTCTTTGATGCCGGCAAGTTTAGAATTAATATCATTGATGATATATCCCGCCCTTCTGGCATACGGATAAGTAACATATACTGCATTGCGCAAACGGGTCCATTCTTTTCTTTTTGCCGCTAAATGTTTGGGATAAGGAGCCGAAACCCATGCCCATTCCAGCATTTGAGATGGAATCAGTTCGCTGTCCTGGTAAACTTGCGCGGGAACAGGAATAGTATCATTTGGCCCTAAAACAGGCGGTGGAATTCTTTTAAGAACTGAGTCTGGAATGGGTTGTGAAAAACAGGTTTGCGATACCAGCAAAACAATCGCCAGTAAAACCTGCTTAATAATTATGGACAATGGCCGGTTCATAGATTATACTACCAAAATACAATTAATTCCTTATGAATTATACTGGCAAGACAATCAAAGTAACCTCTTTTGATGCAAAGCTTTTGCTAATTATTTATGATTCAGCCTTTAGCCAGTTTGGCTCGTCTCACCATACTCATCACAAAACCAGTGATCATAAACAAAACCCCCAGCCAAACAAGGTTTATAAAGGGGAATTCCAGCACTTTCAGGGCCACAAAAGGAGTCATTCGGGATGATTCCTTAACCCCGATTTCGAAGCTTTTCTTTTCAGAAAGAATCCGGTTCAACTGCAAAGCCAATCCCTGGGCAATAAGCGTGTCTGGTATGTTTTTTATCTGGTTGTTCTTAACAAGCAGGTAGGGATTCAATATCACAGATTTTCCTCCATTTAAAGAAACTACGCGCAGTGTTGCCATTACTGCTGTATCGTCACTGGTGAATTTTACCCGTTTATTGGGCGGATTTAACAACACTGTATCCAGAACAATATAACCGGATGAATAGAAGATTGTATCCTTGATCTGCATCGTACTATTCCGGTATTTCGCGGTATCCTCTCCTTCCGCCATTTTATCGGCATAGCTGATATAGGTGAAAATATCTTTATGGAGATAATGTTTTGCATCCGGGTTGGCCGAATACCCTTCTTGTCCTTTGCTATTCTTGATAAGATCAGGTGTCAATAAGAAATTTTCCTTTCCATCTTTTCGTTGCATCTGGATATGGAAAAACATATTCTTTCCACCTTCTGTAGAACTATCTTTTACATAAGTTGCCCAGAATTTTCCCATATCAATCTGAATACCCTGGAACATCGTGAGGTTTTCTTCTCCTTTTTGTTTTTGGTCAGGACCAAAATTCAATGGGTTGATCGTATTGATGGAGAGGACTTCTTTTTTCGATGAAGAAATTAATGCACCTAACAGGAACATGGTAAAACCAAAATGCGCGACAGAGGCACCAGCCGCTTTTAATTTTCCATTTAAACCTATCCAGATATAAGATGAATTAGCGGCCATTGCATACAAGCTGGCAAAAATTGCCAAATGAATTGCAACTAAATAACCAATCCCGTACTTATTATAATCGATATTACCGAATAGGGATACGCTTAATGAAATCGCTAATGCTACAATAGAAGGCCATCCTATCTTTTTAAAGAAAGAACTTTTAGCCGTATTCTTATATTTCAGGTACTGCCCGATTGCAGTAAGGATACCAATAATAATGGCTACAAAAATCTGAACACGGTTATATGCGAATTCCTGATCCTCTCCAATTACCCAGTTAGTACCGAAAATCTTATTGATTAAAGGAAATGAAGTGGGAATTATAATGGCCAATGAGGATAAAAATAAAACCAGAGAACCAATAAACATCCAGAATTCTCTTGACCAGGAATTTTCCTCTTTTGCTATATGAGGAATTTTCTTGTATCGGACAATGAATAGTATAATCGATGGCAATAAAAATACAAATACAAAAATCCTCAATTGCCAGTTCATTCCTGATGTTACAAATGCATGCACCGAAGTATCCTGCAAATCACCACTACGTGTTAAATAGGTAGAATAGAGAATCAACAGAAAACTTAGTATATAGAATAAATAGGTAGTGCGTAAAGAATAACCGGTAGAATTATAGATTACATGTGTATGTAATCCTGCCACCAAAACCAACCAGGGAACCAACGAAGCATTTTCAACTGGGTCCCAGGCCCAGTATCCTTCAAAATTCAGGGACTCATAGGCCCATTTGGCGCCCATCATAATTCCCAACCCGAGAATTGCTCCGGAAAACAATGCCCAGGGCAGCAATTGTTTTACCCAACCACCATAATCTTTTTTCCATAAACCGGCAATCGCGTATGCAAACGGTACAATAGTAGAGGCGAATCCTAAAAACAAAACCGGAGGATGAATCACCATCCAATAGTTCTGTAACAATTGATTCAACCCCTGTCCGCCCCGATTATAAATCAGTTGAAGATAATCGCTTCGCAATACCCCATTGGTATAAAATGCAGGTGCATTATCGGGGGACATTATCCCGGATTCTCTAATTAATATAAACGGATTGTTACCAACTTTTAGATCAAAAACATATACTCCGAGTATCATCGTTGCCAGGCAAACCTGCGCGAAACTGATAACGGCCATTACGGGTGCTTCCCATTTTTTGGAACTGCGCATAAGCACCATTCCTAATATTGCATGCCAGAAGGCCCATAACAAAAAACTTCCCTCCTGCCCTTCCCAGATACTACTGAGCAAGTATTTAGGTAACAATGATTTATCGGAATGTGTCCATGCATAGGAATATTCAAAGTAATGTTGGGAGATTATATAATAGATGAGTCCGAAAATGGCAAATACCGAAAATGCATCTATCAGGAAACAAATACGTGCAATACGCTTCCAGCTATCCGCATCCGCGGGTTGTTTTGCATTGGCTGAAAAGAAATAGGCAAGGCTGGCAACAAGGGAGGCAACTAAAGACAGGACTAACAAAAAATGACCGATCTGGCCGGGCAATAGGTGTTCACCAATATAATTCATCAGCTAATTAATTTTGACTAAGGTTATTGCTGGCTGCCTTAGGATCATCTTTGTATTTTGAAGGGCATTTAATGAGTATGCCTGTTTTATCAGTTATTTCAAATACATCATTCTTCATTTTGCCTTTCAGCACGATGCGATCACTTTTCTCCATATCCATCGGCTTCTCGAAATAATATCTCACCAACGCCTTATTACCCAAACTATCAACAACATGAAACTGAGTGAGATTAGGATTTTTAAGGGGGTCGTATTCAATTGGTTTTGGATACGATTTATCTAATTGCGCGATCACTGTTACTGTTTTCCCTTCTTTCTGACGGGCAGAGGCCAATGTTTCATAGGTAGAAAGATCTCCCATAAAGCTCAACAGAACCATGATAGAGGCGGCAATAGCAACGAGGATTATTATATGTGTCTTTTTCATAACACGATTTGAGGGTGTAAAGTTAGGCTAAAAAGACTGACGGTTTGGATTGATTTTGACCAGTTATAAAAAATCTGTGAAGGTTCAGGAAAAGAAGTAAGTATTGAACAAAGCGTTAAACTAACCGTTTTGAAAGCGGTAAGGCAACCTTATAAAGTTTTTTCACCTCTTATCGTTTCAGTGTTATAACTTGCACCCCATTTTTCAATGAGTCTAAACATGACAGACCTTTCACATTTTGATCCCAACGGCGCCAGCAACCCTAAGAACAACATTTTCGGATTGCCCTTTCCTGAAGCTGATGCCCGGCTTGTTATACTTCCCGTTCCCTGGGAAGTGACGGTAAGTTATAATGCAGGTACTGCCCGAGCGGCTGACCATATCCTTAAAGCTTCTTTACAGGTTGACCTGTTTGATGGTGATTATCCTCTTGCCTGGAGGCAGGGTTTTTTTATGCGTGAAACGGATAGGAAAATTCTAATGAAAAGCGACTACTTGCGTAAGGAGGCTGAATTATATATCGATTATATTTCCAAGGGTGATGAGGTGAGCAAGAACCAGTTCATGTGTAAATCCCTTAAGGAAATTAATGAGGGAGGGCATTTTTTAAACAACTGGGTGTATGAAAAAGTAAAAGAATTGCTAGACAATAACAAGTTAATCGCTCTGCTTGGTGGTGACCATAGTACCCCACTCGGTTATTTTAAAGCCATTGCTGAAAAACACGATGAGTTTGGTATTCTTCAGATCGATGCGCATTGCGATTTGCGTAAAGCATATGAAGGTTTTATTTATAGTCATGCCAGCATAATGTACAATGCGCTTAACGAAATTCCACAAGTGAAGCGCCTGGTTCAGGTGGGAATAAGGGATTACTGCGAAGAAGAATGGCAATACATTACAAAGAGCAATCATCGGGTTATTACCTATCTCGACCGGGAAATCAAGGAACGTCAGTATGAAGGACAAACCTGGAAACAGATCGCCGATGAGGTTGTGGAACACCTGCCTCAAAAAGTATTAATCAGTTTCGATATTGATGGATTAGATCCAAAACTTTGTCCCAATACAGGCACTCCGGTTCAGGGTGGTTTTGAAACGGAGCAGCTTTTTTATCTTTTCAAACGGATTCATCAAAGTGGCCGGCAAATCATCGGTTTCGATCTAAACGAAACCGGCGTAGCTGAGAACGACTGGGACGCCAATGTTGGCGCACGAATTTTATTTAAGTTGTGTAATTTGCTGGTAGCAAGCAATACCGCAATTGCATGATTTATCACTACGTAGTTACGTTAAAGAACCAACAGACCCGATATCTCGATATACTGGGCCTTTTACTTTCCCTTGTATCTGCATTGTTTTTTGTTCGGGAGATGATTAATAGCACCCATGTAGGACTCGCTTACCTGTTAGGCTCCATCTTTATCATTGGCGTACTGGCCTGGAACATCTATCAATCAAAATACAAAAAGAAGAAAGTTTATTATAGCCGTGCATTGCTAATTGCCGCATTGGTATGGATGAAAATGCCCTTTTACCAATGGCTGAGTTTTGTGTTTATTATACTCGCCCTGCTCGAGTACCAGGCCAAATATTCTATTGAAATTGGTTTCTCCGAAAAAGAAATTGTATGGAACAGCTTCTTCAAAAAAAAATATTCCTGGAACCAGTTCACTAATATAGTACTGAAAGACGGATTGCTCACACTTGACTTTTCCAATAATAAAGTGGTACAGCGGGAAATAGAAGATGATGAAGAGGAGGATGCAGATGAAGAAGAATTCAATAACTTTTGCCGCAACCAACTCACCCGCGTGCAAACGGCCTGAATTAATTTATTCAATTAATTTCCCACTAAGACACTAAGAACACAAAGTAATTTCTTGGTAAATTTTGTGGCTTTGTGGGATACGCTGATCTTCTTATCGGAAACCCAATCAAATTCACGATTTTTGCAAAGCGGTATTGCGGAAGACTACGGTGGTTTTTCAGGATCTCCAAAATTCGGAGAGTTAAACCACCATAGTCTTTATAAAATGTATATCACGAATGACACAATCACCTTTTTTATTATATAGCGACGGGAAAGGAACCATTTTTGAGGACACTTCTCTTTTCGCAACAGGCCGTACCGGATGGGACGCAATTCCAGTACCAACGGAGGAGTGGATATTATTACCAAAAGGCGGATCACTATATGAATTACCCGGACGAAGAGGAATTGGTATCGATACACAAACAGGCGAAATGCGTTTGTGTGAGAAGGGTTGGGCCGTAGCCGCATTTATACCTCCAGCACATACGGGTTTATATATCGCAGCGTACGAAACCAATGAAGAGGCTCCCACCCTCCCTTTATTTTGTTATACCGCTGCCGGTTGGTACAATAATGAATTTTATGTTCCCGCTGTGCGTATTGAAAAAGATATCCGGCAGGAAAGTGCTGGATACAACATTGAAAATATTAATACCGGAACTGCAAACTTATTAAAAGCCTATCCGCATAATCGACTCATCAAACATTTAATGGAGAATTGCTGCCAGACCTATCATTGCCCGGCTGCAAGAAATTTTGCTCTCGGTCGTTGGGAATGTCCTGTTCCGGCTTCGCCTGCCTGCAATGCGAATTGTATAGGATGCATTTCGTTTCAACCTCAGGAAGAAACGATCGTTTCTACACAAGATCGACTCACTTTCAAACCAACGGCAGAAGAAATTGTAGAGTTCACTGTACCGCATCTGGAAACAGCACCTTATCCCATTGTTAGTTTTGGACAGGGATGTGAAGGAGAACCTTTGCTGATGTGGGAAACAATCAGTGAGGCCATTAAAGAAATTCGAAAACATACATCCAAAGGGAATATCAATATCAACACCAATGGTTCAAAACCGGATGCGGTAAGAGCTCTATGCGAAGCAGGTTTAAATAGTATCCGGGTAAGTACCAACTCGGTCCGTAAATCCATATACGAAGCTTATTACCGACCTAATAACTATGTATTCGAGGACCTGGCTGAAAGTATTAAAATTGTACGCAGCTATGGTGGCTGGGCAAGTATTAATTATTTTGTATTTCCAGGGATGACAGACAGTGTAGATGAATACGAAGCACTACGGAAATTCATTAGTGAAACAGGACTCACCATGATACAGTGGCGCAATTTCAATATTGACCCAGATTGGTATCTTGGTAAGATCGGAGTTACGGATACGGGGGAGTTCTTAGGAATGAAGCAACTAATGGAGCTGATCCACGAAGAATTTCCTGATCTTAAATTCGGATACTTCAATCCTTCAATGGAACGGATCAAAGGGAATTTCGAAATGGACTTCGCACATTAACAAAGAAATCCTATTAATCTACTTTTACATCTATCTGCCTGGCTTCCTTTGCCATTTCGTAACGAACTCGTTTCATCCGGCAAAATGTTTCGGGAGTGATTTCCAGATAAGAAGCCAATTGCTTTTGTGGAACGCGTTGCAACAATTCGGGTTGTTCATTACAGAATTGAAGAAAACGTTCTTTCTTAGTATACTGAAGATTGTTCATCTGCTCGACATCTTTCTTCACATACCAGGTTGAAAGTACACCACGGAAAATCTTTTCCAGTCCGGGTATTTGAGTGAAAAGATATTCCAGGTCCTTGCGTTTTATACCGAGACAAACAGAAGGCTCTATTGCTTCAATAATAAGTTTTGAAGGCATGCCGGTGAAATATGAAACAACAGATACACAAATATCCATCTCCTTATAAAAACCAGTAACGATCTCTTCCTTATCGCGACGAATATATTTACGGAATATCCCTTTTGCTACATAATAAATGTTTTCCTCTACATCTCCTTCCTTTGTCATTTGCTGCTTAGGATGAAAGTGATTGATGAAAAAATAAGAACTGAATAGTTCAAATTCCTTGTCAGTCAGAGGATAGAATTGATCCAAATATTGTTTCAATACAGAATTTGATAAGGTCATTTTATTACATTTAGATAAAGAATATCAGCCGGGGCTGTATTTTCGACACCACTATGACAACTATTGACCTTATACAGTTGCATAACTAACCAAGATCAATTGTTAAAAAAAACCAATAGCATTGACTATCAATAAAAAAAATGTTTATAGGGGTATACTACTAGCAGTATTGGCAACAATAATTTGGTCGGGAAATTTTGTAGTTGCAAGAGGTGTTATAAAAGAGATACCACCCATCAGTCTGGCATTTTATCGATGGTTAACAGGTACACTGATCATCGCTCCATTCGCCATTAAACATTTTAGAAAGGAACAGAAGATCATTTTTTCCAACTGGAAATATATTTTCTGGGTAGCGCTGTTTGGTATTACCATTTACAACACGCTAATTTATGTTGCCGGCAATTATTTACCTGCTGTAAATCTTGCATTAATTGGAACTACTTCATCCCCGGTAATGTCCATAATACTCGCGGCGGTGTTTTTAAAAGAAGCAATAAAACCACTCCGTATTATAGGAATCATCGTATGTATCGCGGGAATACTTTTATTACTGTCGGGAGGAAGCTGGCAGAAATTAGTGCATTTTCATTTTTCTCCTGGTGATTGGTGGATATTATTAGCGGCATTATCATTTGCTATTTACAATATTCTTGTTCGTAAAAAACCTGCAGGCATTTCTCCACTTCCTTTTTTATTTGCCACTTTTGCATTAGGGACATTGATGTTATTTCCAGCATTTATTTTAGAAGCAGCTAATACGGGTCCGATCCATTGGAGTCCTGCTTTGATATCAGTGATCTTATACCTGGGTCTGGGCAATTCCGTACTCTCGTTTCTTTTCTGGAACGCGGCCATAGCCAGGTTAGGCGCCGGACGTACTTCTTTATTTGGAAACCTTATCCCGATTTTCAGCAGTATAGAAGCAGTATTGTTTTTGAGCGAGGAGATAACCTCTATCCACATCATTAGTGGTATACTTGTAATCGGAGGGCTCGTAATCGCCAATCTTAGAAAGAGCAACTCAGCTTAATTCTCAATTCAGAAGAAAGTGGTCAGATCAATCATCTCCTTCCATATTCTCCATAATCCTTTATTAGCGCCCTATTCGCGTTAATCCGTGTTAAAGTTTTAACATTTTATATATCCCCTCTTATGCAAGTTGCATGTTTATTGCATCGTTAATAACAACTGTTGAAAACAATCACTTCTTAAATAAGACCCAGCAGTTTATATTCGTATGGCAAATGCATTAACAATGGTCGATCAGCAATTTGAAACAAAAAAGAACTGGAGGGCTACTACTTATACAGCGGTAGTAGTCGGCGCCCTGTTGCTTTTTTTTATTGTATGGAGATGGCCCCTTCAAACTTTTGCTTCTCCAATTATTGAGGAGGGTATAGAAGTAAATCTTGGAAATAGTGAACAGGGCCTCGGCGAAGATCAGCCATTTTTGCCAGGCAAACCAGCCCCTTCGGATGCACAAGCCTATACGCCACCACCGAAAGCAGAGCCGGTTAAAGAGGAAGATGTAAAAGATATTGCAACAGACGACAAACACGAAGATGCTCCAGAAATAAAAAAGCCACCGGTTGTTAAACCAAAACCTGAGGCTACAAAAGTGCCAGAAAAGGAAGTTGTGAAGAATGTACCAGTCAAGAATACAGAACCCGTCAGTAATCCCACTCCTCCAGCGCCAAAACCAAAAGCTGTCTTTAAAGGAGTAAATGGAACTGGTACCGGTGGGAACGAAGCAGATGCGTTTAAGAAAGGAGGAAATCAGGGTATTGCAGGTGGTAAAGGAGATCAGGGAAAGCCGGGAGGTGATCCGGATTCAAAGAATTATACGGGGGGTGGAAAGGGTAATTCCGGTATTACAAAATTAAAAGGCCTGACCGGCAGAAATATTATTCGCGTTCCATCTTTTGAAGATGAGTTTAATGAAAATGCAAAAGTAGCCGTAGATATTGTTGTAGATGCAGCCGGCAATGTTACTTCAGCAAGTTACCAGCCAAAGGGCTCAACAACATCTGACGCATCCTATGTTGCTATTGCAATTAAGAAAGCAAAGCTGGTTAAGTACAACGCCACAGGTGATGAATCAACTGGCACTATCCAGTTTAATTTTAAAATAAAAAGCTGATAAAAATAAAAATCAATAGACTTACTTAATCAACTATATTGCTAATATGCATTAAGCCCATGAATTTCTTCATGGGTTTGTTTTTTGTAGTTTTGTTGCCTTGTATGAATTACCAGCAAACCCTCGACTACCTGCTCACCCGATTGCCTATGTTCAGCCGCATAGGCGCTGCCGCTATTAAAAAAGATATTACCAATACGATCGAACTTTGCAAAGAATTGGGTGATCCGCAAACCAAATTCAAATCTATTCATATAGCGGGCACCAACGGAAAGGGATCTACTTGTCATATGCTTGCTGCCATCCTGCAAACTGCCGGATATAAGACAGGTTTATATACTTCGCCCCATCTTCATGATTTCCGCGAACGCATCCGTATCAATGGAAAGATGATACCCGAACAGGTGGTTATTGATTTTACCGCCCGCATACAACCGATGATTGAAAAACTCGAACCTTCCTTTTTTGAAATCACCGTTGCCATGGCATTCGATTATTTTGCTGATGAGAAGGTAGATATAGCCATCATTGAAGTGGGGCTAGGCGGAAGATTAGACAGCACCAATATTATCAGTCCCGAAATATCCGTTATCACCAATATCAGCTGGGATCATATGAATTTACTAGGTGATACGATTGAATTAATAGCCGGAGAAAAAGCGGGCATCATAAAGAAAAATACTCCCGTTGTAATTGGAGAAACGATTCCTGAAACAGCACCGGTATTTGAAGCAAAGGCAATGGAAGAAAACGCTCCGTTACATCTTGCTACTAAAGATTTATATATAACTGAATGGACTTACGAAAAAAATTATTTGCAAGCTACCATAGCCAATCATGTAAATGACGAACGGGAGACCTACCAATTGGAACTAGCCGGCTACTACCAAACAAAAAACCTGCTTACGGTATTGGAAACGGTGAAACAATTGCAACTAATAGGTTGGAATATCAGCCGAAAAGATATTCAGAAGGGATTGGCGCATACAAAAAAGTTAACGGGTCTGCATGGCAGATGGGAATTGGTGCACCAAAAACCGGATATTATACTCGATGTGGCGCATAATGAAGATGGCATCCGTCAGATCGTTAAACAACTCGAACTCGCGGATCATCATCAATTGCATATAATAATTGGAATGGTAAAGGATAAGGAAATTGAAAGGGCCATAATGCTGTTACCCAAAGAAGCCATTTATTATTTTACCAAAGCTCAGATACCACGTGCTTTACCTGAAGATAAACTGGCAACTATTGCCGCTACAAATGGATTGCATGGTAAAACCTTTCCAGATGTGAATTCCGCATTGAAATCAGCAAGGGCCCATGCGGATAAAAACGATCTTATTTTGGTTTGTGGAAGTGTGTTTGTAGTCGGAGAAGCGAGAACGTGAATCGTGAGACGTGAATCGTGAGAGGCGCTCCGATTTACGGGAAGTTACTATTACTTAGGGAATGTCCTCCGCTACTCACGACTCACCACTGACGATTCACGATTTAGGTATTCAGCCGTCATATCTTTTGAAATGCATAGTAACACGCCGTCACATGCATGCTCTGTATAATCTGATTTGTGTTCAATAATTCCTTCAGTTCCTCAATACTCATGAGATGCACTTCTATATCTTCATTATCATCCAGACTTTGCGTAGACGATAATACCCCTCCTCTTGCGAGAAACATATGCATCCAGTTATTATTCGTGGAAGGGTTGGCGCAGGTTTTTCCGAGATATTCAAATGAATCAAAACTATAACCCGTTTCCTCCAGCAATTCTCTCGCAATTGCAGCTTCCAAATTCGCATCGGTATCATCCACACAACCCCCCGGCAATTCATAAGCTGTTTCGCCAATGCCATGGCGGTATTGTTTTTCCAGTATCACTTTTCCCTCTTTTGTCAATGCAAAAGCAGTAACCCAGTCAGGAAATTCATACACATAATAAGGAGAAATAATTTTACCATCGGGCCGCTCGCAGGTGTCTTTGCGAACGGTGAACCACATGTCTTTGAAGAGATATTCTGAGGAGATCGTTTTCCAGTTCATTTTTGATTTGTGATTTTTGATATATGATTTGTGATATGTTCAAATTCGCAAAGTCTCTTTGAAAAGCAGAAATCACAAATCGAAAATCACAAATCCAAGATCCTCACCACCCCATTTTCTCCCGCAACGCGGTAATATGTCGCGTATGATGCAACCCATGCCAGGCATACATACCCAACAAGTGCCAAAGGGTCATTTCCTTTTTATGTTCAGGATGAAAGACGGTGCGCATCCATTGCTCTTCAGTTAAATGAAGAATAGCGGCATGCCATCGGCTATGCAATGTGTATAAAAGAGTAATTGATATATTAACTGGAATTTTATCAACATCGTCCAATTTTGCCCATTCTCCTTCTTCGTAAGGTCGTATGGTTGGATTAATTTCTGTTAATCCTAATTTGAATCGGATATACGCGTTCATATGACTATCGGCCACATGATGTACCAGTTGTTTTACTTTCCAACCTCCCTCGCGATAAGGAGTATTTAACTGATGTTCATCAAGATTTTCAATGGATTGCTCAATTAATGCAGGAAGAAACTGTATATCCTGCAACCATTTCTTTTTTTGATCAACAGAAAAAGGTTGTGGCTCGTACTTACCAATGGGATAACGTGGGTCCATGTGTGATTTATGATTTGTGATTTGTGATTTGTGATTTATGATTAGTGATATTTGATTTAAGATTTGTGATATTTTCAAATTCGTAAAGTTTCGTTGAACAGCAGAAATCACAAATCACAAATCCTAAATCATAAATTACTCATCTCTCAAAGTGTGCCCTGTCAATGCAATAAACACATCTTCCAGGTTTGCTTTTTTCACTTCCTTGGGACGTTCAAAACCGGTGTCCACCAATTTATCTATCAGCTTATCGGGACTATCAAGGGCAATAATCTTACCAGAATCAATAATGGCTACCCGATCACATAATACTTCCGCTTCATCCATATAATGCGTAGTAATTATTATTGTCGTTCCTTTTGTGCGAATATTTTTTATCAATTCCCACAAACTACGACGTGCCTGCGGATCAAGACCCGTAGTTGGCTCATCCAGGAAAATGATTTTGGGTTGATTGATCAATGTAGTAGCGATAGAGAATCGTTGTTTCTGGCCTCCACTCAGTTCCTTGTACTTGGATTTAGCTTTGTCTTTCAGGTTTACCAACTCGAGTAATTCCAGGGGATTTACTTGCCGGTTATACAATCCACAAAACAGATCGATCAGTTCAGTCAGATTTAAACCAGGATAATAGCCGGAGGTTTGCAATTGAACCCCGATGATCTTTTTAATTTCATTGGGCTCTTTATCCAGGTTAAATCCATTTACCCATACTTCCCCCGTTGTTTTATCGCGGAGCGTTTCGATAATCTCCAGTGTAGTGGATTTCCCGGCGCCATTTGGTCCCAGCAAACCAAATATCTCGCCTTCGTAAACATCAAAACTAATGCCTTTCACCGCTTCAAAACTTCCATACTTTTTTACTAACTCCTTAACGGATATAATCTTTTCTGACATCGTATTTATTATGATTTGCTAGATGCTGAATATAAGATATTGGATTCTAACTACTGGAAACGCTCCGATAATCGGCGACCCCTCACGACTCACCACTCACGATTTCAACACCAGCTCCATCTTCACATCGGCTGTCGCAAACGGACTATCCGTTACCTCCACATGCTCAAATCCGAATTTTTTATACAAATTGAGCGCCGCCTGTAACTGGTGATTAGAAAATAAAGTTATCTTTTTAGCACCCAATTCTTTTGCCTTCGAAATACATTTTTCAATTAATAATTTACTGATACCTTTCCCTTGCCACAAATCCGTAACCGCCATCTTAGCTAATTCAAATTCACCCGGGTGTTCTTTCATCAGTGCGGCACTACCAATTATCTCTTCATTGTTTTTAGCCAGGTAGATGGCTCCACCTTGATCCAGGATTGTTCCCTTTGGATCATTCAGTACCATCAGGTCGTGACTTTCGGTGAGATTATACTTATCGAGCCACTCCAGATTCATGCGCTTGAAATCGGCGGCGTAGATATCGGAATATTCGATGATTTCAACCATAATTTGCAAATTAGAAAATGTGCAGATGTGCAAATGCTTCAATTTTAAAGTCACTGATTTGACAATTCAGAGAGTTTAAATAATTATATTTTATTAATTAGTTGTTAATTTCAGGCTGAGAGAATTTGCACATCTGCACATTTTCTAATTTTCACATTTCTTACCCGGCTGCTAAAAATCCTTCCAACTCTTCCATCATCCCCTTACTCCCAATAAACAACGGCGAACGCTGGTGCAATTCGGTTGGTTGTACATCTAATATACGTTGCTTCCCATTGGTTGCTTTTCCACCAGCTACTTCAAGAATAAAAGCGAATGGATTGCATTCGTATAACAAGCGCAATTTCCCTTTTGGTTTATCAATAGTACCCGGATACATGAATATGCCCCCTTTGATCAGGTTACGATGCACATCCGCTACCATGCTGCCAATATATCGTTGGGTATAAGGACCTCCATTGGTCTTGTCTTTTTTCTGGCAATTAGTAATATATTTTTTTACTCCTTCTTCGTATTGAAAAAAATTGCCATGATTAACGGAATAAATCTTTCCAAAATCGGGACATTTTATATTGGAATGACTCATGGTAAACTCGCCAATAGAAGGATCGAGAGTAAAACCATTTACACCCCGACGGGTAGCATACACCATCATGGTGGAAGATCCATATACAATATAACCAGCCGCTACCTGGTTGCGACCTGATTGAAGAAAATCTTGTTCTGTTACTGGTGTACCTTTTTCAGTAACCCGCCGATATACACTGAATATGGTACCAATTGAAACATTGGTATCGATATTTCCACTTCCATCCAGCGGATCGAAAAGACATACATATTTTGAATTATTACTGACAGGATCGTCAAATGCACAAAACTCGTCTAACTCCTCACTGGCGATACCACCACAACTGATCCCATGCTTCAACACTCCCATGAATTGGTTATTGGCAAAAATATCCAGCTTTTTTACATCCTCCCCCTGAACATTGATCGTACCCGCGTCTCCAAGAATATCAACCAAACCAGCTTTATTCACTTCTACGTTTACCCGTTTTGAGGCTAAACCAATATCCCGCAGGAGACTGGCCAACTCACCAGTTGCATGAGGAAAATCACGCATCTGCTGGATTGTAAATTCGTCGAGTGTCTGAACTTTACGGTCAATGTTCATGGAAGCAAGTTTAGTTTGATCGTGGTGCAAAAATAAGGGTTTGCAGGCGTGAAAAGAACCAAGAACCAAGATGCCAGAAACAAAGAACCAAGAACCGAAGAACCAAGAACCAAAGAAAGAATACAAAAGAAAACCAAGGATCATAAAAGGAATACAAAAAAGAAAAAAAACTAATGGCTTTCTTAGATTCGGAAGCCTTTGAGATTTCTTATTTGGAATTTCTTTGGTTCTTTGTTCTCTTTTGACTTTTTTATTTGGTTCTTAGCATCTTGGTTCTTGGTTCTTATGTATTGAAAGAATATCCGACATTTGCGCAACCAAACAATCCATAAGTTATTCATGAAAGTTTTCAAATTCGGCGGAGCCAGTGTAAATAGTGTAGAACGTATCCAGAATTTAGCGACCATTCTCCGCGGCTATCCCGGTGAAAAATTATTAGTGGTGATTTCTGCCATGGGCAAAACTACCAATGCACTGGAAAAATGTGCCGAAGCATTTTTTGCCGGAAAAAAAGAAGAAGCATTACAATTATTTGAACAAGTAAAGCAACAACATCTTACAATTGCCAAATACCTGCTCGTTACCCATTATTTAGCCTGCGAAGAACAATTAAAGAATTTTTTTACCGAAGTTGAATGGATGCTGCACGATAAGCCTGTAAGAGATTATGATTATTATTACGACCAGGTAGTATGTACCGGTGAATTGCTATCGACCGCAGTGATCAGTGCTTATTTAAATGAAAAACAAATCGGTAATCAATGGGTAGATGTGAGAGATATTATTCGTACCGATGATAATTTTCGTGATGCTTCTATTGACTGGGAATTTACACAAGGAAAGGTAACCGGTTCAATTCTGCCCTTATACAACAATACCGATATCGTTGTTACGCAGGGATTCATTGGCTCCACTGATGAGAACGAAAGTACCACACTCGGACGAGAGGGCAGCGATTATACCGCCGCAGTGTTTGCAAACCTGCTGAATGCCGAAAGTCAAACTATCTGGAAAGATGTGGAAGGAGTAATGAATGCGGATCCTAAGCAATTTCCGGAAGCGCAACTGATTGCTGAATTGAATTATGATGAAGTAATTGAGATGGCTTATTACGGGGCGCAGGTGATACATCCCAAAACAATCAAACCCCTACAGAATAAAGAGATCCCTTTATATGTAAAATGCTTCGTGGATCCGTCGTTGCCTGGTACTATTATTCATAGTAAAACGATCAAAGGGCTTCCACCAATTATAGTAGTAAAAAGGGACCAGGCATTGGTTTACCTGCATTCCAAAGATTTTTCCTTTGTTGGCGAAAAACCGGTAGCAGAATTATATCATCTATTCGCTGACATCCGTATTAAACCAAACCTGATGCAAACCGGCGCCGTTACTATACAAGTTTGTTTGGACGACCGTCCTGATAAGATCGAAAAACTGGCACTTCGCGCATCTGAGATATTTGATGTTCAAGTTGAAAAAGGATTGACTTTATTAACCATTCGCCATTATAATCCTGAATTATTACAAAAGATGACGGACGGAAGGAAGGTGGAGTTGAAACAACAATCAACGGATACGGTACAAGTTGTTATGTTGTAGGGGTTTTAAAGTTTAAGGGTTTCAGCGTTTAAAATTCTTAAAATCGAAGTGTATGATTAAGTTGCACCAGCCATTAAACTTTTAAACCATCAAACATTTATACTTTTCCTAAAATCTGGCGTTTACAATGACTTTTTTAACCTGTCTGTTTCCATTTAAGTTTAATACGATAAAATAAATTCCGGGCGAAAGGGTTTCAACTGGAAGTGTAATTGTAGTATAACCTTTGTTTATAAATTTATTATAACTCCTTTGTTGTTGTCCCACCTGATTAATCACACTGATTTCTAAATTTCCCTGCTGTACAGAAGAGAGATTGATCCTGAACTGATCGGTAGCAGGGTTTGGGTACAATCCGATCCAATCAAATCCATTCAGTAATTTCTTGTTTATCGCAACTATTTTCGAATAATCCGATTGGCCGTTTTTATAAATAATTTTCAACCGGTAATAGCTCGTGCCATAAGGAACGTTCTGATCAAATACATTCTGTGATTTTATTCCGTTATTAATTAAAGTTTGAATGTTTTCGTAGGATACCTGGTTATCCGATCGCTCTACCTGGTACTCGACAATCTCATCGATACTGCTAACCGACCAACTTAATAGATTTGCTGTTGAACCTGGCTTGCCTTCAAAATATAATAGGTTATCTGTCGCGAGTGGAGCGCAAACAAATGTGGAAGCTGTTGGAAGTACATGTCCAGATATAGTGGTTCCATTACCACCTGCTGTTGCGCCATTAGCAAGTCCACGACAAGCAACCGTTGAATTGACCATACTTATCGTACCATTGATTCCACCTGTAGTTAATGAAGTTATATTTGGCAATACAGCTGCATTGCTCACCCATATCACACCACCTCCACCTCCTCCACCCGGACCAACGCAATGATTAGTGGCAACACCTGATATTGAACCGGCAGCACCTCTTGCTTCAGCTGAAAGTGTTCCGTTTCCTATATTTTGAACATTTAATACTATCGTTCCGCCGGCACCACCACCACCGCCACCATCCCCTTCGGCAACATATGGATTAACGCAAAGTGGATTATAGGGCGCGCCTCCATTAGCCATCAGACTTCCGGTACCGTTATATATAGTATTTGCGATAAGGATGATGATCCCAGCACCATTACCTCCGGGTGTACCAACAGAGTTATTTTGATGACCACTTCCGCCACCACCACCAAAAAATATTTTATTATTAGCACCTCCTGCATATCCATATGGTGAGAGCGTGAGTCCACCAATACCCGCGCTGGTACCATGGCATTGAAAAAAAGTTTCATTTGATCTGACACCGCCATTTCCTCCGGTTCCATAGTTTGACCCTCCGGCACCGCCCGTATTGTGGTTATTGCCACCACCACCACCATTGGCTTGTTTTCCGCGGCCAAACTCCGACCCCACTATAAAATCCGCGATACCCTCCCCTTTACGGGAACTATTGACATTTACGTCCGCTGGTGTTATAGGTAATGCATATGCAGTAACGTCTGTGGACCAAACACAACCTCCGTAATTTTGAAGTGAACCGCCAACAAAACCTTTGCCACTTACATCAATAGCGCTGTTCAGAAAAATAGTATCGTTTGCCTCTAATATCACAACTCCACCTGTACCGGTTGCTGCACTCCAATTAGCTGCTCGTACGGTATCCACAACTGTAACTGAATTGTATTGCGGTACCGGAATCAACTGAACAGACCCCGTTGCATCATACGCACGTGATAATGAATATTGAAGCAATACGTTGTTTCCAGCTATACCGCATACATAATTGATTTCATAATTACCAGCATTGTTAACGGCATTTATGTTTCCAAATAAATTGGAATTGGCAGAATTAATAGCCGCCCCTTTCATTTGAATAATGAGAATCTTCATTCCGGGTGTTAAACCTGCTGCGGATGAAACGGTGACTGTATTTGGAATAACATTAACACCCGTAACTCTATAATAGGAGTTGACAATGCCCGAAATAGATTGAGCTGTTGTTGCAGGGGATATACTTAACAAACAACAAATAAAAAGTATTAGTCTAATCAAGACATGGGGTTTCATTACATAGATATTGTTACCGGAGCACGATAACCGGTTAAGGGTTAATGCCTAAAAGTACAATATGCGTTTCGCTCTTGCAAGTCCCCTGAAAACAAAAAAAACACCCGCCAACTGGCGGGTGTTACAGGTAAAAGATTTTGTGGTAACAGATTGATTATTATTGTGTTGTTAAAGCGTCGTCCTGAAGCTTCCTGTCAACATCCTGCTATTGCGGCGGAACTTCCAAAAATCAATTGCTTTTAATGCATTGCTTTTCGAGCCGGTCAATGACAGGTCCGTTGCTACTGTTTCTTTTACTTCGGTCAGCAGATTTTTTAATACTTCTGCTTCCATCTGTACACGAGATGGCATAGTTTTTCCATTCATAATATATCCTTTTTTATTATTACACATTTTTACTGAGCAAACCGGGAGTTAGAACACTAGAATCGTTAGATCGTTAGCAAGAAGTGTCAGATAAAATCACCCATGTAGTACGTACTTCGTTTATTGCTCAAATTGATGTCGCAAAGATACTACGTGATAGCTTAACATGCAAGTATTGGTACTAATAAATTGTTAAGGAAACAAATTTGGTGATAATACATCACTCAATCAGTAGAATAGAAGACTAACGCTTGTTATAAGCGAAAAACCAGTTCATTAAAATGATTGATCTAAAATAAAAAATGCCGGAGCTTGATTATTCAAACTCCGGCAACTATAATTGCTAATCAAAACAAACTTACTTCACTTCTTCAAATTGCGCGTCTTCGACATTATCATTCTTTCCACCTTGCTGTGAACCTGCATTAGCAGATCCATCTGCACCAGGTTGTTGCTGTGCGCCATCCTGAGTGGCTTTATACATCTCTTCACTAGCAGCGGTCCATGCATTATTTAAATCTGTAACGGCAGTATCAATCACCGCGATATCCTGTGTTTTGTGCGCTTCCTTTAATTTATTTAAAGCGGTTTCAATAGTTCCTTTTTTATCAGCAGGTATTTTATCGCCATACTCCTTTAATTGCTTCTCACTTTGGAATATCAGACTGTCGGCCTGGTTAATCTTTTCCACTTTTTCACGAGCCACCTTATCTTCCGCTTCGTTGGCACGCGCATCTGCCTTCATCTTTTCTACTTCTTCCTTACTTAAACCACTTCCTGCTTCAATACGAATCTTTTGTTCTTTACCTGTTCCCTGGTCCTTTGCGGTTACATGCAAAATTCCGTTCGCGTCTATATCAAAAACAACTTCAATTTTAGGAACTCCACGTGGTGCAGGTGGTATATCAGCTAAATTAAATTTACCAAGACTCTTATTCTGAGCTGCCATTGTACGCTCTCCCTGTAAAACATGAATTTCTACACCTGGTTGGTTATCGCTGGCAGTAGAGAATGTTTCTGATTTTTTTGTTGGAATCGTTGTATTGCTATCAATCAACCTCGTCATCACACCACCCATTGTTTCAATTCCCAATGAAAGTGGAGTTACATCAAGCAACAATACATCTTTCACTTCACCAGTTAATACCGCGCCCTGAATAGCAGCTCCTACCGCAACTACTTCGTCCGGATTCACACTACGGTTCGGTTTCTTTCCAAAAAACTTTTCTACGATTTCCTGCACTTTTGGAATACGGGTGCTACCTCCTACCAGTATTACTTCATCAATTTGTGAAATAGCTATTCCCGCATCTTTCAAGGCTTGTTCACAAGGACGCAAACAACGCTCAAATAAGCTATCAGCAATCTGCTCAAATTTCGCACGGCTTAATTTCTTAACAAGGTGCTTAGGCACTCCGTCAATAGCAGTAATATATGGAAGATTAATTTCAGTTTCAGACGAAGAACTCAATTCAACTTTTGCTTTTTCAGCAGCTTCCTTCAAACGCTGTAATGCCATTGGATCTTTGCGCAGATCTACATTCTCGTCTTTCCTGAACTCTTCTGCCAACCAATCCATAATCACTTTATCAAAGTCATCACCACCTAAGTGGGTATCTCCATTGGTACTTTTTACTTCAAATACACCATCTCCTAATTCAAGAACAGAGATATCAAAAGTACCACCACCAAGGTCAAATACAGCGATCTTATGATCGTGTCTTCCTTTATCGAGACCATAAGCCAAAGCAGCTGCAGTCGGTTCGTTTACTATCCGACGAACATTCAATCCAGCAATTTCACCCGCTTCTTTAGTAGCCTGGCGCTGAGCATCGTTAAAATATGCCGGAACGGTGATAACTGCTTCACTTACCTCATGCCCAAGGTAATCTTCAGCTGTTTTCTTCATTTTCTGAAGAATCATCGCGCTGATCTCCTGTGGAGTATATAAACGACCATCTATGTCAATCCGTACGGTATTATTGTCACCTTTTGCCACTTTATAACTCCAATGGCTGATTTCGTTGGTTACTTCGTCGTAACGACGACCCATAAAACGTTTTACGCTCATAATCGTATTATGAGGATTGGTAATAGCCTGACGCTTAGCGGGATCGCCCACTTTACGTTCCCCATTTTTCAAAAATGCTACTACCGACGGGGTCGTGCGGCGACCCTCATCATTGGCAATTACCACTGGCTCGTTTCCCTCCATTACAGATACACAACTATTGGTAGTTCCTAAGTCAATTCCAATTATCTTTCCCATGATTTGTTGAATTTAATGTTCTCTCCTACAACTCAATCATTATGCCACTGGCAGCAAGGTGAAAAATTGGCAGAAATCTAACAAGTGGGGTCAACTATACACAGTTTGATTTTTTGGGAAGTCCAGGAGATATAACAACAACAACTGACCATATATGGATCGCTGAATCTCCTCTTGTTTCAATGAAAATTTATATCAAAGTTTGAATTTTATTTCCCAGAAAACCATTCCCCCTATTGATACAAGTACAGTTTGACGAAACAATCACATACCCGGAAAATAGTATTGGAATCACCCTATACATTCTATTACCTTTGAGCTGATATCAGGTGCACCGGATCTGCTTTTAAATTGGCCTACTTATTAAAAGGAATTGCCTTCTACGCATTTTTCAATTCAAATTTTTTTCAAACCATTTCAGTTAACCCGCTGAAATATTCCCTATTCTCCTAAACCAAGGTCCCTATTAAATTCTGGCTAACAGTGCTTGCCAGAAAAGCACTTTATTCAACAACCTAAAGCTTGTCGTATGAGTTACCACAATCATGACGGCCATTCAGCTACGCTGACTGAGCCCAACGGACCAGCATTGTCCGAAGCCACACCTTCAACATCAAAAAAAACAAAAATTCAATCCATTGAAAAACCTGACAATGATGAAATCGATCAATTGATGGAACTTATGGCCTTTGAAGAGGAAATTAAAGAAAATGCAACAGATACCTTTGAATCGGGTGAGGACTCAGGTATCACCGCGGCTGTTGCCCCAATCCCAGTTATTCCGCTTACTAACAAAGTGTATGGCAGGTATCGGGCACAGTTGGGTTCCTTTGAACTTGAACTGAGGGTGGATATTGATGGAGTAAGTCCTCTGCAAAAAATCAGCGGCGATTATTACCAGGTTAATGGCCAAACAAAATCCTATTACGGATCTTTCATTGTAGACAGCATTACTAAAACTATTGCTAATGGAGTAATTACAGTTTCAGGTATTGCCAATACCAGCTGGGTAACTTCTTACAAAAAAATTAAACTGGCTATTAAGCAAACCAATCTTTTTCAACCTCTCGCTCCTGCGCTTATGCAATGGTTTCATGCTACTACAAATGCTCCGGGTGCGTTGTATGTCTGCAACCATTTTAATCGCTCATTCCGGACCGTCCGTCTTGAACAGGATTGCACATCAGGTGTTACCCCATTTGTTTCATACAATACTGGATTGCTTCCTTCGGGTGGACCGGCACGGGTATTATCAATTAATAGCGCGTACCAGGAAGCAGGCGTAGAAATGATAAATGCGGGAATAAGTAATGTAGTTCCCATTGTAAATATTACCTCGCCAGCCAATAAATGGTCCGATGCGGAACTACATGCTTCAATGGTTAATAATTTCAGCCTTTATCAAAACATGCCGCAATGGGCCGTTTGGTTACTGCATGCGTATGAACATGAATTAGGGGCTGGTTTGTATGGCATCATGTTCGATCAGCAAGGTTTACAAAGACAGGGATGCGCTGTATTTTACAGAGGAATTGGAGGTGTAACCGCAGAGCAAAGACGTTTGCAATTATACACTACCGTTCATGAATTGGGACATTGCTTTAACCTGCTGCATTCCTGGCAAAAAAGCTATGCTTCTCCACCTAAACCAAACATTCCCGGATCATTATCCTGGATGAATTATCCATGGTACTTCCCTGGTGGACCCGCAACATTCTGGAACGCGTTTCCTTTCCGTTTTGACCCTGTTGAAGTGGCACATATCCGTCATGGCTTCCGTAATAATGTCATAATGGGTGGAAATCCATTTACAGTTGGTTCTTCCCTGGATAGAGAAAACGGTGCAGCTTTCGAAGACAATGTAGAAAATCACAGTTCGCTTTATCTCGAGCTGGAAACCAGACCCACTTATTTATTGGGTGAACCCATTTGCCTGGAAACAAAATTGAAAACAAATAGCATGAAGAGCATCCAGGTAGTTAATTGCCTGCATGCTGATATGGGTTTTGTTACGATTGGTATCCGTAAACCTGGAGGTGAAGTAGTAGTATATGAACCAGTCGCTGAAAAATGCGTAGAGCCATCCTTCACTGTACTGAATGGACAGAACCCGTCCATCTATGAAAGTTCATATATCGGATTCAGTAAAGATGGAATTATTTTTGACCAGATTGGAATTTACCAATTGAAAGCGATCTACTATCATACCGATGGTTCTCAGATTATTTCAAATACGATCAGCCTCCGTGTTAAGAATCCTGTAACTGCAAAGGATGATGAAATAACTGAATTATTATTGCAGGATGATGTTGGATTGTTAATGAGCTTCAAAGGCTCCGATGCTTCTTACCTTTCAAAAGGTAATGATGCGTTGCAGTTATTGAGTGAAAAATACAAGGACCATCCGATGGCAGCCTATGCACAGTATGTACGAGGAGTTAATGCACAACGCACATTTAAAACCATCACTTCAGAAAAAGTGATCACCGTAAGGGAACCAAATTATAAACTGGGTGAGGCATTGTTGTCGGAAGCAATTGAAAAATCAAAAGGAGCAAAAGGATTGGATAATATCAGCATGAACCAGGCTATGCAAACACTTGCCAAAGCTTATCAGCGGCAGGGAAATAAAAAAGCAGCGGAAGCCACAGTAAAAGACATTGTCAACTATTTTACTAAACTTCCAATTAAGGAACATGTAAAAGAAAGGATACGCCGCCAAAGTTCAACACTATTGGCAAAGGATAATTGAGTAATACTTTTTTAGCCGGGAAGTCGGGAAGACGGGAAAAAAAATGAATATATTAATTCAATCCCCGTCTTCCCGACTTCCCGGCAAATTTCATAAAAGTTCCATTTAATTTTTAGAAATCGCAGTAAGAATAACTGGTTGTGCGGCCCATAATTCGGCCGGACCGGTTTCTTTTGCTTCCGCGCTGAACAACACGTGCATGCCTTCTATTTGCAAGGAGGCGGGTAAATTAACCGGTAGCAGTACCGCAGTTGATTTTGTCTGAATGCCGAGGTTCTCACCATCAATCAATACAATATCACCTTCCTGATTATTGAACGACTGAATAGTTTTACGCTTTGCCATCGGGTGATCGGTTTGAAGCGAAACCGATTTTTTGTTTTTGTCGGAATTTGCCATTTGATATAAATTGGATAAGGTGAACAATACAAAAACACTTACAAGATACATGCCTGTTAGCCTGGTAATTTCAAAATTACGCTGTAAAAATGTAGAATGTAAAATATAAAACGCAAAATGTAAAAGTGGCAACAATGGAATTAATCAACTAATAAACCCGGAGTAACAGTTTTACATTTTATATTCTAAATTTTACATTTTACATTTAAGTATGGAATGGCTATGGATATCACTTGGGATTATATGCACCCTGCTGGGTGTTGCTGGCAGTTTTCTTCCCTTGATACCAGGTCCACCGATTGCCTATGCCGGTTTATTACTTCAGCAATTGCGACCCGAAAAACAATTCAGTACCAAATTCCTGGTAATATGGGCAGTGGTTGTAGTTGTCACCGTTGTATTAGACTATGTAATCCCAATATGGGGCACTAAAAAGTTCGGCGGCACAAAATATGGAATGTGGGGATGTACACTTGGTTTTATACTTGCATTCTGGATGGGTCCCTGGGGAGTGATATTCGGACCGTTGATCGGGGCTTTTGTTGGTGAGATGATCGCTAAAAATGATTCAAGACACGCTTTCCGAGCAGCGATGGGTTCCTTTGTGGGGTTCTTATTTGGCTCTTTGTTGAAAGTGATTGTTTGTTTTGTGATGTTATATTATGTAATTGCGAGCATTTGATTATGGTCAGACGGGGACCGTCAGACCATAATCAAAAAGGGAAGTTCTCTTCCTTTCGTTCCACTTTAAACGTAAAATGTTTTTGAGTAAGATAACTTACACACACAACAATAATTGTGGTAATAATCTGCGCGATGATCGCATACCAACCCAATATCTCCACAAATAATTTCAGCAGAACATAGTTTAAAAAAAGACAAAAAACGAAGAAGATAAAATAACGGAACAATTGTATCCTGCCACGAATATTCGATTCATTGAATACAACATATTTCATCAATATGAATCCCAGGGGGAAATTGACACAGAATGAAATGAATAACGCAGCGATATGCGATTTAAACGCGTAAAAGCCAAGATCGAGATCCTGTTCCTTGAGTATATATTTATAAGAAACGGAATAGACAATAAGCCCCAATAAAGTATTCCCCCCACCACAAGCAGCATACCGAAAGGTTTGCAGTGGCATAATCTTCCGGAAGGGTGGATAGAAAAAATCGATAATACTAATGATGAGCTGTTTGGCCATACTTTCTAAAATGTTGCGAATATAATTGAAATCAGATAAGCCTGATAATGTACTATGTAGTTGAATCAATTTGTGCGTGTAGCATAACAACTACAAAACCTATGCAATCGATTGATTTCAGTCAAGAAAAAAATTAGGGGTGATTGTAGATCAAAAAATTAACTGAAATTCAGTGCCAGTTTTAACCCCTAAGCCAAACTGTACAGAAAGCTGTTCCTAAAAAGAGCAGCTTTTTGATTTTCAAGCCCTCTCACTGCATTGTGTTATTTTTGCCCCCACAAAATAAGGATATGGGAATTGTATCGGCTATTCAACCGGCAGTAAGTCAGGCATTAGTGAAATTATATAAGGCGGAAATCAAAGCTTCCGACATACTGATTACCGAAACCAAGCCGGAGTTCGAAGGGGATTACACGGTAGTACTATTTTCTTTCGTAAAAAGTCTGAAAAAATCACCGGAACAACTTGGAAAAGAATTAGGGGAAGAATTAATGCATTCACATTCCGAACTCTTAGTTGCATTCAATGTTATTAAAGGCTTTTTGAATCTTACTGTTTCAGATAACTATTGGAAGCAATTTCTTCATACAAATTTTTCCAACGCCGAATTTGGTAAGCAATTGCCACAGAATAAAAAGGTAATGGTTGAATATTCTTCTCCGAATACCAATAAGCCGCTGCATCTTGGTCATCTTCGAAATAATTTTTTAGGATGGAGCATCGCCGCCATCTTCAAACAAAATGGATATGAAGTTGCGAAAACGTGTATCGCCAATGATCGCGGTATTCATATCTGTAAAAGCATGATCGCCTGGCAACTATTTGGCAATGGCGCTACACCGCAAAGCACCGGAATGAAAGGTGATCATTTTGTAGGCGATTACTATGTACAATTTGGCAGTGAGCTAAAGAAAGAAGTAGGAAAATTGGTGCAACTTGGAATGAGTCAGGAAGAAGCGGAGAAAGAAGCACCCATTATGAAAGCCGCGCAACAAATGCTGATTGATTGGGAGGCTGGCAAACCGGAAGTAATCGATCTCTGGAGAAAAATGAATAGCTGGGTGTACGCGGGTTTTGAAGTAACCTATAAACGAATCGGAAGCGATTTTGATAAGACTTACTACGAAAGCAATACGTATATATTAGGGAAGGAAATGGTGGAGAAGGGATTGACTAAAGGGGTATTTGAACAGGAAGCGGATGGAAGTGTGTGGATCGATCTTACTGCAGATGGATTAG
Source organism: Chitinophagaceae bacterium (assembly GCA_965279015.1). GTDB lineage: Bacteria > Bacteroidota > Bacteroidia > Chitinophagales > Chitinophagaceae > Endoryza. The sequence goes on from OZ257130.1 coordinate 3,780,052, forward strand.
ATAGAAAAATTGTTCGTCGCCGGGATGGAACAGCCGTTTATATTACACAGGATATTGGTCTCGCCGAATTGAAGCAAAAGGAATTTAACAGCGACCTGAGTGTATATGTAGTGGGTGATGAACAAAACTATCATTTCAAAGTGTTGAAACTGATTTGCCAGAAACTAAATCTTCCTGCGGCTGATGGTATTTATCATTTGAGTTATGGTATGGTAGAGCTGCCTACCGGAAGAATGAAAACAAGAGAGGGAACGGTAGTAGATGCAGATGATATCATTGATGAAATGGAAAGCATTTCGGCTAAACATACCGAAGAATTGGGGAAGGTGAAAGACTTTACCGAAGAAGAATTAAAAAAACTTTACCATACCATTGGTCTGGGTGCGTTGAAGTTTTTCCTATTGAGGGTAGATCCAAAGAAAAGAATGGTTTTTAACCCGGAAGAATCTATCGATTTTCATGGGTTCACCGGTCCTTTTATTCAATACACTCACGCAAGAGCGAAATCAATCTTACGGAAAGAAGCTCCATCGAACACAAGTCCGGTAGAATCGTTACTTGCGCTGGAGAAAAAACTAATTATTGAACTTGAAAAATACCGTACAATAGTGGTACAAGCTTCTGAAGAAATGAATCCTTCCGTTATTGCCAACTATGTTTTTAAAATTGCTCAAACATATAACTCCTTTGTAACAGAATTGAGAGTATTAACGGCTGAAACGCCAGACAAAAAAGAATTGAGATTGCAATTATGTGTATTCACTGCAAATACAATTAAATCGGCAATGGGATTGTTGGGGATCGAAGTGCCGGAGCGTATGTAGGAACGCTAATAGGTACGAATGTGTGAACGCTAATGGGGACGAATGAAGACGAATAAGTGCGAATGAAATCAGATGCTCATTTTTTACAGGAGCTGCGAACAGCAAGTAGCGAGTGGCGAATAGCGGGTTTATAGCCCTCCTCCCGGTAGTTTACGTTCTTCTTTCAATTTAGACAATAATGGATCCATCTGGATTGCTCTATCACAAATCTGTCTTCCCTTATCCGTTTCCCCCTTTTTCTGGTAAGCCATTCCAATCATATAAAGCGCGTTCGCGTTTTTATTATTGATAGTAAAAGCCTGATCCCAGTAATCAATAGCTTCCTGATATTTCTTCGATTTATAGTATGCTTCGCCAATGCTATATAATACTTCTTGATCCTGGGGCTTTTTCTTCAAAATTTCCATTAGAGTGTTTATCCCTTTTTCAAACTGACCTGCATTGAGGTAAGCACTGGCGAGATTTTCCAGGTAGTCATTTGTTTTTTTATACCCTTTTTCACCCGCTTTTTCAATCCAGTATAATGCTTTCTTATCATCGGGTACCGCGTACCAGGCAAGGCCCGCCTCATACATCCAGGTCGAATTAGAAGAATCCAGTGCGAGCGCCTCATCGAAACAACCCGCTGCTCTTCTGTAATTATGCATATCCATAAAACTATGGCCGGCTATATATGCGATTTGCGCATTCTTCGGATCCTCTTTAAACGCGTATTGACAATATTTAACAGCTTCGCCATAATTTTCCATTTCATAATAACTCCTCGCAATTAAAAAATTTGCTCCTTTCCCAATTTTATGCTGGTTCATTTTTTGACCATAGCGGATAGCTTCTTCCCAATTGCGCGCATTGAAAGAAAGTGTAGCGAGATTTTCTATCACTTGAGGATTGTTGGGATCAATGGCTTCTGCTTTTTGATATTTTTCGCGGGCTTCCCCATAACGCCGCTGCTCCATCAAGGAAGTCGCTAATTGAATAAGGTTATTGAGGTTTTTAGGATCTAGTTGAAAAGACTTGTTGAAATTCTTTTCGGCTTCCCGGTATCGACGAGCTTGCATTTCAACTTCTCCCCGATTATAATAATAGGTAGCGCTGTCAGCAGATTGAGCAAGCGTTGACAATGCCATCGAAGTAGTGACGAGTATTAACAGTAGGTTCTTCATGCTCAATGAATTGGATATAGAAGATAATAGGATACGATTACAAATAAAGGCCCAATATCGCGGCTATTTTAATACTATAACTCCCAACGGTGGCAAATGAAGATTTATTTCATATCGTTTTTCCTTTTTATCCACCAGCGTTGTTAAAATTTCAGGATTAAATACATTCCCCGTACCCCAGTATTTCTTAGCATCGCTATTGAATATCTCGGTCCATTCACTTTTGCCGTTTGCATATACTTTCCAATCGCGACGGACTTCGGGTGTAAGATTCAAAATGATCAACAAATCATTCTTTGGTTTTTCGCCTTTACGACGATAAACGATCACTGATTCAGCCCTATGATTCAGATCGATCCATTCAAAACCATAAACTGTAAATTGATTTTCGTACAAAGCGGGTTCGTCACGTAATAGTTTGTTCAAATCACTTACACATGCTTTTAACCCGCTATGAGGTTCAAATTGTAACAGGTCCCATTGCAATTCGCTTTTATAGTTCCATTCATTAGTCGCTCCAAATTCATCCCCCATAAATAATAATTTACCGCCTGGATGGGTGAACATATAGGAATACAATGCACGCAGGTTCGCGAATTTTTGCCACTCATCGCCCGGCATCTTATATAACATCGGGCTTTTGCCGTGCACCACTTCATCGTGACTAAGCGGAAGCATAAAATTTTCATCATAATAATACACCATGCTGAATGAAAATTTATTCTGATGATGTTGGCGATGGATCGGATCCAGTTTGAAAAAATCAAGCGTATCGTGCATCCATCCCATCATCCATTTCATTCCAAAGCCCAATCCACCCGCAAATGTTGGCTTGGAAATGCCTGGCCAGTCGGTGGCTTCTTCGGCGATTGTTTGTACATCCGGGAAATCACGAAAAACGGTTTCATTAAAGTCTTTTATTAAAGCAATAGCTTCGAGATTACCATCACCACCATGTTCATTCGGTTCCCATTGACCATGCGTACGGGAATAATTCAATTTCAGCATGGAGCTGACGGCATCCACTCGGATACCATCAACATGAAAACGATCGAACCAAAATCGTCCACTACTTATAAGAAAAGATTTTACCTCTCCTCGTTTATAATTAAAAATATAACTGTTCCAATCGGGATGAAAACCCTTACGCATATCAGCATATTCATAGGTATGTGTACCATCAAACATGAATAGGCCATGCGCGTCGTAAGGAAAATGTGAAGGAACCCAATCCAGCACTACTCCAATTCCAGCCTCATGAAATGCATCTACTAATGCCATGAATTGTTGCGGGTCACCAAAGCGGGAGGTAGGAGCAAAATAACCAGCTCCCTGGTATCCCCAGGATCCATCGAAGGGATGTTCCATTACAGGCATGAACTCAACATGTGTAAATCCCATCTCCTTTATATAAGGCACCATTCGCTCCCGGATCTGTTCATACGTATTATAGCGTTCTTCATCATTTTTATCAGGACGCATCCAACTGGCAAGATGCACTTCATAAACACTCCAGGGTGCATCCAGTGAATTGTGCTTTTTTCGTTTCTTCATCCAGTCTTTATCCTGCCACCCATAATCCAGGTCCCAGGTTATGGAAGCGGTACCCGGACGCACTTCCCAGAAATTAGCATAGGGGTCGCCTTTATCTAATCTCCTTCCTTTGAATCCATGGATATGATATTTATAAACTTCCCCCTTTTGCATATTTGGAATAAAACCTTCCCAGATACCTGAATTGTCCAACCGAACAAATAATGGATGGGATTCCTTATTCCAGTCGTTGAAATTACCTGTTACAGAAATAAACGTTGCATTGGGTGCCCAAACTGCAAAGTAATAACCATTAGTATTCAATACTTCTATTTGATGAGAGCCAAACAAATTATATAAACTATAATGTGTTCCGTTCTGGAAATTACTGATATCCTCATCCGTAAATAAGGAATAGTTCCAAACTGACTTTGCGCTGTCAACAAAATGTTCTTCTTCGTATTTCTTTCCCATTTTCACATTCGTTTTGCCCTTTATCACATTTTCAGTATCAAGGCTGCTACTGTTGGCTTTATTTGCAGCAGATTTCTTTGTGGAATTTTTTTCAGAATGTGTCATACTGATTTTTTAAGATGTGCGTTTTACTGACCAACAACTAATTAACGTAAAATTAAGGGTTCGGTTCGTCCCGCTACGTCTTTTTAATTGAATTTCGGATTCGGGAAAATTTCGCGGTTTCTGATTAGGATAGAGATCTATTATCCGACTAAAATTAGCCATGAGTAAACTAACTGTAATCCTATTATTGGTTGCTTTCTGCTCCTTAACAGCAACTAGTCAGCAAGCAACGATAAAAGGAAAAATTGCCGATACGGCAGAAAGGAAAACCCTTACCAATTCTGTGGTTGCCTTGCTCAGATCCAAAGACTCTACGCTGGTAAAATTTACCCGAAGCGATAAGAATGGTTCATTTATTCTTGCTGGTATCCCGGCAGGAAACTACTTCGTGCTGGTATCACATCCAACTTTCGCCGATTATTATGTAACTGCAAATCTTAAGGATACCTCCCAATTAGAACTTGGAGAAATTCCTATGATCCTTCGCAGCCAATTATTAGAGCAGGTTATTGTGTCGCAGAAACTAGGTGCGATACGGATTAAAAAGGATACCACAGAATACATAGCAGATAGTTTTAAAGTAGCTGCCAATGCTACTGTGGAGGATCTTCTTAAACGCTTGCCCGGTATCCAGGTAGATGTTGATGGAAAGATAAAAACGCAGGGAGAAGATGTCCAGAAAGTTTTAGTGGATGGGGAAGAATTTTTTGGAGATGATCCGACCATGGCCACGCAGAATATTCGTGCGGATGCGGTGGAAAAAGTACAGGTATTTGATAAGAAAAGTGACCAGGCCGCTTTCACGGGAATCGATGATGGTCAACGAACCAAAACCATTAATCTTAAATTAAAAGAGGATAAGAAGAACGGGTATTTTGGTAAAGTAAAACTAGGGGGCGGACTGCCAGACAAGTTCGATAACCAGGCAATGGTCAATGCGTTTAAAGGGAAACGCAAGTTTGCTGTATATGGCATCATGTCTAATACCGGCCGTACCGGTTTAGGATGGGGCGACCGCAATGCATATGGTGGAGGTGAAATGAATATGATGGTGGACGAAGATGGTGGAGGCATGTATTTTTATGGAGGTGGAGATGATTTTGAAGGTGGCGGCGGTTCCTATTATGGAGAAGGCTTACCCACCAGCTGGAGTGCCGGTACACATTATTCTAATAAATTTAATGGCGATCGTCATAAGATAAACTTCAATTACAGGTTCAATAAATTAAATACTACCGGAGCCGGAACTACCAATACAGAATATCTTTTAACAGATTCTTCCTATTTCCGTAATGAAATTGGAAACAAATTCAGTCAGCGTATCAGAAATAATTTAAGCGGAACCTATGAAGTACAGCTTGATTCATCCTCTACGATAAAGTTCACCGCTAATGGAACATTAAGTAAAAACTCCAGCAATAATAAAACGATCCTGCAAACTTTAAGTGGGGACCAGGTATTGGTGAATCAATTGCAGCGACTCAACACCAGTGAAGGGGAAAGCCAGGCATTGAATACTTCCCTCTTGTGGAGAAAGAAGTATAAAAAGATTGGTCGAACTCTTTCTGTCAATTTCGATCAGCGCTACGGCAACAATGAGGCAAGCGGTTTCCTGAAATCATTTAATGAAGAATTTGGTGCGAACCCGTTTAAAGATACTACTGACCAGGAAAAAGTGAACAACAGCAGGCTGCTCAATATTGGCGGTAAAGTGTCCTATACTGAACCACTCAGTAAAGCAGTAACCCTTGAAGTAAACTATAGCATCAGAAATAATAACAACGAGTCGGAGCGATTAACAAATGACGAACAAAATGGGAAATATGAACTTTTTGTTGATACACTTTCAACGCACTATAATGTAAATGTATTTACCAATTCCGGAGGAATGAATATTCGCGTCAATAAGAAAAGACTGAGTTATTCTTTTGGAGGTAATATCTCTCATTCCGGATTTCGGCAGGAAGATCTTTTCCAGGATACTATTTTAAGATATTCCTACCTCAACTTTTTCCCGAGGGCCAATTTCAATTGGAACATCAAACCACAAACACGTTTTTCGATACGATACAGCGGGAATACGCGTCAACCAACAATCGAACAACTACAACCGCTTAAAGACAATACAGACAATTATTACCAGCGAGTAGGTAACCCCAATCTTAATCAAGAGTTCCGCCAGAATATCGGAATCAATTTCAACGATTTTAAGATAATGAACAACCGGGAGATTTATGGCTATTTAGATTTCACCAATATTCTGAATGCCATGAGCACCAACGATACGATTTATCAAAATTTCAAAAGAGTTTCTCAGCCTTATAATATTTCCGGCAACTATAATTATTACAGTTATTTTATGTATGGATTTAAATTGAAGAAAAGCGATTTCCGGATCAATTTCAATGCAAACGTAAATGGGGGTAATAACAACAGCTATATTACTGATATGGCGAACAATACCGGCACCCAGAAGATCCGTAATAAATCGAGAAACTTCGAAGTAGGTGTTGGCGGTAATTATAACAAACCAAAAAAGGTGGAGTTTAACCTTAATTGGAACGTGGGGTATAGCATTTCAAAAAGCAATTCACAGGATATAAATTACTGGTCCACTTCATTGAATGGGAGCGCGACTGTTTATCTTCCCTGGAAAACGGAGATCAGAGCTAATGCAAACCTGAATGTGAGAGAAAAAACAGACGCGTTCCCTCAAAACCGAAATGTGTATTTATTAAACGGGACGTTTTCGAAAAAAATATTTAAGGACGATACAGGCTTGCTTAGTTTCGAAATGAAAGATGTGTTGAATCAGAATCTCGGATTCAGCCGGGACATCAATGAATCCTATGTTCAACAACGTACTTATCAAACGATCCAGCGATTCTGGCTTGTTTCGTTCACCTGGAATTTTTCTAAAAACGGAAAAGCACCCGCCAATCCCTGGGATTAACAACTACAATCATCTCATATGAAAAAGATACTTGTCGCAATCGTACTTTTTTGTTCACCAGCATTGGTAGGTGCGCAGCAATTTATTGCAAAAGGGAAAATTGAGTTTGAACGCAAGCTTAACGTGCACAAACAAATTGAAGGATATGGCGAATGGGCACAGGAAATGAAAAAACAAATACCCCAGTATTATATCACGTATTTCGATTTCTTTTTTGACGGGGAAAAATCGGTATATAAACCAGGTCGCGATAACCCCGATAACCGGGCTGGTATGAACGGATGGGGCCAGGGACCTGCACAGGAAAATATTGTATGTACCAACTACGGAACGCAAAGTGCTATCAGCCAGAAACAAGTATTCGAAACCATGTACCTGGTGCAGGATAGTCTGCGTAAAATTGAATGGAAATACACTACCGATACCCGCAAGATCGCAGGATTCAATTGCCGCAAAGCAACCGGTATCATTATGGATTCGGTTTTTATTTTCGCTTTTTTTACAGATGAAATTATGGTAACCGGCGGACCCGAGAGTTTCAATGGCCTGCCGGGAATGATTTTAGGTATCGCTATTCCCCGTATTCATACCACCTGGTTTGCTACGAAATTGGAATTGGTTGAACCAACAGCAAAAGATATGGCCGTTCCAACAAAAGGCAAGAAAGCAACGATCTCCGAATTACAGAAATCATTACAAAGTAGTTTGAAAGATTGGGGCAAATGGGCGGAGAGGAATATTTGGAATATAATGCTCTAGAAATGTAAAATATCGAATGTAAAATCTAAAATGTAAAAAGGCTCCATAAAACATGAAGCCTTTTTACATTTTACATCCAATATTTTACATTTTACATTTCGTCGATATTACTTCAGCAACTCTAAAACCAAACTCTCCTTCCCCTTAATCTCAAACCCTACCAACGCCTTCACTTCTCCAGTCTGAATATCTTTCGCTTTCGTAAATCCAGCCGTTCTTTCACTGTATATATTCCAGTCTGGTTTGAAGTTGTTATTACTGGTATTGGTAATTACCATTACTGTTTGATTGGCATCGTAACGGAAATAGATATAAACTCCGTTTCGGACAATATACTGCATGGTTTTACCAACAGTCAACGCAGTCGATGTTTTTCGGAATTGCGCGAGTTTACTTACATAATTGAATGCTTCGTTTTCCTTATCTGTTCGTCCGCTCTCGGTAAATTTACTAACCGGGTCGCCTGACCAACCACCCGGAAAATCAAGCCGCACTTCCGCATCGGTTGGATTTTTAAAATTCTTCATCAATATTTCCGATCCGTAATATATCTGAGGAATTCCACGCAGTGTAAGCAACCAATTGAATCCCCATTTCATTTTTGTCCAGTCCTCTCCTATCACAGAATATACCCGATCAAGATCATGATTGTCGAGGAATATGCAATTGTTCAAAGGCTTCTTATACAAGAAATCCTGCGCCATCGTCATATATACTTTGTTAACTCCTTCTGTCCAGCCAAAAGGTTGATTCATTCCCGCAAGCATTGAAAAGCACAATGGAAAATCGAGTCCGCCCGGCGCATTGTGTTTAAAAGGGATACTTAGATTATTCTCCTGGAAATAAGCGTTCCCTGATTCATTATTTCCCCAGGCTTCTACAAAGGTGGTAATGGTCGGAAACTCTTTTAATATGGCCGCGTTCATTTTATTCAGAAATTTTTCATCGCAATACTTATAGGTATCGATCCGGAAACCATCGAATCCAAATTCTTCCACGGTCCAAATGGCGTTTTGTATCATAAAATTGGCGACAAACGGATTCTCCAGGTTAAGATCCGGAAGATGTCTTACGAACCATCCTCGTACCATATTGTTTTTATCGAATTTCGAAGCATACGGATCGAACATTGTTTCTACCCGATGGCTGGGAGGTGTAAACTCCGGCCATTGGTTAACCCAATCTTTTGCAGGAGGATCGAGATTGATCCAGTGATCAAGTCCTACATGATTGTACACGGCATCCTGGATAATTTTGAATCCTTTGCTATGAGCAGCATTCACAAAATTCTTATAGCCTTCGTTACCACCAAATCGTTTATCGATTTTATAATGATCGGTGAGCCAGTAACCATGATAGCCAGACATATCAAAACTCCCTTCTCTCATTTTCGGCATATCATTTTCGATAATGGGAGTAAGCCAGATAGCTGTAACACCCAGGTTCGATAGATAATCCAGGTGTTCCTCCACTCCTTTCAAATCGCCTCCATGTCTTGCAAATTTGTTAGCGCGGTCAGCTGTTTTATCCTTGTACAAATCCGGAAACGCATCATTGGAAGGATCACCGTTTGAAAAGCGATCGGGCATGATCAGGTAAGTGAAGTCTTTGGAAGTTACCCCTTGTACCCTTGTCTTTCCATCATCTTTGCTTTTCGCTTTAAGTTCGTATTGAAAAGAATTTGATCCGACCGAAAATTTAATTTTCTGAGGTTTTGCCGTTCTGGCAATTTCAAGATCCACAAACAGAAAGTGTTTATTCGCTGGTGTTGTTACTTTGATCACTTTCACATCCGGGCTTGATGAACGAAAGACCGGTTTTGCTGCACCGATATCGTTATCACTTTTTATTACTAGTTGAAGTTTATTTTCTTTCATGCCAACCCACCAATGAGTGGGATATACTTGTTGCGCATTCACAAATTGTGCCATCAGGATCGTCTGCACAAGGAGCCAATAACAAATTCGTTTCATAATTATTTATCTTTTAATCTTAATGTTAAAAAGGCTGCGACAATCATTGAGCAACCGCCCAGAACAATTGTTTGAATGGCATTGCCATTGAAAATATGTTTTGTGAAAACTCCCAATAAAGTAGCCGCTAATATTTGAGGAATCACAATAAAGAAATTGAAAATCCCCATATAAACACCCATCTTATGTGCCGGAAGTGATTGGGTTAACATCGCATAAGGCATTGCCAGGATACTGCACCAGGCAAGCCCTATCCCACCCATACTTATTATCAAAAGATTTTCATTCTTGAAGAAATAATATGATATCAATCCCAAACCTCCGGCAATTAAAGCAATCATATGTGTAGCGGGTCGCGATAGCTTTTTTGCAAGTACCGGCAAGAGGAATGCGAAAAGCGCGGCAAACCCGTTATACCATGCAAACAACACCCCTACCCAGTTGCCAATTTTGTTATACTCCGCTGATGTTGGATCCGTTGTTCCATAAATATGTTGTGCCAATGCAGGAGTTGAATAAATCCACATTGAAAACAAAGCGAACCAGGTAAAGAACTGAACTATTGCCAGCTTTTTCATAGTATCCGGCAGAAAATTGAGGTCATCCATTATTTCTACAAAACCATTTGGTTTCGTATTTTTTTTAAATAATGAAGCAATTACCTGGAGAACCCCGAATGTGGTGATCCCAAGTGTTAAGACATACAACTCCTTTTCAAGTTTTTCGATAGCAGAATTATTGTAGAAATAGAGGAATGCCGTCAACGCCAATCCTGCAATCATCCAAATAATTCCCTTCTTTAAAAAAACACTGGCCGGTGTTTTTATTTGTGGGGAGTGAATGTCAATTCCCTCACTTTCTCCAAAAGAGGCCATTTCCTTCGGAGAATATTCTTTGGTTGAAAAGACTGTATAGGAAATGGCTAATAAAAAAATTATCCCGCCAGCGATAAACGATATTTTAACTGAATCAGGAATAACTCCGGGAGGAGCTTCATTGGAAACATTAAATGCTGTTAATACATACGGCAATATCGAAGAAATGACGGCACCTATACCAATAAAAAAACTTTGCATTGCAAATCCCGTCGTGCGTTGATTATTGGGCAACATATCTCCAACAAAAGCCCTGAAAGGTTCCATTGATACATTAATAGATGCATCCAACAACCATAACATGATAGCCGCCATCCAAAGTGCAGATACATTTGGAAACACAAATAACGCAAGGGATGCGAATATGGCCCCTAGCATAAAATAAGGTCTTCTTCTGCCCCATTTGCCCAACCAGGTTTTATCACTGAAATGACCAATAATGGGTTGTATGATCAGTCCGGTCAAAGGAGCCGCGATCCACAAAATCGGAATGTCTTCGATTTCAGCTCCAAGCGTTTGAAAAATGCGGCTAACATTAGCGTTCTGAAGTCCGAATGCGAATTGAATTCCAAAGAAACCTACACTCATATTAATAATCTGCGCGATACTAAGTGTAGGCTTTTTCCCTAATGGGGCAGTTGACATAAGCAATCGTTATTAGTTGGTAAAACTGTTTGGTAAGGAAAGATAATAAGTTATTGTGTGAAAAATACACAGTCTGGAATGAAAAATATAGAAGAAGCTGCGAGCTATGAGCTTTGAGCTACAAGCACGTCACTATAACTTAAAGATTCAAAACAATTTCTTAATTAAATGTGCAGATATAAACAGACTATCCTATTCAGGTTTAGCTAGCAGCTAACAGCTAAAAGCTAACAGCTTTCTCAAATCACAAAGCCATTCGGCACCACTGCTCCTTTTTTTATCACCACAATTCCGTCTTTCACTGTGTATAAGGAATGATCGGTATTCTCAAGGTGATGGCCTCCATTGATACGAACATCATCTCCAATCCGGCAGTTTTTATCTAAAATGGCATTACGGATATAACAACGATCGCCGATGCCCAGCTTAGGTATTCCTCTTTCCGCATTATGATTCATTTCTTCAAGTGTCTCAAAATAATCACCGCCCATTACATAGCTGCTTACAATAGTTGTCCCGTTACCGATGCGGGTGCGGATACCTATCACGCTGTTTTCTACACGGGATGCATTGATGATGCAACCTTCGGCAATGATTGTTTTTTCCAATGTAGTGCCACTGATCTTTGCAGGTGGCAACATGCGGGCACGGGTATAAATTGCTTTCGTATTATCAAATAAATTAAAGTCGGGAATATCCTGTGTAAGACCAAGATTTGCTTCAAAGAAGGAATAGATATTACCGATATCGGTCCAGTATCCATCATACTGGTAACTGGCTACTTTATATTTATTGATCGATTGAGGAATGATTTCTTTTCCGAAATCGGTCGCGTCTTTATATTCAACCTGCAGCAAGTCGAATAACAACTGCCGGTTGAAAATATAAATTCCCATTGAAGCGAGATAGTTCCTGCCAGTACGCTGCATTTCGGGGCCCGTATCACTTACCCACTGGGGCAACACATCTTTTTTAGGCTTTTCTATGAAAGAACTGATAAATCCATCTTCCTTGTTTTTCATTATTCCAAATTCCGGCGCTTCACGGTCGCCTACAGGAATGGTAGCAATAGATATATCGGCTTTCTTTTCAATATGATTATTAACCATCTCCCTAAAATCCATCTGGTACAATTGGTCACCGGAAAGGATCAATACATAATCACTGGGAAAGGGTTCTATATGTCGCAAGCTTTGACGCACCGCATCTGCTGTTCCCTGGAACCAGGTGGGGTTATCGGGAGTTTGTTCAGCGGCAAGAATATCAACAAAAGCCGCGCTGAAGGCGCTGAAGTGATAGGTATTCTTTATATGACGATTCAACGATGCTGAATTGAACTGGGTCAATACAAACATCCGCGAGATATTCGCGTTTAAACAATTGGAGATCGGAATATCCACCAGGCGGTATTTACCGGCAATCGGAACAGCTGGTTTCGAACGACTGGCAGTAAGAGGATATAAACGAGTTCCAGCCCCACCGCCAAGTATCACGGCAACGATTTCTTTTGACATAGCAAGTTATTTAAGGTTTGTTCTATTTCTTTATCGTAAACTTGAATAAACGTCCACGTATTTTTTAACGCTGTTTTCCCAACTGAAATCGAGTGCCATCATTTTTTCCCGGATCGCTTTCAATTTTGCTTTATCGCGGTAAAGATCTATGGCCCGCCATATGCCATGACTGATATCACCTACCGCAGTATAGTTATAGCAGATGCCATAACCATCTTTCTCACCATAGTCGATCACCGTATCTTTCAATCCTCCAATACGTCGCACCATCGGCACCGTTCCGTAACGCATCGAATACATCTGGTTTAATCCGCAGGGTTCTACTCTTGACGGCATCAATAAGAAATCAGCGCCTGCATACATCTGGTGACTCAATGCTTCATTATATCCTACATATACATTGTAATCATACTGTGACATCGGTTTCATAGATGCCAGTGAAGCTTCCACTTCCGGAAATCCACTTCCTAAAATTAAGAAGTTCATTCGCCTTCCAATATAATAAAATGAATCGGCGATAACCTGTGGCAGCAAATCGGCTCCTTTCTCCCCCACCAACCGTCCGATAAAAACAATTAATGGCTTTTCAAAATCGAGACCAAAGGTTTCGCAAAGATCCATTTTAGATTTAGCCTTTCCGGCTTCTGCATCCTTTATCGAAAAATGATGGTTGAGATAAGTATCTGTGGCCGGATCCCAAACATCTGCATCAATACCGTTTAAAATGCCAACGCATTTCCCTTTTTCATATTCAAATAAAGCTTCCAGTCCATTACTCATATACTTGAGCTCATCGAGATAACTTGGACTTACGGTAGTTACTTTGTCAGCGCATTTAATACCACTGGCCAACGGATTGATATTATTCTGCCAGTCGAGCAAACCCCATCGCCAGGTATCCCAGGCGGGGACGAAGCGACTGTTCTCCCAACCCATCCAACCCTGGTATTGCGCGTTGTGAATAGTGAGAACTGTGGGAATATTTTTTATAGCCGCGTATTTAAAGCTATGCTTTATCATGAAAGGTATGAGACCGGTGTGATGATCATGAACATGGATTACATCGGGATGATGTTTCCATTCGTTGACCCAATCCAACACCGCAATCTGGAAAGCAGTGAATCGTTCCGAATCGTCATCATATCCATATACTTTTTCACGATCGAGTAATCCATTAATATCAATTAGATAAAGATCGAAGTCCAGCACATTGGTTGCTTCTTTAATAACTGTGAATTCAAACCACCAGTTACCGAGGTTGGTATATCCTTTATGTACTACTTCCCATTTATTCGCGTACAAAAATTTAGTTCGGTACATTGGCATAACTACTTTGGCAATATGCCCAAGCTTATTGAGGTATTTTGGCAATGCGCCAACAACATCACCCAGCCCACCTGCTTTAGCAACCGGGTAACATTCCGCACTAACATGAAGTATTTCCATCAGGAGTTATTAAACTGAAATGTGCATCAATTTAACGAGTTATCAGTAATGAAGCATCAAAGACTGAAAAAATTTTCTTACTGGCAAAAACTTACTACTTTCAGCATTCATTTAAACCAACCGATTGTTTATGAACCAGCAAACCAAATGGTCTCAGTTTGGAATATTAATCATTGTATTTTTCTTTTGGGGCTTTGTAGCTGCATCCAACAGTATTTTTATTCCTTTCTGCAAGAAATTTTTTAACCTAGATCAGATTCAATCACAACTCGTCGGTTCTGCTTTTTATGGCGCATATTTCTACGGATCATTAATTCTTTATCTGGTTTCCACTTTCAGCGGAACCGATGTACTTAATAAAATTGGATATAAAAAGGGTATTATATGGGGTCTACTAATATCAGTGGTTGGTGCCATTGCCCTAGCTTTAATTAGTGGTTCCGGAAATGCGACTTTTCCAATGGTATTAGTTTCGTTCTTTATAATCGCCCTTGGATTTTCATTGCAACAAACCTGTGCACAACCCTTTGCGGTGGCACTGGGAAGTCCAGAAACCGGTGCCCATCGTCTTAATATGGGGGGAAGTGTAAACTCGTTCGGAACATTGCTTGGTCCGCTTGTAGTAAGCTTCCTTTTATTCGGAACACTCACACAAGCCAAGGAAGCATCAATCGAAAACATACAAACGCTCTATTTTTTCCTCGCGGGACTATTTATTGTAGCGGCATTGATTTTCACATTTGCCAAATTACCTAAAACGACATCCAATGAAAAGTTGGAAAATAGCCCGAAAGCACTTTATGTGTTATTATTAATAGGTATAATCTTTCTGCCAGTATTATTTGCCGATGGGGTAAAAAATGCTACCGGCATCAGCAAAGCAGTTACAATCACCGTTTGCCTTACACTAATCCTTATTTTACTATTCATCTCCATGGCAATGGCGAAAAGAAATCCTAATGGATGGGGAGCTATGGCATATCCCCAATTAGTACTTGGGATGATTGCCATTTTCATTTATGTTGGCGTGGAAGTAACGATCGATAATAATTTTGGTGCCCTGCTTAAAAAGGAAAAGTTCGGGGGGTATGACGAAGCTCATATATCGCATCTTATTTCGCTATACTGGGGTAGTTTAATGATTGGACGTTGGACGGGAGCTGTAAGTGTGTTCAATTTATCAAAGCAATTGAAACGAATATTGGTCATTGTGGTTCCTTTTGTTGCATTCGGAATCATTTTACTGGTGAATATTATTAAGGGGAATGATGTAAGCGACTTCCTACTCTATCCTATTTGTATCATAATTGCGGTGGCCGCATTTTTATATGCAGAAGAAAAGCCAGTCAAGTTGTTGCTTACCGTTTCCGTACTAGCAACCATAGCCATGATCATTGCACTTACAGCATCCGGTATGGTCGCCAATTTCGCGATTGTGAGCACGGGCCTTTGCTGCTCTGTAATGTGGCCATGTATTTTTGCATTGGCGGTAAATGGTCTGGGTAAATATACAAGTCAGGGTTCTGCTTTTCTTATCATGATGATACTTGGCGGCGCGATAATACCTCCCGCGCAAGGAGCTGTCATTGATTTTGATCCGGCTGGCGATAAGACTGTTTCGATGTATACACAGCTTTCGTATATAGTTCCCTTAATCTGTTTTGCATATCTCGCATGGCATGCATTAAAAACAAAAGCAGTTTTAAAGAAACAAGGATTGGATGTTGATGAACAAGTGGCAGCTAGTCACTAGGTATTATTTACTAAAATTGTGACCTCTAGCCATGTGTAATAACCGTGGCTTTTTATAAACTCATTGTCATGGCAACAGCAACTCCCTCGTTAGAACCACTAGCTATAGGCATCGATATTGGTGGAACGGGTACCAAGTTTGGGATAGTGGATCGTAATGGAAATGTGTTATTTTCCGGAGATCTCTCAACCAAAAAGCATAAGCTAGTTGAAACATTTATTGATGAATTACACGATACACTAGTTCCATTAATAAAGAAAGCAGGGGGTGTTGGTCGCATAAAAGGAATTGGTGTAGGTGCCCCGAATGGAAATTTTTATACCGGCACTATCGAATATGCTCCCAATCTTCCCTGGAAAGGAGTAATTCCATTAGCCAAACTGATCGAAGATAAATTCAAACTGCCGGTTACGCTTACCAATGATGCCAATGCAGCAGCTATCGGTGAAATGATGTACGGTGCAGCGCAGGGTATGAAAGATTTTATCATGATCACCCTCGGTACCGGCGTTGGCAGCGGAATCGTAGCCAATGGTCATTTAATTTATGGTCATGATGGATTTGCCGGTGAACTTGGACATACAATCGTAATTCCGGATGGACGTTTGCACGAAGGAACCGGTAAACATGGCTCGCTGGAAAGTTATGCATCGGCTACCGGTGTAACGTTAACAGCATTAGAAACATTGGAGAAAAGTAAAGAGAAGAGCTTGCTTCGCAACGTACCAAAAGAGAAGATGGATTCCAAAGCGGTGTTTGAAGCAGCTATTCAGGGTGATAAATTGGCACTGGAAATATTTGAATATACCGGTAAGATACTCGGGCTTGCCCTTGCCAACGCGGTAATGTTTAGCAGTCCGGAAGCAATCGTATTATTTGGTGGACTCACTAAGGCTGGTGATCTCATTTTAAAACCTACCCGCACCCATATGGAGGAAAATCTTATTCAGGTGTTCCAGAATAAAGTGAAGATTCTGGTGAGTCATTTGAAAGAATCGGATGCGGCTATTTTAGGGGCAAGCGCGCTTGTATGGGATCAGTAAAATGTAAAATAATGAATATAAAATGTAAAATGTAAAAGTAGCAGCTCACTTTTACATTTTACATTCTATATTTTACATTCTACATTTCAATAGATATTCACCGTCTTTTTGCTTCTTATAATAAACACCGCCGGCACCGGCCGCTGTCCCTCTTTATCTGATGGGGTAATCGTTTCTTTACCGTTCACCAACATACAACTACTGCCTCCCCCATCTAAATTGAGCGCTTCCACGCATTTGAGGTCTTTCAAAATTTTTGCCTCCTGTTCCAGAGTGGCTCCTTCGGCGATACCCGGAAATCTTCCCTGAATAATCAAAATAATTAGTTTACCCTTCTTTGTATATCCCATGGCTGTTCGCGGATGTTTGTCGTTCTGGCCATTCACAAACATCTGTTCTTCTGTACTGGTAATTTTAATTTGTCCCTTCTGCAACAAAACAGGCCCGCCTCCTATAGCAGTTTGCATGCGCCAAAATTTCCAGTAATCCAATGTATTGAGATCTTTGAAAGTTGGATCGCTTGTCTTTCCTTTTGCTACAATCGGTTTCGATTGAAAAGCATAGGGCCATTTTTCCGATGTATCTGTAAAAAGCCATGCAACATCCGCTTCTCTTTTTTTGGTAATGCCAATTGCACCGCGGGTAGGATAATAGAATGAATCACTGTTTTTGCTTTTAAGGGCGGGCACATTATACGCTACCATTTTACCATTACGGATCACCGTATTCAGGTTCTGGTTTGTTTGAAAGGAAAAGAATGTACCATTCACCAATACATAAGGCGAATCTTCCTTTGTATAATATTCCGAAGGGGTATACCGTTTCCCGCTCCCTACCTGGGTGGTATATTCAAGATTGAGATCATTCAGTTTTGCTTCAATATAATAGGCGATAAAAGGTTTGCCGTTTAATGAATCGGTAGTTTTATAAATGTTGATTGACTTTGGAAGATACCCGAATGAGTCATTTACTTTTTTCCAGCGAAGTTGGGAGAAGGAACTGTAACCAATTAAACATATGACAATACAAAACGTTATTCTTTGCATGAACCGAAGATAATAGAATGTGCAAAAATACAAATTAAGAAATGTGCAAATTCTTTAGTAGTAATATTTCTGATTAAATAAACGTGTCAATTAGTTATGGTAATTGAATCGAAAGCATTTGCACATTAACCTTTCTCCGCTTCCCACTTCGCCTTGCCATAACCCGGTATCACATGCCGCTCGCTATGATAGGAAGAACGGACAAGCGGCCCGCTTTCTACATAATCCAAACCAATTTGATAACCAATCTCCCGGTATTCAGCAAATTCATCAGGATGTACAAAACGATTTACGGGCAAATGCTTTTTGCTGGGCTGAAGGTATTGTCCGATGGTGACAACATCTACATTACTATTTTTCAAATCGTGTAAAGTCTGAATAACTTCTTCCCGTGCTTCTCCTAATCCGAGCATGATGCCACTTTTAGTTCGCATGCCACCTGCTTTCAATATTTTAAGCACATCCATACTTCGCCAGTATTTAGCTTGGATACGAACCTGGCGGGTCAGCCGCTCTACTGTTTCAATATTATGAGAAACAACTTCGGGAGCCGCGTCGATAATGCGTTGAATATTTTCCTTCTCCCCTTTAAAATCGGGGATCAATGTTTCAAGCGTTGTATCAGGATTGAGGGCTTTAACAGCCTTTATGGTATTGTACCAGATAATACTACCTCCATCCTTTACCTCATCACGATCTACTGAGGTGATCACCGCGTGTTTTACCATCATCAGGTGAATGGCTTCCGCTACCCGTTGCGGTTCATCCCAATCAATTGGGTCGGGACGGCCTGTGGCTACGGCACAAAAGCCACAGCTACGGGTACAAACATTTCCAAGAATCATAAAAGTGGCTGTTCCTTCCCCCCAGCATTCCCCCATATTAGGACAATTGCCGCTTTCACATATCGTATGGAGTTTATGAGTATCTACCAGTCCACGTACATGCTTATAGCTTTCCCCAATAGGAAGCTTCACCCGCAGCCAATCGGGCTTCTTTATTTTACTGTTACTTTCAGAAATGTTACTGATAACGGGTAATTCCTGCATATGATATAATTCAACATTAGCAGACAAAAAAAGTTCGAAGGAGAATTTGGATGACTCTAATGACGGCCCACCTTCGCTGAAGCTTCGGTGGGCGAAGCAAAAATACTTACTTTCTTTTACCTAAAAGAATGGACACATATCCGCTGAGAAAAAACTTTTTTTGTTCTACATATGCTAGTTGTGAAACATCTTTACTATAGTACTCGGCCATTACACCTGCCTCAATTGCCGTAACTGATTCATTGAATCGACCATAATCAAAACGCATGGCAAATTTAGCATGAACACCCGGGTTGAACTTTACATCGCTCCAGCCCGTGAAAATACCAGCGGCTCCGTTTATACCGTACGCACTATCAATAATCTCGGGAAAGGTGCTTCTAAATTCTTTTCCATTGTTTACCACGTTTACATAGTAGGGCTTTTCGAGTCCAATGGATAATCCACCCCCAAAAATAGCAGATACTGCCACTCCATTCTTATTGGCCTTGCCTCCCACTCTCAATTGCTGAGCTAGACCTAGTTTTGTCTGGTAAAAATTATTAGTCTTTCCAAAAACTATATTACTGAAGCCAAAGCCATCAAAAAGGGAAATCTTTTTTTCCTTGGGGTGTTTCTTTTCGTTGAATTCAAATTGAAAAAGCAGTGTTTTCTTGTTTGATTTGTACCTGCCATATTCGTAGGAAAGTCCCCATCCGTCGGTGATCAATTTGAATCCAAATACATTTTGTTTATTAAATACCAGTTCCCCATCCTCTTCCTTTTTCATAAGGAGGTTAATCTGTTCGCGACGGGCTTCTTTCTTTTGCTGCTTTTTTGAGACATTCTCTTTTTCATATTGGGCCCAACTGGTTACCACAGAACTGACTAAAAAGAGGCATAGCGCTATTTTCTTCACCGGCATTGATTTAGATATTCAACGTAAATTTAGGGCAAAATTGTACAACATGACATCAACAGTAGTATACGAAGGAAATTTACGTACCGTTTGCACCCATTTAAAAAGTAATAATTCGATACAAACCGACGCCCCGCCGGATAATCAAGGCAAAGGAGAGCGTTTTTCGCCTACTGATCTGCTTGCAACTTCGCTGGGAGCCTGTGCCATGACCATTATGGGAATAAAAGCCCGGGATTTGCAGGTAGACCTGGCCGGCACCCGAATAGAGGTAGAGAAAATAATGAAGCAAGACCCCCGTCGTGTGGGAGGGATAAATTTAACTTTTCATTTCCCGGAAACCACAATAGTTGATGAAAAACAACGCCTGATAATTGAACGTTGCGCACGCACCTGCCCGGTGTTTTACAGCATTCACCCCGATATTGAACTTGATATTAAGTTTGAATGGCTCACAGAGAATGTAAAATCTAAAATGTAAAATGCAAAAAGTAGAATGGGTTCAGCAGCCTACCAGAACGCCTGATTTGAACAACTTTTACATTTTACATTTTAAATTCTATATTTTACATTCACCAACAACCTGCTTATGTCGATCAGATTCTTTGTAACCGGAGGAACTTTTGATAAGGAATACAATGAACTCACCGGTGAACTTTTTTTCAAGGAAACCCATCTTCCCGAAATGCTGGGTCGCAGTCGCAGTAGCCTGGATATTACCGTACGAACACTCATGATGATCGATAGTCTCCTTATGACGGATGAGGATCGGGATTTAATCGCCCACCAGTGCCGCAATGCTGTTGAAGACAAAATTGTAATTACACATGGTACCGATACCATGTCGATAACCGCGAAAGTATTAGCTGAAAAGGTAAAAGGGAAAACAATTGTACTTACCGGTGCTATGATTCCCTATAAATTCGGTAGCTCTGATGGATTCTTTAACCTTGGTAATGCCCTTGCATTTGTACAATCTCTTCCACCCGGGGTATATGTCGCCATGAACGGGCGAGCTTTTAATTGGGATAATGTGCGGAAGAACAAACAAACGGGGCAGTTTGAAGAAATAAGATGAGAATCGTGAGTCGTGAGACGTGAATCGTGAGTGACACCCCGATTAAAGGAAATTCATAATTACTTTGGGAGTGACTTTCGCTACTCACGACTCACCACTCACGATTCACGATTATTCCTCCATTTGTCATAAAGCAAATAATTTCCCATCCCCACCTATTAATATCAGAATAGTTTATATTTAGTGAATCCCCCACCCACTCTATCCTTTTCTCTTCCGTTTTCCTACCAGAACAACTAATCATTTTTTTAACCCAAAACAGTTTAATTATGAGAAAGCAATTCTTAATTGTTCTTTGTATCGCGTTTATTGCCGGTTGTAACAACAAACCCGAAGCGGCGGCCGAAACAACGGCTGCTACCCCTGCTACTGAAGCCAAACCAGCTCCTGCAGAATTTGCCGATGCTAAATATTCCGAAATTGGTAAGAAAGGATTAGCCAATCTTTCCAGTGGAGATATTGATTCCTGGATGGGCTCCTATGCCGACAATGCAGTTTATGCCTGGAATAATGGTGATAGTCTTACAGGTAGAGCGGCGATCGGAGAATATTGGAAAAAGCGCAGAACCGAAGCTATCGAAACCATTACTTTCTCTAACGATATCTGGTTACCGGTAAAAGTAAATCAACCACAACAAACCGAACAGCCAGGTATTTGGTTATTGGGCTGGTATAAGGTGGATTCGAAATATAAAACTGGTAAGAGTATGACACAATGGATTCACACATTGATGCATTTCAACAACGAAGACAAAATAGATCGTGTATTGCAATTTTTGGATAGAGTACCGATCAATGCAGCTATGACCAAATAGAGGTTAAAGTGAAATCGTGAAACGTGAGTGGTGAGTCGTGAGTAGCGAGTGGTACTCTCAAAGTAAAAGTATCTTACCATTAATCGGAGAGCTACTCACGATTCACTTCTCACGACTCACGATTTCACTTCATTATCACTTCACGGTAATAGTAACCGAACTAGTCAATTTGCTTCCATAAGAACGATGCAATGCATCGGCAAACTGAAGGGTAAGTTTGTGCTTACCGGGTGCCAGTTTTACTTCGGCCTGTGATTGAGCATTTCCAAAATGTAGATGGGTTGAATCCTTAGGAATCACTTCACCGGCCAGTACTGAATCCAATCCGATCAATATATGGTGATGGCCCGAAGCCGGTTTGATTTTTCCGTTTGCAGTATCCAGCGCCATTTTATCAACTGCCATTTCAATTTTGATAGGAGAAGAAACCGTGGATCCATCTTTCAGATTTTTAAAATATACTTTAGCTCCTTCTGGAATTTCCGGTACAGGGGGTATTTCTGTACCAGCGGGTGGAGCAGTATGTGCTTCGTGTGCCGGAGAATCTGTTTTGACAGCTTCCGTGCTATCAGTTTTGTCGGAGTTGTTATTGCAGGCGGTTGCCAGTAACAAGCATGTTGCCAGTGGTAAGAATTGCTTAAACATAAAAAGAGTTGGTTTTAAAGTAAAGTTAACGGAATAATAAATAGTAGTTTCAGCATCTGTATACAATTGCAATTGCTTTACAAATGCCTTTGTACTTTTGTATTAAATAACTAATTATGGCGGAGGACCTGAGCATTGTCAGTGGCACTAAAAAAGATCAATACGAATCTCTGTTACCCCAGATAATAGGCTTGCTTGATGGTGAACCGGACCTTGTGGCTAACCTGGCTAATATAACAGCCGCGTTAAAAGAACAATTTGGATGGTTATGGGTGGGATTCTACCTGGTGAAAAATAATGAACTGGTATTGGCCCCCTTCCAGGGACCTGTAGCCTGTACACGTATTAAAAAAGGCAGGGGTGTTTGCGGAACCAGTTGGGCAGAAGCCCGAACATTGATTGTTCCAGATGTAGAAAAATTTCCCGGTCATATTGCCTGCAGTAGTTTATCAAAATCTGAAATTGTAATTCCAATAATTCGAAATAACGAAGTGTTAGGGGTACTTGATGTGGATAGCAGTGACTTGAATGTATTTGATGAAACTGATGGAGATTACCTTGAAAAAATAATAGCGTTGGTTCATTTCTGAACAGCTTTTTGTATCTTATCCCTTTATAAAAAATTTAATTACCCAATAATCCGAATCCAATCCCCCATTAGGCTATAATAGTTTTGTAGAAGCGATCAGTACCTGATCAGTAAGAAATGATGTTACTACTATAATAGTCTCGCAGGCTTCTGCAATATCCCCGCATTTCTTAAACCTAAACCAACCAATATGAATTTCAACAAAACAAACAGGAATGCCTGCATTGCATTACTGGCAACTTTAGCAATTAGCAGTCACTATTTTTGTACTTCGCAGCCGGCAGAAAATGCTCCATCGAAAACAACAACGGAAAAAAAGGAATTAACAAAAACGGAATTGATCGCGAAGGGTAAATACCTGGTTACTGTGGGTGGTTGTAATGATTGCCATTCTCCTAAGGTTATGACTGCGATGGGACCGGAACCCGATACTACCAGATTATTATCGGGACATCAGGAAGGAAGTCCCCTACCTCCTATCACTTATGATGGTACAAAACCTGGTAACTGGATGCTGTTTTCTCCGAGTTTGACAGCATTCGTTGGACCCTGGGGCATTTCTTATGCCGCAAACCTTACACCTGATTCTACAACTGGTATTGGTGCATGGGATGCCGATGTCTTTAAAAAAACATTACGCACAGGCAAGCATCTTGGTTTAGATGGAGGAAGACCTATTTTACCACCAATGCCATGGCAGCTTATGGCTCAAATGACAGACGAAGATCTCACGCTAATATTTACGTATCTGGAATCAATTCCTGCAATAAAAAACCAGGTACCGCAACCGGTCCCTCCTACTGAAGTGATGAAAACGAAATAGATTATTGTCGGGAAGTCCGTAAATCAGAAAGACGGAAAGAAAGCAAACATTGGAACTCAATTTAGCTTAATTCTTCTTACTTCCGGACTTTCGGACTTCCCGACTTTCCGACTTTCCGTCTTTCCGTCTTTCCGTCTTCACTTCAAAAAAATATTCTATTATCTTTAAAATAAAAATGAGGATTAAAATCTTATTCCTTTTTATAAGTTTGTTTTCTCTCACAGCAAACAGCCAGGTTCAGCCATCTTCCGCAATCATTCATGCAAATGTGGTGAATGTAATAACAAGCAAGATCGACCCTGATCAAACCATATTGATTGATAGTGGCCGCATCGTTGCCGTTGGCAGTTTCAATAAAATAAAGATCCCGGAAAAAACAACAGTTATTCTGGATGCGAAAGGAAAATTCCTCATGCCGGGAATGATAGATGCGCATATTCATTTCTTTCAGAGCGGAGGTTTATATACACGTCCTGATGGAATGAACCTCAGCGCTGTTTATCCTTATGAAAAAGATCAGCAATGGATAAAAAATAATTTAAACAGCTTAATGGCCCGTTACCTCGCTTGCGGTATTACCACAGTGGTTGATGTGGGTGGTCCATTCAGTAATTATGAAGTACGCAAATCAGTGAACGCGGATCCTGAATCTCCTGATGCCTGGGTAACCGGCCCTCTAATATCCACCTATTTACCACCCAATCTTGATAAAAAAGATCCTCCCATAATTAAAGTAACCACTCCTGAGGAAGCAAGAGAATTAGTGAAAAAACAATTGCCCTATAAACCTGATTTTATTAAGATCTGGTTCATCGTATTACCGGGACAGAAAGCAGAAAGCAATTTACCTATTGTAAAAGCAGCTATTGAAGAAAGTCATGCGAACGGTTTAAAAGTGGCTGTGCACGCCACCGAATACGAAACTGCTAAACTAGCGGTACAAAACGGAGCAGATATTTTAGTACATAGTATTGATGATAAGGTATTAGATGAAGAAATGTTGCAGTTACTTCGCACTAAACAAACAGTGTATATCCCTACACTGATTGTAGCACAGAATTACAGTCGTACGTTTACACAGCAATTCAATTTCACCGATTATGATCTTACTTATGCAGATCCCTTTATGTTAGGCACATTGCTCGATTTGCAGCATATTGAAAAAAGTAAACTACCTTTTAATTACAAACAGATCCGCAGTCGCCTTCCCATACCCAATAAGGACGATAGTACCATGTGGACCAACCTGAAACTTGTGCAGCAAAAAGGAGGATTGGTTGTAGCAGGAACAGATGCGGGAAATATCGGAACGCAGCATGCGTCTTCTTTTTTTGATGAATTGCGGGTAATGCAAAAATCAGGATTAAGCAATTGGGAGATTATACGTTCAGCAACGATAAACAGCGCCAGGGGATTTGGAAAACAAAAAGACTATGGAAGTATCGAAAAGGGAAAACTGGCAAACTTATTATTATTAGATATAGATCCCACCCAGGATCTTTTTGCTCTATCAAAAATAGATCAGGTCAGTCAACGGGGAATATGGATGAAACCAGCTGAATTACTCCCTATAAGCCCTGAAATACTTGTCCAGCAACAACTCAATGCCTACAATCTTCGTGCGCTTGATGCTTTCCTGGCGCCCTATGCTGACGATGTTGAATTGTACACATTCCCTGATAAACTGATTGGAAAAGGAAAGGAGTATATGCGTAAATCGTATGAGCAGATGTTCAAACAAACGAGTGAGCTGCATTGCGAGGTAACTAAACGGATTATTCAGGGCAATACTGTCATCGATCACGAATCAGTAACCGGATTTAGCGCTAAGCCACTAACTGCGAT
This sequence comes from Chitinophagaceae bacterium, assembly GCA_965279015.1. GTDB lineage: Bacteria > Bacteroidota > Bacteroidia > Chitinophagales > Chitinophagaceae > Endoryza. Next base: position 3,805,900 of record OZ257130.1, read on the forward strand.
TGCGGTTTATACAATTGAGAAGAATAAGATTGTTAAGGTGCATTTTATTCAATGATGCCTTTAATACAAAGAACCAAGAACCGAAGATGCCAAGATCCAAAGAAAAAATACAAAAGAAAACCAAGTACCAAAGAAAAAATACAGAACGTCAAATTTCAAAGGCTCCCCGATTTTTTTCGGAGAGCCTTTGTGATTTTAATTTTTTGTATTTTTTCTTTGGACTTTGAGCTTTTGTATTTTTTCTTTGGATCTTCCCCCGCGGGGGTTGGTTTCTTGGTTCTTGCTTTAGCGCTCTGGCATCTTGCTTCTTGGTTCTTTTCAATCATCACTGCCCTCCCCCTAAACTCCACAATGGCATAGTCAAAACCAATCCCCAGAAATACATTTTGGTGTCCTGGTTTTTAAACATTTTCGAAACTCCAAGGCCATATATCAAGCGGATCATCATTGCATTCTGAAGCATTATACCGGCGCTGATCCCAAGATATGTCTGCATGCGATTTGCTCCGTACTCACCGTCAAATTCAATATCCTCATCCGGTTCATCCTCCACTTTATATTTCCCACCTAATGAATAATAAAATTGCGGACTCAATCCCAATACAAGATTTATCGATTGCATCCTTATTATATATAACATGGTTAGGGAAAGAGCTAGCTGATTGAAAACTACTGACTCCTTATAATTGCCATCTTTCGCGCCAAAGCCCTGCCACATATAATATAGTTCAGGCATCAATATAAAATTGCCCAATGTAAACATCAGGAATAAACCGAATCCTCCACCGAAAGTCAGATTAGATTCATAAGAACCTTCGAGATTAGTTAATCCCCCCATTACCAGGTATAGCAGCAATCCAATTCTAGTTACATCTTCCGGTGTTACCTGTGCATAAAGCTGATTCAATGCCGGGTTATTCAATTCTTTTAATTTTTCCTCTACCAGTTTTTTCGCCTCCTCATTGCTGATATCCGCTTTTTTGTCAAACGCAGCCTGCATTGTTTGTAACAATACAGAATGAGTATAGATATGCTTCATGAAAAGTTCCTCATCAGTAGTTGCCAAGGCACTGCTAACCCGGAACGATTGACTGAAGACCATTGCCGGCAAGAGCATTGCCAGTAAAAAAACAGGAAGTTTTGGTTTCATAACTGTCGGTTTAAGGTTTTAAATAAAAGCCCATAAAAGTTAGCACGAATATGCAAATCTTCAAAAATATATTCTACACAAGTAGTTCACAGTTAGTGCTTTTAGAAATATCTTTGCGAAATGCACTATGTTTCTGTTGAAGGGCTGACCAAATCGTACGGCATACAACCACTTTTCTCCGGTATTTCATTTCACATTGAGGAAGGCGATAAGATCGCGCTTATTGCACGTAATGGCTATGGCAAATCTACCCTGCTGAAGATATTATCCGGGAAAGAAACCACTGACGAGGGAAAGGTATGGATACATAAAGACGTAACGGTGGCGCTATTTGAACAGGAACCACAGTTCGATGAGAAAAGTTCCATTCTCGATAATATTTTTTATCACGATAATCCCTTTATAAACGCCATTCGTGTGTATGAAGAAGCCTGCGACGATAATAATAGCGATGCGCTTCATCATGCCATCATAAGAATGGATGAAATAGGCGCCTGGGATTTTGATGCCAAAGTGAAACAGATCCTCGGCAAGCTAAATATTCATCACCTGCACCAGGAGGTTGGAAAACTATCGGGCGGACAACGCAAGCGAATTGCACTCGCTAAAACACTTATTGATATCGGATTCGAGCACAAGCATGTATTGCTGATTATGGATGAACCTACCAACCATCTCGATGTGTCCATGGTAGAATGGCTGGAGCATTACCTGAATGCGGAGAGGATCACCTTATTATTAGTTACCCATGATCGCTATTTTTTAGAAACCGTTTGTGATGAGATTTGGGAACTGGATCGAAGTGAGCTTTATATATACAAAGGCAGTTATGAAAATTATCTCGAGAAAAAAGCCGCACGCTTAGAAAGTGAAGTAGCCAGTATCGATAAAGCAAAGAACACTTACCGGAAAGAATTGGAGTGGATGCGCAAACAACCAAGGGCACGTACCACTAAAAGCAAGAGTCGCCAGGATAATTTTTATGAGATAGAAAAAAAAGCGAAACAGCAGATGGATGATTCTTCATTGCAATTGCAAATGAAGATGAACCGGCTGGGTGGAAAAATATTGGAACTTAAAAAAGTTTATAAAAGCTATGGCGATCATTCCATCTTAAAAGGATTTGATTACACATTTAAAAAAGGAGAACGGGTAGGTGTTGTTGGTAAGAACGGAGTGGGCAAATCTACTTTCATTAATATCCTTCAGCAATTAGAACCGGCCGATAGCGGAAAAATAAATATTGGTGAAACGGTTGTATTCGGCAATTATTCCCAGCAGGGCTTGCAATGGAAGGATGATGTACGGGTGATTGAATTTGTAAAAAATATCGCCGAAAGTTTTCCATTGGCAAGCGGAGGTTCGATGAGTGCCGCGCAATTTCTCCAGTTATTTCTTTTTGAGCCCGATAAGCAATATACTTATATCAGTAAACTGAGCGGGGGAGAAAAAAGAAGATTGCATTTATTATCCATCCTTTTCCGCAATCCAAACTTTTTAATTCTCGATGAACCCACCAATGATCTCGACCTTCCTACATTAGGGGTGCTCGAAAATTTTTTAAGCGAGTTTCCGGGTTGCTTATTGATTGTATCACACGATCGCTATTTTATGGATCGGTTGGTTGATCATTTATTAGTATTCGAAGGGGACGGGGTGATTCGCGATTTCCCTGGAAATTACACGCAGTACCGCCTATGGCTGGAAACACAGGAGCAGTTGGCAGCTGCCAGTAAACAATCCACAAAAGAAGTTAGCGCCACTGAAACCAATTCATCTAAGATTATAGAAGCAAAACGACGACTTTCTTTCAAAGAAAAAAGAGAATTTGAATTAATTGAAAAAGAATTGGCAGAATTATCAAAAGAAAAAGAAACCATCAACGCAAAACTAAATAGCGGACAGCTACCTTACGAAGAGTTGCAAACGCTTTCTCAACGCATTATTGATGTTAGCCAAGAACTGGATAAAAAGGAATTGAGATGGCTGGAACTATCCGAGATCAATGAGTCTTGAAACGTGAATCATGAGTGGTGAGTCGTGAGTAGCGGGGGATACGCTCTAAGTAATAGAGATTTCCCCCTATGTCGGGGTGCCTCTCACGACTCACTACTCACCACTCACGATTTGTCTCTCACGATTCACGTTTCACGATTCACGTTTTCCCCATACATTTTTCTATCTTCACCCAAAATAGACAACATGAGAAAAATTTTCCTGGTATTTTTTACTTTTTACAGCGTTTGTGCATTGGCTCAAAAGAAAAAAGCTCCTAAACCTCCAGATCCGACACCCTTTGCGAAAACCGTTACTTCCGACGACCTCAAAAAGCACCTGTTTATAATAGCAGGAGCTGAAATGGAAGGAAGGGAAACCGCTACGGAAGGGCAAAGAAAAGCCGCCACTTATATTGAAAATTATTTCAAATCCCTGGGACTTACGCCTGGAAACAGTGCCATCTATCAACAACAATACCCGGTATTCCAGGATTCACTGGTCGGTGCGAATGTAGAAGTGAATGGTAAGAAATTTGAAGTGAATAAGGATTTCGCGGTTAATCTGGGTAGCGCTTATACCGCTTCCATGCTTGGCAGCGAAATTGTTTTTGTTGGTTATGGCATCAGCGATTCTACCCGCGACGATTATAAGGGTATTAATGCGAGAGGTAAAATCGTTTTGATTTTAGCAGGGTCACCTCCCTCTTCCGCCCCTGCCAACACTACTAATCGGCGTCAAGGATTCAATCCTTTTGCCATACAGGATGCTGCAGCTAAAAATGGAGCGGCTGCTATCTTACAAGTACAAACCAATTTTCCCCGCCCCGCAACTTCAGCCGGTGCAAGAGGCAATATGTATACCAGTGGATTCAGAAGAACAATCTATCCCAATACTTTTTCTATTTCCGAAGCAATCGCCGAGAGTATTATGGGTGGAGATTATACCGCCGCTAAAGAAGCAATGAAATCTGGTAATCCTGTTGCTAAGACTTATAACGCGAACATAGTGCTCGATTTTTCCAAGTTTACCATGAAAATGGAAAGCAGCAATGTGATTGGGTTTCTTGAAGGCACTGATCTTAAAGATGAATTTGTGGTGATTACCGCTCATTACGATCATTTAGGCAAGCGTGCAAACAATGTAATTTATTATGGTGCCGATGATGATGGATCAGGCACCGTAAGTGTACTCGAACTGGCTGAGGCATTTACTAAAGCAAAAACAGCAGGTAAGGGTCCACGCCGTAGTATCATATTCATGGCCGTTAGCGGTGAAGAAAAAGGGTTATGGGGTTCCGCTTATTATGGGGATCATCCAACTTTTCCTCTCGATAAAACAACCGTTAACCTGAATATTGATATGATTGGTCGCATTGATCCCAAGCGCAAAACAGGAGATTCTACCAACTATGTATATGTAGTAGGCGATGATAAATTAAGTTCCGATCTGAAACCAATCAGCGAAGCGATGAACAAAAAATATACAAAGCTGGAGCTTGACTACAAATACAACGACCCCAAGGACACAGAAAGGATCTACTATCGCAGCGACCATTACAATTTCGCACGTAAAGGTGTGCCGATTATCTTTTATTTTAATGGGACTCATGCCGATTATCACCGGCCAACGGATACTCCCGATAAAATCGATTACGTACAAATGGCCAAAAGAGCACAATTGATTTTTTATACTGCCTGGGAAATGGCAAACCGCAACGATATGCTGAAAAGGGATATTCCGCTTGACGCCCAGTTCAGGTAATAACATATTTTATATATTCTAAAAGCGAAGAGAATACCTCTTCGCTTTTTTTATTGGCAACCTTCCTAAAAAGATCGGCGTATAATAAGGTACTTCATCTATAAAAAACTGTCTACCATGAAACCATCTACAGGTACCAGGTACTTGATGTACCTTCTATTGCCATCTATGATCAGTATTTTCAGTTGCGAGCACGACCCAGCCGTACTGCCCACTTCGGTAAAAAAATGGGACGCACTTACAATTGCTACAAAGAACGAAGTACCCGCCCCTGTGGGCAGAACAGAGGAAGGCGAAGTGACATTGGAGTTATTATCAGACAATTCATTGAAATACGATTTCCACATACATAACCTTACGCCCGGGGATGCGCTTACCAACGCACATATTCACTATGGTGATGCGGGCACTGCAGGAGGCGTATTCATAGACCTCAAGCCATCTATTTCGGGTGCTGGTGCTTCCGGAATCGTAACCGGTTTGCGCCAGGGTCAAATCGACAGCCTGCAAGGACCAAATGTATATTTCAACGTTCACTCAACTCAATTACCAGCTGGTGTAGCAAGGGTTCAATTGGATAAGAAAGTAGAATTCGCGATGGATATTCCGATGAGCGGGGCTAACGAAGTACCGGCTGTAACTACTACCGCAACAGGGCTCTGTATTCTTCGTCTTACTGATGACAAAATGTTATATTCAAAGATTACGGTTAATAATATTGAAACAAATGATACGCTACGTGTAGCACATATTCACCGTGGCGCTGCTGGAGCCAATGGCCCGGTTCGTATCTTTTTAGCTGCAACCATCGATGATTTCGGAGTATTGAAAACAGCTACATTGGTCGATTCGCTGTACAATATGGTAAAGAATGACGCGATTTATGCAAACGCGCATTCGAAGAATAGGGGAAGTGGATTGGTTCGAGGACAGATTAGATAACAAAGAACCAAGATGCCTGACTGAAGAACCAAGAACCAAGATGCCAAGATCCAAAGAATAAATACAAAAAGAAATACATAAAAAGAACAAAATAAATTCCAAACTTTAAAATTCAAAGGGTCCCCGAAATTAGAGAGCCTTTGAAATATAATAATACAAAAGGGTCTCCTAAATTCAAGGACCAGTTGAATTTTTTTTGTACTCTTTCTTTGATTCTTGGATTTCTTTTGTATTCTTTCTTTGGATCTTGGCATCTTGGTTCTTGGTTCTTCAATCGTTGGTTCTTTCTCTTCAGACTTCTAAGAGATAACACCATCTCAACAATTTCCCCTCAAAATCAAACGGCGTAGTTGCCTTCGTAATATCTTTTATAGAAGTGACATTAATCTTTTCCTGCTCTAATACAAATTTCCGGGAGTTAGTACTGAAATAAATAAGCCCGCCGGGTTTGGTAGCAGCGATTACCTTATTCAACAATTCCACGTGATCGCGTTGGATATCCAGAAAGTCTTTCATCATTTTACTATTGCTGAATGTGGGGGGATCCATTATCACGATATCGAAATAGGCACGGGGTAGTGTATCGAGATATTGCTTTACATCCGCTTTTACGAATTTGAATCGATGTGCATCGGTCATTCCGTTCAAACGGAAATTTTCTTCCGCCCAATTGAGATAAGTGTTGGAAAGATCAACCGATATTACTTCATCGGCACCACCTGCTGCTGCATACACAGAAAAAGAAGCCGTATAACAGAATAGGTTCAACACTTTTTTTCCGGTCGACTTTTCCTTAACCATTGAACGGGTAATCCGATGATCAAGAAACAACCCGGTATCCAAATAGTCAGACAGGTTAACTTTAAAAAAAAGACCTCCTTCCTTTACTACAAAAAAATCCTGTTCAGCTCCTACTCGTTGGTATTGATCCAATCTACCTTCCTTTCGTTTTCGCTCTTTGGTATATATATTCTCCGGGGGCAATTCCATTACTTCACTAATTACAATTAAACATCCATCAAACCATTCCTGATACTCTTCTTCTGTTAGATTATGATGACTCCGGTATTCCGCCAGGTAAATATTGTTTTCATACAATTCAATTGTTAAAGGAAACTCAGGAAGATCCCGATCATATAAACGATAACAACTAATATTTTGCCGCCTCGCTATTTTGTGCAAGTGTTTGTACACTTTTGTGAGACGGTTCCTGAACATTATAAGTTTATCCGATAACATCGATCAAAAATAGCGTGCTTTAGATTCTCAATTTATTTTTTCATTTTTAGAGGGTTGCCCCTACGGGGCATGGTCTAATTTTTTATTTTTTTCTACAAACAGGTAGCCCCTACGGGGCACAATACTTAATTTGCAAGTCCAAAAATTTCTCACTACTCACTACTCACTACTCACTACTCACTACTCACTACTCACTACTCACGATTCACGTTTCTGTTCAATCTCCAAAACCCAACTGCCGAAACCAATAACATTAAACCTACCCACCACCATAAAACCGTATAACCGGAATATTGGGCTACAAAAGCACCTACTACCGGACCAATTGTTTGGGCTACTGCCCAGGCAACCGTATTAAGTGCGGCATATTGTCCACGATTATTTGAGGAACTTCTCGATATCCAGAATGAATTCATAAAAGGCATTGAAAGGATCTCTCCACAAGTAACTAATACGATCATACAAACCGCTCCCCAATGGGATATATTGAACATGGCTGGAATAAGATAGGCGAGCCCGCATAAAATAATTCCACGGGTGATATAATAAGTACTGCTTCTTTTGCCTTCAATCTTGAAGATGATAATCATTTCAATAAATGCGATCATCAATCCATTGATTGCCCCGATCAAACCGATGAATTGTTCCGAAAACCTTAACTCATTTCGGTAATAGGCAGGAAGATTGGTAAACAACTGAAAAAAACAGGTTGCGAAAAGAGTAACCAGCAAAACAAACCAAACGTACACCTTATCCCGGTAAGCAGAAAACACGGGTTGTTTTTCTTCTGTTTTCTTTTCGATGTTCCTTCTTTTTGCCGGAGAAAGAAAATACCACATACAAACTGCCGCCAGGATATTGGTAATGCCATCAAACCAAAACAATAATTCATAATTAAAAGAAGCAATGAATCCACCAATTGCGTTACCAACGGCCCAGCCAAGATTAATCGCGAGCCGGTTCAATGCATAGGAACGGGTACGGTTCCCTTCTTTACTATAAAAAGCGATGGCTGTTGAATTGGCTGGACGAAATGCCTCATTCACAAAACTGAGCAGGAATGTAAACAGGCAGATCAGTGGATAGGTCTTCATCTGACCTAATAAAATAAACAACACCCCGCCGCCAGCAAGCGTAATGATCTGTATAGGGTAAAAACCAAGTTTGTCTGTCAGTTTCCCACTGATATAAGCCCCTATAACAGCCCCCAATCCAAACAAACCCATTACTATGCCCGCTTCTCCTATACTATAGCCCATTTCAGGGCTGGTGAGATAGATTGTCAGGAAGGGTATTACCATGGTACCGCTTCTATTGATAAGCATAGTCAAGGACAACCACCAGGTTTCTCTCGACAAACCTGTATAAGCATTGCGATAAAGGTTAATGGTTCTGTTGATCATGCACGATAAAAACGAGTGGCAAAAGTAGCGGGAACATCCGTGAAAAAGAAATGCCGCGGTGAGAGCCGCGGCATCTTAGTATTCAACTTGATTTAAGTTTCTGAATAAATGTTTTGCCGGTAAGACGGCAAGACGGGAAGTAATGCGTTATATATAAAATTTATTCCCGGCTTCCCGGCAAAGAAATAATCTTAATTGCGTATTAATTAGCAAAAACTTTTTTCAAGACATCGGTAACACGAGCTGCAGGATCCTTCCGGATCTTTTGTTCTTCTAATGCCACCTGGTAAAACAATCCACCCAATGCTTTATCGGTAACATAACCCGAAAGATCAGTATTTACTTTTTTAAAGGTGGTTGGTAATTTATTATATGTTTCAAAAACATCTTTCCAATACTTGGTAGCGTTTGTCTTTTCGAGTGCGTCATCAATCACTGGTTTAAATGCGGTGGTAAGTGCGCCAGAAGTTTTTCCTCTTAAGTAACCCGTAGCAGCAGTATCCGCTCCTTTTAATATACTCAATGCATCCTGGAAACTCATTCCTTTAATTGCATCCAAAAATATAGGAGCGGCAGATTTTGAAGCTTCTTCTGCGGCACGATTCATCGACAAGATGGCTTTATCAACCATACTTCCCATACCTGCACTGCGCAATGTTGACTCCACTTTTTTAGCTTCTTCAGGCATCAATACTTTAATAGCGGCATTGGCGAAAAAACCATCTACGGCTGCTAATTTTTGAGAACTGTTATTGGCGCCAACTGATAAGGCTTCCTTTAAACCGGCAATAATTTCATCATTTGATAGTGCCGACCCACCGCCACTGGTAGCCTTTTTTAGAATCCCATTGGCTTTATTCAGAAGGCCTCCTTCTTTTTTAGTGGTTCCCTGTTGGGCAAAACTGGAGATTGAAAGTGTCAGTAATAAAAAGAGTATTGTTTTTTGCATAGTATATTGTTAGATGCTAAAATAACGCCGGAACAGCAGAAAAATTTGTTAAGAGATTACTTATTTTACCCACTCAAAATCAGGACTTTTTGGCATTTCAGCTATCATATTTGCTGCTATAGGGGGCGGAACCGCGAGTTTACGCTTTAAGGTGTCGATCCAGGCTCCATCAACGGTGATAATTGCGGCCAGGGTATCTGTGTTTTTATAGATAGAGTGGCGGATCGACCATCGGGAATAATCATTTCTTGCCTTTATCAATTGAAGGTCAATTGTCAACTTATCTGAGAAATGTATTTCTTTTCGGAAGACACATTCTTCCCGGAAGAGAATGGGGCCCAGTGAATGTTCTAATAGGATACCAGTAGTTACCCCTTGCGATTGGAAAAAACAAATCCGGCTATACGCTCCCCAATCATAATATACCGAATGTCTTACATGGAAATTCGGATCGAGATCTGCCCACCGTACATCAATTGATTTTACAAACTCATTCATTGATCAAATTTGACTCAAAATAAAACAAAGTTACCAGCGTTTTTACCCCTAACCGGGGAGACTTTGAGATTTTGGATTTATGATCTTTGATTTTGGATTTCTAATAGTACAACGAGACTCTTGTATTTGAGCAAATCCAACATCATAAATCCGAAATCACAATTCAAATACCCATCGCTTTTTTGACTAATTTTATCGCTTACAAATTCAAATTTATCATGCAAAAAATCTTGATCGTTCTGTTGATGACCGTGTGCGTAAGTTCCTTTGCACAAACCAAATCGACTTCCAAAAAAGCCGTACCTGCGAAAAAACCAACCACTACAACAAAAGCTCCGGCACCTGTTCAATTTAAAAACCAATCTGATTCGTTCAGCTATGCAATAGGTGTGAGTATCGCTAATTTTTACCGTGAACAAGGAATCACCAATGTAAACAGCACGATGGTAACTAAAGCGCTGAATGATTGCAAGGCGGGTAAACCAGCACTTGATGAAGGGCAGGTGAACAATATCATCATGAGTTATATGCAGCAAAAGAAAAGCGAAAAATCTGCAGGGGCCCGCGCAGCAGGGGAAGCTTTTCTGGCAGCAAATAAAAATAAACCAGGAGTAATCACTACAGCCAGTGGGTTACAATACATGATAATTAAAGAAGGTACAGGGCCAAAACCAACAGCCACCGACCGTGTTAAGGTACATTATCATGGTACTTTAATAGATGGTACCGTTTTCGATAGTTCCGTTGATAGAGGTGAACCTGCTGTATTAAACCTTGCTGAGGTAATTTCGGGTTGGATAGAAGGGATGCAGCTAATGTCTACAGGAAGTAAGTGGCGTTTATTCATTCCTTCGAGCTTAGCATGGGGTGATAACGATGCAGGTCCAGTTATTAAAGCAGGTTCGGCGGTAATATTTGATGTGGAATTGATTGAAATCGTCGCAAAGTAGTCGCTGAATAGTCTGTAGTCAGGAGTCAGGAGTTTGGAGTTTGGAGTCAGTCGGTAGTCTTTAATCGGGAGTTCGGAGTTAGAGCTTGCTTATTTTAAATACTTAATATATTCTGAATTAAAACGGAAATCATGTTCATGATTTCCGTTTTAATTTAAGAATTGGTTATAGACTTTGAATTTAAGGTCTAGACTCCGAACTCCAGACTCCCGACTACTGACTACTTCCGACTACTCAATCGTCTCCGATATTCATTTTCATCCGCTGTATCTGCTGCTTGGTACCCAGTATTAAAACTTTCATTCCTTCATTGACCAGTATATCATCCGGTGGGTTAATTAAAAACTTACCATCAACATCTTTTAATCCAATACAATTAACGCCCGTTTTTTTCCAGGCCATTATTTCAAATAATGATTTTCCACGGATTTTTTCAGGCAACATTTCGTAAGACACTGATTCGATATGAATGGCCTCGCCCTCTTCACCGGAAAGATAATCTATGAACTCAATAACATCGGGTTTGGATACCAGGGTGGCCATATGAGTGCCGCCGATCTTATCGGGCATTATTACACTATTAGCACCCGCCTTTTTTAACTTGGGATAGGTGTTTCGATCCGATGCCCTACTGATAATCTGGATATCCGGGTTCAGTGAACGTGCTGACAAAACGATGAATACATTGTGTGCATCAACTGGCAATGAGGTGATCAACGCCTTTGCGCGGTGTATTCCTGCTTTTTTAAGCATCTCATCTTCCGTACTGTCGCCATGAAGAATTAGTAACTCAGGGTTTTCAATTACAGACGCCTCGAAAATTTCAAGGCGACTTTCAATAACTACAAAACTCTCCCCATGATAACTAAGTGTTTGCGCAGCCTGTTCGCCATTACGGCCAAAACCACAAATAATAACATGATTGCTGAGTTTATCGATCGCAGTCATAACACGACGGTTTTTAAAGTATTGATTAATTTCTCCGCTGATGATGTATTGGGTAATACGGGTGAGGGCGAATGCGAATGAAATCCAACTCGTAATCAACAGAAATACGGTAAATAACCTCCCAGCCTCCGATAAAGGATGAACCTCGGTAAACCCCGCAGTGGTCACCGAAATCGTAGTCATATAGATCGCTTCAATTAAATTAAAGTCCTCAATCAACATATAACCGGCTACACCAATCATGCTGATTGAAAGAAGAATAACTATAGGCAACAATAATCTCCAGACAGCATTTTTCAAAACCAATGAGTTTGGCTAAAATTAATCAATGATAAACGAAATTGTAAAGAAAAAAAGAACCCGGAGAAAAATCTCCGGGCTCGTTATTATTTGGATGAACCACCCTTATCTTCCGTCACTTTCTTTCCCAATTGATCCAGTAATTGCAATCCCAGCAAACCGCTGATGGACCCATTAGCAGAATCCCCTCCCCCATTGATTAAAACATCAGGCATGATCTTAATTTTTTGAGTCGCGATGGATTCCATCACTTTCAATTGGGTAAAATTATTGCCTCCCATGGCATCTACCGATAATCGATAGGATTCCGCGTTTGATTTACCAATCGCAAGAATCTTTTCCGCTTCCGCGTTACCGGTAAGCGTAATTTTTTCGGCCTCTGCTTTTGCCAGCCATTCCGTACGTTCGGCTTCTGCTTTTGCCAATTGTCGTACTTTCTCCGCTTCACCACTTGCTAATAATTTCAAACGATCCGCATCAGCAGTCGCCTGTATACGTACTCCGTTCGCATCACCGGTCGCTTTTTTTACCGAAGCATCGGCAATACGTTCAGCAATCAAAACACCCTGATCCGCTTTTACGATCTCTTTTTGTATTTCGGCAATCGCAGTTTCTTTTTCGAGTGTTTGTCTTGTTTCCTGCGCCTTCATCTGCGTTTCATAAGTCATTTTTTGTTCTTCTGCCAATTTACGATCGGTCAGTGTTTTCATCAGGCTTTCGGGTGGTACGATATCACCAATTAATGTATCTACACCATATACGTTGTATTGCTCCAATACCTTACCGATATGAGAACGCGCCGATTCCTGTCTTTCCTTACGACTTTTTAAGAAATCGATTACCTCTGCATCCTGCGCCGAGTTACGGAAATAGTTACCGATCGTAGGTTCGAGAACTTGTGTAACCAGGTTGGCCATATTACCGAACCGCGCGATTACTTTCGGAGCTTCTGTAGTTGGTATATGAATGATCTGCGATACATCGAGACTGAATGTGAAACCGTCGCGGCTACGCACATTAATTGTAGATAGATTTTTATCTAACTGATGAGATTCGCTTCTGGCACTTGCCCAGTTTAGTACCAGGTTGGTGGTTGGAACCAATTCTACTTTTAATATAAAAGGGTTCACCGGATATTTACCCGGACCTAATGGTTCGGCCCATACTCCTTTCTGCCCTTTTGAAACGATATTACCGTGCTTGAATTCTGCGCCACTGGTATCCACTCCTTCCGCACCAACATAAGAGATCACCACACCAACATGTCCAATAGGTATTTCTGTCATGCGAACCATTTCCACTTTCGCGAACCAGGGGTTTAAGAAATAAGAACCAGCAAGCATTACCTGTTCCTGCAATCCTTTGTAACCATCGCTGGATAAAAAAAGGTCAACGTCCTGGAATTTATTATGTGTTTCTTTCGAACGACCAGCAATTTGTCCTTCTTCCAATGGTTTACCTTCTAATGTGGTAACAATACCCACAGCATTTTCAGGAATATTGGTCATATCCACCATTTCAACCTCGAATAAAAAGGTATTGATACGATAGGAACCCGGAGCAACAATAGCAGTCTGGCGTCCCTTTCTTCCCCCATTACTCAGAAATGCTTCCGCGTCCTGATAGGAATCGCAATCCACTTTCCGAGCAAGGATTCTTCCTATTTCCAGTTCAGCGCCATCTCGTGCCAATACCAATCCTATCTTACCTGTAGGAATTACAGTAAAAGGCTGAAACGTAATTTCATACTGCCATATCCATCGCCAGAAATAAACTCCGGGTGGTAAAGATTGCGCCTGGAAACCCGCTTCGCCTTTTGTGGCGATGATGCGGCCTTCTGGCAATTCCTGCTGACCAATCAATACGAATTTTTTAGTTACCAAACCGATTCTGTCTTCGGGTACAATTACCAATCCAAAAAATACACGAAGTATAAACTTGTAAAACAAGAGAACGAATAATGGGATACCGACTATCAGCGCCCATTTAATAATTACTTCCTTTTCCATAATAATGTGTAGGGGTTTATAGATTGATGAAAATAGAATATGCCGGGTTGCATTTAAACAAAGAAACAGAGATATTGCTCACCGTTTATCAACAGTACCTTGTGATCAGGGGCAATAACTTGCCTGCTATTGCACGCAATAGCTTTTTTGGTTTTTTTTTGAGATTATAACCCGGGGGGAGAAGTGTTGTAAATCGTAAAAATAATCGAAAGACTAAAGTATGAGTAGTTACAACTATAAGGGTCATCTTTCATGGTGAGAAAAATTGAGACATAAAAATATATAAAAAACAATTCCCCTTATGAAACTAAGGGGAATATATTTTTAACGGTAACCGAGGTCCCAAGTTAATAAAGAAGCAATCTCCTTTTATTTAATCAAGTTCAAAAAAAACCGGGACGCTTGTAGCTGATAGCTAGCAGCTTGCAGCTGTCTCTTAAAGGTTCAGCACTTTATCCTTCGGGTATTTGACACTGTAGCTGATCCTGAACTTTTTAGATTCGCCTGCGGCGAGTTCAAGTTTCCAGGTGAGCACACCCAACTCATTATTAATGGCCGCGCCATTGTTTTCGATCAATTCCACTTCTATCTCTTTATTGGTGGAAACGGGGAACTGATCTTTCAGTATCATATCCACTTTTTCCTTTTTGTTATTCTTTACCGTAATGTCATAGGTAAAGACTTGCTTTTTATTTGTTCCCAAAAATTTAATGCTGCTGTAATCTTTCGACTTCTCGCGTTTCACCACTACCCTTTTGTCTCTGCCCAATGTAAAGTTCAAGGTATCCTGAGTTGAATTTGGATCGATATAGGTTTTGCCAATGTACGTTCCTTCAAACATGATATTTGCTTCACCGGGTAATAAATTCAATTCTTCCCAATCGGAAACTTCAGCCAGCAAATAAGCTTCTTTATCCAGCTTCGGAGCAGAATAGTACTTAAAAAAAGCGGGCACGGAAAACTCTTTCAATATTACTTGTTGTTCTTTTCCGTTGGATGGAACATCGTATGGGATGTCTAGCGAAAATGTTACGTTCAATTCATTATCATTCATCGTAACATAATCATCCCCATCTTTCAATGTTACCAGGATTACTCCATTTGCCGCGCGGGCTCCATAAACAGATGTTGCTCCGGCATCTTTCAATACATCAATCCGCTTGATCATAGCAGGATCCAGTTCCTTAAATTCTTTCTCAGATACTATATCTCCGTTTATGACATATAACGGATCGCTCTTAACGGAGCCGTATCCTCTTATCCTTACGTCTGCATCTGATCCGGCGATGCCCTCCGTTGACAAAACACCAGCCACTTTGCCTTGTACCATCGAAGGAACCGTATTCATCATGGTGCTTTCCATACGTGCAACCGGATTGATATAACTAAGAAACCATGTTTGAAAAATGGGAGCTGTTCCCTGCTGGCTCGGTGTTGAAGTAGCCAATGTAAGTTTTACATTTTTCCAATCGATACCAGTTGTTTGAACAATTTTGGCCTTATAAGTAATATTAACGGGCTTACTGATACTTTCTGATTTCAGATCGTAGCTGGCATTCCAGAATGCAGAGGAAGTGACGTAGGATATATTAAAATTGTAAGTTCCTGCTAATGGACTCAATACCTGTAACAGCAATTTGCCAGTTGATTTGGTATTTTTTTGTTCTTCTTCATTTATCTGCAACCGAAGTTTTGCGATTGTTTCCTGAAGCTTACTTTCCTTTTCGCGGTAGCCACTCATTTCATTTTCCAGTTCCAGGGTTTTCAGCTTGTAATAATCCATCATCTTTATTAGTTCGGTAACACTGAGCCCTGTTTGTGTTCCACCGATTTGTTTGTTGGCTTTTAACAGGTCCAGCAATTCCTTACTGGTCTTTATTTGTACCTGCACTTTAGCATATTCTTTATTCACCTGCTCCAATGAATCCTCCAGTCTTTTAACAAGCGCGGATTTAATAAGCGGTTTCATATAATCTGTTGAAAATTCCAGCGAAAGAATTGTCAGTTTTCCTTCGGTTCCTATCTGGATACTGTTTATATCGAGACGGTTACTGATTCCTTCAATCACCAGTTCATTAGTTCCCGGTAAAAGGGTGGCTTTTGCTGTATGTACCAATTCGGCTCCCACCCGGTAAACCGTAGCTTCTTTGAGAATAGAAGGGACAATCGTTTTATCGTTACCAGCGTGGGAAACCACAGCCAATAAGCTCAATACCAAGGCAAATACTATTCTTTTCATGTATGTTTTTTTAATGATGTTGCCTTTAGATGCCGATTGTTCACGCATTACATAAATAAAAAAGACCTGCTTTTCAGCAGGTCTAACATTTTAAATTTTGATTAACTATTATTTATAGAGTTGATCGTAATATTCATGAGCCATACGGCCCGCATCAAAACGGAAGCGGACGTCGCGCATACCGTTTTTACAGATTTGGCGCCAGGTGTCATAATTCTCGTAATACATGGGTAGAATTTCCTTCTCGAGGATATCATATAGTTTATTGAGATCGTAATCGTCCTGTTCTTGCACACTCATCTTAGCATAGTCCGCTTTAGGAACAACAAAACCATTGTTTCCATGATTGATGAATTCGGGGATCCAACCATCATCTGTAGAAAAGTTAACGGCTCCGTTCATTGCTGCCGTCATACCGCTGGTTCCCGATGCTTCACGGGGTACGCGGGGATTATTCAACCAAACATCGCCGGCTTGTTTCATTCGCTTGGATAAGGTGAGTTCGTATCCAACTAATACCGCCACGTTTTTATAATTGCGACTTAAATGAACGAGGTTATTGAAGTCATTGATGGCGGGATAATCCATCGGATAAGGTTTTCCGGCCCAGATAATCTGAACGGGATATTTCTTACTCGACAATAATTTCTCAAAGCGTTCCTTATCTCTTGTAATTAATTCGGCACGCTTATAACCAGCAAAACGACGAGCCCAAACTATAGTAAATACATTGGGATCGTACAATTTTCCGGTTTGGTCGGCCACGATCTCAAAAGCCCGGCGTTTTAAATATTTTTTGCGATCATCCCACCAGGTATCATTGCCTTCTTCACTTGCACGATATAATTGTTTATCGGCCCAATAGCGCCAGTTCTGTGCATTGGTAATTGCTATAATTGGACAAATATTATCGTATTTTGCCCACATATGTCGGGATACTTCACCGTGCAATTGCGAAACACCATTCGATAGTTTTGCAAAGCGAAGTGCTACCAATGAATGATTGAATTGATCATCCTTGAGTCCTGTCAATTTTCTCACTTCATCAATACTTAACCCGCAGAAATAACTCATCTTCTGACAGAGATAGATATCGTGCTTTTCGTTTCCTGCTTCTTCGGGAGTATGCGTGGTAAATACCAATCGCTTGCGAACATCTTCTACATTGCCAAATTTCTTGTATAAATAAAATACCGAGGACACTCCATGTGCTTCGTTAAGATGATATAGCTCCGGATTGAACCCAAGTTCATCCATCAGTTTAGCGCCACCTACGCCTAATAATATAAACTGTGCCACTTTGGTAGCTACATTCGCATCGTATAAACGATGAGTAATGGTTTGAGAAACGTAATCGTTCTCAGGCAAATCAGTACTTAATAAAAATAAAGGGGCCGATTTGAATGTTTCTGGATTAAGGTACCAAACCTTTACCCATACCGGGTGATCATGGATAGTTATCTGAAACTTGAGGCCGGTATCCTCGAGAAAGCTATACTGTTTT
This sequence comes from Chitinophagaceae bacterium, assembly GCA_965279015.1. Lineage (GTDB taxonomy): Bacteria > Bacteroidota > Bacteroidia > Chitinophagales > Chitinophagaceae > Endoryza. The sequence continues at coordinate 3,823,790 of OZ257130.1, forward strand.
TCCATCCAGGTTACCTGGAGGGTTTGATCCTGGTTGCGGGCCTGGTCATAATAGCCATACTTCCACAAAATTCCGACCGCAATCATGTTTTGCTTTAACTCATATGCGCTGCGAAGATGGGAGCCGGATAAAAAACCCAATCCACCACTATATATCTTTAATGGTTGGTGAACGGCAAATTCCATAGAGAAATACGCTATTCTTTTTGCATAGCGTTCATCAACCGTGTAGGGCACTTTGTAATTCGTAAAGCTCATAAGCTGTTAAACAATTAATCAAAAAATAGCAGTAAGCAACACATTATTTAATTCGCCTGTGTAATCCATACGCAAACGAGGACGCAATATAACGGTTAAAAATGAAAATCAATTGTATGGCAGTTTAGAAAGGCCGGAAAACAGTTATTGCTAATGCTTTTATCCGGAATACATGAAATCTATTAAACAGGTAATGATTCTATTTTTTCTTAGGGGTGACTGAAGTTTTAGGAACTGTTTTCTTAGGATATCTTCCCTCAAAAAAGCATTTAATATCCCGGTAACTACCACAACCTCCAGTTTCAATCATAGATATAGCCGTAGTGGTAAAATTAAATTCAAGGGCACAGGGATTTCCAGGCTCCTGGTATTGCGCTTTTGTTTTGGATACGAGGCGGATTGTTCCTTTCAGTTCACCCACACAATTCCCGTTGTCTTTTTCAAAGTGAACAAAAAACATCAGTTCGTTGGCTTTTCTTGCATCCCGGATGGAAATAAAATTGCGTTTATCTTTTACATAATCGCCGGAAAATTTATTCTTGCGTTGAAATGTATCGATGGGATTGATGACATTCTCTATTATTTCTTCATTCGGTTCTGTCATTATCAAGGTAAACGAACTTGCCGAATTGTTGAAAATATATACATTTCGTTTGAACTGGAAATCAGAACCCGTTTTTCGTTCGCGGTAGGTAGTAATTTGAAATTTATTATCCAATAAACCGTAAGCCGATGTAGATCGATCGAAGCCAACACGGACGATAGGAAGGGCAGCTAAGTATTCCTCCTCTTTACTAAAACAAGCCAGATATCCTACCCGCTTGGTTCCACTGACTGCTTTAATGAATAAATAAGTCTCCTTACCCTTTTCCATTGTTCTACCGAGCGGATAGAGTTTGGGCTTTATTCCTTTCCCAAAATCCTTTGCTAAAATTGAATCGGGAATAAATTGGGTGAATATCTTATACCCGATAAGTAACGAGTCAGTTGTTTTACGGTTCAGCGTAGTGTCTCCTATCCGAACGGGCAAGGGTGTTTCAGGAAAAAAATCAATGAAATCAGTTACTTCAACAGAATCCTCGTCCTGAAGTGATGTCTTCTTGCTTTTGCAATTGAGCAGCAACAAAGTAAAGAGTAAAAAAACGAGGAATTTCTTCATATGCCAATTTCGGTCTGTGGATAAAAATAGTAATTCACCCCCATTCGTTAAAAAGTTTATTGGTTGTTTGAAAAAGAATTTTTAGATTTGTCTAAATTTTATTTTAGGCTAATGAAATATTCGTCCAGTAAAGAAAATTACCTCAAGGCGATCTTCCACCTGCAGGAGGAGGATGGAATTGTGACAACGAATGAACTGGCCGCGGCTCTGCAAACGCGTCCGGCTTCCGTTACCGATATGTTGAAAAAGTTAAAAACGCAGAAATTGTTACTGTACGAGCGGTATCGGGGTTTTAAGCTAACGCCAGAGGGTCGCAAAGTTGCCATACAAATAATTCGCAAACATCGCTTATGGGAGTTCTTTCTAGTACAGAAATTGAATTTTGGATGGGATGAAGTACATGAGATTGCTGAAGAACTGGAACATATCAGCAGTAAAAAACTGATTGACCGGCTGGATGAATATCTCGATTTCCCAAAAACCGATCCGCATGGTGATCCAATTCCAGATAGCACTGGCCGGCTCACTATCGTAAAACAGGTGGATCTGCTTAATCTCCCACTCAACAAAGGCGCTGAAGTGAGTGGAATTGGAGATCAATCGCCAGAAATGCTTGAATTATTAAATCACAAGAATATTCAACTAGGCAGTAAACTGGAAGTGAAGAAAAAATTTTCATTCGATAATTCAATTGAATTGAAAATTAAAAATCATCCTTCCATTACCATTAGCGAACACGTGGCTAAAAACATTTTTGTAAAGTATGATGAATAGAATTCAACAAGATGCCTCATTGAGTGAAGTACATCAAACCGTAGATATTGGTACAAAAAAAAATGGGTGGCGAAAAGCACTCGCTTTTTTTGGACCCGCCTACTTGATAAGTGTTGGATATATGGATCCGGGCAATTGGGCAACAGACCTGGCCGGTGGTAGCCAGTTCGGTTATAAACTGATATGGGTGTTACTGATGAGCAACCTGATGGCTCTTCTATTACAGAGTTTATCAACTCGACTTGGCATCGTGAGAGGCCGCGATCTGGCACAAGCCAATCGCGAAACCTATCCCCGTATCGTAAACTTTTGTCTTTATTTCTTAGCTGAGATAGCGATTGCAGCTACCGACCTCGCTGAAGTATTAGGTATGGCCATCGGAATACATTTGTTGACAGATCTTCCCATCATCTGGGGCGTTGCCATTACTGTTTTCGATACTTTTCTCTTATTGTTTTTGCAACGACTTGGTATAAGGAAAATGGAAGCCTTTATAATTGGGTTGGTGGCTGTGGTTGGACTTTCATTTTTAGTGGAGATTATCCTCGCTAATCCTTCTGCACCAGACATTGCAAAAGGTTTTATCCCATCAATACCGAATGACCAGGCATTGTATATCGCAATCGGAATTATTGGTGCTACCGTAATGCCGCATAATCTTTACCTGCATTCGGCATTGGTTCAAACCAGAAAGATTCTAAAAACAACGGCAGGTATTAAGCAGGCCCTCAAGTGGAACAATATCGATTCGGCCGTCGCACTGAATGTCGCGTTCCTGGTGAATGCGGCGATTCTCATACTGGCAGCCAAAGTATTTTTTTCAACAGGGAGAACAGATGTTGCTGAATTAAAAGAAGCACATGGATTATTGGCGGGATTGTTAGGTACTAAAGTGGCCCCCATCCTATTTGCGGTGGCCCTGATCGCCGCAGGCCAGAGTTCAACTATTACCGGAACACTTGCTGGTCAGATTGTAATGGAAGGATACCTGCAATTACGTATCAATCCATGGATGCGACGGTTGTTAACCCGTTTGCTTGCCATTATTCCTGCCATGATCGTGATTTATATATTCGGTGAAAATAAGGTGGATAGTCTGCTGGTGTTGAGCCAGGTGATCTTAAGTCTGCAATTGGGATTTGCTATTATCCCACTGATCCATTTTGTAAGCGATAAAAAGACAATGGGAATATTTGTTATCAAACCTTATATCAAAATACTTGCCTGGCTGATTGCTATCATATTGGTTTATCTCAATATCCGAATGGTAACGAATGAAATTGAAAGTTTTTTTACAACGCCTGGAAATATCGGATGGAAAATTATCATTTCAACTGCGGTGGTCTTGTTTATTGGTTTGCTTATCTATATCAGCTTCTTTCCACTTTTCAGGAAAAAGAAGGCAGTTGCTTCTGTGCTGGTGCACCCAGGCAGTGGTGATATCGGGCAATTACAGATCCCAACTTATAGAAAAATTGCGGTTGCACTCGACTTTAGTACCAATGATCTCAAGCTACTCGCGCATGCGGTGAATCAGGGAAAAACGGATACCCACTACCTATTGATACACGTAGTGGAGAGTGCATCCGCCCGGATACTAGGAAAGGACAGTGATGATTTCGAAACCAGAAGTGATGAAGATCGACTCCAAAATTATATAATACAGCTAAATGAAAAAGGGTTTAAAGCGGAAGGAAAGCTTGGTTTTCGTGATCGCACTAAAGAGATCGTTCGGATTGTAAAAGAAGAAGGAGCCGATATGTTAATCATCGGCGCGCATGGACACACTGGATTAAAAGATTGGATCTATGGAGAAACGATTGAATCGGTAAGACATGAGTTGAAGGTGCCGGTGCTCATCGTTAATTTATGAATTATGATTTGAGATTTATGATTTCTACAATTCATAAAGATTTTTAGAATTGAAAAAATCACAACTCATATATCCCAAATCACAATTCTATTTTAATTTAACCAGATGTTTTAACCGGCTAAACGTTTCTGGTTTTATATTCAGATAAGAGGCAAGGTATTTCTGCGGAACCCGTTGGAGCATATGCGGGTGATTTTTCAAATATTCCAGAAAACGCTCCCGGGTAGTCATGTGCAATTGCTTGTAATGACGCTCATCTTTCTTAACAAACATAGCGATCAGCAGCAATCTTCCTATACGATCGGCGCCAGGCATTTTCTGCAATGCAATTTCGTAATTGGAGTGAAGTATAGAAACCATCGTAGTGGGTTCAATTGTTTCAAGGTATACTGGCGAAGGAACCCGCTTCAGGAAAGAAATTTCAGAATGAACGATATGACCTTCTGTGGCCAACTGCAAGGTAATTTCACTTTTACCACGACGAATATACTTGCGTACCAATCCACTTACCACCATATTCAGGTATTCTTCCTGTTCACCCTCACTAACGATAACGGTCCTTTTGTCAAAATGCCTCATTTCACTTAACTCCATCATAAACTCTGCCTGTTCCGGACTAACAGGAAAAAAACGCTGCAGGTAATCCAGCGCGAAACTAAAAAATACAGGATCTATCTTTGTAGAAGATACATTCATTTCAAGGGTGTGTTATTAAAAGCTATAATCAGGCCTGTGACATTATATTGGTCTTTGTTTCAACTAAATGTTTTAATCTACTGAAGGTTTCAGGTTTAATGTGAAGGTAAGAGGCAAGGTATTTTTGTGGTACACGTTCTACAAGGTCGGGTTCTTCTTTAATAAACTTTAAAAAACGTTCCCGTGGCGTATAACGAATCGTATCGAGCAACCAGTATTCCTTTTCAATAAGAAAATCAGCCATCATCAAACGGCCGGCTCTTTCCCAGTGGTCTCCTGATTCAAACAATCTTTCCAGATTATCTCTGCTGATAGATACAACAATAGAAGGTTCGATTGTTTCAACTATATAGGAGGAAGGTATTCTTGAAAAATAAGAAACAGATGAAGCAAGAAGATTTCCTTCTTTAGTAAGATGTTTGATCACCTGTTCTTTTCCCCTGAAAAAATATTTTCGTACAAGTCCTTTAACAACATAATTGAGATACTGTTCAACTTCACCTATATCCGTTAGCCGGGCTTTTCTATCGAATCTACGAACCTCTAATAATTGCGATAGCGCAGCCTTCTCTTCTTCCGTTAATACAATATAACGGCCCATGTAGTCAAGGAAACCACTAAACATTATTGCAAGTTAAACTTTTGATGGCTGATTCTAATCGTCTGTTACAAATATAAAAGTCGGTAAAAATTTCCGGATTTTAATAACCAAATCCGGTGATAAGTAACGACGATTGCTTTGTGAAGTTACTCCATTTCCTTAGGTTTGCACACCATTCAAATATTAAAGCATTTCATTATGTCAACTAAAATCAAAGTAGCAAATCCGGTAGTAGAATTAGACGGCGACGAAATGACCCGCATTATCTGGAAATTCATCAAAGACAAACTGGTTATTCCTTACGTTGAAGTAGATATAAAGTACTACGACCTCAGTGTGGAATATCGCGATTCCACCAGTGACCAGGTTACAGTAGATGCGGCCAATGCTATCAAAAAATATGGCGTTGGTATTAAATGCGCCACCATTACTCCCGATGAAGACAGGGTTAAAGAATTTAACCTGAAACAAATGTGGAAGAGTCCCAATGGAACTATCCGCAATATTCTTGATGGTACCGTTTTCCGTGAGCCCATCGTCATCAAAAATATACCAAGACTGGTAACCACCTGGGACAGTCCCATAATTGTGGGTCGTCATGCATTTGGTGATCAATACCGTGCTACTGATTTCGTTGTGCCGGGCAAAGGGAAGCTGACTATAAAATTTGAAGGAGAAGACGGGAAAATAATTGAACATGAAGTGTTTCAGTTCAAGGGCCCAGGTGTAGCACTCAGTATGTACAATACGGATGAAAGTATCAGTGGTTTTGCAAGAAGCTGCTTTAATATGTCGTTGCAAAAGGGTTGGCCATTGTACCTGAGTACAAAAAACACCATATTGAAAAAATATGATGGCCGCTTTAAAGATATTTTCCAGGAGATTTATGAAAAAGAATTCAAGGCTGCGTTTACTGCTGCTGGCATTACCTATGAGCACCGACTGATTGATGATATGGTAGCAAGTGCCTTAAAGTGGAACGGAAAATTTGTATGGGCTTGTAAGAATTATGACGGAGATGTGCAGAGTGATACCGTGGCACAAGGATTTGGATCGTTGGGATTGATGACTTCTGTATTAGTAACCCCCGACGGTAAAACGATGGAAGCAGAAGCTGCACACGGAACTGTAACCCGCCACTACCGCGATCATCAAAAAGGAAAGCCAACATCTACTAACCCAATTGCCTCCATCTTTGCATGGACAAGAGGACTGGCGTTCCGTGGTAAACTCGACGGCAATCAAGCGCTAATAGATTTCTGTAATGCGCTCGAAGCTGTTTGTATCGAAACTGTAGAATCAGGGAAAATGACTAAGGACCTGGCCGTTTGTATTCATGGCAATAAAGTAGATCATGGAACTCACTATCTCTACACGGAGGAGTTCCTGGAAGCTATTGATCAAAACCTGAAGAAAAAAATGGGTTCCTGATAATTCAACTAAAATTAAAAAACCTTCTTTTTTCGAAAGAAGGTTTTTTTTATTGCAGCCATCCATGAACTTTACTGTACCACAATGAGTACATTTATTCTACTTTTGACGCATGCTTTTACTAGCCTTGGCCCTCGCGCCAGCCATAGCAATCATATTTTATATTTATTCAAAAGATAAATATGAACGGGAACCTTTAAAAAACCTGCTGATTTCATTTTTACTCGGTGTGTTGAGCACGGTTCCCGCCCTTATCATTCAGCTTACTTTCGAACCAAAGCTCCTGGCTTTTTTCCAGGAAAAATCAATTCTCTATTATGGCCTATATGCATTTGGAGTAGTAGGCTTCGGTGAAGAGTTGTGCAAATTCGCCATGTTGCGACTTTATGCATACCGGAAAAAAGCATTTAACGAACCATTTGACGGAATCATCTATTCAGTTATGATAAGCATGGGTTTCGCGACACTTGAAAACATTGGATATGTTATGGAGGGTGGAGTGTTTACGGGATTACTCCGGATGTTCTTATCAGTTCCCGCTCATGCGGCTTTTGCTGTGTTGATGGGCTATCATGTGGGACTTGCTAAATTCGACCCTGATCATGCGTCTGTTCACTTATGGAAGGGGTTATTGCTAGCAGCCTTTTTTCATGGTGCCTTCGATTTCTTTTTGTTTCTGCAGGAAAGCAAGGAAGTGATCCGTTATATCTCGGGAGGATTGTTGTCAATTGGCGCCATTGCATCTTACTGGATAGCGGTACGCATGTCGTTACGTTCGATCCGACTTCACCAGGATCTTTCAAAACAAGATTTCAATCGTCGCAATAACATAGTATGAACAAGGAATTAATTATACGAAAAGCTGATCTCGATGATATCAATTCGATCGGCTTTTTGGCTTACCAGATATGGCCATCCACGTATAAAAATATTCTGACCCTCGATCAGTTGCAGTATATGCTCAATCTTATTTATAGTCCTGCATCATTGCGTAAACAAATGACCGTTTTGCAACATCAGTTCCTGATAGCAGAGATAGACGAGGAACCAGTTGGATTCGCTTCCTATTCAAATATAGGCGGATCGTCAACATACAAACTGCAAAAATTGTATGTACGCACCGATATCCAGGGTAAGGGGCTGGGTAAAACATTACTTGAATTTGTAGAAGAAACAGTGAAAGAAGCAGGCGCGAAACATCTTCATTTGAATGTTAACCGATTTAACAAAGCCCGTTCATTTTATGAAAAGATGGGATTCATAGTTATAAAAGAAGAAGATGTTGATATTGGAAATGGATACTTTATGAATGATTTTGCAATGGAGAAGAAGCTGAAAACGTGAGTCGTGAGTAGTGAGTAGTGAGAGGCTCCCTAATTATTTGAAAAATGAATTTACTTCGGGTCTCTCTCACGACTCACCACTCACCACTCACGATTCCTCTCCCATTGCCTGCTTTTTCATCGCCGCGGCCGTATCATGACCCAGGTATTTTTCAATACGTGCATGGATAAGATAAATAACTGGTGTAAGTAGAATCGCTACTAAAAACTTATAAATGTAATTCATTGTTCCGATGGCAAGAACTTGCTGCCAACTCCAATTGCTTCCAATATAAAACGCGATAAATAAAACGATAAAACTATCTATTAACTGAGAAATAAGCGTTGATCCTGTTGATCTCAACCATATCTTTCCTTCTCCTGTTGCTTTTTTTATACGGTGAAACGCGAACACATCAACAAATTGTCCTACCAGAAAAGCAACAAGTGAACCAATAATGATCCAATTACTTTGACCAAGCACAGCGGAATAAGAGCTCTGCATATTTGCTACACCCTTATCGCTGTTGCTATTCACCCACCAGTCGGGTGGTGGAAGTTTGATCGCTCCCAAAAAAACCAGAAAAGCAAAACTAATCAGCACAACAGCCAGGTAGGATAAAAACCGGACTCCTTTTACCCCATAATATTCGTTGATAATATCAGTCATAACAAAAACAACCGGCCATAATAATACACCGGCCGTTAAACTGAATGACAATCCATCACGACCAAAAAGCTTAAAACTGAAAGGTTTAAAACCCAGACTTTGTTCCAAGGAAAATATTTTTACACCGATCACTTCCGCGATCAATGCATTGGCTATAAAAAAACCGCCCAAAATGATAAACAGTTTAGTCGGCTTGTCTTTAATAATGGAATGAATCATTTTATAAAGAGTATGAGCTGAGCTATTAAAAAAAGAAAGTTAACTATTATTAACCAGCGCGGGAAATATTGCCAAATGGGTTTTCGCATTAATAACAATAGTAGCAATACAATATTCAACAGGGAGTTCAGGATCAAAGAAAGCCCGATACCCAATACAATGACCGTAGAGGAAATGAATCCTTCTGGTAAGAATGATGCGTATTTAGTGAGCCAGGTCAAGAGCAGGCAAACATTGCAAATAAAGGTTACCCGCATAAAAAATAAAACGTTCTGCATAAGACGGTATCCTGTAAAATTGCGTTATTTTGCCCATCATTTTTAATTATTTATCATGAATAAATCGATCTGGCAACGTGTTCAGCCACATGTACTCGCGATTGGCATTTTTTTATTGGTGTCGGTTTTTTATTGTCTGCCTGCGTTGCAAGGGCTGATTGTAAATCAAAGCGATCTTATCGGTTGGAAAGGAATGGCACAGCAATCCTTCGAGTTTAAGGAAAAACATGGTCACCTTCCTCTATGGACCAATAGTCTTTTCAGTGGAATGCCAGCATATCAGGTTATTCTCGAAGCAAAATATAATATTTCGATTGCCTGGCTGGATTATGTATTCCGTGGTTTTTTACCAACCCCCGCCGGGCTATTCTTTTTAAGCAGTATTTGCTTTTATATCCTTTGTGTAGTATTGCGTTTACGTACCTGGGTTGCCATATTCGGAGCGCTGGCATATGCTTTTGCTTCTTATAATCCAATATTGGTTGCAACAGGTCATGTTACCAAACTTGCTGCAATGGGGTATTCGCCGGCAGTGTTGGCAGGTCTTTTCTTACTCACTCAAAAGAAATACGTTCTCGGCTTTATTACCACTCTTTTGTTTTCTACATTATTATTTTATCAGAACCATATTCAGATTGTTTATTATACGATATTAATAGCAATTTGTGCAGCTATAGCTTTTGCCATTCAGGCTTATCGGAAAAAAGAAATTAAGCATTTGCTCGCAACAGGCGGGCTTGCCCTGGTTGCCGCGGGTATCAGTGCCGCTTCTTATGCTGTTATGCTAATGCCACTTAATGAATATGTAAAAGAAACAATGCGGGGTGGACGATCCGAACTCACGATCAATAAGGCCAAGGAAGACAAATCAAAAGGCGGGCTGGATAAAGACTATGCATTCAGTTGGAGTTATGGAATTGGGGAAAGCATGACTTTTATTTTACCGGGTGCGAAAGGAGGAAGTAGTGGGTCGGGAGAACTAGGAGGTGAAAAATCAAAATCCGTTGAGGCCATGCAGGATGCTCAATTACCGGAAGAAGCTATCAATTACTTTTACCAATATCTTAATTCCTATTGGGGTGATCAGCCTAGTACTTCCGGGCCTGTTTATTTTGGTGTAATTGTTATGTTGCTGGTGATTGCTGGTTTATTTATTGTACGAAGCTGGCACCTGGGTTGGATCATCGCCGTAAGTTTATTGGGAATTCTATTGTCGTGGGGGAAAAATTTCAGCAGCTTTAATTATTTCCTGTTCGACTATCTTCCCATGTATAATAAATTCAGGGCTCCATCCATGAGTCTTGTAATTCCCCAACTCAGTTTCGCATTATTGGCAGCATTTGCTTTACAGGAATTGCTTTATGGAAACTGGGATCCGAAAACACTTTGGAAAAAATTGAAACCGGCTACTATCATTACTGGTTTGTTGGTGGTTATCATGATATTTAGTTATGTCAATGATGATTTTAAAAGTGAAAACGATAAATACATAAGAGGTCAAATTGCTGAAACAATGGAGCGCGTTATAAGCCAGGGAAAGCAACCTACTGACCAAATTAGTCAACAGGCAAATACAATCGCCTCTTCGATCATGACCGGACTTTCCGCTGATCGAAAGAATTTATATAGTTCGGATCTCCTAAGAACTCTTTTGTTTTTTGCTCTTGGTTTTGTGTTGATTTATTTAGCTTACCGTAAAAAACTTCAACCACTTTACCTGGCAATTGGTTTTGTTTTAATTTCCTTTATCGATCTTATGGGTGTTGATCTCCGATACCTTAGTAAGAAAAATTTCATAGCAGAAGATGAATTACTCGGCCCAGCGTTTACACCAAACCGGGCTGACCTGCAGATTAAACAGGATACGGGTTACTATCGTGTTTTTGACCAAAACGGAGATTTCCGCGACAATTCCAGATCGGCTTATCATCATAATTCTATAGGTGGTTATCACCCGGCTAAGCTTGCATTGTATCAAGATTTGATCGAGCACCAGCTCTCCAAGAGTAATATGCAAGTGATGAATATGCTGAATACAAAGTATTTTATTATTTCCAATCAGCAGGATCAGCAACCGATGGCTATACCAAATCCCGAGGCCCTTGGACCAGTATGGTTCGTAAAAGCGATCCGTTTTGTAAACAACGCGGATGAGGAAATAAAAGCGTTGGATAATTTTTCGCCAAAGGATACCGCTATTGCCGATAAAAGAGAACAATCTAAAATACCGGTAATGCCGCAAATCGATTCTACGGCTTCTATACGCCTGGTGCAAAATCTAAATGATCAGATTCTTTATGAAAGTAAAGCAGCCAGTAACCAGTTTGCTGTATTCAGTGAAATTTATTATCCCTACGGATGGAGGGCATTTATTGATGGCAAGGAAACTCCGATTGCCCGGGTGAATTATGTGTTACGTGGTTTGCCGGTGCCTGCCGGAGATCATAAGATTGAATTCCGGTTTGAGCCAAAAGCAAAAGCTACTGGGGATATGATTTCATTGGTCATCAGTATTCTGTCCTGGATATTATTAATTGGCGGTCTGCTCTGGGAATGGAAGCAAAGTAGTAAAACAACGGAAACAGCTAAAGCTTGAAATAATGTATGAATGATATCCGGGTAGTCAGTATTATTCCTTACAAAATTTTACCGGCACGGCTCGGTGGTGAAAAGGGAATCGCCGTATTCAATGAATATGTAGGACAATTGTTAGCCATTACGGCTATCAGCACCCGGAATAATGATATATCGGCCGCTAAGAATTATACAGTGCTCAATCGACTTTCAAACAGCCGAATCCGCTATATCAATATTTTTCTATACTTCACCGTACGTAAGTTGATCCGACGGCAAAAGGCAACGCATTTACTTATTGAACATCCTTATTATGGTTGGCTAGCCTGGTTATTGAAGAAAACAATGGATATTACCTGGGTTGTTCATTCACATAATATCGAGTTCGAGCGTTCCCGTTCAATTGGACGCTGGTGGTGGAAAGCACTTAAATGGTACGAACAATGGGTTTATAAATGTTCCGATATTAACTTTTTCATTTCTGAAGACGATCGGAATAACGCCATCAGCAACCTGGGGATCAAAAAAGAAAAATCATTTACGATCACGTATGGCGTCGAAATTCCCGGTATTCCGGATGATATTGATCAATGCAAGCGGAGTATCCGGTTAAAACACAACATTGGGGAAAATGAAAAGATTCTCTTGTTCAATGGAGCCCTTTACCATCACAGTAATTACAATGCCTTACAGGTAATTCTTGATATTATTAATCCAGTTTTGCTCAGGAAGTCTGGCTTCCACTATAAAATTCTTGTTTGCGGAAAAGGATTACCAGATTTTTTTGATGAATTGAAGGCATACCGGGATAAGAATATTATTTACGCCGGTTTTGTAGACGATATATCCGTTTATTTCAAAGCCGCTGATATCTTCCTGAATACAATTATGAGCGGTGGTGGAGTAAAAACAAAGGCGATTGAAGCCATCGCCTATAACTGTTCCGTAATCTCCACTCAAAATGGAGCGATCGGTCTATTTAAAGAAGTTTGCGCGGATAAACTTGTTATTGCCCCAGACAATGACTGGGACGCATTTACGGCCGCCCTGCTACAAGTATTTAACCAATCAACGAGAACGACCCTCGAATTTTACGAATACTATTACTGGGGAAATATAGCACAAAAAGTATCTTCTATACTTAAAAAGAAACCCTGACATTCATCCAGGGTTCTTAGATAAGATAAATAGTATACAGGTTTGTTTTATTCAAACCCGGTTCAATTTTTAGTTAATTCGATCCAACTTAAACGTTCCAGCTGTAGTAGTGTTCACGTTTGACCATACACCATTTGTTAATTTTCCGGAGTTGTCGAAGGTTGCAGCAGCTTGTTGCTTGGTGCCGATGTTTGCAGGAACGCCTGTAATGACCGTATAGGAGGCAGAAAATGCATTGCCATTCATAGTCCAGGTACCGGTTGCCAGGCCAGTTACGTTTTCAGCTTTACCTTCCATAATTATTGTGCCATCCGGCTTGATCACAAAACTGAAATAACGCTCACCTAGTTCCGGATGTCCGTTTACAGAATAAGTGCCGATCCATAATCCATGTATAGGATAAGTAACAGTGGGAGGATCACATTCTTTGGTACAAGAAAATAACATTGTCGAGGCAATAAAAAACACTAGTGTAAGGACCTTAAATTTCATATTGGGGTTTTTAGAATTGATAATTGCAATATAGCCTTAAAAATAAATCCTTCCTCAGTTTACAAAACTTTATATAATTAATATCACTAAAAACTTATTTTAAAACAATGACACACCCCTAATCCCCTAATAATGAAGAAGCCCCAAAATTAATCCGGGGCACTTCATAAAAAAAAGGAAAAATGGTAAAGCGTTTTATACTAATCAACTTCAATAATGGAAGTATACTCTCAATTAATTTGATGAAATTATTAAAGCGTTTTTGCAACTCCTAGTAAATCCTGTAGATGTGTAATAGTGATGTGTAGACGTGTAAAAAAGCGGGATAACCGTGAATAATTAAAGGCATTAGAAAGGCTCGGAATTTATTCAATTGCGAACCTGGACAGGAACTCATCTTTGCGTCGGGCAGCTACTTCCAGCATACTGCCATCCTCCATCTCTACGATTCCTCCCCTTCCCTTATGGTATTTCCGGATGAAACTCATATTAATAATTGACGAGTTATGTACCCTGAAAAAAAGATCTTCCGGCAATAGTTCCTCATATTCTTTAATTATACGGGAAGAAATATACACTTGTTTAGTGCGGGTATATACATAGGTATATCCTCTTTTCGCTTCGAGATGACTAATTTCTTTCAATTCAATAAATACCATTACGCCTTCATTATCGGGGAAAGCAATCCGCTGAAGCGCTGTTGGAGGTTTTTTAATATTATGAAATAGATTCGTCAATTGCTTGTTGATATTCTTATGTTCGATACGCTTGCCTGCTTTTTGAACAGCTTCCTTAAGCTCATCGATATTGACTGGTTTTAAAAGATAGTCCAGTGCGCTGTATTTAAAAGCCTTTAGGGTGTATTCGTCGAACGCGGTTATGAATATGATTTCGAAATCAACAGGTTTTAGTTTATCAAGCAGATCAAACGCGTTTCCAAAAGGCATTTCAATATCCAGGAAAAGCAGATCGGGTTGAAGCTCCCGTATCAGGGGTATGGCATCTTGCGCGCTATTCGCTTCGCCCAACACCATTACCGAAGGGCAAAATTCTTCCAGCAATCCCCGTAGAATGCGGATATTTTTAGGTTCGTCGTCTATTAAAATCGATCGGATCATAGAATTGTTTTCAATTGGATTTTCTTTACTGTCACCAGCAAACAAATTCGTTGTGTTATCCATACGCTACTTCATGTTCTCGCACACGCGATAAAGTTAACTTATTTATTAAAATGGGTTTCAGAGGCAGGAACCATTACAATTTCAGGATGTAATGGAACGATTTTTGGCGGGAGGTTAAGTCAGGGGTGAAAATAATAGAGACCGGTTAACCAAAAAAATAATTCCCGTACCTGTGTAAAATACGAAGACAATCGTGCTGATATGAGCGCTAAATGTGCAGGCATACTAATATTTAACCCCACACGCTATTTTATCCGATTGTATTTCTTAAGCGACTTTAATACCAATTCTTTTGGAAGTGCATAAGCTTTATTGCCATTGATACCCACCATTGTTTCAGCTGCCACCATTGCGTTAAGGATGGCTTCTTCAGTGGCCTGTACAGTTGCTTCAAAAAAAGGGTTCAATAATTCGTTAGCGAGCATTTGAAGGGTTGGAACAGATTCCCGGATCCAAGCATTTGGGTTAGCGGTAGAAAAAGCCAGGAATATATCCCCTGAAGAATTCTCACCCAATCCACCAGTTTTACCCACTCCAATCGTCACCCGTTCAGCAATTCTTTTTAACTGGTGCGGAAGCAAGGGCGCATCGGTTGCCACAATAACAATAATGGACCCCTGCCCTTCTTTATAACTTGCAGGGGAAGCTTTGAACTCGTAATTCAGCGTATCTCTTAATTCTTTACCAACGGGTACTCCCGCGATATTGAAATTATTCTTTCCGCCAAAATTGGATTGCACCAATACTCCTACCGTATAAATTGAATCTTTTATTTTAACAATGCGGGATGCAGTACCCGTACCTCCTTTAAAGCCAAGACACATCATTCCGGTACCTCCGCCTACATTACCTTCCGCGATCGGGCCAGTTTGGGCACTATTCAATGCTGCATATACATTCTCTTCAGTAACATGAAAGCCATATATATCGTTCAGAAAACCATCATATGTTTCCGCTACAATAGGATAAGTGTACCAGAAATCTTTATATGAATCATTTTTAAACCAATTCTTTTCTACAAACCATTTCAGCATGGCATCTCTCGAAACACCAACGCTGTTTGTATTTGTAATAAGTATCGGGGTTTCTAAAAACCCAGAGGCTGTGATCCATGTAGTGCCCGTCATTTCTCCATTCCCATTCAGGCTATACCAATTTGCAAAGACGGGCCGATGAGTTTTGCCCGTAGGAAGAATTGCGGTAACCCCGGTTCTTACTGGTCCCATGCCAATTTTATTGACCCCTTCTCCCTTAATAATCGTTGTATATCCAACCTCCACTCCAGGCACGTCTGTGATGGCATTAAACTTTCCTGTTTTCCCTTCAAAGGGAATACCCCATTCACGAGCTCTTTGTTTCTGCGCTTGTAACGAATTAATTAAAAGAACAGGAAAAAAAACGATAAGAAAATACTTCATAATAATTATTTAGAGTGAGGGGCAATTTATGTATTCTGAAATCAGGCTTTTTGAGAGCAGAAAAATATTTAGCTTATATAAAAATAATTAAACATATTCCTCCGGGAAACTAACTGTAACTCGGGTACCGGCAGGCGCTCCGTTTTCGAGTTCAATATCGTCGATCCGTACTTCAATTTTATTCTTTATGTTCCGATTGATGAGATCGAGACGATCAGCAGTGAGCCTCATCCCTTTTGATTGGTACTCGATTGGATTGATGCTTTTGTATTGCGCAGCCAGTTTGCGGCCAACCCCATTATCTTCAATTACACATACCAGGCGATTCTCTATTTTATTTACCCGAACAATAATTCGACCCTCATTGTCTTTCCGGAAACGGATGCCATGCCGCAAGCTGTTTTCCAGGTAAGGTTGCAAGATCATAGGAGGAACCAGGTAATCCATATCTTTCAACTCTTCACCTATCGATACTTCAAATGTAAATTTATCTTCGAGGCGGTTTTTTTCCAGCTCGAGATAGGTTCTTAAATATCCAATCTCATCTGTCAATTGTACCAATGGTCTTGAAGAAAAATCAAGTGTTTGCCGGATCAACTTAGAGAATCCTGATATAAAGCGATTGGCTCCGGCAATATCCTTATCCATCACATATTGTTGGATGGAATTAAGACTATTGAAAATAAAATGTGGATTCATCTGCGACTTCAGCGCCAGCTGTTCCAGTTCTGATATCCGGCTACTAATCCTTGTCTTTTCTACCTCCCTCATTCTGACACGGGAATTCAGATAACGCAGCATTACTCCAATCAATGCCAGCGTGATTATTGATAGTAGTATCCGAAACCAGGTTTTTTCCCAAAGCAATTCGCTGATGGCAAACTTAACAGTCAAAACCTGGCTTTTCACATTAAATTTATTAGTTGCCTGAATTTGTAATTCATACTCACCGGAGGGCAGCGTGGGATAACTTAAAAATGTTTCGCGGGTATTTTGCCAAGCCGTATCGAGTCCCAGTAAACGATAACGGTAAACGATATCCCCTACTGAACGGTAGGAAATGCCTACATAATCAAAGCGGATATTATTTTCACTATGAGGTAAAACAAAGCCTGTACTATCGGAACTAAGCTCTTGGTTACTGACCCGCAAATTCGTCATTCGCAACTCGCATAAAGATTGTGAAGCAATATATTTTTCATTGAAAAAAGTGAGTCCAGCAGCGGATCCAACAAAAACCATAGAATCGTTCTGGTAAATCACATTGATATTGTCGGAAGCAAGACCATCCGCTGTAGTATATTTTATAATGGGGTAAGAGGTATCATTAATTAATACTTTATTAACTCCCTTGTCTGTACCGATCCAAAGATGATTATCTTTTAAAAAAAGTGTTTTACATATATTGCTGGTTAAGCCCGAGTCAATTGTTAAATGTACCGTCACTTGCTTGTTCTTATAAGCGATTACACCGTTCCCATAGGTGGACATCCATAAAGTACCATCACTTGCTTCGCTGATGGAGGTAATACGGTTTTTTAGCAATGGTAAATTGTCTCCCATATATTCAATAACCCGATTTGGAAGCATCTTGTAAACTCCATTTAATGTACCAATGTAGATAGTATCTTTTTGTGCATACACACAAGTCGCTCTTTCTTTCCAGATTGTGTCCAACACCTTGAAATCAATAGGGTCCACAACAAGCACATTCATACTTGTGGCCACCAACAATTTCCCTTCCTCTTTAAGGTGAATTTTTTTTACTGACGAATAAAAAAACTTGTTGGTAAATTTATAATCAGACGTAATTCGAAAAATTCTTTCCCCGGTTCCAAATAATATGAATCCTGGTATCTTTGTATTGATGTCAACTATTGTTGATAACCCTTGTGCTATAGGAGACCTAAAATGGGTTACGTTCAACTCGCTTCCTGAAAAATCCAAAATATATAACGTCTCATGTGCAGAGCCAAGAAGAATTGACCGCTTATGTTGTACGATTGAAAAGATCCCCACATTGCTGGTGGAGGTTTCTTTTAATTTTAAGGTTATGTTTTTAATACCTTCAGAATTGAGTTTATAAACACCATTTCCTTCCGTACAAAGCCATAAATTCATTTCCCTATCATACATCACAAAATTAACACTGATATTTTTTAGATATAATTTGGAACTACCAAGTTGGTTTTTATTGATTATATAGGCGCCCACTCGGGTACAGTTCGCAACCAGACTATCATTAAGTATAACATAACGATTAAGCGAGTGAAAAAAAGCTTCTTTGTATTTTATTCCAGATTTGAAGTCATATAGAACCGTAATAGGAGCCCAAATTGTGGGGTCCTCTTTCCTAATTACCATCTTTTTAGAAATAGTAATGTATTTTGGATGTTGACCGCCAATGAATGATAAATTATATAATTTAAATACTCCGTTTACCCATTCATACATTTTTAATTTTTCTCTCACCCAAAATCCACCACCTTCACGTGGTCCAATTTGAATAAAATCTGAGGGGTCGTTACGACCATTGATTGAACGTATCGTTTTAGTAATGTCATCTTTTTGTATTAGATGCAACCCAACCTTCTCAAGCAGCAATACATTCCCCTCTGAATCTTCGCATATATTTAAAACAAAACTACTAAGCTTGATATTTTTAAGCATCGAATCGTTTTCCTGCGTATGAATGCGGCCCTTGTAATAATAACATATTGCTGCCCGAAAGGGGGCAATCCAAACTCTCCCTTTAGAATCTCCAAAAACATTCAATATCTCGTTATCCGGCAAACCATCCAGTGATGTAAAATTGGTAAACCGGGTACCATCAAAACGGCTCAGGCCCGTTTCTGTTCCAAACCAAAGAAATCCATCTTTATCCTGTGTCATACAGTATACTACAGATCCGGCCAGTCCTTCCTTAATATCGTAGCGGGTATAACTATATTCCTGCCCCAATAATTCTTTCGAAATGAGAAATAAGGAAATTAAAAAAAGCAGATAAATAAGTCTCATAAGGTTTTATAATATGAGTTTAGTCAATTACCAATTTTGGAGTTCTGTAATTAATAATAATAACAGACAGTACCGTCAAGGTCAATAATTTAATTATCTGAAACAAACAAAATATATAGTATTTTTTATTTTCTGATTTATTTTACACGCTGTGTGAAGCAAAAACCTATATAGCTTATAAACATAAAAAACTTTGAAAACAGGCCCACCTTCAATACACTCCCTGGAATTCGTTTTTGACTCTTCAAAATGTGCGGAAAGACTGAATCAAGAGGTGTTGTAACAGCCCGGGGAGTCAAATTCCGCATTTCTTCATCGCTACCAATTTCGTAATTCCGAACGAGTCGCCACATAAAATCATAATTCCATATCCGCTTAAAAATATCCCCTCCGATTTTCTGCAACAGTAATAATGTTTCCGGTATCACGATTTTTTTATCATGCCAAACCTGCTTTGTTACCTGACCCTCATTAAAACCAATATTTACCAATTTTTCCCTTGTAAACTGGAAATTGGGAAATTCGTTGAGATAGCGCATATAAAAATCGATATCAACAAGCCATTTCATTTGATTATCGTACAGTAAATGTTGATGATTTCGATGAAGGATGACACTGGGTGGTCCGATCACATTTTTATAAAAAAGATTTCGCGGATCTTTGCGTAATAATCTTTCTTGAAACGAATTTATTATACTATTAGATTTAAACTGATCATGTTCAAAAATCGAGTATCCTGAAAAAATAAAGTCAGTGTCTGGCGTTTTTACAGCCATGTGGTAAAACTGGCCCAGGCTATCTGCACTGCTCAGCCAATCGTCATCGTGCATAATTTTTATCCACTCTCCTGTTGCTTTTCGAATTCCTTCATTCCAGTTTTCGGGAGTACCTAAGGTGTATTGGTTTTTTGAATAGTTCAAGGGAAGTTGATCCGAATACTGCATGCAAAGCTGTTGGACACTATCATCGGGGCTATCGTCCGTTACAATCACTTCAAAATCGGTAAAAGTCTGAATTCTTATGGATTCCAGCAGTCGCTTCAAATAGTTAACGCGTTTATATGCAGGTATGCAAATCGAAATTAAAGGAGTTGGCATTGTTTAATAAACCCTTTTTTGGTTATTTGCTTATCCGTTCTTGAAATTATTTAAAAATTTTATACCGGAAGCTACGTTTTTGTCACTTATGCTTATCTACTAATACTTGTAGGGGGAAAAGGAAAAACCCTTTGGCCAGCATCCAGAGCATCCGCGGGTGCGCATGGTGCACACGGATATTGAGCATTGCAAAACGCCAGGCAAGTTTAAATTTACCATTAAGCAAAAAATGATGAACAATTCCCCGGAATATCCGGAAATGAAGAGGCGGTGGTTGATTGAATTTATTGCGTGCCGATCCAAATCCTTCAACAAAAATAGTAGAGAGACATTGAATCAAGAGCTTCTCATCAAATCGATATAATTCAAGAAGCAGGTTCGTGCCTTTCCCTCTTTTGATAAAATCGATTGAAGGGGGATTGAAAATATAGGCATCCGCGTCCAGTAATTGAACCATGTGAAGATTGTTTTCAGGAAAAGCTGTACATGCCCAGGTTATTCCACTTGAAGCACCTACTAATAATGTACAGTGCGCGGAAAGCGCAGCCGTTTCGCGAATGGTTAGCACACTTCCATCAAATACATGGGAAGAAGAGGAACCTATTTTCCGTGCAGAAGAAAGTATTACACAGGTTTGTCCATCAGCACTTATTTTCTCCGCTACTTCAAGAATGAATGCATCTGAGAAAATAGTCTGTCCACTTAGCGGTGCACATTCGAATAGTATCTTGTTTTTGTACTTAATCAATTCATGTCGGGTATAAAAAGATTCTGCCGTATTAATTTCCTCCGAGGATAGCGCCAATACCGGAGTAGTATCAACAGTAATTTTATAGGGAAAATTCCGGTACATAGAAGAACGCACAGACCCATCGTAACGGGCATAGTTATCACCGGTAATCTGAGTCACAAAATATTCGTCCAACGCTCCCTTTTTAATTTGCCGATTGGCTTCGTCCACTAGTTGTTCAATTATTTTATCTGTTTCGGCTTTATCCTTGACTTGTACAGTTTCCACTTTATCAATAAATGGGTTACCCCTAAGAATTGCTTGACAGCCTTCAGAAATAATCCACGTGATAAAACAACCCGGAAAATCCTGTTTTAGTTGACGGGCAAAGGTTGTCGCATACAAACAATCTCCGTTTGAAAATAAATGAATAATTAAAAACTGTTTGGCTGACATTTTAAAACACCATCATTTTTGCAAGTTGGTTAAATGAAACAGCTGGCTTCCAGCCCAGGGAGAATATTGTATCTGGTTGACTTACCAATTGATCATATTCAGCGTTAAATCCTTCCACCGGAATTACATATTGATTCCAATCTTTATCAATTAATGCAAAGCACGCATCCAGCCAATCGCGGATTGAATAACTTTTACCTGTACCAATCACCGCTTCAAAAATCCTATCTTGTTGAACCAATACCCATATCGCATTTACAATATCCCCCGCGAATCCCCATTCCTTACGAGTGGTTAGATCACCAATTGGCAATCTATCTTCCCCACCCCTCGCAATATGTTTCGCGGCGGTCGCGATTTTCTGGCTCATATGTCTTTCGCTTCTCAGGGGACTATCATGATTAAAGAAATAACCAATATAAACTTTCAATCCGAGACGCCGATAATAACGGGCCGCATACACCGTATGGATGCGGCTTACAGAATAAGGATCCCTTGCTTCAAATGGGTCCGTTTCGTGGATAGGCTGTCCCTTATTAATAAATTGCAAGCCACTACCGGATATAAAGACTTTTGTTTTGGGAGAAAATTCTTTTACCGCATCGAGTATAAATAAGGTACCGTCGGAAATAGCACGATGATTTTCGAGCCAATGTTCATAACGGGTGGTTGATTGGGCGGCAAGATGAAAAATAAAAGCCGGCTTCGTTTGCCGGATCAATTCACTAACAAAACCACGATCACTAATATCTCCTTGTATCCATTTCCCCTTACTTCGCGACACCCCGATCACTTCAATGGATTGTTTCTGCAATAATTCTGACAGGTAAAACCCATCTTGCCCATTTATTCCAAATATTATTGCTTTCTGAGCACTCAAGCTAAAAGTTCTTTTTTATAAAAAATGGTATTGATATGCGTATCAGCATACACTATATAATTCTTACTAATGAGAAATTCAATAATATTATTTAACTTCTCTTCCTTCCTGTTTAAACTGAAACTGATCGTTTCCGCACAAATCACCTTGGGCCCGTGTTTTTCAAAATCAAGGGACCGGAGGATAGCCAAATCAAGACCTTCCACATCGATTGATAAAAAATCGGGTGAACCTGTAAAATGCATTTCAATCACTTTGTTTACCGAAATCAGCGGCACTTTCCTGGTTTCCAGAATATTTATTCCCGATTCTCTTACCCTTAATTGTGCTTCTTCCGGTGAAAACGTATTCCACCCTGTATACCGTTCCGGGAAAATATATAGATCCGCTTCCAATTTCTCATCATCAAAAGCAATCCCTGCTTCAATCAATATACTAGCGGGCCTTTCGGATTTTATTTTGCGGCATAGATATGGATCTGGTTCTACACATACGCCAAATGAACCTTTCAGATAGAAGAAATAAGAATTATTACCTACTATCGGGTGATTGGTACCGATATCAAGATAAGTTGGCTTTTTTATCCCGAGACTGTTAAAAAGGAAATGAACAATCAGGTCTTCTCCAGCCTGTGAGAAACTTGGATTCGCATTACCCTTTACAATATAGGAGAAAGCTTTTAGTTTGAGTAGAAATCGCTTCAGGTTCATTTCTTATAAATCTCAATTTTGGGTAGCGGGAAAATAAGACCAATCCCTTTTTTCAAGGTTTCCTTTTCTCTTTCAAGAAATTCTTCTTTAAAATGCCAGGGCAACACGAGGTAATAATCAGGATTCATAGCCCGGCTCTCTTCTTCACTGATGATCGGAATTTCGGTACCAAGTGTTCTTGCGCCGAATTTATCGGGGTTTCTTTCCGCTGCAAATTCAATCAATGTATTATCAATTCCACACCATTGCAAAATTGTGTTCCCTTTGGTTGATGCGCCATAGATATGTATCTTTTTCCCTTCTTTCTTATACGTCATCAACAAACCATACAATTCACTTTTTAACTTACCAATTCGCTGTGTAAATGCCTCGTAAGGTTTATCCGTATCGAGTTCCATATCAAATTCCTTTTGTCTTACCTCACTTATCAGGTGATGATTGGCGGGCGAATCGTAACTGCTGTTCTCAACATGTGTTACATAACAACGGATACTTCCTCCGTTGATGTCGTTGAATTCAATTTTAAATATCTTCATCCCAGCCAATGCGCTGATCTTCTCAAGCACAGCGAGACTATAATATTCCAAATGTTCATGGCAAATGGTATCGTAGGAATCCAGCTCGAGCATACTGGGCATATAACTCATTTCAACCACCCACACTCCTTCTGGTGATAAAACCTCTTTTACTTTCTTTACAAAATCAACCGGGCTTTCCAGGTCGTAAAACATAGCGATGGAAGTAACGATGTCGACTTTCTTTCCTGCCAGCGCTTTATTCAGTTCTTCTGAGGGAAAAATATCCTGTACAACGGTTGCGTGCTTAACTTCCTGGGCGATATCGCTGGGATCACAACCAAACTTTTTATACGACGAGGGGTAATACCCCAATAAAGTTCCATCATTGCAACCAATGTCCAGTACCACTGCATCCTTCTTAGTAAACAAAGGCGTTACCGCCTCGGTGATTGACTTAAGGTGATTACGCATGGTATTGTTGGTACCGGATCTGTACCAATATGACGCGTATAGAATTTCAGGAGGCACCGAATGTTCCATTTGCAATAAGCCGCAGGCATTTTCGTCTTTTTCGGGATTACACCGAACCAGCGTACAAGAAATTTTCCTGGTAGAAGGCATTTCCTTACCTGGTTTGATAAAGGAACCCTGCAAATATTGCGGACCAAGGTCAATCACTTTTGTTAAGGAAGAAGACCCGCAAACCCGGCAGGTCGTTCTGGTGCGAATATGCATACTAGATTTTTTACAATTATTTATTTCCCGAAAGGTTCTTTATTGTTTCCGCAAATTGCTCATTAATTGAATCAATACATTTATTCCGTTCCAGATTTAGTAGCGCCAGTTGTTTAACCACTTTATCCTTTTCTGAAACCGCCACTTTCTCAAATTCATACACTTTCTCCTGTTCGTGCCACAAACGGCAATTTACATCGGCCAGTTGGTAAAAAACTTCGCCCAATTTTCCAGTAACTTCTCCAACAGTATTCCCTTCTTTTTTAAATACTTTATTGGACGCAAAAGTAAGCCTGTCTATTGGAATGTCCCCATTGATTGCCTGAGCGATATACTCATTAATTTCCTGTTGCAACTGAAGCGCCTGCTTGTTCAGGCTAGCTAAACGGTCCTTATCGTCGGTATGGTATTCTTTAAGTTTAACGATTGTCAGCTTATCGCACAACATACCTAAAGTTTCTGCCATATATAATATTAATTGGTTGCAAAACTATTGTATTCCTGCTAATATAAAAAGTCGGCCCCGCCCTCCAAAACCCCCGCATTCAGATCATAATACATAAGAATATATTCACAGATACTTCCGCCCATTTGGTGACGTATAGGCAGAAGTATTAAGGAGTTTTCGCTTTAATATTGATGAACTCCTCAAGTCAATTAATTGGCAAAAAATAGCCGCAACTTTGTTACGGCTATTTTTAGAAACCAGAAGTATTTAGTGCAAATAAAAAATCGGTATTCCGGATTTAATCAAATTTTTTCTACAAAAATCTCCGAAAGTTCGGCAATTTCACAATCAGAAATTACCCTATTATAAAGTCTCACTTCATCGATATTTCCATCGATGGAAATAATATCATTCTTCCACCATCCTCCGATAATAAGCTGAGAGGCCATACATTTTTTTAAAGTTTCGAAATCACGGGTAGTTGATGCTTTCAATTTCCCATCCACGTAAATACTTTGTTTGCCATTTCCAAAAGTACAAATCACCTGGTACCACCGGCCTGTCTGGAGAGTTTCTGGTCCAGAAATACTTATTGAAGGATCGAACTCATGTGGTTTCGTGCAATCTTCATTTGATTTTGGAACCCCAAACTCCCATTTATTGGTTGGATCGAGGCTCTGCCCAATTCCCCATGACACCGCAGACGCGTTTTCAAAATTTGATCTGTTGATAATTGTATGGCGCCTGTTCGCGTTTCTTACCATCACCATGAAAGAAATAGTCATTTCATCCGCATTCAATTTCCCATTATCTGTTACAATTATATAGTCATCTACCCCATCAAATGTCGCTGCTTTATTGGCACGGCCAATGTAATCGGCGCCAAAGGAAGCACCATTCTTCAATACTCCATCATTACCGTTACCAGTCACATCATTCGCGTTCCCATTAAACGGGTAATAAGCCAGTAACCCTTTTTCAAGATCTGCATCGGCACAAGGAGGCAGCGGACATTCTTTTTCACAAGAAAATAATACCAATAGTAATAGGGCTAATGGAGCAATTTTTTTTAACATACTTTAAGTTTTGACTACCGAATGGGTTCGATTACAGATTAAATTCTGTGATTGCAAAAAAATGAAACCGGAATGACATCGCAATAAGTATTTGTTTCTTTATTCTTAACAAACTACAAGCTTAATACATATACCAAAGCCTTCGGCAGATAGTGGTACAGATTTAGTCAAAATTCGTGTTAAAGTAGTCAATACTCGTATAAATTGCTATACACTAATATCTTTGCTAAAATTATTGATCTCGGACAATTCAACAACCATGCAATCATTAATCGGCAATTTAAATATTGAATTGACCACTGCTACAGTTACATTTCTCGAAATGCATCAAAGACCATTAGAGAAACCGGAATGGCTGCCAGCGTCAACATTTACATTAATACCCAAACCCATTTCTGTTGAAACCTACCGGACTTACTATTACCGTGTTGGTGAAAAATTTAATTGGCTCGACCGAATGGTAATCGCCGATGAAGAACTGTATCAAAAAATAAATGCAGACAACACGGATATTTTTTTAATGCATGTTAAGGATGTTCCGGCTGGTTTCGCAGAATTCGTAAAAGAAAATGAATTTACCGAGATCCTCTATTTTGGTTTATTCCCCGATTATGTAGGTAAAGGATTGGGTAATTATTTTCTGCAATGGGTAATCCAACAGGCTTGGAGGTATCAGCCAAAATGGATTCAATTAAACACCTGTACGCTTGATCATCCTAATGCATTGCCCGTTTATATAAAAGCTGGTTTTGTACCCGTTCGAACAGAAACCCAGCAACGAAAAATTCTTAGAAACAAATAATTTAACGTGTTTCCCAATCCGGTAATTCGTCAAGCAATTTTAACGCTCGTTCAACTTTTTGCCATCCCGTTGTATACGCTCCATTTGTTATAACCAGGTAGGGAGCCGGCACACTGATTGAATAGCGCAATACCTGGGCCAACACATCCTCACTTAATGCAACTGACATCGCTTTGCATTCTATCATCATCCAGGGTTTGTGACCATGGTCGAATACCAGGATATCAAAGCGCTTTTTCAATTCTCCCAAAGCAATTTCCCGCTCAACCGCTATCAGCGATTGGGGGTAATTCTTAACCTGAATAAGATAACGAAGAAAGTTTTGGCGCACCCATTCTTCCGGAGTGAGCTTCACCCAACGTTTGCGCAATTCATCAAAAATGAAATCGCTCTCCGCTTCTTTTCGGGTTCTGAAATCCTGCCCGGGATAGTCAATCTGAATCATTGGTACGAAATAACTAAATTTATGGGTTTATAAATACATACTTATATGAAGTCGAAAGAAGAAATAGTAGAAAACTGGCTACCCCGCTATACTGGCGAACAACTCCAGAACTTCGGTAAGTATATCCTTCTTACCAATTTCAGCAATTATGTAAAGCTGTTTGCTGAATGGCATGGCGTGCCTATTGTTGGGCTCGACAGGCCCATGCAATGCGCCACTTCCGGTGATATAACCATTATCAACTTCGGTATGGGTAGTCCCACGGCCGCGACTGTTATGGACCTATTGACCGCCATAGAACCAAAGGCAGTATTGTTTCTTGGTAAATGCGGCGGATTGAAGAAAAGAAACAATATTGGCGATCTCATACTGCCCATCGCGGCTATCCGTGGAGAAGGAACTTCTAACGATTATTTTCCGGTAGAAGTACCTGCTTTACCGGCATTTGCTCTTCAAAAAGCAGTTTCTACTACAATCCGCGATCACGGAGTAGATTACTGGACCGGTACCGTTTATACCACCAACCGAAGGGTTTGGGAACACGATGAAGTGTTCAAAGACTATTTACAAAAAGTAAGGGCTTATGCCATTGATATGGAAACTGCTACTATCTTTTCAGTAGGTTTCTATAACAAAATTCCTACAGGTGCCTTATTACTTGTCAGTGATCAACCCATGATACCAGAAGGTGTAAAAACGGAAGAGAGTGATAAAAAAGTAACCGGCAACTATGTAGAACGCCATATCCGGATCGGTATTGACTCGTTGAAACAATTGATTAATGATGGAATGACAGTAAGGCATCTACGATTTTAACGTTTATCGTTTTTGGTTTATCGTTCTTCAGGTTTAACTTTCCCGACTAAATAGATAGTTTAATTAATCAAGACTTTTCGAAGTTCGACTACGATAAACGATAAACCATAAACCATAAATTATAAACTAAAAACCATTAACATACTTCCGCTTCTTCACATAAAAAACCTTCAGATAGATTTTGAAACAGAGCTTGAAAGAACTTCTGCAGTTAGTGATATTTCATTCGAAGTAAACAGAGGAGAAATTGTAGCCATTGTTGGCGAATCGGGTTCGGGTAAATCTGTAACGGCCTTATCTGTTCTACGATTATTACCGAAAACTGTGCGATATCCGAAAGGCGAAATACTTTTTTCAGCAGACGGACAAACTTCTACCAACTTACTTCTTGAAAAAGAAAAAAGCCTTCGAGTTATCCGGGGCAACCAGGTTGCTATGATCTTCCAGGAGCCGATGACTTCCCTGAACCCGGTTTTCAGCTGCGGCAACCAGGTGATGGAAACAATTCAATTGCATCAACAACTTTCGGCAAACGAAGCAAAAAGCAAAACGATAGCGCTTTTTGAAAAAGTAAAACTTCCCAATCCCGCCCAATTATTTAATCGCTATCCGCATCAATTAAGCGGAGGGCAAAAGCAACGTGTGATGATTGCGATGGCTATGAGTTGCAATCCTTCGCTTTTGATTTGCGATGAACCCACTACGGCGCTTGATGTGACCGTACAGAAAACCATTCTGCAGTTATTAAAAGAATTACAGCAAACCACGCAAATGGGGGTGATTTTTATTACGCATGATCTTGGGGTAGTTGCCGATATTGCCGATCGGGCGGTGGTAATGTATAAAGGAACCATTGTAGAACAGGGGAGCGCTAAGAAAATATTTACGCAACCTGAACATCCTTACACAAAAGGTTTGCTGGCCTGCCGTCCGGTACTGCATCAAAAAGGGGAACGATTGCCGGTTGTAAGTGATTTTATCAAGGAAGATGATCAAACCGCTAATGGAAATTTCACAAAAAGGCAACCAATAGTTCAAACAGTAACCCGGCCAATTCAACAATCGCAAAATATTCTGTTGAGTACAGATCAACTTTCTATCTGGTTTCCCACAAAGAAAAATATACTTGGTAAACCAATTGACTTTACAAAAGCTGTGGACAAGGTTAGTTTCAATGTATATGAAGGAGAAACACTTGGTCTTGTTGGTGAATCGGGTTGCGGTAAAACCACCCTCGGAAGAGCTTTGTTACGATTAATTGAGCCCAGTTCAGGAAAGATATTCTATAAAGGAACCGATCTCACATCAAAAAGTATTAGCTCACTCAAACCATTGCGAAAAGAAATACAGATCATTTTCCAGGACCCCTACTCTTCTCTGAATCCCCGGCTCCGTATCGGCGATGCGCTGGCAGAACCATTAAAAGTTCATCATGTAATCAAAGATGCAAGACGGCGAAGAGATAAAGTGGTAGAATTACTTGAGAAAGTTAATATGAAAGCGGAGCATCTCAACCGTTACCCTCACGAATTCAGCGGTGGCCAACGGCAACGAATTGTTATTGCCAGGGCGCTTGCGTTAGGGCCTTCATTTATAGTTTGTGATGAATCGGTATCAGCCCTGGATGTTAGCGTTCAGGCGCAGGTTCTCAACCTACTTAATGATCTTAAAAAGGAATTCGGTTTCACCATCATCTTTATTTCACATGACCTTTCTATCGTTCGTTATATCAGCGACCGGATCATGGTGATGAACAAGGGCCGCATTGAGGAAATTGGTGAAGCCGAACAAGTGTATCATCATCCATTAACAGAATATACCCGCCAATTAATAAGATCCATTCCCGGACAAAATGGTTAATCACGAAAACGACTACTTTACCAATTCAGTGAGATAGTTTTTTTACATCCCCCGGTTGAGGGATTCATAAAATGACTAAGGGTAGTGCAAATGAGTGGATTGATCCCGATCTGCAATCTGACTAGGGTACAGAAAGCGAGTTATTCACACAATCGGGGCAGTAATTGACAGTGCCATTTTAAATTTTTATTTACAGGTTTTGTGCCTTACCTTTGCCGACTTGAAAAAATGCTTTACATGATGTCAAACCTGGTGCCGTAAGACCTGGTTTGTATCGGAAACCTCAATCCGATGTACCCACGTCCCGCACTGTTTGGATATCATGTGGCCCTACTAAAATTTAAGCTACATGAAGTTATCTCAGTTCCGTTTCGATTTACCCCTCAATCTTATTGCCCAGAACCCAACAAAAAAACGCGAAGATTCCCGGATGATGATTGTCAATCGCCATACCGGTCAGCTCGATAATAAGCATTTCCGCGACGTACTGGATTATTTTGATGATAAGGATGTATTTGTAGTAAATAATACCAAGGTATTCCCGGCCCGTATGTATGGCCGGAAAGAAAAAACAGGTGCCAAAATTGAAGTTTTCCTGTTACGTGAATTAAATAAACCTAACCGGCTTTGGGATGTGATTGTAGATCCTGCCCGTAAGATTCGGGTAGGTAATAAACTTTATTTCGGCGAAACCGATGAATTGGTAGCTGAAGTTATTGACAATACCACCAGTCGCGGACGCACCATTCGTTTTTTGTGGGACGGGACCGATGACGAGTTCCGCCAGATGCTGGAAATATTAGGCGAAACACCACTTCCCAAATACATTAAACGCAAACCGGAAGCTGAGGATAAAGAGCGCTACCAAACAGTATATGCCAAACATGAAGGTGCTGTTGCCGCCCCTACTGCCGGTCTCCATTTTAGCATTGAGTTGATAAAAAGACTGGAAATAAAAGGAATTCGTTTCGCGGAAGTAACACTGCATACTGGTTTAGGCACTTTCCGGCCAATTGAAGTGGAAGATCTTAGTAAGCATAAAATGGACGCGGAATATTATCGTATCGACGAAACCGCTTGTGCAATTGTTAATAAGGCAATTAAAGGCGGGCACCGCATTTGTTCGGTAGGAACTACCACTATGAGGGCCATCGAAACGTCCTATACAGCGGAGAAATTATTGAAACCATCGGAAGGCTGGACCAATACCTTTATTCATCCTCCTTATAATTTTAATATTGCCGATTCGCTGATCACTAACCTTCACCTACCTAAAACAAGTTTATTGATCATGCTCTGCGCGTTTGCCGGTTATGACCTGGCTATGGAAGCATATAAAAAAGCTATTAAAGATAAATACCGCTTCTTCAGTTATGGAGATGCAATGCTCGTTATCTAAATTGATTTTCCAAATTGTAACAGGCCCCCCGCTACAGCAGGGGGCTTTTTTATTAAAAGATTGGTTAGTTTTATAGTAACCCAATCATCAACTTATATATGACTAGTTCCGTCCGCCTCTATAAATGGTCGATCCTCTTTTTCCTTTTGATCAATGTTACAAATAATTATGGCCAGCAGGTGATCAACCTCTATTCGGACAGTATTCCGAATTCCAAACCTGGACCTGATGAAGAATATATTGATACGGCCAGAAAGGATGTTCTGATCATTCATAAGATCAGCCACCCTACGCTAACTATATTTCTTCCAACAACTGTTAAAGCCACCGGAGCAGCTGTGATTATCTGTCCGGGTGGTGGATACTATATCGCAGCAGCCGGTCATGAAGGATATGATGTAGCGAAACGATTCAATGAAATGGGTATAGCTGCTTTTGTATTAAAATACCGGATACCAAATAATGCTACTATGGTTGATAAGGAAATTGGTCCCCTGCAGGATGCACAACGTGCCATCCAATTAGTTCGAATGAATGCAAAAAAATGGAAAGTAAAGAAGGACCGTATCGGTATAATGGGTTTTTCTGCAGGTGGCCACCTGGCATCTACTGCCGGCACTCATTTCAGCAAATCATATATCAGCAATAATAAAAAAATAAACCTTCGGCCTGATTTCATGATTCTTGTATATCCCGTTATCAGTTTTCGCGATAGTATTGGACATATGGGATCGAGGGATCAACTGATTGGTAAAAATCCTTCCCCGGATAAAATTACAGAATACAGCAACGAATTTCAGGTAAGCTCCAATACACCTCCTGCTTTTTTAGTGCATGCAAAGGATGATCCGGTTAAGGTAGAGAACACATTAGTATTTGCGGAAGCATTAGAAAAAAACAAAGTAGCACATGAAGTATATCTCTACGAGAAAGGCGGGCATGGTTATGGAATGAATAACCGAACCAGCGATGTTAAATGGATGGACCTGGTGCTGGTTTGGATGAAGAAGATGAAGTGGGTGAAGTAAGCTTCGAGCTGTGAGCTACGAGCTTCGAGCAGGTCTCTAATAAAGCAGTTACCAAAACGAAAAGATAAAAGGGCACTTAAATTGAAAAGCTTATCGCTATTAAATTTAAGTGCCCTTTGAATTTTGTTTTTATTCTCGTATAGCTCGTAGCTCGAGGCTTCTACTCTTTCTTCTTCCCTATATTTCCCGCCAGTCCAATACCATACCAGAAATGGTAATTAGTTGTTTCTGTAATAGGAATGCGGTATTGCGCATTTATCAATAAATAAGCTTCGCCAAACATATTCACTTGCAATCCGGCACCAAGGGGAACAAAGGCTCCATAATAACTCTTGTATTTTGAAAAACCCACTCCCGCCTGGAGATAAGGGTTGATAAATGCCTTATTAGAGATGAGTTTGCCACGCACTGATAGATCGCCTTCTACCAGCAAAAAATCGCGGCCAAAAGCAGCTTTATTCGGCATAGGATAATCAACAAAAGATCCGGCTAATGTGGTAGTAAAATCATAATTACGGGAGAGTCCCTTAATAAAATTTATTGCCAGTCCAGGAGACATCTCTTTAATCTTACCGAATTCCTGGTTTTTTAATACCTGTCCCAATGAGTTTGCCCTAATGGCTGCCGCGCTTTTAAAATCGTTGAGAAAGAAATGGACCGCGAATGTTGGTTTCTGTATGGCATCATCATCCTGACCCATTACCATGGTAGTAAGAATTACCATGACCATTAGTAGGCCTGTAATTTTCTTCATAAACGAGCTAGTTTGGTTGATTGTAAACAAAAATAACAGGTACAAACTGAATGGTAAAATTATTTATTCACTTTATTAGCCTCGTCGGTACCAGGCTTGGCAGAACCCAAATACTCTACTTTTACCTTTGTAAGGCCTTTACCAATATAAGCGAGTTTACTGGCCGCTGAACGGCTTAGATCGATAAGTCGTTTGTTTTTAGGATGCATCCGGTCTGTAATCCGCACAATCACTGACCGTTTATTACTGAGGTTGGTAACTTTTACCCAGCAATTCAATGGGAGGGTGTTGCTGGCTGCTGTAAGTTTTTTCTGCGTAAATATTTCCCCGTTTGATGTTGTTCTACCTTCAAATTTATTGTCGTAAAAACTAGCAATCCCATATTGAAGTGGGGGTATTTGGGTGATGGCCACCCTACCGGAGATAGCGGCTTTTTGAGCAAGCACCGCAATGGGACCAAGAGCCAACAGCAGTGCCAGAAAAATTCCTGGTTTTTTCATAGATAACTTTTATTGGATGGATTTATCGGCAAAATACCTCTCGCGAAGCGTTTTGTCCTCCTTGTAAATATCCTCATAAAATTTCACTTTTCCATTAATCCCCTCACAGGAAAAATAGCGGATAAACAAGGGTAAACGGCTCCGTACAGGCATATAATGCTTCTCTTTCCGGGCCAGCCAAGCTTTTAACGAATCGGATCCAATAAAATTACCCGGAGTTTTTCGGGCAAGACTATCATTAGCAATCAGATAACTAGCCAATTTCTGCCATTCCTGAACACGTACGCAACCATGACTCAGGGAGCGGTTTGCCTCGCGGAAGAGGTAACGCTGGTTAGTATCGTGCAGGTAAACGGCGTATTTATTGCTGAAATTGAATTTTAGGATCCCTAATGCATTAGCATCACCGCTTCCCTGTATTACTTTATAAGGGATTCCTTTTGTGTATTTTTTCCAATTAACACTGTCGGGATTCACTTCATTCCCATTATCATCAATTATTGAATAACCGTGCTTGGTGAAATAATCAGGATTCTTTTTCACTCCGGGCAAAACTTCCTTCACAATTATACTTGTGGGGATTGTCCACTGTGGGTAAGTAATCATATCAGTGATACGGCTGGTCAGCAGAGGGGTTCGTGTAAGCGGTTTACCTACAACAATCCTCGATCTAAAAACCATTGTATCACTAT
The DNA here is from genome assembly GCA_965279015.1 of Chitinophagaceae bacterium. Lineage (GTDB taxonomy): Bacteria > Bacteroidota > Bacteroidia > Chitinophagales > Chitinophagaceae > Endoryza. The sequence goes on from OZ257130.1 coordinate 3,857,857, forward strand.
CGATAAGCTTCATGTAATAAGAAGGGATATTTACCCAGATATATTTTTCAGGCATCGAATCGGGTAACAACTTAAAACGATCGAGGTTTAGAGCGATTTGTTTGAATTTCTCCCAGTCGGTATTATTCAGGTTATTAACTGTATTCTCATTTATTTTTCCGGTAACCTTAAGGCCTTTTGCTTTTTGATACGTGCTGAATGCCACCCTCCATGCGGCGGAATCTACCGGTTCCGTTGATGAGGGGAGTATATCCTCCTCAAAAAATCGCTTTTTTAATTGCGCATTAAGTACAGCGGTATCCTTATTCGGATAAATAACATGCGTTAACCGCTTGAAGTTTTGTACAGAGTCGAGAAAGAATTTCAACCCTATTTTCAAGGAATCGTAACCAGCGTGACGAGGTTCAAGTTTATGGAGGACAGCGCGTACATTTTTAGTATAAGCCAAATCTGCTAATACGTTAAAATAAAAACTGTCGGTAAGTACGGAATCTGTACGAAGGGTTACGCTATCGAATTGTAAACGTCCTTGCTTGAGGTGTTTACTTGCGAGAAGAAATGCATCCGTAAGCATAAGATCGGTACGTGCCCATAATGCTGCATTCTTCCTGGCCGCTGAATCTTGTAGCAAGATTTGTTGAAGGCTGTGCAATGTTTTGTTATGGTAATCGGAAGGGAATAATCCATACTCTTTAGCGCTTTCCACGAAAATGATCAATGAATCAGCTGTACTTAACAACGCTTCCTCATGGCTCCATATAGGACGATAATCATTCTTTTGGTAAATTGTATTCACCAGGGTATCCAAGCGCAAACGGACTGTATCATTAATCCGTCCATTATTCTGAAGAGCAAATCGGATCGCCTGCTCAATATTCCTCGCTTTTCTAACATCAATCTGTTCAATCTTTATAACGATGTCTTTTTCTTTGGGATTGGGAGCCTCCGACTGGCATGCATATACCAGCACAAATACGATCAAAAATAGTAAAGGGAAATTAGGTTTATTGATACGATCCATAGTTGAACTTGTCTTAGTCGGAAATTTTTTATCTTGATTATTAAGGAGATGAATTTCGCTAAAACCCAGTTGCAATGATATACAAAATACCGCATCACTCCTACGATTTGCGACTGATCAAATCTATTTTTTTCTACTTTTCAAAACTCTATGCAGAAGGTTAATAATCAACAAATAAAATCGCAAATCAAAGAACCAAGAACCAAGATGCCAAGAACTAAAGAAAAAATACAGAAATAACAAATTTCAAGAGTTCCCCCATGTTGGAGAACCCTTGAAATTTGCTCCTTGAGATTTCTTTGAATGTTGATTCTTTGTATTTTTTCTTTGGTTCTCGGTACTTCGGTTCTTTTCTTTGGTTCTTTTTAAAGCGCAACTACTTCAATAACTGCGTCAACATTTATAGGTCCGTATACGTGGGGAAATGTATCTGCAATTGAAGGTGACCAATCGTAAATGTATTGACTGGTAAGTTTATCAGTATCGATCACCAATTTAACCAGACCCGTTTTCCCCGAAAAATATCTTTCTAATACACCGGGTACTTGTTCTGGCTGACTGCAATGAATAAAGCCTTCCTCTTTTAAAGAAGGAGTTTCATAAAAACCATTTTGTCTCGCTTCTTTCCATTCGGAAGCGGTGGTAACATGATAGATAATTGGCATTAAAAAATCGTTGAGTTTTATTGAAGTTATGGATTTATTGCTGAACCCTCTTTATCTGCTGCTCAAGCATTAAAAAGTCGATAAGTACTAACGCGGTTGTGGCTTCTAATATTACTGGGGCTCGCAGCGCCACGCATAAATCATGACGGCCTTTAATGGAGAAATCCTCCGTTTTGCCCGTATCCCAATTCAGGCTGTTTTGTTCTTTTGGAGTTGAAGAAGTAGGTTTAATTGCGATGCGGAAAATCAATTCATTTCCATTGGTAATACCACCAACAATACCACCTGCATTATTGGTTCTTGTTTTACCACTCATATCCTCGATGGCATCATTATGCTGGCTACCAAACATTTTCGCGGCTGCAAATCCAGCACCGAATTCAATTCCTTTTACGGCAGGTATTGCAAACACAATATGAGCCAACTGCGATTCAAGAGAATCAAAATAAGGTTCGCCAAGTCCCACTTTCAATCCATTTACGCGACACTCGAGCAAGCCACCCACTGAATCTTTCGCGTCAATAGCTCTTTGCAATCCCTTTTCGAGATCACGCTCACCACCAATTTCAGTTACTGCTGCAGTAATGGTAACCGCTGGCATTAATTTCTTAGCAATGGCCCCCGCTGCAACAATTCCGGTAGTCAATCTCGCACTGAAATGTCCCCCACCCCGATAATCTTCATTTCCGCCAAATTTCTGGTGGGCTACCCAATCAGCATGACCGGGTCTTGGTATACTTCGTTGTTTCTGGTAATCTTCGCTGCGGGTATTTTTGTTTTCAAATAATATCGTAATCGGAAACCCGGTTGTTTTTCCGTTGAAAAGTCCACTTTTAAAAATTGGATAGTCGGCCTCTTGTCGGGGAGTAGTACCTTTTTGCTTACCACCTTTTCGTCTTTCAAGATCCGGCAACAAATCCTCTTCAGAAAGTGATAAACCCGCCGGACATCCGTCGATAGTTATGCCTACACACTCGCCATGCGATTCGCCGAAAATAGAAACACGGAATAGTCTGCCGAAAGAATTCAAGGTTTATGAGTTGATAGGTTGATAAGATAAAGATACTGAAGCGCCCATTGATTTAAGATGCTCGTAAAAATCGGGATAGGATTTGTTTATCGCATCAGCTTCTTCAATAATGGTTTCTCCGTTTGCTTTTAACGCTGCAACGGCACATGCCATTGCGATCCGATGATCGTGCCGGGAATGAACCTTTGCACCTCTTACCCCGGTTCCACCATGAACTATCATGAGGTCATCCTGCAAATCAATTTGTATTCCCATCTTTCCAAATTCTTCCTGCAGTGTTATTCCACGATCGCTTTCTTTATGAGCAAGACGTTTCACCCCTTCAATTACTGTTTTACCATTGCAATAAGCCGCCAATGCTACCAATGGAGGAAATAAATCGGGACAATCGGTGGCATTAAAATGAAAAGCATTTAATGGCTTTGGTCGAAGCTCAATTTGCTGTGCTTCAATAGAGATGCCCACTCCGGAATCAATTAGTGCCTGCAATATCGCTTTGTCTGCCTGAGTAGAATAAACATCAAGACCTTTCACGGTAAGCGGACCTGCAATGGCACCGGCAACTAATAAGAAAGCGCCGCCGCTCCAGTCACCCTCTACGATGTAGTCGGTAGTCGGGAGTCGGGAGTTGGGAGTTGAGGCAGCGAAATAATATTCTTCGTGGTTTTTGTTTTCGGGTGCTTTCAATCCGAATTGTTTCATCACATCGAGTGTAAGATCGATATAAGGTTTACTCTTGAGATTTTTTACTTTGATGCTTACATTACTGGCATTACTGGCAGCATATGCCAACAATAACCCGGTGAGGAATTGAGAACTCAGCGATCCATCAATTTCAATATTCCTGGGCTGGAGTGGTCCTTTTATCTTCAACGGTAATTTTCCATTATTACTTTTAACTGACACCCCGAGTTGTGGAAGAATCTCATCAAAAAAATCCATGGGCCGTGTAGTAAGACTACCCGTTCCATTGATAGTGATTTCCTGATCGCTCAATGCAACTAATGGAGTAAACATTCTTATGCTTAATCCAGATTCGCCGCAATTGATTTCATTGGAAATGGGTTTTACTCCCCAACTGGACACATGCAAATCCCCACCCTCCTCGTTAAAAGAAGCCCCTAGGTTTTCAATAATACTCAATGCTGCTTTATCGTCATTACTATGGCCGGGATTTCTGATTATAGATTTCCCACTGGCTACCAATGCGGCCGCGCAGGCACGTTGCATGGAACTTTTAGAGGCAGCAGCCTGGATTATACCTGTTAATTGAGATGGTTGTATCGTTGCGATCATAGTTATTTTGTTAACCACACCTGCCCGAATGAATTCATTCAGGCAGGTGTGGTTAAATTGATATCACAAAGTTCCAATAATGGTTTTCAATTTTGTCATGGGTATTGTCTTCACAACACCTTTACCAATTTTTTGCAGTAATACATAACTCATTTCATTTCGCACCTTCTTTTTATCTTTCTGCAATACTTCAAATGCTTTCTGTTTATCAAAAACGGCATAAGTGGGAAGTTGATATTTCTCCAATACATCTACTACCCGTTTAGTTTCTTTGAAGCCACTCAATTGTTCTGAAATTTGACATGCATAAGTCATACCAATAGAAATGGCTTGTCCATGCGATAATTCATATTGATTTTCCAACGCATGTCCCAATGTGTGGCCAAAGTTGAGCAACTTACGCTCTCCTGTTTCAAATTCATCTTTTTGAACCACCTTGGATTTCAACATGGCATTTCGCTGAACCAATTCGCAAATTGATTTCTTTCTGCCCTGGTAATGTTTTAATGTTTTTGATTCCAGTTCATTGAACATGGCTATATCTTTAATACAGGCATGTTTAATGATCTCGGCAAACCCATTTTCCCATTCGCTTTGCGGAAGCGAATTCAGAAAAACCATATCGTGCAGGATAAAGGATGGCTGACGGATGATTCCCACCATATTCTTATACAGATCTACATCAATGCCATTCTTACCCCCTATCGAAGCGTCTACCATTGCCAACAGGCTAGTCGGTACAAATCCAAACCGGATACCCCGCATATAGATGGAAGCCACATATCCTGTAATATCCGTTATCACCCCTCCTCCAACACCCACCAATGTTGTTTTACGGTCGGCTCCTTTATCAATCAGTTCATCTATAATCGAATCAACTGTTTGCTGGATCTTATACTCTTCACCGGGCTTTAGCACAATCGTATTCCAGTTGCGGAAACGTTTGGTATGGGCGCTGAAAATATTTTCATCCGTTATCAGAATCGTATTCTCTGGCGATACGATTTCTTTCAGGTGTGAAATACCATTTGCGAGGTAATAGTCAACCGTTGAATGGGAGAATTTATAAGAAAGCTTGGTCATAGTTATTTCTCATCCAGATATGATGAGTATAGATAAAAATGAATTGATTTTCCACAGTGCCAGAAAGACCCTAACGCAAATATCGTCAGACGGAGGACCGTCAGACGATATTTGCCCTCACGACTCACCACTCACCACTCACGATTTCGAGACTTACACCTCTATGAATTCATTATTTTGTTCTGATGATTGATACTCTCCATATGCACCGCGTCAAAATACTTTGTGATAAACTCTTTGCTCAATCCGATCTTATCTCCTCGTTGGAAAGCTCTTTCTAATATCTCGTTCCAACGATTGGTTTGGAGAATCGTAATATTATTGTTCTTCTTGTACTCACCGATTTTTTCAGCGATTTTCATACGCTGACTCAATATCTGCATCAGTTCATCATCGAGGTGATTGATCTGTTGACGCAGTTTTTCCAACGCAGCGTGATATTCTTCCGAATTGATATCTTCTTTCCGCCAGATTATGCTACTCAACATCTCCCCTAATTTTTCGGGAGTAACCTGTTGCTTGGCATCACTCCAGGCTTTATCCGGATCGATATGACTCTCGATCATCAATCCGTCGAAATCAAGATCGATCGCTTTTTGCGCTACATCCATTAATATATCACGGCGACCACAGATATGTGAAGGATCATTGATCAGCATCATATCCGGATTGCGGCGTTTCATTTCAATGGCAAGATGCCACATGGGAGCATTCCGGTATTCTGTATTGCCATAAGAAGAAAATCCACGATGTATCAATCCAATTTGTTTAACGCCTGCTTTTGCAACGCGTTCAACGGCACCTGTCCACAATTCAAGATCAGGATTGATTGGATTCTTAATTAGTACGGGGACATCTGCTCCTCGTAAAGCGTCGGCCACTTCCTGTACGCTGAATGGGTTCACTGTTGTGCGCGCACCGATCCATAATATATCTACATCAAAAGTTAATGCATCTTCTACTTGTTTGCCGGTGGCTACCTCAACAGTAGTGGGCAATCCGGTCAATTTTTTTGCCTGCTGAAGCCAGGGTAATCCTTTTGCGCCGATGCCTTCGAACATACCCGGTCTGGTACGTGGTTTCCAGATGCCGGCTCTCAGTACATCTACTTTTCCGGTTTTGGCTAAACGGGTAGCGGTTTCAATTACCTGCTCTTCCGTTTCCGCACTGCAGGGGCCAGCAATAATCATGGGCCGCTTGCCCCATGCTTGCTGTGTTACTTCTTTCATGCTCATTGTTGATGTTGTTGCTTGCATAAATCTTAAATTAATGTGAAGATGTGCAAATATGCAAATATGCAAATTGGGTCTCCGCTATTTTAAAATTTTTATTTCTTACACCTTCAAACCAATCGGGGACATATTTGCGAATCTGCACATTTTCAAATTTGCACATTAGCGACTATTCGCATCATTCATCCTTATCCTCCTCCCCTTATATTTCTTACCATCGATAGCTTCTATCATCTTGGTGGCTGATCTTCTGTCAACTTCTATCCAACTGTTCATTTCCTTCATATCAATTCTTCCCAACACTTCTTTCCGAAGATCACTCATATCTAATATGAATTGCAGAAAACTCGCTTTGTAAAACCCGTCTTTTGTGCCCAGGTTTACAAATAAACGCTGGAAATCACCATTGCCACTAAACTCTCTTCCTCTAGTATCCCTTCGACGACCCTGATCTCTTGCATCCCCATTGATTCTTTCCCTCGGTTCCCTGCGATCTCTTTCACGCACATTCAGATCTTCTGCATTCTCATAATATTTCAAAAAGCGATCGAATTCCAATGCGGCTACTCTTTTCAATACTTCTTCTTTCGTTACATCGGCGAACTTCTCTTGTAACATCGGCACATAAGTTTCATAATCACCATGACTAATGTCCAACTGGAGTAATTTATCCATGAAGAAGAAGAACTGCTTACGGCAAACATCCTTGCCCTCTGGTATCTCCATTTTATGAAACTGTGATTGCACCATGCGTTCGATCGCCTTCACTTTACCTACCTCTCTGCTGTGTACAATACTCATGCAGATTCCGGTTAGGCCTGCACGACCTGTACGTCCACTTCTGTGCGTATATACTTCAAGATCATCTGGCAATTCGTAATTGATAACATGCGTAATGCCGGATACATCAATGCCTCTCGCTGCAACATCCGTTGCTATTAAGAGCTGTAAAGTCTTTTCACGAAACTCTCCCATCACTTTATCACGCTGCTGCTGGGTGAGATCGCCATGCAATGCATCGATATCATAACCATCCCTCGTTAATTTTTCCGCAATTTCCTGCGCTTCTATTTTTGTCCGCGTAAAGATGATTCCATAAATACCCGGGTTAAAATCGATCAGTCGTTTTAATGTTTGGAAACGATGCTGTGCATTCGTTACAAAGAACTGGTGATCGATATTCTTGTTCGCCGTATTCAACTTTCCAACCGTTACTTCAAACGGCTGGTTCATGTATTTTTTACTAACCCTCTTTATTTCAGCCGGCATAGTAGCGCTGAATAGCCAGGTGGCATTTCGCTTCGGGGTATTCTGCAGAATGAATTCGATATCATCCTGGAATCCCATGTTCAGCATCTCATCCGCTTCGTCGAGAACTACGTATTCAATCTGCTCGAGATTGATTGCTTTTCTTTCGATCAGGTCAATCAATCGTCCGGGCGTAGCAACTACGATCTGAATTCCTCTTTTCAATTCACGTATTTGCTGACCGATGGGAGTACCTCCATAAACAGCCAGCACATGCATACCTGGTATAAATTTTTTAAAGAGCTCCACTTCGTTTACAATCTGCATACACAGCTCACGGGTAGGACAAACCACCAATGCCTGCGGGTGCTTTTGAGTTGAGTCAACTAGTTGCAACAACGGAAGGCCAAATGCCGCTGTCTTGCCCGTACCTGTTTGCGCCAGACCTACTAGGTCCTTGGTGCCACTTAATAATACAGGGATTGCTTTCTCCTGTATGGGTGTCGGGGTTTTGAATCCAAGTTCATCGGTAGCCTTTACCAATTTTGCATCCAATCCCAACGCTTCAAAAGTCATCATATCTTTTTATAAATTTAAGCGGCAAAGGTACTATAAAAGTCCTGCCCGGCCTAATCTAAAAACGGTTCAAAGAACTGGTAGTCAGGAGGATTTTTGGTTTATTGTTTATGGTTTTTCGTTCTTTAGGTGCAACAGCAAAAATTAAATTTTACCCTTCTTTTGTTAATAGCTATTAATCAGGAAAATCAGACCTTAAGAACGATAAACGAAAAACGAAAAACCATAAACTACTTAATAATCCTGCTGATCCTGTTCGCATTCTCCATCAATTCCCACAAATACTCATAATTTTCCTTTTCAAGACAAGCTTTAAACTTTCGCAACTGGCTAATGTGCTCGTTCAATACATCCAACACATTCTCCCTGTTTTGCATAAAGATGGGGGCCCACATGGCAGGGTTGCTTTTTGCCAAACGAACCGTACTCTCAAAACCACCACCGGCCAATTCAAAAATCGCGTCTTCTTCTCTTTCTTTTTCCAAAACTGTATTTGCCAAGGCGAAGGATGTGATGTGTGAAATATGACTTACATAAGCTGCGTGCATGTCATGCGCTTCTGATTCCATATAAACAATATGCATCCCCAGTTGCTTGTAAATGTCTTCCATTATTTCCGCTGCCTTAGCATCACTCGCTTCTTTGTCACAGATCACACAAGCACGACCAGCAAAGGCATCATGCACTGCCGATTCAGGACCACTATACTCAGTACCCCACATCGGGTGAGTTGCTACAAATTGTTTACGCATTGGATGATCCTTCAATGCCTGACATAAAAAATGTTTGGTAGAACCTGCATCCGCCACAATTTGTTTATCATTCACCAAGTCCATAATCGTTAACATCATGGGCACCGTTACATCTACTGGTATCGCAACATAAATCAGATCGCTTTGTTTAATGGCATCTTCCAAAGGCAATATCTCATCAATAATACCAAGTTCCAACGCCTTTTTAGCACTGGCTTCGGTACGGCTCACGCCAATTACCTTTTTTACAAGTTTTCTGTCTTTCAGTGCCAATGCAAATGATCCGCTGATAAGACCAACTCCTACTATCGTTATCGTATTGAACATATATGTTTTTTTGAGAAGTAGAGAAGTAAAGAAGTAGAGAATTAAAGAATGACTCAGATTGATCCATTAAATTCTTTATTACTTCACTCCTTTACTCCTTTACTTCTTTACTTCTTTACTTCTTTACTTCTTTACTTCTTTACTCCTTAACTTCTCTCTTATTCTCCCAATCGCTTCCTCCAGTTTCTCTACCGGGCTGCACAAACTCACCCTTACATAACCATCACCCGCGTTTCCAAAAATTCCACCCGGCGTGATAAACACATTGGCATTATACAATGTATCATCACTCAGTTCATATCCCGATTTGAATTTTGCCGGGACCTTTGCCCAAACGAATAATCCAACCTGTGCTTTCGAGTAACTGCAATTCAACAAATCCAGTAATTCAAAAACCTTTTCTCTTCGTTCCTGGTATACCGCATTAATACTATCGTACCAATATTTCCCTAATCCCAATGCCCGGGCGGCTGCTAATTGAACAGGCAAAAACATACCACTGTCCATATTACTTTTAAAACGCAATACTTCATCAATGCGTTCTTTAGCGCCACATAAAACTCCCACTCTCCATCCGGCCATATTTTGGCTCTTACTTAATGAGTTCAATTCAACCACTACTTCTTTTGCACTTTCTATACATAATAAACTGGAAGGAGTTTCATTCAGGATAAAACTATAGGGATTATCATGCACGATCAAAACATTGTTTGTTTTCGCCCATTTTACCAATCGTTCAAACAGGGAAGCGGATGGCAATTGACCTGTTGGCATATGCGGGTAGTTCACAAACATCAGTTTGATCTTCCCTTCTTTATTGTTGATATTATTCAGATCCGGCTCGTAATTATTTTTTTCCAGCAGATCATACTCCACGCAAGTACCCCCAGCTAATTTCACCGCGCTTCTGTATGTTGGATAACCTGGATTTGGCACTAGTACTTCGTCACCCTCATTCAGGTAAGTCATACAGATATGCATAATTCCCTCTTTACTTCCGATAAGGGGTAATATCTCCGTGTCGGCATTTAACTCTACTTCATACCATTTACTATACCATTCTTTTACCGCGTTGCGTAATATCGGAGAACCTTTGTAAGATTGATAGGCATGTACATTCGGCTTCTCGCTTTCTTCCTGTAATACCCTGATTACATCCGGATGTGGCGGTAGATCAGGACTACCGATTCCTAAATTAATAATTGATTTGCCCTGCTTATTCAATTCGTCGATCTCCCGCAATTTTTGCGAGAAATAGTATTCGCCGATACCTTCGAGGCGTTTTGCTGTTGAGATGATCATTATTAAATGGTTTTAAGATACTGGAAGCTAAATCGTGAAACGTGAATGGTGAGTCGTGAGTAGCAACTCGGAATCTCTAAGTAATGGTGGGTTACCCTTATTTGGAGACCCACTCACGATTCACGTCTGACGATTCACGATTCCCCACTCACGACTCACCACTCACGCCTCACGTTTTCATCGTTCCACTTTTATAAACTCCATATATTTTCAATTCCGCTGTTATCTGACTTATTTCATCGATCACCTGGTTAAACTGCTCGATGGTTTCAAACTCCATATCCGCGTGAAAACTATATTTAAAATCGCTGCCCGGTATCGGAAAACTTTGCAACTTACTCAGGTTTATTCCTCCTTCAGCAATACGCGTTAGTACTTTTGCTAAACTTCCGCGCGAGTGATCCGTATGAAAGTTTACCGATGCTTTATTTGCGTCATCTACCCTAACACTATTCTCTTCCCGCTGCAGGATAAGAAATCGTGTATAGTTGTTTCTCATAGTATGGATATTGGGAGCGATGATATGCAGTTCAAATAATTCAGCCGCCAGTTTACTGGCAATACCCGCGATATGCTTACTCTTATGCTGATGAATATGTTTCGCACTTAGGGCGGTATCTTCCGTTTCTATCAGTTTCCAATTATACTTATCGAGCCATTCGAGGCATTGCTGAATTGCCATCGGATGCGAATGTACTTCCCGGATGTCTTCGAGTTTTACTCCGGGATTCACTAATAAATGCTGTTTGATTTGCAGGTATACTTCCCCGGCTATTTTAAGATTTGATTTCTGCAACAAGTTATAGTTGGGAAGAATGCTACCTGCAATGGAGTTTTCAATAGCCATTACACCTCCATCACTTTCTTTTTTATTAGATGCGATCTTCACCACGTCCCGAAAAGTAGCGCAGGGAATCACTTCCACTTCTTGCCCAAAAAACTGTCGCGCTGCTACCTGGTGAAAGCTGCCTTCGTAACCTTGGATGGAGACTCGTTTAATCATAATGCAAGTTTGGAGTTTTTGGTTTGTAGTTGGTGGTTCTTTAGGTTTATGTTTAAAAACTAATTGCGACCCTCCACTAAGATCTGTCACAATTAATAAAACTGCTGCACCCAAAGAACTACAAACCACAAACTACAAACCGAAAACTTCCCTTAGTAAATACAAAAATCCCGGCTTTTGACCGGGACTTTCTATTGTTGTTATTTTAATTCTAGTTTGTTTTCAACAAAAGCATTCCCGGCCTCTTCGCAAAAAAGAAGTAATAAAAATTAAAACCGAAATAGCGCTTTGTTGATGTCATGTTTCAAAAGTAAGTACCAAAAAACTAATAGCCAAAAAAATTATTAGCAATTCTCATTATAAATTTCGCGATTACTTCAAGCTAACGTTTGTTATTCGAGTCGTTTTGTTTCTATTTCATCTATCTTTTTAAACAAATGAAATGGCTTATAGGTGCGCCAGTTTTCCAGTTCCATTAATTCGAGATAACGATTGAGCTTAGCCCGTTTAAAATCATATTGTGTTTGTTCCGGCATGTTAAGGATTACTACCCAACCATTGTCTTCCGTTATATCGTCGTACCATTCTTCGTAGTATTCTTTATCGCTGCTGTGAAAGTTTAATACATTTTCGGCGATCAGGATAAATTTATGGATACCATCTTTCATAAATACATCCACAACTTCCCTTTTCAGTTCCATTATATCGTTTTCAATCGCGTCATTCCATTCACCAATCAGTTCAATAACGGCATAATGCTCCTCATAATCTGCAATTAACACTTTCATGAATAAGGTGCGGCTCCCAAACTCATCCCATTGAGGATGGATATAATAATTATATACGGTATGCGAGAACTCAAATTCCGAATATACTCTACCGTAAAAAGGGGAACGCTCGTCCTGCTCACTCACATAAATGTGCCGCCAGTTATAAAATGGTTCAATATCATGCATTTCGTCAGGACCCCTTGTTAAATAAAAAAGGCTGTAGCAATTTACAGCCTTCGCCTGAGCGGTTCCAAATATTTTTTATTGCGCTATTCGATTATAATTTTATCAGCAAATACCGACTTTTTATTAATTCCTAACACTTTAACAAAGTAAATACCTTTTGCCACCTGTGAGTTCAACTCCACTTGTACCACCTGGCCCCTATTACCAATTGCCACGGGCTTTTGAACCAGCACACGACCGGTAATATCCAGCAACTGGATATCGTATCGTCCCAGTTCTTCGCTATCAAAGCTTACCCGGAACATTCCTTCCGATACCGGATTCGGATACATTGATATCCGGCTAACACTGTTTGTTCGTGTAACCAAGGGCATTGTTTCGGCCCGGGTTTCATTTTGAAAAGCTATATTTCCATTGGCAAGGTCGGATGTATTGAAAACGGTGCCATTCGTTTTTACTTTAGTGGCCTTCCAGCTTTTCATATCCACTTCAAAATAACCTTCGGTAGAATTGGCGCTGCTCACAATAAGTTTTCCATTGTCGCCCACAACGGCGCCATTACTCGTATACCTTGCAGGCAACCCTTCAATACCACCTAAATATTTAGCGGAGCGATTATTTACATCGATATTGAATACAGAATGATTGGCAGAAACGAGATATAAACTACCATCGGCAGCAGCGACCATATCACCACCCCAACTGGTACAACGATTGTGTACAGAAATTTTCTCATTTGACGCGTCATCCTGTAAAGCACCGAGGTCGGTGATAACCGGGTTGCGTCCCGTAGTAAATTTCACCAGATGATTGCCATCATTGCTCAATGCATATCCGTTCCCATCAACCGCGATCACCATACGGGTAATATGTTTAGCTTCATCATTCAAATTGGCAGCCTTGCTCAGTGCTTCCCCATTAAAATAATAGATTTTGGGAGAAGGCGCGGCCAGATCGATATACCGTAATTCATTTACGAACATGGGAGTGTAATAAAGCCGGTTGTGCTTTTTATCGTATGCACAAGCAGCCGAAAATGTAGAAAAAGGAAGACGTGTGTTATCTGTAATTGCACCATTCGCATTTTTCACCTGAATTGTTTTCCCCTGACGAGCATCAAAAACCTGGTACTGTGATTTGTTATTTTCAAATACCTGCTGCAACACTTCTCCGGTAGTAAGGTCGATGAGTTTAACATCTGTCCAAACAAATTGACCCTGTTGGGAACTGGTGATTGCGTATGCGGTAAGCTTTTTTTTCTGGCCCACTACGATGCTGGTGATAAATAATGTAATAAGCGGAAGTAGAATTTTGTACTTCATAAGACAGTGTTTAATTACTGCCAGGAGGCAGTCTGGATTAAATAATACTATAAGTTAGTACTATTAGCTATGCGGAACAACTAAAATGAGACGGGCGGCTGTTAATTTTTTATGAGTGGGTATTCAACCTAACCTCGGAGAGAATCCACCGCTTTTTTCACACTCCCATACTGAAGTAATAAATCTTTAGCGCGTTCATAATCGGTGATACCTGTTCTCTCCATAACCATTTTAGTACCCCGATCAATTAATTTACTATTTGTAAGTTGCATGTTTACCATTCTGTTGTCTTCAACACGACCAATCTGTATCATCACCGTAGTAGAAATCATATTAAGCACCAGTTTTTGAGCGGTTCCGCTTTTCATACGGGTACTGCCGGTCACAAATTCAGGACCCACCACCACTTCGATCGGGTGTTCCGCTGCCGCTGCCAGCGGGCTCCCTTGGTTGCAGGTAATACAACCTGTGATAATTCCCCTTTTTCGACATTCAATTAATGCACCGATAACATAAGGAGTTGTACCGCTGGCGGCAATTCCCACTACAACATCTTTTTCATTTACTGCGTGTTGTTCCAGGTCGGCCCATCCATCTTCTGTACTATCTTCCGCATTTTCAATTGGCCGGCGGATAGCTTCGTCACCCCCGGCAATCAATCCAATCACCAAGCCATGCGGCATACCGTATGTAGGTGGAATTTCGCTAGCATCCAGAATTCCTAAACGGCCGCTGGTACCTGCACCAATATAAAATAACCGACCCCCCGCCAGCATCTGATCAGTAATTATAGCTACCAGTTTTTCAATCTGTGGAACTGCTTTTTCAACTGCAAGCGGAACCTTTTTATCCTCACTGTTTATATTTGTGAGTACTTCCAGGATGCTCATATGTTCAAGCTGCCGGTAATTACTTGCTTCTTCTGTTACTTTGATAAAATCCCGCATGAAACTATTTCCATTTAATTGTTTGAGGGCAATTATTTAAAGATGATAATCAATCAACCCTTCCATCGGATTTTTCAGAATCTTACCCAATTCAAATTCATACGTCCTGCATAGTTCAATGATCACATCTCTGAACCCGTATGAAACACCTCCTACAAAATTGATGGGGTATTTCCAGCTTTCGCCGTATTTACAAAGATGAGTAAAGAAAAAATCATTCAGCCCATCTTCAATAATATTTTCAATCATATAATGACCACGGTTCTCGGCCAGGAACAAAGCAAAGCTGGCTAAATAACGGTTTGGAAATGGTTTTTTATAGATATTTTCCAACACCTCCACAGTGGTAAGGGTGTATTTAAGCTCAAATTTATAGCGCAGATCCTCGTCAAATGTGTTGTAAAGATAATATTGCAATACTTTTTTGCCGAGATAGGCGCCACTGCCCTCGTCGCCTAATACATAACCCAGCCCTGGACTATTTTTCACCATTTTCTTTCCATCATAATAACAACTATTGCTTCCGGTACCTAAAATGCAGGCGATTCCTTTATTTTTTCCGCAGAGAGCGCGGGCCGCTGCTAGCAGGTCGTGAGTTACAGAAATCTCAACATCTTTAAAAACACGTGAAATTGCTTTTTTAACAAGACGGGCATTATCGGGATTGGCACAACCCGTACCATAATAATATATAGCAGAAATTGCGGGCTTTTTTAATTCGGGTAACAATTCATTCCGGAGTATGGACTCTATTTGTGCCGCATTCAAAAAATAAGGGCTGATTCCCTGGGTAAAAATAACCCTGGATCGTTTATTAGCACCTACCAGGCACCACTCACATTTGGTGGCGCCACTATCCGCGATCAATATCGACATAAGCAATCATTTAATTATCTGTTTCTATTACCACTCAACGAAGGTAAAGTTCGTAATTGAGAATTAATTATGAACTTAGCGCTGGCTTTCAAAGTCCACAAGCTTTTAGCCACAAGCTGCAAGCTGATCCCGTTAAATGATAAAGTTTATTTTATTTAACCGGAATCGACTTGCAGCTTGTAGCAAGCAGCTTCAAGCTAAAATTTAAAAATAGATGAAAAAAGTTAAGGTCTGGTTACCCTTGTTATTCTCGATTACGTTAATTGCGGGCATGTGGATTGGTTTCCGGCTTCGTAAAAACATACCTGAAACGCAAGGTTTTTTCAGCAACAATAAACGCTCGTCCTTACAGGAGGTTATGACGCTGCTCCGCACCAAATATGTGGATTCTGTAAATGCCGATTCCCTTACGGAAGACGCCATTCAGGCAATGCTTTCAAAACTTGATCCGCACACGATTTATATTCCGGCTGTTTATACAACCGAAGCTAATGAAGATCTGAAAGGAAATTTTGAAGGAATCGGTGTAGAATACTTTATAATTAATGATACGGTGCATGCGGTAAGTGTTTTGGAAGGAGGGCCCAGCGAAAAAGCCGGTCTTAAAACAGGTGATAAATTCATTAAAGTGGGCGATTCATTAGTCGCTGGAACAGGTATTACCAATGAAAAAATAAAGAAATTACTGCGTGGCGAAGGGGGAACAGCTGTAATAGTTTCTGTTCTTCGCGACAAGAAAACCATCAACACCTCTATTACCAGGGGCACCATTCCAAAATATGCGGTAGATGCGGCATATATGATAGATTCTAAAACCGGTTTTATTCATCTCAATAAATTTTCCCGTACGGCTTACGAAGAGTTTATGCAGGCAATAGAAAAATTGAATGGAAAGGGTATGAAGAAACTCATCTTTGATTTGCGTGGTAATGGCGGCGGTATATTGGATGAAGCAGTGGATATCGTTGATGAGTTTTTAGACAGTTCAAAGTTGGTTGTATACACAAAGGGATTGCATGCTGAAAAACGCGAGTATAATTGTAAAAGACCTGGACAATTTGAAAAAGGAGAATTGGTATTATTGGTTGATGAATTCAGTGCTTCGGCCAGTGAGGTAGTTGCAGGGGCCTTACAGGATTGGGATCGGGCCACAATTATCGGACGACGTACTTATGGCAAAGGATTGGTACAGGAACCATTTGATTTAAGTGATGGTTCACAATTGCGATTGACTGTTTCTAAATATTATACCCCGGCAGGGCGTAATATTCAAAAGCCTTTTGCGAAAAACCACCAGGAATATAGTGGAGAAGTATATGGTCGTTTTCATAATGGTCAGTCGGGTTTAGAGGATACTGCGATACATTCAGGTCCTGCATATAAAACCTTAACCAAAAAGCGTATTGTTTATGGTGGTGGAGGTATTATGCCGGATATAGTTGTTCCATTCGATACGGCCCGATTTTCGGGAAACCTGACGGCACTTTTTTACCAGCAGAATTTCAGCAAATTCATTTACCGGTATTATCTTCAAAACGAAGGTTATTTTAAACAATTTAAGGATGCCACCGGATTTGCCCGGGCTTTTAATCCAGGCGAGGAAAGCTGGCAACAACTTATCAATTACAGTCGAAAAGATTCTATTAATTTATCTGCAATTTCCGATCGTGAAAAAGCAGAGATTAATAAACGATTTAAAAGTTATATGGCACTGCAGATATGGCGAATGGAAGGGTATTATGAAGTAACCAACCTTTATGATTCAACGGTACTGAAGGGATTGGAAGTAATGAGGAGCAGATAGTAGTCGGGAGTCGGGAGTCGAGGCCCACTAAAGCATTAAAAAAGCAACAACTTTAGAAGTTGTTGCTTTGAGGATAAGGTGTTGGGAGTATATTGAGAAGTAACTATTAATTTCTCCGATCGAGGGTTTCTTTCTTTTCGATGCGGTAGGAAGTGATCAGGCCCAAACCACCGCCGATTGCAATCAGCGAGAAATAAATAGCCGGATTATCTTCACGTACATTTAATATCTGCTCGTGTAAAATATAAGCAAGGAACAATCCAATGCCAGATCCTACCAGTAAAAGACCCCATTTCAGGTTTCTATAAGGTGCGGGACGGGCGGCATTCAATTGGGGATCCATTCCCTTTTCAATCATTGCCATATTTTCTTTGTTGCGGAGATAACGCAATCCAAATACCATTGCAAATGCGCCTAAGCCAAGTAGAATCGGAATAAATACGCCTATAATTTCGGGACCCATAACTTTAATTTTTATTAATTTTTGAATGTTTGTTTAGGTGTTGTTCTATCAGACTACCTCTCCGGAATTAAGGTTACAGTCGTTCAAGAACTTTTTTTGAAGCCTGCCAGGGTTTAATTAACCGGCTTACATATACTAAGACTACGGGAGAAACAACGAGGTTACAGTTTACCCGATTTTATTTTTTAGTCTATGAAAATCAATGATTTAAGGGTTTAAGAGTTTAAAAGTTTAAGAGTTCCGCAGATCAGAACTTTCGACTAACCGGTTAATAGCCTTTGATGAAGACTACTATTATTTAGCAACCTTAAACCCTGAAACCCTGAAACCCTGAAACTCTTAAACCATAAAATAAATCTCGACCTTTAACCTGTAACCTCAACCCCCCTCTTGTAGTCTTATAGGAAGTAATGAATACCGGACTGAATGATAGTGAGATCATTGGCAGGGTACTGCGTGGTGAGACGCAGCTCTATGCTGAATTGGTGAACCGATACCAGAATTTCGTGTTTACTATTACACTTCGCTATGCCAGTCAGCGAGAAGATGCCGAAGAAATCGCGCAGGATGTATTTATTAAAGCGTATCGTAGTCTGGCCGATTTCAGGGGTGATTCAAAATTCAGTACCTGGCTTTATACCATTGTTAACACTACCTGTATTACTTTCTTAAGAAAGAAAAAGCTGGATGTGCATTCATTAGATAATGAAAAAGTATTTGAAGTGGCCGATAGCGTAGATTCAGGTTTCCGAGCCAACCAGGTAGAGCAAAAATCGAAAATACAAATGGTAAATAAAGCTATTCAGCTGTTGAGCCCTGACGATGCTAAATTGATAACATTATTTTACAAAGGCGAACAAAGCCTGGAAGAAATTGGACAGATACTAGGAATCGACCCAAACACGGTGAAAGTAAAACTGCACCGGGCAAGGGGTCGATTAAAGGAAAAAATGGAAAAGCATTTTGCGGAAGAAGTAAAGGATGTAGTGGGTTGATTTGTGAATTAGGATTTTGGATTTGTGATTTCTGCTATCACAAAAGACTTTTAGAATATTAGAAATCATAAATCACATATCAGACATCAAAAATAAATTTAAACCTTCGTTATGACAACATTCAATCATTCTCCCTTAGGAGACAGCGGCGCAGAGAACAGCGATATGGAAGCGCGTCTTTGGGATTATATTGATGGCACAAGCACTGCAGAGGACCGTTCCTTTGTAGAGCAATTGATAGCATCAAACCAGGAATGGAAAATCAAATACAAAGAATTGCTGGATGTGCATCAATTGGTTTCTGGTCATATCGAACTCGACGAGCCCTCGATGCGTTTTAGTCGTAATGTAATGGAGGCAATCGGCAAATATCAAATTGCGCCGGCTGCTAAAACATATATCAATAAAAAAATAATCTGGGGAATTGGCATTTTCTTTTTAACAACGATTACCGGCATTCTGATTTATGGACTTGGACAGGTAGACTGGGCGTCAGGTAATTCAGACTCTACGTTACCTTTTAAAGTTCCAACGATTGAATGGAGTAAATTCTTCAATAATACCTATACCAATATTTTCCTGATGGTAAATACAGTATTGGGGTTGATGATGCTGGATATGTATCTCGGAAAAAAGAAAAAACAACTTCGGGAGAAAAATTCCGTATAAAAATCTGTAAAAGAAACCAAAGACGCTTGGTGACCTCACATCACCAGGTCCGGTATGCCCCTGCAATTTTTTGCGGGGGCTCTTTATAACGCGAATTAACACTAATTGGGAACGCGAATGGGCGCGAATGAAGAAGCACAAATAAACGTGAATGGTAATACTTCTTCATTGTGAAATCTGAAATGACTATATCCCTGCCTTCATTCGTGCTAATTCGCGCTTTTATTCGCGTTAATTAGCGATCAAACTTCTTCTTCAGCTCCATCAACTTCGCCTGAAAGGCATTTAATGGTTCTTCCTTTATTGGCTTTCGATCTATCATCGGTTTCCCGCTTGCAGCTTGTGGCTTGTGGCTAACAGCTTGCCGCTCCCCTCCTGCTGTCTTCATCGTTAATGCAATCCGTTTCCTTGTTACATCCACTTCTGTTACCGTTACCGTCACTTTCTGTTGTAGCTTAACGACCTGGTTGGGATCGGAAACAAATGTATTACTGAGCTGAGAGATATGTACAAGTCCATCTTGCTTCACTCCAATATCTACAAAACATCCAAAGTTGGTAATATTGGTAACGATACCCGGAACAGTCATACCTATTTTTACATCTTCAATTGATTTGATTGCATCATCAAAGCGAAACTCTTCGATGGGTGCCCGTGGATCTCGACCAGGCTTTTCCAGTTCTTTAAGAATATCATCAATAGTAAACTCCCCTGTTTTTTCTGTGATATATTTCTTTTTATTGACCTGCTTACGTAAATCCGATTTCTTAATTAGTTCTTCCAATGAAGACTGCAGATCCTTTGCCATTTCTTCTACAATATGATAACTCTCGGGATGCACGGATGAATTATCTAACAAGTTCTTTGCACCAGGTATTCTTAAAAACCCTGCGCATTGTTCAAAACTCTTTGGCCCCATCAATGGCACTTTCTTCAATTCATTCCGGCTCTTAAAGGCGCCGTTCGAAGCCCTGTATTCAACGATATTTTTAGCAAGCGTGGAGCTTAATCCCGATACATATAATAATAAATGCTTGGAGGCTGTATTAACATCAACTCCAACAAAATTCACCGCACTCTCCACTACCCTGTCCAATGCTTCTTTTAATTTGGTTTGATTTACATCGTGCTGGTATTGTCCTACTCCAATTGATTTGGCATCTATCTTTACTAACTCACTTAATGGATCTAATAATCTTCTGCCAATACTCACTGCGCCTCTCACCGTAACATCCTGATCCGGAAATTCTTCACGTGCCACTTCCGAAGCAGAATAAATGGAAGCGCCACTTTCATTTACCTGGAATACACTAACGGGTTTACCAAAGTCGATCCCTCTCACCAATTGCTCGGTTTCTCTTCCCGCAGTTCCGTTACCAATACCAATGGCTTCGATATCATATCGGTCGACGAGAAATTTCAATTCCGAAATAGCTTTGCCCTGTTCATTCTGAGGTGGATGAGGATAGATTGCAGTGTTATGAACAAGATTACCCTGTGCATCCAGACAAACCAATTTACAACCCGTACGAAAACCTGGATCGAGCGCCAATACTTTTTTAGAACCTAATGGCGATGCGAGTAATAACTGACGAAGATTTTCGGTGAACACATGAATCGCTTCTTCGTCCGCTCTATTTTTACTCTGGAGGCGGAATTCATTTTCAATGGACGACTTGAGTAATCGATCGAAAGAATCTTCCGTTGATTTCCTGATCTCAGGAGTAGTAGCATTGGATGCTTTAATAAAAATCCTGTTCAGTTCTTCTACTGCCTGCTCCTTATCGATGGTGATATCCATCACCAAAAATCCTTCTTTCTCACCGCGACGGATTGCCAGCAATCGGTGTGAAGGACTTTGAGCCAATGGCTCGGAATATTCGAAATAGTCCCGGTATTTCTGTGCTTCCTCTTCTTCTTTTTTACTATTCAATACTTTTGAAGAAAGCCGGGCATCCTCCGTAAATAATTGCCTTACTTTATTTCTGGCTTGTTCATGTTCACTGATCCATTCTGCAATAATATCCCGGGCACCTTGTAGTGCCTCTTTTGTGTCTTTTACATTTTCATTGATGTATTTACTTGCTTCTTCCTCCGGGTTGGTATTGCCTTGCTCAAAAATCAGTTTAGCCAAAGGTTCTAGTCCTTTTTCAATGGCCTGTGTGGCTCTGGTCTTACGCTTAGGTTTATACGGTAGATAAAGATCTTCCAATGCCGTGGCATCATAGCAATCCTCGATGCGTTTTTTAAAATCGGGTGTTAATTTACCAAGTCCCTCGATCGTTTTGAGTACCGTATCCTTTCTTTTATCGAGTTCAGAAAAGTATTTGATTTCTTCCACTATATTCCCGATAGCCACTTCATCAAGATTACCCGTTGCTTCTTTTCGATAGCGCGACATGAAAGGGATAGTTGCGCCTTCTGCATTCAGATCGTGTACACTGATGATCTGTTTTATACTAAGGTTTAATCTTTCAGCAATCTTCTGTATATACTTTAGTTCCATGAGCCCTATTTAAGATTTTGGATTTATGATTTTTGATTTACGGCTAAACTCATACCCTCATTTAATTTCATTCAAAAAAAAAAACGGGAGGCAAATGTAAGTGTTGAAGTGAAAGAAAAAATTTTGTTTTATCAACAGCTGTCTATAATAATACTTCGCGTAAAATATTGTTTATTTCACCGGAATGATTTAATACCATCAAGTGACCGCCTTTGTTTATAGCATGGGTAGGACGAGTATATCGGATTGGCAGTAGCTCATCCCTGCTTCCATGTATATGTATGTAAGATGCAGGGGGCTCCATACTCTTCCAACTGAGAATAGCATTCATGGCCCATCGGATAAAACGCGGATCGCTTTCG
This sequence comes from Chitinophagaceae bacterium, assembly GCA_965279015.1. Classification (GTDB taxonomy): domain Bacteria; phylum Bacteroidota; class Bacteroidia; order Chitinophagales; family Chitinophagaceae; genus Endoryza. Next base: position 3,880,292 of record OZ257130.1, read on the forward strand.
CGGATAATCTGTTTCAGGATAGTTTTGTCTTCTGGTGTTTCAGCAGTAAACAAGCGTTTCATGATCGCCGCTGATTTTACCAATGAAACCGGCACTAGTTTATGCAGATTTATTTTAGCGGCCCATTTAAAATAAACGGGCAATTGCTCCGAAGTAGCGACACTAGATATTAAAATGGTTTGAACCGGATTATAATGACGGGCGATTTCAGTGGCAATCATTCCCCCCATCGATAAACCCATTAATGCAAAAGATTCTTTGGTATTAATATTTTCCGCCAAACGCAGTGAATAGGCTGAAAGCGTTTCATTTTTTAAAGGTTCGATCCAGTCCAAATGAACGACCTCATAATCTAAAGGGACTTGAATATACTTGAAAACTCTCCTGTCCGCTGCCAGGCCACTGATGAAATAGATTTTCATAAAACAAAAATAGTGAAAACGTGAGTCGTGAATGGTGAGTCGTGAGTAGCGAGAGTATTTCCCTATTTAATAGTGACTTCCCGATAATTTGGGAGCCACTCACGACTCACGATTCACGACTCACGATTAAAAACAAGGGTTCCAAACTTTTTACAGTCCGGAACCCCATCCACAGTTCACAGTTGGTCAGCCTTAACGATTGGAATTACCGAAACTATACCATAAGGGGTACAGCAGCATGTTTACTGTTAGTATTGTTGAAGAATAATTATTCTGGTGAATGATTAACGCGGGAGAAAATAGATCATGAGAACGTAACTCTGTATGGTTAGGATAAGCAGAACTTCCCCTTGGGTATTTAGTGCATCTCATGAAGCTAGCTTGAAGGTTATAAATGGGTGGGTAACGGTTTTGGTCCTCTTTAATATAAAAAGCAAAAATCATGCTAGGAAGTTGCTTGAACAACTGATTTTTGAATGGTTCAACAAAATAAATCATTGAATCCGAAATTAAAACATCCAATAACACCCTATCGGCACATATTTGATTAATGTATTAATTGTGTTATGCAAACGGTGTTTCGAATAGGGAGTAAAGCTTGAACCCGGTAACTTCATTATTGAATTATTGGTCAAGCAACTCAACTCAATCCGGGAATTTCAAGATTTGTTTCCACGATGCTGATTCAGCTAGTTGCAAGATCATCAACTTCCAAACACTTGTTAGTCCCGATTTGATTATTTGCATTCTCCTTCTTTTTCTTGTGTCATTCACCAATGGGTAAATAGCAATCGAGTGATATTGAGGAAAGAATCAGCATACGACTGCTATTATTTATTAATTACAATTAGAATTAGTGTGTCTTAAAAGTGTAAAACTTAATGAAAAGGTAATACTCCAAAAATTAAATTTTATGTACCTAGCGTAGTATATAGAAGCCTCCATTTGAATCCATTTAATTTCATTTATGACTATTATTACTGGTAAAGAAAAAAATCAAATTGCTTTTGTCCATAATAACACGATTCTTGTACCCGAATCACAGGAGGTACTCGGTGTAATAATAGGAGATTGCGTATATGGAAAGAAAGGAGTATTTAAAGGGAAGTTTATTAATAAGAAAATATACAGCCCGGATGGCGAAATGCTTGCCACAGAAAATGGAAATACTGGCAACACGGTTCTCGATTTCACATGGGTTAGGCATCAAAGCTGGAACGTTATTAATTCCATACAAAATCATATATCCCCCTGGGTTGAGACTAAAAATATTTGGGCAACCTATTCCTTTCCCGAGTTTTTATTAAGCTAGTCATACCGACTATTTAGAATTCTTTTTTATTCCGCTTTGTAATTAAAAAGTGGTTCTAATGTTATGCGATGCTGTTTAATTAGTATGCCTGGATCTATCGCACAAAATCATGACTGGTTCAATCCCTAACTAACATTTTTTTGGCTTAGGGGAAACCAGATCGGATGAAATTACCGGACAAACTAAAGCAGTATTGATAGTTAAATTAGTGGCATTTATCCAGGCCTCGTCACAAAACAAGCTTGTGAAATTCTTCTTAGCTTTGCGTCGAACAAAGAGTCGTATGAATATTAAAAATAACATTCTCGAAACCATAGGCAACACCCCCTTGATCAGACTGAATAAGATTACCAGGGATTTCCCTTGTACTGTGGCTGCCAAAGTGGATTATTTCAATCCTGGTAATAGCATAAAGGACCGTATGGCCCTTAAGATGATAGAGGTAGCTGAAAAAGAAGGCAAATTGAGACCCGGAGGTACCATTATAGAAGGAACCAGTGGTAATACCGGTATGGGCCTTGCACTGGCAGCCTGTGTAAAAGGGTATAAATGCATTTTTGTAACAACCGATAAACAGTCAAAAGAAAAAGCCGATATCCTGAAGGCAGTAGGTGCTGAAGTAATCGTATGTCCCACCAATGTGTTACCAGATGACCCTAAAAGTTATTATAGCGTTGCCAAGCGGCTCGCCAAAGAAGTTCCGAATTCCTTTCATTGCAATCAATACGATAATCTCGCCAACCGCCTGGCGCATTATGAATCTACAGGGCCAGAGATCTGGGAACAAACCGATGGAAAAATCACCCATCTAGTTTGTACTGCTGGAACCGGCGGCACTATTACCGGCACAGCTATGTTTCTGAAAGAAAAAAATCCGAATATCCAGATTTGGGCCATTGATGTGTATGGGTCTTTGCTTACCAAATATTATCGGACGGGAGAAGTTGATATGACTGAAGTGCATCCGTATATCAGTGAAGGTTTTGGAGAAGATTTTGTTCCTCAGAATTATGACATGAGTGTAATTGATCATTTTGAACAGGTAACCGATAAGGACGGTGCTGTGATGGCAAGACGATTAGCAAAAGAAGAAGGATTATTCTGTGGCTATAGTGCGGGCAGTTGTTTGCAAGGATTGATGCAGTTAAAAAGTAAATTAAAAAAAGGCGATCTTGTTGTATGCATCCTACACGATCATGGAAGCAGGTATGTGGCCAAGATCTATAATGATCAATGGATGATTGAAAGAGGATTTATTGATGTGAAGACATTTAAAGATATCGTGAGCAGTCGTGCTACTAAACAAAAATTAGTAACTATAGAACCTAATAATACTGTTTTTGAAGCAGTTGAATTAATGAAGAAATTCAATATTGAAAATATCCCCGTTATGAATGGAAATGGGTTAGAAGGATCAATCAGTGAAAGTGGATTATTTAATAAAATGCTGGGGGGATTAGACATAAAAGAAGCCAAAGTATCTGAGGTTATGGAGCCTGCTTACCCAATCGTAGACATTGATACTCCGGTAGAACGACTAAGTACTTTAATTAATAAAGAAAATGGCGCGGTGATGGCGAAGGATGAAGGAGGCAATTTTCACATTGTTACCAAATGGGACGTTATTCAGGCACTTGGCAACTAACAAATAAATTAATTATATAATACGAACAAAACCCACGTCCCACCTCAATTTGGTGGGACTTTTCGTTGAAAAAGCATAGGAAATTTCAATCGAGATTCGTAATTATACTAGGTGCCTGAGGGGATGACTACGTTCTATTGCCCTGTAATACTACCAATTATGGGGTAAATACCGAACAAACTAAATAGGGAACTTCTGCTCTTGTTAACATTTCATTGTGAATATATCTTTGTTTCAGAAGTTGATTGATATCATATCAATCTTATCCAATTATCCAGTGAGAAAACCAAGAAATTTCCAAGATCCGAAAAACCAAAAAATCCAATATCAGTCAACTTCTTTTTTTCTTTAATCCAGTATCGTCCAAATATCCTGACCAGTTAAAATCCAATTTCCAGCAAACCGTCCAAGTCCAAAGTCCTAGTCCAAAATCCAAATGTCCTAAGAAACCATTGTTGACCGTGTCCTTGATAAACCACCAAAAATCCAGTGTCCGATTAGACCAACTGTGCTCCAATTCCTGTGTGTAAGAACCGTCTGCTAACTCCAATAACCCTCCTGCTAAATCTTAATAAAATTTAGCAGGGGGTGCAGTCGGGTTTTAATCTGTGTTCTCCTAATTTTATTTTTACTACACCTACCGCATGAATTCGTTCAGGAGTGGTAACCTCTTCTTAATTTGCACAAAAACTGATGCCGTTACATACCGACCAATGTGGTCGATCTGTTTTTATTTCTCCAGCACCCCAACACATCATTTCCATCGTTCCTTCCCAAACAGAATTACTTTATGATCTTGGCCTTGGTGATCGAGTTGCTGGCATCACAAAATTCTGCATTCATCCCGACGAATGGTTTCGCACTAAAACAAGAATAGGCGGTACCAAAACAATCAAGATGGATGTCATAGATCAGCTTCAACCCGATTTAATTATTGCAAATAAAGAAGAGAATGTGAAAGAACAGGTGGAAGAGTTGGCCACTCAATATCCAGTTTGGGTAAGTGATGTGAATAATCTTGAAGATGCATTGGAAATGATTGCCGTTGTTGGATCTATAACTTCGACAATTAATAAAGCGGAAGAAATAGCAGGAGCCATCAAAAAAAGGTTTGACGCCATGGCTCCGAACTCCCGCCGCGCCTTCGGTAAGCCTTCGGCGGCCGAAGGACTCCGAACTCCCGACTCAACCTGTTATCTTATCTGGAAAGATCCTTACATAACTGTTGGTGGAGATACCTTTATTAATAATATGCTTCAATACGCCGGACTCACTAACATATTCGCACATTTAAACCGTTACCCGGAAATTACGATTTCGATGTTACAAACTACAAGTCCCAGGTTAGTTCTTCTCTCCTCCGAGCCTTACCCTTTCCGGCAAAAACATGTTGATGAATTAAAGCAACAATTGCCTCATTCAAATATTATATTGGTAGATGGAGAACTATTCAGTTGGTATGGCAGCCGTTTATTGAAAACCCCATCTTATTTCACGGAACTTGGACAACGAATTTCCGATTCGTGAATTTCTTGATGACTGGTGGCTGGTGGTTGGTGGTTGGTGGCTGGTGAAGACACCAGCCACGGACACCAGCCACGGGGACAACAGTCATGAAAAAGGAATCTAATATTTTGTAAAGAATAATCGAACTTCAACAACGATAGACGAAAAACGATAAACCACAAACTCCGCATGAGTTTAATTGATATTAAAGAACAGAACGATCAACACCCCGATAAACCTTCCCGGAAAAAACCCATGTTTCCGGTATGTGACCAACTGCGAAGCTATCTCAAACATCATGGACGGGAAGTAAAATTACCAGTAACATATAAAGATCTGTTACATTATACCTATGCAGTTCCTATTAAAGACAAGAAAGGAAAGGACACTCTTTGGGAAAGCGTGAATTATGATATGCGGGAATGGAACTTTATACGAGAAGGATTGGTTAAGATCTACGCTATTTTAAAAACCGAAGGAGACCTTAGTTTTTCGAAACATCTTGATGTGGCCCGGGTTGATTATTGCACTTTTGGTAACTCCCATCCTTTTCGTATTCGTATCGTTAATAAGTTTAACGACAACTACGATCATTATTATATTAAAATAGCAGACGCCTCGCGTATTTATGGTCTGGAATTGGAACATATACTTTCTCCCAACCGAATTACCTTCTTTACTCATTTAAATACATTGGTAGAGGAACATATTCCAGGCGTACCAGGCGATGTGTTTATCAAGAATTATCTGGATGCACCGAATACTAATAAAATACGCCTCGCCAAAGAGTTCGTAAAATTCAATGAGCGTTGTTTTGTACGATTACTGGGAGACATGCGTAGTTATAATTTTGTTGTAGACATTACACCCGATATCGAAGACTTTCAATATCGCATCCGTGCCATCGACTTCGATCAACAGACTTATGAAGGAAGAAAGAATTTATACCTCCCCCAGTTTTTTAAAGAGAATAAAGCCTTTGTAGATCTTTGCCTGCAACATCTTAATAAAGATTCCATTGAACAATACCAGGCCGAAGAGCGGACCCTGATGACTTTTCGCCTGGCATCGGCACGTTATCGAATTAAAGACTTACTCGATATCATGTCGAAGGATACTGTTTCTCTCCCTGAAAAAGTTATTCAGTTAAGAAATGAGTTAAGCGCCCATTATGGTAATCCACCAACTTTTAACAAAGCCCATTCAATGGGACGATTATTGAAAACACATCTGAAACAAACATTACAGAAGAATTTGATGTTGATACCGAAGATGAAAAGCAGATCGGAAGATTAATGTGCAAATATGCAAATTATAAAATGTGCAAATGCTTTAGGTGTAACCTGCCTGATAAATTAGGGACTTCAAACTACTTATGAATATTAGAATAGAAAGAATTTGCACATCTGCACATTTTCTAATTTGCACATTTGTTCCAAACGAACGTTAGACAGTACACATACATTCTCAATCTTTTCAATCGTCTTTTTCGCCTATCTTCGCCACTCGTTCACTTCTTGCTTGCATCTATTATTAATTAACAATCAAAGGAAAAGACAAAACAACAATGAGCAAGTACAAAGCCGGGGTGCTGTTTGGCGATGAGCTGGAGGCACTCTACAAAGACGCTAAAGAAAATCAATTCGCATTACCTGCCGTAAACTGCATTGGCAGCAATACCATCAATGCCACCCTAGAAACAGCGGCCAAAGTAAATTCTCCCGTAATTATTCAATTCTCCAACGGTGGTGCGCAATTCATCGCCGGCAAAGGGATGCCCAACGATAAGTTACAGGCAAATATATCCGGGGGAATCTCCGGCGCTCTGCATATTCATAATGTTGCCAAATACTACGGTGTTGCCGTTGTATTACATACCGATCATGCGTCCAAAAAATGGTTACCCTGGATCAGCGGGTTAATCGATGCCGGTGTAGAATACAAAAAAGAAAAGGGTCAACCTCTTTTCAGCAGTCATATGCTCGACTTAAGTGAAGAACCCATCGAAGAGAATATCCATACTTCCGTTGAATTTTTCAAACGCATGGCTCCGCTTGGAATGGGTATCGAAATCGAGTTGGGTGTAACAGGAGGTGAAGAAGATGGTGTTGATAATAGTGATATAGAAAATTCCAAGCTTTATACGCAACCAGCCGATGTAGCCTATGCTGTGAAAGAATTGAGTAAAGTGGGCCGACTATTTACCGTTGCCGCGGCTTTCGGAAATGTACATGGCGTATATAGCCCAGGTAATGTGCAATTGCGTCCTGAAATTTTAATGAATAGCCAGGCATATATTGAAAAAGAGATGAAGACTGCTACAAAGCCTGTTTACTTCGTGTTTCATGGTGGAAGCGGTTCGCCTCAGCACCAGATCCGGGAAGCAATTAGTTACGGTGCCATTAAAATGAATATTGATACCGATCTTCAATGGGCCTTCTGGGAAGGGGTGCTTAATAATTATAAAAAAGTGGAAGCTTATCTCCAGGGACAACTCGGCAATCCGGATGGTCCGGATAAACCCAACAAAAAACATTATGATCCACGCGTTTGGTTACGTAAAGGAGAGGAAACATTCAGCAAGAGACTGGAAGTAGCATTTGAAGATTTGAATTGTATAAATCGAAACGCATAGGACCCCCGATCTCCGATCGGGCATAAAAAAATCCCCCGGCCAAAGCCGGGGGATTTTTTTATGCATCCTTTTCTCATCAACCAGATGAATGTATAAAACATTAATTTTATTACACGTATCGCATAGTGGTAATTAATATCAATTAAAATATGAAACCCAAACAATTCCAACGAAGCGGGGTTCATCTGCCGGTAAAAAACCTAAGAGAAACGTTCAACTATTACCGGGAACGGCTCGGATTTTCTGAAGAATGGATATGGGGAGAAAAAGATGGCGGTCTGCAAAGAGACAAAATGCGGTTGCTTTTTGGGGAAGACCCGATTTATACAGAAATACTAAACAACAATAACAATCGGTTAAACCTGCTTTGGTTTGTTGAGAATGTTGATGAAATATATAAGGAGTTTCAAGAAAGAAAAATTGAAATTGCAAGCGAACTAAAAGAGTACGCCTATGGGATCCGCGAATTCGCTTTTGTAGATATCAATGGCTATTATATAAGAGTAGCAGAAGGAAATGAAGAACAATAAGAGTATTTATTTTCAATTGCTATTAAAATCCATCAAGCAGCCCTTGGCATTATAAACGAAAAGACACTGCCTTCTCCAAGCTTGCTATTGATATGCAGGTGGCCCCCATTCTTAGCCAAAAATTCTTTACAAAGCATCAAACCGAGCCCGGTACCTGATTCACTGTCTGTTCCTTTGGTGCTATAATAGTTATTCTGACTGATTTTATTGATCGTTTCAACACACATACCAGCGCCTGAATCTTTCACATACACTTCTACAAATGACCCCCCTTCTTTACATCCAACTGAAATGTAGCCCGATTCGGGAGTGAATTTAATGGCATTGGAAACCAGGTTGCGTAATACCAGATTTATCATGTCTTTATCACCCAAAATGCGCACAGCATCGAACGACAGATTCTCAAGTTTAATCTTTTTGTTTTCGGCCTGTGGTCGAAGTAATTGAACTACCTCATCGATCATTTCAGTAATATCCAAACTTTCTGTTCTTACTACATCCGCTTGCATCTGACATTTGGCCCATTGCAACAAGTTCTCCATTAAACTGATGGTATAGTTGAGGTCATTCACCACATCCGGTATCATTTCCTTTATTTCGTTTGCAGGAAGTCTTTGTTGTTGTACGTTCTGAAAAAGATTACGCAATGCATACATGGGCAATTTTAAATCGTGCGAAATAATGGAAAATAGTTTGTTCTTAACATTGTTTAATTCTGTAAGTTCTTTTGTTTGCACACTGAGAATTCTTGCCTTTTCCGCAATTATTTTTTTCTGCTGTTCAATCTCAAGGTTTTTCTTATGCAATGATCGGCTCTTTTGAAGTATGTGGAACTGGTAATTAGTATTTTCACTTTTAATAAGCCATAGGCCGTAATAGATATAGGCGATTACGATTAATTGATTAAGGAGATAAAATGGTTGATTTACTTCGGAAAGATCATAAGGGAAATCCTTCAGCACTACTGCCAGGATAAAATAACTGAGCATGGAGAAAGCAACAGCAAAAAGCATATAGCCAATGTCCTGCAGGAAGAATACAGCAAGAATACCGAATAAGATAAAACAAAGATCCACTCCAAGGTTAATCCCGTTTATATAAACAACACAAGTAAAAAATGGATATAGAATAAAATAAACCAGCATCGCCATAAGGTATTTGCGACGATGATTCAGATACAAAGAAAGTAACGAAATAAATGCCGGCAGACAAGAAATTAACCAAACACCCGTTGAAAATTTACGAATCGTTATGAGTCCAATCAGAGGGAGAAGGATACCCGTAATAAACTGGAAAAAATTAAGCAGGTTAAAGATACCCAGCTTTCTCCTTTCATACTCATCCATGGAACCTTCCACCCCGATGAATTTCATTTTAAACAGCAACAATTTTACTCTTCGCCAGTTTACATTCATCACCTCACCAAACAAAAATGACCTGACCTTATCTTGCAGGTAGATTAGTTTTTGATGCAGGATTTCCATTTTGTTACATTGGTATTAGAGGAATATCTCTATCAGAATACAAGGCAATATTCTCAAACGTTATTGTGTGTCAATAAAGTATCAGAAAAAGCGTTGTTATTTTGATCATTCTGCAAAATAATGAGAACTAGCATATTACATATAATCGGACACTGTCAAATACATCAATTTTGTAGCTTAAATTTCTCCCTAAAATAAGTATAAACATTTAGCAAATAAATGGCCCTTTGAAATGATCATTTTTACCAGTTTAAAATGGCTTCATGGTTAGCAATATTTCCACCAAAAAATTGCAATTACCCTCAGGTGGTCGATGAATTAATCTTATTGTTTAAGGCCCTTTAAGTACAAGATACTTTGCGGTACCTGTTCAATAACATTGCTGCTTTCATCTTCAATAAAATAATGCTTGATTCCGATCTTTTTAGCTTGCTTTAGAATAGCTGGTATATTCAATTCACCTGTACCTACCGTCACATCATTTTCAGGAGAAGTTAACCCGGTAAGATCTTTCTTTGTTCCTTTTTTCAGGTCTTTAATATGCATCAATTTCCATCGACTTCCATATTTCTTCAATAGAGCTTCCGGATCTCCGCCTCCGAAATGAATCCACATAATATCCATTTCAAAGGATACATACTTTGGGTTAGTATTCTTAATAATGTAATCAAGAAGTGTACCGTTTTCGTGTGGCCAAAATTCATAACCATGCGCATGATAACAAAACGTTAGTCCCTGCTCCTTCAGATATTTTCCAACCCGGTTAAAATCTTCAACCGCTTTTTTTGCATTTTCAAAATTAAAGCTACCGTTTGTATGGGGTATCCATGCACACATTATATAGCTGGAACCCAATATTTTTGCCCGCATTGCAACAGAATCGGGCGCTCTTATAAGCTGCTCATAACTGGCACCTGTAGAAGGGATGCTGAGTCCTCTTTCATCACAAAGTTTTTTAAATGCTTCGGGCCCCATTTTTCCACCACTTCCTTCAATTTCTGTAAACCCCATCATTTTAATTGTATCCAATGTTTTCACCGGATCAATTGCAAAACTTTTACGGAAGGTGTAAGTCTGTACGCCAAGCGGAGCTGTAAACAAAGGCTTTTGAGAAAACCCAATCGTTGATGAACATAAAATTGCTATGGAAATTAATAGGCGATAGTACATAGGTTGAGAGTTTGTAGTTTGTAGTTTATAGTTTGTGGTTTGTAGTTCGTTAGGTGTAAACGTATAAGTGAATAAAGGCAACCCGAGTTTTATAATGATTTTCGAATTTCAACAACTACAAACCACAAACTACAAACTTCACAAATTACCCTTCTTCATCTCTCCCACCGCATAATCCGCGGCTCTTGCTGTAATTGCCATATATGTCAATGTTGGATTTTGCGTGCCGGTTGAAGTCATACAGGCTCCATCAGTAACAAATAAATTATTGCAGGAATGTAACTGGTTCCATTTGTTAAGTAAGGATGTTTCGGGATCATGCCCCATACGAACTCCTCCCATTTCATGAATATCTGAACCGGGTGGTGATTTTGTATCCTCCGCTTTTATATTAATGAAGCCCGCTTTCTCAAACATCTCCTTCGATTGATTAATATAATCTTCCACCATCTTATCATCATTCTCACTCCATTCACAGGAAACTACCAATTGCGGTATTCCATATTTATCTTTCAGGTCGGTATGCAAGCGAACATGATTTTTTTCCAAAGGCACACACTCGCCCATCATCCAACTACTGATATTCCAGTTTCCCAACACCGGATTTAGCAAATTCTCTCTTAGCTGGTCACCAATCATATCCGTGTTAGCAGCGGAACCTCGTCCCCCACCGATACCAACCGCGTAACCTCTCAAGAAATCCATTTCCTGCTTAATAATATTCCTGAATCTTGGTATATAACTATTGCTTGGATTACGTCCATCTGTTTTCTTATCCTTAAACCCTTCATATTGTGCACTGGCTTTTCCCCGGTAATTGTGCCAGGAGATGTATTTTCCCAATAAACCGCAATCATTACCAATTCCATTAGGAAAACGGGGGGAAACAGAATTCAACAGGATAGCATTACTATTGAGTGCCGACGCGTTTACGAAAATGATCTTCGCATAGAACTCAATCATCTCCTTGGTTTGTCCGTCAATAATTCGTACGCCGCTTGCCTTCCCCTTTTTTTCATCATAAATAATGGAATGAACAACAGCATGTGGTCGTATAGTAAGGTTATCAGTTTTTAATGCCCATGGAATAGTAGATGCATTACTGCTGAAATAGGACCCATAGACACAACCCCGGTTGCACATCGCCTGGTTTTGACATTTATGTCTTCCCTGTTCTTCATGTATCGGTTGCGGATCGGTAATATGTGCGCAACGTGCTTGGATAAGGTGCCGACCTGGAAAATTTTTCTCTATACTTTCTTTAAAATAATTTTCAATACAACTCATTTCAAACCCAGGCATCACTTCACTATCGGGTAATTCTGGCAAACCATCTTTGTTACCAGCAATACCCGCGAATTTTTCAACATAACTGTACCATGGTGAAATGTCTTTATAACGAATGGGCCAATCAACGGCAAAGCCATCCCTTATCGGGCCCTCAAAATCGTAATCGCTCCATCGCTGTGTTTGTCTTGCCCACATTAATGACTTTCCTCCCATATGATATCCCCTAACCCAACGGAAAGGTTTTTCTTGCACAAATGGTTGTTCATCGTCTTTCAATGCCCAATGCAAAGTTTCCTCACGAAGAAACCGTGCTCCCTGGTAATCCTTTCGCTGTTCCAATGAAACAGTGCCCCTGTGTTCAAATTCCCAAGGAGCTTTTGAGGCTGTCGGATAATCTTTTACATGTTCCACATTACGACCTCTTTCAAGTATCAATGTCTTCAATCCTTTATCACAAAGTTCCTTAGCGGCCCATCCGCCGCTGGCACCGGAACCGATTACAATTGCATCGTATGTTCTTTTATCGTCCGGCATGCTACTATGATTTTATGTTTACGCAACCGTAATAATGTCCGGGCGCTACTTTATACCCAAGATATTCTTTCATTACTATTTGCGAAGTATTGAAACCCCGTATGGTTTCTGTTTTAATCAGGTTAAAAAAATCTTTCTCTTGTTTATTTTCAGAAGACGCAAACTTCAATAACAAATCCTCGCGCTGCTTTTGAGTACAATCAGCAAAAGATTTTCCATACTGTTTTTGAGCATTGATCTCAATTGCATTGAGTTGACTTTTCACATTATCCTTTACATCTTTCTCCAAACAGTCATCAATGAGCTTTTGCAAATATTTATCAGCTTCTACTGACAAGGCGCCGATAGAATTGCCGGAAGGAATAATTGTATCCGCCACAGCAGCCAGGGTCTTTTGTTCTGGCAATGAAAAAGAAGAGGAATGAGTTTTTGAATCGCTGAGTCCGCAACTAACCATCCATTGGGGAAGGGTTATTAATCCACCGGTTGCTATAACTATACTATTGATCGCTTTACGACGATTCATTTGGCTTACGATTATCAGGAACAAATATCAATATAAGCTAATTACAAATTAAATACTCTTTTAACAATTTACAATCGAAAATGGAAGAATTGATTTAACTTACGAAGAGGGCCGCGCAAACATTCCCGCTTACCGTCATATTATGTTTACAAAGACCTACGCGAAAGCGGTAAGACAGAACCGCAGTTGCTTTGAAATATTTATACACTAGCCTAATAATATTACTTTGAAATTCATTTCTCAAATTAGGCTGCGATTGCTTACCATCGCTATTTTTGTCGCCCTACTTCTTTTCTTTACTTTCTCATTCTTTGTTCCAAAAAAACAAATTTCAGTAGTCGATATAGAAAATAATTCTTACCGAGCGGACCTTGTCAGTTGCGCACCTGGCATATTTCCCAATACATTGGTTGGCTCGTTGGAAGAAGTGGTAGCTAACGATAACCGCAAACCGGCTGGTGAATTCCGAAACGGCATTTATTATATTGCTCTCGAGGCAAGGATGGGAAATTGGTACCCGGAAACACGTGAGGGGGAGCCAATACAAATAAAAGCATTTGCCGAAATAGGTAAACCGCTGCAGGTACCTGGCCCACTTATTCGCGTACCAGAGGGAACAGAAATCAGAGCCACTATCCGCAACAGTATTAAAGGACCGCTTGTTTTATATGGTTTTATCTCACGCCCGGGTAATTTTAGAGATTCTGTTATTATTAACGAAGGGGAAACCAAAGAAATGAATTTTAATGCCGGTTCGCCAGGTACTTTTCTTTATACTGTGAGGGATGCAAGCGAAAAATTGATTCCTTCCGCTATCATCGCGCCCTTTTTAAATAGTCAGTTATATGGCGCATTCATTATAGATCCAGCTAATCAAAAAGCAGATCCGAAAGAACGAATATTTATGATTGGAATGTGCGGTGTTAAGCTGAACGGTAATAATATAACGACCGAATATGTTATTAACGGTTTATCGTGGCCTTATACTGAACGATTGAATTACACGCGGGGTGACACCGTGCATTGGCGCGTCATCAATACAAGTGTGTTGATCCATCCAATGCATTTGCACGGGTTTCCATTTACTGTAAATAGTTTTGGAATGCCAGGCAAAGATTCTATAGTCCCGAAAGAAAAAGAGAGGTTGGTAGTAACCCAATTCTTGACAACCATTGTTAATTCAATGAAAATGACATGGGTTCCCGAAAAAGAAGGCAACTGGCTTTTTCACTGCCATCTTTTGGATCACGTAATGCCAGAATCGTTTTTAAGAAAGAAGTCTATGTCCCATTCAGTCATGAAACTGGAAGCACACGCCCATGATGGAATGGGTGGATTGATGATGGGCATACATATTAGTCCCGATAAGAAATCCACAAAGAGCCCGATGAAAAAAAGAGGACCGGAAAGAGAACTCATACTTATGGTTGGTGCGCAGCCTCAAAATTATTTTCACAATATTTCCGGCAAAGGATTTCAGTTGTTAGAAAAAGGAATGCCTGTTTCAAAACAATACCATATACCCGGCCCGCCAATTATTCTTACAAAAGATCAACCCGTAGCTATTAAAATCATCAATACATTAAAAGAACCAACAACGATTCACTGGCATGGTTTGGAAATAGAAAGTTATTATGATGGCGTAGCCGGTTGGGGAACAGACGGAAAAAAACTTTCACCGCTGATTCAACCCGGCGATTCTTTTACGGTTCATATCACCCCTCCGCGTGCCGGCACATTCATTTATCATACGCACATGCATGACAGGCAATTATTGGATGGGCTCTATGGTGCACTAATTGTAATTAATCCCGGAGAAGAATATACCGAAAGAGATAAGATACTTTTAATAAGTCAGGGTGGTTCAAACATGATTTTTACAAATGAGTGGGATAAGGGGTTTAGTAATGTACAGTATCTATTGAATGGGAGCAACAACCCCGACACCCTATTTTTGAAAAAGAATGTGAGCTATCGTTTTCGCATCATCAATATAAGCGCTCAACAACCCAGTTATTTTGTTTCTCAACAATCCGGATTTTTTATATCATTGAAACAAGATGGCAAACCAGTCAAATGGAAATTTATAGCTATCGATGGAATGGATTTGTCTGCGAAGCAGCATGAAATAAAAGATGCCGATCGTCAACGAACCGGCCCCGGCTCAACGATTGATTTTGAATTTACACCCGATAAGCCGGGCGATTACCGTTTTGATATTAGGCTTGACCAAACAGTGGGTGCTACGCAAATGATAAAAGTAAAAGAATAAACTTCGCATTGTATAAGCTGGTCCGTGATAGTAAAGCCTTTAAAGTTTCTTTAAAACTTACTTTCTGTCCTTTTTCTGAGATTGCCTGCCCTAAATTGTGGTAAATTCACAGTTCTCTACTAAAATGGTCGATTATGAATCCAGAATTTTACCTGCACATCTACAAAACCCAGCAGAAAACGGAAGCCGTACCACCGAATGAGAGAATTGCCGCCTGGGTATCACAACTGCTTTGCCTGATGTATCCGGAAAGAGCATCTTGTTTAACGCATTCCCCTGAGCAGATCGCGCAGCAATTCAACCAACTCCAGTATGATCTAATTGAGTTATTAAATGCAACCAAAGCCTGCGCAACTGGTGACAATGTAAAAAAAGGGGGGATTTTCTTTCAGCAAGTTCCAGAATTATACAGAGTATTAAGTACTGATATCAATGCCATCCTTGATGGTGACCCGGCTGCGCATACACGATTTGAAGTTATACGTGCCTATCCTGGTTTCACTGCCATTGCATTTTATCGTATCGCGCATGCATTGCTTGATCTTGAAACAGCCTTATTGCCCCGTATCATTACCGAATGGGCGCATTCAATTACCGGGATCGATATTCACCCAGCCGCGGAAATCGGGGAACATTTTTGTATCGACCATGGTACCGGAATTGTAATTGGAGAAACATGTGTGATTGGTAATCATGTGAAAATTTACCAGGGAGTAACACTCGGTGCTTTAAGTGTTGATAAGAGTATGGCCAATACAAAACGCCATCCAACCGTTGAAGATCATGTGATCATTTATTCCGGTGCAACAATACTTGGTGGAGAAACCATCATTGGTAACCACAGTATTATTGGTGGTAATGTATGGCTCACTAAAAGTGTACCTCCCTACTCAACTGTTTACCACCGGCCCGATATTGAAGTAGTAGAACAAATCAATTCTTAAGAATGGCAAGTATTATTGATTTAGTTGGCAATACGCCAATGGTCGAAATAAAAAAACTGAATCCAAATCCTAATGTAACCATCTTCGCTAAACTGGAAGGTGATAATCCCGGTGGAAGTGTAAAGGATCGACCAGCATTGAATATGATCCGTTCCGCTTTGGAAAGAGGTACTATTAAACCCGGTGATAAATTAATTGAAGCCACCAGCGGCAACACGGGTATCGCGCTGGCAATGATTGCGCGGCTTTATGATTTGCAAATGGAATTGGTAATGCCCTCTACTTCTACCCGCGAACGTACATTAACAATGGAAGCATTCGGCGCTAAAGTAACGTTGCTTGATTCCATTGAAGTCTGTCGTGATTATGCCGACGAAAAAGCAGCGAAAGGGGGAGCCTTTATATTGAATCAATTTGCCAACCCCGATAATTACGAAGCGCATTACAAAACAACCGGTCCTGAAATATGGAAGGATACCAACCAATCGATCACTCATTTTGTAAGTTCGATGGGTACCACCGGAACAATTATGGGTTGTTCCAGGTTTTTTAAAGAAAAAAATCCCGCTATACAGATTGTAGGTTGCCAACCCACCGAAGAATCTTCTATACCTGGCATTCGCCGCTGGCCCAAAGAATACTTACCAAAAATATTCGAACCCGAACGAGTGGATCGTGTGATCGACGTATCGCAACAGGAAGCCACCTTAATGGCTAGGCAATTAGCCAAAGTAGAAGCAATATTTGCCGGTATGAGCAGTGGTGGGGCAGCTTCAGCGGCCTTTCGCCTGGCACAAGAAATAGATAAAGGAGTAATTGTTTTTATTGCCTGCGATCGTGGCGATCGTTATCTCAGCAGTGATCTATTTGGTTAAGCTATTTAATGATGTCTCATTCTTCTTACCTTACTACTTCCCATTTCCCAGTAATCATTTAAAACAAAAAGCGAGTTGTGTCAAGTCACGATTGGGACGGGAAAAACCCGTCTCTTCTTTTATATTTGTAAAGTTCATTACAGGTTATCAAATTTATTCTCATGAATACAACTATGCTCCGGTTATTAGCATTCATTTCAATGACCGTATGTGCATTTGGTTGTTTGAATGAGAAAAAAGAATTGAAAAGCTATAGTTGCCCCTGTTCTAAAATTGGGCTTGATTCATTATGGGCCGACAACAACCATGTATCTTGTTTTTTAATTCCTGTTCCGAAAAATAGTAAGGAACCTGATTCAGGAAATTATTATCTGGCAGCGGCTGTAGCTAAATCAATATCAGAAACAACGGAAAGTCCATTGCTCTATTTACATGGTGGCCCGGGAATAGCCACCCTCGGAAATTTACCATCCTATCTTAAATCCACTACCTGGAAATTATTTAGAGAACAGCATGATATGGTATTTTTCGACTACAGGGGAACCGGTTTTTCTGAACCCTCTTTATGTAATGATTTAGAAGACTCATTAAAAAAATTTTCCAAAATAAATCCTACCACGATTGAAAAAACTGCTTACGAATTATCCTTGTATAAAAATTGTAAGGAAAAACTTTTAAGAGAAGGAACAAACCTTGTCTCGTTCTCTTCTTTCCAGCTAGCCTCAGATGCAGAAGTGATCAGAAAGACACTAAAAATTCCCATCTGGAATATCTATGGAGTTTCATATGGTACAACTGTTGCATTAAATTTACTCAGAAGCTATCCGGCTTCCATTAAAAGTGTAATGCTCGATTCCCCCTTTCCGCCTAATGCGCCGTGGCTGGATTTTGTGAGACCCTTTGATACCTGCTTTAAAGTATTGGAGAAAAATATTGCTACGGATCCTCTTGCTTCAAAATCATTTCCGTCGATAAGAAAAGATTTTGTTACGGCTGTTAAAAGACTAAATAGCAAACCAGCATTATTAAATTATAAGGAGAAGAATGGAAAACTGTCAACCTATAACTATACCGGCGATGATTTTGCCTGGAGCATCTGGAGCGCAATGCTTAAAACAAAATCAATCCCTTATGTTCCATTAGCCATTCAGGAAATTTCCAATGGCAATGATTCTGTACTTCAGCTATGGTCAGACGCATTCAGTTCATCAGATAGTTATGGTAAGTTTTCAGAACAACAGAGCAAGGCTATTTTATGTTTTGAAGGAAAACCACAAACAAAAGAGGACCATGAGGAGTCATTACGCTTAAATTACCCCGATTTTATTTCGTTTAATAGCGGCTTCGCCACCGCCATTTGCAATGTGTGGAGACCAGAAATTCCTGATAAAAAAATATTTGAACCCGTAGTGAGCAATATTCCGGTATTAATTCTATGCGGAGAGTACGACCCTGTTTGTCCGCCTTATTTTGGAGCAATAACCGCTCAAACATTAAGTAACTCAACTTTATTAATTGTTCCGTCCGCATCGCATGCAGCTATACATGCAGACGATTGTATCCGATCAATAGCGAAGGGCTTTATCATGAACCCGAAAACTAAGCCGTTAACGAAATGTGCGTTAAGCCGCATAAAAATAGATTTTATAACTAGTAATTTACCCGAGGTGTTAAAAAAGTGAATCCGGTGTTATCGGATCAAAGATCATGTATCTCACCTTCGCTAAAGCTATGGTGAGAGAAGCCAGTATCCAGCATCCAGTATCAAGCACCCCTCCTCTATTTTTCTTCCAATAATTCTTCCTAAATTTTAGTAGATTCATTGCCGGCTCTTATTCTTTTAATCGTTAATTGCTGCTATATGAAATCAAGAAAAAAAATCAACCGCCGCCAATTTATCAGCACTGCCGCAACTGCTTCCATCGGATTTACCATTCTTCCCCGACATGTATTAGCCGGATCTGGTACAAGTGCCCCAAGCGATAAAGTTAATCTCGCCTATATTGGTTGCGGAACCCAGGGTTTACGCGAAATGTGCGAGTTAATAGTGAATCCGGAAATACAAATCGTTACGGTATGCGATCCGAACAAATTAACCACTGATTATATTGACTGGTCGCCACAGGGTATCAAGAACCAGATCCGTAAAGTGGTAAATGAACCCAATTGGGGTGAACAATACAACGGTATTATGGGTGGTAGGGATATCGGGAAAGAACTCGTAGATAAATATTACAGCAAAGCAACTGATAAGAATTACAAGGGATGTTCCTCTTATATCGATTTCCGTGAACTACTGGAAAAAGAGAAAGGCATTGATGCCGTAAAGATCATGACACCGGATCATCTACACGGCTATATTTCGATTGCTGCAATGAAAAAAGGAAAGCATGTGGTGATTCATAAGCCCATTGCTAATCGAATGTATGAGGCAAGACTCACCATTGAAACAGCCAGAAAAACAGGAGTAAGTACGCATCTTCTTGCATGGAGCAAACGAAGCAGTAATGAACTGGTAAAAAAATGGATTGCGGAGGGTCAGATTGGGACTTTAAAAGAAATTCATAATTGGTCGAACCGACCCGCCTGGCCACAATACACTATGATACCCAAAGATACACCACCGGTTCCGGAAGGATTTGATTGGAGCTTATGGCTCGGTGTGGTGCCCGATCGTCCTTATCATCCGAATTATACGCATAATGTATTCAGGGGCTGGTATGATTTCGGTGGTGGAAGTATTGCCGATATGGGACATTATAGTTTATGGCCGCTCTTCTTAACATTGGGTATCAATACGGCTCCTTTATCAGCGGAACCCAGAGGATCAACTTATCGTTTTGTAGAAGATCATGTAAGTAAAATGGTACAGAATGATTTTGCTTTTCCTTATTCGTCGGTGGTCCGATTTAAATTTCCGAAACAGGAAACGCTTCCTCCATTTGACTTATTCTGGTATGACGGAGGAATGAAACCCAATACGCCTGATGAATTGGGAGATGCAACGCTGGATCCGGAAGGAATGATGTTTGTGGGCGATAAGGGAATCATACTTGCAGGATTCAATTGCGATAGTCCAAAATTGCTTCCCGATTCAAAAATGAAAGCCTGGTTAAACGGACAAGCAGCTCCTAAAGATGTGAATGAAAACGGCACTCCTGTTTGGATAAATGCTTTCAGAAATAATATACAATCTCCTGGCAGTTTCCTGAATGCCGGTCCGATTACAGAAACAATACTGCTTGGTGGCGTGGCATTACGCGCCAGAAAGAAACTATTCTATGAGGCGCAAGCTATGAAGATCACTAATGACGAGAAAGCCAATCAATATTTGTATAGAGAATATAGAAAAGGCTGGGAATTATGACTGAGTCAGCAGTTTTTCGTTTATCGTTTTGAGGTTTATCGTTCTTCCTCCGAACGAGTGCTAACAATTTTTATGCAGAATGGTGAGTTAGAGGAAACGAAAAAAGATAAACGAAAAACGTCAAACCAAATCTTATTATGAAACGAAGGAAATTCATAAAACAAACTGCTATTATCGGAACGGCAAGCATTATTTCTTCTTCTTTTATTACAAAATCTGAGATCATGAATAATACGCAAAATACAAAAGACGATATTTCATTGGCGCAATGGGCATTGGTGGAAGAAGTCCGAGCCGGGAAATGGAAGACGCTCGATTTCGCCCGGGTAGCCCGCGAAGATTTTGGTCTGAATGGAATTGAATATGTGAATACATTGTTTGAGGTACCTACCGAAGGATATTTGAAAAAACTAAAACAGAATGCCGCAACACACGGAGTTACGAATGTATTGATCATGGTTGATGATGAAGGCGATGGCGCATCGGATACAGCAGCCGGAAGAAAGCAATTCGATATCAACCATCGGAAATGGATCGATGCGGCACATTATCTCGGTTGTCATGCCATACGTACCAATTGCCGTGGTCCTCAAAATGCCGATAAGAATGAAGCGCTGAAATGGGCAACCGAATCCTACAATATGTTATTAAGCTATGCTAAGTTTTCAGGAATTAAAGTTGTTATCGAAAACCATGGTGGCGTAAGCAATGATCCGGATTGGATGGTATTATTAATGAAGGCAGTGAACAATCCTGCCTTTGGTACTTATCCCGATTGGAGAAGTCCCGCCCCTGATTTTAATAATTATGTATACTTGCAGAAAACCTTACCGTATGCAAAGGGTATGTCTTACCGAAATCAACCTGATGATGCATTAACGGAAAAGATGATTAACCTGTGCAAAGAAGGAGGATACAAAGGTTGGTATGGGATTGAATCCAGCGGAAGAGAAGAGATTAAGAAAGGGATACTATTGTTAAACAAATTCTTACTACATAAACAATGATTACAAGAAAAATGCAGAATGTAAAATGTAAAATCTAAAATGTAAATATCTTCCTTCCGTCTCTTAGCTATATCCTTTTACATTTTAGATTTTGCATTTTATATTTTACATTCATACACATGAAGGCTGCCTATTACTCTTCGTTTAAACAACCCATAAGCATAGAAGATTTGCCGGTTCCCATTCCCGATGCCGGAGACGTAGTGATTCGGGTGAAGGCAACCGGCATCTGCCGTAGTGATTGGCACGGCTGGCAAGGACATGATTCCGACGTTCAATTGCCTCATGTTCCAGGGCATGAATTTGCGGGAACGATAGAAGTGATTGGCAAAGGCATTCGTAAATGGAAAGTTGGTGATCGCGTGACAGTTCCATTCTGTGTAGGATGTGGTAATTGTTCCCAATGCGCAAAAGGACAAGAACAGATTTGTGATAATTATTTTCAACCCGGCTTTACCGGATGGGGATCTTTCGCAGAATTTGTAAAGATTAAATATGCGGATCATAATCTTGTTCGATTGCCAGAGAGTATCGATTATAGCACAGCCGCCGTATTGGGTTGTCGTTTTATTACATCGTGGAGAGGAGTAACAGCACAGGGAAATATAAAACCAGGCGAATGGGTGGCGGTGCATGGTTGTGGAGGGGTTGGATTATCGGCGATAATGATTGCAGCAGCGTTTGGAGCTTACCCGATTGCTATTGACATTGATGATACGAAATTGAAATTCGCGGAGAACATTGGTGCTGTAAAAACAATTAATGCATCAAAAACCATAAGTGTACCGGATGAAATCAAATCTATTACCAAAGGCGGTGCCCGCCTTTCAATTGATGCATTGGGTAGTCGGGAGACATGCCGTAATTCCATACTATGCTTAAAAAAACAAGGAAGACATGTTCAATTGGGATTGCTGGCTGGTTCGGAAGCAAACCCTCCCCTGCCAATGTCTGCAGTTATTGCCAATGAATTGGAAATAGTCGGTAGTCATGGTATGCAAGCACATCAATATCCCCCGATGCTGGAGATGATTACCAGCGGGAAAATTCAGCCACAAAAATTATTAGGAAAGATTGTTTCACTGGAAGAAGGCATCGGAGAACTGATGAACTTGAATTCATTTAAAAATATTGGAGTAACCGTAATCGGGTTCCCATAAGGTTTCCTACCCTTCAACACCATAATAAAATTAATCAGGCTTTTTAAGTGTTGGAGACCTTTTCAAATCTCTGCCTTCACCAACTTACCCAATTGTTTCAAACTATTTTCCAGCTTTTCGTTCCATGGTAATCCATAACTCAATCGCATACAATTATTGAATTGCTTCTGCAGGGTAAACATCATACCCGGTGCGATACTTATCTTATGTTTAAGGGCTGTATTGTATAAATCGAATGTATTCACCTGCTTTGGTAACTCTATCCAAATCGATAAACCTCCTTGCGGGCGACTGATCCTGGTTTCTTCCGGAAAATAATCACCGATCACTCTCACATATTGCAAATACGTAGTATGTAATTTCTGACGAAGCTTACGAAGATGTGATTCATAACGTCCCGTTTCCAGAAAATTAGCAATGATCTCATTACTAATTGTTGCGGAAGAAAGCGTATGAAACAATTTCAATTTCATTACCTGCTCCTTGTATTTACCGGGAGCTACCCAACCCACCCGGTAACCCGGAGCCAGTGTTTTGGAAACGGAGCCGCAATACAATACGTTGCCGCTTTCATCAAACGACTTACAGCAAGTAGGCCGACTATCCCCAAAATATATATCACCATATAAATCATCTTCAATAAGCGGTATGTTATGATGCTCCAATAATTTCACTACTTCCTTTTTATGTTCTTCCGGCATACAACTGCCAAGCGGGTTACTAAAATTACTCACCAATAAAACGAGGCTGATCTTATTTCCTGTAATTGCTTTTTTTAACGCGTCGATTTCTATCCCTGTCTTCGGATGCGTTGGTAATTCCAGCACTTTCAAACCTAAACTATGCCCCAATTGAAGAATCCCAAAAAAGCAAGGGCTTTCTACTGCAATCGTATCGCCTGCTTTAGCAAGCGTCATCATACAATAGGAAATAGCATTCATACAACCCGAACTAATTACAAAATCATCATCAGCTAGATTGCCCTTCCAGGAGAAGGACCACTTGGCAATCTGTCGTCTCAATTTTTCATTCCCTTGTATTGATTCATACATGGTACCACAGGCAGGCATTTGTTTGGCAGATTCGATGATTCCTTTTTTTAATCGGGGAATCGGCAATAAATCCTGGGCGGGTACACCGAGTGAAAACAAAGTCAGGTTCTTCTGACTTGCATTATTATATACCGAAGTATAGATATCCGATAATTGACGCGCCGGTGCCTGGTTACCCGGCTTACTCGTACCAGGAATAGCAAGCTTTCTTCTAATTGAATCACTCACATAATAACCAGACTGCGGTCTGGATTCAATGAGCGCCTTTCGCTCTAATTCATAATAAGCAAACTGGGCCGTACTCATACTCACGCCGTGTTCGCGACAGATCATGCGGATGGAGGGAAGCTTATCTCCCACTTTCAGCACGTCTTTATGAATTTGTTGTTCGAGTCCCTTTGCGATGCGTTGGTATAACAATTCGCGGGGAATGGAGATTTTTGGTCGCATATAAAAACTGTATCGGTCAAAATTACGGAAATTGTATCTGTACTGGTACCGTAAATATCCGGAATTTTGAGTTAATAAAACAAATGTCATGATAACACTCGGAGAAAAAGTTGTTTTAACGGAGGATACAATTGATGCTACGGATTGGAAACAGCAGCGTCTGTCGGCACATCTCATGCTGGATGATATGTTCGATTATATACAGCAATCCTCCAATCGAAAGGCCTGGCAACCTATTCCTGCAAATACAAAAAAAGCATTGAACGTTCCTATGCCTGCGAAGGGCAGCGACCTGGAAACAGTATATGAACAATTTAATGAACACATATTGCCCTATGCGCTTGGCAATACGCATCCGCGGTTTTGGGGTTGGGTTTGCGGTGGTGGATCAGCGACCGGCATGCTGGCAGATATGCTGGCTTCCGCGATGAATGCATCCCCTTCCTTTGGTGAGCATGCGAGCTTATATGTAGAAAAGCAGGTACTTGATTGGACAAAAGAATTATATGATTTTCCTAAAGAAAGCTCGGGTATTTTAACCACTGGTGCATCATTGGCGAATATATTAGCATTATCCGTAGCGAGAAATCATTTCAATAAGAATATTCGTAAAGAAGGACTTCAGCCATTAAATAGTCCATTGCTTGTTTATACTTCTATTGAAACACATAGCTGTGTTCAAAAAGCGGTTGAACTGTTAGGCATTGGAAGTAATAACCTGGTAAAAATTCCGGTTGATGACAATTATAAAATCCGGATCGTCTTATTGGAACAACGAATAAAGGAGGATAAAGAAAAAGGGCATTCACCTTTTTGTATTGTTGGCAATGCGGGCACGGTGAATACAGGTTCTATAGATGACCTTAACGCATTGGCTACAATTGCTAAACGGGAAGGACTTTGGTTTCATATTGATGGCGCGTTCGGGGCCGTTCCAAATATCTTACCAGAATACAAAGAGAAATTAAATGGTCTTTCATTAGGGGATAGTATAGCTTTTGATTATCACAAATGGTTTTATGTAAATTACGATGTGGGGGGATTGCTGGTTCGGGATGCGCAGGCACATAAAGAAGCATTTGAAATAAATGCCAGCTACCTCGCACATCATGAAAGAGGGATCATTTCGGGTCCTAACAATTTTAATCATCTGGGCATTGAACTGTCAAGAGGGTTTCGGGCACTTAAAGTTTGGATGCTGTTGAAAGAGCAGGGATTGGATAAATACCGTCGCATGATACGACAGAATATTCAGCAGGCAAATTACCTGGCCAATCTTGTAGAAAATGAATCCCAACTCGAACTGATGGCTCCGGTACCTATGAATATTGTTTGCTTTCGTTTTCTCGACAAAAAACTTTCAATTGAACAATTGAACACATTAAATAAAGAGATACTTATGCAATTGCATGAATCCGGAGACGCGATTCCTTCTTTCACGATTCTGAAAGGCGCTTATGTTCTTCGTGTAGCTAACGTGAATCATCGCAGTAAAAAGAAAGACTTTGATTTCCTGGTTCAACGAGTGCTTCAAATCGGCAATGAACTTCTTAAAAATATATAATGAATACCGTTCTCAACATCCCGTTTCAGGTTATCGATTTATCAACATTTAAAAGAACTACCCAGCCCGGCGAAACCGGAACCGTGCATTCGCAAACGCTGCAGCTTCCAGGTTTAAGAATACGTCATGTAGAATATTCACCCGGCTATTTGGCAGATCATTGGTGTGTCAAGGGTCATATATTGTATTGCCTCGATGGAAGTTTTACCTGCGAACTTAAAACGGGCGAAAAATTTGAATTGAAAACAGGAATGTTTTATATCGTTTCAGACGAGCTAAGCGAGCATCGTTCTCAAACTGCCGCAGGTGTAAAACTTTTAATTATTGATGGAGATTTTTTGAAACTAAAATAACTGAACATGAAAATTGTGATTGTAGTTTTTGACAATTTTACAGATGTCGACGTATTTCTTCCCTGGGATCTTTTTAACCGGGCTCGTTTGCGAAATAAAGACTTGCAAGTAAAATTTGTGGGCACGAAAGATATTCACGTATCTGCTTGCGGGCTGGAACTTAAAATGCATGGGAAGATTGATGAATGCAAGGATGCGGATATTGTTTTCTTTGCCAGCGGAGCGGGTACACGCAAGTTGTATAAGGATCCATCTTATCTTAATCAATTTCATCTAGATCTACAGAAACAAGTTATCTGTTCGATGTGTTCCGGTGCCCTTATTCTTGCAGGACTTGGATTACTCAACGGAATTTCTGCTACCACCTACCCTACTGCTTTTGAAGAATTAAAAAACATGGGCGTAACAGTGGTTGAGGATAACCACCTAGTGGTACATGATAATATTGCGACAGCCGCCGGATGCCTGGCTGCTATCGATCTCATTGGCTGGTGCCTCTCGAAAACAATGGGAGAAAAAGTAAAAGAAGAAGTGATTGCGTCTGTACTTCCGGTTGGACAAGGACAAGTATGTATTTATTAATCTTTGTTGTCTTTACAATTTCACCCTTGTCAGATATACTATTATACAATAACCCAACAAGCATCTTGTATTTAGTTAAAATCCGACTGTAATCAAGCTATCGTTTAATTCAATCATTTCCCCTCAAGGCCGGGGGGCCGTCACCCTTAAATTATTCGCTGCGCCCGCTTCTTCCGCCGCGGCGGACTCCGGCTATCGCCGGGGTCGAACCGAGGCGAGGCGAAAATTTAAGGGTGGTTATCACCAAAACTAAACTCAGCATGCCTTTACTAAAAGCAACTTCCTAATTGTTTTAAGGGATTTTTTATTTTAACTCCGAATAAAAGAATGTTACATTTTCTCTTGGTGACAACCACCTTGGGATGAGCGCCTCAGCCGGTTCGGTCCGACGTAGTCGGTATCCGCGAAGCGGAAGAAGCGGGTGCAGCGCGAAGCCCAAGGTGACGGCCCCCCGGCCTTGAGGGGAAATGATCGATCTTGAGAAATTTACCCGAAAAGAATAATTTACAAAGACGATATGACAACTACTATAACAAAGACAAAAGGAGAGTTTGTTCTCTCAACCGACAAAGACAAGCTCCCCGTTGCAACCATTCATAATTTCTTATCTAACGAAGCATATTGGTGCAAGGGAATACCTTTAGAAACGGTACAATCAGCTATCGATCACTCACTCAACTTTGGGATATATCATAACGATGCATTGGTTGGTTATGCCCGTATAATTTCTGATTATACTACCATTGCCTATCTTGGCGATGTATTCATTTTACCCGAATACCGCGGACGATCCCTTTCAAAATGGTTGATGCAAGAAATAAAAGTACATCCGTCATTACAGGGATTGCGGCGATGGATATTACTGACTAGAGATGCACACGGATTATACCAGCAATTTGGTTGGAAACCACTCGAGGGCCCATCCCGTTGGATGGAAATTCATGATCCACATGCTTACAGCTCTTCATCAACATCAACTGAGCAATCTTTAAGTTAAAACGAATGGCTATCTTAGATGCGGAATAAAGAAATCCGCCTACTAATGATCAGATATAATCTTCTACTCTGTTTGCTCTTTGTGGTAACCGCATGTAATAATTCCGGTTCTGATGCGTCAACTGCCGATTCAACTGATAAAGAGACTGCAATTCCAAATGATTCAATTCCACCTATAGCTCCGTCGGTGGTTAAGATTCCAGATTCATTGCTATTGAATCACACTATTGAAATCATTACGCTTTTAGAAAAGAAAGACTATACCCGTTTGGCCGAATTCTTTCATCCAACTGAGGGAGTTCGATTTACTCCTTATGGCTATATAGATACCGCGCACGATATCAAATTCACGAAAGATCAATTTCTTACCCAATTAAAAAATAAGTCGAAACAACATTGGGGCAGTTATGACGGCAGCGGAGAGCCCATCAATTTAACAGTTGAAGAATATCTTAAAAAATTTGTTTACGATGTTAAATTTCTCAAACCAGAACAACTCAGTATAAATAAAACGCTGGGGCAGGGTAATTCGCTCGACAATTTACCGGTAATCTATCCCGACGCTTCCTATACCGAAAGCTATTTTTCTGGTTTTGATAAAAAATATGGGGGCATGGACTGGCGCTCGCTGAAGCTGATATTTAAACAAAAAGATGGTCAATTTTATCTTGTAGGTATTATTCATGGGCAATGGACGATTTGAACTGTGAGTCGTGAGGCGTGAATCGTGAGTGGCTTCCCGATAACCGGAGAGACACTATCACTTAGGGATTTGCTCTCGCTACTCACGATTCACGCCTCACGATTCACGTCATATACCCCCATACCCCAAAAAAATCTCCCACCCACTGTGATTTTTCAGCCCTTTCTGCTAATTATATAATAAAGCCCCAGCCCGATTCATGGATAAACCCGACCAGCAGGAGTTTTTACAGCTAATTGAAGAAAACAAAAGGATCATTTTCAAGATCTGCCATTCCTATTGTAAGGATTCCGGCGACCGGGAAGATCTTACACAGGAGATTATTTATCAATTATGGAAATCCTGGGAACGTTTTGATAGTAGATACAAATTCACTACCTGGATGTACCGGGTTGGATTGAATACGGCTATCGCTTTTTATCGCAAAGAAAAAAACAAGGAATCGATGATTCCACTTACGGAACAACATGAGGAAGTTGCCGATAAAACGGATGGTAATAGTAAAACAGAGGAACAACTTCAATTATTACAAAAATTCATTTATCAATTGAAAGATCTGGATAAAGCGTTGATGCTACTTTATCTTGATTCGAAATCCTACTCAGAAATAGCCGATATCCTGGGCATCACCGAAACAAATGTGTCGACAAAAATAAGTCGTATAAAAGAAAAACTCAAACAGAATTTTTCAGCAGTCAATCAATAATGTTATGGAAGATGTTGAATTAAAAAATTTATGGAAATCCTACGATCAACAATTGGAGCAAGCTAAGCTATTGAATCTGCAGTCGTGGGTACTTAATGTTCAAACAAAAGAATCTATTCAGTTGATGAAAGCCAAATCAAAATTAAATAAGCTGGCACGGTTCAAATCCTGGGTAGCGGCACTCGGAGTTGTTTGGATATTCTTCCTATTGTTTCTCATCTATCACTCATTTACCTATCAGAAGATTTTCTTTGTTATATCCGCGTCAATGATTGTATTATTCAATGTAGTTGCGGTCGTTGTTTATATCAAGCATATCCTGATCATCCATGAAATTGATAACGCTGAATCTGTTGTAGAAGCCCAGGAAAAAACGGCAAAACTGCAAAGCTCCACATTACAGATTGGACGGATATTGTTTTTACAAACTCCTTTTTATTCCACCTGGTTTTATTCACCGGCTTGGATCGCTCAAGCGGATTGGAGGTTCTGGCTGATTACCATTCCTATCACTTTAATCCTTGCTTTTATTTCATTGTGGCTTTACAGGAACATTCACTATAAGAATGCCGATAAAAAATGGTTCCGCATACTATTCAATAGTCCGGAATGGAAATCTGTATTAAAGGCAATGCTTCTTATGAAAGAAATCGAGGAATTTAAGAAAGAGAGCATGGATGCGGGATGATAGGAATTGAGGATGCAAAAGTGAAAGGGCAAAGGTCAAAGACCTGCCTGATTATAGAGTCAATGCATTACATTTACCTCTTTCCCCTTTCACCTATTCCAACTTTTTCTTCCAAAAATTCGTTATTCCCATTAAGATGCTTAAATTCGCGAACGCTTGTTAGTTCACAAAGGGGTGATCATGCCGATAGCCCTTAATCTTAAAACCATAACCGGAAAGCCTGAAACCAATGGCAATAAAAAAAATTACCGATCTCCTCGGCGATAAAGCGGGGTATTTACTGGAACATCAGTCGAGAACTATTTCGAAAGATCAGTTACACCTGCCGGGTCCCGATTTTGTAGATCGCATATGGATCAATAGTGATCGCAACTCAAATGTGTTGCGCAATCTTCAATTGATGTATAACACCGGGCGACTTAGTAAAACGGGATATCTTTCCATTCTTCCCGTTGATCAGGGCATTGAGCACAGTGCAGGCGCTTCATTCGCGAAGAATCCCATTTATTTCGATCCTGAAAATATTATCAAGCTTGCCATCGAAGGCGGATGCAATGCAGTTGCCAGCACTTTTGGAGGATTAGGATTTCTTTCAAGAAAATATGCGCATAAAATTCCTTTTATTGTTAAGATCAATCACAACGAGTTTCTTACTTATCCTAATAAATTCGATCAGATACTATTCGCTTCCGTAAAAGCTTGTCGCGATATGGGTGCCGCAGCCGTTGGCGCAACCATCTATTTCGGAAGCGATGAATCCACCCGACAAATTCAGGAAGTTAGCAAAGCATTTGAAATAGCGCATGAAATGGGAATGGCAACTATACTCTGGTGTTATTTAAGAAATCCTGCTTTCAAGAAAGAGGGGGTAGATTATCATTTGTCTGCTGATTTATCCGGACAAGCGAATCATTTGGGTGTAACTATAGAAGCGGATATCATCAAACAAAAATTACCGGAGAACAATGGAGGATATAATGCCCTTAACACAAAAGAATCGGCCTACGGAAAAAATGATAAACGCATTTATTCGGAATTGACATCGGATCACCCGATTGATTTATGCCGATACCAGGTGGCCAATTGTTATATGGGTCGCGCCGGTTTAATTAATTCGGGTGGCGCGTCATCCGGCGACAGCGATATGGCAGAAGCCGCAACGACTGCCGTTATTAATAAACGCGCTGGAGGTATGGGGTTGATCAGTGGTCGTAAAGCATTTCAACGTCCCATGAAGGAAGGAGTTGAAATATTGAATGTTATACAGGATATTTATTTGGATAAAACCATCACAATAGCATAAAATGGCATAAGATTCGCAAGTAATTGACGAAACTCAGGTTCCTATATAAAAATCATGACCCTGTCCGCTTCGGCCGCCAGGGTTTTCTTATTTTAGTTACCAGCTGTGGTAATTCAATTGGAAGTCACTTCTCGCCATCGGCGGGACTCTTGTACTATATATCTTTATTCAGCAAGAAGGCAATATCAAAATTTATTTTAGCTCGTCTATGTTCGTTTGCATGAATCGTTCCTACGGAACGAAATACAATTCAATTGTAAGTTCTACCCATGAAACGTCCCTACGGGACGAAAATCCAGTTTGCATAATCCAAGTACCGTTGTAACAACTCTTATGGGACAACAATCAAGTTGGTATAATTCAATTCCACCTATGAATAGACAGTTATTTGCGATAAGAGTTTTCTAAGATCTGTATAACTGTAGGTGAAATTAATTTAAATAATGATGATTGACAGTGTCATCTTGGTGCATGCTGAGATCATTGATTTTAGTCATTATACTTCCTCGTCCCGTAGGGACGTTTCATGGGTAGAACTTAAGAATTTTTTCTAGCAAATAACCGTGAATTCATGGCTGCAAGGAATTATACCAACTTGATTATTGTCCCGAAAGAGTCGTTTCAAAAGTAGATCTGAATTAAAGAATATGGATTTTCGAGCTGTAGGGATGTTTCATAGATAGAACATCCATTAATGATGGCTTTTCGTCCCGTAGGGACGTTTCATGGGTAGAACATCAATAAATGGTGTATTTCGTTCCGTAGGAACGTCTCATGCTATTGGTATTTGAACAACAGGCAATGCACATAAAAACACATTTTTGCCAAAATAGTATTCATGATTCAAAAAAAATATCAATCATATGGCTGTGTAAATTATTAAATTTAAACCTCAATCACCTGAAACATGAAACGTATACTATTTCTAAGTTGGATAACTATAATCTTCTATTCTTCCATTGCACAACCGGTAAAAAAACATGGTGCCCTGAAAGTAGAAGGCGTACAACTAAAAGACGCTAAAGGAACTGATGTTGTGTTACGTGGAATGAGTTTTGGATGGCACAACTGGTGGCCTCGCTTTTATACGGCCGGAACAGTAGAATGGATGCATAAAGACTGGGGAATAAATGTTGTACGGGCTGCCATGGGCATTGAACCGGATGGCGGATATCTCAAAAAAATGGAATGGTCGAAACAAACCATAAAAAATGTAGTAGATGCCGCGATTAAAGAAAACATCTATGTAATTATCGACTGGCACAGCCATAATATAAATCTAAAAGAAGCAAAAGAGTTTTTTACAGAAATGGCCACTAAATACGGTAAGAATCCACATGTGATCTATGAAATATTCAATGAACCAGACGAGGAAAGCTGGACAGCGGTAAAAGAGTATTCGATTGAAGTTATCAAGGCAATCCGGGCAGTTGACCCTGATAATATAATATTAGTTGGTTCACCACATTGGGACCAGGACATTCATCTCGCTGCTGATGACCCTATCAAAGGATTCAGCAATCTTATGTACACGATGCATTTTTATGCCGCTACTCATAAGCAATGGCTACGAGATCGCTGCGACTATGCTTTGAAAAAAGGACTACCGCTTTTCATTTCCGAATCAGCCGGAATGGAAGCGAGTGGTGATGGTCCTTTGAACGTAGAAGAATGGAACAAATGGATCGAATGGGCCGAACAACGTAAAGTAAGCTGGATCACCTGGTCAGTATCCGATAAAAATGAAACCTGTTCCGTATTGTTACCAACCGCGGGATCAGAAGGGAAATGGAAAGAAACGGATATGAAAGAATCGGGAGTAAAAACGAGGGAGATGATCAAGAAGTATAGTGGTAAGAAGTGAGAACTAAATCGTCAGTCGTGAGACGTGAATCGTGAGTAGCGAAAGCATTTCTCTAAGTAATAAGGGCTTTCCGACATTCGGGGAGCCACTCACGATTCACGCCTCACGACTCACGATTCATTATCTTTATTCCCTAATACCTTCAACATGCCACTATTCACCGACCTCCCGGTTAAAGAAATTGCCCCCGGTTTAAATGGTTATTACGCGCATGGCGCTTCTTCCACATTAGGCTTTGTAGATATAAAAGCAGGCAGCCGATTAAATCAGCACCAGCATATTCATGAGCAAATCACTTTTATTGTCGAAGGACAATTGGATATGGTAATTGGCGGAGTTCCCTGTTCGCTTACCAAAGGAATGTATTATGTAATTCCTTCTAACACTCCACACTCTGCAGTAGCAATAACAGATTGTAAAGTGATTGATGCGTTTAGTCCTGTTAGGGAAGATTATCGTTAGTACTAATATTTCAATACTATTATTCTTCCGCCCTATTTTTTAATTTACCCAATACTGCATACGCGTTCTTGAGAACAAATTTCTTGTTTTCTAATTGACCTTCGGTTGCTATTATTTCAACGCTGCCATCGGCACGCAAACCGGTTTGCACCGGAAGTAATCGAAAGGTCCGTGCATCGATCTGTTCAGCTACATATTCACTGTTTCCATAACGAACAATAGCTTCCTCCGGTAATGTCGTCACTGGTTTGGAATTGATCCGGATCTTCGCGTTCAAAAACATACCGGGTAACAGTTGACGGGGCTTATTGTGAAAATGGCAATGCAGGGTACCGCTTCTGTTTTCATCCACATTTCGTGTTACAAGGATGATTTCGCAGGCGTATTCTTTACTGGGATCATCGGCAAACGATACCATAACCGATTGGCCGATCCGGACTTTATCCATATCTTTTTCGAATACCGTAAGAGCCGCATGAATATCATCCGGGTTAATAAGTTCGAACAATACATTATCAGGGTTTACAAATTTCCCTATGTTTACGTTTACTTTCGAGACAAAGCCGTTGATGGGTGAATAGAGGGGTACCGTTCTCGAAATCGTTTCTTCTTTTAATTTATCCGGATCGATGTTGATAAGACGCAACTTCTCACTATATCCTTTTACCATCACTTTCTGACTCTCGAAATCCGCCTTTGATTGCTGAAGTACTTTTTCTGCGTTAACATTACTTTGATAAAGTGTTTGCTGTCTTTCGTACTCTTGCTGTAACAATAGCAGCTTTGTTTTCGCAATCAGGTAATTCTGTTGTAATTCAATTAATGATTGATCTTCCATAATAGCGATCACCTCCCCTTTCGACACATGCATTCCAGGCATAAGCTTAGTAGTTTTGAGGTAACCGCCGATGGGAAAACTTACCGAAACTAAGTTTTGCGGAGGAACATCCACTACTCCATTTACCTTTAGCTCAGCGTTCATTACCTGCTTTACTACTTCTCCGATTTCAATTCCCGCATTTTTCATCTGCTCACTCGTAAATACGATCGTTTCTTCCTCCCTCGTTTCTGTTACACTCTCTTCCTTCTTCGATTCCGTTTTGCAGGAAAGCAGGAAAATAATAAGGATCGAAAATAGTTTGTTGTTCATATTCTTTATTTTCCAGTTAAGAATTCTAATTCGATTATACTCTCATTTAGTTTTTTTATGGCTTCCAGGTAACCCAATCGCAATTGAATGGCATTGTTCATCGTCATTGTCCATTCCTGATAGCCAATTTCGCCTTTTACATAAGCTAGTCCGGCTTGTTTTATCAATAAATCCGCCTGTTTTAGCCCATATTGTTCATAATAATTCGATTGCTCCAGTTGACGATTATATTGCCCGATCACCTGCGACAGCTGATACCTCAATTGTTGGTCCGTAACTTCAGCCATCATACGAGCTCTTTCTCCTTGTGTTTGTCCTGCTTTAATACGTGTTTTTACAGCACGGTTAAATATCGGAAGGTTCATACCCAGGCTCACGGCATGAAAACGATCCCCGTCGTTATAATACTTTTGACTAATCCCGTCAGGACTTTGCCAGCCGTTGAGTGATTGGTTGCTATATCCCAGAGAAATCTGGGGCGAAAGCTTTGATCGTTCAAGATCTGTAAATGCCATCGTGCCCAATACTTGTTGTTGCTGGTACTGAACTATCGGATTTGTAGAAACAATAGCAGTATCTGCTGTACCGGAAAATGTCCTTTTCAATTGAGTATAATCAGGCAGCGGGGATGATTCTGTGTAAAGTAGCCATTGCATTCTTTTTTGTGCAATTAACCAATCAGCGATTAACTCCCGTTGCTGAACCTGTAATTGCTGCCACTGTGCTTCCACATTTGTTTTCTCTAATAAATTGGTTTCACCAGCCTTAAAGCGAAGTTCCGCGGATTCAACGGATCGCTTAAATACAGAGTCCAACTGCTTTAGCAACTTATCACGCTCCATCAGATCTGCCATATGATAAAACAACAACTTTACCTCTTTACGTAATTCGCCTTCCTTTACCTGCTCTAACGCTTTCCCAACATTGTATTGGGTTTCGTAAAATTGTCTTTGCCGCTTGTATACTGCTGGCATATTAAAAGCCTGACTCACTAATAGTCGGCTATCCTTAAAAGTGCTATTGATGTTTCCATATTCAATACCTAACTGTGTTCCCGGTAATTCAAATACTCCGTCACCCATCTGTTGCCAATACCGGGTATCTAAACGCGCTAGGCCGATTGTCCTGTTTTTTTCTGAAGCCTGCTTCAACATACTATCAAGGGTAATTTTAGTACCTGTTATAGTTTGCGCGTTCAATATTCCGGTTACCGATAAGCCAACACACATCAATACAATCGGCAAAACGACTGATGGAGCTTTGCTATTTTTTTTAACCGTCTCTATCCACCGATACAATACTGGCAATAATAATAAGGTGAGCAAAGTTGCGCTGGCAAGTCCTCCAATTACCACGGTAGCCAACGGTCGTTGTACTTCCGCACCGGCACCTGAACTTAGTGCCATTGGCAGAAATCCCAATGAAGCTACTGAAGCGGTCATCAGGACAGGTCTTAAACGAAGCCTGGTTCCTTCCATAACAATTTGTTTTAAATCTTGCATTCCTTGTTGTTTAAGCCGGTTAAACTCGGCGATCAATACAATTCCATTTAATACAGCTACTCCGAATAAAGCTATGAAACCGATACCCGCAGAAATACTAAAAGGCATTCCGCGTAACCATAATGCCAGAATTCCACCAATCGCGGAGAGTGGTATCGCAGAAAAAATCAATAAACTATATTTTAATTTTCCAAAAGCAAAATAGAGCATTATAAAAATGAGCAGTAGTGCTATCGGAACGGCGATCACTAAACGTTGCTTAGCTTCAACCAGGTTTTGAAATTGTCCGCCATAAGTGATATAATAACCGGGGTTAAATTTCAATTGATCCTCTACTTTCTTACCTAATTCCTGAACAATCGATTGTACATCCCTACCCCGCACATTAAAACCAACTACAATTCTTCTTTTCGCATCTTCGCGCTGTATCTGGTTAGGTCCTTCGGCAATAGAAACATTGGCAACCTGGGAAAGGGGCAGTTGAATTCCTTCAGGATTAGTAATAAGCAACTGCTGCACATCCTCAAGGTCTTTTCTGATCGATTCATCCAAACGAACCACTAGGTCGAATCGGCGTTCATTTTCATATATGAGTCCGGCACTCTCCCCAGCAAAAGCTGTTCTAACCACCAGGTTAACATCCGCAATATTCAGCTGATAGCGGGCCATAGCATCTCTGTTGTAACGGATAACAATTTGCGGTAAGCCTGTAACCGTTTCAACATAGATATCCGTGGCTCCCTCTACCGTTCGGATAATCTTTTCGAGCCGATGCGCATAGGTATCCAGTGAATCCAGGTCCTCTCCAAATATTTTACACACTACGTCCTGCCTGGCTCCCGTCATCAATTCATTAAAACGCATTTGAACAGGGTACTGGAACCCAGTGGTTACCCCCGGCACGTTTTCCAGCGCTTTGCTCATCGTGTCTGCCAACTCATCGAATGTTTGGGCTGTTGTCCAAGTTGATTTATCTTTTAATATTACCATCATATCCGAAGCCTCCACAGGCATTGGATCGGTTGGTATTTCACCTGAACCAATCTTGGTAACAACCTTTTCAACTTCTGGAAAATTTTTCAGCAAAATGCCTGCGGTTTGCCGGGTTGCATTTATTGTAGTGGTAAGAGAACTTCCGGTAAGTACGCGTGTATCCACTGCAAAATCCCCTTCTTCCAATTCCGGTATGAATTCTCCACCAAGACGAGACATCACAAACACCGATAATGCAAATGCAATCAATGCTACTAAAACAAGTGTTTTTGGAAACTGCAATGCGGATTTTAATAAGGGCTGATACATTCGCTGGAGAAAACGCATCATTTTATCGGACCAGTTCTCCCCATGATTTAATTTCTTCTTTAATAACAATGAACTGATCATTGGTACATACGTGAGTGAAAGTATAAATGCTCCTATCAGGGCAAAGGATACCGTTTGTGCCATCGGTTTAAACATTTTACCTTCGATACCAACCAGGGTAAGTATCGGCAGGTAAACGATCAGGATAATAATTTGTCCGAATACAGCTGTATTCATCATTTTGCCCGTTACTTCCCCAATTTCCGTGTCCATCTGCTCTCCTGTAATGCGATCAACGGACTCAAACTGTTTGCTGTGGTAAAGTCGATGCATCACGGCTTCTACTATGATTACAGCTCCATCTACAATCAATCCGAAGTCCAACGCTCCCAGGCTCATCAGGTTTCCCGATACACCAAACAAGTTCATCATGATAACAGCGAACAACATAGAAAGTGGAATAACAGAAGCTACGATCCATCCTGCACGCAGATTACCTAAAAATAACACGAGAATAAAAATGACAATGAGCGCGCCTTCTAAAAGATTGGTTTTAACGGTGCCGATGGCATTATCAACCATTTTAGTCCGATCCAAAAAAGGTTCAATAATTACTCCTTCAGGAAGTGTTCTTTCAATCTGTTTGATTCGTTCTTTTACTGCACGAATTACTTTTGAGGAATTTTCGCCTTTCAACATCA
Source organism: Chitinophagaceae bacterium (assembly GCA_965279015.1). GTDB lineage: Bacteria > Bacteroidota > Bacteroidia > Chitinophagales > Chitinophagaceae > Endoryza. Next base: position 3,918,349 of record OZ257130.1, read on the forward strand.
TTACTACTGCACCGGCTACTTCTTCGCCATCATTATACACCATGGCTCCATAACGAACAGCATGACCCACTTGCATACTGGCAACATCCCGTATATAAACAGGCATGCCCGATTCAGTATGTTTTACAAATATCTTTCCTATTTCTTCGCTCGTTTTTGCCAACCCTTCACTACGGATATATAACAGATTCGGGCCTTTTTCAATATATGCGCCACCCGTGTTCTGATTATTCAATTGAAGTGCGTTGAAAACATCCTTAATGGATACACCCATGCTTTTTAATTTATTGGGTACAACCGCAACTTCATACTGTTTAAGAAAACCACCGAAACTACTGACATCTGCTACCCCCGGAGTTCCTAATAATTGTCTGCGAATAATCCAATCCTGGATAGTACGCAGTTCCATCGCATTGTATTTGCCTTCATAACCTCTTCGGGGTCTCACAGCATATTGAAAAATTTCTCCAAGCCCCGTAGTAACCGGAGCGAGTTCGGGGCTCGAAGCTCCGTCCGGAATAATATCTTTTACCTTCGTAATTTTTTCATTTACCTGTTGCCTCGCCCAATAAACGTCGGTATTATCATCAAAAACAATGGTGATCAGCGATAAGCCAAATCGGGAAAATGAACGCATTTCTTTAATACCGGGAATTCCGGAAGTGGCTTGTTCGAGGGGAAATGTAACAAGCCGTTCTATTTCAGGTGCAGCCATGGAGGGAGCAACCGTTATGATCTGAACCTGGTTATTGGTAATATCAGGTACAGCGTCTATGGGCAATCGGGTAAAATCATATACACCGATACCCACAAGGGCTGCTACCAATAAACCAATTACCAGCTTGTTCCTAATGGAAAAGCGAATAATTGCAGTAAGCATAATTTGATTTTGTGCCTTAATTAATGAATAGGTTCAATATTGTCAGGCACAACGGGGAGGTTGAAAAATATCCTGTGTACAAAGAAAGGATCGGTTACGCTCGTTTCGAAGTAGGAATTTATTTTCTGTGATTACATGCGCCGGATGTTGAATCATTTCCATATCTGGAAATTCACAAATAGAAATTGTATAAACCAAACATTCAGATGTTCGGAAGGGTAATTGCTGGTCACGCTGATAGTCAGCGTCTTTTTCAAATATGCCCGCATAATGTATGGAGATAAAATCAAAAAAATTGATCGATGGATCACCGGCCTTATGTTCGGTATAATGCTGAATCAATACAGGGATTTTCAGAAGCTGGGGCAGTTCCGAAAAACAAAGCATATAAATTGCCAGCAGTAATATAGAAATGATTTTCCGCATCTGCCTTAAAGATACAAAAGCAATGAGTTACCGCAAAACAGTTTTAATACGTCCAGCGGCTCTTATTATTATAACCAATAAACCGGGAATTCGGATACTAATTAAATAATAAGCCGTTTTCACGGCTACTCAAAAATAATAGCGGCTAGCTTTCCAACAACTACAATCTGATTTTAATCCCACCATTTACCACAAACCCCTCCGTATGGTTCCATATTTCATCGAATGTTGGATTGGTAGGTGATCCATTTACAACACTTTTATACTTACTTTGCCGCTGATCAGTGAAATTCTCGAAGTTGATATATATTGAAATATTCTTGAATGGTTTTTCTACCATAAACCCCAGTTCCCAGAATGCAGGAGTAGTTTCGCCATTGCTAAGAAACTGCTGACCTGTCCGGTATGCTTCGAGTCCGGCTTTTAAGAAATCGTGTTCCTCATAGATCAATGCAAGATTCAATTTGCTTTTTGGAACCAATGGGAGAAAATCGTTGCCCGCTTGCCATTTTGCTACCGTTTCAGTCATTGTATAGCCTGCAAAAAGTTTCCACGAATCCTTGTAAATAAACTTTACATTGGTTTCAAAGCCATAGGATGTTGTGTTTTCGGAGGCATTCACAAATAAATAACCCGTAGATCCATTGGAAACAAGAATCAATGGACTCTTTATCATGGTATAAAAAAACATATGATTCAGACTGAATTCCAGTTCATCGGCGATCTTATTTCTGAAATTGATATCGGCAGTGGCTCCGTAACTTTTTTCCGCTTCCAATGATTCATCAAGTGGATCTATATTCTGGTATTGCATAGATTCCGTTTGTTCAGTAAATAAGGTTGGGAGTTTATAACCCATTCCCGCTCCTATCCGACTGCTCCAGGTATGATTGATTTTATAAAGTACAGAAATCCTCGGTAATAGAAAACTTCCATAACGGTTGCTGACGTCAAATCTTAATCCATTCTCAAAAGAAATTTTAGATGTTGCGTCCCAGGTATCCTGCACATAAATTCCCCCGGTTGTATTACGATCATTCCGCAGCACGCCGTTATGAGCTAAATCCTCTCTGAAATCGTCGTAAATAAAATTTATTCCGGTAATTAGCAAGTGTTTGCTGAAATGTTCCAGGTAGCTCAAATCTGTGTATGCATTGGCTTGCCTGCCCTTGAATTGATAACCCGGCACTTCAATCTGTCTGTTAAAATAACTAACGCTTTGGCGTACTACCAATTGATCCTTTGCATTGAATTGCTTTCGAAACTCAATTGTGGTGGTATTACGAATGGTGTTGTTGTTTTCAAAATAGACATGTTCACTATCCGGTTTCCCGTTTATTACTTCCTTATCACCTCCCTGACGTTCACCTATTGTAAATATATTACCAATACTGATCTGGGTTCTCTCATCAGGATAAAAGAAAATCTTCGGAGACAGCGTTGCATCTTTTGTTTTTGGAATTTCCGTAAAATCATCATCATCTACGTCGAAGGCTTTTTGCAAATTGCCGGTAGCCAGAACAGTAAAGCCAATTTTATTCCAACGTTGGCTGGAGAATGCGGCAATGTTGGTTTGACCTATATGCGATTGGTTAAACAGGAATTTTGTATAGTTCTTATTTCCTGGCTCAATGGTAATAAAATTGACAGCACCGGCAATGGCACCACCGCCATATAAGGTAGAAGCAGGACCTTTTATAATTTCCACCTGTTGTAAATCGAGTGGTGGAATTTCCAATACACTCAATCCACCTGAAAGTCCACTATACGCAGGAAATCCATCGCGTAGCAATTGTGTATATCTTCCATCCAGACCCTGGATCCGGATACTCGCATTCGCGGATGTAGCGGATGTTTGCTGTACCTGTATACCTGTACTTTCATGCAGCAGCATCGATACATTCGCCGGTCGCATGTTGTTCTTTTCATCCACTTCTTCCGCATCAATCGTTTCCACACGGGTCGGTATGTTTTTAATACTCCGACTGGAGCGGGTTGAGCGAACGATCACATCCTCTTCCTCTTCATGACCAACTTCCATTTCAATCTCTATCGTTTTATCATCTGCTAAGGGGAAACTATACGGAATCTCCAATTTCTCAAATCCGATATAGGTGATTTCAAAGTTGAATTTTCCGGTTGGAATATCTTTTATAATAACAATACCATTTGAATCAGCTATAGCAGTCCTTTTTAATTCAGGGATCGAAACGGTAGCACCGGTTAGTTTTTCCTTCCCGTGTTTAATAACAGCTTTAAATACATGTTGTGCATTAGCTACGGCAATTAACCCAATTGCCATAGACAATAAGAAAAATCTTTTCATTAAAATAAATCCTTAAATGAAGAAAAATAAAATCAACCTTTCTCAGATAAAATAGCTCAACTTAATTGTGGGGGCTGCCAAATTGGAACGGAAAATTCTGCCATAACGGAAATATAAAATGCGGAATGATTGATAGGAGATGGCGGAATAGGTATAATGGCTAATGGAATGATATGATTAACAGAGAACGCCGTGCAACAGATACAATGGCAAAATGGGGAACAGGCGTCTTCATGATCATCACAGTCTTGTTGATTGTGAGCAAGTTCCAATACAACATTGTCGATTGAAACAACTGTTTGCATATCCCCATCGGCACAGGGCAAACAACTCAGCGCCAACACCAGGAATGCCATAAAAAAAGCCAGCAGTTTCATCGTGCGAATATAACGCTTACTGATAGAATTTTATTCTATCCGGTCACCGATTATAACAACTTGATCACAATAGTCAGATGAATTGTTTAGAAATAAGTTGAAAATCCAAATTGAAATCCGGCAAGTCTGGATGGAGGATTACCCAAAATGTCTTTTTGCCAGTTGTATCGATAATTCAGGCGGATAACTGTTTGGGGTATGGGCCTCCAACTGATTGCTGGCACAATAGCGAACACATCATCGGCGATATTGGTACCGGTCGACTTGAAATCGCCTTTATTCCAGTCAACATACTCAACGCGCAGCGCTGCGTTTAATACGGCCTTCTCAAATCCAAACATGGAACGTTTAAACACCGGCTGAACAATATCAATATAACCGCCTTGCTGCTTTCGTCCAAACTGTTCGGTATAAGTTTCCGGTACATCAACATTTACCCAGGCCCATTCCGCATTGATGGCAGTATTGAGTTTAGGAATAGTGGTATTGTAATCTATTGCCAATACATTTACCGGTCTTTTTTTATCGAGCACTAACCCATCCTCTTCGAATTTATTATAAATACCTCCCATATAAGACAAGCCCAATTCACCCACTATCCTGTTACGAAGCGCCAGTTTACCCGTAAACAATGGAACGCCATTGAAGCTTTCTTCAAAACGATCTTCGTTCAATTTAGTGGCCGGCAGAAATGTTTTATTTTCTGAATTATTGATAATCTGGTCATCAAATCCATTGGTGAGGTAAGCCTCATACGCAAATACCCAATCTTTCGAAAACTTTTTTCCAAATACTCCAAACCCCACATTACTGAATGTAGCGGGAAGCATTTGTGTGGCTGAAATAGGGCGATCAATAAATTCCCATTTAGGTCCATCATGATTTTGATTGAATGCTCCAATAGGATTCATTACTATACCGCCACGGAGGTTTAATAAGGGAGAGAATTCAAAGTCAAGCGACGCAAATTCAATATTTATTTCCTTTGCGCCGTCTTCAAATTCAATTTCACTTAAAAACTTTATGCGCTTTCCTATAGAAGAAGATACAAACAACGTTAGGCGCCGCATCTGGAACTGGTGCCCTTCCGATATTCCATCTTGTTGGAGATATTGATAATTTGCTTCCACATACCCGCCTAATGCTACCGGTAATTTTCCCAATTGCATAAATGGGCGACTATAAACCGCATCCATATTCATTTGCATACCTGATGTATCTTTAGCAACTCTGCGAAGTAAAGTTGGATCAATCTGGGCAAACAAGTAGTTACCAGTAAGTATCAACAACGATATAAATAGTATAATTTTTTTCATGCCTTTCTTAAATCAATGAAAACCTGGTTGCTGATTAGTGACACGGGAAAACGTCGAATATCTCTATCTGCAGGTCCACCGGTAACTTTACCTAGATTACTGAACTCACTTCCGTGTGCAGGACATTGTAACTTATCCCCTGATACGTTCAGTTCGGCACCCTGGTGCGAGCATTGCATCCATAAAGCCGAATAGTCGGTTTCGCTTAAGCGATATAAACAAATTGGGAATAGCAATGCATCGTTTCGTATAACAATGTAAGACCTGTATTTCCCTTTTTCTTTCAATGCAAACTCCCCGGGGTCCACCGATATACCATCCTTCTCTATTTTCCCCGGTACAAAACGGGTAGTTGAGCAGGCGCTTAAAAAACCAGATGCAGCAACGGCCCCGATGCATGCCACACAACTATTCTTTAAAAAATGTCTTCGGTTCATTCCAATTTCTTTATAGCGATTCGAGAAATTTCAACAGGTTTTTTTTCTCTTCCTCTGTTAATTGCTGAAACTTTGATTTACTGGATTGCCCCTCTCCCCCGTGTAGTAATATGGCTTCTTCAATAGATCGGGCTCTTCCATCATGCAATAAAAAATAACTTCCCCCTTGTGATATTTTTGACAACCCCAACCCCCATAATGGTGGCGTGCGCCATTCAAATGTTTTCGCGGATCCTTCTGTATAACCATCATCCAGACCAGGACCCATATCATGCAGTAATAAATCTGTATATGGAGCAATTGTTTTATTGGTTAATGCGTCTATTGGTGAGGAACCTGTTTGTAGTTGTGGTGAATGGCAGTTTCCACATCCTATCGCAATAAATAATTGTTTCCCTTTTTGAACCGCCTCATCCGTCGGGTATCGCTGTACCGGAGCTTTTAATGTTTGAAGATAAAATACAACGTCTAAAACTGTTTTGTTGGAAACTTCCGGATCAATCTCCATGTGAGTATAAGTATCATATGGCTCATAGGAGGAGGTAACTCCTATATCCTGGTTATAGGCCCCGGCTGTTTGCTGTAATAGATTAAAAACTGCCGCCTTCTTTCCAAACCGTCCGATATATTTACCATTCTGCTGAATATGACCCGGACTTGTTTGTGCATAGGATGGAATCGCTATCCAATTCACCCGGCCCGATATTCCATCAGCGTTTGCATCATTTTCGTCTGCTAATGCTACTATGGTTGCATCCGGTATTGCTTCAATTAATCCAAGACCTGTATTAGCGGGAGGCATAAATTTTGAAGAAGTAGCTCCAGCTGGAATCTGTTCAGGCAAATAACCAGGTAATGCCCTGTGTTGCAACTGTGGGCCTCCTTTCTGGAGAAAATGATTACCGGTTTCATCAATTTGCCCGAAACGTATTAATGTAGTGAAGGGATGTCCTTTACCATCGCCGGCATGACAAGTACCACAGGAAGTTGCAACAAATAAGGGACCGAGCCCTGTTGGAGTTGTGAAAATCTCATCATTAAAAGCAATATCACCCGCCAAAAAACGAGCATTCTGTTCTTCGGTTAATCCTTCAATTGGTCCATCGAGTGTTTCATCGTTGGCCGGAGTGGTTGGTAGAATTTTCTGACAAGCGACAATGGCAGCCAGCACAACTATCAATACTGCTATCTTTTTCATTTTGTAATCTAAAACAAATTTTTAGTCTTGTCTAAATTTTTATTTAGACAAATATAAGAACATTATTTTGGCAGCCAAAAAAAAGAGCCGCTTTTTATGGCAGCCCTTTAAAATATGATTTGAAGCTTACTTGTTCTTGCTTAGTGCATTCAGGAATGTTCGTTCAAAACTGATGAGCCAGCTCTGTGCCGACATCCGGTGCATATCGCTTCCCAGTTCAAAACGATAACCTACATTGAGTTTAGCATTACTGTTGAAGATCAGTTGTATAGCTGGTGCCAGATCAGTATAATAGCGCTTGAGATCATAGGTATTTTGGCCTAACAACTCAACATATAAATTGAGATTGGTCTGTTTGTAGCTTGTGTATGAACGGGGAAATAAAAGATAGCCTGCTGATACCGTGTAATCAATCGCCTGGTATGGGTAGCTGGGGGGTGATTGTTTCGGCCATCGGGATGATTGCAGCAACTGTACATTGCTCAGTGTCGCGGAAACTGCCAGCTTATTAATCAACTGGGTGGCTATAACTCCATATTGAATCCCGCTTTGGTCTCCGTCCAATGATAACTCATCATAATAAGCGTCGTTGCGTGAATAGCTTCCTTGTATGTAGGCAGCCATGCGAAAATGTTTATGAACATCGTCGTTAGAAAGAAAGCGATACTTCGCATACAGTTTAACACTCTCCCACTGCACCCCGCTTGAATACATATCGGAAAAGGAACCGCTGGCATGAATCATCCATTTCTTATTCAATCCAAACATGATCTCAGGAGTATGTCGTTGTTCTGTTCGTCCGGAGTGCTCTCCTTCCAATAATTTTAAACTATACTTTGCGCTGATCGATTTGGCCGGCATATTAGAGGCGGGCTCTGAAAAAACATACAACTCCTGGGCTATCACTGATGAAGAAACAACGAATAGCAGAACCAACAATAAACTTTTTAATTTCAATGGTTGATTCATTATGGCGTCGATTTTTTAAGATGTTTTTCAATTTCGTCCTTTGTGGGATTAATGGCGATTATTTTTCCATCTTTCCCCAACAAAAAAGAACTTGGTAATTGTTCAACACCCCATGCAAGCGCGACCGGGGCATCCCAGCCACCCATTTCGCTTACCTGTTTCCATGTTATACGATCGGTGCTGATCGCATTTTTCCAATCAGCTATTTTCTGGTCCAGGCTGATTCCAAAAATCTCAAACCCCTTGTCTTTATATTTTGAATACAACGATTGAAGTTCGCGGTTCGAGCGACGACAGGGAAGGCACCACGAGGCCCAGAAATCGACCAAAACAATTTTGCCTTTATAATTGGTTAAACGCTCTTCAACTCCCATGGGGTTTTTAAGAGCTATCTCTTTTGCTGCCTCGCCAATTTTTGGTTGAGCCTGGATGGCTGTCACGAATAAAAATAAGAACAGCACAATGGGTGCTATTATCTTTTTCATTAAAATGATTTAAAAGTACTTTAATTGAATGCCCGGATCTTTATCAGATCGTAACATGAAAGATCCTGGTATTCTCCTGTATTCCTTCTTTTGCGCAGCAGGATCCCGCCTTCCCGGTTTGGAGACATTCCATTTTGGTTGCAGCACTGTACTTTTTAAATTCTTTGGCGCTTAAGAAATTCTTATCCGCGATAACAAGTGTTTTTTCACCGTTAAGCGTTTGATTACTCACGTTGAGAAAATGAAAGGTTTTACCATCAATCTGCACATGCGCGTCATTCTTCACTTTTACATCATTAAAGACACCGGTGATCTTTAATTTAGCGACGGAAAAACCAGCGTCATCCACTGCTTTCCTCAATGCATCAATGTCAACAGATTGATCCTTTTTAAAAATGATATTAAAAGTAGAAGTCTTAATATCGGCCTCGACAGATTGAATAAATGATAATTTTTCAAGTGATTTATTGATCGCCTTGGTACACATAGCACAGGTTAACCCCGCCGCCTGCAGATTTGCACTGCTGAATTGGGCATTGGATTGAACAACCAGGAACAAGGCGATTATAGTTATTAATTTTTTCATGATTTAATTCTTAAGATTAATAAAGTTTCAGAGTTTAAGGGTTTAATAGTTTCAAGGTTACTGAAATTCGCAGAGCATAATTTTGCTCTTACAACCCTTAAACCTTGAAACTATTAAACTATTAAACATTTTCGCATTTACGATTTACAACAGTCTTTATCGGTACCCTTGCAACATTCTTTAGCGGTGTCTTTGCAACAATCTTTATCAGTGCCTTTGCAACAGTCTTTGCCCTTGCATTCTTCTTTACTGCATTTTTCATTGGTGCAGCAAGATTCTTTTTTTACTGAATTTTCACTACCTGCTTTACGATCATACTGGCAACAACCGTGAAGGTTATTATATATATCATCTGGTGCTGTCAGGTCCCTTGTATCATAACCGACGGCGGCTATTGCTTCCTGTATTTTCTGCGCGTTTGTTTTTTTGGCATTATAACTTACCGAAAGCATCTTGGTTTCGGTATCCCATTTTGCGGTACTGGCACCAGCTTTGGTAGCGGCTGTTTCTATTGTCTTTTTACACATCCCGCAGTTTCCCCATACTTTGATGGTTTCTTTTTTAGGGGTTTGTGCGAATGAAAAATTACTGAAAATAAACAGGAATGCTATTGATAAAATGAATGATTGCGTTTTCATCTAATTAGTTTTAATATATGTTGGAAATAAAAAATCTTTACAAATACCAGTATACTGACAAGTTTAACTCATCAGAATAATTAGTCTGTAAAGAAATCAAATCCGGAAAACGCGATTGTGAAGATAGACTTCATTAACCCGGGGATCGGGTGGAGAATGATAATTAAGAGATAAGTGAGATTGCTCTTTTAAGAAAATATCATGATTAACAGTATATACCGGCAGCTCGGCTGGCAACTGGTTGAACTCAACGATAGTTTTTACTAATTGGTGGGCATCTTGCAGTTTAACAAACTTGTATTCGGTATGACAGCATCCTTTTTTTTCTTTCATCCCGCATTTACCGCAGGCTTCGGTGCCATCTGTTCCATATTCTACCGATGCGAGATCTCCCATGCAGTAATGGATATTCACCATTACCCCACTGGCAATGCTCACGTATAGAAAGGCTAATATGGCTACAAAAAACTTTTTCACCAATTGCAAAAGTAGTTCAGTTTTGTCAAAACGGCAAATGACTAATGTCATACAAAGCTTTCTTAACAATCCATATCTAAGAAGAATCTATTACCAATTAGAGGCAATCCCCTTAAAATGAGGGCCTTAAAAAGATTAATTAACAAAAGTCCAGAACACTCCAACTTTTATCTGAAAGCCCGGAGAAGGATAGTTGGGTAATAAGACATTATTTCCAGTAAACCGGCCCGTTTTGAAACTGAACGCATTCAGGTTTTCAATTCTCAAATAATTGGTAAAGCGTTTAATCCGGAAATGCACATAAGTAGAAAGTTCGGGTGAACGCAATGAAATCTTTTTTTCATCCTGGTAAAAAAATTGCCCTTGCAACGGTGAATAATTATTGGCTTTATATGGTGTGAAGTAACGCATCTCAAACCCTAGACTGATCAATAAGTTTTTAAATCCGAGATTACCATCATAGGCAATTTGATTACGGGTAGAGAATGCGGGTAGATTTACTTGGGCATCTCCTATTTTTTGCTGGAACACCAACCAGGTACGCCAATGCCAACCCTTGCGACCCAATTTAAAATCTTTCTCAACATTAATCCGTAAAACATTAAAGAGTGCCGAAGCCTGTGCTACTTTATAATAATCACGCAGGTAAGTATAGTTGCTGATGAGATAATAATCTCCTGTGATCCTTAATCGTTGCCGCGGTTGTTCAAGCGCACCGAAGATATGTGTGCTGTTTTCTTTGTTCAGGTCAACCGGCTGATCAAGATAAAAACTGCTGGTAGTATCGAAAACAAAAGAAGGTTTTCTGTTGGTGTTTTCAAATCCCACTTGCAAATAACCAATACGCTCGGTAATCAATCGTTTCAAACTGATATGCGCGTTGTAATCTCCCGCATTCAATCCACTCAGGTAAAAACTTCCAAATGCTTCGATATCCCATTTCCGGTCGCGGGTTTTATTCCGGTACTCTCCATGTAACCATAGATTGGTATATGAGTTTTGAACCAGGCCGGTATCAAAATCAGCTTTCAACACCTGGAAACTTGCTCCTACTTTAATAAACTGTTGCGAATTCTTTGCATCTGGAAACTGATATATTGAAAAATCATTCAAAAGTTCTTTCCAGTAATCACGCCGGAAAAATGTATCGGGACGTTGAGGGAAATCGATGTCATAATTCCGGGAATAATAATTAGTGTCTACTGCATTCGCGAATTTATCATCGAAACGGTATTTATATGTGTTATAACTGATGGTATGTTCAAATCGTACGCGCGGATAAAATAATGGGACAACGGTAGTATCATTTACAACAATGGAATCTTTTTGTCCAAGGTCGTATTGTTGCCGCATCAGGTAAGTTGCATTGGTATATTTGGTACCTGTAGTAATTGAGGTTCCGAAAAAATTGCGGCTCTGTTGTTGAAAGGGTCCTAATTGGGTGGGAATATTAAAACGGCTTTCAGTAAAAGTTGAACTGTCAAGATAATTACCATCCTCTTTTATACCCCCATTCTCCCCCGAAGTAAGTTTATTACCGAGGATTACAAAAAAATTCTGGTAGCGCTTGTTTTTCGATTGATACCAGGAAGTGAACCTATAATTACTATGCGCGGTATTTTGATTCTGGAAAGTTCCAGGAGAAAAAATAAGCCGGTATTGAAAAGCCACGTTCCAATTCGGTTTTACATTCTGGGTATGCAGTATCTGGATCATTTGTTCCGCGACACTTCCCACCATATAATTCAAATCAGTAAAGGGCCTCGTAGTATTATAAAACTTGGTTTCAGCTAATGTAAAATTATAGAGATCCAATGCATGGAACCCATGATCCCAACCTGATTTCATTTCGGGACTGAAATACCTGTTTTCTGACGCGGTGCCAAAATTTCCAAGGGTAACATGATACCAGGGCACAGGAAATCGTTTGGTAAAGTCAATTACTGAAGAGTCAAATACCTGGAAACGGCTGGAATCAATAAAACGAAAACGAATAGTGATGGAATCTTCCAGTCCTGTACGATGCAAGAGACTATCCCCGGAAGTTCCTGCCGGTCCTCCCTGAGTGAATCTACTCGTGGCATTCTGTAATTGACGAGCCGGATCCTGCGCATGAAGTCTGGTGGAAATGCCAGCCGCGAGTATAGTTCCCAATATAATTATGTAAATATGCTTCAACTCCAATATTCTTGCTTGTGAGGCGCTAAAATTAACGGTTAAAGAATCAGTACCGGTTACAGGAAAGTTAATTCGTCCAATTATAATTCCGCGATCATTTGTTTGAAAATAGCCGCGAGTTTGGGTTCGGCTTGTTTTGCTGCCTTCAATACCTCTTCATGAGTAATTTTTTCATGATCCCCCAGACCAAGATCGGTTATTACACTCACAGCAAAAACCGGCAAACCCATATGCACCGCTACAATATTTTCCTGCACAGTACTCATCCCAACCGCATCAGCCCCCAACCTATTGATCATTCTGTATTCGGCCCTGGTTTCAAATGTAGGTCCGGTTACTACAAAATAAATTCCTTCATGAACGAGAATACCCAACCGAGAAGCAATCGCTTTTGCTTTTGCGATCAATTCTTTATTATAAGGTTCGCTCATATCCGGGAAGCGTGGTCCTAATTCGTTATAGTTTTTGCCAATCAAAGGGTTTTTTGTTCCAAAACTGATGTGATCATTAACAATCATAAGGTCTCCCACATTAAATGCGGGATTTACACCTCCAGCAGCATTGGATAAAAAAAGACATTTAATTCCGAGCCATTTCATCAAACGAACCGGGAATGTTACGGCTTGTACCGAATAGCCCTCATAAAAATGAAAACGACCGGCCATTGCTACAACTTTTTTGCCCATCAGTTCCCCAAAGATCAGTTTACCCTTGTGACCTTCTACGGTTGAAACTGGGAAGTGAGGGATATCCTTATAATCGATCTCCTTTTCGATGGCGATCTCTTCAGCAAAATCTCCCAATCCGCTCCCCAACACAATACCTGCTTCTGGCGTATGGGAATACTGACCGCGAATAAATGAAGTGGTTTCCTGTAATTGTTGAATTAAATCGGACATAATTGGGTTTTACAAATCAGACTAACATTTTTAATCGGGCAAATATAAGAAATCGTCCTTCCTGCGAACCGAATTCGGATAATGAGTATTGCTTCAGTATAAAATTTTTGTCCCACAAAGACACAAAATTCACAAAGAAAAACCATTTGTGGCTTAGTGTCTTTGTGGGAAAATGATACCCTATCGGGCAATGCGTTTTCAAATACGGGTTACAGCCATTATATTTACCAACTTTTAGAATGAAACGATCTACATTTTTAGTTGTTTGGGTATTTTTTACTCTGTCATCCGTTAAAGCCCAGCTTTGTACTGGTAGCCTGGGTGATCCTGTTGTTAGTATTACCTTTGGTACGGGCACTTTCCCCGGTCCACCACTCTCCGGCTCTACTACTACTTATCAGCACACAGCAAGTACTTGTCCAAATGATGGACAATATTCTGTTGTAAGTGCAACTTCGGGTTGTTTTGGGGCTTCCTGGCATACACTCACGCAAGATCATACTCCTAATGATGTTGACGGATATTTCATGCTTGTAAATGCTTCGTTCCAGCCAAGCGATTTTTACCTTGATACAATTCGCGGTTTATGCCCAAACACCAGCTACGAGTTTGCTGCCTGGATTACAAATGTATTAATGTTATCCGCTTGCAACGGCACAGGCATCCGTCCTAATCTTACATTTCGAATTGAAACCATTACCGGAACTGTTTTAAGCACTTATAATACGGGCGATATCAATTCGGATCCTTCTCCAATCTGGAAACAATATGGGCTTTTTTTCCAAACTCCCGTGGGTGTAGCTGATGTGGTAATACGGCTCACCAATAATGCGCCGGGTGGTTGCGGAAATGATCTGGCACTCGACGATATTACTTTTCGTCCCTGCGGACCCAAGGTAAATGCAACAGTAAATATTACGGGTACCGCTGAATTATTTGCCTGCGAAAATGAAAGAAAAGATTTTTTATTGACCGCTACTTATTCTGCGGGTGTTTATGTTAATCCTTCTTTTCAATGGCAGGAAAGTCTTGATAATGGAATAAACTGGATAGATATTCCGGGCGCAACAAACAATAGTTACCTGCGACCCGCAAGTGCAATTGGTACGTATTTGTATAGAATGCTTATAGCAGATGGCCCCGTTAATATTAATGCCGTTTCTTGTCGCCTGGCTTCTAATTCTGTAACGGTAGAAGTGATACAGCCTGTTGCAGAAGCAGATTCAATAGTAATTGGATGTGAAGGAACGAATATCAGTTTTACAGCCAATGGAGGTACCACTTATTCCTGGACCGGCCCAAATGGTTTTATCGCGAATGTGCAAAGTCCTACTGTAATGAATGCACGACTATCAGATGCCGGATGGTATCGTGTTGTAGCTACTGATATTCATGGTTGCTCCGACGATGATTCAACTATCTTAAACATTAATCCCAAACCTACTGCAGTGATAAGCCCTGCTGTAGGAGTTTGTGAAGGGTCATCAGTAGGAATATCCGTTTCGGGAGGAATAAAATATTTATGGGCACCCCCCAACGATTTAAGCTCAGATACAATTCCAAATCCTATTGCCAGTCCGGCAGATACAACTCTATATACAGCTTATGTTTTTAATGAATACGGATGCCTTGATACGGCATCGGTGTATGTAAATATCTGGAAGAAGCCAACTGCTGACGCGGGTCCTGATAAAAAGATAACGCAAGGCTATCCGGCTACTATTACAGGAAGCATCACCGGATCTGATATAAATTACTATTGGACCCCCAATTCAAATATTACAGACCCCAGGAGTCTTAAAACAACTGTAAGTCCTCTCCAAAGCAGCTATTATACGCTACATGCCGAATCCCGCAAAGGTTGCGGCACCGATCTCGATGAAGTATTCATCACGGTATATGAAAAAATACTGATCCCAAATGCGTTCTCGCCAAATGGGGATGGTATAAATGACACCTGGGTAATTGAGCCGCTTGACTATTTCTCTGAATCGGTCACCAGCATTTTCAATCGCTACGGACAACTGGTTTTTACCAGTAAGGGGTACTCAAAACCTTGGGATGGAACGGTAAAAGGCAGCCCGTTACCTATTGGCGTTTATTATTATGTGATTGATCTTAAGACAAATAAAGAACCATTACTATCCGGATCGGTGCTTATAATACGCTAAACGGCTATTAATACGTTATATAGCTGTATGAAACAACCCCTATTTGTGCTGGCTATCTGTACCATTACCACTTTTGCGATGGGTTGGTTCGGGCACCGGGTATTTTCAAAATCGGTGGCTCCCTCCCCCTCCCCTGAGCAGACTATTTTGAAGGAACCATTAAAGAAAATCGACTCTCCCGTCGTTGAACTAAAAGATACTTTACTGGCAAAATCCTCAATAACCCCTGTTCCGAAAATAATGGAGCCGGATAATAATTTACCAACATCCAATATCATACTTACCAGTGCAACTAATGATACGTTATGGAATGATGCCATGGAGATCATTGTTAAATCACCAGATGGTTCTATTGATATAAAGAGAAAATTCAAACCCACTAAAACATTTAATGATTTCGCGGTCACCGAAAAGTTCAAAGGGAAACCCGCCAAAGAATTGAATTTTTCTACCTGCAAATATGGGAAGCTATATAAAACGGCCTCTATAAAAGCAGTAAAATCCGGACCTGTATTTGCGGGTCGATTTGCATTCGCGAAAATTGACTGCGGCCTCGGTTGTTATTCAAGCACCATCATTGATTTGAAAACAGGAAAAGTATACGATGGTCCACACGCATCCTCGGGATATAAGTTCAAACTCAACAGTCGCTTACTAATCATCAATCCTCCACCTTCAAATGGTTTTTATACTCCTTGCGAAGATTGCGAACCTGTTTTGTTTGAATGGACGGGGAAAGAGTTTAAGAAGCTGTGAGAAGAAGCTGCGAGCTGTGAGCTTCGAGCCACGAGCCGCGTTAGTTTATGATTAACTATTGATTATTCACAATAACATTAAGTCTGATTTTAACTGAAGTAGCTCGCAGCTCATAGCTCTCAGCTCGTAGCTTATTCTTCAGTATCGAAAGAAATCACAAAACTCCTCATCACACAAAAGCCCCTTCAAAACGGGATCTTTCAAAACATCAACATAGTCCATCCACTTTCCATTAACTTTTATATTCCTACTCACTAATCTGATACCATGACTATAATCTACGTACCAATCTACGTGACCTGTATATAATGGTTGAATCGCTTTTCCGTCCGGTTTATGCCATCCATAGATGGCCACGCGATTGGATTTTGTATCGCGTGTAACTTTACCGGATATCACCACATCCTTTTTAATTCCGGCAATCAATCCCTTGCGATTCTTCCTTTGTCCTTCGATGATTAAATGATGGTGCCAGAAGATCAAAGCGCTATCGCGGAATGCAAATAAAGGCACCGGCTCCAGTTTTACGGTTGCATGCTGGTAAATGTCATCCACCATTTTGCGGGTAGGTAAAAAACAATGCAGACTGTCTGCTATCCGTTGGGCAGTCATTGGTGTAAGAGGTATTCTCGCCCAATCCTTATCATTACCGATCGAAAGATAATCGGGCGATACAAAATAAGTAGCGCTGATCGTTTTGCCGGAAGAATCTTTTATGAAAACATTTACAGGAACAAACTGTTTTATAAAAGAGGGTAAATTTCCGGATAAGATTTCCTTTTCGGCGATCGGTTCCCGTTCGTTCCATTTCATAGCACCCACTTGTTTATAAAATTCCGAACCTGTTATTGTTTTTGAAGGTGCCGCAGGTACACTCAGGTGAAACTGACTGTTGCAGGAAAAGAGAACGAACGACAATAAGGTTAAAAAAATACGGAGCATGTTTGAAATTAGGAAAAATAAGGACTTGGATGATGCTAGTTACCAGATACTGGTTACTGGATGTTGTCATCGCTCACCATAGCTCAAGTGACGTTTTGATACCAGAGATAACTGGATCAAAAAGCTCAAAATCAGAGATGAAAGCAGCGTGAAACGAACAGCGAAAGGCGAACAGCGCGTTTTTGGCTATTTGCGCTCAGTGAAGTAGCTTCGCAGTCCTTATTAACAAGCACTAAAAACTTAAATCATATTTATTTATGGCCTACGATGTTGTTGTACTTGGCAGTGGCCCCGGCGGATATGTTGCAGCGATCCGCGCCTCGCAATTAGGTTTAAAAACCGCTATTATTGAAAAAGAAAGCCTGGGAGGAATTTGTTTGAACTGGGGATGTATCCCAACAAAAGCATTGCTGAAAAGCGCCCAGGTTTATGAATATATCAAACACGCGAAAGATTTTGGTATTGAAGCCAGTGGTCAGCCCCAGTTTGATGCAATTATAAAACGCAGTCGCGGGGTAGCCGATAAAATGAGCAAAGGCGTTCAGTTCCTGATGAAGAAGAATAAGATTGATGTAGTGATGGGTTTCGGTAAATTAAAAGCTAAGGGCCAGATAGAAGTTACCAAAGCAGATGGAACCACACAATTAGTAGAAGGTAAACATATCGTTATCGCAACCGGTGCCCGTAGCCGTCAGCTGCCGAGTATGCCGATCGATGGGAAAAAGATCATTGGTTACCGCGAAGCAATGGTATTGCCACAGCAACCAAAATCAATGATCGTTGTTGGTAGTGGTGCTATTGGAGTAGAGTTTGGCTATTTCTATAATAGCTTGGGCACTAAAGTAACAATCGTTGAATTCCTGCCCCGCATTGTTCCGGTAGAAGATGAAGAAATTTCAAAAGAACTGGAAAAGAATTTTAAAAAGAATGGTATCGAAGTGATGACGAATGCTGAAGTAACATCAGTTGATACCAGTGGAGCAGGTGTAAAAGCAAAAGTAAAAACAGCCAATGGCGAAGTGACACTTGAAGCTGATGTACTATTAAGCGCTATAGGTGTTGCCGCCAACATTGAAGGAATTGGTTTGGAAGAAACAGGAGTGAAAGTTGATAAGGGTCGCGTATCCGTTGACAAATATTATCAAACAAATATTCCTGGTATCTATTCTATCGGAGATTGTTCACCCGGCCAGGCATTGGCGCATGTTGCCAGTAAAGAAGGAATTATTTGTATTGAAAACATCGCATACAACGAAAAGAAATATAATCATCAACCTGAAGCGCTGGATTATGGAAACGTACCGGGCTGTACCTATTGTTCTCCTGAAATAGCTTCTGTAGGCTTAACGGAGAACCAAGCAAAAGACGCGGGCTATGAAGTGAAAGTGGGAAAATTCCCGCTCAGTGCTTCTGGCAAAGCTTCCGCAGCCGGGCATGGAGAAGGGTTTGTAAAAGTAATTTTTGATGCCAAATACGGCGAATGGCTGGGTACGCATATGATCGGTTATAATGTAACTGAATTGATCGCGGAAACGGTAACAGCCCGTAAACTGGAAACAACCTATCACGAAGTACTCAATAGTATTCATCCGCATCCAACAATCAGTGAAAGTATCAAGGATGCCATTGAGGTTGCTTATGGCGAAGCGATACACCTATAAGAATATTTTGTTCTGAAATAATCATGACCTGCTTTCAGCGGGTCTTTTTTTTGCCACAGATTACACAGATTAATACAGATTGGCATTCTTAATCAGTGAAAATCCGTGTAATCTGTGGCAAAAAAAGAAAAAAGGGATGATACAAGATCATCCCTCATTCAATAAGACAGATAGTTGCGGCTGTTGGTTGATGGGAATTGTAACCCCCATCCTGTTATGGGTTGTTGTTCGCCCCGGACACTTTAAACAGTTTGTATGGCTTGCTTCCACCTACACGCAGAAAATAAATTCCCTCGCGCAGTGATTGAAGATTTATACTGGTAGTCGTTTTAGTTATAAGCACCTGTATTACCTGCTGACCAAGTTGGTTGTGAATACTCGCTACTTTACCCAACAAATTTTCATCTGAACTAATATCAATAGTGATGTTATTGGCAGTTGGATTCGGAAAAACACGGATAGTTTTTTCAGCTATTGGTTCAATAGGTGGTGGTTCAGGTAATGGTATGGCTGTTGCTGCAGTGGAAGATAACAAGGCGTAGCGCGGACCACCATTAGCGAATGCCGCCTGCATTTTATCCCGTTGACCAAATGTGAACATATTGGTACAATCATCGTTCGTAATATCCATGTAGTTATTGTACATTATTCCACCCATACTATTATCACAAGAATTAATAACCCCGGAAGGGCAACCTCTTGTTGCACCACCCTGAAGAGGGGTATCCTCTACCCCATCATTTCCGCAATACTGATCACCCCAGAGATGTCGCAATCCCAACCAATGACCAATTTCATGTACCGCTATTCTACCTTTTACATAAGGATGAACACATTTTCCATTAATGCCAAAAGCGTTATATCTAACTACAACCCCATCTGTTTCTTTAGGGCCTCCCAGAGGACTCGAATAACCTACAATACCCGCTGCCAGGTTTCCTACCCATATATTAAGGTATCTATCTCTATCCCAGGCGTTATCTCCTCCTGTTGATGAAAATTTGATCCTATCATCCATACCAAACCCAATGGCATTGGTTTTTTTACGAATAATACCTGTGGTTGCATAACCCTGTGGATTGACACCTGCCATAACAAATTCCAACATACAATCAGCCGCAAAGCTCCTGAATACTGCCGGAATAAGGCTGGTATCCGCATGCTTTAGCCTAAACTCTTTATTTAGTACAGCTATTTGTGAAAGAACCTGCTCATCGCTGATATTCTGGTCGGCATTATTGTAGACAATATGGATCACAACAGGGATCCTTATGATAGATATTCCGGTACCGTACCCGCCGCCCATGGCTTCCGATAAATACTCTTTGTGCTGAAGGTGGTTATTAATGAAGGACTCTGCCTCTTGAAGTCGATATTTTGTGCCGGGATCCTTTGCAATTTGTTGCTGATATTCGTGGGTAACACAATTATTTTGAGCAAGGCTCGCAAATCCAGTAAGAAGAATACAGATGGCAAGTAAAAATGATTTCATTGTAACGGCTTTCTTTTGTGGCGGTTACATAGGCAATGGAATCCGTTTTCATATGGACTTTCATTTTACCGGAGCGGATGGTTAATAAAATAGCCGATCCACTACCGTTCAGAGGTAGAGTTATACAGGGAGGGTAACGCCGATATTGGATAAGAGAATCGGGTTTAAAAAAACTAAATAATAATTCAGGAAGGGTTACAACGGAGGAACTTATGGAGAGAGCCGCCTGGAGCAAGAGGATAAGCGAGCGGTATTCAGACGATAAGCTACTGTAAAACAAGAAAAAAAAACCGGCATATCAAAATCCATTTGCAAAAATTTACAAACTATTATCCGGCTTGCGTTAGGGCAAATAGTATTTTTGCAGGCTTTATACCCATATTCACTATATGAAGATGCTTTTGTACGCCCTCGTCCTCCTTTTGTCGCTCAATGCCTGCAACGGTACGGATCATGGCCAGAACAGTCCCGGTGCTGAAACCCCCAATGCAGCCATACCACCGATTATTAACTATACAATCCTTAATGTCTTTCCACATGACCAATCATTCTTTACTGAAGGACTGGAGTTTTATAATGAACAGTTGCTCGAAAGCTCGGGCGGAAATACGGATAATACTCCCCATCCTTCGGCTGCTGGTATCGTAAACCTGAAAACAGGAAAGGTTGACGCCAGGATTTTATTGGACCGTGCTAAATATTTCGGCGAAGGCATTACTGTATTTAATGATAAACTCTACATGCTTACCTGGACAAGCGAAGTGGGGTTCGTATATGATGCCAAAACGTTCAAAAAACTAAGCGAGTTTAAGTTGCCTACTAAACAAGGATGGGGGCTCACTCACGATAGTTCAAGCATTATTATGAGCAATGGATCAAATAGTCTTCATTACCTGGATCCGGTTACGCTGCGGGTTAAGAATATTTTGGGAGTGGTTGACAATAATGGTCCGGTCAGTAATATTAACGAACTGGAATGGGTAGATGGGTTTATTTATGCTAATCAATGGACCACTTCTTATATTTTAAAAATTGATGCGGCATCCGGTAAAGTAGTTGGCAGGATAGACCTCGATTCAATTAGCCGGGAGATCGAAAGTAAATATCCTGAAACGAATGGACTGAATGGAATCGCATTCAACAAAAAGAACAATAGCTTTCTGATCACAGGCAAAAATTGGCCCTCTTTTTACGAGATAAAACTTCAATAATTATTAACGGCTGATAATGTAAATAACAGAACTACACTTTTCTTTTTGGAAAAGCGCCTTGTAGTTTGATATAAGCCCTGTCCAGGCTCCTTTCAGCAAGCTCCCCTTCCCGGTTTTATATTTTTCACTCAACAGGCTCACATAAAAACTATCAAACCACATGGGTTTTACCGCTACCAGTTTTAATCCATGCAACTGAAGTAATTTCTTCATGGAGTCAGGTGAAAAATGATAAAGATGCCTGGGAACATCATAAGCGGCCCAAAAGGATTGATAATGTGCTGCATCGTAACAAGTATAATTAGGTACCGCGATTAATAATCGTCCATCCGGCTTCAATAACTTTTTCAATTGAGCAATATATTCATGAAGGGTATGAACATGCTCCAATACATGCCACATCGTAATGGCATCGAAACTTTCTGTCGCTAATTGAAAAAGTTGATCCGATGGTAAGAGATTAATCCGGTTGGTTTCGCGGGCAATTCGCCTGGCTGTTTCATCCGGCTCTAAAGCAGTAACGCGCCAGCCTGCACCTTGCATAAATGAAGCAAAGGCCCCTGTACCCGCGCCGATATCCAATAGCGAACCGGTTGCCAGACCAGTAGAAGATTTCAACAATCTCCTTTTTTGCTTTAATGTAATTTTTCTTATCGAATGATAGAGGCGGTTAATGATGCCCTTGCTGGTATTACTATGCGAAATATAATTATCCGATTGATAATATTGACCAATAGACGAAACACCTGGAATATCCTGGGTAAAGCGAAAGCTGCAATCCGTGCATTCCCAAATTGAAAATGTTTGTCGGGATACGGTATGATCTAAAGCTTTTAATACAAACTTTATAACTGCACTTTTACAAACCGGGCAATTTGAATAGGTAAAGATTTCATTCATTTCAGTAAGAATAGCAGGCAAAGAAAGAAAATAAATCCGAAGAAAATCGATTATCTCGGTACCCCAATGCTTTGCTGGTTACCCACCGCATTGGCACCAAAGCCGTTTTTATAAAAATGGAAGAATAGTACTATGAGGGAAATAGCCACTATTACAACCGCGTATATCCACCAGGATTCTTTTTCCACCCTTGTTTCTTCCACGAGGAATTCAGCGGCCTGTTGATTAGACATTTCCCGATCACCTACCAATACGGTATGTGTTGCTTGGCTGTGTATCACGCGCTGGGCAGATACTGTATCGAGATAAGAAGGATTCAATCGGTCGGCTTCAAAAAATATGCTTCCTGAAACATCTTTACGGAGGACTCCTACTTTATTGAGAGAAACCGGGTTATCCGTTCTAATTCTATTTCGGAGTTCATAGGCCCATTCGTTGTACCAACGGATAGCTTCATAATCGGCCATGTTTTTTTGCAAGGCGAGATAAGTAAAGAAATCCTTTTCGGGAGAATCAAAATATTTATCAAAACGAAAATGATAAGACGGAGGAAGCAACTGTTTGTTCACAAAATCGCTTTGGGCAGGAACGCGTTCAATAAAAATAGTACCCAATCCCGGAATGCTCAGGCTTTTGTGTTGCAAAAGGTAGCTGTAAAGGGCTTCGATCATTGTGATTATTATAGTTGCGAAGCAACGGGAAAAACAGCAAATTAGCAAATTAGAATACAAATGTGCAAATTAGCAAATGTGCAGATGTGCAAATGCTTTTAGGATGGTGTTCAAAATTAATATTGAAAGATCGAGTATGAAGAATTTGCACATTTTCTAATTTGCACATTTGCACATTCTCAGTTTATTTTTGATTAAACGAATACGTAATCCCTCCCAAAATATTAAATCCAAAGGATTCGTACTGGTGCCAACGTTCGTATTTGTTATTGAAGATATTATTCAATTGCAACCAGAGGTTGAAATTTTTGGTTATGCGAAACTCTGCTCCCGCATTTAAATCGAATCCGGTTTCACCCTTATACGCTTCACCGCTTTTACCACGATATTGCGCACCATCCCAGGCCCAGAGATCGGTCTTTAACCACAAATCCTTCATTAGTTGCCAGCGTAACCCAGCATTCAGTTCAAAGGGTAGCAACCCCCATGCTTTTTTCTCATTATCAAGCTGTGTAAACTGATTGAAATTTAAAGAAGCGGTAGCAGTAAATTGTTCCCCCTGTGTATACTGCATCTCACCATGTAATTGTATTGCCTCAAGGTTT
This sequence comes from Chitinophagaceae bacterium, assembly GCA_965279015.1. Lineage (GTDB taxonomy): Bacteria > Bacteroidota > Bacteroidia > Chitinophagales > Chitinophagaceae > Endoryza. The sequence goes on from OZ257130.1 coordinate 3,941,950, forward strand.
GGTTCATAGATTATCTGGAAGGTTTTTCCATCCCCGTTATCATTTACAAATAAGGGCATATTTCGATACTTCTGAACCCCCACTTTTGCGGAATAAGAAAAGTGATTATTAAGAGATCCTTTAATTCCTGCATAAAGTTCCTGAACCCTCGTACTCATTAATGAATCCGGTAAGGCCAGCCATGGATTGATGCTTGCAAAGCGTTCATAACTTCCTTTATTATAATACCCTATCCACCCCATTTGAAAAGTAAACCGTTGGTCATTGGTGGTAAAGTCGGTCATTATATTAGGAAGCATCGTAAAAACCTTATTATCCCAGGATGGACGTAATCCACCATATATATATACATTAGGAGTTTTCAATAAAACCGCCGGGGAAATATAATAGAGGTTATTCTGTTTGGTATATTTATTAGTACCCCCTATCCGTAATGAAGTAAGGTCGGCTGTTGCAGACAATTGAAACGCAAACAATCTTCCAAAGGTTTTTTCCAATGGAAGATCCAATACCGTATTGGCTTCACTTCCCTGGTTTGTTTTATTATCCTCAAAAACGCTTACCCTTAAAGAAGGATGGTACGACAATCCGAATTCAGTGGGGATGGTATTCCGGAAATGGATGGCCCCTGCAATCGTCTGAAATCGCTGTTTGAGTTCGTCTTTCGTAAAACTCAGGGTATCGGGCCGGTAACCATACAAATAATAATCATCGCTTTTAAAACCTATCCGACCATTCCATTCATGGTGTTTTTGGGTAAGAAAGGTTGCAGCAGCACCCACACTGGTCATACTGTTTTGTTGATACTTCAATTTCCCCTTCGACGTATAATGTTCCGCGAAAACATTAAAGTAGGTGGATTTTCCATCTCCAAAACTAAAGCCTGCTTTTATATAGGGAAGATGGACATTACCAATTCCAACCTTTATATAGTTGCTGTATTGCCAGGCATTGAACGTATCTATGTTAAGCGCCACTGGTTTTAATTCGGCTGGTTGATAGGCAAAAAAGAGATTTTGAGAAGGAATATTGTATGTCAATTTTGGCTTCGATGTATCTACAACCGGTGGAGCCGCATTGAAGTTGATTTTCGAAGCTTCCCTTAATACCGGTTTAAATGTAGATGTAATATCGATACTCTTCTTTCCTCTCGAAGTATCCTGCGACATGGCGGCTGGCATACACGCTGCCAATCCAATCAACACTACTGCTATCTTTCCAATTTTTTTCATCTTACGTTTTCGATATATTATTTCTGTTACTAGATTCTGTGATACGGGATTCTGAGACCAGCCACTTTTACATTTTACATTTTATATTCTTTATTCTTCATTTCCGTCAACCTTACTCCCCTTCTTCTCCTCTTCCTCCACCTGTTTCAATTTACGTTCCGCTTCCAGCCGGAGTTCTTCAATTTTCGCGTTCTCAATCACACTTTGGTAAGTAGCTTTTGCATTGAAGTAATCCTTCTGTTTGAAATAAACATCTCCCAGCAGGATATATGCTTTTGTAACCCATTGCTCGTAAGAGCCTGCTTTATTAATTACTTCGAATGCCGCTTTTTCCGCATCACTCAACCGGTTCTGTATAAAAAAACAATTGGCAATTTCATAGCGGGCCTCGGCGCCAAATGCTCCCTTACTTAAACTGGCCACATTTCTGTATGCAGTAATTGCTTCGCTGTATTGATTATTTGCCTGGTGCGAACGGGCAATGGCCAGGTTGGCAAGTACTTTATCGTCAGTTCCAATTCCTTTCTGTGTCAATAACTCTTTCGCATTGTCGGATGCATCGGTCCATTTCTGTAACTGGAATTGGCTCCGAAGTAATCCACGCATCGCTTCCAGTTTATTTTCCTGCGAAGTAGCAAACTCTTTCAGTTTAGCGAAATATTTTTCCGATTTGTTATAATTCTTAATGTCGAAGAAATTGATGCGGGCGGCATTCAGTAATGATTTTTCTCCGAACTTATTCGGCACACGATCCGACAGAATTTCGTAGCCGGTGGCAGCTTTTGGCCAATCTTTCTGATTAAAATAAATTTCACTTTTATAGTACAATGCTTCAAGAGAATGCTTTCCTTGCGGGAACCGTTCGAGATAATCCTCAAACTTCTTCGCCGCTGCGGGAAAATTGCCATTGTTAAATTGAACTTCGGCTTCCTGGTATGCGAGTTGTTCTTCCTGGGTAGTAGAAATGTCTTTACCCATGCTGCGGGCAAAGTTGATATATTCAGCACTGCGGCCTTCTTCTACATAAATAATTTTAGCATTATCCAGTGCTTCCTCTGCCTCGGGTGAATTAGGAAATTGCTGTAACAAGGAAGCATATTGTTTTAAGGCTTCACTATTATTCTCCAGGTTATAATAAGCAATTCCTAGTCGTAACAACGCTTTTGGTTTCAGCGAAGAATTCGGATCGCTCACAACATTTTTTAAGAAAGGAATCGCTTCCCGGAATTGTTCATTGGCCAGGTAGCTACCTGCAATTTCCATATTGGCATCCGGGATCAAACTACTGCTTGGATATTTGCGGCTGATTCCGGTAAGCATCGAAATCTTTTCCTTGCTGCTACTGATACCAGCAATCATTGCATTTTGAAAAGTTGCGTAATCACTCGAGGACCATGAAAAATCCAGGACTTTATCGTACATGCTTTTGGCCTTTTTATATTCGCGGTTCATATAATAACAATCCGCGATCCGGATATACACGTCTTGTTCGATTGCGGGCGAATTGATCTTTGGCGATGTGACCAATTGTTCAAAAAAACCTTGTGCCTGGCGATAATTCTCTTTACGCAAAAAACAATATCCCAAATTGTATTTAGCATGGTTCTGGGTCACTTCACCTTTTGAAACATTCGATTTCAAATATTCAAAATAATACCGGATCGCCTCATCCGTTTTTCCCATTCGGTAGGCAATCTCTCCTTTCCAGAATTGCACATAGGGTAATACCGATTCATTATCGGGCAACGTTTCTGCCCGGGTCAACAATTCTGTAGCCGAAATCAGCATACCATCGTTGATCAATTCGGTAGCTCTTCCATATAAAATTCGGGGGTACATTTTACGGGCAAGTGGCGATGGCGTTTTCAATTCTTCCATTAAGGAAAGCGCGTCTTTATAATTATTGGTATTGGCCAAAACGTTAACCAATAATTCACGGGCCTCCAGATTATATTCCGATTGGGGATAGGTTTGTAAAAACTTCTGCAATTCGGTAAGCGCTACATCCTGGTATCCGAGTTCATATGAAAGCTTGGCATAATTATACATCGAAACCTGCCGTTGCTGATCGTTGCTGCTATTGGCCGAACAAAACAAGAATGCATTTCTTGCATTAGCTTTTTGGGCGGTTTTCAGATAGGCATCGCCCAACAGGTACATGGAATTTTGAGCCAGTGAATCTTCTTTACCTCCTAATTGCTTGAATCCTTCGATTGCTTTGTTCCAGTTACCGGCGTGGTAATAGCAATAGGCAACTTCGTAAATATCTTCCCGGTTTACTTTATCGGCTTTTGCAACATAACTTTCGAGAAATGGCAATGCCTTAGCATATTGTTTTTGCATGAAATAGCCATGCCCTACCAATTGCTGCATTTCTTTTTCATAAAACAAATTGCCTCTTTTCAATTTTGATTCCGCATATTCAAAAGCTTTTTGCTTGTCATTCTGCATGTAGTAAATAACGGAGATATAATAAGGCGCTACTTTCCCGTATTCAGGGTGATCTTCTACCACTTTAAAGGCATCCAGCGCTTCTTTGTAATTCTTATCATAAAAAGATATAAATCCGTAGTAATAGTTAGCCGCTTCGTAGTTAGGATCGTCCTGGAGGAGGCGGATAGCGTTTAGTAAGGGTTTTGCTTTATCAAAGCGTTGGGCAGTAAAATAAGCATACCCCTGGTGAAATTTCATATCGGCGATCTCCCGGTTGCTGAGATTGTCGATACTTACCTGATCGTAAAGATCAGTTGCTTTGATAAAATCATTTTGCCGGAAATAATATTCTGCCAGGTGAAAACTCATCATTTGCACCCTCGCCTCATTATCTTCCAGTCCGATAAAGTCCACCGCTTTACTTTCAGCACCTTTTTCATTTTGCTTCAAACCACATACAACGGTATAATATTTCACTTCCTGGTAACCGATGGCCGAATTGCTGCGGTCGGTTTCCCGCTGTTGCAGTTCCAGATCCTTCAATAAAGGATAGGCCAGACTATATTGTTCGCGTTGAAAATATTCTTTCGCCTGTTTAAAGGCCCCCTCAGGATCGTTGAGAAAGCGGGTTTGCTGTGCTTGAATGGAAAAAAAAGAAAGACCGAGAAGCGTTATAATTACTGTTACTTTTTTCATTCCAAATATCCTTGATGATGGGTTAACGAGTTAAAGTTTCAGAATATTTTATTGTCAACCAATTATCGTTCCAAACACCTGTGGATAAGTGGTCTAATTAACATTTTATTGTCAGTACAAAATGCAAAAACGGAGGAAAGCTGTTCGCTGATTGCTGCTAGCTACTCGCTTTACGCTATTCGCTACTCGTTACTCGCGTGCACTGGTCAAATCAATCGTCTTTATAATTAAGAACAGCATTTACTATCCAAGCTAAGCTAATAGCGAAAAGCGAGCAGCGAATAGCCTTCTTCTTCCTATTTTTGAAAAAAAATTGCATGAAGAAACTGTTTTCGACGAATTACACGGAAAATGTATTCAATATCGCTTTGTTGATACTTCGGGCCGGGGTTGGACTGTTGATGATTCCCCGTGGTTACCAAAAACTCATCCACTTCTCGGAACGCAAGGATAGTTTCATGAATTTTCTTGGTATGGGAAGTACGGTTAGTTTGTCTTTGGTTGTTTTTACAGAAATCGTTTGCGCGGGGCTACTTATTTTGGGATTGCTTAGTCGTTTCGCTGCCCTGGCATTGGTGATATTAACCACGGTTATCGTTTTTAAAGTAAACAATGGAGATATATTCGGTAAAGGCGAGCTCGCCATGCTTTACCTTCTCGGCTCATTTACTGTATTGCTAGTGGGTCCGGGGAAATATAGTGTGGATGGCGCAATGGGGAAGTAGTCGGTAGTCGGGAGTCAGGAGTTCGGAGTTCGGAGTCAGAGCAATTATTGAAAGATAAAAAAATAAAAGTTAGGGAGCAACGAGATGGTAAGTAGTCTGGAGTCAGGAGTTCGGAGTAGGAAGTTGGGATCGTGATAAGTAAAAAGTGAAAGCGAACTATAGTAATTGCAAGAAGATATATTTCGGGCAGCGTCTCTCACTCCTCACCACTCACTATTCACTATTCATTATTCACCATTCACTATTCACTATGTTCATCTCCGAAACCACGATCCGTGTTCGATACGCCGAAACTGACCAGATGGATATTGTATACTATGGGAACTATGCCCAATACTTTGAAGTAGGCCGGGCTGAATCCATACGGCAACTGGGATATACCTATAAGGATATGGAAGCAATGGGTATCCGAATGCCCGTTGTAGAGTTCCATGCGGAGTTCAAACGACCCGCGCACTATGATGACCTGATTACAGTAAAAACCATCCTAAAAAAGTTACCGGAGGATCACATCATTGAGTTTCACCAGGAAGTTTATAATGAAATGGGCAAACTCCTTACTATTGGAAGAGTTGTGCTTTATTTTATAACTATAGGCACCAATAAGAAAACCCTGATGCCAGATGCGTTGAGGGAAAAATTGAAAGGGTTTTTTGAGTGAGAGAAAAATGTTTATGGTTTGTGGTTTGTAGTTCTGTAGGTGAATGTCACGAACAATTCATAGACAATCAATACTGGCTAATATTCAAAAGGAATGATGAGCCCAGGCAACGATAAACCACAAACCATAAACTACAAACTTCTTCTACACTCTGTGATTATCCGACCTCCACTTAATAATCGATTTTTTGATATCATTACTGCGCATTTTTTTATCCGCAGCTAGTTGAGCAAGATCGACGAATTCCTCATCCGCGGCAAAACGCAGAGCAATAATCTGGCTGGTACGAAGATGCTTATCTAATAATTTTCCGGTTAATACAAAATGCCGCAGATTCTCTTCTGCCCGGATGGCCCGATCCTGGACCCGGAGAGCGAACCAACGACAATACCAGAAGATACTGGCCAGTACAAAAGAAACGGCAACCAATAAAGAAGCGGAATAAAGATTTTGCCGGGTCGATTTTACAAGATTGACGATACTTCCAGCAATTAATGCAACAACTAAAGTACCGGTTACATAATGCCATAGGGGGATATAACGGGCATGATTCTTAAAATTCTGTTTTGGCATAGCAGGAGTTTAATCTGGGGGTTAGTAATATGGATTAAGCAACTATAAAATACAATTTTGTGATTTAGGGATATTGAGATGAATTGATTCAGAGGCCGAAATCTCAAAATCTCTTAATCACAAAATCTAAAAATATCATTTTTGTTATTTCAGCAAATCAAGCAATTTGTACATTTTTGTCACAATTTCCGCCGATGATCCATTAAAATTATTAACTATTATGGAAAACGAATATTCTTTTCCAGAAGTTGCCTTGTGATAACCCGCATAAGCGCGCACACCGCTAATAGAACCGCTTTTCATTTTCATTCCATTGTATTCCGGCAACGCATTATAAAAAGATTGGAACCAGGGTCGGGTTCTCGCGTACTGCAATACTTTCACCAGTGCATCCGTTGTAACCCGGTTTTGCGGGGAGAGCCCGCTGCCATCGATTATATTGAGGGTCACAATCTTTATTCCTTTAGAGGCAAAAAAATCATGAACAATTTTTATCCCTAACTCTGTTGAGCCTGATCCTATCTTTTCAAAGGCAAAAGTCTTAATCAAGGCTTCTCCATACAGGTTAATACTCTTTCTGAGAAAATGATAATTGATAGTATCAAATATGGGAGAATAATGCGTATAAATAGTTTGATATTCAGGAGGCCCATTTCTTTTTAGAATTTCCCGTGCGGAAAGATTTTCCCTTCCCCTGATTTCAATTTCCAGGTCCTCCTTTAGTAACTTATTAAGCGTTGTCAGGAAAGTATAAGCAGGATCTGTCATTGCACCACTAACTATAAAATTATTCTTACCAACTGGCATTCGTCCTTCCAGGTAGATGATTTTGCTTTTAGGCGCACTATACACAATAATTTCATCTCCTTTAACGGAAGGGTCGGCCTTCACAAGGTTCCTGAATTCTACTTGTGGCTGCTCTGGTTCAACCTTTACCAAATCAACTTCGGCAAACTGCGTAGAGTTAAAATAGAGATCGTACTGATTTTCGTGCCAGTTCAATTGACGGCTTCCGGCACCATAATAGTTTCCCATATCTTCCCAGGTATATCCACCAGGCAAGGGATTACCGAAATGAGAATCGATTACTATTAATTTGCCCCCAAATTTTCCTGGAAATTTTTTCCTGAATTCTTTTACGAACCCCTTTAATATTACAGAATCTGTACAATTGCTAAAGCGCCAACTCCCAAAAGTTGGATCACCGGAAGAATATATTTCGAGATATGGCGGTCTATCAATATGTAAATTTTTATCTAGTCTGAAAATAGTTTTGTATCGGTATTCTTTCCCCAATAATTCAAAAGCCGCAACACTGGTAATAATCTTTTGTGTACTAGCCGGCGCTAAACCCACCTGCGCATTGCGTTCGAATATAGGTTTACCGGTTTTGCTATCGACTACACTAAATCCTACGATAGCATGTCGTAACTGTTCATCCCTTACAAATGCAGACCAAGCTTTATCAAGCTTTTGAACAACTGTTTGAGCAGATATATTTTCAACAAAGAACAGCAAGTAAAAAAGCAGAATCCTACGCATTTTTCCCATTTAATTTAAAATCTAAATGAAGTAAATTTACAATATGGATAACAGAGTGGAAGAACCAGCTCCAAAATTCAATTTTATTAGTCCGGAGGAATACCTTGCCCGGGAAAGAGTTTCCCCAACAAAAAACGAATATTTCGATGGAGAAATATTTGCCATGTCTGGCGCGAGTTTAGAACATAATATAATTTTTAGCAATCTTTTCCTTGCTCTTGGCATTGCATTAAAGGGAAAATCTTGCTTCCCATTCGGTAGTGACTTTCGAGTTCATGTAAGAGAAAACGGACTTTATACCTATCCTGACATTTCAATTGTTTGCCAGGATGCTGAAATAATTGATGACGAATATAAAGACAACCTTCTCAATCCTTCCGTATTGATCGAAATCTTATCTAAATCAACCCGGGATTATGATAAAGGACGAAAGTTCTTTCTTTACAAAAGTATACCGACGCTGCAGGAATATATACTGATCGATTCATTGAATATTCTTGTTAAAATATTCCGTCGAAATGAAGATAACAGTTGGACACTCACAGAATATACAAAAGAATCCGAATCATTTAACATTCTTACCATTGATTTAATTGTTCGAATGAAAGATATCTGCGAAAAACTAAAGTTCTGATACCACAGAGCATCGTACCTTGCACCCAGAATTAATATTTATTACATGCGACCCGTTCTTGCCAGCATTATAACGATCGGCGATGAATTGCTTATCGGGCAAACCATCGATACCAACAGCGCCTTTATGGCCCAGGAACTGAATAAGGTGGGCATTTCGGTTCATCGTCGGCTTGCAATTGGAGATGTTTGGAAAGATATCTGGCAATCGCTGGATGAAGAAAGTAAACTTTCAGATATCATTTTAATTACGGGCGGTCTCGGTCCTACGGCCGATGATATTACCAAACCCCTGCTCTGCCAGTATTTCAGCGGACGGTTGATTGTAAATGAAGCGGCACTTAATAATGTAAAATCAATCTTTGAAAAACTGAACCGTCCTTTACTGGAACGCAATCTCAAACAAGCGGAAGTTCCTGATGTGTGTACGGTTTTACAAAATAAAAGAGGTACTGCACCGGGGATGTGGTTCGAAAAAAACGGTCACATATTTATTTCCATGCCAGGGGTACCCCACGAAATGAAGGGCATGATGTTGAATGATGTGCTACCGATATTACAAACAAAATTGCAATTATTACCCATCGTTCACCGTACCCTGCTTACGGCTGGTATTGGTGAATCTTTTCTCGCCGAGCGAATCAAAGAATTTGAATCGAGTCTGCCTACCAATATCAAATTGGCTTATTTACCAAACTATGGTATGGTAAAGCTGCGGCTCAGTGCTACCGGGAATGACGCTAGAACAATCGCCGAACTGGAGGCGCTGTTTGACATGCTGAAGCAGCAAGTTTCTGATGTGATGGTAATAGATGAAGATATCTCCTTGCAGGAAGCTGTTGGACGATTATTAATATCGAAGAAAAAAACGGTAGCTACCGCGGAAAGTTGTACCGGTGGATATATATCACATCTTATCACCTCCATTCGCGGTTCGAGTAACTATTTTAAAGGAAGTGTGGTGAGTTATGATAATGAGATAAAGGAAAATATTCTCAATGTATCGCATCAAACGCTGGAAACAATGGGGGCAGTAAGTGAAGATACCGTTGTGCAAATGATCAAAGGCACTTTGCTCAATCTGAAAACTGATTACGCGCTGGCTACATCTGGTATTATGGGACCCGATGGCGGAACCAATGATAAACCGGTAGGCACGGTTTGGGTAGCTGTTGGAAACCGGGAAAAAGTACGTACGCATGCTTTCCATTTCCGCTTCGATCGTCAACGAAATATAGAACTGACGGCGCATAATGCGTTGAATATGCTGAGAAAGTTTATTTTAGAATCGTGAGGAAGAAAGCTTCGAGCTGTGAGCTACGAGCTGCGAGCAGTCACTGTAAAAAAATAATCCTCAGAATAATATCTTTTTGACTGCGAAAACTAAATGATAAAACTTGATTTGTTTTGTTCACAGCTCGTAGCTCACAGCTAGCAGCTCGCAACTTCATCACTAACGATTGTTGGCAAATCCCTACCTTTGGCGCTGTCTTAAAACTTAAATAGAAGTTATTATGGCTGTTGTTGATCTTGTTATGCCAAAGTTGGGCGAAAGTATTATGGAAGCAACCATCCTTAAATGGTTAAAGCAACCGGGTGATAGAGTGAAAATGGACGAAACGGTGCTTGAAATCGCTACCGATAAAGTGGATAGTGAAGTCCCTTCTACTGCTGAAGGGGTATTAGAATCTTTACTATTTAACGTAAACGATGTGGTTCCTGTAGGTTCAGTGATTGCCCGAATCAAAACGGGTGCAGAAGAAACCGTTTCCGCAACTACTCCTATTCAATCACCTGTTTCTTCTCCGGCTATTCCCATTCATCAACCGGAACGAATCAGAGAAACAGTAACTGCCCATTCGAACGGTAATGGAAATGGCCATCGCTTTTACTCCCCGCTGGTATTAAATATCGCGGCCAGTGAAGGCGTAAGCATGAGTGAGTTGGAAAGAATCGGTGGTAGTGGTAATGAAGGAAGAGTAACGAAGAAGGATATATTGGAATATGTTAATAGAAAGAAATCTGGTGGAAGAGCCACGAGCTATGAGCCACGAGCTACGAGCCAACAGCCGCAAACGGTAGTATATAAAGAAGCAAACCAGCTCGAAGCTCGCAACTCGCAGCTCGCAGCTTCTTCGTACTCAGGGAACGTTGAGATCATCGAACTGGATCGTATGCGCAAACTCATCGCCAAACATATGGTGGATAGCAAACATACCAGTGCGCATGTAACAAGTTTTACCGAAGCGGATGTTACGAATATGGTGCTCTGGCGCGAACGGATAAAAAAGGATTTTGAAAAAAGAGAGAATGAAAAGATCACATTCACTCCTTTGTTTGTTGAAGCGATCGTAAAATGTATCAAAAAATATCCCTGGCTCAACAGCAGTATCGACGGCGATAAGTTGATTGTAAAAAAGGATATTAATATGGGAATGGCGACGGCCCTGCCCAACGGAAACCTGATAGTGCCGGTAATCAAGAATGCTGATCAATTAAATTTGGTTGGACTAACCAAACAGGTAAACAGTTTAGCTAACGCCGCCCGTTCAAATAAATTAAAACCCGACGATACGAGTGGCGGCACGTTCACGCTTACAAATGTGGGAAGTTTCGGAAGTTTAATGGGCACTCCAATCATTAATCAACCACAGGTGGCCATACTCGCTGTAGGTGCTATCAAGAAAAAGCCGGTAGTGATAGAAACAGAACAGGGTGATTCCATTGCAATCCGTCATATGATGTTCTTAAGCATGAGTTACGATCATCGCATTATTGATGGCGCGCTGGGGGCAACATTCCTGAATGCGGTTGCGAAGGAATTAGAGAACTTTGATAGCAGTAGGGAGATTTGAGAAGCCGCTAGCTATTAGCTTTTAGCTTTTAGCTATTAGCTAGTATCTCAAAAAAATAGAACTCCTATTAGTATTCGATCGAAGCTAGAAGCTAAAAGCTAGTAGCTAACAGCTTCTCTCTAGCAGCTTATTTCCCGTATTTCTTTCTTTCAAAACTCACCTTATTCCCCTTTACTTTTATTACAAACAGATTATTGTATTCGGAATCTTGCAGATCGCCTGGTACCGACTTAACGCCGGTTAACCCATTCACTACCTCATCTACCGTATTGCTATGACCCACAATCAATGTATTTTTTTTCAAGGTTTTCAATTTGGCGATAAACGCGGAATCGGGTCGTGGACCATAGGTTTGTATCGATAGTCCAAAATGGCCGGCCGTTGGTTTTGCAGTAGTAGTTGTTCGTATAGTATTGGTTGAAAAGGCATAGGCGATCTTTTTACTGCTCAATACTTCCTTTAATGCCACTGCCCGCTGTTGACCTGCTTCCGATAAGGGCACATCGCTTGTCATATTCGGTTCCTGGGTGGCCTTTTCGGCATGTCGCACCACATAATAAGTATGGCTGCAGGCCGTTAACAATAAGACAGGCAATGCCAAAAGGAAGAATCTTTTCATATAGCAGCGTTTTAACGAAAATACAATTAAACGGCAGTAAGTGATCAACGTCTGAATTTTTAGTAGAATAAGGTTTTCCCACTAAGACACAAAGGTCACAAAGACAGCTTTATGAAATTCTTAGTGAACTTCGTGTCTTAGTGGGATATATTTTCGAATTGAGATACTACTGAATTATTTGTAAATTCATGTACTACTAACCCAAATCGTTTCAGCTATGAAGACATTATCCGAAACCTGGTTCGCCGATGGATATATCGATTTTGAACTGAAAAAATATACCCTGCTCGCCTACTTGCAGGAAATCAACAAACAGTTCAACGAAAACAAACTGTACCCTCAACTCTCCGACATTATCTTCCACTACAATAACCTCGTCGCTTTTCGCGAGAATAAAAAATTCCTCCAGGATCAGTTTCCAAAGAAATTAACCGGTATACAGTTGGAAAAACTTCAGGTACTTTACCAGCAGATTATTGAAGACGATGAACTGATGCAGGAACTGGAAGACATTATTCAATACTCGGCCGAACATATGAAACGTACGATCAGCAGTGGAACTGAAATCTATGAATTTGTAGAAGACAAACTCACCATCTTCCCGGTAGGACTGATGCCAATAAAAACAAATGAAGGTTATTTTTTCCTGAGTGAAGGAACTTACCGCGAAACCCGCATTTACCAGTATCGCCTCAGTTTTTTTGAAAAGCATGATGAGAAGTACCGTTCCATCAAAACAGAATTTATCGGACAATATGAACGTAACATGGTAAATACGTATGAGCTGATAAAAATCGAACTCATCCGCAATCGCAAAGATTTACCAAATCCAGCCGTGTATTCAATAGAAACCGATCTTAGTTTTCCGGTGGATGAAACTTTATTACCTATTGCAAAAAGAACATTGGTGAGGTATATTTCTTCGAACGCCGCGTGAAACCGTGAGACGTGAGTGGTGAGTCGTGAGTGGCTCCCCTATTTTCGGGAATTTGCTATTACTTAGGAACTCCCACTAGCTACTCACGATTCACGTCTCACGATTCACGACTACCGACTCCGAACTCCCGACTCCGAACTCCCGACTACTGACTACATCCCGGCATTCGGAACGCCCCAATCTTCGTTGAATAACTCCTCGCTCCTTTCTTGATATAATCACCCACATACCAGATTGTGCAATCATCACTGGGATCAACTGCTGTTTGGGTATAATCTTCCCAACGCAATGTATTTGTTTGTGCACCCTCTCCTTCTACCAGAATTGTTTCTTTTAAAGTAAGTAAACCGGGTTTGTCTTTTGGTAGACGGCCAGCAAATCGTTGTCCCGCATAATTAGTTGCACCGCCAAATGAATAACCAATGCCGATATTTCCTTTTTTATCCATTGCCGGACTCGCCATCCAACGATAATTTCCTTCTGGTGCATAGGTTCCTTGTTGATATAATTGCGCATCCCCGGATTTATTCAATCTAAATTCATACCACCGGACACCTCCTCCGCCAGCATCGGTATTTATTGAATGAACTCCAACAATAGATTCCTGGTTACCTATTCGCCGATATACTAATCGTGCCATCATTTTATCCCCTTGCGAATCCAATCGTTGTTCAGTTCCAGGTTGCGGCACACATTTGGTAAGTTGTCCATCACAGAGATAACGATAAGGCGCTACGGTTATCTTTACCGGACCTTCCAGTTTTGATTTCGCAGGATCCTGCCAGTTCACATAATATTTCCAAACATAAATGCCATCATCCTCCGTAATCTTATTTAACTGATGACCGCCGGTAGCCATCATTATATTCGGTGCACCGGCAGGAGGTAATTGTTTTCCGTCCAAATCAGCATTGATAATAAAGTTCACATCTTTAATAATGAAGGATTGTTCAGTCGCATCTTCTCCTTTCAACATTTTTGCACGATCCACCACATAAGCATGTCTTTCTGTAACATGATCACCAGTGCTGGTAGTAGTATAATATCCATCCGGCCATACAGTAGGACGTGGATAATCAGGAAACAAATCGCGTTTGAATTCGTACCGGTAATAAGGTCCGAAAGGATCAGGTCCTGTGCTGATTGCATAGCACATGCAGTAAGCTCCGGTAGTGTCTCTTGGTCGGTTTGGTCTCGGACCTGTGCGACTTGTATCTGGTGGTGAATAAGGGGGTTGATACAAGGGTTCCGCTTTTCCAGGTTGTAGAAGTTTCACAGTAGTACTATCATTACGTAATGGTGCGCGACGAAAAGTGGGCATCACAATCAACCATCGATCCGCCAACTGATCATATCGAACAACCGCATCACCATTATTAATTCGTTCACAGGGACCGCCGAATCCACGAAAAACATTACTGGTTGGCACAGGACCATACAACACGTTACCGGTTGAATCGAATCGCTTTCCTTTTTTCGAAAAAATGGCCATTACGGAATTAACGGTTTGAACAATATGATCGGGCCCAACCGCCAAAGAATTATCGGAAGGATTGCGCAAGGGCACTGATCCCTGTGGACCAATAAATCCTACACCCAAGCCATCAAAACTCGCTACCAGTTTTGCCGCGGGCTTAGATCCAAAACTTGTTTGCTCGATGGAAGCAATAGGTTGCTTTATTATGCTAGAGGAAATATTTTCAGTGTTTGATATGCGATCTCCATTAATTCTATTGATCAAATTGGAAAGAGGTTGAGATTGATCCTGTCGTACTGCTTTGGATGACTTGTCCGAATCAATAATTGTTGTATTGTTTTGAGCGAAGTTGTTCATCCCTATTAAAACAGTTATTGATAACAAAAAGGCGTATTTAATCTTCATGGCAGTTTGTTTTGTGTATTCATTTAAAACCGATGAATTCAGCCACTCCCTATCGTCATAGCGAGCACCGTCTATTTATATCGTCATTGCGAGTCCGCCCCCTCATAGTTATTTCATATAAATGAATCTTAATGGCGGACGTGGCAATCTCCCGATCTGGAAACGCAAGATCAGTAAATCGGGATAAAAACGTTTGAATAATACACTCAGTGTCGGATTAATCGATCATTTCGTCTTCTAATCGGGAGATTGCCACGTCCACCTGGTTTACTCATTTTTAAAGTTCTTGGTGTTTGGCGGACTCGCAATGACGATAAACACGGGTGGAGCTTTCAATGACAACCTAAGTTGAATTGACCCTGTAAAGCAAATAACAAAGCAATCTTAATGTTCCCCTTTCTTCAAAAAGTATAGACTCAATGCAATCAGGAGTATGCTTCCCGGAAGAATCAGGCTGGAAACTGATATTACTTCTCCATTCATCTTAGCTTGCACCAATCCTGCCAGGTATGATACCACTAATGTAGTGAGGATAGCTTCCCACAATACAATTTTAAGCTGCATGAAGTTCTTTACCTTCAACCATTCCGGTAATTTTAGTGGAATTTCTTCTTTATTATCAAAAAGTACCAGCAATCCCAATGCAAATACAAACATCACAATTGCTACTAAAAAGAGGTCCACTGCCTGCAATAATCCTACTGCTATCATCTTTATGAGCATGTCGCCCTTATGTTCAGAAAAGAAGGTAAATACATGAACGAAATCATAAATTCCCAGAATGGTTATTGCAATTCCAGCCGCAAATACCAGCAAAGCGATAACCATAATTATATTACGCAGGACATAAAAAAGTCTTCTCATTATAAAAAATTGATATAATACGTTTTACTAATTAGTGCAGACAATATAATTGTTGAAGTTAATGATAGTTTAGAATACACGCAATTCTGGGAATATTTTTTTGTTTGTGCAATTTAAGTCTTAGGTTTATATTGAAAATTCGACCTTACGATTATTACTCGCCTTCTCGCCAAATAAGATACTCAATTTGATTGTACGACTTACAAAGTCACTCCCCCAACTCCTATTTAATGGTTAGGCATCTGGGTTAGTTCATGTGAACGGACGTTTTGTGTGCCTACGTTGTAGAAAGAAAGTTCATTTCATTTACGGTATCATCTTACACCAACCTGGTCGGCTTGTTCCTGCATCAGACTGGTTGCAACATATGGTAAAAATGAATAAAGAGTTATTTATGGAACAATCCGATAATCAATTTTCGAAATCCACCCTTTAAATTATTAACTAAATCAAATTAATCATTATGAAAAAAAAATCAAGCCGCTTTATCAAAAAAACAAAGCCAGCCCTTTATAAAGGGAGTTTAATTAGTTGCTTACTCTGCACCTTCTTATTTTCAGCATTTGCACAAACAAAACCAAATATCCTCATTCTTTGGGGGGATGATATTGGAATCGCCAATATAAGTGCCTATAGTCATGGGGTAATGGGATATGAAACACCCAATATCGACCGTATCGCTAAAGAGGGTCTACGTTTCCTGCATTATTATGGAGAGCAAAGTTGTACAGCCGGAAGGGCCGCGTTTGTTACGGGCCAACATGGTATCAGGACGGGACTGACCAAAGTTGGATTTCCAGGTGCACCAATGGGTATGAGTCAACTGGATCCTTCCATTGGAGGCCTGCTTAAAAACCTCGGCTACACCACCGGGCAATTTGGCAAGAATCATTTGGGCGATCGAAATCCTTCATTGCCCACTGTTAACGGATTTGATGAATTTTTCGGAAACCTTTATCACCTGAATGCAGAGGAAGAACCGGAGCTGCCTGATTATCCCAAAGATCCTGCCTACCTGGCTAAATTCGGGCCACGGGGAGTAATGCATAGCTGGGCAAGTACTACAGATGATCCTAAGGTAGATCCCCGTTTTGGAAAAGTAGGCAAACAACGGATAGAAGATACCGGGCCACTTACCAAAAAAAGAATGGAAACGGTGGATGACGAAACTTCCGCCGCAGCCATTGATTTTATCAAACGACAAAATTCTGCAGGCAAACCTTTCTTTTGCTGGTTCAATGCTACCCGTATGCATTTACGTACGCACGTTAGAAAAGAACATCGCGGCCGATACAAACATGGAGATAGTGAATACATTGATGGCATGATCGAACACGATGAAACGATTGGTTCAATACTAAAGGCTCTCGATGATCTGGGGATCGCAGACAATACAATTGTTATTTATAGCTCAGATAACGGACCGCATATGAATACATGGCCCGATGGTGCGATGACGCCGTTTCGTTCTGAAAAAAACACCAACTGGGAAGGCGCTTACCGGGTGCCTTGCCTTGTTCGATGGCCCGGCACTATTAAGCCAGGAACTGTTACCAATGAACTGATGAGTCACAATGACTGGATACCAACTCTAACTAGTATTGCGGGCGAGCCTGATTTAATCAACAAATTAAAGAAGGGTTATACAGCTAATGGTATCAATTATAAGGTGCATCTTGATGGTTATGATCAATCAACATTTCTGCGGACTGTAAGCGGTACGGCTGGTAATAACAATGGTGCGAAAAGTGCAAGGGATAATTTCTTCTATTCTGATGATGATGGATTACTTGTTGGCTTGAGGGAAGGAGATTATAAATATGTTTTTGCAGAGCAACGTTTAGCCGGCACCATGGGTGTTTGGGCCGAACCATTTACAAAACTTCGCCTTCAAAAAATATTTAACCTGTTCCAGGACCCCTATGAAAGAGCCGACTTTACTTCTAATACATACTGGGACTGGATTATGAACCATGTAGGAAGTGTTTATGGTTCCATGGACCATGTGTTGCAGTTTGCTATGACCTTTAAGGAGTATCCACCACGGTCAATACCACCGAGTTTTTCTGCCTATACCATTTTGGAAGAAGTGCTGGATGGTATCAAAAAGCAAGCGGAGATGGAGAAAATGATGGAAGAGAGTAAAAAAGCAGGAGCCCCACCGCCGGCAACTAAAAAGAAAAAATAAAAAAGTAAAAGGAAGTTTCAATACACTAATATTGAATAGTAATTCAGAAGGACCGTCAATCGCAAGATTGCTGGTCCTTCTTTCTAAATTTCATGATATGAAAAACGTTCTCATTACCTACTGTTGTTTCCTGTTAATATTCAGCTTCGGCTGCAATTCAAACAATCAAAACAGTGCCGAGCAAATTTCAGAGAGTGGCAAGAATAGCAGCGCAGACCCACTTCCGTCCTGGAACGATGGGGCATTAAAGCAATCTATTGTCAACTACGTAAAAGACGTATCCGACAGTAATAGCAAAAATTTTATTCCAGTTGCTGACCGCATTGCCACTTTCGATAACGATGGCACGCTATGGGCAGAACGTCCTTATGTGCAGGAACTTTTTGCTTTTTATATGGTAAAGAAAATGGTAGAAGCGAAACCTGAACTCGCCCTTAAGCAACCATTCAAAGCAGTGGTGGAAAAAGATAAAACGTATTTTGAAAAAGGTGGTGAGAAAGCCCTGATTCAACTATTAGCTGTTACACATACCGGTACCACTGAGGACGAGTTTGAGTCGGCAGCAAGAGATTTTTTTGCAAATGCAACTTACCCACATTTTAATGTTCCGGTAAGCCAGATTGTTTACCAACCACAAATTGAATTATTGAATTATTTGCGGGCAAACGGTTTTAAAACATTTATCTGTACCGGCGGCACCATTGAATTTGTTCGGGGCATCTCGCAACAATTGTATGGCATACCCAAGGATCAGGTAATAGGAACTACTTTCAAATATAAATTCGTAGATAGCAACCGCACCGTGATGCGAGAACCTGCGCTTGACATCTTCAACGATAAAGAAGGAAAACCAGTAAGCATACAAGTACATATTGGTCAGCGTCCGGTATTTGCCTGCGGCAATGAAGGGGGCGAAGGTGATATTGCCATGTTGAAATATTGCCAGAGCAGCAAGTATTCTTCATTCCAGCTACTGGTCAATCACGACGATTCAACCAGAGAATTTTCTTACCAGGAAAAAACAAATGCATCATTAAATGCGGCAGCAAAAAACAACTGGCATGTAGTGAGTATGAAAAATGATTGGAAGCAGGTGTTCCCGGGTAAATAAAATAGATTTTGACCTTCGCGGCCTATTATCTATTTATAAACGAATCATTTCAACAAAAGCGCTTCCAGTTTCTCCAGTCGCTTTTTCAAATCAGTGTTTTCTTTCTGTAGTAATTCAATTTGCTGCTGCTGTTCCTGCATGCCTTTCACCAGGGGCACCACAAAAGAAGCGTACTGCAAACTGTATATCTTGCTGTTTCCCTTGGGTGGCGTAACGCCACTGAAATCATAATTCAATTCTTTAGCTGCCTGCTCTACTTCCTGCGCAATAAAACCTGTTTGTGTGATTTTTTCTATATCGTATTTCCCTTCCCACTCCGCAGTATCGTTAATCCGGCTCAGCTCATTTTGACGCTGAACGCTTAAATTATAAGTAACGGGCCTTAGTTTTGTAATAAATGCAAGTCCGGGAACATTAGCTTTAATATTCTTCTTTATTCTTTCATCACTATAGATACTCCATGCAACCGAACCACCGATCCAGGTGACGTTGATATTACCGATCTCAACGGTGTTGCTGTTACTGCCGATCTTACCCGCATTATATCCAATGGCAGTAAAATTAACAGGGTTCCATCCTGCATTGGGGCCTGCGTCACTTCCAATCGCAGTATTCCTGCTGCCAACCGTAGAATGATAAAGTGCCCTGTTTCCAATACCAGTATTCTCACTACCGGTTGTATTGTTAAAAAGTGCAGAACCTCCAAATGCGGCGTTCCAATTACCCGTTGTATTGCCGGTTGATGCATAACCACCCATTGCCGTATTATTAGCACCGTTAATATTGCTATACAAAGAATAAGTTCCAATTGCAATATTCAAGCTACCGGTAGTATTGGAGTACAACGAACTGGTTCCAATAGCCGTATTACTACCGCCGTTCGTATTGGAATATAAAGAATGAGTGCCGCTCGCTGTATTGCCATTTCCAAGAATGTTAGAATATAATGAATGATATCCAGTCGCTGTATTGAAATCACCAGTTGTATTATTATACATGGAACTGGCTCCCATTGCTGTATTGTAACGACCACTAATAGTAGAGTATAGCGAATGATCACCGCTCGCAGTATTGTAAATTCCAACTGCATTGGAATAGAGAGAATAAATTCCGATCGCCGTATTGAATTCGCCCCAAATATTTGAGTACATAGAATAAGCCCCATTCGCTGTATTGTGAGCACCTGTGGTATTTTTATAAAGCACTTTATATCCGGTAGCTGTATTGTTATACCCTGTGGTGTTAGCGTATTGCGCCTTTGAGCCAAGTGCAGTATTACCGGAAGAATGATTGGCATCTCCGGCAGTAAGTCCATTATTATATAAAGCCGAATCTCCCACAGCAACCAGGTCACCCGCTGTAGTGTTTGAATTCAATGATAGATGACCAATCCCCACATTTCGCATACCGGTAGTATTATTCTGAAGTGCTTTATTGCCTATAGCAGTATTCGAGTTGCCAGTTGTATTGTTTAATAATGCCAGATTTCCCATGGCCGTGTTTTCAAATCCGGACGAATTACTGACCATCGCCACATTTCCAACCGCTGTATTGGAGTGTCCCGAATTATTACTTATCAGGGCCACATTTCCAACGGCTGTATTGGAGTATCCAACATTGTTCCATTGCATACTATTATGTCCGATAGCCGTATTGCCATTACCGGATGTATTGCTGAATAAAGCCTTTGAACCAACGGCTACATTATAACCCGGCCCGCCATTGTGACTAAAAAGGGCGGAATCACCAATGGCGACAAGCTGGCTTCCGGAAGTATTGCTTTGCAAAGCTGCGGTACCTAAGGCAGTATTTGCACTTCCTGTATTGTTTTGTTGCAGGGAATATAATCCAACCGCAGTATTGTATGCGCCGGTCGTATTATTCTGCAATGAGTTTGCACCAACGGCCGTACTTCCAAATGAGGAAGCATTATTCATAAGTGTATTGGTACCTAAAGCAGTATTGTAACTGCCGGTTGCATTTGCCCAAAGACTATTTGCGCCACTCGCTACGTTGTAGCTACCTGTTGTGTTAGAATAAAGAGAAAGCATTCCTGATGCTGTGTTCTGAATACCGGTAGTATTCGAAAACAAAGATTGATATCCCTGCGCGGTATTTCGATTGCCATTAACATTTGCAAATAAGGCCTTTGAACCAATAGCTGTGTTGTATCCCTCACCGCTGCTTTGGTTAAACAATGCAGAGTCGCCTACTGCAACCAGGTTATTACCACCACTATTGTTTAATAATGCATGCGTTCCCAATGCCACGTTGGAATAACCCGTTACATTTGAATTGAGCGCCACGTAACCAAGTGCCGTATTGTTATTACCCGTTTCGTTAGAATTAAGCGCGTTATTTCCTATTGCTGTATTATAATTTCCAGTGGAATTCATTAAAAGCGTACTGGTACCGAATCCTGAATTTTGAAATCCTGTTGTATTGCTTGCAAGGGAATTGTATCCGTATGCCGAATTATTGTTTCCTGTTTCATTACTGTACAAAGACTGGTACCCTGAAGCAGTATTGTTATTTCCACCGGTGTTGGAAGCAAGAGAAAACCGCCCTATTGCAGTATTAAAATGTCCCGTACTATTGAACAGTAAGGCCTGTGCGCCGATCGCTGTATTGTTATTACCTGTCGTATTCAAACGCAAGGCTGTTAGTCCAACACCTGTATTGTGGTTTCCGGTGGTGTTGGCAAGAAGAGATTTATAACCAAATGCCGTGTTGAATCCACCACTTGTAAGTGAATCGAGTACCCTGAATCCAATACCTGTATTGTTGGTAGCGCTGCTATCGATAAAGCCTGCTCGTTTGTTTTGTATTTTAAATTGCAGCGGCTGCACATCGGTGGTACCTATAAAATTGCTTGAAGGATTGGTGCCACTATTTCCCGAAAGCTGCCAGCCACTGCCGCTACTCCCTCCTCCTAATTGAATCCATGTTGGAGCAACAGGCGTGCCGCTATTAAAATAAAAACCCGATGTTCCATCTGATTGAAAAATGAGGAGGCCGGTAGCCGGACTAGCGATGGCATTACGCTGGGCCACCGTCATCGTTGGAATAAGCAAGCCCTTATTTGTACTTCTTACTTCTAACGCGGCGCTTGCATTTGGTGTGGTAGTGCCAATGCCGATGCTTTGAGCGTGTAGAATTGCGAAGAATAAATTAGTGACCAGAACAAAAAGAGTTTGTTTCATTTATTTTGAGTTGATGGGGTTTGCGATTTTTCTTTTAATTCTTTTACAATCTGAATAAGTTCATTGATCTGTTGTTGTTGCTTCTCCATATTGGCTTGCTGCTTGTCAATGATAACTTGTTGTTCCTGCACTGCTTTTACCAGCGGCACAACAAAGGATGAATACTGCATACTATAAAGCTTGCTATTCCCTTTTGGTGGAGTAACACCGCTGAAATTGTAATTAACTTCCTTAGCGGCCAGTTCTACTTCCTGCGCGAGAAAACCCGTCTGAACAATAGTTTCAATATCATACTTTCCTTCCCATTCCATTGTATCCATAATGCCTGCCATCCTGTTTTGCTGATGGATGTTTAACTGATAGGTGACAGGACGCAATCTTGAAATGAATGCAAGTCCCGGAACATCTGCCTTTATATTTGTTTTTATTATTTCGTCACTATAAGTACTCCATGCAACCTGCCCTCCGATCCAGTTCACGCTTGTATTGCCAATTTCAATAGTGTTACTGTTATTGCCGACTTTGCCCGCATTGAAACCTATCGCCGTGAAATTGGAAGGGTTCCAACCTGAATTGGGGCCGGCGTCTTTTCCTACCGCAGTGTTATTGTTGCCTGACGTTATATAAAAAAGTGCATTAGTCCCGACAGCAACATTATCTGTGCCGGAACTATTGTTTTGAAGTGCAGAATAACCATTGGCTGTATTCCTGCTTCCCGTTGAATTATTTGAAAGTGCGGAAGCTCCACTAGCGGTGTTACGAATACCTATTGAACCCGAATTAAGGGCCCAGGATCCTATGGCAGTATTTTGATACCCGGTAGTATTGAAATAAAGTGCTTCTCTACCAATGGCAGTATTGTCGTATCCGGTTGTATTTTGCCGGAGCGACATACTACCAGTGGCAGTATTATTATTTCCTAACGTGTTAAAATAAAGTGTACCCGAGCCAAGCGCGGTGTTGTTGGCGCCATCTGTATTGAGTGGAAGAGCGGCATCTCCAACCGCTGTGTTAAATTGGCCAGTTGTATTGCTTATTAAACTGGTGACGCCAACGGCAGTATTACTGTATCCTGTTGTATTTGAGAATAAAGCTTTTGATCCCACCGCTGTATTACGAGTAGCCTGAAATATAATTGTTGCATTAAGTCCGTTAAAGTGCAAAGCCGAATCACCAATTGCTACAAGGTTAGATCTATCCGAGTTGTGATGCAACGCACCGACTCCAACTGCAATATTTGATGATCCTGTTGAATTGCTAAACTGTGTCCCGGATCCAAGGGCAGTATTATTCTTGCCAGTAGTATTTTGTAAAAGCGCAAAATATCCCAAAGCGGTGTTGTCGTTGCCGGTTGTATTATTTACCAATGCGGTTGAACCGACTGCTGTATTATTAACTCCTGTTGTATTTCCAGTCAATGTATACGCTCCTAATGCTGTTAAACTGCCCCCTGTTGTATTGGAAGAACCAGATTGAGTGCCGACAAATGTATTTAAGTGTCCCGTTGTATTATTCTTTCCTGCATTATCGCCAATAAATGTCACCAGACCTGAGTTATGAAATCTTCCGGCTTCTGAACCAATCATTGTATTACCGTCCCAACTATTGTTCCTGCCTGCATTTGCACCAATTATCGTAGTTCGGCTGGCTACATTACCAAAGCCTGCACTGGAACCAATTATTGTGTTTAAATTCCCTCCCGTATTGTTATAAGATACACTGTCACCTATTGCCGTATTGTAAGTTCCGGTTGTATTATTTTGCATTGCAAAAAATCCAAATGCTGAATTGTGTTCGCCCGTTGTATTTGAAAACATGGAATTGTATCCATTCGCAGTATTGAAAGCGCCAGTAGTAGTATTAAATAAAGTTTTGGAACCAACAGCGGTATTAAAGCCGGCGCCGCCATCCATATTGAATAAAGCTGAATCGCCAACTGCCACCAATTTGTGGCCTGTACTGTTTCGATATAAGGCGGTAGTACCAATGGCAACATTATTTGAGCCCGTACTGTTCCAATAAAGTGTTTGCTTTCCAATTGCTGTATTGTCGTTGCCAGTTGAATTAAGCGCCATTGACCCTGATCCATAAGCAGCATTGAAATAGCCGGTGGTATTAGACCCAAGTGAATAATATCCTACGCCCGTATTGCCATTACCGGTAGTTGTAGCCAACAACGCATTATATCCAACTCCGGTATTTCCACTAGCCGTAGTATTGGCCCTTAAAGCATAATACCCCACTGCTGTATTAAAATTTTCAGCATTGTTCATCAACGATTCAAAGCCAACAGCAGTATTAAAATTTCCTGCAGTTGAATGACGCATTGCATTCCCGCCCATTGCCGTATTGTAAATACCAGTCTTATTCCTGGTAAGAGTCTTGTAACCATATGCTGTATTGAAAGTGCCGGAACTTATGGAGTCCAATGTCCTAAAGCCAAAACCGGTATTATACGTCAATGAATCCGTGTAGCCAGCTTTAGTGTTATTAACTTTAAATAAGAGCGGTTGGTTATCAGAAGTACCAATAAAATGAGTTGAAGGACTTGTTCCGGTATTACCATCCAGGTTCCAGCCGCTTTTCGATACTACCGTTTGCCAGTCGGGACTAACGGTTGATCCCATATTTACCATCAGTTGGTTTTTTGTGGAATCATAAACCAGCAAGCCCTTTGCTGGATTACTGATAGATGATATTGCCGACGTAGTCATCCTGGGTATCAGAATACCCTTTGATGTATTTGTAATATCTAATTGCGCAGAAGCATGTGGAGCACTGGTACCTATGCCTATGCTTTGTGCAATACTTACAAAAGAAACAAAAAGCAGCATCAATAAGAGCGGAGTTGTTTTGGTCATGTTGAAAGATTTTAAACTATGTCACCCAACGTTAGAAGGGGAAGTTTGTACCAAATTATTAATTGAAGGAATCCATTATTAAAACAATCGCCTAAAGCGGTTGGTTACAGGAAATACAGCCCGTAAGAACGCCGAATGCACCACGGGCGAAAAAAATACTGTTTGTCGGAAATACTTGCTGTTCGTCTATTTCGGTTAGGCTGCTATAAAATGATCTGCTTAATTTGCTTATATTGAGAACAACACTGCTATGAATTCATTCCTGCACAATGATTTTATTTTTGCCCCCCGATACCGGGTATGGCGCCATTTAAGTTATTGGGCTTTTCATATTATCATCTGGGCAAGCTTTTGGGTAGTAACAGTCGCATCTGTTTCTTTTGGTCGTCATCTCATTAATATGATCATGTGGGTGCCAGCCTTTATTTTATTCAGTTATCCGCTGGTGTATGGAGCAATACCACATTTGCTTTTGAAAGGCAAAGTGTTGCAATTCTTCCTGATCATTTTGGGTTGGGGATTTATAGGATTGTATATCGATGAAGGATACCGGAGTTATATATTAATTCCTCTACAGGAAGCGATGGGACTGTCGGATATCCTGCCCAGAGGTCCATTGGCTTTTTGTTATTTATGTATGACCACCTCTGCTGCCAGTCCAATGATCATCAAATTCTTTAAACTCTGGACCACCAAGCAACGCGACTGGATGTATACGCAGCAGGAAAAAATTACTGCTGAATTACAACTCCTGAAAGCACAGGTGCACCCTCATTTCTTGTTCAATACCCTCAACAACATCTATTCATTTGCCCTGGAGGATTCTCCAAAAACTCCTCACATGATCTTAAAACTTTCATCGTTGCTGAACTATATGCTCTACGATTGCCACAGCGATGAGGTTAAACTGGGAAAAGAGATCGATATCATGAAGAATTATATCGACCTGGAAAAAGAACGCTATGGCAATAAGATCAATATTACCTGGAACCTACAAGACGATATCAAAAACAAAAACATTGCGCCTTTGTTAATGCTTCCTTTTCTTGAAAACGCATTTAAACATGGTGCTTCGGAACAACTTGGCAAACCCTGGTTGGGAGTAGACATCTCCCTGCAAGACGACACCCTGATCTGTCAGTTCTCGAACAGTAAGAATCATTCTGTGCCCTCCGGCAACAATGGCATCGGTATCAATAATGTGAAAAAACGTTTGGAACTGATTTACCCGGAGAGATACAAATTGACGATAAAAGATGGAGGTAATTTCTTTTTGGTAGCCCTGCAAATAAGATTGGGCAGTGTTAAAACAATTTTAGTCAAGGAGAGGACCTACAGGAAGCCGCAAGAAACAGTGCGAGCGTAAAATCAAACAACAAATGAAATCTATCAATTCATTTCTATATTATGAGTTCATTTTCTCACCCCGCTATAGATTGTGGCGACACGTCCTGTATTGGTCATTTCACACAACGATATGGACCGCATTCTGGATATTTATGGGGGCTCCGGAATCGTTTGGACGCATTCTGTTCAACATGATTTTGTGGGTACCGGTATTCATCTTATTTGGCTACCCGTTGGCTTATATCGCTATTCCACGCTTATTGCTCAAGGAAAAAGTTTGGCAATTCGTGTTAGTGATCATTGCCTGGGGAGCGATGGGGATCTGGTTAAATGGAGCGTACAGAACTCACCTGTATGTTCCGTTTCAGGAGTGGATAGGATTTGAAACGGTACCCGATAAAGGTTTCCAGCTACACAGCTATCTCTGCATGACCACCTCGGCCGCCAGTCCGATGTTGATACATTTCTTTAAACTATGGACCAATAAACAGCGCGACTGGATGCATGCACAACAAGAGAAGATCACAGCCGAGTTGCAATTGTTAAAAGCGCAGGTTCATCCACGTTTCTTGTTTAATACATTGAATAATATTCATTCCTTTTCCCTTGAAAAATCACCCAAGACTCCGGAAATGATTTTGAAACTTTCGTCTTTATTAAGCTATATGCTCTACGATTGCCGAAGTGAGGAAGTTCGGTTGGAAAAAGAAATTGAGAACATGAAAAATTATATTGACCTGGAAAAAGAACGATACGGCAATAAGATCGAAATTTCCTGGAGTGTGGAAGGCGATATAACCAGCAAATTCGTTGCGCCTCTTTTAATACTTCCATTCCTGGAAAATGCTTTTAAACATGGAGTTTCCGAACGAATTGAAAAGCCATGGATGAGTATTGACATATCAGTGAAACATCAGGCGCTACGGTTTAAGATCGCCAACAGCAAACAAGAATACGTTTATTGTGAAGAGGGTATGGGCCTTATTAACGTAAAGAAACGCCTGGAATTTATCTATCCCGGGAAATACGAACTGAAAATTAATGATGAAGGCGATTTCTATGTAGTTGCCATGATAATTAAATTAATTGACAATGCGCCTGTTTTCATCGAAAAACCGGCTTTGTTTACAATTGGTCAAACTGTACATGCATGAAAATCCGTTGCCTGCTTATAGATGATGAACCACCTGCGCTAAAGGTGCTTGCGCGTTATATCGGTTCTATTGATGGCCTCGAAATAGCCGGACAATGCGGCAATGCCATAGAGGCATTAAGTGTTCTGCAACAAAAAGCAATCGATGTTATATTTCTTGATATCAAGATGCCAAGAATTATCGGCACCGAATTCCTGAAGAATCTTTCACATCCGCCAAAAGTCATTTTTGTTACCGCTTACCGGGAATACGCGGTAGATGGATTTGAACTGGATGCGGTAGACTACCTCGTAAAGCCGGTTTCCTTCGAGCGATTCTTCAAGGCGATTACTAAATTAAGTCGTGTGATGGGCCGCCAGGCTTCTGCTATCAGCACAGACAACGCTCCGGTTAATTCTGCTTTTGTTTACCTGAAAGTGGACCGTGATATGAAAAAGGTTTTTATCAATGAAATTGAATACATCGAGAGCTGGAAGGACTATGTGATGATCTTTCTCAGCGATGGGAAAAATTTCCTGGTAAAACAATCAATTACTGCTATGGAAAACTTGTTATCAGAACATAAATTCCTTCGCATACATCGTTCTTATATGGTGTCACTCGACAAGATTACTGCTTACAATGGCATTTCTGTACAACTCGGCAAACAGGAAATTCCTATCGGACGACTTTACAAACAATCGGTAATGGATCGGTTACAGGAGAATTAGGCTGGTTTGTGAATGGGCCACCAACGGTAAACATTTTTAAATCTTCGCAAAACCGAATAATTCACAGCTCCGATTAGCAAATAGTGGTAAATAACAAAGCTCAGTTCAACTGAGTGGGCATTTATTTGATTAATGTCATGAATACAGGCTTTGTGCACATTTACTTTTTTTTAATATTAAGAATAGTTTTAAATTCATAAGTGAGGCGCCGGCATGTCATCTTCTACTACGCAAGTTAATTTTCATTACTCTCCCCTACGGAAAAGAACAGATTGATAGTTTTAATTCGTACTTATTTGTCTACCATTAAAATAAAAGCAACCCCCATGAACGATTCAAATGCATTCAACCGTCGTAAATTCATTCAAACTAGTGCCGCGGTAGGTGGTGGATTATTACTTGGATTTTACCTGCCGGCTTTTGGAAAGTTTAATATAGCGGCCGGCATATCCTCTGCTGCCAGCTTTGTGCCCAATGCTTTTATTCGCATTGGAACGGATGACATCATTACCGTTATTGTCAATCACTCCGAAATGGGCCAGGGAGCTTATACTACCTTACCAATGATAGTAGCCGATGAACTGGATGCCGATTGGTCGAAGATCAGGTTTGAATCGGCCCCGGTGGATCCCGCTTACAATCATCTTGTGTTTGGGATGCAGGCAACGGGTGGAAGTACCAGTACTTCTACAGAATGGGATCGATTCCGTAAAGCCGGTGCTACTGCCAGAAATATGTTGATAGCTGCCGCTGCTCAAACATGGAATGTGGAGCCCTCCTCCTGCCGCACAGAAAAAAGTTTTGTTATTCATAGCTCATCTAACCGCAAATTATCGTTTGGTCAATTAGTAGATAAAGCGGCAACCATTACTGCTCCTGGGGAAGTGAAACTGAAGGATCCCAAAGACTTTACTATTATTGGGAAGCCTATAAAAAGATTGGACACTCCGGAAAAAGTAGACGGTACAGGTGTTTTTGGTTTGGATGTAAAATTGCCCGGTTTATTAACAGCATTGATAGCCCGCCCCCCCGTGTTTGGAGGTAAATTAATAAAGTTTGATGCGGATAAAGCAAAAGCTATCCCAGGTGTAAAACACGTAGTTCAAATTGATCGGGGGATTGCAGTAATAGCTGATAGCTATTGGCCTGCAAAGTTAGGTCGGGATGCACTCAATATAACCTGGGATGATGGAGCTTTAGCAACACTCGACTCAAAAATACAGGGTAATCAATATGCAGCATTAGCCAAACAACCCGGTGCTGTCGCAAAAAGCGAAGGCGATATGAATGCAGCAAAACAAAAAGCGGTAAAGAAAGTAGATGCGGTGTATGATCTGCCTTACCTATCTCATTCACCCATGGAACCACTCAATTGCGTTGCGGATGTGAAAGCGGATAGTTGTGAAATATGGGTGGGTACACAATTTCAAACGACAGACCTGATGACTGCATCCGTTATCACCGGTTTAAAACCAAACCAGATAAAACTGCACACTACTTTATTAGGCGGAGGATTTGGTCGCCGCGCAACGCTGGATAATCACTTTGTAGCGGAAGCCGTGCAGGTTTCTAAAGCAATTCAGGCTCCTGTAAAAGTGGTATGGACCCGTGAGGATGATATTCGCGGCGGCTATTATCGTCCAAAAGCTCATCACCGTTTCTCCGCTGGACTCGACGCTTCTGGTATGCCATTATTCTGGCAGCAAAATGTAGTGTGCCAGTCATTTGTTGTTGGAACCCCATTTGAACCCATGATGGTTCAAAATGGAGTGGATGGTTTAGCTGTTGAGGGAGCAGCAAATCACCCTTATGAAGTTCCCAATAAGCATGTAGCCTGGAATATGGCCCCGGGAGGTGTTCCTACTCTTTGGTGGCGATCAGTAGGCAGTTCGCATACCGCTTTTGCGGTGGAGTGTTTTATTGATGAACTGGCTAAAGCCGCTGGAAAAGATCCTTATGAATATCGCAGGTTATTACTGGGTAAAAGTCCGCGTCATAAGCGAGTACTGGAATACGTTGCAGAAAAAGCAGGATGGAATAAACCCGTTGCTGCAGGAAGGGGAAGAGGCATAGCGGTTCACGAATCATTTGGTAGCGTAGTAGCGCAGGTAGCTGAAGTTTCAATCATAAATAATAAACTGAAAGTACATAAAGTTGTTTGTGCCGTCGACTGCGGACAAGTGGTAAATCCTGATACGATAAGAGCACAGATGGAAGGATGTGTTGTATTTGGATTAACCGCGGCATTGTATGGAGAAATTAGTTTTGAAAAAGGCCGGGTAAAACAAAGCAACTTTCACGATTACCGCATGCTCCGGATAAATGAAATGCCCACCGTTGAAGTGCATATTCTGGACAGTAAAGAACCAATGGGTGGTGTGGGCGAGCCCGGTGTTCCCCCCGTGGCTCCGGCAGTGATGAATGCGCTTTTTGCATTGACAGGAAAAAGAGTGAGAAGCCTCCCACTCAGACCTGATGATCTGAAAAAGAAAGTTTAACTATTTCAACATCAAAAGAATTAACTCATGATAAACTTGAAAGTAAACGGTAAGGCATACGAAATAGAAGTTGATCCTTCTACGCCGATCTTATGGGTATTAAGAGATCATCTCGGACTCAACGGCACCAAGTTTGGATGTGGTATAGCGCAATGCGGAGCATGCACGGTTCATCTTAATGGTAACGGTATCCGCTCCTGTTCAACTCCTGTATCAGTAGCTGCAGGAAAAGAGATTGTGACTATAGAAGGGCTTGATGAGAAATTCAGTAAGCCATTGCAGCAAGCATGGATACAGGAAGATGTGCCACAATGCGGTTATTGCCAATCGGGACAGATTATGTCGGCAGCCATATTATTAAAGAATAAACCCAATCCCTCCGATGCTGATATAGATAAAGCAATGACAGGAAATATTTGTCGCTGCGGTACTTACCAAAGAATCAGAAAGGCCATTCATGTTGCAGCAAAAATAAAGACCAATTGAGATACCATTACCAGGGATGGCTCCAAACAGTTTGACGATAAAACAAAACTGACCACAATACTGAATAAGTATAAAATCCGCTTCATTGCTTTTGGTGAAGCGATTAGAAGTAATTATTATAACGCATTTAATGAGTTATAAATAATCTTTGCTCCCAAAGCAACTTGAATAACACCGAGAATAGCACCCAGGATAGAAAGGATCATGACGGTTATTGGTTTAAATATGCTCTTAGCCAAGAGCATGACTATTAGATTCAACACCATAATTCCCGCTACCATCGCTAACACCGTCAGCTTGCCATTGAGATCAGGACTAAGCGAAACAAACACGATGACTGCTGCAATTCCATAAGGTGTTACGATGACAGGAAAAGCAAGCGGGTTCATTGCAACAGACAATGAAGGGATTTTATCATTATCAGCATGCGGTTCTGATGGGTTAAACTGTTGAATGATATTAAGAAGCGCAACAAGGAAAAGAATGATTCCCGCAGATAAAGCAAGAATCGGAACGGGAATACCATAATTCTTCATAATATTCTCTCCCAACAAAGCCGCTAATACAAGAGAAACAATCGAGAATAATATCGCGCGCAATGCAATCTTACGGGAAAGGACCGGATCCGCATTCTTTGTAATTTTTACAAAAGGACCCAGCACTTTAAAGGGACCAAGCATCAGAAAAAGCAATAAGAAAATTTGGGAATTTTCGATCATGGTAAACTATTTAATCAGTTTATTTTCCGACACCATTTGAATATCATTTCGGTGTATGGTACTAAAGCTACATAACTTGTTCGGCTTATCTCAACTTCATCACTCATTCTACTCCTTTCGTTTTAATGAACCTGTTTTGATCATTGTTAATCGGACTGCTTCTAAAACAGCTAAAATAAAACATATTATCATCAGTTATATGTGACATAATTTCCCTAGAAACCAATATATTTATGCCTAATGTCTGATTAAATAGTTACATTAAATATTTTCAGTACTTAATTATGAGTAACCCCGAAAAAGAACGTCTTTTACAATCCTCCAACAATAGAAACTGGAAAAAATGGGGGCCTTATCTTTCTGACCGTCAATGGGGTACTGTACGAGAGGATTATAGCACCGAAGGAAATACCTGGGATTTTGTCAATCATGATTTGGCCCGTAGCTACGCATATCGCTGGGGTGAAGAAGGGATCGCCGGCTTTTGTGATGTTGACCAGATCTTGTGCCTGGCTCCCGCGTTTTGGAACGGGAAAGATTCCATTTTGAAGGAGCGCCTCTTCGGATTGACCAATGGAGAAGGCAATCATGGAGAGGATGTGAAGGAACTTTATTTTCATCTCGATTCCTCCCCTACCCATTCCTATTGTAAATTCTTGTACAAGTATCCACAGGAATCATTTCCTTATTTGGAGTTGCTACAAAAAAACAAGAGAAGCCGGTTACATCCGGAGCATGAGTTATTAGATACAGATTTATTCAAGGATAACCGTTATTTCGATTGCTATATTGAATATGCAAAAGGGAGTATTAACGATATACTCATGAAAATTACTGTTTACAACCGTGGCCCCGAAGAGGCTACTATCCATGTACTCCCCCATCTTTGGTTCCGGAATTTCTGGAAGCATAATGTTCGTTTCAGTAAGCCGGAGATTATATCTGTCTCTTCTAATTGTTTGCAAACACGTTCTTCACGAAATGGTAGTTACTATCTCTATCACCAGGGGGGCGAGCAATTATTCTGTGAAAACGAAACCAATAACCATCGGATGTATCACCGGGCCAATGATACTACTTTTGTAAAAGATGGCATCAATAATTATATCGTTAATAAAGAAAATACAGTCAACCCTAAAAAACAAGGTACCAAAGCTGCGATCTGGTTAACGGAGAAGATCAAAGCAGGTTCATCGAAAACCTTCAACATCAGACTAAGTAATGTTGAAATAGAAGATCCCTGGCTAGATTTTGAAGAAATATTTATCAAACGCATTTCAGACACCGACAAATACTATGATCAACTCGCTCCAAAAAATTTGTCGCCTGAACATAAGGATTTACTGAGGAGTTCGGCAAGTGGTTTGTTGTGGACCAAACAATTCTATTACCTCGATGTATTCAAATGGTTATTTGGTGAGCCGCATGAAAAAGCGCCACATCGTAGTCATAAACGAAATTATGATTGGCAACACCTCACCTGCCGGAATATCATTTCCATGCCTGATAAATGGGAATATCCCTGGTTCGCGGCCTGGGATCTGGCATTTCATTCAGCCACCTTTGTGCATATTGATCCCGACTTTGCTAAGCAGCAATTATTAGTAGTACTGCGGGAATACTATATGCATCCCAATGGACAAATTCCTGCGTATGAATGGAACTTTAGTGATGTCAATCCTCCCGTACATGCATGGGGTGTTTGGTATACCTATGAAGAAGACAAAAAGAAAACAGGGGTTTCGGATTGGGATTTCCTCGAAAGAGCTTTTCAGAAATTACTGATGAACTTTACCTGGTGGGTTAATCAGAAAGATGCGAATGGTACAGATATTTTTGAAGGGGGCTTTCTTGGCCTGGATAATATAGGCGTATTCGACAGAAACCATATGCCATCGGGTATTAAAAAATTACAGCAAGCCGATGCAACCAGCTGGATGGCCATGTATTCAATCAATATGTTGCGTATATCCTTAGAATTAGCGCAGCATAACCAGGCATATGAAGAATCGGCTGCCAAATTCTTCAGACATTTTCTAAACATCGGATGGGCCATGCATCATATCGGCAAGAAAGATATTTCTCTTTGGGATGATAAGGATGCATTTTATTATGATGCTATTCAATTTGAAAATGGAACCAGTGAACGATTGAAAATCCGATCCCTCGTTGGAATCATACCCTTGTTGGCGGTTGAAATCATGCATAATAAAGTATTCGAACATTTAAGGCAATTTAATACCCGCTTAGAAGTCATCAAGCTTACCCGACCCGATTTGACAAGGATTATTTCGGATATCGAACACAAGAACAAGGAAGGGAATTATTTATTCGCGATAATGGTAGACGATCGCCTGGAAAGCTTGTTGAAAAGGCTTTTGGATGAAGATGAGTTTTTATCAGATTATGGAATTCGTTCTTTATCCAGACACCACAAGGATCAACCGTATGTTTTTGGATACCAGGGCAATCACTATTCCATAAACTATGAACCCGGTGAAAGTTCCAGTTCGATGTTTGGCGGCAATTCCAATTGGCGGGGACCGATCTGGTTGCCATTAAACTACCTGATCATCAATTCGCTGAGGAAATACTATACTTATTATGGAGATAAACGCACGTATGAATTTCCGACCGGCTCGGGAAACAAAATGAACCTGAATCAAATTGCCAATCAGCTTACCAAACGAGTGCTGAAGATTTTTGAAAGAAACGAAGACGGACAGTATCAGTATCATGCCACGCACCACACAAACTGGTCTGAAGATCATTTTAAAGATCATCACTTGTTTTATGAATTTTTTCATGGAGATACTGGTCAAGGCTTAGGCGCTTCGCATCAAACAGGATGGACGGCTTTAATTTTCAATTTGTTGTTGGAGATGAATGATAATGGAGAGTAGATTGCTCGATAGTTATAAAACCATGAAATAAGAACCAAGATGCCAAGATGCCAAGAACCAAAGAAAGAATACCAAAAAAAGAAAGGAACAAAGAAGAAATACAAAAGATCAAATTTCAAAAGCTTACCGAATTTCGGAGCATTTGAAATTTATAATTTGAGTTTATAATTTAGAATTTCTTTGACCCTTGTTTCTTTGAATTTTTTCTTTGGTTCTTGGTTCTTGGTCTTTCATGTCCATTGCCAGTGTCCAAACCCATGCTTTAAAAACCTTAATATTCCTTTGTTTCGATAATATCTAACATTCTCGTTTTAGGGCCCGTCATTACTGTACCCTCCACTTGGTTCCACAGTTTTCGAAGTGCGACGAGTGCAGCTTCCGCGTCGGATATAGAATCAAACTCCAGATCAACAATTACATAATTAGGATCGTCAGTTGGCCGGTAAATGCGGTAACGCCGCGTCCCGGATTTTTGACGGTTGATAGGATCACTGTCGAAGGCTTTCTTCCAACCGTCAAAATCGGGAACCTTGTGTTCAATTTGAAGAATTGGCATAAATAATGTTTTATATATCTAAGTTAATATTAAAAAGAACCAAGAACCGAAGAACCAAGAACCAAAGAAAGAATACAAAATAAAAAATCTCAAGGGTTCTCGTGATAACGGAGCACCTTTGAGATTTTTTATTTAGAGTTTCTTTGCTTCCCCGCAGGGATTGTTTTTTTTGTATTCTTTCTTTGCCCCCGCGAGGGTTGGTTTTCTTTTGCCTTTATTCTTTGGTTCTTCGGATCTTGGTTCTTGGTTCTTAATCCAAGGCATCTTACCTTTTTGAAGAAGTCTCAAAACGCGCGTATCGCACGGGTGCCAACAGTTGCGCCATCACTGGTATTATCGAGATGTTGCACTCCGTCCAGGAAATATTGAACCCAGGCATTCCCAACATCGTATTCACTGGATGACCAATAGATATTATTTGAAAATCCACCGACCAATGTTTTTTTACTATATAAAAGGTTTAGCTGATCTTTTGAGGGTAAAAACCAATCCGTTTTACCTCCTCCCCTATAATCTCTGCAAAGTTTTGCTGCGTATGATCCGGTATTACCCTGCGCATTAATAATAGCAGTTGTATTTGCTGATCCGTCCGTTAAACTTATTGCGTTTGTTGCCACAAAACTTCCATTCCACCAGGGTGTCATTATGCTTAAATCGTTAGGAGCTGCAGCTAATCCGTGTTTATTCGTTCCATCAAGATAAAAAACAATACCCCCTTCAAAACTCTCCCCTAGTTTAGGATCTGCAACAGGTGTAGCAGGATCATCTTTACTACAGCTACTTATCAGTAATACGAACACGGGAATCAACAAAAGATTAATTCTTGAGCTCCAAGTAATTCTTTTCATAATGAACTTTATTAATGATATTACTTGCAGTGAGGCCTCGTGAATTAATATATAACCAAGTCAAGCAAGTAATGGCGGATTTTCGGATGACGGATGGCGGATACTAAAATTCGAACATTCTTTTCGAAACGCAGGCTGTATAAATGAATTAGAACTGGCACCCCTAAAGAATTCGCCGTCCGCAAATTCGCCATTAACCCTGCTACTTATTTTCTGGCATAGCATCAAACTCTTTCCGTTTACTTTCAAACCAATCTTTCATTGCATCCGGAGTTTGCATAAGTTCTTTCATTTTATTCATTGCTTCCAGGTGAGCCTTATCACCTTTTTGAAACATTTCCATTCCATGCTTTTTACTCAATGAAGCAATTTCTTCAAAACTATTAGCCTGAAATATAGTATCACAAACACCACCCAATTGTTTACAGGTCATTGATTTCATAACGAAAATTTTAATTATAAATATTAGTTTTTAATGATTGCTGTCTCGAATCTACTACATATTGCGAATATTCGAATGACGAATGGCGGATGCTGTAATTCGACCATACCCTTCGATACTCAAGCGCCTTGAAAATCATATGAGGTGACAAACTTAAAGTATTCGCCATCCGACATCCGCCTATTCGCAATTCTTCTCTATTTAGAGAACTCCCCGAAATGCCAAAGTATCCCCGAAGGATCATGCAAAAAACATTCTCTTCCCCAATCATAATTTCGAATTGGAGTCAATCTTACATTAGTATATTTAGCCGGGAGATTTAAGGCCGATAGTTCATTCCATAACTGATCCACATCTTCTACCTCCATAAAGACCATCGTATTATCTATCCATTCTTTTACATCCGCATCCTGCAAATAAAATCCTAATCCCTGCATCTTAAAATATGACATGCCCGGATTTAGAACGCTTTCTTCAAAACCGAGGTCACGATAAAAACTTCTTGATGATTCGTAGTCGTTTGCTCCTATAAATGGCCGGATTGAAATAGCTTTTTGGTTCATGATATTCTATTTAGACTTAAAATTAACATCTCTTCGGATTGTAGAGCTATTAATTCAGTATTAACTCCGATATAGATTGAATATAAATTTACAAAACCTGAGTCTTAGTGTTCCATGAGTATTAAAAGTGAAGCCCCGCTCCTACAGGGACGCGTCTCTGTTCACAAGAGACCCCTTCGGAGCGGTTAATATTTTTCCACGGAGACACAGAGTAGCAGCGTATGAAAAAAATGTTACTCAGGTATTCTTACCAGCGGCCAAATTATGAACGTGGTTGAATGGAATTTATCACTTTACTTTATGTGCTTCCATATCTATCTCAATCAGCTGACCTGATATTGCCAATCCTTTTACCTCAAGCCAGGTACCTGTTGGGAATTGATTCTTATAAATGGAATTACGCAAGCCCGATACTTTGATAAAGTCGGCCATGCTGGTGGTGTACACATTCTCTACCACAACATCATCAAACGTGTAACCATAATGCTGTAAAATTTTTTTTAAATCGCTGTAACAGTTTTTCATCTGTTGCTCCATATCGCCTGGGGCAACAATGATTCCGGAATCGTTCATGCTTACGGCTCCGGATATTTTAAGGTCATCCCCTATTCTTACTGCATGTGTATAGCCATATTCCTTTTCTAATTTTGGACGCAAACTGAAATATTCAAGTGTATCAGTTGCCTCCGCTTTTTTTTCAATTTCTCCAGTTGCGTTGGATTTCTCTGTGTTGTTACAGCCACAAATAAATAACATACTTATTAAAAGACTCGAAATAATCAATGCAATTTTTTTCATTTTTTATTTTTTGGTGGTTGAAAAATTAATTATTCTCCAGTCGCCCTAACTGTAACAAATGGTTTTTAATATGCAAAAACCGGATCAACACAAGGGCGATGACGACTATTGCCGAAAATAAAAGAAAAGTATACTCCCAGCTGAAGTTATTTCTGACTGGACCAATTAACGCAGAGCCTGCTGTTTGACCTAAATTATAAATTGCCATATACAAGGTGAACTGCAATGCGGAAACCTTTTTCCAGCAACACTGCATCGCAGTGGCAAATATGCCAATGGCAATAAATACAAACAGAAAATTAAAGAGGGTAATATATCCGGTGGTGAAAAAAGAATTATTCCACCAGGGTCTTGAAAAAGCCATAGAGATTGTAAAGAGAATTAATAAAACAAGGTAAACACTGAGCATCTTTATTTTCCCAAACTTCTCCAATAAAAAACCTCCAACCAGCATTCCTAAAATACCACCGACCAAAGAAGTAACCGCATAGATCTCCGAATAATTCTTATTTGACCAACCCAATTCCTGTATGGTGAATATGGGAAAAAGGGATCTCATAAAACCCATTGCTGTAAGTGTGAAAAATAATACCAATGCAAGCAACAGGCTATTGGGTAATTTGAGTACGCTGAAGAGAGATTTGAAAATTTTGGTCCAGCTATCTAATAGCAAGGATGCGGTATCGGCTGAAGTGGTACCGGATGTCCATGGCAATAATCGTTCACCCGAACGTTCTCTGAATAATAGCGGTACTAACATTATGAAACAAACGGCAAATGAAAGACAAAGAATAGATACAAAAAATCCATAATTGTTAAGTAACCAGGTGCCAACAGCCAACGAAGCGGCTGTTCCAATTATCTTCGAGCCCCACATAAAACCATTAGCCCTTGATTGTTGATTCATCGGTACAATATCTATAACCAACGCATCGGTTGCTATATCCTGGAAAGTAATAAATATGGTAACACAAAAGGCGACCGCTGTTAACCATTTAATATTGTTTAATGGATCGGGCACCATAGATAGTGCTATAAGACTTGCCACCAATCCCAGTTGACCAAAAATGATCCATGGCCTTCTGCGTCCCATTGGTAAAAAAGTGAACCGTTCAATTAAAGGAGCCACCAGTATTTTGAAACTAAACGGAATAAAAATGATGGCGCCAAAGGTCCCGATTTCAGCGGGTGTTTTGTTATTCATCGCCATCCAGGCCGGAATACCATAGATGATCATTCCTTCCGGAATACCCTGGGCCACATAAAGTATAGCAAAACTGAAGTACCGCAGAATGGGATGTTCAGAAAGTGAAGGCAGGGTGTTATTCCTTTTATTTGATATCTGGAGCGGTATTTCTTTCAAGGGGTTATTTTACAATTGAATCTAACTTATTTTTCAATTGCAAATATATTCTGGGTATTTTTTTGATTATTATCGCTGCGTCTCTGTAGTTATCATTTTTTTTTGCTGCAAAGGTACGAAGGCGCAGAGGCGTCATTACGAGACCCGCCCCGCCAACGCGGGATGGCAATTCCCGCAATCAAACGGAGACTAAATAATTTGATACATTGAACGCTGAATAATTTGAACGTTAAGTCTACAGTTTGAGAGATTGTCACGGCCCTCAAGACCCAATTAATTTTTGGGGGCTCGCAATGAGTTTAAGTACGAGAAGTGCGATTATTCACGTTTCCCTTTCGCTTTTACATTTTACATTCTATATTTTACATTTCAGTAATAAATATCCTTCGCTTTTTTACAATCATACTTAATCACCGATTTTCCCAGGCTTCTTCCACCCCCTGCAAATCGAAATTTACTGAATTCGGAAGGGGCTGTATCGAATAGCAAAGGAAGACCCGACTCGTTGTAAACGGTAGCTTCTATCGGATTGTTTTCGCTAAAGTCGCGTGCCAGCAATTGCCAGAAAGTATGCAGACTGTGAAGATTCACCTGATCGTCGTATTGCAAATCCACACCGGGAACTTGCAGGTTACCGTTATCATCATAAACGTAGGTTCTTACAACTACTTCTAAGTCGGGTATGATATAATCTTCTGTTTCGCGGACGATCCTGCCTTTATTATCATATTCAATGTAATTTATTCGTTTACTCAGGAAATTGTTTGGCTCGGGTTCAATAGTTGAGTTTCCAAATGCATACACCGTGTCGGTAGTAATCGCTTTATTAGTATATCCGTAGCGATGCCACACTTCGTAGGTCCCATTCGAATAAACCAATTTTGCCTGGCTAAGATCTTTCTTATTCTCATACACAAAAAAGATGTTTGGAAATCCTGTTCCCACAAAATCGAATAGTACACTATCGGGGTTACCCTTGTTGTTGTAGTAAAACAGTCCGTCGTAGGCACCGGAGGGATCATTAAAATGAATTCTTGATATTTCACAATCCTTTTCTTTCTTGTTTTGCTTGGGGTAAAATTCCACGTCCTTATAACAAGATGTTAAGGATAGTACAGCAATAGTGGCCAGCAGTTTGCTTAAATAGGTAAAAAATTTCATAGATGCTTCTTTAATAGTTGAGTATTCACTCGAAGATGAATCCTATCTCCGCAATGGATTTATATAATGATGTCTATCATCATTCTGTTTATGCTGCTAATCAGGGAGAAATCGCGAGAATAAAAAGAATTGAGCTTACCATTGCCAGTGAACAGTGAAACAGGATTAGTTGCTCCTTCAGCCTTATCCATTCACTTCAGGGCTTAGTTACAGGTTTGGGCAGCGAGAAGACATACCATAATACTATATTAAAAATGCTGCCAGAAATTGCATTACCTAAAGTTAGGAACAATTAGAAGTGGAAAAATACTGTGCATAAATATTGCCAGGGCTGATTTTGGATTCGCATGGAGAGATTGGAACTGTCACAAAATACTATGACAATCAAATCGTGACTTGTTTAATTATTTCCTTAATCGATTGAGTATGTAGCTGAATTCGTAAATCCCAACCAGGAAATTTCTGTTTTTATCGAGAAAGAAAAGGACGTTATCATCCCCTTTTAATAGCAAAAGCGACTCTTCTGGCTTATGAGGATCCAGTTGATAAACTATTTCTTCTGCATTCGCTTTCGTGCCTTTTGAAACGATCCATTTCTCTTTTATAACACTCTCCCTGTGGCCGGTGCGCCTCAACTCATAAGTGGTTGGGTAATTTTTTTCCAGGTCCTGAATCGGAATGTTTGTAAACCTGTGAAGTCTGTAGGAGTATTCGAATTAAATGGTCTATGAGACCTCAAAGTTTTAAAGCGGTAAGCCCAAACCTGTGAGGTCCTGGATCATTTAGAAATTTAAAGAAACGTTGTAGACCTCACAGGTTTAACGGTGACTATCGACTATTCACTTCCGGAATTAATAAAAGAACTGTTCCATTACAATCTTTCCATCCTTCACTTCATACATTCTAGGCAGATGTTAGATTCTCCTCGTGGGCAGTTCTTGGTTTGCCTTTGCCATTAGGCTTTCCCTGACCAGTAGTGATAAGGCTGCGTAAACTGTTTTGTATATAGTTGGTCCACGCATCCCTGCAAATCTCGAAACATTCATAGTCGGGAACCAACCCCAGGTGAGTGAAACGAATATGCGTTTTATCTCCCTCTTTGGAAATTTCAAAAATTATTTTGGTGTCTTTCCATTCGCTTTTATCCTTTGTGAATTTAAAATAGTTATCAAGTACATGCCAAACTACTTTTCTGTCTGGAACAACTTCAATTAATTTCATTTTGCAACGATGGGCATCTTCGTAATGATAGTCGAATACATCATTGTGTTTGCTGGTACCCCCTTCAATTTCTTCCGACCACCATCCGCGAACATTAGTAATAGCATCGAAAGCCTCTTTGGGTGATTGGTCCACTAACAGGACAGTAGTAAAGTCTTGCGAATTCATATTCCCTACGATTTATAATACTATTAATTAATATAGCAAAGGTATATAAGACAGCGAATACAACTATGGATAGTCAGGCGTCTCACCGCTTTTCGCATTTTCATTTCTCAAAGCCATGATTCCCGCTTACTGCAGGGCAGGCTGCCAGCGGAAGTCATAATTTTTTGGCTGTTAATGTCAAATTTGGCTCAGTAACGGTTAGTGAAATCACCTTGCCATTTTCAATTAAAAAACTAATGATTACAGATGGAGTACCATTATAGATAAATTTATTTTCACCTATTTTATATAAGGAGCCGCCATTCTTTCCCAACCTACCCAGGCTAACTAATTTTCTCGAATTTACTTTAATCGTAAAACCATCTGCCTCACCGTTTCCGTACTTGTAGTCGCCAACATATTTTTGCTTATCCTGTTCTTCTATTGTCTGATAAGTCTGACCATCAGCATTACCTAACGATTCCAGGTAATCCAGTAATTTTTTGCTATCCTCCGTATTATTATTGTTACCTGAAATGCCGTTTTTTACATGTGAAAGTAAACTGATACCGTGAGGACCCATAGTTTGTTGAACGCCCGGAGTAAATTCT
The DNA here is from genome assembly GCA_965279015.1 of Chitinophagaceae bacterium. GTDB lineage: Bacteria > Bacteroidota > Bacteroidia > Chitinophagales > Chitinophagaceae > Endoryza. The sequence goes on from OZ257130.1 coordinate 3,984,492, forward strand.
ATCATTGATTTTACAATCTGATAAGAGCCGAGCATGGCATATGTAAAAATATCGGGTCTTGCTCCTTTCAGTAATAAATAATCGACTATATCTTTTCGACCCACATGAGATCCCGCTCCAATGGCCGATTCCCAATCCGCAAATCCCCAATCCCAGGTTGCACGAGCTAACTCAGGTCGGGCATTTACCAAAGTTTTTAACCGATCTAAATCAAAATGCGAAACGCCTACCACTTCTGCAACCACTGCGTCTTCTATAGCCGGAAATCGCTTGCCAATTTCCACGTCGCTTTTCTCCAGATGGTCGATAGGTAAAACATTCCTGGCAAAAATCAGGTTGGAAATTGAAACGGCAACTAAGCCGAATATCGAGCTTTTAACTACTACCCTTCTGGAAATTGAATTTGTATTTTCCATTTGAAGATTTTTACAAATTCAAGGTAGATTATAATATTGTTAGCTCATCATAGCATTATACGAACGGTAGTATATGTAAATGCAAAACAACTTCCCCATGAGGCTGGATAAGTAGTGACAGATTAAATCAGGTTCTGATGATTGTCCTTATGTTCCAGATGACCGGCACGACTTGTCCCGTTTGTACGGGAAGTTGTTCCGCTTTACTCCCTGAAATTCGAAGGCTCAGATGTGAGACAGCGGGAACACATCCCGCTTAATGAGGGACAGGTAACGCCAGCTACGAATTAGCATAGATGCTTTCGCCAGCATAGGGAATTTATTCGTTAAGGCGAGATAACACCACACCCCTTTCTGTTAGCGGTTGTGGCTCTTTCACTATTCTAGCCTGTTATCATATCATATAGCCTGTTAATGTTGCTTTCAGTTTTCATTTTTTCGCTGATGATTAGGGCATTTTTTTTATAGAATGGATTGTTCATAAGATCCAGCAATTTCATTTCTAGGGTTCTTTCTTCCAGATTTTTGATTGATATTCCCTCCGGCCCTAAATGTAAACCTGAAATGATCTTGCTCCAATAGAACTGGTCCAGGATATGCGGCACCACTAAACTTGGACATGCATATTTTAAAGCGCTGTGTGTAGTTCCTGACCCTCCATGATGGATGATGGCATACATTCTTGAAAAAACCCAGTCGTAAGGAATATTGTTTACAAAAAAAATATTTTCAGGTCTTTCACTCGGTTCCTCCAATCCACCCCATGAAGTATTAATGATCGCAGATATATTATTTCTTTTCAATACATCAACGATAATACGTGTCTTTTCCATAGGGTTTGAATTAGACATACTCCCAAAAGTGATAAAAACAATTTTTTCATGCGTTTCTATAAACTTTATCAGGGCTTCGTCTGGTTTCCAGTTTATCGTTTGGTCCCTTTCATAGTAACCTACCACTTTTGCTGGTTCGGGCCAGTAGTCTGGCCGGGGGAATAGCGAGGGAGAAATTGTATAGAATGTCTTCTCCTTCTCAAGCATTGCTTTTTTGATAGATGAAATCGTAATCTTTATTCCTTTATAATCTTTTCGATATTGCGTTGAAATCTTCTTTATCACGATGGCTTTTACTGTGTTGGTTAACCAAAAACTAAATCGGTTCAGAAGCTTTCCATAATTATTCCCTAAAGCGGTGAGGTGATCAATTGGATGTCCCATGAAGGGTATCGGACTCACCAGTATCGATTTGCCCGGGTTTTTCATTCCCCAAATAAGCGCAAAATTGCACTTTGGGTGATAGATAATCCTGTCGGGGTTTTCTTCCAACTGAATGCGGTGTTGAAGAGAGATCATCTCTTTTGAGAGTTTTATACCTGTCTTCGACATTCTTATCAGGATTCTAAGGCGTTTGAAAATTGACCCTCGTCCTCCCATAAACATTTTGCCATCCTTACCTTCCAGTAATTCAAGAAATTCCTTAGTAAACCCTTTGAACGCGAGCCCCATATTTTCAACAGTATCCCGGAACTGTTCGGGAAAAACACAAAGCACTTCCCACTTATTACGCTTCAGTAACTGTCCGATGGCTAAAAACGGTTCAATATCCCCTCTTGTACCAATTGAGAATATAATTGCTTTCATTATTAAACTTTTTTTAATAGGGGATTTCCAGTTTTTTTATTTCCGTGAAACTTAGTTATACGACGGTCATATGCAAGACAATCAACCATACATTATTTATTTTCTTTAATACCAGAAGATTTCTTCCGATTACCGTTTGACCACTATTTGTTGCCTGATATTTGCAAAACAACGTAGCCAATTCGCAGGAGATATTCATTGATAATATCTCAACGCTATCAATATGCCCTCCACTATTCATCCCGTTTTGAAAATTTACAATAAGCTGATCCCGCCCCTTAGCAACAAGTCCTGATACATGAGAAGAAACATACGCTGCGTCGTTCGAATACAGTGGAACCAGCTTTTGAGCGTCTTTGCTATTATATGCGTCCTTCCATTTTTCAGTTTGCTTTTGAAATTCTTCCAAAAGTAATTTTGAATGGAGACTATCCGGTGATTGGCCATGTAGTGCCAAAATTGCAAACAATGCAACAAAGAGAATTATTCCGCTTTTTGAATTTTTCATATCCTTTATTTTATAAAGTCCTGGGATATTATTACCGCCACAAACTGGTATTGCCGAAGTGCAGTCATTAGAATTCCACTTAGTCCGCCAAACCGATGCTGAGTAAAGATAAAAAAGATGATACTATTCATATAGATAAAGTCAAATTGGACAGGTAGCGCCAACATGTGGAAAAAACCACTGTTTAGGAATTGTTTTGCAGGTATTGATAAAAATTGACAAAAGAATATTATGCTTAAATTAGTTAAGGAAGTAAAAAGTAAAAATATGAAAGCATTGATCATAGGAGCAACCGGAGCTACGGGGAAAGACCTTGTAAATATCCTGCTGCAGGATACGGATTATACAGAAATTGTACTATTCGTACGTCGCCCCATTGGAATAAATCATCCCAAATTATCAGAGATTCTGACTGATTTTGATAAACAGGAAAAAGTGTCTGAACACATTAATGGAGATGTATTGTTCTCTTGCCTCGGAACTACGTTGAAAGCAGCCGGTTCAAAAGATAAACAGTGGCATATTGATTATGAGATCCCCTTGCAATTTGCCGAAATTGCTAAACGGAACGGAGTTTCAAGGATGGTATTGTTGTCGGCCTATGGTGCCTCTGCTACCAGTAGGGTATTTTATTCTCAACTAAAGGGTAAATTGGAAGATGCTATTTCAAAATTGGCGTTTCCCAGTTATATAATTTTCAGGCCCGGATTATTGGAAAGAAAAAACACGGATAGAATGGGTGAACGTATAAGTGCTGGTTTGATACATTTCTTAAACCGGTTGGGATTAATCAGAAAATTCAGGCCAATGCCTACGATTATACTCGCAGAAAAGCTGGCCAAAGCACCTAAAGTTTTTTCACACGGTCAACAGGTTATTGAACTGAATAAAATCTTTGCGTTCTAGTGCGTGCAGTTATAGGTTGCCTGAAACCTGTTAAATCGGTGAGGTCTCTAATGCAACTCAAAATTTGAGAGTGCCTGCAGACCTCAAAGGTTTTAAGCGGTAAGTCCAAACCTGAGAGGTCTTGGAATTTCCTGAAACTCGAAAAGGAATTATAGACCTCACAGGTTTAAGATTCCTATTCTGCCCGCAAACTCTTCACAGGGTTTGCAATCACTGCCTTGATTGATGTAGTGCTACTCTTGGAGCGAAGCCTCAACCCCATATCGTATTGCCGCTTTAAGTATATCAATGTTTATATCTTTCAGCGTTTTGAACTTAATGCAATACCCGCTCACACTCGCCTTGCCTATTTTTTTTCCATAGGTTTTGGCTAAGTATGTCTTATCATCAATACCAAGGATATAGACAGAAACTCCGGTTGTGTTTGCGCTCAAGCCAATTTGATAAAACTCCCTGGTCTTGCCATCGGCATATTTTATGTTCTGAAATCCATAACCGATATTAGGATTAGACACAATTTTATTTTCACTGTTTTTACCATCCAGGAACCATAATTTACATGCTGGCATTAGTTCCAGAATGCTGTGGTGCAACGCTTGCATGTCGCCGCGTTTTGGTTCAGGCTGACTGGTAATATACTCTTTGATTTGTCCTTGTACGTTCATATAAAATTCCGGGTTGATTAGTTTGCCAAGATTAAAGTCAACTCAGGTATTTCCTAAAATAATCTTTCTTAAAAATACTCCAAAAAAATGATTGCTACGAATAGACAGGCCTGGTTACCACTTACTGCGGGGCAGGTAGCGCGAACCGCCGCGGATATTTGTACATAGAGATTGTTATATTGTCCAGCCCTGCTTTTGCAAATACTTTTTATTAGCGGCTCCCATTCAGCTGAGGGAAGTAAGCTAACACTTCTTTGCTCAACATTTCGTGTCCACCTTCGAAAATAGTTAACATGATACGTTTGGTCTTCTTTTGGTAGTGAACCGCTCTAACTCCAATTTTTAAATTGCCAGGAACATTATAGGTTTGTTGGTTAAGCATAATATCCATATCCTTTTTGGACACATACACTACACTATCCGAGATTCCATTATCTGAGAGCAGTTTATTGTAGAAATTAAGGGAATGGGAGATTGGTACAGATCCGGTATGGCCATCATGAATTCCAGCAAATATTTGAATAGTACTGTTCTTTCTCTTTTTAGCGGGTGTTTTCCAATATAGCGGTGATCGGTCTCTTGCCTTTACGCTATCGAAAAATGCTGTTTCATTGGTACATTTTATGATCTCTGCTGCATATTTATTTTTTCTCTGCACAGATTCCCAATACCAACTACCCAGGTCTGAAATGGGAACCCAGGCTGAAAATGCCTTTATATTATGACGCGACTTCATATACATGGCCAATGTGGCATAGCCGCCTCCGCTCACACCAACCATATAAATTTGCTTCCTGTCAACATTCATGTTTTTAATAGCCCAGTCGATCGCCTCGTCTATATCGGAGATTACATAATCACTGCAACATGCCTTTATGTGATTGTTTACACCTCGAAAATCCGGGAACAGGTAGTTGTAATTTTTTGATACTACCTCAATATCGAGTCCGCTCGTGTTTAATGAATCGGCCGGAAAACTCCATGAGTGAAGTTGAACAATCAACGGCATGTTTTTTTTAGCAGTCGATTTGTAATAGTAAAAGTGCTGGGTATTGCCGTCAATAGTTGATTGAATGCTGTCTTTGGTTAAATTTCGTATCGGGTTACTGGTTGTTGCTTGACCAGATGTTAAAAGAGAGATTGAAAAGACTAAGGAGAAAAGTATATATCTCATAATGGTTTATTGTCTATGCGGAATGCTCAATATGGTTGAGCTAAAGGTAGGGCGCTGCGTTCCGCCCGGCTACAGAAGTCCGTTGAATTAATTTACACCCAAGTTAAGGAAAATAGAGAATGGGGTTGAAATCAGCCCGGAGGTAAAGCAACAGCTAATTCATCCCAACTCAAAATTCAATAATAAACCCAATGGTGGGCAATAAGCTGCCATCTTCATTAGGAAGAAGTATTGGAATGGCATTGCTACCATTTTGATTGATCGGCAAATTATCCGTCGTAACAAAATCCGTGTTATCCGCATTTCTCTTGAAAGTATATTGAGGAACACCAAAGGAAGTGGCGCTGTACCAGTTCTGTATATCTAAAAACACATCAACGGTAAAGCGACGGAAATTCCATTTCTTATCTATTCGTATGTCACTTGCATTGAAAGCTTTTAACGAAAGGGTATTGGTATTGTTATAATCAAACACCCCGGTCCCAAGAGTTAGATAGTTCAATTGGCTTTCGGTCATATCATACGGCGTATACGGTGCGCTTCCCTGCAGGCGGAACTTTACTCCCAGTTCCCAATTGCGTTTGAATTTATATCCCCAGGTAATACTAAGCAGGTGACGATTATCCCAGGTAGCCGGAATTAATCTACCATCGATACCCGAAAATTTAGAATGGTACCAGGTATAACTTAGAATACCGAAAGAGCGTTTCGATAATTTCTGTTGCGCAAAAAACTCGATACCATACGCCTTTCCTTCCCCCTGCTGCATCACCGGCTCATTACCTATTGCTCCAAAATCAGTTCCCTTATTGGCAAGACTTATACCATCCAATACACTTACCGGATAATCGCTGTATCGTTTATAAAACCCTTCCACTGTAAAACGCAGCATATTGCTTGGGAGAAATTCAAATCCTGCAACAAAATGGGTGCTTTTGATATAGTTCCCGGGATTGGTGTATGCTGCGGAACTGGTTGTGGCCGGTTGCACATACGCAAGTTGTGTATATGAAGGCAGGCGGTAGTAGATACCATAGCTAGCGCTCACATTCCATTTATCTGCTAATGCATAAGAAGCGCCTATACGTGGACTGAATTGTTTCAACGGATTCGCTTCGCTGTTCTCTAACGTATTTGCATCTATCCGGATACCTGCATTTAAAGATAGCCGGTTATTTAAAAAGCGTTTACCGGCCTGAATAAATCCGCCATAGCGTATGAAATCAGCATCGTTGTTACTCGCCAGGGTTATTCGTTCCTGGATCACATTACCCAGGCTGTCTTTAAGCTCGGGGCGGAAGCGTTGGAAAAAGCGATTATCAAAATTGATATACTGCAAAACAGCGCCATAACTTATTTTCCAACTATTCAGATTATTGGTTACATCAAAACGGAGTTTGTTCTCCGTTTCGTTGCTGTTGATCCGAAGGGTTAGCGCACTATCCATCGGATTCTGGTTGTCTTCATATTTATCGGCGCTGTTGTTCAAACTATTCCGGCTGAGGGCAAGGTTCCAGAACCCGTTATTCGTAAGTCTTTTTATGGAAGCACCTACCGTATAACTCCATTGATTGATGATGGGGTTGCTATTAATAACATATAATTTTTCAGGCGTTGCTTCATCAGGTGCTGCAAACCTGAATTCGTCGATGGCACCTATGCCGATAAAATTGAGGGTTGTTTTTTTGTTGAGTTGTGTAGTGGTTTTCACCTGGAAATCCCAGTAGTTAGGGCGGATAGGAAGATCAATCAACTCAAACAAAAACTGTAAATAGCTTCGTCGTGCAGAAGCAAGAAACGTGGTGTTTTTCGACAAGGGTCCGTCAAAAGTTGCCGCCAGTTCTGTAGCACTGAGCCGTACATTTCCCTGCAGCCTGTTGGCATTGCCGTTCTTTTGTTTGAACTGGAAGACACTGCTCAACGCGTTATCATATCGTGCATCAAACGCAGATGTACTAAGTTTTACATCTTCAATAAAACTTACATTAAGAATTCCTTGCGGGCCGCCTCCGGAACCCTGCGTACTGAAATGATTTATGATGGGGATTTCAATGCCATCCAGATAAAAAACATTTTCACTGGGAGCGCCGCCACGTATAACAATATCGTTGCGAAAACCCCCGCCGCCGGCGCCGCCCCCTACCCCTGGTAACGATTGTATTACCCTGCTGATATCAAAATTTCCTCCGGGGTTGGCTTTTATATCTTCTGTGGTAAGCTTTTGTACACTCAGTGGATTTTCAAGACTTGCTGCCCTTGCGGTGTTGCGCCTCCCCGTCACGGTTACAACCGTAAGATCTTTCGGTAGGGGTTCCAATTCTATAGTAAGCGTGTTCTCGTTCCCTGTTGTTATTACCAGGTTTGTAATCGTCAGCGTTTTGTATCCAACATTGCTTATGGTAAGAGAATAAGTTCCCGCTTCGATACCCGAAAAACGAAATGTACCGGTTGAAGAACTCGTTGCCCCTTTGTTGCCAGGGTTCAGCATTACGGAAGCACCGTTTATCGGTTTCTGATCATTTTTATCAGTTATAATTCCTGAAATACCGGCGTTGTTCTGTGCCAGCAATAATTGACTTACGACAATTCCTGCAACTACCAGTATACAATGCTTGCAAAATTTCAAGGGCATGTGTGAATATATATAGGCCAAATAACGCAGCTAAGAGAAAAAGGTTCAAAAATGGAATAATAAAAGGTTGCAAACTTGAGGGAAAATAATTGAATGATTATAGGGAGTTCATTGCGAGGACCATCCAGAAACGTCATTGCGAGTGCTGCTCAACTTAATCGTTAAAGTATGAGCCTCGCGATTTTTCACCTTTCACTTTTCACCTTTCACCTTTCACTATTCACTATTCACCATTCACATCTTTAATTAACCAGCGCTTTTAAACTTTTAAGCGGAAGTACTCTGACTTTTTTCGATGCTGGTTTCGGTGCTGGTTGCGATGCTGGTTTAGCCTTTGTTTTCGTCCTGGTTTCTTTTTCAGGTATATATATTGATGCAAGAATGCTATTTATTTCATCTATGCATAAACTTCCCTGCGCCTCCGCCAGTATTATGGCGGTTTTACTACCATCCGACAATGTGTAAAAACCCTCCGTGTAAGGAGATTCGCTATTAATTCCTTTAGACCCGGCATAAGATATCCAATCATCTTCTTCTGTTTTAACAGGCGGAGTTATCTCCTTTATATTAGCGTTGCCGCTCTTTGTTTTTGAAGCCCATAATTCTGCAAATTGTTTCTCCCCTTTAACAACACTGTTTAACTCTTGAAACAGGGTGATTTTACAACTGTTTTCAGCGCCTTTTTTTACAAGTTCCATATCATTACCCGACTGGCGGGCATACCAACCCTGGGGTAATGTATAATTTATTATACCAAACTTGGATTGCGCATTCGTCAATAAAAAAGCCAGGCTGCATAATACAGAAAGGAGTATTTTTTTCATTTTTGTCATTTTAAACTGTAACAGTAAAAATGACTATTAATCTTTTATTGGTATATCCCTTAAAACCGGGAGTTTTGAAACCCTTGCTGGCCATCTCGACGATAACTGATTTATGGATTTTTGAAAATCGATTTCCCTTCTTTAATTGTTTCAAGTACTACGATATCTTTTATTTTCATCGGGTCAATCTTTAAAGGGTTTTCGGAAAGCACTACCATATCGCCTAATTTACCTGCCGCAAAACTGCCTTTGTTTTTTTCTTCAAAATGTTGATAGGCGCCCCAGATAGTAATAGATTGTAAGGCTTCGTATGGAGTGAGCCGTTCGTCTGCACCAATTACGACACCAGTTCTGGAAACCCGGTTTACCGTTGTCCACAAAATCATCATCAGGTTGGGAAGCGCTACCGGTGCATCGGTATGGCTGGTTACTTTTAAACCCTTGTTAAGGGCCGATTTAATAGGGCTGATTTTATTCCCTAATGAGTCGCCAATAATTTTTTTATGCCAGTCGCCCCAATAGAAAGTATGCATGGGATAGAGTGAAGCGATCACCGTTAATTTTTTCAAACTGTCCAACTGATCCATCCGGATGTATTGCCCGTGAATCAACACACTTCTTCTGCCGGTATTACCAAATTTAGCGGCAGCGGGTTTCATACAACGGATCATTTGATCAATAGCGGCGTCTCCGTTTGCGTGTGTTAATATTTGCCAGTTATTGGCAAAAGCGGTATCATATATTGCCATTACTTTTTTATCATCTGCAATAGCAGGATATCCTAAATACCCCGATTTCTGTCCATCAGGTGGCAACAAGAATGGAATGGTTCTCCATGCAGTGCGGCCCTGCGGAGATCCATCCAATGTAAGTTTTACACCCCCAATACGATAGTGTTGATTGTATTCCTTTTTGTTCCAGTCGCTGTGCAGATATCCAGGCATTGAATAATCAACATACGAAACTACATCCATTTTGAGTTTACCTCTTTGGGCATAATCTGCCAATTGCTCATGATTTCCCAATGCTTTGCCTTCCTGAGCAGTTGTGTAACCGTAGCTAAGCGCCATTTCCTGTGCCTTATCAAAATAGTAATCTACCAATGCCGGTTCTGAAGGACTAATAGTAGGAAAAAAAACAGGAATCGCTGCCAATTCTTCCAATACTCCGTTAGGCTCATTCGAATTCGACATTCTGCGTATAAGCCCACCTGCAGGATTTTTTGTAGCAGCTGTGATTTTACTCAGCTCTAACGCCTTGCTGTTGACAGAACAAAAGTGACCAGAGATATGAATGGCAACAACAGGTGCTTCTGTTGAAACTTTATCGAGATCCTCCCTGGTGGGAAACCTGTTTTCTTTCAGTACGGCATCATCAAAACCCATACCTACAATCCAGCCTTTTGTTTTATCCGTTCCGTTTTTGCTGTACCAGTCTTTGAGCGTTTGAACAAGCTCGTTAATGCTGTTACAAGTACCATCAGGACCGGGTAATAAATTCGCACTTACCGCCTGTGCGCCTAAACCTGCAAAGTGAACATGACCATCCACAAAACCCGGAACTAATGTTTTACCCTTCAAATCATTCATAACAGTACTGTCACCATGCAGTTTTTCTGCATCGGCTTTGCTGCCAACAAAAGTTATTTTACCATCTTTTACTGCAACAGCTTCAGCATAGGTGGCGCTGTCTCCTTCCATGGTTATGATATCACCGCCAAAGTAGATAGCATCCGCGGAGTTTGCCGGGTTGTTTTGTTTTGATGATTGATTGCAGCTTATAATGGTCATCAGAAAAAAACATAGAATAAGTTTGGTGTTTTTTTCATGTCATTTTTTTGTCCAACAATTACTGATTTTATTTATAATTTGGTTTGACCGGCACAGTTAATGCCGTTTATTCACCAATTTCTGTCTTTACAAAATTTTGTCTAATAGTATCTTTATTGCTAAGGAAGAGTCAGGCGATACGTTTTGGGGATATGATTTTCTCCTGACTAAATTGGGTGTTGCTATAAGTTGACGTATTTCACCTTCCTGCATGTCCCTTAATCCTTCGTCTACGGCATTTGTCGCTTGATTTCCACCTATTAGTACTTTAACGGGTGAGTTAGTGTTTTCATTTGAATACAAGACTGTTCCATCTAAATACGTTGTCGTTTCACGAATCAAAACTTCTTGTCCAACTTTTGCTCTTTGTCCGCTACCTTTTTGAAGGATTTTATACTTAAGCCCTGTTTCCGTAATAACATATCCATCATCAGATCTGGATTTTGACAGGCTCTTCTGATTCGTGCAACTCAGGAACCAATAGGAACTCAAAAAAATAAAAAAATATTTCATACACTTTTGCTTTGTTAGTTGAATGAAAAAGTACCGGCTTTTTACATTACCGCTAACGTTAGATTATTGGCGTGGCACGGTGAATGTCCTTCCCGGGTACGGAACCCCGTTGATTCTTTTATTACCTGATCGTGTTTTTATAAATCACTCCGTTCTTCATAATCAGTAAGAAATTCTTATCGGGATCGGCAACAATACTTATATTTTGTAAGGGGTTGCCATCAACCAATATCATATCGGCATATGCACCTTCCGCCAGCACACCTAATTTTTTGGGATAAGGGTTGCGTGGTCCGGACATTGTTAAAAGTTCTGCATTTCCTGAGGTCGCCATTTTCAATACTTCGAAGGGCGTGTACCATCGCACCATGGTAGCTAAAACAGCACCCTGATTTTGAGTCATTTTTGCATCAAATAATATATCTGTTCCCCAGGCAGTTTTTATTTTATATTTTTTTGCCAATTTATATGAATAATCGGTCCCGGCAAATACCTGTAATTGTTTGGCACGTCCATCGGGGTTAGTTTGTGGATTCGCCAATTCATTATCGAGAAAGGGCTGCAGGCTAAGCCAAACGCCTTTGTCAGCAATCATCTTTGCCGTTTCTTCATCCATTAATTGCCCGTGGTCAATACACTTTACGCCTGCACGTATCGCAGTTTGAATTGCTTTTGGAGTATAGGCATGCACCGTAACATAAGTACCCCAGTTTTCTGCCGCTTCCACTGCTGCCCTGAATTCTGCTTCTGTGTATTGGCTCACATCGATCGGATCGTAAACAGATGCTACGCCCCCACCCGCAGCAAGCTTCAATTGTGTAGCTCCCAACATTAGTTGTTCCCGGGATTTCTGACGAACGGCATCCGGATTATCCGCAATAGCCCCACCACCAATTACCTCACCACGGCTCAATGCGGTACCCGGTGCTTGCGGAACTTCATAAGGGAAGCGAAAATCTCCGTGCCCTGCCGTCTGAGAAATCATTGCTCCCGATGGATAAATGCGTGGTCCTATTGCTATACCCTGATCAATTGCCCGCTTTAATCCAAAACTTGGACCCGCTAAATCACGAACAGTGGTAAATCCCCGAAGTAATGTTTTTTTTGCCTGGTCAGCAGCTACAATATTGATATAACCCAAATCAGCCATCAGTAAAACACTCATTGGTACTGCTGCCATCATCGTATGCCAGTGCGCATCAATCAAACCGGGAATCAGGTATTTTCCCTTACCATCTATAATTAGCGTATTTCCGCTTTTATCAACAGGTATAGGTGAAGTGGAAATTTTAGCAATCGTATCATTTTTAATCAATACGTACCCGGTTAACAGTTTTTCATCCCTGCCATTAAAGATCTGCACGTTATTGATAAGAATCGAATTTTGCGCAACCGTCGATACGTTTACAAAAAGAAAAATCGAAAAGATTAAATATTTCATACTCGTTGTTTAAACTAATTAACTATAATAAATGATAAAGTACTGCAACCGTATTGCGATTCCTTTTTTTGATGTCGAAAGTTGATAAATACGTACAACGATGGGCGATTGGCGATTGGCGAGTATAATGAATCCCGATGTAAAAGTTTCAGGTTAGCCTTTCGGTTACAGAAGCACGATGACGTAATTTACACTAAGTTAAGTAAAATGCTGAAAGGATAAGCCAGTAGCTTGATCTACCGGGTCTTGCTGATGTTGGAACAAGTATGTGTTTGGATAATAGTGATTTTTATTTGTTAACAAGAGGCTTATGCAAACCAACTTTCCGCATAAGGCGGGACAGAATGCGCCAGTTAGGTTTGTTATGAATGTTAACCGAATTTAATTAACCAGCGCTTTAAGACTCTTAAGGGGAAGCACTCTGACTTTTTTCGATGCTGGTTTCGTTGCTGGCTTAGCTTTTGTTTTCGTCTTAGTTTCTTTTTCAGGAATATTTATTGATGCAAGAATGCTATTTATTTCATCTATGCATAAACTTCCCTGCGCCTCAGCCAGTATTACAGCGGTTTTACTGCCATCCGACAACGTGTAAAAACCCTCCGTGTAAGGAGATTTGCTACTAATTCCTTTTGACCCGGAATAGGATATCCAATCATCTTCTTCTGTTTTAACAGGCGGAGTTGTCTCCTTTAGTTGGGAGTTGCCGCTCTTTGTTTTTGAAGCCCAAAGTTCCGCATATTGTTTCTCCCCTTTAACAACACTGTTTAACTCTTGAAACAAGGTGATTTTACAACTGTTTTCAGCGCCTTTTTTTACAAGCTCCATATTCACTCCCGACTCGCGGGCATACCATCCCTGGGGTAATTCATAATTGATTATACCAAACCTGGATTGCGCATTCGTTAAACAAACAGCAAGGTTGCATAATACAGAAAGGAGTATTTTTTCATTTAATGTCATTTTAAAATTATAACAGTAAAAATGGATATTAAACTGTTATTGGCGCATCCCTTAAAACTGGGAGTTTATTCGCCCTCAGATTGACGAAGGACGTGCTATTAAACTCGATGCTGGAGCCTGTGTGTTAATAACTAAACACGCTGTCTAAAATGTTAAACTATCTTCCCGAAATTCTTAATTTTTCTAGTCCCAAAAATGATCAGTTTTTGCAACATCCACCATTTCCTTTTCCGTTCCCGGGGCCACAGGTATTTTCAGAAGAAATGATTTCATTAAATCTCTCGTTTGAAAGAATCACTGGTTCATAGTTCACCCCTTCTGCTTTTAATCTCCTTGTAAAAGCCCTCAGGTGGTTTTCAGATGCCTGCTTCAAATAATTGAATTGTGCAATAATGGTTGCATTGTTGGTTAGTGCTGTTCTCTCTTCCAAATCAGAAATATCTAATTCTTCAATTTTCGCACCTGCTCTCAATGCCTGTGTTACCGATTCGCTACCGGATTTTATAAGCTGATGATACTGCTCTTGTAAAAATTTATTTGTAAACACGCCTGGCTTATCCCCGTTTTTTACCACTGGGTCCGTGAGATTAAAATCAATAATCAACGATTCCATTCTGTCCATGTGTATTTGTTCGCTTTGTCGTATGTTTCCAAATGGATTCATATCCCATTTCTTATAAAGAAAGTTATATACATCCCTCGCGAGTTTTTCCTCTTCTCTCATGTACACAATTGCTTCCTTTTCTTTTTTGCTAAGAGAGGTTGTTTGGGCGGATGCGACAGTGAATAGTATCAATGACGTCATCGTTATAAAAATCTGTTTCATAATTTATTTTTAATAATTATCATTAGTTGCCGGTTTCCATAGGACTGTTGATAATGCTATCGAACTCGGCCTGGGTAATGTATTGTGGAGCGTATGTGCCGCCGGTATTTAAAATGTTTTTGTAAAATGAACGCATGTGATTCCTGCTTCCTTTTGTAAGCATATCGTAAACCAATCGTATATCCAGATTATCCACATCAACAAGTAGTCTGTTTAGGTCATAAATGTCCAGATCTTCAATAGTAGCCCCCACCTGGTACGCTTCCGATACACTCCCCTTTCCTTTTGCGACTAGTTGGTTATATAAGTTCTGCAGCGCAGTATTTTGAAATATTCCAACAGCATTATTACCAACTGGATCTGTCAGGGAATATTTTCGGAACAACAACAATATGGCATCCATATGTGTTTGCTCACTGTTTGAAATATTATTGAAAATATTTACACCCCACTTATTGTATAAAGTAATGTACACATCCCGCGCCAGTTTTTCCTCTTCTCGCATTAAAGAAAGACTGCTCAATTCAACCTGGTTTAAGGGGTCTTTTGGAAGGCTGTTTATTTGTGTTTGCAAATTGGCAATATTAACATTCCCATTGTTGACGTTATTATTGTCTTCAGGAATATTATCCTTGCCGCAGGAAGCAAACAAAACCGCGCTTGCAACCAGGGGAATAAATATCACTGATTTGATTTTATTTTTTATCATGATTATATGATTAAATGTGATTAATCTCTTTGCTCCATAAAGTTCCTTCATTTCAATAAGGGTATTTGTAACTATTGTTACATAGGCGTTCTTCGTTGCTGGCGCAAGCTGT
This sequence comes from Chitinophagaceae bacterium, assembly GCA_965279015.1. Classification (GTDB taxonomy): domain Bacteria; phylum Bacteroidota; class Bacteroidia; order Chitinophagales; family Chitinophagaceae; genus Endoryza. The sequence continues at coordinate 3,999,647 of OZ257130.1, forward strand.
TTGTGTACAAGTAGATTATAGAATTTAGGAAGAAGGTTATGCAAACCAACTTCCGCCAAAAGGCAGACAAACTTCCGCCAGTAGGCGGACAGGTTGCGCCAGCGGGGCCTGCAGGACCTCAAAGGTTTTATAGCGGCACGTCCAAACCTGTGAGGTCTTGCAATTCCCTGAAACTTGAAGAGGTTTCATAGACCTCCCAGGTTTAAATTTTTAAAACTCTTCAATAGGGGTAAACAGCCAGTCTGTTGTTATATTAAAAACTACTTTTGCTGGCAGCCTCATTATTAGAAAAGGAAAATAGCTACTTAAAAATGGAATTTCAGGATGAAAAGATCGCCTCATTGCTGGTCGTAAGGGATGAGGCTGTCTTTGAACTGGTTTTTAAAACTCACTATAAAAACCTGTATTCCTATGCGTTTACTATCCTGAAGGACGAGGATGAAGCGGAAGAAATGGTACAACAGGTTTTTTTCAAATTATGGGAGCGGTCAGAAAAACTCGCTATTGAAGGGCCCATCGCTGCTTATCTATACCGGGCAGTACATAATGAAAGTCTGAATTTCTTAAAACATCAGAAAGTAAAAGAAACCCATCGCCTCCATGTTGTATACAGTATGAAGAATAAGTCGGAACAACCGCAAGAAAAAATACTCAGCAAGGAACTGGAAAACAAATTCAAAGAAGCGCTGAATGAATTACCGGAACAATGCCGCACTGTTTTTCAATTGAGCCGGTTTGAAGATTTGAAGTACAAAGAAATTGCTGAGAAACTGCAGATTTCCGTGAAGACAGTAGAAAATCATATGGGCAAGGCGCTGAAATTGTTAAGAATCCACTTGATAGATTTTTTATCCCTGTTATTTCTATTAATAAACTTATAATACCCTGGAAACAAATTTCAACCATATTAACGATGACCTGCTGGTAAAATTCATGCTCAACGAATCTGAGCCGGATGAGCAGGAACAGGTAACGCAATGGCTGGCTATCGACAGCGCTAATCTTGACTATTATAACCAGCTTAAAAAAGTCTGGGATGATAGCCGCCATTTGGCCGTTCGAACAAAAGTTGACGAAAACAAAGCCTGGCAACGTTTTCAGCAAAGGATACATCCTGCTCCGGTGCGCCGCAACAATATTGGATGGATACGAATCGCTGCTTCGATTATAATTGTTGCAGGGATCGGCTTGTTGGCTTATTGGAGTTTAAACCAACCTGTAAAAGAACTGACTGTATTGGCCCAACAAACAGCGTTGAATGATACTTTACCAGATCAATCTATTGTCACCATAAACAAAGGATCCAGTATTTCATACCTGGCGAAATTCAAAGATGATACCCGGCAAGTGAAACTGAAAGGAGAAGCCTTCTTCAATGTAAGTCCCGACAAAGAAAAACCGTTCACCGTTTTAGTGAACGATGTCCAGGTAACCGTTGTGGGAACTTCTTTCAATGTAAAAACTATCAACGGTAATACCGAGGTAGTGGTAGAATCAGGGATTGTGAAAGTAACAAGGGCAGGAAAAACGGTAGAATTGAGGGCAAAGGAAAAGATTCGGGTTGATACAAAGGATTCCCTGATGAACAAAGAGAAAGTCGCCGACCAATTGTATAAATATTACAGAACAAAACAATTCGTTTGTGATGATACGCCCCTTTGGAAATTGGTCGATGTGATAAACGAAGCGTATAACTCGAAAATTGTAATTGAAGATCCCGCACTCAGGAATTTACAGATTAACACTGTGTTCGATAATGAGTCGCTCGACCAGGTATTGAACATTATCAGTATTACGTTCGATATTGAAGTCATCAAAAAAGGAGATACCATTATATTAAAGCAATAGATTCACCAGGCGATGAAAAAATTAGCAGGGCTTGTTCTTTTGTGTATTACCATTACTTGCACAGGTCAAAATATTTTATCAAAGAACATAACCATTGATGTCAGTCGTCAGCGGCTCGACAATGTTCTGGAAATACTAAGTAATAAAGGTGATTTCTATTTTTCTTACAATTCAAAAATTGTAAATAAAGATAGTTTGGTAAGTCTTAACGTGCGTAATAAGTCGGTGAGAGAAATATTGAACCTATTGTTTAATGCAAGCTTTGAATTCAGGGAGAGTGGGAATTACGTGATCATACGCAAGGCTCCCATCCGGGTGACTATGGTTGCAAAGAAATCCCCGGAAGAGGAAAAGGCTTATTTTGTAAGTGGCTATGTTTACAATGAGCAATCCGGCGCAGCATTGAATGATGCCAGTGTGTATGAAAAAGCTCAGTTGGTGTCAGCCATAACCAATGAGCTTGGTTATTTCAAATTGAAACTAAAAGGCGGAAAGCTTAATACGGTCACTCTTTTTGTAAGCAAGGAATCTTACGAGGATGATTCCATAGCCATTGAGCCGCGCCACAATCAGGAACTTACCATCACGATGATGCCGGTCGAAAGGCCAGAAGATAGAGTAACGGTTGCTCCTGACGATTATTTGACACCTGATTCCGTAAAGGACACCAAAAGCGAAATTGATACCGCAGCCATAAAAACGTCACCCGCGGTTGATTCAGCCACCGTAGAAAAAACGGGAATGGGAAGATTCATCCTCTCCAGCAAACAAAGATTGCAAAGCCTGAACCTTAAAGACTTCTTTGCTACCAGACCTTTTCAGATATCATTGGTTCCTGGCCTGGGTTCACATGGCAAAATGAGCGGACAGGTGATCAATAATTTTTCGCTCAATGTATTGGGTGGATATACCGCAGGAACAAATGGAGTTGAGATTGGTGGAATATTCAATATTGACAAAAAAGAGGTGAAATATTTCCAGGCCGCAGGCGTATTCAATATTGTTGGCGGAAGAGTTGATGGTGTTCAGATTGCAGGTGTCAACAATACCGTTCTGAATGCGACCTCCGGATTCCAGGTTGCTGGAGTGAATAATCATGTAAGTGGAAAGTATGCGGGGTTTCAGCTAAGTGGTGTTTACAATCATGTTGCTGATAGTGTAAATGGTTTGCAACTTGCAGGAGTTGCCAATTTCGCGGGAAGAAAATTAAGTGGGGTTCAACTGGCGGGGGTAGCAAACGTTAGTAATGTAGAAACGAAGGGCGTTCAGATTGCAGGAGTATTCAATTATTCAAAACACTTAAAAGGTTTGCAGATCGCATTGATCAATGTTGCGGATACTTCTGATGGATTTAGTATTGGCTTAATTAATATTGTCGTAAAAGGTTATCACAAGCTGAGTATTTACGCGAACGAAGTGGTGAATGTGAATGCCGCGTTCAAATCGGGTAATTCAAAATTGTATAGTATTCTGCAGGCCGGCGTAAATGCCGGCGACAGCAACCGGATTTATGCTGTTGGTTATGGACTGGGCAGTGAACTCTATCTGAATAAAAAGAAAACCATTTCGCTGAATCCCGAACTTTCGGCCCAATATCTTTATCTCGGCTCCCTGGATTATACGAACATATTAAACCGATTTCATGTCAATTTTACGGTGAAGTTGGGCAAGTATGTATCCCTTTTTGCAGGACCAGCCTATTCTTTGTATTACTCTAATCAGCAATCAGGGATAAAAGGTTATCGCTTTCCTATTCCTTCGTCAGGATACAATACCACCCGCATTAATAGCCAGCTTACCGGCTGGTTCGGATGGAACGCTGGCATTAATCTCTTTTAAATTTTTGTTAACGACTAGGGGTAACTCTTTCTTCTGTTGTCAATCTACAAAATCATTAACGACGACAAAAGAAGTTGAATATGAAAATCAAACTTATCCTGTTTTTTATCTTCCTTGGTTCGATTGCCCAGGCACAATACAGACAACAACTACGGGGCACCGTAGTTGACATTGTGTTACAGAAACCACTACCCAGCGCCACCGTTACGATTCCCTCTCTTAAACTCAACACTATTACAGATGAAGATGGAATGTTTCGGTTCAAAGACTTACCCATTGGCTCTTACACAATCAGCATATCCTATTCGGGTTTCAAACCAGCTTCATTAGACAATATTGCCGTTAGTTCAGGCAAAGAGACCGTATTAACGATCTCAATGGAAGCGTTGGTGGAAGCAGAAGATGAAGTGGTAGTTAAGGCAAGATCTAAAAGAAACAAACCGATCAATGAGATGAGTGCGGTAAGTGCAAGAGCGTTCACCGTAGAAGAAACACAACGCTATGCCGCAGCGGTTAATGATCCCTTGCGAATGGCCGCTGCTTTTCCGGGCGTATTAGCCAGTGATGATGGGGGCAATAGTATCATCATACGCGGCAATTCGTCAACGGGCTTATTATGGAAGATGGAAGGAATGGATATTCCCAACCCAAACCATTTCAGCCAGGCTGGAAATACAGGCGGCGGCATTTCTATTCTGAGTGCTCAATTATTATCGAATTCAGATTTTGTAACGGCCGCATTTGCTGCGGAGTATGGGAATGCATTGAGTGGCGTATTCGATCTAAAGCTTCGTCGTGGTAATAACGAAAAAAGAGAATACACCTTACAGGCTGGAGTGCTCGGTCTTGATGCCGCCATCGAAGGACCATTTTCAAAAAAATATAAAGGCTCGTACCTGATAGATTATCGCTATTCTACGTTGAGGTTGTTGACTGCAATGGGCGTTTTGCCCTCCGATGGCGCAGTAACCAATTTCCAGGATCTATCCTACCACATTTATTTACCAACTACTAAAGCGGGAACATTCACCGTCTTTGGATTCGGTGGTCTTAGTAGCGATAACAAAAGTGTAGAAAAGGATTCTACGGATTGGAAAGAAAAAAGTGATCGCTACCCCTATAAGTTTGCTGCCAATACCGCGATGAGCGGCGTTACACATACCATTTTATTAGGAAACAGGATCAATCTGAAAACAAGTGCAGGTATCTCTTATACAAAAAATGGATATGATGAAGATTATACAGAAGACGATTACAGTATTTCCAAAACATACACTGATAATTACACTATTAGAAAATGGTTGTTTAATTCAACCATGAACTATAAGTTTGGAAACAACTTACAATTGCGCGCAGGGGTGATTGGCAACTTTATTCATTTCAATTATTACCAATTGTCGGCCGAGCACGAAGGCGACCCATTGGTAGAAAGGATCAATACGGAAGGAAATACCGCGACGCAACAAGCTTTTGCTCAATTTCAGTATAAACCTTCCAACGATATAACGATCAATGCAGGGTTGCATTGGCTCCATCTTTCGCTAAACAATACATCAGCAATAGAGCCACGCCTATCCGTCAAATGGAGCCTGTCTAATAAATCCAGCCTGGCTATTGGTTATGGATTGCATAGCCAATTACAGATTTGGGGCGTCTATTTCGCAAGGCAACAGAATCCTGATGGATCCTTCCATTCGCCAAATGAAAATCTTGATTTTACGAAATCGCATCATTATGTAATATCATTTGGTCACCGTTTGACAAAGAATCTCCTGCTGAAAACAGAATTATATTACCAACATCTATTCAATGTGCCGGTAAGTACAAAGGACAGCAGTACTTTCTCTACATTGAATATCATTGATGGCTATGTACTGGAACCCCTGGTGAATAAAGGAAAAGGCAAAAATTATGGTATCGAAATCTCACTGGAACGCTATCTGCAAAACAATTTCTACCTAACGCTGAGCAATTCCATATACAATTCAAAATATACAGCATTTGACGGGGTCGAAAGAAACACGCGATTCAATGGGAATTATACTATCACGTTTATCAGCGGCAAAGATTTTGTTTCAACGAATAAAAGAAAAACATTTGGCGTCAACATCAAAACGATCTATGCCGGCGGCCTGAGAACCACACCGATCGATTATGCAGAATCGCAAAGCAACGGGTATACCGTTTATGATGAGTACAATGCCTACACGCTTCGAAACCCAAATTATTTCCGGGCCGATCTGCGCCTCAGCATGAAATGGAACAAGAAAAAATTCACCACTACTTTATCACTCGACATTCAAAACATAACGAATCGATTGAATGTCTACAACCAGTATTACAATGACGAAAAAAATGTGATCGAGTACAATTATCAAACCGGGCTGATACCCGTGTTGAATTATAAAGTAGAATTTTAAACAGAGGCTGTCTCAAAAATCAACGAGAAATATTTGCCGGGAAGACGGTAAGACGGAAAGTATTGAAATTCAATTCTCGTTTTCTTACCGCCTTGCCGTCTTCCCTTTGGTCGCTGTAGGCTTGCCAAAGGCGATGCCGGCAATACATAGCTTTTGAGACAGCCTCTTCATTTCTTTCACTCTTCGAAATAATCATAATTCATTATGAAATTGGGAGCACAAGCTTGGGAGACAGTATTGCCAATGAAACCAATGATCCGCTAAGCAAATTGACTATTTGTAAGATTAAGCAAGTATTTCGCAATTACCTGTGTCTCCATACTGGAAAAGCTAGGTTTAAAATACTTAATATAACTAAGGAGCTCGCTTAGGGTTACAACTTTTACATATTGAAACTCTTCGTTCGGTTTATGATTTGTCAAAACAATAAGATTTTTTATTGGTATTTTTCTTTCTCCCCAATGATGTTGGTTAAGATTTAAAAGGCCAGGTATTTCTCCGCTTAACATTTTATATAGAGCAAAATTTGTTCTTTTTATTTGCTGAACTGGAGACCGTAGGCTTAAATTATTCAATGATTGCTCACTCCAATTTTTTGTTTCAATAAGAAAAACACCAAATGGTGAAACTAAAAGGTGGTCAATTTGAATAGATCTTATTTGATCATTTTCTTGGCGATTATAAATAGGGGGAGAAAATGAAAGGCAAAAGTCATTTATTAGGAAATAATCATTTGATAAGTTCTCTAACTCTTTTACCACCTTTTGTTCACCTATTGCTCCATAAATAGCGTTATTTATTTCGTCGATTACTTTCTTTTTTCTTTCGAGCTCCCATAGAGAAGCCCGGGAACTTTCTTGTACTGCATCATTAAAATGATAGGTAATAAAGTGATTACGACTATTCTTTTCAGTCAATGCATTATTTAACTGACCAATTTCAAAGGATACTTTTAAGTCAAAATCCAGTTCTGAATCTCGTATTTCTCTTTTTAGTGAACGTTTTTTGAAGTAATTAATTAAACTTCGAATAATATTTTTGGAAGAAGTAGAAAGGAAATCTAATTGTTGTTTTAGTTGTTCAATCTCTTTTCGAAGGTCTTCTTCAATAGCTGTCTTCTTAACCTTGATGAGTTCATCTAACTGGGAAATTTCTGAGTTTAAATCATTTTTTTCTTGTGTAATTGATAGTTCGTGTTTTGAGATAATCTGCTGTCGTGAGGTTGAATAGTTCTTTTGAAAAGCAATCAACTCATTTACCGAAGTAAATCCAGTGACATTATTTCGATGTAAATGAGACTTAATCGTCGTCAGAGAGCCAACTGATCTATAGACATTGCACATTTTAGATTGGTAAATCTTTATTGATGGTGGTTTTTGAACTTATTACCGCAAACATAAGCATTTCGAAAGCTATTCGACAGCCCGCTTGTAATCGCTTAATTCCGATGCTGGCGTAAGGTTTGCTTGCAATATTTTATTTTTATATGCGAAGGCTTTTGCAAACCAACTTCCCGCAGGTTGCTGTTTGATTGATTTAGGATCAAAATATCTTCTTAAACTTCGTTAATCTCCTTTGCAGCACGAGCACCTGATTCTATCGCACCCTCCATACTAGCGGAGTAAATGGAAGTATGTTCTCCGGCAAAATGTATACGACCTTCAGGGCGGATGATTTCAGGCAGCCATGAAGTAATCTGGCCGGGGAGGAATAACGAATATGCTCCAAGCGAATAAGGGTCAAGCTGCCAACTCTTTGAAATCCCTCCTTCGTAATAATCGGAAACACCAGGGTGAACTTTGTTCATTTGTTCAAGTGTGAACTTTAACCTGTAGTCACTCGACATGCTGTCAACTTGCAATGCGTCGAGGCCACGTACATGAGCTTCAAGAATAGCTCTGTCTCTTTCTCTTCCTGTTTTGATCATAGGATGTTTTTGTACTTGCCCGATGGGGAGATCTGTCATGGCTGAACCGTTATCGCCATTGCTTTCCCAAAATCGTTTCTTTACTTCCAGAAAAACACGGGTTGTTGGTGTATAGTACAGCCCAGAAATTATATCTTTTTTGAAAGCTGACAACGAAGGCGAGATATCGATGTTTCGCAACACTGAAAAAGGAATTGTGCAAACGACCCGATCTGCATTAAGGCTTTCTTGCTTGCCAGCTGTGTGAACAATTACTTCTACGCTATTGGAGTCATTTTTTATCCTCACCACTTCAGAACCAAATCGGATTCTTTCTCCTAATCTAACCGCAAATGCTGTCGATAAATTATCAACTCCTCCCGGGAAGCTGTAAAGATCTTTACTCCCAACGCTCTGTACTACCGGCAACAGATTCCAGGCAGCAGAGGCACGTCCATCGCGATCGGAATACCAGGTAGTCACCCGAATAATTTCTTGTGCACCGGCAGACGCACCTCTTTCTGCGACAAGTTGATGCAATGTCTTATTGTCAATTGAACGAGCCCAGTCATACAATGAATCTGAAATGGAAATATCGTTTACGCTATTGAGTAAAGGCTGGATGTACCTGTTGGTAATACTACCCTCACGCTCTTCAGGTTTAAGTTCATAAGGCCAATCTATTTTTCCGTTTTCCGGAACAATTCGCTTGCCACGTAAGTGATAGATAGTATTTCCGACCGGACTCCGAATAGCCGGGGCTTTCAGTGACTCGTATGGAATATTAAAAAGCTTCACATAACGGAGAAGATTGAAATAATTATCGTTGAAACTCATGCCACCAGCCTCAGCCGTTAATCCTGGAGTGAAACCTTCCCGAAGTGTTAGCACACGACCACCGGATCGATTTCTGGCTTCAACCACAATCACTTCATGTCCGGCTTGTACGAGTTCCCATGCTGCTGTTAAACCAGCGAGGCCTGCACCAAGTACAACCACTTTCTTGCTTGTTTTTTGAGGAGATGCAGTTAAACCAATTGGCAGCAAAAGGCCTGTGGTTGCAGCAGTGGAGTTTTTTAGAAAGTTTCTACGATTCATTGAATCTGATTAATAGCTATTTTGATATTGTATATGTCAACAAATAACACCAAATGTCATCAGTTTGGATCGAGGCCGCGTTACGTTGCTGGCGCAAGTGTGTTTGCTTACAAGTAGATTATAGAATTTAGGAAAAAGCTTATGCAAACCAACTTCCGCCAAAAGGCGGACAGGTAGTGCCAGGCCAATTCAGTTTCTGAAGATCGGCATAATGTTCCAATTGACCGATACAACTTGTCCGACCTTTGGCGGAAGTTGCCAACCGTTAACCTTCTGTCGCATAATTAGCAATCAGTAAGGATTGAGATTTGCATCGACTATAAACATTCAGTAAGGTTGGACACTTGCGGCAGCTATGAAGGGGCAGACATACGTGCGCCAGCGGAGGGCCAGCATCGAATAGGCAGACATGCTTGCACTTGCTGGGGTATTTAAAACCACTTCATTAGTTTTGATAATTCTATTTCAAGAAAATCGTGGGCTTTATTTGTGTTAAACATATCATTTTCGAAAAAAGATGAAAGGCGTTCACTATTGTACCATGTTCGTTTATCATTATTTTCATTGTCATAAAAAGTCCAATTACTCACTTTGCTAAACTCATTCAATTTATCAAAGTCAGAATTTTCAATCGGAACATCTTCGATACTTATACCAATATGTATTTCCTCATTATCCTCATACTGATAAAAACCAAGCCAAAGCGTGCCTCCATGAAAATCAGTAGATACTCCATAGTTTCTTTTTTCAATTTGTTGTAAAACACGGACTTTTGATTTAGTATATGAGTAAAGAATGTCTTTCGTTCTTACTAGAAACTCTCTCATTTTTGCAAGCGTCTCTTGAATGTTTTTGATGGCATTAAGGTCAAGTTTATTAAATGAAATCTTACTGCTCATTTTTTCTTCGATTAAGTATTTGTAAAGTTCTTTAGAGATTTTATCTGAGCTTTTGGGCAAAATGTCGAATATTTGGTACCATCGAATATGTGTAAAAGAAATTGAATTTGGAAAAGCTTCTACTTCTTCAAAGTATTTAGTTAAAAAGATTAAGTGTTTGTATTTTGATTTATTTTTTATCAAAAAATCAGCATATCTTTTTAACTGTGTTACTTCTTGTGTTGCATCAACTTTACATTCAATAACTACGGTAGTGTTATTATTTATGGTAATAAAAATATCTGGTTTCCCAAACTCCTTATCAATCGTCTGAGTTTGGCACTCGAAAGTTTTAATTTCCTGATTGAAATTAACTAACGAAAGAAATTCGCTTTGAAATATTTTGTCTGAATCCAAACAATGAGCTAAAATCTCAGTCAAGAAATTTTCTTTTTGATGTCTGAAATCTGACTGTTTGTATCTGTAAAGCCGATGAAAGAAACTTTCCATATTAGGTTTTGTCGAATGAGTTTATTGCCAACTTTACAGCTTTGCCTTATTTGGGTATAGCGAATATGTCTCCACGCTCGCACAAGTGTGAATGCTTACAATTTACTACTTTAGTAATGAAATGTAAATGCAAATCAACTTGTGCCATGCTATGTATGGGCAGACATACTGGCGCCAGCAGGGGCCAGCTACTAATGGGCAGACATACTTGTGCCACCTTGGGGAACAAAAAGCTGAGAATATATTCGTCCCCCGCCATATTGCCAAAGCAATGTTAGCGGTTCGGCATTATTGTTCTTTGGTGTATTCATTGAATATTATTTCTAACTCTTCTGTTGGATGGAAGCCAGATTCTACCTTTCCGTGCACAAATAAACCATCTTCATAAGTTACTTCAGTAAGTGAATGAGGCAAATCCCTATCAAATATTCTTTCCGAAAGTTCACCTATGGGTACAGGCATCCATTCTCCACTATCTCGTTCTCGATATACATAAGCAGCCTTCGTCAGTACATAAAGAGATTGGCTGTCTTTTGAAAATCCGCTTTTCACAACTACATATTCTCCGTTATGGTTTCGGAAGAAAACCGCCCCCTCAGTCAAGTTCTCATAATAAGCTGTCAATGGATTTTCCTCAAATTCTTGGGGTGTACTTGGATATTCGTTAGGCTTATCCTCTGGGGTAAAAATAATGCGTTGTGCTGCGTTTGGCGTTTTAGACGTTATGTAATTGAGGATTTTAGCAATCGGAGTTTCAACAACTTCTCGATTAAATATCCACTCGCCTAAAGACCCTCCTTTTAATGGGTTGTTACTTTTTGCCCAAGACAACATTCTTGCTAAACTTATTTGTGCTTCATCTGCTGAAACGGCACACATCCATTCATAATTTGGTTCCTGAAATTTGTCACGGAATTTTGAAGGGTCCGCAAGAAATGCTTCCACGCTTCCGCAAACAAGTTCAATACGTCTTGTAGTAATTGGATTAAGCAAAATATTTTCCAATCTTGTTACCCACCTAAGATTTTCTGGTCTGTTATTTTGTTTGTTCGTGTCAATATGGTCAACAACGTGTTCTTTAGTTGGCGGTTCTCCATGAAACGCAGTTGCCACTATTCTGTGAATACGAACCGAAGCAATTTCCAAATAACCTGTCTTGCTGTTTAGTTTGCCAAAAGTCCAACTGTTGTCGGTTCGTCGTGGTCGTTTTCCGTCAAGCAGGTGGCGTAATACTGCTCCGTTGTCACGAACAGAGTATCCTTCCTCTTTGTATGCGCATATGCATTCCTTTTCAAAGTGATTTACGTTGACCATAGCGTTAAGATTTTTTAGGTTCAACGAAATCAACCAACTCAATTTTAGCACCAAGGGCAAATGCAATTTTCGAAAGTATATCTAAACCAACTGAATAACGTCCTTGTTCAATGCGGCTAAGGTTAGCTGCGTCTATATTAGCGATTTGAGCAAGCATTTTTGCTTCAACGTTTTTTTCTTTCCGTAATTCACGGATTCTTGCTCCAATTCTTACTCTTTCATCATTAAGTAAAATTCTTTCCTCGTCTCTCTCTGCTTTTACACCTGAAATACCAAGTCTTTCATAATAATTCATTTGTATCCAGACCCAATAAAACATACTCATGCCTGTACTATCTCCAATATTTTCCTTGAAATATTTTTCAAAATAGCACGCTAACCTTTCTGCATAGAACTGCTGGTCTTTTTTTGGAGTTGGAAAGTAAGTGTTCCAGGTGAATTTTTCGCCATCTTGAGCAATGACCTCAATAGTAAAATCGTCTACAAATCTTGATTGTAACATAATTATTGTTGCCGTATTTATGGTGTTGTCGCCACCTTTAAGTTTATGCTACAAATCTAAAGGAAAGTTTTTCAATTGGCAAATATGCCAATTGAAAAATCTAGTAGATAAGGATAACCAATCTTTCCCCACGCTGGCAAGTGTGTTTGCTTGATAAAGTAAATTTTCCTAATTGATGGTATGTGCAAACCATCTTGCGCTAGGTCAAATCAGTTTCTAACGATTGACCTTATGTTCTTGATCGCCACAAGTTGCCAACCACAAGCCTTTTTTTGCTTTAAGAATTTAGCCTTATTGAGGTTGGACACTTGCCAGCTACAAATAGGCAGACATACTTACCAGCAGGGGGCCAGCGTGGGGGGTACTTGAAGTTAGTCCCTCATGCCCGTATAAATTATGGGTGTACTATATTTATTACCGTGGCCAATCTGGCTTGCAATTCTGTTAAATAACTTGAAAGTGTCGCTTGATTCTTCTCTTTTAGTAACTTCTCTGATAAGTGTTTTAGAGAATTCATATTCTCTTCTCGGAATTAATATGTAGGTCGAAAGACCAATTCTGTAAGTTCTTTTCCTCCTTTTCTTGGGAACTCGATCTTTTTTTACATTGATTTGGACCAGTTCCATTTCTAACGTTCCGTTCCAGAATACTTGGGCAAATATTGGCTTCCTTAAATCGAATCTTTTTAGTTTCAAATCAATTGCATGACGGACCCATAACATCAATTGTTTCGAGGCCCACCTTAAAACAAAACCCGGTTGCTTTCTGTCATTCGTCTCTTCCTTAAATTCAAGAAAGAATTTCTCTGGCGGGCTAGAATTTTCAATAAACTGGCAATAAATTACTTTTATCGTATTCATTAGCGATACTCTATGCTATGAAATTACTAAAAATAAAAATTATTTTCATTCAATTTAATAATGCCGATCTCACATCCGATGGCGCAACTGCGCTTGTATAAAAGTTTTTGTTTTGATAACCGAGGATAAATGCAAACCAACTTGTGCCAGGTCAAATCAGTTTCTAACGATCGACCTTAGACTCCAAACGATCGGCACAAGTTGCCAACTATGAGCTTAATGTTATTAAAATCAGAGTTCAGTAAAGTTGGACACTTGCGCCAGCTACGAATGGGCATACTTGCGCTAGCAGGGGAGTCAATATTTCTATCATAGTAGTCGATAAGACTTGCCTCCGGTCAAATCAGGTTCTGACGATCGGCCTTAAGTTCCAATTAACGGCACAAGTTGCCAACCGTCAACCTTCCGCAATATATATTTAAGGTACCGTTGGGTTGGACACTTGCGCCAGCTACGGAAAACTACGAATGGACATACTTGCGCCAGCGGTTCGCCCAATTTTTATTTTGTCCTTTGTAGTTCATTTAACTTGTTCGCCAATTTCTCTTTTTCGTTGCTTTCATTTGTCCTGAAACGCAAAATAGGGAAATTATATTTGTCCAAGATTTTGTCTTTCATTTTATCTCTTTCCGCTTGCTGTGTTCCCTGTTTGTGAAATTCAAAGCCGTCAACTTCTATTCCAAGAGTTGGAACCTTACCAAATTTGTTGTAAATCAAAAAATCTAAATGTGTCAAAGGATTTGATGCGTATTTTGTTTCTTGTTCGTCTAACTTGGAAAAATCTTTAATAAGCCGTCTAATTGGAAAATGTAGAAGAACGTCATATTTCAAAAATTTCTCGTCTGCTAAAACTTGTTTGATTAGACCAAACATCAAATTTTCGCTATCAAACTCTGACACTTTACCTGATTTTCGAATAATTCTTGCTCGTTCTTCTTCGTAACCTTTATACAATAAATCAAAAATTGAATTTAATTCACTTTGAACAATAGAAAAGTTGTTATACTCAATATACTTTACCAAGTCAGAAATGTTGTTGTCATTTTCATTTTCATTTCCATTAACAACTAAAATCAGTTGTTCAACGGCTCTAGAAACTGCAACATTTAACCGATTAGGGTTGTCTGTGAAATCAGAAATTTCGTTGTCAACAGTTGATAGTATGATAACTTCATTTTCTCTGCCTTGAAACTTGTCAACTGTGTCCGCTTTAATTGAAGTTCCTTGAAATGTTCTTTGTAATTCGTTTGTCTGATTACGATACGGTGTAACAATACCCAAATCTACATTTTCAAGTCTTTCTTTCGGAATAATTTCCTGTTTAATAATGTCTATTTGTCTTTGATTCATTCGCTCTCTTGCGTGATTCCCTTGCGCTGTTTTGTAAACAACAAGAGGTTGGCGTTTGTTTGTGGATTCTGTATGAACGATAAGTTGATTGTCATAAAATTTCTTGTTGCAAAATTCTATGATTTTCGGGTGGCAACGATAATGTTCTCTCAAAAGAGTCTCTGGAATATTTGGAAGTAATTCAACTACAGAAGATAGCAAACTATGATTTGAATAGCGATAGGGCTTTTTCAGGTTATAAGAATTAAAAATCAAATCAGTTTTTATTTGCATATCTGTGTCAACCACATTTGGCAATTGTTTAATATCGCCAACAATTACTGCTCGTTTTGCACAAGATAAAGCAAGCGCACCCGTTGCTAAATCAACTTGTGATGATTCGTCAATAATCACATAGTCATAAAAAAGATTTTCAGACAAACTCTGTCTCAATGAGTAAGTTGTGCTCATTATGACAGGATAATCTTTGATAAATGCGTCTGATTTCTGACGAAGTTCTGAAATTGTATATGGTTCTCGCTTTTGTTGATTGTACCGTTTACACAATTCTGCTTTGAGAAGTTGCATTGAAATTTGCGTGTATTCTTTCATTTTGTTGTCAAATGCAAAATTTTTCAAAGAGATTTCCAATAATTCTATTCTATTTGTCAGTTCACGAATTTTAGTTGAATAATACTTTAATTGACAAATGAAAATCATTTCATCAAGTGAATTTGCATAAAATGATTTGTCTTTAATTCCGTATCTCAATCTGTAAATAAATCTTCTGATGAAGCCTATTTTTTTTCGTCTTTTTCCAAGTGCTTCAAGAGAAACCCATATTTCAAGTATTTTTTCGGTTGTGATGTTCTTTTTAAGTTCTATGGTTTTCTCTGTATTATAGTTAAATGCTTTTTTGAAATGTTCGTATTCTGTTTTGATGCTGTCAATTTGTTGTTTCAGCGATGCTGATTCATTTTTCTTGTCAAGGTTTTCAGAAAGTTGGGTAACAAGCGTTGCTGTCTTTACTTTTATTTCTGTCTTTTGAGCGTCGGTTAAGTTGAATTTTGATAAATCAGGAATTTCTTTTTGTGAGCCGATGAACTCTTTTTTGTTTTGAGAATTTCCAAGAAGTGCGGCTATAAATTCAACACCGTTCTTTTCAAGTTTTTCATAGACATTTTTTGTCGCAGAGTTATTACTTGAAACAACAGCAACACTTTGTCCGTTTAAAATAGCGTTAGCAATAATGTTCAGAATGGTTTGTGTTTTGCCTGTTCCGGGTGGTCCTTCAATTACGCTTAAATTATTGGTAAATGCGGTGTTAACTGCATTTCTCTGACTTAAATTAAAACCAAACGGAAAAAAATCAGGATTCGCAGAATTACTATTTCCTGTGGATAAAGAGCCGTTTAAAAGACTTGCAAGAATACAGTCCTCTGGAATTTCAGAAATGCTGTCGTAACTTCTTGCAAGTATATTATTGCCTTCTTCTGTTTTTAGACCAACTGTGTCGGCAATTTCTTTTAAGTAATTGAAAACGTTAAATGCTTTGTCTCCACTTACTGCCGTCCTTACAATTTTTGCTCTGTTTTTACCGTAAGAAAATTCTTTGTTGCCGTTTTTGAAAACAACAACGCACCTGTCGCCCTTATACGAATATTTTTCAATTCTATCGGTTACGTCTTGTTCATCAATGTATATCAGTTCTCTTTTAAGTGACATTATCCGATAATTTTTTTTGCTGATTTCTTTTTGATGTGGAGTCATCTATGGGTGACCGCTAACGTTCGAGACTTTGTACAGTTGGGGAATTGACCAACTGTCCGCCCGGAACTGAAGCTAAATTTATACCTAAAAGCCGAAGTTTAAAACTACTGCCAGGCAGAATTACGTCCGCCGAAACCAAAGCTTAGATATGCACTGACGATGATTGCTTCAACGTCATGCCCTAAACTGGCGCAAGTGTGTTTGCTAACAAATTACTAATTTAATAACAAAATGCAAACCAACTCGTGCCAGGCTAAATCAGCTTCTGACGATCGGTATTATGTTCCAATTGACCGGCACAAGTTGCCAACCGTTAACCTTCTGTTCATAATTAGAAATCAGTAAGGGTTGAGATTTGCACCGGCTATAAGCGTTCTGTAAGGTTGGACACTTGCGCCAGCTACGAAAGGACAGACATACTTGCGCCAGCATGCGCCAGCTACGAAGGGGCAGTCATGCTTGCACCAGCTTGGGGGCCAGATGTCTGGCTACAACTGTATCCTGTATAAGGTAGGAGTAATAATGTCAACTCTTATTTCGGCACCTTGTCTGAAATTATCCTGAAACCATACTTTTAATGCTTTGTTTCCAAGCACTCTAGGTTGGCCATTTTTTGTAGCAAAAAGAAAACGACCCGGTATCAGAAATTCGTCACTTGAGCCAAGAAGTAATATTACATTTATCGCTTTTTTAGGTAATCGTTTTATGTCTGATTTTGAGAAGTTGAAAAAACCATTGAGCCAATAGGTTTTTTCCAATCGGATAATTACCGTCTTACCTTCCCCTAGCACAGGTTGTAAATTTTCGATAACGATATTTTTGTTTTCAGGAGGCAACTCTTGCTCTTTTATTCTGTTGTGACCCCTATAATTCCACGTTGGCTTAATGAAATCAATTAGATTATCTTCTAGGCCAGCGGCCAAACTTACTCGTAAGTTTTGATAACTTAGATTTGCATTATCTAATAAAATATGGATACTAACTTTTTGCTGAGATGTTAGTAATTTAATTATCTCAGCTCTCACCCTGATATTTGTTCTTTGTGAACCAGATGCATTTTTATAGCCATTCATCCGGTTTTTTAAAGTATCAGTCGTCTTGCCTATATAAAATATTTCCTTTTTACTAATAAAGGAATAAAGCAAACCTTTTTTATCGCTGTGCATTCTCAGATTGTAATCAAATTTGCCTTCACTTAGGTGCCACTCTCCCACTTCCCTAAACCCTAAATCAGTTAATCGTTTCATTTAATTATTTGAAGTATGTTTTTAATCAGTTATTCAAAATTTCCGTTATGAAGAAACGAAACACTTGCGCCAGCTACAAATAAACATACATGCGCTAGCCGGGGGCCAGCTACGTATGGATAGACATACTTGCGCCAGCGTGGGGTGCCAGCTACGCAAAATCAGCCATACTTGCGCTAGCTGGGTGCCAGTTACGAATGGGCTGACATACTAGCACCAGCGTGAGTCAGCTATGAATAATCAGGCATACTTCGTCAGAGAGGCCGTGTTTATTAATTAAGGTTTGATATCCGTTGGTAATGCATGATTCTTTATGTCTTTAATTGCTTCTAATAACTTTATAGTTGCGTTTGCATCAAGAGTTTCATTGTTATATCTCACTTCATACAGCCCTTGCAGGTTTGATGGCAATTTAACCCCGTCTCTAACTAGCAAAATAAACCTGCGTCCATAAAATGCCATAGCTGCGCCGATTTCAATCAAAACATTTGGATTAATGAAAACGTGTTCTTTATCCTCCCTATCTACTATCGTAGTTTCCGCATCAACATGTATAATTGCTGCACCGCACAGTCTCATATCATCCATAACTTTCTCAGGAACAGGTTTAGAAACCGATTGTCTTTGTACGGAAACTACTGGCACTAATTCGCCGAATTCAAGAAGCTTTTTTATAGGTTCGACAAGTTCTTGATTTTTCCCGTGAGTTATAAAAACTTTTCTTCTTCGTTCATCCTCGGCAATCGCATTAGCATAGGAAGACGTTTGTGATAATTGTTGAACTGTTTTAGCATTTTCAACTTTTGTAATTTCTTTAATTTGCTCACTAGAAGTGCTATGATAGGCGGCTGGGTCATCCTCAGGTTTTTTGTCAATATTATCAGGAGATAGTGGGTTGGCATTATCTAGACTGACATATTGTTTGCTATTGATTTCTTCAATAAATCCGACGCTTTTTGCAGAGGTTTCTATTCGAGACAGAACTTCAGAGGCTTTATCTCTAGGCACACCCATGTCTTCGAGTACATTTAAAGCTAGATCTTGTCTTGGAAAAGGGCTACCGTTATAATTACTTAAAAACTCTTTGAAAATTCTAGGTGTTAATACCGCCTGTTTTTTTCCTGCAATATCTTCGCCTTCGGTTTTGGGTCGTAAGATTTTTCTTGAAAGTTCTGTAATACTAATAGCGGATGCCTGAGCTCCACCTTCAATAAGCCCATAGGCAATCGCTGCTCCTGAAATAAACCTGAAGGTTGAGCCCTTTGGATCGACGCTAAGTGCTTTTGCTACGTACAATGGCGACGTCGGTTTACCAGCATAATGATCAAGTATAGCTTGCGGGATTCTCAACGCTTCCTCTACTGTCATTAGTGGAACGTCTGCTTGCTTGATATAGGTTCGTTTTGATTGTTCTTCCCTTGGCTCTTGCTTTATAGTTTTGGTTGCTTTGCTTTTTGCCATAATTATCAATTTTGAGGTTTACATAATCGTTACGGTGGGGCCCTCGTTAGCGAAGCATATTGAACGTCGCATTGGGCGAGGCCGGTTGTCCCACCCTGTTACCTAATCCTGTGAAACTTAATTTGCAACCAAGTTAACGAAAATGCTGAATCGGAAAGTGGGGTTTGAGTTTAAGTTGAATAGAATCGGTCGAAGTTGAATTTATCCGTCACCCTTCGCTTACCCAAAAGCCGGGGTATCGGCTATGCCAATGTGTCAGGAAAGTTTATTGGCACGGATTTACGTCAGGAACTTTAAGCAAAATTAAACTTATGATTGATGTTTCGGTAATTAAATCCTCGATCAAAAGCACATTGCAGCTAATGGCAAGCGATGAGAATTTTAAAAACAATAATCTTATTGACCGTTTATACGAACAGTATTCTGTAAACAAATTGTTTTATTCAGCTAAGGATAGTTCCAAAAATGACGGGGAAAGGGAATTTACGATGAATGATGTTCCTGATGGTTTTCCATTTATTCCTGGTAGAAAGTATCCCTACGTTTCATTTAACTATGCAGTGAACGGTAACCCCACACACTTGGCTTTATTAGGCAACTCAACTAGTTTTAGAACTAACGGGATTAATTTTAATCCGCACAACAACCAAAAGTATTTTGTCTTCACACGCTATTCTAAAATCCCTTTTATCGGAAACGATAAATTGATTGAAACCATTAACAATGAAGCAACTCAAAAGAAAGAGTTTATTCTGCAGGAGTTAGACCAATTTAATAAAATGGCCACTCAAATGAATATTGAATTAAGGAAGTTTATTGAGGAGGAATTTGAAATCGAGAAAAACAAGCGGTTGCAACGGAAAGATTCTCTGGACAAACTGAATCCTTTCTAAAAATAAGGACTTCTGTTCTGTTATCAGGATATCATTGAAGTTTGCTAACAATTTAAGCATTTCTGTAAGTCGGCCTTCGTAAATATCCCCAATACCGATTACAGAACAATAAGGTAGAATATCTCAATTTCCCAAAATGATTTCATGAAACGATCGAAAATGCCTATTCACATTCATCCCACTTTATATATAAATCGATTCCTGGGTTTAAGCCAAAAAAAACCGGGGCAGCTATCCACCCCGGTCTAATATGATAATTGATAATATCTATCCTACTAAGCCAAAGTTACGTTGGAAGATACTCAATTCCGAATTCCTGACTCCAGACTAACGACTACCTCAGAATGCTTTCTTCTCCGCACCAACCTCCGTCCCCCACTCTATTCCCTTAACCGTAGCCGGTACACCGTCGGTTATCCATTTGGCGGCGGGTGCGCCTTTGAGGTAGTAGTCGAAGAACTGGGAGAGGCGGATAGAGAGATCCTTGCGGTTCCTTCTTTCTACGAGGTTATGGTCCTCATCGTTGTATTGGAGTAACCATACCTTCTTATTCAATCTTCTGAGCGCGGTAAAGTACTCGATACCCTGGTACCAGGGAACGGCGCCGTCTTTGTCGTTGTGCATGATGAGCACGGGCGTGGTTACTTTATCGGCTGAGAATAAGGGTGAGTTCTTGATATAGAGATCGCGGTTCTTCCAGAGCGAGGCGCCTATACGGGTCTGTCCATGCTCGTATTGGAACTGGCGGTTCAATCCACTGCCCCAACGGATACCACCGTAAGCACTGGTCATATTGGCCACAGGCGCACCGGCACCGGCTGCCGCAAACATCTTGGTGCGGGTTACGAGATAGGCTACCTGGTAACCACCCCAGCTCTGTCCCTGGATGGCCATCTTGGTGCTATCTACATATGGAAGTTTTGCTAATTTCTTAGCGGCAGAAACCACGGAGTTATAAGCGCTTTCACCGGGGTTACCATCTTTATAATAAATATTGGGATCGAATACGAGGTATCCATTGCTTACAAAATAAGGGATATTGATGGTGGAGGCACTGGGTGCGGGTGCCCGGTAATTGTATAATCCATCAGCATCTCTTTCGTAGAAATAAAAGATTACGGGATATTTTTTAGTGGAATCAAAATTCTCGGGCTTGAATAACAACCCTTCGGATTCTTTTCCATCAAACATCTTCCATTTCACCAATTCTACCGTTAACCAGTTATAATCTTTTTGCTGCTGCGCGATATCAGTAAGTTTAGAGAATTCCTTCAGGTCGTTGGACGAGAAGATTTCTGATTCGTTGATATTGGTTCGCTGAACCAGATAACGATTCGCTTTTTTCGCTTTCGTCAGACCCGGATAATTATGAGCGCTCGTGCTGATCAGCACGGGCTTTTCATTTTTGCCAGCAATCATGGTATAGAATCCAGCATATTTATTGGAAGTATTAAAACCGCGCAATAATACTTCCTGTCCATCTTTAATAAACCGTTCTTCCGGATCGGTACGCTGGTAACGCATTTCTGTTTTATTCGCTCTACCCAATCCATACGTAACGTTTAACGGTGATGTTTTACCATCCGGATCAACCGACCAGATATCGTATTTATCATAGATCAGGATCGCTTTATCGTTCTCTACCCAACCAGCAAATCCATGTGGTGGCGGATCATCCGGATGATCATCTTCTTCATCCCATAATGGCACTTTAATAAAGTTGGTGATATTGGTTGTTACACCGGTAGCAACATTATAAGAAAAATAATTGCGGGCCTTCCAGTCGTACCAGGTAATATATTTTCCTTTGGGCGAAGCGCTATAAAATCCGCGGATACCAGCATTTACTTTTTTACGGCTTCCATCAACCGTAGAAATAATATAGGCGGTTGATTTTGCAAAACCTTCCCACTGTGCCGATACGCGGTTGTCCTTGGTAGAAGTAGCCAATACATAATCAGCATTGCCTTCATCTATCAATTGTACATTCTCCGCGTCTTCTGCTCCGAGTGGAACCAGTTTTGAATCGCTTCCGTTATATACAGCTAAGTAACTGCGACGTAATTCCTGCGCCGAATTGAGCAATTGCTGTGGTTGCAGGTAATCATCGTTATAATGCCATACATCGAGACGGGCGGTTTCAAAATCAACAAGCGTTGTATCCTTTGGCTTACGTATCGGGGTTAGACCGATGAATAATTTTTTACCGTCTTTACTAAACTGGTTAATATAATCGGGACTGATCGTTAATCCCTTCGCGACACCATCGGTATTACGGTCGCCACGAAGCATGGCGCTATCGGATCCTGCTTTATAATAATAGAGTTTATAGAATTTGACAAGTGCCTTTGCCACACTATCTCTTTCCGCAACAAAAGCGAGCTGTGTAGCAGCTTCATCCATCGCGTAATTCTTGGCATCGTTGAATTTGCGGAAGATGGTATCGGCTTTTTGGTTTGACAACGTCACCCATATCAATGAAGCCAGTGTAACGCTATCGTTATTCTTCTTGCTCGTCTCCACCAATGCCACGGTACCTTCTTTGCTGAAATAGTAATCCGTTACGAGTTTGAATTTTATTTCTTTTCCGGTGCTCAGGTTACGCAATACTAATTCGGTTCCTTCTTCTATGGGATCCTCTGGTTTTGCGGCTGGTTTGGTTTCTTTTTTAGGTGGTACTAAAACACTCACCCCTTTAAGTTTTGCTTCGTTGGCTTTATTACGAAGACTGTCGGCAACTCTAACAAGGCTATCTGCCATACGTACCAGGTTATTCAGTTGCGTAACAGAATCGGGTTGTGCCCTTGGCTTGGGAGGTTCGGGTAATGCCTTTTCCATATTATAAGCGATCCATTGTCCATCGCCTTTCTCGGGAGTCTTAAATGATTTTACCCGGGCGATTTTTGTCACACTGTCTTTGCCCAACTCAATAATACCCAATGAATCCTTAGGCATATCATCGGGGCGTTTCTTTTTGATACGTGCATCGCGGGTATCTTTAAATAGCGGGCGAATTTTAAATACTACGAATTTATTATCCTCGGTGAACCGGGCCTGGTAGCCACGGGGCACTTCTTTTTTATATCCACCTTCCAATGACTGAACAATCAATACACCATCCCCTTCCTGGGGATTGATGGCGTATACGGCATATTTACCGTCGTTGCTGATGTTGCGTTCGCCGGCGGATTTCCAACCGTCGTAAACGGAATGTTCGAGGGGTTTCTTTTGAGCTAGTAAAATTATGGGGGAGATCAGAGCCAATATCAATGGCAGGATTTTTCTCATTGCTTTAGTTTTTTGGAATGTTGAAGATAAGACAGAACGAGTGTTTTGTTGTGCTGTTTTTATGAGTGGTGGGTTCAGGAGTGTAGGACTAACCCATCTCTTTTATCTCTCTGAAATTCTAAGACCCACCCCTTTTGTCTCTCTGAAATTCTAAATCTCTAAGATTCCCCTCCAAGGAGGGGATTGGCAGGCATTCCTTTATTAGCAGGCTTGTCGGCTTTACTTTATGAGTAAGATGAGTGTTTGCATCATCGCCGCTTTCAGGTTGATAAATCCCCTCCCTGGAGGGGCATTAGTGACTCCGAATAAGGGAATGACTGTATGGGGTGGGTTTAGAGACTTACCTTTCACAACTCCCGACTTACTTTCGTCTGCCTCGGTAAACACGGTATGTCTGCAGCACCACCGCAAGTATAATCAGAAACAACCCGACATAAAAGCTCCAATCAAGGTGCTTATTTTCCTGATAAACCAGGAACGCTAATAAAATACCGTACACGGGTTCCAGGTTGTAGGAAAGGTTCACCGTAAACGCCGATATCTTTTTAAGCGCATTGGCTGATAATTGAAAGGCCCATACCGAGCAGACCCAGGCAAGGACCAATAGCCAGCCCCAATCGCTTGCGTTAGGTATATAATAAGTTGCAGGAGAGAATTGAAAATATATGGGAAGCAACAATGTTAAGCTCAATAAACCACCACTCAATTCATAGGTGATCAAAGTTTCGGTATTCATGCGTTGTAATAAAACGCGGTTGAAGATGGGAAACAATGCGCCGAGCATAGCGGAGATAATACCAATGATAATTCCCTTTTTATATTCGGGATCGAAATGAAAAATGATGTAGATGCCGGCCATTACCAGGAGTCCGAGTAATAATTCCACTACGCTGAATTTTCTTCGCACGATCATTGGCTCAAACACCGCCGTAAAAAATCCAACCGCGGAAAAGCAAACCAATGCAACGGATATATTGGCGAATTTGATGGAACCGAAAAAACCTACCCAATGAAGAGCGGCGATAAAACCAACTCCCAATACTTTAATCATATCGGCGCGACTAATCTTCTGCAGTCGTTTCATCAATCCAAATAATATCCACATGGTAATGGCGCTGATGAATAATCGCCACCAGACTAATAATCCTTCATTCAAAGTGATGAGTCGTCCGAGTATTCCGGTAAAGCCAGCGAGGAAGACGGCGATGTGGAGTTGGAGGAAGGCTTTGCGCATGTTGTCTGAACTGGGATTGTTGGGATAAATGAGATTTGTGAGATAAAACGACTCTAATCAAAAATAGCAGAGTCAGGTGAGCTGTACTAAATAGATATTATTATTTTATGGAAGTCGAGATGATAGATTCAAAATGTCTATATCATGTATCTATCGAGATTAATAAAATCATGTAAAAGTAGATTCATTTGAATGCAAGATTCAGATTCCACGATCTCAATAATCATATTCATCCCACCAATCCCAGTTCAGACGGTTATTTCGATTTCGCAAGCACTTCATCCCTCGATACCTGCGGAAAAACAACCGTCGTATTCTTCACGCGGTTGTGATAATCTTTAAACAAACTATACCAACGGAGTTTGAGTACCCCGAGGATTCCTTCTTTTACAATACCCTTGTGCATTTTTGAAACACCGTATTTACGATCTTCAAAGATGATGGGCACTTCTTTTATTTTGAAGCCGAGCTTCCAGGTGGCAAATTTCATTTCAATCTGGAATGCATAACCGAGGAAAGTAATTTCATCGAGATTGATTGCATCCAGCACTTCGCGACGGTAACAACAAAAACCAGCAGTAGTATCTTTGACCGGTATCCAGGTAATCATACGTGTATATAATGAGCCTCCACGCGACAATACTTTCCGATCCCATGGCCAGTTTACCGTGCCCCCTCCTTTTACATAGCGTGATCCGATGGCCATATCGGCTCCATTTTTACACGCTAAATAAAGACGTTGCAGATCGTTCGGATTGTGGGAGAAATCGGCATCCATTTCAAATATATACTGGTATCCTTTTGCCAGCGACCATTTGAATCCATGGATATAGGCGGTGCCCAGACCGAGTTTGCCTTTTCTTTCTTCTAAAAATAATTTGCCAGTAAATTGCTTTTGTAAATCTTTTACGATACCAGCGGTATCATCGGGAGAGCCATCGTCTATTACGAGTACATGAAAACCCTGATTCAGCGAAAAGATTGTCTCAATGATATTGGCAATATTTTCCCTTTCATTATAAGTAGGTATGATAACTATCTTTTCCAAATGACAGAGCCAGAAATTGAATATTCAAAAATATAAATTTTAACCCGCTCTTCTATTCACATAATATGCACGTATCCTTATTTATTCCTTCTTTAACAAAGTACGGTTGAGAATTTCGGTGAGTTTTTGTTTGGTATGTAAGGGGAAATCACCCTTCATCATCCAATCGTAATATTGTGGCTCCGATTTAAGTACATCTGTTACCGGCCGACCCTTGTGCTTGCCGAAATTAAATACTTCGACTCCTTTATCCATGATGAACCTGCGGGCAAAATCCACCAAATCTTCCTCCCCGGTTACCTTTAATATTGATTCAACAGAAGATCCCAACTGAGGGTATTTTTCTAATTGCGCCTCCAGAATTTCCCAGGTAGCAGTCGCATCTACTTCGGCACCATGGGCACCATCGAGGTTTTTATTGCAATAAAACTTATAAGCGGCGGATAAGGTCCGCTGTTCCATCATATGAAAAATCTTTTGCACATCAAGCAACTTCCGACCGCGTAGATCGAAATCTAGTCCTGACCGTAAAAACTCTTCCGCGAGTAACGGAATATCAAAACGGTTTGAGTTATAACCGGCTAAATCACAATTTTCAATAAACTGCTTTACCTCATTGGAAACCTGTTTAAAAGTGGGGGCCGAGGCTACCATATCATCCGTAATTCCATGAATATCACTGGAAGCTTTTGGGATGGGTATTTCGGGGTTGATGAGCTTGCGTTTTACCGCTTGTTTTCCGTCGGGGGTGATTTTTACAATCGCGATTTCAAGGATTCGGTCTGAGCCCAAATTGATACCGGTTGTTTCGAGATCGATGAACGCAAGGGGCTTGGTTAATTGAAGCATCTGTGTGACATTGGTTAAAAAACTAGTTCTGAGTCGGGAGTCGGGAGCCTGCCTGCCGACAGGCCGGTTCGGAGTCTGTCTCCCACGGGAACCCTGCAAATGTACGGTTTATGGGAGTGAGTAAGAGGTAATAAAATTTCCGGTAAGGCAGCGTGGACCTCACCCCTGCCCCTCTCCTTTAGGAGAGGGGTAGAACCCCGGCCTCAAGGATGCTTGATTAAATTAAAATAGATATTTAGGTCGATGTTTATGATTAAAAAACATTTTCGAATTTAATTAAGAAACTTTGAATAGCAGGGACTAGCCCCTCTCCTCAAGGAGAGGGGTTGGGGTGAGGTACCGGCTAAAAAATATGAAAATATTAGTACCACAAGCTAGCTACTACTTGCATAAGCCGGATTTTTGTCTTTACTTTGGGTATTCATATATCCAATCCTTCCTAGAATTTCCTCCCCCTTTAGAAAATTTATTCATCCGCCTCCTTTGAATCACCTTGGTGATCGATAAGCCCTTTGTTTCATCAAGGCTTATTTCAAAATTTTAAATACCACACAAATGAAAAGAACATTCGTAATCGCATTATTCGCATTAGCCACATTGTTTACGGTGGCCTCTTGCACTGCAACAAAGGGCGGCTGTAAAGGAACACAAGGATTTATCGGATACGGCAGTCGTTAAACCGTCGTATAAATTCATTATATTTGTAGAGGTTGCCTAACAAGCAACCTTTTTTCAGTAAGACCCTT
Organism: Chitinophagaceae bacterium; assembly: GCA_965279015.1. GTDB lineage: Bacteria > Bacteroidota > Bacteroidia > Chitinophagales > Chitinophagaceae > Endoryza. The sequence continues at coordinate 4,026,687 of OZ257130.1, forward strand.
TCCTTGAAAATAAATTAACACTAACTCGTTATTTAAAGGATTTTCATGAGTCTTAACTGGATCAGTCTTACTAGTCCCGACCAATTGGATTTAATTAAAGAGCGCTCGCACAGCCGGCCACAGCTGATCTATAAACACAGCAGCCGTTGCGGTACCAGTTCACTCGCTAAGAACCGACTCGAAAAAAAGCCAGCTCCACCATCAGTAGATTTTTATTTCCTCGACCTGATTGCTTATCGCGCACTTTCTGATAAAATCTCTTTTGATTTTAAAATTCCGCATGAATCACCCCAGGTGTTATTAATTAAGAATGGAGAATGTGTGTATGATGAAAGTCATTTGGGGATTTCGATGGAGGAGATTTTGGAGAGAGCTATTAGCTTTTAGCTATTAGCTGTTAGCTGCAATCGACTATTAAAATTATCATCTGTTATATTATCTGGCCAAAAGATGAGGCTTAACGAGGCAGTCTCAAAAGCACCAAGGTTTCACACAAAGAAAACGAAGAAGACTAAGTTCACAACGAAAACCATAATATTCAACCTTTGTTTCGTTGTATTCTTAGTAGCCTTTGTGTGAAACCGTATTTTTGAGACAACCTCCTTGAAATTTGATTCTTTGTATTTATTCTTTGCCCCCACGGGGGTGACAGCTTGTTCTTCGACTCTTGGTTCTTATTTACTACTGCACATTAAACACTGGAAACCTGTATACGCTGCATCCTCGGCACGAGGAAATGCATGATCAACCATCCTGCGAGATAGGCGAAGGCGCATACAGCGAACATAATATAATAAGCTGTTTCAATCTGGTTTATACTACGGTAGTAAACAAACATATTTTTTTGTACAAATAAAGAAAGTACGATACCACCTAATCCTCCAAACATACCACCAATACCTGTTACCGAACCAGTAGAACTCTTGGGGAACATATCACTTACTGTAGTAAAAATATTGGCGCTCCATGCCTGGTGAGCCGCGGCAGCGATACCAATCACTGCAACCGCCAACCACATATCAATTTTACCCAATACCAATGCAAACAAAATGGGGAATACACAGAAGGCATAAATCAACATACTTGTTTTACGCGCTTTGAAAACCGGCCATCCCTTCTTGATAAAGAAAAGCGGTAACCACCCTCCCCCCACACTACCAATCGTTGAAATGATATATACCATTGCTACGGGCCAACTCGCTGCTGTTAACTTGATATTATACGTACTTTCAAAAAAATCGGGTAACCAGAATAAATAGAACCACCAGATCGGATCGGTTAAAAATTTTCCAATGGCGAAGGCCCATGTTTGACGATAACCGAGTAATTGCCCCCAGGTTAATTTGGGTTCTTTCACATCATTCATCGCCTGCTCGTCCTTATCACTTTCTATATAATTTAATTCAACAGTAGAAAGTTTTTTATGTTTCTTGGGTACCTCATATAAAACGAACCAGAAAATGAGCCATATAAATCCCAACAAGCCGGTGATGATAAACGCCCATTGCCAACCCCAGGTGGTTACAATAAATGGAACGCTGAGCGGAGTAACAATCGCGCCGACATTGGCACCTGAATTAAAAATACCGGTTGCTAATGCTCTTTCTTTCTTAGGGAACCATTCTGCCACCGTTTTAATAGCCGCCGGAAAGTTTCCTGATTCGGTTACCCCCAATGCACCGCGTACAATCTGGAAGCCTGCTACCGTATTCACAAAAGCAGTACAAACACCCGCCACACTCCACAAAAAAGTGAATAGGCCATATCCAATTTTTGTTCCCAGCCGATCGATCATACGACCGGCGCCCAACATACCTACTGCATAAAATAATTTGAAGGTAATTTCTACATCCGCGTAATCACCATCGGTCCAACCCAGATCATTGGTAAAAGTGGATTTCAAAAAACTGATCACATTCCGATCAATATAGTTGATGGTAGTCGCAAAGAACACGAGGCCGCAAATCGTCCAGCGATATTTTCCTATGGCTTGTTGCATGGTGGATGGTTATATTTTGATGAAGCTTAGTCGTGAGTCGTGAGACGTGAATCGTGAGAGTGTCCCTGATTAATTGTGAGTTGTTTTACTACTCACGTTCCCGGATCGGAGATCCGGGGTCCAAGGCTCCCCGATTAAAAGTAAGTCGCAATTAGTTTGAAAGCACGATTCGCCACTCACGTCTCACCACTCACGCCTCACGCTTCACACTCACGACTCACCATTCACGACTCACGATTCTTCTTTATAATTGATAATACTTTTTCCGTTGTTGATTGCAACGTAATGTAATCAGCTTTCGCCAGCACCTCCTTGGTGATCAGTTTACTTCCCAATCCCACTCCTGCTACACCTGCCTTGAACCACGAGGCAATACTTTCTTCGGTTATATCTACACCACCGGTCACAACATAATCCATTCCGGTGAATAAAGGTTTAATGGCTTCTACAAATCCGGTACCCAGTGTATTGCCGGGGAATAATTTCACTAATGTACAACCTGCTTGCTGAGCAGTATGAATCTCGGTTGGCGTCATACAACCGGGAATCCATAATTTATTAAACGCGTTCGCCACCCGTGCCACACCATCATCAAACACCGGACTGATCAATATATCGGCGCCTGCTTCAATAAAACGGGTTGCTTCATCGGCTGTCTTTATCGTTCCAATTGCCAGCAAAAGATCTTTCATCGTCGCGTTGCGTTCTTTTATCAGCTGACTGAAATTATCTGCCGCCTTTAAACCACGATTGGTGAATTCAACACAACGTACACCTGCCGCGTATAATGCTTTGGTTACAGAAATACAGACCTTCGGATCATCATGATAGAATAAGGGCAATAAGCCCTGCGCCTTTATTTTCTGTGAAATCATCTCAGCATTCATCCTATAAATTTTTTTCCCACAAAGACACAAAGTACACTAAGAAAGATCATTGAATACAATTGCTTTGTGACCTTTGTGTCTTTGTGGGAAATATCATATTAAGCAATGGCGTTTTCGTTCATCAAAGCCCTCAATTCTTTTTCTGTTCTATTGGTAGCATCCCCTACTTCGTAGAGTTTGCTAACCGCCGCTATACTTGCAAAATCAATAATATCCTGTGTGGAATTGTTTCTATATAACCCATAGATCAATCCGGCCATAAAGCAATCTCCGCTGCCTACTTTGTCAACAATCTCGCCTAGCCGATGTTCTTTTGAAATCGCCCGCTCCGCTCCATGCTGTAATACTCCGAAATAAGTTTGCTCCAACCGGAAGGTATAGGCCATATCGGTTACCTGAGGATATGTCTTATGAATCTGCAACATGCTATGTCCGGCAGCATCAATCAATTCTTTGTTCGACTTTCCTTTACTTTCTTTAATGGGCGAAGCAATACCCAGCATTTCATCAACGGCCCACAAATTTCCCATCACCACATTGCAATATTCTAAGAGTTCCGGCATGATCTCAACAGGTTTCTTTCCGTATTGCCAAAGCTTGGAGCGATAATTCAAATCAACGGAAATAGTGATTCCTTTCGCGGATGCTGCAGCCAATACTTCTTTGCAAACAGCGGCGGCATCGGCGGTCACGGCCGGACAAATTGCACTGAAATGAAACCAACTTATATCTTTTAATATAGTTTCCCAATCAATGGTTCCTGGTTTTAATTCGGCGAATGAAGAATTAGCTCTATCGTAAATAACACCCGCGTTTTTCAAATCAACACCTTGTGGTAAATAATAGGAACCGATGCGATTACCGGAAAAAATCACCGGTGAAGTGTCGATATTCTTCGCATTTAATGCATCAAGTATTTCTTTACTGAGATAATGATTGGGCAATGCGGTGAAATAACTTGTCGGGATGTTCCATTTCGCCAATGCATGTGCGGCGTTGAGTTCTGCTCCGCCAATATATACAGGCATGTTTGCCGAGCGGATCCATTCTCCTCCCAGTACAGGCGACATCCGCATCAATAGTTCCCCAAAGCATAACACCTTAGCCATTACAAGCCGAAATATTTTTGCGCGTTATTATAGCAGATATTCTGAATGATTGTTCCGATCCATGGAAGATCATTGGGCAACTCCCCTCTTTCCACTTCCTCACCAAATAAATTGCAGAGTATGCGTCTGAAATATTCATGTCGGGGAAATGATAGAAAACTACGGCTATCGGTTAGCATACCTACAAAACAACTCAGTAATCCCATATTCGAGAGCGTATTGATCTGTTTGGTCATACCATCTTTCTGATCGAGGAACCACCAGGCTGATCCCCATTGAACTTTGCCCGCAACAGATCCATCATTATAGTTACCGGTCATAGTTGCCATCAATTCATTATCGGAAGGATTCAGATTGTACAGAATTGTCTTCGCCAGTTTGTTATCGGTATCGAGTTTATTTAAAAAACGCGCCATGCTCACTCCCTGTGGAAAATCTCCAATGCTATCCCAACCAGTATCAGCACCTAACTGTTTTAGCATTCTTGCATTATTATTTCGCAAGGCGCCTAAATGAAACTGTTGTACCCATCCTTTTTCCCAATCCCATTGCGCGAATATTTCAAGCATGGCCGATTTATATTTTACATTCTCTTCCCCGCTAAGTTCCTTTCCCGATCGGATCTTATCGAAACTGTTTTTAATTTCCGCATCGGTATAATTTTCCGAGTAAATATTTTCCAGTCCATGATCGGAAACCAGGCAACCCATTGTACCAAAAAAGTCGTGGCGCTTTTTAACGCCTTCAGATAATCAGCATAATTGCTTACTGAAATATCTGCGGACGCTTCTACTTTGCTTACATAGTTATTAAAAGATAAGGCATCATCTACATTCATTGCCTTGTCGGGACGAAAGGCAGGTAATACCTTTATTTCAAATCCATCGTCTTTTATTTTTTTATGATGCTCGAGCGTATCGGTGGGATCATCTGTTGTGCAAAGAGCCTTCACATTCATTTTGCGAAGCAGGTTGCGCACGGAATACTCAGGCGTCTTTAATTTAGCCGTGCATTCTTCATACACTTTCTTAGAGGTTGCGGGAGAAAGGATATCGTGCACGCCAAAATAGCGTTGCAATTCGAGATGCGTCCAATGATAAAGCGGGTTGCGCAGTGTATAAGGAACGGTGGCCGCCCATTGATCAAATTTATCCGCATCGCTGGCAGTACCGGTACAATATTTTTCATTGATCCCATTTGCCCGCATAGCGCGCCATTTATAATGATCGCCATATAACCAGACTTGGGTAAGATTTTCAAAATTGATATCGCCGGCTATTTGGTCAGGAGGAAGATGATTGTGATAATCGATGATGGGCATTGGCGCGGCGTATTCGTGATAGAGGCGTTGCGCCGTTTTGCCTTCTAACAAAAAATTTTCGTCGAGGAATTTTTTGGTGCCTGCAGCTTCTGTTGCCGGTGAATACAAGAATCGTCTTTTTAAATTGAATCCCATTTTATAACCTTCTTATTAATGAGTTGCTTTATAAATTCAACTTTTCACCTCTCCCCAACCCCTCTCCTTGAGGAGAGGGGCAGTCCCCGCGGAGATAAAATTTCTTTTTTTATACGAACAGGGGGGCTCTACGAACATTAAATTCCTTACTATATTTTATATTTCTCTCGTATTGCCCGTTTTTCATTATTCATTCTTAATTCAACATTCTTCATTTTCAAGGGTAGCCCCTACGGGGCATGATGCCGTCCTCTAATCTTTATCTACAAACAGGTAGCCCCTACGGGGCATAAATGCATTTGCTATACCGAAACTCACTTTTACATTTTACATTTTACATTCTATATTTTACATTTTACATTTCCTTTCTTCATTCTATAAACTCACCCCGCGTTTCCACGGTATAAAATCATCCTGATTCAATAGAACAGCTTTCGGTATCACTTCCCCACTGGCTGCTTTGATACAATACTCCAGAATTTCTTCACCCATTTGTTCAATGGTCTTTTCTCCTTCAATCACCGGACCGGTATCGATATCTATAATATCACCCATTCTTTTTGTCAGGGCGGAATTGGTGGAAACTTTAATGGTTGGGCAAACCGGATTGCCGGTTGGTGTACCTAGTCCTGTAGTAAATAAAATTAATGTGGCGCCTGAAGCGGCTTTGCCGGTAGTAGCTTCTACATCATTACCAGGTGTACAAACAAGGCTGAGACCTGCTTTGGTGGCGGGTTCTGTATAATCCAATACATCCACTACGGGAGAAGTGCCTCCTTTTTTTGCAGCGCCTGCGCTTTTAATCGCGTCAGTTATTAATCCATCCTTAATATTACCGGGAGAAGGATTCATATGAAAGCCGGAGCCTACGCTATGCGCGATGGCATCATAACTTTTCATCAGGTGAATGAATTTATTAGCGGTGGCTTCCGAAACTGAACGATCAATTAACTCTTGCTCGGCACCACATAATTCGGGAAACTCGGCTAATAAAACTTTCGCGCCTAAGGCTGCTAATAAATCGCTGCAATAACCAACGGACGGATTTGCGGAAATACCACTGAATCCATCACTGCCCCCGCATTTCACTCCCACACAAAGTTTATCAAGTGAGGCGGGTTTTCTTTCCTGCTTATTAATTACAATTAACCCTTCGAATGTTTTACGAATGGCTTCTGCAATTAATTGTTCTTCGCTTTGTGATTGCTGCTGTTCGAAAACATATAATGGTTTATCGAAGTTTGGATTGCGTTGTTTTAATTCGTTTAGAAAATCTTGTACCTGCAAGTTCTGGCAACCGAGACTTAATACCGTAACTCCTCCTACATTCGGATGATCCGCATAAGAAGCAAGCAACTTTCCTAAAATGGCGGCATCTTGTCTTGTTCCGCCACAACCACCCTGGTGATTTAAAAATTTTATCCCGTCAACATTAAGAAATGGGCGATTGTTGCTTCTTTGATTGGAAGGTGTAAGATCCACTTTGCTCAGATCGCTTCCCTTTTGGTAAGCCTGCATCAAATGATGCGTGTATTGTTTATATTTATCCGTAACCGCGTACCCCAATTCATTGTGCATGGCCTCGCGGATAACATCCAGGTTCCTATTCTCACAAAAAACAGTTGGAATGAATAACCAATAATTCGCGGTTCCTACTCTTCCGTCGGAACGATAATATCCATTAAAGGTTTTTTTGCTGAACGCGGAAACATCGGGAGCATGCCATTCATACTTAACACCCCTGTAAGAATATGGATCCGCAGCATGCTTAACATTAGAAGTAGTCATCAAACCTCCTTTGGAAATAAAATTCTGTGCTTTGCCCACCAACACCCCAAACATGATAACAGAATCGCCTGCCTGCATATCTTTTGTAAAAAATTTATGCTTGGCCGCGATCGTATCCTGTAAAATGTATTGTTCGTCTTTATAATCTACCTTCTCTCCTTTGGGTAAATTCGTTAACGCCACCAGTACATTGTCTTTTGGATGCACTTTCAATACTCTCTGTCTCATATCAGGCAACAACTTTTTTCGTTTGTGTGAGTTGAATGGTTTTATCAACCCCAATATCCAACATTTGCTGCAATTTTTCTTTTACCGCCTCCGTAAATCCGGGTAAATTATCGAGATCATCACCCCAAAGTCCGGAATTACTCATAACACTTGTTAGTTCTGAAGCATCTGGATGTCTTCTCCAATAACGATATAACAGATCAGCGCTATCATCATTAATTGGATACTGCTTCCCATTGTATTCCCCATAATACTGATTCCCTTCTTTTTTCACGGATCGCATGAACAGGATCCATGCAGCAAAACCCATTGCGATAAATGATGGTGGGCATTGAAAGACTTCATAATACTGTTGCAATACCGGAACTACCCGCATCTTCAATTTGGATGTGTATTGCATGGTAATATTGATCCAATGATGTTCAATAGCTCCGTTGCGGAAACGATCCAACACTTTGGCGCCAAATTCTTCCGCATCTTTCTTATCAACCTCATATGGAATTGCCGGGGCAATTTCATTCATCATTATTTCTGAAATGCAATCACTCATCCATTTGCTTTCCATTGCTTGTTTCACTGTATCAAAACCGGAAAGAAAAGCCAGTCCGCAGGAAACAGTATGTGTACCGTTTAACATGCGCAACTTTAGTTCTCGGAATAAATTGATTTTGGGAGCGATCACTACGCCTTCATCGGCCGCTGCGAAAGACAATACAGAACGTACATGATCATTTCCCTCAATGGCCCAAAGGCGATATACTTCAGACACTGTCATCAAATCATCTTTATACCCCAATTCCTTTTCCCATTCCAGTTTTTTAGGAGCATCTGGTTTACCGGGTACTATCCGATCGACCAGTGAACTGCAGAAATGATTGCAGCTTTCGAGCCATTGTATAAATGATTCGCTCAATCCATTCAAATGAGCAAGCTCGAGCACAATGGATTCCAGTTTTTTCCCATTGTCAACAATTAATTCTGTGGGCACGATGACCATGCCACTATCCGCGCTTCCGCTGAATGCTTTGTAGCGTTCATACAAGAAAGCTAATAATTTTCCTGGATAAGAAACCGGCGGATGCTGATTGATATTATCGTTTACTAATTGAATACCTACTTCAGTTGTATTGGATATTATTATTTTAAGATGAGGAAGATGGGCGCATTGCAAAATCGTGTTCCATTGGGTTTTGGCGGATAATACCCGGCTGATGGAAGAATTGATAATGTTTTCCGAAACCGGTTTACCGTTTTCTAATCCACGTACACATAATGTATACAATCCATCCTGCTTTTCAAAAGCCGATGCATCGCCACCATCGGTAGATTTAACAACCACCACCCGGCCATTGAAAATTCCTTTTCGATTGGCCTTATCAATAAAATAATCGGGCAGTCCCCGCAATAACACGCCGGTTCCAAACTGCAATACCTTTTCTGGAAGATCAAATACGGAATCGGGCGGCACTTGCAGTTCTGCCGATTGGATGTTTTTAAGATTGAACCTGGATAATATCATACCTTATAGTTTAACTCCCTAGGAAATGTAAAATGTAGAATATAAAATGTAAAATGTAAAACGGGTCACGATTTGCCTCGCCTAATTCGTTTATCTGATCAGCGGTACTCAGTTTTACATTTTAAATTTTACATTTTAGATTTTACATTTATTAAAAATTGTTTATTCGAATTCTGTTTGCCATTTATCACCGAAAACCCACTTCGCATTTATCTGCTTCACATTTATAGATGAAGGCAGATTGTTAGCATACCATCCAAAATCCTTTCCACTTTTTTTATGACAGTTATAATAGTATACCCGATGTCCCCATTGAATGAGATTGGCTGTCGGAACGCGATATATTGCCGAATCCCTCATATTATCCGCGAATGTGCAATCGACGAGATAAAACTGCGCGTCGCGATGATAACGTCCCAATAAGAAATTATCATAACCGCTGAACCGGCAATTCCTTAATACGGTTTTGGAATCTTCATAGCGGGAACCATCGTGCCATATGGCCGCGGTACCGCCGTGCGCGATAAACTCACAGTTCTCCGCATAGGCCCACCCACGCGGACAATAAAAATCAACTCCACCTTCCATCACACAATCTTTAAAATACCATAAACCATTGTCCACTTCCCATGGACTCACTGTATCTCCCCCATAAGAACGGAAATGACAATTGATCGCTTTCAATCGCGTTGCACGCAATGTTCGCAACGCCATCTGATGGCTGTACTTTGCCAATTTCTTTTTGCCGGTAACGGTGTCAGAAGGGCAATCAATTATTGTTTCTTTTGTCCAGTCGAAACCATAACTATTGGTGATTGTCAGGTTCTTCAACACAATATCATTTGCACCAACGTTCATGGTTGCCACTCCCCAATCATCCGGATGACTGCATCTCCATTCATCTCTTGAAATAGCTTCCGTAATGATTGTCTGCTCCCTGTTCTCTCCTTCAAAAATGATATTGGCTTTTTCGATAAAGAGTTTTTCTTTATAGATGCCTTTCCTTATAAAAATAGTTCTTGGCGTTGTGTCGCTTGTCGTCAAACTATTGATGGCTTCCTGTATGGTTTTAAAATCCCCTTTGCCACTGGCATCCACCATTATTTTTTTCTGCGCCTGCACTGATATCAATGCAAACAACATAAAACACAAAATCCTATATCGTTTACTCCTTATCACTTACGAGATTGGTTTAACAGCCATTTCACTAAATTGGTAGCTGCCTGGTAATTATTAAAACCCGGCAATGTCTTTCTTCCATCAATGTATTCGTTATACACCCAGGGATCCCCTACCGCAAAAACAGTTCCTTTACCGAGTTTCGCAACAGCAATAACTGTTTCCCCTTCTTTTATAGCCAATGCGGTTGCAGGCGCTTTTGTTTCGATAATACTTATTTCTTTGAGATACATTTTAAGTCCGGGGAAAACAGGGCTATTCGATTGACCCATAACCACTCCCTGTTCAAAAATGTCATTCTTCACCATATTGCGGCTCTTATTAGTAAACTTGATACCAAAGGCAGATGCGAGTATATTAAAATGTTCCAGATCGCAATTGGAACTATCATTGGCCATCAACAACAAGGAGCCACCTGCTTTTACCCAATCCACAATCGGCTTTGCATCTGCTGCGCTCATAAAGTTTGGAGAGGGCTTGTCTTTCAGATGATCCGGATCTACTATTATATATACAGACACGTTTTTAAGGTTAGCCGCCGTGGGCGCCTGATCGAGCGAAGCGAGCTTGGCCCCATGCATTTTGAAAATATCACCCAACATCGCAAATCCCGGGTGACTTTTTTCTTCCCACACATAATGCCAATACATTTCCTTACCCGTTGCGTCTTTTCGCTTTTCACTATTGAAATAACGATCGAGCAATACCGTTTTGCCTTTGCCCACTTTAGGTATATCAGTCATCTCCATCTCTGCCGCACATTTTATAAATGCGCCCATACCTTTTGGATCGTTAACGATTACCTTCTCACTCATGTAATATTCAAAACTTCCATCGCGATAGGGATTGCCACCGAGTCCGGATACGCTTACCGTTCCATGCAGGTTAACCTGTCCATCTTCAGTTTTGATAAATTCCTTAACAATTCCTGCGTAAGCTTTCTTTGCATTGGCGAGATAGGTTTCGCTGATATATCCATTACGAACCGCTTTCGCCAATGCATAAGTAATCATACAGGAAGCAGATGCTTCTTTATAGTTTTTGGGATTAATCTGCATATCAACGATATCGTACCACACACCGCTTTTCGCATCTTGCACACTCGCTACCGCTTTCGCATATCGTTTGAGTATCGCTACAATAGAATCTCTTCCCGGATGTTTTACCGGAAAATAATCCAATGCATCTACCATTGCCATTCCATACCAACCCAATGCTCGTCCCCAGAACAGCGGAGAAACGCCTGTTTCCTTATTGGCCCATTTCTGGGCTTTGCTTTCATCCCATCCATGATACAATAATCCAGTTTTTGCATCCCGTGAATGACGCTCCATTAATATGAATTGACGGGCAATATCATTAAAGGCTGAATCTTCATGAAACAACATCGCATATTCCGCGTAAAAAGGTTGTCCCATATACAATCCATCCAACCACATTTGAGAAGGATAGATTTTTTTGTGCCAGAATCCGCCTTCGCTGGTACGAGGATGCGTTTTTAATTGCCCGCGCAAAAGATCGATTGCTTTTTTATATTTCTGGTTACCTGTTACCCGGTAAAGCAATAACAAGGACTTTCCATTATTAATATGATCAATATTGTATTCGTCGGGACGATACCCTCTGATCGTTCCATCTTCCTGTACATAGTAATCCATGCTTTTCTGGATATAGCGGAACCAATCGCCGTTGCCAGTAGCGTTCCATACTCCTTCAATTCCTTTTAGTATTACGCCCTGGTCGTAGCGCCATTTAACTGTTTTATCTCCACTCAATGGAAATGAATCGGGCCAAAGTTTAAGAACAGTGTTTGATAGTTGTTCGCTATAATACACTTTCTGCGCCGATGCAGAGAGTGAAAGAAAGAGAATTGCTATGACTGTTAGTTTGTTCATTTTTAGTTTTAGGTTCTTTTCGAGTGTAAGGTTGCCAACCCTCACACAGCTTGATAATAATTAAGAAACCATTTGAAGGGTTGGCAACCTTTTGCGCTCAACTTCTGCGTTCGAAAACCGGATCAGGAGATCCGGGATCCAAGGCTCCCCGAAAATCGGAGACTCTCTGACGTCTCACGCTTCACGGCTCACGACTCCCGACTCCGAACTCCCGACTACTTCACTGTTACTGATTTCTCCGTCGCTCCCAATTCATACACTATCTTTTCTTTTGCTTTGGATGCGTCTGTATTTTTAATAACAATATTGCCGCTTCGTTCACCGCTTACACGGAACAATAATTCCGCTCCGTTTTTGTACCGGATATTATCAAAGACCAATCCATCACTTTGCACCACATCAATCACCGGTGCTGTTTCTGTGCTGATGATACTGATATTCTTAAAAGTGATGCCGCTTGCTTCCTGAATATCCATTCCTTTTTTTGCCTGCAATACCATATTCTCGAGAACAATATCTTTTACATGCATCTCCGGCAGTCCGCGAACAAAAATTCCTTTCTCGGCGCCATTGCAATACACGTTACTAATATGAAAGTTTCTGAATACGGGTGTTGTTTCATCCACTGCTTTAAATTCCACTTTGGGTAATTCTCTTTTTTCGCCGGCTAAGGCAATAGGATCCTTTGCCATATAGTACATGTCGAACAAGATGGCTTCACCGGGGATATCTTTCATATAAATATCTTTAATGAAGATATTCTCCACCACTCCTCCTCTTCCTCTTGTTGTTTTAAAACGAAGCCCGATATCCGCGCCGATAAACGTGCAATTGCTTACATAGATATTTCTGGCGCCTCCACTCATTTCACTTCCAATTACAAATCCACCATGAGATGCATACACGGTGCAATGACGAATGATGACATTTTCGGTGGGCATGGCTCTTTTTCTACCTTCGGCATCGCGACCACTTTTAATGCAAAGCGCATCATCACCCACATCGAAAATGGAATTCTCAATCAATACATTTTTACAACTCTCCACATCAATACCATCTCCATTCTGAGCGTACCATGGATTTTTAACTAAGATGTTGCGCACGGTGAGGTGTTCACTCATCAAAGGATGCAGGCACCAGGCAGGAGAATTCTGAAAGGTCGGTCCGTCGAGCAATATATATTTACAGTTAGTAAGTAAGAGGAGGTTGGGACGAAGGAAATCCTTGACGCTTTCATAAAAGGCCGCGTCTTTTTCAGGACTGATCGCGCCCGGGTTCTGCATGGATGAACCCTTCTTATTTTTCGCGGTAGGATACCAGGTTTTATTGTCTTCGCTAAGCAACCCACCGGAACTAACCAATTTTTTCCATTGGCTTTCGGTAAGCTTATCTTTTTTAACCGCTCTCCACGCATCACCGTTTCCATCAACAATGCCTTTGCCTGTAATAGCAATATTTACTGCATCGGTGGCGGAAATTGGTGACTGATTACGCATTTGAAGCAATCCTTCATAGTTGGCTTTTACCAATGGGTATTGATCAAAATCACGTGTAAATAATAAAGTAGCTCCTGTTGCCAGGTGAAGGTTTACATTACTCTTTATAACAATCGGCCCGGTGAGCCATAAACCAGCGGGCACCAATACCACGCCACCTTTACGTTGATGCATCGCGTTGATCGCGTCATTAATCGCTTTTGTATTAAGCGTATTACCGTCTGGTACCGCTCCATACTTTTTAATATTTATCGTATCCTTTCGGAATGTTGGTTGCTTAATTACCGGTAATACTTGTTTCGCTTGTGAGAAAGTTTCTTCATTTAAAAGCAACAATCCCACGATTCCAATTAACAATACTTTTTTCATATTCACAGCATTCATTCGTTTTAAATCTCGCACCTCATTCGTATTAATTTCCATTTCTGATTCTTCTTCATTCTCGTCCCTCATTCGCGTTTCTCATTCGCGTTTCCTATTCGCGTTTCCTATTAGCGTAAGTCTTTAATAGCAACTAAATCCATATCCGTATAAACATAATTCTCTCCCGCCATCCCCCATATAAAAGAATAATTAGAAGTTCCGCTTCCGGAATGAATACTCCATGGCGGAGATAATACCGCGTCATAATTACTTATTACCAGGTGCCGGGTTTCCTGTGGTTGTCCCATAAAATGAAACACCACATGGCTATCTGGCACATCAAAATAGAAATAGGCTTCCATCCTGCGATCGTGGGTATGAGCCGGCATCGTATTCCAAACACTTCCTTCCTTCAATATGGTTAATCCCATTACCAACTGGCAACTTTTCAAACCATCGGCATGTATATATTTATAGATGGTGCGGTTATTAGCCGTTTGCAATGAACCCATATCAGTAGGTGAAGCATCTTCTCTCTTCATCAACTGCGCAGGATAGACTTGATGGGCCGGCGAGGATAATAAATAATATTTTGCCGGTTCGATCACATTTAGTGTTTGAAAGGATACCTGTTTTGTTCCTTTACCGAGATAGAGGCAATCGAGTTTACGTAATGAAAACTTTTTTCCATCAGCAACAATTTCTCCATCACCACCCACATTGATAATACCAAGCTCTCTTCTTTCGAGAAAATATTCCGCTTTCAATGCATCGTATGTCCGGAGTATTATTTCAGTAGTTAACGGCATAGCACCCCCTACAATTACCCGATCGTAATGTGAATAGCAGAGATTGATCATATCCGGGTGCATTAAACTACTAACCAGGAAATGTTCTCTTAATTGCGCGGTATTCATTTGCGCCGTCTCGGTTGGACTATGTTGGTATCTTACTTGCATATATAAAATTTACCGGGCCATCCAGCCCCCATCTACATTAATAATTGTTCCGTGTACATAATCAGAAGCTGGTGATGCGAGATAAACAATCGCGCCTTTCAGGTCGTCGGGATTTCCCCATCGCCCGGCAGGTAATCTGTCCATGATCGTTTTACTTCTTACCGGATCGTTCCGCAATGCTTCTGTATTATCAGTAGCGATATAACCGGGCGCGATTCCATTTACATTCACCCCTTTCCCGGCCCATTCGTTCGCGAGTGCTTTTACCAATCCGGCTATTGCCGATTTACTCGCCGTATATCCTGGTACATTGATGCCTCCCTGGTAGGATAACATGGAGCAGGTAAAAATAATTTTACCATTTCCCCGCTGCAGCATTGTCTTACCGATCTCACGTGCCAATACAAATTGTGAATCGAGGTTCACCGATATTACCTGATCCCAGTATTCATCAGAATGTTCGGCAGCAGGATTACGCATAATGGTACCCGCGTTATTGACGAGTATATCAATAACCGGATGATCAGTCTTAAGTTTAGAAAGAAACGCATACACCGATGCGCGGTCGCTAAAATCGGCGCGAAAAGAATAGAATTTTCTACCGAGTTCTTCTACCTTTTTTTGAATATCGCTTCCTGCGGGATCCAGACTGCGGGATACTCCAATGATATGCGCGCCTGCTTCAGCCAATGCAATTGCAAAGGACTTACCAATGCCTTTATCGCAACCGGTTACCAGTGCAATTTTTTCGGAGAGACTGAAAAGGTTCAAAACACTCATTAATTATGGCTTTTTTAAGCAATCGTTCCCAATTATCGCACACCGATATTATTAAGAAAGACAGAGGGAAAAAACTTTATTTACGCAATCGTTACCGGAAGGAAATGTAAAATGTAGAATGTAAAATCTAAAATGTAAAACTAAGACCGCTACTGCCTTATCTCACTGTCAAACAACTGTTTACGCATTATCATTCGAACATTTTTCCAAAGGCAAAATTCTGTATCGGATGCCCCTTTTACATTTTACATTCTACATTTTATATTTTACATTTTAAGTCAGCCTCACCGCTTGTCTTGCCAGCAACTTCCACCCACCCTTTTCCTTCTGCCATACCAGTAATATTTTCAATTTAACCGCACCAGGTCTACCACCATCATTGGTGGTTGCATTGAACAAGTGACGTACAACGGCCGTTTTACCGCTTACGCTAATTGTTTGTTCCGATAATTCAATAGTTACAAAATCCGATTTACCAGTAGCGATCTTGTCGACAAACTCAGTTTTGTTTTCCACCAGTCCGCTCGAATGCCCATAACTTAATTTTTCGGCTGCCAGGCTTTCTAATGTGGCTTTGTCTGCATCCACCATCGCTTTGCGCAACGATTCTACCGCTGTCGCTATCGCTTTTTCATCTTTGGTTTGTGCTATCGTAGTTAATGTTATCATTAGAAAACTGAAGAATAAAACAATTGGCTTTTTTATCATGATTGTTATATTTTGAATTTACTGCTCATTAATCAGTTGATGCAGGTTCTACTTTGAACCAGTCCACATCGACAAAGCCGCTATCGTTGGTTTTACTGATTCGGGTACAAAACAATCCCATCTTAGCACCTACCCATCTGCCGGGTTTGGCGATCAATTTGTCCCCAAGTTCCTTAAAATTTATTCCATCTTCACTATAACTAAACTGGTACATAGCTCCGGAGTTTACCCGCACCCTAAAAAAAACCTCTGCTCCGTTTATTTTACCCGCGTCGTTGATTGATTCCGATTTCCCTTTATCCGCGTCTTTGCAATGTGCATACTGTATATAATTACCATCCGATTTTTTTAGCAGCGATATATAAGCATAATCGGTTCCAAAAATGATGAGTCCGGCTCGCTCTCCATCTAATCGAGGCTTAAAGCTAAGCTTGGTTGTTGAAACAAATTCTTCTGTCGGAAATTTCTGCATTAAAAGATTCGGAACATCCCAATAGTTTTTGATACTATCTGGTAACTGATAAGAAAACAATCGCAGTTTACCATTCGATGGAAATGCCCAATAAGGTTTTGGATTTGCCTGCCATTGCCATTGTAAACCGATTGAATTGGTATTGAAATCATCGGATTCGGGAGGGGTGATGATCGCGTGTGTTCTTCCGGTATTCGGTTTTCTAAAACTGGTTACGGGTTCCCCTTTTCCGTCAGCATTTATATCGATTCCAATAACGGGCCAATTATTGATCCATTTCATCGGTTGCAGGTGTACCACTCTGCCATAAGCTTCTTTATCCTGGAAATGAAGGAACCAATCTTCACCGGTTGGAGTATTTACCCATGCGCCCTGGTGCGGACCGTTTACCATTGAACCACCTTGATCCATTACTACTTTCCGTTCGTAAGGACCATAAATATTTTTACTGCGCAATACCGTTTGCCAGCCGGTTGCGACTCCGCCTCCCGGTGCAAAAATGTAATAATAAGAATTGCGTTTATAAAATTTGGGGCCTTCCACGGTTGGATCCAAATCATGACCATCATATACCATCACTCCCTCATCCAATGTTTTTGTTCCTTCCGCATTCAATTTTTTTACGACGATTATACTTTTAATCCCTGCGCGAGATCCTGCATACGCGTGTACGAGATAATTTTTTCCATCTTCATCCCATAAAGGACAAGGATCAATCAGTCCTTTGCCAGCCTCTACCAGCAAGGGTTCTGTCCAGGGGCCGTTTATATTTTTTGATTTGAGCAAATAGATTCCAACATCCGGATCGGGATAATAGATATAGAACTCATTTTTATGAAAGCGGATGGAAGGAGCCCAAACGCCATTGCCATGCTGTACGTTGGAAAAATGATCGAAGGGTGGCTGGCGATGCAGTGCATGTCCGATCAGTTTCCAGTTCACTAAATCTTTTGAATGCAGAATGGGTATTCCGGGTATGTGATTGAAACTGGAAGAAATCATATAATAATCCTCTCCTACCCGAACCGCATCCGGATCGCTGTAATCCGCATTAATGACGGGATTTTTATACGTGCCATTCCCATTATCCGCTACCCATGTTTTAGAAACTGTATGGGATTGACCCATCAGACTGCCTACAGCAAGCAATGACAAAAATGATATGTATAAATGCTTACTCATTTCTTCATCTGAATATGATTATTGAACCATGCATTATCTCCATCTACAGAATTGGTAGCAGTAAATATTTTTTCCAAGGAATATTCCTTTGCTTCATTATCAGTAAGTGCTTTTGACCAGGACACCCGTCCTGAACGATCACTACCCGAACCTGTATTTTTATATTCCGCGTAAAAAGTGGTTTGTTCATTTTTCGGATCGTTCCAATTGTTCCAACCAGCAGGAACAATATGTTTGCCTAAATCGCATGCTATAAATACCGTCTTGGCATATGCTCGCCAGGGTCGACCCAGATATACTTTTGTAGCCCCTGTATCGGCAGTGAGCTTACAGTTGACAAACACAAAACCGTATTTCTTTCCTTGTGGAGTATTAGCGGCGGTGATATAAGAATTGGATTTACTCTTGATGGTGCAATTAAAAAATACTGCGGTAGAAGGACCAAAAATAAAATCCGTTGTTCCTTCGATATAGCAATCCACGAATAGTTGTCTCGAATTTTCTCCCGATGCAAAGATCGTATCCTGGTTACCCAGAAAACGGCAGTTTTTAAATGAGGCTTTGTCTGCCTCAACATGAAGTGCTACTGCTTGTCCAACCGGACCCGCAGAATTAACGAATGTGATATTCTCCGCTATAAATCGATTCCCGGCAATTTTCGCAGTAAAGGAAGCAAACGTGTTGATCTTACCCCGACCGGTATGATCATTAAATGTGATAATTGTTTTTTCAACACTTTCCCCGATAAAGCTTACATCGGTTTTAGTAGCGGGTAGTTCGATCTTTTCATTATACACTCCATTCTTGATATATACTATTATAGGCTCCGTAGCAAACACGCGCATGGCATCGATCGCATCCTGGATATATGTATAGTCGCCGGTTCCATCCTTAGCGACAGTGATTTTGTATTTGTACTGCGGAGGCGATTGTTGCTGGGAAAGAGATTCTCCAGCAATTGTTAATAAGGCAAGTATGATACAATAAATTCGCATATTTTTTTTTACCGCAGAGAACGAGAGAAAGGGAGAATTCGCAGAGAGTCTCTGCGCAACCTCTCTTTCTCTTGTTCTCCGCGGTTAATTTTTAAAAACCTTTTTCAAAAAGTCATCAATATATTTTACCGTTGGTTCGAACCATGGATCGAATAAGCAAAAGGAATGCGGTGCCCCTTCAAATTCATGAACCTCCGAATAAGTACCATATTTATTCAATTCTTTAATAAAATCTTCTCTTCCCGCATGCATACGTGCCACTGAACTGTTTAAAAAAAGATAAGGAGGTGAATGTTTTCCCACATGCGTGAGTGCCGATGCCTGCTTCCACAATTCGGGATTGTCTTTTTTGGGA
The DNA here is from genome assembly GCA_965279015.1 of Chitinophagaceae bacterium. Lineage (GTDB taxonomy): Bacteria > Bacteroidota > Bacteroidia > Chitinophagales > Chitinophagaceae > Endoryza. Next base: position 4,046,057 of record OZ257130.1, read on the forward strand.
TAACCGAACCAATAGGTTGCCGCGGAGGTTCGCTTGCTGTCATCACCTTCTCCTGATTCCGGATGAATGAAAGAAAGTATGCCGTCGATATCAACTACAGCTTGCACGAAACTTGATGTATTTGTCGTGCTATACTTATCATCAAACATCGGCATCCCATTTGTAGCGCCCATGAAGGCAGCCAGTTCGCCTCCTGCCGAAAACCCAAGCACGGCGATTTTGTTACTATCAATATTGAAGTTCTTTGTATTAAGCCTTACCCATTGGATAGCGGTTTTAATATCTAATACAGCGGCGGGGTATAATGCTTCCGTAGAAAGTCTGTATTGTGGAGTAAAGCAAATATATCCCAGCTTCGCGAGTCGTTGAGCAAGCGGATAATGTTGGGAGCGATCTCCGGTTCGCCATCCCCCACCATGAAGAATTATAATGGCGATACTTTTATCTATTTTCTTCGGGTATGGAAGGAATGCATCCAGGAACAGGGTATCCTGCATTTCTTGTCCATAATATGAATACCTGAGATTTTTGAGTTCAATGACAGATCCGGGAGCCAACTCTTCAACCATTTTAATATCAGGATGCGTCTTCTTAGTATTTAGATACGCTTGATAAGTAGTGTAGGAAGTATCTCGTTTGCCTGTAATACCTGATGTCGATTGCGGGAGGGCCTGCAACGCAGAAAATATTATCACTATTAAAAACAGATACCTCATGTTATTGAATAAAGAACCAAGAACCAAAATGCCGTGAATGAAGAACCAAGAACCAAGATGCCAAGAACCAAAGAAAAAATACACAAGAAGAAAAAATAAAACCAAAACCCGCTTCCTATTAATCATGCTCTACGCCAAAACGATAAACTACAAACCACAAACTACAAACTACAAACTTGATTTACTTTTTAACCGGCACCCCAATAATATGCTCCACCAACTCCAACTTCATCTCCCTAATTTCCTTCAACACCAATTGCGCCACTAATCTCGCACCTAATTCATTAAAATGCGTATTATCATTTCTCCCGTCCGGGTAATTAGGATGTTCGCCTGCGTTTAATTGCAGGAACAACCATTTGGAATTCTCTTTCCCAAACTGCTGTAATAATTCCTGGGTTTTTTTATCCATATCAATCAATGGAACTTTTTGTGCAATGGCTACTTCCCGCACAAGCGCCGAATAAATTTCATGCGTCTCCATGATTTTACCCGTGGAATCAAATCTTCGCCTTGTTACCGGCGTCAGCAAAATCGGATTGGCTTTCTTACCCCTGGTTTCGGAAATGAACTTTACGAGGTTAGCTTTGTATTCATCAGGAGTAGTATATCGTTCTACTTTATCCTTCGCTTCATCGTTATGTCCAAATTGAATGAATACATAGTCGCCTTCAGTGGCCTGATCGGTAATGGTCTTCCACAATCCTTCGCTTATAAAAGTTTTTGTACTTCTTCCGTTCTTTGCAAGATTCACTATAGTTACTGAAGAATCCCAGAACTGTACAAAGGGCATTCCCCATCCGGTTTCCGGATATGCTTTCGGATCTTTGATCGACATCGTAGAATCACCTGCCATGAAAACACGGATCTTTTTCTTTTCCGGAAAAACCGAAAATGAAAACAACAACAAACAACCGGCATAGATCAACTTTTTCATAATATGCATATTTAGTAGTGTCTAAGTTTTAAATTTTTGTCCCACAAAGGCACAAAGTTCACTAAGAAAACCTTTTGTGGCTTAGTGTCTTTGTGGGAAACTAACACTACCGCTTATTTCGATTGCGTTAAACTGTTAATATATACTTCAATATTACTATAGAATGAATGCAGAGAAACTTTGGTTGCATCAGCTCCATCGTTTGGATTTAATTTATTCTTTATTTCCCAGCTATCCGGTATACCATCCTTATCACTATCCATTGGTGCAGGTAAAGACTTCAGCGTAGGCCAGGCATTAATTGTCTTTTCAAATTCTGTACCATGCGGAAATCCTCCCTGAACATCTATAATTCCACCAGTCCTGTTTTTTACATTCATTATAATACGGACATCCATGGTATCTCTTGCAGGTAAACTGGCGCCCACCTGTTGCAATACTGATTGATAAGCATCTGTTGCTGTTTGTACCGGTATTGATTCTGATGGAAATGCCTGTGCCACCACTGCTTCTTTTTTCTCCTGTTCCGTACCTCCATTTCCCATATCAATACCCAACCAGTTATTCTTCGTTACTTCCAGCGCTTCATCCACATAATTTCCTTCCACGAAAAATTTTCCAAAACCGATGGGCGGTTTTTCCTGGCGGGTTGGATTTACAATACGGAAGCGGGTGTTTTTATTGGTGGATGGGCCATACCTGTAATAATTATTTACCAGATTATACATTCCTCCTTCGCCACCATACACATTATTACCACCCCAATTATAAATAACATTGTTCCGGTAATCAACCAATTCCTGTGTTGCTCCCAGTCGGGCTCCATTAAAGCGTGGGTTCCGACTTACGCAATGCGCGAATAAATTATGATGGGCAGATAAATGTTGCCCGCCCCAGATGCCACCATAACCATGGTGTTCCCAATCCTTATCCCCTGTTTCGAAATGATAGGAATAATTCAAAGGTTCCGAAATAATGTTCCATTGAAGTGTGGTACTATCACCTGCATACACACTGAAAACTTCATCAGTACTCCAGCTCACACTGCAATGATCTATGATGATATGTTTTCTTCTTGTTCCACCAAAGGCATCATCCCCACCGCTTCCATCTACCATTCCCATCTGTCGTTGAAATTTATCTCCCATCCGGAAGCGCAGGTAACGTACAATGATATTATCTCCACCCAAACCTACTGGTTGATCGGCGAGACATATACCATCACCCGGTGCCGTTTGACCGGCAATAGTGATATCTCCTTTTATGCTGAGCTTTTTTTCGAGATGAATAGTACCCGATACTGAAAACACAACGATTCGTTTCCCACTTGATTCTACTGCTTCGCGAAAACTACCCGGACCGTTATCCTTCAGGTTTGAAACGATGAAAATCTTTCCTCCCCTTCCACCGGTGGTATATTTTCCGAAGCCTTCGGCGCCGGGGAAAGCTATGGGAGTTGATGACTGTTGGGCGTTAATTGACTTTGGTGTAGAACATGAAATAAATGTAAAATATAGAATGTAAAATGTAAAATGTAAATATGGCTTCCGCATACAAGTTCAGTTTCAAGTTAATCGTTTATTGACAATGGCGAGGAAACAGTTCATTTCGGTAAGATGCTTATTCAATGAACAGTCGCCACTTTTACATTTTACATTCTAAATTTTACATTTTACATTTCAAAAAGAGGGCCGCCCTCAAGAGCGGCCCATGCTCATATTACCCTTAATCAAAACTAATATCCTGGGTTTTGTTTTAGCTTACCCTGATAAGAAGCAATGGTTGCCTGATCATAAGGAAACAATTCGCTTTTACCCGGTACGAAGAACGATGCAAATCCTTGCCACAACGGTTTTCCATCGATCGAGCTGGCAGCGGTAAGGTGTTGTGCCCAATCAATTCTTGTCCAACCTGTAGTTGGGGAAGGTACCTGTGTGGGTCGCCAGAATGGTTGCGAATTTGCAGGCGCTCCAACACCATTGTAATATTGAATCTCCTCTCCATTATTCCTCATATAAATATACTGGGGCACGTTTGCAGAAGCACCGGTACGATCCCGTATCTCCTGAATTTTAGCTCTTGCTTCAGCAATTTTCGTAGATAATAAATTCCAACGTATCAAATCGTATTTGCGAATACCTTCATGACCAAATTCAAGGTAACGCTCATTAACAATAGCGGTAAAGAAACTGTCTTTCGAAGAAGGAGTAACTCCAATTAATCCCGTATTTCCTTTATATGCTCTTCTACGTACTTCCTCAAAAGCGGATTTCGCTTCGGGAGTTGGTGATCCATTAATTTCGTTAACAGCTTCAGCATACATTAATAAAACATCGGAGAAACGGATCATCGCCCAGTTGTAGCCGACGTTTAAAACTGTGCCAGGTAATAATGGCACTCTCCAATCGCGGCGGTATTTGCCTGTATTGAGCTCACCTAAGCGGCGCTGACTTTTAATATTGTTACCGGAATTTACGGCATAATGCGTAACCGTTATATCGCGACGTGTATCTACGGAATCAAAAGCATAAAAATAGTTAGGCAACATTATAATTCCTCCGCCGCCAGCACCATAACGCGAAGCATTGTTCAGGTTTGGTCCGTCGTAATTTCCCATACGGCTATCACTATTTCCATTACCACCACCAGCACCCACTTCAAAAATGATTTCTCCCTGCGGATCGTAGATAAATGAGGTCACTTTTCTCCAGATGTCCTCGTATGTAGGATTTAATGTATGTTGATCTCTGCGAGCCATTAATTCCTCGCATTCCAATTTTGCAATCTGATAATAAGTAAGAAAGTCTGCTCTGCGTTCCATTTGTCCATTAGCTCTTAAAGAATAACCACCACGGAACAAAGCAAGTTTGGCGCGAAGGGCTTTAGCAACCCCTTTAGTGATACGTTCGTTCCTTGGTACTTCTGTTCTCCATGGTAAAAGATCCTTAGCCATTGCTAAGTCCGCAATTAAAGTAGAATACGTTGAATCACGATTGGTTATAGGAATAAAGAGATCTGTTTGTTTGTAAGCCGGGATCAATGGCGCGGGCACATCTCCCCAATTTCTCATCAATTCAAAAAGATACTGTGCTCTTAATACAAGCGCTTCCCCGTATAAGCGACGCAATTCTTTTTTCTCCGTGTCGGTGCCGTTATTATATTGATCCATCAGTGGAATCTGCTCGATACAAATATTTGCTTTTTCCAATCCCCTGTATAATTGGCGGAACGGATTGGATACTTCTGTATTGGTCAACAACAACTGATAACGCCCTACCCCTCTTCGTCCATTATCAATATTTCCACTTACAATACCTTCATCGGAATCGTAAGGATAATACATGCTGATCCGGATACCATAACCCGCATCACCCTGTAATTCATCGTATACACCGATTAATGCTGTGGTAGCATTTGAAACATCGGAGAATGCTTGCGGAATACTGTATTGTGATACAGGATCCACTTCAGTATATTTTTTACAACCAGCAGTAATCAATAATGTCATTCCCATTATTGTACCGGCAATTGATTGATAAAATTTATTGTTCATATAGCGATTCGTTTAAGTTTGTTTAGAAAGTAACGTTTATACCCATTGCCCATGTTTGTGCCTTGGGATATGCTGCGAAATCAACGCCTGGTGTTAACGGATCACTACGACGGGCTGTAACATCCGGATCGTAACCGGAATAGTTGGTAATCGTTGCCAGGTTATTCACCGTACCATAAATCCGGAAAGTTGTTAACCTTAGTTTGTCTAATAAACTTTTCGGAAGTGTATATCCCAATGTCAGGTTATTGAAACGCAGATAGGATCCATCTTCAACGGCCCATGAATGCAACCACCAGCGTTGTACCCGTACGGGCGTCCAGATTTTTGCATTTGCATTTAATTTACCCAGTTCAATAGGGTCCGTTACACGTTGTCCCGCTGCATTGATATTAGTGAAGCGGTCCTTCATGATATTCAAAGTATTCAGGTTGGGAAATGCTCCGTCGGTCCATTCTATTTTATTTGCATTGTATACATCATTTCCTACCACGAAGTTTATGAAAACACTCATATCAAAATTTCCATAACGAAACTCATTGAACCATCCACCCGTGAAATCAGGATTGGCGTTACCTACCACCTGGCGATCACCATCGGCAGTAATCACACCATCTCCATTTAAATCTTTCCATTTCAACATGCCTGGCTGCGGTGTTCCATAAACACCGTTTACAGGGATACCAGCTTTAATAGTATAAGTCTGTGCAGTGGGGTTATACGTGAAATCATCGATACTATACATTCCCTCTGTAACAAATCCATACATTAAACCAGCTGGCTCACCCACTTTAACGAGATAATCATCTACCCCATCACTTCCCTGCCAACCTGAGTTACGGGTCATTTGGCTAACACCTCCCAGGCTTTCTACTTTGTTTTTATTAAAGGAGATATTGAAATTGGATGTCCAGCTAAACGATTTTTTCTGTACCGCCAATGCGTTCAACTGGAGTTCAATACCCCTGTTGGATGTAGATCCGATGTTCTGCAACTGTGTAGTATATCCGGTTGTAGGAGGTATCTGCACAGCCAACAAAAGATCTTTCGCGCTATTTTTATAAACATCCATAGTGAATTGCACCCGGTTATTGAACATTGAAAGATCCAATCCAAAGTTACTGGTGGTGTTTTTCTCCCAGCGCAGATCCGGATTGGAGAGAGCTGAAGGAGCAAAACCCGGAAGAATAGAATGGTTAAACGCATATTGTCCGGTAACGCCATACAATTGCAGGTATAGTAAGTTATCGATACGATTATTTCCCACTGCTCCAAATCCATAACGGAGTTTAGCATCACTGATCCAGGTGACATTATCCATAAAACCTTCTCGTGAGAAACGCCAGGCCACCGAACCAGAAGGAAATACCAGGGTTCCGTTTTCTGAACTGAATTTAGAAGATCGGTCGGCTCTTATGTTGAATGTAGCAAGATATTTATCATCGTAAGAATAATTGGCACGACCAAAGAATGATAGTATTCGACTGGGCGGTTGAACAAATGTGCTGGGTAATGGTTGTGAGGACCCGGAAGGCGCCGAGCCTAGTCCCATATTGGCCAGTGCTTTTTCCGGGCTGATATCAGCTGGAAAAAAACGGGTTTCAACGGCACTCTGCTGTGATTGAACTTCCACAATTTCCTCCCCAGCAAGCAAGGTGAGATCGTGTTTATCTTTAAGGTTAGTAAGAGAGTATTGTAAGGTATTTGAGTTGCTGATTGTTTGATTTATCTGCGTTCCGATAGAAGCAACAGGCAATGAAGCCGAGTTACGTGCTGTGGAAGTGATTTTACTATAAAAGAGATTGGTGCGAACATTTGCATTATCATATCCAAAGGTGGAACGGAATACCAAATTTTTAAGGATGTTATAACTCACAAAACCACTCAGGTAAGTTGCTTTGGTATATTGCCGGCGATATTCTGCCTGGGTAAGTAAAACCGGGTTGGTAGCTCCACTAGAGGCGAGGAAATAGGCTTCATCAAAATCATCAATACCACCATTAGGAGTAGCCAATTCAAAAGGGCGATAGTTGATTGTATGGCGAAGACGATTGGTAGCTCGGGTACCGCTATTGGTGGTCCCTGCACCTTTAATGGTTTGATCAAGATAACGGGCCGTAAAACCAATTCTAAGTTTGTCGGTTGCCTTATGATCAATTTTGAAATTTACAATGTTGCGATCAAATCCCGACTCGATTTGCAATCCTTCTTCCCGATTAGCCGTAACACTCAAATTAAATGTAGTATTCTGGTTGCCTCCATTTACTGATACGTTGTGATTCTGGTATTTTGCATTGCGGCCAAATACTTCTTCCTGCCAATTGACCGGAGGCGTATTTTTATAAACACTGAGTGTATCCCAGGTAGTTCCATATGTTTGAGCGAAGCTGGTGCTATCGGCAACACTACCCCGGCTGCGTTCATATTGCCAGTTCACAAAATCATACGGACTCAATACGTCCATTGTTTGGGGTAGCTGACGAAAACCAAATTGGCCACTGTAATTGACCTGGGTTTTACCGGCTTTTCCTGTTTTAGTAGTGATGATTACTACTCCATTGGCTGCTCTTGCGCCATAGATTGCAGTGGTTGACGCGTCTTTCAACACATCAATCGACGCGATATCCTGCGGTGCAATTACATTCAGTGCGTTTTCAACCTGAATTCCATCTACGATATATAATGGTGAGTTGTCCTGTGTGATGGAACCGCCACCCCGAACACGGATGATAATTTCGGCACCGGGTCCACCTTCTGAACTGGTAGCAGTTACTCCGGCCATTCGACCCTGCAAAGCTTCCGCAGCATTAGCCAACGGAACATCTTTAATTTGTTTTGAACTAAGAGAAGATACCGAACCGGTAAGTTCCCTTCTTCGGATAGAAGAATAACCAACCACTACTACATCTTCGAGACTGGAAACATCTTTTTCCATCTTTACACTAACTTCAGTAGTACCATCCGTAGCAATCGTTACAGACTTGAAGCTGGTGGAAGAAAAAACCAGGTTTACTGGTCCGGTAAAGGTTACTGTTAATGTGAACCGACCATCAGTGGCCGTTTGGGTTCCTGTGCGGGTTCCTTTTACAAGAACGTTAACCCCTGAAAGTGGTGCTCCGGATTCATCCGAAACAATTCCTTTGATTTGGCGGGATTGAGCATGACAGAAACCAACGTAGATAATAAAACTTGCAAGCAAGAGCAAGATTCGCTTCATAATGGCAATTTTTTAAGTTTAAACCAATCGCTGATTTGGGCTAAATAGCAAATCGGTAGTAGCAATCCATATGAAAACTACGTCTTTATAATCTGTATCCGGGCATATGGAATTGAGTTTATTTACGCAAACGTTCCCGGCAACGATGACAGATTGCGTTGATTTTACCCTAGCATAATAGTAGTGCCTCGGTTTGAACTTTTTTATCCCACAGAGACACAAAGTTCACTAAGAAAGCCTTTTGTGGCTTAGTGTCTTTGTGGGAACCTAATACACTACCTAATAGATACTATTAAGGGAGACAATTCAAAATTCATTAATGTTGATTTTACCCTGGCAGATAGCAGTGCCTCAGTTTGAACTTTTTTATCCCACAGAGACACAAAGTTCACTAAGAAAGCCTTTTGTGGCTTAGTGTCTTTCCCGCATTTGGCGGGACAAGTTGTGGGAAATTGCCTAATAGATACTATTAAGAGAGATGGTCCAAAATTCATTAATTTTAAACACTCAACCCCCTCTGACGATACCTTGAAATTTGAAACTGTAACCATAAAAGATATTGCAAAAGCATTGGGTCTCTCCACTTCCACCGTGTCGAGAGCATTGCGCGGTAGTTATGAAATAAGTTCAGAGACTAAAAAACTGGTACTTGAATATGCCGAAAAGATCAATTACCGCCCCAATCCCATCGCCTTAAGTTTAAAGGAAAGAAGAAGCCGTTCTATCGGAGTGATCGTTTGTGAAATAGCGAATAACTTCTTTTCGCAGGCGATTAACGGCATTGAATCCATCGCCTATAACAGGGGTTATCATGTTATCATTTCTCAAAGTCATGAGTCTTTTGAACGGGAGATGGTAACCGTTCAACACCTTGCTTCGCGCTCCGTGGATGGATTGCTTGTATCGCTGGCCAGTGAAACAACGGATCTCTCCCATTTTATAGAATTGCATGAGAAAGGATTACCTATTGTTTTCTTTGATCGCATCACCAATGAAATTGAAACCCATAAAGTAGTGGTGAATAATTATAAGGGTGCGTATGATGCCACCACTCACCTGATCAATAATGGATTTAAAAAGATTGCGCACATAACCGGTTCCCCTTCTTTATCGATTACAATGGAACGGTTAAGAGGATATAAAGAAGCCCTGGAAGCGAATAATATCCCGCACGATGAAAAACTGGTGCAATACTGTCATCACAACGGAATGATCTATGATGAAGTAGAAGAAGCGTTATTGAAAGTGATGAAGGGAAAAAATAAACCGGATGCATTACTCACTCCGGGTGATCGTTTAACTACCAGTTGCATGACCGCGTTAAAGAAAATGGGTAAAAAAATTCCGGAGGATATCGCGTTAATCGGATTTACCAATACCAACCTGGCCGATCTGTTTAATCCTTCTTTATCTGCCATACGTCAGCCTGCTTTTGAAATGGGACAGGTTGCTACTGAATTGTTATTCCAAATCATTGAAAGTAAAAGACCCGTTACTGATTTTGAAACACGAGTGTTGGAGACGGAATTGTTTATTAGAGAGACTACGAAGTAGCGCTGTTCGCTTCTCGCTGTTCGCAGTTCGCAATTCACCATTCACCATTCACTATTGACCATTGACTATTCACTCATTTCATCTTATACAATTCAGTTCCTGCCAATAAAAAACAACCCAATCCATAATCTTCGAAATCGGGCGTATTATCAAAAGATACAGGTTGTCCATCTTTAGGTTCCTTACCTGTTCCTTGCACAAATCCTAATTTTCCATTGGGATGAACGCATTCTTTCACCATCGCGTTCCAGGCCCGGAGGATAGTAGGCAAATAGGTTTGCTTATCAAGAATATTATTATTAATTCCCCACGACATGCCATAAATAAACAGGGAGGTTCCTGAAACTTCTTTACCACCAAAATGATTCTCGTCGTGCAGACTTACGTTCCAGTATCCATCTTTTCGCTGAAGAGGCAATAAAGCAGCGATCATGTTTTTAAAATCAGTGAGGTATTCATCGTAATGCGGATCTGTTTTGGGCAATGCTTCGAGTGTTTTAGCCAATGCGGCCACCACCCATCCATTACCCCGACTCCAATAACAATCTTCGCCATTCGGTTCTTTATAAGGCGGAACAAAATCCTTATCCCGCCACCATAACCTATCTGTCGCATTGTACAAACCATTACCCCCGTGTTTATTCTTTGTAAACGCGTACATTTCGTACATCCGGTTGAAATAACTGGTATCATTATAAAGATTACCAAGTTTTACAAATACCGGCATTGCCATTTGTAAGGCATCAATCCAGTTCCAGTCATCAATTTTGGGACTAGTCTTCATTAAATCGATGGATGCTTTTATATCTTTTACTCTTTCCGGGTTTTGTTTGTTATCTAATATATATAGATCAATATATGTTTGTCCGCAACATTGGTTATCGGCGTTTCTTGTATTAATTCCTCCTCTTAAACCCCAATTGTGTTTTGTACCCCATTGCATGGCATAATCATAATAGGCTTTGTTTTTATCAACCGCATACAGTGCCATTAATCCTTCGTAATAAACGGCTCTTGTCCAGATATTGCTGGGGCGCTCGATATTTGTAAAAATAGATTTACCGGCATCGGGCCATTTGTCCATGAAGTATTGGTTGGTGACACGCATGACTTGGACGATATCTTCTTTGGCAGGGGTTTGTTGCATGTTTTTTGTTGACTTGCAACCAGTGGATGCAACAAATGTTATTGCGATAATCGTCAACAATAAAAAACTTTCTATTTTCTTCATGTGAACTTGTTTTATATTTTTTGATCCAAATAGATTTGTGAAAGTATATTGGTGTTAGTCCATAAGGTCCCTTCCGCCACGGCGGACAAGCTGTACCTCGGGACGACAGGTCAAAAAACCTAAGTAATTTCAAAATATCTTTATGGTGAGTTTACTTTTGTTGTCAGACATGTCCAATAGATTTGTAAGATTCTTTTGGTGATGCTCCATAAGGTCCCTCGTACCTCGGGACGACAGGTCAAAAAACCTAAGTAATTTCAAAAATGTTTTATGGTGAATTTACTTTTGCTGTTACACCTGTCGTCCCGAGGTACGAGGGACCCTATGGTGTTACAGCAAAGTGTTCTTACATAAACTTTTTAATTTCGACCATAAGGGATTAAAGAGCTTATTAATAATTAATACATCTTCTGAAACCCTTCCCACTTCACTTTCCATTTCCCGTCTTTGGGTATTCCCGGATTAATGATTGTGTTGCCTTCCCAGCCGGCGCACATCATTGCGATGGCGGTGAGTAAGCCGCCATTGCCAGGTAAATAAATCGTAAGACGATCATCCTGGAAATTATGCCCGTTCGGTAAATAGGTATTGGTTTGAACGGGCATCAGTAAAGCATCGATTGCTTTTTCGGGCATTCCCAATCGCGCGGCTGTCATGGCGGTCAATGGAAAATCCCAACCCCAGGTATCTTTCCAGCTCCAGTTGTCCCAAATCCAATCAAAGGTGTTTTTCATTACGGATGCATTCACCCATTTTGTTTTGGGTAACATACCCAGTGCGCCAAATACGGATGGATGATCGGTTTTATATTCAGGGTTGGTATAAGAATCCGTTGCGCTTTCAGCGAATAAATATTTATTATCCTGTACTACTAACGGAGAAAGTTTTTGAATAACATCCTCCCATTGAGTATCTGGCTTCATGCCCAATCGCTTTCTCCATTGTTGCGCGGTGGTTAATGCCCAATACCAATAAACTATTTCATAAGCCGGATTAAAAGTTTCTTCCGCCTTGAACCGTTCTTGTGCAGCAATAACACCCTTTCCTAAAATATATTTTTTCATGTTAGTATCATAAAATGAATAGGAAGCCATAAAATCGGCGGTAGCAAAAACCAGGTCCTTGTATTTTGTAAGCGTCTCTTTACTATTTGTCTTTTTATAAATCAACTCAGCAAAACTGATATAATGTGGCTGTTGCCAGATAAGGAAAGCACCAACAGAGGAGGGACTTTCATTACCCGCGTGATCGGTCATTTTCTGCCAACGGAGTCCAACATATCCTTGGCGTTTGGCAATGATAAACGCATTCTCCGCTACGTTGCCGTACCAATTCATTTGTTTTTCAAGAATCTCCTTTCTACCCCACAACCCAAAATGCAAGGCATGCCACCAATGCATTTCCAAATGCGGTTTTCCAAACCAACTGTTATAGGTGAGCCCGGTTTCTTGCGGAGGAAAATTACCAGCGCATTGAATTTTTGTGAGGTATTGCGAAAGAACAATACGTCGCTCTAATTCATTTGCACGGCTATCAGTACTCCCCGCAAAATCGATTGCCCCTCCCGAGTACCAGAATTTTTTCCATTCAAGCTCACTATTCATTTTTGTTTGTTCAAAAGAAGCCGGCGGTGTAGTTGATTTCTGATTTCTGAACCGGAAGCTGCAATAGATATCAGTTTTACTGTTATCAGCTTTTATTAGAAACTCATGTTTTTTTCTTTCAGCTATGGTGGTTCCCGGGGACCAGGCTACATCCACATAATAATTACTCGTATCAAGTTTATGATTCAATATTGCCCTATTGAAACTACTGTTGACTATGGCTGATTGATGTCGCTCCGGGTTTTGTGTATTTATTCCAACATCTTTCCACTCTCCTGTAGGATATGGAAAACGGATGGTAATTAACAACCGACCTTGTTTTACTAATTCAGATTTTACTTTTACGGAAATAAGATCTTGTTGTTGGTGACAATAAGTAAGCACTTCTACCCCAATTCCCTCTACTTCAAATCTTGAATGTAAACGACCTGTAAACATATCCAATGATTGATGTACCGCTTTTATATCCTCCAACTCCGCCTTTGTTCCGTCTTTCTTTATAATCTCAAAACCGATATTTCCTAATTGAAGACGATGCGGATTTTGACGAAACCAGTTTACCGCATTTTTATTTCGGTCCGGTTCTTTTAATTGAACTGAATAACTTACCTCCTTACCATTAAACAAGTATTTTTTTAAAGTTTCCCCAAACTGGTAACCAGCAGTATCCATAAAACTATGCCAGCCCCATTCACTCTGTGTTCCCAATGGAACCCCTTTTGCATAGGCTTCCGGAAAACTTTGCAAACCGGTTATATCAGCAGTGAAGGCAAACTTTCCGTTGCCCAACGACAAAGATGCAAGGGAATCAAATTTAGAAATGTTTACTGTATGCCGCCTGACAACTGCTTCACGGTTGATAGGTTGCGAGAACGTGGAGATGGATGTAAGCAGTAAAACAAATATGGTGGAGACTTTAAACAATGCGTTCGTTTATAATGTTTATAACAAATACTTTTTCAACTTAACCTTATTGAGATCCATAATTCCCTTAACCACTTTTTCGACGTTGACAACTGCGCCAGCTTTACTCGTATGAGTATGATCCCCATAAAAGAGACTGTTGAGTTTTGTGCTATCCATCTTATTATATTCATCTGCGATCAGCTGGTTGAGTGGTATAAATGGAGTATTGGTTTCCACGGCAATTTGTTGACTCCAGGATGCGTAATTATCTACAGGTATTTTGCCATCCTTTTTATTATTTCTCGGAACTGGTGAACATATAATAGGGATAGCGCCACGCAACTTCGCATCCTTCACATAAATCCGCATATACCAACCATAGGTATGCACCATTTCCTTCATTTTACGGATCGGGTTATAAATTTCTACACTATCGGTACCAATTCCTTTAATCGTACCACGAGCTCTCGCTGTATCATCCAATGGACCTCCATCATTGTGACCAAACTGAATAAGCACATAATCACCCTTCTTCAATTCTTTAAGTATTCTACCCCAGCGTTCTTCCGTGATAAAGGTCCGGCTGCTGCGTCCACCAATAGCATGATTACGCACAGAGATTTTTGTTGTATCAAAATAAGCATCGAGTAATGTTCCCCATCCCCACTGACCATTGCGTCCACTACCATCACCATTTTTTACGGTGGAGTCTCCAATAATATATAAAACAGGTTTTTCTTTTTTCAGAATTATGAATGCACTGGTCGACAGAAACATAGTAAAGAGCAATAGCAGGGTCTTGCTCTTTTTCATGAATCGCTTTGCTTCCTTAATTAGCCGGGGCATCATAAACGGAAATAAGTTAAGTAATTCTAAAAATCAACCTTTTAATCGTTCCTCTGTCTCTTTGCCAGAAGTTTTAGGTGCTGGTTGAACAGGTTTTTGTTTGATTTTAATTTCTACGTTTTTAAAATTCCATCTACTGGTCCATTCCATGGTACCCAACACTTCAGCCTGGATGATACAGTTGGTAAAATTAAAATTAGTTAAGATCGACTTATCCAGTCCGGCGGCCACAAATGCGTTTTTTGCATTTGCTGCATGAATATTACTTATATAGAAATTCCTCGCAGCGGGAATTCCTCTTTCGGCGGGTGTTACTTTTTGCAACATCGCTTTCCAATGAGGAGGAATGGAATCATATACGTATCCTTTCGGTAACTCAGAATAGCTATAGGCCGGATACCAATTCAGGTTAAACTGGAAAACATTATTAATGGAATCCAACACGGAATTTTGAAAATAAATATCCTCTATTACGCCTCCTCTTGTAAGCGCCGATTTTATTCGCAAGCCATTATCAGTATGTTTAGCAGTCAGATCTGTTGCAAGAATATGCCTGATACCTCCGGATGTTTCACTACCCAATGTAACCAGGCCCGCTCCTCGTCTAGCGATAGATTTTCTGATCACTACATATTCTGTTGGTCTGTTTACACGAAGACCATCCCAATCGCGGCCCGCCTTCAAACAAAAATTATCGTCGTTGCAATCAATATCGCAGTTTTCAATCAATACCCAGGACGAGGAATCCACATCTACCCCATCTGTACTGGGGCCACTTCCATCTTCATTATTCTTAATAATAACTCCATTAACTGTTATATGATGAGAATAGAGTAACTGAATCGTCCAGAAACCTGCATTTTTATAGGTAATGCCTTTTACCGTAACATCGGAAGAATTTTGAACCAATACGGTTCTTATTCTTTTTACGTCATAATCCACGATCCATCGCAAGCCCTTTGCGTCATATTCTTTGCGGGTGGTCCAGTATTTATCCCAGCAAAATTTACCTCTTGCATTTACCGTACCCTCACCGGTAACAGCCGCGTTCTTCACATTAATAAGATTAATTAATGCAGCCGGCCATTTCATTTCGATACCGGCAATACGGGTGTCAATATCCGGATAGTGCGCAAAATTCGTTGAGCCCAATATCAAAACAGCTTTATCAATCCTCAACTGCACATTTGATTTTATAAAGATGGAACCGCTGACATATACACCAGGTTTGAAGTATACAATACCGCCACCTTTCGAGGCGCAATCATCGATCGCTTTTTGAATAGCAGGACTATTATTGGTTGTAGTATCACTGATGATTCCATAATCGTTCACGCAATATAATCGACCGGAAGAGTGAAAAGGTTTAGCGCCTACTTTAGTCACCCAATCTAATTTGGGAGATTGAGCAATTGTGTCACAATAAATAGAAAACAACAACACCAGGCAAGCAAATCGTTTGATCATATTCAATTTATTAGTTCGTACTGTTATTAATTAGAAAGAAGAACGGATCACCAAATCTGAAATGGCAGCATGTAATATAATTGAGATGCATCCGCAATGTAGAATAACTGCTCCTTCTTTCTATCCTGCTCTATCCTGAAGCTTAGCGTTTAGAAAGAACATTGAATTCCGCTTTCGTTATTGAAAACACAGTCCCATGGCGGATTCCAGGGGGCATAGTCAATTTATCCGAAATATCGGTCCAGTTTACAAGGTCGGTCGATTCCAACGCTCCGTATTTATGTTCGGTATACTTATCAAAATAAACGATCCATGTTTTGGCTGTTTGCAGAACAGTAGGTCCTTCCGCCCAATATTTCCCGGTAATTGGTAAAGACGGAGCGCTATAACCGCCAGTCAGATTCTTACTCGACGCAATACGGATATTTTTCTGAGGCGGGTTACGGGTTTCATCCTTCAAAAACATGATATACTGCTTCCCCTTTTTTAATATGGTCGCATCAATTACATTAAACCCTTTATCATACAAAAGTTTAGTTTTACTGAACGATTTAAAATCGCGGGTAGTTGTATAATAGATTCGGTGATTGTATTTATCATCACCGGTTGATGCTCCCTCTTTAAATCGTCCTGCAATGGTAGTGGCCCAATAAATCATATACTCTTTGTGCTTCTCATCATAAATTATTTCCGGCGCCCAGCAGTTACGAGCCGAATCTTCGTGACTCATAACAGGAATGAATTGTTGCTCGCTCCAATTTACCAGGTTACGGGAAGACGCATACCCGATTCCCTTATCATTCCAGCTTACGGTCCATACCATATGAAATTTTCCGTCTGCACCGCGAATGATACATGGGTCACGCATCAATTTATCTTTTGAAACGGTGGGAGTCAGAAATGAACTATCTCCTTTTAATGCTTTCCAGGAAAGTCCATCGTAACTATAAGCCAGATGTAAGCCATCCTGCCCGTTATTTTTAAAATATGAAAAGAGGTATATCACATCGGGCGATTGTGCGCGGCTGTGTTGCGCAAGAATTAACATCAAACCAAAAGCTAAAATATTTTTCATCATAACATAGTTTAAAAGAGTTTTCCCACAAAGACACAGAGGACACAAAGTTTTGTTGAATGTTTAACTCCTCTTTGTGTTCTTTGTGTCTTTGTGAGAAACCATTAAAGTAAGAGCGCTACCAAATTTACCGGATTAATGTTATTGCCATAAGCCCGATCACAACATCATTCGTAACCGCCTGAAGTTTAAATTCTTTTAGTTGTTTGTCGGAATGGAGCGGCAGGTCCAGTACCGTAGCGGCTCCGCCTTCAATCATTTTTCCATTATATGCCACAATGCTCTCATCATATTCCGAAACAATTTTACCCGACTTTAAATGTACGCGAACGGGCCGGGGGGCATCGAGGTTAAAAGCAAAACCATCGTGCATATAATCCTGTTCAATGGGCCACCAGTTTTCCGGATTTTTTAATTCCAGCGTATCGGCGCTATTATCCATATAAGATATAATTACCCGACCATTCACCATCCTGCTTTGCATGGGATTGGTAGAACCCGCCATCAACAAATAGATATGAGAAGCGCTGCCAGTCAATGGTACAATTGCTTCCTTTGAGTAATTATCCCATTGGGAAACAAACAAGATATTCTTCTGTGTTGGATCGGCCGGTGTAAAAAAAGGAATGCCCTGTGGTAATACGATCCGGTTGTCAACTGCTCGTTTTCTCAATCCGCTATCGTTGATATCGGCTGTTTTCAATGGGTGCGTCCAATCGCCTATTCCTTGTGTGGGCAATTGCAAGGTAGGCCCTGTTGGACGAGGCGAGAGATATTGATTCCTGAAAATTGAAGTCACCTTATCATTAAAAGAATGACTTATATCCATAGCCTGCGCGTTCTTCGTCAGCTGATCTACATTCCAGTTAATGACTGGCTCTATTACTTCCATATCACCCCATGAAAAATAAACTTCATTACTGCCAGCAATGATATGTTCCGGGGCAACATTCAATTGAATGTGTTCTTTTCTTGCCTTAACGTCCAATGGTCGTCGAAATGCTTTTGCCCCCTTGTTAACAATGATTTCACCTTTAATCAATGAGTCGGTATTATTCCGTATTGTAAATCGAAGGCTATTCCGTATTTGCTGATATGGAGCTGTTATTTCCACTGCATCACGAATATGCAGGTGAATGGGTTGCCACCAACTGAATTTGTTTTGTTTTAGTTTTACAAATATGGTTTTACTCCCTTTACCTGAATTAATAACCGCTTTCAACTTCGCATCCTTAAACTCTATTAACCGCAAGCTGTTTTGAGGATCTTGTATAGATTGAATAAGAGCCCCGGGGAAAGTTATATTTAATTTGCCATCATTGATATAATAATCACGCAACCCTGCAGGTTCTTTTTTATTTCCCTGCCATACAATTTTAATTTCATAGCGTTGCTGAATGCCGGCTTCTATTATGATTTGTGGGCCGCCCACTGATTCATTTATATTTTTCCATTCACTAATTTTTCCATTCACCGTTATAGATTGAATGGTTGTCCCGTTTGCAATAAGCAATAATTTCAATTTCATTTTATTCGCAAATGCAGGTATAATGGTATAATGATCTTCCTTTCCTTTTCTTTTAAAACCAATAGAAATATCAGGCAATCGGATAGATGCGTTATTCCAGGTTGCTGGAAATCCAGGTTTAATAACCAATTCTTTTTTTAGGGCGTTAGGAAGAATACCAAATAACCCCTCAACCAGGCTTCTGGCAGTCATTGCAACAGGATCAGCAAAATCGCGATAGGCTTCTCCACGGGCCGCATCATAAAAAGAAATCTGCCCGATATTACCCGCGCTGCCACCCAGGTACATGGTTGAAAGCAATTCGCTTTTAAAAAGTGTAAATGCTTTTTCGGATTGTCCGGCCTGCCATGCCGCCAACGCAGTATGCATTACCTCCGCAGTGGCTACATTATTAATGCTCCAATCGTAGGGCATCCAATTACTGGTGCTGATGGTATGATAGCCTTCTCCGATACCTTTTGCCCGAACAGGGATCTTTGGAATATTTTCACTAATGTATTGAATGGATTGGTATGCCTGGAAAGGATCGGCCACATCGCTATCCAATGCATGGTAGATTGTCCATACAGCCGGATTCGTATGAAGAAGCTTATTCCCTAATAAATCCTTGAACTCTGCATAGCAACCCATGGATGGAACCCATAAAGTGGCGTTGATTGCACGGAGTATTTTTGTTGCTTCCTCATCGAATGGTTTTGGATCTTCTCCAATGAGTTTTGCAATTATCGCCGCGTCCTTATTTGCTTTATAGTTATAGGCGGAACTATGCGTAACACTTCCCCCACTGTATTCCAGTGCATCGCTTGCCCAGATGGCGGCATACGCATCGTACAAACCATCATCATCGCTATCAAAATTTCTCTTTTCCCAGGCCAAGTGTCGTTTAATAACGGGCCACATTTCTTTAGCGAATGCCAAATCTCCTGTCCAATAAAAATGACGAAACAAGGCATCAATAAATACCAGGTTCATATCATAATGATGAGGACGGAAATCACCATTGGGGTTACGACTGATATATCCACTACTATATACTGAGGTTCCCATTTTTTCTAATGACCTCGCTAAGTGCAAGGCTGTATCCATTACAACAGGTCCGCTTAATGGAGTAGTGACCTGAGACAATGCATATGCTTTGAAATGTGTCTTCGCCCGATTGTGCCAACCTAAAACATCCCCTACATAAGGTCCGCGCCATCCATTTAATCGCATGCGCCATCCAATTGCTCCATGCAAAAAAGTGGGTGATTCCCAAACGGCATCAGCAGCAATAGACAATACTCCTCCTAATGTATTCAGGAAAGAATCGGGTGTCTTAATAGTTATCCGGTTTGCTATTTTTTTTCTGGCTATTTCTGCCTGGTTGAATTGAGCAGGCAGCATTGCATAAGAAAGATTTTTTTCAGTTGGCTGTTTTCTAAAAGCAAAATAAAAAGGTGAATTGATTAATGTGAGTGACCCGGTTACAAGCGGAGTGTTTGACTTTTCAGATTGATACAATTGCAATGGTGTATCCTGACGCTGAGCATTTGCGATATGAATATCGGAGGATGGAGGAATCCAACCCGTCAATTGCGATTCCTTTCCTATTCGTTGCGGTTTGGTTGTATCCGGAAAATTTTTATTTACATAAGGATCTGCTTCCGTTAATAATCCCGTTCCATAACGAAGCAAAAAACTATTCGCTGTTATCTGGAAATTATTATCAGTACAGTATTCCGGCTTGAGATAAAAACTGCTTTCGGGATCAGGGCCCATATCTCCATCACGACTGAATTTTTTACCCGTAGCACCACCAAATGCCCAAACTAATTTTACAGAACCTGAAATGTTTTTCGTTTCCAGTTTAATAATCATCCCATCCTCATCAGCCATTGCCAATACTGAAAGGAAAATCTTTCCCCTTCCCAGCATTGCATCTTCTATTTCATATAACATACTGCCAGGCCGGTATCTCGCCGTTATTTTATCCGCCTTAATCAACCATTTGCTATTATCTCCATTTATGATTCCAAACTTCAGGTTACCTCCCATGCCCGGCATATACATAGCGAACTCTGGCAGATCGCCTGCTTCCACCCGAAAGGCTGTATTCGTTCCATATAATGCCCTGGTGAATCTTCTTTCTCCATTTACAATAACAATATCATTTCCTTCGGGATGATAACGAAGGCTACGTTCTATTCCGTGCCATAAATTGTTGGTACCTGAAGATTGAGCTGCAGCTCCCAGGTTCAAAAAAATAATCAACAAAAACGGAAAGAATTGTTTCAACATAATTATCCCTCTAATAACATTTATTGCTTGGCAACAACCGCTATTTATTTTTTCTTCATCAACAGTTCATACTCAATGCAGGCTTGTATAAAAGGACCGATGGCTTTTAAATCATCGTCGCGTTTTGGTTCGTTTACATAATAGTCATAGCTACCATCACGATAAGGAACTCCGCCAAGTCCTGCGCCGGCCACTGCTTTCAAATAATGTACCGCGCCTGCCTGATCTACTTCCACAAAATTCCTGATCAGGCCATTATACCCCTTAGTAATCGCAGGCAAATAGGTTTTAGCCAACCATCCTTTGCGGACGGCCTTAGCCAATGCATAAACAAACATAGCAGACCCGGAAGATTCGAGATAGTTCAATTCTTTACCTGCTTTGTCGGTAACCTGCCACCACACACCTTCTTGCTTATCCTGGTATTTTACCAATGCAACCGACAACCTGTTTAATATCGCAATTAATTCGGCGCGACGTTTATTATCAGCAGGAATATAATCTAATACATCTACCAGCCCCATCATATACCAACCCATTGCTCGGCTCCAGAATTCAGGTGATCGTCCGGTTACCGGGTTGGCCCATTTTTGCAAACGGCTCTCATCCCAACCATGATATAATAATCCTGTTTTACTATCGCGACTGTATTTTTCCATCCAAACAAATTGATTGATGATATCTTCAAATTTTTTGGAATCCTTGAATAGTAGTGCGTATTCAGCTGCGAAAGGTTGACCCATATACAAACCATCAAGCCACATTTGGGTGGGATATTTTAATTTATGCCAGTAGCCACCGACTTTATTACGAGGTTGCCATGCCAATTGTTGATATAACAGAGTAGCTGCTTTTTTGTATTTGTCTTCTTTTGTAATCTTATAGAGATAGAGAAGTTGACGACCTGTTGGAATATTATCAATATTGTATTCTTCCATTGAATAGGTGCGAATTTCACCCTCATTGGTAATAAAATGATCAATAATTCTCTTTGTATACTCATAATATTTTCTATCAACGGCTACCTCCACCAATTTTTCAAACCCTTGTAGTACGACCCCCATTTCATAGTTCCAAACAGCGGGTCTGTTTTTTTGAGCATCTTCAACGCTTTGCCCTGGCTGGATTTGTTTATCCTGTTCGAGATGACTGGCATACTTCTTTACCACCATCGAATCCTTATATTCATTCATAATGGTTTCCGCCAGTTTAATCGCATAATTGGTTTGTGCCGCGAGTTCAGATATGATCAATGCGGATACAAAAACCAATAAAATTATTTTCTTCATGTTTAAAAATTAAATGATCAATCCAAAAGATCAAAACACGTCATCAACAAGTGGTCGACTATACTGTTCTTTGCTATTCGTTGTTTTGGGTAATCCAAAATAAAAATAGAGGGTACGCTTTTTATTGCCGCGGATATGATTCAATTCGCTTTGCGGTCCGTATACGCTCGTGTTTGTAGTTAAGCCGGTTGCCAGCTTACTGCCGATCGGTGGAATACAATCCAAAAAAGAAATAGATCCTGTTGGTAATTCAGGGTGTGGCTTTACCGCCGCACTCAATGCATAAAAATCGAATAAGCGAACGAATAGTCCATTTTCTTTACTGGCGATATATAATTTTCCTTCAACCGTGTTTAACTCCATCCAGGTTATTTCTCCATAATACCCTTTGAACTCAGGATAGATAGTTGGCGCGTAACCTGTATGTGTATTGTTATAAATATTCTGCCATACATTTAGAGCCGTTCCAGCCAACCGATTCTTCCATTGACGAGAAGGGCCTTTCCCCAGCCAACGAGCACCTAATACATAATTCTCCGGATAATTGAAGCTGATGCCTGCGAATGGATAATCACCTTCAATGGCATATTCATATTCGAAGGTTGTCCAACCACTGGAGTTTATTGACCACCGGGCAAATTTCAGATCACCGCTATAACTAAACTCTACTACCTTATCTTTTCCATCTGTATAAATTTTTCTGCCCGTAAGGGTTGAGTTACCGCCAACCAGTACGGGGCCATTGTTAAAAGATAATGTATAATCATTGGAGACATTCCTTGTTGTAAGCAATTTGCCTGTGCGTTTGTCCAACACAACGGTTACTTCACCACCAGTGATAGAATAAGTGCTGTCTGTTTCCTTACTATATGTTGAATCGGCCTTAGAATTCAGAAATTCATTTACCTGGGATTGCTTGCTTTTAATTTCACTGGTCCACTTATACAACTCTTTGCCATAAGGATCCCTTGCAACAATAACCAACGCATCGTATGATTTATAATCGTTTGGCAATACCAACTCAAGAATTCCTTTTTTGGTAGGTGCAATATCGGGTGCCTTTATAACTCCTTTTTGTTTTACCAGGTAACCATCGAAACGATCGAAGGGTTTCCGGAAATTGACCAATGCCCAATAGAATGTACATTGATTGCTATTGGTGAAATGAAAGCGATTGTCCAATTCGATCTGTCCATTAAAATTATCAGGCAATTGTGGCGACATAGTTAAGCGGATCGGAGAAAATATTTCGCGCAACGCATAAAAGCTTCCTTCTTTTTCGCGGTGAGGGCCCAATATTCCATCATTCGCATTAAGACCATTTGCATCCAATACATTGTTAAGGTCTGTTCGAACTACGGCTTCATCTACCATTGCCCAGATAAAACCACCGGCCGATTTCTGAGAATTCCAATGCAAGTTCCAGAAATCTTCCATCCCAGCCGCTCCACCTCCATCATCCTGCGCGTGCAGGAATTCGGTAGGCATATAGATCAATGAATCATTTAATATTTTTTGCGTGCTGTAATAATCCTCATAATGATTACAATCAATACCATTGAACTGGTTACCCGGCCGATGATGTGGATGAATTACGGGACGTTGCTGAAAATCCCATTTTACAAAATCATCATCCAACTCTTTATTGGTTCCACCTTCATTACCATTATTCCAGAAAATGATGGAAGGATGATTCAAATCCCGTAGCACTAATTCCTTTACTAATGGTTCACCTGCTTTTGATGAATAGAATTTCTGCCAACCCGCTAATTCATTCAATACATAAATACCCAGCGAATCGCAAAGTTGTAAGAAATATTTATCGGGAGGGTAATGACTGCATCGAACCGCGTTCATGTTCATTTCCTTTAGCAGCATGGCGTCCATCATTTCCTGCTCTTTCGTCAATGACCTCGCTGTTTCGGGCCAGAAACAATGCCGGTTTACTCCTTTGAATTTAACCTGTACTCCATTAATATAAACTCCCATTCCTTTGCGGATCTCGATGGTTCGAAATCCGAATTTCTCATTGAGTTCATATAATTTTTTTCCGGCTGCATCCTGTAAAATGATTTGTGCATTATACAGAACCGGCGTTTCCGATGTCCATGATTTAATTGAATGCGCCTGCAGATTGACTACAATATTTTCATCGTTTTTTGTAACCGGCGTTCTAATGGTTCCTACTATTTTTTTATTCACATCGGTAAGAGTAGTAACTACAAAAGCGTTATTGTTAAGTCCTTTTGTCCAAACCTGCATCGCGAATTTCCCATCCGCTTTTGCATCGATTCCAACATAATCGATAAACGGTGGAGGCATTGCC
Organism: Chitinophagaceae bacterium; assembly: GCA_965279015.1. GTDB lineage: Bacteria > Bacteroidota > Bacteroidia > Chitinophagales > Chitinophagaceae > Endoryza. Next base: position 4,070,583 of record OZ257130.1, read on the forward strand.
TCTAAATATACCGGACGGAAAATTCCTCCAAAAACCCAATAATCGGCTAAGCGTTCCGCATTATTCACACTAGCGTCGGCACTCATTTTACTTACTGTTACTTCAATACTGTTGGAACGATCAAAGTATAGTAATGAAGTTATATCGTACTTAAAGCGATAGAAGGCTCCCTGGTGAATTGCTCCAGCGATCTTTCCATTAATCTTCACCTCGGTATCCGTCATGCTACCCTCGAATACAATATTTATTTTTTTCCCTTTCCAGGAAGGCGATAATTTAAAACTGTATTTGTAAATCCCTTGTTCATCATAAAACCGCGCATTCTTTCCATTGGTTTTATAATCGCGGCCATAATTATAGTTGCCAAATCCTTGTTGTTCCCAACAAGAGGGCACTGCTATCTTTTTCCATTCACCACTGTTGCGACCCGCGGTGCAAAAGAAATCCCATTGTACCGTATGCGCTGCATCGGTGCCAGATAAATACTGAACCTGCTTTGATTGAGCAAAAAGATTATGGAAAATGCCCAATACGAAAAATACAAACAAACTGCTTAATCGTTTCATGCTACTCCAATCCGGTTCATTTATTAATTTAATTGAACATATATTTTACTTAATATAATATAAGGGCGTTATGCTTACAGGGCCCAATAAACCCGAGGGCTGCGGTTGCCATTGCGTTGCAGTGAACAAACCATCCTTGCCCCTGTTCTCCGCCAATCTTGCCGGCATGTTTATGTTATAAAACTTCTTCCATGGAATTCCTTTCTTATCTAAATCAATGATCCTGTTCGCCATTCCATTTGTTACAATTATACGCAACTGATTATTCTCTTTCAATAATTCCGAGGGTATGGTAACCGAATAAACAGGACCCAACAAAGTCGCCACCTTTTTTTCATTGAGGTAGATGGTCGCCGATTCTTTTACTCTGCCCAGATCAAGTTCCCAGGCCTCCGCTGTTTCTGCTGGCTTTTTGAATTCAATCCGGTATTCCGCGGAACCCGAAAATTCTTTTCCACCTTCAATTGGCAAATCGGTCCATGATCTGAGGCCGGGATAGGAACCTTCCTGAGGCAAGACAGGTCCCCCTGATATAAATCGAACGTTCCATAATCCTGTTATTTCACTAAACTTCCCGATTTCTTCGGTATATGGGAATTTGTTACCTGTAAATTTTGATGAACCGGTTTGGAGCACACAGGATTCACCGGGAGATAATTGTAAGAATAGCTCCAGTGTATTGTTAACTCCTATTCTTGTTTTAGCGATTCCACTCCGCTCAAACATAGGATCAAATAAAATTGCCTGACTCGCTTTTGTATCCAATTGTACCCAGTCATTCAGCCAATCATTGCTTTCGTTTGTAATAAAATAATACTGGCCATTCGTTATTTTCCGACGGATAAAGGATAATTTCTTTTTGGCTAAAAAGGATTCGCATTTTACTCCAACTCTTTTGAGCAGGTTATTCAATTCTTTCCCTGTCCAAACAATACCTTTCCCCTGTACCGCATTTTGTACACCTGGCTCTGAGGTTGAATTAAACAATAATTTAGAGATGAGGCCATCGAATTGTTTTTGGGAGTTTTCAATATCCGATAAACCAGGAACCGTTGAAGGCACTGATTCATAAAATACAATGGAGGCTCCCGCATTTGCCAGCGCCATTAATTTTTTCAGGGTTGATAAGGGAAGATATTTTACTCCACTTAGCACAATCGTTTGGTATTCGCCACCCGGTGCCTTTATTTTACCATTTACAAATTGCAATTGCTGAATCTGCTTATCACTCACCAGGTCCCAACTATAACCCAGGCGAATCATTTCCTCTGCGGATTCATTAAAAGGAGTTTTATCGAATCCCTCCATTCCATCGTAATGATGAAGAAGCCCTCCTCTTGCAGGTAAATTATTTCTATCGGCAAAAGGAAAATACAACAACACATCATTGTCTGGCTTGCCTGCCTGTAAAAAACTCTGGCAAGTTGCCGCGTATGTATTTAATGCATCAAAGTCTCTCCAGAAAGGATTAGCAGGAGTAAAATGCACCGCTGCATAAAACAACCAACCCGGCCAGGGATCATTCAGTGGTGAATAGTTAGTGCCATGATAAAAGATATGATTCACGCCGCCCAGGAAATATTTGTCCAAATTCTGTTTAACATCGCCGAGCGTGGATAGAAAATGTTCATTGAGCCAGGTAGACGCTTCCGCGGAGGCCAATGGCTTTCCCATTACATGTGCCGCTGAAGTTGCAAATTTAAACCGGGTAAGATTGGTTCCTTCTGTTTCGGGTATATCGATGGCCGAATAGAGATCCAGAATATTGGCCGGCGAACCATGACTCTGGTTCCGGATCAGCTTCCCTTTAGCTTTTGCCCATTGATGCCAGGGTTGTGTAAATTTTTCCAGTAGTAAGTCGGAAATTGTTTGACGGTAATCGTACAATACACGTTGGTGTCTTTCGGACTTATCATCTTCAATTAATGCAGGTAATTCTTTCTTCAGATCATATCCTCTTCTCCATTTAAATTCCTGAAAAAAAGTTGGGGTCCAGTTACTTTGTCCGCGTGCATCATCTACTTCATAACTATCATTAAAAAAACTTCTCAGAGAAGAAATATCTTTTCCGGCGAACGCCTTATCAAATTTTGCTAAATAATTTTTTAATGCCTTTTGATTAAAATGATCAATGGTATTTCCTTCTCCTCCCGGTGCCGCTCTTTCTACCATCTTTCCATGCAAGCCTTCGAACAAGGCAATCAATTTCCATTTACCCGGAGGAGCTGTCCAGTTGAGTTTACCTTTAATAACCTGTCCCGTCAATTCAATGGATTTTCCGTCATCCCCATAGGCCATTACTATCTTCAAAGGCAATAACACATCAAATTTCACCTGGTCCAATGCCATCTCCTGTAAATTTTTATTGGCCGATACAGGAAACAAAACCTGGTTTACCCTTAATGGTATACCATTTGCTGTACGAACAAAACTTTCCTGCCTGTACTGAATAGTATCATTCAATGATTCTCCACCAGCCAATGAAAATTGTTTCCATACCATATATTTACAGGCATCAGCTTCGGTAACCCAGGGTCCACCAAAAGGCCAGCCGGTTCCAGTAGCCATATCAATACCCATATTCAATTTCTTTGCTTCACTCAATACATGCGATAGCATATTCACCCATTGCGGTGAAAGAAAATTAATAAACGTTGTTTCGGTTCCTTTTACTCCATAGATAGGAGTTATTTCCAGGCCCCCCAATCCTGCCTGTTGGTATAATTTCATCAGCGCGGTAAGGTTGGATTTATCCACGGCACTACCCTCCCACCACCATCTTGTCCACGGTTTTGTTTGACGGGTTATCGTTGGCCATTTTATTTGTGCATTTGCTTCATGTAAAAACAAATTGATTAGAACTATCAATAGCAGTTTTTTCATTTGTTAGTATTTATAAGAAATGTCACCAGGATAATTTTATTAATGAAACCGCCTGACGTGGCATTAACACTGATATTGTCAATTTGCCTTTCGTAGCTTTCAACATTCTTTGAGGATCCATAGTTTCTAATTGTCCCTCTTTTTCCAATTCCGCAATTTGTGCAGATGTAGGATTCTTAGGGGAACCCATTTTTTTCCATACTTCATAAGAGTTGCTATGTTCGCTATCTATCCGGTAGTGAGTAAATGTAATTAAGTCTTTCGGTAATCCGTTAAGAACTAGCTCTGTGTTTACAGCCTCCGATAACACATCATCATCATGATAATTCCAGATCATTATAGTGGCTGATTTTTTCTCTTTCGCGGCTATTGCTCCCACATCAGTGTACGATTTCCGTACGCTGGAATCCACCATCCATTTCAAATCATACATCTGGCTTCCACTCACATTTACTCTTTTTCCTTTCATCATTCCAAACATCCTGAATACATTCAGCACTGGTTTATCCACTCCATTGGTAGCAAGATCCCTGAAACCAAAAAACCAGGGTTGGTTTTCGAATTCAAAGGCCCAGGTAACGGCCCCCAGAAAATTTACCTTAAATGAATCCGCCAACGCGTATTTCCTGGCAAAAGATGCCGCAGTATAGCTGGAATACATTGTTCCATTACGGTAGGCATTCTCCGGATTGGTTTGCATTCCGCATGCGGCACAACCTTCCGGATCAGACTCACCAATTATAATTGGGATATTCTTTAACTGAGGATAGGATGCCGCGAGTTTGAACCCTGTATTAATGTCACTCAACTGTCTTCCCATATTCATACGAATATGACCGTCCACCAATTTTGGAGAGCCTTTCGCATGAAATAAGAACACGTCGAGCGGCGAACCAATTTTTTTTGTTACATAATTCGTATCCGAAAAACAATGCTTTACAAAAGCATGCAACCATTGCTGCGCGCCCTCACTTGCAGTACCCGCGATATTTATTCCGCCCATCTTCGCAGTTGGCAATGCTCTTTTTACCGCATCTGCCGTATAATCATATAATTTAAAAAACTCCGTCTGCGTTCCTTTCCAATACCCGTTGGGTTCGTTCCAAAGTTCCCAATACCAACTATCTACTTCTTTCTTTCCATAACGATCAACACTATGTTTAACCCATTGGTATACGAGTTCGGCCCATTTATTATAGTCTTTTGGTGGATAGGCCCAACCCGTGATTATTTTAAAATAGGGTTCGCCCGGTTTCCAATCATGTTTATAGGGTTCAGGATTTACAGACAATGCCTGGGGCATGAATCCAATTTGAACAAGGGGTTTCATGCGGCGTTGAACATAGGTATCAAAGATGCTATCGATAATTCTCCAGTTATAAATTGGATTTCCGTTCGCGTCTTCTGTATAAGCATTCGTACTTCCCCATTTTAACGCAGGTACTCCATCTCCCGTAACTAATAAACTGTGGGCTCTTACATAAACCGGCACCGGACTTAGTGCAGATAATTCTGATAATAATTTCTTTCCGTCTTTCATATAGGTATAGTTGGGTTCGTCGTAGCCGAACCATGCCCATATTGGTTTCATGTCACCGATTTCTTTTTTCAGATCAATGTTAATGGATGCCTGTTGGGAAGATGCTTGTGAATTAACAAGCAATAGAACAAATAAACGAAACAGGTATCTGATATTTATATGCATCTTATTATTTTATTCGGGCATTGTTTCAATTCCGATCATTTCCCCTCAAGGCCGGGGGGCCGTCACCTTGGGCTTCGCGCTGCACCCGCTTCTTCCGCTTCGCGGATCCCGGCTATCGCCGGGACCGAACCGGCTGAGGCGCTCATCCCAAGGTGGTTGTCACCATAACTATTCTCAACATGACTTTATTCGATCAGGTGTTAATTATACTTAAGTTTCTTTCCATGAAATCTTTGATTAGTTCGCAATTTGATTTCAAAACCTTTTACAGAATTATAGCGATTAACAATTGAAATTATTTACTCTTTTTTACCTCTACTGCATACACATTGGTATCGCCTTCAAAATTGGCGCGGAATATAATCCATTTTTCATCGGGACTAAAATGAACATTGGGCTCCAGACTGTATTTATGATTCTTCATGTTTACGAGTTTCTCCGAATAAAATCTGTTTGGATCCGGGATAAAGAGATAAATCCATTGACCGTCCATTGCTTTGGCTACCTGGCCCGGATCGCCACCATCTCCACAAAACAACGTATTGTGTTTATTACTATTGAAATGGATGCTCCATTCATTTCGCTCTAACTGGTATTTTACCTTTTTGCCTGTTTTTATTATATGCCCCTCAATAAAAAAAGTCTCCCCCCGGGGTTGTTGAAGATCGTACCATATAATAGATCCATCCGCACTACTCCATTCGTGACCGGCGATTTCCATATCCATTATCCTTTTGTGAATTTGAGTAACTTTCTTTGAAACCACATCAATGGCCCATATGCGGTTAACTTTGTGCCAGGGCCCTTCGTGACAAAACATTAATAAGTTTGGATCGCCTGAAGAAAACTGAACGTGATTGAGCCAGGCGCTATCAGTAAATATCTTATTGAGTTGTTTTGTCTTTAAATCAATGGTGAATAAAGTGCGTGGCAATTTGGCTTCGTATATAATATTGAAGTAACTCGATTTTGCCGGGTTATTCTTAAACAATTCTTTCTCCTGATCGCTGGCTTTTGCACCAGCCAACAAAGTACCATTTGAATTTACACAGGTTATACTTGCTTTAAAGTCGGCAGGAAACACAAATACGAGTTCTGTTTTTTTTGTATCCACGTTAACGGAGAAAACACTGTCGCTCACCTGGTAAAAAACTTCTTTGCGTGCGGGAGATACTATTTCACCATTCATAGCAGACCCATGATGCGTAAGCTGTTCAATTTTTAGTGTTTTCAAATCAACAATATAAAGTTGCTTATTGCGATTGCTGATATTGCTTGTTTCCTGCTTAGCGGCTTTTTCCTCCTGCTTCTGCGGATCGGTATTATAAAAAACCATTCTATTGCCTACAAATGGATTATTATGAAAATAGAAACTTACGTTATTCCCTTGCTTTCGGGTAAGCTTGATTATTTTATGATGCGTGTCCTTATCGATCCACTCATCCGGCATCGGTCCGCCACCTGTTTCCATTATGGGTTGCGCCAACACAATCAATGGTTGGCCGATCATCAGGCCGATAAAAAGGCAACAAGCGGAATTAAATAATTTTCTTTTCATCGTATAATTATTAGTCTTCTAATAATAGTTTAGTTGCCATCTGGTTTCAAGGCTGTCACCAATGGACTTTGCGGCCAATAGAAATGTTCAAATGGACGGGGTTGTGCCGGATCATATTCAAGGAAATCTGTAATGATAAACTTAGATAATGGAAGTTTCTGCATTTTAAGACTGCTAACAATACAGGAAGCAAGCTCATAAGCGCCATATGGACTAAAGTGAGTATTGTCCATTAACGCTTCTTTCTGATTGGGAAAAGAATTGGCGGGATAATGAACAAATGCTTTTAACGAACCCTGTACGCCCCATGCTTCGTACAGAACTTTACTCATCGCATTGAGATCTATCAAGGCTACATTATCATCATTGGCTGTTTGACGAAGCGCTTCGGGATATTCAAGCAGTGTATTTACAACGTGTCCAGTTGAATCAAAATTCCGGCGATGCATGGAAGTAACCAGCACCGGAATCATTTTTCTAAACCTCGCTTCAACAATCCATTCTTTTACGGTTTGCTTATAAGTAGTAAATGGCTCCAGGTGATTTCCACCCGGCTTCTGATCGTTGTGTGTGAACTCAATAAATAAATAATCCCCTGGCTTCGCCATGCTCCAGATCTTGTTCAATCGTTCTTCCCGCTTAAAAGCTTTCAATGATTCACCTGACTCAGCATAATTGGCAACCACTACTTTTTCCGGTATAAGAAATCTTGGGAAAATTTGTCCCCACGCGGCCCAGGGTTCGCGATCCTGATCAACTACTGTTGAATTTCCTGCCAGGAATATCGTGGTGGCTTTTTTATTGGGAGTTATTTCCAACCCACAAACCTTAGGCATTGAATCGTTGAATTCCAGCGTAAGCCGGTTATCCCAATGCAAGTAAAGAATTTCTCTTTCTTTTAATTTCACTCTACTAACAACGGCTCCTTGTTTATCTCTGATAAGACTATCCTTTACATGTACAGTAATTTTTTTTGTTGTAACCTTTCCTTTTGTGGTCCTGATATTTTCCAGCATCAATCGCCTGCATTCGGTACGAACAGTTGTTGCGGAGATGCCTTTACTATCGCCCAACCAAATTTTAATATCATAATTTCCTTCAGGAAGTTTAACTGAAAAGAAAAAAGGCTTGACACTTGTAATAAAATCACCGCTAAGCAGATCTCCTCCCCGGTTAACAGCTACCACATCAGAACCCAGATCGAAACCATAACCGGTTTGATTTGAATAAATGGTCTCAGGTGTTACAGCGATAAAGCCGTTAGCTGTTTGGGTGGTTCCAAAATCAAATTTGAAAGAAGTTTGCTGAGCTCCTGTTATCTTGATTAATAATACCGTGCAAAGAAAAATAATTCCTTGTTTCATTTTATTTACCGGAATAACTGATTTTTATAACATTCACTGAATAGGGTTGAAGGATTTGAGTTAGTTTGTTTGATTTAACAGGGGCAGTATTTGTAACCGGCATTAAACGATCTATCGACTCCAGGGTATTGTAACTGTATAAATCATTCCCCGCTAAAACATTTACGGAGGCCGTTTTACCTGTAATTTTAATACCGGCAATATTCAACTCAACGGTTTGTTCGGCGCTGCGGGTATTCACCAACTTAACAATGAGTTCCTTCTTTTCTTTATCAATAACTGCGCTGGCGTACAAACTATCTTTTCCCGAAATAATATTTCCGCTCTCGGATATTTTCACCACATCGGTTCCTTTGTTGGTAGAAAACAATTGCTGTACATAATAATTAGGAGTGGCCACTGTCTTCAGGTTATCAAACCAAATTAAATCAGGGCGCCATTGCCATGCATCGGTATGTGCCAATAGCGGAGCATAGGAACACATTTGAACGATATCTGCGTTTCTTTCCAAACCAGTCATAAACGCAGCTTCCGCCAATGCGCTCTCCCAGTTGTTCCTGCTTTCGGGATCATTATTTTCTTTTGAATGGGCCGCGTATTCACCGGCAAATATTTTTGGTCCGCTCCGGGGGTAAGTATCGTAGCGACTGGCATTATTAAAAAACCAGGTGGGAGGTTTATAATAATGTTCATCAATCAATGCAGGTTGTAATTGTTTTAATTCTTTCCAAGCGTAATTAAAATACTCCCCTTCGGCATAAGGACCAGCCCCCGATACTATTTTGATTGACGGGTATTTGGAGAGAATTGCTTTTTCAAATACCTTATATCGTTCAATATATTGTGGTTCCCATTGTTCATTTCCCACTCCGAGATAAACCATATTGAATGGTTGCGGGTGTCCCATATCACTTCTCAGTTTTCCCCATTTTGTTGTTGAAGCTCCATTCGCGAATTCAATAAGGTCCAATGCATCATCTATATAAGGTTGCAGCTCATCCATGACCACTACTTCTGCACTATTGAATTGACAAGCCATTCCGCAATTCAGAATAGGTAATGGCGCTGCGCCCAAATCTTCGGCGAGTAAAAAATATTCGTAAAACCCGAGACCAAAGCTTTGAAAATAATCAGAAGCAGGTCGATGATTGAATTCTACATTCCACCGGTTCATAATTACTTTTCTATCGGATGGACTCCCAACCGTTTTTTTCCATTGGTAACGGTTGGTCAGATCCTTTCCTTCCACAATGCAACCACCCGGGAAACGGATAAACCCTGGTTTCAACTCAGCGATTTTTTGTACGAGGTCATTTCTCAATCCACCAGCCCTGTTTTTCCAGGTATCGTGCGGAAATAAGGATACCATATCAATATCAATTATACCCTCTCCTTCAAAAACGAGATTCAGTTTTCCTCTCTGTGTGGTATCCGTTGTTGTAAATGAAACGGAATAATTTTTCCAATTTTCAGCGATATTTTCAATGCGGGTATTTCCCACAACCTGACCCGCGTGATTCAACAATTGTATGTTTAATTTAATAGCACCAACTTTATCCGCCCTCGCCATGATTGAAAAATCATATTGCTTTCCTTTGTGAAGTCCAATGCCCCGGAAGCCCTCATTGGTTAGTGAATAATTTCCCGCGGAAGTATTAATTGTGATTCTGGCAAAACGACTATTTACGCTTTCGTCGTCGGATTTATTAATGATAAGAATTCTGCCTTTGTGGTAATTCACCCTGTTTTCTCTCCAACCCATCATGGGCATGGGAAACTCGAAAGATCGGTTCTTGATCAACTCAGCATATAATCCTCCATCCGCGCCAAAATTGATGTCTTCGAAAAAAACACCCCACATAGTAGGTGCAATTGTGGCAAGCGTTTTATCCGCTACAATTTCCAGTTTACGCTGACTGTTGGCCAATAGCTGAGTCAATACCAAAAGGGATATAAATCCAAATTTTTTCATCCGAACTATTTTTACAACTAAAGTTAGTTATAATGACAGTCTGATATCCTGCTATTATTTTTTAACCTGCTTTAATTGCAGAGAACTATCATTTATTTCAAAGGAATAATTATGTAGCAGTTGAATCATTTCGGCACCTGCTAACAAAACGGGTCCATAGCCATGCGCCGCGAAAACATTCACCGGCCTGTAATAATAAAATGCAGGGTCAAAAGCCATACCGGTTCCTACACAGGTCCCTTCAACCTGTCCCTTGTCATTCACTTTAGTGGCTACGGCATTCCATCCGAGTAGGCACATGGGTGCATAAGCCATTTTATCCACCCATCCATTATTGATGGCTTTAGCAATGCAATAAGTAAAAATTGCTGTAGCGGAAGTTTCGAGATAAGAATCGTTTTTATCCAGTAGCTGGTGCCAAAATCCCATCTTCGATTGATAAGAGGCAATTCCTTTAACATGTTCACGCAATAACTGAAGTATATCATTTCTACCCGGATGATTTTCTGGCAACACCGATAATAATTCAACCATTGCCATGATTGCCCAACCATTGGCGCGGGCCCAGTGAAATTCCGGGTGAACGGTCATGCCTTCCACCCAGCCATGCATATAAACGCCTAATTGCTTATTAAACATTCTTTGCGAAAATTGCAGGATCTGTTTGACCGCGTCATCATAGTATTTTTTTTCGCCGGTTAATTTTCCCATCTGTGCCAGGGCTGGAACACTCATATACAGATCATCGAGCCATAGCGTATTCATTTGCGGGCGATTTCTTGCCAGTGTTCCATCGCTGAATCGTTGTTGTCCGGTAAAGACATAATTTATATAGTTATCTGCCATTGGACGAAGCGACGACGAACCACCCGCACGAAGCATTTTAATAGTAGCGGCGCACATGGCACCCGCGTCATCGAGCGCTTTTGGTTCGATAACATGACGTAAAGGATTTGAATTTTTAGGCGTTTTCTGATAGAGTGTTTTGAAAGAAGGAAGCGCATTGCCGATCAATTCCAATCTCTTTTTTACATAGTCTTTATACTTTGCATCTCCCGACGTTTCAGTAACTGCAAGCATACCTGAATAGGTTACTCCCCATTCATAACTGGTTAACCGGAAGTCACCCTGTTTGAAAACACTGTTTGTATCTGGTGAAGTACCGCTTGTAATTACAGCATTTGTATTCCGGTTGATAAATGCCGGAGGGGTTACAGAATCCAAATAATTAAAGACCCTTTCCAGTACAGTTTTAATATCTTTTTCTACCGGAACACGATAGGGAATCACGTAATCGGGTTGTAACGCATGCAATGGCGCTGTTACGTCAGTCGCCTTTTGCTGAGCGCTAAGATTTATACCACTTAAGCAGAAAAGAGTACAACAACCAATTATTCGTTTCATGTCAAAATATATTTTTTAAAAATGTCATTGTCACAAATGAAAAAGACAGGTGTTTAATCCCTGCCCTTTTCATAAAATATGAATTACTAATCAGAATCAATAGCCCGGGTTCTGGTACGCCGTTATATCCGCTGGGGATAATGGCATGCCATTTTTGGTTTGCGAAATGATCTGCGGTAATGGAATTGGCCGCAGCTTATGAAAGGGTGCGATGTTGGTTGCATCCGCATTAAATAATTTTGAACGCTCATAAAATGTTTCTGTGCGAGCCAGATCTTCCCAACGATATAATTCTCCGCAAAGCTCCCTGGTTCTTTCATTCAGCATAAAATGAACAAAGCGATCGGTGGCGGTAGGAGGATACTGTTCACTGGGTGCGTTGGTTGTCCACAAATCGGATGTTGCCTGCATGGCTGCCGAAGTTGATGTTAAATCATTGTAAGCACCTCCATAAAACATCCAATGATGGGGGTTCTTCGGCTCTCCTGCTTTATAAGCTGCTCTTGTGCGGAGTACATTAATATTAATGAGCGCATTCGCGAAATCGCCTTTTCTACCGTACGCTTCCGCAAGAATTAAATAGGTTTCTGCCAAACGGGCATAGGTTCCATTGCGAATACCACGTGCTTCATTGTTGGTGTTAGTTAAACGAACACCATCCAAAAACTTAATCATGCTCAGGTACTTGTTATCGTTCCAATCTGAGGTTGGAGTAGCTGTCGCTGATGTTTTTTTATAACGCGCATAGGTTCTGTAATACCTGTAATTGGCTATATCTGTTGTCAGTAATGCGTCTGCTGGTTTATTAACGATAAAGAATGCGGCGCTATCACCTATTCCCACCTTAGGTTTGCCAACCACATCCGGAGTAGGTGCATTTCCAGCTGTAAAAACAGGAAGTCCAGAATTGGAAGTAACATTCCTGTAATAAACGGATTGGAAGGTTTTAAAGAACCGGGAATCATTTCTCCAATCGAAGAGATCAATGGTGTAGTCGGTGGGTCTCAGTCTTCTGAATGGTCGTCCATTAAAAAAGTCCCTTGTCATACCCGGTATCGCGATCCCCCCATCATATTGGGTAATATAAAACAAATGCACCTGGTTATTCAAACCGGCCAAGGCCAGGTTTTGAGTAAACTGCGCGGCAAAGATTATTTCATTGCTAAGATTATTTAAATTAATTAGTGCCAACGAAGCGGATGGCATGGATCCATCCGTACCTGCACGCGGAGGCGTATGTGTGGCATAAGCTGCATTGAAGAGGCCCCCAAAATTCGCTTCCAATGCATGACCACTCATCCTGATAACGGAATCAGCATAAACAATCGCGCTATCCATATCTGTTGCCTTCTGACCACGCGCTTCCGTAACCGCGCTTCCGCGGGTGAGATACACTTTCGCCAAAAAATGGTAAGCCGCTGCTTTAGTAAACCTTCCTCTTTCTGTATTATTTCTCCAGGGCAATGCTGGACCGGCTCCTCTCAAATCACCAATAATCTGTTCATAAACCTGTGCAACCGATGCCCTTGGAAACTCATATTGAACACTAGGAGGTGGTTCTGTAATTAAAGGAACACCTCCCAATTGCTGTACCAACTGAAAATAATAAAAAGCACGTAGTCCTTTCAACTCACCAATGCGGTTATTCTTTTTTGCATCTGTTCCGAGTAAGGGTGAGGACGGATTATTAAACTCTGTAATTTTCTTTATTCCCAAATTACAGCGGTGAATGCCGGCATAATAAGTGGTCCACATTGCGTTTACAAATCCGTCTGGACCATTCGAGTTTAAATTCGAATTATAATAGTTGAATTGTACATTATTAAACTGGTCGCCTACCCTGAATTCATCCAGGCCAAAATTCCATAAGCAATACGATTGCTCTCCCTCAAATTTCCAGAGAAGAGGTGTATAGGCAGATTTAATAAGATCCTCTAATCCCTTATCAGTTTCGTAATAATCTTCAGTAAGTGTAGTAACCAGTTCTTCCTTTATGAATTTTTTGCATGAACCAACTACAATTGTCATCAAAACAATGAGCAGTGTAATTATTTTATATCCTGATGTTTTCATTGTATCTATTTTTTTTAGGCAAATACTAATTGTTGATTAAAGACCCAATCTGATTCCAAATACCCAACTTTTGTAACTGGCGGAGTTCGGACCCGTATTATTGGTAGTGGCATTGAACTGTTCCGCATACGGAATCGTTTCGGGATCATATTCAGATTTATTGTGCCAGAGAATTGGATTCACTACATTAATATATATTGACAGTTTGTTTGCGCGCAATTTATCGAGAACAGGTTTCGCGAAATGATAGGTTAATGAAACATTTTTCAATCTCGCGAAACTTCCATCACGATATCCCAATGCTTCCCAATAAACGGGTACATCAGAAGTACGGGTTGGTTGCTGGTATTCGTTGGAAGGATTGGTAGGTGTCCAGTAATTAACCTTATTCGATTGGAAACGTCCAACTAATCCCGGACGAGGTGCGCGATACATACCTCCATTACGAACATAAATCATAAAACTAAAATCAAATCCTTTAAAACTAAAGGTATTGACCATGCTTCCTGTCCAATTCGCATTGTCGTAACCCAGTACCATCTTATCAGAGTTATTTAACAGTGTATCGCCATTCGCATCCTTTACCCGGATTCTTCCGGCACGGTATGCTGTGTTAGAACGGTTGGTACCTTTTGGCCATAAATAATCGTACAGATAACCACCCTTCGCTGTATCGGAATACTGATAGATCCCTTCTGATTGATAATTGTAATAAACCCGGATCGGTTGGCCAATTAACCAAAGATTCGCGAGGTTATCATTTCCGGTTCCGTCGATATCTTCGATTGCTTCTTTGTTTTTACTGAAGATGATATCGGTGGTCCAACGAAATCCGCCTTGCGTATTCACATTGACAGTACTTAATGAGATATCAACTCCCTTGTTACTTACTTCTCCCAGGTTAACCAGCATAAAGTTTACCCCATTGGTAGCAGGAATGCTTTTTGTTTGGAGCATATCTTTTGTACTGCTTTTGTACAAATCAACCACCATATTGATGCGGCCCCTGAATAATCCAAACTCCAGACCCAGGTTTTGAGTTGTAGTTTTTTCCCATGTTAAATCAGGTACAGGGAATGTTGTAGGAGCTAAACCGATTGCAGCATTACCATTTCCCCAGTTGTAGTTGGTAAAGGCAAGCGGGCCATTGGTTTGATAAGGGGCGATTGAAGAGTTTCCCACTTTACCAACACCGAGACGCAGTTTGGCGTAACTGAAGAGATTTTGTTTTGCAAAGAAGTCTTCGTTGCTTATCTGCCAGGCTACTGCTGCCGATGGGAAATATTCTCCTTGATTTCCTTCTGCCAGTACGGAAGAATTATCATACCGTGTACTGAGTGTTAAAAGATATTTGTTTTTAAACGCGTATTCAACCCTTCCCATATAAGAAAGAAGTTGGGCGGCAGTATAAGATCCACCGCCAGTAACCAGGGCGTTGGTATTACGCTGTAAAGAGTACCATTTTTGTTCTTCAAAAATCAAATTCTGAGCCGACATGGTCAACTGGTCCTGTTTGTTCAGACTTTGCAACTCCTGCAACAGGGTGATATTAAAATTATGATCCTTATTAATACTAAAATTGTAGTACAACAAATTATCAAACACCCACGACATGCTGTTTGTAATGGTATAACTGGCGCTGGCAGGTGCATCGAGGCTCACCGAGGTATTGGTACCGTTGAAGGTGCCTTGTCTTACGTTCCGGTAATCCAATCCAAAAACCGCTTTATATTTTAATCCCTTAATGATATTTACTTCGGCGAATACATTTCCAAAAACACGGTTCACTTTGGTTTCGTTGATAACATGTCCGTTATTATTAGCAGGGCTTGGAATTTGACGGTCGCCATTGGGGAAAAGAACAAAATTACCCAGTGAATCATAGGGTTCCACAATTGGAATCATACCGGAAGCAGCCCCATAAATTCCTGAGATATTTTGAATACTGTTTGAATAAGATATGCTATTGCCAAATGTTAAAAACTTGGCGGCTTTGAATTCTGTATTATTACCTACGGTGAATCTTGTAAAATCCTGACCCGGATCAATACCTTTCTGGTCAAAATAAGATCCGCTGAAACTAGCCCTGATCTTATCGCTTCCGGCAGTAACCGTAATACTTTGCTGGTTGGCTATCCCCTGTTGCTTAAATTCTCCCTGCCACGGATAGCTTCTTACTTTAGAAGGATCGTAAAGATCCAGGCTATCCAGCATTGTTATTCCTAAATTCTGCATCAGTGCCTTCTCTTCGGCGGTAGCAGCTCTTTTCTTTGTTACAAAACTGGTGGGAGAATTATACGATGAAAACTGGTAAGCATTTGTAATGCCGGACCACATATTGGGATCACCACCAAAAAGTTTGGAATCGGCAGCGGCACTGGGAAAATAATATTTTGTAGTAGCTGGGGCTCCTGTTGGAGCATAGGCACCATCCGCGTGAAAGGCCTGTCTCCACATATCGGCCATTTCTGGGCCGTTAAACACCGGGAAGTCCATCAGCATATTATCCAACGAAATGCTACCATTATATTCAACGGATACTTTACCAGCTTTTCCCTTTTTGGTGGTAATTTGAATTACTCCATTTGCTCCTCTTACTCCGTAGATTGCTGTAGAAGAAGCATCCTTCAATACGTCGACTGTTTCTATATCGGAAGGATTTATATCATCAATCGTATAGGTTACCGGAATACCATCCACAACATAGAGCGGTTCGTTGGAGGCGGATAATGATCGATTACCACGTATACGAATCCTGGCACCTGAACCCGGCCGAAAATTCGATTGGGTGGCTTCGATCCCAGCAATTCGTCCTTGCAAGGCTTGGGTAATATTGGTGGTGGGAATGGCCCGGATCTTTTCTGCGTTCATTGATGATACCGCTCCGGTTACATCGCCTTTCTTTCTTGTACCGTAACCAACCACTACCACATCTTCCAAAGAACTGGTCAGTAGCGTCATGTTTATTGTTAACGTTGAACGTCCACTAATTTGGATTTCCTCGTTAGCATATCCAACATTCGTTATAACCAGCACAGCATTTCCCGATGGCGCTTCAATTTCAAAAGTGCCGTCGGCTTTTGTAGCTGTTGACGTAGTTGTTCCTTTTACCTGAACAGAAGCTCCCTCCATCGGTTTACCCGTTGGATCCGAAACTTTGCCGGAAACTTTAAAATTGGTTTGTGAAAATGAAATCAGCGATGCAGTAATAAAAAGCACGGTAAATCCAATGCATCTAAGCAGGTTAGTTTTGTTAGTCATATAGCAGGCTGTTATTGAAAAAAATGTATCCAAATCTATGTCATTCCCAGCAACGACTGTCATGCACTGTCCTGATTAGATTCAATTATTTACGCAATCGTTCCCGGAAACCTACCAACCCATTCAAGGGATTGATTTTGTATTGCTAAAATTCAATCCTGAACCTTTACATCGTGTTTCAAAAGCTG
Organism: Chitinophagaceae bacterium; assembly: GCA_965279015.1. Classification (GTDB taxonomy): domain Bacteria; phylum Bacteroidota; class Bacteroidia; order Chitinophagales; family Chitinophagaceae; genus Endoryza. The sequence continues at coordinate 4,087,557 of OZ257130.1, forward strand.
GTATCACTTCTTAAATAATCAGACATCGGCGACAATGCATTTGCTGCTTAACAGCGAGTAATGCATTCAATAAGGCTGATACGATTCGCGGAAAGAAATTTAATTCAACTATTTATGTATAGAATCATGTAAGTGACGAATCAATTTATTCTGAATACTTTTATTAATAATGCGCGGAATTATCGAATTAAAACCGGCAATTCTTATTCTGGATCAATTATATTATGCGGGAATTTAATTTTAGCACTGTCTCGAAAATGGAAAGAGTAGTAGTCCGTAGTTGAATTAGCAATTCGCTATTTCGTTAATGTTAGACTATTTGTACTTGTTAGAAGTTGATCTTACAAAAAGTGAAGAGCAGATTGAATATATCGGACAATTGTAAGGTTGAAATCAGGATAACGGAAACATAATTGGTTCATCGTTTTTTAACAAAGGAAAATCCGTTTTTTCTTTTTTATTGGTCGTGTTTTTCACATTGTTCCGGCCTTTTGCTTATATATATTTGTATCAGATTAATCCACTATGATTACTGGCAGGAGTAATGCAAGGAGCTGCTGCCATTATTTAATGCTTAACAGCCAAATGTTGTTTAAGGGGAATTTGGATATTATTTCTGAGCGATCAGGAACAGTTGTCCTATTAAAATTTTTCGAATAGTGCAGGCTGGTAGGTGGGGGAGGGAGGGCCCGCAGGGAGGTAAGTACTTAAGCGAAGCCCAAAGTATAAGTTCTAAAGTTGATCAATAATATCCTATTCCTATTAAAATAAACCCAAAACGGTCATATTAAGCAGTGACTATCACAAATTATTTCACCTGATAAGAATAATTTCCTGACCCCGACATCACTATTGCATATCCATTCTCATATTTCACCACTTCTACCCTTTTATTACCCTCACTAATTTCCTGTTGCGGATTCGCTGGTATCCAAATCTCTGCCGTTGTATTGGGTGGAATTGATACATTCATTATAAACTGACCTGTTTCGTTTTTCCATTCACAGCTAATCATACCCCGTATTGAATGATAAGTTCCTTTGGCCCAGGTAAGTTCTTTCACAGGTTGTGGTTTAATTAGTATTTTTTCGAAACCGGGTGCTGCCGCATTAATTCCAGCTAATGAACGAAAGAACCATTCGTCAATAGATCCAAACATCGGGTGATTGCGCGAGGGTCCGGTTTCTGGAAATTGCCAGGTTTCCCATAATGTGGTGGCACCCTTTTCCAGCATATTCAACCAACCCGGATACTCTTTCTGATTCGCGATACGATAGGCAATATCATTCCGGTTGTTCAAACGAAGAACATCAAAGATCATTTGGGTAGTGAAGATACCGGTTGAGATATGCCAGTTATGTCTTTCCAGTTCACTCAATAAAACCTCAAAGCTTTTTTCTTTTTCCTGGGAGAAATTATACCAGAGCGCGAAAACCTGCGCCGATTGCGTAGAATTGTCAAATCTCCCGGTTCGTGGCACCGCATACTGACTTATGATGCTTCGCTTGATACCTTCCGCGAGTTTCTGGTAACGGGCAGAATCAACTTTATTACCTAACAGTGTAGCAAACTCGGCAGCAAGTTTTACATGATGATAATAAAACGCAGCGGCGGAAAACGCTTCTGGCTTTGGATCAAGTGCTTCGTGATCGCTGATATCCCAATAGAATAAATTATTCTTTGCTTGTGATTGCAGGAATGCAATCTGCTTTTGCAAAGCCGGATAATTATTTTCTATGATCCGTTTATCACCGTAGAATACATACAATTGTTTTTGCAGATAAGGAAATGCCAGTTGCCAACCCAGGGGGCCCGACAAATCTCCATAACCTCTATCGTCAATTCCAGTAAAAGGCGCGATTTCGGTGATACCTCCTTTCGGTCTTTGCTCATTTGCAAAATCTCTTACTGCCTTTCCATAAAAATGCGACATATTATAATTATAGAGGAAGGCGTTCGCGCTTACTACCATATCTGCACCATATCCCATTTTCTCCCGGGCAGGGCAATCGGACTGCACGCTGAAAACATTACTGAGAAAGGTCCATTGAATAATATCATGCAGTTTATTGAACTGTTCATTGGAACAGGAAAACCCTCCATTAACAGGCAGGTCCGAATTCATTCTCAATCCTTCAATATCATTTATAGTTGGTTCGCCTGGCCAGCCACTTATTTCTATATACTGAAAACCGTGAAAGGTAAATTTGGGTGACCATGTTTCGATCCCCTGCCCTTTCAATGTATAGCTATCTTCCTGCCACATCGTTTCTGGTGCACCCGGTCCGGATCGTATGCCTCCTTTTTTTATCTGTGTAGCCACCGTTGTCATTACATTGAGTGAGCCATCTGCAAACAATCCCTCACCAAAACGCATTGTAATCTTTGTTCCCGCAGGTCCTTTTACTTTTAATTTTGCTACTCCCGCAAAGTTTTGCCCCATATCAACAATAAACATTCCCGGTTTGAATTTAACAACAGATACCGGTTTCAATATTTTAGTCACTTTAATTGCAGGTTGCATCTGCACCGTAAGCTGGCCAGAGGGCCTTCGCACGATTACTGCGTTTTTCCAGCTTGCTTTTGATTTGGATAATAGCCAATCTTTTTGCTCAAGCCTGGCATCATAATGCTCGCCGATATAAATATTATTGCGTACAATGGGTCCGGGGATTGTTTGCCAGTTCTCATCAGTCAATATTTCTTCCGAAGTTCCATCGCTAAATTCAACATGAATCTGCGCAATTACGCAGGGGCGGCCGCTTTGCTGGTAATCTCTTAAATCCCACCTCCCGAAAAATTTAAAAGGTAAAGGGTTCCACCATCCATTGCCAAGCATGATGCCGGCAATATTGTTTCCCTTCTTTATTAAATGAGTTATATCGTGCACTACATACAATACTTGTTTTGCATAAGTTGTAAAACCGGGATCGAGCACGTGATCGCTAATCTTTTGTCCGTTGAGATAAGCTTCATAATAACCAAGTCCACTTATATACAACCGCGCCGATACTATTTTTTTAACTATTGCGAATGAACGGCGGAATAAAGGCATTCTATCTTCTTTATAATAATCCTCTTCCTTTGCGGGTTGAGTTGTCCCATCTCCTATCCATTGCGCTTTCCAATCAGAAATTTCCAGCATCGAAGTTTCGAACCAGGCAGGCTCGCTCCAATCAGAAGCTTCCTTACTATTATTATAAACCTTAACGCGCCAGTAATATCGGGTGAATGATTTAAGCGGATCACCCCTATATTCAACCTGGATATTTTGCGAACTGTTGATATTACCACTCGACCAACTGGTACCTTTTAATTGTTGTATATCGGCCAGTTTATCTGCAACAATAATTTCATAAGCCAATTGTGATTGGTTGCGCTGGGTGGCAATAAAGTTCCAGGCGAAACGGGGAGTTTTTGTATCGATGCCCAATGGGTTCACGAGATATTCGCAGGTAAGTACGGCAGGTTGCAATGGAGAAGCCGCGAAAGAAAGTTGTTGGATAATCAATAATACAAAAATCATCCAAAAGACTTTTCCTTTGAAGTAATTGAAAGAACGCATGTTTCGCTTTTATTTGGAAGTGAGGAGATCCTTATAACTTATAAGTTGAATTCCCTTTGCTTTAATAGCGGCTTTTACTTTTTCATTCGTCCAGGCATCTGTTACGCCCTGGCGATCGATAGCTACATTTTCATAGCCCACATGATGAACCGCTCTCAACTCCGGTCCATCGAGTCCGGGATGATCCACGAACAAATAAGTATTTCCCGGTTCGAGTTTGTTGAGCATCTTAATAAAGCTTTCAACTTTCTGTTCGCTGGTTTCCTTCGCCCCATCGTATCCAATTCCTCTTACCTGGTAATCTGCAAGATCAATATCTATCTTATACTCTTTTGCTAAGCGTTTGGTCAGTTCCCTGACAGCACCATTCATTCCCGCACATCCCATATGGCTTGAAAGATGACTGACACGTGGAATCTTCTTAATGGCCAGTTCTATCTGTGCCCGGAATTCCTTTTCGATATCCTCGATTTTCCAATTGTTTTCCATTACGGCCTTACCGGGGTAATTTTTATTTCTCGAGATCATTGGAAAAAAATAACCGTCTGCATCACGAAGACTGGGGCAATCCGATAGCGGTCGCCATTTCACATTATCCCATTCACTGGTAATAGCAAGATGAATACCTACATCAATTCCCGGATTATCTTTGAGCAGTTGAACCGCCTCGGGAAACCAGGGGGATGGAACGATTACTTCAATGGATGTTTGTATGCCTTCTTTGGAACATTTGATGAGTGCCTCATTTCCCGAATGCGAATAACCCATATCATCTCCGCGAACAATCAACCGAATAGGTTTTTGCTGAGCGTGAAGAAGGAGGATTGAAAAGATCAGTACGGTGATTATGAATATTTTTTTCATGTTGATGCTTTTTGCAGTTTCAAAGTTTAAGGGTTTAAAAGTTTAATAGTTTTAGATATCAATGAGTCACTGCGTAATTGAACAACCTTTAAACTCTTAAACTATGAAACCTTTTAAATGCTTTCTACCTTTCATTCGCTGATATTCCATTGACAACTTTATCAGAATAGATAATAACATCCCTCAATTGAATATTCTGTCCATCTACCGGATTAAGAATTTTCAATCTCACTTTATGCTTTCCTTTTGTCAATCCATATTTCCAGGCCAATTCATATCGACGGGTTGTATAACTGGCAGGTAATTTAATCGTTTCCTCTAACTGATCATCAATAAACAATTCCGCATTAAATATATAGGTTGATTGGCTTCCCCATCGTGCTGCTTCACCCCGGATTACAAATCCAGTTCCTTCAAAATCAAAAAATAGTTCATTTGCCGGCGACCATTTAACCTGCATTTTTTCTACCGGATATAACCCTGTAAAACTCTTTTCAAAGCGTACTGCTAAAGGCTTTTGAGTTTTGATGATGATATTTTCACCATTGATGGATCCGCCATTTTTTTCAATTGTCTTCAATGCATGGTTCAATCCAATTTCATACACTTCCTCCAGGCTCATCGTGGTATATTTGAAATCGATGGTTTCCGCTTCTTTTAATCCCATTTTCCAATAGACAGGTATTTTATCATAGCCCAGAATCGTACCCAATATACCACCTGATGAAGATGGATTACAATCTGCATCTTGCCCGCAACGAGTAGTTATCTCAAGTGTGCGTGTAAAATCTCCTTTTCCATATAATAGCCCGATGACTACATAAGCCGCATTCACTTTCGCGTCAATATTGAATGGAACAAATACTCCTTCAGGGCAACCGATATCATTGGCCCATTTTCTTTGTACTTCCAACCAGGTTTGCTTCCAATCGCTGGGAAATTTTTTATAGTTGGCGATCACTTCTTTGATACATTGATAAAATTCGCTCTGAGGAGGAATGGTCTTTAACGCTTCTGAAACGATATAGTCGATATTTCCAGAGGTAAATGACAACGCATACAATGCTCCAATATAAATTCCCCCATACCAACCGTCGCCATAATTCATGATATGTCCGATCTTATCGCTGATAGCTGAAGCCGAATTTGGCATACCAGGGCTCATCAGCCCGGCAAAATCTGCTTCGATCTGGTAATCGATACAATCCGCATGGGGATTGTTTTTCCATTCACCGCTGGCAGGCGCCTTTATACCATGTAATATATTGTAACGAGCCGCCTGATTGGCGTGCCATAACATATATCCTGCATTGGCAAAAGCATTAGCAAAGGAATCAACCGGTGCATCGAGTCCATACTTCTCAAACACATCAACAAATGTAAGGTCCATATAAAGGTCATCGTACAGACCGGGATTATTGAGCATCGTGTGTTTTAAATAACCATCATACCATTTGAGTGGTTGGTAATCGCCAATAAATGTTCCGTTGAACTGAAACTCATAGGGGCCGCCGAAAGTGACACCAATAGTTTGGCCGGCCCAGCCTCCCATTATTTTATTTCTGAGTTGTTGTTTAGTGAGTGAAATGGTAGTTGGCTGCGCCAGAGTTAGGACAACAACAAGAAAACTTATACCTAGAAAGAATAACTTTTTCATACCGCAGCTTTCGTTGATTACGAAGTGTAATTTAAATAAATATGGGGACTACTAAAGTTAGGAAAGATGGAGTAGGTTGGGCAAGAAATGTAAAATGTAAAATAAAAAATGTAAAATGTAAAATTCAGAATGCCGTATCTATTTACATTCTTCATTTTACATTTTACATTCTTCATTTACCGTGGAGGTGACCGGGCTCGAACCGGTGTCCAAACATATTCTTCAAAAGCTTTCTACATGCTTATTTGTTCATTAATTGTCGGAAGAGCGCAGGGGAACAACAAACCAACATTCTTCTTAGCTGAATAGTCTTAAGCAACCGTCACAGCCTTCTGTTGCAGCAGCCTGTTTTGTTTTTTAAGTCGGCGGCGGAGCTTGGTAACAGACCAACCTGCTCGAGCGGCCCAAATGACTATCTAATCACTGATTAGGCAGCCATGGCATACTGAGTATTGCCATTTGAGTTTTGAATATTCAGATTTACGTGCTAATTATCCAACGCACGGCATGCTTACACCTTCAAAGAGCTACGCTGTCAAAACCAATACACCCCCAGGAAGAATTTTGGATTGCGGATTTTGGAATTTTGAGATCGCTTTCAGATCTATTAGACTTTTAGATTTAAAAAGTGACTATTTGATTAAAAGAGATTTCCCATTTTCCCAATCCAAAATTTCAAAATTTATTAACTCAATCACTTAAACAAAAAACGCCAGAAATCTAATCCCAAAGCGTATGCCATAAGTCCCAACAGCAGTATCATTCCTACCATTTGGGCATATTCCATGAATTTATCACCGGGTTTGCGACCTGTGATCATTTCATAGAGTGTAAAAATGACATGTCCGCCATCAAGGGCCGGTATTGGGAGAATATTCATAAAAGCCAGTACAATACTTAATAGCGCCGTCATGCTCCAGAATCGTTCCCAATCCCATTCTGCACCAAACATATTACCGATACTTAAAAAACTTCCGAGCGATTCACTTGCTTTAACTTCTTTGGAAGTAAACAAGAGTTTTAAATTCTGAACATTCGCTACCAATGTGCTCCATCCTTTTTTAACGCCGGCTGGAAATGATTCGAAAAATGAATATTCTTTTACCGCGTATTCCAGGAAAACCGTATCTCTTACAGGACGGAAACCTACTTCCGCTTTATCAGTTGTTTTAGCTTTAACAGTTACGGTATCTGTCCCCCGCAATACCGTTAATTGAATCTCTTTATTTTTTAAATCTGCTTTCTTGTCGGTGAATTCAATAAACGATCCAATAGGATCACCATTCAATCCAATGATCTGGTCGCCCTTTTCTAACTTCCCTTCGATAAATTTTGCTTTCTTCATATCTACCGAATCCACTACAGCGGGATATTTAGGATACGCCAACGGGTCTCCTTTCCTTTTGATGAGCGTGCGGGTGGTACCCTCGGGAATCGGCAGTTGCAATCGCTGACCGTTTCTTTCGATCTCGATGGTTTTCGCTTCATCCAAAATGATGGCCCCGGAAATCTTATAAAAGTTCTCGACTTCCTTACCATTAACACTTATTATATGATCACCATCCTGCAATCCCACTTTTTTACCCAAGCTATCTACATAGATACCGTATTTCAGGTTTTTAGTAGGTAGGTAAGTATCTCCCCATTTAAAAAGGATCATTGCAAAAATCAAAAAGCCTAGTAACAGGTTAACGGTTACTCCCCCAATCATAATAATAAGTCGTTGCCAGGCGGGTTTACTGCGAAATTCCCATGGTTGCGCAGGTTGTTTCATCTGTTCTTTATCCATACTCTCATCAATCATCCCAGATATTTTTACATACCCGCCCAACGGGAGCCAACCAATACCATATTCGGTTTCACCAACCTTCTTTTTAACCAGGGAAAACCAGGGATCGAAAAAAAGGTAAAATTTCTCCACCCGACACTTGAACCATTTAGCAGGCAAAAAATGACCCATTTCATGGAGAACCACCAAAATAGAGAGACACAAGATTAACTGTCCTGCCTTGATACCTACTATCGCCCAATCAATTGCTAATAAAGTCATTTGTATTAGTGCTAATTATATTAATCAATTCTTCAAATATCGGTTAATCAATTCACCGGCAAAACCACTCAAATAAAACCGGAACTTATTAACGAAACAATAATGTTTTTAGTTCGTCTGGTATTCATTTCTGGATGGTGATTACACCTATCTGATCTGATTGGTGATTACACCTAGTTGTTCTGGTTGGTGAAGACACCAACCAGGGGATATTTAAAGTTTTATTAAAGAAGCCGCAAAATTACGTGCCTCCGCATCGCTTTCAAAATATTCTTCCAGCGTGGGTTTTTCAATGAAGGGAACATGTTGAATGGTTCGTTCAATCAGGTCAGTCATATCTAAAAACCCAATACGGTTGCGCAAAAAAGCATAAACGGCGATCTCGTTTGCTGCATTCAGCACGCATGGGGTATTTCCGCCTTTGAATAAGGCGTCTGTTGCTAATAAGAGATTACGGAAAGTTTTTGTGTCGGGTTCTTCAAAAGTGAGCTGGGCGGGTTTGCGGAAATCATAACGGGGAAATTTATTAACGATTCGTTGCGGAAAGGCTAAAGCATATTGGATGGGCAATTTCATATCCGGCAATCCCATCTGCGCTTTTATACTTCCATCCTCAAATTGAACCATACTATGAATGATGCTTTGCGGATGAACCACCACCTGGACCTGCTCGGGCTTCAGGTTAAACAACCATTTTGCTTCAATCATCTCTAGCCCTTTATTCATCAATGTTGCCGAATCGATTGTTATCTTCGCTCCCATGGTCCAGTTAGGATGTTGCAACGCATGATCACGTTTTACATTAACGAGGAAGTTCGGTTTCTTTCCGAGGAAGGGGCCTCCGGAAGCGGTCAACACGACTTTCTCAATTCGGTTTCTTGTTTCACCTACCAGGCATTGAAAAATGGCGGAGTGTTCCGAATCAACAGGTATCACAGCTACTCTTTTCTCTACTGCTTTCTGCATTACTATATCACCAGCAACAACCAGGGTTTCCTTATTTGCCAGGGCGATCAGCTTCCCGTTTTCAACTGCTCTCAGGGTGGGTTTTAATCCCGCAAAACCAACGATAGCGGCGAGCATCATATCATAGCTATCCATCGCGGCAACCTCTTCGAGTGATTGCTCTCCCGCAAAAACTTTTATCTGCTCATTCTTTAATGCCTCTTTTACTTTAGGGTATTTCTTATCATCCCCAATAACTACCATATTGGGCTGAAATTCCAGTGCTTGTTTTATCAATAATTCATCATTGCTCTGGGCAGTCAGTATTTCAACGGAAAATAATTTAGGATTGGCTCTTATTACATCAAGAGCCTGTGTGCCGATAGAACCTGTTGACCCAAATAGGGCAATTCGCTTTACGCTTGATCCTGCACCCCGGGATAAATAATTAATAGTTGATTGCTCTGACATTTGTTGAAATAGATTCGCGGTAATTTATATACTATCCGGGGAATTATCAATTCATATTCTCACTATATCGTGCAAATTAAAGATAGCCGGTAAAACGAGGAGACGGGAAATTAATGATGAGTTTATAATTCAAAAATTACCGTCTTCCCGTCTTACCGGCCTTGCTCTGCCGTAGCGGCTACGCGAAGGCAAGCAAAATTCCACATTACTAATTTGATTTTTTAACGGGCTTCCCATTTTACCAGTTCATCGGCGATCCCTCGGTCATTGCTCAATCGGGGGACTTTATTTTGCCCTCCCAGTTTACCAATCGATTTCATATAATCGATAAACCCATTTTTCCGGATCGTCCGGATATGCAGCGGCAACAATATATGACCATTCACCAGGTCATCGTAATAAACATTCTTCCTTCGTAAATTCTCATCTACTTTATTAGCGAAGCGATCGATGTCGGAAGGCTCATTTTCAAACTCGATAAACCACTCATGGAATGACTTGCCTTCGCCCTGTTGAATCAATGGGGCTACCGTAAATTCAGTAATATGAATTCCTTCCTCTTCTGCCGCTTTCATCAGGCTGTATTCCACTTCCTCGCCAATTACATGTTCCCCGAATGCTGAAATAAAATGTTTGATTCGACCCGTAACAACAATGCGATAGGGGTTAGTGGACACAAATTTTACTGTATCCCCGATATTATATCCCCACAAACCCGCATTATTATTTATTATGATTGCGTAGTTCTCACCTACTTTCACATCCCTTAAACTCAAACGGCGGGGATGCTCATTAAATACTTCAGCAGCTGGTATGAATTCATAGAATATGCCACTATTGGTGTTCAGTAAAAGACCCTCCGCTTCCTGGCTATCCTGGAAAGCAATAAAACCTTCTGATGATGGGTAAGTTTCAATAGCTGCTACTTTACGACCAAGGCTATCGAGCAATTTAGCTTTATACGGCTCAAAGTTTACACCACCGTGTACTATTACAGATAGATTAGGGAACAATTCCGCCGGCTTTTTACCACTCTTGCTAATAAGCCTGTCGAAATACATTTGCATCCAGGGTGGGATGCCGCTGATCAGGCTCATATCCTGGTTAATTGTTTCTTCAACGATCTTATCCAGTTTTGTTTCCCATTCTTCAATACAGTTGGTTTCATATGAAGGCAATTGGTTGTTCCGAAGATAACTGGGAACATGGTGATTCACAATTCCACTAAGCCGTCCTGTTGGAATACCCCCTACGCGGTCGAGTACAGGCGAACCCGATAAAAAGATCATCTTTCCATTTGTAAAGCCAGCGTTGCCTGATTCCGCGATATAACTCAGCAATGCGTTGCGAGCGGTATTGATATGGTTGGAAATAGATTCCTTTGAAATGGGGATATACTTTACTCCGCTGGTGGTACCTGAAGTTTTAGCAAAATAAAGCGGTTTGCCCTTCCACAACACATTGTGCTTACCTTCCTTGATTTTCTCGATATAAGGTTTAAGTTGCTCGTAATCCCTGACAGGGACCGCCTGCACATAGTCCTCGTGTCGAGACAGGTCCGCGAGTTTGTGGTCTTTTCCAAATTCGGTCAGTTTACCCGTTTTCAACAGCTCTTTGAAGATCCTTTCCTGGTCCTCAACGGCTGTTTGCATTTCTTTGCGGATACCTTTATATATATACCCGGCGAAGGGTTTGGCTAAAAGTGATTTGATCTTCATAAGCCCCGGTTCTTACTTTAAGGCAGCAAACCTACGGTAAATCGGGAAATGGACAAACTTATACCTGTTAGGATAAATATAACAATGGGGTGATTGTGAGGACTTAAGGCTGGATTGGGGTTATTGACTTATTTTTAGCCCGAGATTTACACATTCGTGGAAATCCATTTAAAAAATATTCCTGTAATCCCTTCATAGTCTGGCCAAAATCCCTACCTTTGCCGTCCTAATTTTTGGAAATTATGTTTGCAGTAATTAAAGTAGCCGGCCAGCAATTTAGAGTTGCGAAAGATCAAACTTTATATGTTCCCCATGTAGAAGGGAACGCCGGCGATAAAGTAGAATTTGCTGAAGTATTGTTGACCGATGCAGATGGAAAAGTATCCGTTGGCAGCAGTGTAAAAGCAAAAGTACAGGCCGAGATCCTCGCGCATGTTCAAGGCGATAAAGTAATTGCCTACAAGCAAAAAAGGAGAAAGGGTTTTCGTAAGAAACATGGTCATCGTACGCATTACACCCAAATTAAAGTAACCAGCATTAAGTAATGTTGTTTTTAAAAAGTAAAATCAATTAATCATGGCACATAAAAAAGGGGAAGGCAGTGTAAAGAACGGTCGCGATTCACAAAGCAAACGTTTAGGTGTAAAGATTTATGGTGGACAGCCTGCTATTTCTGGTAATATCATCATTCGTCAGCGTGGTACAGTTTATCATCCTGGAAAGAATGTTGGTGTTGGTAGAGATTATACATTGTTCGCATTAACTGATGGTGTGGTTGAATTCAAGAAGAGTAAGAACGATAGAACCATCGTTAATGTAGTAGCTGTTCAATAAAATGCTTTGTTGCCTGCAATAGCACATTTCAAACAAAATGTGAAAAAATTTTGGCGGTTTGAATTAAGTTTTTATTTTTACTATCGTTAAATTCTTTTTACTAACCGTTAAATTCACAAAAATGGCAACAAAGAAAAAAGCCGCTAAAAAAGCTGCTCCTAAAAAGAAAGCAGCTCCAAAGAAGAAAGCCGCTAAGAAAAAAGCTGCTAAAAAGAAATAAGTTTCTTCTTCTTTAAAAGCAGAAAATATCAAAATCCCCCGCTTGCGGGGGATTTTTCATTTAGATATATTCTCCTGTAAGCCCCGTCCCTACTGCATTGCAACGTTTCAAACTTGTAAACTTCTGATCCGTTTTCACAAATACAGAAAACAAATTTTTTCAATAAAAAACAATCATCTTCTATTGAATTTCCACAAAAAATAATTGCAAATTATTATATACAACCATATCTAACCGTTATATTCTTTTAATTGAATCAGCCAGATTTTTGAGATCACGAACCCTCAAACCGGGTATCCCCCGTTTGACCCTGTTTTGTCCGAAAACCTGGCATTTGCACCTTAAATCCTTAAAAAGTCGGCTTTTCACAAAAAATAGTTATACTTTTTTTTACCCCTTTAATCCCCCATTTTATAGTCATCATGCGCAAGTATTCAATAATTGACTATCCAATTTCAATCAGAATGGATACATCCGCATAAAAAAGAAAATGGTTACCCGTATTAATCAAAAAGATGTTTTGTGATATAAATTCGGAAGATTAAAGATATTTGAAGCAGGATTTACCCGACGGATCGCTTAACATATGCGACACCCTATTTTATTATTAATTTATCAGTTGTCTATGGTTGACAATTATTTTATCGCCGATCAGTTTTCACTCCTCTCCAAGCTGATGGACATTCACGGTGAGAATTCTTTCAAGGCCAGGTCCTATGGCGCAGCTGCGTTTAACATTGAAAAGCTACCAGAGCAATTAAACAGTGTCCCCTGGGAAAAATTATCATCGCTGAAAGGCATTGGCGAATCGGCCGCGAAGAAAATAATAGAGATACTGGAAACCGGGAAACTGAAAGCGCTTGAAGATATCATCGTCAATACTCCACCAGGAGTTATTGAAATGCTGAACATCAAAGGAATCGGACCCAAAAAAATAGCTACCATCTGGAAAGAGATGGATATTGAATCTATTGGTGAACTACTATATGCGTGCAATGAAAACCGGCTTACCCTTTTTAAAGGATTTGGAGGTAAAACGCAGCAAAATGTACAAGAAGCCATTGAATTTTACATGCGCAACCAGGGTAGTTTCTTATATGCAGAAATAACTGCGATTTTTCCGTCCGTAAGAGATTATCTCATAAAAAGTTTTGGTGCCGAGCATGTAGCGGTTACCGGCGCTTATCGTCGTCAGCAACTTACCATCGATGAGTTGGAATTCGTGGTAACCCAGCCAAACGATATCGTTAAAAAAGCGTTTCAAACTGCTTATCCCCCGGAACTCCTGGAAGAAACCAGCAATAGTCTGTTCTATAAACTAAAAAACGGACTCAACCTTCGATTATACACCGGTACAGGTAAATTAAGCGAACGACTTTTCCTGACAACGGGTACCAAAGAATTTACGGATGCTTTCCTGCAACAATTTCCAAAAACAAAATTCAATGACAGTGAAGATGCTATTTTTACCAGCGCTGGTATACCTATACTACCTGCTTGCTTGCGGGAAAACGGGGATATTCTGTTAAAAGTAAAAAAGACAGGATTACCGGATCTTATTACATCACGCGATATTAAAGGAATTATCCATTCCCACAGCAACTGGAGCGATGGGTTGAATACGGTGGAAGAAATGGCTAATGCCTGTATCGCAAAACAACTTGAATACCTTGTACTAAGCGATCATAGCAAGGCTGCCGCCTATGCTGGTGGTTTATCTGAAGAGAAGATTAAAGAACAACACCGGTATATCGATGAGTTAAATGACAAGTTATCTCCTTTCAGGATTTTTAAAAGCATCGAGTGCGATATCCTCGGAGATGGCAATATGGATTACAGTAATAATGTATTATCCACCTTCGATCTTATTATCGCTTCCGTACACAGTAACCTGAAAATGACTGAAGAAAAAGCGATGATGCGGTTATTAAAAGCCATCGAAAATCCTTATACTACTATATTGGGACATCCAACTGGTCGTTTATTGCTGAGTCGAAATGGTTATCCGATCGATCATAAGAAGATCATTGATACTTGCGCTGCCAATCATGTAGTAATTGAATTGAACGCCCACCCTCGCCGGTTAGATATCGACTGGCGATGGATTCCTTATGCATTAGAGAAAGGAGTACTTATTTCTATCGATCCCGATGCACACAGCCTGGAAGGATTTAATGATTGCGAATATGGTGTACTCGCCGCGCAAAAAGGTTGGCTTTCCAAAGAAAATAATCTAAGTAGCTTTTCATTGAAAGAATTTGAAGCATTCCTGGCGAAGAGAAAGAAATTGAAGAAGATTTAGGGAGGAATAGAGAAGTAGAGAAGTAAAGGAGTAAAGAATTAGAGAATGAAATCGTCTACCCTACTTTACTTCTTTACTTCTTTACTTCTCTACTTCTTTACTTCTCTACTTCTCTACGCCGTGGCCCTCAATAACGGAATCTTCACATAAAACGTAGTACCCTTTCCTTCCTCCGTTTCAAACCATATATCACCTTCCGCATTTTCAACAATACTCTTACTCATCGCAAGCCCCAATCCCGTACCAGAGCTTTTGGTCGTAAAATTCGGAGTGAAAATTTTAGAGCGGGTATTTTCCGGTATTCCTTCCCCATTGTCGGTAATACTGATCGTAACAAAATCTTCATCTAGTTTTTCTGTAACGAGAATAATGCGTCGGTCGCGATCGGAAGCAGCCTCAATGGCATTCTGAAGCAGGTTGGTAAATAATCGGTTCAATTGTGTTTTATCGGCAAACAACAACACCCGTTGGTTCAACGGATTCCAGGTGAATTCAAGATTATCAGTTGCTTCATACAATGATGAAAGCGAATAGATCATTTCGTGCAGATCAAATACTTCTTTTTTAGGATTACCGATATTCGCAAATTGCGAGAAGTCGGAGGCGATCTTGGATAAGTGGTCAATTTGTTCTACCAGCGTTTTGGCAACATTGCTTGTCATCTCCTTCACATTAGGAGAATTATTGTCGATCGCCTTCTGAAGATATTGTATACTCAGCTTCATGGGCGTTAATGGATTCTTGATTTCATGCGCCACCTGCCTTGCCATCTGTCGCCAGGCCCCTTCCCTTTCATTTTTAGCTAATGCTTCCGCGCTTTCCTCCAGTTTAATCACCATCTTATTATATTCCTTAACCAACTCACCAATCTCATCTCTCCGGTTCCATTCAATCTGCTGGTTACTTTTACTCAGGTTAATCTCACGCATCTTGTGACCAATTAACGTAAACGAATAGGTAATCCTGTTTGTAATAAACAAAGAAATAGCTCCGGCTACCAGGAATATAAAAGCGTTCAGGTTAATCAGAGTTACCAGGAAATTCGATATCTCTTGTTTTAACTCATCCTGCGTACTGTAAGAAGGCACGTTAAGGTAGCCATACACTATACCTTCGTTGCTACGAATGGGATTATAAATGCTGATATAATCCACTTTCCCCATTCTTTCTTTTGTAACCGCCTGAATCGCATTCTGGATATGGAGGCTATAATAAGCATCAGGATTCATCTTGTCGCTTAATACGCCCTTGTTATAAATCAGGGGTCTTGAAGTTACCTTTAAATTCCCCTCTGTATCATAAAGATTTACATCTGTTCCGTGAATCTCTGATATATCTTCCATCAGTTTCTCCAGCTCCGTATTTACCCCGGTCTCAAAAATTGAAACTCCGTCATTAAATAGATTATGCTCCTGTACTCTTTTCTCCACCTGGTTCACCATAATTTGCATTGCACGACTGAGTCGTTCCTGGTTATTGCGATCATACCGGTTAATAAAAAAGAGGATGGTGACGGCGCCTATTATTATAAAAGAAAGTAGACTGATCAGTATGATAGTACTATGAATTTGCATCCGGATACTGAATTGCCAATTTCTTTTTAGCATTGACCATCGAAACCGGCTTCGAATAACAACAGATGTAAGCCAGTAAATAGCTAACAGAAACAAGAAAGCACTAAACAGCCAGGCAAATAAAGTAATTGCTTCCAGAAAGGAATTATTCTTTCTGGCGATCACTACTACTTTATCTGCGGAATGACGGTACCACAACTCTTCATAAGAGCCACTTTTTCGGCGCTCAAATTCACTACGCGGAACCTGTGATGAATCTAAACGGATGGGAAAGGCATACTCGTTATAATAGTCGTGCAATTCAAATTCAGCATAAATCGCGTAGGAGTATAGAGGTGAATACTCCGGAAGTATCTCTTTCGATTGTTTGAATAATTCTGGAATCAGCGCGTCATTTTTATATTTTTTAGGATCGGCCAACACAACGAAGTAACCTATAACACTACTATCACTATTCTTAACTTCCTTAAATGAAATATAAGAATAGGTATCGAAGGATTTTTCAAAATACCTTAAATCTGGAACGTCCGTTGTTTTCCCCTGCATTCGAAAGATCGTATTAAGCGTATCAAAAGAAATTGGATCCTCATTATACAATGGCTTAGGGGAAGATTCCGCATCGAATGTATAAATATGCGTATCAAATTTATTAATATAAGCGCTAAAGTTGGTATTGATGATACTGTCTTTAAGCTTTATATTGGAATCCCTGTTACGAAAGCGTTCGAAGTTTGGTGACAGGAAATCATTATCGAGATAAGTAAGTGCGATGCTCAGGAGACGATCATTGGCAGGATCGGCTTGTAAGGAGAGTTTTTCGGCAAACTGCTTTCGTTGTGCGAATTCTATCTTCCGATTTTCAGAAACGATTACCGCGGAGATAGAAAATGAAAAAACAAACAACCAGAACAAAACTTCTGAAACATTCAGCCGGAATCGCAGTCCGGAAAAAACTTCCTGTTGCATCATCCACATAAAACCAATCAGCCATAACAGCACGAAAAGATTTAAATCAATAATATCGGGGTTTCTGGTAAACGTAAGAATAAGCAGACCAATGGACGCAGCTACAATATAAATAATGTAATTCGCGGCCCCTATTAGTTGTCTTGCCATTCTCAGCAAAGCCTGTGCAAGAAAAAAATAGGTGAGGGCAAGCGTGGCAAGAATCACGAAGCCAATAAAGCTATAAACCGATAGGCTATCGTAATTTGTCACATTAAAAGATATCTGACCATCGGCCACCATACTTTGCAGGATACGGGCAAAAATGAAAGTAAACCCAACCAGCAGGCTGGTAAGAAAAGCACCTGGAATCCAGTTCTTCCACCAGGTATCAAAAGGTTTTAACGTCACGACTCCGATACGTCGGTTAATGAAAATGGCGATCCAACAGAACAGAAATGCATTTATAAACAAATCTCCCAATGAACTGAGTACAAAACTGGATCCGTAAATAGTAGGGTCGAACAGTTCAAACTGTCGAAGATCTAATATGTCGGGGAAATAATAGGTACCAAGCCTAAGCGATACAATTACCACCACCAGGAAAAGCAATCCCCACCACAATCCTTTTTTTTCCGCAATACTGTGCGCAGTATAATGAATGAACCAGAACAACAAAAAGATACCCGCCAATACACAGAGAACGGTCCACCAACTGCTTTGCTGATGTAGCGTACTGATTTGGTTCAGGTAAAAAAGAATATTTCCGTATGAGCTTCTTACTTCATAGCCGGTAGGAGTAAAACTTATATCCACTCTTTTACGGGCTTCTGGGAAGGACGCAAATTCCGTTTTCAGGTTCTCAATCTCCACAAAATATTTCCACATAACCGGTATCAGGGCTTCAATCGCATAGTGGTGGTGGTTGATGCTTACCATTTTACTGGTATGCACATAAAAGCCATTATTAAGCGTAACCAGCCTGCTTACATCCGATTCGTCCATCAGGTTCAATGGTGGAACTGCCGATTGTGTGTTCCAGAAAAGTAGTTTTGGCTCTCCCATCCCATTTTTCTCGTATATAAAAAACCCATACCCCGTTTCATCATCTAGTAATTGCTGCAGTGTTTTTTGTGAATAGTTTTTATTGATCAGGGATTTAAGCAGAGAAGTATCGGAAGAAAGACGACGGAAATCATTTTCTTTTTGACGTATATCTTGCTGAATACGGATAGCATAGTAACTGGAAGAAGTTGTACCCACAACATACTTGTTCAGAAAAAAAGATACCGCGAATAAACCAATAGCAGCGGGAAGCAGGTAAAGGTGGGAGTTGATCAGATTTTTCAGCAATTGCTTCAAGTGCCGGTATTTTGTTTTTTTATCTCATTCCAAAGACCATCCATTTCCACCAGGGTCATTTCCGTAAGTGCCTTCCCTTTTTGGATGGCCATTTGTTCCATTTTGGTAAAGCGGTCGATAAACTTCCGGTTCGTCCGTTCCAAGGCATTTTCGGCATCTACCTGCAAAAACCGTGCATAATTGATAAGTGAAAAAAACACATCTCCCAACTCCGCTTCCATTTTAGCACTATCATTTAATGCAACCACCTCTTTCAGTTCACGCATCTCTTCTTCCACCTTCTCCCAAACCTGATCGCGATTATCCCATTCAAAGCCGGTTTGCTTTGCCTTTTCCTGTAAACGGATGGCTTTAACAACCGCTGGTAGCGATTTGGGAACGCCACTCAATACCGACTGTTTACCCTCTTTCAATTTAAGTTTTTCCCAATTCCTTTTTACATCTTCTTCGTCTCTTACAATTACATCGCTATAAATATGCGGGTGGCGGGCAATTAGTTTATCACAAATACCATGAATGGCTTCCTGCAAGGTAAACTGATTCTGCTCTGCCCCGATTTTTGCGTAAAAAACAATGTGTAATAACAGATCACCCAATTCTTCACGGATTCCCTTCCAGTCGCTACTGGTAATGGCGTCCGCCAACTCATAAGTTTCTTCAATAGTTAATGAACGAAGCGTTTCAATAGTTTGCTTCCGATCCCAGGGACATTTCTCCCTCAAATCATCCATAATCTGCACTAACCGCAGAAAAGCCTCCGACACCCCAATGTTATTCATAAAAGATTATTAAAGATTCCAGGCAGAGAATAAAAAGAAAAAAGCAAAAAGAATATTGATAATCATAACCGTAAAAAAATTCAGCAGTAGAAACTTAACAATTGTCTTAAAACGCCGCTGACCGTAAAAATTGCGCATTGATTTATACACATACCAAAACGCATGCAGGCCCAATGTAAATTGTATCCAGGCCACCCAATTCCAGCCGAATGCATCTCCCAGTTTACCAATTGAGAAATACAACATCAGGTTGATGAAAGAATAGATATATATATGAATCAGTAATATGCCATGATTTGTGTAATAGAACTGTTTGCGTCGACGGATATATAATAATTGAAGAACCAGTGCGATCAGGGGCATTGAAAAAAACAGGATCTGCGGGAAACTATGCATGAAATTATCAAGCACTTGAGTGAATACCGCGTTATTACCTTCCTCCTTTATTTTCTGGTCAATATGTATTTCCTTACGCTTTAATGTTCTTTTAAACCAACCGTCTTTTTGCTCCTCCGGAAGTGATTGCTGTACCGAATCATATTGCTCAACCGAATGATACTCGTTCGTATTATAGAATAAATTAAACCCTGGATCCTCATTATACTTACCCGGTTTTCGCGAACTTTCTGATTTCGTTGAAGGTTCCTTTTTATTTGAACTATCAACTTTCTTTGAACCATTTGCTTTCTGTTCGCCCTTATTTTTGTTTATTGTATCCGATACCGAGTCAGCGAATTTATTGATGTACTTATAGCCTTCTTCTATTTGTGCTGAATCTTCTTTGGTTTCAGCATTTGCCAAAGCATTTTGCTTAACCTTTTCTGTAATGAGTCCTTTTCCTTGATTATTCCTTCCCGGTGTGCTGGTTCCAATATTGAGGCTTTTAATATCGAAGAAAAAACTGAAAAACAGCGTGAAGAACAGCGCAGCAGTAAATACATACATCCGGATTGGGTTCAGGTGCCTTGCCCTACGCCCGATGATATACTCTTTTGAAAGAAATCCGGGTTTAGTTATCAGCAATTTCAGCGACGTGAAAAATTTACCGTCGAAATGGGTAATATCATGAAAAAAATGACTGACCAGCCCCCAAACCGTTTCTTTCGGCTCTACGTTTTCCTGCCCGCAAATATGGCAAAACCGGCCCTGGACCTCAGTATTACAATTCAAACAGTTTTTTTCGGCCCTTTCTTTGAAGTGAGACAATGGCTAAATTTTGACTAAAAATAAGGAAAGACAGTATTTTAGAGAAAATTTTAGCTCGTTGCAGTATTAAAATCATTGCCAGATCGTTAGTATGCGGGGTATAAATTCAATATGATGAAAAAGACGTTTTATTTTTTTCCTATAATATTAACCTGTTTACTGGTAAACGCCCAGCATTATTATAAGGATATACTTGTAACTCAAACGGCCAATCAGCGGCACCAATTGAACCGTCAAAACAAGGTTAAGTCTATAAAATTTGCCAGTTTCGATGCCGATAGTAAGCCGATTGAAGGTTTTACCTCTGAACAAAAATTTAGCAGGGATTTCCTGGAAGTAACCACTACTACTTCAACTACTCTCACGGGAACAACTTTAAGTAATTCCTGGTTTAATAACAAAGATCAACTGGTAAAAACCCTGGATACCAGCGACGGTGTTAAAACAATCACCATTTATTCTTATAACAGCAGTAATCAATTAACCACAATCGCTAATACTACCACTTCAGCCGGTGATTTTGTAATTAAAGAAGTACATCAATGGGAATACAATAGCCAGGGCAAACCCATGAAAATGCTGAAAATTAAAAATGATAAAGACACGACGTTCGTAGAATTTGCGGCAGACGAAAAAGGAAACCCCGCTGAAGAAAAAAGCAAACAAAAAGGAAGAATACTTCCAACCGTCTATTATTATTTTGATGAAGGGGGGAAACTAACCGATATCGTACGTTATAATATCGCCGCCAAACGACTCTTACCGGATTATGTTTTTGAATACGACGAAAACAACCGTACCGGTAGCATGCTGGTAGTTCCTGAAGAAGGTAGTGATTACCAGAAATGGTATTATAGTTACGATGAGGACGGACTTAAAATTATGGATGCCTGTTATTCCAAAACAAAGGTCCTCATTGCAAGAATAGAATATCAATATACTTACTACTAAGCACCAATTACTTTCCAACTTCCCGCTTTACCGGTCTTGCATGCCTTCTCCGCTGCGGCGAAGGTGAGAAACAATAAATGGTTATGCAATAATTCATTTTTCTAATAGCTTTGGATAATGAATACTACTGTTCTGATTCTCGACGATGAGGAACCTATACGGAAACTTTTGTCGCGCCTGATCGGCCTCGAAGGATTTGACGTGTTTCAGGTTGCTTCAATCAATGCCGCAAAAAAAATACTCCAACAGAAAGAAATCGATATAATACTTTGTGATGTAAAATTGCCGGACGGCAATGGAGTTGATTTTGTGAAGGAATTGAAATCGAACTACCCGCAAACTGAAACGATACTTTTAACCGCTTATGGAAATATACCGGATGGGGTGACCGCCATCAAAAACGGGGCCTTCGATTATATCGTAAAGGGCGACGACAATGATAAAATCATTCCCTTACTGCATCGCGCCTCCGAGAAAGTACAGTTGGAAAAAAGAATTCATCAACTCGAAAAACAGGTCGGCAAAAAATACAGCTTCGATTCTATCATTGGTTCTTCCTCCGGAATTCTTACCGCCATCTCCCTGGCAAAGAAAGTAGCCAATAATGATACCACCGTACTCTTATTAGGCGAAACCGGCTCCGGAAAAGAAGTATTTGCCCAGGCAATACACAATGAAAGTAAAAGAAAGAGCCATGCCTTTGTTGCACTGAATTGCAGCGCTTTCAGTAAAGATTTATTGGAGAGTGAATTATTCGGTCATAAAGCCGGAGCATTTACCGGGGCAGTTAAAGATAAAAAGGGATTAATGGAAGAAGCTCATAACGGCACTTTGTTTCTTGATGAGATCGGAGAAATGCATCCCGATCTTCAAAGCAAATTGTTGCGTGTATTAGAAACCAGAGAGTTTATAAAAGTGGGCGATACACAGAGCATTCAAGTGAATGTAAGGATCATTGCGGCTACCAATCGGCAATTACAGCAGGAAGTAATGGATGGAAAATTCAGGGAAGATCTGTTTTACCGGCTAAATGTATTCACCATTGAATTGCCTCCTCTCCGTGAACGCAGAGAAGATATTGCACAGTTAGCCGAATACTATCTTTCGTATTTTGCCCGAAAGATGGGGAAAAAACTTAAGCCGATCAGCCATTCAGTTATTAAAAAACTGGAGCAGCAGCGTTGGAAAGGTAATATCCGGGAACTGAAAAACGCGATCGAAAGAGCCGTGATTCTTTCAGATACGGATGAATTATCAGCCAATCATTTCCAAATTCCGGATGCGGGTGGTAACAATATCTCTTCTTTTGAACTTTCCGTTTTAGAAAAACAACATATCGGTAAAGTATTACAACATACTCACGGAAATAAAACAGAAGCAGCACGATTGTTGGGGATAGGACTTACTACTCTTTACAGGAAGATTGAAGAATATGGTTTGTAGTTTTATGTTTGTGGTTTGTAGTTTGTAGTTATTCCAGTTCTAAAAGTCTTGAGTAAATTCATTTTGCTATTAATTTTGGCTGGTACACCTGAAGAACTACAAACCACAAACCACAAACTACAAACTCAAAATATCCACCACTCTTCCCCCGCATATGGCTTGTCCAAATACATCGTTTCTCCAATCCTCGGCATTTTCAAATCAACATTTAATTCATCCGCTCTTGTCTTAGCACGTATGATCGATTCGTTCCATGGGTGCATGGCTAATGAAAATTTCCCCCAATGCACCGGTAACAATGATTTTGCTTTGAGATCGATGCTAGCCTGCACAGTTTCTTCAGGCATCATGTGAATGAATGGCCACATTGTATTGTACTGTCCACACTCTAGTATCGCCAGGTCAAATGGGCCATACTTATTTCCAATCTCCGCGAAATGACCGTCATATCCAGAATCACCTCCTAAAAAGATTGCATGACTATCGGTTTTCAATATAAAAGAGGACCAAAGTGTTTGTCCCCGCTTCAAGCCTCTTCCCGAAAAATGGCGGGCAGGGGTGGCGGTTAATTCCATCGAGGAATTCAATGGTTCCCGATCCCACCAATCCATTTCAATTATGAGATCCTCCTTATAGCCCCAATAACGAAGATGCGAGCCAACGCCCAACGAGCAATAAACTTTATTTACTTTTTCCTTTAATTGAAGAATCGTTTTAAAATCCAGATGGTCATAATGATCATGTGTTAAAATAAGATAATCGATCTCCGGCATATCACCCGGCTTATAAATATCTGTTCCCGGGAAGGCATTTACCATAAAACTGACCGGTGAAGCATGACCGCTGAATACAGGATCTACCAAAATATTCTTATCCTGAATTTTTAAAAGATAAGAAGAATGGCCGAACCAGGTAACGGAAGGTTGTGGAAGGTCATTTGTAAGTAAATCTGTTTTAACCGTTGGCATTAAACCCGGCGGGGATTTTAATTCATTCTTCTTAAAAAAATCTTTTAGCATCTTCCAGTATGAAGCATCATCTGCCATCATGGGCGTTTCAGAAAGATTCTGAAAACTATTGGACTTATAATTAGAAGAATTTCGAATCTCCTCCCTGTACTTGCCTATTGGCATTTTCCCCCCTATTCGTAAACCCATATTAGATTATTTGAAAGCAAATTAGCAAACTATCCGGTCCGTAGACCTATTCGGCTCTCCTTCCATTTTGAAAAACTACCCTATCAAAATGAAAAGGTTTTGGGGTTGTCCCAAAAATCAGTTTAGATGCTCTATTCCCTGGAACCCTCTTCCATCTTGAGTTCCACGATTCTTTTGACCTTCCGGCACTTGCTTTGAAGGATAGTAGCAAATCTAAAATAATGAACCAAAATCGGGTAAAGCGACATGATCAAATGCTCAGGCTACACATCCTGTTACCGGTAATATATGTATCGGTACTTAGTATAGCCGTACTGATAAAATTCGTTTATTGAAAATTGAAGAACTGATCAGAATCAGTAACCGTAATGACCATCGCTTTATACTGCTTGTGAGTTAGCAAGTATCTTTCTTAACCCGGCAACAGAACTGTGTGGCGACAAAAGAGAAAATAAGAAGTTTTATAATGTACGTGCTCATTTGGCTACTGGCTGCTGCCCTGGTGATGCTGGTACTGATATAACTAAAATTACTTCACCGATCAAAATAAAAACACATGCTAACAATTATTCTCGTGCTCGCCGGACTTGTTTGCTTCTGGCTATTTTTTAATTCCATTGACTGGTTCGAAAAAATTTAAACTCATGATGACTGTACTATTTATTTTAAGCATTGCAGTATTCTGCTACCTGGTATATGTTCTGATTAAACCCGAAAAATTTTAATTGTATGAATGGCGAAGTTTTAGGAGTGATAATAACTTTCCTTCTCACGGTACTACTAGCATACCCACTTGGGAAATACATCGCTAAGGTGTTTAATGGTGATAAAACCCTTACCGGTTTTATGGCTCCCCTGGAACGATTTATTTTCCGTATCAGCGGCATTAACCCTTCGGAAGGAATGAACTGGAAACAGTTCCTGAAAGCAATGCTCACCATTAATATGTTATGGTTTGTATATGCTTTCTTCCTGCTCATATTCCAGGATAAATTACCGTTGAATCCGGATGGCAATCCCGGACAAACACCGGACCTGGCATTTAATACAGCCATCAGTTTTATGGTCAACTGCAACCTTCAACACTATTCCGGTGAATCGGGTGTAACCTACCTTACTCAATTGTTTGTAATTACTTTTCTACAATTTGTTAGTGCGGCAACAGGTATTGCTGCCCTGATTGCGGTATTCAATGGCTTGAAAGAAAGAACGACACAAAATCTGGGTAATTTCTGGAGCATTTTCACAAAAACAATTACTCGTGTATTACTACCGCTTTGTATTATAACTGCCATACTCCTTGCATTCAATGGTAGTCCGACCAGCTATGATGGAAAAGATACGATTACCACGCTCCAGGGTGATACCGTACAGGTATCAAGGGGACCTGCTGCAGGAATGATCGCCATTAAGCATCTTGGTACTAACGGCGGTGGTTGGTTTGGTGTTAACTCGGCACACCCGCTGGAGAATCCAAATTATTTTACTAATTCGATGCAATTGATCATGCAGGTGATTATTCCCATTGCAATGATCTTCGCACTTGGATTCTATCTTAAAAGAAGAAAATTAGCAAATGTAATTTTTGGAGTGATGACAATTGGTCTGCTCTGCCTCGTCGTTCCAACGATTATATCTGAGATCAACGGCAACCCCGCGATCGAAAAGTTAGGGGTATTACAACCTACGGGTGCAATGGAAGGAAAAGAAGTGAGATTTGGCCCGGCCGTATCCGCTTATTGGAGTATTGTCACAACTATTATTTCAACTGGTTCAGTCAACTCCATGCATGATAGCTCGATGGCCATGTCGGGTATGATGCAATTACTGGGAATGATGATTAACGCATTTTATGGTGGTTGCGGTGTTGGGATATTGAACTACCTGATCTATCTGATCATCGCAGTATTTATTTCGGGACTCATGGTAGGGCGCACGCCGGAATTCATGGGACATAAGGTTGAAGCAAAAGAAGTGAAGATTGCGGCCCTGGTGATGTTATTATCTGCATTTCTTATTAAAGGATTTACTGCTTTAGCTGCTTATATGGTGGCGCACCATCCGGAAACGGCATGGGCAGTAAAGCCTGGCAACTGGTTGAATAATCCATCTTACCACGGCTTTTCGGAAATGCTTTATGAATACACCTCTGCGAATGCAAACAATGGAAGTGGTTTTGAAGGATTGGGGGATAATAATATTTTCTGGAACGTAACCACTGGTATTGTACTGATACTGGCCAGGTTTCTTCCTATCATAGGCCCCGTAGCCATTATCGGATTGCTGGCCAATAAAAAATATGTTCCCGAATCACCCGGTACATTAAGAACCGATTCTTGGACATTCGGCATGATGACATTCGCCGTAATCATCGTATTTAATGCATTATCCTTTTTCCCGGCGCTTGCATTAGGTCCATTGGCTGAATACTTTTCTCAATTATAATTGAATACTCCAAATCATGACACATAGAAAACGCGATATAAAATTATTTGATCCTGCACTGGTTGGTGCAGCTATCAAACAGTCCTTTATCAAACTGAACCCCGCCCTAATGATTAAGAACCCGGTAATGTTTACCGTGGAGATCGGAACGGCTGTTATGCTGGCGGTTGTAATTTTTCAGCTAGCAACCGGAGATATTACCCAGGGAGCGTTATGGTATAATATTACCATTTTTGCGATTCTGCTGGTGACCGTACTGTTTGCCAACTTCGCTGAAGCAATAGCCGAAGCAAGAGGAAAGGCACAGGCAGAAAGCTTACGGAAAACAAGAGAGGATACTCCAGCCAAGAGAATTGACCTGGTGGGAGAGATTTTTATGAATGAAATAAAAATCGTTCCCTCATCGCAACTCAAAATGAATGACCATTTTGTTTGTGAAGCAGGAGATATCATTCCTATGGATGGTGAAATTGAAGAAGGGATTGCCACTATTGATGAGTCGGCTATCACTGGTGAGTCAGCACCCGTTATCCGTGAAGCAGGCGGCGATAAATCTTCTGTTACCGGAGGCACTAAAGTATTATCGGATCGTATTGTAGTAAGAGTAACTACAGCGCCCGGTGAATCTTTCCTCGACAAAATGATCGCATTGGTTGAAGGTGCTTCGAGGCAAAAAACGCCCAATGAAATTGCATTAACTATTTTACTGGCCGCGTTTACGCTCATATTTATGATTGTGTGCGTAACGCTGAAACCTTTTGCCGACTATGCCAACACACCGATTACCATCGCCGCTTTCATTTCTCTTTTTGTTTGTTTGATCCCAACAACGATCGGAGGATTATTATCCGCCATTGGCATCGCGGGTATGGATCGTGCACTAAGAGCGAATGTAATTGCGAAAAGTGGTAAGGCCGTAGAAACTGCGGGTGATGTGGATGTATTGTTGCTTGATAAAACCGGCACCATTACTATTGGCAACCGTAAAGCAACTAATTTCTACCCCAGCAATAGTACTGATCCAAAGAAATTTATTGAATGGGCCGCCTTGAGTTCGCTAGCCGATGATACGCCCGAAGGAAAATCGATCATCGAACTATCGTCACAAAATGGAATACAGGCAAAAGCAGGGAAAGAGGCTGAATTCATAAAATTCACTGCCGAAACAAGAAGCAGCGGTATTAATATCCCGGGGGGTGTCTCTATAAGAAAAGGGGCATTTGATGCTATCCGTGATATGGCAAATAGGGTGGGCAATACTGTTCCCGCAGAAACCGCTGAGAAAGTAAACACTATTTCGGGTAATGGGGGCACCCCGCTGGTGGTGTCGGTAAACAACGAAATAAAAGGAGTAATTGAATTGCAGGATATCATCAAGCCGGGTATACAGGAACGTTTTGAACGCTTACGTAAAATGGGAGTTAAAACGGTGATGGTAACGGGAGATAATCCACTTACCGCTAAATATATTGCACAGGTTGCTGGTGTGGATGATTTTATTGCCGAAGCCAAACCCGAGGATAAAATGAATTATATCCGCAAAGAACAGCAAAGTGGGAAACTGGTTGCTATGATGGGCGATGGAACCAATGACGCTCCTGCCCTTGCGCAAGCGGATGTTGGCGTATCAATGAACAGCGGAACACAGGCAGCGAAAGAAGCCGGCAATATGGTGGACCTGGATAATGACCCCACCAAACTGATTGAAGTGGTGGAGATTGGAAAACAGCTATTAATCACCAGAGGAACTCTTACTACATTTTCCATCGCGAATGATGTGGCAAAATATTTCGCTATTGTGCCGGCATTGTTCATTGCGTCTATCCCTGCGTTGCAGGCATTGAATATAATGGGATTGAAAAGCCCTGAATCGGCTATACTTTCTGCAGTCATATTCAACGCCATAATTATTCCGCTCCTGATACCTCTTGCATTAAGAGGAGTAGCTTATAAGCCGATTGGGGCATCTGCATTGCTGAGAAGAAACCTGTTCATCTATGGACTAGGCGGTATAATCGCTCCTTTCATCGGTATAAAACTGATCGACCTGTTATTGGGCTTATTTATGTAATGAATTAAAATAGAATTGAAATGAAAAAGAATTTAATGATATCTCTCAAACTGACGCTGGTTCTGATAGTACTACTGGCTGTTCTTTATCCCTTGCTGATTGCGGGAATAGGCAAAGCCACACCAGGTGGAGGGAAAGGGGAAACCGTTTCTGTGAATGGCAAAGTAGTCGGCTATAAAAACATTGGACAAAAGTTTACGGAGGATAAATATTTCTGGGGACGACCTTCTGCTGTTGATTACAATGCTGCTGGTTCAGCTGGTTCGAATAAAGGACCTTCCAATCCGGATTATTTAAAATTGGTACAAGATAGGATTGATTCATTCCTGGCTCATAACCCTGGAATAAAAAAAGAAGAAATGCCGGCAGAAATGGTTACTGCATCCGGTAGCGGCCTGGATCCGCATATCTCGCCCGCTTCGGCCTATATACAGGTAAAAAGAATAGCTGCCACTCGTAAAATGCCCGAATCGAAAATAAAAGCACTTGTGGAGAATAGTATTCAGAACCCATTTCTGGGTCCTTCTGTAATCAATGTGCTTAAATTAAATATTGCTTTAGACGAATTAAAATAACGAATGATGAAAAAGATTTTCCTTGGATTATTAGTAATATTCAGTATCCCTGTATTGGCACAAGAAGAAGAAAAGCCTGTTATCAGCTGGAGCGGATACGTAGAAGTTTATTACTTATACAATTTCAATAAACCATCCGACAATAATCAACCTGGATTTATTTACAGTCATAACCGCCACAATGAATTTAATCTGAACCTTGGATTTCTAAAAGGAAGTTATAGTGCGGAACGCGTGCGTGCCAATCTGGCGATTGGAGCAGGCACCTATATGAATGCAAATTACTCAGCCGAACCCGGTGTATTAAAAAATATTTATGAGGGGAATGCGGGATTTAAACTGGCCAAAAAAGCCAATCTCTGGCTGGATGCGGGAATATTCGGTTCACATATCGGATTTGAAAGTGCCATTAATAAAGATTGCTGGAGTGTTACCAGAAGTATACTGGCCGACAATTCACCTTACTTTGAATCCGGCGCTAAAATTACTTATACAACGGAAAATGGCAAATGGTTACTAAGCGCTCTTGCATTGAATGGATGGCAACGGATAAAAAGAGTGGATGGAAATTCATTAATGAGCTGGGGCACGCAGATACAATACAAACCATCGAACAGTGTTTTACTCAATTACAGTACATTCATCGGTACGGATAAACCCGACAGCACCCGGCAGATGCGTTTCTTTCACAACCTTTACGGAGTAATCAATATAACAGATAAACTTGGGTTGACGCTCGGTTTTGATATAGGCACCGAAGAAAAGGCGAATACCGAAAACGGAGTGAATACCTGGTACTCACCGGTAGCAATTGTAAAATATACGATCAACGATCGTTGGGGAATTGCCGGCCGTCTGGAACACTACAATGATAAAAACGGAGTAATCATTGCTACCGGAACAACCAATGGTTTTCAAACAACTGGCTATTCGTTGAATATTGATTATGCACCGGCAAAAAATATATTGGTACGCCTGGAAGGCAGAAATTTATCCAGCAAGGATAAGATCTTTGTAAAAGATAATGTAGCTGGTAATAATAATAGCTTTATTACATCATCAATAGCGGTTTCATTTTAATATGTCCGAACTAGAAGCAGATAAATGGTTGGCTAAAATTCAGCAGGAGAAAAAAGGAAAGCTGAAGATCTACGTTGGCATGAGTGCCGGCGTAGGCAAATCCTATCGTATGCTGCAGGAAGCACATACCCTGATGCGTAATGGCATTAACGTAAAGATTGGCTATGTAGAAACCCATGGCCGAAAAGAAACGGAAGCGCTGGTAGAAGGATTACCGGTTATTCCACGCCGAAAAGTGTTCTATAAAGGAAAACAACTGGATGAACTGGATGTGCAGGCGGTATTGTTGCTCGATCCGAAAGTGGTGATCATCGATGAACTGGCGCATACCAATATTCCGGGAAGTAAAAATGAAAAGCGATGGCAGGATGTATTGGATATACTTGAA
This sequence comes from Chitinophagaceae bacterium, assembly GCA_965279015.1. Classification (GTDB taxonomy): domain Bacteria; phylum Bacteroidota; class Bacteroidia; order Chitinophagales; family Chitinophagaceae; genus Endoryza. The sequence continues at coordinate 4,118,159 of OZ257130.1, forward strand.
GCGGGTGTTGATGTTATCAGCGCCATAAATATTCAGCATATTGAGAGCATTAATGAAGAAGTAAAACAGATCACCGGGGTGGAAGTTAAAGAAAGAGTTCCTGACAAATTGCTTCAGATAGCAGACGAAGTAGTTAATATTGATCTTACTGCTGATGAATTGATCACCCGGTTAAAGGAAGGAAAAATCTACGATCATAGTAAAGTACAACAAGCACTACAGAATTTCTTTCAGCCAGAAAAGATCCTGCAACTCCGGGAACTGGCACTCAAAGAAGTAGCCGGTCAAGTGGAACGGAAGGTAGACTATGAAGTTACCAAGGACAAAGCGTTCAAGCCTGAAAAATTCCTGGCTTGTATTTCCTCCAACCACGAAACTGCCCAGCGGATTATCCGTAAAACGGCGCGTCTTGCCTCTTATTACAATGGTGAATGGTTTGTGTTGTATGTTCAAACCCCCAAAGAGGAACTGGATAAAATTTCCCTGGCTGCTCAACGACATTTAATCAATAATTTTAAACTGGCAACGGAACTGGGTGCAGAAGTAAAACAAATAAAAAGTAATGATATCGGGAATACCATTATTTCACTAGCGGAAGAAAAAAATATTACTACGGTTTGTATTGGAAAACCTCATCTTAACTTATTCCGGATTATTTTACGCACCAATGTATTCAATCAATTGTTGAAAACGCTATCTTCTAAAGATATTGACCTCGTAATACTTTCTTAATGGCACTCAAATTAAAATCAAAGATCGCATTAGGAGGCATATTCCTCTTCGCCTTGTTGCTACTGGTGGGTATCATGAGTTTTTATTATTTTAACCGTATAACAACCGAATCGAAAGACATCATAAAAGATAATTACGAAACCCTCAATTATTCCCGTGATATGTTGCGCGCTATTGATGAATTGGCGCTGGGTGATAGTATGGCCGCCCTTACCCTTTTTGAAAACAACCTGCAACTGCAGGAATCGAATATAACGGAGCCAGGCGAAAAAGAAATGACAAATTCTCTCCGTAAAAATTTCGAAACTCTCCGGAAAGGTTTTTCATCCGATAGCCTGAAGAAAGTGCTCCGGAAAGATATTTACCAGATCATGAACGTGAACCTACAGGCCATCGATAAAAAAAATAAGGAGGCCACCATTTCGGCGGATAGTGCCAAAGGAATCATCACGCTTATTCTCACCGCCTGTATTTTATTGGGCATTACCTTCTTGTTTAACTTCCCTTCGCTGGTTGCTACGCCAATCGCGAAGTTAACAGAGGGAATAAAAGCTATTGCCGCAAAGAATTATGGGGAACGAATTCACCTGAACCGAAAAGATGAGTTTGGAGAACTTGTCAATGCTTTCAACAGCATGGCTGAAAAATTAGACGAATATGAACACAGCAATCTTTCTAAAATATTATTTGAAAAACAGCGGGCTGAAACTGTGATAAATTCACTGCGCGATGCGAGCATAGGTATCGACATCAAAGGCAGAATACTCTTTGCCAACCAGCAGGCCCTGCAACTACTCAGCCTGAAAGAACAGGATTTAGTGGGTCAGCAACAGCAGGCAGTTGAAAAACGAAACGATCTTTTCCGGTTCCTGGTGCACGAACAAAGCAGTATTCCTTTCAAGATCGTTTTAGAAGGCAAAGAGAATTATTTTTCCAAGGAACTCATCGACATTACCCAGGAAGAAGAAAAAACAGGTTTTGTAATTGTGTTGAAGAATATTACTTCTTTCAAAGAATTGGATGCAGCTAAAACCAATTTTCTCGCTACTATATCCCATGAATTAAAAACGCCCCTGGCATCCTCTGATTTTGGATTGAAATTGCTGGAAGACGAACGAATAGGAACACTATCTACTGAACAAAAGGACCTGATCAAACACCTGAAAGATGACAACCAACGAATGCTTAAAATACTTAGCGAACTCCTGAACATGTCGCAGGTAGAAGCTGGCAAAATGGAATTGCGGATGAAAAAAACAGATCCGCTACCAATTATCGACAATGTGATTGCCTCAGTTCATGTTGCTGCGCAGGAAAAAAATATTACCATAGAAAAATCAATTGAACCTTCGCTACCGACTATATATGCCGACATAGAAAAAACAGGCTGGGTACTTAATAATTTTTTAACCAACGCCATTAAATTTTCTTCAGAAGGAAGTAAAGTAATTTTGTCGGCAGTCAAACAAGCTAATAAGATTATTTTTTCTGTGACCGACCAGGGAGTAGGGATTAGTGAAGAGTATCAAAAAAAGATATTCGATCGTTATTTTAAGATACCCGGCAACAATTCCCCCGGAACAGGGTTGGGCCTCGCCATTTCCAAAGAGTTTATTGAAGCAATGAAAGGCAGAATTTGGGTAACCAGTACTCCTGGCCTGGGAAGTAGCTTTAGTTTTGAGCTACCCCTCTCCTAGTTTTTAAATCAATAAAGAAGCTGCTTCCTCATCAAGCATTACCTCACTGTTCGGATGTGTACGAATGATACTCGCAGGCATTTGATCATTTACTTCCTCTTCCAACGCTTTCTTAATCACGGTTGCTTTTTTAAAACCATTTGCCAGCATCAATACCCTTCTAGCCTCCAATAGGTGTTTGAGGCCAAGTGTTATTCCATGTTTTAATGTTGTCGCTTCGTTGAAATATTTCTGACCTACGGAAGCTGTTATATTATCCAGTTCCACTAAATGCGAGTAAGAATTAAATGATATTCCCGGTTCGTTAAACCCAATATGTCCGTTCATCCCTACCCCAACAAGCATTAGGTCAACGCCAGCTTTTTCCTTCAGAAGTTGATCCATTTTTTCACATTCCCCCGTCAGATTCCCCGACATTCCATCAAACAAATGAATATTGGAAGAAGAAAAATTGAGATGTTTCAAAAGGAGGTTGTCCAAAAAATAATGACAACTACCTTCGTTACCAGGTGGAATTCCTACCCACTCATCAAGCCCAATAACAGTAATTGCCCTGAAGTCAATTCTAGCCGCAATCGCTTTTTCAACCAGTAACTGATAAGATAAACGAGGAGTATCCCCTGATGCGAGACATAACACCGCGGTTGGTTTATTTTGGACCAGACGAATGATTTCATCCGAAGCATTCTCCGAAAGCAATCTGTAATTAGGGAAAACTGAAAGTTTCATGTCCAAAGAATAGTGGGGAACTATTTCCCGTTATCCAGAACTATTCCAAATCAATTACATATTTCCTATTAAAATTAAGCAAATAACGATTGGCACTAATTATGTTGTGGACAGCTAATGGCCGGAACAATTCCGGATAAATAAAATTTACTTTTATGACAAGTTATCATACCTATTAGAATTGCCTAGATGCCTGTCTTCGTTGCACTGCAATATGTAATCATTGTGCTTCTTCATGCGCTCAGGAAAAAGATGTGAACATGATGGCAAGATGCATCCAACTCAATAGGGAGTGTGCTACCATCTGTTTAGTGGCTGCTCAATTAATGAGCCTGGGAAGCGATGAGATAAAAGAAATATCCAGGATCTGCGCAGGAATTTGCGAGGCTTGCGAAGCAGAATGCCGCAAACACCAAAATGAACATTGCGCGGAATGCGCTACAGCCTGTGATAATTGCGCCAAAGAGTGCTTGAGCATGTTGCAGGAAAGCACAAAATCCCTTGTAGCAGTGAAATAGTCAATGCTTTGTATCATCTTATTCAGGCATTTAGCTCAACAAATCAATTATTCAGGATCTGACCGGGGCAGCATCTTATGGCCCTGATTTGGAACCCGAAAACCCATCCCTATAATTTATAGCTCTATTGTCCGTTATACTGGCCAGAGATAAAGTTGGATTGCGCAAATGTGGCGATTTAAACTTATTGCTTACCAGGGAATTATAAAAATCCTATATTTGCTTTCTATGAAAAAATGCATCTACTTACTTAGTTTTTTGTTGGTCGCGTTCTCATTCGCGGCTAATATAGTAGAAGATGTATTTGTATGTAAAATGGAACTCAAGATAGCAGAAAAGGAAAAGGAAGAAACAACTAAGGAAACAGATGCAGAATCGGATCTTGATAAAGACAAAATACTTGCCCGTAATAATAACTTAAGCCCATACCTGAACACAATTACATGTCAGCATCTCCATCCCGCTGATAGAATAATTTCATCCTTTCTCGATACGGATATAAATCCTCCGGACTCCACGCTCGCCTGATTTAACAGTTAATTTATTTTTTATTAATGGTTCTGTATTTCAAAAGAATACCGGACCTATCTGCATTCGTTAATTCCTGATGATTTATGTCTAATAAATTTTTTGCCAATGCCGGTAAGGATATACCGGCCGGACTGGTGGTTTTTTTGGTGGCCTTACCGCTTTGTCTCGGCATTGCGCTTGCTTCAGGAGCCCCGTTTTTTAGTGGTTTAATATCGGGTATTATTGGAGGAATAGTTATTGGCTCGTTGAGTAGTTCCAAATTAAGTGTTGCTGGTCCTGCTGCGGGACTTGCTGCGTTGGTATTGGGAGCTATTACCAATATTGGGGCATTCGATCTCTTTCTTTGCGCTGTATTAATCGCTGGAATATTACAGGTACTAATGGGCCTTGCCCGGTTAGGTGGTATTGCTAATTATTTTCCATCAAGCGTAGTAAAAGGAATGCTTACCAGTATAGGAATTTTAATCATTGCAAAACAAATCCCGCACGTGTTTGGCTACGATAAAGATGAGAAAGGCAATTTGACAGAATTGTTCCCTTTCGGCAACGAGGATTTGCATGAGTTGCTACAACCGCTACATCATATTGAGGTTGGCGTTTTGCTCATCTGTTTATTATCGCTGTTTATCATAATAATCTGGGAAAAACCATTTATCAAAAACAGGGTGAAATTTATTCCAGGCGCGCTGGTAGCCGTTATCGTTTCCATATTAATAAACGAGATTTTTAAAGCAATCAATAGTCCACTTGCAATTGGCACCGATCATTTAGTACAAATAAGAGCTGCCGGCAGCGCAGAGGAGTTTTTTAGTTTTTTCACATTGCCTGATTTTAGCGGCTTCCTGAATGGGAAAGTAATTATTGCCGGTATCATGATTGCGATAATTGCATCATTAGAAACCTTGTTGAGTATTGAAGCAATCGACAATCTTGATCCGGAAAGAAATGTTACCAACCGGAACAGGGAACTATTCGCGCAAGGCATTGGAAATACAGTAGCGGGCCTGATTGGCGGTTTACCCATCACCAGTGTTATCGTAAGAAGCAGTGCCAATTTGAATGCGGGAGCGAAATCGAAACTTTCCACCATATTCCATGGATTATTATTACTCGTAACCGTAGTAACAATTCCGAAACTTCTTAATCTGATTCCATTAGCTTCATTGGCAGCAGTCCTGCTTATCGTGGGTTATAAATTATGTAAGATTTCTGTTTTTTCGAATATGTTTAAGAATGGTAAATATCAGTATATCCCATTTTTTGTAACCGTTTTCGTTATTATCGGCATCGATTTACTGGGTCTTTATAAACCCCTTAAAGGGGAAGGTTTGCTGGTAGGTGTAGTTGCCGGATTAATCGCTGCGTTTGGAGCCATATTGCATGGCAACCTGAAGAATTCCTATTACTTCCATAAGGATAAGCATCATGAGGGTGATATAATCAGAATCCGACTATCCGAAGAAGTGTCTTTTTTGAACAAAGCCTCCATTCGCGAAACCCTCGATCATATTCCAGAAAACTCGAAAGTTGTAATTGATGCCACACATGCGCATTATATAGATTTTGATGTATTGGAACTGATAAAGGAATTCAGGGATATCAAGGCTCCGCTTAAAAACATTATTTGCCTGCTGGAAGGGTTCCAGGAAAAATATCAAATCGATAATACACTACAAGTACAATCCAGTCACTAGCTATAAATCAGTAAGGCATGAATGAGTCAATTTTTGATGAGAAACATTTGTTACACGAGTTAAAGCATTACCTGCCCTCGCAAACACCACTGAAGGATTTTATCCATCATAACACCTTGCATGCTTACCAGCATATGAAGTTTTATGATGCGATATTTAAAGCGGCGAAGATGTTCGGTTACCAGGTTACACTGGAGCTCGAAGATTTCCGCAGATTATATGCTATTGGAAGAATCCGTGAGCAAGCAGTTGAGAAAGTGATTACAGAGAAAAAGGGTGCCGGTGAACTGGGAACCTGGAAAGACAGACTATTAAACAAAAACTACGATCTGATCAATAAACCCAGGATCGGTCAACTGCGGGCTCATTGGAAAAATCAATTCAAGATAGACCTCGACAACCTCGTGCAGCCCTTACTGTTCCGTATTCTCTGCAGTTATCTCGATCAGGGCATTTCAATCTGGCAATTCCCGGTTAATAAAGATGGTTTCATTGCATCGTTACGCGAATTGGAACGAAACGGGATCAGCAGCTTCTTTAAAACAAAAAGAGCCCGGCAATTACTATTAACAGGTCAATGCGATTTAAACCATTTATTATCTCTCGTGGTAGGTGACGAACGTTTTTATGAGCAGTATATTTTTGACCAGCAGTTTACGCACCAGGGATGGTCGGGCATAGTATCCGCTGTAGAAGATCAACCGCATACCTTATTAGATAGCAGACCTATTTCGTTGCGCGATTTAATCGCCGTGGAATTATTACTTGAAATAGACGCGCTGGATAACCAATTAGGCAACAACTGGAATCCGTTAGCTCAGCGTATACAAGAGCAACCCATCAATTTGTTTGAAGATGTTCCTTCTACTGAATTACAGGAAGTTTTTAAACTATGGCAGGATGCATTTGAATGGCATTACTACGATGAAGTACTTACCGGCATTGCTTTGCAAAAGAAAAAACCGGTTCCCGCAAAAGCGGTGAAAAGTTTCCAGGCTATATTTTGTATCGATGAACGGGAATGTTCCCTGCGCCGTCATGTTGAAGCAGCGGACCCGGATTGTGAAACACTCGGCAGCCCCGGTTTTTTTGGAGTGGAATTTTATTTCCAACCACAATACGGGAAATTTTATGAGAAGCTGTGCCCCGCACCGGTAACACCCAAATATTTAATTAAGGAATACGATGTAAAGGAAAAGAGGAAACATGAACTTTTATATACAAACAAGACACATACCTTTTTCAGAGGTACATTAAGCACGCTCAGTTTTGGTTTTTTGGCTGCTGGTCGGTTAATGCAAACCCTTTTCCGGCCAAAAATGAGTCCGGCTATTTCTGATGCGCTGGCACATATGAATAAGCACGGAAACCTTACGATTGAAAACAAAGATATCAATGACAGGGAAAATGGTTTACAAATAGGTTTTACCATTGAAGAAATGACGGCGAGAGTGGAAGGTTTATTAAGAAGTATCGGCCTGGTGGATAATTTCGCACCGCTTGTATATGTAATGGCACATGGCTCCAGCAGTGCAAACAATCCGCATCACAGTGCGCATGATTGTGGTGCTTGCAGTGGACGACCCGGTTCTGTAAACTCCCGGGTATTCAGTCATATGGCCAATCATCCCGAAGTAAGAAAATTATTAAAAGAAAGAGGATTGCTGATACCAGCGGAAACACAATTCGTGGGCAGCTTGCACGATACCGCCGCCGATCAAGTCGCTTTTTATGATGAACATCATTTAAGTCCTTTCAACATTATCCAACATAATAAGAACAAAGTAGCTTTTGAAAAAGCACTCGATTATAATGCAAAGGAAAGATCGAGACGCTTCGCATCAATTAATACAAAAGCCAATCTCCGGAATGTACGGAAAGCGATTCATGACCGATCGGTATCGATGTTTGAGCCGCGGCCCGAACTGGGACATGGTACCAATTCACTTTGTATCATCGGTAGCAGAAACATGACAAAGGGATTGTTTCTGGATCGCCGCGCTTTTATGAACTCGTATGATTATAAAACTGATCTGGATGGTAAGTTACTTACTGGGGTAATGCGACCAATCGGATTAGTTTGCGGTGGTATCAACCTGGAATACTATTTCTCGAGAGTTGATAATTATAAATTGGGAGCAGGCACCAAATTACCTCACAATGTAATGGGATTGATCGGTGTTGCCAATAGCAGCGATGGAGATTTAAGACCGGGTCTGCCGGTTCAAATGATCGAAGTACATGACCCGGTGCGTTTGTTGATTGTTGTTGAACATTACCCGGAAATTGTTTTAAAGTCTATTCAATCCGCTCCTGAAATTTATGAATGGTATATCAATGAATGGGTACACATCGTGGCTGTTCATCCGGATACTCATCAATTCTATTATTTCAAAAAAGGCAGTTTCCAGTTACATATACCAATGATTCAAAATTTACCTCAGGTAAAAAATGTGATTGCCCTGGCGGAATCCGCCAAAGAAATGGAGACCAATTATATTGTTGACGCCACACAGGAAAATTTACCGGTTTACACTTTAAATTAATGCAATTCATGGAGCAGTTACTTCAATTTTTTATTTGGTTACCACTGATTGGTTTTTTTGCAAGCCTGCTGGTGCCACGAAAAAAAGAGAAACCAATTTCAGGCATAGCTATCGCAACAGGGGGATTGCACCTGTTGGGTATTCTGCTGTTTATTGGATTATGGATTGCAGACGGATTACAGATATTGGATATCAAACATATTGTACTCTACAAAACAAGCAGTTTCGAATTCTTTATTGATTTTTATTTCGATATCACTACAGCCGTATATGCTTTTACGGGATCAGCAATTACTTTTCTGGTTACGATCTTCAGCCGCTTCTATATTCACCGCGAAGCCGGATTCAAACGATATTTCGCAACCCTTCTCTTATTTTTCCTGGGATACAATTTGGTAATCTTCTCCGGAAATTTTGAAACCCTTTTTATCGGTTGGGAAATTCTGGGTATCTGTTCCTTTTTGCTCATTGCATTTTACCGCGACCGCTATCTTCCAGTAAAAAACGGGCTAAAGGTTATATCAGTTTACCGGTTGGGGGATGTATGCCTGATGCTGGCCATGTGGATGTGTCATCACCTCTTTCATGAAAATATCACTTTCCTTAAACTGAATGATGTTTCCTTTATCAGCAATCTTCTAACACAGCAGGCCCCGTTATTTATTTTTATCGCCATTATGCTGTTGGCTGCGGCAGCTGTGAAGTCGGCCTTATTACCTTTCTCATCCTGGTTGCCTCGTGCAATGGAAGGACCCACTACCTCCAGTGCCGTTTTTTATGGTTCTTTATCGGTACACCTGGGAGTGTTTCTTTTATTGAGAACTTATCCCTTCTGGGAGGGTTTGCCAGCAATTAAAATAACGGTCATAGTCTTAGGATTGCTAACCAGCCTTGTTGCAACAAGTATCGCTCGTGTACAATCAACCGTAAAAACACAGATCGCTTATTCCTCCATCGCTCAAATTGGTTTGATAATTATCGAAGTGGCACTGGGTTTTCATATTCTGGCGCTCGTGCATTTTGCGGCTAACGCGTTCTTGCGTACCTATCAATTACTCGTATCGCCTTCAGTATTGAGCTACCTCATACATGATATGTTTTTCAACTTCAAGGAGCAACCTAATAAATCGAAAACGATACTTCCCACTAAAATAAGCAACGCTTTATACCTGCTCAGCATTAAAGAATGGAATATCGACTGGTTTATGTATCGTTACTTATGGATGCCGTTTAAATGGACAGGACGAAACATGAATTTTCTTATAAAAAGATTTTCAATTGTATTATTAAGCGTCATATTTCTATTGGGTCTCTTCGGCTTTATGCAAGAGGAACATATTCCCGAACACCTTGATCATCCATTGGCATTGACCTTTTCATTGTTAGGATTACTGATGATCTTAAAAGCATTCGCCGAAAGAGGAGATGCGCGCTGGGCATGGTTATTTATTGTAGCCGGGCAATGCTTTATTATGTTGTCGATTGTATTAAATGAAACCGTACCGTTGCACCAGATTGCCATGTACCTCGGAGGTAGTTTAGTAGCTGCAATTGCCGGGTATATTTGTTTGCAATGGATTCGTAAGATCGATAAAGATATAATGCTAAATCGCTTTCATGGATATAGCTACGAAAAGCCAATGACCACACTGGTATTTCTTATTTGTTGCTTGGGATTGGCTGGACTTCCGTTCACACCCGCTTTTATCGGAATCGATTTATTGTTTACCCATATTCACCAGGATCAATTACTGCTGATCAGTTTCACATCGCTCAGCTTTATCTTTATTGAACTTTCGATTCTTCGGATCTTTGCCCGTATTTTCATGGGAGAACATAAGAAATTGCATCACCCGATCGCATTTCGGTCGTCTTAAGTAGTCGGGAGTCGGGAGTCAGGAGTTCGGAGTCGGTTGCAGAATTGTATTGACTCCCGACTCCGAACTCCCGACTCCTGACTACTCACTTCTTCTCTTCAAACTTATCTACCACAATCCGGATCTTCCGATCGGGTTGTTCATCGATCTCCGCAAGGAAACTGATTTTACCTTCTTTACCCTCAATTGTAATCGTAAGCCCAAAGCTTTGTCCTTGTGAATTGGTTAGAGTTGTTTTTAACACGGTCTTCCCTTCTTTAAACGGAGTTTTCCAATCGCAGGTGAAGGAACCGATGGTGCCTTTCATCACCGGATCATCGCCGGGTGTGATAATAATTTCTTTACTATCAAATTCAACAGTGGAATTTTCATCTACGGATCGTTGAACATTCCCATCCGTATCCAGGTATTCGGTTTTACTGGAGGTAATGATTGCTCTTTTATCGCATTGAGCATAAATGCTGATGCTGGCTGCTATTATAAATAGCGTTGCCAAAATGATTTTTTTCATGCTATACTTGTTTAATAATGAAGGAATAAGTAAATATATGCCTATGACTACTACTATGCAATATATAGTACTTTGAATGGCAAAATATCTACCTCCAGCGGTAATCACATACTAATAGGGACAAGGAGAGAGGGATAAGCGGCTGAAATCTATTTCTTCCACCCGAAATAGTATAAAATATAGCCGGCGATGACAGCTAGTAATATCTTCCAGAAGCTATCAGCAATGAATTTGGCAAACCACGTTAATGTACTTTTAATAGTAATGGTTTTGCTTTTGGCATTTGGGGCTGGAGTTTCTACTGGTAAATGGTCTGCACGTGTGAAGGATTGATTATTATTACTACCTATTAGTATTTGCCCGTTATTACTTCCAATTTGGACACCAGAATTGCTATCTGATTTAATTGGAGTTGGCTCATAATGAGATTTCTTTTTGTGGTATGCTTCAACCCCATCGGGTATAATTTCTGCCGTTACCTTATAATCTTCGCCGAAAGGACTTTTGTGATCTGGAATAGAGAATATTAATGTATCATCAATACTTATCCAATGTTTACTTTTCATGCTATTTAATTGAGTACCGTACCATACTTTACTATGTCTTCCCTCATCAACAAATTGTTTAATTAAAGGTAGAATGTCAACTCTTTCGGATTGATTCATAAGATATTCCAAAATTCTGTACTGATCATCTTGTACCATAACGATTAGGCTTTTAAACGGTTAAAAAATATTGTCCCTATTAATAAGTGACGACCATTGAAAAAACTATTTACTTCTTTAGTTTCTCTATCATATAAACAGTGTCTTTCACTGCTTGTAGTGGTATTTTGTCTAACTGCTTTTGTTGTTCTATCAATTTTTGTTCTAATTGCTCTTGACGTGTTTTTAACCCATCATTGACTTGTGTATTTAGATAGCTTAACCAAGATATGTAAGCAGCTAATCCAGCGATAGCCAATGTGACAATAGCGGTTATTCCTTGTACTATTGTTGCTGGCTGAAGTAGCTTATTTAATTTTTGAACAGATTTACCTGTAGCGATAACATTCTGATTTGTTTCGTTTTCTAATTCAGAGAAAACCGACCTAATTTCCGATTCTCTATTTTCTCGTGCAATTTGAGCTTCATACCCGCCAGCACCTCTAAATATTAGAGCGTCCCCTCCTAATTTATAATGAAGACCATGATGGCCTCCTTCATCAAAATGTCCATCCTTTAATAGTTTTGCAATAGCAGGCATTACAGCCCCAGAATTTGAATTAGTTAAACCTAATTGGCCAATTATGTCGGAAGCAACCCAGCCCCCCGTTCTACCTTGTGTAGCGTATAGATTTAGAATAGCATCCGCAGTTTTATGAATTTCTGTGTATTCGGCCATTGTTTGGGGTTTATACAAAGCTCAAATAGTTTCTTCTAAACAACTATAGGTTATAGTGACGTGTGAATAAGATTTGGTAATTGAGGAATAAACGATATAAACGTTTATTTCTTGGTAGCCTTTGAGCCTTTTATGGGAGTAAAATTGCGAAAAAGTAGAGGAGATACTACAACATCAAAAGACGGAATGTTTCCAAGTGCCAGAAGAAGTGCACAATTGTTATTAACCGTTATAAAAACTTATCAACGTGTGGAATAATTATGCTAAAAAAACTGTGACATTCGTTATTTTTATCTATCCATTTAAAAGCAAAGCCTTTCCGAAATGGAAAGGCTCTCTAAATGGTAAAAACAAGGTTGAAAAGTGGGCAATCTAGTCTAACGATTAAGACGCCCGACCTTGGATCGGGAGTAGAAGGTTTAATTCCTTCAATTGTACTTTCCCTTTGTTTTAAGCGGTCAACTTCGTGAGAGTTGGCCGTTTTTTATTTCTTGAACTTTGAACTTTATACTTTCAACTAAATAGGTTATAAGTTATTAACTATTAACCATTGATACAAGATAGTATCATTTATCAGTTGTTTAGAAACAACTCAAATATAACCTGATTTGGAACGTCACGTGACATTTATACGTATAAAAATTTATACACCACTACGCTAACATTTTCTATTCCACTTCAATTTGACCATTACAATGAACATGTTAATGGTTATTTCAAGTTCGGCAAATCTTAGACCATTTTTGAGGTTCTGGTGGCTTCTTGTTCGTCCCTTATGGGATTTTGTGGCCGCCCACGCGGTTAAAAAAGACCCACCAGAGTAAATTTTCGAATATGAGAATGGAATTAATGTCCTCCAGAAATGACCTCTACATCTTTAATTTTTTCTGGGAACCAGACCATCATCTCGCCTTTACCCCGGTTTGCCCAGGCATAATAGGGGATTGCCATAAATGGTTGGTTAACGGTAGATACATTTTCATCTGATGTAACCAATGCATGTATATTGGCGGTTGACTTCAATACAACCACCCCGTTTAATAAGGTTGCCTGGTATTCTTCGGTGAACCCTGTTGATGGCAATAATACAATATTCGTTGCCCGTCCATTGTTATCGGGCCATTCCGCGCAATACATAAGAGGTCCGCGCTGCAGGGCTACTTTTCCAATATCGTCTTTCAGATTTTCATTGGCAAGTACCCGACGCACTTCCATTGGCAATTTCATTTCAACCACATCATTCTTTTTCCATACCCGGTTCAACACAGCATATCCATTATCCATTAAATAATCTACGGCAGCTCCATTTACAAGTATTACTACTTTAGCTGCGGAATTTGCTTTAAATGAATAAAGCGTGGAGGGAATAGCTTCATTGCGGGCCCAACCCGGTATCCGCAGTTTCATTGCAAATGAAAGGGTACCTTTTTCAGGTGATACAACAAACTTTAAATCCCCGTTCCAGGGATAATTATTCTGTTGAGCAATTGTTAACTTCTTACCCTCTACGTTCAATGTCGCGTTGCTATTGATAAAGAGGTTTACATAAACATTGCTTCCTTTCTGGGCATACATATAACCAGGTACAGCTGGTAAGAATCTTGCCACATTCGTTGGGCAACAGGAACACTCAAACCATCCGGCTCTTTCTCTTTCGAGGCTTTGATGCTGAAAACTATTCTTCACCTGCATAGCATTGGTATAGAAAAAAGATTTGCCATCCAAACTCACACCTGAGATCAATCCATTGTACAATATCTTTTCCAGCACATCAATATATTTTGATTCTCCATGCAGTTGGAACATGCGTTGATTCCAATAAACATTGGCAATGGCCGCGCAGGTTTCGTTGTATGCAGTAGCATTTGGCAATTCATAATTGTCTCCATAACGTTCACCGGAAGGTATCGCTCCGGCCCCACCTTGCACATAAATCTTTTTAGAAACCATATTTAACCAAATGCTGTCAATGGCTTTTACCATTTTTTCATCACCAGTTAAAGCCGCTATGTCGGCAACCGCCGCGTATAAATAACCCGCACGTACCGCATGACCAATAGCTTCCCGCTGATCAACTACGGGTATATGATCCTGAAAATAAGCGCCGCTTTTCCAGGGATCCTTACTGGTGGCATCGTATCCTTTAAAATGGCCACGCTCGTCAATAAAGTATTTGGCTGTTTCTAAATATTCTTTCTTTCCCGTAATGCGGAATAATTTAACCAACCCCATTTCAACCACCTCATGCCCCGGGGCGACATGCAATTTGTCTTGTCCAAAAACCGAACACACAAGGTCCGCATTCTTTAAGGCGATATTCAGTAGGTTTCTTTTTCCGGTTGCAGCAAAATGTGCAGCGGCTGCTTCATATAAATGCCCGGAGTTGTAGAGTTCATGACTCAGTTCTCTTTCTTTTTCCCAGCGTTTCATTCCCGACCAGGCATGCGGATGCGAGGGATCAATTGTTCTTGCTGTATAAAGATATCCATCGGGTTCCTGTGCTTTTGCAACCTTATCGATCAACGAATCCACATAGGCATCCATTTTCTTATCCGGAAAAAGACTCATCGAAAATGAAGCGCCCTCAATGGTTTTATAAATATCCGTATCATCAAAGGGAAATACTGTGCAGAATTTCCCGCTTTTAGCGGCGGCCATTTCAAAGTTCTTTATCCGACCCGTACGCTCACAACGTTCAAACGATGTTGGAATCGTGGAGTTATGATTGATCTTAATACGTGGCATCCAGAAATTATCGGTAAGCTGTACGCTTGTAAAAGTCAGTGGCGTATAAGGGTAATCCTTTTGTTGCGCGGATAGTCCAGTAGAACTGATAAGCGAAATTAAAAAAATCACTTTTTTCATATGGAACACTTTAGCTGGTTAATTAAAATTGAATGGCAAACAGTAATATACTGAAAATAAATTTTCAGCAGGTTTTCTCCAATTTAATTATTTGGACTCACATGGTATTTCAGGAATACAGCGCCGGGAAGGCGGAAAGACGGGAAGAAAAGAATTTTGTATTTAACCGAAAAACGTCTTCCCGTCTTCCCGGCTAAAAAAACTTTGGATATTTAAAGCTCTTATCCTCTTTTACAGAGAAGCATTATGAAAGCAACTCTCTTGCCTTTTCATCTATAACATTTTTAATCATTCCCTTAAAAAAGGTCAATGCAAAAGGGAGATCGGCATCAATATCCACGCTTTCCGGTCTTACATCTATTGTTCCCGACAAATCAAAACCTTTGGCGGAAAAGTTGAAATTACCGCTGTTCCCTTCCCATTGCTCATTTACGTTTTCAATCAAATCTTTTTGTTCTTCTTTCAGGTTTCCTAAAAGTGCCTTGATTCGCTTCAACGCTTCTTCTTCCGTCAAACTGTGTGGAATGCTCATTTTCAGGTTCGCCATCAGTAAATCTATTTTAAGAAGAGATTACAAATCGGATGCCAGCTATCACCGCCTGTGTATCAACAACTATTATGCAGCGCTTTTCGAAGTTAACCTTTTCCGTATATCTGTACTTCTTCTCCTGGAAATAGTTATCTGCTCGTTATTACGTAACACAAGTTTCATATTACTGGAGTTATAGGTTTGAATGCTGGCACTATTTACCAGGTGCGAACGATGAACCCGTACAAAACCTTTATCCAATAGCAATTCTTCTATACTCTTTAACACAATCGTCACTACCATCGTTCTGCCACCTGTTAAAAACATTTTACTATAACTACTACTCGCTTCAATTCTGATAATTGAGCAGATGTCAACGAAGTTGATACCATTTCTTCCATAAATAACCAGGATATTATCGTTGAGATGCATTGTTACTATGATTTAATGGTGAATATTATATTGACTATTGACATTGACTATTGACTATTGACTATTCACTATTGACTATTGATTCTTTTTTGTGAACCTGTACACAGCCTCATAGTAAACATCAATTGTATCGCTAGCGCTTACCGGTGCTGTGGCTGGCGCTTTTCCCCCTTTTGTCGCGATACGCTGGATATAGGATACATCCGCAAAAAATCCGGTAGGCGTCTTACCAATTTTAGGCATTAACAGTAACCAATCAATACTGGATGGGTCGGGGCTTGGTGCCGTTTTAGACGGAGTGAATTGCTGCGCATATATGGAATCCGTTGTCGAACCGGATAGTTGCCAGGTCGGGCCGGCGGAATGAGTCCCAATTTTTGCATTGGTGGCATCATAAAGCGCTGCAGCAGGTGCAACGAATACCCACTCAAAAATTGCAGGATCACTGCCGGCTTTTTGCCGTGCCTTATATTTCTGCACTCCTTCTGCGAAAAAAGTCGCGACCCGGGTATTTCCACTAGGCAAATTAGATGGTAACGCAATGGCGGCAGGTAGGACCAGTTTCTCACTTTCTGAAATATGCTGTACCGGTGAATTATATAATATTTCTTTATCGTCGCCACAAGCGACAAACATCGCAGACACGAAAACAGCAGTCAGAAAGAATATGCTGTTTCGATTTAATTGCTGATACATTTTCATATAAGATTTAGTTTATTAAGTTGATCAAACATTTTTAACAGGGCGCAAATTAGACAGACTGAATACCCTTTGAAGATGCCCTTTTCCAACCGGCCGATTTTTTCTTCCTACCGGAACCGACTTAAATAAAAATTTGGTGTATGGCTTTATCCCAAGTGTAAACGGTTGCTGATTAAAGGCGGGTGTGGGTTTCCCAAATACAGTTGACAGCAAAGGTCTCTGGCAACTCGGTGTTTTTTGCTGAGCAAGTGATTATCTTTAAGACAGAAACCTGGCTCTCTAATGAAAAGGATAAGAATATATATCACAGTTCTATTCTTTCTACCTGTAAGCTCAATTACCGGCCAGGAATTTTCTGTAAACAATTTTGTGCATTATACTACAGGAGATGGTCTTTCGCATAATACGATTAACGGAATTGCCCAGGATTCAACGGGGTATATATGGATAGCTACCGCGTCTGGATTGAACAGGTATAATGGGAGTCGCTTTATTCAGTATCATAGTACGAATGAAAGTAATTCGCTCGCATCTGAAGAGTTGTTTGGCATGAACAGGCTTGATAAGGACCGACTGGCCATTAATACTTCTGGCCTTCATATCGTCAATACCCGAACTAATGAAACACGGAACCTGTTCATTCCTTACAAGAATCATCAATATGAGTATAAATTCAATATGATAGAAAGAGTTACAGGTGATGATAGCGGCAACATTTTTATTCTTTCAAGATCCGGCTTTTATCATTTTGACAAGAACTGCAAATTGGTTTTCAGGTTCGATTATTACAATGATGAAGAAGTGCCCGTTAGTCATTTCTTTTTTGGAAGAGAATTGGCAAAACTCGATGATAATCGTTTGTTTATTGTCGCGATCGACGGGCTTTATCTCTACGACATAAAGAAACAACTATTCAAAAGATTGGAGGCCGCAGACAGCCCTATCATGGCTGAATTTCTGAATTACCCGATATCTCATTACACGTTTCTTCAGAACAAGCCCGGCAATCTCTTTATTTTCAAGCCATCCAGTGACAGTGTTACTTATATTAACATCGCTGAAAATAAAAAAGTAATATCCCGACTTTCCTTTACTCCGGAGAAAACAGCTTTTCATTACAGATCCAGATTGATTCCCGCAAATGATTCCTTATTTTATTTAACAAACCACACTGCCGGATTTTATAAAATGCAGTTTTCGCCCCGTACTGGTAATGTGAAGATATACCCGGAAAAAAATTTTAGTCAATACCTGTGTAATACACTCGTGATAGATAAAGACAAGAACCTGTGGGTAGCTACCAACAAAGGATTGTTCCGGCAAGAACGAGAAAAATCGCAGGTACAACTAACCGTATTGCCAAATGCTTTTCTGGATTCATTTCCGAATATCCGATTTGATGATATTTACCTGACAACGGATAAAGTATACGCTGGAACCCGGGGCTATGCGGGTCTGCTTCTCTTTAATAAGAAATCATTTGAATTTGAAAAACAGATAACATTTAAAAACTATAAATCAGGTGGCAACTATATTTATTCAATAGTATCGGCCGACTCATCAAACCTGCTTTTGGGAACAGATGGTCCACTCCTTTTATTCAATCAATCCACCCAAAAAGAAAAACAATTGATTCCTCCGAACTGGAATAGTGGTGACTGGACCAACGACCTTTATAAAGATAGTAAAGGATATATCTGGATAAGCTCCCATAATATTTACCGGTTCGACCCTGTGGCACGACAGTTCAAAATAATTCCGACCCCCGAGCGACTGCTGCGAATTCCATTTGCCATAGAAGAAGATAGGAATGGTAATATGTGGTTATCCGGACATGGCCTGGCGCGATATAATACGCATACAGATAGTTTCGACCTGGTGCTGGATTCCTTTCCTTTTGTTAAAATGATGGATAAGCAGGTGAATGCATTATTAATAGACCAGGAAAACACGGTATGGTTCAACAGTAACAATAATGGTCTGATTGCTTACAATGTCAACAAAAAAAGCTTCCGCCATTTTACCCGTAGCGACGGGTTGCCGGATGATAATATCGCTTCATTGTTTGTTGTTGATAAAAAACTCTGGATCGCTGGCTATTCGGGTATCGCCTGCATGGACCTCCAAAACTTTCAAATAGTACGTTTCGGAAAAGAAGATGGATTTCCGGATATGTCGGTGGCTAAAGGAGCACGGTTCAGTTATGATAGTTCAACCCAACAACTCTACCTGGGTTTTTCAAACGCTATTGTACGTTTTAATCCATATGCTTTGCTTCGGAAAAAACCTGTACCGAGTATATTTATCGAAAACCTGACTATTAATGGTGAAAAAAATAATTATTTCCCTGGTCAGCATATCACTACTTCCTGGCAGGATAATGATATAAATATAACAATCGGTAGCATAAATTTTTATAGTAGTAATAGTCAACGCTATGCCTACCGGGTATTGAAAGATAGCAACACGCCCTGGCAGCAACTCGGAACGCAGGCTTCATTTAGCATCTCTCAGCTAGCGCCGGGAAAATACAGAATACAAGTAAAATCTTTCTCTATCAACAACCGCTGGCAGGAACAGGTTAAAGAAATAAATATTGATGTATTACCCCCTTTTTGGCAGAAACCCTGGTTCAACCTGGTTATGGCCGTATTGCTTCTGGTATTGCTTTATTTGTTGGTAAGCTGGAGAACGAATGTGGCCCGTAAAATGGAAATGGAAAAAACACATTTACAAAAATTAAAAGCCGATGACTATAAAAACCAGTTTGAGCTGGAACAGATCAGCAATTACTTTTCGTCATCGTTGGCGGATAAAAAAACAGAAGATGAAGTTCTTTGGGATGTGGCCGGCAACCTGATAGGACGGATGAACTATGTTGATTGCATGATCTATCGCTGGAATGAAGACAAAACAAAAATGATTCAGAAAGCTGCTTATGGTCCAAAAGGTAAACCGGAATATATCTCCGAGCAATTATTTGATGTGCTTCCCGGCCAGGGAATTGTGGGACATGTAATGCAAACCAAACAACCGATATTGGTACATGATACCCGTGTGGATAGTCGTTACAGGATAGATGAAGAATTTCGGTTAAGTGAAATCTGTGTCCCTATCATTCATAATGATGAATTATTAGGCATTATTGATTCGGAACATCATATGCCTGGTTATTTTACCGACAGAGATATTAAAATTCTTACTACCATAGCCACCCTGATTGGCAATAAAATAAAGCAAATAGAATCGGAACAGTCGTTGGAAGAAAAGGGGAAAGAATTGGCGGGCATCAATGAACAACTTGTAGAAGCGAGGCTCTCCGCGCTTCAGGCGCAAATGAATCCGCATTTTGTTTTCAACGCGTTGAACAGCATCAAAAGAATGATCCTCGATGCGGAGAATGAAAGAGCCTCCCGGTACCTGAGCAAGTTTGCGCTGATGATCCGCATGACGCTAAATCATTCAAAGGACCATTTTGTTACCCTTGGCGAAAATATAGAATACCTGAAAGCATATCTCGAAATGGAACAATTGAGGTCGGATGATTCATTCAATTGGAGCATACATACGGATGATCAAATAGATCCACAGGAAACTTCGATTCCCTCTCTGATGATACAACCATTAGTAGAAAATGCGATCTGGCATGGATTGATGCATGTGGAAGGCAAGAAGAATATCAAGATAGGTTTCACGCTGGATCGGAATAAGATCAATTGTTCTATAGAAGATAATGGCATTGGCATCCAGAAATCCGAAAAATTGAAACAAAATAATAAAACGCAACACCGTTCGGTGGGTCTGGATAATCTTCGTAACCGGATTAAGATAATGAATGAAAAGTATGATACCGACTGCAGCCTGGAGATAACCGATCGCTCACAAAATGGGGGGAACCACACTGGCACATTGGTAGTGCTGCGTTTAAATCTAATAAACCTTTAAATAATTTACATGAAAGCAATCCTGGTTGATGATGAGCCTGATGGCATCCGTACACTTCAGAAATTACTGGAACGGCATTGTCCTGATGTGAAAATAGAAGCTACCTGTGCAAATGCGTCCATCGCAAAACAACAAATTGAAGCGATAAAGCCCGATGTTGTTTTTCTGGATATCCAAATGCCCGGTCAAACCGGGTTGGAGATGATTGCGGAATTAACTGCAAAAAATTTTGAAATCATATTTGTTACGGCACATAATGAATATATACTGCAGGCACTTCAATACAGCGCGGCCGATTATTTATTAAAACCAGTTGATGAGGATCGATTGATTGAAGCGGTACAAAGAGCAGAGAAGCGATTAAAAGAAGGGAAAAAAGAAGAGTTGACAGAAACCTTGCTCCACAACCTCAGTAATAAAGGAAATCCTGCTGAAATGCGGCTTTGCCTGCCAACCTTAAAAGGATTTATTATTTTAAAGCTTGATGAAATTATTTATTGCGAAGCCGAACGGAGCTATACGATTTTCCACCTGGAAGCTAATAAATCGGTAATTGTTTCAAAACCTTTGTTAGACTATGAAAATCTTTTGGGAGATGCTGGCTTTCTCCGTATCCATAAATCTTTCCTTATTAATCTCCGACATGTAAAAGAGTACCAGCGTGGCGAAGGGGGTATGGTGATCATGAATAACAATTCGGAAATTGAAGTAAGTAGAAGAAAGAAAGAACAGTTTTTGCTTAAAATCAAAGAAATATATAAGTACTAGGCTAACCAAGAACCCTGAAGAAAAGAACCAAGATGCCAAGAACCAAAGAAAGAAGACAAAAGAAAACTAAGATTCAAAGAAAAAAGGCAAATGAAAACCAATAAATAAATAAAAAGAATACAAAGAAATTCTCACTGGCAAATCTCAATGGTTTACGACATCCGAAAGCTTTTGGAATTTCTAATTTATGTATTCTTTCTTTGATCTTTGACCCTTTGCATTTTTTCTTTGGTTCTTGACATCTTGGTTCTTGGTTCTTTGCTTCTGAAAACTTAACTTAGGGAACAACTCCCCATAATGGCTGAATCTAATGCTACGATACTGATTCCCGACATCAGTGGATTTACTGAATTCATGACCACTACTGAACTCACACATAGTTCGCATGCCCTCAACTATCTCATTGAAGCAATATTGAAAGCGGTGGGTGATGAATATGAAGTTTCGGAAATTGAAGGGGATGCTGTTTTGCTGATTAAAAAAGGACCACCGCCATCCAAAAAAGATATTCTCGATACCTGCCTGAAAATTTTTAATGCCTTCCATTTTCAACGGAAGTGGATGCAGTTGCACACCATCTGTCCTTGTGGAGCCTGCCAGGCCATTATCAATTTAACCTTGAAGTTTGTAGTACACCACGGCCCGTTGGCTGAAATTAGAGTAGGGAATTTTGTAAAACAAGCCGGACCTGAAATGATAGTTGCCCATCGTTTGTTGAAAAACAGCATTGGGAATAATGAGTACCTGCTTTTAACGGAGAAACTTTTACAACAAGTGGTTGATTCCTCCGAGTCGATTGAAATGGAATGGGTCAATTCTTCGGAAGAATACCCTTCAATTGGTAAAATTAATTATCGTTTCGCCTTGCTCAATGAGGCTAGAAAAAAATGCCCGGAACCACCAGAACCGCTGAGTTATTATCGTACGGATAATACTTCCCATCTCGAAATACCGATAGCTATTAATTATTTTGACGCGTATATGATTATGAAAGATATTCCTTCCAGAGCGAATTGGGTACCCGGTTTATTAAAAGTGGAGCAGGATATTCCGGCGGCATTTATTGGAAGTATTCATCATTGCACTTTTGACAATTACGAAGCAATTGTAACGCCGATACGAATGTTACCGTCAGATGATGGAATTTTGTTTGTGGAAAGATGCCTGATAAAAGAATTAAATATCTCGTTGGTGCATGAGTGTGTATTTAGAAAAGTGGATGACAGTAACTGTAGTTTTGCCTGTCGTTTTATGAATGAAGGAAATAGCCCTATTCCGGAAGAAATCAAGACGGCACTTTTTGAGAGAATGAAAACGATGGCTGAAAGCCTTAAAGAATTGTGTGAGAAAACGAAACCGACTTCCGTTGAAGAGATTTTTCAAAAAAACTAAAACTGTACTGCTCCGCGAAGCCTTTGGCTTCGCGGTTCTATTATATTGCCACTGGCAATATTAAAAATGCTTATTTGTATAATATATTTTTTGCAATTGCCTGTCGCACCTCTTCAATACTCATATACCGCTTGTGGGCTTTCGGCTTTTCGGATGGTAATGAGTCGTTCGGTCGACTAGCCTGAAACCCTTTATACAAATATTCTTTCCAGGCAATTAACTGGTAGCCCAGTGCCCGTTCGATAGTCATACTATCTGTGTTGTACTCGAAACGGTCCATATAACTGCTGGAGATATGAGCAATGCCAAACCCCATCAAACCTAAGCCTGTTCGGGTATTAAAATAAACGATATGGCAAAGTTCATGTCCTAATATACCTACCTGCCCATTCACATTTCCATTGGTAAAACTGGGGAGTGTTCGACCGGCAATGGAGTCACTCATAATAACCAGGTAAGTTCGTTTACTGCTTTTTTTGAATACACTACCAAAAGTTGCCCGGGTAGAAATTATTCCGTCTTTACTTTTCTTTATCTTAAACCTGATCTTTGAATGAACCAGTTCCGGGAAATAAGACAATACATAAATGATCTGCTTTTCATATCCTTTAGGTAATTCTTTATTTTCTCCAAACTTAATAGCCAGTTCATCATAGCTGGCATTTAAAGAATCTGAAATATCGGTTACCGGTTTTCTCATTGGAATTGATTGTGCAGAAGCATTTACATACCCGAAAGCTATAAGAACTAAGAAAAAAAGTACTGGTAAAACTAATTTTGAATTTTTGGCCAGGCTGTTCATTGATTAGTATTAAGGATTGATCAACGTTTTCCGATACCTTCAGCTTCACAACATAATTATATTGCCACTGGCAATAATAAGAAAACCTTCAGTAATTACTAAAGGTTGGGTCAATTATTCATTTCAACCTTTAATCCCGGCGCGCTGAGAAGCCTTTGGCTTCGCAGTACTATTATTTTGCCTTTGGCAATTTAAATAATGAAATGGGTGGGTAATAAACCAGACATGCAGGTAAAAAGAAAAGCAACCAATCGTGGTTGCTTTTCTCTTGCCCCGTTCATTGAGGCGTAAACAGTATTTACTAATTTTTTCTTTTAGCTTTTTCTTCTTTCGCCAAATCCTCTTTTTTCTCTTTTTCTTCGCGATCCTTTTTATCCTTTGCGTCTTTCTTCTCTTTTTCTTCCTTATCTTTCTTCTCTTTCTCTTCGCGATCCTTCTTCTCTTCCTTATCTTTCTTTTCCTTCTCTTCGCGATCTTTTTTCTCCTTTTCTTCCTTGTCTTTCTTTTCTTTCTCTTCACGATCTTTCTTCTCTTCCTTATCTTTCTTCTCCTTTTCTTCGCGATCTTTTTTCTCCTTTTCTTCCTTGTCTTTCTTTTCCTTCTCTTCACGATCCTTCTTCTCTTCCTTATCCTTTTTCTCTTTCTCTTCGCGGTCTTTTTTCTCCTTTTCTTCTTTATCCTTCTTCTCTTTCTCTTCACGATCCTTCTTCTCTTCCTTATCTTTCTTTTCCTTCTCTTCGCGGTCTTTTTTCTCTTTTTCTTCCTTGTCTTTCTTTTCTTTCTCTTCACGATCCTTCTTCTCTTCCTTATCTTTCTCTTCGCGATCTTTTTTCTCCTTTTCTTCCTTGTCTTTCTTCTCTTTCTCTTCGCGATCTTTCTTCTCTTCCTTATCTTTCTTCTCCTTCTCTTCGCGGTCTTTCTTATCCTTTTCTTCTTTATCCTTCTTCTCTTCCTTATCCTTCTTTTCCCTTTCTTCGCGATCCTTATTCTTTTCTTCCTTTTCTCTCTTTTCCTTCTCTTCGCGATCTATCTTATCTTTTTCTTCTCTATCTTTCTTATCCTTCTTTTCTCTCTCTTCACGATCCTTCCTATCCTTTTCCTCATTATATTTTCTTTCCGCTTCACGGTCTTTCTTATCCTTTTCTTCTTTATATTTTCTTTCTTCTTCACGATCTTTCCTTTCCTTTTCCTCTTGATATTTTCTTTCCTCTTCTCGAATCTTCCTTTCCTTTTCCTCTTGATATTTTCTTTCCTTTTCTTCACGATCTTTCTTTTCCTTCGCTTCTTTCACTTCTTTATCTTTCCTTTCCTTCTCTTCACGAACTTTCCTGTCATTTTCTTCTTTGAGTAAGCGATCTTTTTCCGCTTTTTCCTTAACTGGATCAACCGGGGGCGGAGGTGGAACTACTACTTCTTTTGCAGGGCCAACAGGTGCTGGATCTACTTTTTCCTTTACAACAACAACGTCAGGTTGCTCCTTAACCACAATAACTTTTGGTTGTTCTTTTACAATTACAGTCCTTGTATGACTTGAAGGATAACCTGTTCTGACAGATGATCCACAACTAAAATGAAGAGTTACGAAAATGGTATAACATAATACCAATAGAGTAGGTTTGGGATTCATAGAGTTTGATTTTAACTATAGTCTCCTTGTTCCCATTCAAAAGAACGAAGGGATTCTAGCGATATAATAACGGTGAAAAAAGGCTTTTAGTGTCAATTATTGCTACCACAAAAACCTTATTCGAGGAATTGGTTAATTGATAACCAAACACTTGTATATTGGACTAATAATTATTTCAAGAGTTATTAATATAATAGCTATTCAGGCTTCTGCCAGCGAGTAATAAGCTTTCATCAGACACACCCTTTCAAACACAACCAACTTAAACTAGCTTTTTACTTCTTCATTATTTGCTGTCTTGTTTTAATACTTTTACCTATTAGTTCCACTGTATATGTGCCGCCCGGCAAACTGTTCAGATCGCTGATGTTAAATGAATTCAGCCCTTTGTTGCCTTGTACATTGTATTGTTTTACCTGGCGTCCCAACTGATCGTATAAATGGATCTTTATAGCCTCATCCCTTTCAAGTGTTAATGAAATATTCACGAAAGAACCGATCGGGTTGGGGGATATATTCATAACCACATTACCGATATCATTGCGTATGATGAGTACGCGACTGTATGCAGCCTTGCCATCGTAATCTACCTGATGCAATCGGTAATAGTTGACCCTGCCCAGTTCGGCATTGTCTATAAACGAATATTGACGCGAAGCACTGCCGCTCTTCACTTGTCCAATGCTTTTGTACGAAGAGCCATCAACACTTTTCTCTATAACGAAGTGACTGCTGTTGGCTTCATAATTGCTGCTCCATGTTAAATACACCTTACCGTTATTCAGGTTACCATGGAAAGTGGACAATGAAACAGGCATTACGGCCAGTGAAGGACCGAATTCAGATGTACTGCTGTCATTCAACGCGGGTTTGATTGCAATGGCAAGCACACTGGAACCTCCGGGTATAGGCGGCAATGAGCTTAATGGTACGCTGAACTCGAACAGCCTGTCTGTAAAAGTTCCGTAGGATGGATCTGTATAAGTACTATCGCCAGCTGCTAAATCAGCTGCCCCGCCTTCCTGTTCGCGGAAAAGAAAGGTTTGGCCTTCGCCACTTCCGTCAGCCAGGTATACTTCCACTATGGAGGAAGGTCTTGTGATACCACGCACCAACAGATTGGTACCCGATACCTGCCTTGAGCTTACGATCACAGGGAAATTATACAATTCATTGGGACCTGTATCCACATCGCCATCATCATTGGCAGAAACAGCATTTGCAGATAGGTCTATGCCCATATTTATATTGCTGTAGATAGAGTTCCTGGAGAATTTGTTACCTGAAATGTCAATGGAGCTGGTTGTTGTGATGCCAATATTGCCGTTATAAGCAATTAAATTTCCTTCCAGGTTGTCGGCTAAACCATCATTGTTGCTACCAATAATATTTTGTGTGGTGAGCAGTCCGTCTGCGGCACTCAGTGCTATTCCATTCACCGTATTTCCTTTTGATAGATTATTGGGTGTAGTGCCGATATGGTTACCGGCTATTACATTATTTGCAGTATTAAAGTTGAAACCAAAGAAGTCTTGTGATGTAATCGAGATGCCATTACCTGTATTGTAAACGATGACATTGGTTTCTACTGTAAAATTCGCATGAGTTGGGTCTATACCGATGCGGTTATTGCTGGAGTTCAGGATTTCTACTCCATTTGTAAAATTACCAGCTGCGGCTCCAGTCGTATTCATGCCAACAATGTTACCCGAAACCACATTGCCATTTGAATTTGCGGAGATAAGAATTCCGCGGCCTGCATTGCGGATTATTCCATTCGGTTCCTGACCGTCATTCACGTTGTCACCTAATATTCCAATGCGATTGCCGGTACTGTTTACCGTTAGGAGAATGCCGTTTCGGCCATTACCCAATGTGGTTCCGATCCCAAATTTGTTGGAGCCAATAAAGTTCCCAGATATGATGGAATTTGTCAGCGCCCATCCAAGAATCCCATCCTGTCCATTGCCAGAGATCAGGTTTCCTTCATTAGAATCGCCGATACCATCGCTGTTGGTTCCGATAATGATATTATCGTTGCCGCCAGGGCCGAATTCGCCCAGATTGATACCATGGTTACCATTACCCAAATCTAATGCACCGTTTTGATCGCTTCCTATATGATTGCCCCAGATAACATGGTTGTCTACTCCGTTTAATACATTGATCCCATTTTGTGTGAAAGAATGAATAGCGAGACCGCACACAGTTATATTGTTCGCATTAAGAGTAAGGCCATTAACTCCCGCGCCTGCGCCCGTTCCACTCAACACAATACGGATTACCCGTGCTGCCATCGTGCCTGGCACTGCGCTTGGCTGCGAATAGCCATTAATGAAAAGGGCATCGTCAATTGACGGAAGCCCACCAGCACCAGGAATAATAACCTGTGCTCCTGCAGCAGGAATATTGAAAACGATTGTATCCGTTCCCGGCGATGCATTCGCATCTAAGATGGCTTGCCGAAAGGAGCCAGCCCCTACATCGGTGGTGTTGGTTACAGTAAAAATTGCAGCAAAGCTCCAGCATGTGCCAAGTAAAAAGGAGACGGACATAGCAATCCGCCGAATTGTGTAGATGTTTTTCATTTGAATATTGATTTTATACAGCCGGATAAGAACGGCATAACAGCAAGTATTATTGAGTTTTATGAAAAAATGATTCTCGCTGGGAAAAAAAGGGAAGCGTCTTTAACGCTGTTGCGATCAAGGCTTTTCTTTTAGTTGCTTTTGCTGCAGGTGGTCACCAATTAAAATTAATGATTGATCTGCACTGCGAAGCTTTTGCTATGCAACGTTATTCTATAGCCTCCGGCAATAACAAAAAAGCCCCGCTGTTTCGCGGGGCTTCGTGCCCAGGACTGGATTCGAACCAGCACGTCCTTTCGAACACCACCACCTCAAAGTGGCTTGTCTACCAATTTCAACACCTGGGCAAATGAGGTTTAAAAGTTTCAGGGTTGAATGGTTAGAAAGGTTTTCTCAAACTAGAAAACTATTAAACTTTTAAACCCTTAAACCATTCAACTTCCCAACGGGGCGGCAAAAATACCAATCTATTTATTCAAAACAATGCGAAAAATAGTTCCTTTTCCCAGTTCGGATTGTTTTACAAATAATTGTCCTTTGTGGTATTGATCAATAATACGTTTTGATAAACTCAGGCCCAATCCCCAGCCCCTTTTCTTGGTAGTAAAGCCCGGCTTAAAGACTTTTCCAACATTGTGCCTCGATATTCCTTTTCCACTATCAGCTACATCAATGACTACTTGTTTAGCTGTGTCATAAAAAGTAATTGCGATGGCGCCTTTTCCATCCATCGCATCCAACGCGTTCTTTAACAGGTTCTCAATTACCCAATCAAACAAAGGAGGTGATATAGGCACCAGTAATGGACCTTTTTCTTCCGTATGTAAAGAAAACTGAACCCGCCCGGGTGCCCGCTTGCGGATATATTCCATCATCGTCTCTACCTGGTGAATTACATCATGTTTTTCAAGTTGCGGAATGCTGCCAATCTTACCAAAGCGATCCGATACCAGTTTCAACCGGTCCACATCCTTTTCCATCTCCCCTACTATCTTTTCATTGCCGGGCGATTCTTTCATCATTTCCACCCATCCTTGTAAAGAACTCAGCGGCGTTCCTAATTGATGGGCAGTTTCCTTGGCCATACCTGCCCACACCTGGTTTTGTACTGAACGGAAACTGGTGCTTAAAGCGGTAATAGTTATAATAATAAAGAGAGCCACTATCAGCAATTGCACCAGCGGGTAATATCGAACCTGGTTCAGCAAGCTGGTATGCCCATAATAATAATGATTGATCTTACTCGAATCTCCCGGATCGATCCATGTAATGGGCGAATCGTTCTGTGATTTGAATTGCTGCAGCTGCCGGATCACATAATTACTGTCCTCCGCAATTTTGGTCGAATCGAGATTCACATGTTGGAGGATGCGGTTGCTTTCATTGGTCTCAATAATGGGAATCGTTTTATTCGACTCAATGATAAAGCCTACCAACCGATCGCTCACTCCGCTGGTATCATGAGTAGCCAGTTTAACTGCTTCCACCCATTGTTCTACTTTCTGTCTTTCTTCTGCCGCGATTTTTTTAGCCAACAATTGGGAATAGATAATGGTACCGCTTACAATAGCAATCGCGATGATTGATAATCCTGTTCTCCAGTTAAAAAGCGGTCTAATCATTTAACGAATATATTAATACAATGGAACCGTTAAATTTTTGTTTCCCACAATGTGATACAAGCAATTCGGCATAATATCTCAAATTCAAAAATTGCTTGCCTTCGCGTAGCCGCTTCGGCAGAGCAAGGCCGGTAAGGCGGAAAGGCGGTAGGTTTTGATATTAATTCCTAAATTTTTTTACCGTCTTCCCGTCTTACCGGCAAAAAAAATCCAAACTGGTACACTCTACAATTCGGTGAAATCACGATTGAATATAAGAAATTTGTGTCCTTGGCGTTCTTGCCTACTCGCCTTCGCATAGCTTCAGCGGAGCAAGGCCGGACAGACAGTTTATCAGGAAAAATTTCCCGATTGAAGTTGATCTCTACCCTAAAAACCGTTCCTTTGCAACCGTTATTTTTCAACTATATTTATCCGTCGCGTGAAACCATCAGTAGCCATAGTTATTTTAAACTGGAACGGAAGAGATTTTCTACAACAATTTCTTCCTTCAGTAATTGCTTCTACTTATCCCAATAAAAAAGTAGTGATGATCGATAACGGCTCCACGGACGATTCACTGCTATTGGTTCAATCTAATTTTCCATCAGTAGAGATCCTTCGCAATACTGTCAACTATGGTTTTGCCAAAGGATATAATGAAGGATTGAAGGAAGTAAAAGCGGATTATTATATATTATTAAATTCTGATGTTGAAGTGGAACCCGGCTGGATAGAACCCGCTATTGAGTTGATGGAATCGGATAAGCAGATTGCCGCATGTCAACCCAAATTATTGCAATACCACCAGAAAGAACTTTTTGAATATGCGGGAGCGGCAGGTGGATGGTTGGATTATCTCGGTTATCCTTTTTGTAAGGGTCGGATATTTGATGTTTGTGAAAAAGATGAAGGTCAGTACAACCAATCTACGCCTATATTTTGGGCAAGTGGCGCGGCTTTAGTCATTCGATCCTCCTGTTTTCACGAAGTAAAAGGGTTTGATGAATATTTCTTTGCCCACCAGGAAGAGATAGATCTTTGCTGGCGGTTACAATGGTTGGGATATACCATTTATAGTTGTCCTGCTTCAGTTGTTTATCATGTAGGCGGAGGTACTCTTCCAAAGGGCAATTCACAAAAAGTGTTTTTGAATTTTCGGAACAACCTGGTGATGATGTCAAAAAACTTACCGGCTGGAGAAGCATTTCTTAAAATTTCATGGCGTTTTATATTGGATGCCATATCCGCGACAAAATCCTTATTCGCGGGCCAGGGAACATATTTTCTAGCGGTGATCCAGGCGCATTTTGCCTTTTTGGGTTGGCTATTATTTAAAAGAAAGCTGAGTGTTTTCCCTGATAAGAAGCGCCGGAACTGGCTGGGATATTATAGCCGGGGTGTGGTTTGGCAGCATTTTATATTAGGTAAGAAAAAATTCACGGAAATTGTTGATAAGAAAAACTGATTTTCTGGTTTGAAGCCTTATTTTTGCAACGCAATCAACTGGTTACTATGGATCAGCATATTGAAACAAGTTCGAAAGAAAAAGATTTCGCCCACAGCTGGGTTAATTCATCTGTTTTCCTGTTCTACTTACAGGTGTTACTTTTCGTTGCATTTACCTTTGGCTGTGCGTTTAGTTTATATACCAAGCACTACAAGGGTAAGCCCGAAGTAACCGTACAGCCAAGTTCGGAATACACGCCAACGTATAAATAATCAAAAAACTGGGATTCAGATTTTGCAGGAATTATACAATTCCTATTTTTGCATCCCTGTAAAAGAGTTCTTATTAATAAGCGGAAGTAGCTCATTTGGTAGAGCACGACCTTGCCAAGGTCGGGGTGGCCGGTTCGAGCCCGGTCTTCCGCTCTTGATTATCCACCTTCGCTAAAGCTATGGTGGATAAAAAGGTGTGAGTCTCTCACGCCTTTTTTTATCAGGATACCTGGGTGGCGGAATTGGTAGACGCGCCGGACTTAAAATCCTGTGAGAAGTAATTCTCGTACGGGTTCAACTCCCGTCCCGGGTACAAGCCCTTATCAAAAATGATGAGGGCTTTTTTATTTATTATCTCTACAATTATTCAATCCGGATTCATCTCTCCCAACTCCGGTAATTTCTCCCATTCCCAAAACGCTGTCTTTGGTTTATTATCCGCCCGAAGTTTCGGAGTTCGTATAGTGAATACCGGATGATAATCTAATTCTTCAGAAGGCATTTCATAAGCAAGTATCTCTTTATATCGCTGTTCAGTTAATGATTCGCTGATAAACTCTTTTGAAATTTCATAAGGTAAAAACAATGGCATTCGTCCCCTATTGTCGCCATCATTATGAATATTTCTCATTACACTATTGGCTGCACGGGTGATTAATCCGAATGTCCATCGTTTAACCACTTCTCCTGTTGTTCGATCAGCAATTTCAGTGACAGAATATAATCCAGGAAGAAAAAACATTGGCTGATCGGCCGGCTTTACCCAATAAGGCACTTTCTTTTTCCATCCCTTAATACCACGATGTTCATAGATACCCGTAACCGGAATTAAACAACGACGGTTGCGAATTTTATACCAATAGCTTCTTTTATCATCCAATACCCGCTCCGATCTGATATTTACAAATTTGTTCCGGTATGTTGGATGCGGCTCCATATCTACATAGTGTTCGATAATTCCCCATTCCATCAAACGGCAATGCAGCCTCCTATCATCCCGGTTAATATAAAAAATGGGGTGCTTTCCAAAAACACCCACCCCCTGTATATGATCAATGGGTCCAAATTCTAAATCAATCTGGCTATCGAAAACAAGATCTGGAAAATAATCACTCAACACCCGGATGTCAACGGTAAAAGAAATGTCATAACACATGCTTAGTATTTTTGGTAGTGTCTCCTTTTGATTTTTATTTGCCACAGATTACACAAATTAACACTGATTAGGATTTGTATCTGTGGAAACTTGTGTAATCTGTGGCAACAATTCCATGTCAAGTTTTCAAAATGAGACACTACTGTATTTTTCGAGATCGGCGAGCCTGATCCGAAGATGCTGATTGGAGTACTTAATCGAAACAAATAACTCGCCGAACGTGAGCTCCAATTTAGGAAAAATTGTGTGATCCCCTCCGATGCGCCAATTCGTTTCGCGTCGTATGTAGTTGCGGATATTCTGATTGTATTTTGCATTGAGCATTTTCTCTACGTGTTTCATGTCTTCCACGAAAGCGGCCAACACCTTGTATTTTGAACCCGGATCAATCATCTCAATCAATTTATTCCGGTGTTCTTCTTTTTCCAAATCAAGAATGGCGCGGTATTTATCGGTGAGCGCATGGTAGTGAACCCGCGCCTGTTCCAAACTATCGTAATCCGATAGAATAATCGGCTCCTTCCCTTCCTCTTGAAAATGATCCATTCCTCCCTGGTAGGTTTGAGAAACCAGATAACGCCTGCCCATTTGGCGAAGCGTTTCAATCATCTTACTATGAAATGGCACGAATGGGTTAAACATCGCTAAATATTTATGTGCAACACTTCATTGATATTCGTAGTATATCGCTGTGAAAGATATTCTCTTTTCAACCGATACCGTTTTTCAAATCCTTGCACGGCAAAGCGCACAATTTCCGTTCCCAATGAACGGTTAACCAAATCAAGCGTATCCATTACTTTCTTACTTCGTTGCCGGTTGATATTATCAAACATACTTTTCTGAACAATTTCTTCCGGAACCAGGTCCGATACAATCACTCCACACTTAATATAGTTGTGATCTTTCCTGAAAATTATCTCCAACCCTTTCAATGCGTACTTGATGATTTCAGACGTATCACTGGTAGGTGTATTCATGTTGATATCGATAGATTGTTCATGTTGCTGGTCCTGTATCCGGAACGGATTGGTAAGAATGAATACGTTCAGCTTCTTCGCGCAGCTTTTATCTTTCCGCAATTTTATTGCACAGGCCGACGCATGGTTACTGATGGCCTCTCCCAGTAAACTTTTATCCTGTGACTTGGTACCGAATGAACGCGACGTACAAATATTTTTTTTGCGCTTCGGTTCATCGTCCCATTCCACACAAGGAATTCCATTCAATTCTTTCAGCAAACGAAGTCCTACCACACTCATTTTTGTACGGACCCAATCTTCGGGAGCAAGGGCAAGATCTGCCGCTGTTTTAAAACCGTTCCGGTTTAATAAACCCGCGTATTGTTTACCTACACCCCAGATATCATTCACTTCTGTAAATTCAAGTGCCTGCCGGGTTAAATTTTTATTCGCCAGCCAATGCACGCCCAACTCCTTGCGCATTTTCTTTGCGTAACGGTTCGCCAGCTTGGCCAATGTTTTGGTAGGCGCTATCCCAATCGTTACCGGAATGCCGGTGCATTGTGTGACCCGCCTCCGGATAGTAACCCCGAGGGCCAGTAAATCTGCATACGCCAATTCGCTCATATCCAAAAACGCCTCATCAATCGAATACAATTCCATTTTTGGAACGAAGGGAGCAATCAATTTCATCACCCGATCACTCATATCACCATACAACGTGTAATTGCTGCTAAAAACAGCTACGTTATTTTTTTTTATCAGATCCCGCACCATATACTCCGGTGTTCCCATAACGATACCGATCTGTTTCGCTTCTTCGCTACGGGCAATCACACAGCCATCATTATTACTCAATACCACAATGGGCCGGCCACGCAACTGCGGATTAAACACCCGTTCACAGCTGCAATAGAAATTATTACAGTCAATCAGTGCATACATTCTTCAATTCTTTTGGATTGGAAATGATGCAGGTCACCACTCCCCAAATCAAAAAATCCGTTTCCTGGGTAACTTCAATTTCTTTGTATTTGCTATTGGCGGGTATCAACCAGCATTTATGATCGTTCTTTCGTAAATATTTTACCGTCCATTCGCCGTTGATTTGCACCACCACAATATCCCCGTTATTCGGGGTAAGCGATTTATCGACTACCAAATAACAGCGGGGCGGAATAAACGCGTTGATCATTGAATCACCCGAACACCGGATAATAAATGTGGAGAGCGGGTTTTTTATAAGATGGTTATTCAGATTTATTCTATCCTCCATATAGTCGGCAGCCGGGGAAGGAAAACCGGCGGGAACCGAAATATCTAAAAACGGCACCTCGAAATCGGCCATTCGCACAGCATCCATTTTGCTAATATTTTTAGCAATTTTACGCTAATTTTGGCTACGAGAAAATTTATTTATCCAGAATTTCAAGTAGTGTCTCAATTTGAATTTTTTGTCCCACAAAGACACAAAATTCACTAAGAAAACCTTTTGTGGCTTAGTGTCTTTGTGGGAAACGGAGACACTACCGAATTTCAGCGGCCGGATAAAACGCCCCTATCAATGTCATGTAAACACCCGGCTAAAATTAAAATATGACTCTATTTTTATCAGCACATTCCAATCATTAAAACATCAATACAATCATATGCAACAGATCACTCCCTTCCTCTGGTTCGATACCAATGCCGAAGAGGCCATGAATTTCTATGTCTCTATTTTCAAAAATTCGAAGGTCCTTGGTATAGCTCGGTACGGAGATGCCGGACCCGGTCCCAAAGGAACCGTGATGGTTGCCAGCTTCGAACTCAACGGACAAAAGTTTACTGCATTAAACGGAGGTCCGCGTTTCAAATTCACCGAAGCGATATCCTTTGTTATTGATTGCAAGGGCCAGGAAGAAGTAGATCATTACTGGAGCAGCCTTACCGAAGGCGGCGAAGAAAGCATGTGCGGGTGGCTGAAAGATAAGTTTGGATTATCGTGGCAGGTAGTGCCCCATAAACTGATTGAACTGATGCAGGATAAGGATCCAAAAAAAGCAGCAAACGTAATGCAGGCTATGCTGAAAATGAGAAAGATTGATATTGCTGTTTTGCAGGAAGCATACGATAAGAAATAATTCCTTAATCAATTACGACAAGCTTTAGCAATAGCAGTTTTAACTCAAAGAGGTTAAGGAATAACGCTGAGAGGATGATAGTGGATCTCTCGAGACGTTAATCAATACACTTCTCACAATTACTCACGCGTTGCTCCCCTCTCCGTGAGGAGAGGGGTTGGGGGTGAGGCGGCAACCCGGCTATTACTTAGAGAGACTATTACTGAAAGACCCGAATCATTTTATATGATCGTTCGTTTCCAGATCGGGAGATTGCCACGCCCCCCGGTAATTCATCTTGAGGTGAGTGCGTGTCGGGGGCTCGCAATGACGAAAATACCCGCCAACACGGATAACACCCACCGGTTTCTGTCGTTATATTGAATGAAATTATTCATTTGATTCGGAGAGCCTTATACGACCCATCCTTTTGGATCATCCTGGCAGTAAATGGATACTGCATTTATTATTACCAGCAACATACCGATGGTTTCGCGACGATTGTGTGGATCTACTGGATACAAAGCGTGTTGATCGGCCTATTCAACTTTATAGACCTCCTTACGATCAAACATGCAGATCCCTCCAGTATGACCATCAACGACAAACCAATGGATGGAAGCCTGCAGTCAAAAGGTTGTGCATCATTGTTCTTTTTATTCCATTACCAGTTCTTTCACCTCGCATATGCCATCTTTATTCTCGTTAAAGTAGGAGTAAAAGTTGATTTCCTTTTTATACTGATAACGATCGCGGCCATGTTGCTGGAGTTAACCATCAGTTTCATCCGCAATAAAAGATTACAGCAAAGCATTCTTATTAATTACGGTCAGCTATTCTTTATGCCTTACCTGCGGATCATCCCCATGCACCTGATGATACTCGCTCCCGCTTTCCTGGGATGGCAGGCAAGTACTGTATTTCTTGTTTTAAAAATGCTGGCCGACGCGGGTATGTACCTGCTTACCGTTAAACTCTACAGCAAAACAACTAACGGCTTTTTCTCAACGCTGAAAGCAAAGCAATAGTTACTTATAACTATTCCCTCGCCCAATTATCAGATGTGTCCAATAAAAACTTCGGCTGTTTCAGTAAATTATCATTTCATCTTATTAAAAAAGCAATGATTATTATGTTACCGTTATAACATCGAAAAAAATCTGTAAGTAAGATTTATCAGTTGGCAGCTATGAATGAGCCATTCCCATAAAGTAATTGAGCAGATACCACTAACTGGTATTTATTGTAGAATAAATATTCACAATGAAATAGTTCTGACCTTTTTTTCCAATATTTGTAATAGAATGTTGCCACTAATCCGACCTCAACCTTGTCCTGATGCGCCTACAGCGAACAACAGATACTATCTATTGTTGGAAATCTCTTTTCACTGCAGAAAGTGAAGAAAGCCTATCGACAGACCTAGCCGGGTATTTCGATTCTAAAAAAAATATACCAGACTTCCCCTTTGTAATTCTTGCGGATCATATTCCATCAGAAACTGAACTTTCTGAAAGCTTGTCTTTTAATCATCCGTTCAATCCCTCAATAAGACCGATTATCGTAGCATTGAAAAAAAAATGCATTCGTGATTATTCCGCGTGCTGGCATTTACTGGAAGCCGGTATCAGTGATGTAATAGAATGGGAAGAGCCGGAAGATATAATCAACTATCTCGAATCTAAACATAAGAGGACCCGACTTGTAAAAGATACGCTTGCGACTCCATTAATAACCGAAAACCTGGTGGGCAGCAGCCAGCGATGGCAGTCTTTTCTTTCGGAGATCATTGAAGCCACCTTGTTTTCACAGGCATCCATTCTTTTAATCGGTGAATCCGGAACAGGTAAAGAACTGATCTCGCGATTGGTGCATACGCTTGATACCCGGCCCGATAAAAAGAAGATTGTAATTCTTGATTGTACCACCATTGTAAAAGATCTATCCGGTAGTGAGTTATTCGGTCATGAAAGAGGCTCGTACACGAACGCGGTGCAATCGCGGGAAGGCGCTTTCGCTTTAGCCAATGGAGGAACCCTTTTCCTGGATGAAGTGGGTGAATTACCTCTTAGCCTGCAAGCGGAATTATTGCGGGTAATGCAGGAAGGGACCTATAAAAAGATAGGAAGTAATGCCTGGCAAAAAACCGATTTCAGATTAATTGCAGCTACGAATAAAGATTTACGGAAACTGGTGGATGAGGGAAGGTTCCGGCAGGATCTCTATTTCCGGATCGCGGATTGTGAATTCCGGCTTCCTCCCTTACGTGAACGCAAAGATGATATCCCAGCGTTGGTTGATTATTTTTTTTCAAAATTATTTGCTGTAAATAAACGGCCGGTTGTAGATAAATTAGTAATGGAATACCTCGTACAACGAAACTATCCGGGAAATGTGAGGGAACTGAAACAACTGGTGCAACGGATCGCCCTTAAGCATGTTGAACATAAAAAAATTACTATTGGCGAAGTACCCGCGGAAGATCGAAAACAATTTTGTACAGCGGAATACATACACGCTCCTACTGACGATATGCAAACGATTATCCGGAAGGCGCTGCTCACCGGGGAAGACTGGTGGAAACTGAAGGACCGTATATCGGAAACAGCGATCCAGGTAGCGCTCGACCTGGAAAGCAATAACAAACAAAAAGCTGCGGACCGGCTTGGAGTTGATGTACGAACTGTTCAGCAATATGTAAAACGAAAAACATAAATGCATTAGTAATACTCCATCTCCCTCATCGACGCGGTTTCTTTCTCGAGTCTTGTATTCGTTTGTTTCAACATTACATTAAGCGGTTCTTCCGCAGCAGCCCCTTGACTAATTAGGTTAATCGAATGTTCTGCATAAGGAAATAATAAACGGTTTGATTCATTTTTATCAAATGCATCAAATTGTCCACTGGCATACCATATCCGGTTTGTAACCGCAAATCGTTTGAATGAAATCACGCTAAAATTATCTTTCCCGATAACGGTATCCTGGAATTTTTGTGCTGTTTTCGGATCTTTAAAGACAAGGGCTTGCCCGCTTCTTCTGATATTTTGAAATAATCCACTGGAAGGCTGATGTGACCTGGACTTGATAAATTCAATAGAATATTGAATGGGAGATATTATAAACTTAGGTCCGATCAAAAGTTCCCTTCCATGTGTATATGTTTCAATTTCCTTAAATTCAGGATTAGATATCCTTGCCAAATCTTTTCGATGTTTATCCCACTGCTTCTCAATGAGTTTTATGAAATAATAGGGTCGGCCAGTTTTAACTACAAAGTCGCCATATACGGGTATATGTTTGATCAATGGTATTTTTCCAATTACAGGTATTACTTTAAGTGATTTTTTTAAGTCGGAAGCCGGGTACTGTGTATAGGGGGTCGAATTCTTTAATGCACTCGACGTTGATTGCACAATCTCCGTAAATCTATTTTTTCCTGAACTGCGGTTCCATAATTTAACATGTGCGGTAAAGCCATAATGTACATCCCCCGACAAGATCAAAATTCTCTTAAACCATCCCAGTTTATCAAGGAATTTTTCAAACCCTGTTTGACTCAGCGACCAGGCTTCCTGATCTTTTGTAAACATGCCGGTGAATTTATTTTCGCGTCCCGCAAGTCCTGCTTTGGAAAAAGAACCCTGACCGGCCTGCTTCTGCGATTCTTCCATAGGTATATCTCCAAATACAGGCGCTGGAGAAACTAACACCAAAAACTTTTGCGTATTCGAAGGCATGGGCAAACGCTCGGTGAGCGTTCCATAAGGATGGTCTGACCTTGAATACACTCTTTCAGTACGTGTATTAAGTACCACCAGGTTAAAGCTGTTATATTCTATTGTATAATCCCAACGAAAGGCAGACTTCAACTTTGCTCCTCCTTTTCCATCACTCACCAATTCCGGCAAAAGCTTTTCGAGGTCACGTATTTTGGTATTGGGATACGTCTGATTGTTATCCAAAGCCATTAAAAACTTATGTCCTGTTGTATCGGATATATCAGGAAGATACTTTCTGAAATCATTTCCCCAATCCTGGAAAAGCACGTAAGCGGATAAAGCATTGCGTATATAGAAACGGCTGAGTGATCCAAATTTCAAAGCCATTTCCGACCATTCTTTAGTAATGAACCAATCATCCGTTACATCATGATCATCAAAAATCATAAGTGTGGATATGTTTGCCAGTGCTTTTTTAACAAAAGGCAATCCCCGGGCAAAATTTTTAACCCCTTCTATTTCTACTTGAAATTCTTTTAATCGCGATTGAGCATCAGGGCCTGTTAAATTAGCTTTATACACTTCGGAAGGAGTCGGCCAACTTGTATTGACAAGAAATGTATCTGAGTAGTTAAAGAGATACATCATAAGGTATTCGCTTAGGAAAACAAGATGACTTTTTGAATCAGAAGTAGTAAGATCGTTGAAACGGATCGGTTTTGTATTTGTTATCCCGGGCTTACCGGTGCTCTTGTTACCAGTTGGTGCTATAATCGGTGTTCTGTTGCCAGGCAAGAAGTCTTTGGGTTTGAATTTTTCCGGACGGCCGGGCCATTTCGGTGGTGCGAGTTCAATCCAACCCAACAATTGTTTAGCGGTTTCAATCATTTTATGCAATAATGCATCCGCCACATCATCGGCATAAATCTGATCACCCGTCAAACACAATAACTGAGGTCGTTCCGATGGCCGGGAACTATTTAATTCAATGGCTGTGTCGAGGGCACGTAATGCGTCAGTTTGTCCACCATGAGTTTTGCGGCAGGAGCCATGCGAAATTTTAAGATCATTCAATGTTTCTCCGGGCAAACAAAACGTAGGAAACGAATAGGGTTTGTATGAAATAGATTCAATTCCACCCTTTAATACTCCTTGCGTTTTCAATTCCTTTCGAACAGAACCATGAAGAAAAGAAATGTTATACCCGTAAATACGACCACCAAATAATTTAAATGAGCCGCTGCTTACAGCAGTTGCAAGTGTGATATAAAGATTCTTTCCAATTTTGAGTGGAGACTTGACATTGCCAGTGATTTTAAGCGCTGGATTCTGAACATCGAATACCGTAATCGTTATATCTCTTACTTCTTCCTTGAATGCAAGCCAAACGGAAACACTATTATAATGTACACGTCGCAGAATCGGACCACAAATGATCAATGGCAAATTAGCTAGCTCCTGTTGACCCACGTTGGTGACTGCTCTTCCACGAGATGGGGTTTCAAAATTTTCCGCTTCTAATTCATGAAATAGTTCGTCAATTAAAGTCGACATAAAATATCGTTTAAAATTAGAAAAGCATTTAGAATCGGGGGAATCAATCAACGTTTGGCAATCTGGATAACAGTGAATTGCGGGTTATTCGGTCGATCCGATGTATAGGGTGGATCGCCCGCAATATTTTTTTTGAGTAGGGCAATCCGGCCAACAACAACCTTGCTTACAACTTTTCCATTATGTCTGATGGGTGTGGTGAAATTGGGCAGACCCATAAATGATTTCAGGATGGCTCGTCCAAAATGAACGAAATACCTGGTGCGGAATTCACCGAAATCATTTGAATCGTCAATGGCGCCTTCATTCATGATAGCTATTTTATCCTTTACATAGGGCGAATTTGGTCCAACATGTCCCAAACTGAATTTCATCGTGAACCAGCCATCTTTGTACTCGTCTCTTAAACCAAATACATGTCCAAGTTCATGCACCACAACATTTCTATCCGACTTGATAAAAATATTCAGATCCCGCATTACTGTTTCCCTGTTTTTCTGAATAAAAAATGGAATTGATTTACCGCCGGTAGGATGTACCTGGGTACGCTTATTGGCATTTTTGGGATTAGTTAATATGTTAACTTCAAAACCAAGACTAATGCGGTGATTAAAATTTCCGTTGATATCTCTTACCTGTAATTCTGCGGCGTTATTCCATATTCTGCCCGCATTCCTCAGTTTAGCCTTTAGATCAGTTTTGTCGGGATCTGAAAATGCTCTTGTATATGACAAGTAAGTATTAAAGGTTGTCTTGGCTTCCGGAGCACCGCCATTATACAAAAAATTGAAATTTCCCCCGAAAAAAGGAGCATCCAGGTCTGTATTGTGCAGCCATATCGTTTTAGGTCGTTGAACCTGGGCTATATTGCTGCCTCCACCCGATCCTACTTCGTAATACCGACCTTCTCCATCAAATGGCTGGTGATTGCCTGATGTTGTATTCTCAAACATGAGCTCTAACTCAGGGATCAGTGACAGGTGAGATTTATTATAATTATTAGACATAATGTAATTGATTTAGATTGGCTTTTTTACCAACAATTTTTAGAAAATTTTTTGAAAGAACCCTTTCTTCATCTTCTCTCGACAAACGCAGGGCTCTTATCTTTTCGAGTTCAACGCCGGGATGTATCCACGGTCCATCTGAGCCAAATAATATTTTATGCGGACCCGCTCTCTTTACAGCTTGTTCAATAAGATCAAATCTTCGCACTCCCGAAAGATCCGTGTAAACATTCTTGAATCTTTCCAATGGACTGATAAATGCCAATTGTGCTTTCCATTCATCTGCGAAGCTTCCAAGATGCGGAATGATAAAATTGACGTCTGGGTATTCTGTCGCGATCAGATCAATCGTGGATATTTCTCCCATGGTATCATAAAGAACCGGCAACTTGAATTGTCTGGCGCTATTGCATATTTCCCTGGTGATACGAGCATCATAACGGTGTGTTTTAATTCCACAGAATCCATATTCTTTAACGGCTCGTTCTACCATCGCTAAAACCCGACCGGCATCCCGTTGCGCGTGTATAAAAGCAAAACCATAAAAACGACGGGGATTAGAACGAACTATTTTTGCAACCTCCCCATTCGCTTTTTCATAATTAGTGTGGAATGCGGCGAAAAGAACTGTTTTATTGATCCCATATTCATTGGCCCACTTCACATAATTACCAATTGATGCATCCGTGTCCCAGGGACCCGTCAACCCATCTCCTTTTCCTGCGTGACAATGACAATCTATTATCATAGTGAAAGCAACTAGCTGACAAATTATTCATCTCAACGACGACGGATCATGAAATCTCGCCTTGCTTTTCGGCGAATCAATAAAGCGGGTACCACGGCTTTTTCATCGGGCAGCGATGGATTCGTATTCATTGACGATATATCTACACCCGTCACTGCCTGGTAGCTGTGAATATAATGTTGTATCGCATCCCGATTGGTGAGAGCCCATTGCCTGGCAATCTCGCGGCTATTGATATGCGACCAGGTGATCCAGCGTATCGAAAGAAGCAGTTCTTCGCCGAATTCCGCAAGATCATGGAAATAACTGATGCTTGCTCCTGGCCATCCCTGCAATGCTTTCATTGCATCTACTTTTTCCATCCATGGCTCGTCGTAGTTTACAGTTGCCCTTGTTCCAAGGAACTCACGCATTTCCTGACGTGATAATATATATTGTTCAAGCATCATTTCAATCCTGGCAGTCATTGGCAGATCGCCGAATTGATTACCGGCACCCTCGGAGAGTACCTGATGTACTTCGCGCAATGCATTCAACAATGGGAATGAATCGGCAACTTTTATAAGATTATCCGCCTCTTTATAAAATATAGTGGCTTTATAAAGCAGGTTATGAAAAGCCTGAATAAATTCCGAACGGTTTTCGGCAGCTTCCGATTTAATATTCCCTGCAACAAAAGAAGTAATTCCATATTGGTGGCGATACTCGAAAGATCTTCTCGCTATCGTGAGACGGTGAATCGAATCCTGAATATAACCCCAGATAAGGTTGTTCAGCGGACGCAGCGGATCCAGCGATAAATTCAACAAAGGATCTCTGCCAGAAATGATGCGTTTATTCTGGAAACGACGCGCAATCGCGTTCATAGTATGCACTAACATCCCTTCCTCATGCCAATAACTCCAGATCAGTTCCGCGAACATCGGTCTGAATCGCTTTGCAAAACCGTTCTCAAAACCGCAATCGTTGAACTTCGACTCGATCAATGCTACATAAGGTAATACAGGCATGCCAGGTATATCCGTCGCATCCAGCCCGAGCCTGATATTTACGAATTTATGCGTAGCGTACTTAAGTATATTGTACGACTGTGAATTCGAAAACAATGAACGATTCCTGTAAAGATCCCTTTCCTCATTGGTTAGAAAGGTATTACCCGCAATTACCGTATTCCCGCATTCATCCTGGTAATCGAAATTCATTTTTTTCTCTTTCAATTTATCGTACACACGCTGAGATTCTCCTTCCTTACAATCAAGGATACTATCCATTAACGATTTGTACACATTGAAATCGATACGTGATTCCCGGATAAACTGAGTTACTTCTTCCAGCTCAGTAACTGTTGGTTGTCCCGACGGAGCACCCGGACTCAACACTACCGGTACACCACCTCTTTCCTGAATGATATCAATAATCGCATCACAGGGATTAGTAGATCCGGTAGAAGAAACCGGGGTTACATTAGCCAGTTGGTCGGACGATTCATGTGCGGGATTGCTTTTAATATTTTTGCTCATATATATATTTTTATTGATTGAAAATTATTTTCGCAAGAATGCCCAACGACGTAATTGTTGAGAGAGTACTTTGCTTTCCGTTATAGCATCCATTTTAAGTTCGAATTTCGCTTGCCCCAACACGGCGAATAATAAAGTTGGAGATAAACTATTAAACACTGTTCTGTTTGCACGTGCTGCTTCTGCTATTTCTTGCAATCGATCCGGCATCCGCTGCTGCACCGGAAATAATTCT
This sequence comes from Chitinophagaceae bacterium, assembly GCA_965279015.1. Taxonomy (GTDB): domain Bacteria; phylum Bacteroidota; class Bacteroidia; order Chitinophagales; family Chitinophagaceae; genus Endoryza. The sequence continues at coordinate 4,162,356 of OZ257130.1, forward strand.
AATACTGTTTTCCCTTTCATTTCGGTGGTTCTATGCCTCAAGACCATCCGTACAAATTCATCCATTTCTTCTTCAATTTCTTTTAGCCTTTTCATGATTTCGGGGGTTACGTGCTGCATGGGATAAAATTTCTTCCATAAATTCCAAAGCCTATCCCATTGCAGATGAGGGTATATTTTTTTTCCAAACGCACAACTCAATTGAACGCGTATATAAGGTGCGGGATGCGGATCAACAGGATCCATACGGAACTGGAAATAACTGGGTAATGCAACAACACCCATCAAACCCAAAGTTGCCGAGATTCCAAGCAGACCAACCGCCCAGGTGTCGCAGATAATTTCAGAAATACATAATCCAAAATAATTCCATGCTTCACGGCCTTGTCCCTCTCTTGCACGTCTGCTTAATTTTTCTTTAAGCGTCGGAACCAGATCGAGCATGGCCGCTACCTGATGGCCCACTTCATGAATCAAAGACGAAGCAATTCCACTCCCCACCATTCGCTCACGTGGTATTTGTATTACCGCGACTGGATTTTCATCGCCACCAGGTAAACGCGTTCGTGCTCTTCTAATGGCGGCACCATGTCCACGATCGAGATAAACCATCAATGCGGGTGACTGAAATAAATTCCGTGTATTACTCAACCCGTCTTCCGCTAATACATCCAATCCTGCCAGCCATACTCCTACTTCGTGTTCTGCCCGTTGTGATAGCACATCTGCGAATATGTCCAGCTGATCGAGTATACTATTATAGCGTAGTTTTAAAATGGTGAACCCCGTTTGAAGTTCAGCAATTCCAATAGCCTCCGCTTCGCGTGATTGTATTTTGTCAATGAACTTGTGAATATTATTCCTTAATTGAGCTTTGCTTTTTTCCAGCATTTCACTAACCGCATTCAATGCCCTTTCCGAAACAGCCGCCCCTTTCACCATTGGCATTGTCATGGAAAAAGGTTTTACCTGGTGTAATCGGGATAGCAACGAATAACTTTCATTACGCAGGTAATTGAGCGGGTATTGTGATACGGTAGCCACGTTATCAATCTAAATTCCTTCAATGACTATGCGGTTACCTCTGCGAAACCATGCGCCCCTCTTTCCGGATCTCCGGCGATTCCTTCTCGTAATCAATCCAGGAGCATGAATGCGTGAAGCCTCAATCAATGCGGCCCTCGCATCTTCTTCCGGATTACCAGTATTATTTTCTACAAGCTGCTTGCCTGCACTATCAGTTAATCGAACCAACGCCTTCGCGGTTTCAAATTCGCGATCCTCGGAACTAAGCCCCTCCATTTCCAATTCAAATAATTGAGATGCACCCGTACCCAACTTTGTACCTATTGCAGTACCAAGCGGACCACCGAAAAATGTACCAATGGCTCCACCTACTCCTGGCAAGGTTTTCTTAGCGATTTTTTTCAAAGCCGACTTCAGGAGTTTGCCTTCAGGAGAACCAAGCAGGTTAGAAACACCTTTAAAAGCGGCTTTCAATGCTTTTCCAATAAATTGATCGAGCTCCCGTTCAGATCCAACCGATAATAATTCAGAAGCCAGTTCTATTTCAGCTTCTTCATTCATGCCCGATTCATGATCTGATATCTCTGCTTCCATTTCCGTATCATATTCATAGTCGCCGGTTTCCCATTCTGGTTGCGTTCCAGTTGGTGGTGTATTCGGCGTTGGAGCATTAGCGGGTGGAGGTGTGGTAGTATCAGCGGGTGGAGGTGGCCCCCCGGTTTGTCCCCCCGGAAGATTGTTCACTGCTGAATTAGCAATTGATTCTTTAATAGCCGTGAGATTATTATTCCCCATGGCGATCTGTTCCGATAAATTCTTGAATGTATCCATAACAAACTTGCGGAAATCACTCATTCCACCTCCACCGCCTCCGTCCTGAGATTGCATAGGTGCAGTATTTTGAAAACTATTATTTTCAGGACCCATATTCATGGTATTCACTCCGCCTCCGTAATAAGGGATATTTCGATTATAGGGATAATATCTTCTTCGTCTTCTCCAATAGTCGCCCATCCCTGGTCTTACGAATGGTCCGCCGAAAGCTCTCCGCGGTCCAGCCACAAATGGTCTGCCTCTCCATCCACCTGCTCTAATTCCCAATGTTGGTAATGTTCTTGCTGCAATTCTCGCCATCTGGCGAATAGCGGTCCTTCCTGCTGGTGTACGAACAATAGGTTTCAGGTTGCGATGATCACGTGTAACCGCTTTACGCACCCAATTTTCAAATTCCATTTCGTTGGTCACAAATTCGAGCTCTGATTCCAGGTCTGATTCATATTGATTTTGCGAATTGCCATTACCTGAATAAGCCCCCAGATTCTGTTCATAGTCAGTTTCCCCATCCAATTCCATATCTGTTTCAAATTCCTGGTCCGATTCCATATCAGTTTCATAGGATTCCTCCGCTTCTGTATCGAAACCTTGCCCCGATTCAAAATCTGTTTCATAATCAGATTCGTAATCGTTTTCAAAATCTGTTTCATTTTCAAAATCGCTCTCCATTTCAAATTCAGGGTCCAATTCCATTTCCAATTCGTTATTATAAGCTTGCTCATATTCCGGTTGCCGGTACTCGTTGTTATAACTATACATAGCTAATTATTTATTGTAGTGAAAAAATCAGGAAATAGTTTCTTCGCCAACAGAAGATTCCAAGAGAGTGCCAAAAATGAATTCGCTGACATTGAAGCATTTACATTTCTATGCTCCGAAATAAAAATCGCAGACAAGACATGTAAAAATTTGTTACGAAAAATTATTCGCGAAGAACTTGTAGTTGGAGTAGATTGAAATGAGTAGTTAGTACAACTACAAAATAAATCAGCGTTCAGGAAATTCTTTTTTGTTCACAACTTTAATTTATTATTAATGATTCCTGAATGACTAATACTCTCAATTATTTCTTAATTTCAAAAATCTTTTTACTCAAGCATCCAATGAATAGACTGGTCATTTCCTTTTCTTAGCGATCTGCTTACCTTCTTCTTTAACGATTGCCCGCCAGAAACAAGAATCTTTTTATCATTTTTCAAAGGACATAAACAAAACCGCATGAACTTATTTGAAATCCTGTACCAGGAAATTATATCCTTTTTTGGCGGACTGGGCAATTGGTGGCGATTGATTTTATCAGGAGATTACAAGAATCTATTGACAATCGAAGGAATAGTGAACATACTAGGTCCAGTAATACCCGTGTTGCTGATAGTTGAACTAAGCCGTGCCATTATTTACAAAAAATTTAAGGTAGAAGATTATAAAGTGCCTTTTATTATCTATGTTGTCAATCGCTTTATTTCCCGCTTTATTTCTATTGCTACCGTAAGCTTTTGTATTGGTCTTTTTGAAAAATACGCCACCCACAAAACCAGTTTTACCTGGTATTGGTTCATCTATGCTTACATAGTTTGGGAGTTTGCGCATTATATCTATCATTACCTTGGTCATAAAGTGAGGCTGTTCTGGTGTCTTCATTCCACGCATCATGCACCGCAGAATATGAATCTAACGGTGAACTACGCCCACTTCTTTTTAGAAACACCGTATGCTGATGCCATCCGTACCAGCATCTGCATTTTATTAGGGGTTCATCCTGCCTTGCTGATCTTTATAATGGTGATAGATGGCGTTTGGGGTGGATTTATACATGTAGGTGAAAATTTATTAAAGGATGGACGACTCGGTTTTCTGCAAAAATTTATTTTAACTCCTTCGCATCACCGGGTACATCATGCCCGCAATCCACTTTATATGGATACAAATTTTTGCAACCTTATTAATATTTGGGATCGGTTAACAGGTACCCTCCAACATGAACAAAAAGAAATCCCACCCGAATACGGCATTACCCGGCAAATGAATCCGAATAGCTTTCTCGATGTCTATTTCGGGGAGTTCGTTGCTCTTTTCAAAGATCTGATCAAAGCGCCCGGTATTAAAAACAAATTCCTTTATGTTGTGATGCCACCCGGCTGGAGTCATACGGGTGATCATAAAACCGCTAAGAAAGTGAGGGAAGAATTTATCAGAATCAGCAACACTGATTCCGATGTACAACTAGAAGAAATTAAGGATAAGGAAAAATCACCGGCGATAAAGATATCGTCTGCGGTGAACGCCCCGGGTATTCAGTAATTATGCGATCCGGAAGTTGATCGTAGCCATTGGGTTGACTACTAACACTAAAATCACATCTGTCCACCTGCTTTATAATTCTATTTTTAATCGGCCTTTTTTAACCCATAAACCGCCGGTTATGTTAACACAATGCCATTCATTTAAAAGTAAATGTCTCTTACTCCTTACATTCTTTTTCCTATTTATCTGTCAGCTTGGTTTTTCGCAGAAAAGACCCCGTTTAGTTCAAGACGTGCCAAGGTCAGTTACCACTATCAGCGCTGATCAAATAGCCGATGTTAGTGGTGTAAGCATTGGCAACCTCACCGAAAAAATATTTCGGGATCAAACGACGCATGCCGTTATAAAAAAAGAATCCGTTTACAACTATAGTTTGTCGGGATTGGGGCAACGAAAGGACCTTATCTATTTCGACAAAACTGGTGAACCGTCCTATATCAATTCCCAAACACTTAATAGTAATGGAGATATTATCGAAGCAATTGAACGGATAGAAGTAATAAAAGGAGCAGAAACATATACCTGGAGAAATACCAACGGGGTAATCAATGCAATTAAATACCTGGATTCTGAAAAAAACATGGAAACGCTGACCGCGCCTCAAACTTACCAGCCCTATTATCAGCCTCCCGTTATCACTTTTGCGGGAATGACGCCAATAAGGAACGAGGATTGGATAAATAATATAATGAAAAAAATAAACCTGGGCACTTTTTCAGAAACCCTGGGGAATAATGACTATGGCAAAGGCGGAAGTGAATTTCACAATTACAAACCATTTGAAGGTTTTAAAGATGTAGAAACAGAAACCGTTCAATACAAGGATTTAAATGGAGTAGTGAGAAAAGAAATTTACCGGGAATATTATAGGGATGGTTGGATGTACGAAGAAGTCACTTATTATGATTGCAATGGTAAAATAATCCATTTCGATAGTTCAGTTTATGATGATTATGGAGATGAATGGGAGTATATCGAAATGGAATATATTGATGGAAAACCAGTGGCAGGCTACCGGGATGTGGCCGATGAAGATGAAGAAGGTTACTACAAACTCAGGGAATACTACAATCCAACTCAGAATCGCTTCGAACGAGATCCATTAGGTGACCTGGCTGCCTGGGGTAAATATGATGATTTTAGTTTCAACAGCGAGGAGTTAGATGATCCCTGCTGTAATTTCAAACGCTTTCAGGTATATATAGGGCCCTCATTAATTATGGAGGATTATTATGACGATGAAAAACTGAATATGTGGGGAGTAAAGGCTGAACTTACCCGTTACTTTTCCTGTAAATTCGGTGCCACCCTTGATGTTGGCTATAATTTCGGCAACGACGAACAAAATGATTATACCAAACTTAACTTATTGGGCGGGATTACCTGGGCTCCTGTTGAAAAATGGGGGTTAGATAAAAAATTAACGTTCTCCGTACATGCATTGGCGGGGGTACAATTCCTGAAAAGCAAATACGAGTACATGGGTTTTAGCAGTGAGGATAAGAATACTTCTTTTACCGCAGCAGTAGGACCCAGGCTAGATTTCAAGCTTACGGATAAACTGTATGTTGGTGCAGGTGCCGAATACATGCCTGTGTTTGGCGAAGATAAAACTGCCAATAATTACCGGTTCTTTGCTGGTATGAGGTATGATTTTTAACTATAAAATGCATGAATATAATGGTTAAGCGATGTTATTATAGTATTTAGCATCGATATTGTTTACTGAAATAACCCCTGCCCGACAACTCCATACTTCTATATATCGTACTACCTGGTAATATTCCTCGCCAGGTAGTATTCTGTTTATAAAACAGATACTCCATAACTCTTTATTGTTTCTTATCTTTAAGTTATAGTCAAATGTTTCCCTTAATAGAGGTCGAATGTCCTATTCTCTCAGGAATATTATCATTGGTTACATCGCCGTACTTGCCGTGGTGTTATTGATATTGTTTATCATCTATTCAACCCTCAGTTCGCAGGAAAATGAACAAATTAAAATAAGCAAGGCTCGTATCGCTTTGCAGAAATTGCAACCTGCCTTACTCAACGTCCACGAAGTAGAGCTGGTTTTCTCCAACTATCTTCATAAGCCTGATCAGCAGTTTTTAAATGAATACAATACCCTGGTGTTAAAATTGCGTGATGATTCGGCAACCATGGTCATGTTATCAGAATTGCTGCCTGAAAACAAAAAGGAGTTCCTGCAACTGGCTAGGCTTACACAAAATATCATAATTGAATTTGGAGCACAACTGGTGCAATACCGGGATGATAAAACAACCGCAGCCCAAAAAAGTTTATCCAATACTATCCATACGGAAGCAATAAAACAGTTTAAAGGCATCGCTTCCGGCATAGAGGATCAGAACCGAAAACTCTTAAACATTTCTTATAGCAATAGCCTTGGTTTTACCAGGAGGACATTCACTTTTGTTCGGGTGTTATTGGTTGTAATGTTGTTTTTATTACTGGTGAGCGTGATCTTTATGAAAAAGGATATTCAGAACCGAAAAAAAGAAGAAGTTCGATTAAAGCAGTTCAATGAAGAGTTAGAAAAACAAGTATTGGAGAAAACTTCACAGACAATTGCCAGTGAACAACGCTACCGATCCATCATTGAACAGGCAACAGATTCGATCATGATCACCGACGATGAAGGAAATTTCCAGGATGTTAATTCAGCGTTGTGTAAACAGTTTGGGTATTCAAAAGAAGAATTGCTTAGTATGAACGTCCGGCAATTGATCGACCCGGAACAGCTTGAAGAAACACCTATGCGTTTTGACCTGAAGCCGGGAGAAACCGTATTCAACGAACGGAGAATGATGCGCCGCGATGGTTCCATCATAGAAGTAGAAGCCAATGTTAAAATGCTCCCCGGTTTAAGAATGCTGGCCATTGCCCGTGATGTGACTGAACGCAAAAAAGCGGCCGACCAGGTGATGCGCGAAAAAAACCTGGCCGATTCCGTTATTAATAGCTTACCTGGCATATTCTTCCTGCAGGATCAGCACGGTAAGTATATCCGATGGAACAAAGAGTTGGAAATTCTCTCGGGCTATACTGCTGAGGAAATTTCGAAAATGAACGCATTAGATTTTTTTGAAGGTTATGATAAGGAAATAGCCCGGCAAGCCATAAAAAAAGTGTTCAATGAAGGCTCTTTTCAGATCGAAGCGGTGGCAACTACCAAACACGGACAACAGATCCCATTTTATTTTACTGGTCAACTAATAAATTATGAAGGAGCGCCCTGTGTAATTGGAACCGGCATTAATATCATTGAACGTAAAAAAATAGAAGCGGAAAACGAAAGAGTACGCTACTTATTAAAAGAACGCATCAAAGAACTCACTACGTTATATCGTTCCAGCCAGGTACTGCAAACGGAAGAAAAATCGATTCAGTCATTACTTACTGAGATCGTCAAAATAATTCCCGCTGGCTGGCAGTACACCGAAATTACCGCTGCCCGTATCTCATTAGGAGATATGGAATTCAAGACATCCAATTTTACACCCGGTCCACACCGCCAATACGCAAGTTTCTCTACACCAGAAGGGGGTATCGGGCGTGTAGAAGTTGTTTACCTGGAACAAAGGGCCCCTGAAGGCGAAGATCCTTTTCATCCAGAAGAAAGGGATCTGCTCAATATGATCGCCGATATGATCCGCGTCTCACTAGCACGAAAATACGAGACTGAAGAATTGAAAAAGTCGGAAGCCAATCTTCATACTATTTTTGATACTACCGATACAATTTATGTATTGCTCGATAACAATTCCCGTGTGATCTCTTACAATCAACGGGCCGTAGATTTTACGGCAAAAGAGTTACATATGAGCATGGCTGACATAAAGGATAATTTCATGAGTTATTTCTCGCCTGATCGACAACCAGTATTAGCTGATTGGTTGAAAACCGCGGGAACAGGCGATCATGTGATGTATGAACAATCTTATCCAAAACCCGGTGGATCTCTTAATTGGTACTATGTAAGGATGTTTCCAATTAGTGGCCCCAATAAAGAAGTATTTGGGTTGATGCTGGCAGTTTCAGATATCACGGAGAAAAAATTATTGGAACAGGAAATCATCGACCAGGAAGTACAGGATCAGAAAAAGATAACCAGGGCCGTATTGCAGGCACAGGAAACTGAACGAAATAAAATTGGTCAGGAATTACATGATAATGTGAACCAAATTCTGGCCAGTACAAAACTTTACCTGGGATTGTTACTTACCGATCAACCCGATAATAAAAATCTGGTTAAACAATGTATCGAATTTGTAGAAGAAGCCATCTCAGAAATACGGTCGCTGAGCAGCCAGGAGGTAACTCCGCTAAAAGAAATCGATTTGAAGGAACTGCTTCATTCACTGATAGACCAGTTTAATCACAGCTCGGGTATACAAGCTAATTTTTATTATAATGTGCCAGCGGAAATTCTAATAGAAGATGATCTCAAACTAAATGTATACCGGATCATACAGGAACAAATCAATAATATGTTGAAACACGCTTCGGCCCACCATGCAACTATTACAGTTGAAAGTGATGAAAAGCAACTTTGCGTAAGAGTTATGGACGATGGAATAGGATTTGATCCCCGTAACAACCGCAAAGGAATTGGGATCTCCAATATGATCAACCGGGTGAAATCGTATAACGGGCAATTTATTATCGATAGCAGTCCGGGAAAGGGATGCAGAACGGAGATAAAGTTTCCATACTAGGAGTAGTCGAGAGTTTGGAGTCAGGAGTCGGGCTTGCCCACCGAAGCTTTAGCGAAGGTGGGAGTCTTAAATCGCGAGCAGCGTGTAGCGAAAAGCGAACAGCATTCCTCCCTTACTGCCCCAGCCACTCTTTAAAACCATTCACCCGTTCGCGACTAACAATCGTATCCGCATCAATTGAAAGGCAAAGCTCCAACTTCAATCTACCTCCCAGCCATACATGCACATTTTTAATTGCTTCGATATTAACCAGCAGGTGCCGGTTGATCCGGTAGAATTGGGTTGGCTGTAATTGTTCTTCCAATTGAGAAAGATTGTTCTCCAGTAAATATTTATTCCGGTTAAAATCAACGGCATAGCAAAGCTTGCCATCTGCAATGCAATAAGCGGCAGCGGTTGTTTTAATATAACTGAGCTGCTGTCCTCGTTTTACAAGTAAACGCTCTTTATACCGGGTGGCGTTTAACTCTTCCATTACTTTTACCATCTTTTCAGAAAAATCAAACTTTTTCTTTGCGTATAGTTTATGGTATTTTGCTACTGCCTTCTCCAGTTCCTTTTCATCAATAGGTTTGAGGAGGTAATCAATACTATTTACTTTAAACGCTTTCAATGTATATTGATCAAAAGCGGTTGTGAAAATTACCGGAGCCGGTACCGTCACTTGCGAAAAAATATCAAAACTCAATCCATCCGCCAACTGAATATCCATAAAAACCAGGTCTATTGAAGGAGCGGATCGCAAATAATTCACAGTAGCTTCCACGCTATCGAATCGCTGAACAATTTCAATTTCATCGTGTATAGATTTCAGCAGTTTTGTGAGCCGGTTGGCTGCAGGAATTTCATCCTCTATTATTAATACTTCCATATCAATTTTCAGCTGTGCGACCGTTTGAAAAACTTTTCCCACAAAGTCACAAAGAACACAAACAATTTACTTTATTTCAAGCGCTTGGCGGGCTTGGTGTCTTTGTGGGAAAATTTGAATCATTGCAACCTGGCACTGTTTAATTTTCAATAAGAGGAATAGAAACCGTAAAACTTTCTCCGCTCTCGCTTACTTCTACTTTTTTATCGCTCATCAGCTTATACCGGTTACGAAGATTATCCAGGCCTATACCTGTTGATTCAGTCACCTGGTTCTTCTTTTGCAGGTTATTGCTAACTACCAATCTTCCGTTTTCGGCAAATACTTCAATCCTCAATGGCTTATCAACCGAAACAATATTGTGCTTGATCGCGTTTTCCATTAATATCTGCAAGGAAAGAGGCACGATCATTTTCTTGAGTTTCTCCGGTGGCACATTAATGGTAATTGTAAGATTATCGCCAAATCTTGTTTGAAGTAAAAACGCGTACGCTTTCAACACTTCCAGCTCATCTTTTAAAAGTATCCGCTGATCGTCTTTTACTTCCAGTATATGCCGGTAAACTTTTGAAAGTTGTTGTACAAAATCAACAGCTTGCTTTGGATTCTCCGGAATTACGGAACTGAGTGTATTCAAATTATTAAAAAGAAAATGCGGGTTCACCTGAGTTTTTAACGCTTGCAGCTGAGCTTTCAGGCTTTCCCTTTTGTGCATTTCCTTTTCTTCGATCGAATTTTTCAGATCGTTCATGAAAAAAACACCTTCATATATTGCTACTACTGTAAGCGTGGAAAAAAGTGCGGCATTGTTGGAATTAATGATCACATCCGCCAACGTACGGCCAGGGTAGGTTGCTGAATCATCGAGACCGCAATAGCTGTGCAAAAAATAACCCAATGTATTCGTTACGATCAGCGTATAAACCAGCATCACTATGGACTGTATCAAAAGTCTTCTTTTTACATTTCCGAAATGCGGATAACGGTTGCGCGACCAAATCATGATGTAACGACTCCCTATCCATAAGGTAGCGGTAATAATAAACGTAGTAACATATACCCGATCTGTAAAAAAAGGCTCCCGTTGAAATCGCAATCCAAAAAAAACAATGGGAATAACAAATGCCGCCACCGGTATCATTACCAGCATAACCAGTCGGTCGTCGAATCCTATTTTAATATTGGTGCGCCACATAAAGTAAAATTACCGAAATCAGAAGGTAAGCTGATAATTAACATTTGGGAAAAAGCCAATCTGATCTATCTCGCTGGTTTTGCCTGTTTTTGGATTCAGGGTACGGATATAAATATTCTTATTATTGGTTAAATTCTGAAAATCGATATAAAATTTCTGTGTTGTACGTTTACCGTTCCGGTTAAAGGAGAGCTTCATATCCAGCCGCCAATACGGATCATTCTGCAAACTATAAGCCTCCTCTTCCTTGAAAATAATATAGCCCGCCGCTTCGGAAGCATCTTTATCAAAGGGAGTATAGCGCTGACCACCTGCAACGGCCAGTTTGGTATCAATACCGAAAGACAATTTCTCATTAATTTTGAATTCTTTTCCTCCTAATACATTTACCGCGAAATTACCATTGAAAGCTGTATTGCGCCAGATATTATCACTCCCCTTATACTTTGAATGAAAAATTGAAGTAGTGACGAGGTAATAGAACCCCTTATTAAGGAAACGCTCCAGGGTTATTTCCAAACCATAATTATAACCTTTCCCATTGTTCACCAGGTTGGTTTTATCAGGAAAATAAAAATCCGCGCCTGAGTTCAGCATACTGAATGAAGAAGCTGTTTTCTCCACTGCCGCGTTATAAATATACTGCGCATAGATCTCTGTTTTGATTCGAACATATCTGGATAAACTAAGATCATATCCGGCAACAGTATGTAAACTTTTAACAAAGTCGAGGTTTTTATTTGTCAGCTCTTTGATGCCGCTGTTGTTCTCCGTTTCATAAAAATAAACTTCTAAGGGTTGGGTTTGACTATGCAGTCCGGCTCCAAAGGAAATGGATTGACTCTTCCGGAACTGGTATCGGATATTCCAACGTGGTTCAAGGCTTTGTTTATTATTAAGAGTAAACAACTGGTAATAGATGCCAAAATTAGTGGATAACTGATCGCTGAAACGAAGTCCCCAGTTGGCGAATGATTTCAGCAACACGGCTTTTTCATCGCTATTCACAAATCGGGTGAGTACTGAATCACCTTCCCGGATATAATCCTGGTTCAGTTCGAGTTTACTGATATCGGCAACGATACCAGTTGTTAATTGGTTTTTCGGATCAAACTTTTTATTGAATGTATATCCTGCTGAATATTTAATTTGCTTGTTTTTTTTATCATATGCCACCCGATCGATTTCGGTGCTATCAATAATGACTTCTTTATAATCTGCTTGAAACCCGGAAACGGCAATAGTAGCCCTACCATATGCTGAGGGACTGAAAAAATAACTATGTGTAAGTCCGGTTACCCCGGTAAGCGATTTAAAATTTCTGTCGCGCAAGGTTCCATCGGAAGATGAGTATAAATTATCTTCTGTATCGGCTGGAAAATTGATATGGCTTTCTCCACCTAAACCAAACCAATCGAATGTTCCCGCTTTTTTAGTGGGCATATGCAATTTAAAATGCGCGTCCTGGTAATACGGAGTAGCGGATCCGGTTCCTACATTAAGTCCTACGGCCTATATAGCCGCAATCATGGAGTACCGATAGTTTACCAGGAAAGAAGATTTGTTTTTTTTGCTCAAGGGCCCTTCCGCTCCAAATTCAAATCCATTAAATCCCATCTGACCCAAAAACTCATAGTTCTCGTTATTGCCATTACGCATCCGCAGATCAAATACCGCGGCAATCGCATTACCATATTGAGCAGGAAAAGCACTTGTTAAAAAATCGGAGTTCTTGAGTGTATTCGTATTTATGATGGTTACAGGTCCGCCGGTAGATCCGAGTGTACTGAAGTGATTAGGATTGGGGATATCGATACCGTCCATCCGCCAGAGTACCCCGGCGGGAGAATTGCCCCGAACTATTATATCATTTCTAGCATCATTGGCGCCGCTTACTCCGGCAAAATTCTGTGCCATTCTACTTGGATCATTTCTTGAACCTGCATACCTCACTGCTTCTTCCACACTGAACTGCCTGGCACTTACAATGGCAGCTTCATTAATGGCGCGGTTCTTTTGCCGCCCGGCTGTAACTACCACTTCATCCAACTTTTGAATTTTTTCTTTTAGCCTTACCTCCAATACAACTTCTCTTGAAGAAGTAACTTCTATATTCCGGAGAACAACCTCTTCGTATCCGATAATACTTATCCGCAAGGTTTGCCGGCCAATCGGCACATTTTTTAATTTGAAACTTCCGGATGTATCAGTCATGCCCGCAATGAGGGGATGGGCATCTTCAATAGTAACCGTAACATTAGCGAGCGGATGTCCGGATTGTTCATCTGTAACAATTCCTTTTATTGTTTGGGTAAAATGAATCTGCTGAGCGGCACTAACAAATACAGTCAGCATCGCTATTGAAAAAAATATTATTCTTTTCATAGTATAAGAAATTCGGATAATGATTAGTTACCGGAATGGTTATTAGCGAAATTCTTTTCAATAGATGCCGCGCAGGGGGCGAATGACTCCGCGACCACCGCGTCGAAATTTTTACGGGTTACCGGTTTCAATTGCTTATTGGCTATAGTATAAATAAAATAGTCGCCGGGTTTTCCTTCAGTACCATTACTGAATATGGCTTCCGAACCATTATAAGTGGGTTTACGGGAAGCATCGCTTGATTTTTGGAGAAGGCATTGATCACTTTCACAAAGCAAGCGAAAGAAATCGCCTTTGATACAAATAAAGCGGATGCTGTCGATGGTTACGGAGAGCAGGCCATCCCCATCATAATTTTTTTTCTTTTTCCCATCTTCACTTAATAGAATCACTGACGCATTTCCCGCGATATTCTCTTTTATGTAGCCGGATAATATCGTGTTATCAGCAAGTACCAGGCTTCCTTTTTTAAATCCTTTGGGAAGATTTTCCTGCGCTTGCGCTTGTACTAAAAAAAGAGAAAGAAAAAGAATGGATAAGGTTTTGAAGATTTTCATAATTGCAGTGTTTAAAGTATCTGATATTTTCAAAATAAGGTTAACACTACAATTCTACTGGTGTTACTTTGCCTATGCAATCAAAAAGGAGTGAGTTGAAGAAATAACGGAGTGAGTCGTTGGATAATAACAAGGGTTCCGAACCTTTGGAAGGTTCGGAACCCTTTGCGCTTTTTTAGAGGGTAGCCCCGCCAAAGGCGGGCATGTCTTAAATTTTTATCATGTTCTACAAACAGGTAGCCCGCCGCGGCAGGCATAATACATAGTTTGCAAATCCAAAATTCTTTTCGCTTTTCATGGACTCACGACTCCTGACTACGAACTCCCGACTCCCGACTACCAACTTATCCCATAATCCTCCCCATGATTACTACTTCCACCCCAGAAGCTTCCATGCTTCCAATCGAACCATATTGCATTTATCGGACCACTGGTTCTATCGTCGAAGGATAAGGTATACCCCATCTTCTTTAATTCTTCTCTTACTTTTTCTGGCGTTTTATCGTGAAGCAATAAACTTCCCGCACGGGGTTTGCGATCATCGGTTTTTGTGCCTCCCAATGATAACCACAATTGATTGGAATTGATATTAGCCGCTTCGCAGGCTTGTTGAACTGTCATTCCAAATTCCACCATGTTCAGGAAAAACTGCAGCAGGTTCTGGTCCTGGGTATCGCCGCCCTGTACAGCAAAACTTACAAAGGGCCTTCCATCTTTCAATGCAAGCGTTGGCGTAAGTGTTACTCTTGGTCGCTTACCGGGTTCTACTACATTAAATGGATTGAGCGTTGCATCCAGTACAAAACTTTGCATACGCTGGCTCATTCCTACTCCGGTTCTTCCGGCAATGCAAGCGGGTAACCAACCGCCACTTGGAGTAATTGATACTACCCAACCTTCTTTATCGGCAGCTTCCACGGAAGTAGTACCTCTCCAAAGACGATCCATATACTCTTCATCAATTGGCAGGTTTGCTTTCTGCTTATCAATCATTCCACTTCTTGTATCGTGTGCAGGTAAAAAATTAGGATTGCGTTTATCTGTAGTATCGATCAGGTATCCCCGCTTCTTCAGTACATCCAGGAACGGATTTGATTTTCCTTCAAATGGATAGGGATCACCCGGACCTGCCATGGCATCATTTTTATCAGCGCTGATCAGCTTTGCTCTTTGTTTTGCATATTCCTTACTCAATAATCCTTTCATTGGTTGATTGGTCGCGAATTTGGGATCCCCATAATAAAAATCACGATCCGCAAAAGTCAGGTTCATTGTTTGATAAATGGTATGGATATACTTCGCGCTGTTATAACCCATTGCTTTCAGATCAAAATTCTCCAATACATTTAATGCTTGTAACAATACAGGACCCTGTGTCCATTGTTGAAGTTTATATACATCAATGCCTTTATAATTTACTTTCATGGGCTCTTCTTCTACCGGTTTCCATTTTGCCAAATCTTCGAGTGTAATCAATCCACCCTGTTCCTGACAACCGCGAACAAATTCTTTCGCGATATCACCAGTATAAAAACGTTCATAGGCCGCCATGATAGCATCCTTACGGGATTTCCCTTTTTTCAACGCATCCTGTTCCGCCGCTACCATTTTAGTGAGTGTTTCCAACAAATCTTTCTGTACAAAAATTTCTCCTCCTTCCGGTGCTTCTCTTTTTTCACCGGCATGGGGTAAGAACACCGCTTTACTATAGGGCCATTCCTTTATTCGATTCTTTCCCCTTTCCATTGCATTGGCTGTTTGTGCTTCTATCGGGTAACCTGCCGCTAACTGCATTGCTGGTTCCAGCACTTCTTTTAAACTCATCGTTCCATATTGAGACAGCATTAAACAAAGTCCTCCAGGTGTACCCGGAGTAGTTGCAGCCAAAGGACCATATTCAGGAGGGAAATTATATCCCTTGCTTTTAAAGAAATCGGCAGTTGCACCGGTTGGTGCCACACCCATTGCATTAATAGCGATGACTTTTTTTGTTTTTGGATTGTAGATAAGCGCCTGGGTTTCTCCTCCCCAACTCAATACATCCCACATCGTACAAGTTGCAGCAAGCATGGCACAGGCCGCATCCACCGCATTGCCTCCTTTTTGAAAAACGATAGAACCCGCAGTTGCAGCCAAAGGTTTACCGGTTATTGCCATCCAGTTCTTGCCGTGTAAAGGAGGTTTTTGAGTGGGTTGAGAATATGATGTTAGTATAAAGGGAATAGAGAAAAGAGAAAGACAAATGCGTTTCATGAGCGATAGTTTTGTACTTAAAGATAGTAAGTCTCTGTTTTTCATGAAGAAATGGTTCGAGGCATAATTTTTCCCAATCGAACAACATATCGTAGTTAATAGAAACAGCGATGCATTCCGGAGAATGACACATTTCAACTCTTGACAACACAAATCCTTATATGCCATGATCGCTCCCTGACGATTACCTGTTAACACTATTTTTATTAGTCGCCTTAACAACATCCCTTGCAATTACTGTTGGAGATATTTTTTTGAAAAAAGAATAAAAATGGTTAGCTGTTAAACCGAATATGTAAGAATTCAATTTTGAAGTCACATAAAATCAGCCATTTCTATCAATGGCAACCATTTAGTAAAAAAAACATAATCAACCTTGCCTACTGTTTCGTTAAAAAAACAAATATATTCAATGACGGTTTAATCACCACTTGTATTCTTCTTTTGTTATCCCAAATTTACATACGGGATTACCTTTAGAGGATTCGCTTAAAAGTCCATATCCATCGAAATGAACCTTACGCTATTTATAACCTTTACTAAAAGGTCACGTTATTAGTAGTGTGAAATTTAAAACGTAGCCGAATGAGAACCGATCGTGCCCAAAATCCAGTATCAAATGCTTTTTTGTCCAAGGCATTGATTACAACGATGCTGTTGATGCTTATATTCAACTTAAATGCATCCGCCCAGTGTGTTGCCCCAACGCTAAGTTTTAACAACCCCGTATTGATAAGTGGAAGAGAGGGAACAGTTGGTGCCATTTATCTTTTTCCCAACGTTATTCCCGGAGTAGATTGCCATGCACAGGTTATGGAATTAGCAGGAGGTGCTACTATTTCGGAGATTGATAATACCACGCAGGGATACTACGACGCTTTTCAACCCTATGTATGGGCCGGTGGACGTGATACTTCATTTCTTGATTGGAAATTTACCTTTAAGAAAGCTGGAACCCGCTTAGATACAACCTTGGCTTGCCTCGCTGTAACTGCCATTGATATAGATGGAAACAACTTAGATTTAAGAGAATTTGTTGAAGCAGCTACTCCAGGTAGTTTCGCTGTTGATCCTTTTACAAACCTCACTATTTCTTTTGATGGACTTCGTAGCAGAGCAGAAGGACAAATTGCTACAATTCCATTAATTGATTCCAATCAACGGCAAGCGATGTTTCAGATGAACTTTAAGAATATTAACTCTTTGTTATACAAGAATGGTTCGATCTCTACCGGTGATGGTATGACGAGACATACCTGCATTTATTTCAAACCCTTTTTTGAGAATTGGATAGTACTACTTCCTGTTAATCTATTATCATTCACCGCCCGGGAACAATCGAATGGAGTATTGCTTAATTGGTCGGCTACCAATGAAGAAAATATTAAAAACTATACGGTACAAAAAAGTGTTGACGGAAAAAAATGGAAGAATGTGCGTACGCTTACCAGCGCTCGCTCTACCAATGTCAGTAACTATGTAGTTACAGATCCGGAAAAAAACTATGCCTTGGTTTATTACCGCTTAAAGCATTCAGATACCAGGGGGCTTGGCACCTATTCCAAAATAATCAAAATAGGTTCATCCAATGCATTGGGAAAAGCTTTCTCACATAATACGCTTTTCAGTAATTCAATCAATTTGCAGATCAACGCAACTTCCGCTGATCTATATCTTATTGAAATCCACCATTCAACCGGACAAAAAATAATACAGAAAAGAACGATTATAATAAATGGTGTAAACAGTAATGTTTTACAGCTACCTTCTACGCTTCCCGCAGGAATGTATTTACTTTCTGTGAAAGACAACGATGGAAACCTATTATACCATTCAAAAATATTTAAGAACTGATAAAGGTGAGTAGTGAATGGTGAATGGTCAATAGTGAGTGGTGAGTAGTGAGTGCTGAGAGTAGTGTCTTAATTGACTATTGACTATTGACTACTCACTACTCACCACTCACTACTCACTACTCACCACTCACCTCTCACCATTTCACAATTCACTCTCCCTTAACAGCCTTTCACATTTTCCGGCCGTCTATTTGAATAAATACTATCGTTAGTTATTTCTTCACAATCATATTTAAAAACCATGAAGACGTCTTCCTTTATGCTCGCATCTCTTATCGCGCTTGCAGGTTTTACTTCGATGCCTGTAGAAACAAAAGCGCAAAGAACGAGTGTCAATTTTTCTGTTTTTCAATCGGAGTTGAGTCGGTATGGCCGATGGGTTCACAGTCCCCGTTTCGGTGAAGTTTGGGTTTATGATGAACCAGGGTTCCGACCTTATTATTCCAAGGGATATTGGGATTATTCCGATCATGGATGGGCCTGGGTTTCGGATTATGAATGGGGATGGGCACCCTTTCATTATGGCCGTTGGGAACAGGATCCCCATTATGGCTGGATGTGGATTCCCGGATATGAATGGGCGCCAGCCTGGGTATCCTGGAGTGAGAGCAGTGATTATTATGGATGGGCACCACTTGGATTTGGAATTGGAATTAATATTAAAATCGGATCCATTCCTTACGATCGCTGGGTATTTTGTTCCCGCCCTTATATGAATAGCCGTGTCTTCCGCGATCATTGCGCTCCTTTTAACAAAAACCAAATAATTGTTAGAAATACGACCATCATTAATAATTATTATAATGGTCGTGACGGTCGCTACTGGAAGGGGCCCGGTCGTAATGATGTAGAAAGATATACTGGGTATCAAATCCGCAGCCGCCAGATCGATAACGATCATCGTTTCGGAAACAAGCGATGGGATGATAACAATAGGGATTATGCCAATCGCGACCGGAATGATCGTAGTAACAATAACCGCTTTGATCCAAGGGATAATAATAACCGGGGAAACTTTCCCGAGCGTCGTTATGAAAACAGGAACGATAACAACAATGATTATGGTAATAACCGGAATGAAAGAAGAGACGATAACCAAACTCATAATGATGTTAGACGTGACCGAAATGAAAGAACGCGCGAAATAAGAGAGAATAATAACAGACCGAACAGGGATCAAAATGACAATATACGCAGGGAACTACCGAACAGGGGACAAAGAGGATCCGTTGAACAGGGCAGACAAGGAGAGCGCCAGGAACCAAATCGAGTTGAGAACAATCGACGAGACGATAATAACCGCACAAACAGACAATCGAACGATAATATGCGCAGGGAACAACCGAACCGGGGCCAACGATCAGGTGAACAGATAGAACGCCGGGAACCGAATCGGGTCGAAAACCGGAATAATGGCAATAACCGGCAAATAGAGCGGAGCGATCGGGGTAATAATAATGGGAATGGACAAGGTCGAGATAAAAGCAGACGGGGAAGAGATTAAGAATAGCCGGAATGTCTGAAAGTCAGGGAGAACAAACCTGATAATGTGGCTTTACTTGCGAAAAAATCATTCAATTGTTTGTTCTTCCTGGCTCTTTTTTTCAATTTAATAATGAATAAATCAAGGCTGGCAAACCCCTTTTTACGATATTTGCAATAATTAACAGCAATCAGGGAAATTATATGTTTTTACCTGCGTTTCTTTGCATTGCAGATGTGCAAAACTTTTTATGTCATAATAATTTGAAATGTTGAGTGTAGCACAGGAATTGCAAGAGTTTTATTTGTTCATTTAAAAACTGACCATGCACATACAATTCAAAAAAAATATACAGTTCACCAAATTAATAAAGGCGGATGGGCGTTTGCGCGAATTTAATTTTCGTAAACTTGGTGGAATCAATGAAGGAATCTTTACGATAGATGTAAGTGATGATAAAGGCAACCGCATCATGTGCCGTATGCAAAAGGAAGAGGGTCGTTGGAAAATTATTCCTCAACCATTACCAGCATGGGTGCAGCGAAGCGAAGACGCATTTCATGATGCTATCGAAGAAGAAATACTCGCTTCTTAACGGTAATCCTCTTTTTATCTATACCAATCGATACAAATTGTAACGAAAAACTACAATTATCGTTAATCAACTATCTATCATTAGTGGTTATTCATTATATTTTGTAAAATTTCTCATTCCCAGTTTTTCCACACGCTGTTAATAAGTAACTTTAGTATAATACTGATTCGAATAATTATATTTGAATCGGATGGAAGGTTAGTAGAACCACCAGTGCTACTATTTGTGAATTTAAAATTTGCAGCGATTGAGAGAGACTATTATCAACCTGGAAACCGTTAACCCTATTGAGTTTTTTGGCGTTAACAATGGTAAGTTAGACATCCTTAAGAAGAAATTCCCACTGCTGAAGATCCTTTCCCGGGGTACTCAACTTAAACTCAGCGGTTCTTCCGAACAAATTGAATCGGCAAAAGAGAAAATTGATCTCATTGTGCAGTACCTGCAAAGGAACGGCCACATGAGCGAAAACTACTTTGAGCAGATCCTGGGCGGAGATGATGCCGAGACAGTTGATCATTTTGTAGATCGAAACCCAAACGACATTTTGGTATTCGGTCCAAATGGGAAAACTGTTCGTGCAAGAACAGCGAACCAGAAATTACTCGTTTCGAAAGCAGAACGGAATGATGTAGTGTTTGCCATTGGACCCGCAGGTACTGGTAAAACCTATACGGCTGTAGCATTAGCGGTTCGTGCTTTGAAGAATAAGATGGTCAAAAAGATCATTCTTACTCGTCCTGCGGTGGAAGCCGGCGAAAGCCTTGGATTTTTACCGGGTGATCTGAAAGAGAAGATCGATCCTTACCTCCGACCGTTGTACGATGCATTAGATGATATGATACCCGCTGACAAGTTGGGCTATTATATGAGTACGAGAGTGATTGAGATTGCTCCGCTGGCATATATGCGCGGACGAACCCTGGACCACGCATTCATCATACTCGACGAAGCGCAAAACGCCACCGATCTGCAGATAAAAATGTTTCTTACCCGTATCGGTGCCAATGCAAAAGCAATCATCACTGGCGATCTTACCCAGATTGACCTGCCGAAGAATCAGCGTAGCGGATTAGACAAAGCAGTTCGGATATTGCAGAATATCGATGGAATCGCGCATATTGAATTGAATGAAGAAGATGTGGTACGTCACCGCCTCGTAAAAGCGATCATCCGGGCATATGATAAGGAAAAAGACAAGGATCAGGAGCAACACTCACCTGTTCCTCTCTATAAAAAACCCAAAGACGATTCATCCGCTACCGCTGAATAAACTTTTATTAATCTACCTTCAGCCTGCGGTTTATTCTGCAGGCTTTTTTAATTTTGGTTATGAGCAACCCTTACCTTCCTACATTATCAATCCTGCTGCTTTTGGCAGCCTGTTCCAATCCGGGATCTTATTCCAAAGCCGAAAACGCCAGTGATGCGGGTCGTGAATTTGTCCGGGGTTTCCTTGACGGCGATCATAAGAAAGCTTTTTTCTACTTGTTAAAAGATTCAACCAACGAGCTTTTGTTCGAAACACAAAAAGCTGATTACCTAAAGATGCCCAATGACGAAAAAAGAAATTTCAAGGAATCTTCTATTCGGCCAGTAGAAATTTTAGATCAGAACGATTCCACAACCACCTTTCGTTATTATCATAGCGCCAAGCCAAAAGACACTACCCTTCTGCGAATCGTGAAAAAGAATGACGAATGGCTGGTGGACCTGAAATCGGTTATAAAAATGTAATACATGCTATGGAAAAATATTTTACTGGTTGCATTGGGTGGAAGCCTTGGTTCCGTTGCCCGTTACCTCAGTCATAAATACATCAGTAGTTTTAGTTCACATCCCTTCCCTACCGGAACCTTGCTCGTAAATATTATTGGCTGCTTATTGATTGGAGTTTTTTATGGTTTATCCGTAAAACAGAATTTCCTGAATCCTGAATTACGCTTGCTATTGATGACCGGATTCTGTGGAGGCTTTACTACTTTTTCCGCTTTTACCCTGGAAGGAATGAACCTGCTACATCAACAGCGTGTTTTTCTTTTTTTACTGTACTTTGCAGCAAGTGTATTTATTGGACTTGCCGCTACTTTCCTTGGATACTGGATAACAGCTAAAATGTAAAATATAAAATGTAAAATGTAAAAGTGGCTTCGGTTTCAACTTTTACATTTTACATTTTATATTCTACATTTAAATAGCTTCTTCATAAACTTAAATTTTCATTTTATGATAACCGTATTACACCCCTGGCATGGCGCACACTATGGAGAAAAATCCCCGCAGATAGTAAACGCGATCATTGAAATACCACAGGGTAGCCGTGCCAAATACGAAGTAGATAAAACAACCGGCCTTTTGAAACTCGATCGGGTTATTTACTCATCCTTTCATTATCCCATCAATTATGGTTTTATACCTCAAACCCTGGGACAGGATGGTGATCCACTTGACATATTGGTTTTTTGTTCGCAATCCATTCAGCCGCTTTGCCTGGTTGAAGCCACCGTAATTGGGAATATGCAAATGATCGATAGTGGCCAGGTAGATGACAAGATCATCGCGGTAGCCAGCAAGGACCCTTCGGTAAATCATATAAAAAGTGTAGATGAATTACCGCCGCATTTTATTAACGAATTGCGTAACTATTTTGAACAATATAAAGTACTGGAAAATAAAAAAGTGGAGATTGATAATTTCCAGGAAGCGTCAACCGCTTACAAAATAATCAAAGAAGCCACTGATTTTTATAAAGAGAGTTTCAGGAAATAATACAGATTCCTCCCACCTGAATAACTACTACTATTTTCAGATGAAAACGAACACGATGCAAACACAGGATTTGATTTTAATCATTATCATCGGCCTTGCAGCCGGTGTGTTGAGTGGATTGGTGGGTGTGGGCGGAGGCATTATTATGGTTCCCGTAATGGTCTTGTTTCTCAAATATACCCAGCACCAGGCACAGGGAACCTCTTTGGCAGTTCTTACGCTGCCCGTTGTGGTATTGGGCTTTCTTAAATATTACCAGGAATGCAAAAAGATGGGAACACCGATCGATCTTAAAGTAGTGGGACTATTGGCCATCGGGTTTGTAGTGGGTGCATATGCTGGAAGCAGTCTCGCGGTTAAGATCGACAAAGATCTCCTGAAAAAAATATTTGGTGTTGTATTATTATATACTGCTGTTAAAATGCTGAGTTGGGATGCCGTAGCCATTCGTTGGATTAAAAGTATCTTTTAATAATCCTTAATTGATGGGTACGCTGACCCGTCTCTTTATTTACGATGCCCGCATTATCGATCGTATCTTTTCGAACCTTGCCAGAAGCATGTACGATTTCCTGACTGTTTCTCAAAATTCCTACATGATAGATCTGTCCGGAAGCATCATCAAAAAACGCGAGATCCCCGCATTGGGCCTGCTGCAAAAAATCAACGGTTTTTCCTTGTGAAGATTGCTGGCTGGCGTCGCGAAGCAAATCAATACCAAGCCTCTTAAATATTACCTGTGTTAGACCACTGCAGTCTACTCCCATCATTGTTCGACCACCCCATAAATAAGGTGCATTCAGCCATCTTTCAATTAATTCCTGAATATGAGTTGTATCATCCACCAATTCACTTTTCTTACTCGCCTGGGTCCCCTGGTATTGATACTTGAAAGTACCGATCCTTCCTTCTTTTCCATTAAAACCAGGTAGTGATGCGCCAAAAGGAATATACATATCACCGGAATCCGTTTGAATTTTTTCTGCAATGCCAGTTGATTTCATCAACCAGTTTCCGGCTGATAAAGCGGCCTTCTCATCCAACTCCTTTACCTGTATGCTGCTTACCCAACCTTCATACTGATCGTGTAATGATTTTATGCGCCACCAATTGGCCGTTGTGATATCCATCAGTTCCATGGTTTCCCCAAAAACCAATTGATTGATCATTTCACTTTCATGAGCCGGAGATTTACGAATAGGTGCAACTGAAACTACACAAGCAGCAAACTGCATAAAGTTATTTTTGTTAAAAATAAGGAATAGACGTAACGATTGTAACCGGCTTTGAAATTTGCCGGGAAGGCGGGAAGACGGTAATTAGCCATTATGATATTCTTTTATTCCCGACTTACCGCCTTCCCGGCAAAAACGCATTTATGAATTTTTAGGAACGATGCATCTTACTGATAGAAAATTGATATTTTCATCGCGTGAAGGATAACCAATCCAACCATACCAGCGACCAGGAACTTCTCGAACAGTTCTATGCCAGTCATGATAACCAATGGCTCGGCCTGTTGTTACAACGCTATACCTTGCTACTGCTGGGGGTGTGTATGAAATATTTAAAAAACGAAGAAGAGGCAAAGGATTGTGTGCAGCAAATCTTTCTTAAAACCATTACCGAACTGCATAAATACCGGGTAGAGTACTTTAAATCCTGGTTGTATATGGTTGCTAAGAACCATTGCCTGATGAAATTACGCGACCGTCAGGGAAAATATCCCGCGGAGATAAAAGAACAAATGCTGATAAGTTCAGACGAAGATGGCAGCAAAAGCGTTCATATAGAAAAGGACCGCCAGTTAGAATTAATGAATGATTGCCTGGAAGAGTTAAACAGGGAGCAAAAGCAATGTGTAACTTTGTTCTACCTTGAAAAAAGGTCGTACCAGGAAATAACCCAGGAAACCGGCTTTACACTTATGCAGGTAAAAAGTCATATACAGAACGGCAAACGAAACCTGAAGCTATCAATGGAGCAAAAACTTAAACAACAAGCCTAATTGAAGAAACGGTCAAACGCCACATGAATAATAACCTCCTGAACATATTATCCAATAGTAACAAAGACATCGACAATCAAAAGCTGATGGACTATCTCAGTGGCCAATTGCCAGAGAAAGAAAAACAGGAGATAGAACAGTGGATGGCCGAAAATGATTTTTCCGATGAAGCGATGGAAGGTTTACAGCAATTCAAAAAACCAAGGGACCTGCAAACTTATGTAGATGCCCTGCATATGGACCTTAATAAACACCTCCAGCAGAAAAAGAAACGCAAGGAAAAGAGAAAGATCAAAGAAGCTCCCTGGGTTTACCTGACCATATTTATACTGCTTTTACTCGTCGTTTTAGCATATGTGGTCATTAAAAAGCTGGGGAGTCAATAAATTATTACTGCGACAATACTTCCACGATCATTGTGTAACAATTTCTTATCTATTTATTGATTAATATCATCCTGTTTTTCAGGCCGACAGGCTTGCAGTATTCAAACATTCGTATTACTTTTCACAAACGTACTGTCCACTCCCACTCAAAAACCACCCGTTTTATCTATCCCCTTTAGACAAATTATTTTCGATTTGAGCACCGTTCACATTATTGCTTGCCAACTCCTTCGAAACAAACCTGATTAATCCCAATCATTCAGTCTATTCGGAACTTTCGTTTCAATTATCAAAGAAATATTATCCTACTAATGGGTACTTGTAATTTCTTTTATATTGAACTTTTTGGTTATCCATTATCCTGCTACAACCATTTCCCTCCAATCATCCTAGCTATTCATTGCCACCATTGAAAAAATAAAGTGCTCGATTATGAAACAAGTTCTCAGTAGCTACCACAAAAAATCAGCCTTACTGCTGATGCTGTTTATTATGGCCATTGCCATAACCGCCACAGCACAATCATTAAAATTTAACGGAACTACTCAGTATGGACGAGTTCCGAACAATGCTGCCCTGCAGTTAAAATCATTTACCATAGAAATGTGGGTGAGGCCAGAAACAGGTGGCACCGTTTCCGCGAATGGAAGTGGAACCAGCGGGATATTGAGTGCCTACCCGTTACTATCCAAAGGAAGAGGAGAAAGTGAAAACCCCACGGTAGATGTGAATTATTATGCCGGAATAAATTCCACAACTAATAAAGTGGGTTTCGACTTCGAAGATGATAATGGTTCCGTAAACCATCCGGTATACAGCGCTACTCCGCTAGTGAGTTGTGTTTGGCAACATGTGGCGGCAAGCTATAATGATACTACCGGCGTATGGAAAGTTTATATCAATGGTATTTTAGATAGTACTAAAACATTGTCGACAAATTTTCACCCACAATCATTAAGCAATGTAAATCTTTCATTTGGTTCTGCCGTTAACTCAACGAATGTTGCTGAAGGTTTCTTTGGTGGCAGTATGGATGAAATACGAATCTGGAATAGAGTTCGAACAGATGCAGAAATCGCTACAAATAAAAACCTGGAAATTAGCAGTCATACTGATCTTGCTGCACGTTACGGTTTAAATGATGGAACAGGAACAACCGCGATTAACTCCTCATCTGTTGGCGCTCCTATTAACTCCAGTTTATTTGGAACTCCGGTATGGAACAGTTCTGGATTCGATGCTACACCAGCTGTTGTAATAGGTGCAATTGATTTAGATGGTACCAACGACCATATTGCATTAGGATCTGCAGCATCATTACGTGCCACTACATTTACACTGGAAGGATGGATAAAAATTGAAGGAACAGGGGTAACTGCAAGTTCAGGAACTGGCGGAATTGTTGCAGTTCCCATTATTACAAAAGGAAGGGGTGAATCAGAAACGGCCGGATTAAATATGAATTATTTCTTTGGTGTAAATGCAAGCAATATTCTGGTGGCCGATTTTGAAGAAGCCGCAGGACCCAATCACCCGGTTATAGGGACTACAGCTCTCAATCAAAATACCTGGTACCATGTTGCAGT
Organism: Chitinophagaceae bacterium; assembly: GCA_965279015.1. Lineage (GTDB taxonomy): Bacteria > Bacteroidota > Bacteroidia > Chitinophagales > Chitinophagaceae > Endoryza. The sequence goes on from OZ257130.1 coordinate 4,189,205, forward strand.
AAGCTATGGAGCAGATGGAATTGGTGGCAAAGAATGGAAAATATATATTAATGGCGTGCTGGATAAACAAGAAACAGAAGCAGGAGCTCCCAATCCGGAACCAAATTCCGCCCAGCATTCCGCTATTGGAACTGCAATGAATTCAACAGGTGTAACAGAAGGATTTTTTAATGGTAAGATTGATGAAGTGAGGATCTGGAATGTATTGCGAACCGGTACAGAAATCGCTAATAATTATTTGAATGAATTGAGTTCCGGAACTGGTTTGCTGGCAAGATGGGGATTTAATGAATGTTCAGGTACTGTTGTTAATAATTCAGTTGGTGGTGGTGTTAACGGTACATTGACAGGTGGACCCGTTAGAACTGTTTCAAATTATAACCCCGCACCTTCGGAACCAACCAATAGAATTCCGGCAAATGCTTCAATGGGTTATGTAGATGGTAAAGTGGTTGCTACAGTAACCGATCGCAACAACCAGCCTATGACGGTGAAATTATTCGGTCGCAAGAAAACAGGAACCGGATCGAATTTTACCATAATCGGGTTACCCGATACTCAATTCTATACGGAGGAACTTCCAGGAACCAATAGTGGTGGTGGCGGCAATAATGCAATATTTAAAGCACAAACACAATGGATAGCCGATCATCGCGTAGATAGCAATATCGCTTTCGTGGTGGAATTAGGTGATTGTGTACAGAATGGTAATTTAAATGAGGTAGAATGGAAACGAGCGGATACGGCTATGAAAAATATTGAAAATCCCAATGTGCCAATCCCCCATGGTATTCCTTACACAATTTGTGTAGGCAATCATGATCAGGGTCCAACAGGCAATGGCGATCCAAATGCAGCAACAACATTCTACAACCAATATTTTGGTGAAGCCAGATTTTTGGGACGCCCTTATTACGGCGGGCATTATGGAACTAACAATGATAATAACTACCAATTGTTCAGCGCCGGTGGGTTTAATTTCATTCATATCAGTATTGAATACAACAACAATAGTGGCGCCACTAACCAGACCACATTACAAGGTGTATTGGATTGGGCCGATGCTCTATTAAAAGCTTATCCGAATCATAAAGGAATTTTGTCGACGCACTGGTTGATGGGAACAGGCACCCAAACCGCTTTCCAGGGACCGGGTCAGAAAATATATGATGATCTGAAAGATAACCCCAACCTGATACTGATGCTCGCTGGTCACGTAGCTGGCCAGGGAAGAAGAACCGATGTTTTTAACGGAAATACGGTTCATACGTTGATGTCGGATTATCAGAGCGGATATACCAATGGTGGTAATGGCTATTTGAGAATAATGCAATTCAAGCCCGCCTCAAATACATTGTCGGTAAAAACATTTTCTCCTACTTCCGGTGCATTGCCAAATGCTACTGAAATCGCAAATGGTAATTTTGATCTTAGTGTTAGTCTTTCCAATCAGTACTCGCTTATAACTACTGTAAACAATGTAACCTCATCAAGCGCAGTAGATCTTTCCTGGCAAGGCCTGGAACCTTTTACAGAATATGAGTGGTACGTTACATTAAATGATGGTGAAAATGAAATCACCAGCCAGGTGTTTAGTTTCACGATGGCAGGAATCATTCCGGTGAATCTTTTGGACTTCACAGGAAAGGCAGAAAACAAACAAGTAAAACTCAATTGGAAAACTGCTACAGAAGGCAATAGCAACAGATTTGATGTAGAGCGTTCTACTGATGGCAGAAGTTTTACGAAAATCGCGGAAGTTGCTGCCAAGGGCAACAGCAATAGCATTCAACAATATAATAGCTATGATGCGAATCCTGCAAACGGGATCAATCATTACCGCTTGAAAATGGTAAATAACGATGGAAGCTTTACTTACTCACGCGTTATTCATGTATCAACAAATGAAAAAGCAAAGGGCTTCGATATCTATCCAAATCCAGTAACTGGAAATGAAATAAATATCGTATTCTCTGATGACGTGAATGGGAAAGCAACCATCCGGGTTTATGATATCAATGGACGCTTGCGGGTAAACACACAGCAAGTGGCTAACAACAACAACCTGCAATTAAAACACAATTTGTCGCCAGGTATGTATATCATCAGCATCATGGTTAATAATAAGGAAGAGACCCGGAAAATAATTATAGAGTAAAAACCAAAATAGCAAAAAGGCCTGTCGATTAGACGGGCCTTTTGTGTTATATAGAGTTTATAGTTTATGGTTTGTAGTTTATCGTTGATTCAATTCTATTATTCCGTATTAAAGGTAAAATGCCATTGTTGAGGGTGTTACGCCTAAGAAACGACAAACCATAAACGATAATCAAAAAACCTACAGATATTGTATATAATTCGGCTGCGGTTTCAACTTCAGTACTTCCGTTATTTCAATAATAAGGACTTCATCAGCTATTCGTACCCGCTTTTAATAATAGTGAGAATCATTTTGAATCTACCATTTGGTTTTATAAAATTCGGCGAATGTGCGGGTATAATAATTCCCATGCCCGATTCAAGCAAATGCGATATTTTATCAATAACGATCTCCGCATTCCCCTCGATAATCTGGGCAAATGTATCAAACGGCGAAGATTTTTCCGTTAAACCCTCCCCGCTGTCGAAAGACATAATACTAATATTTCCGGTTGATTTTCTGATGATTGTTTTGATCACCACGGAATTAGTCATGTATTCAATAATTTCTACCACGATGTGCGATTTTGATTTTTCCAGTTCGGAAATTTCCTGTTTACCAATTATATCTTCTTTATCCATATACAGAATTCTGATTGAATGATTTTAAAAAAATATGATTGATCTAGAAAGTAATTTCCCTAATTAAAAATCCGAATATAAATAAGGGCCGGGATAGAAATCCAGCCCTGCTTTTAAATCCAATATCCTTAGAAAAACCAATACCAAGGTACCCCAGTGGCATTCCTGAAGTGTTACATGTTCTAATAATTATATTATACAATTCACACTTTACCAGAACAATAGGCAGATTTATATACGCTTTTCATTAATTCATTGATACCGGATTATCCAGTGCTGCCTTAAAAATATTATGCCGCGCCTGTGCTTTCATTTTATTGGCAGCGTCCTCTGATGAAGCCGCGTTTTGCCCGGTAATGATGTTACCATCCGCCACCACATGACTTACATAATTCGCTTCCTTGCTGAATAAAGCTCCCTGTGCAACGAGTTCCGTCTCTAAAAGAAAAGGAACGATCTTACTCAACCCGGCCGATTCTTCTTCACTATTACTGAAGCAGGTGAATTGCTTGCCTTTCATCAGCGGCTCCCCGAACTCATCCTGCAGCGATAATAAACCAACAACGCCATGACATACCGCGCCTATAATTTTGTTATCGCGATTAAAGGATTCCAGTAATTTCTTTAAACTTTTATTGTCGGCGAGATCCCACAAAGGACCATGGCCCCCCGGAAGAAATACCAAGTCAAAATCGGTCGCGTTCATTTCATCCAGTAATGCTGAATCCGACAGGAAATTCATCGCCTGCTCATCTTTCAGAAATCGCTTTACACTTCGGGTAGCTACAATGATTGATTGACTTTTAGGGTCCAATGGAACGGGTCCGCCATTTGGAGAAGCAATTGTTAGTTCGGCACCTGCATCTTTAAATACATAGTACGGTGCCGCTATTTCTTCAAGCCACACGCCAGTTGCTTTTCCTGTATCACCCATTTCATTGTGGGAGGTAGTAACAAATAATACTTTTATATTCTTCATAGTCATATTCTTATTAGTAGAACAAAATTGTAACCGGTGAGCGTTTCGACTTTCTTTAAAGAATTTTTTTTAACCGATTCTTATAATAATAGCAATTGTCGCAATTACAATCAATATGCGAATTAATCCTCCGGCATGAAAATGACGGCTATGATATAAAGTAAATTTCTCATGCTGTTTTTTAAACCTCGTATTAAAGATGCCAGGCGCTTAGAGCGCTTCAATAATTTTAAGCAGATCGGTTTTGCTTTTACCCAATGTAGCTTGTAATTTTTCCATCATCACTTCTTTCTTCCCATCCTTATAAGCCAGGTCGGCATCTGTAAGAAAGGTGAATTTTTCTTTCAGTTTTCTTTTTTGCTCGCCCCAGTTTCCTTCCAATTCGGATTTGTTTGACATTCTTTTTACTTTAGTTTTACTAAATAAAGGAAAGAGCAGACAGATTTTTGCTATCATCTAATTTCAACCGCCGAAAACGCAAGCATGGAAGCTATTGATCCAGACCATCATAACTTAATAGAAAATCAGGGATCTTTTTCGGAAAGCAAATAACATAGCTTAGTGCATTAGAAGAATTAATTCAAGAAAGGTTCCCCGTTTTTGAATTCACCCAATATGATCACTTCTTTATATTGTGCATACTGGCTAGCAGAATTCTGCATAGCTTCCTGGCTTTCACGTCTTATTTTCATTCCTTTTTTCACCCCTCTGTTACAAACTTCTATATAAAATCCATTCTTTAATTGCATCGCTCTTTCGCGGGTTCTGCCTCTGCTTTTCATTAATAGTAGTATAAATTTTAAAATGACAGTTAAATGGACGCTAGCGTCTCCCAATATAAAAAAGGGGTTATCTTTTTTCAGCTCTACAGGTTTGCAGGAGACTATTGAAGGTATCTTTTTAAATCTGCCTCCGGATTATATGATTTCAGTAAAAGGTTACATGATTCACACATTGTCAAGCATATTGCGCCTTTTATCCTTGAGCTGTTTGAAGTGGGAAGGAGTTAATCCGGTAACTTTTTTGAATTGGGCCGAAAGATGAGCCACACTGCTATAATGCATACGGTAGGCAATTTCTGTAAGATTGAGTTCATTATAAACCAGCAATTCCTTTACCCGCTCAATTTTGTGGGTAATCAGGAATTTTTCAATAGTGGTGCCCTGCACTTCTGAAAAAAGATTGGCGAGGTAAGTATAATCATGATTTAACTTTTGACTTAAGAACTCTGAAAAATTGACTACTAATGGCTCTTCGGAATAATGTACCAATTCTATAATTACGTTTTTGATCTTCTGTATCAGAACGCTCTTTTTATCATCCATTAATTCAAGACCAAATTTTAAGAGCGCCAATTTAAATTGATCACGTTGTTCAACCGAAATTTTCTCGAGTATTTCGGCTTCCCCCAATTCTACAAATGTATAATGCAACCCCAGTTTTGTTAGCTCTTCCTTTACAACCATTTTGCAACGAATGCACACCATATTTTTAATATACAACTTCAAATCACTTTTTTTGAATTATTGTTTACAAGCAAGCAACCTGTAAATAATAGTTTGACTGTTTTTGAATATACAAATAATTTTCCTCATTTTCCCTCCTTAGGAAGTAATTGAGGTTTTTAGAAATACAGAACGAACTCAATTTAAGGGCCGAAGAAATCAATAAAAAGAAATCAGGGGAAGAGGATGCTAAGATTAAACGGGGAAATATAAAAGGCCAATAGGTGAAATGTTTGTCGTTACTTGTTTTTCATACTTTCTGGTGTAAAAATCCTCACAAATTAAAGCATGTTGAATTTGTTGAGGTTGTTTAGAAGTTGAGAAACGATAAACAATAAACGCCAAACCTGAAACTACTGATATTGTATATAAATCGGCTGAGGCTTTAGCTTTAATACCTCCGCCGGAGTCATTATGTGACTTCCAGCTTCTTTCAAGTCGTTCTTATAAAATATTTTGAAACCTGTAAACTGAACCGGTTCGGGATAAATGAATTGTTTGTAGGTGTTTATTTTTCTTGCCTGGTGACCCCAACCATCCATATCCATTACTACCTGAACTTCGGGTCTTAATTTGATTTGTTTGGTATTTGTTACCATTGCACGGGTAAAGCGATGAATAACCAGGATCTTTGGCGGCAAATTATTTTCGCGCACAATTTTAGCGAGATAATCAGTTGTATAATTAATATCGGCCGCGTCGAATGTACCAACTACTTTACCCGGGGCATGCCCGGTTTTCATGGAGAATTCGGGATCAATTCCAAAATGCACATGCGGCATTTTAAAATATTTCTCAAATTCCGGCACTTCCTGCTGTAGCGTACTCAGACCAACCTGAATATCTATAAAAACAAGCGCATTTATCTTTTCCGCCATCTTTATCACTTTATCAATTTCTTTGAAAGGCATACGCAAGCGGTATTTACCTGCGGATCCCGGAGCCTGTTGTGCTGTGATAGCGATATAGTGGAGTGCGGGTATCACTTCGATACTCGTATCGGCTGCCTGCCAGCTCTTAACTTCACCCATAAGTTTGTCAAGCATCTGCTTTTCAGGCAATTCGCCCAAAATGCCCATTTGCTTTGAATACAAATTCCCATAATAAGCAATGATCCTTTTAAAAGGGAAGACAGCGCCGGCCACTGGGTAGTCTGCCTTTACCGGCCATTTACCGGATGAGTCACCATTGGTGATCCACAGCATTTTTTGATTGAACAGCGCAGTATCGAGAGGAGCTAAAAGATTGGGGGCAGTAACAACGTTAACAGAATCTTTACCCGCCGGATTTACCGTGTCTTTTAGTTGGCCGATTGCATTAGCTGCCTGAACTGAACCATCGTTACACGCGCTGGCAGCTGCTGCCGCAAAAATGATTGTCCACAACAAAGAAGATCGCTTCATAGTCATATTGTTTCTTAAAGGGTGAGCGCGCAAAAATAAAGGAGTTTACTTTAATATATTACCTAAGGTGTTACTGTCTGCTAAAAACGTGCCAGCAGCCAAAATATTTTAATCGAACGAAAGAGATGCAATACCTTCATTCTATCCAAAAAACCATTTACAATAAGTATAAACATGGATAAAATACGCTGGGGGATACTGGGTTGTGGACGTATTGCCCGAAAATTCGCATCGGATCTCAAACTGGTGACTGATGCCGAACTGATTGCGGTAGGATCAAGAAGCCGGGAATCTGCAGATAATTTTGTAAAAGAATACCCGGCCCGTCATATTCATGATAGCTATGAAGCGCTGGCAATGAACCCCGAAGTAGATGTTATTTATATTGCTTCTCCACATGCTTTGCATCACGAACATGTATTGCTTTGCCTTCGATTCAATAAACCAATGTTGTGCGAAAAACCCTTTGCGATTAATAGCCGGCAGGCAAATGAAATGATAGCCATTGCCCGGGAAAAAAAAGTCTTTTTAATGGAAGCCGTTTGGACCAAATTCATGCCGCACTACCAATTAGTGATGCAGATGGTGAGGGATGGAAAATTAGGCCCAATTCAAAATGTATTGGTGAATTTCGGCTTCGCCCCCACCCCCCCTGTACCAAAGCGGCTCTTTGATCCGGCATTAGGGGGTGGCAGTTTGCTGGATATTGGTATTTATAATCTTTTTATCGCGCTCTCCGTTTTAGGTAAGCCCGATACCATTGAAGCCAGTATCACCGAGGCTCCTGGAGGTATCGATGAGCAATGCGCTATTCTGCTTAAATACAAAAATGGGTCCATGGCGCAATTGTTCTGCTCCTTATCCACCAACCTGGCGACTGAAGCTGATATTTCTGGCCGGGAAGGGAGGATAAGACTGACCAGTCGTTTTTATGAACCCAGCACAACTGTTGAATATTACACGGGCCGAACAGAGACTCTTCAAGTACTTCCCTATTCAAAGGAGCCGGGCTGGGGCTACCAATATGAAATAAGGCATGTAAATGAATGCCTCCGCAAAGGTGTCACCGAAAGTCCGGTGATGAGTTATGCAGATACGTTGTTGATGATGGAAACAATGGATGAGGTGAGAAGAATTACTGGAATAAAGTATGATGCGGATGGTAATAGCTATTAGCTTTTAGATATTAGCTTTTAGCTTGCCCCTGTATTACTAACAGCTAATATCTAACAGCTAACTTCTTCTACTTAATCCCCGCTCTCCTATTCAATTCCGTTACAAGAATAGTTATATCACGGCCCACCTGTTGTTTACCCCGATAGGTTATCATTTTCAATTTCACCGCGTCTTTAGGAGGAACGAATGCTTTTGTGTATTTAGGATAAAAACGATCGGGGAAAGAATTGTCAAAGCTGTAATAGATATCTAAACCCTCGATTTCTGTTGAAAGTTCTACTATCAATTTTCCGTCTCCGTCTTTCTTTGCTACTACAATCGGATCGAACATACTGCGGGCATATTTCGTTTCGGCTTGATCCAACCGTTCAAAATGTTTCTCCACTCTTGGTGTAAATTCCGTCCAGTTTCTTTTCTCTTTGGGTGACCATAATGCTTCTGAAATGGCAAATGCGCGGGGCCATGTCATATACTGCGCGTGTCTTAAATTATAAACCTGTTCGGTCCATAAATTGGCTTGTCCTCCTTTGATCAATTTAGCATCTACCCCTTCTGGTAACGGTTCAAATTCGTACGATTTCTTTAAACGAAGTGTTGCATATACCGGAGGTTCGATTGCTCCATCGGCCTGCATATAATCAATATAAACAAATGTGGTAGGGCTCATCACAACTTCGTGTCCCATTTTTGCAGCTTCAATTCCTCCTTTCATTCCTCGCCAGCTCATCACCGCTGCATTTGGAGCCAACCCACCCTGTAATATCTCATCCCAACCAATCATCTTCTTTCCCTTCGACATGATAATTTTCTCTATACGCTTTACAAAATAACTTTGTACTTCATCAAGATCTTTCAGATTTTCTTTTTTCATCAGGGCTTTTATCGCTTCGCTTTTCTCCCAAAAATTTCTCGCTGTTTCATCACCACCCATATGAATGTATTCAAATGGAAAAAGTTGAGCTACTTCAGTAAACACTTTATCTAGAAATTCGTATGCTTTTTCATTTGCGGGGCAAATGGTGTTGTCAACCAATCCATAAAAATGCCCTCCCGCTGGCCATTCCATAAACTTCTCGCCTGAATTTACCTGGTATGTCCCGGGAGTACAACTCAGTTCCGGATAACTGGCAAGAGCTGCCATACTATGACCCGGCACATCAATTTCGGGAAGGATATTCACAAATCGATCCTTCGCATATTGAACAATATCGCGGATATCGTCCTGTGTAAAAAAACCACCCGATGTTCTGGGTTCATCAGGAGCTGGTTTGGAAAATGTATTAAAGGTGCCTGTTTTGTCTACCCGCCAGGATCCTACTTCAGTAAGCCTTGGATAACTTTTAATTTCAATTCGCCACCCCTGGTCGTCTGTTAAATGCAGATGAAGAATATTGTATTTGTATTTTACCATATCGTCGATAAAACGCTGTACTTCCTGTTTATTGAAAAAATGCCTCGACACATCCAGCATTAATCCTCGCCAGCCAAAACGGGGATAATCGGTGATTTTACAACCCGGAAGCAGCCAATATTGCTTTTTTACCAGTTCCGACCCTTCAATCTCTTTTGGAAAAAGTTGTAATAATGTTTGAATACCATAGAAAAGTCCGGCAGCTTTATTAGCACGAAGAATAACCAGGCTGGAACCAATTTCCAGCGTATATCCTTCATCTCCTATTTTTGGATCCTCTTTGCGGTTTAATGAAATCGCAATGGTAGAGCCCCTTGAATCTTTGGCATCTCCAGCCAAATGCACTCGTGTTGTATAGCCGGTTGTTCGCAATATTTGCTGACTGAAATAACGCGCCACCATTTGGACTTCAGGCGTTTTATCAGGCACCTCGATTACACTATAACTATTAAACTCAAAGTTGCCACCCTTTTTTTCCAACAAAACAGGTTGGGGAATCAGGGCTATTTCTCCCGGTTGCTGTCCCATTACAGAAAGGCTAGTCAATACAAAGAGCAAATAAGAATAGGATTTCTTCATAAATTATTTTTTCAATATTGGCAAACGTTAAAATTAGTGAATTTATACTCTTTTGATCCGCTGGCTATTGTTATAATTTTTTATATCTTGGATGCCCGGTACAATTATCTTTGTGCCTATTAAAACAAATAACTGCAATGAAAAAATTCCTTGTTCCTACCGATTTTTCAGACACCTCGAAGAATGCGGCTCGTTACGCGGTTCAGATGTTGGAAAATAAACCCGGTACTCAGATCACGCTCTATTATGTTTATGCTACAGCGGCAGGCTCCGATGGATCCCTGCTTACAGAAGACGAATTAGATAGGCAAACCATACTTGGCCGGGCATTGGGTAGTATGAAAGATGAGTTGAGTGCCATTGGTAGTGTTCAGATTGAAACAATTGCGGAACATGGATCGTCATTAATAGAAAATATTGAACGGTATGTTCGGCACAATGGGATAGATATGGTAATAATGGGTATCACGGGTGCCACTAAAGTAGAACAGGTTTTAATGGGAAGCAATGCACTTAAACTCGTAAAAGAGGGTGTTTGTCCCGTAATGATCATCCCCCCCGATGCCGAATACGTAGAAATTAAGGAAGTAGCGTTTACCAGCGATTTTAAGGATGTGGATACAACTACCCCGGTAGCTCCTATCAAAGCCCTGCTGGATCTATTCAAGCCTACTTTATATGTTATTAATGTAGACAGTGAACATTATGTAGAGATCACCGAAGAATACAAAGAACAAAGAGCAAAGCTTGAAAAATATTTTAAGGCCTATAACCCACAGTTCGCATTTATTCGTCTATTCGATTTCGTTGAAGCAATCAATAATTTCACCAACGATAATGAAATCGACCTGATTGTAACCGTGCCACGCAAGCACTCTTTCCTCAGTAACCTTTTCAAAACCAGCCATACCAAAAAACTAGCCTATCATAGTACAGTTCCAATCGTTGCTATACACTCGTAAGGCTGTAAGAATTTATATCCCAAAGTCCGGAAGAATGACTCAGTCATGAGAAACTCTTCCGGGCTTTCTTATTAATTTCAGGGTCTATATCATTTTAACCAATTACCGTGCTTACATTCAGCCACGAAGTGTTTTTTGAAGTCGCCCGACAACTAAGCTTCTCGAAAGCTGCAGCCACCTTATTCATCAGTCAACCGGCAATTACCAAACATATTCAAACGCTCGAAAAAATGTATACGCTCAGTTTATTTGAGCGACACGGCAATTCGGTTTCCCTAACTGCTGAAGGAAAAATATTACTCGGTTATGTTATAACAGCTAAGGAACTGCAAAGGCAAATGGAATTTGATCTTACCAGTCAGCGTAATTTGCACTCCGCTAAAGGCTCGCTCACCCTCGGTACAAGTACCACTATTTCTCTTTACGTGATACCACCTGTTTTTTCGGCTTTCCACCGGGAGTATCCGAATATTGAATTGAAACTGGTGAACCGTAATTCTGAAAATATCCTGAAAGCATTACTTGATCATGAAATCGACCTGGCCATTACGGAAGGCAAACCCAATATCACCTCCGTACGTTACCAATTTTTTCTGGGAGATGAAGTGGTCCCCGTTTGCAGTGCTAAAAGTGAATTGAGTAAAAGAAAAACGATCGCTCCGGAAGAATTGAAAAGCATTACCGTTGCCCTGCGTGAGCGGGGTTCGGGAACATTATCCGCGGTCAGTGAATCCCTACAAAAATTTAAAATTAGTATCGCAGATATAAAACACAAAATTGTACTGGGAGGTACCGAAGCATTGAAAAATTTTTTACTGGACGACACCTGCCTTGGTTTTCTCCCACTTAGATCTGTAGCGAAACAACTTAAAAATGGCGAATTGGTAAAGCTGAATATCCCGGGTCTCCAGATTTATCGTGAATTTTACTTTGTACAAAGAAGAGGCAGCGGTGCCGATCGCATCAACCAACTTTTTATAAAACTGTCAATCAATCACTATAACAAAAAGTTATAGGGTATAAGCAATCCGTATTGCTATCCTTGCAGCCCTGGTGTATTTTCACGTTGTCGTAATTGATACCATGAAACTACTTTATAAACTCAGCGCACTCTCCCATCTTTCCTGCTCTTGTTGTGGAAAAAATTACCCGGTACAACAACCACAGGGCTATGCAAATTGCTGCAATAAACCGCTAGTGGCCAAGTACCAGTTGGATGATGAATTATCGATCAATTTATCACATGAACTTTTATTGAACCGACCTTCGTCCATGTGGCGCTATAAAGAAGTATTGCCTGTATTTGATGAAAGAAATATTGTGAGTCTTGGCGAAGGAATGACACCTATTATTGAATTAAACAGGCTGTCGCGCGAATACGAATTGCCCACTCTCTTAATGAAGGATGAATCAAAGAATCCAACCGGTTCCTTTAAAGCGAGAGGCTTGAGTGCCGCTATTTCAAAAGCAAAAGAATTCGGAATCAATAATTGCATTATTCCTACCGCAGGTAATGCAGGTGGGGCCATGGCTGCCTATTGTGCTGCCGCGGGAATAAAAGCTACTGTTGTAATGCCTCGTCATACGCCTGCTGTATTTAAGGAAGAATGTGAATTGTATGGCGCAACTCTTATTCTAGTCGATGGTTTAATCAGTGACTGTGCCCGAAAAGTGGCGGAAATGAATAACAACAAAGAATATTTCGATCTGTCTACTTTAAAAGAACCCTATCGACTGGAAGGTAAAAAGACAATGGGCTATGAAATAGCGGAACAACTCAATTGGAAATTGCCGGATGTAATTCTCTATCCTACCGGAGGCGGAACTGGTTTGATTGGTATGTGGAAAGCCTTCCAGGAAATGCAACAACTGGGATGGATCGGTCCTAAATTACCCCGAATGATTGCCGTGCAAGCTGCCAATTGCCAACACATTGTTCATAGCTGGTTGGGATTACATGCGAACGCAAAAAATTATATTGGTAAACCATCCCTTGCGAATGGATTGGCAGTACCCAATCCATTCGCGGAGGATTTAATATTAGAAGTATTACGTGCTTCGCATGGATTAGCAATAGCAGTAACTGATGAAGCAATGATAAAAGCAGTAAAAGAAATTTCCCGTAAAGAGGGGTTACTGATTGCCCCCGAAGGCGCGGCTCTTTGGATTGCGTTGCTGCAATTGATTGAGGAAAGAAGGATAAAACGTTCTGAGAAAATTTTATTACTTAATACCGGATCGGGATATAAGTATTTGGAGAATTTGGGTTGATTGTGTAAGACTCCATTCGACATAGTTTTTTACGACGTTGAAATACTTGATAGTTTTCAATTTCCTATCTTTCCTTCATGCAAACTACCGATCCACAATACTGGAACAATCTCTACCAACAACAAGAAACCCGTTGGGATATCGGGTATCCTTCTACGCCGCTTAAAGAATATATTGATCAGATTAATGACAAGAACCAATCCATACTTATACCTGGCTGCGGGAATAGTTATGAAGCGGAATATCTTCTGCAAAAAGGGTTCACAAATATTACGCTTATCGATATAGCTTCCTTACTTACAGCTACTTTAGAAAAGAAATTCAGTAATTACCTGAATAAGGAACTCAAAATTATTACAGGAGATTTTTTCAAATTAGACAAACAGTTCGATCTTATATTCGAGCAAACATTTTTCTGCGCGTTGGACCCTTCGTTGAGAACATCCTATATGAAGAAAATGCATGAACTACTTAAACCAGGTGGTAGATTAATTGGAGTTTTATTCAACCGTTCATTCGAAGGAGGACCTCCATTTGGCGGCAACCTGGAAGAGTACCAAGAATTATTTAAAGAAAAATTTGAAATAACAAAATTGGAACCCTGTTATAATTCTATTCCACCGAGAGAAGGAACAGAAGTTTTTTTAAATGTAAAGAAAGCTGTTAGCTGTTAGAAGTTAGATTTTAGCTTTCTTCCGATAATATCAATCTTGTTATCATTGTATACATGCTATATCAAAATATCGAGCGTTAATTTTTTACCGAATGAAGCTAACAGCGAAAAGCTAATAGCTAGCAGCTTTCTTCATTTACAGCGGTTCTTGCTGGCTTAAGCAATGAAAACTCCCCAATCCCCAGATAATTTCAGTTGAGTCAATTCCGACTACATCCCGATCGGGGAAACAAGATTGGATTACCGCTAATGCCTTATCATCTTTATCACAACGAAAGGTTGGAACAATAACCGATTTATTGGCAATATAAAAATTGGCGTAGGCGCAGGGCAGTCGCTGATCCTCATAGATCAGTTTATCAGGCATCAGCAATTCAACAATATTCAGTTGTTTGCCACTCAGCAACCGCATTTGTTTTAATTGCTTGAGATTGTGTTGCAGGATCGCGTAATTCTCATCGCTTTTATTTTCTTCCACCACCGCTATCACGGTATCTTCATTTACAAAACGCACGGTATCGTCGATATGTCCATCGGTGTCATCCCCTACAATCCCTTCATCTACCCATAGAATTTGTTCAACACCATAATAATTCCGTAAAAACTCTTCAATCTGCTGTTGATTCAAATGCGGGTTCCGGTTTGGATTGAGTAAGCAGGCGGTGGAGGTCATCAAAGTTCCTTTGCCATTAAACTCTACAGAGCCTCCTTCCATGATGATACCGGGGTAATAAACCGGGATACCGTATTGCTTAGCGATGAGGGTTGGTATTACATCGTCCAAATCGTGAGGCGGATATTTGCCACCCCAGGCGTTATAGTTCCAGTCGACGATTACTTTTTTTTGATCAGCAGCTGGGTTGATCAGAAAAGCCGGACCATGATCACGACACCAGGCATCATTAGTGGGATGCATATAGAATTCTACTTTCGAAAGATCCACTCCAGCACTAGTAAGATGACCTGTTGCGAATTCTTTCATCGCCTCATCATTCACATTAATACAAACCCGTTCTCCCTTAGTAAGTTCTTTTACAAACTGGCTGTAATAGGGATAGATTGTATGAATCTTTCCCGGCCAGCTCGCTTCTTTATGTGGCCAGCTGAGCCAGGTAGCGGTATGAGGAGCAAATTCTGCAGGGAAGTAGTAACCGAGTTCTTTGGGAGTCTTTTGATTGTTGGTCATATTCTTAAGCTATTAGCTGTTAGAAGTCAGCTGTTAGCATTGAGCAATTAATAATTAGAACATTTCATATAATCTTCGGCAGCAGCTAATAGCTAAAAGCTAACCGCTAACAGCTTCTTCACTCTTCATCGATGAATCGCTTCGTAATCGGTTGGTACGAATCAATCCTCCGATCGCGCAGGAACGGCCAATGCGTTCTATAACTATCCGTTTTACCGGTATCAATTTCCTGTACCACCACTTCTTCTTCTTCGTGCGATGCTTTATATATAATTGTTCCAAGTGGATTAGATACGAATGAACCACCCCAGAATTTCATGGCTCCATTTTGTTCAAATCCAACCCGGTTCACACTAACCACATGCACACCATTGGCTACCCCATGACTACGTTGAATTGTTTGCCAGGCATTATATTGTTCGGTATTTGTTGCTTCATCTTGCGATGTGGCCCAACCGATAGCCGTTGGATAGAATAATATCTCCGCTCCCATCAATGAAGTGATACGCGCTGCTTCGGGATACCATTGATCCCAGCAAATCAAAACACCGAATGTCGCGAACTTGGTTTTCCATACTTTATAACCAAGATCGCCGGGCGTAAAATAAAATTTCTCGTAATACGCCGGATCGTCCGGTATATGCATTTTCCGGTACTTACCGAGGTAAGTTCCATCTGCATCGATTACGGCTGTTGTATTGTGGTAAATGCCATGCGCTCTTTTTTCAAACAAAGAAG
This sequence comes from Chitinophagaceae bacterium, assembly GCA_965279015.1. GTDB lineage: Bacteria > Bacteroidota > Bacteroidia > Chitinophagales > Chitinophagaceae > Endoryza. The sequence continues at coordinate 4,204,869 of OZ257130.1, forward strand.
CGATGATAACAATATTGAGATCAGCAGCCAGTTTACCCAAAACATCCGTTGAAGGGCCGGGAATGGCTTCTGCCAGTTTGAAATTTTCATAATCTTCAACATCGCAGAAATAAAGGGAAGTAAACAGCTCCTGCAGACAAACGATCTGCGCCCCTTTCTTCGCGGCCTCCTTTGTTTTAGCAATAGCTTTTTGCAAATTCTCTTCCTTATTATTGGTACAACTCATTTGTACCAGTCCCACCTTTACTATAGACATGCTTGTTGATTGAGGGGCAAAAATAGGGAAAACGTGAGAACATGAGTGGTGAGTGAGAGATCGTGAGTCGTGAATGGTGAGTCGTGAGTAGCAAGCTCATCTTCCTAAGTAATGATGACTTCTCGATAATCGGGGAGCCACTCACGTTTCACGTCTCACGACTCACGATTTTTATTTATCTTTTGCCTATGAAACTCTACAAAACCGACAAAGGCATTGTTACCGAACAAAACGGCAGTTATCAATTGGGTGCTGGTATCAGCTGGGATGAATTTATCAACCAGGATCAGGCATTCGCAAAGATTAGCGGGGATATAAAAAGCTGGCCGGTTATTTCCACCGACACATTCAAGACATATAAAATTTTTGCTCCTATCGGACAACAGGAAATATGGGCCGCGGGGGTAACTTATTTGAAAAGCCGTGATGCACGGATGGAAGAATCAAAAGATGCGGGGGGCGGATCCTTTTATGATAAAGTGTATGCAGCGGAACGTCCGGAAATATTTTTTAAAGCAACTGCTCACCGGGTGGTTGCTACGAATGAAAAAGTTAGGATTCGTAAAGATTCAACCTGGAACGTACCTGAACCGGAACTCACCTTGTTCATTAACTCATCCGGAAAAATCAACGGGTACACTATTGGCAACGACATGAGTTCCCGTAGCATTGAAGGAGAAAATCCACTCTATCTTCCACAAGCGAAATCATATGATGGAAGTGCCGCGTTGGGACCCTGTATCTATCTTCCTGAACAACCCATTTCTCCCGATAGTGAAATCACCATTGAAATCAAACGAAACAATAAGATAGTATTCAATGGAAATATCGCCATTAACCGTATGAAACGCGGACACGATGAACTCGCTGGATTTTTATTCCGGGAATGTAGCTTTCCATTTGGTTGCTTCCTGATGACAGGAACCGGAATTGTACCTCCCAATGATTTTACGCTGCTAAGCGGAGATGAGATCAGTATAAAGATTGATAATATTGGTACACTAGTAAATACAGTTGAATAAAGACTGGAAGTCTGAAAAAAGGAAAAGTCCGGAAGAAAAATCCAACTAATGGATACTTCTTCCGGACTTTCTGACTTTCGGTCTTTTCCGGCTCCGAACTCCCGACTCCAGTCTCCCGACTACTTACCCATTTGCTTCAAATAAGCCACATGCGAAGCTACTGCATAACGCACGCGGGGATATTCAATATAGTTAATGCCATATTCAATACAGGCTTGCTTGATGATCTTGCTAATCGCGGGATAATGAATATGTGATATTTTAGGAAAGAGATGATGTTCAATCTGGAAATTCAATCCACCAACCAGCCAGCTTACCACTTTATTGTTAGTAGCGAAATTAGCCGTGGTCTTGATCTGGTGAATGGCCCACTCATCTTCCAGCTTATTGGTTTCTACATTAGCTACCGGGAAAGCCGTATGTTCTACGGTATGTGCCAGTTGAAATACAATACTCAATACAAAACCTGCTACCAGAGTAAATATGAGAAAACTGGTAAGCCAGGAAGTGAATCCAACCATATAAATTGGCAATCCAACAAAAAGGAAAAGATGGAACAATTTAAAACCCCAGAATACCAGGTGATCATTCAACGTCATTTTCTTTAAGGGCATGTTTCCTACACGACTCTTGAAATATTTCTGATAATCCAGAACGAATATCCAGAAGATGTACAACAGCGAATAGAGAATCCAGAAATAGAGGTGCTGGTATTTATGCATCCGGTATTTCTTTTGGGTGCTGCTCATCCGCATCCAGGGTTGGATATCGATATCGTCATCGATCCCATCCACATTCGTAAATGCGTGATGAATAACATTGTGTTTCATGTTCCACATAAAACTGTTACCACCCAATATATTTAAGGAGAAAGCTGCTAAAACATTTACCCATTTGTATTTGCTGAAGCTTCCGTGTGCCCCATCGTGCATTACATTAAAGCCGATGGCTGCTACAACTCCACCCAGTAATACACTTTCTACTACCTGCCAAAATACGGGAGGCGTAAAAAATACCAGGTGAATATAAATAAGCGCGAAAAAACACATCAGAATTACCGCCTTCATAAAAATGGCGCGGTCACCCGTGGTAGATTTACCTACTGTTTCAAAATAGGTACTGATCCTACCCTTTAATTCGGTATGAAAAGAATGGGGAACATTAGAAAATTTAGGCACTGACATTGACTAGAATTATGGGTTTCATAAATAAAACGCAAAGGTAACCTTCCTGTTGCAGGAAAAGCGGATTTGGGGAAAGAATATGAGAGTTTTGTGATGAATATTGTACAAACGAAAGTTAGGAGAAGCAGAAAGCGGGAAGTTCCTGATTCGTGAGTGGTGAGTAGTGAGTCGTGAGTGCATCTTGCTATTAATCAAATATCTATAAAATTCAGACTACCGCTCACGATTCACGATTCAAGTCTCACGTTTCCACTAATATAAGCGAATCAATATTCCTGATTCCGATCTTCTTTTCAGTTATAAATCCTTCCGCGAATTTTACGCCAATTCGTTTACCCAGCATCCGCGCACGGGCTATCACACTATCCAGGAAATCCGGGGTGGAAATATAAGTCTGAACACCTTCCTCACCAGATGCGGAAGAATAAAATTGAGTACTGTAAGCTTCGATGGCTTTCATTCGTTGTTCAAATACATCGCTGATATCAATCAGCAGATCAGGTTCGTGATACCAATCCTGTATGTAATGAAGTATTTGTTTGGGTCGCCAACGCTCTTGCGGATTTTTATTCTCATCCTTGGTTTCAATTTTGGCGAGTCCTGATAAAAAGCAAGCATCTGCAATAAGATGACCGGCCCGGCCATGATCGGGGTGACGATCATTCAATACATTGGCAAGCACAACTTCCGGTTGATATTTGCGGATCGCACTAATTAATTTCAATTGGTGTTCTTCATCATTACGAAAAAATCCATCCCGCATCTTCAGGTTCTCCCTCATTTCCACACCCATAATCTTTGCCGCCGATGCCGCTTCCGCATAACGGGTTTCTATGGTTCCTCTTGTTCCCAATTCACCTTGTGTAAGATCGAGTACCCCTACCCTTTTGCCCAGTTTTAATTCATTAATGATAGTACCGGAGCAACCCAGTTCTACGTCGTCGGGATGAACACCTATTGCGAGTATATCTAGCTTCATATAGATAAATGTAGAATATAAAATGTAAAATATAAAATGTAAAACTGAGTCTCTGAGTTTATATAGAGGTAGTCTATTCGGGACTACTTTTACATTTTACATTCTATATTTTACATTTTACATTTTGTAAACCCATTCAATCAAATCATTCACCTCCTTTGGCACGGTTTCTTTATAGATAGGTCCTCTTTTTTCTCCCAAACGTACTACTACAATATGTTTCTCGGGAATAATAATTATGTATTGTCCCAAAATACCGCGTGCATAAAAAACTCCTGGTTTATAGGGTACCAGCCACCATTGATATCCATAATAAGAACAGGAGCTTCCATTTTCATCGCTAATGGCGCAAGCGGCAATAGATTTTTGATAATAGTCCGGGGAAATGATTTCGGCACCCTTCCATTTCCCACTATCCAGCATTAATTGTCCAATTCGGGCGAAATCACGCGCATTCGAATTAAAACAACAATAGGATTTAGTATGTCCATTCTTTTTGTCAGTGCTCCATTTAGCCGGATGCTCAGCACCCAATGGTTTCCATATTTTTTCTGAAGCGTATTCACTTAAAGATTTCCCGGTCACTTTTTCAAGAATCAATCCTAATAATTGAGAATCGCCCGATTTATAATCGTGATAGGTACCCGGCTCTTTGATGATCTTAACTCCGGTAGCCGTTTTATAAACATCCGTTCCATAATACAGTTCGGTAGTTGTAGATAATGGATTGGAATAAGATTCGTCCCAATCACTGCCGCTGCTCATCGTAAGAAGGTGAATGACCTTAACCTTTGCTTTTTCCCCTTCATTAAACTCGGGAATATAATTCCCTACCGGATCTTCCAACGATCCGATCTTACCCTCTTTGAGCGCCACTCCTATTAATAAGCTGGTAATGCTTTTAGCCATGGAAAAAGAACCTGACCAGGAAGAATCGCTATAACCATTCTGGTATTTTTCATAGAATAAAGAATCATTTTTAATAACAACGACACCAATATTCTTGATTGCATCCAATTCGGCTTGCAAAGCGGCGGGCATTTCTGCTTTATTAAAATTTTCTGAAACCGGCCAAGGTTGAGCCTGACTTATTGCGACTTCATCATTGGTAAATACTTTATAATCGTCTACATCCGCGAAGTTGTAAGCTACTGCTTTGAACAGGTAAGTTCTTCCCGTTACAAGAGCAAATACGGAGAGCAATAAAAACAATCCAAGTATCCCGAGCAGCAATCTTTTGAAGATTTTTTTCAAAGTGAAGGAGTTTAGGATAGAAAATTACACAAAGAAATCGTGAGACGTGAATCGAGAATCGTGAAAAAATCCCGAAATAAATCAAACCCGTTATTAATCGGAGCTGCTCACGACTCACCACTCACGTTTCCCGGATCGGGAGATCCGGGGTCCAAAGACTCTCCGAAAATCAGCGACTCACTCACGACTCACCACTCACAATTCACGATTCCCATTTTATTATTCCCGCCTACTACCTTATTTTCGCAATCAAACAAACTCCACTATGAACCTGCACGAATACCAGGCTAAAGAACTGCTGAAGAAATTCAATGTTCCGGTACAGGAAGGCATTCCTGTTGATACTCCTGAAAAAGCGGAAGAAGCATATAAGCAACTGAAAGTTCAAACCAATAATAGTTTCGCGGTAGTAAAGGCACAGATCCATGCAGGTGGACGTGGTAAGGGAAAGATTCAGGGCAGCGAACAACGAGGAGTGGCAGTTGGTAAAAACGCAGATGAAATTAAAACCATTGCCGGTAATATCCTGGGAGGTGTATTGGTTACCATTCAAACAGGCCCTGCAGGCAAACTGGTAAATAAGATATTGGTGGCCCAGGATGTGTATTATAATGGTTCCAACCCGGTTAAGGAATTTTACTTATCCATTTTGCTTGATCGTACAAAGGGACAGAATGTGATCATGTATAGTACCGAAGGTGGAATGAATATCGAAGATGTAGCTCATGATACACCTGAAAAGATATTTAAAGAATTGGTACACCCTTCCGGAGGATTGCAACCCTTCCAGGCCCGGAAGATTGCTTTTAATCTTGGATTAAAAGGAGAAGCTTTTAAAAACTGTGTAAAATTTGTCACCAATCTTTATACCGCCTATGTGAGCCTGGATTGCGCGATGCTGGAAATTAACCCGCTTTTCAAAACCAGTGACGAAAAGATACTGGCAGTAGATTGCAAAATGAGTCTCGACGATAATGCGTTGATGCGTCATGCCGATCTGGAAGCTTTGCGCGATACTACCGAGGAAGATCCTACAGAAGTGGAAGCCGCCAAGCACAACCTCAACTTTGTAAAACTGGATGGAAACGTAGGTTGTATGGTAAATGGCGCAGGACTGGCTATGGCAACCATGGATATGATCAAATTGAGCGGCGGTGAACCGGCTAATTTCCTGGATGTAGGTGGCACGGCGAATGCACAAACTGTGGAAGCCGGCTTCCGCATTATTTTAAAGGACCCAAAAGTAAAAGCCATTCTGATAAATATTTTTGGCGGAATTGTACGTTGCGACCGCGTAGCACAAGGCGTTATAGACGCGTATAAAACCATCGGAAATATCCCAGTCCCCATTATCGTTCGCTTGCAGGGAACAAATGCAGAAGAAGCTAAGAAACTGATCGAAGAGAGCGGTTTGAAAGTACAGTCGGCTATACTCCTTAGCGAGGCAGCTGCGCTGGTTAACAAAGCAGTAGCTTAATCAACCTACTTTTCATATAAGGGCTGGCCATTAGAGGGCCAGCCTTTTTCTATGTATAGAAATACCAGAAACTCTTCAACTGTTTAAAAAAACACAATTCCAAATGCAGCGCAATAATAACTGGCATGGTTTTGCGTTATCTCAGCATATGCAACGTTAATTGTTAACCACCCAGAAAAAGATCCCATATGAAAAACGCCCACAAAATCTTCCTCCTGCTCACTTTCCTCAGTTATATTTTGATGTATGGAGTAATGGCGCTGCTGAGCTAATTTCTTATTTCAAGATTTTTGTGCCCGGCCCATGTGCTGCTATTTAGCCTTGCAGTATGCGGAGGCCACTACCATTTATTACCAAATATAGCTGCCAACCTGCTCCAATAATGCGATTTCAAATTAGTTAGATTTGTAAGCAAATAAAGCCAATTGAAATTCTTTTTCCCTTTCATCCTCTTCATTAGCATTCTCCTTCTTTCAACTAGTTGTATAGAAAAATCAAAGATTAATTTCATTAACGCTGGTCTCGATTCGACGATTAAAGTCCAAAAGATTTCTTTTAAGAACTTGATAAAAACCTATAAATCACTGCATGGTCAATTTGTAGAAGTAGAGGGCCATGGGTTGTTTGGTTTCGAACTTTCGGCGCTTTGCCGTAAAAATGATTTGTTTGATGATGATCAAGCTTGTTTTTGGCTGGAATTTAGCCGTGACCTTAAAATTAATGACAGTTTGATTCTGTTTGCCTCTGGCCATAAATTTATATTGAAAGGAAGAATAGATACAACACAAAAAGGTCATTTGAACTTTTATCCTGCTGCTTTGACGGATATTTATTACCTGAAAGTGAAATAGCGATTTATCTAACATGGTACGTTGCTATACCTGTCTATTGTAACAAAATTGATTTCATCTTCCCCTCTTTTCTCAATAATACTCATAGTTAAATTTCCTTTTATCTTCGCAACATGCAGGAGATAGTAATCCGGATTATAGAACCAGGCGATAATAAAATACTCGCAAGCATCGTGCGAAATACCTTAGCGGAATTTGGCGCCAATCACCCCGGTACCGTTTATTACGATCCTACCACAGATGCACTGTATGAATTGTTCCAAAAGCCCGGCAGTATTTATTATGTCGCTGAACTCAATGGAGAATTAATTGGGGGAGCGGGCATCTATCCATCTGATGGACTTCCCGAAGGAACCTGTGAATTAGTGAAGATGTATCTTTTACCAAAGGCCCGGGGATTGGGATTGGGCAAAACCCTCATTGATAAAGTGCTTGCATTCGCTAAAGAGAGCGGCTATAAGAATGTTTACATCGAAACTATGCCGGAATTAAAGCAAGCAATGAAAGTGTATGAGAAATTTGGTTTCCGTTATCTTAACGGACCGATGGGGAATACGGGGCATACGGGGTGTAGAGTGTGGATGTTGTTGAGTTTTTGAGAATTTTGGAATTGCGAATTGGGAAATTGGGAAATCTCTCTCAACTTAACATGCTTTTTGTAATGCAAAAGTATGACTGCGTAAAAGGAGATTTCCCAATTTCCCAATCCAAAATTTCAAAATCTTCACACTGCCTTCACCTCATACACCGGGCTAAACAAATAAACCTTCCCGGAATGCATTTCAATACATTGATATCTTTTCCGTAGTTTCTTCCCTTTTTTAAATACACGACCTTCGCCGATATCAAATAACTTCCCTTCTTCTACCTGTTCCACCAGCACCAGTCCATCTACAATACCGTCATATTTTTTTAATACCCGCATCAGGTTGTCATCAGCACAACTACTGGCGGGGAGATTATTGATCGACTGCAACAGCGAGTTTTCAATATCTGCGGGAAAAATTTTGAGTTCAAGAAAGTCTTTCAATAATAATGCATACCAGTTCTTCCACTCGCGGCCATGCGCCTGTACCCGGTGACCATACTGCATAAATGTAACCAGATGCGCGATTTCATGAATCAAAGTGATCAGGAAAGCAAATTTGTTAAGATTGCTGTTTACACTGATCCGATGCGTTTGATGGGAGGTTGCGTGCCGGTAATCGCCCAATACCGTTTTCCGTTCGCGGGTAATAGTAAGATGAACGGTATACTGATGCAGGTACTGCAGTACTTTTGGGACGGCTGCTTCCGGAATAAATTGACGTAGATATTCTAAAGGCGCTTCTTTCTTAGGCATTCTTTTTTAGCTTGCTCACTTTCATTAAAATTACCACTTCCAGTATAGTGTATAACATGTATAATACCATGCATCCGATGATACCACCTTTATTTACATCCTTACCCGATATCACTATATATAAAAAGGAGGAAAACAGGCAGAGCGCCATTTTAATGAACATACCTGCGTAGATAAACCGGACAAAAGTCTGTGGGCGACTATCCTGAAAAGACTTATAATAAAAATAGAAAGAAACTGCAGTGGCTGTAAAGAGAATGAGATGCCCGATCAGCAATACGTCGGCGCTTATATTCCATTTAGCTAAAAGTGACCGCGACCCGAAAATACCCGCGTTCAGTAGGAGAAAGACGATTAATAATGGACGGAATGCTTTTAGGCCCGTGTTGGTAGAGAATGTTGAATTCATAATACCGGTTAACTGTTTACGGCGGCAAAGGTAATACCATTACCTGTACAGCGGTCAGCGCGCCAACCGGTATTATGGTCAAATTTTTAATAATCCGATCAGGCAGCTACCGGAGTATCCACTTTCTTATCTGTACCCAGGCGACTATTGCCGTTTACAGAAGGAGTAGTTTCCGTCATATGACACTGTCCGTTGAAATTCGCCGTAGGTTCAATTTGAAGTTTGCCAGCGTGAATATTACCACTAACATGGCTATTCCCTTTCAATTGCAGCAATTCTTTTACCTGGATCGTGCCTTTAACTTTGCCCATAATATCGGCTTGTTGTCCGGATATATCTCCCTCCACCACGCCATTGGCGCCAATTACCACTTTCGCGGTGCAATAAATATTTCCTTGAAGAGTGCCGTCGATTCGGATATCGCCATTGCTGGTAATATCGCCTTTGAGGGTTGTTCCTGCGGCAATAAGGCTAGCGCCTCCACTGCCGGGTGCGTCCGGCAGGTTGTCGGATTTGGATTTTTGATTGAACATAGCGTATTTGGTTTTTAATCGTCAATTTTTTCAGGTACTGGAATTACGAGTGCAGTTGTATCCAATTTAATGGTAGCATCTCCTTGCAACACCCCTTTCACACTCTGGAGATACTGATCCTTATACTTCATTGCCGTTTCCATTGAGTCAGTTCTCATCTTCAGGTCCCTCAGCTCCTTAGTATTATTAACATCACCATACCCCGGTATATAATACTTTAAGGGAGTGAAGATGATAAGGGCTACTGTAAGCCCGGTTAACAATACAAAAATGGTGCTAAGAACTATATAAACACTGAGCCTTGATAACTTAAACGTCACAACCTCCTCGTAAGTATCATCGTTCATAACTACCAGGCGGTAACGGTTACGCAATCGTTTCAAGGTAGAGTTTTCGTCTAATCCAGCCATGAGCGTTTGATTTGAATAAAGGTAGCCAAATAGGCCGAAAGCTGAATCCTCTCCTTCCAAAACTTGAGGCAAAACCACTGATAACACTGATTATTATCGTGTAAAGATCAACTGCTTAAATGGAGTTCTACCGTTATTCAGGATAAACACAGATTCTTATAACTGTGAATTCTGTGATAAAAATCTGTGTTAACTGTGGTTAAATGTGCTCAACGAAAAACGTGGCCAAAAAATTGGACTAACTTTATAATAATTTTCTTGAAAATCAGTTATTAAGCAATTAGTTTGCGCCGCAAATATTCAATCGTATTGACTCGGATCATCTTCTTTGCACTGCTGCTAGGACTGGCATGGCATACGACTGCTTCTGCCCAGAGCATCCCTGCGCTCAGTTTTGAATTAAAAAAGCCTCAGAAAATGGAGGATAAAAAACTGGGGTCAGAAAAAGGAGTCGACAAAAAATTCACGGGAACACGTCGCTTTTTTCAAAATTCTTTTACCAAGTACAATTGGCATTTTAATGCTAAAGAAAAACTAAAAGAGATAATCGCACGTGCCAAAGAATCGCATAAGGACGACTACAACTACCTACTTTCTTTTTACAATTATTCACCCGAACAAACCATACGCGATAGCATTGAGCTGGATTCTGTAATCTATAAAGCCAATGCTGCTATACTTTTACATGATCTCCGGAGTGACTGGGTTGATAATATGTATATGCTGATGGGCAAGGCTTATTATTTCCGCCAGACATACGATACCGCCTATTTTACTTTTCAATATATCAATTACGCGTTTTCTCCAAAGGAAAAAGATGGGTACGATAAAACCATTGGTAGCAATGCCAACGAAGGAGGGAGTGCATTTTCCATCTCCACTAAAGAAAAAACGAATTTTGTTAAAAAGTTACATATCGGACTACCCAGTCGTAACGAATCTTTTCTTTGGTTGATCCGAACTTATCTCGCTACGGAAGATTATCCCGAGGCGGCAGGTATGATTGAAACATTAAAACATGATCCTCTTTTTCCAGCACGACTGCAACCTAGTTTACACGAAATGCAGGCACTTTGGTTTTATCAGCAATCCATGTGGGACAGTGCTGCAGTTCATCTTGAATTAGCCCTTGACAATGCCGAAAACAAAGAAGAAAAGGCACGTTGGGAATACCTGATCGCTCAAATGTATGAAGCAGCTAAAAAACCAGTTCGGGCCAAAGAATTCTATGATAGAAGTATTAAAAATACGTTGAATCCGGTACTGGAAGTATATGCCCGTTTAAATTCAATTCGCCAAAATAAACAAGATGCAAAAGCCATTCAAACTAACATTGATGATTTGATGAAGATGGCTCGCAAGGATCGCTATACCAATTACCGCGATATTGTTTATTATTCTGCCGCTCTAATGGAACTGGAGCGAAATGATAAAGAGGCCGCGAAAGCATTATTGTTGAAATCAACCAGTGCCTCTATCGATAAAAGCGCCGATCCCAATCAAAAGTCAAGATCTTTTCTATTATTGGGCGACCTTGCCTACCAGGAAGCCGATTATTCAGATGCAAAACGATTTTATGATAGTGTACAAAATCAGGAAATCGTTTCAAATCCTGATGTATTTACAAGACGCAAGGAAGTTCTTACCAGAATCGCCGAAAATGCGGATGTAATATATCGTCAGGATAGCCTTCAGCGAATTGCTGCCATGCCCGAAGATGAACGTGAACTGTTCATAAAGAAGATGGTTAGGAAAATAAGAAAAGAACAGGGATTGAAAGAAGATGAACCGGTTGTAACTGCTAACCCGCTTAATGTTAATACAGCCCCCACCGACCTTTTTGATAATAACGCAAAAGGCGAATGGTATTTTTACAACCCTAACCTGAAATCAAAAGGTTTTACTGAATTCAAAGGAAAATGGGGTAACCGGCCGAATGCCGATAACTGGCGCCGCCAGGCTGCCGTTAACCAGGCAATTCAACAAAAGCAGACCGAAGATGAACAATTACGAGTAGCAAAGGCTTCCCAGGCAAGTGATGATGGAGTTGTTTCCTACGAAGCCTTACTAAAAAAACTACCACTCACTCCGGAACAATTAAAAACATCCAACGACTCCATAGAAAACGCACAAATCGAATTGGGCAAAGCATTGATGGAGGGATTAGAGGATTATGAAGCCGCAATCCTGGAACTGGAAAAATTCCATGAACGCTTTACATATAGTAGCCGTCAGCCCGAAGCGTTGGGGTATTTATATTATTGCTATATAAAAACCGGCAATACGCAAAAGGCGGACGCAATAAAAGCGGAATTGCAACAACGATATGCGGGAACCGAAGCAGAAAAAAAGATATCTAATCCGAAATCAGCCGGTACCAAGGATCCCGCTGAAGAAGATATGAACCGTCGTTACAATAAGATCTATACTTTATTTATTGAAGGAAAGTTTAAAGAAGCGCTCGCGGAAAAGAAAATCGGCGATAGTTTATATTCTAATAACTACTGGACCCCACAGTTACTCTATATTCAATCTATTTATTTTATTCGTGAACGTTTAGACGATTCAGCAAAAAAGGTATTGCAGGATATTATTAACCTCTATCCCAGTTCAATTCTGGCAGAGAAAGCTAAAACGATGATTGATGTGCTGGGTCGCAGAAAAGATATTGAATCATACCTGACCAAACTGGAAATTAAACGGCCTTCCGATAGTGTTGAAACGGCCACTAACCTATTGCCAAATGTTGGTCAGAAGCTGGTCCGCAACGATTCAAATCTAATTGTCAGTCCCAAACCGGTGCTGATTACAGATAATAAAACAGTAGTTCCCAATATTAAAAAAGATTCGGGGCAAACCAAACCCGCTGCACCGTTGAAAATTGCTTATACGATGGATCCTGCTGCTCCACATTACGTGGTTATTTTTACTGATAAAGTAGATGGTGTTTTTGTAACCGAAGCGAAGAATGCGTTCAATCGCTACAACAAACAAACCTTTTATAATAAATCCTACGATATTACCAGCGAGATACTCACGGACACTTCCCGCCTGGTACTGATGAATAATTTCGCCAACGCGGAAGACGCGATCACATATATCGACAAAGTCCGTAAAATAGCCTCCACAGAAATTGTTCCCTGGCTGCCTGTTGGCAAATACTCATTTGGAATAATTACGGCGCCAAATCTGGAAATGCTAAAACTCAGCAAAGATGTGATTGAATACAGGAAATTTTTACAGCGGTCTTTCCCGGGAAAATTCGACTAATCCGGCCGAATTTGTAAAAATCTGTTAATGATATCGAGAATAAGCGTATTCTACTTCAAAAGCTACCCGTTTCTTTGTTGTTTCGAGCATGATTTTTGTTTTACCTTACTGCTTGTTTAACTGAACCCTCAATTAATCGCAAAATATGGCACGTTCCGTTCGGATTTTCTGGAAAATATTCTTTTATGGATTAGGCGCATTTGTATTGCTGCTCATCCTTATCAATTTTGGAGTATTTGGAAAGATGCCCTCGCTGGCTCAATTGGAAAACCCATCTATTATGCTGGCAACTGAAGTGTATGGAGATGATGGAACTCCGATGGGTAAATATTACAAAGAAAGAGGTAATCGCAGCAATGTTAATTATAAAGATATCTCCAAGCATGTAATTGATGCACTGATTGCAACGGAAGATGAACGCTTTTACGAGCACTCTGGGATTGATGCTAAAAGTTTGGCAAGGGCCGTCATGAAATTGGGAAGCGATGGTGGCGCGAGTACCATCAGCCAGCAGTTGGCAAAAAATATGCTCGATCAGGGTTCTAAGAATATCGTTAGACGTGTTATTGAAAAATTGAAAGAATGGATCATCGCGGTAAAATTAGAACGCAATTTTACCAAACAGGAAATAATTGCGCTTTACCTCAATACCGTACCATTTGGCGAAAACACCTATGGCATACGCAATGCATCTCTTACTTTTTTCCAGAAGGAACCAGACAGGCTTGCCGTAGAAGAAGCAGCAGTGCTGGTTGGAATGTTGAAAGGAAATACCCTTTACAACCCCAACAGGAATATGAAAGCCGCGTTTAACAGACGCAATACTGTTTTGAACCAGATGGTAAAAAATAATTACCTCAGTGAAGTGGAATATAAGAAGCTCATTGTTCAACCCATCCGGCAAAACTTTAAAAAACTGGATGAAAACAATGGTATAGCTCCTTATTTTCTTGATGTGATCAGGGATGAACTAAAAAAATGGTGCAAAGAAAATAAAAATCAAAATGGTGATAATTACGATTTGTATGAAGATGGACTAAGAATTTATACCACTATTAACCCACGCATGCAATTGTACGCAGAAGAAGCAGTTGCGAAACATATGCCGGTTTTACAGAGAGTACTAAGCGCGCAGGCTAGTTTAAAAACAGATGCGGTATGGAAAACGCATGATAATATTTTACAGGCGGCGATGAAAAACAGTGACCGTTGGCAGAATCTTAAGGAAGATGGATTGAGTGATGCGGAAATCAAAAAAACATTTTTTGTAAAAACAAAGATGAAGGTATTTGCCTGGAACCCACAACGGGGAAAAGATACCCTGATGACACCTTATGATTCGATCAAATACCATCGTGAAATGCTGCAGACCGCTTTTATGGTAATGGATCCGATGACGGGCCAGGTAAAGGCATGGGTGGGTGGAATTGATTTCAAGAATTATAAATATGATCATGTTAATCTTAGGACTAAGCGACAGGTAGGTTCATCCATCAAACCCTTCTTATATTCATTGGCGATAGAAGAATATGGGTTTACTCCTGAAACGGAGTGTGAAGCTACCCAGCAATATTTCCCCGGATCCGGTTATGTGCCGGCAAAAAACACGGGTAGAACCGGCACCCGCACCATGGCTAACGCTTTGGCATGGTCGGTAAATGAAGTAGCCGCTTACCTGATAAAGCAAACCACGCCCGAACGTTTTGCCGAATTTCTTAAACAAATCAATATACCAACCAAAGTGGAACCCTACCCTTCCATCAGTTTGGGAGCCGTTGATCTTTCACTATATGAAATGCTATGGGGCTATTCTATGTTCCCAACAAGTGGGTTCAGTACAAAACCTGTTTATATTACTCGGATTGAAGATAAAAACGGAAATGTGCTGGCGCGTTTTGAAACCGAACGCAAAGAAGTAATCAGTCAGGCTACCGCATATACCATGACGCGTATGATGCAGGGGGTAGTTGATTATGGAACAGCCGGAGGATTACGCGCTCGTTTAGGTATTTCTGAAATGGGAGGAAAAACAGGGACCACCAATGATAATTCCGATGGATGGTTCATGGGCTTTACTCCACAATTACTCGGAGGCGTATGGATCGGTTGCGATGATCGTTTCATAAGATTGGAAAGCGGTCTGGGTTATGGTGGTAAAGCAGCATTACCGATCTGGGAATATTTTTTTCAGAAAGCATTTGCCGATAAAACATTGGGACTTGACAGGTATGCAAAATTCATTCAGCCGGAAAACATGCCTAATAAATTACAATATGATCCCTTTCTTAGTATCGAACCTCCTACCGGAGAAGAAGGAAATGAACAGGTAGATGAATTCCTCGGAAAACCAGATGTACAGGACATCCCCGTTGATTCAAAGAAATCGCTGGAAGAACAAAAAGTATTACAGGAAGCAAAGGATCCAAAGAACCAGGTCCCTACCGATAAAAAAGATCCCGTAAAAACAGATCCGACGGTAGATGAGAAAAAGAAAAAAGACGGGTTCTTTAAAAGAGTATTTGGAAAGAAAGATAAGAAAGACGGTTAGAAAAGTAGAGAAGTAAAGAAGTAGAGAATATTAGCATTACGCAATTCTCTACTTCTTTACTTCTCTACTTCTTTACTCCTCTGAAATATCGCTACTATCCGCTTCAACTCCTCTTCATCCGCAATAACCGGGTTACCGATATCCAATATATCAGGATTTTGATGAGCAACATTGTTTGGAATTACCTTTCTCGCGGAAGTATGAAACTCTCTTGCACCAGTAGTAATCAATTGTTCAATATTTGTCGACCGAACACCAGCCCCTGGCATAATGATAATTCGTTCATCTGCCTGTGCTACTAATTTGGTCAATAGCGCAATCGCATCAGGGGCCGCGCTTTTTTGCCCGCTTGTAAGTACACGCTCACATCCACATTTAATAATTTCTTCCAATGCTTTGAAAGGATCGGGTGCCGCATCAAAAACCCGGTTAGAAGTCACTCCCATCGGATAGGCCCATTCTACCATTCGTTTGAAACGTTCTGTATCAATATTACCATTCTGCAATTGAATACCAACAGATATACCATCACATCCCATCTCCTTACATAAAAGAATATCTTTTTGCATGATCGCAAACTCTTCTTCATCATAAAAATAATTACCTGCTCTCGGACGAATGATTGGATATAATTGTATGGTAACTTTTTCTCTCGCTTGTTTAATAGCACCGAAAGACGGAGTAGTTCCTCCTTCCATCGGGTTATCGCATAACTCTGCACGCACCGCGCCAGCTCGTTGAGCAATAATACAGGATTGAACGTTGAAGGCGCAGACTTCGAGGGATAACCAATTGGTCATAAAACTGTTTTTAGATTGAATTGGGAAATTTTGGATTGGGAAATTGGGAAATCTCCCTTGGTGTAATATGTTCTATAAAATGCGAAAGCATGACTGCGCTAAAATAGATTTCCCAATTTCCCAATTCGCAATTCCAAAATCATATAAGATTCTTCGCCACCACCAATCGCTCCTCTCCCCCATTCTTCACTGCAAAGCTGAAACCTTTTTGCAAGGCATATCCTCCATACACTCCCTTCTTATTGATAGCGATAAAACCAATTTGAATTTCTCTCGCTTTGTTTCCCTTTATCCGAACGATTCTTTCAACCGCTTTTTTACAAGCCTGTTCGGGCGACAATCCCTGTCGCATTAATTCAACTACCGTATGCGAACCAGCAACACGAATCACATCTTCGCCTTGTCCGGTTGCAGTAGCGGCACCCACTTCATTGTCTACAAATAATCCAGCTCCAATAATTGGAGAATCTCCCAATCGTCCGCGCATTTTAAAACCCATCCCGCTGGTTGTACAACTTCCACTAAGATTTCCCTTTGCATCCATTGCCACCATGCCAATTGTATCATGGTTCCATTCCCCGTTTTCTAGTTTGGAAGGAATCATCGGACCCTTTTGTTTGTTCTCAATATTGATGATTGGCTTATACTCCGATTTTTTCAACCACTCCTTATAGCTTCTTTCCGCATCCACAGAAAGCTTTTGTTCTTCCAATGGAAATCCTTCCGCTATTGCAAATTGCTGCGCCCCGCTTCCAACCAGCATTACATGCGGTGTTTTTTCCATTACTCTTCGTGCAACAGCAATCGGATGTTTAATTCGTTCGAGGAATGCGACACTTCCGCAATTAGCAAATTCATCCATTATGCAAGCATCCAATGTTACAAATCCATCGCGATCCGGATTAGCACCCAAACCAACGCAACAGTTTTGAGAAGATTCCGTAACCATAACCCCTGCTTCAACGGCATCCAGTGCCCGGCCACCTTTTCCTAAAATTTCCCAGGCTCCTTTATTGGCGGCAATACCCGCATCCCAGGTAGAAATCACCACAGGATTACCAATAACAGGTTCATAATTTCCCTCAGCGGCCCATGCTTTCTTTCCAAATAAAACAGCTACAGAACTGAAAGCGGAGGATTGTAAGAATTTTCTTCGTGTTGACATGCCTCAATTTTTTATTGTGAAAGGTACAGTTTATATAAATTTGTCTGACTTTGAGAAACATTATTATACTCATTTCTTTTTGCATTCTAAGTTTATCTATCCTGGCGCAACCCACTGTAAATGGAACTTACCCGGAATCAGGTCAGATTGGCTCAATAATTATAATATATGGAGGTGCGTTTGATCCAGTGCCTGCAAACAATATCGTCAGGTTTGGGCGAATTCGAACACCTGTTCTCGCCGCCACGTCTGTAACGCTAAAAGTAAAGGTGCCGGCGGGTTCTACTTTCCATCCAGTTTCGGTTACTATAAATGGGCGGACCGCCACAAGCCCAAAACCATTTAGAGTCATATTTGGCAATGATATTTTAATTGACTCGAATGCTTTCGCAAAAAGAATTAATTTTTTTTGGATCAATCCGAATGCAAACATAAATGGTCCCTTTGGTCTGGAATCTATTGATGTGAACGATGATGGAAGAAACGATTTAGTGACACAAATCGAGGCACAATTTCCCTTTGGTTCTATACTTAAAAATCTGTCTGTAGATGGATCAATAAATTTTGACAGCCCATCTTTTTCATTTATAGAATTTGGAAAAAACAACCTTTGTGTTTTTGACTATGATGGTGATGGCCTTGATGATCTTGGTTATACAAACAACGCGAATAAATACGCTTCAGCTTATGTTGCGCGAAATCAAGGTTCGCTGGCCATTACTCATTTTAGTAGTGCATCTGGATTTGGCATAAGTAATTCAGATCTCATCAATACCCCGGTTGGCAGTACTGCTGCGGACTTCAACCTTGATAAACGCATCGATTTTGCTGCAGCATTTCGCGGCACAAATTTGGTTTCAGTCGCAAGAAATATCACATCTGTGCCAGGAACAACTCAAATAGGTCCTACGATAAATCTTATTTTACCTTTTACTCCTACTTCTATAGCAAGCGGTGATCTGAATAATGATTCTAAACCAGACTTGGTCGTAAGTGTAAGTAACGCCTATCCCTCCTCTGTTTTTGTTTATCTCAACACTACTCTGGATTCTGTAATAACCTTTGCTCCTCCCCTGGAATATGATTTTTTTGCAACAGAGGGAAGCCTCGCGCTCAAAATAATAGATTTCGACATGGATGGGAAAAATGATATAGTGTCTTTACAAAACGATAGGGTATCTTTTAGAATAAATACTTCAACCTCGGGCTCATTTTCATTAGCATCGCCAATCCTATTAATGACAAACCCTGGTAACAGAGCTTTTGATATCGGCGACCTGAACGGAGATCTAAAGCCAGATCTGGGAATAGCTGGATCGCAAGGCTACGTACAAATCTTTCAAAATATTGGTTATCTGGGAGGGGCAGCCTTTAATCCTCCAACTTTCTTTACTTCTTCCAGTAATATTAGTGGTATCGTATTTGCCGACTGCAACAATGATGGATTGATGGATATTGCAGCAAGCAATCAAGGTGGTCCGGAAGCTAAAACAGTTTCAATTTTCAAAAACACCTTAGCAGCTCAAATGCAATTGTGCAGCGGCGATTCGCGAACATTAAACTCTTTTATCACCGGCACTAATTATCAATGGCAGATTGATTCAGGAGTTGGTTTTAATAATTTATCAGACAACGCTACTTATAATGGTACAAACACCTCTACACTTAACATTGTCGCAATAAGCAACTCTTCATACGGTTATAAATTTCGCTGTATAGTTGACAATATAGTGGGGCCCGAATATTGGTTAAAGTTCAACAACACCTGGACCGGAGCTGCATCAAGCGCATGGGAAAATACTGCGAACTGGTCATGTGGGTCGTTACCAGATCAGAACACAGACGTCACTATTTCAACCGGAAATGTGATAATAAGTTCAAATGTAACTATTCGATCATTAACTGTCGCATCCGGTGTAACTGTTACAGTTCAATCGGGATTTACTTTGACAATCACAAAATAGATGCCCTTAATTTTTCGAAGTTTATCCTGGCAATATTCCAAATTTCTTTCACGTTTCACCTTTCACTTTTCACTTTCTATGTATCCATGAACTTTTCCAGATTCTTCCGCGCATTACTCCTGATCTTATTCTTCAAATACCCGCTCCATCCCAATAATATACCTGGCAATCCCAACGCCTGGCGGCTCCATTTCCAGATATCAAACTGATCGGTATGTTCAATGATCATTCCATCCTGCAACCGCATATGCGCCTTTATCTTGTTGGTTACTTTGCGGCCGGTTTTTGAAAAAGTATAATTGGCTACCCAATCACAGGTGGCATATTCCTCATCCAATAATTGAATATTGGAGAAACTCAACGAAAAATTCTTAGCGTTCTTACACAGCATTTCCCACATGGCTTTGGCTTCCGGACCTTCTAGTATTCCAAATGCCGGATCATTAAAAATGATATCATCGCTGTAGCAGGATTGCATAGTAGCATAATCCAGTTTCTGAAACGCTGAATAGAAGCGTTGGATGACTTGCGCATTTCCGTTCATAATTTGGTGATAAGAGTGAATAGAGAAACCGTAAATTTAGTCCTCCAAATTCAAATGACATGAGAAAATTCTTCATTGCCTTTTCATTGCTATTGCTTGTTATTTCCGTTTCCGCGCAAAATTCCCAGGATTCTGCCTGGATACGTGATAACTATATTAAGAAGGAAATCTATATTCCGATGCGGGATGGTATTAAATTGTTTACCTCGGTATATATGCCCAAAGATGCGACCGAAAAACATCCCATCCTGATGACCCGCACTCCTTATTCCTGCGCTCCTTATGGCGAGAATAACTGGCGTTCTTTCTGGGGTGGTCATTTTCGCTACTATATGCGTGAGGGCTATATAATAGTAACGCAGGATGTACGTGGCCGATGGATGAGTGAAGGAGAATTTGAAGATATACGACCTTACAATCCCAATAAAACCGGTAACCAGATTGATGAAGCCAGCGACACCTACGATGCTATCGACTGGCTCATCAAAAATATTCCGAACAATAACCAACGTGTGGGGGTAATGGGAATCTCTTATCCGGGTTTTTATTCTACCATGGCCGCATTAAGTAATCATCCTGCTTTAAAAGCAGTGAGTCCGCAAGCTCCTGTTACGGATTGGTTCATTGGAGATGATTTCCATCACAACGGTGCTTTTTTTCAAATGGATGGTTTTGCATTTTATACCGGCTTTGGTAAACCCAGACCCAAACCCACTACAATGGGTCCAACCGGTTATACTTTTCCCGTTCGGGATAGTTATAAATTCTATCTCGAAGCAGGACCCATAAAAAATTTATCGGTAATTATGGGAGATAGTATCAAATTCTGGAAAGATCTCTATGCACATCCGAATTTAGATGAATGGTGGAAAGCCAGAAATCCCCGCAATTTCGCTGATAAAGTAAGTAATACCACTGCTACAATGGTAGTAGGCGGATTATTTGATGCGGAAGATTGTTTCGGTGCCTGGAGAATGTATGAAGCATTCGAAAAGAAAGGAAAGAATGATAATAAACTAGTGATGGGTCCCTGGTACCATGGCCAATGGGCCTCAGCTGATGGATCTTTTTTAGGCAATATACGATTTGATGCAAATACAGCTCAATGGTATCAGAACAACATCGAAATACCTTATTTCAATTTTCATCTAAAAGGTAAAGGAGATATTTCAAAACAAGCGGAAGCGACTATCTTTTTCAGCGGGGCGAATCAATGGAAAGAATATCCACAATGGCCGCCGGCGGAAAAACAGGATAAGGCAATCTTTTTACAAGAGAATGGTAAACTTTCCTGGGACAAACCAATTACCAAATCAAGTTTTAGCGAATATATCAGCGATCCATCCAAACCGGTTCCTTACACAGAGGATGTTCATATGGATCGTACAATAGCATATATGACCGACGATCAGCGGTTCGCTTCGCGTCGTACTGATGTGCTGACTTTTCAAACGGATGTATTAACAGAAGACATGACACTTGCCGGAACTGTGATCGCGGATTTGCTTACCAGTATTTCTTCCACCGATGCCGATTTCGTAGTGAAACTGATCGATGTATTTCCAGATAACTTCAGCTATACCCGTAGCAGTACTTATACAATGAATGCCTACCAGATGCTGGTGAGAGGAGAAATAATGCGAGGTAAATTCCGCAACAGTTTTGAAGCACCGGTTGCTTTCAAACCCAATAAAATTGAAAAAGTAAAATTTGAATTACCCGATGTCGCGCATACGTTCAAAAAAGGACATCGACTAATGATACAGATTCAAAGCAGTTGGTTCCCGTTGGCCGATCGTAACCCGCAAAAGTTTATAAATATTTACGAAGCCAATGAAACTGATTTCCAGAAAGCGACGATCCGGATTCATCACGATGCTACTAACAGCAGCAATATCATTCTTCCCGTAATTAAATGATCCAATGAAAGCGACTAAATATTTTTTGATAGGACTTTTCAGTTTTGTTCTGTGTTTTTCGTTAACAACGAGCGCACAAACACAGGATAAACCTTTTTCAGTTAAGGAGAATTATTTGAAAAAGGAAGTATTCATAACGATGCGAGACGGAATTAAATTATTCACCGTGATTTATTTTCCGATTGATAGTTCCGAATCATATCCCCTCCTGATAGTTCGAACACCCTACTCCATTTCTCCATATGGCGCCGATAAATTCAGGAACTCGCTTGGACCGAACGGAGCCATGGCCAAAGAAAAATATATTTTCGTCTACCAGGATGTAAGGGGACGTTATAAAAGTGAAGGGCAGTTTGAAGAAGTTACTCCCGCCGTAGCTAATAAGAAAAGTAAAAAGGACGTGGACGAAAGCAGCGATACTTATGATACGATCGACTGGTTACTGAAAAACACAAAGAACAATGGTAATGTGGGATTGTATGGAATTTCATACCCCGGTTTTTTTGCGACAGCATCATTACCTGATGCGCATCCGGCTATAAAAGCCGTGTCTCCACAAGCTCCGGTAACAGATGAATTTATCGGTGATGATTGCAATCATAACGGCGCTTTTTTCCTGCTGGATAATTTTGGCTTCTATAATTTTTTTGAGGGGACAAAAAGTGAAAATGGCGAAAGCTATTCAGGGATATTCAATGCGCGATACAATGATGCGTATAAATTTTTTCTTGAAATGGGACCCTTAAAAAATTCGAATGGTCCATTATATTATAATAACAAAGGCAAAATTTATAGTGAAGTGTTACAGAACGATACTTATAACAACTATTGGAAATCGCGAAATATCCGCACCCATCTTAAGAATATTAAACCCGCGGTATTGGTTGTAGGCGGTTGGTTCGATGCCGAGGATCTTTTCGGCGCTCTTCAAACCTATGCAAGCATAGAGAAACAAACACCTGGTAATAACAACCGTATTGTTATGGGGCCCTGGACACATGGTAGCTGGGCCGGGGCCAACTGGACAAGTTACGTAAGCCATGATTTTGGCGCAAACCTGAATGACTACTATCATACTCAAATTGAAATTCCATTTTTCAATTATTATCTAAAAGGCAAAGGAAAATTCGACGCTGCAGAAGCAACTATATTTGAGACCGGCAGCAATCAATGGAAAAATTACGCAGTTTGGCCACCAGCGAATGCAACCGCCACTCCATTTTATTTCAACGACAAAGGAAAATTAAGCACGCAAAAAACTGCAGCAGCAAGTAGTTATTCCGAATATATCAGCGATCCGGCTAAACCGGTTCCTTATACCGGTATTATTTCTGCGCGACGAAACAATGAATATATGGCCGAGGACCAGCGATTCGCCGCACAGCGACCGGATGTATTGGTATTTGAAACGGATACGTTAACGGAAGATTTGAATCTTACCGGAAAGATCATGGCAAATTTATTTGTATCGATGACGGGAACTGATGCGGATTTCATTGTTAAATTGATTGATGTATTACCGGAATCAGAAAAGAACCCAAGTCCTAACCCGAAGAATTATCAGTTAGCAGGTGCACAACGCTTGGTGAGAGCGGAAGTGTTTCGTGGAAAATTCAGGAACAGTTACGAAAAGCCACAGGCATTTATACCCGGAAAAGTTGAGCAGGTATCCTTCTCGCTAAATGAAGTGGCGCATGTATTTAAGAAAGGTCATCGTATAATGGTGCAAGTGCAAAGCAGTTGGTTCCCGCTGGTGGACCGCAATCCGCAGAAATTTATTAGTATACCGAAAGCCGAAGAAAAAGATTATCAGAAATCAACTATACGGATCTATCATAACAGCAATATCATTTTGCCGGTTTTGAAGTAGAAATACAGAGCTAAGAGATTAAAGGAGAAAAGGAGACAAAAGAGAGTTTTAACGTTCAAGAGCCCATTTAATTTCATTTTCTCTAACAACAACTTAGCAAAAGAATACAGGGCTACCGAATTAAGGAGAAATAGAGTTGAAAGTGAATCTCCGAATATTAATCCCCTTTCATCTCCTTTTCTCTTTTGACCTCTTAGCTAAAAAATTAATAACATGAACAAGATTATAGTTGCCGTATGTCTGTTGAGTTATAGTTTAACGCATGCTCAGTCGACCGCCATTATACCGAAGCCGGTGCAAATAATACAACCAAAAGTTCCCGGGAATTTTATTATAAAGGACCGAATTGTGATTGATGTGCAGGGAACAGGACATGAGAACTCCTATTTCTTCCTGAGCGCTTATCTGAAACAATACTATAATATCACTACCATAGTTTTCATGGATACCCCTTCGGTTAAGAATGCTATTCATCTCAACTATGAAAGGCTTGACAATCCTATTCCTGGCGCTTACAATATTGAAGTCAATAAAAATGGTATTCATATTAATGGAGATAATGAAACCGGTGTTTTTTATGGCATTCAAACCCTGATACAACTATTGCCAACGGAAAAAGATAAACCGTTGGCGATTCCTTTTGTGGAGATCAATGACAAACCTCGTTTTGCTTACCGTGGATTACATCTTGATGTGGGGAGACATTTTATGCCGGTGGCATTTATCAAAAAATATATCAATTATATCGCCTTACACAAGTTGAATTATTTTCATTGGCATTTAACGGAGGACCAGGGATGGCGCATAGAAATAAAAAGATATCCGCGGCTTACTTCTGTTGGTGCTATTCGTAATGGAACTATTATCGGAAGATACCCGGGAAAAGGAAGTGATAATACTACACACGGAGGATTTTATACGCAAGACGAGATTAGGGACATCGTGGATTATGCGTCGAAAAGATATATCACCATTGTTCCCGAAATAGAATTGCCAGGACATAGCAGCGCGGCCATAGCCGCTTATCCATGGTTGAGTTGTTTCCCAGAAGAGAAGACAAAGATTCCCGAGAACATGATTTCTAAAGAGAGTGCCCTTCGTCAGGCTCAAGGGGAGAAGAAACTCGTCCAGGAAACATGGGGCGTATTTCCCGATGTATTTTGCGCGGGCAATGATAGTACATTTCAATTCTTAACGGATGTATTGGATGAAGTGTTACAACTCTTTCCCGGAAAATATATTCATATCGGTGGAGATGAATGTCCGAAGAGTAATTGGAAACGATGTCCGCGTTGCCAACAACGCATTAAACAGGAAGGATTGAAGGACGAACATGAATTGCAAAGTTATTTTGTACAAAGAATGGAAGGTTATCTCAATAAAAGAGGTAGGTCGATGATTGGATGGGATGAGATATTGGAAGGTGGTTTAGCTCCGAATGCTATCGTGATGAGCTGGCGCGGAGAAGCCGGAGGAATTGCTGCTGCCAAACAAAAGCACGAAGTGATTATGACACCGGGTAACTTTATGTATTTCGATCATTCACAATCAAAGAATGAAGACTCGGTAACACAAGGTTCTTATACTCCGATTGAAGAAGTATATAGTTATGAACCCGCTACAAAGGCTTTAACTCCGCAGCAAGCAAAATATATTATCGGTGCGCAAGCAAATGTATGGACCGAGTATATGAGCAATCCCGCGAAAGTGGAGTATATGTTGTTTCCGAGAATAGCAGCATTGAGTGAAGTATTGTGGAGCCAGAAGGTTAATAAGAATTGGAAGGATTTTGAAGGGAGATTAAAAAAACAATTCAAGAGATATGATTTATGGAGTGTGAAATACAGTAAGGCTTACTTTGATATTCGTGCAACGATTTCCCCAACGAAAGATATTAATGGAATATTATGGAATTTGAATACAAATGATAAAAGCCGTTTAATAAAAGTTGATTATTGGTCAAGTGAACACAAAATTGCTTTCAGTAAAGATACTTTCATTAACGGTGAACATTCACGAGTCCTGAGAGATGCTTACGTGAAGAATTCTTTCACATATATTAAGCCACTCAAAATCACAAGTAAAGGTTATTATGAAGCATATCTCGTTGACAAAAATGAAATGAGCATTCCTAACAATCCGATTAAACAATCCTTCGTCTTCAACAAAGCCACCGGCAAAAAAACAACCCTCGCAATCCCACCCGCCCAAAATTTTCCCGGTGAAGGCGGTGCTTTTGGATTGGTGAATGGAGCAATGTCGGATAAGGGATATACTTCTACCGAATGGCTAGGCTGGCAGGGAAAAGATATGGAAGCCATAATTGATTTGGGTAAACCAACAAAAATTTCCAGCATCTCTGCGCATATATTAACAGCCAGGGGAAGTCAGCCTTGCAAACCGCAATGGATGGAAGCAAGTTTTTCTACAACAGGAGCTGCATACAAAACGCTTTGTCAAACAACTGATATTATAAATGACTCATTGAATATGGGAAGATTTGTACTCAACGTCAATCCAACTACAACACGCTTTATAAAAGTAAAGGTGAAAAATTTTGGTAAGATACCGGATGGAATGCCGGGAGCGGGGAATGAGGCTTGGTTGTATGTGGATGAAATACAAGTTGATTAAATTAAGAATGAAAAATGAAGAATGAAAAAGGGTTCTTCCCGCAAGCTTCTTTATGTTCCATAGGAACATCTTGAGGCTAGATTTGATTGGAATTGTTTATTGACATTAAGAGATCTTGAATTTAAGAGTGGCTGGTGAAGACACCAGCCACGGCGGTGGGAGTAAATTAAGAATGATAAATGAAGAATTATAAATGAAAAAGTGGTCGAAATATAATAGGCAGATCGATAAATTCGATCGCCACTTCTTCATTCTTTATTTTTAATTCTTAATTCTTCATTTGAATGCTCAATGCCCCGTAGGAGCTACCTGTTTGTAGAACAAAATAAAAATTAATGTTCTTTTGCCCCGTAGGGGCTACCCTTGAAATTAATGCAACTAGAATTTTCTAAACAGCCCAATAGAATTGTTGTCGCACAAGAGTGCGACGCAACAGGCGATGAATAAAGATCAAATGCCGGGCTCAAAAAAAATATTATGACCAGAATTCTTCCAATAGCATTTGTTATTATATCATTAACAACAAATGCGCAACACCACAACTACATCCCTCCCACCGATCCCGCTGTATTGAAAAAGATTCAGCAATGGCAGGATCTTAAATTCGGCCTATTCATGCATTGGGGCACCTATAGCCAATGGGGTATTGTAGAAAGCTGGAGCCTTTGTCCCGAGGATGAAGGATGGACCGTTCGGCGCGGGCCTTATGCTAAAAATTATTCTGAATACAAGAAGGCTTATGAAAATTTACAAACCACCTTCAATCCAACACAATTCAATCCGGAGAAATGGGTTGCTGCCGCTAAAGAAGCGGGAATGAAATATGTGGTATTCACTACCAAACATCACGATGGCTTTTGCATGTTCGATACCAAGCAAACAGATTATAAGATCACCAGTAGCAAATCTCCCTTTGCCAGCAACCCCCGAAGCAATGTGGCAAAGGAAATTTTCAACGCGTTTCGAAAAGAAGGATTTATGACCGGCGCTTATTTCAGCAAGCCCGATTGGAACAATGAAAATTATTGGTGGCCCTATTTCCCTCCCAAAGACAGAAATGTAAACTATGATCCTAAAAAATATCCTGAACGATGGAACGCGTTCAAAGATTTTACTTTTAACCAGGTAAAAGAACTGATGAGTGAATATGGTAAGATGGATATTCTATGGTTGGATGGAGGTTGGGTTCGTCCCTTATCAACTGTTGATACCAGCGTTGAATGGCAACGTGGAATAAAAGATGACCAGGATATTGATATGAAACGAATCGCAACGATGGCGAGGAGTTATAACCCTGGAATGCTGGTTGTAGATAGAACGGTTACCGGTGAATTTGAAAATTATACAACACCCGAACAGCAAGTTCCGGATAAACCACTCTCCTTTCCATGGGAAACCTGTATGACGATGGGTAATTCGTGGAGCTTTGTACCTAATGATACGTATAAATCGCCGCAGCAACTGATTCAATTATTAGTAAAGATTGTATCACGTGGTGGAAATTTTTTATTGAACATCGGACCTGGCCCTAACGGAGATTTCGATCCGGTTGCTTATGACAGGTTGAAAGCGATCGGAGACTGGATGAAGATCAATAGTTCGGGTATTTATCAAACGCAACCGGTTGCGCCTTATTCCTCATCTAATATCTATTTTACACAAAGCAAATCCGATAAAACCATATACGCGTTCTACCTGGCGGAAGAAAACGAAAAAAACCTGCCGGCAACGGTGACAATTAAAAACTTTTCACTGGCTAAAGGAGCAAAAATTTCTATCTTTGCGGCTCCGTCAAATTTGAAGTGGCAGGCTGATGGTAACAATATCCGCATCAGCATCCCCAAAAAAATTCAAGAACAATCGCCCGGGCAATATGCCTGGTGTTTCAGGATACAACCATAAACGATTTCTCATTATGCCAAACCCAACTTTCGACATTGATCTTACTGATTCATTTGAGCGGATACCAGTTAAAATTTACCCCAGCCTGAAAGAAGGTTCTACATTTATCGCGCGGGAAATTGCTACACTGATTAAAGAGAAACAAGCAAAAAAAGAAAAATGTGTATTGGGGTTAGCCACCGGCTCTTCTCCCAAAACTGTATATGCCGAACTGGTGAGGCTGCATAAAGAAGAAGGATTGAGTTTTAAAAATGTAGTCACCTTCAACCTCGACGAATACTATCCCATCGATAACGATGCACTGCAGAGTTATAACCGGTTTATGAAAGTGCAATTATTCGATCATGTGGATATAGATCCGAAGAATACACATATCCCCAATGGAGAGATCAGCAAGGACAAAGTGAAAGCGTTTTGTGTTGAATATGAAAAGATGATTGAAGAAGCTGGAGGAATAGATCTGCAGATTCTCGGCATTGGAAACAACGGTCATATTGGTTTCAATGAACCCGGATCCAGCATCAACTCACGAACTCGATTGGTTACGTTGGATAATTCAACCCGCATTGCCAACTCCTACGAGTTCGCTAATATATCACAAGTACCCCGCTTAGCAATTACGATGGGTATTCTCACTATTATGAAGGCTAAGCGGATTGTATTGATGGCATGGGGACAATCTAAAGCGCCGGTTGTTCAAAAATCAGTGGAGAGTCATGTTACGGAACAGATCCCCGCATCTTTATTACAACAACATAATGATACAGTATTCGTATTGGATGAAACGGCATCTGCCGAACTTACCCGGTTCAAATCACCCTGGCTTACAGGTGAATGTGAATGGACGCCACAAATGATCCGCAAGGCAGTGGTGCATATGGCGCTTAAAGTGAACAAACCAATATTAAGTTTAACCAATAATGATTACCGCGATAATGGATTGGGTGATTTATTAGTTGAGAAAGGTGAATCCTACGAAATTAATTTGCAGGTATATTATATGATGCGGGATAGTATTACCGGCTGGCCCGGAGGTAAACCCAATTTTAATCTCCCTAATCATCCCGAACGCAGCACGCCTTATCCAAAACGATGTGTAATATTTTCACCGCATCCCGATGATGATATTATTTCTATGGGAGGAACCTTTCAACGTTTGCACGATCAGGGACATGACGTACATGTAGCTTATCAAACAAGCGGTAATATCGCGGTAACGGATGAATTTGTTACCCGCTTCATGGATTTCGCCGTTGGATTTGAAGAGATGTTTAAGATGGATAATAAAAAAACGAAGGAGGTGTTGGATGAAGCGAGAAAATATTTAAAACAAAAAAAATCGAACCAGGTAGATACCCCGGATATCCGTGCAGTAAAAGGATTGATCCGTCGCTGTGAAGCAAAGGCTACCTGTCGCTATGTGGGAATCGAGGATAACAATATTCATTATCAGAACCTGCCCTTTTATGAAACAGGGACGATTGAAAAAAATCCGATGAGCGAAGCGGATATAAAAATTACTGTTGATTTGTTACGCGAAATAAAACCACATCAGGTTTACTGCGCGGGTGATTTTGCCGATCCGCACGGTACTCATATTATATGTTTCAATGTTGTACTCGAAGCGCTGCGCCGTTGCAAGGCAGCCGGCGATCCATGGATAGAAGATTGCTGGCTATGGTTATATAAAGGTGCCTGGCAGGAATGGGATATCAGTGAAATTGAAATGGCCATCCCGATGAGCCCGGAACAGGTAATGAAAAAACGTTTTGGCATTTTTATTCACCAATCGCAGAAAGATATGGTTCCGTTCCAGGGAAGTGATGCGAGAGAATTCTGGCAACGAGCCGAGGAAAGAAACGCGAATACAGCGGATTTGTATGGCCAACTTGGACTTACACAATACGCGGCCATGGAGGCTTTTGTGAGATGGCAATACTGATTGCGGGATTTGTGATTTAGGATTTCGGAATTAGGATTTCAGGTCATATATTTGCAGCCCGTTAAACGGGAATGGCCCCGTAGCTCAATTGAATAGAGCATCTGACTACGGATCAGAAGGTTTCAGGTTTGAATCCTGACGGGGTCACTAAAGCTTCACTTAATAGGTGAAGCTTTTTTATTGATGACGACGTAGCTCAATTGAATAGAGTATCCCGACCTATCAGGTCGGGAAGGTTTCAGGTTTGAATCCTGACGGGGTCACTAAGGCTTCACTTAATAGGTGAAGCTTTTTTATTGATGACGACGTAGCTCAATTGAATAGAGTATCCCGACCTATCAGGTCGGGAAGGTTTCAGGTTTGAATCCTGACGGGGTCACTAAGGCTTCACTTAATAGGTGAAGCTTTTTTATTGATGACGACGTAGCTCAATTGAATAGAGCATCCCGACCTATCAGGTCGGGAAGGTTTCAGGTTTGAATCCTGACGGGGTCACTAAGGCTTCACTTAATAGGTGAAGCTTTTTTATTGATGACGACGTAGCTCAATTGAATAGAGCATCCCGACCTATCAGGTCGGGAAGGTTTCAGGTTTGAATCCTGACGGGGTCACTAAAGCTTCACTTAATAGGTGAAGCTTTTTTATTGATGACGACGTAGCTCAATTGAATAGAGCATCCCGACCTATCGGGTCGGGAAGGTTTCAGGTTTGAATCCTGACGGGGTCACTAAAGCTTCACTTAATAGGTGAAACTTTTTTATTGATGACGACGTAGCTCAATTGAATAGAGCATCCCGACCTATCAGGTCGGGAAGGTTTCAGGTTTGAATCCTGACGGGGTCACTAAAGCTTCACTTAATAGGTGAAGCTTTTTTATTGATGACGACGTAGCTCAATTGAATAGAGCATCCCGACCTATCAGGTCGGGAAGGTTTCAGGTTTGAATCCTGACGGGGTCACTAAAGCTTCACTTAATAGGTGAAGCTTTTTTATTGATGACGACGTAGCTCAATTGAATAGAGCATCCCGACCTATCAGGTCGGGAAGGTTTCAGGTTTGAATCCTGACGGGGTCACTAAAGCTTCACTTAATAGGTGAAGCTTTTTTATTGATGACGACGTAGCTCAATTGAATAGAGCATCCCGACCTATCGGGTCGGGATGCTATTTGAATTCCCGCCGTTGGCGGGACAAGCTCTGACGGGTAATAATTTCGAAAGGACTCCCAGACCTTTTTGTCAAAGGATTCTTATTTTCATGAAAAATTTTTCATGCTCCGGAGTATTCTTCTTATTGCGTTCTTAAATACAATGTTCATTTCACGGGGTCAGATCTCGATACATTCGCCTGATGGAAAAATCAAAACATTGATTACGGTTTCCGGCGAAGTTCAGTTCCAGGTCTTTTATAATAATACCCCATTATTAAATCCTTCATCTATTGGTCTTCAGTTATCGTATGCATCATCCGGGAAAGCCGTCATCATGCCGCCCCTTGTTATTAAGAAACAATTTACACGAAGCAACAATGCGTATATTCTTTCCCCGATCCCGGAAAAAAGAAAAAATATCCCGGATCAGTATAATGAAATTACCATTCAATTCAGGCAACCTCTTTCTTTGATTTTTCGAGTGTATAATGATGGCTGCGCGTACCGATGGGTAACAACCATTAACGACTCCATAATAATCAAGGACGAAATTGCCACTTTGAATTTCACCGCGAACCATCCGGTTTATTTTTCACCCGTTGTTAAGCGGTCGGACCAGGATATTTTTCATACCAGTTTTGAAGAACCCTATCAACTAAAACCGCTTGATAGTATTGGTCAGGATAAATTAATCTTCTCTCCTCTTCTGGTAGTGCCTGCAACCGGACCAAAATTACTGATCACCGAATCCGACCTGGAAGATTATCCGGGTATGTTTGTTACCGGGAATAATAATAATTCATTGGTAGGAAAATTCGCTCCTTATCCGTTAGAAGAAGCAGTTACTTCGGGAGAGTTTCCACAGGCCACTGTTACCAAACGCGCTGATTTCATCGCTAAAACAAAAGGCAATCGCAGTTATCCCTGGCGCATCCTTGCCATTGCGGAAAAAGATAAGGATCTACCGATGAATGATATTGTTTACCGGCTGGGGGCACCATCACGTATTCCAGATGTTTCGTGGATACATCCGGGTAAAGGAACGGATGAATGGATTATCGGTATTAATTTATTCAATGTCCCCTTTAAATCAGGAATCAATACAGCTACCTATAAATATTATATCGACTTCGCGAAGCGATTCGGCTTCGAACGCATAATGATGGATGCCGGTTGGAGCGATTATAAGGACCTGTTCAAGATCAATCCCGATCTCAATATGGAGGAGATCGCGGCCTATGCAAAAAGCAATTCCATAAAACTGAGTATGTGGACACTGGCGATGACACTCGAAAAACAATTGGAACCCGCCCTTGAACAATTCAAAAAATGGGGGGTCGATTTTATTATGACTGATTTTATGGACCGCGATGATCAGAAAATGGTAAATTTTTATTATAAAATCACGGAAGCTTGTGCCCGTCATAAAATAATGATCATGTTTCATGGTGCTTTCAAACCGGCGGGCTTCAGCAGAACTTATCCGAATGCAATTACCCGGGAAGGCGTGTTGGGATCCGAATATAATATCTGGAGTGAAAAACCTACACCTGAACATAATCTGCTTTTACCCTTTATAAGAATGGTAGCCGGACCGATGGATTATGAACCCGGGATATTAGATAACGCAACGAAGGAAACTTTTCGGCCAATAGGTAATAAAGTGATGTCTACCGGAACCCGTTGTCATCAGTTGGCTATGTTTGTAGTATATGAAAGCCCGATTCAAATTTTCGCTGGCAATCCTTCGCAGGGTTTATTGGAGCCACGCTTTATGGAATTATTAGGAAGCATACCTACCGTTTGGGACACAACCATTGTGCTGGATGCACAAGTTGGAGATTATATCATTACCGCACGTAAAAAAGGGAATGATTGGTTTATTGCTGCAATGACAGATTGGACGTCCAGGGAATTAACCATCCCGCTCAATTTTTTGGATGAGGGAAATTATGCAGCTGAAATTTGCAGCGATGGTATCAATGCCGATCGTTATCCTTCTGATTATACGATCAATAAATCTACTCTTAATAATAAACAAACCCTTACTATAAAAATGGCACCGGGTGGCGGGTTTTTGGCGAGAATAAGCAAGGGTTCTGCCCCCATCCCCTAAAGGGGAGCTGGCAGCAGCGTAACAAAATTTGACTACCTTTTTTTCTAAGAATTATATACTGATACAATTACTCAAACTCTTGCTAGCTCCCCTTTGGGGATGGGGGCTTCTTAATGCAAACTTATCACTTCCCGAACCTGCCATTTATTGTTCTTATATTGCCAAAGCACCACAAAGCGGCTTGGCTTTGAAGGGGCATCAGGTTCCTGGTTATTATGAAAACTATGTTCGCCAATTTCTACGGCACCATATCCTGGAATGGGTGAAACTTCAATACTTCCAGTTATGAGATGCCTGGTTACTTTTCCGCAGATATTATTTTTCAGTGCTTCCAGCAATCCTTTTTTTGATGTACTCAATCCTCCCCGATCGTGATAAAATTCTATACTATCTGAATACAATTCTTCAGAGATGTTCATCTTACAATTATTATATGCGTCAAACAAAATACTGTCCAGTTGCACGATCTTATCATAAAGTTCTTTATCAATGGGTTTATACGTTTTATTGCCGATGGCTGTTTGACTTAACTCGCTACCCCCGGTGTTAATTACCCGATCCGATTCGTTGGCCAATTTCCAAACTCCATTGACTAATTTCCAGACCCGATAAAACTTAGAAGTCTCCACCATTTGCTCTTCTGCTCCATCTGCTTTTATATAAAAGCGTTGAACGCCTGTTTGTATCGCTATGTTTGGTCCAGCTGAAGATGTCTGCATTGTTTCTCTTACGATATCCCTTCTCATTTTTGGTCCCTTACCTTCACAAAAATTCTTTTTTAAATTTTCAATAAATAGACCCCTCTTCGTAAGCATGGCGGGCTTCAGGTCCCCCTTGTCCTGGTAAAATTCAAATTCTGGTGCAAGCAGATTTTCAATTTGCTTGAAATCGCAGGTGTAA
Source organism: Chitinophagaceae bacterium (assembly GCA_965279015.1). Lineage (GTDB taxonomy): Bacteria > Bacteroidota > Bacteroidia > Chitinophagales > Chitinophagaceae > Endoryza. The sequence goes on from OZ257130.1 coordinate 4,239,309, forward strand.
AAAATTGATCGGAAAAGCAGGCTATCGTTATGAAGAAGTTTCTCTGATAGTTGAGTAGGCTTATTATCAGCCGTTTGAGCATGAGCTTGCCCCAATAACAACAACGCGATCACCAGAAGCAGCTTAATCTTTTTATCAAAAAAACTTATCCGCATATTAGAGATTTTAGACTTGGTATTAAGAAATTGACAATGCAAAGATATATGCCTAAAATGGTACTATGCAATATAGTGTACCGATTTTTCAAAAACTTATTTCAGTGGTAACTATTCACGATAAAAGGTTAAAATGAATAAACCTGGGAAATAAAGTCACTTAAGCCGGATTTACCGGAAAAAAGAGGATTGAAATAATGAACTGGAATTTTATCATGGAAGTGTATGTATATAAAAAGAAAGTAAACCCAGTTATTCAATTTCAATATCATAACCATCCAGCAGTCCAATAACTCCGGGTAGAGAAAACTTAGCTCTCTTAATTTTATTCAGAGCGGGATTAATCGAATAATTGAAGGAAGTCCGGAAATCGGCTTTTTCCAAAACTGTATTTTCAAATTTAGTTCTTGCCAAATCGCAATTGTCAAATAGGGCGCCGCTTGCATCCGCTTCTGTAAAATCCACCTCCTGCAAACTGGAATTTTTGAACTGCAACTTTTTAATCTTCATTTTATAAAAAGAGGAAAGGTTAATCAGGCAGCTATCAAAATCAACGGTAAAAAGAAACGAGTCGCAATCCTCAAAATGCAAACCCAATAATTTACAGGACTTAAAACGAGTATCCCTAAAACTCGTTTTATGCAGCTTTGCTGTACTTAAATCGCAAGCAGTAAACTCGCATTCCGAAAAACTTATTTTTGAGAGGTTGGAATTTGAAAAAATACAATTCACGAAACGACAGCTTTCATATTCACCAACCGGTAGCGCGTTTTCTGTAAAATCGATTTTCTCAAATAGCTTGTCTTCAAAATATGGTTTCTCCATTGTGAAACTGATGAGTTATATCAGGGATACAAAAGATATTTCTTACGCATCGTTTTATACTGACCCAATGCCGGTTCCCAGGAATCCTGAATTTCTTTTACTGACTTACCTTCTATAATTTGATTTTTAAAATCAGAGGAACCCGCCAGAAAATCAATGTTACCCATTTCTTTACTTTGTTTTCTATCAAAAAACTTTTCCTTGTCGGGATATGCCTTGTATAGTTCCATCATCCATTCAACATTTATTCGCTTTTTCTTACGCAGTATGTTTATATCATATTTCCTTAAATCAATTCCAAAACATAGTTTATCCATATGCAAAGGTGTTTCCGCCATTCCAGGGATACCAACCGGCGTATAGAAAAACGAATATTTATCCTTTAACAAAGGACTCCCCAATACGGTAAATGGATATTGGGTACCGCGACCATGATTTAGAATGGTACCTTCAAACAAACAGGTGGATGGGTACAACAGAATACCCTGTTGTGTATTCAAATTAGGAGAAGGTTTTACCGGGACCGTGTAGGCCATATCATGGCGATAGTTCGCCACTTTGATAATCTTAAGCTTACATTTCATTTTATTAGGCAGCCATCCTTCTCCGTTGATCATTTGAGCGAATTCAGCAATGGTCATACCATGCGCAATGGGTATTGGAAACATACCAATTCCTGATTTCAATTTCATATCTAATACCGGTCCATCAACCAGGTATCCATTTGGATTGGGTCTATCAAGAATCAACAATTCCTTATTATTTTCCGCACAAGCTTCCATGATATGACTCAATACATTGATATAAGTATAAAAACGGCAGCCTACATCCTGGATATCGAAGATCATTATATCTACATCAGACATGTCTTCTTTTGAAGGTTTACGCTTCGAACCATATAAAGAAATTACTTTAACACCTGTTGCCGGATCTTTTTCATCGCTCACTTTTGTTCCGGCACTTGCATTCCCCCGGAAGCCGTGTTCGGGGCCAAATACTTTTACAATATTGATCCCCAGAGAAAGTAAACTATCCACCAGGTGTTTCTTTCCAATAACAGTGGTGGGATTAGCTAAAATTGCTACCCGTTTGCCTTTTAATAAACCAATATATTTCTTAGTTTGATTAGCACCGGTAATGATGGTAGGATTCCTCGATACAGGTTGCGCTTCAGTACGGGGATTATTTTTAAAGCTCCACGAAATGCCAATACCAATCAATATGATTAGAACATAAAAGATTCTCATTACAATAAATTCGTATTAAATAAAATGTGCAACCTGTTATTTTTAACCAAGATTTCAGAATGCTATAAAGATACGGTGCCCTTCGGAGAATTAATTTTTAACTGCAAGGACGCTTTTGTTCCTTTTTTCAATGGAACGTCAATTTGCAATTGAGTAAAAACATCTTTTATTTTTTCAGGGTCGGGGTATTCTATTTCGAAACTTTTGATGGTGCAACCTTTTGGAGAATCAATGGCCGGGTGCTTACTACTTTTATCCCACTCGATAAAAAAAGGAACCACACTATTAATACCCGTTTCAACCGATAAGGATCGCCATTTTAATATGGAAGCATCGGCACGCTGGCGACTGCCGGGAGATATGCCTGAATTTTTATATCCCGCCGCCTGAACTCTTTTCAACAAATCATCCATCTTATCTGTACGTGCGGCCCACATGAATATGGCGGGTGTATTCATTTCTTTTAAAAAAGTATATGCTTCAATTAGTGAATTTGCATCCGGATCAGGTGCTATAATTTCAAGATAAACTTTCTCGCCGAGTGATAACAAAGCATTGTGTGTTCCAATATGCGGATGCTTACCTCCCCTCACTGCCTCTATGCCAGTTTTATCCTTCATGAATTGAATACCGGCTTCCAGCGAAGAACCACCAAGCAGAAAATGATCGTATTGTAATTTGTCCGCAGCAAAAAATAAAGATGGCTTACTAATCAATCCTGCACCAAGCAATGAGCTTTTGCGAATAAACAAACGACGGGAGTATAATTCAATCTTTCTAATTCGACTCATTGCAAGTTTGTAGTTTATAGTTTGTGGTTTGTAGTTTGTAGTTGGCGCCCCCTACTCACTATTCACTATTCACTATTCACCACTACATCAAACTAATTCTCTTCCCACTATCCGCCGCTGCATATATCGACATCAGTATCTTCATATCTTTCAATCCTTCTTCACCACTAATATGAGATGGAAATTTTTTTGTCTCCAAAAATTCTTTAGCGATCGCGTCCAGCATGACTGCCTGGTGATGTACAACCGGTAAAGTCAATTCTCCCTGGCTGGTTCGGCCCCTGAGTGGACCATAACTATAGGCCGGTCCTAATTGTGCCCACCCATTGGAAGCTGATACATATAATTGTTCAATATTGGATTTATAAGAACTAAATCCATTTACCACCGCATTCCCCGGAAATGCCATTTGCCAGGAAACAGATTCTTCCACATCAATAAAGCGGGATTTATCCGTAACGGGGCCCCATTGCGCGGTAACCCATAATGGTTCTTCACCGGTAACATAGCGGGATGCCTGCACACAGTAAATTCCAACATCCATTAATGGACCGCCACCGGCCATCGCTTTTTTCAAACGCCATTGTTTCGGATCACCGATACTGAAACCAAAATTTGTTTGCATGAATCTCACGTCACCAAACACTTTTTTCTGGCCGATACGCATCACTTCCTGGGTAAATGGTTCGAAATGTAACCGGTAACCAATTCCTAATTGAACGTTTGCATCCTTGCAAGCTTTGATCATCTCCTCGCCTTCCTTAACGGATATGGACATTGGTTTTTCACACATCACATGCTTGCCTGCTTTAGCTGCACGAATTACATATTCATGATGCATCGAATTCGGAAGTACTACATAAACGATATCAATACTCTTATTCTCCGCGATCTTATCGAAGTTTTGATAATTATAAACATTCTCCTTTGGAATGGCATATTTTTTCATCCACTTCTCCGCTTTAGCAGGAGTGCCCGTAACTATTCCGGCGAGATAACAATTAGATGTTTGTTCCAGTCCAACCGCCAGTTGATGTTCGGCATAACTTCCAAGCCCGACCAATGCAACACCTAGTTTCTTTTGATTCGATGAAAAAGGTTTACCTGGACCAGTCAGAAAAGAAGGCAAGGCCGAAACGGCGACCGCACTACCTAATCCGACCCCTAATTTTTGGAGGAATATGCGACGAGACTGATCCTTAGACATAAATATTGTTTTTATACCCTGTAAGGACAGTAGCATCTTTTATTCTAAAGCTGTCTCCTAAGACCTCAAGGGTTTAGTTTACTGTATACCGAAGTAATTTCGAATAGTACGTTGAACTATTATTTTGCTCCTGTTTTTGGTGGGAATTTAATCACTAAGCCCCCGCCCAAACCAAACTGGTAAATAGTAGAATAGGTGGAAACACCGGCACCTGCACCTCCGGTTCCAAAATACAATCCCCCACCAGCAGCTTGCACCGCTGAACGAAGGTCTGCTTGAAGTTTAATACCAACCCGCTCATTAAAAAATATATTTGAACCAAGTTTTATACCCCATGCAAATTTTGTACCTGACGCGCTTTTACCAGACAAAGAATTATTGACGTCATAAAATACGGCTCCTAATTCAAAACCACCATATAGCTCGGCTTTACCTTTCGGCACATAGCGGGTACCTGCCAGCATGAACCAGTCTCCCGTAACATCAAAGGTCTTAGTTTTCGCACCGTTATCATAATAAGTCATTGGGGCTTCTGTATCCTGTCTTAAATAATTTAGTCCTATCCCGTAACCAGGATGTATCATATACTCAAGGCCCGCTCCCCAAACTAAACCACCTTTTATTTTTCCGTCATAATAAGAGGTATTGCTATAATAGGAATCTACATTATCATCGAATACATAAGTGGCAAATCCGTTGGCGCGCCATTCCTGTGCCGATAATCCACCTACGAAAAACAAGCTAAAAACAATAATTAATAATTTCCTTTTCATAACTATTTTTTTTTTTGGTTATAGATCGCACTAATTTATTTATAATTGAGATCATTAGAATGAATACTTTATTTAAACGGAAAGGCTGATAAATAGCTCGGCATTTTTTACTTCTTTTTTATTATTTTTTCTGCTTCCAACTGTTTCCTTAAAGTCCCTATATACATTTTACTGAATTTATCCAGCGTTGCGGGATTGAAAACATCTGACTGTACCGTAAACATAATTTCCTCCGAGGCGGCATCATAAAAATTGCTGTGGATGAAATACTCTTTATTAACCTTGTAATAACCGGGATCGGATACGGTGTTATAATAATTGGTATAATAACCATAATAACCGCCCACGTAATTGTTGTAAGGCACGGTCATATAAGCATTCTTTTCCGGAACATAACCAATGTCTTCTCCTTTCTTGAACAATGCCGCCACAAAAACACCATCACATCCGTTTTCTTTTACCTTACTTACAATCTCTTCTTTTGTGGGTTTCCTGGGATCTTTTACCGAACCGGGCATAACATCGGAGCTTCTTACAGCCTTGAAACCGTAGGAGGTGACCATCGCTGCTAAATCGGTTTCAACCTTTGACCTCACTTCAACATCCGCTGTCATTACCACTATAAAAATGTTCTGATATGACTTGTCCTTAACTTTTTCTTTGTTGACCCATATTCCGGTAGAATTCTTTTGGCTTGAACAAGCGGATAAAACAACAACGGTCGCGAAACTTAATAACAGGAAAGCTCTTTTCATCTTATTGATTTAGCGCTAAATTAACTTAGTTTATCCAAGTTCTTATTGTTAAAAAAAGACGAATTAATCAAAAAACCTCGTTCAACCCAAAGAACACCCCGGATGATCCACTTGCCCCCTTAGCAAAATCAATACACAATGTAGTCCGGCTCTGTTTTTGAAACAAAATTCGCAATCCCGCCCCGCCTCCTGGTTCCCACACGCCAAAAACATTTTCCTGGAGATTGTCGGAAGCAGTCTGCATATTTAAAAAACAAACCCCGCTCAGGAACTTATTATGGGTAATCGGAAATCGATATTCTGTTTCGAAATAGGCATAAGATGGTCCTCTATAGCTTCCCAATGTATAACCCCGGCCACTTCGACCGTAAGTATCTGACGCAGTAGCTGGCAAGGCCAGATAGGGCAACTCCCCATCTATCGCATACGATGCCCAAAGCCAAAGTGCAAGCACATGTTCCGGGCTACGTTTACTTAATGACCAATATTTTCTAAAGTCGTACATAAACCGAATTGCGTTTTTCGTACTTCCCAGCCAGGTTTGGTTGAATTGAATGCTTAGATCTGCGAAAATTCCTCCGTACGATCTGTTCGGGTGTTCACGGGTGTTATACTGAAGTGCGAACAAAAAACCATTTGCATTATATTTTTCGGGATTGAAATCATTCTGCAGGCTATACCGGTGATGCGGCGTGCTGGTAGTGTCTGTTTTTTTTAGGTCATCTATATTAGAGAATAATTCAAAACTAACGCCGGCGCCGGCATATAAATTTGCACCAATCTTGCGATATGCCTTTTCAAACAATCTGACATATGTATATTGAATAGGATTAGCACTATCCCCGTTTTCAGTAGGTAGATCATTAACATTGAAACCGCGACCCCGGTAGGCATCACTACCCGTTCCTAAACCATAATCAAGCAACCCTAGCCTCGACAATTGCCAATGCCCCTGCCAGTTCCATTTATTTTCCGGTAAAAAGAGGTTATGGCGCGCCTGTATTGAAAGTATTTTTTCTGTTGAAATAAAACCTTCGATTCCAAAGATGGAATAGTTTGTATTCTGCGGATTTCCCAACTGTTTGCCGGCAACCAATTTCAAACCCAGAATAAACCCGAAGCTTGGATTATAACCAAGTGTTGGCAATATGCTAGCCACCTGTGCATTTAGCGGTGGGGGTGGCTTTTTTTCTTTTTTAAATATTTTACGAAACACATCATTAAGGTCCACATAAGTTAATGTATCGGCATTTTTAGCAGTAGTTTGCTGGCCCGTTGATGTAAATAACAGGCTACTACCCAGTAGCTGAACTATAACGATCAACAGGTAATACTTATATTTAATATTTAGCCGGATAACCGTTTTCAATTTATGCAACAAGGTTTGTTAAACATTCAATTTTATAAGGATCTAAAACTGGAACCTGTTGCTTATTATACAAATTGTTTTAAAACCATAAACCAAACTAAGATATGGATAATTAACTTAATAGATTATGGTGAAAGTTATTTTGTAACAGATGATAATAAGTAATTAATTCCCCATTCCTGGTTGAACAAGTTTCCAACCCGATTTGCTTTTTTCATCATCAACCATTTTCTTCACATCAGCCAGCAATTTCTTTGCGTCATACACTATTCCGTCTTTGATCGTATACAGGACCCCACCAACCCTCACCGCTTTATTATCCGCGTTCAATTTGATGGCTCCTACTCCATATAATAATTGAAGGTTCTGCAATGGATTCTCATTTATCACTACCAGATCGGCCAGCTTACCGACTTCCACGGTCCCCAGATCTTTCTCTGCTCCCAACGCCTGCGCTCCGAATAAAGTAGCCGAACGAATTACTTCCAGTGGATGAAAGCCGGCTTCTCGCAGCAATTCCAGTTCACGTATAAACCCAAATCCATATAACTGGTAGATAAATGCATTATCGCTTCCGGCTGTTACTCGTCCTCCACGGTTTTTATATTCATTCACAAAAGTCATCCACAAACGAAAATTTTCTTTCCACGCTACTTCCTGCTCAGTACCCCAACTGAACCAATATGAACCATGGGATACGCGGTTGGGTTCGTAAAATTTCCATAACGAAGGAAGCGTATATAACTCATGCCATTCCTGGGTACGTGCACGGTGCAGGTCGCGACTCGCTTCATACGTATCAAACGTTGGATCGAGTGTATAATCCAAACTGATCAATTCATTCATCACCGCATTCCATTTGTCGGTATAAGGAGCTGCCGCTTGTTTCCATAATTTTCCAGCTTCCCCAAAGCGATCTTGTTCGTTACTATAATTATAATCGAGAGGGTAATTTTGAATCGTTTTATCGGTAAACATGGCTTCGGGCAATCCATACCAATGTTCCATGGAAGTCATACCCGCACGGGCCGATTGCAATACGTTCCAACGAGCAACATCCATTTGCGCATGATGACAGGTAGATCTCAATCCCAGTTTCTTATTTTCACGGATAGCCGCGTCCATAATCTGCGGAGCGGCACCAAAAAACTTAATTCCGTCGGCTCCTTTTTTTTGATTATCCCTTACCCATTCAATTGCTTGTTCCGGAGTACTGATCGGTTGTTTCGCACCCATTCCAAACGCAGTATAGGCATATATACGTGGTGCGGTGATCAGGTTTTGTGCGCTTTTTTGTTTCTGATCCAGGGTCCATTCCAATCCGTTTCCTGCTGATGGATCGCGAATTGTTGTAATACCATGTGCCATCCATAATTTAAAAACATATTCAGCAGGAGTTCCCTGTGCGGTTCCACCAATATGACCATGCATATCTATAAATCCGGGCAAAATATATTTCCCTTCGCAATTGATTTCTTTACCACCTGATACTAATTGAGGCCGGCGCTTTGGATCAATGGGAACACCTGGATAACCTACATTTGCGATCTGTACGATCCGGTTTTTTTCAATTACAATATCAACGGGTCCCGTTGGAGGAGCCCCGGTTCCATTTATCAAAATAGCACCTCGTAAAATCAGTTGGGGCCATTGCCCTTCCCCTTCCTTTCGATCAGGAGCTTTCTGGATTTGCGCATGCGCGGTAACAGTAATACATAATACTAATTGAAGCAGATATTTTTTTCTCATTGCAGAAAGTTATGTGGAAATTTACGGATTATCGGCATAAAGTTGGATATCGATACATTAATATAGCCGGGAAGGCGGTAAGACGGGAATTATAAAATTCAATTTTAAATTTCTTCCCGACTTTCCGTCTTCCCGGCAAAAATCTAGTAGATCATATCTGAATATAACAGCTAAATGAAACTACAATTCTGGTCCATCGGTAAAAATCATGAGCCGTATATTAAGACGGGTGTGGAAGATTTCACCAAACGCATCTCTAAATACTATCCGGTAGAATGGAGTATTATTCCCGTTCCAAAAAATGCCGGCATGCTCAGTGAAATGGATCTGAAGAAAAAGGAAGGGGAAACGATTCTGGAATGGTTGGATAAAGACGATTATTTAATTGCATTGGATGAAAGAGGAAAACAAATGAGTTCCGAAGGGCTGGCTGATTTTATAATGAAACGATCGAATGATAGTATACGAAACCTGATATTCCTGATTGGAGGGGCTTATGGGATAGATGAAAAGGTATTAAAAAGAGCCAATTTCAACTGGAGCCTTTCGACGCTTGTTTTTCCACATCAATTGGTGCGACTGATATTGGCGGAACAGGTTTACCGGGCATGTACTATATTGCGGAACGAGAAATATCATCATTCGTGAAGCGAGCGGCGAGTAGCGAACAGCGTGTAGCTTCTCCATTTACATTTTAAATTTTACATTCTACATTTTACATTCCAAATGAGCATTACCCTTATCATCATCCTCGTCACCTGCCTTGTATCTTTTTATGGTTTCAGCAACCAGAAAATTATTGACGATTTAATCTTTTATCCCCCAGCAATCGCAAAAAGAAATCAATGGTACCGATTCTTTTCCTGCGGATTGATTCATGCCGATTTTGCTCATCTCGGTTTTAATATGTTTGCATTGTATTTGTTTGCAGATGGGCAAAATCATACAGGTTTGGAGAACAGTTTCCAAGTGATATTTGGCGAAAAAGGAAAACTGTTATACCTCACTATGTATATTCTCGCCCTCGGTGCCTGTCTGTTACCAACCTATTCCAAAAACAAAGACAATTACCATTATCGGAGCCTGGGTGCATCGGGAGCGGTATCTGCGGTAATTTTCGCGCAAATACTTTTAGAACCAATGATGGGCATGGGTATTATTTTTATACCTATTTATCTTGCCGGCTTTCTTTTTGGCGCCCTTTACCTGGTAATTTCGCATTGGCTGGATAGGAAAGGTGGCAGCAATGTCAATCACTCGGCGCATATCTTCGGTGCCATCTTTGGTATCGCTTTTATGATTGTTGCCTGTAACCTTTTTTCTGATTTCCCGGTATTGCGGAATTTTATCGACCAGGTTAAAAACGCGAAACTCGAAAACATCATACATTTTGGCAGGTAACCTGTAAAATATCTGTTGTATGATCTGTTATCTTAAACCGATCATCAATCCGGTGCCCAATCACCCATAGAATCTTCTTATCCGATTCAAGCACCCAACTATTTTCTTTTTCCGTTTTCGATAATTTTTGATCGATGAAGAAACGCGATAGCTTTTTCTTTTTCTTCATACCCAGAGGATAGAAGTAGTCACCGGCTTTCCATCTGCGGAGGAGAAGAGGAAAGTTGAATTGTTGCATATCCAGTATAGCGATTGAGTCGGGAGTCGGGAGTCGGGAGCCTGCCTGCCCGGTAAGCAGGTCGGTAGTGTTTAGCTTCAAAAAGTCAAGACGAAAACCAGCAGTTTGAATGGATGAGATTCCTTCTTCAATTAAAATAGTATCTGCCTTTTCTGTGGCAGCAGGTGCAATGATCAGCCAGCTACGGTTACGGATAATGCGGTGCGTAGAGGATTTTACATACTTACCCGACTCACTGCTGAGCAATCCAATTACTTCATTGGTTTGATGCGAAGTGAAATTATATTCTTTGATAATTTCATATACAATTGAATAAAGCGGCTCCGATTTTTGCAATTTCAAAACAGGGATATGAATTTCATTTCCTTTTAATTCCAGTAATTTCTTTTTATGCTGATGAATGGCTTGCCGATATAGCAATTCCGTATCTTTAAAACGTTGGATATTGTCCAACATAATTTCATCTGCCTTTGGATAGATCTTTTGCACCAATGGGATTATCTGCTGACGGAAATAATTGCGACTGTATTTATCGGTTGCATTCGAACTGTCTTCTACCCATGATAGATTATTTGCCCTGGCAAATTCCAACAGTTCCTCCTTACGGAAATTCAATAACGGACGAATAATTTTTCCCTGCTTTGGCAGTATTCCCCTCAAACCAGCGATACCGGTTCCTTTGAAAAAATTCATGAGCACGGTTTCGATATTGTCATCGGAATGATGTGCCGTAAGGAGTAAGTCGGGAGTCGGGAGTCGGGAGTCCTTCGGCCGCCGTAGGCTTGCCGAAGGCGCGGCGGGAGTGGTCGCTAATAATTCATAGAACCAGCTGTATCTTAACTCTCGGGCGGCGACTTGGGTGGAAACTTTGTGTTCGGTGGAATAGCCTTTGGTGTCGAAACGTTTGACCAAAACTTCTTTATTATATTTCTTACCCAATTCTCTTACAAAATTCTCATCCTGATCGCTTTCATCTCCGCGTAACTGGAAATTGCAATGAGCGATAACAAAATCAAATCCAGCCTGAAGGCAGAGTTCGCATAAAACCACAGAATCCACGCCTCCGCTTACGGCAAGCAGCAATTTATCCTTTGATAAAAAAAGATCATATTGTTTTATGTATTGTAAAAATCTTTCAGTTAGATTCATTGATCCTGGAAATTTTTCGACAAAATAGAAAACGTTTACAACGCTCTCCAATGTTTTGATTCTTATAAATTTTTATAGAGGGTAGCCCCTACGGGGCAAACTAGATAATTCACATTTGCAAGAATTTATTGATGACGATTAACATAAAGTTGAAATAAGTCGAAGGCCACTCACTACTCACTACTCACCACTCACGTTTTCTTCATTCTTCATTTCTAATACATCATCTCCTCATACGCACTCCTCAACTCACCCAATGCATGATTATCCCCCGCTTTCTTCGCAGCCTCCATTCCTTTTTCATACCACTGAATTGCTACTTCATTATCTCCTATTCTCTCCAATAATTTGGCAAGATGATAATAAGATCCGATATAAGATGGATCCTGGGTAAGTATCTTTTCAAATAACTCACGTGCTGTCGTATCATCCCCTATCTTACTGTACTCAAGCGCCAGGGCATGTTGTAAAAAACTATCCGTGGGATTGCTTTTTAAAAATTCCCTCAATTTTTCGATACGCTCCATCTGACAGAAATATTTTTTTGCCTTAATTGTAAAATTAACTTTGCAAGACTTATCTTTGTTTTAGTTGCATAAACAACCTTTTTTCTCACCTCCGCTTTTTCCAATCAAAAAGTGGAAAAAAAAGAAATATGAAGATACTTGTCTGTATCAGTAAAACGCCGGATACCACGGCAAAAATAGCCTTCACCAATAACAATACGAAATTCGCGGCCGAAGGCGTGCAATGGATCATCAATCCGTATGACGAATGGTATGCGTTGGTACGTGCCATTGAATTGAAAGAGAAAGACGCCTCTACTGTTATTAATTTAATAACGATTGGCAGTGCTGATTGCGATCCTATTATCCGCAAGGCATTGGCATTAGGCGGTGATGAAGCAATCAGGGTAAATGCTGATAGTCATGATAGTTTTTATATTGCTTCGCAGATAGCGGAGTTTGCAAAACAAGGTGGTTACGATCTCATATTCACTGGTAAGGAAACTATCGATTACAATGGATCTTCAATAGGTGGTATGGTAGCAGAACTGCTGAATATGCCTTACATAAGTCTAGCTACGAAATTCGATCTTAACGGAACCACCGCAACGATCAACCGTGAAATTGAAGGTGGAGAAGAAACTGCTGAAGTGAACTTACCTGTTGTAGTAAGTTGCCAGAAAGGTGTTGCCGAACAACGCATCCCAAATATGAAAGGTATTATGGGCGCTCGTACAAAACCATTGAAAGTAGTTGAACCCGCTGCCGTTGATGCCTTAACCAGCATTGCGAGTTTTGAATTACCTCCCGCGAAAGCTGGTGTGAAATTGGTTTCACCTGACACACCGGAGGAGTTGGTGCGATTGCTTCATGAAGAAGCTAAAGTATTCTAATGTGAAAATTAGAAAATTAGCAAATGTGCAAATGTGCAAATGCTTGAACTTTAAGGACCCTAAGTAAAAATTAAGAACCAAAAAATTCGGAAACCCATTTGCACATCAGCACATTTTCACATTTGCAAATTCTATAAACTACAAACTATAAACTATAAACTTCTCCAATGTCTGTTTTAATATTCATCGATCAATCAGAAGGTCATATCAAAAAATCTTCTTTTGAAGCATTAAGCTATGGCGCTAAAGTTGCCGAACAACTCGGAACAACCTCGGAAGGAATTGTATTGGGTAAATTGAGCGATGATCTCGCTTCATTAGGGAAATATGGGGTGAAGAAAATTCATCATGCGGCATCCGAAGCTTTCAATACACTCGATGCGCAGGTTTATACACAGGTCATAGCTGAAGCTGTTGCAGCTACAGGTGCTACCGTTGTTGTTTTTTCCAATAATCTTAATGGTAAAGCAATTGCTCCGCGATTATCAGCCCGGTTGAAAGCGGGTTTGGTATCGGGTGCAGTGGCATTGCCAGATACAAGTAATGGGTTCTTGGTTAAAAAAGGAGTATTCAGCGGTAAAGCATTCGCCAATATATCCATTAGTACTCCTGTTAAGATTATAGCTCTTAATCCCAACTCTTACCAGGTGAAAACGGGTGAAGGAAGCGCTGAAGTAGTGAGTCTGTCTTCAAGTGCCGGCACTCCTAAAGTAAAAGTAACCGCTACCAATAAAATTACAGGCCAGGTACCTCTTAGCGAAGCTGAATTGGTAATCAGTGGTGGTCGTGGATTAAAAGGACCGGAGAACTGGGGAATGATTGAGGATCTTGCTAAATTATTAGGGGCGGCTACTGCTTGTAGTCGTGCCGTTGCCGATGCACATTGGCGTCCGCATCATGAACATGTTGGTCAGACCGGTGGTTCTATTGCACCAAATCTTTATTTTGCTGTAGGCATCTCGGGAGCAATCCAACACCTCGCAGGTGTAAACCGCAGTAAAGTAATTGTAGTAATCAATAAGGACCCCGAGGCACCTTTCTTTAAAGCAGCTGATTATGGGATTGTAGGTGATGCCTTTGAGGTAATGCCCAAGATTATAGAGGCGGTGAAAAAACTGAAAGCAGTTTAAAACGAATAGCTTATTGTACTAAATGGCCGCCCAAAACAGGCGGTTTTTTTATTGGGTCAAAATTCGGGTCATTACAATGAATAACTTAAATTCGCAATTCAGTTTAAGTGTAAGCATTTGTACTCATTCGTTTAAATCGGTGTTCATTAGCGTTTATATTCGTGTTAATTAGCGTTCAATAGCGTCATGAAAAAAATAGAACTGGAAATAGTTGCCTTATCGCATAGCATCACCCAAACCCATTCGTATGCAGTGGTGCTGGGCGAGGTAAACGGGTTAAGACGGTTGCCTATCGTAATCGGTGGATTTGAGGCGCAGGCCATTGCGGTGGCATTGGAGAAAATGCATCCAAGCCGACCACTCACGCACGACCTCATGAAAAACTTCATGAACGCTTTCGCAGTTGATCTTCAGGAGATCATCATCTGCGACCTGCAGGAAGGTATTTTTTATTCAAAATTGGTTTGTGTGAGTGAGAATGATACGGTAGAGATCGATTCCCGTACCTCCGATGCCCTGGCACTTGCCGTTCGTTTTGGTTGCCCTGTTTATACTTATGAGAACATTCTTGAAAGTGCGGGTATTTTAATGGAAGATTCAGGCACTAAAAAGAAAAAAGGAGAAGAACAAACTGTAGCCGCTGAAACAATGAGTGGTTCTTCCGACGATCTGCGGGCACTCAGTATGGAAGAACTGAATACCTTATTAAACGAAGTATTGGAACAGGAGGATTATTTACGGGCCATCGCCATCCGCGATGAGATAAATACCCGGAGAAAGAAATAGCTTAGCTTCCCCAACATTCATGGTTAGCTTCCCCCACTGTAAAATTAATTTAGGACTCCGCATATTGCGGAAAAGAGAGGATGGGTATCACGACCTGGAGACGGTTTTTTATCCACTTCCGGTAGAGGACGTTCTTGAAATAGTCGGGAGTCGGGAGTCAGGAGTCGGGAGTATGGAGCCTCTTATATTCAATCAATCGGGATTAGAAATAGCCGGAAATCCTGAGGACAATCTCTGTACAAAAGCATACTACTTACTAAAAAAAGAATTTCCTCTTCTACCGTCCATTCAAATGCATTTGCATAAAAATATTCCGATGGGCGCCGGATTGGGAGGCGGGTCGGCAGATGCTGCTTTCGTATTAAAACAATTGAATTCAACATTCAACCTCAATCTTACTACCGAACAATTGATTTCATATGCGTCACAACTCGGAAGCGATTGCCCATTTTTCATTATTGATAAACCCTGTTGGGCCACTGGTCGGGGAGAATTATTAGAACCGCTGCAACTCAACCTGTCAGCTTATTCTTTTATGATCGTAAGTCCCGGCATTCATATTTCCACCAGCTGGGCCTTTGCAATGATAAAGACTTTTGCTGCATCCTTATCAATAAAAGAAATTATTCAAAAACCGGTAATAACCTGGAAGGAGGAATTATTAAATGATTTTGAAGCACCTGTTTTTAATATACATCCCGAAATAAAAATTATTAAAGAGACACTATACCAAAAAGGCGCTGTCTATGCTTCGATGACGGGAAGCGGTAGCTCTGTATTTGCTTTGTTTCCGAAAAACCAACTCCCCTCCGATTTATTTCCTCAAACAGATTACCGGATTGATCGGATATCTTGAATGTTGGTGTTTCAGGTTAAAATTTTTGTCCCACAAAGACACAAAATTCACAAAGAAAAACCTTTTGTGGCTTAGTCTCTTTGTGGGAAACTGATACTAGTACTGAATGATTATGCCTGTGCAAGTAAGTCCTGCAAATCGAGTTCTCGGGTATACATTTCTAATTTTCCAGAAGCATCTTTGGGCCAAAGTTCTTGAGGTCTGTCCCAATACAATTCTACTCCATTCTTATCCGGGTCGTCAAGGTAAATTGCTTCCGATACACCATGATCCGACGCGCCTGTTAAGGGATATCCTTTTTCAATTAGCCGTTTTAAAACTTGCGCGAGTTCTTTTCGCGTGGGATATAATATGGCTGTATGAAATAGTCCAGCTGCTTTAACCGGCGCCGGACCAGCGCCTTTACTGTACCAGGTATTCAATCCAATATGATGATGATAACCACCTGCTGAAATAAACGCCGCGTTCTCACCGTAATATTGCATTACTTCAAAGCCAAGCAGATCGCGGTAAAAACCTAGTGCCCTTTCTAGATCTGTTACTTTAAGATGGACGTGGCCAATGCGGACCCCAGGCGGAACTTTATAATCCATCGTAATTTATTTTTAGTAAAGTTACTTTGAAACAATATAGGAAGTCCGAATCAACTGGGGTAAGAACCAAAAAGCCAAGATGCCAAGAACCAACGTAAACTCCAAATTAAAAATTTCAAAGACTCCTGTAAATCAGATGCTTTGAAATTTTATTTTTTGTATTCTTTCTTTGATCCTTAGTTTTCTTTTGTTTTCTTTCTTTGCCCCCACGGGGGTGACAGCTTGGTTCTTCGGTTCTTGGTTCTTGCTTAACAAATGACTATCTTGCACCCATCTCAATGCAAAAGCAATCAAACATATCTTTCTTCCTCGACATTAACCTCGATTTCCTCAATCATCGAGGAGTTTAATTGTTCGCCGTTTAACATAAACTGTTAAGCGGTATTACTTCTATTTTTTCTCGCTTACCTTATTCGTTTAAACATATCAACCTGCAATTATGCATTCAATTATCAATATGTCTGATAAAACACAATACTATTTAAATCTCGAAGAAAAATACGGCGCCCATAATTATCATCCTTTACCAGTAGTATTAAGTCGCGGTGAAGGCGTATTTGTTTGGGATGTGGATGGCAAACGTTATTACGATTTCCTGAGTGGTTATTCAGCGGTCAACCAGGGTCATTGTCATCCGGCTATTGTTAACACACTAATTGAACAAGCGCAAAAAATAACGCTTACCTCAAGAGCTTTTCACAGCGATCTGCTCGGTGATTACGCGCAATTCATCACCCAATATTTTGGATATGATAAAGTATTGCCGATGAATACAGGGGTGGAAGCCGTTGAAACTGGAATCAAATTAGCACGTAGATGGGGATATGAAAAAAAGGGGATTGAAGAAAACAAAGCGATCATCGTAGTATGTTCCCAAAATTTTCATGGACGTACCAGTACGGTAATATCCTTTAGCAGTGATCCATTATCGTACACGAAATTTGGACCTTTTATGCCGGGATTTGTTTCGATACCATTTAACGATCTCACGGCATTAAGTGAAGTGCTAAAAAATAAAAACGTCTGTGGATTCCTCGTTGAACCTATTCAAGGAGAAGCCGGAGTGGTAGTGCCTGATGAAGGATATCTTTCCAAAGCGAAACAGTATTGCGAAGATGCCAATGTATTATTTATTGGGGATGAAATTCAAACGGGCCTTTGTCGTACAGGCAAGATGCTGGCTTGTGATCATGAAAATGTGCGACCAGACATCTTGTTACTAGGAAAAGCTCTTAGTGGCGGAGTACTTCCGGTATCCGCAGTCTTAGCCGATGACGAAATTATGCTCACCATTAAACCGGGCGAACATGGTTCTACCTATGGAGGTAACCCCTTGGCTTGTAAAGTTGCCATGACTGCTTTATCGGTATTGAAAGAAGAAAAGATGGCTGAAAATGCGGAGGCAATGGGAGAATTATTGAGAACGGAATTGGCAAAACTAAACTCCCCATTCATAAGTCTTATTCGTGGTAAGGGTTTACTGAACGCTATTGTTATTAAACATCCCAACAAAGAAGCCGCCTGGGATCTTTGCCTTACTATGAAAGATAATGGGCTGCTGGCAAAGCCTACCCATGGTGATAAAATCCGCTTTGCCCCGCCGCTCGTAATCAATAAAGAGCAGGTATTGGATTGCGTGAATATTATCGGAAAAAGTTTATCCAATCTTTCATAAACAAACAACCGTTATAATCAAAAGGTTTATGAAACAAGGGATGCGTATAAAGGTTGGGATGGAAAAATAAACGGACTCACGCAGAGTACAAATACATTCGCATGGTCGGCCATTTATAAATTTTCAGGCGCAAATGAAAAACAGCAAACTGCAAAGGGAACTGTTACATTAATTCGTTAATCAGATTCTTTCTTTTCGGAAATAGAAAGACTGGTATCGGGGAAAACGGCCATCACTATCATCACTACGGAAGCAATTAACATCAACCATAACCCCATTTTCTTTTCTGGACAAATACCACGGTAACAGCCGGAAAAAAGAATAAAACTTTTTAAAGCATACGCTAATGTAAGCGCGGTAATCAATAAGTTCCATCGCTTGGCCCAGACTTTCGGCATTATATAAAAGAAAATTGCCAGCACCGTCAATACGATAAAAGTTTTTCCTGGCTTTCCATAATTACCCCCTTCTGAAAAAAAACCATTGAAGTTTTTATTAAGATCTGGATGAAAGGTCCAGGGAAGGTGACAAGCGACTAGCAGCAGAACTGCCGCAACGATACCGATCTTTTGAGAGTGTTTCATTTTCGTTTGAATATTGCTTGCCTTCGCGTAGCCGCTTCGGCGAAGCGAGGCCGGTAAGTCGGGAAGACGGGAATTTGAATAACAATATAATACGTCTTCCCGGCTTCCCGGCTAATTAAAATGACTTATAATAAAAATCAAAAAACCTGTGAAGTTATAAACCTCACAGGTTTTCTTTTAGAGGTCCCGACCAGATTCGAACTGGTGTAGGAGCTTTTGCAGAGCTCTGCCTAGCCACTCGGCCACAGGACCTTATATTTTAAAAAGGCTGGTAAGGCCATTTGAAAGATGGCTGGTGAAGACACCAGCCATGGGAGCAAAACTAGGTTTTTTATCGGATATTTGAGAACTGAATCCTAACAAATTATGCAACGAATCCAGGAATCGGAGTTGATCATCAACCCACGCGGGGCTATTTATCATCTCGATATTCATCCGCAGGAATTGGCCCCGCTGGTGATAACGGTGGGTGATCCGGGTCGGGTGCAGGAAGTAAGTAAGCATTTTGATAAAATCGAATTTCGTTCCGATCATAGAGAATTTATTTCCCATACCGGCTATGTCGGAAAGAAAAGAATAACCGTATTGTCTTCCGGCATCGGTCCTGATAATATTGATATTGTACTCAATGAATTGGATGCGTTGGTGAATATTGATTTTGAAACCCGAACCATTAAGCCGCAACTGAGTTCATTACAGATCTTACGCCTTGGCACGTCGGGTTCTTTACAAAAAGATATACCGGTGGATAGCTTTGTTGCATCCACCCATGGGCTGGGGATCGATAACCTGCTTAATTTTTATCGATTCACCCATAACAATGAAGAGCAGGAACTACTCCATTCATTTGTTACGCAAACCCAACTGCATAGTCAAATCTCACAACCTTATATTGCAAGTGCCGGCAGCTCTTTATTAAAAAACTTTGTTACTGGATTTAACCAGGGCATCACCGTAACCTGTCCGGGTTTTTATGGGCCACAGGGACGAATTCTGCGATTAGGTTTAAGCAATCCTCAGTTGGTGGATCGACTCACTCAATTCAGTTTTGGCCAGCATCGCATTACCAATTTTGAAATGGAGACCTCCGCTATTTATGGATTGGGAAAATTATTAGGACATCAATGTTTGAGTGTGAATGCTATTGTTGCCAATCGAGTTGTGAAGGAGTTTTCGAAAGATGGGAAAGCTGCAGTTGAACGGTTAATAGTAAAGACGCTTGAAATCTTAGAAAATAGTTAATAGAGAATAGAAAATAGGGAGAAGAACTCCGAATGTTCATTTTTAAAACCATTTAAACAATCACCATGCTCACATTAGCGCACAAACAACTGAAAGTTTACCAGTTTGCGCTTAACCTCATCGTAAAAGTGTATGAGCACACAAAGTCTTACCCTAAGGAAGAACAATATGGATTAGTTAGTCAGCTTAGAAGGGCAGCCGTTTCCGTATGTAGCAACCTGGCAGAAGGATCTGCACGACTGTCAAGTCCTGAAAAACGAAGATTTTATGAAATGTCCAGAAGTTCTTTGGTAGAAGTCGATACACAGGTCGAAATATCGTTGCTTCTTAATTATCTGAAAAAGAACGAAATTGCAGACCTAGAGAGCTATCTTGAATCAATATTCAAGATGCTGAGTAAAATGATAGACAACTTGAAGTAGTAACTCTACACTCTATTTTCTATTCTCTATTCTCTATTTTCCATTTATGAATCTACACTTTTACAAATACCAGGGCACCGGAAACGATTTCGTTATTCTCGACAATCGAAACTGGTCCTATACTTCACTAACCACTGAACAGATCAATGGAATATGCAATCGCCGTTTCGGTATTGGCGCCGATGGACTCATGTTGCTGAACAATAAGGAAGGCTATGATTTTGAAATGAAATATTATAATGCCGATGGACGGGTAGGCAGCATGTGTGGAAATGGAGGTCGTTGCATGGTGAAATTCGCTTATCATTTGGGCATTCATAGAAGCATATATAAGTTCCTGGCCTCCGATGGTGAACACGAAGCAGAAATTGATGAAAAGGGGATTGTGAGTTTGAAGATGAAAGATGTTTCTGATATTGAAGAATCACATGGTGATTTTATTCTTGATACCGGTTCACCCCACTATGTGAAAATTGTAAGTGATGTGATGGATATGGATGTTTATGGCAAAGGAATGGATATCCGTTACAATTCCCGCTTCGCTAAAGAGGGGATCAATGTAAATTTTACGGAACAGGAGAAAGAGGATACAATTATCGTACGTACCTACGAACGCGGCGTAGAAGACGAAACTTTTTCCTGCGGAACAGGCGTTACCGCCGCGGCCCTGGTGTGTTATCACAACCCGATGGGTTTTAATGAAGTGACCGTTCGCACCAAGGGTGGTAAGCTAACTGTTGAATACGATCGCGTGAACGATGAGGCTTATACCAATGTATGGCTTTGTGGCCCGGCAGAAAAAGTATTTGAAGGCAATATTGAATTAAAACCTTAGTATGAGTAGCGAACTTGGTATCGATGAAATACTTAAGCGATCACAACAAGAATTCAACCGCCTTACAGAATTCTGCATTCAATTCCCTGATGAACGTTTCTTTCTACAACCCTCCGAAGATAAATGGTCGGCCGCGCAACATCTTAAACATTTGATAATTTCAACCCGTACTACTACCGCGGCTTATGCGCTACCTAAATTCTTAGTTCGTATTGTGGGTGGAAGACCTAACCGGGCCTCCCGCGGTTATGAAACATTAGTTGAAAAATACAAAGCAAAACTTCAGCAAGGTGGAAAAGCCAGCGGCCGTTATATTCCTGGAACCATAAAAGCTTCTACTGGTAAGAACTCATTACTTACACAATGGAATAAAACAACCAGGGTCTATCTCGATGCAATTAAAAAGAACTGGACCAACGACCAATTAGATAAATATATCATCTCTCACCCCCTACTTGGTAAAATTACGTTGAGAGAATTAAGTTATTTTACGATCTACCATACGTATCATCACTATAATAACATTAAGAATCCGAAAATTTAGAAGGGATTCTTGTAGTGTAATCTCTACTTCTCTGTAATAAATCGGCAACTCAAATCACCTTCTAAATAATTTCAAAATTATAATATAGGTGTTAGCAATTATTTTGTCGAAATAATTTCTTTGACTATTGTCAAAGCCATTATCTTTATCCCGTAATATTTTTTATTACTGCGACACGGTAAAATCTCATAAGAAAACAGGCTCTGATTAAATAATGCAACACATTTCCCGCCTGTTGGTTTCTAAACCCATCATCCTTTAAAAAGCATATTCCATTGCCCTGTGATTTCGCCCCCATTTGCGAAACCACAAAACAAGTATATGCTAAATCCTACTACCAATTTCAAATTGGGAGACGTGCTATCGTCGCCCCAAACCAACCCGGCTGCTTTAAAACCGGAAGATCCTTTCACTGGATATTTCGGAGATGCTGATGCGCCCGAGGCAGAGCCTCTTATTAAATCAAGAACATCCTCCCGCTGGCTTCGCGACATTCACAGTATGGTGACTCACGATGCTTACCTCTTCCAGCAAACGATGAGCAGTAAATCCGGTCCCGCTGTTTTTGCGAATGGTAGAGATATGTACATGCTCTCTTCGTATGATTATCTTGGTTTTCTCGGTCATCCTTATATTGAAAATGCAACCATCAATGCTGTAAAAAAATACGGTACCGGTACTGGTGGTGCCCGAATGCTGGCAGGCACCAATCAATTGCATCGGCAACTGGAACATAAGATTGCCACTTTCAAAGGCAAAGAAGCAGCCATCACTTTTTCATCGGGATACATGGCCAACCTGGCGGCTATTACTACGCTCATTCAAAAAACGGATCGTGTAATTGCCGACGAGTTTGTACACCGTAGCCTGATCGATGCATTGAGCATGGCACAGCTGGAGTTCGACAAATGTCGTCATAATGATATGGGACATCTCGAACAGTTGCTTCAAAAAAAATCCTCAGCAAAAAAGACTTTTATAATTGTAGAAGGCATTTACTCGATGGAAGGTGATATTTGTCCCCTTCCGGAAATTTTAGCACTCAAGAAAAAATACGGTGCCTATATCATCCTCGACGAAAGCCATTCATTGGGTGTTTTGGGAGCAACTGGCAGAGGAGTTGATGAGCATTTTGGCATTTCTCCTGATGAAATAGAAATTTATACCAGCGCAATGTCGAAGTCTGTTCCAGTAGGTGGAGGATTTATTGCCACTTCCAAACAGGCGGTTATTTTTATGCAGCACGCTGCATCACCATTTGTATTTTCCTGTGCCATGTCGCCGGCGAATACCGCTGCTTGCCTGGCAGCATTTGAAATGATAGAGTTGGAAGGACCCGAGCGTATCGCCAAAGTATTTGAGAATACCGAATACCTGAAAAAGAATTTCAAGCGACTTGGTTATAATACGGGACATACACAATCACCCATAATTCCGGTAATAGTTGGTGATAAGGAAAAAACCTTGCTGCTTTCCGCCAAACTCTATGAATTGGGCTTTCTGGCCAATCCTGTCATTTTTCCCGCGGTACCTCCGGGTGGCGACCGTTTGCGACTTTGCGCAACTGCCGCTCAATCTAGATTGATGCTGGATGAAGTGATCTTTGCGTTTGATGTAGCAAGGAAATATTTATAACGATTTAATAATATCAGACCCGCACGGCTATCTTTCTAAACAGGGGTAGCCGTGATTTTTTTGGAAAAGGTTTATCGTTTTTGAGTTTATCGTTTTTCGTTGCCGAAATTCTAAATCCCCGACTAAATTCAGTTTGTATTTACTCACCGTGTAGCACCTAAAGAACGATAAACCATAAACCATAAACTAAAAACCACAAACTACAAACCCGAAAAAATTTCCACACTGCGGCTGTCCTCCTATCTTTGCGCGGCCGATGATAAAGTATTTCAAGAATATCAATCACCAAACAGTAGAGATCGACAAGCCCGATAGCGGGGCGTGGGTAAATGTATTGCCACCCCTTAAACTGGAAGAATTTACAGAAGTATCCAACGGTCTCGATATCCCGCTGGATTTTTTAACCGATTCACTGGACATCGACGAAAGGAGCCGCTTTGAGGAAGAAGACAATGTGAAACTGGTAGTGATCAAAACCCCTACTGAAAATAACTCCTTCAATGAAAGTGATGCCTATTACATCACTATTCCTATCTGCATCATTTTAACTCATAACCAGATTGTAACGGTTAATTCGTTCGAGAACGGCGCTATAAAAAAATTCCTGAATACCTTCCAGAACCGTCATCCTGATAACCGAAAGATGATGGTGCTGAAGATCTTTGAAAAGATCATTCAAACCTATATGGAGTTTTTGAAAGAAATAAATGTGCGTCGTAATGTGTTGGAACAAAAACTTTATGCATCCAGCAAAAATGAACAATTGTTTCAAATGATGCGCATCCAGAAAAGCCTGGTGTATTTTGTAACGGCACTGCGCAGTAATGAAATGCTGTTGATGAAACTCGACCGTACCAATTTTCTTGGATTGAATGAAGAAGAGAAAGAATTCCTGGGCGACCTGATTGTAGACAATTCACAGGCTCTTGAAATGGCCAATATTTATACCAATATCCTCAGCAGTACCCTGGACGCATTTGCCAGCATAATCGCTAATAATCAGAATGAAGTATTGCGTCGGTTATCAGTAATTACTATTGTACTAACTTTTCCGGTGTTAGTAGCCAGTATATTCGGCATGAATGTACCCAGTGGTTTCGAACATTCACCCTATGCATTTTATATAGTCGCACTCCTATCTTTCGCCATATCCGTAGTGATCGGTTGGTCCTTCTTTAGAAAAAAAATATTCTGACATGCATTTTTTCAATCTGCGCGTTTACGGAATACTCATTAATGACCGTAAACAAGTTTTGGTAAGTGATGAGTATATACGCGGGAATCATTATACCAAGTTCCCCGGGGGAGGATTGGAATTCGGAGAAGGAACCAGGGATTGTTTGAAAAGGGAATTCATGGAAGAAATGGGATTGAATGTGGAGATCGGAGATCATATATATACCACTGATTTTTTCCAGATGAGCGCCTTTAATCCTGAGCACCAGATCATTTCCATTTACTATTTCGCCAAAGCACTTGAACCCATAAAGGCTCCGCTGCGTTCCGTTCCATTTGATTTTGATGAGAAACAAATGGAAATTTATCATATGACTGGAGAAACGGAAACTTTTCGTTTTATTAATTGGGAAGATTTTTCTGTAGATTCCGTAACACTTCCGATTGATAAGGTTGTTGCCGGTATCCTTAAAGCACTTGTTTCACACAACGGCTACTAAGAATACAAAGACACAAAGATCATCCTCAATTTCTTTGTGCACTTGGTTTCCGTTGTTCACTTTGTGTGAAACTTGTTAAAGACAAAAGCTATAACTTTAAATAAAGCTTTTTGTATGAGATACTTCATATTTATCTTCCTATCACTTTTTTTTTGCATATCACGAGCACAGGAACCTTTTAATTCAGCTCAACGTGAAATTGTTTTTCGTTCGGTGAATGTGATACCGATGGACAAGGAAAGAGTAATCGAAAAACAGGATGTGGTTGTAAAAAATGGAATCATTACCGCAATAGGAAAAACAGGATCTGTTAAATACGCGAGTGATGCACTTGTTATAGATGGTATTGGAAAATACCTGATACCCGGACTTGCTGAAATGCATGCCCATGTGCCTCCGGTAAATGATATTGAACCAATGAAAGAAGTAGTGCAACTTTTCGCAGTGAATGGCATAACTACAATACGAGGGATGTTGGGCCATCCCCGACACCTGGAACTACGCAGTAAAATAAACAGTGGTGAAATATTGGGACCCCGATTCATTACTTCAGGTCCATCTCTGAATGGCAATACAGTTAAAACCCCCCAAGCAGCTTTCGATTCAGTAAGAAGCCAGAAACAAGCGGGTTACGACTTCATGAAATTACATCCTGGTCTTACCAAAGAAAATTTCGCAGCGATTGTTACCAATGCAAGGGAAGTAAATTTGCCTTTCGCGGGCCATGTATCCTTTGATGTGGGTGTATGGAGGGCCATTGATGCCGGATATGCTACTATTGATCATATGGATGGTTTTGTAGAAAGCCTGGTGCCTGGTATTGAGAATATGAAAGAAACCGAAACGGGTTTATTCGGATTGTATATAGGATCAAAAGCTGATGAAAAAAAAATACCCGCGTTAGTGAAAGGCTTGAAAGATCATTCGATATGGGTAGTGCCCACACAGGCACTTGCCGAAAGATGGATGTCGCCGATGAGAGATGCCGATGCCCTTGCCAAAGAACCGGAAATGGTTTATATGAACAAAACCACCATTACCAATTGGACCAATAGTAAGAAGACTTTAGTAAGTGATGCGCGTTATAATGCCAATTCAGTTAACGCATTCATTCAACTACGTAGAAAACTAATTTATGAATGTAACAAGAATGGGGTTGGTTTATTATTGGGATGTGATGCGCCACAGGTTTTCAATGTTCCGGGTTTTTCAACCCATCACGAATTGGCTTACCTGGTTGATGCGGGTCTCACACCGTACGAAGCATTGAGAACCGGAACAGTGAATGTTGCACGCTTTATGAAACGGGTTGATATGGGGACGATCAAAAAAGGCAATGTGTCGGATCTTGTATTACTGAACGATAATCCTCTTACCAATATTCGTAATTCGCAAAAAATTGAAGGCGTAATGTTGGGGAAGATTTGGCTGTCAAAAGAGTATATAGTATCTGCGCTGGATAAGATTAAGGCGAGTAAATAGCAGTTTCTCGTTTATCGTTTTTGGTTTATCGTTGTCGCGATTCGAATATTCTTGATTAAATGCGGGTTGCAATAACTCCTGACTGATACGCCTGAAGAACGAAAAACTATAAACGATAAACTACAAACCTCCTAAAAACAAAAAACCCCCAAACCGGGGGTTAAATGCTATTCTATGTCAGTCATCCGAAAAAAGCCCTCCTGAGATCAGGACGGCCTCTAACGATTGCTTGCCATATGAAAATACTTACTTTTTAACTGCTGATGTATCAACTGGTTTTGCAGTTGTATCAACTGGAGTTGCAGTTGTATCTGGTGCAGGAGCAGGAGCAACAGCAGGAGAGTCAGCTTTAACTTCTGTTCCTTCTGCGTTGTTATTACAAGCTACGAATGCGCCGATTGCTAAAACCAATAAGAGCTTTTTCATTTTACCGATGTTTTGTTTTGTTAACAATTGATTTGGTGTTAATTCTAAAACATCAAGAAAGTAACCCGGTAACCTGAAAAAATCTTAAAATATTTTTTTTTCCTCGAAATTTGCCCCCTCTTGCTTATTCCAAGTGCAATTTTACTACCCTTGGGTTACTTTAAGCCGGAAAATGTATTAATAAATGGTTACCAGTGTGAAAAGTACTACCAACGAAATAGCGTTAATAGAAGGATTGGCTCAGAACGACCGGCAGGCGATAGAAACCATCTATAAGCAGCATTATGGCATGGTTCAGTCACTGATTATCAACAACAACGGCACATCCGATGATGCCCGGGATATTTTTCAGGAAGCTATGATCGTCCTCTACGAAAAGGCTAAATCCGGGTCCTTTGAACTAACCAGCCAGCTTAAGACTTATTTGTACTCGGTTTGCAGGAGATTGTGGCTGAAAAGGCTCCAACAGCAGCAGAAGTTTATTCCGGAATTGAATAACCTGGAGGAAACAATTCCGGTAGAAGATGATCTGGAGCATCATGACCAACGAAGCGGGGAATTGCAAATGATGGAAAAGGCAATGATGAGTTTAGGGGAACCCTGTAAAAGTTTGCTGGAAGCCTATTATCTTCAAAAGAAGAACATGACCGAAATAGCAGGCAATTTTGGTTATACCAATGCAGACAATGCAAAGAACCAGAAGTACAAATGCCTGATGCGACTAAAGAAACTTTTCTTTACTGAATATAAAATCAAAAGGTGATGGAAGAAATTCAAGTACTCGAAGCGGTGGAAAGATATATCCGGGGCGAAATGTCCCAGGAGGAAAAGACTTTCTTCGAAGAGTTGCGCAAAACCAATCCAGAAGTGGACCAGCTGGTGGTGGAACAAACTATGTTCTATAACCAATTAGGCAATTTCGGTGACTGGAAGAATTATAAAACCGCCCTGCACGATGTGCACAATCATTTACTGGATAGTGGTGACATCAAAGAAGAAGCACCTAAAGCAATCGTAAGAGAGCTTTGGAGGAAATACAAACGCGTAATGGCGGTTGCGGCTACCATCGCGGGAGTGACTACTTTTCTGATCGCTACTTCTGTTTCGTTATATACGAGTAAACAAAGTGATGCGAAGCTTCAACAACTTAGCAATGATTTGAGAAGAGAGGTGAATAACAGCAAAAAAGAGATATATACTAAAGTTGATGAAAAGATAAAAATTTCCAAGGCACCTGAAAACACTACTCCCAAAACGGGTGGTACCGGATTTTTGATTGATGGTAAAGGATATTTAATTACCAATGCGCATGTGGTAAGCAAAGCCACTTCTATCATTGTATTGAACAGTAAGGGCCAGGAGTTCCGTGCAAAAGTTATACATATCAATACACAATCGGATCTTGCAATTATCAAGATCGAAGATGAAGACTACAAATCTGTAGGACCACTTCCCTATTCAATCCGTAAAACAGGAGCTGAATTAGGTGAGCAATTGTTCACACTCGGTTATCCCCGTAATGAGATTGTATATAATGAAGGTTATATGAGTGCTAAAACAGGTTTTAAGGGTGATACAATGACCTGCCAGATTGGTGTACCTGCAAATCCAGGTAACTCCGGTGGACCCGTTTTCAATAAAAACGGAGAAGTGATTGGTATCATCAATACCCGTCTTAACGAAGCGGATGGCGTAGTATTCGCCGTTACTTCTAAAAATATATTTAGCGCGTTGGAAGAAGTAAAGAAAGAAGATACTTCGGCTAAACATGTTAAACTTCCTCTTACCAGTTCATTAAAGAACCTTGAGAGAACTCAGCAGATTAAGAAGATTGAGGATTGTGTGTTTATGGTGAAGAGCTACTAAGAGTACAGAAGAACCAAGAAGCCAAGATCCAAAGAATAAAGGCAAAAGAAATCCAAGGATCAAAGAAAGAATACAAATAAAAAATCTCAAAGGCTCCTGTAAAACGGGAGCCTTTGAGATTTTTTATTTGGAATTTCTTTGGATCTTTGGTTCTTGGTTTCTTGGTTCTTTTCTAAGAGGTTCTTTATTTCCATAGTTCTACTGGATATTCTCCTTCTGCAACAAGTTTTTGTAAGCTACTTCTCACTGCCGGCGCGTCTTCTTTATACGTTACACCAAACCATTGAGCCGATGTGGGTATTACCCGAATAGCACCTCCATCGCGGATGAACTGGTCCGCCACAATCGGAATAAAGAATTCCGATTTAGGTTTTTCAATATGCTCAGAAAGAAATTCCGTGAATAATTGTTGTGAGTAAGGAAATATCGAAGGATGAAAGCACCAGAAATTCATGGAAACCGAAGTATTCAATGGAAGTTCATGAGGTTGCTGGTCGTCGTTGCAAATTACCTTGCCATCTGTATACGCTATATTCAATCTTTCTGCAATGGAACTAAGATTTCCTTTCGCATCAACCTGGCAAACACCCCGGTTAACAGTGCCATTATCCGAAAGCGTTTTCATCAGGTCGTACCCGATAATGGAATATAATTTATCATTTGTTTCTTTCGTCAGGAATTGATAGGCTTTTTCAAATGCATCTCTCCCATAAAAATCATCCGCATTGATTACCGCGAAAGGTTCATGTATAGATTCTTTCGCACAAAGAACGGCATGCGCAGTGCCCCAGGGCTTGGAACGTTCTGCCGGAATGGTGAATCCTTCCGTGAATGCTGTTAATTCCTGGTAAACATATCCGATTTCTATTCTCCCTTTGAGTCGAGGCTCAAACGCCTCTTTGAAATTAGCAGCGAAATCTTTTCTTATTATAAATACCACTTTTTTGAAACCCGCCCGTATTGCATCGTAGATTGAATAATCCATGATGGTTTCACCAGCCGGGCCAAATCCTTCCATTTGTTTCATACTTCCGTATCGGGAGGCCATACCTGCTGCCAGTATCAAAAGAGTTGGTTGCATTATTGTAATTTTAAAATTCAGGCACGAAAATAATCAATAAAGCCTTTGCAAAAAATGATACCCGCCGGTTTATTGGAAAGCGTTGATTTAACCAGAGCAATTACTCAATCGCTGCAGGATCCTTTACTGGACAAAAAAGGATTACATGCCGAAGTTTTACGTATTGATCTGATTCATCCAATTATTTCCGGCAACAAATGGTTCAAGCTGAAATATCACCTGCAGGAAGCAAAACGATTGGGCAAAACCGGATTAATAAGTTTCGGTGGCGCATTTTCTAATCACCTGCTGGCAACGGCCTGCGCCGCTGCACTCGAAGGCTTGGACTCAGTGGCAATTGTAAGAGGGGAAGAACCTGCTGACTATTCCCCCACTCTATTGCAATTACGGCAGTACGGAATGCAATTGATATTTGTAAGTCGGGAAGCTTATAAGAACAAAACTGAACTACAGGATAATTTATCTCAACGTTTCAATAATTATTATTGGATAAATGAAGGAGGACAAAGCGAATGGGGAATCAAAGGCGCGACTGAGATACATTCATTAGTTCCTGCTTCAGATCATTCACATATTATTTGCGCGGTGGGTACCGGCACCATGCTGACAGGTATAATAAACTCATCGCGTCCCAATCAACACATAATTGGAATTCCTGTTTTGAAAATAGCCGATCATCAGCATAACGACTTGCTTTCTTTTCTCAAAAAAAATACTACCAATGATCGGTATACCATTTTGTATAATCATCACGAAGGAGGGTATGCTCAGAAAAATGAATCGTTAATCCGGTTTATGAATGAGTTTTATCAACAACATCTAATTCCTACTGACTTTGTATATACCGGTAAATTAATTAAGGCCGTCTACCAATTAGTAGAACAAGGTTATTTTCCGACTAGCAGTAAACTATTAATGATACATAGCGGAGGGTTGCAGGGCAACAGGTCACTTCCAGTGGGTAGCCTGGATTTTGTCTGAACTCTGATTTATGTGATATAATTTTTATTCCCCAGGCTAAAGCCTGGGGCAAGTGATTGGATCACTAAGTAATGGTAAGATGTTTTATGCGAGAAGTAAAAAATTATAGAATCTCTTCGAAAATCAGGCTGTATTATTTGCTCCGGCCTTCAGGCCGGGGATTTCATAAAATAGTAAAAGCCTTAATCAGTGTTAATCTGTAACAATCTGTGAAATCTGTGGTTAAGGATAATTATAACCGTTCAGACACTATCTTTGTCCACTTTTAAAATAGTTATTTACCCTTTTCGTTATTAGGTTCATGGCAAAAGTAGCGGCATTCTTTGTTCTGATCTTCATGTGTTTGGGCCAATTGTCCGCGCAAGATACCCTGCCAAAATTCACCGTTACCACCAAAGGCAATAATCGTATATTGGTCAGCTGGACCAATGCCTATCCCAGTATTTCGCAGATCAGCATTCAGCGTTCCTACGACAGCACAAAAAACTTCAAAACCATACTCACTGTACCGGATCCAACCAACCTGCAAAATGGTTTTGTGGATACGAAAGCCCCTACCTGGTTCATGTTTTACCGCATTTTCATTGTTCTGGATAGTGGCAAATATGTATTTAGCCCCTCGAAGCGACCTTTTTGGGATACCGCCAAATCAGCGGTCAAGCCGGTGGTTAAACCTACTGAAGCCAATGGCAATGGAGCCAAAAGAGTGATCATCTCAGACACGCTGAACAAGAAGGAAGCCGATAAAATACGGGAACGCCTGAATGAGCCAAAACCGGTAGATACCGTAAAGGTTGTTGAGAAAATTGAGCCGGAACGTTTCTTTACCGTCAAGCGAAGGGATACGATTGTAGCGGTGATCTCTGAAAAAAACTTTAAAGCATTTCGGGACTCAATTGTGTACAAAACAAAGGATACTATGGTGTTCCGGAGCATCGATACGATTGTTGTAAAACCATTTGTACCCAAGGAGGTATTTAAACCTTCCATCTATGTTTATACAGTAAAAGAAGGTAATGTATCAATCTCCCTTCCCGATGCCAGCGTCAAACATTATGCCGTTAAGTTTTTCGATGAAAAGAACAACCCCATTTTTGAAATAAATAAGGTTAAAGAAAGCCCGCTAATCCTGGATAAGGCCAATTTCCTCCGCTCGGGCTGGTTCCGATTCGAATTGTATGAAGACGGGAAACTGAAGGAGAAGAATAAATTCTTTATACCGAAAGACTTCTGAGAGTAGTCGGGAGTTCGGAGTCGGGAGTGGAGCTTGCCCCCCTAGCTTAGCATATAAGTTGATTAAACCTTCTTAAATTTGACTGGTCGGACTTGTGCCCCGTAGCTTTAGTGAAGGGGGGCATGAATAAACGCTTTTCTGGACCCTATTCGTAAAATTACTAGGATAACCGTTTTTTTTTATAGTTATAGTTAAGTAATTTTAATAAGGCTCCCCTGATATCTTCTGTCTGTTGTTGGTTGTGTACCATTGAAAAGAAGTTTCATTGTTTAGAAAGAAATAACCATCCTTTTACTCCTCATTATCGTAGTAATTAGTATGTCATCCTAAATCAATGGCTATGGTACGTAATTTACTTATTCTTCTCTCCTTTCTGCTATTAGTGACGGCTTGTAAAAAAGACAAGGCTCCTGATGTTGTTCCTCCTGAACCTCAAATCATCGAAACAGAACCGGTTGTACTAACCCTTAAAAAGAAATCACTAAAAGCTCCATTCAGAGGTTATTACGAGGGACTACCCGCGCGTTATTCGGAAAGTAATCAACGTTATCCGTTGCTGGTATTTCTGCATGGCCTTGGTCAACGTGGCGATGGCGATGGACAATTGTTTACCGTTGGACAAGATGGACTCGGTAGATTGCTTGAATTAAGAACTCTTCCTCCCAATTTTGTAGTCGACGGAAAAAATTTCTCTTTTATATATATATGTCCGCAGTATTGGGAAACTCCTAATGGCGAAGATGTAAAGAAACTCATAGATACATTAAAAGCAAAGTACCGTGTGGATGCTTCCCGAATTTACCTTGCAGGCTTAAGTGTGGGTGGAATTATTACCACTGAAGCGGCAGCGAGTTACCCCTATCTATATGCCGCTATTTCACCAATGGCAGGAACAACTGCATCGGGGTTACCCGGTAATTTTCCAAACAAGTGTAAAGGGATTGCGCAATCCAGGTTACCGATCTGGGCATTTCATAACGAATTCGACCCTACTATTCCCCGTTTTCAGACGGAAGAATTTATCAATAAGGTGAAAAGCTATAACCCTCTTGTTGTACCTAAATACACACTCTACCCCGGAAGTTTTGATCATAATGTTTGGGGGCGCGCATTGAATCCCGCAACAAAAGAAGATGGAAAGAATGTGTATGAATGGATGTTGCAGTATAAAAGATAACTATTCCTCTGTGCCTCCGTGCCTCTGCGGTAAAAATTTGAACCGCAGAGGCACGGAGGCACAGAGCTTTTATCTTACTCTTTCAAAGAATCAATTTTTTCTTCCAGCATAGCTTCAAAAACTTTTTCGAAATTGAATTTTACTTTTTCTTTTACTTCTTCCATGGATATCTTTTGTCCCAATTCCTTTTCCAGCGAAGTCACTTGTTTGTCTCGGATACCACAGGGAACAATATAATCGAAATAAGAAAGATCAGTATTGACATTAAACGCGAATCCATGCATAGTGATCCAACGGCTGCATCGAACACCGATGGCACAGATCTTTCGTTCGCGACCTTTGATACCAGGCTCCAGCCATACACCCGTTTCACCAGAAGAGCGTTCTCCCTTCAACCCATATTCCGCCATCGTTAACATAATAACTTCTTCGAGGTTCCGAAGATACCTGCCGATATCAGTATAAAAATTTTCAAGATCCAATATCGGATAACCCACCAATTGTTCGGGACCATGAAAAGTTATATCGCCTCCCCGATTGGTTTTTACGTATTCAATATTTTTTTCTATCCGTTCGGATTCTTTGATAAGCACATGTTCTTCTTTACCGCTTTTGCCTAATGTATATACGGGAGGATGTTCAACAAATAGAAGAAAGTTTGTCGTTTTTGGTTTATCGTTTATCGTTTTTGCGAGCTCACTAGTCTCTTTATTTTTTAGCTCTCCATTGGTGCTAACGGCTAATAGCCAATCGCTAACCGCTCTTTTCCGCTGCACATTTTCCTGAAGCAGCGATTCCTGGTAAGCCCAGGCGCTTTGATAATCCATTTTTCCGAGGTCCTCGAATATGATTAGCTGTTTGTTCATTGCTGATGCAAATTTAGTTGATTGGAATCGGATGTCGGAAACTCCCGACTCCCCCCTTCGCTAAAGCTGCGGGGGGCAAGCCCGACTCTTGACTACCGACTACCGACTCCCCCTCAACCACTATCTTTACCAAAATTTCACCACCCATGGCTTCTCAAAAACCAGTGCCGGAGATTGATTCTGAAGAAGGTTCGGAAGAGTTATACGAGCGCATGAATCTTACCATCGATAAGGGACAAGAGCCCATGCGTATAGATAAATTCCTTGTTGCCCGCATTGAAGGCGCCTCCCGTAATAAGATTCAACAGGCCATTGAAGCCGGACGAGTACTCATCAATGGAAAACAGGTTCCAGCCAATCATAAAATAAAGCCGGGAGAGGAATTAGTGGTGTATTCTGATAAAGAGGTACACGGAGAAGAGATCGTACCACAGCAGATGCCACTGAACATTGTATTTGAAGACGACGATATTCTCATCATTAATAAGCCGGTTGGACTGGTGGTGCATCCTGCCAGTGGTAATCCTGATAAAACTTTGGTAAATGGGGTTGCCTGGTATTTACAGCAACAAAATAAAGATATTACAGCAGAGACCTTACCTCGTTTTGGATTGGTACATCGTATTGATAAAAACACCAGTGGACTAATGGTGCTTGCAAAAACGCCTAAAGCGGTAAGTAGTCTTGCTAAAGAATTTTTCGACCATACGATACAACGTCAGTATATCGCGTTGGTTTGGGGTGATGTAGCGGAAGATAGTGGTACTATTGTAGCGCATGTGGGTCGTCACCAGCGTTTCCGCAAAATTTTTGATGCCTATCCCGATGGGGAACATGGGAAGGAGGCGATCACTCACTATAAAGTTTTGGAACGATTTGGATATGTAACGCTGGTGCAATGTACACTCGAAACGGGTCGTACGCACCAGATACGCGTACATATGAAACATATCGGTCATCCCCTCTTCAACGATGAAGTTTATGGCGGAGATAGAATTGTAAAGGGAACCGTGTTCACCAAATACAAACAGTTTGTTGATAATTGTTTTGCTATTTGTGCCCGCCATGCATTGCATGCTAAAACAATCGGCTTCACGCATCCCCGAACCCGCAAGCCGGTATTATTTGAGAGTGAATTACCCGAAGACATGCTTAAGGTAATTGAGAAATGGCGCACTTATGTAAGGCCGAAGAATATGGTGTAACCTGGCTGAAGAATTACTATTAAACTTTACTTCCCACCGTCGACGGGACTCTTGTACGATAACAATTCTATTGAGTAGCTCCGGCTCATAAAAAACCTGTGAGGTTTATAAGCGCTCTATTGTTCATAGAGTATCAGAAACTTCACAGGCTTTTGCTCTACAGCAATTGCTTTATTTTTTTTTCCTCCGGAATAATAAGCTGATATCATTCCAACTCATTGCAATAATGGCAATAGCACAAACCGCAAGAATACCGATTACAAATGCCATTTGAATCTTTTAATAAAATTTAACCCGGAAGCTAATACCCTTAATCGCCATTTAAATCCTGAAGTAGGGCCTCCTGAGAGAAGGCCGAACTTCAGTTGTTTACTTTTAATGGTAATTGTTGCCTTTATGTCCATGATGGTCTCGATCCTTTAAAAATTTCACTCTTCGCTCAATATTCCGCGCAATTTTTCTTCCCAATTGTGCGCCTCTCTCACAAGAAATGCGGTAATGAATACCGGCATATACCCGGGAATTACCAATATCCTCGGTCAATCCGCGAAAAGAATTAAAAGACCGGGGTGCCATACCGAGGTAATCGTAACTATGATTGGTAAAATGATAATTATTTCCGAATAAACCACTGCTTATCTCTTCAAAAGCGCCAGCAATGGTGGAATGACCCGATGGGAAATCCGGGAAGGCTGGTGTGCCAAATAATGGATTCCATAATGGATATCCTAAAACTTCTCTTATATATCTAATCGGACGTTCCTGGTTATATTGGTATTTCGATTTCCAGCAACCAATACCCGCATCAATAAGTGCAATGCTTACTTTAGCAAAGGCCATGGCAGTAAAATCCAGTTGTGGTTGTTCTTGCTCCAAAACTTGTCTAAGAATTGCAAGATAATGTCCCCCACCGTAACCGGGATTATCACGATAGTATAACCCAGTGGCTGTTTGTTCCGGTGTCAGCGCCTGGGAAATATCATATACTTCTTTTACCATTTTATAGTAATCTGAAGAAGGATCGGTTGAATAAGTTGGTGGGGCTTGAGGAGCCGACCCATTCAAGCTACCGGCAACTACCAGACGGTTGTTTCCCCAATAAGGACCAAAAGGCGCTGCAAATGCGGGAGGTGTAGGCGCCCAAAGCCCGGGACCAACGGGTGGTGTATATGGCGCATTCGCATTACTAGCTCCATCAGTTGTTGACCAGTTGAAAACAAGCAGTGCTACTGCTTTACCAAAATCCACGGATCGTTGAAACACTTCACTATTAACCTCAGCTTGATAAGCGGCGTTTAATGCGCTCTCTAATGAATCTATGGATGCTTTGTTGGCAGCCGAAGTATTGGGGAGAAAATTTCGGATCATTGCCGCCAATGCAGCATTTCCGCAAGTGGGCCAATGATAAGCGCGTCCGTGCTGCGTTTCTGGCATCGCAGGCATATCAGTTAATTGGCCCGATAAACTTTTATAAGCTGGCATACCCGGCAACACCGATTCATACAATGCAATAGCGCTATATCCAAAATATCGCTGGGGAGGCAAGCCGCCAATTGGTGTAGCATTGGTACGGTAAAGACGCAAATGCATATCTATCCATTTAAAAGCCACTTCTGATGAATAGTTTTTGGTTTGTTTCAAATGACCATGCCCATTTTTTCCTGAAGCAATTTCTTCCGGATCGGGTGATTCTTTAATTTCTTTCTGACAAGAAAGACCGAATACAGATAAAGCTGCAAACAGTAAAACCGCGAATTGATTTTGCCTTCTCATAATTTAAGTTTTAATGCCCGCCTTTCGGCTGACTGGATCTAAAAAGTATATAGTTACTATCGATACTAATTGCGCATTTGCGCCAATTATTATTTGGACAAAAATTTAAACAACCTGCCCATAAATGAATCAAACATTGAAAATGTTGGGGTGGGCTCTATAAGTTGAAAGTATTCTGTGCGTAAGGACTCGTATTCCTGTAGTAAATATATTATATGGCAGAACTGCCTTTTTCAGCTTTTAGCAGGCGGGGGCAAAGTGACTGTGAGATGTCTGAATGGTTGAGGCAAGCTTTGAATCAGCTTTTTCTTTTTATGTATAAAATTACTCTTGTCCCTTCAGGAGTGCCATCTTCGGCAATCAAATCTTCAATAAGTATGGGAGTCCGATTTTTATCTTCGTTAAAATCTGTCAATCGCTTAGTGGTGATGGCTATGGCTTTTGATTGATGCTGAACGCTATTTTCAGTTTTCAATATGGCGGCGCTTGCCCTGCCAATACCATTGTCCTGTATAGTACAAACGAGCCAATCCTTATCAACGCTTATTGTAATATCCATTTTCTTCTCCCCTTCTTTTTTACTGAGACCATGCCACAATGCGTTTTCAACAAATGGCTGCAAGATGAGAGGAGGGATCTTTTCAGAATCTGTTTGTAAGTCTTTATCAATATGCAAACTGTATTTTGGCTGCATATTTAAACGCAATGCATCAAGGGTGATATAGTGCTCAAGTGTCTGTAATTCTTTTTGCAGTGTTATCACGTTTCTTTCTGAATTCTCCAATACCTGGCGCAGCAGCCTGGAAAAAGTACCGATATAATAAACGGATTCGTCTTTCTTGCCTTCGATCACCAATGCCTGGATACTGTTGAGTGCATTGTAAATAAAATGCGGGTTCATTTGGGCCTTCAGTGCCGTCATTTCCAATTCTATCAATTGATGATTGATTAATGCCTTCTGTTCTATTTTCTTAACCCTGTTTCTGAAAAAAACAATGATTAGGGAAGCAGCTATTGCAATGATCAGTAAACGGAACCACCAAGTATCCCAGAAGGGAGGCTTGATGGTAAAATAAAATGAGGCTGGTTCACTCCATTTACTGTTTTTTGTTTTGCATTTCACATCAAACTTATATTTCCCGGGCAATAGTTTAGCAAACAATACAAAATTGCTGGTACTGGGAATGCTCCAACTAGTATCAAGGCCATCCAAGCGGTAGGAATAAAGAAACTCCGCGGAAGAAGTAAATGAAATACCCGTGAAATTGATCTGCAGCGTATTTTCATTGTATTTTAGAACAGGTTTTACCGGCATTTGCCAGTAACCATAGAAAGAATCCGTATAATTTTTCCAATTGGTAATTCTTTGATTCAGTTGTATAACCTCAATACTAATTTCCGGGGTTGATGAATTAAAGTTGACTTTGCGCGGGTCGAACCGGTAGATACAATTATAGGAAGCTAGCCAGACAAAACCGTCACTGGCGCAAAAAATAGAAGTTGCCGGGTATTCAGTTAATAAATTCATATGATCCGTCAAGGTGGACACTTCAATTCTTTTTGTGGTAGTATCCAACTCAATAACAGCAGGACCCGCCATGGTACTAACCCATATACGGTTCTGTTTATCCATGCACATATCCAGTACCATATCATTAGGAAGTCCATCATCCGTTGAAATTTGCAGATCATTCTCCGGGAAACCATCCTTGTCCCAGCGAAAATGCTTGATACCGTCGATGTTTCCAAACATCCAGAAATCACCTGAAGGGGTTTCATAAAAGCGAACAGAAATTATGCTTTTGCCAAATCCAAGTTGTTGGTTGATGTCAAATAAACGCTCGTTTTCGTCTATAAGCATGATACCTGTTGAAATAGATGTGGAAATTGTTTTTCCATTTTTGAAACAATGAACAAAGGAAGTGAGTAAAGCTGGTTCTTTATTATTGGTTGGCTGAAATATTTCTATCTTAAGATCTTTTATTGTTTTTAGTGTATCCTGACTCGCGAAAAGTTTTTTTGTTACGGCGTTGTAGCTTATCCAGGCAAGATAATCCGTGACCCGGATTTTGGGACTGGAATAATCAATGAGTTTTCCATTGTCAAAACAAAAAAGTCGATTTTCACGGGTGGCCCACCATTGCCGGTTCCTGTCATCCGTTGTATAAGAATCCAGGAAATCATTTCGTGCATATTTATTGTTGTGATAAAATTGTACCGGGGCCTTTACAAAATTCCCGTTGTTAAATTGCAGGATCCCATTTTCCCTCGAAAAGGCAAGAATATTTTTATCGGGCGTTTCAGTAATATTCCTGATCTCAGTGACTAAAGTGTTTTTTGCAAAACTAAACTCATTTGTATTTTGCTCCTGCACTTTTAATAAACCTTCGATTGTGATCAGCCAGATATTGTGATCTTTATCTTCAAAACATACCGGCGCGCCAGTTATGGTTAGAGGAATAGAATCGGAAAAATGCTTGTAATTACCAGGTTCAGCTATTAAAACACCCGCATGGTCAATTTCGCTTACCCAAAAGCGGCTTTTGGAATCAATAAAAAATAAACGCCAGCCTTTTTCCCTTAAACGATTCTCAAAAAGTTTTTTGAAGGTATTTTTGCCTACTGCCTGGTAAATACCATCATATGTTGAAATATATAAAGTATCATTAAAGTGTTGCATGAGATAAAAATACATTCCTCGGCTAACCTCTTCATGATCCCATAGATGGGTAATATTTCCATTATTATCCTTAAAAATAATAGACGTCCTATAATTGTAATAACTGCCCTTATCTGTTTCGATCATTTCCTTGCAAATCTGATTCTCAAACCCCTTCACCAATGGCCTTTTTTCCCAGTGATCTTTTTCTAGATGGTAAGTTCCTGCGGTAGTTAAGATCCACAAGTCACCACTTTTTAACTCCACTATTTTATATAAATCAAATTTTGCTGAATCGTTTAAGGGATATTCGCTAAACCGATGGTTTAGGAATCTGAATATTCTATTTTTTGTACCAACCCACAAACGCCCCTGTTTATCTTCTATCACCTCATTAATTGATCTGTTGTTTAATCCATGCCTCATACCATAACTCACAAAATTTTTTCCGTCAAAACGGCACAGTCCACTCCCTGTTCCAATCCATAGAAACCCGCGACTATCCTGGAAAAAACTAAGTGTAGCTAAATTAGGCAACCCATCTTCTATGGTATATTTTTTTACAGAATAGTTTCCGGATTGTGCAGAACATTTATGTTGCCAGGTAAACAGGACAAGAAGTAACAAATAGAAATATGAATATTTTAAATAGCGCAAAAGCGAACGTTTATTTTATTGTCCTTTGAATAGATGTAAAAAATCGGCTTTATGATTGCGGGCCAGTTCTATTTCTTCTCCGTTGGTCATAGTGATATAACCACCTTCCCCTTTTTTATAAGAACTTACATGACCAATATTTATCAGATAGGATCGATGCGTCCTAAAAAAATTACTATCTGATAAAAGCTCCTCATAGAAACCAAGGGTTTGGCTGGAAGTAATCTTTTTGTCGTCAGCGAGGTAGATGATCGTATAATTATTGCTGGCCTGGCAATAGACAATATCCCGGATCGGTAAAACAAGAAAACCTTCTGTTGTTGCAATAGTAATACTATCAGTTAATCCCTTATTATTATGCATCTGCTGTGATA
This sequence comes from Chitinophagaceae bacterium, assembly GCA_965279015.1. GTDB lineage: Bacteria > Bacteroidota > Bacteroidia > Chitinophagales > Chitinophagaceae > Endoryza. The sequence goes on from OZ257130.1 coordinate 4,280,126, forward strand.
AACGGTTGATATTATCCCGGTAGTTGGCAGAATGATTCGAAAGCTTCTTTACGGCTTTTTCAATAGCTTCTTTTAATTCGTTAACTACAACAGGCTTTAATAAATAGTCAACTGCATTAAAGCGAAAGGCTTTAATGGCATAATTGTCATGAGCCGTAATAAATATAACTTCAAAATTAAAATTGTCCATTTGCTGAAGCAGATCAAATCCCGTTTCTCCATTCATTTGTATATCCAATAAAACGATCAGCGGATGATATTCATTGATCAGTTGGATTGCCTGATCCACGGTGTCGGCCTGGTAAATTGAATTGATTATCGGTGTATGCTTCTGCAGCATTTGCTCCAACACAATCCGGTTGTGAATTTCATCATCTACAATCAGCGCTGTTAGTTGGCCAGGCATATTGATAAAATTAAGGAGCAGTCAGGAGATACTGTATATACCTTAAGTTAAGGAAAGAATCTTAGAGCCTCAGGTTGAATTTATTTGATGCTCACAATATACCCTAGAACCGTGATTTCTATTGAGGTAAGCTTTAGCTATTTAAACCCACCGTGCATTTTTCTTACCGTAGGCGTAAATTAAATCAACGGGCTTCTGTAGTGGGGCGGGACAGCAGCTATAACCGCCAATGTAAAGTCCTGCAATTGCCGGCACCTCTTTCGCGACAGAACTATCTTATGACTGACTACAAGTAATTACCTTTGATAAAAAATAACAAATAAAATGGATTACGCCAGAGTATTTGCCTACTCCTTTGCAAGCATCTATAAGCTATATATTCAGAAAGTGGAGAGGAAAGGACACACAAAAGAAGAGCTGGATACAGTTATTTTTTGGCTAACAGGATATAATAAGCAAACATTGCAAAAGCAAATCGATAAGAAAATTGATTTGGAAACCTTTTTCGCCCAAGCACCACAACTTAATCCAAATGTTTCAAAAATCACCGGTGTAATTTGTGGTTACCGTGTCGAAGAAATCGAAGACAAACTCATGCAGAAGATTCGCTATATGGATAAGTTGGTTGATGAATTGGCAAAAGGAAAGAAAATGGAAAAGATTTTACGAGCGTAAGAAGACAAAGATTGCTGCGAATACCAATTATTGTTGGAAAAAATGTAAGCGGCACCCTACACCAACTGCGCTGCGAGGCTTCCTACCTGTAACAACAAAAACATCCTAGTTATTCTGAGCTGGTAGCATATTTCTTATTGACATGATCTTCCATATATCCTTTTCAGCAACCACGATAAATGTGCTCCACATTTTTCGTGTTGTACCATCCGCATTTTTTATTTCGTACCGGCAATCCACAATGGCAGATGAAGGAGTAATTGCCTGGATTTTTTCAACATGAAGTGTTCTTGTTCCGGGGTTGTTAGCAGAACTTCTCATCATGCCATCCACCGCGGCTCTTATTCCTACCCTCCACTCGCCCGTGGAGACCAACTGATCAACATTAGAGGTTAAAATGGATTTTAATAAAACCGTATCTCTATTCTCCCTTGCGAGTGAATATTGATCAATTAAAGCGGTGATCGTTTTTTGCAGTTTGTCACTTACAGTATTATTCTGACCATATAAAACCACAAATCCAGCAAGATGCAATAAGAACAGTAAGAAGGTTTTTCTCATGCCTGTCATAGATTATGTTGTAGTTAAATATCTTCCATCCTAAACGGCAAACTCCTGATCCGCTTTCCCGTTAAATTAAATATTGCATTTGCCAAAGCCGGTGCAACATTTGCCAGTCCTGATTCACCGGCACCTTCAGGAGGATCAGTACTTTGCACAACTACCACGTCAATTTCCGGAGTTTCATTAATCTTCAGCAGGCTGTATCGGTTAAAGTTTTGTTCCGTTGCTTTACCATTGGTTATCGTGATTGAACTCTTGTAAGTAGCCGTTAATCCCATAATGACAGAACCTTCACATTGCGCCTTTACGGTATCCGGGTTAATATAGGTACCGCAGTCAATCACACAGGTAATCTTATCAATTCTTACTTTACCTTTAACCCTGGCTACATCAATAACCAGTGCAGTAAAAGCCCCAGATCTTTCTAAAATAGAAACGCCCTTTCCAGTATCTTTTTTGCGCGGCGCATACCAGCTAGTCTTCTCAGCAATCATTTTTAAAATCTTCGTGTATCGCGGGTGATTTTTTAGCATAGCGAGGCGAAAATCAATAGGGTCTTTCTTGGCTGCGAATGCCATTTCATCTATAAAACATTCATGGGCAAAACAATTCGTAGAATGATATACGGAACGCCAGTAGGTGATTGGTACGTAAAATTTCTGCAAAACACCGCGAACAGCCAAATTCGGAATCTCGTATTCCCGGTTTATACCACCGGCCATGGCGGGTGAAGCCTTGCCATCACCACCGTTGCCCTGATTACGTATATCCTGGCAAATAACTTTATGCTCCAGCGCAACTGCATTACCATTTTCATCTATCACTCCTTTGCATACATTCAATGAACATGCACGGAACGGACCCTGCGAAATATCATCTTCCCTTGTCCATATAACCTTGACAGGTGCGCCCGACTGGATAGAAAGATCGGTGGCTTCTTCGGAAACATCCGTCATACTACGGCGTCCAAATCCTCCACCCATATAAGTATAATTCACCATTACCTTTTCTTCAGGTAAACCAGTTTGCTTCGCAATTTGCGACCGCACACCATTAGGGTTTTGCGTTGAACCCCAGAATTCACATTTATCTTTTTGTACATGCACCAATGCGTTCATCGGTTCCATGGGTGCATGCGACTGGTATGGCGTTTCATAAGCCGCTTCAACTTTAATAAGGGATTTGTTATAAGACTCACTGAAGTTTCCTTTTTCATTAAATATGACACCTTCCTCTACCGCCGCTTTTTTATAATTCTCTTTTATTTTTTGTGTTGACCATGATTCCAGATCAGCATTATCCCATTTAATCTGTAATAAATTTCTACCCTGCACAGCTGCCCAGTATGAATCAGCCAATACAGCCACGCCCTCTCGGTCAAAACCCATTACATTGCGCTTCGTTTTGAAAATATGCTTGACTCCTGGTACTGCCCTGGCTTTTGTATCGTCGTAGCTTGCAATTTTTCCCAGGAATACCTGTGATCTTTCAATAGAAGCATATAACATACCCGGAACAGAAAAATCAATCCCGAATTTTGCCGTGCCATTGGTTTTTTCAGGTATGTCTCTCCGTGGAAAGGAATGACCTATGATGGTGAAATCTTTTGGATCCTTTAGTGTAGGATTTTGCGGTACGGGGAGTTTGCAGGCTTCTTCCACCAGTTCGCCATAACCAAAGGATTTACCAGAGGGACGATGAATAACTTTTGCATCTTTAGCAAAACATTCCTGCTTTGGAACATTCCATTTAATTGCCGCCGCCGTAATGAGCATTTCCCTGGCTGTGGCACCCATTTTTCTCATTGCTGCAAACTGGCCCTGAATGCTTCGGCTACCTACCACCATTTGATCACCGTATTTCGAACGGTCGGCCGCAGATTGTAAAATCTCCACCTTATTAATATCAACTTCCAGCTCTTCGGCGAGGATCATTGGGATTGCCTGGAAGGTACCCTGTCCCATTTCTGGCCGATGGTTGTATAAAGTGATTTTTCCTGAAGTATCAATGAAGATATATTGGTTCAATCCAGGAAGCGCCTCATTTGGCTTAACGAGATTTACTAGCCTCTGTTTGTTACCGACGGTTGGCAGGAAGCCAATAGCAAGTACTGAACCCGCAGCTATTCCAGCGAGTTGAATAAATTTTCTGCGATGTATTTTATTTGCGCTTTCCATAACATCTAAGATTTATGTTGCAATTACGTTAGCTTATATAATATCAATTCTACTTTAACCTGGCCGCTGTCTTTATTGCCTTTCTTATCCGGGGATAAGTCCCGCAACGGCAAAGTATTCCCTGCATTGCTCTATCGATATCACTGTCGGATGGATTGGGTACCCGATCCAGCAAGGCCACGGCTGCCATTATTTGTCCGCTCTGGCAATAGCCGCATTGAGGTACTTGTTCCTGGATCCATGCTTTTTGAACAGGGTGATCATTAGCAGATGATATGCCTTCAATGGTTGTAATCTTCTTATTGGCGGCGGCTGATACCGGCATTGTACATGAAGGCACCGGATTACCGTCGATATGTACGGTGCATGCTCCGCATTGTGCAATACCGCAACTGAATTTGGTACCGGTTAGTCCGGCAAAATCACGTATTGCCCAAAGTAGTGGCATGGCAGGATCAGATTCTATCTTATAATCCCGGTTATTGATGTTAAGTGTATATGCAGCCATGGGAAAGTTTGTTGATTGCCTGATAAGTTACGAAAAAGGGAGCGAATGCAATTGGGGAAAATATGCACCGCAATATCGGGTTGACATAGATCGAGACCAATCGCAAGAGATTTCGAAAGGCAATTGATCAACATTTGTATCCCTAAACTAGCTCAGCATTCGGGCGGGAACAAACTTCGGCTTTACGAAAGGACCTACCGTTAATTGCGTTTATGCAATTACTCCCTAAGTTGCATCTTTTGATAATAATTAACATCCAAAAAAGTGTGACTGTTATATTTCTATCCTATTTTAATCATGTCAAAAAAATTACATGAAACTCCTCCTGCTAAGTCTATTAACATATTTCGTAGGATTACCTGCGACTAAGGAATCAGCATTCCCGAAAACCAGAAAGACTAACGAGAATTCCCCACTATTAGACCGAAAATGGGAAATGCAAGAAATTCGCTTTTTGTATGACAATGAACGCTATTACTACCAACGAGATAACTATGCAGAGAGTAATGCGAAATTTGACAATGATTATATTATTTTTAATTGTGAAGGAACGGGAGTTTATCATCAGGGTAATAATATAGATTATAAATTACAATGGCATTTTATAGAAACTAAGAAAAACGCTATTGAATTTACCATTTCAAAATTTAGAAATAATAGTGACCTGGTAGTGAATTGGGAAAATATTGATTTGTCATCTAACCAAATTAAGTATACTGAATATTATACTCATAAAAATGGGCTTCATTGTCTGGGCTATGGAATCAGGATGTCGAAAGATCCCGAAATCAAAAATGCTGATATTACTGCCCGCTAACGCAAAGCCCAACCCAAGGGTATAATTTTTTAACATGCATAATTTCAGCCAGAAACTATTACTGTTATCGCTTTTCTTATTCAGCATTGTTCAACCGACACACTCCCAGCAGGTAATCGATACAATAAGCTTGACACTAAATGAACTTAAAGGTTATTTACTCAAAACAAGCAATACAGCAGAAAAACTACTTCCACTCTTGATAAAAGAAGGTTTAATTTCTAAGCATGAATATGATAGTATAGTACTCGATAACAACGATCTGAAGCTACTTTTAAATTCAAATGTAACAGTGGACAGCATCTACCTAAGTCAAATGTCATATGCTTATACCACCATCGAGGAATTTATATACTATGTAAATGACCGAAAGGACTTATTAGCCAATGCGTCAAAAAAGTTACGCAGAAAAATAAAAAAGCATATTACCACCGTGCGACAAGCAGAAGCGGCTATTAATCTTTATAATGAAGGAACCGAGAGTGTTAGACCACTTCGATTTGGGATTTATTCTGTAAAGCGACTTGAACCTATTTGATGCTACATTTAACTTGATTTCCGCAAACGGGTTTAGAAGTGCCCATTCCTGCATTTGCACTACATTTACGCTATCACATTTAATTCATAAACGATTAATTCCAGGATGAAAAGAATTAAAGCCATATACAGCCTGTGCTGGCTGATAATTGCACTCGCTGCAACGGCGGGAGTTGAAGCACAGGTGAGTTTTGAAACCAAACAATTCAGGATCAGCCTTACGAAATCAGGTCAATTATCAGAGTTGACCCGTATTGCCACCAATAAAAATTATTTGCCGGCAAGTGAGCAATCCTTTTTGCTCCGGATAAAACTGAATGGACAGGAATTATCGCCATCATCCATTGAATGGAAAAAGCAGCGTTCAGAATTGGTGCTTGTGTATCCTGCATCCAATGCAACCGCTACGGTGAAAGTGAAACAGCAGTCGGGATATATCAGCTTCACGTTACAGCAACTGAATGTAGCTAAAGAAGTGGAATGGGTGCAATGGGGACCCTTTCCCACAAGTATTGCAGATACTATTGGAGAAGTGGTGGGCGTAGTGCGCGATAAGGATTTTGCCATTGGCATCCAGGCATTGAATATTAAAACACTTGGTGGTAACCCCGCGGTGGATAGCGATATTCAACCCGCTTACGACGTATTTACTGAAGGCAATAAAGTGGATGTGTTGAAGGAAGATCAGGATAAGCAATTGTTCCGGGGTGATGTGGCGAAGCCGATGCCTTATGGAAGTCTTTTACAGGCATACTGCCGTAACCGTAATAAAGATCGCATTATCGACAACTGGAGTCATCCCCGTTATCTTTCACCAGCATATACAAAAGATGGTGGCGTGCTGGGAACTTCATTGGCTATATTCGGTGTAGCTAATGCTGAATCATTATCCACCATTTCCAATATCGAATTACAAGAAAATCTTCCACATCCCATGCTGGATGGTGTTTGGGGTAAACAAGCTCGCCATGCAACGGCTTCTTACCTGATCATGGATTTTGATGAAAACAATTTGCAGGAATTGCTTGACATAACAAAGCAAGCTGGCCTCGGATATTTGTATCACGGTGATCCTTTTGAAACCTGGGGACATTTTCGACTACGCAGTAAAAGCTTTCCCAATAACTGGGCAAGTATGAAGACATGTGTGGACAAGGCCGCGAACCAAAATATTCGTCTGGGAGTGCATACCCTTTCGAATTTTATCACCACCAGTGATCCATATGTTACACCAATTCCAGATAAACGATTGGCGAGAGTAGGCTATTCAACACTGTCAGCAGCTGTTGATGCCAATGCAAAGGAAATTGCTATCAATGACCCTTCGTTCTTCAACCAATTTCAAAACAATACACTCAAAGCTGTAGTTATAGCCAACGAGATCATTCGCTATGGGTCGGTGAGTGCAGCAGCGCCATGGAAATTGCTCGATTGCCAACGGGGTTCATTTGGAACAACCGCTAGCAGTCATTTCGCGAACGATAGTATTGGCAAACTGATAGATCATCCCTATCAAGTTTTTTTGGGGAATCATGAGTTGGATCAGGAAATGGCCAAAACCATTGCACGACTTTTCAACGAAACCGGATTGATGCAGATATCATTTGATGGTTTGGAAGGTTGCTGGAGCGAGGGCATGGGTGATTACGGGAAACAATTGTTTACTAAAACATGGTTCGACAACCTCAAGCCTGAATTGAAAGGCAAAGTGATCAACGATGCCAGTAATCCCGGCCACTATTTCTGGCATATTTATACCCGTATGAATTGGGGAGAACCCTGGTATGCCGGTTTTCGCGAAAGTCAATTGCAACTGCGATTAAAGAACCAACAATTTTATCGTCGAAACCTGATGCCTTCTATGCTGGGTTGGTTTAGTCTGCGTGCCGAAACCACTCCGGAAGATATAGAATGGATGCTGGCACTGGGTGCGGGCTACGATGCCGGATTTGGTTTATCAACCAGTCTCGAAACTTTGCGCAAACATGGTAAGAAGAATGAGATGCTGGCATTGATAAACCTATGGGAGAAAGCCCGCATGGATGGAGTATTTTCTGAAGAACATAAAAGCCGTTTGCGCGGTTTGAAAAATGAATTTCATTTGGAGAAGACTGATGCAAACAGCTATACGCTCACTCCAGTTTATAACGCATACTTCAAGCATACTCAGCAATTGAAGCAGCCTGGAGAACCGGTATACTCAAGCTTTAAGTTTGAAAATCCCGCGACTGAGCAGCCAGCCAGTTTTATCATTGCCATGCAACCCGGCAAAGAGACCGATCCCGATGTGACATTCGATCAGATCAGTATCGCCATCAACCAGCAGGATGCTTTGTTGTTATCCATCAGCCTGGGGCGTAACCAGATTATTCATTGCGATGGCAAAACGGTGAAGTTGTATAACAAGCAATGGCAGTTACAGAAAACGATGGAACTGAATAGACCCATTCCGTTGCTGAAATCGGGTAGCAATAGTATTGTATTTGACGGGCGATATTCGGGAGAAAATGGTGCTGATATAAAGTTGGAGTTGCGTGCGATGGGTAAGCCCGAACTGATCGAGGCGAAGCAGAAATAAAATTTAATACAATTCCAAGTTGCTATATGCATAATACATACTATGTAATTATAAACAGGGAAGAGTTAATTCAAGCAGGACACTGAGATGGTTTCCAGCATTACTCAATTATTTTTCCTACGCAAGGAACAGGCATTATCATAATGAGCAATAGTGATAATGCAGAAAGCATCTTTAAGGAGTTACGGGAAATCACCATTGATGATACGTACACTCCCTGGTATTGGGAAAATTATATTCCATACAATCAAAAGAAAAATTAGCCCTACCTAACAAAAGACCTGTTACGACAATCTTACCTTCCTGATCCGGAACTCAACCAAAGCAACACTCAAAAACAACGCAGTAGTTATAATCGAATACCACATGTAAGTCGGCGCGCTCGCTTCATATTTAGTAAACTCAACTAACATCGTAAAGGCATAGGGATACTGCTCAACGAAACTAACCTTGAACATAAATCCCATCAGCGGTGCAAGGAACCAAAGTGCCATGCCAATTGCCAGAGGCGCTATAAAATTCTTAAATCGAAGGGAGAGCCAGAATTGTATGGCGCTCACGCCCAGGATCAGGATATAGGTCTGTGCGTTCTTTGTTATGATTCCGATGATGTCCACTTTCCCGTCGTACAAATCAGGATGCATTAGCTCAGCACTGACCGCAGTTATTACCAGGAACAAATTGTACACGAGTAGAAAAGCAAGAATCATAAACTGCAGGGTAATGAATTTTGCAAAGAATACATTAATCATTTTTTGAGGTGAACTCAGCACCTGCTTCCAGGTTTTATCCCTGTATTCGATTTGCAGTAGTAACGAACAAATCAGTATCACGTAAAAGGGAAGAAGCGCAAAACCGATCGGTTCATTTCCTTTCATAAAATGAGCGATCCATGGTAACCCCTTCTTCGGTGTAGGACCTAAATCGAAATATTCCAGGAACGACATCAAAGCAGCAAAAGCTGCTGCAGACAGACAGAGATAGACCGAAAGCGTTCTTTTCAGTTTCAACGTTTCGGAACGAAGAGATATCAATAGGTTCATGCGGGTTCGGTTGTGAGGTTGATAAATAGCTTTTCCAGGTCATTTTCTTTTGGATTCAGCAGGTAAACGTCTAAATCATTTTTTGTAAGCCTTCTATTGATTACTGCTACTTCGTTCATATCAGCAAATGAAAGCGAGAGTGTTTCTCCGATCCTTTCCGGATGATACTCCCGAAGCAATATATAGGCAGCTTCGTTATCAGATGTCTTGATGATCAGTTTTGCGTCTTTCTGTTGGAACGAATGCAGTTCCGCTAATGAACCCTGGAACAACATTTTCCCTTTGTAAATAATACCCACATGGCTCACCGTCTTTTCTACTTCTGCCAGAATATGACTCGATATAAGAATCGTCATTCCATATTGCTTATTCAGGTTCCTGATCAGTTGGCGCAACTCGATGATGCCATTTGGATCTAATCCATTCGATGGTTCATCCAGGATCAGCAATTCAGGATTCGGTAATAGCGCAAGGGCAATGGATAAACGTTGTTTCATCCCAAGCGAGAATTTCTTTGCTGTCTTTTTACCAGTGTCTTCCAGTCCCACGATTTTCAACACTTCTTTGATTCGTTCCCGAGTAGCACCATATACCGGTCTGTACACTTCCAGATTCTCTATTGCTGTAAGGTGGCCATACAGAGAAGGAACTTCAATCAGTGATCCTATTCTCCGGAGAACATCAATCCGATGCTCGGCAATATTTTTTCCAAATATTTCAATCTTCCCGTGTTGATTATTTAACAACCCAAGCAATAAACTCAACGTGGTTGTTTTGCCGGAGCCGTTCGGTCCGAGAAACCCGTAAATGGTTCCCTGCTCCACCTGCAGATTGATATCGAACAGGGTTTGGACATTTTTTGAATACCGGTAATTAAGCCCGGTAGTTTTAATAACAGTGTTATTCATGTGCGTTGTTAAGAGTTTGGTCATGATTATAGTCAATCCAATTATGTTTTGGCCCATGTTCTTTCTCTTTAAAGAACATTAATTCCGTTTAATGAATTTATGACTGAAACAAAATAGACGCAACACCGGATGGTTGCTTTTGAAGATTGAAGTGGAGAGTTAAAAATAAGAATTAATAGTAGAAAAAACAGGCAAAATGATAAACGGTGATATTGAGGTAGGAAAAGCTACGAGCTGTGAGCTGCGAGTTATGAGCGAGTACTGGCGTACGTTGGTCCGACAATTTTCACGATAACTATAAAGGATTCAGTAAATAATATAAACACATTGGCCCCGTCATTGCGAATGCAACGAAGCATTTGCAATGACCTGGAATCAACAATTTCAACGACGCTTCGACTAAATCTTTTTAATGACGAATCTGGTTAATGACTGTTCCAAGCAAATCAACAACCCCTTGCTGAATGACTCCAATCTGCTCAATTTCATCTCCCGCTCTCCAATGATTTCCTTCTTTAACAAGTGTAAGGCGTTGTGTACCCTTTCCTGATTGAAGAAGCACATCATAAGTTCCATTAACATGCCCTGACCAGTTAATAGTTTCGGCAAGTGCAGCTTTGTAAAAAATGTTGTTGTGGGTGAAGCTGGTCGTAAAAACCAGAAGATCCGGTGTGTCTGGTCTGCCAGTGATGAGTTGGAAGTCCATGTTGAATAGTTTAGAGATGCAAGGTAGAAAAAAAATGGGCTTGTTGTTTGAACCAACCTGCCGGCCTTGCTCCGCTGAAACTATGCGACCGCGTGCCGCCTAAGCTTCAGCGGTGGCGCAAGGCGAGCAGGCAGGCGGGTTCAGACTATATGCTGATGTTACCGAGAGTTATACCAATTAGCTTTTTATTTAACTTGAGTATAAAATAAAGGCCCTTGGAACCGGCTTCACATTACCGAGTGGAAAATTTTTTTAAAGCATGAGGTACTACGTCTACGTTATAGAACTTTCAAAAAAAGTATTCACAGAAAATACCCGATTCCGGAATGCCAATCCTCAATTTAATGGTGTGCTTCAGTGCTTGTACGTTGGCATGACAAGTAAAACTCCGGCAGAACGATTCAAGCAACATAAAACCGGATATATAAACAAGAAAGGACACAATTTATCCGCTAAAATTGTTCAGAAATATGGATCTTACTTGAGGCCGAGTTTGTACGACCCTATAAATCTAAAAGCGATGACCCGGCCGGAAGCGTTAGCAATGGAAAAGAAACTTGCTTTAGATTTGAGGAGGAAAGGCTATGCGGTTTGGTTTAACTAAACCCTGAGCTTGACGAAGGGCCGCATTTGAATCATTACTATTTTGTTCCTTTAAAAAACAATTTCAAAAACATTCCATATGGGAAAATTAGCTGTAATTAAAACAAAGCCAACCCCTCAAAGTGTAGAAGATTTTATTAAAGGTATTACTGATGAACAAAAACGAAAAGACAGTCATACCATACTTAAATTGATGGAAAAGGCAATGAAGGAAAAGCCAAAAATGTGGGGTAGTTCAATGATTGGGTTTGGCGATGTGAGATACAAAAGTCCGGCAACAGGAAGAGAAGTAGATTGGTTCAAAATTGGATTTTCCCCTCGCAAAGGGAATCTATCCTTGCATTTGATTGATCTACAGCGACACGCTGATGCATTACTTAAGTTAGGCAAACACAAGACCGGCATAGGCTGTCTTTATATTAATAAATTGGAAGATGTAGATATAAAAGTTTTAGAGAAAATAATTACCGGGGCAGCGAAATAGTTAAACGTCTTCTTTTATCCAAACATTATAAATTATTAACGGCCGAATAAGTTTCATTCACTCATCTAAACACACTAATTTATATGAAAACAATTCTTACTCTCATTGATTTCTCTGATGCATCTACGAATGCTCTTTCCTTTGCAGCAGAGCTGTCTAAGAGAGCCAAATCCCGGCTCGTTATACTGAATATACTTAACAAAGATGACGACGAGGAGGAAATAAAGAATACGTTGAACTCTATAGAGTCGGATTTTAAAAATTCCTTCGGTTCTGATTTAAACTGCGAAACCACTTTTGCCCATGGTGATTTCATCGCCACCTTCAAAAAATTAATAGCCGTTCATCAACCCGACCTGATTGTAATGGGTACGAAAGGAGCAAGTGGTTTGAAAAAAATATTAATTGGAAGCAATACTGTGAACGTGATCGCCAATACCAAATTGCCGGTACTTGTAATTCCGGAAGTGGCGCGGTTTGAAAATTTTCTCAAAAAAGGGAAAAACCGGATTGTGTTTGCTACTGACCTTATTTTATTGGAAAACGGGGACGACGTCAACATTTTAAAGGAAATCGCCTTGTTACTTATCGAACCTAAAATAAGAGTGTTAAGTGTGAGGCCAAAAGACACCCATCTCCCCGACTTGAAAAAACTGGAACGCAACTTTCTTCTTTCACTTTTCGAACCTGAGATTGAAGGAGAAGCCGTTACTATCTTCAGCAGTAATGTGATTAGCGGAATTGATTTTTATCTTAAAGAAAAAAATGAAGATGCCGGGTTGATAGCGATGATCGCCCGGGATTCCGGCCATTTAATTCAAAAACATTATACCAGAGATATGGCTTCGCATACCCATTTACCGTTGTTGGTTTTGCATGATTCCAAAATCTAATTTTCATAATCTATTTAAACAGAACTGCACTTGTAAGCCAGATTTGGGCTGTACACCCTGAACAATGCCGTTAAAATGTATCGCCTTTTACCTAACTCGCATCTTGTCATTTTACCTGGAGTGCACGGGGATTATATCGGAGAATTAACAACAGTGCAGGACAGCACTTTATTTGCAGCTACCGTTTCAATGCTAAATAAATCCCTTAGCGAACCTGTGACAAAGGCAAATTAGTAATTGATTTCGAAACAGACCGACTACAACTTTCAAACAACTGCAGTACGGAATACAATATGGTCGTAACATTAAGAGCCAATTAGCATTTACTTCATTCAAAGTAACTTCCACCCATTTATTTTGCGAGGCTGATTAATTGAAATAAATTACACGAATTAAAGATTGCTGCCATGACAAAAAATAAATTTATAGACCGAAGAAATTTCTTAGTTCAATCATCTTCACTTCTGTCTGCACCACTGCTTGCTTTTTCTGGTTTAAACAAAATAGCGCCAGCGAAATATAAGATGGGAATTCAGCTCTTCACGGTGCGTGGACCGCTGGCGAATGATTTGGTTGGTTCGATAAAAAAAATTGCCGCTATTGGTTATGAAGATTCTGAAACCTATGGCTACGACCCGGCAAAAGGCACCTACTATGGATTAAAAGCAGCTGCGTTTAAAGAACTGCTGGCGGAGAACAAAATGATAACCACCAGCGGGCATTATGATTTTACAAAGTATTTTCATAAGCCAACGGAAGAATTGATGCGTTATACGGACCAGTGTATTGAAGGCGCGCATGCATTGGGCCAACGCTATATTACCTGGCCCTGGTTGGATCCTGCTTTCCGAAACCTTGAAAATTTCCGGGTTCTTGCTGGTAAATTGAATACCATTGGTGAACGAGTGAACAAAGCAGGTTTGGGTTTCGCCTATCACAATCATGATTTTGAGTTTACAGATTATGGAGGCGAAAACGGCTATAATATCATCATGCGTGAAACGGATCCAATCCTGGTAAAATTGCAGATGGATCTATATTGGGTCATGCATTCATCTAAACGGAGTCCTTCCGAATTGTTCAAAAAGCAGCCTGGTCGATTCGTTATGTGGCATATAAAAGATATGGACAAGAAAACCCGTGATTATTCAGAATTGGGTAATGGTTCTATTGACTTCACTGTTATTCTTCCCGAAGCATCGCGTGCGGGGTTACAATATTATTATATAGAACAGGGAGGCAATTTTGCCAAAGATCCAATGCAGAGTATTACGGACAGTGCAGCTTATTTCAAAAAAAATCTGGAAAGCTATTTGAAATGACATACGTGTTCGTAATCAATCCAATTAAAAAAGTGCACGCAAATTAACAATGGTTGTTTGTCCGGTATCTGGTTTAATTAAACCTTGCATCGGCCTCGCCAGGTCGATTGTTAAATAAAGTACTATGGTCGCAAATAAAGCAAATACGCCTATAACCAACCATTCCTTTCTTTTTATAGCTGGCGTGGTGAAACCACCAACAAAACTTATGGCCAAAGCAAGTATTATCAACAAATACGAAATCGGGTTCGGTATCCCCGCATTTAACATTGCTTCCCTCTTGATGCCCAGGTCGAATAAGGAAGTTAAATTTAAAGCCATAGCAGCAGCAGGAACGCTCAAATCGTTTCTTTTTGAACAAGACACAGTGGTGGCCCATAACGCTTTTGCAGTACCTGATAGAGCTTCCCTGTTCTTTTTAAATTTGTCATAATTCCCCGCATATTCATAATATGCGATTCGTTCTTCCAGATATTTCCGTAAATCTGTACGGTAAGCATTTCGAATGCTATCCGGAAATAAATCTGCTCTAATAATAGTAGTTCTTAAACTATTGGCCTCATCAACAATAATGGATCGAACGTTTTCAAAACGGCTGCCCGACTGACCAAATGTAAACGCAAGTATAAAACTCCAAAGTCCAAATAATGCGCCGAGCAAAGAATTAACTCCCCCTTTTGTATCTCCTTCTTCCGCACTCCAGAACTTCTTACGCATTCGATTTCCCAGGGCAATTGCAAACAACATCAAAACAAATAGAATGATGCATATAATTGAGGGATCAATCTGTGTAATTACAGAGCCTTCCATTTCCTTTTATTTCTTGCAATATATTTTATTTATAATTAATGGTTCAAAAAAAATCAAACAGTTGACAAGACTACTAACTATTATAATCCGGTGAGTCAATCCAGGGGTCAGAAGCAGGTTTAATCTGACTGTAAGGTGGATTTAAAAATAGATTTGATATATGTCAGTATATTTATTGTGGAAATAAAATAAGCTCACTATGATCAGTGATGCAAAAACTGTAACGGACTATCTGAATGAGGTCCCGGAAAAAAGGAAAGCAGTACTTGTAAAACTGCGAAATCTTTGCAAATCAATATTAGTCGGGTATGAAGAAACCATGGATTATGGAGGACCAACCTATAAAAAAGATAAGGGAGTTGAAATAGGATTTGCAAGCCAAAAAAATCATATCTGTTTTTATTGTTTAGTTCACCAGGTGATGATTGATAATAAAGAATTGATCAAAGAGCTCAATCACGGTAAGGGAGTGATCCGCTATCCCAATCCGGACAAAATTGATTTTGAAATAATAAATAAAATATTAACTGACACTGTTAAATCGAAGGAGAATCCTTGCTAAATGATACAACCACTAGAAATGAGGCTGGGCTTACCAATGAAGCTGTCCAATAATTCAGTTTCAACTACTACAAAAGTATGGGATACTCTCATCGCCAGCAAAGAAGGAGATTTGGATAAGGTTAAAGGATTTGCAAAGGAATGCCGCGATCTGGTTTATGCCCAATATAATTATACCCCACCAATTCACTTTGCTGTGAGGGAGGGCCATGTGGAAATTGTTGATTTTTTGCTTACCGTTGGAGCATTAGCACCAGCTTATATCACCTACCCTTTCAATGAATCATTACTGACGATTGCAGAGGACAGAGAATTTGATGATATAGCGCTATTGTTGAAGAAGTACCTGGCAGATCCAAGTCTTTGCAAGTACAAAGGCGATAATGGAGAAATTCTTTATAACAGAACAGAGCTGCAACTGGAATTTGAACAGGCAGTTGACAAAGGGTCTTTAAAAAGAACTGAACAAATACTTATAGAACACCCTGAATTTGCATTGGACCAAACCTATTTTTGGGGAGAGGGGATACTTGTTTTTGCGGCCAAAGAGAACAATCAAAAGATGATTGACTTGCTAATGAGCTACGGGGCAAAAGTTCCTGACATCCTAAAGTGGGCGCAGTTTTATTATTTTGAAAGATTTGACGGGGCTAGCTACATGATGGAGAAAGGTATGAACCCGAACGTGATGAGCTGTCATCACGTAACATTATTACATGATATGGCTCAAAAAGGTTTTATAGAAAAGGCGGAACTTCTTCTTAAATACGGAGCTTTTATAAATCCGATTGACGAAGAGTATCAGTCAACGCCCTTGGGCATGGCTGCGAGATGGGGACAAACCGAAATGGTTGAATTCTTACTAAAAAATGGTGTGGATCCAAATAAATCCGGCGCCGTTTGGTCGACCCCTTTGAACTGGGCTACAAAAAAGAATCATACCCATATTATTGAAATGCTGAAAAAAGCGGGGGCTTATTAAGGCATATAAAGTAATTGTTAAAAGTTGTACTTCAAAAGGAGAATTACATTTAAAATATATCAGCAATTGAATTGTGGAATCTAGCTAACTGACATATTATTTGCCAACTATTTTTTAATCAGCAAAATCCCGATTTTTCTTTTTATATATCGTTTTTTTCACATTGTTCCGGCTAACTTCTCAGATATATTTGTATCGATTTATCCATATGAGTTTTTAGTGCAGGAGTATTACTAGTAACACCTGCCGTCTTTTTGCCAGACATCCAGATTTTGTTTGAAAGGTAAATAGACAGTGTTTCTGAGAAATTAGAAACAACTGTTCTATTGAAGACTATACAATACTCGGAGGTGGCGGAGGGGGAGGGAGGGCCCCGCAGGGAGGTGAGCGTGTAAGCCAAAAACTACAGTTGGTTATACGTAAGACAAAGGATACAGCCAATAAATAAAGATTGCAGTTCGTTAAACTTATGCCCCTACCCTATAAACCCAAAAGGATAAACTCTCATTTCAAGTAGCTTCATCTACACAAAAAGAATACACAATCGAAATAACATTCGATTCAATTTTCTCGATTGCGGAGCAGGTATTTCATCAATGCGAGTACAAGAACAACAATAATAAGTATTATAACGACTCTGATCATATTTTTTAATTTAATTGGCGCTCACCGCAGCGCGTAACGTAATCTGCGGATGTTTTCCTGGTTCGTTGATGGCGCTGATCACCTCAAATAAAAGGGTTATTTCTGGTAATCTTTCTTTAGTCTTTACCAGTACATTAATCGTTTCACCCGGTTTAACAGTTACCAGCTCACTGCTATTGTGAAAAGTGTAAACTGTTTTATTTAACAAGCTAAACTCCGCGTTGGTTGAATTTTCTATATCCACTGACAAAACTTGCGTATTCCCGGTATATTTTGCGCTTTTGATCTTTATTGATTGCTCTATCAACGGTATCAAAAATTCATTCCGCCCAATTAAGAGATTCTTATAAAATACAACCGTACGTCGACTGAACAGTGCTTCCTGAATAGATGCCTCAGTTTTTTCTTTGCTAAAAACAAGTGTAATCGGCCGATGTCCTCCTTTAGGTACACCAAAATCCCAATCTATTAAGCCATGAATATCACTTGTACCCATTATAGTAAGGTTGTTGTCCAGGGCAATACGCAATGCTTCATCGGAATAGGTATTATCGTTCACTACTTCGATGCCATCCAGCAATTTCTCTTTGATCAGCATCCGGTGCATATCGGTAAGTGTTGCCATTCCATCTTTCCGCTGATTGGTCCAGTTGGGATGATTCCAGAATATAAACGCGTTTTGTTTTTTTGCTTCCCGGAACACCGCTACCGAATCATCCACCAATAATTTATTCGCATCCGAAATAAATATAGCATTATTATGACCAGGAGGCATCCGACGGGTTATTTCTGATCCTTTTACAATCAGCAGGTCATGATCCTTTGCTTCTTTCAGTGCAATATCAAAGGACCGGTTACGATCAGGATGTGGAATGTCTGCTTTGTGGGGTTGGTATTCGAGATGTTCAGTTAGTGATATGGCATCCAACCCATCCATCAAAGCTTCCTTTACCCGAATATCGGGCCACACACTTCCATCCGAAAAAACAGTATGCTGGTGAAAGTCGCATTTCATTGTTTTGTACCCTGGAATATCTGGGAACTTCAAGCTGCGCGCCATTCTATGGCTATGATCGGCTTGAGAAAACGCTGAATAAACCAGCACTGAAAAAACGAGTGAAAGTAAATTTTTCATGTATTCATTTTGGAACAAGTTATTGCAAAGGAATTAAATGATTGTTATGTTATGATGAATTATTTGGGGAAGCGGTTCTCGCTATTCGCTGCACGTGATACGTACAACAAAATTGCCTGTCGCAATAAAGACGACAGGCAATTTAATTGATAATTTTATTCCTGAACTACTTCAAGTTAAACTAGCGGATCGTAAGCACACCCTGCATGGCCACTGTATGTATCGTACAATAATATGCTAATGTATTAGGTGCATCCATGGGTACAGTAAAGGTAACAATCCCTACCATCGCGTCATTATTGGTAACACCTATAGGATACCCAACTCCGTTAACTGCTGTAGATATTCTGAAAGGATGACCCGCTGCATTCACTGCAAACTGGTATGTTAAACCGCGATAAAGTACAAGTTCAGGATTCTGAAAGTTACCACTGGCATAATCTGCCGGCTGATCAATCAACCAGGATGCGCCTCCATTATTTGTAACCGCGAATATCCGCACTACTGGCCTGGAAACGGCCGGGGCCGGCACATTTGCCCATACCAGATTGCCACTACCGTCATTCAATAATATTTGATTAGCCGTGCCTTGAATGGAAGGGAAAGAATAGGGGATATTATTGATACGGATAATATTGCCGTTAGCGTCGATGCGGAATTGAGAGGTAATACCAACCGATAATTTTTCAAGGGGATTCGTTGTTCCTATTCCTACATTCTGGGAATATCCTGCTAAAAAGATTAATGAAACCAGTGAGGTGAAAATCGCTTTTTTCATAACAGTTAGTTTAGATTGGTGAATAGAAACCGGGCGTACGATGCAGCCCGTTTTATGAATATCGCAGGATGGCACTGGCAGGTTGCCAGTAACTAAGAAAAATAAGAAGGCCGCCTGATTCCTGGATTATTTCACCGGGAAATCAGGCGGCCAACGAAGAGTTTTTATTATTTATTTACAGAAACAGCATTTTCATATGGTCCCTTAAAAGTGTTGATGTCAACAGGAAAATGTCGGGTGGTCATTTTCGTGCGTTCAAAAAGTTCCTTTAGCCGTACAGCTGATGCTTCGAAAGCCCTTCCGTCTTTTGAATCAAAATCATTCAGTACAAGTCCGCTGGCTTCTTTCATCATGGCTTGCGGATCATCGAGGTAATAATAAAGTACGGCGAGGTTGAAATAACTGGCATAACGTAATTTACGGTCGTGCTTACTGGTGCCGGGATATTTCTTTTTTATACCATCAAAGTATTTTATCACAGGTTGTAATTCTTCCCGAACACCATCTATTGGCTTACTGGCACTAATCGTGAATAATATATCCTTCAACTTAAGAAAAGCATTCCGATGCGCCGTATACTCTGGGTGTTTTTTGCTGTCGAGAATCCACATGAAGTCTGATACTGTTGCCTCGCCATAACCAAAATTATCTGTTGCTTGAGACGACAAGTAACGGATTGCCTTGTTAACACAATTCTTATACAACTGACCGGTAATTGTAAATGCATTCATCATAAAATATGCTTCAGCCACCGGACGCAAGGCAAATTCGGGACTCTTGTACGTCTGCTTGTAAGATCTATCGGCAAGGTTAAAATTCATGACATTGGCACCTTTATAATCATTCATTTCCGCGGTGGCGGCAAACGTATAAACAACTTCCTGGTAATAGGTGGTGCGGGTACCAATCTGTCTTCCTGTTTTATCTTTTTGAATCTCTACCCTCTCCCGAACATTGAATGACTCCGGTAAAATATCCTCGAGCCTTACTTTGAAAGTAACATGTCCTTGTTGGGCCAGCCATCGCCATCCTTCCACAACCACTGATTTTTCAGGCGTTAATTCGCTAAGAAAGCCCTGCATCAATTTTGTGCTTTCTACCGTTACGTTATAGGTTCGGTAGCTGCTGTCTAACCATACTGCGGGAAGGGTACGGAACTGGGATGTAAACGTAAATCGATCAAGATCAACCTTTTGGCCTATTGAATAGAGGGGCAAAAGGAATAAGATCAGAAGTATTTTGTTTTTCAAGGTAAAGGGATTTTAGTACTGTTTATAACGTCTATTACAAGGAATTATTACCCTAAAATCCGCCCCCAAACAGCATTTCGGCGGTTTTAGATTATTGAGGAATGCTAAGCGTGGAGGTCTTACATCAAATCCGGGAGTGCTCTTTGGGTGGCAGTTGAAGATAGTATTGAAGGAGGTAAAAAACTGATCTACTTTTTAATAGAGGTAATTTGAATTTGCTTAATTCCGTTGGCACTTTTAAAACAGGGATAATTATCGTTGGTCAATTTATAGCTGACGGTAACCGAAAGCTCGTTTACCTGAAATTCAGTAGGCAATTCAGTGGTAGGACGATATGAGGTGGAATTAATTTCTATGACCCATCCACATCCATCTGCCGCCTCAGGCCCAGAATAGTAAACCTTTGCGTTTGAACTTTTAACGTCGGGCTCTGAAATACAAGAATGATTTTTCATGCAAGCCACTGAGAAAATAAGCAAACTGAGTATCGCGTATTTCATAAATAGCTTTTGTTAATTGACCATTTTAATAAAAAGAACGTTGCACATTCCCTTTTGAAGTAGTGACTCAGATTGAACCCTTTTATCCCACAAAGACACAAAATTCACTAAGAAAAGATTTTGTGGCTTAGTGTCTTTGTGGGAAACTGATACACTATCCCTTTTGACCAAAACTTCTGAATTCGTATATTTACAGTTCTAAAAAACAAAAGTATGTCGTTGCTCAACCAACAAAACAACAAAGGCAAAAAGAAAGGCAATAAAAAAAACAATGCAGCCGGCAAAGACGGATCTAAGTATATTCAAAAGCCTAAATCATCTCCTGGTTTTGTAAGTAAACAAGCCAATACCGGTTCACAAAGAGGGAGTTAATCTTTAGCTGCCTGATTTCAGAAAAGTTCAACTACCCAGGTTCGGCTGAAAAGCTCGCCTGAGGGTAATTTATTGATTCCTTCTTTGTCCGTAAGCTGATGAGTGCTGTCTACGGGATCTGCTATACCGCACCAGGGTTCAATACAAATAAAATCGGCATTCTTTGCGGCCCATATTCCGAGATAAGGGAAGTCTGCAAAATCGAACCATAAACCATGATCGGTCTTATCGGATCGGATTGCCACTTCTGTTGAATGGAGCCCCTTAATCACCAATGCGTCTTTTTGAAACAATTCCTTTGATATTGGCAACTGCTGGCTATTTACCAGAAGAGTAATTGGTTGCTTTTCGATAAGCCCATCTGGCGAAATAGGCCAACGATCCACTGTTTCCACTTTTTCAAATTCAAGATAATAATCCTCATAGCTAGTGTTATCAGAAAGAGGTAATGCAAAAGCCGGGTGGCCTCCAACGGAAAAAAGCATTTCCTCTTTCCCGGTATTAGTTACTTCATAGGTAACATTCAGTTGAGTTTTTCGCAATTGATATCGTACACGGAATTCGAATTCGAAAGGATAGATCAATTGGCTGTTCTCATCACTTTTTAATAAAAAACTAACTGCATCCTCCTTCTTTTCTTCGATTTCAAAGTAACGGTCACGCGCAAAACCATGGCGACTCATTTCATAGGTGACACCATTATACTGATATTTATTTTCTTTAAGCGTACCAACAATCGGGAACAAAACAGGGGAGTGCTTTCCCCAAAAAGCCGGGTCGCCGCTCCACATATATTCCAGTTGAAACTCCTTATGAAAAAGACTATTTAACTCGGCACCCTGTGGATTGATCTGGGCTTTTAATAACTTGTTTTCGATAATGACCATTCAGAAATATTTGTTGCAAAATAAAGCAAAGAAGAGAAGACTGGAAGTCGGAAAGTCAGAAAGACCGGAAGAAAATTAAAATACAAACTCATTCTTTCTGACTTCCCGCAGCGCCGTCGGCAAGCTTATGGCGGCCGATGGACTTCCGGACTTCCCGACTTCCCGACTCCCACCCACTCACCCCAATCTATTGCCTCTAAAATAAATACACTCGTCAACCCGCTTCAAATCATTAAATTTGATCCATGCGTCGTTTATTTGAAATATTGGGCAGCAGCCTTAGTTTAACCTGGCAGGAATTCCGTTCGCACAAAGTTCGTACGCTTCTTTCCCTTTCGGGTGTTGCTTTCGGTATTTTTTGCATTATCGGGGTATTGGCAACTGTGGACAGTATGGAATATGCCGTACAAAAAGATATCAAAGCCCTTGGCTCCAATACAGTTTAT
Organism: Chitinophagaceae bacterium; assembly: GCA_965279015.1. Lineage (GTDB taxonomy): Bacteria > Bacteroidota > Bacteroidia > Chitinophagales > Chitinophagaceae > Endoryza. The sequence continues at coordinate 4,302,713 of OZ257130.1, forward strand.
ATAGATAAATGGGAATATGCCGGTGGTGGTAACGAATCCTGGTGGAAATATGTAAAGCGCCCCACTCCCAAACACAAAGAAATGGTTTTGCTGAAACAGAAAGTAAACGCAGCGGCTAATGTCGCGATGAATATTAATGTTCAGGGCACAACGATTGAAATTGAAGACAATGTTATTTCAGGAGTAAACTATTATGGCATCACTGAGGAATTTATTAATATACAACCGATCGAAATTGAATTGGGCAGATATCTTCAACAAAGTGATTTTGATTTTGCAACGAACTCACTGGTGATGGGATATGTGGTAGCCGAGAATCTCTTTGGCAAACCGGAGAAGGCTATTGGACAAACCGTTCATATGAAAAATGGTAAACGGGGAGTTGTGGTTGGACTTATAAAAAAGCAAGGCAAAAGTATAATTGGAGGTTGGGAATATGATAATAGTATTATTATGCCTTATGATTTCTTAAGAACAATAGTAAGAGAAGAGTATGCGAACCCTGTTATAATGGTACAGGGAAAAGAAACGGTTCCCATGGCTCAACTCAAAGATGAATTGGAAGGAGCTATGCGATCAATCCGAAAAATCAGACCCACCCAGGAAAATGATTTCGCATTAAATGATATTGACGCGTTCAGTGAATTTGCCAGTAACTTATTTGGTGGCATCAACAAAGGGGGTTGGGCCATCGCGGCACTTTCATTAATAGTGGGGATGTTCGGTGTAGCGAATATCATGTTTGTAACTGTGAGGGAGCGCACTTCGCAAATAGGATTAAAAAAAGCAATTGGCGCCAAGAAAAGAATGATCCTGACTGAATTCCTGCTGGAATCATCTTTCCTCTGTATTATGGGAGGTTTATTAGGATTGATTGGAGTATTCCTCATTACACTGGTCTTTGGTGCATTATTGGATATGACTATTTTTATTTCACCCAATATTTTAATTCTTGCAATTACTATTTGCGTGATCGTTGGTGTATTGGCCGGTATCATTCCAGCATCTATTGCTGCGCGTATGGATCCGGTGGTAGCGATACGTAGCAAGTAAAGAAGCTTTGAGCTGCGAGCCTCGAGCTGCATCTCGAATTTATTTACACATTTTTCCTGATTGACTTTGCGCCTTATCTTGCATTCCAAAAATTAAACAGCTCACAGCTCACAGCTTTCTTACCATGCCTACCATCCTCGCCATAGAATCTTCCTGCGATGAAACAGCTGCTTCAATATGCAGAGATGGTGAAATACTATCGAACTATATCGCTAACCAACAGGTACATGAAAAATATGGAGGTGTAGTTCCTGAATTAGCCAGCAGGGCACATATACAGAATATTGTTCCGGTAGTAGAAATCGCTTTACGGGAGGCAGGATGCGCGAAAGATGAAATTGACGCGATCGCTTTTACACAATCCCCCGGCTTGATCGGATCTTTATTGGTGGGAGCACAGTTCGCGAAATCACTCGCCCTTTCTTTGAACAAACCGTTGATTGCGGTGCATCATATGCAAGCGCATGTATTGGCCAATCTGATTGAAGATCCCAAACCCGCATTTCCATTTTTATGTTTAACCGTAAGCGGGGGGCATACCCAGATTGTTTTATGTGAAAGCCCTGTACAACTAAAAGTAATTGGTGAAACGATAGATGACGCGGCCGGAGAAGCATTCGATAAATCAGCTAAGTTATTGGGACTCCCCTACCCCGGCGGACCATTGATAGATAAATATGCGCAACTAGGAAATGGCAATCGATTTATTTTTCCTGAACCACAGATTCCGGGTTTGAATTTCAGTTTTAGTGGTGTAAAAACTTCTATTCTATATTTTTTAAACAATGCCGGTAAAAGCAATATCTATAAACAAGAATTTGCCGCTACAGAAAAAGAAAGAGAATTATTCATACAGGAGAATCTCGCGGACATCTGCGCTTCCATCCAACAACGGATCGTTTCCATCTTACTTAATAAATTGAAGAAAGCTTCTATTGAGACCGGTATTAAGAATATATGTATTGCCGGAGGAGTTTCCGCTAATAGTGGTTTGCGCCATTCATTGAATGAAATGGGAAAGAAATACCATTGGAAAACTCATATTCCGGCTTTTCAATACTGCACTGATAACGCGGCGATGATTGCCATTACTGGATATTATAAATATCTGGCTAATGATTTCAGTGAGCTTTCTGTTACAGCTAGCGCAAGAGCAGAATGGTGACTGAAGAAAAGAACCAAGAACCGAAGAAACAAGATCCAAAGAAATTCCAATAAAAAAATTTCAAAAGCAACCTATTTTTCGGAGACCTTTTGAAATTTCATTTTTTTGTATTCTTTCTTTGGCACTTTTTCTTCTTTTGTATTCTTTCTTTGGATTTTGGCATCTTGGTTCTTGGTTCTCAAAGCAAACAGGGAGTCAAAACTTACAAGTACAATCAACATGTCCAACACCTACTTTCAATTCAAACAATTCACCATTCACCAGGATCAATGCGCGATGAAAGTATGCACGGATGCCTGTATACTTGGGGCATGGTTTGCGGCTAAAGTTCCCAACCTGTCGCTGATATTGGATATTGGAAGCGGAACAGGATTATTGATGATGATGCTCGCGCAAAAAACGAATGCGGAGATCCATGGTATCGAGATTGATCTCACTGCTTTTAAACAACTTAAAGAAAATATCAGCCAGAATAGCTGGAAAGAAAGATTGAAGGCGTTTCCAGGGGATGTACGGAATTATGTCTTCCCCGAGAAATATGACTTCATTATTACTAATCCACCTTTCTTCGAAAACGATCTGATTTCGGATAATGAGGACGAACAAATTGCCAAACACAGCAAGCAACTCAGCCTTGAAGAGTTGGTGACTGCCATTGACAAAAACCTACAGCCACATGGTGGATTTGGAATATTACTCCCTTACCATCGTTGGGAATTCTTTGACAAGCTAGCTGGTAAGAAAGGATTTCACCTCACCGAGAAGCTATTCGTAAAACAAACCCCTAAACACAATTATTTCCGCGCGATATTGCATTATAACCGGAGCAAGGAAAATTTTATTCCGGAGTTTGAATTGATTATTAAGCAAGAAGATGGAACGAATTCAGTGGAGTTTATCGAACTATTGAAGGAGTATTATCTGAAGTTATAGAGGGTAGCCCCTACGGGGCATGTTTTGCATTTATCTCATTTTCTACAAACAGGTAGTCCCTACGGGACATAATACTTAAATTGCAATCCCAATATTCATTCACTATTCACTATTCACTATTCACTATTCACTATTCACTATTCACTATTCACTATTCACTATTCACTATTCACTATTCACTATTCACTATTCACTATTCACTATTCACTATTCACTATTCACTACTCACTACTTTTCTCCTGTATATTCCTTCAAATACGCAAATTCATTAGTCAACACCCCATTCTTTACGATAGTAGCCTTATCAATGATCACTGAACTTCCTTTCACCAAATCTTCCAATACATATTTAATCAATTGCTCCCCAAAATAGCGGCTCGCATCGCGGGGTAATTCATTGGGAAGATTGCCAACAGCCATCAGGTCGATAGATTTTTTTTCGTACGGCGCTGTTTTTTGCAGACTAATTTTATCTACTCCATAAATAGGGTTCTCAATAGTTTGATCGCCGAGATTGATGGGAACTGATCCACCGGAATCGTCGGTTATATCGGCAATAGTTTGAATAATAAAATTATCAGAAGAAACATCTTGCTTTTCGAAAAGGCGGGGCACGTTTTTGTCCCAATAAACCCCGTTCATTAATATATCCGTTTGCTCCGTATATGGCAGGAAACGGCATTTATATTTTTCAGGATGATTATGAAATTCTACCCGATCATATTTTCCAGTTGTTGAATTTTCATATAAATCGGCGCCACGGAGTTGTGTGTAAACCGGGTAGGAGAATCTTCTTTTCAAGTATTCGTCGGGCTCCACTTCATGAATACCCATCAAGTTCATAATTTCTAATACGCCATGCGCTACTCTTCCAGATCCGGTAACTGCGATTTTAACATTGGGAAGGCGTAAGCCAAAATAAGTATGAATCAGTTCCCGGAAACTGCGTTGTTTATAAACACGATCCAATTTATACAGACCGGTACGATTACCATAAGCCATCATTCCATTATGCGCCCCTACTACTCCGGCAAAAAAACCGAAGCCGATAATGCGGAGACCATCTTCATGCTCGAGACATTCGTAATCAATCAACGTAATTTTATTCCGAATGACTGCCTGCAATAATTTCTGATTATGCGGTTGCTTCTTTTTTGTATGTGAAAAGAAGAGATAGGTTTTGCCAGGGATCAGCTGGTCCACCGGGACTTCTTTTATTCCCAGCAATACATCACAGTGGCTGACATCCTCACTCACTTCTACACCCGCCATCAGGTATTCCCGATCGGAAAAGCAGCGCACATCCGAATGCTGCGCCACAATCTTTATGTCATTTGAGTTCTTCAAAACCCATTTGCATTGGGCAGGCGTAAGCGCCACGCGGTTATCTGCAGGTACCTTTCCTTCCCGTATAAGTCCTAGTGTGATCATATGGCCGTTTTGCGGCGGCAATTTACATTTTACATTCTATATCGGCGTAACTACCTTTGCTTTATGAAACTGCTGAGAGCATTTTTAAAAACAATCCGCCAGATAATTCTCCCCAAGAAGAGTTGCTGTAATTAAAAGCTATTTCAAAGCAAAATAACTCAATCGTATTTTGGAGGGTTTGGTCCGATGCTGTAATATTGCAGTCCCGAATTTGAGGCCCGGGTGGCGAAACCTGCCTACCGGCAGGCAGGTTGGTTGAAACTCACAAGCTTCAAATTTTTTTTGCCCGGGTGGCGAAATTGGTAGACGCAGCAGACTCAAAATCTGCCGCCAGCAATGGTGTATCGGTTCGATTCCGATCTCGGGCACAATCCTGATGGCAATCATCAGGATTTTTTATTTCATATCTTTCCTTAAGCGTCTTAGAACAATCGACTGACTATAAATTATACGTAAATGGAGTTTAGAAAACTCGGCAATTCAAATTTCAAGATTTCAACCATAACATTCGGTGCCTGGGCCGCCGGCGGTTGGATGTGGGGTGGCACCGATCGTAATGATGCAATAAACGCGATCCGTGCTTCCTATGATATTGGAGTTACTTCTATTGATACCGCGCCGGTATATGGACAGGGTGAAAGCGAAGAAATTGTGGGAGAAGCCATTAAAGGATTACCGAGAGATAAGATTCAATTGCTTACTAAATTTGGAATGCGTTGGGATCTTCAAAAAGGTGACTTCGCTTTTAAAAGTAAAACCAACCAGGGTAAAGAAATAGATGTTTACAAATACGCCGCTAAAGAAAGTATTATTAAAGAATGTGAATTAAGTCTTCTTCGACTGGGTACCGATTACATCGATCTGTACCAGATTCACTGGCCCGATATCACTACTCCAATCGCGGAAACAATGGAGGCGCTTCAGTTACTAATTAAAGAAGGAAAGATCCGGTATGCCGGTGTATGTAATTATAGTGCGGCACAACTGGATGAAGCGCGCAAATCCGTTGAAATTGTTTCTAACCAGGTTCCCTACAGTATGGTTAAACGGGGGATTGAAAAAGAATTAATACCCTATTGTATTCAAAATAACGTGGGCATTTTAGCTTATAGTCCATTGGAAAGAGGATTGCTGACCGGCAAAATAAAACCCGGACATCAATTTGCTGATGGTGATCACCGATCCAAACTCATCCATTATACCAATGAAAACATCCAACGCACGAATAATTTTTTGGATAAAATAAAACCGCTTGCTCAACAAAAAGATGTTTTACTTTCTCAATTGGTGATTCGATGGACCATCGAGCAACCCGGAATTACCATTGCACTGGTAGGTGCCAGAAATGCCGGGCAAGCCATTCAAAATGCAAAAGCGATTGAACTAAAACTGGAACAGGAAGAAATTCAATTTATAAATGATGCTTTGAACCAGCTGGAATTAATAACCCCGTAATAAAAAAGCCCCGGCCACCATTTAGGCCGGAGCCTGTATAACCAGTACCAAACTGGTTATTTAACGGATATGCTTTTAGACATAGCCATTTTCTTCGATTCTTCTTTTTTGGGCAGGGTTAATTTTAATACCCCGTCTTCATAGCTAGCTTCAATCTTATCCTGCTTCACGTCATCTGGCAGGGTGAAACTGCGCCTGAAAGAAGAAAAACTATATTCTTTCCGCGTAAACCTTTCATCTTTTTCTTCTTTGTTTTCTTCCTTTTCACTACTAATAACAAGCATGTTTCCTTCCACATCAATTTTGAAATCAGATTTCTTAAGTCCGGGAGCCGCCACGGTAACTTTGTAATCATCCTTATTATCAGAGATGTTTACAGCGGGCACCGTCAATGCCTTACCCCACAATCCTCCACTTCCCATCCATTCATTCCAGGGTTTAAAAAAATCATCAAATAGAGAAGGCATTGTTTCGCCTGCTTTGGTTAATGATTTGTTTGACATAGAACCTCCTTATTTTTTTCAGTTTTAAAATATATTCGAACTCAAATTTACAGTCTGATGAATAGTAAATACAACGATTTTCGTCAGGGAGATGGCTGAGAAATATCAATACGCGAAAGCAACGATTATAACAATATCCGGTAGTATCTCAGTTTCCCACAAAGACACTAAGCCACAAAAGGTTATTCTTAGTGAATTCTGTGTCTTTGTAGGACAAAAAAATCAAATTGAGACACTACTCAATATCCCTTAGGTTGTTTAAGCGAAATGACCTATGACGCTTGATTATTAATTGGTGGACTTTTTTCGGAAAACAACAACAAATGCTTTATACAATTCGAACCACATCACACTTATAAAGGCTACAGCAGTGGCCAGTCCAAATTGCATAGCGCTAATAGGCATAAAGCCAAATAATTCTCTTACAAAACCCACTTTATGTACCAATAGGAGAAGCAAACCAGAAAAGCCCATTACCCAGGGAGCCAGGTTATTTTTATAGCGGATTGTCTGAACAATAGTTTCAGTAAAGGATCGATTGACAAAAGTGAGAAAAATGTTACCCAGTATCAAGGTAGTGAAAACTATGGCCCTTGTTACTTCAAGTGTTTGACCATTGCGCATGGAAAAATAATACAATGCCAATACGCCTGCAGAAAGCACAACCCCCTGAACGATACTGATCATAATTTCACTCCAGGTAAACAAGCCCTGGTTGCGATCCCGCGGCCCAACGCTCATACTATCCTTTTCAACCGGTTCCCGTTCAAAAAATATAGAACAGGTAGGACCCATAATTAACTCAAGAAATATAACATGCACTGGGGTAAACAAATTAGGAAACTTCCATCCCAGCAATACAGGTAATGAAGCGGTAAGAATAATAGGTATATGGATAGAAAGTATATACCGGATTGCCTTTTTAAGATTGTAAAATATTTTCCGGCCCTGGTAAATGGCCGCAATTATTTTTTCGGGATTATCATCAGTAAGTACGAGATCGGCAGCTTGTCTTGCAATTTCAGTTCCTTTTTTACCCATGGCAATTCCAATGTCAGCCGATTTAAGTGCCGGACCATCGTTTACGCCATCACCCGTCATCGCTACAATTTCTCCGTCACTTTTCAACGCATTAATAATTTTCAATTTTGCATCGGGAAACATCCGTGCAAAAATTGTTACCCGATCAAGTGCTACTTTTAACTCCTCCTGATTCAATTTCATTACCTGCTCGCCGGTCAAATATTCAGAAGATGATTGGATGCCTACCTGTTCAGCTATGTTAACGGCTGTACCCGGGTAATCCCCGGTAAGTAACTTAACAGCGATCTTCGCCCGGTAGATCTGCTGAAAGAATTTATCCATATTCTTTCGGGGTGGGTCGTATAAACACAACAAGCCTTCGAAAGTCCATTGAAAATCCTCTTGCTGTTCCGGCAGAGGACCGGTACTATGTACAGCACTTGCTACTCCAATTACACGATAGCCCTTTGATGCAAGTTGATTGATATAACCATTTATTTTAGTTAGTACCGCATCTCCCAATGAACAAACTGCGATAATTTTTTCTGCCGCACCTTTGGCCGCCACCATTTGCGTTTCACCTTGCTGATATACATGCGTCATCATGGGAGGTTGTCCGCTTAATTCGTATTCGTGTACCATCTGCCGTGGAGCATTGGAACTATTACCGGAAACAGTATTGTATGCATTATGAATCGCTTTCTCCATCGCGTCGAAAGGATTTTGCTCACTGGCGAGCATGGCATAGTATATGAGCCGATTGCCTGTTGTTGTATTTATTTTATCGAGTTCCAGTAAAGAATCTGATTCATATATGTAAATAGTTTTTACCTCCATGTTGTTCTCCGTAATGGTACCTGTCTTATCGAGGCAAATTACACTCACCGCTCCCAGGTTTTCGACAGTTTGTGGTTGCCTGGTGATAATTCCAAGTTTTGCAAGATGATAAGCACCAAGTGCCATAAATGAAGTAAACGCCACTGGTATTTCTTCAGGAATTGCCGACATCGCCAACGTTAGTCCGATTAAAAGGCTTCGGGACCAGGAACCCGTGTCCAGGTAGTTTACAAACCAGATCAGTACAAAGGCACTCAGTCCAAAAAAAGTAATCTGACGTACAAACTTTCTTGTTTGCTGCTGAAGTAATGTTTGGGAAGAACTATAACCACTTATTGATTTTCCCAGTTTACCCAAAAGCGTCTGGTTACCGGTAGCAATAACAAGCGCATAGCATTTACCGGTATTAATGGTGGTTCCCTGGTAAATAATTGTTTCCGGATTTGTCTTTTGTTTTCTAACGGGCAATGATTCCCCTGTAATGACCGATTCATTCAATGTAAGGTCATTCTCCTGGATAATAGTAGCATCAGCAGGAACCTTATTTCCTTCTTCCAACAGAACGATATCGCCGGGTACCAATTCATCCCCGGAAATGTATTGTTCCCTGCCCTCCCGGATTACAGTTACCTTGGGTTCCGCATATTCTTTCAGGGCTTGTAATGCTTTTGTACTACGGGCTTCCTGGTAAAGTGAAATTGAAGAAACAAGCACAATAGCTACCAGCATCATAAATCCCTCATTATATTGGCCGAGTATAAAATATAAAGCACAGCTTACCGACAATAAAATAAACATGGGATCACGGACTATATCCAATAATATATGTCCGATATTCCGCTGTGCTTCAACATGGAATTTATTTTTACCATACTGCTGTTGCAGGAGAGAGATATCCTTATCGTTCAGACCCAGTAAATCTCCGGTATAAGTGATAGGTTCGGTCATTCGTTTGCCGGGAGCTAATTTTATTACTATTGAAGATATCCCAAAATAAAGTAGTGTCTCAGTTTGAACTTTTTTATCCCACAAAGACACAAAATTCACTAAGAAAAGCCTTTGTGACTTAGTGTCTTTGTGGGAAACTGATACACTACCCAAAATAATAATTAATAATCACTCTATCCGATCGACAAAAAATAAAAGTAGATTGCTAAATAGAGCAGCTTTCCCGCCCAGGCTTACAACAATCCGTTTAATTTTTCCTCCATTTACGGAACAAAAGGATAGCTCCCAAATAAAGGCCCCCTTTAATTAGCCCGGTTACTTCCTTAGGAGGTGGGGGTTTTGTGGAGATTAGCGAATAAATTGATTCCTTCGCCAGGTTTTTAATACTGAGATTTTTTTTAAACCTTGACCAATTGTTGATAAACGTTGCTTCAATATAAGCCTGTTTTATTTTCAGTCTTTCCTGCTCCATTTGTAATTGACGGATGTTATTGATCTTTTTCATCCTCTTCTTTATTATTAAAAAGCTGCGCGAGTATGTTGTTCATAACCGGTATCCGAATCATTTGCGCTCTCCCCTTCCACACTATTATTCCAATCAGAAGGTAGATGATTCCAATAATCAGAAATCCCGACCTGGGTGGATATACTCCTTTACCTGACTGGCCATATCTTCTATGCCAGAAAATAATTCGCTCATTATTTCATCTATGAGTATGATTCATTTTATTACGCGTACTCATCCATCCTCTCTTTGATATCCTCCCCGGCACGTTCAAATTTTTCTTTTGCTTCGCGATACTTATTCTTCAATGTTTCCGCCATCTTCTTACCTTCTTCACCCATTTTCTTACGGGTTTCTTCCCCTTTGGCCGGAGCAAATAAAAGTCCGAGTACTGCACCTACCGCAAATCCAGCTGCTAGTGCAACTACTACTTTTGATGTGTTGTTCATATAGTTCGTTTTTAAAAATTTCGATTACAGCCGCTTTACTTGTTTCAGGCGTCCTCTACACTTTCATTTATACATTATCCTGCAAATTCTTAAACTCCGAATGTGCACGCACTAATATCTCGCAATGATACAGTATATCTGCGCTGATAGAATTAGATACTAAACAATGCTTCTGTGTTTTTTCCAATGCCAGTTCTGCCATCACTCGTAAGGAATCATCCTTAATATAAATCTTAGGATAAACATTAACCGTCGTGAATCGGTAACTGCCTTCTACCAGTTCAACCTGGCCTATTGTTTCGCATTCGAATCCGGAAATTTCGAAACCTGATTTTTTTGCAAACACCAGGTAGGTTGCCATAAAACAACTACTTACCGAATTGAGGAATAGATGTTCGGGGCTCCATTCACCCGCTTCGCCCCCAAATACGGGAGGAGTAGCAACATGTATAGATCCCTTTACATCGGTTGCGGTAAGAATGCCACGCTGTTTTGTTAACCAGTTAAGCTGTACCTGGAAGAAAATTTGCTTGTCTTTTTTTCGGATTAGATGCTGGATATCTGTCATAAAAATAATTTAAGTATTAATGTTAGGCTGAATAAATCAATCTACAACACGTTTCAGCCTGCTAATAAAGCAGCCGTTGTATGATACTCATATCTTCCGGATTTCTCCATTAACCGAATTCTAAAAACCACTCCCTTAATTTGATCGGTGTCATTGGAGGGGAACGGCCATTGCGGAGAGAGATGCGTGGTTTCGCTGCTGATTAAAGGAAGCGTTCGATCAATAAGGCTTTTAAGCGCCTTAGTTCTGTCGGGGCCTTCCGATAATTCTTCGAATACCCCCCAGGTAACTACACTTTTCCAGTTTGCCATATCCAGCATATCGTCTACTTCAAAACAAACATTTGGATTCTTTCGCATCAGGTTCAGCTTCATGCCTTCCAGTGTATGGCCATAAATATATACTCCATCATAAGCATAACTCATTGGAACCACATAGGTCAGCCCATCGGCGTGACAGCCTAATCTTCCTATTACTTGTTTATTGAGCAACTCTTCAATCTGTATATTTCCAAGTTTTCCAAACATGACCACAACTTTTATTTATTGGGAAATTATTTAAACCATAAAGCTAAATTCAATGCCCTAAAAAATACATGAGAATGCTTATACCCCGTACTGAGAATAATCAGTACGGGGTACAAGTATTTTAATTCTAAACAATTAGGGATACTACTTTAATGATGGGCGAGAAATACCGGTAATTTATGTTCCTTGATTACATCCGACACAAAACTCTTTTTAAACAGTTGTGAAAAGAAGGATCTCCCGAAAGAACCACTTACCAAAATGGTAGCTTTTCGTTCGTTGAACCAGGTAGAAAAATATTTCCGGGGCTCGATGTCTAATTTCTGGATGCTTAAGTCTGAAAAATGACGTGATGCCAACTCTTCAATATTCTTTTCATCGGGAAGATTCTCTTCTTCGTCCTGCGCCGCTACCAATTGTGTTGGATTATCACATAGACCAGGGAATAGATAAGAAAATTGTTTGATGGCAAATACCGAAGAGGGGCTTCCATCATAAGCCAGAATAGTGTTTTGTGGAAAATCATATTTTTCGGGAACTATCAATACCGGGCATTCCGCAACCTCGAGGGCATCCTTGAAATATTCGTTAGGCTCATTGGTTCCAATATTACTGTAAAAAGTTTCGCTGCCCAGTATAAGGATGTCGGCAAAACGGCTTTCCCTTTTAAGTTCGGGAATTGCGAAATCATAAAAATCCTTATGCACCCTGTACTCAATATTGTTTTTTTGACACAAGCTCTCGAAATGTTCAATATTCTGTTTTACTTTTTCAGCGTCTTCATCTTCCACGAGGGGAATAAAAAATCCCCCAGCAGTGCCATTCGCATAGCTCCATAAATTAGCGTAATCTACCTGGGGAATGAAAATGCCGGTAACTAAAACCCGCTGAAATTCATTCATGCGTCGGGCGAATTCAAAAGCCCCTTCTGAGAAATGGGCTCCGTCAAAAGCAAGGAGTATTTTTTTCATAAATAGCTTTTATACCTAAAGCTATTTCTATTAAAAACAGATAAAAATGATGTCCGACAACCCGGTAACTGATTATAATCAACAGGGAAAAGAAGTAACAGTCAAATTTACATCATCAACTTAAACAACAGTTCCTTCAACAGGGAAGCGTCGCTGCTTCCGGCATTATTAACTCCAACGCTGCGCAGGTTATATTCATGCAATAACAACAGGGCCGCTTCTACTCCTTCATATCCATAATTTTTCGCGGTAGCCATAAAGTCTTTTACAAAAAAAGGGTTCACCCCGATATTAACAGCTACTGATTTATCGTCCTTGGCGGTTTGACCAAACACCATATATGTTTTACTAAACAAATTAAATAACGTGGGCAATACTAATTGTATAGGCGCAGCTTTGGGATTGGCTTCAAAATATTGAATGATACGGATTGCCTTGGGGAGATCTTTCTTTACTACTGCCGCTTGCAATTCAAAGGGATTGTATTCCTTACTGACCCCTACATATTTTTCAATATCATCCTCAGTGATATTTTTACGGGTACCCAGGTTTACCAGTATCTTCTCAACTTCATTATCGATACGGTTCAGATCATTCCCGATATGATCCACTAATAATAACAGGGCTTTTTGAGATATTTCATAACCTTTAGAAAGTACGAGGTCATGTGTCCAGTCGGGCAACTGGTTATCATACATTTTTTTGGTAGTAAGAACTTCCGCGTTTTTCTTGAGCAATTTTGAAAGACTGGTGCGCCCATCCACCTTCTTTTCTTTGTAGGATACTACCAGAATTGTGGAATTCAGCGGGTTTTCGATATAGGATTCGAGTTTGTCGATATCCCTCATTTGTTGTGCCTCCTTCAACAACACCACCTGTCGCTCCGAAAACATGGGATAACGCCTGCAGGCATTAATAATATCGGCCCAATTAGCGTCTTTTCCATAAAATACAGTAAGGTTAAACCCTGCTTCGGACTCAGAAAGAATATGGTGCTCCGCATAATTAACCACCTGGTCAATATAGTAATCTTCCTCTCCTTCCAGCCAATAAACCGGCTTATACTGCTTCTTTTTCCACCCCGAGATGATTTTTTCGGCTGCCATTCTTCAAATAAATGTTTAGAATTGGGCAATATTAAGTCAAAAAAGAGTGTTTTATGGAGCAATTTATACACAGGTGTAACCCAGTACAGGTAAGGGTTTAAGGGGGTTACACCCGTGTTAGAAACCGGTACTGGGGTAATTCTGGCATGGTTTTGGAAAATCTAGGTCGAAATTAACTTGTATCGGGTTTGACCCATTAAAAAATCACAGTAATTAAATAAATCAATTATGAGTACTACCAACTATCCATCCGCCACTCCACAAAGTCAACCACCTAGAAAAGATTCTAAGAATCTGATCATTGCTTTGCTGGCTGTGGGAATCCTCGGCACATGGGGATATTTCCTTTATGACAAAAACAAATCTGACAAAAGCCTGGCGCAGGTTCAAAAAGAGTACATCACTGTAGATTCTGCCAAGAATGAATTGGATAAGAGCTATAGTGCAGCACTTGGTCGTCTGGATTCTCTGACCGGTTACAACAATGAACTGGAAGGAAAATTGACAGAGCGTAACAGCGAGATCAAAAAACTGCGCACACGTATCGATGGTTTGATCAGAAAGCAAAACCTGACTGCCGCTGAAAAGAAAGAAGCAGAGAAATTGATCGCTGAACTGAACGAAAAGATCACCGGCCTTGAGCAGGAAGTTGAGCGCTTGAAAACTGAAAACACTCAATTAAATACCGATCTTACTTCAGAAAAAGGAAAGACCACTCAATTAACTACTGATCTGCAAACTACCACTACTGCAAAGCAGGAACTGGAGCAGAAAGTAGATGTTGCTTCTACACTCAATGCTTCCAACATCGCGGTAACTCCGGTTAACGAAAAGAAAGGTGGCAAAGAAAAAGTAACAGCTACAGCAAAAAGAGTTGACAAACTGGTTATCTCCTTTGATGTTGACAACCGTATTGTTCAATCAGGTAGCACAGATGTATATGTATGCATCACCAGCCCCGATGGCAAACCAGTATCTGTAGAAGCACTTGGTTCAGGCAGCTTCACTACTCGTGAAGATGGTGAAAAAGTGTATACCGCTAAAGTTCCCGTTGATTTTGAGCAAGGCAAGAAAAAGCATGTTGAATTTGCCTGGAAGCAAAATAGCGAGTTCCTGAAAGGTAACTACAAGATCGAAGTGTATCACAATGGTTTCAAAATTGGTGAAGCCGTTCGCGAATTGAAAAAAGGTGGATTATTCAGTTAATCGTCTTCTTCTAATATCTTAAGATAAAGTCCCGGGTAACATTTACCCGGGATTTTTATTTGCGAATGTGCAAATTAGAAAATGTGCAGATGTGCAAATGCTTTAGGAGTATCACACTGACTAAATTTTATCAGGGCTTATCTGAAAGAGCCAAACTAAAGCGGAGTAATCGAACCAAAGCATTTGCACATTTGCTAATTTGCACATCTGCACATTGGTATTACAAGATTGCTCGAATAGAAGCTCTCCCCACATGCACCACCCTCGAGGATCCCGGTTTACGCCCTTCATACTGAATCATTAATTCGAGGTTATTAGAAAGCCTCCTTGTAAAATCGAGGTTCCAGAGATAGTTTTTTCCTGGCAACAATCCATCCAGCATAATATAAGCCACGGGCGAATTGGTATTCGGGATTGGGTTGGAAGAAGTAAAACTGATACTGCTGTACGTGAACTTACCCTGTATAGAAGTACTTTGAAGAATATTGTATTTGATCTCCGTATTTACGGAATGGCTGATGGATTTTTCCAGGTCACCTTCCTCATTGTTTTTATCCGTTAATTTATATCCCACCAGGATTCGAAAATTAGATCCCTTTGTAAAACTGATACGTGGCTCAGCTGAATACTGTTGTATTTTATAATTCCGATTGCCAAATTTTGGATTGGAATTTAACAATTGATTGATTCCATTACGCGCGGTGGCGTCTATTAATATGTTGCGTGTAATATTCCAACGGGCCTTAAAGCTCCAATCTTTCAGTAATCGGCTCTCATATCCATAAGTAAGCAATGCTCTCGTAATATTACGTGTACTATTAAGATCCATACCCCATTTAGAGCTGAAACGATTAAATGAAAAGGTATTTATAAAAACATTACCCAGTATGATTAACGACGAATCATTTACGGAGGAAATAAAGGGATTCAATTGAATATTACCATCACTGATTTCTTTCTTTTGAATTTGCAGGGAAGATTGCAGGTTGATTTTTGATATGAATTTAGTAAGCCCTTTCGCCTTTGAAAGATTGATCACTTGTCGTGGATTCAGTGCCAGACTATAATTGAATGTATTGTAATTCGCCTTTATAAAATCATTGGTGGGCGTAAAGATGCGGATATACTTGGCTTGATCCCTGAACAATGCCAATTCAAATTCATTCAATTGCTGAATTCCATCCGCATTGTAATCATTCCAGGTATATTCTCCCTGCCCGGCAGGCACTTCCACAAAAGTAATGTCTCTCTTTTGTTCCTGGCCGGCCCCAATCTCGTATAATACCGCTCCGGCCAGTAAACCTTTCCATGCGTTAATATTGTATTCCGCACGACTCAACAGACTATTATCCGCTTTCAAACCTGTAATATTCTTATTTAAAACATCCAGCCTTCGATAGGTAGCGCTAAGTCTGAATTTATGAACCTCATTTTTCATTAACTCAGTAACAAGATTCACGTTCTGGCTTCGATCCGCTTTTACCAATTCTATCCCCAGCGGGTAAGCATCCGTTCGGGTAAAATAAGTGATCCCCCATTTATTGGGCTTGGAATCATCCGACTTAAGTGCTACCTGTATAGTTTGAAAAGAAAAACTTTGTGGCGCCATGCTGTCTGTCGCCTTTTTAGTTATTTCATTATGCTCCAATGAATACATTCCTGACAAGGAATGATTTTTCCATTTAGGAAACATGCGTGTGATATTGATCGACGGGCGTAAAAAATATCCCTGGTCGGTTAATGAGTTAATACGGGAAATCATGAATATGTTATTCATTCGCCAACTCTTTGATTGCATCGTATGTGTCAAACTATTGCGGAACCCATTAAATCCGTCTCCCCGATTATAATTGGTGAATTGATATCGAAGCGAACTGGCTTTTCCATCTGCCAGTTGCATTCCAGCAGTAAAGATGGCTTCATCTGTTGGCGCTGTTTGCAAAGGCAACCCCCAATCGCGGGTGAACTCCACATTCCTCAATCTTTCCAACGGTTTAAATTTTGATTCTACCCACTCATATCCAACGTCCGTTATAAGTCGCCATCCAATTTTCTTCCCACCCAGCGCTTTCGTATTTTTCAATTGCAGTTTTGTTGCAAACCCTTTGTCATTTTCTTTATCAAGAGAAGAAAAAAGATTCACATCGTAATTACTCATCGCGCCCTCGACCGTAAGCTGTGTGTTTTTTGTAAGTGCATAATCCAGGCCCAGGTTGAATACCTGTTGTTTTTTGGGAGTAACCAAGAATATAGCCGGTAGAAACCTACCCTGCTTAACTCCATTTTCTGGCGCCACCCAGGCATATACTTTTCCATTTGCTCCATTGAAATCGGGAATATAATCTCCATTCCCCTGGCCTACATCGATAAATGATAAAGTGTATAGTGCGGTGTCGATTTCCGTGGTATACACAAAGATCGAATCATTGGAAAGACCGCCATTATAAACGGTATCGATCTTTTTATATAATATTTTTCCGGTTTGAAAGGTATCGAGTATCGCGTTTGGATAATAGGCTTTTTGAATACTGTCCCCAAGCAATCCGAGGAAATCTTTCTGTTTTTCGTCCAGCGTTTGATTGATTGGTGAACTTTTCGCATCGCTATTATTGAAGAAACCTACCCGAAGCTTTACTTTTTCATTGAAATTTGTTTCATTAGAGAGATAAATATTCGCATTGAGATAATTGCGATCGGCGTATTCAAACTCGATCTGAATTCTTTTATCCTTGGTGATCATGCGCCTGGGCGTAAAACTTATTTCGGCGGTATTGTAATTGATCACATAATCCTGGTCCTCTCCTCTCTGCATTAATTCTCCATCAATATATATCCGTTCAGTATTGGCAAGTACTACAAAAAAGAATTCATTATTGGCACCCTGCAAACGATAAGGGCCTTGGTTTCCTTCCAATCCCTGGAAAATATTGCGGGTAAACTTTCCCTTAGCGATAGAACCACTTACCATCGTTTTCATACTGGTTTTTTTACCAAGATCGGTAGTGGTTTCAAAAGCTACTCCCTGCAAACGTTTATAGAAGCTAAGGAAATAACTTGTTTGTTGCCGGATATCAATATCACCCAAACTTAATTGCCAGTTACGTTTTCTGAATTGAAGAAAGATGCGATCGAATTCATTCAACTGCTGCGTAGTACCATCGGGTTGAATAGGAATGTTATTATCCGTGATGGCAGCCATGATTTCAATACTATCGGCCAAATATCCACTCAATTGAAGATTGAGGTTAGAGGTAACTACTGCATCCTGGCTATTACCAAATGAGATGCCCCTTCCAAAACTTCCGTTATACGTGAGATTTCCAAAATTAAAGAATCGACTATCGCGTTCATTTGTTCCGTAATCAGGTATAAATGGTTTGCCCATGAAATTATTCATGACGCTGTCAAAACTCATTCGCCTGACGGTCGCATTGAGCCTTGCAGGAAACACGCGGTAACTGATCAATACACTATCAAATGTGGGAGCTTGTTTCCAGGTAAGAGTTGCATTTACCCAATCTACTTTGTAAAGGCTATCAGGAACGCCTAGAATACTGATTGTTTTTGGAACAATACTAAGAGTATCCAATAGTACCGGCTTTCTTGTGCTGATCATTTTTTTGCGGAGATTAGACACAGGCAGTTCGCTCCGCTGCGCCTGGGCAAAAGCAGTTAAGAATCCCGCACTGAGTAAGCACAGCAGTATCAGCGATGTACGACGCAACAAAAAGCGGTTTAACTATAAGCGTTTAAAGTTAGGATTTATTGCGCTAACAGCCTGTTTTCATGTAGTTTATAAAAAAACGACAGATTGTATCCAAGGTTAGATTGACTATAGGTAGTCCTTACCTTGGCTGGTATCATAAAACCCTTAGGCTAATTGAAGATTTCTTGCGTGTTTTTCGTCGAGGTATTCATCAAAACTCATCAGTTTATCCACGGTTCCCTTAGGCGTTAATTCAATAACGCGGTTGGCAACTGTTTGCAAAAAAGTATGGTCATGAGAAGATATAAGCACGATACCTTTGAAATTGACCATCCCTTCGTTAAAGGATTGTATCGATTCCAGGTCAAGGTGATTGGTTGGCTCATCAAGTACCACCACATTTGGATCTTGTAGCATCATACGACTGATCATGCAACGCACTTTTTCTCCTCCGCTTAACACAGATGTCTTTTTCAGGATCTCGTCACCACTGAATAGCATCTTGCCCAAAAAGCCCCGGAGAAAAGGTTCATCCACATCGGTAACATGTGGTGGAACATATTGCCTCAACCAATCCATCAGCGGCATGGTCCCCATAAAATATTTCGTATTATCATTAGGCAAATAGGCGGTAGTTACCGTTGTACCCCATTCGTATTTCCCACTATCCGCTTTTGCTTCACCATTGATGATGTCAAAAAAAGCACTGATTGCAAGCTGATCCTCAGCAACGATTGCAATTTTATCCCCTTTGTTAATGGTAAAACTGATATCCTTGAACAGGGGCTTTCCGTCGAGAGATTTAGAAAGTTTCTCTACGTTCAATATTTGGTTTCCAACCTCGCGTTGCTGTTTGAAGATGATACCAGGATATTTACGATTGGAAGGAGTAATGTCTTCAATCACTAATTTTTCCAATGCTTTCTTACGTGAAGTAGCCTGTTTGCTTTTGGAAGCATTAGCGCTGAACCGGGCGATAAAATCGAGCAGGTCCTTACGCTTCTCTTCAGTCTTCTTGTTTTTGTCTGTTGATTGACGGGCCGCCAGTTGGCTGCTTTCGTACCAGAACGTGTAATTACCCGTATAAATTTTTATTTTCTGACGATCCACATCGGCTACGTGCGTACATACTGCATCGAGGAAGTGACGATCGTGCGAAACAACGATTACAATATTTTCATAATCTGCGAGAAAGTTCTCTAACCAGGAAATTGTATCCACATCAAGGTTATTGGTAGGTTCATCCAATATCAGGATATCAGGATTACCAAATAGTGCCTGGGCCAGCAAAACACGTACTTTTAAAGATGCATTGATATCTTTCATCAATGAGCTATGCAGTTCTTCCTTCACTCCCAGTTCACTTAACAGACTGGCCGCATCGCTTTCAGCAGTATAGCCACCCATCTCCCCAAATTCGCCTTCCAGTTCTCCGGCACGCAAGCCATCAGCTTCACTAAAATCGGCTTTTAAATAAATAGCGTCCTTTTCGATCATCACGTCCCACATTTTTTTGTGGCCCATGAGCACTGTATTCAACACGGTTATTTCATCAAACTCAAATTGGTTCTGGTTTAATGTGGCCATACGTTCGCCAGGTGTAATGTCTATGGTTCCTTTATTCGGATCGATCTCTCCGGATAATATCTTCAGAAAGGTAGACTTCCCGGCTCCATTGGCCCCAATAACACCATAACAATTCCCTTTATTAAAACTGAGATTTACCTCATCGAACAATACCCGTTTTCCAAAAGAGAGGGTAACATTATTCACTACAATCATGCGGCTGCTTATTTTGAAGGCGCAAAAGTACGAAAAACGAGGAAGTTTATGGTTTGTAGTTTGTAGTTAATAGTTGGTTTCAGGTTCGTCGGTTCATCCAAATAAGACAGCCATTAAAACCACTATAAAATGGTTTTAATGGCCGCAAATTCAGCGAATTACATTATTGTAAAATTTCAGAAAATGTAGAACTACAAACCACAAACTACAAACCATAAACAAAAAACTACTCCACAACTCCTTCCAATGCCAGCAAAAACGCATATTCCAAAGCCACTTCCTTCAGGTACTCAAATCGACCGGAAGCTCCGCCATGTCCAGCTTCCATGTTGGTGTGCAGTAACAGGAGGTTTTTATCGGTCTTCGTTTCACGCATTTTAGCGACCCATTTGGCAGGTTCAAAGTATTGAACCTGGCTATCATGAAGGCCCGTTGTAACCAGGAGGTTAGGGTATTCTTTTCCTACATTATCGTATGGTGAATAGGATTTCAAAAAATCATAAGTCTCTTTATTGGAACGGGGATTGCCCCATTCGTCAAATTCATTGGTTGTAAGCGGAATGGTTTCGTCCATCATTGTGGTTACAACATCCACAAATGGAACATCCGCAACAACACCACGCCATAGATCCGGACGAATCGTTACAATGGCTCCCATCAGCAACCCACCGGCACTGCCACCGGATGCATAAAGGTGTTCTTTGGAAGTATATTTTTCTTTGATTAAAAATTCTCCGCAATCGATAAAATCATTGAAGGTATTTTTCTTCTTCATCATCTTCCCCTCTTCGTACCACAGACGTCCCATTTCCTGTCCACCCCGTACATGCGCGATTGCAAAAGCAAATCCACGATTCAGCAAACTCAGTCGGGCCGAATTGAACGTAGCATCGGTACTATATCCATAAGCCCCGTAAGCATATAATAACAAGGGAGCCTGCCCGTCTTTGCTAAATCCTTTTTTATAAACAATGGAAATAGGTACACGAGCGCCATCACGGGCAGATGCGAATAAACGCTCTGTTATATATTCTTCTGGATTATATCCTCCCACCACTTCCGTTTGCTTCATCAATTTTTTATCCTTAGTATCCATTCCATAATCATACACAGAATTGGGAGTTCTAAGTGACGTATAGCTATAACGCAGGGTAGTAGAATTGAAATCCAGTTTGCCTGTTACGGAGGCATCATAAACGGGTTCACCGAAATTCAGGTTATGCTCTTCGTTAGTAGTTAGATTAAAAATCCTTATCCCTAATAATCCTTCCTTGCGTTCTGTTACTACCAAATGATTCTTGAATGTTTCTATCCCTTCGAGTAACACATCAGTCCTATGCGAAATCCGATCCTTCCAGTTTTCTACACCAGTTTTTCCAACAGGTGTTTCCATCAATTTAAAATTCTTCGCCTCTTTATTGGTAACAATTAACCATTTATCGCCCATATGATCTACCTGGTATAAGACCTCTTTCATACGGGGTTGAAAAACAGTAAACGCGTTCCCCGGCTGATCGGCATCAAGAATTAATATCTCGGAAGAAAGTGTTGCCCCAGAATAGATATAAATATATTTACCGGATTTTGTTTTACCGACACCAATATAATTCGATTTATCTTTTTCTTCATAAACAACGGGGTCGTTTGCAACGTCATTACCCAATAAATGCCGACGGATTTTTTCTGACAATAATGTAACGGGGTTTTTAGAGGTATAGAAAATGGTTTTGTTGTCGTTTCCCCAGGCCGATCCACCAGTTGTCTGGACAAGAGCGTCCTTATAAATTTCACCCGTTTCTAAATTCTTAATATAAATCGTGTATTCCCTGCGGGAAACCGTATCGATTCCGTAAGCCAACCGTTTATTATCGGGACTTACATTAAAACCAACTGCAGAAAAATAATCATGCCCTTCCGCCATTTTATTTACATCCAACAACACTTCTTCCACTTCATCCAGACTTCCTTTCTTTCGGCAATAGATATAGTATTGCTTACCTTCTTCATAACGGTTATAATAAAAATATCCATTTTTGAAAACAGGTACGGTTTCATCTTTTTCTTTGATCCGGGCTTTCATTTCATCGAAAAGTTTCTGACGAAAATCTTTAACCCCACTCAACATTGTATCCAAATATGCATTCTCCGCTTTCAGGAAATCAACCACTTTGGTACTGTCCGGACCCTTCTTAAAAAAATCATTCATCCAGTAATATTCATCAATTCGTTTATCACCATGTAATCCTACATCAAAAGGTTTTTTATCCGCAACGGGCGGTTTCACTCCGGTTGGCCATTGATACATTTGTTTACTCATTTTTTCAGATTGATTGCAGGCAGTTAATAACCCTGCCGATAGAAGCATTGCAAGCTGAACTTTCATAAAATTAAATTATCGTTGAATATACTGATTACTGACGTTGTACGGGTGCCGTTCGTGGATTTTATCGTGAGTCGTGAGTGGTAAGTCGTGAGTGGATCCCTGAAATTTAAAATTGCTTATAAAATATAAAAGCTGCGAATACTGAAATCTTAATTCAAAGTAATCGCAGCTCAATAAAATTACGTATTTACATTCTCGGGGACCCCTCACGACTCACCACTCACGATTCACGATTCTACCATCAGCTTGTTAGTCCTGATAATAAATACTCCTGATTCAACCGGGCAATATTTGTAATTGATATTTCTTTCGGACAAACGGCTTCGCAAGCACCTGTATTGGTGCAGGCTCCAAAACCTTCCTTATCCATTTGTGCAACCATATTTATAACACGGGATTTTCTTTCAGGTGCTCCCTGTGGTAATAAGGCAAGATGTGAAACCTTAGCGGAAAGGAACAACATGGCGGATGAGTTTTTGCAAGCTGCCACACAGGCACCACAACCAATACATGCAGCCGCGGCAAATGCGGCATCTGCCTTACCCTTTTCTACCGGCATTGCATTTGCATCCACCGCGTTACCGGTATTTACAGAAATAAATCCTCCAGCCTGTATAATCCGATCGAAAGAAGTACGGTCCACCATCAAATCCTTAATAACCGGAAACGCGTTTGCTCTCCACGGTTCTACCACAATCGTATCTCCATTTTCGTATGCACGCATGTGTAACTGGCAGGTGGTATTGGCATGCCAGGGTCCATGCGGACGACCATTGATATACATCGAACAGGCACCACAAATTCCCTCGCGGCAATCGTGATCGAATGCAATCGGATCCTTTCCTTCGCGAATCAATCGTTCGTTGAGCACATCGATCATTTCCAGGAAAGACATTTCATCAGAAACATCATTCACTTCGTAGGTTTCAAAATTTCCAGCCGAATTACTGTTTCGTTGACGCCAGACTTTGAGTTTAATATTGATGGTCTTGTGTTCCATAAAATGCTATTCTCCTATAAATTATTTATATGAACGTTGTGAAGGCTTAGCCACTTCAAACTGCAATTCTTCTTTATACAGTTCCCATGCATGATCGCCCTTGTATTCCCAGGCAGACACATAAGCGAAGTTGGCATCATCTCTTTTTGCTTCTCCTTCTTCTGTTTGCATTTCTTCCCGGAAATGTCCACCGCAGCTTTCTTTACGATTCAATGCATCAAGGCACATCAATTCTCCTAACTCAATAAAATCCGCTACCCGATTGGCTTTATCCAATTCAGGATTAGTTTCATTTATTTCTCCCGGTATCCGTAAGTCGCTCCAGAATTCTTTTTTCAATTGCTGAATTTCAGTGATCGCTTGTTTTAATCCTGCTTCATTACGTGCCATACCACATTTATCCCACATGATTTTTCCCAGGCGCTTATGAAAACTTTCTACGGTTTGTTTGCCTTTGATATTCATTAGTTGATTAATCCGATCGGCTACCGCCTTCTCGGTTTCAACAAAAGCAGGATGATCCGTGGAAATAGCATTGGTTCTTATTTCATCGGCCAGGTAATTTCCAATTGTGTAAGGGATCACAAAATATCCATCCGCCAATCCTTGCATCAACGCGGAAGCACCGAGACGGTTCGCACCGTGGTCGCTGAAATTCGCTTCTCCCAATGCATATAAACCCGGAACATTGGTCATCAGTTCATAATCAACCCACAACCCTCCCATGGTATAATGCACCGCGGGATAAATTCGCATCGGTATTTCATAAGGATTTTCACCAGTAATCTTTTCATACATATCAAAGAGATTACCGTATTTCTCTTTCACTACGTCCTTCCCCATTTTAGTAATGGTAGCCGCATCTACATTATCCAATCCTTGTTTACCAGCTTCTATTTTTCCATAACGTTGTATTGCATCGGCATAATCGAGATAAACCGCTTGCTTAGATGTTCCCACTCCATAACCCGCGTCGCATCTTTCTTTGGCGGCACGCGAAGCAACATCTCTCGGAACGAGGTTACCGAAAGCGGGATATCTTCTTTCCAGATAATAATCTCTTTCTTCTTCGGGAATTTCGCTGGCTATTCGATTATCGCCTTGCTTTTTTGGTACCCATATTCTTCCATCATTACGCAATGATTCCGACATCAACGTAAGCTTACTTTGGTGATCGCCGCTTACTGGAATACAAGTAGGATGAATTTGAGTGAAACAGGGATTGCCAAAAAACGCTCCTTTCCGATGTGCTTTCCAGGCAGCCGTTACATTACTACCCATAGCATTGGTAGAAAGATAAAAAACATTACCATAACCTCCGCTGCACAACAATACTGCATGACCAAAATGTCTTTCGAGTTCCCCGGTTATAAGGTTGCGACAAATAACGCCACGGCATTTGCCATCGATCATTACGATATCCAGCATTTCATGGCGGGAATACATTTTTACATTACCTAACGATACTTGTCTTTCTAAAGATTGATACGCGCCAATTAATAATTGCTGACCTGTTTGACCCGCAGCATAGAAGGTACGTTGCACTTGTGTACCTCCGAAGGAACGGTTGCTCAATAATCCACCGTATTCCCTTGCAAAAGGAACACCTTGCGCTACACACTGATCAATGATATTCGCGCTTACTTCCGCCAGGCGATGCACGTTGCCCTCTCTAGCACGATAGTCGCCCCCTTTGATGGTATCGTAGAATAACCTGAACACACTGTCGCCATCATTCTGGTAATTTTTAGCGGCGTTGATTCCTCCCTGTGCGGCAATACTATGCGCACGGCGCGGGGAATCCTGGAAACAAAAGGCTTTTACTTTATAACCTAACTCACCCAATGAGGAGGCTGCTGAGGCACCAGCGAGTCCGGTACCGATAATAATTATTTCCAGCTTGCGTTTGTTGGCAGGATTCACCAGTTTGCAATGGCCCTTGTAATCGTTCCATTTCTGATCGAGTGGTCCTGATGGTATTCTTGAATTAAGCATAAGATAAATTAGCAAATTTGGAAATGTGCAGGTTTGAAAATGAAACACGCTGCACTTTTAAATTATCTATATAGAATTTTACATTCTTCATTTCAAGAGGGTAGCCCCTACGGGGCATAAAAACATAACTTGCAAATCCAAAAATTCATTCACTATTCACTATTCACTATTCACTATTCACTATTCACTATTCACTATTCACTACACCTGCACCCATCCCATCTTCATACTAATCGGCATCAGCGCGAAAATCAACGGCACAATAATTGAATAGGCAAAACCCAACGCATTGATCAATTTTATATACCTGTTGTTGCTAAGTCCAAGTGTACGGAAAGCGCTTTGAAAACCATGCAAAAGATGATATGCGAGGGAAATACAGGCAAGCACATAAACTATTACCACCCACCATTCATTAAATGTAACCTGCATCAGCCGGAACATATCATGCGCATCTCTTCCATTGCTCATTCGAACAGGTTCTTCCAATCCAACATGTGTAAATCGTGACGGTATCCAGAAATGCCACCAGTGAAGAATCAGAAAGATCAATAAAATGGTACCGAGCAATCCCATTGCACGGCTATACCATTTGCTTCCTTTATTTCCCATTTGTACTTCATAACCTATTTTTCTTCTGCTTCGGTTTTGAAGTTCCAGGCTAATTCCTTGTATAATATGTACAAAGAATCCAGCAAACAAAACAACTTCCATGATCCTTATCAATACCATACTGCCCATAAAATCGGCGGCGCGGTTGAACATATCGCCATTATCGGCAGGATCGATAAAAGAAAGATCCTTGAAAATGCAGGCATTTACTCCCATATGAATCACTAAAAAGGAAATCAGGAAAAGTCCCGTTATTCCCATCGTAAATTTTTTGCCTACTGACGATGTAAAGAGTTCAGACCATTTCATGAGAATGCAATTTGTCTTTGAAATTCCCCCTTACTAACAAAATATAAGGGGAACTGTTGTAAATGAGAGGCTAAGGTTTTGGCAAAAGTAAAGCAGCAAGGGCAAACTTCACAGAATGAGTGAAATATTTATATATGGAAGAAAGCTACGAGCTGCGAGCCCAATTCGTATAATAGCAAACATTTAGTAAGCAAATTGACATGACTGATAGCAGATTTACTATATAGCCCTAATAATTGCGGACTTAGCTTGCAGCTCGAAGCTCATAGCTCGTGGCCTCTTCTCCTACTTATTTCAAAATCCCTATCTTAGCCGCCCAAATCCAACCGCATGAGACAAGAAGAGGATTTCGACGCAAACCTGGCAGGTGACGAGGGGAAAACTGAGGAGACTAAAACCACCTGGTTCAAGCGAATCAAAAAAGGTATTTTAACCAGTACGGCTGAAAAAAAAGAAACGCCTGAAGGGCTTTGGAGCAAATGCCCCGAATGTGGTTTTATTTGCACCGTAACCGAACTGAGGGAGAACCTGTTTGTATGCCCTAAATGCAGTCATCATCACCGCATTGGTAGTTCCGAATATTTTGACATCATTTTCGATAATGATTACGATGTACTATTCGAAAATATCCGTGCCAAGGATTTCCTTGGATTCACCGATCTTAAGTCGTACCAGAAACGCCTTGAAGAAACCTGGGGCAAAACCGATATTACCGATTCCATCCGCATAGGTTCCGGCAAAGTAAAAGACTTTCCATTGGTAGTGGGTTGTATGGATTTTGAGTTTATTGGTGGTTCGCTTGGAAGTGTGATGGGTGAACGCATTTCAAGAGCTGCAGATTACTGCCTCGAGAACAATTTTCCCCTATTAATTATCTGCAAATCGGGAGGGGCCCGGATGATGGAAAGCGCATTTTCGCTGATGCAATTAGCGAAGGTATCGGGCAAGTTGTCGCAATTATCTGATGCGAAGATTCCATTTATCTCCTTATTGACGGATCCATCTTTTGGAGGTATTTCCGCATCCTTTGGTATGCTGGGTGATCTGAATATTGGTGAACCCGGCGCGTTGATAGGTTTCGCCGGCCCAAGAGTAATCCGTGAAACTATTAAGCGAGATCTTCCCGAAGGATTTCAAAGAAGCGAGTTTTTGCTGGAACATGGGTTTCTCGACTTTATCGTTCCCCGAAAAGAACTGAAGGACAAACTGGCAACTTTACTTTCGCTGTTTAAGAATTAATACATTCCTGATTACTGTGCTTAAAAAAATTATTATCCATATACTACTCCCGCTGATTGCGGGAGTTTTCGTTTATATTGTTTTCCGGGAACCTGTAACAACACTGCATAAGATGCTGCAAATCGAAAAATCAATTTACCCTCTTCCCAATGTTTCCGGTAATCAGTTTCTGCTTTTTCATTTTCCTGATATGTGCTGGGCTTATGCCTTAACTGCAAGTCTGATATTATTTACCCGCATTAAACCATTTGTTTGTGCAGCGATTGGGATTGCTGCTTTGTCAGTATTTGAACTTAAACAGTCCGGTTGGCTTTTGCAGGGATTTGACTGGTTAGATTGTGGATCGATGATCCTTGCTGTACTGCTGGCAGCATTAATAGTAGAAAAATGAAAAATTTCCATTTTACGCTTTTGATCCTGGGATTTTTTTATTGGATTGCAGTAGCAACTTCTTATCAAAAAGACCTTTCCTATCCTTGTTATTACCAGGTTGCAGATTATGTAATTAGCGATACATTGGTACGCGCTTATTATGAAAGGTTGCAAAATGATACCCTTATAATTCGTGCGTATACAGATTCATTATGGGAAATAAAGACCACCCAAATCTGTAAGATTTTAAAAGACAGTTGCGCCCTATCAACATATAAGATACTGGTAGTAGATACCTCTCAGGATTATTCTACCTGGAACACCCAATACGGTAAAAAGATTTACTTCAGGCAATGTCCGTAAATTTGCTGCTATTTTTAATTCAGCATGTCTATTCAGAACCGTTCGGCTTATCACGATTATTTCATCGAAGACAAATACGATGCAGGAATTGTATTGGCGGGCACCGAAGTAAAATCCATCCGTGAAGGGAAAGTGAGTTTTGTTGACAGTTTCTGTTTTTTCGATAAAGGAGAGCTTTGGTTGCGCAATCTGCATATTGCCGAATATCGTTTTGGAACCGCTAATAACCATATGGCCGTTCACGATCGCAAACTCCTGCTTACGAAGCGGGAACTGCGTAAGTTGGAGGCCAAAACAAAAGAAAAAGGTTTTTCCATCATTCCACTAAAGATATTTTTCAATGAAAAAAGTCTTGCCAAAGTGGAAATAGGATTGGGCAAAGGAAAAAAGCAGCATGATAAACGGGATACATTGAGACAGAAAGATGCGGATAGGGAGATGAAGAGGTTTTTGAAGTAGCTATTAGCCATTAGCTGTTAGCAGTTAGCGTTTCTGGTCGGAGTTTAGTTATGTATACGTATGATTACGAGTTACAGAAGGCAGCTAAAAGCTAATAGCTAAAATCTAACAGCTAAAATTGCTTTGCTTTAACACCTGATGCAAGTTCTGGCTTGATTTTTTCTTTTATCTTCACATATGCTTCGTATATTTCTTTCCTTCATTACCCTTCTTACAGCCAACAACATTTTGGCACAATCTATTACCGGTTCCTGGTATGGGAAAGCCGAAGTTAGTTCCTCCAGCAGTGCAAATAACTATTTAACCGAATTGATCCTGAAACAAAAAGGTGATGAGGTAGAAGGAATATTCGGGTATTATTTTAAAGACAGTTACCAAAGTTTCTTCGTTCGTGGCACCTACGATAAACAAAGCCGTGAAGTTCATATCAAGAATATGCCTGTACTTCATTATAGAGGCTCTACCTCTGGCATCGAATGTCCGATGAATTTTCTGGGAATATTGATGGTATCGCAAGTAAAGAGTACGTTGAACGGATATTTCTATAGTGATGATAAGTATAAATATACCTGTCCTGAACTGAGGGTAACCTTAAATATTGACGTTTCCGAAAACAACCAGGACAGCGTATTGAAAAATACAGTGGCTGGCAAAAAGATGTGGAAACCACAGCAGGAAGATTTTATTGTTACAAATGCCGCTAACGATAAACCCGTAACTATTGCTGCCGACGCGGTGAATGAAATTTCGTCGGAAAAACTCAATGCGGCGGCCGAGAAGAAACTGATAGATAAATTTGAAAAAAGAACGAATATTTATAGTAAGGAACTTGAGATTGAAGGCGATTCAATACGAATCAGTTTTTACGACAACGGAGATGTGGATGGTGATATCATAAGTGTATTCCTGAATAAAAACCCTGTACTCGTAAAACAGGAGTTAACTACCCGTTCACTGAATATTTACCTTGCCCTCGATAGTACGAAAGAATACAATGAAGTAAGTATGTTAGCAGAAAATCTGGGAACATATCCTCCCAATACCGCTTTGATGATCGTAAGCGATGGTGTTAACCGGCATGAGGTGTATCTTTCGAGTAGTCTTACGCAGAACGCTGTTGTTAGATTAAAACGGAAGAAAAAGTAATCTGTGAAAAGAACCAAGAACCGAAGAAACAAGAGACAAAGAAAAATACAAATAAGAAAGAATACAAAAGGGAAACAGAATATCAAACTCCTTCTCTTTTTTTGAGAATTGCAGTAAAAATCAAAACTAGTTCTCTGGCTTCCTGCCTTAAGTAAGCTCGTTCAGAATCCATAGCTTCAGAACCATCAGTTATAACAAGTCGAAGCCAATATGCCGATTCTTTGGATTCCCTCCGGCAGGTTTTAATCTTCACATTAAAATCTTTAATCCCAAGTCCTTCTGTTGCTTCAATATAATTAGCACCCGGCGAACTGGAAGCTCTTAACAGTTGGGGAATGTATTCGGCATTAGCAATATTCCTGGGTAATTTCATACAAAAGTCTCTTACTCTCTCAGCAAACGCCGTTGTCCTCTCTCCCAGGTCGTATATCTTTTTATTGGCTTCCAAGAATCGATATTATTCAGCAAATTAATAAGTCATTTCTACTTATCGCTGATGGTTTTCCCATAAAAAATTGTTTTTTTTCTTTGAAAATAAGTTGAAATAAGGAATGGGAAAATCTCATTGAACAATAGCTATTCTATGTTCCTTTTTTGTATTTCTTTTTCTGTATTCTTGAATTTTTGCCTTTTTTCTTTGTCTCTTGTCTCTTCGGTTCTTGGTTCTTATTTCTTAACTGCAGATTTTATTAAAATATTTAAGCGCGTTATGCCTTCCAGGCACGCTCTTGAATTATGATACGGGCATTTCCAAAGTCCTGCTTTATCCTGGCCCCGCATTGGTTTATTTTCTTCATCTACTCCCCAAAACCATTCACCGTTACGGTGATCAATAATAGATTTCTTAATAAATACCCATGTTTGCCAGGAAATGCGCAGGTATTTTTCATCACCGGATGATTGGTATGCATTCAGATATCCTACCAACGCTTCCGCCTGTGGCCACCAATGTTTTTCTTTTTTCATATGATGGGTTTCAGGCTCGTATTCATACCAAAGACCGCCATCTATGTCAAACCCTTTTATTACCGCTTCTGCCAATGAAATGGCCGTTTGTTTGGTCTTATTAATTAATTCCTCATTTTTTAATACTTCTGCGGCTTCCTGTAATAACCAGGCGGCTTCAATATCATGTCCGAAAGATACAGGACCAGGCATCCGGTTCCAGTGCTCATCAAAAAACAGCACCAAATGATTGGTTTCTTTATCAATGATATGCTGGAGAAAATTCCCGATCAATCTTTCCAGGCTCTTCTTCAATTCATCCGTTGGCCAGATACGATACAAATTGGTATACGCTTCCAAAATATGAAGATGGGTATTCATCGTTTTTTTCGCGTTCAAATCCTTTGCGCTTAACCGGCTATCGTCCATTGTCTTCCAGTCGCGGGCAAATGCATCGATATATCCTCCTTTTATTTTATCATAACTCTTTTCTTCGCTGGTATGATAAAGTTGAATGGCCCATTGCCTTACCTTTTCATCACCAACGCATTTATAATATTCACTGAATGCATAAAGGGAAAATGCCAAAGCATATAACTGTTTCTTGGTATCAAGCGGATTTCCTTTGTAATCTACTGTCCAGTATACACCGCCCCATTCTTTATCAATAATATAATCTGTAAGATATTCGTACGCTCTTTTAGCGAAGAGCAGATAAGTGGGATGATTTGAATGATTATAGGCTGCCGAAAAGGTCCATAGTATCCGGCTATTGAGAACCGATCCTTTAGGAGCTTGCGGATTAGGTTTATTATTTTCATCTACCTGGCCCAAAAACCCACCCCCTGAGGTGTCGATGGTATTCAACATCCAGTAAGAAAGAATTTGCTCCAATTCTATTTCCAATTCCTTTTTATAGGTTTCCAGGTCAAAGGCCATTGGGTATTATCGATTTTGTCGCAAGTCCTTCATCAAATTCATTGATTGAATCGATATGACCGCTTCGTTTGTTTGTGGTAATAATTTCATTGAGTACGAATACGGAATTCGCGGATTTATATCCGTCTTCGGGAGTATTGATCACGTAATCCAGCAATCTCTCTATGGTAGATTCGGCTACATGCATACGCGTATCCGAGGATGCATAATAAATCAGTACCCTTCCATTCTCTTCCTCAATCCACCCATTGCTGAATACAACATTTGAAACATCCCCCACTCTTTCTTCTCCATCCGGTGCCATGAAATAACCAGCAGGTTTGTAAATGACCTTTGTCAGATCATGTAAATCCGTCATGAAAAGGTACAATGTATAACGTAATCCCGCTGCGGTATTACGAACACCATGTGCGAGGTGCAACCATCCATACGCCGTTTTTATGGGAGCAGGGCCCAACCCGTTTTTAACCTCAGATATTGTGTGATATACTTTTCTATCTACCAGCACTTCGTTCTCGATCACCGCGTTTTCAATACTGGCAGCGAGGCCAAACGCGATACCGCCACCATTGCCCGCGTCAATAAATCCATCCTGTGGTCTTGTGTAGAACGCGTATTTATTATCTACAAATAAGGGATGCAAAACGACATTGCGTTGTTGCGGCGATTTTGTTTTTAAATCGGGTAGTCGCTCCCATTTTTTAAGATCTTTTGTTCTTGCGATACCACATTGTGCAATCGCTGCTGACTGATCGTGTAGTGGAGCAGAAGGATCTCGGCGTTCCGTACAAAAAATTCCATAGATCCAGCCATCTTCATGCTGCACCAAACGGATATCATACACGTTGGTATCGGGTTCATTGGTTTCCGGCATTATCACGGGATAATCCCAGAATCGGAAATTATCAACACCATTATCACTTTCCGCAATCGCGAAAAAAGATTTCCGATCCAGTCCCTCAACCCTTGCGGCCAATAAATATTTCCCGTTCAATTTAATAGCACCCGCATTAAATACAGCATTGATCCCAAACCGTTCGAGCAAAAAGGGATTGGTATCATACTCCAGATCATAGCGCCAGAAAAGCGGTACATGCTGCGCTGTCAATACCGGATTCTTATACCGCCAGTAGACACCAGAGGATTGGTCCAATTTTATATTCGGCTGACTAATCAATTTTTGATGCATGCTTTTTAATAAAGTCAGCCTCCGATTAAATTGTTCTTTCATTGATTACAATTTGATATTACCTGAATTAGTTTTCGAGCTTATCCCACCAGGTACGCTTGAGGATAAGTATGATGATCGTTAAAATAATAATAGTGATGAATAATGGAAGTTTTAACCACAATACGATATACATGGGTAGAATGGTAAGGCAACATTGAGCGATAATACCCAGCACTACATTGAACATATCCAATTTAAAACCTTTATTCGGTGCAAAGCCCGGGTCCTCAGTCGTCACCAGTGTTTGTACCGGTTTCCAAAAACCCCAGG
Source organism: Chitinophagaceae bacterium (assembly GCA_965279015.1). Classification (GTDB taxonomy): domain Bacteria; phylum Bacteroidota; class Bacteroidia; order Chitinophagales; family Chitinophagaceae; genus Endoryza. The sequence continues at coordinate 4,336,144 of OZ257130.1, forward strand.
GCTTAACTGTTTTGTAAAATTTCTTGAGTGTTTCCATATCTGTGGGCGGAGCCGCGTAGGTACCTACAAAACATCCGATCAATGACAATACAAAAAGGACGGGCCAGTAGTAGAGATCCAATCCATGTAAAACACCCGTGGTTTTTAACACGGCCAGCGCGATAGCCGGAACGATACCCGATAACATTCCCCAGAAAAATCCATTGGCATTAAAGCGCCACCAATACCATTTAAACATATTGGAAGCAATATATCCGCCATATAAACCCGACACGATCCATTGCAATACGGTATTGACATCTTCGACCGCAAAGCCAATCAATACGCCGATAGCAACTACAATTATTCCGGATATATAATTTACATAGATCACTTTGCGCGTGGATGCGGTTGGGTTGATGTATTTGAGATAAATATCATTAGAGATATATGCCTGCGCGGCGTTTAAGGTTCCAGAAAATGTACCCATGAATGCGCCTAACAAACCAGTCAATACAAGTCCCAGTATTCCAATAGGTAAAAAGTTATTGATCGAAGAGGGCAGTACTTTTTCAAAATCAACGACACCATTACCCGATTTCAGGTTAAGCTGATCATAATACAATAGACCCAACACAGTTAATCCAATCACCATTGAATACCGGATCGGTAGTAGTATAATGGAAACAAAGCCACTCATCTTACTGGCATCTTTGGGCGATCGGGTAGAAAGAACTTTCTGCATATCGTAGTTAGGTGCCGGGCCGGCTAAACTGGCAAACATTCCTTTAAAAAGCATCATCATAAAGAATATTCCAAACAAACTATATCCATCGGAAGCAATCTTATTATTCACTTCCGGAATGATTTCCCCCCATTTCAAATCCAGGTTCCATCCAAAAAAAGGATTCTCCCATCCGGCAGGTACTGTAAGACTGTTTCCATTACCATGCAGATGAATCATCGCGATTACGCCGATGGAAATACAGGCAACAGTCATAATCGCGTACTTGATCACATCACCCAATACAATACTATGCATACCGCCGAGAATGGAATAGAACATGGCGAATAAAGTAAAAACGATACCATAAAAATGCGGTACATAATGTGGGTTAATTGTAAAAGGAACATATTCTTTTACTGTTTCCCAGGGAAGAAATATCTCCATAAACTTTCCCAGGCCTATAAAGCCATAAGCGAGAAATCCCAAACAACTCAGTAAAGCGAATGCCACTACAATATTGTGCGAGCCTTTGATTCCTTTACCAATATTACCAAAACGTGTTGCCAGCCATTCTGCTCCGGTATTGGCGTTAGAACGCCGCAACCATTTGGAAAGAAACATCATCATGATCACCTGGTTGAAAACCGGCCATAACCACGGGATCCATATACTCTTCATCCCATAAACAAAACAAAGCGCCACCATCCACATGGTACCGCTGATATCAAACATATCACTTGCATCGCTTAAGCCCAGCATATACCAGGGAAGCGATTTACCTCCCATCAGATAGCTTTCCTTGTTCTGTCTCGCCTTTTTGCGGTAAAACCATCCGATCATTACCATGGTAGCCAGGTACAACAAAACAATACTGATATCTAACAATGATAATTTCATTGGGGTTGATTGTTTATAATAAATGGTCTGGTAATCCTGCAATCCATTCAAATGAAAAGAGCTTATTGCTGAAAGTAGAAACTTTTGACATCGGCTCTTTTTCTATTTATTACCAAAAATTATACGGGCATTTAACTATTTCTGATTATTGATATAGTTTTTGTTGCAGTGCGTCTTTCTCAAATAATGTTCTTTCCAGGTTATAAAATTTTTTAAAATCATTGGCAGATAATTGTTCTTTATAGGGAACAAAAAACTCCATACTCCCATCATTCTTCTTACCAGCATTGCGCCAGGCAAGTACAAAAGAAATGTGGTGTTTCTCTACTCCTTTCCAAAAAGCGGTTGTCCACCAGTCGGCAAACGGCAAACTATTGTAACCGAATTCTGTCAATGCGGGAATCTTATTATTCTCTGCAGCGATGGATTCTAACATGGAAAGCATACCATCGATATCCTTTATAAATCTGGTATGATCATCCCCCCGCTGGTAAATATCAAATCCAATTACATCTACCCATTCGTTACCGGGATATCTTTCCAGGTATTCTGCCTTGGATTGAAAGCGATCGGTATTAAATGCATATAAAAGATGATGAAGATTTTTTTCGTCGCGCAGATAGCTTACCGTGAAGCGGTAGAGTTGTTTCAGTTCTTCCGGAGTGCAATGATTCTTTCCCCACCAGAACCAACTTCCATTCAGTTCGTGAAAGGGGCGGAAAATTATAGGAATAAATTCTCCTTTTTTGCCTTTGAGATCAGTGAAGAAAGCGGCACATTTATCGAGCCAGCTTTTATAAAGTTCATGTTTTTGTCCACCCGATAAAATGGAAGTAACAGTACCTGGCGCAGGATCCCAGGCAGATTTACCAGTCAACGGATTATTTAAATGCCAACTGATGGTTATTACCCCACCTCTTTCGTACCCGTCCCGGATAAATTGTTTCATGCGATCGAAAGGAACACTATCAAGATTCACAGGCTGATCAATTTCAATACGCCCGAGTTCCCATCCATAGACTGCGGGATAATCACCCGTTACGTCTTTGATATCACTCCTATCCTTTTCATATTTCCAATGAACGCCGTAAGCCAGGTCATCCTGATGGCCAAAGAGGATCCCTTTCCGAATTGTGTTTTTTAGATTCCTGTAAAGGTTTACCGTTTCTTTTGTTGCTTTTTTATCGACAGGAAGATCCTGTGCAAAAGCACAAAATGGCAATAGCAGTAGTATTGGCAGCAATCGCTGGAGCCTCATATAGTTTAATTATCAATTTTAGGGCGCCCTATTCTTCTAAAGTATCGTTGATATCCGTTAAGTTACCGTTGAAATCGCATCTTCTCCTTTTCTTTTCTTTCTTAATCCTTGTTGAAAAATTTCAGACAGAAATAATTCATACCCCTTTGAACATATTCTCAGGGAGCCTGGAATTAAACTAAAACAACATAGAGAAAAGGTCTATAGAATAACAACAGTGTGCACTCAGTTGGAATTGGCCAATGGCCGTTCGGCTAACAAAGAACCAGTAATCGCCGGAAATCTCAATCTGAAGTCAAATCTAATTTTTTGATCCCTCCTGATACTAATACTATTTTATCTTGTCATTATATTTTTACAACAGGATGATAAAAATATATCGACATAACGGGTTTATTTATATAAATATCAACATTTTATAAAAGATATGGTTACGACTGATTCCTGATACTATTTTTATAAATATTTGCCTATTTTTGATTAGCTAACATTACTGCTATAAACGATTGCCATATGTCCAGGAACATTCTGAAAGAAATTATACCAATTACACAGGGAGATTGCTTTACACTTTTTTCCAGGAACAAAACGGAATTCGATTTTCCCATACACCACCATGAGGAATATGAATTAAACTTTATCATGAATGGTAAGGGGGTGAAACGTGTGATCGGGGATCACATGGAAGAGATCGATGATATTGAATTGGTATTGGTGGGACCTAACCTGCAGCATGCCTGGCTTACGCACAATTGCAAAAGTGGAAACATTTTCGAAGTTACCATCCAGTTTCACAAAGACCTGTTTGACGAAAAATTATTGCATCGCAATCAGCTTAATTTTATCCGAAAGATGTTTGAGAAATCGGTGCGGGGTATTTTGTTTTCAAAAGAAACATCCATGCAACTCGCGCAACGCATCACCGACCTCAATAAAAAGCATGGTTTCGATTCGGTGCTTGAACTCATGTCGATATTGCATGATCTTTCTATTTCCAGGAATGTGCGAATCTTATCGGATGCTTCCTTCAATAATAATGAACACTTATTTTACAGTAGCCGGCGCGTACAGCGCACGATGGATTATATTAACCAGAATTTCGATAAACCGATTAAGCTAAGCGATGTGGCCAAGTTGGCCAATATGACTGAATCGGCCTTCAGTCGTTTTTTTAAAACAAGAACCGGAATTTCTTTCGTGGACTGTGTTAATGATACCCGTATTGGTCATGCTTCCCGTTTATTAATCGATACCACTCAATCGGTAGCGGAGATCGCTTATCATTGCGGCTTTAATAATATCTCCAATTTTAACCGCATCTTTAAAAAGAAAAAGAATTCATCACCTAAAGATTTCAGGGAAAGTTATGCGGGAATTGGAACTAGAATATTCGTGTGAGAAGAAGCTACGAGCAATTAGCTGCGAGCTGCGAGCCGCCTTCTAATTAAGTCAACCATTTTGTTACTGTATTTGCTCGAAGCTCGTAGCTCATAGCTCACAGCTGAATCGTGAGCTATTTCTCAAAACTGAATAACGTAGCTGTAAACACCGCCCTCTCCCTCTTTTTAAACATAACATCCCAGTTTCCATTATAACGAAGCAATTTGGGAACAATATAATTCTCAAACTGCGCCATCTCCACTTCCATATGCACATCAAAATCATATACCCCTGTTTTATAACTCAGGTCATAATTCCGCGCTACTATTTGCCAGTTATCGATACGGAACCAGGTAATCATTTCATTGATCACGATCTTGGATTTCTCCGCTTCACTTAAATCCGTTCTTGGAATCATCCTGAACACATAGCACATTTCCCCTTTGAAAAGTTCCATATCTATTACAAAATCATATAGACTAGACACATCTTCATCAAAAAGTGCCACTTTATTACCCATAAATGGCAATCCGGGGATCCGTTTACCCGGATTGAAAAAAAGAATTTTGAGTTGCTCCTTATGTTTTTCCATCCTGCTTTTTCCCTTTGTACTAAAGTTGGTTCCTTTTACAATATTCGTTTCACCGCAAATAGTATCGGGAGCAAAAAAAAGCGAAGCATATAATTCGGCTGTATAATAATTGTATTCATGCCCTGAATTATAAAAGTCACCGGTAACTTTTTCTTCGATGGTTTCATTCCACCGGCACCCATTTATCCGGTGCTGCCGGGTTCTACTACTCAGGGAAGCTTTTGATTTTCCTTTCTTATCGAAAAGCTGCACATCGTTTAAGGAAGTATAACCCAATACATGCAGGTTGCGGAAGGCTTTGTAAAAACTGGTATCCTCTTTTACTCTTTCAATAAATGCAGGAACATTCAGGTTATTACGCACCACCACCTCACGAAGCGTAATAACGTTGCCGGCACTGGTAACAGTGGAATCGTTTTGAGCAGACCCGGAATTAAAATAAAAGAGAAAAAAAATAATAAACAAGCAGGGCCCTGTTCCTATCATATTAAAAAGACCCCGGCGCATCATATTCCATCCTTGTTTTTAGTGAGGGCTATTTCCCGAAAACCATCTTGTAATCAACTTTTACCTTGCCCTTTGAAATATCATCAAGCTTTCCTCTCAGCAATTTGCGTTTCAACGGTTTTAAATGATCGATAAAAAGTTTTCCTTCAATATGATCGTATTCATGCAGAATAACCCGGGCAGTAATTCCATTAAATGTTTGAGTATGGGGTAGAAAATTTTCATCAACAAACTCCAGCACCACTTCTTCTTCTCTTGAAATATCTTCCCGTATTTTTGGAATACTCAGGCAACCCTCATTGTACACCCACTCCTCCCCATTCAATTCTCTAATATAAGCGTTGATAAATACCTGCTTGGTACCAGGTGTATCCGGATACTCTTTCCGCTCGATGGCATCCATCCCTTCAAATATCTGGGTACTGTCAATTACGAAAAGGCGGATATCACGATTTACCTGGGGTGCCGCCAGTCCTACCCCGTTACTGGCATACATAGTTTCCCACATATCCTCGATCAATTTGGCAAGACCCGGGTAATCGGGCCCAATCTCCTTAGCCACAGCTCTTAAGACGGGCGCTCCATATGCTACAATCGGCATTATCATGACACGTATAAAACTAGAAGTTTATTAATTATTTCTGAAGCGCAAATTTAACTGATTCGGCTCAAATGTCCATCAGTAGCCCGTTTTGGAATTCAGGTATTCCTGTAGGAGGATGGTGGCGGCAATTTCATCCACGAGGGCCTTATTACGGCGTTCTTTTTTCTTCATTCCCATTTCGATCATAGCCTCTTTGGCCATTTTAGAGCTATAGCGTTCATCTACGGTTTTAATGGGAATGGAAGGAAATTCTTTTTTGAGTTTTTCGATGATCTTCTTAACTAACGGCGTAGCATGAGTATCACTATCGTCTAAATTTTTAGGTTCCCCGATGATAATCAATTCAACCTGTTCTTTGCTGAAATAATCTTTCAGATAAGCGATCAACTTTGGCGATTCTACCGTGGTCAATCCAGTTGCAATAATCTGGAATGGATCGGTAACTGCAAGTCCGGTGCGTTTGAGGCCGTAGTCGATGGAAAGTATTCTCGCCATAGAAATGTAAAATATCGAATGTAAAATATAAAATGTAAAAGTAGCGGATACCTGAGGGTGAATTTTACATTTTATATTTTATATTTATTGTCCTCCATTCACCAGCAAGTCGGCAATAACAAATACCGCGAACACCACGCTGGCAATTCCATTAGCAGTCATGAACGCTAAATTAACGCGACGTAAATCATTTGGCTTTACAATAGAATGCTGGTAAAATAACATTCCCGCAAAAACAGCTACGCCAATCCAGTATAACCAATGAAACTGACCGTATACACCAGCGCCAATTACAAACAACGCACTTAATACATGCAATAGTTCCGATACCCGCAACGCTTTTGCTTTTCCTAATGCAGAAGGAATTGAATAAAGCTGGTGTTTTTTATCAAACTCTTCATCCTGTAATGCATAAATGATATCGAATCCGCTTACCCAACAGATCACTGTTAGTGAAAACAAGATGGGCAGCAAATCGAACTTACCGGTTACTGCAAGATATGCCCCAATAGGTGCTAATGACAATCCCAATCCCAATATCAGATGACAAAGCGGGGTAAATCGTTTGGTATAGCTATATCCTAAAACTACCAGTAATGCAACAGGTGATAAATAAAAACAAAGCCGGTTGATGAAAAAAGTACATACCACAAACAACAAACTACAAATAATCGTAAACCACAAAACACTATCTGCTTTTAAAATCCCTGCTGGAATTTCGCGAATGGCGGTACGGGGGTTCTTTGCATCGAACTGACGATCGAGATAACGATTGAAGGCCATGGCGGCGCTCCGTGCGAAGATCATACAGCCAATTACCAGCATAAATTTCACAAATAGATTATATCCTGAAGTATAATCTGAAATATCTTTTGCCCATCCAACAGTTTGATTAAGATTCCACATGCCAACTCCCCAGATGTTGTTCCTAGTTGCTAATACAAATCCAATCAATGCAAACGGCATTGCGAAAATCGTGTGCGAGAATTTTATTAAACTGAGATATTTTTTAACAGTAGTCATTTCTGAAATTTCAATTTTTTTTATTTCCCGTTTCTTTCTTTTATTCCCCGGGCTGAAGCCCGGGGCAAGTGATGGGCTCCCAAATTGCAGGAAATTTTTCTACTGTTATTAACCCCATCAATTGCCGTTGGCTTTAGCCAACGGACTTTAAAAAATTCTAAACTCCCTATTTTATATTCTGGTTCGAACAAGTTCCCACAATACCACTCCCGCTGCTGTAGCGATGTTTAACGAATGCTTCATCCCCATCTGAGGTATCTCGATACATCCATCACATAATTGAATGGTTGATTGTTCTACACCGGTTACTTCGTTCCCAAATACAACAGCGATCTTTTCATTCGGTTCACTGAACAGTTGATTTAATTGGATACTGCTCTCCGCCTGTTCGGCAGCCATCACCGTAAATCCTTCCTCCTTTAATTCAGCAATAGCAATGGACGCATCAGGAAAATGTTTGCAATAGACAGTCTCATGCGCCCCGAGCGCGGTTTTATCGATCTGTTTATGCGGAGGATGAGGTGTGTATCCCGTAGTGTAAACCCCTTTTAATAAAAATGCGTCGGCGGTCCGCAATACGCTGCCCACGTTATATGCGCTGCGGATATTCTCCAATACTACTATGATAGGAATTTTGTCGGATTGCCTGAACTCTGCCACTGTCTTTCGGTTCAATTCTTCCATGCTTAGTTTACGCATGGCTCAAAGATAGTAAACGCGAATTAACACGAATAAGAAACGCGAATTAACGCGAATAAGAAGGCGGATTAGGAAAAATTGCGACTGCATTTAGTTCGAAGGCAGCTAACTGCTAACAGCTAATAGCTAATAGCGATTACTTAATTAGCCTCGTACTCAACTTGTTTCCATTTGCAGTTGTAAGCGTCAGATTATATACTCCCGATGCCCAGCCTCCCGTCTTTAAAGAAATAGTATTGATTCCGGTATTAAGCATGGCTTTCTGTACTCCCATCAATCTCCCCACCATATCCGTTACCTGTATTTGTACTTCAATATTAAATTTTGATTGCACTTTTAGAATAGCAGTTCCTTGAATCGGGTTGGGCGAAACAGAGACGGCAAAATCTGCTATTACTAAAGGTGGCTCATCATAACAGGCTCCGGAATTTGGCATATTCCGATCGAGCCAAACCAAACGACCATTAATCCATTCTTTCAAATAATTTATTTCCATGGTATACGAAGAAGCGATCGGTTGCGGGTTGGGCCACACATATGTCCCTAATATCTGCCAACGCTGGAAATGCCGTTGTTGTGCCTCACCAAGTAATGATACAACGGAATCGATCAGTTGGGTGAAGTGGGTTTCATTCAAATTTCCGGTACGAAGTTCTTTCCATCTGCAACGAAGGTTCCCTGTAAATGCGGTATCCTGCATAAAACGGTTCCACCAAAATGGGATAAGACCAGCGCCATCACCCGGACATACATAATTAAATTGGTAAGCCCATCCATTCACCAGACTACCACTACAATAATCCGCATTGCGGAATGCAAGATCATAATCCCATACCGGTCCCGCGAATATCTTTCTGTTTCTGCTGTTGCGATCCTTGTACAAATAAGTACTCAACCGATACCCATCAACATTACGGCTCACTTCATTTACAATAAAATAATCGATGAAGGAAGGAATGTCTGCGAACTGGCGAACACCCATTACCGGATCCTGGTAATTGGAAGATGACAGCGCATTCTCAAAACTATCTACATAACTTTTTAAATAGGCTTGCTGTTCTGGTACTATATTTTCTGGTTTGGGATATACATAAGAAAATTGTCTTTTGTTGTTGGTAGGTGATTGCGGTGTTGCATATGAAGAGAACCAGCCGTTTGGTTCCTTATCCAAACTGAAAATATATCCCCCCGTTACTGCATCGCCGCTGATATCCGTTGCACCCATCTTGGCGATATTCACACGACCACTTCCCCGTTTGATACGTTCCATAAAAACATATACGCCTTTATAATCTCCGTTCACTATCACTTCCACAAATCGACAATTTGCTGCCCAATGTCCCAACTCACGCGACATAGTGTATGCCAAAAAATTCCGCATAAGTGTTTTATCGGTATAGGGTGCATATAATACCCAATCGGCCTCTTTAGGTAATCCAAATAATGATTTTTCGTCGGAGGCACCAGCGGCCGTACGTAATTCAATACTATAGGATTTCATTGGAAACATCTGCGACGATTGTCCCCTGATTTCAATGCCAATTTTCCCATTATAGTGATTGAATGGATCTGAAAGATTGTTTCGCGCATTTCCACTATTAAAAATGATACCCATGTCCGCCGTGATCTTTGGATCGTCAACGATCGCTTGTCCATTTGTATTGATAACAATAATAGGGAGGTTAGAAGAAGTAACGTTGACCGTTTGGGCCCCCGCGGAGATATAAATTGACAGACCGAATAGCAGGGCAATCGCAATCTTATTCATGGCAGTACGTATTGACCGCTCAAGATACCCATAAAACACGGTGAAAACAACGAAAAATAAGCTGTTCCCTTTTTGTACACAACGCCAAAAACAGGCTTTTTCTCACCGCTGCTTGCTTATTTTTGCTTGCCCGCCGTAGCTTTAGCGAAGGCGGGTTTTTAAATTAGAAAACTACCCTCAATTTTGATTTCTAATGGCTAAAACCGCTTCCGATACACCATTGATGCAACAGCACCGGGCTATCAAACAAAAATACCCCGATGCCATTTTGCTTTTCAGGGTGGGAGACTTTTATGAAACCTTCGGACAGGATGCCATAATCGCATCACAAGTGCTGGGCATTACACTCACCAAACGAAATAACGGGGCAGCTGCTTCCAGCGAATTAGCCGGTTTTCCCCACCATGCATTAGATACCTACCTGCATAAATTGGTAAAAGCTGGTTACCGGGTGGCTATCTGTGATCAATTGGAAGATCCCAAACAAGCAAAAGGAATAGTAAAACGGGGTGTTACAGAAATGGTGACTCCGGGTGTGGCCACTAACGACAAATTACTCGAACACAACAGTAATAATTTCCTGGCGGCCATTCAGTTTACAGACGAAAAATCAGGCATCGCGTTACTTGATATTTCTACCGGTGAATTTTTTATTGCCGAAGGAAACCAGGAGTATATTGATAAGCTATTGCAAACACTAAAACCTGCTGAAGTAATTTTTCAGCGCAGCTATCAGAAATTTTTTAAAGAGAACTTCGGGAACCGGTTTTATACTTACCACCTGGAGAGTTGGATTTTTGAAGAAGCTTATGCGACCGAGAGTTTACTCAAACATTTTCAAACTCATTCTCTGAAAGGATTTGGTATTGAAGGAATGCACCAGGGAATTATTGCCGCCGGTGCCGTGTTGCATTATCTGAAAGATACCGAACATCCCAACCTGCAACATATTACCTCATTACAACGAATAGATCGCGAAGATTATTTGTGGATGGATCGCTTTACCATACGCAACCTGGAACTGATTAGTACCAGCACTGGGGATGGACACACACTACACAAAGTGCTCGACAATACAGTTTCACCGATGGGTGCCCGTATGCTGAAAAGATGGATTGTACTACCATTGAAAGATATTGGAAAGATCAATGAGCGGTTGAACCTGGTTGAATATTTTATTAAAGAACCGGATTTGCGAAATAATCTCACCCATAAAATAAAACAATGTGGTGATATTGAAAGATTGGTCAGTAAGATTCCGTTGAAAAAAATCAACCCGCGTGAAGTAATGCATATTGCGCGTGGACTGCAACAAGTAGAAGCGATCAAACAACATTGTGTAAATGCCGATAATGATTACCTGAAACGACTCGCCGACTCATTAAATTCCTGTAATTATATACGTGAAAAGATTTTGCACCAGGTTGTTGAAAATCCACCTGTAGCCGTAGCTAAAGGATCGGTATTAAAAGAAGGAGTTGATGCGGAACTGGATGAATTAAGGCGCATCGCGCATGGAGGTAAAGAATATCTTGTTCAGATGCAGCAGGTGGAATCAGAACGTACCGGTATTTCTTCCCTCAAGATCAGTTATAACAATGTATTCGGTTATTATCTCGAAGTAACCAATTCGCATAAAAATAAAGTACCCGCTGAATGGATGCGCAAACAAACGCTGGCGAATGCGGAACGTTATATCACTCCTGAATTAAAAGAATATGAAGAAAAGATTACCGGCGCGGAAGAAAAAATATTAAGTATTGAACAAGGACTTTATGATAAGTTATTGCTGGAACTCCAGGATTATATCGCCCCGATGCAAGTGAATGGAAATGTGCTGGCAATTATTGATTGTATCTCTTGCTTTGCATACAACGCACTTCAGTACAATTATAAAAAACCACAATTGCATGAAGGCGGCGAACTGGAAATAAAAGAGAGCCGGCATCCGGTTATTGAGAAGTACCTGCCACCGGGGGAAGCCTATATCACTAATGATATATTGCTGGATCCCGATACGCAACAGATCATTATATTAACGGGTCCGAATATGAGTGGGAAAAGTGCCTTGCTGCGACAAACAGCGCTGATTACGTTGATGGCGCATATGGGAAGTTTTGTTCCGGCCAATGAAGCTAAAATGCCGCTGACTGATAAAATATTTACGCGTGTTGGCGCCTCGGATAATTTAAGTGGAGGAGAAAGTACGTTTATGGTAGAGATGAATGAAACGGCCAGTATCATTAATAATATCACCTCCCGCAGCCTGATATTATTGGATGAAATTGGTCGGGGTACTTCCACTTATGATGGTATATCTATTGCATGGAGCATCGCTGAATATCTGCATCAATCTATTCATCAACCTAAAACATTATTCGCGACTCATTATCATGAATTGAATGAACTGGAGAACAAACTTCCGCGTGTAAAGAACTATCACATCACCAATAAAGAAGTAGGAAACAAAGTTATTTTCCTGCGTAAACTGGCACCCGGCGGAAGCACCCATAGTTTTGGTATCCATGTGGCTAAAATGGCGGGTATGCCACCCGTTCTTATTAACCGGGCCAATGAAATTCTGAAGCAACTCGAGGCCATGCATGAAAAGGAAAATGTGGGAGAACAGGTAAAACAACTGAGCGCTCAAAAAGTACAGCTTTCTATTTTTGATACCCATACCGAAACCTTTGAAGAAATACGGAAGATGCTGGAAGGCATTGATATCAACCGCCTCACCCCGGTAGAAGCATTGCTGAAACTGAACGAAATTAAGGGTCTTTTAAAGTAAGTTTTTAGTATGGTTATACCTCTTTTTTGGGCTGATTTTTTTTCCTGAAATTTAGAAAACCATACTATATTTGGTCAAACAAACGCTGCTTTATGAGATTGCTCAAACTAACCGCTATTCTCAGCTTCATTATTGTTATAGCTTCATGCGAACAGGATTTAAATACTACTATACTAACAAATAAAGATGTAGTGCTTGATGGAAACCAAGTAGTTCCCGCTAAGCCCTCCGCGGCTAACGGAACCATGGATCTTTCTTATAACAAAAGCACGCGTACGCTTACTTATACAGTAAGATGGAATTCATTGACAGGTGTTCCCACCAGTATGCATATCCACGGACCGGCAGGGGTCGGATTTGCTCAATTAATTAATCCTGCTAATCCTACGGCACCTTATTGGATTCAGAATTTTTCAGGTTTTGTTTCCTCACAAACCGGCATATATTCCGGCACGCTTCTGATAGATGGGCTTGCTGTTAAAGAAGATGAATTATTAAGGGGGGGATATTACTTAGATTTGCATACGGCAGCAAATTCAGTAAGTGGAGAAATCCGAGGGCAGATTATTGTAAAATAGGAAAATGTAGACCTTAAAATATAAAATATAGAAGGCTGCCCGAAAGAGCAGCCTTTTACTTATATAATTATTTTCATCGTATTTCGGGTAAACATCATTCGCCCCAATTCGTTTCCTATTCGCATTTATTCGTGTTATAAAATTTCCTTCAACTTTTCCACCAGCACATCCACTTCCGCTTCCGTATTATGTTTACTGAATGAGAATCTCACCGTTACCTGGTTTGGATTATTATTAACGGCTCTTATTACATGTGATCCCTGTTCGGCCCCGCTGGTGCAGGCACTTCCACCACTGGCGCAAATATTATTGATATCAAGATTGAATAAAAGCATTTCCGATTTCTCCGTTTTAGGAAATGATACGCTTAATACGGTATATAAACTATTTCCTGTGGGATCACCATTAAAAGCAACTCCATTGATATTCTTCTGGAGCTTTTCCATCGCGTACATCTTTATCCCACGGATATAAGCGCTATCCTTTTCATATCCTGCCGTAGCCAACTCCAATGCTTTCGCAAAACCAACAATGCCATATAAGTTTTCGGTACCGGCCCGCATGTTGCGTTCTTGTCCGCCGCCATGGATATAGGGCTTTATTTTAATGTTCTCGTTGATATATAAAATCCCCACTCCTTTTGGACCATGAAATTTATGCCCGGCTCCGGTGACAAAATGAACGGGTGTATTGCGTAAATCGATCGGAAAATGACCCACTGTTTGTACCGTATCCGAATGAAAAACAGCGCCATATTTTTTACAGAGATTGCCAACGGCAGTTATGTCGAGAATTGTACCAATTTCATTATTGGCATGCATTAAGGTAACAAGTGATTTGCCATCGTAACCTGCCAATAATTGCTCCAGGTCCTCCATATCCACTTGTCCATTGGGAAGCAATTTCACATAACTCAGTTTTGCTTCACCGCGGCATCGGATCTCTTCTACCGTATGCAGGGTGGCATGATGTTCAATTTCAGAACTAATGATATGAGTGCAGCCCAAATCCCGGATGGAAGCATTAATCGCCGTATTGGAGCTTTCCGTTCCACCGGACGTAAAAAAGATTTCGGCGGGATGCGCGTTGAGTGTTTTAGCTACCGATTTCCGGGCATTCTCAATTGCAAGGCGGCTTTCGCGGCCATATGAATAAATAGATGAAGGGTTACCAAATTTCTCAGTCAGGTAGGGCATCATCGCTTCAAGTACCTGGGGATCAAGGGAAGTGGTAGCCGCATTGTCAAAATAAATACGATGGTTCATCCTTAAAAAATTAAAAGCCCTGCGAAAAGCAGAGCCGCAAAATTAAGGTTTATGAATTATAGTTTGAGGTTTGAAGTTTGTGGTTTGAGGTTTTTCAGGCGCAATACCCTAAGTAATAGTGGTTTTCACTTGAGGTATAATTGAAATTAATTAGTGTGATAGAACTAAGAAACTTCAAATTTCAAACTACAAACCTCAAACCGTTCTCTACAAAAACTCTTTAATATCCTGCATCAATCGCAACGCTATATTATTAGCGGTGGTTTCAAAGTTGCTTTCCGCGTAAATGCGAATGATGGGTTCGGTATTGGAACTACGGAGGTGTACCCAATCATTGTCAAATTCAATCTTTAGTCCATCATCGGTATTTACTGGTTGATTCTTGTATTTCTTTCGGATCTTATCAAAAATTGAAATCAGATCGTGGCCATTCTCCAATTCAATTTTATTTTTCGAAATAAAATAATCAGGATAACGTGCACGGTAAGATTTGAGACCATTTTTATGAGTAGATAAGGCGCTTAAAAATAATCCAATGCCGATTAAGGCGTCGCGTCCATAATGCAGATCAGGAATAATGATGCCTCCATTGCCCTCCCCTCCTATCACAGCATTCACCTCTTTCATTTTCTTAACAACATTCACTTCACCAACAGCCGACGGAAAATATTCGCCCCCATGTTTAAGCGTAATTTCTTTAAGCGCTTTGGTACTGCTCATATTGCTCACCGAATTTCCCAGGCGTTTACTCAATACATAATCCGCCACCGCTACCAGGGTATATTCTTCACCAAACATGCTCCCATCTTCACAAACAAAACATAAACGATCCACATCCGGATCAACAGCTATTCCAATATCGGCCTTGTGTTTCCGAACCGCAGCGCTCAGCTCTGTCAGATTCTCCGGAAGTGGCTCGGGGTTATGCGCGAACTTGCCCGTAATCTCCCCATTCAAAACAGTTATATTTTCTACTCCCAATGCTTTTAATAAAGGAGGTACAAACAATGCGCCGGTAGAATTCACCACATCCACTACTACCTTAAATTCTTTCTTACGGATATTTTCAATATCAACCAGTGGATAATTGACGACTGCATCGATATGTTGCTGGAGGAAGGAATTATTTACCCTATAAGATCCAAGTTTATCGACCGCATTAAAATTGAAATCTTCTTTTGCAGCTTTTTCAAGTATCCATTCTCCATCTTCAGCACTGATGAATTCACCGGATTCATTCAATAATTTCAGTGCGTTCCATTCTTTGGGGTTATGACTGGCAGTGATGATTACTCCACCTGCCGCATTTTCCCAGATAACAGCCAATTCTACCGTAGGGGTGGTAGAAAGTCCGGCATCAATTACATCTAAACCTAATCCAATAAGGGTATTGACAACAAGTTGCTGAACCATGTTGCCACTAATACGGCCATCACGGCCCACTACCACTTTCTTATTCTTGCTTTTTTGTAATAACCAACTGCCGTAAGCAGCGGAGAACTTCACCACATCGAGAGGAGTAAGATTTTCACCGGTCTTTCCACCAATAGTACCCCGAATACCTGAAATGCTTTTAATCAATGCCACATTACCGAGTTTAATCAGTTACAAAAATATGTGTTTGACTACTAGCAGACCATTACCTGTTTGCGGTATTTTAAAGGATGGAATTTACCCGGTTTACAAATGGAAAAATAAAAAAGAAATCGCGCATTATGGTCGAAAAGTTTATAAAAAATAAGAATATGGGTGAATTGTTGATAAGATGTCAAATATTCACCTCCCGTGTCAAAATATCCTGAATTATTTCTCCTTCAGTAGTATAAACTTAGGGGCCTCCGTTACATTAATTTTTATTATTCCACTACTGATCGTTAGCGGTTTACTGTGTCCAGTTTCAGAATTGTCTTTCAAACTGATTTCAGTAGCAGTTGATCCTGCGCTCTTTCCAACAGTCAACTCATAATTGTTCACTTTTGTACCGTTATAGGTTGGGCAATAAACAAAATAGGCAACTGAATCGGGGGCCGTTTTGCTACGATATTTATAGGTCCATACGTTTCCGCTTTCACTTATAATTTTCTCGGGAGTGTAATCCCCCAGGTTATTGATCAGCGTACTGATATAATACCAGGATGCATAGGGCTCATATTGACCATGATCCAATTGTTTTAGTACTCCTGAACTCAGGAAAAAAGCTTCCTGGTCTTCTCCGTAATCATCTTTTATCCAGTAAAGTATCAGTCGATCGAAACCTGAAAAAGATACCGCATTGATACCTCTCAGCAACATAATACCCTGACTTTGTTTTTTATCATATCCTTTTACCAGGGGAGTTGATACCTTGCTTTTTTGATTCTTATCAAATCCATATTCGCCCAAAATACATTCTACGCCCGGAACATAGCGATAAGTGGTGTTCCGTACTTTGGTTAATTTTTGGCGCAACTGATCTTCTTCCGGTGAAGTGCCCCTGGTTGCAGACGCGAAACCCTCGCCCGGGAATCTTCCTTTGCTATTAACCGAATAATAATGATACTGAACACCCGCTTTCCAGAGAAATTGCTGATCGCTTCTCAGGTTCTTACATAAAAAATCCAGGATGCGGACACGATTCGTATCTACTCCCATCAATCCACTCATCATCAATTCGGTATTCGGATCTGCGTTTTTTATTCCCCCCCGTTTACCCATTTTGTTTTCGTGCCCATCGTAATCAGCGCTGCTCATAGCAAAATATTCTACGGGGTTGCAATATTTATCTCCTACCCAATTTGCATCTACTTCATTCCCATTCTCAAAAATGTGCATAGTACCGCGACCACTATAACGTGGAGTAGGATTATATACCTGTAACAAGTTTGTATCAACTTTTACATTTCCATTTAATGCAGCAAGATGCCATAACATATCTGCGTGCCTCGCATAACTCAATGGATCTTCTGTATTCATTCCCGCTTTAGTAATAGGGCGGTCGCGATCATCAAATCCTTTCTTCTTCATCCATTTTGGAACTCCCAGTACGGAATACCATAAGCGACCCTTTGTGTACCATGCAATGGAATCGGCAAAAAAAGTATAATCCTGTACGCCACCATTCCACCAACCCTGTGCCGCGATATTGAATTTTTGATTGGGATACTCATTTACGGAATCATCGTCGATATAATCTGCCTGTGTATATTGACGAATATTGTAAAACGGTTTCATATATTTCAGCGGAGCACCCTGGTAACAGTTAATTCCCAGAAACTCTCGCAGTGTTTTTGGAGCAAGCCTTGGCCCGGTATATTCCTGCACCGGTGGTTTTGGAACAGCTCCATTTGGGCAGCCATATAAAACTGCCTCGGTTACATTCGCTTCCCAGCTATTAAAACGAAATAGGATATATCTTGTACTATCGTCAATCCCCAGCCGCCTCCACCCCCATTGTGAAATATCTCCTTTTGTGGTAAAGGCAGCTTTCAATTTCCAGTTCTTCATAGTACCGGTATAAATCCAAACGCTATCCGATTGACGGGCCATATCATAGAGATATACTTCACTTAATTTATAAGTTATACGCAGATCCACTACTATCCGGTTCCCCCTGTTTTTAGGAAAATACATGGAACTGGCCAACATCGGATGGGGATTGGTAGCAGGGTGAATATCATTCTTTCCATCAATCCTTGCTTTCGGATCCACTAATGCGTTTTCATCAAATAAATTGAAAGCCGTTCCTCCGGATACCCCTTCATATCCATTGAGGTCGTACACATAATCCTTATAAATAGCTGTGATTTTTTGTGGAGATGCACATGAAAATTTAGCTGGCTTTGTTTGCTCATTGCCCGTTTGATTGATCCCGTTACCACAGGAAAAGAACAGTATAATCGCCAGTCCAATATAAGTTATGCGTGACATCATATTTAATTAGTTTACGGACTACGGTTTCTTTTTATTATTCAATAACAAATACCGGGAGGAATGATAAAACGCATCGGTCAATTGCTTCATTTCTGCCTTGATACGGATTTCATCAGCATCGGCTTTTGGCAAGGGTCCAAAGTTGATAGGTACCAACTCTTCCTTCCCCGTCTGCAAATGCTTCCTGTAAAAATAGTTACCCATAATTATACCAGTTTGCCGGTTATCCGGATCAAAACTAAAAGCAAATGGTTTTGTATGCGCCGAATCGAGCAAGTTACGGCCAAGTGTGGTATTGTTATACGAAACGGCGCATATTCCGGCTATGGTTGGCAACACATCTACCTGTGAGCAAATAAATGAATATTGTTTAGGTTGCAGCAAACGGGGCGAATAAAACAACAACGGTACATGTACTGCCGCGAGCCGTTGTTCGGTCCACGCCTTGGGCATCATTTGTCCAACATCACCCGGTATTCCATGATCTCCGATAAAAACGAAGATGGTATTATCGAAGTATTTTTCATTTCGCGCCGCTTCCATAAATTTCTGAAATGTATAATCAGTATATCGAAACGCGTTGTACTCTTTCAGTTTATTTTCGTAATTCACCTGGTCGTGGAAACCAAAGCGATCCAATGAATCTTCCGAAATAGTCATTTGAATAAAATCCTGGTCTTCTTCCGGAATCGTATAGGGCCGGTGATTGTCGGCCGTTTGAATAACCGCGAAAAATGGCTGACTTTCTTTTGCAAGTATCTTATTACTCTCGAGGAAAAGATTTTTATCACTGATACCCCAAACATCCAGGCGGGGTGCATCAAAACTTTCCTGGTCATACAAATGAAGTCCGTTAATATTATTCATCAGCAATCCCCTTATATTAGCCCAACTCGGACTACCTCCAATAAAATAATATTTTTCGTAGCCATTAAAGTCATTCAATATTATATGTTGATCCACTGCCAATGGATTGCGGCTGGACGTTTGCGGCATTTCCACATCAGGCAAACCCGTAAGTGTGGACCATACACCTCGTGCTGTTCCATAGCTGGGAGTAAAACAATGATCAAAGAAAATACCTTTCCGACTAATACTATCAAAAAATGGAGTGGTGTGAAGCGGGTTCTTCCACATAGAACTTTTATACGCGCTGAACGACTCACAAATTACCAATACAACATTGGGCCGGTTACCGGATGAATTAATTACCGGAGTTATTTTCCTGGAAAAGTTAAGCAGTATTGTTGAATCGAATCCATAATAACGGGCCAAAACCGGATAGGATTGTTTCGTTTTGTTTTCATCATAACCCGTATTCCTGAACTTTAAGGTATTGAAGAAAGATTCAAAAGGGTTAAGCGACAAATTCGCTTTATAATCATTTCCCAATCCAAAAGCGTCACTCCAGCGAAGCGGGTATTGATTGAATCGTCCAAACAAAAGAAATGCAATTACTAAAAAAGAAACAATAAAACTCAGGGAGCGGTTTCTTTTACTGGTAATGCCGGCTGATTTTGCTATGCGATGGTACGCAATTTTGACCAACCAGCTAATTAGGATAGTTATAATCACGAGTAATAATAATAACCAGATCACCGGGTATGATTGCCAAACCATTTTGGTTGATATTCCGGCATCCTGCAAATAATTAAGCGCGCTGGCATTCAGTCGCTGGGATAGATACGCGTAATGCGCGAAATCCACTACATAAAAAATAGCCATTACCAACGCTGTAAAACCAAAAAAAAACAACCATCCCTTTCGGGCGATGTTGTTATTAAATGGATTGAAAGCGGAAAAACTTCCCAACAACAATAAAGGAAGTAAGAGTAAACCGGTAGTCCGTAAATCAAACCGGAGTCCGAGGAAAAAGGCGGAACCCAGATTCGACAATGAATTGCCCTGTGTACTAAAGAAGAAATAAAATACGATCCGCATCAGCGTCATCAGCAACAAAAAAACAAGACCGGTCCATAAAATCCATTGTAGTAGCCTGGGAAGGCGGAAAGAACGCGTCATGCAAAAATAATAAGCGGTAAAATTATAGTATTTATTTTTGCAGTCATGCTTTTAATACCCGCCTCGATTCTATTAACTTTCTGGCAACATATTCAGCCTTTTGATACCTGGCTGATTACCCATATCAATCAACAATGGGGAAATGGTTTTTTAGATACGATTCTCCCCTATTTGCGGGAAACTCTTTTCTGGATTCCCCTATATTTATTCCTGCTGATTTTTGTCACCCAAAATTTTGGTGCAAAAGGATGGTGGTGGGTATTAGGCGCTGTATTAACGGCAGCATTGGCCGATATTGTCAGCAGCCAGCTCATCAAAGAGACAGTGATGCGGGTGCGTCCTTGCCAGGATCCGGAAGTATCGGTTCAACTTCGTTTTTTCATTAATTATTGTCCGCGTAGTTCCAGCTTTACATCTTCGCATGCTACCAGTCATTTCGCACAAGCCATGTATTTCTTTTTAACATTAAGGCAAATCAGCAAATGGGCAGGGTACTTCTTTTTGTGGGCTTTTATTATTGCCTACACCCAGGTATATGTAGGAGTTCATTATCCATTTGATGTATTTTGCGGAGCATTATTAGGCTGTTTTATTGGATTTCTTATGGCCAAAATGTATCACAAACAATCAGGAATACTTAGTTTAGAGAAATAAAATCTGCTGATGGGAGAAATATTGATAATACTGGGGCTGATCTTAATAAATGGTTTGTTTTCCATGGCAGAAATTGCGCTTGTTTCGGCACGCAAAGCCCGGCTCGAAGGACAAGCGAATAAAGGAGATAAAAGAGCCAAAGAAGCGCTGGATCTTGCGGAACATCCCGATAAATTTTTGTCGACCGTACAAATAGGTATAACCCTTATCGGAATTCTTACCGGTATTTATTCCGGCGAAAAATTAAAGACTGATTTTGTAAATTTCCTTAGTCAGTTTGAACTGATAAAGCCCTATAGCAATGGCATTGCAACAACGATCATCGTAATCATCATCACCTATTTTTCAATGGTACTGGGTGAACTGCTTCCCAAGCGAATTGGGTTATCACGACCCGAAGCGATTGCCAAACTGGTGGCGGCTCCTATGCGTATGGTAACGCTTGCTACCTATCCTTTTATCTGGTTCCTGAGTAAATCAACTCATTTTTTAGTTAAGCTTTTCAATATTAAAGCAAAGGATACACAGGTAACGGAAGAAGAGATCAAAGCGATTATCAGTGAAGGAACAGAACAAGGTACCATTGAAGAGGCGGAACAGGAAATCATTGAAAGAGTTTTTCACCTCGGCGATCGAAATATCACTTCCCTGATGACACACCGGAGCGATATCATTTGGTTTGATATTGATGACAATGAAATTTCAATCCGGGAAAAAATTATTCACGAACCCCATTCTGCTTATCCTGTATGCGACAATGATATCGATAATATAAAAGGTATTATTTCATTGAAAGATTTGTATGTCGCCAATGATCTTTCCGCATTCAAACAATCTATGAAGCCGGCACTTTTTGTTCCGGCAAATATTACTGCTTATATTCTGCTTGAAAAATTTAAAGAGAAAAAATTACATGCCTGCTTTATCGTGGATGAATATGGAAGCGTACAGGGCATGATCACCCTTAATGATATACTGGAAGCCATTGTAGGTGATTTGCCACAACAGGATATGCAGGACTATGAAATCGTTGAACGCGAAGATGGTTCCTACCTCGTGGATGCGCAAATTCCTTTCTACGATTTCCTTAGCCGATTTGAAAAAACGGAGTGGATGTATGAAGGAGAACAGGAATTTGATACCCTCGCCGGCTTTATACTGCATAAATTAGAACGCATTCCACGTACCGGCGACAAGATGGAATGGCAAGGCTTTTCCATTGAAATTATGGATATGGATGCCCAACGAATTGATAAAGTACTGGTTACCATCTCCAGTGAAATTAAAGAGAGCCTCTAAAAAGTGAATAGTGAGTGGTGAGTAGTGAGAGGGCATACTAAATAATTGAAACTTTCCGATATTTCGGGTCTCACTCACTATTCACTACTCACTATTCACTACTCACCACTCACCATTCAGGTCTGATAACGAATCGCCTATACTTACTTCAGAAAATACGAATCGTATTTTAACCTTTTTCAATTGACTCCATCGTATCATGGCACCATCTTTGACTTATGCCAGAAATCAAATAATAAATTATCAGGAAAACCACATAGAACACCGTTAATTGCGTTCTAGTTAATACAAATAGTTAGAAAGGGAATTAACATTTTCTGTTCTACTATTTCTTCAAAATCTGTTACCATGAAAAACCAGCATAGTTTTCCCGCTATACTATTGATTTTCGTTTCCGTTTTTATTTCCTGCAAAAAAGAATCTGGCGCCGGTGAATCCGATAATACCGCTAACAATATAATTGAAACAAAAGCTCCGGTTCAAAAACCAATTTCCTACAATGTGAATGCGAATATTGGTGGTTACCAGGAAGCGCTACCAGCTTTGTATGATTCTACTACTAAAAAATATCCCCTGCTTATTTTTATTCATGGTATAGGAGAATTGGGAAATGGTGTTTCAGACCTGTGGATGGCGGGTAATATTGGTACACCCGGTTTAATTAAACAAGGAAAGTTTCCCGCTAATTTTACTACCAAGGGAAATAATTTTTCTTTTATCGTTGTATCTCCTCAATTCAAAGTATGGCCATCCAACGCCGATGTAAACGCGATGATTGATTACGCGATTGCTAAATACCGGATCGATACAAATCGTATTTATGTAAGTGGATTAAGTATGGGCGGAGGCGCTACCTGGGAATTTGCAGCCGCTTATAATAACCGCATCGCCGCCATTGCTCCAATATGTGGCGCATCAGGACCCAATGATCTGAGAGCACAAAAGATCGCTCAGGGTGGAATTGCAGTTTGGGCATTTCATAATCAGGATGATGGTGTAGTAACAGTTAACAATTCGATTGGTTATGTAAATAAAATCAATACGTTTAGTCCGCCCGTTGCGGCCCGTATCACATTATGGCCAACAGGTGGACATGATGCATGGACCAAAGCAACTGATCCTAATTATAAGGAGAATGGGATGAATATGTATGAATGGTTATTGCAGTATAGCAAGGTCAATAAATAAATTTTTTGAAATTTTGGATTGGGATTACAAAGATTTTGGAATTGGGGATTGGGAAATTGGGAAATCGCTTTATCGCATACAGGTTCTAGGAAATTCCTAGTGGCTCTTATAACTGAGGAGATTTCAAAATTTCCCAATTCCAAAATTTCCAAATTCCTCAGGCTCTGCGCATCGCACGAATCAACTCCCTGTTTCTTCGATCAGCCCGTGCATTCTGTAAAGACACCACTGCCCAAATAGCAGCAGGCAACCATCCGATTAAAGTGATCTGCAGAATCAAACAAAGAATTCCTGAAAGTATTTTTCCCCTGAATAAAAAGGAGAGCCAGGGAAGTAAAACTGCGAGAAGGGTCATGGCTATGATTTGAGAAAACTAAATTAAGAAGATTGTTGATTTGTGATTTTGGATTTATGATTTCTTTTAGGTTAAGTAGTCTTTTGTCTGTCACACCTGCAGAAATCATATATCATATATCAAAATTCAAAAACGGCATCCATCGCCGGATAATCCAGCTTGGTACTTTTGCGTGTACCTCCTGAACTCATATGAACAATATTGATCTGTTTATCGTATAACTCGTAAAAGATCGAACTATGCACCTCCACTTTTTTAGGAGCCGTAGTCAGCTTGCCTACCTGGTGATAACTCCAGGTAGATTGTTCTTCCAGTTCATATCCTACATATTCCAGCGTCAGGGGTTTACCATCTAGTTTTATTATTAAATGCTTGCGTATATAATCCGCTATTTGCTTTTCGAGAATGGCTTTGTCTTTCGGATTGTACATATCCACTTTCGCGTCATTTGCTTTGGCCAGTCCTTTTTCAAAGTCATCGGTAAATACTTTGCAACTTATTTCCAGCGCTTTTTCCGCAGCATTGTATTCCATTTCTGTAACACTTATATAAAGTGGGTGGGGTGCGGAGGGAGTAGTTTCCTGAGAAAAGTGGTTGAGGGTGAATCCCATAGATATAAACAGGATGGGGACCAGAAAAGACCATTTTAACCACTTATAGAGGGATGCCACCATTGAAAAATTAGATTTTTGAGTTACGATTCTCTTGTTTACTTTTCACGCAAATTAGATCAAATCACTAAAACTAAGACGCCCTTAAATGACTGGCGGTTGTAACTATGCAGGAATTCTGGCTCTATTTCGATATCGGACGTAAACATATTGCTGATTTGGAAGGTTATGACCACATTATTTTTGTGGCGGCTCTTTGCCTTCGTTACACGTTCAAAGACTGGAAAAAATTATTGATTCTGATAACGGCTTTCACGATCGGGCATTCAATTACCCTGGCACTGAGTACCTTGAATATCGTTAACATTTCAACAAAATGGGTGGAGTTTTTAATACCTGTTACGATCATGCTCACTGCCGTGGCAAATGTGTATCAGAAAGAAGTAATCGATCAACCCAAATTTCCCTTGATCTACTTTTTTACCCTGTTCTTTGGTTTGATTCATGGACTCGGTTTTTCCAACGTGCTGAAATCAATGCTGGGAACCGATCATAATATTGTTCCTCAATTATTGGCATTCAACCTTGGATTGGAGCTTGGACAATTATTGATAGTAGCAGCAGTTTTGATCATCACGTTTATTGTAGTGGGATTGATAAAACTAAATAAGAGAATTTACATTTCGTTAGCCTCAAGCGCGATTTTCATAATGGCTTTGTGGATGGCAATCGAGAGATGGCCATTGAAAGAAGAGGAGGAAGAAGATGATGTTAAAATCAGAAAAACGGAATTACCACTGGTAATCAACCACCAAAATAAATCAGCGACTTACCATCTTTCGTGACTTTTATTCATCAGTAACAAACTACCAATTATATGAAACGTTTCCTTTTATCATTTGGCTTGTTATGGCTGGCTGGCGGAATAAGCCAGGCACAGAATATCCAGAACAATCCCAATTCGAATCACGGTAATAAATTTGAACAATTGGGTACCATTCTTCCAACACCCAATGAATATCGTACTGCCAGCGGTGCCCCCGGTCCAAAGTACTGGCAACAACGCGCCGATTACGATATTAAATGTGAGTTAGATGAGGCTAACCTGAAATTAAAAGGCAGTGAAACCATTACCTATTTCAACAACTCTCCTAACGAATTGCGTTATCTCTGGCTGCAAATGGACGAGAACCAGCACAGCACGACCAAAAATGCCGATTATCAGAATGCTCAAACAATGCCCCGCCAGTTAAGTGATGCGGCCATCAAACGTTTTGAAGATGCCAAAGCGGACAATGGTTATGGTTTTAATATCACGAAGATGACGGATGCAACCGGCAAAGCATTAAAGTACACGGTCAATAAAACGATGATGCGGGTTGAATTACCTGTTCCATTAAAGCCCGGTCAGAAATTTGCTTTCAATATCGACTGGAATTATAAGATCGTTGATCGCCAGCAATTCGGTGGCGCTCGTGGTGGTTATGAATTCTTTCCCGAAGATGGAAACCATCTTTTCACTATGGCACAATGGTATCCCCGCTTATGCGTATACAGCGATGTAGTGGGATGGCAAAACCATCAGTTTACAGGTCGTGGTGAATTCGCTCTCACGTTCGGAAACTTTAAAGTTCAAATGACAGTTCCAGCCGATCACGTAGTGGGATCAACTGGTGAATGTCTGAACTATGCAGCTAATCTTACACCCGCTCAATTAGCACGCTGGTCAAAAGCTCAATCTTCCAAAGAACCTGTAGAAGTAGTTACCCTGGCAGAAGCTAAAAAAGCGGAAGGCAATAAAAGCAAGGCTAAGAAAACATGGATCTATAAAGCAGACAATGTGCGTGACTTCGCCTGGACAAGCAGCCGCAAATTTGTATGGGACGCGATGCCTGTGATGGTAGAAGGCAAGAAAATTATGGCTATGAGTTTTTATGGTAAAGAAGCGTATGGTTTGTACCGTAAATTCTCAACCAAAGCAGTTGCGCATACTATCAAGACTTACTCTAAGTTCACTATTCCTTACCCCTACCCAGTTGCGCAAAGCGTAGAAGCATCGAATGGTATGGAATACCCGATGATCTGTTTCAATTTTGGTCGTACCGAAAAAGATGGCAGCTATAGCGAAGGAACCAAATATGGAATGCTGGGCGTAATCATTCATGAAGTTGGACATAACTTCTTCCCGATGATTATCAACAGCGACGAGCGCCAGTGGAGCTGGATGGATGAAGGATTAAATTCTTTTGTTGAATATCTCTCAGAAGAATTATGGGATAATAAATTCCCTACCCGTGGTGGACCTGCCTGGACCATTACTGATTATATGAAATTACCCAAGGATCAGTTGGAACCAATTATGTCGAACTCTGAGAACATCGTTGGATTTGGACCAAACGCTTATACCAAACCTGCTACTGGTTTGAATATTCTTCGTGAAACCATTATGGGTCGCGAACAATTTGATTATGCATTTAAAGAATATGCGCGTCGCTGGGCTTTTAAACATCCTGAACCCGCTGACTTGTTCCGCACAATGGAAGATGCGAGCGGTGAGGATTTAGATTGGTTCTGGAGAGGATGGTTCTTTGGTACGGATGCCTGCGATCTGGCAATAGATACGGTGAAATATTTTACAGCCGATATTTCTAAAGATCCAGAGCCTACTAAAGAAACCACCAGCACCCGCAGTCTTGCTAAACCCGGTGGCAGCACGTTCGATGATATTTCCAAGATCCGTAACCGCGAGGATAAGAATATAGAATTCGAAGCTGATAAGGATACCGCATTACAGGATTTTTATTACCGCTACAATCGTGGTAAAGAACCGTATGATACTACAAGATATACCGTAACCATTCCTGCTGGTAATATGGAAGCGCTTGACGCGGAAGGCAAAGCGAAGGTTGCCGGTAAACATTTCTACGAAATTACGTTCAGCAATAAAGGCGGATTGGTAATGCCATTGATCGTTGAGTTTACTTTCAAAGATGGTACTAAAGAAATAGACCGGATACCCGCGCAGGTTTGGAGATTGAATGAAGGAAAGGTAACCAAGTTGTTTATGAAGAATAAGGAAGTGGCCAGTATTAAACTGGATCCGATGAAAGAAACTGCGGATATCAATGATAAGAACAATGGATGGGGCGAAATTACCAGCTCTTCCAAATTCACCAGCTTTAAGATGAAACAAGGGGCTGCACGCGGACAATCAACTGGTATTAACCCGATGCAGAAAGCGGAAGAGAAGAAGAAAGCGTTTTAAGAGTAGTAGGAGAATTAAAGAAGTAAAGAAGTATAGAATGGGCCCCGGCGTTTGCCGGGGTTTATTTTTTGGTTGAAGAAAGTTTAAAGCGGGAAATGGAAGGAAGCGATAAACCGATTAGCATTAATGAAGCTAAGAGTTTATTCGTCTAGCCCCGCTAACAGAAATCCGTTGTACGATGTCATGCACCAACGGTTGCAAACGCCCTATGCAAAGAAGATGAAAAAGCTGTGGTAGTCAACGGTAGAACCGGTGCTTGGCACTCTGATCAACTTTATGGGGCTGCGCAGGATATGGACCAGGGGATTAAAGAATGCAAACAAGTTCATGCTGGGAGCTGCTATTGCTTACAATCTCAAAAATTGGCTCAATTGCCAGGAGCAAAAAAGAAAAACAGCAGTAATGAGCCTTAAAAAAACCAACGAGGGCTTATGTTTTTTGTTTTTAATGCTGTGGTACTCA
This sequence comes from Chitinophagaceae bacterium, assembly GCA_965279015.1. GTDB lineage: Bacteria > Bacteroidota > Bacteroidia > Chitinophagales > Chitinophagaceae > Endoryza. The sequence continues at coordinate 4,364,472 of OZ257130.1, forward strand.
TTGATAGCTTACCGAACCAATCAACCACATTTTACCAACCAACCATAGCACAAAAAAAAAACCGGATCTTATAACCGGCTTACTTCATTTTTAAAAACTAGTTGTGCAACCGTCACCAATGTTAGCGGCAGTCTTTTCGTTTCGGATAGTGTTTTTTAGTAGATTCTTTTCTGTAATTAAGATAGTTTTTGTGTGCTTGAAATGGCTTTATCCAAAGCTATGAAAGAAAAGACAAGGCCTGCCAGCCATATTAAAGACCTTACCCAGTTCATTCTTCCCCATTCAGATGCTACCTTTTTGAGTGTTTCTGTACCGGGAAGTTGTTCTGAAAGAAACATCACTTCATTTCTGGGATAAAAATAGGTAAAGGTTAAAATCATAGATGACACATAACAAAGTAAAGCAATGCCCAAAAACATCCGAATGGAAGCAGATTTTTTCCAGAATAAAATCAATGCCAACACTATCAAAATCATATTTGTTGGGTCTATCAACTTAAAGAAAGTTCCCGGATTGGCAACAACAAAAAAATCTCTGGTTGCGGTTATCGATTGAGGGATATTGCTTTCCCAGTTGGCTGCATTAACCATGGAATTGTAGATATTGGTAAAAAACAATCCGCTTGAAAAGGCAACGGATGTATATAGAACTATTTTTTTCATATTTCGTCATTTTTATTTCTGCAAAGCTATCTGTGAGAAAAGAGCTGTGATAGTAAAAAAACGACAAAATCAAATCCTGTCCCAATCCAACTGAAACTGTAAATGTTCGTCCGATAATTCTTTGTGTACCTGCGTAGGTGTGAGCTTGGCAAATTCCTTAAAATCCTTGATAAAGTGTGTTTGGTCGTAATATCCTACTTCATATGTCAGATCTGTCCAAGAGATTATTGGTCTGCTTTCGAGAATTTTATATGCTTTATGAAATCTGGCTATTCGTGCATACATCTTTGCAGGCATACCTAATCGTTCTTTGCATTTTCGCTCAAAATTACGGATACTCATACAAGCCATTTCTGCAATCCGATCTATATTTGTATTGTGGTTTGTCAAGAGGTGTTGCAGGGCAAAATCAATGGGTAACGGTTCTTTTATCTGAGATAGTTTTCTGAGAAAATATGACTGTACAACACTACCCAATTCGTCTGAAGAAATAGTGTTGTGAGATTTATCTAAAAGTTCTTCTATCTCCTTGCCTATAACTTCTCTGGCACTGTAACCATTGTCAAATATTTCCGTCATTGGAATATTCAAAAACCGGTTTAGCCCTCCCGGTTGAAAAATAATTGATACGGCTTTATGGCTTTCTTCTACCCGTAGTTTGAAGGGTGTAATTTGTGTTCCTATCAACGTACAAGATGTAACGGTGTTGTAATTGTTTTCTCCTGATTTTTTGGACTTAAATCGGGTATAAAGATTGATGAACATTGCTTGGTCGGGCGAAGGCATAAAATTACCCTCTATACTAACAGGAATATTGCCGAAATCAGCTTCTATAATAACCATATGCCTTAACAGCGAACGTAATGCAGGATGAATATTGCATTGTTCTGTAAGGATATTTGGTATCGGGTTGTTCATCTTTTACTGACAGGTGCAATGGTTAATATTTTATTCTTTTCCCTTATTTTGCTTTTGTTTCATTGGGGATTCCAAGATTGCCGCTATCGGCGGGTATTGCCGCAGTTGGCAGCAAGTTATTCAAATTTTTTGGTCTGACGCCAATTGCGGCAATACCGCGTTGTGCGCAGTAACTGTTGCCGTAAGGAATGCAGCAGATCAGGTAAGAATCGATCATTTTGCAAATTGCTAATTTGCGAAGTGATCGATTCTGGTCAGCCAGTATTCCCGAAACGGCGCGGGAAAAATCTTAAAATATCATGGTGTTTTCAACATGGAACTTCAATTCAGAGCGGCTAACTTCGATTAATTGTTGTCAGTTTTTTCGGAGAAATGGAGTTTAGTAAACCACATGCCTTTGTTCTCCAGATCAGAATTTCCTCACTTCTATCAAATAAAACAGGCCATCCAAATTGGATGGCCTGTTTTATTTGTAAGTACTCCGACAATTGAATCGTAAGTCCTTATTGTTTTTTCGGAGTTTGTTTTATTGGTTTACCGGGTTCTGGTAACGGCTCCAGTATATCCAGTTTGAATCCTGCTGTTACTGTTACCGAAGCGCCGGTTCTGATGGTGATTGTCTTAATAACCACATCTGAATTGACAATTGCTGCATGCGGTGTGCCGGGGTTAACAAATACTTCGCTGTTAGCGTTTGGAACATCAAGGCAACTCCAGTTGGCCGGATTTTCCCATTCGGAACTAACATTACCAACCCATGTAATAACATTGCCTGAGCAAATATTTGCATATACTGCAAAGCTATCTTTCAAACATCCCTGGTTGTCTACCACGGTGTAATTGGTAAGTCCTTCGTTCGGAGTAACGGTGATGGTACGGGTAACAGCCGCATTGCTCCACGCGTAGTTTCCTCCCCACGATGCGTTCAATGTAACGTCTGTCCCCGAAATGATGAAGAACGTATCCGCCACATTCACATCCTGCATGATGGTGAAGTTATCGGCTATCACGCCATCAGAACGGATATATTTTGCATCAAGACGATTACTGTCTGCTTCAAAATAGAACATGCCACCCAAGTCTCTTTCCGCGTATGGTAAAGCGTCGTGAGGCCATGTACCAACGGTATTGCCATCTGCGCCTGAATTACCAGATACTACATACACCGAACCGTGATTGTATTTGCCATGTTTGTATATGTACGGACAAGAATTAGCCGTTCCATCGTATTTAGCGCTGGAGGTACTTGCCGTATGTGTGGCAGGATTGAAATCCGTTTCATTTAACTGCGGATTTCCGGGGTTCGTTTTATAATAACCTTTAAGTAGATAAGATCTTTCATAGTCGTGACTGTGCCCGCATAGAATTAAATCCACGCCATTCCTTTCCAGAATACGAATGAAGTTTTCTCTTATGTTATAAAGCTCAGCTTCTGTATCTGAATTATGACTACCCTTGGTATAAGGAGGATGATGCCAATAAGCAACTACCCATTTCTTTGTATTCGCGGCAAGGTCGGCCTTTATCCATGTCACCTGCGGACCCGTGGTATCATATAGCCTTCTGTTAAACATTCCTTCCACTTCCGTACCATAAGAGTCGAGCGAGAGGAAATGAATATCTCCGATTTCAAATGAATAGAACGCTTTAGTATTCGAAGCTACTCCCCCTGCTTCAGCGTTGGTAGGCATCGTAAACAAACTGTAATAAGGTACATTTTTATTAGCCTGACCGTTAGCATCGGCATAATAATCGTGATTGCCGGGTGCCGGATACAATTTATGGTTCTTCAGAATATTCGGTCCATAAATATTGAAGAAGCTAGTATTGAATTCCGATTCGGTACCACTATTATACGCATTATCTCCTAATAAGACCCATGCATCTGCCGCATCAATTCCATTTGCGGAAAGATAGTTGCGGTAACGGGTTAAGGTATTGGCCTGGAAATTATTTTCATTTCTTCCGCAATCGCCGAAGGCGGCGATACGGACTTTACGCGAACCAGCCGTCGGGGCAGTAGTAAAAAAGTTATCTGCTGCTCCCTGCAATGATTGTGTAGTGCTACCTACCCGATAGAAATATTTGGTGTCGGGCGTTAAACCTGTGACACGCACTATGTGTTCAGAAATAAGTGTAGTACTATCTACTGTGATGGTATAATTACCCACAGATGCGCCTAATTCAACTCTTGAATCGGTAGGAATATTGGTTCTCCAACGGATAGTTATTTCTGTTTGACTACCTCTTTGCAGGTAAGGGGAACGGGTAAGTGTTCCGCCACCAGCCGACTGTTGTGAACCGAGTAATTCAAGGCTGAAGCCAAGATCAGAACTGGTAACATTTACCTGGTGCAGTTCTACGGCAATGGTATTGGTTCCTTCAACAAAATTCGTTTTAGGAATTGAGAAGGCTACAGGATTATCTTCTTCGGCTCCCTCATCAATGGTACTGCTGGCTAAGGTTAAATAATCGATCGTTCCTGCCGGCATATTCTCTCTCACCACTTCTGTTCCGTTGACATAAATTACGGCTCCATCGTCACGGATAAGATTCAAAATAAAACTCTCATATTGGTTAAGATTAGTAATCGTAAACGTTTTCCGGAAATAAGTGGTGGGGTATTTATTATTCGCATCCGGCCCATAACCAACAAGAGTCGCTTCTCCATCGCCGCCAAATCCAAGTTTACCCGGACCACTGTTCCAACTGGCATCATCAAATGCCGGCGCCCTCCAGGCTGTACCCTGATCGGTACCGTTATCAAGGAATTTCCATACATCCGTATGATTAATGATTGCCGGTGAAGAACTTGCAAGACTTCCAGCGGTAAGTTGCAGGTTAAACCCAAGATCTGAACTGGTAACAGCATCCTGGTGAACTTCTACCGCTATTAAATTATTTCCATTTACGAAATAAGCAGCCGGTACAAAAAAGCTGTTTATGTCGGTTTCGGCAGCACCACTGGCTGTTGTACTTGCAAGGGTTGTATGAGTAATGGGCGGTACCGGCATATTATTGCGGATTACTTCTACGCCATTCACGTACACAACTGCGCCATCGTCTCTGATCAATCCTATATTGAATCCTGAATACAATGAAGCATCAGGAATACTTACCGTTTTACGAAAATAAGCGGCAGGATAACGCGCCCCTACAGGACCGGAAGTAATCACAGTCGCTTCTCCATCTCCCCCATAACCCAATCGGGCATTACCTGTTAACCAGGCAGCATCATTAAATGCAACTGTTTCCCATCCAGCAGGGCGTGAATCCTGATCGAAATATTTCCAGGAGGTATTAAACGGAATATATGGGATCGCGGCAAAACTACCGGAGAGTTGCAGATCAAAGGAAAGATCACTGCTACCGGCATTCGACTGGTGAACTTCTACGGCAATCGTGTTTAACCCATTAACAAAGTTTGAAACCGGAAGTGTAAATGTGATGACGGAATCATCGGTATTGACTGCATTAAAATTATGCGCAGGTGTACCGGTATAGTTGTTCCTGGCTCTTTCCGTACCGTTTACATATAGCACAAAACCATCGTCTCGTTTTACACTAAAGGAAAAATCGGAATAGGCGCTAATGTCATCGATATTAATTGTTTTACGGAAATACATTGCATCGAAGCGGTTTCCATCCGGACCACCATTAATGACGGTTGTTTCATCACCATCACCAAATCCGAGTTCACTATTTCCTATGAGCCAAAGTGCATCATCGCTATTGGGCCAACTAGCCGGACGAGTATCCTGGTGCCAGTATTTCCATGAACCGTTATTACCGATTACAGAATTCGCGGAAGCGTTACCGGTTAGTTCGAGGTCGAATGACAAATCGCTGCTGTTTGCACCTGACTGATGCATTTCAACAGCTAAAATATTATCACCCGCTACAAAAACTGAACTGGGTACTGTGAAATTTATAATTACATCTTCAACTGCTGCCACTGCAAGGGTTCCATGAGCAGGTAACCCAACCGGCATATTATTGCGCCCCACTTCTACACCATTCACATACAATACAAAACCATCGTCTCTTTCCACGCTAAACGTATAAGTGGAGAAAGCGGAAGGGTTGATAATATTTATTGATTTACGGAAATAAGTGGTGATATATTTATTAGCTCCATCGCCACCAAAAGAAATAGTTGTTCCCCCTGGATCCACTTCTGTGTCTCCATAACCTAATTCACCGTTCCCGGAAGCCCAAGCTGCATCATCGAATGAGGATGTTTCCCAACCGGCTGGTCTGGAATTATTATCCAGATATTTCCAGGAAGATTTAAAACCAACCAATTTAAGCGAGGCCTGCATTCCTGTAATCTTTATATTAAAAGAAAGATCAGTGCTGGTTACGTTTGATTGATGAACTTCAGCGGCCAAAACATTAGATCCTGTTCGCAACAGCGATGCGGGAATCGTAAATGTGATCACCGCTTCTTCAACATTGGCAGTTGCGAATGTACCATGCGCTGGATTTCCGGCGGGCATATTATTGCGTCCAATTTCCACCCCATTCAGATAAAGAACATATCCATCATCGCGGGTAACATTAATCATATAGGAGAGGAATGCTGCCGAATCTACTACATTAAATGTTTTCCGGAAATAGGTTGTTGTATATCGAGCTCCTTCTGGACCTCCATTAATCACTGTTCCTTCATCTCCTTCTCCAAAACCTAATTCGCCATAACCAATTCTCCAGTTGCCATCATAGAAAGCACTTGTTTGCCAGTTAGCGGGTCGATCATTAGAGTCGCGGTATCGCCATGCTTCATCTGTATTTAATAAGATTGCATTAGGAGCCGAATTACCGATCAGTTCAAGATCGAAGGAAAGATCGGAACTGGTAAGGTTAGCCTGGTGAAGTTCAACTGCAATAACATTATATGTTGGAGCCAACGCTGTGTTTGGAACCGTGAAGCTCACGATAGAATCGTTTACAACATCCAAAGCGAATGTGCTATGGTCGGGTATACCAACAGGCATATTATTACGCCCCACCTCTACTCCATTTACATATACCACATATGCGTCATCCCGCTCAATATTAAAAGTAAAACTGGTAAAGGAAGAAGGATCTGGAATATTGATTGTTTTACGGAAATAAGTAGTGATAAACTTATTATCTGCATCACCGCCATAAGATAGAACCGTACCTTCATCGTTATCACCGTAACCCAATTCACCAATACCTGATGACCAGAACGCATCATCATAATTGGTAGTTTCCCATTCAACGGGCCTGGTATTATTATCCAGAAATTTCCAGGAACTTCCGAAATTTATAAATCTTGTTTGGGAAATAGAATCGTTAGTAAGTACAAAAGTGAACAGTACTATCGTTAGTAGTTTTGGTAAAATATGGCGCTTCATACTTGGGGTTTATACGTATTAAAGTAGTGGAATTTACCTATACAAGCAAATTAAGCACGAATAATATAAATAGGAAAAAATCCCAAATATGGAAAGGCTGTAACTAATTGCATACCAAATATTTGTAAATAAAATACTCATTTATTTTGAAGATAAAATTCTTGACCATACCAGGGTTAATGGGTATTATTGCTTGTTTGGGATTTCTATTACCCTCATCCCCTTACAATGAGAAAGAGGAAATTGACGAACTTTTTGGTCACCAATTAACGGCATTACTAACGGAAATGGAGCTTTTTGAAATGATGTGTGATGAAAAAGCAACCCGTCGAATATTAAAAAAACATTTCAAATCGGCCCGCCTTGCCTACAAGAAAGTAGCAGTACTGATAGAATATTTTCATCCTTCGGAAACTATATTACTCAATGGTGCCGCATTACCAAGAGCCGAAATCGATAACCCAAACATGATTTTAAGTCCGCATGGGTTCCAGGTAATAGAAGAACAAATTTTCGGCGATTGGAACAAAGAATCCTATTCATTGATTAAAACGGAAATCAATGAAATAATAACTATTATAAAGAAATTCATGGGTCAACCGAATCGTGCCTATAAATTTAAAAAAGAAAGTGTAGTTGATGCGATGCGATTGGCCATGATACGTTTGACAGCACTTGGAATCAGTGGGTTTGATTCACCCGTTGCTGCCTATTCCATTCCGGAAGCCGCAGCTACACTTGAAAGCATACAAAAAATTATTTCCATTTACCGCTTAGGGCACCCATTTTCATTTGATAGCATTGGTATTTCTGATCGGCTTTTTTCAGATGCGATTCATTATCTGGAATCAAACAAGAACTTCAATCGATTTGACAGATTGTACTTTATCCGTAATCATGTTCTTCCATCCTACTCAATTATTATTAAATTATCGAACGAACCTGGATATATTTTACCCCGTGAAAGAAATCCCTTATCAGCAGGTACTGAAAATTTTTTATCCGCTTCCGCATTTGATATTTCTTTTTTCTCACCAAGCGACCGTTTCGGAGTTACACCTGAACGTGTACAACTGGGAAAGCAATTATTTTTCGATCCTATTCTTTCGCAAACAAGAAACCGTTCCTGCGCCAGTTGTCATAAACCAGAACTCGCATTTACTGACGGACTCAAAACGGCCCTGGCCGTAGATCAGAAAAGTTATCTACTACGTAATACACCTACGCTATGGAACTCTGTGTATCAAACAAAACAATTTTTTGATAGCCGCACAAGTATGCTGGAACATCAATTGAACGCAGTAATACACGATCAGCAGGAAATGAAAGGATCACTTAGTGAGAGTGCAAAAGAGCTTAATTCAAATAAACAATACGCAGAACTGTTCCGGAAAGCCTATCCCGGCGAAGAAGAGACGGTTACCCAATACAGCATCGCTAACGCCATTTCCAGTTATGTTCGTTCGCTGGTTGCCATGAATTCAAGATTCGATCTATATATTCAAGGTGATGAATCGGTGCTGACTAAAGAAGAAAAAAAAGGCTTCAATCTTTTTATGGGAAAAGCAAAATGCGGCACTTGTCATTTCATCCCATTATTCAATGGTTTGGTACCACCGGAATTTACCGAAACCGAATCGGAAGTATTGGGAGTTCCCAAATCAAAAGATGTTCTTTCTCCTGTGTTAGATAGTGATGAAGGGAAATTCCGATTCACGCGTTCTGCTGTTCATAAATACGCTTTCAAAACTCCTACCCTTCGCAATATCGAATTAACGGCTCCCTATATGCACAATGGGGTGTACAATACACTGGAAGAAGTAATGGATTTTTATAACAAAGGGGGAGGAACCGGATTGAAGATAGCGCCGGAGATTCAAACGTTGCCCGAAGAGAAACTGAATCTTTCCAAAAAAGAAATCCGCGCGGTAATCGCGTTTATGAAGACGCTCACGGATAGCGCTGTTTTGAATTACAGATAAGGTTGAAAAATTAATTGGGAAATTTTGGATTGGGAAATTGGGAAATCTCTTCTAATTCATCCTGCTGGAAAATTTCAGTTAGTTTGTTACACGTGAAGCGATTTCGAAATTTCCCAATCCCCAATTCCAAAATATTAATCAGCATGATTTAAACAGCATCCCCACAAACGCCACCGCGAAAGGTATCCAGAAGAAAATGAACGACTTTTTCATATTGTTGTTTTTAGTTGTTGTCAGGAATTATTCTTATCTGTTTTCTTGGGGGCACTCGGATCGTTTGATTTCTTACGACCCGCTTCTTTCAGCGCACGATCGATGATCCATTCAATCTGCCCGTTCACACTGCGAAATTCATCCCCTGCCCACTTCTCGAGAGCCTTATACATATCTTCATCGATACGCAATACAAAATTCTTTTTTCCCGCCATAGGCCTTTATAAGATTGGATTATTGATAAAGCGTGCCGGTATTTAAAATCGGCTGCGCTCCTTTTTCCCCGCACAACACCACCATCAGGTTACTTACCATGGCAGCTTTCTTTTCTTCGTCAAGATTCACGATTTGCTTTTTAGACAACATCTCTAACGCCAACTCAACCATACCCACCGCGCCTTCCACGATTTTAAAACGTGCCGCAACAATCGCCGTAGCTTGCTGACGCTGTAACATGGCACCAGCAATTTCCGCAGCATAAGCCAGGTGACTGATCCGCGCTTCCTTAATCAGGATACCAGCAGCGCTCAAACGCTCAGTCAATTCTTTTTCCAGCAATGAATTCACCTGGTCACCTCCATCGCGTAAGGTAATAGTAGCATGTTCGTCTTCCATATGATCATAAGGACAACTGGTAGCCAGATGACGAATAGCCGCTTCGCTTTGAACTTTTACGAAGTGATTATAATCCTCCACTTCAAATGCAGCCTTATATGTATTCTGTACCTGCCATACAATTACAGCAGCGATTTCGATTGGATTACCCATTTTATCGTTCACCTTTAACTTGGCGCTTTCCAGGTTCTCGGAACGCATCGATATTTTCTGCTTTTTATACAATGGGTTTACGAATAGCAAACCATTCTCTTTAGCGGTTCCCACATACTTTCCAAAAAAGGTGAGTACACGGGAATGATTAGGGCTGATGATAATCAGACCCAGGGCCAAAAAAACGCTAGTGAGCAACGAAATAATAGCCATTATCAGGTACCATTTGCTTACACCGTTATCAATCTGAGTAAACAGAAAAATGGAAACTATAAATAATATTAATGTCACTGATAAAGTGAGAAAACCAGAAACAGGTTTAATTGTCTTTTCCATATTGGTTAATTTTGTGTGATATCAATTTGATATCAAATATACATCAAACCCGGAAATTTCAAAATTTTTCTGGGAGAAAGGTTTGAAAGGCATTACCAGCGGCAAAAAAAAAATGCCACCGCATACGCGATGGCAACTCTTATTTATATAAAATTCTCTTATTCGGTTTTGACTACCAACTCGGGACTCCTGACTCCCGACTCCGAACTCCCGACTACCCTCCCGTGCTTCCATCCTTCACCTTTACTTTCTTCTTACCAGAATTCTTCTTTTCAAAATCCAACACCTCCTTAGGTTTATTGATTGCTTTCTTTTCACCTGTCGGAGCCGTTGCGGAAGCAGTTGAATTACCCATCAATTTTCCTAATTCATATTTTTCGGTCTTCGTCACTGATCCTGTTTCTGTATTATAATAGGTCCAGATGCCATGTTTTAGGGCCGCCCCTTCATTCTTAACAACTACTTCCCGGTATGAATCTAGTTTATCAAGATCTTCAACAGTAATTGTATCGTACTCTTTATCGGGATTAAGTGCTTTCCAGTTTTGTTCCAACCGAAGATCACCATGCATGGAATAATAGCGGCAGGTTCCGTCTTTAAACCCCCATTTATAATTCTCCACACCCACCAGGTCGCCATTGAGACTAAACATTCTCCATTCTCCTTCTTTGCGATTGTGTTTGTACCAGCCTTCTTCCTCATAACCGGGCTCTCCTCGTATCGATTCATAACGATGCACCCAGGGTCCCTGTTTACGGTCTTTTTGGTCGATCCGATTCAGGGTATCACCGTTTGCATTTAAGAAATAATCCTTCCACGGTGATTGTGCAAACCCGTTTATGGAAATCAATACCAACAGAACTAAAATCCAACGCATGTTTTGTATGTTTATACCCTTAACAACGAAAACTGAATCATTTTATGTTATCAAAACTACTGCAAAACTCCTGCCGGGCTGCAGGTTTAACAACCCTGTTACTGGCATTTTCCCCTGATGTTTTACAGGCCCAGATTAAACCAACCCCTGGTGCTGACCGTTTAAAAAAAGTACATCAACGCAAACTACTGGAACACAAGTCAATGGTTAAGGACATCCGGTTCCGCAATATTGGTCCTACGATAATGAGCGGCCGGGTTGTTGACCTCGAAGTAAATCCTGATGACCCCACCGAATTCTATTTAGCCTATGCTTCAGGTGGCTTATGGCAAACTGTCAATAATGGGCAGAGTTTTACCCCAATATTCGACAGCGAGGATATTCTCACAATTGGCGACATAGCTATTAACTGGAAAACAAGAACGATCTGGGTAGGAACTGGTGAAGTGAACAGCAGCCGTTCTTCCTATGCGGGTATTGGTATTTATAAAAGTAATAACAATGGTAAAACCTGGGAGTATCTTGGTTTGCCCGAATCGCACCATATTGGAAAGATTCAATTGCATCCTACCGATAATAATACTGCCTGGGTTGCTGCTTTGGGACATCTTTATTCACCTAATAAAGAAAGAGGTGTTTACAAAACCAGCGATGGAGGTAAAACCTGGAAACAAACTTTATATGTAGATGATAATACCGGCGCGATTGAACTGGATATTAATCCATCCAATCCGGATGAATTATACGCCGGCATGTGGTACCGCACCCGTAGTGCCTGGAATTTTGAGGAAGGTGGAAAAACCAGCGGAATTTATAAAAGTAATGATGGAGGCAATACCTGGCAACTGCTCAGTAAGGAAGGCGCAGGATTTCCGGTTGGAGAAGGTGTGGGAAGAATCGGAATTGTAGTATATCCTAAAAATCCGAAAATTGTTTACGCTGTAGTAGACAACCAGGCCCGGAAACCGGATACCAGTACACGAAGAACTGATACGGTCTATACGATTGCAACTTTTAAAGATCTCACGAAAGAAACATTCGCCCAGCTTGATGATAAAAAATTAGAGCAATTTCTTCGTCGTAACCGTTTTCCGGCCAAATATACCGCGGCTGTTGTAAAGGAAATGGTGAAGAATGATAAGGTAAAGCCTACGGCCGTGTATGATTACGTGAATGTAAACGACGGCTTCACCAACACCGGCATTTATGGTTGCCAGGTTTATCGAAGTGATGACGGAGGTGTTAGTTGGAAAAAAACACATGAGAAGGATATTTCCATTTATTCAACCTATGGTTATTATTTTGGGAAGATCTATGTATCACCTTATAATGAAAATAAAGTAATCATATTTGGTGTGCCTCTGCAATTGTCAATTGACGGCGGCAAAACATTTAAAACTATTGACAAAGGAAATGTTCATGCGGATCATCACGCGATATGGATCAATCCCAAAAAAGATTCTCACATAATAAATGGGAACGATGGGGGTGCAAACATAACTTACGACGACGGACAGAATTGGTTCAAATGCAATACACCCCCTGTTGGACAATATTACGCGGTAACTACCGATGACGCGAAACCCTATAATGTATACGGAGGATTACAGGATAACAATGTATGGTATGGACCTTCTAACCACAGAGAAGATATCGGATGGATCGACAATGGCGAATATTCGTATAAATCGCTGGTAGGGGGTGATGGCATGCAGGTACAGGTTGATACAAGAGATAATACTACTACCTATGCAGGATCCCAATTTGGCGCATATGTACGTATGAACCGTTTAACAAGAGGTGATCGCAAATCGTTAAAACCCTCGCATGACCTCGGGGAAACTCCTCTTCGTTTCAATTGGGAAACCCCAATAGTACTCAGTAAACACAACCAGGATGTATTTTATTATGGTAGTAATAAATTTCATCGTTCACTGAATAAGGGTGATAATTTAGAAACTTTGAGTGGTGACCTGAGCAATGGTAAGAAAGAAGGGGATGTTCCTTTTGGCACCTTGAGTGCATTGACTGAATCACCGCTAAAGTTTGGATTATTATACGCTGGTTCCGATGATGGCAATGTTCATATTTCCAAAGACGGGGGATATAGCTGGAAAAAAATAAGCTCTAAGTTGCCGCCGGGCTTATGGGTAAGCCATATTGCTCCATCCAAATTTAAAGAAGGTAGAGTATATATAACTTTCAATGGTTACCGCAACGATCATTTTCTTCCTTATTTATTTGTAAGTGAAGATTATGGAGAAAACTGGAAAGCGATTGGAAAGGATCTTCCCTTTGAGCCGTTAAATGTCGTAAAAGAAGACCCAAAATACGATAGCATCTTGTATGTGGGCAGTGATGGTGGTTTGTATGTAAGTGTTGATGCAGGTAATAACTTTATGACCTGGAACGGAGGATTGCCTAAATCGGTACCGATACATGATATCGCCATCCAGGAACGAGAGAATGATATAATATTGGGAACACATGGCCGCAGCCTTTATGTTTCTAAACTGGATAGTGTACAAATATTACTTAAGGATCCGGAATACCGCCAGAAAAAACAGGCTGATGCAGATAAAATGGTAGCAGTTGCCAGTGGAGAACAATTTAAGGATCTCTATAAACGTGAAGGCATTGAAGTAGAATGTCCACCGGTAAATGAACCGAAAAAGAAGAAGAAGTAAGAAAGCTGCTAGCTACTAGCTTTTAGCTGTTAGCAAATCCGCTAATGGCTAAAAGCTAATAGCTAACATCTAATTAAAATTGCAACATGAAGAAATTAATATTGATTTGTTTACTAGTATTTGCAGGAACAATCAGCTTTGCCCAAAAGAAAACTATTGCCCAGATAAAAACAGAATTGGAGCAGTCGGACAATCCACCGCTTTATGTAAAAGATATTCTAAAGAAGAAATTTGTATTAGACACTATTGCCGTAATGCGAACCCAAAATTTTATGGGTGTGGCAGATAGCCTGGCGTATAAGGGAAAAATAAAGAAAGTATACGGTCCTTACGATAAAGGCAAAGTATTGGTGCAGATTCTGGCAAAGTTACCGAATACATTTAACCGCATCAGTCAGATCTTTATAGATACAACGGTATTCACCCGACGCAAAGCCGATTCATTGGCGAATGATATTATCATGCGCATTAAAAACGGCTCGGCCAGTTTTGAAGATATGGCCCAGGTATGGAGCATGGGCGGCGAATCAGTGACAAAGGGTGATATTGGATGGATTGCAACGGGGGCCCTGCTTCCAGAAATGGAAAGAGAGCTACGCAAACATAAAAAAGGGGAAGTGTTTAAAGTATGGACCAAGAGTGGTGTTCATATTGTCCGTAAAACGGATGTTAAACAAGACAATGGGTTCGCATTAATGATGAGGGTATTTTTATAATCCAATTCAATGAACATTAATAAAAAAAGACTATTAATATTGGGTGGTGGTATCGTTTTATTGATCCTCTCCATTTTCCTGGCAGGCAATGGTTTTCTAATGCCATTGATCCTTCTTTTTCCCTCTTACATACTACTATACGATTTCAATGATACCTTAGCGGGAATTGCAGCTTGTATCCAGGTTCCTGTTTATTTTTACCTCATAAGTTTTGGCAAAACAAAAAACAGGAGAATATTAATAAGCGGAGCATTATTATTAATTCATCTATTCATGATACGTGCTGTGATCAACAAAAAAAAACCAGTCGCCAACTCCGCTTCCCCTATTCAATCTGTTAATTAACATCTTGGTTCATTCCAAAAGTTCATACCATAGTTCTACCTCATAGCTATCAGGATCTTTAAAAATGTCTCGTCCTGAAAAAAGCTACTCGCCCATTCTCCACATCATATAACCCCCCCACGATTTTTATTGCTCCTTTCTGTTCAAGCTCAGCGATGATCGGACTTTCTCTTCTGATACGGTCAATCGTCAAATACACATTTATTTCAGTAACGTTTTTTACAAATGCCTCATTTGAACCGGTGCGGTTTTCAACCGTTTCATTTTCCTGGTAAATGGCCGGTTGAATTTTATTAAGCAGTGTAGTCAGGTTTCCCATTTCTACGTGGTTACAGGCACCAACCACAGCACCACATTTTGTATGCCCAAGCACAATAATAATTTTAGTTCCCACTACTTTGGTAGCAAATTCCATACTGCCTAAAATATCTTCATTTAATATATTGCCCGCAATACGAATGCTGAAAATATCACCAAGGCCCTGATCAAAAATTAATTCTGCTGAAGTACGGCTGTCAATGCAACTTAGAATGGTTGCGAACGGGAACTGCCCCTTTGAAGTTTCATTCACTTGTTGCAATAGATTGCGATTAGCTTTCAAATTCTTTACAAACCTTTCATTACCCTCCTTCAAAATTTCCAGCGCCAAATCAGGGGTTAGATTACTTTGGGTTTCTTTTGAATGTGTGTACATTTTGCCAGGTTTTTCTGTTTTTATAATAAATAAAATTTGTGCGGTTGAGAGACCACAGGAATATCTTTTTCGTTGAGTAATTGTTTAATATTGATTTCAATAGTACTGGCAATCGTTGTTACCGGTGTATCTGTTGGTTTATTACTAAAAGGGTCTTGTAAATGAGTTGCTGATTTTTCCAATAGAAAAAAGGCAGAAGAAATTACCAGCAAAAGGGGTATTTCAAATTGACTTTCAATATCCCGCAATGCGATGCAAAGTGTAATGACAAAAATGTAAATAAAAAAGTGTAAAAAGAGCCTGTAGGTAGAGGGGAAAATGGTACTCTTTATCCGCTCAGCCATTCCCATGGAGTTAGAAAAATTCACCAGTGTATTGTTAATTTGAACCTGGCTGAAAATATCGATCTGGTCCTTTTCTTTCAGTTCTGCAATTTTTAAAGCATTAAGTTGCAGCAATGCCAATGGTTTATTGTTGTGCTTGCTTATAGCGGTCAATTCATCAGGAGAAACATATTTATCTAAATTTTCGACAGCGTTCAGTCCTCGTAAGCTTTGCCCTAAACTATAACACCACGCTATCTGACGGAAAGCGATTTCTTTAATCGTTTGCTCGTTCCCCTTCTTAACAAAGGACTGTAGCTGTAATACAAAAGTTCTGCTGTCATTTACAATGCTACCCCATATTTTACGGGCTTCCCACCACCGGTCGTAAGATTGGCTTAATTTGAATGATAGAATTACGGAAATAGCCGTTCCCAAAAATGCAGGTATGGAAAGAGGCATTTCAGGGATTAAGGTCTTATACTTCTGCGTAAAATAGTAAACGATGGTTGCTATAACCAATACATAAATTATCTCAAACTTAATCTTATTCAGAATAAAATGAACGGGTATCCTCTTATCAAGTAACATTTTTATATCCTATTTTTTCAGATCCTAAAAAATAATCCATTCTTAAAAAATACTCAAAACAACTATTAATTAGATTTTGTTTTAAACAGCAGCATATTTTTTACAAATATTTTTAAAACAAGAGGCTGTCTAAAAAGTTTGAGACAGCCTCTTGTACGCTAAAACACCCATTTTTTTTAGGTTTAACTGCTTAAGAGATCTCAATCAGCCTTGGCTGTTTTTGTTTTGCACGTTCCATTTTCGGTATCAGCAGATGCAAAACACCGTCCTCATACTTAGCCTGAATTCTTTCCGTATCAACTACATCTTTTTGTAAAGTAAAAGTCCTTGAAAATGATTGGTAACTGAATTCACGGCAGGTGTACCTTACATCGTCGTTTTCCTCTTTCTTTGATGTCTTTTCTGAATCAATTGTAAGGATGTTTCCTTCCAGTTGCACCCTGAAATCCTTTTTTGTCATCCCTGGTGCAGCAACTTCCACCTCATAATTATCAGGAGTTTCCTTAATATTTACCGCCGGAATGGTGGTGTTTGTGTCTGAAAAATTAGACAACCCCCAATTAAAAATGTCACGGTTAAGGAAATCATCGAAAAGTGTTGGGAAATTGTTCAGCAAGTTGCTGTTTCTTTTTACAAGTGTCATAATTACCTCCTTCTTATTTTGATTAAAAAAATAATTATGAATCGGGGAGAACAAAACAAATGCCGTTGCAAATATTAATCCGTTGAACTGATTTTTTTTCAGGGAAACTGAAATTTTTGCAATTTCGGAAAGTCAAATATTCAGTTTTGAGCCCTGCGATGACCATCCGGAAATGCCATATGATTTATATATTATTCTGAACGGGGAAACCGAAACTCCACCACTAAATTTATCAACGATAGATAAAACAGGCATGGCATTTCAACCAGAATGAGGCTCGGGCTTGTTTTACCAATTTTTACAAGTGTCTTGGAGAGAGTCACCAGAAAGTTCTGGAGTTGCGCCCCTTAAACTGGGAATTTAATTCTAAGTCGGAATATGGGAATTACAGTCAACGTTCATATTTGTTAAACTTCTCAAAAAAGTAGTTTTCAAAGAAAACTCATCAACGCCAGTTCATAACCTTTCAGTCCTAAGCCCGCGATCGTTCCCTTGGCCTTGCTTGATACATGAGAAAGTTTTCGGAATTCTTCCCGTGCATGAATATTACTGATATGAACTTCCACTACGGGAGTTTTGATAGCGGCGATGGCGTCGCCAATAGCAACGGAAGTATGTGTATAGCCTCCCGGGTTGAACACAATACCATCATATTCAAAACCGATACGCTGCAATTCATTGATCAATTCACCTTCCACATTACTTTGAAAATAGGAGATATCGATATTGATATATTTTTTCTGAAGATTCTTAAAATATTCATCAAATGGCATGCTGCCATATATATCCGTTTCTCTTTTACCGAGCAGGTTTAAATTAGGTCCGTTGATGATAGCTATTTTCATGCAGTAAGTTGTATCAGCTAAAATACGTTTTTTAAGGTTAACCACAGATTACACAGATTATTGCACAGATTACTCAGTTCTATTTTTAATTGGATTCCTGCTGTTTAAAATACCGTCAATATCTGTGTTGTAATCTGTGGTTTAATTAGTGTTTACCCAGTAGATAATATCAGTATAGGTCTTTACATAAATAGTATTATAGGTTCTGTTGGCCTCAGCAAACATTAGGTCAATTTGCAGATCATAAACTCCCTGCTTTTCGATGCGGTACACATATCGATAGCCTTCGGATGTTCTTTCTGGAGTATCCGTCAAATACAATTGTTTAAACTTACGACTGCTGAGAATAATCCGGTTAAACAGCTGTTTGCTTTTAAAATGAAACTGAATAGTGTCACCTACATTTTTATGAATGATAACAGAGCGGGGAAAAAAATCTTCAATATTATTTTCAACTATTCCCTGGTACAATAAAGGATAACGATAAAATTCTTTCCATGCAATGGGTTGAGATAATAATTGCCAACTGCTGTCCTGCGGGTAATGATCCCATGCAAACCGGCTGGGATCGGTACAGAAATACCAATCGTTCCGGTTCAACGTAAAATCGGTACAATCTTCATTGGTATAACCACTGGCCCAGGTAATATCTATAAGCTTCCACTCCCCTCCAATTTTCACCGCATTCCAGGTGTGATTGGTCAAAAAGGAATCGATATTTACCAGCAGGCTTTCAAAACCAGAACGACCATAGCCATTCACGTCTACACATTCTACACCCACTGCAACGCATAAATTCCGGAACACATTTACATAACCCGCGCATACGGCTTTTCGATTCATCAGCACACTGTCAAGAGCCCATCGTGAGTTTTTATTCTTTAACCCCTCACAATCGTAATTAATATTTTGGATCACCCATAAATAGGCCGCTTTCAAACGAGTTCCTTCATCGGAGAACCGGTTTTTTATATTACGACCCAACAAGCGTAGGTCACTTGATTTTCGAATGGAATAGGTTTGTGAGCGGAGAAAATCTTCCGCTTCTTTCCATCCCTTATCATCTTTTTGGGAAAAAACAACCTGGGAAAGAATACAACATAAAATAAAACTGAATGCAAGCCGTGCAATCATACCCCTAAATTAAAAAACCCCGCACAGAGCGGGGCCTACTATTTTTCGGAACTAGCTAACAGCTAAAAGCTAATAGCTAACAGCTATTCTTCTTAATCATATCAATAAACTGGTCGAACAAATAGCGGCTATCGTGCGGACCCGGTGTGCTTTCAGGGTGATACTGTACCGAGAAAGCGGGCTTATCCTTAATTCGTATGCCTTCAATGGAATTATCATTCAGGTTAAGATGGGTTACTTCCACCTGCGGCGCGTTTTTCAATGTGGCCGGATTTACACCAAATCCATGGTTTTGCGTGGTCACTTCACAAAGACCCGTCAACAAGTTTTTTACCGGATGGTTCAACCCACGATGGCCATGATGCAATTTGAAGGTTTCTACTCCACTCGCCAGCGCGAGTAACTGGTGCCCGAGACAAATACCGAAAGTGGGTTTATTTTCTTTAACGATGTCTTTCACCGTTTCAATCGCGTAATCCATAGCTGCCGGATCACCGGGACCATTGGAAATAAAATAACCGGTGGGGTTAAATTTTTTCAACTCAGCGATCTTTGTTTTAGCAGGGAACACCTTAACAAAAGCGCCGCGTTCTACCATGCATTGAATGATATGTTGCTTAGTTCCGTAATCCATTACTGCGACGCGGATGGGTGATTGCTCATCTCCCATTGTATAAGGTTCTTTAGTGCTAACATAACTAGCGAGCTCCAATCCATCCATATTAGGAACCTTAGCCAGCTCTTTTTTCAATTCTTTTACGTCAAGTATCTCTGAAGAGATGATACAATTCATCGCCCCGTTCTCCCGTACATGAGCCACTAACGCGCGGGTATCTACACCTTCAATACAAACGATATTATTCATCTGGAGATAAGTCTCAAGGGAAGCGTTTGCCATTTTACGCGAGTATTGTTCCTCCAGGTTTCGGCTGATCAATCCGCGGATCTTCACCGTATCCGACTCTACTTCATCATCCTTAACTCCATAGTTACCGATATGCACACTATTCATGATTATTACTTGTCCGTAGTAACTAGGATCGGTAAAAACTTCCTGGTAACCGGTCATGCCGGTATTGAAACAGATCTCACCAGTGGTGGTACCAATTTTTCCGAATGCTTTACCGTAATGTACGGTTCCATCGGCTAATAAGAGGACGGCGGGGGGCTGAACGGGATGTACTTGCATGGTTAAATATAAAATCTGTGCAAAATAAATTATAGAAACTCACAATTCAAATTGTAATTGCCAACATTCTTTCTATTGTACCCAAAAAAAGTCCCCCTTTCAAAAGGAGGACTTTGGTATTGAAATTCGTTCTCAATAGATTATTCGGCTGTTTTTTCTTCGGTAGTAGCAGCTTCATCCCCTTTGGTGGCAACCTTTTTAGTTGCTTTACCACGACGGGTCTTTTTAGCGCCATCTTTAGCTTCACCCTTGCCTTTACCGTAGATTTCGTTAAAGTCAACCAGTTCGATCATCGCTGTTTCAGCATTGTCACCTGTACGGGCACCCAGTTTAATGATGCGGGTATATCCACCGGGGCGACCGCCTACTTTTTCAGCAACGGTGCTGAACAATTCCTGAACAGCTTCTTTATCCTGCAGGTAACTGAAAACCACCCGACGTTGGTGTGTGGTGTTCTCTTTACCCTTCGTGATCAGGGGTTCTACATAAATTCTCAATGCTTTAGCTTTTGCCAAAGTGGTAACAATCCGCTTGTGAGCGATAAGCTGAGAAGCGAGATTGCTCAGCAATGCTCTACGATGAGAAGCAGTTCTGCTGAGGTTTTTGATTTTGTCTCCGTGACGCATGACGTTTAAATTTTATCGGTTAGACCGTGTCAGGAATTCTAACCTAGATTAATAATTAGCAAATTTGGAAATGTGCTGTCAATTAGCAAATTTGAAAATGTGCAGATGTGCAAATGCTTCGATTCAATTTCCCCCATTAAGTGGTGACCGCAATTACTCGGAAAGGTCCACCTAAGGAATTTGCACATTTTCTAATATGCATATTTGCACATTCTGTATTCTGCAAATTTGCACATTAGCATTACATATCATCCTTATCCAACCCAAGCTTTCCCAAATCCATTCCAAAATGCAAGCCTCTTTCGGCAAGCACTTGTTCAATTTCTGCCAGAGATTTCTGACCGAAGTTGCGGAATTTCATAAGGTCTTCTTGTTCGTATTGTACCAGTTCGCTTAAGCTGTTGATCTTTGCTGCTTTCAAACAATTGAAGGCACGTACGGAAAGATCCAGATCTTCCAACGGAGTCTTCAGCACTTTACGCAATTGCAGCATTTGCTCATCAACTACATCTTCTTTCTTATCTTCTTTGCTGTCGAATGTGATGTTTTCATCAGTGATGATCATCAGGTGCTGAATCAGGATGCGGCTCGCTTGCTTCACGGCTTCTTCCGGATGGATGGTACCATCGGTAGAAACTTCCATGATCAATTTTTCGAAGTCGGTACGCTGCTCCACACGGGTATTCTCAATAGCGTACTTAACATTCTTGATTGGAGTGAAGATCGAATCCGTAGGGATATAACCCAGCGGAGCATCTTTCAGTTTATTATCTTCAGCGGATACATATCCACGTCCTTTTGCGATCGTAACTTCAATATCCAGTTTAGCGGAGGTATCGAGTGTGCAGATCAACAGTTCCGGGTTCATGATCTCGAAGCTCTGAGTGGCTTCACCGATCATAGCGGCTGTTAACTCCGTTTTATTCTTAATGCTCAGGGAAACTTTTTCCTGTCCTACTTCATGTTCCACTTTCTTTTTAAAGCGAACCTGTTTCAGGTTAAGGATAATTTCCAATACATCTTCAGTAATACCTTTCATGGTGGCAAACTCGTGGTCAACGCCTTCAACGCGGATTCCAACGATTGCATATCCTTCCAATGAATTCAATAATACCCTGCGTAAAGCATTTCCAATGGTAACACCGTATCCGGGTTCCAGGGGACGAAACTCAAACTGAGCTTCAAAGTCCGTTGCTTTCTGCAGAATGATCTTATCGGGTTTCTGAAAATTTAAGATGGCCATGTTTTTATTTCAGATTTTAGTTGACAATTTGAAGAAGCTGCGAGCTTTTAGCTTTGAGCTACGAGCCGGCTTCAGATTACTTATAACAGCGAGTGTGATGTAAAAGTCCTGTTTCACTCTCAGGGACCTACTCACGACTCACTACTCACCACTCACGATTCTTACTTGCTGTACAATTCTACGATCAATTGCTCCTTGATATTCTCAGGAACGCTTTCTCTTTCAGGATAAGCCACGAATGTTCCTTTCATTTCGGATTCATTCCAGTCTAACCAGTTAAACTTCGCGTTCTTACCACGGAAAACGCCGGTAATAGCCACATTCGCTTTATCTTTTTCTTTGATGCTGATAGTATCCCCTGGTTTCAATTGATACGAAGGAACGTTAACCACGTCTCCGTTTACAGTAATGTGTTTGTGAGAAACGAGCTGACGTGCACCCGGACGTGAAGGGGCGATACCTAAACGGTACACCGCGTTATCCAAACGTGCTTCCAATAATTTGATGAGGTTTTGACCGGTAACGCCTTTGATACGCGCTGCTTCTTCAAAGGTTTTACGGAACTGGCGCTCCAGTACACCATAGGTATACTTCGCCTTTTGTTTTTCCTTCAGCTGAATAGCATATTCTCCTGGAGCTTTACGCTTCTTGGAAGGGCCATGCTGACCCGGAGGAAAACTGTTTTTTGTAAGCCATTTACCATTGCCTAAGATGGGTTCCCCGAATGTGCGTGATATACGGGTTTTTGGACCTGTGTAACGTGCCATAATTTTATTTCATTTCGATTTTTTTAGAAACCGGTGAACTGATCGGTAAAAAATCGTAAAAAATAAATCAGTCACCTTTTATTAAATGAACTGCTCGGATCCTTTCCGGCAATTATAGCTTGTTTTTATTTTGAAATTTTGGATTTCGAAATTGGGAAATCTCTTTGGAATAAACCAACTCTTAAATTCAAAACCCCGCTGCACCGAAAGCGATTTCAAAATTTCCCAATTCACAATCCAAAATCTCCTCTATTTCCCAATCCACAATCCAAAATCTCTCCTTATACTCTTCTCTTCTTTGGAGGACGACATCCATTATGTGGAAGTGGCGTAACGTCTTTTATCATTGCTACTTCAATTCCAGACTGAGACAGTGAGCGGATAGAGCTTTCGCGACCGGCACCAGGGCCTTTCACGAATACATCTACTCTTTTCACTCCAGCATCGAATGCTACTTTAGCAGCATCGGAAGCAGCCATCTGCGCGGCATAAGGGGTATTCTTTTTAGAACCTTTGAATCCCATTTTACCGGCACTGCTCCAGGAAATTACCTGGCCATTTTTGTTGGTAATGCTGATGATGATGTTGTTGAAACTGGCAGAAATGTGGGCATCTCCATAAGAATCCACTTTAACCACTCTTTTTTTCGCCGCAGCTTTAGCGCTGGGAACCTGTTGTTGTGCTTTAGCCATAATACTGATTAGGTAATCCTTTGTTTAAAAATAATCCGCCTTCGGCGGACCGAACCAACCCTCCTCCTGCACCGGGTATCCGTAGTTGATTCGTGAAAAAGGTGCATATAAGAAAGCTGCGAGCTGTGAGCTACGAGCTGCGAGCAACTGCTCGAAGCTCACGGCTCGAAGCTCGTAGCTGATTCTACTTCTTAGCCGCTTTCTTCTTACCAGCAACCGTCTTACGTTTACCTTTTCTTGTACGGCTATTGGTTTTAGTACGCTGACCACGAACGGGTAATCCTTTACGGTGACGCAGACCACGGTAGCAAGCAATATCCAACAGGCGCTTGATACTCATTTGCACTTCAGAACGCAACTGACCTTCTACTTTCAGTTCATTGGTAATGACGTTACGGATGGAATTCAGTTCTTCATCGTTCCACTGATTCACTTTCTTGTTTACGTCAATCCCTGATTTTTCCAGGATGTACTTGGCAGTAGAAGGACCAATACCATATATATAGGTAAGTCCCACTTCTCCTCTTTTGTTCTTTGGTAAATCTACACCGGCAATACGAGCCATATTTGAAATTTAGTTTTTTGTGTTTGCTGTTTTCTTAAGCTTCGAGCTTCTAGCTTCGAGCGGCGAGCCAAATGCTCGTAGCTCACGGCTCGCAGCTTCTTCTACCCTTGACGTTGTTTAAAGCGCGGGTTCTTCTTGTTGATTACGTACAGTCTGCCTTTACGACGAACGATTTTGCAATCTGCACTACGCTTTTTGATGGATGCTCTTACTTTCATGATATTCTGTTTTGCTAAATGCTAACAGCTAATTGCTAATAGCCTTTTTGTTTATTTACTTGTACCTGAATATTATCCTTCCCCTTGTCAAATCATATGGGCTCATCTCTACGCCTACTTTATCACCCGGTAAAATTCTTATATAATTCATCCGCATTTTTCCCGAGATGGTTGCCAGTATTTCATGCCCGTTCTCCAGTTTTACTTTGAACATAGCATTCGATAAAGCTTCTATAATTGTCCCATCTTGTTTGATTAGCGGTTGTTTACCCATATATTTTTAAGGAGCGCAAAGATAGGATTATCAGCCAGAAATATGAAAAAATTGGGGATATTTTTCTTGTTTCTGTGGAAAACTGGCTGATCAAATGGGCCTTTTAGGGCATTATACAGCAAAATCAGGCGGCGGAGTTCAGTTCCACCTTGGTCATATCGTAATAATGGTTCTGTAAATCATGGATATAAAAGGGCTGTTGCACATGGCGTCGGTCTTCCCGCCACCACATTTCAATATGCGAAAAATCGCCTTTGTGAGGTATCAGGATCCGGAAAGAATCCTTCATGTATTTAACAGTGCCATCCGGATTCTCCTGTTTTTGGAATCCGAGCTTAACTAATTGAGCCTCGTCAATCGGAATTGGGAACAAATGCTCGGCGGTGAACCAGAGTTCCTGCACTTCCGTCTCAACACAGATTTCCTTATCCTCTTTATTAATATCCTTTACGATGCCTTGCCATTGCTGGCCCTCAAATTCGGCCATTACAATATCGCCGGGCTTGACGTTAGAGAATTTTATCATACTGCAATCGGTTTTAGTAGTTGAATTTACAAAAAAATAGAATTCAATGTGAAAATTAGCAAATTTGAAAATGTGCAAATGTTCTAATTCCATCTCACAGATTAATAGAAATTTTCACTTATTGAGGAAAGATGAACCTAAAGAATTTGCACATTTTCAAATCTGCACATTTGCACATTAGGAGCGCTTCCTATAACCAAATACCGCCCGCATCCCATATTCGTAATTATGCCCACCACCTATTCTAAAATAGTATCTCCGAAATGTATCCATTTTACAACATGGCATACGGCAATTTTATGATATAATTGCACTTATAAACCCCGAACTATTCTGAAGATGCCCTTGAAATTCCTCCTCTTTTGCTGGACGATGCTCTGCTTTACCTGTTTTTGCAATGCACAGCCATTTAAGCCGTTAATGAACGATCCTTCCGCCGACCAGCAATTCCTGTCGAGTTTAAATAAAAAATATAAATCGGATGTCGATCTGTTAACGGGTCAGAATAAAAAATACATCGCGGAAATTTATAAAGAGCGGTATGAATTTATAAACGACCAGTTTACAGAAAAAGCCATCATTACCAATCCCGGAACCCAGGAATATCTCACGAAACTGGTAACAGAGATCTCAAAATCCAATCCTTCTTTTAATATCAACACTCTCCGCATTCATTTTGCACGTGCCTGGTGGCCAAATGCCAGCAGCATGGGAGAAGGATCCATCTTTTTTAATATCGCACTATTCAACAGGTTGGACAACGAGAGCCAGGCAGCCTTTGTGTTGTGTCATGAATTGGCGCATTACTTTCTCAATCACAGCAACAGTAATATTAATCGCTATGTGAATACAATGTATTCTGATGAAATGCAGAAAGAGCTGAGACAGATTCAGAAAGAAGAATATGGCAAATCTGCTCGCCTGGAAAAACTATCGAAACGATTATTATTCAAAAGCCGGCGGCATAGCAGGGAATATGAAGCTGCAGCCGACTCGATGGCCATCGAGCTACTGAAAAATACCCGTTACGATCTTTTGGAAGCAGTGAGTTGCCTGGCATTATTAGATTCAGTTGATAATGACAAATATGATGAGGATCTCTTACTCGAAACCACTTTCAATTTTCCAGGCTATCCATTTCGAAAATCGTGGGTGGCGGAAGAAGAGACTATTGGTTTTGCAAAAGAGGAAGTAAATAAAAAAGAAGAAGACTCCTTAAAAACGCATCCGGATTGCAGCCATCGTATACAGTTGATCAGTCCAATGCTGAAAAAATATCAGCAAACACAACCGGTAAAGTTTATAACCAGCGAAGCGACGTTTAAAACTTTCAAGAACGAGTTCGACCTGGAAATCATTAACTGGTGCTACGAATCGAACCGGGTGAGCAGGGCCTTATATTATTCGCTCGAAATGTTGCGCGTTCAATCGGATAATCCATACCTGCATTGTATGATTGGTAAATGCCTCAATCAAATCTATTTGTTCCAGAAAAATCACGAGCTGGGAACCATAACCGATCTTCCAAGCGTCAATCAGGAAGAAAAATACGATCAGCTACTTCGCTTTATCCAGAATATACGCCTCAAGGATATCGCCAACATATCTTATTACTATTTGCTGACACAAGCTGAAAATGCAATCGCTTACCCGGAATACCAACAAATTCTTAATGCCAGTAAACTAAATTTCAATAACCACGTAAAATAAAACTCGTACATAAAAATGAAACCTCTTAAAATGAATCTTATTAAAATGCTTTGCTGTATTACGTTGCTCACTCCATTATTAACAGATGCGCAGGAGAAATTAACGATCGATAAAGTGTATGCTGTTAACCTGCGTAATACCGGGGAAATAATGGAAGGGGATATCGTGAAAGGTTATTATATGTTTTATCAATCCGATAAAATTGATAAACATACCAACGAATACACGCTGCAGGTACTCGATCAGAATCTTGCCAAAATAAAAGACATTAAGTTCCAGGATTCTAAAAACCTCTCTTTAATCGAATCTTCCTATAATGGACAAGCAATGGGATTCCTTTTCTGGGATGATGATTTAAAGCAGTTGGATTTCCGTGTTTTTGATTTACAGGGAAAAAAGAAAAGTAACTATACGAAGCCGGTCGATAAAAAAACCGAGCAACTCATCGCGCAGTACATGGAGATGCAGGGCGAAGATGGGGAGAACAAGAATGTTTATGATATCAAAAACAAAGGATTTGTAAACGTTATACCGGTTCGGGAAGGAAAACAATATTCTTTTGAGGTTAACTTTTATTCTTCTGAAACCAAAAAAACATGGGCCTATAATCCCGCAAACGAAGAAAAAGTATCGACCGCGCAATACCTGGGCGCTAATGACTCGCTGATCATCGTGGAAGTTTTGAAAAAAGAGAAGCTGATGTCCAATGAAATGACTTCCTGGATTTTAGGTATCAATATTCTAACTGGAAAGAAAGCATTTGAAATTTCAACCACAAAAGGAGCGAATAAGTTTTATCCAATCAATATTGCGGTGAGGGACGGCAGAAGCGAATTCTTACTTATCGGCCCTTATTACCAAAGTGATGACCGGATCATGCAGGATAAAAGTGAAGGGTTGGCAATTTGGCTTATTGATACAAAGGGAAAAATTGTTTTAGAGAAATACAATTCCTGGTCAGGGCAAATTTCAAAATTCTTAAAAGTAGATAAGAAGGGTCGTCTCGAGGATATTGGCTATGTATATTTTCATGAAGTATTGCAAACAGAAGATGGTAAAATATTCGCGATTGGCGAAGGTTATAAAAAGCAAGCTAGCGCGGGTGGTATCGCGTTGAGAACGCTTGCCACTGCAACCGGTTCCAGATCCAATGTCAGTACTGTGAAACTGAAGATAACGGATATGCTGGTGATGCAATTCGACAGCAAATTTGAATTGGAAAACGCGGCCATTTACGATAAGAATAGTAATGATTTGAATATTGGCGGAACCGATTTCGCTTCACCACATACGATGGCGTTAATGGTAAAAGCGATGGGTGGATTCGATTATTCATTTACTCAAACCACTAAAAATAATGCTGCTTTTTCTACTGGTTATACAGATTATGAGAAAGGGAAGGATTACAAAGGATTGACCTTTCATTCGATTACCTATGCTGATGGCAGTGTTAGTACCGACAAAATAAATCTGCAAACCAAATCGAGTAAATTACGCATCTATCCTGCTAAACCCGGATTCATTCTCATTTCGGAATATTTCAAAAAAGAAAAGAGATTGGATCTGAGAATGGAAAAGTTGAACTAATGTGCAGATGTGAAAATGTGCAAATGCTTTAGATTTTATCTTTCCCGAAAAAAGGTAAGATTCCCTTTATTTGGAACTGACGTCCTTAAAGCATTTGCACATCTGCACATTTTCTAATTTGCACATTTGTAATTAAGATCTTTTCTTATAGCTAAACACCGCCCACCCATTCAACACCACCGCGAATCCACCCATCGCGAGGAAATGATTTTTTAAATCTGCTAATCCACTTCCCTTCAGCACCACCATCCGCATCACTTCAATGAAATAAGAAACGGGATTGAACCGGGTGATCCATTGCGCCCATTCCGGCATGCTGTCGATGGAAGTATACAAACCACCCATCAGAATAAAGATCATCATCAAAAAAAATGAAATCAGCATCGCCTGTTGCTGATTAGATGCAAAAGTAGATACCAGCAATCCCAATCCAAGCACCGCCAACAGGAATACAGCAGCAAACAAATAAATCGTAACGAAACTACCCGCTGGTATAATTCCGTATACCAATCGCGCGATGGTCAATCCGATGGTGAGTACTACTAATCCGATCAGCCAGAAAGGGATCAGTTTGCCGAGAATAAATATATGTTTCTGAATGGGGGTAACGTTGATCTGTTCAATGGTTCCGATCTCTTTTTCGCGTACAATATTAATAGCTGCGAGATTGGCACCCACCATCGTAAGAAGTATCACCAATATACCCGGCACCATAAAATATTTATAGTTCATCAATGGATTGTACCAATTGGAAGAAGCGACTTCAATGGTTGTTTCCGGGCTGAAGCGGGGGAATTGTATCCATTCTGTTCTTATCTCGCGGTTGTATTCCTGAATAATCGTGCGCATATAAGCGGCGCCCAGGCTCCCTTTAACCCCATTGATCGCGTTAAGGGCCATAAATAATTTCGCTTCATTCTCTTTGATCAAATCCTTTTCAAAAGAAACCGGGACCTGTAATACCAGGTCAGCCTCATCTTTTTCTACTTGTCTTAATGAATTGGGATAAGAGGTAGAATAATCGGTAAGTTGAAAATATCCCGACGCGGTGATCTTATTTACCAATTGCCGGGAGTATTCCGAACGATCCTGATCTACTACGGCCAGCTTGATATTTTTAATTTCATAATCGGCCGCCCAGGGAAGTACCATCAATTGAATGACGGGCATGATGAATATGATCCGTAGGATGGAAGGATCGCGGAATATCTGGCGAAATTCTTTTTGTAATAAAAAACGGAGTGTTCTCATGCCAGTCGTATTTTAAATTTCTTAATCGCCAATACCAGGAAGAAACTCATCATTCCAAATAATATCAAGGTCTCTTTCCAAATGGCCCCGATGCCCAGCCCTTTGATCATTACTGATTTTACTATACTGTAATACCATTTAGCCGGAACGATATTGGAAACGGTACGCAGTGGTAAAGGCATATTCTCTACCGGGAACATAAATCCACTCAGCATTACCGTCGGCAGAAACAACGCCACCAATGAAATAAACATGGCGGTTTGTTGGGAACCGGCACCCGCGGAAATAAGTAGGCCCAGCGACAATGAAACAAGTGTAAATAAAATGCTTTCCCCTAACAGCAGTAACAAACTCCCGTTAATGGGTAACTCCAGTACATACACACTCAACAACAATATACTCGCGATATTTACAATTGACAACACGAGATAAGGCACGGCTTTCGCTAGTACAATAAGAATTGGTTTCATGGGCGAAACAAGCATGATCTCCATCGTACCCATTTCCTTTTCTTTTACGATGGTGATAGCTGTCATCATCGTACAGACCAACAATAAAACCATAGCCATAACTCCTGGTACAAAATTAAATGCGCCTTTTAACTGTGGATTATACAACATGCGCATTTCCGTAGAAATGGTATAAGGAAGTTTCTTGTTTTGGGTGATCCGGTTCTGGTAATCCATTATTATAGAAGTGGCGTAATTCGTGAGTGTATTCGCCACATTGGGATCCGACGCATCCGCGATTAGTTGTATCTGTGCTTTATTTAAATGTTGAAGGTCTTCATTAAAATGCTGGGGAAATACAATTGCCAATTTAACCTTGCCGGAGCGGAATGCCTCCTCAATTTCTTTATGAGAATGAATGTTTCTATCAACATCAAAATAACGGCTCGCATCTAATTGAGCGATTAGTGAAACGGTTGCCACGTCATTGGAGGGATCGAGTATGGCAATTTTTGCATTTTTCACTTCATTGGAAAGCGCAAAGCCAAAGATCACGATTTGCACCACGGGCATTCCCAGCAGTATAAACATCGTGCGCTTATCGCGCCAGATATGGAAGAATTCTTTTTTTACAAAAGCTAAAAATTGTTTCATTTAATCGTATTGATTCATTTTAAACTTTCTGTTTTCATAATGGCAAATGTGCTAATGTGCAGATGTGCAAATGTGCAAATTCTTTATGCGCAATATTTCTAACTCAATAAAGTATACCCGCTATTCTAAAGAATTTTCGAATTGCAGCATTTGCACATTTGCTAATTTGCACATTTGCACATTCGAAAATCAGACATTTGCCTTAATCACCAGTTCGCTTCGCTTTTCGTGCTAATTTCAAAAACACATCATCCATCGAAGCGGCTTCATATGTCTTCCGCAACCCGGCCGGACTTTCTAATGCTTCTATTCTTCCATCTACCATAATACTTACGCGGTTACAATATTCCGCTTCATCCATATAGTGCGTAGTTACAAATATGGTGATACCGTTTTCAGCGGCCTGGTAAATCATGCTCCAGAATTCACGGCGGGTAACGGGATCTACTCCACCTGTTGGCTCATCCAGAAATACAATCTTGGGTTCATGAAAAATGGCAACTGAAAAAGCAAGCTTCTGTTTCCACCCCAATGGAAGTGAACGAACCAACTTGTTGGCCTCTTTTTCAAGATGAAGATGCTCGAGTATGAAATTCGTTTTCGATTTAATGAACGCATCCGTTTTACCATAGATACCTCCGTAAAAACGCATGTTCTCTTTCACGGTGAGATCATCGTACAACGAAAATTTCTGACTCATATAACCGATACTTTTCTTGATCTGCTCATTCTGTTTGAATACATCGAATCCCGCCACGGTAGCAGCGCCCGATGTAGGCAATGAAAGTCCGCAAAGCATGCGCATCGCAGTGGTTTTACCGGCTCCATTGGCCCCGAGAAAACCGAATATCTCTCCCTTCTTCACGTCAAAAGAAATATTATCCACCGCCATAAAATCGCCAAAGCGTTTACTTAGATTATCAGCGGTTATAATTTTATCGTTACTCATACTATTATTTCATTAATGCCATAAAACAATCCTCAATCGTTGGCTGAATCGTTACGATCTCCAATCCCTCGTGATTTTTATCACCCAACCATTTACGCAATTCTTCCAAATGAACAGCTTCCATTACTACATTATGATAGATGCCCGAGGGATATGCGTTTTCTATGTTGGGAAATAATTTGATATCATTCAGCAAACGGAGCATGTTTGCAGCGCGTATTCCATAAATCGGTTTTCCGAAATTTTCAACGATGTTTTGTGGAGTATCGATCGTCATCACCGAACCATTTTGCATCAGGGCGACTTTATCACACAACGCCGCTTCATCCATATATGGAGTGGATACTAGTATGGTAATTCCTTTTTGCTGAAGTGATTTAAGCATGGCCCAGAACTCCTTTCTTGATACCGCATCCACACCGGTTGTAGGCTCGTCGAGAAACAAAACGGAAGGACGATGAATCAGCGCGCAGCTTAACGCCAATTTTTGTTTCATTCCTCCTGATAATTTTCCCGCCTTTCTTTTTTTGAAAGGTTCTATCTGAACATAAATATCTTTTATCAGTTCATAATTCTCCCTGACGGAAGTATTGAAGATCGTTGCGAAAAAATCCAGGTTTTCTTCAACGCTCAGATCCTGGTACAACGAAAATCTTCCTGGCATATACCCTACCCGCTTTCTGATCTCTTTGAAATCCTTCACTACATCACAACCATCTACCACCGCGCTGCCATCATCGGCTAATAATAATGTGGTGAGAATTCGGAACAAGGATGTTTTACCAGCTCCATCCGGACCGATAATACCAAACAACTCTCCTTTCTTCACCTCAAAGCTGATCCCCTTTAGGGCATGAACCGGGGCTTTTTTGGCACCGTAATTTTTGATTATATTTTTTACTTGAACTGCACTCATTCTTAAAGTTTAGAAATGTAAAATCTAAAATGTAGAATATAAAATGTAAAACTGTGTCTCCGAATATTTGAAGACCTTTACATTGTCGGTGAGCCAATTTTACATTTTACATTTTACATTTTACATTCTGTATTTTGCAAGAGTCTTAATTCTTTAATAAAACCTCTCCGTACATCCCAATCTTCAAAAACCCGTCATTCTTCACTTTCACTTTTATGGCATACACCAGGTTGGCTCTTTCTTCTTTTGTTTGAATAGTCTTCGGCGTAAATTCTGCTTTATCCGAAATCCAGATAATGGTTCCTGCGTATTCCTTGTATTTATCGGCGCCTTCATCAATCAATACTTTTACGGGCTGATTCAATTTTACCTGTGATAATTGTGTGCCTGTAATATAGGCGCGCAGGTTAAGTGTCGACAGATCCGCAATTTTATACAATGCTTTACCCGCAGATGTTATCTCTCCCATTTCCGCGTATTTGGTGAGAACAGTTCCTTCCACCGGGTTTATTATTCTCGCCCGTTTCAACTGATCATCTAACTGCGCCACTCTTTTTTCCAAAGGCTTTCCTTCACTGAGTATTCCCCTGTTTTGTGAGGATATATTGCTTCGTTGAACCGCTATTTGTTGCGAGGTAACGTTCATCTCCCTTCGGGCAATATCCACCATCGACGTAATATCATCCAATTGCTTTTTAGTAGCGGCATCGGCTTTTACCAGGTTTTCGATCCGCTGCTTTTCATGCAGCAGGTTATCCAATTTTGATTGTTGAACGGCTAGTTGTTCCTCGAGCAAGCGTACCTGTGGACTAGCATCCAACGTTTTTTCGTTCAACGACTCTATACTCGCCTCTACCTGTTCCTTCTGCAATGAAATTCCTTCCGCATCCACCAATCCTACGGAACTATCTTTTGGAAGGAGTTCTCCCTCCTGCACATTAAACGCAATAATCCTTCCTGCCAATTCCGACGATACCACCACTTCATCGGCTTCAAATGTTCCGGAAGCATCTGTTTTAATACCATTGCTATTACAAGCACTTACGGAAATGAAGAGTACAACCGGTACAATATATTTTTTCATCTCTAAACTTTTTATTTATTAGTTACCCGAAATAGTTTTGTAATTAATCTTTGCCTGCAACAACTGCAACTGATGCGTTATGTATGATCGCCGGGCCTTGTCTTCCGCGTTTACTTCAAGTAAGTAGTCATTAGCGGTAATCACTCCGTTTTCCAATTGTGCCCTGGCCGCGTCTTTCACTTTAATTCTTAATTCGATGATCTCCTGATCGGTATCCACTAACTGTTGCATTCTATCTATTTCAGCTTGTTGCTGTACTAATGAAGTGCGTGTAGTAAGCAAGAAAGCATCCTTCTGTGCGTCCACCATTTTCCGGTTCACCTCCACCAGTTCTTTTTCTTTCTTTTGTGTATAATACCCTCCAATGGTCCAATTCATTCTCACTCCACCTACATAGTAAGGATCGAATTCATTTTTAAGGAAATTCAACCCCGGTCTGCCATAACCGGCTTGTAAAAACAGGCTGACCCGTGGATGATTTTTCGAATTGATAAGTTGGGTTTGTCCGCTTAAAAATTTATCCTGGGATGAATAGTATTGCAATTCAGGACGGACAATCGCTGTATTGGCTGATACAATTTCAAAAGGAGCCGGAGTTTGTAATTGTGTTTCTGCCGTTAATGGCTGATTGATGAATAATGCCAGCATTTGAAGAAATCCATTTCGTGTGGCTTTGATTTCAATTGCCCGCTGTTCAGCATCCAGCAGCTCCGCCTGCAATAGACTGACACTCGAACGAAAAGCGGTTCCATTATTTACCTGGGCATCTACCCTTTTAATTCCAGTACCCAGGTCCGCTTTAATAAGATCCACCTGCTTTAATTGTTCGTCTAAGAAAAGAATGCTCAGATAAACATTACTGATCCGTTCCTTGATTTTATAAAGATCTACTTCTATTCTCTGTTGCTCAACCTCCGAACCCAATTGCTGTAGATTCTTTTGTTCTTTAATAACACCTCCATCATATACCATTTGACTTATATCCGACACCAATCTGTATTGATCTTTACTCAGCGGAGTAACCCCAACCCCTGCTACCGGAAAAAGAATTTCCGTAACCGCAGATTGATAACTTGCCTGTCCAGCGATCGCTATCTGTGGCAGAAACCCTTTCTGGAGATTGGCAATGGTAAGCTCCGCGGTTTTATTGACAAGATCCTTTTGTCTTATCAATGGGTAATTCTTTCTGCCAAAATCATATGCTTCCTCCAATGTGAGTTGCTTAACAGTCTGCGCACTCAACCTTTGAGGTGTTAAGTTCGCCGATAACAGCATCAGCAGGGTAAAAACAGGTGTTAACCATTTAGTTAATTTCCACATAAAAAAAATTATTTCCTTATTGAATCAATGATAAATTTGGGTACTTCTTTCTTTCGTTGTTCCATTACTGACCGGAACTGCATTTCATCCAACCCAATATTGAGCTGGAACATCGGTTTAGCGATAAAGGGAAAAATAGTCATCGAAATCATGTTCATCAACAATTGCACCGGACTGATATTCTTTATCGTGCCTTTCTTTACTTCTTTCTCGATTTGTTGTAAAAATTTTGCAGGCTTTGGTTTGTTTCCTCCCCAAACTTTCTCCAAAAAATAAACAGGATCGCGGTTTATTTCATTCAATACAAACATAGGTAGGTAAGGGTTTACGAGCATAACGGTAATATATTCTGCCACGAAATTTTCAATCTTTTCAAACAATGGCATATCCGATTCAAAGATGAAATTGATCTTGGGGAATAACTCGGCGGCCGCCTCATTAAAGATCTTCTCAAACAGCAATTCTTTGTTGCGGAAGTAATAATGTAAGAGCGCCTTGTTGATTCCTGCTTCGTCCGCGATATCCTGCATACGGGCGCCCGCCATCCCTTGCCTGACAAAAACCTTTTTAGCGGCCTCCAGTATCTTTTCCTGGGTAGTAGCGTCTTTTTTTATCTTAACCATTAAGTTTAACCATTTGGTTAAAACAAAAGTACAATTTTTCTTGTCTGATTTCCAAATCTGATTTGATAGCCTGCTGTTTTTAGGGGGTGAATGGCGGTTTATACCTAGCAAATGGAGTGAAGGCTAATGATGAAAATTTCGTTAGGTCGATCATTTCCCCTCAAGGCTCCCGACCTAGGTCGGGATCACCTTGGGCTTCGCGCTGCACCCGCTTCTTCCGCTTCGCGGATCCGCCTGCGGCGGACCGAACCGGCTGAGGCGCTCATCCCAAGGTGGTTGTCACCAAAAGTAAATTCAACATACTTTTATTAGGAGTTAAAATGGAACATCCCTTTAGACAATTAAGGAGTCGATTATAGTCAAGGCATGCTAAGTTTAGTTTTGGTGATAACCACCCTTAAATTTTCGCCTCGCCTCGGTTCGACCCCGGCGGTAGCCGGGTCCGCCGCGGCGGAAGAAGCGGGCGCAGCGAATAATTTAAGGGTGATCCCAACCGAAGGTCGGGAGCCTTGAGGGGAAATGTTCGAACTATAG
Source organism: Chitinophagaceae bacterium (assembly GCA_965279015.1). Taxonomy (GTDB): domain Bacteria; phylum Bacteroidota; class Bacteroidia; order Chitinophagales; family Chitinophagaceae; genus Endoryza. Next base: position 4,400,767 of record OZ257130.1, read on the forward strand.
GGTATTACCGCACAATTGTGATAGCCTATTTCTAATTCTCCATTTACATAACTGTACCCCGAAATAAAATTAAAAAGCTCGATATTGAACCTATTATTAACCCTTCATCGGCAATATTCAAAACCTGTTATGAAATATATAGCAACGCTCCTGTTCTTCGTCGTGTTTACAACCGTCAGCCTGGCTCAGATTGATAATAAGATTGTAATCGGGAAAGTAGACAGTGTGTATTCCACTATACTAAAAGAGCAACGCAAAGTTTGGGTATATGTTCCCAATATTAATAGCGGGCAGCAGAACCCGGGTCAGCGTTACCCGGTTGTTTACCTGCTGGACGGGGATGGCCATTTTGAATCGGTGGTAGGAATGATCCAGCAACTGAGTCAGATCAATGGCAATACGATTGTTCCTGAAATGATAGTGGTAGGCATACCCAATACGGACCGGACCAGGGATCTCACTCCCACGCATATTTCCAGCGACCCGCCGATGATGGATAGTAATTTTTCAAAAAATACCGGTGGTGGTGAAAACTTCGCGGCCTTCCTGGAGAAGGAACTGATGCCGCATATCGATTCCGTATATCCCACCCGGCCTTTTAAAACACTGATCGGTCACTCTTTTGGCGGACTATCGGTGATGCATATTCTTACCAATCATACAAAGCTATTTAACGCTTATATCGCCATCGATCCGAGTATGTGGTACGATAAAGAGCAGTTTTTGAAAACAACCCAACAAAAACTCGCCTCGAAAAAATACAATGGCACCAGCCTGTATGTCGCTATTGCCAATACCCTGAATGAGGGAATGACCCTGGAGAAATTGAAAAAAGATACGACGGTCGATACCCGTCATATCCGGTCCATATTCGCCATGGATAAATTTATCAAAGCCAACCCGCAAAACGGGTTGAAATATGCCAGTAAATACTATGCCGATGATGATCATGGTTCGGTTCCGCTGGCGAGTGAGTACGACGGGCTACGCTTTATTTTCAACTGGTACCGCTTTAAATTTATCCGCGCCGACTTTACCGATTCCGGCACAGCTATAGTGCAGAGACTGCAGCAACATTATAATAACCTGACGAAGGAATTCGGTTACAGAGTGTCCCCTCCCGAAATGATGGTAAACGGGCTGGCTTATAACGCGCTTTCCCTGAAACAGTACACCAAAGCGGAGCGCTTATTCTATATGAATGTGGTTAATTACCCCGGGAGCGGCAATGTATATGATTCCTACGCTGACCTGTTAGTGGTCAAAAAAGATACTGTTAACGCGTTATCTAATTATGAGAAAGCTTATGCCAAAACCAAGAGCGAAGATACCAAACAAAAAATGGATCAGTTGCGGGGCAAATCAACCTTTAAGCCTTCAGTAAAAGATCTCGAAAAATATGTGGGAGTCTTTGACTTTGAAAGCGTATCCGTTACTGCTACTACTTCCATAAAGGACGGGACGCTTTGGATTAACGCCCCCGGCCAGGGAGAATTCGAACTGGTTCCCCTATCACTCCATCAATTTACCATTAAAGGAGTAGCGGGATACAAATTGAGTTTTGAGATGGATGGGGAAAAACTGCTGGGGTTGACGTCTACGCAGCCGAATGGGACTTATAAAGCGCGAGTGAAAAAATAGGGAGACCAAGCTATAAAACGCTGACCCGGGCGGGGAAGTAAATATTTTGGGACACGGGTGATAGTTAGTGCTGTAGAATGTATAACTTGGAGATGTGGAAATGAGATATACGTTTGCAGGAAATGAGAAAGTTTTATGAGTTAATGTATCGCTTTACGTAAAACTAAGCGTGATGCCCCATTATAAGCTACCATAACAATCAACTATATTTGAGGTATGACAGCACGAGAATTGTATTCGGAACTGATCTTTAGTAAGATTGACATGCTTAAGTCTGTCAAGACAAATCAAATTTTTGTAATTCTTGGGCAAACCAACATTTTAAATCTCGACAACGTAGAGGAATATATAGTCGACATTGAAACTTTCCAACTTGAAAAAGATGAGCAGGTTTTTAACAGAAATTGGTTTACAAAAACATTTACAACACTAAATCATCCGAAAGATTATCATTTATTGTCTTTTGCTCAGTTCAGCTACCTTATTAATTACATTGACCACTCCTTTTTTATCGAAAGAGTCATAATTATAAAGGACAATTTAAGGCAACTTTTTCCAATTGACAAACAAGATTATCTAGAAAAAGACGAAAAAGAAAACATTGAACTAAGACCAGAGAGGTTGCCAATTTATCAAGCCGAGCAAGTCGTGATAAATGATAAGTATTACTATTCTGTAAAGACTCCAATCAATTCATTTCATTCAGTTGAAATTTTCGAAGAATCAAAGGATCTAAGCTTTTCAAACAATCAAAGTCTTGAAAGCATTGACATTAGTTCCGACCCATTTTCAGTTGATGTTTTTGTTAATGAGTGCTTCGAGCAAAATGATTTCAACAGACAAGCCTTAGTCAAGCTTTACAACAAACAGCCGCTGAACCCAGCACTTCTTGATATTTTGAAAAAGCTTAATTCTTTTTTGAATCATTTCGAGGGAACACTCCTTGTCCTTGAAGAACCGTCAATCACCGATTATCTAGTTGGAGAAAAAACACAAGAACTTTTGAAACGGTTTTGGGGTGAAGCCGCTTCGTTTAGAAACGTTTCAGTTTACAAAAATCCAAATCTTGGAAACCAAATTTCTGAAATATCGCAAGGTATCGTGGTTGACACCATCATCAATGAATATGAAAACTCTTTAGGCGATGAGCCATGTCGTGATTTATTCTTAACTGCACCAACAGGAGCCGGTAAGTCGTTATTATTTCAATTACCAGCATTTTATGTTTCTGACAAAGGAGATGTTACAATTGTTGTATCTCCATTAATTGCGTTGATGAAAGATCAAGTCAACGCAATTATAAAAGATAGAAATTTTGAAAAGGTTGCATATATCAACAGCGATTTAAGTCTAATTGACCGAGAAAGAATTATAGAAAGCTGTAAAGCCCGAGAGATTGACATTTTATATATGTCGCCAGAGTTATTGTTATCTTATGAGATTACCCATTTCATTGGAGACCGAAGATTAGGTTTGTTAGTTATAGATGAAGCACACTTAATCACTACTTGGGGCAGAGACTTCCGGGTAGACTATTGGTTCCTAGGAAATCACATAAGAAAAATAAGAAAGTATCACAGTTTGTGTTTTCCTATGGTTGCAGTTACAGCAACAGCAATTTATGGCGGGTCAAACGATATGGTTTTTGACAGCATAGACAGCCTTGTGATGCACAATCCACATATTTTCATAGGTCAGGTTAAGCGCAAGGACATTGAATTTATTGTCAATAATTACGAGAGATTTACTGCTAACTATGAATCCAGCAAAATTACTCAAACTGTTGAGTTTATAAAGAAGGTAAACGAACTTGGGTTAAAGACATTAGTTTATACACCATACACAAAACATGTTCGACAAATTCTTGATCAGCTAAATTCTGATCAGCTAAATATTGCAATAGGTTACTATGGTTCATTAGACTCATTTAATAGAGAATTTGCTTATAGGCAATTCAAAAGTGGTGAGAGAAAAATAATGATTTCAACTAAAGCATTCGGCATGGGAGTTGACATATCAGATATTCAAGTAGTATATCACCACGCCCCATCTGGATTACTTCCCGATTATGTTCAAGAAATTGGAAGAGTTGCAAGAAAACCTGAAATTGATGGCTTCGCGACTTTAAATTATTCTTCGCAAGATCAACGATACACCAAAGCACTTCACGGCATGTCTGCACTCAGGCAATATCAGATCAAAGAAGTGCTAAAAAAAATTCACAAATCTTATTTGAAGAATAATAAGAACAGAAATCTACTTCTTTCTGTTGATGATTTCGGTCACATATTTGAAAATGCTCTCGAACTTGATCAAAAGGTTTTAACAGCTTTAATGATGATTGAAAAAGACTATTTAGCAAAAAACAGATTCAACGTAATAATAGCACGACCTAAAAAATTATTCGTTAAAGTATTTTCAAGAATCTCTGAGCAGCATTTGATCGTTCTTTCATATAAATACAAAAACATTTTCAAGGTCCTTTTAAATTCAGGGAACGGAAACGTAATTATTGAAATTGATCTCGACAAACTTTGGTATGAACATTTTGTAAATAAAAGTTTTCCAGTCTTGAAAAGGGATTTTTACACCGGCATTCTTTTTAAGGATGACAATATTCAACTTATACCGCAGCTAAAAATATCATTCGAAAGACTAGATAGCTTCAATACTGTATTTAATAGGCTGCAAAATCTCCTTGACGTTGTTCAGTCAATTTTTGCAAATAGTGAAGGCTTCTTTAAACAAGATGAATTTCAAAAACAGCTAAACAATCATTTGTACGATGACGAGAAATCAGAAAAGATTAGCAAGTTTATTTTATCCTCGTACTCGGGTCGTTTAATTCAGCCGGGTGTAATAGAACCAAATGCATTTTTACAACAGCGTCGAAGCATTGAAGGTTTTGAGTATCGAGTATTTAACACCCAATATCTACCTAGTTTTACAGCTTTACTAAATCGGTTAAACAATTTATTTGGAGATAGTGATAGCACATCAGCGGAAAGATATGTAACCAATAAGGAAACAAATGCAATTAATTATGTAAGGCTCGGATATTTCCTTGAAATGCTTGAGCTAGGAACATTTGAAATTAAAGGAGGTGAGAATCCTATGGTTTTCGTCCGCATTAACGACCCTAACAGAATTGAAAGAGACTCAAATAACCCAAGTTATTCAAATAGCCTTTTAAGTAAGACTCTGGAGAGACATTATCTAAGTAATCAAATCTTTGATCACTTCTTCTTAAGAGGTTTCTCAAATGATGAACGGTGGAATTTTATTGAAGACTTCTTTTTAGGATCAGATGTTGATGCGTTATTGAGTAAATATCAAGGTGGTGAGGTCAATAATGTTGACATTATCGAAACACTTAAAAAAAAAGATTTAACTCAGGTTGAAGTTCAAACAAATCAAGGTGATGACTTTAATGTTCACATTTTTTATCCGATCCCTGAAAAAACATATTTTTTAAAAGACTTAGTAACAATTGAAAATGAAAAAGGCATTCGAACGATGAGAGTTTCAGAATGGCTTAGAAAAGACCCCGTTTCATTTGATATTGCCCGGAAAAAGAGCTCTCTAAAAACTAATAAGGAAGTATTTGAATTGCTAATCTCAAAATTAAGGGGTGATCATCCTGATTATTTTTGCTATGCACTTGGATTAAAAACTAGAATAGAATTTAGTGGTTATAATACCCCTGTTCAGGCAATAGTTCCGTATTCTGACAAACCAGTCGAGTTTTACAAATGGTGGTGCACAAACCAAGACACTGTTACTATGACATTTGAAGAAAAATTAAAACTTTTTGACAAAGTTCTCTCTGAAAAACCCAAAGCGTTAAAATGGGAACATAAACAACTTATAAACAAGAATAACGGTCCATAACATTGCATTGGCGTATATGGAGGCTGACGGAAGCCGTGTTTCAACTGTAATAACACGGATGAAAGACATATCCAGTTGACCGAATCACTATTAACAAATAAATATAACTTCAACTTCGAATCATTATTCGGTTGTGGCCGGCCAGGATGACGGAACACTGAATACTGCCAAATCGACAATGCTTCACCGTCATAGGCAATTGCTATATCCTTGAGAAAATTAAAATATTGCACAACTATTATCAATGATAGTAAAATATCAATATGGCAAATAAAATATGGTATAGTACCCCTTTAAAGTTTTTTTTGGACGAACTTTATGGAACACAAAAAAGGCTTACACCTTATATTCCCCACTTCCTCCAATTGAAGAACAAAAGAGAATAGTTGAAAGTGTTGAAGTTTTAAAAAAGGTATTCAACGATTTAGAGAAAGAAATATTTGGCAGCAAAAAAGAAGCGGATTATTTACTCAATGCAATTTTGAGAGAAACATTTCAGCCAAATAAAATCAGAGAATACAATCAAAATGAAATGCCAATTTCAATTGCAACAGAACAATAAATATTTTTTCAAATGAATCAGGAACAAAAAACAAAAGTCGTTTCACAATTACAACCTTTTTGGGATTTGGATATTGACAAACGCATTGCAGAATCTTACAAGGACTACACTGACTTGTCAAGTGTTGTAATCAGTTACTACACGGTAACAGAACTTTCAACCTATTCAAAGAAAATGATTTCGCAGTTGGGGCTTATTCTTGAAACTCCAATGGCAAACATTCTGCCTTATCAATACAATTTTCAAAATGATTTCGGAAGCGGAAATTTATCAGACGACCTTGCTAACTTCAATGGTCATATCGGCAGCAATGACTTTGCTTCAGCAGTAAGTGTTTTGACAAGATTGGTTTATTATCAAGTTGCAAATGGTTTTTGGGATAATGTTTTAGAAAAAGACGACAAGAAAAGATTTGCAAAAGTTAGTGAGTTAGAAAGCAAACTGAATTTGATTACAGAACAACTTGTAAAGAATGTTGAGATAAATAAAAATCTACTTGAGAATTTAAAGGTTGATAGAGAAAATCTTGAACTGTTAGTTACAACAAAGAAAAAAGAGTTGGGAGAAATTGAAGGTTTGCTTCCAACAGCAAGAAATAATTCAGATGAAATAAACAAGTTGCTCAACACAAGCACTGCAACCAATGAATCAATAAACAGTTTGCTGACACAGCAGAAAACAAATCTCGACAACACAGCAACAAAGTTGGAAGAAGAAAAAACAGCTTACGCAAAATTTCAGGAGGAAATGAAAGACCTGAAAGCATTGATGAACGATGAGATAAAAGCAAGCACGAAAAAGAATACTGACTTTGATGGAATGCTTTTATCGGTAACCGACAGAAGCCAAACGTTTGATAAGCGAATTGCAGTATTGAATGAACTTATCGGAAAAGAAGGGGCAGAGAAATTATTCAACACTTTTAACGACAGAAAGAACGCATTGGAAGCACCAATAAAGAGGTGGGCAAACATTGTTTTCGGAACAGGAATAGTTGCGTTGGTAATTATAATAGGAATCTTTACAAACTTCTTTGGTTGGGTTGGTGGTTATCCAACAGTAGTAGATTGGCATTACTTACTTATTAGCTCAATAAAATCTTTACCAGTAATGATAGTTTTACTTTTCACAATCAAACAATACGTAAGAGAAAGAACATTTCAAGAAGAATATGCCTTCCGTTCTGCAATTGCTTTGACAGTGCAAGCATACGGAGACATTGCTGGAGCGAAAAAAGAAGAACTGATTATGAAAGCTATTGCAACAATTTATTCCTTGCCTTCAATGATGAAAGAAAAGTCAAGCAGTTTCTTTGGTTACAGAAGCAAGATTTTATCAGACACTTTGAAAGAGATTAACGAGACAATTAAAACTTTCAAGCCATAAAAGCAGCCCCCGACGCACCATTTCAAGCACATTTGCAAGGCACACAAAGCCGACACACAAAAGCCAACCTTGCAAAAGAGCCTGCCTTGTGCCAACGCTTCCTTGACACACCGTAACTGGCGCAAGTGTTCAACTTTACTGAATGCTGATGTTTATTGTAAAAGGCTTATAGTTGACAACTTGTGCCGATAGATAGGAAGTTACGGCCGATCGTTAGAACTTGATTTGGCCAGGCACAAATTGGTTTGCATATTCCTTTTATCCCCAAAATAATAATATGTAAGCAACCACACTCGCCAGATTTGGAGGGGCGACGAATATATCTTGAGCTCCATCAATTATATTTAGTTTTAGGTCCAGCGACACTTCTCTACCTCAGAGATTTTCTTATCTTGTCATTATTTTATGCACGAGGATACAGTAGCTGGTCGTGACGATCACTAGTACCCACCTGCAAAGCCCTACCGCTATGCGTCAGCGGGTAAAAACATAATCCAAAAATGGAATATAACCCATTTCTACAAGAAGTAAATTAACGCTATGAAAAGAATAGTATTTTTTATTATTATTGTTTTGACATCTGTTACGGCTTTTACTCAAAGTACATCTGAAGCCCCTATTCAAAATATTTCAACGGATAGTACTGTTGTGTATAGACTCTTTTCAACACGAAATATATATACATTTATCAAATTGAATACAAGAAATGGACAAATGTGGCAAGTTCAGTGGGGAACAGAAAGTAAATATCAGTATGAGACTACACTCTCGGACATTTCTCGGGTAAATAAAGATGATGAGAAGAATGGTAGATTCTTTCTCTATCCAACAAAAAACATATACAATTTCATCCTGCTCGACCAAATAGACGGGAGAGTGTGGCAAGTACAATGGTCAACTAACCTTGTAGATAGGCTGGTTGACCGAATCTATTAAAGGGAAAGACTTTGTCTATAAATTAAAGTCTTTGCTCAAAATCACCGAACCCATAACATTGCATTGGCAAAATGGCGGGGCGACGAATATATTCTCAGCTGTTGTTCGTTATCTTAATCATTCCGCCCAACTCATCACATAATTCTTATTCTCTATCTCCAGCGCCTGCTTTGTTAGAATCAGCGGCCGAAAGGTATCCACACCCATTAAGTTACAAAGTGATTTCGATTTAAAGGATCCGCACCGAGTTACTTTTATTCATCAGACAAACAGCAACAGCCGTTAGTATCATCTTATTTTTTTCGGTAAGCTCGTTTTTAAGTACGATCGTTATGGACTCATGTTGCTGAATAAAACTACCGATCACTTTCTTATCCAGAATAAATTCTAACCCCACTCCATAAGGAAGTTTACCGTACTTCGATTTTTTATTAATGGGACGGATGGTAACCAACCCCAATGTTAAATTCAATGAACCGGTACCCCCTTTTGCGACATTAACCTCAAAACCTGGAGTATCACCCAAATAGTTTACGGAGCCGAATATTTTTTGAGCCTTAACGCGAGAGACCTTATTATTCGGACCAAAAAGTTGAAACGAGCTGGTTTTAGTTTTCATGTAATAAGAACCTTCCGCATTCGCGCACGTACCATCTTTGCAAATCATAAATTCAATCCGATTGTTGTCCACATTAAACACAGCAGTCCCCTTCTTCTGTTGGACATTACTGAGACTACCAGAAACATTCAACGTATAGGGACCTAATACGCGAACACCGGCAATACGGTTATCCATATTCAATTCACCAGAAAATGATACCGTATCCTTTTTTAATTGATTGGAAAAATGAACAGATTTAAATGAGCGGCAAGATACCAGTAACAACAAATTGACAGAAATCACAAAGAATAATTGTGCGAGATTTATGCGAGTCATACGCTTCTTTTAGCAATAATAATATTCAACCCGTGAATAGAAATGTTAATGTGGAAGGAAGTGATCTTCTATTAAGTATAAAACCACTCCCGATATTACCCCTGTGCTTATGTGAACTGGTCACAGTTTGTGACCAATTACCCGCCCCGCCAACCTGCCTGCGGCTTTGCTCTGCCGTAGCGGCGACGCGACCGCGTGCCGCCTAAGCTTCAGCGGTGGCGCAAGGCGATGTAGGCAGGCGCAAAGCCCCGCCGTGCGCAGCGCTATGTCCCTATTCTGATTCCCGAATAAAAATCCGAATAGTTCATAGTAAAGGGTACTTTACAGTAAGACTCTCCCGACATTAAACACCTTCCAATGCGCAACTACATCATGCTTCTTATTGATTCGCCAACTATCGACAAAGGAAAGCGAAAGATCCAAAAAAGAATTGCGAGAATCAATGGGAAACTATTCATCCTTAACTTTTCATTCTTAAAAATGCCATCACCAAGAACCAAAAGAAATATCTCACGGATCCTTCCTTTTGCACTGACCTGGTTATTGTACAGCATAGTGTATTCGCTGCTGGAGAGAGGTCTTCTTGGCAATCTGACTAATTACCCTTCAACAGGAAATCCTTATCACTTTGGCCACGCCATTTTAATTGCTGCTATTACTGCACTTATATTAGGGCTATTGATCGGAACCATTGAAATTCTATATATTAATAAGTTATTTACCAAAAAGAGTTTTCTTAAAAAGATAATATATAAAACAAGCATCTATCTCGGAGTAATTATTTTGTTTCTATTGGTAAACAGGGTTATTTATAATTCTATTGAACTTAAAACCAGTGTTTTTACAAAATTAGTGTGGACGCACACCGGGCAATTTTTCTTTAATTATGTCTTTTTCGGCGTGGTGGCTTACATTACTACGGTGGTGGGTGTTTCCCTTTTTTATAATGAAATAAGTGAAAATCTCGGACACGGTACGCTTGCTAATTATTTTACAGGTAAATATCACACGCCTAAAGAAGAGAAAAGAATTTTTATGTTTTTAGACATGAAATCTTCCACCACTATAGCTGAAAGTTTAGGTCATGTAAAGTACTTCGAAATGCTTAGAGAATATTACTTCGATTTATCAGACCCAATTGTAAAGTATTCCGGAGAAATATATCAATATGCAGGCGACGAGTTGATTGTATCATGGAAGTTCAATAGCTCATTGGGAAACAATAATTGTATTCAATGTTTTTTTGCAATGAAAGAAGCCCTCAGAAAGCAAACCACGAAGTACAATGAAAAATTTGGTTTATTGCCTGAATTCAAAGCCGGATTTCACTTTGGAAAAGTGACTACCGGAGAAATAGGGGTTATTAAAAAAGATATAATCTTCACGGGTGATGTTCTAAATACGACTGCCCGGATACAAGGGCTTTGCAATACTTATAAAGTTGACATACTTATTTCGGGTGATCTACTAAAAGAGCTTGACATTCCTGCTCAATTTCAAATCAACTCTTTAGGGGAAAATGAGTTGAGGGGAAGAGATGAAAAGATAGAATTATTTACAATTCTCCAGGTATAAACCTTAAACCAGATTAAATAGAAGCCAATTTAAGTCATAAACAAATCGGAGAAAGTAAAACTACCACTAACATTGGGTTAACAGCTATTTTTAAAATGAGCTCTATAGCATGAAATAAAACAATTGAACTTTTCTTTCTCAGGCGAGCCTCACCGCCTGTAATTCATGTTCAAAGCTATTAGTAATTTATTTTGATTTCGGGGTTGGCGGAGGACTCGCCTGGAAGTCAAACCTGTGAGGTTTCAAAACACTTTACTATTCTCAAAGTATCTGAAACCTCACAGGTTTACGAACGATTATAATTGGACATTTAATACTAATCACGGCGAGTCCTCCGCATTGCCGAATGTTGATTAGTCAATAGATTCAAATACAACCTAAGTGGCCGCGGAGAGACTCGCCTGAGAACTCCAATTGTGAACCGACGACTTCGACTCCCGACTCCTGACTCCTGACTCCCGACTACTCCTACTCTGCCCACGACATTACATAGTCTTTATTCTCGATATCGAGCGCCTGTTTAGTCAACATCAGCGGCCGAAAGGTATCTACCATTACCGCCAGTTCTTTTGTTTCTTTTGCACCGATACTTTTTTCCACCGCGCCTGGATGCGGACCATGTGGTATGCCGGCGGGATGCAGGGTGAGCATACCACGGGTCACATGCTTGCGGCTCATGAATTCCCCATCTACATAATAAAGCAATTCGTCGCTATCAATATTACTGTGATTATATGGCGCCGGTATTCCCTGCGGATGGTAATCGTACATGCGCGGAACAAAGGAGCAAACCACAAAGGCATTGGTCTCGAAAGTCTGGTGCGAAGGCGGTGGCATGTGCACGCGACCCGTAATCGGTTCAAAATCGTGTATGGAAAATATATAGGGATAACAACAACCATCCCAGCCGATCACATCAAATGGATGTGTTCCATAATGAAGTCCGTATAAGATGCCCCGCTTCTTGGCCTTGATAAGGAAATCGCCTTTCACATCATGCGTTTTCAGATCCTGTGGCGGACGGATATCGCGTTCGCAATAAGGCGAATGCTCCATCAACTGCCCGTATTTACTCATATACCGTTTGGGGAATCGAAGCGGGCTAAACGACTCCACGATGAAGAGCCTGTTTTTGTCGGTAGCGAATTCGATTTGATATATGCTACCGCGGGGAAGTAGGATGTAGTCGCCATAAGAAAAAGGCAGCTCGCCATACTGGGTATGCACGATACCACTGCCCTCGTGCACAAATATCAATTCATCGGCATCGGTGTTTTTGTAATAATAATCTTTCATGCTTTGCTGCGGTGCCGCCAGCACAATATGGCAATCGTTGTTAACCAGGATCGGCACGCGACTCTGTAAATAATCGGCCACCGGTTTTATATTAAAACCTTCGAAGCTGCGGTGACTGAGCATTTTTTCTTCCGCTATCTGCGGGCTCACATCTATCTGCGCCTCTGTTTTAATGATCTGGGTGGGCGGGTGACAGTGATACAATAATGAGTAGTCGTCGCTGAAACCTTCTGTGGAAAATAATTGTTCGCTATAGAGGGTTCCGTCCGGTTTGCGGAACTGGGTATGACGTTTATGCGGAATTTGTCCGAGTGTATGGTAGTGTGGCATTTTTCAAGTTTGAAGTTTGTGGTTTGTGGTTCCCAGCGACATTGCTACTATTTAGCGGCTGTTGCGTCGCACTCTTGTACGACAACAATTCTATTCAGCATGTAACAGCAAATTAGGTAATTTCAAAATAGCGAAAGTTCCAGCGTCGCAAGCAGAAAAACATATTTCCACTTCCGTTTATCGATCCAGTAAAGAAAATTGCGGTGAAAAGGCATAATCAAATGTAGGAAGATTTCGCGTCACAATGGTCAGACCCGAGACGGTCAGACTATTGTGACGCGCTTTTCTTGTATTATTTAGCCACAGATTACACTGATTAACACAGATATTGATTTTTCTGTGAAAATCTGTGTAATCTGTGGCTGAAAATAAACCCGCAACTTTGCCTTCTTAATAATTACTTTGAAACAAATCGGACTGATATCAGACACACATGGTTATTTGGATGAAGCGGTATTTGAGCATTTCAAAAACTGCGATGAAATTTGGCATGCGGGGGATTTTGGGTCGATTGACCTTGCGAATAGACTTGCCCCGGATCATGGTCAGACGCGAGACCGTCAGACCATGATCCGGGGCGTCTACGGCAACATCGACGGACAAGATATCCGCTCCGAATTTCCCGAGCAATTGGTATTTATGTGCGAGGATGTAAAAGTGATGATACGGCATATCGGAGGATCACCGCCCAACTACAACCCGGAAACAAGAAAGGAATTACTGCTGCATCAACCGCAACTATTCATCTGTGGTCATTCCCATATTCTTAAAATTATTTACGACGATAAAATAAATTGTCTGCATATGAATCCGGGTGCCGCGGGCAATCATGGCTGGCATAAAATAAGAACCATTGTTCGATTTGTTATTGATGGAAAGAATATGAGGGATTGTGAGGTGATTGAGCTTGGAAAACGCGGAGGAGGATGAGACGGAATACGTGAATCGTGAGTGGTGAGTCGTGAGTAGCGAAGGGAACTTTCTAAGTAATAGTGACACACCGTTAATCGGAGAGCCACTCACGACTCACGACTCACCACTCACGATTCACGATTCACCGCTCAAAGCTCGCAGCTTCTTCGTAAATTCATCCAAACAAAAACTGTATGCAAACCGTCAACCGCCGCAATTGGCTCAAGCAAAGTTCACTCGCTGCACTGGGTTTGGGTATATCCCTTCGTTCTTTAGCAGGTGAAGATTATCTTCCAAAAAATTTCGGCACTGAAAAAGGATTGGTGAACCTGGGTTCCAATGAAAATCCTTATGGCATTTCAGCAAAAGCCAAAGAAGCAATAATGGGAATGATTGGAGAGGCCAACCGTTATCAATTCAATGTTGCATCGTTGCAGACATTCAAAAAAGAATTAGGAGATTATTATGGCGTGGGTGCCAACCAGGTTATAATAACAGCGGGTTCGGGTGAAGGATTGAATTTACTGGCCAGGCATTTCAATAAAGGAAATGTAGTAACCGCCATCCCTACTTTTGGAATACTTCCAAGCACAGCGAAAAAGATTGGAACGGAAGTAAGAGAGATACCACTTAACAGCGCAAAGGCCCATGATCTTCCTGCCATGCTGAGCGCTATCAATGATAATACCAGTTTGGTTTATATCTGTAATCCCGCCAATCCATCGAGTACAATGATTTCTCCTTCGCAGATGAAAAGTTTTTGTACCGAAGCATCCAAAAAAGCAACCGTGCTTATTGATGAAGCTTATATGGATTTTCTTGATGCGCCGGATAACGAATCTATGATTTCACTGGTTGATAAGAATCCTAACATATTGGTGATACGTACGTTTTCCAAAATACATGGCATGGCTGGCTTGCGTATCGGATTTATAATCGGTAATGCAGCCACCATCAAACAGATTGAACCCAATTATTTCCAAAGCACCAATTTCTGCTTAAGCACCTTATCGATGTCGGCGGCATTGGCGAGTTTAAAGGATCCGCAGCATCAACTGATGAGCAAACAGAAAAACGCAGCGGCCCGCCAGTTTACATTCGATGAACTGAAAAAAATGGGTCACTCCCCTATTCCTTCTTATACCAATTTTATCTTCTGTCCAATGAAAGATTATAAAGGAGATTTGTCGATGGACATGATGAAGAAAAATATTATTCTTCGCTATAACCTCGAAAATAAATGGTGCCGGGTAAGTATTGGCACGATGGAGGAGATGAAGATATTTGTTAATACGATGAAGTCAATATAATAAAAGGTTTAAGGGTTTGTAGTTTATGGTTTGTAGTTCTTTAGGTGCAACTTTCATTATTAATTGAAATCAGCAACAAATGCAAAGTCACTCAGATTAGGAATAACTTAGATCGAGGTTTGTCTGATTTTCCAAGGAATGATGAACATGAAAAACTACAAACTACAAACCATAAACTACAAACCCTTAAAACTTCAACGTCTTCTCGCTCCTCCTTATTTAACTATCTCTTACCAATCCGGATTTCTATTTTAAAGCAAAATTAATTGTATGATAAAAACGATGCCGATACTATTGGGCAGCCTGCTTTTTGTATCCAAGCTTTTCGCGCAAACTGATGTAAAAACCATACAGGAAATCGAAACGACATGTACCTATTATCTCGATGGAGCCACCAATGGCGACAGCCTTCTCTTTTCCAAAGCTTTTGTGCCGGATGGACAAATGCGTTATATGCGTAACGATACGTTGTTTAATGTATCGCTGAAAGATTTTATGGCCCGAATGAGAAATAATGGCGTAAAGCAGGAAAGAAAAACAAAAATCGAAAGCATACAGGTATATGGCAACGCGGCTACTGCTAAACTTACCATTGAATATCCAACCTTCTACTTTCATGATATCATGAGTCTGCTGAAAACAAAGGAAGGATGGAAAATTGTAAGTAAGATTTTTTATAGGGAAGAGAAAAAGTAATAAAAGGGGTTAAGAGGCTGTCTCAAAAGTATTGTTTCACACAAAGGCTACTAAGAATACAACGAAACAAAGATTGAATATCATTGCTTACGTTGTGAGCTTCGTCTTCTTGGTCTACTTTGTGTGAAATTCCTAAGCTTTTGAGACAGCCTCTCTTTATCATCGGGCATCAGGAACCCGGAAATAAATGCCTGCCCACTGTTTCCCGGAAAGGCCAGGGAATGGCAGCAAGTATAAACAGTAACGCAATTACCAATATCCGGCCAGTTGCTCTAAAATTTAATTTCTTGGCCCTGCCTCGGGCAATGGTAATAAGGATGATCGCCACAAACATAACAAGAGGATGTTCGATCCAGTAAAAGCGGTAGAAACTATTTTTCATCAATTCCACGCCTTCCGGTAAACCATTAGAAATGCCATATCGGCCATTTATCAATTGGAAAAATCCAATCACCAGCATGGTATGCGAACAGATCAGTAACCATAAACTGGTTTTACGAATCGCTTCTTTTTTGGAAAATGCCTGGTAGATAGTAACCAGCAATAAGATTAAAATTATCCAACGGAGAATGTTGTGAAGATGCAGTAGTCCGGTGTCCATGTTGATGAGTTGAAATTTATAGTGTTGGGTTAGCGGCACAAAGAAAGACTACAAATTTCAAATGTGCAAATTAGAAAATGTGCAGATGTGCAAATGCCTTTGGCGTAACAGCCCGAATTAAACACATTTAGCATCTATTCAGAAAGATCGAGTCAAAAGAATTTGCACATTTGCATATTTGCACATCTGCACATTCCCTACTATTCCACCCAGTCTGCTATAAACACATTCGTATCTCTGGTTCCCCCGTTATTACGATTGCTACAGAAAACAATCTTCTTTCCATTGGGGCTAAACATGGGGAATGCGTCGAAACCCTTATCGCGGCTTATTTTGGTAAGATTGGTTCCATCCTCATTCATTGTATATAAATTAAAAGGGAAGCCTCTTTTGTATTCGTGATTGCTGGCAAAAATAATCCGCTTACTATCGGGCATATAAGCAGGGGCCCAATTCGCCTGACCAAAAGAAGAAACCTGGCGGGCATTGCTTCCATCGGCATTTGCCACCCATACTTCCATATTGGTGGGAGCTACCAATCCTTCCGCTAATAGTTCTTTATATTCCTTTATTTCCGCCTCTGTTTTCGGACGGGAGGAGCGCCATATTAATTTCTTTCCATCGGGACTGAACCAGGCACCACCATCATAACCCAATAAATTCGTTACTCTTTTTTCTTTACCCGACTTCAGGTCCATAATATACAACTCGATATCACCATCTTTTGTACTGGTATAAACCATTTTTTTACCATCAGGAGAAAGAGTGGCTTCCGCGTCGTAACCAGGGGAATTCGTCAGTTGTTTTACGATTTTCCCATTGAGATCGGCCATAAAAATTTCATAGCTGGAATACAATGGCCAGATGTATTTATTGCCATATTTAGAACGATCAGGAACTGGTGGACAGGCATCACCCCCCAAATGGGTGGATGCATAGATAACATGTTTGCCATCCTTTGTAAAAAAACCACAGGTGGTTCTTCCCTTGCCGGTACTCACCAGTTTATATTCAAACTTTTCTCCTAAAGCGGGTATTTTACCGATATACATCTGATCGCAGGTAATACCTTCTTTTGGGTTGGTCTTTTGAAAAATCAGCCATTTGCCGTTGTAACTGAAATAGGCTTCGGCATTATCGCCGCCAAATGTAAGTTGCTGTACGTTTTTAAAATGCTCTTCCTCGGGGTATTGAACCGTATCTCCTGCAAGAACAGATTCTGTAGCCACAATAGATTGTGGTTTAAACGAGCTTATAATTGCGAATAATGCCGGAACAATTAACAAAACCCATATAAGTTTCTTCATAAATACCCGTTTGAATTGAAATAATTTTGCGCGGCAAAGATATTCCCATTGACCTTTTATATTGTCAGAATTTTGTCAGATAGCACTCCCTAAAAACGGTTAGTTTTGCGCCATCGATTTCTGGAGTCATAAATTTATTGAAGGCAGATGAAAAAAAAGTTATTCGTATTTGTTTCGACCCTGGTGATTTTCCTTTTCCTGTTGTCTGGTTGTACCGAAAGTGGCGCTGACGCAAGTAAAATATTGGCGCAACCCCCTTATGGAGCTTATTCCGATAGCATCAGGCAATTTCCCGAAAATCCAGGTTTTTATCTCGCAAGAGCTATATTATTATCACAAAACAATTTGCACGAAATAGCTTCTACCGATTATAAAAAGGCATGGGACCTGAGCGGGGACGAGGGGGTAGCCCTTGAATATGCTTCCAATCTTCGCTTGTTAAACCAAAATGAGGAAGCACTGCTCTTCCTGAACGAGTGCAGAAAAAAATTTCCAAACAATAAGGAATTTGGCAGAAGGCTTAGTGAACTCTATGCAGAAACTGGCCGCCGGGAGCAGGCGCTTGCTGAATATGATAAACTAATAAAGGAAGATTCTCTGAATTTTATGGCATGGTACGAGCGGGGTCTTATATTGAGTATACTGGAAGATACCGCCGAGGCCCTTTTATCACTGGAGCGTTCCTACTCCATACAACCTGTAAATTATACCGGGCTGGCACTGGCCAATATCTATTCTGCCCAACAAAATCCCCGAATAGTTGTGATCTGTGATGATATTCTCGGAAGAGATAGTACCGGGGAAATGATAGATGCGTTGATGTTAAAAGGAATCTATTATTCTGATATTAAAGAATACAATCTGGCCCTTGAATTATTTGAAAAATGTATCCAGCGAGATTGGAAATTTATAGACGCACATCTGGAGAAGGGTAAAATTTATTATTTCCAGAAAGATTATCAAAAAGCATTGGAAACTTTTAAAATGGCCGTAACCGTATCTACTACTGATGCAGACGCGTATTTCTGGCTGGGAAGGGTTTATGAAGAATTGAAAGATAATCAACAGGCCAAAGAAAACTATCAAAGGGCGCTTTCACTCGACAGGAGAATAACCGAAGCCAGGGATGCATTAAAGCGATTGAAATAATTACCCTGAGCAATTTGATTTGCTGAAACACAGGCAGGCGGTTATTTTTGCCACACTATTTCATGGTTCTATTTTAATAAATCATACACATGGCCATTATCGCTCCTTCCTTGTTAGCAGCAAATTTCCTGAACCTGCAATCCGAATGCAACATGCTTAACGAAAGCGAAGCGGATTGGTATCACCTGGATGTAATGGATGGCCGTTTTGTTCCCAATATCAGCTTTGGCCCAATGCTCATTGAGTTTTTCCGGAAAGCCACCACGAAAGTCTGCGATGTACACCTGATGATTGAGGAACCTGAAAAATATGCCGAAGCATTTAAGAAAGCCGGAGCAGATATACTCACTGTTCACTACGAGGCCTGCAGACACCTGCACCGAAACATACAACAAATAAAAAGCCTGGATATGCAGGCGGGTGTTGCTATTAATCCTCACACACCTGTTGACGTATTAAAAGATATCCTGCCAGATATAGATCTTGTATGCATCATGAGTGTAAACCCGGGTTTTGGGGCACAATCCTTCATCCCCCACACGCTCTCAAAAATTAAAAGCTTACGGACCATGATCGATACCTGGGGATTACCGGTAAAAATTGAAATTGATGGGGGCGTTACGCTTGAAAACGCTAAAAGCATTTTGGATGCAGGTGCGCATGTGTTAGTTGCCGGGAATACGGTATTTAAATCAGCGGATCCGAAAGGGATGATAAGTAAGCTGAAAGCGTTGTAGAGGTTTGTGGTTTGTAGTTTATAGTTTGTGGTTCTTCAAGCTTTTCATACTGATTAATTGCAGTTATACAATTGTGACAAAACTTATTCTATATTAGCCTAAAAAATTCTCTGCTATCCGTAATGAATGTTACATCCAAAGAACCACAAACCACAAACTACAAACTCGTTTTCAATTCATCCCCCCATACATCTGCTCCAGCACCGCATGCGTTTGATATACCCAATTCGGCGCATTGTCGGGCCAGATAATCTTATTATTCAGTATTTGTTTGCGTATTATCTCATAACCCTCCATGGCTTGTTCTTTATTGTAAAAACAATCTACCCATGAATCGTCCACTTCCAGACGTTCATAAACACCGATCCCACCGTTATACCATTTTAATATTTTAGGTAAGCCAAGAAAAGAAATATCAGCTTGATCGCGTTTAATATTATCGCGGTAAAACAGCGCGTAAAATCTGACACATTGTTTTACCCGTTCATTTATCTGCTCTTTCGTTTCCTTAATAGCTGGTTTGATTCTCCATTTATTATTTACCGGGTGAAACGGATCGTTCAATTGGTTTTCATGTCGCAATGCATCACTGGCAAGATTGAGTTTGATGAATTTCCCGCTTTTCTTTCTTTGCATAACTTCCAATTCGTTTTCACCAACCGAACGAATCACGTATTGCTTTTGCGTACCATCATCGAATGATAATGTTAACAATAAAGCCTTGCCATTTATCTGCACTTTCCATTGGCCGGTTTTTACAATATCATGTGGATCCTCTAAAAATTGTTTATCGCTGAAAAGACAAAGCTCCTCAAAGCCTCGTGAAAGATCTTCTCTCTCCCCTATGCCATCATAAGCCCGTACATTACTGACATCAATCAATTCCCAACGCTGGCAAAGCACGTCCTCGATCTTCATCTGTCGCTTCGCAACGATTTTTACAATTCCCGTATCAGTTCCCTTTACCAGGGTTTCACGATATTGAAATGGAAGCTTGGCCTTTATCTCTTTCGGAACCTTTTTATTGTTGGTATTGGCCCCTTTGGGTTCTTCATTTTTACTATTAGCAGGCGATGAGGAACAGCCTATGCATCCTAAAAGAGAGAGTAATACGAATATTCTGTAAATCATAGCAGTTAGATTGATTTTCCGGTATGCAAATAAAATAAATTCCCGCTTTTTCTGTTTTAAGTTTACACATTATTTCAACTAATTTAGACAGTTATAAAACTAACCCGGGTGAAATTTCGGCCAATATTCTTTCTTCTTGTACTGATTTTCCCGGTTATCGTGGCTATTGCACAGAAAAAAACAGCCACTGTTTCCGGAAAAATAGTGGATGAGAACGAAAACCCGATGGGAAGGGTGTCGATTACCATTCTCGGCCGGGCAAATGGAATCATGAGCTCCGATTCCGGTACTTTCCGCATTACGGTTCCTGCCGACAAAGCTTTCGCTCTTGTCATTTCCTTTTTAGGTTATAAAACCGAGCAACGCAATTTTCTCCTGAATGAATCAGAAGAAGAGCAGGTCGTGATCCGTATGGAAAGAGGTTCAAAAGAGTTGGAACCGGTAGTTGTAACGGATCAGCGAACAAGACGTGAAACCGGCCTCGTGGTGATCAATCCGAAAAACGCGATCAATATACCAACCCCTGGCGGCGGTATTGAAAGTCTGATCAAAGTAATTGTTGGATCGAATAATGAGCTCACCTCCCAATACAATGTACGCGGGGGTAATTACGACGAAAACCTGATTTATGTAAACGATTTTGAAGTGTTCCGTCCTTATCTCGTTCGAAGCGGACAACAGGAAGGCTTGAGTTTTATAAATCCTGAGCTTGCCCGCAATGTGAATTTTTATAATGGTGGGTTCCAGTCGAAGTATGGAGATAAGATGTCTTCGGTTCTCGATATCCAATATAAAAAACCACGAGCTTTTGGAGGTTCGGCTTATATCGGTTTACTGGAACAAGGCTTTCACCTGGAAGGTACCAGCCGAAACAATCGTTTTTCTTACATGGTTGGTATCCGCAATAAAAGCAACCGCAACTTATTAAGCAGCCAGGAAACACAGGGTAATTATGTTCCTTCATCTGCCGACTTCCAGGCGCTGCTCACCTATCAATTGAACGAAAAGAACAGTATTGAATTACTCGGCAATATTTCACAAACAAAATTTACGTTGGTACCGGAATTCAGTCAACTCACCTCATCCGTATTCTCTCCTTATTTCAGCGCTAACCTGGGTCTTGATACTTATTTCGAAGGACGGGAAGAAGATCGTT
Source organism: Chitinophagaceae bacterium (assembly GCA_965279015.1). Lineage (GTDB taxonomy): Bacteria > Bacteroidota > Bacteroidia > Chitinophagales > Chitinophagaceae > Endoryza. Next base: position 4,422,320 of record OZ257130.1, read on the forward strand.
ACCGAACCAATATGGTAGGACTTTCATTTCTGCAACAACCACGAAAGAACCTCCGGTTAAAATGGATGCTCAGTCGTTTTGAAGATGACGAAAAAGAATCAATCGATATCACGGGTGCCTATCTTTTCGGCGAAAGAGAATTCGATAAGAGCAAACCGGATTTTGGATTGATTACAAATCCGCTTGGTGCGGGCCTCTATCAAACCTTTGCCCGTAATAAATTGAATATCCTGGTATGGAACGCGTCGCATAAAGGCGTTTTGGATAATGGAAAACATTACTGGCAATGGGGAGTGAGTGCCGAACAACAAACCATTCACGATAAACTCAATGAATGGGAATACCAGGATTCCGCGGGCTACAATATTCCATACAATCCTTCTACACTTGAATTCAGCAGAGTAACAAAATCAAGCGCGGATTTAGATATCACCCGAGTCAGTGGATATGTTCAGGACAATATTCTCTTTCAAGACTCTGCTGATTTTACGCTCCAGGCTGGATTACGATTTAATTATAATACATTAAACAATGAATTTTTACTGGCACCCCGAATTGGCTTTGCCTGGAAGCCCAGTAGCTGGAAAAAGGATGTGATCTTCCGCGGTGCAATCGGGATCTATCAACAACCTCCGTTTTACCGGGAGCTGCGTCGTTATGATGGAACATTAAATACCGATCTTAAAGCTCAAAAAAGCATACAGTTTGTGGGAGGAATGGATTATAGTTTCAAAATGGGAAGCCGGGCCTTCCGCTTAACCAGTGAAGCCTATTACAAAAAAATGTGGGACGTTGTTCCTTACGATATCGACAATGTACGCATACGTTATTATGGAGAGAACAGTGCTAAAGCCTATGCGGTAGGAATTGAAGGACGTTTATTCGGAGAATTGGTAAAAGACGCGGAGAGCTGGATCAGCGTTGGTCTCATGCGCACCCGTGAGAACATAGAGAATGATACTTATTATGATTATACTTTGGATTCGTTGAACCAACCCATTGATAGTACATTAATGGAGGGTGGATGGTTCCGGCGACCCACTGACCGTTTATTCACATTTGGAATGTTTCTGCAGGATTATCTTTCTACCAATAAAAATGTACGGGTTTTTCTAAACCTACTGTATGGAAGTAATCTTCCTTATAATATTCCCGGAAGTGTTAAATACCGCAATGGGTTAATCATTGAACCTTATTTCCGTATCGATGTCGGTTTTAGTGTACTATTGATGGATACAGAAAAATCAAACCGACGTAGTCATAATCCTTTCCGAAATTTTGAAAATATCTGGGCCTCTTTTGAAGTCTTTAATCTAATCGATCGGGACAATACGATTTCCTATTTACTGATAAAGGATTTTTCCAACACCATCTATGCCATGCCTAACCGATTAACTCCGCGTTTACTGAATGTAAAGCTGGTGGCTAGGTTTTAGCACGAATACTGAGAAAGATCCAAGAAGCCAACCCCCGCGGGGGAAGAACCAAAGAAAGAAAGCAAAAAACCCAAATTCCAAAGAAAGAATACAAAAAAATTAAATTTCAAAGGCTATTCGATTAACTGAAGCCTTTGAGATTTATAATTTGGAATTTATTTGGTTCTTGGCATCTTAGATTCTTGGTTCATTTTTTTAAATAAGGCCTGAATATAAACCCTTAGGACTCTTTTCCGCATTCCAAATTTGAGAAAAACCCATCCCACAAAAGGAAGAAATCGTGCCAAACCACAAGGGCAATACGCTGTATTTCAACTAGATATATGACTGGCATTGGATTAGTACTATCCTAACAAATCTGTTTTCATGGACATGCAACAGGGACTCATAATGACAAACAAAACGAAAGGCACCATCTCGAAAATTCCGGACATGATCTGCAGATTAAGCAGACCCGGAGAGAACCAAATTAATAACCCTGAAACGTACCCGGTAATGCAAACAGAACAATTATTTACAAAAGTGAACATGCGACCTAATCCGTTTTTCACTTCTGTAACCCTGGAAGTAACCAGCGGTCAGAACAAACAAGTCATCGTGCGAATGATGAATCACGAAGGTCAGATCGTTAAACTTTTCGGATGGTACCTGCTGAAAGGCACGAATGTTACCACCATGAATGAGTTAAACAATTTACATAACGGAGCATATATTATGGATATTCTCGACAATGGTGGTGAAATGTTATTCACTACTCAATTAAATAAAGCATAACGACCCTTAACATATATTGATCGTACCTTGAAGAAAGGAGCACTTGGCCGCTCCTTTTTTCGTTTTAGTGAATGTCCAAGTGAATAGTCAATAGTGAATAGTGAATGAGAAGCACTCCAGGTAATTTTCGCCGCCAATAATTCAAGTTGCATTGCCTATTCACTATTCACTATTGACTATTGACTATTCACCATTCACTATCTTTGCTTCATGACCAAGCTCTCCGTAAACATCAATAAAATTGCAACCCTGCGCAACAGCAGGGGTGGTAACAATCCGGATGTGGTGAAAGCGGCGATCGATGTACAGCGTTTCGGCGCCGACGGCGTTACGGTTCATCCCCGGCCCGATGAACGACATATACGTTACAACGATGTGAGGGAAATAAAGAAAATCATCACCACCGAATTTAATATTGAAGGCAATTGCCGGGAACAGAAATTTATTGATCTGGTGCTGGAAGTAAAACCACATCAGGTTACATTGGTACCCGATGTGGAAGGGCAACTTACATCGGACCACGGTTGGGATACGATCACTCACAAAGATTATCTTATTGAAACGATCGCTATATTCAAAAAAGCGGGTATCCGTGTCAGCATTTTTGTTGATCCTGATACCCGAATGGTAGAAGGCGCTGCTGCTACTGGTACCGATCGGATAGAACTTTATACAGAAAGTTATGCCAGGCAATTCGCTGCAGGCAACAAAGAAATCGCTGTTTCAGCATATACTATTGCTGCAAAAAAAGCATTAGAACTGGGGTTAGGCATCAATGCCGGCCACGATCTTGACCTGCAAAATCTTCGTTATTTCAAACAGCATATTCCAGGGTTAGATGAAGTAAGCATCGGTCATGCATTGATTTGCGATGCTATTTACCTGGGATTTGAAAACACCGTACAACTTTACAAACGGCAATTGCAGTAACCCATTCATCCTTTCCATATCACTCTAATCATATTCCTGTTCTAAACAGGGAATTACTTACTTAGCTTTTCAGCTAAATAAAATTTTATGAAAAGAATATATGGAAGCATTGCTGTATTGCTTGCATTTTACTCAATCACCGTGGCGCAAATACCCCTTACGGTTTCTCCCAGTGGAGGAAATAAAAAAGCGATCGTTGGTGAACAGATTGGATTAACAAAAGTTGTTATCAATTACGATCGCCCGGCTGTAAAAGGACGAGAAGGTAAAATATGGGGGCAATTAGTACATACCGGCTATACCGACCAGGGATTCGGAAATACCAAACAAGCACCCTGGCGCGCGGGCTCCAATGAAAATACAAGTATTGAATTTACTACCGATGTAAAAATTAATGGCCAGCGTTTACCCGCAGGTAAATATGGCTTTTTTATCGCCTACGATCCCAATGAGTCTACTTTAATATTTTCAAAAAACGCTACGTCCTGGGGAAGTTATTATTATGATGCGAAGGAGGATGCATTGCGGGTAACTGCAAAACCACAAGCAATTGATAAATCGGTGGAATGGCTGAAATACGAATTTCTCAATCAAACAGAGAACGGAGCGACCATCGCGCTTTACTGGGAGAAGTTGATGATTCCTTTCACTATAGAAGTTGATTATGTAAAAGATCAGCTGGAATCATTCCGGAAAGAATTACGTACAGAGAAAGGTTTTATATGGGAGAGCTGGCAGCAAGCTGCCCAATGGTGCTTGCAACGTAATGTAAACCTGGAACAAGCGCTTCAATGGGCCGATAGTGCTTCCAGTACTTCATTTGGGGGTGATAAAGAATTTCGAACACATGCAACGAAAGCACAGATTCTTGAAAAACTCGGTCGTACAGATGAAGCCGCGCAACTAATGAAAAAAGCCCTGCCCCTTGGTGATATGCAAGATATTCATCAATATGGTCGTCAATTATTAGGGTTGAAAAAAAATAAAGAAGCGTTGGATGTTTTCAAAGCAAATTTTCAAAAATATCCGAATCAATTCACAACACTGATGGGAATGGTTCGTGGTTCTTCTGCCAACGCAGATTATAAAACCGCCTTGAAATACGCGCAACAGGCATTGCCATTAGCGCCGGATACCAATAATAAAAATAATGTGGAGGGGATGATTAAGAAGTTGCAGGAAGGGAAGGATGTTAATTAAGAATGTGCAAATTAGAAAATGTGCAGATGTGCAAATGCTTTAATTAAAATCAGTATGAATAATAGGGATTTACTTTTATTCGGAGTGATGGAACGAAAGAATTTGCACATTTTCTAATTTGCATATTTGCACATTGAAATTTACACATTCTCACTCGCACCCTAATAACTCACACAACTTCATATGCAAATCACTACCTCGTAAATTCTTCCCAACAATTTTTCCATCGGGGCCTATCAGAAAATTAATAGGAATGGTTTCAACCCGGTATTTCTGAGCCACTTCATTGTTCCAGAATTTCAGATCGCTTACATGGGTCCAGGCCAGTTTATCATCACGTATCGCTTTTATCCATGGCTCTTTTGACCGATCCAATGAAACACCCAACACAGTAAAATTCTTTGATTTGAATCTATTGAATGCAGCCACCACATTCGGATTTTCCATACGGCAAGGCTGGCACCAGCTTGCCCAAAAATCAACCAATACATATTTACCTCTGAACGAAGCCAGCGATACCGGTTTGCCCGTAGTATCATTTTGTACGAAACCAATTGCCTCTGTTCCTATTGCGCCGATCTTTTCTTTCTCAATCTGGTCCTTAATCAGTTTTCCATAGAAGCCAGTTTGCTGTGAAGGTGTCATCTCATAATAACGCCGCTCAATAGCTACAGCATCCTGTTCAATTTCGCTGGTTACCAAAACTACAAATGGAACTACCGGTGAACCCTTTTTCTCCACTACAAAATCGTCAATTGTTTTTTTGATCAATTTGAAATTGGCCTCGTATGCAATCATCAGCGAATCGTTGCGATTAATATCCGGTTTTGATGCAATTTTCTGATTAAGGTCTGAAAGTTTTTGTACCAGTGGGTTAAACTTTGTCTGGAACTCTACAAAATCATTGTGAATCACTGATCCTTTTACCTGCAGACTTTGCATCGCTGAAGATTCGCCGGAAATAGTAATATTTTCATTAGCGATAAATAGAAGCGTTTTTTTCTGAATGTCATGAAAGTTGATCTGGAATAAGTTTGCTTCGGCAATCTTACCTTTCAATACGAATATTTCCTTTTTAACAAGGGTTCGCGCAAGGGTGTCATCGGGGTTATTAAAATCGGTAATGGTAACTACGGCGTTCTCAGATAATCCTTTTATAGTACCTGTAATAGTGAAAGTGGCAAGTGTATTATTCTGAGCCATTAAGAACCCGGGTACAGCAAGCATCAATGCTAGTAATATTCTTTTCATCATCATCTATTTTGAATGTCGGGATTGTAAAACGCTCACGACCTGCTGCAAATTATAACCTTTTGCGTTAAGTAAAACCAAATAATGGAAAAGAAGGTCGGCCGCCTCATTCATAAATAATTCATCGTTATTGTCTTTAGACTCAATAACCAGTTCCACCGCCTCTTCGCCCACTTTCTGGGCAATTTTATTGATTCCATCCCGGAACAATTGTCTTACGTACGACTTCTCATCCGAGCTCTTTTTCCTTAATTCAATAATATCTTCGAGATAGTACAAAAAATCTTCTTTATGATTGCGCTCGCTCCAGCAGGTATCAGCGCCGGTATGACAGGTAGGGCCCTGGGGTTCAGCCTTTATTAATAGGGTATCGCTATCACAATCGAGTAACACCTGTTTTACAATCAAAAAGTTTCCACTTTCTTCTCCTTTGGTCCACAGCCGTTTTTTACTACGACTATAAAAAGTAACCTTCCCCAGCTCTTCCGTTTTCTGAAAAGCCTCCTGGTTCATAAAAGCGAGCATCAATACTTTTTGAGTAGTGAAGTCCTGTACAATGGCAGGTACCAGTCCGTCGGGATATTTTTTAAAATCTACCTTCATTTTATTACACGAATTATTACGAATAAAAACGAATCAGGGCGAATGTTGTACGCGAATTAACGCGAATAATGGACGTGAATTAGGATTAATGAAATACAAAATGTATCAATCATCAATTTTGTTTTCATTCTGAGTATCTAAATCTGACTTTTTAACTTGTTCCAATGTTTTTTCAAACATCTCCTGTCTTCTCGCCTGCCGATCCAATCTTCGCTCATCCCGTTTTTGATTTATAGAACGGTTAATATAGATAAACACAAGTATGGCAACAACCGCTATTATCAAAACTATCTGTACCATTTTTCAACAAAGCTTCATTCAATGACTAATCTCTGTATTCTTTACTTCATTACTTCATTACTTCTTTTCTTCTCAGCATTCTACATTTTACATTTTATATTCTACATTTTACATTTATAGTCTCACCACCACTCCTTTCCCCCGCAAATATCGCTTTAAATCCGGTATCGCTATTTCTTTAAAATGAAAGATACTGGCGGCTAAGGCAGCATCTGCATTGGCTTTTTCAAATACTTCCGTAAAATGTTCCATTGCACCTCCTCCGCCAGAAGCAATGACTGGAACGGGCAATTCCTCCGACAATCTTTTAGTAATATCGATAGCGAACCCTGCTTTTGTTCCATCGTGATTCATGGAAGTAAGTAAAATTTCACCAGCGCCAAGCGCTACTCCCCTTTTCGCCCAGTCCAAACATTTCATATCCGTTTTGGTACGACCACCATTTAAATACACATACCATTCCCCATCTTCTTCTTTTTTTGTATCAATTGCTAATACCACGCATTGACTGCCAAATTCTTTTTCAAGTTCACCAATTAACTCAGGTCTTTTGAATGCTGATGTATTTACTGATATTTTATCCGCTCCGTTTTGCAACAATACCTGCACATCTTCCACACTACTGATACCGCCGCCCACTGTAAATGGAATATTTATATGGTGCGCGATTTTGTTTACGAGTTCACTCAGCGTCTTTCTTTTTTCAACGGTTGCGGTTATGTCCAAAAAAACCAATTCATCAGCTCCCTGTTTTGCATAAAGGGCTCCTAATTCTACGGGATCACCGGCATCGCGGAGATCTACAAAATTGGTTCCCTTCACCGTTCGACCATCTTTAATGTCGAGACAGGGGATGATGCGTTTGGTAAGGCCCCCCTGCCCCCCGGTGGGGGGTAAAGTAGCAACCTGATTAAATTCATTAGTACTCATTCATTAAAATCTTTTAATTCAGTCAAACTGATTCGACCTTCATAGATCGCCTTACCAACAATAGCTCCCTTACAACCAATCTTCCGAAGATCGTCGAGATCTTTTATTGAACTTACACCGCCGCTGGCAATAAAATATAAATCTGGAAATTTCTGAAGTATCGTTTTGTAAAGATCAACCGAAGGGCCTTCTAATTTTCCATCTTTACTCACATCTGTACAGAATAGCTGTTTCACGCCATGCTCTATATATTTTTGTATAAAATCATAGATCCATATATCGGTTTTTTCGAGCCATCCGGCTATCGCAATTTTTTCTTCCTTTACATCCGCCCCCAATAAAAATTTATCAGCGCCAAACAGGAATAACCATTTCACAAATTCCAATTCGTTTTTTACAGCCAAACTACCGACAGTTGCATATGCCGCCCCTGAATTAAAGACAATTTTTACATCCTCTTCTTTCTTTATGCCACCACCAAAATCAATTACGAGTTTTGTTTTACCCGCGATTGTTTCCAACACTTTCCAATTTTTTACGGCACCTGCTTTTGCCCCATCGAGATCTACCAAATGTAAACGAAGCATGCCAGCATCTTCAAACTCTTTCGCTACTTCAAGTGGATGCTCATTATAGATCTTCTTCTGTGAATAATCGCCTTCTGTAAGTCGCACACATTTGCCATCGATAATATCTATTGCCGGTATAATTTCCATCAGTTTTTTCTTAATCAGGTTTTGCTAATTACTTCTTCAAATGTGTTCAATAAAATTCCGGAGTATCTGTTCACCGGCGTCCGCGCTTTTCTCCGGGTGAAATTGTACCCCGTAAAAGTTATTCTTATTCAAGCCAGAACTATAGGGTTGTATATAATTGGTAGTGGCAATGCTGTGATTACCCAATGCGGCATAATACCCATGAACGAAATAACAGTAACTGTGTTCGTTCAGTCCATTGAATAAAGGGGTTTTCAGGTCATAGATATTATTCCAACCTATTTGGGGAATCTTATATTCCCTGCCATTTGAAATAAATTTTTTTACCTTTTCATCAAATATACCCAGGCATTGTGTATCGTTCTCTTCACTATATGAACACATCAGTTGCATGCCCAAACAAATACCAAGCACCGGCTGTTTTAAATTAATCAGCACTTCATCCAATCCTCTTTCTTTCAAATAACGCATGGCACTGCTCGCTTCACCTACACCAGGAAAGATTACTTTGTCTGCATTACGGATCAGCCCGTGATCATCGGTAACGGTAGCGGATACACCGATTCTTTCCAATGCATAAAGAACGGATTGAATATTGCCGGCGTTGTATTTAATAATTGTCAGAACCACGATTTATGAGATTAATTGGATTAATGGGAAAGAACTGATTTCAAAAATATTTCTGTCGACTTTCCTATATCCCTTGAATTTTCAAGAGCCTTGATATAAGCGCTTCCGATAATTGCGCCATTTGCATGTTCGCACGCGGCTTCAAAGCTCTGTTTGTCTTTGATTCCGAATCCAACCAGCACCGGGTTTTTCAGGTTATAACTTTTTAAGCGCTTCAAATAAGCATTTACATCAGTCATATTTTTATCGCTTCCCGTAGTTGAAGATGAGGAAACCGCGTATAAAAATCCTGTACTGAGTGAATCGAGCTTCTTCACTCTTTCTTCAGACGTTTCGGGTGTTACCAGGAAAATAAAATCGAGACCAAAGCGCTGCATTATGGGACCGTATTCCGTTTCAAATTCCCGTTCGGGCAAATCAGGTAATATCAATCCATCAATGGGCAGCGCGGCTGCATGCTTGCAGAATTTTTCAAATCCATACTGCAATACAGGATTCATATAGCCCATCAGCACAACAGGTACCTGGATCGTTTTCCGGAAATCTATGAGTTGATTAAATAAGGTTTCAATGCTCATACCGTTCGCCAATGCAACAGATCCGCTTTGTTGAATCACGGGACCATCTGCCAATGGATCGCTGTATGGCATACCTAGCTCAATCAGGTCCGCGCCATTATCCTGTAACGCTTTCATTACTTCTAATGTGCTATCTCTTTGGGGATAGCCAGCGGTGCAGTACACATTGAGGACTTTCTGGTTCTTTTTTTTGAAGAGTTCTTGAATTCGTCGCATAATTTATTTAATGTTTCTCTCTATAAGGCAAACTTTCCGCTACCTTAATAATTCTATCGGTTACAGCTTTACTATTATTAATCACTTCCTCATTTTTAAACCTTAACACGGTAATTCCTAATCTATTCAATACGGACGTTCTTTCATCATCTATTTCTTGCTGCATTTGACTTCTATGTATTCCTCCGTCCAATTCAATCACCAATCGCTTTTCATGACAATAGAAATCTGCTATATACTTCTCCAATGGATGCTGACGCCGGAACTTTAGACCATTCAATTTCCTATTTCTTATAAGGTGCCATAATTTTTCTTCTGCCTCAGTTTGTCTTTGTCTTAATATCCTTCCATACTCATACAATTTTCTATTGGCCTGTTGATGCAGGTTTTCATTAAAAGGTTTCATTTAAAATCTATTTTTCCGTGTAAGCTATTTACATGGAAAGTGATTTTATAGGATGGTTTCCTTAGAAAACGCGCTTTTTACCTCACCCCCGCCCCTCTCCTTGAGGAGAGGGGAGAAATAATGAACGACCTCCTCTTGAATTATCTTCTCTGAAATAATGAACTTCTTATCTTTCTTAAATAAGAACATCATTCCAATTAAAATCAGTCCGCGTTCTACCAAATCTCATAATATAAAAACAACAACCTAGCAATTTAATCTCTGAATACTATTAAGGTCTCTCCGAACTTACCCCCTCTCCTCAAGGAGAGGGGCAGGGGTGAGGTCAAAGTTGAATTCCATCTTGGTATCACACTCTAATGCTCCAAATTTCCCACTCACATCAACTCAGCCATCGCATTAGTCTAAGTCTGCAAATTCTTACCCCTCTCCTCAAGGAGAGGGGCAGGGGTGAGGTCCAGGTCGAATTCCGTCTTAATGTAACAATTTAGTACTCCCAATTTCCACAACACTTTACTTCTCCATTGCATTCATATAAGTTTGCAAATCCTTATCCCCTCTCCCACTCAAACAAATCACCAGCGTATCTTTTGCTGAAAATCTCAATTGCTTCAATGCCGCTAACGCATGCGCGGTTTCCAGTGCCGGAATAATACCTTCCAGTTTGGCCAATTCAAATGCGGCAGTCAATGCTTCCTCATCAGTGGCACTTAAGAATTCCGCGCGACCTGTTTCAAACAAATGCGCATGCAATGGACCAATGCCGGGATAATCCAACCCTGCAGATATACTATGCGGTTCTATTACTTGTCCATCGGCGGTTTGCATAACCAGGCTTTTACTTCCATGTAATATGCCTGGCTTTCCCAATTGCGTAGTGGCTGCACTCATGCCACTATTCACACCATGACCGGCCGCTTCTACTGCTATCAGATTAACTGCTGCTTCTTCTAAAAAATGATAAAACGCACCAGCCGCATTACTACCTCCACCCACACATGCCAATACATGTGAAGGAAGTTCATTTCCGGTTTCTTCCTTTAACTGCCAACGTATCTCTTCGCTAATCACGCTTTGAAACCGTGCCACCATATCGGGATATGGATGCGGGCCTACCACACTTCCAATTATATAATGCGTATCATTCGGATTGTTGATCCAATCGCGGATGGCTTCGTTTGTTGCATCTTTCAATGTCTTACTACCGCTGGTTGCGGGAATTACTTTTGCACCGAGCATTTTCATTCTGGCGACATTGGGCGCCTGTCGCTCAATATCTTTTTCGCCCATATATACAATGCACTCCACTCCTTTTAATGCGCATACTGTTGCAGTGGCTACTCCATGCTGACCAGCACCCGTTTCGGCGATGATGCGTTTTTTTCCTAATCGTTCAGCTAATAGTATCTGTCCGATCGTGTTATTAATCTTATGCGCACCGGTATGACAAAGATCTTCCCGCTTCAGATAGATTTTTGTATTGTATTGTTTGCTGAGTCGTTGCGCGAGGTACAATGGAGTGGGCCGACCCACATAATTTTTTAGGAGTCCTCGAAATTCTTTTTGAAATGCTTCCTCATACATTATACTTATATACCGTTCTTTCAGCTCTTCCACATTGCGATGCAACATTTCGGGAATATAAGCACCGCCGAAACTTCCATAGTAGCCGAATATATTCGGTTGTTGGAAAGTTCCTTTGTATTGTCCCAATGGTATTTTACGATTGATCATTATTCGTTAATTAGATAATTATTTTTTGACCCAACAACGGTAATTCAATTCATCGCCTGTTGCGTCGCACTCTTGTACGACAACAATTCTATTGAGCGAACCTTTATTATCGGCTAATCTCTCAATTTCAAGGGTAGCCCCTACGGGGCACGATTGAAATTCGATTTATTTTTCTACAAACAGGTAGCCCCTACGGGGCATAATACGTAAATTGCTAGTCCAAAATTTATTCGCCATTCGCCATTCGCCATTCGCCATTCGCCATTCGCCATTCGCCATTCGCCATTCGCCATTCGCCATTCGCCATTCGTTTTCATTCGAGTTAATTCGCGTTTCTCATTCGTTTTAATTCGTGTTCTTCCTTCGCGTTAATTCGCGTTTCTCATTCGTTTTAATTCGCGTTCTTCTTTCGCGTTTCTCATTCGCGTTAATTCGCGTTTTATATTAGCGCTTGCAAAAATTTCAAATCCAACCATCTCCCAAACTTCCATCCCACCTGTTTAAAATGCGCCACTTCTTCAAATCCAAATCTTTTATGCAGTTTGATACTCGCTTCGTTGGTAGCATCAATTCCTGCAATAACAGTATGCATTCCTAAGTTCTTCGACGCCTCAAGCAGCGGTGGTATCAGCAACTTCCCGATTCCCTTTCCTCTTGCATCTGAAGCTACATATACAGAATTCTCTACACTATATTTATAAGCGGCCCACGCACGAAAAGGACCGATGGAACTGAATCCTGATATGTAATTCTCCTCTTCGGCTACAAATACCGGAAATCCCTGTGCCTTTTTAGTTTCCCACCATTGCTTCCGCATTTCAATGGTATGCGGTTCGTAATCATACACGGCTGTGGTATTTATTATTATATCATTATAAATTTCCAATAGCCGCAGTAAATCATTTTCTGTGGCGGTTCGAATGCGGATCATGGTATGCTGATTTAGTGTTATCGTTTTCGACAATCCATAGTTTAAAGAACCGGTTATCTACTTTCATTACCGGAAAATTTACCGGCAAGGCTTTTTTCTCCACTTCTACAAAACCGTTCTTTAAATAAAATTGTTGAGCCGCAACAAGTATATCAATCGTTCCCAGGTAAATTTCATCAATCTCCTTTTTTCTACACCAGATAATTACGGTGTCTAATAATAACTGTCCTACTCGCTTTTCCTTTCCCCGGTAATCCCGGTGAACAAACATTTTTCGCAGCGCCGACTGACCATTATCAATATCAATCAAGCCAATTGTTCCAACTACGTTCTCTCCATCTACTGCCACCCAGAAATTTCCTTTTCCTCGACTATAAAAATCCTGAATGTTCAGTAAATCGGGTTGATCATTAATAGTAACAGGAATCTTGAATTCATTCTGCTGAATATCCAGGATCAGCTTTGTGACCTGATCAATGTACCATTCTTTATATAATTCAATCGTAACCATTGTCGACGCTTTTCGCTTCTCGCTATTCGCTACTTGCAGCGCAAATTTATTAGCCAATCAAATTTTTTGTGAACTGCTTCACTTTCTCCATATCCTTGATACCCGGACTTAATTCAAATCGACTATTAATATCTATCGCGAACAATGCTTTCGCAACCGGTTCCTCTGAAAATTCTTTTAGCTTCCCCTCATCGCCCGGTTCAATACCCCCACTCAGGAAAAATGGCTTACCAATGGTTTCATTCTTTAACACGCTCCAGTCAAACTTTTTACCGGTACCTCCATACCCTACTCCCATCGTATCAAACATAAACATATCACACATCTCCATATAAGGACGGATCATCCATTCCACACTATCATTTTCACTGAGACGAAAGGCCTTTACTACCGAAACATAATCCGCGATTTTTTCGCAGAACTTCGGACTTTCATCTCCATGTAACTGTACCATATGCAGGCGACACTCATCTACCATATGTAAAACTTCTTCAATGGTAGAGTTTACAAATACACCTACTTTATTAATACTGTTTTCTTTCCGGATCTGCGTTGTAGTCATATTCTTGAATACATAACGCGGACTCTTCGGATAAAAAATAAATCCCGCGAACGAAACTCCCAATCCTGCCAGTTGCGCCACTTGTTCGGGTTCTGTCATGCCGCATACTTTAATTCTCATGCTGTACTGTAATTTTTTTAAATGTTAATTATGCTGGCAGCGTTTTCGTTGTTTAGGATTTAGGATATAGGATTTAGGATTTCTTTTATTCCAACAGGATTCTTGAATCAGAACATTTCATAAATCACACATCATAAATCATAAATCCCTCACAGTTCTTTTACAAATTTCGCAAACGCTTCCCCGGGATCAGCCTCCTTCATAAAATTCTCCCCAATTAAAAATCCCTTGAATCCATTTCCCCGGAACAGACGAATATTCTCTATTGTGCTGATTCCACTCTCCGCTACTTTAATTTTATCGGCTGGAATCTTCTCAGCCATCCGCAAACTTCTATCAATATCTACTTCAAAGGTTTTCAGGTTTCGATTGTTTATTCCGATAATTGTTGTTTCCTCGCAAATATGTTCCAATTCCGATTCTTCGTGTAATTCCAGCAATACTTCCAGTCCGATACTATTGGCATAAGCAGCCATTGATTTTACTTCAGATGGATTAAGGCAAGCTGCAATCAGTAAAATTACATCGGCCCCAAATGCTTTCGCTTCAGCAATCTGCCAGGGATCGATCATAAAATCTTTCCGCAGTACCGGCACATCAGTGATTACTTTTGTTTGAATGAGATCATCCAGATCTCCCCCAAAAAATTCCATGTCCGTTAATACAGAAATAGCCGCTGCTCCATTTTTATTATAAGGAACCACTACCGGTTCAACTTCTAATTCCTTATTGGTGAACCATCCCTTACTCGGACTTTTCCGTTTAAACTCAGCGATGATTCCGGTGCTTCCTTCCGCCAACAAACTTTGTTTCAGCGAACGATTTGTAAAGTTCCAGAAAAATCCATCCCGTTCAAACCGTTCAATACTGCTCATCGGCTTCATCCTTTCCACTTCTATGCGCTTAGCCGCAATAATTGTATCGAGAATCGTACTCATTGTAATGAAATCAATTTTTGTAGGGCCTGATTGGCTTTGCCACTTTCTAAACTTTCCACTGCCACCGCATACGCATTATCATAATTCTTAAACTTGCCCGTGCAATGCAGGGCCATGGCCGCGTTGGCAATTACCACCGCGTTCTGTGCCCATGTTCCTTCGCCTTTTAATATTGTTGAAAAGATCTTCGCCGCTTCCTCTACACTATTGCCGCCATGAATATCTGTGGCTGATACAGATCTTTTTCCTAATTGCTCTGGTGTCATTATTTTTTCA
Organism: Chitinophagaceae bacterium; assembly: GCA_965279015.1. Taxonomy (GTDB): domain Bacteria; phylum Bacteroidota; class Bacteroidia; order Chitinophagales; family Chitinophagaceae; genus Endoryza. Next base: position 4,437,362 of record OZ257130.1, read on the forward strand.
CCTTGGTTAGTGATCACTTTAGTATCATTCGTCAGCGATATTTCATCATATCCATCGAGGCTATGAATAATGGTAAACGCTTTCCCGGTTTGTTGCAATAAATAATTATAGATACGTGCCATTTCAAGATTATAAACTCCTACTAATTGAAAAGCAGGAGTCGCGGGATTTACCATCGGTCCGAGCATATTGAAAAATGTACGCACCCCTAAATTCTTACGGATCGGCCCTACTGTTTTTAATGCCGGATGAAATAAAGGCGCGTGTAAAAAACAAATACCCGCTTCTTCCACTTCCTTCTTCAACCGCTCCTTATCGTTCTTGAATTTATATCCCAGTTGCTCCATTACATTGGAAGCTCCGCTGATGGATGATGCTCCATAATTTCCATGCTTGGCAACTTTTTGTCCCGCACCGGCAACGATAAAACAAGCCAGTGTGGAAATATTAAACGTATTTTTTCCATCGCCACCAGTTCCTACAATATCCATTACTTCCAGCCCATTTAGATCAACCGGTACGCATAATTCCAATAACGCATCGCGGAAGCCTTGTAATTCTTCGATGGTAATGCTACGCATTAAGTAGACGGTCATGAAGGCGGTTATTTCATGTTCGTTGTAGATGCCCTTCCCGATGTTCAGCAAAACATCTTTCGCCTGCTCCCGTGAAAGTGTTTTGTGTTCGAATAATAATTGTAAAATCTTTTTCATTGTCTGAACTGAGATTATTGAGAATTATGGGATTTTATAGGATGTTGAAAGATCAAAGGGTTAAATTTTTTATTGGTGAATCGATGAAACTCTAATTTTCTTGCTCCAAAATTTACGAGTAATCCGATTTCGAGATTATAAACTTCTAGATAATTCATAGCCTGTGCTATATGCACATCCTCTAATTTGATGATTGCTTTCAATTCAACACTAATTTTATCTTCCACCAAAAAATCAACTCTTCTTGTTCCTATCTGCTGATCCAGATAATAAACAGGCATTTCAAACTCTCTCAAATAAGCAAGATTCACTTGTTTAAATTCCAACTCAAGCGCTCTTTGATATATAACTTCTTGAAAACCGTTTTTTAATACTCCGTGAACCCTGAATGAAGCACCGATAATTTTTTCTGTTATTTCCCCGTATTTATAATTTGACATTTCTAATTACTATTTACCTCAATTTCCCACATATGTCAAATTTTACCTTCTTTCTATCACAGCCTTTTAACCAGAATTTCATGTTTTTTCAACTGAACTTATGAATCTATCTGTACTCGTCAGATAATACTTTCCCAGATTTCTCAAAAATCCCACCCTTCCCAGTTCAGACTTTCAGCCAGTTCCTCATTATCTCCTCCCCCATCGGTGTCAACACACTCTCCGGATGGAACTGCACACCCTGCACATCATACTTTCTATGTTGCAATCCCATAATAAAACCGTTGTCATCTTCCGCTGTTATCTCTAAATCAGCAGGAAAATTATCTTGCGAAACGACCCAACTATGATAACGTCCTACTTCAATGTTAGTTGGCAATCCGGAAAACAACGGGCTCGTAGCTCGCAGCTCACAGCTTGTAGCGACGCCGTGATATACCGTACTTAAATTCACCAATGTTCCTCCAAAAGCCTGGCCGATTGCCTGGTGACCTAAACAAACTCCTAAAATACTTTTCGAAGACGCGTACTCTTTGATTAGTGGTAATAACATACCCGCCTCTTCTGGAATTCCAGGACCCGGAGATAATATGATCTTATCATAATCCTTCACTTTTTCCAAAGGGATCTGGTCGTTTCGATGCACTTCAACCTTTTCATGCGTGATCTTCTCCACGAGGTGAACCAGGTTGTAGGTGAAGGAATCGTAATTATCGAAGACTAGTATTCTCATTATCGATCTTATCTATTTATATATAATCTCTTTTTATGCTGCTGCTCGCTATTCGCTGCGCGCTGTTCGCGGCTCCCGACTACTGACTCCGAACTCCCGACTCAATTCCTTCTGCAAATTCAATCGCCTTCTTCAACGCTCCCAGTTTATTATTTACCTCCTGCAATTCACTTTCGGGTTTGCTGGCGGCGACTACTCCGGCGCCTGCCTGATAGATCAACGTATTGTCCTTACTTAAAAAAGTACGGATCATGATCGCGTGCACGCAACTACCATCAAAACCCATAAACCCAATAGTTCCACCATAATAACTGCGGGCTGATTTTTCATATGTGTCGATCAGTTGCATCGCTTTTATTTTTGGTGCCCCGCTCAATGTACCGGCAGGAAACGTTTTTGCCAACAATTCAAATGGATTGCTGCCTGGTTTTACTTTGGCGATCACTTCACTAACAAGATGTATCACGTGACTGTAATATTGAACTTGTCGGTAATGTGCCACTTTAACTTCCTCGCATACCCGACTCAGATCATTACGCGCCAGATCTACCAGCATTACATGCTCCGCGTTTTCTTTGGCGTCTTTCAATAATCGGTCGGCTTCCCGTTGATCGGTTTCATCATCTCCCGTACGTTTGAAAGTACCCGCAATTGGATGCACCACTGCTTTACCACTATTGATAATAATCTGACTTTCGGGAGAAGATCCCATTAGTTTATAATCGCCATAGTCGAAGAAAAACAAATAAGGAGAAGGATTGATACTACGTAACGCGCGATACACATTGAACTCATCTCCACTGAATGATTGCTGAAAGCGGCGGCTCAATACAATCTGGAACACATCTCCCCGTAAACAACTGGCAATGCCCTTCTTCACCATCTCCATGTATTCTTCATTCGTGATGCTGGAGCTTTCTCCGCCTTTACTGCTAAATGGAAATACAGGAACGTCCTTGCTTCTTATCAAACTTTCGACGATCTGAAATTCACTTTCGACACCCGCGATCTTATTCTCACAAATGAATAATTCGTCTTTATGATGATTGATGGCGATTACGTATTGATAGAGACGATATCTCATGAGGGGGATGGAAGAAGCTTCGAGCTGTGAGCTACGAGCTGCGAGCTTGATATCGTCAAAGAATTGAACAGCATCGTAGGTGGTGTATCCGTATAAGCCTTGTGCATATTTTGCTTCTTTACAATCGCCGGTTACTTCGAAGCGGTTCATAAAATCGAATAACAATTCCGGAATGGTTTTGTTACCACTGATTTCATGGCGTTCGGGTTTCTGGGCGGGCAATTTGAATTCGATACTGTTGACCGAACTAATTTCCATCCCGGCAATCGCGTTGATACCAATAAATGACCAACTGTTTTCAGCGGCGTGGTGATCGGTACTCTCCAGCAATACCGTATCGCGGAAACGATCGCGCAAACGGAGATAAATTCCCACCGGCGTAAATACATCCGCCAATAATTTTTTACAACTTGTATTGATTGCTATTTTTTTCATTGCTTAATTTGCAATTCTTCGTTTTATTTTTCTCCCGGGCTAAAGCCCGGGGCTAGTGATAGATCCCGATCATCGGATATCCTCTTTTCGCCAACACTAAAAGAAAAAGCCCCGAAACAGTTCGGGGCCTTCTGAATACCTTATAAATAAGATAATGACATTACAGAACCCCGGAAGAGTTTGTATGCCACCACCACTGAATATTTTTAATCATTTTGTTCATTGCATTGCAAATATAACGGGAGAATAACAAATTAAGCAAATTTTTTTATGTAAAATAGCTTTACCAAACATCTAAGATTAAACTAACAGACGTTATGAAGCCAACCATCGCATTGTCTATTTTGGTAATTTTTCTGTTTCAGGCCTGTACTTCCTCTAAAAAAACATCTTCTTCCAAAAAGGAATCCACCACTAACCAGAAAGACACCTATTCCAACACCTTTTCCAGTTCCCAGGCAAAAATGCTGGATGATCAAACTTTTCAACTGGATAGTATTTCCATTGATGAAACCTATGGCTTTTCCTCCTCCAACCCTATTCATGTGGGAGGAAAGTTTGAAAATGGAGCCGTTAGCCAGCGAAGATTTTTAAACGCATTATTAGGCCCGGATAACGAATTGATCCGTTACCATCGCCGTGGAAGCTGCTGCGGTTTTGTAACAAAAAACGGAATGAATGGATTTGGCTTACTGGATATGTATGAAGTAACCTATGATGGATTGTCAAAACCAATTGTACTCTATCTTAATTTTTACGACTACGGAACGCTGAGAGCTCCCAAGGGTTTTACATACAAAAAATAAATCAACGGAATGGAATCAATTGTCTTTAATATTCCCGGGTTATACAACTCGGGTCCGCAACATTGGCAAACATATTGGGAAAACGAATATGGATTCCAACGCATAGAACAAAACAATTGGGAGGAACCCGTTTGCGACGATTGGATCAAAAGGATTGATGATGCCGTTGCTTTATATCCTCCGGATCAGGTAATATTGATCGGTCATAGCCTTGCCTGCTGTACTATCGTGAAATGGGCGGAAAAATATAAGCGCATTATAAAAGGAGCGTTGCTGGTTGCTCCCAGCGATACGGAAGCGCCTGGCTATCCTGCAGGGACAATCGGCTTCACCCCCATGCCTGACTATAAACTTCCCTTTCCTACCATAACAATTACCAGTAGTAATGATGAATATGTATCATTGGAAAGAGCGGCTTTCTTTGCAAAAAATTGGGGAAGCGAATTGGTTGTTACCGGGGCGCTTGGGCATATCAATAGTGCTTCAAAGTTGGGGAATTGGCCGGAGGGGTGTGAGCTATTGAAGAAACTGATGAACCTTCACTAAAGTCTTTGCGACGAGCAATCGATCATCCCTCGACGTCATTGCGAGACCCGCTTTTTTTTTCGTCATTGCGAGCCCCCTTCACGGTCTCCCATCCAAGGACCTTCAATAAGGGGGCGTGGCAATCTCCCGATCTGGAGACGCAATGACCGGTGTATCGGAACGGGAATCGCATAATAGTTTCGAAGCAATAACTTAGAGTACTTGAACGGATACTCTATACGTCGCAGATAACCGGGCTTTGCGTTTCAGGATAGGGAGATTGCCACGCCCCCGTAAATGCGTAATGATGTTAGAGCGTGTTGGGGGCTCGCAATGACGTTTCTGGATGGGCCTCGCTATGACAATACCCACTTAGTTCGTAAATTTGACTATGAGCGCTAGCCAAATCTACACAACCCTCAACAACGGAATAAAAATGCCCTTATTAGGTTTGGGCGTTTATGCCATGCACGAAAAAGAAGCAGAAGAAGCGGTAGTAGATGCAATTGAAATCGGATACCGACTGATTGATACCGCTGCATCTTATGGCAACGAAATACAAATCGGAAACGCCATCCGAAGCAGCGGGTTCAATCGTGCAGAACTTTTTGTAACTACTAAAGTCGCAAATACAGAACAGGGATTTGATTCTACGCTTCGTGCTTTTGATATCAGCATGAAGCAATTGAATATTGAGTATATAGATCTTTACCTGGTGCATTGGCCCATCCGCGGAAAAAGAAAAGATACCTGGCTTGCGTTGGAAAGATTGCTTGCGGAGAAGAGAATAAAATCGATCGGCGTAGCTAATTACCTGGTTCCATTTTTGGAAGAATTAAAAACTTATTCTTCTGTCACTCCTGTACTAAACCAGGTGGAGTTCAGTCCTTATCTATATTTAAAAGACTTGCTGGACTACTGCAAAAAAGATTCTATTCAATTACAATCTTATACACCGCTAACACGAGGTAAAAAATTCAACGATCCCCGCTTATTGAAAATAGCGGCTAAATACATAAAGACGCCCGCTCAAATTATTCTGCGCTGGAATATTCAGCATGGAGTTTCCGCTATTCCGAAATCTTCTAACAAGGAAAGATTAAAGGAGAATTTTGACATCTTCGATTTCAATATTACGGAAGAAGATATGGCTGTATTGAATAGCTTTAATGAGAATCTGCGCATTGTTGATGATCCAATGAGTTTTTTTTAGCTAAGAGAACAAAAGGGAAAAGGAGAAAAAAGTGTTGTAAGAAAACTCAACATTTCTCTATCTCTTCGTTTTCTCCTTTATGCTCTTATATCTGTATTATTTAGCTAAGAGTTTAAAAGAGAAAAGAGAAAAAGGGATATCTGAAAATTCATCATTCCCCTTTTTCCTCCTTTTCCCTTTTATGCTCCTAGGTCTGTATTATTTTAACTGAGAGTACTTATATTGCTATACCTAAACCAACCATTGCATGAATCTCACCGTCAACATTCAAAAACGACTGCTCTCCCTCGATTTCATGCGTGGCCTCATCATGGTATTGCTGGCCCTGGAAAGCGCCGGCCTTTATGAACACCTTTCCACCGCCACCGAAGGAAACGCAATCAATGGTTTTATCCAGCAATTCTTTCATCATCCCTGGAGTGGACTAAAGTTCTGGGACCTGGTTCAACCCGCTTTCATGTTTATGGCTGGAACGGCAATGGCTTTATCTCTCAATAAGCAGGAACAGCAAGGCATGAGCTGGTCGCAGTCTTTTAAGAAAATACTCAAACGATGTGGCTGGCTTTTTTTCTGGGGCGTATTGGACTATGCGGTTCGTAAACATGGATTGTCTTTTGAATTATGGGATGTCTTAACACAGTTATCTTTTACTACGCTTGTAGCCTTTCTTATTTACCGCTGGAAGATCAGCACACAAATATTAGTATGCGTTGGGTTATTGCTGTTAACAGAAGTACTATACCGGTTTACCAATATCCCCGGCTTCGATCAACCATTTACCGATCAGCATAATTTCGGTAACTATATGGACCTGGTGTTGATGAATAAAATTAATGGCGATGGATGGGTGGCGATCAATTGCATTCCTACCGCAGTTCACACGATAGCAGGCGCGTTGGCTGGAAAACTCTTTTTGAGTAAACAGGAAAAGATAAAGCCATTACTGATTGGGGGATTGATCTGTTTATTGATTGGATTTGGTTTGCATTGGACAAATATCACTCCGATTATTAAAAGAATCTCCACCAGTTCCTTTACCCTGGCATCATTGGGCTGGTGCCTGTTTGGATTGGCGCTTTGTTACTGGTGGATCGATATCAAGAATCACCGCAAAAACCTTGAGTTTTTTACGATTGTGGGAATGAACTCTATTTTTATTTATTTGTTCTTCGAAATTGTAGGTCATCGATGGTTCAACGGTTATGTTGGCGCGGTAACCAACGGACTGATGAAAATGATTGCCATTCCTGAAACATTGATGTTTATCATCACTTCTCTCTGCATCTTTGCACTGGAATGGGGTATGTGTTATTTTTTATACAAGAAAAAAATATTCTTTCGTCTTTAAAAAACAATTATGCTTATACAACATAAACAGGTGGGTGGAAAAGGAATGTTCTATGTAGAGGTGGATGGCACCATTGTGGCTGAAATGGTTTATACGAAACCTTCAGAGGATAAAATAATCATTGAACATACCGAAGTGGATCCTTCACTGGAAGGAAAGGGTATCGGTAAACAATTAGTCGAATACGCTGTTGAATTTGCCCGTACGCACAAATTGAAAATGATACCTCTATGTACATTTACGAAGGCGGTGATGGATAGAAGGCCGGATTTGAGAGATGTATTGCTTTGAAGAAGCTACGAGCCTTGAGCTACGAGCTGCGAGCCTGGATCCGAATAAAAATAACATATAACATTTAATAAACGGGAGCAAGCTCGCAGCTCGAAGCTCTCAGCTCAAAGCTTTTCACAATGAGATCAATAATTCTACTCGCAATCGTTCAGCTAATCACGAACGCTTCAATTTCACAGAACCCTTCTTCATTCATTCTCCTCAAACCCGCCCGTGTTTTTGATGGAGAGCAAATGCATACCGATTGGGTGGTGCTTGTGCATAAAGATACTATTGTACAAGCCGGACCGATGCGTTTCAAACTGCCGGCCGATACAAAGATTATTGAACTTCCCAATACCACTTTATTACCAGGATTGATAGAAGGACATTCTCATCTTTACTTACATCCCTATAACGAAACTCCCTGGGACGACCAGGTATTGAAAGAATCAAGAGCAGAAAGAACCGCAAGAGCAGTGAATCATGCAAAAGCAACACTTCTCGCTGGGTTTACTACAGTGCGTGATTTGGGAACAGAAGGTGCCGCATATGATGATGTGGGTTTGAAAAAAGCAATCGAGAAAGGATTGATACCGGGACCAAGAATGATTGTCGCAACCAAAGCCATTGTTGCCAAAGGAACATATGCGCCAAAATCTGCTTCAGCGGATATCGAATTGCATCAGGGAGCCGCTGAGGTTTCCAATATCAATGAAATGATCAGCGAAGTAAGAAATCAAATCGGCAAAGGCGCTGATCTGATAAAGATCTATGCAGATTATCGATGGGGACGTGATGGAGAAGCGCGACCTGCCTTTACTGATGACGAAATATCGGCGGCGGTTCAGATTGCAAAAGCAGGTAACCGGCAGGTTGTAGCGCATGCTACAACTGCGGAAGGAATGAGAAGAGCAATTCTTGCCGGCGTATCAACCATAGAACATGGTGACGACGGTACTTTGGAAGTTTTTCAATTAATGAAAGAAAAAGGAGTGGCTCTTTGTCCAACCCTTGCAGCCGGCGACGCCACAGAACAATACAAAGGCTGGCGAAAAGGCATCGATCCGGAGACAGAAAAAATCATTAATAAAAGAAAATCATTTCAGTTAGCGTTGCAAGCCGGAGTTACTATTTGTATGGGAGGAGATGTGGGTGTTTATACACATGGTGATAATGCACGGGAAATGGAACTGATGGCAGCATATGGAATGAAACCACTGGATATACTTAAATCTTCCACCAGCATCAACGCTGATGTTTTTGGATATGGAGATAAGATCGGCAGAATTAAAAAAGGGTTGCTGGCGGATTTGATTGCGGTGGAAGGTGATCCCTCGCAGAATATAAAAGATGTTAGGAAGGTGGAGATGGTGATGAAAGGAGGAGTATTATATAAAAATCCTTGAAATGCATAATACAAAATGTATAATATAAAATGTAGAATGTAAAATGTAAAAGTAGAAACTCCTAAGCCATCTCTAACCTTTTACGCTACTGCCACTTTTACATTTTAGATTTTATATTCTACATTTTACATTTATCTAAAGAACGCCCTTCGTTGAAGGAAGGTAATTACTCAACGGATCTCTCTTCACTGCCATTCGTATCGCTTTCGCGAATGCTTTAAAAATCGCTTCAATTTTATGATGTTCGTTGTCGCCATGACATTCAACATTCAAATTACATTTAGCCGCATCACTGAATGATTTGAAGAAATGAAAGAACATCTCCGTCGGCATCTCTCCTATTCTTTCTCGTTTGAATTCCGTATTCCATACAATCCAGTTACGTCCCCCAAAATCAATCAGCACTTTCGCATCCGCTTCATCCATTGGTAATGCAAATCCATATCGCTCCATTCCTCGTTTATCTGCCAATGCCTTGCCAAATGCTTCGCCCAATGCAATGCCGGTGTCTTCAATTGTATGGTGTTCGTCGATATGCAAATCACCTTTGGCAATTACTTTCATATCCATCTTACCATGACGAGCAATCTGGTCGAGCATATGATCGAAGAAACCCAGGCCAGTTTGAATATCCGCCTTGCCGCTACCATCGAGGTTCAATTCAATATGAATTTTTGTTTCGTTGGTATTCCGATCGTGTACCACAGTACGTAGGCCGAGTTTAAGGAATGAATAGATATCACTCCATTCAGTTGTCTCTAGCGACACTGTTGATTTTCGAAGTTCATCGGCCTTATCTTTTATTTCTCCGCCACCCAAGGTTGGATCAAGATTTAACCAGATGCCCTTGCATCCAAGATTTTTTGCCAATTGTATATCAGTAATACGATCCCCGATCACATAGGAATTGGCAATATCATAATTCGCATTATTAAGATATTCCGTTAACATTCCTATGCCTGGCTTGCGGGTAGGAGCGTTCTCCTTAGGGAATGTTCGATCGATAAATACTTTTTTAAAATGAATGCCCTCTCCTTCCAGGCTTTTCATCACCAGGTTATGCAGGGGCCAGAAGGTGTTTTCAGGAAAAGAATCCGTACCCAATCCATCCTGGTTGGTAACCATCACCAGTTCGTAATCCAGCTCCTTGGCGATTCTTCCCATGTATTCGAACATACCGGGATAGAAGGTCAGCTTATCGAAGGAATCGAGTTGGTAGGTTGGAGGGGCTTCGTTGATTAAAGTACCATCGCGGTCTATGAATAAAATACGTCTCATGTTGAATGTAAAATCTAAAATGTAAAATTTAGAATGTAAAAGTGGGTAAGGGATAATCCTACTGTTAATACTAAAGCAGAATTAGATAATAAACTATTGAATAATGTCAAATATAAAAATATAGAGCGGTTTCTAACCTATCGCCAGTTTGCAAACTCCTATCTATATTTTACATTTTATATTCTACATTTTTCATTTCCTCACAGCTTTAACCTCCGCCACCGTCACCGCACTCGCTTTATTCCCAAAATTGTTTCGAACATATGTCAATACATCAGCGATTTGCTGATCGTTGAGCGTTGTTTCCAATGGCGGCATCGGGTTATTAAAGGTGTCGCCGTCGATTTCAATTTCTCCACCTTTCAAACCTTTTAAGACAATCTTTACTAGTTCCTTCTTACTACCCAATACCCATTTTGTTTTTATAAGCGGTGGATTCATCGGGGGCATACCGGCACCATCTGCCTGGTGACAAGCGATACAAACCATATCGTACACTTTTTTACCACGATCCATTACCACTTTGCTGACCGGCGCAGGCGCGGCTGGTTTTGGTTTAGGTTGAGGTTTAGTTTGCGCGAAAGAATTCATCCAAACAAAAATCACAATAACAGAAATAAATACTTTTTTCATCTTATCATTTAGAATTTAAATACTATTATTTTGTTCCCCAGCTTATAAATTTCTATTTCGCTCTTGTTGTGCCCGCCACCCGTAGCTTTAGCGAAGGATGGTCACTCACTTGTACGATAACAATTCTATTGAGCAAACCGTTACTGTCGGCTAATCTCTGTATCTAAAGGGTAGCCCCTACGGGGCATGTCTCAACATTTTATTTTTTTCTACAAACAGGTAGCCCCTACGGGGCATTAAAGCCTATATTCAACCGATGCTCACTTTTACATTTTATATTCTAAATTTTACATTTTACATTTTCAGGGGTAGCCGGCCGCAGCGGGCATAATACCTAAATTGCTGATCCAAATTATTTTCACCATTCACCATTCACCATTCACCATTCGCTATTCGCTATTCGCACACATTCGCTTTCATTTGTATTAATTCGCGTTTATTATTCGCTACTCACGACTCACCACTCACGTCTCACGATTTCTTGTAGCTCACCTTCCAAATATTCCCCTTCGCATCATCACTCACATACAAAGATCCATCGGGTGCTTGTGCCAATCCACAGGGGCGATATTTCGCACGATTGACATTCTCTCCTGCAAATCCTTCCGCGAAAACTTCCCATTTACCGGTGGGCATCCCATTTTTAAATGGAACAAACACTACAAAATAACCAGCTTGTGGTTCGGGGGTTCTGTTCCATGATCCATGAAATGCGATAAAAGCTCCATTCTTATATTTTGCGGGAAACTGATTGCCTGTGTAAAACAACAATGCATTCGGTGCTAAATGACCGGGGAACTGAACGATTGATTTTTCTTTGCCGGCACAAACATCTTCTTTCTCACGATTGCCACCATACTCGGGGTTCAGCAATTTCTTTTGCTTATCATTATCATAATAACAATAGGGCCAGCCATAGTCGCCCCCTTTTTTAATGCGGAACATTTCTTCGGCCGGATTTTCGGCGCCCGCTTTCTGATCGTAATACTGAGGGAAATTCTGGAAAAGTAAATCACGTCCATGTTGAGTTACATAAAGTTCATTTACTTCATTGTTCCAATCCAATCCAACTACATTTCTCAAACCCGTAGCATAACGTACACCATCGGCCTGTGTCTGATTTAATTTATCGGCTTTAAATTGCCAGATACCTCCGGATTTCTCCAAAAGCGGACAAGGATTTGGAGCAGGCGAATTGGCATCATCCTTACAGATATTTGAAGGAGCGCCAATGTTTACATATATATTACCCGCGTTATCGAGGGCGAGTGATTTGGAACTATGATGACCGCCCTTACGGAACAAACCGGTAATTATTTTCTCCGGTGCACTGGTATCAGCCACATCGCCATTCGCATTCAGTTTATAACGATACACATCTTCATCGGAAGAAGCATACAAATATCCGTTCTTGATCGTAATACCTGTACCTTGATAATTTCCGAAGAACAACGAATCTTCCGCTACTCCATCTTTATTAGTATCACGCAAACGCAGAATGCCTTTGCCTTTTTTCAAACGTTCCAATTTTACAAATACGTCACCATTGGCATTAACGACCAGATGCCGCGCACGACCAGTATTGCTTGCAAACACTGATGCCGAAAACCCTTCAGGCAATTTGATTGATTCGTCTATCTCCGGCAGGAGAATCGTTCCTTTCTTAAATGAATTACTAAATGATACGATACCGGCAACTGCTACCAGCAGCAATAATTTCCATCCTGTTTTCATAAATGATCTTTTTATATAGAAGTGAATGTTGAAATTAAATATTTTAACGCAATCAGCATTATTAAGTAAAGAATGGTTTTGCCGGTAAGTCGGGAAGACGGTAAGCTATATTAAAACCATTTTTTCTTACCGTATTTCCGACTTACCGGCCTTGCTTCGCCGAAGCGGCTACGCGAAGACAAGCTATTTTTCTAAATAATTCCTTAACGCCGCAACCAATTGTTCATTTTCAGTTTGGGTGCCGACTGTTATCCGCAAACACCCTTCACAAAGTTCTACCCGGCTACGATCTCTCACTACAATACCTTTATCCAGCAAATAATCATATGTCGCCTTTCCATTCTTCACTTTTACCAGCAGGAAATTAGCATCGGAAGGATAAATATGAAGTACTTGCGATAATTCCTTCAATTGCTTTGCCAATGCTCCCCGCTGTTCAACCAATACACGGATCATATCATTCACTTGGTCCACATTTTCCAATGCCTGCAATGCCAGTTCCTGAGAAGCCTGGTTAATATTATAGGGAGGCTTCACTTTATTCATCACCCCTATAATTTCTTCCGAAGCAAAAGCCATGCCCACCCTAAGCGCAGCGAGTCCCCAGGCTTTACTTAAGGTTTGCATCACCACCAGATTCGGATAATCTTTCAGTTCCTGTGCGAACGAACGGTATCTTGAAAAATTTATATAGGCTTCATCTATAACCACCAGGCCGAAATAATTGTTGAGGATCGCTTCCACATCTTCTTTCAGCAAAGAATTTCCCGTTGGGTTATTAGGCGAACAAAGAAATATGATTTTGGTATGATCGTCGATCGCGTTTTCTATCGCCGGCAAATCCAATTGAAAGGCGGGTGTGAGCGGCACCTTCTTAATGGCTATATTATTGATATCAGCGCTTACCTGGTACATCCCATAAGTAGGTGGACATATCAATATATTATCGATCCCTGGTTCACAAACCGAGCGGATCAATACATCAATACATTCATCGCTTCCGTTACCAATAAATATCTGAGTCGGCGGAATACCTTTTATCTCCTGCAATTTCTCTTTTACTTTCCATTGCAGTGGATCGGGATAACGGTTGTACCATTTAGTGAGTGGCGAGCCCAGGCTGTTTTCGTTGGCATCGAGATACACGCTGGCCTCTCCATTAAATTCATCCCGCGCAGAAGAGTACGGAGTTAAATTTTTGATGTTCTTACGTAATATTTCGTTCAGATTAAACATTGTTACACGAATTAGGACGAATGAAAACGAATTTGGGCGAATGTTGTAAGTAAAAGTCAAAAATAGCAGAACCCCTCAACCTTCATATATTCTTTACTTCTCTACTTCTTTATTTCTTTACTCCTTTCGTTTTACATTCTATATTTTACATTTTAGATTTTACATTTCTCCGAACTCTCACAGCCTCGGCATGCGCTTCTAATCCCTCTGCTTCTGCCATCGAAATCACAGTCGCCGAAATATTCTTCAATCCTTCTTCACTCAGTTTTTGATAAGTGATCTTCTTTACAAAACTTTCAACGCTCACACCACTGTATGCCTTTGCATAACCATTCGTCGGTAACGTGTGATTTGTACCGCTGGCGTAATCGCCTACGCTTTCCGGTGAATAATTACCAAGAAAGATAGAACCAGCATTTATTATTTTTTCAGCGACCGCATCCGCATTGGCACAACTTAGAATTAAATGTTCGGCCGCGTATTCATTTAACAACTCAATTGCTTCCGCTTCATTTTTTATTACGATTGCCTTACTATTCTTCAATGCTTTTTCCGCAAATTCTTTCCGGGGTAATAAATTTAATTGTACAGCTAATTCATCAATCACGCTCCCGACTACTGACTCCGAACTTCCGATTAGCACCACCTGGCTATCGGCACCATGTTCGGCCTGACTTAGCAAATCTGCGGCTACGAATGAAGGAACAGCGCTTTCATCCGCATACACCGCCACTTCACTCGGACCTGCCGGCATATCAATAGCGATTCCATCTTTTTGCACTAATTGTTTGGCACAGGTTACATATTGGTTACCCGGACCGAATATTTTATAAACCTGCGGAATGGATTCGGTTCCGTATGCCATTGCCGCGATGGCTTGAACACCGCCGGCTTTGAAAATTTTGGAGATGCCGATTAGGTTAGCGGTATATAGTATTGCAGGGTGGACCTCACCCCGACCCTCTCCTTGAGGAGAGGGGGGCGTACATAATATTACTTCATTGCATTGCGCAATCATTGCGGGAATGCCAAGCATTAGTATTGTTGAAAACAACGGTGCCGTTCCGCCTGGTATATACAATCCCACTTTTTCAATGCCGATACTTTTGCGCCAACATTGAACACCGGGCATGGTTTCAATGATTTCAACAGCAGTAATTTGTTTCTCGTGAAAGAGGCGGATATTAGTTGCGGCTTGTTGAATCGCTTGTTTTAATTCATCACTCAATAATTGCTCGGCTTCTTTTATTTCTTTATCACTAACCTGAAGTTTGCGCAAGGATACGCCATCAAATTCTTTGCTGTATTTTTTAACAGCCCTATCCCCTTTCTTCTTTACATTCTTCAATATCTTACTCACCGATTTCTCAAGCGATGCATTATCCATCACCGGGCGGCGAAGGATTTCTTTCCACTCCTTTTTATCAAGGTTTTTATAAATTTTCATATAATCCTTATTTCGAGGGTAGCCCCTACGGGGCATGTCTCAATCTCTTATTTTTTTCTACAAACAGGTAGCCCCTACGGGGCATAATATCTAAATTGCAAATCCAAATTTCTCCCGCTATTCGCTATTCGCTATTCGCTATTCGCTATTCGCTATTCGCTATTCGCTATTCGTACCCATTCGTTTTCATTCGTGTTAATTCGCGTTAATTCGCGTTCTTCATTCGCGTCTTTATTCGCGTTCTCACATAACCATCTTCTCAATCGGCACCACCAGTATCCCCTGCGCCCCTGCTGCTTTCAACTTCTCAATCTTCTCCCAAAATTCATCTTCATTTAATACACTATGAACGCTACTCCAACCACTTTCGGCCAACGGCAAAACGGTAGGACTTTTCATACCTGGCAACAATGAAATAATTTCTGTGAGCTTGTCATTCGGTGCATTGAGTAACACATATTTATTACGCTTTGCTTTTTTTACGGATCGAATGCGGAACAATAAACGGTTCAGCATTTCTAGTTGATCGGCATTGAGCGATTGATTGCGGATCAATACGGCCTGCGATTGAATAATCGTTTCCACTTCTTTCAAGCCATTCATAAATAAAGTTGAGCCACTGCTTACCAGGTCGGCAACTACATCGGCCAATCCAATACCTGGGGCAATTTCCACCGAACCGCTGATTTCATGAATATCGGCATCTACATTATGTTGCTTGAGATAACTATTAACCATAAAGGGATAACTGGTAGCTATTCGTTTGCCACGCAGAGAGGAAACGCCGTCGTAATATTGTCCGCGGGGAATAGCAATCGACAAGCGGCATTTTCCAAATCCAAGTTCTTCCACGATATCGGCTTTTTTATTCTTTTCATACAATACATTTTCCCCTACGATTCCGATATCGGCCACCCCATCTTCCACATACTGTGGAATATCATCATCTCGAAGGAAAAAAACTTCCAATGGAAAATTATCACTCTCAGTGCGTAAACGGTCTTTTACATTACGGAGATCAATACCACATTCCTTTAGGAGTTGTACCGAATCTTCGTAAAGTCGTCCTGATTTTTGGATAGCGACCCGAAGCCGGCTTCCGTCGTTTGGTAACATATTTATTGAGTTTGACATTTTGAAAGTTTATGGTTTATAGTTTGTGGTTTATAGTTCCCCTGTGGCAAGTGTGTAATGAATAGCAGTTTTCCAAAGGGAATAATTGCAAATAATCTTGCTTTACGGTCCAAAGAACTACAAACGACAAACCACAAACTTTTTCGTCACGGGGGACAAATCCTCCTTCGCTGAAGCTACGGAGTACTAACCCTCCTTCGCCAAGGCTACGGAGGGTAAAAGAAAAAGGGCTTACCTCCGTAAGCCCTCAAATATTGTAACAATACACAATACCCCACTGGCTTACCGACTTGGCAAGATATGGTGATGATGTGTATGAGTGAATTTGTTCATTGCGATGCAAAGATAACCGCCTGATTTGTTCTGCCAAAAAATTTATTGGCAGAGCACCAAAACCACCATGGTTTCATCGAAGACTTTAAAATATGGAGAGTTAAACCATGGTGGTTTAAAATACAGCACCGCTCGTAAAAACCAACACTTGTTTGTTTATTAATCTCAGTAACTTCCCTTTTCAATCAACCTGCATGAGAAAACGGGCTACCCTATATATACTGATACTGTTAATCTTTCACATTTCTATTTCCGCTCAAACCAAAACCTATAAACTGGTTTGGAGCGATGAGTTCAACTACAAGGGTTTACCCGACTCAACAAAATGGAACTACGATGTAGGCGGTGATGGCTGGGGAAATAATGAACTTCAGTACTATACTAAAAAGCGAAAAGAAAACTGCCGAGTAGAGAATGGGATGCTTATTATAGAAGCCCGGAAAGAAAATTTTGAAGGAAAAGAATATACATCAACCCGATTGGTAACGCGGGGCAAGGGTGATTGGAAATATGGAAAGCTTGAGGTGAGGGCAAAAATTCCATCTGGGCGCGGTACATGGCCCGCTATCTGGATGCTTGCCTCTACCACTCCACTTAATTGGCCCGACGATGGCGAAATCGACATCATGGAGCATGTTGGCTGGAACCCACACTATATTCATGCGAGTATTCATTCTAAGAAATACAATCATATCATTCATACACAACGCACCGATACCGTAATTGTAAAAAATGCTTTTGAACATTTCCATATTTATGGTGTTGAATGGGATGCTGAAAAACTACAGATATCTATAGATGGTATTGTTTATTTTCAATTCAAAAACGAACATAGCGGATATGATGCCTGGCCCTTTGATAACAAAATGCATTTACTTTTGAATGTGGCGGTGGGAGGTAACTGGGGAGGATCTAAAGGTATCGATGAAAAAATTTGGCCGAGAAGGATGCTGGTGGATTGGGTGAGAATGTATAAATAAGTTGGGAGTCTGGAGTCTTGAATTCGGAGTGTTTGCTGAAATTCGGAGTTAGACCTCACCCCGACCCTCTCCTTGAGGAGAGGGGGTAATAACACCCAAAGTAATTATGAAATACTCTTATATTGAAGATTTTAAAGTTTAGTTCAAGTGACTATGAAGATTAGAACAAGCGATTATAATGTTTAGTATTATAGTTCTCAAATATTCATGCTGATTGTGTATCTGGGCACCCCTCTCTACCAGGAGAGAGCCTGTCCCGACGAACAGTCGGGAGGCCGGGGGTGAGGTGCAAGCAAACTATTACTTTGAGAGTCTAACAACAAAACAACTAAAAGCTATATATCATGAGAAAATTCCTATCATTCTTTACTTGTCTGCTTCTTTACTTCTTTCTGTCGCTAACTGCTTTCGCACAAGACGACTTCAACTACCAATCTCCTCCTAAAGACATACTCGACCTGGTAATGGCCAAACCCACCCCGGGCGTAAGTATCAATAGCAAAGGAGAATGGATGTTGCTTATTGAACGAAGCAGTTTCGCAACCATTGAGGACCTTGCACAACCCGAACTACGAATTGCGGGTCTCCGGCTCAATCCAAAAAATTTTGGTCCGAGCCGCAGCGGCTATTCCGTGAACTTTCAACTGAAGAATATAAAAACCAATGAAACGTTTTCGATCAATAGTCTTCCAGCTAATATGAAAGCTGGTTCTATTCAATGGAGCCCCGACGAAACCAAATTCGCGTTTACCAATACCAGTATCGACCGGATCGATTTATATGTGGTGGATATTGCAACCAAAACCGCGAAGAAAATAAACAGTGCCGCACTCAATACAGTTAGTGGTGGCGCTTATACCTGGGCGGGAAACAATAAACTGATTTATAAAACAGTTCCGGCTAATTACCGTTCTTATCCTCCCCCACCCGCGGCTCCTAAGGGACCGGTGGTGCAGGAAAATCTGGGTAAGGCCGCAGCAAGCAGAACTTACCAGGACCTTATCAAAAACGCCTATGATGAAGACCTCTTCGATTATATGGCTACTTCGCAACTAGTGATTCATGAAAACGGAACAGAAAGAGCCATTCGTCAACCGGCAATCTATTCTTCGGTCAATGCATCGCCAGATAAAAATTATTTGCTGCTTAGAATTGTTAACAAGCCTTTCTCTTATCTCTTCCCTATAAATGGATTTCCACATACGGTAGCTGTAATAGATATCAGCGGTACCGTGTATAGTGAATTAGTAAAGAATCCATCACAGGAAGGTCAACCGATTGGTTTCGACGATGTGGAAACTTTTCCCCGGAATTTTGATTGGAGAGATGATGAGCCTGCTACCATTACATATGTTCAAGCGCTCGATAAAGGATTGGGAAGAAGTAAATCGGAGTTTCGCGACGCATTGTATGCGATCACACTTCCCGATTATAAAAAAATGACTACTTCTTCCAATTCGGAGAACCTCGATAAGCTGATGGATCGCAAGAAAGAATTGTTCCGTACACAACGTCGCTTGCGGAATATCATGTGGGGCAATAGCAATCTCGCATTAGTTTATCAAAGCATGACCTTCGACCGCAAAATGCAGATGTATGCATACAATCCATCCAGCGGTTCCATGGACCTGGTGTACGAACGCAGTACCAACGATGCCTATAGCGATATCGGCACGCCCATGTTTGCAAAAAACAATTATGGTCGTGATGTAATACTGCAATTCAAAAATGGTAATCTCTTATTGCGTTCACAGGGTTCTTCTCCCGATGGTGATATGCCATTTATTCAGAGCTTCGATCTCAAAACAAAAAAAGGAACCGAACTCTGGCGTTGTGTCGCTCCTTATTACGAATCAGTGATTGATGTATTTGACGCGGAGAACCTTGTTTTCCTTACTTCGAAAGAAAGTCCGACCGAAGTACCGAACTATTATATAAGGAATTTAAAAAAGAAGATCGCTCCCATTGCCATTACCGATTTCAAAAATCCATATCCCCAGATGGATGGAGTAGTGAAACAAAAGATTTCGTATAAAAGAGATGATGGCATCAACCTTACTGGTGATTTATATTTACCCAAAGGATATAATAAAGAAAAAGACGGTCCTTTACCGGTAGTAATGTGGGCCTATCCCCGCGAATATAAATCAGCAGCTGATGCTGCGCAGGTCCGCGGATCAAAATATACATTTACGCGTATCAATTACGGATCACCTATTTTCTGGATCACGCAGGGATACGCCGTTCTCGACAATGCGGAAATGCCCATTGTGGGTGAAGGAGATAAAGAACCAAATGATAAATTCATTCCTCAACTTTATCTCAATGCGCATGCGGCCATTCAGGCACTCGCTAAAATGGGGGTGGGTGATAGCAATCGGGTGGCAGTAGGCGGACATAGTTATGGTGCATTCATGACAGCTAATCTTCTTGCGCATACAAAACTTTTTAAAGCAGGTATTGCCCGAAGCGGTGCATACAATCGTACGCTTACTCCGTTCGGTTTCCAGGCCGAAGAACGCACTTACTGGCAAGCGCCGGATGTATATTTTAATATGAGTCCATTCAGTTTTGCCAACCAGATAAAAACTCCGATGCTGATGATCCATGGAGAAATGGATAATAATTCCGGCACCTTCCCTATTCAAAGTGAGCGCATGTATAATGCGATCAAGGGTCATGGTGGTACGGTTCGGCTCATCTTCTTACCGTATGAATCGCACGGCTATGCAGCAAAGGAAAATATTCTGCATATGCTATGGGAACAAAATCAGTGGCTGGATAAGTATGTAAAGAATGCGGATAAGAATAAGGTGGGTACGGGAGATGGGAAGAAGGCGTTTTGATAGTTCTGTTTCTGGATAATATTGCCACGACGGCACGAAGGAGAATTTCGTGCCGTCGTGGTATTTTATTGTAAGTTTTTTATTGGGCCCGTCCCTAGCCCCCATCCCCTAAAGGGGAGTTGGCAACTGCGTAACTAATTTCAACTGCATTAAATTATAGAGAGAAAAGATTTCTCGACATCTTGCCAGCCCCCCTTTAGGGGATGGGGGCTAGGGCCTGGCAATACAGCAAGTTGAAAATATAACTTAAATCTTTAAAGTCGTCAAGTCGGTAATTTTCATAGGATTTTTGTCAGCTCCCGTCAACTGGCAATAAGAAGGCGATTCAAACAGATTTTTCTTAATTTGAGTACATAGATGCAATTGTGCATAAGCTTTCCGTTGCCTATGACGATTCCGACGATTGCTTATTTATTAAATATTCCCTTGAGAACCTGCCTGTTTCCGTAAACCTCTTTACTATAAATGATGGTATGTGAATGGCCATCGTTAAAAAGATTGTTGAGAATCTCAACGGTCTCATTACGGCGACGGCCGAGCCGGGCAAAGGTGCCTGTTTTGATATTTATTTTCCGGCTGAAGTGCCAAATGAAGTTGAAGTCATGTCAATAACTACGTAATTAATTTCGAAAACCAGGCTGATGTCGACCATTATATATGAAGATTAATCTAATAATACTATCAATATGATGGAACAGCCAATCAAAGATGCAATCTCCCACATGTGGTATATGCGACCCGTGTTTTTCGTTTCAGATATCCAACGCTCCCGCAGCTTCTACATCGACAAGCTCGGCTTCGTAATGAAATGGCAATCGCCCGAAGGAAAAGTGTGTCAGGTGGATCGCGGGGGTGGCGAGATTATCCTTTGTGAAGATGACAAAAGAAAAGATAAGGGTCGCCTTTTTCTTGAGTTAACGCGTGAGGGTGTCGATCAATTGATGAAGGAAATCGATGAGCGTTCCGTTCCTGCAAAGAAATCGTGGTGGGGATACGATGTGCTTGTAATTGAGGATCCGGATGGCAATGAGATTCTTGTTTGCCTCGAGTGGTGAAAGAATTTGATTTACAACATCAACACAAAAATGAAATATAACAAACTACTATTACTACTTATCGCACTAATTAATTTAAGCTCCCTATATAGTCAGGAAATTGAGCAATGGAGTCGATTTGAATTAACCCTTAAAAGCCAGTCTAAAAAAAATGGTTTTACGGAAGTTAACTTAACCGCCGAATTTTCAAATAGCGATACTACTTATACTGTATCGGGCTTCTATGATGGAAACAATGTTTTCAAAATTCGATTTATGCCAAGCTCCATTGGCCAATGGCAGTATAAAACATCCAGCAATATTCCGGATCTCCATAATAAAAAAGGATCCTTTAATTGCGTAAAAGCCGGCAACAACAATTTTGGTATGGTTCGCGTAAGCGAGATGTATAACTTCAAATATGCCAATGGAAAGAACTATTTCCCGTTTGGAACAACCGCTTATGCCTGGTCGCATATGGGAAAAGGAGTAGAAGAAGAAACACTGAATGCCTTAAATAAAGCTGGTTTTAATAAGTTACGCATGTGCGTTCTTCCTAAATATTACGAGTTGGTAAAAGAGGAACCTGAATTTTATCCATTTGAAATAAAAGAAACAAGAAAAGACTCCAGTGGAGCTGACGTTAAAGTATGGAACTTTGAAAAGTTTAACCCCGCTTTTTTCCAACATCTTGAAAAGAGGATTGATGATTTAAATCTATTGGGGATTGAAGCCGATTTAATTCTTTTTCATCCCTACGACAAAGGACATTGGGGTTTTGATGTGATGCCTAATGATGTAAACATTCGTTATCTCAATTATGTATTGGCAAGATTATCTTCCTATAGAAATATCTGGTGGTCGCTGGCCAATGAGTGGGATTATGTGAAAAGCAAAACTAAAACTGATTGGGATTCGTATGCCCAAACCATTGCCAAAAATGATCCCTATAAACATCTTTGTTCCATACACGGATCTTCCGCTACTTACTATGATTATTGGAAACCAGTATTCAGTCATGTAAGTATTCAGGATGAAACCCCGGTTCAAAGTCCCAGTGCAGCCGCTATCCTCAGGAATATCTATCAAAAACCAGTTATCAATGATGAGGCGGGTTATGAAGGAAATTTAAAAAACCGCTGGGGACGGTATAGTCCGGAAGAAATGACTTATTTAGTTTGGAACGGTGTAATGGGTGGAACTTATGTTACTCATGGTGAATGTTATATTGTTACTGATAATACAGACACCATTTTTTGGGCAAAAGGCGGGAGATTCAGAGGAACCAGTTGGAAGCGGATTGCATTTTTAAGAAAAATTGTTGAAGCCTGTCCAAGCCCGCTTAGTCTTTCCGACATCGGCAGAGATAATATAACCGCTACCGCCGGCGACGGATATTATTTACTCTACTTTGGAAAACAAGTAAACGATAGTTGGCTTTTTAATCTTCCCGCAAAAAATGGAGCTTATAAGAAATTAATCGCCGGAATAAAATTCAAAGTGGAAATAATTGATACCTGGGAAATGACTATACAAGAATATCCTATTCAATTTGAAACAGCAAAAGAAAACGACTACCGGCTACTTGATAAAGAACTTAAAAAAATAAGACTTCCTTTAAAGCCTTATATGGCTTTGCGGATAACAGAAGTGAAGTAAAAATGAAAGCAATAACCTATTCCAAATACGGTGGGCCCGAAGTGCTTCAGCTCAAAGAAATAGATAAACCTTCTCCCAATGAAAATGAAGTATTGATTAAAGTTTATGCCGCTTCGATAAATGATTGGGATATGGGTCTGTTGAAAGGTGACTTCATAAATCGAATCATTAACGGCCTTTTCAAACCGAAGCGGAAAATTATCGGCTCCGATATTGCCGGAAGAATTGAAGCAGTTGGTAAAAATATAACCAAATTCAAAATTGGAGATAATGTGTATGGGGATTTAAGCGGGAGCTGGGGTGGGTTTGCTGAATATGTATGTGCCCCGGAAAAATATCTAGCAATCAAACCCCCTGCTATGAGTTTTGTGGATGCAGCTTCCATACCTCAAGCGGCGATGCTGGCTGTACAAGGTTTGATAGATAAAGGAAAAATTCAACCCGGACAAAAGTTATTAATCAATGGCGCAGGCGGCGGCGTTGGAACTTTTGGAATACAGATTGCCAAACAATATGGAGTTGAATCAACAGCAGTGGACAGCGGCATTAAATTGGATATGCTTCGCTCAATTGGCTTTGATCATGTAATTGATTATAAAAAAGAAGATTTTACGAAGAGCGGAAAATTGTACGACCTGATACTGGATGTTAAAACAAATCGTTCCATATTCAAATATACCCATGCACTAGCTCCTCATGGAAAATACGTAACAGTAGGCGGCTTCAATTCCCTCCTTCTCCAGGCGTTATTAGTGGGACCATTGATTTCAATGCTTCATAAAAAGAAAATAATCATTGTTCCCTTAAAGCAGAACAAGGATTTGCTTTACATGAATGAACTTTTCGAAACCGGCAAAATGAAACCAGTGATTGATGGACCTTATAAGCTAGATGATTTTGCGGAAGCATTTAGAGTTTATAGTAAGTCTGAGCAGAAAGGGAAGGTGGTTATTACGATGTAAGAGAAGAAGCTGCGAGCGGGTTTGCGTAAGATATTTGTCGAGTTTTCTCATGTCAGTCCCTCGCCCCCATCCCCTAAAGGGGGGTTGGCAGCAGCGCAATTAAATTTTACACCCTACAATTTCAGAGTTTCAGAGTGATACCATTACTTATGCTCTTGCCAGCTCCCCTTTAGGGGATGGGGGCGAGGGACTCGCACCAATGCAAACCAATTGTATCTGCAATCATTTTCAAACTAGTTCATTATAAAATTACATAGCGTATTACCATTTCCCCGCCAACTGGAGGGGATGGAGCAGTACAACCATTACCACAAAGTGGCATTTATTATTCTAAAAGACTGATGTACCTTTATTCTGAACAACCCCCACCCCCTCTCTCCGATAGAAATTAACCTACCCGTATTCTTTCGATCAGTCGATACCATATGAATCAATAAGCTTCGTATCGCTCATGCAATCAGCTTTGATTTGTTAGCACGGAAAATCTGTTGCCAATAGAGAGCTTTATTTCGTCTATCTATATAGTGTATCAATAAGTGTATCAATACTTACTTCAAATTTCTATGTATGAAAAAACTAACACCAAAAACCATCCTTCTATTTGGTTTCATTCTTTTTTTCGTGGTCGTACTATTGACTAAATGCAAACCAAAATCAAGACCCCCGGAACCAAAAAACGGGGACACCGTTGAACTCAAAAGAGTACAAATAGAACCTAAACAAGTGAGGGACGGAAAATACCCGGCAGTAAAACCGGATCTTAATCGTCCGCTCAATGAAAAAGATACGCCGGTATTAGTACCGACCGGAAAAAAAAGAGGAGATATGAAACCGATTAGTAAAGAGTACAAAATACGAGAACTCAAACCCGGACCAGAAGGAAGCGGTGATTCACAAGCTCCCCTATTTTTCAGGACACTTACCAACCTCGACGGTGCCACGGCAAGCGCTCATAATACCAACCCCGAACCAAGCGTGGCAGAGAACGGACAAACGATTATGACCACCGGAAATTTCTGGATGTCGTTGTCGGAAGATGGCGGCGCGAGTTTTACGACGGTTAATCCCACTACCATTTTTCCGGAAGATTATGGTGGGTTCTGCTGCGACCAGGTATTGGTATATGTTCCCGAATATGATTTATTCGTTTGGCTATTGCAGTATGGTTCTTCCGGAGGCACCAATGCCATCCGCGTAGCTATACAAAATACCGAAGGGGTGCGTAGCAGTAATGGCACCGCCTGGACCTATTGGGATTTTACCAATAATGTATTCGCTGCCAGCGGCGCATTGGATTATAATGATATGAGTTGGGGCAATACTTTTTTATACTGGACCAGCAGTGTTGGCGGTGGAGCCAACCGTTATGTTATCCGCGTTCCGTTTAAGGAACTGGTGGCAAGAGGTACGGTTAATTTTCAATTCACCGGAAGTACCAATGCGTTTTGGAGTCATGTAACACAGAACGGAACCAATGGAGTTTATTGGGCCGGACATACCGACAATAGCACTCTATTGGTATATAGTATGATGGATGCCGATGGTTTTTATAGTTGGCGCAATGTTGATATCAACTCCTGGCCCAATGGAACCATGTCGTCTACCGCAGCCAATGGTACCGATTGGTTATCGGATGCTTCCTGGAAAACGTACGTCCGCGCTGCGGCAGTGAGAGGCAACAGCGCTTATTTTGCCTGGAACGCTTCTAACGGTGGCGGTTTCCCGCAAACTCATATACAGATTGCCGAGATAAATACCAGCAGTTGGACCCTCGCCAACCAGTTCCAGGTCTGGAACCCCGATTTCGCATTTGCCTATCCGTATTTTGAAACCAACCGACAGGGAGAGTTGGGAATGATCGTTGCCTTCGGCGGAGGAACCTTTAATGCCAGCAGTGGCGCCGGGGTATGGGGCGATTTTGTAATCTATTATCCCCGTCTCAGCGATCTGAGCCGAAGCAATTACGGTCATTATCACACGGCCCGCCGATCCGGCTCCGACCTAAGTCAATGGGTAGCCGCAGGTTATACGCACCAGGCGAATGGGAATGTATTGCCATATTACCTGCGATTTAGTCGCTAATAACTTCTTTGATCTTAGTCAAATTATTTGGGATAGACCCTGCCGTGAGGTGGGGTTATTTTTGTTCAATTGAATTTATATAGCGTTAGTTATATATTCCCCTCCCCCGCTGGTGCAAGGTACTGTCATCCAACTTTACTAAAGTCCGATTCATATAACAGATAGCTCATAGTTGGCAACTTGTGCCGAACGATTAGAATCTAAAGCCAATCGTCAGAACCTGAATTGGCCTTGCACTACTTGTCCCGCCTCAAGCGGTAAGTTGGTTTGCATATTCCATCGGCCATTAAAATTAAATATTGCAAGTAAACACAATCAGAGCCAACAGAGGAAAGAGATACCCTTACTGAAATAAATCGACGGCAAAAACCCAATTCACTAACATCACTTATTCCTTGCCATTATTTTTGTAACCTGTAAACTATATACCCGCCCGATTGGTATTTCTGTTTTGCCAATTTCTATATCCTGATTAGTAAATGCTGCGATCTTATTAATGGCCACAATAAAAGAGCGGTGCACCCGTAGAAATAAATCTTGTGGTAATTTTAATTCCAGGCTGCTAATGGATTGCTTCACCATCAGCGGTTTTTCATTTTCCCGGAATATCTTAATATAATCCTTCAGACTCTCTATATAAAGAATATCATCCACAAAAACCTTAATCATTTTCCTATCAGAACGAAAATAAAGGAACCCATTTCCAATTTGGACCGATGACTTTTCACCTGCGATTGTATTCAGCTCCCGTTTAATGACTTTATTGACTCCCTTTAAAAACCGTTCAAAAGAAACCGGCTTCAGCAAAAAATCAGTCGCATCCAGTTCAAATCCTTCAACCGCAAATTCGCTATGGGCCGTTGTAAAAATAACTTTTGGGGGGTTATTTAGTGTACGAATCAGATCGGTACCCGATAATTGTGGCATCTGTATATCTAAAAACAAAAGGTCTATTTCTTTTTGCTGAAGGATACTAAGTGCGTCAATGGCATTATTACAGGTGCCGGCTAATTCCAGTGTAGGAACAAGCGCAATGTATTTTATTAATACATCCAGCGCGAGCGGTTCATCATCCACCGCCAAACAAGTTATTTTCTTGTTATCTGGCATAGACTTGATTACCTTTCTTTTGAACGACTTCTTTACAAATCTAGTTCTTCCAGGGTATCAATTTGTCGCATGTAAGGGCACCTGTATTTTTACAGAGAACATTTCGCCTGTATTATCAATAAATAATTGATGCTGGGATGGATAGGCTAATTGAAGGCGTTTTTGAACATTCTGTAACCCGATACCGTCACTACCATTTCCGATATCTGCATTGGATGGTTTACTATTTTTTAGTTTAATCACACAATGGTTCTTTTCAATAATAATCGCTAACTGTATCCATGGATCACGAAGCATCTTACTGGTACCATGTTTAAAACTATTCTCCACAAACGGTATTATTAAAAGGGGCACAATGAATTTATTTTTGCTATCACCTTCTACACTCATCTTTAGGTTTAGCCTGCTACCATAACGTACTTTTTCAATACCAATATAATCCCTGATCATGTCTAATTCCTTTTCCAGAGGAACCAACCGTGCTTCGCAATCATGAATCATATACTTTACAGTTTCTGAAAGTCTCAGCACAAGGTCGCCCGCAAAAGGTGATTTATTCAATGTCAAAGAATATATATTATTAAGCGTATTAAAAAGAAAGTGCGGATGTACCTGTGCCTTTAGAAATTGCATCTCTGCCGTCGTCTTCTCCTTTATAAGAACTATTTTCTCTTCCAACTTCTCATAATAATTCTTCAGCATTTTACCGACTAAGAAGAGAAAAGTCCTGCAAATGGGGCCACCGGCTATGAAACCTATAGTATGGGTCCATAGCATATTTATGAATATTTTTGGTTGGCCTGGAAATAATAATTCAAATTGCCAGTGATAAACGCGCCATTTAATGAAAAAAGCAATGCTTGTAACAATAACCAGCCGGAACATAAACCTACCAAATTTTCTTTTTGCAAGATATTCTGCCACAACCCAGTAAACGATAATATAAGTAAACAGCATGTCAAGCACCAGACTCATGATCGCTGCGGACTGATATCTACGGATGATATCGAAATTTTCGCTGAAATTAAATCCATTATAGCTCATAAACGTGAATAGATCAAACAAGAAAAACGATAGGTACATCGCTAACCAAAACACAATATGCCGGTAATACCTGGATGGCGAGGTCTTGGAAAATATGAATTTATTCAGGCCCATAAACGGATTCTTTAAATTTCTGATTTGAAATATCAATGGTGGCGATCTTGTCACTTATCAACGGCAGGTTTAATACAATGATGGTTTCGTGCATAGTGTCCGCCATTTGGATCAGATAATTACCTTCGCTATAGTATTGGTCCAATTTTCCACGAGTATTTTCAATGATAAGCGACCAGTTCATTGGCTTCAAAGAGACTTCAACTAATTGGTGGAAAGCGCAATTCACAATAAGTCGCTCCAGGAAACTGCTTACCCTTACTGTAACCAGGTAACTATTCGGACCAGATTGATTCAACATCGTGAGTGTTTCATAAAGTAACGATAGGACAGCCATTGGTGCGATAAATATTTCATCGCTGTTTACGGTGCAATGTATTTCGATTTCAGCACCGCTTTCCGCATTCTTTTTCATTATGAAAATCAGGTTTTCCATCGCTGATAGTTCCTTGTCGATGGGAACAAATTCCTTTTTTTTTCTATATAGCATGAATCTCAACAAATCGGCCAGCTTAAGCACCATCAACGGAGCATTATCCGAGTGAGCGTTGATTTGCTTGTGAATAGTCTTTAATGACTCCAGTAAGAATTCCGGCCGCAGCCCTGCTTTCGTTTGTTGTAGCTCTACTTCTTTACTCTTAGCTATTTCCAGGTTTTCCTTTTGTTGCAGGTGCCAATTGATGGTGAGTTTAATTCCTAATGCGAGCCCGCTTATAATCATAGCCCAAACTGAATTAAGATACCCTAAACTAAGGATCTGAAAAAAATCATTCCTCCTAAGGTCCACGATGTACCGCTGATGATAAATTGAACTAAAAAAATAATTCACGAAAACATCAATAAGGAAAAGGATAATAAATGCCACAATGCCCTTCGTATATTTCTTCTTTTGTAAATAGAAAGGAAATATGAAATATAAGGAGACGTAAACAGAAATTACACAAACCGGCATAAAGCAGTATGTACTCAAGAATGCATTGTGATGCATATCTGCCATCAAAAAATCTGTTAATTGTTCGATATAAATGCTTTGCATATAATAAAAACTGCCGCATACAATCCAAAACAGCAGGTGCCTGACCGTGTGGTGAAGTGGCTTATTGGAGAATATTAAATCAACCTTGCTCATTACATTTTATTGCATAATAAAGGTAATTATCACTGGCTTTACTCGAAGCATTTTTGAGGCAATCGCAAACAAACAGCAGGATTCCGTCGACCAACCGTGTTGGTAGCCGAAAAATAGTTGAATGATACCAGCACCACCTTTGAACGTCGAAAATGAAATTTGGGAGGGGAATGGCGATCTAGTTTTGATCTATCACTCACCAAAAAAACTTTTTTTATGAAAAAAGTAAAATTCTCCGGAACGATATTGTTAACTGTATTACTGCTTACTGCCTGTAGTAAAAAAGAAATCCTGTCGGGCCACAATCATATACACGGAGATTATAAAGATGCAAAATTGGTAACGGTTGAAAGTACACATGTGAAAATAAAGCTGGTGAACGTGGACGGATTTGCTGATCCTTGTTTTAATATATCACTGGACAATATCGAAAAGGGTAGCTTCCGGTTCACCGGATCAAGCACAGAATGGACATACCAGGACCTGCAACATGGTTTGCACGTGTTCAGCTACAGTTGCCTTCACACATGTGATGACGATTCAGAAAACGGATCAATGGTTTTTCAAATAGATGATGGCAAAACAACACAGGTTGTATCTGCTGTAAAAACGGGCCATTGCAGGTATGATTTTAAAGTTCAAATAAAATAGATTATGTCCACGCTCCTTGTCTGGCACAAGTTGGTTTGCATATACCATCGGTTATTAAAATTAAATATTGTAAGCAAACTCATTTGTGCCAGCACATATCCGATCCTCAGGATCTGATTAAACAGTAAAAAAATTTTAAAACTACTATCCCCGCGTTAATCATCAATCTCTCAGTACCCTCACCGAGAGCCCGGTTCTTCTGTTTCTTCCTTCAATAAAAACAAGGGTAGTGGCCCAACCCAGGCGGCGCATCCAGGCATCTACTCCGCCACTTGCTGTTGTACTCCACCAAAATCCGTAATTAGTAATTGAAGAAAAAGAACCGTCAAACTCGCGGGCACCTCCAGGTCGCGCAGTGAAACCGCTGCTATTGGTTGCTCCGGCATTCGGACTCAACCAATACACAGTGCCGGTATCTTTCAACGGGCCGCCTGCTGCATTCGAACCACCCAAACAATCCTGCAGGGTGGTCCATTCCGCATCACTGGGTACATGAAATCCTGCAGGGGCAAGACCTCTCGGATCGGTAACGGCATACCAATTGTATAACTTACCATAAATAGCGGCGTAGGTGGCAGAATCATTATTATAATAACAATAGGCGCCAGTGCTTAACGAGGACCATGTTGTATTGTCGGTTACTTTGGGTATCGGGTCACCATTGCGATAATTGGCTACATCCAGGTTTTGCACTAACCATCGCTGGGAACAGATTGGGGCTTCCGCAGCGCTTTTATTTCCTCCGATCATATTGGTCCAATTGTTTCCATTGAATACCTGCATTTCACCGGTTAAGCCACAGTTGCTGCACCAGATCATTAATCCCGCAGCCGGGCTTACGATGCCGTCCCTTTGAATACTTGTTATACGGGGCGGTAAAAATCCTTTGGAACTTGAGTTGATCTCCAATTGGGCAGAAGCATTCGGGTTCGTTGTACCAATGCCTACCGTTTGTGCCAGTGCTGGATATATTAGCAAAAGCGTCAAACCAATACTGAATAAACTTTTCATATAGTTAGGTTTTAGTATTTATGCGTTTTGGTTCATCATTTAAAATAATGAATGTATTCTATTTTGAAGAAGTTACAACAACTGAGATCCGTTGCGAAAGGAAAATCATATCAATTTACAATATAACTTACATCCATCTTGGGCAAGACAGTTTTTATAAACCTATTTTCTGGAATTCTCATTTTTCTTGGGCTAGTATGCTTACTATTTTCTTTTAAAAAGAAGTCTTTCAAAAATGAAATGAAAAAAGCTCCGTTGCGGCCACCAGTTCGAAATTATGGCAACCCATTTCTTTGGATATTTGGTTTATTCCTGGTTTGCTTAGGTTTGTATTTACTTGTACAAAACGTTTGATTGAACCCTTAGTGATTTCATATCCTCTGCCATCCGCATTGATGCACTCCGCGAAAACCCCTGTAGTCTCTAAAACAGGATTCCATGACATCAAAAAGAAATCTGTGTAATCATTGGCTAACTTTATTTCACTACCTTCAATCTACTTCTTTCTACTGGTGAAACCTGTACCCGAACCGCGACAAGTTAAACAACTCCACAATCATTATAACTTTTAAAAATGAATACCAATAAACCAACGATTCTACTTTTAATGGTATTGCTGATGTTTACCATTATCTCCTGCGCACCGCAGGGAACTACCGAAAAGGAATATGGTTTCCTTTATGGGCTCTGGCATGGCTTTATTCTTATCTTCTCCATCATTGGTAAACTTTTCGATCGGGATATCGGCATCCACGCGGTGCATAACAGTGGCTTTTTTTATTGGCTGGGATTCCTCATCGGTGTATTGATGTTCGGTGGCGGTAGTGGTCGCGCAGCAACACGGAGAAAATCCCCCTGAGCTTGACGAAGGGAGCTTGACGAAGGGCGTTTAATCTTTAAGACTATGGTGATTTAACTCTCCGCATTGATGCACCCCGCGAAAACCACCGTAGTCTTCGTGAACCCTGCCGGGTTCTTCATTATTCAAATCAGATAAATCATATCCAACGATGACGCCCGTCATGGCTATTGTTCGTAATTCTTGCTTATTTGAATTGAACCATCAATCCTTACAAATATGCCCCGAAAATTATTGCTCTACTGTGGCATCTTATCGTCGGTATTGTATATAGCAATGAACATCTTTATTCCAATGTGGTATGAGGGATATAGTTCCGTATCTCAAACGGTCAGCGAGTTATCTGCAATTGATGCCCCCACCCGCATGCTTTGGGTAATACCAGGCTTTTTATACACGTTGCTGGTAGCTGCCTTTGGATGGGGCGTGTGGCAATCTGCTGATAAGAACCGACCCTTACGTATTACCGGAATACTTTTATTTTTATACGGAGCTGTCGGTATCGGTTGGGCATTTGCACCTATGCACCAGCGCGAGGTGCTGGCAGCAGGTGGTGGAACTATCAGCGATACCCTACATATCGTTTATTCGATGTTTAGTGTGGCGATGATGATAGGGGCGATTGGTTTTGGAGCAGCAGCACTTGACAAAAAATTTCGGTTCTATTCTATTACAACAATTATTATTCTAAGCTTTTTTGGTTACCTCACTTCTATAGATGCTCCCCGTCTCGAGCAAAACCTGCTTACTCCGTGGCTTGGCGTTTGGGAACGAATCCTGATCGGTGTTTTCCTGCTTTGGGTGGTGGTGCTTGCTATGAAAGTTTTAAGATTGAGCCCATACAAGACTACGGTGGTTTAAATCTCCTTATAGACGCACTCCGCAAAAACCACCGTAGTCTTTGATCGTATATGACAATTATCAATAAAACTTTCACCTACAGTAGTTTTGATCAGTTGCTGCACCGATAATCTTATATTTAGCAACTATCCCAACCATTTTACCCCGCACTTAAACCAAAACTCAAAAAAATGAAAAAGCTTTTTTGTCTCCTTATTAGCTTGGCATCAATTGCCGGTGCAAACGCGCAAACCGTTGGCATTGGCACCACCACCCCTAACACCAATGCAATCCTCGATATTTTCAGTGCCAATAAAGGTGTATTGATACCCCGGATTGTTGATACCGGCACGGTACCCAATCCATTGGAAGGCATGATTATCTACAACCGGAATACGAAAACCCCCTATTATCATAATGGCCAGCAGTGGGTTTCACTGGGAGGAAGATTACCGGGTGGCGTAAATGGACCAGGTACAGATAGAATTACCTATACGATATGCGGTCCAGGATGGAGCTGTACCGAACTAGAGATTCTTTCCTTTTCGCAGGGTGCATCTAATCCTGTCACTATTGGTGGGGGCGGTATTACTCCTGGCAATCCAAGCCTTTCAAGTTTTAATTTTATGAAAGTAATGGACATTAATTCCAACAGCCTGAATTTGTACACCATAGTTGGTACAAAATTTCCATCTATCGAAATCAAATTTTATGCCACGGGCCAAATGTCCCCTTTTATATCTTACAGGCTCCAAAACATCATTTTTGAATCTTATCAGGTAAGTGGTACCGGAGGGAGTAATAGTCCATTAATAGAAAGTTTTTCGGTAATGTTTGAAAATTATGGGTTCAAAGATTGGGAAAATAATAAAGAATTTGGGTATAATGTAATTACGAAAACAGTTACCGCGTATTGATTTACAGACTACGGTGGTTTAACTCTCTTCTTTCAATCACTACGGAAAAACCACCGTAGTCTTCTTAACTTTAGGATCAAATTCTTAAACGTTAATTGATTATGACTTTTGAAATCCTGCTCCGCTATCTTCATTTCATCAGCATCTTTACCATTGTTGCTACCCTCGCTTGTGAATTTGTATTGCTGAAGAAAGAAATGAAAAGATCAGAAATAGCCCGGTTGTCAAAAATTGACGGGTTATATGGTATAGCGGCGCTTACGCTCCTGACGGCGGGTTTTACATTATGGTTTGGCGGACTTGCCAAACCAACCATCTATTATAGCAATAACTGGATCTTTCTTACTAAAATATTCTTATTTCTTACCATTGGAATTTTATCAATCAAACCTACCGTATTCTTTCTTAAACAACGAAAAGGAAACCCGGATGAAACAATCATCATTCCATCTTCAATTTTCTTACTGTTACGAATGGAACTGATAATACTGGCGATAATTCCATTGCTGGCGGGATTAATGTCGCATGGAAAGGGTTATTTTGGAAATTGACTCCTAAAAGACTACGGTGGTTTAGCTCTCCGTATTGATGCACTCCGAGAAAACCACCGTAGTCTACTTTCAATTTTTCTCTTGCCGGTAAGTCGGGAAGACGGGAATTAAAAAAATAATTTAAGAACGTCTTCCCGCCTTCCCGGCAAAAAATTATTTCTTAGAGCTCAAATCATGTTATCAAATTGTAAACAACCGTTGCCTGTCTTTAAATAAAGGAACTTTAATCAAACAAAACCCCATGCCACAAGCCATCCTCTTATTCAACGGAATTTATTTTTCGTTTACGGCGGTGAGCCGTGCTTTTGCCTGGGCCCGACAATCCGGCGGAACCATTGATGCCATTTTCCTGCAGGCTAAAAATGAGGAGGAGGAAGGCTATGGTTTTCCAAGCGACATCGACGCAGCGGAAAATTTATATACAAATAAAGATGCGGAAAATGAAGATGAACAGAATATACGGAATCATATGCGCATGCTCGAGCGGGAAGCGGCCGATGAACGTATCACATTAAAAACATCACTACTAATTGATCCCCCAATGCCTGAACTCATGGCAAAATTCGCTAAGGCAGATATTGTATTTATTCCACGCAAACTGGAGAAAAAAGATCTATTATGTATTGATATGGATATTGCCCAGCTTAGCAAAAACCTTAAAGTTCCGTTTGAAATTATTGAAGAAAGCTGACTTCTCAGGCGAGTCTCCCCACCTGCAATTCTAGTGCACTGAAATTGTAATGACTTTTAAATACATGGTGTTGCGGGGGACTCACCGTATTAGATTGAATAACTCGCTAAAACCACGGCGAGTCCTCCGCGTCTCCGAATAATTACCTTTCAACTTATTCAATTGCAGTCTGAGATACCGCGGAGAGACTCGCCTGTGAACTCATTTAAAATAACTTCTTCTTCATATCAACTTCTAAATTACTGATACAACTTCCCTCGTACGATGCAGCAGTTACACTGATCTTTTTTATTTTCTTCGCTTTCACCTCTTTGATTGCGACGCACATTTCATGAAAGCTCATTGATTTTTTTTCAAAGCGAACGGTAGTCTCTAATTTATTACAGAGATAAGGCGCGAAATCTGACTCCACCCCTTTTCCCTGTGAAAAATCAAACAACATCTTTTCCAGCTCCGCCGATTTTATTGTGAGCGCTTTGGGAGGCGGGGGTGGCGGCTCATTTTTTGCAACGGTATCTTTTATTTCTTTGCGAATAGTATCTTTTGCAGGTTTTGCGGGCGGACGTTTAGCGCGGGTTGGTTTGGGTGTCTCAACTACCGGAGCGGCAATTTTTTCCGGTTCTTTTTCTAGAATAGGTTCAACAGGTGTCGATGATGTATCGATGACCGGAACAATTGTGCTGGTATCGGGAGGAGGATTGGTTGCATTTACCGTTAGCTCTTCAGCCTTATTCGGTTCGTAATTGACCAGGTAGTAAGTGATGCCCGCCATTGATGCCAGTACAACAATTGATAGTAACAGTTGCATGGGCCAGCTCGCTCTCCGATTTGATGCGGGGGCCTGTTCAAAATCGTTGGCGGAATCATAACTCATCGGAACCTCGGGTGTCTCCCCGGTAATGATTTCCTTCAACCCATCCGTTACTGCTTTCCAGGCATTTTCTCTATTACCCCATAATGGCGAGTCGACCGGCCGGTCGTTTAATGGTATAGTTCTGAATTTACCCAATGGCTCCTGACTGAAATCACATTGACTGATCAGCACCGGAACTATATTTATATTTCCCTCTTCTGCTAATGAAAACGCCTTTTTAATATCACTTTCATCGTAATAACCGCTTTCAAGAAAAGCGGGACTCACCAAAAAAAGCAGAAAATCACTGCCCCTGAAATTGGAACGCGATTGAGGGTCCCATGTTTCAGCCGAAGAAATCTCTTTATCATGAAAGTCGTTGACGATCCCTTTTCGTCGCAACAGGCTCAAGCGTGCCGTCAGTTGCTCAACAAAAGGTTCGTCAACCTTTGCATAGAATGTAAAAATCCGGGCTGGTTTTACCATAAAAATTAATCAAGGGAGGAAACGGTTCCGAACCTTTAAAAGGTTCGGAACCGTTTCCTCTACGATAAAATAAATTATAGAGACAATCGGGTATACAAATTAAAGCAATTTATGGTAGATAAGCCACTAACACAAGGGAAATGAAAGTCCCATTATGCCCCTCTGATTGTCCCTTTCACACAGTTTTACTATTTGTACGTCCATGTATTTTTGTATGGCAATACAATTAATACACGTTTAATAGTTAAAAAATGGCAACAATAAATCCTTACTTGACATTCAATGGCAATTGTAAAGAGGCCATGAATTTTTATAAAGAGACACTCGGTGGTGAACTTAGTATGATTATAGCGGGCGAATCTCCCCTGGCAGATCAAATGCCCGCAAACTATCATAGCTCTGTACTGCATTCCTCCTTGAAGAGTGGAGATTTTGATATAATGGCAACGGATATGGTGTCCGGGCAATTCAATGAAGGAAATACCGTACACCTCTGCCTGGTCTGTAAATCGGAAACAGAAATTCATTCATTGTACAAAAAACTTTCAACAGACGGTAAAGAAGTTCAACCAATCCATCCGATGTTTTTTGGTTTGATCGGCACATTAACCGACAAATTTGGTAAACACTGGATCCTTGAACTGGACAAACCACAATCTTAACCTGTTTCAATGCTGAAAATAAATCATAGCATCCGCGTCAGCGGTAGTGGTATTTTGTACATTTGGTAATGCCAAAACCAATATTGCTTTTTCTTATTTTGATCTTTGCAAACATCGTAACGATTGCGCAGGATACAAAATTCGATTCGCTTACCAGGGCGCTGGCCGTTTCGAAAGAAGACACCAATAAGGTAAACCTCTATCGTACGATTGGCGCTTCCATCATATACCAAAATGCTCCATCGTCAATCCCCTATTTTCTAAAAGGAGCCGCACTGGCGGAAAAATTAAATTTTGATCCCGGGATTGAACGATGTTATGCGGCCGCATCCCTTGCCTATGCACTCAACGCGGATTATGATTCGGCGCTGATATATATTAATATCGCTATCCCGTATGCGCATAAAGTGGGAAACATTAGGAGACTTGCATTGGTTTACCTGAACCGCGCTGATTTATATTCCAACCTGCAAAAATTCAGCCTCGCCGTCCGTAATTGTGATACGGCTATACGATATGCCGAACAAGCGGGTAACAAAGATGGACTTGGTCGTATTTACAGCATTTTAGGTGGCGTGTACAATAAGCAAACACAGTACAAAGAAGCAATATCCTACTATAATAAAGCCCTTGATTTTTTTGAACAGGTGAATAATAAGCAGATGGTGGCCATGACATATTCGGATATTGCCGAAATATTTATGTTAACCGATCAGTCCGACAAAGCTATTCCCTTGCTTAAAAAAGCCATCTCTATTGGT
The DNA here is from genome assembly GCA_965279015.1 of Chitinophagaceae bacterium. Lineage (GTDB taxonomy): Bacteria > Bacteroidota > Bacteroidia > Chitinophagales > Chitinophagaceae > Endoryza. The sequence goes on from OZ257130.1 coordinate 4,475,375, forward strand.
GACAGTTTAAATGATATTGAAAACACGGCCGCTTACAGAAACGGGTTGGCACAAGCCTATATAGCTAAAGGTCGGTATACAGAAGCAGAAACAGAAGCGAAGCTTGCCCTGGAAAATACAAAACAAACCGGAAACCGAAAGCAGGAGGCGATGATCTATGAAATTCTGTATATAATGCACTTCAAGCAGAATAATTATAGCAAAGCTATTGAGGAAGAAATCAAAGCCTATGACATTTTGAAAGAAGAAAAAGATCTGATGCGGGAACAAGGCAGCGCCGCTAATCTCGCGGAAGCTTATTTTAAATCGGGTAATTTATCACTGGCTTATCAATTTTTAAAGATCAGCCGCGACCTGAATGACAGCCTGATAAAACAGCAGTTTAATAATGAAACAGCACAACTGCAAACAAACTTCCAGGTAACACAAAAAGACAAAGAGATCCTTCTACTAAATAAAGAAAACGAATTAAAGCAACAGCGTTTGCAGAAACAACGACTGCTGATGTGGGGTGCGGCAGGACTTGCATTACTTGCATTGGGAGCCATCTGGTTGCTGATGAACCGGAATAAATTAAGACAGCGCATGAAGGAACTGGAACTCCGTAACCGGATCGCGGCTGATCTGCATGATGAAGTTGGAAGTTCACTAAGCAGCATCCACCTGCTGAGTCAGATGGCATTTCAGCAGCGGAACGATACCGCTCCCGGAGAAATTCTTTCAAGAATGAGCAGCATTTCAAAAGAAACCATGGATAAAATGGGAGATATTGTTTGGACCATAAAGCCTGATGAATCAGGAAACGGCAGTTTAAAACATCGGATGGAACGATTTGCCTATGAAATTGGAGGTAGCAAAAATATTGAAGTGAGTATGCAAATGGAAGAACCTGAAAACGCGACCCTAACCATGGAGCAGCGTAAAAATATTTATCTCATTTTTAAAGAAGCCCTGAACAACGCGGTTAAATATTCCGATACCAAAAGAATAATCGTTTCGGTTCATACCCAAAATAAAGAATTATTACTAATCGTAAAAGATGAAGGAAAAGGTTTCGACCATTCTTTGGTGAAAAAAGGAAATGGACTCGATAATATTAAAAACCGGGCAAACGAATTGGGTGGAAAAGTAGAAATTAGTTCCGCCAGCAACCAGGGAACCGTTGTTAAACTTTATGTACCGGTGAAAGGATAGAATAAATAGTTTATTGGCGCCGAATGAACAGGATTGGTTTACACATAAAAGGATTTAACTAAACTCGTTTTACCATAATTTTTTCAATTAAAATAACAATATGAAAAAGATAAACCTATGGTATTGGATCATTACTGGCGTCTTCGCGCTCTTTATGTTGTTTTCGGGAATCCAGAACGCCATGGCTACTCCTGAATCAGTAAAACTAATCGTCACCGACCTTGGCTATCCACAATATTTTGTGTCCTATATTGGAGTGGCCAAAATTTTAGGAGTGATTGGCATCCTGCTCCCAAATCTAAGGAGACTAAAAGAATGGGCCTATGCTGGTTTATTCTTTGATTTGTTTTCGGCTACTTATTCTATGATAATGGTAATGGGCTTTGAACCCTTCTCACTCCTATTCATGTTGGTGAACATCGCATTCTTGTTTCTTTCTTATTATTTATGGCATAAAAAAATCGGGACCGTATAATTCGGTTCACCCGGGAATTAGTTACTCGGGTATCTTGTTAACTTAGCATTTATATTGAACTAGTACAAACTCACTATTCATATCTATGCAACTATTCAACTCCAATGTCGGACTTATGTTCTGGGCAATTGTCGCCATCCCGGGTAGTTTGTTATTTCTGGTGGCCCTAATCAATGTATTTCAAAGCAAGTTTAAAGAAACTACTAAACTTTTATGGGCACTCGTTGTCCTGGTTCCACTCATAGGGCCATTGCTTTATTTTGTTATTGGAAATTCACAGAGGGCTCAGAAAAATTCCCGATAAAGCAACGTCATTGCTTACAAGATATGACCAGTTTTCTGTACATGCAGAACTGGTTCTGCAATACTAACGATTTGAATATTTAATATACTCCGGGCTTGACTGGCAAACCTGAACTTCTAAATTCCTATCTTCACTTTGCCACTAAAAAGCATCGAGATGATACAATTTGCGTACACCATCCTTTATGTAAAAGACGTAGAACAATCACTCCGGTTTTATGAAACCGCTTTTGGATTCAGTAGAAAATTCATTTCACCCGATGCGCAATATGGAGAACTGATTAGCGGTGAAACAACTCTTTCGTTCGCGTCCGTGCAATTGGCAAAATCTAACCTGGCAAATGGTTTTACTGAAAGTAGTCTTACTGAAAAACCATTTGCCATCGAAATTGGTTTTACAACTAATGATGTTGAACAAACGGTAGCGGCAGCAGTAAAAACCGGGGCACAATTGCTGGAGAAAGCTAAAACCAAACCCTGGGGACAAACAGTAGCATATGTTCGCGACCCGGAAGGGTTTTTAATTGAGATCTGCACTCCTATGAGTTAATAAATACTTATGAAAAAGCGCTTCCCTTACTTCCATAATGCTTTGCGGAAATATTTTCCCGATAATGCAGAAACCCTCATTGCATCTCTTCACGCAAATTACGATGAGATCAGACCGGATATCAGTTTTGCAAAACGATCTGCCAACCCGATTGATAAACGTATGGATTTCGCGGCCAGTTTCCTGGCCCTGGTGAAAGTGCTCGATAAGCAGGGTGTTTCGGTTGAAAAAGTCCGTGAAATCAGCCTATATATTGCCAATGGCTATGTTCAACCTAAAAGTTTATTGGCTGCCAGAATGAAGAAGTGGCCGGTTAAATTGGTCCGGACATGGCTAGGCAGATGGCTCATTCATTATTTAAAAAAGAAAGCGGCGAAACCTGCGCACCCGGAGGGGTTTGCTGCCGATATCATTACCGACAAATCGGTCACTTTCGGACTAGGTTATGGCGTTGATATTACCGAATGCGGTATCTGCAAACTTTTTGAAAAGCACCATTACAAACAATACAGTAATATACTTTGTGACGTGGATTATATTACGACTTCCCTGGCAGGGCTCGATATGATAAGGACGGGAACCATTGCAAACGGAGCGAAGAAATGTGATTTCAGATATAAAGTAAAAGAAAAATAATCGTTGATTTTTTTTACACCAGAAATAACATTTACTATGCTACTAAAAATACTGGTTGCAGGAATGCTACTGATGAATGCACCTGTTTCTTCTATTACGTATGAAAATTCTAAAAGTGCTAATCAAACTTATATTTATATTCTGAAATACACGGAAGAATTCAGGAAGAATATACAATGGGGCTCCCGCGAACTTGGCTTCGCGCAGGAACATGTAGCTTATATTAAAGAATTGGCGGATGAAAATAAAGCCTACCTGCTAGGAAGAACCACCAATGTTTATGACGCGGAAATGTTTGGTGTCATCGTATTTGAAGCAGCAAGCATGGAAGAAGCAAAAAAAATTCTTGAGGACGATCCGCTGGTAAAAAATAATATCATGCAGGGTAGTGTAAGTCCATTCAGTATCGTTTTTGTAAAAGAAAAGAAGTAAAGACTTGCTGATTCTTATTTAAATAACAATGCCCCGAACTATAATATTCGAGGCATTGTTATCAAAGAAATTAATTTTCTAAAACGCCTTCTTCTTATCAGCGTCTTCTTTCACCACTTTTTCCGGCATCAATACAGCCGTGAATTTATTTGGACCACCCAGAAATATTTTAGCCGCTTGCTGAATATCTTTCACCGTTAATTTATTCAGCAACTGTTCATATTGCAATAAGTACTTGGGATCGGATTTTTTAATCGCGATATCCAATAAATAACTACCCCAGGTGGCGTTTTCTTTCATAGCTACTTTGTCCTGCTCACTTAGTTGTTTTTTTACTTTATCAAGATACGATTGCTGCGGGCCATTCTTCACAATGTCTGCAAACTCTTTGCGTGACACTTTCAGCAGGGTATCTACTTTCTCAGGACCACAAGGCAATTGCAATACGAACGTATAATTATTATAGGGTTCCTTTTCCAGTTCAGCGTACGTACTGCCTCCATATATGCCCTGCACTTTTTCACGGAGCTCCTCGATGATCCGGATATTTAATATTTCGCTTAATACCTGTGCTTTCAATACCAGGTCCTGCGAGTAAGGCACTTCTCCAGTGAAAAAAGCGAGAATCAAGCTTTTCTGTTCCTTGCCTTTGTTGAGGGTCAGATCTTTTTTACCGGCAACAGGACGTACTTTGGGATCTACATAATTGAATTTTTTAGTAGTAACCGGTAAACTGGCTATATATTTTTCAATTAATGGAAGAATCTGCTCTTCGGTAAAGCTTCCCGTGAATACAAAATGCATACCGGCGGCATCTCCAAATCGTTCTTTATAAATCGCCAGTGCACGATCCACATTCACTTTATCAAAATAAGAACTGTTGGGTACGGCTACCGGTGCCATAGGGTTATTCTTATAGAATATTTTATACAAGGTATCAATAAACACCGCCTGCGGATTAGCGCTCAGGTTCGCGAGTTGAGATTTATTGCGTTGGATAAATGATTTGAACAGAGTTGTATCTTTTCTCGGCTGCGTCATATACAAATGCGCAAGCTGGAACATGGTCTCCAGGTCCTTCACGGTTGAGTTACCGTTAATCCCATCAGTAGTTTGCCCAAAACTGGGCATAACAGAAACTGTTTTCCCCGCCAGCGCCTTACGAAGATCAACCGGTGAAAAACTACCAACACCCATGGTGCTAACTACTTGCACCGCGTATTCTGCATTGTATTTATCCGCCAATTTATAATTGCCTTTTCCTCCATAACGTCCGGCATTCATAATTATCTGGTCGTTTTTAAAATCAGTACGTTTAAGCGTTACGGTAACGCCATTACTCAACTTAAGTTGAGTAGTGCCTAGGGTGGCATTACTTGTTTTGCTGAGCACTTTACCGGCACGAGGTTCCTTAGTCATTAAATTTGCCGCTACTATTTTTTCTTCATAGGGTTTTATATCCGCTTTTTCTTTTGCGTCGATGGCAGCAAGCAATTCGGTACCCTCCGGTAATATTTGAGTACCCGTTGGATCGGGGCCCATTACATATACAAAACGATTCTTTTCTTCTTTGAATTTTTTGCTGATCGCATTCACTTCTTCAATTGAAATGGTAGGTAATATTGCTTTTACATATTCATATTCTTTTTCAATACCCGGACTGGGTGCGCGTTCAAGAAAATGTTCAACGTATTCCTCTACATAATTATCAGATTCGGTTTTATCCCGGTCGTTGTAGGCCCGTTCATATTGGGCCAGTATATTCTTACGGGATCTTTCGAGTTCATTGGCCGTAAAACCATAACGCTTTGCTCTTTCTACTTCTTCTACCAACGCATTTAATCCTTTATTGATGTCGCCGGTACCAACAGATGCGGAAGCGGAAAAACCTTCATAGCCACGTGCAAAAGATCCAAAGCCGACAGAGCCTCCCAAAAAAGGCGGATTTTCTTTTTGAGTAAGCTCTTGCAATCGCTGATTCAACAGGCTGGTAAATATTCGCTGAGTAAGATCATTCTTATAGTCTGCAATAATAGTGGTTGCCGGATCCTTCACAAATGGATATTGAACATTAACAGAGTAACTGGTAGCTTCCTTATCCGTTGAAACAACGGCATCGCTACTACTGTATTCAGATACTTCTGCGTACTCACGCTTTCTTTCATTGGCCGGATTGGTAAGCGAAGAAAAATGTTTGCGGATCATTTCCTCCGCTTTGGAAGGTTCGATATCGCCTACAACAATTACCGCCATCAGGTTCGGACGGTACCAATCTCTATAAAAACGACGAATGGCATCGTGCGGAAAATTCTTTATGATACTGTCTTTACCAATCGGTATACGTTTCCCATATTTCGAGTCATTGAAAAGTTTGGGATAAATCCTCTTAGCCATACGGTCACCAGCTCCTTTACCAAGACGGCTTTCTTCAAGGATGATAGCTCTTTCCCCATCGATATCTTCCGTAACATATGTAACATTATGCGCCCAGTCTTCCAACACCTGGAAGCCTTTCTCCAGATTACCGGGTTTATCGGTTGGAACAGGAAGAATATAAACTGTTTCATCAAATGAAGTGTAGGCGTTCAGGTCGTTTCCAAAACCAACTCCAATATCCTGCAGAAAAGAAACGATATCATTTTTTTTGAAATTCTTCGTGCCGTTAAAAGCCATATGCTCGGCCATATGAGCAAGGCCCTGCTGATCATCATCTTCATTTATTGAACCCGCATTTACTACCAGTCGCAATTCCACTTTCTGCTCAGGTTTTTTATTCTGGCGGATATAATAGGTCAGGCCATTTTCAAGCTTACCCATTTTTACTTTTGGATCCAATGGAAGTTTATCGGAGGGACTTAGCTGCGCGAAAACTAACTGGCTAAAAAATAGTACCAGCGCGGTTAAGGTCCAGGGGATATTGAAACGAACGAATTTTTTCATATAAGATTATTTGTATGGGTAAAATTACCTAAGAAGAAGGATTGGTGAAAACCGGTGATGTAAAAGATTACTAAAAATATAGAATGTAAAATATAAAATGTAAAATGTAAAACGAAGGCTCCAAAAAGGTGACATGAGTTTGAAACAGAATACCTTTTACATTTTACATTCTAAATTTTACATTCTACATTTAGATTAGTTACTTCAACACCTCGGTAATAACCTTCCCCACACTGCCACTCGGCATTTGAATATGCAACAATGCCGCTAACGTGGGCGCTATATCCGTCATATATACTTCGCGGTTAAGTTTACCAGCTTTAATACCCCATCCCATCCATAACATAGGTAGATGTGAGTCGTAGGGATTGTAGCTTCCATGGGTGGTGCCGGTGCGACTACCATAAAAATTACCGGCTTTCACCACGATCTGGATATCTCCTCCCCTTTTGGTATTATACCCTTTTATAAACATTTCTTTTACTTCGGTGGGAAGAATCACATCACTGATCTCTTTAATATCATAAGCTAAAAGAATTCCAGGTTGACTATTTAAAAAAGTAATGATGTATTCTTTGATCTTTCCTCTATCGGCACCTGCACTATCAATTACGCGGTCGTTCAGGTAGAGCTGGTAGTTAGCGCTTGCCCTGATACAATTTTTTACGCTGAACTTTTCTTCAAGCTGTTTATTAAGCTCCGCAGTGGTGCTGCTTAATACTTTACCCGGTAGTTTATGCTCTTCCAAAAAACCGGGAACATGTGCCACCCCGTGATCAGCAGTTAAAAAAACAGTGTATTGCCCTTTTCCTACTTCCTTGTCGAGATAAGCAAAAAAATCACCCAGGTCCCTATCAAGTCGGAGATAAGTATCTTCCACTTCAATTGAATTGGGACCAAACTGGTGACCTATATAATCGGGTGAAGAAATACTGATAGCGAGAAAATCAGTGATCGCGTCTTTACCCAATCCTTCTGCCTTTAACGCATCTTTGGAGAATTGCAGTGTGAATGAATTTCCAAAAGGTGTGCTGCGTATCACACCATAATCCTTTCCGGTTTTTGAATTTAACTCATGCGGGAATGTAGGCGAACCTTCATGAGAAAATTTTCCTTCGTAGGGAACATCGTCTTTATCACTTTGAGTATATGTATTGATTGGATACAAAGTGTTCCAATCGTTTTTATAAAAACTATCCTGATACTTTTTGTCGTTGAATTTATTTACCCAGGTTGGCAGTTGCGCCATATAATAAGAACTGGTAATCCAGTTGCCACTGCTACCATCATACCAATAAGCCGCATTGGCAGCATGCCCGGCGGGTAAAATAGCGCCGCGATCTTTAATTGCGATACCAATAACCTTGGCCTGAAAATTTGTTGCAAGTCGCAATTCATCGCAGATGCTGGTGGTCCACATATTAACAGGCGACATCGGTTCACCATTTTTTGATCCAACCACTCTTACTGATTTATCTTCGGTGCAATACACTTCACGGTTTAAACTTTTATCAAACCATTCATTACCCATTATTCCATTAATTGCGGGAACCGATCCGGTATATACACAGGCATGTCCAGCGGCCGTTACAGTTTGCGCGTACGGAATAAAAGTATTCTCACAAGTGGTTCCTTCACGCAGAAATCTTTTGAAACCATTATTGCCATAGCGATCATAATAACGATAGATAAAGTCCCAACGCATTTGATCCACCATAATACCCACCACCAGTTTGGGACGTGGCAGGTTATTAGCTGTGGGCGTTTTAACCTGGGCAATAGCTCCCCCACTTAAAATCATAAATACAATCAAAACAAAACAGTTACGCATTATTCTAGATTTTTGACAAATATAGGGTGCCATTGGTTTGGCAACCCTATTAATTAATCATGTCCTGAATCAATTTCCCCGAGCCGGGGAATTTCATTTTTATAAAGAAATATTCTTATTGATCTGCTATAGTGTTCGCTTGCCAACTGCTCTCAAATCGTTACCTTTGGCGCGTTTCAAACCCATCTGTTGCCGGTGGCAATAATTTTAAAAAAGAAGAAGCTATGGCAGATATTTTTGAAAGATTACTCAAGAGTTATGGGCCTATTGGCCAGCACCGTGAAAGAGCCCATGGATATTTCGCTTTTCCAAAACTGGAAGGGGAAATTGGAAGTCATATGAAATTCCGTGGTAAACAAATGATTGTATGGAGCCTGAATAATTACCTGGGACTTGCCAATCATCCCGAAGTAAGAAAAGCCGATGCAGACGCTGCTGCACAATTCGGTTTAGCATTGCCCATGGGTGCCCGTATGATGAGTGGCAACAGTAATTACCACGAACAATTAGAAAAGGAATTAGCCGAATTTGAAGGAAAAGAAGATTCTATATTATTGAATTTTGGTTACCAGGGAATGGTGAGCCTGATTGATGTATTGTGTAGTAGACATGATATTATTGTTTACGATGCCGAAAGCCATGCTTGTATTATTGATGGCTTGCGCCTTCATCCGGGGCATCGTTATGTTTATAAGCATAATGACCTGGCCGATTGCGAAAAACAATTACAGCGAGCTACTGCTCTTATTGATAAACAAAAAGCCGGCGGTATTCTTCTTATTACCGAAGGAGTATTCGGAATGGCAGGTGATCAGGGTAAGTTGAAAGAAATTGCCGCGCTGAAAGCAAAATATCAATTCAGGTTATTGGTAGATGACGCTCATGGGTTTGGTACTCTTGGGGAAACCGGGGCCGGTGCGGGAGAAGAACAGGGTGTACAGGATCAGATTGATCTTTACTTTTCCACTTTTGCAAAATCGATGGCTTCCATCGGAGCATTTATTGCAGGAGATAAAAACATCATTGATTATATCCGGTATAATATCCGCTCACAGATATTCGCCAAAAGTTTGCCCATGCCACTGGTATTAGGTAATCTGAAAAGATTAGAATTGCTGCGCACACAGCCTTCGTTAAAAAATAAGTTATGGGAGAATGCCCGTAAACTGCAAAATGGATTAAAGGAGAAAGGATTTGATATTGGCAAAACGGATTCCGTTGTTACTCCTGTTTACATGACAGGTGGGGTGGAAGAAGCGACGGCCATGGTAATGGACCTGCGTGAAAACTATAATATCTTCTGTTCGATTGTGGTTTACCCGGTAATTCCTAAAGGACATATCATCTATCGACTTATTCCAACAGCGGCTCATTCCGATGCGGATATTCAGCAGACGCTCAAGGCTTTCGAAGAAACCAAGAAAAAGCTGGATGCAGGGGCCTATAAAGTAGAAGCAATTCCAGATATGGCCGAAGCCTAAGTAATTGATTCTTAATATAAGAAATAGCCTGTAGCACAAACTACCGGCTATTTTTTTTCGTATAATTATATACAATTAAACTCCGTTCCATACTATTTGTCTAAGGACAGAGTTATATTATTAAATACAACCCTATGAGCTGCCGTATTTTGATGAAAACCCTAAACCCCGTGTATGAAAATCATATGTACCCTGATGCTGTTGACTGGCCTTAGCGGGCTATTCCCAGCAGGGGCACAACATAAAAAAAGGGCCGATAGTGTTCGGGTTGTCATTGAACTTAACAATGAACTCAATAAAAAGGCCCCCATTGATTCGGTCATCGTCATCTTCGATCGATATAATCTTACTGGCGCAGGCACCATCAAGAATGTATACTATCCAGTTAACAATAAAGTGGTGATTGAAAAAGTGCCGGAAGGTAAATTCTATATTACAGTTATCTGCCTGGGTATTTACAAGGATAGTTTTACTGAAATAAGTTATGTATACGAAAAGCGAAGGAATAAGAATTCATTCAATTTCCGGTTAAAGAACGCCGAAGCATATGATCCGGCCGATGTCTCCATTCCCTCCGAAAAAATAGACCCGCTAAACTTGCTGATTCTTCGCAAGCGTACCATGCGCTAATTACTCCTTATTTATTAAAGAACATTCCTGATAAAGAACCAAGAAGCCAAGATGCCAAGATCCAAAGAAAGAAGACAAAAGAAACCAAGATTCAAAGAAAGAAAGCAAAAAAATACAAACGGCCCTCCGATTATTCAGAGGCCCTTTTGTATTTTTTTGCTTTCTCTTTTTGTATTCTTTTTTTGAAATTTGGCCCTTTGTATTTTTTCTTTGGATCTTGATTCTTCGGTTCTTGGTTCTTTGATTGTAATCGGTTACAAGGGCTCAAATAATGGGCGGGGAGATTTCGCAACTTCGTGGCATTCCACCGTTATTTAAAGACTGAAATTTTAAGGAACAAGCTTAAAAAAAGAAGCCCCGCCAGAAGCGGGGCTGCACTAATCAAATACCATTAACCATTAAACCTTATCCTATGAAAAATCAAATATAGGCTGTTGGAGTTGTAACATTCGACTCAATGGGGTATGTTTTTTTACCCAGAAACCATGAAATTGATTGAAATCAATATGCGTTTAATCCGAATCATTAATTAATCTAACGCAAACGTTTGCAATGGCGTAGAGTAAATACTACAAAATGGGTGAAGAAATGAAAGTCAGGAAGTTGGAGGGAGTAGTCGGGAGTCGGAAGTTCGGAGTCAGGAGTCGGGACCAATGAAAATGAATATAGAAAACGATTTTATTTGTCTTCGACTACCGGGCCTCCTGTCTTTCCAACTAATGTCATTTCCAACTAGACTTAAAACTACTTTGGTATTTAGGAAATGGTGTTTTACCATAATGCCCTTCACCAAAGTATTTAACGATCATTTCAAAATCCTTTGGTTCCAGGTACCCGGGAATTGCCTGTGGTGGCGTTCCATCAACAGGTATGATCACTGTGGTAGGATACGATAATTGTCCTTGTGTAAGGTATAAAGCAAACTCATTAGTTCGGTATTGCGCATTAAAGGGATAAGACTTCCCGTTCCATTCAATGGCATGTTTTGATTCTGCATCGATCTTAACGGCGTAAAACTTTTGGCCCAGGTATTCGCTTACCTGTTTATGAGCATAAGTCTTTTTATCCATCACCTTGCACCATCCGCACCAGTCGGTATATAAATCTACCAGTATTGGTCTTTTCTCTTTTTTCAGGCTATCGGAAGCTTCCTTAAGGGTCATCCATTTTGTTTTTTCTGTTGTCTCCGTTGGCTTATGCCCAAACGAAAAAACGGTGAGACAACTTAACAAAATGACAAGTTTCAATGTTTGCATGCGTATTTTTGTTTTCTGCACGAAAATAACTCAAATACCATGCATAAAATTGTGTTGGCCATCACAGGGGCCAGCGGTGCTATTTACAGCCGGCAACTCCTTAAAAAGCTCTTACTGCTTAATAATCAATGGAAGGAGTTGGCTGTTGTGATGACCGATAATGCCCGGTTGGTATGGAAAACAGAATTGGGCAATGAAGATTATGCAGATTTTAAGGTTCCCTTTTTTGGAACGACTGATTTTTTAGCTCCTTTCGCCTCCGGATCCGGACAATTTAATACCATGATCATCGCCCCTTGCTCGATGGGTACTTTGGGACGCATTGCAGGCGGTATTTCAAACGATCTAATTACCAGGGCCGCTGACGTGATATTAAAGGAGAGAAGGAAACTGATCTGCGTAGTGCGTGATACACCATACAACCTGATTCATATCCGCAATATGGAAACCGTTACCCTGGCAGGAGGAATTATTTGTCCGGCCACCCCTTCATTTTATAGCAGACCCTCATCTATTGAAGAAGTTGCGGATACAGTGGTGGATCGGGTGCTAGATTTGGCGGGGTTGGATGTGAAGACGTTTCGGTGGGGCGGAGAGGAAATATAAAATGTAAAAGGGACCTTGTTCGAAGTTGTCTCCTTTTTCCCAAATTTCTTTTCTCGCGCTCTGGTTTTACGGGACGTTAATTACAAAAAAAATGTAAAAGCGTATTCCACTTTTACATTCTATATTTTACATTCTACATTTTACATTTACCTGAGATCAATCTCTTCCACCCCCGGATACTTCTTCTTATCAAACACAAACGTATTGTCCGTTAAAGCGGCTTTTCCATTCATCGTATTCACCGTGTAACTATATTTGTTCCCTCCCTTCTCCATGATACTGGTATTGTAAATAGTCTGTGCTTTTTTATCGACCAGGATATATACTTTATGAAAGTTCTTCGTTTTGTCGATAGGTGTCAATTCAATTTCTTGTAGGATTCTGGTTCCTTCTTTCTTTTCACCATTCAATTTATAAAGGAAATCCTTATCATAAAAATTAGTGAACAATTTCTGAGGAGTTATCGCGCCGCCCGACTGATCAAGTTCCGTGATGGTAACTTCATTAGCGGCTTTATCATAGGTCCAAACATCTTTACCGTCACAAAATATTTCCTGACCAGTAATGGTTACACGATATTTGGAACCTTTCATATATACGGTTCCTTTTTTAGTGCCTTGCACTTTCCCCTTCAGGTCTTCGACTTTAAGCGTAAAACCCGCCTGTACTGCTTTAAAGGTTTTGAATTTTTTACTCACTGCATCCAGTATGTTTTTGGCGGCAGGATCGCTGGTGCCTAAACTGTTATTCTGAGCGAAAGAGTTAAGGGCTAAAAAAATAGTTGCTACTACCAGGGGCAATTTTTTCATGATCATATTTTAAAACGTACCAATTTGCAAATATATCGGTTACCAACTATAGTCAGATGATAATCCATATACAATGGTTTAGAAAGGAAGCAGCAATTAACAAAACACTAACCGAGGTTGGAAATATGTTGTTCCAGGTCAATATCTGATTTTATCAATACATCCCGGGCCTTACTACCCTGGTTGGGACCTACCACTCCGGCGGCCTCTAATTGATCCATGAGCCGACCGGCCCTGTTATATCCAAGTTTCATTCGACGTTGTAATAATGAAGTGGAACCAATTTGATTTTGCACTATAAGCCTGGCCGCGTCTTCAAATAGAGGATCCCGGTCGCTAAGGTCAAAATCTTTCCCTTCCATATCTTTTTCATCTATATACTCTGGCAATAAGAATGCCTGTGGGTAACCCCGTTGATTTCCAATAAATTCACAAACACTATCCACTTCAGGTGTGTCAACAAATACGCATTGTAGTCGTGATAATTCCCCATTATAGGAAATCAGCATATCTCCTTTTCCAATCAATTGCTCGGCACCACCTACATCCAATATCGTACGTGAGTCAACTTTAGAAGATACTTTGAATGCAATACGTGCAGGGAAGTTTGCCTTGATGGTACCGGTTATGATATTTACAGATGGTCGTTGAGTGGCAATGATCAGGTGAATACCTACTGCCCTAGCCAACTGTGCCAGACGTGCGATTGGCATTTCTATTTCTTTTCCGGCTGTCATAATGAGATCAGCGAATTCATCAATCACCAATACAATAAAAGGCAGGAACTGGTGACCTTTCAGCGGACTGAGCCGGCGCTTAATAAATTTTTCATTGTATTCTTTGATATTACGGGCACCGGCTTCCTTCAATAAATCATAGCGGTTATCCATTTCGATACAAAGAGCGTTCAGCGTATGAATCACTTTTTTGGTATCGGTAATGATCGCTTCCTCTTCACCGGGTAATTTCGCCAGGAAATGTTTTTCAATAGTTCTGTACAAACTTAGTTCTACTTTCTTCGGATCCACCAATACAAACTTCAATTGAGAAGGATGTTTTTTGTAGAGCAATGAAACAAGAATTGCATTTACCCCTACTGATTTGCCCTGACCTGTTGCTCCCGCCATCAGCAAGTGAGGCATTGTTGCGAGGTCCACGATAAAGTTTTCATTATCGATCTTCTTTCCTATTGCAATGGGAAGACTGAAATTATTAAACTGGAATTTTTCGGAAGCAAGTACCGTTTTCATACTTACAATCGTCTTTTTAACATTGGGCACTTCAATACCAATGGTTCCTTTACCTGGAATAGGTGCGATGATGCGTATTCCCAATGCGGCCAGACTTAATGCGATATCATCTTCCAGGTTTTTGATCCGGGAGATACGAACACCTGGCGCTGGTACAATCTCATACAATGTTACGGTTGGTCCGACGGTAGCACTTATCTTTTGAATTGCGATATCGTAATTCTTAAGCGTGTTAATGATCTGGTTCTTGTTCGATTCCAATTCATTCGGATCCTGAATAATTTTTTCACTGCCATGTGTTTCCAGCAGATCGAGAGAGGGATATTTATAATCACGCAGATCCAGGGTTGGTTCGTAAGGTTCCATCACAACCCCTTTTTCAAGAATCACTTCTTCTTCCGGCAGATCTTCTGTTTCAGGAATGGCCGTTTTAATTTCAAGTTCCAGATCGGGAGTAGTTTTTTTCTTACTCTTTTCAACGGACGAAGAAGCTAATCCATCTACTTGATCCAATAAATTTTTCCGAATCTCCTCTGCAACCGGTACAATGGGATCGGTAACTGGTGTTATCACGGTCAAATGCGAGTCTTCTTTTTCAACTATTTTAAAATCGTTCATTGGATCGTGACTTCCATTCTGTTTAGGAGGAATAACAACAATCCCCTTATCTCCTTTTAATTTATTCGGTTTGGTTGAATCAGTTGCTATAATATCTTCGGGGTTTGTACCTACTACGGGCTGCAGTACGGTTTCACCCTCTTCTTCTTCATTAATTTTCTTTCTGTATTTATTAATGTCGGGCACATTGAAGACAGGATTGAATCGCCATATAATATAGGCAAGTCCGCCAACCAACAACACTGCGGCGGTTCCGATTACCCCAATCATTTTGATGAGCCAATCACTCACCAGATCTCCTACCGCACCACCCCAGGGAAAACCTGTGCGACCGAATATAAACGCCAGTACTACACTGAAAAAAAGAATCCCCAACAGTACATAACGAATGTTGCGCCAGATTGAAAATAGCTTACGGGTAAAAAGCCAATTGGCTCCCATTACAAAAAACAGGGAGCAGAAAAAAAAGGAAGCAAGACCGAATCCATTATAAAAAAACTGGTGCGAGATATACGCACCGATATTGCCAAGCAGATTGGCTGTTTTTACCTCACCGGTGGAAAAAAGAATAGACGCTCCTTTAAACACTTTATCCTGGTCCTCTCTCCAGGTAAACAAATAGGAAAGGAATGCGAAGAATAGAAAAGCCGCTACCAGTAGCGAAATTGCTCCCGCGATTTTGTGGGTACGTTCGTCTTTCACCAATTCCTTCACCGTTACCTGTTCTTCTTTTTCAGGTTTCAATTGGTCCGGCGAAGGTTTGGACGATCGTTTATTGGACTTCAAGCGATTGGCCATGTGTACAAAGATAAGCAGTTGGTTAAAACCAAGGGATAAGAAATGCTTAAATATAAAGCTATCATCAAAAGCTTGTTTCACACAACGGTAACAAAGAATACTAAGAGACAAAGAGAAATACTACGGTTATCGCTGCGTACTTGGTCATCTTTGTTTCTTTGCGTGAAATTCTCTCAGTTTCGAGACCGCCAATGCAGCAAAAACTGTATTTTACAAAACAATTGGAGAAATCCTATTTTCATCTCGGCTATGAACTCAACCAAAACAACCAGCTTCAGTTCCGCCTGCCTGCTATTTTTCTTAACGCTATTGATTCCCCGGCAATCGGGTGCACAGTTACCAGATACCACCTGGTTGGATGTATCAACAATCCGATTTCAGATGCTTTTCAGTGATTTCTGCAGTTTTTCGGAAACTCCCCGGAAAAAAATTACAGCGGAAGAAATTGCCAATCTGGAATATAAAAATGATTCCTTCCGCCGGTTCCATCCGGTAGTACCCATGCATTTAATGGAACGGAATTTCGTGATGCGTTTCAAACTGGTAAACCGATCAGCAGTCAAAGAAGAAATCTATTTCACGCCGGGTTATTATTTCCGTAACCTGGTTATTTTTAAAGCCGATTCCGCCGACGTTAATGGAACAATACGATTAATTCCCGATAGCATTATCCGAAGTATTACTTATCCGGCAGCAAAATTTCTAAAATTAGAGCCGGGAGAAAAAGCGGTTTACTTCGCTTCTTTTAATTTCATTCGCACCAATGCTAATAATTTCTCCCCTTATCTTATTGAAAGAGATTATCTGCGTTCCTGGATGAAGAATGTAAAACACCGCGATCCGGTGGTGGATATCATTACGTATATCATATCAGGTATCTTATTACTGATGATCTTTTATTCGCTGGCCGTTTACCTGCAGAACCGAAGCCGAGAATTTCTTTTTTACTCTGTTTACGCGTTATGTTCTACGGCATTATTCTTTCTTAAATCATTCTCTGTTTCCGAAAGCAAGGAATGGAATTTTGTTTATGAAGAGTATATGGATTTTATGATCCTTTCCGTTGGCGTGTATTTCTACCTCAATTTCGTGCGTCATTTTATCAATACCCGGGAAGATCACCAGGGCCTCGATAAATTCCTAAAGATTGTGGAATGGGTATTGATCGGGCTACTTACGATCTTCTCCATTATTTATTTTTTCACCGACGAATACACAATACTGTTCATCGCTGAAAATTATATCACTAAAAACTTCATGTTCATTATCGGGGTAATATTTGTTTGGTATAGTATTAAGAAAAAAGACAAACTACTGAACTATCTCGCGGCAGGTAATTTTTCATTACTGTTTTTTTCCATACTTTCCCTGCTTACTTTATTGGGAGTAAAATTGAATCCCTTGAACAATGCTTCTATATTCAATAAAGGACTTTTTTATTATGAAATAGGAGTTGTGTTGGAATTGATGTTCTTTCTTTCGGGTCTTGCGTATAAGAATCGCCGCGATCTTACGGAGCAGGTACAGGAACGGGAACGTTTTAAGCTGGAAAACGAACGGAAGGAATTTGAAAAACAGATTGCCATTGTTACTACGCGGCAGGAAGAAAGAGATCGCATTTCCGCTGATATGCATGATGAATTGGGATCGGGTATGACCGCTATCCGCCTGATGAGTGAGATCGTTAAAACCAAAATGAAGGATCAGGCCTTTCCTGAACTGGAAAAAATATCAAACTCTTCCAATGATCTATTAGGAAAGATGAACAGTATCATCTGGACCATGAAAAGTTCAAATGATTCCCTCGAAAGCCTGGTAGCCTATTTGCGTGCGCACGCGCTTGAATATTTTGACAGTACTCCGATCAGCTGCCGGGTGCAAGTACCCGACACAATTCCGATTATTGAAATGAGTGGTGAAAAAAGAAGAAATATATTTCTGAGCGTGAAAGAATCTCTCAATAATATCATGAAACACGCGCAGGCTTCCGAAGTAACGATTCATATCAGCATTCATACAAAACAATTAGTAATACAGGTTTCAGATAACGGAATTGGAATTGATACTGAAAAGCTTCGCCGTTTTGGGAATGGTCTCAGTAATATGAAGCGCCGTATGGAAAGTATCAATGGTGATTTTAATGTGGAGAATAGAGGGGGGAGTGTGATAACTTTTACTAGCCCGCTATAAATATAAAATGTCGAATGTAAAATATAAAATGTAAAACTGCGACGCTGAGATTCGAAGTTCAAAATAGAATATTAAACTGGGTCTTTGATCCTCGGTAACTCAATTTTACATTTTACATTCTAGATTTTACATTTTACATTTCTCTTACTTGGTCTTCTTACCCGCAGCCATCAACATAAACACCCATCCCGCAATAAAAAAAACACCTCCAATCGGAGTGATGGCGCCAATACCAGAGAGGCCAACAGTTTCGGTAGCTTTTAGTGCTGTGAGAATATAGAGTGACCCGGAGAAAAGAAGAATACCTATCAAAAAACAATTACCAGCATAGCGCAACCATTTAACAGGAAACTTTTCATAGAGAATTCCAACCGCCAGTAGAGCAAATACATGATAGAACTGATAGCGCACGCCTGTTTCAAACGTGCCAATTGTTTCGATGGGTACATATTTTTTTAATCCATGTGCACCAAATGCGCCGAGAGCCACTGCTAAAGCGCCCAGCAATGCGGCCCATCGCAAAAATCCTTTATGCATGTAATATTTGTTGTAAGAGTGTATCGATGTTTGCTTCGGCTTCATCCACATGTACATCGGCCTGTTCGTAATACAATCGACGATCGTTCATCTTTTTTAAGATATAGGAACGCAATTCATCATCACTCACTTCCCTGATAAGCGGGCGATTTGCTTTTTCTTTCTTTAATCGATCGGTAAGTGTTTCAATGGAAGTATTCAACCAAACCACGGTACCTTCTTTTTTCATGAGATCTATATTCGTGAAAAAACATGGAGTGCCTCCTCCGCAGGAAAGTACGAGTGACGGATACTTTTCAATGATATCCCGGAGAATATCTTTTTCCTGCAAACGGAAATACTCCTCCCCTTTTTCCTGGAAGATTTCTGCGATCGATCTTCCTTCTGTTTCGGTAATAATCGCGTCGAGATCCTGGAAAGGCAATTGGAGTCGCTGCGCCAGCAATTTGCCCCAGTGTGTTTTTCCGCTGCCCATGAAGCCGATGAGAAAGATTCGCAATGTTTGTGGTTTGTGGTTTGTAGTTTGTAGTTTATAGTTTGTAGTTACCCTCCGAATATCAGTTTTTTGTTTATC
This sequence comes from Chitinophagaceae bacterium, assembly GCA_965279015.1. Classification (GTDB taxonomy): domain Bacteria; phylum Bacteroidota; class Bacteroidia; order Chitinophagales; family Chitinophagaceae; genus Endoryza. The sequence continues at coordinate 4,494,485 of OZ257130.1, forward strand.
GTTTTTGGTTTATCGTTCTTTCTCCGCAAAAGTGTTTTGTTTATTTATACAGTATCTAACACAGAAAGAACTACAAACCACAAACTACAAACTATTTAAAAGCATTCAGTCCAGTTACATCCATCCCCGTTATCAGCAAATGAATATCATGCGTTCCTTCATAGGTAATCACGCTTTCGATATTCATCATATGTCGCATGATACTGAATTCGCCAGTAATGCCCATGCCACCTAACATCTGACGAGCGTCTCTTGAAATCTGCGCGGCAATTTCGCAACCGTTTCTTTTTGCCATGCTTACTTGTTGAGGAGTGGCTTTGTGCTCATTCATTAATACACCTAATCTCCAGTTGAGTAATTGCGCTTTAGTAATTTCTGTAACCATTTCGGCGAGTTTCTTTTGCTGCAATTGAAAGCCCCCGATCGGACGATCGAATTGAATTCTTTCTTTTGAATATCGCAAAGCCGTATCGTAACAATCCATCGCAGCGCCTACTGTTCCCCAGGCAATTCCATAACGTGCTTTGGTTAAACAACCCAGTGGTCCTTTCAATCCTTTTACATTGGGAAAGATATTTTCCTTAGGCACTTTTACATTATCAAATACCAACTCACCTGTTGCGCTTGCTCGAAGGCTCCATTTACCATGAGTAGTAGGCGTTGAAAATCCTTTCATCCCTCTTTCCACTACCAGTCCCACAATTTCATCTTCTTCATCTTTGGCCCAAACAACAGCAACCTGACTAAAAGGGGCGTTGCTGATCCACATTTTCGACCCATTCAATATCACATGATCCCCCGCGTCTTTAATATTGGTAAGCATTCCGGCCGGATTACTTCCATGGTTAGGTTCGGTTAATCCAAAACATCCCAGCCATTCGCCACTGGCCAGTTTAGGCAGGTATTTCATCCGTTGCTCCTCGCTTCCATATTCATATATGGGGAACATCACTAACGAGCCCTGAACAGATGCGGTGGAACGAACCCCGCTATCACCTCTTTCCAGCTCCTGCATCATGAGGCCATAACTGATATAATCGAGTCCGCCACCGCCATATTTTTCAGGGATGGTGGGTCCGAAACAACCCAGATCACCCAACTGCTTAACAATGTGCTGGGGAAATTCGGCCTTCTGGGCATAGTCCTCTATAATCGGGGAAATCTCTTTCTTTACATAGTTTCGTACCGAATCACGGATCAATTTGTGCTCTTCCGTAAGCAGCTCATCCACATTGAAATAATCGGGCGATTGAAACAGGTCCTGAGACATAAGCAAGCGAAATTTGTGAGACGCGAAGGTAGGAAGAAGAGTCCGGAGTCGGAAGTCGGAAGTCAGGAGTAAGTCAAGAGTCTTTAGCCAGGAGTTCGGAATGGGAGTTTGTAGTTTGTGGTTTGTAGTTATTCGGGGGGAATATTCTTGATGAATTAAAGTCATCTCAAAACGCGGGAAATTGATATCAATCATAGTGATCGATCTGTAGAACCACAAACCATAAACTACAAACCTAAAATTTTCAGGGATTTTCAAAAAAAAACCTTCATCATGCAACATCGTCCTCCTGCCCTCGTCTCTATATTAACTGAATCAAAAACACCATCATTTTGGAGCTGACTGCAAACATAGCCCGGGATGAACTGGTAGAACGCTGTAAACAGGGGCATGCACCAAGTTATCAGGCGCTTTACCAGCAATACGCAAAAGCCATGTTCAACACAAGCTTGCGTATTGTAAACAACAGAGCCGATGCAGAAGACGTACTGCAGGAAGCTTTTGTGGACGCTTTCCGTTCGCTTAACGATTTTCATTACAGGTCCACTTTTGGAGCCTGGTTAAAGAGGATTGTCATCAACAAATCGATCAATGTGTTGAGAAAGCGAAAGGTACACCTGATGGAAATTGAAGAAGAATCGATGGGCGAAATAGCACAGGAAGAATCGGTGGATGAGCGCGAAATCGCCTTCAAAGTACAACAGGTAAAAAAAGCGATTGAAAAACTCCCCGATGGGTATCGCACGGTATTGACTTTGTATTTACTGGAAGGATACGACCAGGAAGAGATATCAGAGATCATTGGAATTACACACAATACCGTTCGCACCCAGTATGTAAGGGCCAAACAAAAATTACTGACCATCATAAAAGAAGGAGGATTTTTATGAGCAAGCGATTAGATGATTTTATCCGTAATCACCGCGATGAATTTGACAGCGATCTGCCATCATCACAAGTATGGAATAAGATTGATGAGAGATTGAGTAGTCCGAAGAAAACTAAAGTGGTTCCTATTAATTGGATGCGCTGGAGTGTCGCGGCAGCGGTGGTGATTTTGGTTGGAACCGCTACGTTGTACTGGTTCAATTCTACACCGGTGGTTCCTCAAGCGGTAACTGTGACTAAGGATGTAAACCCAGCAGTAGTAGTAGATAGCAACTTGCTCAATGAAATTAATCCAGCCTACGCGAAAGAACTGTATCATTTTACTCAATTGATAGAACTGAAACAGGACGAATTGAAACAGATGGAAAAAGAAAATCCGGAGCTGTATCAACAATTCGTAACTGATATCAACAAATTGGATAGCTCTTACAATGTTTTGAAAAGAGAGCTGCCCGCCAATCCCAATAGGGAACAGTTACTGGAAGCCATGATCCACAACCTGCAGGTACAAATGGATATGCTGAACCAGCAATTACAGATCATTCAACAAATCAAACAATCCAAAAACAAAGACAATGACCCGAATTCTAAAAGCATATAGTATTGTATTTTTTCTCGCATTATTTATCACCGGCCAGGCAAAAGCAAATGACGAGTTTAAATCAGAGAAGAAAAAGACCTACACAAAAACCTACGCGGTTAACAGCAGCGACCGAGTGAAATTTGATAACCGCTTTGGGGAAGTGAAGATCAATACCTGGGATAAGAATGAAGTGAAAGTAGATATTACCATGATTGGCAAAGCGAATTCCGATGACGTTGCGCAGGAAGTACTCGATCGTATTAAAATCGAAGATGGCAAAAACAGTTCAGGTGTTTATTTTAAGACAGTTTTGGGCGATGATAATGATTGGCCCAAAGGCAACAAATACAATAAGACTGGCTTTTCGATTGATTATGTTATTTACATGCCCGCTAATAACCCATTGGTCGTAGAGAATGAATTTGGTAAAACATTTATTCCCGATTACAAAGGTGAAATAACCATCACACAGAAATTTGGACAACTTACAGCCGGCAAACTCAGTAATACAAAAAAAGTACGCATCGAATTCAGCGGCGGTTCTTCGATAGCAAGTATGAATGGAGGACAGTTGGACATCAGTTTTTCCCGTGCGGAAGTAAGTAGACTGGAAGGAACCATTAAAGCGAAATTCGAACACAATGGTGGTGTTAAGCTGGGCATTGATAATAATCTGAAACAACTTACTGTCAATAATAATTTCAACGAACTGTTTTTAGATGTAAGCAAGAACCTTTCCGCGAACTTTACTATTCATACTAATTTCTCAGAAATCGATAATAACACCAGTTTTTCTATAAAAGAACAAGGTGATGGCGATGAACGTCATGGACCAAAATTCGATCACGATTATTCGGGTAAAGCCGGGAGCGGAACGATACCCATCAAAATAAACTCGGAGTTTGGTGAAGTTAATATAGGTCATGACATCAAATTTGATGTTTCAGAAAAAGACGAGAAGAAGAATAAAGAGAAGAAGAAAACGAGAGCCGTATAATTGAAATGGCTGGTGAAGACACCAGCCACGGACAGCAGCCACGGTATCACGTAGTCATGAAAAACAAAATACTCGAATGATGCAGTCAGCTGAGTCGAGACTCACTGTAACGGGGCCCCTTCGCGAGAAGTGTGGTCCCGTTCATTTTTTTAACGCGAATTAGGACGAATATGAAACGAATGGGTACGAATGAAGTGACGCGAATGAAAACGAATGTTTGCGAATAGTGAGTGGTGAGTGGACGGTAGTGATTATTATATTTTGAATTCAAAATAAAAAGCTGGTAAGTTTTCTTTTGGTTTTGCCAGCTCCCCTTTAGGGGATGGGGGCAAATTTGCGAATTAACACGAATGGGTGCTATTGATTTGGGAGCTCAATAGGTAAAATTTGCTGGGATAATCCGGAGTACGAGAATTTCCATGTTCATCCCTCTAAAAACCGGATCCGGTAATGAGTATTTTACTATCTATGTTTGTTCAAGTACATTCGTACAAACAAATTCAAATGAAAAAATTAATTCTGTTTATAGTTTGCATGAACCTGGTCATACTGGTTTCAGCGCAGGATACTAAACCAAAGCGGCCAGAAGATGGAATCCGTAAATATTGGTTCGTGATGCTGATGAAAGGACCCAATCGTACACAAGACTCTGCCACTGCAGCCAATATTCAAAGAGAGCATCTCAATAATATTACCAAATTATACAACGAAGGCAAACTTAAAGTAGCCGGACCTTTTGGAGAAAGCGATAAATGGCTGGGGATTTTTATATTTGATTGCCCTACTAAAGAGGAAGTTGAAAAATTATTAAAAACCGATCTGGCAGTTTCTTCCGGTCGACTTGCTTACGAAATACAAGCATGGTATACTGCCCCAACTGGAAGCTTTGAACCAGGAGTGCCAAAAATTAAATATTGATAATATTATCAACCGGAAAGGGAAGAACCAAGATGCCGATGAAGAAAGAACCAAGATGCCAAGAACCAAAAAAAAATACAAAAATTCAAGGTCCAAAGAAAGAATACATAAAATTCAAATTTCAAAGGTCCTCCGAGAATCGGAAAGCCTTTGAAATTTTTAGTTTGGAATTTATTTGATTCTTGGCTTCTTTGAATTTCTTTCTTTGGTTCTTGGCATCTTGGTTCTTGGTTCTTTGCAAATGGTTCTTGGCATCTTGGTTCTTGGTTCTTTTAATTGTATGTTATCTTTTCGTCTTGTTGCTCTGCTCCACTTCCCTATTTATTTCAACAACATCCACTGGTTGCGAAAAATCTCCCAATAACCATTTGCAGAAATAGTCAGTTTGCATCCAGAAGAAATATTCAGTCATATCGCCATAACCATGGCGCTGACCGGGAAGTATAACGAGTTCAAAACGTTTATTGGCCTTAATCAACGCGTTCGCCATACGAATGGTATTGGCTGGATGCACGTTGTTATCAATATCACCATGCGAAAGCATTAATCGCCCTTTCAGGTTTTTAGCGAGTTCTGAATTCTTTTCAATAGAATATAAAAAGCTGGTATCTTTTTTATCATTGATCACTTCACGTACCCCGTGATGTTTTTCACTCCACCAACGGTTGTAAATATTGTTCTCGTGATTACCGGCAGAGGATACCGCTACCTTGAAAAAATCAGGATAAACCAGTAAGGCTGCTGTACTCATAAAACCACCACCTGAATGACCTTGTATACCTACCCTATCGATATCAATAAATTTATACCGATCAGCCAATTGTTCAATCGCCGCTTTTTTATCGGCCAACCCATAATCGCGGAGATTGCCATAACCAAAGTTATGGTACCATTTACTGCGAGCAGGATGTCCACCCCGGTTACCAACAGTAATTACAATGAAGCCAACCTGTGCAAGGCGATCGGTTTTGTCCATGGCCCGGCTAAATGCCTTGCCCACCGATTCTGTTTGCGGACCCGGATATACATATTCAATAATGGGGTATTTTTTAGTTGAATCGAAGTCAAAGGGTTTATACATCACCCCATATAAATCGGTAATGCCATCGTCGGCTTTTATTTTAAAGGGTTGAGGGAATTTATATCCCGCCTCCATTAAACGGCTGAGGTCGCATGCTTCGAGGTCCATAATCTTGCGGCCGGTATTATCGAACAATAAGGATTTTGGCGCTGCATTTACCCGTGAAAAATTATTGACAAAATATTTCCCATCATCATCCATACTCACATTATGATCGAAATCACCGGGATTGAGGAGCTTTAAATTCGATCCATCAAAATTCACTCTATACAAATGAAGATAATAAGGATCCTCCCCGTTTTCTCTGCCGTTGGCCGTAAAATACAAAACACGGTTCTTCTCATCGATCTCTTCAATATTCTCACAATGGAACGCACCGGATGTAATGGCATTTTTTAATTTTCCATTGGCATCATACAAATAAAAATGTGCCCAGCCATCGCGTTCGCTCCAATGAATAAATTCTTTTCCTTCATCTACTACTCCCAATCTCCGGGTTTCTACATAGGTATTCAGTCTTTCCTCAATTAATACGTTGGGCTCTCCCGATTTTACATCCACCATGCAGATATCTATTCTTTTTAAATCGCGACTGGTTCGTGTCATGTAAAAGTGTTCATTGCTACCCATCCATATGGAGGGACGCCATTCGTCATCTCTTTCTTTTTGCAGGAAGGGTTTTCCCGTTACTGAAATTTCCTGGTCCTTAAAAATGGTGGTATTTAATTTCTTAAACGTTTTCGCCTCGAAATCAAAAAGCAATAACTCCCTTATAGGATTTTCGGCTTCGCCGGGCATCTGGTATTTATAAGTTTCAAGGGTGGGGCGGCCTCCATCAGCAACGCTATTCAACACCCATAAGTCTTTTACTTTGCGGGCATCTGAGCGGATAAAAGTAAATAACCTGGAGTTGGGCGACCAATAAACAAAAGCCGATTTTCTCTTATCCTTATTCTTTTCTTTGTCCACGTTTGTTTCACCAAATGAATCGCCACCGAATGAGTAGTTCTCGACTCCTTCGGTTGTAAGTTTATTTTCGATGATGGTACTGTCGTCCTCTTTTTTAAGCGCCTTCGCGTAATTAGCGCTATCCATCCAGTAGAGATTATAATTCTTTGAATAGATTACAAATTTCTTATCTGGGGAAATAGACGCCCACCCTGGGCGCGCCTTTGGTTTTTCGTACCCCTTTAATTCGGTTAATACAGACGTGAGCAGGTTGTATTCAAAATGATAGACTTTTTTTTCTTTGGTAGTAGCCGGTGGTTTTTTGGTGCTATCTTTCTTTTCAATTTCTTCCGAACTTTTTATTTCGAACTGAATGGTGTTTTCATCTTTAATGAATTTCATATTCTCTATACCGAGATGCAGGGCGTCGAAAGGATCTTTTACCTGCAACGAAATAAGGGATGCCAGCTTTGCATTATCAAAGAGTTCCTGTTTGGTACCTTTTGCGGGATCAACGATATACCATTTTCTTCCGGAAGGTGTTTCGTAGCTGTACCAGAACCGATCGTTTTTCTTTAACCAATGCGCATCCACATTGGTAGAAAAAACGAGCTTATTCAATTTTGTTGGGGAAAACCGGGCCGCCAATTGGTAATTACCTTTAGTGACCGGCGTGTTTTGAGCAATAGTTTGTGTTAATATAAAAGAGATCAAGATGAAAAAGATCAGAGTTCTTCTCATTGCTGTTAGTTTTATCCGGAAAAATAGGGCTTTGATTGAAAGAGATAAAATAAAAATGATGATTGGTGGAAATTTGTATGATTGTTTTAGCCGGGAAGACGTTTTTAAAGTATAAAGTGATTAAACTCCCTGATTAAATTAATTGGATGCTTCATTTGCCAGTTTTACCTCACCCCAACCCCTCTCCTAAAGGAGAGGGGCAGCCCCCTGCTATTCGAAGAGGTTGACTATATTCTAAATCAAATAAACGTCTTCCCGACTTCCCGGCCTTGCTTCGCCGTAGCGGCTACGCGAAGGCAAGCTATTAAACTTGATACTTAACTTTTAAGATAGCTCTTCATTTCAAACTGGTATTGCTGCGCGATAACTCTTGCCTCAACAGCAAAATCTTCTTTTTCTGAAGCATATATAATAGCACGACTGGCATTCACCAAAATGCCGCAATCCTTATTCATCGCTTTCTCAGAAATTTCTTTTAAGCTACCTCCTTGCGCCCCTACACCGGGTACAAGAAAAAAATGATCGGGCAATAGTGTTCTTATTTTAGTAAACTCATCTGCCTGTGTTGCGCCAATTACAAACATTGTATTATAAGAATTGCCCCATTCGCTTACAGTAGTCAACACCCTTTCAAAAAGCATTTCCTTTGCGGGCATTATAGCCGGCAAATTGCCAAATAAATTTATCCAGTGCGAGGCTGCTTCAGCATACCATAAACCCAGTTTTTGAAAATCTTCGCTTCCTTTATTAGAAGTAAGTCCCAATACAATTGCCCACCTTCCCTCATATTCCAGAAATGGTTTCACACTATCTTCCCCCATATAAGGCGCCACAGTAATAGAATCAAAAGGCAACGCCTCAAAAAATGCCTTTGCGTATTGAGTAGACGTATTTCCAATATCACCCCGCTTGGCATCGGCAATTTTAAAATGATGGGAGCCAATATAATTAACTGTTTTTTCCATTGCTGCCCAGCCTTTGAGTCCAAGTGCTTCATAAAAGGCGGTATTGATCTTATAGCTTACACAAAGATCACGGGTAGCATCAATGATTTGTTTATTGAATTCAAAAACAGGATCGGGGTTTGATAAAAGATGTTTTGGAATCTTCGTGAGATCGGTATCTAAACCAACGCAGAGATAGCTTTGCTTTTTATGGATCTGTTCAATGAGTTGAGCCCGGGTCATGGGTGCGAAGATAGGGATAGTGATTGAAGAGTTTAAGGGTTTCAGGGTTTAAAGGTTTCAGGGTTTAATAGTTTAAAGGTTCTTGTGATTCAATGAACTCTTAAACCATTAAACCTTTAAACTATTAAACTTTTAAGACCTTCTCCCAACTTCCAAACTTCTTCAAATGAATTATACAATGGAACAGGTGCTAATCGTATCACATTCGGTTCTCTCCAATCCACAATAATGCCCGCTTTCATTAATCCCTCATAAATAGCTCTTCCTTTTTCAAGCATCAGTATCGAAACCTGGCAGCCTCGCTCGTCCTCATTACGGGGAGTAATAAATTCCATGATCTTTTTAGGCGAGCTTTTATTTACATCATCCAGTATAAACCAGAGATAATTATTTAATAGTTTTCTCTTTGCATGCAATCGTTCCATTCCCGTTTCTGCAAAAATTTCAAGGGATGCTTTATGTGAGGCGTATAATAACAAAGAGGGCGTACTCAATTGCCAACCCTCGGCGCTATGCACCGGCTTAAATCCTTTTTCCATCCTGAACCTTGTTTCTTTTTGATAGCCCCACCAACCTGCATAGCGGTTTATTGAGGGATCGCGGTGATATCGTTCGTGAATATAAACCCCTCCTACTGCACCCGGACCAGAATTGAGATATTTGTAACTGCACCAACAGGCAAAGTCAGCATTCCAATCGTGTAATTCCAGGGGAATATTGCCGGCCGCGTGCGCCAAATCGAAACCAACTTTAGCGCCCACATTTTGCGCTGCCTCCGTTATGGCTTTCATATCAAATACCTGACCGCTATAATAATTCAATCCACCCCAGAATACAAGCGCCAATTCATCTTTATGCAGATCGATGGCGGTTAATACATCTTCGGTACGTATGGCATGTTCGCCATTACGGGGCGATACTTCAATGAGTGTTTCCTCTGGAATGAATCCATAATGTTTCAGATGTGATTCAAACATGTATTGATCACTGGGAAAAGCCTTGGCTTCGCAAATAATCTTTTTTCTTTTTCCGACTGGCCGATAAAAACTCACCATCATTAAATGAAGGTTCACGGTAAGTTGATTCATCACCACCACTTCAGATGGCTTTGCGCCAACGATAGCGGCGAGTGGTTCTATCAATTGATCATGGTATTGCAACCAGGGATTTGATCCCATAAAAAAACCTTCTACCCCATAAGTGGCCCATTGCTGGAGAATTTCTTTCAACGCAGTTTCCGTTGTCTTAGGTTGGAGTCCCAATGAATTTCCCAGGAAATAGATTTGTTGTTTTCCGTCGATGACGGGAATAATAAATCGATCGCGAAACGATTTTAATTCGTCTTGGGCGTCTAGTTGTTGCGCAAAGGATAAATTGTTTTGGAACCCTATCATTTAATCAGGAATAAAAATTTTAAAATTTCAATTTATCTATGGATCAATAATTGACTCGATAACAATTTTTACTTTTTTACTTTTTATTCAACATTTCAAGAGGGTAGCCCCGCCAAAGGCGGGCACGTCTTAACCTTTTATATTTTTTCTACAAACAGGTAGTCCCTACGGGATATAATACAGTTATATCAATCCTTACTTTTTTACTTGAGTTATTTTTACATTCTATATTTTTTATTCTACATTTTACATTCCTTCAGACTGTTCCTGTCTTCCCTCCATCCACCGGAATACTCACCCCATTTACATAAGACGCTGCCGGCGATGCAAGAAACGATACAACTGTAGCAATTTCGGAAGCGTCACCCAATCTTTTCATTGGAATGCTATCGATCATTTCTTTTTCAACCAATTCTTTACTTACACCTCTTCGCTGCGAAATATTATCAATCAGACTCCGCAATCGTTGCGTATCGGTATAACCCGGCAGAATATTATTAACAGTGATATTAAATTGTCCTAATTCATTGGCCATGGTTTTTGACCAGGAAGCCACCGCGGCGCGGATGGTGTTGGATACCCCAAGATTATTTAACGGAATTCGCACGGAGGTTGAAATAATGTTTATGATTCTACCATAACCCGCTGCTTTCATTCCAGAGATGGTTGCTTTTGCAAGAATATGATTATTGATAAGATGCTGTTGGAACGCATTGGTAAATTCTTCAGCTGCTGCTTCTGTAATTGGACCGGCTTGGGGTCCTCCGGTATTATTGATGAGGATATGTACGGTATGATTGGAGACAATTTTTGCAACCAGTTTTTCAACTTGTTTTGGTTCGGCAAAATCGGCTACAAAATATTCATGCAATTGCTGATTAGGTACCGGTAATAGTTGAGTCGTTTCTTTGAGTACCTCTTCATTGCGGGCCAGCAATAAACAAGTAGCGCCGAGATTGGCCAGTTCTTTGGCAACCGCCAATCCAATGCCTTGCGTACTCCCACATACCAGCGCTGTTTTATCCTCCAGAGAAATATTCATCATTGGTGATTTACAATGTAAAGATAGGGGTAACCGCTTTTAACCACAGATGACACAGATTAAGGCACAGATTACGCAGTTTAGTTTAACACAAAGATTCTGTGTTTAGTACCAAGAACCACAAAGAAGAAAAGGACGGGAATATTGCAGAAGACTACGGTGGTTTTTTCAATATCTCCAAAATTCGGAGAGTTAAACCACCGTAGTCTTTGTTGCTGCACTGATTTCACCGTGTAATCTGTGCCTAAATCTGTGTAATCCGTGATTCCCCAAGTGATTTATTGAAAGAGATTTGGGTAATCGGTAATGATTCCGTCCACTCCCATTGCCTTGAGCTTATCAATGGTTGGTTTGTCGTTCACCGTCCAGGGAATCACCCGAATTTTACGATCATGACATTTGAGAATGAGATCCGCGTTTACGAGCGAGTAATGAGGGCTGTAGATGGTGGGTGTAAAACCCAAATCGGTTAATTGAGCTTCGAGTGATTTCTTATCGGAATCCTCGATAAGCGCGGCCGTTTTTATGTTGGGATGTTTGCTATGCAACACTTGCAGGGTGCGATAGTCAAAAGATTGAATAATAACGAGGGATTCCAATTTCTTTTTTTTGATGACGTCCATTAACAGGTCCACAAATTCTTCAGGGGCAGGATGGAATATTTCATCGGTAGCGGGGGTTGATTTTGTTTCAATATTATAAAATACCGGTTTCACTCCCTTTAAACGAATATATGCTTCCACATCATCTATAATATCCGAAAGCAACGGTTTTACAGCTTTAATCTTCTCTTGTTGGGGAAATCGTGGATTACCGTTAAGGCCCACATCGTATGTCTGTGTTTCCTTAAAACTCATCCGGTAAATATTCAACCCTTTTTCTTCCGCGGCAGTAAATTGGCCTCCCCCGGGTTTGGTAGTGATATCATGATTGAAGAATGGCTCGTGCGAAAGAATAATTTTTTTATCGTTGGTAACAACCACGTCCATTTCAAGGGTAGTTACACCCAGGTCAATCGCTTTCAGCATGGCAGGAGTTGTATTTTCCGGCATCAGTCCCCTGCAACCGCGGTGACCCTGTATATCAAAAGCAGGTAACACTTTTTCTGGTGATTTTTTAATAGCGTGACAACTAATTACTAATGCCAGCACTATCAACAACTCCACTATTTCCTGTATTCGTTTCATTCTGCAAGATTAGTTCCTTAACGGGAATAGCAATTGATCTACTCATTAAATAATTGTGAACTGCGTTTTTTCATTTCATCAGCAATCTTTTTGGCATCGCCATCTTGTTTTTCGAGATGTCCAATGATATAGCCATAACTTTCTTTATCGCGGTTCTGACTCAACTTGAATACCGGCTCAATTGTATTAACCTCAATTTCAAACGCTATAATGCTCTTCATTAGTTTTGAGCGATAATCTTCGGATAGGTTATCGAAAACGGTGGGTGAATGCGGATTATTTTTTTCGTAATGAAGAGTTAGCTTTCTCAATGCATTCTCCAATCCTTGCTGATCCAGAAAGCGGAGTTCACCTCTCACATGTACACTGATGTAATTCCAGGTACTAGCCTGATGAGTATCGGTATATAAACTGGCGCTTACATAAGTATGTGGACCTGTAAAAATCACCAACACCTGTGAATTTTTTTCAAATGCGAGCTGATGATCCTGTTTCCGCATCATATGTCCTAACAAAATCATCTTCCCATTTCTTTCATCAAACAACATCGGAATTTGCGTAGCAGCCGGCCGGTCATCCGCGCATCCAATGAGCATGGCAAACGGATGGCCCTTCATAAACTCAATTACTTTTGATTGATCTTTTTCGTTGTAGTGAGGAAGGTTATACATGAAGGAGTTTGTAGTTTATGGTTTGTAGTTGCTTTGGGGCAAATGTTTAATTAATAGCAATTTTACTTTATTATTATAGAGAGAACCTGAGTTTGGTTTTGAATGATACACCTGAAGAACTATAAACCATAAACCACAAACTACAAACTTCTTCACACCATAACTTCTACAACTTTCGTCGCTGCCATATTCGCGTTTCGCATTGCAATACTTCGAACGGCGCTGCCGGCGAATTCAATAAACGCGTTTTTGGTAATCGTATCATTGCTCACCATCACCGGAATTCCTTCATCGCCGCCTTCGCGAATGCTTTGTACAAGCGGGATTTGCCCCAGGAAAGGAATCTCATATTCCTCCGCTAATTTCTTTCCTCCATCCTTTCCAAAAATGTAATACTTATTATCCGGCAACTCTGCGGGAGTGAAATAACTCATGTTTTCAACCAGTCCAATGATGGGTACTTTAATTTGTGCTTGTCCAAACATCGCGATTGCTTTTTTCGCATCCGCCAATGCAACATCCTGCGGCGTGGTAACAACAATTACCCCTGTTACCGGAACGGTTTGCATTAATGTCAGGTGAATATCACCAGTCCCCGGTGGCATATCAATGACGAGATAGTCCAGCTCATCCCAATAAACTTCAGTTACAAACTGACGGATTGCGCTGCTGGCCATGGGTCCCCGCCAAACCACTGCGCTTTTTTCATCTACGAGTAAACCAATACTCATTAATTTAATACCATGCTGTTCCAGGGGAACAATCATTCCTTTTTCATCGGTACCATTATCCATCATTAATGGACGTTTACCTCTCACTCCAAACATAATCGGAACACTGGGGCCGTAAATATCTGCATCCATCAATCCCACGCTGGCACCTCCTTGAGCAAGAGCGATCGCGAGATTTGCAGAAACCGTACTTTTTCCAACACCCCCTTTACCACTTACTACCGCGATGATGTTCTTGACTTTCGGCAATACAGATTTCCCGTCTTTGCGATTCGTACTTGTATTGGCCGTGAAATTTACCTGAACCTGCGCTTCTTTATTGACTAATTGTTTTATCGAATTTACACAAGCATTCCGGATGATATCTTTCATCGGACAGGCTGGAGTAGTAAGCACTACAGTAAATGAAACATTATTATTATTTATAACAATATCTTTTACCATGTCCAACGTAACGATATCCTTACCAAGGTCTGGCTCCTGCACATTTTTTAAGGCCTCCAAAATCAAGTCATTAGTCATGTATGCAACGGTTTTGTTAAAAAATTATCAGACTGCAAAATTAACCATTGGCTGGCTTATTTTGTTGAAAGTATTTTAATGGTTGTCTGTATATTTGGAGCTGATGAAAAGAACACTACTTCTTACTATTTTACTTGCCCTCTTTCTTCCATTTGCGGGCCTGGCGCAATTCGAAAAACTGAAGGATTCAGTAGTACAATTGTTTGGGGTAGTAATGACGGCCGACAGCCTGATGGGTATCCCCTCCGTTACCATTAAAGTACACGGCCGAAACCAGGGAACCTATACCAACGAACAGGGCGTTTTTTCCATCGTGATATTAAAAGGAGATAAGCTGGAGTTCAGTTCTATCGGTTTCAGACCCAAATTAATTGAGATTCCCCGTAGCCTGGAAGGCAACCAGCATAGCATAATCCAGTTAATGGTTAAGGATACGATGTATCTTCCGGCAACAATTATCCGTCCCAAACCCACCCGCGAGCAATTTGAAAGGGACTTTGTGAAAACAGATATCCCGGATGATGACTACGAGATAGCCCGAAAAAATACAGATGAAGGTAAAAGAAGGATACTTGCTAAATCCCTACCATCCGATGGAAGGGAAGCTTCCAATATTCAATTACGTAATCATGCAAACAAGCATTACTATATTGGGCAGGCTCCACCGCAAAATATCTTCAACCCCTTTGCCTGGAATGAATTTATAAAGGCATGGAAGCGGGGAGATTTTAAGAACAAGTAAGAAGAAGCTGTGAGTTGTTAGCTACGAGCCACGAGCTGGTTACCTCAAGCTACACGACGTAAAGCTGATTAATGATAGCGCCAAAATTTAAAGTTGATTAATAAAATCTTTGTATTAGCTCACAGCTCGAAGCTAACAGCTCGCAGCTTCTTTTTCTCACCCTAAATAGCTAATTTGCCTCCTCATGCAGCAGATACTCTCTAATGCACGTCTTTTCCAATTATCTTGTTTATTACTAACAGTACATGCTTGGCGTAACAATACTCGGCAATAATTCAGCTTTACCGGCTTTCGACCGGCACCCAACCGCCCAGGTTGTAACATTGGATGACCAGTTGTTCCTGGTTGATTGTGGCGAAGGCACACAAATGCAACTGGCGCGCTATAAGATCCGATGGGGACGTATTAATCATATTTTCATTTCTCATCTTCATGGCGATCATTATTTCGGCTTGCCCGGTTTCTTAAATAGTATGGGGCTGCTCAACCGGGAACATGACTTGCATTTATATGCACCGGCGCCAATAAAGCAAATTCTGGATCTTCAATTCGCGGCAGCAGGTACACGATTACCATTTATATTGCATTTTCATCCACTAGAAAATGAATGTTTGCTGGTAAAGACTGATCGCTGGCAGGTGAATTGTTTCGCAGTTAAACATCGTATCCCCTGTTTTGGATTTAAGTTTGAGCAGGTAAAACCACCCCGTCGTCTCAACCCGGAAAAAGCGATCCAGCATGAAATACCCGCTTCGTTTTACGATCGCCTTAAATGGGGTGAAGATTACACGAATAAAAAAGGGGAGCTCATTAAAAATGATTGGGTAACAGATCCGGCACCCAAGCCAAAATCTTATGCATATAGTGCCGATACGATTTATGATGAAGAACTGGTCGACAAAATAAAAGAAGTGGATTTGCTTTATCACGAAACCACTTACCTGAAAGATCTCAACGAAAGGGCCGCATCAAGGTTTCATGCTACTACTGTTCAGGCTGCTGCTATTGCTCAAAAAGCTAAGGTTGGCAGATTACTGATCGGTCACTTCAGTAGTAAATATGATAAATTGGATTTGTTTGAAGAGGAAGCAAAAGAAATATTCCCTAATACCAGTCTGGCATTAGAAGGGGTTACTTATAAAGTGTAAGCGTAATTCAATTAGGCAAAAAAAAACGAACCTGTTTTTAATCAGTAACTTTGTTGTCAGAATCATTTAAATTGCCATACTCAAAAAGATTAAATATACCAACATGGCATCACCCCCCTCGCCCATGACGCTGCATCTCCGGTACCGGATTTGGATCGCGGAAATGAATTCCGACATTGACTTGCTTCGGATCTATAATGATTACCTGCAAGAATTGAAATCCCTGCACAATGCGATCAAATTAAACAAAGAGATCGAGCGTTTCGAGACTGCATTTTCAGATCTTCGGAATGAAATTGATACACTAAGAAATGAAATGCATCTATTGAAAATGAAGCTTGCCACTTTTATAAGGGAGAAAAAGCAACTGGCTTATTCGGAATATAAAACCGATAACCACAAGTTGCTAAAAAAGAAATATGTCAGTTTAAGTAAGAAGTTTGGCTCGCTAAAAGCAGATTTGAAAGAATTGGTGAAGAAAGCCGCAAAATCAAAGGAGTGATCCAGGATATTAATTGGAAAATTTCGAAAATGGGCGCGTAAGCACCTACAAGCGCAGATACTATTACACCCATTACCGAAGTAACGATGTGGGGTGTGAATGGAAAGTAATATTAATTAACCAGGTTGGCTTAAGAGATTTTAAAATTCAATGAACTCTCTTTCCCTCGTTCTCTCATTTTCTCCTTTGTACGCTTAGCCCTGTATTTCCATACTAAACATATCAAGTAAATTCAAAGAATTTGTTTAAAAACTTACACGGGCATTTTTCGCACATTCATTCTCTCCAATTAGCTAACTTTAAACTAAATCAACTAAAATATAACCAATGAGTCAACGACTGCTTGTTATCATAATCCTTTTAAGTTCCGCAATTATTTCAAATGCGCAAACCGGAAAAGTGTACGACAATCTTACCCTTCCAAGCAAGATTCTGAAAATGGAGAGAAAGTTCGCGATATATCTTCCACCGGATTATGAAACATCCGATAGAAGTTATCCGGTAATGTATTTATTACATGGCGCGGGAGATGACCACACAGGTTGGGTTCAATTTGGGGAAGTATTAACCATTACGGATAAGGCAATTAAAGAAGGCAAGAGTACTGCCATGATCATTGTGATGCCTGATGCCAATACCGGGAGAAGAGGATATGCCAACAGCGCGACAGGCGATTGGTTGTATGAAGATTTTTTCTTCCAGGAACTGATGCCCTTTGTGGAAAAGAAATATCGTATCAAATCGGAAAAAAGATTCCGCGCGGTAGCCGGATTGAGCATGGGTGGATGGGGAAGTTTTGTATATGCATTTCATAGACCCGACCTTTTTTCTTCCGCTTGTCCCTTAAGCGCATATTGCGGTCCGCTTACATTAGAAGAGGCGAAGAACAATTTCAAAAGAGAAACACCTTCAATAACAGACACCGTATTGATTTCAAAATTCTTTTCAAAATATTCAGTTCCCCAGTTGATCAATAATGCTCCTGATAGCTCGAAGAGAACAGTACGTTGGTATATAGATTGCGGCGATGATGATTTTTTATTTGAAGGGAACTCGCTATCCCATATCGCAATGAAGAAAAAAGCTATCCCGCATGAATTCAGGATCCGTGAAGGCGCACATAACTGGACCTATTGGCGACAATCGCTTCCCGAAGTACTCGAGTTTGTATCTATGAGCTTTCACCAGTTTTAAATTTCTATGCGGAAAATAAACGGAACAGTAAACTGGGGCATTATCGGCTGTGGCGATGTGTGTGAAATTAAAAGCGGTCCTGCTTTTAATAAAGTGCCCCATTCTAAACTGGTAGCCGTCATGCGCCGGGATGCGGAGAAAGCAAAAGATTATGCACAACGTCATGGTGTATCTAAATTTTATTCGGACGCTACTGAATTGATTAAGGATGATGAAGTGAATGCCATTTATATCGCAACGCCTCCTTCGTCGCATGAACAATACACTGAACTTTCCCTGAAAGCCGGTAAACCGGTATATGTTGAAAAACCGGTTACCTTAAATGCTGATTCCTGTCTTCGGATGATGAAGATGGAACAAGAATTCAATAACAGGGTTAGTGTGGCACATTACCGCAGGGGACTTTCATTATTCAAAACAGTAAAAAAATTAGTGGAAGAAAATGCAATAGGTAAGATTAGATTGATCCAGATAAAAACACTTCAACCTTCTACCAGTAAAATTATCAATCAAAAATCCGACTACTGGCGAATAAATCCTGAGATATCCGGTGGCGGGTTGTTTCATGATCTATCGCCGCATCAGTTGGATATTTTATATTGGATCTTTGGTGCTCCGCTTGATGTCGCCATAAAATCAGTAAACCAGGCAAAGCAATACCATGCGCCCGACCTCACAATGGTTCAGGCTGCCTATCCAAATGATATTTACCTGAACGGCATATGGAGTTTCAATGTGGCGGAATCAGCCACCAGTGAGTCTTGCGAACTGATTGGAGATAAGGGGACGATCCGTTTTTCTTTTTTCCGTACCAGCAATATTGATCTGGTTACTGAAAATGGCGAGCAGGTCCTGGAAAGAGAATATCCCGAAAACATCCAGCAACCGCATATTGAAAACGTGGTAAAGTTTTTCCGCGGAGAGGAGGAAAATCCTTGTTCTTTAGCCGACGCGTTGGTAATTATGAATATGCTGGATAAAGCGATATAGTTCGCTGTGAATTATTTCTTCAGATAATTCTTTACTTTTTCATGCAGCTCCGTACTCAATGGAATCATCGGCATACGAAGGTTATTTTTCAGCAATCCCATTTCCGTCATAAATGCTTTTACGCCTGCTGGATTGTTTTCAGCAAACATCAGGTCGTAGGCCTCTATTAATTCATCATTCAATTTCTTTGCCTTCACAAAATCGTTTTGTAATGATTGACGAACCATCTCCGAGAATTTTTTAGGGAAAGCATTCGCGGCTACACTGATCACTCCTTCCATACCACAGGCGAGCTGAGGCATTGCTAATGCATCATCGCCACTCACCACCAGGAAATCTTTAGGTTTATCCCGGAGAATCTGCATGCATTGTGCCATATCTCCACTGGCTTCCTTAATACCCGCAATATTCCTTACTTCTTTTGCCAAACGCAACGTTGTTGCTGCCGTGAGATTACGTCCGGTTCTACCCGGTACATTATAAAGAAGTATAGGCTTCGGGGAAGCAGCCGCCAGCATTTTATAATGCAGAAAGAGTCCCTCTTGTGAAGGTTTATTATAATAAGGACTCGCACTCAATACAGCAACGCATTTATCGAGCGGGAAACTTTTAAGTTCTTTAACCAGTACCTGCGTATCGTTTCCACCGATACCTACTACTACCGGAACTCTTCCGGCTACTTTTTCATAGGTGTAGCGTATAATGGAGATTTTTTCTTCCTTGCTTAAGGTAGGTGTTTCACCGGTAGTGCCAAGGGTAACAATATACTCTACGCCTCCTTTGATAACATGATCAATTACTTTAGCCAGGGCATCTAGATCAACATCATCATTTTGTTTAAAGGGAGTAACCAATGCTACACCCGTTCCTTTTAATATTTTTTGCAGAGACATGGGGGAATTATGATTTGGGATTTTTGATTTATGATTTGGATGGTGAGAAAGTCACTGGTAATTGGAAATTACAAAAGTTTATCTGCGAATGATGGAAGATAGAAATATTGATTAGAGACTTAGAATATAATGAAATCAAAAATCCTACATCCTACATCACAAATCCAATCATTCTTCATTCCAGAAACCCATTTTACCAAACTTGGCTATCCGTTTTCGGATACGTTCTTCGGGTTCCAGTTGTTGCAGCTCTTTTATTGTATTGATAAGATATGGTTTGAGCAAGGATGCTGCTTCCCCGTAATTCCAATGCGCCCCTCCCTCGGGTTCAGGAATGATTCCATCAATAAGTCCAAACTTAAACATATGGTCGGGAGTTAATTTCAATTGTTCGGCTGCTTTTTCTTTCTGATCCCAACTGCGCCACAAAATAGAACTGCAGCTTTCCGGAGAAATTACAGTGTACCAGGTATTCTCTAACATGAAAACCCTGTCTCCTACTCCAATACCGAGGGCACCACCCGAAGCACCTTCACCGATTACTACACAAATCACCGGTACTTTAAGACGCATCATTTCATAAATATTGCGGGCAATTGCCTCGCCTTGTCCTCTTTCTTCAGCTTCCAAACCCGGATAAGCACCCGGCGTATCAATAAGTGTAATTACTGGTTTATTAAATTTTTCCGCCAGTTTCATCAGCCGAAGCGCTTTGCGATAACCTTCCGGATTAGCCATCCCAAAATTCCGGAGCTGTCTCATTTTGGTATTGATCCCTTTTTGCTGGCCGACAACCATCACTGTTTGTCCATCCAGGGATGCAAAACCACCGATCATAGCCTTATCGTCTTTTACATTCCTATCCCCAAACAATTCTACAAAATCGGTGAATACTTTTTCGATATATTTCTGAGTATAAGGTCTGTCGGGATGACGACTCAACTGTACTTTTTGCCAGGGAGTAAGCTGTGAAGTAATTTCTTTTCTTTTTTCAAGAACAGACGCTTCCAATTGACTGATAGAGGAACTATAGTCAATTTTCGGGTTTTTTTCCGCGAGTTGTTTCTGTTTCTCAATGTCTTCAAAAAGATCCTTGATCGGCTTTTCGAAATCGAGAAATTGTCGGTTTTTATCGAGCGGCATAACCAGTTTTAATGAGTTGTAAAATTAAGGGAAGAGGGTTATGAACCCTTATATTTTTTTGCTGATTATTTGCGGATTGAAAATCAAATTCCCCTATCTTTGCCGCCCTGAATCGTGAATTTTAAATTCGCGTAAAAGGATCGGTAGTTCAGTTGGTTAGAATGCCGCCCTGTCATCCCAACCGAAGGTCGGGACGGGTTCGAGTCCAGCGTTTAAAAAGTGAAGCTCTGTTATAAAATATTGGATCGGTAGTTCAGTTGGTTAGAATGCCGCCCTGTCATCCCAACCGAAGGTCGGGACGGGTTCGAGTCCAGCATTCGGATAAAATTGAAGTTCTGAATTAAAATATTGGATCGGTAGTTCAGTTGGTTAGAATGCCGCCCTGTCATCCCAACCGAAGGTCGGGACGGGTTCGAGTCCATCGTCCGGATAAATTTGAAGTTCTGTTATAAAATATTGGATCGGTAGTTCAGTTGGTTAGAATGCCGCCCTGTCATCCCAACCGAAGGTCGGGACGGGTTCGAGTCCATCGTCCGGATAAATTTGAAGTTCTGTTATAAAATATTGGATCGGTAGTTCAGTTGGTTAGAATGCCGCCCTGTCATCCCAACCGAAGGTCGGGACGGGTTCGAGTCCATCGTCCGGATAAATTTGAAGTTCTGTTATAAAATATTGGATCGGTAGTTCAGTTGGTTAGAATGCCGCCCTGTCACGGCGGAGGTCGCGGGTTCGAGTCCCGTCCGGTCCGCTAACCTCATAAAAAGCGTTGATATTAATTATCAATGCTTTTTTTATGCCCCATTACGTCTACATTATCCAAAGTCTGGCTGATAGTTGTTATTACAAAGGTTATTCGGAGAACCCTAACAGAAGGCTATTACAACATAATAATAAAGAGTCTTCATTCACATCAACGAAAGTGCCATGGCAACTTATCTATGTTCAATATTGCGAAACAAAAACTATTGCATTACAAAGGGAAAAAGCATTGAAGAAATACTCGAATGGGCAAATTGAAAATTTGATACGTTCGTCAAAAAATATTGTCAGTCAATTTAAATAGTTCAGTTGGTTAGAATGCGTCCTGTCATCCCAACCGAAGGTCGGGACGGGTTCGAGTCCTCCCGACCTTCGATTGGGACAAGCTGTCCGGTCCGCTAACCTCAAAAAAAGCGTTGATATTAATTATCAATGCTTTTTTTATGCCCAATTACGTCTACATCATCCAAAGCCTCGCTGACAAATCTTATTATAAAGGTTATTCTGAGAATCCAACTACAAGGTTATCTCAACATAATAATAGAGAATCCACCTACACATCAATTAAGGTGCCTTGGTGCTTGGTCTATGTCGAATTCTGCGAAACAAAGACCCTTGCTTTAAAAAGAGAAAAAGCATTGAAGAAATATTCAAATGCACAAATCGAAAATTTGATTTGGTCGACAAGGAATATTGTCAATGCATTTAAATAGTTTGGTTGGTTAGAATGCTGCTTCTTAAGCGCTAATTTCAAGCTTATATCCTTTGCCGCGTATTACAGCAATTTTGATATTCGGATCAGATTCCAGTTTTTTTCTGAGTTTTGATATGAACATATCAAGACTACGGCCTACTATAACGCCTTCGTCCTCCCATATCTCTTTTTGTAGCCGGCTTCGCTCAATAGCCTCGTTAGGAGACAACGCGAAAATGCGTAGTAACCTGGTTTCAGTTCTGGTCAAATCTATGGTCTTTCCATTCATCATGAGCTTACGAGTCTCCGTGTCGAACGACATTGATCCCAAACTGAGCATATCAGTATGCTGACTGTCAAGTAAGACCTTCTGCGTCTTAACAGATCTCAAAAAAATAAATCCAACTAAACCTAAAAATAACAGACCGCCCAAAAAATATTCATTCTTTACTGTAGTTATACCCGTTGATTTAAATTTAATGTTAATCATGTAACATGCTATGGGTTGCCTTCTTCCTTTACAAGTTACAATATCATCTTTCTTATTTTTTGATATAGCATACCCATAAGCAACACTGGCATTGACACAGTTCAGTACGTTAACAACATAATCACGTGCCAGCGGGTCTTTGGCCAACAAACGCTGAGTAGTATTGACGAGGGAGTCGGGTTGAAAAGTAAGATCATTCTCAAAACTGATCTGGTATTCATTTTCGGCGATCTTTTTTACCGGAAGTACCCGTGATACACTATCGCCCGACTGCAGTAGTATTTCATGTCCGATCCGGCGTAGTAAAACTTCCCGCCTGGCGATATCAAAATCGTCATTGCCGGTCATGCTGAAAGCCACGCTGATCACAGAGAAAAACAAGAGTAATATTAATCCGAACAGGTACTTACGTTTCCCGGAGAAGAGATTACGGCTATCAGACATACTATTTACGATTTATTTACAAAGGTTACATTTTTATTTACAATCCTGACACCTCAAGCTTAAAGGATCAAAGTAGTTTCGCTGTATCAAACTTTAATAGGATATGAAAAATAAAGGAAACGTTTTATTTGGCCTGGTTATGATTGCTTTCACCTCTATGGCATCTGCCCAGGACAAAGCCAAACAAATTGATGAGCTCATGCGCAGGTATGTAGAGAACGGTCAGTTCAACGGAACGGTGCTGGTGACAGATAATGGAAAGCTGGTCTTTAAGAAAGGTTATGGCCTGGCAAATATGGAATGGAACATTCCCAATGAGCCCGAACACAAATTTCGGCTGGCTTCACTCACCAAGCAGTTTACGGCCATGCTGATCATGCAGTTGGTAGAACAAGGCAAACTCAGTCTGGATGGGAAAATTACCGACTACCTGACCGATTACCCCAAAGCGGCGGGCGTTAAAATTAACCTCCACCATTTGCTTACCCATACCTCTGGCATTCCCAACTATTCCGACCTTCCTGACTACAGAACGTTTGAACGCAATCGATACAAACCCGCCGACCTCATTAAAAAGTTTTCAGAGCTTCCCCTTACGTTTGAACCAGGCGCTGCTTTTGCTTACAGTAATTCAGGTTATATTTTACTTGGAACTATTATTGAAAAAGTAACCGGTAAACCCTATGAAAAAGTCTTACAGGAGAACATCTTTACACCGCTACAAATGCATAATACCGGCTATGATGGATCCAACAAAGTCTTACCTAAGCGGGCCTCCGGCTACGAGAGATGGAATTTAATTTATCAGAATGCCTCCTACATGGATATGTCTATTCCTTATGCCGCCGGCGCCATGTATTCAACGGTTGAAGACCTTGCTCTTTGGGATCAGGCCTTGTACACCGATAAGCTTCTGCCTGCCTCCTCGAAAGCCATCCTGTTTACACCTTACAAAAATGGTTATGCTTACGGTTGGGGGGTCGGCAAAATTCAGGCTGGTCGATTGAAAGACTCCGTTGAAGTGATGGCACACCAGGGTGCTGTCAATGGCTTTAAGACTTCGCTGATCCGGATTCCAAAAAACAAACAGCTGGTGGTATTACTCGATAATACCGGAAGCAGTAATTTAAGTACGGTACAAACTAATATCATAAAGATTTTGTATGACCAACCCTTTGACCTGCCTAAAGTCTCCGTTGCATATATTCTTGGTTATGCCATTCAGAATAATTCTTTGGCAGACGCACTGAATAAGTATGAGAAGATTAAGAAGCTGCCTGCTTATAACGTCAATGAGCAGGAGATCAATCAAATGGGATATAACTTGATGGATGTAGGTAAAATCAAAGAAGCTATTGCTTTGATGAATATTAATGTAATACAGTTTCCCCAGTCAGCCAATGCCTGGGATAGCCGGGGAGAAGCTTACATGCGGAATGGTGAAAAGGCAAAGGCCATTCTGGATTATAAAAAGTCACTCGAGTTGGATCCATTTAGTATGAATGCCATCAGGAAATTAAATGAGTTGGGTGAAAAAATTCCCGATCCCAAAGAAGCAACAGTCGAGGACAAGATATTGGATACCTATGTTGGTAAATACCAGTTGAGACCTTCTTTCGTGATATCGATAACCAAAGAGGGAGGGAGGTTATATGCACAAGCTACCAATCAACCCCGCCATGAACTATATGCGGAATCAGCAACCAAATTTTTCATGAAGGCAGTTGACGACAGAATCTTATTCGTAAAAAATGAGCGGGGCATTCCGGAAAAGCTGATACTTTTCCAGAATGGGCAAGAGATGCAAGGGAAAAGAATCAATTAAAGCACTGGAAATAAATATTCACTTATGCGATACGCACAAATTTATCCTTTGTTCTTGATGCTTGTTTTTCACACTTCCTGTGGACAAAACCTAACAAACCCACCACAAGATGATTTCAGTAAAGAACACAATGGCATCTCCGAATCTCAACTTAAAGAGTTGGACACCTCCAGGGTGCCTATTGGTCAGGTTCGTAATATAAAGCAAGATAGAAACGGAAACATTTTGATTGCTGCAGGATGGGGTGGTGTTCTTCGATACGATGGAAAATCGTTTACAAATCTCACTGGTAAACTAGGTTCGCAAAGATTCTGGGATGTTCTGGAAGATCGACGCGGAAACCTTTGGTTCGCTTCTGTTGATTCAGGAGTTTATTCTTACAATGGGAAATCCCTGCCTACCGGACAGGCAGGCTTTCAACATTTTACTACCAGGGAGGGACTTGCTAATAATGCGGTTATGTGTATTTACGAAGATAAAGCCGGCATTATTTGGTTCGGCACTGGAGGTAGTGGAGTAAGCCGTTACGACGGGAAATCCTTTCAAAATTTTACAAAGAAAGACGGACTGCCCTATAATATTACTACTATCATTGAAGACAAAACTGGGAAATTATGGATTGGCACAAGGGGCGAAGCCTTCGTTTATGACGGAAAAACATTTAACACTTTAACCCATGAAGGCAAAGCGTTTTACAACGTTTGGTCGATAATCGAAGATAAAAAAGGCAATATTTGGTTTGGTGAAAATGGTGGGCGCGCCAACGGTCTTTGGCGCTATGATGGCAGTGTCTTTACTAAGGTATCGCAGAGAGTTGTTTATGCTGTAATCGAAGATAAAAAAGGAAACATCTGGACTACAGGTGAAATAAATCCTAATGGGAGGGTTTGGGCACTTTCCCGTTATGATCAAAAGTCCTTATACGATAAAATGCCCACTGTAACAGAAATTAAATCAGGAGGATTTATGGGTTTTTTGGCGTTATTTGAAGCTAACGATGGGAGTATTTGGTTTGGAGCTGCAGGTGGGCTGTATCGTTATGATGGGAAGACCATCACTGACTTTACAAGTGCAGCCGGTCAGCAATAATGTGTATAGCCGGCAATTTTAAGATGGAATTATTCTTGCCGCAATAAGGTTACAGCAATGCAAGCGTTGTGCAGCATACTAAAAGAACACCGTTACAATGAAAGTTAAATTAGGCAATCAAAACATTTTTATCCTTTGCTGGACATTTTTGATGGCTGTATCAATCTCGTGCAATAGTCAAAGCCAATCAAATAAGGAAAATCAGATAGTTCATTCTAAAGATGACAGCATAAGATTGAAATACACAACCGGAGTTCGTTCAATTTTAGAAGATAGTAAGGGAAATATTTGGTTTGGTAGTTACAACGAAGGAGTGTGTTTGCTTCATAATGAGGAGCTCCAATATTTCACAACAGAAAACGGACTAAGTAACAACCAGGTAAGGAGCATTTATGAAGATAAAAATGGAATAATCTGGTTTGAATGTGGCCAAGGACTAAGTATTTATGATGGTCAAAAAATGACTATATACAAAGAAAGAAATTATAATTCAAAAAACGGGTGGATATTAACTGGTAGTGACCTTTGGTTGAAAGGCGATGAAACTGTTGGTTACAATAAACTTGAAGGGGGTCCGGGAGTGTATCAATATGACGGAAAAAGCTTTTATTACCGCAGCTTCCCAATAAAACCAAAATTGGGGGAGGAAAACGCCTATTCAATTTCAACAAATTTTGTCAGAAGTAAAAATGGAATGATTTGGTTTGGAACTTATAATGCATTGATTGGGTATGATGGTAAGCAAATTAAAGTGTATACTGATGACTCATTAGGATTAAATGGCACAACCGAATCTTTGCATATTCGAAGCATAATGGAAGACAGCAAAGGTAATCTATGGATTGGAAATAATTCTGGTGGCAGTCCAGTTGGGGGCATTGGAGTATTAAAGTATGATGGTAAAGAATTCATCCATTTTACAAAACATCATCAATTAAGAAAAGAAGACACCAAAGGTAATTCCCTGGACAGAGTTTTTTCCATTGGAGAGGATGCTTCTGGGAATATTTGGTTTGGGACTGTCGAATCTGGTGTTTGGAGATATGATGGCAATTCCGTGAAAAATTTTACCAAAAAGGATGGTCTCGATGGTGACTTTATTTGGATTATTTACAAAAGCAAATCAGGTGAATTGTGGTTTGGCGGAGGTCCCAATGGAGTGTATCGTTTCACAGGCAAGTCTTTTGAAAGAAAATATTAACTATAAGTACGAACGCACAACATGGGTTTTTGTGTCAGCGGGGGGCGACGAACATCTCCTCATCTTAGTGCTACTATCAGCTGCATATCGGGCTGACCGAACACGCATTAAACCGATCATCTTCACAAAGGAACTGCCTGACAATACAATAAATAAATAAATAAACCTATAAGCGAACAAAAAATTAATGAGGCAATCGTTCTCTGAAGTATCCATATGTCCACGTGCCTGCAATAGCACTGAGAACTACAATGGCAATTACCAAAGTACCTGTACCAATTTGAGCAAACAACGGTCCCGGACAAGCCCCCGTAATCGCCCAGCCCAATCCGAATAACAAGCCACCATAGATTTGTCCTTTATTGAATTTCTTTGGGTGAAATTCTATTTTCTCACCATGAATGGTTTTGATATTAAATGTCTTAATTAGCAGTACTGATATAATGCCCACTACCACTGCGGTGCCAATTACACCGTACATGTGAAAATTTTGCAGACGGAACATTTCCTGGATACGATACCAGGATACAATTTCTGCCTTTACAAACACGATCCCAAACAATATACCTACAGGCATATATTTAAAGTTATACCACCAGGGATGCACCTGATGTGATTCGTTCACACACATCGTGTCCAATGAACGAACTTCAAAATCTATAGCATCCTTATCAACTTGCGCAGACAATGGCTGTACTGCAATAGTTTCTTTAACTGTTTTCATATTTCTATATTTCCATTTTTACAAATAGGTACTATAAGCGTAGAATTTGCGGAAGAATTAAATTGGCCATTATAAATCCGCCTGCCATAAACATAATGGTTGCCACTAATGAGGGCCATTGCAAATCACTCAATCCCATAATGGCATGACCCGATGTACAGCCTCCTGCATACCTTGCGCCAAAGCCGACGAGGAAGCCGCCACCAATCAGCATTACCAGTCCTCTGATACTAAACAGGCTACTCCATGAAAACAATTCTTCGGGTAGCATGTTGCTGTTGTCTGTTATCCCGAATCCGGCTAACTCAGAAGCAAGCGTAGGGTTCACCGCGATCGGGTTCGGATTAGCAATAAGCTGCGCTGCAATTATTGCTCCTGCAATAATGCCAGCCACAAAAAAGAAATTCCATATTTCTTTTTTCCAGTCGTACTTAAAAAATTTAATGTCGGCTGGAAAGCAAGCCGCGCAGGCATGACGCAGGTTAGCAGAAATTCCAAAATGCTTATTACCCAAAATAAGTAATGCTGGTACAATAAGACCGATTATGACACCCGCTACATACCAGGGCCAGGGTTGTTTTAACATCTCTAACATACTAGTCCTTTATTTTTGTGGAAGCAAAATTGCCTATCGAATATCGATTTAAAAGTGATTTTTGTCACTTACGTGATAGCTATATATATTCCGCAATTAAAAATGATAATTAAAGACCAGGTTCCATGAACTCATATCTACTTTATTGATTACATACTTATCATTTTCATATGTGTTCCCGGATTTTATTTTATGTACAAAAAGTAGTTGTGCTCCAAGACCTTTGAAGAAGCCCTTAAACTCGTGGCGTATATCCATAGTCAGTTGAGTATAGGAAGGTATTCCATATTTGTTCAATTCATAGTTGGTTACTTCGGGTAAATCATAATAGCCAATTCCGGCTTCTAACTTAAAGCGTGCTTTTGAAATTGAATAACCTGCCACAACCATATACGCATTTACATCACCAAAACCTTCATTCCTTTCACGTGGTAAGAAAGTAAAGAAAGGATCCCGTCCCCATTCCCGGGGCATCAGGTAGCGGCCATCAGCAGTTATCCTGGTATAGTTGAGCGAAGTTCTCCAACGTTGGTTTTCCCAACCCAGTTTGGCACCAAAAGCCTGTGAACGGCTTCCTTTTTTAAAGTATGCCTTTGTGGGGTCTTGATTGCCACCATCCTTTACCGCATCCTGGCGAATATATTGTAAACCTCCTACCAGGTTACTATTGTTTCGTAATGGGTGATTATAATCTGCCTGCAATAATGCCGAGTTAAATATATTTTCTACAAAAACATCCCAGGCTTTAATGGATAGCATCGTACCGAATTTTTGCGTTACACCCAGCATGCCAATGCCGTTGCTTTCCAGGTTACCCGAATAATCTGACTTGCTACCGTCGCTGTTAACGCCCATGGAATAAAGGCCAATAGATTCACAGGTTTTATACCACTTTATTGTACCTCTGGGCGAAAGCTTATTTATATAACCACCTTCAATCTTCGCATGTTCATTAAGATAAATTTCTCCATACAAACCACTTACTTCTGTCGGCCTCATCCGTCCATCCTGAAGATTGATGAAAGGTGTATTGATAAGTTGTTTACCTAATGTAATATGCGATCCCTTCCTACTGTACTTCAGATAGAGTTCTTCCAACCGGTCTATATCATTCTTGTTGCTTGGATCTTCCACATCGAACAGCCCTAGCTCATAGCGATTGGGTTGATTTGTTTTTGGGTCGGGTATTGACAAATCGGAAGAACCAATATTAAAAACAAAAAAGCCGCTTACGCCAAACTGAAATCCCTTAAAAGGTGCCGTTTCGTATTTAATTCCACCCCCCACTGCGTTTGCATAATAGTCAGATAATTCCCTGGTATTGTTCGTCACCATAAAGAAATACCTGAAATGTCCATGTATCCGACCCTTTTTAAAAGCATACAACAATGAGGTGGTATCTTCAATCGGTTGTTGCTTCTCGCTTGCCAAAGCAGGTATGCCAGGTATTTCCTGGTGTTGAGCAATTGCGCTAAACCCGACGGTTATAGCCGCTAACAAAACCGTTACTTTCTTTATCATTACTTGTTTCCGGCCTGGTTGCGTATGGCAAATAACAGCCCTGATGTTCTTCTATCGTTTCGAATTATCCGTATAAGACTCCAGCTTGTATCAGCCAATCCGCAAATATTCTTTTATACCAACACAGGTTATCAGTTTAAATAAAATTGTATGTCCTCCAGCGTTCCGCCATTGAAAATATTTTCAACGCCCATCTGGCGTAAGTAACCAACTGCCTGACCGCTTCGGTTACCACTGCGGCAATAAAAAACGACCGGGATGTTACCAAGCCCTGTTATTTCTTCAAACCGTTGTTGAATTTGAGCTAATGGAATATTCATTGCACCATCCACATGCCCCGTTTTAAATTCCATTTCGGTTCGTACATCTACAAACTTGGTAGCGTTGTTCTTTATCACTTCCTTGAGTGTCATAATTTGATTTTTAAATTGTTTAAAATATTTTTAAAAAGAGGCATCGAAATCGTCTGCCCTTTTAAACAGAAACGTACATGGACATATGGAATCGCTATTCTCTGCATTCTTAAGCCACCACCGGGTTCCTTTCATTTACCCATTCATTCATACCTGCAGAGTAGTTCAACACATTTTCATATCCATTTTTCACCAGCAACGAATAAGCAATAGATGCCCGGTCGCCTCCCTGGCAATGGATAACTACTTTCTTATTCTTACTGATCTTGTCGAGATGGTTCAGCATGGTACCAACAAAAACGTTGTCGGCCTTTTTGATATGACTACTATTGTATTCGGCTGCACCCCGCAGATCAACAACCTGTATGCCGTTATTATCATATAATGATTTGAATTCTTCCAGGGAAATTATATTGGCTTTTTCCAGGCGACCACCGGATTTTTCCCATTCGGCGGGGGACGACACATAACCATAAATGTTGTCTAAACCAATTCGCATGAGTTTACGGGTAAGATCATCCAATTGCGATTCATCCGCCAATAGTATAAATGGTTCTTCATAGTTGAGAAACCATCCGGCCCAGGTAGCAAATGAATTGTTTCCCTGTATGTTTATGCTTCCCGGAATAAACCCTTTTGCAAACTCAACCTTGTTCCTCGTATCGATCAGTTTAATATCTTTTGCTATTGCCGCTTTCAATTCATCATTGCTGATTTTTTTCAGCTTGGGCACTTCTGTAAGTAAGGGCCTGTCCACCTTGTTCAGTTTTTTCATCATGGCAAAATATTTAGGCGGCTCGGGTTGGTCGGTAAGTAAATATTTTATAAAACCTTCCTCTTCATTTTTATATTGAAAAGCCCAATTCCTTGCTTTTTCATAACCAACGGTGGTCGCGGGAACAGCACCTAACGCTTTACCACAGGCAGATCCAGCTCCATGGCCCGGCCATACCTGTACGAAGTCGGGCAAGGCTTCAAACTTCTTCAATGATTCATACATCTGGTGAGCACCCTTTTCTTGCGTACCTTTTAAACCGGCTGCCTTTTCCAGCAGATCGGGCCTGCCAATATCCCCAACAAACACAAAATCACCGGTGAATAACATTACTGGTTCATCACTGGCTGGTGTATCCGTTAGCAAAAAGCTGATACTCTCCGGCGTATGCCCAGGTGTGTGTAATACTTCTATCTTCAAATTCCCCACTTTAATTACATCGCCGTCTTTTACACCTATATGCGGAAATTCATATTCCCATCCTTTACCACCTTCTGCGGAAAGGAACATTTGTGCACCCGTTAAGGCCGCCAATTCTCGTGATCCTGTGAGAAAGTCTGCATGGATATGCGTTTCCAGTATATGAGTAATCTTCATATTGTTCTGCTTCGCTATTTCGAGATAAGTATCCACGTCCCGTTTAGCATCAATAACAGCAGCAACTCCGGCTTTTTGACAGCCAATAAAATAACTTGCCTGAGCAAGTGATTTGTCGTAAACGTGTTGAAAAAACATAAGATTTTATTTTATTGTTTATGATTTGATTTTGTTACGTAATTAATGCCCTCCACCTGTAGGGAATACCAATTCCTTTATAATAATATAAATGCCCATTACCAGCACAAACCATCCAAAACCTTTTTTCAGACCATTGGGCGAAACTTTTTTACTCATCATGTTTCCGATAAATATTCCTATAATGGCAAGTCCGGTTATAGTGAGCAGTAACGTCCAATTCATGTCAATTTTACCAAGGTCACCCGTAAACCCAATTAATGATTTGGCAGCGATAATAAGCAGCGATGTACCTACCGCCTGTTTCATTGGAAGCCTGCTTAACAATACCAATGCCGGGATAATTAAGAAACCGCCGCCTGCACCCACTAATCCGGTAAGTGCACCAACAATGATTCCTTCCACCATTATCAAAGGATAATTAAATTTTTGTTCGCTATCACACTCTTCAACGGGCTTCTTTTTATTTCTGATCATTGATACAGATGCAAAAACCATTAACACGGCAAAGAGAATCATCATCAGCAATGATTTCGTGATTACGAAACCTCCGATTGTAAACAGTTCTGTGGGGATAGCGGGAACAATAAATGCCCTGGTTGCATATACCGCTGCGATAGATGGGATACCAAAAATAATAGCAGTTTTGAAATTTATTTCACCTCCCTTGTATTTCGGGAAACTTCCGATAAGACTGGTAGAACCTACTATAAAAAGAGAATATGCAGTAGCCATCACGGGTTGTACCCTGAATAAATAAACCAACACGGGTACCGTTAGTATAGAACCGCCGCCTCCAATTAGTCCCAGTGAAATTCCAATAACTAATGACGCGATATAACCTGCTATTTCCATATTTCAGTACATTTTATACAGCAAATATGATTTAAGTAAACCGCGTTATCTGTGATAATGGTTACTTATGACCAGGCTTATGATAATTATCATTTTCTTCACAATCGGACAAAAAAATCCCCTCATTACTGAAGGGAATTTTTTATCATAATGGCCTGATCTCTTAATCCTTGATCCATTCAAACGAGTTACGGTGTATTAGTATCCATCCATCCTTTTCCATTTTTTTCATTAACCGACTTATTACTTCCCGGGAAGAATTCAAATCTGTTGCAATATCCTGGTGGGTTAATTTTACATGCCTGCCTAATTGCTTTACCTGGCTTTTAAGGTAAAATTCCAATCGCTCATCCATATTTTTAAAAGCAATCGCATTGACTGTTTTCAGCAGTTCCTCATAACGTGAACGATAGGTTCTTATTACAAAGTAATGCCAGCTTTTGTATTTCTGCAGCCACTTATCCATATACTCCAATGGAATAGAAAGCACGGTAACATCTGTTAAGGCTTTTGCTGTTACCTGGCTTTTTTCCTGTGCATAGGTACAAACCATGGATACTGCACATGCCTGACCCGGTTGAATTTGATAAATTAAAAATTCATCGCCTTCATCGTCTTCCTGGTATAGTTTTACAACACCTTCCAATACCATAATGATGGAGCGGATAGTCTGGCCCATGCGCAGTATAGTAGTTCCTGCCGGAACTTCTTTTATCTCTCCATGCATTATTATTTCCTCATACAAGCCTTCTTCCAGATTGGGGAATAGTTCATGAATTTGTTTTGCTTCCGATAACATCTTTGGCATCTGAGAAATATTTATATGAGCAAGTTATCTATAGACTGCAGCATAAAGTGTGATAATGGTCACATTGGTTTATGAGCCTGGTCTCTTTTCCCTGTTAGGCTTAACAACAGAATGGACCTGTCAATTTTGAGCTATAGAGACAGCGACAGACTTTGTTCTTTTAACAAATGCTCCTCAATCACCTGCTTAAAAACCTTCTTAGGAAATGCGCCAGGCTGCATCATAGGTTGTCCGTCAAGCGGAATAAATAAAAAGGTGGGTATACTTTGAATTCCGAAGAGGCCTGATAATTCTAATTCACTTTCAGTATCCACTTTATATATAACTATCTTTCCCTCATATTCCCTGGCAAGTTCTTCTAATACAGGAGCCACCATTTTGCATGGTCCGCACCAATCTGCATAAAAATCAATGATGGCAGGCAAACTGCCTTTATATTTCCATTCCTTCTCTGTTTCATAATCAAATACGTTATCCTTAAAATCATGAGTGGAAATTTTAATTGTTGTCATAATTATCATTTCATGTAAAGTTATATCATAGCCTGAAAGCACCGGGTAACTTTGGTTACAAAGCAATTTATTTATAGGTGATCAATGTCACGTAGTACTCCTGATTTTCGGCTTATCTCTGCATTCTAAAATCTCCCGATATGTCAAATAAACATCAAATAGTAATTGTCGGTGGTGGAAATGCAGGTCTTTCTGTTGCCTCCAAACTCCTATTAAAAAACAAACAATTGGATATAGCTGTGGTTGACCCTGCCAGCAAACACTATTATCAACCCGCATGGACACTTGTAGGGGGTGGTGTATTTGATATTAAAAAAACAGCGCGTAACCAAGCAGATGTAATGCCCAAAGGGGTTAAGTGGATTAAAGAAAAGGTGACCGGCTTTATGCCAGAAAGTAACACTATTCAATTAGAAACGGGGAATACGCTGCAATATGATTACCTGGTAGTGGCTGCTGGCATACAATTGAATTGGCATGAAATAAAAGGATTGAAGGAAACATTAGGCAAGAACAATGTCTGTTCCAACTACAGCTTTGAACATGCCCCGTACACCTTTCAATGTATTAAAAACTTTAAAGGTGGCAAAGCCATCTTTCACAACCCACATACACCAGTAAAATGTGGTGGCGCACCACATAAGATAATGTATGTAGCAGCTGATTATTTTCGTAAGCATGGAGTTTTGGATAAGTCGAATATTCAATACTGGAGCGGCGGCACTAAATTGTTTGGTGTACCAAAATATGAAAAGACATTGTTGAAAGTTTGTGAAAGAGCGGATATTGGTCTCAATTTTAATGTAAAACTGGTGGAAGTGGACGGGGAAAAAAAAGAAGCAAAATTTGTTGGCATTGGCGAGAATAACAACGACAAAGTATATATCGTAGATTTTGATATGTTGCATGTAACACCGCCGCAAAGTGCTCCTGATTTCATTAGGTCGAGTTCATTAGCCAATAGTACAGGTTGGGTAGATGTTGACAAACATACTTTGCAACACGTAAAGTATCCCAATATATTCTCTTTAGGCGATTCCTCTGGACTGCCGACCAGCAAAACCGGAGCCGCGATCCGCAAACAGGCTCCTGTATTAGTGGAAAATCTTTTAGCTGTAATCAATAATGAAAAACCTGCTGCTAATTACAATGGTTATACGAGTTGTCCGTTGGTAACAGGCTATGGTAAACTGGTTTTAGCCGAGTTTGATTATGATGGCAAACCCCAGGAAACATTTCCATTTGATCAGAGTAAGGAAAGGAGGAGTATGTACGTCCTGAAAAAATATGTACTTCCCTGGTTATATTGGACCAAAATTTTACCAGGAAAAGCATGAATAGTCGTACAATGTTATATACGTGAACCTGAAGGATTTCTTATTGGACTGGCAGAACAACTCACTAAGAATAGAAATCCCTTATGAAAACTAATGCATGAGTATCATCTAGGCTCAAGGGTTATTCCCTTACGCTTCGCATACTGTTCATAAAAATCCCATCCCATACCTATCACGGCATTTTTTTCAAGAATAATGGGCGTTTGCTGTTCCTTCGTTATTTCGCCGTCTGCCTTGTTCACATTGGTGTAATACCAAATAACCTCTGTTGTATTACCAGCCGAATCAGTCTTAAATTCCCTATTAACCGGATTGTTAATAATGATGCTTTCTTTCTTTGTCATAAAACTGGTGGAAGTATAAGTCTGAACCTTTTTAATCCCACCCATCACCTCCAGCAATTTCGTCTTGGTTATCCCCAGATCTATTTTAAGTAAATTAGCCTGGTTATAAGATCCAAGGTCAACTCGTGTTGGCTTTTTGGGCAAGGGTTGTGCGAAAGCATTATGCGCGGTAAATAGTACGGAAAATAATAATAGAGCTACCGATTTCATCTGATTTTAGGTTTGTTTGGTAATTCAGTTCTTTTTCGTCAACAAACCTACTGATAAAATCAGCGCGGCAATAAGCCTTCAAAAAAAAACTGCTTTAGATAGCCATTATTTCGCCAAAACATATCTAATCCGTTATCAGCCAACATAATTTAGAATCAAAAAATACGTTTATTATATTTTAACTTTTGCAAAAAACGTAAGTCAAAGTCTGACACGGAAGTAAATAAACTTATGAAAAATAGTACCCTGTTTTTACTCGTATTGCTGTCACTGATAAGTTGCAGCAAAGATGACGCTCCTCCAGCCAACCCCGATGCATCTATGTATTTCCCGGCAAACGCTGGTACGGAATGGGAAACAACCCCTGTTGCGGAATTGGGTTGGAACACTTCCGCTATTGCAGATTTGAAAACCTTTCTTTCCCAGAAGAATACAAAGTCGTTTATGATACTGGTAAATGGCAGAATTGCTATGGAGGAGTATTTTAACGGACATGGGTCCACTGCCGAATGGGAATGGAATAGTGCAGGAAAAACTCTGGTAGCTACTACAACCGGAATTGCCCATCAAGATGGCCTGCTGAATATAGGCAATAAGGCATCCGACTATTTGGGCACTGGGTGGACGAGCATGCCGTTGGAAAAGGAAAACGCGATTACAGTAAAAAATTTGCTGACAATGACATCGGGTATTGACGATACCAAGCAATTGGTAATAAAATCCAACCTCACCCATGTGGCCGATGCCGGAACGAGGTGGGCTTATGGGAATGTATTCCAGAAACTGACCGACATTGTCGCCGAAGCGAGCAACAAAAACTTTGAAACCTATTTCGCCGAAAAACTGGCCAACAAAATTGGAATGGATGGCTATTGGAATTTTGGAACCATCTTTACCATTTATCACAGCAGCACAAGAAGTATGGCCCGATTTGGACTGTTAGCCCTGAACAAAGGAAAATGGAAAGAAGAGCAAATAGTTAATGAGCCGTATTTTTTGGAAAGCACCAATACTTCACAAAGTATAAATCCGGCGTACGGATACCTGTGGTGGCTTAACGGAAAATCGAAGTTCATGATTCCAAGTGAGCAAACCGTTTACAACGGCGTTTTAGTACCTAATGCTCCTGCAGACATGTATGCTGCAATGGGTGCAAATGACCAACGGATTTATGTTGTACCTGGTAAAAAAATGGTCATTATAAGAATGGGCGAAGCGTCCAACCCAAGCAATCCCAATTTTGCTGTTTCAGGATTTGATAATGAGCTTTGGGCAAAAATAAATGCGGTTATAAATTAAGTCCTATCGCAATTGCTGATTTCACTTATTTGTATGGTCGGCTGAATATTTGTGTATTTCACTTTGTCCTCGCGAATTGCATTTATGTTTTGTGCTGTCACTTTGTTGTATGCAGCAACATCATTAATGTAAAAATACCCTGTGGCCAGAAAAGGCACTTTATCGGTTGGAGTTCGGCCGGATATGCCTTTGTCAATTTCATAGAAATGTAAATCGTTAATCTTTATTTATCACGTACTTCTTCCGCATCTTTTTATAAATACTCAGTCTCGGTTCCCATGTTTTACGGATCGCTTCTTCGGAAACACCATCGATGATCTGTTGCCTGAATAAGGCGGAGCCTACCTGTATTTCGATATTATTCATTTGGTGGCTCTGTGGGAAGTTCAGCAGAATCGTTGACCACGCAGCTGATGAAAAATGCTTCGAAAAAATTTCCATACAGGAACAATTAATTTTCACCTTAGTAGCAATGAACCGCCTTCGGGCGGTTTATTTTTTTATGCCTGCGTTGTGGAGCGCGGTGGCCTCACACCGAAATTAAAAAATTACAATTTCTTCAGGCATGGCAGGATAACCAAATTAATTTTCCTTGCTTACAACGTTATCCAGAAAATCCTACTATCAGGTTATTGCAATATAATAATAAAGAATTTTCGTACACATCAATAAAAATGCTTTGGTGGCTGGTATATGTAGAATCTTACGAAACAAAATCCATTGTCGATTTATTTGACAAAAATCTTGTCAATGAATTTAAATAGTTCAGTTGGTTAGAATAGCCTTGTTATCCGAACCAAAGGTCGGGACGGGTTCGAGTCCCCATCCGGTCCGCAAAAGGTCTTGAAGTAATTCAAGGCCTTTTCGTTTTATAGACCGATCCTTCTAACTTTTCAGTTGATTAGTAAACCACCATGAAAGGTATTAAAGAGTGATCCGGTAACGACATCCTAATTATTCCCTGAGAAATCTTGTTATCGTTTACTTTAACCTGCGTTCAGCAACTCGTTTTTACAGATTACTAAATGAAAAAACCCTGCTCTATTCAGGAACACCAGATTCATACTATCATTTCAACCTGTTTACAAGGTGTTTCAAAATCTCACATTAATAGGGGATAGTTTCACTTACCGTAACAAACAAACTTTGCAATCATAACCTTAACCTGCACAGTTATGAAAAGCACTTCCTCATTGTTTAATTAATCCAAAAATATACTGTCATGAAGTTTGTATTACAGATACTGATTTATTGCCTGGGCGTTTTTCACGTAAAAGCTCAAAATGTTGGTATTGGTACCAACACGCCAACCGAAAAATTGGAGGTACTAGGAAATATTAAAGGCGTCAATCTTTTAGCTACGGGATCGTTGTCCTTGACCAATATCTCCAGCCCAACAACATGGACATTATCGATAAATACTATCAACAATTATTTGTCCGTGAGCAAGAATGGAGCATCGATAATGACGATTACCACGGAGGGCAGAGTTGGGATAGGCGTCGCCACCCCTGGTTACACATTAGAGGTTGCTGGAAGCCTGAATGCAATCAGTGCGTTTTTTGATGGAAGTGTGACTACAGATGGAAATATGTATGCACATCAAAGTGTGTCTGTTGACGGAAGTGTGTATGTTGACGGAGGTGTGAATGCTGGCGGAAATATAACTGTAAACAATGGATATGGTATTATGCGAAACGCTAATAGCTCCACACAACTTAAGTATTTTACGTTTACAAGTCCATTTACGTTTACCACTTTTGCCGGACATACTGTGGCCGGGCCTTACCAGGTTAACTTCCCTGCCGCGGCAAATTTTACCAGTGCACCAAGAGTGATGACTGCCAATTATACATATATAACAGGAACTGCAGGGCACCTTTTTAGCATAATACCAGCTATCTATTCAGTAACTAGCACCGGCTTCCAGATTTATTTTTATAATTCAAGTACCAGTGCAGCCACCATGGATTTCACCTTGAGTTTTGTTTGTATTGGTAATTAACAGCATGTACGCTTTGAAGGTAATACCACAGGTTGCAACAAAGCTTTGAAAAAATCCGGAACTTTTTATATTCCGTTTTTTGTTTTCTGCTAGTCCAAATCCACCGGCGAAATCTTATTCACCCAATCAAGGGTCTTCCTTGCAAAAGCAGGCGCTCTTAGCCGCCAACCGATATAATTAGTGTTTTCAATTCCATTGTTGTTCAAAACAATATTCGCAAGAAATGGTAGGTTAAGATCATTGCCGACCACCAACTGTTGCACTATCTAATTATTAGTTATTGACTGGAAACAGGTTAAATTTTGTATCTTCTGGTACTTAATTCAAACTGCTTATGCAATGATCTTTCGATTCTCTTGCATATTGATACTATTGTTGTCTTTCACAACGCTTAAATCGCAGCAATTACCGGTAACTCTATATTCATCTTATGAGGGCAATCAATTGATTGGAGGTACCAATATCTTCCAGGATAAGAAAGGATTGATCTGGTTCGTGAGCGGGTACAATGTGATCCGTTTCGATGGTCACCGTTACAAAACATATGCCCCAGCAAAAAATGCAAAACTGGATTATGTTTTTGGTCTATTGGAAGTGAACGAAGAGATCTGGGTTCAAAGCTATCCCATGACGCTTAAAATATCAGGGGATTCGTTGGTGCCCGTTACCAATCTCGATCCATCATTACTACTTCAGGATCATATTCTTCATCACGGTAAAAACTACTTATTGGAGAAGAGAGGATTATATCTCTTTGATCAAGATAGCGCTACATTAATTTGCAGCGATCCCGCATTAGCCATGGAAGGTGACGCCACACTAATACCTTACAACGATTCATTATTATTAACTTATAGCAACGCTGGCAATCTGATCATTTTCGATCTTACCAAGAAATCCATTTCACAGGTTCCATTGGGTATCACAGATATGCGTCGCGATTTCGAAGGCAATATTTTTCTATTGGTGAATAGAAAAGAATTTTACCAGCTAAAGAAAATCATCAACTCCAACGGAAAATTCGAAGTGTCATCTGAATTGTATTTCTCTATGCCGGAAGAAAATTCAACACTTCGTCAATTCGTGATAGACCGAAATAAAAATATCTGGGTAAGAGAACAGTCCAAGCGATTGGTTCGTATTTCTGCATCTCTTGAAGTAACTTCTTACACGGAGACCCAGGGCCTACCCAGTCTTGTATTCCATGAATTGATGGTAGATCGGGAAGACAATCTGTGGATCATATTCAGCACCGGCATCTGCAAGATCAATTCGGTGCTTTGGGAGCGATTCACCAGGGATGAGGGGCTTCACCTGAATCATATCAATACTGTATATAGAGACGGTAAATATATTTTCCTTTCAACCGATGATGGCTACAATGTGTATACTGAAAACAAGATGTGGAATTTAACGCAGGGGGGAAACCCTTTTAATTGTTATACATTCCTTTCAAAAGAAAAGCAAATCTATTACGTTAAAGATTCCATCTTGTTTCGGGCACGTTTCGATGAAAAAAATAAACAGGTATTAAATGATGAGAAATTAACCCGGATTCCCCACAGGAGTATTGAATTAAAAACGGATAAATACGGTACACTGTTTATTGGTACAAATGAAGGTCTTTATGCCTGGTATCATAACCGCTTACTTGAGCTGATCTCAGACTCCCTATTCTTCAGAGAAGTAGTTATTGACCGAAGAAATCATATCTGGCTCGGACAATATGGTGGAGCTGTGCACCATTACTCCATTCAATACTACAAGGATCAATTAACAGTTGAAAAAATTGAAACAGTCAATGCTCCGGATAATATGCCCCCGCTGGACAAGGTGCGAGCGTTGGAAGAAGATGCAAAAGGAAATATTGTCGTTGGCACCCGATATAATGGACTGTTTTATCTCACCGTTGAAAAAGATAAAGTTTCTTCCATCCATTATTTCGGAACAGAGCAGGGATTGAGTAGTAAAAGTGTATGGTCTCTTGCCCCCTCAACGGACGGAAGGATCTGGGTGGCTACGGCAATGGGGTTAAATACAATCAAAAGGTTGGATAATGGTAGCTGGGAGGTGATCAATGAGGGCAGACTGCGTAACATTTATACAAGTTCCAATGTACTTTTCGATGATTTACGTGACAGAGTCTGGGTGGTTACGCATCCGGGGATTGTATACTTTGATGCTGCAAAAAAAATTCCTTCTTATCCATTCAATGTACATGTTAATGTCATAACTCCCGGCCCAAAAGCGTTTGACAATAAAAAAGCAGGATCTGAATTTTCTTACAAACAGAATAATTTCATTTTTGAATTTTCAACCAATTCCTATTTCAATGAAAAGGCGATGCAGTACAGTTATCGGTTGGTGAAGAATGGAAATGAAGAAGATTGGTCAACTAGTTCAACGTTGGAAACTGTCAATTTTTCCTCCTTGAATCCCGGAAAATATACATTCCAGGTAAAGGCGTTAAATGCAAATAAGGAATGGAGCACCAACCAGGCTGCGTATTCATTTAGTATCCTGCCTCCCTTCTGGCAACGGGGTTGGTTTATTGGATTGTTTATACTTGTTGTAGTAGGCGTACTCTATGCTTTGTATCGTTACCGCATCAAACAAATGAAGGAACTTTTTGAGATCCGTCAGGTGATAGCCAGCGATTTGCACGACGAGATCGGTTCAACACTCACAAGTATTCACATACTCTCAAAAGTCTCACAGATCAGTATGGAAAACGATCAACAGAAAGCATTTTCATTGCTGGGCAAGGTGATTGATCAGTCGGGGCAAATACAGCAGAATATGAGCGATATTGTTTGGGCCATCAAGCCCGATAACGACAAGATGGAGAATATGGTGATGCGGATGCGCGAGTATCTCACTCATTGTTTAGAACCCAAAAACATCGCCATCGAATTTATCGCGGATGAACATATTATGTCCGAGAGTTTGCCCATGGAACAACGGCGCGACCTGTTACTGATATTCAAAGAAGCAATAAACAATATCGCAAAATATTCTCAATGCACCCGTACACATATTAAGCTTGATAGACAGAATGGCTATATACGGATGACAATAAATGATGACGGAATAGGATTTGAAATGAATTTGGTTAGAACTTCGAACGGTCTCCGGAATATGCAGCGGAGAGCTGGTTTGATGGATGGTGAAATTACTATAGACTCTGAACCTGGAAAAGGCACACATATCGAGTTATTGGTTCCGGTCACATGATAATGTGATCTGAAATTTATTCAATTGATTCTAAATTGTGATACACATGAGTGCGAGAATTTTATTTTATGATGATAATGAATCGCTGAGGCAAAGCCTGGGAGAATTGCTCAATGTGGAAGCGGATATAGAATTTATCGGAGGTTTCGACAATGCCGAAACCATTGAAACGGATATCAGTGACCTGAAGCCCGACGTAATCCTGATGGATATTGATATGCCTACCATCGACGGAGTGGAAGCTGTTCGCCGGGTGCGTAAAATAAAACCTGTACTTCCGATTATTATGCTGACGGTATTCGATGACAATGAAAATATTTTCAACGCTATCTGTGCCGGAGCAAGCGGTTATATACTGAAGAGATATGCGTTATCAGAAGTGGCTGGCGCTATTCGAAATGTCCTCACGGGTGGTGCCCCCATGACAGGAATAGTTGCAAAGAAAGTGTTACAGATGGTGCCTCAAACCACTGACGATACTAAGAAAAATGAAGTTGGCCTTACAAAAAAGGAAATAATTATACTCGGCCTGATGGCAAAAGGATACAGCTATAAAATGATCGCCGCCGAATTAGGCAATAGTCACGATACCATCCGTCATCATATCAAACATATCTACGATAAACTACATGTGCATTCTGCCACGCACGCTGTTTCAAAAGCGATCAAAGACAAGTTGGTTTAGACTTATTTCCTCATACTTTCATATTTCTTATCCTGAATGTTATCACATGAAGATGGGATGGGCAAAACCTTTATAGTAGAATAGATTTGGGGAGTTGAATTTTCAACTACAAACTAACTGCTATGCATACTAAACCTATCTTACTCGCTCATTCCTTATTTCTTTTTCTAGTAATCTTGAGCGGAAGCGAAGGATTCTCTCAGAATGTAGGTATCGGAACCGTTACTCCAGCCTATCGATTGGATGTGAATGGTGTGATAAACTCAACTTCAGAATATCGCTTCTCCGGCAAAACTATTTTTCGATGGGGAAATCTGACTTTGGGATTGTATAGAAATTTCAGTGCAGGAGATTCCGCAGGATTTTCTAATACAACCGGAATTCATAACACATTTATTGGCGGGGGTGCTGGAGTCTCGAACATGGATGGAACAGGAAATTGCTTTGTTGGCACAAAGGCGGGATATAATAATATATCTGGATCTTCTAACACTTTTATCGGATCGGAGGCAGGACGAATTTCGACCTCGACAAGTAACACTTTTGTCGGTCACCATTCAGGATACAATACCAATAACGGTTACAATAATGTATTCATTGGAAGTGGCGCAGGCTTCAGTAATACTTCCGGGGATCAAAATACTTTCATTGGGTTAGCTGCTGGAGATTTTAATCAATCAGGAGTTGACAATGTATTTATAGGGCTAAGTGCTGGCCAAGCGAATACAACAGGCAGCTTTAACACATTAATTGGTAACTTTTCAAACCTCGGCTCAACCTCATTAATAAATGCAAGTGCCATCGGTTTTCATGCTTACGTTACTCAAAGTAATAGCCTTGTTTTAGGTAGTATTAATGGAGTAAATGGATCCGGGGCCGACACCAGGGTTGGAATAGGAACAACAGCCCCAACAGAAAGATTGGATATTGTTGGCAATATTAAAGTAAGTGGCGAAGTAAATCATCCATCGACCGGAGCAAGCAACCTTTTGCCAATAGCATTTGGAAGTATTTCATCAGCCGGAGCCATTAATACTGGTAGTGAGAACTTTGCTGTTAGCAGAACGGCCGCAGGTTCTTATACTATTGATATTAACAATCATTCCTATACTCTTTCCACGTATGCCACTGTGGTTACTGTTGTTGGATCAACTCCACTTGTAGCTATGACCAGTAGTGGAAGTGGCAATCTGTTCGTTCGTCTTTATAATTTATCAGGTGTTCTTACAGATGGAACATTCCATTTTGTTGTTCATAAACAATAATTAAACCAGCATATGAAAAAGATTCT
Source organism: Chitinophagaceae bacterium (assembly GCA_965279015.1). Taxonomy (GTDB): domain Bacteria; phylum Bacteroidota; class Bacteroidia; order Chitinophagales; family Chitinophagaceae; genus Endoryza. The sequence goes on from OZ257130.1 coordinate 4,539,102, forward strand.
CTTACTTAATCATTTGATATTTTTTACTCTTGTCATCCTGAGCGTTAGTGAAGGATACTCACAGAATGTAGGTATTGGCACCACAACACCCACAGGAAAATTACAAGTCAACCACCGTTCCTCAATTACTCATCCGGGAATATTATTACAGGATTCGACGGGGACTCGCTCCGGACTTATAAGATTTAATAGTGTGGCAAGCGCAAAATATATGCAGCTCTGGGGATTTTATGATGGAAACTTCAGTTCAAATCAGTATTTGGATATTTTATCAGATTCAACATTTGTTGCCACTTTCAGAGGAAACGGCAATTTTGGAATTGGCGTCGGTACACCTGCCTATCCACTCGATGTGGAGGGGGTGATAAACTCATCTTCAGAGTATAGACTCTCGGGCAAGCCCGTTATTCGTTGGGGTGCTTTGGCTGCTGGTATTTATTTTAATTTAAGTGCAGGGGATTCCGCTGGTTCTTCCAATACAACAGGATATGCAAACACATTTGTTGGCGGAGGTGCCGGAACTTTGAATACAAGTGGATATCGAAATTCTTTTCTTGGAGGAAGAGCAGGATATAAGAATGTTGTGGGAGGAGATAACACATATATCGGAGGTGGCGCTGGACTCAATTCGAACGGATACCAAAACACATTTGTTGGCAGTCAGGCCGGGTACAATAACGGAACTGCTTCTAACAACACTTCGCTTGGATATTCAGCAGGCTTTAGCAATTTTTCAGGAACTCAAAATGTTTTCCTGGGTGCATCTGCAGGATATTCAAGTGAAACTGGCATGCGCAATGTATTTGTCGGACAATCTGCCGGTGAATTAAATATATCAGGTAATAACAATACATTATTAGGTGCCTTTACAGATCTCGGTTTGTCCTCTTTAGGAAATGCAACCGCTATAGGTTATCAGGCATTTGTTACTCAAAGTAATAGCCTGGTTTTAGGTAGTATTAATGGAGTAAATGGATCCGGGGCCGACACTAGGGTTGGAATAGGTACAACAGCCCCAACAGAAAGATTAGAAATTGTCGGTAATTTAAAAGTCAGTGGTGAAGTAAATCATCCATCAACCGGAGCAACTAACCTTTTGCCTATTGCTTTCGGTAACATTTCATCAACCGGAGTCATCAATAGTGGCAGCACTAATTTTACTGTTACCCGAACTGCAGCGGGTACTTATAATATTGATATTCCCAATCATTCCTTTGGATTTTCCACCTATCCAACAGTTGTTACTCCGGTTTCAGGTCCACTAGTTGCTGGCATTGACAGTGCTGCTGGCAACCTGATCGTTCGTCTTTATAATTTATCAGGAACCCTTACTGATGGTACATTCAGTTTTGTTATTTATAGACAATAATGAAAATCTGTTAACGTGTGTCTAGTCCATTTGGAAATTATCAAGATCAGGATTAAATAGTTGTTGAAAATCAATTAACTAATATTTTTATCTTCTTTTTACTAAATTATTTAGTATACTTGCCGTTAGAAAATCACCAATGCTTCCGGCAAAAGCAACTATCATAGCCCAATTACAAAGGGACATACTTCCTTTACAAGGATTCAAGCCAAATTCTGAAAAGATAAAAATTGGCCTTGGAGCAATGGAACGTGCCTTTCCTGATTATTCATTTCCTTTAGGAGCTGTGCATGAATTCATTTGTCCGGATGTTGAGGCCATATCCGCCTCAAGTGGATTTATTGCAAGTATTTTAAGTAAGCTAATGCAAAATGATAGCGCATCGATTTGGATCAGTCCCTCGCAAAATATTTTTGTACCGGCCCTCTCCACCTTTGGTATCAAGCCGGATAAAATCATTTTCATTGAACTCAAAAATCAAAAGGAAATTTTATGGGCCATGGAAGAAGCACTGAAATGTGAAGGTCTTGCAGCGGTTATTGGAGAAATCCCAGAATTGAGTTTTAACATTTCAAGGCGTTTGCAATTAGCCGTAGAACAAAGTCGCGTAACCGGATTTATCATCCGAAATAATCCCCGAAAACTGGAAACAACTGCCTGCATTGCCCGATGGCAAATTACTTCTTTACCAAGCGCATCAGATAATGACATGCCCGGTGTGGGCTTTCCCCGATGGAACGTAGAATTATTGAAAGTCAGGAACGGTAAACCAGGAACCTGGCAGATTGAATATGCAGAAAGAAAATTCAACTACTTAACCAGTATTGTTCCGTTGCTGCAAGAACAAGATAGAAAAACGGGATAAGATGAGTAAGCGATACGTGTTGATATGGTTCCGTTACCTGAGAACGGATTGGTTTGCGCGTCGACAGCCAATACTTCGTGATACTCCATTTGTATTATCCTCCCCAGTTCATGGGCGAATGGTGATAACAGCAGCAAATGCTGTTGCGCATACGTACGGAATAGATATAGACATGACAGTAGCTGATGCAAGGGTAATCCTTCCCTCCTTAAAAATTTTGGATGATAAGCCCGAACATTCCAATATATTATTAAAAGGACTGGCAGAATGGTGCATACGCTATACACCATATGTTGGGATTGATTCTGCAGATGGGCTTGTACTTGATGCTACAGGATGTACACATCTTTGGGGAGGTGAAGAGGCCTATTTGACAGATATTGTTTCACGATTAAAAAGTTTGGGTTACCATGTTCATGCAACAATGGCTAGTACAATGGGCGCTGCATGGGCCATTGCACATTACGGAAATGAATATTGTATCGTAAAAAGCAATCAAGAAGCTGCCGCTTTAGTATCCTTGCCAGTTGAAGCCCTTCGGATAGAACCTGAGATTGCTGAAAAATTACTTTCACTCGGACTAAAACAAATTGGTAAAATTATCGGCATGCAACGCTCCGCTCTTCGCCGGCGATTTGGTGAACATATTCTTCAACGACTAGATCAGGCAGTAGGCAATAAAGTTGAAGTCATCGAACCGGTTTTGCCAGTCGAACCTTACGCTGAAAGATTACCCTGCCTTGCATCCATTGTAACCGCAACCGGTATTGAGATCGCTTTACAAAGATTATTGGAAACCATTTGTCATCAACTTCAGCAGGAACAAAAAGGATTACGGGTTGCTATTCTTAAATGCTTCCGTGCAGATAACAAGCTTGTTCAAATTGAAATAGGAACGAATCATCCTTCTTATAATAGTGTTCATCTTTTCAAATTATTTGAACAAAAAATTGAAACGATTGAACCGGGCCCAGGAATAGATCTTTTTATATTAGAAGCCAGAAAAGTAGAACCTGTTTCACCATTGCAACAAAAGTTGTGGCAAAAGTCCATTGGTTTAGACAATATTCACTTATCAGAATTGATGGATCGTTTTTCCGGAAAGTTTGGCGCAAACCATATTCACCGTTTTTTACCAGCAGAACATTATTGGCCCGAACGATCTTTCAAATCGACTTCATCTCTTGATGAAAAACCAACCTTCGCATGGAGTGCTGACAAACGAAGACCTTTGCAACTCCTGCCAAAGCCTGAATATATCGAAGTAACAGCGCCAGTTCCTGATTATCCTCCAATGAATTTTCGATATAAAGGAAAGCTGCATAAAATAATTAAAGCGGATGGTCCCGAAAGAATTGAACAGGAATGGTGGTTACAGCAAGGCCAGCACAGAGATTATTATTATGTAGAAGACGAAGAAGGTAGAAGATATTGGTTGTTCAGGTCGGGTCATTATGGTGATAGTTCATATCAATGGTTCATTCACGGGTTTTTTGCGTGAAAAAATTTCGCGTTTATGAGTTATGTGGAATTACAGGTGACATCTAATTTCAGCTTCCTGCGTGGCGCTTCTCACCCAGAAGAACTAATGGAGCAGGCAGCCGCATATGGTTATAAAGAAATAGCGATAACGGATCGAAATACATTTGCCGGTATAGTCCGGGCACATGTTGCTGCACAAAAAAATAATATCCGTTTGATCCCTGCCTGCCGGCTCGATTTATTGGATGGTCCAAGCCTATTGGCTTATCCAACCAATCGCTATGCCTATTCATTGTTATGTAATTTATTAAGCAAGGGGAATCTCCGTACAGAGAAAGGAAAATGTGATTTGTATAAAGCAGATGCATATGAGTATTCCAAAGACATAATATTCGTTGTGTTGCCTCCTACCCTATTAAATGAACACTTTGAATTCGAATATTCATTCAAACAAGTTTTACAGGAATACAAAATTGCTTTTAAAGAAAATCTTTTTATAGCGGCATCCAGGAATTACCAGGGCAACGATTCCAAATATCTTTATCGAATAGCGCAATTATCTTATGAACTGAATATTCCAATGGTTGCCACCAATGATGTTCATTATCATCATCCTTCGCGCCGGGAATTGCAGGATATTGTAACATGTATCCGGGAAAAATGTACAATCTATAATGCAGGTTTTCGGCTGCATCCAAATGCAGAAAGATATTTGAAGCCTGAAAAAGAAATGCTGCGATTGTTCAGGCAGTATCAAGGTTCTATTCAAACTTCCAGGAAAATTGCGGATGCTTGTCAGTTCTCCCTTAATGAATTGAAATACGAATATCCCGAAGAAATAACCAGTGAAGGTCGTACTCCTCAGGAAGAACTTAGTTTTTTGGCAGTACAGGGTGCACAGGAACTTTTTGGCGAAGATGTACCGGAAAAAACAATGGCTGCTATCAGTCATGAACTGGGCTTTATCGAACAAATGAATTATGCTTCTTATTTTCTCACGGTGTATGATGTAGTTCGTTTTGCCAGAAGCAAAGGGATACTTTGCCAGGGACGAGGTTCAGCGGCTAATTCAACTGTTTGTTTTTGTTTAGGTATTACATCTGTTAACCCATCCAAATTCGATTTGCTGTTTGAACGGTTTCTTTCGACTGCCCGTAATGAACCTCCCGATATAGATGTGGATTTTGAACATGAACGGCGGGAAGAAGTTATTCAATATATCTATAATAAATATGGTCGCGACCGGGCTGCTATTGTTGCAACGGTTACACAACAGCATCAAAAGGGAGCCATAAGAGATATTGCAAAAGCAATGGGACTTTCATTAGATACCATTAACCGGCTTTCCCATTCTGTAGGTTCAATGGGTGAGTTCCCGGAGAATTCGTTTGCAGATAACCGATTTACCGAACAGGGGTTCGATGCAGGTGATATGCATTTGAGAAAAGTGCTTGAACTCACCCAACAATTTATTGGGTTTCCCCGGCAATTGGGTCAGCATACAGGTGGGTTTGTAATTACAAGAGGAAAACTTATTGATCTCTGTCCGATACTGAACGCCAGAATGGAAGACAGAACAAACATTGAATGGAATAAAGATGATATTGACGCGTTGGGACTTTTGAAAGTAGATGTATTGGCGCTTGGTATGTTAACCTGCATCCGAAAAGCTTTTGATCTTGCCAAAGAACATTATGAACTAGACCTTACGTTAGCAAATATTCCACAGGATGATCCTGCAGTATATGAAATGATCTGTCATGCTGATACAATAGGTGTGTTTCAAATTGAAAGCCGGGCACAACAATCCATGTTACCACGATTAAGACCTCGTACCTTTTATGATCTGGTGATTGAAGTGGCTATTGTTCGTCCCGGTCCAATACAGGGCGATATGGTGCATCCCTATTTACGTCGTCGCAATGGGGAAGAAGCGGTAGAGTATCCTTCGAAAGAACTGGAAAATATTTTAGGTCGTACGTTGGGTGTTCCGTTGTTCCAGGAGCAAGCCATGAAGATTGCCATCGTAGCGGCAGGATTTACACCGGCAGAAGCGGATGGACTCCGAAGAAGTATGGCAACGTTCAAAGCACAAGGCATGGTAACAAAATTTCAGGAAAAACTAATCAATGGAATGCTTGCAAATGGATACCAACTTGAATATGCTCAGCGCGTCTTTAAGCAATTAGAAGGATTTGGCAGCTATGGTTTTCCGGAAAGCCATGCTGCTAGTTTTGCGTTGCTTGTATATGTTTCCTCCTGGCTCAAATGGTATTACCCGGATATTTTCGCGGCCGCATTATTGAATAGTCAACCTATGGGATTTTATCAACCTGCCCAGATCGTGAGAGATGCAAAAGAACATGGAGTGGAGATAAGGCCTGTTGATATCAATTACTCTGATTGGGATAATATATTAGAGGAAAAAGCAGGCAAATATTGTGTGCTGCGACTTGGATTCCGACAAGTTAAAGGCCTGCGTGAAGAAGATATGAATTTATTAGTATCAAATCGAAGAGCATTGTATACAAGTATTAATTCATTACGCGATAACGGAGTGCCAGAAGCTGCATTAGAAAAACTGGCGAACGCGGATGCTTTCCGATCCATCGACCTGGATCGCCGGCAAGCACTGTGGGAAACATCAACTAAAGATCGTCCGTTTGGAATTTTTGAAGGTCAATTATCGGGGGAAGCAATTGAGGAAAATGTATCGCTTCCTACAATGACTGCTTCAGAACATGTGGTGAAGGATTATGCTACAACGTCGCTTTCACTCAAAGCTCATCCCGTAAGTTTTGTCAGGCAAAAACTTGAGCTATTGAATATTTTACCCAACAGCCAGTTGAAAACTGCAAAAAATGGCGATCTGGTAAAAGTAGCCGGATTGGTTTTAGTAAGACAAAGACCGGGTACGGCGAGTGGAATTTGCTTTATTAGCATTGAAGATGAAACAGGATGCGCTAACCTGGTAGTATTTGAAAGTTTATTTGAGAAATATAGAAAAGAAATAATACAGTCGCAATTATTAATGGTTGAAGGAAAGTTACAAATAGAAGGAGAAGTGATCCATGTAATCGTTAGTAGTTGCCACAATCTATCGAGGCTTTTAAGTGATCTTAATTCTTCACAGGAAGAAAACCCTTCTTTATTTCCCGAAGGAAGAAATTTTAAATAATTTGGTAAGGACTACCTTTACACAGCAGGGATCACATTTATAAAACAATTCTCATTCTTAATTATAAATTATTTCAATATGAAATGTATTACTTGCGTAGCATTTTTATTGATCATTGGATTAGCTTCCTGTTCTTCCACTGAGTTTGAAATAAAGGAATCGGAAGTGCCACCCAATGTATTAGCTGCTTTTAAAGCAAAATATCCATCTGCCCACGTAAAGAAATGGCAGGCAGAAAAAGAAGAGGGCAAGTTTGTTTTCGAGGTTGATTTTGTTGATGGAGGAAAGGATAAAGAAGTACAAATTACACCCGATGGTTCTTCCATTTCAGAAGAAGAATAATGCCTTAATAGTTGTTCAATTTTTAATTTAGCTATATTAAAATGCATCTACAATGAAAGGGATATTATTTCTTCTATTCGTTTCTGTTCTTTTTGCTAATTGCAATGAACAGCCAATAATGGTTACCAGGTCGGATTCTTCAAAAACAATCAGTGATACGATTTCCTGCCCACCCGGCAGCAGCAAACTTGATATTGGCAAGATTGAACAAATCATAGGGATGAAGGGTGTCGAAAAAAACGGGGAGTATAAAATAACCGTTCCTCAGAATGATCTCAAAATAGTTGTAGATGGTTTTAAAATTATCCCGCCTATGGGACTGGGTAGTTGGGCCGCATTTTCTCCTTGTGGAGATAGTGCAATGGTAATGGGAGATATTATATTGACAGAAAGTGATCTGAAACCTGTACAACAGGAAGTGATTAGGCAAGGATTTACAATTACAGCAATTCATAATCATTTCGTCCGCAACAGGCCAAACGTTATGTATATGCATATTGACCGATCAGCTGATATTACAACTCTTTCAAATGGGGTAAAGGCAATATTCGACAAAGTAAAAGAATCAAGAGGTAAGGATCCCAGAGGTGAAAAGGCAGACAGTGTAATCAATACCTTAAATATTGCAATGTTGGATTCAACCATTGGCTATAAAGGCGAACTCAGTAAGGGTGTTTATAAATACACAATAGGCAGACCTGATATCCAATTAAAGGAGCACGGAATACCAGTGAGCACGTTTATGGGGTTTAATACATGGGCCGCATGGCAGGGCACTGGAACACACGCAGCAGTTTGCGGTGATTTTACCATGCTGGAAGATGAAGTTGCGCCCGTTATAAAAGCATTGGTCGAAAACGGTATCGAGGTTGTGGCCGTTCATAATCATATGGTACATGAAAAACCGAAAATATTTTTCTTGCATTATTGGGGAGTCGGGAATGAAGAACAATTAGCAAAAGGTTTGAAAGCTGCATTAATTGAAACGGGTAAAATGAACCAAACTCATAGATAAAGCAAATGAATTTACTTTCTATAAAGATGATAAGAGTCAGGTAACACATTATATACTTCGGGTGAGCGGGAGAGAAATAAAAGGAACGAAAGTGGAGTGAGTCACTAATTAGCGACTTATCGTTTCCTAATTGATTTATTCAGTAAAAAACATTGCAAATAAAATTATGCAGATTAATGTAGTATCGTCAAATTCACGCCATTGCTTACTATAACACTTGCTCCATTCCGTACTGTTAACGACCGGATTGTTGTATTTGCGGAAACAATTACTGTACCTGATGCTATTATCACATCCGTAAATTCATCGGGCACCAAACCACAACTCCAGTTTGCCGGATTTTCCCATGCACTATTTACATCGCCGGTCCAGGTATTTTCCACTTTCAGTGTATATACATTGCCTGGTATGTCGTCGACGAGGCACCTGTATTTCAAGCCGGAAAACGACGAAGGAATATATATAAACTGTAATTGTTGCGTGTTCACATCAGCGTATTGAGCATTGGCAACTATATCGACAAAACCACTGCCTGTATTTATTTGCCACTTATAACTGCCGCCAATTTTTTCCGATGGTAATATCGTGCTTCCGTCCTGGCAAATACTGAAAAATGTAGATCGCTGAATAACTCTTACAAGAAGGGAAGAACCTATAAATTGCCCCTTATACTTTCCCTGAATGCTTAGCAACGCGAGACGCGCTCCGCCAGGATTAGCACTGGCTTTCATTATAACTGTACTATCTCCGGAACCAATTGCCGTGGGACTCAACCATATTGACGATGGAAACATGGACCAACTATCGCCATTGGTAGTGATAGTCAACTGTGCACTGTCGTTTTCCTGGCTGTTTATATATAATGTATCTGCCGAAACCTGTAAATAAGGTATAGTTGCCAACTGTTTTATCGTAACCGGTACCGGCGGCACAATTCCTGGACGCATGAAAATGATTTTCCCCTGCCTCACGACATTATCCGGTGGATTTGAAGGAACAAAAATGGAAACCGGTGTATTCCCTGTTCCAGTCGATACATTAACACTCATCCATTCCGGTACAGCACTTACATTCCATGCGCCTGTTGAAATTAATTGAGCATTAATAGTTGTATCAACCTGTCCACTGAGCAGGTTGTAATTTGGAGTAATAGAGAATTCCGATAGTCCGGGAAATAAATTATTGTTTTCATAGCAACCGATGTCTATCCGATTATTTTCGATTCGTGGACGGTTAGCAACATCAACATCGGGAAGTGACAATCCTGTTGTATCGGGCTTTCCGGCATCAATTAAAGGCGATTGTGTGGATAAATAATAATTTACACTCGCAGTGTCTATAAAAGATGGGTCGCTGGAGATATTTCCTCCCAACCATATTTCATTAATATGCGAAGTATTCGAAAGAAAAATGCCGGAACTTCCATTTTGAATGGCAGAAAAGGTAAATCGGGGAAACCAATCGAGCCGGTTCAAAATACAATAAATAGGACTGGTATTTGTTGTAGGGTTGTTATATATGATGGTATTTTGCACTAAAATATTGGCATCGATTAGAAACATCCCGCCGCCATCAGTTGCACTGTTATTAACAATTGTATTGTTTATACAATTAAACTCAGCTACATATCTTGCAAATATTCCACCGCCATAACTACTGTTAATAAATCCGTTACCGGTATTGTTGGTGATAAGATTATTCATCACAGTTATCTTGGGGCATTCAATATGTAATCCTGCACCTTCATAACCTGTATTGTTACTGATAATATTATTATTAATGATAACAGGATAATTGCTTTCTACCGCAATTCCACCACCTTCAGAACTGGAGATGTTATTATCGATTAGGTTTCCATAAATAAGAGGCGCACAGAAGGAACCTACTTTTATCCCACCACCACCATATCCGTAGATACATTTGTTATTTATTATACGATTACCAATTACGCGTGCCGTTCCCAAATAACCAAGATATATACCAGCACCCTCTTTTGCGATATTTTCTCTAATCTCGTTGTCTGCAATCAGCGCATTGCCACGTTCGGCATAAATTCCACCACCGGTATGTCCAACATTGTTTCGAATCGTGCAATTTCGAATAATGGGATTTCCCGGACAGGAAATATGAACTGCCCCATTTTCGTAATCATAACCCTTATAATCTGCATACTGACTCTTTGTTACAGTGAAACCATCTAAAATCGAGTTGGAATCGACGGCGCTACCATACATTAATACTACGCGAGGTGTGTTGTCCTCATCATAATTCTCAACTCCCACATCTCCGCTAAGTATAGTTATGTTCTGCGAGACATTTCGTTGAGATAGTTGCGTTTCATTACCAGTAAATCCACCGTAGAGTGCAATCTTTTTCGTTATCTCGAACGATTTATATCCGGTGCCACTAACATTAATTTTTGGTTTATATGTACCAGCGGCGACCCAAATTTGACCAGTGGCCGTACGGCGAATCGCAGAGTCCAACTCCGTATAGGCATCCTGCCAAGTTGTGCCATTGTTTGCGCCGATGGCATCGTGTTTGACGAATACCTGCGACTGTACAGAAGAAACCACCATCATTAACAACGTAACAAACAATAAAGTTCCTTTGTACGCACGGGTTATAGGGGGCTGAACCATGAGACAAATGTATCGGATGTCTGTCAAAGTTAGCACACGGTAAATTGATTATTTTGTGAAGAAAAAGACAAAGGAGCAAAGAGGCATCGCCTTAATATCAGGGAATTATGACATCTCAAGAATCTTTCTCAAACTTTGTTCATCCTGCCCAACATTCAGGATTTTAGCATCGTTGATCGGAAAAGACATTCAAAAGCAACATTTACCAAATAGTGAACGTCTTTGGGTCACAGATCTCTTTTCCAATTCAGGTTGGCCGTTTGCCGGAATTCTAAACGACAAAATTCAAATCAATGCTCAAAAGTTACTTTAAAATTGCCTGGCGCAATTTGCGTAATAACAAACTGTATTCGTTTTTGAATATAACTGGTCTTGCTATCGGCATGAGTGTGGCTATAATAATTGGATTTTGGGTTTGGGATGAGCTTTCATTTGATAGATACCATAAGCAGTACAACCGGATAGCGCGGGTGATGGTCAATACTACAAACAACAATATCATTTATAGCGGAAAGACTGTCTCGATACCGATGGGTTATGAACTTCGCGATAAATACAGGAGTGACTTTACACATATTTCCCTGGCAACACATTCGGGTACTCATATTATTGCCATGGGCGATAAACAACTATCCTATGCCGGCCTATGGGTACAGGACGAATTTCCCGAAATGTTCACCGTTAAAATGGTTGCCGGAAATGCTACTGCCTTAAAAGATCCCTCTTCAATACTACTAGCTCAATCAGTGTCTAAATCGCTTTTTAACGATATTGACCCGCTGAATAAGACCGTACGAATAGATAATAAAACGGATTTAAAAGTCGCCGGAGTATTCGAAGATTTGCCTCACAATACAACGCTCGGTGAAGTGAAACTATTACTACCCTGGGAAAAATATGTGAGTGAAGGCTGGGTTAAAAATGCGCAAACACAATGGGAGAACCATAACTGCCAATTATTTGTACAACTTCAGGATATGGCACAATTGGAAAAGGTCAACGAAAAAATTAAAAACGTTCCGACTCCACATATTACTTATTCTAAAGAAGAGTTGATGTTGCATCCTATGAACAAATGGCATTTGTATAGTGAATTCAAAGAGGGTAAAGTGGAAGGCGGACGTATTTCACTGGTATGGATGATTGGCCTCATTGGAATATTTGTACTGTTGTTGGCCTGTATAAATTTCATGAATCTATCAACCGCACGAAGCGAAAAACGAAGCAAGGAAGTAGGCATCCGCAAAACGATCGGTTCTTTACGCCGACAGCTCATATTCCAATTTCTCAGTGAGTCGTTAATTATAGTAACGTTGGCAACCGTCGTCACCGTTGTGCTGGTACTGTTTTCTTTACCGCTATTCAATAAGTTATCTGATAAATTAATGACTTTCCCCTGGGCCAATCCTATCTTCTGGCTTTCGTTATTAACGTTTACTTTATTCACTGCCCTTATTGCGGGAAGTTATCCGGCTTTTTATTTATCCGGTTTCAAACCTATTAAAGTATTGAAAGGGACCTTCAAAGCAGGTCAGGAAGCCGCGCTTCCGAGAAAAATGTTGGTCGTGATTCAATTCACCGTATCTATTGCTTTGATCATCGGCACCGTCATCGTATATCAGCAGATACAATATGCCAGTAATCGACCGGTTGGTTATACCCGCGAAGGACTGATCACTATCGATATGAATACGCCCGATATGTATAACCATTATGATGCGATACGAAATGAATTGTTGCGTACTGGAGTTGTTTCCGATATGGCGCAATCAAATAGCGCACCCACTGAAGTTTGGTCAAACAATATTATTGACTGGAAGGGAAAAGATCCATCGAAAGTAGTCAGCCCCGGAACGATTGCTGTATCACACGACTTCGGCAATACGCTTGGATGGAAAATTTTGGAAGGTCGCGATTTTTCCAGGGATTTCCCTTCTGATACGGGTGCATTTATATTGAATGAATCTGCTGTTAAGTTGGTTGGTTTTGAAAATCCGGTTGGACAAACGATCAGATGGCTGAACGAAGAGCATACCATTGTTGGCGTGGTGAAAGATATGGTTATGGAATCGCCCTATCAGCCCATACGACCTACAATATTTCATTTAAATCCAGGTTGGAGTCGTCTGATAACAATTCGAATAAAAGAAGACTTGTCTTTGCGGGACGGATTGGCTAAAATAGAACCTGTTTTCAAAAAATTCAATCCCGGTAGTCCATTTGTTTTTAAATTAACGGAAGACGAGTATGCAAAGAAATTCTTTGATGAAAGACGCATCGGTAACCTAACGGCAGTGTTTTCTTTGCTCGCCGTATTCATTTCCTGCCTGGGGTTGTTTGGACTGGCTTCCTTTGTAGCCAGTCAGCGCACGAAAGAAATTGGTATACGTAAAGTTTTGGGAGCTTCGGTTTTCACCGTTTGGAAAATGTTGTCAAAGGATTTTGTATTGCTGGTAATTATTTCTTGCGGAATTGCTATTCCAATCTCTTTTTATTTTCTTAATGATTGGTTGCAGCAATATGAATATCGCACTCCAATACATTGGTGGACCTTTGCAATAGCAAGTGCTGGAGCAATCTTACTTACATTGCTGACGGTGACTTATCAATCAATTAAAGCTGCCCTTGCTAACCCGGTAACAAGTCTTAAATCTGAATGAGCTAACACTAATTTTCTCCCCAATATTAATGCTACTCACGAGTTATGCTATTGAAATTAAGTTAACTTAGTGTTGACTCTCACACTATGACGTTAATTGCCCAATTCGGATTATTCAATGGTATCCTGGTGTTACTGCTTATCATGGCGTATTCATTTCGCCGTAACCGCAATATCAACCGGATCTTTCTTGGCTTGTCCATATTCTTTTTATGGTACACATTGTTCGTAGTGGTGTTAACCATCACAAAGCAAATACTCAACTACCCCGCATTTCATAGAACCGGTATTGTGAGTGCCTATTTGGCTATTCCATTTCTTTACATATACAGCCGCAATAGTTTTTACCCGGGAAAATTATGGCGAAAATCGGATTGGATCTTTTTGCTACCTGCATTCGTTTACCTCATCGACTATATGCCGTTTTTTATAATGCCGTCAGAACAAAAAATTGCTATCCTTCGTGAAAACCTGGCGACTGAAGGTCGAATGTTTTTGGCTGGTGAAGGTTGGATGGGCCTCTCAGGCTTATATTTTCCATTGGCCTATGTATGGATTGCGATTATCATGTATTTCCAACTGAGATTGATTTTTATTAACCGGAAACTTGAATTTGGATTCCACTCTTCCCATAACCGCCGGCTATTTAATTTCATCGTTACCATCACTATATTATATGTACCCACTTTCATTCCCGGCGTATTTGGCATCCTGCTGAAGCTTTCCTGGTTCAATCCAAATTTTATAGGTCTCAGTTTCGGCTTGAGTTTATCAGCCGTATCGATATATCTATTTATATCACCGGATATTTTATATGGTTTCCTCCCAGAAAAAAAATTCAGTATTCCGGTTACTTCAGAACAACAGCAGGTTGTGACAGAACAAATCCCGATACTCCCCTCGCCTCCAATGGAAGAAAAATTACTGACTGAATCAGAACAAAACTCCGATATAGAATCATCTATTTTACAATCAATGGACAGTGATGAGGAAATTGCAGCCGAAGTAAAAATCGTGGGTGAACATATGAATGAACAAAAACCATTTCTCCAACAGGGATTCACCATACAGGATCTTTCTAACCAAACCGGCATCCCGGTATATCAATTATCTCCTCTCATCAATGGTCAATTTAAAATGAGTTTCACCAACTGGGTGAACCGCTTTCGGATTGAATATTTTATCGATCTGGTTCCCGAAAATCCCCAGTTGACTATGGAAGCGCTTTCAAAGAAAGCCGGGTTTATTAGTCGTTCTACTTTTATAAATGCCTTTAAAAAAGAAAAAGGTACTACGCCAAGGGAATTTTTTAAGGATCAGAAACTACCAGCGTGATAGTTGCACCCGCCCCCAATTCCTTAAGAGAAGCTGGCAAAAAACTTAATAAAACTTATCTGCGGAATAATTTGCTGCCCCTCGCCCCCATCCCCTAAAGGGGAGCTGGCAAAAACATGACGAAACTTACCTTCTTGATAATTTGCAACTTTTTAGTGATACTATCTATTAAGCATCTTGCCAGCTCCCCTTTAGGGGATGGGGGCTAATGACTTGCAATAAAAATGGCGAAAATTAAAAAAACACAACCACAATCTTCGATCCTAATTGGTGCAAATTCGTCATTATTTTAGTGCGATTTTGTCGCATTTTAGTAATTCAATACATTCTCACATTACGAAAACCAACTCTTTCTAACTTCTTCCTTTTTACCTTCTTATCCCCGAATTTTAATACAATACCCCGAAGATTGTTGCATTCTAAGAACACAAAACAATCCTCTGCCACCAAATCAGAAAAGCCCTCGTCTCTACTTCTACATTTGCGTTCCATTTCATTCGATATTATTAAGTCCGTCTATAGAATTCCGCTAATGTGCGGCTGATATTAAAGTCAGCTTTAAAGATGAAATAAAGATCAAGTACCCGGGAGTAGAATGAACGCAGATTTAGATGATACACGAACCTGTAGAGTTAATTCGAATCCATTGATCCAATAAAAATCGGCCGCTTTTATCATTCCTGACAGAAGCCTCCAAATCCCTAAAACAGCCAAAAGCTGAGAGCAATGAGCGATGTGTTGTGAGTAACGGCCATCTGCTCATAGCTCGCAGCTCACAGCTCTTAGCTTGTATTTAATTGTCATTAATTTTTAAACTCAATATTAAATGAGCATTATGCAACCCTGGTTATCGAAAAAACATGCACGCTTATCCGTGCTCGTATTGTTATTAATTGCATTGATCTATTCTTGCAAAAAGTCTGACAATGACTATGCGCCTGTGCCGGTCATTTCTTATGCACAGAAGATCATCAGCATTCCCGTAGACATGCCAATGATTCCTGTTAGACCCGACAGTACAGGTGGTGCTATTGAAGAATATTCTGTTCAGCCTTTGCTGCCAAAAGGAATTTCTATCAATAAGGCCAATGGTATTATCAGTGGTCAGGCAAGTGATACGCTTTCTCCAACCAAATTCGTGGTTACCGCGAAAGGACCTGGTGGAAGAGCTTCTGACACGTTGCTTCTTTCGATTGGAACTATTGCCTTTACATATGGTGTAAGTGGCACCTTTACTTTTGAAAAAGGTTCAACCGAGTTAAGCACAACTCCTATATCACCCACAATTTTAGCGGGTACTTTTTCTCAGTTTTTCCTCAATCCTTCGCAAGATAATCTCATGACGAAGACAGGTCTTTCCTTTAATACTCAATCAGGACAGATTTCAGGAACACCTACTTTACTTACTTCTACTACTGAAATACCTGCACCGTATACATATACAGTTACCGGTATCAGTACTGGAAATAAAGCAACTTCAACTGTAATAAATATTATTATTAATGATAAGAAGCCAGTTTTCACTTATACATTCAGCGGTTCGTACACAGTAGGAACTGCAGTTGGCAATACGCTTACTCCAACCAAATTAGTTGGTTCGGGTAATATTGTGAAATATCGACTGGCTCCTACCAGCGCTGCTTTACCTGCTGGATTAGTGTTGGATAGTTTGTCAGGAAATATCACTGGAATTCCCACTGCTGCTTCTACAGGAACTATTATCGTTCGCGCATTAAACACTGGTGGATATCAGGATGCAAATGTGAACCTGGTTGTTAATGCTACGGCAATAGCTCCGCAAGTTCGTTATATGATGAGCCTCTTTTCCAACAATGTAATCGACACGCTGGCTCCGTCATTGATGTCTGGCAATACAGTTTATCTTACAAAATCTCCGGATGCTTATGGTGGTGTTTCTGTTTTCCTTAACCCTGTATTAATCGCAGGTCAGGCTGGAACAGCTGCCAATTCATATGTTGCCAGCCCGGTATTTATTCCCGGAGCAGCAAATGAAAACTTGACTATAGCATCAAATGCCGGAGTTGTTTCGGGAATACCCGGACAATTCACTGCAAACAGTGCACCTGTAAAAACTATTGCCATTGCTAACGCAGTAACCGCAGGACCAGCTGGTTCATTCGCTATGAATATCGTAGCAAACAGCGCATTCTTTACTTATAATGCAGACGGTGGTAAAGGTGTTACACTTCCTAACATTTTCTATTTTGTACAAAATCAGGAAGTAAAGACAGCAAACGGAACCTATCCCGGTTATACAGATGCTGGATTAGCTCCTGTAGGTGGAACTGGTGTTGTAAATTATTCCATAATTCCTTCTAACGCCAATTCACCTCAGTTCTCCACTACCGGGTTGTCATTTAATACAACCACAGGTGTTATTAGTGGTACGCCTACAACGAACACATACAATTTCAGCACACATGCTTTCTGGGATTATGTGATTGCAGGTAAAAAAGCCGATGGCAGCTTTACTCTGTATAAGATCAGAGTTAAAATTTACAGAACGGCCGCTGAGTGGAGTCTTTAATCACAGTAAAAATTAATTACGAAAAGCCCCTGTCTCTGGTGGGGCGGGGCTTTTCTAAATAAAAAACAAATGAAATTCAGATTACCTATAGCTATCGTATTGCTTGCCTTAACCGCAATCATTAGTTGTAAAAAAAGCGGAGGACCAACAACGGCCGAATTCCAGGCTATCACTTTCAAGTTTGGCCAGGACGCAACGCCTATATCTATCTCACAGGCTACGCAAACACTGAAGAATTTACCGCGCAGTTGCGATCCAACACAATTGGTTGCTACTGCCGTACTTCCGACAGGTTTTAGTATCAGCCCAGATCCCGCTACCGCTAAGAATTACACAACAGGTGTAACTTATACTATTACCAATGCGCAAGGTAGTACATATACGATGCAGATTTCTGCACCCGTGTATCATGCAGTTAATAATCCTTATGGTGTCTATACGCCAACGCACTTAAGTGATATAAGAAATGGTTTGAATGAAAGTTATGTGTTGATGAATGATATTGAACTTCCAAATTTAAATGCAGCGGATGCAGCTACCAGCACAGGTATCAGCGACTATGCAACCTATGGTTGGTATTCGATTGGTACTTCATATGTAAATGGCGGACATGTGATATTCAGAGGTACGCTCGATGGACAAAATCATGTGATAAAGAATTTATCAAGCAGTTACAGAGGAACTAATTTACCTGCAGGTATTGATGCCGGGCATAACGGTAAAAGTTTTGATGGACTGTTTGGATATGCAATCAATGCAAGCTTTAAAAATATCGGCATCCAATTGGCAACCTCTGGTTTAATCGGTGTTGCACAAGATGGCAACGCGTATGGTCCCTTAGGTAGTCTTGTTGGCCTCGCAGACTCTAGCACTATCACAAATTGTTATGTAACGGGTACAACGTTAATTGTAGGCGGACCCCAAACAGGTGGGTTAATCGGAAAAGCCTTGAATTCCACAATCAGCAAATGCTATTCCGCGCTGACTCCAGCTACAGGAACATATGCAATTTCAGCAGGTGCTGATGGAGGTGGTTTAATTGGATGGACTTATAAAAGTGAAGTCACCGATTCTTATTCCTCTTCTTCAGTGCAAGGCTTAGTAGCTGTTGGCGGACTGATAGGTATAATGAATACCACAACTGTTAAAACATGTTACGCTTCGGGAATCGTGACTGAAATTCCTAGTAATGTAGTTACCGGTCTTACCGCTCCAAATAGCCTCGGCGGACTTATCGGTTCAGTAACTTCTGTTTCTCCTTCTACAAGTACAATACAGAATTGTTATGCAACAGGTGCCGTAACAGGAGCAAACGGAAGTAATACCGTTCTCCACCAGGCAACCCGCATAGGTGGTTTAATTGGACAAATCAATTCCACTTCCGGACCCGTATCTGTTACATTCAGCTATGCTACTGGTGCTGTTTCACGTATCCATACAAGTGCTACAGTTCCATACCTCATAGGTGGTCTTGCAGGAACTACTAATAACAATGTATTTATCGTTAGTTCAAATAGTACTAATTACTGGGACAAAGAAAAGACTGGTCAAACCATATTAGGTGGAGGCAACGGTGCTTTGGCCACAGATAATGCGTTTACCGCAAACGGAAAAACTACTTCAGAAATGAAGTCACAATCCACATTTATTAATTGGGATTTTTCAGCTATCTGGTCTGTTGCAGCCGCAAACAATAACGGTTACCCTGCATTACGTTCAATTACTAAGTAAAAAGAATGTTATTCAGATTGGTTGCTGGATAAAAGCAACCAATCTGAAAACATAACAACTTATATGAAGAAAGAAATAATTTTCCTGGCAACCTTTTCGCTCGCCATCGTTGCTCTTCCAATTGTTGCGGATGCACAACAGAAGCAGCAATTGCCGCCGAAAGTTGATACATCCAAAATTCCTGCGTCTCAACGATTGCAGAATTGGGACGATAGCAGCACGGCAAAAACACTGGAAGGTGTTGTCGTAGTAGCATATGGCGCTCAAAAAAAATCATCAGTAACCGGTGCGGTTGCACAGCTTACTGATAAGATGATTGCTAAACGCCCTGTAACAAATATCGCCGATGCACTAGCTGGTTCTGCACCTGGTATTCAAAGTACATTAGGTGGTGGTCAGCCAGGAGGTTCACCCAATATTCGCGTACGTGGATTTGGTTCTATTTCCGCTGGAAGCAGTCCATTGGTTGTAGTGGATGGGATTGTGTACGATGGTGACTTAGCAAGTCTCAACGCAGCAGATATCGCATCGTTGTCAATGTTGATGGATGCTGCTTCTGCAGCCTTGTATGGTTCACGTGGAAGCAATGGCGTTATCCTCGTTACTACTAAAAAAGGAAATGGCAAGGAAAAAAAGCCGGCCGTGCAGTTCCGCATGTCGCAGGGTTTCAACGAACGCATGCTGCCTGAATATGGCAGAACAGATGCCTATGAATATTACCCCTTGATGTGGGAATTTTATAGAAATGGATTAATCAGTAACCAGGGTGGCTATTTGGCCAATGCAATTGCAAAAAATAATATTAAGTCGTTATTAGGTTATAATCCTTTTAATGTACCCGATAATGAAATCGTAGACATTAACGGAAATCTGAATCCCGACGCGCAATTGCTATATGGCGACGATCTGGATTGGGAGAAAGCCTCTACCCGCAAAGGATACCGCCAGGAATACACGCTTTCTTTTAATGGTGGCAATGAATTTGCCGATTATTATGCTTCTGTTGGATATATCGGTGAAAACGGATATACCACTAACTCCGATTTTAAACGTTGGAACGGTAGAGTGAATGCGAATGCAAAACTCAGTTCACGCATAAAAGCCGGAATAAATGTTTATGGTTCAACAACTACAACTAACCAGACTCCAGCTTATGGTACTGGCTATATCGTAAACCCCTTTTACTTTTCAAGGGCCATGGGAGCGATCTATCCGGTGCATGCACACGACGCTTCCGGTGCCTATATTCTTGACGAAAACGGTAATACTATATATGATGACGGAGTTCATCCCACTGGTAACCGTCCCTTCGCGACTGGTCGTAATGCCATCGCTGAAGGAATAGAAAATGTAAACTATCTCACCGGGCAAAGCTTAGGTGCCCGTACTTATATCGATATTACGATATTGAAAGAACTGAAGTTTACTTCCAATCTAGGAATGGACCAGGAAACTTCTGATTCATACAATTATTTAAATCCCTTAATTGGAGATGGTGCACCCGCTGGTGCGCTCACAATAGGAAACGGTCGTGTTAAGAGCTATACATTTAACCAGTTACTTAATTACACGAAACGTTTTGATGCGCACAATTTTGAGGCATTGGCTGGTCACGAGAACTACGACAGACAAAGTAGTGGTGGTTCTGTATCGGTAAGAGGTCAGATTGCTCCAGGAAAAACATTAGAATTAGGAAACTTCAGCACTATATCTGCGGCACCTGTTTCGAGTTCCATAACAAAACGTGTTGAAAGTTATCTTTCTCGTATTAACTATGATTATCGCAATATTTACTTCCTGAGCGGTTCGTTCAGAAGAGATGGCAATTCGTTCTTTGCAGAAGATAAACGTTGGGCTAATTTCTGGTCAGTTGGTGGTGCATGGAGAATAAGTGAAGAAGACTTCTTCAAAATGCCTGTAATAAACGAACTGAAATTAAAAGCTTCTTATGGTAAAGTGGGAAATGATGCCGTGGGCGCTTATGCATACCAAGGTGGTTATTCTCCCAATAATAATGCACAGGAACCAGGTTATATCTATGCGGTCATTGGCAATAGGGACCTCACCTGGGAGTCACTGGAAAACTTTAATGCGGGTGTTGAATTCTCCTTATTAAAATCCAGGATTTCAGGTTATGTACAATACTATAATAAGAATTCATCAGGACTCGTGTTCGCTGTACCACAACCATTATCCAATGGAGGTACACCCAATGGAGCATATTTCATCTGGCAGAATATAGGAAGTATGTACAATCGTGGTATTGAAGTTTCTCTTACAGGAGCTGTTGTGAAACGCGAAAACTTCGATTGGCAAATGACCCTTAACGCTTCGACGCTCGAAAATAAGATCACAAAAATGCCAGAAACAAATCCGGAGATCATTTCCGGAACAAAGAAACTCGCAGTTGGACATTCCATTTATGATTATTGGTTGATTACTTATGCAGGTGTGGATCCAGCTAATGGTGATGCATTATATGAATTGGATCCCAAAAATCCTTATAACGACGGTGGTCTATATGAATATCCGGATAAAACCATCAATGGTAAAAAATATACTACTTCAGCATCGAGAGCCAAATACGAATATCATGGATCCGCTATTCCTGATCTGTATGGTAGCTGGAGCAATAACCTCCGATACAAGAATTTCACACTCGATATGCTATTCACTTACCAGTTAGGTGGATTGGCGTACGACGGCGTATATGCAGGAATGATGTCGCCGGTATTTGGACAATCAATGCATAGTGATATTAAGAATCGCTGGCAGCATACGGGTGATCAAACAGATGTTCCTCGCCTTGATTATGGTCGCACCGGAGATTTTTACAGTGCATCCAGCAGGTGGCTCAGCAGCGCAACATCACTAACGATTAATAATATAAATATTGGTTACTCATTTGACAAGTCGGTATTGAAGAATTTAAAGATGACCGGGCTGCAAACCTATGTGAGCATTGAAAATGTACACCAGTTTTCTGGCCGCAAAGGAATGAATGTACTGCAATCTTTTAACGGAACCACTGGCGACGTGTATTTACCAAGACGTGTTATTTCAATGGGTGTTATTGCAAACTTATAAGATACAAATCATGCGAATAATTAAAAATAGATATATCCTTCCGGTTTTAGTAGCACTGAGCTTGCTCGCTGCATGCAACAAATCTTACCTGGATACAACAGCAACGGATCGGATACCCGAGGAAATTGCGCTGGCCACTACCGATGGTTGCTGGAAATTATTGAATGGGGTTCACCGCATTCTCTATTCATCACATATGGGTCGCCAGGATATGGTTGGCCAGGGAACAAACATAATGGATATGGATATCATGGGTGATGATGTCACCATCTCATCAACGAGCGATTGGTACCTCTATCCTTATCTCTGGCTTAATGCTCATAGAAATCAAGGTTCAGCTATTACTTATTTCAACTATTTCTTTTATTACGAGATAATCAATAACGCGAATATCCTTATTGATAATGTAGAAGCGTCTAAAGGAAGCGATCTGGACAAGAAAGCAATTCTCGGACAAGCGTACGCTTATCGTGGATGGGCCTACTTCCAAATGGTACAATTATATGGAGAGCGATATAATGCTGCTGGCTCTAATGCAGGTCCCGGTCTTAGAATAACGCTTCACTCTCAAAGCGAAGTAAAACCGCGCTCAAGCGTTCAGGCAGTATACAACCAGATCAATGCGGATTTGGACAGCGCCATCATTTTATTGGACGGATACAAAAAAGCAAACAAATCGCATCTTGATAAAAGCGTAGCGCAAGGTTTTAAAGCAAGAGTGGCACTCACACAACAAAATTGGAGCGTAGCCGCTACGATGGCCGCTGCGGCCCGCAATGGTTATACGCTTATGGATTCTACGGAATACATGTCGGGATTCAATGATTATAAAAACCAGGAATGGATGTGGGGATCGCACCAACAAGAGAGTCAAACAACGTATTTCACTTCCTACTTTGCTTATATGTCTTGCAATTTCCCTGCATTGAATATTATCATTTCTCCCAGGGCAATACAAGATACCGTTTACAAGCAAATAGCTATTACTGATGTACGCTGGCAATTATGGGATTCAACGGGTACTAATCCAAATTTTCCTGTGCCAACTGATGCATCCGGGAAAGAACTGGGACAAAGGGTAAAGTTTATGCACCGGAAATTCAAAGTACAAAATACTCAATTGAGTATTGGAGATGTTCCGTTAATGCGCGCGTCGGAAATGTATTTGATAGAAGCAGAAGCCCGTGCGAATATGGGTAACAGTGCCGCTGCTGCAACAGCTCTATATGAATTAGCCAAGAAAAGGAATTCAGCTTATACGCTTTCTACCGCAACTGGTTCTGCTTTGTTGAAAGAGATCTACTTGCAACGTCGCATCGAACTGTGGGGAGAAGGATTTCGCTTCTATGATTTGAAACGCCTGAATCTGCCATTGGATCGCAGCAGACACACATTCTTACCATCTTATCAAAAAAATGTTCCAGCCGGTGATATCAAATGGCAATTTGCCATTCCGCAATCGGAGATTGATGCCACTCGCGGAGTAATAACACAGAATCCCTTATAAACCTTACAAATACTCAAACGAATAAAATGAAACAAATATCATTCAACTTTTCTCGCCTGTTAGCAGTGATCTTATTAACAGGGATCATCGCACAATCTTGTTCTAAAAAAACAGATCCTCCTCCGGGTGGCGACAATACCAATCCTGTAGAAACAGAAACTATGAAGTTGATTCCGGATAGCATGTTCAGAGTGTATCTGAAAGCTAATATTTGTCCTACTGCGTTCGACAAAACCGGTAAGTTCATCGATATCACGAACAGCGAAGTGAAGAATTTTATGGGAACGATGACAATTGATACCATCAACTGTCCCCGTCCCTTTGTTCAATCGTTGAAAGGGATTGAGTATTTCCAAAAAATGACGAAGCTCATAGTATGGAGTAGCGAGATTGATTCATTGAGTATCACTAAAACAATGGCTCTCGATACCGTTAGACTTTATAGCAATTTGGACTTGCAATATGTAAATGTCAGCGGACTTACCAATATGCGTTTTTTTAAGGCTATCAGTATGCCGGTTGTTTCTTTGGATTTATCTAACCTGCCTGCACTCGAGTATGCTACCCTGCAGTTCATGGGAAGATTAACTAATCTGAATATAGAAAACGACGGCAATCTTCGTCACCTGATGACAAGCAGTCTTACTGCTCTTAAAACCGTAAACACGTCTACTAATCCGGAATTACGCAGGTTGTTCTTCCAATATGGATATTCTTTAGATGCCTTGGATGTAAAACAAAATCGCAAACTAAGGATGTTGATAACCAGCTATTGCAGTCAATTAAAAAGCGTAGATCTTTCAAAAAATGATAGCCTCCGCATGGTCAACTTCGATGATTCGAATATTGACAGTGTTGATTTCAGTCATAACCCTGAATTAGTTTCAGTGGCTATGTTGAGAACTCCTTTGAGAAATCTGAACTTTTTGGCGAACCCAAAGCTTATTTTATTATACCTCGATGGCTGTGCTCAATTAAAAGAAGTGGATTTGCGCGCGCAAACAAGTTTTGATGGTTATATAATTGATTTGCGCAGATGGATCAATGTTCCGGAGGATGTAATGAATGAAACGATTCCAGAAGGATTTGTATCACCTTTTCAGTCGGACTTATATCCAATTCCTGCATTTGCTTCCAGGATAGGACTGAATGGCGGTACCCAGAATATATTCGGTGGATTGCGTTTGCCCATCTACCAGGATGCAGGTGCCATTTCATTGACGAACGTTAAAGTAAGCGACGCGATAAAAGACAACTACTCGCTGGTAATGTCGAGAAGAACATTGGGGACTGTTCCAGTACGTGTAACAGTTTATGCAGCGGATAAAACAACCATTCTGTGTAACGATTATGATCCTAAAGAATTTAAATGCAATTAAAAACCATCCCTGAATTAATTTAAATGTGTTCTGGTTTTTAAAAAAATCATTATGGCAAAAACAGTTAAACATATAAAACTATCTTTCCTTCTTCTTGGCTTGATTGCTATAGGAATCACCAGTTGTAATAAAGAACCAGAATATATTCCGGTTTCTTATAACAGCACGGTAATAGAAGAATTTTGGCTGGAGAAAACAGTAAGTAACCCCAACATTAACAGGCCTTACCAGGCGATGGTGATGGGAGATTCAGCAATCCATCTCTTAGTTGATTATGGAACTGATATTACGGCCATCGAACCAACTATCATTGCTTATGCAGATAGTATCCGTCCCAGCGGAAAGCAAAACTTTAGCAATCCGGTTCAATACACCGTTTGGGCCAATGGAAAATCTGCTAAATATACCGTTCGTATCTCCGTATCAACAATTCAGTCCCCGGTTATTAAAACTATCGCTGCAGGATACAGTCATGTATTTGCGATAAAAAATGATGGTACCGTTTGGGTTTGTGGTAGTAATTTTTCCGGCCAGTTAGGCTTGGGAGATTATAGTAGCCGGAACGTGCTTACACAAGTTCCCATTTATAATGCAGAGCAAATATATACGGGCGATGCCGCCACTGTCATCAAATTGAAGGACGGTACAACATGGGCCACGGGTAATCAGTACGGTCAACTAGGATTAGGACATAAAAGAGCCATTGCAACTTTTACCAGGCACCCATTCCTTGATGACGCAAAACAAATAGCTATCACTTTTGGAGAAATGTTTGTTTTAAAGCCGGATGGATCGGTATGGGGAGCTGGACGAAACTTCGGCAATATCCTTGTGCAGTCTGATTGGGATCCACGCGCTTCATTTGTAAAAGTTCCAATAGATAATATAAAAAGCATCAACGGCAGCGGTTCAGATATTGTTGCTCAAAAAACCAATGGTGAGATCTGGGGTTGGGGTAATAATACTGCTGGAATGTTAGGAGTAGGTGACAACAATCCAAGGAGAACTCCGGTTCAACTTCCTATTCCATCAGTAACTATATCCAAAATTTTTGCAGGCGGTAGTTCCATCTTTTTAATGGATGATGCAGGCAAAGTATGGGCATCAGGAGCTAATGCCAGCGGCCAATTAGGTTCTGGTGATCAAACCAATCGCAGTTCATTTACCCTGCTTCCATTTTTTGATACCAAATCTATAGAAACAATCATCCCGCATCTTGGCGCTACCAGTTTTATTGAAACAAACGGAACAATATGGAATGCAGGAAGCAATTCATTTGGTTTAATGGGCCTCGGTAGCATTTCATCTACGCTCTATACTACTCCAGTACAGTTACCAAACCTTGTGGGAAGAACCTCCACCGGCAACGGCAATACTGCTTATGTTTTAAAAGCGGACGGCAGTTTGTGGGCCTGGGGTTCAAATTCAGCCGGTGCGCTGGGAACAGGTACAGATATAAATAATACAGGATCTCCAATCCAAATAAAATAAAACATTTCAAAATAGATAATCATGTATAAAAAGATTTTAACAATAATAACTATTTCGACACTGTTGTTTGTCGCACAGTCGAAGGCACAGTTATATATCGGAATTGAATCAGGTGCGAATCGGAATTATTTCGTTTCGAATACCGAAGACAAACCCTTTTTTGATTACGAGCCTTCTTATGGCTACTCAATTGGCATGCCTATTCGTTATTCATTCCCCAAGCTTTCGTGGTTTGGAGGTATTCAGGCTACGCCTTCATACGTACAAAAGAATTACCGGATGCAAAGAAGCGGTTACTACGAACCGATCTATCAACAAACAGATAACAGTTACCTCGAGTTGCCGATTATGGCCCAGTTCCGTTTCGGCGGGAATATTGGTAAAACACAATCCCTTCATGGAATTCTAAACCTTGGTGGATATGGTGGATACTGGTTAAGTGGAAATGTAAAAGGAAGGACATTGTCACCAATGGATCCTAATAACTACCAGGAATATAATGAGGCTTATAGCTTCTCTGACGAAAAAGATAACCGTTTTGAGTTGGGTACATTAGCCGGCATCGGTCTTCAATATATGCCTAACAAAAAATACGTTGTTGCAATAGAGGGAAGATACACAGCTTCTCAGACTGATCAGCAAAAAGCGTATTCGGAAAATCAAACGCCACGTTACAATGATACTTACAGTCTACTGTTAAGTGTACAGTATCAACTGCCGACGTTGAAAAGCAAAAAGAGCAAGGGCTCGAAAAAATAATCAGGAATTCCGCTATAAGCGGAGTACGAATTCAATTAATGATAAGAATGAAAACATATATCAACAATTCAACAAGCAAGCTGGCAAAATTGACAGCGGTCGTATTGATCCTTGTTGGCGCATTTTCCTCGTGCAAGCGTGAAATACTTTCGCGTGAATTGCTGTCGAACTACGAAGCAAATAACTATGGAGAAGTGTTCAACGTATTCTGGAATGGAATGAACTCTAATTACCTGTTTTGGGACGAAGAGACAATTGATTGGGACAGCATGTATCGTGCGTACAAACCAAAGTTTGATTCGCTGGATATGCAACCTTACAGCGACACCACAACAAATCGCTGCTTTCAATACATGGCCGATATGA
The DNA here is from genome assembly GCA_965279015.1 of Chitinophagaceae bacterium. Lineage (GTDB taxonomy): Bacteria > Bacteroidota > Bacteroidia > Chitinophagales > Chitinophagaceae > Endoryza. The sequence continues at coordinate 4,566,857 of OZ257130.1, forward strand.
CCAAGGATCTGAAAGATGGTCAATACGCTTTACTGTTTTGGTCCGGCGGCAATATCTATTTTGAAAATAATCTGTACAAGAATTATATCAGCTTTATACCAAAATTATTCAGGACACAAGCAGTGCGTGCAGCATTGCCCGATACATTGTTTGATTATGTGATCCAGAATAATTATCTGAAAAATTTTGACTACGGAGTTTACAGGGATCCCAATACAATGGAGCCATTTCAAATAATAACCGGCACCTTGAAAAAAGGAACCAAGAATGTCATATATACCAGCCTGAATACATTTACGATCAAAGAAAGCTACAATTATGATTATTCTACGCGCCCAACCCGACCTGTTATCAAAAACCTCTTCGACAATATTCGCAAATCCAGTTGTGATGCAGTTATCATTGATCTGAGAAACAATCGCGGCGGAAATATGGAAGACATCAGTTTCCTTGCAGGGCAATTCACTTCCAAACCGGTATTATTTGGATATGCCCGGTACAAATCAGGAAATGGCCGTCTCGATTATACCCCGCAATTGCCAATGACCATAACTCCGCAAGCAGGAGCCAATGATTTTAAAAAACCTATCATACTTCTCACAGACATCTATTCGTCGGCACTTTGTGAAACGGTGATCAATGCATTCAAAGCATTACCTGAAACTACCGTTACTGTTGTAGGTGAACGTACCTATGGTACGGCTGGGTACATAATGGGAGATGATATCACGAATGGCGGCAGCTTCCAGGTAGGAAGTTTTGCAGCAGTTCGTATGTCCAATACTGCAGTGACGGACCTGAATGGCAAGTTTAATTTCTCGGGAATTGTGCCTGATATTGAAATAAAGTATAACTCTTCAAGTATAAAACAAATGCTTACTTCCGGTGTGGACATCCAATTGGAAAAAGCTATACAATTTATTAATCAATAGAAGGAAGATTTCTCACATCATTATAACAATGCATATGCGTATAATTAAAAAATTGAATGGTATCCGCAAAATTTCCCGTTTCGGTATTGCGCTACTATTAATGGTAATCCTGGCAACATCCTGCAGAAAGGAAGTGGAAAGGGAAAGATTAACGAGTTACTACGGTAAGTCCTATACGGAAATATTTGAAGCTTTCTGGAATGGAATGAACACCAACTATGTATTTTGGGATATAGAAACCGTGAATTGGGACAATATGTACAAAACCTATAAACCACGTTTTGAATATCTTGATCAGCAGCCTAAAAACGATCCAAAGTTGGCGCAGCAAGCCGTACAATACCTGGTGGATATGACCAAGGACCTGGCCGATTCGCACCTGAACATATCGTTCAATGGACTAGCGACCTATCTTGTTTCCGGCTACCAGCTTCAAGGCTACGATTTTCAAGCTTCTTCTATCCGCCATCAATTGCGTGGCGACAGAATGCCGATTCCTAATAAAGTCTTTGAAGAAATTATTCCCAAATATTACCTGACAAAAGCGAAGAAGGGAACTGATCAGGGAAATTTCCGGGTGAACCTGGGAATCATTCCCCGCAACAATAAGAACCTGATCTATTTTCGTTTTAACTCATTTCAACTAATAAGTCAATACTTATCTAATAATACATCATCCACTCCGGTAAAACCTGTGCTGGACGAGTTCTTTCGCTATACAAAAGACCCGTCAGTTGACGGGTTGATAATTGACCTTCGCGGAAATCCGGGAGGACTTGTAGCCGACCTTGATTTTCTTATTGGAAGACTCATAACGTCACCGAGTTATTTCTCAAATACCCGTACTAAAAATGGAAACGGTCGTTTAGATTTTACTCCCTGGGTTAAGGGTTATGTGCATCCACAACCCGGAAGCACAAACTTTACAAAGCCCATTGTTGTTTTGGTTGATCAATATTCAGTAAGTATGTCTGAGATGACATCTCTTGCGGTGAAATACACTTTCCCTGATGCTAGGTTAGTAGGTGAACAAACCTGGGGCGGTACGGGCCAGATTCCATTTAATGATACGCGTTATTTAGGAGGACAATTCATAGCTGCCAATTTTGTGAAAGTGTATACGGCAGGTGTTGAATTCAGGGATAAGAACCTGGTGAGTTATGAAAACAAAGGCATCGTACCTGATATTAAGATCGCATACGATCCTGAAAAGATAAAGTCAAATATTGATGTGCAGTTGGAGAAGGGGATAGAGTATTTGATATCAAAATAAGCTAAGAGCAGTGAGCTACGAGCTGTGAGCTAAAACCCCGTACTAATAGACATACGAAAAATTTCAACCCTTTGAACAATCATAAAGCCCCGTTTCGACGGGGCTTTTATTTTTTGAATACAGAATCCACAGATAACACAGATTTTTGCACAGATAACACCGTTATATTCTTAAACATAAAGAGTTAAGAAATTAATTTCGCTGTACTCTCTGCGAAATTCTCTGTACCTCTGTGTCTCTGCGGTAAAAAAAAGCTTGCATTTTTAGACTGTATCCGAACAGGTAAACTTGCTTTAAACACAGAGGACACAGAGGAGACAAAGGAGTTGTTATTTATCGCCCCAAAAGAATTGTTCAGAAAAATTGAACTTGCAGGTGAATTGTAATTTATTTCCTACTGAATGAAACCCATCCCGAAAATTATCTCGTCGCCCATATTGATATTCCGCCGCAAACATCATAAGATAATGTGGTGAGTACCGCAGATTGATCAATCCATACTGTCCCTGTTTAAATGCATTGGCCGATTGAAGATCGCTATTCGAAATTGTTTCCAGCGAATAGCCAACTGCCGTCCTCCATTTTTTATTCCAGGTTATTTCAGCAAAACTAAAAAAGCCCCATACAGGCAACGCCTTTCCCTGCAAAGGTTGTAGCACATTTCCCGGCTGGCTTTGCAAACCAATATCAGCAGGTGCATCCGCGATATAGTTTTCAATACCATGTCCATATACCCCCTGATTTTTAAAAGTTAAATGTTCATTGGCTTTATACACAATACTAAGATTTCCTCCCCAGCCAAACGCACTTCCACTAAAGTCATAAGTGGTTGGGTCAAGATCCTTCCATTTTATACTTTTTGCAATGCCCGCAATTTGGATATATCCCCATTCCCGCCGATGCCTATACTGTGCAGTCAGATTCGGTAAATTAAAAACAGGTTTTATATTTTGAATCTCAATACTATTGGCATAATCTCCTCCGTCTGCTTTTCCACCCGGACGTTCCAACGCAACGATCAATCGTTGCTTTTCATTTTCGATGGGAATATATCGCACTTGTACATTCAGAAAGAATACTCTTGCCATCGGTCCCCAATAATCCAGTGTTTCCGGAAATACATCGGGATCCATAAAAGCAGATGGAGTTTGTCCTACACCCACACGACCCAATTGGGCATAGGCATTAATAACATGAAGCGTAGTTTGACCGGCATCTTTTCCAAAACCTATTAAGTCAAAATCGAAATGGGTTTTTAATTCTCCCAGCTTTGTTAATGTATTCGTCTTAATACCCAACTTGGTTTGTCGCACACTGAAATAGACATTCCCTTCCGAACCAAATTCATTTTTAAAAGAAGGAAGTTTGGTGGGCCTCATTACATCATACCAATCCGGGTGAATGGAATTAAAATTATAAATGATATCGGTGTTGATCGTACCGTATATTTCAAAACTATTTTTCTTTTCCTGGGTGAAAGAATAAATAGGAAAGAACACTATTAATAGATATGAAAGAATGATTCGGCTGATATCCATACTCCATTTTTAGGTAGTGTCTCGGTTTCCCACAAAGACACCAAGCTACAAAATGCTATCCTTAGTGAACTTTGTGTCTTTGTGGGATAAGGACTTCAAACTGAGACACTATACATTTTTATCAAACCCCTTTTTAAAGGTTAGCAATATTCTTCCAGAAAGTTTCAAGGCTTTCATCACCTCCAAAAAGAGTAGTGAATATGGTTGAGTCAGCTAATAATATATGTCCTACTCGTTCACCCGAAGGCGGCATCCAAAGAAACATATTGAATTCTTTGTTTCCAGCTTCGATGAAAGGATGTGGTTTGGACATATCAATGGGTTGCTTAGCCAATACCCGAATTAGCTTTTGATCTTCTGAGGTAACAGCGTAATGCGGAAGGTGCATATGAAAATTGAATGTATTCACCCCCTTCAGCAAACCGAGTTCATCCAAATCTTTATCAATATTAAGTGGAGTGAGTTTGTTGGTTCCCTGTATAGTGGCTGGTCGCAGACCAAATTTATTCTCCACCGGAACTCCAAGTCCTTTCATCAATGATCTCGTATATTTACCAAAACGTTGTTGCCGGGGAACTAATGGATCGCCATGATGCAAATACTCCATTTGTCGTTCTTTCAGATCTTCTGATACGCCTACGTCATGATGTGGAGAAAGTACTAAGCAGGTTCCTTCTCTCTTCAAGAAATTACGAAGCGCTTCAATTTCTTCCTGGGAAGCTTCCTGTTCGGTAACCATATGATCCAATCCGAAAACCATTAAGGTGTCACAATCATCAAGCACACGTTCATCCAATGGCAATCGTTGACCGGCCTGGTCAATACGTTGGTATACCGAAACTGGCTGTCCGGTTACGGCACCAACAACCTCTTGAAATCGTACGATACTCAAATGGAACAACTCCAACGTTCCCGCAATTCCCTGCAGGAACATTTTTTCAGAATACTCGATGGATTCAAAATTGGGCCATAAGACCCGGCGAACTTCTGTCATCGTGGAAAAACGATTATCCATTTCAGTTGTATCCCGATTCGCTTCCCAGGGATAACTCCAGGTCCAGTAAACACTGACCCTCCTCTTACCTTTAATATATTTGCGTGGCTCCAGGAAATGATTATACTGGCGAGCCGACGGTTTAATAATATTACTCATAATGCTGTTTTCCTTTTTTGAAAATAAATGCAATGCTTATTTCAACGAAGCAAGAAATTGTAGTCCTTTAATGCCTGGCAAAAAGAAGTACGCTCCTCCCCTTACATTGGTAAATGCAGGAATACTTTTAAGCGTTTTTTTGATCGGTTTTTTGGGTATCACCATATTTAAGGTACCATCCAGGTTGCCAATGAATGGATCCTTTTCATTCAGTTCTTCAAACCCCGGATCGGTTGCCCATACAGAAATTAAAAATTCAAACTGACGGGAAAGATCCGCGCAGCCGGCAAATACTGCAATGCCACGATTTGCTCCATCTTCAGGTGCATCATCCGGAAGATGTGGACCATAAGTCCCTCCTCTCCGAATGATTAATCTCCGATTCATAATCTGGGAAACCTGGTTGTCGCGCACATTCATTCTGCGAATATGTGAACCAACCGGGCATCCATATCCATGCGGATCCATTTTACCGTAATCAAAATTATTATTCCTTTGATCATCCTTGCCGAGAGCTTCGTCATCTTTATCGGGACATAAAACAAGCGGAGCACCGGATTTCCTCCATCGCCCCATCATTTTAGCAGCCACTAATTCCTGTTCCTCGACTGTTTTTCCATTCTCTTTTAAAAAGTCTCGAAATCTTCCTACATGTTCCTGCATTTTCCGATAAGCCAGGAAACTTCCATTCTTTGTTAGGATTTCTGGCGATGGCAATGGCACTGTATGTCCGGTTTCATCCGCATACCCAAGGAAAAACTCACCAGCTTTACTTGGCGGATGCGATCCAGGCGTTGGCTCAATGCCCATTCCTTCAATCACCGGTGTAGTGATCCGGTCGCGATATCCGAAATGTTCGTGCACATAGTCATAAGGTGGGACCGCTTCGAGAACAAGGGTAGAAATTATTTCCACTCCCGGATTTTGATCAAGATATGACTGGTGCTCTTTTACACATCGATCCCTTTCATTTTTATCCCGTGCAAAAAGTATAACGACTGCATGTAGGTCGGGACTGGTAATATTATCTTCCCAATGATCAGGATGATTCTCACCAACATCACCGAGCATAGCTGCACGCGCTGCCATGCCTTGCTTGAATGGATCAGGAAAACTAGAAAGAGATTTTTCATCTACGCCTAGTTTTTGAAGTCCATTGAATGTAAAAGCCAGCGTTACCCATCGCATATCCGTTTCACTTCCTTCCTTCACCGATTTTACCGTACCTATTTTATCGGCCAATGCAGCAATCCATTTCCGTCCGCTTTCCGCGTCTTTGAATTTCATAAAATTATACAGCGCGATGGTCGCATTGGGCCGGGTCAAAAGATAATGTTGGATATCATCTAATTCGAGCATCTGAGAATTTGTATTTAGGTTTAAAACAATAATTATTGCATTTGATCCAACATTTCTGAGAAAGCAGCTTTTAACTTCAACGCTGATTTGATTTCATCGGCTGAAACATAGGGATATTCCCCATACTCCATAAAACTATTACACTGATGATCGCGTACGAACTTGATAAACGCCACAGAATTTGTTTTCCAATCCGCCGGAAATCCTTCTAAGTTTTCAAAGGCAGTATTTATTCCTGATTTGGAAAAAAGCGCGACGGCATCTTCGGTGTATTTATCGAAATCCGTATCAAAAATTCCCTGGTACATAAATCTTGTATCATTGTCGAAAAGAACCCATCGCAAATAATGTAGCTTAAGCGGCGCGAGAAAAAAGGGATCTCCTTTTAATGCATCTACGATGATTTTCCCATAACTTCTAATAACATCCGCGCGACCAGGTATTACCCTGGCAATGATTGTAAATCCGTAATTAGCCGGAGTCTTTGGCCATACCGGACCATATCTTCCCATTTGCCATTCTTCACTATGTTTTGGAATTTCAACGGCTTTGGGAGTCATCCATTCTTGCTCTTTCATGTTAATTTCTAGATTTAATTATTGATAAATTGGCTATTGCATACTTATGAAATGAAGATATAGTATCCCCATCGCTACGCAAAACATTTTGTGCAGAAATGAATCATGTCTACTGGATAAGAATTTCCGGAATCTGTTAGTAACAGCTCAGAGGTTTGTGTAATGGCTGAGCAATCGAATGTAGGAAATATTTGGTAGAAAATAGCTATGAGCTACAAGCTATCAAATTCATTTGGTATTATTTATTAATTCTAGATTTTACTGAATTATCTTTCTCCAGTGTTACATTATAGCTTTCCAAAAGATCTCAATAAATAGCTAGTGGCGAGTTCAATCCGAATAAAAAATCTTAACTTAAATAATGATACCCTTTACCAGATTCATGGCAAGCAATTTGTGGCAAATTCTATTGGCGGCACTAAAGAAATTCCTTCAGATTCGATTATGGCATTTGAGTTGCAATGATTGAATGGATTTATTAAGGATAATTAAAAAGAAGTTGTCGTCATAGTTTTACTCAACCTTTGTGCCTACTTTGTGTTCTTCGTGTTAAATAACGACACTGCCAATTCGGCTAATCGCCGACAACTCAGTTACTCATTTTAACACAAAGTGCCACAAAGAAGTAATGACTTCAATCAAAAGAACTCAACATCATGAAACAACAATCAAGTTCTCTTAGCAGAAGATCGTTTCTGAAAACTTCAACTCTTGCCGGGGGTGGACTGTTGATCAACTTCAGTTGGTTGACTTCCTTCGCTGCTAATACAGAAGGAACGTTCGCGATACCCGAAGAGTGGGTTACATTGAATGGCTTTTTGAAAATCGCGGAAACAGGCATTGTTACTATTATGTCGCCAAATCCCGAAGGCGGACAGAACATAAAAACGGCTATGCCGATGATAGTAGCGGAGGAACTCGATGTTGATTGGAAGTCTGTGATAGTTGAACAAGCGCCTTTAAACACACAGTTATATACCCGCCAATATATAGGAGGGAGCCAGGCAATCAGAACAAGTTGGAAAAACCTTCGAATGGCAGGAGCAGCCGCCCGTCAAATGCTTCGCGAAGCGGCCGCAGCAGCCTGGTCGGTTCCCGTCGATGAAATCACTACCGAAGCAGGAACACTTCATCATAAAAAAACGGGTAAGTCGGCAGGTTATGGAGCAATGGCCACTCCTGCTTCTAAATTCCCTGTGCCGAAGGAAGTAAAATTAAAAGAGAAGAAAGATTTTAAGATTATCGGCACTTCCAAAAAAAACGTGGATGGATTAAAAATTGTAAGCGGACAACCACTTTTCGGAATAGATATAAAACGCGAAGGAATGCTGATCGCGATGATCGTACATCCACCGGCCTTTGGTATGAAACTGAAATCAGTGAACGATACGGCCGCAAGAGCGATGCCTGGCATCAAAGATATTTTTACCATTAATGTTTTTAATGAAGGTTATGTAAGACAGTTTTTCGATACCGTTACATTCACTGAATTGATTGCCGTTGTTGGAACGAATACCTGGGAAGTGATGAATGCCAAAAAAGCATTGAAAGTTCAGTGGGAACCATTTTCCGAGTATACTATAAAACGGGTTGCCAGTGGCGGTGGAGGCGGTAATGCGCAGGAAACAATAGTACCGGGTGGTTTGGAAAATACGGCCGTTCATAAAGTGAAGATGGCCGAGATGGTGAACAAACCAGCAAGAGTTGCGCGGAAAGATGGAGACATCGAATCAGCTTTTAGAAATGCAGCACTTGTTGTTGAACGTACTTATAATGGTCCTTTTCTTGCACATAATTGCATGGAGCCAATGAATTTCTTCGCGCATGTAACTGCCGATAAAGTGGAATTGGCCGGACCATCGCAAAAACCAGAGTTGACTGAAAAAGCTATTTCGGCCCGATTGGGTATTCCATTGGAGAAAATCGACATTCAACAAACACGTTTGGGTGGAGGATTTGGCAGGAGATCTTACGCGCATTGGATGATTGAAGCCGCAATTATTTCACAGAAAATGAATGCACCTGTTAAGCTCATTTACTCGCGCGAAGACGATATGACTTCTGGAATCTATCGTCCGATGTATACCGCAAAATACCGGGCCGCTTTCGACGCAAAGAAAAATCTCATCGGGTTTCATATAAATGCAGGTGGTATACCGGAAAGTCCGCTAGATGCCGATAGTTTTCCTGCCGGCGCAGTAGAAAATTATTTAGCGGAGGATTGGACAATTCCATCTAACATCACAACCGGATCATACAGAGCTCCCCGATCTAATTTCATTGCCACTGCGGAGCAATGTTTCCTGGATGAATTAGCGGAAGTTGCAGGAAAAGATCCAATTGAATTTCGGTTAGAGTTGCTGGATAGGGTGATTAAAAATCCAGTGGGCAAAGATCATGACTACGATGCAAATCGTTATACCGAAGTATTGAAGCTCCTTCGTGAGAAATCCGGATGGGGTAAAGCACAGCCAGGTGTTTCCCGCGGTTTATCGATTTATTATTGTCACAATTCTTATGCCGCGCAGGTAGTGGATGTGAAATATGAAAATGGAAAATTGGTGATACCAAGAGTGAGTTGCGTGATCGATTGTGGTATTGTAGTGAACCCAGATGCCGCAACAAACCTGACCGAAGGAGCAATCGTTGATGGAATTGGCGTTGCGTTGTATGGTGGAATTATATTTAAAGATGGAGTTCCTGATAAAAATAATTTTCATTCTTATCGAATGATTCGAAATAGTGAAGCGCCGAAATCGATTGATGTTCATTATGTGCAGAATGATTTTGATCCTACAGGTATGGGCGAGCCGGCATTTCCACCGGTTTTTCCGGCACTAGCCAATGCATTGTATAAGTTAACAGGAAAACGTTTATATGACCAGCCATTCGCCGCAAGTTTGAAAGGTGCTTAGTGGAACCGAAGATTGATTCCTGTTTGATTTGTTTTTTATTACCGTTTGATATCAATAAAATTTTAAAGCATGACTTCTATCACTATCAATAAAAAAAACTACGAGGTAGATGCAAACCCCGATATGCCATTATTATGGGTGATAAGGGATATTATCGGTCTTAGTGGTACTAAGTTTGGTTGTGGGATGGCGCAATGCGGCGCCTGTGTTATTCACCTGAATGGTGAAGCGGTTCGTTCCTGCGTTACTAAACTGAGTCGTGCAGCGGGACAACAGATTACCACCATCGAAGGGTTATCAGAGAACAACGATCATCCACTTCAGAAAGCCTGGCAGGAAATTGATGTTCCGCAATGTGGTTATTGTCAATCGGGTCAATTAATGTCAGCAGCGCTATTGCTTCAGGGAAATCCAAATCCAACCGATAAAGATATAGACGCCGCGATGGCGGGTAATATTTGTCGCTGTGGTACTTACTTGCGAATTCGCAAAGCCATTCATATGGCGGCGGAAATGCAACGAAAAGGATTTTAGCAATTGTCTGAACTGTGATTTTTGTGATTCTTTTGATTGCTTTGATAAATTCAAAGATGTACATCATAAAAATCACATTAATCAAACAAATCATAATTCAGACAAACTTTTCGATGCCACGGCGCATCCTCCCGCCGATTTGGTTATCCCAAACTTTCATTTGAATAAATAATTTCTCTAAACAATGTCCCAAAGGGACTCCTTCGGAGCGTGAGAGACAGCGGCTGAGAACATTCGATTATAATTGCATATTAATTCGGCTTCTTCAGCTTCCCATTTCCAAAATTTCCCATCATCCAGATGGTTTCTCCATCGGGAAATATCACAAAAAATGCCTTTTCAGCACCGCCACTAACACGCATGGTACCATTCTGTCGATTAAAGTAGTAATTGCCGGTATTAAAGATCCCCCATTCATAATAAGTAAACCTCGATCCTGAAAATTCTATCCGATCATGGGTACCACTTACTACCCAACGGATATCATTCACATTAATATCTGCGTTGGTATTTAAGATTGATTGCACGATTGTAATACCTCTTGTATTATCTCCGATAAAATTTTTCATCGTACTATCCTCTGTGAGTTCAGCTTTAAGTTGTTTACCCCCTGAAAAATTCAATTCCAGTTTTGGGCCATCCAGTTTCCAGGTTCCGGACACATCTTCCTTGTTTTCATGCCAGAAAAAACTTCCATCGGTTGAAAACTTAATACTAAAAGGTTCCGGGTTACTATTTGATTGGTACTTCAATGTTCCGGTCCAGATCTTTTCCTTTAGCAAATAGGCGTAATTGGATTCAGTTTCTTTTTTACATCCGGGCATTGTCAGTATTGACAAAGACGATGCAATGAGGAATACTATTTTTTTCATAATAAAGGTTTTAAATTGATTGAATGCCCACGCCGAAATAAATCCGACAGGTTTAAGGATAAATCAGGTTTGTTTTGAAATATCCTTCACTATTTAGACGCAGAATCATGAAAAAGGGGAACAAAGAAACAATAGGCGAACGGGATAAACAGCAGTGATGAAATACTTAGCCAGGAAGGTAAATTATTATATGTGGTCAATTATTTATAAATTTAATATCAGCATAACCCCTAAGTATATTTGTTATGAGAATGATTTTGTTATTTTTCGTTGCATGCAATCTGTTATTTTCTTTCAACAAAACTCATTTATCATCAAAAAGAAATTTTTCTGCGTTAAGTACGAGCGATGATTTATTTGATACTCAATGGGAACCCCCTATTCTTTCCAATGTAACACCGTCCATAGCAGGCGAGGGCGATACTGTATTATTAACTGGCAAATACTTAACTGGCGCAACATCGGTACGTTTCGGATTCCTCGATTCACCTGCACATTCTTTCCGCGTACTTTCAGATTCAATTGTAGAGGTCATCGTTCCACAACAGGGAACCAATGCCCTGAAAATTATCACCCCAATGGGAAGTACAACGATATATACCTTTACTCACAAAGGGCCTGATTTTGGTAATGCTACCCCCATATTTGGGGGAACCGGATCATCACATACCTTAACCGGCGCTAACATGTCGTCGGTAACCGAAGTAAAGGTTAGTGGTGTACCGGTAATTTCCTTTACCATTCTTAATCCAAATCAGCTTCGCTTTATTAAAGCTACTGCCCCCTCCGGTCCCGTATCCGTAAAAAATCCGTACGGAACTACAGTAGCGGCTTACATCACCGACAGTGATCCGAGAGTTGATTCAATCAAACCGATTAGAGGCACACAAGGCGATACCATAACTGCTTATGGTATGTTTATGTACAATCCCGCTGCCGTTAGTGTGGGTGGTACGAACGTAACTAAATTTTGGGCGTCTGGTTCTTTAAACTCCAATAAAGTGTTTTTCATTTTGGGCAGTGGTTCGAGTGGAACAGTGATATTTTCTGGCCCGTCTGGTACCCGCGGTTTTGGCGATTTTATTTATTTCAAGAACGTGCTGTTATGCCCCGGTGCAAGTGTTGCGTTACCGGCTGGCAAAACCGGATCGACTTATGGATGGCAGGTCAATAAAGGCAATGGGTTTGAAGCATTAGGTGATACCGGTATATATAGTGGAACCAGTACAGCTACGCTTAACCTGAATGCCGTTCCTGCTCCCTATTACGGTTATGCATATAGGTGCAGTGTCGACGGTCAATATAACGACCAGCAACTCATATATTTCAGAAACAATTGGGTGGGTGGCAGTGGTAACAGCTGGGAAAATCCCGCAAATTGGCAATGCGGTTCACTGCCAGATACCAATACAGATGTGTTTATTCCAGCTGGCAACATTACAATCAATTCAAATGTGGTTTGTCGTAGCCTTAGGCTTGCAACTGGTGCCACTGTTACTGTTGCACCAGGCTACAACCTAACAATTACAAATTAATTATTCATGTGTTCCGTTTATAAGGAGTGTTTCATTTATTGAGTTTCATAATTCACAGAGTGTATCTCATTGGAGTTTTACAACATATATCAAATTAGAAGCAATCCTGATTTAATAGCAATACATGGGATTTATTTCATCATTTTTTCATTTCATCGAAGAGCATCAACTCAATTCTTCAGATCCGTCCGGGAATGAGCAAAATTATACTATATACTACTTATTTTGGATCAATCAATCATATTCTATAATCCACTACAAGGTTCTATTTAGATCTCGATCATCTTTTTTCTCATATCACTCACTAACTCAAACCTTTATTAACTGATTTAGTTTGGCCAACAGGAACTAAGCATTGAGTAATTATTTTCAACCTGTCAATAATAAATTATGTTTTTTTTGATAAATGTTTTTAAATTTGGTTTGGTTCAAAAGGTTACTCAGACTTAAACAAAAACTAACTAACTAACATGAGAAAAAAACTAACCAGTTTCTTACTGGCAATGCTGTGCTTGGTCATTGCTGGTGAGGCTCAGGTCCTGTCCATCTCCGGCAGGATTACAGATGAAAAAGGAGCTCCCATTCCTTTTGCTTCTATCGTAATCAAAGGCAAATCAAAAACAGGTACAACTTCAGACGAACAGGGTAATTTCAAAATTTCCGCTTCAACCGGCGATGTTTTGGAAATATCCGGAGTCAATTTTACTACAAGGGAAGTAAAAGTAGGATCAGCCACTTCAATTAATGTAGTGCTTAGTCCTGGTAAAGGAGATTTATCCGAAGTAGTTGTAACGGCCATGGGTATTAAACGTTCCGAGAAAGCATTGGGATATGCTGTATCGAAAGTTGATCCCTCTACACTATTACAGAAATCAGAGCCAAATCTTCTGAATTCATTGGCCGGTAAAGTACCGGGTGTAGACATACGGGCTGGTCAGGGTGCACCCGGTGCGGCTTCGCGAATCCAGATCAGGGGGGTATCTTCTTTTAGTGGAGGTGAGCCCTTAATCGTAGTAGATGGAGTTCCTTACAGTAACCCAATTGTAAACACTACAAGTCCATTCAGTGGTGGGGGTACTTACGGTTCCGGTTTAAATAACATTGACCCTAACGACATTGAATCCATTAACGTATTGAAGGGTGCTGCGGCTGCATCATTGTATGGATCAAGAGCGGCTAATGGGGTGTTGCTTATCACCACTAAATCCGGTGCTCCTAAAAGAGGTGCTAAATCACTTAATGTAAGTTACAGAGGTGGATACAGCGTCGAAAAAATAGCTGATATACCGGAGTTCCAGAATTTATATGGTGCAGGTGCTAACTACAGGGCACAATCTTCTAATGGTTCATGGGGTGCCAAATTCGGAAAAGGTGTTATATATGATGCCGGTGGTCTCGTAATCGGCACATCAGCTTCCGGTATAGACTCCATTCCTGCCACTACATGGGCATCCATGTATGCTGCTTATCCGGAGCTTTTCCCAAATGGAAAAATAGCTTATAAAGCCAACCCGGACAACGTGTCTTCTCTATTCAATACCGGTAGCCTGCTGGAAAATTCAATTGGTCTGAGCGGAGGCGAGGGAAATTCACTATTCAACATTACGATGTCACGTGTTGACCAAAAGGGATATATCACCAACTCGAGCTACACAAAAAATAATATTAGCATAGGCGGACAAACAGCAGTGGGGAATCTGTCCATCGGTGGTAATGTATCTTATGCCAGGTCTAAACAGATCGGTGGCTTCATCGGCCAGGCACAAAGTTTCATATCACAGTGGGGTCGTACCTACACGATGGCCCGGAACTGGGATATCGTAGGATGGCCTTCGGAAGATAGGTCAGGTAAACAAATCGGATTCAATGATGGTCAGTATACCAATCCTGTATGGGGTGCCTACCACAACGTCATCACATCTATCGATGATCGCGTAGTGGCAAACGTTAGGGGTTCTTACAAATTCAATAACTGGATAAGAGTAGATGCAAATGCCGGTATCAACAGTTATGCACTTTACAGAGATCAGATCATTGATAAATCTTCTTATGGAAGTGCGGATAACACATTGGGTACACTTACCGAAGTAGTCAACAGGCAACAAGAGATTCAGGGTAAAATCGTTGCCGTATTCAGTCCTAAGTTTTCTAACAGGAACTGGACACTGGATGTTAACATAGGAAGTGATATTAATGAAAGAACCAGTCGCGCTCAACAGGTATACGGAGTTGATTTTGTAATACCGGGCTTGTATAATCTTACCAATACACGCCGGCAGACTTTTAGCGGCGATACCAGAACGAAAAGGAGACTGGTTGGTTTCTTCGCCGATGCCTCTTTAGGCTATAAAAACTTTGCGTTTATTAACTTAACTGGAAGAGAGGACCTTACTTCAACGCTTCCTTATCAAAATGCGCAATATTTTTATCCCGGCATTTCCGGATCGCTCGTTTGGTCAGATGCATTTAAACTTAAATCCAGTTGGTTTGATTATGGTAAAATCCGTGCAGGATATGCCCGTGTTGGTAATGATGCCGCACCTCATAATGGCGAACCTATTTTCAACCTGAACGCAGCGGGATTTCTCGGTCAACCGCTTGCAACAAGAGGCGGCTCCACTTACGACCCGGAGCTGACACCGGAATTTACGACGGAACTGGAAATTGGTTCTGATTTGCGTTTCTTTAAACAAAGACTTGGCTTGGAAGTAACCTGGTACGACAAAAGATCTACCGACCTGATCTATGCGATCGGTCTTCCACAAACAACCGGTTACAGCTCATTCTTCACCAATCTCGGTGAGATCCGCAATACCGGTTGGGAAGTTATGTTAGATGTAAGACCATTGTTTGTTAAAGACTTCATCTGGGATATACGTGGAATTCTTACCAGAAACGTAAATACCGTAGAAAAACTGGTTGAGGGTCTTACAAGAGATCAACTAGGTGGTTTTAACTGGATAGAAGCAGGAAAACCCTATGGTTACCTGAGAGGATCACACTCTGCCCGTGCAGAAGACGGTACATTGCTGATCAACCCAACTTCAGGTATGCCTTTCCTCGATCCAAACCAGGATATGGTTGGAGATCCAAATGCCGACTATAAAATTGGTCTTAATAATACCTTCACTTATAAAGGATTTCAGTTTAATGTGTTGTTTGATTTTACCATTGGAGGCGATTTCTACTCTGAAACCATCAGCAGTATGTTAGGAAGAGGTGTAACCAGGGATACTGAAATCAGGGAGATGAGCCGGGTTATTACTGGTGTTTACGGAAACCCTACACCGGTTACCGGTGCAGATGGACTGAACCACTATACACCTATGATGGTGAATGGCAAAACCGTACAAAACCAAACAAGAGTTACCACCAACGACCTGTTTTTCACTGCGGGTACTGGTGCTAGCTTTGCCACCAACGGTGCATTTGAATATGCGGTATTCGATGGTACAGTATACCGGTTAAGGGAATTAAGTCTGGCTTACACCCTGCCTGCAAAATGGTTAACCAAAGCCAAAATAACTGCAATTACATTATCACTTACCGGCCGCAATCTTTGGTACCTCGCACCTAATATACCTAAGTATACAAGGTTCGACCCAGACATTAACTCCGTGGTTAATGCCGGTACACAGGGTGTTGAAACAGGTGGAGCACCAAGTACAAAAAGATTCGGTTTCAACTTAAACTTGACTTTCTAATATCATAAAGCAAATCGTAAATTATGAGAAAGAAATATTTTATATACTTTTTTACAACGGTATCAATCCTGTTGACGGTGGGGACCGGTTGTAAAAAATTCCTCGATGTCAACAAAAACGTTAACAGCCCTACGCCATCTTCCGTACAATTGTCGATGGTACTGAGTGCTGCTGAGCGCAACATTTCACAAAACATGGCGCTGGGAACAGGCTTGGGAAGTACAATGGGAATTTATACGCACCAAATTACTGGGCGCGTAGGTGCCGACAGGTATGGCGCTGGCGCAGCAGGATGGGAAGGTTTATATTCTGCAATTGCCAACCTGAATGTGATTATTACCCGCGGAGCTGAAGAAAATCGTTTTGTGTATGCAGGCATTGCCAAAATTCTGAAGGCCTATACATTCAGCATACTCGTAGATGTTTATGGAGATGTTCCTTATTCTGAGTTCGACAAGTTTGCGGAAGGCATTACACAACCAAAATTTGATAAAGGCTCAGATATCTATCCAGACCTTATTAAATTGTTGGATGAGGGTATCGCTGATATCAATAACACGACTGTCAATCCTTCAAAACCCGGGAACGATGATTATATCTATAAAGGAAATACCACCAATTGGAAAAAAGCTGCAAATACCATCAAACTAAAATTGTATACCCAGATAAGATTGGTACAGGATGTTAAAACAGAAGTGACAGCTTTGCTGGCTACTCCCGCTAACCTGATCAATTCTCAGGCGGAAAGTTTTATGATGCCTTACGGTCCTATCGGTGCAACTGATGACCGGCACCCAGCTTTCGGTGATTATAACGCTACGCAGCGCGGTGGTCAGCTCTTCAGCCCATGGTTGTATGAGATCATGAAAGGACGAAATGCAAATATTCTAACCGGAATAGTTGATCCAAGAATTCCTTATTATATCTACAACCAGAAATCAGCAGTAGGCGGAACAAACCCTACCCCAGAAAATTGTACGGAGTTCCGTGACGGTGGGTTCATTTCTATACTGTTTGGTTCAAGCGGACCCTGCCGTGATGGTTCTAACAGCCAAACCTATTCGCTGTTGGGAATATATCCTGCAGGTGGCCGTTTTAATGATAGCGCTGCAAGAAGCGTAAACTCAATAGGCGCACAGAATGCCGGAACAGGTGCCCGTCCACATGAATTCATTACTTATGCAGACCGCTTATACCTTGAAGCAGAATTAATTCTTTTAGGTCTGGCTCCTGGTGATGCAACAGCTAAATTTAGCAGTGCATTGGATGCTTCATTTGCCCAAGTTGATTATATAATTGGTACTCATATCAAACCTGGATCTGCTGGTGCTCCTCAAACAGTACCTGTTATATCAACACTGGCTGCAACCACTGCTTACAAAGCTGCTGTAATAGCTGCTTATGAAGCTGGAAACAATGCTAAAAAGCTGGAGTATATCATGACAGAAAAATGGATAAACAGGATCGAGAATCCGATAGATAACTATAATGACTATAGAAGAACAACTTATCCAGTGTTGTTTGCACCCGCACCGGAAGGTACCGTTACAAGTGTAACCGGTCCAGATGGAAAAGTAACACCGGTATCGAACGACCGCAAGTATCCATGGTCTTTACCGTTTAGCGCCAATGAAATCGCGTTGAACTCAAACGCACCTCCGCAAAAGGTACCTGAATCATTTAAAGTATTCTGGCAACCTTAATCGTTAATTACTAATTTAACAAACAGATTATGAAACTTAGAAAAATAAACATATTTACAACCGTTGCGTTAGCTGCTGTTATTGCGTTTACAGCATGTAGCAAGGATGATGGTGCTATTCCAAACAGAATTGGAATTGAAGATGTACCCGCAATTACAACTAACACTAAAACCGGCGGTACAACCGGTACCATTACGTTTACCAACCAGGCCGCTTTCCTGGGTGAATTCAAGGTAGCCCTGTATTTTGCCGGCGCATTACCACCCACCAAGGTGGATGTTGTAGTCAGAAAAAACGCTTCTGCTGCAAACGTAAAACTGTTTAAAGCTGATGTTACAACTTTCCCTGAAAACCTTACAGTAACCGCTGCGCAAATTGTGGCCCTGTTCGGTGATACACTCAAGTTGAATGACACCTACGATTTTGCTCCGAATATTTATGTCGTTGACAAAAAGTATGAAGCATTCCCTGCAGTTGGGCTAGGCTCAGGTCAGGGTATCACAGGAATGTCGGCAATTGGGTTTGGAGAGTACGTACGTTATTCTGTAAAATAGATTATACAGGCAGATTAAACTGACAGTTTCTGTAATAGAAAGAGTGTATCAAATAATTGATACACTCTTTTTTTTGTCTGAACTTTGATTTGTGTGATAAATATGATTTTTCTGATTGACGAACACTTAATTTAACGTATTATCAAAAAAATCACAGAAATCATAGTTCAGACAATTGCATTTTTCACATCAATCACACTCATCACACAAATCATAGTTCTGACAATTGTATTTATCACATTAATCATTCTCATCACACAAATCAGAGTTCAGACAATCCCTGTCAACTCACAGCATCTTCCTTTTTATCCGGAAATTCCGGTGAAAAATATTTTTTAAAGTACTTGTATAAATGAAAAATCTATACTAACTTTGTATTACAAAGTACTTTTTAACTTGATTGAAAGTAATAAGTATTTGACCAAATAACCCCAATTATTAAGGAAATATTCTGTTATATGAGAGATGAAATTCTATCAAATCTAGGCAACCCTGCTCAACTTGAAAGGTTGTATCGGACAGACAAACAACGTTTTAAGCGCGCTTTCAAAGCATTGTATCCCGAGCTTAAAGACAATACTCTTGTTGGCTTTTGGAATGAACGACTAAATTTCGCTGGCGAAGATATCTCCTGGGGAGCCCGCAAGGACCTGGTATTTGTTATAATTGCTTCCCTCCTGGCTGGTGTTATCGCAAAGCTGCCGGCAATATTTTCCATAGATGAAGATTTTTTCTATCCGAGAAACTCCGGTTTTATCGTATTCCCGATGTTAACTGCTTACTTCGCCTGGAAAAACAAATTAGCTACCCCTAAAATTGCTTTGATAGTTGGCGTAACACTCGCTGGTTTAGTTTTTATCAATTCCCTTCCGAATGCGAGTAATAGTGACACCTTAATTTTATCGTGCATTCATATATTATTATTTCTTTGGTCGATATTAGGATTCGCTTTTGTTGGTGACATCCGAAACAACTTCGATAAACGACTTAGTTTTTTAAAGTATAATGGTGATTTGGTAGTAATGACTACGCTCATTGTGATAGCTGGCGGAATTCTGAGTGGTATTACCATTGGACTCTTCTCTTTAATCGGTATTGAAATTGAAAAGTTTTATTTTGAGAATATTGTAAAGTTCGGGCTTCCCGCCGCTCCTATCCTGGGCACTTATCTTACCCAAACAAATCCACAATTAGTTGGAAAAGTTTCTCCCGTTATTGCTAAAATTTTCAGTCCCCTGGTATTAGTGATGCTGGTAATTTATCTCGTAGCAATGATTTATTCTGGAAAAGACCCGTATAACGATAGAGATTTTTTATTGATATTTAATGCACTATTAATTGGTGTTATGGCTCTCATTTTCTTTTCAGTGGCTGAATCATCTAAGACAACTAAAAGTCAGATAGAAATTTGGATTCTTTCCCTATTATCAATTGTCACCATTATTGTAAATGGGATTGCGCTTTCGGCTATTTTATTCCGGATCGCAGAATTTGGATTTTCACCCAATAGGGTTGCCGTGATGGGAGGCAACTTATTAATTTTAATAAATCTATTGTTGGTAACTATTCAATTCTTCAAATCAATTTCAAAGAAGGAAAATATAAGTGGAGTTGGAAAATGGATTGCTTTTTTCCTGCCCATTTACTTTGTGTGGACTGCAATCGTAACTTTTGTATTTCCGTTTATATTCGGATTTAAATAAAGAATTGCCTTTGTCTCCTCTGTGCTAAAACTTTGTCTCCTTTGTGTTAAAGAAAAAAACAATTCATTAGAGGGATTTGCTAACTAAGCAGTCCCTCTTTTTTTAAACACAAAGGAGACAAAGGAAAAAACACAGAGGGCACAAAGAATACCTGATCATTATCTTACTCCTACCTGCTGTAGCGAGAGGAAAATGCCGGTAATTTTCGTACAGGAAATAGGTCAGTTGGTCATTTTCTTTCCCTGCTTCATTGAATAGCCTGGAAACAACCCCATAAGCTGGATAATTTTATGCTTCCAAAAATAAAATTATGCGCAGGCTATTACTCGTTCTATTCATTGCACTTCCTTTTTGGGGCATTTCCCAGGTGCAAAAACCGGTAAAATGGTCATTTACTTCTAAAAAGAACGCTGACAATAGTTATGAAATACATATGACGGCCACTGTCGACAATGGGTGGCATATTTATTCTCAGACTACTCCGGAGGGTGGACCGTATCCTACGTCTATTCAATTTTCAAAAAACCCCTTACTCATTATGTCCGGAGCAGTAAAGGAAGTTGGCAAATTGGAAGTGCACAACGAACCTCTCTTTGGTGTGCAGGTAAAACAATACTCGAATAAAGTTGACTTTTTGCAAACTTTAAAGGTGAAGGGAAACGTGAAAACAACGTTAAAGGGTTCTGTTGAATTCATGGTGTGCAACAATAAGCAATGCCTGCCACCCGAAACTATTGAATTCTCTGTTTCACTACAATAAACTAAGTATGCATCCTCTTCGTAAAATACTGCTGGCCTGTATAATGGCCAGTTTTTGTTTTCTTTCGCTGCAAGCACAGGATATACAACCTGTAAATTTCAGTTATACTAAGGAAAGGACGAATGTTAACGAGGTATTGTTAACTATTAAAGCGGCCATTAAGCCAGGTATTAAACTGTACGCTGTACAACAAACTTCGTCCGATGGAGTTGGATCCTCCATTGAATTTGATACGGTTTATTCAAAATTCCTGGATGGTGCAATTATTGAAAATGCGAAACCTGTAGTGGAAAATGATGCTATATTAAATACGGAAGTAAAATATTTTACGGATTCAACGTTGTGGCAACAGCGAGTAAAAATAAATGGAGTTGACAGTGCAGTGCTGAAAGGTACCATTAGTTACATGTATAAAGAAGGAGACGAGTATAAACCAGGGGAAGAAAAATTTAAATTTTATATTCAACCTTCATCCGTTTCCATTTCGGCTGCCGACTCAGCAAACAGCAGTGTTGCCAATAAATCACTGTTATGGATTTTCCTGGCAGCATTTGCAGGAGGTTTGCTGGCATTATTGACTCCCTGCGTTTATTCGATGATCCCTGTTACGGTAAGTTTTTTTACTAAACGCAGCAAGTCGAAGAAAGAAGGCATTCGCAATGCATTTTATTATGCTATTTCTATTGTAACCATTTTTACATTATTAGGATTCCTTGTCACGTTAATTTTTGGTCCGGCAGCGTTGAATAATCTTGCCACTAACTGGATTGCTAATCTATTATTTTTTGCCTTGTTTTTGGTCTTTGGAATTTCATTTCTCGGTGCGTTTGATATCAGTCTGCCAGCATCATGGACCAACAAATCAGATTCAAAAGCAGGCACAGGCAATTTTTGGGGAATATTTTTTATGGCGCTCACCCTTGTACTTGTTTCTTTTTCCTGTACAGGTCCTATAATTGGAAACCTGCTGGTATTAGCCGCTAAAGGAAGTTATTGGGGACCATTAACCGGCATGTTCGGATTTTCATTGGCGCTGGCAATGCCATTTGCACTGTTTGCATTTTTCCCCAGTAAATTAAATGTACTCGGCAAAGCCGGGGGGTGGTTGAACGCCGTCAAAGTCACATTGGGTTTTTTAGAACTCGCACTCGCATTAAAGTTTTTGTCGAACGCTGATCTTGTTAAAGGTTGGGGAATATTGGACAGGGAAATATTCATCAGTTTGTGGATAGTAATCTTTATTCTATTAGGGATTTACTTATTGGGTAAATTGAAATTTCATCATGATGATGAATTACCAAAAAATGATTTTGGCGTTCCCTATCTCTCTGTTACCAGATTATTCCTCGCCATTTCGGCACTGGCATTCGCTATTTATATGATACCAGGATTATGGGGAGCTCCTTTAAAAGGAATTAGCGCTTTTGTGCCACCAATGGGTACACAGGATTTTAAGGCTACCCGTTCAGTTAATGACACCGAATTACATCCAACATCTTCACTACTTAATAAGATATTACCCCATCCGGTAAAATATTACGACATAATGAAGAGGTACGAACCAGAAGTAGTTACTAAATACGGCCTGATAACTTATTTTGATTACAACGAGGCGCTGGCCATAGCCCGCGAGCACAAAAAGCCACTTATGCTGGATTTTACCGGCATCAATTGTGTGAATTGCCGCAAGATGGAAGGTCAGGTTTGGAGTGATCCGGAAGTAATGAAAAGACTGAAAGAAGATTTTGTGATAGTGTCCCTATATGTAGATGTACAGAATATAGACTTGCAAGAAAATGAACAATACTTTTCAAACGCATTGGGCAAAAATGTCTCAACACTCGGAGATAAGAATGCGGATATGCAGGTAACAACGTTCGGTGCCAATAGCCAACCTTATTATTTCTTCCTGGATGGAAATGAAAAAAAGCTGGTGGATGAGGGATATGGATATGATCCCGATATCAAAGCTTTTATTCAGCTGCTTGATAAGGCAAAACAAGCATTCGCGAACAACCCTTAACCCCGAACGGTAAGAATAGTTAGTTTTAATGGTTATAATGATTAATGATCAGAGGAGACGGTTTTTGCCGTCTTCTGTGTTTTTATCTAACTTCCCAAAGAATGAAGAGAATCATATCGCTTTTCCTGATACTCCTTTTGCTGACTATTGTCAAAACAGATAGTCATGCACAGGAAGATCTGAATTTGCAGCAGATGATACAGCAAGTTGATTCTAACAACCTCTTTTTCTCAAAAGATCATTATACCTGGTGCAGTTCGGTTATTAAAGGAGAAGATGGAAAGTACCATATGTTTTATTCACGCTGGTCGCACGGAAAGCGACCGATGGATGATGACTCAATGAACCATATATTCAATGGTTTCAGGGGCTGGTGTAAATATTCTGAAATAGCTTATGCCGTGGCGGATCAGATGAACGGGCCTTATAAGTATGTATCGACTGTATTAAAAGGCGATGGCGACCCAACGCATTGGGATCGATTCACCATGCACAATCCTCAAATAAGGAAGTTTGGGAACTATTATTACCTCTACTATATCAGTAATTCATTTGATTCTTCTTTCACCGTTAAAGACGAATCGAAAATAGGTGCTGACTGGAAACATTGGTTAAAATACAATTGCACCCAAAAAATTGGTGTGATCAAGGCAAGCAGCATTAAAGAACTGGTGAATGGCAAATACGAAAAGCCATCAGCTCCATTAATGGTTCCTGATAATGTAAATACTTTTGAGGTAGCCACTAATCCAACTGTTTGTCGGGGACCGAATGGGAAATATTTTATGATGTATAAATCCCGCAAGCCGAATGTAGGGAACATGACTTTTTGGATGGCAATCAGTGATAAACCCGATGGCCCTTATAAAATGCTGGGCGAAGTTTTTACTTCCGCTGAAATGGCCTGCGAAGATCCTTGTATGTGGTATGATACGAAGAGAAAAAGGTTTTATGCGGCTGTTAAGTATTATTCTAACAGTAAAAAGCTGGTTCCTCAGTTTGGCGCGTTGGCATTAATTACATCAATTGATGGAATGAACTGGTTGCCTGCTGCTAATCCGCTTATCAGCCTGAGGCTGATGAAAATGAAAGATGGGACAACGATAGAATTGACTCATCTTGAAAGGCCTTTTGTAGTGACCGATAAAAATGGTCAGCCGATTGCTTTATTTGCCGCTGCTTCCATTCAGGAACCAACAAAAGGAAATTTAGAACATCCATCATTTGAAAACAATACATTTAATATCAGTTTCCGGTTAGGTAAGGATTAATCAACTTTTATGAATTTTGCCTAACGCAGGATAGATTCAACAAGATGACATGAAAATAGATAAGTTATTATTTCTGGCGAGCACATTGCTGGTTTTTGGTTTTTCGGCTCTTGCGCAACAAGGCAAGAAATCAAGTACGACAACAAGGCCCAATGTGATTCTAATCTTAACAGATGATATGGGTTATGGTGATTTAGATTGTTATGGTGGCTTTCCTTATCGTACTCCAAACATCAATCGCTTAGCGAACCAGGGAATGCGATTCACCAGTTTCTATGTGTCGCAGGCAGTATGCAGCGCATCGCGGTCATCATTTTTAACGGGTTGCTATCCCAATCGCATTGGGATTAGTGGTGCTTTGAGTCCGGATGCAGCAATTGCTTTGAATCCAGAAGAAGAAACCATAGCAAAGCTGTTGAAAAATAGCGGATATAAAACTGGGATGATTGGTAAATGGCACCTCGGTTCAACGATTCCTTATCTTCCTTTAAATTATGGCTTTGATGAATTTATTGGGTTACCCTATTCGCACGATTACTGGCCGGTGAATTATGATGGTAAACCATTAGACACAGCTACTCAACGAGGCAAATGGCCCGTGTTGAAACTGATTGAAGGAAATGAAAGAACAAAAGAATTAACAACATTGGAGGATGCCGGGCAACTCACCAGTTTGTACACACAGCGGGCTGTAAGTTTCATCAAAAAAAATAAGAATAATCCTTTCTTTCTATACCTGGCGCATAACCTGCCACATGTTCCATTGGCTGTGTCAGAAAAATTCAAAAATAAAAGTGGTGCCGGTTTGTATGGGGACGTAATGGAAGAACTTGATTGGTCGGTTGGTGAAATTTTGAAAACACTCGAAGAAAATGGACTTACTAAAAATACCATTGTAATATTTACGAGTGACAACGGACCATGGCTCACCTATGGAAATCATGCTGGCAATACCGGTGGTTTTCGTGAAGGAAAAGGTTCGGCATGGGAAGGTGGTGTGAGAGTACCATTCATCATCCGCTGGCCCGCGGAAATTGCGCCGGGTACCATTTGCAGTAATATGTCAGCAAGCCTGGATATTCTTCCTACCATTGTAAATATTGCTAAGGCAAAGCAGCCGGCTAAAAAAATTGATGGAGTGGATATTATGCCTTTATTGAAGCAAGTGAAAGGCGCGAACCCACGCGATGAGCTAGTTTATTATTATGACAGAAATAGTTTAAAATGCATCCGGAAAGGGCAATGGAAATTAACCTTCCCTTGTGTTTCGCAGACCTACAAGAAAATTACCGCTATCGCGAATGATGGATGGCCAGGTAGATACGCGAACGATAGCGTCAAGCTTGCACTATATGATTTGCGAACTGATCCGGGAGAAACATTGGATGTAAAAGATAAACATCCGGAGATTGTACAGCAACTCATGTTACTTGCTGATAGATACAGAAAAGAATTGGGTGATGATTTAACCAAACAGACAGGTTCGGAAGTAAGACCAGCAGCCCGGGTGAGATGACATCTGCCCCTACATACGGGGGCAGATGTCATCTCATACTCGGGTCCAGGTTAATAAACATTACCCTCGAAGAAAAACTAAAACGGTTGTATGAATCTTAGAAAATTGTTCGTGACGACGATGGCCTTTGTATTGCCATTAAACTATTTGAATGCTCAATCGCAGCGCCCGAACATAATTTATATCATGAGCGATGATCATGCCTACCAGGCAATCAGTGCTTATGGTTATGGATTGAACAGTACCCCCAATATTGATAAGCTTGCCGCGAATGGGGTGCTTTTCAAAAGAGCATTTGTTACGAATTCAATTTGCGGACCCAGCCGCGCTGTTATGTTAACAGGCAAACATAGTCACATCAACGGCTTTAAGGATAATCACAGCACATTCGATGGAACGCAGCAAACCGTTGCAAAAATTTTACATGCGAATGGATATACTACGGCAGTAATTGGCAAATGGCATCTTATTTCTGATCCGCAGGGATTCGATTATTGGAATGTTGTTCCCGGGCAAGGATCATACAACAATCCAGATTTTATTGAGAATGGGGTGCGCAAACGGGTACCGGGTTATGTAACAAATATTACCACTGATTTTGCCATTAATTGGTTAAATAAAAGAGATAAGAACAAACCATTCTTCCTGATGTACCAGCAAAAAGCGCCGCATCGCAACTGGATGCCGGAGGAAAAATATTATCACCTGTTTGATAGTGTTGAATTCCCTCTTCCGCCAAACTATTTTGATAACTATGCCACGAGAACACGTGCGGCGCGTGAACAGGAGATGGAAATTGCCTCGCATATGACCAATATGTATGACTTAAAGCTCGGATTTGATATACCTAAAGAAAACCAGGTTGGATTGGATGCTTCCTGGCAGGGAATTTATAACAGGTTGACACCCGAAGAAAAAAAGAAATGGGAAGCTGCTTATGGTCCTTCCAACGACGCTTTCAGAAAAGCAAATCTTAGTGGCAAAGAATTGGCTATCTGGAAATATCAACGTTATATGAAAGATTACCTGCGCTGCGTTCAAAGCGTAGATGATAACGTTGGCCGTTTGATGGAATACCTTAAATTAAATGGGCTGGATAAAAATACCATCATTATCTATACCTCTGATCAGGGATTTTTTCTTGGCGAACATGGATGGTTTGATAAACGTTGGATGTATGAAGAATCTTTCCGGACACCGTTGATTATTAGTTGGCCGGGCGTTACTAAGAAATCTGTCACCAATAGTATTGTACAAAACCTGGATTACGCTGAAACTATCCTTGACATGGCGGGCATGAAAATCCCTGCTGATATGCAGGGAAAAAGCATGGTCCCCATTCTTAAGGGAAAACAAAAAGGGAATTTACACGATGCATTGTATTATCATTTCTATGAAAACAAGGAACACAAAGTGGCTAAGCACGTAGGTGTTCGCTCGGATCGTTATAAGCTAATATATTTTTACGAGAATAAGGATTGGGAACTTTACGACCTGGAAAAAGATAAGAACGAAATGTACAATCTGTATGGTTTGCCCGCTCATAAAAAAGTGCAGGATATGATGAAGCAAAAACTTAAAGAGTTAATTGTCCAGTATAAGGATACTATTTCAATAGATTGATATATTCGCTATAAAAAGAACAATCTAAAAAGGCCGCTAAGTAAAGAAACGCTGGCATATAAAATCTTATCTTATTTTTACACCTTTATAATCTAAGAGTAAAAAAATCACAAAGCATGGTAATCGGTAAAGGCCTGATCGCAAAACGATTCCTATCTTATGAAAACGATTCGGATATACTGATTTTTGCGTCGGGCGTTTCTAATTCAAAGAACAAGAATGAAGCACTCTTTGCCCGTGAATTGGAGCTATTACAAAATACGATCGAGACTTATCCAGACACGGTATTGGTATATTTCAGCACCTGTAGTATGCAAGACCCGGGCGAAGCCAATTCTCCTTATACGCTGCACAAACTTCAGCTAGAGGATATCATTCAAAAAAAGGTCAAACGATACTATATTTTCCGGGTATCCCAAATAGTAGGACAGGCTACCAACCCGAATACCGTCCTAAATTTTTTCTATTACCATATCGAAAATCAAATCAATTTCGATATATGGGTCAATGCTTATCGGAATATTATAGATATTGATCACGTGTTCCTGATCATTGACAAAATATTAAAAACCCGGATATTGGCAAACCAGGTAATTCATGTAGCCAACCCACAAAGTTATAGGGTCACAGATATCGTTGCTGCGCTGGAGGAGGCTACCGGTAAATCTGCTTGCGCTATTCCTATAGATAAGGGTTTTAATTTTGAGATAGATATATCCTTAATTTTACCGGTCATTAAAGAATTGAAAATAGATTTTGATCATTCCTACCTCACGAAACTGGTAAGAAAATACTATCAGCATTCATGACATATAAAGAGGCCGTTTTTAAAAGAAGGATTGAACACATTGCGATACTTCCCCTGGTTTGGTTGGGCAAACTGGCTGGTAAGATTTTTCCCCTCAAAACCAACAATTCCATTTTCTTATTCTTCGCTGCAGCAGACCTAGGCGGTGCACCTAAAGTAAATTTAGATATCACAGAATGTATAAAGGACCAGCACCCTCTGATCATTTTCTCTAAAAAACCAAAAAACAACAAGTTCGTTCCTGCCTTTAACAAAACGGGTGTCAGGATTATCGATTTGAATAAGATGATCGACAACAAGCTCTATCACTTTATTAATATCTTTTATCGCGGTGTAATCGCATCCTGGATTAACGCTGCTGAGAAGCCAGTAGTTTTTGGCGGGGAATCGCTTTATTTCTATAAAGTCATCCCACACATAAAGAAAAGCGCGAAAGTGGTAGAACTATGCCACCTTAACACCTGGTTCAATTATTCACAGGCATTCATTGATTTGATCGACGCACGTGTTTTCAGTACTCAGAAAATAAAAAGAGATGTAGAAGCATTGTATAAAAAGTATAATCTTCCCGCTTCCTATTTTGATCGCCTTTTTTTTATAGACAATTCCATCGACATTCCGCCATACCGTGCTGTACATAATGATATTTTACAAGTTTTGTATGTAGGTAGAGGCGCCCCTCAAAAAAGAGTTCATTTGCTTGCAAAAATCGTTCAAAAAGCCAGCGAACTCAATTTGCCCATTCACTTCTCTTTTGTGGGTGATGTACAAGAATATTTTAAAGGTATATCACTTCCCTCCTTGAGTTTATTGGGAGAAATTTCTGATAGGAAAATATTGGAAGATATTTATTGGAAATCCGATGTATTGATTCTAACCTCCAAATACGAGGGCCTGCCCATCGTAGTAATGGAAATGATGGCAAGAGGTAAAAGTGTATTATCTACCGCCATTGATTCTATTCCCGACTATATTTCTCACCTTGAAAATGGGTTATTGATTTCATCAATCGACGAAGAAAAAATTGTAGACGAGGCTATTTCATTATTAGAGTTACTGGTAAGCAACCCCGAATTGAAAAGAAAAATTGGCGAACAGGCTTATCATTATGCCAGCAATAAGTTTTCCTGGGAGCATTTCAAAGAATTTTACCTGACGTTACTGAGATGACATCTGCTCCCGCAAGCACTACGTATTTGAAGAAACGCGGGGGCAGATGTCATCTCATACTTCCTGATGAAAAAAACATCATTTTATGATGAAAACATCATTGAATTGGAATTCATGGATTCTACCTTAGCTGTAAATGCCAATTCCATCCAAATACCTGGCTAGTTTCAAACCAGGCGAATGTTACCATGTTTACAATAGAAGTCATTCTGGTAAATTAATGTTTAATAAACCGGATGATTATTCTTTGTTCTTTTATTTAATGAAAGAACATCTTTGTCAGTGGATGGATTTTTACACTTACAATCTATTGCCAAATCATTTTCACCTAATCGTCAAGATTAAGGACATTGTAAATATTAACATAAATGAAGTTATACCGACGCATAAAATAGTCTCAAACAAATTTCGCGAGCTTTTCATTGCATATACTTCCTCGATTAATAAGCATAATGGATTGCATGGAGGAATCTTCTGTACGCCATACAGGAGAATCTTAATAGATTGCCCTAATTACTTCACTCAGGCTTTGTTTTATATTAATCATAATGCCGTACACCACAAGATTTGCAAGGGAATAACTGACTACCCGTACAGCGGATACAACAGTTTGATTTCAAACAAACCAACACTCCTAAAAAGGAAAGAAGTATTTGATTGGTTTGGTGGAAAGGATCAGTTTATAGAATATCACAAGGCTAAGAATGAGGATTATCTTAATAAGCCTTTTTATTACGAACACAAATGAGACGACATCTGCCCCGGCAGGTTTCTTCAAATACCTAGAGCGTGCCGGGGCAGATGTCATCTCAAAAAAAAGGAGAGCTTAAAAAAGCCCTCCGATCCAAAACTACTGCTCATGAGAAAATTTATTAAACCCGATTATTTTAGAAACACCGTTATCATTTCACACTAGCCGTGCCTTCAGCCAATGCCTTATCCAAATAC
Source organism: Chitinophagaceae bacterium (assembly GCA_965279015.1). GTDB lineage: Bacteria > Bacteroidota > Bacteroidia > Chitinophagales > Chitinophagaceae > Endoryza. Next base: position 4,597,329 of record OZ257130.1, read on the forward strand.
CGCTTCAACTCTTCCTTATTCGAAGGCCTTGGGCATCTCACCTCAATCCACTTCCCTTCCCGATTAATCAACAAGAATCGTGGAATACCCGTAATGCCATATTTCAACGCAAAGTTTTTGCCCCGGTCATCTAACAATTGGAGTCCAGGCAAACCTTCCTTCTTAATTGCATTGATCCATTGCTTACGGGCTGTCGACATGTCAAGGCTTACGCCCAGAAATACGATGTCTTTATTACTACGGTATTCTTCTTCGAGCGCTTTGATATGCGGATATTCTTCTTTGCAAGGACCGCACCAGGTGGCCCACACGTCTATGAATACTACTTTGCCTTTGAAATCTTTCATGGAGAACATGCGGCCGGTACTATCGGGCAATGTGAAATTGTACGATGACTTGCCAATATAAGCCGTGTCTCCAATAAATTCCTGGTATTTCGACTGGTATTTTCGTTTAACTGTGGCAGGTCCGGTATATTTCCTGAATGGCTCAAAGGAGGACCGGAATTCGGTTAGATTGTTTATTTCAACTTCAGACAGTTGATCCAACAACATAAATGATTTTAAAGTATCGTTGGACATTGTATTAATCATGCGCTCAACTCGTTCACTTTGGGTTAAGTGTTTCCGCTGATCTTCGGGCAATGCTGCTATAACAAGCTTAGCATAAAGATTCATATAGCGTCTAGTCTCCCCAATATTTAAAATGGAAGCATCATTGAATTTACCGGGGTGGATAAAACGTTGATAAAATGCCGGTATCTCATTAAAATTCTTTGGGGTAGAACTGAAGCCATTGGTTTTCTTTGACGAACTATTAAATAAATATAAAATAGGAGCTAATTCATTATCTATATCTATTGCCATCGTGAATAGCTTGCTGAATTTCGAACCTGAATGACTGACATTGTTTCTAAACTTCGCAATGGATGACTCAAGGCTATCATACGTTTTCAGATACCTGGTTACATCATATGAACCACTCTGAATAAATAACACGTTATAACCATAATTGGTGATGGGACGAATTAATTGTTGCCATTTTTGCAATAATTGATTTTCTTCTGAGCCTTCTGTCACTTCATAATATCCAGACGGGCCATCCATAGCCAGTTCCAGCTTGTCGGCTGGTTTCAAATAGATTCGCGTTCTCCAGCGCGGGGAACTGATATAATAAAATCCCTCCTGTTTTACCAGGCATGGTAACAAAAAGGAATTATCCTTTGAATTGCTGATACTATTTACTGTTTCATAAACGCCATCCACTACCCGCTCAATAGTGATATTGGCGCCTAATTTCCAATTAATAAATTTTCCGCTGATGAATGCAATAGTAGGCGCGGCTGCTCCCGCTTTTAATTCCCAACCCGTTTTTTTTGCAACATCAATTTTTGATGGAGTGACTTTTATTGAATGGTTCTGACCCGATTTCAATGTCAATGGAAATGTGTACCATTTATCCACTTCCAATCTCAAATGCCCCATCTTCATAATTTTCACCTCGAAACTATAATTGATGGATGTATCAGTAGGTAAAGCAATCACAAAGTCCAGGTTATCGGGACTGATCTTGTAATCACCGATTTTTTGAACTTTGTTATCTAACTTGCGAATAAGAATCAATTCGGCATTTACTTTTTCTGTAAATGTGCCGGTTAACACATTGGGATACTGTTGCGCATTGGCGGCATTAAGAATTACCAGAAAGGTTACAACAGCAATAATATTTTTTATACTAAATTTCATTTAGCTATTCTTTTTCAATGTTTGCTCGATCAATGCTTTAAAACCCGGATCCGATGGCATCGGTGCATTCACTGTAACAATTTTTCCATTTCTATCGAAGATCATAAAGCGTGGTATGCCCTCTACTTTGTAGTACTTCATCACTGATTCTGTGTATTCTGAAATCAATTCAATGCCATTCCATCCTTTTCTCTTAACAAAATCTTTCCAACGATCCTTCTGGCCCATTCCATCTGTAGAAACGCTTACGAAAACGATCTCATTATTGCTTTTATATTCTTCCTCTATTTGTTGGAAATATGGTTTTTCCTTTAAGCAAGGGGCACACCACATGGCCCACAAATCCAATACCACTACTTTTCCCCTGAGACTCTTCAACGAAACAACTTTCTCATTTACGTCGGTTAAAGAAAAATTATATGCGGCAGCACCAGTTGCAAAGGGCGTCAATTCGGTTTTCTTTTTGTTATAGGCTTCTTTGAGCGCTGATGTAACAAAATATTTTTCAAAAGGCTGAATGTTCAGCGCTAATTCTTCTTGCGTAAAAATTCTGGGCAGGTAACTTAAAACAACGGTTCCTTTCAATTCATCATTACAAATCGGATCCACCGCCGGCGTCTTAAATGCTGCTTGCTGAAATTCGCTAACACTTTTTGCTCCAACAAACCGGTGAACAGCCGTATAAAATCTTAGAAGATCCATGCCATGGTCCGTATTCAGCAGTTGAGCCTCACAATATTTGCCCTTCTGCAACACCGGCTTATAAAAGTTTCGATGTGAACTACTCGTGTCATATCCCGAGTTTAATCTTTCGTTGAAGTAAAAGAAAGCGGCGGTCCTGGCATAATCCAAGTCAATATCAACTTTCAATTTCAGCAATTGATTGAAATAATTGTTGGAAGTACTAATAGATTTCTTAAATCTCTCCGCTTTTGAAACAAACTCGTTAAAAAGGACAAAGAAATTATCTCTTTGCTTCAAGATTCTACCTGCATTACACAAAGGAATGAACAAATCGTTCCATTGCTGTAATAAAACAGTTTCCTCGTTTTCTTTATCCATTTCGCAACTGTCATATTCGAGAGAAGTCTTGCTTGAATATAAATTCAATTGAGAAATACTGCCTGGCTTTAGATACAAAACATATTTAAGCTCTCCGCCTTTTCCTCCGCCTTTGGCAATAAAAAAAATCGACTCTTTTTCCAATGGTATATCAAAGCTGAAACTGCCATCTTTTTCTGGCCATCGAAATCCCAGTTTCACGGTTTCACCATTTTCCACTTTATATAGTGAAACAGACTGGGTGCTTGCATTGTGAACTTTACCTCGTACAATCGTATTCACCGGTTTTGCGGAAACCTGCTGGCTGCAAAACAGCAAGCCAAAGAGTGGTAGAAAAACTAATATCAGCTGTTTCATCAATTAAAAATTATCTTATGTTAAACTGATTGCCCAATCGTGTTTTGATTTGCTGTGCGATATAGTTATAATGCTCCTTTGTTTCCTTATCGGTAATTGATGGGAGCACCGCTAAAATTTCGGAACGCAATTGTTCGAGATGAAGCGCCAGGAAAGAACCAACATCAGTACCAACCGTAACTGGCAAGGCTTCTGCAGCCACAGGTCCACCAAAAAGTAATCCCATATAATGCGTTCCTTCCTCTGCTTCCTTAATCGATGCAAATACATTAGACAGATAATTCTTCTGTAAACTGCGCCGGTAAATATCTACTGGTTTTTTATTTGAAAGTTCCGTCCAAACACCCGCTTTCATATCTTTCATAAATTCGGCAATGGTATAGACATTATTTTTACCATAACGATTCTCCATTAGCAATAATGTATTGAATACTCTGTCGTTGAGGGTTAGGTCAATCACCCTTGACTGTATAATTGCCGTAGTGCTCAGCCTTACCGGGTTACTGATCTTACCCAGAATTTCATTATTGAGTAACCAGTCCGGAGTAGTAAATACTTCTTTTGTTAAGAAAGCAACTGCTTCCTTTTGTTTTGCTTTTGGAGGACCCATATAAATATCGCCGGGTTGTTCCACTGTTTTCCATGTCTCATAAACAGTAGCGATATTAGCAGATACATGTATGTTATAACGCAGGAACTGTGTGGCCACCTGGCGGTACATATTCGACAGATCAGTATAGAGGCCATTGCTTTCCTTTGTCCATTCTGGCAAATGCGCCATTACATATTTCAGATTCTTAATACCGTATTCACTTGCCTTCATACTGTTGTCGCCAACATCTTCCGACTGGCAACGGGCATCATAATTAAAGCCTTCGCCACCAAACCACAAACGAGGATTTGCTTTTAAACTGTCCACAATCCATTTGGTTACTACTTTACGGTCTTCTTCATCATCAGTTATTCCAGTATAGGTATAACCCCATTTAATTGCCCATTTATCGTAATCATTAATACGTGGCATAATTCCGGCTTCCCCAATGCTGTCTTCTGGCTGTGCTACATAGTTAAAGCGTGCATAGTCCATGATCGAATTTGAATGACCATGCTTCTCCACCCAATTTTTATCACGCAGTTTTTCAACAGGAGTAAGACTGCTGCTTCCCATATTGTGGCGCAGACCCAACGTATGTCCCACTTCATGAGAAGAAACAAAACGGATAAGTGTACCCATCAATTCATCGCTGAATTTCATCGTGCGTGCCCGCGGATCATTTGGAGCGGCCTGCACCATATACCAGTCGTGCAACAAGGTCATTACATTATGATACCAGCCAACATAGCTCTGCAACACTTCGCCACTGCGAGGATCATGAATATTTGGACCGTATGCATTAGCAACTTCAGAAGGGAAATAGCGGATTACTTTATAACGGGCATCTTCGAGGCTCATCGTGCTATCATTCTCGGGCCATTCTTTGCCGATGATCGCATTCTTAAATCCGGCCGCTTTAAACGCTTCGTTCCAGTCGTTAATACCAGCAATGATGTATGGACGCCATTGTTTTGGCGTAGCAGGATCTACATAATAAACAATGGGTTCCTTTGGTTCTACCAGTTCGCCACGCTTATAGCGTTGCATATCTTCCGGCTTAGGTTCAAGGCGATATCTAACTATAAAAATTTTTGCATCTACTTTTTGTTGCTCATCGGCGTATTCCATGTATGCATCAGCAAAATATCCAACACGTGCATCAAAACGCCTGGGTGTCATCGGCTTTTCCGGCATCAGCATAATAGAAGTAGAAATTTCCATGGTGATGTTTCCACTCAATCTTGCCGCTTCAACCGGAACTACTGCAGGGCGACCTGGTACAACCCTGGCTGCTGATGCTGCTCCGTAGGTGCGCATCATTTTAATTTCAACATTGATAGGATATGAAGCGAAGCTTTTTACCAAACTCCTGTCTGCTGCCATAGTACTGACGGACAAGCCATTCTTCACTTCGTTGCTCAACATCGTAAACGAATTTTCTTTCTGAAGAAAGTCGGTTACATCAATCAACGAAGTGCCAGTATTACCACGTGCTTTTATATCAAACAGCAGGGCCACGGAATTTAAGTTTGAATTTTTTACTGCTTTTGATATAACATTGGTTGTATCTACCTGGTTAATGGTAGCAGTTACATTCAAAGCAAGCTTAGTTCCACCGTTCCATTTGGTAAAGCTGATGGTTTTGTTATTCATTATTTCACCACCAAATTTAGGACTGCCTCCAGGGACTTTTACCAGCCAGGTAGTTAACAATAATTCTCTACCCAATAGAGAGTCGGGTATTTCGAAATAATATTTATCACCTACCTGGTGAATGGAAAACATTCCTTTTTTGCTGACTGCTTTGGCAGTAACAAAATCGCTGATTTTTTTGCCTGTACTTTTTACAGAGTCGGCTGTTGGTTTTTCAGTCGGTTTTGTTTCCTGCGAAAAACCCGCATTCAACAAACCGGTAAATAATATGATAAGAAGTATACGTGTCATGCTTTCAATTTAACTGGTAGAAAATTGCGGCCTCCTTCGCTAAAGCTTCAGCGGCCAAGTCTGCGAAATTTAGTTTTTAGGATAAAGCAGATTGTTGATCTTGTTGTTCACATATTTTAAATGCGCCAATGTCATTGGATCTTTGCAGGCGGGTATTGCCAGTTTGCATTGTTGCATTATCTTGTCCAGATGTACCCGTAAAACCACCGGTACATCAGTAACTGAAAGATCTGGAGATGCTGAACCAACTGCCGGTGGATTACTGGCTTCTTTCAGAACCCTTGCGAAATTTTCAACCAATGACTTTTGTATCGCTCTTCTGTATGGATCAATTACTACAGGAGCAGATGATTTCAATTCACTCCAGATCCCACTGTTCAAATCGGTGAGCATTTCATCGATGGTGTATGTTTTTTCCTTCCCAAAACGCATCGTTTCAACGGTCATTTCGAACAAGCGGTTAGGGGTCAATACCTGGTAAACACCATCGTCCTGGAATCGCTGCACCTGTCCTTTTCTGGACGGTCTACTAAATTTATTCAGTAGATTTTGATCAATTAGCCAGGTAGGTGTTTGAAATACCTCCTTATGCAAAAATGCCATCGCCCTCTTTTGTACATCACGCGGTACCAATGTGTAAACATCTCCTTTCTCATCAACACTCTTCAAATTTTCGTTAGTGCCGCCTATTTGAGTATATACATGGCGGGTAAGTAACCTATACCATTCAGTTATATTTTCATACATGGCGTATGTATTATCATACATATCCATATCTTCTTTTGTCCAAGCAAGCAAATTTCCAGTAACTATTTTCAGGTTCTTGATACCAAGCTCGCTTGCCTTAACCGGATCGCTACTCAGGTCCTCGGTTTGTGCCGATGGATCAGTTGGATCATTGAGATTTGCATCAATTTCAGGGCTGTATTTCAACGCTGGATTGGTAGTATTAGCATCCACCACCCATTTCTGTAACAGTTTCTTCTCTTCGTCAAAATCGCTTTTTCCTGTATATGCATATCCATATTTAATGGCCCACTTATCATACTCTCCTATTTTAGGCAAAAGCCCTTCCGGAGAAATCTGATCTTCTGGTTGTGCTACATAATTATAATGTATATAGTCCATGATAGAAGCAGAAAATCCGTTTGCTTCCAACCATTTTTTGTTTCTTAATTTATCAACCGAATAAGCACTGCTGGCAGCCATATTATTACGAAGACCCAGCGTATGCCCAACTTCACGAGCAACAGCTGCCCTGATCAACGAACCCATGAGATCATTACTGAATTTTGGAGTTCTTGCACGAGGGTCGAGCGCGGCCGCCTGTACAAAATACCATTCGTACAAAGATTTTACTTTGCTATGCGACCATCCGATATATGTTTGTAAGATTTCACCGCTTCTTGGATCATATACTCTCGGACTATAAGAAAAAGATTGATTGGTGGGGAAATAGCGTACAACTTTGCAGCGTACATCTTCAATGCTCATAGTGCTGTCGCCTTCCGGCCATTCTTTTCCAACAATCGCATTCTTAAAACCAGCGGCTTTAAACGCTTCGTTCCAATCTTCGATACCGGCAATAATAAATTGTCTCCATTGTTTTGGTGTTGCAGGATCAACATAAAACACCAGGGGTTCTTTTGGTTGAACCAATTCACCATTCAGGTAGCGCTGAATGTCTTCCTGTTTGGGTTCCATACGATGACGTACAATAATATTCTTATCCTCCACCTTTTGTTGTGCATCAGAAAATATCTTGTAGTTTTCGCTATAATAACCAACACGCGGATCGGCATGTCTTGATTGCATTGGTATTGTAGGCAATAACATGATAGAAGTACTTAATTCCATAGTTACACCAACACTCATCGAAACAGGTGCGGCTTCTCCAGGTGCTGCTCCAGGTGCTGGCGCTCCACCACCCATGCTGAAAGTCTTCAAAGTCTTGATTTCAATGTTTTCTGCATAAGGATTAACAGCCATGATGAATGATCTGTCGGCAGCCACAGCTCCCAACGACATCCCTTTCCTTGCATCAGGATGAAAACCGGTGATCGTATTATCTTTTGAAATAAAATCAGTGACATCAATAACAGAAGTTTTATTCTTTCCTTTCGCTTTGATATCAAATACCATTACAATCGGGTCAATCGTAGAATTTTTTACTGCCTTTGCAATTGCGTTTGTTGGATCAACCGTTGCAACATTTGTAACTACGCGCATATATAACTTATCTTCTCCCGCTTTCTCAAACGACACGATAATGCTGTTTACCAGTTCGCCACCAAAACGTGGGCTCCCTGTTGGAACTTTTACCAAACGGGTAGTGAAAAGAACATCTCTTTGTAAAAGAGAATCGGGGATTTCAAAGTAGTATTTCTCATCTACCCTGTGAACGGCAAATAATCCCTGTTTGCTGATCGCCTTAGCAGTGATAACATCGGAATAGCTTTTCGGCTTTGATGTCGTCTCCACCTTTTTAACGGCGGCAGTATCCTGGGCCATCGCGGCAACTGTCATCAGGGCCAGGCCAGCAGTAACAAGAACAATCTTAAATCGCATATCTATTTGTTTAATTTGAAAGGGGATGTTGATTTATCAGGTGTTAAAATTACCCCCAGTCAATCCCCTTCTGGGCCGGTATTGTACCAATTGGCTAAAGGAGTTGACGAAATTGGCTGGGGAGAGCCTTGCTGAGAGCTGTATCCACCGATAACCAGGATATTTTGGTTTTAACCACAGATTACACGGTTGGTGTTGGCCACAGATTACACTGATTATCACTGATTAAGCTCTAATCTGTGTAAATCCGTTTAATCTGTGGCTAATTGAGACTACGTATAGGCTTAGTTATCAAGCACTTTGATTTGAGGTGGAATGGTCCCGTCTCACCGCTTTAAGGCACTCCGGTCTGACGGTCTCCGTCTGACCGTAGCCGAGCAAGCCGTCGGACCGTTTTCGAAGTACCCCCTCTAACCGTGAAAAAAGTAAAAGCATCTTGTTCGTTATTAATGGTCAGACGGAGACCGTCAGACCATTAATAACATCGCACATCTGACCTTGTTATCTAAAACAAAAGCGCCTGTCTGGCTATACCAAACAGGCGCTTACGGAAACCCGACACACCATTATTAGAATCCCAATCCCTTCTTAAACGCTATATCAACTATTTTATCAAAACCTGTATACACATCTGCAGGAGTACTGTTTATAATACCGGTAGCAGAAAGATTAAAGAAATAAACTTTATGTCCGCCACCACTAGACGTTTCATCCGTAGCTACAACCAGTACGCGGCTTTCGTTAGCAGGAGCAGATGTATATCCTGATTTGAAAACCTTCATGGTTTTTACAATAGTTCCGGCAGGAAAACTATACCCTACTTGTGATGTAGAAGCAGCAAGATTTGCTACACTGCATGTATAAATATTGTTATCCCTTACATAATAAAATTTTCCAGGCATAGTCAAATAAGTAGGGCAAGCGAAGAGACTTGCTGAATCGATACCTGGAACATTTGTTTTGGAGAGATAAAATCGACCGGTGGCAAAGTTATTTGCGTATGCAGTGGCTACCGGAAGCTGATAAAGAAAGGTAGAATCACCAGCATTATTTCTGAAAATGTTGCTATATACCGGTTGAGTTCCTGAAGCGAGCGGCTGGCTATTTTCACTATATACCAGGTTACGACGAATATTGTTCAGGTCAAATCCAGAACCTGTTGTAGGATGTAAAGCTGCTGCCGGACCTGCATAATTAGGAAAATGGCTATTGGCAATATCAGGACGATTGGTTGGGATTAATAAATTCGTTTCTACATTATAAAGTAAAAAACATTTATTGGCCTGATCGTAAAGAGTAAAAAATGACTCGCTGGCAGAATTGTTCAATACAAAGGGACTTAATGTCCATGTACCCTGTACAGCAGCACCGAATTTTATGGGTGGATTTGGTAAAGTTATTGCATTAACTCTGCGATAATTTAATTGATTATTATTGAACTGGTATTCATAGTTTCCTCCATTCACCTGTGCATTAACCTGTAAATTAAAACTAGAAGGCGGTACGAGGTACCAACTGGTATGCAAGCTTGAATCCGAAAAATCTGTTGACTTTACCTGCAATCCACCATTCGGATAAAAGAATGAAACTTTCTGAATGCGAAGCGCAGTAGCATAATTAATCACATTCACTTTATAGGTGCCTGAGGGAAGTTTATTGCCATTATTAGCGAGTGAGTAAACATTGGAATATATATTTCCACGAACAGCCCCATCGCGGGTTGTAATTACAGATATATCGCAACCACCATCCGCGGGTTGGTCCTGCAGGATCACCCATCCTTCTCCACCCCACGGTGAGGTATCTACATTTAATGAATAAAATTTATAAAATGAAACGCCGGTTGTATTATCCGTTACTTTCACTAACAACCTGTAAAGATTAGGGGAGAGAATAATCTTCGTGCTCAACTGCTTTGAATTACCAACAACATATTGAGGCGGATTACCAATATTAGACGAAGACTGGATAATCATCCACTCGTAGGATAAGTCATTGGAAGGTTTTGTTTGAGCGAGAAGGATATCCAGTTTAAGGGTATCATTCTGCTTTACTACAATAGAGTCATTATTGATCACAACAGTTGGATCCACATTAGCCATATTAGTAGTAATGGTAATAACATTGGCATCGGAATAATCGTAATTACCGAGATCCTTTTTGCAGGCGTAAAAAGTAACAACCAATATTGCAGGTGCCATTATATACCTAAAAAAATTCTTCATTGTATTTTTATTGAGGCTCATTTTAATTAGTAATTAGCGGGTCCAACCTGAATTACACTGTCTTTGTTATCAGGATCTCTTAATGTAGGTCCAATGCCACGCGGCGATGTGAAATTTCCGGGGTAATTGGTACGGAGATAATTTCTTACCAATTGCAGGTATTGAATCGAGATAGCCGGAGAGCCGAACCTGCTATATGGAAACTCACTTACTGTTGAATCACTTACCGGATCATACAATGCATCCAGTATTACTTTGTATTTTGTTTTGCTCCAGGTACCAAAGTTGCTGTTAAAGCCTGCCCATTGAGTGCCTCCGGATTCTCCCCAGGTTGGTGGCTTTTGGAGATAACCCACTTTTATTTTCAAGAAAGCCTTTGATGAAATTCCGGAAACAAAGTTTTCGTTTTCAGAAAGCTTAAGTTTGAAATTAATCGACAAACTGTCCAAATCACCAGTCTTGTAAACTACCACAGGTATCAAAGTAGTGATCTTACCGGCAGGTAAGGAATAAGGGGGCAATAATTTATAATGAACCCCCTCGGCACCATTAAATCCATTTTCGGTTATTTTTTCAACGCTGATCAATCTGTCGACATCGGCCGCTTTTCCCAATACCGTTACAGAAATTTTTAATGTATCTACCGACCGGTTTGGATATTTGGCAAATGTATAGTACAGACTATCCGAATTGGCAGTGAAATAAATGCCATCGGGTTCTGAAAACAAGAGTGGTACATCTTCCTCGCACGACACAAAGGGAAGAGTAGTCACAATTAATAATATATAAAGAATTCCTTTTTTCATTTTTCTGATATTATCTGAGATTATTTATCGATTATATTCTTTTTCTTTATCCGGTATTGGAAACACATATACATCCGAATTAATGGGTGCGGTTGTAGCAGTAACCTGTTTTAAATCCTTATTTAGTCGCTTGTAATAAAAAAATGTCTGTCCTTCCTGTATAAATTCTTTCTGGTACTCACGCATGATCTCAATTGACAAACTATCCGGATTAGTGAATCCACCAGCATTCAATGCATTCAAACCACGGGCTTGACGTACGCTGTTCAAAATGTTGGTACCAGAAGAGATATCATTATTCTTATTGGCACTTTCGGCGGCGATATAATACATTTCAGAAACCCGGATCACGGGTACAATACCCTGCAGTTCATAGGGCAGGTTCTTATCCTGGAAATATTTCGATGGAACATTCGTAGCTGTCTGGTTATTGTCGAACCAGGATGTAAACCGATAATCGCTTGTACTACCACTACCGGTGGTATACACCGTATTCTTTCCTGCTGGCAATAATCGCAAGGGCACACCAGCCGATTTATCAAAAAGTTCGTTATTGTAATTTCTGATGTTCATTGAATAAACAGAAAAAAGATGCTCTTGTGAAAAAGTTCTGTCGCGAACGATGTTAGTTGCTGCTGCCACATTGGAAGTGATTAACGGAAATTTATTACTGCCGATAACCGCTTTTGAATATTTCTCCGCATTTGCGTAATCGCCTTTGTATAAATAAACCCTTGCCAGCAATCCCTGTACCGCCCAATAGTTCAGATGATTTTGTGTATAAGAAGTAAATGGATCCTCTACCGCTTTTAAAACCGCTGAGGTATCGGTAGCAGCCAATAAATCTTTTGCATTGATGAGATCCGTTATACATGAATCCAGTGCAGCCTGAACAGTAACAAAAGGAGTTGATTTAACGCTGAACTGAGTTATATAAGGAATAGCCTTCACCGTTGAACCGGTTAACGGAGGTTGTCCATATAGTCGCACCAGGTCAAAATGGAACAAAGCTCTTAAAGCAACTGCTTCCCCTTTCACCCGGTTAAAATTATCGCCATGAAATACGTCTTTCTTGCTTTCAATCTGGATCAGCATATTATTCAGGTTGGCAATATTATTATACATGCCTCCCCAGATTCCATCCATCTCTTTCTTCACCTCACCATCGGTGTAAGTATAATATACCACATTGTTATAAAACGCTCCTCCCGCTCCGGCATTTGCTGTGGTGGCATTATCATAGTTATAAGCCATTGTCGACAGCATACCCATGGATAAATTAGTTGTGTACAGCCCATAATTGGCCCCATTTTTAGGTTTGTCCATTCCAAGGTAAACGCCGATCAATGCATCCTTGAATCCTTGCTCATCTTTAAAAAGAGTGGCCTGCGGCACCTGATCTTTCGGCGGCACATCCAGGAATTTTTTGCATCCTGAAAGGAACAGCACAACAACTGCTGTTATCCCAATCAATACCTGCTTGGGAGAACTGAAAAAGGTAGTTGCAAAAATGTTATTACTATTCATAAATATTTTTTAGAAAGTAGTTGATAAGCCAAAATTGAATGTTCTCGTAAATGGATACCCCGTTCCTCTTTCTGTTTTAATGGTGGCAAACCGGAATAGGTTATTCTGTGTAATAAAAAATCTGGGTGTTGATAATTTCATCTTCTTTACCCAACTCACGTTTTGTGGAAATGTATATCCAACGGTAATGCTGGATGCTTCCAGGTAATTATTATCCTGCACAAAACGGGAAGTAACTTTGGTCTCTTGGAATCCGCCGGTACCATTTGCTACCAATGATTTGAAGGAAACAATATCACCTGGTTTTTTCCATCTTTCTGTCAACACTCTTTCATCTGCATTGGTAACAAGCAGGTTCACATTTTCAATTTTATCCACGAGGGTCTGATTATACATTTGCCCACCATACTGATAACTTAAATTGATATTGAATGTAAAACCCTTGAATATGAGATTGGAGCCAATCATTCCTTTCAGTTTGCTGGTACCATCCCCAACAGGTCTTTTATCATTTGGATCCCAAACGAATGTCTTTGTGCCATCGAGTTTCACGAAGATTTCTTTACCGGTAGCCGGATCAATTCCCAGCGATGGTACTGCCCAGATACGACTCATAGATTGTCCAACTTCAAAACGTGGTAACGGTTTGAGTTGCTTATCATCGTTGACATTGTTGGCGTTGTTTATAGCTTCAATGGCCGGTGAAAGTTTGGTGATAACATTTTTGTAACTACCTGTATTAAACATCAGCGTCCAGAAAATATTCTTCTTCCGGTTTTGTATGATAGGTGATGAGATGGAGAATTCATAACCAGTGTTTTTAGTAGCACCCAGATTGTCCTGGTAATTGATAAACCCGGTTGAAGGAGCCACATCCAATGGCAAAATCAGGTTATCGGTAATTTCGGAAAACAGATCAAACCCAATATTCAATTTTCCATTGAATAATCCGGCTGATAAACCAAAATTGTTTTTTAGTGTTTGCTGCCATTTCAAATCGGGATTTGCATAAGCCTGTACCATTGCACCTAACTGAAGACGGTAATTATTATTAAGATTATACTGGAAAATCGGTTGCGACATATGCGCAGCAAAATTCTGGTTACCGGTAACTCCCGTGGTAGCTCTCACCCTCAATGTTTGAATGATGGAATTCTTACTAAAAAATTTCTCTTTGTGTACATTCCATGCAACCCCTCCTGCCCAAAAGGGCGCAAACCTGTTATTGGACCCGAATTGTGATGAACCGCTGGCGTTAGCGGTAATTTCTGCTGTGTAGCGATCTCCGTAATTATAACTAACGCTGGCGTACGAAGAAAGGCTTCGTGTATCACTCTTAATACTATTAGGTTTAATACTACTAAACCCATAACCATTTGCCATTCCTAACTCATCGAGATAATCATTAGGCATTCCCGTAACCTGGATAGTAGTTGAATTACTTTTAGTCGACTGAGCCTGTAAACCTGCTGCAACTAAAATGGTATGGTTCCCCATTTTCTTACTATAATCCAGACCTAACCTGCTATCGAATACAGAATTTTTTCCCCGTGTTTGAGTGTACGAGCCCAGGTCCGCCACTTTGGCAACTAATGCATTTACAAAATTGGTATGGTCGGCAGGCAAGAATTGTTCACTACCCGGGAGGTTATTTGAAAAACTGATAGCCGCCCGCATCCGCAGCTCTCTATTGATGGTCCATTCGAAATTGGAGTTATTAGTAAATGACAGCGAGTAACCATAGTTTTTTACCACAAGTCCTGCATTATAGGCTGCATTCGTGAAAGGCGCTCCGGGTGCCGGACTTGTAAAGCCCAACTCTACATAATTGGGTTCAAGAATTTTCAGCGTGTTGCCAGCGGAATCATAAGGTTTGAAAAAAGGAAACTGACTGACGTACTGACTAAAGCTTCCCCATGGTGTAGCGTTTGATTTGAAATAACCAACGTTGGTATTGTTGGAAAAACGGAGGTTTCTGTTTGAATAACCGAGGTTATAATTTAATCCAAAACGATCCCGGCCGGAACCTTTCATTACACCAACACCATTACCATAATTAAGCGAAAGGGAATATCGGATTGCCCTTGCCCCACCGCTGATATTAAGACTGTGATTGGTGCTTAGGCCGGTACGAAGAGGCTGTGAAAGCCAGTAAGTATTCACGCCACTTTCAGCCTGGTATTTACGGTAATCATACCATTGCTTCAAAGCAACATCTTTAAAATTATTGTTCGGATCGGAATATACCCCCGCTAAACGCTGTGCTTCCAGCAAACCCTTTGCATCCAACATATGATAAGAGGTTAGGTCAGCAAGTTCGGTGGACAAATTAATCGAATAGGTTATTTGAGTTCTTCCTGCAACAGGTTGTTTGGTTTCCACTACAATTACTCCATTCGCTGCTTTGGAACCATAAGCGGTAGTAGCCGCAGCATCCTTTAAAACCGTAATGCTTGCTATACGGTTTATATCCATATCATAGATGATCTGCAACGTAGATTGAAAACCATCCAGGATAATAAGAGGTTGATTGGGATTGAGTATATAACTCGACATGATGTCGCCTTCTGTAACCGGGGTAGATGAGGCAGCAGCACTACCTTGTGTAGATACAGGCAGGTTATTCTGACCTCTTATTTGAATTATTGGCAACTGATTAGGGTCATTACCCAATGCATTATTTTGCTCGATACGAACGGAAGGCTCTATTGCTGCTAATGCCTGTAGAACGTTAGTTGGGTTAATTGACTTTAATTCTTCCCCGGTGAATGACTTGGATGCACCCGTGAAATTTCCAACAGGTCTTTTATACAAACCGGTATTCACCACCACTTCATTTAAGGTATTAGAAGTGGGAGACATTCTTACGGATACTTCAGTTTGACCAGCTTTTAATTTTATTTCTATTCTTGTATGTCCAACATAAGAGATACTTAAAACCGCCGCTGCTGGTACATTTGTCAGCACAAATGATCCATCTGCTTTCGTAGTGGTAATAGTCTTTGTTCCTTTGATAGAAACAGAAGCACCTACCAATACTTCACCAGCCTCATTTTTTACAATCCCTTTTACGGTGGCAATTGTTTTTTCCTGTCCGTAAACAACGCAGGTTGCCAATAAAAGCAGGAACAACATGCTCATCCTCGCTTTGGAAAAAAGCCGGCACTTGCCCCGTAATATATTTTTGAAGTAATCCATGATAATTTATCTCTTTTGATCAGTCAATTAATTTCTATAAATCAAATTGTTTTTTACTCAGGTTTTATAAAAACATAGGATGCATTACTCACTACCGGAATCTTAGTAAAAGGCAAAGCAGTGAATGGCATATTCTTTCTCTTATAGAAATAAAACATCTGTCCTTCTCCCAGGAATTCCTTCTGGTATTCCTTCCTGATTTCAATATTCAGGCTATCCGTTTTCAATGCTGCCAATGTGTATTTAGGGAGATTGCGATGTACTCTTATCGAATCCAATAAATCCGTTGCATCGAGTGAATCTAAAGCGGCAGTAGCACATTCTGCCGCGATATAATACATTTCTGAAACCCTGATCATCGGAAGCACATTGGCATTGCTTGCAATATACTTTCTTGGAGAAATCGTATTGCCAACAGCGACATTGGTTGCGGGATCAACAAAAGAACGGCGCCAATCGCCTGTTGCACCACCTCCTGTTACATATAAAGCCGTCTGATTCGGAATTGAAAAACCAAGAGGCGGATTGGTATTCAACACTGATTGATAATATTGCAGGGAAATAGTTAAGCTGCTATACAATGAGAATATGTGTTCCCTGCCAAACATGAGATCACTATTGTTGATAACGAGCGGAAACCTTTTGCTGTTGATCACCGAAAGCGCATTAGTTCGGGCATTTGGCAGATCTCCTTTATAAAGAAAGATGCGTGCAAGTAATGCCTTCGCGGCCCAATGATTGAAACGGGAAGTTGTTTTATCCGCATCACTAAGCAATGAAATGGCTTTGTTGAGATCTTCAATACAGGAATCAATAACAGCACCAGTGGTTGAAACGGTTACCGCGTAAGGACTTAATTTGCTCATATAAGGAATAGCAGGAACATTCAAACCAGCAGCCGCCGGAGAGGGCGCAAACATCCGCACCAATTCAAAATGCAGAAATGCACGTAATCCAAGCGCCTCACCTTTTAAGGTATCGTAATTGTTACCGGTTAAAATTTCTCTCCTGCTTTCTACATTTACAAGCAAGTGGTTAAGATTGGCAATGGCTGAATAAGTGTTGTTCCAGATATTATTGAAAGTGGATTTCAGCGCGGGATCCTGGAAGTTGTAACGGGCACCCTCATAATATAAACTGCCGATAGCCGGACTAATAGTAGTATCATAGCTTCTGCCCAACACAGCTATCAAACCGAAACTCAGGTCCCTTCCATACATGCTTTGGCTACCCATCTGCAGGTAAACACCATTCAATACTTCCCGGAATCCTTTTTCTGTTGAATAAACAGTATTCTCATCAACCTGTAGGGGAGTTTCAGTGTCCAGCCATTTTTTGCATCCGGCAAACGAAACCGTCATCACCACGGTGAGTATGAAAAGAATCCTGTACTTGTTCCCTTGCATATCGTTTCTATTTATGATCTTAAAAAGTTGTAGTTATAGAAAATGTATAGGCCCGACTGAACGGATAATGAATTCCTCTTTCAGCATTCTTGCTACCACTTCCAAACAAATTGTTTCCTATGAAACCAATCCTGGCATTCTTTGCACTGATCTTCTGTACTATTTTTTGAGGTATTGTATAATCCAATGATATTGCCGAGCAATTGATAAAATCATTGCTTTCAACAAAACGGGTAGTAGCATAAGTTGGTGAAGTTGCCATGCCATTTATCGATAATGGCTTATAGATTGCATTGTCACCAGGCTGTTTCCATCTATTACTTGCTGCACGGCTATCTACGTTATAGGTAAGATCAGCGTTCTCGATCCTATCTGCGAGCGTTTGATTGTAATATTTTGCTCCGAACTGATAATTAAAATAAACACCTGCCGATATATTCTTAATGGATACCGTTGTTCCGAGTGAACCCAACCATTTTGGTGAAAGATCACCAGCAACTATCTTGTCTGCTGCATCCCAGGCGAAAGTCTGCGAACCATCGGCTTTAACAAATTTTTCCTGTCCTGTAGCTGCATCTATTCCCAGAGAGCGCACGGCCCAGATACCTGCAAGCGATTGACCCGCTAAATATTTTGCCTGTGGTCTTGTTTGATCGGATGACATCGCATCGTTTTCTTCGTTAAGCTTATCCAGATATGACGAAGTGGAAACAATACGATCCGTATTGTGAATACCGTTGAAACGAACGGTCCATGTCAAACCTTTTGTCAAATTCTTAATAACCGCGTAATTCAAATCAAATTCCCAACCTTTATTTTCAATGGCTCCAAGGTTATCATAGTAGCTGAAATCCTGGAAGCCGGTATACGCAGGAGATGCAACGGGTAATACAATGCCGTCTGTTTTATTCTTGTAAACATCCACGCGAACCATTAATCTGTTTTGCAATAGCACCGCATCAAAACCAATATTTTGTTTTTGCGTTTCAGGTGCTTTCAGAACTTTATTTGCATAGCCCGTTAAGAAAGCCCCTAAACCTATACCTCTTGTTCCTGAATTGCTACCACCCTGTACGTATTGTCTGTCGGTATAATAATTATAATAACTGTTACCGAGATAAGATTGAAAAAATTGGTTACCTGCTGTTCCAATGGAGGCACGGACACGCAATTGACTTAATATTTTATTTTGCTGGAAAAAACGTTCCTGGTGAAGGTTCCAGCTTGCACCGGCGGACCAATGCGGCGCCATTCCGCTATTCTCACCAAATTGAGACGAACCATCTGCGTTAGCTGAAAGTTCCAGCTGGTAACGGTTATCATAACTGTAAGTAAGATTTCCATACCCCGATACCAGTCGTGTTTCAATTTTGCCTGTAGCTGGCCGTTCGTTGGAATAGGCATTTCCAAAAGAAAGATCCGATAATTTATCTGTAACAAATCCTACCAATTCAATTCCGGTTGCTTCACTTTTTGTATTTAATCCAGTTATCCCGGTTGACGCATAGAACTGATGCAGGCCTTTCTTTTTAGTATAGTGCAGATTTAAAGTTCCCTCCAGGCTCAGAAACGCATTGGTGGTTTGATTGTACTCTCCTCTTTTAAAATAATCATTAGGGGTATAATGAGCAAAAGCAGTATGAGTAGGCGGTAAGAAATAATTCAATTCATCGGATTGCTTACTGATTCCAAACCTTCCCTCTAACCGGAAACCATATCCAATTGCCCAGTTAATGCTGGTCAAATTGCTTAATCTTGAATAAGCTGCATCATCCGTAGTTGAAATCGTACCATTATATGCAGGGTTATAATGAGTCACCGTATTACCCTGGTAAGTATACTGTTCCAATTTCCTGGCCATTCCACCTGTTATTGAATCATAAGGATTCCAGTAGGGATTTTGCAGGCCATATTCATTGAACCTTCCGTATGTTGAATTGGATGCATCAGTTCTTGCATATTGGAGATAATTATTTATTACCAGATTCTTGATCCGGGTACTGATATAACCACCGAAGTTCGCGTTCTTCCTGTTTGATCCCTTCATCACGCCCTGGATATCATTATAGGAAAAATCCAGGCCATAGCTTAAATCTTCATCTCCGCCATCGAGAGATAAATAATGTTTGCTGCCGATCGCCGTTCGGGTAGGAATCTCAAGCCAGTTGGTCTTGACGCCTTTATTTACCTGGTACAAACGTCTTTGATATAATGAATCGTTATTGGTATAATAACCGGCGCTTTGCTCCAGTTGCAGTTTTTCAGCCGCATTCAATAAGTTATAGGAAGAAAGATCAGGTGTGCTTACCTGCACCTGTCCGGAGTAAGTAACACTAAAGTCTCCTTTCTGCGGACGTTTTGTTTGAATCAATAATACCCCATTTCCTCCGCGAACACCATATATGGAAGTGGCAGCAGCATCTTTTAATAGAGTAATCTTCTCGATACGGTTGATATCCATATCCAATGCAGTTTGAAGTGCAACCTGTACTCCATTTAATAAGATAACCGGTTGGTCCGGATTGGCAATATTGCTTGCAATAAAATCCGCTGTGGAAGGACTAAGCTGTACTCCTGTAGCAGGAACTCCAGTGTGTTTTGCCACGGTAGCCGATGCAGGGAAATTGTAACTACCCCTGACCTTTATTGAAGAAGGAACATTTGGATCATCCCCATATTTATTATCTCTTGAAACGATAAAGGAAGGGTCATAAAACTTTAATCCTTCCGTAAAATTCACTGGACTTAATTTTCTCAACTCATCTCCTGAAACAGCAGTAGCAGAACCAGAAAAATGTTCAAGTGGTCTTTCGTATAATCCGTTTTTGTAATTACTGGATGAAGATTGCATCTCTCTTTTACCAAGACGAAAACTGATCGTCGATTTCACTGTTTTTGTCTGCGCCAGATATCCTGCTTTGCTTGCGAGTATCGATTGTCCGACAGTTACACTATCAAATTCTATAGTTCCTTGATTATTGGTGTATCCCCTTTTCAACCCGACAGAAACATACACGCTATCCAGGCTTTTACCATCCATTAGTTCTTTTACCGTAACCCTTACTTTAAGAATTATTTTTTTTGGTACAGTATCAACACTAGGTTGCTGATCGAACCATGAATTCGCAGCCAACGAGTTGTGAGATGAAATAAGTATAAGAACGAGTACCCCACTAAGTAAATACACTGATCGCTTCATGTAATAATATATAGGTTTAGACTGGTTCATGTTTGGTTTAGTTGCTATTCGGTTATAAAGGGGGACGAACCTAGAATTCAAAGTAAAGATGACCCAACTTCTGTATTCGGATGTTAAGGTAGATTGGATTTGTGTGCGGGATTCCGATTATTAAACAAAGTTCCTATTTCAGTTGACCAAATAGCCAATTCAGCCGATGAAATTTTCATACCCCTGATTGAAGGATTCGTCCTCCAAAACACCCAAAAGGTCATATCTGGCGAAATGATAGCCAATAAATTACCAGATTGCGTACGAACATTTATTTTAAATTAATTGTACATTGTGGCAAGCGTTTTTTTAATTCCTGACTACTTGGCTTCTAACATCCTTACAAGGCGGCCCGTCGTAAACCTGCTTGTCCATTGGATACTGTGGATAGTACTCTATTTCCTGAGCTATCTTCCAACGCTTCTTAATTCGAGCAAAATCTTGTGGGAAGGAATACTGCATAACTACGTGGTAATGGCCTCCATCAATTTTGTTTTGTTTTACCTGGTTGCGTTTTATCTTTTACCTCGTATTGGCATCAAAGAGAAAAGATGGATCTGGCTTACATTGATATGCATTGTTTTGGTGCTGGCTTTCACTTTTCTGAAATTCCGGGTGGAAAATTATCGTTCGGAAAGACTCATGGAGCAAACCATGTTTAAGACCACATCCCCTAGCCAGAAAATTGCGTCAAAAGTTTCTCTGAGTTTTTTCAGTTATAGGTTCAGGACTTACCTGCAAACTAATATTTACACTACTCTTTCGATCATATTCATTGCCTTTGCCTACCGCCTGATGATGGCATGGTGGCTGCAGGAGAAAATCAGAAAGGATCTGGAGAACCAGAAGCTGCAGGCTGAACTATCCTTTTTGAAAATGCAGGTGAATCCGCATTTCCTGTTCAATGCGTTGAATAATATTTATTCGCTCGCGGTGTTGGAAAAAAGCAGAAAGACCGGCGATAGCATTATGAAACTTTCCGAACTGATGCGCTATGTATTGTATGAAAAAGAAGATGAACAACACCGCGTAAGTCTTGATAAAGAAATACGTCATATCAATAGTTATATCGACCTTGAGAAATTGAGGCATGTCGGAGATATCTATATCGATTTTTCTATTGAGGGCGAAGTGAATGGAAAGAGAGTCGCTCCACTGTTGCTTTTTCCTCTAATTGAAAATGCCTGCAAGCATGGAATACTTACTGACCCGGAAAAACCGGTCAATATCCAATTGAAGATAATGGACCACCAGCTTCAATTTACCATAGAGAATTACATTAATACTTATTTGAAAGACAAAGTAGGCGGCATAGGCCTTCAGAATGTCCAAAAAAGATTGGAGCTCCTGTATAATAAGAATTGCTCCTTCGAGGTAAGTCAAACAGACGATCGGTTTATTGTGAATTTACAATTACCTTTATAAGCAACCAAAGCGTTTGCTTATGCTGAAATGCATTGTCATTGACGATGAACCCTTAGCCATTAAATTACTGGAAGATCATATCAGTAGAGTTCCGTTCCTGGAACTGACTAATTCATTTACAAACCCCATGGAAGCATTAATCGGATTCAACAGCAACCCGGTTGACCTGATCTTCCTTGATATACAAATGCCCCAGCTAAATGGAGTTCAATTCATGCAATTGCTGAACAACAGGGCAATGGTTATTATCACATCGGCTTACCAGGAGTATGCCATTGAAGGGTTTGAACATAATGTAGTGGACTATCTTCTGAAGCCCATTCCTTTTGAACGTTTCTACAAAGCGGTTGAAAAAGCATATAACCTGAAAAATCCTTCCCAAAAACTGGATCGATCCCAGGAAATGCATCCTTCAACAGGCGGTTATATCTTTATTAAAGTGGAAACCAAAATGGTGCGAGTGGAACTGGATGATATTTTGTTTATTGAAGGGTTGAAGAACTATGTATCTCTATATACCAAAGCGCAACGCATCGTTACGCTCCAAGTGATGAAGCAATTGGAAGAAGTTTTACCACCGAATCGTTTTGTACGGGTTCATAAATCCTATATCGTAGCATTAGATAAGATCAATTCCATTGAGCGGCAGGAAATAACAATCAAGGACCGCGTGATTCCCATCGGTAATACTTACCAGGAGCATTTCTTTAAGCTGTTGGAAAAGCGGAAGGCTTGAGTCAGCTTCTCAGGCACTGTCTACCCGCAGTTACAGAACCAAGTTATAAATCGAACGCACCCAGAATTATTAGAGATGCGGGGAATGCGTCGTATATCAGATAGAGCGCTAGCCTCAAATTATCATAGCATGAGACGTTCCTACGGAACGTTAAAACAAAATTCGCTAATCGCTACCCATGAAATGTCCCTATGGGACATGAATACAAGTGAACGAATTCTATTGTTTTTGCCTTCATGTCCCGTAGGGACATTTCATAGGTAGAAAAACAATAAACAAACACAACGTTCCGTAGAGCCTGTCCCGCAATATGCGGGAAACGTCTCATGCAAATAATAATATTGGTATTTATATTTAATAATTAATTTTTGTACCCAACGCAGTTTCTGAGAATGCTTTGGGTCTGTGAGTCAGGAATTAGACAATTGTCTGAACCTAATTATCGGCAGGTAAGTTCAGACAAACATCGGGTACAATAAGTTTGGTAATTTTGCCGGGTTAAGAAACTATTCCTAATCGTTCATGAAATCAGGTGATATTGCCATACTAATATTCGGAGACGCAAATTCAAATAGAAATGCGCTGACGGAAGAAAAATATAAGGACCTCGGGAATGCATTTTCTTCAAACGGATCTAATATCAAATCAGTTCTATATCACGAAGACTCCATTGAAGAATTAAAATTCGAACTCCCCGAATTCGATGCTGTTTTAGTATGGGTGAATCCAATTGAACAAGGAATGGATAGAACGAAACTCGATTCATTATTGATTGAAATCGCGGATAAAGGTTGTTTTGTTTCTGCCCATCCAGCTATCATTTTAAAAATGGGCACCAAAGATGTTTTATATAAAACTAAAGAGATGGACTGGGGAGGTGATACGAAAATATATGCCAGCTATGAAGAATTTGAAAAGCAATTTCATAAATCTTTAAAAGAATCTAAAATAAGAGTACTTAAACAATATCGCGGTAACGGAGGAAATGGAGTATATAAAGTTGTCTATGATTCACCGGATGCAATAACCGTAACTCATGCGATAACCGGCAATGAAGAAAAAAAGTATACATTAAACGATTTCAATAATGAGTATAAGTCGTCTTTTTCCAATAATGGTAGTTTAATAGACCAGGAATGGAATAAAAATACTGTTAATGGCATGGTCAGGTGTTATCTGTCGGGAACTAAAGTTGCGGGCTTTGGCTACCAGGAAATTAACGCGCTTTATGAATTAAACAACAATGCTACTGGAACTTATTTCCCTCCCAGCAAGAGATATTATTATACGGAGAATTGTGGTATGTTCAACGATTTAAAAGAAATCATGGAAAATAAATGGGTTCCTCAATTACAGGAAACGTTGGCTATCAAACAAAATCAGTTGCCGGTAATCTGGGATGCTGATTTTTTTATCAATGAAATCAACACGTCAAATCTCGCAGGTAAATATACCTTATGCGAAATAAATGTTAGCTGTGTTTCACCGTTTCCTCCGAGTGCGATAAAATTTATGGTGAATGAAGTAAAGAACAGGATCAGGTAGTTTCAAATAATAAGCGCAATTAAAATTTATAACTATATCCCAACCGGAATACTTGGGTTTCGTAATAGTCTGTTCCTTCCAATGTAAATCCATCCCCATTGATTTCTTTTTTGATCCGAAGGGTATTAAAAATATCCGTGACGTTGAAAAACATTTCTCCTTTCCCTTTTTGAATCTGTTTCTTTATTCCTCCGTCCACCGAGAAGCGTGAATCAATCTTTCCTTGCGGTATAACGTCGGGTGCCAGGTAAATAGCAGTAACTTGAATTTCTGTTTGCCCCGGAAGATGAAAAAACCCATTCAGTTTTATATTACCGGACGTGATGGACTGGCTTTCGGCATGGAAAGGGGATGGAACCGGATATAAGTTTACTACAGAGAAACTATCGATAGTATTGCGATAGATATTTAGATTCGTATTAAACGAGAACTTTTTTGAAACATCTTTTTGAAACACCATTTCTAACCCTGAACTATGGCTATTTCCCGCATTCTGGAACACTACATAAATTAAAGTACTTGGAGGAGCCTGGGTAGCGATCCTCGTAATAGTACCTTCTGTACTTCGGTAATACAAAGCACTATAAAAATATCCCCCTGTAAAATTCGACTTGTATCCCAACTCATAACTGCTGGTGAATTGTGGCCTTAGTGCCGGATTACCAACTTTGATAATTTCCGGATCATCATATTTCGGAAAAATCCGGATATCAACTTCGTTGGGGCGATCCACCCTCCTGTTATAAAACATTGAAATTTTATTTCTATCGTTTATCTTATACGCTAACCGAACATTGGGGAATGGTTGTGTATAATCGTAACCATCACTTGTATAGGTGTTGTGGTTGGGATTTACCTTGTATTCGAGATCAACATATTCTATCCGTAACCCTATCTCTGCTTCAAATCTTTTGTTCTCGAACACGTAATTGGCATATAATGCCGGAATGATTTCAGTATAAGTAGCTGCTCCGCCGGCACTGGTATCGAGAGGTGAGTTTATCCCTGGCTTGAATTGCATGTTGGTTGGAATATCGCGCCAGCGAAATTTAAATCCCCCTTCTACCCTTCCATATTTCAACGGCTTTATATAATCAATATTAAAATCAGCTACGTGTTCATCCGATAAAAGTTTGAAAGAATCCAGCCCCACATAAGTGGGCAGAGTATTTATAAAAAAGTATTTTTCATCTTCCCTGTGAAAAGTATAAATGAAGCCAGCGCTCATAAGATGCCCGGCTTGCTTGAATTTATGTTGGTAAGCCGCTGAGCCCACAACAGTTGTTTTCAATTCGTCTTCTAAAAATTGCCAACGTCGCTCGACCTTTGAATAATCAGCATTGTAAAAAAGTTCATCGCCGTGGTCTATGATCTTTTCCAATCCATAAAGTCCCGAAACGGTAATCATATCCTGGCTGCTCATGTTCCAGTCAATGCCAGCCTTCGTAGTAAGAAAATGCGTGTTCCTGTTTCGGGTAGTCTGCTGTTCAATGATTGTGTCGATATTATAGGTACGGGTAACAAATTCATTTTTATTCAAGGTTTCTGTGTAGAGCCAATCTGCCTGCAAAAAAGTATTGATCTTATTTTTCTGGTAATTCAATGAAAGAGAAGGATTGACTTTTGGAGTGCCCTGATATTGAGGTTGCATCAATGGTACACTCTCCTTCTTTTGCCAAAGCGCGCCGATTCCTCCAGCCAGGCTTAATTTCCCATTAAATCCCTCTTGTCTGTTCTTCTTGTAAATAATATTAATTATCCCGGCATTGCCATTCGCATCGTATTTTGCTGAGGGATTATTTATGATTTCAATTCGGTCAATGGCAGATGCGGGAATATTATCCAATCCAGTTTGACTTCCGAAACCTGTTAAAGCAGACTGTTTGCCATCAATTAAAAGAGCGACCTTATCACTTCCGCGAAGTTCAACTTTTCCATCCTGTGTGGTAGTGATGCCCGGTAAATTTTTTAATGCCTGTAAAACCGACCCTCCGCTCTGACTGATATTGGATGCAAGAGAATAAGTTTTCTTATCCATCTTATTGCCCACATCGTCCTGCTTAGCTGTTACGACAGCTTCCGCTAATAATGTTGTGTCCTGTTTCAGTTCAATTACTCCCAGGTCAAAAAAAGAATTGAGAGAGCCGATCAGTACCGGTTGCCTCCTGGCGATGAATCCGGTGATTGAAAATTGTATAATATAACTACCCGCTTTAACATTAGAAAGAGAGAATCGTCCGTCTTCGCTGCTTACGGTTCCAGCTACAAATGCACTATCCTTTTCCCTTTTCAACACGATACTGGAAAAAGCAACCGCCGATTTATTGGAGCTATTTTTAATGATACCGGATATGGTAGCAGTAGTCGACTGAGCATGCATCGATTTACCAAAAAACAGCGAAACGAGAACAAACAGGGCAATTTTAAATTTCATCCGCTAGTAATTTTTTTTGATCAGCCAGCAAGCCGATTTTATCGTCCAAATTTAATTCTTCCGATTGTTTGCCTACTAAAAGTGAGGTGAAAACTAAAACTTAGACGTGTTTGTGCTTGAAAAACATGCATTCGCGTGACGGATACCTCTTATGGTTCATTATTTACCTTCAATTGAATATTTTCCTCTCGGTCAAGGCGCGTCCTCCCGCTGGTAGTTTTAACTCAAGCGTTCCTTACTAAAATAAAATTTCATAAAATAAGGCGGGAGAGACGACACCTGAGAAAACGTTGAGTTTTGACAGCGTAGACTAACTTCATGGATCCTGTTTCTTCTTCTTCGATAATTTCTCTTTAACTTCTTTGCGTTTTAAATAAAACTTCAGCGAAAATCCCATAGCGTTCAGGCCCTCGACCCGCTCGCCATTATCAAATTCATGTAAAAAATAGGTTTCAAATTCTATATGTTTGGTAACCTTGGTTTGGATGCCAGCGGATACACGGAATCGGTTAAATCCTTTTTCACCGAAATACGCAAAATACTCTGCATATATGTTTGGAGTGAAATACATATATGCCGTATGCAAATCTTTCTCCAAGGTTAACCGGGGACGATAGCGTGGCTCGAAAACACCTTCAATAAATCTCAGATCGAAGCGGTTCTTATTCGTAAGTAATATTTCATAAGGCAGATGAAACTGTAAATTCGCTTCGGCTACAAACGTATGTAACTTAAAAGGATCTTTAGAATCGGCGGGGGTGGTGGAATACATATAACCGGCACGCAACCAGAGATAATAACCCCTTGTTGAATCCCTCACTTCCATCGATAGCTTTTTCCTGATATTCGGTAAGGCAAAATAATCCAGGTACAAGGCCCAGCCACCATCTGTATAGGACGAGTTTTTGAGTTTGGTAGCAGAATACAAAGCATAGATGCGAAACTTATTATTGAGTTTATAAAAAAGATTTATTTCCGGCCAAACTTCTTGCTTTACCGCTGTGGAATCCTGAGCCAACAATTGCCAGGAACAAAGCATGAACCCCATTAAAAGGATAAGTTTTCTGAATCCATCGCGGGGATCGGTTTTAATGAGATTTTTACCGCGAAAGACCCCTGGTAAATACTCGATACTATTTTGATTGTGAAGCTCCATTCTTATAGAAATTTATATTATGTATCTTTTAAAACGCTTCTCCCAATGTAAGATAGAAACCCACAAAGTCCTTGCTTACTCCCACATCCATTCCAATATTTGTTCGTGAAATTTTATTGAATTTTATACGCAAACCAGCCCCTGCAGCAGGATGCCAATAATCGAAACGGTTATGCTGGTATTCGGAAACAGCGTGCAGGTTGGCGAACATTACAAAACCAAACAAGCCATTTTTGGAAATATCCTTTCGGTACTCCGATTCAAAATAAACCAACTGCTTACCGCGGTACCTGTTCTGTTCATATCCGCGACCGGATCGGCTATAATAATCCCATCCAATACTGGGAAGGTCGAGATAAGGAGCACTTCCATTCGTTACTCCCCAGTAATAGGTCCAGAAGGCAAGTATGTTTTGTCGCTTTCTATCAAAAGAAAAATATTTGCGGAAATCTACCAAAATGGACTGCCAGTTATCGGTGCTGCCCAAAAATTCTGGATTGATGCGGTAGTCTGCGGCAAAATAAACTCCACCACGTGGGTTTATAGAATTTCGTCTGGAGTCGACCAAGAAATTAACCACCACACCCGACGAAGTACTATTTGTTTTGTACACATCTTCGTAATCGTAAAGAGGAATATCAGGTTTGGCAGCTGTATCTTCCAGACTGGCATTGAAATGATAGTCGAGATTATAGCCTGCCCCGAAAAAAAAATTCTTTCCTGCCTTTCTTAAGAAACTATGATAAAACCGGAGATAATTATATTTAAGTAATAGTTTGTCATCGTCCAATGTATTTCCACCAAGTCCCCAGGTATATTGCGGATAGATCATATAACGCGTATCGCCTTTTGACAACAACATATCGTGAGGAAGCCAGATCATGCTTCTGAAAGGAAGAACAAATTTACCATCGAAACTGAACCAGGGTGTAAATATTACAGTGGAAAGAGAAGTGTTTGAATCGGGGCCGGTATAAAAAGCCGCGTTGAATGCGGTAGCGATGGCCGTTCCCCCTCCCGGAACAGCACCGGCAACAGGAATGATAGAAAACTGAAACTTTTTCTTCAACCGTGTAGAATCAATTTTTTTTTGATCCATCCTGAATAATCTTTTTAATTCATCAATCAAATCTCGCTGCTGGATTAAATGAGCAGTGTCGGTAGTCACATGTACCTGCTGTTTTACGGGAATAGTGTCAGCAGACGCTTGTAGTTGAGCGTGCGTTAGTCCTCGTAAGGAAAATAACAACAAGATAAGTATGCATATTTTTTTGCCTAATAGCTTCTTCAAGCAGGTTAAGTTAAGTATGCTAATTTACTGTTGTTATTTTTAGGCAAGAGCAGATAAATTTTAAAAATGAAAACCAGCTCTTAATACAGGTCCATAGGTATCCACATCATATTTAAATCGTTCGCTACCCTCACCTTTTTCATAATAAATTCCAATGAAGCGATATCCTAATCCCAATTCGAACAATTTTGAAAACCGATACCAAATATCGGCTTGTCCTTGCCAGGTGAAATCTGAACCAACTCCAAATCCACCAAGGTCGCCGCGCAATTGAAACGACCATTTCGAACTTGATGGAAATTTTATCCGACCGATTATAACAGGATCAACCCATGTTTCGCTAATACTCCCGCTACGCGGGCCAGCACCTCCGGGAATCGTTGCATCCACTTGCATCATAAGATCCGATTGCAAATTGACAACACGAAAACCGATTCCGCCTTCGAGCCAGGTGTTTAATCTTCTTAATCCAGCCAATTCCCATACAAATTGTTTCATCCCGGCCTCTCCACTTACAATGCCCCGTTTGCCTTCGATATCTTCACCAAGATCCATAAATATTATATCTGAAGTAATCGCCCAACGATCATTTGCCGCTTCCGCATACAACATAGCACCAAATTTCAAATGACTGAATATATCACTGGCGTCAGCATGGATTCCCGCATCAGGCAATTGACCTATTCCAATATCTCCATCCATCACCGGAAACATAAAATAAGGCTGCACGATCCAGTTCCATTTACTTTTTCCTTTGGTTGTATCCTGTGCAAATGATTTTTCGCCAATTACAAAACAGAATAACAACAACATTAAACGACTGCATAAGATAAACTTCATAAAATATAATTTTTCATTTGATAAAAATGTCAGGATGCAAACAGGATACCTCTCATTAGAAGGTTTCAGAAGCTGCGAGGTTAACATCAAAAGACTATAACCTTTAGCAAAATCAATAACACGCTTAAAAGTGCCATTTGAACCAAGTGTATAAAAAATCTTCCGTTTCTTTTCGGGAAACGGAAGTGATTATTAAATAAATTCGATTCGCTAATTTTTTTATTTCCTCGTCTCAATCTTCACCTTGCCCAATTTACCATTAAACTTCGCTGAACTACCATAGTTAGCTACCCAGGTCCCATCATCCGTTCCCACATCCCCCATATCATCTACGGAAAACAGTCCGGGCTGTGTTTTATCAACACGGCCCTCCCCTGTTTTAGCCCCATCTATTGATAGGGTTCCGGTCCCCCCTTTGCCCCTGCCATCGCCGTCATATTTGAAATCGAAAACGATGGAGTGCTTACCAGGCTTTAATGGTTGTGTTGAAACAATAGTATAACTCTGGAGTCCGAGATAATTGTAAGTGAAAGATGGCCTACCGCCTTTTACATAAAAAGAAAAACCGCCAAATCTTCCGCCCTGGCAAACAATTACTCCATTACCATTGGCAGCCACCTCTACGTCGGCTGTTATAGAGAATGATGTATTCCTTGTGCTAATAAAAATATCAGGAGCCATTCCTTTCATACCTTCTCCATAGGTAACGGATGTCCTTTCACCCATCACATCAGGACGTCCAACTGCTCTTGCATCTGTTCTTATCAATAACCGATCATCGATAGGCAGTACATGATACTTTTCCCCTTCGCTCATAAATAAAGCCTGTAGCTCTTTTAACTTATCCGCATTTGCCGAAGCTACATCAGTTGCAAGGCTGAAGTCCTCGATTGAATTATATAATTCCCATTTATCCGCCTCCAAAGATGCATATGGTTTTTGGCTCCATGCTGCCCGGTGAATTGTTCTTGCATACCAACCATCTTTATAAATCGCTCTGTTTCCAAACATCTCGAAATATTGAGTTGTGTGTTTCTCACTGGCATTTGCATCATCAAAGCTGTATAGAAAGCTCGTTCCTTCTATAGGATCCTGTGTAATACCATTCACTGTTTTTGGCGCGGGAATTTTGGTGGCTTCAAAAACGGTTGGCGCGATATCGATCGCATGTGTAAACTGTGAACGAACTTCTCCTTTGGCTTTAATACCAGCGGGCCAATTCACCACCATGCCATTGCGGGTACCGCCAAAATCGGAAGCAACTTGTTTGGTCCATGCGAAAGGTGCATCTAACGCTACGGCCCATCCTGCCGCCATATGCGGGTAAGTACTTGGACTTCCCCATTCATCAATATGTTTCAACATATCCGGCACGGTTTCCGGAACTCCATTGAAATAAGTCATCTCATTGTACATTCCATTCATCTGACCCTCTGCGCTGGTGCCATTATCCCCCACCACATATAAAAACAACGTATTTTCCATTTCGCCAAGATCTTCAATAGCCCCCACTAATCTACCAATTTCGTTATCGGTATGTTCAGCAAAACCAGCATAGGTTTCCATCTGGCGGGTAAACAATCTTTTTTCATCAGCAGAAAGTTTATCCCAATCCTTGATATCGGTTGGTTTTGGAGCCAGTTTTACATTTTGCGGCACCAATCCGAGTTTTTTCTGTTTTTCAAGAGTTTCTTCCCTTAACTTATCCCAACCCGCATCAAATTTTCCTTTGTATTTATCGATCCATGATTTTGGTGCGTGATGAGGTGCATGCGCTGCGCCCGTTGCAAAATAGATAAAGAAAGGTTTTTCGGGAGTTAATGCCTGCTGGAACCGAACCCAACTGATAGCATTATTTGTCATATCCGTAGTGAAATGATAATCTTTATCTCTCGGAACTTCAACTTGGGTAACGCCATCATAAACCAGGGGAGCCCACTGATTGGTTTCTCCGCCTATAAATCCATAGAACTTATCGAATCCTGAATGTGTGGGCCAACGGTCCAATGAACCTGAAACAGATATTTCCCAAGGTGGTGTTTCATGATATTTACCAAATGCAGCGGTACTGAATCCATTCTGACGAAGCACTTCAGCCATTGGTGTAATCGATTGAGGTCTTACACCCGTATTCCCCGGAAACTGGGTGCTGGTTTCCATAATGGAGCCAGCATTATTACTGTGATGATTATATCCTGTAAGCAATGCCATTCTTGTAGGAGAACATAAAGCCGTTGTATGAAAACGGTTGTATTTTAAACCAGTGGCGGCTAACTTATCAAGTGTCGGCATATTAATCGGCCCCCCAAAAGCCTGGGAGGCGCCGAAGCCAATGTCATCGATCAATACCACTACCACATTAGGTGCACCCTTTGGCGCTGTTACGTTAAATCGCTCAGTTGGGGCTTTGGCTTTTGCGGCATCCAGTTCCTTATAGAGTTGTCGGGAAGGCTCTTTAATTGGTAGTGAGCTTCGGTCCAGATCACTCGTTGCAGTAGACACGGCTGAACCCGTTTCTTCTTTGGCTCCTGTATCAGCTGTGTTGCATGCAGCAAATACTGCCAGTACAAACAAAAATGAATTCAAATGGATTGGTTTCATACTTTTTTGTTTTAGAAATTTTCAAATGGTATTACTTTTCCGTTAACTCTGATATGGCTCCGTCTTTACAAGCTTTTATCTAGTTCATGATTCTCATAATCGAAAAGAATTACGAACATAGATTGCCCATTAAAAAAAGCTGTATTACACGGTTAATTAGCCGTGCAGCGGTGTAAGTATGTTTGACGAGAAAAAAAAACCGAGTCAGGAGACAGATGATACTTGCCCTCAATATACTAATAGTTTTTTACTGTTGAAATTAACAACCACTGATCCATAAATCTCTGTATATAATACGGGGCCTCTGTGGTTAAATATTTAATGCTGCTCCGGAGGAGTCCCTTTGGGGCAGAGATGTGGAAACGCAGATGAACACAAATCTTCAACGTGTTTAAAATCAGCACAACTACTGTCCGAAACCGGACAATTATCCTTATTTGCAATCTATAAGGCGAATTAAATCAGGTTTTTAAAAAAAGGCTTGGTATTTCGGTGGAAAGCATGCAACATTCCACTTCAGGTTGAGTCCCTTTCACTTAGTGGAATGAGCTTTCTAATTTTAAATTCAATAGTTAGCCATGTTTCGAAATTATATTAAAACTGCCTGGAGAAACCTTAGGTCGAACAAAGGTTTTGCAATTATTAATATTTCCGGATTAGCATTGGGACTTACCTGCAGCTTGCTCATCATGCTTTGGGTAAGGGATGAAATGGCCATGGATCGTTTTCATGCAAACGATAAGCGGATTTACAGGGTTATGGAAAACCAGCAATACGAGGGTAGCATTTCCACTTTTAGCTCTACGCCTGGCATTCTCGCCGAAAATATCGTGAAGGATATTCCGGAAATTGAAATGGCCAGCCAAATGCTTTGGGAAGAAGAACCACTTTTTACAGTAGGTGATAAGTTCGACAAAGAAAAAGGACGTTATGTTCAGAAAGATTTTCTCAAAATGTTTTCGTTTAAACTCACCAAGGGGGATGCCGCTACGGCGCTGGAAAAACCTGATGCAATAGTGTTATCGCAAAAACTGGCGGATAAGTATTTTAAAGGAGAGAACCCGGTTGGAAAAATCATGAAGCTAAACGACACATCCAGTGTGCTGGTTACCGGTGTACTCGACGAATTGCCCAAAGCTTCGTCACTGAAATTTGATTTCCTGATGAATTATGATATGTGGCTCAAACAAAACAATTGGGCAAAAGAGTGGGGCAATAATGGTCCGCGTTGTTTTGTACTATTAAAACCTAATACTACTGCTGAACAGGTAAATAAAAAGATCAAAGGTTATATCAAGACAAAGAATAAATACAGCAATGTGGAGTTGTTTTTACAAAATGCGGGCGAATCATATCTCTATTCGGAATGGAAAGAAGCAAAGCAAGTAGGAGGACGCATCGAGTATGTGAGAATCTTCAGTATTGTTGCGATAATTATCCTGGCTATTGCCTGCATCAATTTCATGAACCTTGCCACGGCCCGTTCCACACGCCGCGGCAGGGAAATTGGCGTACGTAAAGTAGTAGGCGCAGGCAAAGGACAATTGATTGGACAGTTTATTGGTGAATCGTTACTGATTGCCGCGCTGGCCATGCTCTTGTCTCTGCTCATTACATTCCTGATCCTGCCAACGTTTAATAATCTCACGGAAAAACAGCTAACACTCAATTTTCTTGATCCCTTCTTTTTAATTCAAATACTCTCGTTGGTGGCAATAACAGGACTTATCTCGGGTTCTTATCCCGCGTTTTTCATGTCATCGCTCAATCCGATTGTTGTATTGAAAGGGGCATTGAAATTGAACCCCGGTGCGGCCTGGTTCCGGAAAGGATTGGTGGTATTTCAATTTGCATTATCGATAATATTGATACTTGGGATGATCGTTATTTACCGTCAGGTAAATTATATTCACAATAAGAATTTAGGATTTGCCAAGGAAGATCTTCTTTATATGCCACTGGAAGGAGACTTGTCGAAGAACTTCATGTCTTTTAAAGATGAACTATTAAAGGAACCCGGAATTTTAAATGTAACTACTTCGGGACATAGTCCATTGGAAGTAGGCAGTTCCACCATGGGTGTACGCTGGCCCGGTAAGGATACTACTAAGTTGCTCCTGTTTAGTAATAATTCGGTGACCTACGATTATATTAAGACGATGGGAATCCAACTGGTGGGAGGACGGGATTTTGGACGTGATTTTGGGATGGATACGGTAAACTACCTGGTTAATGAAGCCGCAGCTGCTAAAATCGGTTATAAGGAGCCGGTAGGTAAGGAGTTGACCATGTGGGGTGATAAAGGAACAATTATCGGGTTGATGAAAGATTTTCATCACAATTCACTGCATGTGCCGATTGAGCCATTAATTATACGGCTCCATAAGAATAGCTGGGGACCGCTTTGGGGAAATGTGGTTATTCGTACGGAGGCAGGAAAGACCAAACAGGCCATTGCCAGCATGGAGAAAAAGTTCAAGGAATTCAATCCTGGTCATCCCTTTAAATATTATTTCACAGATGAAGAACTCGCCAGAAATTATAAAGCAGAACATACGGTGAGCCAGTTGTCTCGATATTTCTCCTTCCTCGCCATCTTTATTTCTTGTTTGGGATTATTTGGCCTGGTAACATTTACCGTTGAACAACGTATCAAGGAAATAGGTATCCGCAAAGTGTTGGGTGCCTCCGTACCGGGAGTAGTGAGGTTATTATCGAAAGATTTTATTGTATTGGTATTGATAGCCTCAGTGATATCATTTCCTGTAGCCTGGTGGGCCATGAACAATTGGCTGAGCGATTATGCCTATCGGATAAACATTGGGTGGGGAGTATTTGTGATCGCAGGTCTAACCGCTTTGCTAATCGCGTTATTGACGGTTGGGTTCCAGGCGGTGAAAGCGGCGATATCCAATCCGGTAAAAGTTTTGAGAAGCGAATAATGGTGAAAAGTGAATGGTGAAATAGGGATCCTTTCACTTTTCATTTTTCACTATGGAAATACCATCTTAAAGATCTCCCCGATTGTAAATGTTCATTCACAATTATCTTAATCTATAAATACTGCGCACAACTAAGAACACTCACCTATTCATGTGAATACTGGGAGCATTTCAAACTGATACCAATGAAGATGTAATTCCCCATGCAGCCTTATCCGTAGCCAAACGACGATGACTTTTATTTTACACTTAACTCTTTCTGGGGTTTTGTGAAGTTCTTTATGGCCTTTGTGTTAAAACTGCAGCCTTCGCTGCTATACTTTTAAACACAACTTGTACCGTCTACACGGAGAAGAAAAAAATGCTTTATACAAAGTAACACCAACGAAAAATATTAATTTAATCGCCAATAACCTCCACACGTAACGCTGCATCTCTGTAACGCTGCGGTTCACAAAAATTTTGTCGCTCCGAATGAAATTCTTTTTGCCAGAGGCACAGAGGGTTAGAGAAATCATTCCTTCAAGCGCATAATGGTATTATAATTGTGGCCTTTAAAATAGTTATAATCATACGATATTTTCCGGTCCGAAAAATAAATTTGCGCAACCGATTTGTTGCATGTATATTTGCAACTGAACGGTTGCAGAATATCGTTCTTTATACAATGAGAAGAGACGTATTCCAGGCTATTGCCGATCCGAGCCGCCGGGCCATTTTAAGTTTGCTGGTAGTTGGAGCCATGACACCGAATGCCATGGCCGAACATTTCGACAGCAGCCGGCAAGCAATATCAAAACATATTAAAATACTTTCTGAGTGCCAGCTGATCCGGCAGGAGCAATCGGGAAGAGAGATCTATTATCATTTTAATTCAAAAAAATTAAAAGAAGTAGACAAATGGCTTGATCAATTTAGGGCGATGTGGGAAACCCGCTTTGACCAATTGGAAGCCTTATTACAAAAAAATAAAACTAAAAAATCATGATTGTAACCAAAGAAACGATCTATACGAAAGATCCCTCCAACAAAAAAATGAAAGTAGTTCGAGAATTCGATGCTCCGTTGCAAAAGGTTTGGAATGCCTGGACCAAAAGTGAACTATTGGACCAGTGGTGGGCACCCAGACCATGGAAGGCGGTTACCCAGTCAATAGATTTCCGTGAAGGCGGTGTTTGGTATTATTATATGCAGGGACCTGAAGGTGACCGTCATTATTGCCGGGTAGATTATAAAACAATAGTTCCCAATAAATCTTTCAGCGGCTACGATGGGTTCTGTGATGAAAAGGGAAATATTAATAATGAATTTCCACAGATGTTCTGGGATTGCCAGTTTACTTCTACCTCTTCCGGTACAAAAGTTGAAGTTGACATAACCTTTGACAGTGAAGCGGATCTGCAAAAGATTGTTGAGATGGGCTTCAAAGAAGGATTTGCAATGGCTCATAACAACCTTGATGAGGTTTTGGCGAATGACTGATGATCCGCAATGGAGATAAGAACCAAGAAACCAAGATGCCAGGAACCAAAGAAGGAATACAAAATAAAACCAAGGTTCAAAGAAAGAAAACAAAAAATAAAAAACCTCAAGGGCGTTTGAATTTCAGGAACCCTTGAGATTTTTTATTTGGAATATATTTGGCTCTTTGTTTATCTGCGCCTGAATCGGTGAATCCTGCGGTTGTATTAAGTTTTCAATAAAACGCCCTGCATTTATCGAGAACGTGATAAGTAAATAAATTATCCTTTTCAAGAATATCAAAAAAACTTTCCAGATATGCCTTTACCTCTTTTATTTTTTTATCGCTGAGTTCATCTTTCAATAAATCAGTTATAGACAACAATTTTACCTTTTTTGCAATGAACTCCCGTCTTACAAATTCTGTTACTTCCGGGCTCCTGCAAAATCCTCTGTAGTAACGTTGACGAACACTGTTGACAGGTAATTTTTCGTTATCTATGGCAGAAACCAATGCGTAAGGAGCATCCACTACCCCACTCATATCGAAATCATAGGGCATCATTATATATTTTTGGTTGGACAAATCTAAAAGTCTTGTATTGTGTTGGGTCAGCTCCGACCAATCCGTATTGGAAATAAGTAGTTGGAATAAATAAAATCGTAACGCATTTGTATCCTGCAAAATTGAAGGGGAAAACCTCGCATTCTTCTGGGTTTTAGCGTTGAGACGTTTTAATGTTTTCTCCATATCTTCAATGAATATCCCCTTTAACTGGAAATTCTTATCCTTTTTCCCTTTAAGCTCTGTAACGTTTACGTTCACAAGTCGGGTTTTAAAAGCATAAGGAGAAATTTCTTCATAGAGTTTGTAACAGAGCCATTCCAGCAACACCAGATCGTTACTGCCTTGTTGATGATTGCAAGGCAATACGAGTTTGAATTTTTTGTTTCCCTCAAACAATGTTCCCTTAGCCTGCTTTTTTTTTATTTTAATCCCTAAAGGTGGAAAATAACAATTTTTCAGTCTGAAATTACCCCTTCCTTTTAATTCAACTTTGATGGAATCATAATCTGGCTTCTGGTTACGATAATATAGTTTATTACCTGACCAGGTGGTATCGTTTTTTGATTTTTGTATCTCCTTAATCGAAATTTTAATTCCAATATCAAGGGGAGTTTGACTATTAAAAAAAGAATCCGCTTGTTGTTGACCGGATGAATCCGTCAAATTAAATATGAAAAAAAAGGTAGCAGCAAAAAAACAGCGGTTCATTTTATTCGATTATACCGTAAATATCAGCAAAAACCTGATAACCCGTTGGGTTTAATGAGGAGTTAACCATTGTGGAGATTATGCCCCATTTTAGCCGCTTTTCGTAACACCCTATTTTATTCTATTGCCGGAAGCTGGCATTCATTGTTGGGATTCAATCCAATAGCCCAGGTTTTTAATAATCCGTCTTATGGTCGGCTATTTGAAGCCCCCTTGTTAAAATAATAATTATGAAATCCCCTACTGCATTAAAATGTCGTCTTGCTTTAACATCCCTGTTTCTGCTTTCATTGAATAGGTTGGCAGTTGCTCAGGACAAAATTGAAATAGACAAACAAGAAGTAGGTAGTTGGTTTGCGCGCAACTGGATATGGATTACTACTGGAGTATTTGTACTTTTAATCACTATCGTACTCACCAGTGGAACAAGAGAACGCAGGAAAACTACTACTGTTGTTAAAGATGATTTGGGAAATGTAAGAAAAGTAACCACCACGGAAGAACATTCGTGATAACAGTGTGGTTCGAAATGCCTATTTCAGAATCAGGCGTGAACTTTTTCCGCGAGCTCTTTCACTAGCTGGAGGGCTTGCGGAAATTTATCCATGAAAAAATCTTCGAATTCATTCGTAATATCTATCTCCACTTCGAGAGTTGTTTTTCCATTCACCTCCTTTAGCGTATAATTTTCCATCGAACCATACCAGCTCTTTTCTTTTGAAACATCTTCGACGCCATCCCTCATTTCGCCGAGGTGTTTAAATGACATATACTCCGGCGTTTTTATTCTCTCAATTTTAGATACCATCCCCGAACCCTTGCCATCTGAAAACAATACTTTGCTACCCTCTTTCCAATCAGTATCCACGGAAGATCCTTCACCAAATACGTAGGTCCACTTAGGATAGGTAGCATCTCCCCATAAAACATCCCAAACTTCATGCCGGCTGGCATTAATGCTGATTTTAAAAGTGTGACGTTTCATAACTTAATTTTTAAGTACAATTATTATCACAATGAGTTTTCCGTTAGTATTATTTGCTATGATGCAACAGCAATTTCTGGTCCACAATTTTTTGCTGTGCTGAATCTATTGTGATCAACCCTCGTTGAGGCCGATCCATTTCCATAACGGTATAAATTGTAAATGTAGTCATAAGGGAAAAACCACGATCATAATCAGGTTGCTTTTTTTTGCCTTGTGACTATAGCCCGACATAAATACTGAAACCAGGGTAAGCAGTAAAAGCATTACCAATCTTAAGGTGGGATTTCTATCTAAATACTTACAGGCCTTAAGATACAAATATTTGAAACCCGAACAAGTCTACTAGTTATGAGCGATTTAAAAAATAACGGAAAAATCAAAATTTGTATGAAACACTCAATGAAGTTCCATAGTCTGTAGTAGAACTATTGGCGTCAGTAGGCTTACTGTCATAATTAGAATAAAAATTAATAGTCAGGTAGAAATTATGAACAAGCTCGTGTGAATAATTAAGGTTACCATCATAGCGTACCCGCCCCGCTTCAGTAAGACTCACATAGAAGGTTTGCGTTGCGTACACCTGCATATTGATTTGCTGATATTTGAAAAAATTAAACCGGAGCATGAATGGCACTTCCAGTGTAACGGTCTCAACACCCTGCGTGCTTTTTTCTTGACCAAGGCTTAAGCCGCTCAGTGCCCAAAGTTGCCAGGTTCGATTCAATACCAGCTTATTTCCGATACCCGCCAATTCCTGGAACCTGCGATTCAATGATAATTCCAGGTTACGCTGGTAATTAAAACTTCCAGACACAAACCAGGAGGAACTCAAAGAATAGCTTGCAAACAATTCCATGTTTTCATTGTCACGCGAGAATTTTGAGCTGTCTATCGAAGCGATGGCTGATAAACTTAGCTGGTAGTCCACTTTTTTAGTAGTATAATACATGGTTGAATTCAAATTTGTTTGCCCGATATTACTCGATTTGGTAAAACTAAATCCCATCCCGAAGTTGCCATTCAGCTTATTGAAAAACCCCTGCTCGATAGGAAGTAGAAGAGATATTTCTGAAAGAGGTAACGTTATTGTGCCAATTCCGTCTTGAACAACGATCATACCTGGTTGCTCTGAAGATTGTAATGTGGTATAATAAAATTTTTTTGCATTTGTCTGTAATCTGAACTCGGTTCGGGTGGCAACCAGGTGTTTTATTTTGTACATTTTTATTTTGACAAACTTCAGGTCCCGGTCATCTATCGTAATCACCCCCAATTTGGCACCCTTAATCTCACCGATCAATATCTGCCCATTATAAAGATGAATAGTATCCTGTTGTTGTGAGAAAGAGCAGTAGCCGCCCATTAGAAGCACTATTAAAGAAATTATTTTCTTCATAAGCCAAAAAATCTTGCGATAAAATTCTTTATTCCAAATTTACCTGGGATTGGTTGAATGCCCGGTAACAGGAATGTTTGAATACTAATATACGGGAAAATGAACAGGCAGATTTGACGCAGGTCAAATGTAATTGCTAGTAAAAATACTAATTACTAAACACCGTTTCATTTCAAATGCACAACTAATTTGGATAAGCGTTCCTATTTTGATTTTTACAGTTTACCTTGTTATAGAATAAAAATTATTAAGAGCGTAATTTCACCATCATTGAGGAAATACGCTGTGAATTGCGTGAGAAACTGTTATCCCTGTCCAGAAACCCTGCTATATTAAGACCGCTTAAAAGGAATTTAGCTAATTCCTGTTTCCGTCCCCTGGAAAAGCACGACTAAACCTTATAGTCAATGCCACACCCAATTGCAGAAACCTGATTAATGTTCGTCATCGTTGGTGATTTAATTATCCCATGGTGGTAGGGGATAGCGCGTACCGTAAAACTGGTATTAATCTGGGAAATTTTATTTTCTAATACTAAAAATTAACTGCGATGACAAAATCATTCCGACAGATTGTTGGCCTATTGGCCACCCTCCTCTTCTTTTCAGCTTGTCAAAAAATCGATTGGTTCAACCATGGCGAAAATGGTAACGGTAACGGTGGCCATACCGGGCGATATGCTTCCGAAGTTGCTCAAAAATGGATACAAATGCAACTCAGGGTCATACAGAGTGCTCCCCCATTACCCACATTGAACGGAAGATATATGGGATATGTAGGAACGACTCTCTATGAATCGGTAGTTCCTGGTATGCCGGGGTTTCAAACACTTTCCGGACAACTTAATGGCTTACCCGCATTGCCAACTACTACTCATGGAAAGAGTTATCATTGGCCAAGTTCAGCCAATGCAGCGATGGCGTCCATCATCCGCAATCTCTATTCCAACGCATCCGTTGCAATGAAAGCATCCATTGATTCATTGGAAAACGCATTGAATACAATTTACCAGGGAGAAGTAAACGCGGAAACCTTTTTGCGTTCATCGGATTTCGGTAAATCCATTGCCCAGATCGTTTTCGATTGGTCCAAAACAGATGGTACCTACGAAGCCCGTCCACCTTATATGCCACCAATGGGTGATGGACTCTGGGCACCCACTCCTCCAGGTTTTGGTCCGGCTGTTCAACCTTATCTCGGTTTACATCGTTTGTTTGTAGCTGGTAGTCTAAATGGAACAGCTCCGCCTCCACCACCCGCTTATTCAACTGAACCATCATCCGATTTTTATAAAATGGTAAAAGAGGTCTATGATGTTTCGCAGACCTTAACACCCGAACAAACAGCCACTGCATTGTACTACCGCGATAACCCTGGTTTCCAGGGAGGCGGTGGACCTTATTTAGCAATACTGTACCAACTGCTTCAACTTGAAAATCCGAAATTGGATTGGGCCGCGATAGCTTATGCTAAATTCGGAATTGCAGGCGCGGATGCATGGATAGGTTGCTGGCAAATCAAGTATCAATACAATGTAATGAGACCTATAAAGTATATCCGCGAAGTATTGCTCCATCCAGCCTGGAACCCATTATTTCCAACTCCACCGCATCCCGATTATCCTTCGGGTCATTCCACCGGTGCAGGTGCAGCGGAAGAAGTGTTAACTGGTTTACTTGGAAATCATTATTCATTCACCAATCATGCGTATGATTATTTGGGTATGCCTCCGCAAACCTATAGCTCCTTCGCAGATATGTCAATACAAATTGGTAAAGCGAGAGTGTATGCGGGAATACATTACACATTATCGTGTGACAAAGGAAGACAGCAAGGGAAGTTAATAGCGCGTAATGTAGAAAAGAAACTTAAGTTCCATAAATAAAAATTGCTCTGGTTAGTGTGGTTATCGAAAACAGCCGGGATTCTCATTCCCGGCTGTTTTTATACGTTCAAACCAAAATTATTTGTTTATCAGGCTCCGCAGATTCATCAAATACCTAAACCCCACAGGTAATTCAATGGAATCCATTTTTATTTTCCGGTTGGCAATTAATTTAATTTTATGAACAGGTACGATAAAGCGCCGGTGTATCCGGATGAATTTATTTTGTG
Source organism: Chitinophagaceae bacterium (assembly GCA_965279015.1). Lineage (GTDB taxonomy): Bacteria > Bacteroidota > Bacteroidia > Chitinophagales > Chitinophagaceae > Endoryza. Next base: position 4,640,197 of record OZ257130.1, read on the forward strand.
GCAACTTATCCATGATCACTTTCAAAGGTATTAGTGACATAAGCGACTGCCCATTTGCGAGATGAATTTTTATATAATTCTCGACACTTTCAATAAACTCAATTTCGTTGAGATTAACCTTTATAAGCTGGTAAGAAGATCGGATATAAATTATTTCACCGCTTTGTGATTCCATCTTATGCTGATCAATAGCTTTATTGGCTGCTATGGCAAAGCGATCGAATTGAAATGGCTTTATTAGAAAATCAACTACATGCAATTCAAGAATCTCCTTTGGAAGTTGTTCGGATGCCACCGTAATAATCACCTTTGCTTTATCCTGAATCGATCTCACCAAATCAATTACTGCATTCGCGTCGATACTCAGTTCGATAAAAACGATATCAACATGGTTCTGTTGTAAATAATGGAATGCGGAAGGTAGGTTATCAAAACATTCACTCAGGTTAATGGCGGGATATTGCCCGATATAACCGGTAAGTAGTTTTAGAGTGGATGCATTCTTGTCTATTACGATACACGTTAATACCATAATCTCACGGGTAAATTAGATTGCCGGCACTATAATTATCTAATTTCGTTTGCTAATCAGAGCCAATGATTGCATCGAATGGATAATAATAGACATTATCTATTAAATGCCGCAAACATAGAGCCAGAATGTAATATGTTGAAAACCTCTGGTGCACTTAGTTAGTAGACTAAAAGTCATGCGCTTATTCATCAATACAAAAGGGTTGTTGGTCAAAGTTTTTATTTTGATGCCAATTGATCTTCTACATTTACAGGTGATGATGAAATAAATGTGATATTATTTTCACCAATCGCAAATTACCAGAACGTCCATATTGACATTTATCAATTTCATTAGTAATTATACGACATCAACTTTTTATTGTGTTTGGTTACACCTGGCTCGTGTTAATTACCCCTATATATTCAAACTTTCAATTTTCTTACCGTAGTTATTCAGGCTTTCAAACTCAACTGAGCCTTCTGTAATTCCTATCTATTACGATAGCCACATTTTAGTTTCATAATGAGTGGAAAACAACGTAAAAAGTTCAGGGGTGGCGTGTGTGCAGTAAGTATTTATAACAATAAAACTTTGATTATGTCCAGAAAACCAACTCTAAATGCTATCGCTTGTTTCATTCTTCTTTGTATTGTGACAAGTGCCTTCGCACAACAAAAAAATGCCATCAAAGGAAGATTATTAAGCCAGCAACCAAGACCCAGGGTCAGTGCCGCAGATATTTTCTCAAGCTCAGAAGGCAGACATGCACGATTCCGGACTTATGATGGACGAAACAATAATATCCGTAACAGGCAAACTGCAAATTGGGGAGCAGCTGATATTATCCTGTACCGGGAAATGCCCGCTGCCTATGGACCCAGCGATCCACAAAATGCAATGGGCGGTGTTACCCGTCCTTCACCAAGAAAAATATCGAATGTTTTGGTTGATGAGCCGGTAACGATATTTACAACCCGGAATATCAGTACCCTGCTATACCAATGGGGACAGTTTTTAGATCACGAAATGACGCTGACTCCTACTGACACTATCGAATACGTTCCCATTCCATTACCAGCAAATGAAGTAATATTTACCGAAGCGATTCCATTTTTCCGAAGTGAATTTCGATCTAATAACAACGCGATAGGATCGTTACGACAGCAAATAAACCTGAATACATCGTGGATCGATGGTTCAGTAGTTTATGGCTCAGACGCTCAAAGAGCTCTTTGGCTCCGAACATTAAGAGGAGGAAAAATGAAAACCTCTACAGGAAATCTATTGCCATATAATACAATCAATGGTGAGCTTTCCGGAACAATTGATCCCAACGCTCCAAGTATGAAGAACGATAATAATGGAACAGTCAAAACATTTGTGGCTGGAGATGATCGTGCAGCTGAAAATCCCGTGCTCACTTCTCTTCATACCATATTTGTACGGGAGCACAACAGAATTTGCAACCGGCTAATCATCGAAGGAATGAGGAATGATGAACTGATCTATCAAACCGCCCGAAAAGAAGTAGGCGCCTTGATTCAAGCGATTACCTATCAGGAATTTTTGCCCAACCTGGGAGTTAAACTAAATCAATATCCCGGATATCGCGATGAGGTAAGGCCGGATATCATGAATACATTTGCAACAGCGGCCTATCGCCTGGGTCATACGATGGTGTCGGATGATGTAGTAATTGCTGATAATAATTGCGAGGAAGTGGGTCCGGGAGAATTCGAATTGGTGGAGGTTTTTTGGACACCGGAATTGGTACCAACCTATGGAGTTGATGCTTTTCTAAAAGGCGCTGCCACTCATGATCAGTACCAAACGGATACCAAGATCAATGATGTATTGAGAAATTTCCTATTTGGAAATCCTAGTGATCCTGTGCGGTTCGGCATCGATTTAGGCAGCCTGAATATTCAGCGTGGCAGGGATCACGGTCTTCCCGACTATAATACGGTTCGTAGATATTATACCGGCAGGGCCGCCAGAAGATTCTCGGATATAACAAGCGTTGATTCAACGGCTCAAAAAATGAGAACCCTATACAATGGCGATATCAATAATGTTGATTTGTGGATCGGTGTATTATCAGAAGATCATATACCGGGGACATCCGTTGGAAGAACACTGCATGAAATCCTTAGAACACAATTCGAAAACCTGCGCAATGGCGACTACTATTTTTACCTCAGCGACCCCTTTCTTCCCAATAATATCCGGAATCAAATCAAGAATACGACAATTGCTAAGCTGATCCGGCGAAATACGGGACTTACGAATATTTCCAGCAATCCATTTCTGACAGAAGAATGTCCGTTCCAGGAAGAGGAAGAAGAGGACGATGCAAATCCTAATAATTTAACTACCAGAGAAGCAATAGTAGCGGGAAATGTGAGGATTTATCCGAATCCGGTTCGCGACGTACTCAATATCGATCTTAGAAATAACAATAATTCCTCCATAGAAATTATTTCGGTCACTGGAGTAGTTGTGAAACGAGTTTACACAGCGGGGGCGAACAATCGGGTACAAGTAAATATGAGTACACTTCCAAGCGGAATATATGCAGTTAAAATTTACAGTAATGGAAAAACAAAATCTATCCGATTCGTTAAAATGTAAATTACCAGCCTTATACATTAATTGAGAATTACCGCTCAAAAAAAAGAGGCTGTCTCAAAAGAATAAATATGCCGGGAAGACGGAAAGGCGGTAAGAAGATATAAATTGGAAATCAAAACTTTCCGTTTTCCCGTCTTCCCGGCAATATTCACAAATGTTTCTTTTGAGACAGCCTCTTTTTTTTCATATTACACTTCACGAAAAAATATATGCATTGTAATAAGTATTAACTGCTTTTATTCTATTCCTCCAATAAAATCCGGAACAAGCGTTTCCAGAATCAAAACAAACCACAATAAAAAGCCCCCGTTGAAACGGGGGCCCACGTCAAAACTAACTGCTTATGAGAAAATTTAAATCCAAATTTGAACGAACTGAAAGCTATTCCTCATTTTAAATTCTTATCCTGCATACTTGCTCGTTTCTACATTCCTGGAGCTAAGCAATAGCTATCATTTTTCCCGGTTTCGGGGCAACCCTTCCCAACTTACATGCTTTTCTAATCTCTGGTATAATCAGGGATATTATATCGTCCTGCAATTGAAACATATTTTTACGTACGTTATTCCGATCATATACCTGGCTCCAAATCTGTCTGGTTGTTGGCATATCGATTAACTGGGTAAAAATGCGGACCCGATCATCCAGGGATTGAATATCGATTGTGATGATATATTTAGCATGAAACGTTTCAGCAATCTTACCTATATCTGATGTTTTCCCGGATAGTTGGCTTACGATATGATACGAAATCACAGAAAACCCGTCGACTTCCGTTAACGCTGAACTGATTTGCAATCCCAACCCTTTGGCAAGTGTATTTTCGAATGAGCAATCCTGAGGGTGATTCGAGGGAATTACAGCTATGATGAGCGAATTGTCTGCTGGTAGTTTCTCCTCATTAGATATAACCGGAAACATATTATTTTTAAGCTGGAATAAAGGTATGTAACTGCCTACTGGAATTGAAATACGCAGCGGGTCCAGCATACCTTCTTCAGCATAATAACGATTCAATGCACTTCTCAATCGACCTGCATGTATCCGCACAATACAATTTTCTTTCGGCTGAAACCCTTCCCGCTTCTTCATTACCTCTACCGCAATTGTATATTCTTTAATTTGATTGGAATGTCCCTGGAGCGATTCTTCTACAATAAAGGTTAGAAAACGCCTGAGTATATCAGATCGGCTAAAGTCAATACTGGTGAATATTTTGTCTACTTGCCTGAAAATCTCATCCCTGGAAAATACTATATCATTAACTAAAACGTCTTTCATGTAGGTCTGTAATTGTTAATTGTAACTAATCCGATCTAAAAGTACCCTCCTATGAAAACTATTAGTATGACTGCAGTCAATCTTTAGGGTGAATAATATCACTTGGTTTATTGATGTATCGGAATCCCCAATTACAGAATTCCTTGCCAAAGGACTCAGGAATAATGTAATATAAATGTCGCCCTCAGGAGCAGAATTGCAATAAGATAACATTAAGACAAGTATATATCCCTTCTTAAATAACGTAATTGATCAGAAGTTGAAGAAGAATTTCGTGTTTGCTCTTTACTGTTACCGATAGTCTTGGTTGTCTTTTCTTATTTATCTATCACCAAATAAACTACCGATCGCGCCGGCAGACTGACTTTTATCCCACCTGCGGTTAATGCAGAATTTGTTTTAAGTGAGGCATATTCTGTTGATGGTCCCCCACTCGGTTCGGTTGGACCTATTCCATTTACAAATACCTTCCGGGAAAAATCACCATTATCGGTACCACCCGTTAGTGTGTACCAGTAGTAACGACTTCCTGCGGTTGCACTGTCCAATTTAACCAATGCCGTTTCACCTGTATTGGTTTTATTCACGAGGATTACTCCCTTTTCGCCGGAAGTAAAAGAAGATGCATATGCCATAACATTACCAACAGTAGATGTAGCCAACATTCGGTCACCCATCATTTTTTGGAAATAATACATATAGTAAAAAGCTGGACGCGGGTTCCACTTAACTACGCCTGGCTCATCACCATTATTAAACATACCGTGATCGTTGCCACCGCTCCAACCATTTGCAAGATCCCAACGTGCAGTCATCCCATATTTGTTTTTCAAACTTTCACCCAGAAGGATCGTTGCATGAATACCATTGATAAAAGATACCTGTTGCATAGAACCCTGCGAGGTAATGTTCCATTCATTCAACGCGATTGGTTTAACGGTTGAGCCGGTATTGGTAATGCTTGATTTTGTATAACTCATCATAGCCGCAGTAACATCACTGGCGGTAGCCAGAATAACATCCGCCGTTGCATTGGTTTGGTAGGGAGTATAGTAACTGTGGATCACATAATAATCCGGCTTATTGGAAACCTGGTTGAGTACCCCGTTGTTCCAGGTTTGATCCGTTGGCGTTTGCCATCCTTCCGGTTGTTTTTCGAGTAGATAAGCGCCGATAAAAATAGTTTTACCAATTTCCTGTGCCGCTTTCTTCATTGAATCAATGAAAACTTTTACGTGCTGCCCGTATAAAGAACCGGTTACAATTTGCGGCTGACCATCTTTGTTATCAGCCGTATTGATGCGGTAGCCTGCTTCCCATACACCGTTACACTCATTTCCGATTTCCCAGTATTTTGTACGACCGTTATCATACCTAACCCAGTCGGCTGCAAGGTGCGCTGCCTGCGCAACCGGATTTGTACCGGTACCATATCTCGCATAGCCGTAGTTCACGGTGATCATACCCTGGTTGCCGGTTGTTACCAACATATTGTAATAATTATCTACAGAGAGCGTCCAGGAATCGCCATTCTTCCCATACCAAAATCCGGCGGGAGAAGAAACCCCATTCGCATCTACCAAATTAGCGGGAGCATCCGCTGGTTTTTGATTGTTTAATGCATTCCAGAAAAATACATCACTGATACTTCCCCCCGGGAAACGAATCACATTTGGTTTCAAATTCGTAAGATGATTTATCAACGGCGCTTCCGTAACCAATTGTGTCATCCAGAGATTGGCATTGTTACCATAAATAGAAGAGGGCACTTTAGTAATGATCTTGGATGCATCGATCGTAACAAATACCGAACCATTGGAACCCGGTTTCGCTATATCATTATAAGAAGGAATAGTAAAGGTCTTAGGAGCCCAATTGTCGAGAAAGAAGCCGATGGTATTTTCTACAGGTGGATCCACAGGATTTGCGTTTCCGCCTCCTCCCCCTCCACCACCCGGATCGACCGGATCATCTACTCCTTTACTGCATGAAATGACAAATACTGTCAATATCAAAAACAAACTGCTTACTTGAAATACCCTATTCACCCGGATTAATTTATTTTTCATCTTGAGATAAGTAAAAATTGTTGTAAACATATTATTAATTCATTCTTGAATTCTATGTTAAAAGAGTATAAAAACCCCGATTCAAATTCCGGATAGTAATCAGAATGAACCGGGGCTTTGGGGGTTGGTTTGTTAGCTTTTTATTTTCCTGGTCAGAGCTATTGAAATATTATTGATTTAAGTTCTTTAACCATTCGTCCTATCACCTCAATCCCACATGATCAATATGAACCACACCGCTCCATCCCGCCGATTGAAGAACGATCTCCTTCAACGGATTGGGGCTGGGCAATGAACTTATATTCAAACTATAAGTGGTCCATGCACCCTCCACAATAGTTACCTGTGGAGGACTACTCCAGCCGCCGTTAATAACTACATTCATTTGCTTACCACCAGTTCCTGGTGTTCCAAATATTGAAAACTCCAGTTTGGTATAGCTATCTGTAGCTGGGCCCGCATCATTGTGGAAAGTGATTCCTTCATAACCGCCCGTACCATAGGTTGCTTTGATTGAGGTACTACCCTGACGAACAATTTGTGTACTGTTAAAATCATTACCGGCCCACGACCAGTTCTGAAATCCATTCTGCAAACCATCCGTATAAATAGCATGCGGGAAATCGGCTAATGGGGGTAATCCTCCGTTTATATCCAATGTTTGGGTCGATTCAACAGTTAGCGTTGAGTTAAGTACCGACAATGTGACTTTTCCTTTTAATGTTCCGTTGGGAACCTTTACGACCAACTGCGTTGCCGACTGGCTAACAAATGCGGTAACCGGGGCCACTATTCCTGTGAACGATACACCTGTGACTAAATCAAGATTGGTACCTGTAATAGTAAGATCGGCCAATGGATCAATAGGGTTAGGGGCTAATGTAGTAACTGCTGGCAATAATACCGTTAAATCAGTGCCCGATGCCGCTTTAACTCCCGAAGCAGCTTCCGTAGTTACCTTACCTGTTTTTGCCGCTGCCGGAACTTTTACTACAATCTGCGTTGCAGACTGACTTACAAATGTTGTTACCGGAGTAGAGACATTTGTAAATAATAATTTTTTAGCGAGGTCGAGATTTGTACCAGTTATGGTAAGGTCCGTCTGATGTTTGACCGGGTTAGGTGCAAAACCCGTTATCAAAGGCAGTGTAACTTTCAGGGTATCCTTAGTTTCTACCTTCATTGAATCAGTACCCATATAAGAAATAATAAGAGGTCCAGTTTGCGCATCCAGCGGCACCGTTACCACCAATTGGTTAATTGTCTTAGTTACAAATGTCGACGTCGTTTTGTCCACATTGAAGGTGATACTATTCACCCAGTTGAGATAGTCACCCGTAATAGTAATGTTTTCTCCCGGACGTGCCTGCAACGTCATCGTGTTTATCTTAATAGTTACTCCCAAATTCAACTCGGTTTTGGAAACGATATCTCCCGCATCTGTTTTTAAAGTGATTTTACCCTTCTCGGTAGATGCAGGAATTATAAGCAGGATAAGTTCCGATGAGTGTTGTTTAAAATCCGCTTTGTTAACGGTGGCCCCGGTTAATTCAACGGCATTAACCCATTGCAGATTATTCCCGATTATCTGCAGGGTATCTCCGTGATTTGATCCGGTTGGACCAAAGCTGAGCAACTCTATAGTATCGGAACCGGGTCCCTCCTCTTTTTCGCAAGAGAGAAATGTAGCGATTGAGATGCAAAAGCAAATCAATACAAGCAGTCGGGTAGAAGATAGTTTAATCATTATTGCTGATTATGAACTTTACTAATGTTTATTTATTAACTTTTGGAACCACCCTGAAATTATCAAAGCTGATATCCGCATCTAGATCACCAGGACCGTGGAAAAGCAATCGGCACCAGTAACCGTTCGGGTTAACAGTTGGTTTTACTTTATAGCTTGATGTTACTTCATTAAATGAAATCGCTACGGTCTGCCATTTACCCTTTGTATCATAAGGAGGGTTCCATTTGTACGCATCATTATCCTCCGCATTCAGGGCTACATTTATTTTTAACAAATTGGAGGTATAAGGCTTCACTGTATTCACCTCAAATTTCAGGTAATAATCTTCTGGCTTAATGATAGCCGCGTCGGGTACATTCTTGCTGATATCACCCATGGCGGAAGCGGGTCCACCAGCTAATTCATTCCAGCTCCAGGCACCAATTGGTTTTTTAAACCGGATATAATTACCATTGATCAATGGAGGATCACTCGCACCAGGCGCACTTACAACATAACTGGCGTTCCACCATCCGGTAAACGGATCGCTGCTGATGAAAATATTTCTATTGTCCCTGAACCAGAAATCCGATTTCGTTTCCCCGAAATTTGTTTTTACGGTTATAGGACCAGGTTGCGCTCCTGCAGGTATCCTTACCTCGAGTAGCTGATCGTCAACTGTAACCAATTGTCCAACTACGCCACCGGTAAATGTTACCGTGAGTGGCTCATAAAAGAAATCCCCCCGTATGGTGGCAACTTCACCTGTATTTACAAATTCGCAGACCATACCACTTACCCAGGGCTCACTGATTTCAACTACAAAATCGTGCAACAGTTCCGAACCATCTTTAAAGATGATCTTCAATTTATTCGTAATGTTGAGCGGAATAGGTGAAGGAACAGATACCAGAATAGATGTGCTGGTGATATAGGTTGGCGTTAATCGTGCTTGTTGGTCGTTAAACCAGATTTCTACGGCATTGTGCAGATTATCGCCAACAATAGCAATCAGGCGACCCTGGCCAGCTCCTACCAATAATGAATCAGATGACTCGGGTCTTGTTATCCGCACATATCGTACCCGCGGTGTTCCGCTGTCATCATCGTCTTTACTACAGGAATTATAAATTCCCGCTACCGCCAGCATCATAAAAAGTATTGCTACTATTTTATTTGTTTTTTTCATTTGACTATGTAATAAGTTATAAAGAATTTGTTTGTTTTCTTATTTATGGATAATCTACCGGTGGTTTCCCTAAGTTCGGTGCCTGGCTTATCTCCACATTTGGAATCGGAAGTAAAAAGTTTCCGGCATTTGCATTGATCGTACGTTCGGTGAACCAGGATGTTTTGGTAATGGTCCATGACGTTGGATTCGGCATTACATCCGGACGGGTAAAGAACAATCCTCTATCCTGTGCATTCAATATTGCATACGCTTTTGATGGATTGAAATAATGAAGACTTACCAGATCGTACCATCCCATTCCTTCCATGGCAAACTCAACCATTCTTTCATTCAGGATCACATCGTATGTTAGAAGGTCATTATCGGGAGGTCCACCAAATACGGGTAATCCCGATCTCATATGAACCTTATTGACATATTCCATTGCCTTAGCATCAGTGGTAGATGCGGCATCACCCAATACCGCTTCAGCATAAATAAGATACATTTCAGCCAACCGCTGCATATAAGTATCGTTGGGATAATTCTGCGATGCCGCCTGGCCGCCTACGTCTTCCGCTTTGCCAATCACATATTTTTTTATTGAAAGGAAATTCTGATCTGTACCTGTAAAGGGGAAAACCAGTTTTTGTTTAACACCACCAGTTACCTGTGTTATTTCAGAATAAAAGGCACCCGGGATCATAAAAGTTGCTTTCAATCGCTGATCCAGTGTTCTGCCTTTTAAAGTTCCATCAGGCTGAAGTTCGAATCCTTTATACTTTTGCATTATCCACCAGGTAGCTCCTTTATCTCCACCCCATCCATCACCATTCGCAATATCCGGGCTATAAGCCAGGTATGCAGGCATACTATTTTGAACGCCCCATGATCCAGGTTGAAATACCCATTGGAGTTCGAATAAAGATTCAGAATTGTTATCATAAGGATATTTAAACAGATCCTCATATTTTGGCACCAATGAACGGCCACTTAATGTAATAACTCTTTCTGAATAGTATTTGGCACTGTCCAGAAACTGTTGCTTTCTTGCACCGCCATTGCTTTCTACACCAGCTCTTGTGAGATAAAAACGTGCGAGCATACCCTCTGCCGACCAGCGCGTGATTCTTCCGGGCTTAATGGGCACTAATGGAAGGTCCTCTGCAACTGCACGCATCTCCCTTGTTATAAACCTCCACACACTTGTAACAGTGTTCCGGGCAATAGATGTATCATTCAATTGCTCAATATTATTTTCAATGATTGGAACAGCTCCCCAGTTCATAACCAGGAAACGATAGGCCAGCGCCCGCATAAATCTTGCTTCGGCAAGCGCAATTTTTTTGACCTTATCTGTTACTTCAGCCCCTGCATATTTATTAATATTATTTATAGCGAGATTCGATTGACCCACTACGATAAAAAAGGCTCTCCATGCAGCTACATTATCTACATTATCACCCGTTGTATTAAACAATACATTCCCCCGATCGTTCCATGCGGAGAATGCTGTGCCGGCGCGAAAATCACCGAGGTTGTACATTGCCTTATCATTATAATCGAACCAAACCTTACTGTACAATAAGGCTGTTGCAGCCAGCACCTGCTCATCTGTTTTGTAAAAATTGGCATCCACAATGGCATCTGTCGGTGGCCTTTCCAGAAAGCTCTTTTTACAACCCGTTGCAATCAGCAAGGAAGGCAAAGCCAACAACATTAAATATTTTATTGTTTGTATCTTCTTCATCTTAGGTAAGTTTAAAAGTTCACATTTATCGCAAATGTATACATGGGGGTCAATGGGTATCTACCGTAGTCGAGACCGATTGCCTGGTTATTGCTACTGGCATCTCTTCCTACATAAGCTCCCACTTCCGGATCATATCCTTTATACTCCGTTAGCGTGGCAAGATTCTGTCCGCTAAAAGTGGCTCTTATGCCTCTTATTACTTTGGTTTTGGCTAACAGTTTATTAGGAACACTATACGATATAGAAACATTTTTCAAACGTAGATAAGATCCATCCTGTACCCACACATCGGTAATACGTTCATAATTTCCATTTGGTCCATATGATATTCTCGGAACTTTAGTACCGGGGTTCGCTAAAATGGGTAGTCCGGCATTATCAACGGTTGGCTTTGCATAATCCATCGCACCTATCAATAAGTTACGGCTGAGGTTGATATTATTAGGGTTTGAATTAGCACGGGCAATATAGTTGTAAATATCATTACCATATGTACCAGTGATCAGCACACTAAGTTCAATTCCCTTATAAGTAAAGGTATTAGTAAACCCGCCGAACAATTTTGGCCATGGATTTCCAATTGTAGTCAGATCACCTGCAGTAATTTTTCCGTCACCATCTACGTCTTTAAGTTTAACATCACCTACCCATAGACCGTTTTGTTGATTGATCGGTAATCGGTTTCCTGTGTTATCGACAGGAACTGGGCTTTTTTGAATTTCATCGAGCGTCTGAAAAAGCCCTTCCTGTACATAACCCCTGAACAACCATGGTGCAGAACCAACGGCAGAGCGCTGGGTCCAGTTATTCAACCACCAGGATACACGTTCAAAGAATCCATTATCATTATTAAGTCCGAGAATTTCTGTTTTGAAGCCAGACATATTTAAGCTTGACTCCCATTTAAAATCTGAATTGGTAATATTAACGCTGTTAATCGTTACACCCCATCCTTTTGTCTCCAACGATCCGGCATTTACAGAAGGAGCGCCTACTGCACCCGTTCCTGTAGTACCCATATAGCCTGGCAAGCTTAATGGCATAATAAGGTTGGAGGTATTCTTTATATAATAATCCGCTTCGAGTGTAAGCCTGTTATTAAAGAAGCCGATATTCAGACCAATATTATCGGTCCTGGTTTCTTCCCATTGGGAAATTGGATTAGGATAAACGGCAGGTAAAAAGCCGGTGCCCCATTGTGTTGCTCCTGTACTCAACGGAGAATAAATTGCGGCCCCGCTACCCTGGTTACCCGTTAACCCGGTTTCAACGCGAAGTTTTAGATCACTGATGAAACCAATATTGAAGAATTTTTCATTATTTATTCTCCATGCTGCCGATACAGAAGGGAAGAAACCCCATTTTCTTTCAGAACCAAAATTTGACGAACCATCCCAACGAACTGTTCCGGTAACTATATAACGGTTATCATAATTATAATTCACTCTACCAAGGTAAGACTCCATGGCCCACTGGCCAGATCCACCCGAGTTGCTGGCAGTAGTTGGATCCCCTGCATTCAGATCCAACACATCATTAGTTAGAAATCCTGTTCGGCGACCATATACATTTTTCCATTTCGATTCCTGTGCTTCGTGGCTCGCCATCACGCTAAAATTATGGTCGTTTATTTCCTTATTATATTCAAATAATTGGTTCCAGTTCCAATAATTTCCCTGGTTTGCACCACTTTCCAATGAAGCAGTGGCATTGATCGCCCAGCCGATTGCATAGGTAGGAACATAGTAGGTAGAGCTACCGTTACCAAGACTTGTATTGAAACTGGTCCGGAATGTGAGACCTTTCGCAAGGTTCAGGCCCAGATTTAATCCTCCCAAAAATTGCCTGCGGATATTGCTATTTGTGGTCATGCTCGCAATAGCTATCGGATTAACAGGCGCAAACTGATTGGCTCCGTTGGTTTCATCTCCACCACCCCAGGTTCCATTTAAATTTTTTACTGGTATCTGCGGAGTTAACTGCAACGCATTAGAAATAATGTTTTCCTGGCTGGTGGTAAGTGATTCCTTCGTATAATTATAACTCAGGTTAGCCCCAAACGTTACCCACTCCCTGGGTTTATTATCCAGATTCAAACGGAAACCGTATCTTTTAAATCCGGAACCTTCTGCCACCCCTTTCTGATCCAGGTATTCTCCCGACATATAATAGGTGGTACCGCCCGTGCCGCCACTTAAACTCAACTGGTGTTTATTCATCGGGGCAGCATTAAACAATTCTCCCTGCCAATCTGTTCCCGGTCCTAATAAAGAAGGATCCAGAAATTCTTCAGGGGTAGTGCCTCCGGCTATGGCATGAAATTCCTTCACCATTTGCGCATACTGTGGCAAATTCATAACCTTCAGGTGTTCTGGAGGTGTTTGAATGCTATATTGATAGCCATAATTTAACTTTACTTCTCCCGTTTTACCACGCTTGGTAGTGATAATAACAACGCCATTTGTGGCACGTGAACCATAAATCGCAGTTGCGGAAGGTCCTTGCAGAATCTGGATATCATCGATATCGGCGGGGTTAAGACCGGCCAGGTTATTTGTAGAACTTTGGGCTCCGAAATTAACCTCAGCTCCTTGTTGCTGAACTCCATCAATTACATATAATGGTTGTGTATTTCCGTTAATGGAACTTACTCCGCGGATATTTACCGAAATACCACCTCCGGGTTGGCCGGTGTTCTGCGTTACATAAACACCTGCGGCCTTACCCTGAATTGCTTGTTCGATAGTGGTATTGACTGTTCTCTCAAGCTCCTTCGATGACAATGAAGTTTGCGCGCCGGTAAGGTTAGCGCGACGGGCTTTTCCGTATCCAATTACCACCACATCCGATAATGCACCAGTTAATGGTGTTAGAGTTACCATCACAACATCGCCTGTTCCGATTGCGATTTCTCCTGTTTGCATTCCTACATAGGAAACAACCAGCGCTTTTTTGTTCTGAGGTAATTCAATGGAAAACTTCCCGGAGGCATCCGTGGTAGTTGACTGTTTTGTTCCTTTTACAGTGATAGTAGCGCCAATGAGTGGAGCTTGCTTATCATCTGTAACGGTTCCTGATATTATTCTTCCCTGTGCAAAGGAATAGGAGGAAAATAATGCACATAGCAGCAGTAGCGACAACTGCAGAATTCCGCATTTTCTCATATAGCAGCTTATTTGATTCAAATTTATAGTTAAAAACCTGTTTATTTTTGATGCTTTTTTAGCTAATGGATATATTTTTTTGTTCAGATTTTAGATTACCCTTGATCAATTAACCGCTAAAACCTAGTAGTAACGTGGCATTTAGGGATTCGCAGCAAGAGGTAGTTGATTGGTATTTTATTAGCGGGTTTATGTATATTTAATGCGCTTCAACTGATTTTTAGCCAATGAAAGAAAAACTACTGCACGAAATTACTCCGCTTACACAGAGCGATTGCTTTACGATTCACAACAGAATAAAATCGGATTTTGATTTTCCCCTGCATTACCACGAAGAGTTTGAATTAAACTTCATTCAGCATGCAGCGTCGGCTAAAAGAGTGATTGGGGATCATATGGAAGAAATTGGAGAACTGGAATTGGTATTGGTGGGTCCCAACCTGCAACATGGCTGGTTCAATCATAAATGCAAAAGCAAGGAGATTAAAGAGATTACCATTCAATTCCACCGGAATTTATTGGATGATAAGTTTCTGCTACGAAATCAAATGAGCCTGATCCGGAATATGTTCCAGCAATCCATGAGGGGTATTTTATTTTCAAAAAAAACCATACAGGCTATCACCCCACGATTAATTGGACTCACTCAAAAACATGGCTTTGATTCAGTACTCGAATTATTATCCATCTTGCACGACTTGTCAACTTCTAGGGATATGAGAACCTTATCCGATATGGCTTTTCAAAATCCCGAAAGCTCTTCATATAACAGCCGCCGCATTGAAAACGTAATGAACCATCTTAATAAAAATTTTGAGAAAAAATTATCGCTCTCCGAAGCTTCAAAATTAGCATCAATGACAGAAGTAGCATTCAGCCGTTTTTTTAAAGCCAGGACCGGCAAAACATTTGTAGATACGCTAAATGATATCCGGCTTGGCCATGCTTCGCGAATGCTGATTGAAACCACTCATAGTATCGGAGAGGTTGCTTATCGCTGTGGATTTAATAATATGTCGAATTTCAACCGCATCTTCAAAAAGAAAAAAGATTGTACGCCAAAAGAGTTTCGCCTGGAATATAATGCCTCGGGAGTAAGAACCTTTGTTTGATTGTTTGTTTTATTTTTTTCTTGAGAAACCTACATCATAAGTAACGCCTTCCACGGCCTGGAAATACTTACCCACCAGTGTATCGTTTCCCGCGAAATAGGTTAAATTATAATTTGATCCGGGATAATTTACATCTCGTAGTTCAATATAGATATTAATGGCCCCATTTGCCGGGGACCATGATGCTTTACCTACATTAATAGATCTTGGATTAAAATAACCAACTTTCAGTGCTCCATTAGCTGATAACTCCGAGATTTTGATCTCGTAAGGAGCGTCTGTCCGAATCCAATCACCAACCACAAGGGAACTATCAATAAATATCCTCGGTTTTCCCATCTCTGACTCGCTGGTTGTATTGCCGGGTTCAATAGTTTCTTTATTTTTTTCTTCCTGATTACAACTGAAGCTAAACACAGCTATAACAATCGAAAGAAATATTTCTAATCGTTTTTTTAAGTTCATTGTACTTATAGATAGTGAGGGAGTTCCTTGAAAACATTGGCTTATTAATCCAAATGAAAATGGTTTGGATTAATAAGCCAACGAAAACAAATTAATGACCTTAATTTCTTACTTACTTAAGAGAAATCCATCTTTTTTCATTCGTTCAGAAACCACATCTGCGATTTCATTTACGGTTTTCTCCATCTTGGATGGATTCACTGTTTTGGTAGTTCCAGACCAAAGCAATTTATTGGGGTTAACAGAATACACCATGGATTCTACAAAATAATTTTTGTCGGTAGTATAATAACCGGGCGAAGAATACATGCCTGCGCCATATCCGTAGTACCTTCCGTAACCACCATAATAACCCGTGGTAGTGCCAGGCACATAAGAGGTTTCCTTTTCAACATCCGCCAAACGCATGAGTAATATGTGCGTAAACTTACCCTCTGCTATTTTTTGGTTTAGTACATCTTCACTGGCTTGTTGAAGAGCCTCCGAAGACAAAAGAGTATAGGAAGCTACCGCTTTACCGTTTAAACGTTTAACCAACAGGTCTTCTATTACTCGTCGTGAAGTTTCATCTTTCACCAGGGCAATTGTGAGAGTTTTATTATCGGCAGTCGTCGATACTGTAGAGGCAGGCTCCCTCCAGCTTTTTACAATTTTTGTAGAAGGACCACAAGAAATCAATACAATGCTGAGAAAGAAGACTGGAATTAATTTTTTCATGCTTAATTTTTATTATGTGAACAAATCATTTGAGTCAGGAAACTTAATAACGGGAGTCCGAAAAAAGTTCTGAATAATTTTCCTTGAAATTAAGGATAATACGCCACCCGAACCAAATAGAAAATACATCTGGTTAATATTAGTTATTATCGGTTTCCCCGAATAAGAAATTGAAAACGCCTACGCACCAAATTCCTTCAATATAACCCGGGAAAAAACCAGCAAATCTTATGCTCCTTCGATTTCCGGAGCAACTTTTATTCGCCCACTTTTTTTAGCGGCCAAAAGAGCTTCGTAATCTTTTTCTGTTTGATCGGCATAGGCGAATGCAAAACTTACCATAGCGTCATCCAGTTCCTCAGTTTTTCCAAGATAACCTGAAATCATGGCGGCATCACCCGATTTTGCATGTGCCAGCGCCAGCGCCCATGCACACATTGAACAATAGGCGGGAATATTTTCATAATTCACTTTGTCCGGATCAAATTCAACGCCCCCCTTCATATCGCGCAACTGGCGAATAAAAAATTGTGTTCCATCCAACTCACCCCATCCCAGGAAAATATCGGGAGCACCTTGTATCAATTTCTGACCATGCACTATTCGTTCTCCCGAATTTGCATATACCGATTTGCCAAGAAATGGCTCTAATACGGATGGCTGCGCTTCTTTCACTTGCAGAAATAAAGGATCTTCTATAGTGTTTCCTGTAAGATAAATAATCCAGTACCGTTTGCCGACACTGCCCACCCCCACTACTTTTCTAACAACATCCGTAATCCGGTAATGGGCCAACAACTTTTTACGGTCGTCACTAATTGAAAGCGAATAAGATTGAAGTAATGAAGCCAAGGCCTCCTCTATCGGTCGACCTGTTTTTGTATGGGTTTCATGAATAATAAATGGTGGATCATCGCGAAACCGGTGTTTCTGGTCAACAAGAGAAGTTAGTTTATCGAGAACCTGCATATGGGTTCGGGTACGTGCCTTACTGGTAATTTTTTTCATTACTTTCTGTTGGGCAGTTGGTAATGTTTTCAAAATTTCCTTTTCGTCGATAGTAGAATACCACAACTGCATGTTCCCCATGTACGCATATTGTTTCATTCTTTTTTTATACGACTTAACGGCTGCCCGAACGGCCTCTTCACAAATCCGCTTATCAGCACCTAAAAATCGTCCGCTGCAAACAATACTTGTTACCAACCTTTTCAAATCCCATTCCCATGGACCCGGAAGTGTTTCATCAAAATCGTTGATACCAAATACCAGGTTCCTTTCAGCAGATGCGAATAACCCAAAGTTCGACACATGCATATCCCCGCAAGTTTGTACATGAATGCCTGTTG
Source organism: Chitinophagaceae bacterium (assembly GCA_965279015.1). Classification (GTDB taxonomy): domain Bacteria; phylum Bacteroidota; class Bacteroidia; order Chitinophagales; family Chitinophagaceae; genus Endoryza. The sequence continues at coordinate 4,658,155 of OZ257130.1, forward strand.
TTTCACCACTAACTGCTAAGTCGGCTGTCATGATGGCTGCCGCGCCGCGAAGAAAAGCGAAAGGCGAGGCAAGCATTCTGGCATATCGTATTGGAACCAGTTCCGGGATGCGCGTTTTATTTTGTTCTTCCAGAATTGAAACCGGGTCAGCGCGATTTGCAGCGGGTTTGTAAATGGCTTGACTTTTATGCGGAAATTTTTTTCTTAGCGCCTTCCCCGCTGCGATCCGTTCTTCAATACTTAATTGTTTAGAATGGAGATTCGGAATCAGCCCTGTATTCATATAATTAAAATTATGTGTGTTATAAAAGGTACGTTATACACCAGTTAAATCCAGCATTATTTTTATAATCCGCTCTGCGAAAGATATGACCATCTGCTGAAATGGATGAGTAGGACAACAAGGATTTAAAATAAAACCTACTTTTAGAAAAGGAAATGATACCGCTGCTCTCCGGTATGGAATAACATGTTTTTTGAATTTATATTTTACATGCCTTAGGTTGATAATATTATATAAACGCAATAAATGAGTAACAAACCTGACCGCCGCAAATTCATCAAAAACCTTGGTGTAGGTGGATTAACTGCAGGCATTATGCCCACTTCCTTATTCGAATCATCCTCAACAAAAGAAAGAGACATAAGGGATGAAAATTTTGCTGCCACAGAAAAAAGAAATTATAACGGGCCCTATACGGGTGAATTTCTCAATCGTGTTGCTTTCCCTATCGGTGGCATCGGCGCAGGTATGTTTTGTATGGAAGGCACGGGCGCTATTTCTCATATGTCGGTTCGAAACCGTCCGGATATTTTTAATGAACCGGGTATTTTCGCGGCCATCGCAATTAAAGGAATAAAGAATGGCGCTAAACTGCTGGAAGGCCCGGTACCCGATTGGAAAAAATTTGGTCAGCGTGATGCAGGTAATGGTTTGGGTGGTGCCACAACGGGTCTACCACATTTTCATAACGCCTCGTTCCTGGCAAAGTTTCCATTTGGAATCCTGGATCTAAGCGATAATGACCTTCCATTGAAAGTTAGAATAACCGGCTGGAGCCCATTCATCCCAACGGATGAAGATAATTCCAGTCTACCGGTAGGCGCCTTTGAATATAAATTCACCAATACCGGTACTGCAACCATTGATGCGGTGTTCTCTTTCAATTCGAAAAACTTTATGAAAGTTGAGGGCGGGGTTAATTCGATCTCTTCAACTACCAATGGATTTATTTTGAACGAACAAGGCTCCAAAGAAAAAACATTCCTGAAAGCTTCGTTTGCCATATTCACCGACGATGCTGCTACTAAAGTTGATCACTGCTGGTTCCGTGGCGGTTGGTTTGATCCAGCAACGATGGCCTGGAACTCCATAAAAGAAGCTACGCTAAAAGAAGTGGATCCGGTAAAAGAAGGTGCCCCCGGTGCATCTCTTTATGTTCCTTTTAAATTGGCTCCTCGTGCCGTTAAAACAATTCGTGTACAAATGGCCTGGTATGTGCCCGACTCGGATCAGAAGCATGGAAACATGGGTATTCGTAAAGAGAATTGTGATCCGCAAAATGGCTGTTGCAATTCGCCCGATGAATTGGGACTTGACCTAAACGATAAAAATTTTGATGGACCATTTTATAAACCCTGGTACAGCAGTCGATTTGCAAACATAACGGAAGTGATCAGCTATTGGCAACAACAATACGCGGATCTGTATAAGAAATCCAGTTTATTCAAAGATGCATTTTATGCCAGCACACTTCCCCCCGAAGTAATAGAAGTGGTAGCATCAAACCTTAGCATACTTAAATCACCTACTGTACAACGTCAGTATGATGGTAGGTTGTGGAGTTTTGAAGGATGCGGGGATGCCTGGGGTTGTTGCCATGGAAGTTGTACACATGTATGGAACTATGCACAGGCTATTCCTCACCTGTTTCCTGCCCTGGAAAGAAGTTTACGGGCAACGGAGTTTTGCGAAAGTCAAAATGAAGAAGGTCATCAGAACTTCCGATCCAACTTACCGATCAAAGCGGCTGAACATAATTTTCACGCAGCGGCGGATGGACAACTAGGCGGAATGATGAAAGTGTACCGCGAATGGCGAATCAGTGGGGATAACGAATGGATGAGAAAAATGTATCCGATGGTTAAAACAAGTATGGATTATTGTATCCGAACCTGGGATCCCCGCCATATCGGAACCATTGAAGAACCGCATCATAACACCTACGATATAGAATTTTGGGGACCCAATGGGATGCATGCCAGTTTTTACCTTGGGGCATTAGATGCTATAAGTGCCATGGGAAAATTTCTTGGTAAAGAGGTGAGTCTTTATGTATCACTAGCCGAAAAGGGCAGAAAATTTATGGAAGCGGAATTGTATGATGGAGAATATTTCTTTCAGAAAATTCAGACTACCGGGTTGAATGCAAAAGATCCGGCCACTGTCAAATCATTCGGTGGCGAATATTCGCAGGAAGCGAAGGACCTGTTACAGAAAGAAGGTCCAAAATACCAATATGGAAAAGGATGCTTGTCCGATGGTGTATTGGGTGCATGGATCGCACGCATGTGTGGATTAAAGGATCCGGTATCCTCTTCAAAAATTAAAAGTCATTTGGCCGCTGTTTATAAATATAATTTAAAAGAAAACCTGAGCGATCATGCCAATCCGCAACGTCCTTCGTTTGCATTAGGAGAAGAAGGTGGTTTACTATTATGTTCGTGGCCAAAAGGAGGAAAACTATCCCTGCCTTTTGTTTACAGCGATGAAGTATGGACGGGTATTGAGCACCAGGCAGCCGCGCACCTTATGCTGATGGGCCAGGTGAAGGAAGGACTTCATGTATTGCGTACTTCCCGTAACCGTTACAATGGTCGTATCCGCAATCCATTCAACGAATACGAGTGCGGACATTGGTACGCTCGTGCTTTATCAAGTTATGGTTATCTGGAGGGACTGACTGGAATTCGCTACGATGCAGTTGACAAAACATTGTTTATAGATTCGAGAGTAGGTGATTTTACTTCCTTCCTTTCAACTGCAACGGGTTTTGGTACTGTCACGCTTAAACTGGGTAAGCCATCGTTGAAAATTTATTATGGAAAGATAGTAGTGGAGCAGGTAATAGTATCCGGCAAAAAAACAACATTGTCCTAAATAAGAATATTTATTCTATTCAACAAAACGATGCGTGGGCCGGGGATAACCCGGTATGAAGGAAGATGAGTTTTCGATGATGATCTTACAGGAAAACTCATTCATTATCTTTTGAATAACCCCATACACTAGTTCCCGTAAAAGGGAAGGTTCTGTTTGAACTCTCGCATTAATGAGCATATTACAATAGTCAGAAGGCTCTTCAGTAGTCAACGAGTTGAAATCATTATTGGTCATCGTAGCACTCAGTTTCTTCTGCCATTTTCTAGATTCCATGAAATATTTAAGGTGGCCGATTGTTAATTGATGTTGCAGGATTGCAGCATGAATATCCCTGGCTATCCGTTCTGCAATTTGAATCGCATTGTGATGGTAGCTATGGATAGAAATTTTTTTATCGAGCCAGGCCAGGTGCGCTTCTCCTTCTCCATACAAATCATAATCTATATCCAATGACTTGCGGGAACCGGTCGTTTTGAATTGCATCATTGTGTGTAACCATTTTTTAATATCAGCTTCCCGTAAAGAATTCTGATGCAAAATAATTTTTCCCGGATATTCATTATAAATAATACTATCAATAAACGCCTGTTCTTCCTGCGTGATAAGATCTACTTTATTCAACACCAGTACATCCGCTTCTTCCAGTTGTTTTTTAAAAATATAACGGATACTCTCTTTAATAAAACTAAGCTTGCCTTCCAGTAACCGAAGTAGCAGGGAAGCATCCGCAAATACAGATATCACCACATCATAGTTTGGTCTGTACTGTGCGAATGGTTTTGCGACAGTGGATACCAGGTCCGTACAGGAACCCACCGATTCAGCGAAAATCAGTTCAGGTTGCTCCTCCTCGAATAGGGTTTGGATATGATTATCCAACAATGTGTAATTACAGCAAAAACAACTATTCGCAACTTCGCGTAAAGGAATACCACAACTATTTATATAGGCGCTATCAACCTGCTGTTCCCCCTGGTCGTTGGTAATTACCGCCACCTTTCTATTTTCTTTAATAAGTTGTGCACAAGCATTGTTAATGGCGGTTGTTTTGCCACTTCCGAGAAACCCACCGGTTAATATTAATTTCATAACTGCGGAATAGTAGTAAAGGTAATGAGCTTCTTTCGTCCATGAAAACAGGTGATTCACTTTATCTGACTGGCGTTTGTAATCAGATTATCTGGGTTCGTAGTAAAATTGTGAATCTGCATTGCCGGAATTGAGCATTTACTAATTTTGGTCAAACAGGTTTACACGCTTCCTTTTTTATCTGCGCTTACTAATCCGAACCTGTTTTCTTTAGAAGTATGACAAAAAAAACAAAGACAAAGACACTAGCTAATAAACCTGCTAAAGGTTCAGTAAACGAAAAAGTTGCTGTACCTACAAAAGGCGTTACAGCGAAGCAATTTGTTGACGCGCTGAAGACCCTTACCTCACCGGATGAACTTAAAAAAATTCAAGGTTATTTTAAATCAGGTGACGGTCAATATGGTGAAGGAGATAAATTTATTGGCGTAAGAATGGGACAAGTCTTCGCACTTGCAAAAGAGTTTATAGAAATGCCTCCGGCTGAGATTGAAAAATTGCTCGAAAGCCCCATTCATGAGGCCAGGGCAGGCGCGGTAAGTGTTATGGATTTCCAGGCAAGAAGTAAAAAAACCAGCGAAAGCAGAAAGAAAGAATTATTTGATCTCTATATTAAACGACATGATCGGATCAATAACTGGGACCTTGTTGACAGATCGGCTATTTATGTTATCGGCGCATATCTATTCGATAAACCTCGTGATATTCTTTACAAGCTGGCCCGTTCAAAAAATATATGGGAACGGCGCACCGCGATTGTTAGTACAGCCTATTTCCTTAAACACCGGGATCGGTCCGATACCTTCCGGATCGGCGAACTTCTTATAAATGATAAAGAAGATCTAATACATAAAGCCGTGGGAGGATGGATTCGACAAGCGGGAAAGGGAGATAAACAAATGCTTTTAAATTTTTTGGATAAACATGCCGCTACGATGCCCCGTACTGCCTTGCGTTACGCGATTGAACATCTTGATAAAAAACAACGCGAACATTACTTGAATATAAAAACCATCAAATAACTGGTTGATTATTTAGGTGCGTTAGTTTTGGTTTTAGCGGACCAAATCCTACATGCTAATCCGCCCGTAAATCCAAATTGAAAAATAGAAGAATACGTAGTAACCCCCGCACCGGCATCGAAATAATATCCACCTCCTACTGATTGTATGGCTGATAACAATGTAGCCTGTAGCTTAATACTCAGCCTGGAATCCGTTTTAAAAAGGACACCGCCCTTCAGGCCCCAGGCAAATGTTGTTCTTGTACCCCTCTCACTATTATTGTCTGGATTTTCCAGGTTGAAAATAGCGGCTCCAAATAAAGCACCTGCATAAGGAACTACCCTGGATTCAGGCTTCAGGTATCTGCTGCCCGTGAACATAATGTAATTGATCGCCAGATCAAAATCAGTATGTTTATCGCCGGATGAATAATAATCCATCGGCGCCTTCGTATCCTGACGAATGTATAGCAATTCTACTCCATAAGCTGGCACCACTTCATACTCCACGCCTACTCCCCATTGGAAGCCACCTTTGATCATACCATCGTAGTAATTCGATTGATCAAAATAGGCACCCACATTATCGTTAAACACATAACTACCGTAACCATTAAGCCGGATAGTTTTTTGCGCATGGGTTATTCCTACCGTAGATATCACGAAGATCACGCTCACCACAAATCGTTTCATAAAAGGAGGTTTATTTTTTTATATATTAAGTCGTTCGCATGAATAATTCTGCGCATGCTGTTATTATTATTGTATCCTTCAAAGCGCCGGCAATTTATCCTTTAGTAATTCGGTAGAGCCTATCCCCAATTTTTGAATAGTTCGTCTCGCTTCTTTCGGTGTGATCTCAAGGAATCTTATATGCTCTATTTCTGCATAAACTACCGAACCGGACATACCGCTGGGGGCATCGGGGGCAAACACCACGAATAAAGAATCATTTATTTTTTCAACTACGTAAGCTAATTGCCATCCGGCATCAGTTCTTATAAGAGCTACTTTCATTTCATCATGACTCACCATTCCCGTGGAATTTTCTGCCATATTCTTTATCAGCATATAACCGGGGATATACTGCAAAACACCTTTCTCTAAATATGTTATCATCCGCTTAGCGGTTTTTGTACCCGCAAATAAGCCAGCCAATAAGCAAATAAGAAGTAAGAGGAAAACTCCAACCACATCCTGCAATAACTCGCTAGCCTCCTGCGCATTTGCAAATGGTTTTAGTAAGGGCCCCGTAAGTTTTCGAATAACAGCATATGCTCTTACTACAATTATACTTATTAATACTATCGGAACCAGAAAGAAGATACCACCGAGAAGAGTGGTTTGTACAATTTTTAATATTTTTTTCATTAGACAAATTTTAATAATTTATCCTGCCTGCTTTCTTTCTTTCATTTCTTCTTTAAACTTCTTCTTGATTTCATCTTTTTTAGCCAGGTAGGTTTTGAATTGGTCGGCCGTGAGGATTTTTTTCAACTCCGCATCTTTTGCTTTATTGTCATTCTTTAGTGTTTGCATCTTTCCCCTATGTCCCTGAGAACTCTTCCTAAGATCATCCATTTTATCGGCATATTTCAAATTAATTTCCTGCACCGGCGCAACCTGCTCAGAAGTCAATTGTAAATTGGTTTTCATCCATTCGGTTAGTTTTGCCGCTCTATCTGCCGCAGGAGGTATTTCTTTTTCCTGTGCATAACTGTTTGCAAAAAGGAATAAGGATACAATAAATAAGATAAAAATTCTTCGATTCTCTATCATAGCAAATGGTTTATAAAATTTAAATAATACTCCACATTCAATTATTTTAAATGGTGTAGTCAGTAATGATTTCACATAAGTAATTTTAGTGAGTTCATAACAGACCTTTTTGGAGCATTCAATTAATATCCACGCCTAACAAAATAAGCAATCTGATGTAATTTTTATTTATAAGCAAAGCGTCATGACCAGGGAAGTAAAAAAATTATTAGGCGATGCAGGAGTCATGTAAGTTATTATTCGCGCCAGTTCCACTTGTATTAATCTATCGAAGGAACTCGAAAACCAGGAGTTTGCTTACAGAAAAAAAAAGGCCAGGTATGGAAATACCTGGTCTGTTAACTCGCCATTATCTGTCTGTTCCTGACATTTAGCGCGGTATAAACCGCAATACGTTTATTAAATCGGATCGTTTATTTATAAAGTACTTATTTCGAACCGATATATTTAAAAAATTATTAAACCCTTTCTGCTGGTTTGCGACCCGGCCCCCTTCTCCGGATTCTTATGTAGGTTTAAAAAGACCGGTGATGAGATCACCGGTCTGCTAACCCCCAAAACATGAGACCAAAACTGCTATAAGAAAATGCTGTAATAAAATTATTATTGACAAATCTTATAAACAAAAAAATAGACCTGCTATCTGTCAATATTTATAAATATTTACGAGGTACCGTCTTTACTAAACTATTTCTTATAATTCCATGCAAGATCTAACCACTTTAAAATTCCATGCAAAATCTCACTTTCCCTTTTACATTACTTGTGGAAGAAAAACCGATCTATTGTCAGAAATTACTAAACATTAAACCCAGGTTGACACTGATATAAGATTGTCCATCCAGGTCATCAGTTCCGAATCCCGCATAATATTTCACTCCTAATACTCCTGACACTCCGGGTCCCGCTTTAAAAGTTACCCCCAGTTCAGGACGAAGTGCAAACTGCCAGGTTTCTGTGGTTAACCGATACATTCCCAAATCAGTAGAACGGTTTACATATAGCGTACCAAGTCCCAGACCTGCATATGGCATAAAATTACCATCTGTTTCCTTATAGTATTTCACACCTGCCAAAAGAGGCATTGTGTTCGTGTACCGGTACTGAATACCTGAAACAGATGCGGTGCCTTCAGTATATACTTTTTTATCCTGGCGCTCATAGAAAGTGTGCCAACTAAATTCTAAACCAATATCCAGATTTTTCTTCTGTCTCTTGGTAAATTCCATGGTGACACCCCGAAAGCTGGTTTGACCAATATAATCACTCAGATCGCCCATCGGAAATGAAATGGGGTAACTGGCCGTAAATGAACTTTGTGCATACACTCCCCCTACACATACCGTTGCTAATAAAAACATTATTATTTTTTTCATACTCCGGATGTTTTTAATGTTTTAAATAAGTAGACTGTGAAAAAGCCGCGTCTATCATTTTCTGAACCCTGGAAGATAAATCGGATCCTTCTGCAAGTCCATTTAGAATTGCACTCCATTCAACCGGCACATTATCAGCACCAGGAGCAGCTTTACTATCAACCATTTGCATAAACACAGATCCTGAGCGGTAACCAGTTATATAAGGTGGATAATAACCTGGATAGTACCAGCCCCATGGTGGATAGTAACCCGGATACCACCAGCCCCAATAACCCCAATCATAATAATAATAGAGATTCGTGGTGGTCATAGTGGAAACCAGCAAAATAACATCTGGATTATTATTCTTTGGAACTAATGTCCAACCATAAGCCGTCATGTTTTGTTTGATCTGATTGAAAATTAGTGCGGTGTTAGCAGGACTCACAAATTCAGGTTTCCCGTTCCCGTCAGGGTCGAGAAAATTATCCCCACTAATTTTAATAATACTGTCCGGAAGCGCATAACTCATTTTAGAAGAAAAATTAAAATCCGGATTGTAATTCGTGTACACGATGTCCAATTCCTCGTTGTACTCCGCTCCTTTAGGATAACAGCCGCTCAGTAGTGGCAATATCAGGATTGCCAGCCAGTAACGTAGTTTTATTGTCATAAGAATGTTTTTTTAATGATATACTCTTGAATTATCCAAAATATTAATAGCTAATGGATTAAACAAATGAAATCATTCTGTTAGATACTGGGTTTATAATTGAATAAAAAGATGATTCGATCACAGCTAGGGCAATTCGATAAGAGGATTTAATATCATTTTTATCAGGTGAATTACGATTAAATGAAAATTAAAATTACACCGCTTAAACGCCAACTCCATAAATTATAATCATTTATCAGCCAAGTTTTATAAAAATTGGCAATAATTAGAATTTTGGTCTGGCAATTTTAGAAATGTAATTTTTTTATAAAACAAGTACTTAAACCGCCATTTACCAGTCGAATAAAAAAGAGCTAAAATCAAACTTGATTTTTACCTTTTATAATTAAATCGAAAGATAACCCAGAAAACAAATTAAGAGCTTCACTTGGTCATTTTTTTTTATAAAAAACGGGCAATCGAACATTTTTCTGGTCATACTTCATCTAAACCGGGATGGGGTTTTCGTCCATTTGATAATTGTCATCCCTGCTGTATGCCCTGATAGCTTCGATTGTCACATGCTTGTAATAAAATATGCAATTCCTTTGCTGGGTAATGGTAACACTTTTCTAGCTTAACCCTGTTTATTCCAACATCCAGCAAGGATCCATACTGCATTACAGATTTCCAAAACATATTATTCGCTGCATCCTTCCCGGTATTATATTTTACTCATCGTAAATTAAGGATAAAAACGTTCTTGGTATCCTGTATATAATTTGATATTTCCTGTAAAACAGGTCATTTAACTCAAGGAATGATAACCTAATATTAGTAAATTAACCAAGTGATTTTTCTGGCAACCGGATGCTACTAATTTCCAGTCTGTTTTTTGCCAGTAAGTTGCCCTGATTTCTGCTGATACTAATTGATGAAACTCAATGCCTGAAATGACTTTACTCATCATTGAATTTTTCAGATTCAAAATATAAAAGATCGGTAGCTATGCGGTACACGGAATTCCAGAAATATTTCTTACTGCTAACTGTTTCTTTATTGTGCCATACGCATCTTTCTGCACAATCTCTGAAGAAACAGATTTCTATGAAGGATTCACTGGACGGTAAATTTGATGTGAGTGATTATGTTATATACGCCAATGGATTTATACCGATTCCATTGATTATTACAGAACCGGCATTGGGCGGGTTTGGTTTGGCGATGATTCCCGTATTTTTAAAAAGAAGCCCTCCCTATATTGATACTGTAAATGGAAAAGCAAAAACTACACCGGTGGCCCCGAATATAACAGGTGGTATAGCCGGGTATACACTAAATAATACCTGGATGCTGGCAGGTTTTCGTTCGGGTACACTGGTAAAAAGCAGGATCAAATACATGATTGGAGGAGGTTACTTTAATGTTAACATGTCGTTCTATAGAAATATCGGACAAGAAGGAGAAAAAGAATTGGCCTTCAATATTAAAACAATTCCAGGAATCGTTCAGGGAATCAAACGAATCGGGTATTCAAACTGGTACGCAGGACTTAAGTACATGTATCTTCATACCGACGTGAATTATAAAGGCGACAAACAATGGAGTCAATATGCTGATTCTTTGGAATCAAAAACCAATGTTAGTCAACCTGGCGTTGTTATTGAATTGGATAACCGGGACAATATTTTTACCCCCAATAGTGGAATGAAACTCCACGTAGACGCTAACTGGTCGGATAATTTTTTTGGAAGTGACTATGATTTCGGGCGTATTAATTATTATACCTACCTCTATAAAACTTTTTCAAAAAAATTTGTTGGGGGATTAAGAATCGACGGACAACAAGTTGCCGGTGAACCCCCTTTTTACATGTTGCCCTATATTGATATGCGTGGCATACCAGCCATGCGTTACCAGGGAAAGGCCGATTTGATTACGGAACTGGAAATGCGCTGGGATTTCAAGCAACGATGGAGCCTGATGTTATTTTCGGGTGCGGGAAAGGCTTTTGATGAGTGGAAGTATTTTGGAGAATCAGACTGGATAACTAGTTATGGTACCGGATTCAGATACCTGCTTGCCCGAAAATTCAAACTCAGGGCTGGAGTGGATGTTGCAAAAGGTCCCGAGAACTGGGCTTATTATATTGTGTTTGGAAGTAATTGGGTGAAATAACTATTTGTTTATACGAATGAAGCTCGATAAATAGCTGTGGTACCTACTACTAGCTTATTCCCATTTACGAATCTTCAATGATATTTTACATAGACGGACGGAGTTCGGCCTGTAAATTTTTTAAATGCTGTAGTGAATGAATTTCTATTATTAAATCCGCATAGCTGCGAAAGATCCTTAACATTAAACCGGGAATTTACACTGCTTTTTATTAGTTGTTCACAATATCGGATCCTCGAATTGTTTATATAGTCATGGAAATTCATGCCCAACACCTGGTTAATGAAAGCAGAAAGCTGATAAGAAGGTAATTCTATTTCTTTTGCTAAGTCATTAATAGTGTATCCGGGTTTCAAAAATGGTTTTCGCTGATCCATCAATTCTTCCAGGCGGGTTTTTAAAGATTGCCATTGCAGACCGTTCAGATAACCATTTGTACTAACTTTCTTTTTCTTAATACCCAAAAATCGTCGTAAGAACCCAAAAAAGTCTTTTCTTTTCATAATCTCCATTTCAGGGTTGATTTATATTTGAATCTGTACGGATACTAAACCATTAATAAATGATTTAGTACCTGAAAAACAGGAATGCATCCAATTATCACATCAACAATAAATTAATCAAATAGAGAACCAGACAGAATCAGAAATTATTCATTCGTCATACTACACCTTCGAGAAAATTTCTGAGTGATAACGAGGTAATGTCAATGATAAAAGCAGACAGTAACGATTAAAAGGTCTGTAACCGAATTAACCCAATAAAGTTACAATGGGGAGACCCAGTTTCAGTACTAACCCAATAATTTTTTTGCCAATATTTTTAATAATTGGCAAAAACCTGGCTCCGGAGAGGAGCCCAAGGGTTAAAAATACTTTATAAAATATTCACTTCTTTTTGAGGCTCGCCTTTTACTTTTCTAAAAGCAACGACCTTTCCCGCCTTGATATTATTGAGTTTGAACTCCTTTAGATACATGGATGGAGTATAACCGGTGAACTTCTTAAATGCAAGTGTAAAGGTGTTCCTATTGTGAAAACCACATTTGGTAGCAAGCCCTTTCAGGTTGAGGCTTCCGGCAGTTCCGTTATGGATCAAATCTTTACAATATTCTATCCGATACTGATTAAGATAATCATTAAAATTGACCCCCATTTGCCTGTTGAGAAAAGCTGAAAGCTGGTAACCCGGCATTCCCAGATCCTGGGCCAACATTTTTATATTATAGCCAGTGGCCAAATAAGGTTGATGTACCTGCATATAATTTTCAAGCTCCCGTAAAATCTGGGTTATTTTTTCCTGTGAATAATTACCTACCACCAAACTTTTAACCTTCTCGGGTTTGGATTTTCTTTTGCCTTTAATTCCTAAAAGGCCGGCCAGGTAAACAAATATTCTTTTCATAATAGTTGGTTTAGTGGTTTCAATAGAAAAACTGATGCTATAAATTTAGTTTGCTATAAAGTTTATTACAATTCAATTCATCGATTGTTGGGTAAACTTATAGATTATAGGTAAACCTAATGGCCACATACTGGAATCATAATTATATTTTAATACTGTAAATCATCCACAATCTATACTAATCTAATAGACTAATATTATTTAATCAAAAAACTTATAATAAATATTTAACCGGTTTAGTTAATTTGATTATTATCAAACGCCGAAAAAATGAATGAAACTATTAATGATATTTAGCTTTTGGGGGCAGCGAATTAGCGGATTTGTTAATTACGAGGTTAAATATAATAGTAATCGTTCAATCATAATTATACTTATAAAATCAGGCAATCGATTGCATTGAAATTATTTCACAAAACTTACAGTTACGTGACAAGTTAATAATCGTTTTTTGGATTTTTGGGATATACAACAATGATATAACTCCAATCATAAATCGGGCTTGTTAAGCCTATGGAGTAGGTTGAGCTTATTTATTGATTGATTTCAAGAATACAGAGGGGGTCAGGCCTGTGTATTTTTTGAATGCGGTAGCGAATGTGTTCCTGTTTTGGAATCCACACTTATCGGCCAGACCAAAGAGATTAAGATTTTCGATCTCCCCATTTTCAATCAGTTTTTCGCAATAAGAAATACGCAATCGATTGATATAGTCATTGAAATGCATACCCGATTCAATATTAATAAAAGCGGACAGTTGGTAGGCGGGAATATTAATTTGAAGGGCGAGATCCCTTATGCTAAACCCTTTTTTCAGGAAGGGCCTTTCATTTTGCATTAATTCATTGAGCTGTCCGGTAATTTGTTCAATTTGTTCTGAGTTAAAATGATAATATTTTCGTTCGCTCTCTTTAATATCCAATATTGGTTGTTTGGACTTCATTTCATAGTTCAAGCCTTTGTCTAACGGAGTATAAGGATTTAATTTTTCCTGTACCGGATATAGATAGAAATTGTCGGCCCCTGCCTGGAGGTTCTTGATATAACTATAGGAACCTGCGGGTTTTGCTTCTTCCAAATGGGGTTCTTGTGATTCTAAAATATACTCGAGGCCATTCCCTTCCTCCGCAGTTTTCAATTCCTGATTACCATATAAAACACCAGGATAAAAAAACATACTGATCGCGGTGAGTAAAACGCTGATACCGGCTGATAAATTAATGACTTTGTAAAGTTGATTCTCCAACCCAAATACGAGAAAAAGCAGGGTAGGGAAAAAAACAAAAAACTGAAAGCTATTGTAAACCTTTTGCCATTTAAGCCAGTTACTATTGTTGTTCAAGAAAACCTTTTCGCCATTTCGAAACAATTTTACCAGGAGTTGTACCTGCAATACCCAATAAACAGCCATCAAAATACTTCTTCCTATAGTATAATAATTTCCCGGTAGAAGCCATGTTTCTTTAAACTCGGTTACTGCCCGCAGGTTCAGCATCGTTTGGTTTAGTACCTCAATTTTTTGTTCGGAAGATGAAATTAAGAAAGGACCCAAATCAACTATATACAGGATAGCGGGGAGAGCGTGTATAAAATCTCTGAATTTCAGATTTTGCCTGGTTATGTATGTCCGTATACATAAATAAGAAAGCGGCATAAACAATAAGCCGAATATATTACCAACCCGGTAAAGATGCGGCAATTGCAAAATAGCCCGGCTATCGATTGCAAAAACAACCACATAAACAAATGAAAAGGAGAGATAGGAAAAGCCCAACAGCCTATTCGCGGAGTTTTCCGGTTTCGAAAATAATATCAACAGTATTCCTGTTAATCCACATACAAAAGATATTAGAGCATACAAAACGGTCGACAATTGAATGCTTATTTCCATGTCTTAACGTATTTAAATTCTCCGGTTACTGGGATTGTTAAACAGAAAATCCCGGGAAAAAATATATTGATAACCCGACAAGCTTTGTTGCCAGTGTAAAAATGATCCATTAAATTTTCTTTGATGATAAGTTGACTCCTAAATACAGCGAAAGGTGAAAGAGCAATCTTGCAAATAAGACTGAACAGCGCGATAATAAAATTTACATAGCTAGAATGCTGTGAGCGGATAATGGTTATAGTCATAAACAGTTTATTGTCCTGATAATCATTCTTTCATAGAATTGATAACGGCATATTCAAAAACATAACTTAATCACTCTGCTCTCGCAAAATCAATTACAAACAAATACTATAAATGGTTTAAGGAAATGCTAGTTCAAAGGGGCAGAAATACAAAATTCAACAAATCCAGATTTTATATAGATAAAATCAAATGACATCACAAAAATATTGAACAAACACACACTAACATCACAGATCATCAACTTTTTTACACAGTCTCTAACATCATCCACTAGTTTTAATTAAATGCTACAAAATGAGGATTTTTATTAAGTAATAAACTATAAAAAGCCTTATTAATAAAAAATTTCTAAAACTTCCAGCTCAAGCAAATAATATAGAAATCGAAAATCGAAAAGATTAACACATTCTAATTATTTTATATTTGTTATTTCCTGCCTAATTACTCACATTCTGCTTCAGAATCTATTTTGCATATGACGTTTATCTATAAAATATACTTGCTCGTAACATATATAATATCTTAAACTTCACCTTCATCTATTTAAACAATGCATCAACGATTACCCTCGCCGCAATTTCACTTCCTTTTTGTGATGGATGAAACAGATCGGGTCCGTAATAAGAATAATCCTTTGTATCATCAAAGTGTTTTTTCCAAACTTCACCCACGGGACATAACAACGAATTGGTTGCGGTTGCCGCATCTGTATAATTTTTAATTACCCCATCAAACATATGAAGGTTGGCAAATGCCGGCCATACCATAAAAAAAGCCAATCGGGTCTTGGTACTATCACACATTGCTTTTATTCTCGCTCCATAATCTAATAACATGGCACGTCCCTCGCTTTGCGATGAAGGTCCTTGCTGTAGAATCACAAAATCAAAGGTCTTTGAGGCGATAAGTTGCTGAAGACTTCCCATATTCCAATGATCCTCGAGGCCATAATTCGGAAATGCCAGCGTTTCGGCTTTTAAATCAATCCCTTTCTCTTTTGCCAATAAAACCACTCGTGCGGGTAAGTCGTTGGTATAGGTAAGACTGTTCCCAATAAAAAGAATGCTTTTTACTGAATCAGGTATAACTGGCTTCTTTTCACATCCCAATGCTGTTGAACAAAAGCAAAGCGTGAAAACAACTTTACATCCAGTACGGATAATATTCTGAACGAGAATTTTCATCCTAGTATAACATTGTAATAAAGGCTGATTGATTCAGGCTTCTTTGTTTCGCATGCAACCAGCATAGTGAAACAAAAACAAACGAACATACAATAGGAAAGTCTTTTCATACAAGTATCAATTTATGCGAGGCAAAAATTATCCACCCGATTATTGCTTTCCTATTGAAATTGAATAGAACAAGAGATGTTGCCGTTTGCTACTTCAAAAAGTTCCGCTTAATCAATTCAACCGTTGTTGTACGGCGGGGTGGATTATCAAAAAAATCATATAGTATCTGAATAAACCATTCCTTTCGCTCCTGGTACACAAAATGGGTGGTGCCCGGCAAAATGCAGAGCAGCGCGCCAGGAATATTATTGAAAATTTCCAGCGAATGCTCGTTTCTTATTACATCCCGGTCGCCCGCCATCACCAGCACATCGCTCTTTATTTTTTTAAGGTCGGTTACAGGTATATGCGGTTGCTCTACAAGCAGCAGAAATTTTTTAAGCTCAACACTATCACCCTTAACCTGCTGTTCGAGCGCTGCTAATAAGGGTACTATTGCTGGATCAACGGCACTCGTATCGGGTCGTAGATTAGCTCCCGATGCAAGTAATTTTTTTACTTTAGAGGGATAATGGATAGCCAGTAAAAGCCCCACTATTCCTCCGTCGCTATGTCCCCATACCATCGCTGAATCAATACGCAGATTTTGTAAAGCAACGTTCACATCATCTGCCATCTGCTCATAGGTAAGCGGACCCGCAGGACAGCCAGATTTTCCGTGACAACGGTTGTCAAAAACAATTACCTGGTATTTTTTTGAAAACTCCTTTATGAACTCCGCTCTTCCCTTGATAGATCCACCGTTTCCATGAAGTATTACAACGGGTAACCCTTTTCCATATACTTCACAATAAACCTTTGTCCCTTTATTATCAAAATATTTGCCTGCTGCCGGGTTATTGCCATAAGGAATTTCATTGCCCTGCTGAGCAAGTGACATCTTGCTTACAAGAGAGAGTGTCCAGAATAAGAGGATATAAATTTTCTTCATTTTATTTTTTCTTAAAGTTATTATTCTTGCCGCTGACCAATATCCCGATACTCTATTTTTCGCTTCGCAATTTTTTAGTAATGCGAACTAAAATACTAAAGTGTTTTAAAAATGCCATGCAATCAGATAGACAGCCGTTTTCACCATATATATGTTTACCCTTGGTGTATAAACATATTTTATATTAGTATATGTTAAAATTCTTCGATATTACTTGGATGTATGAATGTAAATGCACTCATATAGAAATAGTTATAAATTTGGTTGCTTGAGACATTATAACATATTACAGATCAATTCTTTGTTGGAAAAAATATCGCTGGCTAAATAGTCAATAATACCTATTTTTGCCACCCGGCAATTGGTTAACCGGACAAGCCTTTTTACTGAATTTGAATAAAGGCAATTTTTCCACTACCCTACCCGTTTAGAAAATAATAGATCCAAACAGCTGTTGAACATTTTAAAATTTGGTTTGGCCCATGCAGCAGTTTCTCAAAAATAAGCTCACTCGATTTGCATCATTGCCGGTAACCATTACCGCCATTTTTGCTTTCTATTCATTTGCCCCATCTTACGGAGTGGTGCCTCGTTCTCAGTTCGCTGATTTAGCGATCGGCAGCGCAGCGGCAAGTATAAATGCAGCTTCCTACTCCTCAATAAATAACGCTACTCACGCAACCGGCAAAGCTTCTATCGTATACACCTCTTTCGCTGAAAGCAAAAAATATGTATATGATAGTCTGCAGTTGGAATCCATTGGCCTTTCCAGGAAGGTTTTTGAATTGGCACTGCATGGGATGGAAAAATTAATTAAGAATAAAAAGATCCAGAGCAATATCCTTTCCATTGCCGATTTCAGTAAGCCTAGTATTGATAAACGTCTTTTTGTGATTGATCTCGAAAATGATCAATTACTTTTCTATACCTGGGTTGCGCATGGTCGGAACTCAGGAACTGAATGGGCAAACTCTTTCTCCAATAAACCCCGTTCTAAAAAAAGCAGTCTTGGATTTTATGTTACCGGTCAACCTTACCAGGGGAGCAACGGATATTCGTTAAAATTAATTGGACTGGAAAAAGGTTTTAACAACTACGCCATGCAGCGCGGGATCGTTTTACACGGAGCTGATTATGTAAATACAGATTATATCAGCAGCCAGGGTTATATTGGTCGCAGCCTGGGTTGCCCGGCAGTAACCAGTGAAATAAATGAGCCGTTAATCAATACCATTAAAGAAGGATCCTGCTTGTTTATTTATCACCCATCCTCATTATACCTCAAGCGTTCTACGTTATTGCGCTAGTTTATTCACATTCGTTTTTTTACTGGTAATAAAAAACACCGTTTACCAGTCAATGGCTGTCTATCTTTGCCCCTTAATTTTTAATATGCTTAAGGTTGGCGTTTTTGGTGTTGGTCACCTCGGTAAATTTCATCTCAATAACTGGAGAGATATAAAGGACGTGGAACTAGTTGGCTTCTACGATCCGAACGATAGCTCCGCGCAGGAAGTAAGTGATAAATACCAACTGGCCCGTTTTGTAGAAGCCGCCACCTTGATGGATGCGGTAGACGCTGTTGATATAGTTGCCCCCACTAATTTTCATTTTGACCTGTGTAAACTCGCAATACGGAAAGGCAAGCATGTTTTTGTAGAAAAGCCGCTTGCTAACACGATGGATGAAGCGAGAGAATTGGTAAAGCTGGTAAAAGAATCCAATATCAAATTCCAGGTAGGTCATGTAGAACGTTTCAATCCTGCTTTTTTATCGGTAAAAGATGTTTCCCTTAAACCAATGTTCATTGAAGTCCATCGTCTTGCCGAATTTAATCCTAGAGGAACTGAAGTGAGTGTTATATTGGATCTCATGATCCACGATATCGATATCATATTAAGTATTATCAAAAGTGAAGTGAAAACGATTTCAGCGAGTGGTGTAGCGGTGATGACCGACACGCCCGATATCGCAAATGTTCGAATTGAATTCAACAATGGTTGTGTAGCCAATCTCACGTCGAGCCGGATTTCCATGAAAAAAATGCGCAAGATGCGCCTGTTTCAGAAAGATGCTTATATCGGCATGGATTTCCTCAATAAGAAAACAGAGATCATTAAATTGAAAACACCCCAGGATGTGGATGCTTTCTCTTTTGACCTGGAAACTCCGCATGGCAAGCGCACCATTGCCATTGCCAACCCAATGGTTCCCGAAGTAAACGCTATTAAGATGGAGCTGGAGAAATTCCGCGACGCGATTAGCACCAATACTCCGGTAATTGTAAGTGAAGTAGACGGTTTCCGCGCCATGGATGTAGCACACCAGATACTGCAAAAAATAAAAAACAATAGTATCATTGCCTGATAATTACATGGCAAGCACCAAACGCATTCATAGCAGCTGGTATGTATTCAGCGATTACCTTGCAGCAATATTGGCATGGATGGTACTTTATTTCACCCGCCGGTACCTGCTTGAAGAAGCCCTTACCGTTGAACGCAGAATATACCTCAACGATCGCTTCTGGTGGGGCATCAGCCTTATTCCATTATTCTGGCTGATCTTTTATACAATTATCGGTTCTTATCGTTCACTCTATGCGAAATCACGACTGAATGAATTCACCCTCACCCTGGTAACAAGTATTATTGGATGTACCATCATTTTCTTCTTAATAGTTATTAATGACCCGCAACGTCAATACACTTATTATTACAAAGCATTCTTCATATTTCTGGCCGCCCAATTTATTATGACCTGGTTTGGAAGATGGGTACTCCTCAGCAGGGTGAAACGACAAATGGATAGCGGAGCTGTACGATTCAATACCCTGCTGGTAGGTGGTAACTCCATTGCTTCTACTATTTATAAAGATACCGGCGAAGGACTCAAACGCGCAGGTTATCATTATACCGGTTTTATTGCCAGTAATGGCCATACGAATGGAATTAAGGAACACCTGCCCCAATTTGGTGAACTGTCTAACCTCGAGCAAATAGTAATTGATAAAAATATCCGGCTCGTTGTAATTGCGTTGGATAAAAAAGAAAAAGAACAGGTAGAAAAAATCATCAACCGCCTGAGCGAACAAGATGTTGAAATAAAAATAGTAGCCGATACCCTGGATATTCTCTCGGGTTCAGTTAAAACCAGTAATGTATTCGGCGCCGTTTTATCGGATATAAAAACCGGCTTAATGCCCGATTGGCAACAAAACATTAAACAGGTAATTGATGTAGTGATGGCATTGCTGGGTTTGATCGTTTTATCCCCCTTATTTATATATACCGCGATTCGTGTGCGGCTTTCATCCGCTGGTCCCATTATTTACTCACAAGAACGGATGGGTTATAAAGGACGTATTTTCTCCATTTATAAATTCCGTTCAATGATTAATGATGCCGAACCGAACGGACCGCGCCTTTCTTCTGAAAAAGATCCCCGCATCACCACCTGGGGACGCACCATGCGCAAATGGCGCCTCGACGAACTTCCTCAACTCTGGAATATATTAAAAGGGGAAATGAGCCTGGTTGGACCCAGACCTGAAAGAGAACACTACGTAAAACTTATAAGGCAGCAGACTCCCTATTACAACTACTTGCTGAAAGTAAAACCGGGTATTACCTCCTGGGGTATGGTACAGTTTGGCTACGCCGAAAATGTGGACGAAATGATCGAACGGATGAAATATGATCTTATTTATATAGAAAACATTTCATTGGCCCTCGATCTAAAAATCATGCTGCATACACTTCGGATTATTTTCATGGGCAAAGGCAGGTAATGCTGTTAAATTTATCAGAGGCCCATTCTCCTTTTTCAAAGAAGAATAAAACTTACTATTTTCATTCTACCTAAAAAATGAACATGCCCAGATCCGCTATTGCAGTCCCTATATTCTGCCTGTTATCCATCTTTTCAGAGGCACAGTCTTATTGGCAACAGGAAGTGAATTATTCTATGCAGGTAACCTTAAACGATAAGCAACATAGTTTGAACGGAAAAACAACTATTGAATACATTAACCATTCTCCCGATACCATTTCTTTTATCTGGTTTCATATCTGGCCAAATGCTTACCGTAATGATCAAACCGCTTTAGCCAAACAATTGAAAAATGACAAGGGGAATAAAAAGAATTCAAGAAACAAGGAATCCGGCTGGATTGATAGTTTGAATTTTACCATCGATGAAAAAACGGTAACTACTGAACCTCATCCGGAACATATTGATATTATAAAAGTAATTTTACCGCAACCATTATTACCAGAACAACGAACTACTATCAGCACTCCATTTTTTGTGAAGCTGCCATCTTACTATTCCCGTTCAGGTCATGACGGACAGCAATACATGGTTTGTCAATGGTATCCTAAGCCAGCAGTGTATGATAAAAAAGGATGGCATGCTATGCCTTATCTTGATCAGGGTGAGTTTTATAGTGAGTTCGGTTCCTTCAAAGTAGATATTTCGGTTCCTTCAGAATATGTGATAGGCGCTACCGGCAGCTTACAGAATAAGGAAGAATATGAAAGGTATAAATTTATCGGAAACGCGAATTATCTTAACCGTGAGAAAGGGCCGGTACAATCCTATAAATCAGATAAACCCGGTCAGTTGAAAACTCTTTCCTATTCGGCTGAAAACGTACACGACTTTGCCTGGTTTGCCGATAAAGATTTCCTTATATATTATGATACGCTTCAGTTGGCTTCCGGAAAGGTCATCGATGCTTTTACGTATACCCAGCCAAATGGAAACAAGGAATGGAGGAACAGTATCAGTTATGTAGAAGACGCCGTTACTCATTATTCAAACTGGATCGGTGAATATCCCTACCCTGTTGCGCAGGCAGTGGAAGGGCCCAAAAATCAATCGAGCGGAGGAATGGAGTACCCGATGATAACATTGATCACCAGTCCGGGTGCCGATAATGAGAGCCTCGATGGCGTAATCACCCATGAAGTAGGGCATAACTGGTTTTATGGAATCCTCGGCAGCAACGAACGTGACCATCCCTGGATGGATGAGGGACTCAATACATACTATGAATTCCGTTACGAAGCAATCAAATATCGAAGTAATGGCGCTTTTGGAGAATATCTCCCCAAAAATTTTAAAGAATTGTCGGTAAGTGATTTCCAGGCGCGCATTTATTCAGTCTTGAATAGTATTCCCGCTCAAAAACCAATTTTCAGTTCTTCCACCGACTTTTCCAATAAAGAAGAGTATGGAGACGTTGTATATCTAAAAACCGCCGTTTGGTGCTTTATCATTGAAAATTCAATCGGGCAGGATAAACTCGACAGAGGCATGCAGGAGTATTATGAAAAATGGAAATTCAAACATCCATCCCCCGAAGATTTACAAGAGGCACTGGAGAAATCCAGCGGTATAGATTTAAGTAGGTGGTTCGACCTGTTATATAAAGTCGGGCGCTTCAATTAGCCGTAACCGATCTCTGTTTCGCCGTCGATTCAAGCGTTAGTGAGATCGGTAAAAAACCAGTTTTAAAGATTACTACTATTAGCAATCTCGTTATTTTTGAAAAAATTTCCTGTTGAAAAATCTGATCGTACTGCTTTCCTGTTTGGTATTTAAAACATCTGCTTTTAGCCAGCAAACCTACTGGCAACAGCAATTGCATTATACTATTGAGGTAAGTCTGAATGATACAGCACACAGCCTCGACGGGTTTTTAAAACTCCGGTACAGCAATCATTCTCCCGACAGTTTATCGTTTATCTGGTTTCATCTTTGGCCCAACGCTTATAAGAACGATCGCACGGCTTTCAGTGAACAATTATTAGAAAATGGAAGAACGGATTTTTATTTCTCTAACAAAGAAAAACGAGGTTATATCAACCGGCTCGATTTCAGGGTGGATAATACTACCCTGCGTACCGAAGATCATCCTTTATATATTGATGTAATTAAAGTCATGCTCCAAAAGCCGTTGGCTCCGGGGGAAGAAATTGAGATAACCACCCCTTTCCATGTAAAGCTTCCGTTTAATTTTTCCCGCGGCGGTCATGTAGAACAATCATACCAAATAACACAATGGTACCCAAAACCTGCGGTATATGATAAGAAGGGATGGCATCCTATGCCCTATCTTGACCAGGGCGAATTTTACAGTGAGTTTGGAAGTTATGATGTTCGTATCCGGTTGCCGCAAAATTATGTAGTGGCTGCAACGGGTGAATTACAGAATGAAGAAGAAAAAAAATGGTTGAGAGAAAGAGGTGATCCGCCGCCAGCCTGGCAAAAGCCAGTTAAAAAATTCGGAGCTCCAAAACCTAAAAAACCGACAGCATCAACTGATACAGAAATCAATTCTTCTACTACGTACAAAACATTGCGTTATCTCCAGGATAATGTGCATGACTTTGCCTGGTTTGCCGATAAATATTTTGGAGTTAATTATGATACCATTCAATTGTCATCTGGACGAATCATAGACGCTTATAGTTTTTATACTCGTTCAGGCGCTCCCACCTGGAAGAACAGTATTGCAATGATCAAGGATGCTGTTCGTTTTCGATCTCATTTGATTGGAGAATATCCATATAATGTAGTAAGCGCCGTAGAAGCAAAAATGGGTTTTACTGGTGGAATGGAATATCCAACCATCACCAGCATATCTCCCACTAAGGACGAAAAAAGTCTTGATATAACCATTGAACATGAAGTGGGCCATAACTGGTTTTACGGAATATTGGCAAACAATGAACGTGAACATCCCTGGCTCGATGAGGGCCTCAATTCATATTACGATAACCGGTACAAAGAATGGAAATACCCAGAGAATAAAAACGAGGCAACTAAATTTCCTGAAAACAGGATGCCGGAAAACGAAGGTTTATTTCTGAACAACGCGCTTGCTAAAGAAAAAAAGGACCAACCGATAGAAACTCCTTCAGCCGATTTCACGGCATTGAATTATGGTCTGGTGGCTTATTCCAAAACCGCCTGGTGGCTGGAACAAGTGGAGAAAAATATTGGTCGCGATCGTTTTGATTCCTGCATGAAAAAATATTACGGACAATGGAAATTCAAACATCCGCAGCCCGAAGATTTTTTAGCGGCATTACAGGATTATTCCGGAAAAGATCTCTCCGAATTCAAATCGGCATTAAACGAAAAGGGGCGAATCCTTCCTTCGGAACCTGGACCTAAGAAAATAAAACCAACATTTCTTTTCAACTTCAGTAACACGCATAAGATTTCATATATTAATTTCTTGCCGGCAATTGGCGGTAACAAGTATGATGGATTTATGATTGGGGCAGCCATTCACAATTTTAATTGGCCGGCAGATAATTTTCAATTCGTCGTGGTTCCGTTGTATGCTACCGCCAGCAAACAATTGAATGGTACCGGTGGAGCATCTTATTCATGGCACCCCGATGGCAAAATTCAAAAGATACAGGCCGGTATAGGTTTTTCGCGATTCTCTTCTTTAAAAGGTATTGATAGCAATGGGGCAAAAATTACAGGAGGATTTACAAAGCTCACTCCATCTCTCCGACTGACCTTTAAAAATAAATCGGTCCGCAGTACCATAGAAAAATGGATCGAATGGAAAACATTCCTGATCGGGGAAACAGCTTTCGATTATGTATTAAAATCTACGGATTCATCTTATTATCCCACAAAGGGTATCACACAAAACCGATACCTGAACCAGCTTATGTTTTCGGTAACTGATTACCGAGTGTTGTATCCTTATGATATACAAGTACAGTTGCAACAAGGTGAAGGTTTTTACCGCGCATCCGTAAACGGAAATTATTTCTTGAATTACGCGAAAGGTGGAGGAGCATCCGCCCGCTTTTTCGGAGCTAAGTTTGGCTACCTTGGAGAACAGACTACTGAAAAAGAATTTCAAACAACCGATTTTCAACCGAAGCTTACTGCTGTAAGGGGCAGTGAAGATTATACCTACAGTAATTATTTTATTGGGCGCAATGAAAGTGAAGGAATCGGCAGCCAACAGATTATGATGCGTGATGGTGGCTTAAAATTGCGAACCGATCTTTTCCAGGGATTACAAGGGAGGAGTGATAACTGGATAGCCGCTATAAATTTGAGTACGTCAATTCCCTCGAGTATACTTCCCAAATTTATCCCACTGAGTTTATTCTTAGATGTAGGAACCTATGCAGAATCCTGGGAAAAAGAATCTACCACCAGTCGCTTTCTTTTTGTGGGTGGATTACAACTGTCGTTTATAAAAGGATTGATTAATGTTTACGCCCCGCTTGTATATAGCAGTGAGTTCTCGGATAATCTGAAAACGGTTCCAGAAGAAAACAAATTCCTCCGGAAAATTTCATTCAGCATCGATATACAGCGCTTCAGTCTTCGGAAAATAACCAACAATAATCTACCTTTCTAACAAAATGAACCCTACTATACGATATGTCGAGCGAAAGGACATAGATATCGTAAAATGGGACCATTGTGTGAATGAAGCGAGTAATGGATTGATTTACGCGTACTCCTATTATCTTGATAAGATGTCGCGTCATTGGCACGGATTGGTAATGGGCGATTATGAATCGGTAATGCCACTTACCTGGAACAAGAAATACGGGCTGCATTATTTATATCAACCTCCGTTCACTGCGTCTCTGGGCATTTTTGGAAATCAATTCAACGATGATATAATAAACACGTTTATCAGCGCTATTCCACAAAAGTATAAGCTTGTTGAGATTGATATGAATTATGGCAATAATCTTTTAGTTTCTTCCGATTTTTTTACGATAAGAAATAATTATACACTCGACTTGAACAAATCCTACAGCGGAATCGCTGGCAATTACCGGGATAATATAAAAAGGAATATCCGGAAAGCGGAACAACTCCATTGCCGTTACGCAAGCAATATTCCTATCGACGATGTAATTGCGCTCTCAAAAATGCAAATGCAAAAAGTATCGAGACTTTCGGTCGAAGATTATAAAAGGTTTAAAGATTTATTTGAGCACCTGCAACAAAAGCAGATGGCCATTACCTGTGGAGTTTATACCGCGGCCAATGAACTGGTAGCCTCTTGCGTATATTTCTTTTCACACAGCAGGGCCTATTATATATTAGTAGGTAACCATCCAAATGGCAAAACCATTGGCGCTTCCCATTACCTGATTGATCGTTTTATTTTTGAGCATGCTGAGCAACCAATCTTGCTCGATTTTGAAGGATCCGATATTCGTAACCTGGCGTTTTTTTATAGCAGTTATGGTGCTGCAATAGAAAACTATCCGGCATTGCGGATCAATCGACTTCCTTGGTGGGCCAGGCTTTTTAAATAAATGTAAAATGTAGAATATAAAATGTAAAATGTAAAAGTGACCGCCCTGAAAAAATAAGTTCAATTGCAAATTCGGAGACTCCGTTTTACATTTTAGATTTTACATTTTAGATTTTACATTTATCCAACTTCTCGTTCTTCAAGTATTTTTTCCGCAATCAAAATATCAATAGGCCGCGTAATTTTTATATTCGTAGCTTCTCCTTCCACCAGATGAATTTTTACACCAATTCTTTCCACCACACTTGCTTCATCGGTAAATGATTCTTCATAGTCTTGTTCAAATGCGGCTTTAATGATATCACTGAAGAACGTTTGCGGGGTTTGGATGATGCGGATTTTTTCTCGGTCAATTAATTCATTTCCTTTTACCGTTTCAATACGGATAGTATCTACCGCTGAGATGGCTGGTATCGCGTTTCCTTTATCGATGGCGTGATTGTAGCAACGACGGATCAGATCAGGAGTTAACAAACAACGAACCCCGTCATGTACAAAAACCATGGAATGCAGCTGTACATGATCCAGTCCCTTCTTAACTGAATGAAAACGGGTTTCTCCTCCTTCGGTGATCCATACTCTGCCGGGGTCCTTGGTGGTTTGAATAATATGTAACCCAGTTTGCAAATGCGCTTGAGGCAAAACAAGTATAATTTCAAGATCGGGGTATGCTTCGAGAAATGCAGTAATCGTATACCACAATACAGGTCTGCCCTGCAGCTCTAAAAACTGTTTGGGAACCGAGGTGCCCATTCTCAATCCGGATCCACCGGCTACTATGACAGCGTACTTTTTCATTTTTGTGCAACTGTTCTTTAGAAAGTTTGTGGTTTATGGTTTGTGGTTTATCGTTCTTCAAGTGTAATATTCCCAAGTAAATGCAGCTATTTTGCGGGGCAGGAATTTTATATACTTCTTATTGTGAATGATCTAAAGAACAACAAACTACAAACCATAAACTCCAAACGGCTTCATTCTCCATCCAAAAACTCCCGTTCAATTTCCTCCATCTGAACAATATCCCAGGCCTCGCTTTCGGTTGGTGTAACATTCATAACTTCGAGTAGTTCTTTTTTGTCGAGCCAGTCTTCCACAGCTGGCTGGAGACAGCATACAACGAAGGATGCGTTTTGTTCGTAGAAATTTTGTTGCGTTTTTACCAACCAATCTGCGGCAGCATCATCCATGTTTTGGATGTCTTCCAGATTCAGCACAACGTTTTTAACCTCCCTTTGCAGCAGTGGCAGTAAACTATTTTCAAGCTCCGCTGTCATATTAGCAGCGAGTTCAGGCTCTTTGATGGTTATGACATGGAATTTTTCTCTGGTATCAATTTTGACCTCCATAAATACTTTAAGTTGTTAACAGCCGTTAATAAAGTAGCGGCTCAGCAAGTCAAAAATATTCGTTATTATTGTATCAATCACAATTAATTATAAAAAAATGGATAACAATTTTTCAGCCCAGGTAAAGGAGATTATCTCGTTTAGCAGGGAAGAAGCTTTGAGGCTGGGAAATGATTTTATCGGTACCGAACACTTACTGTTGGGGCTGATCCGTGAAGGAGAGAATACGGCTGTACGCATTTTGAAGAGTTTTAATGTTGATTTGTATGAATTGCGTAAAGAAGTTGAGCTTGCAGTAAAAGACAAGACTGGTAAAAACATTGCCAACATCAACAGTTTGCCACTCACCAAGCAGGCCGAAAAAGTGATTCGGGTAACGGTACTCGAAGCAAAGGCCCTGAAGAGCCCGACTGTAGAAACTGAGCACCTGATGCTTTCCATCCTCAAGAATAAGGAAAACGTAGCTACTCAAATCTTAAATCAATTCGACGTGGATTACGATCTTTTTAGAAATGAGCTGGGCGTTGTAAAAAGCAATGACGTCCGCAGTGAATACACCGATGAGAACGATGACGATTTTGATGAAGAAAAAAAATACGCTCAGCAAAAATCCCGTTCTGCTGGTAACGCAAAAAGTAAAACACCTGTATTAGACAATTTCGGTCGTGATATTACACGCCTCGCCGAAAGCGGAGCACTGGATCCCATTGTGGGCCGTGAAGAGGAAATAGAACGTGTATCGCAGATATTGTCGCGCCGTAAAAAGAACAACCCGATCCTGATCGGTGAACCGGGTGTTGGTAAAACAGCGATCGTAGAAGGCCTTGCCCTTCGCATCGTGCAGCGTAAAGTATCAAGAGTATTATTTGATAAAAGAGTAATCTCTCTCGATCTCGCCGCGCTGGTAGCTGGTACCAAATACCGGGGTCAGTTTGAAGAAAGAATGAAAGCCATCATGAATGAACTGGAAAAGAATCGTGATGTGATCCTTTTCATTGATGAGATCCATACAATCGTGGGTGCTGGTGGTGCCAGCGGATCGTTGGATGCTTCCAATATCTTCAAACCCGCACTGGCAAGAGGAGAACTCCAATGTATTGGTGCCTCTACACTCGATGAATACAGAATGTACATTGAGAAAGATGGGGCATTGGATCGTCGGTTCCAAAAAGTAATGGTGGATCCACCAAGCGTTGATGAAACCATACAGATTCTTACTAACATTCAAAGTAAATACGAAGACTATCATAACGTTTCTTATTCAGTAGAAGCTATTGATGCCTGCGTAAAACTGAGTGATCGTTATATTACTGATCGCTTGCTTCCCGACAAAGCCATTGATGTAATGGATGAAGTGGGTGCACGGGTGCATCTCAAGAATATCAACGTTCCCAAAGAGATACTCGATCTCGAGAAAAAAATTGAAGACGTTAAAGGCGAAAAAAATAAAGTAGTAAAGAGCCAGAAGTTTGAAGAAGCCGCCTCTCTCCGCGATACTGAAAAACGTTTGCAGGAAGAATTAGAAGCCGCTAAAGCGAAATGGGAAGAAGAAAGCAAACACAAACGTTACCCGATTGATGAGGAAGCAATCGCCGAAGTAGTCAGTATGATGACAGGCATTCCCGTTAAGAGGATGGTACAAGCGGAAACAGAGAAGCTTCGTAAGATGGCGGATGATATGAGAGAGATGGTTGTTGGCCAGGATGAAGCGATCAGCAAAGTGGTAAAAGCTATACAACGTAACCGTGTAGGTTTAAAAGATCCGAAGAAACCAATTGGTACGTTTATATTCTTAGGTCCTACCGGTGTAGGTAAAACAGAATTGGCACGTGCACTTTCGCGCTACATGTTCGATTCAGAAGACGCATTAATTCGTATTGACATGAGCGAATACATGGAGAAATTCACCGTGAGCCGTCTCGTGGGTGCTCCTCCCGGTTATGTAGGATATGAAGAAGGTGGACAACTTACTGAAAAAGTAAGACGCAAACCTTATTCTGTAATCCTGTTGGATGAAATCGAAAAAGCGCATCCGGATATTTATAATATTTTATTACAGGTGTTGGATGATGGTCAGTTGACCGATGGATTGGGAAGAAAAGTAGATTTTAAGAACACGACTATCATTATGACATCTAATATTGGTGTTCGCCAATTAAAAGATTTCGGAGATGGAGTTGGTTTTGCTACAGCTTCCCGTCAACAACACTCCGATGAGAATAATAAAGCCGTTATTGAGAAAGCATTGAAGAAAACATTCTCACCAGAATTCCTGAATCGAATCGATGATGTAATCATCTTTAATGCGCTTGATAAGACGCATATCTTTAAAATCATTGATATCCTGATGAAGGGTGTTATGAAGCGTCTGGTAGCACTTGGTTTCTCTCTTGAATTAACGGAAGATGCTAAGAATTTTCTCGCTGAGAAAGGATATGACCAGCAATTTGGCGCCCGTCCTTTACATAGGGCCATTCAGAAATACCTTGAAGATCCCCTTGCAGAGGAAATTCTGAATATGAGCATTAAACCGGGCGATGTTATGGTTGCCGATCTTGACAAGGAAAATTCTAAATTAAAATTCAGTCTGAAGGCGCCTTCCAAGGAAAAATCAAAAGCCTGATACTAACAGATTTAATCAAAATAACCTGGGCCCCCGCAAAAAACGGGGGCTTTTTTGTTGATTCCTGTCAAGGTTTCCGGAGGCAACTTTTCATTCAAATTGTCGTTTGAAC
Source organism: Chitinophagaceae bacterium (assembly GCA_965279015.1). Taxonomy (GTDB): domain Bacteria; phylum Bacteroidota; class Bacteroidia; order Chitinophagales; family Chitinophagaceae; genus Endoryza. The sequence goes on from OZ257130.1 coordinate 4,688,553, forward strand.
TATATGTCCCCAGGTTGAATATAACCGTCCGGGTCGCTCCATCTTCGTGATGGTAATCCCCCGTTAACGGGCATGGAAAATCCAATGATTATGAAAACCGGGTGACTTACCGTAGTGAGTCACGAATCGTCTCTTACTACATTATTGCCGCAATTTCATTTTGTAACTAAAATGGATTGCGGCATTTTTGTGGGTAGCATGCAAAAAAAGATCATCATAACCATCGATGGATGGAGCAGTTGTGGTAAAAGCACCCTCGCTAAACAATTGGCAAAAGAACTTGGCTATGTATATATCGATAGTGGTGCTATGTACAGGGCCATTACGCTCTTTTTTCTACGGAATCATACCGATTGGAGTAAACAGGCTTCTGTACTCGAGGCGCTGAAAAGTATTCACCTCGAATTTTTATCGAACCATAAAACCGGGCAAACGGAAATTCATTTGAATGGCGAAAACGTTGAGTATGTTATCCGGGACCTGCTGGTAGCTGAAAAAGTAAGTGAAATTGCCGCCATCCGGGAAGTAAGAGAATTTGCTGTAGCGCAGCAACAGCAAATGGGTAAAAAGAAAGGGATCGTAATGGATGGAAGAGATATTGGGACGGTGGTATTTCCAAAGGCCGAATTAAAAATCTTTATGACGGCCGAAAAAGAGGTGCGGGTTAGGCGAAGGTTCCGTGAGCTATACGAGAAAAACCCCAATATCACCATTGAGGAAGTAAAGCAAAACCTGGAGACCCGTGATCATATTGATTCAACAAGAGAAATAAGTCCATTGTCAAAAGCTACTGATGCCATTGTACTCGACAACACCCATATTTCTGAAAAAGAGCAACTTGCACAGGCCTTCGGATGGGCAAATGAAAAAATCAGGTAGTGTCTCAGTTCGATTTTTATTTGCCACAGATTACACGGATTAACACTGATTAGGATTTATATCTGTGGAAATTTGTGTAATCTGTGGCTACAATTGCATGTCAAGTTTTCAAAATGAGACACTACTAAAAATCAGGCTAAGCTGATAGGGTCCTGTTCTATCCCCTAAATTTGCAATAAAACTGATTCACAACCGTTTAATATCCTGCGGTTTGTCTTTTATCCGCCACTATTTCTAATTGTGCTTATCCGAATGATGTATGGTATTTAACAGTATTACTTTCCTGGTTTTTTCAGGCATCTTCTTTCCCATTTATTTTTTGTTAAAGGGCCATTTGCGCATGGTATGGTCACTATTGGCCAGCTATATTTTTTACGGTTGGTGGGATTGGCGTTTTTTATCCCTGATCATGATATCCACGGTGATGGACTTTTACCTGGGTTCATTGATTGGACAAACAGAAAATCCGCGCAGAAGAAAACAGTATATTATCCTGAGCATGATCATGAACCTTGGCTTCCTGGGGTTCTTCAAATACTTCAACTTTTTCATTGACAGTTTTGCGAGCATGTTACAAGGTTTCGGTTTAGAACCTTCTATCAGTTCCCTTAATATCATTCTGCCGGTGGGTATTTCTTTTTACACGTTCCAGAGTATGTCATACACGATTGACGTATACCGGAAACACATACCTGTAGAGAAAAGTTTACTTAAATTCGCCACCTTTATCGCATTATTTCCTCAGTTGGTTGCCGGACCCATAGTAAGGGCCGCCGACCTGCTTCCACAAATGGATGAGGATAAAAAATTCAATTGGGATAATTTCAATTCCGGAATGGGCCGCATCTTGTGGGGCTTTTTTAAAAAAGTAGCCATTGCCGACTCGCTTGCTCCATTTGTGGACCAATGTTGGGCGGACCCTTTTAAATTTTCATCGCTACATCTTTCAATAGGCGTTGTCTTTTATTCATTCCAGATCTATTGCGACTTTTCTGGTTATTCCGACATCGCTATTGGACTTGCACGTATAATGGGATTTCATTTCCCGGAGAATTTCAAAACTCCTTATTTTTCAAAAAGTTTCAGTGAGTTTTGGTCGAGGTGGCATATATCCTTATCGAGTTGGTTAAGAGATTATCTTTATATACCCCTGGGTGGTAACCGGCATGGTAAGTTAAGTACATATAAAAACAATATGGTTACTATGTTACTCGGAGGACTATGGCACGGAGCTAATTGGGCCTTTGTATTCTGGGGTTTTCTGCATGGACTCTATTTAATTTTACAACGGATCATCACCCCTCCGTGGAGAGCTATCGTCAAGGTCACAAGGATGCCGAAATTTATCAGCAGCGCGATAGCAATTATTACGGTGTATATTCTAACCAATATTGCATGGATCTATTTCCGATCGGGCAGTTTAGGCGATTCAAGTTTCAAAACAGCTAACCAATTGCTTGGAAATATTCTTTCGTTTGAAGATTTTACCTGGAACGGAGTATTCAACAAGTTCCAGATTATAAAAGGGGTGATTGTAATTGGAATATTACTCATTGTTGAAATCAGCAATCCGCGTGTTCATTGGAACCAGACACAGGTTTATAAACCGGCGCTTCGGATGGCATTGTTTGCCGGGTTGATCTGGCTGATCGCGTTATTCGGTACTTTTTCATCAAATTCATTTATTTATTTTCAGTTTTAATTATATCAGCATAGTATGAAAAAAGCCGCGTGGATAGTTTCTTTTTTGATTGTAGTATTAGCTGGTGACCGGTTAATGGGCTGGTATTTTAAATCACAGGTATCCGGCAGCCAGTTCCGTTATTCTAAATTATACCGGGGTGATGCCACTGCTGATATTATGGTAATCGGTAATTCCCGTGGATTGAATATCTATCTACCATCGATCGAAGCATTAACTTCTAAAAAAGCAATTAGTCTTTGTTATAATGGAATGCCCGGTGATCTTGCTTCTGCATTAACCCGCGATTATATCGATCGGTATCCATCGGTAAAAACAGTGATCATTGAATTATGTATGGTGGAGATGCCCGATGAACAATTACTACCCGGCTTCGCGAGTTATATGCAGTATTCTCCTCGCCTCGATTCATTGATCCGTTCAAAATTTTATCAAACCTGGTTTACTTCTAAAATCTCTCATCTTTACCAATATAATAACGAAGTATTTCAACGTGCCATTTATTATAAGAATCGTTCCGATAATGATTGGACCTCTGATCGCAGTATGTCGGAAAAACTAGTAAAGGAAGTGGGCAGGTATGGAATGGAATTTCATGCAGATTCAGTACAGTTACAGCATATCAAAACAATTACAGACTATTGCCGTAGTCGTTCGATAGAAGTAAAGTTGATAATAGCTCCATTTTTCCCCGGGTTTGTAGTAAAGAATATTGATCTGCTTAAAAGTAAAACGGAAATGCTTACGGGTTGTAAGGTGTATGATTACAGTACTGTTTTACAAAACAGCGCATCGTTCAGCGATTATCTTCATATGAATGTAAAGGGATGTAAAGAATTTGTGCAGATATTGGATAAAGACGGATTCCTTAGCCCGGCGCAGAACACTGCCCATAACGATCAAATTCCTTATTGATTTTCAACGAATTGAGTCTTGTTTTACTCGCTTTTTCTCTTAAATAGGTTGCAAAAACAGGAAGGCAGTTGTATTTTGTCAATCAGCTGGGAGGAGAGCACTCTCTCTTGTCGGCTATATACTTAATCCATAAAATCAAACCTTATGAAGAAGCTCGTATCATCAAGCTATCTTGTTCTTTTTTCTTTATTATTCCTCGCTTGTAGCAAGAACGAATCACATTATATTTTAGCCAACGAAGAACTTACTCAACGATTGGATTCTGATATTTACCCCGTAGCAACCAAACCCGGAGAAATGGTAATTGGCAACGAACAATCCATTTGTACGGTGGGTGAAATTGTAACACTATTCTTACCTTATGTTGTTATATCGGATGATATACAAAACTGCACCATTGTGATTACGGATGCATTGACCGGTGAAACGGTGCGTCAATTACCAATGACTTTATCAACCGACTTATCAGTGTTGAATGTAACCGTTCCAGAAGAAATACAAGGAACGAGTTTTATGTTTGTGAGTGTTCCGGTAGAAAATGATCTTATTGGAAGAACACTGAATGTTGCCACTAAAATCGTTGCTCTCAAACAAACTTCAGAAGACGCGGTTAAAAACGCGATCCAGGTACAATAAAGTTAACTCGCTATTTAATAATACAACCCTTGCTTCAATAGCAGGGGTTTTTTTTGCAGCTTCACCACCTCACCCCCTGCCCCTCTCCTTATGGAGAGGGGGGGGGCGAACATAAGCAGCATAGGTTATATAATTCATCAGAAGATTATACCCGCACATTAACGCATATAAGTATAAACCCTTTCTTAATTACCGTCTTCCCGCCTTCCCGGCGAATAAATCAAGTACTCAATCTCTTGTAACAAAGTTTTAAGAAATATTAATGGGGTGAAACCGTTTTAGGCACACATTTGAGTACATTTACATTACTAAAATTTACCGGATGAATTGGTTTTTCCTGCAGGTAACTAACCCCATTGCCGACTCCCTCAGTCAAGTCAATAATAGCAGCACCGCCGCTGTTCCCAGCATGAACCTGATGGACATGCTCATGAACGGTGGGCCTTTGATGATCCCTCTTGCCTTACTGTTGGTATTGGCAGTTTTTTTCTTTTTTGAACGCCTGATTGCCATTCGCAAGGCAAGCAATATTGATCCGAATTTCATGAATATCATCCGTGATAATGTTTATACCGGCAATGTGGCATCAGCCCGTTCACTCGCTAAAAACACTCCCAATCCGGTGGCAAAAATGATCGACAAAGGATTGCAACGTATTGGAAAGCCCATCGATGCTATCGAAAAAAGCATGGAAAACGTAGGCAAGCTCGAGATCTATAAAATGGAAAGAAACCTATCTATCTTATCGCTGGTTTACGGAATTGCACCCATGTTTGGGTTTCTCGGTACGCTGATAGGAATGCTCCAGTTATTCTATCGGATCAATACCACCCATGAGTTCAGTACCGATGCAATTGCCGGTGGTATCTATACAAAACTGATAACTTCCGCTGTCGGATTAACTATTGGTCTGCTTGCTTATATTGGTTACAATTTCCTGAATACACAACTTGATAAGACCGTTAATAAGATGGAAGTAGCGAGTGCGGAGTTTATTGACATTCTTCAGGAGCCAACAAGGTAATTTGGGAATTTCGGAATTGGGAAATTGGGAAATAGTTTTAAGTATAACATGGTTTACAAATTAGTAAAGAAAGATGTGTTAAGAGAGATTTCAAAATTTCCCAATTCCAAAATCCAAAATTAAAAATAAAACAACGGATTCTATAAACCGAAATAAATGAATTTAAGAAAACGATTGAAATCTCATCCAGAAATGCACGGTGGTGCATTGAACGACATCATGTTCATCCTGTTGTTTTTCTTCCTCATCGTTTCTACCCTTGCCAATCCAAACGTAATCAAACTATCTACTCCAAAAGCTAAAAGTGATACCAAAGCCAAACAATCCGTTATTGTAAATATTAAACCCAACGGCGAATATATCATCAATGGTAAACCTATTACGCTGCAGGATATGAAGGCGCTTATTCAGCCATATATACTGAAAGACTCTGTTCAGGCCACTATTGCTATCAATGCAGATAAAACAGTGCCGTTGGAAGATGTGGTGGCTGTTATGCGGCTTGCGCGGGAGCTTGGAGCGAGAACTACATTGCTTGTAGATAATAAAGCGCAATAATGATTTGTGATTTCTGATATGTGATTTCAGCGATTCGAGTATGGTTCATGAATTGACACTAATCACAAATCATTAATCCTAAATTATTATTCTTTTTCTACTCTTATCATCCGGTCCTTTCCCTGCATATCCTTCCTGATCTCTATTTTTGAGAATCCTTTTAATAAAAATACTTTCTCCATCTGTCCACCCAGACTCTCATGTATTTCAAGAAAAATACGACCTCCTGGCTTCAGGTTTGTTTCCGCGAATACCGCAATCGCTTTATAAAATAACAACGGGTCATCATTCTCTACAAACAATGCGAGATGCGGTTCAAACTCAAGTACATTCTTATGCATCGATGATTTGTCACTTAATGGAATATAGGGCGGATTGCTTACAATGCAATCAAATAAAGGCAGGCGCTGATACTCTTTGGAGGATAAGATATCCAGCAAGTGAAATTTTATGGGGAGATTTCGTGTATTCGCATTCATTTCCGCCACCTTTAAGGCAGTTTCACTCACATCACAGGCATGAACTTCAGCGTTGCTTAATTGCTTTTTCAGACCAAGAGCGATACAGCCACTTCCTGTGCCGATGTCCAAAATAGAAATTGGTGATGCTGGGCCTGTTGCTTTGATATCTTTCACGATCCATTCTACCAATTCTTCCGTTTCCGGTCTTGGTATCAGCACATTTTCATCAACATATAATTTCATACCTGCAAACCAGGCTTCATGCAAAACATACTGCACCGGTTTATGGAGCAATAACTCCCTGGTATATTGTTCAAGCTTTTCAATTGCATCCGGAAGTAGCTTCAGTGATTTATTCATAACCCGGTCGATCCGCTGCCAGCCGGTAATATGCTCCATCACCATTCCGGCGATATGCTTCGCCTCTTCATTACTGTAAATATGATATAATTGAAACAGCAGTTGTTGATTTGCTTCGTGGAGGGTCATGGTGCCAAACTTAGGAAGAAAAACTTTAATGGTTTAAAAGTTTAAAGGTTTCAGAGTTTAAAGGTTCTTTAGATCGATCAGGTTGATTGAACCACGGCAACCCTTAAACCTTTAAACTGTGAAACCCTGCAAACCTCTCAACGCAGAATCAATTATATTTGCCGCACTAATTCCCGCCGTTTGACAATCGCCGAATCATACATGCACCGCTGCCTCGAACTCGCCCGACTGGGAGCGGGTTATGTGGCGCCTAATCCAATGGTGGGAGCCGTATTGGTCCATGAAAATATCATCATTGGAGAAGGCTATCACCAACAATATGGCGGCCCCCATGCCGAAGTGAATTGTCTCAATTCGGTTACAGAAGCAGATAAAACAAAGATTCCTTTCTCAACACTATATGTATCTCTGGAGCCTTGCGCCCATTTTGGTAAAACGCCTCCCTGTGCGGATCTTATTATTCAGCATAAGATTCCGCATGTTATTATTGGTTGTCGCGATCCATTTGATGCTGTTAATGGCAAGGGTATAGAGAAACTTAAAGCAGCGGGCGTTAAAGTGGAAACCGGCATACTGGAAAAAGAATGTATCGAACTGAACAGTCGGTTCTTTACTTTTCAAATCAAAAAGCGACCTTATATTATTCTGAAATGGGCACAAACGGCCAATGGAAAAATCGCGACGCTAAATTCAGAACGCCTTTATATCACCAATGATTATAGCAATAAATTAGTACATCGCTGGAGAAGCGAGGAAGCGGGGATACTGATTGGGACCAATACGGCTTTACAGGATGATCCCTTGTTAACCAACCGGCATTGGCCGGGTCCCTCTCCCATCCGTCTGGTACTGGATATTTCGTTGCGCTTGCCCTCCTATCTTCAAATTTTCGGTGACCATCCCAGTATTGTGCTTACTCATTTCAAAAAAGAAAATACGGCCCATACGCAGTATTATCAAATGAAGCAAAAAGGCTTGGTGGCAAGCCAGGTAACAGAAGCATTATTTGATCTGAAAATACAAAGTGTATTGATAGAAGGAGGGGCACAGTTACTCCAAAGTTTTATCAATGAAGGTTTATGGAACGAAGCGAGGATAATTACCAATACGCAATTAATGATTCCGGATGGATTAAATGCGCCGTTACTAACAAATGCGCGTTTAATTGAGCAACAAGCCCTACTATCAGATACTATTTATTATTATCAACCTAACTCTTAAAAGATCTATTTTGTTTTACCTGGTTGGCAGTATTATTCTTACTTCTTATCTCGTACTATCTTTCAAACTGGCGGAGAGATTGCGATTGAATGCGTTCCAGGTAATTGTATTCAATTATCTTACCTGTGTAATTACTGGCTCCCTATTTAATGGATATTTCCCTATCAATAGCACAGCCATTCAAGCAAACTGGTTTCCCTGGGCCGCGGTGATGGGTGTTTTTTTCATTTCGTTATTCACCGTAGTGGCAGCCACTACCCGTCATGTAAATGTGGCGGTAGCGTCAGTAGCATATAAACTATCGCTGGTAATTCCGTTTATTTTTTCGGTCTATCTCTACAATGAAAAAGCTACATTATTAAAAATCATCGGAATTGTGGTAGCTCTATTAGCCGTTGTGCTCACCTGCTGGCCATCACAGGGATCAACTCAAACCAGCAACAAAAAGAATTATTTATTGATCATACTTCCTCTCGTACTCTTTATAGGAAGTGGTTTACTGGATACAATGATTAAATACGTGGAGCAAGAATTCCTGAACGATTCGAACAAAAACGATTATCTCATCACCGCGTTTACTTCTGCCGCTCTTATTGGGACCATTCTTTTACTTATACAATTTTATGGTGGTAAGCAAATTTTCTCCTGGAAAGCAGTGTTATTGGGCATCAGCATTGGCATTCCCAATTATTTCTCCATCTGGTTCCTGGTACAGGTATTAAAGGCATATCCCCGGGATAGTTCAACGATAATACCTGTAAACAATATGGGTATTGTTCTATTCAGCACCCTCGTCGCCTGGATTGCATTTAAAGAAAAATTATCTCTTATTAACTGGATCGGCGTTATTTTGTCGTTGGGAGCAATTGCGCTGATTGCATATGGCTAGCTTATGGTGGAAACAGATTTTTATTATACACTGGGCAATAACGGAAGCGCTGAATTCAGGGACAGAGGCAGTAAATTCATCGCACTTGCCTTCCCCATACAATCCATATCGGATTTTAAACAACGCATCGAGCAGGTTAAAAAAGAACATCCCAAAGCCACCCATCATTGTTTTGCTTACCGTGTTGGATTGGATGGAAATAGTTTTCGGGTGAGTGATGATGGAGAACCTTCCGGAACTGCGGGCCGACCTATACTCGGACAGATCGATAGTAAACAACTGACCGATTCGCTTATAATAGTTGTTCGGTATTTCGGGGGAACACTGTTGGGAGTTCCCGGATTGATTAATGCTTATAAAAACGCGGCGGCCCTGGTTTTACAGACTACACCAGTAGTTCAAACTGCTATTGAAATAAAATACAGTCTGCAGTATGATTATACACTTATGAACGATGTGATGAACATCGTAAAAAAACAGCAAGCCACTATTATTGAAAAAGAGATGACCCTTTTTTGCCGGTTGGTAATCGGTATACAAAAATCAAAATTAGAAGAAACATTATACCACCTCAAAGAATTGAGATCCGTAGAAGTTCAAAAATTATAAGAATTTATTTGAACCGACTGCTTACCGCTAAGTCTTTACTCCCCGCAACATATTTATAAAATCCTTCCCCGCTTTTTACACCGAGATACCCGGCGGTAACCATATTCGTAAGCAAGGGACAGGGAGCATATTTAGGATTGCCGAATCCATCGTGCAATACATTTAAAATAGAATAACAAACATCCAACCCGATAAAATCAGCTAATTGCAAGGGACCCATTGGATGCGCCATTCCTAGTTTCATAACGGTATCTATTTCCTCTACTCCAGCTACTCCTTCGTACAAACTATAAATGGCTTCGTTGATCATCGGCATTAAGATACGGTTCGCGATAAAACCCGGATAGTCGTTTACCACGCAAGGGATCTTTCCCAATTGTTTACTCAAATCAACAATGGTAGTAGTCACCGTTTTATCGGTGGCATATCCATTGATTATTTCCACCAGCTTCATAACCGGAACCGGATTCATAAAGTGCATTCCGATTACCTGGGAAGCCCGTTTAGTTACCGAAGCAATTTTAGTTATTGATATGGAAGAAGTATTGGTAGCTAATATCGCGTTTGCGGGTGCCGTTTCATCAAGCTGCTTAAATATTTTAAGTTTGAGTTCGATATTCTCCGTCGCAGCTTCTACAATTAATGCTGCCTCTTTAACACCTGCAGCGAAATCAGTAACCGTAGTGATATTCGCAAGGGTATTCTTTTTCTGCTCTTCCGTCTGCGTTCCTTTGCTTACCTGCCGATCAATATTTTTCGATATTGTTTGAAGCGCCTTCTCCAATTGAGCGGCGTTCACATCTACCAAATTTACCCGGAAGCCGCTTTGCGCGAATACATGCGCGATTCCATTTCCCATGGTACCCGCGCCAATTACTGTAATGTTCTTAATATTCATATGCGTATTAAATTTTTGCCGGGAAGGCGGGAAGACGGGAAGTAATTATTTCTAAAAACTACTTGTAATCATCTTCCCGTCTTCCCGTCTTCCCGGCTATCTTTTCAAAAGCTATTCTTTTTTGTAGATGGCTACTTCTCCAGTTCCATCGCTGCTTTTGAAGCCGCGGTACATGCCAGCGCTGTTAAAAAGCATAACCGCGTTTCCTTGTCCATCTACTCCCACCATTCCACCATCACCTTCCATCGGTAATAATTTTTTCATTACTACTTCTTCCATGGCCTGCTTTAGTGTATATTTTTTATACTCCATCAACGCGCTTACATCATAGGCGGCAACGGTTCTTAGAAAAATTTCTCCGTTACCGGTACAGGAAATAGCGCAGGTATTGTTATTGGCATAGGTTCCACTACCTATCACCGGGGTATCGCCCATGCGACCAAATTTTTTATTCGTCATACCACCCGTGCTGGTAGCTGCGGCGAGGTTTCCTTGTTGGTCGCAGGCAACTGCACCCACCGTTCCAAATTTTTTATCCTTCAAATGAATATCGTGATCGAGCTGATAATTATCCGAATCTTTCACCGCATTCCATTGATCGAATCGGAACTGGGAAAAGAAATAATCATCTTCTACAATTTCAATTCCTGTTTGCCTGGCAAAATCCAATGCACCTTCGCCACCTAAAAATACATGACCGCTTTTCAACATGATCTTCTCCGCCAAATCGATGGGATTCCTGATATATTTTACCGCGCCTACTGCCCCGGCTTCCAGAGTTCTTCCATCCATAATAGAAGCATCCATTTCATGAGTACCAGTGTTGGTAAAAACAGAGCCCTTGCCCGCGTTAAACAATGGGTTGTCTTCCATTTCCATTACCGCCTGTTTTACTGCCTCCACCGCGCCTCCTCCCTTTTGTAAGACATTGAAACCCCTGTCCAGCGCGGATTGCAGCGCCTGCCGGTAAGAAACCTCCTTGGAAGCTGTCATATTCTCTTTGAGAATAGTTCCGGCCCCCCCGTGAATGGCAATAGTGAATCGATTCATATGCGTGGCAGTGGGTATAAAATTAGGGGCGAAAATAGGTAATTTGTATACGACAAAATGAACAGTCTATGATCAAACGAAAACTAAAGCTATCCGATTTATTCCTGGTGGCCATTAACCTGGTACCGGTTTGGGGGGTATGGTTCGCCAACTGGAATGCCCGGGAAGTATTTATGGTATATTGTCTCGAAAGCGTAATCATTGGATTTTACACGCTGGTAAAACTCGGCATTGCCAGTCTGGTTATAAAAAAAGATGTTTGGAATGAATCGGGTGGAACCACCACCAAAATGCCCGGATTATTTTTCATGCTTTTCTTCCTGGTACATTATGGATTCTTCATTGCCATTCAACTCAGTATTTTCCTGGAAACTTCGGGAGTGGAAAAAGCATATGGGATTTCTAATGCATGGGATTTCCTGGTACATTATCAACGTTACCTCAGTGATTATAGCAAATGGTTATTGCTTGGATTTATATTAAGCTATGGATTTCTGCTACTAAAAGAATATCTGCTTAGTGGTGCTTATCGCATCACTCCCATGGGTGCCATTATGTTTGAACCGTATGGAAGAATTTTTGTCCAGCAATTTACTGTTATAGCAGGAAGTCTTTTTCTCGGGCTCGGAGCGGGGAAGGTATTCATCGGTATTTTTGCGGCCGTAAAAATATTCTTTGATGTTTGGGTGAACTATACCGGTATTATTGCATCTATGGTGAAGAAACAGGAATTAGCGAAACGCAGGCAACAATAATTTGCATTCCTGTAACAACCGATCTTTATTTACCGCAGCTGTTCCTACTTCTTCGCAAACCAATCCACCGGCTATATTAGCCACTTCCGCAGCTAGCTCCATATTCCCCGAAGCGGCATACAACAACGAAGCTACCGCGATAACCGTATCGCCGGCGCCGGAAACATCCGCAATACTTCGCAAGTGAGAAGGAATGATCCGGGCAGTCTGATTTTCCTGGTAAAAAACACCATGTTCAGACAATGTAATGAAAGAAATACTATGTTTTAATTTAGCTTTCAATTGGGCATGAATGGACTGAAGTGCCTGGGGACTGACATCATTTATCAACAGGTTCAAACCGTCTTTAACTTCTTTCAGGTTGGGTTTGAAGATATCGACTTCTTTAAATGCAAAGAAGTTTTTTCGTTTTGGATCCACCGTAGTAATCACCTTTTTTTTCTTACACAAAGCAATCACTTCTTGGATGACTCTTTCCGTTAATACGCCTTTGTTATAATCCTCAAAAATGATAACGGCCGGTTTTTCCTTTTCGATAAAATGCTGAACATTGTGAAGCAACGCATCTTCATCAGCGGCCACCAGGTCGTTCGTGATTTCCGCATCGAGTCGCATCATTTGTTGATTTCGGCTGATGATACGGGCTTTATTGGTTGTAATACGTGAGGAACTGCGTGATAAGTATCCCTCTTCAATTTTGTTTTGCCTGAATAATTTGCTCAGAATTTCTCCATCATCATCATTACCGATCACTGATAATACGGCAGCTGTCGCCCCCAGGGAAACGAGATTCAATGCTACATTACCGGCCCCGCCTATCCGGTAATCTTTTTTATCTAATGAAACAATAGGCACCGGTGCCTCGGGAGATATCCGATCTACATGTCCCCACCAATACGTATCAAGCATAACATCCCCGATCACTCCAATTTTTATGGAAGAAAAATCAGCGAATAATTTATCGAGCTCAATTTTCGCCATAACTAATCAAATTATTTTTTATTTCGGACCGCAATATAATACAAGGGTATACCCAGCAGCGTAATGGCACCACCCCAACCGGCATAACCTGGCTTCTGTAGTATCAATGCCACACAAAAGGCAATTCCCATAACAATGTAAATCGCTGGCAATACTGGATATCCGAACGCTTTATATGGACGTTCCGCATTGGGCATTTTCTTTCTCAATCGGAAGATGCCAATGATAGTGAGTACATAAAAAATAACCACAACAAAGGACACCATATCGATCAGATCACCATATCGTCCACTCAAACAAAATATACTTGCCAATACGCATTGGGCCCATAGCGCCCATTCCGGAACAGCGTTCTTATTTAATTTTCCCGCATTCTTAAAAAACAATCCATCTTGTGCCATGGTGTAGTATACACGGGCACCAGCAAGGATTAATCCGTTATTACAACCAAAGGTAGAAATCATGATCATTACAGCGATGACATAGGTACCCACATTCCCGAAGATTACATTAGACGCGGCCACCGCTACCCTATCCTGTTGAGCAAATGCGATATCATTCAATGGAAGTACACTTATATACATGAGGTTAGCGGCAACATAGATAATGGTAACGATTAGTGTTCCCAGGAATAAACTCAGGCCTATATTCTTTTTAGGATTCTTTATTTCCCCCGCTATAAACGTGACGTTGTTCCAGGAATCGCTGCTAAAAATGGAACCGACCATTGCAGCAGCCACTGCACCCAGAAGAGCGGCACCTCCTATTTCATACCAGCCTTTGGTTTCGCCTCCATAAGATTTAGGCGTCCATGCATCAGCCCAGTTTGCATTCCATATATCGCTTTTTGCAGCGAGAATAAATCCAAATATGATCAATCCGAATAAGGAAACGAGTTTGGTTACAGTGAATGTAGTTTGAATGAGCTTACCGCTTTTAATACCCCTTGTATTAATATAGGTAAGCAGAACAATCAGTAAGATGGAAACAAGTTGAGCGGGATAAACAGTAAAGATTCCAAGTTTGAATAAGATATTCTCCTCAGTCATTTCAAGTGCTGGAAAAAAATAACCCGCGAATTTTGAAAACGCCACTCCTACTGCCGCGATAGTAGCTGTTTGAATTACGGAAAAAAAGCTCCAGCCATATAAAAATCCGGCGATGGGATTAAACGCTTCTTTCAGATAAACATATTGACCGCCGGCCTTCGGAAACATAGCGCTCAGTTCTCCATAACTCACCGCCGCGGATAGGGTCATAAATCCGGTGATCAACCAAACCAGGATCAACCAACCGGCACTTCCCACATTACGGGTAATATCGGCGCTTACAATAAAAATACCGGAGCCGATCATGGATCCTGCTACAATCATCGTAGCGTCAAATAAACCAAGGGAGGGTTTGAATGCGGGCGTTTGTTCGGGCATAAGAAATTAAATTATAGGGGAAGATAAGCAAATCAGTTCAACAAAAAAGCGCGGTAGTTTTCCGCGCTTAAATGCATGTATGGGTTGTGGAGATCACTCTTTCACTTTCTTTTTCAATTGAGCATACTCCAGGTTTAATCCTTTCACAAGATGATGTGTGATATCGTACATCGTGTCTTTATAATAGATTAATTCACCAGGCCGGTAGGAGAAAATAAAGCTATACCCTTTTTGCTGGTTGTATTTTTTAAGATAGAGTTCCACTTTTTCCTGGATTTCAGTCATCAGTTCCATCTGTAACTTTTTCAATTCCTGGTCAAGTTCCACTTCCTTCTGCTGAAATTGTTGGGTAAGTTGTGCCAGTTCACGCTGGGCAGCTTCTCCTTCCGCCTGTGTCATCAAGGGAGCTTTTTCCTGGAGCTCACGTAAACGTCGCTGGTTGCTGGTATTAAGATTGCTCAATTGGTTCCTGTTGGAAAGATCTTTTCCCTTAATCTTTTCTTCGGCATCTTTAAAACCATTGTAATTCTTCTGCAGCGTATCAATATCAAAATAGGCAATACTGAAATGAGCGGAAGAATCACTCTTTTTGTTTTCAGTAACAACTTGCTGCTTTTTATGTTGATCTTTTTGCGAAAAATGCAGGTAGAACAATACACCGCTCGCCGCTAATGCTACTATGCTTATTAATGTAGAAATTTGCTTCATCAAAACCCGTTTTGCGCAAGATAATAGGTAAACCCGAAATCAAGTGTTAAAAAAATTAACAGACTTTATCGGTTATTTCTGTAAGAAAAATGAATAAAAAAAAGCTCCGCAGCGATGCGGAGCTTTATAGTTTTATATAAGCATTACTCTTCTTCGTCGAATGCCATCGCCTCACGGGATGTTTGCAACAACTCGTATTCCTCTTTACTTCCTACAATCATATTCTCAAAGTCGCGCAAACCGGTACCCGCTGGGATCGGATGACCCGTGATCACATTTTCTTTAAGTCCGAGCATTTCATCCGTTTTACCCTGGATAGCAGCGCTGCTTAATACCTTGGTTGTTTCCTGGAACGATGCGGCAGATATCCAGCTTTGCGTACCCAATGATGCTTTGGTAATACCCAACAACACCGGTTGAGAAGTAGCGGGATTCGCATCACGATATTCCACTGTCTTCTTATCGTTCCTGCGTAATAAGGAATTTTCTTCCCTGATTTCACGAAGACTCGCGATCTGACCGGCTCTCATCTTGGAACTTTCCCCTGGATCACTGATCACTTTTTTATCAAAGATCCAATCGTTCTCTTCATTAAAGTCAAGACGATCTTCCAAATCTTCTTCAAGGAATCTTGTATCACCCGGATCTTTAATTTCCACTTTCTTCATCATCTGGCGAACGATTACCTCGATATGTTTATCATTGATCTTCACCCCTTGCAAACGATACACTTCCTGAATTTCATTCACCACATATTCCTGAACCGCGAATGGTCCTTTGATTGAAAGAATATCCGCCGGAGATATTTGTCCATCTGATAACGGTGCACCTGCTTTGATAAAGTCACCATCCTGAACAAGGATCTGGCGCGAAAGAGGAACGAGGTATTTCTTGATCACCCCATCTCTTGCTTCAACTACAATCTCACGGTTACCACGTTTGATGGCTCCGAATCCAACCACACCATCAATCTCACATACAATGGCTGGGTTACCAGGATTACGTGCTTCAAACAATTCCGTAACACGGGGAAGACCTCCGGTGATGTCTCGCTGCATACGAAGCGTACGAGGGATTTTCACTAATACCTGACCTGCTCTCACGTCTTCATGTTCATCGATGGTAATATGTGAGCCAACTGGCAGGTTATATTGTTTTACATCCTTCCCTTCAACAATCAGTGTAGGAATCTTATTCTTGTCTTTTGTTTCGATTACTACTTTCTCACGGTGCCCGGTTTGTTCATCCGCTTCTTCCCGATACGTGATACCTTCTATAACTGCATCAAACTTGATCTTTCCTGCAATTTCTGCAACGATTACGTTGTTGAAAGGATCCCAGGTACATATGATATCACCCTTCTTGATTTGCTGACCATCTTTTACAAACAAGGTAGCTCCGTATGGAACGTTATTCGTAATGAGTAGGCGATCATTTTTTACATCGATGATACGAACCTCACCAGTACGACCAATTACAACCTGTACTTTATTTCCTTCGTTGTTTTCTGCAGTCACTGAACGCAACCCATCGAACTGGATGGTACCGTCGAACTTGGCAACCAATGAAGATTCAACGGAAGCAGATCCTGCCACACCACCCACGTGGAAGGTGCGGAGGGTAAGCTGTGTGCCTGGTTCACCAATCGATTGTGCAGCGATAATTCCGGTAGCATCCCCTTTCTGTGCGAGGTTACCTGTTGCCAGGTTTTTACCATAACATTTTACGCACACACCACGTTTGCTTTCGCAGGTAAGTACCGAACGGATTTCCACTATTTCAATTCCTGCTTCTTCAATTTCTTTTCCGATATCTTCTGTTATCTGATCACCGTTTTTAACGATCGATTTATCAGTCAAAGGATGGTACACATCATGTAATGAAGTACGTCCAATAATACGATCATATAATGGTTCTACTATCTCTTCGTTATCTTTTAAAGCACTGGTTGCAATACCACGCAATGTTCCGCAATCTTCTTCTGTGATTACCACATCCTGTGCAACGTCCACCAAACGACGGGTTAAGTAACCCGCATCAGCTGTTTTCAGCGCCGTATCAGCCAAACCTTTACGGGCACCGTGCGTAGAGATGAAATAATCCAATACATTCAAACCAGTTTTAAAGTTTGAAAGGATGGGGTTCTCAATGATCTCACTTCCGCTTGATCCTGATTTTCTTGGCTTAGCCATCAATCCTCTGATACCACAAAGCTGTTTGATCTGTTGTTTACTACCACGGGCACCAGAGTCAAGCATCATAAATACAGAGTTAAAGCCCTGCTTATCGATACTCAATTCGCGGATAAGTGTTTCGGTGATACGAGTATCCACACGGCTCCAGATATCTACAATCTGATTGTAACGCTCGTTGTTTGTGATAAGACCCATATTATAGTTATCCCAAACTTCATCCACTTCACCTTTCGCATTTTCCAACACTTCCTCTTTAATTGAAGGAATGATAAGGTCGTTGATGTTGAACGACAAACCACCCTGGAAAGCAGTACGGAAACCTAATTGTTTGATATCATCGAGGAACTTAGCGGTTTTTGGAACGTTGGTGATCTTAATAATATCACCAATGATTTCCCGCAAATTCTTCTTTGTCAATAATGCATTTATAAAACCAACTTCTTTCGGAACAAACTGGTTGAAAATAACACGACCCACTGTTGTTTCGGTTAGTTTCTTAACCAACTCTCCGTTATCACCACGTACATCCGTTTTTACTTTGATCCATGCGTGCAGGTCTACTTTACCTTCGTTATGCGCAATCAATACTTCATCTTCACTGTAAAAGGCTTTGCCTTCTCCGCGCATTTTCTCCGTTTCAGTAGTCTTCTTACCCTTGGTAATATAATACAGACCGAGTACCATGTCCTGTGAAGGAAGGGTAATAGGCGCACCGTTTTGAGGGTTAAGAATGTTATGCGAAGACAACATCAATAACTGCGCTTCAAGAATAGCCGCACTGCTCAATGGAACGTGAACCGCCATCTGGTCACCATCAAAGTCGGCGTTGAACGCGGTTGTAACCAATGGGTGCAACTGGATCGCTTTACCTTCAATCAATTTTGGCTGGAAAGCCTGGATGGATAAACGGTGAAGCGTTGGGGCACGGTTTAACATTACCGGGTGACCCTTCAATATATTTTCAAGAATATCCCAAACAACAGCTTCTTTACGATCGACCAGTTTACGGGCAGATTTTACTGTTTTTACGATACCTCTTTCAATCAGTTTACGAATAATGAATGGCTTGAATAATTCAGCAGCCATATCTTTTGGAAGACCGCACTCATGGAGTTTCAGTTCAGGACCCACCACGATAACGGAACGTCCAGAATAGTCAACACGTTTACCTAACAGGTTCTGACGGAAACGACCCTGCTTACCTTTCAATACATCACTGAGAGATTTCAATGCACGTCCACCTTCTGCTTTAACAGCATTTGATTTACGGCTGTTATCAAACAAGCTATCGATTGCTTCCTGTAACATCCTTTTTTCGTTACGAAGGATTACCTCAGGTGCTTTAATCTCCAGCAATCTTTTCAAACGGTTGTTACGAATTATCACACGACGATATAAGTCATTCAAGTCAGAAGATGCGAAACGACCTCCATCCAAAGGAACGAGTGGACGCAGTTCCGGTGGAATAACCGGAATGTATTGCATCACCATCCATTCAGGACGGTTGGTGATTCTTGAATTGGCTTCGCGGAAAGATTCCACTACGCTCAAACGCTTCAATGCATCCGCCTTACGTTGTTGTGAAGTTTCGGTTGCAGCTGCATTACGAAGACTGAAGGATAATGAATCCAGGTCGATACGTTGTAACATATCGTGCACTGCTTCAGCACCCATCTTCGCGATGAATTTCTGCGGATCATCATCCGGCAGATATTGATTATCCTTAGGTAGGGTGTCTAACAATTCAAGGTATTCTTCTTCGGTCAGCAGATCACCTGTTTTCAGGCTTTCTTTGATACCGGCTTGAATTACTACGAAACGCTCATAATAAACAATAGTCTCTAATTTCTTAGAACTTACGCCAAGCAGGTAACCAATTTTATTGGGAAGACTTTTAAAATACCAGATATGCACAACGGGTACAACCAGTTTGATATGACCCATGCGCTCGCGGCGAACTTTCTTCTCCGTTACTTCCACACCGCAACGATCACACACAATACCTTTATAACGGATACGCTTATACTTTCCACAAGCGCATTCGTAATCCTTTACGGGTCCAAAAATCCGTTCGCAGAACAAACCATCTCTTTCAGGTTTATACGTACGATAGTTGATCGTTTCAGGTTTCAACACTTCGCCATAGCTGCGTTCCAGGATAGAATCAGGGGAGGCAAGACCAATGGTAATTTTCGAAAATGAAGAACGGGGACGATTGTCTTTTTTAATAGCCATATTTTATTTGAGCTTTTAGCTGTTAGCGACAAGCTTGAAGCTTGTCGCTAAATAGTTTAAAAAAGTTTTTTTTGTGTGGGAAGCAGCTTGCAGCTTGTAGCTGACAGCTCACTTGCCTCTCTACTCAAACTTCAGATCCAATCCCAATCCTCTTAACTCATGCACCAACACGTTGAAAGATTCCGGGATACCTGGGCGCGGAATATTATCACCCTTCACAATCGCTTCATACGTCTTGGCACGTCCGATAATATCATCGGATTTCAGGGTTAATAATTCCTGCAGGATATTAGAGGCACCATAGGCTTCCAATGCCCACACTTCCATTTCACCAAAACGCTGACCTCCAAACTGAGCTTTACCACCCAACGGCTGTTGAGTAATCAAGCTGTATGGTCCAATTGAACGGGCGTGCATCTTATCATCCACCATATGGTGTAATTTGATAATATAGATAACACCTACCGTTGCTTTCTGGTGGAAACGTTCTCCGGTTTCTCCATCATACAGGTAAGTATGACCAAAACTTGGCAATCCGGCTTTATCAACTTGTTGCGCGATCTCTTCTACCGTAGCACCATCAAAGATGGGAGTAGCGAATCGGACTCCGAGTTGTGTACCTGCCCAACCTAAAACAGTTTCGTAAATCTGCCCGAGGTTCATACGGCTTGGTACCCCCAGTGGGTTCAATACAATATCTACCGGTGTTCCATCTTCGAGGAATGGCATGTCTTCCGCACGAACGATCTTGGCAACAATACCTTTGTTACCGTGACGACCCGCCATTTTATCTCCCACTTTCAGCTTACGCTTAACAGCGAGATATACTTTAGCGAGTTTCAATACACCGGCTGGTAATTCATCGCCAATGGAGATATTGAATTTCTCTCTTTTATAACGACCTAATTCCTCGTTGTACTTGATACTATAGTTATGCAACAAAGTATTGATCTGATCATCGACTTTCGCCTCACTTGTCCAACCCAACGGATTTACGTTGAGGTAATCGATTCCAGCCAAATTCTTTGCATTGAACTTAGCACCTTTGCCAATCTGTACTTCTCCGAAGTTGTTGTTAACGCCTGAAGAAGTCTTTTCTCTTAACAGGGTCTGAAGTTTATTCAGCAACAATTCTTTCAGATCTTCTTCATTCTTCTCATGGATCTTCTCCAATTTTTCCAGGGAAGCTTTTTCACGAATCTTCGCGTTCTTATCTTTCTTAGCACGCTGGAATAATTTTTTACCGATCACCACACCTTCAACTCCGTTTGGAGCTTTCAAAGAAGCATCTTTTGCGTCACCGGCTTTGTCGCCAAAGATGGCACGCAATAATTTTTCTTCCGGTGTAGGATCGCTTTCTCCTTTCGGTGTTATTTTACCAATCAGGATATCTCCTTCTTTAATAGAAGCACCCATACGAATGATACCATTCTCATCCAAATCTTTGGTAGCTTCTTCACTTACGTTCGGGATATCTGGTGTTAATTCTTCTTCTCCGAGTTTAGTATCGCGTACTTCCAGTTCGTATTCAGAAATATGAATAGAAGTAAATAAGTCTTCGCGTACTACTTTTTCATTGATTACGATCGCGTCCTCGAAATTGTATCCTTTCCATGGCATGAAGGCCACTTTCAGGTTACGTCCGAGTGCAAGCTCTCCACCTTGTACCGCATATCCTTCTGTAAGAAAATCTCCTTTCTTTACACGCTGTCCTTTTTTAACTGCGGGTTTCTGGTTGATAGAAGTTTCCTGATTCGTTTTGATAAATTTGGTGAGTCTGTAAATTCTCAGGTCTTCTTCAAAACTTACCAAACGATCCGCTTCAGTACGATCGTAACGAACATGAATTTCGCTTCCATCTACATATTCAATCTGTCCTTCTCCTTCTGACAGGATTTGCACACGTGCATCACGCGCAGCTTTTCCTTCTAGTCCTGTACCAACAACAGGTACTTCCGGACGGATCAACGGAACAGCCTGACGTTGCATGTTTGATCCCATCAACGCACGGTTAGCGTCATCATGCTCAAGGAAAGGAATCAACGAAGCACTCAAACCAACGATCTGGTTCGGAGCTACGTCCATATATTCTACTTCATGTTTTTCTAAGATCGGGAAGTCACCAGTTTGACGAGATTCTATCTTATCTTCTACAAATTCCCCTTTCTCATTCAACTGCGCACTTGCTTGCGCGATGCGGGCAGTATCTTCTTCTTCTGCACTTAAGAAAGTAAGTTTCTTAAGATCTACTTTACCGTTATCGGCTTTATGATAAGGGGTTTCAATAAAACCCATTTCATTAATCTTCGCGTGTACGCAAAGGGTAGATATCAAACCGATGTTGGGTCCTTCCGGTGTTTCAATCGTACAAAGACGACCATAGTGAGAATAGTGTACGTCACGTACCTCGAAACCGGCTCTTTCACGACTCAAACCACCTGGCCCGAGTGCGGAGATACGACGCTTATGCGTAATCTCGCTCAGCGGATTGGTTTGATCGAGGAACTGTGATAACTGAGAAGTTCCGAAGAACGAGTTAATAACAGAAGAAAGGGTTCTCGCATTGATCAGATCAACAGGAGTGAAGACCTCATTATCGCGTACATTCATTCTTTCACGGATGGTACGGGCCATACGGGCAAGACCCACACCGAATTGAGCATATAACTGTTCGCCTACGGTACGTACACGACGGTTGCTCAGGTGATCGATATCATCAATTTCCGCTTTCGCATTTGTGAGGCGAACGAGGTATTTAATGATTTCAATAATATCTTCCTTCGTTAATGTCTTCTGATCGAGCGGCGCTTCGATATTCAGTTTACGATTGATCTTATAACGACCCACTTCTCCTAAATCATAACGCTTGTCGCTGAAGAACAATTTATCGATAATACCACGGGCTGTTTCATTATCCGGTGCATCCGCTCCACGTAATTGACGATAGATATGCTGAACCGCTTCCAGCTCGCTGTTGGAAGTATCTTTATTTAAGGTATTATAGATGATAGCAAAATCACCACCTACATCTTCTTTCTGGATGAATACACTCTCTACTCCCATATCCACCACCATATCGATCGCTTCCTGGTCGAGAATAGAATCACGCTCCAGAACAACTTCATTACGTTCGATACTTACTACTTCACCGGTATCTTCATCTACGAAATCTTCAACCCAGCTTCTCAATACACGGGCAGCCAGGCGGCGACCAGCATATTTAGCCAATGCTTTCTTTTCACCCTTTACTTCATCAGCCATTCCGAATAATTCGAGAATGTCTTTATCGGTTTCATAACCGATAGAACGAAGCAACGTAGTTACCGGGAATTTTTTCTTACGATCGATGTACGCGTACATCACGTTGTTAATATCGGTAGCAAATTCCATCCATGCTCCTTTGAAAGGAATTACACGGGCGGAATAGATCTTTGTTCCATTGGGGTGAATGGATTGACCAAAGAATACACCGGGTGAGCGGTGTAACTGAGATACTACAACGCGCTCAGCTCCGTTAATAACAAAAGTACCACGTGGAGTCATGTAAGGAATATTCCCGAGGAATACGTCCTGTACAATGGTTTGGAAGTCCACGTGTTCTTCATCGTTACAACTTAAGCGCAATTTCGCTTTCAGTGGAACTGCATACGTCAATCCACGCTCCATACACTCTTCGATAGTATAGCGCGGTGGGTCGATGAAATAATCCAGGAACTCCAACACGAAGATGTTGCGGGAATCGGTGATAGGAAAATTTTCCTTAAACACCTTAAACAACCCTTCGTTGTTTCGTTTGTCCGGAGTAGTTTCTAACTGAAAGAAATCTTTGAAAGATTGGATCTGCACTTCGAGCAGGTCAGGGGCTTCGGCTAAGGTTTTAATTTTTCCGAAATTCACCCTGGTGTTCATTTTTGTTGAAGACATATTGATTAAAACCGTTTTTTAGTTGTTCGAACAATAAATCGTCTATAGACAAAAAAATCCTTGCTGAAAGCCATCGAGCTTTCACCAAAATTTTTTCAAAACATTCATTGAAAATTGGCCATCAGAAATTTAACTGCTAATATGTGTTTTCGAAAACGGACGGCAAAGGTAATGAATAGATTGCAACCAACAACAAAAAATTGGCCGGTTTTTTGCTGCCAGCCGAATCCGCTTGTTAGTCTCATTTCTTGCCCAATATCTTTATTTACAATAACTTAAACAAAAAAGCCAGCTTTGGGGCTGGCCTTTTTTTAGTATCATCAGTATCTTACTGAATTTCTACGTCTGCACCAGCTTCTTTCAGCTTAGCAACCAATGCTTCCGCATCGGCTTTGCTTACGCCTTCCTTAACTGTTTTTGGAGCTCCGTCAACCAGGTCCTTCGCTTCTTTCAATCCTAAACCTGTCAGATCCTTAACGATCTTAACCACGTTCAGTTTGGAAGCGCCCGCGCTCTTTAGTACCACGTTGAAAGCTGTTTTTTCTTCAACAGCGGCTGCACCTGCACCATCTCCGCCACCGCTTACTACTACTGCAGCAGCAGCCGGTTCGATTCCATATTCAGTTTTCAGAAAATCGGCCAGATCCTGTACTTCTTTTACAGTAAGACCTACGAGTTGTTCAGCTAATTGTTTTACGTCTGCCATGTGTTTAAATTTTTCCCGTCTTCATTTTCGCCGCGGCGAATCCGACGGGGAGTTTAAAAAAATTTGTTTGCCTTCTATATATCACGCGAATTAACGCGAATAATACACTAATTAACGCGAATGTACTCTTTACGCCTCTGCAACAGGGGCATCAGGAGCTGCAGGAGCTTCGGCGCCGGCAGCTTTTTGCTCGTGGTGGTGCAATAAAGCAGCCAACACTCTTTTTGCTGGTGATTGCAGTAAACCAATAACCTCTCCGATGAGCTCGTTCTTGGTTTTGATCTGCGTAAGTGCTTTCAGGTTCTTATCACCCATGTAAACATCCCCATTGATGAAAGCCGCTTTTAAAACAGGCTTCTCACCATTCATTTGCTTACGGAAAGAGCTGATAATTAAAGCAGGGTCCTTCGGGTTTTCGGAAAACATAAGAGCCGTAACATTGTGCAATGCATCATAAACGCCAGTATAACGTTCAGCATCCAGTGATTCCAACGCTTTCTTGATTAACGTATTCTTTGCCACCTTCATTTCGATGTTCTTATCGAAACAAGCTCTGCGTAATTTGCCAATTTGCTCTACACTCAACGCTTCCGTATCTGCAATATAGAAGTTGGTAAACTGAGAGAATTTGCCTTTCAGCAATTCTATCACTTCATTTTTTTGATCTTTAGTCATAACATTTGATTTACTACCGGTGTGTCCTCACATCCGATTCTTTGATTAACTTTTATGCTATGGTGTTTGTGAGGACACAAACACACAAGAACACAGAAATATTAATGTGCCAATGTTTTGGTATCGATTTCAATACCCGGGCTCATACTGCTGGCCATGAACACACTTTTCAAGTAAGTTCCTTTAGCAGAAGAGGGTTTTGCCTTGATGATCGCGTTCAGTAATTCATGGCTATTTTCCTCAATCTTACTTGGTGCGAAACTAACACGCCCGATAGAAGCATGAATAATTCCGGCTTTATCAACTTTGAAAGCGATTTTACCACCTTTTACTTCGTTTACTGCCGCTGCTACATCATTCGTAACTGTACCGGTTTTAGGGTTAGGCATCAGATTACGAGGACCTAATATTTTACCCAGCTTACCGATTTTAGGCATCACCGATGGAGTGGCTACGATTACATCTACATCAACCCATCCACCTTCGATTTTAGTTACGAACTCATCGAGACCAACAAAGTCGGCACCGGCAGCTCTTGCATCGGCTTCTTTATCAGGAGTACAAAGTACAAGAACACGTTTTGTTTTACCAGTACCATGTGGTAAGGTAACTGTACCGCGTATTGCCTGGTCGGCCTTTTTAGGATCTACCCCCAGGCGAACATGCAGGTCAACAGATGCATCAAATTTTGTAGTATTCACATCTTTAACCAACGTAGATGCGTCCTTGATTGAATACGATTTGTTTTTATCGACTTTTGCTTCTACAGCTTTTCTTTTTTTAGCGATTCCCATTGTCATTCAGTTTTAAGAATCCCGTTACTACGGGAAAGTGATTAATTGTCCCAGGGGGCTTTTCCTTCAACTGTAATTCCCATACTGCGGGCTGTTCCTGCTACCATGCGCATGGCACTTTCAACAGTAAAACAGTTCAGATCGGGCATTTTGTCCTTAGCGATAGCTTCAACCTGGGGCCAGGTTACCTTACCTACTTTGCTGCGGTTGGGTTCTTTTGAACCACTTTGCAGTTTAGTAGCTTCCAGCAACTGAACGGCGGCGGGGGGAGTTTTAATAACAAACTCAAAAGACTTGTCGGAATAAACAGTAATTAATACAGGGAGAACTTTTCCCATTTTATCCTGAGTGCGAGCATTGAATTGCTTGCAAAATTCCATGATATTGATACCCTTGGAACCTAATGCAGGACCTACAGGTGGCGCAGGATTGGCCTGGCCGCCTTTTACCTGTAGCTTAACGTAGCCGGTAATTTCTTTTGCCATTTTTAATGATTTATTGGTTCTAACGACCGTTCGCAAGGTGTTTAGCCGAACTACTTGGTCTCCCAAATTCCTCTTGTTCCGGACTCAGCCGGAATCTGTCCTGAAAGAACAACTTACAAAGACAGATAACAAAGAACTTTTGTGGGAGCGCAAAGGTAGGGGGATTTTATGAAAAAAACAAGCATGTTTAGGATTTGGTTTATCGTTTGTCGTTTATCGTTTCTTAGGTCTTAGAGTCATCGTTAAACTTTACTTACCTGAAAGCATATTGAAATAAGTGATGAATGATCGTCCCCGAAGAACGATAAACGACAAATGATAAACAGCTAAACTATTAATCCTTCGAAAGTTTTCCATTTCATTATGTGCATATTTGAATTTTTATGCGTAGCTTTTCAATCCGTTCATTTTTTATAAGTAATCACTACTAAAACATCGCATACCATGGCTAAAGCAAAGAAAAAGGCTGCTAAAAAGAAAGCCGCACCAAAGAAAAAAGCACCCAAAAAAGTAGCAAAAAAAACATCTAAGAAAAAAGCCGCGAAGAAATCGGCTCCTAAGAAGAAAGCGGCCCCAAAGAAAAAAGCGGCTAAAAAGAGAGCAGCTCCAAAGAAAAAAGTAGTAAAGAAAATAGTAGCGAAGAAAGCGGCTCCTAAGAAAAAAGCGGTTCCTAAAAAGAAAGCAGCTCCCAAAAAAGCGGCAAAGAAACCAGCACCCGTTAAAATGGTTGTTGTTCCACCAACACCACCACCTCCACCACCAGTTGCTGAACCAACGCCGGTAGTTACAGAATTATTCCCCGCGGATGAAGCTCAGCCGTCCAACGATAATAACAACTAAAAACGCTCATTGAATAAACATTTTCAAGCCTTCCGCCGGAAGGCTTTTTCTTTGGCACACGAAATGAAAAAGCCATTCGTTTAGGCGAATGGCTTTGATTTATTTTTCAATGGTTGTTGAAGACCCCAACCATGGCATGGGTTAAGACAATTTCTCTACCTGCATATAGTTCAGTTCAACAGGAGTTGACCGACCGAATATTTTTACTGTTACTTTCAATTTTTTCTTTTCATCGTTCACTTCCTCAATGATACCATTGAAGTCGTTGAAAGGACCTTCAATAATCTTGATCGTTTCACCAACGATAAATGGCTCACTCATACTTACACCACCAGCTTCGGCCATTTCATCCATTTTACCCAGCATTTTATTCACCTCAGCCTTGCGTAAAGCGATGGGGTTTTCTTTACCGAGAAAATGAATAACACTATTGGTATTCTTGATAGCATCGCGCATATCGTCATTGAGCTTCCCCTCAATTACTTCAATCATTACGTAACCCGGGTAATAGTTCCGCTCGCGCATCACTTTCTTACCGTTCTGGACTTTGTACACTTTTTCTACGGGCAGAAAAACCTGCTTCACTATTTCCCCCCAGCCACTACGGGAAATCTCCTTGTCGAGGTATTCTTTTACTTTGCGTTCTTTACCGCTTACTACCCTCAACACATACCACTTGGTTTCTTGTTGTTGAACTGCCTGATTTTCCATTATGGTCTGATTTTCCATTATGCAAACAATGAATAGATGAATTTAAGACCAGCCTGTGCTAACAGATCCATTACCCATACAATTGCCGTTATTAATATAGTGGCAACCAGAACAATTACGGTTGATTGCTGCAATTGTGTCCAGGTTGGCCAGCTTACTTTCTCCAGCAATTCCCTGTAAGACTCCCGGAAATAATTTGATACTTTGTTCATGTTTGATTGTTGATGTTCAATACAGAAGTCAGGGTTATCCGGATATCCGAAATCAATACCTCAACTCCAAATTACTCAGCACGGGCACTAGGATTCGAACCCAGATCAAAGGTTTTGGAGACCCGTATGCTACCGTTGCACCATGCCCGTAGAAAGCTAAAAGCTATCCGCCTACGGCGGACAGCTTTTAGCACTTATTTACAAAGATATAAATCTTTTTCAAGACAGCCAGACAGTCGGTGGGTAAAAATGCCACCGCTATTTAGCAGTAATTACTTCAAAATTTCCGTAACCTGGCCCGCACCTACTGTACGACCACCTTCACGGATCGCGAATTTCAATCCTTTTTCCATCGCGATTGGCTGGATCAATTTAACTGTCAATGCAGTGTTATCACCAGGCATTACCATTTCAGTTCCTGAAGGCAATTCAACTTCTCCAGTTACATCCGTAGTACGGAAATAGAACTGAGGACGGTATTTTTGGAAGAATGGAGTATGACGCCCACCTTCTTCTTTGCTTAGTACATAAACTTCGCCTTTGAAGTCAGTGTGCGGAGTAATAGAACCTGGTTTACAAATAACCATACCACGACGGATCTGGGTTTTTTCAATACCACGCAACAACAGACCAGCATTGTCGCCCGCTTCACCTTCATCCAATAATTTACGGAACATTTCCACACCAGTTACAGTAGAAACAAGTGGTGTTGGGATCAATCCTACGATTTCAACTCCTTCACCCACCTTTACACGACCTCTTTCGATACGACCTGTAGCAACTGTACCACGACCTGTGATAGAGAATACATCTTCCACAGACATCAGGAATGGTTGATCAACCGGGCGCGGAGGCAATGGAATATAGCTATCTACAGCTTCCATCAACTCTTCAACTGCCTTAACCCATTTTTCTTCTCCAGCCAAAGCGCCGGTTGCAGAACCTTTGATAATTGGCGTGTTGTCGCCGTCGAAACCGTAAAAGCTAAGCAACTCGCGAATTTCCATTTCAACAAGCTCCAATAACTCGGGGTCATCAACCAAGTCAACTTTATTCATAAACACAACCATGCGCGGAACGCCTACCTGGCGTGCCAGCAGAATGTGTTCTTTTGTTTGAGGCATAGGACCATCTGTAGCAGCCACAACTAAAATAGCGCCGTCCATCTGTGCTGCACCAGTGATCATGTTTTTAACATAGTCAGCGTGCCCAGGACAGTCAACGTGTGCATAGTGCCGGTTAGTCGTCTGGTATTCCACGTGAGCCGTGTTAATGGTGATACCACGTTCTTTTTCTTCAGGCGCAGCATCAATTTCATCATATTTTTTTGCTGTGTTGCCCATACCCTTACTAGCCAGGATGGTAGTAATGGCGGCAGTCAAAGTGGTTTTACCATGGTCAATGTGACCAATAGTGCCGACGTTAACGTGAGGTTTATCCCTCTTGAAAGTCTCTTTTGACATCGTTATCTGTTTTTAGTTGTGGATATACAATTATTGTTTGTTATTTACTTTCGCAAAGGAAATCTCATCGATTCCATTGCTACGCTCTGATTATTCTCATTTCTTATCTTCCTCCCTTATCATTCCCTTCAAAATTCATTGAGCCGTTAAAGGGAATTGAACCCTTGACCTTCCCGACCAATTTGGTCGGGATGCTCTACCACTGAGTTACAACGCTAAAAAAAAAGAACTTCGAATGATTGAGCCGTTAAAGGGAATTGAACCCTTGACCTCTTCCTTACCAAGGAAGTGCTCTACCACTGAGCTACAACGGCTTGTTGCCCAGTTGGCAGCTTCCATTGCGTATAACTGCTCAACTGCAAACTTAAAAAGAGCGGGAGACCGGGCTCGAACCGGCCACCTGAAGCTTGGAAGGCTACCGCTCTACCAAATGAGCTACTCCCGCTGTTGAATGTGCTAATTAGGAAATGTGCAAATTAGCAAATTGCCATCCCACAATACCCGCACTTTATCTAAAAGAACTTACAATTATAACAATTTGCACATCTGCATATTTGCAAATTTGCTAATTGATTTCGTGGGCAGGAGAGGAGTCGAACCTCTGAAGTCGAAAGACAGCGGATTTACAGTCCGCCCCATTTGGCCACTCTGGAACCTGCCCTTTTAGTTCGGATCGTTAATCCGAACTGCTCGAAACTGAGTTTCGGATACTGAGCCACCTGCCAGAATCGAACTGGCGACCTACTGATTACAAATCAGTTGCTCTACCAGCTGAGCTAAGGTGGCATATTTGTTTCCGCCTTTTGCTGGTTTATCGACGGACAATATTCGCTTCGCTTTTGCTACTGCGATCAATGCAATAAAGAACTACCCCATTTTTTGGGAAGGCAAAGGTAAAGGAATTTGATAAATACAAAAATTTTGTACCGGTTTTTTTTACTTGTTTTCAGTGTGTTGTGAATAACCTTGTGTATGATTGGAATTTAATACGAATCCTTCGCCCTCTAATACCAGCTTACAGCGCACACAATTGCCTGCGGAATTGTCTAATCGCATTTTTCCATCTGCATCCTGCATGATACAGGTAGTATCTCTACAATGACCTAAAGAATAGGTATGACCCAATTCATGCATTACTAATATAACCATACGATCAAGTAAATGCTTTTGCGATTTTGCTGATTTCTTTGGTCGAAAAGAAGATACTACACAACTATTCCCGGGACAATATCCCAATCCCATGATACCCCAGCTTTTTATGAAACCATTTCTCGTTTCAATATTCCCGGAAGTAATTCCAATAATTTTTTGAGCGTGTGTTGGTTTTTGCTTATTCAGAAAAACCAACAAACTATCGGCCTTGTTACGTTTCCGTAAGGAATTATAAGCATTGAGTGGAAGTGGCTTTTTATCTAATAGATAGTAGAACATTGCAATAAACAGCTTTCTCCTACCTCTGTTTAATTAGTCGTGCTAATTGGGAAGAATCGTTTCCCGGATTTAATAACGCGATAGTTTGTTTCGTAGCCTTATTGGTAGCCTTGTCGCTATTATAGTTACAGGATAGTAAAAAGATAAGCAAGCAAAAAGACAAACTGGGTATTTGGAAGTAATTTATATTTTATATAATCCCCGACTTTCCGAAATGTAACCTGGTACAAAAAAGAAAACCTCCTGCAAGAGGAGGTTTTTAAATTTTTTTTTTTTTACGCTGCCTGTTTTTCTTTTTTTCGTTTTATTTGGTTGATGATCGAGTTGAGCGCGTCGTCAAATGATTCTTCGAATGATTTAGAAGATGATTTTACAAAGAACTCATGCCTCGGTACCTGCACTTTAATCTCTGCGATCTTGTCTTTAATTGCATGCACCACATTATCCAGCTTCAGGTACACTTCTACTTTGGTAATGCGGTCGTGAAAGGTGTTTAATTTTTGCAATTTGCGGTTTACATACTCTGTAAGTTTCGAATCTGCGTTAAATCGCACTGTTTGAATGTTAACGTTCATAACAATCGCATTTTAATCTGTGAACAATAAATAAAGAACTTTTAAAGGGGTAAAAATAATTCATATCATAGGCTCCTATTTACTACTTATTGAAGTTAATACTCAAACCCTTTTTTTCCAAATAAAATGAGGCCAAAATTTACCCAACCGGGTGCTCATTTTTGCTCTTTTGGATGCGCCTTTTTATATACCTCTTTTAATTTTTCTATTGTATTATGAGTATATACCTGGGTGGAAGCGAGGCTGGCATGGCCAAGCAGTTCTTTAACAGCATTTAAGTTTGCCCCATGATTGGTAAGATGCGTTGCAAATGTATGTCGCAGCGTATGTGGACTCTTTTTTTCCAGCGTTTTGATAGAACCTAAATAGTGTCGGGTAAGTAAGTAAGCGTACTTAGGATACATTCTTTTCCCTTTTTCAGTAACCAACAGGTATTCTTCCGGAGATTCATATTCTTTTTTCTTAGCATCTATATATTCCTCAACCATCTTGAGTAAATCAGGCGATACTGGCACTATTCTCTCTTTATTGCCTTTGCCCAGTATCTTAATTTCCTTTTTGCTTTTGTCGATCTGTCTTTCTTTCAAATTGATCAATTCCGACAATCGCATTCCGGTGAAGTAAAATAAGGTTAACAGCATCTTTGCATTCAATCCTTTCCAGTCTTCCGTAAAGCGTAAAGTATGTAAAAGAGGAGCAAGATCCATTTCTGGAATAAAGGAGGGAAGTCGTTTGCTGGTTTTTGGAGCAATTACATTTGTCATGGGGGTCTGCTGCAGTTCCCCTGTTCTTACCTGGTATTTGAAAAAAGATTTGAGGGTAGAAAGTTTTCGATTGATACTACGTGCAGTAAGTTCTTCTTCTTTAAGGGAAGCCAACCAGCTTCGTACATATGAGGAGATTATCTCATTTAAAGAGAGTGTGCCAAATGTTTTATTGAGAAATTGGAAGAATTGAATGAGATCATCCTGATACGAACGAACCGTATGAGGTGAATATCTCTTTTCAAATTTCAGATAATCGATAAAAGGTTGAACCAAGGGCTGGAATGGTGCATCCATAAAATAGAATAGCTACAAAGCTATTGAAACTTTGCAGCTATTGAATATTCTTAAAAAGGTAGTATTAACCTTCGATCTGTCCGCTGGCTATTTTTTGCTTATACACCGCTTTCAGAACCTCTCCCCTGCGCTTAACGGAAGGCTTCGTGAACGACTGGCGCTCTCTTAACTGAAGCAGGATTTTGGCTTTCTCAAATTTCTTTTTGTATTTTTTGAGTGCCTTGTCTATGTTTTCGCAATCTTTTGAATCGATAATGAGCATATATTGATACCTCCTTTAGGTGCTTTTAAGGGCTGCAAATATAGCAGGGAAATTTGAAATTAGGAAATTGTAGTGCTAAAAATCCGAATTTTGGAACATGTTTACAGGAATTATCGAAGCTATGGGCCTGATTACCAAAATTACAGAATCGGGCAGTAACCGAACATTTAATATAGAATCAGTGTTGGCAAAACAGCTAAAAATTGACCAAAGTATCGCGCATAACGGGGTTTGCCTGACCGTAGAGTCAACCGACAAAGATTCCTATCAGGTAACGGCCATCCAGGAAACGCTTGCCAAAACGACCCTGGGAAGCTGGAAAACAGGCCAATCCATCAACCTCGAACAATGCCTGCAATGGAATGGCCGTCTCGATGGACATATTGTACAGGGACATGTGGACACTACTGCTAAATGTATCGCAAGAAAAGAGGTTAAAGGAAGTTGGGAGTTCAGGTTCCAGTTCCCCGAACCATTTGGGCCATTAGTAATTGAAAAGGGATCCATCAGTCTGGATGGTATTAGTCTTACCATCTATGATATAACTAAAACCGAATTTTCTGTCGCTATCATACCTTATACATTCTTGCATACCAATATAAAAAATCTTGAAGCAGGTGCATTGGTGAATCTGGAATTCGACATGATAGGAAAATATGTACACCGGCATTTGGAACAAACTACCTACTAATATTTTTGAAGGATGCCCCATAATTTATTGGCAATTTTTTTATATCCCGATGGCCGTATATGAACATCTACTTCGAAAAAATCAGTTCGATCCAGCACATCTTTGAGTTGAACTATATGTAGTCGGTCAGCAAACCTTGATTTATACGGCTCTTGCTTCGAAAGATCCTCCAACCTGGTCATAATATCATTTTTAGATCGGTCATAACTATCGAGGACTGTAACAAGGATCTTTGCGTTTCCAAAATTAACACCACTGTTACTTAATACATCCAGGAAAGCAATAGCTCTTTCATTTGTATCTCCCAACGGCATTTCTCTTTCAAAAGGTAATTTAAATAAGGGCCTTAGCTTATTCAATTCGTGTTTTACAAATAAGGGTCCGACACTCAGAAAATTCTTCCCGGGGAAATAAATCCTGCCCCAGTTATAACCGGATAACAGGGAATCAAAAGAATGCTGAGAAGAAATCCGCAACTGATAATGATTCTCCTTGCTTGCTTCATTTTCACCGTCATCATTCGAGCAATATTGAATGATAATATATTTTGCCGCGGAAGTATCAAGTTGTTTCAGTAGTTCCATCTCGCGGGCTGTTCCATAAGAAGGTATTCCTGCGTTCAATACCCGAAGTCCTGAAATTGCTTCGAGTTGTTGCGGATAACTTTCGTCTTTTTCTACCCCCCAGCCCATGGTATAGGAATCACCGAGGCATATTACAGCAGGGTGTTTTAGCGATACTTCATCATCCCGCAAGCCAACACTATTAACAGAAATTTGGTTACTGAACTCCCTGTTCGCAAATATTGAATTGCTGTTTGGGCTGAGCCGGTAAAATAACCCGCTATCATATACAGTATGGCTTTTCTCATATTGTAGTAAACGGCTATCGAAATAATCATAATAATAACTATAACTCCAGATAAGCGGTTTTGGAATTAGTTTGGGGTGATTCGCCCAGAAAGTTGTAAGCCACTCTGCACACGAAAAAAACACCAACACAACTACCAGCGCAATAACCCAACGTTTTTTAGATGTAATTTTCCTGGGTGTAATCCTGTCAGCAATAACCAATAAAATAAATCCAATAAGTAGAAAGAATTGTATGCATCCAATTACCAGCGTTAAAAAATAGGAAACTTCTATACCGGTTTTTGATAATAGCTTTTTAAATATTTCCAATAGCAGTAAAATAATAACAAGGTATAGTATGCCTTTCCAGAATTTTATCATTCAGTTTAGTAGTTGCCTTTAGCATTAAAAATATAAAATTCAAGCATCAATTATATAAAAATCCCGATGCTACCAGCAATTAATTGCCGGAAACATCGGGTTATGCATTGATAAAATAAATTAAAAGAATTACACCTGCTGGTTGCCCAGCGCTGCATTATTTACCAAACATGCTCTAGACTATCTTTATCATAAAGAAAATTCCTTTCTTTATAATAACTGGTGCCACCGGCTTTCAGTTGAACGTTTCCTTTACCCAACATTCGAACGATTAAAGCCATCGGTACTAAAAACACGAAGAATATAAGCGTCAGAATTACTTTGCTCATCACCCAGCCCATCACATGCGCCAGTTTCATCCATGCCCAATGTATTTTATCCGCCAGAAAGGGAATAAAAACGCCGATTAACCCAAGGATCAATGCCGAAAGCAACAAATATTTGCCCAGCTCCGGTCTTTTTTCATGGGAAAACCAATAAAAAATTCCTAATGCCAAAACCAGTACAAGTATTGTCTCCAGGTGTTTCTGTCTGTTCATGTAAACTTAAAATAAAGTGTAAATAAATGGTGCAATGGCTGAACCTCCGCCCAAAACGAGCAGCACGCCCAGTAATAATAAGACGATGATCAATGGCGCCAACCACCATTTTTTTCTTGCCCTCAGAAACTGCCAAAGGTCTTTTAAAAAGTCCATAGAATTTTATTTAATGGTTAAAGAGATAACTACAATAATTTAATCAAGCGTAAACTCGGTTTTCCAATCGTCTTTTTCCAGCCATTCCGGTTGTTTCTTCTTATCAAATATATAATTTCCTACTACCAGGTAGTCCATATCTGTACGCATAAAACAACGATAGGAATCTTCAGGCGTGTTTACAATCGGTTCACCGCGCACATTAAAACTGGTGTTTACCATAACCGGATATCCTGTCTTGGATTTAAATGATTGCAGCAATTTCCACATGCGCTCATTGGTTTCCTTATGAATTGTTTGTAAACGTGCGGAATAATCTACGTGCGTAA
The DNA here is from genome assembly GCA_965279015.1 of Chitinophagaceae bacterium. Classification (GTDB taxonomy): domain Bacteria; phylum Bacteroidota; class Bacteroidia; order Chitinophagales; family Chitinophagaceae; genus Endoryza. Next base: position 4,724,271 of record OZ257130.1, read on the forward strand.
TAGCAGGCATATCACTTCTGAGGAAGTACAGTTTTTGAAGTAATTCCTTACTTTCATAACCTACCGGATAAGGTATTTGTTTTCCTTTCTTTACTGGTTTCACGATCAGCATATAAGGAGAGATATCATCGTGTTCGAAATAGGTAGAAACATCTTCCGCTAAAACGATAGGCGCAAAAGGACGGAATCCTTCACGGTATTTGATCTTCAGGTTTAGTTTTTTCTGCATTTCGGGATTGCGAACATCCGCGATAATACTACGGGCACCTAAAGCACGTGGACCGAATTCCATTCTTCCCTGGTGCCAACCGATAATATTTCCTTCGGCGATAAGACCCGCTACTTTTTCTACCAATACATTTTCATCAGCATAAAAATCATAGTTGGCCTTGTATTTTCCAGCGGTCGCTTTAATATCCTGCTCCGAAGTCTCCGTTCCTAGATAAGATCCTTTCAGTGCATCCATTTTAGAAGGATCTACCTTTCGCTCGTTACCGAAATAAATATAATTAGCCGCGTAAGCCGCTCCTAATGCTCCTCCGGCGTCACCAGCAGCTGGTGTAATAAATATCTGTTTGAAGATTTTAGCATCATCCAATTTGCCATTAGCCACACAATTCAATGCAACGCCTCCTGCCATACAGAGATAATCGGCACCCGTCAGTTTCTTTGCTTCTCGCGCCATATTCAAAACAGCCTCTTCAGTTACTGTTTGAATTGCGAGAGCCAGGTCGCAATGTTTTTGCTCTAATAAAGATTCGCTGTCTCTCCTTGGAAAACCAAACAATGCTTCCCATTTATCATCATAAACCATCCGTAAACCGGTGGCGTAATTAAAATATTGTTGATCCAGGAAAATCGAACCGTCTTCTTTAAGATCAACCAGTTTCGTTTTAATAATATCAATATACCTGGCTACTTCTGGGGATCCGTGATTACCATAAGGGGCAAGTCCCATTAGTTTATACTCACCTGAGTTAACTTTAAAACCACAGAAATAGGTAAACGAAGAATACAATAAGCCCAGGGAATGCGGGAAATCCAACTCTCTCAGGATAGTTATCTTATTGCCTTCTCCAAGGCAAATAGATGCTGTTGCCCACTCCCCTACTCCATCAATGGTGAGTATAGCAGCTTTTTCATATTTGCTGGGATAAAAAGCGCTGGCCGCATGAGAAAGGTGGTGTTCCGGAAAAAGAAGCTTCGCTTTTTTGCGATCCACTTTTTCGATACTATCCAACGACTCATATATTAGTTTCTTAAGAAATAATTTTTCTTTCAACCAAACTGGCATCGACATCATAAAAGACCGTAACCCTTTAGGAGCAAAAGCGTAATATGTCTCCAGTAACCGTTCAAACTTCAAGAGCGGCTTATCGTAAAAAACGATTGCATCCACATCATTAATAGAACAACCTGCAAATTGCAGGCAAAAACGGGCAGCATTTACGGGAAAGGCGGGATCATGTTTCTTGCGTGTGAAACGCTCTTCCTGCGCTGCCGCTATAACTTCCCCATCACGGATAATCGCTGCTGCAGAATCATGATAAAATGCAGAAATGCCTAAAATAGTCATCAGTTTTCTTTTGTGGTTTTGAGGTTAACTTATTGCTTCTAAGCAGGTTAGATAACGGGCTTTCAGGGAGGAAAATTGCTTGAACTTCTAAAAAAGCGTTTCGCGGATTTTGGAGTCGCTAAATTATACTTTTTTGTTGGGCATTGCAATACCCCATAAATGGAAAAAATAGCTCTTTTGTTGCCGTATAATCTTGTTTTATTAGTTCCTAACCTATTGAAAAGGAAACTATTCCAATCAATTATTATTAGCATTGAATCAGAAAATCTGGATAAATTCTCAATGAAACTTCCGTGCACGTGAGCTTCTTCTCATTCATTTATTATTAGTAAGATAATAATGAGATAAAAACCAAAAATAAATACGGCTACAATTTGGAGGAGTACCCTAATCGTATAAATTTGTTTCGTTCCGATCCAATCAGTTTTATTAACTAAGTTGTGCAGATTTTAATTAAAAACAAGAACAAGCGTTTTAATTAATTCAAGCCATTCAAGCTATTTCAATGTTTCTTTTATTTGTTTTCCATGTCTTCATTTCAGCAATTTGTGTGGCTACTGGCTGTTTGTTTTACAGCTTCGTTCCCAATCAAAATAAAGAATCGTCACGCCCATTAATTTTTTATGCTTTTACGGGTCTTCTGAGTATAACTCTGATTACCCAGATTTTTGTATTATTCATGCCCATCAATTTTCTGGTAGTTCTTCTTACTATAGCACTCATAATTATTTTCAGCCTGATCCGAAGAAATAAGCTACTACCCATTTATAAATTTCTTTTTTTCCAGGTCCGACAGCTTTCTGCAGCTCAATTTCTCGCAATCGCAGCAGTATGGATTATGATTCTTCTTATAAATGCCGGACCTGTGATGATGGATGATTCAGAGAGTTATCATATTCAAATGACAAAGTGGATTAATGAATATGGTACGGTGCCCGGAATAGTAAACCTGCATGAACGTTTTGGATTTAACTCTTCCTGGTTTTCATCAATCGCCTTTTTTTTCAGTGCCGGTAAATTTATTGACTCCTATACGGTGTTGAACGCGGTCATCTCTTTTTGGTTCAGTGCTTTCCTCATCACAAAACTAATTTCGCCTGACAACAGTAGCTCAATTGCCAAATCTTCAATTAACATTCCATTACTCCTGGCACTTGTTATTTCTATTCTTTGCTGGCCGATGATCCGGGGAAATGCATCCACCGCCAATTACGATTTTATAAATACAGCAGTTATTGTTACACTTTTTATTGCCACTATCAACCCCGAAAAAAAAGAAATCCCTTATTTAGAATGGATACTCTGGCCCGTCTACCTCTTTACGGTACGGGTGATTAATTATCCACTGCTCCTGCTTACTCTTTTCGCCATCATTCAACTATTGAGGAAGAAAGAATGGTTGTTTGCAAGCACAACCATTTTTTTAAGTGCTTGCCTGCTGGTGCCTTTTATTGCAAGGAACGTAATGGTTTCAGGATATCCCTTTTATCCTTCAACCAGTCTCGATTTTTTTCCGGTCGATTGGAAAACTGATCCAAAAATCATCACAGAGCTTAGAGATTATATAAAATATTTTAACCGGGTTAATGTGATGTACCAGGACATAGAAATTACCAGGCAATTGCCATTTCCCGGTTGGATCATTAGCTGGTTCCAACATCTTTTCAGGTATGATAAACCCATAGTAATAACCGGTCTGGCTGGACTCCTTTTGCATTTTGTGTTTATCAGAAAGTCAATAAAAACTTATTCTTTAGCAGTAAATTATTTTGTATTTGTATTAATTCTGCAGATCCTATCCTGGTTCGTTGTGGCGCCAGATCCCCGTTTTGCCCATGGAAGTTTGCTTTGTGGCGCCATCTTATTGTTTCAGATGTCCGGTAAAATAAATCAGCTTACGGGTAACAAGCTAAGACCCTCCTACCTTTTCATCGCCTTTTCCGTGCTGGTATTATCTTATACAGGAATGAAAATTATTAAACAGAAATATTATCAATATGCCATTACTCCTTTAGCGCTTCCAAAGCCACCCACGCGTGAAATAAAAGTAGATTCCATCGTTGTTCGGATACCCGAAAAAATACTCAATAATTGGAACCCGAGGTGCTATGCAACCGATCTTCCTTGTTTATATATTATACGTCCTGGACTGCAAATGAGGGGTAAAACGATCCAAAGCGGATTTCGTTTAGAAAAATAACCTTTTGCTTTATTATCTTCACCCGACAAAACCAACGCTTGGAAATATTAAGCATAATAATCCCCTGCTACAATGAAGAAAGCCGTATCGGCCCTGTTCTGGATAAAGTATTAACCACCCCTGTTACAGGTGTTGAAAAGGACATTATCGTGATAGATGATGCCTCTTCCGATAATTCAATGAATATTGTGCGGGAATATTCTCAAAAACATCCTTCGATACGATTATATGTTCATCCCAAAAACCAGGGCAAAGGAGCCTGTATTCATACAGGTTTGGAGAATGCATCCGGAACGATTGTAATAATTCAGGATGCAGACCTGGAATATGATCCTGCTGATTATAATTGTCTCTTAAAACCGATTCTTGATGGGCATGCGGATGTTGTATACGGGTCGCGATTTATGGGTGCCGGCCCTCACCGGGTATTATTCTACTTTCATACGCTCGGTAACAAATTGCTTACAACATTGAGCAATCTTTTTACGCAACTTAACCTTACCGATATGGAAACGGGTTACAAAATGTTCAGAAAAGAAGTCCTGTCTAAAATCAATCTTAGAGAAAACCGATTTGGCTTTGAACCAGAAGTAACAGCTAAAATCAGCCGGATCAAAAACATTAGAATTTACGAAGTGGGAATAGCTTATTATGGCAGAACCTACCAGGAAGGCAAAAAAATTACCTGGAGAGATGGGTTCAGAGCGATCTATTGCATTTTTAAATATAATTTATTCAAGAGAAACTGAAATTGTTCCGATATTCTGCCTAATGAAAAATTCATTTCCACTTTAGATCCCCAGAAGTCATTACCAGCAAAAAGTATTTATGCTTTCAATTCTCATTTTCTGTATATATATAAGTTTCCTTTGCTGGACATGGGGCCTGGCGACGAGAAATTTGTTTGTAAAGTTAACAGGAGAACCCATACAGCTTCCGGCCTCCATTACTTGCTTATTGGGAATGGTTGTCATTACTTCAATAGGTGGTTTTCTATCCTTTTGGTTGCCGCTCGGTGGCCCCTATATCCAATTAATTTTTCTTATCCCTGCACTTGTCATAAGTTTTCAAAAAACAACCACTACTGAGTTCCGGAAACTCCGCAACAAATTCCGATCAATCAACAATTATTTATTATTCTATTTTTTCAGCGCATTGCTACTGCTGATTTTGATCGGAAGTTGGATTATCTACCATCCCGATACTATGGCGTATCACGCTCAATTGATAAAATGGATTGAAGAATACAAGGTTGTTCCGGGTCTCGTCAATCTGAATGCCCGATTCGGTTTCCAAAGCAGCTGGTTCGTAAGTAGCGCACTCTTTAGTTTCAATTTTACAAATACCGGGGCACTCAGTTTTATTAATACAACTATTCTCGCATGGTATATGCTTTTTATCATCGCAAGAATCAATAGTTGTTTCTTCCTGAAGCAGGGCAATACGAATCGTTTGTTTTGGCTTATTCTTCCGCTATTTAATTTCTGGAGTTTTACACAGATCCGTCTTACTGCAATTTCTGCGAGTCCTGATTTTATCGCAACAATTTTTATCGGCGCCGTGTTTTACCTGTTGTTAAAAAGTGGGGAAAGCAAAACCAATTCCACTCTCTGGACACTCATCCTGGTATTTACATCCTATTCGATCTCCATTAAATTTTCGGCTCTTCCGATTGCAATAGTCGGTTTATATGCAATCACCCGACTGATTCAATTAAGTAAAAAACGATCATTGGCAATCGCCGTCATTTTTTCGATACTAATCTTGTCGCCCTTCCTGGCGAGAAATGTAATTACCAGCGGGTACGCTTTCTATCCATCTACGATCGCTAATTATTTTGACGTGGATTGGAAATACAGCATTCCCCAGGCGAAGCTGCAAGAAGAATATATTACCGCTTATGCGAGAACAACGGGCGGCGATACTCCTGCAGAAATCAATCAAATTCTCGCGATGCGGTTTAGCGAATGGGGGCCGGTATGGTGGAAAAATCGTTCGAATGCGGATAAAATCATTCTGATGATATCCGGATTTTCTATACTTATTTGCCTGGCTTTTGTTAAGCGAATATTGCGGTCGGACAATTCACTAAAAGTAGCGTTTATCACTTCCATTATTGGGATAGTTTTCTGGTTTTTAAAAGCGCCGGATCCGCGTTTTGGTTTCGGTTTTATTCTAATGCCTCCCGTGCTGTTATGCCTGATTTTTTTACATATTAAATGGACCGACACAGTATTAAGGAAATTCGCTATTTGGGTGCTGTTGATTTCCGCGCTGATTCTGAATGCTTATTCATTTTACAGATTCCGGTCCTATTTTAACCCACGGCAATTAATATTACCCGCAGGTTTTGAAATAACAACTACCAGGCAGGTAAATTGCGGCGAAATAATTTATAATCTGGCTGATGAAAACAATCCTTGTGGAAATTCCCCGCTTCCTTGTTCCTATGATTCTTGCCAGACATTTAAACTACGGGGAAAAACAATGGAAGAAGGCTTTCGTGCACCCTGAAGTAATTGTTTTTGACTTTTCACTTCAATACTTTTTCAAAATCCAGGTTTCCTGAGAAAAGGGTTCGCTACCATAAATTATTTCCTTCAATACAAATTTGTCCTGAACCAGATTCAGGATTGCCTGTTTCGGATGAAAGGTCGAAAATAAGCGATGCCCTTGCTTTTGGTATTCACGCACCACAAGCTCCCCATTGTCATATTTTATCTTCTCCTCCTTTAATAATTTTCCCCTGAATGCTTCGCCCTGGAGTGTTATGAGCAGTATTCCATCCTTGTTGATAATGCGATATAACTCATTTAACCAATCAACGTGATTTTGAGGAGAAAGATGAGTAAAAATCGACAATCCCGTTACTACATCAAAAAACTCGTCTTTGTACGGCAAAGGTGGGTTCAATTGATTAAGTGAGAATTCTACCTTCTCGATATGTTGCTTACACCATTCAATATAACCTGCATTATAATCCGATCCATAAATCCGCATGTTTTCCAACACACGGGGCAAATGCCTTGTTATTCTTCCGGGTCCACAGCCCCAGTCTAACCATCTTCCTCCAAGCGACCTATGTTTTCGAACATAATCCGCAAGTTCGCGTGCAGTTTCAAAGCCATCTTCATAATATTCCTGGTAATTCAATCGATATGTTTCATAGATAAAATACGGAGGAGGAAAATTTACATGCGGATGATTTTGAAGAAAGGTCCTGTTCACCCCTGCATTGCGAAGTTTATATACCCTATAACGCAGCCAATCAGCAACTCCCAGAAGTGACGTTTTTCTTAAGAAATCTGCGAAGTATTTTTTCAACATACGGTCCGCAAAATACTTTAATAATTGAATTTGCAATTACAATTTGTATCTCGTAAAATGAAAAGGTCCCAACCTATGGCTGGGACCTTTTTAAAAAGTTTATGTCAATTACCGCATCAGGTACATTTTGCCATATCCATTATTAAAGTACTTATCGGTATTGTCGCCTTCGGCCTTATACTTTTCCATCGATTTACCATTAAGTGTGGTAACCACCCGATAGAGGTAAACGCCATTGCCCAGTTTTTGACCGTACTGATCGGTTCCATCCCATTTAAATTCTGTGATGTTTCTACCGATATGCAATGGGCCCAACTCATCTTTTGTGATCTCCCGTACAACTTTACCCGTTACTGTCAATATTTGAATTTTGATATTCTGTGGTATTTCGCTTCCGGTAATGGTAAATACAAAGGCGGTGGAAGTGCTAAACGGATTCGGATAGTTCAGCAGGTTCGAGATCATCGGTTTCGAGATGACCTTAAACGTAACACGATATTCAATTTCACCAGCTTTATTACCACTTCTGTCTTTACCCTTAACAATCAGTTCGTATTCATCTCCCTCCGCACTGAATTGCTGAAGGAACTGTGGGAAGAAGTCGATTGATGCGGTATTCTCAACACCAGTAGTAGCCGGTGTGAACCGTAATGTATCGTTATCAAAGTTGAAAGTACGTAAGGTGCCATCCGGGTATTTCAACTGTACCGAACTCAACGTGGTATCGTTGAGCAACATGAATTTTGCTTCGTCTTTCAGTTTAATTACAATATGTGGTTTTGACGAAACGATATCCCGATTGAGGATATGCACCCCATCGAAAGTTACATCCAGTAATGGATTCGTTTTATCGGGACGCACATAGAAATTCCGGTACAGGAAGTTATTGAAATGGTATTGTTCCGGCTGATCATTATCAGGGTTTATATCCAGGTACATGATGTTATTCTCCGGATAGTCCTTGGTATCAATCGTAAAGCGAACTATAATGGAATCGCCACTGATAATTGGTCTGCCTTTAGCTGGATACAGTTCATGCTGCAGATTATTTCTATCAATGATCACCAGTTTTATCCTGATACTATCAAAAGCCGCTTTACTGATATTCTTGAATGCGATACCAAACTGCAGGGACTCCCCAATTTCAAGGGTATCCTTACTGGAAAAGTACAAGTTGGGGGCAATAGCTCCTTCCGGAACCGGTACATAATGTATCCTCCAGTATTTTAACTGGTAGGGGGTTAGTTTTACCGAATCAAGGTTCCGCATTCTTAGTTTCAAGTACGGATAGATTTGTGCTGGTATATTAGAAAGGTCAAAATTCTGTGTGCTTTCATCTAATGTATACAAAAGTGATTCGTTCTGAGCCGCGTCGATACCGATTATATCAACTGTTGGACGATCATCAGTTGGATTTTCTGCGCTACTTCCTCTCCATATCACATCCTGCCATTCTTTAGCAGGTCCCATTTTAGGTGATGTTATATATCCAAGTGTATCAGGGGTGAGGCAGTTGGCGGTTAATGATACCGGATCGAAAATACTGTCCGAAAATGCAAATTTTGGTTCAAAGGATGGATCGCCCTTTTTATAGATAAAGTTGAATGCACGGGGTTTGTTATAGCCATCAATTGTTGCAAAACCAGCAAGCAAAAACTTATGATACAAAGAATTGTTTGAGCCATAGCGGGTAGTATCATCTTGCCATTTATCTACAAAAACACTCGCAGAAGCCAGGTAATGCGTATTGGATCTTATTATTACATAAGCTCCAACCGGAATCACATTATCCATAAAATCCATTGCCTTTTTCCGATTGGCGCTATCTGTAAACAGATACTGGAAATTATATTCACGTTGACTACCGCAGGTTGCTCTTATACTATTATACAGTCCGGTTGGGCCAGAATAGTCGTTTTTCCATGGTTTGAAAGTGAGCGGATCAATTACGTTAAAGATTATTTCGTTGTAATTACAACCTGGTCCAATTCCACCCTGGCCATTCAGTGTAACCACATAGCCTGATTGCTGCGTACCACCGGTAGGATAAACCGCATTATTGATAAATACATTATTAATGTTATCAGTGAACTGCCAGTTGCGATCTGCGGCTAGTTTAATTCGTTCCTTACTGGAATGATCATGTTGGAAGAAATGGGACTGGTTGAATCCTTCACCAGGTCCGCTAATATAGATAAATGAAGAGCCATTCCAACGATAATCGCCTCCGGAAGCAGGAACCAATGACACGCGCCAGTAGTAAACCGTACTATCCTGGTAGCTGATTCCGGGAGTAAACTCCATGATACCGCCAGGAGAAGATTGCGTTTTAATCACTTTAATCGGAGAGTTGAATTGCTCCGTTGTATCAATTTCCATCACATAGTCCTTTTGAGAACTGAATGGATTGGCAGTGGAAGCCAATAATTTTTGAGTTGGATTATTTATGATCGCGAAGTTATAAGGGTATATTGGACGTGCTTCGTCTTCATATATAAAAAAATCTTTTATAGCGGTATTATTACTCTCCGACATTTCATCAATTGCCAAATCAGAATCAATAGTAGCAATGATTTGATTTCCGCCCTTGTCCCGGGTATTAACGATATCAACTTTTAATACTATTGAATCGGCAAAGTTAATACTACGAAGCTTGGTGCTGTAAATAACATTGATACTACCATCCGGATATCTCCTTTTTACTTCAAGACGCACAGAATCACCGATCGCTTTACCAAGATTCACTACTTTTACTTTCAGGTAGAAACTATCTTCTGCTACCGAAATAAAAGTTGGATCAATTTTAATAAGTTGTTCTTCGATTACGTAATCCGGCTTAGGTTGCACATTCAGCTTAATTGCCGGGTCTCCATGCAGGGTAATCTCCTCGGCATGCATTCGGGCGTAATAGTCATAAGGGCCGGTAGCATTCACGAGGCCCCCTAGAGCTAACATGTTGATTTCACCCAATGAAGCTCCGTAATCTTGTTTACCAATGGTATTGTATAAGTTATTGAGGTAAATATTCAGGTAATTTACGATACCAAAATGCGTACTGGCCATGAAAGCGATACTACCTCTTTGTTTTGCCAATACAAATTTCTCAGATAGGGTCTCGTTTACCAGGAACCGTTGCGGGTAGTATGTAAAGAAATTACCCGCGTTACAACCATTCACAAAGAACACCGGATATTTACCCTGATTATTATACGAATTGGGGTTATCAAGGTTAAATTCAAGCGTGGTAGATGATGAGTGACCAAAATAGGTAAGTACACTTATTCCTTCAGAGAACAATTGTTCGATCCGCTCCGTGGTCAGTTGTTCTACCGGGTTGGCGGATGTTTTACAGAAGGTAGATACCTTGGCTCCGAAAAGGGTGTCTTCAATCATTTGCTTATAAACACCCATATAGTTACATAAAACTATACCCAGGTAAGGATCACTTGCCCCGGTAACATGCACCACATTTTTCATCCATTCTCTGCCGGCCAGCGTATTCGGCGCGGTACGCTGTGCGGTTTCGTATTCAATAATCTTTTCAAGATAATCTTCTACTTCTTTACCATTAATAACCGATAAGCGACCAATAGGAGTTGCAGGAACCGGACTCGATACATCCAAAGCACTCATCAGGTTGTCGGAAGCCGGAACACCAAATGTTGGCACCAGGTTCAGTTTATCGGTTAGTGTATCCGCTTCGTTGAGACGGTATTCGTTGTATGTCATACCTCTCCCCACCAGGAAAATATTTTTCAACGGTTGTGGGGTGTTAGCACGGGCATAACGGATATAATTACGAACGGAAAGCGGATGCTTTTTAATACCGAATGCAAACTGATCAACCAGCTCATCAATATCAATCACTTTTACATTGAATCCGCCGCCATCTGTAGTTGAACGGTAGGCCTGGTATTCGTCAATTGGTTTACGACCTGCTGTTCCAATATTCAGTGAAGGATGGGTAATGATCAGGTAATTGCCCTGGTTCGCAACATCATTGTATCGGGTGAAATTCCTGGTTGTTAAAACTGGGATAGTAGTGGCATTGGTATTTTCTGCGTTCACTAATACATAATTTCCTTCTGAAGTAGAAGCCGGTAGCGCAAACTTAATGGTACCTGGTGTTGAAATATCACCTACATAGCGGGTTCCAAAAGTGAGATCATACAATACGGGAGCAACGGAGCCGCTATTAAAATTAGTGATCTCTAAATAATAACCATCATTATCGGCGGGTAGCTTGAACTCAAAATTAGTTTTGTTATCAAAATTAAATAATCTAGGATAAAACAGTTCATAATAAGATACTACATAACGGTCACTTGTAGATGCGGCCGTGTTTACAAATTTTACTGCAGCGGAGTTTGAACTAATTAAGGCTGTTGGAAAAGGAACAGCTGTATGGATATCATTAAAATAATCCATCATTGTATCCTTGATATCGGTATTATTAATCGAAACTCTAACAGAACGTGGATTAAGGGCAATTCCCGAAGCCCCAAAATTAAGTGTAGAGCCGGGACCTGCGTTATAAACATACAGGTTGTTTTCGGTATTAATTATAGGTGCAGAATTGAAAACGTTATTACTGCTCCAGAATTCACCTTTGTCAAATGAAGAAGAATAAACATATTCCCCAACAACCGCCGCGAATCCCAGGTTCTGTTTACTTTTAAAATAGTGCCCCAATGTATACATAAAATAAGGCTCTACCGGTAGCGTATTCGATGCCACATCGTTGGTTCCATCGAAAATCCGGAATCCAGACTGGTTAGCATTTACGCTTAAAAAATAAGTTGAAGAATCGGTTATCAAGCTAACAGCGGAAGTATGTTGATAGGCAGGGTCGCGGTACATGGCATTGTCTGCTTTACCATCATTGATTCGACCCCAGAATTCGATATAACCATTTGCAGGAAGAGCACCTGATGGTACGGAAGGATAAAACGGAACCTGCTCACCATTATGCCACAATTCAAAGAATTCAACCTGTGTAGTTCCGATTCCCGCGGCATCCAGCGCGGATTTAGGGATACGGTATAAGCCAGTGCTACCAACTTTAAATTTGTAATAGGTCTGATTAAAACGTATCCACTCATTATTATACTGCTGTGCCCCGGCACTAAATGCCATCACAAGCAGTAACAGTGTAAAAAAATTCTTCATAGTATAGAGTTTCGTCGTTCTCATTAGGGTTGGTTATTTTTTTTCTTTCTTCTTCAAATCAGCTTTTAAAGAAAAAACATGGGTATATAACGGATTAGACTGGTTGGCAAGATTGGTAAACGCGTAATCAATTTGAAGGTTACTAATCTTAAACCCGGTACCTATACTTGGCTGATAGATCCACACCTTACTCATATTGGTGATATCATCATCGTCAAGCGTTTTCTGAAAATTATTAATCCCTGCTCTAACAAAAAGAACATCCTTCCAGGACAATTCTAATCCGAGTTTAGGATCAATGCTTGCAAAATCCGTTGCGATCACCGTATTGCGTCGACCGTCGAATGTGAAATCAAGGTTCAATTCGGTTAACAAACTCAGTCCTTTGTTAAACTTAAAAACATATGCACCACCGGCAATCAGCCGCGGTGCTGTTAATTCTGTTGATTTTACAGGGATATCATTCTTGGTAACATAAAAGACTTCGCGCATCTTGTCGGTTATGTTGAATGACCATGCATTGAAAGTAGTTGTAACATCTTTGGCAACAATTCCTATCCGCCATTTATTGGAAGTCATTTGGATGCCGGCATCAAATCCAAATCCCCAGGCAGTCGCGAAACTACCTGCCTTCCGGTAAATCACTTTCGCATTGACACCGCCACTAAGCTTATTACCGTTCTTTAATTTTTTTTCTTGTGCGAGGGAAATCAGGAAAGCATAATCGGCCGAAGAAAAAGTTTGAATATTACTGAAGTTCACGGTGCCATCTGGCTCAACGAGAAATATGGTATTAGGAATATCATCTACAGCAAAGCGTAATAAGGATAAACCCAGTACACGTTTATTATCTTTTAAAGGGAGAATAAGACTACCATAATCGTACTTACCGATTCCGGCGAAATACTCAGCATGCATGAGATTTAACTGAGGATTATCTTTTATATTCACCAAACCGGCGGGATTCCAATAACCCGCTGTTCCATCACTTACCGTAGCAACCTGCGCACCACCCATACCCAAACCACGGGCACCAGCACCAATATTCAGAAACTCATTTGAATATTTTCTGAATTGGGCGGCAGAGGGTTTCGACAATAATACGATCAACACCAGGGTTGCAAGGAGTTGGATTCTTTTCATTGAACCAATTTTCGGGATAAGCAATTTCATGTCAAGACTATTTCTTTAGGATATAGGCTGCTCTTCGTAAAGATATTCATGTGTACACTGAAAATGAACCAGTTCTAAACGAAGAGCACAACTTTATCGAACGAAAATCAAAGGAAAATATTGCATAAACAAAGTAAACCAACGTGTTATTCTTACTTTTGCGCAATTCGTTGATTTACCATCCACACGACCAGGTTTAGCATCTAAATAAATACGAAATTCCGGGCTGTAAAGTTGGCTATTTTTTGAGTGTGTTGATGGTATTCTCTTAATTAATTAATACTCAAAGCTGAAAAATGAACCTGATTGAAGAATTACGCTGGAGAGGCATGTTGCAGGATATTATGCCCGGAACCGAGGAACAGTTAAACAAACAAATGACCACCGGATATATCGGTTTTGACCCAACCGCCGACAGTCTTCATATAGGCAGCCTGGTACCCATACTTTTGCTGGTTCATTTGCAAAAAGCCGGACATAAGCCTATTGCCCTGGTTGGTGGTGCAACCGGTATGGTGGGTGATCCCAGCGGTAAAAGTGAAGAGCGAAACCTTTTGGATGAAGATACTCTTGCCCGCAATGTTGCCGGAATAAAGGCGCAGCTGGAAAAGTACCTGGACTTTGATACTTCTAAACCGAACGCGGCCGAGATGGCCAATAACTATGATTGGTTCAAATCCATCACATTCATTGAGTTCCTGCGAGATACCGGCAAACATATTTCCATTAATTATATGATGGCGAAAGACAGTGTAAAGAAAAGAATTGAAGGAGAAGTGGGGTTGAGTTATACAGAATTTGCCTACCAGTTAATGCAGGGTTATGATTTTTACTGGCTCTATAAAAACAAGAACTGTAAAATGCAAATGGGCGGCAGTGATCAATGGGGAAATATCACAACCGGCACCGAATTGGTGAGAAGAAAAGCAGGAGGTGAAGCCTTCGCTTTTACCTGCCCTTTAATTACAAAAGCAGATGGTGGAAAATTCGGTAAAACCGAATCCGGTAATGTTTGGTTGGATCCCAATCGAACTACACCGTACCAGTTTTACCAGTTCTGGCTAAACGCGAGCGATGCCGACGCGGAAAAATGGATAAAGATTTTCACCTTCATTCCTAAATCAGAAATAGAGCGCTTAACTAATGAACACATTAAAGATGCCGGACAGCGCATACTTCAAAAAAAACTCGCTCAGGAAGTAACGAGTTTTGTGCATGGAAAAGAAGAATATGAAAAGGCAATAGAAACCACACAAAAATTATTTGCGAATCAAAGTGCGTCGGCCGAAAGTTTGAGTATTGAGGATCTTGAAGGAATGGAAGGAGTAATAAAGTTTGATTTTGCTAAAGAGAAAATTGTTGGGGGTATAGATATAGTTTCTTTCCTCGCCGAAACCAGCATATTTCCCAGTAAAGGTGACGCACGCAAAATGGTTCAGGGTGGTGGTGTAAGCATTAACAGAAAGAAAGTGGACAATATACAATTGGCTGTTGATAGTACGCTTTTATTACACGACAAATATTTACTGATACAAAAAGGCAAGAAGAATTATTATCTCGTGAAAGCAGTGTAGGATATTGGATTTATGATTTATGATTTATGATTTATGATTTATGATTTATGATTTGTGATTTGTGATATATGATTTGCGCTGATTACAAATGATGGTTTTTTTGACATTCATAATCTATTCAATATTCAGGAATGCAATTTGCCCGTTTGTGCTATTCTTACCGTAAGCGCCAATAATTAAGTCGTAACCGGAAAGACTTACCGAAAACCCAAAATAACCATTTGCCTGTCCGGATTCATCTTCCACCTTCCTATAAAAAACATTCGGAATTATTCCAAGAAATTGTGGTCTTTTGAAAACATAAACAGAACCCTTATTCAAAACACCCCCGCTATCGTCTGCACGATAGGCGCCCACAGCCAACCCTCCAGTACCGAGCGTAACGCTGATACCAAAATTATCGCTCGCAGCGCCATCGGGTGAAATCATCCGTTGCCCTGGTCCAAAATCAGGAACACCGCCTCCAATAGCTTCTGCAAAAAGATGTGCACTGCCTTGCTCTGCATTCCCGTCCACATCATCGCCGCTCGCCCCTACCGCAATTACCTGCTGATTAATATCGACGGATATTCCAAAATAATCAAAGGCCTCGCCATCCTGGCTCAATAACTTTAGATGATGAGCCTGCCCG
Source organism: Chitinophagaceae bacterium (assembly GCA_965279015.1). GTDB lineage: Bacteria > Bacteroidota > Bacteroidia > Chitinophagales > Chitinophagaceae > Endoryza. Next base: position 4,739,921 of record OZ257130.1, read on the forward strand.
GTTGTCCATCCTGCTGGATTAGTTAACCTGTAATACAAGTAAGCGCTTCCCTGATCAGTGTTCGCGCCAATGTCATCGCTATAGGCCCCCACTACAATGTTGTTTGAATAAATTCCCACACTGGTCCCAAAAGCATCACCAGTAGCCCCATCACTCGCGGTAAGCTTTGCATCGAGGGCCCAGATAAATCCACCAATGCCAGCTGAACCATGATATACATATGCACTTCCCTGGTCGATGTTGGCATTTATATTATCGCCATAAGCACCAATTACCAATGTATTGCTTGTTGAAATATCTACGCTATATCCAAAGAAATCATTTGCTGCGCCATCCGTCGCGGTTATTTTTGACTGTTGACTCCACACTTCACCTATCCGGGAAAAAATATATACGCTTCCCTGACTCGCATTAGCGCCTACATCATCGCCCCATGCACCAACCACTGCGAAACTTTCATTTATACTAACACTTGCTCCAAAAAAATCATCCGTTTCACCATCATCAGCGGCAATTACATCCTGTTCTTCCCAAACCCCATTTACACGATGATAGATATAAGCTATCCCGGTATTCAGATTCTGACCTGAAGCTGTTGCTTGCCTTGCCCCTATTATTGCATAGTCTCCAAATATGTCCACTCGGTAACCGAAATTGGCATCTGCAGTAGTAACAGATGGTTGAAAGTAAGCCGGTGGATTTTTTTCGGTAGTACTGAATAACAGGGGAAGCCATCTGGTGCCGTCATACATATAGACAGTCCTCTTGTCAATATCAAAAACCAGTAAACCAGTAGCAGGAACTGCAATTGCTTTTCGCTGAGCGGATGTCATAGTAGTGATAAGTGTACCTTTTGTAGTGCTACTAACCTCCAATTGAGCGCTGGAATGAGGCGTTGGCGTACCGATGCCTACACTCTGCGACTTCAGATCGACCGACAAGAACAATAACACAATGCAATTAACTAATGTAATCCGATTCATCGTATGTTGATTTAAGGAGTAAAAGGGTAAATTATTTTTAGAATTTATTGGTGGATATATTCAAATTCCCAATTTGCCACCACATCCGCAGATGCTGGAAGAATATTTTTACGAGTATGCACATGCCGTTTAAGCGTTCCGTCCGAATTGTATTCTCTGGCAGAAATTACTTCCGCCTTATTATTAGTAAGCACAGCACCTGTATAGGAATATCGTTGAATACCATCGTACCGAATGGTCCGCATAATTTCGTCACCGTCCAATGGGATAACCGCGATTGGCTCCCACCCTGTTATTCCAACATTAAGAGGCAATGAATAAATAACCCTCGACACGAGTCGGAGCTGATTGGTAATTGTTTCATCGTACTCGTCGCGCTGTTTTAATGCGCCATTATCGAAATAAGTAAGATTATAACGTGAGCGTAACTCACCATTTTCATCACGGATCGTTACAGAACCGAGGCGCCCATTCGTGGCATACTGGTACACTCCCCATGAATCCGGTTCGGAAGGATCAGCTCCCTGCAGATCATATCGTTCGTGCCCGATTATGCGGTCATCATCATCGTATTCAAACAGCAATCGGGCCTCGGGTACTTTACCGGGTTCGCTAAATGTACTTAGCTGCGAGAGTTTACCGATGCTATATTCAAACTCAAATACTGCGTTCAACGGATTGCCTACCGTTTCATGACCATACAATTCCCAACGGATGATCTGGTTCTCATTATTATAATAAAATTTATATGCTATGCCGCCATTAGCAGTAACCCTCGTGATCAATGGCACTGGCGCGGGTTCGCTGTCTTTTTTACATGCAACCATTAACACAACGATGAAGAGAAACGGAATAAACTTTTTCATATAGTTCGATTAAGGCTTTTTTAATTCGATATACGCATAGCGAAACTCATCTACTACATCGGCGCCCATTGGTTTGATTTTTTTTCGAGTGGCAGTTTGCGATTTCAGATAGCCCCGTTCATTGTATTGACGATTCGTATATAGTGTTTTTATTTCAGTGTCGACAATAGCTCCATCGTAGTATTTATAAACCTTCTCACCTGCCACAAATTCGGGCCATCTGAAATCAATAATATAACCCCCACGATTTGTTAAACCTGGAGGCAATGAGTCGCCTTCAGGAGTATAGTTCACCCGATACTTCAACTCTGCAGGCCCACCATAATAAGAATAACCTGCAATCGACTTGAGATTATTATTGGCATAATAATGCATGTCCCGACTATCAATAACTTTATCAGTTACCAAATCCACCCAGGATTGTTTGGTTATCCTACCTTCAATGTCGTATCCATATTTAACACGAACAGTGATCTTACCGCTGTCGGCACCACTCATGATCAGGTATTCATGTTTTTCAAGGCGACCATTCGAATTCCAGAAGTAAGAAACAATTGCCGAAAGTTTGTTGGCAGGATCATACTGCTTCTCTTTTAATAACCGCCCATGTGAATCATACTCATAGGTCGTTGCGTAACCGATTACGCCGGTTTGTTCATTATAATTTTGTTCGCTCGCAATTTTTCCGTCTGCTTTATACGTCCATTCGCTGATCAGTATATTATTCATATACTGCTTGTTTAAAACAAGTTCTCCTGGAACACTGTCCTTATTTTTCTTACATCCCAGGAATTGCAATAGGGATAGTATCACCAATAACTTTTTCATAAACCATTTTTTGTTGGATGATTTTGTTTACTGCCACGCGTCATCATAAGCCTTCGCCATATTAGCCGGATCCCCAACAAACTGATCACTCAATTTGCGATTACTATTACAATTCAGACTTACCCGCACTCCGTTTGGAAAATGCATAATAATTGTTTCTCCGCCCGTTCCTGAACTTGTTGTCCATCCCCCATTTTTCCAATAATAGTTTCCATGCGTACCATTGACCCAACTGTCGAAACCACATTTCTTATTCTTTATATCGTTCATCCAGCTCTCGCTCAGTAATTTTTTGTTTTCAAACGCAGTTTGAATCTGCGCTACTTCATAACTGGTAAGCGTCAGGCCGCGACTTCCGGCTATCAATACATCATCGGTATTTGCAGAGGAGGCAATAGCGAGATTGCTTTTCAAATAATAGCGGGTATACTGGTAAATGCTTGAACCCTGGTGATTCCAATCTTTGAAATCCACAATATTCCAGTATTGCAAACCCGCAGGTTTCAGTACAAGGTCACGAATCAACGTACGGAATGCCCAGGCGGTGGCCGTTTCATTGATGTTCTGATTTTCTGCGCTAAGGAAATGAGCCTTTCCATGAAAGAGATAGGGCAATAATATCCGGCACAACGCAAAGTTGGCATTATTGTAATTATAAGAATTCGCAATTTGCGCAATACCCATCATTTTCCTCAGGGAATCGTATCCACGGTCTTCCATACTAAAGCCGCTTTTGTGGGAAAGAAGTTGCTCGAACGTAAGATCATTGTAGCTCGCATGTATTTTCCAGTTGGCAGGTAGGTAATCCACGACTTTTTCGTTGAGCGTTTTTCCTTTATCTCCTAAAACTTTACATACAGCGATGGCTGTGACAAATTTTGTTACACTGAATAATTCCTGTCTTGTTTCTGCCGTGTATTTTTTTAATCCATCTGCCGCGATACAGGCATCTCCACCCGCTCCCCAGCGATCTACTTTATCGAGATAGGAGATCGCATAAGAATATCCTACTACACCTGAAGGATAGGTGGCTTTAATATTCTGTTCAAATTTGTCGAGACTAAAAGTTGAATTGCTTGCTAAGCCAAGCTCTTTTTTTTGGCAGGACAGCAGGCTGACGGCAATAACAAATAAGCTGAGCATCGAAGTTTTCATGTCATTCGGTTTTTTTGTTAACAACATTGTTTAGTTGCTACTTCGCCAGATCAACCTTCATGCCCTATATATTTCTCTTAAAACTCAAGGTGAAGCTATTTAACTACCGAATGCTTTTGGGAGAGGATTCAACAAACAGAATCCACTATTCAATAAGAATGGGATGGAAACAGGAGACTTAAACGAATGAATCGTTTTCTTCAACCAATGGGAGGAATGTTACTTGGAAATAATTTTTCCGCTTGCTACCATTTCCACAAAAGCGTCGCGCTCATTGCGGCTCACCGGCAGCTCATGTTTGTTTACTTTAACTAAATATCCTTCAATACTTGTAATGGCTTTAATATTTACGATATAGGAACGATGTATCCTGTAAAATTTACCGAAAGGTAGTTTTTCTTCCAATCCAGAGATTGTATGATAGGTAATGACGGATCGATCTTTTGTTACAATCTTTACATACTCCTTCAAGGCTTCAATAAATAATATCTCTTCGAAAAAGATCTTCACCAAACCTCCATCCGCTTTCACAAAGAAAAAATCATCCGATTCTTTTTCGATGACTGCCGCTTCAGGATACTCCTGCACCTGCGGCCGCAAAAATTTCCAGGCTTTATTAACTGCCAGCAAGAACCGTTCGATCGCAATTGGTTTTAATAAATAATCAATTGCGTTGGCATCGAATCCTTCCATTGCATGTTCTCGATAAGCAGTTGTAAAAATTACCGCAGGTGGGTTGGTCATCGACTTCAGGAACTGGAAGCCTGTAAGTCCGGGCATATTGATATCCAGAAATACAAGCTCAACAGGTTGCTCGCTGATTCCTTTCAACGCATCCTTGGCATTCTTAAAATTCCCCTGCAACTGAAGACGTTCATCCTGCCCGATAAAGTCTTCGAGAATTTCTCTTGCAATGGGTTCATCATCGATAACAGCGCAGCTGATCTTTTTCATCTGGAAAATATTAATTTATTATTAATTGTCAGATGGAACTTACCGCAATTAAATTTTCATTACAAGAAATGAAAATGAAAATTTAATTATGGATGTTTCATGATAAATTCAATTTTAAAGTTACCGAAAAACGATTGCCTTCATGCCTCATCTGCATATCGTATTTCCCTTCGTACAAAAGATTGAGCCGGTGTTCTACGCTCGCGATACCGATGCCGCCCGCTATTGTTGTTTCGTAATAACTATTGTCTACTGAAAAAAATAAATCCCCGCCATTGATCGTAATATGAACCCTCATCCAATTCTGTTCCGACTTTTCTTTCATCCCGTGTTTAAATGCATTCTCTACAAACTGGATTAACAAGAGAGGCAAAATGCTTTGGCCATTCGCATGTCCGTCTACTTCCATTTCAATGATGGTATTTTGCTCATACCTTAATTTCTCCAGAGCAATATAGCTTTGTAAAAAATTCACTTCCTGGCTCAATAATACCTTTGGTTGATTACAATCTACAATCACATACTGCATAATATTCGATAGCTGGTGAAGCGCGTCGGGTAGCTTGGTGCTATTGCTGCGGGCAAGTCCATACAAGTTGTTTAGCGTATTAAAATAAAAATGCGGACTTAATTGTTGCTTTAGCAAATTCAGTTGAAGATCCTTGTTAAGTACGGCTAGTTCGGTGCGCTGCTGTTCACTCCTACGGTATTCTGCGTAGAATTTAAGTACATAAAATGCCGACAGCTTTAACACATACTTACCGATATCAAACCAGGAACTATAAACCAGATCGTCAAACTCCGGAGGATTGGCCCCTTTACCCAACAACCACTCTTGACCAGAATGACGAATCGCATAAATCACCAGTATCCAACAAAAGTAGTGAGCGGCAAAAAGAATAATATTTATAGAAACAAGAAGCCATCGCGGTTGATGGTAAAAAAGATTCAGAAAATACCAGAGCAGACCAGTGAAAGCAAGACCGAAAATCCAAAGCGTGAAATAAAACAGCAGTGGCGCATTGCAATTGTCGCACATTGCGCGCATAATAGAATAGTTCACGATGGCATAGGCCGCCTCCAACAGCGCATACACCATAAAAGAATATATCCAGAATTTCTTCATCCTGTTTTTTTCCCCGGCGGGAAACAGAAACTTGTTTATTCCGTCAGCTATGCTCATCCAGTTTTATGCTTAATTTAATTTCACTGTTTTTGGGTAAATGGCGGAATGAAAACTTATCGGGATAGAGTTCCTTTAATCGCGTAAACAATGGATCAGCATCTGTGAAAAACGCTTCGAAGCGGCCGCTGAAATCGCCTTCCACCCTGAATTGCATTTCCGATCCCACAAATTCAAGATGGAGAAAATACCGGTTCCTGTTCGAAGTATTGTAATCACCCGCGATTTTATCTATAAAACCTGCAAGCAATAAGGGAGCAATCTTTAACTTATCGTATTCGCCCATTGCATTCAATTCAAAAACGACTCCGTTTCCCCGTTGTCCTCCCAATAGATCAATATAATTTCGGAGGAAGTGAATCTCTTTTTTTACATCAATTAGTTTTTCTTTGGCCTCATAAATCACGTACTCCATCACTTTCGCAAGTTGCAAAATGGGTCCTGTGCAATTGATGGGTCTTTCGGCTGCTATTTCCCGAAGGTGCTCCACTGTTTTAAAATAAAATTGCGGATTGAGATGCCACTTCAATAATTTAAGTTGTAACTCCTTATTCGAAACTGCCAACTCCAGGCGTTTTGTTTCTTCCTGGCGATAATGATAAAAATAATTAGCCAGGAAAAACCAGGATAATCGGAACCCGTGTTTAAGTAACTGGTAATTGAGATAGGAGTAATCGCTGGCCCGGTCAACATAGGGAATTATTTTTGGCCCATCGGGTCTTGTAACTTTCTGCAGGCTTTGATGAAGAAATGCAATTGCATCCTGTATCGGTCCAAACCAGAAATAACTATATACCACATAAAAACCGATACCGGTGAGGACTTGTATGAATATTGAGCGCTTGCTCACCAACCAGGCCATCCACCAGATGGGCCAAATGAGCACACACTGGAAAACCCACATGATAAAATGAAACTCCCAGTTACTGATAGGCCGGCTGCCATAATTATTGAGAATATAAAGAAACAACAATTGAATGCAGGCTTCCGTCAATGCATACCATGCAAAGACCTTTAACCAATAATTGGCCAGCGCTTTATTTTGAAAAGGCCATAACATATAAAAGAATAAAGTTAGACAGATTGAAAATAGCAGCCTTCCCCAAAAACCTTAATTCAATAAGTGGAATGTTTTATTCATTCAAAGGCGGAATTTCTTCAATGAATATTAATTTAATCTAATTACGAGGAGAAAGAGAAAGGGATACTATAAAAAGCTGCGAGCCCTGAGCCTCTAGCTGCGAGCAAGTAACCAAATGTTGGCAGTATTCTAAAAAAAGATAATTGTATAAAATGAAAACAATTCGAAATTACCAGAAAGGGATGCAGCTCACGACTCGAATCCGCCGCGGCGGAACGCAGCTACTTCATTCTACATCTACTTGCTTCGGCACCACGGCTCCATCACTTACCTCCATCAAGAATTGACGATCATTGATGATAAAACCATTTCCTTTTTCACAGAAATGAACAACGATATTTTCTACGCTGATAGGATTCCCTTCCGGAATATCCGCGATGTTTGAGTGTTTGATGCCGTGCCCGTCGATAATCATCACGAGTCCGCTTCCGATTGCCTCCATTTTATTACCCCCTGTAATGAGCATGCCGGTATCTTCCCCTAATCCAATACCAATACAGGATGGATTGGATGCAACTACCTGCGCCAATCTTCCAAAGCGTCCGCGTTTTTCAAAATGAGAATCGATGATTACATTATCGATAAAGCCAAGTCCGGTAGTAACTTTTACTTCTCCTTTCAGGTGGGCCCTTGTCGCGTTACCCTCATAGATCATGGTATTGCTCATGGCCATGGCTCCGGCGGAGGTACCGGCAATCAGAAATTTATCGGTGAGATATCTTCTATGCAAAATTTTTAGAAATTCGGTGCCGCCAAAAGTTGCACTCAACCGCAATTGGTTGCCTCCTGTGAACATTACCGCATCGCAATGTCTCACTCGCACCAATATTTCATCATTCATGGCATCGGTACGGGTTCGGATATGCATTTCACCAATATTGGTGCAACCGATCATTCCAAAAGCATCGAGATAATTATTTCCTACTTCGTGGGGAATGGTAGAAGCAGTAGTGACGACTTCTATACGGGCGTTAGGTCCACCGGCTTCTTCCACGATACGGCGAAGGATGCCCAGCTCAAAAAAATTGAGATTGCTCCGGTGCATATCGCCATCAATATCGGTGCCTTTGTGCTCAGCTCCGCCGATGGCTATCAGTTTTCCGACAGGTATAGACATGTACTCAATTAAAGGTTAGTAGCAACAAAAATAACGGAAAATTGATAAAGGAATTGCCCGGAAAGGGGATTTTTGCAGTAAGTTAAGAGAGGGCTATTGGTATATACTTAGAAATGAAAAATGAAGAATGAAGAATGAAAAATAAAAAAGTGGGTCGCCGATATTCGGAGACCCACTTTTTTATTCTTAATTTTTTATTTTTCATTTTTAATTTCTCAAAACCCACCTCCCGCGAACTTCGATATTCCTTCCACCAGCACATCCAGGTTTTTTGTAGTTGTATAAACATTCGGTGTAACGCGAACCCCTTTGATATTTTCCCATTCAATACCCACAGTATGTACTTTAAATTTTTCCAGCAAGAAATAATCTAACTCCGCTGGCTTCTTCCCTTCTACACTCACCAGCCCGATCGCGCAACCGTATCCTTTCTTCATGGAAGTCCCTATTTTAACTTTGGGAATATCTTTTACTTTATTCATCCAATAATTCTTCAGATACATCAATCGTTCTTCTTTTCGCTGTCCACCAATCATGTCATAAAACTCAATGGCTTTACCAATCGCCTGTTCAATAAAGAAAGGACGCGTTCCTAAATTTTCAAACTTGCGGATATCGGGACTCTTCGCATCTCCGGCCGCGAAAAATGGATAGATATTTTTAATCTTATCTTTCTTAACATATAACATTCCACTGCCAATGCAGGCACTGAGCCATTTGTGTAAACTGGTTCCAAAATAATCAGCCCCCAGTTCCGGAATAGTAAATTGAAATTGCGCGAAACTATGCGCCCCATCCACCAATACTTCGATCCCTCTTGCATGAGCGGCATCGGCTATTTTACGAGTGGGTAATATCTGTCCGTTCCAGTTTATGATATGAGTAACCTGAACAATTTTTGTTTTGGCGGTAAACGCTTTTACAAATTCATTCACCATATAATCTTCATTTTCGCTCGGTAATTCAAGGTTGATCCAAACCAATTTGATCTTGTCCCTGAGTTCGCGTTGTTTCCAGGCATTGATCATATTGGGATAATCCTGTTTGGTAAGTACCACTTCATCTCCCGCTTTCAGATCCAATCCAAAAATGACCGTCTCTAATGCTTCCGACGCGTTTCGTTGAATCGCGATTTCTTCCGCATCGCAACCAGCTAATTTGGCCAGATTACGGCGCAAGGGCTCACGACCCATATCTAGCGTCCGCCACATATAATAACTCGGCGCTTCATTACTCAGATCATGATATCGTTTCATCGCGTCCTGCACCGTTTTAGGAGAAGGCGCTACTCCCCCATTATTTAAATTAATAAGCGAAGGAGATACAGTATAAGCTTGCTGAATATAATACCAGAACTCTTCGTCTGTTGCTAAAACACCTGGTGGAATTGATTCTGCTTGTTTTAACGCATCGTTTAAGTTCCTGCTCCAGGCAGGTTGCGCCATTGAAGCCAACAATGCAGTAGCGGAAAATGAACCAACTTTATTAAGAAAGGAACGACGATTCGTTGCAGCCATGATTCAGTTGTTTAGAAACCGAATATACTCAATATAGCCGGTAAGTCGGGAAAACGGGAAGTTTGTGAGAATGGAAGAACCCGTAATGAGGCATTTTGAAATTTTGGATTGGGAAATTGGGAAATCGCTTTTAGTGCATCATGCTTTTGCATATTAAAAAGTATTCTACGCTAAGAGCGATTTCCCAATTTCCCAATCCCACTTTTCCCAATTCTAATAAATGCGATGACCGGAAAAGGAGCTATTCGTTGTAGACACTTCCTGGTTACTCCCTGAATCCTGGCGGACGATTACTTTAAGTACATCCAAGGCATTCAGTTTAACAACCGAACTAAAGCTTATTGTTTTTGAATCATTACCGGCAGAAGAAGTTATATCATCTTTAGCTTCTTCAAATTTACTGCCATTCAGTTCGAGATGAACAGACAATTGCACCTGTGTACTACTGGCAAGTATCCATTGTATTTTTACATTAAAAGAATAGGTTCCTTCTGAAGGTGCTACAAAAAAACCATTGGAACTATTATACCCTAACCCATCATCAAAAGTTTCGGTATCAAAAACAACTGTATAATCTGTGGCTGGACTAATAACAACATTCGCACTTTGTAATTTCGCGTGAAACCCGGAATTAACAGCGGGTAAATTTTGCCAGGAGCCGGTTCCATCTGAAGAAGAAGTGAATACTTTACCAACACCCTGGTTACCATCTGTAATCTTTACATCACCATTTACTTCAAGAAAAGCAGTGGGTGAACTGCTGATATTTATACCTACTTTCCCATTCAGTCCGGGATAACCACCTGAATTGCGAAACAGGAACTCACGTGCGGAAAACTCTAAACGGTCGTCGAGACCAACTTCTCCAATAGTTACATTATTTCCATCGCCAATTTTGAAGAATCGATTGTGAATGCTGGAAGTCCAGGCGCCAACACCAATTTTAATACTTGAATCCACATGTAATTTTTCCTGGGGGTTGGTAAGTCCGATTCCGACTTTTTGAGCATGCAGAAAACTCACTGTTACCGAAAGGATAAGTGTAAAAAACAATTTCATAAACCGTCCATTTGGCGAAAGATACATATTTCTGTTTTCAAATCATAAACGATGGATTTATGACGTGTGATTTGTGATTTATGATTTCCTTTGGAGCACAATCCTACCATTACTTAGACAAGATTTGACTAAAAGCAAATCACAAATCATATATCCTAAATCATCAATCCCCTCCCCTTTGGCTGGTTTGGTAAAAAAACCTAAATTGACTGTCCGACTGATCCATTCAACTATCACCCAAGCTAATAAAGACTAACTGATGAAAATTACAGAAATCAAGGTGCTGAAGGGTCCCAATTACTGGAGCGTACGTCGTTTGAAATTGATTCAGATGAAGCTCGACCTGGAGGAAATGGAACAACGACCTACTAATTCAATTCCAGGTTTTAGAGAACGGCTTGAAAAACGGTTTCCATCTATGATTGAACACCGCTGCAGTGTGGGTTCCAGGGGTGGTTTTTTTCAAAGAATAGAAGAAGGTACCTGGATGGGGCACGTAATTGAGCATGTAGCTCTTGAATTACAGACACTTAGTGGAATGGATACAGGTTTCGGCCGTACCAGGGGCGCCGGGGAGGATGGAGTATATTATGTGGTCTTCAGTTATATGGAAGAAGACGCTGGGGTATATGCAGCTAAGGCTAGTGTCCGCATCGTTCAGGCCCTGATAGATGATAAAGAATATGACCTTGAGGAAGATATTCAGCGTTTGCGAGAGATCCGCGAAGATACCCGGCTCGGCCCTTCCACCGGTTGTATTGTGGACGAAGCGGTGAAAAGAGGAATTCCCTTTATACGCCTCAACAAACACAGTCTTGTTCAATTGGGATACGGGGTTCATCAAAAAAGGATACGCGCAACGATTGCCAGCACCACGGGTAATATTGCAGTAGATATTGCCTGTGATAAAGAAGAAACAAAGAATTTATTGGAAGCCGCAGAAATTCCTGTACCCCGGGGAACCGTGATACGTTCCGAAGAAGGTTTGAAAGAAGCGGTAGAAAAATATGGATACCCACTCGTGATAAAACCCATCGATGGTAATCATGGTAAAGGGAATACTACCAATATCACTACCTGGGAACAGGCTATCAAAGCGCTGGATGCCGCCAAACAATACGGCCGTAATGTGATCGTGGAAAAATTCATTACTGGTTTCGATTTCCGGATACTTGTGATTAATTATAAATTCATCTGTGCAGCATTACGCACGCCAGCTGCCGTTACCGGCGACGGCAAACACACTATTCATTGGTTGATAGATGAAACCAATAAGGATCCACGAAGGGGTTATGGTCATGAAAAAGTGTTGACACAAATAACCATTGACCAGTTTACGCAAAAAATGCTGGACGAAAAAGGATACACCCTCGAAACGATACCTGCAAAAAATGAACTGGTCTTATTAAAACCTACCGCTAATCTTTCTACCGGAGGTACTTCTACCGATGTAACCGATGAAGTGCATCCTGCAAATATTTTTATGTGCGAACGAATCGCGAAGATCATTGGATTGGATATCTGTGGTATTGATATTATGGCTTCTGACCTGAGGACCCCAGTTACAGAAAATGGTGGCGCCATATTAGAAGTGAACGCGGCCCCTGGTTTCCGTATGCATATTGAACCTTCAGAAGGATTGCCAAGAAATGTGGCAGAACCCGTAGTAGATATGTTATTTCCAAAGGGAAGCGCTGGACGCATCCCCATCATTGCTATTACCGGAACAAATGGAAAAACAACTACTACCCGTTTAACGGCGCATATTGCAAAAAGTGCTGGAAAAAAAGTGGGATATACTACTTCCGATGGAGTATATATTCAAAACCAATTAATGATGAAGGGCGATTGTACAGGCCCTATCTCTTCGCAATTTGTTTTGAAGGATCCAACAGTTGATTTCGCAATATTGGAATGCGCAAGAGGAGGGATATTAAAAAGTGGACTGGCATTTCAAAATTGCGAAGTAGCCGTTGTAACAAATGTAGCGGCCGATCATATTGGGTTGGGTGGAATTAATACCGTTGAACAAATGGCAAAAGTAAAAGCCGTTGTTCCCGAAACGGTTTTCCCGCATGGATATGCCGTGTTGAATGCTGATGATGACCTTGTATATGCAATGAAAGCCGATCTGAAATGCAATGTTGCCTTATTCAGTATGGATGAAAACAATCCGCGTATCAAAGCACATAGCAGTGAAGGAGGTTTATCGGCAGTTTTTGAAAATGGATATGTGAGTATATTAAAAGGGAACTGGAAAATAAGGGTATCTAATGTAAAAGACATTCCACTTACCTACGAAGGAAAAGCAGTACACAATATCAACAACTGCTTACCCGCGATTTTAGCGACTTATCTTTTCCGCGATATTACTATTGAAGATATCCGTTCCGGATTACTTTCCTTTGTCCCCTCCTCTACTCAAACACCGGGGCGCTTGAATTTTTTCAATTTTAAGAACTTTACTATACTGGCCGATTTCGCGCACAATCCGCATGGATTAAAATTACTTTGCGATTTTGTGAGTAAGCTTGATTATGCTACACGAATCGGTGTTATTTCCGGAACCGGCGACCGTCGCGACGAAGACATCCGCGAGCTAGGAGAAATTTCGGCCAACTATTTTGATGAAATCATTATTCGCTGTGATAAGAACCTGAGGGGAAGAACCGCTGATGAAATAATCGGGTTATTAAAGGAAGGCATTGAAAAAGTAAATCCTTCTATTCCAACCATAGTTATTGCCAACGAAAACGAGGCGCTGGAATATATTTATGCCCATCCTCGTCATGGGGCGCTTTATACTATTATGTGTGATGTAGTAGCTGGAGCGCTGGATAAGATTCGGGAACTGAAGGAACGGGAGGAGAAAGAGACGGAGTTAGCTGCTAGCCATTAGCTGCAAGCTTCAAGCTGCTCCTGTTAATACGAAGCATTAGACTATTTGCTCTGAACGTCACAGACTTAACGAATCAGCTTGTAGCTTGGAGCTGACAGCTCGAAGCTTCAAAAACATTTGGGTGTAAAACAATCTAGCCTTATTTTTGCACTCCATTTTACAGGATTGGCCTATAGTATAATGGTAGTACGACAGATTTTGGTTCTGTTTGTCGAGGTTCGAATCCTCGTAGGCCAACTGACTCGGACAAATCGTAAATTATTTCGGTTTGTCCGTTTTTATTTTGGGGTAAATCAATTCTTATTCAACTTATCACGCATCCTCGCCCATTACGTAAGAACTATGTTTCATTTTTTTACGCTGATAAAAGATTCCAGTTTTTCGAGTCGTTTCAGCAAATTCTCCGTTAAACTTTTTTGATCGGAATTGATCTTTTTTAATTCATCGATGATTTGCTGTTGTTCCTGCACCGCCTTTACAAGCGGTACCACAAACTCGGCATATCGTAACCCATAAAAATCATTTGCATTTTTAGGTTTATCCACCCCGCTGAAATCATACCCAAGTTCCTTTGCTGCAGCCTCCACTTCCTGTGCAACAAAACCAGACTGAACCATTTGTTCTTTTTCATTTATTGAATTCCGCATGCTTTCGTTCCATGTCGCGTTTTCTGTTTCATGCAATGCGTTACTGATTGAAGCAACATCCAGGTTGTAAGTAACCGGTCTTAGTTTCATAATGAAGTCAAGTCCCCGGATATCTTCTTTTACATTTTTCTTGAAACGGCCATCGCTGATATTCGTCCAGCCGGTAAAACCCCCAGTAGATATCGTTGAACTGTTCCCGATTCTTGTTTGGTTACTCGCTGTAGTTAATGCACCATTACCAATTGCGATCGTGTTAAAAAGATCATTGAAGTTTGCATTGGCATCTGCGCCGACAAAAGTATTATTCCAGCCATTATTTGCATTGGCGCCTGCCCGGTATCCAACAGCCGTATTGAAGCTGGAGGAAATAGTGGTAATCATAGATTCAAACCCAACACTCGTGTTGCCCCAGCCCAGTGCACATTGCTGAAGCGCCGCATGACCCACAGCAGTGCTGTAAAATCCCGTTGTATTTCGTAAAAGTGCAGTAGCGCCTATCGCCGTATTTTTGATCCCAACGGTATTGTCTGAAAGTGCGAACAGGCCCATGGCTGTATTATCTGAACCGGTGGAATTGCTATATAATGCCCAATAACCAACGGCGCTGTTGGCCTGACCAGCAGTATTGAAAACAAGCGCAGCGGTACCAACAGCGGTATTGAATACACCTATGTTATTTGTCTGAAGAGCGCCGGCACCAAAAGCTGCATTGGAAGTACCGCTTGTATTTGAATAAAGCGCTCTTTCACCAAAGGCGGCGTTATTGGTGCCTGTTGTATTATCATGAAGCGTGTAGGCGCCAACCGCCGTATTTAACGAACCTGTCAGGTTATTATAAAGGGACCAATGCCCAATGCCAACATTATAATCACCGGTAGTATTACTGGTAAGCGCATAATTTCCCAAAGCCTCGTTCCCATTTCCCGTAGTATTATTGAATAGTGCCATTGCACCTCCGGCCGTATTGCCGCTTCCGGTCGTATTACCGGAGAGTGCCGACCAACCTGTAGCTGTATTGTGTTGACCAGTTGTATTCCAAAAAAGTGTAGAATAACCCAACGCTGCATTGAAGGAACCAGTTGTATTAGAGGCCAAAGCAGAGGAACCAAAAGCGGAATTATAATTTCCGGTTGTATTAGCATACAGAGCCTCGAATCCAAACGCGGAATTATTCTCACCAGTAGTATTCAGGCGGAGTGCCTCATAGCCTGTAGCAGAATTATTATTACCGCTTGTATTTAATGCAAGTGCTTTAGCGCCTATGGCAGAATTTCCACCGCCATTTATATTTGAATAAAGTGCGTCAGCGCCTATGGCAGTATTACTTTGGCCGCCAATATTAGAGTATAAAGAATGGGAACCAATAGAAGTGTTTTCACGCCCGCTGGTATTTGCATAAAGCGATTTGTACCCGATACCAACATTACTGGTTCCTGCAGAAATACCACCGGATTGATATCCAAGAAAAGTAGATTGTGTTGATGAATCAATTTTACCTGCTGTCTTGTTATTAATGCGAAACTTCAACGGATTGCTATCTGTTGTACCGATAAAATGAGTGGAAGGATTAGTGCCGCTATTACCGGTTATATTCCAGCCGCTGTTGTACCCGGCTGTTTTCCAGTTGGGTGAAATCTTTGTTCCCATATTTATCATCAGCTGATTCTGTGATGAATCATATATCATCAGGCCTTTTGCCGGATTGGTAATAGAATTTATTATAGACGTTGTCATTCTTGGAATAAGTAATCCTTTTGAGAAATGACTGATATCCACTGCTGCCGAAATATCGGGTGTGCTGGTTCCAATACCTATGCCCTGTGAAAATGAATGACAGACAATCATAATAAAAATGGGTAAGACCCTTAATTTCTTTTTCATTTAAACACTTTTATAAAAATTAATATAAGCAGCTTAGTATGACCCGCCATTACATATCATGAAGGAAATCATCCTTAGCAAGCCATAAAATTATCGGAGTTAATGAAGGGTTATTGAACCATTTTCCCAATGGCGGTTTCCATTTTACTTTTGGCGGAAATTAAAACAGATCGAATACCTATACTTTTAATGAGTAAAAATGTAAACCCATTTTATGAGCATGTATAC
Source organism: Chitinophagaceae bacterium (assembly GCA_965279015.1). Taxonomy (GTDB): domain Bacteria; phylum Bacteroidota; class Bacteroidia; order Chitinophagales; family Chitinophagaceae; genus Endoryza. Next base: position 4,756,379 of record OZ257130.1, read on the forward strand.
CTATTAACAGGCTTCAATAGATTACTAAAATATTGTAAGAACCGCCAGATCAAGTAGTGACTATTACGAAAAGGGGAAGCAATCAATGATTGCTTCCCCTTTTTCATTTACAGACTAAGTCGAGTTAAAAATATCTATTTATGGAAATGTGAAAACCTTAATAATAACTGAATTGTGTAGTAACCGTTTTGGGTTCTTCAATTACGCCACCTCTTTTCTCCGTAACAATAGCCGTTTTTGAAACTGGCAACCCATTTTGATATTGATAGCTGTTTATTATTTCAAATTCATTTCCTGCAGAAATGATATGTTGTCTTCGTGGATTATTTTTTTGCAATCTAACCTGGGGTAAAAAAAGATAAGGTGCAAAGAAGTCTTTCTTGAGTACGGAAAAATCATCCACATTTGTCTGGTTATCATACTCACTAAACTCATCCCTGCTCGACCATTCTAATGGTTGACCCGGTGAACTACTATAATAATGATCCATCGCTGCCAGGTTCCCGGTTGGCAGATAGGTAAGCACCTCCCTTTTGACTGTATCTTGCCTACCATTGTTTGAAAAGAAAACCCAGTTTACCTGGCTCAATTGATGTAAGAGATTGTAAGAAAGCCGATAGCTAAACGTCTTACTAATGACCGGGCCTGAAAACTCATTGATTTCCGTAACCAGGTTATTGGCATAATGGTATAAAAATATATTATCATTAACCCTATTTGTCAGCATCTTTACCCTCTTGTTTTCATACTCTACATCATAAACTGCAAAACCCGACGCGAAGCTAATTTGCTTAACATAGTGAAAGTTGTCGTAGACAAAATGATAGTAGGGACCCGGCAATGACTGTGCATTTACATCCTTCAATAAGACCGATCTTACATCATCAACCGGCACCGGAACCGGAGGTTGTTCCGGCGATAAGGGGTCATTGTATTTTTTACAACCAATACTTACTGTTAAGAGCATTACTACGATTGGGAATATATATTTTTTCATTTTATAAAATTAGATTGTCATTACTCCTTATTCTATCACCTAAATTATTTTTCAATCACCTATATTGGTGACGAAACGTATTAGTTATTAGTAATTTCTATAAATCACTATTAGCTTATCCGTGATATTGTTTTTATCGCCCAGTACCAATGAATCTTCCGTAAGCTTAATGATTTTTGAAATGCCAAAGTCAAAATCCATTTCTGTTTGCTGATTGACAAAACTCCATTTAAAAGAATTCCGGGGTTCGACTCCTTCGCAGATAATCGATTTTTCATCCACAACTCCCGTGCCCCCAGGCACGAAGAAGTATTCGTTGTCGGCCTCGCAATTTGTAACCTGCTCTTCCGCAAGATCAATTAGCCCATTACCATTAAAATCACGGCCGTAACTGACCAATCTCCATGAATGTTGCGTAAGTAATTCCTCATTACTTATCATTCGTACAGGCTTGATTTCCTGTTTTGATTTATGAAAAGAGGTGATAGAAACGTATAATACCAAAAGAAAAATGAAAAAAGAACTTATTGATTTCATGTTCATATCAATTTGAAAAAATGAAAATTTGAAGGTGATTAATAAATTATATCAGATAGGATTTGCAGTCAGTGGATCTATTACCACTTTAACCTCCGAAATTGTATTGATCGGAAACTTGCTCAGCTTTGAATGTTCCTTAATCACGTCTTCGTTTTCGGCGATATGAACGCAATAGATCTTATCCCCCGTAATAAAGGATTGTATCCAATGGTAGGGTTTACCCATTTTATTAATAGACTCACAAGAAGTTTGAGAAATGGTTTGTAATTCTTCAGAGCTAAGATTACCGGCACCTGGCAGGTTTCTCTCTATAACAAATTTCTTCATATAAATAGTTTTTAACGATGAACAAAGGTCAAAGGTGCGCGGATTGCACACCCCTGATGCCAGAGTTGTTCCCCATTTAAATATGAAGTGTTCCCTATTTTAGAATTCCCAATTTAATGGCCTCTTGTACGGCCTTCACGCGAGATTTCGCTTCCAGTTTGTACAGTAACGCAGAGATATGATGATCAACGGTTTTAGCAGATATAAATAACCGGGCGGCAATTTCCTTGTTCTGCATTCCTTCATTAAGTAACTGTAACACATCCAGTTCCCGGCCCGTTAATTGCGCCGGATTAGATTGGGTACTCTTTCTTATTCCGCGGGGAATACTTTTAATTCCCGAGTTTCGCATTTGCGATTTTAGTTTTTCGTAAACGGCCTGGGCCCCTAATCCTTGAATAAGGGTGATTGCTTTTCTTTTATCATCTTCATTACCTTCGAATAAAGCGAGAGCCTGCTGGTATTTACAACCCGATACTTCCCATATGGCTGCGATTTTAATAGCTTGCTTTGGATTGTTAACATGGTACCCCTGAAAATATTCACGGAGAGACACTGCTTGGTTTCTTGATTTCATCACCCAAAAAGCAAATTCACTGTTTTCATAAATATTACCCATTTGCTCAACCATACTGATGGCATTATCAAGCGCTTCATTTTCGATAAACTGCTCTCCCATTATCCATTCATATTCTAAAAATGCCACCAGTGCGGGAATAATTCTCTGTAGCTCCATAGTTTGAAAAGCTTTTTCCTTTGCTTCCCTCAAAAGAGAAAGTACTTCTTCATCACCTCTCCGCATTTTTATTGTTGCCGCAACAACCAGCGCCCCAATTTTAACTACAGGTGCCTGGTCCTCATTTTTAATAAGATTATCTGCAATTTGAAACGCTTCGTTCCAATTACCGGTTTCGAGGCAGAGTCTTGCCTTACTGGATAACAAGTAAGTTGTCCAGGAGTCTAACCCTTTCTCCTCACAAAATTGAATACCCGCTTCCACCGCTTGTTTCGCGAACTCAAAATCTTTTATAAGTAATCCATTGTGACCAAGATTGGTATAAGCCCGGGCAACATGTTCGTGATATGAATTCTTTAATGCGATTTCAAGGCTCTCCTGCAATAACGCGATGCCTCTCTGCCTGGTTGATGGAATTCTTATTTGCACATCCCCCACATTATTCAACGCGTGACAGAGAATTTCTTCGTCGCTTGTTTCCTTTGCCATTTCAATAGCCTTCTCTCCCCAGAAAATGCATTCATCGGGTTCATCCGAAAGCATTTTCAAGTGCGACATATTGCTGTATGCCATCGCCTTTGCTCTTGAGGATGGCACAGTCTCCAACACTTCGATTGCCTGCCGGCCATAACTTTCCGCTTGCTTCCTGTTACCATCAAACCACCAGAGCCTTGATAAAAATCGTAGACAGATGCCGATCTTCTCCGTATCATTTTTCGCTTTCCAAAAATTCAATGATTTCCCTGTATAAATAATGGCTTCCTTAATTTGGTTGGTCAAGTAGCACTCATATGCGTACGATTCATACAATTGAGTTATAAAATCCTTATCATTTCCCTGGTAATACTCAATGGCAGATAAATACAATTTAGCAGATTCTATATGTGCGCCTACCAACGCAGCCTGCCTGGCAGCAATCGGTGCGAAACGCTCAATAAGGTCATAGGCATTTGCATTTTTTGCATGGTGAATAATCCGTTCCGTTTCGCCATTCTGCTCAAAATTATCGAGAAACAGTTCGAGTACTTTTTTATTCAACTCAATTCTAACCAGTGGTGACAAGGAATCTTCAATCGTTCGTCTGAATAATTCATGCTTGAATGAAAGCAATCCATTCTCTAATATCATTACTTTCTTATCCAGGCAATTTTCGATCGCTGGTGCGTACTCAGGCTCCATCTTCGCCAGAAAATTAACTTCGAATGCTGTAGGCAGAACGGATAATATTCTCCAGACCTGTTTTGTTTTTTCATCCAATGGGTTGTAGACAGCTAAAATGGAGTCTTTAATATTATCGGGTACCCCCGGACTATAACTGGCCAATATTTCATTTACATAAAAAGGATTACCACCAGAGATACTGAAAACATCCTCGCCATTGTATCCTTTTTCTTCAGCCATTATTTCTACTGCCTGTCTTGATAATGGGAGTAGTTGCATACGGGTAAATGAATCGGGATTTAATTGGCCCAGGATATTTCTTAGCGGATGTCGTGAATGTATTTCATTGTCGCGGAAAGTAAGAATAAACAAACACCTCAGCTGCGTAATTCGTCTTGACAGAAATTTAATAAAATCAAGCGTTGCCTCATCCGCCCAATGGATATCCTCAAATACAATCAGGCTAGTTTCATTTTGCTTATTTAATGCATGAAGAAAACGGGTAAAAAAAGCAGTTCTGTCTGTATGATCATCGCTGTTTTCTGGAAGACTGTTCTGTATCTGAAGGAAGATATCATATAAAGGTGCCAATGGACGCGGAGTAAATAATGCATCGCAGGTTCCCCGATAAATAGTACACTTGTTTTTTACATCTTTACAAAATGTTTTTATCAGGGATGTTTTTCCAATACCCGCTTCGCCACTAACAAAAACACAATGTCCTTCTCCGTCTAAAACAGTTTTGAATTTTGTTTGTAGCAACGTAAAAAAAACATCCCTTTCAATCAACTCCATAAAAACCTCTTTATAAAATGAGAGGCAAGTTAGAGTAAAATAGGGAAAACACCTTACCAGTCATAACAGAATAGCAACTTGCTTTGCATGACAATTCTATTTAATCACAGTAAAACAAAACAATTTTTATGAAATTTTTTCTTGGCGCAACCTTATCCATCGCCTTCAGTCTCACTTCTTTTCATCTTTCTGCACAAACAGTAAAACCAAGTAAGAAGGATCAACCCTCCCCAAAAGTGGGGACTACGCATCTATATATCGATGTACACCAGTTAGAACCTGGTAAGGTTAGTTACGAAGCAGTTGCCGGGGCGCATAAAAAAGACCTTGCAGTTCAGAAAAAACACGCCGTGAATTTCAAAAAGTTTTGGGTTGATGAAGAAAGAGGAATGGTATACTGTCTTTCATCAGCAAGCGATTCGGAATCAGTACGCAAAACACACGCGGAAGCACATGGATTGTTACCAGAACATATTTACCTGGTAACCGACGGCATTGAAGCTGCTTTAATGGGACACAAAAACCTATTTCTGGACATACATGAATTAGGCGCTGGTGCTGTTAACGCAGAAGCTGTGGCAGATGCACATAAAAAAGACCTCGCCGTTCAGAAAAAATACGGAGTAAATTTAATTAACTATTGGGTGAATGAAAAACAAGGAATTGTAATGTGCCTCGCTGAAGCAAAAGATTCCAATTCACTTATCAAGACTCATACTGAAGCACATGGGTTAATTCCAACACATGTGATGAAAGTAAAACAAGGGGATTAATATCCCTCACAACAAGCATCCCAATTTTTATTTTTTCGTATATATTAACCTGCAATGGGTGAATTAAGCCTGCCATTTGCAGTAGTAAAACATCTAAGATTGATTTTAATAACTATTAAACTTTACTTAACAAATGAAGAATTTATTAAAAGTACCGACCAATCCGGAATCATTGACCCGCTTCAATGGAAATAGTGCATCGCTTCTATTTATTATTGCCTTAATTAGTGCGTTAGTCAGCATAGGGTGCAATAAAAAGGACACAGACCTACCAAACGATGAAACACTCTCCAGCAGTGATAAAAGTAAGCACACAGAAAATGAATCATTTTCATTTTCTAAATACAGAGGGCTCAACTTCATTACAATTTTACAATTGCAGCAAACACGTGCCGCTACTGCCAGATACCGCAATTTCAACAATGCGTTAAAAGATAGTTTCGAAGATATTAATGTAGTGGTGCCGAATATGGGATATCATTTTATGAAAAAGAAGATTGTTGACAAGGTTTTTGATATCAGAAGGCCGGAGATCCTGGTATATAACAAGAAGGAAGATGGAAGTTTTGAACTAGGAGCCGTAGAATTCGCCATACCGATTGACCCATCAAATCCCCATGAGAAAGCTCCTCAAGGTTTTGTTGGAAATGCAGATGAATGGGAGCGCAACGAAGCATTTGGCTTATGGTTGCTGCATGCATGGGTTTGGAATTTTAATCCGGATGGTGTTTTTCATGATACCAATCCAACGGTAATAGTGCATTAGAAGGAATCTCATGGTAGACCTACCGGGCGAATAACAAATAAAAATAGTCAACTAAAAACAGGGACGGTTCGGAACCGGAAGCAGCTGGATTCAGCAACCGGTTCTTTTTATTTGAATACCAGCCTTTCCTAAACATCAATATCACCAATACTGGTAACAACTTTCACTCATCATAGTGATACTTCCTTACTAAATAACTAGATAGCTTGAACTAATTAATAGGAATGACATGTAATACAAATTAAACAAAATATATTTTTCCAAATTGATAATTCAGGATTCACCATGTCAACCTTTACCATAAATAAATCTACACATACTACACACAAACCACTTTCCAGCACAAACAAACGGATTGAATCGATTGATCTTTTAAGAGGTATTGTGATGATCATCATGGCACTGGATCATGTACGCGATTATTTCCACCGCGATGCTTTTCTTTATAGTCCAACAGATCTGTCGCTAACAAGTGCTTTTTTATTTTTTACAAGATTTATAACCCATTACTGTGCACCTGTATTTGTATTCCTGGCGGGTGTTTCAGCTTATTTATATGGCGCAAACAAGAGCAGGAAACAGACAGCCTGGTTTCTTTTCACAAGAGGAATTTGGCTGTTGTTCTCGGAGCTTTTCTTATTGGGCTTAGGTCGGTCATTTAACCTTTCATTCCCGTTTTTCAATCTACAGGTAATATGGGCCATTGGTATCAGCATGATTGTATTGTCTGCAATAATTTATATGCGCAGGTGCTTTATACTTTTAACTGCTATTATATTAATTGCAGCACACAACCTGTTGGATAATGTGCATGTGCCAAATAGTTTCCTCTGGTCCGTCCTGCATGAAGGAGGAGATTTTGTTGTTAACAACATTCATGTTTCCGTTCATTATCCAGTATTGCCATGGATAGGCATCATTGCCCTGGGATATTACGTTGGAAGATTGTTCAATTCTTACTATAACCCTTTGAAGCGTAAAAAAACACTTCTTTATTTTGGATCCCTCATGATCGCAATCTTTTTGGTTTTAAGAGGTTTTAATATTTATGGTGATGCGAATCATTGGTCCTCTCAAAAAAATATTGTCTATAGCTTGCTGTCCCTGCTGAACGTAACCAAGTACCCACCTTCACTACTTTATACGCTTATAACATTAGGGCCCGCCCTGATTTTTTTAGCACTTACTGAAAAACCATTGAATTCATTTACCCAAAAAGTCGTAGTAGTTGGAAGAGTTCCATTCTTTTATTATGTGGTACATATTTACCTGATTCACCTGCTCGCAATGATTGGCGCGCATATGTTAGGATACAGTTGGTCGGATATGATTTTAAACAACCGTGTCAATAATGTTGAAAAGCTGAAGGGATATGGGTTTGACTTAACAATCGTTTATATTGTTTGGATCGGGGTGGTATTTTTCTTATACCCTTGCTGTAAATGGTTTGATCAGTATAAAAGATCCCATCAATCAAGATATAGCTGGTTAAGCTATTTATAACCAGAATGAGAAAGGTGATATTAAATTTAAACATCCTCGCCCATAATCGCCAGCACCAACTCCTTATAACTTCTCCCAATCGGAATTTGTTGTCCGGCAATTTCTACGTCACTGGCCGTAAACGCGTCAATCTTATTTTTGGCAACAATGAAGGAGCGATGCACCCGAATAAAATTATTACTCGCCAATAGCTCTTCAATCTCGTTCAACTGGAATTTGGTAAGAAAGGAGCGATCCTTTATAACTATACTGATATATTCCCGCTTGCTTTCTATATATAAAATTTCATCGAGATAAATTTTTACTCTTTTTTTATTCATATTAATGAAGAGATGAGCTCTTTCAGGTGATAGTCCCTGTGAAGGAACCACCACTTCTGCGGCACTCTGAGATTTCAATTTGGTTACTGCCATCAGGAACCGGTTAAAATTGATCGGCTTGAGCAGATAATCCAATACATTCAGTTCATATCCATCGAGCGCATATTCCCGGTAAGCCGAAGTAACAATAATCTGGGGCCGGTTTTTCAGCATCTTAATAAAATCAAGACCTTTTACACGGGGCAAATGAATATCCAGGAAAACCACATCGATTTTTTGCTTTTGCAATATCTCCAGCGCATAAATTGCATCTGAACATATTCCTTTCAATTCAAGGAAAGGAACCTGGCCGATATAATCTTCCAGGACTTCAGCGGCCAATGGTTCGTCTTCCACAATTAGACATTTATACCTTTCCATAACTATCCAGATTAATAGTGATAAGTACTTTGAATTTATTCTCCTGGCTTTGTACATCCATTGTAAACTCCAGGTACAGCAGCTCCAGTTGCCTACGGATATTGTTCATTCCAATACAATGACCTGGCGATTTTTCCTTAGTATCCTCAAAACTGTTTTCAATAGTAAAATTCAATCGCGATCCTCGTACTTCTAATTCAATATTAATAAAAGAACCAAAACGACTTTCGCTTACGCCATGTTTAAACGCATTTTCTACGAGGGGTAATAACAACAGCGGCGCAATTGTACGGGAATTATTGTCAATCTTCTTATTAAATTCGATGGTCAATTTTTCATTGTAGCGGATTTTTTCCAGGTCGATATAATCCTCCAGAATCTTAATCTCTTCCGCGATGGTGATAGTACCTTTCCCGGATTCGTACAACATAAAGCTCAGTAGTTCCGATAATTTCATTACTACTTCAGCGGTTTTATCCGATTTTTTCCTCGCCAGCGCGTAAATATTATTTAAAGTATTGAAAAGAAAATGCGGGTTTGTTTGGGATCGCAGGAATTTTAATTCGGTTTCCAACTTTTCCTTCACCAGGTTTTTCTCTCTTTCCTTTGACCGGTTCTGAATACGAAGAATTTTAAGCGTAGTCGCTACGCCTGCAATAAATCCCAATTCAATCAAAAATATAATCGCGTTCCTGGGATTAAGTAACGAAGAATTGGCGTTGGATAATCCATAAACACCTGGATAAACATAATAGAAATAGATCAAGCGGAATATGACCAGGCAAATCACGAACACCAATAAAATTTCAGCAATTACCCAAACCTTGTTTCTGTTTTCATTTAATAACTTCCAGATACCGATCATTACTAAATAATAAACCAACATTAAGCGCGGAGCTAATAATAGAAATGCCGATTTAAACGCCATCAGCACCTGTTCTCCCTCAGGAATTGTTGGTATTAATGGACCCATCCAGGTATAATGCATGATGGCATCCAGCAACAGAAATACCAACCAGAATAATAAATGGGCTACAGGTCTTTTCATTCCTTGTCAAAAATCGGTAAAACCGGACTTAAACCATAGCCGGTCTACAAATAACAAATAAATACTCACCAATGAAGGGATATTACCGCTGAATCGCGACTTAAACCGGTGAGGTCTATTAGTCCTCTTCGAATTTCAAGAATGTTCAAGACCTCACAGGTTTGGGCGTGCCGCTTTAAAACCTTTGAGGTCTGCAGGCACTCTCAATTTTTGAAATGCTTTACAGACCTCACAGGTTTAACAAAACAGTGTACGGATCGTCTTAACTTAATTCATTTTCGTATTAAGATTGCTCTGGAAAAGTTCGATTGCTTTAGGGAACAATATATTATTCTCGAGATGCACATGCTGGTGCAGATCCATTTCAAATGCCTTCAATCCCGCCAATGCCAGGCGAAAAGTTGTACAAGCATCCACCGGAGGAGTAAAATCATTTGTCAATTCACTCATCTTACCCAGCAAATTACCAGCGTGATCGTGCTCATGCTCCATCATTTGAATGGGCGATTGCAGAAAATTGATAGTATGCTCATTCTTGCTTCCGCTTTCTGCCTGCACTTCTAAATCTTGAATCCGCGGAAACAAAACCAATTCCTCTTTCTTCATGTGTTCCGTCATCTCATTCATCAGTTCATCAAACACCTGAAACACCTGAACCATTTCCGGGTGACGCTCTCCATGTTTTGAGGCTACCCGTTGTAACCATGCACGTAGTACTGGCATTTCCTGTTTTACATAATCGTGGTGCGTAGAAACGATATAATGTATTAATTGTGTCATTGATAATCGGGAGAACCCAGGGGCATTCGTATAGCTTCCCGACTCAAAATTCGATTCCAGTGCCGCGGTGATTTCTTCAACTGGCAAGCTGCTTTCCCGGCAGGCCTGCTCCAGGGTTCGTTTCCCTTTGCAGCAAAAATCGAGATGGTATTTTTCAAACACAACTGCCGCCCGATGATTTTCGGCAACAATAAGCCCAAGACTTTTTTCTTTCAGATTATTCATATGAGTATTTAATTTTATTTTCTACATATCTTTTTTCTTAAAACTACGCAACGCCAAAAACAAGGGTATGAAAATCCAGAGCATCATAATAAACCCGGTAAACAGAAGACCCGTTGCACTCCCAAAGAAATCGCGGTAGAGTGCTCCTGTATATCCCATCAACGCGCTTACATCCATTTGAAGCATGATAAATATGCGACCGAGATCAATCGGGTTCAATGACGATAGCAATAAAGTAAACTTCTCCATGGGATAATCGCTGAGAGCGAATAAAATCAGTAACACGATTCCATCATAGATTAAGGCAAAATAGAACCAAAGTAATAATGCAATACCGATGCCTCTCGCTTTGTCTTTAGATCGAACGGCGGCTAAAAACGCGATGGAAGTGAACACCAGGGTCAACGCCGAACCGGTAAACAATAATGCTAATCCACTCGAGTCCGCTGAAAATATCAATACCGGCACACCAATTCCTATCCAGAACGCGCCTAATAAGGAAAGCGCTACGCTCAAATATTCACTCAGGAATATCCGGGTTCTGCTGAGTGGTTGCGATAACATTAACTCTATAAACTCATAAGAATTATAATAATGAATCGTTGTAAACATCAGGCTCACGAGCGGTAATACTATCAATACAATATTCAGCAGGCTCAGCATGGCACGACTTCCATTCTCTTCCATCCTGAACATACTGAACGCACTGATAAACAAAAACAATGTATAGGCAATAATTACTTTATTTCGAATGATATCATAAACGATATAACGTGGTAGTCTTAACATTACTTCTGAATTAATAGATTTTACCATCTTTATTCACTAACAATACTTGGTCGACCCACTCACTATCAGGTAACTGTCCTTTCATAATCCGCGCAATGGCTTTATTTAGTTTAACCTCACCGGTTTCTTCCTGCAATGTTTCCAATTCTTTAAAAAACTGAATTTTCCCTTCCTGCAGGTAGAGCACATGTGATGTTAGTTCCTCCAGGTCGCTTAGCACATGAGAGGTTATCAGGATAAGTTTATTCTTATTTTTCTCAAGCAGAATTTTTTCTTTCAGGATTTCGGAAGAAAGCGGATCCAACCCGGCGGTAGGCTCATCTAATATAAGAATCGGGGGATCAAACAAAAAAGCCAATGCAGCACTTACTTTCTGACGGGTGCCACCACTAAGGGTACGCATCGGCTTTTCCAGTATCGAAGGGATATTGAATTTAAAAAACAGGTCATTATCAATCCGTGAATCATCCACTTGTCTTATCGCTTTCATCATAGTGAACAATTGCCCCACTTTCATATTATCCGGATACCTTCCAATCTGTGGCATATAGCCAATATCGTTGCGGTAATGCGGATCGGTATCAATCAATTTTCCCTTTACCTCAACTGTTCCGCTATCGGGTTTCACCATTCCGAGAATTGTCTTAATAAGAGTAGTTTTACCGGAACCATTTGGACCGATTAACGCGATCACCTGGCCACAATCAAAATCCGCGCAGATATTTTCGAGCACCTGTGCTTTCCGGAATTTCTTATTTATATAATTAATGCGGATCATCATTTGATATACTTCATTTGAGGTTTTTGATCAGCTAAATTTTCAGGAGTAAGTCCTGGCATAGCTCTCTCGGCTTTATCCAGCAACGACACTGTAAAACTTCTGAATAACATCAGCGAAGTAGGATTTTGCTCAACAATCATTGAATACAAGCTCACCGGATGATAGGGTACATCCCCCACTCCATCTTTGTTCATATCATATCCTTCATACTTATCCCAATAATTACCATTGAAATTATTCAGTACCATGGTTCCATTTGTGCTCACATCAAAACTGTTGCTCAAGAAATTATTTCTTTCAAATATATTGTCATCGCAACTTGCCTGCACTTTTATGGCCCAGCCATTCTGACGAAAAATATTAGCTTTTATTTCGATCCGGCTGCTACCTTCCATATGAACACCCACCGTATTTTTAAAAAAAGTATTTCCCAAAATATGACTATCAGTAATATCTTTTAATAGGATCCCGTATGCGGAAGGGCCCCAGTTTTGTTCAAACTGATTGCGCTCCATTCTTACCTTCTTTGAATACATTACCGCTACCCCAGCCCCGTTTTGTTTAAATATATTATCCTGGTACGTATCGTCATTGGAAAACATGAAATGCAGGCCATAGCGGATATTGGCTTCACTGATATTACTTCGTATCAGGGATTCTGTTACAAATTCAAAATAGATACCGTCCCGGTGACCTTTCACATAATTATGTTCGATCAGGGCATGATGGGATTTCCAGAGATGGATACCATTACCTGTTAGTTGTTCCGAAGCGGGTGAACCGACAATCCGATTATTTCGAACGGTTGCATTAACAGTATTGGAGATATGTATAGCGAAATACGAGTCTTCTATGATATTGCCTTCCAGTGTTGCATTGTAACAATCCACTAATTTAATGGAAGCAAAATCATTCATAGCAGAATACCCGGAGTTGCGGAAACGCAAACCTTTAATGGTAATATTATTCCCGCTGATAAGCAATATTTCATATTTATGTTCACCTTCCAGTACCGGGTAATTTTGACCAATAATCACGAGCGACTTGGTAAGCACCATGCTTCCTTCTTTATAAACACCGGGTAATATCAGCAGGGTATCTTTATCTTTTGCCAGAGCGATTGCTTGTTTCAGTGATTTCACCGGTTGGTTGGCACCCACCACAATCGTTTTGCCTGCCGAAGACATTACTGAAAAAAGAGATAGTATGATTATCAGTAATCGCATGTGTTAAGGAATTTGTTCGCAGAACTCACTCCAGCGAATTATCTTTCCATTGAAATCCGTATTTAATTTCTGAGCGGCTTCCTGGCTGGTGAAAGCCGCGGCATTACCACTCATTGGACTTTTAAGAGCCGGGGAAAGCAGAAAATAACTTTTTTGCACATCGATAAAATCCTGCTCCTTTTCATAATTAATTACCACCATTTTATCGATCTGGCTCTGGGGTACTTTTCCCGACCGGATAAAAAGAGCCATGCAATTCAAATCATCAAACTTGTAAAGTTTTCCTTTAGTGGTGATCAATTCGCCCCCAAACTTTGGATCTATAATTCCCATTTTACAGGTATGACATAAATCCTGTCCATAATGAAAGGGTTCGGGTTGAGATGAACAGGAAGAAAACAAGACTATCAACAATAAGCTACTTAATGCAAGTTTTGAGACGGGCTTATTTTTTAGTTTGCGGAGACGAAACTTTTCGATCACCCAAACTGCTATCATTAATCCACTGGCAGCGATCACGATCCATCCGCCTACATGTGGAAACGAATACGCATCAAAATTCAACAAACGTTTATGACCAAACAGCGGAGGTTGATATGATAGGCCGGGTACCTGGATAGGTGCGGTAGAATCAAGATTGTGACCATAATCGTACCCCCATTGGTAAAAGTCATACATCGCGAACGCGCCACCAATCAGGGTAAGACTGATATAAGCAAAAAGTATTTTCCGGTTACCACTAATAGCTATGATCATTCCAAGCAGCATAAAAAAACCAACTACATAGGGAAGGTAGACGAACTCCGGGAACATAGCCTCTGTGATATGCTTCATTCCGATATAATGATTTAACCCATTAATTATATCAACATCACCTGTAAGACCATTGATCCATATATTCATAGTCAATCCTTCCGGATACTGCGGAGCAAATAGGTCGATGCGCCAGGCAGGTAAAAAGAAAACAGCTACCAGGGCTCCGGAACCGAAAGCCGCCATTATTCTGGACGTTATGGTCAGTTTGTTGTTCATACAATTTAAAAAGTTTAAGGGTTAAATGGTTTAACGGTTTAAGGGTTCTGCAATTCAATTATTCCTTTTAGTACGAAACAACTTTTAAACCTTTAAACCCTGAAACCATTAAACCATTCTTCTACTTCTTCGCAGGTGGTAACAATACAGCATCAATTACATGGATTATGCCATTCGTTGCCTGAATAGAAGCAACAATATTGGCGGTTCCATTCACCACTACTTTTCCGTCTTTTACTGTAAGCGTAATATTATCCCCATTCGCCTGACCAATTATTTGTCCATCGGTCATGTTTTCTGTTTTATATACAGCTACGGCCACATGGTACTGAAGTATATTTTGGAGATCTGCTTTTTTATCATCTTTCATCAGTCCTTCTACAGTACCAGCCGGAAGTTTGTTAAACGCGTCATTGGTAGGCGCGAACACGGTAAACGGTCCGGCGTTAGATAATGCAGTAACTAATTCTGCCTGTTTGAGGGCGGCCACTAATGTAGTGTGATCCTTGGAGCCTACGGCAATTTTCACTACATCTTTCGCGGATTCATCATCCTGAACGGCTTCTTGTCCACCCGCAGGGGCAGTTTGATCAGCTGGCTTTTCTTCTTGTGTGGTGGAATTATTATTACAATAAATAAGTAAGAAACTACTGGCAATAAGCAAGAGGTTGAATATCTTTTTCATATTTCTGCTTTTAGGAGTTGAGGATTATAGGCTGGTGGTCCGCCTGCTTTCAGGCAAACTCACCAGCTATTAATAAAAATTATTTCGATTTTTCAGCAGCGGGGGCCGCTGGTGCGGGATTACCAGTACTGAAGGTCAATGGAACAGTTGACCCGGCAGGACTTACCCTGATGTATCCCTGCATTTCCTGGTGCAATGCCGAACAGAAATCAGTACAATACATTGGAAATATTCCTACTTTTTCTGGTATCCATTTCAAGGTTTGAGTTTCTCCAGGCATGATCAATAGTTCAGCATTCTTCGCTCCTTTAACTGCGAAACCATGCGGAACATCCCAATCCTGCTCCAGGTTGGTAATATGGAAATAAACCTCATCGCCTAATTTCACACCTTCTATATTATCGGGTGTAAAGTGTGAACGGATAGAAGTGGCGTAAACATGTATTTCGTTTCCTTTTCTTTCAACTCGTGCAAACTTATCGCCTTTGGCCACATAGGGATTCGCATTTTCTTCAATCTTATAAATCTTCTGACTGTTCTTCATTATTAATTCGGCAGGGATTGCTTCTGCATAGTGTGGTTCGCCGATAGTAGGGAAATCCAATATCAATTTCATTTTATCTCCACTGATATCAAAAATCTGGGCGCTCTGTGCAAGTTCAGGACCTGTAGGCAGGTAACGGTCCTTAGTAATCTTGTTATAGGCGATTACATATTTTCCCCAGGGTTTTTTTGTTGGTCCGCCAGGGATGCTTAAGTGCCCGATTGAATAATAGGTATTCACCCGATCCACCACTTTAAGATCTTTGATGTTCCATTTTACAATTTCAGAGGATACAAAGAATGAAGTGTAAGCAAATCCTTTCCCATCAAATTCGGTATGCAAGGGACCCAGACCTGGTTTCTGTACTTCACCATGTAATACGGCCTCGTATTTCAAAACAGGGATTCCATCATATTCACCATCATAGTTCTTTTCAGCAATGGCTTTTTGAATTTTATCAAATGAAAATACCGGTATAGTTGCAGCCAGTTTACCGCTACCAACTATATATTCACCAGTGGGATCGGTATCGCAACCATGAGGTGATTTAGGACATGGCATAAAGTATACCATATCGGCTAATTCTTTTGGATCCAACACCAATACTTCCTTCTCTACCGTTGAAGTGCCGCTATGTGTTTTTTCGTCCCAGGTATTGTGTACATACTGAACAGTCTTTTTCTGTCCTTTTCCGGCTTTTACATATTCCTCCGCTTTTTTCCAGTTTACCGCCATAATAAAGTCCTTATCTTTTTGCGAAGCATTTACTTCGAGCAGTGTATTAGCTTTTTCTGAATTATAACAACTGAAAAAGAACCAACCCGCTGATTTTCCTTTACCGGCCCGGGCCAGGTCGAAGTTTACGCCGGGTAATAAAATCTGGAAAGCGATATTCATATGTCCCGATGTTTTATCTACTCCAATAAAACTTACGGTGCCTTTAAAATTTTCTTTATAGGTATTGATGGGTACATCTTGTTTATCTCCTATCGGAACACTGAAACGAGTACCAGCTACTACATATTCTGAATTTTCAGTGATAAAGGGAGAAGAGTGGTTACCCGCGCTATTAGGGATTTCGATAATCTCAGCGGTACGAAATGTTTTAAGATCTATACGGGCTATCCGTGGAGTGTTATTGGCATTACCAAATACCCAACGGCCATCATGTATTCCATCTGTTACGGAGAGTGCTATATGATGTAAATCATCCCAGGGCACAAAACCAACTGATGTATTAAGCATCGGTTTTGATTCTTCACTATAGCCATAGCCTTTTTCAGGATCCACTGAAAAAACAGGGATGACACGGAGTAAGCGACCTGATGGCAATCCATATACCGACATCTGTCCGCTGAATCCGCCCGATACAAAACTATAAAACTCATCATACTTACCGGGAGCAACATATGCTTTAGAGGCGGCATCGCCACTGATAGCCGACTGAGTGCCTTTTGGCTTACAACCCTGTAACCATATGAGTAAAACAGAAGCGAGCAATGAGGTAGCAAGTAATCGTGAGAAGGAGTGTTTCATATAAAATATTTAATAAGTTTAGGAAAGTCTTATTTGTAATTGTGTCAGTAATTATTTTACTCCATCATTACTCCGCATAAATTCCAGTACCTGGCGTGCCTCGTCCTTAGTGATATTCTGGTTAGGCATACGCACCATACATAACTCCAGTAGTTTTTGAGCTTCGGGGTCTGTTTCCAGCATCATATCTACATTGGTAATCATATTCATGATCCAAACGGGATTTCTGCGGGTAGTCACTTCTTTCCAACCCGGTCCTACCAGCTTTTCTTCGGTAAGGCGGTGACAAGATTGGCATTTCAATTCATAAGTAGCCTTACCTGTACTCACCATTGATTGGTCGAGCGGGGTGGCCAAGGTTATGTCGGATTCTTTAAGTTCTGTTCCATGTACCTCGGGTTTATCCTTTGTTAATTCACCAACATCTACTGGTTTGGGTTCTTTCTCTACCCCTTCTCCGCAGGCAACAAATAATAAAAGAGCGCTAAAGAGCGAAACGACTGAGAATAAGATGGTTTTCATTTTCATTATTTTATGGTTGAATAAAAAGACATCATTGTCCTTTATGGCTCAAAAGTATTTCAGCAACATTCTTGCAAACATGATCATCATCAAAGCAACTGCTGATATTAGTCAGGGGGGACTAAAATTCACGGGGATAGATTTGCGAATATGGTATTCTCTAAATCTTTTGGCTATGCACTGCGGGGGTTGTTGTATATCGCCATGGTTACTGAAATAAAACCGAAGGTAAATCTGGAAGAGATTGCGGAAAGTTTAGCCTTGCCCCGCCATTTCTTGGGCAAAGTACTGAAGAAATTAGCAAAAGAAGGCATACTAAATTCTACTAAAGGACCACATGGAGGTTTTTTTATTAATGACAATACCCTGAATACTCCCCTGCTTAAACTTATTGAAATTACAGGCGAGGGGGATCAATTTGATTCCTGTGTACTAAGAATGCGTAAATGCAATTCAAAAAACCCCTGCCCCCTCCATTTCCAGGTGGAAGCAATGAAACACCAATGGCGCCGGTTAATAGCGGATACCAACGTAGGTGATTTGCTAAAAAGTGACAACCCCGCATTCCTGAAAAGTATTACTACTATATAATAAGGTTGCCTGAAGGATATATTATTTACGTTGTTCTTGTTAACAGGAAACATTAACAGTGATTAGTATCACCTCTCCCCCCAACATTAATCATTCTCTTGCCTTTCCCGCACTAGTATTTTTGAATAAGATTTTGCAATGTATTGTTTGACCTAAATACTGGTTACATGACAATTCGAAAAAAACATACCAGAAAAACAGAATCTTTCCTGATGGATAGCAAGGGTACCCGTTTGTTACGCAAGCCCATTCATCGGCCAGTTGTAAATATTGATGAGAATGAGCAGGAGTATATATTATATATGGGTATTCCCGGAATGGAAAGGAAAGATTTTGAAATCACCGTCACCGATGGTGTTATGACGATAAATGCAAAACAACATCCCACCGACCGTTGTTACCGAGATCGGTGCGAATATAGTTTCACTGAATGGAATAGAGCTTTTTTGTTGCCCGAAGACGCCGATGTGATGTTCTCCAGTGCAACTTACCAGAATGGAGAATTGGTACTTCATATCCCAAAAGGTATTGCGATTAAAAGTAATGGGGAATTAGTCATTTATATCTATTAAAAAAAATTCTATGAAAATAGAAATTGCCTCTAAAAGACTCCTTAGTGAAATCCAGAAAGAATTCAATGACTACTTTCCTTTTCTGAAAATTGAATTTTTTCGTTCAACAACCCCAAGGGCATCAAAATGGAATGCCGCTAATCGGATTTTCCCTAACCTTGAAATAGGCAGATGCCAGGTTCAGAAAAAAGAAGGGTTCGTTCATTTCCAGGAAGAAACAAAAGTGGAAGAACTTGAAAATCTTTTCCTGAACGAATTCAACCTGAATGTGCAAGTATTCCGGCGCTCTGGAAATATTTGGCTGGAAACTACCATGACTGATAAATGGTCGCTGAAACAACAAAATGATCATGGCCGGGAAATTACACTGGGAGCGCAAAGCGTTAAACCGTCGGAGCCCACGGATTATGAATTAACCCGAGATGCAGATCATTGAACTTTCTGAAAGAAGACATTATTCCAACTCTAATTATTTTACTATAGAGTTTTTGGTTGATAAGTTATCGGACTATTAAAGAGATTTTCTTTAACAATGATATGGACTTTGATTCTGAGAGATAAGGGACAGTTGCTTCTTGAAGATTTTATAAATAAGGAAGGCTGGTAGGCGGGGTTTCGCCGGGAGAAAGAACATAGCAAAGACGTCAGCTGGTTAATACTATTTCACCCTTATACCACTAAAAAATCCTACGCTGTTTGTTCAAATTGTCACTAAACAAAAGTTAGTACAGTAAAGTCTTCAATCTATCCAACCCGGTTACTAAAATTTTTCCATCTTTTATTTCAATCAGCTTTTCTGATTTAAAATCACTTAGTGTACGTATCAACGATTCTGTTGCTGTTCCCACATAATGAGCAATATCATCTCTTGATATTTCAATGGAATTATTGTCACCCGACGGATTGAATTTTGCATGAATATCCACCAGGGCCTTTGCTACTCTCTTACGCAGAGAACTATAAGCAAGACTCAACAAGCGATTTTCCTTTTCTTTTACATTCTGCGTTATGATCTTAATAAATTTTGAGGCGATCGAGATGTCATTGTAGATCATTTGCTGAAAATCTTCCTTTGGTATCTGAATAAGTTCGGTTTGCTCAAGCGCGATCGCTGAATCATCATAATTCTTTTCTTCAATGAGGGCTGGATAACCAACAAAATCACCATCACTGTATAAGTCATTGATATACTCCTTGCCATCTTCGTGGTTTTTCACGCATTTTACTTTCCCTTTTACAATATAATACAGGTAGCGGGGACGTTTATTTTCCTGGTAAATGGATTGTTTCTTCGCAACAATCTCTGAATTGTAATTTGCGAGATCGAAACGAAGTAGTCCGCTTGCCCGCATATCATTAGCCAGTTCACTTAGCCCCTTTCCGGAAGCATTGTATTTCTTATGTAAAACATCGTATTTCTTTAGCCTCGACTCAATCGCATTCATCAACTCAATTTCCTCAAAGGGTTTTGTTACATAATCATCAGCACCCATTTCCATTCCGCGGCGCAAATCAGTTCTTTCTGCTTTTGCCGTTAAAAAGATAAGCGGAATATCTTCTGTTTCCGGATTTTTACGCAACAGATGGAGCACACCATATCCATCAAGCTCTGGCATCATAATATCGCATACAATCAGGTCGGGCTTTTCTGCCAACGCCATTTCTACCCCCTTCTTTCCATTTTCGGCAGTAAGGGTCCGATATCCCCCAAGCGCTAGAATTTCTGCGGTATTTTCCCTGATTTCATTATGATCGTCTACAATTAGTATTGTACGTTGTGGCATGGGTCATTTGTTATGGTAGCAATAGTGCAAAGTAATCAAAACTTTGATGCTGATTAAAATCAAGTTCTCCAGTGAACTTTCTCATACCTGCCACCGGCTTCCTATTTTACTTTAGCGCGGCATAGCTATTAACCATTTATGAGCTCAACGGCAAATGTAAGACAAGCACTTTATTGTTATCATTGCGGCGAATCTTGTAGCAATGACAGGATCCGTAGTGCCGAAAAACTATTTTGTTGTGAAGGTTGCAAAATGGTCTACGGCATTCTTAACCAGCATGAACTCTGTGATTATTACGATCTCAATAAAAGTCCGGGTATAAATCAGCGCACAAGAGCAAGATCAGATAAATTCGCCTACCTGGATGAGTCGAACATCCAAAGCCAGCTGATCGGTTTCAGAAACGACAGGGAAACACATGTAAACTTTTACTTGCCGCAAATGCATTGCAGTTCTTGTTTGTACTTGCTCGAAAACCTGCACCGTATTGAACCGGCCGTTATCTCCTCAAAAATAAATTTCACCCGTAAAGAGATAGATATTGTATTTCAATCCGAAGGCGCATCTCTTCGTAAGGTAGTAGAAACTTTAAGCGCCATCGGGTACGAGCCTTATATCAGTCTCCATGAACTTCAAAAGAAAAAACCGAAAATCAACAAAAGCCTTACCTACCAGTTGGGCGTTGCGGGATTTTGTTTCGGCAATATCATGCTGATGAGTTTTCCGGAATACCTCGGTATAGATGAAAGCGAAACCGGGCTAAGGAGTATTTTTCGCTGGTTAAATGTTGGATTATCGATCCCCGTATTCCTATATTCCGCACTGCCATTTTATCAATCTTCCTGGAAAAGCCTTACACATAAATTCCTGAATATCGATGCGCCCATTGCGCTGGCGATCATCATCACTTTTATCCGAAGCCTGTGGGAAGTGGTTAGTGGTGAGGGAGGTGGCTACTTCGATTCGATGACAGGTATTGTATTTTTCATGCTGGCCGGAAGAATTATACAGGACAAAACCCATCGCCAACTTTCTTTCGAAAGGGATTATACTTCCTATTTTCCCATTGCGGTTTCGGTACTGAAAGAGAATAAAGAAAAACCTGTTCTGTTACCCGATATCAAACCGGGTGATACGTTAGTGATCCATAACGATGAATTAATACCGGCTGATGGAATTCTTACCAAAGGAAAAGCATGGATCGATTATAGTTTTGTAACAGGAGAATCCATTCCGGTTCGTAAGGAAGTAGGGGAACTTTTGTATGCAGGAGGCAAACAAACCGAAGGACCTATAGAATTATTAGTAATTAAAGAAGTGGCACAGAGTTATCTTACCAATCTCTGGAACAATGATAGTTTTCAACCAGCAACAACATCGGGGAATAAATCTTTTGTTCATTTACTCAGCCGTTACTTCACTTATATTGTACTCATTATTGCCCTTATTACTGCCGTTTTCTGGCAATGGAAAGATCCCTCCCTCGTATGGCCCGCTGTAACATCCATCTTTATTATTGCATGTCCCTGCGCATTGTTTTTGTCGAATACATTTACCAATGGTAATATTCTACAAATCCTTTCCCGCAATAAATTTTACCTGCGTAATGCGCAAACCATCGAGGACATTTCCGGCATCACAAATATCGTATTCGATAAAACTGGCACCCTTACCTCCACGCTTGAACAGGATATTAACTACGAAGGTAGGGCACTTACTAAAGTAGAAAAAGCCTCAGTAGTTGCATTGGCTGCCTGTTCTAATCATCCACTTAGTAAGGCATTGGTTAATTTTTTAGGGACTCATAGAGATGTAACCATTGATGGTTTTAAAGAGTTTACAGGCTTCGGAATTTTGGGAAATCATGGGAAAACATTGATAAAACTTGGATCCTGGCAATTCGTAAAGGCTGAAGACACACGGACAGTGGGGACCACTATTTTTGTAAGTATCAATAATGAAATAATGGGGTTCTTCCGTTTCCGGAATCATTACAGGAATGAGGTGGAGGAACTTGTGAAGGACCTGAAGAAAGACTATAAACTCTCGGTTTTATCTGGAGACAACAATACGGAACAAGAAACACTCAGGATTCTTTTTGGTTGCAACTCCCAGCTCTTATTCAATCAGGGGCCGGCAAACAAACTGGAATACATAAAACAACTTCAAAAAGAAGGAGAAAAGGTGATGATGATTGGGGACGGTCTCAACGACGCGGGGGCACTTAAACAAAGTAATATTGGAATTGCTATTACGGAATATACCAACAATTTTACCCCTTCAAGCGACGCGATACTGGAAGCCAAACAATTACCCATGCTCACCCGCTTCATCCATCTCTGCAAAGCCAATAAAAAAATTGTGGAGGCCAGTTTTATAGTATCGATCATCTATAATATCATCGGCCTCTTTTTCGCTGTACAAGGAACCCTTTCACCACTAATCGCTGCCATCCTGATGCCCAGTAGTTCTTTAGGCATCCTGCTCCTCACATTCGGAACCAGCAATTTTATTGCCCGCAGAATGAAACTCTGAGCAATTAAGTTAGCCGGATCAGAGATACGGGGTCCAAGTCATGATAAAAATCAGTTCCCTTAATGATTAATCTTATCGTTCTATCATAGCCAGGAAAATACTTTTACAGCTTGTAAATAAAGAATATGAGTGTAATTATTATCCTTTTGATTTCGAGCATTTCTGTAGCAGCCTTGTTTTTAATAGCCTTTCTCTGGGGGGTAAAATCGGGTCAATTTGAAGACGATTACTCCCCCGCTTCCCGGATATTATTCGACGACAAACCCTCTTCTTCAGATAAAAAACGCTAACTCTCAACTAACATTTTACTCTATGCAAGTAGAACGTTTTTATTACGACAACAAAATTGTGAAGGCCTTTGGGTATGCCACCATTTTGTTTGGTATTGTAGGAATGCTGGCCGGATTATGGGCCGCCATCCAGATTTATTTTCCAGAAAGCAGTTTAGGTTTTGCTCCAACAACATTTGGCCGACTGCGTCCACTTCACACGAATGCCATCATTTTCGCATTTGTAGGAAATGCTTCCTTTGCGGGAATTTATTATTCCCTGCAGCGGTTATGCAAGGCGAGAATGTATAGTGACAAACTGAGCTGGATTCATTTCTGGGGATGGCAGGCTATTATTGCCGCTGCCGCAATTACTTTACTACTTGGATATACCACCGGAAAAGAATACGCCGAACTGGAATGGCCGATCGATATTGCCATCACACTCGTATGGGTTGTTTTCGGTATCAATATGTTTGGCACCATACTCGTGAGAAGAGAAAAACATCTATACGTTGCCATTTGGTTCTATATCGCTACCTGGGTTACTGTTGCCTTACTCCATATTGTAAACTCTATTGAAATTCCGGTATCACTCTTCAAAAGTTATAGTTGGTATGCTGGAGTACAGGATGCGCTGGTACAGTGGTGGTATGGGCATAATGCGGTTGCTTTCTTTTTAACCACACCGGTTTTGGGATTGATGTATTATTTCCTGCCCAAAGCCGCTAACCGACCTGTTTATTCTTACCGGCTTTCGATTATTCACTTCTGGGCACTCATCTTTATTTATATCTGGGCCGGACCCCACCATTTACTATATACAGCGCTGCCCGATTGGGCACAATCACTCGGAGTTGTCTTTTCCATTATGCTGATTGCACCAAGTTGGGGTGGAATGCTGAATGGTTTGTTTACCCTTCGTGGGGCATGGGATAAAGTGCGTGAAGATCCCGTTCTGAAATTTATGGTGGTTGCAATAACCTGTTATGGCATGGCCACCTTTGAAGGACCCATGCTGAGTTTGAAAAATGTAAATGCCATATCACACTTCAGTGACTGGACCATTGCACATGTACATATCGGTGGACTTGGCTGGAATGGCTTTCTAGCTTTCTCCATATTGTATTATATGATACCGAAAATGTGGGGTACACAACTTTATTCAAAGAAGCTTGCTACCAACCATTTCTGGTTAGGAACGATTGGTATCGTGTTGTATGCAGTTCCCCT
Organism: Chitinophagaceae bacterium; assembly: GCA_965279015.1. Classification (GTDB taxonomy): domain Bacteria; phylum Bacteroidota; class Bacteroidia; order Chitinophagales; family Chitinophagaceae; genus Endoryza. The sequence goes on from OZ257130.1 coordinate 4,780,869, forward strand.
TTATTGGGCAGGCTTTGAGCAAAGCTTGATGTGGAAAGCATTTACTCCGGAAGGACAATTAAAGTTCCAGTTCATGGAAACCGTCAACAGCATCAAACCTATGTATTATAGCAGGAGCATTGGTGGTGCTTTATATCTCGCAGGGGCTTTTATAATGGTTTATAACCTTTATAAAACAATCGCTAAAGGAAAATTCATTCCAAACGAGGCAGCGGAAGCGGCTCCTTTGGTAAAAGAAAAGGCTCATGGAAAAGAATACTGGCACCGTATTATTGAAAGAAAGCCAGTTACCATGCTGGTATTAAGTTTGATTGTGGTAGCTATTGGTGGCATTATAGAAATTGTACCCACCTTCCTGGTAAAATCTAATATTCCAACGATCGCCAGTGTGAAACCATATACTCCACTTGAATTACAGGGAAGAGATATTTATGTACGCGAAGGATGTTATACCTGTCATTCACAAATGATACGTCCCTTCCGTGATGAAGTAGCACGGTATGGTGAATATTCCAAAGCAGGTGAATTTGTATATGATCACCCTTTCCAGTGGGGAAGTAAAAGAACGGGGCCCGACTTAGCCCGTGAAGGTGGTAAATACCCCGATAGCTGGCATTACAATCACATGTATGACCCAAGATCCATGTCGCCAGGTTCTATTATGCCAGCCTACGCATGGTTACTCGATAATAAATTGGATACTTCAAATACGGCAACAAAGATCCGTGCTATGCAAACATTGGGTGTTCCTTACCCCGAAGGATTTGACAAGGTTGCTAACAAAGCACTCATGCAGCAAGCTGATTCAATTGCAGCCAATCTGAAAAAAGATAAGATTGAAACCGCTTCCAATGCGGAGATCATTGCGATGATCGCTTACCTGCAACGGATTGGTCGGGATATTAAAACAACACCCCAGCAAAAAATTGCATCAACTGAAAAATAAATTCAACATGAAATTCATTCACTATATCGAAAAAATAAGCGGCATTGATATTTACGGATTGGTATCTCTTTCCATTTTCGTACTATTCTTCGCGGTAATGCTTACCCGGGTATTCCGGACAAGTAAGAAAAAATTCCAGGAGATAAGTCGTATTCCATTAGACAACTGAAAACCTTTATAATACTATGCGTAAAAAAATATTATATACAGGCATTTTGATGCTGCTCTTTGTATCCGGCATACAACCCGTTTATGCTGCAGGATCCCCTTCGTCTTCCTTGCTTAGTAATCCATTAGCAGTAACGCTGCTTATATTAATGGCACTACTGCTCTTAATTATCGGATTGCTTGCAAATTTATTATTGGGTACCGCGGACTATAAAATAACTAAAGATAAAAAAGAGGAAAAATCAAGTGTTGGTACCGGAACCCTCACGGTAGTTCTTTTATTCGTGAGTACGGGGTTGTTTGCCCAGGATCAAAAGGAAGTAACCGCTGCGGCAAGCACAATTGGAGGCATGTCGACCACCAGCTTTTATGTGATGACATCCGTTCTTTTCCTGGAATTATTTGTGATACTGGCGCTGCTGATAAATATCCGGATGTTACTGAACACGCAAAAGTTAAAGCAAGCACCGGCAGTTAAAAAGAAACCGGCCTTTAACTGGTGGAACCGGTTAAATAGCTTTAAGCCGGTTGAACAGGAAGCCGATATTGATTTGGGGCATGATTACGATGGTATCCGGGAACTGGATAACCGTCTGCCACCCTGGTGGATCTATGGGTTTTACCTCACGATTGTTATCGCGGGCATTTATTTATGGCGCTTTCATGTTTCTCATTCGGGACCTTCCAGCCTGCAAGAATATGAAACGTCGGTAGCTCAGGCGGAGCAAAAGATAAAAGAATACCTGAAGCAAAAAGGGGAATCTGTAGACGAGAACACGGTAACCCTGCTTACTGCTGCTGCTGATATTGCAGAGGGGAAAAAGATATTTATTGCTTCCTGCGCTAATTGTCATAAGCCAAGCGGTGCCGGAGATGTGGGACCTAATCTTACTGATGATTACTGGATGCATGGAAATGATATCAAGAGTGTATTCAAAACAATCCGATATGGAATAAACGCGATGCCCCAATGGCAAAATTCTTATTCCAATAAGCAGATCGCACAAGTATCCAGTTTTATAAAGACATTGCACGGTACAAATCCAGAAAATCCCAAGGCCCCGCAGGGTGAATTGATCAAAGAAGAAGGAAGTGGAGCCCCAGCAGATTCATTAAGTACTGGTGCAACCAAAGTAGCGGTTGGCAATTAATAAAGAAGCAGCTATGCAACAATTAGTGGAAGGTGAAAGTAAAGCAGGCGAAAATTCCAATGAATCTTTCCGTGATCGGTTGGCCACCGTAGATGCGAAGGGAAAACGGAAATGGATCTTCGCGCAAAGACCTACCGGTAAATTTTATTCAATTCGCAGTTGGGTGAGTTTGGGTTTCTTCATTTTATTTTTTGCGATACCATTTATAAAGATAAACGGACGTCCCTATTTTCTATTTAATATACCGGAAGCAAAGTTTATCATTTTCGGGAAAATATTCTGGCCGCAGGATTTTTTCATCTTCGGGCTCACGATGGTCACTTTTATCATCTTCATTATCCTGTTTACCGCTGCTTTCGGTCGGTTGTTTTGTGGGTGGGTATGCCCGCAAACCATATTTATGGAAATGCTGTTTCGTAAAGTAGAGTATCTTATCGAAGGCGATGCCGCCAAACAGCGCTTATTAAAAACGTCGCCCTGGACCGGTAAAAAGATCCGGATAAAAGCAATCAAACATGTTGCCTTTTATCTATTGTCATTTATTATAGCCAATTTCTTTCTTTCCTATATTATTGGAGTAGATGAACTGAAGAAGATAATCACCGAACCTATAGGCAAACATATCATTGGGTTATTATCGATTTTAGTTTTCTCAGGGGTTTTTTACGCCGTATATGCTTATTTCCGCGAACAAGCTTGTACCGTGATTTGCCCATATGGACGTTTACAAAGTGTATTACTCGACCGCAATTCAATGATCGTGGCTTACGATTATAAACGAGGAGAGCCCAGAGGGAAGTTCAAGAAGAATATAGATGCCGAACTTAATTTAGGCGATTGTATTGATTGTTTCCAATGTGTGAAAGTTTGCCCTACCGGAATTGATATCCGCAACGGTACACAAATGGAATGCGTAGGATGCACGGCTTGCATAGATGCCTGCGATAAAATGATGGATGCTGTAGGAAGACCAAAAGGATTGGTGAGGTATGCATCGGAAAATAATATCGCCGATGGAAGCAAACTTCGTTTTACTGGTAGAATGAAGTTTTATACATTGATGTTGGTTGTGTTGACAGGCATTCTTACCATATTATTAGTAACCCGAAAAGATGTAGGGGCGAATATTGAACGCGCTGCGGGTATTTTATACCAGGAAAGAGGAACAGATAGCATTTCCAATTTATACACCATCAAAGTGGTGAATAAAACACTCAACGATATCCCACTAACGCTCAGAATAGAGGATGCTCCCGGCCGTGTGGTGGAAGCCGATCAGCAAAATATCCTGGTCAAAAAAGAAGCACAAGGAAAAGCATCTTTTTTTATTATTCTTCCAAGAAACTATATTAATAAAAGGAAAACCGCTGTTAAGGTAGGGCTATATGAAAATGAAAGGAAGATCATGGATGTAACTACCAATTTCATGGGACCCTTTAACCGATTATAAACAATCATAAACCTGAACCTATATGAACTGGGGAAATAAATTATTACTTACCTTTTTGGCATTCGGAGCTATGATCAGCTATCTCGTATATCGTGCTGTTACCACCAATTTTGAACTGGTGGATAAAGAATATTACAAAAAAGAACTTCGTTACCAGCAAGTAATTGATGCCAGTAACCGGACCATTGCGTTGAGCTCTCCTACCCAACTTCAACAGACCGATCAAACCATTTCTCTGGTATTACCGACAGAAATGAAAAACAAAACGATAGAAGGTGAAGTATTCTTTTATTGCGCGTACGATTCCCGTAAAGACAGGCGAATTGCTTTAAATACCGGATCCGAGGCAATACAAGTTATTAATAAATCTATGGTTGAACCGGGCAGTTACACCGTTAAAATAAGTTGGACCAGCGGAGAAAGCAATTATTATTCTGAAAAATCTATTACCATTCATTGATGATTTGGCAAGTGATGATAGCAGGGTTAACATTGGGTGCAACGGGCAGTCTGCACTGTGTTGGTATGTGTGGACCATTGAGTCTCGCACTTCCTACCCAACATATGTCTGCAGCGGGAAAAATTATTTCACTGTTATTATACCAGGTTGGAAGAGTGATTACTTATACAATGATTGGTTTATTGGTTGGACTTGTTGGTCGCAGTATTTATTTCGCGGGTTATCAACAGCTATTTTCTATATTATTGGGAAGTCTTGTATTGATACTTGCCTTCTTCTATTTTTTTCAGCGGAGTAGTTTCCGTTCACCTTTGCTTACACGCATATATGATCCGGTGCAAAAACTTGTTACCCGGGCAATGAATAATGCCAATGGACCTATTGGATTTTTGCTGATGGGAATGGCCAATGGTTTATTACCCTGCGGAATGGTTTACCTGGCACTCGCAGCCGCCTTATCATTTGGTGAACTTTCCGAATCAGTTGCATTTATGGCTATGTTTGGAACGGGAACACTGCCCGCTATGTTGTTGGTTGCTTTTGCAGGCAGAATGATCAATATTGAATTAAGAAAAACATTTCGAAAGGTGGTGCCGGTTTTTGTTGTACTAACGGGAGCAGTCTTAATACTCAGAGGAATGAACCTTGGTATTCCATTACTGAGTCCTTTATTACCGGGTTCAGCAAGTAGTGCAATCAATTGCCATCCTTAAAAAATACCGAGCTCATTCTTATCCTTATCGGTATATCCCCATTCATCCTTTTCTCCTAGTTCTTTCCCCTCAAATTTGCCATGTCTTATAATACTGTAAACAATCCATATCAATAAAAAAGGGGAAAGGGAGAAGAGAAGATTGGTGAGCCCCGATTCATTACCGCTTAGCACCAACCAGCAATACAATAGTAAAACTGTTGAACCAATTATTACGGGTATGATTTCCTTCCGGTTCATAATAACCAAAATTAGGAAGAAAATTCAGGAACAGGAGGTTTGGAATTATTTCACTTTTCGTTTTGAACTCATGCATACCTACTAAAAAGAAAATCAGTCTTTAACTTTAATTCGCAGTAAGTTTTGGTAAGCGAATAGTTACCACGGTCCCCTCATTCAACCTGCTTTTTAATTCAATCGAGCCACCAAGCAGGTTTACATAACGTTTTATAATTGCAAGACCCAGCCCGGTTCCCTGGATATTACTCACGTTCTTTGCACGGTAAAATGTTCCAAAAAGATGGGGTTGGTCCTCTTCCGGGATACCCACCCCTTCATCCTTAACAGTAAGGGCAAGTTGCCCATTAACATTTTCTGTCCGAAGAAAAATATTTTTCCCTTCGCCGGAAAACTTTATTGCATTCGAAAGTAAGTTGAGCAATATATTTTTTAGCATGCGTTTATCGCTTGTAAATCCATTTTCTCCGATAAACTCAGCCATGATATCCTGACCGGTTTTCAATTGGGTACGCATCTCTTCAATTACTTCATCAGTAAACTCTTTAACATTGAATGTAGAAATGGTTATACCTACTTTTCCTTCTTCCAATTTTCCCAACGACAAAAAATCTTCCAGCAATTCATTCATATGATTTACGGAGTCCCTGATGCGTCGGATATGTTTTTCCCGTTTGTCAAATTCATCCGTTGATGGATATTTGGAAACAAGGGTCGCGGAGGAAAGGATGGTACTCAACGGAGTTCGAAATTCATGGGAAGCCATCGAAACAAAACGACTTTTGATTTCATTCAGTTGTTTTTCCTTGTCGAGGGACTCGCTTAATTCCAGTTGAGATTCCTCCAGTCGCTGGAGTGCTTCCTTCAGTATAAGTGTGCGCTCTTCCACCTTGCCTTCCAGTTCGGCATTGAGCTTCCGGATATCGTTGCTTATTTTTTCCAGCTCCAATTTCTGTTTCAACAGGTTTTTTTCATTTTCTTTACGGGTTGTAATATCAACCACAAAAGCGATAACAAAAGTTTCATTTTTCTGTTGGTAATGACTCAAACTTACTTCAACAGGAAATTCGCTATTATCCTTCCGCCTGGCAAAAAGATCGCGGCCCGTTCCCATCGACCGGTTTGAGGGATGTTGGTAAAAGCCATCCCGCAAAGTCACATGCCTGGTATGTATCCGTTTTGGAATTAATGTTTCAATGGTCTGTCCCACCAATTCATCCGACAGATATCCAAACATCTTTTCTGCGGCTGGATTCACCAAAACGATTTTTGCGAATTGATCCGTCAATAAAATTCCCTCCGTCGCGTTCTCAAAAAGAGAAGTCATATGTGTTTTTTCAAGGGCAAAGTTCTGTTGCAGTCGCTTCAGGTAAAAAACAATCACTACGGCAAATATGATAACCAGCAAGGAATATACCTGGGATAACATCGCCTTGAATAAATGGCCCTCGTCGTCTTTAAAATAAATAACCAGGCCCGTCATTACCACCATACTTAATACTCCTATAAAAAGAGTCGATTTCCAACCGGGGATAAAGGCCGTGAGTACTATAATGATTAACAATCCACTTACTGCAATTTCATAACTATGAAAAAGGAAGCTGAATAGCAGGGAAAGCGCAAGAACAGCCAAAATAAAAAAGAAAATGATTCGGTGGGTTAATCGAAACATGGGAAATAGTATTCAGCAACAAGTTAAAGATAAAATAAGAAGCAGGAATATATTATATCGGGCGTTCCAGCAATTCTTTCTCCATTGCGACCGCGCGGGGAAATAGAATATTATTTTCAAGGAAGATATGTTGAACGAGATCATCGTCCAATTCTTTAAGCAATGAAAAAACCAGGTAGTGACTGGTACAGGCATTGGAAGGAATTGTATACCCTTTTGTAAGCTCCCTAAAGGCTTCCAATATTTTTTCTAATTGCTCATGTTCATGATACATCAGTGCTTCCACAGGTTTCCGAAGAGTACGGACCAGTAGACCGGCATAGCTCTCTTTACTTTCGTATGCATGAGCAATCTGCCTGATATAAGGAAATATGATTTCTTCTTCATGCTGCAAATGACCTGGCATCACTTGGTACAATTCATTAAAAGCACTATTTAAGTGGACAACCTCCGGGTATTTAACCGCGTGTTCCAAAACGAATTTTTCAAGAGCCAGTTTCAACGAAGGCAGGTATTGCTTCAGGTATTGATGATGAATATTGACAATATAGTCTGTTAGAAAATCAATTTTCCAGGTGTCAAAAGGAAGCGCGTGATGAACTTCAATGATACGCGTAGCCTGTAGCAAATCGGATAGCACCACTCCAATATCGAGTTCCTTTAATTCGCACACCATTTTAAGTGGCCATTTTGCACCACAGCAATATTCAATGCCGTATCGGTTAAATACTTCTGCGGTCCGGTAATATTTCCTGACTACAGATCCTGCAAACGCTTCTTCATGTATTTCGGGCACAATTCTTACCATCATATTTTAAGCTTTCACCAGCAAGATAATATCCTCCTATTCCGAAAAACCTGATTTTAGTCAGGTTCATCTCCTTATTGCAAAAAGGACCCAGGAATTGTTAAGATGAAAACAAAACTGATTCGCATCAAACTCTTCTATGATTTGCGTCATAAAAAGAGCGTATTCCCAACCATTAACTTTAACACCATCTTTCTCACTAGTTCGGGTGAAAAGTGAGAATAAGTAAATGGTTATTTGTTTTAGAAATACCCCCCTTGAGCAAGGGGGTTTTTAATTCCTCTTCTTAATTGGCTACCATTCCGGAATCATATCGTCCACTGACGATAGTCATTCCGGGATACTTTTCGAGAAAATAATTTTATACCGCATTTATTCATCTATTCATTATCACTTAAAACAGATTGTATGAGAAAAAATATGGGCAGCGCCGACCGAATCATTCGTATTATACTTGCCATAGCGATGGCATCCCTTGCACTAACCGGCTTAGTAACGGGTACTCTTGCGATTATTTTACTGGCCGTAGCCGGCATTTTTCTACTTACCAGCGTAGTTGGTATGTGTCCTATTTATACACTTATTGGATTCAATACTTGTCCCCGCAAAAAAACAGTTTGAAAGAAAATTATTACCAATAATAATCAACAGTTATGACAGGGCTGGATCAATGGCTTGTTCCTTACATTGTTTCGCAGGTAGTGGGTCTTGGTATTTTATTGGCCGCAACGTTAAATATCCGGGTAGCCAGAATTCTTTTTTCAATTTTGTTTTTGTATGCCGGTTGCTACAACATGTATATTGGGTTGACAAAACCGGACACCTACCTGGAATTCGCTGATCTGGCCCTTCCTTTTTACAGGAATTTTATTAATGGCTGGTTCAGTCAATATAATCATATAGCAATTCCGCTGATCGCCATTGGACAGTTGTTTATAGGTATTGCCATGGTGCTGAAAGGGCGATGGGTTAATCTGGCATGTGTTGGAGCGATCATCTTTCTGCTTAGTATCGCCCCGTTGATGGTTGGATCCGCCTTCCCATTTTCCATTCTGGTATCGATTGCTGCTTTCCTGATTCTGCGGAAACATGAACTTAATTATATCTGGGTGAAAGATAACACCAACGCTAATTTACAGGTTAAAGAATCTAATTGATTTATTATGCTGAGATATCTGTTGCTGGTTTTATTATCTGTCCATGGGTTGCTCCACCTGATCGGCTTCATCAGCGCATACCGTTTAGCGAATATAAATCAGCTTAGCTCGATACCCTCTAAAACGACCGGTATTACCTGGCTAATTGCGACTCTCTTATTCACCATTGCAATCATTCAATACCTGAACAAGAAAGATTATTGGTGGATGATTGCTTCATTGGCGATTATTCTTTCACAAACACTTATCATTCTAAATTGGAAAGATGCGCGTTTTGGCTCAGTTGTCAATCTAGTTCTTTTGGTTCCCTTACTCCTTGCTTTTGCACATTGGAAATTTAATACCAATTACCAGAAGGAGGTGAATCGTATTCATTCCCAAAATATCCCGCAACCTTATATAATAGTAAGGAGTAATATGCTTCATCATTTACCGGTGCCGGTTCGTCGCTGGTTAGAGGTTTCAAATATTGTTGGTAAACCAATCACTCAATCCGCATTCCTACATCAAAAAGGGGAAATGAAAACCGAGCCCAATGGAAAATGGATCCCCTTTGAGGCGGAACAGTATACCTCGATAAGCAATGCGGCATTTATATGGAAAACTGAAATACAAGCTTCCCCTTTTCTTGTCATTTCAGGAGTTGACAAATTAGAAAGCGAAGCCGGTACCATGACTATGAAGCTTTATAACCTGTTTCCCGTTACCCAATCTTCCGGACCGGCTATCGACCAAGGCGCTTTATTGCGTTACCTGGCGGAGATCTGCTGGATGCCTTCCGCATCTCTTAACAAAAACATTCAATGGGAACAGATAGATTCCGTTTCAGCAAGGGCCATCATTCAATCCGGACATGTAAAAGTCAGCGGCATTTTTATTTTTAATCAGAATGGCGACTTTGAACGATTTGAAGCGGATCGGTATTATACCAAAGGGAAAGAAAAACCACGACTTGAAAAATGGGTGGTGAGTACGTTGCCAGGTGCCTATAAGCAATTTGATGGGGTCCGTATTCCATATAAATCGGAATTAACCTGGCATTTAAAAGAAGGTGAATACAATTGGTTACGATTGGAGCTTATTGATATCGATTATAATATCTCACTAAAATAATGCCGCTGCAATTACGACCTTCTGTAATAAAACATGAACAGGGAAAACAATAGATTCTCAATATAAATTTTCATAAAACCATTTTTTACATTAATTAATAAAATCCCGGCTCCATTAATTTGAAGCCGGGAACAATATTAATGTATGTCAACTCCTGAAAAAACAGGAAGGGTAATGAATTGATTGAATTCGTGTATGACTTGACTATGCAAGAGAGGACAGAACAATCACACCCTTTCAATCTTACATATAAAACAACAGGCTTGGGCATTGCGCGCATGTAAGTAATTAACCTCGGGATGTTTTTCAAATATTTCCACGATCAATTCTTCCACATCGAGCTCCCCCACCAGTTTGGTATATACCATCTGCTGCGATTCGCTATACCCAATGAGCGAAAGCGGAAAACTTTTTTTATTGGCTTTGATCTCTGTTGGGAAACGGTAAATATCCTTGTATTCCTCTACTTCTTCGGCCTGTATAAAAACCGGACCCGGCTGATTAAATGCATTATCAATAGGAAATGGGCTATGCGTTAATAAAAGTCTTTTGTCCGCACCTTTTTTAAATGGTTTGAGCGAAACCCGGCAAGGCCCTAAGCCAGTAGCTACCTGCTCAATTACTTCGTGCCCGAAATCATCTTTTCTTGTTAATCGGATTTGTTGTGCGTAATCCGCGGAGAGTGGAATGATTTTAAAATTTCTCATTGTATTATGATTGTTTTGTGTTTATCGTTTGTCATTCCCGAACTTATAGTGACTTAATTAATAGAGTATGTTTTAGGTGCTTAAATTTTTAAGGACACTATGAGCTTCAGCAAACGAAAAACGATAAACGATAAACGATAAAATTTTTTACTCTCCAAAAACTTTAGCTGCTTCCCAACCAATGATAGCTTTTTTACGCGTGGTTCCCCAATGGTAATCGCCTACGATGCCGGTTGTCTTAATCACGCGGTGACAGGGTATGAGATAGGCAATCGGATTGGATCCGATAGCTGTACCTACCGCTCGCTGCGCATTGGGATTTTGAATAGTATCCGCTATAGAGGAATAAGTTGACAGTTCACCCATCGGTATCTTTAATAAAGCTTCCCATACTTTTAATTGAAAGACCGTTCCTTTTATATGAAGTTTGATATCATCCAGCCTTGTCCAATCTTTTGTAAAAACAAATAAGGCATTCTGTTGTATCAGATCAAAGAAACTACGGAAGTTCGCTTTGGGGAAAATGGTTTTCAATTGGCGAAACGCGTCCTGCTCATCGTCGGTAAAAGACATATAACAGATACCCTTGTTGGTTGAGGCGATAAATATATTTCCGAAGGGACTTTCGGCATAGCTATAATTGATCTGCAGATTTTCGCCCCCGTTTTTAAACTCACCGGGCGTCATGCCTTCAATCTTAATAAATAAATCATGCAGCCGACCCGTTCCAGACAACCCCGATTCAAATGCGGTATCCGACAAACTTGCCTGCTTTTCCTTAAGCATTGTTTTGGCGTGATCGACCGTTAAAAAATGGAGAAATTGCTTGGGGCTAACCCCGGCCCATTCTTTAAAGATGCGTTGAAAATGAAAAGGGCTGAGGTGAACCTTCTCCGCGATCTCATTGAGATCAGGTTGCTTTTTAAAATGGGATTGCAAATAATCAATTGCTTCCGCAATGCGCTGGTAATTGATCGTCTCACTGCTTTTCATACATGTACTATTGAAGGTAAGATCATTTATTTCTTCCTCAAAAGTGTTGCTAACAGTTCCGAACCTTTTCTTGTTTGGTAATGTCCCCGGAGAGAAGGTTCGGAACTGTTTCTAACTATTGATGGTAAGTTCATTTATTTCTTCCTCAAAAGTACATCGTTGAAAGACCCTTTAAAACCCGATTCTTGCTCAATTATATGTTTATAGATAGCAAAGCTTAAACTATTTTACAACTACCATAAATAATTGAGCTCTTATAAATATCAATCCCAATTCAATGCCCGTAAAAATTCAAAGCGCTCATTTTTGTATTTTTTTTTTTTTTCTTTCTTTGGTTCTTGGCTTCTTGGTTCTTCGTTTCTTGGTTCATTTAGCAGTTTACTTTCCCTTATAAACCACTCCCTCCTTCATTACAAACACCACATTCTTCATCACTTTTATATCTACTGAAGGATCTCCTTCCACGGCAACAATATCAGCGATCTTACCCACCTCAATACTTCCCAATGAACTTTTCATACCTAACAAATCAGCGGCATTCAGTGTAGCGCATTTAATGGTTTCCAAAGCAGGCATACCAGCCTCCACCATGTATTGAAATTCCATATAGTTTTTCCCGTGTGCGAAAACAGCGGCATCGGTCCCGAACGCTACCTTCACTCCAGCTTTATAAGCTTTTGCAAATGTGCTTTGAATCTGTGCGCCGATCGAAATCGCTTTAGGAACAACGATGGGTTGATAGTAGCCGGGAATTTTTGCTGAATCGGCCACCGATTTTCCCGCGGTAATAGTAGGAACATACCAGGTGCCGTATTTTTTAAAGAGTTCAATGGCTTCGTCATCCATCAGCGTGCCATGCTCAATAGAGGTTACACCCGCACGGATCGCTCTTTTCATTCCTTCGGCGCCATGTGCATGCGCGGCTACAATAAAACCATAATCCTTCGCGGTTTCTACAATCACTTTTATTTCTTCTTCGGTGAATTGTGGGTTTTGTCCGTTTTTAGCAAGACTCAATACCCCGCCTGTTGCAGTTATCTTAATAAGATCCGCGCCATCTTTGTAACGCTGACGAACTGCCTTCCGACCATCTTCTTCTCCATTAACAACACCTTCTTTTGGACCGGGATCTCCCATCAGATCGCGACGGTATCCATTGGTTGGATCTGCGTGACCGCCAGTTGTTCCTATCCCCTTGCCCGCAGTGAAAATACGAGGACCCCTTACCCATCCTTTATTGATAGCGTTTCGCAATGCAATATTAACACCGCTTCCCCCAAGATCTCTTACGGTAGTGAACCCGCTCATCAAAGTGATCTCAGCATATTTCAATGATTCAAATGCAACATCTTCAGGGTTGGTTATAAAACGGTCGACAGCGGCACCTTTTTTCGTTTCGCCTTCTAAATGCACATGCATATCCATCAAGCCGGGCATTACAGTAAACTTAGTGAGATCAATCACCTTATCAGTAGCTGTCCCTGTTGTGAAGCCCGCTTTCACGTCAATTATTTTATTGGCCTCTACAACAATGGTCATTCGCTCTTTAATCTGTAGTGAATTTACATCTACCAGTTTACCGCAATGCAAATAAGTCTTTTGAGCTTGCAGCAATCCAGAATTAATTAATAATAAAGCCAGGATCGAAAAAAGATATTTTCTCATGTCAGTTGGTTTTAAAACTGAAATTAAGCATTCAGAATTTATTAACCGCCTGTAAGAAATTTCTGCCGGGAAGACGGTAAGACGGGAACTAAATATTCCCGTCTTACCGTCTTCCCGGCAAATTAAATGTGATTATTCAAAATAAGTTCGAAGAACAAACTCACCATTGAAACAATGAACGATGGAATACCTATGAATTTTGAATCTATGGAATGGTTCGCTCCGGGATTTGGTATAATTAAAACAGAAAGTAAATCGGGTGGAACCGCCATTACAGCTATTAATTGACCCGGTAAATACAACAAGAGCCTACTCAATAAATACGGAGTAGGCTCTTGCTGAATAATAGTGGTAGTTTTTTGAATCAAAACGGGTACCACAGAAAATGGAATGAATAAACCCATTAAGTTCTACCTGTTGCGTATGATAAATTTTACGATCTGGGTTTGTTTTCAGAAAGAATTGTATGCGCTGATCATTACTTTTATAAATAATAAGACTATCATCTTTTAATTTTTCAAACTTAAATTCCGTGGAAAGATCCAGCAACATCCGGTGACTGCGCCACCAGGTGCCGCCGGTAGCCGAAACAACAGGCCTGTCATTGTATAATGCTACACTATCGTTGTAAGCAAACACATTTAACTGATGAGCGTCTGAGGCCTTTAACCAATTTCTAAGTTTTGTAAAATAAGTGGAGTCATATCCATAATTACTGTCGATAAAACTGATACGCTTTACATAGTCAGGTATTTCGTTGTATGCATCAATGAAGCTGAATATAAAACGTCCACCGCCGCTATGGCCATTCAGATACAATTCTTCATTTGTAACAGGAACTTCCTGCAAAATGGTATCTACAATTGATACTACTCTTTCTTTAAAATCTACATGCTTTGCTTTCCAGGAGGGCCAGCTTTTATAGTCATTTTCTAAATAAACCACCACGATGTTCTTTTTCTTCCATTGATTTCGTATAAACTCAGTTTGCGCTTTTATATGCTGGATATCAAAATGCCAGTCGTCACCAGGCTGCATTTTTTTCCCCATTGTTTGAGCTGTTGTATTGCCATTCGGTAACGCGAATAAAATAATCACCGTGGAAGCAGACTTCTTAAAAGAAGGAGGTTGATCAATGGTAATGCTTACGTCGCCCTGCATTGAAAAATGTAAAAGTCCATCTTTGTAAGATTGGGCCATAATCCATTTTGAACAGATCAGCAGTAAGAGAAAGCAAATTCTTTTATCGAACAAGGAGAATTATTTCCCTGAAGGTAGGGGATCGGCGGCAATGATTTCCCAGAAGCGCTCTACTCTCGCTGTCCAGGTATTTTGTTCGGCAACCTTAATACGGGCCAGTTTCTTTTCATCGCAGTTTTCGGCAATGGCCCGGTCGATAGTTTGAATAAACTCCTCGTCTGTATCCACCACATAAGCCACATCCCTGAAGGAATAAATGTCTTCGGAAAAATGGGTGGCAATCACGGCTTTACCTGCCGCGAGGTATTCATTGATCTTGAGGGGGTAAATACTTTTAGTAAGTGTATTCTTGCGGAAAGGGATCAACACGCAATCAAAATATTGAAGATAATTAGCCAATTCAGTAATATGCCTGGGGCCAACAAAAAGTACATTGGGCAGTTTATCCAGACCTACGGTTTTGTGTTCCTCTGTTTGCACAGGGCCTACAAATACCAATGTTTTATCAGCATGATGCAGTGCTACTTTTTTCAACAATTCAAAATCGGATCGATATTCAATACTTCCGGTGAAGCCGATGATTTTCGTATGTATGTTTTTTAATTCTTCAGGCCTGGGTAGAATTTCGGTTTCTGCTTTTTTGAAAATTGCAGTATCTGCCGCGTTCGGATGGAAAAAGACGTTTTTCGAAAAAGCGGATTTTAACCGTGTCAATTCTTTCGATGTACATAGGGTATAATCAAAATTTCGTATGATCTCTTCTTCCAGTCGTGTTCCATGACGGTTTGAATAAGCCACCTGTGAAATATCATCCATTGATTGATAAACCGAGCGCCAGGGTTTTATATCAGCCGGAAGTTTCCGTACAAAATACGGATCGAAAAAATTAATGTATACGTAGTTCTTCAACTTAAAATCTTTGACGATGCAACGAATCGTATTCAGCACGATTCGATCGTTGATCGCAGATAATTGATTGTATAAATAGCCAGCCGGCAAATAGTTAATCGGTAACGTGAGTTTGGTAGTTACGATGGTAAGATTGGCAGGTAAAGCCGGAGGATTGCTATAAATACTTTTCCCAAACAGTAAAGCTTTTTTACGAGACTGAACCGCGGGTTCTTTCCATCCGTTTAGATAATCCTTCACGGAAAATGGATGATCAATATAAAAGACTCGGTTGTTTTTCGCGAATTCTTTCGCCAGCGATAAGGCAGGAGATGAAATAGCTGAATCCCAGCGGGAAAGGGAAAAACAGATAATATCGTTCGATGGATTCATTAATTGGAATTCAGTTGCTTTATGCATTTTTCAAGACTCGTTCTCCAATCGGGGATAACGATACTGAATGTTTGGCGGATCTTATCCGTATTCAGAAGAGAAAAGCTGGGTCGTTTTGCGGGGGTAGGATACTGTGATGATGGAATTGCTTTTACCTCACAAGTGGTTCCTGATAATTTCTGTATAGCCAATGCAAAATCGTACCAACTGATCATTCCGCTATTACTGTAATGATAAATGCCGGCATGCCAGTTGTTATGAATTATATCCATAATTGCGCTCGCAAGATCCGCTGCATAGGTGGGGGCACCCACCTGGTCGTTAACCACATTAATCGACTGTCTTTCTCTCATCAACCGCAACATCGTTTTTACAAAATTGTTCCCGAAAACGGAATACACCCATGCGGTACGAATTATAATTGCATCGGGATTTTTTTCCATGCACAATTCCTCGCCCTGTAATTTAGAAGCGCCATACGTATTCACAGGATCTGTTTTATCTAGTTCTGTATAAGGAACGGGAGATTGTCCATCGAATACATAATCGGTAGAAATATGAATGAACTTTGTTTGGTGTTCCTTACAAACCGATGCGAGTACGCCGGCAGCAACCGCGTTTACTAAAAAGGCCATCTCCCGATCGGTTTCCGCCTTATCAACAGCCGTATAAGCCGCGCAGTTGATACAATAAGCTGGTTGTTGTTTTAAAAAAAAATCGCGTACCTGTTCAATGCGATGAATGGGAAAATCCTCGCGACTGGTAAAAATAAACCGGAAGCCTGGATGGTCCTCTGCCAACGCACGGAATTCATTTCCTAATTGTCCGTTGGCTCCTGTAACCAGTATGGAGGGTTTTATCATTGGCAGGAATTATTGCTGGAATACAAAATTAGTGCGACTCTCAACAAATGAAGAAAGCTGCAGATCCTTTTCAGAAACAATCGCTTTTTCCACAGGCACTTTCCAATCGATAGCTAAAGAAACATCATTGAATACAATTCCCGCCTCACTTTCCTTATGATAAAAACAATCGCATTTATACATCACCTCCGCGGTTTCACTCAATACTGAAAATCCATGAGCGAATCCTTTCGGAATATAGAGTTGCTTCTTATTTTCATTGCTCAATTCTATACTGAACACCTTGCTATAGGTGGGTGAACCTTTACGCATATCTACCACCACATCCAGTATGCTGCCACTCAATACCCTTACCAGCTTACTCTGGGCATGAGGATTCAATTGATAGTGGAGCCCCCTGATTACTCCGTAGACAGAATGGGATTGATTATCCTGTACAAATCCACCTATGGCTTGTTTTTCAAAAACATTTGCATTGAAGGATTCAAAAAAATATCCCCGGTTGTCTTTATAAACAACAGGGTCAAAAATCGTAAGGCCGGGAAATTCTGTTGGGATAAATGGCATTGTGAGATGATAATTTGATTTTTTTTTTGACGAATTCGCGCTCGTGAGTCGTGAGACGTGAATCGTGAGAAAGTCTCTAAGTATCGGTGAATTGCCTTTAATCGGAGACCCACTCTCGATTCACGTCTGACGACTCACTACTCACGCCTCACGCTTTATATTGCTCCGCGTAAAACTTATGATACTCCCCACTCGTCACCCGGTTTATCCAATCCTGGTTGGCAAGGTACCAATCCACTGTCTTTTCCAATCCCTCTTCAAACTGAAGAGAAGGTTTCCAACCGAGTTCTTTGTTCAGTTTAGTGGCATCGATCGCGTAACGCAGGTCATGCCCAGGCCTGTCCTTCACATAGGTGATGAGTTTAGCGGATTCCCCGGCGGGTCGTCCTAATTTCTTATCCATAATACCACATAACAAATGAACGATATCTATATTTTTCCATTCATTAAATCCGCCCACATTATAACTCTCCCCTACTCTCCCCTTATGAAATATCGTATCGATGGCCCTGGCATGATCGTCTACATATAACCAATCGCGTACATTCTCTCCTTTGCCATAAACCGGAAGTGGTTTATTGTTTTTAATATTATTGATCATTAATGGAATCAGTTTCTCCGGAAAATGATGGGAGCCGTAATTGTTGGAACAATTACTCATCACTACCGGAATTCCAAAAGTGTCGTGATAAGCCATTACAAAATGATCGGAAGCGGCTTTGGATGCGGAGTAGGGAGAATGCGGATCGTACGGTGTTTCTTCTGTAAAAAAGCCTTCTGTTCCCAATGAGCCGTACACTTCATCCGTAGACACATGATAGAAAAGTTTTCCCTCCATTTTATCTTTCTCCGCAGGAGTCAGTGACCAGTATTTACGGCAGGTATTCAATAGTATGGCTGTGCCCAACACATTTGTTTTCACAAATGCAAGCGGATCCATAATGGAACGGTCCACATGGCTTTCCGCAGCAAGATGAATGACGCCATCGAATTGGTATTGCCCGAATAATTCATCGATTCTTTTCTCGTCAGTGATATCCGCTCTTTCAAAAATATAATTGGGAGCTCCTTGTACATCTTTCAGGTTATCAAGATTGCCTGCATAGGTGAGCGCGTCCACATTCACGATCCGGTACGCCGGGTATTTGTTCACAAATAAACGAACCACATGCGAGCCGATAAAACCAGCGCCGCCTGTAATCATGATCGTTCTATTGGTTGCTCCCTTCATAAACTAGCGTATTTTCTTTTTGTGATTTTATTCCGGTAAATCCCTTTCAAATCGTACACCAATGCTTTCGGTTTGGTGATAGAAGTAAAATAGTCTTCTCCCAATGCTAAATAATCCTGATGAGGAACGGTTATAACAACGGCATCATAATCGCTCGCCGGTTTCTTCACCAGGTTAAGGCCATATTCTTTATGCACTTCTTCCGTTTCCGCGTAAGGATCTTCCACATCCACGTGAATATTAAACAACAATAATTCCTTTACCGTATCAATAATCTTTGAGTTACGGATATCACTTACATTTTCTTTAAAAGTAACTCCCTTTACCAGCACTTTCGGTTCACTGGAATTCTGCAACACATGCGTAATAATTTTACGCGCCACATATTTCGCCATGTCATCATTAATATACCGGCTCGACGAAATAACTTTTGAATCGTATCCTAATGCCGCGGCTTTATACGTAAGATAATAGGGATCAACTCCGATGCAGTGCCCTCCTACCAATCCGGGTTGAAATTTCAGAAAATTCCATTTGGTGCCGGCGGCTTCCAAAACTTCATAGGTATTGATGCCGATCTTATCGAACATGATGGATAATTCATTCATGAAACCGATATTAAGATCCCGCTGTGTGTTTTCAATTATTTTAGATGCTTCCGCTACTTTAATAGATGAAGTACGATGCACCCCTGCTTTAACTATTAACTCGTAGGTTTTAGCAATTACATCCAGGGATTCCGCATCGCATCCTGAAACAAGTTTAATGATATTAGATATCGTATGAACCTTATCACCCGGGTTAATGCGCTCCGGCGAATACCCAACTTTAAAATCAACCCCCAACTTTAATCCGCTTACCGCTTCAATAACGGGTACACAATCTTCTTCTGTACAACCGGGATATACGGTAGATTCAAACACCACATAACCTCCTTTGCGAATCACTTTACCAATGGCTTCAGAAGCGCTTGTAACCGGACGCAGGTCCGGAACATTATATTGATCAACTGGAGTGGGAACTGCTACGATAAAAAAACCTGCTTCCTTCAATGCTTCTAATGAATCGGTGAAAACGATATCGCAATTCTCAAAATCCTTTTTACTCATTTCGTTGCTCGGGTCAATCTGGTTTTGAAGCATCTCTACCCGCTTGCTGTTAATATCGAACCCAATTACAGAAATTTGTTTGGCGAATTCGAGCGCTATAGGCAATCCCACATAGCCGAGTCCTATTATAGCCAGTTTGGTTTTTTTCTCTACTAGTTCCTTGTACATTTTTTCTGTGCGTATTGAAAGTTGAATGATCTTCTTTTGTTTATATTATTTCGTCTACTTCTGTTTCCCACTAAGACACAAAGAACACGGAGATTAAATTTGTGTTCTTTGTGTCTTAGTGGGAAACTCCAGGATACAGAAAAAGGGATTATTTATTACTTATAAATTCTTTGGGTAGCTTCCGCCATTCTTCCGGTGGCAAGGAACGGAAATAATCATAGGTGATTTTCAGTCCTTCCTTGCGGTTTACTTTTGGTTGCCATCCAAGAATTTCACGGGCACGGGTTATATCCGGCTTCCGCTGTTTCGGATCATCAACCGGTAGTGGTTTATAAATTATTTTTTGCTTAGTACCTGTCAACGCTATAATTTCTTCCGCAAAGTCTTTGAGTGATATTTCATCAGGGTTACCAATATTGATGGGCATATGCTCATTGCTCATCAACAAACGATAAATACCTTCCACCAGGTCATCTACATAACAAAAGGATCTTGTCTGACTACCATCCCCAAATACGGTAAGATCCTCTCCTCTTAGTGCCTGTCCGATAAATGCCGGCAACGCACGTCCGTCGTTTAATCGCATCCGCGGACCATAGGTATTAAAAATACGTACGATCCTTGTTTCCAGTCCATGGAAAGTATGGTAGGCCATCGTCATAGCTTCCTGGAAACGCTTGGCTTCATCATAAACACCACGGGGACCAATGGGGTTTACATTCCCCCAGTAATCTTCATTCTGTGGATGTACTATCGGGTCGCCATAAATTTCAGAAGTAGAGGCCACGAGAATCCGTGCGTTCTTCGCTTTGGCAAGTCCGAGGCAATTATGGGTTCCGAGTGAACCTACTTTCAACGTTTGAATCGGTATTTTGAGATAATCGATCGGGCTGGCAGGAGACGCGAAATGCAGAATATAGCGTAACTCACCCGGCACATGAATAAATTTAGAAACATCATGATGATAAAATTCGAATTGCTCTAATTTGAAAAGGTGTTCAATATTGCGCAGATCGCCGGTAATAAGATTATCCATTCCTACTACATGAAATCCTTCCTTGATAAATCGATCGCATAAATGCGAACCTAGGAAACCGGCTGCACCGGTTACCAGTACTCTTTCTTTTGCCATGCTTTATTGTATCGAGTTGAAGAAAATGTAAAATGTAAAATCTAGAATGCAACATGTAAAATTTAAACCTCAAAAGATAATCAATATCCGTAAGCTCACTTTTACATTTTATATTTTACATTTTATATTATTTGTGATGAGTTCCGTTCGTTGGAATAGCCGTAGCTCTTCCAACACTTTCGTAAAAAAATCCAAGTTCTTTTATTGCGTCGGTATCAAACAGGTTTCGTCCGTCGAATATCACTTTATTCTTCATCAACTTCACAATCTTCAGGAAATCCGGAGTGCGGAACTCGTTCCATTCCGTAGCGATCACCAACGCATCTGCTTTGTTCAAGCAGTCGTATTGTGTTTCGCCGAATTCAATTTTATCACCCAATATCTTTTTTACATTTCCCATTGCCTCTGGATCATAAGCGCAAACCGTAGCTCCGGCTGCTGTTAGCGCTTCTATCATATATAAGGCCGGTGCTTCCCGAATATCATCCGTATTGGGTTTGAACGCCAACCCCCACAACGCGAATTTTTTCCCTTTGAGATCACCACCAAAATATTTTTTAATCTTGGGCAAAAGATGCAGTTTCATCTTCTCATTTACATCCATCACCGCGTTTAGTATCTTAAATTCATAGCTTACTTCCGTGGAGGATTTGGCCAATGCCTGTACATCTTTAGGAAAACAACTTCCGCCATAGCCGATGCCTGGAAACAGGAACCGCTTTCCAATACGATCATCGCTGCCCACTCCTCTGCGAACCATATCCACATCCGCGCCGAGTCGTTCGCACAATTGAGCGATCTCGTTCATAAAAGTGATTTTTGTGGCAAGAAAAGAATTCGCCGCGTACTTGGTGAGTTCAGCGGAACGGAGATCCATATAGAGTATCGGGTTTCCTGAACGAACAAAAGGCGCATACAATTCTCCCATTACTTTTTTCGCTCTTTCTGAACCGGCGCCAATTACCACCCGGTCGGGTTTTAAGAAATCATCTACCGCTACCCCTTCGCGTAAAAATTCGGGGTTCGACACTACATCAAATTCACCTTTAAAATTTTTAGCGATAGCCGCGTGTACCTTTTCCGCCGTACCAACAGGCACGGTGCTTTTATCTACAATAACTTTATAATCGTCTAATATTTTTCCAAGATCATTGGCTACCCCTAAAATATATTTCAGGTCGGCTGAACCATCTTCTCCCGGAGGAGTAGGTAATGCGAGAAAGATGATACGTGCATCTTTGATTCCTTCTGCGAGATTGGTCGTGAAGAACAAGCGTTCTTCGCGTTGATTCCTTAGAAAGATCTTCTCCAATCCCGGTTCGTAAATAGTAACCTGACCGCTGTTCAGCTTGTCAATCTTTGCTTTGTCAATATCAATACAAGTAACATTATTCCCGGTCTCTGCAAAGCAGGTTCCGGTAACCAATCCAACGTATCCTGTTCCAACTACAGCAATTTTCATCGTGTAAAGTTTAAATTAGGGTTTAGGCTTTATTAGGGTCGATAATTATTCGATCATTTATTTACATACTCAAGCACTTTGCTGGTTATAAACTGTAATTGATCATCATCCAATTCGGTATGCATGGGTAATGAGATTACACGCTCGGTTAACCAGTCGGTAGTTTTCAGGATATAGTTGCTTCCGCCGAATGCATCAAACATTTTCTGGCGGTGAGCGGGTACGGGATAATAAATCATTGAAGGAATATGGTGATCTGACAGGAACTGGTTCAACCCATCCCTGTCAACTCCTTCGAGTATCAATGTGTACTGGTGAAAAACATGCTTACTGTTTTGCGCCCGGAAAGGAGTGCTGATCTTAGGATGATTGGCAAAAGCTTGGTCATAATAATCGGCCGCCTTTCTTCTTGCGTCAATATACGCGTCCAGGTTTTTCAGTTTTATGTTCAACACAGCCGCCTGAAGGGTGTCCAACCGGCTGTTGCAACCAACCAGATCATGGTAATAGCGCTTACTCTGACCATGATTTGCAATCATTCTTAACCGATTAGCTAACGAATCATCATCTGTGAATATTGCACCACCATCTCCATAACAACCCAAATTTTTAGACGGAAAAAATGATGTTGTACCGATAGTGCCGATGGTTCCGGTCTTTTTTACGCTTCCATCGCTGAAACGAAAATCAGAACCGATGGCCTGGGCATTATCTTCTATAACAAATAATTTATGTTTTTGGGCGATTTTCATGATGGCTTCCATATCGGCCGACTGTCCATATAAATGAACCGGCACAATGGCCTTGGTTTTGGGAGTTATGGCTTTTTCAATTGCCGCCGGATCAGCGCAAAATGTCTTGGGATCGACCTCTACAAATACTGGTTGAAGTCTCAGTAATGCAATGACTTCCGTAGTGGCAACATAAGTAAAAGAAGGAGTGATAACTTCATCGCCCGGTTCCAGCTCAAGGGCCATCATTGCAATCTGTAAGGCATCCGTTCCGTTGGCACAGGGAATTACATGCTTTATTCCCAGGTATTTAGAAAGGTTTTCGGCAAAATCACCTACTGCTTTTCCGTTAATAAAACCAGCAGTATCCAACACTTCGTGAATAGACTTATCCACTTCTGCCTTTATTTTTGCATATTGCTTCTTTAAATCAACCATTTGTATGGGATGCATGCGGTAGTTTTTAAATCTTAAGCGGGCACAAAGCTAACCCGAAATTGTGGTTTTTGCAATGCCAACATGTGGTATTTCCTATGATCTAACGTTCGATTACACATTTGTTTATAATTAAATAATCTGAGTGCATATCTTTTTTTATATACTGTTCCTGTCTCTTTATCATGCAGCTATTCGATTGGCTGCAAAATGGAACCCAAAAGCCAAACGATGGGTGGAAGGGCGAAAGGGACTTCTTGAAAAGATCGAAAATGCACTCTCACAAAACAACGCCCCGATCATTTGGTTACATTGCTCTTCATTGGGAGAATTTGAACAAGGGCGCCCGGTGTTGGAAAAAATCCGGAAAACTTATCCATCACACAAAATCCTGCTTAGTTTTTTTTCTCCCTCGGCATACGAAGTAAAAAAAGAGTACACGGGCGCAGACTATATTTTTTACCTGCCTGCGGATTCCAAAAAGAATGCCAGACGTTTTATCCAGCTTGTAAATCCGCAATTGGTACTCTGGGTGAAATACGATTACTGGTATTTTTTTCTCGCTGAACTGAAACAAAAATCAATTCCCATTCTTCTTATTTCCGGCGCTTTTAGAAAAGATCAACCCTTTTTTAAATGGTATGGCCGCTTGCACCGGTATATGCTGGAATGTTTTCTTCATTTATTTGTACAAACTGAAGAATCGGCTCAATTACTTAAACAAGTTGGGTTGGGTAATAATATCACAGTAAGTGGTGATACCCGTTTCGATCGTGTGTTGGAGATCGCTGCCGATTTCAAACCAATGAGTGAGATAGAGAAGTTTTGTGGTACGGATCCTGTTATTGTTGCTGGGAGTACCTGGGCCGAAGATGAAGAAGAATTAGATCATTATGCCAATACACATCCGCATATAAAATTCATTGTAGCGCCGCATGATGTTACAGAAGAACGATTGAAAGAAGCAGAGGAGTTGTTTGTGAATTGCATTAGATACTCG
The DNA here is from genome assembly GCA_965279015.1 of Chitinophagaceae bacterium. Classification (GTDB taxonomy): domain Bacteria; phylum Bacteroidota; class Bacteroidia; order Chitinophagales; family Chitinophagaceae; genus Endoryza. The sequence continues at coordinate 4,805,287 of OZ257130.1, forward strand.
CATTGGGTCAAAGAACCAAGAAACAAGAGCCAAGAACCAAAGAAAGAATACAAAGAACCAAATTTTAAAAATGAAGCCCCGAACCGCGAAGAGACAACCACAAACTACAAACCACAAATAATAAACGTTCTTCTCATCGACAATATCGGTATGTTATCCCGCTTGTATAAATATGCCACTATAACTTATATCGGTGGAGGATTTGGAAACGATGGAGTGCACAATGTATTGGAAGCAGCTGTTTACGGAAAGCCTATTATTTTCGGGCCTGAATATGAAAAATATATTGAAGCAATAGACCTGGTGGAGAAAGGAGCAGCTTATTCTATTGATAGCGCAATAGAAATTGAAAAATTAATGAATGATTTGCTGGCTGATAGTGATTGGTTAAAGGAGAGCCGCGAAGCGGCAAGAGATTATGTGTATAATAAAAAAGGAGCTACTGAAAAAATCATGCACTATATTCAGGAGAATCGTCTTTTGATCAGTTGATAAAAATGACGGGTGCTGTCTTTACTATCATCCCAACCCAGCTTTACTTTCAATTCTCGTTCGATCCAATATTCGGCTTCCGGAAATATGCGGAACCCATTAATGGTTTTGATACTTCTTTCATACATGGTTTCATCACCCCGGAACAGTTCACTGATAAATACAAACCGATCATTGATACCGATCGCTCTTTTGAGATCTCTTACTGGTGATTCGTTCAACAAATGACCCACTTCTACCACATCAGCTTTTAACTTATCATTAAGTGAAGATTCGTCGGAACCCATGATTTCATTCAATTCTTTACCATTCCGCTGGTGGGATAGGGTAGGAATTTCAGTCATTGGGTCGAATAACCAGCCGCCCTGGTCCTGTTTTTTTGGCGACCCATGATTGCCATTTTTTTCGGGGAAAACAGGTTGAGACTCTTCCTTTTGGGGTCCAACCGGACCAGAATTCGACTCAACCAGGCGGGAAACTGATGGCATGGTAACCGCCACCTTAGCCGTGCCCAAAGTCTTACCGGTAGCGGAAGACAGCTTATTTAACTCTGCTTCAATTAACTGTGTAGTAATCATTAATTGAGCAGGACCGGCATTATGTGCAAATTGTTCATTTAATTTGCTGATCAATTCGGCTAAACGATCCATTTGAGGTACTTGCTTTTATGAGGCGATTGGGTTTAGTCCTAAAATTAATCAATTTTCATTCCGTTTTTATCTTATCATGTTTATTGAACCAAATATATCGGGCGAAAGAAGGGGTTGGATCGAGGTAGTTTGCGGCTCCATGTTCAGTGGTAAAACCGAAGAACTGATCCGGAGACTCAAAAGGGTCAAGATTGCCAACCTGCGGGTGGAAATCTTCAAACCGAAAATCGATACCCGGTACGACGAGCAAAGCATCGTATCCCATGATGAAAATGCGATCCTTTCTACCCCTATCGACAACTCACAAACCATATTATTATTAGCCAATGAAGTGGATGTAGTGGGCATTGATGAGGCTCAGTTCTTCGATGATCAATTACCTGATGTTTGCGAGCAATTGGCCATGCGGGGAATACGGGTGATCGTTGCAGGATTAGATATGGATTACCAGCGCAAACCATTTGGACAGATGCCTAATCTTTTAGCGAAAGCCGATTTCATTACCAAACTCCATGCGATCTGTGTTCGATGCGGCAATATCGCTAACTACTCGTATCGCAAAACTACGCAGGAAGGTCAGGTAGTAGTGGGTGAAAAAGATATTTATGAACCCCGCTGCCGCAGTTGCTACCATAAAAAAGATTAACCATTGAAGAGTTCCCGCCATATCATCGCGTTGATTAAAAAAGACCTCTTACTGGAGATCCGCCAGCAATACACTTTCTATGGCATCCTTCTATATGTAGCCTCCACTATTTTCGTACTCTACCTTGCTATGGGACAACCGGAAGAAAAAGTATGGAACGGGTTGTTCTGGATGATTCAATTATTTATTTGTGTGAACGCGGTGGCCAAAAGCTTTTTACAAGAAAGTAAAGGACGCATGCTTTATTTCTATACTATAGCTAGCGCAAAAGATTTTATTATTTCTAAACTCCTGTTTAATGGAGCGTTGATGATTGTGATGAGTATTGTGAGCTTAGTCTTGTTTCGGTTGTTATTGGGCGATGTATTGGAAAATCCCTGGCTATTCACCGGAATTGTTTGTTTAGGGGGATGTAGTTTGAGCCTTGTTTTTACTTTTCTGGCTGCAATAGCGGCAAGGGCTCAACAAAACGCCGCATTGATGGCGATACTTGGGTTTCCGCTGATCATTCCACAGGTGCTGATATTGATGCGCATTTCAAATATTGCTTTTTTTGATGTGGTGCAGGCTGGCTTATTACAATTGTGCGGAGTGCTTTTTGGATTGGATATATTGGTGGTAGCTTTGGCGATAATTCTGTTTCCGTTTTTATGGAAAGACTGAGAGAGAGAATTTTGGAATTTTGGATTTGGAAATTGGGAAATAGCTTTTGAAGTAACAGCTCGTTAAGCTATCTAAAGGTATTTTGAGCAAAAAGAGATTTCTCAATTTCCCAATTCACAATCCGCAATGTATTACGCTTCTTTCCCCTAATTTTGCCGCACCCTTTTACCACGTATTTTTGTAAATCCTACAATCCATATGCGCCGAAACTGGTGGAAAATATTGAGTATTGTTTTACTGCTCTACACATTTACAGCAGGTTTTCTGGTGAAACTTCCTCCGCGTGTTGCTTATGAAGAAAGCAATATGTATGAAAGTATGCGCAATTTCTTTTTCCATGTGCCGATGTGGTTCAGTCAAATGGCGATTATTACCGTATCGCTGATCTATTCTATTAAATACCTGCGCAATCCATTGGCGAAATACGATTGGTGGGCTGCTGAATTTGCCAGAACCGGTACTGTTTTCGGGTTCCTTGGATTGGTAACCGGAGCTATCTGGGCCAATTATACCTGGGGTGCTCCATGGAACAATGATCCTAAGCAGATAGGTGCCGCTGTTGCCCTGCTGGTTTACCTCGCTTATTTTGTATTGCGCAATTCAATGACCGATATCGACAAGCGCGGACGCGTTGCGGCCGTGTATAATATATTCGCTTATTTTGTTTATATACCGATGGTGATGATTTTGCCACGTATGGTAGAATCGCTTCATCCCGGTGGCAAAGGAGTAGAAGGCAATCCGGGACTTAGCGGAAATAGTCTGGAACCCGCGATGCGTGCAATCTTCTGGCCGGCAGTATTAGGATGGATATTAATGGGTGTTTGGATTACTATATTGAAAATGAGAGTTCGCGTATTAGAAGATAAAAAAATGACAACCGCATAGAATATGAAAAAATTAGTAGCTGGTATCGCAGGTATATTGATGATGTTTTTGGTTCAAGCACAGAACGACACTGCAGTTGCACAGCAGCAAGTAGCCACAGGTTTACGCGCCGATGGAAAGATTTGGGTTGTGATGGCGGTTTGTCTTACGATTTTGGTGGGGTTGTTTGTTTATGTGATAAGTTTGGATAGGAAGATTAGTAGGTTAGAGAAGAAGTAGAGAAGTAGAGAAGTAGAGAAGTAGAGAAGTAAAGAAGTAAAGGAGTAAAGAAGTAAAGAATTGTTTTTGAATTTGAATTAGTGTGATAAAAATTACGGAAACTACTCACGACTCACCACTCACCACTCACGTTTCGGCTTGTTATTATTTGAAAAATAAAATTTACTACGTCATGTCAGAGTACAGTTTTTTTGGCGCCGTTGAAAAGAGTTTCGACAAAGCCGCCAAATTCACCAATTGGGACCCGGGTACGCTTGAACAAATCAAACAATGCAATGCAGTTTACCGCATGCATTTTCCGGTGAAGATTGGTGATAAGATCGAAGTAATTAAAGCGTATCGGGTACAGCACTCCCATCACAAATTGCCATGTAAAGGTGGTATTCGTTTTGCCTTGAGTGTAAATCTTGATGAGGTGATGGCCCTTGCCGCGTTAATGACTTACAAATGCGCTATCGTAAACGTTCCGTTTGCAGGAGCAAAAGGCGGTATAACGATCGATCCCAAAAAATACACGCCTTATGAATTGGAGAAAATTACCCGTCGTTATACCGCGGAATTAATCAAGAAAAACTTTATTGGTCCTGGTATTGATGTACCCGCTCCCGACTATGGAACCGGCGAAAGAGAAATGGCATGGATTGCCGATACCTATGCCAGTATGAGACCGGGGGAAATTGACTCTTTGGGTTGCGTTACCGGAAAACCAGTTACACAAGGTGGAGTGAGAGGGAGAAAAGAGGCAACAGGTTTGGGTGTATTTTATGGAATTCGGGAAGTATGCAATATGCCCGAGATAATGGGGAAACTTGGATTGGAAATTGGAGTAGAAGGTAAGAGAGTAATTGTTCAGGGTCTTGGTAACGTTGGCTATCATGCCGCCAAATTTTTCCGCGAAGGTGGGTCCAAAGTAATTGTACTGGCAGAGTTTGAAGGTGCCATTCATAATCCCGATGGTTTGAATGAAGAAGAAGTATTTCAACATAGAAAGAAAACAGGATCTATTCTAAATTTTCCGGGCGCTAAAAACATAACTAAAAGCGCGGAAGCATTGGAGATGGAATGTGATATTTTGATTCCAGCCGCATTGGAAAACGTAATTAATGGTGAAAATGCTCCTCGTGTAAAAGCGAAAATGATTGGAGAAGCAGCCAACGGACCACTCACTCCCGAAGCCGATGAAGTTTTTGCAAAAAAAGGAATAGTCGTAATCCCGGATATGTATTTGAATGCCGGAGGTGTTACGGTTAGCTATTTCGAATGGTTAAAGAATTTAAGCCACGTTCGTTATGGACGCATGGAAAAACGCTTTACCGAGAACCAGAATCGCCAGATGCTGGAACTGACGGAAAACTTTACCGGCAAAACGGTAAGTGAAAAGGTAAGAGATGAAATCGTTCACGGTCCGGAAGAAGTGGATCTGGTAAGAAGCGGCTTGGAAGAAACCATGATTGCCGCCACCCGCGAAATCATGGATGCCTGGAAAGCAAATCCTTCTATACCGGATATGCGTACGGCCGCTTATTTAGTTGCAATAAATAAAGTGGGTGTGAGTTATGCGGAGTTAGGAATATTTCCATAAGAATAATTTATTTCCCCTGATATCAAGCCCTGTTCGTGCATTTCGATTGGGGCTTTTTGTTAAATGACACTTACAGCTGGTAAGTATTGCGGCTGGTGTCTTCACCAGCCACGGAAGTTTACTTTTGTATACCTGCTATCTTCCGATACTTAACATAGATTATCTTTATTGTTCCCGAAACAAATTAATCTTGCAGGAACAATTGAATCATGGAACTAGGCATTTATACATTCGTAGAAAGAACTCCCGATCCGCTCACCGGAAAAATTATCAGTGGTCAGCAACGAATCAAAGATCTTATGGAAGAAATTGAGTTGACCGAACAAGTTGGTCTCGATGTTTTCGCCGTAGGTGAACACCACCGGGAAGAATATTTGATCTCCTCCCCTGCTGTAATTCTAGGGGCGGCTGCGGTAAAAACTAAAAGAATCAAACTATCCAGTGCAGTTACTGTATTGAGTTCCGATGATCCGGTTCGGGTGTTCCAGGATTTTGCAACGGTAGATTTATTGTCAGGCGGAAGAGCCGAGATCATGGTTGGCCGTGGATCATTTATTGAATCCTTTCCTTTGTTCGGATACGACCTCAACGACTATGATGAGTTGTTCTCGGAAAAACTGGACTTATTACTTCTTCTCAACGAAAAAGAAAAAATAAGCTGGAAAGGAAAACATCGTCCCTCCTTTAATAATCTGGGTGTTTATCCAAGACCTGCACAGGAAAAATTACCTGTTTGGATCGCTGTTGGTGGTACACCTTCCTCTGTAATCCGTGCCGCCAAATTAAATTTACCGCTTGCATTGGCAATCATTGGTGGAATGCCTTACCAGTTTGCTCCACTAATTCAACTCTATCGGGATACCGCAATCAAAGCGGGTCATGCAGGGGAACAATTGCAGGTGGGTATCAACACACATGTATATATCGCTGATGATTCGCAACAAGCCGCCGATGAATTTTATCCAACATACGCGGCAGTAATGACAAAAATCGGGAAAGAAAGAGGATGGCCACCCAGCAATCGTCAGCAATATGAGGCATCACGTTCTCCAAAAGGAGCATTAATGGTGGGAAGTCCGCAACAGGTAATTGATAAAATATTATACGAGTACGAATTATTTAAAAATACCCGTTTCCTTGCGCAAATGAGTGTAGGTACTTTACCGCACGATAAGATGATGCGCTCGATTGAATTGTTTGGAACGATCGTGGCGCCCGCGGTGAGGAAGGTAGTCGGGGAGTTAGGAGTCAGGAGTCGGGAGAAAGACCTAAACTAATAGCGACTTGCTATTACTTCGAGACCCACTCACCACTCACTATTCACTACTCACCACTCACTACTCACCACTCACGATTCAATCATCTCCAAAAACAATTCCATTCCCTTCCTCTTCTGTTCATCCATCACATAACTTACATTCTTAGAAAAATAAGTGCGGCTATCATAATTAGCAAACGAATTTTCGGCAATAACCTTTTCAATAGAAGAAACGCCTAATTTATTTGCTTCATTAAATTTTTCAATAAAACTGGTCGGTAATTTCTTATTACTGATCCATGCAGCGAATACAAAAGGAAGACCGGTAAAATCCTTCCAGGCTTCACCGAGATCATAAGCATAAGGCACCTGGCTTCGATATTCCAGGCAACGATCCCCGATAACCAGTCCGGCAGTAGTGTCTTTTATCTGATCGCGATAATCCGCTTTTGTATCTGCCAGCTCCACATCGATTTTCCAATATTTACGGATCAGAATCTTTATGAGGTTGGCAGAAGTTCGACTCTGGTAATCGATCAGTACTTTTTTAATCTGTCCCATCGGCACATTGCTTAATAAACAGACAGAAGCTACCGGCCCATCACAGCCAATGCAATAATCGGTAATGATATGTGACTCCTGCAACCTGGGAATAATAGCTACCGGTACTAATCCGGCATCAATCCTGTTTTCCATCAGCATGGTAGCGATATTGGAGGGATAATCAGGCACCAGTTCGATTTCTTCCCGGACGGGTGAATGCGCAATACCGTATAAGAGGGGCTTTGTGTTGAGATAATTGACAATTCCAATCTTAATCTTACTCAATTGATTTATTTTTGCCCGCAAAGGTAAGAAGGGAATTAGGATTTAGGATTGGTGATTTCGAATTTGTGATTTTCGAAAATCCTGGAATTTAGTCATCAAATCATAAATCCAATATCACAAATCATAAATCAACATGGATCTCCAGTCGCTCACCGCTATTTCTCCAATCGACGGACGCTATCGTTCAAAGGTTCAGCATCTCGATGAATATTTTTCTGAATATGCATTGATTAAATACCGCGTACTTATCGAAATTGAATACTTCCAGTTTCTCGCAGATAAAAAATTTTTCACCCTCACACCGGCAGTTAAAAAAGTATTGAAAAATATACTGGAAAATTTCAGTATTGAAGATGCGCAAAAAATAAAAGATACAGAAGCCATCACCAACCACGATGTAAAAGCTGTTGAATATTTTCTGAAAGAAAAATTAACAGCCGCTAAAGCCGATACGGTAAAAGAATGGATTCATTTCGGTCTCACTTCGCAGGATATAAATAATACAGCCGTTCCTCTTTTGTGGAAACATTCACTCGAATTCGAATACCTACCCAATTTATTGAACCTTACCCGTCAACTGGAAATATTAGCATCCGATTGGAAGAATATTCCCATGCTTGCCCGAACACATGGACAATCCGCGAGCCCTACTTCATTGGGTAAAGAGATCATGGTTTTCGCGGAACGTATCGAGAACCAGGTAGAACATATTATTCAAACTCCGGTTTATGCCAAATTCGGAGGTGCTACCGGTAATTTCAACGCGCATTATATCGCTTTTCCTAAAAAGAACTGGATAGAACTGGGGAATGAATTTGTAGATGAAGTATTGGGATTACAACGGCAGCAGTTCACCACACAGATCGAACATTACGATAATCTCGCCGCTCATTTCGACGCGATGAAGCGAGTCAATACTATATTAATTGATTTCTGCAGGGATCTATGGACCTATGTATCGATGGATTATTTTAAGCAGCAAACTAAAAAGGGAGAGATCGGGTCATCAGCCATGCCACATAAAGTGAATCCCATCGATTTTGAAAATGCGGAAGGCAATTTAGGAATCGCTAACGCGATCTTCGAGCATTTATCTGCTAAATTACCCATCAGCCGTTTGCAACGTGATCTTACTGATTCCACTGTATTACGTAATATCGGTGTGCCTTTCGCGCATACCATTCTTGCTTTCAAATCAATTGAAACAGGTTTGGGCAAATTGGTTTTAAATGATGAAAAGATCTTTGCCGACCTGGATAATAACTGGGCCGTTGTATCGGAAGCAATCCAAACTGTACTGCGTCGCGAAAATTATCCTACACCTTACGAAGCGTTGAAAGATCTTACCAGGGGTAAAGATGGCATTACACAAAAAACACTTCACCAGTTTATTGATAAATTGAAAGTATCCCCCTCCATCAAAAAGGAACTAAAGAAAATTTCTCCGCATAATTATGTGGGGGTGAATCCGGAGTTTTGAAGAAGCTAAGAGCTATGAGCTGCAAGCCGCAAGCTTCGAACTACTGGGACCATCGTCTGACTTCCGCTCAGGCGGAACCGGCTGTCCCGGTCAGACGATTTAACTTCAAGGTATTTTCTATTTAATATGAAATTGATCATAGACTCAACAAAACATGGTCAGACCAGTGTTTGTTCTGTTGATCCTGCTCAAAATCATTCTGTAAATCGTTCTATTCGCATTTAGCAAGGTCAGTTCTGAAGATAATAACCGAACTTTAGAAGCAAGATGAGTACGATAAACCGCAAAACCAGATTTTATCTTCTCTCTTTTATCCGCCACGATCTCAACGCAAGTATTACTGTTTTCTTTGTAGCCCTACCCCTTTGCCTCGGTGTTTCATTGGCATCCGGCGCTCCGGTTTACTCAGGATTGATTGCTGGTATTATTGGAGGAGTCATTATATCACTAATCAGCAATTCACCATTAAGTGTAAGTGGACCTGCCGCGGGTCTCACGGCAATCTGTGCATCCGCAATTACGGATCTGGGTGCCATTGAAATTTTCTTCCTCTCGGTAACCATTGCCGGATTATTACAAATTGTTTTAGGTATTTTTAAATTAGGTGGCTTCACGCATTTTATTCCCTCCGCGGTTATCAAAGGAATGCTGGCAGCTATTGGTATTATCCTGATATCAAAGCAGGTGCCGATACTGATTGGTTATAATAAACCTGATTTCTGGAGAAATGAATTGTTCAATATTTTCACCTTCAACCACGGATTTGAAAATATAAATAATCTGTACAAGAGCATTTCAGCCGGACCTATACTGATTGCATTGGCTGTGTTGAGTATTTCCGCTTTCTGGCAAAAATCGCTTTCGAAAAAATTCAAGTTTCTGCCCCCTGCATTTATAATTGTGGTGGCAGGTTCCCTGCTGGCTTATCTTTTACAAAACTGGATCCCTTCTCTGGCATTACGCACGGATCAATATGTTTCAGTACCTCTTCAACTTCAAAACGAAATAAAACTACCTGATCCAAATTTTCTATTCTCCCAGGCCGCTATCTGGAAATACGCGGTGATCATTTGTTTTGTGGCGACATTGGAAACATTATTGAGTATTGAAGCGATTGACAAACTTGACGCCTATAACCGTGTCACTTCTCAAAATCGTGAATTGATTGCACAAGGCACTGGTAATTTCTTAAGCGGATTAGTTGGAGGACTACCGATCACCGCAGTGATTGTCCGCAGTTCGGCCAATAACGAAGCGGGGGCCCGCACAAAGCTCTCTGCTTTTACACATGGTATTTGGTTACTGATTGCTGTGCTGGTGGCCGCTCCTGTTATTAATTTAATTCCATACAGTGTATTAGCAGTAATCTTGATACGTACGGGTTATTCGCTTGCTAAACCATCCATGATCAAAGCTGTCTATAAACAGGGGCGGGAACAATTCCTTCCTTTTCTGATCACTGTACTTGCTATTCTTTTTACGGACCTGCTTATCGGTGTACTAATTGGCGTTGTATATAGCATTTATTTTCTGATCAAACACACGTACCGCGCGGGATACAGCTTGCAAGAAAAAACAGAAGGAAACATTAAGCATTATACCATAGATCTTGCGCTAAACGTAAGTTTTCTTAATAAAAAAAGATTTATCGAGTTACTTGATAAAATTCCTTCGTATTCAGTAATTGATATTAATGGAAGTAAAAGTGTATATATAGATCATGATATCCTGGAGATCTTCAATGATTTTAAAGCGAAGGCACATCATAAGCATATTCAACTCAACCTGATCGCCATTCCTGAAACGGAAACGATTGTGATGCATTAAGAAGAAGCTGCGATCCGCCGCGGCGGATTCGAGCTACGAGCACCATCGTCTGACGGTCCCCGTCTGACGATTTAATATCATGAATATCCGAATTAATAAATATGAAATTGTTCTTACCGCTTTATGGTCAAACCATGAATCTGCAGCTCGAAGCTCGCCGCTCATAGCTCGCAGCTAGTCCTTCCAATATCCTTCCGCCTGCTCTTTCTCCCATTGTTCCTTTTCAAGCATATAGCGGAGCAACCGCTTCTGCCCTTCCATAAAAACCTCGTCTTCTTTAAATCCTGCTTTCAGCAATACATTCTGCGAACCGGTATTGGGTTCTTCCGTTACGCCATAAATTATGATGATGGAAGTTTTAGTAAACACATACTTCAGTCCTTCAATAGTCAATTCAGTGGCATATCCTTTTCCCCAAAACTCGGGCATCAACGAATAACCGATCTGCATCTTATCGGTTCCCTCTATGGCTATCAGCGCGAAGGAGCCCACGAATTGCCCGGAAGATTTTTCCGCAGCGAACCAACGCCCGTATAAGGGTTGTTGCTGGTATAATTGAATATTCGACTGGAGAAAATGATCCGTCTCTTGTTGATTTTTTACCGGACGAATATATTGCATTACCTCCGGGTCGCTATTCATGCGAAAAAACTCATTAGCATCGTTCATGGTAAACTGTCGCACTACCAATCGTTCTGATTCAAAAATTATCAAACGGCCTCCTTATGAATTTCTGATGTAAAATGGAATTCTATATCCGGGTTATTGGTTCGCTCTGTATTAAGGAACCATTCGCTTTGGGCAAGATAAACAAGATGACCGTCTTTATCAGTAGCAATATTACTTGATTTAAAACGGGTGAATTCATCCAGTTTCTTTGGATCGGTACTGGTGATCCAGCAAGCTTTATAAAAAGCCTGTGTCCTGAATTCAACGGAGGCGCCATACTCCTGCAATAAACGGTATTGTATTACCTCAAACTGCAATTCACCTACACAACCAATGATTTTTTTATTCCCACCAAATTGAGTGAATAACTGAGCCACCCCTTCATCTGTTAACTGCAACAATCCTTTTTCCAGTTGCTTGGTCTTCATCGGATCCTTGTTCACTACTTCCTTGAATATCTCAGGAGAGAAAGATGGAATGCCCGTAAAATAAAATTTCTCCCCTTCAGTAAGTGTATCACCGATTTTGAAATTACCCGTATCAAACAATCCTACTACATCACCCGGATAAGCCTCATCAATCACATCCTTATCGCGTGCCAGGAAAGTATATGGATTACTGAAACGTACATCTTTGTCAAGACGCACATGATAGAAATATTTGTTCCGCTCGAATTTTCCGCTGCAAACACGCAAGAAAGCGATACGGTCGCGGTGTTTGGGATCAAGATTGGCGTGTATCTTAAAAATAAAACCGCTGAACTTGTCTTCATTTACATCCAGGTGTCGCAGCGATGTTTCCCGGCTGCGGGGTGTTGGTGCAATTTGAATAAATGTATCCAGCATTTCTTTTACTCCGAAATTATTAACCGCGCTTCCAAAAAATACCGGAGCCACTTTGCCAGCCAGATAATTTTCAACATTCAACTCTCCATGTACCCCATCTACCAATTCTACATCCTCGCGAAGCGTATGTGCATCCCGCTCACCTAATTTATTTTCTAATAAAGTATCACTGAGATCATTTATCTGTACTACATCCTCATCAATCGCTTTTGTATTGGCTGTAAACAATACCAGGCTTTTCTCATCCAGATTATATACTCCCTTAAACTCTTTACCACTATTGATGGGCCAGGTCATCGGATGAAGATGAATATTCAGTTCTTTTTCTATCTCTTCCAACAGATCGAAACGGTTTTTTCCATCCCGGTCCATTTTATTTATAAATACAATTACGGGTGTATCGCGCATACGACACACTTCCATTAATCGTCTTGTTTGTGCCTCTACTCCATTTACACTATCAATCACCAGTATTACACTATCCACTGCTGTCAGCGTGCGATAAGTATCTTCCGCAAAATCTTTGTGACCCGGCGTATCGAGCAGGTTTATCAATATTCCCTTGTATTCAAAACTCATCACCGAAGTGGCTACTGATATACCCCGCTGGCGCTCGATTTCCATAAAGTCGCTGGTGGCATGCTTTTTAATCTTATTGCTTTTCACCGCACCTGCCGTTTGAATAGCCCCACCGAATAAAAGCAGTTTCTCGGTAAGGGTTGTTTTACCGGCATCGGGGTGACTGATGATTGCAAAAGTTCTTCTTTTCTGTATTTCGTTCGCGTATTTCATATTATATAAACCATTAGCCAGATGTTCAAAAAGATCGAAAGTTCGAAAAACGCAGCATGTCTACTTCTCCCGACTCCTGACTACTAACTCCAGACTAATTTTCAAGCCCGCAAAGTTAACGTTTCAAAGCCACTTATCTGCAGGATCGTTACTTAATGTTCAGATCGGCTTTAAAGCCGTTGAGATTTTGTAATTTCCGTCAAATCATGAATCCACAATTCCAACAATTAGTTGTACAATCAGCCGCCCGCAAGAAAAAAAAAGGTGGCCCACCAGACCAAAGTAAGTTTGGACGTGCCCGTTCGCGTTACCGTTTCAAGAAGTTACTCAACCAAAATATCAAGAGTAGTATTTTCATCCTTATAGGAATTCTATCGGCAGGATTTGGCCTGAAGAGTTTTCTTTTACCAACCAGTTTTATAGATGGCGGAGCAACAGGTATATCGCTGTTAATTACCGCGCTTACAAAATGGCCCTTGGCACTGATCATCATCATCATAAATATTCCTTTCATTATTATTGGCTATTTACAAATGGGACAATCGTTCGCCGTTAAAACTACCATTGCTATACTTGGTCTTTCGATCTGCATCGCCTTTTTTCCTTACCCGATTGTAACCCAGGATAAATTACTGGTAGCTATTTTTGGTGGTTTTTTTCTCGGCGCTGGTATCGGCTTTGCGATGCGGGGCGGAGCCGTACTGGATGGAACGGAAGTGTTGGCAATTCACCTCAGCCGGAAATCCAGTGCATCTATCGGTGATATCATCATGATCATGAACGTAATCATTTTTTCAACGGCCGCCTGGTTTTTGGGTATCGATACCGCATTGTATTCGATGCTGGCCTATCTCGCCGCTTCCCGAACAGTAGACTTCCTCATTGAGGGTATTGAAGAATATACCGGCGTAACGATTATATCGCCTAAAAGCACAGAGATCAGTATTATGATCGCGGAGAAATTGGGGAGAGGAATCACTGTGTACAGTGGTAAAGGCGGGTATGGTAAACGTGGCTATGCAAAAGATACTAATATGAATATCATTTTTACCGTAATAACCCGCCTGGAGATATCCAAACTTCAACTCGAAATCGACCTGATCGATCCCAACGCGTTTGTGGTGATGCATAGTATTAAGGATACAAGGGGAGGAATGATTAAGAAGAGGCCAATGGCGCACTAGAAGCTGCGAGCTTTGAGCTACGAGCTGCGAGCTTGTTTCGATAAAATTATACTTTTGATTTTTTATTACAAACCGCCAACAACATAATCCGAAGAAAAATTTATTCGTGCAGCCGCTCGAAGCTCATAGCTCAACGCTCACAGCTTCTTCTACCTCTTCAGCAACTTATTCTGCAACAACTTCTCCAGCACCGTTTCTTTTTCCGTACGACTGATAGGTATGCGATGCACGCCGATTTTTATTTCATTGCCTTCAATACTCTCTACTTTATTCATTGCAACGATATACGACTTATGCGTTTTTACAAAACGGCTGGAGGGTAAATGTTCTTCAATACTATGAAAGGTGAGATAACTGATAAATTTTTTCTGATCGGTATAAATGGCTACATAATTTTGCAGCGCTTCGGCGAACAAAACATCAGCGTAATTTATCTTTACTAATTTATTATCGCTCTTAATATAAAAATAATCGGCGTCCGCTGTTGAAGCAGGCATGTGTGGTGTTTCTATCATTGCTCGCGCCTTCAATATCGCTTTCCAGAACCGGTCAAAGGAAAAAGGTTTCAATAAATAATCCACCGCGTTTAATTCAAAACCTTCTACCGCATACTGCGGATAAGCCGTAGTAAAGATTACCAGGGGCGGATGCGCCAGGCTTTTCATAAACTCAAGCCCGGTCATTTTCGGCATTTGTATATCCAGAAAAATCAAGTCAATCTTTTCTTTTATCAAAAGGTCCATTGCTTTCATGGGATTATCAAATTCACCTGCTAATTGAAGGAAGTCAGCATCTGCGATGTATTCTTTCAGTCCTTTTCTTGCCAATGGTTCGTCATCAATGATTATGCATTTGAGCATGGGGATAGCTTTTAGCTGTTAGCAATTAGCTGTTAGCAGCATTCGAATAAATATTTTCCTAACGATTATTTTCATTTTTCGTACGATAAATATCAACAGAAGCAGCTAATAGCTAAAAGCTAACAGCTAGCAGCTATTCCTTTCAACTTCAATTCCACCGTAAAAGTAGAATCTGTATCCACAATCTCCAATTCATGATTGCCGGGGTATTGTAATTCCAATCTTCTTTTAACATTATTGAGGCCGATTCCACCCGGAGGTTCCGTACTGCGTTGATGAACTTCCTTTGAATTTTTGACGGAAAATTCAAGGCTGCCGTTCAACCGGCTGAGAGATACCCGCACAAAATTCTTTTTATCACTGTGATGAGAGATATGTTTGAACGCATTCTCTATAAACGGAATCAGGAGTAGTGGGGTGATGCTGAATCCTTTTACTTCCTTGCCGATATCCAGCGATACTTCATATTGTTTATCCTTTCGCAATTCCTGCAGGTGAATATAATCCTTCAGGAATTCAATTTCTTTTTCGATACCTATACTATCTGCGTTACAATCGTATAATTGGTAACGAAGCAGATCCGAAAACTGTAACAACGTTTTGCGCGCTTCGGAGTTTTCTTTATCAATAAGGAAATAAACCGAATTCAATGAGTTGAATAAAAAGTGCGGATTGATCTGTGATTTCAGGAAACTCAGTTCTGCATCTGATTTTTCCTTAGCCATTTGCGTTAATTTCCGTTGCGCATGCATTTGATCGAGCATCAATTTAAACGCGGCTCCTGTACATACTAATAAAATATGCGGTAAAATGTTATCATAAATCCTACCCTTCAAATTTCCGGATAAACTGAACATCGATGGAATTTTCATTATCTGACCCAGGATATACATTTTGACAACACTACTGGTTACCACCATCAAAAGAAACAGGGTTCCAAAGATCCAATACCTCTTTTTATAAAGCAGTTTCGGAATCAACACGTAGTTTGTAATGTAAACCAGCATTGCCAGGTCAACTACTTTTACAGCGGTAATCAACCAGGGGTTCCCTGTTCTATAATCCTGGTAACGGAAGAAATGCCAGCCGGCATAAAATAGTAACCAGAACAATAAATGATATAGGCGATATTTACGTACGATACTCATGTCTTTCCGTTCCTCAATATGTATTAGTGTCTCAGTTTGAAATTTATTGTCCCACAGAGACCCAAAGTTCACTAAGAAAACCCTTTTGTGGCTTTGTGTCTTTGTGGGAAGCTGCTACACTACCCAAAATAAATGTACGATTTACTGATCGGAAAAAACCTTACACCACCGGTCTCAGTGGCTTGACGAACTGTTTCTCTGTCTTTTATCAAGAAAGAAGCTCCGTTGATGTAAAGAAATTGACCCCATCTTTGAAATGGATCAATTTTATGTTCAATATCATTTGAGAGATTAGCCGGGAAGGCGGGAAGACGGTAAATGAAAAAGAAATAAAACCAAAACTTCCCGTCTCCCCGTCTTCCCGGCTACAATTAGAATTATAAAACTTCAGTTATGAAAAGACTTACATTATTACTGGTTTTAATGATCATCATTGTTGGCAGCTCTTGTTCCCAGGGTACCGCTACAAAATCTACTGTTAATCCGCGGGTGACAGGCAATGTTGGAGGTAGTTGTGAGGGATGTGAAGCCATTTATGAAAGCCCCATACTATTTGAAAAGCTGGAAAACATGGTATGGCTACCCGACTGGAAAGAAAAAGGAAAAAAGTTAGCAATTAATGGTATTGTTTATAAAGCAGATGGAAAAACGCCTGCTCCCGGTGTAATCATATATCTCTATCATACCGATCAGAAAGGCGTTTATCCGACCAAAGGCGATGAAACAGGATGGGCCAAAAGACATGGATACCTGCGAGGATGGATGCGGACCAACGAAAAGGGGGAATACAAATTCTTTACACTACTTCCGGCTTCTTATCCTGATAGTAAAGCACCCAAACACATTCATGTCACAATCAAAGAACCCGGCATGAATGAATATTGGATTGATGAAATTCTATTCGATGATGATCCATTTCTTACCGCTGAAGAAAAGAGCCATGTAAAAGGCCGCGGGGGAAATGGTATCATTAAGACCAAAGAAGTGGAGCCGGATTTCCTGAAAGCGCAAAGAGATATTATACTTGGTAAGAACATTCCTAATTACCCGGGGAAATGAAAAATGAAGAATGAAGAATGAAGAATTAAGAAGTGATATCGCCATAAAACAATAATATTATACCTTCTATTTTATGAAACGCCTCATCCTTTTTCATTTAACATTTTTCATTCTTCATTCTTCACTCGCCCATCCGGGCGTTGGGATTGTAAAAGACAGCAAGGGAAATATCTATTACACCGATCTAAATCAGATCTGGAAAATCAAACCAGACGGAACCAAATCGGTAGTCATTCGCGGAGTGCACTCACATGAAATTGCAATAGATCCAGAGGATAATCTCTATGGTGAACATCTCTGGTACAATGGAGAATCTGCTGGTACCTGGGGACATTATGCATGGCGACTGAACAGTAATGGAAAACTAGATACGCTTATTGGACCCAAGGAAGGTTATTTGGATAACTACTCTTTCAATCGTGACGGAGCCGGAAATATGTATTGGATTCAACAATGGAAACCCAATCGAATTAAGAAATTAACACCGGATGGAAAGCTCATTATACTCGCTGAAAAAGAAATGGGTGAAATCGGATGGATGCATGTTACGTCTGATGGTAGAATCTATTTTACCGACCACAAGGATCTTTATCAATTGGATCAATCCGGGAAAATTCATTTGCTAGCAAGAAATCCTGGCGCTGTCAATACATCCAAATCAAGTCTATGGGGTATATGGACCGATCGTAGCGAAAACATTTATATTGCCAACATGGATCAAGGGAAAGTTGTTAAGATTGATTCATCGGGAAAAATCAGTACACTAATAGCAAGCTCGGCTGACTGGTTTCCGCTCTCGGGTGTTTTTGATGATAAGGATAACTTATGGTTGATGGAAGGAAACAAGGTTAACGAGGTTCGCGTTCGAAAAATACTCTCAAAAGAATTGGCATCTGAACCGAAGACATCTAAAGTAGTTTTCGGAAATTCAGTCTTTATTGGCTCGTTGCTTTTAGCGCTGGTTGTTTTACTGATTTATGCCTACTATAAAAAAAAGCATACCACTATTTTTTTTGCGAATGCATTATAATCCTATTAAAAAGACCATCTACTTTATCGAGGAATTTTCTCGTTTTCCCCTTTGTGATGAAACGTTTGTTAACGGATAACCGGTAATTACCTGAATTGATATGATACCCATCGGTACTGAACTGTCCTTCTACCGCCGTTCTGCTCGCTACCCACGAAAAGTTGGTGCTCCAATTACTACTATTATAACCCAGGCCTGCACGAATTAGAAGATTAGGAGCCAAATACCCGGATGAACTGCTCTTGCCATTGGTATTCGTTTCTTTGATCAGGCTCCAAACAAGATTCAGATTCGCGGATCCAGTGACAAACCAATGCTCTTTATATACAAAAGTATACACATACCCTGCGCCCGGTCCAATTCCCAAATAGCTGAGCTCTTTAATATCCCTTTGTAAATAGTTCTGCTCGAAGACAGGTGGTACAAAAGCGCTATCTGCCCGGATACTTCCTACAACAAAACTTGCTCCTGCTAAAAAAGAACCCGCCGACTTTTTTTGCCATTCGCTCTGTAAAAAAGCAGCGCGATACGAAAACCGTTTGCTATTAAAAATATGACTGGCACTCAATCCAAAATCGCGCACCCGCAAATCCCCGCGATGATAATAATTGCCTGGATCGGATGAGCCATATCCTTTTGGGAAAACATAATAACCTTTGTAAAACTGTCCAAAGAAATCGAAGCGCCATTTAATTCCATAGAGATGGGCTTGCAGATCGAGGTAATCAGTCTTACCTTTTTCATCATCGGGATTCATGAATTTAAATCCATAAGCGAAATTCATGGTGATTGCTCTGTACGTGAAACCGGCCCCTACACTCAGATTGGTATTTGGACGATATTGTATATCCCGATAACCTCGTGAATTTTCCAGCGCGAACAAGGTATACTTCTGGGAAAGAAAAACACGGGTGGTAAGATACCGGGTATAAGGCATTACATAGTTTGTATCGCGATACAACGCTGTAATACTATCGCGTTGCCGCGCTAATGCACTATCACTATTCTGCGCTATTGAAACAATGGAGATAAACAAAAACAGCAGCAGCAAGCCGACTCTTTTATCCTTATTCCTCCATTTGATTTTGCTTACTGAATGCATATTTAATTTCTCGTACCGAATAAAATGCTGCCTATTCTTACTAATGTGCTACCCTCTTCTATGGCAATTTTATAGTCAGCGCTCATTCCCATTGAGAGTGTTTGTGGTTTGTAGTTTGAGGTTTGTAGTTCTTGAGATTCAAACATTCCTTTTAATATCTTAAACTCACCCCTCACCTTTCCCATATCCTCACTAAAAGAGGCCATCCCCATTAGTCCACAAATCCGCACATGGGTCATTTGCACATCTGCACATTTTCGAATTATCTCATTTACCTCTTCCTCGTCCAATCCAAACTTTGTTTCTTCCTCCGCAATATGAACCTGTAGCAAGATATCAATTATCCGGCCGTTTTTAGCGCCCTGCTTATTGATCTCTTTCAATAAATTCAAGCTATCTACCCCATGTATTAGATGTACAAAGGGGGCAATATACTTCACTTTATTGCTTTGAAGGTGGCCGATAAAATGCCAGTGAATATCTTTTGGAAGTTGAGCCGCCTTATCAACCAGTTCCTGTACATAGTTCTCACCAAAATCGCGCTGACCGAGATTATAGAGTTCCATGATATCAGATACAGGCTTTGTTTTGGAAACAGCGACGAGGGTTACTTTCTTTGGAGTAAGTTCAGCAATAATATCGAGATAGGCTTCCTTATTGATCGGCATTTAACAAATGTAAAATATAGAATGTAAAATGTAAAATTAGCCGCCGGAACCCGTTTTACATTTTATATTTTAAATTCTACATTTTACATTTATTTCAAGATGCTCCTGCTAATAACAATTCTTTGGACCTCACTAGTTCCTTCATAAATCTGCGTAATCTTCGCATCCCGCATCATCCGCTCTACATGAAATTCTTTAACAAAACCATAGCCACCGTGTATCTGCACCGCTTCGGTGGTGGTCCACATAGCGGTTTCGCTGGCGAATACTTTTGCCATTGAACTGCTGAGCGTATAATCCAATCCATTATCTTTTTCCCAGGCTGATTTCAGACATAACAAACGAGCTGCTTCAATACGCGTTGCCATATCAGCCAGTTTGAATTGAATGATCTGGTGATGCATGATCTCTTTCCCAAATGCCTTACGTTCCTTTGAATATTTCAACGCGAGTTCATAAGCGCCACTGGCAATTCCCAATGCCTGGGAAGCAATTCCGATGCGGCCGCCACTCAATGTCTTCATCGCGAAGGTGAATCCAAATCCATCTTCACCGATCCTGTTCTCTTTTGGAACCTTCACATCACTGAATGAAATGCTATGCGTATCGCTGCCGCGGATACCCAATTTATTTTCTTTAGCGCCGACTGTTACGCCGGGCCAGTTTTTCTCTACAATAAATGCGTTAATTCCACGACTTCCCTTACCGGCATCTGTTTGCGCCATTACCAGGTAAACCTCAGCGGAGTTTCCGTTGGTGATCCAGTTCTTGATCCCGTTCATCAGGTAATGATCGCCCATATCTATAGCGGTGGTACGTTGAGAAGTTGCATCGCTTCCGGCCTCGGGTTCACTCAATAAAAAAGCCCCGATATATAATTCGCCATTCTTTTTTCCCTGTGCAAGTGGTGTCAGGTATTTTTTCTTTTGCTCCTCATTACCATATAAATTAAGTCCCCAGCAAACAAGGCTATTATTTACACTCATGCACACGCTAACACTGGCATCCACCTTACTCACTTCTTCCATGGCCAGTACATAACTGATGGTATCCATGCCGGCGCCACCATAGTTCGTATCTACCATCATTCCCATAAAACCCAGGTCGGCCAGTTTCAATATCTGTTCTTTTGGAAATTTCTGGTGCTCATCGCGTTCAATAACTCCCGGCAGGCATTCATTCACCGCGAAATCACGTGCTGCCCGCTGAATCATGAGGTGTTCTTCCGTAAGTTCAAATTGCATGGATCTTTCGTTTTAGAGGCGCAAAAATAGTCCAAATAAATACAAAACTAACAGGTGTTTGGAAATTTTTATGAGCCGGGCTGGATTGCTACTATTAGGCGGCTGTTGCGTCGCACTCTTGTACGACAACAAGTCTATTGGGCGGTTCTGAATGATCCGCGCCAAATAGATTCGCAAGTACTATTGTGATAGGCTTTAAGTAACTTTAAAATAGATTGAATTAGTAGGTTTTATAAAATGAGTAATAGGTTATGCTAATGGCAATTTATTTCAAAAAAAACTTAACCTTATGACAAAAATATTTATTTCAACTTTTCTTATTTTGACAATGCCCTTGAGTGTACTTACTCAAACGCCCAACTACGAAGTCTATGCATTAAAATTTGCTTCAGCTTTCAATGGGAAGCCTTTACCGCTATCCTATCTTGTACTGGATGCACCTGAAAAAGAAACATGCATTGGAATTTTCATGGTATGGCTGATAAAAGGTGATAACGGAAATAATATTTTAGTAGATGCTGGATTTTTAAATGATATTGAAGAAGCAAAAAATTTTGGAGTTATTAATTATACAAGACCCGATTCCATACTCTTTGGTATTGGGTTAAAAGCGACTGAAATTACCCATATTATTTTAACACATCCACATTGGGACCATATGGATGGTGTTGACCTTTTTCCCAATGCACAGGTTTGGATGCAAAAAGAAGATTACAATTACTTTGTAGGGGCCGCGTGGCAAAAAGATGGAGTCGGGGATTTTAATAAACGAGATGTACGAAAAATTGTAGAGCTGAATCTATCAGGAAAATTAACGTTGGTTGATGGCGATGATAAGGAAATAATTCCCGGGATTAAAGTCTATACTGGTTCCCGACATACGTTCAATTCACAGTATGTACTTGTAAAAAGCGGCACTGAAAAAATCATACTTGCTTCGGACAATGCATATACTTACTACAACATAGACAATTTAAAATCTGCACCTAAAAATGCGACTTTTGATACCAATGGGTATATAAAAGCTATGGAAAGAATGAAAACGTTGGTTTCAAATATTAAATTTATAATTCCTGGACATGATGCTTTATTGTTTAAACGATTTCCAATTATAACAGATGACATAATTAAAATCAAATAGTTGAAAGCGATTGAAAAAAGCACAGCCTACTTACGCTAAAGCTGCAGTGAGTAATACACGTCAGCATTTTACTTAACTTGAGTGTAAATTAAATCAACTGTCTTCTACGCATTATCAATAAATTTATCCAACCTTGTTAAAAAACGGGTTGTAAGATCCTTTAAGAAACATGCTTTGCCAAATTTCATAAATAACATGAGTATGAAAAAGTCGATTGTAATCCTTCTGTCCGTAATCAGTTCGGTAGCAGTTGCCCAAATCCCTCCTGCCGAAATTCAGATTAAGACCGCTTTATTATCCGCTCCTTCCGACAAGCGGGCGAATGCTATGGTATATGGTTACAATGCGAAGGGGGAGTTCGTTGTGCTGCGCAAGGGTAGCAATGAAGTCGTTTGTATTGCGGATGATCCGAAACAAAAAGGAATTAGCGTATCCTGCTATCATAAAGACCTTGAACCTTTCATGTCACGTGGTCGCGCGTTGAAAGCACAGGGCAAATCCTCTCAGGATATTTTTAAAATACGGGAGGCCGAGGCAAAATCCGGGAAGTTGCGAATGCCCAAACAAGCAGCGAACCTGCAGGTGTTTACTACAGATGAAGAAAACTATAATGCCGTAACAGGCGATGTAACTAAGGGACATTACCGTTATGTGGTGTACATCCCCTGGGCAACAGCTGCCAGCACCGGCTTACCGATCAAACCGGAAGCGCCGGGCATGCCGTGGATCATGGACCCGGGCACACATCGCGCACACATCATGATAGACCCACCCTCAAAAAACTAACTCAGGGAGTATTATATAATAAAGCTATCCCCGGCTTTCAGTTTGTATAAGAACTCAACTTTTTCAACCACCTAAACATAACCGCATGACTAAAATTTCATTCCTTACTTCAGGTCTTTTGATTGGCATTTCAATTCTTAGTGGCTGCAACAATGCCGATAGTTCCAAGCCAACTACAGAAACTGAAATCAAAACTACTTCCTCAGACACACTTGAATATTTTAGCCTGCGACCCAAATTGGAAAAAGAGTATGGTTATACACACGCAGTAAAAATTGGCGATGATCTTAAAATTTCCGGGGCCGTAAGCATGAACGATTCCGGGATCATCGTTGCACCAGGCAACATGGAGCAACAGATGAAAAATTGCTACAGCGATCTGGAAAAAATTTTACAACATTATGGCTACACGTTTGATGATGTAGTGGTAGAGAATGTGTACACCACCAGCATGGCCGATTTTCTCAAAGTATCTGGTTTCAGGAACTCTATCTATAAAAAGCAATTCCCAACCGGTACCTGGCTCGAAGTAAAAGGATTGGCTGTATCTGGACAACTGATAGAGATAGATATGGAGGCGCATAAAGTAAAGAAGTAAACTTATCCAAAGATGAAATACGGGGTTATTCCTTACACAATTTTTAATGTTATACTGATCCTTGTAGTTGTTTCATTTCTTGTTGATAGACCGAATTGGATTGCTGAGCCAGACTTCTTCTTTATTTTGACAACTTTTTTATTCCTGCTTTCCTTAACCGTATTGTCAATTACATTGCCAATATTTTACTATACTGTATTTCGACATAGATCTATAAGGCTCATCTCTATTTTATTTTTAAGCATGCAACTTCTGTTTTACCTTTTTTTGGTAATAGTTTCATTACTTGATGGAATAGAATCCTTGCAACGGCCAGAAATTTACGGTAGTTTAATACTATTGATGATACCGTCTCTTTTTTTACGAGATGTTTATGCAAAACTTACCTCCAAGTAAACAAGCAATTAGGTCAAGAAGGTAATAATACCAGGCAACAGCAAAACACTTATTCGACTTTATTTTACTGGTAATATCAGTATCTTTGGCTCTCGGCTTGCAATAGGGGCATTTGTTAAATGTTCAATCAATTAGCCGGCCGAATTTATCACCCTAAAACACACAAAAAAGTAAGCGATGAATTTAAAATTATTATCAATCAGCATTGGGCTTATTGCATTTACCTCCTGTAAAAAAGACTGCCCTGTTGAACCAACTCCCAAAACACAAGAAGAACTATTAACTGCAAGAACCTGGAAAACAGACGAAGCAAGAATTCAACTGAGTAATGGCACAGCGCAATATTACAAACGTGGTGCAAGCGGCAATACCGTAAACTACGACACGGACTCAATGAAACTAAATGCTAACAATACAGGTACTTATTATTATTTAGGGACGCAATATTCGATGACATGGAATTTTACAAATGCTGAAAAGTCAAAAATGACATTAGTAATAAACTATCCAACACCAGTGACCGCCAATTTGGAAAACGTGACACTGGCTGAAACCTCTTTCGGCTATAGTCAATATGTAACTACTGGAGTAAGCTATTTGGCATCTGTTAGACGTTTACCTAATTAAAATAACTGGACAATCCTTTTCCTATTAATGGAATTAACTTTAATAAGTCAGTTCCATTAAAGTTTTAATACCAATGAACCCAAAAAAGTAGAAACTAAAATTTATACGACGAAGGATTTTGGCAAAGTTCCGTTTGAAAAGTTTGATATTTACAAACAAGACTGAGAAGGGCATATTTCCTACAAAACGAGAGCAAGAATTATCAAGGAGATGACGGAACAAATGGACTTGTAACTTACAGTACTCTGCAAAAAACAAAGAAAATTTTGATTCTTCTCATCAAACTTATATACAATGAAAAAGAATATTCATCTTTTAATAATTTCAATTTGTTTGACAGGATTTTCAAACATTTTATTAGCACAAGACCCCAGAGAGTCCGAAATCAGGAAATTAGAAACGCTGGAAAGAGAATCTGTAATAAAAGGCGATTCGACAGCCCTATTCGACAAAATTTGGTCTCCCACTATGATTATAAATACGCCTGCCAATATTGTAGGAACGGTGGAAGGCACGAAAGCCATTTTTAGATCTGGTGGTTTAAATTATCTTTCTTTTGAAAGGACTATTGAGAAAATTAGTTTTACCGACAATATCGCAATTGTTATGGGTGGTGAAATCATCAAGCCCCAGGGACAACAGCCGAATGCCGGCAAAATTGTTAGCCGACGTTTCACCCATATTTGGTTGTATAAAAACAGCCATTGGAGTATAATAGCAAGACAAGCCACAATATTCAAAATAGAATAAAGTTTTTTTCGATAGTTAAGCCTCGTAAATTAGCGGTAGCGAGCACAACAAATATCCATTTGAGGTATGCAAAGTGAATTAATAGTTGAAAGAAAAGCAAATTATTTATACTTTACACTTTCCGGTGAGTATGATAAAAATAACTTTAAGACGTACCACCAAAAGGTGGCCGATGCCTGTGAAAGAGAGAAGATATACAACGTTCTGATCAATGCATTAAACGTTAGCGGCACCGATTTACCCACCATGGATAGATACTTTCTGGGTGAATCTATTGCTTTGCTCCTCGGTCCTCAAATAAAATTAGCAGTTGTTTGGCCAGAACATCATATCAACAAATTTGCAGAAACGGTAGCTGTAAATAGAGGTGCTCAGATTCTGGTAGTGGGCGACTACGAAACTGCCAGGGAATGGTTGTTGAAAAAACGTTGAGTGGAAAGATACTCGATAGTGGCTTTGCTCACCATAGCTTTAGCATGGGTGAGATACTTGATAGTGGATTCATCCTTTTCTTTAACTTGGGTATAAATTAATTCTTCCGGACCCTATACTGCATACTCTTCACCATGCAGTTTATCACGAACATCACAAAAAGAATAGACCCTTTAATTTTTTCAAGGTCTAAAATTCTTTTCAGTTTTAAAATCTGTTAATATTATACGATACCAGTGGAGTCCAGCCACCACTATAAAAACGGGGCGTCTCCGAAAAGCCATACGAGTAGGATCCTAAAACTAACATATGAAAAAATTTCTTGCGGAATTCATCGGCACTTTTTGGCTCGTTCTGGGAGGGTGCGGTAGCGCCGTGCTGGCAGCTAATTTCCCGAATATTGGAATTGGATTAGTTGGCGTCTCCATCGCTTTTGGTTTAACTGTTTTAACCATTGCTTATTCTTTCGGTCATATTTCCGGAGCACACCTGAATCCGGCAGTTACCGTTGGTTTGTGGATGGGTGGCAGAATAGGCGCTAAAGAAGTAGTTCCTTATATCATCGCACAGGTTTTAGGAGGAATTGCCGCCGCAGGAATTCTATATATTATTGTAACCGGTAACGGTTCTGCGATCGGCGACTTTGCCGCCAATGGTTATGGAGATCATTCCCCGGGCAAGTATAGTATGAATGCCGCGATTGTTACAGAATTCGTAATGACTTTTATGTTTTTATTGATCATCCTGGGATCAACAGATGCAAAAGCACCTAATGGATTCGCGGGTATTGCTATCGGCCTCGCATTAACTCTAATTCATTTAATAAGTATACCCGTTACCAATACTTCCGTGAATCCGGCAAGAAGTATCAGCCAGGCAATATTCGTAGGCGACTGGGCATTATCGCAACTCTGGTTATTCATTGCAGTTCCTATTGTTGCTGCCGCGCTTGCAGGAGGAGTATATAAGTATTTTAAAACGGCATAAATACATTTCTAAAATAGTTGTTGAATAGTAAATCTCAGCTCCCCTTTTCGGGAAGCTGGGATTTTATTCTCTGTATCATCGCTTTTATTAAATGCAAGCGCTTTAAATTTAAAATATAATTAATAGAAAAATAAATGAGCAATAACCAGGGCCCCACTTTCGGGAATGGAAAAATATGTTATATCGAAATCCCTGCTATCGATATAACACAGTCCGCAAACTTTTACAAAGATGTTTTCGGGTGGAAAATAAGAGAACGCGGTGATGGAAGCATTGGATTTGATGATGGCGTAGAACAGGTTAGCGGTAGCTGGATAACTGGACGGAAACCAACAACCGGAATGAGTATGATGATCTCTATTATGGTAGACGATATTCACGCGACCCTTGACCTGATTGAGGAAAAAGGCGGTACCATCCAGCAACCTGTTGGAATGGATGATCCGGAATTAACGGCCCTTTTCTCCGATCCGGCAGGAAATATCATGAGCCTTTACCAGCACAGAGGGTAGAAACTAACGCTACAACAAACATCAATCCGGATGTTTCGTACCTTTCATCAGATGGAAATTACTTTAAACAAAACAGGGGAAGAAGAAATAAAATCATTCCGCGTTTTATTCCTCGAGGAATTTAATAACCAGTTTATTTATGATAAATGCCATTATTATAACTGGTGCGATAATTATCTTTTCCTCATGGATGAAAAAGCGGTTGGTTATGGCTGTATCTGGGGACTTAATGAACGGAGTGAAAGAAATGCCGTCTTCGAATTTTATCTTCTCCCCTCACATCAAAAATGGGCTTCTCTTTTCTTTGAACAACTGATTACTGTTCCCGGTATAACTAAAATTGAATGCCAGAGTAATGATCGTCTGTTAACCGAATTACTGTTCCGGTTTGGAAAAAACATCAACGCGGAAGCCATCCTTTTTGAAGAAAATTTTCAATCCAGTTTATCTGTACCGGGAACTGTCTTTCGCAAACGCATCGATTCAGATGTTAAAATAAATGAAGACGACGGCCCCTATATTCTTGAACACAATGGCGTGCTGGTTGCACATGGTGGCCTGATGCTGAATTATAATTTTCCTTACGCAGATATTTATATGCATGTTTTGGAAGATCACCGGCGAAAAGGATTTGGCAGTTTATTGGTGCAGGAATTAAAGAAACTTGCTTATGAAACTGAACGGGTACCCGCCGCCCGCTGCAATATTAAAAACCATATATCAAAGGCCACCATTGAAAAAGCGGGATTGAGTGTTTGTGGATTTATTCTAATTGGGGATTTGAAGAATGGAATAACTTCTAAGAGCGAAATAGCTTCCTGATAATTTTTGCCAGACTGAACAAGCATTTATAATGACACGAACAGCATAAGATATTTTCGGCTATATTTAGGCTCTACTAAATAGAAGCACTGTGCTATCTACCCTTCTCTCTCACCAATGGAAATCCTTTTGGCGTAGCCGCAATGCCGGTAAAAACCTGGCTGTACAGATTTTCATGGGATTTATAAGCCTTTATCTGCTGTTATCCGCACTTGCCCTTGGTTTCTTTTTACAGAAACTGATTAAACAATTATATCCTGGACAAGATATCACGACTGTCTTCTGCAGCTTTATACTCTATTATTTTTCCTTCGACATACTTGTTCGCTTCCTGATGCAGGACCTACCCACCCTTTCCATACAACCTTACTTAATACAAAATATCCGTCGCAGGCAGTTAATCCGATTTTTGAATGCGCGGTCCCTGTTCACCATTCTGAATCTTGTTCCTATCTTAATATTTGTACCCTTTACACTGACAATTATAGCGCCTGATTACGGTTTACTGGCAGCCATTGGCTTTATAATATCGATACTTGGATTGATAATTTTCAACCACTTTATCGTCCTGTACATAAAAAGGAAAAGCATAATAAGCAGTTGGTGGTTCGCCGGTTTCTTTTTGGTGATCGCCGCTTTTATCACGACCGACTATTTTAATTTATTTTCACTAAGCAACATTTCGGCCTTCGTATTTACCCGGATGCTGAAACATTCCTGGCTCGCGATAATACCAGTGATGATGGCAGTACTTGCGTTCATTAACAACTACCGGTTTCTTTATAACAATCTTTTCCTGGAAGATATTGTTGCGAAAGGAAAAAAGAGAGTCAGCTCCGATTATAGTTTCCTGAATCGATTTGGAACCATTGGAGAATTGATAGGGGTTGAAATCAGGCTCATTCTTCGTAACAAACGCCCCCGATCCATTATGTTAATGACCGTGGTCTTTCTTTTTTATGGGTTTATTTTTTATAAGCAAACCTATTTCGAAAAAGAAATGTTTGGTATGCTTTTGTTCGGCGCGATCTTTATAACAGGGCTCTCCATCAGTAACTATGGTCAATTTTTATTTGCCTGGCAATCTTCTCATTTTGATGGATTGATGGCGGGCAATCTTAATATCAAAGCTTATATAAAAAGTAAATTCCTATTATTTACTTCCGTTTGTACAGTTGTATTATTGATCACCTCCTTTTACGGCCTGATTGATTGGAGAATATTGTTGATTCAATTGGCCGCTTATTTTTACAATGTAGGAATTCATACCGTTCTTGCCATTTACCAGGCAACCTATAGCTACAAAGGAATTGACATCAGCAAAAAATCCGCTTTTAATTTTCAGGGTATTGGGGCCGCGCAATGGATTTATTCTTTTATCGTATTTCTGATCCCCGTGCTCATTTACCTGCCTTTTTCATTGTTGCTAAATCCCTGGGCGGGAATTGTTGCATTGGGCGTAATTGGCCTGGTTAGTTTGCTGCTTCAGGATTGGTGGGTCGACCTGCTCAGTAAAGAATTTATGAAACGTAAACACCGGATACTGGAAGGTTTCCGCGAAAAATAACAATATGATTACTGTTCACAATATAGGCAAGTTATATACCGGCAAATTAGTGGTAGATGTTCAGCAATTGGAAATTAAGGAAGGGGAAATCGTAGGGCTGGTGGGGAATAACGGCGCCGGCAAAACTACTTTCTTCCGGTTGTTGCTGGATCTCATCAAAGCCGACCGCGGGGAAATTTTATCAAAAGAAAAAAATGTGGCGGCTTCCGAAATTTGGAAACAGTATACCGCTGCCTATTTGGATGAAGGTTTTTTGATCGATTATCTCACGCCCGAAGAATATTTCTATTTTATAGGAAAACTTAACAACCGGTCAAAAGCGGATGTAGATGAATTCCTGATAAGCTTTGAAAGTTTTTTTGATGGATCTGTATTGAAAAGCGGCAAGTATATCCGCGAATTATCAAAGGGCAACCAGTTTAAAGTGGGCATCGCCGGTTGCTTGTTACAAAAACCCGAGATGCTCATACTGGACGAACCTTTTGCCAATCTCGATCCGACTACCCAGATGCGCTTACTTAAAATGCTGCGGGAAATACATGCTCAAAACCGTATCACCATTTTTATCAGCAGCCACGATCTGAACCATGTTACTGATATTTCTACCCGCATATTATTAATGGAAAAAGGAAAGATTATCAGAGATCTGCATACTACGGATGATACGTTGAAAGAGTTGGAAGAATATTTTAAAGTATGAACTGATATCTTCCCTTGAAAAAGTTTAAAAGTTTTTCCAGACATTCATTCAGAACCTGATTTACTTGTAGTGTCTCATTTTGAAAACTTGACATGCAATTGTTGCCACAGATTACACAAATTTCCACAGATATAAATCCCAATCAGTGTTAATCCGTGTAATCTGTGGCAAATAAAAATCCAACTGATACACTACCGATTAACGCTTACTATTAAAAATAATCCAACAATTTTATCATGGAACCCGAAGCACTCATTACTGAATTTTTCAATCGTGTGTGGACACCACCCAATGATCTCAACGCGATTGATGAAATGATGACGGAAGATTACACAATCATATCAGGTGGTAAAGAGATCAAAGGACGGGAAGCCTTCAAAGCATGGGTAAAAGAATTTCAAACACATTTACTGGAAGCGCGAACAGTGAACCAGGAAGCTTTTTCTAATGCAACAGGAAGCCGGGTAGTGTCCCGATGGATCTGCTCGGGAATAAACAATGGCCTTTTTGGACTGCCAGCCGATGGTCGATTTATTTCCTTCACTGGTATCGCGATCTGGAAGATCCGGGATGGGAAATTAGCGGAATGCTGGGTTGAAAGAAGCGCTTTTGAGTTGTACAAGGAAATGCTCTCGGGGAAATAATGCAGATCAATAATATGGAGGAAGATAACAACTGGTTATAGCCTAATATCAATAAAATATAGATCTACACAGGGTCATTGAAATTACCAAATCCCCTGCTTATATTGCAAGATTAAAATCGACTAAAATAGGATAATAGATGTAATCAATTCTAACCTGTCAGTTGTATTTACCCAAAATATACAGCTATTAAACGAACTGACACTTTCTCAATTTGTAAACTGTATGATAAACCGCATCATCTTCTTACTAACAATATGGATGAGTTGCTTATCGGTAAGCGCTCAACAACCGAAGTACACGGTTAAACGGTTCGCATCGGAACTTGATACTACCGAATTTAAAAGTACCGGGCCAATAGAAAACGGCTTTTTAAGGAGCTATCTTAAATTTGATGTGCCGATTTGGGATTTAGATGATGATGACACAACACATGTAAGAGGGGGACAATTAGCTGTTGTTTGTGTTGAAGGAAATTTTAAGAAAGGGATGAGGGAAGGAATTTTCAGCTGGTACCTGATCGATAGCACGGACCATTCCAAACGATACAAAATCTGGGAACAAACTTATGCGGCAGAGCAACTGAACGGGGAATGGCGGGAATATAACCTGAAAGGAATTCTTGTTACATCTAAAAATTTTAAAAACGATAGTCTCAACGGGATAGCCAGGGATTATTGGATTGATGGAAAGACCGTAATGAAAGAAAGGGAGTATTTTAATGGCGCTTCTAAATATTTAAGCCGAGTATTTCAAAATGGAAAGCTTGATGAAGAATTTTTGATCGAAAATAATAAGCCTAATGGGGAGGGGAAAAGATATTATCCATCTGGAATCATCAAAAGCCGGGCATATTTTAATAACGGGAAACCGGAAGGGTTGAGCACTTATTATTATCCTGACGGCAAACCATGGATCGAAGAGATTTTTAAAAATGGGTTGAAATGGGCAGTTGTGGCCAATTACGATAGCAAAGGGAATAAAAGGGATCCCGGCACATTAAAGGAGGGAAATGGTACACTTATATTATACGATGATGATGTTACGATTCGGGAAGTGCAGACCTATAAAAATGGAGTGTTACAAAAATAACTGCTTAAATTTCTTATAATCCATTGCCGGATATATTTTATTTAATTCGTATGTTAATGATTAATATGACCAAAAAAACAGCAGTTCACACGGAATAGGTTTTTCTTATGCAATCGGAGGAGGTGCTCTATACTAACTATCCAAAAAAACTGTACTGGATTACTAATCTCGATTTCCTGGGTACCAATAAGATGTTATTTAAAGACGTTTCTAATTACCTCATGATTTTTAAATATCCCAACAATCCCGGAATGACCTCAGTTTCTAAAAGCGTAATGACGGGCAGTAGTAAACAAAGCATACAATCCATCAATTTCACGGTAGGCTTAGGCATTGTATTATAATTTAATCATAATCGTATCATCTTTTCGTTAAAAGACGGTGACCATAAAGGGTTTCCTTGTTACTAAAGGGTATTTCACTACCTTTGACCAGTCAGTGAATTATATGCATACCTGTCATAAGAAAATAACGATTCCTTTCCCGCTTGCACTCATGTTGCTCCCGGTGAATTATTACATTCCTGAGTAATTACATCTAATCAATCCATTACTGATCCATTGCTTCTTAGTTCGTACCTGAATTAAACGTTGCTTGTTATGAAAAATATCAAATTGATTGAAGTTCCATCGGAAATAGGCGCGGGTACCCGTGGCGCCAGCATGGGGATAGATGCTATTAAGATCGCAGCGCTCGATTTTATGAGTAATTTTTTTATTCATTTTCCGTCCGAAAAAATCCCTCACGAAAATAAATTACTGTACGAACCCATCGAATCCCCTTATGCCAAGCGCATCAAGGGAATCGCGTCCCTCTATGAAAAAGTTAGTAAAGCAGTTAGCGACTCGATGAAGAATAATTTCTTTCCGGTTGTATTAAGCGGAGATCACAGTACTTCTGGTGCTACAATTACTGGTATACGAATGGCCAAACCCAAAGCCAGGCTGGGAGTGATTTGGATCGACGCGCACGCCGACCTGCATACGCCCTACACCACGCCCTCGGGTAATGTGCACGGAATGCCGCTTGCTATCGCGATCAATGAAGATAATGAAGAATATGCCGTTCACGAACCAGATGAAGAAACACGGAAATACTGGAATCAACTGAAAACAATGGGCAAGATCGCCCCTAAGGTTTTACCGGAAGACATTGTTTTTATTTCATTACGAGATTATGAAAAAGAAGAAAAGCATCTTATTGAAAAATATGGGATGAAGGTAATTACCACCAATGAAGTAAGACGTAAAGGTGCTGAGAATGTAGTAAGAAGCGTGATCCGATATCTGTCCGACTGTACAGATATCTATGTAACCTTTGATGTAGACAGCCTGGATTCCTCTATCTCTAAAGGAACCGGAACACCGGTAAGTAATGGATTACGCGAACGGGAAGCGGAGGATCTTATCAGTAAGTTTATGCAGAACCGGAAGATCTGTTGTTTTGAGATTGCCGAAGTAAACCCCACCCTTGATAAGGAAAACCTGATGAGCGAAATCGCCTTTAATATTTTGCAACGAAGTGTGAATATTCTTATGATGAACTGATGAGAATTGGGAAATTTTGGAATTGGGAAATTGGGAAATCTCATCTGGGCATAAAAGTTTCTAATAAATTATCTCGCTATTAAGCTAAAAGCGATTTCCCAATTTCCCAATCCAAAATTCCAAAATTGAATTTTTTCCCAATCCAAAATTCCAAAATCATTTGCAACGTTTCCACTTCTCCCCTTGTCAGCCTTAAAACAGCAACATGAAATCCCTGGCCTCCTATCTACTCATATCAGTACTCTTCATTGCCTGTAAAAAGGATACTAATTATCCTGAAATCACCGGTACTGTAATCAGTCAAACCGGTGCAACGTTGAATTCTTACCTGGTTGAAATTGATAACCCGGGCAATCAGTCTTCCTATTCCTTTTTTTGTGAGAGTAGCGCGACAATGCCACCCGTTGGGAGTTACAATTGCCGGAATTCTATTTTCATCACCAATCTTCCTTCCTCTTTAAAAGTGAATGGAATGAAAATCACTTTTAGTAAATATAAAAATTTGGGTGCTAATCCTCTCTGGTCTTCCACATATGTACCGAGAGATGTGGAGGTGTATGATGCGAGAGAGAAGTGAAAGATTTTTGATTTTGGAATTGGGAAATTGGGAAATAGCTTTTGATCTAAGAACCTGATAAATTTTTAATCGCATATTTGACCTTGAAGAGATTTCCCAATTTCCCAATCCAAAATCTCAAAATTGTATCATCGGGAATTCAACTCTACAAACAACTTCTCTACATCCCCTTCATTTTTCAACTTCAGTTTTTTCTGTTCAACAATGGAGAGGATAGCAGCTTTATATTGCGGTAAAGCTTCAATAATAGACTCTTTATCTTTTTTCAACTTCAACATCTGTTTGTCAACATATACAAATAATTGTTCCCGATCTTCAAATTTCCTTCTTTCCGCCTGGTTATATGGTTTAAAGGAACCAATGACTTTATAGCGGTATTTAAGTAACACAAGATTACCATCAGCCATTACTTCCAAAAAGGTTTGATACGTTGTTTTCTCTGTAGCCGGAAAACCGCAACGATAGTAAACATCGACACTGTCAGTATCTTTCATAGAACGGATCATAAACTCTTCTACCGGCAATTCAAATTCTAATTGTTGCTCCTCTTTTTTAAAATAAAGTTGGTTGTTATAAACATTGAAACGCAGGCTGACGCCTTTTGCGAAGCGCCCATTACGGAACTTAACGATTCCAAGACACCAATCATTGAACAGGAAAGGACTCCCCTCAATATCTTCGATTCCCTTATTAGAAAAAGGACGACCATTAATATCTTCTATAAATATCGGCATTGGCGGTGGCCCTAGCGGCAAAGCAGCTTGAGCAGGGTTCTGGCTTTTGACCGCTTGAATAATTATTACAGAGAGTAAAAGTAAAACAAGAGTTTTTTTCATGGCACACATTTATATTAACGGAGAAGATAGGTATTGAGCCAGAAGCAATAGACTTTAATTCATAAAAGTACTTAATTGGATTAAACAGCCAGTTGCCGTTTACCACCGGCACTAAACCTTCTATATATATTAAGTAAGCCGTAAGCAACATTTTCTGTTCTTCCCCGAACATTATCTATATCAAAAACGTACAGTTGGGCAGACTTACATTTTTTCAACCCGCTGATTATCAACAATTGCATTTTTGGCGCTGGCTTTGTTTAAAATAATGAGTTAACCAACGAATCTAGTTTTACCATGAACAAAGAAGCACATATATCTCAACTGATCGCCCACAAAATAGCCGGTGTAACTTCGGAAGGAGAATTATGCGAATGGAAAAAAATTACGGAAAACGACCCGGAATTGGAGCATGCATTAGAAGTAATTATTAATTTATGGAATGTTCCGGGCATTCGTCATAAAAAGGAAGTGGATGCAGCTTTCCGTAAAGTTTCGTTCCAATTGAATGAAAAGAGAAGCACGGCAATGAATATCAAACAACCACAAAGAAGAAACGGATTGATGAAGTTGTTCTTGTGGTGAAATCGTGAGTGGTTAGTGGTGAGTCGTGAGAAGGTCTCTAATTAATAGTAAATTGCATTTAATCGGGGAGCTACTCACGACTCACGACTCACGACTCACAATTCACGATTCACGTCTCACGATTCACGTTTTCAAACATCTTTTTCAACCCTTCCTCAAACCCCACCGGTTCGTATCCCAATTCCCTCCTTGCTTTCGAAATATCAAATCCTGTTTTGGGCGGTCGTTTAGCCGGCTGCACAAATAAGGATGCGTCTACTTTTCCAATAAGCAGTTTATTCAGTCCAAAATTATCCGCGGTACGAATTGCCATTTCATAAGGAGTCAATACATCTTTACCCGAGATATGAAAAATGCCTTCCGCTTTTTTTTCAATAATCAGCAAAATGCCTTCTGCAAGATCCTCCACATAAGTAGGGGTACGAACCTGGTCACATACTACTTTTATTGGTTTGTTTTGTTCAAGGTTCTGTTTAACCCAACTTATAATATTACTGCGGGTGCCCGATAATGCGTTCCCGTAAACAAGGCAGGTCCTGACAATGGCCCAGGGAATTTCACAATCAGTAACAAAAGATTCCGCTTGTAGTTTGGTTACACCATAATAACTAATCGGGCTTGTTTCGTCAGTCTCGGAATAATTTCCCTTTCTGCCATCGAAAACAAAATCGGTTGAAACATAGATAAAATGTTTACTATAAAATTCAGCAGCTACTAATGCACGAACCGTTCCTTGTACGTTTACATCCCAGCATTTTTTCTCATTTAACTCACATTCATCTACCTGGGTGATAGCCGCGGCATGTACGAGGATGTCGGGCTTTTCAATACATAGTAAAACGTGCAAATTCAAATCATCCGAAATATCAACAGAATAGTATTTGTATCCAGGATGAGATTCATTAAAAGATCTATCATTGCCCTTGGCAAGTGCTACCACCTGGTAGCCTTTTGATAATAATAGACGAACCAGGTGCTGGCCCAGTAATCCATTGGTTCCGGTAATCGCTATCTTCATGCCTCAAAAGTAGAAGCAATTGATGATTGTTGTAAATCAACTTAACAAGTGTTTGTTTTTTAGATGTTAATTTTCAACATGTTTGACTACAGATCAACCCAAAACGCTATTCTCAAAACAATCCCTTATTTTTGAGCCTCTTTTCAAAAAACAGCATTGTTTTATTAACGATTCTTGCCGTTTACTGTAATAAATTTGAACGTTTTTCATTCATGGCAAATAAAGTAACAAAAATCGGGATAATCACATCTGGTGGCGATGCTCCGGGTATGAATGCGGCTATTCGTGCGGTAGTACGTACCGGCATTTATCATGGTCTTGAAGTATTTGGTATCATGCGTGGATATACTGGAATGATTGAGGATGATATTGTTCCGATGCATTCCCGCAGTGTGGCGAATATCATACAACGAGGCGGAACAATTTTAAAAACGGCTCGCTGTAAAGAATTTTTTGATAAGGAAGGAAGGATACGGGCGTTTGATAATCTGAAGAAACATGGCATTGATGGATTGGTGATCATTGGGGGCGATGGTTCTTTCCGGGGCGCTGATATTTTTAGTCGTGAACACGATATCCCCTGCATTGGAATTCCAGGCACAATTGATAAAGATATAGCCGGCACCGATTTTACGATTGGGTTTGATACTGCTGTAAATACTGCGGTAGAAGCAATTGATAAGATACGAGATACTGCCGATGCACACGATCGCCTTTTCATCATTGAAGTGATGGGCCGTGATGCGGGCTATATTGCATTGCATAGCGGTATTGCTACAGGTGCTGAGAATATCCTTATCCCAGAACGGAAAACAGATATTGAAGAGTTGGTGAAATCGTTGCTGGAGAAAGAAAAAAGAAAAAAACTGGTAAACCTGGTGGTGGTAGCGGAAGGAGAAGAATTTGGTGGCGCTAATGAATTGGCTAAAGTAATTAAGGAACGTTTACCCCAGACCGAAACAAGAGTAGCTATACTTGGACATATTCAACGCGGGGGTGCTCCTACCTGTCTCGATCGGT
This sequence comes from Chitinophagaceae bacterium, assembly GCA_965279015.1. Lineage (GTDB taxonomy): Bacteria > Bacteroidota > Bacteroidia > Chitinophagales > Chitinophagaceae > Endoryza. Next base: position 4,843,058 of record OZ257130.1, read on the forward strand.
TAATAGCCAGCCGCATGGGTTATCACGCGGCCGAATCATTAATGGAAGGAAGGCATAACGTAATGGTAGGGATAGTGAATAATAAAATGTACTATACTCCACTGGAAAAAGCGGTGAAAGCCAAACAAAAAATAAGCGACGACTGGCTGAAGATCGTGAAGATCCTGGCATCCTAATCATCATAAACTGTAAACCCTCATCATGGCAAGAGATCTTACCAAATACCTGCACGGCGATATGAATAAAGAAGCGGGTAAAGAACACAGCGCGCATCGTACTAAAATTGTGGCTACTGTAGGTCCCGCCTGTGACACGTACGAAAAATTGCTCGAACTGGTAAGAGCCGGTGTAAACATATTCCGGCTGAACTTTTCACACGGTGCGCACGAAGACAAAACAAAGATTATTGAATATATCCGCCAGATCAATAAATCGGAACCTTATAATATTGCTATTCTCGGCGACCTGCAGGGTCCAAAGCTGCGCGTTGGAGAAATTGAAAATGGGGCGATGGAGATTGTACCTGGTGAGATACTCACTTTTACTTCCAAACAAAAAGTAGTAGGTAATAAGGAGAGAATCTATGTTTCTTATCCTAATCTCCACGAAGATGTGGAAGTAGGCAATACCATCATGATTGATGATGGTAAACTGGAAGTGAACGTTGTTGAAATTACAGCCGACGGTGATGTAAAAGTAAAGGTGACTTACGGAGGTACCCTGCTTCCAAAAAAAGGAGTGAATCTACCGGATACTAAAATATCATTGCCTTCTTTAACGGAGAAGGACCTGGCCGATCTGGACTACATGATTGAGCAAAACCTGGATTGGATTGCATTATCATTTGTGAGACAGGCCGAAGACATTATTGATCTGAAAAGAAGACTTTCAGAAAGAAAGAGCAAGAGCAAAGTGATCGCGAAAATTGAAATGCCATCGGCACTCGCAGATCTGCGTAATATCATTATTGAATCAGATGGGGTGATGGTTGCCCGTGGCGACCTTGGTGTAGAATTGCCTATTGAGAAAGTACCGATGGCTCAGCGTGATATTATCCGAAAATGTATCCATCGTGCCAAACCCGTGATTGTAGCTACACAGATGATGGAGAGTATGATTGACCGCGTAAAACCAAACCGGAGCGAGATCACCGATGTGGCCAACGCGGTTTTGGAAGGTGCTGACGCTGTGATGTTGAGTGGAGAAACCGCTACCGGCAAACACCCCGCATTGGTAGTAGAAACCATGCGGAAAATTATTTTGGAAGTTGAAAAAACAGAATATCGCTACAACCGCGAAGAAGATTTGGTACCACAATCTCATTCCCCTTCTTTCCTCAGCGATGCTGTTTGTTACAATGCCTGTAAACTGGCCAGTGATACGAAAGCGGAAGCATTGATCGGTATGACCCAAAGCGGCTATACTGCTTTTGTATTGAGCAGTTACCGACCCCGTTGTTTACTTTATGTTTTTACGAAAGAAAAAACCCTGGTAAATCAATTGAGTTTGAGTTGGGGAGTAAGAGCTTTCTTTTATAGTGAAGAAGAAAGTCTGGATGCAATCCTCAACGACCAGATAAAAATTTTAAAGGAAAGAGGATTCTTAAAACCGGGTGATGTAGTGGTGAATACGGGAAGTACTCCGATTCATTTGCATTTGCCGACAAACGTGTTGAAGATAACTACCATTGAATGAAAAATATAAAATGTAGAATCTAAAATATAAAATGTAAAAGGATCCTTCGAAATGAGGATCCTTTTACATTTTATATTCTTCATTTTAGATTTTACATTCTTCAGTTCCGTCCATCTACATCCTTTACGAACTTTACCACTCCTTCCATAAAAACCTTCTGATCATCCCACATAGCTAAATGACTTCCATTAGGACAATATAAATAAGATCCATTCTGAAATTGTGTACTCATCCATTTCATGTGTTCAGGATCCATCGTATCGTATCGCGCACCTACCGTAAGAGTAGGCACTTTGATTTCCTTTAAACGATTCTTTATATCCCAATTGGCCAATCTTCCACTGATCCCAAATTCACTGGGACCCTGCATTAAGGTATATACCGCTCCATTTGCATGCTTCATGGTTCTGTTAAAACCATCGGGCCATTCTTCCAACCGGCACAAATGTTTCTTATAAAAATTTGGTATCAGCAATTTCATATAGCGGGGATTCTGAAAATCATTTTTCGCTTCTATGTTGTGTAGTTCTTCCAATACTTTTGGATCCATTTCCTTAGCAAGTACGTTCTCCGCGTATTTACCATATTCAGGGCAACTGGACATCATATTGCAAATGATCAACCCCTTCAGGTTAACCTGGTATTTCAACGCGTATTCCATAGCAAGCATCCCTCCCCATGAATTACCTAACAGAAAAAAATTATTACTATCTAACCCCAATGCTTTGCGAACCTGCTCCACTTCTTCAACAAAACGGGGGATGGTCCATAAACTGCTGTCGGTAGGCTGATCTGAATAATAAGAACCCAGCTGGTCGTATTCATAAAATTCAAACCCCTGTTTTGGAAAAAAACTCTCAAAACATTCCATGTATTCATGGGTCATGGCCGGGCCCCCGTGTAACAATAATATTTTGATGCGGGGATTGTTGCCGATACGTTTTGTCCAAACCTTGAATTTTCCTACTGCTGTTTCAATAGGAATCATTTTAACACCTCCGGATTGTACACCTGAGTCGCCATAATTAAAGTATTCTTTTGCGGTAATAGCAAAATCGGTACCTGATTTAGAAGGCGGATTGGAACAGGATACACCAATCAGCAAAACCAAGGAAAGAGAAAAAAGTAGGTATCTCATATAGCAGTTTTTTACAAGTTACTTGATTAGCCGGAAAAGCAGATGTGTAAAATAGCTAACTTTAGCGCAGCCATCCTAATAACAAATTATGAGAAAACTTTTACTGCTATTGTTGTGCTGCATATTTCAGCCTGGCATTTTCGCCCAGTCAAAACTTGATACCAATTCAATTACTGAAGCAACTAAAATTATTGGACTGGAATTCACTATCGCAGAAAAAGATTCCATGCTCGATGAGTTACGTGGGAATGTTCGCAACTATGATAAGATGCGGAATATTCCCATCCCTAATTCCCTTACCTATCCATTCCGTTTCACTCCTGCCCCGGCAGGGTATGTAGTACCGGTACAACAACAAAAAATTAACTGGTCCATACCGACAAATGTTTCCGTTCCTCTCAATAAAAATGAATTGGCTTATTATACCATCACTCAACTCGCTTCATTGATTAAAAGCAAAAAGATCAGTTCTGTAGAGTTGACCAATTTTTTTCTTCAACGTTTAAAGAAATGGGGAGATACATTGGAATGTGTAATCACTCTTACTGAAGAGCTCGCATTGCAACAAGCAAAACAAGCAGATGAAGAAATAAAAAAAGGACTTTATCGCGGACCACTGCATGGCATTCCTTATGGACTGAAAGATCTATTCGCGGTAAAAGGATATAAAACCACCTGGGGCAGTGTTCCTTACAAGGACCAGGTGATAGATGAAGATGCTTTTGTTTATACGCAGCTTAAAAAGGCAGGTGCCGTGTTGTGTGCCAAATTAACTTTGGGAGAACTCGCATTCGCCGATCTTTGGTTTGGGGGCCGAACAAGAAATCCCTGGAACGTAAGAGGTGGATCAAGTGGATCTTCGGCAGGTTCTGCCGCTGCAACCTCCGCCGGACTATTACCTTTTGCAATCGGTACGGAAACATATGGATCCATTGTTTCTCCCTCGCATACTTGCGGGGTAACCGGTTTACGTCCAACATTCGGTTCCGTCAGTCGTAGCGGCGCGATGGTATTAAGCTGGAGCCTCGATAAAGCGGGACCAATATGCCGCAGCGCGGAAGATGCAGCTATTGTATTTTATTATATGAAAGGGAGTGATGGAAAAGATGCAAGTGCCGTTGAACGATCCTTCAATTATACAGGTAAGGCCGATCTCAAGAAATTAAGGATCGTTTATGCGACAAACTATTTTAAGCAGCTTGCAAAAACAATGGAGCAATGGGAAGTGATTGAAACATTCAAAAAATTAGGCGCTGATGTAAAAGAAGTTGAGTTCCCGGATTCAACTATATATTTTTTTAACATGATGGATCCCATCATCAGCGCGGAATCAGCCGCCGCTTTTGATGAATTAACAAGGAGCAACCGCGATGACCTGATTCGCCGACAGGACAAGAATTTCTGGCCAAATGGATTTCGGGCCTCCCGTTTTATTCCTGCCGTTGAATACATCAATGCCAATCGTCATCGATATACCTTGATTACCGCGCTTAATGGGTTTATGAAGAATTATGATGTGATCATAGTCCCCAGTTTTGCCGGCAGCCAATTGGCCATGACCAATCTTACCGGTCACCCCGTTGTTTGTATGCCTATTGGGATGAATTCGAATGGCCGGCCCAATAGTATTACATTGATCGGTAACCTATACGATGAAGCCACGCTGTTAAGTGTGGCGAAAGCTTACCAGGATGCTACCAGCTTCAATAAAGTACATCCCGAAAAATTCAAACAATAAAAAAAACAATATGAAAAGACTCAAATCCGTGGTAATTATATTCACGCTTCTTTCAATCGCCTGGACCATGCCTCAACAAAAACAGCATATCGTTTTTTTCGGTGATTCAATAACACAGGGCGGTGTTGGGCCCGAAGGATACATCACCGTTTTGGGAAATATGATTAAAGAAAAGGGGGTAGCGGATCAATACCAGCTTACCGGCGCGGGTATCGGTGGAAATAAAGTTTATGATCTTTATTTGCGGGTTGAAGACGATGTGCTGTCCAAAAACCCCAACACTGTTGTTATATGGGTAGGGGTAAATGATGTATGGCACAAACGAACTTATGGAACCGGTACGGATGCTGATAAATTTGAAAAGTTTTACAATGCCCTGATTAAAAAATTCCAGGCCAAAAATATCAAAGTGTTGATCTGTACTCCAGCCGCTATAGGTGAAAAAACCGATTTCAGCAATGAACTCGATGGCGATCTGAACAAATACTCCGGGATTATCCGTGATATCGCGCGGAAAAACAATTGCGGGCTCATTGATTTACGAAAAGCCTTTCTCGCTTATAACCTAAGCAACAACCCCGAGAATAAATCAAAAGAGATTTTAACTACTGATGGGGTGCATTTGAATAAAAAAGGAAACGAGTTGGTGGCTGCCGAAATGATGAAGGCCCTTGTGAGGTAGAAGAACCTCAATTAAAAAGAACCAAGAACCGAAGAACCAAGAACCAAAGAAAAAATACAAAAAACCAAATACAAAAGAAAAAAAACAAAAAAATCAAATTTCAAAGGTCCCCAAATACAGGAAACCATTGAAATTTGCAGTTTGGAATTTCTTTGGATCTTGGCATCTTGGCTTCTTGGTTCTTTCAATTGAGGTTCTTTAATTCTGAAAATTGACCTTAAGCATTTTTCCCTAAAATCCACATTTGTTAGCAGTTTCTAGCCGTTGTCCGACAATGCAAATATGTTTTTTTCGTTAAGTTTGTGGCATGTATATGAGCGAGAAAAGGTCCATAAAAGTAGCGATCCTCGACCTCTATGAAGGCATCGAAAACCAGGGTATGCGTTGTATCCGCGAAATACTGAACCAGTATAGCGAGAACAATAACCTTGAGTTGCTATGGGATGAGTTTGAAGTAAGGCTTCAGCAACAATTACCTGATCTCAGTTACGATATCTATATCTCCAGCGGTGGTCCCGGTTCACCACTCGAAAGCGAAAACAGTGAATGGGAAAGAAAATATTTTCAATGGCTATCTGATGTAGAGTCATTCAATAAGAAGCCTTCGAATATTGAAAAGAAATATGTGCTTTTCATCTGTCATTCGTTTCAACTGGCTTGTCGCCATTATGAAATTGCTAAAGTTGAAAAGCGTCGTTCAACCGCTTTCGGTGTTTTTCCAGTACACATGCTGGAGCAAGAAATTGAAGAACCGGTTTTTGCTGGATTGCTGGATCCTTTTTATGCGGTGGATAGTCGCGATTACCAGGTAGTACAACCCAATCGTCAGCGTTTACGTCAAATGGGCGCTACGATCTTGTGTATTGAAAAAGACAGACCCCATATCCCACTCGAGAGAGCCGTGATGGCGGTTCGTTTCAATGATTATATGATCGGCACCCAATTTCATCCCGAAGCGGACGCGGTGGGCATGACCATGTACTTACAGCGGGACGATAAGAAAAAGACGGTTATCGAAAATCACGGCTTCGAAAAATGGGAGAGCATGATCAGTCACCTTAACGATCCTGATAAAATACTTTGGACCTACTCGCATATCATTCCCAATTTCCTTTCGAATTCGATTGTACAGTTGATTGGAGTGGAAGTATAGACGCTTTTCGCTATTCGCTTCTCGCATCTCGGAGACCCACTCACGACTCACCACTCACGTCTCACGATTCATCACTCACTATTCACCATTCACTATTCACTATTCTTCCGTAACTTCCATCAAACAAATCATTTGCCATGGTACCGGATTTACGCAAGACATTTAATCAATCCTTTACCACAGAAAAATACGAAACATTCTTAGCCGATCTGAATAGCAAACATCCGGGTGCTATTGAATTCCGTGTGGCTGAAACACCCGTATTCATTGATAAGTCCTTCACCAAAAAATTAACCGATGCCTGCGAAAGCATTATTGATGTAATTACAGATCCTTCTTTCAAAAAAATGACCGAAAGGGCCATCCCCGCTTCAGACCGTGTACCGAATGAAAACAACCGGAGTCATATGATTGCATTTGATTTTGGAATTTGTGTAAACGACCAGAATGAACTGGAACCACAACTGATCGAAATGCAGGGCTTCCCCACCCTTTTTGGTTTCCAGGTTTATTATCCAGATATACTCTATAAGCATTTCGATATTCCATCCAACTTTACGCAATATCTTGGCAATTATACAAGAACATCCTATTTACAGGATCTCAAAGAAATAATATTGGGTAATGTACCGGCAGAGAACGTGATACTGCTGGAGATAAAACCACATGAACAAAAAACAAGGATTGATTTTTACTGTACCCAGGATTATCTCGGTATACAACCAGTTTGTATTACCGATCTTATCAAAGAAGGGAAGAAAGTTTATTATATCAACGAGCAGTCAAAACAGAAAACAGAAGTAAAACGCATCTACAACCGGGTGATCTTCGATGATCTTCACGCCAGCAAAGAAAAGCTGGGTAATTTTTTAGATATCACGCAAGATCTCGATGTAGTTTGGGTGCCTCATCCCAATTGGTTCTATCGCATCAGTAAATTCACGTTGCCTTTTATCAATCACCCTTATATACCACAAACCTTTTTTTTGAACGAAATCAAACAATTACCTGGCGACCTGGAAAATTATGTACTGAAGCCCTTATTCTCTTTCGCGGGACAGGGTGTGGTGATTGATGTAACCCGTGCTGATATTGATGGGGTAAAAGATCCTGAAAACTGGATATTACAACGAAAAGTAAAGTACGCCGATGTGATCCCCACTCCCGATGTGCCCGCCAAAGCGGAGATCCGTATGATGTACTTATGGAAAGATAACTGGGATCGTCCCCGTGCTGCTATCAATCTTTCCCGACTGAGCAAAGGAAAGATGATTGGTGTTCGGTATAATAAAGACAAAGAATGGGTGGGAGGAAGTGTATGTTTGTTTGAGCATTGATTACTACCAACAGAAAAAACTATGGAATTAAACAAAGAATTAAAACTGGCTGTTCTCATCGATGCCGATAATGTTTCCTACACCAATGTAAAAGGCATGCTGGAAGAAATTGCCAAATACGGTACGCCCACCTTCAAAAGAATTTATGGCGACTGGACCAAACCGCAGTTATCCGGCTGGAAAAAAGTATTACTTGAAAACGCGATCACTCCCGTTCAACAATATAGTTATACAACAGGTAAAAACTCAACCGATTCGGCGCTTATCATTGAAGCCATGGATATTTTATATACTGGTGGAGTGGATGGTTTCTGCATCGTATCAAGCGACAGTGATTTCACCCGGCTTGCTACCCGGTTAAGGGAGGCAGGAAAAAAAGTATTTGGTATTGGACAGAAAAAAACACCCTTCCCGTTTATCGCTTCCTGCAATAAATTCATCTATCTTGAAATATTACAACAGGAAATAAAGGAAGAACCACCTGTGAAGGAATCGAGCAGCAGCACTACTACTAAAAAAACAGTAAAGTTACCACCTCATATCTCACTCATCAATAAGGAACTTATCCATCTCATTGTATCGAGTATCAATGATATCGCAGAAGAAGACGGTTGGGTATTTCTAGGAACCCTGGGTAGTCTGATCTTAAAAAAACAACCCGATTTCGATCCGCGTAATTATGGATTTAAAAAGTTAGTAGATATCATAAAACGTATTCCTGCCGTACAGATAGACGAAAGGCAAACAGGCAAAAACAATATCTCACACTTTTACGTGCGGATAAAGTGATTACAATTATTTAGCGTGAAAATCGAAATCAATTGTGTGTAATTACTTCAATACCGAGTGGTGTGTCGACATTTCCTGAAATTCCACGGAGGAAAATCGTATAAAACTTGCCCCCCACCAGAGTTATATCATCAGAAACCAAAGAAATTCCAGTGCCAGCAACCCGGATATCGAATAAATAAGTGCCTACATCAATAGCATTGTACACGGAATTATTAATAGCTGATGTAGAAGTTTCAAATGAGCGCGATGGGTATATCGAGGTAAATATTGCGCTGTTTACTGTACCTACATCAACAGTTTGTCCGCCCGGACTTAAGTGAAAAAAACGGATCAATGCTTTACCACCACTTGGCGAGAAGGTATTATCAGCCACCGCAAATACATTCAGAGAAGTGGGTAATCCATATATAAAAATTGACTGACTAATATCTCCTAATGTATTTAGATTTCCCTCAAAAATAGAAGTAGTACTACCGGCGGAAGTAACTTTCATATTATGTTGTCCGGCCTCAACGGTACTATATCCAGTATTCATTGGATAGGCAAGCGCGGCGGTATTAAATTTATTATTATCCAGATATATATCTACCGGGCCAAACCCAGGCGATGCATTTACAACCATAAACTCCCCATAGGTAGGATTATCACTTTTTCCACAGGCACTAGTCGCTGTAATAACCCACAGCAACAATACAAAAACGGACCATCTCAAAAAACTGTTTGATTTCTTCATACTATTATTATTAAATAAGTCGTAAAATACATTTTTCCTGTTACACTTAAAGACAATCCCAATGCTTAATATGCTGCTGTCTATCCCAAAATGACAAATTTCCTACAACAAAAAAACCCGCCGCAAGGAAGCCGGCAGGGTTTTATTAAACCCAACCACTATTTTTTATAAACCAAATCCTACTGAAAAGCTCAGTACCCGGCGTTTATTATTTTCATCAGAAATTGTTATATTGGAGAAATTGACACTTCCTTCAATATAGACTCCGGATTTCTGAGCATACGCAGTTATCGTTACCGTCAATAGACATAATGCACCTGAAAGTTTTAATCTCATAAAAGTCGTCTTTTAGTCATTTCCAGATTTCGAGCCAGAATGATCGCAACGGGAAATAGCGAACCCGGCATAAACTTCCGTCTTTACTGAAACTGATAGATTTAAAATTCAGAATCTGGTCAGGAATTATTAGTTTGATACTTTTAGAACTATGACCCAGCTACTTGATATAGGATTAACGATCATACATCTTTCGTTAATGGCATTCAATCTAACCGGTTGGATTTGGCTGCGCACTCGCAAATTGCATCTGATAACACTGATAGCTACTGCAACATCCTGGTTTATATTAGGAATATGGTATGGCTTTGGTTATTGTGTGCTTACCGATTGGCATTGGTCCATTAAAGAAAAATTGGGCGAAACAAATTTGCCCAACTCCTTTGTAAAATATATTGCGGATAAAATTACCGGGAATGAGGTTAATTCTTCCCTGATTGATGCGGTAACTGTTGGAGGTTTAATTTTCGCAATTATCGCAGCGGTCTATGTGAATTTTATTAGATATAGAAAACAAAAGACGTAAGTCGTCAATCGTGAAGTCGTAAGAAGGTTCCGCAAAATTTGCACTTATAAATAATAAAGCGCACTCTCACTAATCAGCTATCAGGATATATTAAAAAAGGAAGCCGGTACGAATCCTAACTTCCTTTTACATTTTATATTCTAAATTTTACATTTTTCATTTCCCGCCACCCTTCATCTCCAACATTCCCATAATCTGATTCATCGTCTTTGTCATTCCATCGCTGCTTCCATCAAGGAAAATAATATTGCCCTTCCCTACTTCCGCGAAATTTTTAATGGCCTCTGTCCACATACTGAATAAAATCACGTTCGTATCAAGGTTAGCTTGTTTCATTTGTTCCGCGGCCTGGCTCATACCCTTTGCCACTTCTTCACGGAACAACGCAACGCCCTGTCCACGCAATTGGGCAGCTTGTCTTTCTGCTTCCGCAGCGATCTTTATCGCATTACCTTCCGCTTCTGCAGCTTTCGTTTTCGTAATCAATAATGCCTGGCCTTCGTTTTCGGCGGCTGCCTTGAGGTTATTGGATGCCACCACGCGACTCATTGATTCAATGATCGCCTGGTCGAATGTGATGTCATTGATCTGAAGGTCGAGTAGATGATATCCCCAATCTTCCAGCAAATGATCGATCTGCTCCTTTACATACTCAACAATCTCTTTACGTAATGCTAATATCTCAGCTTGACGCTTGGTAGCCACAAAAGAACGTATGGTTCCTTCTATTGTCCGGGTGAGCGCCTGCATCAGGTCGCGCTCAGCTATGAATTTAAAAGCCACCCGTTTTATCGTTTCCTCATCGGCATTTTGTACCGAATACAAAAGCATATTCTTAAAATATACATTTGCCTGGTCGGCTGTAACTGCCTGAAACTCCATTTCTACGGAACGGTTCTGGATGCTGATTTTCTTATAAATCTGTTCGATAAAGGGGATCAACAAGCGCAGACCAGGTTTTAGCACGCGCCGGTATTTTCCGAAAACAGTAACCACTCCGATGGTCCCCTGGTTGATTGTTTTCAACCCTAAAAAAAGGATAATAACAACCAGCAGGACCCACCAATAGGAAGTCAGTATTTCTTGCATAAAACAGTAATTTTTCTAAAGATAACAGATTTGGAAATCCCACCTAAAAAAAAGTACCGGCTATAAAAACGGAGGTTCAGCAATATTTTAAAAGAAGTATATTTATATAAACTCACCATCATGTCAAAGAATAAAAAAATACTCATTGGCATTTTTTCCATACTACCCCTTCTACTATTTGTCGTTTACCTGGTAAGCATGGTATCTTTTTTCATTTATTTTTTCAATGAAACTGCCGTCCATGGGAAAGATCCTGAGGATTTCTTCTATGCTGGATTCGGCAATATGGCCGGAATGATTGTAACAATGGTTTTATTGGGATTATTATCCCTTGCCGTTATGGTCTATTTTCTCGTACATGCCATCAATAACCAATCTCTTAAGGGCGATGAACGGTTGGTATGGATACTCGTATTCATTTTCGTAGGCATGGTTAGCTTTCCCATCTATTGGTATTTGCGGATTTGGCGAACACCAGAAGTATTGAATACGACATAGCTCCTGAAACCGGAAAAATTAAATTGTTCTTTCTTCCCAAATAACCGCGAGATGTACAATGGTCTCCACAGCCTTTTGCATATCCTGCACACTCACATATTCATGTTTTCCATGAAGCGCCATTTCACCCGTAAAGATATTCGGGCAAGGCAGGCCCATAAAAGATAAACGGGCGCCATCTGTTCCACCGCGAATGCCAGCCGTGCGAACCTCACAACCCGAACGTTCAATGGCTTCTTTAGCAAATGCAACAATATCGGGATGCTGGTCGAGTACTTCTTTCATGTTCCGGTATTGTTCCTTCACCTCATATTCTGCTCTAGCACCGGGAAATGCGGCCAACGCGTCATCAATCTTATCTTTCATATATGACTCATATGCCTGTAACTTATTCGTAAAAAAATCACGGAGAATAAATTGTAGTGTTACTTTCTCAACACCACCTTCAACATGTAATGGATGAACAAACCCATAGCGATCCTCGGTAGATTCAGGTGATAATTCATCCTTCGGTAAAGAATCAATAAAAAAAGAAGCCACTTTGATTGCATTTACCATTTTATCTTTTGCGGTGCCCGGGTGGGCGCTGATACCATGAAAGGTGATGGTCATACCGTTCGCGGAAAAATTTTCGTCTTCCAGTGATCCTCGTTCTCCCCCATCCAATGTGTAAGCTACGGTAGCGCCTAACCTTGAAAGATCTAACTTATTTACTCCCCTGCCTACTTCTTCATCAGGAGTAAATAATATTCGTATGACTCCATGCTTTATTTCAGGATGAGTCATTAAAAAGTGAGCACCATCCATAATTACTGCAATTCCTGCTTTATCGTCGGCACCTAATAAGGTAGAACCGGATGCGGTGATAATATCGTCCCCGATCCGTTCAGATAAATATGGATGTTCTACAACAGAAATGATCTGAGTACTGTCATCAGGTAAAACAATATCACTGCCATCATAGTTCTCATGCACAATGGGTTTTACTCCGGTACCACTGCAATCGGGAGCCGTATCCATATGCGCGCAGAAACAGATAACCGGAATGGCTTTATCAGAATTCGAAGGAATAGTAGCATATACATAACCAAATTCATCGATCACTGCATCGTTGATTCCGATCTGATGTAATTCTTCTACCAGCAAGCGTCCCAAATCCTTTTGTTTTTCGGTTGAGGGAAAGCTGGTCGACTGCGGATCGCTTTGTGTATCGATTTGAACATAACGTAGTAATCGTTCTTTTACACGGAAACTATAATTATCAAACATGCCTTAACTATTTTGAGGCGGCAAGATAAGAATTGAGATTTATGATTTAAGATTTATGATTCGGGATTTCTACATTTCTGGAGACTCTATGAAGATGGGAAATCCAAAATCATAAATCCTAAATCCAAAATTTCTACTTATCTTTTATAGAACCAAAACTCAACGATTATGAAAAAACTTGTCATTGGCGCCCTGGTTGGCGGAATTCTCGTCTTTCTCTGGCAAACACTATCATGGACCGTACTTAACCTGCACGCAAGAGAATATCAAAAAGCTCCCGGACAGGATTCAATCATGACCTTTTTAAGTAGTCAATTCTCCGAAGATGGTCAGTATATCCTGCCCCATTCGGGTGAAGATGCTTCGATGGAAGAAATAGAAAAAACGGTGGAGGCCATGAAAGGTAAACCCTGGGCGGTAATCAATTATCATAAGTCGTATGACGTTGGAGATAAAATGATGGGTATTATTATTCGAGGACTAATTACCGATATTATAGCCGTACTGTTCGTTTGCTGGATTCTTGCAACCAATCCCAACCGGAAATTCGGAGGTATATTAATCAGTACTGTATTGATCGGTATCGTTGGTTATTTATTTATCCCTTATGCCAATCATATGTGGTACCAGACTCCAGGAGCGATGACAAATTTTGTTGATGTCTTATTATCGTGGGGGCTCTGTGGAATATGGCTGGGATGGTGGTTGAGGAAGAAGCTGTGAGCTATGAGCCACGAGCTGCGAGCTATAAGCCACGAGCTACGAGCAGCCTCAAATAAAATAAAAGGTTCGTACAATTCATGTACAAACCTTTTTAATATAAAGTATTTACAAGTGTTTTACTTTTTCCTGCTCCAGCTCGAAGCTCACAGCTCATAGCTCGCAGCTTCTCTTCACGGCATTATTATCAACGGCTTCGCGCCAACAATTTCCACCAACTCCAGGTCGAATACCAAGTCTTCCCCGGCTAGCGGATGATTGGCGTCGAGTATCACGGATTCTGTTTTTATTTCTGCAATTATAACCTGAACCGGTTGTCCTTGAGAAGTGGTCATGGTTAAGGGCATTCCCACTTCGGGTTTCAAATCGGAGGGAAACTGATCAATCGGAAATTCTACCATCATTTCTTCCTGCTTTGGACCATACGCCTCATCTACCGGTATATTTATAGTTTTTTTATCGCCAATTTTCATTCCTGTTACGCCATCATCAAATCCCTTGATCACCATTCCACTACCCACTTCAAATTCGAGCGGCTCGCGGCCGGCCGATGAATCGAATGTTGTTCCATCAGTTAATTTTCCATGATAATGAACTTTCACGGTGTCACCACTTTTCACTTGTTGCATGTTTGATGTTTTATTAATTATTGAAGAAGTTTAAGGGTTTAATGGTTTCAGAGTTTAAGGGTTTCAAGGTTTAAGGGTTGTTGCATATTGTGGGGTCATGGCATAAAAAAATAACCCAAAATTATCTAGCAATTTAAATCTTTCAACACTCTGTGTATAGAGAACTGTTAAACCTTTAAACCATTAAACTATTTAACTATTAAACCCCTGATCCAGCTTCGAAAATAATGGAATGTTTCACATTTTCCATTAAAATTTTTTTGGCATCTTTGGTAATTGATTTGCACGATCTTATTGATAAGAAAAACAAATACATGAAAATAATTTCCCTTTTTATTACTTGCTTGTTGCTCGCTGTTCTTGTCGATGGTCAAAACAAAAAGCCCGCCAGAATTCTCCCCGGCGCTGAACGCCTGGACGTGTACCTGCCCTTACTAAAAGGAAAACGAGTGGGCATTTTTGCCAATCAAACTTCAATGGTTGGCAATACACATTTGGTGGATACATTAAGAAAATCAGGAATTGATATAAAGGTCATCTTCGGTCCCGAGCATGGATTCCGTGGTACCGCCGATGCCGGGGAAAAAGTAGCAAATTATGTAGATGAGAAAACCGGTATCCCTGTTGTTTCATTGTATGGAAGCAAAAGAAAACCTGCTGCTGAAGATGTTAAAGAAGTAGATGTCTTGGTTTTTGATATACAGGATGTGGGAGTTCGTTTTTATACTTTTATTTCGTCCCTCGAAAGCTATATGGAAGCTGCCGTTGAATTCAAAAAACCGTTGATTGTACTTGACAGGCCCAATCCAAATGGTCATTATGTTGATGGACCTGTTCTAGATATGAAGTACAAGTCATTTGTAGGAATGAGACCTGTGCCAATCGTTTATGGTATGACAATAGGAGAATATGCAAATATGCTTTGGAATGAATTTTTTAATATCCCGGAAGTCAAAAAAAGTTTACATGAATTGGTTGATGATTCAAATAAAAAATCATCAGAACCTTTATCAGACCAAAAAATTAAAGACCTGAAAACGTCTATTGAATCCATCCAGCTGAAAATAATCAGCTGCTCGAACTACACTCATAAAACAAAATACATCTTACCCGATCGTCCCTCTCCCAATCTTCCCAATATCCAATCCATCTATCTCTATCCCTCCACTTGTTTCTTTGAAGGAACAGTGTTGAGTGAAGGAAGAGGAACCAATAAACAATTCCAGGTATTCGGTCACCCCTCTCTTCCCAATAACCTCTATTCCTTTACACCCCATCCAAATGAAGGCGCCAAAAATTCAAAGTTGTACGGACAGCTTTGTTATGGCTGGGACCTCAGTGGCACGCCAGAAGAAGTTTCCAGAAAAGTAGACAATAAGGTACAATTGAAATGGTTGATGGAAGCCTATAAATTGTTTCCTGAAAAAGAGAAATTTTTCATTCTTCCCAAAACCGGTAAGATGGAAGAATCCTTCTTTAATAAACTCGCGGGTAATAATGAGTTGTGGCAGCAAATACGGGATGGAAAATCAGAGGCCGAAATCCGGGCAAGCTGGGAACCAGCGTTGAGTGAGTTTAAAAAACTTCGGAAGAAGTATTTGCTTTATGAAGATTTTTGAGGGGAGTTTGTAGTTTATAGTTTGTGGTTTGTAGTTGTTGAAATTCTAAAAGTCTTTTATAATATCAACATGCTTTAATTCAAGAAGGTTGTTACACCCAGACAACTACAAACCACAAACTACAAACTTCAAACTTATAACATTTGCATCTGCATCGCCGCCTTTATCAACGATGCAATATTCTTCGCTTCAAATTTTGCCAACAAATTCTTACGATGTGTATCCACCGTTGCTACACTGATAAATAGCTTTTGCGCGATTTCATTATTGGTTAATCCATCCGCGATCAGTTCCAGCACTTCCTTTTCACGACGGGTTAAAACAGGAATATCTGCATCCGCATTCTTACGCAGCACCTGGGAGGCTTCTTCGCTTAAATAAGTTTTTCCCTTCATTACTGCCTCAACAGCCTCCATTAACTCTTCCTGCGTAGCGTTTTTCAATACATAACCCGAAGCACCATTATCCATCATCTTCTGTATAAAACTCTGTTGGTTAAATGTACTGAGTCCAATAATAAATACCGATGGATACTTTCCAATTACTTCTTTACACAAATCAATACCGCTTTTATCCGGGAGATTAATGTCCATAAGTATAACATCCGGCAATTGTTTCTGCAGGAAAGCGAGACAGGAAGCGGCATTGGAAGCATGTCCCACCCACTCGATGCCCTTTTCATTTTGCAACAAAGAACGGATTCCCTCAATGACCATGTAATGATCGTCTACAATAAAAACTTTAGTTGCCATATTAAACAATTAATTCGATGTGAACAGAAACACCTTCGCCGGGTGCCGATTTAACATCCATAGATCCTTTCAAAAATTCAATACGATTCTGAATATTACTCCATCCTATTCCTTTTGATTGATTTAAAATTGCCGGATCAAATCCTTTACCATCATCCTCCACGGTTACTGATATTTGATCTCCATTCTTCGAAACCTGGACAATGGCGGAGCTTGCACCCGCGTGTTTGATGGTATTATTAATCAATTCCTGAACGATACGGTAAATAGTAATTGCCAAGGTTTGGTCAATGCCAACTCCCTCGACTCCTATAGATTGGTATTTAACATTCAAAGCGCCACTTTGATTAATATCAGTACAAAAGTCTTTCAATGCTACATCTAATCCAAATTTAACCAGGGCTTCCGGCATCATATTGTGTGCTACACGCCTCATTTCCCTGATGGATCCGTCCAGCATTTCCACACTTCGCTCGAAGGAAAGTTTATTTTCAGGTGTCATCACCAGGTTTCCTTTCATGGTATTCAGCGAATACTTTATACCCGACAACATTCCTCCTAATCCATCGTGCAAATCCTTAGCGAGCCGGCTTCTTTCCTGCTCTTCTCCTTTTAATACCGCTTCGGTAGCAGCTAATTTCTTTTCCGTTTCCAGCTCAGCGATTTGCTGCCGATGCAGTTTTTTATTCTGTTGATAGTTGCGAAAAGAAAGAAGAAAGATGATCAGCAGGATTATCGCTCCCCCTATAAGCAAGTAATTGAAAATACTTTTTTGCCTTAGCGCCAATCGTTGAATTTCTTTTTCATCTTCCAGTCGTCTGATATCATTCTGTTGTTTTTCAAAATTATACCTTGCCTGCCGGAACTCAATTTGCTTAATATTATCGGCTCTGTAAATAGAATCTTTAATAACACCTACTGAATCTTTATAGGCAAAAGCCTTATCAAATTGCCCAAGTTGCCTGTACACTTCCGCATAGTTCTCGAAGTACATTTGTTTGCTAACATCATAGGCAACATAATCAAAAATTTTAGCGGATGAATCAAGATGCTTCGCTGCTTCCCTGGGCATTTTTAATTCCGCTTCGCAGGCTGCCAGATTGAGATAGTTGTTTCCCATACCCGGCGCATAGTTATACGTACGGCAGAATTCCAGCAAGCGGCTATAATATTCAATTGCCTTCCGGTATTGCTTGGAGTTATAATAATACATGGCTTTCATAAAGTCGGCAGAATACACATAGTTGGGATCATTGATTTCTGTTGCCAGCATTTTTGCCGTATCGAGATAAGCCAGTCCGCTATCTCCCTTTTTTGCGTTGACCAGGTTGCCGCCGTATCCATAATAGGCTACCATGAGACTATTTTTATCATTCCCTTTCCTGGCCCAATCCAATCCTTTCTTACTGTAATAAATTCCATCTTCGAATTTATTAATTGTTCCGTATGTAATGGAGATATTGCTGTAAAGGATCGAAAGATCGCTGTGCCGGGGATCAACTTTCAGATAAGCATCTTCCGCTTTAAGATAATAATAAACTGCTGTTTCGTAATCATTACTGCTATTATGTACAAGTCCCAGGTTGATATAACAGGAACCAAGGGAGATCATTGCCCGGCGGTTACCGGGGTATTTGGAAAATATTTTTATCGCCTTTTCGTAATTACCTATCGCGAGCACCGGTTGGTTGGCGAGGTAAATAGTGGCAGCCAGAAAATAAGCCTGTCCCCTGAAAAACTCCTTGCCAGATTCCGTTGCTATTTTTTCAATCTGTTTTTGATTGTTCCAACTTTCTACGGTATCGGAAAGGCGAACCCTGTTTCCCAATTGCACCAGCAGTCGCACTTTCTCCGTATCGTTTTTTTCAACCTTAATCTGCTTGCGCAAACTATCAAGGAATTCTTTCTGAGCCATCAGTCTCTGGCTATTCAACATTATTAAAACCAGTAAACTAAAACCGGCAAGTATTGATCGCATAAGTATTATTTGGTTAGGGCTATTACAAATTACCATTTATTAGTATAACAAAATGATTACCCTAGTTCATTTACTCCCTATTGTCAATTTCTATATGAACAGAAGTGCCTTTACCCGCTCCGGATTGAACATCCAGTTTCGCTTTCAGAAATTCAACCCGATGCCGGATATTGCTCCATCCAATACCTTTTGAAGCGTTCAGAATAGCGGTATCGAACCCTTTCCCATCATCCTCTACGGTGATCAAAAAACGGCCCTCGTTATTGGTTAACTGAACAATTGCGGATTTAGCAGCGGAATGTTTAATGGTATTATTGATAAGTTCCTGAACAATGCGGTAAATAGTAATAGATGTAGTGTGTCCAAGGGAACTATTGTCCATACCAAGCGACTGGTAGGTTATTTTCAAGGCACCGCTTTGATTGATGTCATTACAAAAATCTTTTAACGCGGTATCCAATCCAAATTTCACCAATGCTTCAGGCATCATATTGTGGGCCACGCGTCGCATTTCCTTAATAGATGTATCCAGCATATCCATCCCCCGTTCGAAGGATCGATGATTTTCCGGTGTCATAATAAGGTTCCCCTTCATATTCTGGAAAACATATTTGATCCCCGACAACATTCCGCCTAGCCCATCGTGCAAATCTTTCGCTATCCTTGTTCTTTCCTGCTCCTCTCCCTTTAATACGGCTTCCGCCGCCATCAATTTTTTTTCTGTTTCCAGTTCTGTTATTCGTTGCTGTTGCAATATTTGTTTTTGCCGGAAGTTCCTGTAAGCAAGCAGGGATATAACCAAAAGAGTAAGTGCGCTTCCTACCAATATGATATTTATTATATTCTTTTTTTGGAGCGACAGATCCTGTACTTTTTTCTCGCTTTGGAGCCGGGTAATTTCATTCTCTTTTTTATCGGCCTGGTATTTTGATTCCAATTCCTGGAGATTGTTCGATGATTGCAGGTTAAAAATGGAGTCGTTGAGTTTACGGAATAACTTATCATATTCTTCAGAAGCACTGAAATTACCAAGTGCAGCTTCAACGAAACGAATCGGGTCTAATGCAAGTTGAAGTTCCTCACCAAGATTATTTTTTACAGCAAGATCCACCGACTGTTTCAGAAGATCTCTTGCCTCCCGGAATTTTCCAAGCTTCATATAGGCTCTTCCCATTTCAGCCATGTTCACAGCAACGCCGCTTTCAAAATTCATTGTCTTTGAAACTTCAATTCCTTTCTTCGCATATTCAATTGCCTGTTGGTAATTACCCTGCGCATTCATGAGTGCCGCCAGTGCATATTTTAAGCGGCAATCCAGTATTTTATCTTCCTGAATTTTGTTAAGTTCAATTGCCCCTTGATAGTATGAAAAAGCTTCATCATACTCTTCCATTTCCTTTAAATTAAGTCCGGCATTGAAATAGGCGTTCCGGATCCTGGGAGTATCTTTTGAAGCCAGCAAACAGTTCAACGACTTTTCCTCGTATTCAAAAGATTTCTTATAAAGCTTAAGTGGATAATAACAACCGCTGATTCTACTGTAAAGTTTGCAGATGGACTTTTCATCATTCAGTGCCTGATAAATATCCATTGCTTTAAAATAGTTTTCCAGGGCGAGCTGGAAAAAAGACATATTAATATACACCAAACCAATTGAGGTGTATGCGTGGGCAATTTCTAATTTGTTGTTTAAATGTTGAGAAATAGTAAGTGCCCGTTTACCAAGTTCCAGCGATTCACCAAAGCGATTCTGATTATTTAATACCCATGAGTAGAGACTATAAATATCCAGGAAAAACTTTTGATTACCGGCAAACCGGGAAATGGAATCAGCCTGTTTGTAATAATAAAGCGCTGAATCGGGTTGCGTGGAAACAAATAAATCGGCTTGCGCAGTGAGTTCCGCAATCTTAACCGAGTCCCGCGCAGAAGCAGGTTCTAGGTTGGATTGTTGAGAAAAAATATGTCCAGGGTATAGAATTACAAAAAACAGCCAATAATAAACAGTCTTATATCGTATAGATAAAATCATCATAGCCTTTAACGCCTGGCATAAATAAATATAACCCAGAAACTCTGACAAAAAATTTTTTCCTCAACAATCGAATTCAATTTGAACCGAGGTGCCCTCCCCTGCGATGGATTGAATATCCAACTTTCCTTTGAGAAACTCTACCCTGCTTTGAATATTGTTCCACCCGATCCCTGTCGGAATCCTTAAAATTGAAGTATCAAACCCTTTCCCATTATCCTCTACAGTTACCGCTATTTGATTGTTGTTTTTTGTAACCTGAACGATTGCCGAATTCGCACCGGCGTGTTTAATGGTATTATTAATAAGTTCTTGTACAATCCGGTAAATGGTTATCGCCTTCGTTTGGTCGATTGAAGCATTCTCCAACCCGATTGACTGGTAATTAACTTTCAACACCCCGCTTTGGTTAATATCATTACAAAAATCTTTGAGGGCGGTATCCAATCCGAATTTAACCAATGCTTCCGGCATCAGGTTGTGAGCCACCCGTCTCATTTCTTTAATGGATGTATCCAGCATATCCAATCCACGCTCAAATGACCGATGATGCTCGGGGCTCATCACCAGGTTACCTTTCATATTTTGAAAGGAGTACTTGATACCGGACAACATTCCACCCAATCCATCATGAAGATCCCTCGCCAACCGGGTTCGCTCTTTTTCCTCCCCTTTTAATACTGCTTCCGTGGCAGCCAATTTTTTCTCCGTTTCAAGTTCCGTGATTTTTTGTTGCTGAAGTTTCTGTTTTTGATGATAGGTTCTATAAGAAAGAAAAAAGATGAGTATAATACTCAGTACGCCGCCTGCAAGCAAATAGTTCAATAAATTTTTTTGACGTATAGTTTTTTCCTGCGATAACAGTTGCAATTCTTTTTTCTGTGTCTGGTACTTTACCTCGAGATCATTTGCAATCTTACGATTATTCCTTGCGGAAACGGTATCGTTTACAGCCACAAATTCTTTAAGATACTGATAACTTTCGCTGATATTCCCGAGTTTTTCTTCCGCTTCCACAAGATCCACCAGGCTTAATTTTAATACCTGGTCGAGCGCGAGCTCTTTACTAAGAGTGGCTGCCTGCTTTGCATAGTTTACAGCACTGTCATAATCTTTCTTTCTCAAATAAGCATTGCCCATCTGTTGCAACACTATTGCCACATCATATTTTGTTTCAATCGCCCGGAACGATTCAAGCGCCACTCTTAAATGATTTATGGCAGTATCGTAGAGATTTCCTTTTTGCGTATAGTATATTCCCAACAGCAAATGAAACTTAGCATGTGCAAAGGGCATGTTCTGCTCCTCAGCCATCTTCAATCCGATTTTTCCAATTTGAAGCACACTATCATATTCTTTTATGCTGACAAATGCATCTCCCAATGCAATTAACGTTCGAATCGCAAATTCCGGGTCTTTTGAGTTGGCTCCGACCCTGCGAGTCTCCCGGGCATAAAAAATTGCTTTTTCCCCATCTTCCAAAAAATTATAAATCCCCGCCAGGTTATAAAATGAATAGATAAGTTTTTGTTCGTCTTTTAGTTCAGTAAAAATAGCAACAGCCTCCAGGTATTTCGATACCGCCGAATCATACTTCTGATTTATCTGGTAGATACCTGCGTATCGGTTAATCAACAACCCGGTTTGGGCCAGGGAACGAATATCTTTCTTATTAATCACCAATGCATATGCTTTATCAATAAGTATTTTCGCGCTATCCAACTTCATCTGATAAAAAAGTAAGTTTGCTTTCATAGCATAAGCCAGCGACAACCCATACTCATAATTCAATCGTTTGGCGATAATAATAGCTTTATCGCTCACCGAATTGGCGATTATAGGTTCCGCAAACTGAACCTTAATTCCAAGCTCGTTGAGTCTATTTACTTTAGCAGTATCATCTGGCATAGCAATGATACTCTTCAATAAACTATCCGTTGACCTGGATTGAGTAGTACCCGTGAAATAAAAACCACAGGTCAACAATAATAAAAGCGATGCTTTATTCATGTTTCGAATTCGATATGTACAGAAGTTCCTTTGCTGGGAGAGGAACTCACATCCAATTTACCTTTCAAAAATTCCACCCGGTTTTGAACATTACTCCATCCGATTCCTCTTGCCGAGGTTAGTATCGCTGTATCAAAACCTTTTCCATTATCCTCCACCGTCACCGATAACTGATCATCGTTTTTAGTCAATTGAACAATCGCCGATGTGGCCGCAGCATGCTTAATGGTATTATTAATTAGTTCCTGTATAATCCGGTAGATCGTGATCGAAACAGTTTGATCAGGTTCAGCCCCAGATAGACCGAAGGATTGGTAATTTACTTTCAGCGCCCCACTCTGGTTAATATCATTGCAGAAATCCTTTAGCGCTGTATCCAATCCAAATTTAACCAATGCTTCCGGCATCATATTATGTGCTACCCGGCGCATTTCCTTGATAGAACTGTCCAGCATATCCATGCTGCGTTCGAACGCCTGTGCATTATCAGGCGTCATGATCAGATTTCCTTTCATAGTATTAAGGGAGTATTTAATGCCCGACAACATTCCTCCTAATCCATCATGGAGGTCCTTTGCCAGGCGGGTTCTTTCCTGTTCTTCTCCTTTCAATACCGCTTCTGTAGCGGCTAGTTTTTTTTCGGTTTCCAATTCACTGATACGTTGCAATTGAAGACGTTGTTTTTGTTGATAACCCCGGTAAGCTAACAGGAATATGATGGCCATCGCGAAAGCGCCACCAATTAAAATATAGTTTAGTGTATTCTTCTTACTGATTGTCAACTGCTGCACTTTCTTTTCCGTTTCGAGCTGAGTTATCTGTAATTCTTTTTTCTCTGTTTCGAAACGGATCCGCATACCCGCCTCCTTTTCCAGCAGCGATTCGTTGAAAATCTTTGAAAATATTTTCTCCGATAATCGGAAATAACGCCCTCCTCCAATGAGATCACCCGAGGCATAGGCTATTATTGTCTGTACCCTCAGATTCTGACCTTTCTCCGCCAAACTATTGGTTCGTTCAGTAAGTCGCAAAGAACTGTCGGCATAAAACTTTGCAGCTGCAAAATCTTTTTTATGGAGATAGTAGATGGAAAGCGAGCGGAGAGAAATCGCCTTTGTCTCATCAGAATTCAATTGCTCATTAAATTTCAACGCCTTTCGTGCATATTCAGCGGCCAGTTCATATTTTTCCTGGTTTATTGCAATGCCCGATAAGTTATTGTACGCGGCACTCATGGCGCTGAAGTTCTCTACAGCTTCCGATGCCAGGATGGATTCTTCCAGCACTTTTTTCGCCTTATCCGTGAGACTATCAATCTCCATATAACTTAAAGCAAGATTGTTGAGTGATATGGACAGAAACTCATCGTTTTTTAATTCCCTGGCTTGCTGCACCGATTTTTCACCATAACGAATCGCTTTATCATATTGTCCCATCGTCATATAGAGAACCTGCAAACCATCATTCATCTGCGCGGCAATATTCTTCTGACCAATTGCTTCCAATATACGGGCACCTTCGAGGTTATACTTTACAGCAGATTCCAAATCGGATAAAAAACGATAGGAGGTTCCTAGATTAAAAAGTGCAATGCCAATCGCCAATGAATCTTTCGATTTTTGCGCTTCCTCCAAATTAATTTTACTATAGAAAAGAGCGGAGTCAAATTGATTGGCTATCAAACATGCACCGATGATATTACGCCCCGACTTCAGGATGCCTTGCGTATAATTTTGTTTAGTGGCAAGATCCATTGCCTTGCGAAAATATAGTTTGGCGCTGTCGGTAATACTATATTCGTACAAATCACCAATCGTATTATATAAAATTACTCGGGTAGTATCTTCCGTAGCCGTGGTCAGTAACCTCAACAGGCTGTCTTTTTTTGCCAGTTGCGCCTTCGTCCCGGAAAAAAATACAATTGCTATAATCAAAAGCTTCATTCTTCTCATACTTTAAAATAACTATTCGTTGGCAGTTTACAAATAAAACAGAAACCGCCCGAACTCCGCTTCCCCCTTTTACATGATTTTTAAAGGTACCGGCGTATTCATGTTATTACTGTTTATCTGATAGCAAGTGCGGAAATTGAAGGTTAATCAGGAAATTCTTTATGTTTTAAAATAAAATCCCTTTTTTAGGGGATAAGGATTAGTGCCTAAATAAGAACCTTTATGTTTCAAATTAACTTTTATGAAACAATTATTCTTACTCGCATCGGTACTTATCCTCGGTCTTCATTCCAATGCCAAAGTATGGCGCATTAACAATACACCCGGCGTATCCGCCGATTTCGCTACCTGCCAGTTGGCGCTTTCCAGTGTAAGCGTGCTAAACGACGATACCTTATATATTGAAGGCAGTGCCACAAACTATGCCGGATTTACAATTAATAAGAGGCTGGTTATTATTGGAACAGGCTATTTTTTAAGCGGCACAAATGGGAATACCGGCTTACAGGCAAATCCTAACTCAAGTAACTTCGGCGGCAGCTATATTTTATTTGACTCAACCAGCTCGGGGTCAACCATAATGGGTTTAAATAGTTTTGTGTTCGCTGTGGGCTCTAATCTGGGATCCGCAACAGATAATATTACTATTACCCGCTGCAATCTAAACTCAATAACACAATACTATAGCCTAACAGCCAATACCAATATGGCAGGCTGGAAAATAAATAAAAATTATATCAGTGATATCAATCTTTCCACATTTGTATTACAAAACTGGGAAGTCACCAATAATATCTTCACCGCTGGCATCTATATGAATCATACTGGAAACCTGAACAATCTCATCCGGAATAATGTCTTCAGAACTACCATTGATTTGTACAGCGCCTATTTTTCAAACAACATTATCACCGGTTCAGGCTTAAATACTGTTAATGTCACCATAAGGAATAATATTTCTACCGGTAACAATTTGCCTGCTGGTAATGGAAATTTGAATAACCAGTCGGACGCCGTTTTATTCCAAGGGCTCAGCGGAAACAGTACCGATGGCCAATGGCGGTTACAAGTGGGTAGTCCTGCACTTGCTGCCGGAGAAACTATTGGAGGTATTACTCCCGATTGCGGAGCATTTGGTACAGCCGATCCATACAGATTGAGCGGCATTCCAGCGATACCTACTATTTATTTATTAACGGTGCCAGGCAGTGTGCCCAGTAATGCAACCACTATGCCCATCACTATCAGTACCAAAAGCAATAATTAATTGCTTACCGATGGGAATTTAGGTTTTTCAATCAGCATCGTTGTGTATCACCTGTGCGGAGTATTTTCAATTTACAGTAAAGCTACAAAGTGCCATCACAACCTTGTGGTAAAAACGTTCAAATGAAAAAATATCTGATAATAATAGTGAGTTGTTTGCTTTGCTATCCGGCATTCACACAAACACCTTATCCAACTGCCCCACCCGCGGCCGGCGCAATCACCAATATTGAATATTTTATTGATGTTAACCCACAGTTTGGCAGTGGTACCTCATTAACTGGGTTTAGTTCTTCCACCAACATCATAAATTTTAACGGAACGGTGAGTCTATCCGGTGTTCCCAGTGGATTTCATCGCATTTATATCCAAACAAAAGATGCCAATGGGAAATGGAGTTTCCCCGGTAATGCTTTTTTTGACAATTACAACGTACCGGTTTATGCAACGGCGCCCGCTGCTCCTGTCAACATTACTGCAATGGAATATTTTATCGACAATAATCAAAATTTCGGAAGCGGCACTCCATTGACAGGATACACTTCTTCCACCGATATAAGTAATTTTATTGGAAGCATCAGTTTAACCGGGGTTACCACGGGCTTTCACCGGTTTTATATCCGAAGCAGGGACGCCAATGGGAAATGGAGTTTAACGCATCAATCAGCATTTGATAATTTCAGCGCGATCGTTTATCCAAATGCTCCACCTCCGGTTACAAATATTGTACAGCTTGAATATTTTTTTGATAATAATGATTTAGGCCCTGGCAACTGTACCCAAATTCCCATTACTCCTTATACGAATATTGCCAACCTGAATGTCAATATTAATGTTACCGGTTTGCCCTCAGCTGTCCATCGTTTATACATTCGTGGCAAAGACGCGAATGGCAAATGGAGCCTTACTAATTTCAGTGTATTTGATAATTCTGCTATCATGCCTTATCCGTTTGCTCCCGCCGCTGCTCCGGCTGTTGGCAATATGGAATACTTTATTGATACAGATCCAGGATTCGGGAATGCAACCGCTCTCACAGTACCCGGAAATAGTGGAGATATCAGTAATTACTCGGTAAATATCAATTTATCCGGCAGCCTTAGTTTGGGAGATCATTATTTATATATCCGAAGTAAACAAAACCCATGGAGTATTACCAGTGTAGTTCCGTTTACCGCCGCCTCTTCTGTTCCGGTTACCTGGATGTTTGTAAAAGCGCAATTAGCCGTTAACAAAACCATTGTAAGCTGGGCCACCGCACAGGAAACCAATACCCAAAAATTTGAAATAGAATTCAGCAAAGACGGCAGGTCCTTCACAAAACTGGGAGAAATAGCCGCGGCAGGAAACAGTACTACGATCCGCAATTATAGCTTTACCCATTTGCAACCCATAAATGGTTTTAATTATTACCGGATCAAACAAATTGACCTCGATGGAGCTTATAAGTATTCGCCCATAATTACTGTATTGAAGAGCGATCATATTTTGAAAACATTGATTGCTCCTAACCCGGTTAAAGATGTATTAAATGTGGTAGAGACAAAGGATGTATTTGTTAACGCCGTTGAAGTTTATAATACGGCAGGCAGCCTGGTTGTAAGAAAAACAATAAATAGTATGGTACAGGTCTATAGTGTGCCTGTAACGAAATTAACCAGCGGATCCTATATTCTTAAAGTAATTTATAAAACAGAAACTAAAACGTATCAATTCATCAAAGAGTAATTCAGGTATTAATAAAATGTTTCCGTAAGAGTGTATCAACTACTGGTACACTCTTTTTTTATACATAAAAGGCAGATGCGCTTCTTGCCAATTCATGAATGACCGATTCTTTTAGCATTCAGGAGGAGCCTTCCCCCTACAAAATCCCGTTTTTCCGGTATAGATTCCCTGATTGTGTAAAAATAAGTTTACAAAGATTATGCACCACTATGTTAAAAAAAAAATAACACAACAGACAATGAAAAAAACAATACTGGTCTTCATTTTTTATTTGCTTTATTCTTATTGCTTTTCTCAAATTAAAACTGTAGTTAGCAAATCCACCAAACCAGTCAAGTTAAATACGCTTGCAACAAACACTTATAATTTCAGCAATACCCGGGCCTGTATGGATATTGCTCCGCCTTCAAGCCCACTTCCTCCAAGAGCCGCTTCCAACTCATATACGATTTATAAGATTGACGCGGATGGTAATATCAGCAAAGTTGCCTTTCAACGTCAACCGTTGGCAGCTGTTACCAATAAAATGTGGGAGCCGGGTGAAACAATCCGGGTTGGTTTCAATATTACCGGGGGCAGTATCAATCTGATCGATAAAGTAAAATACTATTGCAAGGAATGGGAAAGAATCGCCAACATAAAATTTGAATTCGTCAGGGATATTACCACTGCTGTTATCCGCGTTGGTTTTCAACCAGGTGGTTCTTATTCAATGCTCGGACGCGATGTATTGCCCATTTCATACAATGTAACTACAATGAATTTTGGATGGCTTGCCGGCGAAACAAACGAAAGCGCTATCCGCCGGGTGATACTGCATGAGTTTGGGCATGTATTGGGATTTATTCACGAACATCAATCCCCTGGAACAACCATTCCATGGGATAAGGAAAAAGTTTATGCCTTCTATGCACAGGCTCCTAATAATTGGGACCGTGCCAGTGTTGACCTGAATATTTTTACGAAATACGCAACCACTCAGACCAACTATTCCTTATACGACCGCTTATCTATCATGCACTATCCAATACCAGCAGACTTAACCACCAATGGCAGCAGCGTTGATTGGAATAGCGATTTCTCCAATACCGATAAGCAATATGCCGCCTTGGTTTATCCATTTCCTCCAACTCCCCCATCCGCTACCGGCACATTAAAAACGGGAGATGATTGCGACCGGGTAGATTTCAAAGTTGAATACAATGTTGTTGCTTCCGATAAGATAGAATTCCAGTTTTCTTTCGGTCAGTTCAATGGCCGAAAAGTTAGCTGGTGGAAACAGATTGGAATACCTGCTCCTGATAATAAAGAGACTATAATCGAGATACTGAATCATTCTTTGATCGCCTCAGAAAATAAACCTTCGGCAACTGTTCAAATACCCGTTTCCCAGATCAATGCGCAAAAATCAATACGATTCTGGAAAGCAAAAACCCTGGGAGTACATACACTGATAGGCTATCAATGGAATATTCTTCCCGCCTTGCGCGGTGGTTGCCGGGTAACGCTCGTTTGGAGTCGGGATACCTGTCTTTAATCTCATAAATCATGTTTTTCCGGGATAACCTGTACCCTGAATAAGAAACATATTACAGCATAATAGTCCATTTTATGAAACGGGGAATTCTGCTCGGATTTTATTTGCTGCTCTGCTGTTATGGTTTGATTGCACAAACCGACAGCTTCGATGTATTCACCTATCAAACACCTGAGTTCTTTATCAAAAGTGAGCTGCCATCCCGGATTCAATTCAATCTTACTAATAAAGACGGAAGTTTCTGCCAGATTACCTTATATAAAAGTCAGCCCGCCCAGGAAAACATACTCAAAGATATCAGCAACCAATGGAACGAGCAGGTGGTAAAGCGGATGACAAAGGCCGATAAAAAGCCACAACGAATACTCACTGAACAATTGTGGGATGGATGGGCCTCTACATTAGGTATCGGAAACTTTTATCATAAGAAAAAGAAATCGGTAATCATGCTGAATTCGTTCCGCCATAATAAAACAACAGCCTGTGTAGTGTTTGCATTCAGCGATAAATCCTTCAAGGGACCTGTAGAAAATTTTTCAAAGAATCTTCATTTACTAAACCCAGATTAAATCAACTGCCCGATATGAAAACAAAACTACTTATTACAAGCTGGCTGTTATTTTTCTTTGCTGGTACAAATGCGCAAACTGGCAATGTCGGCATTGGAACTACTAACCCACAAGCTAAATTGCATGTAGAGGGAGATTTCCGTCTTCTAAATGGTGTACCTATTAATAAATTTAGTACCGATAGTTTATTTACTTCCAACAGTCATAGCGTGGTGCCAACTGAAAAGGCCATCAAGGATTATATTCAGAAGGGTAAATGGATTCCCGGCACTACGGATTCTATTGGTCAGCAGGCCCCGCTTGCCCGGGGAACCACTGTTGCTTTAGGTACTGGATTGAATGCAGTACATGTAAACGGAAATTATGCCTATGTTACTTCCAGAGTAAATGGTTTCTCTGCCTACAACATCAGCAATCCCGATAGTTTAAAGTACTTGACAAGCACCGTTGACAATATGGATATGCCAGTAGATGTTTTTGCCCAGGGCAATTATGTATACGTAGTTTGCGAAGGCAACGACCGACTCTGCATTTTCGATGCTACAAACCCGGCTAACCTGGTGCCCAAGGCATTTACTTCCGCTAATATGCGTGTACCAACCGCTTTATATGTGCAAGGGAACTATGCTTATGTTGTTTCTGATCTTAGTAGAAACCTGGCGATTTTTGATATCAGTGATCCAAATAATATTGTTGCCAAGGGTTCAATTATTACCAATCTCGGTTTAACAACCGATGTTTTTGTACAGGGGTCTTACGCTTATGTAACTTCTTCAAGTAACAATCGCCTTTGCATATTTGATATCAGTAATCCCAATGTGATTGTTGCCAAAGCATTTACTACTACTTATTTATCGGGTCCGGAATCGGTTGCAATTAAAGGCGACTATGCTTTTGTAGCCTCAAGGACAAATAATCGCGTATGTGTATTTAATATCAGTAATCCGGATGCAATAAGTCCTATTGGATTCACCTTTGGGCTTTTTGCAAATCCTACCAGTATATCCATTACAGGGAATATCGCTTTTGTAAACAGCCCATCGCAGAATAGTATCAGTATTTTTGATATCAGCAATCCTGCTTCACTCATACTGAAAGGAAGTTCCACTACCAACCTGGATTATCCTGCCGATATATTTGCTATTGGGGGTTACGCCTATGTTGCTTCTTATAATAATAACCGTCTTTGCGTTTTTGATCTTGACAAAAGCAATGGAATGGTTAGTACTGGCGCTGGAATTCAGGTTAGTCCTACACAATGGCAGCTCAGTGGAACTAATATTTACAGAAGCAATGGCAATGTAGGTATTGGTAATTCCAGTCCAGCGCAAAGATTACAAGTAAGTGGTAATACTGTTGTAGATGGCAATCTCGGTCTAGGTATGTCACAACCGGTTATTCCACTAACATTTGCTTCATCAGTTGGAAATAAAGTATTGCTTTATGGAGATGGTTATATTGAGCATTATGGCATGGGTATTCAAAGCGCGTTGATGCAACTCTATACAGATGCTCCGGCTGCAAATATTGCTTTTGGTTATGGACATAGTAATTTTTTTACGGAACGGGCCCGCATCATCAATACCGGAGCAGATGGGATGCAGTTGAATGGCCGTATGATCCTTCGTAATGGAACAGCCGATATTAATAACGGACCAGGTATCTGGCTCAACAATCCAACCAATTCGGCATTACTGGGATTAATTGGAACACAAAACAGCACCAATATTGGATTCTATGGCGGACCTACCCAATGGGGTTTTATTTATAATACCAGCAATGGAAGAGTTGGTATCAATAATAATAATCCCAACGCGCAGTTGGCATTCAGTCCTTCCCTGGAAAAGAAAATCACACTTTATCCGGGGGGCACCGGTGATGTGGGTATGTCGGTATCGGGGAATGATTTCCGCTTGTATTCTGATAATATTAACGCCCGTGTCTCTTTTGGCTATGATGATTACGGATTAGGATTTATCTCCCGTGCCTATGTACCAGCTTCCGGTGCTGTAGCAATGGTTGTTCAAGGACAATTAAACGTGAATGGCACCATCTATAATTCCGATGCCCGCTACAAAAAAAATATCTATACTATTAATCACTCGCTCGATAAAGTGATACAGTTACGAGGTGTGAAATATGAAATGCGAAAGGAAGAATTTCCTGGCATGCAATTCACCGAAGGAACACAAATGGGGCTTATCGCGCAGGAAGTAGAAAAAATTATTCCCGAAGTAGTAAGTACCAATACAGATGGATACAAATCGGTGGATTATGCCAAACTTGTTCCCTTATTGATAGAAGCATTGAAGGAGCAGCAACAACAAAGAAAAGAGGATCAGCAGCGGATTGAACGACTGGAAAAACTGGTTGAAAAATTTTTGCAAAAAGGATAAGAATTTCCGCATTTTCTCCCGAATAACCGCCCTTACGTTTTATCTATTGCTTGAAAATATCCTGCTTTTCCGGTATTGAAACCTATTTTATCTCTTCCCATATTTACTTAACTAATATTAAAAGTAGTATATGAAAAAGATAATCGTCTTTGTTATGGCAACCAGTTTTATTTCCGCATTTGCCCTGGCACAAGTTTCAAAAACTGTTCCCGTAAAAAATAAGACAGTAGCGGCAAAGTTAGTGCCGGCTCCAGTAGCTCCTGAATCTGTATATACGATCACCGCTGCCAGAGTTACTGTAAAAACCGGCAACGACAATAAGGAACAACCCTCTAAAGTATTTGTTTCCGTTGGAGAAAATGATGGAATCTGGGGGAAAGGTCGTCAACTCTTTTATCCCCAAAACAACGATTATAAAAGTGAAATAAAGATTAACTCGCTGTTTGAATTTCCCTTAGCGAAATATGAAAGTACAACGGCAGATGCATTCACGCTCACCAATCTCCAGGCCAAGGGGCTTAGCTTCACTATTTATTATATGCCAAATTTCAGCCTCGATGCGTGGAAAATAGAATCCGTTTCATTACAGCTCGAATTTAAAGATCAATTCGGCAGGGTACATCCCACCTATGGAAGTTTCAAGGTTCAGTATGCCGTTCCCAACGGATTACTTACAAACCCTAAAGTAGTAATGGTGGGAAAAACCGATAAATTTCTTATGTCGCAGGGAGTAATCATCGGACAAACTCAAGACTTCTGGTAGTATCTGCGTTTCCGTTCATACCATTCTTCCGACTCCATTATCAGTATAAAAATCATGTTTTTCCGGTAGGCATTACCAGGAGTATGACAATTACATTTACTATACAAACCAGCACAACATGAACCGCCACTACTTCCTCACAACAACTATCATTTTTCTTTTTATAGCAAGCGGAATTTCACAAAATGTAGGTATTGGCACCACCTTACCTAAAGCAAGATTACATGTAACCGATAGCAGCGTATTATTTTCCGCGGATGGAGTTATACCTGGTGGTATACCTACTCCTCCACCAGCCGAGGGCATTGGAAGAAGAATGATGTGGTACCCGCAGAAAGCCGCGTTCCGTGTGGGCGTAGTAAGTGGTGTTAACTGGGATAAAGATAGTATCGGCAGCATTTCATTTGCAACCGGTGCAAATACAAAAGCTTCCGGATTAGTTTCCTTTGCAGCGGGACAGCAAACCAGCGCAACCGGTTTATACAGTACTTCATTCGGATATAATACACTGGCATCCGGACCTTATTCTACGGTAACCGGTGTAAGCACGATTGCTTCGGGTCAATCTTCTTCTGCATTCGGTTCTACCACTACCGCCTCCGGAGAACAATCTGTTTCCTTTGGGACTTTATCAAAAGCAACCGGCAATAATTCACTGAGTGCAGGATTATTATCAATTGCTAAAGGGGAAGCTTCCGTAGCGCTGGGATTGTATACAAAATCGATGTCTCATTATTCAGTTGCATTAGGTCAATACAATGATACCAGCAATACTAATCGCGTATTTGAAATTGGAAATGGAATAGCGGATAATGCCAGGATGAATGCGTTGACAGTATTGCTTAATGGAAATACAGGGATCGGTACTACAAGTCCGCTTACCCGGCTACATGTAACCGATAGCGCTGTTTTGTTTAATGCAGCAAGGATTACGCTGGCTTCAGTTACCGCTCCGCCTCCAATCGAAGGAGCTGGAGCCCGTATGATGTGGTACCCGCAAAGAGCCGCATTCCGGGTAGGAGAAGTATCAGGAACCTATTGGAATAAAGATAGTATCGGATATTACTCATTTGCAACCGGGTTCAATACCAGAGCTTCCGGTTCAATGAGTAATGCTTTTGGAAGGGAGACAATTGCCAGGGGACAGATGGCTACAGCTGTCGGATACCGTTCAATTGCTGAAGAAGATGCTAGTTTTGCCGCGGGCGATTCAGCCGTTTCGCTTTATTATGCTGCTATATCAATGGGACATAGAACCGTTTCCCGTGCCTATGGCTCTGTTGCAATGGGGAGAGAGACACAGGCATTATTATCAGCTGCTACCGCCATGGGTTACGGCACCATTGCCGGGGGCGTATCATCAACCTCAATGGGCCATTCGACAACTGCATCGGGTCACTATTCAACAGCAATGGGATACCAAACAGTTTCTTCCAATTTCAGCAGCACATCAATGGGCGAAAAAACCAGGGCATCCGGAGGATTTTCAACAGCCATGGGATTATTAAGTATTTCTCCCGGGGATGCAAGTCTTGCTACCGGAGAATATACTTTCGCAAGAGCAAGAGGAGCTTTCAGTACCGGTACCTTCAATGATAGTACAGACACGCCTAATCCTATTACACCCGCTGCATCAGATCGCATTTTCCAGGTCGGGAATGGCAGCAGTAATACAGACAGACGCAATGCGTTTACAATTCTTCGTAATGGCAATACGGGTATTGGCACCACACTTCCCACCAAACAATTGGAAATTGTGAGCGCGCCAAGTGCTGTTCCATCTACATTGATGATTGCTAATCGCGGTGGTTTTGGACCAGCAGCACTTGAATTCGTAAGCGATTATGGTGCCGGTAATCAATGGCGACCCGGATATATCATAAGCGCTGACGCCGGTGTATATACCGGAGTTCTTCAATTCTATACTAACGGTAGCGGAGCCCTGAATCTGAATAGTTCCGTTTTAGGATTTCAAATACAAGATGGTACGGCTTATACCGCCACCGGTACTGTAGGTTCTTTCAGCGACGCGCGGTTGAAAAATAATATCATCCCTTTTACAGATGGATTGAATGTTATTAAAAAAATTAGTCCTGTTTCATTTTATTATAACAACGATGCGCCATTTATTACTGAGCAACGTCAGATTGGAGTAATCGCGCAAGAACTGGAACAAACAGCCCCTTATATGGTGGGTAAAAATAAACAGGGAGGGTACGAAGATCTCCGTTCCGTAAATAACCAGGCTTATACTTATTTGCTGATTAACGCGGTTAAGGAACAACAAGAACAAATAGAAAAACAACAGGCACAAATTGATGAATTGAAAATTTTCGTTCAGCAACTATTAAAAAATAAATAGTATGAAAAATCTAATAACTGCTTTATTTGCACTTTTAATACTTTCTTCTATTGCCATCTGCCAGCAGAAAGGCAAAAAGAAAGAAGAAGAAAAACCTCCTACTCAAAAAGAAATGGATGAGATGATGAAGGAGATGCAAAAAGCCATGGGTGAAATGAGTGCGGAAGATAAAAAAGCGATGGATAGTTTGGGTATTAAATTGCCCGACGCGAATACGATGAAGAAAAACATGTCGGGCGTAACCGATGCGCAACTAAAAAAAGCCTGGGAAGACGAGAACCGTATTGTACCAGCACGTGATGCAACCAGAATCGCTACTATTTCTGCTTCACCATTAACCGCTTCCAGCGTGAGTGCGTTTATTACTAACCAACATAATTTCACCGCATCTCGTTTGTTGCCGGCGTCGAAAACACTGGGAGAAAAATTATACGCGCAATTAATAGCCAAAGGACTCAACTCCGCGGCTATCGGTAATAATGCTGCTGGGTTATGGATCATGGGTCGTATTCAACCAGCCCTGTATATAATGGGCAAGGTTTGTACAGAGGATATCAGCAATAGCGATAACCTGAATAATTATGCTTCCATGTTATCGATGTGTGGAGCGGAACAAAAAGCGATTCCTATTCTCAATTATCTCAATTCGAAATTTCGAAGAAACAGCACGATCCTCAACAACCTCGGACAAGCCTGGTTCGGATTGGGTGAAATTAACAAAGCGGAAAAATATTTAGACAGTGTTATCCGGATCTATGGCTATCATCCACAGGCTACCTTAACCAAATCTTTTATTGAAGAAAGCAAAGGCAATAAAATGGAAGCTATTAACCTGGTAAAAAAATCATTGGCGCATTCCTATTCCCAGGAAAAAGAAGAAAGGCTGCGTAAAATGGGAGACAAACTTACCAGCAAAAATGTATCTCTTCCGAATAAATCAAAAGCAGATCCACTTAATCTGGGTGGCTTTTCACCTCCCCCATTTCCGAAATCGGTTGAGGAATGTATTGCTCTCAAACCCGTATGGGCCGAATTCAGGCAACAACTCGAGGCACGTGGCGCCCAATTAAAAAAACAAGTGGATGCCGCCTTGATAAAATCCGATGAGATGCATCAGAAAAGAGCGAACGATAATATAGCGATGGTTAAAGCATCTATAGCCGCCGGTAGTCCGCAGGGAAACATCGACATGGTTCCTATACATGCCAGTGAAGCTTATCTCAAACAGCAGGAGGTGACCGATGAATACAACCGCAAACTAACAGAATTCGGTAAAAAAAGCGCTCCGATTTTTTCCGGCAAACTGGTACAACTGAAAACCGAGTATGACAAAATAATGGAAAAATTGCGTGAAGAAGATAACGAGCAAACAGGTGAAGGCTTGCCCAACAAAGATTTTTGTCCGCGCTACAAAGAGGCAAGCGATAAGTATCTGAATGCCGTTAACTCGGAAAAGGAAGCAATTTTCAAAGAATACCTGACCATAACCAAGCCATACCTCAATGACCTTACGTATTGGCAAATGTATTCCGAATGGCCCGAAAAATATGAGGTTTATAAGTTATCCGCCATGATAGGCTGGCTGGGAATGCTAAAAGCAAATCCGCCTTATACCTTTGAATCAATTACAGAATACAAATGCGCTAAACCCAAACAATCAAAGGGTGGGCCACTCGCCAACTTTGATGATGTTGCATGTAAATATCATAGTGAAATCAGGTTATTCGTCGGAACCATGAGATCTGATTGCAGCAGATTTACAACTGAAATAGATTTAGGATTTATAAAAGCCGGCTTGAAGCAAGACATGGATAAGGAAACATTTGCAGACCAGTTTATGAATTGCAACGTTGAAGTCGGTGCAAAAATTGGAAGAGATGTAAAACTAGGTCCGGTGACAGTTGAAGCCTCGGCTGGTGCAAGAGTAGGATTTGAAATTGATCGTACAGGTGTGAAAGATGTATATGTTGTGGGTGGAGTTAAAGCCGGTGCAGGTTCTAACATTATAAGCGGAGCTAGTGATGCACTCGGCACACCATCATCTATGATGGGCCAGGGTGTAAGCGATGTTTCTTTGGAGGGAGGAATGGAAGGAAGAATAAGTCTTGTCAGCGGAAAGGCATCAGCATATGGAGTAGGAATTTTTGCAAAATAAAATCTTCCGATCATAAGCTGGTTTAAGCAACACACAAGTAACCGACCTGTAAAATTCACCTTTTTACAGGTTGTGTGCATTATTGAAGCGGAACTAGATTTATTGAAAGAAAAATGATACTCCTGGAGGAAGTTATCAGCTTGCTAATACAAAATAAGAGCCGCCTCCATATGGAAGCGGCTCTTATAAGATACTGCCGGTAGTTACCGAATTATCATCTTGCAGCTTATTATACCATCTTTACCGATGGCCTGTACCACATACAATCCTTTAGCCACTCCATTAATATTCATTGCCACTTTTTGTGATTTACCTAACCCGCTTACTATTTTGCTGGAAACAATTTTTCCGTTCTGATCCAGCACCCGGATTTCACCAGATATAAAGTTATCTAATTGAATAGTAAACGAACCGCTACTCGGATTGGGATACGCGGCTATCTTACTGGTTATATCCCTCGCCAACTCTCCACCCTTGTTATTGCCATTACCCGTAATAATTTCCTCGTTGCTGTTGCAGCTGCCAAGCTTACCACCAAAGAGCAGTACCAAAACAGCCTGTCCTTGTGTTACACATGCTTCCGTATTACCATGTTTGCCCGGTACACAAACCAATACTTTGTTTAAATGTGGCCCGCATCGAACATCGATTACCCGAATGGTTTTGGAAGCGGTTACCTGACATCCGAGTGAATCGGTGATAGTAACGGAATATATATAAGTGCCCGCAGTTGGAGGACATATATTAA
Organism: Chitinophagaceae bacterium; assembly: GCA_965279015.1. Lineage (GTDB taxonomy): Bacteria > Bacteroidota > Bacteroidia > Chitinophagales > Chitinophagaceae > Endoryza. The sequence goes on from OZ257130.1 coordinate 4,881,260, forward strand.
TCGAATTAGTTGTTTCCCCGGTTGACCAACTATACGTATACGTATTTGAAGGCAACCTGGTTCCCCCGAATGCAATCGCAGTAATGCGTGTACAAACCGGGCCAAATCCAACGTACAACGTATTTACCTGGCCCCAATGCAATAAGGGATAAACATCCGGAACAATTACTTTCAGGGGTAAATTTATCCGTACTTCTGTTTGACATTCACTACTGCTTCCATCAACAAACACTACAGTCCAGTTAATAATACTTACACCTGGATTAAATGTTCCACTTGCATCAGATCCGGAACCATTACGTGTAGTGGCCCCATTGATGCTATAGGCAATGCGCTGCACTCCGCAATTACTGGTTATTGTTAGTGCCGGAATGGGATAGCTATTGTTGTTATTATAGCAGAAAGTTTGAGAAGGAGGGCAATTAACGGAAACCCCGGAAGCATACTCCCACAAATCATTCAGGACAATACTGCTATTATATCCAAAGCCAACATACGCTTTATTGCCAATACTGAAGCTGATACCTTGCCCCCGACCTGTATTACTTATGCTTGCTTTCTGCGTCCAGCTATCTGTCGATGGGTCATATTCCCACATGTCGTTGAATGGGGAATAATAATATCCGGCTCCCACATATGCCTTGTTGCAAAGGGTGAATGCAATTGAGCCATACCGTTCTGTTGCTGGAAAATCTGTCTTTCTCGTCCAATTATCCGTTATGGGGTCATATTCCAAAAGATCTTTCAAACGGGTATCATAGTCTTGAAGACCTAATCCAATATAACCTTTACCACTAACACTAAAGCCAACACCGGCACTCCGGAGTATGTTGCCGATATTTGCTTTTTGTGTCCAACTATCGGTCGCGGGATCATATTCCCAAAAATCGTTGGTTCCGTAGGTGAATCCCGCATCCTTACCCCCACCTAAATAACCTTTATTTCCAATACTAAATGCCATGGCTGTATATCGTCCCCCACCACCATAATTCGCTTTTTGAGTCCAGGTATTTAGCGCGGGGTCATATTCGTACATATCACTAAAAATAATGTAGGGAGCAGTTATTCCCGTTCCAACATATGCCTTATTACCAACACTAAAAGCTATCCCGGCTTGACGGGCTCCACCCGGGAAATCGGCTTTTTGAGTCCATGAATTATTTGCCGGATCAAATTCCCAAAAATCACTATAATAAATGTCGCTTGCACCAAGTCCCATGTATCCCTTATTACCAATCCCTACCGCCACTGATCCATAACGCCCGATATCCGGAAAATCAGGTAGCTGTGTCCAACTGTCCTGCGCAAGCATATTAGTAGCAATCATTAAAGAGATTGCAAAGCAGTATAAAAATTTATTTTTCATATATTTTGTTTTTTCGATTACTGATTAAGGAAAGGGTATGAATCTGAAAACTTAAATAGCAAAATGTTGATTCCCCATTTCGGATAAATGATCAATCCGGCTTTTAAAAAAATATCACTCCTACGCTTTTCATTTCTTCAAGCGTAATAGTAGGGGGCATAATTCCTTTTCTGATTTTCTCAATTACCAATAAAGCCACTTTGCGAGCCTCTTCTTTTTTTTGGAATCCTTTGGTTCCTTTCAGGGAGGGAATAGTGGGCTGGTGAATTAATAGTCTCCCTTTCAAATAAATATCGTATCCGTAGCTATGATCGACCGATTCAATTAGCTTATACTGAATACTATCAGACGGCGATTTCACAAAATCCAAATCATTAGCATAAGTTGGTGTTGCTTTCAAACTCGGAGATCCGTTAATGTCTTGAACTGGCCCTGGAAGAATTAAATAGAGCTGAAAGAGTAAAGACAGTATTTTCATTTGCGATTGGTTTAGTGTTGTTACAAATAGCCCCTTCTCCCTGCCTTGAAAGGGGTATAAAACAAAACCTGCTACATAATATGAACCAACCAGATATAGTTTTCCGGACGGTTATTTCTGAGAGATAAAGATCGAACGGAGAAAAGATTTCCTGCACGTAGCAGAAATCTACAACTCTAAAGTTATTCAGACACTCCTGCCCCAATAACTGATTTATATTGGCTGGGATGATGATTATCGTCATAGTCAGGGAATGAAAACTTACCGATATGCCTAATCTAAGTGAACTTAAATCATCCTAAGGGTTTAATTTCCATATTCACCCCTTAATGATACTCGGCTCTGTATTCCTTTCCATTATTAAAGCAGGAGCCGGACGGCAATAAAGCTGATCAAACACATTACCCGATCCCATCGTATTCCCGTAGGAGAGTTATTTCCTGATTTGAGGCCTCTTAAAACAAACCTATTGTACCCAAGAAGAATTACAGGTATCTGAAATAGAATAAAAAAATTAGAAACTCCCTGTTTTACAGGATAGCTAGCGTTCTGCCGTAGAAATATATTTGACAAAGAAACAAATATCATGAAAAAAACAGTTTTGCTTGGTATACTTTGTTGTATGCTCGCGGAATCGCGGGCCCAAAAAGAAAGCTTTGACCTCAGCACTTATACGGCCCCAAAAGGATGGAAAAAAGAAAAAACAGAATCATCCGTTTCGTTCGGTATAGAAGATGCAAAAAAAGGAAGTTATTGTTTACTCATACTTTATAAATCGGTTCCAGGTACTGGTAATAGCAAGAACGATTTTGATGCCGCCTGGGAATCATTGGTAAAAGGGATACTTCCAGTAACGGCATCGCCTGAAATGCAAGCCCCCAGTGACGAAGATGGATGGGAAGCGCAATCAGGTTATGCCCCGTTCGAAAAAGACGATACGAAAGGTGTTGCGATGCTTGTAACCATGAGCAGTAATCAGACGATGATGAATCTTGTAATACTCACCAATACGCAGGATTATCAATCGAGTATTGAAAGTTTTCTAGGATCGGTGACACTAAAAAAACCGGAGATCTCTGCACAGAAGCCTGCCGTTGTAACTAGTGAATCCAATTCAATTCTGGGTGACTGGGGAGCAACTTCCAGTGATCTGTCAGATTTCAGAATGAAAAACGGTGTCATGGATTATATCAAGCGTCAATATACTTTTAATTCAAATGGCACCTATAGTTTTGTGAGTAAAGCCTTCGACCCTTTGATGGATAAAATTCTTTTGGGGAAAGAAAACGGCACTTACCAGCTAAGCGGTAATAGTATCACCATCATACCTAAAAAAAGTGTATTAGAAGCATGGAGCAAGAAAAATGGCGGCGATGATTGGGGTAAACTATTAAATTCCCAAAACATTTCACTGGAAAAGAAAACGTACCAGTTTAGTAAACATTATTTTTCCGGAAGACAGGTATGGAGCCTCATCTTTCAGGCTGATAAAAAAACCAACAGGGACGGACCGTTCACCGGAAATACCGCTTTTACCAATTCATGGATTTATTCTCCTATTGCATCCAGCAACCCGGTGATTGTATTACCTGGGGGACAGCAACAGAATACAACTATTACAAAAGAAATTAGTTCCAGGCCTGTTACTACCGGCGGATTTGCATTCAACACTACAAACTTTGATGATGGCTGGACCGCTGTTGAACAATCAGATTGGGTAGAAGTAACAAAAAGCAATATCAAAGTACTCATTCACTACCCCAACAAAAAAGCCGACGAATACAATACAGATCTTTTAGATGGATTGAAAAATGCCTGGAATGTGCTGGTAGTTTCCAGATACAACAATATTGCAAACCTGGAATTCAAACCGTTGCATAGCTGGCAATCGATCGAGTTTGCTGAAGCAGATGCTGTTGAAAAATCAACTGGCAAAAAAGTACATCTTGTTCTTTTCAAAAAAAATTTCTCAGGTGGAAATGGCAGATGGCTTGAATTTATTACTACCGATAAAAATTCTTTTGAACGTGAGTTTGGTCCATATAACAACGAGGCAAGCAGTTCCAGTTGGGACAAACTGGCGAATATGGCTGGTTATAACAAATTCGCGGTAAGTGCAACGGATCTCAAAGGCAAGTGGACCAGCAATTTTACCGGTATGCAAATGTATGTGAACGCTTATACCGGTGCGAGTGCCGGAGCCGATACGCATGCATCCAATGAAACATTTGAATTCGGCGCCGGTAATACGTATAAATGGAACCTCGGGGTGGCCAGTGGATTTGTGGGCAATATCAAATTTCAAAGTGCAAAGGGAGCTGGAAAATTTTCTGTTCCCAATAACTGGCAGGTAAAATTTTCAGATATTGAAGGTAAGCCCCGAACTTATAATGCATCTTTTACCTGCATAAAAGGAGCAAGAGTTTTATGGTTGGATGATACGGGTTTTGGAAAAGCAGAATAGTAATATTAAAAGAAGTGAAGAAGTGACGAAGTGAAGAAGTAAAGAAGTCAAGGAGTAAAGGAGTAAAGAATAATAAATTAAACGATGAAGTATTTGCCCCTATTCATGTCGCTGCTATCTGTAGTTCAATTAACCGCCCAGGATTGTGACAAAGCAATACTTGCTCAAAAGCCCGGAACATGGAAGGCGGGTATTCCTGGTTCTCCGGCATTTGTAGCTGCTGCAGACTTATCGAAAGAGAAACTGGTATTAGCCGGAATACATAAAATGATCAGTGCAAACTATGCTCCTCTTGGGTGCCAGGCACTTTACTCAAATTCATTTGGCGGCTCCCCTCCTGTTGCGGGAAAAAATTGGGTTGGAGATCACTTTTATTATATGATTTATATACTACGGTATTTATGCGATCAGCAAAGTGCCGATAAATCCAAATATTATGTCGACATTTCTACTCCCACCACGGTTACAATTTACGCCAATGCAATCCCCTACTTCAGCATTTTGTATGCAGCCGATCTGCCCGACGATGAATTCAGGGGATACCTTAAACTTCTCAGGCTTCCGCAAAAAAAAGATGGCTATTATTTTTTGGGAGAAGAGGTTGTTGGTGATAGCCATCGCGAAAACAAAATAAAAGAATATAGATGGCTGATTACTTATGATGACAACCTTCCCTTTAATTATGTAAGCCGTAAAGAATATCTTCTCATCCAGAAAAAAAGATTGGAGAAAACCATTCAAGAAAATAGTGGTTCTTCATTTTATGACAAATATTTAAAGAATATTAATGAAGCCCTAAAAAGACCCGAATCCGAATTAAGCAAGCCTGCTATTTGCATGTGGAACGACGAAGAACGATTTGAAGGCTTTGTGGAAGAAGGACAAAGGGGATCATTTATAGCCGTAAAACCAAACCTCGATTATTATAATAGGAAATTGCAAAAATCGGTTCCGCAGTTTTTCTCGGTTGTTTTCAAAATAGCTCACGGGGATCCCGTATTCGAATCGAATATTGATGCTATAAAAAAGAGTATAGATTTCGCGGCATTGAGAAATATGCTTGGAAAAGAAGGAGTAAAATCTGTAACCGAAACAAACCCTGTAATAAAAGCGCCGGTTGTTGCGAAGAAAGAGGTAGAGAAAAGCAATTACAATATTTATAAGAATGAACCCAGCCGTAATTTCCAGGCAACACCTGTTTCCCAGATGCGCAATGCGGCTCAGTTACCAACACGAGTAGATAGTAAAATAAAAGCAAAAGCGCTTTCTATTCAACTGAATGCATCTCTTCTTCCAGAATATATGAATCAATTACTGGTTGATGTAGAGAAAAAACTTACCCAACAGCAAGTAAAGAATACACAACTCATATTTGCAAAGTTTAAAAACAACCCTATTGATCTGGCGGATGCTGGGGCAATGCTTTATTACAAGGGTGCTGTTAAGGAAGCTTTGTGGTGTTTGAGCAAAGCTGCCGCTATCAAGCCATCCAGTTATTATATTCTTAGCAATTTAACGGGTATCATGAATCTGGCACAGGCCGAAGCGCGTGCATTACCTATTCTCCGTTTCCTCAAAAGCAAGTATCCTAAAAACACCACCGTCTTAAACAATCTTGGTCAAGCCTATTATCAACTAGGTGAATTGAACAGCAGTAAAGCCGCACTTGATTCCTGCATAAGAATCTTTGCTTATCATCCTCAGGCAAATTTTACCCGTGCTATTATTGCAGAGAAGGAAGGAAAAAATCAGGATGCCGCCCGATTCATTGAAAAAAGTATGAAAGGTGCCTACAGCGAAAAAACAGATGAGTTTGCACGCCGCAAAGGTATTAAACTTGACTATAGCAATCTACTTAACCGCTACCGACCAACATCTGCCGAATATATTAACCCAATCAGGTATCGTCCGCCTGCACAATGCGAAAACGTATTTAGTGCGTCTGCAGATGAGGCCAAATGGGATGAATGGACACGATCTATGCAATCTATAACAGGCAAAATAAATGCAGGTTTGGCGGCTTCGTCGGCAAATTATCAACGGCAACTGCAACAACAGAAACAAAACCCTAAGAGTACTGCTAACCTTTCGATAGGCCCGCTGCACAGTAAGGCAGATAAATTATATAAAATATACATGGACCAGGCGGCTTCCTTACAGGAAGAGGCGCAAAATTATTTGGATCATAATTATAAAATAGATAAACAGTCCATTGAATCTACTCTCGAGGCTGCCATTGGGAATATTAATAAAAAATATGAAAATACTTCGGGTGAAGGCAAAGGTTCATTTAGTGAGGCCAGATGCAATGAAATTAATAAAGCTTACAATGAATACCTGCAAAATATGGCAGGCATCAACAACAAATTTCATAATCGATTTTCTGAACCACTGAGGCAGTTGAATATTGAATTGATGTATTGGAGTCAGCTTCTCCCCGGACCTACCGGTTTAAGAGAAATGCTTTATTACGAACGAGCCATATTTGCCGTGAATCCGATGCTGATAAAATCCGCTTTTTATCAACCTTGCGAGACCAATACAAAGGGAAATGTAAAAGTTAAGGAAGAAGATTTACCTCCGCCTTATTGTCCCATCAGTTTTAAGTTCAAAGTAGTATTTGCCAAGTTCAATGGCGACTGCAGTAAGTTTGAAATTGAGTTAGAATTTGAGGGCCTGGTATTAAACCTTGAACGGGATTTTATTAATAAGAAATCAACCATTGCATTTGGCGCAGGCTTTTCATTAGACTTATCCAATAAAGTAGATGGCGTATCTAATAATGTGCTAGTGCCCGATGAAATTCCCGAATTTGTAGATATGGGTGGCGGTGGTGTTGGAGTGAAAATACAGGGCTTTATCGAAATTGATATTAACGGAATATCTGATGTTGGTTTAAGGGGTGAAGCAGCGATTGAAGGGGTAGGAACGGATAAGGGAGATTTAAAAATAAATGGAAAGATGGGAGTTAATTCCGGGGTTGACATTACACCATCTCCGGCCCTGGAAAATATTGGTAAATCATTGAACGAAGCTCTAATAAAATAATATGATCCGACTAAAACATATGATTACTATTTGTTTTAATTATAATTTTTAAAACCCCAAAACATGAAGAATTTCCGTCTTTTATATTTTATTGTTTTTGTTTTATTCTGCGCCTGCAATTTCAGTAAAGGAGTTAAAAAAGATTTAACTACCGGTTTATCTGCTTCCTATAACGGATTTGCTGTAACGGATATCTTCCTGGCAGATAATTCAGACAATCGCCTTAGCAGTAATATAATTCCACTGGGGTCCGAAATAAAGATAATCGCCGATGGAGTAGGAAATTACTCGGTTAAAGAAGGGAAAGTATATCCCGGTTGCAGTATTTGGCTAACCAGCAAAGATGGTAAAGAGTTATTGTTTGTTCCTGATGCTTTTGCCGATCTCAAGGATGGAAAGGTTCAGAGTGAAGCAAAGGCATTAAAGGCGATGTTGACAACTGGCGAACCCATGGTGGCTGGCGAAACCTATCATTTCAAAGCTGTATTTTTCGATAAACTCAAGAAAGAAAATACGATAACCGCTGAGGTGGACCTGCAAATGCAGTAAATATCATGTTTTTCTGGGAGTGCCCGGAGGCTGGAGCTATACTAGCTTTAGTGTACAAACTACTGCATATGGCACCCCGGCTTTTATTCATCTTTGGACTCTTAGTCGGTAACGCACTGAACGCGCAATACTTCTATAAAACAGTTCCGCTTATTTCTTGGTCAAGCAATGGAGTAACCTATTTATATAGGCCAAATGATTATGAATGTATTTCCACATTAAATTAATGATCAAAAAAATAATGATGAATAAATTAATTCTAATTACGGTTTTACTGATTTCCATTTCTGCAAATGCACAAAATGTTGGAATCGGAACTACTGCACCTACGGGCCCTTTATCCTTTCCGAATATTTTAGGAAACAAAGTGGTACTATATGGAGATGGCAATTCATCACACTATGGTTTAGGTATTCAGGGAGCACTGTTGCAGATGTATTCGGATGCACCAGCTGCAAATATTGGTTTTGGATATGGCCGGTCGGGTGCATTTACCGAACGTATGCGCCTAATCAATAGTGGAAGCGAAGGTTTAATTCTGAATGGAAGAGTTTCTCTAAGAAACGGAACCAGCCCGGTAGATCAGAATTATGCAGCAGGTATATGGATGTATCGGGCGGATAATACCGCAGCCCTCGGCTTTATGGGCGTACAGAATAATCAGAATATGGGATTCTATGGGGGACCTGCCGGATGGGGATTTACATATGATGCGATTAATAGTCGTGTAGGCATCGGAAATAACAATCCTAATGCCCCGCTTGCTTTTCCACCTGCGTTAGGAAAGAAAATTACATTGTACCCGGGGGCAACAGGTGATGTTGGTTTTGCAGTAGCTGGTAATCGTTTACAAATTTATTCCGACAATCCCAATGCAGATGTAGCTATTGGATATGATGCAGCCGGTGTGTTTAATGAGCGCTTTGCGGTGAAACCTACGGGAGCGTTGGCACTAAATGGCAATCTTGGCGCTCCCGGTCAGATGATGCAAAGCAATGGGGCATCAGCAGCAACCTGGGCATCTCCCACCAATGATTTATTTAATAGAACTATACAGGTAAGAGGTACCAACTCTGTATACATCACCTCATATGTTCTTACCGATGTGCCTGGTATGAACTATTCATTTAATGTACCGGGAAATGCGCGTGTGATCGTTAACTTAAACGTATTTGCTTATGCCGGTGGCTGTGCTTTTTGTGGAGCCAGCCAGATTGATCTTCGTCTCAACCTGGACGGCGCTGATGTAAGTCTACACAGGTATATCCTAACCAATGACGAGGATATGACCATGACCGGGAATGTTTTTTTGCAGGTGGGTGCTGGTAATCATACATTGAATCTGAGGGCCGGTATCTCTGGTCCCGGAGTTTATGTTGGGACTACACCATCCGTATTCAATAATGATATGATTATCCAGATTATCCAGCAATAATGTGAGATGGATATCATAAAGATTCAAGCAATTTATTTTAAATAATAAGATAATCTCACACAACAGGCGGAACTGTAATCTACAATCTTTTATTGCGCTATTGTACTTAGTGAGTTTACCAGAGCTCAGTTTCATTATCTATCTTCGCAGCGATGAAAAATTTTCAGTCGCAGCGAATTGTTTTTATGGGAACCCCGGAGTTTGCAGTTGCTTCATTGGATGCATTGGTGAAAGCAGGTTGCAATATTGTTGGTGTAATTACCGCTCCCGACAAACCCGCCGGCAGGGGAATGAAAATGACCGAAAGCGCAGTGAAGAAGTATGCGATTGAAAATAAACTCAATGTTCTCCAACCCGAAAAACTGAAAAACGAAAATTTCCTTAATGAACTTCGTTCTCTCAATGCCGATTTACAAATCGTAGTTGCGTTTCGCATGTTACCAGAAATAGTTTGGAACATGCCACCCATGGGAACGGTCAATCTTCACGGTTCTTTATTACCTCAATACCGTGGGGCGGCTCCCATCAACTGGGCCGTTATAAATGGTGAGAAAGAAACGGGAGTTACTACGTTTAAATTGAAACATGAAATTGATACCGGGGATATATTATTACAGGAAGCTTTTCCAATCGGTGAAAATGAAACGGCTGGTGAAGTGCACGATCGGATGAAAGAAATCGGTGCGCAGTTGCTGTTAAAGACAGTCAAAGGACTTGCGGATGGAACGTTAGAAGAAACACCTCAATCTTCATTCGTATCTGACTCCGAACTCCTGACTCCCGACTCCCGACTACTTATGCACGCTCCTAAGATATTCACCGACACTTGCAAAATCGATTTCTCAAAAACAACCGACGAAGTTCACAACCTGATTCGTGGTCTTTCTCCTTTTCCGGGTGCTTTTACTTTTTTGAATGAAAAGATGATGAAGATTTATAAGAGTGAAAAAGTTTCTTTAGGTTTTAATAGTCAGACCGAGACGGTCAGACCATTAAAACCAGGCGAATTTCATTCAGACGGCAAATCTGTTCTTAAATTTGCTTGTGCCGACGGGTATATTCTGGTAAAAGAATTACAATTGGAAGGAAAGAAGAAAATGAATGTCGAGGATTTCTTACGAGGATACCGGTTTGAATAAAAAAACTATCATGAAATATTTGTTTATTCTCTTTTTGTCGATGCTCACTTCTGCCTCTTTTTCTCAATCGAAGAAAAAATGGAAACAATTGTTTAACGGAAAGGACCTTAAAGACTGGACCGTAAAGATTAGTGGGCATGAAGTGAACGAGAACTATGGAAATACATTCCGGGTCGAGGATAAAAAAATTAAAGTAGTATACGATCAATATGATCAGTTTAATAACCAATTTGGACATATCTTTTATAAGTCACCTTACTCGTATTATATAATCGCTGTTGAATACCGGTTCATTGGTCAACAGGCTACCGGTGGTCCGGGATGGGCCTATAGAAACAGTGGAATTATGGTTCATTGTCAGCCACCCTCATCTATGTTAAAAGATCAGGACTTCCCTATTTCCATCGAGGTCCAATTGCTGGGAGGCGATTCAACCGGTCAAAGAACCACCTGCAATCTCTGTACACCGGGTACCAATGTGGTAATGAATAATAAACTGGTTACGGATCATTGTATTAATTCAACTTCGAAAACGTTCAGAGGTGATGGATGGGTTCGCGCGGAAGTGATGGTGCTGGGCGATTCAGTAATTAAACATATTGTAAACGGGGATACTGTGCTAACTTATAACAAACCTCAAATAGGCGGAGGTGTGGTGAACAATTATGACCCAGCTTTTAAAAAAGATGGTCAGCTACTATCCTCGGGTTATATTTCTCTGCAAAGTGAAAGTCATCCGATAGAATTCCGGAAAGTTGAAATTCTGGATCTGGAGAAAAAATATGGTCCCGTCAAAAAGAAAAGCAAATGATGGTGGTTGTAGCGTATTATTTATTGTTCACCCAAGAAAAAGAAAAAAGCTGTTTAAATTTATCGGACAATTGAATTATAGATTCGAGTTCACAGAAGTATTATTTGCAAACGTTTTTTAATCTGGTAAAATCCGTTTTTTCTTTTTTTTATTCGTTCTTTTCCCATTGTTCCGACTACTTGCTAAGATATATTTGTACCTGATTAATCCACCTATGATTTCAAGGGCAGGAGTAATGCAAGGCGCTGCTGCCGATTATTAGCCAGACATCAAATGTTGTTTGAAATGAATTTGACTGTGTTTCTGAGAAATCAGGAACAACTGTCCAATTGAAAATTTTGAAAACAGTGAGGCGGCGGCGGGGGAGGGAGGGCCCTCCCGGGAGGTGAGCGCGAAAGCAAAAAACCATAACGGATTACACGTAAGACAAATACTACAGCCAACTAAAAGAAATTTCCTTACCGTATAAAAACTTAAAATCTAAACTATAAGATCAACTTGTGACTGGTAGCGTGAAAGACTCGTCCTAATACTTCACATCCACATAGAATTTATTCAAACTCACTCCCAATTCAGATGCGGCAGCATCGCTAATACGAAGCGTCAATCCCTGGCTCTCTTTCATCTCTGGCAATTGTCCCAACACTTTCGCGTAAACCGATTTATTGGTAGAAGAAAAACTCACTTTTACAATGGTGCCAACAGGAACATTATTCATCAAAGCATAGTATTTACCATCATTCCAACCACTGGTACTCCGGAAAATTCCTGCATTACCTGTTGTTGTATTTCCAGTTTCAGCATATAATTTTTTGAAGGTTCCTCCCTTATGACTGACGGGACCTGTATTAGAAACTGGTTGTGCCTCTACAGGTTTGGGTTCAGTTTTAACGGTTTCTTCCTTTATTTCTGGTTTCTTCGAATCTTCTTTAGCGATAGTAGTTGGAGGAACTGGCTCCTTCTTTACAACTTCCGTTTGCTTATTTTCATTTACAACTATGGGAGGAGCTGATGCAATCAGGATTTTATTGGTACCCATTTTAGCAAGGGCAGATTGTGATTGCTTAACCTTAAGATATCCCACAATCAGCTGCATTCCACTTTTTAACTGATCATTTTTTATGCTGTTCCATTTCTCCAGGTTCTCAACTGACACTTTATTATGTGTTGTACTGATCCGGTACATCCATTCCCCTTCATGTACCATATGATAGAGCGGAACAAAAACTTCGTCGGCGGCCTTTTTGCCATCCTGTGTAAAGTTGGACTCCGTTAAAGGAATTTTAATTTTTTGACCGATAGCCAGGGGCTTATCCATGGTAGTTCCATTGAAGGGAGCAATTTCCTTTGGACTCTGGTTATAAATGCGGCCAATACTATACCAATTTTCTTTGGCGGCAACGGTATGAACAAGATGAAGATTGGGGCTGCTGCCTTGCACCTGCAATTTGGTTTGAGCAAATGCCGGCACAATGGCCATAACAAACAGCGTAATCAAAACTGTCCTGATTCTTAACATAGTCTCCATAATTTCGAATGATGCAAAGATGATGAATTTTTTGTTACCGGCAACGTTTGCCCCCATCTCCGCCAGCTGGCGGAAGCAGGCAAAACGTCGAGTGAATGTATCACTCTGAATTTCGCAAAGATTCACATCGTAAATTTACTGAGCTAATACCCTTTTTCATTCCTCATTCTTAATTCTTCATTCATCATTTCTTTAGTATCCGCAACTCCTTCGGGTAATAATTGTTAATACGATTTTGCAATACTTTAATCCATCCAATTTTCATGCCTTCGTATTCTACCAATGTCCAACCAGGTTTCATCCCGTGGCTGGTGTCTTCACCAGCCACACTACTATCTTCACTTGCCACATTCAAGTTTTTAACTTCTTCTCTCCTTAAATATTGTATAGCCTGATCGTGATTTAACGATACTGCAACAAGTGCAGGATTTATAATCGTACTGAGTGCAAGCGCATGATCGGGAACAAGATCCTTCCCCATTATTTTACCGACCCTTACCCCTACCTGGCGGACATAAAGTTTCGCGACCATGATCGCTTCGATTGGCAGGTCCAGGGAAAAAGGTATCGCAAAAATACTATCTCCCTGTTTTAACAATTTTAGTTGATATGTTTCATTCAACCAGGGACGGACAATTGCTTCCTCCGCTTTTGTTAATTTTTCGAGTATAGATTTTTTGGAAGATTTATAAGAAAATTCAGCTCCCTCTTTTTTCTGTAAACAGGCTATAAAAAATCCTTCCCCCCTTAATTTATCCGGCCAGAACCGATAACCATATGCAGATTTATTTTCAGAAACAGTTTCTACGATATTCCATTCGGGTAATACATTCAATCGCAAACTATCCATTGAAAATTCTGTACAGAACCAATCCAGAATTTCTTCATCCTCTGCTTTTGAATATGAACAGGTGGAATAAATAATGATTCCATCTTCCTTCAAAGCCGGTAAAACATCCGCTAATATGCGTTGTTGCCGTTGACTACAAAGTGATACGTTCTGATCGCTCCATTCATCAATGGCCCCTTCATCGCGGCGAAATAATCCACTCCCGCTGCAAGGCGCATCAATCACCATCACATCAAAGAAACTCTCCAGCCGGGAAAAATCTTTCGGATCATTATTGGTAACAATTACATTCGCCCCACCCCATTTGATCATATTTTCTTCCAGTATAGATGCCCGCGATTTAATCACATCATTGCTCACTAATAAACTATCTGATGAGATAATGGATTGTATCAAGGTAGATTTACCACCGGGAGCGGCACAGAGATCAAGCACCTTCAACGGAGCAGAGAGATCAACCACCTGCTTCATCGCATCTTCTAAAAACATGCTGGATGCTTCCTGAACATAATAACAGCCGGCGTGGAAGAGAGGATCAAAGGTAAAAGATGGGCGCTCGGTTAAGTAGTAGCCGTGGGAGGACCAGGGAACTCGGGAGTCGGGAGTCGGGAGTCCTTCGGCCGCCGTAGGCTTGCCGAAGGCGCGGCAGGAGTCGGGAGTCAATACAACAGGCACTATTGACTTTTCACCTTTCACCGTTGACTTAGCAGGATTAAACCGAATCGAAGTTATTTGTTCTTCAGAATCGTGCACCCGAACAAACGCTTCCTTATCGAAGCCTTTGGCATCAGTCAGCGAATTCATCAAGGAGACCGGGAGCTTGCTCATCTACAATCGTTTCATGTTTTTTGGAGAAACTTTTACAATAGTAGCGATAAAAAAAACATGCCCAATCCCTACCAAAAGCCAGAACCCATAAATCTGTATCTGAACCAATGTTGAGAAAAATGAATTCTGCTCGAACAAGCTATCAATAGTAATAGGGAACAACTTGCGATATAGTGTAACTGATATTGGAAATATTCCTAAACACAGCAATACGATCCATACGTGAACATAAACCCATTGCTTATTGTAAATCCTCTCACGAATAAACCAATAAACATAAAATTCAATAATCAATAGCAAAGGCCAAAAAAACTCAAAAAATATATAACTAATGGGCAATTCGATATCGGACGGATAATCTCTTAGAAAAGATATAACGCTAAAAAGCATGAAAATCCTCAAAATGACGACTGCTCCAATTACCCAGATTGGAAATAAAAATGGTTTGAAAGGTTTCATTTCGCCAATCTTAATGACTCTTTATTTCAGCCACTAAATCCTGCAATACTTTTTTGGCATCACCGAACAACATGGAAGTTTTTGGGCGGAAGAATAGATCGTTTTCAATACCGGCATAACCCGGCTTCATACTGCGCTTATTAACGATTACATTTTTGGCGAGTTCAACATCCAGAATAGGCATTCCGTATATAGGAGAAGCGGGATCGCTTTTTGCAGCGGGATTTACTACATCGTTCGCGCCTAGTATCAATACCACATCCGTGGATTTAAATTCATCATTGGCATCTTCCATTTCGAGTAGCTTATCATAACTCACATCGGCTTCGGCCAGCAATACGTTCATATGACCGGGCATGCGTCCGGCAACAGGATGAATGGCATATTTTACCTCCACTCCTTTCTCCTTCAACAATTCTTCTAATTCATGGCAAATATGTTGTGCCTGCGCCACGGCCAATCCATAACCCGGAACAATCATTATCTTATTGGCATAACTCATTACCACGCCCGCATCACTCAGACTTATTTCTTTATAATGTCCCTGATCTTTGGATCCTGTCGATACCGCTTTTGCCCCGCCACCAAATGAACCAATTAATACATTCTTGAGCGAACGGTTCATCGCCTTACACATCAAAATTGTAAGTAAGGTTCCTGCGGCACCTACCAGGATACCACCGGTGAGCATTACTTTATTATCATAGAGGAAACCACCGCATGCGGCTGCTACACCGGTGAAAGAATTTAATAGAGATATTACAACTGGCATATCGGCACCACCAATGGGAAACACAAAAAATGTCCCGTACAACAAGGAAAGTGCAAAGACTAAATAAAAGATAAGTGTTGACTGTGCCGGTTGCCATCCGATCACGTAAGCTGCCAATCCAACAATAACAATCAGCAAGCCGATATTTATGAGATGCTGACCAGGGAATGCGAAATCTTTTATTTTTCCATTCAACTTTCCCCAAGCGATCACGCTACCCGCAAAAGAAATGGATCCGATAATCAATCCCAGCAAAATAATTAGCAACTGACCAGCATTTGCAAATGCAGGCGTAAGCTCAGGAACAGGTGGGTATGCCGTCCAACCTCCGGAGATATGAAGATGATTAAATTCTACTATTGAAATCAATGCCGCGCAAGCTCCCCCCATACCGTTAAATAAACTTACCATCTCCGGCATAGCGGTCATCTTTACTTTCTTCGCGGCCAATGTTCCTACAATTGTTCCGATAATCAATCCTCCAAATATCCAACCATAGTTGCCCAGTTTATGACCTTCTTCATCCGTATATAAAAAGATGGTTCCGAAAATAGCGATCGTCATTCCCGCGGCCGCAATCAAATTTCCTCTTCTTGCCGATGAAGGATTAGAAAGCATCTTCAGTCCCAATATGAATGTGACTGAACCAATCAAGTAACAAAGTGTAAGTATATTAAACTCCATACGCTAATATGTACTAATGTGAACTAATTTGTACGAATGCCGTTTCATTAGCATTCATTCGTTTTCATTCGCGTTCTTCATTCGCGTTAATTCGCGTATACTATTTGCGTTTTTTAAACATTTCCAACATTCTATCCGTCACTACAAACCCTCCCACTACGTTCAGTGTTCCCAATATCACCGCCAGAAAACCAAGCACCAATGCCAGATAATTATCACTCTCCGCCTTACCCATAACAATGATAGCCCCGATAATCACTACTCCATGAATGGCATTAGCGCCACTCATCAACGGTGTATGCAATACACTCGGTACCCGGCCAATAATTTCAATCCCCACAAAAATCATCAGTATGACCACGTAGATCATTTGCTGATGATGAGTAATCCAGTTGAGAATATTTTCCATTTTATACTGTTTGACGTTTTTCGTTTATCGTTTTTCGTTTGCGTCTCCGCCATTCGAAGATGTCTTATTTTTTCCGGAACCCAAACGAAAAACGATAAACGACAAACTATAAATCGCTATAAATTCCTGACACGTTCATTCATTATCTCTCCATTATGTGTAATGCACGAACCTTTTACCAAATCATCTTCCCAATTCAAATTCAATTTTGCTTCTTTATCAATAATCAATTGCAAAAAGTTCAATACATTCTTACCATATAATTTACTGGCATCGGCAGGCATCGTTGCTGCCAACGCCGAATTACCTACAATGCTTATCCCATTATGAACAACTGTCTCATCATCCTTTGTTAGCTCTGTATTTCCACCGGTTGCTGCAGCTAAATCTATAATCACACTTCCAGATCGCATGGCATTGATCATCTCAGTGGTGATGAGTACCGGAGCTTTCTTACCGGGTATCTGCGCTGTAGTAATTACAATATCTGCTTTGGCAATACTCTCTGCGATCTTTGCTTTCTGCTTCTTCAGAAATTCTTCAGTTTGTTCTACTGCATAACCTCCCGCTTTTGAAGCATCTGCAGCGCCTTCCACTTCCACAAACTTCGCACCCAAACTCATTACTTCTTCTTTTACCGCAGGACGGGTGTCAAATACTTCTATTACCGCGCCCAGACGTTTGGCAGTGGCAATGGCTTGTAGTCCGGCAACGCCCGCACCAATTATTAATACTTTAGCCGGTGCAATACTTCCTGCCGCAGTCATAAACATGGGGAAATAACGACAGTATGAGCTAGCTGCTAACAACACCGCTTTATAACCGGCAATATTGGCCTGACTACTCAATACATCCATGCTTTGCGCACGAGTTGTTCGGGGAAGCATATCCAGGCTGAAGCTGGTAATATTCTGAGCGGCCCACTCTTTCATTAAAGAGGGGTTGTATAAAGGTTGATAAACTCCGATAAGAATTTTAGATGGCGGGACGCTGAGATTTTGCGATTGGATAACGAGAATGATATCCGATTTACTTACAATGTCTCCGCGGTCGCCGATGCTGGCACCTGCTTTGATATACGCATCATCACTGCTGAATGCGGTCAAGCCGGCGCCTTTTTCTACACAAACTGTTATTCCTTTTTTTGTGAGTGTCGCTACGGCTTCGGGCAATAAGGATACCCGGGTTTCAGAGGATGGTTCTTTCAATACACCGATGGTCATACTGTGTCTACGCTATTGGTAATAAATGAGGGATGAAGATAATGATTAATATCGGATACTAAAATGCTGTTTCACCTTAAAGGAAGGACTGAAAAACACAAGTCCAACAAAGAACAGATCAATCGATAGCGTAACTCCCGGATCCTGCCGGATCTGCTCCCAGGCCTCTTCCATTTCACGACTCCAATGGATATCATCAAACACAATTACCGATTCAGGACTCATGACGGGGATCAATTGCAGGAAATAATCAAGTGTTGGGGCCTTGCGATGATTGCCATCTACAAAAGCCATATCGATACGTTCAAGTGCCACCAGAACTTTTGAAAGCGTATCATCGAAATTGCCCTGTACCAGTTTTACATTTTTCAGGTTCATATCCCGAAAATTTTCAAGTGCTTTTTCCGCGATAGCCACCGACCCTTCCAGCGTAATCACATTTGCCTCCTGGTTACCCAATGCCAGATAACCTGTAGTGATACCCAAAGAAGTTCCTAATTCCAATATAGTATTGGGACGATAATGATTGGCCATCCGGAATAACAGCTGTCCGAATTTCCGGGGTTTTGCAGCGGTACGGGCAATGGAAGCAATGGTCCTGTCTTTGGTGGCCGATGTTACCGAACCGGCTCCCATATCTTCTACGGTTATGGTATTCTTGTTTAGTTCGAGCCGCTGTCGCAAGGCCTCTACTGTATCATATGCATAATAGTGTTGCTTACTATTTAATACCGTGGTAATAAAGTCGAAGACAAAAGGAGAATGCACACCGTGTCCCTTACCATTGGAAGCGGACAGATAGTATTGGAGGTATTTGATGGCTAATGATAGTGAATTGTACACGAGTAAATGTAAAATGTAAAATTCAAAATGTAAAATGTAAAATTCAAAATGTAAAATGTAAAATTAGCAGCATGCCTCAGTTCTACATTTTACATTCTACATTTTAGATTTTACATTTCTCCGTTGCCAAACCTGAAAACAATAATCATACTTATGTTTTTCATCTGCTTTAAAGTCCAGTTGTGAAAGCAGCTCCCATTCTTTCTCATCTATGAAAGGGAATGAAGTATCTCCTTCAAGTATCGCATGTACGCGGGTAATATAGATGCGATGAACGAGTGGCATTGTCTGCTTATAAATTTCACCTCCTCCAATGATAAATGCTTCTTTAGCATCCGCGTCAGCCGCAGTAGCCATTGCTTCATCCAGGTTGCTCACCACTTTTACTCCCTCTGCTGTCCAATCTTTTTTGCGGGTAATTACGATATTCGTTCGTCCGGTCAACGGCTTTCCCAATGATTCAAATGTTTTTCTTCCCATTACCACCGGCATACCCCAGGTGGTATTCTTAAAAAATTTCATGTCGTTGGGCAGACGCCATAGTAGTTGATTGTC
The DNA here is from genome assembly GCA_965279015.1 of Chitinophagaceae bacterium. GTDB lineage: Bacteria > Bacteroidota > Bacteroidia > Chitinophagales > Chitinophagaceae > Endoryza. The sequence goes on from OZ257130.1 coordinate 4,900,701, forward strand.
TTTGCCAATTATGTTGTTGGTGGAAGCGGCGACTACTGAAGATAAAACCATATAAATGTAAAATGTAGAATGTAAAATATAAAATGTAAAAGTATTGAACTCCCGAATATTTCCAGCTTTAAGCTAAAATATGTGAAATACAATTCTATTTAACGCCGTTCGTCTTAGCTGTCTTGATGCTTTTTGAAAAAATGCCAATTAATTCATTACATTCTTTTGAAGCCAACTCAATTTTCTCGTGCTTTATAATTGGCTTTTCGGAGATAATTCTTAAGATAACCCTTGTCTCCCTTAGCTCTTTAAGTAACATTTTCATTTTATGAATAAAATCAGCTCTGGATTCCGCAGCTTGTACTTCTCCATACATCAAAGCAGGGGCCGTACCACTTTTCGACATTTGATGCTCCAGGTTGTTTGCTGCTTTTGTACTTGGTAATAAATCACAGACTTCCAAAATTAGAATCGCAAATTTTACAAGCCGGTTTTCTAAATCATACTTAGAGGGCTCCATCATTTTACATTTTAGATTTTACATTTTACATTTTACATTCCAAAAATCTAAACTGTAATTGATATAGCAATGAGGTTTAAACGGCAACTGGTGCTTTTATTCCCGGATGACTTTGGTAGTTTTCTAATGTAAAATCCTCAAACCTAAACCCAAAAATATCTTTAACCTCCGGATTTAATTTCATGGTGGGTAATGGAAAAGTTTCGCGGCTTAATTGCAGCTTTACTTGTTCCATATGATTGTTGTAAATATGGACGTCGCCGAATGTATGAATAAACTCTCCCAACTTAAGTCCACATACTTGTGCGATCATCATGGTGAGTAATGCATAGGAGGCGATGTTGAACGGTACTCCTAAAAACACATCGGCGCTTCGCTGATATAATTGACAACTTAGTTTTCCTTCGGCAACATAGAATTGAAAAATAGTATGACAAGGCATTAATGCCATACTGGGTAAATCGGCCACATTCCAGGCACTGATAATTAAGCGACGACTATCGGGATTCTTTTTAATCTGCGCAATGAGATCCGATACCTGATCCACCACTTTCCCATCCGCTCCTTCCCAGCTTCGCCATTGCTTTCCATAAACCGGGCCCAGTTCTCCCCTTTCATCCGCCCATTCATCCCAGATCCCCACACCGTTTTCTTTCAGGTATTGGATATTGGTTTCGCCCTTCAGGAACCAGAGCAGTTCATGAATAATACTTTTAAGATGTACTTTCTTGGTAGTTACTAAAGGGAATCCTTTAGTAAGATCGAAACGCATCTGGTAACCAAAAGTACTGATGGTTCCGGTTCCTGTCCGATCGTGTTTCTGAACCCCGTTGTCCAATATATGTTGAAGAAGATGGAGGTATTGCTGCATGGGCGCAAGTTAATTCAAAGCGGTGAGCTTTTGGCTACGAGCTGCGAGCTGTGGGGAAGCTGTGGATTTGAATAAAAATCTGCTCGTCAGTAAATTACATATCAATTCCGATACATAGAATAAGTATATTTATCACTAAAAGAGAATATGCCGTTCGATCCATCCAATAAAATAATTCAACTCTGCGCCGAAGGCATGGAAGCCGAAGGGAAAGGCGGGATAGAGGCGGCCAAAAAATTATTCCTTAAAGCATGGGAAGAATCTACCACGGATTTTGAAAAATTCACCGCTTCCCATTACCTGGCACGCAATCAAGAGAATATTGAAGAAGAATTAAAATGGAATCTCGAGTCACTTCGATTGGCAAATCTTATTAATGAAGACAGCATGAAAGGATATTATCCTTCACTTCATTTGAACATTGGTAAATCTTATGAGAAATTGAACGATAATGAAAAAGCATTAGAACACTATAAGTCAGCAGTCGATTATCTACACCATTTGTCAGAGGATGGTTACGGACACATGATCCGAACCGGAGTGGAAGCTGCAGTAAAACGAGTAGCAGCTAAAAGCTAACACCTAACATCTTCTCATTTTTTCCGAAGGAATTCTATCACATTGGCAAGGTCTTTTTCAGTAAGTCCATTAGCCAAGGGATCAGGCATCAGGCTCTTTGTTTGTTTTTTCTTTACTGTAATCTGGTCCACAGGTATTGAATGCTTCTGACCAGTAATATCTTTAAGTACGATATTGTTTTTATTTTCAGATAATAAAAACCCATAGACCGATTCGCCATCATTTTTATTGATCAGCCAGGCTTCATAACCAAATACAATGGCCGCATCGGGGTTAATGATGGCATCCAACAATTCAGGCTTATCGAATTTCTTATTGATAAATGTTAGATCAGGACCGATAGTATTTCCTTCAGATCCTGCTTTATGACAGGTAGCGCAACTTTTAAGAAAAACCTGTTTGCCTTCCACCGCATCACCCGTGAGCTTCGCGATTTCATCAATCGAAAAAATCTTATTGCTCCCAGGTCGATTGAAATAGTTCGCTGCTTGCATGCGAACAGACAGAGATGGATTATTAAATATCGATTCCTCTACAAAGGGCAATATGTTAACTGGTAATTTTTTTTCGGCAGCCAATCCGATCAAGAGCTGCCCTCCTATTGAATCAACCGCCATTTCGCGGGTGCGCCATTTGCGTTCGTCGATCGACTGACGTTCATCCAATATGATTTGGCGCTTGACCTTCATGGCAGAAAGCTTTCTTTCATATTCGGTATTCAATCCAATAGATGACCAGTTCAAATAATTACTCCAGTCATTACTTTGTCGAAAAGAGAGCCAATAGGCAGCTTGTTCTCTTATCTCTGAGTTAGGAGATTTGGTTAGACCAAGCATAGCAGTTGCCGCCGCCTCGCTATTAACAAAACCCAGGGCGGTGATCATCTTATTTCTTTGGTCCTTAGAAAACGAATCGTTGTTGATCCAGGAAAGAATATCGGTGATTGCGTTTGGAGGATGAAGGCGCCAGGCAAAATCCATCATTAATGTGTCCCAATTGGTAGAAATCTGAACGCCCGGTTCTGCCTTAAGGATTTTTAATTTTCGATACCACGACGATCTCCATTCCTCTGATCCATCCATTACTGAACCGAGCGCTTCAAGATACCAACGATCCTGCCCATCGTATGTAGTAACCATCCATAAAGCCAAGCCGTCGTCTGGCATGTCTTTAATAAAAGTTGTGATAATTTCTCTTCTTACAAAAGCCGAAGAATCGTTGCGAAGAACCTCCATTTTACTCAATACATTACTTTTAAATCGGCCATCTATTAAACGATCACCTGTAAAGGAGGGTTGGTAAAAGGCTTTAAATGCCGTAGCCCTCATTAACTCGTTCTTGTCTTTGAATAGCTCTACTACTTCGCTTTTCCCTTTGTCGCCTAATCTCGACAACAACCAAATCGCTCTTGCCTTTATATATGGGTTCTCATCTTTCAATAATGTTTTTACTTGTGCAAGAACAGTATCACCCTGTTGTTTTAATTTTTCAAATCCAACATTGCGTACATTAATAGCTGGACTTTTAAGTGCAGTTATCTGTCCCTCGATCGTATTTAAATCTATTTTAGGATTAACGAGTTTTTTATTCTTCGATGTAATGCGATAAATGCGCCCATATCCGATACTATCCTTCATTTGATGACCACCCACTACCGGATCGTACCAATCCGCCACATAAATGGCTCCATCTGTACCTACCGTTACATCACTCGGACGGAACCAATTTTCTTTCCTCGAATTACCGGCGCTATCATTCCAAACATATCCTTCATTATTGGTAGAAAGTGAAGTAATGAAATTGGAACGCTTACCCATGTTATATCCCGACTTTTCAATAAAAGGATGATAACCGAAGATCACATTTCTACCCGCATCCGCGCTTAATAACATACCAAGATATTCCTTACCGAGTGCATCACTTTCATACATGGTGATTCCGGTGGGTGCTCCCGCACCGGAGCAATCACCGGCGGGCATCACTCCGGGATCTTCCTGGTGCCAATGCGCGGTAAACATATCCTGACCCGGACGCTGATCGGCTTGCCAGTAGCGGGTTCCATCGGTACTGAAATAACCCGCATTGCCTCCTTCCATTAACCAGCTCGTTCTGCAAGTCACTACCTGGTCATCATTATCATTCTGCCATAGATTTCCGTAAGAATCGGGAATTACTTCATAAGAATTCCGGAAATTATGTCCCATTACTTTCAATCCCGTTCCATCCGGTTTGATGCGTAAAGCCATTCCCCCTACCCATACTTTTCCATCATCACTTTTTTGATTGCCTTCATTACTATTATTGTAAGGTGTACCACCGGTATACACACTTCCTGAACGAAGCGTCCAACCGCTTTTATCAGTAACGATATGCGGCCCCGCATTGCCCACATTAAAATACCAATTGCCATCTGGACCCGCATAAACAGCATGCAGGGAATGATCATGATCGAACCCACCAAATCCGGTTAGGAAAATTTCTTTCTTATCCGGCTGATCATCACCATTTTCATCTGTATAAATAATCAGGTTGGGTGAACAGGAAACAATCACTTTATTACCGATCACCGCTATACCCACCGGGGAGCGGAGGTCCACATCTTCTACAAATATTTTAGCGGTATCCGCTTTACCATCCTGGTCTGTATCCTCTAATATCATTACGCGATCACCACTATTGCGGTGAAAGAATTTAGTGGAATCGTTATTGAAGTTGCGGTAATTGACAGCTTCTGTAACCCAAATTCTACCCCGACTATCCACATCCATATTGGTAGGATTATAGATCATTGGAGATTCTGCCCATAGAGTAGCTTCCAAATCATTAGGAAGAAACAATCCGGTTTCATTGATGGGAGCAGTAATAGGCTTACAATGAAGATTAATGAAAAGCAATCCGATGATTGGCAGGAGGACAATAAATCTTTTCTGCATAAGGAGAAATTTATCGGATCCCTTTTGAAAAAACAGATTTCAATAAACTATGATTGTGGCGATAACTTTCTACCAGGTCGGCTTTATCAGGAACGGCCCCTTCAATTTGCATCCAACCATCCCCATAATAACCCTTTTCATATACGGCCCTTCCAATGGCGGGCCAGTCCAGGGTTCCTTTTCCGAGCAAGTGGCCGTTTTCTTTCATATGCAACTCGCAAATCATTTCCTTGTCTAGTTTTTTGAACTCTGCTATGGTATCGTGACCCGCATCCGCTGTATTCCGAAAATCATAATACACTTTTACATTTTTGGAACCCACTTTTTCAATGATATCACGATGTTCATCCGCGTTGAGATAAGATTCGATACCTAATATTATTCCATTTTCTTCCGCATGTTCAGTAACTCTTTTTAGGCGATTTATTACTTCTTTTTTCCCGGCATCATCATTTCTTAAATCATTCTTCGAAAAAAAAGCAAGCAGTACCACCGGTACCCCCAGGTACTTCGCTACATCCACACTATCCCATACCCATTGCACCGTCCGCAGTTCTGATTTATATGGAACATTATTAAGTTCCCCAATGGCAATACTGGATATTTTTACACCCCTACTCTTGGAAGTCTCTCTATATAAATCAAGCATCGCTTGTTTCCGGAGAGGAAGACCATTTTGCTCGGAGCCCATATCTACCATGATTCCTTCGAGTCCGATATTTTTTGCTAATTCAAATGCAGCCACATCATTGCGTTTACCCAGGCTCCAATCGCAAGCTCCAATTTTGAATTTTCTTTTCTTTCCAGCATCCGCACTCTCCATACTCATGAATCCTCCTGCAAACGCAGTGAGCCAGGCAGATTGCTTTAATAATTGACGCCGGGTGAGCATAACAATGTATTCGGTAGAATTAAAATTATTCAAATAATTGCAACTATTGATGGAAAAATACTAGAGGAAGAATAGAAAAAAGAAAGTAGAGAATAGGTGAAAAGTTTCTTAATAGTCTGTATTTCGTTGGACTTCCGTTTTAGTTGAAGGATTCCTGGAACGATGCCCAACTTCGCTAAAGATTCGGTTGGCGAGACCTCCTTCGCTAAAGCTTCGGAGGTCGAAGGTGGACTGCATTGGGTTCGAACCAATGACCTCTGCTCTGTCAAAGCAGCGCTCTAAACCAACTGAGCTAGCAGTCCGATTAATTAGCAAATTAGAAAATGTGCAGATGTGCAAATGCTGACAGCTTAAGTTTCTAATTAAATGGGGAACCTCCTATTTTTTAAGGACTTTTACTTTTAAAGAATTTGCACATCTGCACATCTGCACATCTGCACATTTGCACATTTGCAAATTTGCAAATTACTTTCTCATCTTCACCCTCAACACATACATATCCGCCGTTACAAAAAGCGTTTTATCATCATCGGCTAAAGCTATATTGCTACAAGCCTCCGGGATATTTAATTTACCTATTTGTTTACCGGCTGCATTAAAAATATATACACCACCCGGACCGCTTGCAAACACATTCCCTTGTTTGTCTACTTTCAATCCATCGGGTAATCCTTTCACACCCGATTTACTTAAAGGTGTTGCATCATGCAATAATCGGCCGTTTACCAATGAGTCGTTAGGTGCTATATCAAACAAATACCAATAAGCTTTATCAGGATCTGAATTGGCAACAATCAATGTTTTTTCGTTATTGGCAAAAGCAATTCCATTCGGACGGGTTACTGAGTCCGTTAATAATACAACCTGTCCGTTTGAAACTTTATATACACCCTGGAAAGGGATTTCTTTTAGCGAATCATTCGCCAATCCATAAGGGGGGTCGGTAAAGAACAAGTCGCCATTACTGCGAAATACCGCATCATTCGGACTATTGAGTTTTTTCCCCTGGTAATTATCCGCGAGTGTAATAAAATTCGGTGCGGGTGTTTTCAGGTCCGCGTCCATAAGAGCCATCCGGCGATCACCATGCTGACACAAGACTAATTTTCCTTCCTTATTCAGTATTAAACCATTTGAGCCGGGCTCCCCACCGCGGGGTATTGTACCGGTATAACCAGAAGGCGACAAGTATAATTCCGATCCTTTTGCTTCGGTCCATTTAAAAATTTTATTAGGTGGAATATCAGAATACAACAGCATCTTTTCACTTTCCACCCAAAGAGGACCTTCGGTCCATTCATGACCTTCCGCGATAATTTCTATTGAAGCGTCTGAACTTATTAATGCATCCATAGTAGCATCCATCCGTTCAATACTCCCGATGGTTTTTGATGATGATAGCTTCACATTGTTACAGGCAGTCATAAGCAATAGTATAAGCGTAGTGGTGGTTTTATTCATACTGGGAAGTTAACGATGATAAAATTATTGATTGAGGTGTTTCCAAATTTCATAAATAGGTTCGCCCCTTGAACTCAGACCACTGTGGTGCCATGCCCCGTTCTCTATTTTACCATCAAAACCCAATGATGCGCCCACTCTCGAACTATCACGACTAAAAAATTCAATATATTCAGTATACTTTCCATTTTCAAAAGTATAACGACCACCTCCCGTTCCAGAAAATTCCTTGGTTTCGATATTGATCGCCGCCCATTGAAAACGGGTGCCGGTTAAAATTTTCAAAGTACGACGTGCCCCTAACTGCATTTCGTTAATCTGGTCCCCTTGTTTACGCCCACTGATGCGCCATACACCCGCTAGTGGGGCTTTCCCATTATCCAACTGCTTCCATTCCTTTTCTTCACCTGTGAACGATGACAAAAGAATTTCTTTTTTCCAACTATAGGGAAAACTAAAGGTGGTACCCACCAAATCTTTTTGCCGAGAATTAAATTGAATATCGATCATAATATGTTTATCTGTTAACCGGTAGGGGCCTCCCCAGGTATAATCAAACTTTTTATGTTGCTTGTTGTACGAAGTGAACACACAATAATCATCCACGAAAGAGATCACTCCTTCCTGGCTTCCCTGCTGCCAATGCCAGGAACCCGTTATTGCGGGAGCAACTGGTAGGCTGGTGAGAAATGAACCAAAAAGCAGGATGAAGACCGGCATTATAACAATCAGCGTTCGTTTAGTATTTTTCATATAGCAGTAATTTAGAGGAATACTGCCCTAAAAATAAGAAGTTTAACCGCTACTGTGAGTATGCTTTTAAAACAATTTTTACTTTATCCACCAAAGGTTTTATCTTTTATAGAGGGTCAGTTTGATTTTTGTTGCCACAGATTACACGGATTTTCACAGAAATGAGGCTTCAATCGGTGTTAATCTGTGTAATCTGTGGCAACAATTGACATCAATGCTTAATGTGCTTCTTCTACCAGATGTGGCAAAGAATAAGGAAACTCTACTTTACTGTTTGCTTTTTGATTGGAATCGATGACGGCCCCGAGTTCCTGGTGGAGTCGGTTGAGAAGGGCTTGCCGATCTGCCAGTTTATTTTCCAATAAGGCAATATGTTTTTGCGCGTTTGTCAGCTGAATCTCCAAATCAAAAGTCATTGATTTGTTTCGGTTATTCTCTTCTTCAAAATCATTAATGCGTTTAAAAGCCTTTGTTATTTCAGCTTCAAGATTTTTTACCGAATCTTCTTTACTAAGAAGATCCTGTTTTAATTGACGATTTTCTGCAGTTCCTTCCTCGATCTGGCCATATAATCGGGATAGCTCTTGCTGCAGTCGGTTTGATTCTTCCTGGTGCAGGTCGAATGCCTGCTGGTAGGCCGATACTTCCTCCCGGAGCTGGATTAACTGTACGGCACTTTCCTGGTAGCGTTTTTCTGTTTGATGATTGCTACGAATGCGTTGTTCTAATTGATTCTGTAGAAAATCAATCTGCGATTTCTTTTCTTCTACTATCTCATGTAAACTACCGGCGTCGACTAGTTTATTTTTCCATTCCAGGATTTCCTGTTCAGACTTTATCAATGCATTCTGTAATTCGCTCACGCGTTTTTCGCTTTCTCCCGGCACCCCCTGTTCCAATCTGCTTTCCTGTAATTTAACCTGTAAATGATGATTCTCTTCACCCAATTTTCTAAAGCTCTCCTGTAATTGCGTCAACTGATCATTCAACCTTTTATTTTCTTCATAATGATTTTTGTCCCGATCTTCCTTCTGGTCTTGAACAGATAATTTTAATTCACGTGCATCGGCAGTTGCCTGACGGGCAGTTTCCTGTAGTTCCCGAAGTTGCTGATCCATTTTCTGTAATTCCTGTGATCTGGAATCATTCTGTTGATTGAGGAGACCTATCTCCTTATTCAATTGCTCGGTTATTAATTGAAGCCGCTTGATCTCTTGTTCTTTTTCAGCGATGAGGGCATGTGCTTTTTCAAGATTCTCTTCATTAGCGGCGTTTGATTGCAAATAATCAAGCGCCTGCTGCAATTGAACGATCTTTAATTCGTATTGCTTCAATTGCTTTTGAATAGCATTACTTGCGGGCTCATCGGAACTTGAACCATCACCGTCTGAACCGGCCAGCAATGCGGCATAGTTATTCTTTACCTGCCTGAAATTTTTTTCCAGCAACACGTATTGTTCTCTTCCGTATTGTAGTTGCTGCTGATAATGTTGTCTGAATAGAAACCCTCCTGAATGATTGCTTTCTGAGGGAACAGCCGCTGGCTCCAGGGATAGACTCATTTCTGGTGATAACCCTAGCAGGTCGGTTAAGGTTTCTTTTCTCCTCTTATAATAATGCCAAAACACGGTAATACCGGTTGAAATTAAAAATAACGGAATACTGATCCATAAAACAATCTTGAGGAATTGCAGGAATTCTGGGAAGGATGCCGCTAGGGAGATCATGCTATAAAAATTTAGCGTAGAATTTCTCTCATAAACGTTTTCTCGAAAATAGGATGGATAATAAAGGTGAAATAATAGCTCCTTATAATAAACAGGCATTGTTTTCAGCCATGTAAAATCTTTTCAATAATGATACCAAAGCAAGACGATAGGATTATTTTAACAGGAAGATTTATCCACAATAAAAAGGAGGTGTCTAAGGGATGAAGAAGTAGAGAAGTAAAGAAGTAGAGAAGTAAAGAAGTAGAGAAGTAAAGAATTAGAGAATTAGAGAATTAAAGAATCAAAGACTCTGGCGACGTTCCATTTCCTTTTTTATAAGGCCCAGTTCGCGACCGGTTTGCCCGGCAACGCTGCTGTTTTCCTGCGCCCTGCGCATAAGATAAGGGATCACATCTTTAATTGGTCCGAACGGTAGATATTTACTTACGGAGAACCCTGCTTTCGCGAGATTAAAGGTGATATTATCGCTCATCCCGTATAGCTGTGAGAAATGGATATGCGGATTGTTATGGGCAATGCCTTTGCCATCGAGGAGATGTGTGGTATGCAGGTTGCTTTTTTCATTATGGGAAGCAATTACAACGGATACTCTTTTCAATCGGTTGATACAAAATTCAAGACCCACATTATAGTCTAGATCTGTACTTTCCTTATTGATGTGTATCGGAGATGAATATTTCATTTCCATGGCCCTCTTTCTTTCTTTTTCCATATATGCGCCACGCACCAGTTTCGCGCCTAATATAAAATTACGTTGCTCCGCCGCTTCATGAGAATCTTTTAAAAATTTTAACCGATCATGCCTATACATCTGGAATGTATTGAATACAACTGCTTTTTCTTTATTATATTGTTCCATCATCAACGTGGTGAGCACATCAACCGGATCCTGAATCCATGATTCTTCAGCGTCAATGAATACACCAACATTGCTTTTCGAAGCGGTTTCACAAATACGTTGCAGGCGGGTATTTACATTTTGCCATTCTTCTTTTTCTGTTTCTGTAAGTTCTTCCAATGCTTTTACATATCGCTTCATTAAACTTCCGGGGTTGATCTCCACGGATCTGTCGAGTTTTTCCAGCAAGCCGAAACGGGCTATACCGGTTATCTTAACGCTCATAAAGGGAATATTGGGCTGCGTAGCTGCATATTCAATAACCCTGATGAATTCTTCACAGGCATGATCGAAGCCGGCTTCTCCATCATCCCCTCCTTCCACTCCATAATCCAGTATTACCTGCACATTATACTTTCCCAATTTATCAGCTACCACGGCTGTTTCCTGTAGGGTTTCGCCACCTACAAACTGGCTGAAAATAGTATTTCGGATGAGGCCTTTAACAGGCAGTCCTGCTTTGATAACCCAGGGTGTAATTTTAATACCTAGATTCACCAGCCAGGGATGACCCATACTGGAAAAAAGGAAATGGGCGCGTTTGAGTTCTTTATCGCTTTTATAAGCAAATGCGTACTCAGTATTATCGAACGACAATGGACCAGGGGATAAACTCATAACAAGCATTGAATGAGGGGCAAAAATAGGAGAATCGGAGATAACGTCCGTGAGGTTTTACCGAATAAAGATGGTGTTTTCTGGGAGAACAGTCCAATTAGCAAATGTGCAAATATGCAGATGTGCAAATGCTTTAGGTCCAAAATCTCACATCTACTCGGAGATTTCCCAATTACTAGAGGATGATGAGACTAAAGAATTTGCACATCTGCACATTTTCTAATTTGCACATTATTCCGAATATGTCCTATTCTGCTTCTCAATCTTCTCCAAAATTTCCTTTTCCTTCCGCTTCAGCCAAAGTTGATCGGAAACAAGAGTGGAGACTCTCTTTAGATTATAATAACCGACGGGTCGCTCCAGTGAATTAAGTTCTTCGAGTTGACTATACCAGGTACCGTTTATGTTATCGACGGAATCTTTTTGTTCGAATTTCACATTGAATTGATAAGCACCAAAACCTGTCGGACCGTCAATATAGCGTCCTTTTATAAACTGGAAGGGGAAACTTTTTGTTTTGCTCTGCTTACCGTACCAGGTATACCAAGCATTGGGTTTATCATTCGGTCTTGTATCCTGTGGATAGAAGTAAACAATACCAAAAACTTCTCTTTCGATCTGCACGATTTCCCATTTCATTTTGAATGTACGCGGCATCTTTCCCGTAAGAATATTATCTGTAGTGATTTCTCCTTCCCAGGTGCCGGTAAGATCCTGGGCAAATAAATAAAAAGGAGATAAGAACAATAACAAGAAGACACATTTCTTCATTCCAAATTGTTTGTTGTTTTAAGTTAAGACTAATCTTGCTAAGGAAAACCAAAAATCTTTATCTTTCCCGCCCCTTAACAGGCACTAACATGAGAATAACCCAGACCGAAATTTACAAGCTTACCATTCCGATGGAGCCTTTTGTAATTGCTACCGAAACCTCTTACTATACCCAAAACATATTTATAAGGATACATACCGACAGCGGATTAACCGGCATGGGCGAATGTTCCGCTTTTCCAATGCTGGTAGGGGAAACGCAGAATACCTGTTTTGAAGTGGCGAAGGACCTTGCCCGCATCATCAAAGGAAAAGATCCTTTACCTATTGAAGAAAGACTGGAAGAATTCCATCAATATATCGCTTTCAATAGCACTATTAAAAGCGCATTTGATATTGCCCTGCACGATTTAGCCGCCAAAGCCGCCGGTGTTCCATTGTATGTTTATTTGGGAGGTAAGATGAAACCCATTCAAACCGATCTTACTATTGGAATTAGCGAGCCAAAAAAGATGGCTGCTACTGCTATTGAATTTGTTAAGAACGGGGTTCAAACTATCAAAGTAAAACTCGGTAAAAACTATAAGGAAGATGTAGAGCGTATACGACTGATCCGTGAAGCAGTGGGACCGGAAATAAAACTTCGTACAGATGCCAACCAGGGTTGGAACTACGACGAAGCATTGTATGCATTACAGCATATTGCCCCCTATGATATCCAGTTCTGCGAGCAACCGATGCGACACTGGAACGATCATCTATTACCACAATTACGCAAGCTTTCTCCAGTTAAGATCATGGCCGATGAAAGTGTATTCGATCATTATGACGCTATTCGTATTATAGATGCGGGGGCCTGCGATTATATCAATATCAAGCTGGCAAAATCGGGAGGAATTCTGGAAGCTAAAAAAATCGCCGATGTTGCGCAACAACGAAATATTCCCTGTATGCTGGGAGGAATGATTGAAAGCCGGCTGGCATTAACTGCCAAAGTGCATTTCGCGATGAGTCATGACAATATTCAATTCTACGATTTGGATACCTGTTTGTTGGGGCACAAACTAGATCCGGTAATTGGTGGCGCCCAATACAAAAATTATTTTCTTGAACTTCCGGATGGACCGGGGATAGATGCGGATATTGACGAAGAGTTTTTGAATGAGATGGAGAAAGTGGTAGTGTGAAGAGTGTGTGGTGAATAGTGAGTGGTTTATAGTGAGTAAGTAGGCAATGAACTACCCGGCCTCATTCAAACGAAAACGTTTAGCAATAACTTTTAACTGTTCAGCGGTTAACTTAGAACTGTTTTTCAATACATCTATAAAATAACTGACTTCTTTTTCGCTGGCCGGGCAACCCGAGTTGGTTCCTTTAGGATTCACTTTATCCATGCGCGAATCAGCTAATAGATTTCCATCCTTATCAAGAATTACCCAATAAGGCAACCCTTCCACTTCACCACTGTATTTTTTCAGATAGTCCATACCACCCGGATTTTCCAACGCAAGTTTGTCTTTTGATTCCTGTACAACCAGGTGTTCGATTACATAATACTTATCGAAAAATGCTTTACAGGATGGGTCATTCAACGAGGCATCCATTTTGTGGCACCAGCCGCACCAGGATGCATGAAACATCAGAAGGACATTCTTTTTTTCGGTGCCAGCTTTCTTTACTGCAGAGTTAACAATAACGTCGGCGGTTGCTGGTGCATTCTGTGCTATTACTACAGAGCCAGCGAAGAGTAGTATAAGTAGAAATGAACATGTGTTTTTCATAGAAAGTATTGAAAACTAAAGATCGGCTATCAGAAGTTATAAACCAAGTGAATTACCTGCAACACAAAACATCGAGTAGTGTCTCAGTTTGAAGTTTTTTATCCCACAAAGACACAAAGCTCACTAAGAAATACCTTTTGTGGCTTAGTGTCGTTGCCTGACGGCAGGCAGGTTTGTGGGAAACCTAGACATTACCAAACATCGAGTAGTGTCTCATTTTGAAAACTTGACATGCAATTGTTGCCACAGATTACACAAATTTCCACAGATATAAATCCTAATCAGTGTTAATCCGTGTAATCTGTGGCAAATAAAAGTCAAACTGAGACACTACCAAACACCGGGCTACACTATAATCTATTCTATTGCCATTATCTTTGCCCAAATTTTTATATGGTACCAAAAGCAAAGACCGCCAAAGAATCAAATGTAGTTATGACCGAACTGGTATTGCCCAATGATACCAATACGTTTGGCAACTTAATGGGTGGCCGATTGATGTATTGGATGGATATAGCGGCCGCTTTGGCAGCCATGAAACATTGCGGTGCCCCGGTAGTTACTGCTTCGGTGGATAATATTTCCTTTGAGAGTCCTATAAAACTGGGTAACGTGGTACATATTGAAGCCAGGGTATCCCGTGCATTTAATTCTTCCATGGAAGTTCATATGAGTGTATGGGGAGAAGATGCTATTCATCAATACAAATACAAAAGCAACGAAGCCTACTATACATTTGTAGCGCTCGATCCAAACGGAAAATCAAGAGCTGTTCCCCAGTTGATCCCTGAAACAGATGATGAAAAGAAATTGTTTGAAGGCGCTCTTCGCAGAAGACAATTACGATTAATACTGGGTGGTAAAATGAAACCTGACGATGCTTCTGAATTAAAGGCACTTTTCGTCAAAGACTAAATTCGTCCACATTCGTTACAACTCGCACCAATTAGCGTGGTCTATAGTTGATAGGTAACATACTTGCCAGTTTTTCATATGACCAATAACCATCCATCTGTACAGCCAGCGGATTATACAAGGATCCGTTTGCGTCCATAATAGCCGGCCGTTCAAGCATATCAACATCGGAATAAACACCCACCTTCAGATTTCCTCTCAGCATTACTTTTCTCATTAGGTATTTTTTGGGAAATGGATCTCTACTATAGGTTACCCGTAATTTCTCCGCCCAATCCAATAGATATACATTATTGCCATTCAAGGTATCCTTCTTGAAAAATTGAGAAGGTGTAATAGGTGTACCTATATTCATCTTCCCAGACACATTCACTTTTATGCCACTGCGGCTTGAAGAATCAATAGATGTCATCTTTCCCTGTTCACCACCAGAACCTTTCATAGCTTGAATATTCAATAACAAGAAACCTTCTTCCTTAACTTTATTATCAATTAATGAATGATAAAAGTGTAAAGTGCTTCCGTGGTAATAGCGATCGCGGTTGCGCAGGTAGCGCGCCGGTATTTTTCCTTTCTCCTTCAATTCTTCATAGCGGGAATATCCGTAGAAATAAGTTCTGCCTTCTGCATTATTGTAATAAAAATCTTCCAGCTGAAAAAAAATACGATAGCCTAATTCTTTATTTACAATTTCCAGCGGTACTACACTAAAAGCGCCAACCGCCTCCTTTCCCCCGGCATCTGTAAATAATACTTCTTCTTCGTTTTCGATCTTGGTTTTTCCAGCCGCCTCTGTTATACCGAGGAAATTTTCGCGTAAAATTTGCAAACGTCTGGCGCGCCCTTCTTTGGATAATACCACCACTTTCCGGAGCTCTGTTGGCTTTTCCTGCATCTTAAAAGTAACCTGCAAATCTTTTGATTGAATGGTAGCGCGATAAACAATGATTTCATAACCCACATAAGAAGCAACTACATCATAAAAACCATTTCCCGCTACGGGCAATCGGTACTCACCTTTTTCGTTAGTGGTTGTTCCGATGGTAGAACTATTGATATATACACTGGCTCCAGAAAGTGGTTTGCCCGATGATTCACTCACCACTTTACCCGAAATTATACCCTGTGCTTTCAAAGATTGTAAACCGGCCATCATGATGGTCAGGACTAAAAAGGCATATAATTTTTTGAGAACGGAATTGTTTTTCATATCACTTATCAATCTTCAGCCAATGATGAGGGCCTTTAAGCATGTATTTTTTACTTTGCTCGATAGAATCCATTACTTTATCAAGAATTGTTTCAGAAGGCGCGTCATAATCAATATCCAATGGCTCCTTGAATGTTACCGATAAGATCGAACCTTTTTTCTTAAACTTCAATCCTTTCTTGTTGAATGCGCGCCAGAATCCACGGATGACTACCGGAATTACTACCGGTCTGTTTTCTTTAATAATAAAAGCGGTGCCTTTGCGACCGGGTGCAAAAGGTTTGGTTGTTCCTTGCGGAAAAGTTATGACCCAGTTATCCGAAAGTGCACGTTGAATTTTCCGTGTATCTGATGGATCCAGTGTACGTCGAACCTCCGTTCCATCGGCACGCCAGGTTCTTTTCACCGTAAGTGCGCCTGCCATTGCGAACAGGCGGCTTATCCAACTTCCCTTCATGGTTTCTTCGGCCGCTACATAATTCACATGGGTAAATGGATTCAGCAGATAATAAGGAACCCCAAGGCGATTTTCCTTACCCCATTTCACCGCGCAGAAAATATGAAGGAACGTGATTACATCGGCGAAATAAGTCTGGTGATTGCTTACAAACAAAACATTTTTCCGGGGGAGGTCTTTGATATGCTCTGTACCCGAAATAGACAGTTTGTTAAACAGCATCAACCCGGGATACGAAAAGATGCCCACCACGGCATATACTATTTTACGTACAATATTTATATTCTTCAACCGGTCAATGATGGAACTCATGTTTGACTAAATAGGTACTCAAAATAAGAAATAAAAAAGATTTCGGATTTTTGATTTATGATGTAAGTTTTAACCATTGAAATCATACATCCTAAATCATATATCATAAATCTCAACTTATCTTTACGAATGCGATTCAACACAGTAATTTTTGATATGGACGGGCTGCTAATTGATTCAGAACCGCTCTGGCAGGAAGCAGGGTCTGAATTGCTAAACCAGTTTGATCTCCGTTTAACGAATGAGCAATATCATTCCAGTACCGGCCTGCGAACGCCCGAGTGGATCGATTATTGGTTCAGTCATTTTGGAATTCCAAAGTCGAAAGCGTCAGCGTCTATTATTTATACAGAAAACACCGCGATTGAGAAAATAAAGGTGTCGGGATTGGTGATGCCGGGGGTAGATCATATTCTGCGCTTTTTCCAGGAAAGAAATTTCCGGATCGGGTTGGCATCTTCTTCTCCGATGAGATTGATCGATGTAGTAGTTGACAAATTAAACATTCGTCCCCTCCTGCATGCTACCGTATCCGCTGAACATTTAGCTTATGGCAAACCACATCCGCAGGTATTCATCGAATGCGCTAAAGAATTAAACGTTCTACCAACTCAATGTATCGTATTTGAAGATTCATTTAATGGTATGATAGCCGCGAAAGCCGCTAAGATGAAATGTATTGTAGTTCCTGAAAAGAATTTGATTAATGAATCAAAATGGGGTGCCGCGGATTTGAAACTCCCTTCCCTGGATGCATTCACAGAAGAAATGTTGCTTGGTTTATGATCCGTAATATTTCAATTTAAACAGAATGCCTTTTTATACTGGGCGGACACGGGAGTAGTTGCAAAGATCAAATATTGCACGAATACTTACTTTTTATAAGTAAGCCCTGATTTAGTTTTTAGGTTTTAATAATATATACTTGAACGAATTGTTATAGGCTGCGTCAATGAACGTCAGCATTTCTTTCCATTTTGTTTTGCTGATATTCGCTTGTTTATACACTTTTGAAATTTTCAATACCACGAAACCATTCTCCTCCTTCGCTTCACTGATGAATTTTCCGGTTTCATTCTCCACAGTAGTATTCAACTCCGCGATTCCATCAACGATATATCCATCAGGAATCTTAAAATTGATTACCCAGTTCAATGATCGTGCGTAGCCCACATTGATGTCGAGCTTTCTGTCCCGCTCTTCTTTTTTGATTTGCAATTGAGGTCCAACCAACCCGGTAAGATTAACCAGGTATTTTTTACCTGCTTTTCGGATCATGCCTGGCAATTCAAACTCTTCGGTATAAATCAGGTCGCTTTTCTTTTGTGAACGCCCATCACTGGATATCTTAAAGTCCTTATAGGCTATTTTCTGGTGATACTCGCGCTCCAACTCGTCTTTTACAAAATCAGGTTTCGCTTTTTTAAATTCGTCCTTAAGAGCCCTAACCGATTTTTCATACTCCTCTTGCTGGAAGGATTTCATATTATCGGTAGGTGCATTACCACCATGTAGTTTATAATCTTCAAACATATAAGGAGTATACCTCATTGCATTATCGATGGTACGGGCCTTGCTTAATCCCTTATAAGAATTGGTTCTGGATATGATTATGTTGTTCATATCACCCGATAAAGCTGCATTCACGGAAAAAACTCCCAGGTTCTCCGCCGCTGTTGCATCCGGTAATTTAAATGGCTTTATTTCCTGCGCTCCCTTTTTCTGTGGCTTGGTAATAATATAGGCATCGTTCCCCAACAAGCTCTCTAACAATTCACCGGGGTTAGAATGGTCGGTACAGTTGAAATATAACTGATCGTTCACTTTGATAGCATATCGGATTTCATCCTCAAACAGGATGTCTTTCAGGCTTCCGATTTTGTTAGAAGTACTAATAACCAATTCAGATTTGATATCCCGCTGATATAATATGGAACCGAAAATAAACGCGAAGGATTTATCGCTTAAATAGCTATTGCGAAACAGTACCCGGTTACGTATATAATAGTAAACATTCTTGATAAAATCTTTTTCGGTCCAGTCCTTGGCACCCAGCTTTTTTAAATTCGCCCAGCTTTCGTTAATAAAATTCTGGTTGGTATAGGTATAATTCGCACTGCCGTTATATAGATTAGCTCCCGTTGTTTCATAATCCTCCCAGGCTTTTTGAGACAATTCTTCTTTTGAAAATCCGCTTTTCAATTCCCCCTTTTGCCCAATCAATGCTCCTTTTACCGCCGCGTTATTTGCGTACACCACCTGGAACTTTACTACCGGATAAACTAATAATTCCCTTATAAAATTCACATCCTTTTCAGTGGCTCTATCCTTATCTACAAATACATATTTTGAAAAATTCTTATCGTCGGGTGCTTCTTTTTTAAATTCGGGTGCCCCATTTAGCGACAATGATTTAAAAAAAGATTTATCATCTGTTTCAATAACGATTTCATTGTGCATCACCGGGTAATGCTTGCTACAGATTTCGTATTGAGGAGAAAATTCGATATATCCCGCGCCACTAACATTCAACTTACTTTTGGTATTGGCAACATATTCGAGGATATCACCCGGTTCCAGGTTGGGAATAGCCACTTTAAAATACCTTCTTTGCGCGCCGTAGATCTGGTCGAAGAAACTTTTAAAGAATTCGGGCATATCGCTACCGGGCTCTACTCCTACTGCGTCTTTCAGATCTACTGTAACCACCTCCCCTTCTTTTTTAATAATACGGGCTATGAATCCATCTTCTTTATCGCTGTAGCGGAAATAGACCTCTGTAAAATTTTGCACCGCGTTGTTATCATTCAGCTTGATCTTGAATCGAACTTTTTCAAAAAAATAAACGCTCCGGTCCTTTGCGGTGAAAAAGCCCCCGCTCGATTTTTTATCGAAGAGGATACTCCTTTTATAACCAATTACGGTAGCGGATTCGTTTTTCCATTTATCCGGTACGGTATTAACTGAAAAAGCAGTGGCCGGTTCATCGAGGATAAATTTTGCGTTTGCCTCAATATTTTCGAGAAAATCTTCATTGATATAATCCTGCGCCACCGATACCAATGCATGAGTGGTCAACAAAAATAATATAAGAAGAGGGCGTAAATTGGTTAGGGTAAATCGTTTCATGCCTCAGTTTATTTTTTGGTAACGCTTATAAAATATTTGTTGAACTCTTTGATGGATTCCAGGAATTTTTTCCAATTCTCAAAATCACTGGTCTTGATGATACTGTTTTTGATGGTAAGTAATTTCTTCAATACTATTTTATTACCAATCACTGTATACTCCCCTTTAAATTCGTAACCTTCGTTATTAATCTCCAGTTTAGCAGGAATATCCACAAATTTTTTATCGTTGGGTACCGACAGGGAAATTTCGTCTTCGTAGGTGAGTACATAGTCAAAATCATATCCGTTCACTCGTTTCTCATCCGGCAGGTATCGCTCCAATGTTTTCGGGAAAAAGTCAATACTCATGTATTTATCGCCGGAGATGGTGTTCACGGAATTGCTGAGATCAACATCCCCTTCAATGGAAACAGGCAACTCGCGATTTTTAAGATCACTTGTTTTAATATTTGCCGCCATTATATTATCGTTACCAAACTCCAGGAAATCATTCAGGAATTCCTGTTGTGAATTGATCGGCAAATCCTGGTATGCCTGGTGGAAATCGGTACGTTCGTTACCGGTTAATTCTACTTTCACTTTGCCAGACAATACATCATTTGATAAGTTCAGATCAGCTTTCATAGAAACTTTATGATCCTTGCCGGTAGTGAGCGGTACTTGTTTGATATCGAAAGAAGTCCCTTTTGCGATCATTGCTTCCTTACCCTGTATCCGGTAAGCGTTTTCCCCAAAGGCAACATATTTTTCCGTCGCATCCAGAAAATATTCCTTTCCCTGGAAATATAAAACTGCAATGGCATGATTGTTTACACAAAGAGCAGGCATGGATTGTTTGTAGGGTAATGACCGGGTACCGATCCAGGTAAAATGGGCGTCGTAGCCCGCCAATTTTAACAACTCGGTTAATAGGTTAGCCATTCCTTTACAATCACCATATTTTTTACTGGAAACATCCTGAACTGAAGCGGGGATATAACCAGAATAACCGTCTTCATAGGCTATGTAGCGGATATTATCCTGCACCCAATAATAGATGGATTTAATTTTATCAAGATCGGTTGTCTTCCCTTGTGTGATTTTGCTGAGGAGAGGTTGCAACTTATCTTTTTCATTGCCGGCCATTTGATAAAGCCTATTGTTCCAGTTGTAGATATCATCAATCTTATCAAAGCCTTTCAATGTCTCACTTTTACTTTCAAAGGATTTTATCTGAACAATTATATGTGGCTCCACATATGCCCTGCCAATACTTTTGAATTCATTCTTATATCCAGGTATATCTTTCATTATAAAGACATAATTGGTATAATTGCCTTTTTTATTTGTTTGTTTTTCGATCTTATACCCTTCAAAATTCATTTGTTTGAAATCAACAGTGAGCCAGTCAGGCACTTTAAATTCAAACACCTGTTCCTGCACCGGGTAAGTTTCTTTGAAAAACAAACGGGTCAGGTATTTTCCATCCGAAAATTCTTTTTTGACGGTGATTTTTGCGGCAGCGCCTTTCTCTGAGAAGCGAATCGGATAATATTGAACGCGGCTATCGTCGAAAAAAATTCCATCGGAAGAAATAGCGCGATCCACCCCTGCTTTATCCGAAGTAATGAATTTAGGTCCTACTTTAACTGCTTTCTTAAAAGTCTTTAGCTGAATGAACTTGTTATAGAACTCTGGATAAGTAAGGGACGCGTACTTCTTGAGAGAAAGAAACATGAGTTCCGCGTCTTCCTGGATGGTTACTACTTTATCGTTTAACGCATTCTTTCCTTTATCGAACGTATAATAGTGGTATGATGACACGCACAGAACGTTATCGTCTTTGTATTTCTTTGACATCCGGTCGGCCAGGTTTACATCCTCACTGCTTTGTGCCTGAGACGAGGAGGCAATAACTATTAAAAGAAGTACCTGCACACAACGGGTAAGCATCAACATAAAAAAATGATTAGGAAGTTGAGAATGGTTTCGGGTCTGGGATACAGTGATCGTAAAAATTGGTATCTCCGAATGTTTTTGTTAGCCTCAAAAATATTATTTATTTCAGTTCCGCCTTTCAAAAACCAGCGTTTTAAATTCCTGTACTTAAACTCATTGAATCTGGTCAATCATAACGTAGCGGAAACCTCAAAATTATCTCCGGCTATTTATTTTACAATAAAAAACCCCTTACAAAAAAGTAAGGGGTTTACTATCAAACAAACTTCGAAAATTACTCGGCTTTGGGCTCATCAGCACCCTTTTCACCTTCCTGCAGTTTAGCCTTGATTTCGGCCAGTGCACCAAGGTCGCCCAGGGTTGCTTTTTCAACTTTACCCTGAATGGTTTTCACCGCTTTCTTGGTTTTGTCGGCTTCTACACGGGCTTCTTTTTTAGCCGCTTCTTTCTCTTCTACCTTCGACTGTTCCCAGATGCGTGTATGAGAAAGTACGATCCGCTTTTCGTTGCGGTCGAACTCGATCACCATGAACTGTGCTGCTTCATCTGCTTGTACCTGTTTACCATCTTCCTTATTCAGGTGACGGTTAGGAGCAAAACCTTCCAATCCATAAGGCAGCTGAACAACTGCACCCTTGTCATCTTTACGGATAACAGTGGCTTCGTGAAGCGTACCTACAGCGAAAGTGTCTTGCAGGGCATTCCAGGGATCTTCTTCCAATTGTTTATGACCTAACTGCAATTTGCGGTTGTCTTTATCAATACCAAGGATCACTACATCGATATTGCTTCCTACTTTGGTATATTCAGAAGGATGGCTGAAACGTTTCAACCAGCTCAGGTCGCTGATGTGAATCATACCGCCAATTCCAGTAGCCAGTTCTACAAACACACCGTAAGGAGTGATGTTTTTCACCAGTCCTGTATGACGGCTTCCTTCAGGGAAACGTGTTTCAATGGTGCTCCAGGGATCTTCGCTCATTTGCTTAATAGATAAGCTCATTTTGCGATTTGCTTTATCCAGCGTTACGATCTTAGCCTCATGCTCATCACCCAGTTTAAAGAATTCTTTGGCATTTACCGGAGTATTGGCCCATGTGATTTCACTCACGTGCACCAATCCTTCTACGCCTGGCATGATTTCGAGGAATGCGCCATAATCTTCAATATTCACCACTTTACCTTTCACTACAGAACCTTCATTGACAGTCTCGGGCAGAATATCCCAAGGATGAGGAGTAAGTTGTTTCAATCCAAGGCTGATACGTTTTTTCTCGTCGTCGAAATCCAGTACTACTACTTTCAGTTTCTGATCGAGTTTCAGCACTTCTGTAGGATGGCTGATACGTCCCCAACTGATGTCGGTGATGTATAACAAGCCGTCCAATCCACCAAGATCCATGAATGCGCCGAAGTCAGTAATGTTCTTGATAGAACCTTCCAACACCTGGCCTCTTTCGAGTTTGCTCATGATCTCAGCGCGTTGTGCCTCGATATCGCTTTCGATAAGCGCCTTATGGCTTACAACAGCGTTCTTAATTGCTTCGTTAATCTTAACTACTTTAAATTCCATGGTCTTACCTACAAACTGATCGTAATCAGTAACTGGTTTCACATCGATTTGTGATCCAGGTAAGAAAGTTTCCATTCCAAATACATCTACAATCAATCCACCTTTTGTTTTAGAAGTAACCGTACCGGTAATAACTTCACCAGTTTTGTGAACTTCCACGATACGCTCCCATGCACGTGTAATACGCGCTTGTTTGCGGCTCAGGTTAAGGTGACCTTCGCGATCTTCTTTCTCAACCACCATTACTTCAACTTCATCGCCCACTTTCAATCCTTGCAGGTCGCGGAATTCGTTGAAGGAAATCAAACCATCGCTTTTAAAACCGATGTTAATTACTACATCCGTTTTGGTAAGGGCCACAACGGCACCTGTAACCAGTTCTCCATCTGTAACAGATTTAAAAGTTCCTTCATACACTACATCATACTTTTCCTTTTCATCTTTAGTGTAAGAGGTAACATTGCGTTTGTCGATGCTCCAATCGAAGTCATCGTGAGCAGTTGGTTGCTCGTACACAGGTGCAGTTTTTGTCGCTGTAGCTTCAACGGTGTCAGCCGCAGAAGACTCCTGTGCATCAGCGTTTAATTGTTTATTAATAAAAATCATGATAATACCCCGAGGGTTTTTTTATTCGGGGCAGCAAAGATATACCAAGATGGTGGTTTATCCTCCTTCAGCAGCAATTTTTTTTGACGGGGAAATGAACAATATTTATTGAAAATCAAGGCTTAGCGAATCAATTCTCAGCTGTCTTTCCCTTCCGATAATGGGATAATGAAAAGTAGTTGGTGATTGCCATTATGTGAGTCTATGTGAGCGGTGGCATTGAGCTGGTTGATCCGGTCGGCAATAGTACCCACTTTCAATATTCCAGCAACATCATAGTCGTTCAGGTACTCGTCTTTAACCGACACTCTATACACGAGATCATTCCTTTCAATTCGTAGAAACAGATCAGCATTTTTAACAGAAAAATCAAACAGGTTTTCAATAACTGCTTTAAACAAATACAAGCTATGATACCTGGTTTGCATATCGAGATTTCTTTGATAAACAGAATTATCCACTTTCAACGTAAAATTTCCCTGCACTTCATTATTCAAGCCATGAATATATTCAGTCAGCCTTTCCGTTGTTTTTCTCATATCATCGTTCGATGGATCAATACTCCACAACAGGTCATTCATTGCCACAATCATATGCCTGCTTTTCGTCCTGATCTGCTGAATATATTCTTTTGATTTTTCAATTTCATAATCTGCTTTCATTCCCGCTATTTCACTCAGCAGGTTTATTTTATTAAGGGCCGTATTAACCTCTTCGTGCAAATTCACTGCGATGTTTGTCCGCATATGCTGAATAAACTCCCTGCGTTTTATTCTTCGCCGATCGAGCCAATATAAAAATCCCAATACCAATGCTCCAATAATTGACCAGAACCACCACGATTTCCAGAATGCTGTTTGCACATGAATTTCTAATAACTCGATAGTTTCCCCGGCAACACCTTCTTCGTTTACTGCTTGTACTTTGAATATATAGTTACCGGAAGGAAGATAGGGATAACTTACTTTCATGTCTGAAGTCGCCTTCCATTGTTTATCCAACCCTTCCAGCATATAGAGCACCGTATTATGCTTGCTGAAATTTAACGTAGTGAATTCGATAGTCAAAGCCGATTGATCATAAGGCAGCGAAATAAATTTCTCGCGCGTCGAATCAATCAAAATGGGTTTATCCAATGCTTTCAAACTAGTCAATACAACCGCCGGAACTTTAGTAGTATCAATTACCGCATCGGGATTAAACACCATAAAATCCCTGAAAGTACCTACTGCTATGCGACCATCCGGCAATACCGCTTCACTGGCAATTTCGATATTGCTGCTTTGCATTCCGTTTACCTCCGAATAAATAATGGGGATTTTCTTTTCAAGATTCAACCGATACAAACCATTTACCATCGCTAACCAGATTCTCTTCTTCTTATCAACAATAATATTTATAATTCTTTCAGAGGGGATACCATCTGATGGCAGGATGTATTGAAACTTGCCCGTATTCGTATTAAGTATGCTAAGACTATTGCTTGCAATCAAAATTGTATTGTCGTTGTATTGTACAATATCATTAGCTACATTTACCGACAATCCATCATCTTTCCCTTTACTGCTTTGATAGTGGTGAATCAGTTGATTCGTTTTTCCATCTCGTTTATACAAACCAGTATTCATGGATCCAATCCATAAATTTCCGGACCAATCTTCATACAATCTTGTAATGGGACCCAAAAGACTATCTACCCGGTGAACGGATCCTGCACTATCCCGCCAGTTACCCTGGTCATACTTATACAGATCGCCTTCATTATTCCCCACCCAGATATTTTTATTCCGGTCTTCAAGCAATTGACGGATTGATTCTGTTTTTGATCCGGGAAGATAAAATTGCTCAACCTTTTTTGTATGTGGATGATAAATTCTTATTTGTCCGTTACGCAAACCAAACCAGAAATCACCATTGCTTAGTTCAATCATCGTAACAATCTCGAGGGATTTATTGGCAGTGTCTAATGCCGTAAAACTATTTTCGATTGGATTCCACTGGTTGTCGTATGAAAAAATGCCCTTTCCACGGGTACTCACCCAAATACCTTCGTGCTTTGTGGGAAGTATACAAGTAACATGTTCCTCATACAAAGCGGTATCCTGTATACGCCTGTTGCCCTGATAACTAAAATACTGAAGCCCTTTATTGACTCTATACAATCCTTTATTGGAGTTGATCCAAACATTTTGTTCCCTATCTTCAAATAAATCTACCACATAATCGTATTCGATATCGTATTCGCTGGCAGGAACACTTTTGATATGAACAAACTGATTGGTATTCTTATCGAGATAACCAAGCATTCCCTGTCCGAAGATCCAAATTGATCCATCTTTTAGTTCGCGTATGGACCAGATCTCATAGTTGTTGTCTAATATCCGCTTTTTACTATTCCCAAAAACCCTCAGTGATTTCGTTTGCGGTTGAAAGTTGTACAATACAGGAACACTTCTAAAGGGGATCCAGCTAATAAACCAGACCGAGCCATTGGAAGCAACAAAAGGATATCGGGTATTTCTTATGTGATCGATCATGGTGGTATCCCCATTCAATGAGTTGGTGGGAACAGTTATCGATTTACCATCAGAATATAGAATTCCCTGCCTCGTTGTAATCCAAAATTTACCAGGCTGTATGTCTTCAACAATATTGTCCAATCTGTAACCAGCGGGCAAGGCCGGAAGAGGTAGTTTCGAATTAAATGCCATTGACTTTTCATCGAACACTAATACATCGGGCAGGTCGGTGACTAATAATAATCTTCCGGACGTGTCCTCCATTATTTTCTTAATAAAATTAATGGGGGAGGTAGTGGTGATTTTTTTAAATGTAAATCGATTGGTATTGAAAATTCCGATTACTCCGCCAGAAATTAGCCAAAGTCTGTTTTTACTATCTATATAAAGTTTATTGAAAAATTCACCCATAATTGAAGTAGAGTCGCCGGGTATATTGTGAAAAGTTAGAAAGTTGTGCCCATCGAATCGTTGCAATCCATTTTCAGTGGCAAACCAAATAAAGCCTTGCTTATCCTGTACCGATTGAAACACTGCCGTAGAAGCAAGACCTTGCTTTTTACCAAGTTTGGTAAAAATTAATTTTGATGGCAATTGCGCTTCTGCCCGAAGCAGAAATATAGTAGTTAAAAAGGCGGCAATAATTATTCTTCTCAAAGTGTAGTATTGACTCAGTAAATATAGCAATTCACCGGGCTGCCGCGTTCCAGTTCATACAAGCCTTTTTCCGGTTGATACTGCATTTCTAACAGTTCAACGGGTACCCTATTTTGTTTTCCTGATATTAATCCTTTACACGTGAAAAACTCAAACTCTTAACCATCCAGTTGGGCAATGGCTTTTCGGGATTTCGTTTGCGAAGATCGAGATACCATCCTATTTTTTTCAGAATAGGAACCCGGTGTGTCTCTACATATTCGATCAATGTTCCATCCGGGTCTTCATTGTAGGCGAAATGTCCCGCTGCTTCTCCCATATCAAAACTATTACTGCTATCTATGGTAAGCGGTGCTCCATTGGCATTACATATTTCCTCATGCGCTTTGAAACCATTTATATCAAAGCATACATGTATATATCCAAGATCACCCCAGTAACGGTTATCATATATCTTTACCGGCTGCCGGTCCGTTACCTGTAATAATTCGATGGTGGTAGGTCCTAATAATTTGCTGAATGCGCCTTCCAGCTTTCTACTATGTGATAATAATACTCTCGTGAAATGCTGTTCTCCTCCCGGAACCCCTTTCAGATCATCATAATGCCCTTCTCCCGAATATAGTTTTATATCATAGCCCAATACCTTTTCGTAAAACGGTAAAGACCTTTCAATGGAAGAAACACCAATAGTGACTCCACAAACCGATCCTGTTAGTTGATCATTTTGAGTAAACCAATAGTCATCTTTTACTACTTCGAAAATATTTCCATAAGGGTCCCTTAAAAAGAAATGATCGCGACCCGTTGGTAATGCAGCGGGTATAGTTAGTAACTCCACTCCATTTTGCTTATAGAACGCGTAGGATTTTGCAACATCTTTACTCTTTATTTTAACCGCGTAAATTCCTAAGTCTCCTAATTGTATGGGTATAGTGGAAGCCACCGGTGTTCTGCTGGTATATTGCCATATTTCAAAACCACCCCCACTTTGCATATTCAATGCGAGAATAGCCAACCGATCATGAGCTTGCTGACCGGTATAGGGTTTCATTAAACTGGCCGTAGCGGCGTCTTTAAATACTACGATATCCGTTCCGAACATTTTCCGGTACCAGCGAAATGCTTCTTCCGCGTTAGCGACTCCAATGCCTACCTGTTGAATGCCAGAGATGATGCGTTTCATGGTGAATTAGTGAATTGTCAATAGTGAATAGTCAATGGTGAAAAGTGAATGGTCAATAGTGAATGGTCAATAAATTTAGAGGGTGCAAGATAATGAAAGGCAGAGTTCCTGACAAACAGGGTGCATTCACCATTGACTATTGACTATTCACTAGCAATCGTTTTAGCCGCAATGAAACCACTGGTCCAGGCATGCTGAAAATTAAATCCACCGGTGATTCCGTCCACATCAACAATCTCCCCGGCGAAAAAAAGGTTTGGAATCTTTTTACTCATCATGGTATCGGCGCTTACTTCATTGAGTTTAATACCACCGGCTGTAACAAATTCTTCTTTAAAAGTGGTTTTACCGGTTACTTCACATTCGAATTGGCACAAATTGCGAATCAGTTTGTTCTGTTCCTTGGCTGGTAGATCGGCCCATCTTGTTTCTGGCCTGATACCTGATTGAACCAGCAAAAATTCCCATAACCTGGCAGGAAGTCCAAAAATATTTTTACTGTTGATTTTTTGGGAAGCTATTTCAAACCGGAGTTCCAGAAATTTTTCCCGTAAGGATTGTTCATTATATGTACTTAACCAATTCACTGATACCGAAAATTTCCATTGCCGGCCTGCCAACTCCCGGGCACCCCAGGCACTTAGTCGCAATATTACCGGACCACTCATCCCCCAATGTGTGATTAGCAATGGGCCCTGTTCCTGTAATTTTGTTCCGATGATTTTCACGATTGCGTTTTCAACCACTACCCCCATTAGTTCAGTGATCGGATTACCGGGCATATTAAAAGTAAACAAGGATGGAACGGGATCTTCGATAGTATGTCCGAGTTCTTTTATCCATTCAAATTGAGCAGGTTTTGGATAGCCACCACAGGCGATACAAACAAAATCAGCTTTTACAATTTCCCCATTGGAAAAACTGACCTGAAATTGTGCCTTTTCCAAAGTCAGTTTCCGAACTTCCCGGTTCAACACAATCTCAATTTTATAGTTGTTGACTTCCCGTAACAAACAATCAATAATAGTTTGGGAAGAATTACTTACGGGAAACATCCTTCCATCGGGTTCCGTTTTCAACTCTACTCCCCTTTCAGAAAACCATTTGATGGTATCCGTTGTAAAAAACTGGTGAAAAGCCTTCTTTAAAAATTGAGCTCCCCGTGGATATCTACGGATCATCTCATCTATTTCAAAACAGGCATGAGTAACATTGCAACGACCACCCCCGCTAACTTTTACCTTCGTTAATAATTTACTGGTCTTTTCTACAATCAGTACATCCAGTCGCGGATTCAAACGGGCAGCGTTTATGGCACAGAAAAAACCCGCCGCTCCTCCCCCGATAATTAGCAGCTTCTTTCGTGATTTTATTTTATCTTCCATGCTCGTGCATAACTAATTTATTGAATCCTCAGTAATCACTCAACCGTAAAACTAATAGTATTTGGTCTATACTTTTTTAAAATACTGTGTCCGGTTATCGTTTTTTATATTTTTCCGGAAGGTGGTAGTTAATAAACCCGAGATGCTTAAATCCAAGGGGCCCTTACTGCTACCATTTAATCATCCCAATTCATTTTTAGACGCAATCGTATTGGATATCTATTTTGATCAACCCATCTGGTCGTTGGCGCGTGGGGATGCATTCAAAGGCAAGGCCATTAGTTGGATACTAAACGCCGTACGTATAATGCCAATTTACCGCACCAGCGAGGGAGTTGAAAATTTATCTCAGAATTATAAAACCTTTACTGCCTGTATTGACATCTTCAAAAAAAATGGATTGGTACAAATATTCAGTGAAGGTAGATGCGTAAATGAATGGCATTTACGTCCATTGAAAAAAGGAACCGCCCGGCTTGCTATCAGAGCATGGGATGAGAATATTCCATTGCGGATTTTACCACTTGGTATCAATTATAGTTCATTTGAACGCTTTGGTAAAAATGTCTTTGTCAATTTTGGTGAATTCATCGATGCAAAAGATATTGATCTCAGTGCATCCGAGGGAGCCCGTAACCAGGAATTCAATAACAAACTGCAAACACAATTGCAGCAACTGATTTATGAAATAAAGAAGGAAGACAAAGAAAAACAAAGACAGTTATTGGAAATAAAACCTTCCTTAACAAAAAAGATATTTTTATTCGTTCCTGCTATTATTGGATTTATCATAAATGCTCCCTTGTATTTATTAATCCGGAATTTCGTTAAGAAAAAAGCCGGAGGCACCGGGCACTATGATTCTGTAATGATGGGGTTGTTGTTAATAACCTATCCGCTATATTTATTGTTGATTGTACTGATCACCTACCTGTTTGTTAAATCAGCCTTGGTATGGTGGTTGTTATTATTTATTCCGTTTACCGCATGGAGCTATGTGCAATTGAAGGAGCAATTGGATGAATAACGTGAGACGTGAATCGTGAGAGGCACCCGAAGTAAAGGTGAGCTGCAACTACTCGAAGACTCCTCACGATTCACGTCTCACTACTCACGAATAATAATCCGATTTCAAATTCACATTTGCTTTTTCTGCTTTCTCAATTTCCTCAAATGAAGAAAGTATATCAGCCTTATTTCTTCTCACACAAACATTATGTTCGTAATGCGCAGATACTTTACCATCTTTCGTGCGAACGGTCCAACCATCATCATCGTACCATACTTCTTTCACACCAAGGTTCACCATAGGTTCAATAGCAATTACCATTCCTTCCTGCATCTTGGGACCGCTGCCGCGCTTACCAAAATTTGGCACCTGCGGGTCTTCGTGTAAACTTTTACCAAGACCGTGTCCAACCAATTCGCGTACTACACCATACTTGTGCTGCTTCTCGCAATAATCCTGCACTGCAAAGGAAATATCACCGATCCTGTTACCAGCAATTGCCTTCTCTATCCCCTTCATCAAAGATTCCTTGGTAACCCGCAACAGCATTAATATTTCTTCTTTTACTTCTCCAATAGCGAAGGTATAAGCGCTGTCTCCATGATAGCTATTCTTATATACTCCGATATCAACCGATATAATATCTCCATCCTGCAACTCACGGCCATTAGGAAAACCATGCACTACGGCGTCGTTTACAGAAATACAGGATGCATACGGATAGCCTTTGAAATTTTTGAAAGAGGGAGTAGCTCCATTATCACGGATGAATTCATCTGCCAACAGGTCGAGTTTTCCGGTTGTTATCCCTGGCTTCAGTATTTTGGTTACTTCCGCTATGGTTTTGCCAACCAGCAATGCGCTGTGGCGTATCAGTTCAATCTCCGCTTCTGTTTTATAATAAATCATTTCCTGCTTTTTGTCTGAATAATAACCAATACACCCCGCCCCTTGTTCATTAAAAAACCTGACAATGCATGGGTCGCAGTTGTCAGGTCTATAGAAAAATAATATTCTTTTACATTACATAGATACGGGAGAAGAAGAAGTTTGTCTTCCCTGTATCCTTCCGCTCTTCATCAAACCATCGTACTGACGCATGAGTAATTGTGTTTCGATCTGCTGTAATGTATCCAGCACTACACCCACCATAATCAGCAATGAAGTACCTCCAAAGAATGAGGAAAAGGATTGTTGTACACCTAACCTTTGTGCAAAACCCGGAAGTATACCCACAAATGCCAGTAAAACGGCACCCGGTAAAGTAATTTTATCCATTACCGAACCAATATAATCAGCAGTGGGTTGACCAGGTTTTACGCCTGGAATAAACCCGTTATTCCTTTTCAAGTCGTCGGCAATTTGTTTTGGGTTAAAGATTAACGCCGTATAAAGGAACGTAAATCCTATCACCATTACTCCGTAAACTACCATATACCACGCATTGCTATGATCACTGAATATCTTGGCAATACCTTGTGTTGAATCGAAATTCTGTAATAAAGTCGGCAGGAACATGATCGCTTGTGCGAAGATGATTGGCATTACGCCGGCGCTGTTTACCTTAATGGGAAGAAACTGGCGCGCCCCACCGAATTGACGGTTGCCCACAATCTGTTTGGCATATTGAACCGGGATTTTCCGTACCCCCTGAATAAGGATTATAAGTCCCATGATTATCGCAACCAAAATGGCTATCTCGATAACAAATATTAACAAACCACCACCACCTGGATATTTTGCTGTTTTAGAAGCAAACTCCTGTACCAATGATTCTGGTAACCGGGCAAGGATACCTACCATGATGATAACAGAACTTCCATTTCCTAATCCCTTATCGGTGATACGCTCCGCGAGCCACATTACAAAGAGCGTTCCTGCTGATAATACAATGGTAGTTGACAACCAGAAAACACCCTGGTAAGAAGGAATAAGCGCCTCTTTATAACCTGGGCTATTGAGGTAAGCTACATAGGCGCTAGCCTGTAAAGCCGCAACAGCTACAGTAAGAAAACGGGTGTACTGTGTGATCTTTTTCCTTCCGCTTTCCCCTTCTTTTTGCATTTTCTGGAAAGGCGGATAAAGAATGGTCATTAATTGCATGAAGATGGACGCGGAGATATAAGGCATGATACCTAATGCCAGAATGGAAGCCTGGGAAAAGGCTCCGCCGGCAAATGCATCAATCAGACCGAGGATACCTGTTCCACTTCCACCGGTTGGTAATTTGTTAGGATCGATACCCGGTAATGCGATATGCGTACCGAGACGATAAATAGCTATCAGGAGCAATGTAACCAGAATCTTTTGCTTCAATTCGCTGATGCTCCAGATATTCTTTAGTGTTTGTATGAACTTTTTCACGGAATTGCAGAAATTTTAATGATAGCCTAAAATAAAAAGACGCATTCCAAATGCGTCTGGCAAATTACGCAATATTACCTTACTATTTCCA
Source organism: Chitinophagaceae bacterium (assembly GCA_965279015.1). Lineage (GTDB taxonomy): Bacteria > Bacteroidota > Bacteroidia > Chitinophagales > Chitinophagaceae > Endoryza. Next base: position 4,933,852 of record OZ257130.1, read on the forward strand.
CTGAACCGCCTGCCGCTTCAACTGCCGCTTTGGCTTTTTCGCTAGCTGCGTTAATCTTGAAAGCTATCTTTGTTTTCAATTCTCCATTACCGAGCAATTTCACGCGGTCCGTTCTGCTTGCTAATCCATTCACATATAATGTTTCCAACGAAAATTCTTTCAATTCGTATTTAGCAACCAGCTGCTCTACCTGACCAATATTGAATACTTTATATTCAACACGATCGGGGTTCTTAAATCCACGTTTAGGTATCCGGCGCTGAATGGGCATCTGTCCACCTTCGTGCGATCTTCTGTTCTTAAAACCACTGGTAGCCTGGTGACCTTTATTACCTTTTGTAGAAGTGCCACCCTTACCGGATGCTTCACCACGTCCTATTCTTTTCTCTTTTTTAGTGGCTCCTTTTCCGGGCCTGAGTTCATGTAGTTTCATTGTAGTTGATTTTTACTTACGGGGAATCGCCCCTCGCTTTATTAATGTGAAAATGTGCAAATATGCAGATGTGCAAATGAGATTCCGAATTTCAGGTTTTCCATTTGCTAATCTGCACATTTTCTAATTTGCTAATTCCTCTACTTTCACCAGGTGTGTCACCTTACGCACCATACCCAGTATTGCAGGAGAAGCTTCTACTTCCTTGCTGGCATTCGTCTTGTTCAGTCCTAATGCAACCAATGTTTGTTTTTGGCGCTCGGGTCTGTCGATCGGACTTTTTACCAATGTTATTTTTATCTTTTTCATATCAGTCTTTTTGTATTGACTCCGGATTACGATACCGATTTCCGACTCAATAAATTATCCGTTAAACACTTTCTTCAATCCCAAACGACGTTGCTTGGCAACTGTGATTGGTTCACGCAACATTGCCAACGCTTTGAAAGTTGCTTTTACCACGTTATGCGGATTAGCTGAACCTAATGATTTTGCCAATACGTCGGTAACACCAGCGCTTTCCAATACAGCACGCATGCTGCCTCCGGCAATTACACCCGTACCATGAGCAGCGGGTTTTATCAACACTTTAGCAGCGCCTTCTTTAGCCAGTTGATCGTGAGGAATAGTTCCGTGCATGATGGGAACTTTTATCAGGTTCTTTTTAGCATCCTCAATTCCTTTGGTAATCGCTTCCTGAACTTCTTTGGCTTTACCCAATCCATGTCCTACTACTCCGTGTTCGTTACCTACCACAACAAGGGCAGAAAAACTAAATGCGCGTCCACCTTTGGTAGTTTTCACTACACGGTTAATCGACACAACTTTTTCTTTCAGTTCCAGGTCGCCGGCTTTAACTCTGCTTAAATTAACTTTTGACATTATTACTGTTTGAAATGTAAGATTTGAAATTAGAATTGCAATCCACCTTCGCGTGCACCTTCTGCAACATTCTTAACACGACCATGATATAAATTACCACCACGATCAAAAACAACGGTTGTTATTCCGAGCTCTTTCGCTTTAAGGGCGATAGCGGATCCTACCAGTTTACTCTTCGTTACTTTCGGCACTTTCTGCGCAACAATATCCTTTTGACGGGAAGAGGCAGCAGCCAATGTAACACCATTATCATCATCTATTAACTGCGCGTAGATATCTACATTACTTCTGAAAATCGATAACCTTGGTTTTTGTGCAGTACCTGCTATCTTCTTACGAATGTTATAGCGGATCTTTTGCCTTCTTTCAAGTTTAGTTGTCATTGTTCTTTATTTTATGCTTCCGATTCTGCCGGAAACTTTCTTTTATAATTTTTTCGAGTCTCCCTCAACTCCCGACTCTTAACTCCCGACTCCCGACTTACTTACCCGCTGCTTTACCAGCTTTACGACGGATATATTCACCCACATACTTCACACCCTTTCCTTTATATGGTTCAGGCTTACGCAATCCACGGATCTTAGCAGCAACCTGACCGAGCAATTGCTTATCGATACCTTCCAGACTGATCATTGGATTCTGACCTTTTTCCTGTGCAGTAGCGAGTTTCAATTCTTTAGGAACTTCGAAAATGATATTGTGTGAAAATCCTAATGAAAGATCTAGCAGGTTACCCTGATTAGAAGCTTTATAACCCACACCCACCAGTTCAAGATTCTTTTTATATCCTTCTGTAACCCCTTTAACAAGATTAGAGATTAATGAGCGATACAAACCATGCATAGCACGGTGGCGAATCTGATCTGTAGGACGAGCGAACTCTACCTGACCATCTTTTACTTCTACAGTAATATCGCGATCGATAGTTTGTTTCAATTCACCTTTGGGTCCTTTTACAGTTACCACGTTATCCGAACCTACTGTTACGGTTACTCCCTGTGGAATTACTACGGGCTTTTTACCTATCCGAGACATGTTAATTAATTTATAGTTTATCGTTTTATTTTGTCGCTAACCGGTCAGCTTGTATAGGTTCAGCTTAATGTATCAGCAACTTTCTAACAGCTAATAGCTAAATGCTAACAGCTATTTATTAATATACATAACACAACACCTCACCGCCAACATTCTGGGTCTTGGCTTGCTTATCCGTCATTACTCCTTTTGAAGTACTGAGGATGGCAACACCCAAACCATTTTTTACTCTTTTAAATTCAGCAGGGCTGGCGTACTGACGCAAACCCGGACGGCTGATACGTTCCATTGAACGGATGGCAGGTTCTTTTGTCTGCGCATCATACTTCAATGCAATTTTGATCACACCTTGTTTGTTATCATCTTCGAATTTGTACTTCAGGATATAACCCTGATCGTACAGAATCTCAGTGATACGTTTTTTAAGGTTAGATGCGGGGATCTCCACAATCCGGTGTCCTGCCATTTGTGCGTTACGAACTCGTGTCAGGAAATCTGCTATAGGATCAGTTACCATGTTTATTTAAATTATACAGTTCACAATTTTTGCCGTGAGAAGTCAATCGTCAGTCGTGAAAAGCAACCTGTGTTGCGGAGTCGTACTCACGATTCACGACTCACCATTCACGATATTACCAGGAAGCTTTGCGCACTCCCGGAATTTTACCATTCAATGCCATATCACGGAACATAACCCGGGAGAGACCAAAATATCTCATATAACCCTTTGGACGTCCGGTTAACTGGCAACGGTTTTTCAAACGCACTTTTGAAGAATTCTTTGGCATTTCGTCCAAAGCTTTCCAGTCGCCCGCTGCTTTTAAAGCGGCACGTTTTTCAGCGTGCTGGGCTACCATGCGTTCTCTTTTACGTTGTCTGGCTTTTACTGATTCTTTTGCCATTTTTTATTGCGTATTTAGATTTTAGCGTTGATACAATCTGGTTCCAGCTGTATTTAACACTGAATACTTTTTTAGTCTTCTTTCGTATTTTTCCTAAAAGGCATTCCCATCTCTTTGAGTAACTCGAAGGCTTCTTCGTTTGTACCTGCAGTTGTTACAAAAGTGATATCCATTCCGGTAATTTTATTCACTTTGTCGATATCAATCTCAGGGAAAATGATCTGCTCAGTAATACCCATAGTGTAGTTGCCACGTCCATCGAATGCTTTTTCACTTATTCCTTTGAAGTCGCGCACACGGGGTAACGCGGTCGCGATCAAACGATCGAGGAACTCATACATCTTTACTCCACGCAACGTAACACGGGCGCCAATTGGCATGTTCTTACGCAGTTTGAAGTTAGATATGTCTTTCTTCGACATTGTAGCAACTGCTTTCTGACCGGTAATTGTAGTCAGTTCATCAAGTGCTACATCGATCAGTTTTTTATCAGTTACAGCGCCGTTCACGCCACGGTTCAGGCATATTTTTTCCAGGCGCGGAACTTCCATCACACTGCCGTAGCTGAAACGCTTCATCAATGCCGGTACAACTTCTTGCTTGTACTTGTTGTGTAATCTCGGAGTATAATTCGTTGTTGTGCTCATTTTTTTTAAGCTTTGAGCTATTAGCTGCGAGCTGCGAGCCCGTTCCAATAGCGATGAAATCTTCTTTTATTTTCAGACGCAAGCTCTTAGCTCATGGCTAGAAGCTCGCAGCTTGTATTTACTTAATTGCTTCTCCCGATTTCTTAGCAACACGTATCAATTTGCCGTTCTCACGGGTACGTGATACTTTACTACCAGTACCGCTTTTCGCATCAAACAACATGATGTTGCTGATATGAATGGGTGCTTCTTTCTTCACAATACCACCTTTGGTATTCCTTGCTGAAGGTTTGGTATGCTTGGTAACAATGTTAACACCCTCTACCAATACCTTTGAGGTATCCGGATACACTTCAAGCACCTTGCGGGCTTTTTTAGGATCTTTATCATCACCGGTAATAACCACAACGGCATCACCTTTTTTAATGTTGAACTTCGGTTTAAATCTGTTGCTCATTCTTTTTAGCTTTGAGCTATGAGCTTCGAGCTTCGAGCTCTCCGCCTATAGCAATTAACATGTTCATTTATCTTATACAGCAGCTCGTATCCGCCGCAGCGGATCGCAGCTTTCTTAAAGTACCTCCGGTGCCAGCGAAATAATCTTCATATATCCTTTATCACGTAATTCACGGGCTACGGGTCCAAAAATACGCGTACCACGAGGCTCATCACTTTGATTGAGCAGTACTACTGCGTTATCATCGAAACGGATATAAGATCCATCTTTACGACGAAGTTTATTCTTGGTACGAACAATTACCGCTTTAACAACAGTACCTTTTTTGATACCGCCTGCGGGAATTGCGTCTTTCACGGTTACCACAATCTTATCGCCGATCTTAGCATAGTCCTGGCCACTGTTTCCCAGCACACGGATACACAACACCTCTTTGGCACCGCTGTTATCCGCTACGTTTAATCTGCTTTCTTGCTGAATCATTTCTTTAAGCTTTAAGCTACTAGCTGCAAGCTGCAAGCTACTAGCGATTTAAAACAATCTTCTTTATTGGATCTGCTGCTTTCAGCTACAAGCTTGCGGCTTGCAGCTAACAGCTTGCAGCTTATTTTGCTTTCTCCACCACTTCCACTAATCTCCAACGCTTGGTTTTGCTCAGTGGACGTGTTTCCATGATACGCACGGTATCTCCCACTGTGCACTCGTTCTTTTCGTCGTGAGCATGGAATCTCGTTGTTTTCTTAACGAACTTACCATAGATAGGGTGTTTTACTTTTCTTTCCACCGCTACTGTAATGGTTTTATCCATTTTGTTTCCGGTTACAACACCGGTTCTTACTTTCCGAAGATTTCTTTCTTCCATTTTATTTGAGCTTTTAGCGATTAGCTTTTAGCTTTTAGCCAATCGCCAATCTTTATAGTTACTTTTTTATCTACGAGCTAATAGCTAAATGCTAATAGCTAACGGCTTCTTACACTCCCAGTTGTCTTTTCCTCAAAGTTGTCTTCAAACGAGCCAGATCCTTACGCAGGTCGCGGATACTCATTGGGTTTTCCAATGGAGTAATTGCGTGCGCAAATTCCAGTTTCTTAAGACGCAACTCATCTTCCTGGATCTTCGCTCTCAGATCGGTTTCCTCCAGATCCTTAATGCTTTTTACAAAATCAATTCGCTTCGACATATAATTTCGATTTTGATATTTTTCTTATAACTCTGTAACGTCGGGACGTACAATGAACTTTGTTTTAATCGGCAGTTTCTGTGCAGCCAGTTCCAGTGCTTCTTTTGCAACAGCTAAAGGCACACCATCCGCTTCAAAAATGATACGACCTGGTTCTACTACTGCTGCCCAGAACTCAGGGTTACCTTTACCCTTACCCATTCTCACCTCTGCAGGCTTACGGGTAATTGGTTTATCGGGGAACACGCGTATCCAAACATTGCCTTCTCTTTTCATACCACGGCTCAATGCCTGACGAGCTGCTTCAATCTGACGGTTTGTTAACCAGATTGGTTCCAGCGCCTTCAAAGCATAAGAACCAAAAGCAATGATAGCGCCACGCTTCGCTGTTTCACGGATACGGCCCTTCTGTGCTTTTCTGTGTTTCGTTCTTTTCGGCTGTAACATATTTTTTAGCTTTTAGCAGTTAGCTGTTAGCGATTAGCTGCATACTGCTGAGTTAAAACATTTTTCTTTCTAACAGCTAATAGCTAATAGCTAATAGCTGTATTCAAATTATCTTCTATCTCCTCCGCGTCCACCGCCACCGCCTGGACGACCGCCGCCACCTCTTCTATCTCCACCACCGCCACCGCGTCTGTCATCACGACGATCACCACCACGATGACCACCATGTCCACGATCATCACCACCTGGTCTGTCTCTGCGATCACTCACTTCACTCTTACCACCCACGAAATTGGGGTTAAGATCGCGCTTACCTAAAATTTCTCCTTTACAGATCCATACTTTGATACCGATCTTACCGTAAACAGTAAGTGCAAATACATTCGCGTAATCGATATCCATACGCAGGGTATGCAAGGGAGTACGACCTTGCTTGATCTCTTCGGTACGGGCAATTTCTGCACCACCTAAACGACCAGCAACTTTTATCTTAATTCCTTCAGCACCCATACGAAGCGCTGAAGCGATTGCCATTTTAATAGCTCTTTTATAATTGATACGGTTCTCGATCTGACGGGCAATGGTATCACCTACAATCATTGCATCCAGTTCGGGACGACGAATCTCCAGGATGTTGATCTGTACATCTTCTTTACCAGTGAGTTTTTTCAACTCTTCCTTAATGCGATCAACTTCTCCACCACCTTTACCAATGATGATACCTGGCTTAGAGGTATGGATAGTAACGATCAGTTTATTAAGTGTACGCTCAATAACGATCTTGGAGATACCACCTTTATTGATACGAGCATTCAGGTAATTCCTGATCTTATTGTCCTCGATCAATTTAACGGCAAAATCTTTTTTGTTACCATACCAGTTAGATTCCCATCCGCGGATGATTCCTAACCTTGCACCAATTGGATTTGTTTTCTGACCCATATTATGGTTTAAAATTTTTTATCAATTAGTTTTTGCATCAACGATTAAGGTAACGTGGTTGCTGCGCTTTCTCACCCTGTAAGCACGACCCTGTGGAGCCGGCAACATTCTTTTGATAGAGCGTGCACCATCAACAAAAATCGTTTTAACCACCAGCGATGAATCAGCAGCGCTCTGGCCGTCGTTCTTCTGCTCCCAGTTATTAATGGCGCTCTTCAGCAATTTGAAAAGCGGGGTGGACGAATGCTGTGGGTGGTGTTCCAGTAACGCCAATGCTTTCTCTACTTCCACTCCACGGATCTCGTCAGCCAGCAAACGCATTCTGCGGGGCGATGTGGGATAATTTCTGAGTTTAGCTACTGCTTCCATATTTATTTAGTTTCGAGTCTGGAGTCAGGAGTTCGGAGCCGACTCCCGACTCCAGACTCCGAACTTCTGACTATTATTAAGCGACTTTTTTACTTGAGTGTCCTTTAAACTGACGGGTTGGTGCAAACTCACCCAATTTATGACCCACCATAAATTCCGTAACATAAACAGGGATGAATTTATTCCCGTTGTGAACGGCAAATGTATGTCCCACAAAGTCTGGAGTAATGGTTGAACGACGGCTCCAGGTTTTGATCACACCCTTCTTGTTTTTGCCTTCGTTAATTGCCAATACTTTTTGCTCCAGTTTGGCGGCTACATAAGGACCTTTTTTAATTGAACGAGCCATGAGATTGTTTTAATTTTTTATACACTGATAATTTAGCTGCGAGCTTCGAGCTATGAGCTTCGAGCAAATGCTCGCGGCTCGAAGCTCATGGCTGGTAGCTTATTTAGCTAGCTTATTTCCGTTCTTACGTTGGATAATCAGTTTATCGCTTCCTTTTCCTTTTGTACGTGTTTTCAATCCTCTTGAGTACTGACCATTTCTGCTACGAGGTTGACCACCGGAGGCTTTACCTTCACCACCACCCATTGGGTGATCTACTGGATTCATCGCTACACCACGGTTACGGGGTTTGATACCTTTCCAACGGTTACGACCAGCTTTACCCATGCTTTGCAAGCTATGATCACTGTTGCTAACTACTCCAACAGTAGCATAACAATTGATCAATACCTTTCTTAATTCACCAGAAGGCATCTTCAACACTGCGTACTTGGTTTCTTTGTTGGTAAGCTGAGCTGTTGAACCAGCACTGCGCACCAATTTACCACCCTGGCCGGGTTGCATTTCGATATTATGTACGTTCGTACCCAATGGCATGAACTTCATTTGTAAAGCATTTCCAACTTCCGGAGCTACATCATCACCAGAAATTACAGTAGCACCTACTGCCAATCCCTGAGGGGCGATAATATATCTCTTTTCACCATCCGCATAATTCACCAACGCGATGAATGCTGTGCGATACGGATCGTATTCGATAGAAATAACCGTTGCAGGTATATTCTTTTTATTTCTTTTGAAATCGATGATACGATACATCTTCTTATGTCCACCGCCTCTGTAACGCATCGCCCTTCTACCCTGTACGTTTCTACCCGCAGTTGATTTTACTTTTTCCAACAGGCTCTTTTCAGGAACATCCGCGGTTATTTCTGCATAGGCATTCCCAATTCTCCAGCGTGTGCCGGCTGTCATTGGTTTGTATTTCCGTAGTGCCATTTTAGTTTATTATACGTTTTATAAATTTTGTCAATCCTTTGCGGCGTTTGACGCGCCATGCTTAGTCTGGAGTCTGGAGTTCGTAGTCGGGAGTGTTGACTACTAACTCCCGACTCCGAACTCCTGACTACTTAAATGCTTCCGTAGAGGTCGATTGTTTCACCTTCCCCAACCGTTACATATGCTTTTTTATAAGCCGATTTTTGACCGCTGATAAATCCAGCTTTGGTAAAACGGCTTTTGCTTTTTCCAGGAACAACCATGGTATTTACATCTACCACGCTTACTCCGTAAAATTCTTCGATAGCCTTTTTAACTTCCAGCTTATTGGCTTTTCGGGCTACGCGGAACGCATAGGTTCTGCGGGCGTCGGAAAGCTTATTGCTTTTCTCAGATACTATCGGCTTTATCAATACTTCAGAGAGTTTCATCTCTTAATGTTTTTACGTTGTTTAATTAGCGCTCATTTCTTTTACTTCTTCCGCAATCGCTTTCACAGAAGCTTCTGTGATCACCACTACTTCCGCGTTCACGATATCATACGTGTTCATATCGTTGAACTGGTAGCCCAATACATTCGGCATATTGCGTAAAGACAGGTGCAGGTTTGTATTGTCATCTCCAGTGAGGAACAATACTTTCTTACCTTCTGCTTTCAGGTTTTTCAGAATGCTCGCCACTTCTTTAGTTTTAGGAGCATCCAGTGTTACATCTTCCAACACCAGCAATTTGCTTTCTTTTACTTTATAAGAAAGTGCAGAAACTTTTGCAAGTCCTTTTACTTTCTGATTCAGCTTAAAGTCATAATCACGTGTTTTAGGTCCAAAAACGGTACCACCACCTTTATATAATGGGTTACGGATATTTCCTTTACGTGAACCACCCGTACCTTTTTGACGGTGCAATTTTTTGCTGGAACCTTTTACTTCAGCACGAGTTTTAACCTTACTGTTACCCTGACGCTGTGCAGCCAAAAATTGCTTAACGGCGAGATAGATTACATGGTCATTTGGTTCTACTCCGAATATCTCTTCGGGCAGTTCAACAGTGCGACCTGTTTTCTTACCTTTTATACTTAATACATCTGCTTGCATGATAATTCGATTAAAAGTTTACTTCTGTATATAAACAATAGAACCATTATGACCGGGAACATTACCGCTCACGAGTATGTAATTCTTTTCAGTAAATATCTTAACTACTTTAAGGCTCTTTACTTTAACGCGATCGCCACCCATACGGCCAGCCATACGCATACCTTTCATTACACGGGAAGCGTCGGATGAGTTACCGAGTGATCCTGGAGCGCGGGAACGGTCGTGCTGGCCATGTGATTGACCACCTACTCCGCTAAATCCATGGCGCTTAACTACACCCTGAAAACCTTTACCTTTTGAAGTACCTACCACATCCACGGTTTCGCCTTCGGTAAAAATTTCAACGGTAATAGCTTCGCCCAATGCTTTTTGCATGGAACTATCACGAAATTCTCTTATAAATTTTTTAGCGGGAGTATTTGCTTTAGCGTAGTGATTTTTCTCAGCAGCGAGGGTGTGCTTTTCTTTTTTATCACCGAAAGCGACTTGCAACGCATTGTAACCGTCGGTTTCTTTTGTCTTAACCTGGGTCACAATACAGGGACCAGCTTCAATGATGGTACAAGCGGTTTGCTTGCCATCGGGACTGAAGATGCTGGTCATCCCGATCTTTTTTCCAATAATGCCTTTCATCTTATTTACAGTTTGTGCCCTGTAAGGTTAAAGAGACAGGTCCGATGAAAGATCGGATCTTCAATCCCCGTTTGCTGTTGACCTTTTCATTTTGGACTCCGAAACTCTGTTTCGGGTATATTTCGCGAATCGGAAATTCGCGGTCCAGAAGTACCAACAGTAAACTAACCTCGAAGGGCTAGTTCATATTTAAATGTTGTTTAAATATTTCTCCCGTTTTTTGCGAGAGAACTAACTCAGCGCTGCTTTATCTTTTTACAGAGTTTGCAGATAAGTTGTATAAGAGCTACATGAAAAAACCCTGTCAGAATTATCCACCCTGACAGGGTCCTTTATCTTTTATGCTTTGATCTCTACTTCTACGCCACTTGGCAAATCCAGCTTACTCAGCGCATCCACCGTACGGCTGGAAGAGGTATAAATATCCAGTAAACGCTTATGCGTACTTAACTGGAATTGCTCACGACTCTTCTTATTTACGTGTGGTGAACGCAGGACGGTAAATATCTTTTTACGCGTAGGTAAAGGAATTGGACCTGTTACCACCGCACCGGTACTGCGCACGGTTTTTACGATCTTCTCGGCAGATTTATCTACCAGGTTGTGATCGTAAGACTGTAGTTTTATTCTAATTCGCTGAGACATAAATGAAAATCCCATTTTTCGAACGGGGATGCAAAGGTAGGCGTATATAGCATTCGGGCAAAGAGTTTGGGAAAGAATTTTTAAAAATTTTCCAGGTAGCTTGATCCCGAAATGAAGTCTAAAACTACTCCTATTAAAACCTACCCAATGCGTTCAGCCTTTTAAATATTCAAAAACAAGATTTTTAAATTGGACATTTTTCCACTATATTTGGGTAAAATGTCCAATCATGAATAATCTGGTAAAACGTACACAAAAGTCGGATCATCGCACTGCAATTGTTATTGCCGTGCGCAGTTCTTTGATAAACAAGGACTCACTAAATCGTATCGTCTGGCTTATCCTGGGGGGAAAGGAATTTTTGCCCGCTGAACCCAGTTCCTATATAGAATATATTCATGCCAGTTCCCGAGGGATCCCCAAACTTTCTGTAATCAACTTAGCCGAAATGCTTAACGTACCAATGAAAGATATAGCAACCTTATTAAATATATCTTATAAAACCCTGGGGCGGCTTCAACGTAAAGATTTGTTGGCCCCGCTTGAGTCCTCTCTTTCTATAGAATTGGCCAATTTAACTGCACGGGGAATTTCGGTTTTTGAGGATGTTGATAAGTTTAACCAATGGCTCAAAAAAGAAAACCGCGCCTTGAGCGGTAAAAAACCATTTGAGTTACTCAATACCCCTACAGGGATAAAAATGGTTGGCCAGCTTTTAGAAAGAATTGAAGAAGGAGTTTATACCTGATTACATGACGGTTTTTCGTATTGCCAAATCAAAACTAAGAGCCGGCGATCTGTCGGGAACAGGTGCCTTTAAAGTTGGGGGACGCTGGAACAATCCTGGTGTCTTTGCTCTTTATACCAGCGAGAACCAGGCATTAGCCATGCTGGAACTGCTGGTGCATATCGAAGAATCTGAATTACCTCCTGATCTATATATAATAACATTGGAAATTGACGAAAGAGCTCCCATCCTTGAACTAAGGGACGATAAACTTCCGGCAGATTGGAGATTACCGGATAATATTGTACTTAAAAATACAGGTGCCCGGTTACTGAATAATAAGCAATATATCGGTTTTCGGGTGAGGTCAGCGGTGATGCCTGACGAATATAACTTTGTATTAAATCCGCTTTACCCGGATTTCAATAAACTGGTAAGGATTACAAGGGTTGATCGGTTAGAAGTTGATCAACGCCTAAACCCACCCATTAAATAATCGTACTCGCTATCTTATTTATCTCCGTTTGACCCAACCACCACAAGGCCCGCTAAAATAGCAACCCCTACAACAGCACCCACTCCTGTGGATTTACTGCTGTAAAAAACATTACCCTTGTCCTGAATGGGTGTTAACTCTGCCGGCTTTATCATAGATCGGAAAAGTTGCGAAATATAAAACTGGTGCTCCATGATAAACTCGTTGTTGCTGGTAGAAAAAGTGAGATAACTGCGTAGATGGATAGGCGAATTTTCCTCAGTAAAATCGATTGTCCGCATCTTTGGCAATTCTTTTTTATCTGGCCACAGGTATTGTTTTGTCATACTCTCCTCCGGTATATTTTTCAGGAACCCGTTTATTACACTTAAAGATGATTTTTCTTTCAAACTATTCGGTGGAATAAAATCGATCCCTTCCTGCCCATGTATGGTGGCTTCTATAGTTCCGTTCTGGGTGTTGTACCCATTACCATACCGATACTCGCTTCCGCTGGTAGTACCATTCAATTGCTGGTTGGGAGAGTAGTAACTGTAGGCTTTATCCTTAATAATGATGGCCGATTTTTTCCAATCGATATAAAGTGGCTTTGCTGTTTTATTATAAACTGTAATTTTAACCGGGCCGTTATATCCGTTGAAATTATATTGTAACAATAGGGTGTCGTTCTCTACTACAAATTGCTGGCTGCTATCTTTGCCGATATTGGTTCCGGATAAACTAAAGTATTGATAGGTTTGACAGGAAATAAGGGAAGCGAGTAGTACAAAATAGAGTAGAGTAATCTTCATAAGTTAAGTTTACTCTAATGTACTATCGCAACTAAAAGATAGCTGTTAAGAAAAAATGATTTCAGCCTTATTTAACAGGCAGGAACTGCAAAAATTTAATAGTGCTTGCAAAATAAATATGCCGGGAAGTGGACGAACTCCATCTTTCCGGCATTAATAATAAAAATATTTATCGATCAGAATCCTTTCTTACCATCACCAGTTCCACTACTGCTTCTCGCACCCGGTGGACAGTACTGCTTAAGATAATTCGTGAACAATGTTCCCAAATGTCGGCCCGTACCGGCGCCTTCTGAAATACTATGTGTCCTATTTGGATATGACATCATCTGGAACTGCTTATTATATTTCACCAACTCATTAATGAGCATATCATTATTGTTATAATGCACATTATCATCTCCCGTGCCATGTATGTACAATAAATTTCCCTTCAGGTTCTTCGCGTAGGTCATGGGTGATCCTTTCACAAAGTCTTCGCGGTTCTCCTGTGGCAATCCCATATAACGTTCCTGGTAAATATTATCATAAGTAAGTTGATTACCAACTGCGGCTACAGCAATACCCGTTTTATAAGTGTCGGGATATTGGAACATCAGGTTTAACGTTGCAGAACCGCCACCGCTCCATCCCCAAACACCCACGCGTGATGTATCTATATAATTCCATTTCAAAATTTCTTTTGCCGCCATTGCCTGATCGCTGATATTTAGAGTACCAATTTTACGGTATACACTTTTGCGCCAGGTACGACCTTTGGGAACTGGAGTACCACGGTTATCAATTGATATATATACATACCCGTCTTTGGCCATATCGCCCTGGTATAAAAAATTCTGCGCAACACCATACTGATCCTTTACATTTTGTCCCCAGGGTTCGGTATAAACATAAAATACAACGGGATATTTTTTTGTGCTGTCGAAATTATCCGGCATTACGCGCCAGGCATCCATTTCTATCCCTTCTGCCGTTTTCACTTTGAAGAAAAAAATATTGGATTTGCTTTTATCAGACTTTGCTAATGCTTCATTCACTTTCTCACCGCCCAATCCCTTATGATCGGGAAGAGATACCATTTCATTGGTATAAGGGGTATAATAATTAGAGAAATCGTGTCGGGCAAATTTCGCGGCAGGCGATACATCATAGTCGTGTGTTCCTTTCTGATTTGCGGGTGACACGAGTTCTAATTTTCCTTTTCCATCAATTTTGGTACGATATAAATATTTCTGTGTGGCATTTTCGGGTGATGCATGAAAATAAACATAGCCGCCTTTTTCATCAATAGCAGCGATATCCATTACATCATAATTTCCATTGGTGATCAATGTTTCCTTCTTGCCATCACGGGAAACTCGATACAAATGGCGCCATCCATCTTTTTCACTGGCCCATAAAAATTCTTTACCTGCATTCAACCAATCCCATCCACCCATGGTATAATCATTATCCCACAAAGGCAGTATATCAATCCAGGCAGAATCTTTCTCCGTATAGATTGCTTTTGATTCCCCCGTTTGCGCATTACATAACATCAATTCGCTTTCATTCTGCTTTCGGTTAAGATGCTGAATGATGAGTTCATTACTGTTTGCGGCCCACTCCATCCGGGGAACATAGCTCTGCAAAACAGGATCCGTAGGAATACTCATCCATTTTATGGCTCCTCCCGTGCTACTAATTACACCAATCTTGTAGGGAGAAGGCGGCTCTCCTGCAACCGGATATTCTACCGGAACAGCTACCGGGTAAATAGAATCCGTATTATTCACCATCAAATAATCCTTGGTGTTTCTTGCGTCTATCTGCCAGAAAGCAATTTGTTTGCTATCGGGACTCCATCGAAACCCATCCCTGCAAAAAAATTCCTCTTCATAGGCCCAATCAAATGTTCCATTGATGAACTTGCGGTTGCCATCAGTAGTCAACGCTTTTATTTCACCGGTAGCAAGATCTTCAACATATAAATTGTATTCACTTACATATGCCACTTTAGTAGCATCGGGAGAAAACTTTGCGAACATTAATGAAGAAGTCGGGCGACTCTTTCCCAATTGTTTCAATGAATTGTCCTTACGATCAAATACCCAATAATCGCCACGGGTATCGAGCCGCCATACTTTTTTAGTATTTGTATATATAAGCGTTTTGGTTCCATCAACCGAAAATGAAAAACTACGAACATTGAGATTTTTTGTTTGTCCAGATGGCGTCAGTTCTTTCTTACTCAGCAACACTGTTTTTGTATTAGCCGGCAAAGCATACTGAACGATTTCGCCTCCTTCGGTGCGATAATAACCTTGCCCGTCCGTTGTCCATTTTATACCCTGAGCAGCGCCTCGCAACCCAGATAAACAAACCACTATTATGAGTACTGATCTTAAACCCTTAATAAAACGATTCATATGATTTTTTTGAAGCCTACAATATAAGTCAAATAGACAAATTGGCTATTCCGACCATGTAAAATCTGGTCTCTGAAAGACTATGGTGGTTTGCGCAGTGTTCTCGAGTTTTGGAGAGACAAACCACCGTAGTCTTCTTCCTCAAATTGACTACTTCGACCTTGTAAAACATCAGGTTCGACAGGCGAAGAGTTTGACAGGTTAAGTCTTGCTTAAAACTGAAAGTCGGATGGCTAATTTCACAATGAGTGCATACTATCTTGAATAGATATTACCAGCAACGTTTAACCAACCGACAGCTTTTTAAAAACTGGATAGAGTATCGTAGTTTTACGAGGATACTGATTCTCCAGTTGATTATGGCCTCCAAATAAGCCAATCTAATTAATCAAATTGACAGTTCTAGAAAAATAAACCACCGTCGTGGTATGTATTTTTACGAACTTTAACAAGATGGCAAAAGATTTGCTATTAATAATTACTCCCTCCTATTGAAATGCCTGCATACCTTGGATCTCACCTGAATTTCTATTGCAAATATTAAATAGTACTTATGAGAAAGCTCTCCATTATTGGCATGCTTGCATTGATGTTTGTGGTTTTTTATTCTTGCCAGAAAGATTTAGCAGATGATAACAATCCTGATGTGATTGCCGGTGCTTTTCCTCCTTCAGGGGAATGCGGTACCCCTATTTTAAAAGACCTCTGGGATCAGGCGTTAATTGAAGACCGGGGTGATATGCAAATCGGCAACGATACTAACAATATCGTTATCTGGTACAGCGCCCCAGGATTACAAGGAGGGGCAACCGTTGTAAAAAAACTTATTGCTGTTTATGGCTCCTACGATCATGTTGTAAGTGTAATGAACGAAACCATCCAGTGGACACCCTGCCAGGGACCTGTACATCCGGACCGTGTAAAGAATTCAGCACCTGGATTGGTACAGGATTCAATGCACATTCCAAATTCCGCTTTTCAATCTGATGGTTGTGTTTGGATGGGACTATTTGTTACTCTTGCCAATGATGATGGATTTGAATGGTGCACGTTCCCGAAACCATACGATTCAATCATTCCAAATATTTCCGCCTGGAAGGTGCTGGTTAAGTATTGCAAACAATCCTGTGGAGATGAAGATGAAGATTGTGGTCAGTTACGCACTCAAACTCAAGGTGGCTGGGGCGCTAAACCCAGTGGTGATAATCCGGGAACTTATCTCCACGCTAATTTCGGTGGCGCTTTCCCCAACGGTGTAAAAGTAGGCTGCGATAATGGTTATACAGTGAAGTTTACAACTGCACAGGCAATCACTGATTTCTTACCCGCCGGAGGTACCCCTGCCAAATTAAAAAAGAATGCTACTAATCCTGCCGATAAATCCATTAAGAATGTATTGATCGGACAATTAGCCGCGTTAACATTGAGTGTTGGGTTTGATAAGTACGATGCTGATTTCGGAGAAGCCGGAAAAAAGTTGGGAGATATGATTATCAGAACAGGGAAGTTTAAAGGGAAGACAGTAAATGAATTTCTTAAGATCGCTAACGATGTATTGGGTGGATGCTCGAACCGATACAAACCAAGTGATATCAATGAAACGGCCAGTAGAATTAATGAAAACTATGTAGATGGCAAAAAGGATAAACATTTCCTGGTTTGTGAAAAAAAGGATTGCAACGATGATGACCATGATGATGACGACGACGATCACGATGATGATGATGACGACGATGATCATGGCTAACAATAATACAACTTGATTTAATTGAAAATCCCCCCAGGTAGTTGCTACTCGGGGGGATTTTAATTAGCAAACCAATCTACTATTGCTTTAATAACTTAATGGTACCAAGGAACTGCTTCTTCTTCTCATCATAAATGCTTAAAAAATAAGTGCCGGCTTTACTGATTTGCAATAACAGTTCCGCATTCAATCTATTACTGATCCTAATTTGCTGTATCAATTGTCCGTTCAGATTCGTAACGCTTATCATATAGGACTTACCCACGCTTAAGCCACTTATAAATACCTGTTTATTGAACGGATTTGGATATAGGCTTATTACTTTACCCGGGTTATCCGGATCCGTTATACCCGTTGACATATCACGCGTCAATTTAATACTATCGATTCCAGTATCATTAGAAATACAGAGTGCATTACTCTTCATACGTACATAAATCCAGTTGTCTCCAACAGTAAGTGCAGACGGGGTAATTGTCAATGTACTGCTGCTTCCTTCTGCCAGCCATAAATCCGTAAAATCTCTGTTTTTACCAAAAGTATACAACGGGCCTGTTCCTCCACCTACTGCATTAGTGGCTGTTACTGTTACCGGGACTGTTAGATTAACAATATTGGTAATAGAAGCAGACAGATTTACATCCGGCATAATCGCCGCGGTATTCGTAAAATTATGGGTTGTGGTTTTTGAGCCCGCTACATTCGTGTATAAAACGGTAATAACATGCGGACCGCTAGAAAGAGCGTATGGCACGATGCTGAAAGTACTATCAGCAGCAACAGGTAATTCGGTGGCATCTAATTTAACTTCTACTGAAATTCCGGTACCGGCAGCAGGTAAATTAGTGATCTTACCATATTGGGTTCCCATCGTATTGCAATACTCGGCACTCAAACCGCTTATTGTTGGATCAACCGGTGGCAATATCTTAACTAATTTAATACTGTCCATACTTGTTTGAGATGTGTAACAAGAATCACTTGTCCGCATGCGTCCATAAATCCAATTATCACCGCCCACCAGCACGGCAGGGTCAAGGAAGAAAACATTATTGCTTCCCTCGGCCTGTAGTATCAAACTAAAATCCCTGTCTTTAGCGAAAGTAAACAGAGGAGCATTTCCTCCTCCCGCAGCATTCGAAGCTGTTATCAATACCGGGTTGGAATTGATGATCGTTGTTACATTCGCCGAAATGATTACCTCAGGAGTTACAGTTATTGAAGAGATAAAATTAATGGTAGTCGTTTTTGATCCTCCGCCATTAGTGTACACTACCTGGATGGTATGTGTTCCTGCAGGAAGAGTAACAACATCAAAACTAAAAGTACTATCCGCTGCCACTGCTAATGAAACATTATCAATTTTAACAGACACCGTAATTCCACTTGATGTATCTGGTAGATTTTCAATCTTACCTTTTTGAATTCCCTGGTTGCTGCAATAATTACTCAATATGCCAGTGACGAGTGGCTGAGGCGGTGGCGAATCTGGCGTTGGTTTTAAGATTGTTTCCGGCGTTTTAGTTGCGATAGGAAGATTAAAATCAATATAGATAGAAGCGCTGTTATGAATAAAGGCTCCCTCCGAAATCCAGCCTGCTACTATGAATCCGTTATCAACCTCATTGATAATATCTATCGCCCGGTCATTACCAGATCCACCCAGGCTTTTTTGCCATAATATAGAAGGTGCTGATGGTTGATTGTAAGCCGTTAGCGACGTGATTAAACTGATCAGTATGTAGAGAAAAGTTTTACACATGGCCCGATTACGTTACCGTATAAAATTAAACTAAAAAAAGAAGTTCCGGAATTTGTTCTGCCTTTACATTTCATCCTTCAAACATTTTGTAATTATCAAACGTAAACGTGCAGAATTCTCCGTTGAAAGTGTAGAAATCCTCTTTAATTGTCAATTTATTTTGAAGTGCGATTACGATTCGTGTCGGGTTGGGTAAGATTTATTGGCCGAAAGCAATGAAAAATGCCCCAGCGATTTGCAGGGGCATCAGATATTTTTAGCTGTGAAATTCTTATCCTTCCACTTTCGCCTTACCCTTCACTTTCGCAATCACTTCTTCAGCGATATTATTAGGTGCAGGTGAATAGTGACTGAACTCCATGGTGGAAGTAGCACGGCCAGAAGATAAACTTCTCAACTGCGTTACATATCCAAACATTTCACTCAACGGAACTTTGGCTTTGATAACCTGCGCACCAGCACGGGTATCCATTCCTTCCAGCATACCACGGCGACGGTTAAGGTCACCGGTAACGTCACCCATATAAATTTCCGGAGTGATCACTTCTACTTTCATGATCGGCTCGAGTATTACCGGTTTTGCCTTGCGGGCCGCTTCACGGAATCCTTGCTTTGCACAAAGTTCAAAGCTCATCGAATCAGAGTCCACCTGGTGGAAGCTTCCGTCGAAAATGCGCACTTTCATATTCTCTACAGGATAGCTGGCTAATACGCCGGTACCCATCGCTGACTCAAATCCTTTCTGAATAGCAGGAATAAATTCGCGGGGGATAGATCCTCCGAAAATATCATTTACGAACTGGTAACCTTTACCTGGATTTTCTGTTAAAAACTCCTGATCAGCGGGACCAAATTCAAAAACAATATCAGCGAACTTACCACGACCACCTGTTTGTTTTTTCAATACCTCACGGTGCTCAATTGTTGCTTTGAACGCTTCTTTATAGGCAACCTGGGGAGCGCCCTGGTTTACTTCTACTTTAAATTCACGACGCATACGATCTACGATGATCTCCAGGTGTAATTCTCCCATTCCTGAAAGAATAGTTTGTCCTGTTTCTTCATCTGTTCTTACACGCAGTGTAGGATCTTCTTCTACCAGTTTAGAAATAGCCATACCCATTTTATCAACGTCGGCCTGTGTCTTTGGTTCAACAGCCACAGAGATAACCGGCTCAGGAATGAACATGTTCTCCAATGTGATCGGATGATCTTCATGACAAAGTGTATCTCCCGTTTTAATTTCTTTAAACCCTACAGCCGCTCCAATATCACCTGCTTCAATAGAATCGATCGGGTTTTGTTTATTAGCAAACATCTTCATGATACGGCTGATACGTTCTTTCTTACCACTGCGCACATTCAATACATAAGAACCTGCATCCAGATGACCGGAATAAACCCGGAAGAATGCCAGACGACCTACGAAGGGATCCGTCATGATCTTAAACGCCAATGCAGCAAATGGTTCCTTTGGATCCGGACGACGAAGCAGTTCTTCTCCTGTTGAAGGATCAGTTCCTTTAGTCGCTTCAATATCCATTGGTGAAGGAAGGTAACGACATACCGCATCCAATGCAGTTTGAACTCCTTTATTCTTGAATGAAGATCCACACATCATCGGAACGATACTGAGATCGATCGTTGCCTTTCGGATCGCATCGTGCATTTCATCTTCTGTGATGGAATTGGGGTCCTCAAAGAATTTCTCCATCAGTTTATCATCGTACTCAGCAACCGCCTCAACCAGTTTTTGTCTCCATTCCTTTGCTTCTTCCAGCATATCATCAGGCACCGGAATTTCATCAAAGGTCATCCCTTCTGTTTCCATATGCCAGATAACCCCTTTCATTTTGATCAGGTCCACCACTCCTTTGAAATCATCTTCCGCACCAATTGGTAACTGTAAGGGAACCGCTTTTGAACCAAGCATTTCAATTACCTGCTTTACTACATTCAAAAAGTCGGCACCGCTACGATCCATTTTATTCACGAAACCGATACGTGGTACATTGTAACGGTTGGCCTGGCGCCATACTGTTTCTGATTGAGGTTCTACACCATCAACAGCGGAGAATAAGGCAATCAAACCATCCAGTACACGCATAGAACGTTCTACCTCTACGGTAAAATCCACGTGTCCCGGCGTATCGATAATGTTGAAATTATACTTTTTAGTATTTGCATCTACTTTACCCAATGTAGTAGGGAAGTTCCACTGGCAGCTTACCGCAGCAGAAGTAATAGTAATACCTCTTTCTTTTTCCTGCTCCATCCAGTCAGTAGTAGCCGCACCATCGTGCACTTCACCAATCTTATGAATCATACCGGTGTAGCGAAGGATACGCTCCGTAGTTGTGGTTTTGCCAGCGTCGATGTGAGCCGCAATACCGAAATTCCGTTGAAATCTTAAGTCTGCCATGATTATTGTAGATTGTAAATTTTTAGGTTCCCTGCTTTAAAGCCCTGATTTAGCTGCTGTTGCGTCGCACTCTTGTACTGTTGATCCGCTATTCAGCAGGGCTCCAAATTAGGCGGGCAAAGGTAAGTAAAATCGGCAGAAAACGAAGGAATCATGGGAATTTAATGGAAAAGAAGCATGTGACAACAGACTGCTTGCTTCAAGTGCCTTTTCAATTATTGCAGATCAAGGAATAAGTGATATGTCCTATTCTCTTCTATTTAAAATGCAGAATCTCCCACTATTGCAGGAGATTCTGATTACAATAACAGGTTGGAAAGAAAAGATTAATACAAATAATTAAGGGCGGTGCGGTCATTGGTATTAAATGGCCGGTTCACACCGTTGCCGATACATGCCAACATCCACGAATTGGGATCCGGACCTGTTGCAGTACCTGGAATATGAACAGCTCCAACAGAAGAAGCTCCCTCGTTTACCGGTGAACCACCGCAACTGTATTGACGACTCATATAATCGGTGTGCCGGAAGCCAATGCAATGGCCTATTTCATGTGCAAGGATACTGGTAACAGTATTGATATTCCAGGTGTCGAGATAACTTCTATTCACGCGAACAGAGCTATAGGGACTGCCTCCAGAAGTGGGAAAGCCTGCTGAAGCGAGATAACCGGCTCCGGAAGGAGCAGCGCTTATAACAATATTTCCGCCCGATGTAACCCTCGAAAAAGTAATACGCAATCCTAATGCGTTATATCGACTAATGGTAGAATTCAACGCCGTTACATAACGGGAAGGTAGACTGGAGGAAACGCGGACGGTAATATTTCTGGGCAAACCGGTAACCAGGTTAAAAGTTCGGTACTGCTCTTCATCACCTACCCGCAAAAAATCGGCAGCTGGTTGATGAATCAAAAATTCATCAGTAAGTACAATATCCCCTTCTACCAAATATCCTTCTTCGTGTTTAACAACATTCTTATTACTAAATCCTAGCGAAGAGATTTTACCAAGCACTTCATCGGGTATGGTTGTTTGTTCTTCTTTTACGGAAGATTCTTTTTTACATGCGATTAGTAATACTGTTAGTGTACATGCAATAAAGCTGGTTTTGAAAAGAATTTTTCTCATACTAAAGTTTTTAGATTGGAATGACGTACCTGTTATTGAAGTTTTGGCGTTTTTTAAAACGTATCGTAATTTAACTGAATCCAATAGACGAAAGCTGGATAATTTAGCAACTCCGTTGCAGACTGAAACTTGTATGACAATCGAATGATAATTTAAATAAAAAAGTGAACAACTTCTTACCAAGCAAGGGAAAAATACGTACAATACGATAGAATAATTACGAGCATCTACCACGATGCGTTGTTACAACACGAAGCTATTGGTAAAATTTGTAGATTGAGTACGATGAGAAAAACAGGACTAGCTATTTTTATTTTTCTGTTTACACTAACGGTTTCCGCGCAGGTGACTAATGATTCTGCGCAAATTAAGTTATCCCCGGCCTTACAAAAACAAATCCATTTAAAAGATCGTAATGTTGAAAAAAAATTCTGGGTTGTTGCCACAGATGCAGACTCACTTCAATATTATATCGGGCAAAAAAAATTGCCGGCCACTATTTTACGGAGAGAAAATACGATCGGATTGCTGGTAATAAAAACTTCTTGGGCTACTATCGAATTTTTATTGAAATCGGTACCCGGTATAAAGTTTATTGATATACCCCGCAGTCCAGTTGAAGAACTCGCTGTTGCCTCTTACGATCATAGCGTGAATGCGATCAATCTCTCTCATAAGTCCTTTCCATTGATCAATGGCAGCAACCTGGTTGCTTCAGTAAAAGAGAATCGCTTTGATTCATTAGATATTGATTTTAAAGGAAGATATATTTCCGCCACAGGATATTCTCCTTCTCTATCTACGCATGCCTCCATCATGGCAACACTTATAGCGGGTGGCGGTAATAGTTTTTTCTCCGGTAAGGGTGTAGCATGGTCAGCGGGTATAAGTTCTTCAGATTTTGTTTCGCTATTACCTGAATCCGATGCCTATTACCAGCAATACAAGCTATCAGTTCAAAATCATTCTTATGGAACGGGTATTGAAAATTATTATGGGGTGGATGCCGCAGCTTACGACGCATCCGTGATTAGTAATCCTTATTTGTTGCATGTTTTTTCCGCGGGTAATTCAGGAGATCAAACGAGCAACTCGGGTATATATACAGGTATCAGCAACTTCGCTACACTTACCGGAAGTTTTAAAATGTCGAAGAATAGTATCGTTATTGCCGCAGTTGATTCATTTGCGTCTACTGCTTTTCTAAGTTCAAAAGGACCGGCACACGACGGAAGGATAAAACCAGAACTTAGTGCATTTGGCGAGGATGGGAGCTCCGGAGCAGCCGCACTTGTTTCGGGAGTTGCTTTATTAATTCAACATGCATACAAACAAATAAATAATGAATTACCAACTGCCGCACTTACTAAAGCACTATTGATAAACAGTGCCGATGATATAGGAATACCGGGACCCGATTTTGGAAGCGGTTTTGGAAATATGAATGCTTATAAAGCGATCAAAACAATTATCAATCAACATTATTACAATGGTTCCGTTTCGAACAGCATTGCTCAATCCTTTTCATTGAACATTCCAGCAAATATTCGCCAATTAAAAATCACCTTATGCTGGAATGATCCACCTGCATCGGCTAACGCAGCCAAATCACTTATCAATGATCTCGATCTGGAATTAATCAATAACCTCAATAACTGGAAACCATGGGTACTCAATTCTCAACCTCATCGCGATTCACTTTTATTACCAGCCATCCGTAAAAGAGATAGTTTGAATACTGTAGAACAGATTACTGTCGAGAATCCCCTGCCTGGTACGTATAGCATACGCGTTAATGGTTTCTCCGTGCCAAACGGCTCCCAATCTTTTTCGATAGCCTATGAATTGGATACCGCAGATCTGTTTAATTGGTATTACCCGACTGCAACGGATAAAATGCCAGCCATGCAAAAAAATATCCTGCGATGGAAAACAAGTTTCAGTAATAACCCAGGCAAACTGGAAACTAGTTTTAATAGTGGCGCCAGCTGGCAACTGATCTCCGATGCCATTGATCTTCAGAAAGGATATTACAACTGGCTAAGCCCAGATATTGCTTCATCCGTTATTTTCAGGATGACGATCAATGGCAATACATTCTATGCTGATACCAGTATAATTTCCACCCCCCCTGTACTCAAAGTTGGATTTAACTGCAGCGATTCCTTGCTTCTTTATTGGAATAAGGTTTCTGCAGTTATTCGTTATAGGATTTATTATTTGGGAGATAAATACATGCAAACTTTCACCGATGTTAATGATAGTTTGCTGGTGCTTCCCAAATCAACCAACACATCACTCCATTTTTCAGTAGCACCGGTAATTAACGCGGGTATGACTGGCTTGCGTTCCTACACTATTAATTATGCCACGCAGGGAGTAGATTGTTATATCAAAAACTTCTTACCCGAATTGGAGAATGAAAGGCAGGTCCGTATAAACATTGAATTGGGAACAGTATACCAGTTAACAAATATTGAAATTGAAAAATTAACTGCCGGTAACTTTGTAGCTATCCAATCATTTTCATCCGGGGGCAATACACAATTCACCGCTATAGACAATAAACTGCAACGCGGTGGAAATACATATCGTTTAAAACTCAACCTCACCAATGGCAAAGTCATTTATAGTAATACCGAAACAGTTTTCTATTTCAGCGATACCGAATACTTGATATTCCCTAACCCGATCAGCATTTCCTCACCCCGTATTCAGGTATTATCAAAGGATCTTATTAAGGGGGAATTGACAATGTTTAACAGTACAGGACAGTTAGTGAAGGTGCAGCAATTATCCGCGCCATACGAAACGGTATCGATGGAAGGGCTTCAGAAAGGGATTTATTTTTTACATATACAACAAGAAGGCAAAAAAGAATTTACCAGCAAAATCATTATTCAATAAAAAAGAGTCCCCCGGAAAACCGAGGGACTCTTATTGAGATAGAATTTCTTCTGTTATATTCTGAAATGCGCAAAAGCCTTGTTTGCTTCCGCCATTCTGTGTGTGTCTTCTTTCTTTTTGAAAGCAGCTCCTTCGCCTTTTGCGGCTGATACGATTTCGTTGGCCAGTTTTTCAGCCATGCTACGACCATTTCTTTCACGGCTATAACGGATCAACCATTTCATGCTCAAAGAAATTTTTCTTTCAGCGCGAACTTCAGCAGGGATCTGAAAAGTTGCACCCCCAATACGACGGCTACGAACCTCAACGGCAGGAGTTATATTAGACAACGCTCTTTTCCATACTTCATAACCATTCTCACCGGTTGTTTTAGCAACACGCTCAATAGCATCATAGAAAATTACGAAAGAAGTATTTTTCTTTCCCTGCCACATCAGGTTGTTTACGAAACGGGTAACCAGTACATCATTATATCTGGCATCAGCGGCTAAGGGTATCTTTTTGGCTTTTGTCTTCCTCATTTATTGACTTTTTATAATTGTCATCCTTCGCGCAGCGAAGAATTATTTTTTAGCTTTTTCGCGTTTAGTACCATATTTAGAACGGCTCTTCTTACGATCTTTCACGCCAGCCGTATCGAGGCTACCACGAACAATGTGATAACGTACGCCCGGTAAGTCTTTAACACGACCACCACGCACCAGCACAATGGAGTGCTCTTGCAGATTATGACCTTCTCCTGGGATATAGGCAATCACCTCTACTTTATTGGTCAGACGCACTTTAGCAACTTTACGCAAAGCTGAGTTTGGCTTTTTAGGCGTAGTCGTATACACACGGGTACATACACCACGGCGGAAAGGACAGCTGTCCAGCGCCCTCGACTTACTCTTAGCCTTAATTATTTCTCTTCCTTTACGTACTAACTGTTGAATGGTAGGCATTAATTAACCTTTTATTTTGGGACGGCAAAGGTAAGGGCTTTTGCCATAAAATTGAAAAAAGGGGAGAAAAAATATTCAGTTTTTCCTCTTTATTTACCGGATCAGGGTTACTGTCCCCTTTAAAACTACCAGCTTCCCGGTAGCAATGTCAGTATACTGTACATACCAGGCATAGGTCCCCGCAGGCTGGTCCTTTCCGGCCATACTTCCATCCCAGCCATTCAGGTGGTCTCCCGACTCAAATACCAGTTGACCAAAACGGTTATATATGCGTAACCTGTATTTACTAATATCAGAACCGTATTTGGCCCGGAAGCGATCATTGAGCCCATCTCCATTGGGACTGAAAGCATTAGGTATCCCAAGTGGACAAACTTTATAGCTAACCTGGATGGTATCCGACTTGATCGTACAATTGTTTGAAGCTCTAACAGAATAAATGCCTGGTCCTTTTACCCGATAAACGGAAGTGGTAGAACCATCCTGCCAGGTAAGCCGAATATCAGCATTACCGTTGCCCAAACCAGTCTTTAGTATAAGCTCCTCTGTTTCACATACAAGGGTATCTTTTCCTAAATATAAGGCGGGAAAAGGCTTGTCCTTAATGAGTATGGTATCCGATCCGGAACAGGTATTTGTAAGATTTCGGACGTTGACCCAAAATGTACCTGTAGAGCTTATGCTTAATTGCTGGGATGTGTCGCCAGTATTCCATTGATAACTAACGTTATTGATCGCGGGGTTTAGCAATACCTGTTCCCCGGTACAAATTGTTTTATCTGGTCCAAGACTGAAAGCTGGTTTATTATAGAAAGTAACAAGCGTTGAATCACCAAATGTACATCCTGCTGTAATAGTTAATTTATACTTTCCATCGGTTGTTATATCGGTGAAGGAAGTTCTTGCGCCATTACTCCAATGATAACTCAACCCTGAATAAAAGGGTACAGATAAACGCACGCTATCACCATTACATCCCTGGTAATTGTCGGGAAGATTGAGTGGCAGGTTTCCACTGTATATTTTTTTTCGGATTGTATCGATACTGCAAGAACGATACACAATCAACACAACATTATAAAAGCCGGTTGTTGGATAAGCATGAGTAGGTGCAAAAAGCGTAGAAGTATTTAATGCCCCCGAAGCGGGATCACCAAAGTCCCATTTAACGGAATTGATGGAGCCGGCACGGTTAATTATGAAATCAAGATTATTAGTCTCACAATTGCGGGTAGAAAAATCTCCAGCACCGAAATTAGGATCATTAAAACTTTGGATATAGTTAGGAAGACCCAGGGTAGCTCTTCTTCCCAACGAAATGGCCGCAAACTCAAAATTACATGCAGGTGCCGCATAATTGGGTTGATGAATTACAGATAGTGATGAGTCGAAAGAATTGGTAATATAGATTTTCTGATCAGGGGCCAATTGCAAGCTACCGCCATATGGATAATTTAATTCGGCCACCTGCTGCCGTGAATTCTGAATATCTGTTATAGTAGGCAGGCTCAGATCAAATTGATAAATCCAACTTTTGGATCCTCCATACGCGGCATATACATACAGATACCGGCTATCCGATGAAAATTCAATCCCATAAGGGCCTGTTTCAAAGCCATCAAAACCGGGTGGCGATACGGATAGTTTTTGCACATTTGAAATTGCACCGGTCGAACGATCAAAATTACTAAGCTCAATATAGTTGATGCTCCATCCATGTGCGGCCGCTAGTTTACGGCTGTCCGGAGAAACCTTCATACTACCAAGGGTTCCCCATTCATGGCCTGTTAAATTATAAGGACTGAAACTAATCACCGGATCCACATCTAACCCATTCCTAGTAATCGCGAAACTGTAAAACCGATCCGAGTTCCATAAACGTATAATCAGCCACACGTCCCTATTATTACAATCGTGTACTGCTGTAATTTTTTCAGTGGAACTCCCAGTTAGCTGTACATTTTTACGGGTTACCCGGCCCAACCCATTATTTAAATTAATATTGACTATAGAATAACTGACCCCTTTGGCTCCGCCATGATTATCGGTTACAAAAACATAATAGAGTGAATCTGCCCCGGGATGCGGAATTATTAAAGACGACTGGGTACTTGATACATTCCCGTCCAGGCCAGAACCGTTATCCATCACTTTGTGTATGCGGTTCCATATTGTGGTGCCATTAGTGTAAAAAAGAATATTGCCTTGTTTATCGGCTATCGAAGCGGAACCTTCCGTTGTACTCATAGCACTATTGAATAGTGGAACCGGCGAACCACTGGTAAAGTCAAGACCGGCTTTTTCTCCAAAATACCAGATAGCCGCTTCGTTTTGAGCGAAGGTTCCAATTGATAAAAAACACAACAAAATTATAAGCAGTCGGTACATTCTTATCATTAAACGCTTAAAACAAGGAAGTGGTTGGGAGGCCCAACCACTTCTATAAAATTAAGTGTTATTACTGATTACAAGAACCATCCTTATATCGGAGGACTATTGCAACAAAAGTTTAATAACCTGCCTGTTAATGAGTTGGGCATCCTGAATGACAAGGAAATAGTTGCCCGGTTTTGCAGAAGCAGGTCTTTGCATTGCTTTGATTTCGTTACCAGATACCTTGACGGATTCACTATAGATTAGCACGCCCATCGCATTTACTAATCTAACCGAATACGTACCTGCTGTAATATTCTTGAATTGAACCTGGAAACTGTGATGTACCGGATTCGGAATAACTGTAATACTTGTAGCAGGGGTCATGTTAATCACTACCAGTTTTGAATAAGACATCCGGTTTCCCGATTTCATAATCTTAATTCTATAATAATTCTTCCCAAGCTCGGGCGCATTATCGGTAAACAGGTACCTGCTGGAGCCATTCACAGAACCAGTTGCTTTTACTGTGCCTAATGCTACAAAAGTTCTTCCATCCAAACTTCTTTCTACTATAAATTCTTCTGCAACAAAATCTCTTCCGGTTCTCCATTCCAATAATGTCTTATTGTTTTGAAGCGTTCCAACAAGGTTGATATTGTTTTCCGATAACAACGATCCACCACAAAGCGCCTGCAGACTGAAGGAAGATACCCGGGTAAGACATCCGCTATTTACAGAAACCTTACATATATATGTGCCCGTATCCGTAGGCATGAAATAAGGAATATTATAAGATTGTGCGCTGCTAATAAGTACACTATCTGTAGGACTGGTTTTCTTGTACCAGGTATACGTTGCGTTTCCAATTGTATCAACATTCAATGTGATGTTGTCGTAATAACAGTTTGAAGATGCGCTAACAACCGTATTCGCCAACGGAAGAATACTGGCATCGTTGATGGTAGCGTTACCACAGGCATCGATGGCCCGCAAACGCACTAACGAATAAGAGCTCCCATTATTGATATTGAATAAAGGGCTTGCTTGTGGAGCAGCTGATATATTTGGAAAACTTGGTTGGCTTCCCATTATCTCATAAGTAAATGGTGATAATCCACTACTCACAACTGAATTCACTCCAAAGCTATTATTGTTACACTGGTAAACGGCCGATTGACCGAGGCTTGGAAAAGTATAAGGAGCCAGGTTAAATGTATCGTACACTCTTCCTGAACAACCCTGTAATGTATATTCTACAATATAAGTTGCGGGTTCCATATTACTGAATGTGTAATTTGATCCGGTGTTGAAATTATAATTGATAGTCACCACAGCTGCATCTTTCTTAATAATTCGGGGTGTAACCGTACCATTACTGTATTGGGCGAATACGGCCAGGTCGCCCGAGCCATTTTGCCACTGACCACTGGGACATTTCGAATTAGCATTAATCGATTTATTTAACCATGACGCGTTTGGTGTAACCAGCGTAGAATCCTTATTTCCGCAATTATCGGTAATAACGACTTTATATCGCAGACCTGCAGGCAAACCTGTCAATCCGGTAATGCTTACTGAGTTTGTGCCCGAACTAACGTTTCTGACCAACATGCCACCTGGATTGTACACATTGATCGTATAAGGATTAGTTGTACCTGTCCAACCCGCATTAAAATCGGTTAGTCCGATGGTACAGGAAGCGGCTGCCGTTACATTCAGTGCCATTGGAGTTGGCAATGTGGTAAAGCAACGCTGAATTACCGTATCATAACAAGATGCATTGTTGGTAACACGGATGCAATAAGAACCATACGGCACATTATTAAATGAACCGGATCCGTTGCAAGCAACCTGTACATTACTGCTATTGAATAAGCAATATTGAGGATTGGAAATATTTGTTTGACCCGTGATCGCTGCAGTAAACGTAGCACAAGCCCTGTTACTGATCTGTACGGTAGCGCTTACGGAAGGCACCGGACGATTAACGGTAAAGCAACGTTGAATTACGGTATCGTAACAGGCAGCGTTGTTGGTTATACGTATGCAATAAGAGCCATAATCGAGATTATTAAACTGGCCACTATTATTACATCTGACCAAAACGTTTGAACTATTGTATAAACAATAATCGGGGTTATTGAGGTTTGTTTGACCGGTAATAGTTGCACGGAAATCCGTACAGGTCTGATTACTGATAGAAACTGTTGAAGCAACCGAAGGAACGGGACGATTCACAGTGAAACAACGTCTGATTATGGTATCGTAACAAAGTGTATTATTAGTAACGTTGATACAATAGTTACCATAACCTAATCCATTAAACACTCCGGTTGAATTACACGCTATAAGTACTCCACTCGCATTATAAATACAATACTGAGGGTTGTTTAGATTTTGCTGACCGGTTACTGTTGCGGAAAAGCTGTTACATCCATTATTCGATATGGCAATTGCCGCATCCAGTATAGGTAAAGGCCTTAATCTGGTAAAGCAACGATTGATTACTGTTCCACTGCAACCATCGGTAATGCGTATGCAATAAGAGCCATATGGTACATTATTGAACACGCCGGAACCATTACAAGCAACTAGTACGTTGCTACTATTATACAAACAATACTGAGGACTGGTCAAATTTGCCTGACCCGTTATGGTAGCAGTAAATGTAGAGCATGCTAAATTACTGGTGGATACTGTTGCGTTTACCGCCGGCACAGGTTGGTTAACTGTAAAACATCTTTGTATGGTTGTATCATAACAAAGATCACGCACCCTGATACAATAAGATCCATATCCTGTAACATCAAATACGCCGGTGGTATTACAGGTCACCAGAACGTTCGCACTATTATATAAACAATATTGAGGATTGGTTAAATTCTGCTGTCCGGTAACGGTTGCTCGAAAGCCAGCGCAAACCTGGTTACTGAGCGTAACAGAGCTTGCAACTGCGGGTTTAGCATTATCTGTCCACGGAGAAGTTTTAATAAGTCCGCAAAGATCCTTCACTACAATTGTAAACGATCGCAATGTTCCTTTAAAAAAGGTAAAGCTGCGTGTGGAGTACCATGATGTATCACCTGGAGCTCTTACTACTCCATACCTATATCCATTGAAGGTTGTACCTGATAAATTGGTATTCCCTTTACTATCTCTTAATGTAATGGTGGCAGTTGCCTGGTCGCAACCCACTTTTGTAACTGATTGCGCATCTATCCACCAGTTATAATTCGCGATAGTAACGGTCCTCGTTTGAATTCCTCCGCAAGAATCGGTAAGACGAACATAATAATCACCCGATACAAGGTTATTGAAATTACCATTAGTATTTGATTGCCCAATAGCAGATACAGAAGGAGCAACAATGGTATATTGGAAAGGGCCTCTTCCGTATTGAAGATTAACAACAGAAATGCTTCCGTTATTTCCATTGATACAAGTAACATCATTTACTGAAAGTTGGAAACGGGGATCCTGGTAGTTTCCCGTAACAACTACATTATTTTGCGTATAGATACAGCCCGTTGCAACATCCTTAACCTCTACGGTATACGTACCGGCCTGTAACCCACTAATGGTATTTGTAGAGGTAACGGAACTGAAGGATCCATTAATTACTTTATAATTATAACTACCCGAACCACCAGTTACAGTAGCAATAATTTCACCGGTAGCTTTACAACGTGATTCTTTTGTTTGAATAGCAATCGTTGCCGTACACTGCGACTGGGCAAGCGGAGAATAGAAAGCAGTTAGACAAATAGCAAATAATACAGCCAGGGTGCATCTCACGATCATGGAATGTTTGTTTTAAAAGGGTTCGGATAGCCGGGAAATAAATCCGCGGGATTCTTCAGGAAGGGATTTTGAAATGCTGCTTATTCACAAGATGAGGTTTGGAAATACGGTAGTTGAAACCGTATTGGATGAGACAAACATAATAGCCAACTAACATATAAGCAATTGCTCCTAGTCAACTCCTACATAAAATCGCTTACAAAAAAGTTAAGTTGCTGTAAATAAAAAGAGTAGCTAAAATTGATTAGCTACTCTTTTCGACGAAGCGACTTATTTCTTCGATGAATGATTAGATGAATCGACCTATTTCTTCGATAATGATTAGATTCTGAACATCCATCCGTGCTTATCCGCTGCTTTTCCTTCCCGTATGGCGTCCAGTCTTCTTTTTAGCTCGGGAGAAGCTTTCCATGTATTTGTATCAAACTGCATCACAAAATCTTTATACTTCAATTCTTTGATCATCGATATAGTGGCAGCGGTACCCGTACCAAATACTTCCTGCAAATTTCCAGAACGGTACGCATCTATTATTTCATCAATACTTATTTCCCGTTCTTCAATATTAAAACCCATTTCTTTCAAAACAGTAATAGCACTATCACGGGTGACCCCCGCCAGTATAGTTTCTGATTCAAGATCTGGGGTAACAATTGTATTTCCCATAACAAAAAATACATTCATGGTTCCAATCTCCTGTACATATTTATGTTCAAATGCGTCGGTCCATAAAACCTGGTCGTATCCTTTCTTTTTAGCTTCGGCGGTTGCCAGCATTGATCCACCATAGTTACCCGCGGCTTTTGCATAACCAAATCCACCCGGACTGGCACGGGTATATCGCTCTTCAACATAAATACGCATTGGAGCTACATAATAAGGACCCGTTGGACTTAATATGATCATAAACTTATAGTTCTCAGATGGGCGAACCCCGATCATTTCATCCGATGAAAACATGAATGGCCTTATGTATAACGAATGGTTTTCGAAGGCGGGTATCCAATTCTTATCCAATTCAATAAGACGGCGCATCCCCTCAATAAAGATTTCTTCCGGCACCACCGGCATCTGCATTCTTTCGGCGGAAATATTAAACCTTTTAAAATTATCATATGGCCGGAAAATGGAAGCGTTGCCATTTCCATCTTTATAGGCCTTTATTCCTTCAAAAATAGCCTGGCCATAGTGAAGGGCGGCTAAAGAAGGACTGAGCAATAATGGTTGATATGGTTTTATCTCGATATTCTTCCATTCACCATTTTCATAATCAGCTTCCAGCATATGGTCGGTAAAATACCTACCGAAAGGAAGGTTTTCGAGCGGGAAATCATTTAATTTACTCCTTTCAATCTTTGTAACGGCTATATTATAAGTTTCCACCATATCAAATGTTTATAAAAGCAAAGAAACAAACAAAGTTTATTTTACCCAAATATCCCGGCATATTTTCCTAACGAATGTTAGCGAATATTTGTTGTCTTTTTTTTCGCTTGAAAATGAAAAAATTTGCCCTGAGTAAAGGCAAAAAAACTGTTTCTGACGTTGCATCAACTTTCGGTTAGTTTTGAATTGGTTAATTTATTTGCTTTGCAAACTAGCCCGTCCGTTATTATTAATTTGTAATCAACACGACAGTAAAAGTGAGTTTCGAAAAATTAATTCTTCCGCCTGCCTCAATTGTTTCGTTATACAGTAAATCATTGGTTGAATCAAACGATGAGATAGTGTCTTCCGAAGATGCGTTCATACAACAAGTAAAAGAAGGATATGTCTACCTGGGCAGCAATAATAAGCGTATCGCTTTACTTGTTAATTTTTCCGAAGCTCCTATTATACCGGACCATCATCTTCAGTTTTTGTCCCGTATGCTGGAAGCATGCAAATTGAACCTGGGTGATGTGGCTATCCTGAATCAATCGAAACAAACTTTAGATATAAAACAACTGAAGGAACAATTACATCCTGTAAGCCTCGTTCTGTTTGGTATCAAGTCTGAAGATATCGGCCTCCCATTAAATTTTCCCTTATTCAAACCACAGGTATACGATGGAATTACTTATTTGTATGTGCCGGGTTTAGAATTGCTGAATCAGGATACTGAAGAAGGTAAATTGCTGAAAAGCAAATTATGGGTATGTTTACGACAGCTATTCGGTATATAAAGTCCGGATTACTAGATCCAGTTTATGAAGAGGACCCGACTTATATTCGCTACCAATAATCCAAATAAGGTGGAGGAAATACAGGTAGCAATTGGTAAATATATTGAAGTAGTGAGCCTGAAGCAGGCAGGAATTGATATTGATATTCCCGAGCCGCATGACACGTTAGATGAAAATGCTTCAGAAAAATCATCCGCCATAAACCGACTTACGCAATTAAGCTGTTTCAGTGAGGATACTGGCCTGGAAGTTTATTCACTTAATGGAGAGCCGGGTGTAAAAAGCGCCCGCTACGCGGGAGATGAGAAATCGTTCAGCAAGAATATTGAGAAATTACTCGAAAAGTTAAAAGGACAAACTGATCGCCGGGCACGTTTCCGCACTGTTATTTCGTTAATATGGCAGGAAAAGGAATACCATTTTGAAGGTATTTGTGAAGGAACCATACTGACACATGTAAGAGGTGATCAAGGATTTGGATATGATCCCATTTTCCAGCCTAACGGCAGCGAACTTAGTTTCGCTGAAATGAATTTGAAAGAAAAAAACCGATATAGCCATCGTAAAAAAGCAGCTGATAAATTGGTCATATTTTTGCAAGAAAGGGCTCAAACTGTTTGAAATCAATCAATAACCAAAACCTTTACATCATAAGCAACCATACCATAGCTGAAAGCGACTTAATTAAGGGGTGCATTGAAGGAAACCGAGTCATGCAGGAAGAGTTGTATAACCGTTTTTCTTCTAAAATGTATGCTGTCTGTTTCCGCTATGCCAACAATGCGGATGATGCGCAGGATCTGTTACAGGAAGGTTTTATTAAAGTATATAGAAACTTACACCGGTTCAGGGCCGAGGGATCTTTTGAAGGTTGGATCCGTCGCGTTTTTGTAAACACATCAATTGAACATTACCGCAAAAAATCACTTGCATTAACCAGTGTCAGTGAAAAGGAAGAAAGCACGATAGAAGATGCGGATATTTCGGCACTGGACAAAATGGCTCAAAAAGATATATTGGAAATTATTCAACAGTTATCGCCAGGATATAAAACAGTGTTCAACTTGTATGTGGTAGAAGGTTATTCGCATAAGGAGATTGGGGAATTGCTTGGTATCAGTGAAGGAACCAGTAAATCACAGTTGGCAAGGGCCAAATCGATTTTACAAAAGAAAATAGCTCAGTACTTATCCGATACACAAAAATCCTATACCCGGTAAAAAACTGAAAGCTATGTCCGTAAATATTCAACATAAACTATTACAATACGAGATGCCCCCACCCACGGGCACCTGGGAAAATATTGCGCGGCGACTCGACCATGAATTTGATAGTTACGATTCCAAAATTTCTGAAAACATAAATGAGGCCGTTCTTCAAGCACCTGCACTCGCCTGGCAGAATATAACAGCTGCACTCGATGAAAATAAAGAACCCGCTAAAATTATCCCGCTCTTTACCCGTAAAAGAATGATGATGGCAGCAGCGGTAATTGGTTTATTGATTACAGGTGCCTGGTTGTTCCGGCAATCAATCTTCACAGACAATACTGGAGTTGGAACAGCATCAATAAAAGAAGCTTTTACTGATAAGAAATCGAATAATGATGAGATAGTCAAAACAGACGAACTAAGTTCGTCCGTTGCACAGATCATTCCACGAAAAGTGAGAGTAAAGCCAACTCTTCCGATATCGGAACATGTAGACATGCTTACTTCCAGGCTATTCGAAACGGAAGAGCTAATGAATTTTTCAGAACCCAGAATCATTTCAACACAAAACTTTCATGTAGTTGATGCCACAGATGAGGCTTTTATTACCGCCCCTTTGATACGTGACGCTAATGGGAAAATAATAATGGATTATAGTTTGATCACTACCGGATCTGGTAATTATTTTAACGTAACCGGACCTAATGGTGAGCAAACACGCATCTCTTCCAAGTTCGCTAATTTTCTCGCCTACCTCAATAACAGCAGTAACGAAAAAGAAGAATACCTCGATTTCCTGTTTCGTCGGAATGCTGCCTGGAAAAAAACATTTGAAGATTGGAGAATAAAGATTCTTCAACAAGCTAGCTTTGCCCCCAGTGGTTTCACATTTTTTGATATCCTGGAATTGAAAGATCTCATAAAGGATTGATGAATCATGATTTGTGATTTGTGGTCTTAAAAATTACTTTTTTTATTCAAGCAAAGTTTTGAGATTTCAATTTGGAATTTTGCACCTTCAGCAATCAAAAATCATACATCCAACATCACAAATTTTAACCTATGGCGAGGATAAAAATCGACCTTCCGGATACATTTCCCTTCTCTGTTTCTATTCCCATCCGAATAACAGATATTAATTACGGCGGACATGTAGGTAATGATACCGTATTATCGCTGATACATGAAGCAAGAGTTCAATACTTACAACATCATGGATATAAGGAATTGGAAATAGAAGGTATTGGGTTGATCATGAGTGATGTGGGAATTGAATTTAAATTGGAACTTTTTTATGGTGATACAATAAAAGTATCAGTATGCCCGGCTGATTTCTCCCGTGTTGGTTTTGATCTTTATTATAAGCTGGAAAAAGAAAAAGAAGGAAAATCAATATTGGCAGCTACGGCTAAAACAGGCATGATTTGTTATGATTATAGCTCGAAGAAAATAGTGAAGGTTCCCGAAAAATTACAAGTGACATTATCCCGATAACTTACGCATTTTAATCTTAATTGATCAACTATTCCATATCCTCCAGCTTTCTTCTGCTTGTATAGTCAACATGTCCAGACCGTTCTGCACTTTCGCCCCCTGCTCCGCTCCTTTTTGCAGAAACAAGGTTCGTTCCGGGTTATAGATCAGATCAAAAAGACAATGCCTGCTTCCAATCGCTTCGTAAGGAATGGGAGGAGCTTCAATAACCTGGGGATACATTCCAAGTGGAGTAGTATTAATGATAAGCTCCGATTCTTTTACAATACCGGCAGTTAATTGCTCGTATGATAAATTATGCGTTGAGGGTTTACGGGAAACAAATATATAAGCGATCTTCAATTGCTTTAATACGTATTCAACCGCTTTTGAAGAGCCCCCAGTGCCGAGGATCAATGCGCGGGAAGGTAATTCGGGAAAACTATTTTGCAGAGATTGCTGAAAACCTACCACATCGGTATTGTGCCCTATGAGTTTTCCTTTTTTAAAATGAATGCAATTACAGGCACCTGTTGTACTCACCACCTTTGATTGTTCTTGTAAAAAACCAATCACTTTTTCTTTATGCGGAATGGTAACATTCAACCCAACAAAATCGGGATATCTTTTTAACAAAGGAGTTAATTCATCAATAGTAGCAATAGGAAAAGTTTCATATATACAGTCATCAATTTCTTCACGAAGAAATTTTTCAGTAAAATATTTTTTGGAGAAAGAATGACCCAGCGGGTATCCGATCAGCCCAAAACGTCTCATTGCAAGGATTCTTTGGTAAGAAATAAATCAAAAGTATCGCCGCGTAGGCCGATACGCATCGTCTCCAACGGTATAACTTCATTAGGGGCGATATTTCCCAGGTTGACATTACAACCCAGCAGTTCGATAAAATAAAGTTGCTGTGCTTTTTGCGGTGCTTCCCAAATAATTTTTTCACCAGGAATCTGGGTAAGAATTTCCTGCACCAATCCTTCCCGCACTTCCCCGCTGCCCCTGTAAATACCAACATTCCCGGCCTCCCTGGCTTCCGCAATTACATAGGTAGAACCCGATTTCAGTTCGGCCTGCATGAGTTCAATCCATTTATATGGAGGAATGATATGCGCCGCGTCTTTACTACCAACTTCACTCAATACAGTTCCATGTTTGGTGAGTTTTTCAATATACCCGCATTTTTCCGCGTGCGGGATGGTAATAGATCCGTCGCTCACTTCCATATAACTGATTCCATAATCTTTGCAAACCGCTATATAATCTTCAAATTGATTACGAACTAAAAATGCTTCAAAGAGCGTTCCTCCAAAATAAATAGGAATATCATAAGAACGATATACTTCTATTTTCTCGCGGAGGTTTGGGGTAACGAAAGAAGTACCAAACCCAAGCTTAACAATATCCACATGCGGACGTGATACACTCAGAAAATTATGCACCTCCGTTATGCTGAGTCCTTTATCCATTACCATGGTAAGACCACTTTCACGAGGTTTTTTTATCCGATCGGGTATTTGGGAGAGATTGAAATTCATTCCGTTCACTTTTGAGCCTTATATTTAATAGTTGAGGGGCAAAAATAGGAAGAATAGGGTTGCAAAACGTAAGAGTTTATGCCTTGGGGAATTCTCTTAGATGGATTTATTTCGTTTATAACGGGCAACTATATCAACAACCCCCTGGTGTCGAAGGATGGCAGGATTTAATTCAATAAGTTTTTTAAACATTTTAGGCGCCTTGATCATTGCTTTTTCAAGCTGCAGGATGGCTTCCTTCGTTTTGCCCATCGCAAAATAAACAGCGCAGTAATAAAAACTAAAAACGGGCTTATCATCGGTCATTTTTATAGCAGCTTGTACCTGTTCCAGCGCTTCTTCATAAAAACCTCCATAATACAGGCAGCGAATCAGTGCTTCCCAACCAGATAGATTACGAGGCCGTTGTCTTACTACATTTGAGAAGTATTGAATGGCCTCTTTATAATTTCCCAACTGCATCTTACACTCTCCCATCGCCAGATTATACTCTGGCTGCATGCGGTAAAAGCTCAATGCCGTTTCCAGATGTTTGATGGCAGTATTCCATTGCAGTTCGTTGATATAGGTGCAAGCAATTTTATAATGAAGCTTGCTGTCTTCCTGATTTAAATGCGAAGCTTTGCGATAATAGAAGCGTGCCTGGGCAAAATTTTTCAGCCGATCATAACAGTGCCCGATTGCTTCATAGATTACATCTTCGGGTCTTGATAGCTCCAGAACTTTTTCTAACGCTTCAATCGCGTCACGATATTTCCGCATGCGGATATAAGCATCACCCATGTTCCGGTACGCGTAGTCGAATTTTTCATCGATAGCTACCGCATACTTATATGCGTCAACTGATTTTTCGTATAATTTAAGTCCTTGATATGCGGCGGCCAGGTTGAACCAGGCCAATTCACTATAAGGGGAATCCTCTATGATTTGCTGATGCAGACGGATGCTTTCTTCATTTCGACCAGTAAAATCGGTCCAGAAACAGATCTTATAAAGTGCCTCTTCATTATTTGGATCTTGTTCTAAAATAAGTTTAAGGCAATCGAATATTTTGTCAAACTCCTCGTAATCGTCATACACATCAGCTAGCTCAAATAATAATTCCAATCTTTCTTCTCCATCAAATAAAATCAAAGCGTTCTCGAGAAGTACCACCGCTTTCTCCTGCTGATCAAGGGCCAGGTAAGCATCTGTCTTTAATATGTAAAGATTGATGTCATTGCTATCAAGCAGCTCGGCATGATTTAAGATTTTCAACGCTTCCTGGTATTGGCGGGTTGCAATAAGCAGATCGGCTTTTTTGATCAGTAGTGTAGATGAATAAGGAAATTGCTCGGCACCCAATTCAGCGGCTTCAAGGGCTTGCGTAAAATCCTCCACATCATCAAAATAATCGATGATTTTTTCAAACGCTTCTTCGTCGAGAAAGGAATGACTGCGACCGGCTTTCAGGTTCTGAAACTGCTTTACCAGTTCCCGCATGTCTTCTTTATCCTGGTGGTAAGGATTTTCTTTCATTTAAAGAGGGTTTATGTAAGATACCCTAGGAAAAATAGTTAAGCAAGTTTTATTTATTAACGTTTGTTGAAAAGCTCCAAAAAAATCAGCTGACAGCCAACCAGTTAATGCTGAAATACGTAATGATTACAAAGCTAATTTAAAAAAAGCTTCAATTTTCTTATGGAATTGGTAACATTCTCGCATCAGAAACGTTAAGAGAATATTAATGTTTGGTACAGGCGGTTAAAGAAATCCAAAAAAAATTCTATATTTTTGTTCAATATATGCAAGTGAACTTTACTTTAAAACTCAACCACATGCTAAAGAAATCCATAATCAGTATGGCTATGGTAGGCGCTGTTGCGCTTGCATTAGCCAGTAGCGGCGGTGGCGATAAAAAGAAAGTCACTGTTGCAGCTTCAGGTGCAAACACCCTTAAAACCACTCCTGGCTTTTCCTTAAAGGCGGGTCGCAGTTACTCTAATTCTTTAACGCTGAAGAACGGCCAGAACAATCTGGCAATTAGTAATACGGTACTTACTTACAGAAAGGGAAATACCATTTACATATTACCTTCTTCCGGCAAGGTTAATAAACATCAGGTTACCTCAAAAAACAATCTGAATATGCTTAACCTGAAACTTAAATTGCGTAAGTAGTTTTTTAATTCACATTCGATTTCTTACTCTCATCGTAAGTCAATTCACGATAGCCTGACTTTGGTATGTCGAACCTCGAAACAGGAATCGGGTTCATATTTATTTTAGAAAGCGTGTATTTGATTTTTAATTTGCCTTGTACCAGCTCCCATTCGAGCGGCAATCCCTCCAGGTTCTTAAACATCATATTTTCATACTCCCTGTTTTCCGGAACAATTTCAGTTGTATAATAAACGGCAAATACGGTTCCATCAGCCAACTTAGCTTCCGCTTTTACACATTTATAACCCGCAATCACTTTGGATTCTGAGGTATTGGTAAAAATAATTCCTTCGTACTTCTTATTCTTTTCCTTCCAGTTTTCCGCTGTCATTCGTATCAGTAATTTCTGTCCGCTTACTTCCCGGAGCGCTACCGCCGTACCGGCTTTAGCATCGTGAATTGTAGTGGATGAAAACAATGCACTGGTCATTTCGCTCCGGCTCAGGGGCCCTTTTATATAAACAGTAGTAACTGCGCCATCAAAAGCATCGGCCATTTTAGGCTCGTTGCTTCCGGTTGATATCTGCGTATCATAACTGAGCATCAGCTCAGAAACTTTACGTTGAGAAAAGGCAGATACTGTACCTACAAAACTTAAGAGCAGTATCGAAATTATCTTATTCATTGTGTGGTTGTTACTATTACTTATTAAAAGACGTGCCAAACAAAGCCACGGGTTGTCTAAAATAGTAAAGACCCATCAATTTAAGAATATGACGGGTCTTTTTAACTAAAATACTTTAACAAAGCGACAACTATTTTTTAGTGGTCTTATTCTTTACCTCTTGCATTTTCTTCTGCGACTCCTGCACTTGCTCGAGTCTTTCCTGCCATTTAGATTTAGTTTTTGGCTTTTTCCGGTTGGCTTCAATTTTCGCTACAATCTTATCGTGATCAATAATGTATTTCTGAATAACAAATTGTAGTATCAATGTAATGATATTGGATACCGTGTAATACCATGTAAGAGCCGATGGCAGACGGTTGAATATGAATAATAATATAAAAGGGAAAATATAAGGCATGTATTTCAATGCCGGATTACTCTGATCGGGCGTCATATTCGCATTGTACAATGAAATTAAAAAGCTGGTAGCCGCCGCCGTAAGTGTAAACAAACTAAGATGGCTTCCCAACCCCCATACATTGAATGGAAATTTAACGATCACATCATAGGATGCCAGGTTTGTTGCCCATAAAAACTCCTCCCCTCTCAAGGCGATATTGGAATTAAAGAAACTATATAACGCGAAGAAAATGGGAATCTGTAATAAACTTGGCAAACAACCCGCGAACTGGTTCACTCCGGCTTCCCGCATAAATTTCATTTGCTCCATTGCATACTGCTGTTGCTCGGGGAATTTTTCTTTTAATTTAGCAAGATCTGGTTTCAGCACCTTCATTTGCGCGCTGGTTTTATAACCCGGGTACATTAAAGGGGAAGTAATAAGACGGATCACCACAGTAAGCAGAAGAATCACCATTCCAAAACTGCCGATAAAACTTTTGAAGAAATCGAACACCGGCATAACAATCAATCGGTTGATGGGCCGTACGAAAGCATACATATCCCTACCCAGATTCACGATCTCATCCATATCCTTGATGGGTTGCTTCTTCAAAATCTTATAATCATTGGGCCCAAAATACAATTGCATGGGAACCGTGGCATCTTTGCCTATGGGCAATTTAGCCTGCAGGTTGGTGGTTATATCTGCAATCTTCTTAGATGAATCGGCTGTTTCGCGAATAAATTTTATTTCTCCTGAGGTGAAAGGAGTTGATTTAGCAGCCAGGGTAATATTAAAGAATTGTTGTGCTACGCTTACCCACTGAATCGGCTTCTCAAATTTCTTTTCCGACTTTGACATGATATAATCAAAGTCATTGTCTTCCATAAAACAAATATTTGTCTGCTGACGCTCATATTCCACATCCGTTTCCGCCTGATATGGCTGCGCTTGCCAGGTAAGATTAAAGGCACCCTGTGTCAAAAGTTGATCGGCGCCATTCATTTGCACCGTCCAATCAATAAGGTAATCGGATGGACGTATTAAAAAACTATGTGTAATTATTTCACCATTTCCACCCTTGGAATTAAATACAACGGTCTGTGTACTGTCAGCATTCTTCACGAGGCTGCCGGGACTAAAATACAATTCACTGATTGCAGCTGGTTTATTGAAAACATTCACCGAATAGGAAATTTTATCAAAGTCGGCGCCTCCCAATACAACTGGCTTGTTCGCATTGAGAGAAGTATATTTTTTCAGTTCAACACTTTTGGGCTGACCACCTTTATTTGTGAAGATTATCTTCAGCAGCTCATTTTCCACAACAAGAAGGGTTTCCGTTCCCACTTCTTTGAAACCAGTTCCACTGGTATCTGGAGTAAGGTTTGTTACCAGAGGAGTATCTTTTGAGTGGGCAATTGAATCAATGCCCTTTTTCACCTTTGCGACTGAGTCTTGCTTACGTTGTTGTTCCGCTGCCAGTTGCTGGCTGTTTCTTGTTGAAATAAATAAATAAGCGAATAACAGAATAGCTAATAACACAAAGCCGATCACCGTATTGCGGTCAAAATTCATTATGAAAAAATTTAAAGAGGTGCAAAGATAAGGGAGTGTGGTGAGTCAGGAGTCAAGAGTTCGGAGTCAGGAGTCGGGGGATTTGACTCCCGACTTCTGACTCCAGACTCCGAACTACATCATATCATTTCGCTCTGTAAAAGTGGATTCTTCACGGAACTCTTCATTTCCGCGTATTCCCTTGCCGCTTTTACAAAATGGACGAATATTGGCTGTGGGTTCTCAACAGTACTTTTCAGCTCCGGATGATACTGTACCCCAACAAAG
Organism: Chitinophagaceae bacterium; assembly: GCA_965279015.1. GTDB lineage: Bacteria > Bacteroidota > Bacteroidia > Chitinophagales > Chitinophagaceae > Endoryza. Next base: position 4,977,773 of record OZ257130.1, read on the forward strand.
AAGGGATGATTAGCTAATTCAATGATCTCCACAAGGCCGCTTTCCGGGTTTTTGCCACTGGCCATCATACCGGCAGCTTCAAAACGAGTCAGATAGCTATTATTGAATTCCCAGCGATGACGGTGTCGTTCGCTGATAAGTTCTTTTCCATAAATGGATCTTGCCAATGTACCGGGTTTCAGTTCACAAGGATATGAGCCGAGACGCATGGTGCCACCTTTGGCAGTAATCTTTTTTTGTTCCTCCATCAAGTCGATAACCGGATCTTTTGTATCAGGATCCATTTCCGTTGAATGAGCCTGTGCAATTCCCAGAACATTCCGTGCGAACTCAATTACCGCCATTTGCATACCCAAACAGATCCCAAAGAAAGGCATGTTATTTTCGCGGGCATATTTCACCGCGATTATTTTCCCTTCAACACCACGAAGCCCAAAGCCAGGCGCCACCAATAATCCATCCAGGGTTCCCAGTTTCTCGCTCACATTCTCAGCAGTTATAAATTCACTGTGCACATTTACGATTTGAACTTTGCATTCATTCATGGCACCTGCATGTACAAAAGATTCGAGTATCGATTTATATGCATCCTGCAGTTCAATGTATTTTCCAATTAAACCAATGGTTACTTTACTCTTTGGATATTTCAGTTTATCGAGAAACTCTTTCCATTTTGTCAATTCTGGTTCCTGGTAACCGGAAATATTCATTTTCTTCATACAAATCACATCCAGTTTTTCGCGCATCATCGTAAGTGGAACCTCGTAAATAGTTGCGGCATCAGCAGCCTCAATTACAGCCTCCTGCTTTACATTACAAAACAGGGCGATCTTTCGCCGGATCTCCGGAGATAATGGCTCTTCTGTTCTGCAAACAATAATATCGGGATGGACGCCCTCCTGGCTCAGCATTTTCACACTGTGCTGGGTGGGCTTTGTTTTAAGTTCCTTGGCTGCTTTCAGGTAAGGAATCAGCGTAAGATGTACTACTACTGTATCTTCATCAGGAAGTTCCCATTGTAATTGACGCACGGCTTCAATAAAGGGTAAACTCTCAATATCGCCAACAGTTCCTCCAATTTCAGAAATGATGATATCGTATTCTTTATTCTGACCTAACAAAAGCATTCTCCTTTTTATCTCATCAGTAATATGGGGAACTACCTGAACTGTTTTACCGAGATAAGCACCTTCTCTTTCTTTATTGATCACCGTCTGGTAAATACGACCCGTAGTAACATTATTGGCCTGTGAAGTGAATATATTCAGGAAGCGTTCGTAATGTCCAAGATCCAGATCGGTTTCGGCTCCATCTTCTGTTACAAAACACTCGCCATGCTCATATGGATTCAAAGTACCCGGATCTACATTGATATAAGGATCGAATTTCTGAATTGTCGCACGCAATCCTCTTGCTTGCAACAATTTTGCCAGCGAAGCGGCGATGATTCCTTTACCCAATGAAGAAGTAACACCACCTGTTACAAAAATATACTTGGCCATAATTTATGGTTAATTCGTTTTTTAAATACAAAATAATGGACCTCAGCACAACTTTGATTAAACCATTTGTTGTGTTTTCAGTCTTGCACAAAACGTTGAAAAAATCTGCTCAGATAAGGCAACCCATCCCTAAAAAACTAATGACCTGTGGAAGATGTCTGGCATTTGTGAGTTAGCATAGAATTTCCAAGAGGTCGGACAAAACTAAGTTTAATTTTCTGCCCGGTAAAATTATAAAGCCTTCTTGTGGAAAAAAACGAAGTTGTTCACGATTCCCAGCCATTTTATCAATGACCAATCAATATTTTTTTTGAATTTGTTAGGTGATGAAATTGGAGTTTTTTACATACTCATGTTGTAAGAGGTTCCGTAATTCATACAACAAACAAGGCCATTCTGCTGATAAACAGGGGAAATTTGGCCATGTTTAATAATAGGCATGGCTGCCAACTATTTTTAACCTTTAAATTAATTTCAAAAGATGGTAAGGAAGTCCAATTATACATTAAGGGCATCTGCCATTTTACGTTTGATTTTGCGGCGGTAGGCTTCCGGAATTATAGATTTAATCATCAACTTTATCCAACCAGAAAAAGATTTCTTTAAGCGTTTTTTTTCAAATTCATTATGAAGCAGAACATAATGACAGGGAAGTGGGTTGGTTTGTTGATATCCTTCTTCTTTCACTTCTCTCACGTATTCTGTAAAAAGTTCAACTACGAGTGGAAAATCAGCGTCTTTAAACCGGTTCTGTTGTTTATAGAAAAGCAATCCTTTATTAATTCCAACACTACTGTAATGATATATAACTAAAGGAAAATCTCCATTCACTATTAAATTACCATCCTTGCGGGTTATTTTTCGTTCCTGGATATTCCAATAAGCTATATTATAGCCAGGATGTTTCATTACATATACCGAATCAAAAAATACTGGCACCAGGTTAACCCATTTCTGATCCACAAATAAGCCTTTGTCAAAATTGAAGTAACAAAAATCTTTTAGACGTTCGGCCCACCATAACAGAAACCTGGTTGTATTCGGTGACATTTTTAAGGAAAGAAATCCAAGATTATAAGTGCCGGTTGCTAAATAGGCCGCCTCCGATGGTTCTTTACCATCAACTTCGATTGGTTGACTAATATGTGGGGTTAATACAATATCGTAGGACTTATGCAAATTATCCAACTCAATAAGTGAATCATAAACACGCATATCCGGGTCCACAAATACAATTTGCCTGGCTTCCGGAAATCTTTTCTGCAGGTAAAGAAAATAGGCTGGTTTTACGGACGTATTAAATTCAGCGATGGAATATTTATTGGCCATTTCATCGAGCTCGGCAAGCCCTATTTCATCGCAGGGCACTACTTCGAAGTCTTCATAATAAGGCGAAATGGAAGGATTTTTCTTATCTACAAGCCCGATGATGAATTTATATTCCGGGTTATGTTTAATGAGTGATTTACCCAATACACGTGCCAACGAAAGATAATTATTCGAGCAAATCGTAAAAGCGATCTTCATAAAGATTAGTCTATCAGAATTTGGGTCCGTCTATTTAAAAAAACTGGTAAGTATTCCAATTGAGGGGGATCCACTGGAAACGGGGAAGGGTTCTTTTTTAGAGGCCATCTGATTGTCTGCGTTGCTGCTTTTATTTACATGCAGTAATATAATAAGCGCTATTTCAACGATCAGGACGATCTGACTGATTTTCCTACTTTTCATAGATACTGGGTTTATAGGGGTCTATTCTTAACGTAAAATAAGAAAGGTTTATTATCATTTCATAATCTTATTAGTAAAAAACTGGGTAGTAAAAATACGATGTTTCCTGGTCTTTTTACTAATTAATCTTTAGCAATCTTATCATAACTAGCTACTAATCCTTTTATAAGAGAGGAGCTAAACCCCTGGTGTTCCATTTCATTTAATCCGGCGATCGTACAGCCTTTTGGGGTGGTAACCTTGTCAATTTCCTGTTCTGGGTGGGTGCCCTTCTTGAGCAATAGTTCAGCAGCCCCTTTTACAGTTTGAGCAGCGATCAGGCTGGCAGTAGCGGCATCAAAGCCAATTTGAATTCCCCCCTGGATATTTGCCCTTATATAGCGCATTGCATAAGCTGTTCCGCAGGCACCTAAAACAGTAGCGGCATCCATCAATTTTTCATCGATCCATACAACACGTCCCAATTGATTGAACAAATCCTCCGTAATTTTCAATTGTTCCTTACTTACTTCATGTGCCGACAGGCAAGTCATACTTTCCTGTATAGCAATCGCGGTATTGGGCATAGCCCTGATCAGCGCTAATTTCTTCCCAACTGCTTTTATCATTGAATCTATGGTAATCCCTGTTACCACCGAGATCAACAAATGTTTTTTTGGGTTCAAGCCAGTTTTAATGGCAAAGAGTATATCATTTACCTGGAATGGTTTTACCGCCAGAATTACCAGGTCGGCAAACTGAATAGCTTCATTATTATCATCACTTACCTGCACGCCTTTATCCTGCATAGATTGCAGTGTTTTAATATTGCGCTTGGTTATCATTATATGTTTTGGCAGTGAAAATCCACTATTGATAAGCCCTTCCGCTATAGCTGTACCCAGGTTGCCACCACCAATGATTGCGATCTTCTTACTCATATACGATTGTTTTAAAAAAACTGCCATCCGCCGGAGGCGGATGGCAGCAACACAAATTTTAATCTTAGTAAAGTTAGTAATACTTTCCTACCGATAAATAATTTCTTACATAATCATCCACGCCCTTTTCCAGGGAATAGAATTCTGTTGAGTATCCGGCTTCCTTCAATTTAGTCATATTGGCCTCTGTAAAATACTGGTATTTGTCACGAATATCTTCCGGCATATCGATGTACCGAATATTATGCCGCTTATCCAACCCCGCGTAAGTTGACTTAACCAGATCCTCAAAGGCCCTTGACTTACCTGTTCCGAGATTATAGATCCCTGAACCTAATTGGGAGTTGGAAGAGGTTTCCATTAACCAATAACATACATTCAACACATCCTTTACATAAATGAAATCGCGTAGCTGCTGACCATCTTTAAAATCGTCGCGATGTGATTTAAATAATTTTACAACACCCTCTTTTTTGATCTGATTATATGAATGCCAGATCACACTTGCCATCCGACCCTTATGATATTCATTGGGGCCATATACGTTGAAAAATTTAAGTCCGGCCCAAAAGGGTGGATGATCCTCCTGGTGCAAAACCCATTTATCGAATTCATTCTTTGAAACTCCATAAGGATTCAATGGTTTCAATTTATCGCAAAGATCATGATCATCATTATAACCCCATTCCCCCGCGCCATAGGTTGCGGCGGAAGATGCATATACCAGCGGGATTTCTTGTACCGTACAATAATTCCATATTTTTTGAGAATATTCTACGTTCAGATGCTGATGCACCGCGTAATCAAACTCGGTAGTATCGGTGCGGGCACCTATGTGAAAAATAAAATTAATGGCGGGTTTGTTTCTAAATAACCATTCAAAGAATTCTTCCCTTTCTACTTTCTGTGAAAACTTCTTCCCATCGAGGTTTGGCGTTTTATCCAGTCGTGAGAAATCATCTACTAAAATCAAATTGGAAAATCCTTTCTCATTCAAAAAGCCTACTAAACAGCTTCCGATAAAACCAGCAGCGCCCGTAACTACAATCTGATCATTTCTTGTCATCTTACATTAATTTTCCAGAAAGAATATCTTAAACAGCAAGTGGGTCTTAATATTCAAAATGATTTTTGAAATAACAACCCCCACTAACTACTCGCCACCAGCCACTCGTTATAATGCGCTCAATGCATGTTCGCTTTCATGACCTGCCAGCAAAGAAGTAATAGCGTTATCGTATTTCTCTTTCCAACTATATATCGTTCCCCAGTTCATTCCATCTACTTCAACCGCACCGGTGGTTACTTCGCCCAACTCTTCATACGCAGTTCCCTCCATGGCTTTTTTAAACGCGGCTACTTTGGTATTCTTTACACTTACCACTACACGACTTTGGGCCTCTCCAAACCAATACGCGTCTTTTCTTATTTTATAATCACTTGCTACTACATCAATACCAAGGTTGCGGTTAAAACAAGATTCAATAAGGGCTACAAATAATCCTCCCTCACTTACATCATGAGCCGATTCAACCAGTTTGTATTCGATCAGCTCCGCTATTTTCTGTTGCAGGGCGAACTCTTCTTCCAAATCAAAATGCGGTACAGGACTGAATTCAACACCCTGTACTTTATGCAGGTACTCCGATGAATTAATATCGCCACGACTGGTACCAATCATAAAGATCATATCTCCGGCTGCTTTGAAATCCATTGTCATTTTTCTGTTCACATTATCCAGTACGCCCACCATTCCAATAGTAGGAGTAGGATATACAGCACCATCCGGGTTCTGATTATAGAAACTTACATTGCCTCCGGTAACCGGTGTATCGAATTTCCGACAGGCATCTCCCATTCCTTTCAACGCGTGTACAAATTGATAATATACTTCCGGGTCGTATGGATTTCCAAAATTCAGGCAATTGGTAATTCCTAAAGGTTTACCACCGCTACATACGATATTCCGTGCAGCTTCTGCCACCGCAATCATACCACCTGTATACGGATCGGCAAATACATAACGGCTGTTGCAATCCGTTGTTAGTGCAAGTCCTTTATTAGTTGGCTTTGCTATAACGATTGCTGCATCGCTTGGTGCATTGGTAGAAGCATTCACAGTACCTACCATGCTATCATATTGAACATACACCCATCGCTTGGATGCAATATTCGGTATAGCGATCACCTGTTCAGCAATCAGTTTAAGATCTTCCGGTACTTCAATGCTCTCGGGTTTAAATGCTTTTATTTTCTCAATGTACGCTGGTTGAATATAATCCCTGGAGTTCTGTGGCGCACCACCTCCTAATACCAATTCATATGCCGGCAGTTCAGCCTCTAGTTCTCCATGCATATAAAACTTCAATAAACCGTCATCTGTTACCTCACCGATCTCACTACATGGAAGGTCCCATTTTTCAAATACTTCTATAACCGCCGCTTCTTTTCCTTTTTCTACCACCATCAGCATTCGTTCCTGGCTCTCACTTAACAACAGTTCCCAGGCCTTCATATTTTTCTGACGGGTAGGTACTTTATCAAGATCAATTCGCATACCCACTTCACCCTTGGCACTCATTTCTGATGTTGAACAGATAATTCCTGCCGCACCCATATCCTGCATCCCTACAACGGCTCCGGTTTTAATTACTTCCAAACAGGCTTCCAATAATTTTTTTTCCTGGAACGGATCACCCACTTGAACGGCTGGTAATTCTTCCGTGCTTTCTGCAGTAATATCAGCACTCGCAAAAGAGGCACCGCCAATTCCATCTTTACCCGTGGCACTGCCAACAAAGAAAACGGGATTACCCGTTCCTTTCGCGGTAGCAGAAATCGTTTCTCCATTTTTCACAATACCAACGCTCATGGCGTTTACTAATGGATTGGTATGATATTTTTCTTCAAAATAAATTTCACCGCCCACAGTAGGTACTCCAAAGCAGTTGCCGTAGTGACTGATACCATGTACCACTCCCGCCAGTAAATGCTGGGTTTTACCTTCTTTTAAATTACCAAAACGAAGTGAGTTTAGTGATGCAATCGGGCGTGCACCCATGGTAAAAATATCACGGTGAATACCTCCCACCCCGGTGGCGGCTCCCTGAAAAGGTTCTATAGCGGAAGGATGATTGTGTGATTCTATTTTAAAAACTACCCCATACCCATCACCTATATCCATCAACCCGGCGTTTTCATCACCGGCCTTTACCAGCATTTTTTCTCCATCGCGAGGGAGGGTTTTCAGCCATTTAATGGAATTTTTATAGCTGCAGTGCTCGCTCCACATACCACTGAATGCACAGAGTTCGTTAAAGTTGGGAGTGCGGCCGAGTTTTTTTTTGATGAGTTCGAATTCTTCTTCGGTGAGACGGAGCTGTTGCGCCGTTTTAACTGTTACTTCCATATTATTTAATAAACGGATATGCTTAGAAAGCGCAAAAGTACGAAGCAGTGTCCAATCTTATTTATAATTTTATCCCTACTACTACCCCATTATGACCATTGCTTTTGTGCATAATAATAAAGCCTTTTTGCCCGGACTTTATGGATACCGTCAATTTTTTGCCCGGTATAATATTCAATGCGAAGTGGTTACTGCGGATGAATTACGCACGCTGCACCGGAATGTGGAATGGTATTTCCTGGGATCCGACTTCAGTAAACCCCGCGAAGGCATTTATAAAATACATGAATATCCTTCAGCATCCCTCCCTCCTTTCCGCCATTGGAAAGATTGGGTAAAGAGTTTTATCAATACACAACCCGATTTCCGATTATTTCAAAATGAATTTGTAAAAGACTGTCTCAATTTTCATGATACTATTCCTTTTGGTTACCGCGATCTGGGCATACCTGAAGATTGGCTGAGCGGAGCACCTGCCATTAACAAAGAATTTGATTTTATATATACAGGGGATGTGTCGGCATCCCGGAATATTAAAGATATCTTCAACCTGTTTACCGAAAAATTAAAAGAAAGGAATTTATTGGTATTGAGTCACCGTTACGAAGAACTGAAAGAACAATACAAAGATTACCGTAATATTATTTTTAAAGGACCGGTACAAAAGGACCAGGTAAGAGAGTATCTTTTAAAATCAAGATTCGCACTAAACTATATTCCAGATATCGCTCCATTCAATCAGCAAACTTCTACTAAGCTGCTTGAATATATCGCTTGCAAAATTCCGGTAATCTCCACAAAATATCAATGGATGAATGAATTTGAGAAAGAAAACGGTGGACACTACTATTATCTAGACAACAACCTGGGAAATTTCGAATGGGAAGCGATCAATAATTTCAGTTATTCCTTTCCTGATTTATCAGGCTGGACCTGGGAGAAGCAAATCAGGAGATCGGGAGTGCTGGAATTTCTGACTGCTACTTTCCCAGAATTAAAATTTTGAAATACCCGAGAAGAATCGTGAGGCGTGAGTGGTGAGTCGTGAGTAGCGAATGACACTCTCTAAGTAATAGTAATTTGCCGTTAATCGGGGAGCAACTCACGATTCACGCCTGACGATTCACGATTATCAATCGGGTAAATCTCTACTCAACGTTTCAATATATTCATCCACTATTTTATGAACATCAAATTTGCGGGCCACCAGTAAACGGCCATTTCTTCCCATACGGGTTCTGTCTTCTTCGCCGAGATTTATCATCTTTTCCATTTTATCGGCCAGATCGAAAGGATCGTTCATATTGCAGATATACCCAGTAGAATTATTCAGTACCACTTCTTTACAACCTCTGTTGAGGGATGTAATAATTGGAATTTCCATGCTGGCAGCTTCCATCAGGCTCCGGGGTACCCCTTCATTATAAAAAGAAGGAAACACAAAACAATCCGCTTTTTTTAAATACACCCGCACATCTTTCGCATATCCGTGGTAATGAATCAGTCCTTCTTTTTCCCATCGGTTCAAATCATCCTGTGTAATGGAATCGGGATGATGTTTTTCAAAGAAACCGATGAGCTCGAACCGTACATCGTAATTCTTTTTCTTCAATATGCGGGCAGCGTCGGCGTACAAACCGATCCCTTTACTTTTCAATAAGCGGGCACTCATTAAAAATGTAAATCGTTCATCCACTCTTTGTACACCGTTGTAGAGTGGGGAGAAATGTTCGGTATTCACTCCTTCCCCAGCCAATACTTTTACTTTTTCTATATTCACTATTTTCTCGTCAATAAAAATGCGGGCATCTTCGTTGTTGAGGAACCATACTTCTTTTGTTTTCTTCAACGCGTGTTTATACAAATGAGCCACTACCCAATAGAGCCAATTCTTTTTCGCGAAAGCATAACCCAGTCCGGTGATAACAGAAACCGAAGGAATTCCATTAGCTGCGGCAGCCATCGATCCGTATATATTTGGTTTAGCTACATAGTGAAAAATAAAATCGGGCTTCAACTGCCTGTACAATTTTTTCAACTGGTAATAAAAACCGATATCCTTTAGCGGGTTCTCTGATTTATTATTAAAACTTATTGGAATAAAACGGCAACCGGTTTCTACCAATAGTGCGGAAAATTCATCATCGGGAGCTAAAACAATTACTTTGTATCCCTGGTCGAGCATCTTACGGATAACTTCCAGCCTGAAATTATAGACTGACCACGCACTGTTGGAAACAAAAGCAATCAATTTATATTCGGAGGAAATTACAGGCATGCCATAATTAATAACTGCAAATTTATAGATTTGGCGGGGATTTGATCAAACCGCTTTAATTTGGCAGGAGATCATTTGATAAAATTGCTTGCCTTCGCGTTGCAGATTCGGCAAAGCAAGGCCGGAAAGACGGAAAGACGTTTTTCTTGATTATCAAAATTTCCGGCTTACCGGCAAAATATTCTTTATCGATCAGATTTGATATATGTTCTATTAATTTACACGATGCAGAAAAACAGGTGGACCAAAAAAAAACTATTTACCTATAGCATAGTTGTTTGTGTACTCATATTACTATTTATAGAACTGCTTTTCCGTATCCTATTTTGGGTAGAAATAAAAGGCTATAACAGTACTGTTTTTATTCAGGGCAATACAATACAAATGGAAGATTCGTCGCTGGTATTCCGCAACCGGCCCTTCTATCTCGATTATTATAGGCGCTTCCAATACAACGAAGCGGGAATGCGATCAAAACCTGCTGATACATGGATGCCTGAAAAAGACTCCACCGATTACTGGGTATTCCTCTTTGGCGGATCGACTATGGAAGGAATGGGCTCCAATAAGGATGGAGAATGGCTGGATATTACCGGCGTACGCGATTATCCCTGGAATGAGAATATTGCTTTCTTTCTTCAACAATTATTACAGGAAAAAATGCCAGGTAAAAAGGTAAGGGTTTTTAATGCCGCCAATACCAGCTATACCATTGAACAAAGTTATCTGCGTTATCTTCAACTCTCTTCTTTGTATAAAATGGATTGGGTGATATCAATGGATGGTCAAAATAATCCACCGGCTCTCGCAGCGGATGAAACGGTGCTGGATATTGTAAGAAAAGACTGGCAGCAAAATCCGGCTCATCAATTCCCATTGAAATGGATTCTTCCCCTTACCCGTCATTCCGCATTTGTAAACAAACTCAAGCAAACGATCTTTCATGTAAAACAACAAAACCGTACTCAAAAGAATATTGATGCTCATTATCCACGGGCGGCATTCTGGTTAAATGCTACTTCACCTGCTTTACATTATAAGAGTGCTGATGAAGGAACTGATCGGGCGGTAAATTCATTTTATAATCAATTGATACAATTCGATAGTGTGTTAACTGCCCGGGATCAAAAACACTTGTTGCTGGTACAACCTCATCTTATATTTCGCGACTCGCAGGTGATGAACAATACCGAAAAAGCACTGTTGAATTATTACCGGCAGGCTTATAATGATTCCGCGATGAATAGTTATCTCCTGGAAATCAGAAATCGTTTTAAGACGAAGGTTCCCAATGCAGATTATACAATTCAACTAATGGACGATTTCGAACATCTGAGTCAACAGGTATTTGTGGATTATTGTCATTTTACTAAAGAGGCCAATCATTTAATCGCCGAAAACCTACGGCAATATATTTTAAGGAAAGAGGCTAGTGCAAACTGACGATACCCCGGTTTGAAATAAAGGGTAGGTGCACCCACCAGATGTCCCTTCGGGACATGAATACAAAAACAAGATTCTTCTCTACGATTTTATGTCCCGCAGAGACATTTCGTGGGTAGAAAAAGCCAATCCAAGCATTGAGCGCATTTAATATAGATTTTTCCAGATCAGCAATAATTCCCCAACTGCACTTTTCCGAATTTTCAATCCGACTCCCTGCTCAGTAACTTGTTTTAAATTAACTTGGGACCACATTCGTTTTGAACCCCTTCTATATGTTTCAAGCTTTACTGATACTTATTTTCTTTTTCATTTTTCTTTTCCTTCTTAGAAGATGGAACCGAAAAGAACCAGGCGCATTGTCGTTAAAGGAACTAAGTATAGCTTATGGTTTGAAAGTAGTATCAGGACTTGTATATGGCTATATTTTCATTACCTGGTTCGGAGGGGATGATACCTGGTATTTTCATAACGGATCGATCGAAGAACATCAAAAACTGATCAATGATCCCTTGCAATTCTTTGCCGATCTGAACCCGGTTCCCGCGTTTCAACGGAATGAAAGTTTTTCCCGGGGTTGGTATTTTTATCTTTCCGATCTCGAATTCTGGATGCTCAGTAAACCGATGGCTATTTTTAATTTTATCAGTGGAGGGAACTATTATGTAAATGTGGTGTTCTTCAATTTTATTGTTTGCTGGGGACATATCTGGTTGTTCCGTTTATACGTGAGCGAGTTCCCGCAAAAAAGAAAAGCGTTGTTTATCGCCCTGTTTCTGATACCGGGCATTGTTTTCTGGTTAAGTGGTATCCGGGGAGATGGTTTAATTATTTTCTTTCTTGGACTATTGATGATACAGTTTCATAAATGGGTGAATCAACGGAGTAAAATCGCTCTCTTATATATTCTGCTGGCGATGGCAGGCATCACCATTTTTCGAAGCGTATTATTGATTTTACTGATGCCCGTCTTATTGGGTTGGTTTATCAGCGTTCGTTTCCGGACCCGTCTACTATTAACGAGCCTGATTGTTTATGCATCCTTCAAACTCATTTTCTTTGGAAGCCTTTTGATAGCTCCCGAAAAAAGTCTGCCTTCGTTTGTGGCCAAGCGGCAAGCGGAGTATTTTAAGCTGAGAGGAAATACCAGATTCGATCTCGATACCCTTCAACCTACCGTAGAAAGTTATTTCCGCATTCTACCCCAATCTATAAACAACAGTTTTTTGCGGCCCTATTTATGGGAAGCAAGAGGCGGCTTTCAAATCGCTGCTGCTCTGCAAACAATCCTTCTTCTTTTATTGTTCCTGCTTTTTTTTTGGAAGAAAGAAGCCGGCTGGAAAAAATGGCTACAACACCCCCTGGTCCTTTTGCCCACCCTTTTCGCGATAAGCTTATATATTTTCATCGGTTATACCATCCCCTTCCCCGGTGCCATAATCCGTTATAAAATACCGGCCGAATTAATCCTAATAGTTGTGCTTACTCTGCTGATAGACTGGAAAAAAGTCTATAAATTAAAATAATATTACATATTTTCAAAACCGCCATTTTTCTCTGTTTTTTTATGACCTGAGTAATTCTACCGCACCAATTTTCCACATTTTTGGGGTCATCGACTTAAAAAAATCATTTTTTTTGCCGAAAAAAAGATATTTTCGCTTTCTTTGCTCCACCGAAAAAAACTAAATAATGGAAAATTTACGCTTTAAAGCTATCAATGATCTATCCACTTTAAACAAGGAAGTAGATGTAACAGGTTCCCCAAAAATTACCGGCATATTTGGAGAAAATGTTTTTACTATTAAGACTGCCCGGGATTTTTTAAGTGATGAAGCCTATAAGAGTCTTCTCACCTCCATCCGTGGTGGAAAAAAGATTGATCGGGCGGTTGCCAACCAGATTGCGGCGGGTATCCGTCATTGGGCCGAGTCTAAAGGAGTAACACACTATACACACTGGTTCCAGCCTTTAACAGGAACCTCAGCTGAAAAGCATGATTCTTTCTTCACTATAAAAAGTGATGGAACCGGTATCGAAGAATTCGATGGAGCCGCTTTAATTCAACAGGAACCTGATGCCTCCTCTTTCCCCAGTGGTGGTATCCGTGCTACGTTCGAGGCCCGTGGTTATACTGCCTGGGATCCATCCTCACCGGCTTTTATTATGGAAATTGGTCAGGGTAAAACCCTTTGCATACCTACCATTTTTGTTTCTTATACCGGTGAAACACTCGATTATAAAGCGCCCTTATTAAAATCACTCGAGGCGTTGAATAAAGCAGCCGTTGAAGTATGTAATTATTTTGATAAGAATGTTGCGAAAGTTACCGCTACCCTTGGCTGGGAGCAGGAATACTTTGTAATTGATGAGGCATTCTTCAATGCACGTCCCGACCTGTTAATGAGTGGTCGTACTGTATTTGGTCACGCACCGGCCAAGGGTCAGCAATTGGAGGATCATTATTTTGGTTCTATCCCCGAGAGAATTTACGCGTTCATGCGCGATTTTGAAACAGAAGGGTACAAGCTCGGCATTCCCTGCCGTACCCGTCATAATGAAGTGGCTCCTGCTCAATTTGAGTGTGCCCCAATATTTGAAGAGGTGAGTGTGGCCGTTGATCACAATACCCTGCTGATGGATATTATGGATCGGGTGGCACGTCGTCACAAACTGCGAGTACTGCTCCACGAAAAACCATTTGCCGGCATTAATGGTAGCGGTAAACACAATAACTGGAGTATGGCTACAGATACAGGTGTAAACCTGTTGGCTCCGGGTAAAACACCGAAGACCAACCTGATGTTCCTAACCTTCTTTGTAAATACTATTAAAGCGGTTCATGATTACGCGGATGTATTGAGAGCGTCTATCGCTTCTGCTGGAAACGATCACCGACTGGGTGCTAACGAAGCGCCTCCCGCTATCATTTCCGTGTTTATTGGTCAATATCTTACTAAAGTATTGAATGATGTTAAACAACGCGTAGGTGGTAAATTCGACGAACAGGATGAAGCCATCCTGAAACTCGATCTGCACAGAAGCATTCCGGAATTGTTACTCGATAATACCGACCGTAACCGTACCTCACCATTTGCCTTCACCGGTAATAAATTTGAGTTCCGTGCGGTTGGTTCCTCCGCGAATTGCGCGAACGCGATGACTGCACTCAATACCATCATGGCGGAAACATTGAAGAAATTTAAGAAAGATGTGGATTCACTGATTGAAAAGGGTGAGAAAAAAGAGATCGCCATCATGCATGTGATCCGCGAATATATTGTTGCCAGTGAAAAAGTATTGTTCGAAGGAGATGGCTACAGCGAAGAATGGCATAAGGAAGCTGAAAAAAGAGGTTTAGAGAATGTGCGCACATCGCCCCTGGCATTGGATGCTTATGTTACCGATAAAGCCAAGCAATTGTTCGAATCCAATCATGTACTCACACATGTTGAATTAGAGGCGCGTCACGAAATTGAACTTGAAAAATATATCAAGAAGGTTCAGATTGAAGGACGCATTATGGGTGAGCTCTGCACCAGTCATATCGTTCCTTCCGCGGTGAAGTATATGAATGTACTGATCAATAACATCAAAGGATTGAAAGAAGTAGGAATACCGGAAAGTGGCTATGCCAATCAAAAACAGATTCTGGAAAAGATAGCTGAACATACCAATAAAGTAAGTGACCTGGTAGAAAAAATGATTGAGGCGCGGAAAGTAGTGAATAATATGAGCGATAGCCGCACCAAAGCAATCGCCTATCAAAGCCAGGTTAAGGATAAGTTCTTCGACGATATCCGTTATAATGTAGACAAACTGGAGCTGCTGGTGGATGATCAATATTGGGTGTTACCTAAATACAGAGAAATGCTCTTTTTGAGATAAACTTGGTTCACTGACATGACAAGCAACAAGCAGACCCTTTCCTTTTGGAGAGGGTTCTTTCATTAAATGAAGAATATAAAATGTAAAATAAAGAATGTAAAAGTGACTCAACCCTGGCACCTGTCGTATTTCAATAATATATCCTACGTTTTATCATATCAATATGCAACATTCTCACATTTGCACATTCTTTAACGCCCTCTTACATATTTGGCGCAACTTTGGCCCATGGTTTTCTATCTATATCCTTATAAATAAACTGAGTGAAACGAGTTTTACTTCTTCTGATTACAGGATCGGCCGGCTTAGCGCTTAAGGCCCAAAAGGTGGATAATCTATTCTTCAACCTGTATACCGACAGCCTGAAGAAAGGTGTATACAATTATATTAATGTTGAAACAAAATTATCGAGCGGCCAATGGATGCCGCTTACCGCCAAAGAATTGAAATTCTCCTGCGCTTCCGGAAAGTTTGATGGCAATAGTCTTTTTATTGACAGCTCATTTAAAGGAGAAAAAGTTAACGTTAAAGTTGAATTGATAAGCAACCCGACAGTTACCAAAGAAATCACGATCTATATAAAAAAGTACATCCCTGATGAACGGCTGAAAACGGTTGAAGAAATATTAGGGAAACCACCCAAGAAGAATAAAAGCATAAAAAAAAGCGGCACGCCCTGAGACGTGCCGCTTTTTTATTGTTGACTCATTTATAAGATCAGGCAGGTGCCAGTTCTGATTTCATTTTTTTTGCGTCTTCGAGGAACTTTGCAAGTCCAAGGTCGGTTAACGGATGTTTCAGCAATCCGAGAATTGAATCCAATGGACAAGTACAAACATCCGCACCTACTTCCGCGCAACGAACGATGTGCAGGGCATTGCGGATAGAAGCAGCGAGTATTTCAGTTTTATAACCCTGCAGGGTATAAATATGTGAGATCTGCTCAATCAAATCCACCCCATCCCAACTGCTATCATCAATCCGCCCAATAAACGGAGATACATAAGTGGCGCCTGCTTTAGCCGCGAGGATGGCCTGACCGGCAGAAAAAACCAGCGTACAATTGGTTTTGATACCATTCACGGTAAACCATTTGAGAGCTTTAATGCCGTCCTTAATCATAGGAACTTTTACAACGATATTGGGATGAATAGCAGCTAATTTCTTCCCTTCTTCTACTATACCTGCGAAGTCGGTAGAAAGCACTTCGGCACTTACGTCCCCATCTACCATTTCACAGATGGTTTCATAATGTTTCATAACTGCCTGATCTCCTTTAATGCCTTCTTTGGCCATTAAGGAGGGGTTGGTGGTTACCCCATCCAGGATACCTAATTCATTAGCTTCTTTTATCTGCGCCAGGTTGGCGGTGTCGATGAAGAATTTCATATAACCGATTTGAAGATGAGTAAGCCAATTTGAAAAGCTCTTTTCAAATTGGCTTACTATGAATATTTTAAAAATGGCAGGCTACTCACATCGCACCGCTACAACCGCCTATCCTTGCTGCCTTCCGGCCCTGGGGAGGTTCAGCAGGAGCTGGTCGTGTAAGACCTGCCGGCGCAAATATAAGACAATGGGAATGTAAAATGTAAAATATAGAATGTAAAATGTAAAACGAGTAGCAAATTTTACATTCTATATTTTAAATTTTACATTTTACATTTTACTAGTGGTTTAGCCTTTATCTGCCTGTCAATGAATTAACTCTTGAATAACCCACCAATTCATCTGCCCGGCCAGCAAGGGGACGGTAATATACTAATATGGTATATTCATTTTCGCTCTCCCAGTAATTACCTTCTGTAAAATTGAAAATGGGGACACGTTTATTAGAAGTCGCGTCGATGGAAACATACGCATAATCATAATACCCCTGTTTCAGAAAAAGGGAAGTTTCATAAACTCCTTTTTCAGTATTGAAATTCATTTTGGCGCTTTCATTCAAATTGTAATTTGAAAGTTGTCCAATGATGTAAACATCCCGACCATTTAGCGCCAAATTATTGGGTGGTACAAAACTGAAGTTCACAGTTGCATAATCAGATTGCCAGAAGGGATTAAGGCTTTCGGTACATTCAATATAATACCTACCGTTGTTATCCTTGAAAAAATTGAAACGTTGGTTCGAACGATCCATATCGGGTTTTACATTGATCTGAGTAGCAGTGGTTGAATACTGGGCATTGAGGACGCGGTCACTTTGTAGTCTGAAACTGCGCAGGTCTAACCAACGCCATTCCTTACCGGCAGGAAATACACAATCGTTCTCCGTATTGAACTCGACCTGGTTACGGGTGAAAATGCTGGGTTTAATATCCATAATCGCGTTATCCCAACGATCATTCTGCAAGAGCACCGCTTTTACCTGTTGTATATGATTCACTACATTGAGTTGCTCACTCAGGGTTACTTTGAAATTCACTTTTTGATAACTACGGAATCGCTCGTTGTCAAAAGGTTGTTGTATCAACGCAACAGTAGTCGATTTCTGATCAACAACCAGCATGCGTTTGCTGATAATAAGTTTAGAAGTATCTCCATCACGAAACACTTTCAATATATAATTTCCTGAACGGGTGGGAACACAATTACGATCCGGCAAAAAAGCCTGGTAATGGGTATAGCGTGTATACGCTACGGAAGACAATCGATAGGTACTGATCCGAATCTGTGAGTATCCTTTTATAAAATCGAACTGGCTAAGCATAGCGGGTGTCCAATCGGCATTACACAATTGAAACGTATAGGAATAATTTTTAACGTTCGCGTCGAGATCATCGAAATGCAATTCCAGTTGTTCAGCACTGTTGAGCCGAATCACCGGGGCACCTAACTGATTACCGGCGCTATAAAGTTGTACCGATTTGATGCGGGACGAATAAACGGCATCCGGTATTTGGGCATTGACGGCCATTGACAAAAAAACCACAATAACGGGGGCAAAAATTTTCATTCCTTAAAAATAGTGTCAAAAATTAATCAGGGTTAATAATCTTCGTTAAAACATGAAAAATACTTCTCCTGTTGTGCGCAGCAGCGGTTATTTTTGATGAACGAAAATCATGCCGTGAATATAGCCCGATTTATAGCCAGTCGCATCGCTTTTAACCCTCAAAGAACCTTCTCAAGGTTCATAATCAGGCTATCGGTAGCCGCTACCATCATCAGTGTGGCCGTAATGATTATCACCCTTGCTTTTGCAAGTGGCTTCCAGCAAACCATCAGTAATAAAGTTTTCAGTTTTTTTGGTCATATCCGTGTGCAGGATTACAACGCGCTCCAGGTTTCTATCGCCGAAGAGATACCGGTCCAAAAAAACGATTCGGTACTCAATCTTACAAAGATCAACCCCGCTATTAAAAAAGTACAGGCATTTGCCACTAAAAACGCCATTTTAAAAACTTCTGAAACCATCGAAGGGGTTTTGTTTAAAGGGGTAGAAAGGGATTATGGTTTCGACAATCTCCAAAATTTCCTGGTATCGGGACGCTGGATCCGTTTTACTGATAGCGGCTACAGCAATGAGATCAACCTTTCGGAAGCGATGGCAAAACAATTAGGACTGAGTGTTAATGATCAGGTACTCATTTTCTTTATTCAACCAAATGGCGAAACACCCCGGCCAAGAAAATTAACCGTGGCGGGAATCTTTAAAACAGGTATTGAGGAATATGATAAATTATTCGCGTTAGGTGATCTGAAACTGATACAACGATTGAATAACTGGAAAGAGGACCAGGCTGGTGGTTACGAAATCTTTTTAAATGATTATAACCAGATGGACAGGGTAAGCGAAGATATTGTACCCTATCTTCCCATTGGATTAACCAGTCAAACCATTAAAGAAGTATTCCCCTCAATATTCGACTGGCTGGCATTACAGGACCAGACCATTATCATTATATTGATTATAATGATCGTTATCGCCCTGCTCAATCTCGTCACTTGTCTTCTTATACTGGTACTCGAACGAACCCGAATGGTAGGATTGCTGAAAGCCCTGGGTGCACGCAACTTCACGATTCAGAAAATATTTTTATACCAGGGTTCTATCATCACTTTTACAGGACTTTTGTTGGGTAATATCATCGGCCTTCTGATAAGCTGGTTGCAGCAACGTTACGGATTTATAACACTGCCCGAAGAATCTTATTATATTTCAAAAGCAGCCGTTAATATTGTTTGGTGGCAAATTGGAGTACTGAACCTGGCTACTTTTCTTATTTGTGTATTTGTATTGTTGTTGCCAACGATCATTGTCAGTAAAGTGCAACCGGTGAAAGCTATCCAGTTCAGGTAAGATGAGATAGTATAATGCCAGTTGCTACTGCGGCATTCAATGATTCGGCATGGCCCTTCCGGGGGATCGTTAATTTGTGGATGCCCTGCCCTATTAAAGAGGGCCGGATTCCTTTCGATTCATTTCCTACTATTATTATACCTTCTTTTATTCTGGGATAATCATAGAGATTCTTCCCCTCCAGCAAGGCAGCATATACCGGAATTTCACTGTTCTCTTTCAAAAAAGCATCCGGATCAGTATATACTACCTGCACCCGGCTGATACTTCCCATGGACGATTGCACCACTTTCGTGCTGAAAATATCGGCGCATTCTTCCGAGCATATTATCTGGGTAACACCAAACCAATCGGCACAACGGAGAATAGTACCCAGATTACCCGGATCCTGTATGGTATCTAATAAAAGGCTAATACATGCTTTCGCTATTATTGGTGTTGTGAATGATGGCTTTTTGAAAATTCCTACCACTTCATTGGGAGTAGTCAAAAAGGAAATACGTTCCAGTTCCTTATTATCAACTTGTGTAATGATGCCAGGGTTAAGGGATGAAAATAAAGTCGGATGGACTCCGATCCACGATTCGGTAGCATAAATTTGCTTTATATCAATATTGGATGCAGCCAATAACTCGTTAATAATTTTGGGGCCTTCCGCAACAAATACTCCTTCCTCTTCTCTGAATTTTTTCTGGCTTAAACTTTGAATATATTTGACTTGCGATTTAACCAGCATGGTTCTTCGTTTAATTTAATATGTTGGATCCCCGGAAAGTTAGTTTTTTTAATTTTTATCATTTTAGCCTGTGTACCGGGCTATTATTGTTATTATTCAGTTCCTGTGTCACTATATCCAAAAAGCAGTATCAAAAAGATAAGCCCTTTGTGTTTAAAACGAATATAAGTGTATCCGGAAACATAAAGGCCGCCGAGAAAGTGGAACTAATCAGCAAACTGGAAAATCAACTGGATGATAGCCTTAAAATCCGTATCATCTCGTATGCCGGGGTCGTCAAAAATCTGGTGAAACCACCCGGTTTCGATACAGTAAATGTGGTACGCTCCCGCTTCTTCATGATGGATTTACTGAATTCCCTGGGCTATTTCTATCCTATAATCACGGATACCTTCACTGTAGACACTGTTAAAAATCATCAATTCCGGGTTACTGTTAATTTCCTGGTTAAGTTAGGTATACAAACGCAGTTGGATTCGATTGGATATGATCTGCTCACCCCCGAACTACAGGAACTCGCATTGCGATCCAAAGGACGTAGCATATTAAAAAAGGGAGATCCTTATTCTTTGCAATTAATTTCGGACGAAAGGGATCGGTTGCTGCAGATTTTTCATAACAATGGCTATTACAAAGTAACGGGGGATGATATTTTTGTAGAAAGAGATACCGTAATAGCCGCGCTTATTGATCCCACTCTCGACCCGTTTGAACAGATCGCACTGCTGGACTCCCTTCGCAGAAAAAAGGATAAGCCCACAATTACCCTTGTTTTTAAGCAGCGTGGCGCAGAGGATACTACACATCTGAAACGTTTTCGTATCGGAACTGTAAAAGTTTATCCCGACCAATTTTTTATTCAGGATTCTTCGGCTATTAATCCCGAAGACAGTACAGTGGTTCCTGGTTATAAATTCAAATTCTTTACTACCAGTAACCGTTTCAAACTCCCTTACCTTGCCCGGAATATTTTTCTGATACCTGAAAGTGATAGCCTTTATCGTGAACGGAACTATTTCCGTACCGTTAATACTTTTAATCGGCTGGGTGCATGGCAAAGTGTGGATGTAACCTTGAAAGAAAGATACGATAGTGTTCCCCTGCTGGATGCAGAAATTCGGTTATACCCTTCTAAAAAATTCAATCTCAAAGTAGATCTGGAGGCGAGCCGGAATATTGCCGATTATCTTACCAGTACTCAACTATTCGGATTGGGTGTTAATTTCGCATTAACCAACCGGAACGCGTTCCGCCAGGCAATACAAACCAGTACCAATGCCCGTTTTGGAATAGAACTTGGTTCCAATTTTATTCAAACCCTCCAAACCAATCTTTCGCATTCCGTCTTTTTCCCTCAACATATCAAACCATCCTGGATAAAATTCAAAAATGAAAGCGAATGGATTAATCAGCGAACAGTTGTCAATATCAACGGTTCGTATACTATCCGTCGGGATATTTACAATGTTGGATCTATAAATACCTCCTGGGGATATGAATGGTCACGACGGAAAAAAAGGAATTCCCTGTTCAGTTATCAACTCACACCTTTGAATATGGAATTTACCCGGCTGCTTGGGAAAGACAGCCTGGATCAATTAATGAAGGACATACCTTCATTAAAATATGCATTTAATGATGGGTTTGTAATTGGACAAATCGGTGCAATAAATACCTCCTGGAATAAAAAGAACCGCTTTTCGTCGTTTAGGATACGGCTTGAACAAAGTGGAGCTGTGTTGGGCCTCATTAAAAGTATTGACGAAGACAACCTGTTCCGATTTATTAAGACGGATCTTGAATTTAAAAATTTCATCAATTACAAATACTCAGGCTGGGCCTTTCGTGGTTTTGCTGGTTACGGATATGTTTATGGAAAGAAAGACGGTCAACCTGAATACAAGCTACCTTTCTTTAAGGCTTATTTTGCAGGAGGACCTTATAGTATGCGTGCCTGGCGTGTCAGACAACTGGGTCCAGGTTCCGCTATCATCTATGACACAACAAACAATGAGTCGAATGATCGTTTTGGTAATATGCAACTGGAAGGCAATGTAGAATACCGTTTTAACCTGACTACTATAGCTGGCATAAAAGTAAAAAGCGCTTTGTTTGTTGATGTAGGAAACATATGGGGTGTAGAATTCACCGATTCCACCTCTAAGACTAAAATACCCGAAGCCTCATTTAAATTCAGTCGCCTATACAAAGACATCGCAGTGGGTGGCGGAGTTAGTCTTCGATTTGATTTTGACTTTTTTCTAATCCGTCTCGACTGGGCCTATAAACTTAAAAACCCGCGATGGGCCGATATTAATAACGGCTGGTTCTATGATCTGAGTCTCTTCAATGGTCAGTTCCAGTTAGGAATTGGTTATCCCTTCTGATGCAATTCCCGTATATACTTTTCCGCTTCTTCCATTTTCATTGATTGATCAAGGGTGAATGAACCGATTCGGGTACGGCATAAACTGCTGAGATAACCGCCACAACCTAATTCTTTTCCAAAATCATGGGTTAGACTGCGGATATATGTACCGGTGGAACAAACCACCCTAAATACAATAACGGGTAATTGAAAAGAAGTGATTTCAAATTCACTGATCATAATTCTCCGGGGCTCCAATACAACTTCAATTCCCTTCCGGGCCAGTTCATATACCCTTTTACCATCTTTTTTAATAGCAGAATGCGCCGGTGGTACCTGTAGAATTTCACCGATGAATTTTTTTGTAGCCAGATCAACCTCAGCGCGACTAATTTGTTCATAAGGTTTAAAATCCTGCGGTTCACTTTCAAGATCATAGGTAGCTGTCATAGCCCCCAGTGTAATGGTTCCGGTATATTCTTTTTCCTGCGACATATACTCGTTAATACGCTTGGTGAATTTTCCGGTGCAAAGGATCAGCAACCCGGTTGCTAATGGATCCAATGTTCCGGCATGTCCTACTTTTCTTATACGAACCATTCCACGGATTTTACGCACCACGTCGAAGGATGTCCATTCAAATGGTTTGTTGATTAATAAAACTTGTCCTTGTTCGAAAATGTTTTCCATGTGTAAAAGGCAATGTGCAAATTAGCAAATGTGCAGATGTGCAAATGGTATCAGGTGTTACATTTCTAGTTTAAGTCAAAATACATTTTTTAGATGAGAGATCGAATCGATGAATTTGCACATCTGCATATTTGCAAATTTTCACATTAAATGGCTTGCCTCGCCTTCAACTCCAAATATTTATTTACCGTATCCACGGTAAGATTTTTTGGGGCGGTTAAGATGGTGAAGATTCCATGCTGCTGAAGTTCCTTTACAATCAGTCTTTTTTCGTATTGAAATTTTTCAGCGATCGTTTTTACATAGAGGGTTTCCATATCGGGCGCATCTGTTTCAGTGAGCTGACGCAACTCCGTGTTTTCAAAAAACACCACCAATACCAGATGATTGCGGGCGATGCTTCGGATATACGGCAATTGACGTTGCAAACCCGACAATGATTCGAAATTGGTAAACAATACAATCAGGCTGCGTTGAGTCACTTTTGTCCGGATCACAGCGAATAATTTCTCATAATCGCTCTCCATGAATTTGGTATGCTGATTGTATAAGGTTTCGAGAATGTTGGTCATTTGCGCGGCCTTACGATCGGCGGGAAGAAAGTTTCCCAACCCTTCATCAAAAGTTATCAGCCCCGCCCGGTCCTGTTTTATCAATGCTACCCTTAATAAAATGAGAGAAGCGTTTATCGCGTAATCGAGCAACGACATTCCTTCAAATGGCATTTTCATGACCCGCCCTTTATCTATGATGCAATAGATCTGCTGGCTCCGTTCGTCTGTAAAATTATTTACCATCAATTGCCCTTTACGTGCAGTCGCTTTCCAGTTGATACTTCGGATATCATCGCCGGTTACATAATCCTTTATCTGTTCAAACTCCAGACTGTGCCCAATCTTACGGATCTTTTTACTACCCGCCTCGGTAAGGTTACTGGAATGAGCCAGTAATTCAAATTGCTTCAGCAAAAAATAAGACGGCAATACTTTTACCATTTGTTCGGTTTCGTTGGTTATCCTTCGCACCACTAATTGCAAAGGACTTTTCACAAACAAACGAATAGCATGAAAAAGATATTCTCCTCTTTCCACCGGGCGTAATAGATAAGTTAGCAATTGCTCATCGCGGCTATTTACAACAGCATGCATCAAAAAATTTCTTGCCTGAAACTGATCCGGTAACTCATCAATGACCTTGACACGGATTCGAAATGGATAATTATTCGTTACTTGTATCTGCACTTTATTTTCATCCCCGTTACTAAATCGCTCGCTGGATATGCGTTGAAGTTTTACAGGTTCCTTCCTTAAAAAAAGACTCCCATAATCCAAAATAACTAACAATGCAAATACCAGCAATACGAGTTTGGAAACCGGCAATAACAAGGGGGTACCAAAAGAAAAAAGGAATAAGACGATTATCCCGGCGAACACCCAGTAAAAGCGTTTGCTGAAAAAAAGCGGGAGCAGGTATCGTTCATAAAATTTCATGCGCTATGTGGTGCAATTAAATAGTTGGGTAAAGACTATCTGGGGACCTCGATACTTTGAATGATCTGCGCGATCACATCATCCGGTGAAGCGCCTTCCATTTCCTTTTCAGGACTTAACACAATCCGGTGTCTCAGTACAGCCGGCGTTACATAGATTATATCTTCCGGTGTAATAAAATCGCGGCCACGCATAGCTGCCAGTGCTTTCGCTCCATTTAATATACCGATAGATGCACGGGGAGAGGCCCCGAGGTAGATGGACTTATGAATTCGGGTATTGGCAACAATGCTGGTGATAAAGCTGATCAATTTCTCTTCCACATGTATCAACCGCACCTGTTTGCGCAGGTATTCCAATTGTTCAGCACTCAATACAGCGCTTACCTGTTCGATCATCGCGTTCAGATCCGACTGATGATGATTCAACACTATACGGAATTCCTGTTCAGCCGTGGGGTAAGTGACATTTATTTTAAAAAGAAAGCGGTCGAGTTGCGCTTCCGGTAAATGATAAGTGCCTTCTTGTTCAATTGGGTTTTGAGTGGCCACTACCATAAAAGGAAAACTCAGTCCATAGCTTTGACCATCTACGGTTACCTGCCTTTCTTCCATTACTTCAAAAAGGGCCGCCTGCGTTTTAGCCGGAGCACGATTGATTTCATCTATAAGTACAATGTTACTGAAGATGGGTCCCTGCCTGAACTGAAAAGAAGATTCTTTAGGGTTGAATATAGAAGTTCCGATTACATCACTGGGCATCAGGTCGGGAGTGAATTGTATTCTTGAAAATCCAACGGTGATACTTCTGCTGAGCAATTTAGCGGTAAGCGTTTTTGCTACGCCTGGCACACCCTCAATCAGCACATGCCCATCGGCCAGCATCGCGGCCAGCAGCAGATCAACCATTTGTTCTTGTCCAATGATTACTTTACCGATTTCCCTCTTAAGCGTCAATACAGCCGTTTGCAGGCCATTCAGATCCGTTCTTTGCTGAAAAAAATTCTCTTCCATTATTATACCTGTTTATAAAAGTTTTGCAATTGCTGGTTAAATAATAATAATTCTCCATCGCTTACCGATGATTGATCTGACAAGTATTTAGCCTGGTACACAATATCGTGAATGGTTTGAAGATCAATACCGGTTTTATAAGATAGTTTTTTTTCAAACTCCTCATCCATGCGGGAAGTTGGGATATTAAACCGGTTACGCACATGATCCTGGAAATGGGCAGTCATTTTCCCAACGAGGTTTTTGTTGTCGTGTCGCTGGTAATAAAGATTGCCAATCGTTTTTACAAAATCGAGTGATGCATTCTTTAAAGGCTTTCTGATCGGTATCGCCCGCTGTCTTCTTTTCGATTCAAATAAAAATATGATCAGAAAAAGCAACAATAACAACCAAAGGGCCCATGCCAGCGCTTCCTGGCTCATCATCCAATTAAATATCCGTGCTGTGCTGCCTCCGCTGCCTCCCCCTTCATCGCCATTGGCATGATGACGGAAATATTCGCCCCATACAATCAACTCAATATCTTTAGGGATATTGGATAACGCGCAATCGTAGTAGCGCTTATTCTCTTTATGCAGTAAGAAAAAATTACTGAATGCCATGGGGGCGAGGTGGAGGTAAAAAGCGCCCCCATTATCATATGAAATCTTTACAAAATTAGCATTGCCCTTATTATCCCATCCTAAAACGGTTGTATACCCGGTATCAATGCCCGAAAAATAATTATCATACGATTTCCCGGGGTAACTGTAAAATTCTTCTGTTTTACTTACAGGGTTGGTAATACTGATTCGAAGTGAATCATACATGTTCACTCCACCGTTCGAATAATTGGTGTTCAGTTTAAGGCTATCCAGTAATTCCTGGCCAAATTCAAAGGATGAAACAAATAACTGGTTTCCTTCATACACAAAATCGAGTAGCGCACGAAGCTCATTATCATTTGGAAGCAGCCGGTGAGTAACCACAACGGAAGCGGTTCGCCCTACATGGCTTGATAGTTTTATCTCGAGGTCATTATTCTTGCGTTGAAAGATATTCCTGCGGCTATCGGGTGATTCTTTATCGATTACGATCTCCGCGTCGGGAAACATAACCGGCAATTGCTCGTACGCATAAAAAGTTCCATAAGGGATTTTATCCTTGCGCCATATGGTGACCCGCTCATTCAGCACCTTTTCATCTCCCCTTTCACAGGAGCTAATCAGCATCATGAAAAGAAGCATGGTAATTGGAACTATGAATGCAATTTTTTTCAAACTGTTATTTGATTATTTTCTGAAAATTCTTGTGCACGATCCCGAATTGTTCCTCTGTTAATTCAAAACCCCCATACCATACATAATCGTACACCTGCGTTAAGAATTTAAAATCTCCGGCTACCGGGTAACTATTTACCTGGGTGATATAATCGTAATTGGTTGCCTGCGCGTGATAACGGATCCATCCCCGTTGATCAAACAGACGCAATGTTTTAAAATACAAATACCGTACAGCCTTGCGATGATCTTTGTCGGCAATTGCTTTCCTGATTTTTTCATCGAGATTCTCGTCTTCCATTTCAACGGCGTCCTCCGATAGACTGCTGATTGTTCTTTTGGAAGAGTTGTAAAATAGATTATTGTTTTCAATGATACGGTATAGGGTGTAGAGTATTATCAACCCTATAATAATGTACATGATTATCCTTACCACACTACTCCCAAATACCCATTCAATAAAATAACCTATCCCCTTATTCGATTTTTCCTTTTTTTTCTTTTTTATCCAATATTCCGGATCATTGGCATATTCGAATTCTTTCTGTGATTTCAATTTCGACAAAATGGTATCCGGAACACTTCGGAAAATGATCGTATCCGGCAAACGGGTAAAGGATTCTGTAGTCTCCTCTTCATACTCATTGGTATCTTCTAACACGGGTGTTTCGGGTAGCTGATCGTTCAAATTTATGCTACTGCTGTCCACAATCAATTCCTGAATAACCGTATCGGGAGTTGATTGCGATATTCCCCATAAAGGAAAAATCAACAAAAAACCACCGATTTGCAGCAGTTGCTTAACACGGATATAAAGAGAAGGGATATTCATATAGTTTGTCCCTGGTTTAATAGCGCCTGCCGGAAAAGTCTTTTCTCTACCAGCACGGGGTAGAGGCCGAAATACCAGGCTATGAATATAAAAGAGGTAGCGAGTATAGAAATGCTGATAAACTTAGGCATCGTGGAATACCGGGTAACAAACCCTTCCAGCATGGCAGCGAGTATAAGCAGGGGTATAACTCCAATTAATACTTTTAATCCATCCTTCGCACCTTTGCGAAGTGATTGCATACGTTTTATAGTGCCTGGGAATAAGAAGCTATTCCCAAGGATGAGTCCGGCCGCGCCGGAGAGTATGATGGAAGAGATTTCGAGGGTACCATGTATCCATATTACCAATACAGAATCCCAACCCAGGCCCTTTGAAAAGAAATAATACTGGAAAGCGCCTACCATTACCCCGTTGCGTAATAACAACCATACGCTTCCAATCGAAAATACAAAACCGGCAATAAACACCATGAATGAGACTTTGATGTTATTCACTGCGATGCTAACAAACATCATAAACTGTGCATCATCTTTATAAACGCCAAACGGATCGCCATTAGCGATATTCTCTTCGGTCATTTCTACATAATTATCCCCGAGAATTCCCCTTACAAAAGTCTGATCATGAGAGGCGGAAAATGCCGCCATTATGCAAAACAATATGAAAATGAGAAAGGCGTAAAGTACTTCTTTGTGATGCGAGCGGATCACTACAGGTAGCTCCGTTTTCCAGAATCGGATAATCCGAGACGATTTTTCTTTTTTATTTTTATAAATACCAAGATATATCCTGGAAGCCAGTCCATTCAGGTAAGTAGTAACCTTACTGTGCGGATAAAATGTTTTGGCATAACCCAGATCATTCACCAGTTCAGTAAACCGACTGGCCATTTCATCGGGATCGGCCGTTTTTTCATACTGGTATTGCCGCCACTTATCAATATTCTTCTTAATAAACAATCCTTCACGCACCGGTAAGCTTTTTAGGGATTTATAAATTGGTAAAATTTGCCTGCGAACAATTATTTTTATGGATAAATATAATAGTTAAATTTCGAACGTTTAATACCCAATACTAAAATTAAAGCAATAGAAGATAATGGCTTTGGTAAAACTGGATACAGGGTTCAATATTGAAGTGGATTTCGCCATTTCGCCCTTTCATAAACGCCTTTTCGCCTGGATTATTGACCTGCTGGTCTGTTGGCTTTATATTAAGATCATGGCTACTCTATTCGACCTGCCATCTTTTTTTATTCTTATTGCTAACTGGAATATTCAGGGAATGTTAATCAGCGCGCCTGTCGCTTTTTATCACCTGATTTGCGAAATTGCTTTTAATGGGCGCAGCCTGGGGAAAATGGCTATGAATATTAAGGTAATAACGGCGGAAGGCGGTCAACCGAGCCTGGGTCAATACTTATTAAGATGGGCATTCCGAATGCTTGATTTTCCAGTTTTTATACTATGGTTACAATTGAGCCAGGAACTTCCTTTGTGGACATTTCCCCTTCTGTTCCTGGGTTTATTCAGTGTTATTTTAACTCCTCTATCGCAACGAATCGGAGACCTGGTTGCCGGCACTATTATCATTGATTTAAAGAACCGCACCTCCTGGGAAGATACTGTTTTCAAAGAGGTAGAATCGACCTACCAGCCGCGTTATCCGCAGGTGATGCAACTGAGCGACCGCGATGTGAATACCCTTAAAAGTATCATCGAAAACGTAAAAAAGAAAAACGATTATGATCTTTCCATGCGCATTGCCGAGCGTATCAAATCAAAGCTGAAAATGGACAGTGATCAGGATTCACTCGATTTCCTGGAAAGCCTATTAAAGGATTATAATTATTTTTCTACCCGTTAAATAAAAAAACTGTCAAAGAAATTTCCCTTAATTCAGAAAAATCCCGACAGTTTATCCAATCGGATAAATATCCTTTAACAATTCAGATCAGCTTTGCAATCCTCCTCCTACTCCCACAAGCAATAACGCTAATACAAAAAAGACGAGCACGATTATCATAAGAATACCCAACACTTTGCAATAAATACGCAGGTTATTGAATCCGCTTTCAAGGCGACTCTGATCTATATGATCAATCCCATGTTTAGCTTCAACGGCAAACTTATAAAGGAAGATATTAATGATTACTCCAATAATAACACCTACCAGCGTACTGGCAATTTGAGAAGCTTTTCCGGTAGAGGCGGCAAATCCGGAACCAAGTTCATTTTTACCCAGCACCGCAACTACTAATGAAATACCATAGCTCACGAATGCGCTCACCGCAACAATTTTTGCCCAGGTGGCAATATCACTGATCAGGCTCTTTGCTGTTGCATCTATTTCTACATCAAACAGGCCTTCTTGTTGAGTTTGATTCTCCATAAATAATTTTTTTAAAGTGAAAATAAACCGGCAGCATTTGTAAGAATCCCTAATATGCCAATCACACCATAAATGATAAAATAGATCCTCAATGCTTTTAACCCATCGTTAAAAAGAGCCTGGTTGCGCATTTCTAATCCACGTCGTGTTAAAATTGAAAAACGCAATAAGAAAAAAGTCAACACGCCAAAAACTGCGATGAATAAGATCATAATGATTACCAACAAGCTGCCGATTGCACTTCCCATACCCGGGAAAAGATTCGATACCAATGGCGCAATAGAAGGTCCGGCTATAATTGCAGCAATAATGAAAATTGAAAGAAAAACGATACCCACAATTGATAAGAATCTGCACCATTTGGTAGTATCGTGCAGGTGATTGCCCATCGTATGCGTAACGAGCAGGTCGCTAAAAACAGAGGATTGATTTTCTGAATCCATTGTCAGTTGATTTTGGTGAAGAATAATAAGTCAATTTACTACAAACCGCAAACCAGGCAAATTATCTCTTATAAAAGAAAATACGCTTAAGGTGATACCAGGCATCGGCACTAATTCAAGTTAGCCTAAGCAGAATTATACCGGTTAATATACACAGTTCTAAATCTTATAGAACATATTGCAAAGAAGTACTCCCATTTTGATCTGCCATTGTGCATTGCTAAACGGATCAAATCAAAACTAAAAATAGAGAGAAGCCGAACTACTTCTTATAACTGGGAAGCGGCGAGCATGCCAATAATAAATATGACTACATAAAATGAAAGAACAACAATCATCAGAATACCCATGTATTTGTAACATGATTTTAAATTCTTAAAAGAATTCGTTAATAAGTCCTGGTCATTCTGACGCAACGCCCGTTGCATTTTATTGGCAAAGTGAAAGAGGAATAAACAAGGGAAGAAATAAACTACCGCTACTATAAGGTAAACAACGGTTAGGATTACTCCAGACATCCCGGAATCGCCACCCAGGGATCCGAAAGCTGTTGACATAATGGACCCGGCGAAAATTGCAACTATGGCAATTATACCGCAAAACACAAAACCCAGGATGGCAAGGAATTTTGCCCATTTTGCTGTTTCGTTTAAATAACTACTAACCGGTTGATCTATTTGCAGATCAAATAAATTCTGATTGCTCGAATCCATGTTGAGTTGGTTTTAATTGGTTTACGATTTAGAAATTCAACCTGTGCCGGAATTATTCAACATAAAAAATAAACAGAAAAGAAGAAATCAACAAAGAAATCCTTCTTGATTTCTACCTATTTCTAAAAATAAAAAAGTTGATACCGGTCAAGATATCAACTTTGGTAACTTTATGGGCTAGTTTCTGGCGCTTCTCGCTTCTCGCTTTTCGACTCCGAACTCCTGACTCCAAACTCCCGACTACTCAATAAGCTTGTGCAAACAACACTCTTTGTTTACTTGGATTACCAGTGAGAATGCATTTCCCTTCTTCGGTTTCATTATTCAAGGGGATACATCGGATAGTTGCTTTTGTAAGCTCCTTGATCTTTGTTTCGGTTTCTGGAGTTCCATCCCAATGGGCTGAGATAAATCCTCCTTTTTCATTCAGTAATTTCTCAAATTCCTGCCAATTGTCTGCTTTTGTAATATGTGTTTCGCGATATGCAAGCGCCTTATTGTACATCGCCTTTTGTATCTCACCCAAAAGAGATACAATATGATCAGATAAGCCATCCATCGATACACTTGATTTTTCTTTGGTATCGCGACGTGCAATTTCTGCCGTATTATTTTCAAGGTCGCGTGCCCCCATGGCAATTCGAACCGGCACCCCTTTTAATTCATACTCGGCAAATTTCCAACCCGGACGCGCATTTTCATTATCATCGTATTTTACTCTTACGCCTGCTGCTTTAAGGGATTTAACCAGTTCAAGCGCCTTCACATCAATCTTCGCTTTTTGTTCCTCTCCTTTAAAAATGGGAACGATTACCACTTGAAGTGGTGCGATTCGTGGAGGCAATATCAATCCATCATCGTCGCTATGCGCCATTACGAGTGCTCCTACCAGACGTGTGCTTACACCCCAACTGGTGGCCCAAACATAGTCGAGTTTATTTTCCTTATCAGAGAATTTTACATCAAACGCTTTCGCGAAATTCTGTCCCAAAAAATGCGAGGTTCCGGCTTGTAATGCTTTTCCATCCTGCATCAATGCTTCAATACAATAAGTATCTACTGCGCCGGCAAAACGTTCACTTTCCGTTTTCACTCCTTTAATTACTGGCACTGCCATCCAGTTTTCAACGAAATCGGCATATATGTTCAGCATTTGAACGGTTTCGTCAACAGCTTCTTTAGCCGTTGCATGCGCGGTATGTCCTTCCTGCCACAAAAACTCAGCAGTTCGCAGGAATAAACGGGTACGCATTTCCCAACGTACCACATTACACCATTGATTGATGAGGATAGGAAGATCCCGGTAAGATTGTATCCAGTTTTTATAGGTGTTCCAGATGATGGCTTCACTGGTAGGTCTTACCACCAGTTCTTCCTCCAGTTTCGCATCTGGATCAACCATTAATTTGCCTTTATTGGCGGGATCGCTTTTCAACCTGTAATGCGTAACTACGGCACATTCTTTTGCAAATCCTTCGGCGTTTTTTTCTTCCGCCTCGAATAAACTCTTTGGTACAAAAAGAGGGAAATAGGCGTTTTCGTGACCTGTATCCTTAAACATTTTATCCAGCGCGTCGCGCATATTTTCCCATAAGGCGAACCCATAAGGTTTAATTACCATACAACCTCTTACAGCTGAATAATCGGCAAGGCTACCTTTGATCACCAGGTCATTATACCACTGCGAATAATCCTTCGCCATGGGCGTAATTTCTTTACTCATTGAACTTCTATTTCTTTTGACGGTTAAGGGCCATTGAGCATCAACGGCTTATTTATTAAACTTTAACAAACCCTCAGCAACATTTTACTTTCAATCGCTGTCTTTTTGTTGTACTTTTATTTCAGGAACACAAAAGTAGTATTTCGTTTCTAAAACTTTTAAAACCATTGCTATGAAGTCTCGATTTCTACTCCTTATTTTAGTTGCAGCTGCCATTAGCAGTTGTTCTACCTCCTACAAATCGGGGCAAACGCCTGATGATGTTTATTATTCGCCCGAAAAAGAAGGCGCAGCATATGTAGAAGCAAAACAAACTAATAATCGCTCCCAGAGTTACGAATATGACAACGCGGACGATCGCTGGTTGCGGATGCGTGTAAGAAACCCTTACCGCTGGAACGCTTTCGACGATTATGATTGGAATACCTATAGCAGCTGGAGTAATAACTATTACAGTCCTTATAGCAATAACTGGAATTTTTACTGGAATGGATATTATTCCTGGAACAGTGGTTACAACCCTTATTGCCGTAATGTGGTGATTGTAAATCCAAAATCGAACCCGGCCGCTTATAATAAAGTGCGCAACTTCAGTTTAAATAGTTATACCAACACCAATTATAATACTGGAAATGCAGCAGTCCGTACCAAGGGTTCGATGAGAATACCTAATTCCGGTGGCGGTAGTTACAATAACTCTAACTCTAATACGCTTGGATCCAGTTTGCGCAAAGTTTTTTCGGGAACTAACAACAATAGTTTCGGAAACACGAATGGTACTTCATCCGGCTCATCAAGCGATCGTTCAAGCCGGAGTTATACGCCTTCTTCTTCAAATAGTTCCTCTTCAGGCTCTTCGTCTTCTGGTTCATCTTCGGGTGGAGGTAGCAGTAGTAGCGGAGGCAGCAGCAGTGGCAGAAGAGGCGGTTAATTTATTAATGCTGAAAACAATTTAATTATACCAGCAAAAAAATATTGAAAGAGGAAATTGAATTTGAGTACTTCTTGAATTTGGTTTCCTCTTTTTTATTGGATTGACATTTCAACAATTCATTTTATATGAAAAGAAAACTCTACATAGCACTGTTCTTACTATCAGGAAATACCCTTTTTGCACAATTACCTGAAGACGCATTACGAATGAGCTGGACCAATCCATCGGGTACTGCCCGTCAACAGGCAATTGGAGGGGCAATGGCTTCTTTAGGCGGTGAAATCACAGCTACTTTTGTGAACCCGGCAGGACTTGGATTATATAAAACAGGAGAATTCGTTCTCAGTCCAGGTTTTAGTTTTTACAATAGCAAAGGTTCATACCGGGGAACAGATGCAAAGGCAGAAAAGCTGAATAAGTTCAATTTTGGAACCTCTGGATTTGTTTTCGGATTTTCGAACAGGTATAGCCGCTGGAAGAGTAGCGCGGTCAGTTTTGCGGTGAACCGTACGGCTAATTTTAATTCCAATACTCATTATAAAGGACAAAACGATTACAGTTCCTTTTCAGAACAATACGTTCTTGATTTCGCGAGATCGGGCCTATCGTTATCAAATGATGATTGGAAGAATTCTTCCCTGATTTCCCTTCCCACAAAAATGGCGATTTATGAATACCTGATTGATACCATGAACCTGAACGGTGGTGAAGTCACCATTTATGGTCAGGGCGAAAAAGCAGCTTTGCTGGACCAGGAGCAGACGATCAAAACAACAGGAGGTGTTACTGAAATAGCATTTGGTTATGCCGCTAATATGGATGATAAATTATATTTCGGATTCGGAATAGGAGTACCCATCCTGAATTATACCCGTACGAGTTATTTTAAAGAAAATGATGCCACTGGGGATACCGATAATGATTATGATATGGCCTCCTACGAAGAAACGCTGACTCAAAAAGGAGTTGGAGTAAACGGAAAATTTGGAATGATCGTTAAGCCTTCTGAAAAAATAAGATTGGGTTTAAGTTTTCATACTCCCACATTATATGGACTGACAGAAAATACAACCGCCGGGAAAATGGTAACCAACCTGGAAAATTACGCAACAAAATATGGCCTGCCTCCGGGTGCCGACAGTGTTTCAATGAATACGTTTGGTGTTCCGGAAACGAAATTTGATTTTGTGAGCCCCTGGAAGATCATTATCAGCGGATCTTATGTTATTAATGAAGTAGAAGATGTAAAAAAACAAAAAGGATTTATCACAGCGGATATCGAATATGTAACTACACAATCGGGTAAATTTTCCGCTGTCGACGAAGCGCAGGGAAGCGATGAATATTACAAGGATGTAAATGAAGCTACGAAAGCAGTTTATAAGAACACCTTTAATTTCCGGGTGGGTGGTGAATTAAAGTTCAATACCATTATGACACGTCTTGGATTTGCTTATTTCATGAATCCTTATGTAGAAGAATCATTAAAAGCCAACCGGATGAATTTAAGCGGTGGGCTTGGATACCGTAACAAAGGAATATTTGTTGACCTTACTTATGTACATAGCCTTACAAAAAATATAAACTTCCCTTATCGTCTCTCCGACAAAGCGAACACCTACGCGGATATTAAAGACAATGCAGGGAATGTGATGCTTACTTTCGGAGTAAAATTTTAAAGCGTGAGTCGTGAATCGTGAGTGGTGAGTCGTGAGAGAGACCATGATTAATAGTAAGTTTCTATTACTTCGGGACTTTCTCACGACTCACCACTCACGACTCACCACTCACGACTCACGACTCACCACTCACGTTTCACGTCTCACGTTTTTTTCGCGAAGCGAAAAAAAAATCCCCACCTGCAAGAGATGGGGAATTTTGTTCTCAAGGTTATCAGACCCTTAACCTTCAAACACGGTTTTCATAGGAATGTTAGGATCAATTTCGACGGACGGTCGATCCTTTTCAAGGGATCATTGGATTACTGGAAGCCTTCATAGGAACGTTGGATATAAACGGGCTTTCAGGATACTGGATGGTTTGCGGTACTAATATCGCTTCTATTAACTTTATTATTGAGTAAATCATTCTCTTTTCTTTCCGGTTATCCATTAAATTTAGAGCCCGCTAAGTAGATTGCTTTAGTCAATAAAATATTACTGAAAAAGTTATCAACCATTACAAGCTATTCTGTAGTTTTTGTTCTACAGCTGAAAAAATTCCAGTAGATTCCCGTGGATCAAAAATGAATGAGCTCCCGAATTTTTTAAACCACGTGATTTGCCGTTTGGCATAATGGCGGGTATTTCGCTTAATAAGCTCAATGGCTTCATTTAATGAAATCTCCTTATCCAGATAACGGAATAATTCCGAATAACCGACCGTTTGCAGGGCATTCAACGAACGTTTATTGTATAAGGTTATAACTTCTTCCAGCAACCCTTGCTTCATCATATCATCCACCCGTTGGTTGATCTGCTGATGCAATAGTTCTTTCGGTAATTCCAATTCAATTATTATACTATTAAAATCCCTGGTAGCTATATTTCCCTGTTGGTATTCACGAATGGAAATTCCTGTTGATAATTTTACTTCCAGTGCCCGCATCATCCGTTGAGGATTTTGTATCTCCCCCTCCGCAAAAAAGCGGGGGTCTTTTTCTTTTACTTCCATTTG
The DNA here is from genome assembly GCA_965279015.1 of Chitinophagaceae bacterium. Classification (GTDB taxonomy): domain Bacteria; phylum Bacteroidota; class Bacteroidia; order Chitinophagales; family Chitinophagaceae; genus Endoryza. The sequence continues at coordinate 5,014,518 of OZ257130.1, forward strand.
CAACCAGTCCAATCCATTCTTTTCATACTCACTAATGATTTGCTGGCGTATTTGAGTATCAACAGCGGGAATATTATCTAACCCCTGGCAAAAGGCTTTTATGTAAAGACCAGTACCCCCTACCATAATGGCAATATCATTTTTGGAAAATATTTCCGATGCTGCTCCCAACGCGTATTGTTCAAAATCCGCGGCATTTACATCCTCTGTAATTGAATGAGAATTGATAAAATAATGTTTTACTTCACGGAGTTGCGCTTCACTGGGTTTGGCAACCCCAATATTCATTTCTTTATAACATTGCCGCGAATCGGCTGAAATGATACTGGTATGATACTGTTTCGCCAGTTGGATGGAGATCGATGTTTTGCCTACAGCCGTTGGGCCCGTAATGATGAGACAAGTCTTCTTCTTCATAATATTACCGGGCCTTTGGTAGTTCGGAGTCTGTAGTCTGGAGTTCGGAGTCAGGACTCCCGACTACATCTATATTTCTTCGGTAGTTTCCTCGCCACCTGCTTCTTCGGTAGATTCTACATCTTCTGTATCGGATTCACCTTCTTCCCCAAACCCTTCCGCTCCGGCAGTGAGATCGTATTTCTCTTCCATTTCCGCGAGTTTATCGCCCACCAATCCTTTTGTACCATATTGAGAGGGAGCAATGCCTTCTGACCGAATCAGGCAGGGATAATCCAATTTTGGATTTTCTTCTTTTTCCACTTTTATCAATTCTACCTGGAAGCTCCAGTTCTTAACGAAATCATATGTATATATGAAGCGCTGGTTCGGATTACGTATCTCCGATCCCACCGTTGTTTCATGCATTATTAATGGAGGCGCTTTGTATTCTTTATCATATTTTTCCAGTGAAATCTCCCTGCCCCGCAGCCATTGATCATTACTGCGATAAAAAGTCGCCTGGTGCTTGCTGTCGAATTCATACGCTTTTAAGATCACCTGGTGCAATTGCAAAAAGCTTTGCGTGTGCTTCACCGCCACATCCCGGTAAACACTATCGTCTTCTTCAAAATAGATCCTGAACTTTAATACCGCCATGAAAACCTGTTTAGTTAAGCTTCAAAAATAAGGTAATTCGCTGATTTGATGCATTCGAGCACGTTTCCCACAGAGACACAAAGACCACAAAGCTGGTTATATCTTCCCTCTCTTAGTGAACTTTGTGTCTTTGTGGGAAAAAATTTATAGTAAACCGTTACCCAACAGGGCTTAGTTTCAACTCCGCTGCCTTCTTCATCATCAATTCGTATGCCGCTTCATAATTATTTTCAATTTCTCCATCCAATATGGCTTCCCGAATAGCGTTCTTTAGATCCCCCACCGCTTTGCAGGGTGTTAATCCGAATATTTCCATTATCATCTCTCCAGTAATAGGTGGTTGCCAGTTTCGGATACGATCTTTTTCCTCCACTTCTTTCAATCGCTGCCTTACATATTCAAAATTTTCGAGGTACCGTTTAACTTTTTGTTTGTTTTTGGAGGTGATATCCGCTTCGCAGAGTTTCATCAACGCTTCCATATCGTCTCCGGCATCAAATAACAAACGACGGATAGCGGAGTCGGTGATATTTTCTTTGGTAAGACTGATAGGGCGCAAATGCAATTCAACCATCTTCCTTACAAAACGCATTTTTTCATTCTGTGGAAGCTTGAGCTTGCTGAATATTTTACCAATCATCCTCCCTCCTACTACTTCATGACCGTGAAAGGTCCAACCATGACCTTCTTCAAAATTTTTGGTAGCGGGTTTAGCTATATCATGCAATAAAGCGGCCCAGCGCAACCAGAGATCATCCGTATTTACAGAAATATTATCCACTACCTGTAGAGTATGATAAAAATTATCTTTATGTCCTACCCCATCTTTATACTCAGCACCTGCTAAATCCACCAGCAATGGAAAAATAATATGTAATAAGCCGGTTTGATACAGGAGATCGAAACCTACTGATGGTTTTTGACTCATCAGTATCTTATTGAGTTCCTCGGTTATCCTTTCTTGTGTAATGATGCGGATACGAAGGGTGTTTTCTTTTATAGCCTGAAGGGTTTTTTCTTCAATGGTAAAATTAAGTTGGGAAGCAAAGCGGATGGCCCGCATCATCCGGAGTGGATCATCACTAAATGTTCGTACAGGATCCAGCGGTGTTTGAATTATCTTTTTCTGAAGATCATTAATACCATTAAAGGGATCCACCAGTTTTCCAAAATCGGACTCATTTAAACTGATGGCAAGCGCGTTGATGGTAAAATCCCTGCGTTTCTGATCATCCTCTAACGTACCAGGCACTACTTCCGGGTTACGCGAATGGTATTGATAACTTTCTTTGCGGGCGCCTACAAATTCGATTTCCCAATCATCCAGTTTGATTTGTGCTGTACCATAGGTTTTAAAATAAGAAACATAGGGCTTGGGATGAAAAGCCTCCGCCACTTTATGCGCGAGCGTGATACCATCTCCCACACAAACGATATCCGCGTCTTTGGTAACCCGACCCAATATTTTATCGCGGACAAATCCACCAATTACATAGCAAGGCAGTCCCAACGCGGCAGCCGCATGAGCGATCTTCTTAAATACAAACAATTCTTTTTCGGTGCAGCGGATGTCCATTGAAGCAAAAATAAGAAGGATGAAAGAGTAATTGGGAGATTTTGGATTGGGAAATTGGGAAATAGCTTTATGTGCAAGAGTATATATAGATTAATAAACCAAATTGAGTTAAGAGAGATTTCCCAATTTCCCAATCCAAAATTCCAAAATTAGTTAGCCAATGTGCAAATGTGCAGATTAGAAAATGTGCAAATGCTGTAATTCGATCAATCCAACTAAGGCGGAAATTTTCATTCAATTTGGGTTTGGACCTTGAAGCATTTGCACATTTGCATATTTCCACATTTGCACATTATCTACTCAGCGTCTCCAACAATTGTTCATCCCCTATCTTATACGCGCAATTAAAATGCCCGAGTGGACAAGTTTTTAATCCATGTAAACCACAAGGACGGCAACCAAGAGGCTCTTTAATTTCCACAATAAAACTTTTATCTGATAAAGGGCCGAACCCAAATGAAGGCAATGTAGAACAGTATACCGCTGTTACCGGGGCATTAACCGCCGAAGCAAAATGCATCGGCGCTGAATCGTTCACATAATTCATCAACGCGTCTTTCTGCAGCGCGGCAGATTGAAGAAAATTGTATTGTCCGCATAAATTCTCCACAAAAGGGTGAGCCGATCGGCGACGTATAAAATCACACAGCTCTTTATCACCCGGTGCACCAATCAAGTAAACATGCACCTGAAGCGACACTTTACTGATGAACTCCATCCATTTTTCGGCCGGGTATTGCTTGGTGAACCATACCGATGCGGGAGCCACAACGATATAGGGTCGCTTCTTTAATGTGGCCACCGTTTCAAAATCTTTTTCCGAAGGATAGAGTCGTGGTTTCGCTGGAATCGCATCCGTGATATCCGCGATCAGTAATTGGTTACGATCAATTTCATGCAGCGGATGATCGGCTGTACTTATTACATGTTTAATTTTTTTGGTGAACAGAAAGCTGAATGGATTTTTATCGAACCCGATTTTCCATTTAGCGCCGGAAAAAGCGGTTAGCATGCCCGTAGCGGCAAAGCGTTGTACATTAATTACTACATCATAACGTTTATGGCGTATCTGAAAAAGCAGCGTAAACAAATTGATCAGCTTATTCTCATTCTTTACCCATATCAACACTTCATTCAGATAAGGGTGATTATTCAACAATCCTTCATTTCCTTTACGTACAAGAAAATCAATATTAGCCGAGGGATAATGCTGGTGCAGTTTTTCGATAAGGCCGGTTGCCAGCACCACATCCCCGATAAAAGCCGTTTGTATTACAAGAATCTTCTGCATGTGCGACAAAACTACGGGAAGGAGTTGTGATTTATGATTTAGGATTTAGGATTTAGGATTTCTGCTATTCGAAGAAACTTTCTGAATTGAAAAAATCCGCAATCATATATCATAAACCAAAAATCCTTCCCCCCTACTCTCTAATAACAGTTACACTTGCATCCCTGTTCCATTTAACAATAGATGAAGGTTCTTTAGGCGAGATATCGTTTTGCCGGTATTGAACCTGGTAATCCACTCCTGCTTTAATAACCGGATCAATATCTGCAAAAACCTGGGGGGAAGGTTTACCGGAAAGATTTGCAGAAGTAGATACAAGAGGTTTGCCCAGGCGTTTGATAAGATGCTTGCAAAACTCATCTTTTACGATACGAATACCAATGGTTCCATCAGCGCCAAGCAAATTATCAGCTAACCCAATGGCTCCTTCATATATAATTGTAGTGGGCTTTGTAACGCTATCGAGATAATTGAATACTTCCATATCAGGTGCGGCTATATATTGAAGCAATTCGCGCTCAGTGGCCAGTAAAACAATCATACTCTTATGATCGGGTCGTTGTTTCAGTGCATAAATTTTCTGAACAGCTGCTTCATTGGTGGCATCGCATCCGATTCCCCAGATGGTGTCGGTGGGATAGAGTATGATACCACCTGTGCGAAGGGTTTGTAAGGCAGATTGAATGTCGAGTTCGGAATACATAGTGCAAAAGTAGTTAATGTGCAAATTAGAAAATGTGCAGATGTGCAAATGCATTGAATCAAGTATTCCTGAGTAATTGAATCTTACCTTTACTCTAAATGATAGAATTAAAGCATTTGCACATTTTCTAATTTGCATATTTGCACATTAATTACCTTCGCAGCAAATTATACTATCAATGAAAGAACTCATACTGGAAGCATGGAACAACCGCGAATTGGTTAAAGACAATAAATACAGTGATGCTGTTCGGGCTGTGATTGAAGAAGTAGATAAAGGAAGATTACGCACCGCCTCTCCTTCTGATACTGGCTGGCAGGTGAACGAATGGGTAAAGCAGGCTATTCTTTTATATTTCGGTGTTCAACAAATGCAAACCTGGACCATTGAGCCTTTTGAATTTTATGATAAAATGTTACTCAAGAAAAATTATAAGGACCTCGGCGTGCGTGCCGTTCCGCATGCGGTTGCGCGCTATGGCGCCTATATTGCGAGGAATGTTGTGCTAATGCCGAGTTATGTAAATATTGGTGCTTATGTAGATGAAGGAACGATGGTGGATACCTGGGCAACTGTTGGCAGTTGCGCGCAGATTGGCAAAGCTGTTCATCTGAGCGGTGGTGTTGGAATTGGAGGCGTACTGGAACCTTTACAGGCCAGCCCGGTGATTGTTGAAGATGGTTGTTTTATCGGATCAAGATGTATTGTGGTGGAAGGAGTGATTGTAGAAAAAGAAGCGGTATTAGGCGCTAATGTGGTGCTTACACAATCTACCAAGATCATTGATGTAAGTGGCAACGAACCTAAAGAATACAAAGGAAGAGTTCCGGCCCGCAGCGTAGTGATTCCGGGATCTTACCTGAAAAAATTCCCTGCCGGCGATTATAATGTTAGTTGCGCCCTCATCATTGGTCAACGCAAACCCAGCACAGATTTGAAGACGAGCTTGAATGATGCGTTGAGGGAGTTTAATGTGAGTGTTTAAAGACAGAGCCATAAATCGTGAGTCGTGAATGGTGAGTCGTGAGTAGCGAGTGATACACACTAAGTAATAGTGACTTATTGGTAATCCGGGAGCCACTCACGACTCACGTCTCACGATTCACGATTCCAATCATGCGTAAAAACCTTATCATAGGATTCGCCGTCACCTTTATCGGAGCGGTGTTGTTTTCTACAAAAGCAATTATTGTTAAGAAAGCTTTTGCTGATATTAATATTGACGCGTTGACCCTGCTTACGCTTCGTATGATCTTCTCGCTTCCTTTCTATATTATTGCCGCGTTGTTTATTCACCAAAAAAAAGACAAAGCCCATCTTACCAAAACACAATGGTTCCAGGTTATCGCATTGGGGTTGTTTGGTTATTACCTGAGTAGTTACCTCGACTTTGTAGGATTACAATATGTTTCTGCGGGATTGGAGCGATTGATTTTATTTCTTTATCCCAGCTTTGTTGTATTAATCAATACTTTTTATTTCCGACTGAAGATTACCCGCATTCAGCAGTGGGCGCTCTTGCTTACTTATACTGGCATAGGCTTGGCATATGTTGGAGAATTAAACGCCGATATTAACAATGGAATGTTTCTATGGGGTAGTTTTCTTATTTTTTTATGCGCGATCACTTTTGCAATTTATATAGTGGGCAGCGGCAAGCTCATACCCGTAATAGGCGCTACCCGATTTACCGCTTACGCGATGCTTTCTTCAACGGCTGGAGTATTATTGCATTTCGCGTTAAAACACAATGGACAGTTACCCAAAATTAACGACGCTGCCATTTGGAATTACGGCATATTGCTGGCGGTAATTGCGACTGTAATTCCTTCCTTTATGATTTCGAGTGGATTGAAGCGAATCGGATCGAATAACGTGGCTATCATCTCCAGTATCGGCCCGGTTTCCACCATTATACAAGCGCATTTAATCCTTGGTGAAAGGATCCTGATCAGCCAGGTAATTGGTACTATTTTGGTAATTGCGGGCGTGTTGCTTATTGGCTGGAAAACCAGTACTGGCAAGCACTGAAAATTACTTACTGTACCTTCCTTATTTTTCTGTGTTTTCATCTATATTTGCTGCCCTGAATGAGAAGTTTAAGGGGTGGAATGGTTTTAAGGTTTAAGGGTTGCTGAACTAACTTTTAAACCTTGAAACTTTGAAACTCTCAAGCCCAGATGGCGAAATTGGTAGACGCACTGTGTTCAGGTCGCAGCGTCCGCAAGGATGTGCTGGTTCGAATCCAGTTCTGGGCACCAAGAGAAAGACCCGATCATTAAGTTGGTTGGGTCTTTTTTATTATCGCATTAATCGGATGGCGAAATTGGTAGTCCGCCGCGGCGGATCAGGTCGCAGCGTCCGCAAGGATGTGCTGGTTCGAATCCAGTTCTGGGCACTTAAAAGAATGACCCGATCATTAAGTTGGTTGGGTCTTTTTTATTATCGCCTTAATTGGATGGCGAAATTGGTAGTCCGCCGCGGCGGATCAGGTCGCAGCGTCCGCAAGGATGTGCTGGTTCGAATCCAGTTCTGGGCACTTAAAAGAATGACCCGATCATTAAGTTGGTTGGGTCTTTTTTTATTATCGCATTAATCGGATGGCGAAATTGGTAGTCCGCCGCGGCGGATCAGGTCGCAGCGTCCGCAAGGATGTGCTGGTTCGAATCCAGTTCTGGGCACTTAAAAGAATGACCCGATCATTAAGTTGGTTGGGTCTTTTTTATTATCGCCTTAATTGGATGGCGAAATTGGTAGTCCGCCGCGGCGGATCAGGTCGCAGCGTCCGCAAGGATGTGCTGGTTCGAATCCAGTTCTGGGCACTTAAAAGAATGACCCGATCATTAAGTTGGTTGGGTCTTTTTTTATTATCGCATTAATCGGATGGCGAAATTGGTAGTCCGCCGCGGCGGATCAGGTCGCAGCGTCCGCAAGGATGTGCTGGTTCGAATCCAGTTCTGGGTACTTAAAAGAATGGCCCGATCATTAAGTTGGTTGGGTCTTTTTTATTATCGCATTAATCGGATGGCGAAATTGGTAGTCCGCCGCGGCGGATCAGGTCGCAGCGTCCGCACGTGCGGGATTCTGGGCACAAAGCTCCGCAAAATAAGCGGGGCTTTTTTATTTATGAGCGTGATAGTAACGGTTCCGAACCCTTGAAGGGTTCGGAACCGTACTATCAAAAAAAAAATTTGCGAAGCCGATCGGCTGCACGTATATTTGCAGCCGATCGGCTTCTTATTTAATATTTATACTTATGAGACGTGACATTTTTCAAGCTATTGCGGACCCCACCCGCCGAGCGATCCTCGTGCTGGTGGCCGTGCAGGCAATGACCCCCAACGCCATTGCGGAGCACTTCGACATCAAACGCCAGTCCATATCCAAACATTTACGCATCCTATCCGAATGCAACCTCCTGGCCCAAAAGCAAGAGGGTAGGGAAATCTTCTATGAACTAAAAATCGATAAAATGAAAGAAATCGATATCTGGCTGGACCAGTTCCGTAAGATTATGGAAGAAAGATTCCAAACTCTTGATGAATTATTATACACCATAAAAAATAAGAAAAAATGAACCTGCTTTTTGATTTTACCGTCGATAAAGACAAGTCAACCATTTACGTTACGCGGGAATTCGCCGCCGACCTCGATCTTGTATGGGATGCCTTCACAAAAGCTGAAATGCTGGACCAGTGGATGGGGCCCAAACCTTATCGGGTTCAAACGAAGGAGATGGATTTCCGGAAAGGGGGTCGTTGGTTATTTTCCATGGTCTCCCCAGAGAATGCAAATCCCTCCGGTCGATTTAGTTTGGCGGAGTTCGTCGAAATTCAACCCAAGTCCAGTTTTACCACAAGGAATTCTTTTACCGATGAAAATGGAAATCCCATCGACACGGGATTTACCTTTTCCCTCACCACGTACACTTTCAAACCCGGAGATGGTATAACCACCGTTCATATTGCTAAAAAAATGGCGAACCTTTCCGAACTCGAACAGTTCACCGCATTCGGTTACAAGGAAGGCACTGCCGCTGGATTCCTCAATCTGGACGAATATTTACTCACACTGGTCAGCAGGAATTAAAAATTAAGAATGATAAATAAAAAATAACTGATTGAACTGACTTCTTCATTTCTTTAAATTATAAATAAACAACTTAAAAAATAAACATTATGGCACATATCAATCCTCACGTTAATTTCAACGGAAATGCCGAAGAAGCATTTACCTTTTACAAATCAGTATTTGGCGGAGAGTTTGCAAAGATTATACGTTTCAAAGACCTTGCAAGTCCTGAATTCAGCGTTGCGAAAAAAGAAGAAAATAAAATTATGCATATTGCCTTGCCTATTGGCAAAACCAGTATGTTGATGGCAAATGATGTTCCGGAAATTATGGGAAAAACAAACGAAAATGAGAACAGAAGTAAAATTGTAATAAGTGCAGATAGTAAAGAAGAAGCAGACAGATTATTTAATGGTCTTTCAGTGGGAGGACAAATAGAAGGGCCTATTGGTGATGGTCCCTGGGGTACCTATTTTGGTTGCTTCAGAGACAAATACGGAATTGAATGGATGGTGGAGTTTGACCAAAAAAGTAACGGGCAAAATTAAGTGAAGAAAAATTTCCAAATTGCACTTCTGAAAGACTGGTAAATACCGGTCTTTTTCTTTTTGCATATTACTTCAGAAACCAAGCAGATTTTAGGAATACATTTGCTGGAGAATCCATTCACCCAGTACATTCCGAATAGTTCAAATTGATTTCATTTAGAATTGTCACATTATGATTCAACAAATAGCAATTAAAATATTAAGTTTTACAACCGCCGCCGCTTTTTGCCTGAGTAGTTACATTTCAGTTGCCCAGCAAAAAACAATACACCTTATTAACCCGGTAAAAATCGAAGATGTAAAAATTAATGACCCGTTCTGGTCCCCAAAACTTGGTATTTGGGATTCAAAAACCGTGTATGACGTATTAGATAAGCTGGAAGGTAAATATGAGCCTGATCGCCAGGACCTCATTGATGAAAAACGAAAATGGGGTCGCACCCGAAATGCATTGCTCAATTTCGATCGTGTGGCAGCGGGACAAAAAAATACCAAACAACATGATGGTCCACCCTGGTATGATGGGTTGTTATTTGAAACAATAAGAGGTGCATCCGATTTACTCGTAGCATACCCCGACAAAAAACTTGAATTGAAAATCGATGCTTATATCAGCCGAATAGCAGCAGCACAGGCGGTAGATAAAGATGGATATATCAACACCTACACCACGCTCATGTATGCCGAACGTCGCTTTGGTACCAATGGCGGAGATGATAAATGGCAACATGATATTTATAATGCAGGTATGCTGGCAGAAGCGGCTGTACATTATTATAGGGCTACCGGTAAAACCAATTTGCTTGAGGTAGCTGTTAAAATGAGCAATTACATGGCTTCGCAAATGGGACCACAGCCCAAATTAAATGTTATACCCGGGCATGGCGGGCCGGAGGAAGCGCTTTTAAAGATGTATTGGCTGTTCAAACAAAATCCATCATTAAAAAATAAGATGTTAGCGCCGGTTAATGAGCAACAGTATTTTGATCTTGCAAAATATTGGATTGAGAACCGGGGCAATTATGGAAATAGTGACGGAACGAACAAGCGTAATAGCGACAGCAGTTATAACCAGGATCAATCGAGCGTATTTCAACAAACTACTATTGAAGGACATGCCGTGCGGGCAACCCTATTGGCTACTGGAGTAACTGCGATGGCGATTGATAATAATGATTCAAAATATATAACTTCGGCCAACAAGTATTGGGATAACATGATTGGCAAAAGGTTGTTTATAACTGGTGGCCAGGGAGCTATTGCCAATGGCGAACGATTTGGTGCAGACTATTACCTGCCCGAATCAGCTTACCTGGAAACCTGCGCTGCCATAGGCTCTGCATTCTTTTCGCAACGCATGAATGAACTTCACGCAGACGGAAAATATATGGACGAATTTGAACGCGTACTATATAACAATTTACTATCGGGGATATCACTGAGCGGCGATCATTATTTCTATGAAAATCCATTAACTGCTACAGATCATAAAAGGTGGGCATGGCATGATTGCCCCTGTTGTCCGCCGATGATATTGAAAATAGCATCTGCATTGCCCGCTTATATCTACGCAACGGATGATGATGCCGTATATGTAAATTTATTTATTGGCAGCACGGCACGGGTAAATTTAAAGGCTGTAAAAAATATAACGATTAACCAGGTTACCCAATATCCCTGGAAAGGCACCACCCGGATAACGATCAATACACCGGAAACAAAAAAATTTATAGTCAGGATTCGTATTCCGGGTTGGGCGCAAGGGAAAGAAAATCCATTTGATCTTTACCATTCTGAAATAAAACATCCGGTTATTCTCAATGTGAATGGAAAACCAATGGAGTTGAATATTTTGGATGGGTATGCCAGCATTAACAGAACATGGACAAAAGGTGATGTGATTGAATTGACAATTCCTGTACAACCGAGATGGGTGACACCCAACGACTCTGTGAAAACTTTGACAGGTAAGATAGCCATTGCTGCAGGGCCCGTTGTTTATGGATTTGAAGGGATTGACAATCCGGGTTTGGTGAATTTTACACTCAATGACAAGCAACCTTTCAAGGTTATTTATGAGCCCGGATTGCTGAATGGTGTAAACGTGATCGAAGGGGAGATTAATAGCAATGGAAAGCCCAATCATTTCAGGGCAATTCCTTTTTATGCAATTGGCAACCGAGCAAGCGCATCTCCCTATACGGTATGGATAAAAAAAGAATGAACGAATGTTGTACACGAATTAACACGAATGTTGAGCACGAATGAACACGAATGAAAACTGTATTCCACATTATTTTAGATATATCCAGTCCTGGGCCTTTTCTTCGTATTCGTCATTCCTATACTATAATCTCCCATAATGAAATAATTTGATAGACGGAATCCTTCAATTAAAACATAATTGATATTTTTATTCAGGTTATACATTCCTCCTATACAGAATCTGATTAGTAAATCGAACATTGAATAAAAGTTCTTTACTAAAGCCATAAAAACATGAAATCACCTGCAGACCTGCTTCTGTTGTCGTTGTTTCTTTTGTTTACAGTTAGCTGTAAGTCGCAACCAACTTCTCCCTCCATTCCTTTTCTTACTAAGTCAGCATTGCTCTCTGAGTACGACAGTTTGTGTGCCACCCTGCGCGAAGCACACGGTGGCCTCTATCGTTTTCATACAAAAGTGGAGATGGACAAACACTTTGCGGAATATAGAGGTCGAATTACAGTTAAGACAACTAAACATGAGTACATCGCATTACTCATGGAAATGCTGGCATATATCGGCGATGGTCATATGCGGTTGGAATACGATGCAGCGACAATGGAAGCCTATAACAACGCAAAGACTTTCCCCTTACGCCTATTCTTTGAAGGGGACCGACTGGTAGTGATGTACAATGAATCAAAAAATGACGAAACAATAAAACCCGGAATGGAGATCCTGGAGATCAATGGACATAAAACAGTGGATTTATTGAAAACAATATTCCCTAAGTTACCCCGCGATGGATTTATTCAAACAGGAATAAAACGCAGGCTGGATCGCAATTTTGCAATTGGCTATTGGTTATTTATTGAGCAAACAGAGAGATTCAAGATAATAGTAAGAGATAGGGATAGCAAGACGTTGAACAAAGAATTAGCAGGAGTTACCACTGCGGAACGAGAAGACAACCGGGCAAAGAATCCAGTGAATGCCCAAATGCTGGTGCAGGCAGTCAAACTGGATGGCCCAAAAGAAAATATCTCTTTTCGATTCATTAACGATACTGTTGCAACGCTGCGAGTCCGCAATTTTGTTGACGCTGGTTTTACCAATTCTGTTGACCAGGCAATGACCGAATTGATAAAGGCAAAAGTCATTATTCTTGATTTGCGGGGAAACGGAGGCGGTGCCGATATGTGGGGTGCCTGGCTGGTGAGTAAATTTACGGCTAAGCCTTTCCGCTATTTTGAGCGTATTCATTTACCAACAATTAATCCATCCTTCACTAATTGGAAGCAAGAAAGTAAGGAGAATATGAAAAATTATACAGTGGCGGATCCGAGTGGTGGTTTTTTAGCAACCAGCAAACTGCATCCCGGCTTAGGGGAACAGGCGCCGGCCGATAACCCTTTCACCGATAAACTAATTGTTCTTGCCGACGGACTCACTTTTTCAACGGCAACCGATGTATGTGCGCAGTTGCGCAACCGTAGCAATACGATTTTTGTGGGCGAAGAAACCGGTGGTGGATATGCCGGTAATACATCCGGATCCAATGCACGATTCAACTTTCCCCATTCAGGTTTTCGATTGAGTATTCATGTGTATGATTATTGGAATGCAGTGCCGACGAGAGAAAAGGGGCGCGGCATTATGCCTGATTATACGATTGAGAACCAAGTAAAAGAAATGGAGCAGGGGGTGGATTCACAGTGGGAGAAGGCGTTAAAGCTTGCGAGATAGTACTTAAGATGCTGCAATTGGGGGTAAAGACTTACTCTGTTTTTTTCCTGCTTCAAATCCGAAAAAAACGAATTTACGGATACTTGTTCCGTACTACATTAGGGAATGCCCATCATCCATCTCAATTATCTTCAGCATCGCGGAAAAGAATGGATCTCCATTGAAGCGGAAAAGGATGATAAAATTAACCGACATTTAAAAAAAATAAAAGCTCGTTGGACAAAAACCTATGAATGCTGGTTATTGCCCTATAGCAACGAAAGCATCCTACTACTCAAAAACACATTTCAAGAAATAGCTGAGCTTGATTGGACGGAATTAAAAAAAGAACTGTCTACCAGGAAGCAGAACAAATCAATTGGAAATAATGCAGGTGTCAATAACAAAACTACCAAGACAACAGGAATTCCTTCCGGACTTTCCCCCGAAAACACGGAAGCCATGCGGCGATTCCTCGAGACATTACGATTAAAATCATACAGCGAGTCAACGATCCGTACGTACCGCAATGAATTTCTCCAATTATTATTATTATTGAAGAATAAACCGGTAGCCAGTTTAACGACCGACGAATTAAAAAGGTACCTGCAATATTGTATGGAGAAAGAAGGATTAAAGGAAAATTCGGTTCATAGCAGAATCAACGCGTTGAAGTTTTATTATGAGCAGGTAGAAAATCAACCACAATTATTTCTTGATATTCCCCGGCCAAAGAAACCTTTTCAATTACCCCGATTTTTCAATCAAACGGAGATAGCAGCTATTATTAAAGCGGTGGGCAATTTAAAACACCGGGTAATGTTGATGCTTGCGTATAGTGCGGGAATGCGGGTGAGCGAGGTAGTATCTATAAAGACCAGGAACATCGACAGTAAACGGATGTGTATTTTAATAGAACGGGCGAAAGGTAAAAAGGATCGGATGGTTGCATTGAGTCCGGTACTGCTGGTGATGCTGAGAGAATACTGGAAGCAATTCAAGCCTAAGAAGGAAGGGTATTTATTTGAGGGTCAGTATGAGGGTAAGCCATATAGTAGCCGGAGTCTTCAATTTGTAATAGATCGGGCCAAGAAAAAGGCAGGGATATTAAAGCCAGGAAGCATCCATGCTTTGAGGCATAGTTTTGCAACCCATTTATTAGATAAGGGAACGGATGTAACGATGATTATGAAGTTATTGGGGCATAACGATATCAAGACGACGTTAAGGTATCTGCACGTAACCAACCGGGATATGCTACAGGTATTTAGTCCGCTCGACGATCTTGACCTAGGTTTATAAATTAAGTTGAGTTTACTTTACGAAACCCATTTCCCCATAAAAAACCTGCATCAATTTCACATAAACATCGGGTTGGCAAGGCATAACAAATATTTGCGAAAGTTCACCTCGCTTCAAAACTTTCTTATATTTTTGAGTTAGCAGCAATTTTATGTAACAATCAAAACTACACAAGATGAAACTCATCAAGCTTATTACTGTCATTGTTTTGATGTTTGCGACGATTGAAAACGCCACGTGCCAAGACAAAGACAGCAATAAGAAAATTGCTAGGTTTTACATGGAGGAAATTGTCAATAAGCAAAAACTTGAGTGGTTAAATCAGGTCTTTGCTGACACTTTCCTTGTTCATATTCTAATAGACAGTACCCAAAACCAACAAACAATAGCAGGCCAGACAGGGTTTCTAAAATACCTTTTCAAAGCCTTTCCAGACATACGTTATACAGTGGGTGATATTATTGGCGAAGGCGATAAAATAGCAATGCAGGTAACTCTGAGCGCAACCCATAAGGATGAGTTTTGGGGTTATAAGGCATCGGGCAATCGAGTAAATTACTTAAGCGAAATTTTTTTCTTTAGATTCAAAAATGGAAAAGTTGTAGAAAGTTGGGTACAATTTGATCTTCATAATCTATTTCGACAACTCAAAGGCGAAAAGTAATCAAATGCTGCTAACACGGGTTTTGCGCAATTGGGGCGCGACAACAAAAGCTCGGCTTCGTATCGCTATTCAACACTAGTTCGGGCGACGATAACGCTCCGATCATATTTGCTAACTTGAACTTTTAAATAACCAACGAGCTTTGGTACCGGGCCGACGGAATTCTATTTACCCCGACTTCGCAAAGCCCCTACCGTTAGCGGTAATGCTTTGGCAACACCCAAATAAAAACGACATTCCCTCATAATGAAACTACCTAAATATCCATTAAAGGCTGAGAAATCATTAATGGTTTTCGAATTTACAAGTCAAGGGCCAAAAGGGCAGATTAAAAAACTTGTAAAGTACAGTGAGACCAACTTAAAAGATTTATACAACCTTGCTTTTGGTGACCAAGACGAAAAGACTGGTGAAATAAATGACAACACAATCTCAAACAATAGTGACAGCGACATGGTACTTGCAACTGTTGTCGCCACTGTTTATGCATTTACTGACAAATATCCGGATGCCTGGGTATTTGCGACTGGCAGTACAAAGGCACGTACAAGACTTTACAGAATTGGGATCACCAAATATCTTTTGGAAATCAAGCGTGACTTTCAAGTATTTGGGCTCAAAGATGAAGAATGGGAACCTTTCGAAAAGGATGTAGTTTATGAGGCGTTTCTAGTTAAAAGAAAATAATGTTATATTTACAATATGAACATAAAGGAACTCAATAGCAAAAAAACTCCTATCGTATCTATCGATAAATCTTTGGAGAAATTCAAGAAGCAACCTTTATTTCAAGAAAAGGTCGATAAGGCCAATGAGATACTTCGTAAAGTAGGCTTACCTAAGAAAAAGAAGCACTACAGCTAACAGGGGTTTTGCGTTAGCGGGGCTGGACGAATATCTTCTCAGCTAAACAATTCTATTCGGCTTTTTGTACGGGCCGACGTTTTCCAATTCAGCATTTTACTTAACTTGGGCGTAAACTAAATCAACGGGCTTTTGTAGCCGGGCGACAGGAATTCTGAACCCCGCCAACGCAAAGCCCTACCGTTGTATGCAATTTATTATGAAACTCCCTATATTCATTTTGACCTTTCTCTGTATTGCAAGTTGCAGTGGACAAGAAGCGGTTAAAGAATATAGATTTTCGCAAGTTGGATGGACATTAAAAATCTCAACAACTGCACATTTTCTTGACTCTGCACAATTTGAGGTTATCTCAAAGAATGCAAGTGATATCATAAACAATACCTACGATTCTGATATCGACTTTAAAGAATTAAAACCCCTATTTACAATTCGTCAAGGACAATACAATCTGATAGGTAGTACTATCAACTTGTTTGATACTACTACTTTTAAAACTTGGCAAGACTCCTATTTTATGTCTAAAAAAATGCTACTACAAATAATTACAGACCAAGAGCCAGCAGTAAAAATTTTGGACACCATATCCTCAAAAGAGATAATTGATAATCTACAATTTGAAAAGCTATACCTAAAGACATTTTACCCAAGTCTAAATCTCACAATGCATATTTATTGGTATTATAGAAAACAAAATGATTATGATTTTAGTATAAACATTTGCTATACCGACCCCGAAATAGGTGCTCATTTTTTTGAAATTCTTAGGAATTCAAAATTTGATAAATAAACTGCATACAACAGGGGTTTTGCGTTAGCGGGGGGCGACGAATATATTCTCAGCTATACCAATTCTATTTTGCTTTTGTACGGGCCGACGTTTTCCAATTCAGCTTTTTGTTTAACTTGGTCGTAAATTAAATCAACGGGCTTCTGTAACCGGGCGACAGGAATTCTGAACCCCGCCAACGCAAAGCCCTACCGTTGTACGCAATTAGACCATAAGCTATGAAGTATCCAGTGTTGTTAATAGTGTTCTTGATGTGTTGTTTCTCAAATTGCGGATTTGACCAGGTAGACGTCGATTACGAGCATGAGAGTTTTAATACGCTTGCAAAGGCAATTATAGAACATCCAGAAGTGTTCGAAATGGACGACTTTTCCCGACACAATAAGTCCCTCAACCATATTTCAATCAAACTTTCTAATAAAGAAGGTGATTCCTCAGACCTCTTACTAAACGAGGCGATATCAATCCTTAAGTTGGATTCAACCGTGATATCTTCAATCCGACAACAATTAAAAGAGACAAAGCTTAGACAATTTTATAGGTCTCGTGACACAATTTTGTTTACGGTCGATGGAATGCTTGACAACGCTTGGGGCTTTCTCTACTCAGAGAACAATTTACAAATGGATTCAACATGGTTTGACTTTCACGGGCACTCTGTTCGACATACGAAAGACATAAATAATCATTGGAAAAAGGTTGCAATCAAATAACTGCGTACAACAGGGGTTTTGCGTTAGCGGGGCGACGAATAAATTCTCAGCTTTACCAATTCTATTCATCTTTTGTACGGGCGACATTTACGCATTCAGCATTTTCCTTAACTTGGTCGTACATTATTCAACGGGCCTTTGTAACCGGGCGACAGGAATTCTGAACCCCGCCAACGCAAAGCCCTACCGTTGGGCGCAAGTTGTTTACAGAGTTTCAACACAAAGAGTTCAGGCAAAAACAAATTTATGAATAAGAAGATATTTGTATTACTTATAGTTTTAAGCTCACTTTGTAGTTCTTGTTGCTTTTCTAAAGAAGAACATCTTGGTAATAATTTCATTCTAACAGAATACGACAGTGAAGATATTCAAATATTATATTCTGAAGAGACATGTGCT
This sequence comes from Chitinophagaceae bacterium, assembly GCA_965279015.1. Lineage (GTDB taxonomy): Bacteria > Bacteroidota > Bacteroidia > Chitinophagales > Chitinophagaceae > Endoryza. The sequence goes on from OZ257130.1 coordinate 5,032,425, forward strand.
AACTCGGGTATTCCAATAGTTCCAAGGAAAGTCTTAGAATATGGATATGATTCCAAATGGATTATTGCTAAATCGAGTTCAAACCAAAGTGACAAATTTCAATTTCTATACTGGATTATAGATAAAGATTTTAAAGTAAAAATTATAATAGACAATGACAGCACTTTGAACACTATTAAAAGACATGTTTATGGACCCCTTGACTCAATTTCATTCGCCAAAAGATTAATTGTTGATAGAATAGCTATAGTTCTTAAAAAGACTTAGCAAATCGCATAACTCCACAGGAACTATTTTTAAAACCAAATTACCTGCGCCCAACATGGGTTTTGCGTTAGCGGGGCGCGACGAATAAACTTTCAACTTCACCAATTCTATTCAGCTTCAGTCCAGGCGACATTTACTCATTCAGCTTTTTGTTTATCTTGGGCGTTAATTAATCAACGGGCCTTTGTAACCGGGCGACAGGAATTCTAAACCCCGCCAACGCAAAGCCCTACCGTTGTGTGCAAGCTGCATACACCCAAACTATATGAAATTTTGCCTTTTTTTCTTGAGTGTCTCGACTGTTCTGTTTTCTTGTATGACATACAAAAACGTGTCAGGAACCTATTACTCGAATTTTACTATTAATGGCTATCATAGTGAAAAAATCAAACTTAACCCCGACAGTACAATGGAATATCGCTTTTCGGGTCACATGATATTTGATACGGCAATAGGACGCTACACTCTTGAAGGAAACAAGATAATTCCACACTACTATCCTATTCCAATTGACACATCATCTTGGGCTCAACTTAGAAAGATTGGACTTGGTTCAACAATTCAATTCGAAATATGGGACTATGAACGAAAGAAATATGGGTCTTCAGCTCCAAAATTAATGCTAGTAAAAAATAGCAAGATATTTCTCTGTGACTCTTTAGGTAATCGCATCAAATATGAAGTTGATCGAAATGGCAGGAAACGTCGATACTATCTAAAGAAACTCTGAGTATGTAGCCTGCACACAACAGGGGTTTTGCGTTAGCGGGGCCGACGAATAAATTCTCAGCTTTACCAATTCTATTCATCTTTTGTACGGGCGACATTTACGCATTCAGCATTTTCCTTAACTTGGTCGTACATTATTCAACGGGCCTTTGTAACCGGGCGACAGGAATTCTGAACCCCGCCAACGCAAAGCCCTACCGTTGTGCGTAATAATTGAGACCATGAAATTTGTAGTTGCCTTAATATTATTGCTTTCACTTCAAAATCAGTTTATAATTGGACAAAATCATTATACTGGGAAGACATTTATCAATGACAGACTTGACCAAATAGACTTTATAAATGACTCCGTTCTTACTGGGTCGTTTTTAGCATACCCGAGGAAATATGAATTCATTAACGACAGTTTGAGATTGAGATTTTTGGATCCTATTAGCAAAATTAAGGTGCAACACTCTTACAAGTTACTTTACTTATCTTTCGACACTTTATCTTTCGTTTTCACGTCTTTGTCTTACGATAGACCAGATACAATGACGTTTATAAATATTTCTAAACTTATTACTAACATCAAAAACTTTGAATCCTTTAGAGTTGAAATATATGGATTTATTGGATCAAAAAGACTAATTATTAATAAGGATAAGACAGTGAAAATCGGAGACAAGGCAGACGTATTGCCTTATACTGAATTTCCTCATTACAGATACTTTACATTGACTGACAAAAAATACAAGGAATTTATTGATACACTTTCAAATTGTCTAGTCTTCAGGCTTCCCAAAAAGAGATCCAGTCGTGGTATTGATGTAACTTTTGTTGATTTTGAAATACACACCAATGGTATCACAATTGAAAGCAAAGGAGCAAGACTATCAAAAATTCATGATCGTTTGGTCTGTTATTTATTATCGATGTTCTAATGCTCTAATATTTTGTCATTACTACGCACAACAGGGGTTTTGCGTTAGCGGGGCTGGACGAATATATTCTCAGCTTAACCAATTCTATTCTGCTTTAGGCCGGGCGACATTTACTCATTCAGCTTTTTGTTTATCTTGGGCTTAATTAGATCAATGGGCTTCTGTAACCGGGCGACAGGAATTCTGAACCCCGCCAACGCAAAGCCCTACCGTTGGGCGCAATTATTACCTTGATGGCAAGAAACTTTCTAATATTCATACTTTCAATTATTATAGCAGGACGATTGTCTGGTCAAGATATTTCCGGTGAGGACTATCTTTTATACTCTATCTTAATCAAGAAAGAAACAAGTCCCACATCAAAATCAATCTGTATTATTAAGTATTCGGCCGAAACCCTGAAAGGTTACAAATATGACGAGGCAAGCCCATTAGAATGGCAAGAAGTAAAAAGACAAGACAAAAGCCCAGTCTTCTTATTACAAAATCAAGCTATTGACTCAATGGGCAATTTTCAAAGAATCTTCGATGATACATTGAAAAGGTTTTTTGACAGATACTTCGAAATCGTTCATTCAAAATTTACTCTTCGGAATTCCTTTACCCTTCCATACGAGGTAATTCTATTAAATAAAATATCTACAAAAACCAAATCGGTTGAAGATACCTGGAAAAGGTTTTATCAGAAATATCCGGGCTCAGGTGGGATATACGCCTTTTCGAGTATTATGTATGCCGAAAATAAAAACCTCGCAATTTTTTATCATTGGGTAAAAAGAAACGGATTAAACGGCCATGGTGAATTAGTAGTTATGTCTAAGACCAATGACTCCTGGCACATCTTCTATACAATAAACCTTTGGCATAATTAAGCATAACTGCGCCCAACAGGGGTTTTGCGTTAGCGGGGGGCGACGAATATATTCTCAGCTTTACTAATTCTATTCTGCTTTAGTACGGGCGACACTTATCCACGTCAGCATTTTTCTTAACTTGGGTGTAAATTAATTCAACGGGCTTCTGTAGATGGGCGGGACGTTCACTATGCCCCGACTTCGCAAAGCCCCTACCGTTGGCTGTAATGCCATTTGACACCCTAACACTTCGAAAAATTTCTTATATTTGAATATGGCCTCATTACAAGTAGACATATTGAATCCAAAAGCGGGTAAAATACTTAAAGACCTAGCTGACTTAAACTTAATTTCTATACGGGAAATTGAGAAAAAAGATAATTTCTTAAAAATTGTCAGACGCCTGCGGTCAAAGGCTAAAACTACCCCAATCAGCCTCAGCGAAATATCCAAAGAAGTCGAAACTGTAAGAGCAAAGCGTTATGCCAAAGCTAAAAGATAGGGTTATCATAGATACCAATCTTTGGATAAGCTTTCTTATTAATAAAGACTTCTCTAAGCTTGACAAAATTCTTTCTGAAAGATAGGTTACCCTCCTTTACAGTCAGGAGTTAATCGATGAATTTATTGAAGTCGCACAAAGACCGAAATTCAAAAAATACTTCACTACCGAAGACTTGCAGGCACTCCTTTTGTCTTTAAGTTCCAGAGCAACTTTCATTGAAATCGATTCCACAGTTGATGTCTGTCGCGACCCAAAGGATAATTTCCTGCTGGCTCTCGCCAAAGATGGGAAAGCATCGCATTTGCTAACCGGCGACAAAGATCTTCTTGTACTTAAAAACTTTGGGCGGACAAAAATCCTTACAATAGCAGACTACCTCGGCTAACGAGGCACTACAGCCAACAGGGGTTTTGCGTTAGCGGGGGGCGACGAATAAATCTTCAGCTTTAACAATTCTATTCTGCTTTAGTCCGGGCAACACTTATCCACGTCATCGTTTTTCTTATCTTGTCATCAAATTAATCACAGGGCTTCTGTAGCCGGGCGGGACATTCACTATTACCCCGCCAACGCAAAGCCCTACCGTTGTACGTTATATTTTTTAGCAGTATTCACAAACAAATAACTTCAAAAAATAAAATAATCTAACCGAATAAAATGTCTCAATCCCGCCAGCTCGCCGTCATCATGTTTACCGATATCGTCGGTTACACAGCTTTAATGGGCAATGATGAACAAAAGGCATTTGATATACTAAAAAAGAATCGGGAATTACAAAAACCAATCATCGAACAATTCAATGGACGCTGGATAAAGGAATTAGGCGATGGAGTAATGGCCAGTTTCAACAATGTAAGTGATGCTACAAATGCTGCTATCAAAATTCAGGAAAACTGTAATGCTGTAAAAGATTTCCAACTACGTATTGGCATTCATTTGGGCGAAGTAGTTTTTGAAAATGATGATGTATTTGGTGATGGAGTTAATATTGCCTCACGGATACAAGCAATTGCAAACCCTGGAAGTATTTATATTTCGGAATCAATTCATAATAACGTTTCAAATAAACAAGGCATTGAAACAAGATTTGTAAAACAGGAGATGTTGAAAAATGTAAAAGAGTCGGTTAGAATTTATGAAGTGATTTTAACGTCCGCGTCGAAATCTTCTGGATTAACAATGAAAGAACAAAACAAAAAATCAACAGAAAAAAGTATCGCCGTTTTACCATTCGTAAATATGAGCAATGACCCTGACCAGGATTATTTCTGCGATGGGCTTTCTGAAGAGTTGCTTAACGTATTATCACAGGTAGACAGTCTGAGAGTGGCTGCACGTACTTCTTCTTTTTCTTTCAAAGGAAAAGATGTGGATATTTTGGAAATAGGTCAGAGGCTGAAAGTAAACACAGTTCTGGAAGGAAGTGTTCGCAAATCTGGAAATAGGCTTCGAATTACAGCACAACTAATAAATGTTGAGGATGGTTATCATTTATGGTCTGAAAGATTTGACCGGGAGTTGGATGATATCTTTGATATACAGGATGAAATTTCGCTCGCTATTTTAGATGCATTAAAAGTTAAGTTACTTGGAGCGGAAAAAGCAGCTGTATTAAAAAGATATACTGATAATACAGAAGCTTACCAGCTTTATCTACAGGGACGTTTTCATTATAACAAATGGACTGGATTGGAGGGGTATATGAAAGCAGTTGAGTATTATAATGAAGCTATAAGCAAAGATTCCGAATATGTGCTTGCTCATACCGGGCTTGCATCCTGTTACCTTAATTTATGGTTCTTTAGTCACCTTCCGCCTGAAGAAAGTTTGCCAAAAATGAAGGAAGCAACTTTCCGCTCTCTTGAAATTGATAATGAGATTGCAGAAAGTCATGTCTCATTAGCGAGAATGAAATTTTGGTATGAGTGGGATTTTGAGGGAGCTGACCGTGAATTTAAACGTGCCATTGAATTGAACCCGAATCATGCAGAGGCTCATGAACAGTATAGTATGTTTTTAGGTATAACTGAAAAATCAGATGAGGCTTTACAATATGCAAGAAAGGCTATTGAATTGGACCCCTTTTCACTAATGATTAACTGGGGCACAGGTTGGACTTATTGGATGATTGGAGATTATTCCCACATGCAGGAACGGGCCAAAAAACTTATTGAATTAGAACCTAATTTTTATGGAGGACATCTCATTCTAGGAACAGAAAACTGGACGATGGGAAAATTTGAAGAAGCTCTTACTGAATTAAAACTGGCTGTGGCTCAAAATAACGGCTCATTTACTTTGTCATTTCTGGGAGGTCTGTGGGGAATTATGGGTGAGCAACAAAAGGCAAAAGAAATAATAATGACACTACAGGATATGAGCGGCATGAAACCCGTTGGAAATTATGATATGGCAACTGTTTATGCAGGAATGGGTGAAAAGGAACTTGCTTTGAAATACCTCAAAAAAGGATTTGAACAACATGAGGGTATGATGGTTTTTCTCAAACACTGGGCAAAGCTTATTCCCTGGTTTAAAAATGACCCAAAGATAATTGCCTTAGCAATGAAGATTGGTCTCAGTTAAAGATTTGAGACTTTGTGGTCTGTATATTAAATACGAACGCACAACATTCGGTTTTCTGATATATGGGCTGAAGAATGGAAATCCCAACTTTATATCGCTATTTAACTTCAGTCCCGGCTGCCCGAATCACAGATGAACTTTTGAATGTATATCACCTTTATATCTTTATTCAGCAGTGGTTCCGGGCTGAATGTTTTTCAAATATCCATACATCAGAAAGCCGTGGCCGTTGGGCGTCATTGTAGAGAACAGGACAAAGACTATCAAAATCAAAAAAATGAATATACAAGAACAGATTATAGAGTTAATTAAAAGTCAAGCCGAGTCAAAGCAGAGTGAAATGCAAGAGTTGCACAACCTCATTCTTAAATTGATGCCGAAATGTAAACAATGGTATTTTGATGGAAAAAATGAAGAGGGCAAACAAGTAGCTCACCCTACTATTGGTTATGGAAATTACACCATAACTTATAAAGACGGAAGCACAAGAGAATTTTTCAGGATTGGGTTATTAGCCAATCCAACTGGGCTTGCAGTTCATATAATGGGCATAGATGACAGAAAATTCCTAATAGACACATACGGAAAAACTATAGGCAAAGCAAAAGTTGGTAGTTATGGTATCAGCTTTAAATCTATAAAGGATATTAATTTAGAAATACTAAAAGAAGCAATAAAAAATAGAGCTGAAACCAAGAATTAAAAACAACGAACGCCCAACAAAACGTTTGCCGCAAGGCTGGCGGACGGAATAACAATCGGCAGTTGTACTACTATCAACTAATATCGGGCTTGACCGAATTCTATTTGGCTTTTAGTTGTTAACTTCAACTTCAGTTTTCAATCGGCTTCAGTTGCCGGGCGGACAGTTATAAAATACCAGCCCTGCGGCTAGCCTCGAACGTTATGCGTCATGCTTTGGCAACAGTCAAAGCATCTTTATAGTTATTAATCAAACAACAAATCCAGCTTTCTAAATAATAAAACAACTAGCAGCAAAATAAAATAAAGCAAATTATGAAAGGTAAAATCATTTATGCAATAATGCTGCTTTCAGGGCTATTCAGTTTTATAGCTTCCGGACAAACCACAGACAAAAAACCTAACATTGTTTACTTCCTTGTAGATAATATTGGAATGGGTGAACTTAGCTGTTATGACGGAGGATTAACCAGAGGTGCTATGACTCCCCGGATTGATAAGTTAGCAGAACAAGGTTTGCAATTATGGAATTTTGCCCCGGAAACGCAATGTACGCCTTCCCGTGCTGCATTGATGACAGGGCGTTATTCCATACGATCAGGTAATCACACCGTTGCTTTGGCAGGAGATGGTGGCGGGCTTGTTACATGGGAAAAAACAATTGCCGATGTCCTTTCGGCCGATGGTTATGCTACATCCTGCCAGGGCAAATGGCATATAGGTGCATCGGATGGAAGATGGCCAACTGATCACGGTTTTGATGAATGGTATGGTCCCCCACATTCTTACGATGAAGCTTTATGGCCAGAAGATCCCTGGTACAAACCTGAAAGAGATGGAATTGCTTATATGTACGAAGGGGTAAAAGGGGGAAAAGTCAAACTGACGATTCAATTAACCCGTGAAGTAAAGCGTAACCTTGATCTTGAATATATGAAGCGTAGCAAAACCTTCATCAAAAAAAGTATGGATGCCAAAAAGCCATTCTTTCTCTACTTCAATTATACATTAATGCATTTGCCAAACGATCCACGAAAAGAATTTAAAGGTAAATCAGGACACGGTGATTGGGCCGATTGTCTTATGCAGATGGACTCTGACTTTGGTGCATTGCTTGATTATTTAAAAGAAACAGGTGCAGATAAAAATACAATCGTTGTTTTCTCTGGAGACAACGGACCGGAATATATGGAACCATGGCGTGGCGATCCAGGCAGGTTTTCTGGTTCTTATTTTACAGGCATGGAGGGTAGTTTACGCACTCCTTGCATTGTAAATTATCCAGGAAAGGTTCCTGCTAAACAAGTAAGCAACGAGATCGTTCATATTACAGATATGTACACCACGCTTATTAACTGGGCGGGCTCTAAAATACCAAATGACCGAATTATAGATGGATTAGATCAGCGAAATTTCTTTGAAGGCAAAAATAAAAGTTCTGCACGTGAAGGCTTTCCTTATTGGATGGGCGAAACTATGTATGGTGTAAAATGGCAAAACTTCAAAGTTGTTTTTGTAACAAAGCGTACCTATGCTGAACCTGAACAAAAACTGGCTACACCCTGGCTTATTAACTTAGACGTTGATCCCAAAGAAGAGAAGCCTTACAACTATCCCTATTTACATGCATGGGTGATGAATCATGTAGGAAAGATACTTGTTAACTATGAACAAAGCATCAAAAAAGAACCCTTAATTCCTGCTGGAGCTCCTTTAGATTACGCTCCTCGTACCAAATAGAAAATTACAAAATCATGCGTTGCGTGCCCTGCTTATAATCGACCCAAGTTATAACCAATTGTAGCACGAACGCATAACATGAGGTTTTGTGCAAGCAGGGCTGGACGTTGAAACTTCGGCTGTTTGCATCACTGTACTTTGGTTCGGGTTGGACGGAATTCTTTTGCGCATTTAGTTGTTAACTTATACTTTTATTTCTTTATTGGGCTTCAGTTCCGGGCTGAACAAACAACAATGCCTTGCCTGCACAAAGCCCTGTCCGTTGTACCCAACCCTAAACGAAATTCCGTTCTCCTTCAAGTGACAGTACATTCAATACAAAGTCTCCAACACCCCCCCGCACATTGCAGCAATTTTGCAAGGCACACAAAACCTAACGTACAAAAGTCAGCCTTGCAAAAGAGCTGCAATTGCCAACACACATCAAACTGTCTTTAGTTCGACACTTAAACTAAAAGACGTTTTATCAGCTTGTACTTGAAGATTGAAATTCTTAACTTTGTCCTATGCAAAACAAAAATGTACGTTCCGTTTCAGACTTTAATAATGAATTAAAGCTAAAGGGCTTTAATGTTTTTCAAATAGAAAGCGATGGGGCCGCTACACGTATTTATAGCAGAAAAGACTTTTATAAAATTTGCTTAACTACAGGCAAGAGCATTATTCATTATGCCGACAAGAGTTTTGAGCAAGACGGAACAGTTTTGTTTTTTGGAAATCCACATATCCCGTATTCCTGGGAGACAATTACCACAAGTTATGTAGGTTATACCTGCTTATTTTCAGAAGAATTTTTAAAATCTGACCGTTCTGAAAGCTTGCAACATTCACCACTATTTAAAATTGGCGGCACACCTATTTTAAAAATAACAGAACTGCAAAGGGGGTTTTTAAATACCCTTTTTCAAAAAATGATTGAGGAACAACAAACCGATTATACTTATAAAGATGACCTTATCCGTAACTACATCAATCTCATTATTCACGAAGCATTGAAACTAACGCCTTCAGAAAATTTTGACCAGCACAGAAATGCTTCTTCCCGAATTACATCCGTTTTTTTAGAATTGTTGGAAAGACAATTTCCGATTGAAGACACGGAAAAACCGCTTCAATTAAAAACGGCACAGGACTATGCAAAAAATTTGAATGTCCACCCTAATTACCTGAACCGTGCAGTAAAAGAAGTTACAGGAAAACCTACTACAGTACACATTTCTGAACGTATTATAAGCGAAGCAAAAGCATTGCTGCAGCATACAGATTGGAACATTGCTGATATTGCTTATGCACTTGGTTTTGAATATCCAACCTACTTCAACAACTTCTTCAAAAAAATTACAGGTACTAATCCAAAGTCGTTACGGAATCAAGAGGTTTGAAATTTTTAATGATTGTTTTTATTCTTATAATTGTACAAACCACCGGCAATTGATTTAATCTCACCTGACATTTTTGTCCATGATGTTTTTTATACAGTAGAACAATTTCAAAAAGAAGATCTCTACCTATTAAAAAAAATTTATCCGAGTTGCTCGGCAAATGGCATTTTGCGTATCCTTTTGCCTGTAGCTGCGTAAAGCGCATTTGCAAGAGCAGGAGCCACTGGTGGCAGACCGGGCTCTCCTAGTCCGGTAGGAGCATCCTCTGTTTCAACAAATTTTACTTCAATATCCAAGGGTGCGTCATTTATTCGGAGAAGTCGATAAGCATGGAAGTTTGTCTCTGCTACCGCCCCATTAACAAAAGTAATCTTCGGAAGCATTGCGTGACAAATACCATCTACAATTGCACCCTCAATTTGGTTTTCTGCCCCGCTCAAATTGATCACACGACCACAGTTTACAGCACAGAATACTTTTACAATCTTTGGTTTTCCTTTCACCATTTTTATTTCAACCACTTGTGCGGCATAGGAACCAAAAGAGAACCATGTAGCAAACCCTCTGTAGATTCCGTCAGGTCTCACTCCCCAATTGCTCATCTTTGCTACGAGGTCTACCACGCTTTTATATTTCGCAGGGTCGTAACCAATACGCCCAACCGGTTCTTTCCTGGCCTTTTCGAATAGTTCAAGTCTAAATGCGACAGGATCCTTTTTTAGCTCCAGACATACTTCATCCATAAAGCTCTCGGCTACAAAGGCCATTGTATTGGCGCCGGGTGCCCGCCACCAACCCGTTGGGGTGTTGCTTTTAAAACCCTGGCCTTCTGACCGGTAATTTGCCAATGCTCCAGCAACGTAGCTATCACCACGAATTCCTCCGCCAATACCCACACCAGACTGATGCCAGGCCAATAAGCTGTCTTTTGAAAGTGCGGCCCGGTACCTGTACATTTCAGCGGGACGGTAAAAGTCATTTTGCATATCATCTTCACGGGTCCACTGTACCTGTACAGGGCTTTTTGCGGCAGCAGAGATCAATGCCGCTTCCACACCATTATCAGTCATTAACTTCCGGCCAAAACCACCGCCTTGTCGAGGTGTATTAATTGTAATGTTTTGCTCAGAGATACCCAATTGCTTCGATACATCACTTTTCACCTGACCAGGCACCTGGGTTGGGCCATACAGTTCTACCTTTCCATCCCGTACATCTGCAAAAAAATTAAGGGGTTCCATTTGACCATGTGAGAGGGCCGGTATTTCATAGATTACATCAAGTATCTTCATGGCATTTTGTTTCGCCGCGTCCACATCGCCATCATTCCTCGCAGGAGAGGGAGCGCCTTTTTCAAGCATCCCCTTAAAGGAAGCAAAGTGCTCTGAGGTATTTTCCAATTTTTCGGTTGCGTTCCATTGAATTACCAACGCATCGCGTCCCTTTTTAGCAGCCCAGGTTGATGTAGCAAGTACGGCGACTGAATTCTTTAGCATAATTACTTTTTTAACCCCATTGATTTTGAGAGCTGCCGTATCATCTACAGAACCCAATGTTTTTCCATAGGCAGGTGGACGGGCTACCATTGCAAACAACATTCCTTCCCGTCGGGTGTCAATGCCAAAAAGCGGCTGACCCGTTGCTATTTTGTGGGCGTCCACATCATTTATACGAGTACCGATGTACTTAAAGTCTTTTGAGTCTTTTAAGATTGGCTTGGAGGGTACTTCCAGCGTGGCAGCTTTTGAAGCCAATGAAGCGTAGCTAAGTTTTCTACCGCTGGCCTTATGAATAACTTCTCCGTTTTCGGCAGTACAGTCGGCATTCGGTACGTTCCAGGTTTGTGCGGCAGCAGCTATCAGCATTTCCCTCGCCGTTGCTCCTGCGATCCTTAAGTCATTGTATCTCCCCCTGACGGAACCGCTTCCGCCGGCGGCCTGTCTGCCGTATTTGCTGTCCACCGGCGCAAATTCCACCTGAATTTTTTTCCAGTCCACGCAAAGTTCCTCTGCGATGATTATTGGAAGAGAGGTCTTCACACCCTGTCCGATTTCAGGATTGGGCGCCATTAACACGATGGTGCCATCACTACTGATCTTAATGTACCCGTTGGGAGTAAAAGCAGCATCTTCCACGGGATTGGCCATTACCTCCTTGTTCAGGAAAGAAAAGCTGAGAAGCATACCACCACTGGAAAGAGCGGATACTTTGAGAAAATGTCTCCTGGAAATGTTTGGCTTCATGCTTTTATTTTGAGTTAAGTTTTTCAGCTGCTAAATGAATAGCTTTTCGGATTCGCAGGTAAGTACCGCACCTGCATATGTTGCCGGACATTGCAGCATCAATGTCTTCATCGGTAGGATTTGGCTTCTCCCTTAGCAATACTGCGGCTGACATGATCTGCCCAGCCTGACAATACCCACATTGAGCAACGTCAAGCTCTTCCCACGCTTTTTGTAGTTGGTGATTGCCTGCTATACTAAGACCTTCGATGGTAACGATTTTCTTGTTTGATACGGCGGAAACCGGCATTACGCAGGATCGAACCGCATTGCCGTCCAGGTGAATGGTACAGGCTCCGCACTGCGCTACTCCACAGCCAAATTTTGGCCCCAATATATTCAGGTGGTCGCGAAGTATCCATAATACCGGAGTATCAGCATCCGCTTCCACTGACATCATTTTGCCATTGACAGAAAGAGTGTATTTCGGCATTATTAAATATTTTATTTATGGTAACTCAAACCTGATGTTTGAAATCGTATACTTAGTGCAAGTTAGGTTTTGAGATGCCATCAACCATTAAGGAATTCAAACTATTGATTAAGGTATTCAAATGGGTGGCCTTGTGTGGTAATTTTAACATTCTGTTTGAAATTCTTAATCATTGGATTGAATATTATTAGTAGTTAAATTCCGGCTTATGTAGTTTTATAATAAAACAACAACAGCATTAAAAGAAGGCCAGACTTTTTCTCTATTAAGAAAGCCAATACTTTTATTCTGTATTTTTCAAATAAATAACATGAAAATATTTCTGCTGCTAATTATGTCAATGGTGATCTATACTGTTACCATTGCCCAACCGCCTTCATCCGGCCAGGTACAAGATCGTTTGCCAAAAGGAACAACTATTTATGGCAATATTCCCTATAATAACGATACCCTGAAAAAACACCTCCTGGATATTTATGTTCCTGCCGGCGCCAAAGGAAAAGTGCCTTTAGTAGTCCTGATACATGGAGGTGGATGGATAGGCAACGACAAATATGCCGACATGGGTTATATGCCCAATACTATTGCAGCAATACTAAACAACGGAATGGCAATAGCTTCGATTGATTATCGTTTCGCAACGCAAGCGGTGTTTCCTGCAATCCTGCAAGACTGCAATAAGGCGGTTGGGTTTCTTTACGACAATGCCGCGAAATACAGTTTAGATAAAAATAACATTGCGCTGATGGGCTTTTCTGCTGGGGGACATTTAGCATCATTAATGGGTACGTCTCAAAATAACAAAGTAATTAATTTTTATTTTCCTGACACATACCGTCCTTTCCGATACAAAGCAGTAGTTGATTTTTATGGTCCGACAGATTTAGTTTTGCTACCTGGAAACGAAGACGAAAAATCTCCCGAAGCTGTATTGATAGGCGCAGCTCCCTTATTGAGACCCGACTTAGCAAAAGCAGCCAGCCCAATTACTTATATTGATAAAAACGACCCGCCCTTTTTGATTTATCATGGAGAAAAAGATAATATAGTGTCAAATAAGCAATCAAAGTTATTTAGTGCATGGCTTACCTATTACGATGTAAAAAATGAACTGACCATTGTTAAAGATGCGCCGCACTTTGGAACCATGTATGATGTAGAAGAAATCAGAAACAAGGTTATAGCCTTTTTAATTCAACATATAAAGGAAAACGGAAATTGATTATCTGACCATGAAGATTTTTATTCAATTTACTTGTTGCTTTTGTGACAGATTCAATAGATTCGGAGGAGTCGTTATTTGAAGCCTCGCAGATTACTTCACCGGAGATTCATACTGATAGTTGATGCATGGCACTTATTGTTTGAAATTCTTAATCATTGGCTTGAATATCGTTACTATCACAGGCTACGGGTAGAATACCTTTGTGGTATGTTATCATATTCAAACACGATGGAGAATAGAGTCATTTTTGACAGATTAAAAGCCGGACAGCCAATACGGCTAGATGACCCTGAATATTCAAAAGTGCAAGAAATTGTTGACCGCACTATAAAACTGTCTTCTCAACTCAATACCTCTACAGACATCGACAAAATAAGAAAACGGTTGAGCGAAATTATCGGTACTACAATAGATGAGACCACCATTGTATTTGCTCCATTTTACATCAATTTTGGTCGGTCCCTTACAATAGGCAAAGGAGTATTTATCAACCATGCTTGTTCGTTCCTTGATATGGGCGGAATTACAATAGAAGATGATGTATTGATTGGTCCAAAAGTAAACCTCATTACAGAAAATCACCCACTAAATCCCAACGACAGAAAAACACTGCTTTGCCAACCCATTGTTATAAAACGCAATGCCTGGATTGGTGCGGCAGCCACCATACTTCCAGGAGTGACTGTTGGAGAAAATTCAATTGTGGCTGCTGGTGCAGTAGTGTCTAAAGATGTTGCCGACAATACAATTGTTGGTGGCGTGCCAGCAAAATTTATCAAACACGTGTATCAATAAATTATCAACAGAATGAAAATCACCTTCGCAATTTTAGTGAGTTTAATCTGCATTCAATTGTTTGCTTGCGATAAGAATAATGAAAGTAAGCAAACAGACAATTCTAATACAATAAAAACAGGTACTACAAAAATGAAAGTAACCATCGGCTCTGCCGTATTTACAGCTACTTTAAACAACAATGCAGCAGCAACAGCTTTCAAGGAAATGTTACCGCTAACAATAAATATGAGTGAGCTTAACGGCAACGAAAAATTTTATTATTTCTCTACCACTTTGCCGACCAACGCATCAAGCGGGGGTAATATACAAGTTGGCGATTTAATGCTATACAGTAATAATTGTTTAGTACTTTTTTACGAAGGTTTTAATACATCATACAGCTATACAAGGCTTGGTAAAATTGATAATACGGCAGGACTTATTGCTGCATTGGGTACAGGAAGTGTAACAGTAAAATTTGAAAAACAATAAAAATACAATTACAATGAAAAGAAATTTAAAAATGTCATTGCCCCTCATTATTTGTATTGTAGTAATGGCTTGTAACAACAATCAAGATAAAATGAAAAATACAAAGCAAGAATTGGATGCTATCTTCCCAAAAGACGAATTAGGCTCAAAAGAATTTTTTACAGGCAACGCCTATCCTACTGCATTGGTTGAATCAGATACAGTTTACAATACATTAGTTGGCAATGTTTATTTTGAACCTGGTGCAAGAAGCAATTGGCATAGTCATCCTGCTGGTCAAATACTGATTATTACTGACGGAATTGGCTATCATCAAATAGAAGGGAAACCCATTGAAATAATAAAAAAAGGAAGCGTAGTAAAATGTCCGCCCAATGTAAGACATTGGCATGGAGCAAGCCCAGATGCAGGCTTACAGCAACTCTATATCATTCCAAACACGGAAAAAGGAATTGTTGAATGGAAAGAAGCCGTAACAGATGAACAATATTTAATTAATAAAAAATAATTAAGAATAAAATGAAAAAAGCATTTACTATCGCAATTGTGTTTCTGACAACAGGACAAACAATTGCACAAGACAGTAAAGCTGAATATAAAAAAATGGAAACAACAGAACATTACACCTTTCAATTAAGTGACAAGGTTTCACGTTAAAAAGTATCTTTTAAAAATAGATATGGGATTACATTATCAGCAGATTTATACCTGCCAAAAAATATTGGAAAGGATAGTTTATCGGCATTAGCAATAAGCGGACCCTTTGGTGCAGTAAAAGAGCAATCATCAGGATTATATGCAAACCAAATGGCAGAACGTGGTTTTATTGCCATGGCATTTGACCCGTCTTATACAGGCGAAAGTAGTGGCAAACCCCGTAATGTTGCTTCCCCTGATATTAATACCGAAGATTTTAGTGCAGCAGTAGATTTTTTAGGACTTCAAAAAAATGTTGATAGAAATAAAATCGGCATCACTGGGATTTGTGGTTTTGGAGGTTTTGCTCTAACTACAGCCGCTATCGACAAACGGGTAAAAGCCGTTGCTACCTCAACAATGTATGATATGACCAGCGTAATGTCAAAAGGCTATAACGATGTAGTAACTTTAGAACAACGCTCAAAAATGCTCGAACAATTAGGACAACAACGTTGGAAAGATGCAGAAACAGGAGAATTTGCTTTAGGGATAAGGTTAAATGCAGATAAATTAAATGGCAACGAACCTCAATTTGTAAAAGAATACTTCGACTATTATCGCACCGCAAGAGGCTTTCACGAACGTTCAATAAATTCTACAAGTTCGTGGACAGCCACCAATCCACTTTCGTTTATGAATATGCCAATCCTACCTTACATTAAAGAAATTTCGCCAAGACCAATTTTGATTATTGCTGGGGAAAAAGCACATTCGAAATATTTTAGCGAAGACGCTTTTAAAGCGGCTGCCGAACCGAAGGAATTAGTAATTATTCCGAATGCTGTTCACGTAGATTTATATGACAAGATGGATATGATTCCTTTCGATAAATTAGCTACCTTCTTCACTAAAAATCTGAAATATAATTTTATAAATACCAATTAGCGAACGCATCAAGTCAGACACATTTGAAAGGCACACAAAGCCGACACACAAAAGCCAACCTTGCAAAAGAGCCTGCCTTGCCTTACACACGGCAACTAGCATTCGGTGTGAAACAGACCCACCTTATAGACGACCATGTAGAAAGGGTATGCGTACAACAGGGGGCTTACTGCTATTATATGCTAGACCCCTATGCATAAAATCAGGCTTTTAATAATTATTATTCCCTCATTAGCTGTGGCATTAACAGGATGTAAAGAAACCCCGGCTGACAATGTGTTTTTGCTCAGGAAACATATGTACAAAGATTCAACATTGATTGAATTAAATACGGATTGCTATTATGTAGAAAATGCTGGAATGAATATGAATCATGGTGGCTGGCACTGGTGTCAAGACCCTGAAGACAAAGAAACAGATTTTCTCTACTATGAGATAGAGACGGTTGGCCTGATCAAACTTGAATTTGATTTACAAAAGAAACTAAGGCAATTAACTTTGACACAATTAAAAAATTGAATTACGACTTCATACATTATTTTTATGGCTAGTCAAGAAGTGATTCCACACAGGATGTCCTTTCTGGTATATTAACATTCAACCGAAATTCAGAAAAGAAAATTACAGTAAACGGTACAGTGAGAATTGATACTGATAACCCAGTTACGCACCAGGAAATTGTTTTTAATAACTATAATCCAAATATTTTGACGCTTTCTGAAGCCGTTACAAATGAAAGCGCTAAATTGAATAAGTTAATGCATTCCGAATAACAGTACACAACTGGGGATTTGCGTTAGCGGTCATACTAACGTGACAAGTCATCTTATCATGCAATGTCCATCTTCGTCGAGTTAGACCACAGAACTTGTCGTATTACCACCTCGCCGAAATTTAAAATACGTTCTATCTTTGCATTGCCAATCAATCCCCTGCTAAAATTAAAGACAGTTATGAACACTTTATCAAAAGCACATAATATTATTAAATCAATACTACTAATTGCCTTCGTTATGTCTACAACACACCAATCCGTCGCACAGCAAAGCAAACCTTCCCACAGCGGCTATGCCCCTGTTAATGGCATTAAAGTTTACTATGAAGTTTATGGGGAAGGCATGCCTATAGTTCTGCTGCACGGTGCGTTTTACACTATTGATATGAATTGGGGGCAATTAATCCCTGAATTATCAAAAACAAGAAAGGTAATTGCCATTGAAATGCAAGGCCATGGACATACACCGTTTTCGGACAGAAAATTAACTCGCACTACTTTAGCAAGTGACGTGGAAAGTGTAATGGATTATCTAAAAATTGACAGTGCGGACGTTGTAGGATATAGCTTTGGCGGCTCTGTAGCGTATCAATTTGCTATCCAAAGCCCTAAACGGCTGAGAAAATTGGTAATTATTTCTGCTGCTTATAAAAGCAGTGGTTGGCTGCCTGAAGTAAATAAAGCATTTGAAAACATGAAGCCTGAACTTTTTGATAACTCACCATTGCAAGAGGGGTATGATGCGGTAGCACCCGATAAAACAAAATGGACAAAATTTTTGGAACAGATGATTTCCTCTGCTACGACGCCATACGATTTGGGAGATTCAAACATTGCAAGGATTGCTGCTTCCGTATTACTGATTTCGGGCGACAATGACGGTATGGATAAAATTGAGTTGATAAAGACATATCAACTACTCGGAGGTGCTGTAACTGGTGATTTTGGAGTAGTACCAAAGTCACAATTGGCCATTGTTCCTGGACAAGGGCATGTCACCCTGATGATGCAGACCAAAACAATATTAGGTTACCTGGATAGTTTTTTGAAATAAAAGTACCCCTATTAAGGTATTAGGACTGATAACGAAGCAAGATAATTTCTTTACTTGAAAATCTGGCTCACTTTGTTGAATAGACGCCGTTACAATGAACAAAACTTAACATGACAAAAAACAACGAACCGCTAACAGCACATATACGTTATGGCGGGGGACGTGGGAATATAAACAGTTGTGCATTTAATAAACATTGTGCGTTTAGACAGGTTAGTGCCTCTACTCCGCCACGCCGCAAATCTGCAAATCATTAACTGAAATTAAAACACTTCTTGGTAAATAAAAAAATACAAAAATGAATTTTGAACAACTAGTTCCGAATGTTTATTATGTGAATACTACGAATGGTTTGAGAATGTTTTACGACTGCTTAGGATTTGTTATTGGACATAATGAAATAAAATCTGACCAACCCTTTTGCGTACTGAACAAAGATGGATTAAGTATTAATCTTTTTGAACATGCAAAGCTTGCTAAAGAACATAATCCTGAGTTTAGGTTAGTCACTAAAAATATTGAAGAAGTTTATGAAAAGGTTTCTAAATCTCATCCGGAATTTCTTCATCCAAATCTTAAAGAAGTTGCCCTTCGCCCATGGGGTGCTAAAGAATTCGCATTAAGGGATGAGCAGGTTTGCATTATAATTCAACAGTGGTAAAATCATTTTGCACTTTTATGACTTTGCTTAGACCATGACATGGAAAAGTTTGTAGACAAGTACTCCTGTATGTGCAATTTGATTTTAGCTGACCGACCAAGTCGTTTGCAAACAACCAACAGGGTAGAATAACTACTGCTAACATTGCATTGGTTTATATGGTGGGCGACGGAAGAATAATCGGCTGCATATCGCTAATCAGCTTCGGCTGAGGAATAAATCCGATCTACAGAATAAACAATGAACTTTTGTATCTTCAATGAGCAGCTGTACCAGGCAGACTGAACACAGAATACCACTACAACGCCAATGCCGCAACGTTGTAGTCAATTTTACAGACACACCTCACCAATGACAAGTGAATGAAATTTGACAAACATTTTCCGACGGACCTGCTAAAACCCTACATCAAATATTTTGTAGTGTCGGAGAACGAATTGGAAAATGAATACAACGTTTTTCCGTCTTCGGGGCTTGTTATTGGTTTTCAATACAAAGGACAGCTTGCGACTATAAACAACAATACAGAAAGCAAATTGACTTCGGCAGGCATTACAGGAATAACTGACGGTTATAAAATCTTCAAAAACTCTGCTGACATCGGAACGATATTGGTTTACTTTACTGAAACTGGCTTTACTCATTTTGCGACACATCCTGCCAACGAACTATTTAATCTAAGCCTCTCACTTGACGACATTTTCGACAGAAAAAGCGTAGCCGAAGTAGAAGATAAATTGGCCAACAGTACCACCGCCAAAAATCGTATTAAAGTTGTTGAGCAGTTTTTAGTATCGCAACTCAAAGACATTCAAACCGACAAATTGATTGTTGAAGCAGTTAAACTCATTTATCAAACTAATGGCGCAATCCGCATAAAAGAGTTGAACGATAAACTATTTATAAGCCAAAGCCCTTTTGAAAAGCGATTTAGAAAAGTAGTTGGCACCACTGCCAAAAAATTTGCTTCTATCGTTCGTTTCAACGCCGTTCTTGACAATCTTCACGAAACAAAAACGTTGACTGAAATTTGCTACGAAAACAATTTCTTTGACCAAGCACATTTCATAAAAGACTTTAAACAGTTTACTGGCGACACACCCGAAAACTTCAAACGCTTCTTGTAGAAAAACGATTTTTTACAATTACAGGGATTTTAGCAGTTGCACCTTTGCATTGTAATCTTACTGTAAAGACAATTAAAAATGCAATTCTAAAATCAACAACCATTTAGACAAATTTAAACATTATGGTTGCGTGTAATTCAACAAATCGATTAACAATTAAAAACAAAGCAAAAATGTTTACTGTAGAACAAATCAAAGCGGCTCACAGCAAAGTGAAATCAGGTGCAGACTTCCCTCCTTACATTAAAGAAATTAAAGGGTTGGGGGTTACGCATTATGAAGCTTACGTTACGGATGGACACATAAACTATCATGGTGCTAATAATTATACAGCGAAAATACCTGCAAAGTATGACCCGTTAGTAATTGCTGACACTTCAAAAGTTGATGAATTTAAGAAAGAGTTAGTCGCTCATCAACAAGGCAAAACCGACTTCTTAACTTTCATTAAAATGTGTTCAACGATTGGCATAGAAAAGTGGACAATCTGTATGGACAAAATGACCTGCACCTATTACGACATAGCAGGAAATGAAATTTTGGTAGAGCAAATTCCGCAATAAAAACTGCCTACAACCTTGGGTTTGGCGTTATTGGGGCAGACGGAAGTACAATCAACATTTGATCCATGTTGCGTTTGTTCCATCTTGACGTAATTCTATTGGGTTTTTTATTGTTATCTTCAACATCAATTTTCAATCAGCAGCGGTTCCGGGCAGACGAAATTCTATTTCCCAACAACGCCAAGCCTAATCCGTTGGTGGCAATTAGGCAGACTAACCGATAGAAAAATTAACGTTTTCTGGTAATTGATTTTTCAAACTGTAAATAGATAGGTAACATGACTAAACTAAAATTTCTTTTGTTAATCTTTGCCTTAATGTCGCTGATGAGTTGCAAGACAAGCAAATTAAGACAGTCAGCTATCCCAAAAATTGGAATGTTTAAAGTAGCGATTCTGTATCCGAATGGGGAAGATAAAACTTTTGACCTGGACTACTATGAAAAAAAACATATGCCCATGATGGCCGGACTCCTTGGTAAAAATTTAAATTTTTATGAAATTGATAAAGGCATCGCTGGCCGAACACCAAACGATAAAGTGCCTTTTGTGGCCATCGGTTATTTTTACATTACTGATGTAGCTGAATATAACAAAGTGATCGTTCAAAACATAGATGCAATTCGCAAGGATATAGAGCAATACACAAATATTCAGCCCACCATACAAATAAGTGAAATCAGGCAATTGCGATATAATGATACAAAGTAAAATATAGAACTATATGAGAAAAATAATTTCATTTATGCACATATCGCTTGATGGTTTTGTGGCAGGACTGAACGGAGAAATGGACTGGATTAAAGTTGATGAAGAAATTTTTGATTATGTCGGTAAACGGATAAGTGAAGGCGACACTGCATTATATGGACGAGTAACTTATCAGATGATGGAAAATTACTGGCCGACCGCAGGAGACAAGCCGACAGCGACCAAGCACGACATTGAACATTCAAAGTGGTATAGCAAAGTTCACAAAATAGTTTTATCAAGAACAATGAAAGAAGCGGGTTTGACTAATACAACAATTATTAGCGACAACCTTTCGGACAGAATAAATGAAATAAAACAATCCCGCGCACAGAGTCCCGTGGACAATGGCGGGAAAAATGACATCTTGCTTTTTGGTAGCCCGACAGCAACCCATTCGCTTATTCAACTGAACTTAATTGATGGCTACTGGCTATTTGTTAATCCAATTATTCTTGGACAAGGAATTCCATTGTTTGCAGGCATCAAAGACAAAATAAAACTAAAACTATTGACTACCCGGCCATTTACTTCCGGAGTAACTGAACTGAATTACACAGTGGACAGATAATAATAACGAACTACTAACAGGGGCTTTGCGCCTGTCAACCGCAGGCAGGTTAACGGGGCTTGACGAATAAACACTCCGTTTCACCAATTCTAAGTTAGTTTAGACCGTGCGATACTTATCCTCAATTACGCTAAAGCTTATGCTTGCGCCGAAGCTTCAGCGAGGGTGCACGGCAAGTAATGCACGTCAGCATTTTTCCTATCTTGGGTGCAAATTAAATCAATGGGCTTCTGTAGCAGGGCGGGGCATTCACAATTCCCCACCGACGCAACGCCCTACCATTATCAGCAACCCAACGTGAATAAACAAAAATTTAAAATGGCTGATAAATTTTACAAAGCAGATCGCAATTGAATTGTAAACTCTTTTGCCAATACACCTGGTAGCTAAAGAATATTAAATTAAAAATTGTGCATTTATTAAAAGAAAAAATAGCTCAGAAATGAACAACGTATTTAGAGTTTTAAGGAAAAATAAAGCAGTAGATAGTATAATTATGTTTGTAAAAAATTATTACAGAAAAAATAAGTATGGAGAATTTACCAGCTATCCAGGATTGAATGGTAGAATATCGTATAAGGATACTATGTTTAATGGGGATATAAGCCACTACATGAAAGTGGGGGACTCGGCAATTGAAAACATAGAAAATGCGCTCAAAGTTTCCAATAGAACATTCGCTTCTTTGAAAGAAGTATTAGACATGCCTTCCGGGCATGGGCGCATTTTAAGATTATTGGCCACTAAAGTTGCACCTGAAAAAATCACTGCTTGTGATATAGATGCTGATGGAATCGAATTCTGTAAAAATGAATTTGGCTGTAAAAAAATCCTTTCTTCCCAGGATCTTTCAAAAATCCAATTTCCGGAAAAATATTCTTTAATATGGGTGGGGTCTTTATTTACCCATTTAAACGAAAAGACTTTTTCAAATCTACTGAGATTATTATTTAATTCCCTTGAGCTTGATGGGGTTTTGGTGTTTACCGCTCATGGTAATTATTCTGTTGAAATTTTTGAAAAATACTGGGCAAAATCGGCGCCCATATCTAATGAACAATTACAAAAAGAATTAGAGAAAACAAATGGATTTTATTATGCTCCTTATGCGAATACAGAAGATTACGGTATCTCTATTAGCTTAAAACAGTATGTGCACACTTTAATCGAAGACTTATTAGGGAATAAGGCTAAGGTTGTGATGTTCAAGGAAAGGGGGTGGGATAATCATCAGGATGTTTTTGCAATTCAAAAACTAAGTTGATTTAAAATACATAGCTGTGGCCACAGGCAGGTCAGCGGGTCGTGACGAATATATCTAAGGGATTTCATTCAACTTACCGCACAACGCGGACAGCTTTGTCTGCAATAAACTTTATAATCATTTATTTTTCTGAATAGGCTATGGGCATGGAAGAACAAGCTGATTACTTGACAAAAAAAGACTCAATCATTTTGATTGAGTCTTTTTTGATTTCCCTCACTTCGGGGAATTTATAAGTTAGAATCAGAAATTAATTACGGGGAAAGAAAATTTTCATGGCCATCAATAGTATATAAGGCGCCGCGGCGGCTGATAATGCCAAAAACAAATCCCTTCTTTTATTTGAATTATTATTCCAGGAGCTGGCAAACCTGTTATATATTTTCTGATCGTGTTCATTAACGATCAAAATACGGTGGAAAACGGCTGTAATTGCCACATACACAGATAATGCATAAAACATGGCGCCTGGATGCGAACTAAACCAGACATGTTTTACAAATCGTAAGAATAACATCTGCAGGAAAAGTATCCAGCCACCTACTGAAAGGGACAGCAGGTACATGGACTTTAATCTTACATGCAGTTCATCGGGGAAATAGCTTTGCCTACTACAATAGTGGTAGATAGTGAAATAAACGTATTCGAATTTTTTCACGGGTTTGAGATTTAGGGTATTTACGGATCTAGTACTATCTATAAACGGTTATAGGAAGGAAAAAGTGTGGGTTCCCATAGAAAAATACAAGCAATAAGCAATTGATTATTAATTGATAATAACTAAAATCTCGACTAACTTGTTTTAAGAAAAATTGACAAGAATATTTGGTAATTCCAGCTAAAAAACAATAAAGCTGTACTTTTAAAAAGGTGAATTCAATAGATCTTTTAAGGATAATTTCAATAAACTAAAATGAGAGCAATTGCGGGCCTGATTTCATTGGTATTTTTTTCAAATCCCGTATTTCCACAGATGTCAAACAGGCTGACTCAGCGGATAGACAGCATCGTTTCACCATTGGTTGCTACAAATAATTATGGAGGAACCGTGGTTGTGTCAAAAAATGGCACCATACTGCACCTGAAAGCATATGGAAAGGCGAACAGGGAATTGGATGTAGACAATGCTCCGGAAACAAAATTTTTCCTCGCATCTGTATCAATGGTTTTTACTGCTACAGCAATCCTTAAGCTTCAGGAGGAGGGTAAGTTATCGATTGATGATCCCCTTACTAAATATTTCCCGGCTAATAAGATATGGTCCGGTATTACCTTACGCCATATGTTAGCTCAGCGATCGGGCATTCCTGCTATTGACAGAATCCGCGGGGTGAATTATGATAGCATGACCCGATTCGCTCAAACTCCCAGTAGCCTGATAAAGATTTTTGAAAAGGAAAGTTTAATTTTTTCACCTGGTTCCAAATTTAATCATGGAAAGTCGGAATACATTTTATTGGCCCGGATTATTGAAATGGTTTCGGGAAAAACATTTGGTGCTTATCTCCAACAATCCATATTTGAACCATTGGCCATGAAAAATACCGGGCATTACCAGGATGATAAGAATATCATTCCATTCTTAGCAAAGGGATATGCGCCAAAAGGGTTGTTTGATGTTGAGTCTGCATTTCAGCTCAATCCATCATCAAAGACGGGACATGCATCTATATATTCTACCGTTTACGATTTAGATTTGTTTGCACAAGCCCTATTAAAAAATAAATTAGTAAGTAAAAAATCCTGGGAAACAATGTTCACAGACAATGGCGACCAGGAGGGCTTTGGATGGTTTTTGAAACCTCACCTTAATAGGGATAGACTACTAATGAATGGCAGGTTTCCGGGTTATTCATCCGATTTTGCTATCTACCCAAAAGAAAAAATGGTAGTAGTGGTGTTGTCGAACAATTATATTTCTGTACCTACCGCAATGGGAATGCTAATTGCCGCGGAAGTATTGGGGGAAAAATACGAACCGTTGAAATTGAGCAAAACCAAATTGAATGAATCGTTCGCGAAAAAGCTGGTGGGCACCTATAAATTTGATGAAAAATTTTATCAGCCAAATTTTGCTTTGTCGGTGAGAGTTGAAAATGGTTATTTATTTACCCCCTGGGGTGGGTTTATACCAATCGACAAAGGAGATAAAAATTTCAAAGAATTTATATTGCGTCCTTATTGGTCTTCTATTCGTTTTGTTGAAAACTCAAACGGAATAATAACAGAAATGGAGTTTGATGAGCATAAAGGAATTAAAATCAAATAATCTGCCAATATCTAGCACGCAGCTCTTCTTAAAAAACGAAAATAGTATATTGTAATTCTAAAAAAAAGAGCGTGTCAAGAATCATATTATCCCTCACTTGTATTATCCTAAGTGTATCATTATTAAATGCACAGCGAACGGAAAAACTTATATCTCCTGATAAAAAGCTGGCATTCTCGTTTACTTTATCAAAAGAGGGGGCTCCGGTTTATTCAATCTCTTACCAGCAGCGCCCTATCGTGCTTTCCTCGGCAATGGGATTGAATGGTTGGGAAAAAGGATTGGCATTTTCAACTGTGACGACTTCAAAAAAGGATGAGGTTTGGAAACCTGTTTATGGAGAACTTAATTCGGTGCGGGATCATTTCGAAGCAAAGACCATCACCTTATTTCAAAAAAATAATGAAAGTCAAAAATTACAAATCCAGGTAAGAGCCTATAATGAAGGCATTGCTTTCAGGTATTTTTTTCCTGAAGATCCGCAAGATGGAACGAATATAAATATCCAAAAAGAAATGACAGCATTTACCATGCCGGAGGGTACTAAAGCATGGTACACGCACAGGGCACAATCCACTTATCAATTAGTTCCTTTGAAGGGTTGGAAAGATCAAAGCGAGCGCCCCCTGGTATTAGAACTACCGAATGGTATATATGCATGTATGGCCGAAGCCCAAATGGTGAACTACTCACGTACAAAATTCACGCTCCATCCAACAAAACTGAATACCATCATTTGCGCTATATATGATAAGGTTGATTTTGTTACTCCATATGCTACTCCCTGGAGAGTTGTAATGGTAGCAGCAAAGCCTACACAGTTGTTGGCAAATAATGATCTCTTACTGAACCTGAACCCTCCGTGCAAAATAGATGATGTATCATGGATTAAGCCGGGAAAAGTGATGCGTGAAATCACCCTTTCAATGAAAGGCTCGAAAGAACTAATTGATTTTGCCGTAAAGCGTCATTTGCAGTATATCCATTTTGATGCTGGCTGGTATGGATATGAATATGCTGATTCATCGGATGCAACAAAAGTAAATGTTGATCCCCGTCGAAATCCCAATAGCGATTTGGAACTGCAGGAAGTTATCCGTTACGCTACTAATAAAGGCATTGGTGTATTTCTGTATGTAAATCAAATTGCATTATATAAGCAATTGGATGTACTTCTTCCTTTATATCAAAAATGGGGTGTGAAAGGGATTAAATTTGGCTTTGTAGAAGTGGGTTCGCACAAGTGGACCGCCTGGTTACATGAAGCAGTAAAAAAATGCGCGCAATACCAATTGATGGTTGATATCCATGATGAGTATAGACCCACCGGCTTTAGTCGTACCTATCCTAATTTAATGACACAGGAAGGAGTACATGGCAACGAAGAAATGCCCGATGCTACGAATAACACCACTCTTCCATTTACCCGTTTTATCGCGGGAGCCGCTGATTATACAATATGCTATTATCACCGGCCCGAATTAAAACCCAGTTTACTAAAATCACAAGCACCCCGGAAACTGAAAACCACTTCGGGACATCAGTTAGCATTGTCAACTATTTATTATAGTCCCTTGCAGTTTATGTATTGGTACGATGCTCCGTCTGACTCACAGGATGAACCCGAGCTTGAATACTTCGATAAGATTTCTACTGTATGGGATGATACCAAAGTGTTGGATGGAGAAATAGCAAAATATATAACTGTTGCCAGGCGGAAAGGGGAAGAATGGTTTGTTGGCACCATCACTAACAATGATGCACGCAACTTAAAAATTCCCTTGAGATTTCTAACACCCGGCAAAAAATATGAAGCGAGTATTTATTATGATGATTCCCTTTCAACAGTTCGGACTAAGATTTCAATCAAAAGAATTAAAGTTAACTCCACTACGGTGCTGGATGCAAAATTGGTTGCTTCTGGGGGACAGGCTGTATGGATAAGAGAAGTAAAGAAGTAGAGAAGTAAGGAAGTAAAGAAGTAAAGAATGCTGAATAAGGAATAAAGAAGTTGGTAGTTATCAGTCATTATTAATTCTTTACTTATTTTTTTCTCTAATTCTTTACTTCTCCATTTCACTGCAAATCCACCGCGTGATCCGCCGGCACATTTTTCCCGCTCCATACTTTTACAGCGGTCCATGGTTCCGGAGGAGATGACCAAAACTCATCTGTTTCGGGTAAACCCAAGGGTAAAAAAATATTCGAGCAGAGATACAAACTTCCGGTGTTAATATAATAATCAGCTATCGCTGGTTGCGAACCATATAAACCCAACGCGAGCCATCCCTGACTATTATAAGTACCTGGGGCATCCATTGTTTTTTTTATCACCGCCGTAAGCGCGCCACGAACCTGTGCAGGCTTTAATGAAGCAGGCAATTGCTTTCTCATACCGATATCGGCGAGATGATGAAACACACCTCCGCGATAAGCAATGGAACGGCCAATAACCGGGTAACTCCCATCGGTATTGATATTTCTTTCCTGGATTTCCGCATATCTCTTATTGATCTTATCAAGTTTAGAAATATACCATTGATACGTTTTGTTTTTACTATTCACCACATCAACAATAGTGGCCAGGTATGGATGTATCACGATGCTGTTGTAATAGTCCATATGAAAATTCATTCCATCCGAAAAAAGACCATCACCTACATACCAATGATTGGCGAATTGACGCACCGCAAAATCAACCCGTACCGCATCGAACTCATAACCATACTTGCAAAAGAAAGCTTCAATCATACCTGTAAATAAAACCCAATTGGAATATGAAGGAATAGTTGCCCTGGTTGCTTTAAATGCAGTGATCACTTGTTCCTTAACTGTCGCATCCAAATTTTGCCAGAGCCAGGGGCACCGAACCAATCCCAGTGCTACAAAAGATGCATCCACTAACGGCTGTCCGCCGTTCCACTTCATATAATCTTTCGACTTTGGATTTACTGCATTGGCGGTTGCCTTCAGGGTCCATTGACGATATTGATTCCGCAACTTTATTTCTTCTGGAGAACCTCCTTCGAGATTCAACCACGGACCAATTCCACTGAGCGTTCTGCCGAATGCTTCGAGATAAGATACAGCCGTTCTGCTAGCTGCATTATCTGGATTGGTCGCTAATTCAACAGGCATTTTTTCTTTCAGCTTGTCCTCCGCGAGATTCAATAACACGGGTCTCGCCATTTTATCCATGTATTGCAACCAAAGCTGCCGATCCGTTGGACCAATTTGTGCATATAAATGAATTGCTGAAAAACAACAAAAAATAATTGCAGCTATTTTGCTTATACCGGAAGAGAATTTGTTTTTTGAATCCATTGTTTTCATTTTAACCGTTTTATTATATCATTCATTATTTTTCTGATACACCCGTACATAGTCCACTTCAAACAAACGCGGAAAGGACGTATTGGAAGGATCCCCTCCATTCATACCACCAATTGCGAAGTCGAGTAATATGTAATGTTTTTGTCGAAAGGGGTTAAACCCGCTTCCATCCTTATTAACTGCTGAATCAACGTTCACCCTATTCAGTAGCTGATCATCGAGGTATAATTCGATATTATTATTTGTCCAGTCCATGCGCCATACATGAAATTTCGCTGACCATGAGGTGCCTCCCATAGAATCGATGTTAAAGGTATTGCTGAACCATTGGGCATTACGATTTTTTCCCAAACAGGCAATATTTGCTAATAACTTCCCGCTGTAATATTCCATTATATCGATCTCTCCGTTGGCGGGCCAGCGTTTATCAACTCCCAGTGTCCACCAGGCTGGCCACATACCTTTACTGATATCAATGCGTGCACGCATTACAAATCTTCCATACAAAAAGCTATGCTTGTTCCTTGTAATTAAGCAAGAAGAAGTATAATTTATCATTTCTCTTTTCCGTCTCCAATCGTTATTGCCGGCTTGATAACGTGGATTGGGTTTTTCTTCTTTTTTTGCTTCGATGATGAGATTCCCGTTTTCGCAACGGGCATTCTCACGTTGATACCATTGTAATTCTTCATTCCTTACAAAACCTTCTTCGTATCCCCAGTTTGCAGTATCGGGGATGCCATTTTGGTTAAACTCATCGGACCATACCAGTTTGTAACCATCTTTATCCTGATCTGTTTTACTTAATTTATGACCGCATGCTATTAGTAGAATAAATAGAAAAGATATTCTCATGAGTTAATTAATATTTTTATTTCTTTACTATTTAGTGATAGCATTTAATTTGATCATTTCCCCTCAGGCCGGGGGGCCGTCACCCTTAAATTATTCGCTGCGCCCGCTACTTTGCTTCGCAACCCGGCTATCGCCGGGGTCGAACCGAGGCTAGGCGAAAATTTAAGGGTGGTTGTCAGCAAAATAAAATTCAACATTCCTATAATTCAATCAGATGTTCACTAAAGTAAGTTTCATGGCAGGTTTGATAGATAAATTTTAAATCTAATCAAGAACATTATTCCTTCATTCTAAAATGGAGGTTTCCATTCGAGTACTTTAACCATCTGCGCGGGAAAATTGGATTTACCTTCACCATCAGCTTGTTCTGTATGTTGTACGAATATATTTAACCTTCCCTTCTGATCCCATAATTCTGTATCGTAAGAGGGTTCCCAGGAACCTACAGAATTTGTGGTTAGGTCATGGAGTACCCATTTTTTATCAAGAAGATTCTTACTCAATGCCACTGAAACTTTATTATCTCTTTCAGCATCCCGGAACAGCATCGCCACCGAAATCTTTTTTCCTGAATTGCTTACTACAAGTTGTGGTCGTGAAATAGGGATACTTTTGGTTCCTTGTCCGCTTAAACTAAAAGCCGTTTTACGAAAACCAAGATTCTGAACCTGCCATTGCTTATTCAATAGATAAACAAGATGATATTGAGGTACCGTTGATCCGGTATCGCACCAATAGTTTGCTATATAAGGATTGCCTTGCGCATCCGCGAACATGGAAGTTTGATTAATGAGTTCGCTTTTTTGCGGAATTCTTAAAGCATATTCCGCATTGTTAGCTGTTATAGGTAACAGATATTTTTCTCCGCTCGACTTATCCCAGGTTGTGCCTCCATCTTTGGACCGGGCATAACATATATCGTGGTTGCTTGCTACATCCGGGCTTTCTCGCCACACCCATGAAATATGAATAGTTCCTTTGCTATCTGAACAAACCTGCCAGTAGGCATTTCGTTGACCTTCCCCATCAATTAAATTGCTATGAAGCCGGGTCCACTGTTTCGTGGCTTTATTGTATTTATTAATGACGAGATTACCTCTGCCTGAACCACCATCCCGGTATAAGAACAATAAATTACCATCCGGCATTTTATAGAACTCTGGATAACTTACACTTCTTTCTATGTTACCAGTCATTGACATTTTTTCCGTCATCTCTAGTGATCCAGGTTTTATACTCCTGCAATAACGGAGCGGATTGTTATGATGATCCCATGCGAGATGCAGGTATCCATCTCCATCCACCATTATACTGATGCTATTGTGCGCATCAGCGGTATTGCCTTTGTAAGGGGTGCGTTTTAATTCCCATTGTTTAGTTCCATGTTTTCTTTTACCAAGTACTACATAAGCTTCCTTGTCATAAAAAGAAACGAACTGTGTATCCTTATAACTAACCAATGAATTTTTTCTGAATACTATCGTGTTAATGGAGTTACTGGCCCAGCCACTATCTACTTCTGTTATCAATACACCGGCAATAGATTGTCCTTTTGATTGGTAACAAAACAAGAATAATAATATATAAAGATAAACGCGAAGCATGAACACTCCTTTCCGTTTCAAGATTAATTAAACAGTCCTGTAAATATCCGTAAAGATAAAATGGCCGGAAAGAAAATGTTCATCCGGCTATAGACAGCAAAACGGCGAAACTAAATATCGCCATTGATGATTTTATTATTAGAATCCCAATCGCAATAAAAATAAGTCATGACACAGATCAATTTCATAGTTACGATTATTGTATTCATTGCAATTTTGAGCTTATGTTGAGAAAAACAGATGAGACAACTAACCGAAAGCTAATTGACGAAAGGACATAGCATTAAATTAGGTTTCAACGATAAAACCTGTTAGTTAAGGATTTTGCTTCCAAAAAAAATATTCAGCACAAGACAGGGTACATTTTCCAGTTCATCAACGCTTTAGTTTTTTTAACTGTTCAAGTGCCCGGGCCACGTCTTCAACAGGCATTTTGCAGGTTTTATTGGTACATACATATATTAAGGTACCAACTGCCGGTAATTTATTTTCCAGCAGCGGCAGGTTTTCTTCCGTACCACCCATAAAGGTGCATGCGGGTAAATAGTGCTGTTGCAGTTCCCGGTTTCGGTTAACCGCATCCTTACCCATTATTACGACTTCGTTATAACCATAAGAGTTTAACCCCACCAGGTATCCCCACTGGCTCGAGTAAGGTACAATCTCCTCCAGTTTTTCGAGACGGCGCGTCAACAATCGCCGGCTTATTTCCGCGTATTCATTCTTATCAAGCAAGATGCTTAAACTGATCAAATTTTCTCCCATTACAGCATTGGGTGAAGGAAGAACATTACTAAACAATTCCACCTTGCGAACAGCTAAATTATCCGAACTCACCGACGTGAAATAAAATATGCCTTTAGGTTGATCGTAAAAATTCTTGAGTGCATAGGCGATTAGTTTCTCGGCAAGCATTACCCAATGGGTATCAAACGACACCTCATAGAGTCGGATATAAGCTTTTGCCAAAAATGCATAGTCATCAAGAAAAGCGTCAACCGATAGCTTTCCCCGGCTCTGAACTCTCCATAATTGACCGTTCTCCCTAAGCATATTTTTCTCTATGAATTTTGCCAGCGAATTGGCTTTCTGTAAAAAAACATCCGACTGAAAAGCGGTGTATGCATCCGCGTAGGCTCTAATTAAAAGAGCGTTCCATGAGGTGAGTATTTTGGTGTCAATTGTCGGTTTACGACGTTCACTTCTTTTCGCGGCCATTTTAACTTTAGACTCTTCCAGCAATTTCAGAAATTGCTCTTCTTTCAGCTGATGTTGCTTTGCAAATGATGCGGTGTTTTGCGTTACAAACAATAGGTTCATCCCGTTTTTCCAGTTACCTTTTTCCGTTATATTAAAAAATTGGCTTACGATTTTCCCGGTCTCAGCTCCCAACACCGTACTGATTTGTGCAACGCTCCAGGAATAATAATCACCTTCCCCATCTTCAGACTCTGCGTTCATTGAGCTATAGAACCCGCCCCCCGGAGCGCCGAGTTCTGCCTCCAGGTAGCCAATCGTTTCCTCAGCAATTCTTTTGAATTCCTCCTTACCAGTTAACTGGTAGGCATGAGCGTACAAACTAACAAGTTGAGCATTGTCGCAAAGCATTTTCTCGAAGTGTGGCAGTTGCCATAAACTATCGGTGGCATATCTCGAAAAACCACCACTGATTTGATCGTACAGTGCACCCGATGCCATTTTGCCGAGCGTATTGATGGTGGCGTCCAGCGCCTTTTTTTCTTTCGTAAAATAATAATACTGAAGAAAGAATTCCCAAAATGAAGGATTAGGGAATTTTGGATTCCCGATCGAACCACCATTGATAATGTCGATCTGCTGATACGATTTTTCAAAAGCTGAATGATACTTTGAGTCGTTCCTATGGGTTGCCTGTGGTTCCATATGCAACAACAAACTATCATTATCAACCATTCCGAACGTAAGCGCATTGGCCTGTAATACCACTTTGTTTTTATGGAGCCGGTAGTTGTCCGAAATTTGTGTCAACAATTTTATCCAGTTTTCCTTCGAATAATAGGTGCCTGCATAAAATGGTTTACCATCGGGCAAAGCGAAAGCGTTAAGTGGCCATCCAGCTTCTCCATTATTTAATAACTGGCAGGCATGCATGTAAATATTATCAATATCCGGCCTTTCTTCGCGATCTACTTTAATGGGCACAAATTGTTCGTTCATGATCCTGGCAACCGCCGTATCCATAAAACTTTCCCTTTCCATCACATGGCACCAGTGACAGGAAGCATAGCCAATACTTATTAACAAGGGCTTGTCTTCTGCCTGTGCTTTGCTTAATGCCTCGTCGCCCCATTGATACCATTTAACAGGGTTATCTGCATGTTCGCGTAAGTATGGGCTCGCTGCATTCGACAAACGGTTTTCCTTAATTTTTTTTGAGTCTTTGCAAGCGTTCAATACAAGCAACATAACCAAACTAATCGCCAGGCACAATTCATGCCTCCGCATTATTCCTGAACGTAACATCACCTTGTTCATTTATTTTGGTTTGGCTGCAAATACCCGCAATTGGTCGTTATTGGAACTCATCAGGATGGCCCAGCCACCGTTCCAGTTTACCGGTGCAATATCTTTAACATTATAAGGGGCGAAGAATCCGCTCTCCATTGGTTTATAACTTTTGAATTGCATATTTCCCAAGCCTTTCAGAAATACGCCAACCGATGCGTCTGCTGGGGTTGTCTCTACTTCTACGTCAAATTTATTGCCGGCCAATAGCATATCTTTCTTACCATCACCATCAAAATCTTTTACGATGATTCCATTAACCGTAGAAAGTTGAGCTTCCAATGGCAATTTCTTCGCCACGAATTTTCCGTTGTTGTTTTCAAAAACTACAGTGGAAAAATGGTGGGCGCTGTAATGAAGTGCTGTTTTCAATTCCTGCTCACCCAGAATTCCTTTCAGATCAGTTTCGGCAAATGACAAAAAAGTAGGGAATTTCTGTGCTATCATCGGGCATTGCTGTGAAGTACATTCACGACCCCTGATCGGTACTGTTATATCGTTCAGGTGCTTCGCCAGGAAAATATCATTGGTGCCATTCCCGTCAAAATCTGCCGCATATACTTCAAACGGTTTTTCATTACTTGCCTGAAACTTATAGTTCTCTCCTAAATTTCCTGCTACCATGTCCATATCACCATCACCGTCAATATCGTCCACCAATAATTTGTTCCACCAGCCTTCGGTGTGCTGCAATCCATAACTTGAAGAAACTTCTTTTAACTGACCCGAAGCTGTTTCAAATATCCGGATGGGCATCCACTCGCCTGTAATAATCAGTTCTGCTTTTTTGTCGCCATTCACATCCGCCCATACGGCCGATTTTACCATGCCGGCTTGTTGAAGTAGTGGCGCAACACTGCTGGTCTTATCTAAATACTTACCCTTTTCATTTACCATCAAATAACTCCTGGGCGAATACGGGTATTTATGAGCGAGGATTTCTCCCCCGCGGAATATATCCAAATCGCCATCAGCGTCGAAGTCGTACACCGCTACACAGGAGCCACTGCTGGCCGTAACTGGTAGTTCTCCCCTCGAGAAATTTCCCCTTCCATCATTGATATAAAGCCTGTCCTGGTAGAATATATTATTTTCATCATACTCGCTGCCTCCGCTCACCACATAGAGATCGAGATCTTTATCGCCGTCGGCATCAAAGAAAATTGTTCCCATGTCTTCGTATGCTTTGTCGGCTTCAAATAATCCGACAGACTGTTTGTTAAACTTGCCATTTTGCTGGAAATAAAGTGCGCCTGCCTGTCCCTTCGCTCCTCCTACAAAAAAATCCTCCTGCCCATCCGCATTTACATCGCCCGTAGCTATAAAAGGACCACTTCTTGAAAACTCGTGGGGTAGTAACACCTGATCTTTGTATTCATCCACTTTGTTTTCCTTGTGCAGGAAAGGCGTAGTTAACAGTTGTTGTGTTTGTTCGGCAAACAACGGTGTGTATTTCGTCGAATAATCACTTCCTGATACAGCATCCTTGTAATCGGCTTTTACCACCTGGTTTCCATTTACGGATCTTAAAGTAGACGATTTTAGATCGGGCCAAACCACTACTACACTATCCACTTTAGTGCCTGATCCAATACCAAAATGAATGACAGGCTCATTGGAAGAAAGATACCCGCGTACCGTTTTCTGTTGAAAGAATTGCTGGAGCCTTCCTTCATAAAAAAGCGATACCCTTGCGCCAATTCCATCCCTGTTACCATCTGGGCCCTGCAGGTTTACGCGGAGGTAATTGTTTTTGGTTTCAGCATCGTTCTCATACAGATCCGACGTGCCATCGAGGTTGTTGATTACCATATCAAGGTCACCGTCGTTATCAAAATCTGCAACTGCCGCACCATTCGAAAAGGTACTGTCTTTAAATCCCCAGGCTTCCGATACATTCTCAAATTTGAGTTCACCATTATTCCTGAAAAGATAATTTCTCACTTTTATCGGATCATAAATCTGCAGGAACTCCTTAAATCCTTTATCAAACATCTCCTCTGATGATTGATATTTGTTCATGTTTGCACGAATCCAGGTCTCCTGCTTTTGCTGTAAGTCTCCGTCAAACAAATCGCGCCGGTAACCGTTGGCCACGAATATGTCGCGGTCGCCGTCGTTATCGAAATCAGAAGCAAGTGTGGCCCAGCTCCATTCCGTTTTTGAAATACCGGCCATTTGAGAAACGTCACTGAAATAGCCATTGCCATGATTCAGGTGAAGTACGTTGTGCATATACTGCTTATGAAACCCGCTATCCACTATCGCCCAAAATCCCTGCACATCCATGCGCGGCATAGACACTTTGGAACGTTTATAATTTTCGGGTAACATCTCCATAACCAAAATATCCTCGAATCCATCATTATTCAAATCTGCGATATCGGCTCCCATCGAAAAAAGAGAGAGATGATTGGTCATGTTTTTCACTTCATCTTTAAAGGTTCCGTTGCGTTGATTAATATAGATATAATCATTATCTGCGTAATCGTTTGATACAAAAATATCCTGATAGCCATCGTTATTAAGATCCGCTGTTACTACTGCCAGTGCATAACCGAAATTAAGAGTAATGCCCGCCTTTTTACCAATTTCTGTAAATCGTCCATTGTCATTCCTGAACAATTTATCACGACATTTATCCGGCGGGTTTCTTTTTCCCGATACCATTCGTGATAATCCGAGATAGAACGAATCGGGTCTGGCGGTGAGGTACATGTCCAGGTCATTGTCGTTATCCATGTCGAAAAAGGCGGCATGAATGGAATATCCGTCGTCATCAAGACCGTATTTCTTAGCTTCCTCACTAAAACCCAGCTTGCCATTATTAATAAACAATAGATTTCTTCTCTGGGCATCAGTGTCCCGGAAACCTCCCCGGCATACGTAAATATCGAGCCAGCCATCGCTGTTGATATCAATAAAGGTGACCCCATTGTCCCAACCGGCACCACCACCAACGCCTGCCGACTCAGTAATGTCTTTGAATTTCATTCCACCCATGTTCAGGTATAATTTATTGGAAACCTCATTGCCGGTAAAATAAATATCCATCAACCCATCATTGTTAATATCTCCCGTTGCAACTCCTGCACCGTTGTATACATAAGCAAACGTGTCAAAATAATTTCGTTGATAATTTTCTTCCACATTGTTGGAGAATAGAATTCCACTTTGAGATGGGTCGATTTTTTTGAATATGGGACTGATGGCCACCTTGCCGTCTTCAGTCTTATCGCTGGTATCCCGGCAGGATACAAAAAAAGCTAATACCAATATGATAAGGAGGAAACGGGTATACCCCAGCGAATTCCTGATTACGTTCATAAAAATTTTTTGTACGGTGTTAAACCAATTATTGCCCTGTATAATTAAGATATTTCTTCCAAACTGCAGTAGCGATACTTCTACCGAGTTTCAGGCCTTCCAGGTTTTCGCACTGGATATGATATCCCCCTAAAACCCGTGATATACCAGCCATCTCAGCTGTTTCTGTAAATGTGGGGAATTTTAAAGTAAGTTCCTCCCCGATATGACCGGGCTCGGTCATTTCACCAGGCCGGCGTTTTACCTCCAGGCCAAAGCTGTCGCTGCCAGTAAATAATTTTAATACTTCTGCGCAAGCGCCACTTACGGTACTGTGTCCAGAAATATAACTGGGGAAAGGGGGACAGAGAAACGTTTCGGGAGAGTATGGCCTCCATTCGTGTCCGGGCATTTCTTTCATTCCAGCATCAGGGCCAGCCCAACCCACTATCTTTTTGTTTTTATAGTAATGATGAATCAACGAATAGGGTCGCGCAAAATCGTAAGTCATTTTTGTATCCCAGCAGGCGATAAAAGCGTCCATGGCTGCCGCTTCTACAAGAAAATAAAGTTTTACATCCTGATCAAGGGTGTGATGATCACGTTGCGACACGTCTTGCGCAAAGATTAACCAATGGCCTGCCTGTTGTACAGATTTCGGACCATCGCGCATAAATTCAATCAGGGCTTTTTGTTCGTTCGTCAGTTTACCCTGAAGCTCTACTACTTCTTTCAATTCGTTAAGCAACTGTTCCGATCCCAACGCAGGTGGAGGTATACACCTGAATTGATTGGCAGAATCTAACAGAAGCGGTTTCACTCGTCCCCATTGCGGTGTTAAGCATCCGGGAGCAAATTTCCCGCCGTTCCCGTCCGAAAAATATTTCGGTTGCCAATGGGCGAGATCAATTAAGTTATCTGCCGAATTTAAAGGGGAGTAATTGGTATAATCCGCATATGCCTTACCGTTTGAACCAGCCATTGCCCCATCCTGATTCGAGCCATCGTTAATTCTTGCTTGCAGAACTGTCTTAGCAGCCAGGTTTCCGATACCTTCAGGGGTGGTAGGGTCTAAAGATTGATTATCCGGATCCAATCCAAATGATTTCATTTTGTTTCGAAGCATTAGCGAATCGGAAAAGAAGTATACCTGCATGGAACGGTAAGCCGCATAGCTAACTGCAATTTCCTTATTCCTGTCCGTTTGTTGATGTACGGGAACTCTCTCTACATCCTTCAAGTAAACCGGAATGGCTTTTGAATCAAATCTTGACCATGCATCAAAAACTGCTGTCCAGGTAAGACCCAGCATGCGGGAAGTTACCGTAGGACGGGGACGGAATCTCTCTGTATCATTAGCTGTTGCTTCGAGAGCGATTTTACTCCATTGATAGGCTACATTAGATGAATATGCCCCCTGTTCTTTTACAGGTTTTTCACCGGCATCAGAACAACTAAACATTACTATCAAAAAAATAATAAAGGCACCGACGTTTTTCATACCAACACATTAATCCATTTGAGACCTACGATGAGTCTAAGGTTAAATATAAATGAAAACCGAGGAATGCAGATTGTATTCCCCGGTTTTGAAATATGCCACTCAAAACTCCGCTGAGCGCTGTATACTTTTATTGGTATCCAGGATTCTGCGGATATTTAGGACCTTCTGTCACCAGATCTATTTGGGATTGAGGAATGGGTCTTAGCATATTAAAATCTTGAACTCCAGCTTTTGCCTCATCATTGTATAATTTCACCCTATCCACAAGTTTCTTAGTGCGGGATAGATCCCACCAGCGACAATCTTCTGCAAACAATTCGCGGCTTCGTTCATCGAGAATGAAATCGATTGTAATCTGACCAGCCGTTACCTGCTGGGCCGTAACCGCGGCAGCATATTGTGCGGGTGTTTGGTTCGCTTTCAACGCGGCACGAGTTCGCAATACATTTATCAGGTCGGCCGCATCCTGATTAGTGGCTCCACCTTTGGCTGCAGCTTCGGCTGCTATCAGGTACACATCAGCAAAGCGGAAAAGAATATAGGGTCTATCGGAATAGTCGTTCTGATCCGCACGGGTTGAATCGTTGAATTTTCTAAGGTTCGGATAGTAGCTAAGCGTATACGGAACCGTTACACCCGGCAGGTGATCTGGTTCAAAAATCACTCCTTTGAATGCAGCTCTTTCGGCAGGAGTTGCTAACCTGTCGAGAAACCAAATCGCCGTATCACGTCCATTGATGAGAGTGCCTCTTGGGGTTGTTGCACCTGTTGATCCAACGGCCGACATGGACGAACTGTTAGAAAGGAATACAGTTTGAAAGGTTCCATCATAACGGGCGTCTGTTGCTCTGTTGGCGAAAGCTACATCCATTACGTATTTAGTATTTGGCCGGATCCGTTGGAAAGGACGACCGTTATTAATATCTCGCACACACAAATTGGAACCACCCGCCGCAGGATAATTCGCTGTTACGTTAGGGTAATTCGGGCGCCAGAAGAAATTGGATTTGTTTTCAGCGCCATTTGTTGCTCCGGAACCCGGAGCTGAGTTTTGACCGAATTTCAGATCTTTGGTATGATCGATTACCATCAATACCTCTGACCCATATTCATTACCCTCACGGAAAACGTTTCCATAAAAAGGCAGGAGGTTTAAACCGTAAGTAGCTTTATTATCGATAATTCCTTTCGCAATATCGTAGGCTTGTTTAAAGTCATTGGCTTGTGCTGCAGTGGACCAACCTCTCCACAGATAGGTTTTCGAAAGTAAGTAAAGCGCTGTTGCTTTATAAGCAGGTTTTCCTAAACCAGGAGCAGGTGTATTGGGTAAGTCGGCGGCAGCCTCAGTGAAATCCTGAATTATCTGTGCGTACAACTCAGCATACGTGGAAGGTTGATCGGCAGTAGAAGCTGTTGTATTAAAGGTGGTATGCAGCGGAACCTCACCAAAAGTAGTTACGAGATAAAAATAACAGAACCCGCGAAGGAACTTGGCCTGCGCCAGCAACTGAGTTTTAGTAGCAGCAGGAATATTGGCATCTACTCCATATTCAAGCACCCCGTTTACTGTATTTATATCGATAAAGAGGGTGTTCCAAAAACCTTCGTAGTTGTTGGTATTACTCTTAATTACAGCATTATTATAAGTGGACCAGTGTAGAACATCTTTCACTGCCGCACCTATGCCTTCGTCGGTACCGGTATTATAGAGCTGTGTCCATATCTGGGTAGCCCATTGCCCACGGAAAGATGCATATACGCCGGCTATACCACCTTGAATCCCGTCCGTAGTCGTAAAAAAGGTTGGGTCAAAACTGGTTCTCGGCTGTTCTTCAAGTAATTTTTTACATCCACTAAAACAACAAATTGTTGTGGCGAAAAGTAGTAAGGAAGTTAAATATTTTACACGCATAGCAATTAATTTAATCGTTTAAAACCTCAGATTTACTCCAAAAACAAATTGGCGGGTGGGTGGAATGCCCATATTCACCAATACTGCACGTCCTGGTACAGCAGTAGCACCTCCACCTTGTGTTCCAGCGGCAATATTGTTTCCAGTAACATTTCCTTCTGGATCGAGGCCTAAATTGTCGCTAACGAGCGGCGACCAGAGTATAAATGGATTTTGTACCGAAACATATGTCCGTAGGGATTGAATTCCTGCCTTGCTCATCCACTTGTCTGGTAATGTATAACCGAAGTCGATGGCTCTGATTTTGATAAAAGAACCGTCCTGGTAAGTGAGTGTGGAAGTGTACAAAAGATTATCCTTACTAGCATCCGGTTGCGGGAATGCATTGGTAGGATTTGTAGGCGTCCAGTAATCTACTTTTAATTGGTTGACGCGGCTATTCAGGAAGAACGGATAACCGGCGGCACTACCATCAGCTGATAAATAGGTTGCTACTACGGTTTGACCAAATCGGCCAAACATCACAACATTCAAATCAAAGTTTTTATAAGCAAAGTTGTTGGTCATGCCCGCCACAAAATCGGGCTGGAAATTACCAATGATCTGTCTGTCGGCTGCATTAATCACGTTGTCTTTTCCTACGTCCTGGATCTTAATATCTCCCGGCGCAGAACCATAGACGGCAGCTTGAGTCGCTTCTGAAGCTTGCCAGATACCTTCTTTCTTATAATCAAAAATCACTGTTATAGGATGACCCACAAACCAACCATTCACCAAATCTTGTTGCAGGCCTAACTGCAGCGCTGTTATTTTCTCTCTGTTGAAAAACAGGTTGAAATCTGTCCGCCATACAAATCCTCCGGGGGTTTTTACGTTCACACTGTTAATTGTAAACTCCATACCGTTAGAAGTTGTTTCTCCGGCATTGTCCAGGATGGAGTTAGT
This sequence comes from Chitinophagaceae bacterium, assembly GCA_965279015.1. GTDB lineage: Bacteria > Bacteroidota > Bacteroidia > Chitinophagales > Chitinophagaceae > Endoryza. The sequence continues at coordinate 5,073,942 of OZ257130.1, forward strand.
ACCATTACTTCTTGGCAATTGTTTATTTAAAAGAATGTCGGTGGTTTTGTTATTATAATACTCAATCGAACCGGAAAGACGGTTTTTGAAAAATGCAAAGTCGATACCTACGTTAAAGCCTGCTGTTTTTTCCCAAGTGAGGTTGGGATTCGGACTTGTATTAAGAAGGTAGCCATTTGCGTAATTCACACCAACTGTAGAACCGGATCCGAAATTGTAAAAATTATTGGCAAGGCTGCCCAACGTGGTGTAAGGTCCGATACCAGCATTGGAACTAATTCCCCAGCCTACTCTCAACTTCAACGCGTCGATGAAATCCATGTTCTGCATAAAGTTTTCGCGATCGATATTCCATCCGGCTGAAATCGCGGGGTAAGTAACCCATTGATTGCCTTCTGCAAGAACCGAAGCACCATCTGTTCTGATGGTTGCCGTTAAAGAATATTTTTCATCAAAAGCCCAGATCGCCCTTCCCATATAACCAATCAATGCAGATTCGCTGTAATTACCAGCCTGCGGAGTGACTGTGTTTACTAGCTGCCAGTTATAATCCTGGATATAATCAGCGGGCACACCCTGACCATTGAATTGCTGAGCCTGGAAATGATTTTTTTGAACCTCCTGCAATGCCTGGACTTGTACCCTGTGTTTACCGTATGTATTTGTAAACTCAAGTGAGTTATTAATAGTATACTGCCAACCTTCGGAATTCGACTGGCTTAAATTTGATCCGGCTGTAGTGGCATTGGTATTAAACACCGTATTTGGTCCGGTATAATTGCTGTTTTGAGTTTGAGACCATCCATAACCCGCCGTGGTTTTGAATTTTAATTCTTTAATAATTTTCCATTCGGCATAAAAATTATGCTGGAACTGAAACCGGCGCTGAAAGCCTTTTATGAGTTCATCGTTACCAATCGAAGTAAGCGGGTTTATCTGGTTTTGATCCACCCCTTGCTGAATGGCGGGTAACATGTTGATTGAGCCGTCTGGATTATATGGCTTGTACAAAGGCCCCAGGCGGGTACCTGATCCAAATGCGCTTGTTCCGAGACGATTCGATCGTACCATGGTATTGAAGCTATTAAATCCAACTTTTATACGCTCGGAAATTTTGTGATCCAGATTAATGTTAAACGTAAATCGATTCAGTTCCTGATCGGGGATAATGCCTGTTTCACGAAAATAACCGGCACCAAAGTAAAATTGTGTTTTGTCGCTACCACCACGTATGCCAAGGTCATGTCCTGTTCGTACACCGGTAGTCAATAACAAATCCTGCCAATCGGTACTTACACCTTCAGCAAGGTTGGTATTTTCAATAGCAGTGAGTTGATAAGGACTGGTAATATTTGGATTGGTAAGAAACCCCGGTTGTCCCTGACGGGCATCTTCTTTGAATTTAGCATATTCAGTGCCGTTAAATATTCTCCAGGTGTCCTGGGGTTTAATGATGGCTACATATCCATTGTATGTAGTGACCGCTTTTTGAGAGGTACCTCTTTTGGTAGTTATAATGATTACCCCATTGGATCCTCGTGAACCAAATATCGCTGTGGCAGATGCGTCCTTCAATATTTCCATACTGGCAATATTATCAGAAGTGATATCATTTAAGCTACCACCATATGCCATTCCATCTACTACGATCAGTGGGTTATTATTACCTGTGATGGACCGGTTACCACGAATTCTGATTTCACCACCCGATCCAATCTGAGAGCTGTTGTTTACGATATCAACACCAGCGGCCCTTCCCTGTAACTGACTTAGAATATTTGGCGCTTTGATCTCGCTGAGTGTTTCCCCTTTTACGGTAACGATAGAACCCGAAACTTCTCGCTTGCGTTGCGTACCATAACCGATTACTACCACTTCACCTTCTTGGATTATGAAAGTGGCAAGCGTTACATCAATGGTTGGCCTGTTATTAATGTTTATTTCCTGGGGAGCGAAGCCCACGGCAGAAAATACGAGCGTACCGGTTGATGGCGCGGATATCGTGTAGTTCCCCGCGTCATCGGCAACCGCAGCAGTGCTACTACCCTTTAACGTTACAGTAGCTTTTGCTACCGGCTGGCCATTATCGCTTACTACTTTTCCCCTAACCTGTATTGCGTTCTGTGCGAAAACAGGCAGCATAGAAAATAAAGCAAAGCAAATGACCAATGTGCGGACAATGATTTTTTTCCCTGGAATGGCGGGTTGAGGCCAATAAGCCCGGAGCGAGTTTTTTAATAAAACATACATAGAAGCAGTTTTTAAGTTTTAGCTAAGAGGGCAGTTTTCTCAATAGTCTGGTAAAAGCTTATGAAAACCTGAAGAAAGCTAGTATAACGGGATAAACCGCTCTAAATCTTCTTCATAGAAATTAATTGCAAATGTTTTTCTGCCTTACGTTGTAAGGAAAACGAAACTGTTTCTTTTCCAAAAAATAACAGGGAAAAAGGCCCGAAGGAACCAAAAGCAAAAAAGGGCAATAGAGTAAGAGAATAGTTTTTTGACCTTAATACGGCAGGCATGTTAAACGTTTTGCAAGGCTAATATAGTCCCTTTTTCGGAAATTTGGCAACCGATTGCAATTTTTTTAGAAAAAATATCTCCCTGATATAAATGCAAAACTTTTTTGCCGTGGCATACAATGGCATCGTATCAAGCTCCGAATAACAAATATATAAGGCCTGGTCCGCTAACATATAATCAAACCGTTGCTGGGCGGTACTATTGCAGACTATAACCAGTCGCCGAATACCCGACCCCAGATGACCATGGTTAAAAAGCGATCGATTGAATTTTATTTGCTTTTGGTCATTTATTGTACGATTTTTATGTATGCGATTGCATAACTTGTATTATTTCAATAGCAAATGAGTAAAAAGGAAATCACGATTTACGATATTGCTGCTAAGCTGAATATATCCACTTCCACTGTAAGTCGGGCACTAAAGGACAACCCTCTTATTAAAAAGAATACTCGCAAACATATTCAGGAGGTGGCCAAAGCGCTTGGCTATAGGCATAACACGTTTGCCAGCAGTTTGCGAAACCAGAAAACCAACACCATTGGCGTGCTGGTTCATGAGCTGAACAGTAACTTTATCGCCTCCGTATTGGCAGGTATCGAAAAGGTGACTGCGGAAGCCGGTTATGACCTGCTCATCGCTCACTCCAATGAGAGCTACCAGAAAGAAGCCAACAACTCATTGAACTTATTCCATAAGCGGGTTGACGGACTGATTGCGTCACTTGCGTTCACAACCGATAAGCTAGACCACTTTCGGCCTTTTGAGGAGCGGGGAATTCCTGTAATCTTCTTCGACCGTGTAGATGAAAAAAGCGATTACACCAAAGTGATTATTGATAATTACAAATGTGGATACCAGGCTACACAACACCTGATCCAACAAGGTTGTAAAAAGATTGTATTGGTTACTGCCACACTCAAACGTAACGTTTACCTTCAGCGTTATAAGGGATATGTAGCTGCATTAAACGAAGCGGGTATTCCCGTTGATGAGAGCCTGGTTCTTATTAAAGACCTCAAGGGGAATTCCGGTATTGAAGCTGCCCTGGAAATATTGAAAATGGATCCCCTCCCCGACGGCGCATTTATCACTAATGACTTCTCTGCCGCCGTTTGCATGCAAACGTTAAGAAGCCACGGTATACGGATACCGGAAGATATTGCCATTGTGGGTTTCAACAACGATCCTATTGGCAAAATTGTGGAACCGATGTTAACCACTATCGATTACCCAGGAATAGATATGGGAGAAATTATTGCTTCCAATATGGTGAACCATCTACGCGGCGGCGCAAACGTTAATCTTACCAAAACGATCATCGTTCGATCTGATCTTATTGTTCGCAAATCTTCGCTGAAGAAAGGCACGAACCTATAGAACGGATGATCTACCGGTTCCCATATTTGTCAAAAAGTAGATAAAGCCTTTTCTTCATTTTCACTTGCTGATTTTATCTGAGATCCGGAAATAATCAAAGTCTGTGAATCCACCCGCATTTCGTGTGGCAAAATTGAACAGTCCGAACCGGTAGCCCATAAAATGAGGTATCGTGTAAGACATCTGCAACGTGGACCCAATACGTAGCCATTTCTTCCCATCCAGGCTATAAAAGAAGTTGCCCTGGTCTTTTTTATCGGTGAAGTCACATTCGATTTTCAGGTAAACGGTCTGTTGTGCCAGTGACACATGGGCCATTTCAACCGGTTGTCCGGATTCAGCACTCACCATTACTATTCGATTTTTCCCCGCTTCCCTATGCACACCCACCCATCCAAACTTGCGTTGCAAAAGCGAAAGCCCAGCCATATCGCCGTCCTTCATCTTAGATATATCCATCGCTATTGTTGCCATACTCTGCGGACCGATCGTTCTCTGTGTAAGTGTATTCCTCGCCAGCAAAAATGAAGTGTCTACTCTGCCAGTATGGAGCCGCAGGTAACCTTTTCGTTCCAACATCGACCACAAACCATTAACAGGATTATGATTCCATTGCCAAACTAACGGTAATGACTTGTCGCCTTTGCGACGAGAAAATTCATCGGACGAAACTATTCCAGGGATCAAACTTCTATTAGCCATCAAATTTAATTGTTCGGGAACTTTTCCTCCTTCCCCCATCTCCGGCCAGCCATCTACCCATTTAACGGGTACCAGGTAAGGAATACGCCCCACCGATCCAAAATCGCGAAACAAGTAGGCATACCAGTTACCATCCTGTGTGTCAATCAACCCTCCTTGCGCTACACCCATATCCTGCAAACCCAACTTACCCTCCCAGGGGCCTGTAATTTTATCGGCGCGATGAACCACCACGGTACGCATCCCCCCACGAGGCCAGGTAATATTGAATAGATAGTATTTACCTTTTACTTTAAAGATCTGCGAACCCTCAGCCTGCAGCCCGATGTTAGTCCCCGCCGGCGAACTTGCATTTTCAATGATCACCTGCTCTTTAGTACCTTCCTTAACGCCGGTTAGGTCTGCATTTAATTCCACCAACTTCAATTTGCCTACTCCATAAATCAAATACACTCTTCCATCATCATCAAAAAAAAGCGAATGATCATGGTAGGCTGGTTTAAAGGAAGCAACCTGCCAGTGCCCTTTCTCGATATCTTTTGTTTTGTAGATATATGTTTTGCCGGTAGTTTGTGCAAAAGTGGTAACGTAATACCATCCTGACTGGTAACGGATGCAACTTGCCCAGGACCCCCTCCCGTAAGTACTTTTTCCATTTTCGAGATTCAGTTCATCCACATTCGCAAGTGTATCGTATGCATACCTAACCAGCTCCCAATTCACCAAGTCTGTCGACTTCATGATAGGCAGACCCGGACTCATATGCATTGTAGTGCTACTCATATAATACTTATCGTTCACGCGAACGATAGAGATATCTGGAACATCGGCAAAAATAATCGGGTTGCGCGCCTGTGCCAGCATTCTGTTCAGCCCGCTCATTGCCATAAGTACCATTAGTATCCATGCATATTTCTTCATCGCTATTTTATTTGCTTGTTTTTATCCGGATGACGGTTAATAAAATCGGTGCCATTCAATAATAGTTAAATGTTTTCTGCACTATGTAACTGATACCTCCGGCCGGCGATTGGAAAGGTACTTATGCCGGCTGATGAATTGGGAGATATGACAGTGCAAGGTGAAAATAATCTTGTTACAACTCATATGGCTGATAGCATAGTTGAATAAAATGAATGCGTTCGACCGATCCACTCGCAAATGGAGGACTCTTTGAACATCAATATTCAATCACCTGTTCTGTCCAGGTGGGTCCCTTTATAAAAAACCTTCCATCCTTGAAATAGACAGGTTCAAATCCCAACTGAGGCGTTTGCTCCCAGGGCATCAGAGTTTGACTGTATGGATACGGTCGTTTTTCATACATCATATAGTGACAAGAACTCCAAAGTTGTCCATCGGGCCCGATAAATAACGCGTTGTGCCCCGTTTCGCAATAAGGATCTTCACTATCGGTAAACTTCAAATGAGCGTATCCGCCACCGTTTGCCAGCTCGGGGCGATAACCTTTTTTCCTGGTGCCAAAAATGGGATCAGGAGATACCAATTGCCAGGGACCAAGCGGCGACTTTGATTTCAATAAACCCACTTCGTAGCCCCTGGTCCAGGTGGAGAAAAACATAAAATAGTTTCCCTCGCGTTTTATCACAAATGGCCCTTCGATACCGCCCACCATCCATTCCGGGTAACCTGGTTGTTTTTTATCGAGAAACTTTTCAATAGGGGTAGTGAGTTTTCCAGACTTCAGATCAATTTTTGCCTGAAAAAGGCCATTGCCGCTGCAATAGAAATAGGTTTGTCCGTCTTCATCTTCAAAAAGGGTGGCATCGTTATTATACTGCGGCGTTAGCGGTCCGTTCACCAGCGTAAAAGGTCCGGTCACTTTATCAGAAGAGAACAACCATACACTATGTGTTTTCATTCCTTTCGGATCTTCTGTTGTTACCTTACCGCTATTGACAGTCAGCCAATATTTGTTTTGAATAAAGTGAATTTCCGGCGCCCAAAATCGACCATTGTATGGACAGTCTGCTGGTAATTTACTCGCATCAATCAACCAGGAATGTTGTTTCCAATTAATCAGGTCGTCGGATACCAGCAAACGAACGCCGGGGTTAGGACCGGTCCATACAGGGTTCGATGTTCCCACACAAAACCATTTATTTTCGACTTTAATAATAAAGTGATCGCGCATGGAAATGGATGTGTCTCTCGTAATAGGGTTCGTATACCGGAATACACGCTTTGCAGTATCATTTGGTAAAGCGGTACTCCCAGATTTTATCTGTGCATTGGAAGGCAAATACAAAAACATCAACACACCAAATAAAATTGATTGCAGTATTATCTTAAACATGCAAAATTTAGATTTATAGATCCTCATTAAAATGTAATCAATACTTTCTTCCTTCACCAATGAGTATTTCAACTATTCCATTAACATGGGGTCATTGCCGATATAGCGTAGCCATTTAAACGACGCGCTTTTATCTGATGCAACGCCGGAAGAAGTGCAATACATTCCATAAACACAGCCAATAAATCCACCCGCAACCCGCGTACTCAGGAATTTAGCGTCCAATTTATCTTTCAGCATGTTCCACTTTCCTTTTTGAGTTCCGAATTGAAAACTGTATGTATCCCTTTCGGAGCTGATACGCAAAAAAAGATTTTTGTCGCTACTACTCAATGTTTCCTGCGCTAATAATTCCATGGTTTTGCTGTTATCTGGCTTGCTCTTGTATAATTGTACAACAGGCTTGCCTCCATCGATCGATTTACACAAGTAATAGAAATGGCGCTCATCCTGAAAAATAAGGAGACCTGCTTTTTCGTTTTCAGCGCCCGCCACAAAATCCATCACGGTTTCCGCAGTACTGTTGATATGTTGCTGCCGTTTGCCAATAAACGAAGGGTTGGCCATCTCCATACAAGTTTCGGGTTTCAGCTTCATCGTCAAGCCTGCTTTGCGGGAAAGACTGAACGAGCTGCTATCGATCGTTCTCATAAATATCAAAGCAGGGTCTAATTTTCTTTCAAACGTTAAAGTGTATTCGAAATTTCCGTTCTGGGGGCGTGCATCTTTCTGTTTCACTTCTTTAAAATTGGCGCCGTAGAAATATTTAATTTCTTTACTCTCGGGGTTAATGACAGGCCATCCATCCTTCCATTCTACCGGAGCGATAAACGTTTCCCGACCAGTGTTATAATAATCCCCTTCGTAAGGCCGAACGGCTAGGAAAATAGCATAGGTTTTTCCATCAGGACCTTCTACAAATTGCGCATGCCCCGCAGAAGTAACAGGATGCAGACGATCTTGCGGCAAATCGCGTTGTGTTAAAATTGGATTCTTTTCCCACGGTAGGTAGGGTCCCCATACCTCTTTGCTTCTTAACACTACTTCGGAATGATTCACCGAGGTGCCCCCTTCTGCTGCATATAAATAATACCAGTCATTTGCTTTGAGGATATGGGGCGCTTCGATCCAAACAGGCTTTTTACTGATATCCACTCCCCCGTTCACCAACATTTTTTCTTCGCCGATAACTTTTAAATTGACTGCATCGAACGCATACATTCGAACTGTTCGATGTCCGGAATACAAAGGCTTATTATCCGGCGCATCGCTGTTATAAAGTATATATGCCTTGTTATCGTCAAAGTATAAGGAGGGATCGATGCCACGTACCTTTGGTAACCAGGTGGGATCACTCCAAGGCCCTGCAGGATTTTTGGCCGTAACCACAAAGTTTCCACCGTGATCAATATTGGTACAAGTAAGATAGAAGGTACCATTATGATAGCTGATGGCCGGTGCAAAAAGACCGCGCGTCATGCGATCCTTCAGAAAATTCATTTGTGAATGGCGATTGATCACATTTCCGATTTGCTTCCAGTTCTTAAGATCTTTGCTATGAAATACAGGTATACCCGGATAATAAGAAAAGGTAGAGTTAACGAGATAATAATCGGATCCCACTTTCACAACACTCGGATCTGGATAAAACCCAAGCAGTATCGGATTGACGAGTTTGATCTCTTGTGCCATTACGAAATTGGACATTAATAGCACTTCAACAATCATTATTCTGAATATGGCTTTGCTGATCATATAATAGACTTTGACAATGAAAGAACGATACTTATCCTATTCAGTTTACGAAATGTAACACTGCGTTATAGTTTTGTATGTGCCTGGCGAATTGAGACATGGCTGTGAATATCATCTTCCGTTACTCCCATAGCTGTTTTGATAACATTTATCACTGGCTTAGTGACTGTCAGAAAAGATACGAAAACCGAATAAACGAATTGGATGTAATCGAAATGGTGTAAAGTAGGATATACTTGTAATAATGGAAGAGTACGATGAATCATATAATCCTTTTTTTATAATCAAGCTTATATCTTAATAATCAAGCTTACGACGCGGTTTTCCGCCGACCTGCTAAACCAAATTTAAGTATTTATGTAATCGATTTCATAAATATTAGATTTGTAGCCATTCATTCAGCGTGTATAACTACATTTTTTAAGCTGGTCACGCCATCCCATAAAGGGATTTAACAGTGAAGGATGTAGCAACGGATGCCATTATAGCGGTCAGAAATAACGTTACTATTAAAATGCCTTCTGAAATCACTTGCGCAGGTGCGTAGTGTATTATTGCTGGTTATTCATCGCTTGTTTCAAGCTCTCAATACCTTTGATTCAAAGGGAAGGTAAAATGCAGGAGTATTTGGTAGCCACCCAAATAGGGACGAAAACTATTTTACTACCAGTTGTCTCTTTCTATGTTCAATAGGTTTATTACCATTAAGGCTGCCCGCAACTGATCCATTCTGGACAAGTAAGCCGAAGGCTGGACAAGCAAGAACTTTTGAAAAGGAGAAAACCTGACCACTGATCATGCCTATAAGGAGATTAAGTAATTTTATTGACTGAAAAAGTTAAATACACTAAAAGCGGTTAATGCTATCGATATAAAGTCAATAAGTTCAATATAATTTTATTAGCTACTTGTTACCCGCATATTTAAGCTAGCACCATTCAATTCCTGTTCGAATCGGATTCCATTTTCAATAAAATTATTGGTGCTATAACTTACCTACTTATTTTATTCATTTACTATGCCGTTAATGCCCAGTGCGACAGCCCCTGAGAAATTTAATAAAAGACAAACCATAACCGATAACAATAAACCATCAACTCTTCACATCGCCAACAACACCGCCACATAATGACAAATTGCCGCTGTCAATACAAACAGATGCCAGGTGGCATGCGTATAATAATATTTATCCCATAAATAAAAAATTACTCCGATAGAATACAATCCCCCACCTATCCAGATGAAGATTAATACAGACTCGGGAAGGTGATCGAAAAATCTTCGCCCGCCCATAATCATTATCCATCCCATCAAAAGATAAACGATGGTGGAAAGAATCTCATAACGACCGGTAAAATATACCTTAATAAAAATACCTATCAGCGTAAGTCCCCAAAGAATAGATAAAATGGTAATCCCAAAACTATTATTTACATATACCAGCAAGAAAGGCGTATAGGTTCCGGCTATCAGAAAGTAAATGCTGATATGATCCAATACCTTAAAGATCCTTCTTACCAATGCCTCCTGTGCAAAATGATAAATCGTTGAACTGGTGAACATGAACAAAAAGCAGAAACCATAAATACCCGATCCTACAATTCCAGGAATATTGCCATGGGCGGTAGAAAGCCCGATTAAAACGGGAAGTCCGCTAACGCCAATAAGTATGCCGATAGCGGAGGTGAGACCATTGACGATTTCCTGTTTGCGGTTGTATTCTTCCATTACTGAAGAATTTTCTCACATAGAGGGATTAATTAATTCAGAAACTGACAACTAAAAAGAGCCTCCTTCAATATCAATACACCAAAAACAAAAAAGTTGAAGAAATAGTTGCTTTACCACTGTTTATTTCTGGCATCAAATTTAATTTAATAATTGTTACCAGTCTCCCGCATTTAGCTGGCAGAGTTCTTGTAATCAGCATTATAGACGGAGGTGTTATCAATAATCAGTAGATTTGTATAAATCAAGAGTTGCTGACAGGGCAGTTTTGTTTTTAAAATAAATGGGTAAAATATTCCCCAAATTAATTTTAAACTGCTTTTGTTAATAGTTTGACTTCTTCCAGTCATTACATTCTACAGGCTTTATTCAGGTAATATTTCCAATCGATTGATTGGCTCAATTGGACCCCGTCCGGATTCGCAGCATACTTAACGCTGTTAATATTTTAACAACCGGAAGTATGTTTCATTTCATTGATAGTAAAAACGGATCAAATAAAAATTAAACGTGAAGATCAACCCCATACAGGATATATTATCATCGATCGGAATTTCCTTACCTGGTACAGACCTGATGAAGAAATATGCCAATGAGAAACCACCATTGCGGGCTGAACTGTTCAGCGCCGACCAGATGGAACAATATGGTAAAACACTGGCAGTAAGGCATCGGTTAATTACCGGTCGAGCCCCAAATATATTGTTGAAACGTTTGGCCGACAATGAGGAGTTATTACTGGAAGTACATCACCTGCTTACAGAAGCTGTCAAAACAAACAGGCGCATCATTCCCGCAGGCGAATGGTTATTGGATAATTTTTATCTTATCCAGGAACAGATCCGTACCGGTAAAAAACATTTACCCAAAGGCTATAGTGAAGATTTACCAAGGTTGTTGAATGGAGCCTCTGAAGGATTACCAAGAGTTTATGATATCGCGATTGAAATAATTTCTCATAGTGATGGCCGCGTGGACCTGAAAAGCCTCGCAGGATTCATAACATCATATCAGTCTGCTACCCCACTTAAATTGGGTGAGCTATGGGCGATTCCGATTATGCTCCGATTGGCTCTTATTGAAAATCTGCGCCGACTTTCTACACAAATTGCTTTCGACCGGATCAATCAGAACCTCGCTGATTATTGGGCGGAACAAATGACAAGCACTGCGGAAAAAGATCCCAAGAGTTTGATATTGGTAATCGCCGACATGGCTCGGTCCAACCCACCGATGGTGAGTTCTTTCGTTGCCGAACTAACAAGACAACTACAAGGAAGGGGGCCCGCATTGGCATTACCGCTTAACTGGATCGAACAACGTTTATCCGAAACCGGTCAAACAGGTAATGAACTTATCAACGTAGAAATTCAAAAACAAGCGGCCGACCAGGTATCGATGAGTAACAGTATCGGCAGTTTGCGATTCCTGGGAACCATGGATTGGCGCGAGTTTGTTGAATCACTTAGTGTGGTTGAACATACTCTTCAAAAGGATATCAGTGGAATTTATCCGTCAATGGATTTTTCCACGCGTGACGCTTACCGGCACGTTGTAGAAAAAATTGCGAAATACAGTGATTTGTCGGAACAGGAAATTGCGGATCGAGCCATTCGACTGGCTAATAGCTTCGCCCTCCGGAATGGATCGGATGATCGTACGGCCCATGTAGGATATTTTTTGGTAGATAAGGGAGTTTCCCTCATTGAAAAGGGAGCAAGACTACGATTGCCCCTGACCGATATCATTCAAAAAATAATACGCAAGTTCCCTTTATTAATTTATGCCGGTTCTATCCTGCTTATTACTTTTTTATTTGGGGGTTTGCTGACGGTAAGAGCCTATGCAGAGGGATTGGCTACCTGGCAATTGATCATAATTGGACTTCTCTCCTTTTTATGCGCCAGCCACTTCGCAGTTACATTAGTTAATTGGTTCACTACTTTATTTATTCAACCTCGCAGTTTGCCAAGCATGAATTTTACATACGGAATTCCGCCAGAATCCCGCTCACTGGTAGTTATACCAGCCATGCTTGGAAGTAAAATAGAAATAGAGGAATTGGTCGAAAACCTGGAAGTTCATTTTTTAGCGAACAAAGATGAGAACCTGCATTTTGCATTATTAACAGATTTCAAAGATGCGTCGGAAGAAAAAATGCCAGAGGATGAATTGTTATTAGAAATGGCGAAACAGAAAATCGCGGAGTTAAATGCGAAATATGAAAGTGAGGATGAATCCATCTTTTTTCTTTTTCACCGTCCCCGTAAATGGAATTCGCGCGATCATTTGTGGATGGGATATGAACGGAAACGTGGCAAGCTTACTGAATTGAATGCATTACTGCGTGGAGAAGGACAAAACAATTTCTCCCATATTGAAGGCAATCAGGGAATTTTCTCCAATATAAAATATGTAATTACCGTTGATGCGGATACTCAATTGCCCCGCGATTCGGCGCGCAAAATGATTGCAGCCATGGCGCATCCGTTAAACAAAGCCTGCTATAACGAGAAGAAACAACGGGTAACAGACGGCTACGGTATTCTTCAACCCCGTGTGGATTTAAGTTTACCGGGAGCCAACAATTCAATTTTTGCCAGGATGCATGGAAACGATCTGGGTATTGATCCTTATACACGCGCCACATCCGATGTGTACCAGGATCTGTTCGATGAAGGATCATTTATTGGCAAGGGTATTTATGATATTGATATTTTCCGAAAAGGATTGGATGGTCGTTTTCCAGAGAATAGAATACTCAGTCATGATTTGCTGGAAGGTTGTTATATCCGTTCTGGTCTTTTAAGTGACGTACAATTGTATGAAGAGTATCCATCAAAATATTCAATTGATGTAAAACGCCGGCATCGTTGGATACGGGGCGATTGGCAAATCGCTTCCTGGGTATTGCCCTGGATACCGGGACCTGTAAAGGGCCTGAAAAAAAACCCCCTCTCCGGCTTATCACGCTGGAAAATATTCGATAACCTGCGCCGCAGTCTTGTACCCTCTGCACTTTTAATATTATTAATATTAGGGTGGACGGTTTTAGACAATGCGTGGTTCTGGACACTGTGTGTTACTGCTATCCTGTTGCTACCCTTCCTGGTTATTGCCATTACGGATATTGTGCATAAGCCAAAGGAAATTCTATTTAAGCAACATTTTAAAGATTCAATTAATGCAATCATCAACAACCTTTTTCAAACATTATTCACCCTTACCTGTCTACCGTATGAAGCCTATTATACACTTGAAGCAATCATCCGCACTAACTGGCGAATGATTATTTCACGAAAAAAATTATTGGAATGGAACCCCTCATCCAACCATCATAAAAAACATTCGGAGAGCTTGCCAGCATCCTATTGGTCAATGTGGCTGGCACCTTTGTTGGGTTGGTCGGGAATTGTATATCTCAGTCTTTACGCGCCAATTAAACATATTGTAGCCGATCCTATTCTTATTCTTTGGGTACTCTCTCCTTCCATCGCATGGCTGGTAAGTCGTCCGATTATGCGATCGATCATGACCTTATCCAATTCACAAACAATATTCCTTCGTAAAATCGCCCGTAAAACCTGGGCTTACTTTGAAAATTTTGTAACCTTAGAAGATAATTGGTTACCCCCCGATAATTACCAGGAACACCCAGTGGAAAGAACAGCACATCGTACGTCCCCCACTAATATCGGACTATCGCTGATGGCTAACCTGTCGGCAGTTGATTTTGGGTATATCACTACCGGTCAATTTATCGAGCGTTGCTCAAACACATTCAGCACCCTGCAGAATATGGAAAGATACCGTGGGCATTTTTACAATTGGTACGATACACAAACATTAAGTCCTCTTCCACCCCGCTATATTTCAACAGTCGACAGTGGTAATCTTGCCGGTCATCTTTTAACATTGCGACAAGCCGTGATAGCGATGCCCGGACAACTAATTATCAGCCCTGCTTTATTTGAAGGCTTGAATGATACGCTTCAAGTACTTGCTGGTGAAATGAAAAATACGGTTGAGCTGGAAGCTTTTCAGAAAACCATTGGAGAAGTGCGCCCACTGGGGCTTTTCACAATCAGTTTTTTAAAACCACTGCTTGCCCAATTGATCAGTACAGCCGAAAAAATTATGTCTGATAATTCAGCCGATCCGCAAAGCAATCAATATTGGTGGTCACATAAACTACTGATACAAACACAACGCATAGCGGAAGAATTATCAATGATGGTTCCCTGGTTCCTGCTTGCCCCTACGCCGGAAAGAATAAGTAATTTAATCCGGACGGAAGCGGTACCAAACTTAATGGAAATAGCAAACATTGAATTGAGACTATCCGGTGAAATGGGTGAATCATTGCTCCTTGATCAAACGGCAGAAGAAAAGAAATGGCTGGATGACTTTTCCGCGCATGCAGCAAGAAGCAGCCGGCTTGCAAAAGAAAGAATATCTTCCATCGAACATATAGCCCTATTATGCGTTGAACTTTCAAATCTGGATTATGAATTCTTATACGATAAATCACAGCATCTCTTAACTATTGGATATAATGCTGAAGAACACCGGCGGGATAATAGCTACTATGATCTGCTCGCATCCGAAGCAAGGCTTTGCACATTCGTAGGTATTTCACAGGGAAAATTACCGCAGGATAGCTGGTTCGCTTTAGGAAGACAGCTTACGAATACTGGTGGTGGGTCTGCCCTGCTATCCTGGAGCGGATCGATGTTTGAATACCTGATGCCATTGCTGGTAATGCCCACTTATGAAAATACACTGCTCGATCAAACCTATAATACAACCGTGAAAAGGCAGATTGAATACGGAAATCAATTGAATGTTCCCTGGGGTATTTCCGAATCGGGTTATAACCTGGTAGATACTAATCTCAATTATCAATATCGTGCATTTGGCGTTCCTGAGTTAGGATTAAAAAGGGGTTTGAGTGAAGATCTTGTCATCTCGCCTTATGCATCTGTTCTCGCGTTGATGGTAGATCCCGAAGAAGCATGCCGTAACCTTCAGCAATTATCCACAGATGAGTATGAAGGAACATTCGGTTTTTTTGAAGCCATTGATTACACTCCGTCCCGACTTCCCCGAGGACAGGATAGTGTTACGATCCGTTCCTTCATGGCACATCACCAGGGGATGAGTTTGCTTGCAATTGAATATCTGTTACTCAACAAACCCATGCAAAAAAGATTTGAAGCGGTACCTCAATTCCAGGCAACATTATTATTGTTACAGGAACGCATACCAAAAGCGACCAAATATTTCACCCCACCACCTGATGTGGCAGAAATCAGCATCGCTTCTGATGAACCAGAAATGCGGATCATTAAGAGTCCGGATACGGTTAATCCCGAAGTTCAATTATTATCGAATGGTAACTACCATGTGATGGTCACGAATGCTGGAGGCGGTTATAGTCGTTGGAGAAATATTGCTGTTACCCGTTGGCAGGAGGATAGCACTTGCGACAATTGGGGCAATTTCTGTTTTATACGTGATCTTGAAAAAGGAAACTTCTGGTCATCAGCACATCAACCAACAGTTAAACAGGCAAAAACTTATGAAGCGGTGTTCTCCCAGGGACGCGTAGAGTTCCGCCGTCAGGAAAACGATATAGAAACGCATACGGTAATGGTTGTTTCACCTGAAGATGATGTAGAGATTCGACGGGTTCATTTATCCAATCGTTCAAGAAAAAAAAGAACAGTAGAACTAACCAGTTACGCGGAAATAGTATTGACTTCTGCCATCGGCGATGCATTGCATCCTGCTTTCAGTAAGCTATTTGTCCAGACAGAGATACTGCCTCAGAAAAACGCCATACTCTGTACACGCAGACCCCGTTCTGCAGAGGAGCGTGCTCCCTGGATGTTTCATTTGATGAAATCAAATTCAAAGGACCCGCAACAAATTTCTTATGAAACTGACAGAATGCAATTTATTGGTCGCGGTAATACCATTTCCAATCCCCGGGTAATGAACCAGGATACAGCGTTATCCAATACGGAAGGACCTGTATTGGATCCTATAGTAAGTATCCAGTACCGTATTACACTAAATCCTTACGAATCGGTAACGATAGATATGGTTTTTGGAATCAGTGAATCAAGGGAAACGACGGAGGGACTCATTGAAAAATACCAGGATCCTTCATTTATGGACCGCGCTTTTGAGTTGGCCTGGACACACAGTCAGGTCATATTAAGGCAGATCAATGCAACAGAAGCAGACGCGCAATTGTACGCGCGACTCGCGAGTTCCGTAATTTATTCGAATACTGCACAACGTGCAGATACGAGTATCCTGATTAAAAACCAAAGAGGACAATCAGGCTTATGGAGTTATTCTATATCTGGCGATCTTCCCATTGTTCTCTTACAGATTTCCGACCAGGCGAATATTGATTTGGTGAAACAGATGGTACAGGCGCATGCATACTGGCGATTAAAAGGATTGATTGTTGACCTGGTAATCTGGAACGAAGACTATGGCGGTTACCGGCAACTATTGCAGAATCAATTATTGGGATTGATCAGTGCAGGGGTTGATAAGGATACTACAGAAAGACCTGGTGGTATTTTTGTACGTGTAGCAGAACAGATCGCGATAGAAGATCGTATCTTAATACAAGCAGTGGCACGAATGGTAATATCAGATAGTAAAGGCTCACTGGTGAGCCAGATTAATAAACGTCTTGCAATAAGAGCCACTATACCGCAATTAATTCCGAAACCATACAATGGTACAATTATAAAAGGTGAATTACCCGCCCGTGAACTTATTCAATTCAATGGACTGGGAGGATATTCAAAAGACGGAAAAGAATATATAATAACAACCAACCAAAAGAATATAACGCCGCTTCCCTGGGTAAATGTAATTGCCAATCCACAATTTGGAACGGTGATATCAGATGCGGGTCAATCGTATACATGGGTAGAGAACGCGCATGAGTTTCGGTTAAGTCCCTGGAACAACGATCCGGTGAGTGATTCCGCCGGCGAAATATATTATATCCGCGATGAAGAAAGTGGACAGTTCTGGTCACCAACCTCCTTGCCTTGCCCGGGTAAATCCAATTATGTGACCCGACATGGATTTGGTTACAGCATTTTTGAACATAACGAAGAAGGTATTTATTCTCACATGCAGGTATATGTAGATCTTCATGAGACAATTAAGTTCATTGTATTAAAGATTCAGAACCGGTCAGAACGTCCGCGGCATTTATCAGTAACAGGATACGTGGAATGGGTATTGGGTGATCTGCGCACAAAATCGGCCATGCATATTATTACAGAAACAGATCCAAGAACCGGAGCACTGTTCGCGAGAAATTCATATAACAAAGAATTCAATGATCGTATCTGTTTCTTCGATGTAAATGATTCTGCAAAAACTCATACAGCCGATCGGACTGAGTTTATTGGCAGAAATGGTTCGCTTAGAAATCCCGATGCGATGGGTAGGGTGAAACTTTCAGGTAAAACAGGTGCCGCTTTGGATCCCTGCGGGGCATTACAATCAGTATTTGATTTAGCCGAAGATCAGGAACATGAAGTTATTTTCTTATTGGGAACCGGCAATAATCATAATCACGCTTCTCAGCTTGTTCAGCAATTCCGTGCTAGTGGTGTAGCTGCCAATGCGATGGAAAAAGTGCAGAGTTATTGGAAAAAAACACTGGGGACTATTCACTTCGAAACCCCGGATATGGCGCTCAATTTAATTGGCAACGGATGGCTGGTATATCAAACATTGGCTTGTCGATTCTGGGCACGAAGTGGATTCTATCAATCCGGAGGCGCCATAGGTTTCCGTGATCAATTACAGGACAGTCTTGCTATTATTCATGCAGAACCACAATTGGTACGCGAACATATTCTTCTTTGTGCCTCGCGTCAATTCCGCGAAGGAGATGTACAGCACTGGTGGCACCCTCCTTCTGGAAGGGGTGTACGAACAAGATGTTCAGATGATTTTCTTTGGCTGCCATATCTAACCTGTCGTTATGTGACCGTCACCGGTGATATTGGCATACTGGATGAACAGATACATTTTATCGAGGGTCGTTTATTACTCGCGGAAGAAGAATCCTATTATGATTTGGCTAATCGTTCGGCCACCTCTGCAACTTTATACGACCATTGTGTACGTGCCATTCAGAATGGATTGCGTTTTGGGGAGCATGGATTACCACTTATGGGTTCGGGCGACTGGAATGATGGAATGGATAAGGTGGGACAACATGGAAAAGGAGAGAGTGTATGGTTGGCATTTTTCCTTTATGAAATTTTGATGAAATTCAGCGAGCTGGCTGGCAGGGTGCATGATAGTCGATTCGCGGAACAATGTCGTGCAGAAGCAACAAAACTCAGAGACAACATTGAAAAAACCGCCTGGGACGGAGAATGGTACCGTCGTGCATATTTCGATGACGGTACTCCGTTAGGCTCGAAAGAAAATGATGAGTGTAAAATTGATTCCATCTCGCAAAGCTGGTCCGTTTTGTCGGGAGCTGGTGAACCCGGTCGCTCGAAAATAGGAATGGAGTCAGCGTATAAACATTTGGTACGAAAAGACAAAGCCCTCATACAGTTATTGGATCCTCCATTTGATAATTCGGTGCCGGGCCCTGGTTATATTAAAGGTTATGTTCCGGGTGTAAGGGAAAACGGCGGACAATATACGCATGCAGCGATATGGTTGGTAATGGCATTTGCCGCGATGAAAAATAATAAAAGAAGCTGGGAGTTGTTTTCCATGATCAACCCGGTTAACCATGGAAATACCCGCGAACGCATTGCCGTTTACAAAGCGGAACCTTATGTGGTAGCGGCGGATGTATACTCCATTGCATTGCATAGCGGTCGCAGTGGATGGACATGGTACACCGGTTCCGCGGGATGGATGTTCCGTCTAATTGTAGAATCTTTATTGGGATTGAAGCGGGAAGCAGACACATTGAGTTTTGAACCCTGCCTACCCAATGAATGGGAATCATTCAACATTCACTATCGTTATAAAGAAACGGTTTACCGGATAAGGTTTACTCAAAGATCCGGAATAACAGACTCCCAGAAAATAGCATTGGATGGAGTTGAGTTACCCAGCAACCGGGTTTTGTTAATCGACGATCAGCGCGAACATACTATTGAATTAATGATACCGGTACGAGAGGCAGTAACCATTTAATTCATCTTGAAATTTTGGAATTGGGAAATTGGGAAATAGCTTCGAATTGGTCAGTTTTACAAAATCATAGAGTCTGCTGTTCTATAAGAGATTTCCCAATTCCAAAATTGCATAGCTCCGGCTATGCAATTTCATAAGCCAACTTCATAAATCTCAACACCTCTTCATTCACATCTTCCTTACTGCACATCCGGAAATGATGGTTGAATTGCTGTGATCCGGGTACTTTCGCAATCTTATGAAAGCATAAATTATCGGGATATTCCTGCGTGAAGGGGAATACAATATCAACAAAATCCTTCCCCAATCTAATTACATATGCGATGCGGGTTCGACCGGCGAATGCAATCATCGATTTGGTGGGATGGATGGTTACTTTACCTAACTGCTGGTACTGTTCTACAAAATGCCAGAACAAAGAAAGCGTATGTTCTGATTTGCCTTTGAGAAAATCAACGAGTACCTTATCTCCACAAGAGTGCGTCTGATTGGTATTGACAAAAAGCTGATTGCATAGTGGGCATGTCCACATAATCTAAAAATACAAAAATAACAATGAAGGCTATTTGGTGATGGCTCTAACTAACACCTTATTTTAATCTCATAAAATGTGGAAACAAAATAAATTTTCTTTGCATGAGACGTTCCTACGGAACGTTAAAATCCCTATGCTGGGGGTTTCTACCCATGAAATGTCCCTACGGGACATAAATACAAAAACAGGAAGACTCATCCAATCGAATTTATGTCCCGTAGGGACATTTCATGGGTAGAAAATAAATAAACAAATACAACGTTCCGTAGGAACGTCTCATGCTACTGGAATTTAATAGCCTTCAAGTAAATTAAGGGGTATTGAATTAAAGAGATTTCTTTCCCGCATTTTGCGGAACCCAATTGCACTATTCCCAATTCTATTTAGCCTTCGCGGAATCAAACACCCACAAAAGCATTGGTTGTTTACGGCTATCAATAACTGGTTTAATTTCTTCTAAAAATTGAGGGGACACAGCGGGACAACCTTCACTTTGACAGATCGGCAGATCCGTTTCGTCATAGCTAATACATCCCATTGCATGCAAAACAACAAATCTTTGAGAGGCGTTGCTATTACTTTTATCGAGTCCATACAACCGGAAGGCTAATCCAAATTGCCCGGTATATGATTTTCCTATCTTATAACGACCCAATGAAGTGCAATTACTTCCGGCCGAATTTGAATACGTTTTATTAAAAGTGAAACGTTCATCTCCCCTGCCATGTGCCACCAGCGCTTTATTTTCAATTTGCATGGTTTTAAGATTCACTACATAGAATCTTTTCTTGCCCGATTTCAGACTCATGTTAACCAGGAACGCATAAGTGGTATCATAAGCATTTGCAATGGCATATTTTTTCAATGCAATTGCCTGAGCTTTTACTTCAGCATCCGCGTAAAGCTCAATTCCTTTCTCAGGTTTAGAGGTAGCATATGAAGGAGGGACATAAGTTCTCGCTCCACCTTTCTCCTGTTTTGGTTTTACCAATGGCTTCGATGCAAAGGCTGGATCCAGTTCAATGGGTAAAGGCGGTCCTATAAATTTCGGAGTTTGTTTAGGAGGAGAAGTCTTTATTCCTTTTCTATATTCAATACTGGCCGTAACATTTACGGCGGGCCGGTGGGATGTGCTGCAGCTAGTTATTAAGGCAACAAACATAAGAACACCGGAAAGGCGCGTGCATAGGGATAGCTGTTTCAAGGTACGAGATGGTCCTCCTGTTTAAGGATAAATCAACATTAAAAAAAGCTTTTCGGCAGGAATATGGGGTGGGGTCTACCTTACAAAAATTGCTAAAATTGTTCATGAATGCAAGCCAGTTCCCCACATAAAACCTGTATGGTTTTGTAACCAGCTAAAAACCAATAAGCAATTATCTTTGCGCGATGGATTATTTCAAGAACCTGCTCGATCTCTTAAAGATAGAGCAGGAAGCGGACCGGCAAACCTATGTTCAACTCACTGAATCTTCTTCTGTGAACGATCGCCGGGCCAATGGACTCAGCTGGTACCCAATCGCTATCCGCGATACAGAAATGAGTCGCGGCGATTACCTCACCGTTGAAGTTGAAAGAACCACACACCAGGAAATCGTTCATCAATTTCGTTTCGGTGCTTCCGCTTCGTTGTTTTCCAATCACGATCCGAAGAATCATAAAGTAGAAGGCATCGTATCTTATCAAAGTGGGAATCGACTTAAGATCACCTTACGCACCGACGAATTACCAGAATGGAGTCGCGATGGAAAACTCGGCATTGATCTTTTGTTTGATGACAATAGTTATGATGAGATGCGCAACGCGCTGAAGAATGCGTCAACGCTAACCGAAAAAAAAGAAGAGGGTCGTTTAATACGAATACTTACAGGAGAGACAAAACCGGGTTTTCAATCACTATCCCTTCCATATCCTATTCCTTCATTGAATAGTTCTCAAGAATCTGCTGTAGAAAAAATTTTATCCGCCAATGAGCTAGCTATTGTACACGGTCCACCCGGCACCGGTAAAACCACTACATTGGTTCAGGCTATTAAAGCCATCATCAAAACAGAACATAAACAGGTATTGGTAGTAGCACCGAGCAATACCGCCGTTGACTTGCTGAGCGAAAAATTATCGGATGAAGGATTGAATGTACTTCGGGTAGGTAACCCGGCGAAAGTTTCGGAGCGACTGATGTCCTTAACCCTTGATACCAAAATGGCGGAGCACAGTCGCATGAAAGAAATGAAAAAAATGAAAAAGCAGGCCGCCGAATTCCGGAACATGGCGCATAAATATAAACGCAACTTTGGTAAAGCGGAACGGGACCAGCGAAAAGCGTTGTTTGATGAAGCCCGCAATATCATGAAGGAAGTAAATAATACAGAACAATACATCATTGATGATCTTGTGGCCAAAGCACAGGTAATTACCGCTACATTGGTAGGGGCGAATCATTATACGGTTAGAAACATAAAATACCACACCGTAGTAATCGATGAAGCGGGACAAGCACTGGAACCCGCCTGCTGGATACCCATTCTCAAAGCGCAGAAATTAGTATTGGCTGGGGATCATTGCCAGTTATCCCCTACTATAAAATCGATGGAAGCCGCGCAAAAAGGGTTGAGCAATACGTTGCTTGAAAAATGCGTGGTTCTATATCCCGAATCTGTAATACTATTGGAAGAACAATACCGTATGAATGAACTGATCATGGGTTATTCATCGAGGATTTTTTATGAGGGAAGATTGAAAGCACATGAATCAGTGGCAAAACATTTATTGTTTCCGGAAGACAATCCTCTTGCATATATAGATACAGCGGGTTGTGGATTTGATGAAAAATCAGAGGGCACCAGTACCAGCAATCCGGAAGAAGCCTCCTTCCTGTTCAAACACCTGACGCAATTGGCAGCTGGATTAAATAACTATTACGATCCAGCTAATTTTCCAACCATCGCTATTATTTCACCTTATAAGCGACAAGTTGATTTGTTGAAAGATCTATTAATGCATTCACCCGATTTGCAATTATATGGAGATGCTATCTCTGTCAATACCATTGATGGCTTCCAGGGACAGGAACGCGATATCGTTTATATCAGTATGACACGCAGCAACCCGGATAGTAAGATTGGATTTCTTTCAGAGATACGTCGCATGAATGTAGCCATTACCCGTGCCCGTAAAAAATTAGTGATCATTGGTGATAGCGCTACGCTCTCTCAGCTTCCTTTTTATGCAGGTTTTATTTCGTATGCTGAAGTAAACAACGCGTATCAAAGTGCGTGGGAGTATATGAATTGATCGATTTGATAGTTTGTAGTTTATGGTTTGTCGTTTATCGTTTTTCATGTGCATCATTCTTTATTAATTGGAAATTACTTTTACTTAAAGTGACTGAATCGCAGCAAACGAAAAACGACAAACGATAAACCTACTAAGTGTTTTTTTTCAATTAATAAACGATTTACCCAAATAACGATCTGAATATCCCCATTTCCAATCCTCGCAGTTCTGCAATTCCTCTTAATCGCCCGATGGCACTATAACCTGGATAAGTAGCTTTTTTAAGATCATCGAGCATCTGGTGACCATGATCAGGTCGCATGGGAATAGATATTTTTCTTCGTTGCATAACCATAATAATTTCTTTGATTACCGCATACATATCTACATCTCCATCGAGATGATCTGCTTCAAAGAAATTTCCATCAGTGTCTCGTTTGGTACTGCGTAGATGGATGAAATGGATATGCTCGCCAAGCCGGCGAACCATTCCAGGAAGATCGTTATCGGAACGTACCCCATAAGAACCGGTACAATAACACAGTCCATTTGCTGGTGAAGGAGCTGCATTGAGTAATTCATTCGCATCTTGCTCGGTACTTACAATACGCGGTAATCCTAATAAAGGATAAGGAGGATCGTCGGGATGTATCGCCATCTTCAAACCAAGTTCTTCTGCCACCGGAACAACCTGTTGCAGGAAATAGTATAGGTGTTGCTTTAATTTTTTGGCATCAATATCTTTATAAGTAGCCAAGGCGGTTAATATCTGTTCTTCGGTAAAACGTTCTTCGCTTCCGGGTAATCCCAGCAACGCGTTATGATACAACGTTTCTTCCTCCACATCTGTCATATGCTTCAATCGCAGTTGCGCTTTCTTCAATTCTTCTTCGGTATATTCTTTTTCAGCACCGGGTCTCTTCAACATAAATACATCGAAGGCGATAAATGCGGCTCGTTCAAATCGAAGAGCCTTACTACCATCAGGCATTGAATAAGCGATATCTGTACGCATCCAATCCAGGATGGGCATGAAATTATAAGTAACTACTTTCAATTCGCAGGCAGTTACATTCCGCAAACTTTGTTTATAATTATCGATCCATTGAAGATAATTACCGGTTTGTTTTTTAATGTCTTCATGAACGGGGAGACTTTCAATAACAGTCCACGTTAATCCCGCCATTTCAACCTGCGATTTCCGCTTTTGGATTTCTTCAATTTCCCATATAGTTCCTACCGGCACATGATGCAATGCGGTAACAACCCCTGTACAACCAGCCTGTCGGATATCCATGAGACTCACCGGATCGTTGGGTCCGAACCAGCGCATGGTTTGTTCCATTAACATAGAGAAGGTTTGATATTAATTAAAATATAATCGATGCTGGATGAAGCTGTTTTAAAAGAAACATTTGTGAATAATGCCGGGAAGTCGGGAAGACGGGAAGTTTTGATTTCCATTTTATAACTACTTCCCGTCTTCCCGACTTCCCGGCAGAATTATTCCCTTTGAGACAACCTCAACTCTATTTGGCTATTCCTAATGGCGAGAAATAAATAAACGCCCCTATGATAAACGCGATTACAAAAACCGATAACCAAACATCCCATTTATTCCAGCTTGCGCGTGAACTGGCTCTGTCTTCCGCTACCGTTGTAGCAAAAGTAAGACCATTCAATTGTTGCGCTGTCGGTTTTTCTGAAGACAAGCTTACAATAATCATGATTCCGATAGACACCAGGAAAAGAATAATACAGAAGTAAAGGAAATTAAGCGTTGCAAAGGAAAGCCAAAAACCGCTCAGATTTTCTTTCTGTAGTTCAAGAATGATCCGAAGAGCGCCAATAACAAAGCCAATTACCATCGCGCTGTATGCTCCTTTGGCGTTAATCCGTTTGGAAAATACTCCCAGTAAGAAGACAGCTGCAATCGGAGGAGCCAGATAAGATTGAACACTTTGAAGGTATTGATACAATACCCCTGATATCTTTCCCATCAGCGGGATCCATACCATTCCTAACACTACTACCACGGCAGTAGTGATTCTACCAACCCGCACCAGCTCTTTATTAGAAGCTTCTGGTTTGTATTTTTTATAAATATCCATTGTAAACAAGGTAGAGCATGCATTGTACACCGATGCGAGAGAACTCATCAATGCAGCCAATAATCCTCCAGCGAGTAACCCTCGTAAGCCAACAGGCAACAATTCTTTTACCATCGTTGGAAATGCTTCATTAGTATCAGCGAGGTTTAATTTTCCTTGCTGATGCAGTACATAGGCAATCAAGCCGGGAATCATGAAAATGAAAAAAGGCATCAGTTTAAGAAAAGCGGCGAATATTGTTCCGCGTCTTGCCTGTTTTTCATCTCTTGCCGCTAAACACCTTTGTACGATATGCTGGTCGGTACACCAATACCAGATACCAACTATGGGAGATGCAATCAAGATACCCAACCAGGGGAAATCTGGATCACTCAACGGAGGAAACATGCTCAATTTTTCCTTTGGCACTGCATCCATCAACGCACCCCAACCCCCAACTTTATCAAGTCCTACAAATAACAATACCGCTGAACCCAATAACAATACGATAGCTTGTATTGCTTCAGTATACATTACGGCGTGCAGTCCTCCGAATATTGTATAAACACCGGTAATGACTACAAGTATGATCGCGCTGCTCCAAAAATTTACTTGTGGGAAGAAGATATGAATTACGGTAGCCGCCGCGAATATAGTAACCGATGCCTTTGTAATAATATAACTAAGCAATTGTATAATGGAAAGTAAAACGCGGGATTGTGGATTGAACCGGCGTTCCAAAAACTCTGGCATAGTATACACCATACTACGCATATAAAAAGGAACGAATACCCAACCCAGCAACAAGATGATCCATGAATGTAATTCGTAATGACCCATTACGAGACCCGATTTAGCCGCGGTACCCGCAAGGCCAACTATATGTTCGGAACCCACATTCGATGCCAGAATGGAAGCCCCAATTACGAACCAACCTAAATTTCGGTTTGCTAAAAAATAATCGGAAGGCGAATTTTTACTTTTCCTAATTGACCAAACGGATATACCAGCAATTACAGCCAGGTAGAGCGCTATAAATAACCAATCAATTGGTCCAAATAATTTTTCATCCATAATTGTTAGTTTTAGTAATATTAAACATAAGCAAAAAAAACAAATCTCTTTCTGTCAAAAATTGGATCGGTTTTAAAAATTAAAGGCATTTGCAGCAAATTACTTCGCCATCTTTTTATACGGCAACATTCCATTTGCCCATGGAATAAAGAACTGGAAATTCGGAGCGTCGGTATGCCCACCATTATGTTGTCGCCATGCCAGCTGACCATCTAGTAAACCGGTTAATACGGCTGGCATTTGTTCAGTATGATAATCATTACTTACTCCAAGATCTTTTGCACCGAGCAATTTGAATACGGATCCGGCAGCAACGGTTGCTTTATAGCTTCCATTCTGATCCAGCCATTTGGCATCGCCTTTCTCGGGTATGCCATAACTTATAAAGGTTGCCCTCGGTGCACAAAGTGCTATCAGCTCATGCGCATCAACAGGTAAATCACAACCGGTTTTACTACCAAAGGAAGATTCACTCGTTGCATATTTTAAATAATTTCCACACATCCAATGAAATTCTCCGCTGCCTGCAAGATTTTCAACGGCTTCACCAAATACCCGCCGTTGAAGGGTGGCACCCCCTTTTCCTGATGAGCCAACCAGTACGACTGCAAAACGCTGATCAAATGCCATCGTCACCAAAGCAGCTTTGCCATACCGTGATACCCCCTCGATTCCTACTTTCTTAGCATCTACTGATGTATCTGTTTCTAAATAATCCAACGCTCTCGAAGCGCCCCAACCCCAGGCACGTAAGGATCCCCAATCGTCTGGTTTCCGGGGCTGGCCTTTATTTACCAAACCAATGATTCC
Source organism: Chitinophagaceae bacterium (assembly GCA_965279015.1). GTDB lineage: Bacteria > Bacteroidota > Bacteroidia > Chitinophagales > Chitinophagaceae > Endoryza. The sequence continues at coordinate 5,101,347 of OZ257130.1, forward strand.
CCTTGTTAATCCTGCACCATTATCCGCTTGAATACTGCCGGGTTCAATGGTGCAATACCCCCATCCTGCAGCTAATAGCTGTTCAGTGGTTGGAGATTCCCCATTCGGTGGTGGAGCAAAAAAATTAGGACCGGGTAGTCGGGTTACAGGATTGTAAGCCGGAAAGCGATCAAAAATCGCTTTCAGCTCCGGGTTAGTTTTTATCATCATTTCCTTGAAAGCAACATTAATTTTTTCCATATCTGCTGGTGGAGGCTGCGCAGGGGATGGTAAGGAAGGAAAACCAAACATCATTAAAACAGGTACAGGCCCTTTTACATTAGTGGGCAATACCAATACCATATTAATATTAACGTTGATCAGTGGGTATTCGCTATTATCTACACGTCCTACAAGTTGCTTAGCTATCACTGGTATTCTACCTACAAATTCAAAATCGGTAATTTTTGTGATCCAGGTTACTTTGGGTGTATTCTTAGGAACTCTTCCATACATCTCCCTTTCAAAATCTTCGATAATCTCTGGGCGTCTTGTCTTCCACCATTCTTCAGGTGTATTAATTTTTTTTCCTGTTTTGGTTGTTAATGCATCCGGTAATTGCGGACATGGATTTGCTATCTGTTCATCTTCATTGGCATGGTTAGGATCAGATGGATTGCCGCTTGGTCCCGGTCTTAATTTTTTTATTCCCAACTGTTGCATCATATTAGCCTGATCCTGTTGCGCAGTAAAAGTTATTAGACGAGGATACCGGCTGCTGTCTAAAGCCGGTTGTTGGGCTATAGTTGCAAGCGCAACACAAATCATCAACTGTAATATCCAAAGTTTTTTCATATGCATTTTCATTTTGAGCCGATATTAAGTTCTATAATTCACCTCAATCAACTTCGATATTTTTAAATTAAACATCGTTAGAATTTTTTTCCGGTATTCGAATAGACCTCATAGATTGAACAGGAGTTAGATTTACAGGGTTCTACCCGACTCCTTATGGGATAAATGGGTTGACTGGGTTTCTTAATGTAACTAGGTGATGGTTCTGAATTATAAAAATGGCTAAGTCGCGCCTTTAATAGCAAATGAGAAAATGACCGTTAAGAGCCGTGATCAAAAACAAGGTAAGGCTGATCGTTTAACTGCATAAAATCAATCGTTTTGTAGTTTTGGCGAGTAGGCAATATTTCGTTTCATAGGACTAATATCGCAAAAAAGCGTAAAAATGCAACCGATTACATAATTTTTTTAAAAAAATATTTTCTATAGCTTTACAGGCAACATGTAACCGATTGTATGCTTCACGCAAAAGAAATTACCATTTACGACCTGGCCCGGAAGCTAAATGTATCCATTGCCACTGTGAGCAGGGCCCTGAAAGATGACCCGGTCGTTAGTAAGAAAACCAGGAAAAAAATAGCTGAGCTGGCGGAGGAAATGGGCTACCGATCGAACCATTTTGCCCGAAACCTCCGTAATCAGCGCACCAATACCATTGGTGTAATCATTCCCAGGGTTAATAGCTATTTTATGTCTACGGTGATAGCGGGTATGGAGAGCGCTGTTAATTCCAACGGCTATAACCTTATTATAAGCCAATCTTCAGAATCTTTTACCAAGGAAAAGGCCAACGCCAAAACCATGTTTAATAACAGGGTAGATGGATTATTGGTTTCATTAGCCTACGATACCTTCGATACCGAGCATTTTGACATGTTCGTCAAGAAAAATATCCCCCTGATCTTTTTCGATCGTGTAGCGGAAAATAAAAATTGTACGAATGTACTAATCGATAACCGGAAAGCCGCCTACGACGCTACCAAACATTTAATTGAACAGGGCTGTAAACGGATCGTTCATATTACCGCTACTCCCAAAAGAAATGTATATATCGATCGCCTGCAGGGATACAAACATGCATTGGCCGACTATGATATTCCATTCAAAGAAGAATATATTATTATCAACAACCTCAGCCAGGAAGCCGGTGGGGATGCCGCTGCACAAATGATAAAAATGAATCCGATGCCGGATGGAGGATTTGTTGCGAACGATAACTGCGCCATAGGTTGCATCCTTGGATTGAAACAAGCGGGTATACGCGTACCCGCCGATATTGCCATTGTGGGGTTCAACAATGATCCTGTGTCGAAAGTAATTGAACCCAATCTCACCACTATTAATTATCCAGGTTATGAAATGGGAGAAGTGGCTGCCCGTAACCTGATCAATCATCTTAATGGCAGCTCAACACTGCACTCAACCAATACAATTGTATTACGTTCAGAACTGATCGTACGTGCCTCATCGCTCCGGCAATTGCCCTGAAAAACAAAAAACAAATCATTCGCCAGCTGAAATAAATGCTTTAATGCTTATGAAGAAATTAAGCCTGTACATATTATTATTGTTCATGTTCATAAACACCAACGCTGAAGATGGTTATGAATTATGGCTGCGTTATAAATTAACCGACAATACTCAACTTCTACAGAAATACAGGAACACCATTACATCGATTTCTATTGCTCAATCATCCCCCACACTTAAACTGGCATTGGAAGAATTAAAAACGGGTTTGGGGAATATGTTGGGAAAAAAAATAACAACCGTTGCTGCTATTCAAAACGGTACTGTATTGGCAGGCACTCCTGCTACCTCTTCCGAAATCGCTTCCGCTTCATTCACCAAACAATTGGAAAAAACCGGCAAGGAAGGCTATATAATTATAAGCACTCTAATCCGGTCTAAAAAAGTAATTGTGATTGCGGCCAATACAGATATCGGCGTACTCTACGGAAGTTTTCACTTACTCCGCTTACTGCAAACACAACAAACAATTGAAAACATTTCTATACTAAGCGCTCCAAAGATTCAACTCCGGTTACTGAATCACTGGGATAATCTCAATCGCCATGTTGAAAGAGGATACGCTGGTATATCCATCTGGGATTGGCACCGGTTACCTGGTTATATTGATAAACGCTATACAGATTACGCGAGAGCACTCGCGTCCATCGGTATCAATGGAACCGTACTCACTAATGTAAACGCGAATGCGTTGGTGTTAACAGAGATGTACCTGGAGAAAGTAAAAGTGCTTGCTTCCATTTTTCGTAGCTATGGCATCAAAGTTTATTTAACCGCTCGTTTTAGTGCTCCCATTGAAATTGGTGGGCTGAAAACGGCTGATCCATTGGACCCTGCCGTAAGGCAATGGTGGAAAGATAAAGTGAAAGATATCTATCAAAACATTCCCGATTTTGGTGGTTTACTGGTGAAAGCGAATTCAGAAGGACAACCGGGTCCTCAGAATTATGGTCGCACACATGCCGACGGCGCTAATATGCTAGCCGATGCGGTTTCACCTTTCGGCGGTATTATTATGTGGCGTGCTTTTGTATACAGTAATGAAACACCAGACGATCGTTTCAAACAAGCTTATAATGAATTCAAACCACTCGATGGAAAATTCAACGATAATGTTTTAGTACAGGTTAAGAATGGCCCGATCGATTTTCAACCGCGAGAACCCTTTCATCCGTTGTTTGGTGCAATGCCCCAAACACCGCTGATGATGGAATTTCAATTAACACAGGAATACCTCGGCTTCGCTACACACCTTGTTTATCTGCCTTCCCTATTTAAAGAAGTATTGAATGCAGATACTTATTCAAAAGGAAAAGGATCTACCGTTGTAAAAATTATTGATGGAAGTATCGATCATCATGCGCTTAGTGGAATGGCGGGTGTAGCCAATATCGGTAACGATCGTAACTGGACCGGTCATCCGTTTGGACAAGCCAACTGGTATGCATTGGGAAGATTAGCATGGGATCACGAATTAAGCAGCGGACAAATCGCCGATGAATGGATTCGTCAAACATTTTCAAATAATAAAACCGCTGTTGATACTTTAAAAAAATTAATGCTTGCTTCCCACGAAGCCCTCGTTAATTATATGACACCACTCGGCCTTCATCATATCATGGGCTATGGTCATCATTACGGACCTGCGCCCTGGTTCGATAAAGCATCTAGAGCCGACTGGAACTGTATATATTTTCACCGGGCCGATAGTGCGGGTATTGGTTTCGATAGAACAACTACTGGCAGTAATGCTTTGTCACAATATGCAACGTTCGTTAGTGAGCAATGGAAAGATATTAACCATTGTCCCGATGAATACTTATTATGGTTTCATCATGCAAGCTGGAAGCATCCTATGCATTCGGGTCGTACATTGTGGGAAGAACTTTGTTATAAATATTATTCCGGAGTGGAATCAGTACGTTGGATGCAACGTAAATGGAAAAGCCTTCAACCCTATATCGACCAGGAAAGATTTGAACAGGTAACCATGTTGTTGAATGTTCAGGAGAAAGAAGCGGTATGGTGGCGCAATTCTTGCCTGCTTTATTTTCAAACATTTTCAAAAATGCCGATACCTGCTAACTATGAAAAGCCCGATCATTCGCTGGAGTATTATAAAAGTTTACGTTTTCCGTATGCCCCGGGTAACTGATATTATCAACCAAACCTTTTAACTTACTATGGGAACAGCATCTAAAAAAAGAGTAGCAATTGTAACGGGAGGAGGTTCCGGTATAGGACTCGCGATCGCGGAAACTTTTGTCAAAAATAATATTCAAACCATTATTGTTGGACGCGACTCAGCTAAGCTGGATGCCGCTAAACAAAAATTAGGCGAAGCCTGCGTTCCATTTGTATGCGATCTCAGCAACCTATCAGCCATTCCGGCACTTGTACAGAAAGTGATTACCGAATTCGGTCAAATCGATATACTGGTGAATAATGCCGGTATCAATATGAAAAAAGAATTTACGGAAGTAAGCGATGAAGAATTTCAGAACATCATACTAACTAATCTTACAGCGGTATTTTCTTTATCAAGAGAAGTAGTGAAAGAAATGTTGAAGATAAAAAGTGGAAGCATTATCAATATCAGCTCGATGGCCGCGCAATATGGCTTGCCCAAAGTAATTGCTTATTCCGCTTCTAAAACTGCTATTGAAGGTATGACAAGAGCCATGGCGGTTGAACTTTCTCCGCAGGGTATTCGCGTCAATTGTATAGCACCAGGTTTTATAGCCACTGATATGTCGTCTAAAGCATTGAACGGTGATAAGGAAAGAAAGGACAAAGTTTTTTCCCGCACACCGATGGGAGTATTGGGACAACCTGCCGACATCGGGGATGCGGCGTTGTTTCTTTCTTCTGATGCGGCAAAATATATAACAGGTGTTGTGTTGCCGGTGGATGGGGGAAACTCGGTAGGATTTTAAAAAATGTAAAATATAAAATCTAGAATATAAAATGTAAAATTTAGCAGCGATCCACTTTTACATTTTACATTTTATATTCTACATTTTACATTTAATTATCTTAATCGCATATGAAAAAATCATTTCTGTTTTTTCTTTCGACCATTCTTTTTTTACATGCCTCGGCCCAGCAATTGGTCAGCTTCAAAAATGAAGCGGGCAATTTTCCTATATCCACAACAAGCGCCACTTCAATCTATGTAGATATCAAAGACGCGGCATTGATACTGAAAGCTGCAGAAATGTTTAGTAGCGATATCGAAAAAGTTAGTGGAAAGAAACCAGCAATTATTCACCAGCTTTCTGCGGAAAAGAATATTATTATTATTGGCTCGCTCAGCAATTCCTCTCTCATAAAAAAAATAGTTGCTTCTAAAAAGATTAATCCCGCTAACATCACCGGCAAATGGGAAGCATACCACATTCAAGTCGTTAATAAACCCTTTCCCGGAATAGATAACGCGCTGGTGATAACCGGTAACGACCGAAGAGGGGTTGCGTTTGGGGTATTTGATCTATCGCAGCAAATGGGTGTCTCCCCCTGGTATTGGTGGGCCGATGTGCCGGTAAAAAAACAGGAAGCCATTTATATTAAGAAAAACTCAGTTAAAACAGATGCTCCTTTAGTAAAATACCGCGGCATTTTTATCAATGATGAAGCACCGGCATTGAGCAATTGGAGTCGTGCAACCTTCGGTGGTTTTAATCATAAGTTCTATGAGAAAGTATTTGAACTGATGTTGCGGCTTAAATCGAATTATCTCTGGCCGGCCATGTGGGGGAATGCGTTTTATGATGATGATTCTCTCAATATAAAAATGGCGGATGAATACGGAATTGTGATTGGCACCTCCCATCATGAACCCTTAATGCGCGCACATGATGAATGGAGAAGATATGGCAACAAACAAAAATGGAACTACGACAGTACAGAATCCGGTTTGAAAGAATTCTGGCGAGGCGGAATGAAAAGAGCTTCTAATGAAAAAATCGTAAGCGTAGGAATGAGGGGTGATGGAGATGAACCGATGAGTCGCCAAACCGCCACCGCTTTACTGGAAAGAATTGTAAAGGACCAACGATCCATAATCGAAGAGGTAACCGGTAAACTGGCTTCTGAAACTCCGCAACTTTGGGCCTTGTATAAAGAAGTGCAGGAATATTATGACAAAGGAATGCGCGTGCCCGATGATATTACTTTATTACTGTGTGATGATAACTGGGGCAATATCCGCAAGCTTCCGAAATTGGATGAAAAACCAAGAAGGGGAGGTTATGGAATTTATTATCATTTCGATTATGTAGGGGGACCACGTAATTATAAATGGATTAATACAAATCCGATTGCAAGAGTGTGGGAACAGATGCATTTGGCCTGGGAATATAATGCAAGACAGATATGGATCGTGAATGTGGGCGATATTAAGCCCATGGAGTTTCCGATCTCCTTCTTCCTTGATTATGCCTGGAACCCTACGAAAATTGATGCAAATGATTTACTGAATTATACGCAGCAATGGTGTGCCGCTCAATTTGGAATTAAATATTCTAAGGAAATCGCGGATATTATTTCAAAATATACCAAATACAATGGTCGGCGTAAACCCGAATTGCTCGATGCCAGTACTTATAGTATTGACAATTACCAGGAAGCTCAAAGAATAACTGATGAATACAACAAATTAAAACAACAGGCGGAAGAAATTCAAAGGGCCCTGCCTGCAGAATACCAGGATGCTTATTTCCAATTAATACTTCATCCGGTAAGTGCCTGTGCAAACCTGCAACAACTTTATACCAATGTGGCCTTTAACCGGCGACAGGCATCCCGAAAGAATATTTTCGCGAATCGGTTGGCTGATAATGCCAGACAGGCCTATGTAAATGATTCATTGATTACGCTGAAATATCATCAGCTCGCCGGTGGAAAATGGAACCATATGATGAGTCAGACACATATTGGTTATACATATTGGCAACAACCTCCTGTACAAAAAATGCCGGAAGTAGTTTACGTTTCCCCGGATTCTGCGCTGGAACCAGCAACTTTAATTAGTGGTAAATCCAAAACATCCGAATTACTTATACCTTCAAATAAAAAAGGAAACGTATTTTACGAAAAAGATGACTATATTTCAATTGCCGCTGATCATTTCTCTACGTCCATTAATAATAAGGGAATCTATTGGAAAATTTTGCCGGATTTGGGCCGTACCGGCTCAGCTGTAACCTCATTTCCCGTAACAGCTACTCCGCAAAAGCCAAGTGCAAACGCGCCACATTTACAATTTGAAGTTTATACTTATAATAAAGGGCAATTTAAAGTGAACTCGTACTTCTCCCCTACTCTAAATTTTCACAACGGAGAGGAGGGACTTCAGTACGCGATTTCAGTGGATGATGAAGCCCCGCAAATACTCAGCATCAATAAAGAAGATAAGAATAGCATCAGCGGAATCTGGAATAAATGGGTCAGTGAGAATATTATTATCAAAACGACTAATCACAGCATTTCTCAGCCAGGAAAGCATACTATAAAATATTGGATGGTGAACAGTGGAGTAGTGCTGCAAAAGATTGTGGTGGATTTTGGAGGAGTTAAGCCTAGTTATCTCGGTCCACCCGAAACAAGAAAAAATTAAATCAATAACCAACCGACTATAAAAAACAACACATGAAATTTAAATTATTACTGATTACCCTTGTTGCAACTATTGTTACTAGTTGCAACAACAACAGTGCCGCTCCGGCGGAAACCAAACCAGATACTGTTGCCCAAAAACCAGCGGAACAAAAAAAGGAATTCCTGAATCAGCCGCTCGTTTCGCATATCTATACTGCGGATCCTTCGGCACATGTATTCAATGGACGTATTTATATTTATCCATCGCATGATACGGCTACCGGCACTCCACAGGATGACCTCGGAAGTCATTTTGATATGCGAGATTATCATGTTCTTTCGATGGATAACATAGGTGGTCCTGTTACCGATCACGGTGTGGGCCTGGATATTAAAAATGTTCCCTGGGCCGGCCGTCAAATGTGGGCCCCTGATGCCGCTTATGCTAATGGAAAATATTATCTGTATTTCCCCGTAAAAAATAAAAAGGATGTATTCCAGATTGGTGTGGCCATCAGCGATAAACCAGAAGGTCCTTTTATTGCCGAGAAGAACCCCATCAAAAATAGTTTTAGTATCGACCCCTGTTTATTCAAAGACGATGACGGTTCATTTTATATGTATTTCGGCGGCATCTGGGGCGGACAATTACAACGTTGGAAAACTAACAAATACGATTCATCGGCAGCTAATCAGAAACCGGAGGAGAATGCTATTTTACCAAGAATGGGAAAGATGAGCGCCGATATGAAAAGTTATGCCGGAGCAGTAAAAGAAATTCAACTGCTCGACAAAAATGGAAAAGCCTTTACTGAAAAAGACAATGACAAACGATTTTTTGAAGGCCCCTGGGTATTCAAATACAAGGGTCTGTATTATTTCACGTATTCAACCGGCGATACGCATAATCTATGTTATGCAACCGGAAACAGTCCTTATGGACCTTTTACTTACCAGGGTATAATCCTGAATCCCGTTGTGGGTTGGACAAGTCATCATTCGATCATTGAATTTAAAGGCAAATGGTACTTGTTTTATCATGATTCGCAATTGAGTGGAGAACAAACACATTTGCGTAATATAAAAGTAACGGAGATGAAGTTTAATGAGGATGGAAGCATTCAAACAATTACGCCACAGAAGTAAAAATTAATAGGCCACATGAAAAAAGCGTTATCGATCTTACTGCTGCTTTCTGTAGTAATAGCATGCGCGCAGGACTACCAATCGTTCCCCATGTGGAATCATAAGTTATCCTTTGAACAAAGGGTAAACGACCTGGTAAGTCGATTAACACTGGAAGAAAAAATAAAGCAGATGTTAAATGCCACTCCGGCAATCCCCCGTCTGGGGATTCCGGCCTATGATTGGTGGAACGAAGTATTGCATGGTGTAGCAAGAACTCCCTTCAATGTAACCTCTTATCCGCAGGCGATTGCGATGGCGGCAACATGGGACACCAACTCCCTGTACCGTATGGCCGATTTCAGCGCTTTAGAGGGAAGAGCCATATATAATAAAGCAATTGAACTGGGAAGAACTAATGAACGATACCTGGGGTTAACGTACTGGACTCCCAACATCAACATTTTCCGGGATCCGCGCTGGGGCCGCGGACAGGAAACTTATGGTGAAGATCCGTTTCTTACTGCCATGCTCGGACGTTCTTTTGTAAGAGGATTACAAGGCGAGGATAAAAAATATCTGAAAGCAGCTGCCTGTGCTAAACATTTTGCGGTACATAGCGGACCAGAACCTTCAAGACATGTTGATAACTTCAACCCGTCGGCTTATGATTTGTGGGATACCTACCTGCCAGCTTTCCATGAACTGGTCGTCAAAACAAATGTTGCCGGTGTAATGTGTGCGTACAATGCTATCAATAATCAACCTTGCTGCGCGAGCGATTTACTGATGAATGATATCCTTCGTAATAAATGGAAATTTACCGGTTATGTTACCAGTGATTGCTGGGGTATCGATGATTTTTTTAAGTATCACAAAACACATAAAGACTCTGTAAGCGCCGCGGTAGACGCTGTTATGCATGGAACAGATATCGAATGCGGCACTTCGGTTTTTTATACTTTATTTAATGGTGTAAAATCCGGCCTTATTACTGAAGAACAAATTAATATCTCCGTACGTCGTTTGTTCCTGATTCGTTTTCGATTGGGGATGTTCGATCCACCTTCACTGGTAAAATACGCGCAAACTACCGCCTCCGCGTTGGAAGCACCTGCACATAAGGCACATGCATTGAAAATGGCTCGTCAATCCATTGTGCTGCTGAAAAATGAAAACAATGTTCTCCCACTTAAGAAAACTATTAAGAAAATTGCGGTGTTGGGGCCAAATGCGGATAACCGCATATCGGTGTTGGGAAATTATAATGGCATTCCTTCTAAAGTGGTTTCTCTGTTAGAAGGTATCAAAACAAAAGTGGGTAACACTGCTGAAATCATTTATGAAAAAGCCGTAAACTTTACCAACGATACCCTACTCGTATATATCAACCTGGAAAATCAGTATAGTATTGATGGCAAACCAGGATTTAAAGCTGAATATTTCAACAATAAAGAATTAATGGGACCGCCGTCATCCGTGCGTATTGAAAACAAAGTGGATCATTTTTGGCAAGAAGGAGAACTAGTAGATGCAACCATAAGGGCTAATAATTTCTCTGCCCGCTACAGCACTCAATTTACAGCGGCAAATAATGGCGAAATCAGTTTCGAAGTGGAGGCCGATGATGGCTATCGCTTGCTGGTGAATGGCAGGGAAGTTATTAACGCCTGGCAACGCAACCGTTGGGGGGCAAGAGCTTACAATCTTCCCATCAAAAAAGATTCTGTTTATCAATTGACGTTGGAATACTGGCAAGGAGAAGGAAAAGCGAACGTTCGATTAAGCGCAGGCCACCTTGAAAAAAATGATTTTAATAAACTGGTGGATCGAATAAAAGATGCCGATGTTATTATATATGCAGGAGGAATATCTCCTCAGTTAGAAGGAGAAGAAATGCGGGTAGATTATCCAGGTTTTAACGGAGGAGATCGGACAACAATTCTTTTACCTACTGTACAAACAGAATTGATGAAGAAACTAAATGCAACTGGCAAACCGTTTGTATTTGTTATGATGACAGGAAGCGCTATCGCCATTCCCTGGGAAAATGAAAATATACCAGCTATTGTTAATGCATGGTATGGTGGCCAGGCTGCAGGATCCGCTATTGCAGATGTACTTTTTGGGGACTACAATCCCGCCGGAAGATTACCCGTAACATTTTATAAAAACGATAGCGATTTACCTGGATTTTCCGATTACACCATGGAGGGAAGAACTTATCGCTATTTCAAAGGAGAAGCATTATATCCATTTGGCTATGGCCTCAGTTATACAACATTCAAATACGATCAAATAGTAAAACCAGCTACGCTAAAGAAAGGAAATAAACTAACTATTACTGCGAGAGTTACCAATACCGGCAAAAGAAATGGTGAAGAAGTAGTGGAATTATACGTTGCGCATCCAGGGATACAAAACAAGGCGCCGTTGAGAGCATTGAAGGGGTTTAAGCGCATCAACTTAAAACCTGGAGAAAGCCAAATTGTTTCATTTACGCTTAACTCCGAACAATTATCATTGAGAAACAATGATGGAAATTTATATCAGCCAACTGGCAAAATAATGATAAGCGTTGGCGGAGGACAACCCGGTGTATTAAATAAGACAACCAGCAACGTAGTTACAAGCCAAATAATAATTAACTGATAACCGGTCAAAAATAGTGAGAATGAAAAAAATATTCCTGGCAGTAGCTTGAATTAAAGTAGAATATATGGGTAAGATAAAACTGATATTGTTTTTACTTATTATAAACCTGAAGACCTCCGCACAGGTTATTGCCACGATAACAATGGAAACCGGTAATTCAGAAACTGCCACTCCGGTAAGTATTAACCTCGATCAATATACTTTCCTGGCAGTGGACTCTATTCTACTGAATGAAATAACGGGCAACTCAATTAACAATATCATTTTCCAGACATCTTTTAAAAATGCACGGATACTACACTGGATAATACAGCCGAAGAAAGGACATACAAAAAGAGTATTTCAATTGATAAAGACTTCCCCACTGGCTTATGACAATAAAGGAGGTATGCTGACGGTCAACAAAAACGGCACCATCAGTTTTATGAACAATGATCGAAACTTATTAAACTATCAATATCAAACAGTATATCCACCAACAGGTATTGATACCAATTATAAACGCAGTGGTTTTATTCATCCATTATTGACGCCGCATGGCCAGTCATTAACTGCAATTCAACCCAAGGACCATTATCATCATTATGGCATCTGGAACCCCTGGACCCATACCGTTTTTGAAAAAGATACCGTTGACTTCTGGAACATTAAAGGAAGGCAGGGAACTGTTCGGTTCGCGAAATTTATTTCACAAACAAATGGGCCGGTGTTCAGCGAGATTGAGCTGTTACACGAGCATGTTCGGTTTCAAAAAGACGGAACAGAAAAAGTAGCACTGAATGAATTGCAGACAATCAGAGTCTATAATCCACAGGGAGAAAAAGATTATTATATCGTAGACTTTATTTCGCAATTAAGTTGCGCTACCGAGTCGCCGCTATTAATCGTTGCGTACCGCTATGGTGGATTGGGTTGGAGAGCTACTGAAGAATGGACCAGGGAAAATTGTGAAGTGTTCACCAGCGAAGGAAAAAACAGAAAGAACACCGATGGAACCAAGGCAAGATGGATCGCTACGCAGGGAACGCTTGGCAATGATTATGGTGGATTATTGATGATGAGTTATCCCACAAATTACAATTACCCGGAGCCATTACGCATATGGGATGAAAACAGCAATGGTGGCAGAGGAGATATGTTCGTCAATTTCGCTCCAACGAAAGATAAAGATTGGTTATTGGAACCCGGTAAAACGTACACATTAAAATATCGCTTCCTTGTTTATAACGGCAAAATGACCGCTGAAAAAGCAGAAGCGGCCTGGCAGAATTATATAAGACCTGTGGCGATATCTAAATAGATAAAAGCAAACAAAGATTGATTCTGCTTAAAATAAATTTTTGTTACCATGAAAGAAAAAAAGCAGTCAGCTATCAGTCGACGGAAATTTATTGGTAATTCTATCAAAACCTCTTTAACGCTTGCTTTACCAAGCATCGTTCCCGCAACTGTATTTGGAAAACGAGCTCCCAGTAACCGGATCAATGTAGCAGCGATTGGTACCGGTCGTATTGGACGGGGACATGATATTCCGGGTGTATGGCAATACAACTATGCGCAACTGATGGCGGTATGTGATGTAGATAGCTTGCGTGCAGAAGAAGGTAAGAAATTGATTAATGATTTTTATAGTAAGAGAGATGGAAAGGCCTTTGATGGTGTAAAAGTTTTTACCGACTATCGTGAACTTTTACTGAATAAAGATATTGATGCGGTACTTATTTCAACACCGGATCATTCACATGCAATGATTGGTGTAGCGGCTGCACGTGCAGGCAAACATATATATATGCAAAAGCCCGCCTCATTAACGATTCGGGAAGGGCGTATTATAAGTGATGTGGTGCAAAAGAGTGGTGTGAAATTTCAAATCGGTAGCCAGCAACGAAGCAGTGAACAATTTCGCTATGGAGCAGAGTTAGTACGCAATGGACGTATTGGCGAATTGAAAACGGTATATGTTGGATTGCCAGGTGATCCTCCTGGTGGAAATAAAATAGAAATGCCCATTCCGAAAAATCTCAATTATGATATGTGGCTCGCTTCTACACCTGAAGTTTACTATACAGAAGAAAGAGTTCATCCGCAGAAAGGCTATGGCCGTCCGGGTTGGTTGCGTTGCGAACAATTTGGGGCGGGAATGATTACCGGTTGGGGTGCGCACCATATCGACAGTGCACATTGGGGTATGGCTATGGAACGCAGCGGACCTGTTGAAGTAGATTGTATTAAAGTAGAGTTTGCTACCGGCGGACTATGGGATGTGCATGGAATTTTTAAAACAGAAGCAGTATACGCGAACGGAGTAAAAATGATAGTGAGTAACGAGTTCCCGAATGGAATCAAATTCGAGGGAACCAAGGGATGGGTATTTGTTTCGAGAGGTGATTACCAGGCTACCTCCTCAGATCCTAACACGCCCGGCGAACGAGCTAAGAAGATTGATGCCAGCAATCCAGCGATACTAACATCTGTCATAGGTGAAAAAGAATTTCATTTCACAGTGAGTAAAGAACACCATGGCAACTGGCTGGAAGCGATCAGGGATAATAAAGCGACTATCGCTCCTGCAGAGGAAGCCCATCGAAGTTGTTCTGCCTGTTTGCTCCATCATATTTCAATGAAGCTGAAACGAAAATTGCATTGGGATCCGGCAAAAGAGCAGTTCGCAAACGACAACCAGGCAAATGCAATGCTTAGTCGTCCACAACGAAAAGCATATGAAGTTAGTTAGCATAGAACGTAACCATGGTCTCATCAATGTTATAATATGAAACGATTGCTTTTTTTTCTTATTATGATTCCAGCGATTTCAAAAGCGCAACTGGATTCGGTCGCCTCCCGCTCCTATCAATGGATAAATTCTGAACCAGCTACCATTCTATTTGAAGGAAGCACCTATGATTTTGATTGGATGCAAATGAACGCAAAAAGAATTGCCGTTGGTAAGAAAACATTAAAAGCTGAAGTTCCTAAAAATGAAGAACAATTATTAATAGTTAAGTCAGGTACACTTCATTTCCGCTTTCATGACTCTTCCTTCTACTTAGGAGTTGGAAGCATTGCCGTATTACTACCGGGTGAAAAATATGAATTGAAAAACCCAAGCTCTTCGGTTGTTGATTATTATTTAATGAAATACCGAAGCAAAAAGACTTCCGATATCGAAAGAGGGAAAAATGCCGGTGGCTCGTTTGTAAAAGAATGGAGTAAAATTACATTCAATCCACACGATCGTGGTGGTGTTCGTAACTATTTTAATAGGGCAACTGCCATGAGCAGTCGTTTTGAAATGCATGTTACCACGCTCAACGCCGGACTTAAGAGTCACGAACCTCATACGCACCGTGCATCGGAAATTGTATTGATGATTGAGGGGGATACGGAGATGCAGATCGGACAGCAATTTTATAAAGGAAGCACAGGTGATTTGTATTTTCTAGGGACTAATGTATTGCATGGAGTCCGGAACATAGGAACAAAACCATGCATGTATTTCGCCTTTCAATTTGAATAACACTTTTGAAGCATAATGAAATTTTTCTCAATTCATAAACAATATCTCAATACAAAATCGATTGCCTGCCTGACTTTCTGCGGAGTTTTTTTTATGCTTTCCTGTCAACCCACTAGCGATAACAAAAAGCTGAAATTCATAACCCTCGATCCGGGACATTTCCATGCGGCGCTCGTACAAAAAACATTGTACCCGGATGTTGATTCAAAAGTTCATATCTACAGTCCGGGAGGGGATGACTTACAATTACACCTTGCCAGGATAAAAAGCTACAATTCAAGAGCAGAAAATCCTACAAACTGGAACCAGGTCATTTATACAGGGAACGATTTTTTGGAGAAGATGATTGCGGAGAAAAAAGGCAATGTAGTGGTGTTGAGTGGAAACAATGAAAAAAAGACGGATTATATTCTTCAATCTCTTCAGAATGGCTTCCATGTATTGGCAGATAAACCAATGGTAATTGATTTGGATGGTTTTGAGAAGTTGAAACAAGCATTCGAGACTGCGGGAAAAAACAAAGTAATGCTGTATGATATCATGACAGAACGGTTTGAAATCAATACGATTCTGCAAAGAGAACTATCCCAGATTCCGGAAATCTTTGGAACCTTAGAAAAAGGTACAACGGAGAATCCCGCCATCACTAAAGAAAGTGTTCATCATTTTTATAAACAGGTTTCAGGATCTACTTTAATAAGACCCGCATGGTTTTTAGATACGCGTCAACAAGGTGAAGGTATCGTAGATGTGACTACCCATTTGGTGGACCTGGTTCAATGGGAATGTTTTCCTGAACAAACAATCGACTATAAAAATGATATCAACGTAACCAGCGCAAAAAGGTGGACAACCGCCCTATCGCTTAGCCAATTTAAAACGATCACAAAACAGGATAGCTTTCCTAACTTTCTTAAACAAGAGATTACGGATTCAATATTGAATATTTTCTGCAACGGTGAAATCAACTACACCCTGAAAGGCGTACATGCAAAAACCGTAGTCACCTGGAATTACAAAGCACCGGAAGGAACTGGAGATACACACAATTCTATAATGAGAGGAACAAAGGCAAACCTTATTATCCGGCAGGGAAAGGAGGAAGGATACAAACCTGTGCTATATATCGAACCCATACTTAATGAACCAACGTTTGAAACTATACTGCTAGAAAATTTTAAGAAGATCAGCTCAAGGTTTAAAGGAGTGGAGTTAGTAAAATCTTCAGCAGGTTGGTCCATTAAAATCCCCAATGAATATAAAGAAGATCATGAGGCCCATTTTGGCAGAGTGACAAAAAATTTCCTGCAATATCTCAAAGATAATAAACTGCCTTCCTGGGAAGTGCCCAATATGCTCGCGAAATATTATACAACTATCCAGGGACTGGAAATGGCAAAAAAGAATAATCAATAACAAGTCTACTATACATGAAAATAATATCAACACTCTTTTTTTCTCTTTTGGCTTTATCAATAAATGCCCAGGAATTTTCCGAGGTTACCATCCCGGGTAGTCAAGTCAGAAAATTAATGTCTTCCATTGTAAAAGGACAGGAATATGAGTTGCAGATCTTATTACCCGGTGGTTATAAAAACAGCGGAAAGAAATATCCGGTTGTTTATGTAATGGACTCCCAATGGGATTTCCCTCTTGTGAAGTCGATCTATGGACAACAATACTTTGATGGATTTATTCCCGAGATAATTGTAGTTGGTGTAACCTGGGGTGGTATTAATCCTAATCCTGATAGTTTGCGGGCAAGAGATTATACTCCTACCAATGAGCCCAGATTAAAACAAAGTGGTGGCGCGGATAAATTTCTTTCGTTTATGAAAGAAGAATTATTCCCCTTTATTGAAAAAAACTATCCGGCAGCTAATGATAACAGGATATTGATGGGTTGTTCATTAGGTGGTTTGTTTACCCTCTATGCATTGTTTACGCATACCGATCTTTTCACCGGCTATGCAGCAGCTAGTCCGGCTGTTGGCTGGAATAGAGAAGTGTTATATCAATATGAAAGAAAATTCGCGGAGTTGAAATTAAGCAAGCCGGTGAGAGTGTATATGACGGTCGGAGATGTGGAACTCAGTCGGCCTTCATTTGAAAAAATCTCCGAGCTAATGCAGAGCAAGCATTACAACAATGTCTCCATTCATTCCAAGGTCCTGGAGAATACCGGTCACTCCGGAACAAAAAGCGAAACCTATAACAGGGGATTGCAGTATATCTTTCAAAAAAACAAGATCGAACTCGGTGACGCGTTGTTGAATAAATATGCAGGTACTTATCAACTTACCAATGGAAATAAAATCGAAATAAAAAAAGAAGGGAATCAACTAAACTGGTATTATTCACCTCAATTCAAGATAACGCTGTATGCCAATACAGCGACCCATTTATACGCGACACACGAAACGTTCAATATTTATTTCAAAATAAACAATGGTGTGGTGGAAGGTATTGATTGGATGCGTTATGGAAACACACAAAGTCTGAAAAAATTAAACTAAATGAAAAAAATGCTTTCGGTAATGTTCATATTATGTAGTGCAGGTCCACAAGCCCAGCAATACAAATTGTCGTTACTGAAATCATCCGCTAATGAAATCGGTTTAAAAGTTGCCCGGAAATTTATCGCGAGTGGTCATGGTGTGTATAATGCGCCCAATACAAAACCGCATATCCCTTATTTTGAAGTTTGCACCTGGCTCGGTGCTTTATCATTCGCTCAGCTCAGTTCCAATGAACCATTGAAGAAGCAGCTTTATGAACGCTTTGAAATATTGCTTGAAAAAGACAGTTCCCTCCTTCCTATTCCCGATCATGTGGACTACACCGTGTTTGGAAGTTTAACATTTGAAATGTATCTGCAGACCAAAAATAAAAACTATTACAAGCTGGGTATCTCCTATGCCGATACGCAATGGGCCGCTCCGTTTGGACCAAGAGTAGTTAAAGAGTCATTCGAGTATTATAACAACGGTTATTCATGGCAAACCAGGTTATGGATAGATGATATGTACATGATAACAATGGTTCAGGCGCAGGCATATCGCGCCACAAAAAACAAAAACTATATCAACCGAACGGCTGAAGAAATGATACTGTACCTGGATAAATTACAAAAGCCGAATGGACTTTTTTATCATGCGCCTGCGGCTCCGCTGTTTTGGGGAAGAGGCAATGGATGGATGGCAGCCGGTATGACTGAATTATTGCGCGTTCTACCGAAGCAAAATAAAAACTATGCCCGCATCCTGGCAGCGTATAAAACCATGATGGCAACTTTATTAAAATACCAGGCTGCGGATGGTATGTGGCGGCAATTAGTAGATGATAGTACTTCTTGGAAAGAAACTTCCTGCACCGGAATGTTCGCTTATGCAATGATTACCGGTGTTAAAAATAACTGGCTGGATAAAAAAACATATGAGCCTGCTGCGGTTAAAGCATGGCAATCGTTGATAACTTATATTAATGAAGAAGGTGAAATAAGTGATGTGTGCGAAGGAACTGGAGCTAAGGACGACCATCAGTATTACCTGAACCGCAAACGAATTACCGGTGACTTTCACGGACAGGCGCCCCTTCTTTGGTGTGCCAGCGCCTTAATAAGATAAAATGGGAAATGAAATGAAAAAAATGGTTGTCTTCTTGCTGTCTTTTTTATTGTTGTTAAACGCAACGGCACAAATCCGTTTACCCAAACTCATCAGTAATGGCATGGTTTTACAAAGGGATGTTCCACTTACAATTTGGGGCTGGGCCCCTCCCAATGAAAAAGTTACTCTTACCTTAAGCAACAAAAAATATAAAGCTACTACGGCTTCAAACGGCCAATGGATCATAAAACTACCTGCACAAAAAGCAGGAGGACCTTACGAGATTAAAATAACCGGAAAAAATGAACTACTGATAAGCGATGTATTGTTTGGCGATGTATGGATTTGCAGCGGGCAAAGTAATATGGTGTTGCCGATGGAACGGGTGAAAGAAAAATATCCTTCAGAAATTGCAAATGCCAACTATCCACAAATCAGGAACTTCTTTATACCTACTACCACCCACCTGCAAGGTGCTCAACCGGATTTGAAAGATGGAAGTTGGAAAACCGCAAATCCATCTAATGTTCTGCAGTTTGGTGCCGTTGCTTATTTTTTTGCAAGAAAAATATATGATCAATATAAAATTCCTATTGGATTAATAAATAGCAGCGTAGGCGGTACCCCCGTTGAAGCCTGGACAAGCGAGGAGGGGTTAAAAGAATTTCCCGACCTAAATTCAACCATTCAAAAAAACAAAGACAGCAATTATGTAAATAAAATAAACAAAACTGCTGAAGAAGGTAGAGTTGTTAGAAAATCGGAAGACAAGGGAATGAACGAATCAATAAAGTGGTATGAGTCAAATTATATCCCTAAAAGTTGGCGCAACATAAATATTCCTGGTTACTGGGAGGATCAGGGATTAAACAATTTAAACGGGGTAGTATGGTATAGGAAGGAAATTGAGTTGCCGGCACAATGGGATGGAAGAGCCGCAAAAATTTTTATGGGAAGAATTGTAGACGCGGATGAAATGTATGTAAACGGAAAACGAATTGGCAATATTACTTACCAGTATCCCCCTCGTCGTTATGAAGTTCCTGCTGGTCTTTTGAAAGCCGGAAAGAATATTCTTACTATCCGGGTTACCAACAGTTTTGGGAAAGGTGGATTTGTTCCCGATAAGAATTACTCGCTTGTTTCCGGTGATGACAATATTGACCTTAAAGGAACCTGGCAATATAAAATTGGGGAAGTATTTGCTCCTCAACAACCCGGTCCGCAAGGAATCAGTGCACAAAATCAGCCCGCTTCTTTGTACAATGCAATGATTGCTCCATTAATCAAGTATTCAGTGAAAGGATTTTTATGGTACCAGGGTGAATCCAATACTGGTAATCCCGGTAACTACGATAAACTTTTGTCTGCGTTGATTAATGATTGGCGCAGCAAATGGAATTTGCCCGGAGCGCCATTTCTTTTTGTGCAGTTAGCCAATTATATGGACTATACTTTTCTTCCTGTTGAAAGTAATTGGGCCAGGCTCCGTAATTCACAACGCAAAGTATTGTCCGTTCCAAATACAGGCATGGTAGTTACAACCGATTGTGGTGAATGGAATGATATACATCCTTTAAATAAGAAAGACATTGGTGAACGGTTGGCATTGCAAGCGAGGAAAATTGCCTATAACGAAAACATTGTTGCCAGCGGACCGCTGTTCGATCGGGCAGAAACAAACAATGAATCTATAACAGTTTATTTTAAAGACAACGGAAGTGGTTTGATCACAAATGACGGTGAGCCTCTTCGATATTTTGCCATAGCAGGTGCAGATAAAAAATTTGTGTGGGCACAGGCCAAAATCGAGGGCAATAAAATAATAGTGTGGAATGCGGAACTCAAAAATCCAAGATATGTGCGATACAACTGGGCAGATAATCCCGACGGAAACCTTTACAATAATGATGGATTACCTGCTTCAGCATTTGAAAACGAATAAAACGGTACAAATAGTCAAACACAGAAAACTTAAAATACAATGAAACGATTGCCCTTCTTACCAGTGTTTTTCTTTGCTCTCCTTGCCAATGCTCAATCTAATCTTGCCTGGCAGGGAAAAAAATGCGCGGTGGTACTCACCTACGACGACGCATTAAATGTACATCTCGATAATGCGATTCCATTACTCGATTCACTAAACCTGAAAGGAACATTTTATTTAACCGCTTTCAGTGATGGAAGTAAAAAAAGATTGAATGACTGGAAAAAGGCTGCCGTAAAGGGACATGAATTGGGCAACCATACCTTGTTTCATCCTTGCGTAGGCGGCCCCGGACGTGAATGGGTGAGAACTGAAACCGATATGAGAAACTATTCCGTTCAACGCATGGAAGATGAAGTGCGGATGACCAACGTATTTCTGCAATCGCTCGATAACAAACAAAAAAGAACCTTTGCCTTTACCTGTGGCGATATGAAAATTGGCGACTCTCCATTCATTCAAGGAATGAAAAAAGACTTTGTAGCAGCGAGAGCCGTGCGTCATCAAATGCACAAAATAAATGAAGTGGATCTTTTAAACGTGGATTGCTATGCGGTAAACGGCGAAACCGGAACCCAAATGATAGAATGGGTGAAAAAGGCAGTTCAAACAAATTCCTTATTGGTTATTTTATTTCATGGAGTCGGTGGCGAACATTCCATAAACGTTTCTTCTGCCGCACATCGCGAATTGCTTACCTATTTAAAACAAAATGAAAAAGATATTTATATCGCTCCGATGTTGGATGTAGCGGAACATATTGGCAATTGGCAAGGAAAACACAATCAAGCAACACGACAAACTACTCCTGACAACCACACAAGTCTAATACAGCCAATGGAATTTACATCCTCACCAACCGGTCCTTATGATAATGCATACTACAGCGCTAACAATATCAGTTTCGATGAATCAATGGAGAATCTTAATCAGGAAAAAGGATTGAAAGACTATTATAAAAATTATTTTACAATGGGCGTGGCCGTTTCGCCCCGTGCATTGAAAACCGATGAGGCACAATTGATCTTACAGCAGTTTGGAAGTATGACTCCGGAAAATGCAATGAAAATGGGGCCGATTCATCCGCAGGAAAACGAATATAATTGGGCCGGTGCCGACTCCATTGCAGCTTTTGCAGTAAGAAATAACCTAAAACTACGTGGACATGCCCTCGTGTGGCATAGTCAAACCCCCCGCTGGTTATTTGTAGATAGCGCCGGAAAAACAGTTACCAAGGAAGTGTTATTGCAGCGGATAAAGGATCATATTTTTACGGTGGTTAAAAGATACAAAGGAACAATTTATGCCTGGGATGTAGTTAACGAAGCCATCTCCGACAGCAAAGATGAGTTTTACCGAAACTCACCATTCTATAAAATTTGCGGAGACGAATTCATCCGCAAAGCGTTTGAATGGGCCCACGAAGCAGATCCGAACGCGTTGCTATTTTACAATGACTACAATGAGATCAATCCGGTAAAAAGGGAAAAGATGTTCAAGCTGGTAAAAGATCTTAAAGATGCAGGTGTTCCCATACACGGTGTAGGGCTACAAGGACATTGGGCACTCAATGAACCATCAGAACAACAACTCGATTCAACGCTCCTCCGGTTTGGGCAATTGGGCGTGAAAGTGCATATCACCGAGCTGGATATTTCGGTATACCCCAAAGAACACAATGCCCGGACACGTCAGGCGGCAGACAGCATGGCTATATTCACGGAGGAAAGGGAAAAAAAGCAAATGGAAGTATATAATATGTGTTTCCGTTTATTCCGGAAACATAAAAACAGTATTTCGGCTATTACATTTTGGAACATTTCCGATCGCAGCAGTTGGTTGGATAATTTCCCGGTGAGAGGGAGGAAAGATTACCCGCTTTTATTTGACAAAGATTTAAAACCGAAAAAAGCGTTTTGGGAAGTTGTTCGCTTCTAAATGTAAAATGTAGAATGTAAAATATAAAATGTAAAACTATCCTCATGTAGGCTTAAGTTTCCTCTATATTCGGAGACTTCCTTTTACATTTTACATTCTATATTTTACATTTTACATTTTTCTTCCCTCCTTCCTGTAACATAATCCTCACTCATACGTCCCTCTTATAACTGAGGCTGCCAGCATGACGGCAGCCCACAGGATTCCATTGCATGTACCAAAACATAAGCCATGTTCAAAAACTACTCCAAACTAGCCATCCGTAACATCCTCCGTCATAAAGCTTATTCCTTTATTAATATCATTGGATTGGCAATCGGAATGACCTGCAGTATCCTGATCCTACTTTGGGTGCAAAATGAGTTGAGTTATGATCGGTTTCATGCCAACGCCAACCAACTTTACCGGATCACCGCCCAGGCCAACGATTTCAAAGCAGCCGTTAATCCGGCAGCAATGCCAGCTGGTTTGAAGCAGGAAATACCAGCGATAAAGGAGTTTGTACGGATAATGACTATGTCCTCTAATTTGTTTGAAGCAGGTGAGCGAAAATTCCAGGAGAAAAGAGTTTTTTTCGTGGATTCCACCTTCCTTGATTTATTTTCTTTTCCTTTTGTTAAAGGTGATCGTACAACAGCACTCCGACGCGTTGATGGGATTTTGATCACCGAATCCATGGCAACTAAATATTTCGGAAAAGAAGACGCGTTGGGAAAAACACTTCGTAAAGACAATGGAAATTATGTTACCGTAACAGGAGTACTTGCCGATATACCCTCCAATTCGCACCTGCAATTTGATTTTATTCTTCCTATTGCTTCGATTGCGCAATCTAATCATGACATTAAAAACAATGTATGGGATAATTTCAATTTTTACAGCTTCCTGTTACTCGATGAAAAATTCGATCCAACACCTGCAAATATTTCAGATTTCAACAGAAAGATGGATGAAACTTATAAGAAGCACGTAAAAGACATAAAGGTTAGCTTTCAATTGCAGCCCTTAACTAAAATTCATCTTCATTCAAATCTACAAGTGGATGTAAGCGGGCATGGCAATATCCAATATGTAAAAATATTTTTTATCGTAGCTATTTTTATTCTGATAGTGGCCTGCATCAATTTTATGAACCTGGCAACTGCCCGATCGGCAAGAAGGGCCAAGGAAGTTGGGCTTCGAAAAGTAGTGGGTGCCATGCGCGGACAATTGATTGGACAATTTCTTGGCGAATCATTGCTGATATCCTTCTTTGCTTTATTATTAGCAATAGGTATGGTATTCCTATGCCTGCCTCTATTTAATTATGTCGCGGGTAAACAACTTACTATTCGCTTCCTGGATGGAAATCTTTGGTTAGGGCTATTAAGCATCGCTTTTGTAACCGGAATTTTATCTGGAATTTATCCGGCACTTTTCCTGTCTGGCTTCAGACCTGCGAAAGTATTAAAAGGAAGTATGAACAAGATGGGCGGGAATTTATTGTTCCGCAACGGGTTGGTAGTAGTTCAATTTGTGGTTTCTATTTTATTATTGGCTGGTACGATTGTCGTTTATCAGCAGCTTCGCTTTATTAAAACCCGGAATGTTGGTTTTGATAAGGAAAATCTGTTGTATATGCCAATGAGCGGAGAGATCTGGAATAAACAACAAGCGCTGAAAGTGGAATTAAGCAAAGATCCACTCACTAGCAATTTTGCGATTACCTCGGAGGTACCCACCAACTTAACCTCCGGAACAATTAATATTGTTTGGGAAGGCAAAGATCCTCAATCGCAGGTTGTTTTTCCGGTGATGCATGTCAACGAAACATTTATTGATGTATTTAAAATGCGCATGTTGGCAGGTCGCGGCTTTTCCACCGAGTTCAAAGGAGATTCGAATAATTATGTACTTAATGAAGAGGCATTGCGGATCATGAAAAAGAAACCCGAAGAAGCGGTTGGTCAATCTTTTTCGTTATGGGAAAAGAAAGGCGTTATAATAGGCATTGTGAAAGATTTCAATTTCAAACCGATTCAGCAACCAATCGAACCATTAATACTAAAGCTGAACAATTGGGGAGGAATGGTAGTTGTAAGAACCAAACCCGGGTCAACCGAGGCCACCATAAAGTCGCTTGAAAAAATTTATGCTCAATTGAATCCAGCGTATCCATTTACTTATAATTTTCTCGACCAGGACCTGGACAATCTTTATAAAGGGGAACAACAACTCGGAAATTTATTTAACCTATTTGCCATCCTGGCCATATTCATTTCCTGTATGGGTCTATACGGACTCTCCGCCTTTATGTCGGAACAACGCATTAAAGAAATTGGGGTCCGAAAAGTATTGGGAGCCTCTGTTTTCAACATTGTTTATTTACTTTCAACCGGCATAACCCGTTTGATTATTATCGCCGCATTCATTGCCATTCCTCTCTCCTGGTTTACTATTAATAGTTGGCTAAATAATTTCGCCTATCGGATAGATATCAGTTGGATTATTTTTCTAATCTCCACCCTATCCGCTTTATTCATTGGTTGGCTAACGGTAAGCTACGAATCAATAAAAGCCGCCATTACTAATCCGGTAAAAAGCTTGCGGAGCGAGTAACCTGAAGACAGAAGAACCAAGAAGCCAAGAACCGAAGATCCAAAGAAAAAATACAAAGAAACAATTTCTGCGGAGACAAAAAAGGTTCAAATAAAAAATCTCAAACGCGTTTTCGATATCAAATGCTTTTGAGATTTTATTTTTTCTGTATTCTTTCTTTGATTCTTGTCTTTTTGTATTTTTTCTTTGGTTCTTGGCATCTTGGTTCTTGGTTCTTGATTTCTTAGATGCCAATTCAATTCAAACGTTCCTTTCTACAATTCAAGCACATATAGATTGATACAGCCTGGCATCAACTCTACATTCGTGTCTCAAATTAATAATGAGCATGAAAGCAGTATTATTTTCATTGACAGCTATATTCTTTCTCACGTTTACATCGCAGGCGCAATTAAAGGGCCTGATGAAAAAAGTGCAGAATAAAGTTGAGCAGCGGGTTGATAAAAAAGTAGATAATCAGATCGATAAGACCCTGGATGAAATTGAAGGAAAAAACACTGCTAAAACCGAAACTTCCGCGCCTTCAGCTTCTACGCAGCCAACCAACTCTGGGATAAAAAGTTATTCGAAATACGATTTCGTTCCTGGCGAGAAAGTTATTTATAATAATGACTTCAGTACAGATAATATGGGAGAATTGCCAATTGGGTGGAATACCAATGGAAATGGAGTAGTGGCAAATTTTTCTTCGCTGAAAGGAAATTGGGTGCAGTTTTATCAGAACTCAAATTACCTGACCGACAACGTTGATTCATTTACCCAAAATTTTACCATAGAATTCGATCTACTAATCCGCCGTGAAAATCAAAAAGCAGCATTTCCTCAGTTTGCATTTGGTGTATTGGCATCCGGTGACCTTCCCCCAACCGACAATGCATTACTTAAAGAATACACAACCAATTTCGCCGTTGAACTGAAAATACAACCCCAGGATAACAATGCTTCGCACATGCATCTTGAAACTTATTCAGAAAAGCAACGCTATCTTAATACTGACATTAAAAAACATGGCGCTCTCCAGGAATCATTCAATAAACCGATCCATATCGCACTGCAGGTACAGAAAGAACGTTTGCGTATCTGGTTCAATGAAGAAAAAATGTACGACCTACCTAAAGCAATCACTACCGGTGCGCTTATCAACCAATTATATTTTGTGGTTAAACGTTATGGCGGCTCGGATAGTGAAGTGGGCTATGCTGTTTCCAATATCAAAATAGCAAAAGGATTACCCGATACCCGCCATAAGCTGGTAGAAGAAGGAAAATTCTCAACAACAGGAATCTCATTTGAAGTAAATGCATCCACCATTAAACCCGAAAGCAATGGCGTATTGAAAGAAGTAGCGGACGTGTTGAAAAAATTTACGGAGATCAAAGTGATGATTGTGGGACATACCGATTCCGATGGAAGTGATGCCGCTAATCTTGAATTATCCAGGAAAAGAGCGGAGGCTGTAAAACAAGCACTGGTAAATGAATTCGGTATCGAATCCTCCCGAATCAGCAGTGATGGTAAAGGGGAAAAAGAACCAATGGAAGATAATAAGACCAAAGCAGGAAAAGCGCAGAATCGCAGGGTGGAATTTATTAAGCAATAAAAAAATTATCAATCGAATAATATGCCGGTAAGACGGGAAGGCGGTAAGTTATTTTTTAGTCCCAATTACTAAAACGTCTTCCCGTCCTCCCGGCAAAAAAAATAAAGCTTCAATCAATATGGAAATCCGTATCACGCTTTTTGTAACGCTCATCGCTTACAGCTTTGTTGTTTCGCAGTCATTTTCTTATATCATCGCTTTACACAATACACAAAAGAATTTGGATGCAAAAGGCTATATCGTATTGAGAAAACTGCTCGATAAAAATTTCCGGGCCAGATTCAAATACGTGTTCTATCTAACATTAATTAGCAATACCCTTCTATGCATTCTTACCATCCATGAACCCACCAGCCTTTTATTTTTCGGTTCCTTGATTGCCTTGATTGGATTCGTGGTTGATACTGTGTTCATGTTAAATGGTAATATGCCTATTAATAATTACATCAATACATGGTCGACCGATAATTATCCCGATGATTGGGAAATACACCGGGCAAAATGGCTGATCATTTTTACCAAAAGACAGGTTGCCAATATCATTGGTTTCACCAGTTTATTATTCGCAGCGGTGTTCAGCTAGTCTCCTTTGTGTTATCAATTCTCACATATTTTTTAAAACGAAAAAAGTATTAGTTTATGAAAAGAATGATTTTAATGGCCGGTGGATTATTAATCGCTGCTGCAGGTTTCTCGCAAGTTTCATTAGGCATACAAGCTACCGGAAACCTTTCTACAGCGAAATTAGAGTTTCCCGATGGTCCGGATTTTACAAAGAAATCCGTTTTCGGCCCTGGTGGTGGTGTCGTTGCTCAATTTGCCGTAAATGAAACGTTCGCATTACGTAGCGGATTAAATTTTTTGCAGCATGGAGTTAAGGTTAACAGTACACAAGTAGAAGATGGGATTGGTGAATTCGAAGTGGAAGCCAAGACTAAGCTCAACTATCTGCAGATCCCAGTGTATGCATTGTACACAAAAGAATTATCGATTGGTGAATTATTCGTAGGCGCTGGTCCTTACGCAAACTATGGCATAAGTGGTAAATCTAAACTCACCTATACACTTACCGATGATAATGGTGATAAAGTATCGGATTCAGAAGAAACAGATGCTTTCAAAAAAGACGAAGATGGTGGTAACGGCTTCAAACGTTTCGACTGGGGTGCGGGTGCGATTGCCGGTTTGCGTTTTCCAAATGGAATGTTCGCTAACATAGGTTACCAATATAGTATTGGAAATATTAGCAGCGATGGCGATGAGGGTGGCAAATACAACAACCAGGGACTGCAATTATCGATTGGATTCTTCTTTCGTTAAATAATTCTCAAAGTCGGAAAGACCGAAAGTCCGGAAGTCGGGAAGTAAGATCTTTATAAGATTAATTCTCCCGGTCTTTTGGACTTTCTGACTTCCCGACTTCTCATTTTCATTTCATCAGCAAAAAATAACAACTCATTACAACATCGTTTGAATACAGAACCCGGCACAATTAAATTACATCCAGATATTAAACATTAAAACAATCAATATGAAAAGAATTCTTTTATCATTGGGTCTCTTACTCACACTATTTATTCAATCAAACGCACAGGAAATTAAAGTAGAAGTCAGCAAGGAATTTATGCAGATCACAACCGTAGAATCGGTGATTAGCGCTGGCTTCGGGCGTTCAAAAATGCTGATAACAAACCCCGATGGCTCTCAGAAAGAATATGAAATGAATAACCTTTTCAGCCTCACCGGTATCCACTTCAAGAACATAAGGGAAAATGAGGATCAGATTATTAAAACATTAAAAACGTATACCGACAACGGTTGGAAACTAGAACAGGTAATGCCACTTACACTCAGTCCAAGCGGAAACGGACCGGGTATCTTTATGACCCGCTATTTACTTTCCAGACCGGAACAAAAAAAATCATAATGTTAAAGCAGCCTGAAATTTTTTAATCAAATTAAATCCACAATATTTTTGCCACTGATTATAAAGATTTACACGGATTAACTATTTTCCTTGAGATCCTGTGTAATCAGGGGATTTTTAACAGACGCCATCCCGCAAGAAAAAACCCTTATTTACTTAAGACGATTCAGCCATTTCATTTCATCCCCTAATTACTCAATTCATTCAGGCACCCCTTTCAAGGCCTCGTGAACCATCGTTTCTTTACATCAAATAGTTCATCATGATTCCTGAAGCACCATTTGCCTTGATTTTACTTTTTTTTGGAATAACGGTGGTCGCTATCATTCTTTTATGTGCATCGCTGGAAAAAGTTTGTCGCTATACTGCCTTGCTGGTTACCGCAGGGATGATTGCCTGGTGCCTCCTTCAATCCATATTTGCGTATACCGGTTTTTACCGCGACTATCAATGCCTACCCCCCAATCTTTTAATAGCCGGGGTATTTCCGGTCTTGTTGGTTATTGGTATTGTGCTGATCTATCCTCAAACGCACAAAGGGTTATTATTGATTCCACTCGATCAGCTTACCTGGATCCATACCATCCGCATTCCGGTAGAATTCGGTTTGTTCTGGCTGTACACGCAAAAACTGGTTCCACAGCTAATGACATTTGAAGGATACAATTTCGATATACTTGCAGGAATCAGCGCGCCATTAATAACCTATTTCGGAATCGTTAAAAAGAAAATGAGTCGCAGACTATTATTGGTTTGGAATATTGTCGCTCTTCTCTTACTACTCAATATTGTAGGTATCGCAGTACTTTCGGCGCCTTTTCCTTTTCAGCAACTGGGTTTTGATCAACCGAATATTGCCATTTTTTATTTCCCTTTTATTCTTCTTCCAACAGTTATAGTACCCATCGTATTGTTTGCACATTTGGTTGCGATTGTAAATCTTTGTACAAACAAAAGAAAGATAATAAGCAATAAACAGTCCTATAAATGTGCCGCATGATCAACGATACAGATTTACTCCAAGCATCCTTACTGATAGCCAAGCGTTCCCAGGAAAATGGGAACCTTCCCTTTGGTTGTTTACTGGCTGATAAAGATGGAACCATTATAGAAGAAGCAGAAAACTCAGTACTAAGCGATAATGATAGTATTGCGCATTGCGAGATCAACCTTGTTCACCAGCTGGCTGGTAAATACGATGAGTCCTTTTTACAGGAATGTACATTGTATGCTAGTACCGAACCTTGTCCTATGTGTACAGGAGCTATATTCTGGAGCGGTATCGGTAAACTGGTATTCGCATTAAGTAAAAATGGATACCATGCTATTGCAGGAACCGCAAACCCCGCGCATATCTTCGATCTTTCTTCCGATACACTTTTACAATATGGCGGCCGAAAAGTAATTGTATCAGGTCCTTTGATGGAAAAAGAAGCCGGCCTATTTTATAAAGAACTACTTCGCTGAGGAGTGTAAATTTTGTTCAAAAAACTACTACATTGAGTGAATGAAAATTGATTCAGAAAAAGGGTTATCTCAATTGCAGCAAGTCACTAACGCCATACATCCGATAAACAGTGAAGAATGGGATGCGTTCTCGGCAATCTGGCAGCCTTTGGAATCTAAACGCAAGACGGTTCTTACCAGCATCGGTGAAACGGAAAAATATCTTTACTTCGTTTTAGATGGTATTCAACGTGTTTATTATACGGATGATAAGGATCGGGAAGCCACGCTGGTATTCATGTATCCTCCCTCTTTTGCCGGCGTACTGGATTCTTTTTTATTACAAAAACCATCTCCCTATTTTTTTGAGACGCTTACTCCCAGTAGTTTCCTTCGAACCAGTTTTGTCCAATTAAATGGATTGATGGATCAATACCCCGCCATAGAAAAACTGATCCGAAAAGGATTAACCAATGTAATTAAAGGTTTACTGGAACGGCAGGTAGAATTGCAATGTTTTACCGCCGAAGAAAAATTCAGGGCATTATTGAAAAGAAGTCCCCATGTATTGCAACTGATCCCCCATAAATATCTCGCCAATTACCTGGGCATGGATGCCACCAATTTCAGCAAGTTACTGGGATCGATTCGAATATAAGGAGTGTCTCTGTTTGAAATTTTTGTCCCACAAAGACACAAAATTCACTAAGATATTCTTTGTGGCTTAGTGTCTTTGTGGGAAACTGGAACACTGCCCGTATCTGAAAATCTTGGTATTTACCAAGAAAAATAATGTGTGCAAGGCGGAGCTTTGTATCAGAAAAACAATAATTATGACAATTTATCTCTGCAGTGAATTAATAGAAAACCTGCAACAACAAACCGAACAGCATATTCAACTGGCAATAAGCCAATGGCAGAATAAATCAGCAGCGCCTTTTAACATGCAACCCCAATTGGGCAGTTGGAGTGCTGCTCAATGCCTGGAGCATCTGAATATTTATGGACGTTACTATTTACCCGCTATCGAAAATGCAATTTCGAAATTGAATAAATTACAAAGTAAACGCTCGAATATTTTTAAATCCGGATGGCTTGGTAATTATTTTACTAACCTGATGAAGCCGGCTGCAAATGGCTCCATTAAAAAGAAGATGAAAGCTCCTTCGAATGCCAGACCCCAACCAGAATTAAATGCGACGGCCGTCATCGCGGAATTCATCGATCAGCAAGAAAAATTAATACTGTTGTTGGAGAAAGCGAAAAGCGTTGATCTCAATAAAGCCCGTGTACCAATATCTATCGCTACCTTTATCCGCTTAAAGCTGGGAGATGTGTTTATGTTTTTGATCGCGCATAATCAAAGGCATATACTGCAAGCGGAAAGAGCGTTAAACCGGTGAGGTCTTTGAGAACACTTAATTCGAAGTCTCCTACAGACCTCACAGGTTTCTAACTAAGCCCTCCGGTCTTCAATTACACGAAAACTCATCTCCTTTTCTGAAAAAATCTCTTCCAGGTATTTTTCTACCAATGCAAACGTGTTGAATTGCCCGAATTCTTTAGCAAGATTAACTACATTCTGTTTATACGTTTTATCGATGGTAATTGTTTCAACCGCTTTCCGGATGGTGGCCGGATCGGGCTTTTCTGTTTTGAGATTGATTCCCAATTTAAAAAATCCAACGCGGGCGCATATTTCATTCTTCCCCTCATGAACACCAGCCACAACCATCGGCAACTTATTTTGTATACCCAGTAATACACCGCCGTACCCACCATTGGTGATATATACATTACATAATGGCATGACATCATTAAATGGAATAAAATCTTCAATGATAAAATTTTCCTGCGGATACCTTGCCCGAAGTTCCGCGGTACCATTCTTGCCAGTTGTAGCAATCACAAGCGTATTGGTATCTTTAAATGCTTCGAGTGTTGGCACCAATATCTTCTCGTGATCCTTTTCCGCGGTTCCCTGGGTTACGAGTACCACTTTATCGTAGCGCTGTTTTTTGATAATCGAATACAGCATTCGTTGTTGCGCGCTGTATGGCAATAATGGGCCGACAAATTTTAAACGGGGGTTCCAGTCGCTACGCTCAAATTCAAATCCTGGCGTACCACTTTGCCAGATCATATCCACAGAACGATTAATAATGTCAAATAAATTACCCGCCGGTGCCTCCACACCATATTCTTTCAGCAATTGCCTGTAAATTTTTTCTGGCTTTTTAAAAATCAGCTGATTCGCCATAAAACGGATCAGCGAATTCTTAATTCCGCTGAATGGTTTTTTATCGGGTGTTAATCCCATTCCCGAAGGCGGAAGATCATTTGATGATTCAGTAACAGGAACGATACCAGCTGCTATAACGGGTATTTTCAATCTCGCCTTCACCAAGGGCATTGCAAGGAATAAAATATCGGCGATCAGTAATTCAAAAGGGAATTCTTTGTGAATAGCTTCAAGATCCTCTAATACTTCAGGACTGCGACGGATAAACAAATGCTCGAGATCGAATTTTAATTTTGCGATCTGGCTTTTCGCCAGCGCACGTTCCGCAAATGCATTCTGAAAGTTTTCCGCATTCAGTTGCGGATGCTTTACAAAGGGATAATGCTGAATCCCCAACTTTTCAATTTTGGGTTTGTAAATATCCTGCGTGTACCAACGCACATCGTGACCCATGTTTTTTAAATGAACCGCGATGCCTGTTAAGGGATTAAAATGTCCATCGGCGGGAACATTGGCGAATAATATTTTTTTAGGGAGCATAACTTTAAATTTTGAGCTTGATTTGTGAGCAATCAGTTATTGTTAGATTATTTGTTTTCTATTTTTTATGCATTACAATTAAAATGACATCAAACAACCACCCCCAAACTTGTTGGTTCGACTCCCCTTCTCTATTTTCTATTCCCTATTTTCTTTCCCATTCCGTTTACCTTCGATATTTTACTTTCCTCAATTTCAAGGGTAGCCCCGCCAAAGGCGGGCAAAACGGCAATTATTTATTTTTTTCTACAAACAGGTAGCCCCTCCGGGGCATAAGAAAATTATATTTAGGCAGCCAGATTTATATTTTCATAAGTCGGTAGTACATTTTTACATTCATCTTACATTCTTCATTCATCTTACATTCTTCATTCTCCTTACATTCTTCATTCTTCATTTTTTTTACATTCTATATTTTATATTTTATATTTTATATTTTACATTTCTCCCCACTTTTTCATTCTTCATTTCCATCTCTACTTCTTCTTCGGAATATGAAACTTACTCACCCACGAAGGATCAATGCTTCCCGGCTTATCTATGGCCGCGTTAGGATGCGCATCAAGATCAACCATGAGTAAATAGTCATTCTTCTCATCATCTTTTAATGCGGTTCGCTCCCATATATATGTGTTGGAGTGCTGTGCCTTAAGGTCAGTAACAGGAATGGGCCTGGAAGTAGTGCTTCCATTCTTCGTACTGCGGTAAGTGCCCTTGTTAGCGTGAGTGCGCAAAAAATTATGGCCCTTCTCATTTTTAAAGAATTCAACGGTTCCTTCAAACTGTGTCCATGTTTCCGTATCAGTGCCATATGTATTTGCCTGGATGTATAAGATGAATTCGAACATTCCTCCTTCCTTGAACCTGAATTTCACAATCATTCCCCCACCACTCTTATAGTTATTATAATTAGCGCCCGGAGTGGTGTTCACATATCCAATTGTGGAAAGGGTAGAGATGGTCCAGTGGGTGGTATCATTGGTGAGTACGTCGTTGGGCACTTCGGTACGCGGTGTATTTTTTATAATGAACGGATCGGAATTGGTTGTTTGACCGGCAGCAACAAAGGCGATCGCCATGTTAACAACAAAAAGAATTTTTTTCATATTCTAAGGTTTTTATCTGAGTGCTTACTGATAAATATTTGATCCTGTAAAAAAACAACCGTATTAAGAATAAGTAAAGGCATTGCTTCATGAATTGTGATTTTCTAAGTACCAATTGCGATGTGACTATATTGACATTTGAGTAATAGCTTTCCTTCTCCACCGTGGCGGATTCAGGGAAGCAAAAAATTTAGTGTTCATAAAAAAGGTCACGTTACGGCGTGACCTGTTCCACAGAAGCTGTGTATAGATATGATAAGTAAGAAGTAACTGTTTAAATTCCTTGTGCTGAAATATCAATCTCACATAAAATACCCGATAACAATGACCGGTATCGAAAGGATACAAAGAAATACCGACATTGAAAATATAATCCGTTCTTTCATTTTTTTTGTTTTTACTAATTAATAATAGTGTTCAATAATTTGTTTTATGCTAATAATAAACCTTCAGTCAGGTCACCTTGAATTTTGTTCCAGCGATTGGTGGAAAGTACTTTTTCAGCGAGCTCCATCATGCCTTGAAATACAAAACAAGGCGCATTGTACTTTATTGCCTGTAACCAGGCTATGATTTCCGCATCGTTAATACCCAGCAACATCCATTTACTGGTAATCATCATTTCTTCTTTTGAAATAGTAGCCACCAGCGCCCGCTCAATGCCACGAATTTCCTCGTCTGTATAATTTGACCACAATACAGGATTTATTTTCTCCTCTTCCTTATTCATATGATAAAGGTTGAATGCGATGAATTCGTTAAAGGCCCTGGTTATTGCTTCTCCTCCTTCTATTCTTCCATCTTCGCTTCCTGCATTGTGATAAACAGATACCAGGCTATTGATACGACGGGTCATAAACTCATCCTTCTCATGTTCGCTATCGAATTCAGTGGCAAGTGCCCCGTTGAATCGTCCGATCACCGGTAATATGAATTTGTCTTCATGTAAAGCGTGTTCGTAAAAAACATGCAATGTCTGGTCCAGTTTCTCCAATACTTCCACAGTTCCTTCGGTATTTGTAAAATCGTTCAATTGAAGGCTTATGGCTGTGTCGTACAACATAGCGCGAAGGCCTTTGTGTATCTTTTTAAAAGTATTATACCGCTGTTTCATATTCAATCAATTTATACTTCAAATTTCATATTTTATAGCCCCCATGTCAATGGCAAGGTGAATGAACTGGAGAAAGGGGAAGGTGAAATGTGAGGAAGCTGCTAGCTATTAGCTTTTAGCTGCTGAAGAAGCTACTAGCTTTTAGCTATTAGCCTTTAGCTACTCCTGTTATAATCATCTCGCAGACTATTAACAGGCATCTTTCGATTTTCAGCATTCAGGATCAAGCATCCAATGCCAAGTATCCAGTATCAATTACCTGGCGTCTTTAAAATAAAAAAAACGGAGCCTTACGGGGCTCCGTTGTCAATTAAACAACTACAAACTGAATTCTTATGATGCCTGTCTGTAAACCATGCTATCGAGTACGATCTCTGTCAATTTATCGTGCTTAACTACTCGCATTTTTGTAGGATAATAGCCGCTTTGCTGAACTTTTGCCGGCTGAGGAATTGATCTTTCAAAATTTGTTGTGTTCTTTAAAAACTCAAGAGTAATCATTGGTTCATAAAAAACTACTTTGCTGTCGTAAGAGCCATAAATAAATGTTTGCGTGAATGGCTGTGGGTTGGTAGGATTCAATTCGGGAGAAGTTAGATCTACAAAATGTTCACCCATTGTTGGAATCGGATCCACGCCCAGGTGATTTACAGGAACATACTCAGCAGCGGGACTGGCATCCAGTTTAGCCTGATCTACAAACCCATCTCTCACTTCTGATTCCACCATGTAAAAATGTAAATCGAAATGTGGTTTGGTATAAATGTTAGCCGGTGGATGTCCTGCCGGGTTCCAGTTTAACCAAACATGTTTGAAGGGAGTTGCCGCGGCTTTGCTATGAAATTTAACGACAAAGTTATTTGCATGATCATGTCCGCCACCGTGGCCATCATCACCAGGAACACTATTCAGCGCTGCATCCGTAATGCTGATCGCCATTCTTTCAGGATTGCCATCCTTACTTAGTTGAATCGAGGTCCAGGCTTTACCCTGATACACCTGAACTTCCGGTCCCTTAAAAATGTTTTTGTCTGATTCCTTTTTGCAAGACACTGCAAAAGCTCCGATTGCTAAAACGAAAAAAAATTTCTTCATAAAAAAAAGTTTCTGATTAATGATTTATTTTCCAAAATTGCATCAACAGAGACCAAAAGGAAAGTATAGAAAGTATGAATTGTCAGGAGTGTTGTATCAATTGCAACTTTCAATGAATGTTAAATAAAAAAGCAAAACCTTACGGGGTTTTGCTAAATGGCTGGTGTTCCGTGGCTGGTGTTCCGTGGCTGGTGTTCCGTGGCTGGTGTCTCCACCAGCCACTGTTGGCTTTCAATTCTAATATCCGTCCATAATTATTTTAATTCATTCATCCATTGTTGTACAAAAGGGCGAGCCGTTTCTGTTACCTCTTTCCCTGAACGGAAAGCCATTTTCCATTCCTGTGACTTCCTTTCATAATCGGGATTTACAAATACCTTCTTATTATATTTCTCTTTCAATTCCGCGTTATAATCGACATCAGCGGTAAGGTCGAGGAATTTTTGCAGTCGTAGCTTTACAATTTCCTTGGAGTCGGCAGGGTACTCTTTTTCCCAGCGCGTAATATCTTTTTTGTATTGTGTCGTTTTGCGTTCGTTCTCACGTACATCATTCTCAGTCATTATCGCCCACAATTTATGATTGGGATTCTGGTATTCTTTTAATTGCTTCTGGCCCTGGTCCAATACGGGCTTCATCGCCTTTTGCATATCGGCAGGCATTTTCTTTATACTTTCTTCCGTCTCCTTGATCATTTTTTCTGTCCGGGCAATCTCTTCTTTTTGTACCTGTTCCTTGGTGCGGGGTGTTTTTAATTCCGGTTCACGGGGTTTGGACTCTGTACGATAATTATCATATGCCTTTTTAAATTCGGCGCTATTAATATATTGCTTGGTATA
This sequence comes from Chitinophagaceae bacterium, assembly GCA_965279015.1. Taxonomy (GTDB): domain Bacteria; phylum Bacteroidota; class Bacteroidia; order Chitinophagales; family Chitinophagaceae; genus Endoryza. The sequence goes on from OZ257130.1 coordinate 5,138,646, forward strand.
AGAAAGAAGATCCTTAGCCACTGCTTGGCGGTTATTGGTTGCTATCTTTTTAAAATTCTTTGCTCCATAATACTGAAGGCCATTATAGTAAAAGCTTTCCTTTATACTAGTGATCCCTGCAGTTTTATCCATTCCGAGTTGACGCCATACATCATCGACCATTTTTCTTTCAATCGAAAAAGAAAATAAGAAGAGGGAAAGTATCACCAGTACAAGCGCCACCGTCGATATCCGGATAATGAGTACACATTGTTTTAACGAGAACTGCTTCATAAATAAGATTTATTGGTTAATGGTATTGTTCCGTTCACAAAGATGTATGGAACCGATAAACGGGGAAAGTGGGTTCTGTATGAATTGAGGGTGGGGTTGGATGAGATGGTAAATGTGCAGATGTGCAAATTAGAAAATGTGCAAATGCTGCGGGTGAAACATATCCCTATATTGAAAAGATAGCTATCTATGATGAAGATTGTAACCGAAGCATTTGCACATCTGCATATTTTCTAATTTGCAAATTGGCAATTTCCTCAATTCATCCCCTCTTTTCTACAATTCATCCGCCCCTACCAATTATAACGGTATGAATTTGTATTTTTAAGCATGTACCGGCTACTGATTATACTTTTATTGACTGCATATTATTGCAGTTCTGCCAGTGCGCAGGATACCAAAAACTATCTCTTTTCTCAATTAAATTCCAAGAGTGGATTAACTTCCAATACCGTTTTTTCCGTACAGCAAGACACCATTGGATATATATGGACATTTAGCGGGAATACGTTGCAACGGTACGATGGACAACGTTTTCTTACTTTCCGTCATGAAGCCGGTAATCCTTATTCCTTGCCGGAAGGTGGTATTATTTCTGTCCGAATGGATTACAAAAACAGGCTCTGGATCATTTATAAAGGATTCCAGGTAGGCTATTTTGACGTCATCACTTTCCGCTTTCATAAGGTGAAGGTCAATGCCACCAAAGAATTTTTGCATAAATCGTCGGGTGGATTTTTCACGGGCACCAATGGAGATGTGATTTTGCTGGCGATGAGTAAATTCATGTTTACTTATAACGAAACCAAGCGTGAATTCGACGAAAAATACAACCGGTTTCAGTTTCCAAAAGGCATATTCCCGATAACGTTTGATGAAGACAAATATGATCACAATTATTGGATCAGTTACGAAAACGGCGTTCTGAAATACAATACCAAATTAAACACACTTTCTTATCCCGGTCATAATACCGATAATGATCCCTATGTAGACGCGGTTGCGAATCATAAAACTGTATTGCATTTTTATATTGACAAGAACAAAAGGTGCTGGTTTTCCGGCTGGCCCGAAACAGGAACCTATGTAAAATGTTTTGACCCGGCTACCAAACAAACTACCCAATGGGAACAACGTATCGGCAAATCACTGGATGGGCTGTATTATTCCATTTACGGTTTTGCCGAATTGAGTGATGGTTCGTTTTGGATTCACGGCGAGAATCTAATGGCCAAATTGAGATACGATGGTTCGCGGTTCGATCCGGTACCCAATAATGCACCGGGTGAAAATCGTATTCGGTACGATAATGTTTACATGATGTATGAGGATGTAGAAAAAAATGTTTGGATCCCCACTAACATGGGACTATATCGTTTCAACCCATCTTCCCAAATGGTGGCAAATGTTAAAAATAAAAGGGTATATGATAAAAAGGATTATCCGCAGGAAGTAACGGACATTCTTCAAACACGTGATGGAAATATTTTAGTTTCTACCTGGGGAGAAGGTGTTTTCAGTTATGACATACAGTTCCGACCCAGTAAACTGGATCATATCTATGAGTCTCATACAAAAAAAGGGGAAGCATTAACATGGTCCATGCATCAGCACAGAAACGGCGATATCTGGCGTACCCAGCAAAACGGCCAGCTTTATATATGGCGGGCAGCCACCCATCGCACCGAAATAATCATAGATCCGCATTTTGAAAACAGCACCATTCGCCAGGTTGTTGAAGATAAAAAAGGCAATCTTTGGTTTGGTACCCAGCGCGGATATGTGGTGAAATGGGAATACGCAACCAATACCTTCTCCCTACAGCAAAAACTGCAAAGTATTGTTTCCCGCATGCTGATCGATAGTTCGGATAATTTATGGACTTGTACGCACGAAAACGGGGTATTCAAAATTAATACAGCCACCGGAGCCATTATGCATCGGTATATTGCGTCTGATACGCTTGGAATGGGATTAAAATCCTCCTCTATCTCCGATATCATTCAATACAACGACAGCACCTTTATTATCCTTGCAGAAGGACTGAATTTTCTGAATACCAAAACAAATCGCTTTAGATATCTTACCGCGGAGAATGGATTACCCACCACCAGCATTTCCAATATTATAAAAGACAAAAATGGATATCTCTGGATGTCGTCGGAAGCGGGCCTCTTAAGTTATTATATTCCTAAGAAAAAATTGAGTATATATTCAGCTGATGATGGCGTTTCCGAAAATTATTGCAATATCGCTTCTTCCGTAATGCTTAATGATGGGTCCATCGCATTTGGAACATCGCACGATGTGATTATTTTTTCTCCGGATGATCTTACCATTACTAATTATAAAGTTCCGAAAGTTGAAATCACCGGCATTCATCTTATGAATAAACGATTGAATCTGGACTCCCTCTCGAACTTAAAGACTATTGAATTGGCTTATCATCAGAACTCATTGACCATTGAACTTTCAACACTCACTTACCAAAATAGCTATGGCATTTATTATAAAATGGAGCATTTGGAAAAGGAGTGGCTGCAAACAGATAATTCGAGACAGGTAACCTATAATTATCTGCCTCCCGGTGATTACACGTTTAAGGCAGCCTGTCGCGATGAGAATGGAAACCCCGGCGAAATCACGGAAATATGGTTCCATATAAAACCTCCCTTCTGGAAAACCTGGTGGTTCTATAGCCTGCTTGTATTGTTCATAATAACCATCCTGATGTTATTTGACAAACAGCGTTTACAACGAATACATAAGGAACAGGAAATGCGGGCCTCTATTGCCGGCAACCTGCATGAGGAAGTAAATACGGTACTTCAGAATATCAGCGTACTCAGTGAAATAGCCAGAATAAAAGCAGATGCCCAACCTGAACAATCCAAGGAATATATTTATGAGATCCAGCAAAAAAGCAGGAATATGGTTGTCGCTATGAGTGATGTACTCTGGAGCATCAATCCAGCGAATGACAGCATAGAAAAAACGATTGACCGGATTCACGAAGTAGCGGATGCACTGCAGCATAAACATTCAGCTTCGATCACCATCCAAACAGATAAAAAAGTACACGACCTGAACCTTTCGATGCAGGTTCGACATGAATTTATACTGATATACAAGTTATCGTTGGTAACCCTGGTGGAAGTTTTGGGAGCCCCTCAAACAACCGTTCAATTGGATTATGTGCGGGGAAAACTACATATGCAGATTTTTTCGTTACAACTTCAATTACCAAAAAACAACAATATTGTTACCAAACACCTGAACGAAATAAGAACCCGGGCGGGTCATATCCCCGGAGCAATAATCGGTATCCAATCCGATGAAAAGGGAACCTGGATTAATTTTGAGGTCAATACCTGAGCATTTTACCAGAAAGTATACACAATTCATACAGGGTTTTGCCCAATTCATACAGTACTGCCCCAGCCCATACAGCTAACAGGCAGAACCTTAGGGCTTTTTTATAACTTTAATATTATGGCATTGAAACGATACAGCAGTAAGGAAACCCAGATATTTATATGGGTGATGGGGCCGTACATCGTGATCCTGAATCTGCTCGTATTCGGTACCTGTATCTTCACTTCTTTTTCGCATTTTATTGTAAATTTTCTTTTTAGCGCCGTTTATATTTTCCTGATATATTTTGGATTCGGGCTTGTTGCTTTATTTATACGAAATCGAATACCAGCTGCCGGTGACCTGTTCAGACGCATTCTTGTAATGTTACCGGTTTTTTATGTGATGAACGTGGCAGCGATAGGTGGATTGTATTTTTGTTATAACAACATAAATATCTTCGATTGCCAGCCAAAACCGGGGATGTTTTTTTGGACCATCGTTTTCGCTTGCATCATGAGTACAGTGATCACTTTTATGAACGAGGGAATGGCTAATTGGGAAGCATGGAAAGCATCGATTACCGAAACGGAAAAACTGAAAAACTCTTACCATCGAAGCAGGTTGCTGGGATTAAAGGGACAGATCAATCCGCATTTCCTTTTCAATTGTTTTAATACGCTATCCGGACTGATCCAGGAAGACGAAGCCAAAGCAGAAAAATTTCTCGATGAAATGACCAAAGTGCACCGCTACCTCTTACGCAGCGAAGATGAGTTGCTGGTACCGGTAGGCGATGAAATCCGATTTTCTCAATCTTATCTCTATCTTATCCGTGAACGATTTGGTACAGCTATAGAGGCTACTATAAAAATTGCCGACGATGTGTGGAATCGTAAAATGCCTCCATTGAGTATGCAGGTTGTACTGGAAAACATCATCTATACAAATGCAGTAAGTAAAAAAGATCCGTTACGGATTGAAGTGATATGCAATGGCGATAGCGAACTCCGTGTCCGTCATAGCCTGCACGAAAAAACTATTGTACAAAACCTGGATATGGATGAAGGGTTAGACAATCTCCTGAATAAATACCGTTTGCTTCACCCGGCTGGCATTCGTATTCACGAAAGCATCAATGAACGGGTAATTGTGTTGCCATTGCTTAACGAAAAGGAGGTTCCCCTATGAAATTGGCACCCGTACCAAAAGTATATGTCTATGGATGGTGGTTCTCGATGCCTTTCATCACATTCATTTTGTGTTATATCATGTTTGGGGAACGGTTATTCAACGAATGGCGTCCCTGGGTATATAGCTATCCGCTGATCTACGGGCTTGGATTTGTTTCCTGGCGCTTACACGCTATTTACGATTACGAATTACGTCAAAAATTACCCGGACTTGAGCAAACCAGCAAGCGGGTAATTTATAAATTAGCGGTGAACCTGCTGATCATGACCCCTTCGATACTGGTGATCTTTTTTGTATTTCATTATTTCCGGGTCGCGGGGTACCAGATAGGTGAGGGGGATCTGAAAAAAGGATATCTCGTTGGGTTAAGTATCAATATTATTTTCGAAACCTTATGGGAGGTTATTTATATAATCGACAAATACAAAGAATCGGTAGCGGAAAAAGAAACACTTAAACAGATGAATCTTGAACAGGAATTCGATAACCTGAAACAAAAAGTAAATCCGCATTTCCTATTCAATTGTTTTAATACCCTTTCCTCACTAATCAGTGAAGACAAGGAAAAAGCGGAGAAATTTTTGGATGAACTGAGTAAAGTATATCGTTATCTTCTGCGTAGTAATGAAGATGGGATGAGCACCCTTGAAAACGAATTAAAATTCATTCAGAGTTATTTTCAACTTCTGAAAACAAGATATGGGGACGGATTGCAAATGCATCTCCAGATCGATAAGCGATGCTTTTCTTATCTACTACCCTCCTTAAGCCTTCAACTGTTAGTTGAAAACGCTGTCAAACACAACGTAGTAAGCAAAAACAATCCGCTATCGATCGAAATATTTACCACGGCGGCCAACCAGCTTGTGGTAAATAATAATATCCATCGCAAACAACAAAAGGAAAAATCTACTAAAATTGGGTTAGGAAATATCAAAGCGAAATATGAATTATTGGACCAGTCAGGATTCCAGGTGGTGGAAGGAGAACGGAATTTTATGGTAGTGTTACCCTTGGTATGGAACCAGCTGGCAATTAAAGAAAATATAGAAATGAAATCGGGATCGGCGAACAACCCGGTGATTTGAGGAGAAGCTGGGGTGGATGAGAAAAGAAGTAGAGAAGTAGAGAAGTAAAGAAGTAAAGAAGTAAAGAAGTAAAGGAGTAAAGGAGTAAAGAATGGAGAAGAAGTTAAATTAAAAATATACGGATGAAGTTCCCTTATTGAATCCTTAAAAACTATGTATATGAAAATTTTAATTATTGAAGACGAAGAACTGGCAGTAAAAAAAATAAAAAAATTGTTAAGTACAGTTGCGCCTGTTTCTGAAGTGGTGGGTGAGGCCGATAGCATCGCTGCCTCCGTTGCGTGGTTGCAATCGAACCCGGCCCCCGACCTGATTTTGATGGATATTGAATTGGCCGACGGACAAAGCTTTGAGATCTTTAATCTCACGGAAGTGAAAAGCCCTGTTATTTTTACTACCAGTTACGATGAATATGCACTGAAAGCTTTTAAGGTAAACAGTATCGACTATCTATTAAAACCCGTTCAGAAAGAAGACCTGGAAGTCGCATTGAAAAAATTCAATGCGTTGAAGAAAGAAGAGGGCGTAACAGGTTCGGCTATCAATATGGAAAACCTGGTAAAAGAGCTACAGCAAAAATTACAGCCCAAAGAATACCGGAAACGATTTTTAGTAAAGAATGCGCAGAAACTGGTGAGTGTTGAAGTAGATGATATTGCTTATTACTACAGCGATGGCCGGTTAAACTTCTTCAAAACAACCGACAATAAAAAATTTGTGGTGGATTATACCATGGATGAGCTGGAAGATATGCTTGATCCGGAGAGGTATTTCCGCATCAGTCGTTCTTTTTATGTTTCCGTGAATAGTATTGATAAGATTGATGATTATTTCGGGAACCGGCTGATCCTGCAACTGAAACCCATTGTTGATAAAGAAGCGTTGGTAAGCAGGGAAAAAGTGACTGATTTTAAGAAATGGATGGGGAAGTAGTAGGCAAATTGCGGATTTTGAAATTGGGAAATTGGGAAATCACTTCTAAGGTAATTTGCTTTTAAGTCTTCTGAAAGTCCCGCTGAAAAAGATATTTCCCAATTTCCCAATTCTCAATCCAAAATTCCCTTTCTTTTCCCTATATTCGAATCAATAGGTTGCTTGTCCTAAATGGATCAGTAACCTTTTTGCTTTAAAACTAACTGTTATGACGGTGGAAGAACTTTTGGCTGGGTATACCCCGCAAAATACGGGGTCACTCACATGGGATGAAATGATGGCCCCGGACACCATCCGTGATCCCTATCGTGCATTGTTTCAATCCATTGGCCAGTTTACAACCGAAAATCTGCAGCATAAAGATGTGCAGGCCAGTGAACTCTTCATGAACCAGGGTATCACATTCACCGTGTATAGTGACGATGCCGGTATAGAACGCATTTTTCCATTTGACATACTCCCACGAATTATTACAGGTAAAGAATGGGAACATATTGAAGCTGGTATAAAGCAACGGCTCAAAGCACTCAATCATTTTTTAAAAGATGTTTATCACGAACAGCAGATCATCAAAGAAGGAGTGATTCCCGCGTGGTTGGTAGCTTCCTGTCCGCATTTTACGCGGGAAGTATTTGGCATCGATGTGCCTTATGATATTTATGTTCATATTTCCGGCATCGATCTGATACGGGGTGAAGACGGGAGATTTTATATATTGGAAGATAACCTGCGCACTCCTTCCGGTGTATCGTATATGCTCGAGAATCGTGAAGTAACCAAGCGGCTTTTCTCCGACCAGCTTTCCGCGAATAATGTGCGGATGGTAAATAATTACCCTTTATTACTTCACTCCATATTGTTGTCCTTATCACCAAGACCCGTCAGTAATCCAACCGCGGTAATACTTACTCCCGGCATTTTTAATTCCGCCTATTACGAGCATACTTTTCTTGCCCGGCAAATGGGCATTCCGCTGGTGGAAGGAAGGGACCTGGTAGTTAGTAATCACAAGGTGTACATGAAGACAACGCACGGTCTCGACCAGGTTGATGTAATTTATCGTCGTATTGATGATGAATATCTGGACCCGCTCACTTTCCGACCTGATAGCGCCTTGGGCGTACCTGGATTGATCGGGGCTTACCGCCGGGGCTCCGTTGCTATTGTAAACGCGGTAGGAAATGGGGTTGCCGATGATAAAGCGGTATATGCATATGTTCCTGCAATGATAAAATACTACCTTAACGAAGAACCCATATTACCCAATGTTCCTACCTATCACCTTAATGATGCCGGAGCAATGGAACATGTATTTAATAATATTCAGAAGATGGTGATCAAGCGCACCAACCAATCGGGAGGGTATGGGATGCTGATGGGTAATAGCGCTAAAGAGGAAGAGATTGAAAAGTTTAAAGTGCAGGTCCAGGAAAACCCGAGAGAATTTATTGCGCAACCGATCATCAATTTATCAACCGTTCCTTGTTTTATAGACGGAAAATTTCAACCCCGTCATGTGGATCTTCGACCATATGCACTTTGCGGTCCCTCGGGTATCGAAATTGTTCCCGGTGGGTTAACAAGAGTAGCGCTTCGCGAGGGATCGTTGGTGGTGAATTCATCGCAGGGAGGAGGGAGTAAGGATACGTGGGTGGTTGACCTGTGAAAATGTAGAATGTAAAATGTAAAATATAGAATGTAAAAAGAAATGAAGAATTAAGAATGAAAAAGTAGAGGGAAATGTAAAATATAAAATGAAGAATGAATAATGAGCTCAGGATTTGTGATTATGGAAAACTTAAAACTGGCTACTCAAACATAATTTTCGTTTGCCCCGTAGGGGCTACCTGTTTGTAGCCAAAATAAAAATAAAGTTCTTTATGCCCCGTAGGGGCTACCCGTGAAAATTATGAAAGTTGCTAAAAGAGCGAGATAGCTGAATAGAATTGTTGTCGCACAAGAGTGCGACGCAAGGAACGGTGAAAAGAGATATAATGCCGGGCACCAAAAAAAATGAAGAAAAAAATTTATGCTGAGTAGAATTGCCGATTCGATGTACTGGTTGAACCGGTACGTAGAAAGATCAGAAGGATTGCTGCGTATGCTGCACACGAGTTATGTATTGTCGCTGGATAAGGGGCCTTATGGCTTCAATACCTGGCGACCGATGCTACAAATCTTTGCTGGCTTACCCGAAGCCACCATCGCGCATCTGGAGACCAAAACATCCGATGCGGTTAACCTGCTCTTATTAGATACCAAGAACCTGAATTCACTCAAAGTAAATCTTAACCGGGCAAGGGAAAATGCCAGGGGTATGCAAGATCATATTACCAAGGAAGTATGGGAGCAGGTAAATCACTTATACCATCTCATCAACAACCCTAAAACGGAAACACTACTAAAAGGCAATGATTCCCTGGCGGCTATCGAACATTTATTGAAAAACTGCCTGCTTTATACAGGTATTACCGACAGTACCATGCCGCGCGGCATGAGCTGGAGTTTTATGAGTTTGGGGAAATATATTGAACGTTGCCTGATGACCATTGAGCTCACCGACAAACATTACCAAACCATTGATTACGATCTGACGCAAAGCAAAGACATATTATATTGGCGCAGCTTGTTATTTTCACTTTCCGGTTATGAGTTTCACCTGAAGAATTACCGAAGCACCGATTATAATTATAATGTGGCACACCAGGTAATTTTCAATCCGTTATTTCCTCATTCAATCATGTATTCATTGATACGATTGAAAAAATACCTGGACGATGCGGTGAAAGAAAACAATCCTTCCGAGAAATATTCCCTCTTAAAACAATTCGGGCGTCTGTATAGTAATGTAGAGTTTGCCGATTTTGAATGGATTAAAAGAAGCGGTTTGCCGGAATACCTGGAAGAGACTCGTAGTAATTTATTACAATTTAGTCGTGCGTTAAGCCAATCTTTTTTCTCTTATTCTTAAGTTTGCCATATGCCCGTTTTCAAAATACACCACATTACAAAATACGAATACGAAAAACCCGTTACCGAAAGCGTTAATGAGATCCGGATCTTTCCTTACCAGGGAGACGGACAAGAAATACTTCAGCACGATCTCGTAATAACCGATCACCCTGAAATGCAGTTATTCAATGACTATTGGGGCAACAAAGTTGGTTTATTCAGCCTTATTCATTCACACAAACAGCTTATCATAGAAAGTAAGCTGCTGGTCCGCACTACCGCAGCTTCTGAATTAAATGTAAATTTTGTGAGCAGCTTTGATCAATTGAAGCAGGAAATCGGGAATAACATGTTATTGCTGGAACTTACCCGTCCGGATTCGATTGAAAAGCAAAAGGACATAAAAGATATTTGTGATCAGGTTAATAACCCGTCTGGGGCGGTAGCTATTGTTGTAGGCAAAAGCAGTGAATATATTTTTAAGAATTTCAAATACACCAAAGGGATTACCACCATTGAAAGTACGGTGGATGAAATTTTAGAACATAAAGAAGGGGTTTGCCAGGATTTCGCCCATCTATTATTACAGATACTTCGCTCCTTGCATATTCCTTGCCGCTATGTCAGCGGTTATATCTGCGCCAATAAAAACGGAATGCGTGGTGAAGGGGCCACCCATGCATGGGTGGAAGCCTGGATACCGCAACATGGTTGGACCGGAATTGACCCAACCAATAATTTATGGGTAACGAATACCCATGTAAAACTGGCAGTGGGCCGCAACTTTACCGATTGCACCCCGGTGAAAGGAAGTTTTAAAGGACCTTCCCGGCAGGATCTTTTTGTACACGTAAATGTAGGTTATGAAGACGGTCATTTCTTTGAAGACACTAACCGGGTGAAAATGGACAAACTGCAGGTAATGGAACCTGAACCTTTGATCAATCAATCTTTCGCGGCGCAGCAGCAGTGAAAACGTGAATCGTGAGGCGTGAGACGTGAGTGACTCTCCGATTATCGAAAAGCCACTATTATTTAGAGAGTGACCCTCGCTACTCACGACTCACCACTCACGATTCACGATTCTTTACTCACCACTCACTACTCACTATTCACGATTCTTCATTAAATTCGGTAATTCCTAACCACTAACTATTGCTATGAGCCTTCTTATTGTTGCCTGTTGTATCATATTATTGGTATTGCTCATCACTTGGGCAAAATTCAATCCATTTCTGGCATTTTTAATTGTATCGCTATTGGCAGGTTGGTGGCTGGGTATACCCGTAACCGATCTTACCAAGTCCGTTAAGAAAGGAATTGGGGATATGCTGGGGGAATTGGTGATTATTATATGCATTGGAGCTATGTTGGGTAAGATGGTTGCGGAAAGTGGCGCCGCGCAAAAGATTTCCAATGTGTTGATGAAAGCTTTTGGAGAAAAGTATTTTCAATGGGCCATGATGATCACCGGCTTCATTGTAGGAATTCCCTTGTTTTATAATGTGGGATTCGTTTTGCTTATTCCCTTGATTTTTTCGGTGGTGTATCAAACCAAATTACCGGCTGTATATGTTGGGGTGCCTATGCTAGCGGCGCTATCTGTAACACACGGCTTTCTTCCCCCCCACCCTGCTCCGGCTGCATTGGTCACACAGTTCAACGCCAACTTGGGAATTACTTTATTATATGGAATTGTGGTTGCCATTCCGGCCATCATCATTGCCGGGCCCATTTTTGCAAGAACAACAAAAAACATTAAATCAACACCCTTACAAACTTTTCAACCTAAAAATATCCCTGCCGATCAATTACCGGGAACATTTAATAGCTTTTTCTCCTCTTTATTACCGGTATTATTATTGATTTTGACTACCGCGTTACCCTTTATTGTTACGCTGGATGGGAGCGTAAAATCTGTAGTTGCTTTTTTGGGTGATTCCATTATTGTGATGCTGCTTTCATTAATCGTCGCTACCTGGACATTGGGTATTGCCAACGGAAAAACGATCAAAGAGATTATGAGTTTTTATGGCGAGTCGGTAAAAGATGTAGCCTTGATCTTATTGATAGTCGCGGGTGCAGGTGCATTGAAAGAAGTTTTTATAGCAAGTGGGGTAAGCAAACAGATAGGCGAGTTGTTACAAGATCTTTCTATAAACCCTTTGATATTGGGCTGGCTAATCGCTGCAGTTATCCGTGTTTGTCTGGGATCTGCTACCGTAGCGGGTTTAACGGCCGCAGGTATTATGGCCCCCGTGTTGGCAGGAGCACATGTAGATCCCAACCTGATGGTACTAGCAATCGGCGCGGGTAGCCTGATGTTTTCGCATGTAAACGATTCGGGATTCTGGATGTTTAAAGAATATTTTAATCTTTCCATTAAAGATACTATCCGTTCCTGGTCGGTGATGGAAAGTATTGTAGCAGTTGTTGGATTGCTGGGAGTATTAATTTTAGATCTATTTATATAATGAATTATGAATACTAGAAACACGGAACAAAAGTTAACCGAACTCGGTTTGTTATTACCCACATTACCCGGTTCCAAAGGAATTTATAAGTCCTGCCTTGAAGTAGGAAACCTGTTGTACGTATCGGGTCATGTATCAATCAATGAAGATGGAAGTTTTATTACTGGCAAGGTGGGTGCTGATGTAGATGATGATGAAGCAAAGAGGGCGGCCCTGCAATGCGGATTAGCGATACTTAGTTCAATAAAGGCGCATTTTGGAAATCTAAACAGAATTAAAAGGGTAATAAAGATACTCGGTATGGTAAATGCCGTTCCCGAATTCACCAAACACGCGCTGATCATTAATGGCTGCAGCGAACTCTATGTTCAGTTATGGGGCAATGATAATGGCAAAGGAGTACGTAGCGCGGTGGGTATGGGATCACTTCCTAATAATGTAGCTGTGGAGATTGAGGCGATATTTGAGTTTGAGTAAGTTTGAAGTTTGTAGTTTGTAGTTTGTGGTTGTTCAAATTCGAAAATGCTCACTAATCTTGAACAGTCTGGTACTCAAATTTATTACTGAATGTTAAACCTGAAGAACCACAAACTACAAACCACAAACTACAAACCACAAACTATAAACTATATTGAATGCCCGATACAAACAACATCATCATAACCTTCGGCGAACTCATGCTCCGGCTCGAATCTCCACCTGGCCAGCGGTTGCAGCACAGCACTTCTTTTCGTCCTTTTTTTGGCGGAGCAGAAGCCAATGTGAGTGTATTGCTTTCACAATTAGGAATGAATGTTTGTTTTGTAAGCGCGTTACCGGATAATCCAATCGGACAATCAGCGATTAATGCGCTGAGAAGTTTTGGTGCAGATACGCAATTTGTACAACGCAGTGGGAGCCGGATCGGTATTTATTATACGGAGAACGGGAACAGTATCCGCCCGTCGAAAGTTGTATATGATCGAAAGCATTCATCATTTGCTTCACTCGGTCCGGGATCGATCGATTGGAATAAAATTCTTGAAAAAGCAAATTGGTTTCATTGGACAGGTATTTCACCCGCGTTAACACAACAGTCGGCTGATCTTTGTTTGGAAGCATTAAAAGCCGCCAAAAAGAAAGGGCTCACCATTTCAGCCGATATGAATTACCGAAGTACTTTATGGGATTATGGAAAGCTACCATCGGAAATAATGCCCGAACTTCTTTCTTACTGTGATATTATTACCGGGGATATCGATACCGTTGAAATTTACTTTGGCATAAAAATAAAAAGTGAATTAAGTATAGAAGAAAAATTCAAGGTCTGTGCTGAATCGCTATTGAAAATTATACCGGCGTCAAAAGTACTTGCTATGAGTTTCCGGGGCAGCAATGATTCCCAGCTTCCCACTTACGTGGCTGCTGTATCTTTGAATAATGAAATCGCATTCAGTCCACTATATACTATTCCTCAAACAATTGATCGTATCGGAAGCGGCGACGCGTTTATGGGTGGATTGATTTTCGGTTTAATGCAAAAACAATCCGCGCAGGAATTAATAAATAGTGCTACTGCTTGCGCGGTTCTGAAGCACAGCATGGAAGGTGATTTCACGATTATTACAAAAGAGGAGATGGAACAATTTATTAAAACCGGACCCGTGAACCGGGTAATTCGATAAATATGAAATCATTAAGTAAAGAAGAAATATTACAATTAGCTACCGCGCAAGGCTTATTACCTCCTTTTAATCATCCTGATGAAAAAAAGGCTAAACAAATATTGGAAGCTGCCTATGCAGGTGGCCTTCGCATTATTGAATACACCAATCGATCTTCCAACGCGCTGGATGTATTTGAATCCCTTGCAGCACATGCGCAAAAAAAATTACCCGGAATGATCCTTGGTATCGGCACCATTATGAATGTGAAACAAGCGAAACAATTTCATAAAGCTGGTGCCCGATTCTTTGTTGCACCTACACTGAGCCTGGATGTAGGAGCCTATTGTTCGAAGCATGATTTATTTTGGTGCCCTGGCGCAGGAACTGCTACTGAAATTGTTCAGGCTCATGAATGGGGTGCTACTCTTGTAAAGGTTTTTCCAGCAGAAATATTAGGCCCCGCATTTATCCGCGCTATAAAAGCCCCTTGCCCCTGGACAAAACTGATGCCCTCCGGTGGAGTAACATTGGAAGAGAATAACCTGAGAGAATGGTTGAAGAGTGGAGTGGAATGTGTTGCCATCGGATCCCAGCTTTTCAGTAAAGAGATTATGCAGGAGGGGAAGATGGAGTTGCTGAAAGAAAGAATTGAATGGCTGTTGGAAACGATAGTTAAAATCAGACGTGAATCGTGAATCGTGAATCGTGAGTGGTGAGTCGTGAGTAGCGAGTGACACTCTCTAACTAGTAGCGACTTACCGTTAATCGGAGCGCCGCTCACGATTCACGCCTCACGACTCACGATTAAGCTTCTACAAACTAAAATCACCCCCATGTCCCCCTGGTACGAAATCACCGATATAAAAAATCTTGATACTCCAGTATTGGTAGTATACCCGGAAAGGGTGAAACATAATATTCAAACTGCCATCAATATGGTAGGTGATATAAAACGTTTACGCCCACATGTGAAAACCAATAAATCTGCAGAAGCCATCATGTTGATGTTGGACGCGGGTATTACTCAATTCAAATGCGCCACTATCGCGGAGGCGGAACTGTTGGGTATGTGCAATGCACCAGATGTAGTATTAGCTTATCAGCCACTTGGACCCAAGCTGGATCGTTTTATCGAAGTAATAAAAAAATATCCAAGGACTTTATACAGTTGCTTAACGGATAATATAACGGCCGTAACTCAACAGGCTGCCGCGTTTGATAAGGCAGGATTAACCGTTCCTGTTTATATTGATCTTAATATTGGAATGAACCGCACGGGTATTGCACCGGGCCCGGACTCTATTGAACTGTATAAAAAGTTATCTTCATTAAAAGGTATAACTGCTGCCGGCTTACATGCATACGACGGTCATCTCCGAAGCTCCGATATCAAAGAAAGAACCAAACAATGCAATGAAGGTTTTAAACCCGTAGAAGATATGGCCGTTGCATTAGAAACAATGGGATTGTCTGTTCCTATGATCATAGCAGGAGGTTCACCTGCTTTTCCCATTCACGCGAACAGAAAAAATGTGCAATGCAGTCCGGGTACATTTATCTATTGGGATAAAGGATATACCGATCTCTGTCCCGAACAGGCATTCTTACCAGCAGTAGTATTGGTAACAAGAATAATCTCATTGCCTTCCGCTGATAAGATTACCACCGATCTGGGTCATAAATCGGTGGCCGCAGAAAATGAAATCGGAAGACGTGTATTCTTTTTAAATGCAGATGGATTAAAACCGGTAGCACAAAGTGAAGAGCATCTCGTATTAGAAACAAAAGAAGGGCATCCTTATAAAACAGGTGATGTGCTTTATGGCATACCTTATCATATTTGTCCAACGGTGGCTTTGTATGAAAGAGTATATACCATTGAGAAAGGGAAAGTAACCGGAGAGTGGAAGAACAGGGCGAGGGACAGGAAAATTAGTCTGTAGTTCGTAGTCGGGAGTCTGGAACAGTTTTCGGTTTGTAGTTTGGAGTTCTTCAGGTTCATTATTCATCTAGTTATTTTAATTACCATCTCTCAAACAATAATTCTGTTCACTATAGGAAGCATTTTTGAATTTAAAGAACTCCAAACCACAAACTCCAAACTACAAATAAAACCTTCTCCATGTTCACCATCGACGCCCATCTCGATTTATCCATGAATGCCATGGAATGGAACCGCGATCTGCGGGAACCGGTGTCTTCGATCCGAATAAGAGAAAAAGGAATGACCGATAAACCTGATCGGGCAAAGGGAACCGTTTCATTACCTGAACTTCGTAAAGGAAATATAGGCTTGGTGGTTGCTACCCAGATCGCGCGATATGTAGCATTGGATAATCCACTTCCCGGTTGGCACTCACCACAACAAGCATGGGCGCAAACACAGGCTCAACTTGTCTGGTATAAGACAATGGAAGAGGAAGGTGAAATGATCCTAATAAAAGATCGACGTTCCCTGGAATTACATCTTGCCATCTGGAATGATGGATCGCCCAACGAACATAAACCGATTGGGTATATATTAAGTCTCGAAGGAGCGGATTCCATTATTACGATCCAGCATCTCGAAAGAGCTTATCAAAATGGATTGAGGGCAATTGGTCCCGCGCATTATGGTCCGGGTCGGTATGCCAATGGCACGGATTCAACTGGTAAAATGGGACCGGACGGATTAGCATTATTAAAAGAAATGGAGCGATTGAATATGATAATGGATGCGACTCATTTATGTGATGACGCCTTCTGGCAGGCGATGGATCATTTCAATGGACCCGTTTGGGCCAGTCATAATAATTGCCGGGCCATTGTAAATCATAACCGCCAGTATAGCGATGAACAATTGAAAGTATTAATTGAAAGAGATGCGGTGATCGGCGCTTCCATGGATGCATGGATGATCGTTCCAGGATGGGTACGTGGAAAATCAACCCCGGAAAATACGGGTTGTAACCTGGAACGATTGATCGACCATATCGATCGCATCTGTCAATTAGCGGGAAATAGTTTACATATAGGCATCGGCTCCGATCTGGATGGTGCATTTGGCAAAGAACAATGTCCTTCTGATATTGATACCATTGCTGACCTTCAACAATTTCCGGCACTCCTGAAAAAAAGAGGATATAAGGACACGGATATCATCAATTTCATGCATGGAAACTGGCTGCGTATTTTGCGAAGGGTATGGAGTTGAATTGTAACATCACTAATTAATAAATCGATCATGTCGCTTTCACCAGAATCCATCAATGAATATATCCGCTCCCGGCGAAGTGTATTTGTGGATCAGTTTGAACAGGGTAAAATTATTACGGATGAAATTATTACGGAACTACTCACAAATGCCAATTGCGCGCCCACACATAAACTCACCGAACCCTGGCGTTTTATTGTTTTTTCGGGAGAAGGATTAGCAACACTTGCTGAAAAGCAAGCTGCGATTTATAAGGAATTTTCGGGAACCAATTTCAAACAAAATAAATATGATAAGCTGCTGATTACTCCGCAACAATGTTCGCACGTGATTGCTATATGCATGAAACGAAGCGATGATATTCCAGAGATTGAAGAAGTGGCTTCTGTAGCCTGTGCTGTTCAAAATATTTATCTCAGTCTTGCTCCATATGGTATCGGTGGTTATTGGAGTACCGGCGGTATTGTGTATATGAATGAAGCTAAAGATTGGCTCGGACTTTCATCGAAAGATAAGTTGATGGGATTTTTCTTTTTGGGGTATATCAAGGTTCCCACACCACATCGTACGCCAGGAGATTTGGAAGAGAAGATACGTTGGGTGAGAGGGAGAGAAATGTAAAATCTAAAATGTAGAATGTAAAATTGGAACAAACCGATCATTAATATCAGATGATCTTTCGGACTCACTTTTTACATTTTACATTTTACATTTTATATTTTATATTTTGCATTTTACATTTAAAAAGGAGACGGACTGATTGCCGACCAACCTCCATCGATGATCAACGTTTGTCCGGTTATTTGCTTTGCTTTTTTACTTACGAGAAACAATGCGGCATCTGCTATATCTTTTGCTGTTGAAGGACGGCCGGTAGGCGATAATCTCGACCAGGTTTTCTCATATTCCTCATCTTCTTTTGTTCTTTCAGTAAGTGTGGCCCCGGGTGCAATGGCGTTTACATTGATGTTGTATTGCGCTAATTCAATCACCAGGTTCTTAGCCAGCATTTCAATACCCGCTTTAGTCATAGCATAGGCCGCCAATTGCTTATGTGCCTGGTGACCTACAACGGATGAAGTATATAATATACTTCCCCCCTCCTTTTGTTCTTTCATATATTTTGCGGCGGTTTGCGTTAAAAAGAAAGTGCCGCCCATATTTACTTGTAATACTTTATAGAACGATTCAGGTGTGTATTCAAAAAAATCGCTGAATAAAGTAATGCCCGCATTGGCAATAGCAATATCAATTTTTCCAAATTGTTGCGCCGTTTGATCCACCAATTGGCGGGTAAAAGAAGTATCTCCCACATCGCCTGCCATAGCAATACAATTTCCTCCTTCCTTTTTTATTATAGCCGCTGCTTTATCCGCAATAAGCGGATCAACATCATTCAATACCACCACAGCTCCCTGCAATGCAAGTTGACGGCATATTTCAAAACCAATACCCTGACCGGCACCGGTTACGATGGCAACCTGATCGTTGAATTCATGTTGAGGCATAGTTCGTTTTTATCGCGGAACTTGTATTCCTAAAATTCCATAATTAGTTCTGTAATCTAAAAACTTTCTATCACACGTTCGTTTTTGATTTTGTTATTTCGCCCATATTATACAATAAGAGGGTAGCCCCTACGGGGCATTATTGAAATTTTACTGTACTTTTCTACAAACAGGTAGCCCCTACGGGGCATTTCCTGTAACCGTTACATACTTTCTAATTTAATCTTGTTTAATATTTACTGTCAAAATAAAAATTAATTTTTCGCTTCTTCGCGATAATACGCATTTGTCACACAGCTAATATTAATTTTTTTATACCGCGTAGGAACTGCCTGTTTATAGCATCCATCAATCCTAAATGTTCTTATGCCCCGTAGGAGCTACCTGCTTGTAGCATTCGTCCATTATCAATGTTTCTTGTGCCCCGTAGGGGCTACCCTCTTTTACATAGGGCAACTTTTATCATTCCAATAATTCATGAAAAATATATTTCTCATTATAATCTACCCCATAATCTATAAGCATTTCAAGATATTCCTCTTTAAATGATTTCTTATGATGATGTTCCTTCTGATTAAGAATATATTTAACTACATCATCTATCTGGGAACGACTGTTACTAAATGCACCGAATCCTCCTTGCCATTGGAATTTTCGATTTGTAAATCCCTTTGAATTAATAAACTCAGAACTATCACCCTTTACCAACTG
Source organism: Chitinophagaceae bacterium (assembly GCA_965279015.1). GTDB lineage: Bacteria > Bacteroidota > Bacteroidia > Chitinophagales > Chitinophagaceae > Endoryza. The sequence goes on from OZ257130.1 coordinate 5,157,972, forward strand.
CATCATTTGAGAGATTGACTGATTGGGATTAAGTCCTACAAAATAATGAAGATGATCAGGTACGGAATTTATTGCTATCATTTTATGGCCATTATTTTGAACAATACCCGTGATGTATTTATGCAAACACTCTTCCCAAGAAGGTTGAATAATTGCCGCACGGTATTTAACCGCGAATACGCCGTGAATGTATAATTGGGTGTATGTATTGGGCATAAATTTTTATTATTAATTTGACCCCCCCGATCATAAGAGGGTAGCCCCTACGGGGCATTACTGAAAACTTTATTAGATTTTCTACAAACAGGTAGCCCCTACGGGGCATAATAGTTTCCTTGCCTTGTACTATTAACAAGTATACACTACGGGGCATTATAGCTTCCTTGCCTTGTTCTACTAACAAGTATACACTACGGGGCATTATAGCTTCCTTGCCTTGTACTATTAACAAGTATACACTACGAGGCATTATAGCTTCCTTGCCTTGTACTATTAACAAGTATACACTACGAGGCATTATAGCTTCCTTGCCTTGTACTATTAACAAGTATACGCTACGGGGCATTATAGCTTCCTTACCTTGCTCTACAAACAAATAGCGCTTATAGGCATTAGTAAAAATCTTGTTTTGCTTCTGCTATTTATTCTCATCCACAGAAATACTTTCCATACACCGGATGCTTATTTGCCCCGTAGGGGCTACCTGTTTGTAGCAACGGCCAATATTTACGTTCTTTTTGCCCCGTAGGGGCTACCCTCTCAAATAAAACCAAGTTGAATAAATAATAACCAGGCAATTCTCTGAAAAGACAAAAATGCTATTAATGCAGAGAAATAAAAAAGGAAAAAAACATTTTTCAAACGTTTTTTCTGAATGCGGGGATCATCAAAAAAACATAGGCGAATGCGGATAATGCGATTCCCGTCCACAATAAATTATCGAGTGCTGATAGAATACCTGCTGCAATTAAAGCACCGCCAGCTACTATTAATAAAGCCATCAATCGTAACTTAAAAAGTCCGAGGCGAAAAACCAGTTGATTCCTGAAACGTATGATGCGGAGTACAATCCATAACCACCCAATCATAATTAAGCATAAGCCAATCGTATCCCGTAGGGAGGGCCCGTGATCCTTATTGAAACTGAACAATCGTTTATCTGAATCGGGTAACAACACGATTACAATACCGCCAACCAATAGTAATAGTACAAACCAAAATGATCTATGCATTATGAAACGCTGAATTTTAAATGACTGAAACCTTAAAGTAATCATTTCACTATTACCCACTCTCCCATGAGCAGGAAAGACGCAAATAATACCTATCGATCAGGCTTTCTAATTTATGCGTATTTTTAATCCTGCTGAAATAATAAAGAAAATCACTCATCTGCTTTTATAAAACAACTATCATACGATGAAACCACCTATTAAAACAGGGCTGATTGGGTATGGATTAGGAGGGAGATGCTTTCATGCTCCATTTATCGCTACGCTTCCTCAATACGAGTTAACCAGTGTGGTGGAACGAAAAAACAACGAGTCACAGGAAAGATATCCCTTGGTAAAGGTAGTGCGGAGTGTAGAAGAATTGTTGGCAGACAAGACTATTGAATTAATAATAGTGACAACTCCTAATAACACCCATTTCCCTTTTGCCAAACAGGCATTATTGGCGGGCAAGCATGTGGTAGTAGATAAACCCATGACTACAACCAGCAGAGAAGCCATGGAACTTATAGAGTTGTCAAAGCAAACAAAAAAAATTGCCAGCGTATACCAGAACCGTCGTTACGCGAGTGATGGACTAACCATCCATAAAATTCTTTTGGAAAAGTTACTGGGGGATATATTCGAATTCGAATCGCAGTTTAACCGCTTCCGGCCCGAGGTGAAAGTCAGTTGGAAGGATACACCGGTGGCTGGCAGTGGTTTATTATATGATCTTGGTTCGCATCTTATTGACCAGGCTCTTTCTTTATTTGGTTTGCCAACAACTATTACAGCGGATATCCGAAGACAAAGACGCGGTACACAGACCGATGATTATTTCGATATCCGTATGAATTATGGTTTTACCAAAGTGATCATGAAAGCGGGTATGCTCGTACGCGAACAAGGCCCCCGGTATATGATCCATGGCACCAACGGGTCTTTTATTAAATATGGAGACGATCCGCAGGATGCAGATGCGCGTATTGGTAAAATGCCTACTGACCCGGGATGGGGATTGGAACCGGAAGAATCATATGGCCTATTGAATTATGAAGTAAATGGTGAAATTATCAAAAAAAGAGTCCCCTCTGAAAAAGGTGATTTCGGAATTTATTATCAAAACCTTGCCGATACGTTACTCAATGGCGCGCCCCTTAAAGAAAAACCTGAACATGGTTTTAACGTGGTGAAAATAATTGAACTGGCGATGGAAAGTCATCGACTGCAGAAAACGCTTACGTGCGAAGGGCTTATTAAGGTCGAATATTAAAACGTGAGTCGTGAATCGTGAGTAGTGAATCGTGAGTGGGTCTCAAAGCAACAACGAGTTCCAATTAATTAGAGGCTCTCTTACGACTCACTACTCACGATTCACGATTTCACACTGTTAGCAAACTACACCCCCTGATATCCGTATTATCCATCCGTCCCAACACTTCAAAACTACCATCTGCATAAAGTCGGGCCGCATCATCCGTAGCGATAAAAGCGCAGGAATAAATATTAGCGAGATCAATAATATTCAGCACACCTGTGCCGGCATCTTTTTTAACCGCGAATGGATCATCTTCTTCCCGAATCAATACTCTCATCCAGGGTGGACAATGAAATATCCCCGCTCCTTTTGAGTAAGCCTGCGAAAGTAATTCCGTCATGCCATATTCTGAGTGTACATTTTTTATTTTAAATGCATTCTTTAATAAAGCATGCACTTGTTCACGTATCATTTCTTCTTTGCGTCCTTTCATTCCACCCGTTTCCATAATTACAGTATGTTGTAAAGGCATGGGGAATTGCTCCGCGAAATCCAGTAAGGCAAAAGTTACTCCTATCAAAATGGTCTTTTGTCCTTCGGCTTCCAATTTTTGAAGTACCCCAGCCAATTTTTCATGATTGTATAAATAAAATCCACTTTGAGGATGAGCGCTTTTTTTGATCAATTCTTCAGCCATCAGCACGAGAGAAGAGTTTTGCCTTTCGAGATAAGCAGGTAATAATGCCAATATGCACCAATTCTGGGTGGGACCGTAAAAAAGCTCAAAAGCCTTATTGAAACTCTGGTTATACAGCGAGGCGTCCTTAACAAAATGGCGACTATTGATCGTTTTAGTGGTACCACTGCTCTCAAATACTAGCTCCGGTTCAAACTCCCCCGCACAAACCATTTGTGTTTTAAAGAAACCAATAGGTAAAAAAGGGATGTTTTCGACCAACTTAATACCAGCGATATCCGTATGTAAGGTATCCACATACATGCGATAGACTTTGTTATGTTGGTATTGAAAACGAAACAATTCAAGCGCCTGATCATCGAAACAGGAGCCAGTCTCTAAAAATATTTTATGCTCAAATTCACAAATCATATACGTAAGTTCCCTTTCAAGCCGTTAAATTTGCATTCAATAACTATTGATATGCGTCAATTCCTGATCCTGGTTTTAATATGCTGTTTTATAATGGCTTGCAGCAAAGATACGTTTGAAACCACGCCCACTATCACAATTAAGGAGGTAAGCAGCGAAGTAATTCCTGAAAATGCCAATCTCGACATAACACTTGAGTACACTGATAAAGAAGGGGACCTTGGCAGGGGTGAAATAACTTATATCCGCGAGCGGAAAAATATAAAGCCCATTCCCAACCCAGGCGTAAATGACCAGATCGACACGGTACATTATCCTATCCCCGAATTTACTCCAAAAAATAAGGGAGAGATAGTAGTTACCATTCCTTATGGGCTTATGAATGAAGACCCCAATGATGATGACACGATGATATTTAAACTCAGTGTAATTGATATCAGAGGAAATAAGAGCGATACCGTTACAACGGTAAATATTGTAGCCAAACAAAATTAATCATCTCATTTGTTTTTGTAATTTTTCGAATTGATTACAAAATTATTTAATTTTTTCCTGTTCAGCTCGCTGTTTATCGCTCTCTGCGCTGTATTAATGGTGCATCAGTCGAATCATTTATTACAATTAGAGTACAATAGCAACTCCCTGCTTTTATTCGTATTCTTTTCCACCCTTTGCAGTTATAATCTTCATTGGTGGCTCACCCCCTTTTCTTCTTCGGAAAAGATACGTTCGCAATGGACACAAGAGCATCGTATAACCCATATAATTCTAATTGCCATTGGCGCCGCCGGCTCCCTTTGGTTCTTTCTGCCTTTTATCAAACATTGGATATGGATCGCCCCGGCCGTCGTTCTTACTTTTTTGTACTCTGCTCCCAAATTACCTTTCCCGATCTTCGTTCATTTGAAAAAAATAGCCATTGGTAAAACCATTTTCCTTTCGTTTGTATGGATGTATGTAACTACTGCGCTTCCGGTATTTGTTTCTGGAAAAGCCTGGCAGGAAAAAGAACTGCTATTCTGCTGCAGTCGTTTCTTTCTTATTTATGCCATTTGCATTTTATTTGATTACCGCGATCGCGAACAGGATAAACACGAAGGCATCCGGAGTATGATCACCTATTTCAGCCCCAACGGTGTAGATTATTTATTCCTGACATCGTTACTATTGTTTGCTGTCTCCACTATTTTATTGACCTATTGCGGAGTCTCGGTACTGGTAATAGTAGTATTGCTGGTACCCGGACTGCTTACAGGCTTGTTGTACCGAACCGCCAAAAACAATCATTCGGATTATCTCTACTATTTTATTCTGGATGGGTTGATGATGTTTTCTTCGTTAATCACCGTTTTCCTGTCAATTTGATTATTTTTGAAACTTTAATAAAAAATCATGGCAAAAAAGCTTCGTTCGAAAGCCGCCGGCAAATCCATTCTTAGTAATACGGCAATGGAGTTTCTGCGCAATTATATCAATAATGCATCTCCGGTAGGTTTTGAAACCTGGGGACAAAAACTCTGGCTCGAATACCTCAAACCTTATGTAGATACCAGTTATGTGGATCCTTATGGAACAGCTGTTGGTATTATCAATCCCGATCATAAATTCAAAGTCGTAATTGAAGCACATGCCGATGAAATCAGTTGGTTCGTCAATTATATAACACCCGAGGGGTTGATCTATTTAAAAAGAAATGGTGGAGTCGATCATCAAACTGCACCGGCCTCAAGGGTATTGATTCATGGAAAAAAAGGACCGGTGAAAGGGGTATTCGGTTGGCCCGCCATACATACCCGTTTGGGAGCCACGGACCAGAAAGAAACACAACCACGCACCGATAACCTCTGGCTCGATTGCGGCGCCCGCAACCGGAAAGAAGTACAGGAACTGGGAGTTCATATCGGTGCGGTCGTAACGTATCGTGATGGATTTGATGAACTGTCAAACGGCAATTATATCGGTCGCGCATTTGATAACCGTGTTGGCGGATTTATGATTGCTGAGGTAACACGTTTACTCAAAGAAAACAAAAAGAAATTGCCTTATGGTTTATATGTAGTAAACGCGGTACAGGAAGAAATCGGGTTGCGTGGCGCTGAAATGATCGCCCGGCGGATAAAACCGAATATTGCCATTGTTACCGATGTTACACACGATACGACAACCCCTCTTATCAATAAAAATATCGAAGGAGACATACAATGCGGAAAAGGGCCCTCACTGGCATATGCGCCCGCCGTACATAACAAATTGTTAGGCGTTGTAGAAAAGGTAGCGGAAGATAAAAAGATTCCTGTTCAATGGCGGGCACTGAGCCGTAGCACAGGAACTGATACCGACTCATTTGCTTATTCAAACGATGGATGCCCTTCTGTGCTTATCTCCATTCCGTTGCGCTATATGCATACCACGGTAGAGATGTTGCATCGTAATGATATCGAGAATACCATCCGGCTCATGTATGAAACTTTGTTAACTTTATCGCCTAAAACAAACCTCAGCTACCTGTGATTATAAATACCATTTTATTATATGTTGATCCGGGTAGCGGCAGTTACCTGGTTCAGGTGATCATTGCCGCGGTACTGGGAGCCTTGTTCTATTTTAAAAACCTCTGGTGGCAGATCAAAGCATTCTTCACCCGCAAAAAAGAAGAACCTCCCAAGAACGATATCACCAATGACTAATGTTGCCCGTCATCCTGCATCGTTTAAAGACCCGGCTGGTTTTATATTTGAAGCCAACGGTAAAATATACAGGCAGGTAAATAAAGTGTACAGTCACCAGTACCAGCAGTTGATGGAATCGGGCTTATATAATCAACTCATCAGCAATAACCAACTTATTCCACATACGAGTATAAATTCAAATTTAACCGGTGAGGAGGAATGGTTCCTGACGCTATTACCCGAACAACTTTCTTTTATTTCTTATCCGTACGAATGGTGTTTTGACCAATTGAAAGATGCCGCGTTACTTACTTTATCTGTAGTACGAACATCTCTGGATAAAGGCATGATATTAAAAGACGCTACTCCTTTTAATATTCAGTTTCTCAACGGAAAACCGTTGTTTATTGATACGCTTTCATTCGATCGATATGATGAAACACTTCCCTGGGTTGCTTACCGCCAGTTCTGCGAAACTTTTTTATTTCCATTATACCTGGAACATTACCTGAAGATTGATTGCATAAAATGGCTTAGTAATTATATTCATGGTATCCCCGTGGAAGTAACCGCTAAATTGTTGCCCTGGAAAAGTAAATGGAGCTTAGGAGTGAGATTGCATGTATTGCTTCAAAACAATGTACGCATACGGAAAACAACTCAAACGATACAACCCTCATTCAGCAAACACAAATTACTCAACCTTATCACTCACCTCGAAAGTATTATCAGGAGCCTTTCTTCCGGTTATCCCCCGGTAAGTGACTGGAGTAATTACTACGACGAGACTATTTTGGGTAAAGAATACCTGGATCAGAAGGAAATCATTCTGAAAAAAATGCTCGGAACTATTTCTTATAAATCAGTACTTGACCTCGGTGCCAATGATGGATACTTCAGTCGCCTGCTGGCCAAAGAAAATAAATTGGTGTTGGCAGTAGATAGTGACAGTCGCTGTATCAATAATCTTTACCAGATAATCAAGCGCGAACACCTGACAAATGTCATTCCCCTTATCCTCGATTTTTCCAACCCCTCTCCTGCGATTGGTTTTAATAATACAGAGCGAAGCAGTTTTGGACAACGTGCCAGAGCCGATTTGGTATTGGCGCTCGCGCTTATACATCATTTAGTAATCGGTAAAAATATCCCCTTGCCTGAACTGGCCGGATATTTTGCCAACATGGCACCGCAACTGATCATAGAATTTGTACCTAAAGAAGATGAAAAAGTAAAACAATTATTATCGGGACGAGCGGATATCTTCAGTACCTATAATGCCGCCTCTTTTGAAGCTCACTTTTCCAGGTATTATACAATCCAGGCGAAAGAGCTTATTCCCGGTACCACCCGAATTTTATATTGCCTGGCTAGAAAATGACCATATGATTAAGATCATCCAAAAATATCCGCTCTATCTTTTCCTGTTGCCCGTATTTTTTGTACTGCACGGCTTTACAGAAAATTTCGGCTTTATAGATGTTAAAGAAGCGGCGCTGTTGTTGCTTTCCTACCTGTTTCTTACGCTTAGCATCGCGGGATTTTCTTATTTCTTTTTCCGTAACTGGAACCGGGCATCACTGATCACCACATTCTGGATTTCCTTCTTCTTTTTTTTTGGCGCACTGCACGAGTTCATGAAACAACATTCACCCATTCAGCTATTCTCGCGCTATAGTTTCTTGCTTACCGCCGCCTTGACGATCCTCTTTTTCTTGTTCATCTTCTTTAAACGTTCTACTAAGCCCTTCCAACGATTCAGTATTTACCTGAATTCATTGTTCCTCATCTATATTTTAATTGACCTGAGTATTGTTGCTTGGAAAATTACCCATAAAAACGACAAATTACTATCAACCTATGGCTTCGCCCGCCAAAACCAATATAAAGTTTGTGATACCTGCAGCAAACCGGATATTTATTTTTTATTATACGATGAGTATGGAAGCTCTCTTTCATTAAAGGAGCAATATAATTTCAATAATGATCTCGATAGTTTCCTGCGCGAACGGAATTTCAGTGTACAGGCAAAAAGCCGTTCCAACTACAATTTCACCGCTTTCTCCATGTCTTCCATCCTGAATATGTCATTTATAGAAGGCATACAGAATACGAAAGCGGTAACTGCTGAAGACTATGCTAACTGTAACTTGCTCATCCGCGACAATGAGGTTATTAAATTCCTCGACGCGCATGGATATGATATTGTGAACTATTCGGTATTTGACCTGGCCGGTAACCCTGCAATGGTAGAACAATCCTTTTTACCCCTTAAAACCAAATTAATCTCCGATCGTACACTTTTTGCCCACATGAATAAAGATATCGGCTGGTTGCTCATTACCCGATGGCCCTTTAGATTGTTCTCCAGTAATGATTATATGAAGCATAAGGAAAATAATAAAACCTTTCAAGAACTGGTTATCAGCACTTCTGAAGAAAAACAAAAGCGACCCCGTTTTATATATACCCATTTTTATATGCCGCATCCACCGTATTTCTTCGACAGGCATGGGAACATGAAGGATGAAACTGTTATTTACAATGAATTTAAAACAAACCCACCCGCTTCTTATCTCGAGTACCTGTTGTATGTGAATGGTGAAATCAAGAAACTGGTAACTACTATACAACAGAATAGTCCTTCCGCTGTGATCGTTATGATGAGTGACCATGGTTACCGGGAACGAGGAGGGGTTAACTATCCTCATTTCTTTGAAAACCTCAATGCGGTTTATTTTCCCGATAAAAATTATTCGACCATCTATGATAGCATAACAAGCGTAAATCAATTCAGGGTCGTGTTGAACAAATACTTCCACCAATCTTTTCCGCTGCTTAAAGATACTTGTGTGTTGTTGATTGATAAGAAGTAGCAGCAGGTGGGTGCCAGATACGGAGATGCTGAGTTATGCTTCTTAAGTATATTTACATTAAACCCCGAGCAGCCTGGCTGTTCATATGGCATGAACACAAAAACGAATCTCCGGCAAATACCTTTGTTCCTCCTCACTATCCCGCTTGTTTTCCTGATTAACAACGCCAACTATTATTTTAAGTTATTGGATTGGTCGCTGATAATAGCTCCGGTAATTATCTACTTTTTAATTTCTCTTCCGGTTTACTATATACTGGCCCGTATTTTTAAATCATACAATAAATCGGCTATATATACTTGTCTTTTATTGTTGATTTTTTATTTTTTTTCCGCCTTACATCAATGGCTTAGAGAATCAAAGCTTGTGTGGCTGAGCCATTATAGCATCCTGCTTTCTTTGCTCCTGGTTATTTTGATCTTGCTATTCTTCAATATTAAAAAAAGCAATCGTTCCTTTAGTAAATTCATATACCAGGCAAACCTGATTTCCCTCCTGCTTTGTTTCGCCGGAATGCTTCAACTGGCATACAAGTATATCAGCAAATTTGAATTATTAAATGACCAGGCTGATCCAGAAAAAAAATTATCAACAACTTATTTATCCTGTGATACCTGTACTAAACCAGACATCTATTATATTTTGCTGGACGGCTATACAAACAGCGGCACTTTGCAAAAAGAATTTGGATATAATAACAGCGCTGTTGAAAATTTTTTAACCAGTAAAGGGTTTTACATCAAAGCCGGATCCCGCAGTAACTATAATTTCACTCATATGTCGATGGCGTCGGAATTTAATCTTAATTACTTGTCGCATCTCGATAATAGCAACACATTTTATACAAAAGAATTCCTGCAATCCTATTATACGATGTATAAGAACGAATGGTGCCGGATTTTACTGAAGGAAGGATACGGGATCAGGAACTATTCTATTTTTAACATTGAGGGGGCCCCTGTTCAGGTTACGCCGTTTCTTACCGAATTAAGCTTCCGTTCCATTCCTGGCCAAACTTTTTTCAATAAGCTAAACCGGGATATCGGTTGGAAGTTGAATAAACTCCTTTATTCCACTGATCAAATAAGTAAGGAGGAGAAAAAATACATAGATAAAAACATTAAGCGCATAGAGGAAACTTTTGACGGGGTATTACAGGAGACGAGGCTAACCAATTCTTCACCCCGGTTTGTTTATGCACATTTTTTACTTCCGCATGAAACTTTTTATTATGATAGTACCGGCCAGCGATTGCCAGATGTGTACACGATCAAGACTCCATTGAATAAAAAGGATTATGTTAACCAGCTTGCCTATACCAATAAATATATCATTGAACCGCTGGTTGATAGTATCGTTAAAAACAACCACCGACCTGTAATAATTATCATTCAGGGAGATCATGGCTACCGCAATTATCCACCCGAACAAATAGACCTGGAGTTCGGGAATTTCAACGCGGTCCTTTTTCCCGAGAAGAATTATACAGACTTTAATACTACTCATAGCTCTGTTAATACGTTCAGAATTGTATTAAATAACTATTTCGGGCAACATCTCCCATTATTAAAAGATTCGAGTATTAACCTGATGAAGAAAAGAAGTCAGTAAAAGGAATATTGAAATTGGGAAATTGGGAAATCTCACCTGGCTTAACATACTCTATATATCTCAATACACTGATTACTTAAAGCTATTTCCCAATTTCCCAATCCAAAATTTCAAAATGCCCCTAAGGTTTGTTTTTGTATATGCTGCTGAACAGATATTTTTGCTGAAAGCTTTTCAGATGAAAAAGGAAACAAGGAATAATTGGACAATAGCGGAGGTAAAAGCAATTTACAATACCCCCTTGCTGGAATTGGTCTATCGTGCCGCAACCGTTCATCGTCAACATAATAATACCGGTGAAGTACAGATATGTACCCTATTATCAATAAAAACCGGTGGTTGCCCGGAAGATTGTGCCTATTGCCCGCAAGCTGCCCGTTATCATACAGATGTAACCGTTCAATCTTTAATGGAAAAAGATGAAGTATTAGCCTATGCGCAAAAAGCAAAGGATGCCGGTTCTACCCGTTTTTGTATGGGTGCCGCTTGGCGTGAAGTGAGAGACAACCGCGACTTTGATCGGGTACTGGAAATGGTTCAGGGAGTAAATGAATTAGGAATGGAAGTATGCTGCACACTTGGAATGTTAACATCCGGGCAGGCAAAAAAATTAGCGGATGCAGGTTTGTACGCTTATAATCACAATTTGGATACTTCAAAGGAATATTATGGAGAAATCATAAGTACCAGAACCTATAACGATCGATTGGAAACGTTGGAAAATGTACGAAAGGCGGGAGTGAGCGTTTGTTGTGGTGGTATTATCGGCCTGGGAGAATCTCATGAAGATCGAATAAATATGTTGCATACACTCGCCAGTTTACCAGAACACCCCGAGAGTGTACCGGTAAATGCATTGGTTCGCATAAAAGGAACACCCCTGGAAAATAATTCCAAAGTAGATGTTTGGGATATGGTGCGTATGATTGCCACCGCACGCATCCTCATGCCTGCAGCAATGGTTCGATTAAGCGCTGGTAGAACAGAAATGAGTATTGCCGAACAAGCTTTTTGCTTTATGGCTGGCGCCAATTCAATATTTGCGGGAGATAAATTATTAACCACTCCCAATCCCAGCTTTGATGAGGATATGGCTATGTTTGATTTGTTGGGGCTGCAGCCGAGAGAAGCTTTTAAGAATGAACTTGCATAGCATACAAAGAGCCCATTAAAAGAACCAAGAAACCAAGATGCCAAGAACCAAAGAAGTAATACAAAAGAAAACCAAGGATCAAAGAAAAAATACAAACAATAAAAAATCAAATAAATCGAAAAAAAATTCAAAGGGTCCCCGAAAAATTTTCGGGGACCCTTTGAATTTTTAAATTTTGTATTCTTTATTTGGGATTTGGCTTCTTTGTATTTTTTCTTTGGTTCTTGGTTCTTCGGTTCTTGGTTCTTGCTTCCCTGGCATCCTGGTTCTTGGTTCTTCGGTTCTTGGTTCTTGCTTCCCTGGCATCTTGGTTCTTGGTACTTATTTATGATACCCTGGAATCTCTTTACACATATACTTACGTCCTTCCATAACCTGTTTGATAGCATCGATCATTTCTTCACCCGAAGAATTTTTGGTGACATATCCATTAGCACCGGCATTCATAATGGCATTAACATGCGCCAGGTCCGAATGAACCGAAACACCAATTATTTTAACGTTAGAATTAAATGTACGGATACGCCTGGTGGCTTCTACTCCATTAACCGGTGTCATCGTAATATCCATCATCATTACATCGGGTTCTAATTTACGTGCCGCGTCAACTGCCTGTTCGCCATTCTCGCAAACAGCAATTACAGAAATTCGTTCATACCGGCTTAATACACGTTTCCATGCCTCCCGTACCAGACGGTGGTCATCAACAATAACCAATCTTACCATCGCTATGCAGTTTTCGCTCTAAAATATATTCGAAAATCCCGTTCGCCAAACGTGATTTGTTGAATTTAATTACCCAATACCCAATAATTCCTAAACATCGGAGCCTATTCTATGATGGGCAAAAAAGATACTACTTTTTGTGACTAGAGGAAAATTGATTGAATGAAATACTGATTCCAATCTGGTTGTTCGCGAAATTGTTCTGATAATAAGTACGGGCGTATCGGATCTGAATTTTCTTTACTAAAATACCCGCTCCAAAAGAAAAGCCGTTTAATCCATTACCCGCGTTGCCGGTATTCAGTTCCTTACTTCGAAGATAATTATATCCCGCACTTATTTCAATTTTATCTGATATAAATAGTTGTGTGGCAAGTACAATATGCCGGAAAACCTTATCCCCAATCATGTTTTTCCCATCATCCTGTTCAAATCCATTATCCGCATTAAAGCTGCTGTCATCATATTTTAAATTGAACTGGTGAAGGTGATGAAGTGTAAGGGAAAATTGAATGGGAGCCTTTGCCAATCTTTTTGAAATCCCCATTTGCAGATCAAAAGGCAGATCGTTTTTTTCGGTACCCTCGTATGCCTTCAATTGCACACCCATGTTCTTTAATGTTAGCGCCACCTGAAGCAGGTTTGCCGTATCTGTATAAGTAACTCCGGCATCAAGCGCAATTCCAGAAGAACGGTAGGCGCCATAAGAAGAATAAATAAATTTAAATGAAGCGCCATAGTGCCAACGCTCTAAATATTTTCGACTGGCACTTACTTGTATCACATAATCTGCCGGTTTAAATTCTCCCAAAATATTACCTGCCGGATCTGTTTGTGTTGTTGCACCATAATTGAAGAAATTGACACCAAAAGCAAAGTTGGTTTTGAGCTTTTCCGAATGATAGCCGGTCAATAGATGATAATTACGAACCGCACCCGAAAACGAACTGAATGCAACATGGGTTTGGGTATGCATCGACTCATGCAATAATGCAGGGTTGTGAAATGACAACCCTATATCCTCTGTTTGCTGACTTATATTGATGCCACCGAGAGCGGTTAATTGAGGTGTATTCGAAAATTTAAGGAAATTAAAGACACTGCTGCCACCCAGGGTTTGAGCCTGCGAAATGATAGAGATAAAGAATAATAACGTGAAAAGCGTGGTTTTTTGCACAAACGAAAATAGTGTCAATTTTGGAATTGGGGATTGGGAAATTGGGAAATCTCTTCTCGCTTAGTCATTCTCTATGAATTTCTACACACTGATTCATAAAAATCTATTTCCCAATTTCCCAATTCCAAAATCCGCAATTGTCTCAAAAAAAACTCCCCCATTGATATGGAAGAGCTCTTTTAACCCTTAAAACAACCAACATGAAATGTGAACTAATCTTATATTACACCTGTACGGCTGTTTTGTTTAATAAGTTTTCTGGAGATGTAAAAAATTTAACAATTACCCATTTACACGAGTGCAATATCCAGCACCTGCTGCATGGTTTTCACATAATGAAACTTCAGGCCCTTAATAAAGTTGGAATCGATTTCATCGATGTCTTTCTCGTTTTGCCAGCAAAGCATTACTTCTTTTAACCCCGCTCGTTTGGCCGCCAGCACTTTTTCCTTGATCCCTCCCACCGGCAATACTTGTCCGCGCAGAGTGATTTCGCCGGTCATAGCAAGGAAAGGTTTTACTTTTTTCCCTGTGATAGCGGAAGCAATAGAGCTCATCATGGTAATACCGGCACTGGGACCATCTTTCGGTACCGCACCCTCCGGAACATGTACATGCACAATCCGTTTATTAATTAATTCGGGATCGATGGATAATTTCTTCGCGTTAGCCTGTAGCCAGGTTAATGCGGTAACGGCGCTTTCCTTCATCACATTGCCCAGGTTACCGGTGAGTTTAAGTTCTCCTTTTCCTTCACTCAGCAGGGTTTCCACAAACAGAATATCACCGCCTACATAAGTCCAGGCAAGTCCAACTGCCACACCAGGAATCGCTGCTACTTTGTACAGGTCATTACTGTAACGTGACTTCCCCAACACTTTCTCTACATCATTCGTGCTCAGGTTTGATTTGATTTTTCCCTTCAATACGAATTCTTTCGCTTCAAATCTCATAACAGACGCCAGTTGCCTGTCTAGTTCCCGCACCCCACTTTCCCGGGTATAATCCTGGATGATTTGCTCTAACACCTTGTCGCCAATTTTAAAGTTCATGTCTTTTAATCCATGCGCTTCTTTTTGTTTGGGAACAAGATGACGTTTAGCAATCTCCATTTTTTCTTCAACGGCATAACCACTCAGGTCGATAATCTCAAGGCGATCACGGAGGGCGGGTTGAATATTCTGGATATTATTAGCTGTTGCGATGAACAGAACTTTACTCAGGTCGTATTCCAGTTCGAGGTAGTTATCATAAAAAGTATGGTTCTGCTCCGGATCCAATACTTCCAGCATCGCGGAAGAAGGATCGCCCCGGAAATCATTCCCCACCTTATCAATCTCATCGAGTATCATCACGGGGTTGGATGATTTTATTTTCCGGATCGATTGAAGCACCCGACCGGGCATAGCACCGATATATGTTTTACGATGACCACGTATTTCACTTTCGTCGTGTAGTCCGCCCAAACTCAAGCGCACGTATTTACGTCCAATAGCAGATGCAATACTTCTGCCCAGCGATGTTTTTCCAATACCGGGAGGTCCCACAAAACAAAGTATCGGGCTCTTCATATCTCCTTTCAGTTTCAATACTGCCAGGTATTCCAAAATCCGTTGCTTTACTTTCTCCATTCCATAATGATCTTTATCCAGTATCTTCTTGGCCTTTTTCAAATCATATTGATCTTCTGTATAATCCTGCCAGGGAAGATCCAGCATCAAATCGAGATGATTATATACTACTGAATAGTCGGGCGTACTGGGATGCATCCTTTCCAGTTTCTCACTTCCTTTCTTGAATAATTCCTTAGCGGCCGTTGTCCATTTTTTAGTTTCGGCCTTTTTCTGCATTTCCTTTACTTCCCTTTCATTGGTATCACCCCCCAATTCGTCTTTAATACTTTTCATCTGCTGTTGCAGAAAATATTCACGCTGTTGCTTATCGAGTTCGGTTTTTGTTTTATTAGTAACCTTATTCTTCAGTTCTGCAAACTGCAATTCACGTTGCAGCAGTTTCATCAACAGGTCCGCCCTTGCCTGCAGATTGTTTAATTGTAGCAATTGTTGCTTTTCCGCGAGGTCAGTATTAAGGTTGCTCGACACAAAGTGAATGAGGAAAGAGGGGTTCTCAATATTCTTTAAAATAATAGAAGCTTCGGTTGGAATATTGGGTGATAATTGCACGATTTGTCCAGCCAACTCTTTAATGTTTGCTACATATGCTTCAAAATCGTCGGGCTTAGGAGCATCCTCATCTTCCAATATAATGATCTGCGCTTTAAAATAGGGATCTTCTGAAAGGATAGAACCCATTTGAAAACGTTTTTTCCCCTGAATGATAACAGTAGTGCCACCATCGGGCATTTTTATAAGTTTTACTATGCGGGCAACGGTACCTATTGCTTCCAAATCGTTTATAGAAGGATCCTCCACATTGCTGTCTTTTTGGGCTACTACCCCCACCAACTTGTCACCCTTATAAGCTTCAGAAATAGCTTTGATACTTTTGTCCCTGCCAACTGTAATTGGTAACACTACACCGGGAAATAAAACGGTATTTCGGAGAGGAAGTAAAGGTAATTCATTGGGTATCACAACATCGCCCCCATTATCGCCCTCATTTTCATTGAGGGGTATAATAGGAATAAAATCCATCTCTTCTTCTGGTTGTAAAAACATACTCTTTTCTTTCATAATTGTATATCGGTGACAAAATAACACATAACTACTGAAAAAACAGTGATTTCTGGTAAGAGGGTATATGGTCAAGTATGGTGCCAGAGGGTTAATGGCTCATTGTAGTTGACAATATGCCCTTATTCACCAGGACAAAATCAACCATTTAATAATTAAGGAGTTCCATACCCTGATTCGGGTATTGCCATAAGCGTTAAATGAAGTAATTTCAAGTGCTTGATAAGATGAAGATATGCGGGCATAATCCTTCCCTTAAAGAATTTATCATTTCACTGATCCCGCCTTTTGCATAATATATTCCGACCCCAGTTATTAGTATCCAGTATCAACCATCCAACTATGTCTGCGTACAAAATTTACATATCCTCCACTTACCGCAATTTAATTGAAGACCGGGCTTTGCTTCGCCTGAGACTCGACCAGGCTCAATATTCTACGGTTTGTATGGAGAAGTATCCTCCCGCGCTTTCTCAACATATAAAAACCAAATGCGAGGACGATGTTAAAGGCTGTGATATTTATGTAGGTATCATTGGTGATAGTTATGGTTCCTTAGCGAGAGACGAAGCGGGAAACGAATTACCCTTGTCGTATACTGAGTATGAGTATGATGCCGCTGTAGCGAGTAATAAAAAAAGACTGCTTTTTTTTAAACAACTAGATAAAGAACCGCAAGATGCCCGTTTGCGTGCCTTTATAACTAAAATTCGAAACTCCCCTATATTCACTGGATCCTTTAAAGAGATCCATGAGCTGGCAGCTATCGTTCTGGCATCGCTGGTGGCACAGACTGGTGATAACCAAAAAAAAATATTTTCTCCCGATCTGAAATATTTCTGCAACCGGAGTGAACAAGCAACGGTTTTTGATAATATATTTTTTAAAGAGAAAGCATCCTCTAAAATTCATTTCTTTTTATTACCAGGCCATGAATTCAATGGTCACCGGGCTTTTATTGAAAGATATAAATGCCGCTTTAAAGCGATCAATAACGAAGAAGAACCGGTTGATATCAATTTCAATGTAAAATTGGATGCAGTTACCGATGAAATAAAGATCAAAGAAACGATTAAGGAACTAATCGCCAACGCACTCAAAGGCAGGTTTAATGAACAGTTACCAACCGTTACGGCGAACCAACTTTTTAAGCTTCTCCAGAAAGTCCACAAGAAAATTCTTTTTATCATCCTCAACGTACAGAGCAGTTATATCAAAGAGAGTTTCGCCGAATTATATAAAAGAAGTATTGAGAAATTTTATAATGAATTCTCCATGGAAGATGAGCCGGCTTTCCAGGATATGAAAATTATTTTTTTCCTCAACCTGAAATACCTTGACAATGCCAAGAACCTGGAGGTACTGGACCGGACTTTTACCAGTAACGAATTTTATGCTGATAAAAAATTGCCCAATCTCGATAACATTAATGAAGACGATATCACCGAATGGTTGGAATATAACAATATTGAAAAAAGAACCCTTCAGGCAAAAAAATTGCTACAAAAGCAAATAACACAAATTGACGATGCCGATTATGCTGAACTAACCAACGAGGGAATTTATATGGATGAAGCGGAGCAATTAATGGAATCAATCATTGAAGTATATAATCTAAAAAAAGAATAACCATGTTCGACATTAAAGACATACGGACAACGGCAGATTCGGACCCCAGACACTACCTGATCACTGATGAAAACCTGAAAAAAGCGGTGGATATGGCTATCTGGTTACAAAAACCACTTTTGCTAACCGGTGCGCCAGGTACAGGAAAAACTCAACTGGCCGCTAAGGTGGCCTACGAACTTTCACAATTAACCGGCGATGCACTTAATGGCTTTGCTCCATTTGGATCAGAGCCACTCTCATTTTATACCAAGACCACTTCCTCTGCATCTGATCTATTTTATACATACGATGCTATAGGCCATTTTCAGAAAAGGCATATTGATACATCAGGCGGCACAACGGGTGCAAACGCGGTTTCATCGGCCCACCCATACCTGCAATTAAATGCACTGGGTCTCGCCATCTTACAAACACATGGCAAAAAAAGAATTGCCGCTGATCCGGTCCTGAGTGAATTGCAAAAACTTTCCAACTTTGATCAGATTTCCGACGAACCCCGGAGCTCCGTAGTATTAATCGACGAAATAGATAAAGCTCCGCGGGATTTTCCAAACGACCTGTTGAATGAAATAGAGCATTATCGTTTTTCCATCAGTGAATTGAATAAAGCCGTTAAAAAAGCAGACCCGAATCAATCGCCGGCCCGCATTGTAGTATTAATGACCAGCAATTTTGAAAAGAACTTGCCCGACGCGTTTCTAAGAAGATGTCTATTTTATCATATCCCTTCGCCCGATGCCTCCAAACTATTCGATATTGTATGCTGCCGGATGGAACCTTATCTGCAAATACAATACAGCAAGGGGGCTCAACCCAAAACAGAGGAGGATATTAAAAAAATGTTTGCGGAACTAAAACCTAAGTTCAGTAAGGCGATTAATGAAGGTTTTGAAAAAGCACGTAGCCGAATGAATGATAAACAACCTTCCACGTCGGAATTACTGGAATGGATAAAAGTATTGGAAGTGGAAGGTTTTTTCAACGGTCAGCTGGATTTCAATAACCTTTCCAACCAGCAAAAAACAATCCTGAAATACACACTTCCTATAATTGCTAAAAGCAAAGAAGATCTTGAGAACGCCGGTAAATAAAAAACCAGCTTAATCGTATAAACCTTGCCTGCTGATTACCATACCAGGATTCCATTAAATAGCCTGTTTGCTCAATTGAGGGCCGAAGGGTTTGAAATTAATACAGCTACCATTTTAGATGTTCAAAAAGTACTGGCCAACCTCAATGAAGATGATGTTGCCGATATCCATACCCTCCCCTCCCTTCTCGGTCCGTTGATTTGCCGTAATAAAGAAGAACAGTTGAAATTTTATACGATATGCAAAAAATATTTTGAGTCGGTTACCTGTGACCTTGCCACCGCTCCCCCACCGGTAATAAAAACAAGGACCCGGAAAATTATTTTACTGTCAGTAGGTTTGATTTTGATAGCTGCTACAATTGTATATTTTATCGTTAAAAATAAACATGTTCCCTCCTCAACCATTCAGGTATTCAACAGTAACAACAACCAGGATTTTATCGTCAATGATACCATCATGTTTAAAGTGAGCTGGTCAGACAGCGCCGACAATAGCCGTTTTAATTATGAATGGGTAATCGGTGACAGTGTGTATCGCCAGCAATCTGTTCAGAGAGTATTTGTGAAAGCAGGAAGCTATAAAGAAAAACTTAGCATTACCCACAAAAACGGAAAAAGCTTTTCCGGGATGGAAGGTGAAATCTCTATTAATTGTGAAAAAAAACCCTCTGTTGATATCGAAAAGGAGGGATCAGGTATTGGTGGTCAAAAAATTTACCGGTCCCGTATTACCAATCCTTCGAAAAACAGTGGACAGTATTCCTATCTATGGAATCTCAACAATAAATTTGTATCGGGTCAAAAAGATTATTATTCCAATATCAGCTCCGATAGCCCATATACTATACAGCTTATCGTGCAATTTGATAAAGGTGTTCATTGCAGCGTAGATTCTCTTACCACCACAATTACCGAAACCCCGGAGATAGCATTGGCCTTAATAGGAAAAAATCCATTACAGATTTCCCGCAAACTGAATATGCAGAATCTGCTATGGCTGATAGGAGGTCTTTTTATTATTCCTTCGCTTGCTTCATTCGGAATATACCGCCAGTTACTCAACAAAAGAAAAAAAGAGAAAGAAGAGCTGGAAAGATTAAAAAGGGAGCAGGAAGCTATTCGCCGGCACACGGGTTCTGAGGACGAAGAAAAAAAATATGCAGGTCCCTATAGCATTGAGTTTGCCCCGCAGGATGAAAAAATCTTCGCGGAAACCGGTATCAGTCAATTGGCTGAAACCCTGCGTAAGCGACATAGCAGCGACAATTATCACCTGAATGTTTATAAAACGATCCGGCAAACAATTAAATCGGGGGGCTTTCCTTCGCTTCAATTCACTCCCAAAACCCAACCAACCGATTTCTTGATTTTACTGGATAATGAATTTCCCGATGGACATCTTACCCACTTGTTCAGTTGGTTGATTGGCAAATTGAAAAAAGAAGAAGTCCAGTTTAATGCTTATTCGTTTTACAAAGAACCATTATTGCTCAACAATCAATCGTTGAGTCATCATCTGTTGCCGCTGGATAAAATTGCACGGCTCTATCCCGAATCGATTGTGTTGATTTTCTCCGGGGCCAATGGTTTTTTCGATTCTTACCACCCCCAAGTGAAAAACTGGATAAAGCAAAAATTCAGGAATTGGGAAACCAAATTAATAATCACGCCCGTAACAAAAAACGACTGGGGCAGCAAGGAACTGGCTCTCTATGATGCGGGTTTTACGGTGGTGCCCGCCGATATAAATGCGCACCAGGTTATTACGGATGAGATCAATTTCATGATCGATAAACAGAAACTGAAAAAAACAATAGTACCCGGAGCCTATGCGGCCAGGCAACATAATTTTAACCGCTGGAACCAATTAGAAAATTATCTCGGCAAGGCTTCCTCCGAAATACAAAAATTAAACAACAGTTTTCCGGGAACAGCTATTCTACAGAAATGGGTTTGCGCACTGGCCGTTTACCCACATATAAACTGGAACATTACGCTTGCCATTGGAAAAGCAATAGAAGAAAAATATTGCAAGCCGGGTCAATTAGTGAATTATACCAACCTCCTGGTGCTTTCACGCATTGCCTGGTTGAATGATGGTCAGGTATCCGATGCGCTCAAAAAGCAAATGCTGGTTCACCTGGATAAAGAAAGCGAAGCGGTTGCAAGATCCGCTGTAGCAAAGGCCCTCAGCGAAATTGAGCCGTCGATAAACACTGATTCGCTCGTAAATGATGAATTTATTTATCTTAAAACCACCAACCGCTTCCTGCTCCACACTTATGATGAAAAAGAGAACAACCTGACCCAGCAGGAACATCTTCGAATGAGGGATTATGTGGAGGGCAATCAACTCGACTGGGTATTGGACGAATATCTTTCCACGGCTTCAAATAAGAGTTTATTACAGCAACCGGGTACCACTACTTCAATAACACCGGGAGAATATTTTGGATTATATAGTGATCGGGATGATGCATTTAAAAAACAAGAGAATGCCTGGAAAGCCGAACAGGAAAGACTGAGAAAATTAAAGGAGAAGAGACAAAAATGGATGGATCGGCTCAAAGTAGCAGCCAGTTTTCTGGGAGTGTTTATTCTCTCCTTTTTTATATTGAAACAACAAAATGTATTTACTGGCCTCTATGCAACGCAGGTATCCCCTATTCGTTTTACATTGGAGCCTAATCCGCATTATGCTTCGTTAAATGCATTCACTATAGAATTAACTGCAGATTCAAACTATAAAGCAACCGTACTATCGGATACATCCGCAGTAATTGATAAAATCACCTTGAATAAATTACCTGCAACCGCTTTCCTTAACATACGCAATGGTAATACGGGCTTCCAGCAGGTAGTTGATACAATTTATAGTTCTTATTCGATCAGCTTCCGGGGAAAAGCTACTATGCCAAGATTATTAATTCGTTACAATAAAGCAACGACTGCAGTTAATAACGCGCTTCAATCTTTGTCGGCTTATTATAATATAAGCGCCTTACAACAAGATGAAACGGATTCAACCAGGATTATATATTACAATCCGGAAACTAAATCAAGAGCCGACTCTGTATCAATATTTGTACAACAGAATTTAGCTATTCGGGTTCCTATTATATATATACCGGAAAACCGGACTCCCCCCGCTCCTCCCTTATTGTTTTTGAAGATATCCGATACAGCTATTGGAACAACCGGAAATACCGCCGATTCGCCAATCGTATCCTGCACAAGTATTGCGATAAATGCACTGCCTGCAACACTTACTGAAATTTGGTCGGGCAGTACCAATAGTCGTTTTATCCGAATCGATATTGCCCGGAAAAGAATTTTCTATTCAACCGGAAACAAAAACACATATGGTCTTTACACTATTGAGAAAATTTGTAAGACAGATAATATCTATAAATTGATTTTAAAAGGAGACAAGACATACAGGACATTCTTCTTAAGAAATATACAAACTTCATCGTTTCAACTGTCCGTTTGTCAGCAGGAATCTAAAACTATTGAGGAAGCGGAGGCAACTAATAATTGTGATCCATTTAATCGTATGACTTTATATTATAAAACAGATCCCTACGTCATTTTTGTACCAGTGAACACGACATCCTATATCAATTCTGAACTCAATAAGATGAATAACATCCCGGATACTGGTAGCAAACGCAGGCTTTTGATTATGGTAAATGCACAAGATGTGGATGCAATACGAAGTAACCGGTATGCCTTAATACAGAAAAACAGTTTTCTTGACAAATCGGGCAATACGATTTGGCAACATGGGGAATTTAATGGTACTCCATTCGACCGGGATTATATCTCCCATGAAGGAAGTGGTAAAACAGAAACGGGTCTAAATTGCAATGTTGTTTATTATTCATTGAAAGAAGCCCTCGCGGCTGGTATCTTAAAAGTTTGTAAACTCAATCTTTCAAAAGAGGGATTACGCGCTATTCCAAAGGACCTGTATGGATTTTCCAATATGAAGGAGCTGGATCTGGGAACTACTATTATTGATGAGAAAGAGATCAAACAATTACAGGATGCGTTGCCGAACTGTAAAATAGTTTACCAATTGATATCAGCTCCCTCAACAGATAATAATTATTACTTTATAACCGCGCTTAAATTCGATGCAAAAGATTATCCCACATCCGATCAACTATATTTTTTAGAAAAGCTCGGAGAATATTTACGCAATTATCCCTCCGCTCGTGTTGGGCTGGATCTTCGTTATTCACGCGGGATGACAGCAAACCGGGAGAATTCTATGCTGAACCTTACAAGGAATATCCTGGAAAAAGCAGGAGCTTCTTCGAAACAAATCTCAAAAATGACAGGTAAAGAATTAATCCAGCAAGAACAACAACAGCAGCAACAACAGCAACAACCACTTAATGCTAATATATCTTCTCAAAGTCAGGACCTCGATAAAGTATTAATCTATGTATCGGGTATTGATGCTGCTGCCCGGAGAACACTGCTGGGATACCTTTCACCAAAATCCGGTAAGTGAATAGTGAATAGTGAATGGTCAATGGTGATTGGTCAATTGTCAATGGTGAATAGTGAATGGGTTACCAAAATAAAGTTCTTCTCCCATTGACTATTCACCATTGACTATTCACCATTGACTATTCACCATTGACTATTCACTAGAAAATTCTTAATCCCACATATAATTGCCAACCCTTACTCTTCCATTCACTCTGGTTATCGATATCACCAATATCATTTAACCCGATAGCATATCGTGCGCCGGCTTTTATCGGCCCTAAGTTCAACTGCGCACCCGCTAACATGGAAAAATCTCCTTTCTTAAACGCGTCGCCGCCGTTTTGCAGCAGACTTCTATCTTCATCAATCAGAATCCCGAATTGGGGCCCCGCCTGAAGAGAAATAAATTTTGCGGGTCTGTAAGATAACAACAAAGGCATCTGTAAATAATTCAAGGTAACATTCATATCCGACTTAGAACCGGGAATCATGTCTTCCAGGTCGGTAGCCGTTGTATAATTACTCTGGCTCCACAATACTTCTGGTTGAATGCCCCATTTTTTATTAAAGTTAATCTCGGCGAAAGCTCCCAGGTTATACCCGAACTTATATTCATCCTCAAATGACTTATCATCGATCTTCAACATATTGGTACCTCCTTTGATACCCATATGAAAACCTTGTGCTACGGAAACCGAGCTAATCGCTAACCCGATAATTAATGAGGCCAGGAATTTCTTTTTCATGCTGATTGATTTTTGATTCAATTAAAAAATCCAAGTTCTATGCCAACCAGCAGATCGCGCTGTTAATTTGCCTTAACAGCAGCGTGAAGAAAGACTTAAATCGTAGTGATTAAAATGCAAGACTTAGATTAATTGAGAATACGGTGTTAAAAGGATTGGCATCGGTCTCTTGCAGATAATAATCAAACAACACTTGTGGTTGTAACAGAAATTTCCCTTTCATATAACTTGCCCGTAGTATGGCACCGGCCGATTGAGGAGCGAATTGAGTTTGATCGGACGCACTATTATTACTGGGAAGTGAATTTACACGGACCGTATTAAAAGTATAGGAATAAGAAGTATTAAAACCGAATTGTTGGGTTCCACTATATAGTAGTAATACCGGAGTTAGGGTGATATTATCATTCTTGCCAAATACATCGTACCAATCAAAATCCTTCCGTACGGAAAGTGTAAGAGAAAAATCTCTGACCGATTCCACATTCTTTATCGTGATATAATAATCCTGCACCTGCTGCAATTGCCTCGACCAGATCCGGTATTTCTGTTTTTCATATTCAGTATTGGATCCCCATCCATAACTTAAACTAATGGTGGGGCGCACCCACCACTTTTTATAGGAGAAGTAAGTAAAAATTTCATCGTGAATCGGAGTGGTATAAAAATCCAACGAATCCTTATTAAAATAATGTGCATAAGCGATACCTGTTGAAATTGCTCTGCTGAGATGATCGTATGACGGGCTTACAGCATATTGGTAAAAAGTGAACTTGCCGTTATCCGACATTCCATATGCGTTGGCTGAAATACCGAACCCGGTCTTATGATAATACCCTAATGAAGGTGAAACGATCAACTTCCTTTCATTGCTGATATAAACGGAATTCTTATTCTCGAAACTGAAAAACCCGGTTCCTGCACCAATGCCAATAAAAAACATACTTCTTCTTTTACTGATGGAATCGAGATAATCATCAAAATCTTCCATCAGGGAATCCAGTACTGCTGTAGTGTCTGCGTTCAGGAATAAAGAATCGAGTAAACTTTTCTGTGCCCTGGCCGGCGAGAGTGCGGATAGGGTAAAGAGGCCAACCAGTAAAAATCTAATCCAATTCTTCTTCATGTAGGTAGCTTAGCGTTTCTTCAGGGGCACGAAAGTGCCTCTAAAACGAGCTTTAGAAGGGCAAAATTGTGGAAAGTTTAATGGAGTTTGTAGTTTATGGTTTGTGGTTTATCGTTCCTGGGTGCAACTCCCGACATTAATGGTAACCTTTATTTACTCAAGCTGTTAGAGCTGAGACAACGATAAACCACAAACCATAAACCAGAAACTACTTAGGCTAGCTCAATCAACGTAATCTCCGGCAATATCCCCACCCGGCCGGGATAGCCAATAAAGCCGAAACCGCGATTTACATACAGTTTCTGTGCCTCGGACTCATAAAGTCCTGCCCATTGTTTGTAAACATATTGTACCGGGCTCCATTTAAAGCCGGGTAATTCCAGCCCAAATTGCATCCCGTGAGTATGGCCGGCAAGCATCAGGTCGATGTCTTTATAAATAGAGAGTACTTCACCCTCCCAATGGCTGGGATCGTGGCTCATTAAAATTTTAAACGGGTACTTTTCAGTGCCCGGGTAGGCTTCATTCATTTTACCATATTTGGGAAATCGTCCTTTGGAACTCCAGTTTTCAATACCCAGTAACGCGATCTGCTCCCCTTCTTTTTCCAATACCACATGTTCATTCATCAACAATCGCCAACCCAATTCTCCATGAACCTGTTTTAATCTTTCAAGGTTCGCGGTTTTAGCTTCCCGGCTGTCCCATCTTACATAATCACCATAATCGTGATTACCAAGTGTTGAATAAACGCCCAAGGGTGCTTTCAATTGACTGAAAACATCCATATAATCCTTCATTTCGGTAGAGCGGTCATTCACCAGGTCGCCGGTAAACAGGATCAGGTCTGGTTTTTCTTTAATTATTTTATCAACTCCCTTCTGTACAGCCTGCTTATCCATAAAACTACCGGAATGTATATCGGAGATATGTACTACCCGAAGCCCTTTGAAGGCTTTAGGCAGGTTATCGTATGTCAATTTCAACCGATTTACCTGGTAACGGTATTTATTATTGAACCCATACATCAATGTTCCGAATAAACCTCCTCCCGCTGCCAATCCCAGCCAGCTCAAAAAAGTGGAACGGGTAATTCCTTCGGCAGACTCGGTAATTTGAACAGATGGATTGCTGAATAATTTACCGAGAATCCACATACAACCTCGTCGGATATCATCAACCAGCAGAAATAAAGAAACCACCAGCTGAGAAAAAAATATGCCAACTATAATCGCGAAAATATAAGTACGGACGGACCTGGGCCAGTTTTCATAATTGATATAAGGAAGCATGATAAGAACAGCAAGAGATAATCCAGCCAGTACCCAGTAAACTATAAAAATAGTGAGTCTTATTTTCGGGGATGCAGAAGCCACCACTTTAATAGCCTGGAAAATATAGAGGTCCAACACTGCCATAATGCCGATTATTATCCATAAAAACCCCGGATTGCGCATAGAATTATTATTATAATGTCAAATATCGAAGGAAGACTTTAATACTTATTTAAAAATGATGTAACCGGTAAATTTAGCCCGAAGCTGTACATTTGCCGCTTGGCGAAATAGCTGTTAGCTTTTAGCTATTAGCCGTTAGCGTGTTGCTGAATTTCAATAGTGCTAAACGAATTTCAGTCAATTATGTTTACGGAGAGCTGCTAACAGCTAATAGCTAACAGCTAAAAGCTTCCTCCATGCAACTCACCTACTACGGCCATTCTTGTTTTTCAGTCGTTGTCGAAGATAAAACAATCCTCTTTGATCCTTTCATTACTAATAATGAACTGGCAAAGGGCATTGTATCGGTCGATAAAATACCTGCTGATTACATATTGGTAAGTCATGGTCATGCAGATCATATTGAGGATTGTGTAGCAATTGCCGAACGCACGGGTGCCAAAGTGGTTTGTAGTTGGGAAATTCATGAATGGCTCAACAAACAGGGAGTTTCCAATACGCATCCAATGAATACAGGGGGTAAGTGGAATTTCGATGGTTTTTCGGTAAAATGTACAGCAGCGCAACATTCTTCGGGCTTGCCGGATGGATCCTATGGCGGTAACCCGATGGGCTTCATAATCAGCAGCGACTCAGGGAATTTTTATTACAGTGGCGATACGGCGCTCACATTGGATATGCAATTGGTGCCCAGATGGGCAAAACTAAATTTTGCGGTTTTGCCTTTAGGCGACAACTTTACCATGGACGCTGCGGATGCAGTTGAATGCGCAGAACTGATCGCCTGCAAAACGATCATAGGCGTGCATTATGATACGTTCGGATATATCAGGATCGATCATAAAAAAGCTAAAAAACTATTTGCAGATGCGGGTAAAACCCTGCACCTTGTAAAGATTGGCGACTCGGTTTCGCTTTAGCTCAAATTGCAATCATTATTTAATAGTTCACTTAAAAGATTTCGCTAAATAGCGGAGCAATTCAATGGCAAGAGTAATTGGAATAGCTAATCAGAAAGGGGGAGTGGGAAAAACAACCACCGCGATTAATCTGGCCGCTAGCCTGGCAGTGCTGGAATTCCGTACCCTGCTGGTGGATGCAGATCCGCAGGCCAACAGTACAACCGGAGTTGGGTTCGATCTGCATAATATCCAGCAAAGTCTGTATGACTGTATGGTAAATGGCATTCCAGCAAAAGATGTAGTGCTGAAATCCGAGATTCCTTTCCTGGATGTGGTGCCTTCGCATATCGACCTGGTGGGCGCCGAAATTGAAATGATCAACTACCCCAATCGCGAAACAGTACTCAAAAACATATTGGCACCAATCAAGGACGAATATGAATTCGTGATCATTGATTGCTCACCTTCCCTTGGATTAATTACAGTGAACGCGTTGGTTGCCTCCGATTCAGTAATCGTTCCTGTACAAACAGAGTTTTTCGCATTGGAAGGATTGGGAAAATTGCTGAACACGATCAAGATTGTTCAAAGCCGATTAAATACGGAATTGCAGATTGAAGGAATACTGATGACGATGTACGATGGTCGTCTCCGCCTTTGCAACCAGGTAGTGAGCGAGGTTCGTAAACATTTCGATGAAATGGTATTCAGTACTATTATTCATCGCAATACACGTATCAGCGAAGCACCCAGTGTAGGCAAGCCGGTGATTTTGTATGATGCACAAAGCAAAGGATCCATGAATTACCTCAATCTCGCGAAAGAAGTTTTGCAGAAAAATGATATGACTAAAATAAAACAGGAAGAGAGAATACTTGAAATTTCTGATGCTGACGATGAAGAATAGGTTTAAAAGTTTCATAGTTTAAAGGTTTAAGGGTTCTTGAAGTTCTATCACACTTTTAGATTATAAGAACCTTAAACTCTTAAACCATTAAACCCTTAAACTTTCCTACTGACAGGTTTTTAAACTTTAAACACCCATGACCAATCCCAAACAAAATAAAGATGCGCTTGGCAAAGGCATCCGCTCTCTTTTACAAAGTATTGATTCGGATCTAAAGACCAATACGGGAACATTGAAAACATCCGTTGTGGAAGCTGTTACTTCCATGCAACGTATTTCCATTGATGAAATTGAAACCAATCCCAAACAACCACGTCGTGATTTTGATCAGCAATCGTTGAATGAACTGGCTAGTTCTATAAAAGTGCACGATATTGTACAACCAGTAACTGTATCTCAATTACCCACTGGAAAATTCCGGCTCATTTCCGGCGAACGTCGCTGGCGGGCGGCCAAGTTGGCTGGATTGGTGGATATCCCCGCATATATACGTCAGGCAAACGATCAGCAGTTGCTGGAGCTTGCTTTACTGGAGAACCTCCAACGGGAAGATCTTAACGCGATGGAAATAGCGCTGAGTTATAAACGAATGATGGATGAGTTGAACCATACCCAGGAACAAGTAGCGGAACGGATGGGTAAGGAACGCAGTACTGTTGCTAACTATGTTCGCTTGCTGAAACTACCGCCGGATATACAAGTAGCGGTACGTAAAGGAGAGATTAGTATGGGGCATGCCCGCGCATTAATCAATGTAGATACTATCGACAAGCAATTGTATATTTTTCATGAAACCGTAGAGCGTAAATTATCCGTTCGTCAAACGGAAGAGTTGGTTAGAAAGCTCTATAAAGTAGCTAACCCTGTTAAAAATTCGGTAAAAGCCCAATTGCCACCAGCCTACAAAAAAATTGAAGATAATTTAGCGTCGCATTTCACCACTAAAGTAAAACTCAATCATAATAAAAAAGGAAACGGAACCATTACGATCGAGTATTACTCCATCAGCGATCTGAATAAAATACTCGACCAGGTAGGTGTTTCGGCTAATTAAGACGCAGGCATGATGAGAGCTTTCCTCACCATTTTATTTTTTCAACTACTTACAGTTTCTGTTTGTGCCCAAACAAAAGATACCAATACTGTTGATAGTAGTTCCATTCAGAAAGCCTCCGAAAAAAAAGCGCTGTCCGATTCCTTAAAGACAAAACACAGCCCCCGCAAAGCCACTATACGCTCGTTAATTATTCCCGGATGGGGACAGGCTTACAATAAAAAATACTGGAAAATCCCAATCGTTTATACTGCTATCGGCATACCCATAGGAACCTTTCTCTACAATAAAAAATGGTATAAGGAAACCGGTAAAGCCGCTCAGATGCTGAGCTCGGACCCCCCGGATACCGCCAATTATAAAAACCGGGTAGATGAAAAACTCTATTACTTTTTTGAAACACCTGGTTCCCTACCCTCTTTGACAAATTACCGCAACGAGTTTCGTAAAAATATGGATTACTCTGTCCTCTTCATCTTAGTTTTCTGGGGATTGAATGTGGTAGATGCTACCGTGGATGGTCATTTAAAAGATTTTGATGTAAGCGATAACCTTAGTATGCGTGTAAAACCCATCATTCTTTCCGGCAGTACCACTGCGGGTCTAAGTGTTGTTTTTACAATTGGAAGTAAACCGGCAAAAAACATATCTTCACGATAGGCAGAGGTTGAAAAGTTTAAGGGTTTAATAGTTTAAAGGTTCTTATAATCTAAGAGAAGGATTGAGCCGGAAGAACCCTTAAACTATTAAACCCTGAAACCATTAAACTTATTAAACCAACAAACTATCTTCTCTCATGAACATCGCCCTTATCGGATACGGCAAAATGGGTAAAACAATTGAAGAAATTGCCCGTGCACGTGGACATGCCATTGTTCTTATTATTGATATCACCAATCAATCCGATCTTACCAAAGAAAATCTTTCCAAAGCCGATGTAGCTATTGAATTCACTGGTCCGGAAAGTGCCTATTACAATGTTCTTACCTGTATGAAGGCAGGTGTTCCGATGGTAGTAGGATCAACAGGTTGGTTAGATCATATCGAAGAAGCAAAAAATGCGTGCATCGAAAATAATACCGCTTTATTGGTATCAAGCAATTTCAGTGTTGGAGTTAATATTTTCTTTGAGATCAATAAACGTCTCGCTGAATTGATGCAATCGCATCCTAATTACGAAGTGAGTATGGAAGAGATTCATCATACCCAGAAAAAAGATGCTCCCAGTGGAACAGCAATAACTCTGGCAGAACAGATTCTAGAAAAACTAAGCAGTAAAACAAAATGGGTGAACGCAGCGGCAACCAAACCAGATGAACTTTCTATCATTAGTAAAAGAATTGATCCTGCACCTGGCACCCATACCATTATTTATAGTAGCGACATCGACGATATTGAAATAAGACATACCGCTCATAACCGTAAAGGATTTGCCACCGGAGCCGTATTGGCCGCGGAGTTCCTGGCAGGGAAAAAAGGAATTTATGGAATGAGTGATGTGCTCGGACTTTAACCCCACTCCCATGATACAAATATTCCGCTGTTTTATTATGGCTATACTCCTCAGCCTGCCCCTGATTTCATGGGCGCAGGTCGATAGCGTTCAGCAAATAGCAGATTCCAAAAATAGCAACCCCCGGCAGAAACTGACGGCTTATGTTTGGTTGGTAGAATATTACAGTACTAAAGATTTTGATAAATCCATTTTACTTAGCGAAAAAGCTAAAGTGCTTGTAAAAGAAACCGGTGATTCGGTAGCATATGCCAACCTTGCCCGGGTAACCGGTGTGGCTTATTATTTCAGGGGGCAATATGAAAAAGCAGCTTCGTTATATTATATAGCTATTACGTTGTTTGAAAAATTCGGGGAGAAGAAACAATTGGCTTTTGCTTTAAACGATATTGCTAAACTCTATCGGAAAACCCGCGATCTCGACAAAGCCATTCTTTATTACGACCGGGCGCAACAATTATTTACCGATCTCCGCGATTCGTCCGGCTCACAAATGATACTCAATGAATCGGGGGTGGTGTTTGAATATAAAAAAGATTATAAGGAAGCAATCCGTCGTTATGAAGCGTCGTTGAAAATAGCACGCGCCCTGAACGATGAGGTGGGCATTGGATACGCTTTGAGTTTTATCGCCGGAGTATATGTAATACAGGAAAACTACACAGAAGCCGAAAAATATCTCCAACAGGTTCTGGCAATCCGTGAAAAACTAAAAGACACTTTTACCATCGCGCTCACTCATGCCGACCTGGGTGTTTTGTATTCTGCGAAAGGAGATTACCCGAAAGCCATTCAAAGTTTAACGATCAGCAACCAGGTAGCCGAACAGTTGAAATATCCCGAATTGCAATCCAGCAATTACAAGGAACTATCCGGTATTGCCAGTAACAGTGGCAATTACCAGTCAGCGCTGGACTATTATAAAAAATATACCGCTATTCATGATTCTTTATTCAGTCTAGAAAAAACAAAACAGGTCACCGAACTAAACACCAAATACGAAACAGAGAAAAAAGAACAACAGATACTATTACAACGTTCGGAACTGAGTCGCAAGAACCTCGAGATTGCAGCCATCAGTATCCTGGTAGTGTTGGCGGCCCTTCTCTCCTATTCTTTATATCGACGTTATCGCCTTAAGCAAAAAGCTGTTATGCAAGCCGAAATAATGAGGCAACAGGAACTATCCACCCGAGCGGTATTGGAAGCAGAGGAAAGAGAACGTCAGCGTATAGCGAAGGACCTGCACGATGGTGTTGGTCAAATTATGAGCGCCGCTAAAATGAATCTATCCGCATTTGAAAATGAACTTTCATTCACTGATCCCGAACAGAGACGAAAATTCGAGCGAATCATTACACTGGTAGATGAATCCTGCAAAGAAGTACGTACTGTTTCACACAATATGATGCCCAACGCGTTGCTCAAAGCCGGGCTTGCATCTGCAATCAGAGAATTCACCGATAAAATAGATGATAAAATAATCAAGATAGATTTGTACAGCGAAGGGTTGAATGAACGGATGGATACCAACCTGGAAACTGTTTTATATCGCGTAATACAGGAGTGCGTGAACAATGTGATCAAACACGCTAAGGCCAACCATCTTGATATTTCTCTTATTAAAGATTCCGATGGTATCAGCGCCACCGTTGAAGATAATGGAAAAGGATTCGATATGGAAGACAACAGTAAATTCGATGGACTCGGATTAAAGAATATCCGTACAAGAGTTGAATACCTGAAAGGAACTGTTGAGTATAATTCTAAACCGGGGAAGGGAACGTTGGTGGCGATACATGTACCGGGGGCGTGAGTCGTGAGGCGTGAATCGTGAGTGAGGAATCGTGAGACGTGAGTGGTGAGTCGTGAGTAGCGAGGGCCACTATCTAAGTAATAGCAACTTTCCGATATTCGGGGAGTCACTCACGATTCACGTCTCACGTCTCACGATTCTTCTATTATTTTTCTGTATTTTAACAGTTGTCTTTCGCCCGGTATCACCAAATACCCGTCTGAAACTTAACACTAACAGATGGCAAAAATCAAATTAGCTATTGTAGACGATCACCAGATCGTAATCGATGGATTATTATCATTGCTGAGTGGCCATCCCTCGTTTGAAGTTGTTTGTACCACCACCGAACCCCTAAAAGTAATTGAACTTTTAAATCGTGAGTCTGTTGATATTTTGCTGACTGATGTAATGATGCCCGGATTGAACGGTGCCGAATTGGCTAAACTGGTAAAAGAAAAATTTCCATCAGTAAAAATACTGGCCCTTTCGATGAGCGGGGAAGGGGATATTGTAAACGCGATGATTGAAGATGCCGATATCACCGGTTATGTACTGAAGAATATTGGTAAACAGGAATTGTTGAGGGCGCTGGAAAAGATTGCAGGTGGTGGGATTTATTTCAGCGAAGAAGTATTGCAGGAAATGACCCGTTCCAGTCAACGTAAGAAAGAAAATGCCGAAACGCATCTGACGGAGCGGGAAATGGAAATTATCAAACTAATCGAAAAGGAATACAGTAATAAGCAGATCGCTGAAACGCTTTTTATCAGTGAACGTACTGTAGAAACACACCGTAAAAATATTTTCCGTAAAACCGAGACCAATGGGGTGATTGGATTGATTAAGTACGCGTATGAACATCGGCTGATCTGATGCGTGAGACGTGAGGCGTGAATCGTGAGTGAAGAATCGTGAATCGTGAGTGGTGAGTCGTGAGTAACTCCCCAAGCAGTAGTGTGATGTCAATAATTGGAGAGCTACTCACGTCTCACTACTCACGATTACGGATTTATATAAAGAAAACTGCTATCACGAACCAAAACTATTGCTATGTCATTGAACAAGCCCGCACTCAGTTTCATGCAGATCATTAATATGAATGTTGGCTTTTTTGGCATTCAATACAGTTTTGGTTTGCAACAAAGTGCCGTTAACCCCATCTATGATTTCCTGGGAGCCAGTCCCGATGAAATTCCTTTATTAAATCTGGCAGGTCCTGTTACAGGTCTATTAATACAACCCATTATCGGGGCATTGAGTGATAAAACCTGGCATCCGCGCTGGGGACGACGCAAACCCTATTTTTTTATTGGCGCGCTATTATGCAGTATCGCATTGTTTCTTTATCCGTTCAGCAGCACCCTATGGATGGCCGCCGGTTTATTATGGATTTTAGATGCGGGCAATAATACTGCTATGGAACCTTATCGTGCCCTGATCGCTGATAAACTTCCTTCCCATCAACTAGCTACCGGGTTTTTATCTCAAAGCTTTTTCACGGGTCTTGGAATAACATTGGCCAATGTTTCACTTTTCTTTTTCCAGGTTATACCGGGTAAGCATGGCGCTATCCCCTATTGGGTTTTTGCTTCCTTCTTCCTGGGATCTGTTTGTTCAATTGGTTCTGTATTGTGGTCGATCAGCAAAACGCCAGAAATACCACCTACCCCGGAGGAATTAGCAGCACTAAGGGCCAGCAAGAGAAGTGTAGTTGATCCATTTCTTGAAATTGCCCATGCTATCAAAGATATGCCAAGGGTAATGTGGCAACTGGCATTGGTATATCTTTTTCAATGGTATGCGCTATTTTGTTATTGGCAGAATGCATCTAAAAGCATTGCATTGTCCGTATGGAAAACTACGCCAACAAACAATCCGGA
Source organism: Chitinophagaceae bacterium (assembly GCA_965279015.1). Taxonomy (GTDB): domain Bacteria; phylum Bacteroidota; class Bacteroidia; order Chitinophagales; family Chitinophagaceae; genus Endoryza. Next base: position 5,193,068 of record OZ257130.1, read on the forward strand.
ATTATATGAAAAGGCAGTGGGTTGGACCGGGTTGGTGAATGGTTGGTATAATGTAGTTACTTTTTTATCCGCGTTCGCATTGGTGGGATTAGCAAAAAAATATAGTCCAAAACGGGTACATCTCAGTTGTTTGTTAATCGCGGGTGCGGGACTTCTCGTTTTCCCTCATATTGAAAACAAGTATTTACTTTTTGCACCGATGGCTGGATTTGGTGTAGCATGGGCCAGTATGATGGGTGTTCCCTACCTGATGGTAGTAAGCAATATTCCCAAAGAAAGATATGGAGTATACATGGGTATCATCAATATGATGATAGTTATACCAATGATTTTACAAAACATAACCTTTGGGTATATCATGAAACATTTTTTAAATAATGATTCGGGCAAAGCCATTACGTTCGCGGGAATATTTTTGATTATCGCGGCTTTGGCAACATCACTCATAAAAACAACTAAACCGGCTGATGATACTGTATTACCTATAGGCGGAGGCCACTAACCCCCTCTCCTCAAGGAGAGGGTCGGGGTGAGGTCCACTCCCCAAAAAAAACTTGTCAAAAATAATTAAGCACTCAATAGAAATTTTTTATGAAAATACTCTGCGTTGGAGAAGCTTTGATCGACATGATCTGCACCGATAAGGGTATGACGCTATCGGAAGGCGATCATTTTTTAAAGAAAGCGGGGGGCGCCCCTACCAATGTGGCAGCGGCCATTGCCGCACTTGGTGGTGAAGCGGAACTTGCGGCCAAAGTAGGTGCCGATCCATTCGGCAACCACCTCATTGAAGTAATGCAGGATTTCAAGGTTAATACCCGATGGGTGCTGCAGGATCCCAACTATTTTACTACGTTCGCCTTTGTATCGCTGATGGTAAACGGTGAACGCGATTTTTATTTTAACCGGGGAGCCGATGGTCAACTGAATCGTGAAGAAGTGGATCAAATTGATCTGGATGAATTCGCCATTATCCATTTTGGATCGGCTACCGGTTTTTTGCCCGGACCACTGCAAGCCGCTTACCAGTTATTATTGCAAAAAGCACTCACCAAAAAAATATTTATAAGTTTCGATCCCAATTACCGTCATCTTCTTTTCCGTCACGATACCCAACGCTTTATCGATCAATCGTGGAATTTTTTGACCCATTGCCACTTTTTTAAATTGAGTGATGAAGAAGCAATGCTGCTCACCGGCAGAAGTACGGTAACAGATGCTGCTGCTGATCTGCTGGAAAAAACAAATTCCGTATTCGCGATTACATTGGGCAAAGAAGGAACTTTATTAGGCATCCATCAATCAACGCTGCTCATTCCAAGTATTCCCGTAAAACCGGTGGATACAACCGGTGCCGGAGATGCTTTTGTTGGAGCAGTATTATACCAGTTGAGCCAACATTCGTACGAAGAAATTCAATTACTGACAACGGAGCAATGGAAGAAAATCATCACCAATGGAAATAAAGCCGGTGCCCGCACCTGCGAATACCTGGGGGCCATGGAGGCTTTCAAACATTTAAGCAATGATATTTTTCGCTAAAATTTTTTATTCCCTTGTATAACTACGCACTTCATCAGCAGATCAATACCATCCTGCAGCAACATCAAATAGATGTGGCCGGCAGCTCTAATATATTTTACACACGCTTTATTGCGAATGCCGCTTCCATCCATGCATTGTATAAAGAACTATATGGACATCACCCGTTCGCGGATATTCATTTTGAGAAACTCATCGGAACCATCGCAGCTGCCTGGCAGCAACGATCACCGGCGCTTCGGGATCGCGATGAACAAAAAGAGGAAAAAGGGCATTGGTTCCTGAGCAATGAAATTACCGGGATGAGTTTATATGTGGATCGCTTTTGTGGTAACCTCGGGAATCTTGCTGATAAACTTTCTTACTTCGAAAAACTGGGGGTGAATCTTTTGCACCTGATGCCGGTATTTGAAAGTCCGGCCGGAGAAAGTGATGGTGGGTATGCTGTATCAAATTTCCGAAAAGTAGATAACCGATTCGGAACCCTGAACGATTTGCTTGCATTGCAACAACAAATGAGCAAAGCGGGAATGTACCTGATGCAGGACATTGTATTGAATCATACCTCGCATCATCACGAATGGGCAAAAAAAGCCAAAGCGGGAGATGAAGAATACCAATCCTATTTTTATATGTATCCCGACCGGGTAATGCCTGATCAGTTCGATCAATCCATGCCCGAAATATTTCCGGAAGCTGCACCGGGTAATTTCAGTTTTGTGCCCGAATGCGGAAAATGGGTAATGACGGTATTTCATAATTACCAATGGGATCTTAACTATACGAACCCCGCCGTATTTATCGCCATGCTGGATACTGTCTTTTTTTACGCCAACATAGGCATTGATATTTTGCGCATCGATGCTCCTGCATTTATCTGGAAACAAGTTGGAACTACCTGTCAGAATCTTCCCCAGGCGCATACGATCCTGCGACTAATCAAGCAATGTGTGCAGGTAGCTGCACCGGGCATGGCACTGTTGGGTGAAGCCATTGTTGCACCGAAAGAGATCATGAAATATTTCGGGTCCGGTTTATATACCGCCCGGGAATGTGATTTCGCTTATAACGCCACGCATATGGCTCTTCAATGGGATGCATTGGCAACCGGAGATACCCGTGTGATGCTCGCCGCCCAGCATGAAATTCTGCAAAAACCTTATGGTAGTTCCTGGATCACTTATACCCGTTGCCACGATGATATCGGGTTGGGGTATGACGACTATATGATTTTACACGCCGGTTTTAATCCATTGGAACATCGTCGTTTTCTGAAAGATTATTTATCCGGGGCATTCGCCAATTCTCCATCCACAGGTGCCCTATTCGCAGTTAATCCGAAAACAAATGATGCCCGCATCAGTGGTTCTCTTGCATCATTATGTGGGCTGGAAAAAGCCATTAAAAATAAAAATGAAGAGGAACTGGAATTATCTATCCGCAAAATCCTGTTGATGCAGGCCCATAGTTTTTTCCTAGGTGGTATTCCTATGCTTTTTTACGGTGATGAAATGGGTTATACCAATGATTACAGTTACCTGAATGATCCGGGAAAAAGTTATGACAACCGGTGGATGCATCGCCCGGTAATTGATTGGGATAAAAACAACAACCTAAAAAAAGATAAAGCCAGACAAACCATTTTCAGCGGCACCCAGCAACTGATTTCGATACGCAGAAATATACTGGCTGTGGCGGATTATAAGAATCTGACCTGGCTCACGCCGCATAATATTCATGTAGCCGGATATCTTCGAACCTATGAAGACCAGAAATTATACTGCCTTTTTAATTTCAGTGACCAGCAGGCACTGCTTACCTGGTATACTTTTAAAGAACACGGATCATCACCCGGGCAATTATATGATCATTGGAGACAAGAAACCATGGTTGTGGGGGAAGATCATGAATACCTGGTTTTAGAACCCTATTCTTTTTACCTGCTGGAAGTAAAATGATATTTCAATGATTCAATTTACTTTTTCAAACCTTGAAAATACCTTTGCCCCGCCTGGCCAATCGAGATAAATGGTAAACCATGTTGTTGAATATTCGCCGAGTTTATATTTTACAGGATTGTAGTCATAATCTAAAAAATCCAGGTAAGCGCTATTCTCATCAGCAGAAACACTGTAATTCCTGTTCAATACAGGTGCAGTTAGTCCGGGTTTTTTTTGCGTGTTCTGGGTAATTACCACCCCGCTTTCGTCATCAAAATAATTATCATCATCGAGCAGGTAGGGCTTGATATACGCTTTCAGATCCGTTTCGCTTTTCACTTCCACGTCTGTTTGGATATAATCAATGGGTTTATCGCTGTAAAAATCGACGAGACGGAAATGTTTTAAATCAAGAATAGTTTTAAATTCTGTTGCTTTTTTTTCGTTAAGCGCTTTATTGTCACCGTTTTTGCTACAGGAATTCAGCGCGGAAAAAGATAATGCCATAAGTACAAAGAGTAGACTTTCCTTCATATTGTTAAAATAAGGATGAAAAATAATTATTCTATTTTCTAATGGCAGAGTCCAACAACTGGACGGGAGTAGGATAAGAAGGGAAATGTAAAATTACGTCCAGTGTTTATAACTTGCAAGTAGTTTGCCATATTTTTTTTCACACATATAATAAACTATAAGTGCAAACGATCAGATTAATAATAAAAGGAAAGGTGCAGGGAGTGTACTACCGGCAAAGCTCCCGGGAGAAAGCGCAACAGCTAGGAGTTACTGGTACCGTAAAAAACCTTGCCGATGAATCCGTAGAAATACTAGCCAGCGGAACAGCGGAACAATTACAACAACTAAAAGAATGGTGTCGTCAGGGCCCACCCCGTGCTTTGGTGACCGATGTTATGGAAGAAGTTCTGCCTCCCCAGGAATTTCATGGATTCAGCATTGAGAGAAGATAGTTGCATGAAGCGGGTAGCGGAATGCGAGATACCACTCTTTACATTTTATATTTTACATTCTACATTTTACATTTATGTGTTACCTTGGCTAACAAAGCACTCAAAAAAAATTATTATATGAAGAAGTCATTTTTATTTGTTTACGCAATCGTTTGCAGCCTAATGGGCCTTGCACAGGGAACAACTCCTCAGGGAACTAATCTGAACCGCAATGGTGGTGATCCTAAACTGACCGAATACTGGGCACCCGAACCCAAACTGGTAAGTCCGGGTAAAACCTCGGCTGATGCTCCCTCCGATGCTATTGTATTATTTGACGGAAGTAATTTTGACAAATGGAAAAGCAGCAGAAGTGGCGATATCAAGTGGAAACTTGAAAATGGAGCGATGGTAGTGCAGGGTGGTACTGGAAATATACAAACCAAAGACGGTTTTGGGGATTGTCAATTGCATATCGAATGGCGCACTCCCGCCGAAGTAAAAGGAGATGGACAGGGTCGGGGTAATAGTGGTATTTTTTTTATGGGCCGATACGAATTACAGGTACTGGATAACTACAATAATAAAACATACGTGAATGGACAGGCCGCCAGCATCTACAAACAACTGCCACCACTTGTAAATGCTTGTCGCCCTCCCGGCGAATGGCAGGCGTACGATGTAATTTTTACGGCTCCCCGTTTTTATGAAAACGGAACGGTAAAAACACAAGCTCGCATTACCGTTTTACACAACGGCGTATTGGTACAAAACGACGCCGTATTATTAGGCGGCACGCAATATATTGGTGTAGCTAATTATGAAAAACATAGCGATAAGGAGCCGATCGTTTTACAGGACCACGGTAATCCAACTGCTTTCCGGAATATCTGGATTAGACCTTTGTAAATTTTTGTAATTGCGATTGACGTGACTACTATGAAATAATAGTTGCGGGATATCCTTCAAAATGTAAATAGTGAAAGTGCTTTTACATATTTCAATACTATTCCTGTTAGCCTGTGTTGAACCAGTTAAAAAAGAACACAAAGGGGTAATGCAAAAGAAGGTGACTCAAAAAATCGGAAATTTTTTTTTCGAATTCCCGTCAACCGGGTATGCGTACGAAAACAACGATAGGTTTGTAAAAGAATGTTTAGAAGCAATTAAAACTAATAGCACCTTAATTAATATACCTTATTACTCCGATACCATTAACATTCATTTTTTACGTTCCCGCCAGGAGATGAAAGAAATTACGGGCAGAACGGCATCAGGTATTTCAATTGCTGAAAGTAAAATAGTTTACCTGGTAGTTAACGGTGATGATAAAGAAGTTAAAACACCCGTTAAACATGAACTAATGCACCTGATTTCTATGAGATCCTGGGGTTATCCGCACACATCTTCCTACTGGATGAACGAAGGATTAGCCGCATTTGCAGAAAATAACTGCAATGGTTATAATGATGAAGAAATATACCGCTATTTATCCGCTAAGGGAATGTTGTTACCGATGACTGACCTGACGAACAGTTTTTATAATTAGCCTGAGATGGTAGCTTATCATCAGTCGGCTTATATAGTTCAATACCTTTTAAGCCGGTATGGAGTTGAAAAGTTTAAGAATCTTTGGATAGAAGGATATCCCAACTTTGCAAAGATTTATGGTGTTTCGTTCAACCAGATTCAAGCAGATATAAATCAAGTACAAAAAGATATTTCAGCAGTACCCCTAATTGATTGGAATACTTTTCAGCAAGGCTGCTTCTAAAATAAACTTATCCGAAGGGTTAGGCGAATCAATGCGCTGATTCACAAATTTGCTTATTTCAGGACAATTCCCGATACGGTCAATAAGTCCATTCAGCAATTTCATTCAGTTAATCACCAATCCTTGTTACCATGAATGACGATTGATCAGTATACACAAATCTGATGAACACTAAAAAGATACCTGTAATCGCAAAATACCTGGTGGTAGAAATCTATTAACAACTAAAAAACTAACAATGAGATTAAATTTAATCGCTTTAACTATAATGACTGTAGTTTCCTGCAATCAAAATACTATTGATACAAAAGCTGAAGGTGAAAAGCTGATGCAAACGAGCCGGGAATGGTCAAAAATTGCCGCGATGGGAGATATTGAAAAAACTTTAAGTTATTGGGCCGACGATGCTATGGTAATGTCTCCTGGCCAGAAGCCTATAAAAGGTATACAAGCCATCCGGGAGATGATTGAAGCCACTTCGAATATCCCTGGATTTACTATAAGCTGGGAGCCGCTGAGTGCCACCGTATCAAAGTCGGGTGATATAGCTTACCTGATCGAACAGAACCAGATAACAATGAAAGATTCGGTGGGCAACACGATAAAAGAAATCAATAAGGCAGTAACGATCTGGAGAAAAGAACCTGATGGTTCATGGAAAAATATAGTGGATATGTGGAATGGCAATTCTCCACAAAAACAATAATAAGTCTCTTCCGTTCTACTATAAGGATGATTTATTGAAAAACTCTTACATAATCAACCACCATTCGTTGCGGAAAAGTAGTGAATGCATCCGGTGAACCCGGCCAGTTACCACCGACCGCGATATTGAAGATGAAAAAGAAATCTGCGTTGAAGGGATAAGCCGCACCACCCACATCGGATTTCGCAAATTGAAAAAATTGCAGATCATCAACCAATACTTTTATGGAATCCTGCTGCCAGATGATACTATAAACATGAAACTGCTGATCGAATGAACCAGTGGGCAGTATATAGTTGCTGCCCTTGGAAGCATGGCTGGCAGTGTTGGCGCCCCAATGCATGGTGCCATAAATTTTATTGGTTTCATGGCCGAGGTATTCAAGTATATCTATTTCTCCGCAGGCGGGCCAATTTACCGCGTCGATATTATTTCCCAACATCCATAAAGCTGGCCAGATGCCTTTACCCTTTGGTAATTTAGCCCTGATATCTATCCGTCCGAATTTAAAAATCTTTTTATTCTTGGTAATCATTCGTGCCGAAGTATAACTATTTCCACCCGGCGTGGTAGTTCTGGCTTCAATGATGAGATTCCCCTGGGAAACAAACGCGTTTTCAGTGCTATTGGTGTAAACCTGTAATTCATTATTACCCCATCCATTATTGTTACCGGTTTCAAAGTGCCAATTGCTGGTGTTTACTTCTTTTCCGCTAAAATCCTCGCCCCATACCAAGGTATAACCCGGATAGGTAGCTGGTGTACTATAGCCAGAATTGTCAACCGGAAAATAAAGACCGTTCGCATTCACGATTGTCCCGGTTCCTTTTCCAACCTTAAGTACACAGTTTTTAGCATTACTCAACTGAACATAAAATAACTGATCTTCTTTCCGAAGGCTATCTCCGGTTACTTCCACATCTATATATCCCGAACTCTGATTGGCCGGTATTACCAGGTTTCCGCTTACAGGCTTGAAATCGGTATTAGCCAGAGCAGTACCAGCTAATGTAGCATACGCAATAGTAACCTCTTGTGTAGCAGCTTTATCAAGATTTACGTTAAACCGAAAAGTGGAGGTAGTGGTGGTTCGGGTTTGCGATACATTAAATATACTTGCTCCGTTATCAGATCCGTTTTCGTTCCCCTTATTACAGGAAATCAAAATCAGCATACTGCATAAACACGGAAAGATATTTTTCAAAATAACATGCATAACGATCGTTAGGTTAATAGTAATAAGCAGGGCTTAAAAGTATATGTTTTTCTCCGCTCTTGCTAACTTTATCCTTGTGGAATTAAATGTACCTGTTAACCACATTTCATTCAACAATTGATACTCCTTCTCCCCCCTTTAATAATTCCTCCACCCTCGCATAAAACTGTTTCTTATATGTTTCGTGATGGATACCTGTACCTGGCCCATAAAAACCGACTTCAATTTTTTTAACTTTCCCGTCTTTTCCAATATAAATGGTAGTTGGAAATACTTTAATGGGTGTGATTTGCGGTAAGGTTTTCTCCGTTCGCAAGCTATCGTTGAGCCATACTCCCGTCACCAGCATCGGGTATTGCACATTATACAAGTTCCGGAATTTTTCCAACCCGATGCGGCTTCGTTCAAAATCGGTGCTGTATTCATAACCCAATGAAATTACTTCAACACCCCGTTGCTTATTCTTTATATAGAAATCATTTAAAAATTTTGTTTCATCCAGGCAATTGGGGCACCAGGATCCCATTAGTTGGATAATCACCACTTTGTTTTTAAAACGTTCGTCGCTCATAGAAACAATCTTACGGTCGACATCTTTAAAACTGAAGCTGAGCCGATCTTCCCCTTCCCTTAACAAAGGGGTATTGCCTACATCCGGTACTTTTGCGGATGCGTCTTTGTAAGCTGTCCAGGTTTCTCTTCCATTAAACCCAGAATAGAAGACCCCGTTACTGATCTGCTGATCGCTATCTATCCTTGCAATAAATGAATAAGCATGTGCACCATCAAATACCGACAACCGAAGCAGGTTTCCACTCACCGTTCCTTCGAGGAAACGGTAATCGCCAGAAGGTGTCAAGAAAGTGCCACTGAGATAATCATCTTTTTGCAAAAACTCAGCGACTGCTGGTCTGGTACCCCCATTGGCTCTTGTGATGGTAACTGTCCATCTGCCTGTTACATTATTTTTATGTTTTCCCTGTACCGCGTCAAAACGTATTGGCTGATTAGGTACGGCAGTAAAAATCCAGCGTTGAGTTTGCAAAGCTGTTCCTTTCAACCATACTCCTTTCAGCGAACCATCGGGCTGTATTTTTGTGCGGAACGATGACTCGAAGGTGGGCATATCAAAATTCACTGAATCATCCTTTACAATTACTTTTTTTACTTCAATGCGTTCTTTGTCGTTGCGAATCCTGAACTGCCATTTCCCCTTGATCTTTATACTCTCAAGATTGAAGACGACCAATTGACTGTCTTGGCGGTGCAGTTGTGCTCTCCACACTCCTTGATACAATCCCTTTTTGCTTTGTGCAATACCTGCTATGGGCATCAATAGCATTAAGAGAAAACCTATTTTCTTCATAAAGCAAAAATAGGTGTGGTGGCCTTCTCCACCAACCGGCTTTAAAACAAAAAATCTGTCTCTAAAGTGGAGAAGTTTCACACAAAGAAAACAAAGAAGACAAAGCTCACAACGAAACCAGTGATATTCAACCTCTGTTTCGTTGTATTCTTAGTAGACTTTGTGTGAAACATTTGATCAAATTTTCTGAACACTTTCCGCTATCGCGCCGATACCCGTTGGGTGCTGTAATTAGGAATATATTTTTCATTTCGGAGAATACTCAGCAGGTCCTTTTCGAGGCTCACCACCGGGTACTCAACGATGCGCCCCGTTTCTTTGCCTGTAACTTCTATAATAATTGTTGGTACCCGAACGATATTACGTCCTTCTTCTTCATGCAGGGGGCTTTTCTTGTATACATCTCCCTCGTTACCCACCATAATTAATCTTAATTGATCCGCGGGAAAATTACAGCAATCGAGCATTTTTAAAATACGGGGAACTTCTCTTTTACTATCGCCACACCAGGTTCCTAAAAAAATTGTGATCTTTTTGTCTTTAAGAAGTGGGGTGATAAATCGACAAGTAGCGGAATCCACCGTATAATTATCGTAATTGTTTTGAAACCATTGAGCAAATGGCGCTTCTAATAATGCCTTACGCGAACAATTACCCAACAGCATGTCGTTGCCCGACGCGTCTTTAATTTTTTGATAGTAAAGCGGATCCGTTTGTGCATTAAGTTCTATTGTTGAAATGGATATAAGGAATACAGTAATAATACTGATGAAGTAGTATCTCATATTAAATATGTTTAATGGTATATTAATGGCTGTAATAAAACAGCGATTGTTGCTATATCAATAGCAATCACAAAAAAAAAGAAAGCAGGAATATTAAACTGCCGGGGGGCGGAACGAAGAAAAGGTAAAACCATTGTGCAATGGCGAATCGTATTCAGGAAATTGACTGATATTGAAATACGGTGTTGCAGATAAATAATAATCCGGTAATTCAACCGTATACTCAGAAACAACTTCTTTAATAGTAATGGCAGCTACTCCGTCGGAAGTCTTTTCGGAAAACATTCCGGCCAGATGGTTTTCGCATCCGCAGTCCTTCAACTTCTGCACAATTTCGGCCTGCCATTTACAATAGATATAAGTAGCCACTTTTCCGTATTGTAACAACAGGAAAACAAACAGAATGGATATGGTTGCTAACTTACGACGCACTGTATGCTAATTTAATACAGATTTCTCAGACTTCATATTTTTAATAGTGTCTCAATTTGAGATATTTGCCGGTAAGACGGGAAGACGGAAAGAAGATTTTAATGGAGAAACAAAACTTACCGACTTCCCGTCTTACCGGCCTTGCTTCACCGAATCCGCGCAGCGGAGAAGGCAAGCAAAAAAAACTGATGCTACCTTTTTACTTCGAAGGGAATAGTTATTCTTAGTTTTTCCCAAGTCAAATCAATTCTTCCTTTGTACTCACCGAGTTGATCAATCGTATACCTGAGGCGATCTTGTATAAATGATAATGTATCGGGCTTAACTTGCCAGCGGAGTATATCTTCCTTTGCATCGTACTTGTCGGTTAAATGCTGTTCCCAGTTTTTATTCAGGATTATTGTCCAATCTTTCTGAGAAGGTATTGTAAAGAAAGCGTACTTACCAGCTGGAATCTCTTTCCCGTTAATAATAAGGATATCATCTGTTTCAATGGAAGTTGCCATATGCGCACCACTAACCCATGGCTGATCAAATGGCACCAATCCACCCCAGATAATACGATTGCGCACAGCTGGTGAATGATAAGAAATGGTGATGTGACGACCATTAATATTCCCTATCACATAAGCCTTGATACTTTTTTTACTGGTATCCGTTTCATTACCGGTTATATCGATAACCTTGCCTTTGTTTTCTTCCGTTGCTGAAGTCGATGTTGAAGTAGTGTTTTCTTTTTGGGGTTCATTGTTGTTACAAGCGATAAAAATGAAAACACTAAGACCAAAAATATATTGCTTCATATTATTTATTAAGGTTGTTAAACATATCCGCAGTCATTTTTTGCAGATCATAGTCGTGTTTCCATCCCCAATCGTTGCGGGCAACGGAATCATCAATACTCTGGGGCCAGCTATTGGCGATCTTTTGACGGTAATCAGGTTTATAACTCATTTCAAATTCCGGAATATGTTTTTTTACTTCACCTGCAATTTCTGACGGGGAGAAACTCATGCCTGATAAATTATAGGAAGTGCGTATCGATATCTTATTCATCGGAGCTTCCATCAATTCGATAGTACCCCGGATGGCATCGGGCATATACATCATAGGCAGGTAAGTGTCTGCTTGCAAAAAACATTCATACTTTTTTTCTTCAATTGCTTCGTGAAAAATCTCAACCGCATAATCAGTGGTACCACCACCGGGAGCAGATTTATAACTAATCAGTCCCGGGTAACGAATACTGCGTACATCCAGTCCAAAACGCTGGAAATAATAATTGCACCAGAATTCTCCCGCGTACTTACTGATACCATACACAGTAGTTGGCTCAATGATAGTTTGTTGCGGACAGTTTTGCTTGGGCGATGTTGGTCCGAATACAGCAATGGACGAGGGCCAATATACTTTATGGATCTTTTCTTCCCGGGCAATATCCAGCACATTCAATAGTCCGGCCATATTGAGGTTCCAGGCAAGATTGGGATTTTTTTCACCGGTAGCCGAAAGAATGGCGGCTAATAAATAGATCTGCGTAAAGTTCTGTCGGATAACCTGAACATGCAGCATTTCCTTATTCATCACATCCAAACTTACATAAGGGCCTGTACCTTCCAGCAAGGGGTTTTGTTCGCGCAAATCAGAAGCAACTACGTTGGCGTTGCCATAAATTTTACGGAGAGCAAGGGTGAGTTCTACGCCGATTTGACCCGATGCTCCGATAACGAGGATTTTGTCTTTAATCATAACAAGCGAAAAGTTTCGCAAACCTAAAGAAAACATCGGACTCTCCATAATACCAGCAAATAACCCATTAATCAATGACCGCCTCCAGTTGCTCAACGGAGTTATCCGGTTAGGCAAACTGATTTAAATTTAGATAGGCTGTTACCTCGAAACTGCTATTCCATAATCAACCGAATATTCAAAGTTATGAAGAAGCTCGTTCCACTCATTTTATTATTGATTACCATATTTACTATTCACAGTTTTACAATCATCAGTAATCTGAGTGATAATGACAAGATCATTGATACTACTTACCAGATTGCATTCGCCAATTTTGGTCCTCTTAACACCGACATCTTTATTGCAGATGGAAAAGGTAACAATCCCCGGCCCTTGGCATCTTCTCCCGCACTCGAATACAATGCATCATTCTCAAACGATGGAAAATGGGTCGTATTCACTTCCAATCGTAACGGCTCATCCGATATTTACCGCATCCATCCCGATGGTTCGGGTTTAGAACAACTAACCAATGATCCATCGTTTGATGATCAGGCGGTATTTTCTCCAGACGGAAAAAAATTAGCATTTGTTTCGAGCCGAACTAAGCAAGCTGATATTTTTATCATGGATATTGCTACCCGAAAAGTCACTAATCTCACCAATCATCCCGCAGGTGATTTTCGCCCGGCATGGTCGCCGGATGGACAATCGATCGCTTTTTCTACGGATCGCGATTCAAAAAAACCAAAACCTGTTTTCACCCTCTGGCATTCTACTGAAATCTACACCATACAAATTGATGGTTCTGATTTGAAAAGAAGAACATCAACGAATACCTATGCCGGTTGCCCGTCGTGGTCGCCGGATGGCAAACAAATCGTTTACTATGAAGCAGCATTGCAACAGGTGAGGAATATGAATACGGTAATGAAAACAAATGCTACTACACAATTAAGCGTACTTAATCTTACAGATAATACAAAACAAACGATTACTAAAGACACGGGTGAAAAAATATTTCCGCGATGGCTCAACGATAACAGGATTGCGTATTTAACCTGGGTAGATGGAGGTGGTATCCTTTTTTCGGATGGAAGCAAAGGAGCAACTGGTGATTTCGACAACCCTTCCTGGTCGACAGATGGCAATCAAATGTTATTTCATCGAGAACTGAATAATGAGAAACCCCCTTTCTATAAATTATACAGTCGTGATAAAAAATTTCAATTAATACGATCAGGTGTATTCCCTTGTTTCAATCCTGCAGGAGATGGGTTGATTTGTAACGATAAAACGGCTGGTATTCATCACAACCAAATAATGAGTATGGATAATAACGGAAAAAACCGTTTTATTCTTTTTGGTGATCCGGTAAAAAGCGCATTAGGGCCGGTATGGTCACCCGATGGACAAAGAATTGTTTTCGGATTTGGCAAATATTTTCAAAGTCTGCAGGGTCCCGCGATAGGCGATATTGCTATTATTAATAAAGATGGAAGTGGATTGAGAGTTCTTACAAACGGAAAGGGAAATTATGGGTTCCCTTCCTGGTCGTCCGACAATAAAAAAATTGTTTACCGGGCATCAACCGATAGCATGAAAGGACTTTTGATTATAGAAATCGAAACCGGCAAAATCACAACGCTTACGACAAATAGCCAGGATAATTTTCCTGTTTGGTCGCCAACCGGAAACTTGATTGCTTTTACCAGCAAGAGAGAAGGTAATTATGACCTTTTCACCATTAAGCCTGATGGTAGTGATTTAAAAAGAATTACTAACGACCCCGGTAATGAAGCACATAGCGTTTGGTCGCCGGATGGAAAATGGATCGCTTTCAGCAGTGGGGTCCAGGGTTTTAAAGATGAATCGGCATTGCATCCATATAATCCTCAGCCATACGGTGAAATATGTGTAATGCGTGCCGATGGTACAGATATGCGTGTGTTAACCGATAACCAGTTTGAAGAAGCAACGCCAGCCTGGCGAGTACTCCGGAAATAAGAAATCAAGAAAGATGAATCGATTCGTTTAATAGAATTGTTCATTCGATTATCTTAGGTTATACCATATACCAACTGCTCAAATCCTTTCACCACTTACTCAAGTACCATTTTAGTTCCTTTCTTATAGCAATAATTTTAATTACAGTCGGATCACAAGCATATTATTCAGCGGTTTTATGCAGGCTTGCCATTCTGGATTATATGAAGAAGATCGGCAGGATTGAAAATATGCTCAAATCTTAATTCAAATGGACTTGTACTATAAACTTTAACTACTTATCATGAAAAAACTAATTGTAATTATTACTATCAGTTATCATTTTTCTACATCCCTTTTCAGCCAGAATGTTGGTATCAATACCACAAATCCCGAGGCAGCCCTGGATATTTACGGAGATGTTATTTTCAGAACAGTCGGAATAACAGCCAACGATGGAATAACCTATGCGATGGATATCAATAGTACGAAATCCAGTTACTATCGAGTTACCGGCCCAACTGCCGACTTTACCATAGCAGGTATTATTGCGGGAGTTGATGGAAGAACCATCACATTGTTTAATAGAAGTGGATTTGCCATGCAATTAAATAATGAAGATCCTTTCGCCGCACTAACAGATCAGATCGTAACAGGAACAAGTGCTGATATAATTATCATTAATAAAGGAGTTATAACGCTGCAATACGATGGCACCGAAGAAAAATGGATCGTCAAAAGCAGCAGTAAGGGCGGTAGTTCAGGAGGCGGTGGTTATTGGGATCTTAGTGGAACTGACTTATTTAATATTACAGGAGGCAATGTAGGAATTGGTACCAGTGCTCCCACTACTAAGCTCACAATATTAACAGGCACCAATACTGCTGGCTGGACACATATAGGGCAAGATGGAGGCGGTGATCCAATTATAGTAGGCGAAGGGGTTGGCGGAGTTTCTGCCGCCATCGGTACCACGACCAATCATGCGTTGAGGTTAAATACCAATGGTACCGGTAAACTTTCTATTTATCCGGCTGGTGAAGTAGTGATAGGTAGTAACTCAACAGGTGCTTTTAACAATAGCAAACTAACCGTATCAACGCTCAACAATAGTTATGGAATAACACATATAGGCGAGGGAGGTAATGTGATTGGAACTTTTATTGGGGGAACTTCCGCAGGTATCGGAACTTATTCAAATACCAATATGCGCATATTCAGTAATAATTTTTCTGCGATTTTTATTGCCGCAGCTACAGGTAATGTGGGCATTGGAACAGATAACCCAACCTATAAACTTTCGGTAAATGGAAATATCCGCAGTAAAGAAGTGGTAGTAGAAAGCGGCTGGGCCGATTATGTTTTTGAAAGATCTTATACGCTTCGCCCGATAGAGGAACTAGAACTATTTATCAGGGAAAACAAACATTTGCCTAATATACCATCTGCTAAAGAAATTGAGCAAAGCGGATTGCATCTGGGTGAACTTCAAAAAAAGATGATGGAAAAAATTGAAGAGCTGACATTATATATTATACAACAGCAAAAAGAAATCGAGGCCTTAAAAAAAGTGGTTTTATCAGGCAACAAATAATTTCTTTTTTATTATAATCTATAAACACAGCAACGATGAAAAAGAAACTTTTCCTTCTTACCTGTTTGTTAATTGTGCTTGCTTATTCGCAGGCTCAATTAACGGTAAGTCCTGAGTTAAAAGCTGCGCTGGGGAATAAAACCCGGTTTACTGATATCATGCAAACTGTAAATGATTACTATTCACAGAAAGGATATACCAGCAATCCTAAATTATATTCTGAGTTTAAAAAATGGAATCGATGGGGATGGTATATGGGTAGCCATCTTGATACGAATGGAGTGCCAGTAAATATTTCTGAAAAAACCTGGGCTGCTTCCCAGCAAAACTTAGCACAAAGAAGTTTTGATGCGAATTCTCCAAACAGTCCTTTATCGAATACAGGTGTTTGGGCGCCGATTGGTCCATATTCTATTACTCAAGGTGTAGGTCGCACCGATCGTTTAGCCTTTCATCCAACCAATTCAAATATTATTTATGCCGGTACTCCTGCTGCCGGATTATGGCGTACACTTGATGGTGGAGCAAACTGGCATCCGCTAAATGGTTTCCTTCCCAATATTGGTGTTTCCGGAATCGTAATTGATAGGGATGATCCTAATACAATTTATGTGTTAACCGGTGACGGAGATTCCAATCTTCCGAATGGTTTTGTATTTGGCTTTGGTTATATCCGCCCAAGTATAGGAATCCTGAAATCAACTGATGGAGGTGGAACCTGGAGTAAATTATCGGATATAATTTTACCTGGTTCTTCATACTATGGTTTTAAATTAGTTCAGTCAGAGGATTTTCATAATCGATTTTTCGCTTGTACCTCCCAGGGACTCTACCGCAGTACAGATAATTGTCAAACATGGTCAAGAGATGCCACT
Organism: Chitinophagaceae bacterium; assembly: GCA_965279015.1. Taxonomy (GTDB): domain Bacteria; phylum Bacteroidota; class Bacteroidia; order Chitinophagales; family Chitinophagaceae; genus Endoryza. The sequence continues at coordinate 5,209,962 of OZ257130.1, forward strand.
ATTGGAAATGATGCTGTATTTGACTTGGAACTCGGAGCTGCCAATACTGGTTATGTATACACTTGTACCGATGACCAGGTTTTTATTTCCACCAATTGGGGGAATCCATTTGTAGCAGTTTTAAACACGAAGTTCTCTAGTGTACCCTCCAACAATGATCGAACTTCGCTGGCTGTTACACCTAATGCTCCAAACAGGTTATATGTAAGTTTTGGTAAGAGTCAATTGTTATACCGATCAGATAATAACGGAACTGATTATACATTGGTCAACCCTGCTTCCCCAACCACTCAATCTTATATGGCTGCTTTAGCTGCAAGTCCAAGTAATGCGAATAATGTTATTATAGGCGAAGTGAATTTACAGCGTTCTCTGAATGGCGGAGCAAATTTTGCTGTTACAGGATCAGGAGTCGTACATGCTGATGTTCATGATCTACAATACAACCCGCTGAATAATATCTTGTACGCTGGTTGCGATGGAGGAGTATACCGAAGCCTTGATCAGGGAGCAACCTGGACATCTTTATTTAATGGTATGCAAACCACTCAATACTATCATTTCACCGGCGTGGAAGGTAATCTCAATTTTATTCTTGGTGGCGCACAAGACAATGGCCTTATTGAATCTTCAAACAATGCCGGCAGTTACCAATTAGTATTAGGTGGAGATGGATTTGAGTCAGATTATCTAAATAACAATAATAATTCATACTACTATACCGTCAATACGTTTTTATTCCAGGGTTCAAGAACTCCTTATACTTCCTTTGACAGAACTCCTGCTGGTGCTGCAGGCTTTTATCCTACTGTAGTAGTACATCCAACCAACGATTTGATTGCATATGCTGGTTTTACAAATGGTGTTTTCCGAACAGATAATGGTGGAACAGCCTGGTTTAATAAAGGCAACCAGGGTTCGGCGGGTGGAAGCCCTGCAGGAGGTTTGGCAGTAAGTGCCAATATTCCAGACCGCATTTATGCTGCTAACAATACTACGTTGTGGAGAAGTGATAATAAAGGAGATAACTGGACACAAGTATCAGGAACGCCTGGTTGGCCCTCCGCTTCCACAGCAATTCCAGTAACAGATATTACCAGTCGCTCCAGTAACGGAACTGAAATATGGATTACACTTGGTGGCTATTCGGCCGGAAATAAAGTTTTTTACTCTTCGAACAGCGGTGCAAGCTGGGTTAATATGTCAGGGTCTTTGCCCAATGTACCAGTACACTGTATTAAATATACCAGTGATGGCGATGCTTATATAGGTACAGATATCGGCATTTATTTTATGGATTTTCTAATGAGTGATTGGGTACCCTTTTCCAATGGATTACCAGTTGTGCCTGTTTCTGATCTTTTCATAAACGAAACAAATGGAGCTATCAGGGCTGGTACATTTGGCCGTGGTGTATGGCAAAGTGATTTATATAGCGATTGTGGCCCATTCTTACTTTTAAGCGGCGTTAGCCAGGGGAGTAACTTCTATCAATCGGGAGGATTTATTGAAACAATACAACAGGTTCCCGGATCTTTCGGCAATAAGTTAACGCTTCGCTCGCCGCAGAAAATTACTTTCAAAGCAGGATTCAGTGCCCGGAATAATTCTTCACTGCATGCAGTAATTGGTCCTTGCGGACAAGGTGTTATCAACAAATCCGAAAAAGACGAAACACAAATATCGAAAGGAGACTATTTCAAAAACAATGAACAGAAAACTAATACTGCTGGTACAAACAACCGTCAGGATTAATAATTCATTGAATAATAAATATAATATAACCGCAATGGAAAAACATTTATTGCGAAACCAAACCGAAAAACTCATAGTATGAATTCACGAAGACAATTTCTTGGGTTAAGCAGTATTGGAGTTCTTTCCTCCCTTCTTCCATTGCAAGGCTTTGCTGCTGATGGGCCAGCCTTTGAAGGCTTAGTGGTTAATGAACAGGAAGGAGAAACTTTCATGATCAGGAATGGAACAACTATATTAAGAATTAAGATATCAAAGGCGCAGGGTTCACAATCGATGTGTTTTCTTTCTGAATCAATACTTCCAGGTGAAGGCATTCCGGTGCACAAGCATCTTAATGAAGACGAGCTAATTTTTATACATAGAGGATCGGGGCAATATTCATTGGGGGGAAATCAATATGCCGTTAGTGAAGGGGCAGTAGTTATAGTACCAAAAGGAGTTTGGCATGGCTTACAAAATACAGGCAAAGAAAACTTAGAAATGCGCTTTGCTTATACGCCCTCCGGGTTTGAGGGTTTTTTCAGGGAGGTTGGAACCCCTGCCGGACAGCCATTTATAAAAAAAAGTAAAGAAGAAAAAGATAGTATCGCCAAAAAATGGGGTATAATTTATAAAGTATAGAGTGAAGCCAGGGACCATTTGCAAGGATCAATTTGAGGAAATCAATAATTTTCTTTACGAAACCTTATATGGAAATAACGATATGCCGGTTTTCAGCATATTAATTAAACTCGACTACCTTTAAGAATGCGCCATGTATACTTAATAGTTCTCTTAATTACCGGATCTTTAAATCCGCTTTTGTCTCAACAGCAACTATTAAAAAATTACACGGTTAATGATGGTCTTGTTTCCAATTCCATCCGCCGGATATTCCAGGATTCCAAAGGCTTTCTATGGATAGCGACCTGGGAAGGATTGAGCAAATACGATGGCCATGTATTTACCAATTATAGTACACTCAATGGTCTTTCCCATAACCTGGTTAATGATTTCTGCGAATTGAAGGATGGTAGATTGTATGTGGCACTCAATAATGGTTCTATAGATATTATTTCAGATAATCAGGTTATTCATAAAGACTCTTTATCTAAAACCGTTGTAAACCACTTTATACATTCCCAAGGGCATCCTATTATAGCAACCACCGATTTAAAGGGACTACAGGAATTTACAGATGGAAGACTTATTCGACCCAGGCAGTCATCTTCTCCTTCTACATACATAGATCTCCAGTGGCTCAATGATTCTGTTTTTATTGCTGTGAGTGACAGTGCTATCGGAGCGTTCAATAAGAAGTATGAATTACTTACAGAACTTCGGGATCTCTATATTTTTGCCGGATCAAAAATTTACCAGGATTCAAAAAAAAGAATATGGGTGGCTACGTCTAAAGGTCTAAAACTACTGGCTGAATCCCCCGGGCAAAATCATCCTATACGTTTTACTACACTTCCGGCACCCTTTAATATTCCGGCACTTCAACAAAGAAGAATCTATGATATTTTGGAAGATGCGGAGGGGATACTATGGTTTGGAACTTCTGCGGGATTAGTTAAAATTAATCCAGATGGCACCTATCAATTTATTAATACAAAAGATGGTCTCACTTCTAATATAATTACCAGTATTTTTCAGGATAGAGAAAAGAATATTTGGTTTGGAACAGAGATTGGGCTTTCTAAATTAGTTACCCGATCGGGCATTCGCCTATATACTGTTGAAGACGGAGTTTTTAAGAATGATAATTTATTTGTATTGTATCCTTTCAAAAAGAATTATTTCCTGGTCAGTACTTTCAATGGAATTAAATTATTTGATAAAAGAACAGGAATATTTACGCCCATTGCCAATGGATTAAACCAGGTATATTATTATGTAATTCCCAATACAAGCCCTCCCCTTTTGGTTGGCTTAAAAAATATAGCAAAATTTGATACAGGTAGTTTTAAATACAGCGATACTTTTAGTCTTCCATCGACATCTATTTCCAGGGTTGTTAATGACAAGGCTGGAAATTTATTTTATACCAACCTCGAGCATTTGGTATTAAGTACCGGGAAAACATTTCAGGAGATACTCCGGTACCGCATCAGCAGTTTGCTTATAGATAAAGCAGGGAGTTTATGGGCGGCCACCTGGCAAAACGGGGTTTTTCGCATTCGCTATAATATTATTGACAAGAAGTTCAATATACTTAATAATGTTCATTTTTTACCCGCCGAAAACGTCCGCTCTTTATATGAAGACTCGAAAGGAAATATATGGGTCGGCACAAGGTACAATGGTGTTTATCAATTTAAGAATGATGGCAGAGATAGTTTTTTTGTTTCAAATTATAATCAAAGCAAAGGCCTAAGTTCAAATTTTATAAAAGCAATAAGAGAAGATTCAAATGGCAATATATGGATAGCCTTTTACCAGGGTCTTGACAAACTGATCTCCACCGATACTGGTTTTAGTGTTTTTAATTTTAGCCGGATCAATAATTACTATGCCGGTATGATCGGGATGGAAACAGATGAAAACAATTCTATTTGGCTTGCTACAGGCGAAGGCATCGCACATATAACAGATGGTGAAATGGAAAAACTTCCTCCCAGTCAAGTTTATATTACCAACGTTTCCTCCTTAAATCTTAATTTCCCGCTTCATCATGATGAATTACATCTTACTTATCGCCAAAACCAATTACAGTTTAAATTTTCTTCACCCAGTTTTATTAATGAAAAGCAGGTAGTTTATAGTTACCGCTTATCGGGTAGTTCGGATGCAGAATGGTCAGTGCCCAGCAATCAGAATATTGTATCGTATGCTAGTCTTAAGCCAGGTAAATATCTTTTTGAAGTGAGAAACAAGGGATGGAACGATACCTGGGGAAAATCAACCTCCTTTGAATTTATCATCTCCCCTCCTTTCTGGCAAAGCTGGTGGTTTATATTGATAATCTCTGTTGGGTGTGCCTTAATTGTGTTATGGATTATAAAAAGGAGGATAAAATCAATACGACATGAATCGGAAATGAAACAAAAAATTGCCGGAACAGAAATGATGGCCCTGCGTGCTCAGATGAATCCTCATTTTATTTTTAATTGCCTGAACTCCATTGACAATCTTATTCAAACTGATCAGAAAGAAAAAGCAACCGACTACCTTGCGAAGTTTGCCCAGCTGATAAGAGCGATCCTTGAAAATTCTAAGAACAATACGATCCCCTGTTGGAAAGACCTGGAAGCGTTGGAGCTTTACCTGGAAATGGAAAAACTGAGATGGGATCACAAAATCAGCTGTACACTTACCATCGATAGCCAGATTCAGCAGGGCGATTATAAAGTTCCGCCTATGATCGTGCAACCGTTTATTGAAAACGCCATTCATCACGGTTTACTTAATAAAACAAGCGGAGATAAAAAATTGGATATCGAAGTACATCTCGAAGAGAATAATATTAAATACACCATTACAGATAATGGTGTAGGGAGACAGAAAGCGCAGGAATATAAAAAAATTAATAGGCCTTCTCAGCTTTCGTTTGGAATGCAGATAACAAAGGACCGGATCAATCTCTTCAACCAAAACCACAATGGCTCCGTAAAAATTACCGACCTCTATAACGCACAACATTTACCCGAAGGCACAAAAGTTGAAGTTTGGTTAACGACTCAACCCACCACCACATGAAACAATTAACCGCCATATTGATTGATGATGAAAGCAGCAGCCGTAACTCGCTTCGTCAGAAATTAGTTACTCATTGTCCGGATATTACAATTGTTGCCGAATGCGAAAGCGGGGAAGAAGGAATAAAAGCGATTCAAACGCATGACCCCGATATTGTTTTCCTCGACGTTGAAATGCCCCGCATGAATGGATTCGTTATGCTGCAGCAACTGGAGCAACGAAGTTTTGAATTGATCTTCACCACCGCGTACGATCATTACGCCATCAGCGCCATCCGTTTCAGCGCGCTGGATTACCTGGTAAAACCCATTGAAATCAAAACATTGAAAGAAGCGGTAGAAAGAGCGAGAGAGAAAATACAAACGGATTTACCCAACCAGCGTATTGAAACCCTTCTGCATAATTTAATTGATGAAAAAAATGGGCATAATCGGATCGCCATCCCCTCCCTGGAAGGATTACATTTCATAGAGATATCGGATATTATTTACCTGGAAGCAGAAAGCAATTATAGTTTTATCTATCTCCAGGCAGGGACCAAGATAACGGTTTCGAAAACACTGAAAGATTTCGAAGAACTGCTTCCCTCCCAAACTTTCATCCGTATCCATCACTCCTACATCATTAACAAAAATCATGTTCGTAAATACCTGAAAGGTGAAGGTGGCCAGGTAATGATGAGCAATGGAAAACTGCTGGATGTAGCCCGCAGGAAAAAAGAGGATTTTATGAAGGCGATCGGGCATTGATACCCTATTTAATTGCTCCCATTTTAATAGTAATGCTCTGCCATTAGATCGTTTATGGAAAGCAACAGGATATCTATTGCATACTTCTTTTTCCGGTTTCAGTATCAATTATGGTAATTGCTCAACCGGTTCCCCTAATCGCTAAAGCAGTCTGGATAACGCTTCCAATAAGAATACATTCATTAAAAGTTCTTTATGAGGAAGATATTGAAAACGGCTGTTTTCCTGCCCCTGCAACTACTCGCAATAAGTTTACTTGCGCAAAACGTAGCTATCAATAATGATGGTAGCCTTCCACATAACACTGCTATATTGGATATTAAAAGCGGTACGAAGGGGATGCTTATACCAAGAACTTCATCTGCTTCCCGTATTGCAATTGTAAATCCGGCTAAAGGACTAATACTATATGATACTACAACCAGTAGTTTTTGGTTTTATACTTCTTCTATATGGAAAGAAATTACAACAGGTAACAATGGCTGGAACCTGACGGGTAATACTGGCACCGACACAGCTGTTAATTTTATAGGTACTACCGATGGAAAAGACCTCGTATTCAGAACCAATAATATTCAACGGATGAAGCTGAAACAAAATGGAAGCATCCACCTGGTAGCGCTGGATTTAAATACTATTATCGGTGATAGTGCCGGAGCCATGAATACAGGAATCGCTAATCATTTTATTGGATACCATGCTGGCAAAAAAAACACTACCGGGTATTACAATTATTTTAGCGGCTATGAAGCCGGTGGTTCTAACACTACCGGAAATTCGAATCAGTTTGAGGGATTAGCAGCAGGCTATTTAAATACAACGGGTAACAACAATTATTTTTCCGGAGTTAATGCAGGCTACTCCAATAGTACGGGCAATGAAAATTATTTTTCAGGATACCTTACAGGTTTTGGCAATACAACGGGTAGTCAAAATTATTTTTCTGGAAACAGGGCAGGTGGTTCTAATACCACTGGTTCTTTCAATTATTTTTCAGGTTATCTCGCGGGGGCAAATAATTCAACAGGCGGTTATAATTATTTTTCAGGTTTACAGGCTGGAACCAATAATACTACCGGTACCCAAAATTATTTTAGTGGGACAATGGCTGGCAATGAAAATACGACAGGCAATTTTAATACATCGAGTGGATACCAGGCTTTAGTATCCAATAGTGTTGGTATTGGCAATACTGCATATGGTCATTCTGCCCTGCTTTTTAATACAACCAGTTACAATACCGCGTTTGGTGGATACTCATTAAGGGCTAATACGGTTGGTATCTATAATACTGCTGTTGGATATGCATCACTTTATTCGAATATAAGCGGTAACAATAATACAGCGGTGGGCCATGGTTCGCTCTATTTCAACCTTGGTAATAATAACACTGCCGTAGGTTTTGGTACACTTACAAACAATCAAACAAGCGGATATAATGTTGCGATAGGAGACTCTGTTTTATATAACCAAAATGGGACCGGTGGTTCAAATACGGCTATTGGAACGCATTCCATGTATTCCAATATTTCGGGAAGTGCCAATGTGGCCGTTGGAGGTTCAACGATGTATAACAACGCTACCGGAACTTTTAATACCGCCATTGGTATTAATTCTTTAGCCAATAATATCTCAGGCAGTTTTAATACCGGAACCGGAACGCGTACGCTTCAATTCACCACAGGCGATTATAATACAGCTATGGGAGCCTCCGCACTCCGTTTCAATAGCACAGGCATCTATAATACGGCCATGGGGTATAGCGCCCTTCAGTCGCCAAATACAGGTAATGAAAACACAGCGATCGGCGTTCAGGCTCTTTTCACCAATAATTCAGGTTCCTTTAATTCATCATTTGGTGTCAACTCATTATACCTTAATAACAATGGCAGTGAGAATACAGCAATAGGAAAAGATGCGCTTAATAGAAATATTTCAGGCAGCCAGAATGTGGCTGTAGGTGTGAGCGCATTGTTTAATAATACAAACGTAGATAATACCGCTGTGGGGATAGCAGCTCTCGCATTTAATATAACCGGGTACTACAATACAGCTATCGGTGCCGGTGCCGATGTTTCTTACAGCAACCTTTATAATGCCACCGCTATAGGATATAATGCAAGAGTGGATGACTTTAACAGGATATGGGTAGGAAATACTCTTATCAACTCTATCGGTGGTTCCAAGGGATGGACCACTTTTTCGGATGGAAGGTATAAAAGTGCTGTACAGGAAGATGTAAAGGGATTGGAATTTATTAATCTCCTGCGCCCGGTTAGTTATGTTATTGATATCGAAAAATTAAATGCGCATTATCAGAATGCGAACAGTAAAACAAACACTACGGTGATGGATTTGGAAAAACAAAACATTCAAGAGGTAGCGACCCGGCGTGAAACAGGTTTTATTGCGCAGGAAGTAGAACAGGCAGCTAATCAAACCGGTTTTAAGTTTAGCGGGGTGGATAAACCGATCAGCGATCGGGCACTCTATGGTTTACGCTATGGCGACTTTGTGGTGCCGTTAGTAAAAGCAGTGCAGGAGCTTTCAGAACGGGCAACACTTCAGCAATCAATGATAGAAGAACAAAATAAAAAGATCGAACTCCTTCTAAAAGAAATACAACTGCTAAAAGAAAAACAGAAATAATCTCGCATTTCAATAAAAATAAAGCCATGAAAAAAATTAAGTTAATGATAAGCTTTATGGCTATCATCAATACCATATTCGCACAAAATGTGGGCATTGGAATTACTACTCCAGCATCAAAACTTCATATAAAAGGTGCTGTTAATGTTTCACAATTCATTATTGAAGCACACAGTACACAAAGCAACACAAATCCGCTCATAAAACTTCGAAAGAGCGATGGCAGCGACCTGATGTGGATTCATTCAGATGATCCTTCAAATGTTTTTCTTGGAGTAAACGCAGGCAGAGTAAATAATGCAAGTGGTGGTTTTGGAGTTGTGAATACTTTTATAGGAAGCACATCAGGGTATTCCAACAGCACTGGCTATGAAAATACCGCCACCGGATTTGGTTCACTATATTCAAATAACACGGGATACCAAAATACAGCGAATGGGAAAGGTGCTCTTTATTCCAATACCATAGGATTTAAAAATACTGCCAGTGGAAGAAATGCGCTTTTTTCTAACAGCACGGGAGGCAACAATGTTGCTATCGGCGACGCGGCGCTTCTTTTAAACACAACTGGAGGTCTAAATACCGCCACCGGAATAAGTGCACTTTATTCAAACACAAACGGAGGTCAAAATACTGCTAACGGAGCAAATGCTCTTTATTCCAATACAACAGGAACTGGTAACACGGCCAACGGATATAATGCTCTTTACTCAAACAGCAGCGGAAGTACCAATATTGCAAACGGATATAATACGCTTTACTACAACACTACAGGAACAAATAATATTGCCATAGGGTACCAAACACTTTACCAAAATACTATAGGGAATGAAAATATCGCTTTCGGAAATTTTGCTCTTTTCGCCAATACCACAGGTAGCGGGAATATAGCGATTGGCCGCGCCGCATTACAATCCCAATCCTTCAGTAATGGGGGTGTCATCTGGAACAGCAACAATGTGGCGATTGGGTTTGAGGCCTTGTTTGCCAACCAGCCAACATCAGCTTCAAATGGAGTCAAAAATACAGCCGTGGGAAGTTCAGCTCTAACCAACAATACAACTGGAACCTATAATACAGCCCTTGGAACAAATTCGCTTTATTCTAATACCAATGCATGGTATAATACGGCAATCGGAAACAATGCACTTCAATACAACACCATAGGAGAATATAATACTGCTACTGGTTACAATGCACTTAATAATAACATCAGCGGAAATAGCAACGCGGCTTACGGAAGCGGTGCGCTAATTTCAAACAACAGCGGACTTTACAATACAGCAATCGGATTTGGTGCTCTTCAAAATAATGTCGGTGGAAATAACAATATCGGAATCGGAGTTTCTGCCGGTACCCATCCTAACGCTCCCAATGTTTACAATACGGTGGGCATTGGCAATAATGATCAATTAAATGGCTTCCAGGACCAGGTTATTATTGGTACTACCAGCACCTGGTTTATCGGCGGTAAAGTAAACTGGGGTACTGTTTCGGATGCTCGTATAAAAAATACTATCGTGGAAGATGTAAAAGGGTTGGATTTTATTTTACGACTCCGTCCTGTTACCTATCACATCAGCAATAAAGCCCTGATCACTCTTACCAGAAATAAAGAAACCGCGGATTACCCGGGTAAAAACGACAATGAAAAAATAAAGTATAGCGGCTTTCTGGCCCAGGAAGTGGAGCAAGCTGCCAAAGCTGCTGATTACGAATTCAGTGGTTATGATGCACCTAAAAACGATTGGGGTTTGTACACATTGAAATATGCAGAGTTTGTAGTGCCCCTGGTAAAGGCAGTGCAGGAACAACAGGAACTTATTTCAGCAATGGATAAAAGAATAAAACTACTGGAAGAACAGAATAAGTTATTGCTTCAACAAATGAAAAAAACGCCTTAGCGTTGTACTAAAGTTTTACTTATTCTTATTTGCATTTTTACGCCAAAAAATAATACCGGTAATCAAAGCGACTATACCAATAAGCAAGTAGATATAAAGAGTACGCGACTCCTTCCGTGGAATTTCAGTAATATTGATTGCCTGGTTTACATTTATATTAGTTAATGATTGCTTGTTTCCGCCCGTCCAGTAAACAGTGATCTTATCAATTTTCGAAATAGTTCCCAATCCAAAATGAGCTATTGTGGAATTTTGAGAGATATGACTGGAACCTCCCCCATCGATCTCCCGTATCATTTTTTTTCCACCCGCTTCAATCTCAATTTTCGATCCGATACCATGACTCTCTGCTTGCACTCCTTTCAATGCAATTTTTATCCAATTGCCGGTGGCCGAATCGTTGCGGTATAAATGAGTAACCGAGGGCACTGGATAACTAAGAACGGGCTCCTGGTTCACTACCAGTAAATCCTGATCGCCATCATTGTCATAGTCAAACATTACCGATCCTCTTCCAATTCCATAATCATTTAATCCTGCCATGCGCGCTTTGTCTTCAAAACGGCTGCCGTTATTTACAAAATAAAAGTCCCCCATAGCCACACAATTAGGATTCAGATCTCCATTTGCGACAAACAAATCCAGGTCTCCGTCCTGATCAAAATCGCCAAAATTGGCACCCCAGCTAATGGCAAAAAAGTTGAGTCCCAATTCCTTTGTTTTGTTTACAAATCCCTTCCCATTTCCTCCATTAACCATCAACCAATTGAACTTAATATTAGTGACAAAATAATCCATCCATCCATCATTGTTATAATCCCCAACAGCCGCACCCATCGCATTAATCTTGAGATCCATTCCAAAGGGCTTCGCCACATCCTTGAAATTACTCCGTGGATAATGATTCTCCAGCAGCATATTGGGTGTCCGTTTGTATCCAAAATCATGATGAACAATTAAGTCCTGGTCACCATCATTATCGAAATCAGTAAACACGCCACCAAATCCAAAACCGCGGTAATCAAGATTATAATCTGCATAAACGTTTTTGAATCGTTTGCCTTTTTCGTTTAATAATAAATATCCTTTCGCAATCTGGTTGGCTCCTACTAATGTATTATCATTAATTAAACTGAGTTTGCCATCGTATTCATTAAAATAATTGCCAACATACAAATCGGGCCAGCCATCTGCATTGAAGTCGCCAAAACTTGCGCCGGTACTAAAGGAATAAAGTGAATCCAACCCATATTCGCTGGTGGCATCCCTGAAAGTTCCGTTTCCATTATTCAGTAAAAATATATTGATCTCTCTCGGAATTGCTTTTCTCTCGTTCCTGAGTGTGATGGTAGTAATAAACAAATCCACAAATCCATCACGGTTTACATCTGCTCCGGCTACCCCCTGCGTAACATATTTTTTGGTGATGGCAAGACCTGCCTGCTCAAATACATTGGTGAACGTACCGTTCCCGTTGTTTTTATACAACACATCATCGTTCATTCCACCGGTGATATACAGATCTTCATAACCATCATTATTATAGTCCAGTACACAGGCGCCACCACCGAACATTCCTTCAAATACTTTAAATACATGCTTTATGCCAGCTGTATCCGTTACGTTGGTAAACCGGGATTGACCAAAGCCCGTTGGAATAATCAAACTTGTGACTATTACTATTATAATTAAACGATAGCTCATTTATTAAGTGAGTTAGTTGGTTTTCTTTTTCCAGTTAAGGTTATTGACATTATTGGCAATTTCTTTTCCTTTCTCTAATCCGATCTTATTATCCTGAGGTGTATGTATGCCGCCATAAAATCGCGAATTGGCTGTTTCTTCCGCTACTTCCCAAAAGGAATTAAAATGACGAACCACAAAATCCGCATTCCTTAATTCATCTCTTTTTCTACCTGCATGGGCGCTGTCGGTAAATTCAAATCGTTCTCCATAGAGGTCGGTAAGTACCATAGCGGCCGCTGAAGCTTGTATAGCATGTCCGGATGGAAAAGCCGGGAAGGGTGGATCTGGCCAGAATGAATTCCATTCCCTGTCTATATGCTCTGGTATATATGTATTGGGTCGTTCACTGAAAAATTGATATTTCCATTTCCAGCAATTTCGAAAAGCATCGGCCACTGCTATGCCCACCTTCGCATAGGTTTCAGCGCATTTTACAATTCCCGGTTTGGTTTTACGAATTGCGATAGTAGCCAAATAATAAGAATGTCCAGGAGGAGTAAAGGTTTCGTCCGGATCATCCCCCCACCAGATGGCCGTTTCCTTTTCCTTTTGTGTGAGTGTCTTTTCCTTATCATAAACTGCTTTGAATTGGTTGTAATAAGCAGATCCCGGAGTCGTGTCATACGTTATAAATGCCGGATCGCTTAACATTGAATCGCTGGCAATAAACGTTCTGTTTTTTCCCCAATGTGGATGCAACGGATAATGACTGAATGACTGTGCATAAAGAGGCGGCCTCCAACAACCGGGCCTGTCCTTAAATACAAGTGTTTTATCAAAATTTTTAAGATAAGCGCGATGGCCGCCATCTGTTTTTGACCATTCAAAAATTTTTTGCGCAATCAATCTGCCATAGGCAATAGATTTGCTGTCATTAGAATCTTTTGAATTTTTATCTCTAAATAATTTTTCGAAATGATTCTCAAGTGAATCAATTCTTCTTTTGTTTTCATCCGACGTCTGAATATATATATTCCGGAGAATTTCAGCCTGACCGGCATTCAGAGATAGTATCCATTTATATTTAACACGCTGTTCAGGCATTGGCAAAGATCCCAGGCCGTTTAATTCCGCGGCCACCGATTGATATTCAGGAGAATTATTAACCACTGATTCGTACATCGTATATCCTATGTATCCAAAACAGCGGGATGAAAACGTAGGTGTATTCGCAGGAGTTGTTTTAGCGATATAATTAGTCATATCGGCCCAGGCTGTTGCCACTTCAAAATCTTCCGGTATTTTTTTATCCTCCTGTTTACAGGAACTGTACAATCCGCCTGCTAACAGGAAATGAAATAAAACTTTCCGGTTAATAACATTAATTATCATTTTTTCTGAACAGTCAATTTGTATGATAATAAGGGTTTGCCATTGATGCCAAAATAAAGTATATCATTTATTTGGATACTGCTTCTCACATCTCCATTTATTTTAAATCCCGATTCCTTTTGATTGATATAGGTAAAATTACCGGCCCCATCACCAGCAAGCAAAATTCCATAATTGGAATCGAATTTACCCAACCTGATTTTTGCTTTGCTATTATTACCGCAAAGCAGCATATCCATTTTACCATCCTTATTAAAATCCAACTGGTTAATGGTATAAACAGGTGAGTATTGCGTTTCTTTTGGCAAGCTGGCAATAGAAAATTTCCCCGATTGATTACTAAGAAAGCAGGTTGTTTCCATATGATCAGCCACCCGATGACCCGCTTCTTTTAATTCACCATTCTGAAATAACTCATCCAATCCAACTTCCGAATAACTACTATAACTTGAAAAACGTTGACGGAATTGATCCAATTGAGTCAGCAATTCATCCCGGGTTAAATAAGGATATCTCTTATGCTGAATATAAAAACTGAAAATGGGGTCAACAGATCCGTTATTGTCAAAATCCTTGTAAAACATTTCCAGGGGTTCTTTCTCAGAAACATTGAACTGGGTGTTTAGTCCTATATTACCAATCATGAGATCGGGTTTCTGATCACCATTGAAATCACCAACAGTTATTTTGTTCCACCAGCCTGAATAGTTCCTGCTAAAGTATTGACTGCTCACATTCTTCATCTTTCCGTGATCCATATGATAAACAGATACCGGCATCCACTCCCCTACTACCACTAATTCATTTGTTTTATCAAGATCCAGGTCAACCCATACTGCATCCGTAACCATTCCAATTGTTGCAATCTCCGGACAAATTTTCTCCGTCTGGTCCGTAAAATTTCCTTTGCCATCATTGATTAAAATATAGCTACGTGGAGTTTCCGGATATCGGCCGGGAATTACTCTTGCGCCTACAAAAAGATCCGGTGATCCATCACCATTAATATCCTGAAAGCGTACACAGGATTTACTATGCTCCATTTTAGGCAAACCGGTGCTTTTTATATAATTGTTTTTGCCATCATTAATATAAAGCCGATCCTGAAGCAAAGGATCACCCGGATTTAAATTATGATAACCTCCACTGCTTATATAAATATCTGGTTTACTATCATTATTTAAATCAACAACAGCCATATCACCTGTTTCATACAACGAGTCCGATTCAAAGGCGGGGATATTCTGCAATTCAAATCCGTTATTTTTCTTTTGCAAAAAGATACGGGTCGGGCGACCACCGGTTCCGCCAATCAATAAATCTTCCAGGCTATCGCTATTCAAATCGTATTTAGTAATGCAAGGGCTATTGTAAGAAAATTGGCTGATGAGTAACAGTTGCCTGTTAAAGTCGTTAGTTGCTGCACGAGGGGATTCAAACTTTACAGGAGATTGAATTTCCGCGAACCAACTGATGCCTTCTTTTGCAACAGGCTTTATACCCACCGCATCCTTCTCATATAATTTCAACACCTGGTTTGCTTTAATACCCGTAAGTTTTTGAATTTTACCGTTGTTCCAGGTTATTTGAAGGGAATCTATTTGTTCCGAATTACCCAATCCAAAATGGAGGTTGTAAGAAACCGTAGAAAGATAGCCTCGGGCAGGATTTTGTTCTACGGATTGAGTCTGTCCATTGTAAAAAATTTTTATCCGGGCTCCTAAGCCTTGTGTATTTCCATTGATACCTTCCAGTTGAACCTGCAGGAAGTGGTTACTATTTTGATTCCTTGAGTCGTTTCGGAAAACAAATGCGGGTTGATTAATATTATTCACCACCAAATCGAGATCCCCGTCATTATCAAGATCGGCATATACGGCTCCGTTGCTGTTGGATGTATATTCCGTTCCCCAGTCGATGTTCTTTTTAGTAAATGAATTGCCCTGGTTGTTTTGAAAAATACAGTTAACCACATTGGAAGACGGCATTTTCTTAATGATCTCTAGTACATCTTCCCTTTTTAACCGACCCTCCTGCTGAACATAATCGTTCATATAGTTGATGAAATCGAGATTGGTATAATCTCTTAAATACCCATTAGTAACATAAAGATCTTTCCAACCATCGTTGTCATAATCGGCAAACAACGCCGACCAGCTCCAATCGGTATTCGAGATGCCGCTTATTTGCGCGATCTCGCTAAACGTACCATTTCCATTATTAAGCTGTAACATATTGCGCATGTATTGATAATAAAATCCACTGCGCAGGTTCAGGTTGAATTTTGAATAGTTATCCGGAGTCAGCAACAATTTTTGCCGGCGATTATCTTCCGGCAACATGTCCAGCGTATAAATATCTGTAAGGCCATCATTGTTAATGTCGGCTACATCGTTCCCCATCGAAAACTGGCTGGTATGTCCAAGATTGCTTTCCAGTTTGTTGGTAAATGTTCCGTTCTTATTATTGATATAGAGATAATCAGGTACGGAATAATCATTAGACACATAAAAATCCAGCCATCCATCTTCATTAAAATCGGATATCCCCAATCCTAAGCCATAACTTAATTCAGAACCATTGATACCGCTGGTTGTAGTAATATCCTCAAATCTTTCATTGGTTTGCTTGAATAAGCGGAGCCCTTTTTCCGGACTGTCTTGCTTTAAGAGTTCCGCAGTTCCTTGTTCATTAAGCAGCGGAAGGTTTTTGGGATTATGATTCAGCAATAACATATCAAGGTCGTTATCCTTGTCATAATCCAGGAAATACGATTGATTACTGAAACCCGTACTGGCCAAGCCAAAAGACTCGGCTCTTTCTTCAAAATGTGGTATACCCTGGTTATCATTTCCGGTATTAATAAAAAGTTGGTTGGCTCTTTTGGCAGGTGGCAACGCGCCGGAATAACAAAGATAAATATCCAATTTGCCATCCGCATTTATGTCAACTGCATTCACCCCTGTTTTCCAGGGACCGGGTCTTCCTTCTGTGCCGGATAGCAAGGTGATATCTTCGAATTTGAGATTGCCCTTATTCAGGTAAAGTTTGTTATCGCTCATATTGGAGGTAAAATAAAGATCCACTAACCCATCTTTATTAAAATCTCCTGCAGCTACTCCCCCACCGTTATAAAAGTATTCATACATCAATATGTTTGTATTCAACCCCTCCGTTAAAGTATTTTGAAAGCTGATATTAGTTTGAGATGGACTCAGCGATACAAAGAGCGTATTGGCCGGCGCCTGTTTATTGTTTTCTGGTTTTTCGTTACATCCAGACAATACATATATTAGGACCAGCAAACAGTACTGAGCTATTTTTTTTGAATTCATTGATGACGTGTAAAATGAAAAAAATCTATCCCAATATAGGGATAGATTTTTTCCTGCGGCCAAGAAGGCGCATTAATTATATCCTGGATTCTGAACCAGTTTTTCGTTTTTAGTCATTTCATCTCTAGCGATTGGACGATAATACATTTTATCATTCCAAACCCTGGTTTCATTTTCCGTATTATCTACCACCGTATAGGTATAATTATAAACGTTTTTATCGTACCTGTATGGAACATGATAGGTTTGACCAGCTTTCAGCGTAGCATTGATATTAATATGTTTAATACCTCTGCCTACTGTTGTCTGGGGTATCATCCATCGGCGGGCATCATAATAGCGGTGTTCTTCGTATGCCAATTCAACTCTGCGTTCATTCCGATAACGATCTATTAGTACAGTACCCGCATCTAGGATGGCCGGCATACCTGAACGGAATCTGATTCTATTTAACCAGAGCCTAGCTTCTGCTTCATCGCTAGTTGCGATACAAGCTTCTACATAATTTAACACTACTTCTGTATAACGGATAAAAGGCCAGGGAATAACCTGGGCATTAGATTGGTTATCCGGCAAGGCTGGGTTTGGATCAATAAATTTCCGTGTATAGTAATGTGTGCGACTACCGTTCCAGTTTTCAATTGCTGATTCCCTGGTATCAATTCCATTCAAAGTTCCAGATGCGGAAGCATAGTATCCCGTTTGAATCTGGTTTACCGGATCTAAGGCAGTCACATCGGAGGGTCTTGGTTTCCACGTTGCCCCATCATGAAGTACCGTAGCATAAAACCGTGGATCGCGACCAGTAAACGGATCAGAACTATGTGCGGGATTGGACCAGCTAAATTTAGTTCCATCCATCATTTCGTAATCGTCTACTAATTGCTGGATAGGTGTATTACCTGCCCAGTTATGATAACCATTCGGGCCATTATTTATTCCATAGTGAATACCGCCCAATGGCCATCCATCTTCAACGGTATAAAGTGCAGTATGTGAACGCTGAAATATCAATTCCACCGAAGCCGACTTATCACCTACTCCACTTTGACCACCTAAGGCAATAGACATATAATTATTTCTACCTTCTGTAGCTGAAACTGGAGCTCCAAGATTGAGTTTATATCCTTGCGTAGCGTCTAATACAGCTTTTGCTGCTGCTTTAGCCGCTTGCCACCTTGCAGCTCTGTCACCAGAAGGGTAAGCAACTAAATCGATAGTAGCATAGCCGTTTATTGTCGCAGATTTTGCTTTAGCAGTAGGACCATCATGAAGATCGCTGGCGGCATAAAGTAGTACGCGTGATTTTAATGCCATTGCTGCAATTTTGGAAGTTCTTCCTGGTACCGTTGTTTTTCCGTCCAGCAATGTAATCGCTTTATCAAGATCCGCATTAATAAAATTAACGCAATCAGCGTAGGAACTACGGACAATGGAATAATCTTCATTAAGTCCGTATGGCTTATCAACCAATGGAACACCGCCGTAGATCCGCACAAGTTGCTGATAGTAATACGCTCTCAGGAAATGGGCCTCTCCCAGCAATTTATCACGCAAAACCTTATCAGAAAAGGTAGAGGTAGGTAAACGGTCGATTGCGACATTCGCCTGTCGGATGGCAAGATACATTCGGTTCCAACCGTAGGTATCGCTTATCCATGCAAGATTTGTCGGATTTTCTGTTCCTTCTGTAAAAGTATTGATGTTTCGACCAGCATGGGTAAACATCGCCTCGTCCGTATACGCAGCAAGGGCCTGTTCTTCAAAACCACCGTAGCCAAGAAATGAGTAAACATTGTAAATAAAGGCCTCAGAAAGGGGGCCATCGGCCCAGGTCGCTTCACTGGATATTCTATCCAGGGGTTCTGTGTTCAGAAAATCCTTCTTGCAGGAAATTACAACAAGTAAGGAAACTGCCAGAATACCAAATATGGGCAATAATTTTTTCATATGTCAATTGTTTAGAAAGTTAATGTCAATCCTCCGTTAAAGATTCTTGGTTGTGGATAATAAACCCCGCTTTGTACAGTTGCCTCCGGATCGTACACTTTATTCTTGTCAATCGTAAACACGTTCAATCCATTCACGAAAAATCTAAGATTACTAAGTTTAATCTTATCAAGAGCTTTAGCAGAAAGATTGTATCCAATTTCTATATTCTTTAAACGGATATAATTTTTACTAAACAGGTAGTAAGTATTGTTACCATAATTTCCACCGGTAAAGTAAGTATCGCCACGGCTTGCCAATCTGGGATGAACACTACTCGGATTGTCTATTGACCATCTATTATCGTAAGAATACTTCAAGAAGTTGCCAATATCGCCAGATTCTGTTTGAACCCTTATGGCTGCACCTGCTGCTCCCTGGAAAAGTATAGCGACATCAAAATCCTTCCATCGAAGGTCAGCGGTAAAACCATAGTTCCACATTGGAGTGATGCTTTTATCAAGTCGAACCCTATCATCTCCATCTATCTTCCCATTTCCGTCAATATCTTCAAACTTCATGTCACCGGGGATCAATTTTCCTGTTACACCACTATAATTGATCGTATTCTTATCAATTTCAGCCTGGTCAAGGAAAACACCTGCAGATTTATAAACGAGGTATCCACCCAATGATTTGCCCTCCATCTTTTGATGTGCTGGAATACTAAGCGCTTCATCCATAGATATTACTTCGTTTTTAGCATAACCGCCATTAGCCCCAACCCGGACACTAAAATCTCTGGTTGATTTAATATTCCAACCAATACTCCATTCGAATCCACTATTATTCACCTGACCGTCATTTACAGGAGGAAGTAAGGCGCTAATCCCGGATGAAGCAGGGGTAGATCCTGTTAGTTGAATCAGGATCTGGTCGCGTTTGTTAAAAAAGTACTCCAGTGTAACATCAAGCTTATTATTTAATATTGTGGCATCCAAACCTATATTATAGTTATTCGCTCTTTCCCAGGTAAAATCAGGATTTGCTAACACTGATTCTACAAGAGTAGTTTGTACCTGGCTATTAATCGGATATTGTCCGAAACCATAAGTAGATAGATAAGCATACTCTTGAAGTCTTCCATTATAAAATACCTGGTCATTTCCCATCTGGCCATAAGAAGCTCTTAGTTTAAGCGCGTTAATTGCATTTACTTTAAACCAATCTTCTTTAGAGACGTTCCATCCTAAC
The DNA here is from genome assembly GCA_965279015.1 of Chitinophagaceae bacterium. GTDB lineage: Bacteria > Bacteroidota > Bacteroidia > Chitinophagales > Chitinophagaceae > Endoryza. The sequence goes on from OZ257130.1 coordinate 5,230,299, forward strand.
AGTAATCCAGGGAAAAATCCAAATCTGCTATCTTCCGGAAAGATATAAGAGCCATCATAACGCCAGATAAATTCAGCGAGATATTTCTCTTTATAATCATATTGTACCCGACCATAATATCCTAAGCGGGCCCTTTCATAAGCACTACCGTCTGTGTTTTGCTGTAAGGATCCTCCTGCAAAAAGCTGGTCAACAGCTGCGGAAATATAATTACGACGGAAAGCCAAAAAGCCTTCGCCTTCAAATTTTTCCTTGGTAACACCCGCCATCAATGCTAATGTGTGATCGGCCCCTATCTTTCGGTCATAACTTAACAGAGCAGTTAAATTTGTATTTAACACGGACCCGTATCGCTGTGTAAGTCGGGGATCTGTGAAGTTGGATCTAACCGCACCTACTAATAATGGAGTTACACCATCCGGTTCGTAAGTAACCTTATCCCAATAGTAAAGCATCCATGGCGTTTGCCATGTTTTTGAAGTTTGATTGTTTTTATCAATAGCACCAGTTAAAGTCAACTTTAGACCTTTAACCCATGGATTGGTTATATCTACCGTACCATTTGCCTGTGTGAGGTCAGTAGGATTATCAATATAACCAGTCGCGTTGGTCGTAATTACATAAGGATTCTGACCATTCTCAATATCCGGACCGGGCTTGCCATTGGGCCATACTTCAGGTTCTGTTGGACGACCTCTCATCAGCATACGGAAAATATTTCCAGCGCTTTCAGTTGGAAATTTGCGTTGTTCCCTTCTTACCATGATACCGAGGGAAGTGTTTATATATTGATTTATTTTGGCAGAAAGGTTGGTCCTGAAATTATATTGCTGATACTTAGTAGCCGAATTATGGTAATAAGCATCCTGGCTGATATACCCGATCGATGCAAAGTATTTCACTACATCAGTACCACCACTAATCTGAAGGTTTTGTCTTGATTGTGGTGACCAGGTTTTAAAAGCATCATCGAACCAATCGGTATCCGGGTATTTCCAGGGATCAGATCCATCCGCATGCGCAGCTACAGCTGTGGGGCTGTAGTTAGCGTTTAATGTAGTTACACCGGGTGTTGGAGAATCATAAGTTCCGGTACCCTTAATGGCTGCCCAGGCTGCCCCCCATTCTCCCTGAGGTATTGATTTGTAGATGGGCAGTTCATTCATAATATTAGCATACTCAAACGCATTGGACATTTCGGGAGTCCGGGAAGGCTGGGCCATTCCAAAGTTAAAATCGTAGGTGACTCTTGGTTTACCAGTGGAACCTTTTTTAGTTGTAACCAGGATGGCGCCGTTCGCAGCTCTGGCTCCATAGATTGCAGCAGAAGCATCTTTCAATACAGAAATATTTTCAACATCCCTTGGGTTGAGTCGGCCCAATCCACCATCTCTGTCTGGAATTCCATCAATAACAATAAGCGGACTACTGTTTCCCAACGTATTCAATCCTCGAATATTAATGGTGGCCCCATCATACCCCGGTTCACCACTTTGCTGAATTACAACAAGACCCGGCAGACGACCTGCCAATGAGTTTGTCATATCAACAGCAGGAGATTTGACTAATTTTTCTCCTTTGATGGCACTTACTGCTCCTGTAACAGTGACCTTCTTTTGAGTACCATAAGCTACCACCACTACATTCTCCAGACTTTCGTCGGACTGGCTTAATGCTACAGTGATGTCCACTTTGTTACCTACCGGAATTTCCTTGGAGGCAAAACCAACAAAAGAAATAACCAGCACAGAAGCTTGATTTTTTACGGTGATGGTGAACTCTCCGGCAGCGTTCGTCATTACACCGTTCGTCGTGCCTTTTTCAGAAACACTTGCACCAACTACAATCTCGCCTTTATCATCCGTCACTTTTCCCTTAACAGCGATGTTTGTTTGAGCGAAAAGTTGAAATGATAATGCAGTGCAAAAGAGAAAGACTGAGAGAAGTTTGATGATTCCGTTTCGAAGGGGATGCACACAAGTATCCCCGGAAGATTTCCTTGGAAACAACGTTTTAAGCATAATCGTTAGTTTTGCGTAGATATATTAAAGAATGGCTAAAAAACAATTTTATACGATCAAACGGACTTAACGATAAGGTCTTCTCAATTGATTTACAGCGCCGATCTACTCATATTTCAATGTCACTCATAAGCTGATGTTGCAACAATCGTCCTAAATTTAGGAACATTTATTTGTATATAGTCGCGAATGTTTAATAATTTTTTTGCCATTCCTCATACAATTTAAACTTTGTTCAAAGCAACCGTTTGCTTTTTGAGTGTATACTCCTACTTCTATGGAAATTAAATTTGTAAGGAATCCGTAAAGGATAGTGATACATCTAAAATTTATCGCACAGCTACCTGTTGATTTTAACTAACACTCGTTTAAATTACGCTTAATGGCCTTATTACTGGACCGAATAAATTTCAAAAAAGCTGCGTCCTGTTCCGGTATTACTTAATAAAAATTGTTGAGTAATATGTGTCCCCGACCAATCATTCAGAACTGTGAATAGCTCAATCTGGTTTACCGGAGTATTAAAATTCAACCAATTTTACCCCGCCCTTACTTTGCGCTGTTTATGTTTACAACATCTCCTTATTAAACCACCATGCAGGCCGTAACAGCAAAATAGTATGGGTAAAGCCCTGTCAGAACGACGTTTATCAAGGTATTGAACAGACAAAAAATTGAAGTAGTTTTAAATCATGCGTTGGGGCATCACAATGATATTAGTTTTCGTGTTTTCTGCCTTGCAGGCTCAGCAACTTCTTTTTGAAAACTACTCATCGGAACAAGGACTTTCGCAAAACAGTTGTTATAGCATTGCCCAGGACACCGATGGTTTTATGTGGTTCGGAACCCAGGATGGATTGAACCGTTACGACGGTAAACAATTCAAAAATTATATACCCGGAAGTGGTGCCGGCCAAAATTTACCCTCGAATTATATCTCCTCGCTGTACTTCGATCGCTTTAAAAAATTATTATGGATAGGTACCATTGGAGGCGCCAGCATCTACGATACCCAGCGAGATTCATTATTCAAAATAACGGACCGATACCCTTTTGCCAAATCGCTTGAAAATGTTCCGATAAAAAAAATAGTCAGTTTTAAAGAAAACGAATACTGGATCATTACTTATAATAAGGGATTGTTACTCCTGAATACGTCGGCTTCTTCACTTATTTCATATTTTGATGATTCTACCAATCGCGCAAAAGTTAACAGTATTGTATTGCATGATGGTAAATTGATTGTAGCCGCCCTGCAAAGCCTTTTCTTTTTACTCCCACAAACCAATTCCAATAATTATCAGATTCAACCCTTGCCGTTAAATCACGCTTTCCCTGAAATAAAGGAACTATTTTCTTACCATGATGATCTCTGGATAGGATCATTATCCGGTGGATGTTTTTTTATCCGAAACCCGATCAATGAGAAAAGTGTGGTTCAATCTTTTGATAAGGCAAATGGTGGTATTGGTTGTTTTGCTACGGATGCCAACGACAACTTATGGATTGGTACCCGTGGAAGCGGTATCGTGCAATACAATCCGTTTACACAAACGATTCAATCAGCAGCTCACGACCGGTACGATAAGCGATCGCCGGGTAAAAATTTTGTACTCTCCTTGTTCCGCGACCGGCAGGGGCTCATCTGGTGCGGTTTCAGTGGCAGCGGAGTAGCTAAATACGATCCGCTTAAATACCAGTTTCATACTATCAGCAATGAACCGGTAAATCCCGCATCATTGCCCGATAATATGGTTTTTGATGTATTTAAATGCAGAGATGGAACCTATTATGTCGGAACACAAAACAAAGGATTATCTGAATGGAACCAGGCAAGCAATCAATTTTTTACCTATACTGAATCTTCCCGTTTCGGTGCAAGCAGCAATATTATTTATGATATTACTGAAGACAGGAATAATAATTTATGGGTGGCTAGCTGGGGTGGGTTGATGCAACTCGACCGGAAAACAAAACGGCTTTCATTTAAAGAAGAAAAGAACCTCATAACGGCAAAAACCCTTTATAGCATACACTTGCTGAATTCCGCGGATAGTCTTTTTATAACCGGTGAAAACGGCCCGGTCTTCTACTCGCTGAAGGACAATCAATGGAAGTCTTGTTCTGGTAACCTGATGCAATCCAACGCATATATCGGAAGATATATTTACGAAGATGAAAAAAACATTCTCTGGCTCTGCACGGTGGGCGGTGGATTGATACGATATGATTACCAGAAACAGGATTTTGAAATTATTGAAGAGGTAAGAAAATATTCCATTTATGTTCGTCACTTGTTACCTAATGGTAACCAATTCTGGCTGGCAACCGATAACGGAATTGTGGTATATGATAAAGAACAAAAAAAAGTAGTAAAACATATTCTCCTGAATGCCTCCAATGGCTCCAATGTATGTTATGCTATTCAAAAAGATAAGAAGGGTTTTTTATGGACAAGCACTAATACAGGATTGTACCGTGTTAATCCCGATAATTATACGTTGCAGAATTATAATTTGGGAAATGGTTTGTCTTTTCTCGAGTACAATACAGCCTGTACATTAAAAGAACCGGATGGGACACTTATATTCGGCGGTGTAGATGGCATCACCCAATTCAACCCTACCCTATTAAAAGAAAACAACTTCAGTCCAGATCCGCTAATCACCTCATTGAATGTGAATGATGAAATCTTAAAGACGGATAGTTCAATCTCCAGGCTTTCACATTTATCCCTGGCTTATAACCAAAATTTTTTAACCATCGCATTCGCAGCTACTAATTTTTCCAACCAGGATAATAACCAGTTTGCTTATCGGCTCAAAGGATTGAGCGACAACTGGACCTATTGCGGCAATCGTAACTTTGCCAACTATACAAGTTTACCTCCCGGTGATTATACTTTTCAATTGCGTTCAGCAAACAGTGATGGTAAATGGTGCGCAGGTATTACCAGCATGGTCATTACCATACATCCCCCCTGGTGGGTTACCTGGTGGTTCCGTGCAAGCCTTTTACTCATAATAGCCGGTATAACTACCTGGTTGGTTCGTCGCCGGATCGCTGCTATCCGGCACGAAGCGGATCTGAAACATAAAATTGCCGAAACCGAAATGATGGCGCTTCGGGCTCAGATGAATCCGCATTTTATTTTCAATTGCATCAATAGTATTGATGCCCTGATTCAAAGCAACGATAAATACCACGCAACAGTTTACCTTAATAAATTCGCCAAACTAATCCGGAATATATTAGATAGTTCCAAGCAAAACGCTATACCACTTGCAAAAGATGTGGATACAATTAAATTATATATTGAATTGGAGCAATTGCGTAATGAAAATAAATTTGTTGCGGAGATAAATGCCGATGAAGAGTTAATGCAAATGGATTATAAAGTGCCGCCACTCATTATTCAACCCTTTATTGAAAATGCGATCCTGCATGGTTTGCGGAACAGAACGGATAACGAAGGAAAGCTATCCGTAACCATCAGCCGGCAGAATGGACACCTCGAATACATTGTTGAAGATAATGGCGTGGGTCGTTTTGCCCAATCAAATTCACTGAAGAAAGAAAAACAATCGTATGGCTTGCAAATAACAAACGACCGGGTAAAACTTTTTAATGACGAAACAAACGCGTCTGTAGAAATTACTGATCTTAGTGACAATGGTCACCCAACAGGAACCCGTGTAAAAGTCTTTTTAAAAATTAAGTAATGCTAACAGCAATTATTGTAGACGACGAATTAAAAGGAAGAATCGCCCTCAAGCAAAAACTACAGGATTATTGTCCGATGGTTGAAATACTCGGAGAAGCTTCGGATGGTGCGGAAGGAATTGTATTGATTGAAAAATTAAGACCCCAGATTCTCTTCCTTGATATTGAAATGCCACGAATGGATGGCTTTGAAATGCTGCGACAGATTGACCATAAGGATTTCCATATTATTTTCACTACTGCCTACGACCAGTATGCTATTAAGGCTATCAAGTATGCCGCGTTCGACTACTTATTAAAACCGGTGGACATTGAAGAGTTGAAAGCCGCGGTGGAAAAAGCTCACCAGCGTACCTCCCAGCTTACCAGTAAAAAACTGGAAACCCTGGAACACAACCTGCAATCATTGCAAACATTGAACAAACTGGCGATTCCTACGTTGGAAGGCTATTTGTTTTTTGATATCAGTCATATCATTCATCTCGAAGCACAAAGCAACTATACGGCTATTTATTTCACCGATTATCCAAAACTGATTGCCAGCAGAACCTTAAAAGATTTTGAAGATCTGCTGCCTCCTGAAATTTTCTTCCGCCCGCATCATTCACATATCATCAATCTCAATTACATCAAACGCTATATCAAGGGTGATGGCGGACAGATTGAAATGCAAAACGGAAATTTTGTAACCGTGGCAAGGAGAAAGAAAGATGAGTTTTTAAAAACGATCGGGCATTAACTTTTTAGAATGTGCAAATGTGCAGATGTGCAAATATGCAAATTCTTCAAAGGTAAAATTCCCGAATAATTGAATCTTACTATTAATCTTACTGGTCAAATTGAAAGCATTTGCACATCTGCACATTTTCTAATTTGCACATTATCTAATTAGTTCTGATCAAGTGGCGAAAAAGAACCGCCTGCCGTGTATCTATATATATAAGACTGGGTTTCGTCGTATCCGTATCCTAATCCCAAATACCCATAATTTCCGATATAAAAACTCACAGCAAAAGCACGGGGAGTTCCTGGTACAGAGGCACGTTGTTTCCAGGTATTAGTACCGGGATTATAGGAATAGAAATCCTGCATTCCAAAGAGATCGGAAACTCCGGTACCCAGATATCCGATAGAGCCAGCTGAGTAAGCCGTAGGGTAAGAACGAGGGCCAGCTGGAAAGTTAGCAACAGCATTCCAGGTATTGCCCGCCGGCTCATATACCCAGAAATCTGAAAATTCGTCAAGGGCTTGCACCGGAAATTTTCTACCAAGTCCAATATAAGCTCTGTTATTAATCACGAAACAACCGACTCCATATCGGCCCATATCTCCCGTTGGAGAAACCAATTCAGATTTCGGTGTCCAGGTATTGGCTACCGGATCGAACTCGACTACGGTTGACATATACTCATCATTCAAATAATTAGTTCCCATGGCAACATATCCTTTGCCATTTATCGCAAAACCTGCAGCCATGGTACGGGCCAATGGCAAACTTTGTTTTGCCGTCCAGGTATTGGCAACGGGATCGTATTCCAACGTTTCGGTCAATTCCCTGCCTACTGAAGAACCTATGTTCTGATGACCTCCCACAATATAGCCTTTGCCATTTATTACAAATGTGGAAACATGTGCACGGGCAACACGTAAAATAGACAGGCTCGCTTTCTGCGTCCAGGTATTTGCAATCGGATCATATTGCCAAAGATCCTTCTTGTAATTGCCCGATTGATCAATACCGCCAAATATGAATGCTTTGCCATTGATAACAAAACATCCGGCACCTTCCCTTCGTGTGCCGGAGGGAAAGGTGGTACGATATTGCCAATAGTTTCCATTGGGTGCTGATCTTATTTCATCATTTTTTGCAACTGTAACAGGTTTTTGAATATCCGTTTTTCTGCAAGAGAAAAGCGCCAGGGTAATAAGCATCCCTGTAAAAAATTTAATGTTCCGTTTCATAGAAAGAAAGTTTAGGGCACAGAGATACTTTCTTTCAGTGCTTCGACTTCTTATGAATTATCGTATGGTTGTTACAAATGAGGAAACGGAAAGTAGAACGCTACTCGCTTCTCGCAAATTGCCTTAATCGTACAACATATACTTTAGAGGAGTTGCGAGAAGCAAGAAGCGAACAGCAAATAGCATTCTGACTGTATGGAATTTTTATACTAAAGCTTCTACCACCTGATGTTGGTGAGTATAACGATAATAGAGAACCGGCGACATGCATTTATTAAATCAATTTGATGTAGATGATACCGTGGATTTCACGTATCGATAGAATTTGTCGTCCATAAGACCTGTATAGATATCAATATAACCAGCACCAGCATAACCGTAACTACCGATTGCAAAACCAAAGGCATATCCCCTCGGCGGCCCCGGTACATCCGCTCTCCGGGCCCAGGTATTGGAAGACGGGTTATAGGACCAAAATTCTTTATCTACCATTACATCACGTGTAGGACTTCTTTTAAAGCCTGTACCCACATAGCCAAGTGATCCTATGACAAAGCTAAATACACCCGACCTACCTTCAGGAATATTGGCTTTTCTGCGGAACACATTCGGAACCGGATCAAACTCCCAAAGATCTGCCTTGTGCTTTACGTCTAGTCCCCATCCCAATCCAATATATGCTTTGTTATTTATCACCAAACTAATCGCTTTCGTGCGTGCGGGATTTTGTGAAGGATCCACCAATGTAATTTTGGTTCTCCAGCTATCTGCAACAGGATCATATTCCAACACATCAGAATGGATTCTGCCCTCTACCTCTAACCCCGATAGACCCATTGCAACATACCCTTTTCCATTTATTGAAAATCCAGTCGCTTCCGCGCGACCTTCCGGTAGATCGCGAAGGCGCCGCCAGCTATTTGTCGGCTGGTTATACTCCCATAATTCACGCGAGGTGCCTCTATCGATAACATCATAATCGGTATGCCCCCCGGCCAGGTAGGCTTTGTTATTTATTACAAAAGCGGCTGGATTCCTGTGGTATTTTGTCGAAGGCATACTGGCCTTTTGAGTCCATGTATTCAATGACGGATCGTATTCCCAAAGAATATTAATCCCCCCGGTTGCGGTGCCTTTGAAAACATATCCTTTACCATTGATAACAAAACTAGCTGCGGCTACAGTGGGTTCCGGAAAATTCTGACGGGCAATCCAATAATTACCTCCCGGTGGTGCAGAACGAATTTCTTCAGAAGATGAATTTGAATTAGTAGGAAAAGAATTCTCTTTTTTGCATGATGCCATTGCGGAAAATGCAATGAGAGCCATTAGAATTTTTGTGAATGTGCTCATAGCATAAGGTTTAGAGGAAAATAGAAATTGATTGCAGGTCTTAACATTATTAATTCTGCGTTGAACCTACTGTAGATATCGAATAGCGATAAAATGCACGGGGATCAGGGATAGAACTCTCCGTAGCTCCACCTCCTACATATCCATAACTACCAATAGAAAAACCGAATGGATATGGTCGTTCTCCTCCAGGAAGATCTGCTCTCCTGGTCCATGCATTGCTCGACCTGTTATAAGACCAGAATTCATTGGATCTTGGATATGTTGGAGAAAAAACATAATCCCCGGATCCAACATATCCCAACGATCCAATCGTAAACGCAACGGGTCCATGGCGTATTCCTCCCGGATAGTCGGCTTTTCTGACCCAAGCATTAGTTTGGGGATCGAATTCCCATAAATCATTATAATAATCGCAACATCCATATCCATTTCCGATATATGCCTTATTATTTATAACAAATGATACAGCAGAAATACGCCCCTCGTCCACTGGCATAGGCGATTTTGTGGACCATGAATTTAAAACAGGATCATACTCGAGTACATCAGATCGATATTCATAAGGAGTTACAATTCCTGTCGCTACATAACCCTTTCCGTTAATAGCAAAACCGGTAGCTCCGTGTCGTCCCTGTGGCAAATTTCTACGTTGCCTCCAGGTATTGGTAGCGGGATTATATTCCCAGGTTTCGCGACTCCTGCTATCAACTGGGTCATCAATACTCCCTCCGACAATATATCCTTTACCATCAATTACAAAAGATGCAGCTGAATGTCGTGGTCTTGCAAAAGGTGGACTTGCTTTCTTAGTCCAGGTATTAAAGGTTGGATCATATTCCCAAAGATCGTTTACCCGGTAACCAAAAGTCACTCCCCCATAAACATAGCCTTTTCCATTGATTACAAAACTGCATGCGTATTGTATAGCGCCGGGAAAATCTTTACGGCTAAGCCAGTAATTTCCACCGGGTGGCGCAGAACGGATTTCGTCAGATTGCGAATTCGCATTTCCTGTAAATGAATTATCTTTTTTACAAGATGCCATTGCAGAAAATGCAATGACTCCTAATATAACTTTAGTGAATGTGCTCATATCATAAAATTTAAAGGATAAAATCATTTTTAATGATCAGTACGAAAGAGTACCCCTTGTTTTCTATTGAGTTTGTGTTGATCCTGTTGTAGATATCGAGTAGCGGTAAAATTTAGTGTTGAAGTCTTCTAGATTTTCTGGATAACGAACATACATAGATCCCATTCCAACATAACCTTGGCTGCCGATGGAAAAACCGATTGCAGATTGCCGTCCATAACCAGGAACATCCGCTTTTCTCGTCCATGAATTAGTCGATCTATTATAAGACCAGAAATCTTTGCGTTCGCCAGTGCCAATATAATAGCCAGTACCAACATATCCCAAACCCCCAATTGTAAATGCAATTGCACCTTGCCTTCTACCTTCCGGCATGTCGGCCTTTCTTACCCAGGCATTCGTTTGTGGATCAAATTCCCAAAAATCTTGCTGTTCTAATGATGAATGTGTGTGTCCAGTACCGATATAAGCTTTTTTGTTTAGTACAAATGAAACGGGTAGATATCGACTCATATCCTGGCCAGGTACAAACAATCTTGATTTTGTGATCCAGGTGTTTAATTCAGGATCGTATTCGAGTACATCATCGCGGTAACTAAAAGTGCCAGTTGAACCCATGGCAATATAGCCCTTTCCGTTAATGGCAAAACCGGTGGCTGTTTCTCGGGCTATAGTTAAATTTCGGCGCTGCCTCCAGGTATCGGTAGCTGGATTATATTCCCATGTTTCGTGAGTCAAATACCAGTCGTCAGGGTCGGACGGGATGATACGTCCGCCGACAATATATCCTTTACCGTCAATTACAAATGATGCTGCATTAACTCGTTTTCCTGGCGATGGTAGATTGGTTTTTTGAGTCCAATTATTTAAAGTCGGGTCAAATTCCCAAACCTCAGTTGTAGGTGTGCCAGATCTGCCACCAACAACATATCCCTTTCCATTTATTTCAAAACTGGTGGCTCTTACAATACCGAATGGAAAATCTTTTCGGGTAAGCCAATAATTACCCCCGGGAGGCGCAGAACGAATTTCGTCAGATGAAGAATTCGCATTAGCTGGAATCGAATTTTCTTTTTTGCAAGATGCCATTGCGGAACAAACAATGAATCCAACCAGAATTTTAGTGAACGTGCGCATAGTAAAAGGTTTAGAGGGTAAAAGTATTCGAGTATCCAATACGACCAAGTCACATCTTTGGGGTATAAAATGCTCCCAAACCCAATCCCTTATCTTTGCGCGATGGAAAAATTCTTAACCGACCTTTTTGCAGGTCAATCCTACGATGAAAAAAACTTCTTCCTGATTGCAGGGCCTTGCGTGGTAGAAAGCGAAGATCTCGTGATGGAAGTAGCAGATAAAGTTTCTATAATCTGCAAAAACCTTGGTATTCCATATGTGTTCAAGGCATCTTACCGAAAAGCCAATCGAACCAGCGCATCCTCCTTTACCGGTTTGGGCGATGATACCGGTTTAAGTTTATTGAAAAAGGTGGGTGAGAAATACAAACTTCCGGTTACCAGTGATATTCACGCACATGAAGAAGCAGCGATTGCCGCAAAGTATATTGATATATTACAGATACCCGCGTTTTTATGTCGCCAGACAGATTTATTAATTGCCGCCGCGGAAACAGGAAAGATTGTGAATGTTAAGAAAGGTCAGTTTCTAAGCGGACCAGCTATGAAATTTGCGGTGGAGAAAATCCGCAAAGCGGGCAATAACAAAATTATACTCACCGAAAGAGGAACCACCTTCGGTTACCAGGACCTGGTAGTTGATTATAGAAATATTCCCTGGATGCAAGAACATAATACTCCGGTTGTAATGGATGTAACGCATGCGTTACAACAACCCAATCAAACCACTGGAATAACGGGCGGCAATCCACAACTGATCGGCACTATTGCCAAAGCCGCAATTGCTACGGGCGCCAATGGATTATTTATTGAAACACATCCGAATCCCGCAAAAGCATTAAGTGATGGAGCGAATATGTTGAAATTGGATTTGCTTGAAGGGCTACTTCAGCAATTAGTAAAATTGAGGAAGGCCGTTGTATGATTAACAATTGTAAGGAGCCAAAGGCTTTATAATAATACCGCAAAGCTAAAAGTTTCGCGAAGCAGCGTTGTAAAATTTATACCAACTCCCCCATTTGAAATCACATACTCATGTGACGGATCTAACATTCGAGCCGCCATCAATTGCTCCAGTCTTCAGGCAGGGGAGTATTAATTTTATTTCCTGAATAGAACTGAAAAAGTTTTGCAATAAGACATCCTCCCGGTTGGCGGCTGTTTTTATTGAACCAACCTGATGAATGGCGATAAATTTTATATGCTTAATCGTAATAGTATTAATATTTTACATTAATAGTGATTCCATTCAAGGGAGATTTTTAATACGGTGTTTAGTGTAAACATAATCGAAAAACCAAACCGCGTCCCCAGCCTCCAAAAATATTTTCACAGTTTATTGATATTTCATTTCATGGTTTGTAAAAGAATTTTATAGAACTTTAAGTAGCTCTTTTAAAATTTAAAACCTGTTATATGAGAAAATATCTACCCGCAATCATTCTATTGATCTCTTCTTCCTATTGCCTGGCACAAGGCGACATCGGTATTGCTTACACAGTAGGAGTTCCCTTACAAACACTAGCCAAACATACTCAAGTAGCTCACCAAGCGGTTTTTTCGGGTAATTTCCGATTACCGGTAAAAGCACATCCGCAGTTTTTTGCAGGTTTTGAATTGGGCATTGGGAACTATGCGCATAAAACCATTGAACAAACTTTTAAATTCAGCGACGGCACAACTACGAGAACGGACGTGCGCTATAATAGTAATATAGGCTTTGCCAATGCTGTGTTCAGATATGATATCCCATTCAAGGGAAGAGTTGTGCCTTATGTAAATCTTAAAGGAGGAGTCACCAGTTTATTTACCGGTATATATGTGGAAGACCCAAAAAATCCGGATGGATGCGAAGCATTGGATAAAGACTTAGCATTTAAAGATGCGACCATGACATATACTTATGGAGGTGGTTTCCGCATTAATATCAGTAAGCAGAAAAACGGACGTCATTCCTACTTGTTGGATTTGGGAGTGAATAATACCCGTGGTGGTACAGTAGATTACCTGAATGTAAAGGACCTCGGAGAGCATGATCATTCTACGATGGGAGGAACTTCCGATGCAAAACCATTAACAACAAAATTCATTAATGTAAATACACAGAGTATCCACGAGCACCAATTAGCCGAAGTGTACAGCAGTCCTATTCGTTTGTTACAAATAAATATGGGTTTAGTGATTAAATTCAATCCCGAGGGTACAAAAGCAGTGAAAAAGGCGAAACAGCCAAAGGAGAAAAAACATCATAGCAGATGCAGTGCATGGAGGATTGCAGGATAGCGGACCTGCCTGCCTTCATCCGGGTTAATATACAGTAGAGCAATGTGAACCTTTAAGTTTAAGGGAAGAAGCCATTACTTGGCCCTTTTACATTTTTCATTCTTCATTTTACATTTTACATTTCATAGAAAACCCTCCCGGAGAACCGGGAGGATTACAACTAAAAACAACAATCGTTGCGAGATTTGATATGGCTTCGATTGGTACGGTACATATTTAATCCGGTTTCTTACCATCCAAAAATGTATTGATGGTAGAAATCCGGGTACTATCGTCGTCTTCTTTTTTTACTTCGTAACTGCTGTAAAAATTCTCTACACTGGAGATGGTGTTGTAGAGCTCTAAATTGCGGCGGATATAAGCCGGCACAGTTTCAAACTCGTTGTTAGGGTCAGTGGCGTTAACATTGAAAGACAGATTACGTAATTTCTGTATCCGGTCAGCCGCCCGACGTTTTTGTTCTTCTACCTCGTCCTGCACTGCAGGCTCCTCTGTAGAAGGAAGGTCCATAACAGGTTTGGGAGTTTGATGGGCCCGAGGCTCATCCGCCGCTGGAATGTCATCTTTAAATACCAATTGCAGGTCATTATCGGAAGGTTCTTCTTCCTGGATTTTTTTTGCAACCGTACTCAAGATTGGTTCCTTAACTGGTGAGTGTTCAGGGATGGATTCTTGTGTAGGTTCGGCATAGATATTAGAAGGCTTGGCCAAGTATCCTCCCGATGCTGCAGGCGCAGGAGAATTATGTTGCTGTTCAGGCTTTGCTTTTATTGAAGAAGATAAGGTTGGTATATTTTCAACAGGTGCGGATGGTTGCGAAAGTACCCATTCAATTTTTTCTTCTTCTAGCTTTTTCTCCACGGGTTTATCAACAGTAGTTTCACTAATAAGTTGCTGCGTAAAAAATACAACTTGCTTCGAGTTTTCAGAAACGACAGGCTCTATCAATCGTGGCTGCAGTTCTTCTTTTAATTCATCGGTACTATCCTTCACAATCGACAAGGAAGGTTGTTCAGTGATTTGCGCAATGGCTTCTTCTTCTTCTTCCTGTTGCATAGCTATCACTATTGCCGGTTTAACTTCCTCTACCGCTTTTGGTGGCATTCCTTTAACCGGTTCTTCTTTTTTCATTTCCAAAACCATCACAATCTTTTCATCACTCACCGGTTTTGCTTTTATTTCTTCCCGCTTGGTAAATGGATCTTTATATTCAAAACCAGTAGCAATAAGAGTTATACCTATCTTATCGCCCAGGTTTTGATCATATCCCATACCCAGGATAACATCCGTTCCTTCCCCTGCGCGACTCAACAAGTAATTCTGGATGATCTCTACTTCATCCATGGTGAATTCATGATCGCCTTCCGCCGAATTAATATTGATCAGTATCCATTTGGCTCCCTGGATATCATTATCATTAAGCAATGGTGAGTTCAATGCTTCTTCAATCGCTTGTTGTGCACGATTTGCACCGTTTGCTGCAGCGCTTCCCAAAATAGCTACTCCACCATTCCGCATTACGGTGCATACATCCGCAAAGTCTACATTGATCTGACCAGTGCTGTTAATTACATCTGTTATACATTTTGCCGCGGTAGCCAGCACATTATCCGCTCTTGAAAATGCTTCTTTCATTTTCAGGTTACCGAATTGATGACGCAACTTATCATTGCTGATCACCAGCAGCGTATCCACATATTGTTTCAATGTACGGATGCCTTCTTCCGATTGAATCTGCCTTTTCTTTCCTTCATAAGAAAACGGTGTAGTAACAATGCCTACCGTAAGTATTCCAAGGTCCTTGCAGATCTTTGAAATGATCGGCGCCCCGCCTGTTCCGGTTCCGCCTCCCATACCCGCTGTGATAAATGCCATCTTGGTATTTACTTCCAGGATGCGACGGATCTCTTCTAGACTTTCTTCGGTTGCCTGCCGGCCTATCTCCGGGTTGGCACCAGCACCCAATCCCTGCGTAAGATGTGGTCCCAATTGAATTTTATTTGGAACACGACTCTGTGCGATAGCCTGCGCATCGGTATTACAGATAATGAAGTTGACGCCTTCAATATTCTGACTGTACATGTAGTTTACCGCATTGCTGCCACCGCCGCCTACACCAATTACTTTGATGATAGAGGATTTTTCTTTGGGCAAATCAAAATGAATCATTGTTTTCAGTTTATTACTCCGCTGTACGGAGAGTGTTAGTATATTAAGAACGCTGTTCGCTATTCGCTATTCGCTGCTCGTGCTTTACTTCGATAGCTCCATTATTATCAGGAGTTGCGAGAAGCGAGTAGCGAAAAGCGAGCAGCTTATAGGGCATGATCTTCTTCTTCTTTGAACAGATCAATCAGACTCGTCTTAAACTTGCCCCAGAAATCCTTTAATCCTTTTCGGTTCTTCATCTTGTCCGCGCCAATCATTGTTTCATCTACTTTTTCTTCCACTGTATCCATTTGCTTTAAACTATCGGGCACCAATACTTTTTTATAATCTCTTTCAAACTGTTTGCGGTTGTGTTCATAATCGTCATATCCTTTTAAGATCAACCCCAAACAGGTAGAGTACATGGGCTTGGCCAATTCATCGATATGACCCGCAGCGAGATGTTCAGTAGGATATCCTATCCGGGCATTTAAACCCGTTACATATTCTGTTAACTGAATCAAATGTTTCAATTGAGAACCTCCACCGGTTAATACTACTCCACCATTCAGCATTTTATTATCCAATCCCACCTGCTTCAGGTGATAAGTAACAAAATCCATGATCTCACTCATTCTTGCCTGGATGATATTGGCAAGATTCTTCACACTTATTTCTTTTGCCGGCATTCCACGTAATCCGGGTATCGTAATAAAGGCATTTGCTTTTGCTTCATTAGCCAACGCGCTACCGAATTGAACTTTCATCTGCTCGGCCTGCGTTTTCAAAACACCCAATCCTGTTTTAATATCGTTGGTAATATTTTCTCCACCGAAGGGAATTACCGCGGTGTGTTTCAATATTCCTTCATAAAAAACAGCGAGATCAGTAGTTCCTCCACCAATATCAACAATAGCCACTCCCGCTTCTAAATCTTCTTGTCCCATTACGGCCGATGCGGAAGCCAATGGTTGCAATACGAGATCTTTTGTACGCAGGCCACTTTTTTCAACAGCGCGATTGATATTGCGAATGGCATTCTTATCTCCGGTGATGATATGAAAGTTCGCTCCTACTTTCACTCCACCATAACCAATCGGGTTCGGGATATTCTGAAAATTATCAACAGTAAATTCCTGGGGTATCACATCAATAATCTGATCGCCCGCGGGTATATAAGTTTTATACTGATCGCCGATCAGTTGATCAAGTTCACGTTGTGTAATTTCTTCGTTAGAATCCTGGCGTACGATATCGCCACGGGTTTGCAAACTCTTTATATGGTGACCGGCAATTCCTACGTATACTTCACCAATCTCCAGGTCGGGGTTAGAAGCATAGCAATTGTCGAGCGCCATCTGAATCGCTTTGATGGTTTCATCGATATTCAACACCTGGCCGTGTTTAACGCCGTTGCTGTTTGCTCGTCCAAAACCAATGATTTCGAGTTTACCATACTCGTTTTTACGTCCGGCGATAGCAGCAATCTTGGTAGTACCAATGTCGAGCCCGACGATAATGGGTTGATGTTCGCTGTTCATAATGGTATCTGTTTTTAGTTGTTGTTTTTACGGTTTATATTTTATGTACCCAGCTTTTGAATTTTTATTTTACGCCTGTTGCGTCGCACTCTTGTACGACAACAATTCTATTCAGCAAACCCGCGATGACGGCTACATTCTCTAATTTCAAAGGGTAGCCCCTACGGGGCATGTCTCGAATTTTTTAATTTTCCTACAAACAGGTAGCCCCTACGGGGCATAAACCCTAAATTGTAAATCCAAAGATTTTATGCCATTCGCCATTCGCCATTCGCCATTCGCTTTTCGCTTTTCACCTTTCACCTTTCACCTTTCACAACTCCGAACTCCTGACTACCGACTCATAGGGAGGAGGGCTTTTCAAAGGTTGGATATTGATATATTTAATTTAATAATGGCCACCCTACTTCATCTCCCTTCTTCATTCATCCTCAATCGTGTTCCTCATTCGTCCTCATTCGTTTTCCTCATTCATTACAATTCGCGTCCCTCATTCGCGTCTCTCATTCGCGTTCTTTATTCGTGTTAGGTTTTAAGGATAGGGTATCGGACATTTTAGCGGGCGATTGGTCATTATCTGTTCGATGCTGCATCCTGCTTACTTCAATAGAATCCATTCGTATTAATCGTTCCTGTTCTGTTTGCGCTAATGCGATCAGTTTTTCTACATTCTTAATTGCTTGTATCGAATCGAATTTGCTGATCGCTGCGGCATAACGCACTCCTACTACCTGACCCGCGTATTGCACTTTCACTCGCTCATAGATATTGAAACCTGTTTTGCTGATGATCTGCCGGTAAAACACCAGCAATCGATTGAATTTTTTTTCACATTCGGTTCCATCTCCAAATTCAATGATGTGATTGCCGATCGTCGGTATTACTTCAAACTGCCGGGCTCCATTAATATCTACCTGTGCTACCTGCGCCATCCAGAAACTATTGGGCAGTATATACTGACTCATCGATTTTATTTGTTTCAGTAATAATTTATCCTCTGCCGATAATTTTTCTTTATCCGAGGGAAACCCAGTAAATACAGGCAAACGGGCAGATAGTTTATCAGACAAGGGCAACCGTGCACAATTGCTGTCGATATAAAAACTGTTGCCCGTAACGGTAAATACCCTGCCGATCGGCACCCGCTCTTTTACTTTCACCATCAATAAACCATTATTATCAAAGAATAATTCCGCATCACTGATCCATGGGTCCTTCTCCAACTGCTGCTCCCATTTCCCCAGGTCGAAAGATTTCAGCGATCGGCCTTTTACTGCAAATGCCCCGTTTCCATTCAACAAACCCTCGATATCCTTTTTATCAATAAAGAGTTGATCACCCTTGCTGTTGATATCAATAGTATATCCAGAGCAATGCTTATCTTTTTTTACCCGGATAGCAGCAATCAGCAACACCAGTATCCCCGCGCCAATAATGCACCAGGTGCTGATGAAAAGAATCTTTCTAATATTGCTGCTGATGCTCATTGTTTAATTCTAAATGCCCGAAATTCTCATTATCAAAAGTCAACTGTCAAAGGAGTTTCCGAATCTCATAATCCCTTTCAAGTTTCATCATTCACGTTTCCCGGATCTGAGATCCGGGGTCCAAGGAGTCTCCGAAAATTAGAGACCCACTCACTACTCACTACTCACCACTCACGATTCTTCTCTCACGATTCACGCCTCACGTCTCACGATTCTATTATCTTCTTCATCTTCCCCAACAACGCATCTATATCCCCCGCCCCGGCTGTTATCAACAATGTTTTTCCAAAACTGCTTCGCTTGCCCGCCATTTCATTCATCCAGTTCAGCAATCCTTCTTTAGTAAACAATTGCCGATTGCTATTCTTCATTTTATTTAATAACAGCTCACTGGTTACTCCTTCGATTGGTAATTCCCTGGCCGGATAAATAGGCAACAGAATTACTTCATCCGCCAGATCCAAACTTTCCGCGAAGCCATCTGCAAAATCCCTTGTTCTTGTGAAGAGATGTGGTTGAAAGATCACAACACATCTCATCTTACTGAATAATGCTTTCGCTCCGGTAATCAGTGCGCGTAATTCTTCTGGGTGATGCGCGTAATCATCTACAAAAACCAAATCCTCTCTTTTAACAATATATTCAAATCGTCTTTTCACTCCCTTGAATTCCGCAACAGCCTTTCGTATCTTTTCGTCTGATATTCCCAGATGATGAGCCACTGCAATGGCGGCAGTAACATTTTCTACATTATGCATCCCCCCCATATTCAGTTTTACCTTCTCCAATACCCAATCTTTCATCATTACATCAAACTCGTAACTGCCATGTTGCATTTTTATATTCGTACTATATACATCTGCGCTTTCATTCTGCACACTGTATCCCAACTTAACAGCTCCCTTCAACAGTTTGGTTTTTCGTAATCCAAACTTGTGGACCAACAATCCGCCCGGTTTTAGTTTACCCGAAAAGTCAATGAACGCCTCATCAACGGCTTCTGCTGTACCATAGATATCGAGATGGTCCGCATCCATTGCGGTAATCACTGCTATATCCGGACTTAATTTCAAAAAACTTCTATCATACTCATCTGCTTCTACTACACATACATTTCGCTCATTGCTCCAGAAATTGCTGTTGTAATTCACGGCAATCCCACCCAAAAATGCATTGCACCCATACCCGCTGTGCCGGAGTATATGTGCAATCATGGTAGTGATTGTCGTTTTACCATGCGTGCCCGCTACACAGATATTAAAAGAACTATTCGTAATCAAACCCAATACATCGCTTCGCTTTAACAACCGGTAGTTGTTTTGCTGGTAAAATAGCAGCTCTGAATGATCTTTCGGTATAGCCGGCGTGTATACAACGATATCCGCTTTCTTATCTGCCAGGTCTATACGGTCTTCATAATGTACCGGTATTCCTTCCGCTACCAATTGCTTGGTCAGCGGCGTTTCTGTTTTATCGTAGCCGCTCACTTTCTTTCCATGAAAATGGAAATAACGTGCCAGCGCGCTCATCCCAATTCCACCGATCCCGACAAAATAAATCCTGGTTATCTCCTCTAAGGAGGGATTTACAGACACTCCGCTATTTTTATTTTCAGCCAATTACTTTCAATATTTCTTTCGCAATAACCTCATCCGCATTCTTCACGGCCAGTTTCGCGATATTGTTTTTTAACTCTTGTTGCGTTCCCTCGTTTCCAGCCAGCTCAATAACTGTTGCCACTAATTTATCTTTTGCTTCGCTATCTTTAATCAGTAGCCCTGCATTCTTATCAACCAGGTTCTTTGCATTCACCGTCTGATGATCTTCCGCTGCAAAAGGAAAAGGAACAAAGACAACTGGTTTGCCTGCTACACATAATTCCGCGATTGCCATAGCTCCTGATCTTGATACTACCACATCCGCTGCCGCATATGCATACTCCATTTGCGTAATAAAATCATTGGTCCATATACCTGCAATTCCCGCGCTTCTTTCTTTTGCTTTGGACGCGTATGGTTTACCCGTTTGCCAAACCAATTGCACATTACGCTGCACAAAAGATTCCAATTGCGCATCAATTGCTTCATTAATTCCTTTGGCTCCTAAGCTTCCTCCTGTTACCAACACAGTTTTCTTTGTGGGATCCAGTTTGAAAAAGCGAATTGCTTCATCGCGGCTTACGGCACTTTTTACTATTGTTTGCCGAACCGGGTTACCGGTGATAAGAATTTTCTCAGCCGGAAAAAACTTGTCCATTCCATCGCTAGCAGTAAAAACACGTGTCGCTTTTTTCCCTAAAAGAATATTGCTTTTGCCAGCGAAAGAATTCGACTCGTGAATAAACGTGCAGAGTTTTTTTGCCTGTGCATAACGCAATACCGGGAAACTTGAATAGCCACCCACTCCAATGGCCGCATCCGGTTTAAAAGCATTTACAATTTTTCGAACCTGGAAAAAACTATTAACCAGCTTAAACGGCAAACCAATGTTTTTAATCAAAGAACTTCTGTTGAACCCCGCGATATCAATTCCCTCTATTTTATAACCCGCCTGGGGTACTTTTTCCATTTCCATTTTTCCTTTCGCCCCTACAAAAAGAATTTCTGTTTCGGGTGAATTTCTTTTTATAGCATTGGCAATTGCGATTGCCGGAAAAATATGTCCGCCGGTTCCCCCTCCTGCAATGATGATGCGCTTTCCCATCGAATTATGTTTTTGCCACTTCAGGCAATAGTGGCTTTTCCGATTGCTCTACGTTCCTTGCTACACTCAATATGATACCGATCGATAAACAGGTAAATAAAAATGAACTGCCTCCCATACTTATTAGTGGCAATGTGACTCCCGTTACCGGAAACAGGTTTACCGCCACTGCCATATTGATCAACGCCTGGATCACCAGTGTGAAACTCAACCCCAATGCCAGGAATGCACCGAAAGCGTATGGACATTTTTTAAAAATTCGTATACTCCGGAAAAGGAAGAGCAGATAAATGAAAATGATAAATGTTCCACCGATTAATCCATACTCTTCTATGATGATGGCAAATATGAAATCGGAATAGGGATGCGGTAAGAAATTTCTTGATATACTGTTCCCCGGACCCAGTCCCAGCATTCCGCCTTGTGCAATTGCGATCTTTGCCTGGTTGGTTTGATAGTTCTCATCTTTATCCACCTGTTTGCTATCGTACACAAAATTTTGTACGCGCTTGATCCAGGTAGGAGTACGACCAATCTCGAGTATCGCCGGAAGATCCTTACACTTACCTTCCTGTTTGTCATAATAGGCTATCGAAATAATAAACAGAATAGCAACCGGAATAGCAGCGATGCCGATAGTTGATAATAGATGTTTGGTGTTGACCCTTCCAATGAACATCAGCAACATACTGGTAGCGCCGATCAACAACGCGGTTGATAAATTAGCGGGTGCGATCAACACACATATTATTGCAACCGGTATAATTATTGGCAAGAACCCCTTTCTGAAATCTTTTATGAGATCCTGCTTTTTACTAAGCAAGCGGCTTACATACATAAAGAGCGCCAGCTTGGCCAGGTCGGAAGTTTGAAAAGTAAGATTGATAATGGGCAGACGGATCCAACGGCTGCCTTCATTCAATCGAACGCCAAAAAATAAAGTATATATTAATAATGGAATAGAAAGCAGGAACAGTATCCGCGCTACCTTTGAGTACAATGTATAGTTTACCCGGTGAGAGAAATAAATAACGGCCATTCCCACGGCGATGAAAGCGATTTGTTTGAAAAGATATACTTCGGTATTTCCTTTATTGTATTTATACGCCAATAATCCGGTAGAACTATATACTACCAGCAATGAAGCAAGCGCCAATACCAATACCAGGGCCCAAATAACTTTGTCGCCCTTGGTTCTGGTACCAATTCCTGTAAAAGGACTTTGTTTTATGGTTGCTTGTTCGTTCATTGAAATGTTACCTTGATTCTGAATTCTGGATGCTTGATTCGTGAATCGTGAGGCGTGAATCGTGAGTTAGTCCCGAAGTAACTTCATCTCACAAATAATCAGGGTGCCTCTCACGACTCACTACTCACCACTCACGAATTAGAGGTCCCTCACCGCTTTCCTAAACTGATCCCCCCTATCTTCATAATTCTTAAACAAATCGAAACTCGCGCAGGCCGGACTCAACAACACTACATCTCCTTTGCTTGCCAGTCGAAAAGAAGCGTATACTGCTTCCTGCGCGCTTGCGGTGTTAACAATTACAGGCGATATTTCCTTAAACGCCTCGTGTATCTTCCGGTTATCGGTTCCCATACATACAATCGCTTTCACTTTTTCTTTCACCAGTTCGAATAGCAGGGAATAATCGTTGCCCTTATCAATTCCCCCCAGTATCAGTATCGTTGGCTTTGTCATACTTTCCAACGCGTACCAGGTACTGTTTACATTGGTAGCCTTGCTGTCATTGATAAATTCAACTCCCCGGATGGTAGCAACTGGTTCCATGCGGTGCGAAAGGCTTTCAAAACTTTGAATGGCCTCCCTTATTTTCTCTTTTCGGATACCTATAGTAGCCGCTGCTATTCCCGCTGCCATCGTGTTGTACTGGTTGTGTTTTCCTTTAAGCGCAAAATCGTAGATACTCATTTGCATTTTTTCATCGCCTGTTGTTACCGTCATCATTCCATTCTTAATAAAAGCTCCTCGATTGATTTCTTTGTTCATGGTAATTGGTAGTGGGTTAGCGTGTATAGTATAGTTTCGGATATATTGCATCGTCACAGGGTCGTCTTCACAATAAATAAAAAAATCATTTTCGTTTTGATGTTGGGTGATCCGAAACTTACTGTTGATGTAATTTTCGAAACGGTACTCATAGCGATCGAGGTGGTCTTCGGTGATATTGGTGAGAATAGCTACATCGGGTCGGAACGTTTGGATATCGTCTAACTGAAAGCTGCTGATCTCCGCTACATACCAGGGTTTGGGATCTTCGGCAACCTGTTTGGCAAATGAGTATCCGATATTGCCAACCAGCGCCGCATCCAACCCACCCAGCTTACACATATGATAAGCCAATGCGGTAGTAGTCGTTTTTCCGTTGCTTCCGGTTATTCCAATGATCTTACTGTTTTCTTTATAGCGGTACGCGAATTCGATTTCGCTGATGATGCTGATCCCTTTCTTTCTTATTTCTTTAACCAGTTCGTTCTTTTCCGGTATACCCGGACTCTTCATTACTTCGTCTGCATTTAAAATGTTCTCCACTGAATGCTTGCCTGCTTCAAATGCGATAGCGTTTTGCTGCAGTTCAGCTATATAATTTTCTTTCACCACTCCTCCATCTGAAACAAAAACATCGTAACCCCGTTGCTTACCCAAAATGGCAGCACCCACTCCGCTTTCTCCGGCACCCAGTATTACCAACCGTTTGGCCATTGTTCTGTTCTATCCAGTTTAATTGGTTCATCACGGACCCGGATTAAGGGGGTTCTTCGTTAGTTTGGTATTTCGTACTGCACCACAATCTCTTTTCATTGTCGGTTTTTCCTCTCGATTGGAATTTCCGGAGCGTGGTTTTTCCTCAGTTAGTTAGTGAGTAGTGAATAGTCAATAGTGAGTCGTTGTTTAATGTGTAACCCACTTTGAAATCACTACTACTTAGTTTCTTTTATTTTGCGCTGCAAAAAACATTCGCTGTTCGCTACTCGCCTTTCGCATCATTCGTCTTCATTAGCGTTAATTCGCGTTCAACATTCGCGTTAATTCGCGTTACCTTATTTTCAACGTCACAATCGCAAACACAATACACAGTATCGTTACGATCCAGAACCGGGTTACGATCTTGGATTCGTGGTATCCTAATTTTTGATAATGATGATGAAGCGGACTCATTAGAAATATTCGTCGCCCTTCTCCATATTTTTTCTTCGTGTATTTGAAATAACTTACTTGTATCGTTACGCTCAGAACTTCTACCAGGAACACTCCGCAGAAAATGGGTATCAGCAATTCCTTCCGGACGATGATAGCCAACGCCGCGATCACTCCACCCAACATCAAACTTCCCGTATCACCCATGAATACCTGGGCCGGGTATGCATTGTACCAAAGGAATCCAACACACGCACCGATCATTGCGCCAATGAATACCGACAATTCACCCAGGTTGGGGATGTACATGATGTTGAGGTATTCAGCAAATCGCAGGTTACCGCTGGCATAAGCGAATACTCCCAGACATGCACCGATGATTGCGCTGGTACCTGTTGCCAATCCATCGAGGCCATCTGTTATATTCGCGCCGTTCGAAACAGCGGTTATAATAAATACAACGATGATGAGATACAATACCCAGGTTAATCCACGCATAGCGACCGGCAACAATTTTGAATAGTTAAACTCATGTCCTTTCACAAAAGGAATCGTGGTAATGGGTTCATTGGCTACAACAAAATATTTTGTTTTACCGTCGAAGGTTCTTTTGATAATCGTACTATCCCCTTCTTTTACTATTCCGGTATACTCGCGCCATACCTTGGTGTTTTCATTAAATAAAAGAACTGTGGCGACTACTACTCCTAATACAACTTGTCCTAAAATCTTGAACCATCCCGCCAATCCATCTTTATCCCCTTTCTTATAAGCTATTCCCTGTTGCTTCGCTATTTTCTTTGCCCGCAGTTTCAGGTAATCATCGATAAAACCGATAAGTCCCATCCATACGGTAGCGAAAATCATCAGCCGGATATATGCTTTATTCAAATCGGCCAGCAACAAAGTGGGTATCAGTATTGCAAGGATAATAATGAAACCTCCCATTGTTGGAGTACCTTTCTTTTGTTGTTCTCCCGCCAATCCCAGATCCCGAACCGATTCACCTACTTGTTTTTTAAGCAGGTAGTTAATTAATTTCTTACCAAATACTGCCGAAATAACCAGTGAAAGAATCACTGCCAGTAACACGCGGGAGGTAATGAAACCGAACAAAGCGCTGCCCGGAAATTTCATTCCTATTCCTTCTAACCATTCTGTGAGGTGATACAGCATGTTGGCGTTGGTTTGATTACTAAGAGTTAAAGAGAGAAAGAGAATTCCGTTTCTTTTTGTGGTGTAGCTGTTTCTGTTCTTCTTGTCCCCTTCTCTCTTTGTTTAGCTCTTAGTGTATGTATAACCGTCCGAGTTATTGCGTGAATGGTGAGTGGTGAGTCGTGAGAGGTCCCTGCGGATCTGTCACTTAGTCTTTAATCGTGAATCGTGAGTCGTGAGAAAGTCCCTGATAATACTGACTTCCAGATAATCGGTGAGCCACTCACGACTCACCATTCACGTCTCACGTTGATCATTTCCCGAGCATCTCCAACATCTCCATCAAAATCTCTTTATCATCAAAAGGATATTTCACTCCTTTTATATCCTGGTATTTTTCGTGTCCCTTACCCGCGATCAGAACAATATCATCTGTCTTGCTAAAACTCACCGCGGTTTTGATCGCTTCTTTCCTGTCTGCTATCGATATCGTTTTCCGTTTTGCCGCTGTATTCAATCCTGCTTCCATATCTCTCAGTATCTGCGCGGGATCTTCACTTCTTGGATTATCTGAAGTAAGAATTACCCGGTCACTGTGCTCTGCCGCTACTTCTGCCATAATCGGTCGTTTCGTTTTATCCCGGTCGCCACCACATCCTACTACTGTAATAACCTGTTCATGTCCTTTTCGCAAATTCCTTATCGTAGCAAGCACATTCAACAAAGCATCAGGTGTGTGCGCGTAATCAACGATACCAATCACCCGCTCGCCTTTGGAAATGATATAATCGAATCGACCCTCTGCTCCTGTTAATATGCTTAAGCAACGCAACACTTCCTGCTTATCTTCTCCCAAACAAATGGCGGCACCATATACAGCCAACAGGTTATACGCGTTGAATTCGCCAATTAACCGGAAATGAACTTCCTGGTCGTTTACCGTCATCACTAATCCGGTTAAACTATTCTCCAGGATCTTTCCTTTGAAATCGGCCATCGTACGCAGGCTGTACAGGTAGCGATGTGCCACTGAATTCTGCAACATCACCACACCGCGTTTGTCATCTGCATTTGAAATTGCGAAGGCCGTTATTCCCAACGTATCAAAGAACGATTTCTTAACTTTTATGTACTCGTCAAATGTTTTATGATAATCGAGATGATCGTGCGTGATATTACTGAAAATGCCACCCGCGAATTTTAATCCCGCTATCCGGTGTTGGTGAATAGCATGCGAACTACTTTCCATGAATACATGCGTACATCCCGTATCTACCATTTCTTTGAGTAAAGCGTTAATACTAACCTGGTCGGGGGTAGTATGTGTTGCTTCAATTACTTTCTCTCCCACTCTATTCTGTACAGTACTCAGTAAACCGCATTGATATCCCAGCGCTGTAAAGAGCTTATATAATAAAGTAGCAATGGTTGTTTTGCCATTCGTTCCTGTTACACCTACCAGCTTCATTTTTTCGGAAGGCTGTCCGTAAAAATTATGCGCTATAAATCCTGCTGCAATACCACTGTTCTCAACCTGCACATACGTGACTCCTTCTTTTAAAACCACCGGAAGCTGTTCCGCTACAACTGCAATGGCTCCATTTGCTACACATTTTTCAATGAACTGATGACCGTCCACATTTACTCCTCTAATCGCTATAAACACAGAACCGTCGGTTATTTTTCTTGAATCCGTTTGAACATCCTTTACTTCCACATCCGTTCTTCCGGTTACTGATCGGATGCCTGCTTTATATAGTATGTCCTGCAATAAAGCCATATGCCCCTGTTCCCGGATGATTGTTTTAGTTTAGTTCAAGGATGACCGCCGATTTTTTATCGATCGTTAATCCCGGTTCAATACTTTGTTGCCTTACCTTACCTCTTCCATTCGCAACTACTTTCACCTGCATATTCTCCAGTAAATACAATGCATCTTTCAATCCCATGCCACGCACATCCGGCATTCTTTTTTGTGTGATGGGCTGGGCTCTCATTACCGGTTGACTGTTCATTGCATAAATCCTTCCCCACTCTTCAGTTGAAGTGGAATCCATAAACTTCCAGTTCACCATCGAAAGGATCTCTTTCATGTCGCTTATTGCACCCGCATAGATATAAGTACTGCTATCTTTTCTTCCCGTGATATCGGATGGTATTTCACTTTTATTTATTTCCAGCGCATAGAGTTTGTCGGCTATTTCTTTAAAAACCGGTCCGGCTATAGCGGCCCCGTAATATTTTTTTGCGAATGGTTTGTTTCGGATAACAACGATGCAACTGTATTTGGGTTCGTTCGATGGAAAATATCCGGCAAAGGAGGATTGATAAATATGATCGGCATATCCCCGGTTGCCATTTGCCATCAAAGCGGTACCCGTTTTGCCAGCCACTGTATACGGGGCTCCTTTAAATAAATCATATCCTGTTCCTTCTTCATTCTGACATACCCCATTGAGACACTCCTGCAACAACCTTATCGTTTTTTCGGAAGCAATCTTTTCTTCGGTTACCTGAGGCTGGAAGGATGATATAACTAGTCCGCTTTTCTGTACTTCGTTTACCAGGTAGGGCTTCATCATGGCACCATTATTAGCAACCGCGTTATACAGTACAAGCGTTTGCAATGGACTTATCAATATTTCGTATCCGAAACTCATCCAGGGTAATGAGGTAGCGCTCCATGTTTTTGATTTAGGAGTTTTCACCACTGGAAAACCCTGACCCTTCAGATCAATTCCACAGTTTTCGTGGAATCGAAGTTTGCGCAGATGCTCCACAAACTGCATGGGGTTATTGGCATAATAACTCATCGCCAGTTTAGCCATTCCCACATTTGAACTCTCTTCGAAAGCCTGCTTCACCGTAACATCATTCTCTTTATGTTTTTCACTATCATAAACGGTGCGACCCTTTACCATCCATTTTCCATCTTCCAGGTTAACCCGGTTATCAAGAGATACATGTTTGTCTTCCAACAGGGCCAGCATCGTTGCCAGTTTGAAGGTGGACCCTGGTTCAGACACACGAATCGCGTAGTTCAGATCTTCCCAATAACTTCCATCGGTTCTTCTTCCCAGATTGGCCATTGCCTTGATTTTTCCCGTTTGTACTTCCATTACGATGGCCGTTCCGTATTCACATTCATTCTCCATCAATACTTTCAACAAAGCGTTTTCCGCTATGTCCTGCATGTTCACATTAATCGTAGTGATAATATCTTTCCCGTTTTCGGGATCAATTTCAGATCCTTCAATAGGAACAAATACACCCGGTGATATTTTACGAACCACTCTTTTCCCTTTTTCGCCTTTCAATACACTGTCATACGTATATTCAAGTCCCACATTCATAGTTTTGATTGCTCCCTGCTGGTCCACAAATTCCCTCGATAATCCAATCGTGCGATTAGCGAGTAAGCCATATGGGGTAAGTCTCTTGCTTTTTACCTCAGCAATAAATCCACCTTTATTAGGATCCATTTTCAATAAGGGAAATGTGCGCAATACTTTATATTCTTTAAAAGGGATATTTTTTCTCAATAAGAAATACCGGTTCTTTTTAGCATAGCCCTGTTGCAACTGTTTTTTATATTCCTTACTGCTTTTGTCTTTATAAAATGCCGCCAGCTTAAGAGAGAGTGTGTCAACGTTGTCTTTAAAAATTTTCCCGCCTTTTGCCCTCAATCCATCCGCAGCGAAATCAATATAGATATCAAAATAAGGAACCGATGTGCTGAGCATATTCCCCTCTTCACTATAAATAGTTCCCCGCTCCGCATCTATCTCCACTTCTTTATGTTGTTGTTCCCTTGCCATGGCTCTCCATTCGGGACCTTCTACCTGTTGGATATATGCCGCTCTTCCCACTATTAGCAACGCAAACAATACAATGCCCAGGAAGCACAGGTACACGCGCCACAGTATGTCTTTTTTAACTTCCATGTTTTTTACTGATGGAAAGTTTAGTTTTTTGTTACCGAGTCATTCAGCACAACCGGTGGTTTCATTAATTCCTTTAATCCAAAAGGCGCAACGGTCTTCGCCAGTTCTGTTTGCTTGCTCCGGAACATCACTTCACTTTTCAGTGTTTTATATTCGTATTGCAATTCTTTTAATTGCTTACTCACTTTATTGATATTGCGGATGGTTTTATCAGCATTGTGTCCATTATAGATGTATATGACTGCCAGCAAGGAGAGGAAAAGAAAGAACGGTACGTTGCGAACGATCCAGCGATAGTTGAATCGGCGGCGCCAACCACGTTTGGTTTCTTTCGATTTGTTTATTTCTTTTTCCTCGTTCACTATTTTTTGTTTCTCGTTTTTTTTGTTTATGGTTTTTCGTTCTTTAGGTGTATCCCTCGAATTAAATGCATGATGCATTTAATCATGACCCTTCGAATTTCAACAACGAAAAACCACAAACGATAAACTACAAACTCTTCTTCTCCGCAATCCGCAGCTTTGCGCTCCGGCTACGCGGGTTTGCATGCAATTCCTTTTCCGTTGGAACTACCGGTTTCTTTGTAACCACAGTAAATAGGTGTGTAGAAGTTGATTGACCAAAAGGATCCGTTTGTTCTTCCTCTTCAAAGCTCCCTTTCTTGAAAAAATTCTTAACCAGTCTGTCTTCCAGCGAGTGAAACGTAATGATAGCCACCCGTCCGCCTGGCTTTAAAACCGCGGGAGTTTGTTGTAACAATTCCTTTAAAGCTCCCAGCTCATCGTTTACTTCAATCCTCAATGCCTGAAAAACCTGTGCAAAGTACCTGTTGGGATTCCCTTTCACTACAGAATGGAGCGCTTGTTTGAAATTGGCAATAGTCTTCATAGATACTGTTCCGCGAACCTGAACGATGGTACGGGCAAGTGTTTTAGAGTTCGTTACTTCTCCATACTGTTCAAACAACTTATGCAATTGCTGTTCGCTATAAGTGGTTATTACCGTATGAGCTGTTAACTCCTGTCTTTTGTCCATACGCATATCAAGGTCGCCATCGAAACGTGTTGAAAAACCTCTGCCGGCTTCATCAAACTGGTGACTGCTTACGCCCAGGTCGGCAAGAATTCCATCTACCGTATTCGCTTTATGCAATCGCAAAAAACGTTGGAGGTGACGAAAATTATGCGGTACAAAAATTACTCGATCATCTTCGGGTACATTCTTTCGCGCATCTGCGTCCTGGTCGAATACAATCAGTTTTCCCTGTTCATCCAATCGGGCTAAAATTTCTTTTGAATGTCCGCCTCCACCAAAGGTGCAATCCACATACACCCCTTGCGGACGGATATTCAACCCTTCAATCACTTCCTGCAGTAAAACCGGTACATGGTATACAGGCTCACTCATATTTTTATGGTTGAGCGTTGTTACCACCGGTCATTACCTGTTGCGCCAATTGGCTGAACGACTCCGGTGAAAAAGATTCAAAGAACTGCTGGTACTTATTTTTATCCCATATCTCTATTTTGTTCATGGCCGCCACCAACACAATGTCTTTCTCCAAACTGGCATGTTCCTTCAAATTTGGCGGTACCAATAATCGACTCGCTGTATCCAACTCAACCGTAGTAGCTCCGTTCAAAAAATATCTTCTGAATTCGCGTACTTTTGGATCAAAATCATTCAGTTTGCTGAGCTCAGAAAATATAGGCTCCCAGTTTTTGATCGGATACAGGGTCAGGCATTTTTCAAATCCCCTGCTGATCACAAACTGGCTACCGGATTCCTCCGACAGTTGCTTTTTAAAGCCAACCGGCAGAAGAAAGCGACCCTTGGCGTCCAAGGTTGCCTCGTATTCGCCCAGAAAACCAATCATTTGCAGGATTTTGATTCAATTTTTTCACTAATAGACACAAAATAACACTTTTTCCCACTGAATAACCAAATTCTGGAAGTTTTATTTTTTCCACAACTCTTTATTTGCCCGATAGTTAGTACTGGTAAGAGTTTCAGCTTATATTTCTCATAGGAATCCAAATAGTTATGTGCATTTCATGTGGATTACTGTGCATAGACTGTGAACCTGGCTTTTTCAACTCTTAAAAAATCGAAAAATGGCAACAGCAGGTTATTCCGGTACCCCCTTACTGAAGAAATTAGGAATTACACCAATAATGAAAATTATGCTGATCAATGCGCCAGCGGATTATGCTGAATTATTGCAGGTAGATGTGAGTGAGCAATTGTGTAAGGGCAAAGAGATACCGGATCTTGTTCATTTGTTTACAGTGAAAAACGATTTGTTTGAGAAGAAGATGAAAGAATTGTTACCAATAATAAAAAAGAACCCAAAGATTGTAATCTGGGTAAGCTGGTATAAAAAATCGGCGAAGAAAGAAACAGATATTACTGAAGATGTGATTCGCAATTATGCATTGAGAAATAACCTGGTAGATATAAAGGTGTGCGCGGTGAGTGAACAGTGGAGTGGATTAAAATTAGTGGTTCCTGTAGCCAAAAGAATTTAACGCGAATAAATACGAATTAAAACGAATGAGCGCGAATGAAGTACAATTTTAAAAATCATCTTGCACAATAATAAACGTAAGATGCATCCGAAGAAATTATCAATCTTAGATTATACTTATAGCTTACCCCTGGAGCGTATTGCTCATCATCCTCTAGTGCAACGGGATCAATCTAAATTATTAGTATACAGCAATGGGGAAATTTCTACTGATCGCTATCAGCATATTCATAAATATCTTCCCGAGCAATCTTTACTTGTTTTTAATAATACCAAAGTTGTAGAAGCGCGGATATTATTTAAAAAAACATCCGGGGCTACTATTGAAATATTTTGTTTAGAGCCACACCAGCAATACCCTGATATTACAACGGCCATGCTTCAGCGGCAATCGGTAAAATGGAGGTGCCTGATTGGAGGCGCTTCCAAATGGAAACATGGACAGATCCTGGAAAAAAAGATCCAGCACCTCCAACAGGAAATAATTCTCCAGGCAAAATATCTTGAAAAGGTCAATGATAGTTTTTCGGTTGAATTAAGCTGGTCATCACCGGAACTAAGTTTCGCGGAACTTTTACATACCGCTGGAGTAATGCCGTTACCGCCTTATATAAAAAGAGAAGCTGTAGCGGAAGATGCGGAAAGATACCAAACAATTTATGCGGCAACCGATGGCTCCGTGGCTGCCCCAACTGCCGGCTTACATTTTACCACTGAAATTTTTACCGCATTGCGGGAGAAAAAAATAACTACAGACTTTGTAACGCTTCATGTGGGTGCAGGAACATTTAAACCGGTGAAAGCAGCCACTATGGAAACACATGAGATGCATGCCGAATTTATAGACGTTTCTTTAGAAACTATAAAATCTATTATCGAGAATGTGGGGAAATATATAACGGCTGTTGGCACCACTTCTCTCCGTACATTGGAAAGTTTATATTGGCTGGGAGTGAAATCCATTATATACACCGACCGCTCTTTAAGGGAGTTGTATGTGCAACAATGGGATCCCTATGAATTGAATTCAGATGATATTACGGTAACTCAAGCATTGAACGCGTTAGAGAACAAAATGAAGAATGAGAAAAAAGAGCGGTTGATCACTACTACTCAGTTATTGATTGTACCCGGGTATAATTTCAGAATAGTGGACGCATTGATCACTAATTTTCATCAGCCTCAATCCACTTTATTGTTATTAGTAGCCGCTTTTATCGGGGAAGATTGGAGAAAAGTATATGAGTACGCGCTTGAAAATGATTATCGATTCCTCAGCTATGGCGATGGATGTTTGTTGCAGCGCCATTAAGTCTATCTTTTATCAGGGGTACTTCCAGCGTAAATACAGATCCTTTTCCAGGAATACTGTCTACTTTGATTTTTCCACCATGCGCATCAACCATCGCCTTTACATAACTCAACCCCAACCCAAACCCTTTTACATTATGCAGGTTACCGGTATGGGCCCGGTAAAATTTTTCGAAGATGCGCTTTACCGTTTCCTTACTCATCCCGATACCATTGTCTTCCACTTTTATCTGAAGATTCTTATTGGTGCTTTGTGTAGAAACTTTAATAAGAAGATTGTTGTTTGAATATTTAATCGCGTTGTCAACCAGGTTCGAGAGCATGTTCCGGAAATGCACGGGATCCGCTTCCACCAAATCTTGCTTGGCGTTGAGTTGTAATTCAGCATGACCATTCTTTTCTTCCATCTGCAATTGATGGTTATCAATAATATCCTCCATGAGTTCGTGCACATGAAGGGGACGACGTGTTAATTGCACATTGTCTCTATCGGATACCGCTGCCTGCAGAATAGTTTCCACATGCTTGTTCATCCGTATATTTTCTTCTTTGATGATACTTCTGAAATAATCCATTTTAGTGGAATCATTGATCACCTTTTCATTTTTCAGCGCGTCAACTGCCAGTGAAATGGTAGCCAGTGGTGTTTTGAATTCATGCGTCATGTTATTGATGAAATCATTTTTGATCTCACTCAGTTTTTTCTGACGAAGCAATGCATATACTGTTACATAGAAAGCCGCGATAATCATCAGTGTAAAGAATATAGCGCCGATGATCATCCACCGCATCTGGGTTAATACAATCCTTTTAATATTGGGAACGATAACACTCAGTTCCTCATCGGGAGTAAGATTTTCCCAATCGGTACCACTAGCAGGTTGCAATGGATAATAGGTCATGAGGTTACGGGTAGAATCCGCTTTATTCTCTGCCAGCTTCTGTTCATAATTCTTTGTCTTCATTTCATAGCGAAGCAGGTTGGTATTGATAATGGCGAATTCGTATTCCAGTTTAGGCAAACCCTGGTTATTAAATGCCTGCCTTAATTTTTCAGCCACTTCAAACTCTGTGAATTTCTGTGCCACCCCGCTGGGTTTCATCAGCTCAGATTGTATCTGCTCCGATGGAAAACTAAAGCCTGGTTTAGTACGGTAAGATTTAAGGGAGGGGAGAGAACCCTTCTGTTGTACCAACTGTTCACTTACTTCCAATACACCGTTTACTACTTTCCAGGAAAACTCTTCCTGCCTGTCGGCCAACATGATGCGCAACCAGTTGTACTGTATATAGATAGTACCTATCAGTGATAGGGTGATAAGTACAATAATAACAGGAAAAAGCTTTTTCAACGGTATGTAGTGTTTTATTCGACCCATATTTACCTGCTTATTGATACCTGTCACAGCGTCTTTTTAGCTTCATTCAGCAGGTGCCCTGGTTCCCACTCTATAGCGGTGATGGCAAAAGTAATGAATGGGTAGTTAAACTCATTTTATGCTAATTTACCATAATTCAATTTAACTAAGATTTACCGAAACAATCGGTAGCGTCTCGGTTTCCCACAAAGACACTAAGCCACAAAAGGTTGTTCTTAGTGAACTTCGTGGCTTAGTGGGACAAAACTTCAAACTGAGACACTACTAATCAATGCCCATAAAGCAGCAGGAATTCAGGCCCGATGGTCTGTCTGGGGTAGTAGCTTTAACGGTTTTTTTGCCGTATCGATTTATGCCTTAATTTAGAAATATGATTGAACCTGCTCCTGGAATATTATTAATCGCGGAGCCTTTTTTGAAGGACCCCAATTTTATGCGCACCGTGGTATTGATCTGCGATCACCAAACGGAGGGAAGCTTTGGCTTCGTGATAAACCGGCATTATGAACACACGTTGAACGAACTCATGAATGATATGGATGAACTGAAATTACCTGTTTTTTATGGGGGCCCGGTTCAGATGGATACCATTCATTTCCTTCATCAATACCCAGATAAGATTCCAGGCAGTCATGAAGTACAGAAAGGTATTTATTGGGGCGGCGATTTTGAAACCGCTATTCAATTACTACAGGAAGGAAGCATCGACGTAAACAAGATCCGGTTCTTCATCGGATACAGTGGTTGGAGTGATGGACAACTATCGAACGAACTAAAAGAAAAATCATGGCTCACGGTAGAAGCCGACCGAAAAGTGGTCTTTCATAA
This sequence comes from Chitinophagaceae bacterium, assembly GCA_965279015.1. GTDB lineage: Bacteria > Bacteroidota > Bacteroidia > Chitinophagales > Chitinophagaceae > Endoryza. Next base: position 5,266,059 of record OZ257130.1, read on the forward strand.
AGATGCGGATGAAATATGGAAAGAATCACTGAAACTCCTGGGTGGTGATTATGAGCAATTGGTAAACTATCCAATTGATCCGCAGTTAAATTAATTTTAGGTTTGAAGTACGCCCTCTGCCGCTTTTAGAGACTCCGGTCTGACGGTCCCCGTCTGACCGTTTCGAACCAAGTCATCTCACTTTTCAAGAAAAAATTTGCAGTCTATAAGTTAGATATGGTCAGACGGAGACCGTCAGACCATATCTAACATCGTCTCCGCATCTTTTGAAGTGTATACCATTTCCTCATTCACTCTCACCGTTCGATAATCACTTTACTTCCTTTACCAGTTTGGTCTTACCTCTGTGTCAATAACCTTATTTATTGAAATAACAAACTGGCTTATTATGAAAAAGATCTTATCGGTATTGGCAATTCCTGTATATGTAATTTTTTTTACTGGTTGCTCAAAAAATAACGACAATTCAACTGCCCCGCCCTCGCTCACGTCTGAAAGCTGGCCCCAAAACTGGGTACTCACAATTGATCACGATCCTACTACTTATAAATACCTGCATCAAGTAGGGATCGTCATCAACCGAAACAATGTGGAAAAAACATATAGCATGAATGCGCTCGCAAACGAGAAAGACTGTAACTGGGAGGTTAGGTCGGAAGGGCAAAAAAACGGAAAGACTGTCTATAGTTTTCATCTTGTTACCGATAAGAAAACAAGATGGATTATTGGTAAAACCAACACGCCTTTTGGTGATCCGGAATGGTATCTCGGAACACATTATGGCGTTACCCCACCCTCTACCAGTGACGGTTGGCTATTTTACCTTCATTCAATGCCCAAACAAAACGGTAATAAAACGTACGCTATTGAAAGCGCGGAAAAACCGGGCTGGTTTCTTCACAACGCAGGGCATACCCTCACTGCTAATGGAGTAAAGCTTCAACAATTCGCGGATCCCGAAAAAGCCACAAGATTTGAAAAACATTAATTTAAATAAGCCTTTGGTTCCGAACCTTTGAAAGGTTCGGAACCAAAGGCTTTTCATGCTCTGACTTTTCTTCCCAAAACCAAAATCACCAATCCTAATAACAATACAAGACTTAATGCCCAACGCAATCCAATTTCATGCGCCACAAAACCAATAATCGGTGGACCAATCAGAAATCCGGTAAACCCAACAGTACTTACCGCGGCCAACGCAGTACTCGTTGCCATCGTCTTTGTTCTTCCTGAGAGTGAATATACAATAGGGATAATTGTCGCTACTCCAAAACCTACTAATCCAAAACCGATGATTACAGTGATCGGGTGTTGAAAACCGATAGCAAGTCCCAGGCCTGTTGCTATCAATAAACTATCCAACATCAAAATTCCTTTGTATCCCAACCTGGCAGTGAGCTTATCGCCAATTAATCTACCAATCGCCATCATCAATGCGAATGCAGTATAACCGGTAGTACTAACACGGTTCGGATTCTGTGTTACCTGCTTATAATAAAGCGAGCTCCAATCGGCCATGGCGCCTTCGCAAAGTGCACAGCAAAAACAAATAGCGCCAAGCAACAACAAGGTCTTATCGGGCCATGCGAATAATTTCTGATCCTTGCTTATCGGGGTATCCTTTTTTATAAGATGAAATAAAAAAAAGATAGCGATCACCACAATGAACACTGATACGGACCAAAAATGCTGGATAGTGCTCAGCTCCGCCTTCATCAACACACCCCCCAAAGAAGCACCAACCATCGCTCCAACACTCCACATTCCATGAAAAGAAGACATCAAAGGTTTTGTATACATCTCTTTCTGCACCAGGATCGCCTGTGTATTCATTGCAATGTTCAGTACATCTCCCCAGAATCCAAATAGAAATAAAACAATAGATAAAATAAATACAGATGGGCTATAACCAATCGCCAATAATAAAATGATATAGAGTATTGCTGAAAGAAAAGTCATAAAGCGACTTCCAAAATGCGATACCGACCAACCTGCAAAAGGCAATCCCACCATTGCCCCCAATGGTAACATAAATAATACCGCACCCAATTGCGCTTCATTGAAATCAAATTTTTCTTTGATAGAAGGGATCCGCGCCGCCCAGGTAGCAAATGTGCAACCACAGCAGAAAAAGAATGCTGAGATAGCTATCCGGTGTATTAATGGTTGGGTGAGACGCATGGAGTAGCTGTTAGGTGTAAGCTATTAGCTGTTAGCTGCAAGCTACAAGCGATGTCTGATATTTATTAATACTTTTAGGGAAGATTATTTTCTCTTATTAATCAATGACTATTATTCGGGCTAATTCGTGGTCCTCATTCGTTCCTATTCGTGTCACAAAAAAGTAAACCCCGGCATTACCGGGGCTCCAAAACTAACTAAATTTTTCTCGGATGATGGACCGTCCTAATCTTTAACCAGGACTACACCCTTTGGCAAGTTCAGCCCTTCGGCAGACTCAGGGTTGTTACTCTTCACAGGTACCTCTCTTAAACCGGTCTCTCAATCAGACTAATTATTTTTCTATTAAACTGGCTCCTTCCACAAGCACCGTTACCCTATTATTTAAAACTTCTACAAATCCACTTTGAACTTCAAAAAAAGCGAGATGGTTATTTTTATCTTTCAGCACTTTTACTCTACCCGCTTTCAATGCGCTTACCAGCGGCGCGTGTTTTTCCAGAACTTCAAATAATCCGGTGATACCCGGTAGTTGAACGCCATAGACTTCATCGCTGAAGAGTTTTCTTTCTGGTGTTAATATTTCAAGATTCATGTTTCTAGTTTGTAGTTTGTAGTTTGTGGTTTGTGGTTCGAACTACAAACCACAAACTACAAACTCAATTAACCCTGAGCCTGTGCCATCAACTTCTTACCCTTCTCAATCGCGTCGTCAATAGAACCTACCAGGTTGAAAGAAGCTTCCGGATATTCATCCACTTCTCCGTCCATGATCATATTGAATCCGCGAATGGTTTCTTCAATTGGAACCAACACCCCTTTCAAACCAGTGAAGGCTTCGGCTACGTGGAAGGGTTGAGATAAGAAACGTTGTACTTTACGTGCACGCTGTACCGTCATTTTATCTTCATCGCTCAATTCATCCAATCCAAGAATCGCAATGATATCCTGCAATTCTTTATATCGTTGTAAGATCAGTTTTACCCGGTTCGCGCACGCATAGTGCGCTTCTCCTACTACCTGTACGGTTAAGATACGGGAAGTTGAATCCAGCGGATCCACCGCAGGGTAAATACCTAAGTCTGCAATTTTACGGCTCAATACGGTTGTCGCGTCGAGGTGAGCGAACGTAGTAGCCGGTGCCGGATCCGTTAAGTCATCCGCCGGTACATACACCGCTTGCACGGATGTAATTGAACCATTCTTGGTAGACGTGATACGTTCCTGCATCACACCCATTTCAGTTGCGAGCGTTGGTTGATAACCCACCGCCGATGGCATCCGTCCTAATAGGGCCGATACTTCAGAACCAGCTTGTGTAAAACGGAAGATATTATCTACGAAGAAGAGAATGTCTTTTCCTTTTCCTTGTCCATCTCCATCACGATAGTATTCAGCGATGGTAAGACCACTCAATGCAACACGGGCACGGGCTCCGGGAGGTTCATTCATTTGACCAAATACGAAAGTAGCTTTCGATTCTTTCAGCTCATTCATATCCACTTTACTCAAATCCCAACCCCCATTTTCCATACTGTGCTTAAATGCATCTCCATATTTCATGATGCCGGCTTCAATCATCTCTCGCATCAGATCGTTTCCTTCACGGGTTCTTTCTCCCACACCCGCAAATACTGACACACCAGCATATGCTTTCGCGATATTATTAATAAGTTCCTGGATCAATACTGTTTTACCTACTCCGGCACCACCGAACAATCCAATTTTACCACCCTTTGCATAAGGCTCAATCAGGTCGATAACTTTAATACCGGTAAATAATACTTCAGAAGCTGTGCTCAAGTGTTCGAAAGCAGGTGGTTTGGCGTGAATTGCACGACCATTTTCCTTTGAAACCTGGGGTAACCCGTCGATAGCGTCGCCAGTTACATTGAAAAGTCGGCCCTTGATCGCTTCACCGGTAGGCATGGCAATTGCTTTACCAGTATCTGTAACTACCATTCCTCTTACAAGACCTTCTGTACCGTCCATCGCGATGGTTCTAACACTATCCTCACCGAGATGCTGCTGTGTTTCAAGTATCAACAAATCGCCGTTGGGGCGCTTCAGTTCCAATGCATTATAAATTTCCGGGAGCTTACCTTCAAACTGCACATCCACTACCGCACCAATGATCTGTTTGATCTTTCCAACGTTAGCCATAAAGTATATTTAGAAGAGTCATTTAATTCGGCCGCAAAGGTAAGGGAGCGGGAGGAAAGAAATGTAAAATGAAGAATAAAAAATCTAAAATGTAAAATGCGGGCAACTGCATGATTATTAGCGGAAGGCCTAATCGGAACAAGTTTTAAATTTTACATTTTAGATTCAATATTTTACATTTTTGTTGTCCCCGACAAACCGAAAAACCCTTTTCTGCGTAACTCTTAATGTGCTTACCGTTTATATCCCGAAAGGGTCGCGAAAGTGGCCCTTTCTTATTTAAGTTCATTACCGCTTGCTAAAATTTCATTTTTGCACCACGCTTAATTTCCTATCTTTCTTTTCCATACCCGCTAGTACCTCAGTTTCAAAAAATTGCCGGTAAGCCGGGAAGGCGGTAAGTCTTGATTTCAAACATAACTAATTACCGTCTTCACGCCTTCCCTTCGGTTGCCGTAGGCTTGCCGAAGTCGATGCCGGCAAAAATCCAAACTGATCTCTCCCAACATTTTTATAATCAAAAAAACATGTATGAAACGAATCTTCCCATTCATTTTATTAGTACTGCTTATCGCTGCTTGTAACAACGCGGATACCAAAACGGAACCTGTTGCCCGTGAAGTAAAACAATACACGATTGAACAATTTTACAAAAGCACCAATGCCTTTGGGGGCTCTTTTTCTTCAGATGAAAATAAATTACTGATCACGAGTAATGAAAGTGGCATTTATAACACTTACGAAATTGATATTGCCAGCGGGCAAAAAAAGGCGCTAACCACTTCCACCAAAGAATCCATTTTTGGAAACAGCTATGTGCCAGGTACACTGAATATCATATATAGTTCCGATAAAGGCGGAAATGAAAACGATCATCTTTTCCTGCTGAAAACGGATGGTTCCGTAAAGGATCTGACTTATGGCGAAAAAGAGAAGGCGAATTTCTATGGCTGGAGCCGCGATAATAAATCTCTATTCTACAGTTCGAATAAAAGAGATCCCCGCTTTTTTGATCTCTACAAAATGGATACCGCTACCTGGACCGCCCGCATGATATATAAAAATGATAAGGGCTTTGATGTGGGCGCCATCTCCGATAATGAACGCTACCTCGTCTTAATACAACCGGTTACTACTTCATCCACACATATTTTCCTGGTAGATCAACAAACAAAGCAAACCAAAAAAATAAATTCCGATAGTGTAGAAGCCAGCAATGGCCCTTTGCAATTTTCTACCGATAATAATACTTTCTATTACACAACAGATGAAGGAGGGGAATACCAGTATATTGTTAAATATGATGTGGCAAGCGGCGCCAAAGAAAAACTCTTTAGCACCAATTGGGACGTGATGTATATGTCATTATCTTATAATGAGAAATACCGGGTAATTGGTGTAAACGAAGATGGAAGTAACAAGATATATATTTTTGATCATAAGACCGGACAGCCTGTTGACTTTCCAAAAATTGAAGCTGGTGATGTACAAGGAGTAAATATCGCCCGAAGTGAAAACAAAATGCGGCTCAGTATCGGTGATGGTAAATCCCCTAACAATATTTTTGTGTACGACTTTGGCAGCAAATCGCTGAAGAAATTAACCAATACCCTTAACCCGGAAATGGATGGCAATGATTTGGTATCTGCAGAAATCGTCCGTTATAAATCTTTTGATGGTTTGGAAATTCCAGCTATTTATTATAGACCCCATCAGGCCAGCGCAACCAATAAAGTGCCCGCATTGGTTTGGGTACATGGCGGTCCGGGTGGACAATCGGGAACCGGATATTTTTCACTAATGCAATACCTCGTGAATCACGGTTATGCCATTCTTGCTGTAAACAACCGTGGCAGCAGTGGATACGGAAAAACTTTTTTTAAAATGGACAATCGCAATCATGGAGATAAGGACTTGAAAGATTGTGTATGGGGGAAGAATTATCTCGCTTCATTGCCTTATATCGATTCTACTAAGATCGGAATCATCGGTGGTTCTTATGGCGGATATATGACTCTCGCAGCCTTGTCGTTTCAACCCGATGAGTTTAAAGTTGGGGTAGATCTTTTTGGTGTTGCCAACTGGTTGAGAACATTAAAAGAAATTCCACCGTATTGGGAATCTTTCAAGAATGCTTTATACGAAGAGATCGGTGATCCTACTACAGCTGATACCGTTCGACTGAAACAATATTCACCCTTACTGCATGCCTCCAATATCACCAAACCTCTATTGGTATTGCAGGGTGCTAACGATCCACGCGTATTGCAAATAGAGAGTGATGAAGTGGTAGCAACGGTTAAAAAGAACGGAGTGCCGGTTGAGTACACCGTATTTCCGGATGAAGGACATGGATTCATCAAGAAAGAAAATGAGATCAAGGGGTATGGACAGATATTGCAGTTTTTGGATAAGTATTTGAAAGGAGAGAAGAAAGCGGTTAATTAAATGTTGAATGTAAAATATAGAATGTAAAATGTAAAATTAGTTTCCTAAAAATCATTTAGTTATTAATGATCGGCAGGACGCAGTTTTACATTCTACATTTTATATTTTACATTTTATATTTCTACTTGTCCGAAAACCCTTTCCTCGTTCGTCATCTATCCAAACACTCAATTTTAAACGCATTAAAACAATTGTTATGGAAAAGTTCATGCTTATTTTTCAGGGGGGGATGAATCCCGCCGCCAGTCCGGAAGACATGCAGGCGAATATGGGGAAATGGATGGCCTGGATTGAGAAACTTTCAAAAAATGACCAGTATGTTAGTGGGGAACCATTATTGCCAGGGGGTAAATTAATCACAGGCAAAAAATCTGTTACCGACGGGCCTTATACGGAAGGAAAAGAAATAGTAGGCGGATATTTTATCATTAATGCCAAAGATTATAACGAAGCTATTGCCTTGTGCGATGACTACCCTGACTACGACCAGGGGGGTAAGATACAGGTGCGTCAGGTAATGAAGTTAGAAATGTAAAACATAAAACGCAAAATGTAAAATGTAAAGAGGGCTCCCACTTTACATTTTACATTCTATATTTTAGATTTTACATTTATATGCAAGCATCAAGCAATATCAACCAACTCATAGAACATCTTTTCCGCCACGAATCCGGAAAGATGATATCCGTACTGTCCCGATTACTTGGATTAAAAAATCTGGAAGCCGCAGAGGATATCGTTCAGGATACTCTTTTACAGGCAATGAATACATGGAGTTATGGATCAGTACCAGATAATCCTTCCGCCTGGTTATACCGGGTAGCGAAAAACAAAGCCATCGATTATTTACGGCGCGAAAAAAAATTCCGGGATATCAGTCCGCAATACGCTTATCTCCTTCAATCAGAATATTCTCTCTCTTCCACTGTTACCAATTTGTTTATCGAAAATGAAATACAGGATAGCCAGTTGAGAATGATATTTGCGTGTTGCCATCCATCCATTCCCGAAGATTCACAGGTGGCGCTGGTTTTGAAAACGCTTTGTGGATTGAGCATATCGGAAATCGCACGTGCTTTTTTAACCAGTGATGAAACAATCAGCAAAAGAATTTACCGGGCCAAAGAAAAAATAAAAGCTGAAAAAATTGAACTGGAGGTTCCCGGGGTTAATGATTTACCGGAAAGAGTAGACGCTGTATTAAAATCGTTGTATTTATTATTTAATGAAGGATACAATTCTTCACATCCCAACCGATTGATTCGCGAAGATCTTTGCGAAGAGGCCATCCGATTGAGTGACCTGCTCAGCAAACATCCGGTTACACGATTTCCCCGCACGTACGCCTTACTCGCATTGATGCATTTCCAGGCATCCCGTCTCGCTGCAAGATTGGATGATAATGGTAATATCGTTTTATTGAAGAAACAGGACCGCGGTCTATGGAACCGGTCATTGATCCGCAAAGGGTTTGAATTGCTCGAGCAGGCGGCAGAACCTTTTGAAACCAGCAATTATCATTTTGAAGCAGCCATCGCTTCCCTGCATGCTTCGGCGCCAAGCTTTGAACAAACCGATTGGAAAAGTATTTATCACTTGTATGAATTGTTATACCAGTTTAAACCCAACCCTGTAGTTGCGTTGAATAAAGCAATTGCTTCCGCGTATGCAATCAGCAAACAACAAGCAATTATCGAACTGAAAGAAATTAAAGGATTAGAAAACCATCATCTCTATTATGCTTCGCTGGGTGAGGTTCATCTTGAACTGGATCAAAAAACGGAAGCGCGAAAATACTTCGAACTGGCATTGCAATACACCAGCTCCCGTTCTGAACAGCTACTCATCCGTGAAAAACTGAGTCGTTGTAATTGATCGCGACCGGGGAAACTTATCAACAGCCAAAATTTCTTTGGGGTGGGTAACTGTTGTGTTTCTTATCTTGCAAGACAAATGAACCGGGAATCACCAATGCCCGGAAAGGGATGGAGTTATGGATAAATTTATCGTTTCTGCAAGAAAATACCGACCACAATTATTTGATACTGTAGTAGGTCAATCTCATATTACTACTACCTTGAAGAATGCCATCCGGCACCAGCAATTGGCGCACGCGTTTTTATTTTGTGGTCCAAGAGGCGTTGGTAAAACTACCTGTGCCCGTATTCTTGCTAAAACCATCAATTGCGAAAAACAAACCAAGGAAGGAGAAGCCTGTAATAAATGCAATTCCTGTGTTTCTTTTAATGAAGGAACATCCATGAATATTCATGAGCTGGATGCGGCCAGCAATAACTCGGTAGATGATATCCGTTCGCTGGTGGACCAGGTTCGATTTGCTCCGCAAGCAGGTAAATACAAAGTATATATCATTGATGAGGTTCACATGCTCAGTTCTTCGGCATTCAATGCTTTTTTGAAAACCCTGGAAGAGCCACCCTCCTATGCTATTTTTATTTTAGCTACCACAGAAAAACATAAGATTCTTCCTACTATATTAAGTCGTTGCCAGATTTTCGATTTCAAACGCATTACTACCAACGATACCGTGCAACACTTGCAGGAGATTTGCGAAAAAGAAGATATCAAAGCGGATAAAGCCGCCCTGCATGTAATTGCACAAAAGAGTGAAGGTTGTTTGCGGGATGCACTCAGCATCATGGATAAAATTGTGAGTTTCACCAATGGTGAGTTGAATTATGCCAATACGCTTGAGCATCTTAATATTCTGGATGCCGATTATTATTTTAAGCTGATGGATAGCATGCAGCAACAGGACCTGGCTGGTGCGCTGTTATTGTATGATGATATTAACCGGAAAGGGTTTGAAGGAGATATGGTGCTGAATGGTTTTGCCGAATTCATCCGCAACCTGCTAATTTGCAAAGATGAAAAAGTGGCTGGTCTCCTCGAAGTGGTAGAAAGTTTTAAAGAGAAATATATCAGTACCGGTAAAATGATTCCCGCTGCCTGGCTCATCAGTGCGTTGAATATCCTGAATGAAACCGAAATCAATTATAAGGCTGCCCGAAACAAGCGACTGCATGTAGAACTGGCGCTTATTAAACTTACTTATCTGCAACAAGCGCTTGAACTGAGTACCGGCGAGGATAACCTTATTAAAAAAAAACGGGTAGCAGAAGCTAAACCAGTTGCCTTTCGAAAAATTGTCCCGATAGGAATTTCGGAAAAAGAAACTTCCACTGTTTCCACAAAAAAAGCTAAAGAAAAAGCCACCGCTAAACTGATTATTGACAATACAGTTGAACAAGAGATTGTTGTTTCTGAAACAAACCCTGAACTCTATTCAACTTCTGGTGCTGTAAATGATCAGGCTATCACCACTACAGCATCGCCTAAAATATCAATGCTTCAAAATATTCGTCAGCAGTTTTCCGGAAAACAAAATGGCCCACTGGAAAACAGCATTCCATTGAACCTTGAAAAATTACAGGAACTCTGGAAAAATTATACGCAACAGTTGCGCGACAAAAAGAACCCGGCCGCACAAAGTTTTGATATTGCCCGCCTGCAGATTATCGATGCAAATACGTTTGTAGTGATCTGCAATAACAATCTAGAGCAAAAATTTATTGACCAGGAAAGGAATAATCTGAATGAATACTTCCAGCAGGCGTTCAATAATAAGACGCTTCAATATTCCATTATCATCGATGACAATTATAAGGAAGTAGAACCCGCGGAAAAGCCACTCAGCACCAAGGATCAATTCCTGAAAATGGCGGAACAATACCCATTGGTGAAGGAATTAAAAGATCGACTCCGGCTGGAACTTGATTATTGATGAATTGGGTGATATTTTAATTGTTTTTCGAGAATGGCCTTAAACCGTATAAATAAGAAACTATGTATTTGCTGCCAGCTTTCATGTACCATTTCACTCAATTCCGAAAGTTCATTTTCAAAGAAGCTGGTTCCTGAAAAATAAACGTAATTCGAACTAATAAACTTTTCGATCTTTTCCTTCATCACCACCTGGTCGCGAAACACACCCAACTCCATCCATTCACGTAAATACTTTTTAAAACTTACTTCATGCGATTCTTTAAGCGTAGCTATCTGCGCGTTGATAGTTAAAATTTCCTGCGTCTCACCCGCAAATATTGGCTGTAAAGCACCCAACATTTTGTTTACATGTTCCAGGAAAATTGCTGATTCTTTGCGGAGATGATAATAGGAGCCATAATCTGTTTTAAGTTCCTCCGCAGATTCAACAGAATGAACAAGCGCTGCCCTGTAAAAAAAGAGGAATGCTTTCTTATCGACCTCTTCGAGTACAATTTTTTGGTCAGCCAGTTCTTTCCCGAGGGTCTCACGGATTTCCTCTGCCCGATCACGCTCATATTTCTCCCCGTCAAAATCGAAACTTTTTGTATCGATCTGTTTGGCGGCAATTGCCTTCAGTAGTTCGACATCATTTTCAAGCGCGCTTATTTTTTTGGGAAGTGAAATATGTTCGGCGCTAAAAACTGCCTCAAAAGTTTCCGCAGGTAACGGATCGTTAATCACCGAGTTCACATCGAGTAAAGCACTGTTCCTTGCATCATAATACCCTTTGTATTCCGCAGGTAACGAAAAACGTTCTTCGTCCTGCAAGTATAAAATTTCGAATTCTTTGTTATCCACTCTGGAAGCATTCCCTTCAACAGTAATATGCCGGTAGATTTTTTCAGTAAGTTCCTCCTGCAACTTTTCCTTATTGGAAAATAATACCCATGCAGATTCTTCTGAGGCTGCCGAATAAACCCCCAACTTCTCCAAATTTGCTTCTCTCTCTTCAGTAGTGGGATGCGATGCCCATTGATCCTTGAAATTTACCCGGCTCAGGTTGTTGCTGTTTAGAAATTCGCGACTCACTACTGGCAATTCGTCTTGAACCGAAAGTTTGAAAGTATGTGCCATTTGATGAAGCACCACCCGGTGATCCTGGTAAGCATTTTTGCCCAGCTTTTTTTCTTTGTAGAGTTCATCGTATTTACGAAGTACCAGGTTATATCCCGAATCCGCTAACTCGATTCGCTGCAGGGCGGAAATACAATTGTTACCACCACTAACACTGGCGGCTACCGCATCGGCATGAAATTCCATTTCCCTCGATAAACGCATATAACTTTTGTTAATTACCCCGTACATTTTCTGTAACACCCATTGAATACCTTGTATGATATGAACGGTGATGTTTGCAAAAAAAGCAAACGTGCTACTGATGCTGGCCCACGAACGAAGGAAAGCGCCGTAGCTGTTGTTATCATACAACATATTGTATATGATACGATTTACCTGGTATACAAAGCTACCAAGCTTCATACTACGTTGGGAGAAATGACCAAATTCATGCGCCATTACTGCTTTAAATTCACTCAGGTTAAGTGCATTTACTAACCCGAGTCCAATCTGCAAATTTTTCTTTACTGGAAAAAACATGCTCCAGAAACTTGAATCATAAAATACACAGGCATTTACTTCCGGCGACAGGTATATCTTTTTTGGAAATGGAGTTTGCGTGTCTTTCGTCAATTGCCGTATAAAAGCAAAAAGTTGCGGTTGTTCTTTTTCTTTGATTTCTATGCTACCGGAACGATCGAATTTAGATACCGCGAATAAAAATTTTATCAGGAATATCAATACCATAATTCCAACCCCAATCAATCCGGCTCCCACCAATATCATCCAAAGATTATGAATGACAGAAATTATAAAAATACCACCCGCTACACAGGCAATAGCCAATCCGACCGCGAGAATAAAGAGAAGGAGATATACTAAGAAAAAAAGCAGGATTGACCCCATCACACCCGATACTTCCTTTTTGAAAGAAGCGGAGGATTCCGTTACGGAGGGGGCCACATCAGATGGTGTCGGTGGATACGGAAATGAAAGTTGGTTCATGATTGGGGTGTTAATCAAATAAAGGCTCAAAATATAAAAAGTTTTGAGCTTTTTTGAAGCTTACGCCGAACAAGATTCTCTTCTTATTCAAGGTTAATAACTTCATTCCCCCGATCTGTCGGCCGGTACCATAAATTTTACCGAATCAGCGTTTCGGTCTCCGCACTATTCACCTTTTTGCCTTAATTTCGGCCTCTTGCTTCGCTATTGGCAACCCGCCGCGGCGGAGGTCGATAGATCAACGGCAATCATACTTTCATAAAATTATTGATCGCTATATGGCTGAACAGATATTAATGCCACGCTTAAGTGATACGATGACCGAGGGTGTCATCGCTGCCTGGCATAAAAAAGTGGGCGACCCGGTTAAAAAGGGTGAATTGCTAGCCGAGGTAGAAACTGATAAGGCTACCATGGAACTGGAAAGTTATAAAGACGGTGTACTGCTTCATATCGGTACCCCTAATGGGGGGAAACTCCAGGTAAATGATTTGCTGGCGATTATTGGTACTGCCGGGGAAGATATCAGTGGTTTATTGAAAGGCGGCGGAGCGAGTCCTGAGTCAGGAGTCAAGAGTTCGGAGTCAGCAGCCACGGCAAAACAGGCGGCACCTGCTGCTACAGCAGCGACAACCACTACTGCACCATCGATGGATATTTCTACTATACCTGAAGTAATATTAATGCCACGATTAAGTGATACGATGACCGAAGGAGTTATTGCAGCATGGCATAAAAAAATAGGAGATAAAGTGAAGAAGGGTGATTTATTAGCGGATGTTGAAACCGATAAAGCCACCATGGAACTGGAAAGTTATAAGGATGGCGAGTTGTTATATATCGGCGCGCAGAAAGGTGATAAAGTAGCTGTAAATAGTCTGCTTTGTATAATTGGTGATAAAGCAAAAGTTGATGTAAATAGCATAGTAGCAGCGGCCAAGTCTGGAGTCGGGAGTTCGGAGTCGGGAGCAGGAAAAAGTCAGGAGTCAGGAGTCGGGAGTCAGGAGTCAAAACAAACTGCACCCTCATCTGCTCAAACTGTTGCAAGCTCCTCGTCAGGAAATGGTGTTAGCAATGGACGCGTAAAAGCATCTCCGCTTGCTAAAAAATTAGCCGCTGAAAAAGGAATTGATATACATAATATCCAGGGAAGTGGTGATGGAGGAAGAATCATAAAATCGGATATTGATAATTATAAACCCAGCGCCGCCCCGGCAGCGACCGGTGGAGGAGCTGCGGCGCCAAGAGCCATTCCTGCGGCACCGGCAGGACAAGTGAGTTTTGATGAAGTTCCGGTTTCACAAATGCGGAAAGTAATTGCCAAGCGACTAGCCGAAAGCAAATTCAGTGCCCCGCATTTCTATCTTACCATGGCTATTAATATGGATAAGGCGGTAGAAAGTCGTGCGAAGCTGAATGATATTAGTCCAATCAAGATTTCATTCAATGATATGGTGCTGAAAGCATGCGCGCTTGCATTGAAGCAACACCCGAAAGTAAATAGCAGTTGGTTGGGTGATAAGATCCGTTTCAATCATCATGTAAGTATCGGTGTGGCAGTAGCGGTTGAAGAAGGATTATTAGTTCCAGTGGTTCGTTTCGCGGATACTAAATCTTTATCACAAATAGCTGATGAAGTAAAAACACTGGCGAAAAAAGCAAAGGATAAAAAGTTACAACCAAATGAATGGGAAGGAAATACTTTTACGATTTCCAATCTCGGAATGTTTGGAATTGAAGAATTCACTGCAATCATCAATCCGCCGGATGCATGTATACTTGCGGTGGGTGCCATCAATCAAATACCTGTAGTAAAAGATGGCAAGATTGAAATCGGAAACATCATGAAAGTAACATTGAGTTGCGATCACAGAGTGGTGGATGGTGCATCTGGATCCGCATTCTTGCAAACATTGCAGGGGCTGCTGGAAGAGCCGTTGAGGATGTTGGTGTAAAAGAAGTTTGTGGTTTATAGTTTGTAGCTTATCGTAATCTATATATTTGATCCCGCTGTCAAAAGGCGGGATTTTTTTTATTTAAACTTTAGTCCCTCATAAAGTAATCCTGAATGCTTCAATTTATCAAAGTGTGTGCTTATGCAAAACCCTTCATTATCAGCGTCATTGTCTATAATTTTAAACTGCTAAAACTCCAAACTCCCGACTCCAAACTCCCAACTTTCTTCCTACCTTTGCCTCCCTGTCAAATTGGCCTGCTGACCCATTGTAGCACCCTTTTTGACCAGTAAACCATTCATACTTATATCTAATCAATATCTATAGCTCATGTTAGGATTTCTTTCCAAGTTGATCGGTGGCAGTAAATCGGAAAAGGACGTAAAAATTATCGAGCCCATCGTTCAGGAGATCAATAAGCATTTCAGCTCTTATCAATCCATCAGTAATGACCAGTTGCGGGCAAAAACGCAGGAATTCAAACAACGGATTAAAAGCCATATGCAACAGATTGATGACGAAATGGCTTCTCTAACCAGGCAAGCGGATGAATTGCCCTTCAGTGATATTAATGGTAAAGATTCTTTTTACCAACAGGTAGATGCCCTGAAAAAGGGTCGTGATAAAAAAATCGAAGAAATACTCAAGGAAATACTTCCGGAAGCTTTTGCAGTAGTAAAAGAAACAGCTCGTCGTTTTAAAGAAAATACCGAATTAGGTTCTACCGTTACAGATCATGACCGCAACCTCAGCGTAAAGAAAGATTATATACGCATTGAAGGTGATACTGCGATCTATAAAAATAGCTGGACAGCCGGAGGTAATCTCATCACCTGGAACATGCTGCACTATGATGTACAGTTAATTGGTGGTACCGTATTACACCAGGGGAAGATTTCCGAAATGGCAACCGGTGAGGGTAAAACCCTTGTATCTACGCTGCCTGCCTATTTAAATGCATTAGCAGGTGAAGGAGTGCATATCGTTACAGTGAATGATTATCTCGCCAAACGTGATAGTGAGTGGAACGGACCAATATTCGAATGGCTCGGTCTCACTGTTGATTGTATCGATAAACATCAACCCAATAGTGCTAACCGCCGTGCTGCCTATCAGGCCGATATTACTTACGGAACCAATAACGAATTCGGTTTTGATTATCTCCGCGATAATATGGTTCATAGTCCCGAAGAAATGGTACAGCGTAAACATCATTACGCCATGGTGGACGAAGTGGATAGCGTATTGATCGATGATGCCCGTACACCGTTGATTATTTCTGGTCCGGTACCAAAAGGAGATGAACAATCATATCACCTGCTGAAGGACCGGGTGAACCGATTGGTAGATATGCAAAAGCAGGTAACGAATAAATACCTCGTGGATGCCCGTAAGAAATTTTCGGATGGAGATGACGATCCTAAGAGTGGTGGATTATCCCTGATGCGGGCTTTTCGTGGTTTACCTAAGAACAGCGCGTTGATTAAATTCCTCAGTGAGCCGGGTGTTCGGGTGAAATTGCAGAAGGCGGAGAATTATTATCTCGCCGATCAGCAGAAAGAAATGCCAAAAGTAGATGAGGAATTGTATTTCCACATCGATGAAAAAAATAACCAGGTTGAGTTAACCGATAGAGGAATTCAGGCGATCACTAAATCCGGTGAAGATCCCGAATTCTTTATCATGCCCGATATTGGCGTTCAATTGGCCGAAATAGATAAAGATGAGGCCACGCCTTCTGAAGAAAAATTACAACGCAAGGAAGCACTACTTACAGATTATACGGTAAAAGCCGATCGTATTCATACCGTACAACAATTGTTGAAAGCCTATACTCTTTTCGACAAAGACATTGAATACGTAGTAATGGAGGATCAGGTAAAAATTGTGGATGAACAAACGGGTCGTATCCTGGATGGTCGTCGTTACAGTGATGGATTGCACCAAGCCATTGAAGCGAAAGAAAATGTAAAGATTGAAGCGGCTACTCAAACATACGCAACCGTTACATTACAGAACTATTTCAGGATGTATCATAAACTGGCCGGTATGACGGGTACGGCCGTTACCGAAGCCGGGGAGTTTTGGGATATCTATAAACTGGACGTAGTTACTATTCCTACCAATGTAACAATGATCCGTAAGGATCACGAGGATCTTGTATATAAAACCAAGCGGGAAAAATATAAATACGTTATTGAAGAAATTGAAAAGCTTCGCAATGCGGGACGTCCGGTGTTGGTGGGTACCACCAACGTTGAAGTAAGTGAATTGCTGAGCAAAATGCTGAATGGCAAAAAAATTCCACATAATGTATTAAACGCGAAGCAACACGCACGAGAAGCACAGGTTGTTGCCGAAGCCGGTTTACCGGGAGCCATAACAATCGCCACCAATATGGCCGGTCGTGGTACGGATATTAAATTAGGGCCCGGCGTAAAAGAAGCCGGAGGTTTAGCAATCATTGGTACGGAACGTCACGAAAGCCGTCGTGTTGATAGGCAGTTGCGTGGCCGTGCAGGTAGACAGGGGGATCCTGGTACTACACAGTTTTACGTTTCATTGGAAGATGAGCTGATGCGTTTATTCGGCAGCGAACGAATTGCAAAGATCATGGACCGCTTTGGATATAAAGAAGGAGAAGTGATCCAGCATAGCATGGTGACCAAAAGTATTGAACGAGCACAACGGAAAGTAGAAGAGAACAACTTCGGAATTCGTAAGCGCTTGCTGGAATACGATGACGTAATGAACAAACAGCGGAATGTTGTTTATAAAAAACGCAGTCACGCATTGTTCGGAGAACGTTTGGCACTCGACCTCGATAACGCGTTTTATATTGTTGCCGAAGGATTGATTACTTCTTTCCAGGAGCAGAACGATTATGAAGGATTCAAACTGGCAGCCATTGTCAATTTTGCTATTGATACATCTATCACTCAAGAAGAATTCAATAAAAGCAATGTAAATGAGTTGTCGGATAAATTATATAACGAAGCCACTACCCGCTACCAGCAGAAACTGGCCGAAATTCAGCAACAGGCGGTACCGGTATTTAAGAATATCCGTACTACGCAGGGAAATCATATCGAAAATGTGGCGGTTCCATTTTCAGATGGTAAAAAAGCAATGCAGGTATTGGTGAACCTGAACAAGACGATTGAAACAGCGGGACGTGAGTTAACCAACGCACAGGAACGTCAGATAACGCTTGCAATCATTGATGACGCCTGGAAAGAACACCTTCGCGCAATGGATGATCTTAAGCAAAGTGTTCAAACGGCCTATCTCGAACAAAAAGATCCGCTGGTAATTTATAAGATCACCGCCTTCGACCTGTTCAAACAAATGGATGGTGAGGTAAATAGAGATATAGTTAGTTTCTTATGTCATGCGGCTATCCCAATTGAGCAACAAGGACAAGCCAACCGTGCACAGCAGATCCGTGAAGGACGTGAAGAAAAAACGGATATGAGTAAGATGCGCGCTAATAAGGAAGAGATCGATCGTCGCGGAGATGATTATGCCGCAAACGAAAACGATTACTACGATCCTACTCCGGTGAAACAAGAACCGGTTAAAGTTGGACCCAAGGTTGGGCGTAATGATCCTTGTCCTTGTGGTAGTGGGAAGAAGTTTAAGAATTGCCATGGGAAAGATGCATAGGAATGTAAAATGTAGAATCTAAAATGTAAAATATAAAAGGGCGCTCACGGAAACGTGGGCGTTTTTTATTGGATTGATTCATTGGTCGGAAATCCTATCACTTGCCCCGAGCTTCAGCCCGGGGATTTTAAAAATTCTGACTCCCATCAAAATCATTAATAATATCATTACTATAAAACCGGACAACAGTCTGTATCAAAACCGTACAATCCTTTGAGAATATTATTCAAACGCCTTGAAAATCACCGCCCTATTTTCAGGTATTGCTTTTGATAAGTTAGTCTATACACGCAAGGATCTCACTAAACTTATTAAAGCCATGATCAGCAATTATCTCAAGATTGCCTTCCGGAATCTTTGGAAGCATCGGAGTTTTTCCGCGATTAATATCGGCGGACTCGCTATCGGAATCGCCTCCTGTCTCCTAATACTTCAGTATGTAAGTTTCAAATTGAGCTTCGATCAGTTTCATGAAAATGTGAAAGATATTTATCGGGTCGGCAATGATCGTTACCAGAATGGTAAGCTCATCCAGCATGGAACCATTACCTACTCGGGAGTGGGAAGAGCCCTTAATGATGATTACGAAGAAGTGATTGAAAACGCACGAATGCGACCGGGTGGTGAAGTCATCATCGATCATAACAATAAGAAACTCGAAGAACGAGATATTCTTTATGTAGATCCCAGTTTTCTTACTATGTTCTCGTTTCCGATGCTTGCAGGCAATTCGGCAACATCGTTGAAAGAACCATATAGAGTAATACTATCCGAGACTTTAGCAAGAAAAATTTTCACGGAGTATAAGAACGATATTTCAAATGCAGTTGGTGAAGCGCTTGTATTCAATCGTGATTCGATGCCTTATCGTGTCGATGGGATATGTAAAGACGCGCCTGAAAATTCACATCTGCGTTTTGGAATGCTGATTTCTTACTCAACGGTTACCGCAAATTGGAAGGAAGCCGACTATGATTTTACGCAGTCTGATTTCTGGCATTATGTACAACTGAAACCGGGTGCTGATTACAAGGCATTGAATGCAAAAATGGACGCCTTCAGTAAAAAGCATTTTGATGGAAACAAAGTTTCCGGCAGCGATGAAAAATTTGCATTGCAACCACTAGAGAAAGCGCATCTCTATTCTGATTTTGAATACGAGATTGGAAACACAGGTAGCGCAACCGTTGTATGGAGCCTATTAATAATAGCGATCGTAATTATCGCGCTTGCCTGGATAAATTATATTAATCTTTCTACTGCACGGTCCATAGAAAGAGCAAAGGAAGTAGGCATTCGTAAAGTGGCCGGAAGTATGAAAGGTCAACTCATCTGGCAATTTATGGTTGAATCGCTGCTTGTCAACTTGATTGCTGTATTGCTGGCGTTGATATTGGTGATAGTTCTTCAATCGGCCTTTAATCAATTGTTGAATTTAAAACTCTCCCTTTCTTATATGTTTACGAAAGGAATGAGTGGCTATTCCATTCCGGTTGGATTGATAATAGTGGCCGCTGCGGGTATATTCATTTCCGGTTTTTACCCAGCATTTGTGCTTTCGGGTTTTCGCCCTATTACTGTGTTGAAAGGAAAATTGAGTACATCGAAAAAAGGAGCTTATCTCCGCAAAGGACTTGTAATCGGTCAGTTCAGCATCACCATTATGTTATTGATCGGATCGTTGATCGTAGTGCAACAGATGCAATTCATGAACAAGAAATCGCTTGGGTTCGATATGAATCAGATGTTGTTGATCCGATCTCCCAAACTCACCGAGTTCGATTCCACATTCATCGATAAGGTTAACAGTTTTAAAGAAGAGCTGAAGCAATTCAGCTTTGTTAAAGGGGCCACTTCTTCCTGGAACGTTCCTGGGGGAGAAACAGGAAGAAGTTTCAATGTACGAAGACTTGATTCCGCAAGCACTACGCGCTATACAATGCGCCATACGGGGGTCGACTATGATTTCATAAACACCTACGACATTAAATTGATAGCTGGGAGGAATTTCACCCGCTCCGATCACAACACAGACTTTAGTAAACTAAATAGTATAATGCTCAACCAGTCGGCTGTAAAGTTGTTAGGTTTTAAATCACCTGAAGAATCCATTGGAAAAAGCGTCATGCGGGGCGATCGAAAATGGGAAGTGGTGGGTGTTGTTTCGGATTTTCATCAAAAATCAGTTCGCTACCCAATTGAACCATCACTATTCTTTGCGGCGTACAGCTCGTACAGTGATATCTCCGTTAAACTTAATACTGCCGAAGTTTCTGATGCCATTGCGGCTGTTCGATTGAAATATGATCAATTTTTTCCCGGTAATTTTTTTGACTATGAGTTTGTAGACGAGCGTTACAATCGCCAATATCAAAACGAAGTATTATTTGAAAAGGCATTTGCCATTTTTGCCGGCATTGCCATTTTCGTTGCATGTCTCGGCTTATTGGGATTAACGATGTATGCAGCCTACCAGCGTACGAAAGAAATTGGTGTTCGAAAAGTGTTGGGTGCTTCAACTTCAACGATTTTGTTCCTACTATCGAAGGATTTTTTAAAACTGGCACTTGTTGCAAGTATTATTGCGATACCCGTGGCAGCATGGGTAATGCATAATTGGTTGCAGGGCTTTGCCTATCGTATTCCCATGAGCTGGTGGATTTTTGCGGTAGCAGGCGGTGCCGCGTTTATAATTGCATTGGCTACAATCAGCTTTCAATCGATCAGAGCGGCCACGGCTAACCCAGTTAAGAGTTTGAGAACGGAGTAACAGGAAATGTAAAATATAAAATGTAGAATGTAAAAGGGCATCCGGAGAAGGGTGCCCTTTGAAATTATTGATCAACGATGTTCTTTATAATAATTCACTTTGATTGCCTTTTGTAACTTTTCAAACTGCATTTTATCAAGATCCGTTTTTGTGGAAGCATCAATAATATTTGTTAATTGTTGAATCGTTCTGATACCTGTAATCGCTGAGCTAATCCCAGGATGATTGAGTACATAACCCAACGCAATAGCTGTTTTATTTATATCCGATCCTGCTAACGTTGCAATTATTGCAGCAGCATTCGCCACTTCCGCAGTGCTGCAATCCAGATAAGTTTCTGCGGTCTTATCAATTAATAGACCTTTTGCAAGTGTTCCTCTGGCTAAGACACCAATATTATTTTCCTGCAATAAATCCAGACAAGCTTCTTCAGGTCTTCTATCCAGCAAACTATACTGCATCATCACACTTACGGTGTTGGACCTCTTTACCCACTCCCGAATAACATTAGGCCGGATTGAAGAAATGCCATAGTAGCGGATCTTCCCTTGTTGCTTCAACAATTCAAACGCCTTGATAGTTTCATCAATCGGATCATCAATGGTGCCTCCGTGTAATTGATAGAGATCGATATACTCTGTTTGTAAACGTTGCAGGCTATTCTCTACAGCAGAAAGAATATAAGCTTTGCTCGGGTTCCAATCCCAGCCACTACCATCCTTCCTCCATTGATTTCCCACCTTTGTAGCTATAACTAACTCTTTTCTTTTTTCTTTTAACGCTTTTCCAACAGTGGCCTCGTTAAATCCTTTTTGATACAGATCCGCGGTATCAAAAAAGTTAATTCCTTTGTTAAATGCCTCGTTAAGCAAACGACTGTTCGCTTCATCCATCTCACCCAACGACATGCAGCCAAATCCAATTTCACTGACGAATAGGTCAGACTTCCCCAGTTTCCGGTAATTCATGTCACGAAAATAGCAAAGACCATGGAAGTTTTGGCAGCGCTATATTTGCGGCATAATAATAGATCAAGGGAGAAAAATGAATTTTATGGATGCGGAAAAATGGACCCGGAAAATCGATGAAATAACTACCGCGTTTAAAAAAGAATTCGGCAACCTGCCTGTAAAGCGGATGAACTGGAAACCCAACGCGAATACCTGGAGTATCGCGCAAAATATGGATCATCTGATCATAATTAATGAGAGTTATTATCCGATTCTAAAACAAGTAAGAGAAAAGACCCACAAACTCCCCTGGATCGCAAAGCTTGACTTTATGGTTCATTTTATCGGGAAGACAGTATTGAAAGCGGTCCATCCAGATCGTCGCAGAAAAACAAAAACCTTCTCCATCTGGGAACCCTCCGCAACTGACCTGAGCGCGGATATCATTGATAAATTTGAAAAGCATCAATCGGAGCTGAAAAAACTGATTGAGGAAAATATTGACCTGGTAGAGAAAGGAACCGTTATTTCCTCTCCAGCCAATCGCAATATTGTATACAAATTAGAAACCGCCTTCGATATCATTGTTACGCATGAGCAAAGGCATTTTGAGCAAGCGAAGGAATCGTTGACGATGAGACCGGGGAATTGAGGAAAGCTGTTAGCTTTTAGCCGTTAGGTTTTAGCTGCATCCTCAAATATTCGGCAATTGAATCTGAATTGAACTATTCAGAAGTTTAGCTTTATCATTCTTCCTCATCCCCTTGTAATGTATAGACTGCGATGGCGCCGCCCGGTCCATTACCTCTTGCACCAATAAACGGAGGACGGAATACTTTTATTAAACCGATATCATTCATACTAATAGTTGCTATGACAGATGCGTCTACTTGCATTTCATTTAAGAAATAACTGGTTGCCGACATGCGCCAACTTGCTACCGGAGCATACATTCGACTATTATCAATCATTAATCCGGCAATTCTACCCTGGAGGTATTGAAAGACCGTGAAAGAAGATAGTGCAGCCGGATCACTATCCGGTACCAGCATATAGGCATTGTTGAATCCTGTAAATACTCCACTGGTATACTGAGCATCCAAACCTCTCTTATCATTTTCATTATAAACCATCTGCGCCTGGGTTTGGAATACAATCCCTACCAAAAATATCAACAAGATAATTTTACTTTTCATAACCCCTGTATTCCATAGTATTTGTTATCCAGGAAAACAGCAATAGTAATTTACGAATTAAAGAGGCGCTACAGCGTCAATGAAATCATAAAACACAGTCCATGAAACTGGAACTAACAGGTTGAAAGCTTCTTACCGAATTATTGATATCGTTTGAGTCAGATTATTTAGCCGGGAAGGCGGGAAGCCGGTAAATAAACTAAGATTAAAAAATCATAGTTCCCGTCTTCCCGCCTTCCCGGCAATTTTTGCTTTTGGGAAAATTATAAAAGAGATATTTTATTCCTTTTCAAGAGCTGATAATAACCGTTTTGCGGCTGAACGGATCTGTACCAGGTCCTTTTCAATATCAGCTTCATTTAGAAAATAAAAAGGAGTAAATGTTTCGCGGGTGATTCGGTTCAATCCGCGGAAAGGCTGACCGGCTTTCCAGGTAGCGTTGGCCAAACGGGCAAAAAGCATTTTATCTTCCTGGCTGTTTGTATTATCTGCAATCGATCGCAGCAAAACAGAAGGTAACAGTTTATTTTTCTCAGCCAGGTAAGCTACTCCGCATTCCAACGCATAAAAGCCCGCGATACTTGTCGCTACTTTCTGTTCTTTCGCGCTCTTCATAATTGTTGTAGTATCTATGCCGGAAGAAATAAAGGGAGTAATGGGTTGATGAACATTTGCCGCATATGATGAATCAAGAAATTCCGCCATTTCAAATGCGTATTTTTCATTTTGCAATAAACTCCTCATCCTTTCCATCTGTTCATTAATCCCAGAATCACTGAAATTCTTCATTGATAAAAGAAGTTTACTAGCAGCTGAATTAACCTGGTCATAATCTTTCTTTACTTCATCCGCCGGTAAAAAATCAAATACCCTGAAGTTGGGTCGCGTAATTCTTTCCAGACTACGAAATGGTTGTCCGGCTTTCCAGGTTGCATTCGCAAAACGATTGAGCAGTTGAACCGATGCTGAATCCAATTGATTGTTTACGATTGCTGAAAGAATTTCAGTTGGCTTTTTTTGAGTTTGATTGCTCAGCAAGCCAATACCACATTCCAGGGCATAGAATCCTGCAAGATTGATCGCCACTTTTTCTTCCAACATGGTTTTACGAATACTGGCTGTATCATCACTAGGCGTTAAAAACTCAGCCGGTTGCTGGTTAACGCCCACGTAGTACGAAGAATCCTGTGTTTTGGCCATTGCATACGAATACTCGGTACTCCGTAATAATGAATCAATTTTTTGCAACTCTTTTTCGATAGACTGTTCCGAATTTTCGGTTCCCCCAGAATCTGTATTACAGGAAACGATATAAGTCATGGCAAATAAGGATAATAATAATTTAATTTCCTTCATATGGTAAATTGATTATTCAATAAGATCAGGTTTGTTGATACAGTTTCCTGCTCGTATGATAAATATTCATAGTATAGAAAAGTATAGCCTCCTGTTTTGATTACAAGCGGCTTATAAACTCTACGATAAAGGGGTTACAATAAGTATTTCTTCAGATAGCGGTCCATGGAAATGGGGCCTCCTCCTTCGAAGAGGAAAAATACCAGTAAGAGCAATACTAGTAATGAAAATCCGAACTCAGCACCAATCGATAATATATCAGAGCTACGATTAAAGAAAAGCACCGCTCCGATAAGAATGGGTATTTGTAATACAACTACCCAGCGTGTAAGCAATCCGAGAACGATAAATGTACCTCCGAATAAATGAGCGAAAGTTATATAGGTTACCAGGAATGCAGTTCCGGCCCTGAACCGGCTCTGTTGTATCATGGATTCAAGCTGCTCTGAATTGCTTAGAAAGGCCAGGCCTTTAAAGAGCAATAACAAACCCAGTGCCACCCTCAAAATACAAATGAATAAGGATTGATTGGCATGGGCAATACTATTCAAGCGTTGAGCGATACCCATATGATAAATTTTAGCGGTTAAAAGAACTACTATAAAGTTACAGTAATTTGCTAAGTGACAAATCCATTTAATTTGCGTCCCCATTTCGGGGAAAAAACTTCTGAGAAGTAACCGCTTAGGGCTACCCGGGGTGAGTTTTACATATCGTTTTATCTAGTTCAACAATTGGAAAATAAAAAACGTCTTGCTGCCTGCAAGACGTTTACCATAAGCCAAACTCCCCATTACATAATCACTCTTTTATTGTAGAACTGTAGGTTTCCCAACCATAACTGGTCGAACTTAAAACTTTTTTCTCGTTTGCATTTTCAAGAGTAACATAATAAGTGGTGGAACCATTACGTGACAACTCAAATAGATCTGAAATCCAATAGTCACTGTATTCATTCTTCAATGCGGTAAATTGGGTTAAGGGTAATTGACTCGAGCTGATATTGCGGCTCGCGGCGATTAACTCTCCGTTCGCTGAATAATATGCGAACAATACACTGCCATTGATAGTGAAAGTGACTTTTGAATAATCGGCAGCTACTTCCCAGGAAACACTATTTGCTCCGGAGAAATCTTTTTTGAAAGCAGCTACAGCTTTAGGATCGGTGCTTTTGTTGTTTGCTATCGTGGCGAAACTTACTGAAAGTAGTAATGCGGTTGCGAATAGTATCTTTTTCATAATTTATTTTTTAGTCTGTTATTGATGATTGACAAACCAAAAATAGTCCCTTACTGAACCGATTGCAAGCGGATAGTGATTGTCGGGAACCTTTGTTAATCAACATTAACAAACTTCATTTTTGATCGGCACATTAATACAATTGATCGTGGAATTTTGCTGATTCATACAAGGGCGGGAATATCGGAGGATGATAAGCGGTAAACAAGTATGGCAAATGGAAGCAATTTCCAGATTGTTCCCACTATGACACAAAGGGCACAAAGAAAATTCTTTGTGCCCTTTGTGTCATAGTGGGAAATGTTCTAATCTAATATTTACTGCTTATGCAGATGCAATTCGCTGGTACCGGATGAGCCGGTATTCGTGAGCTCCACAAGTGTATTGGATTTTGCTTTCAGCACCCAATCTTCTTCGATTTCCAATAGCTCAACGGGAATGCCTCCACCGACCCATACGAGTATAAGTTTTGTTTTTCCGCTATCAGCTACTTCGGACCATGTACCTCCGGTATTGTTTCCCCCTTTTGCAGCCTGTAAAGAACCATTACTATTGAATGTAAATACATAACCGGTATAGTTGCTGGTCTCATCTTTGCCATCATTCAGGTATAGATGAACGGTCCATGTCCCCTGGGTAATTATGGATGTAAGCGTGCTGCTGGTAGCCGGGTCGTCGTAAGATTTACCACAGGTTGCGATAAAAAGTGGAAATGTCAGCAACAATATTAATTTACCCCAGTTTCTCATATACATCATTTTAAATTTAAGCGTATATCATAATATACGGATCTTATGAAAAAAGGTCAATTATTGTGCCAGTGAAATTGTTAAGGATAAACAAAAGATCCTTTCCAGAAAACCGGAAAGGATCTAAAAAAACTAATAGTCAATTATTTAATCCCGTATTTATGCTTATATCTCTCGTATAACTGTTTATGCTTATCATTCAGATCCACCATTCTACCCTGGATAAAGGCAAGGGTTATGATACTGCTCTTCATATCCAGTATATCCCCTTCGCTCACTACAATATTGGCATCTTTACCCACTTCTAATGAACCGGTACGATCGGCAACACCCAGAATTTTAGCGGCACTTAATGTTATTGCGCTGAGCGCTTCTTCTTTAGTAATGCCATAAGCCGCGTAAGTACCTGCATTGAAAGGAAGATTTCTTCCACGGGCACTGCCATCATCATCGTTGATCGCATATAACACCCCTGCTTTTTGCAAAGCGGCGGCAACTTTATAAGGTTGATCCACGTCATCATCCACCATAGTAGGCAGACTATGCGCCTGACTAAGAATCACACTCATATTACTTTGCTTAATAAGATCAGCTACCTGCCAGCATTCACTTGCTCCTACCAATACTACATCAAAACCAAACTCCTTTACAAAATCAGCAGCAATCAGAATTTCCCGCACTACATTGCAATGAATGAACAGTTTTTGCTTCTTATCAAACAAACCTCTCACTGCCTCAAATTTCAGGTTGGTTTGATCATGTTTTTCTTCCGTATAGGCTTTTGCTTCCCGGAAAAACGATTTAACACGATTGATCTGCTCCAGTCCACGTGCAATAACATCCCCCTGACCTTGTCCGAATTGTCCTTGCTGACCCGGACCACCACCACCAAACTGGTTGGGTCGATTGATCAGGCTGGGCATATTGAAATGAATACCATTCTCCATTTTATAGGCAGCGTCTTCCCAGTTCCATGCATCGAGTTGTACTACAGAGGAAGAACCACTGATCAATCCACCGTCCGGAATTACATTCACAAACAGAATTCCATTTGATTTAAGCGTATTGATGAGTTTGGAATCAGTATTATACGCTACAATGGAACGGATATTCGGATTTAATTCTCCTATTTCCCGTCCGTCGGAAGATGCACGGACGCTTGAAATTTCTACCAATCCCAACTGGGAATTGGAAAGAATTAAACCGGGATATACATGTTTGCCTTTTACATCGAATACTTTCACGTCACCCGCAGGCACCGCGATATCCGGACCAACCTGTTCAATTTTTCCGTTATTTACTTTAATAGTTCCGTTTTGGATGATCTGTCCGTTGCCGACATGGATGGTTGCATTCCTGATAAATAGTACTCCTTTGTAAGCCGGTGCAGGATAAATATCATCCTGGGCAAACGCAACCAATCCCACCGTCATCATTACTATATAACTTAATATTTTTTTCATTGCTGCTGATTTTAATAATTACCGTTTAATTGTTCCGCATCTACCACAAGCAATCCATGATTGTGTTCATGTTCTGAACAACTATGCATAATCTTCATGCTGGGCTGCGCGGGCTGTGTGGGACCACCGGATCTTTTCTCACCAATCATTTTCTGTACAATCCGGTTCTTTTCATCCGCTGTGCGCTTGCGCAGTTGCAAATCGCGATCCCGATCGAAATAAACGATACCATCCACAATTGTTTTCTCCGATTTTGCATAGATGCTCAACGGGTGATCGCTCCATAATACGAGATCAGCATCTTTACCAACTTTAATACTACCCACCTTATCTTGTACACGCAACATCGTAGCTGGATTTATAGTAACCATCTTCAACGCATCTTCTTCACTCATTCCACCATATTTTACACTTTTGGCCGCTTCCTGGTTGAGACGACGTGCCATTTCTGCATCATCTGAATTAATCGCCACGTTCACACCCACTTTACTCATAATAGCTGGACCGGCAGGAATGGCATCCTGTACTTCCATTTTATAGGCCCACCAATCGGCAAAGGTGGATGCATTGGCACCATGAGCTTTCATCTTATCAGCCACTTTATATCCCTCCAGAATATGGGTAAATGTATTTACGGTGAATCCGTAATGTTCCGCAACACGCATCATATACGTAATCTCTGTTTGCACATAAGAGTGACAGGTGATAAAACGCTGTTTGTTCATGATCTCCACCAATGCATCCAGTTCCAGATCTCTTCTTACTGATTTGGCGTTGGGACCTTTCAGCATTTTCTGGTAATCACTCGCGCGCTGAAACGCATCTGTTAATACCTGTTCAACACCCATTCTTGTATCTGGGAAACGAACATTCCCCTGCGTAGAAGAAGAACGTTTTACGTTTTCACCCAATGCGAATTTTATATAACCGGGCCAACCCTGGAATTTCAATCCTTCATCATTAACACCCCATCTCAATTTGATAAGCTGCGTTTGTCCACCTATAGTATTGGCAGAACCGTGAAGGATATGAGAAGTAGTAACCCCACCACTTAATTGGCGGTAAATATCAATATCATCTGCATCCAGGTTATCACCCATACGTACTTCAGATGTTACCGACTGCCCTCCTTCATTAATTGAGAACGCGGCAATATGCGAGTGTTCATCGATGATACCCGCGGTTAAATGCTTACCTGTTCCATCAATTACTTTCGCGGAAGCATCCGAAATATTTTTACCGATTTGCACAATCTTCCCGTTTTTCACCAATACATCGGTTCCCTCCAGTTTGCCCTCTTTCTCACTGGTCCATACAGTAGCGTTTTTGATAAGTATATTTTCCTGCTTGGGTAATTCTTCCCAACCATAAGCAGTCATAGGATATGTAACCTTACCTAATCTAAGTGCCTCTTTCTTTTTAGCGGTGTCCGCTTTTACTACACCAGCTTTATCGAAAGTAGCGGTCCACAATAATTTCGTACCAGCGCTATCTTCTCCAACACCTTGCCAGCTGCCTCCGTTATTTACACCACTCAGACGTATTGTATTTCTTGAACGTTTTGCTTCGGGGAAACTCAGTTTTACCATTTTGCCATCGTAACTGAATTTACCGGTAACCGTATCTTTTCCAATTACATTAGCTGCTGAGTTAGATTTTACATCAACTGTATAATTTTGTGTTCCTTTAGCTGAATTGATTTTTAATGTATAGATGCCCGCGGCAGGTGACCATGCATCTTCCTTTACGGAATACTTTTCTCCCTGTATCCAGTTCTGAATGATGGAAGTCTTTTCATTAAAAATTGGTCCGGAAGTAATTAGGAAATTAGCGAGTTTGCCCGCTTCAATACTTCCTACTTTATCATAAATGCCTAATAAGGTTGCAGGGGTTTTAGTCAGCGCTTCCAACGCTTTGATTTCGCTTAAACCATAATCCATTGCCTTGCGCAGGTTGGCACTGAATTGTTTGATATCGCGCAGATCAGCGGTAGTCAAACAAAAAGGAATAGCAGCTTTCTCAAAAGCCGACGCATTAGTGGGTGCCATTTCCCAATGTTTCATATTTTCAATCGATACAAAGCGAGCATCATTCGGATCTTCCACATCCATAGCCTGTGGATAGTTCAACGATAATATAAAACTGGCTTTAGTAGTCACGATTTCATTGATACGCTGGTATTCGTTTGTACCGCCTTTAATGATGTATTGAACGCCAAATTCATCTCCTATACGATCGGCGCGAATAGCGGCCCATTTATCACCTACTTCGAATATCTGCGGTAGACTTTGCTGTTCGTTCCAATATTTCAGGGTGAGATTCACTCCTTCTGTGGATGGATTGTTTTTATACCATTGTCCGTCAATAAATGTTTGACGAAGCATCGCCACTGTTCCAATAATAGAACTGGGATAAGACTGAGTAGAGACTCCTTTATTAAAAGAAAAATGAGCGGATGCCTTTTCTTTTACAATCACCATATTCTCCTTTTCATTGGCAAGTGTTACTACAACTCCGGTACCACGAGCGATACCATCTTTTTGATGAGTGAGTACAGTTCCGAAACCGAGATCACGCAGGCCTTTTGCTTTTGTATCATCTGTACTGAAAATGCGGGAGCCATCAACATCGGTTCGCAAAGCCTGGTTCCAACCGAATGCTCCTTTCTGATTGGTGCCAAGTTGTGCAGGTCCGCCGAAACCACCACCGCCACCCTGGCGCTGTGGAATTGGAATTCCATAATCACTATAGATATCGATGAACGAAGGATAAATAAACTTATCCCTGCAATCAATTACTACCGCGTCTTTGGGAATTGCAATGCCTGTTCCTACCGCAACAATTTTTCCATCGCGGATAATCAATATGGCATTGGTAAGGGTTGTTTGAGCATCTTTGACAATAGTTGCATTGGTAAATGCATAGGCCCCGTCGCGTTTGTCGGCCACCCCATTAACGGGATATGTAGTTTGTGCCTGCACCACCGCCGACGACAATAGCAGTAATGCCATAAAGGCAAGAGTCGAAATTTTTCTCATTACTATTAGCTTTAATTAGAAAGTTAGGGAACGATATTACATCAAAAACCTTTTCTTTCCGCAAAAAAATAGGATAAAAGGTGGAAACACTTAAAGCTTATTTTCAAATTAGCTTGCCTTTGCGTAGCCGCTTCGGCGGAGCAAGGCCGGTAAGGCGGGAAGACGGGAAATTTGATTTAAAATACTACTTTATTTACCGGCTTCCCGTCTTACCGGCAAAAATATCGAACGAGGAAGTTTAACTTTGGTATATATATATAGTATATGTCTGTCAGCCAAAAAGCATATGTTACCCTCCCCGATTTTAGGCAATCGCCCCATATCGACCAGGTAGGGGTTGAAGAAAGAGCCGCCCGCTTTACTAAGCGTAGTATCAAGAAGGAAACCAAGGTGTCGGGGCTTAAACTGGTCCTGAATATGATCGATCTTACCACACTTGAGGGAAAAGATACACCTGGAAAAGTTCAACAACTTTGTTATAAAGCGAGGCATCCACACGATGCATTGCCAGGGTTACCAACTGTCGCGGCGATTTGTGTATATCCATCCATGGTTAAAATTGCGAAAAAGGCGCTGGAAGGTTCCGAAATAAAAGTGGCTTCGGTAGCTACGGCATTTCCAAGCGGCCAGGCTCCCAGAGACGTGAAGATACGTGATACTAAATTCGCGGTAAACGAAGGGGCCGATGAAGTAGATATGGTTATCAGTCGTGGTAAATTTTTAGCGGGTGAATACAATTATGTGTTCGATGAAATCGCTTCGATAAAAGAAGTCTGCGGACAAGCGCGATTGAAAGTAATTCTCGAAACCGGGGAACTGGTTACTTATGATAAGGTTCGACGGGCTAGTGATATCGCCATGCATGCGGGTGCCGATTTTATAAAAACTTCTACCGGCAAAATACAGCCTGCAGCCACCATGCCGGTAACATTAGTGATGCTGGAAGCTATCCGTGATTTTTATTATGATACCGGAAAGATGATTGGAATGAAACCAGCGGGTGGCATTTCAAAATCAAAATTGGCGCTTCATTATTTAGTAATGGTGAATGAAGTATTAGGAGAAGCCTGGCTCGATAATCATTGGTTCCGTTTTGGCGCCAGTAGCCTGGCGAATGATGTATTAATGCAATTGGTGAAAGAGCAAACAGGACTATACCAGAGTGCAGATTATTTTTCAATTGACTAAGTATCTTATATGCATAATTTTTTTACCGCAGAGAACAAGAGGAAAAGGAGTTTTCGCAGAGGATTATTTAGTTTGATAAACAATTCCTCTGCGCAATCTCTTTAAACTCCAGTTCTCTGCGGTAAAAACTCCCATTAAACACAGCTATGCCAATTACAAAGAAAAAAAATACAAAGAAAGCTACCGGCACTCCCAAACTCAAGTTCAACACTGGATGGGAATATGCACCTGCACCGGAAAGCAAGGGACATATACAGTTGAAGGATCGATATGATTTATTTATTGGAGGAAAATTTGTTAAGCCATCATCCGGAAATTATTTTGATACCATCAACCCTGCCACTGAACAAAAGATTGCGGAGATTGCTGAAGCCAATACGGCAGATGTAGATAAGGCAGTAAAATCGGCACGCAACGCTTATGAAAAATGGTGGAAGAAAATGGCGCCGAAAGAAAGAGCTAAATATATTTTTCGAATATGCAGGTTGATTCAGGAAAGAGCCCGTGAATTATCAGTTATTGAAAGTATGGATGGAGGGAAGGCCATTCGCGAATCAAGGGATATTGATATTCCTCTCGCCGCTAATCATTTCTTTTATTATGCGGGATGGGCGGATAAATTAGAATATGCTTTTCCAAATCGTGTCCCGCAATCATTGGGGGTAGCCGGACAAATTATTCCCTGGAATTTCCCTTTGCTGATGGCAGCCTGGAAAATCGCACCAGCATTGGCCACCGGAAATACGGTTGTATTGAAACCAGCAGAAACTACCCCACTCACTGCATTGAAATTGGCTGAAATCATCCAGGAAAGTGGATTGCCTGAAGGGGTCGTCAATATCATCACAGGTTTTGGTAATACAGGTGCTGATCTGGTTTACCATAACGATGTCGATAAAATTGCTTTTACCGGTAGTACTGAAGTAGGAAAGATTATTCAACGCGCTGTTGCAGGAACGAATAAGAAGGTTACCCTTGAATTAGGAGGAAAAGCAGCAAATATAATTTTTGATGACGCGCCACTTGACCAGGCTGTTGAAGGAGTTATCAATGGAATCTTTTTTAACCAGGGACATGTGTGTTGCGCAGGTTCCCGATTGTTTGTTCAGGAATCGGTGTACAATAAAGTATTGAGGAAACTGAAAGATCGGATTGAAACATTAATCGTAGGAGATCCGCTGGATAAGAACACTGATATCGGCGCCATCAATTCGAAAAGTCAACTTGAAACCATTAACAAATATATTGGTATTGGTCAGCGTGAAGGCGCTGAAATGTTCCAGAGCAGTTGTCCGATTCCAAAGAAAGGATTCTTCTGCCGGCCCACTTTGTTTACCAATGTATCGCAGAGCCATCGAATAGCGCAGGAAGAAATTTTCGGACCGGTACTGACTATTCAAACCTTCCGAACAGACGAAGAAGTAATTGAAAAAGCGAACAATACTCCATATGGATTAAGCGCGGGAGTATGGACAGATAAAGGGTCAAAGATTTTTAACCTGACTACCAAAATGAGAGCCGGTGTAGTTTGGGCGAATACATATAACAAATTCGATCCTACTTCCCCGTTTGGTGGTTATAAAGAGAGTGGGTTTGGAAGAGAGGGGGGAGTGCATGGTTTGGGAGCTTATCTTAAATTTTGAAACGCTGATATTTAAATGTGCAAATTAGAAAATGTGCAGATGTGCAAATGCCTTATGTGAAACATTTCTTAGCAAATGAAACAGACCTTATTTTATAAAAATTTTACGCCTGATGCATTTGCATATTTGCACATTTTCACATTTTCTCATTAATAAAGATTATGGAAAAAACAATCAGTAAAAACAAATCGTTCAGCACGAACGGAACAACTGAAAAAAAATCTTCTTCCAAACGAATAGAAGTGTTGAAGACCTATAAAATATATATCGGGGGTCAATTTCCCCGTACCGAGTCGGGTCGTTATTATATTGCAAAAAACAGCAAGGGCGAACAGCTGGCTAATGTGTGTCTCAGTTCACGCAAAGATTTTCGAGATGCGGTAGTTGCCGCCCGGGCAGCTTCGAAAGGTTGGGCAGCACGTGCTGCATTTAATCGGGGACAAATCCTTTATCGGATGGCTGAAATGCTGGAAGGAAGAAAATCACAATTCATCGAAGAACTGATGCAACAAGATGCCAGTAAAGCACAAGCCCAAAAAGAAGTAAATCTATCAATTGACCGGCTGATCTATTATGCTGGTTGGTGCGATAAGTTCCAGCAATTGTTTGGCTCTGTGAATCCGGTCGCTTCCTCTCATTTTAATTTTTCGGTTCCTGAACCCACCGGCGTAGTATCAGCGATTGCGCCCCAGGATAATTCATTGTTAGGTTTGGTTTCATTAATTGCTCCTATCATTGCTGGTGGAAATGTTTGTATCATACTGGCATCCGAAATCAAACCACTTTGCTCAGTTACTTTCGCGGAGGTTATTAATTCTTCGGATACACCGGGTGGGGTTGTAAATATTCTAACCGGTAAACCCTCGGAATTGGCGCTGAATTTTGCCAGTCATATGGATGTAAACGCGGTAATCAGTACATTGGGTGATAAGAAACTGAATAAAGAAATGCAGGAAAAAGGAGCGGATAATGTAAAAAGGGTATTAATTTATGATTCCATTAACTGGCTCAGTGCAGCAGGTGAATCCCCTTATTTTATCATGGATACACAGGAAATAAAAACAACCTGGCACCCGATTGAGAATATAGGAGGCGGAGGAGCCAAATACTAGTTTGTGGTTTGTAGTTTGTGGTTTATGGTTCTTTAAGTATAATCAGACTAACCAACTAGCCGCATGCTGTATTTTTAGAGGAAATTTAGAATTTAAGACAACTATAAACCACAAACCATAAACCACAAACTTCTTCATGCATCCATTGGTAAGGTTTTTGAGTCTTAGAATCAAACTTGTTCATATGAGAGGGGTAATATTTCTGATGTTCTTGTTTCTGTTCAATGCCGTATCCGCACAGGACTCAAGTACGGTGGTTGTACATAAGGATCCACGCATTGATCAGTTGGTAAAAAAGCAAATCGAGGTTAACGAATTCACGACCCGTGAAGCACGTCGCTTTGTACAGGGCTTTCGCATCCTGATCATCAGTACCAACGACCGTATCAAAGTAAACAATGCCAAAATAAAGGTTTACCAGAACTTCCCTGAACTGAAGGCCTACCTGCTCTATCAATCTCCTTATTATAAATTAAAAGCCGGCAATTTCAAGGACCAGAAAGAAGCCGAAGCATACCTTAAAAAAATTCAGGTGTATTTTCCCACCGGAGTTTATATCATTCGTGATACCATTGAAGTGAATCCGGATAAGTCGGGGGAACTGGAGAAATGAAGAACGTGAATCGTGAGTAGTGAGTCGTGAGAGAGCCTCTAATTAATAGCAAGTAACCAATTCTCGGGGAGCCACTCACGATTCACGTCTCACGATTCACGATCACTATTCCCTATTTTTGCTTCATGAACCCGCTACAACAACGGATCCAGCAACTCGCTAAAAAATACCACGAAGAATTCATCAATGTGAGGCATCATTTACACGCCCACCCCGAATTGAGCTACCAGGAATTTGAAACTTCAAAATACATTCAGCAACAATTACAGCAGATTGGTATTCCTTTTGAGATAAAAGCAACTACTGGGGTTATCGGAATTTTGAAAGGGAAGAATCCCGAAAAAAAAACGATCGCATTGAGGGCGGATATAGACGCCTTACCTATCAAAGAAGCGAATACGGTTTCATATAAATCAGTAAACGAAGGTGTCATGCATGCCTGCGGTCACGATGTACATACTACCTGCTTGTTAGGGGCTTCTAAAATATTGAATGAACTAAAGGCGGAATGGGAAGGAACCATCAAACTGATTTTTCAACCGGGTGAAGAAAAAAATCCGGGAGGAGCAAGCTTGTTGATAAAAGAAGGTGTATTGGAGAATCCAAAACCACAGGTTATTTTCGGATTGCATGTTCATCCGCAATTAGAAACCGGTAAACTTAGTTTCAGGGGCGGACAAGTAATGGCCAGCGCCGATGAAATTTATATAACAATAAAAGGAAAAGGGGGACATGCTGCCGCACCTCATTTAACCGCCGATACCATTTTAATCGCTTCGCAACTGGTTGTTGCATTACAACAAATCATTAGTCGGAATAATAATCCTCTTTCTCCATCTGTACTTTCTATTACTTCTTTCCAGGGTGGATATACTACCAATGTAATACCCAGCGAAGTAAAACTAATGGGCACTTTCCGCGCGTTGAATGAAGAATGGCGATTCAAAGCACATGAGCTGATCCGAAAACAGGCAACCGCATTAGTAACAGGTATGGGCGCTGAGCTGGATCTGCATATTGATATCGGTTATCCTTCCGTATTCAATAATGAAGCATTGAATGAAAAAGCCAGAGCATTGAGTGAAGAATACCTCGGCGCGGAAAATGTTGAAACCACCGAAATGCGGATGGGCGCTGAAGATTTTGGGTTTTATACACAACAGATTCCCGGTTGTTTTTTCCGGCTGGGATCCGGAAATGCTCAAAAGGGTATCAATTCCGGTGTACATACTCCCACGTTTAATATTGATGAAAACGCCATTGAAGTAGGTATGGGTATGATGGCATGGCTCGGTGCTGCTACGAGCCCGGATTCTAAATAATTACGGTTCAAAAAGCTTTCTTAAATTAATATTTTCGATTAAACCTTTTGCTCCCAACACCTATCTTAAAAAATAAAGAGATGAAAAAAATAATGGGACTTCTCTGGGGTGCTTTATTAATCTCCGGGTCTTTAACCGCTCAAACAACAAGGGATAAAATTGACAAGGCTTATAAGGATCCTAAACGCGGGGAAAATGCTGCCAAAGCGGATGTACTGATTTTTGATAATAAGAAGATCAGTGATACAGGATCTTCTGTAATTAATCAAAACACCTCGACTAAAAAAAGTGCTAAGAAAAAAACAAAGAAAAAGAATAACTGAGTTTAATAAAAAGGCCCCACTAAAAATGGGGCCTTTTGTATATACTTATTGATTTAAAATCTTCTATTCAGCACTGCTCCTTTAAACTCCGTTTGACTTAATTTTCCATTGACTTCCCTCATTGCATCTGCTTTACCTGCCACTTCACTACCGTTTTGAAGAACCAATCCAAATGTTCCTGTAGACAAATAAGTCAATATACTGGCCAATGGAGCTTCGGTCTTATCACCCCAATCTTTATCCAATCCGTCTGCCACCACTTTGTCGGGAGCAAATCCGGAAAAATAATTTCCTTCATTGTTCTTATTGGTACTCCGGAAAGAAACCGGGAACACATACCAATCACCAACAGGTATCGGGAAGTATCCGACTGGCTTACCGTACGTATTGTTAGGTCCTACCAATTTAACCGTCATATAAGGCCTGAGGTTATTGATCAGTAATTCACTGGCGGAAGCTGTATTATTACTTACAATAAAAAATATCCTGCTGAGGTTTATCGTACCCAGTTTACTGAAATTAGCCGTTTCATTATAAATCGAATACTTATCATTGAATTTCTGGCTCATCATTACACCGCCATTTCCCGCGGTATTGATAAGATAGTTGGCGAATTTTTGCTGAATGCTTACATATCCACCTCCATTATATCGAAGATCTACAATAATATCGTTTACGCCGGCTGTTGCAAATTTATTGAAGATGGATTGCAATTTATTATTGATAGCGGTAGTATCACCGAGAAAAGAATTAAAAACGATATATCCTGCTTTTGAAGCACCCGCCGTATAAATAGTATCAAGGAAAAAAGGATCATCCTGGTAAGTGGCCGCGTTGAGTGTTATATCCACGCTGGTACCATCAGGTTTCTGAAAGGTGAATAAAGTACTAGCACTATAAAATACTGCGTTTACAATAAAATCAGCATTGGAAGTCGTAATATTTGTACTTCCATTAATCTTAGTAATGCGCCAACCTCTGCGAAGGCCCGCGGTTCCTGCAGGCGATGCTTTCTCTACATATTTAACACGCAAATCCCCTTCTGCTAAAAAGAATACACTTATACCAAAATCCTGTGAAATACCACCGCTAATATCATCCCAATCGGATTGCTTAGCAGCAAAACTCCAGCGATCAACAGCGTTCGTGAAACCAGGTTCCTTACTATATTGGCGGATCGCTGTCATAATTTTATCAGGATCAGCATATGACTGACCATTAAAACCAGATGGTATCTGAGTGTACCAGAGATAAATATCACGTGCTATATCAACAGCGGAGTCTTTTACTTTATCACGAACGGTTCCCCCACCACCCGGATCCGCATCGTTGCTTTTCTTACAGGACGATGCTAAAACAAAGGATATAGAAATTGCGAAGAAAAGCTTTCGATTCATTCTGATTGTTTTTAGTTGGATAAAACGCATTAAAAATAACATAATTATCGGTCAATGTACTTACCAAAATAGTTCCTAAAAGTTGATTTAACAACATCTTATGGCATTTAAACTGACACACATTGAAAATGATTAATTTGGGTAAGTTTATCCCCATCCATCAAAATTCCCGGTTATGCGATCTAATAAATCAGCTTTTGTCCTTTTAATAATGGTGTTTATCTTTTTAAGTTCAAGTAACGGACAACCCGGTACAATAACTTACGAAAGAAAAGAAGTAATGGTTGTGATGCGGGATGGTGTACGCCTGAATACGTTAATCTTTACTCCGCTTAACAGGACTGAAAAATTTCCTTTTCTTTTTTTGCGAACTCCATATGGCATAAGTGATCAATCTACCCCTGATAAAACCGGTTATGTGGCGGACATGGCCAAAGAAGGATACATCTTTGTGTACCAGGATATTCGTGGTCGCTATAAAAGTGAAGGTGTTTTCGAAATGCAACGAATGTCGCGCGATAAAAAAGATTCAAGTGCTATTGACGAAAGCACCGATACCTATGATACGATTGATTGGTTATTGAAAAATATTTATGGAAACAATGGTAAAGTGGGTATGTATGGAATCAGTTATGATGGATGGACCACCGTAATGGGTGCGTTGGATCCGCATCCTGCATTGGTAGCTGTTTCCGAACAAGCTACTCCGGCTGATATGTGGCTGGGCGATGATTTTCATCACAACGGTGCTTTCCGACTAAGTTATGGGATGGAATATGCATTTATGGAAGAAGCGGGCAAAACCGACTCGTTATTTCCGTTCGGCGCCTTTGATTTATATGATTGGTATCTCCATCTCGGACCACTTTCCAATATCAATAAAAAATATTTTCATGATAAAATTCCAACCTGGAATAATTATGTAAAACATCCAGATTATGATACATTCTGGCAAAAGCAAGGACTTGCCTCCAGATTGGATTCGCCAAGAGTCTATATCATGAATGTTGCGGGCTGGTGGGACCAGGAAGATTTTTACGGGCCGCTTACGACCTACAAATTATTGGAGAAAAACGATCGAAATAATAAAAACTATTTCGTAGCCGGCCCCTGGAACCATGGTGGATGGGCAGGTGGTAAAGGCGATCGCCTGGGGAATATAAAATTTGACAGCGCCACTGGTGAAACTTTCCGCAAGCAAATACAAGCCCCCTGGTTTGCTTATCACTTAAAAGGAAAAGGGAATGGAAAATTCGCGGAAGCAATCACCTTTCAAACAGGTAGCAATAGATGGAAAACGTATAATAGTTGGCCGCCGGCAGAAGCCGTTAATAAGAATTTATATTTCCAGGCAAACGGAAAACTATCATTTACTAAACCTCCAGTCAAAACTGATGCATTCGACAGTTATTTATCCGATCCCGCCAAACCGGTTCCTTATCGCACTCGTCCTATTGAACAAACTTATGGACCCGGATCGAGATGGTTCACCTGGCTTACCGAAGATCAGCGCTTTGTTCATAACCGACCAGATGTATTGAGCTGGGAAACGGATCCATTGGAAGAGGAACTAACAATTACAGGAAATATTCTTGCTAAACTTTTTGCAGCTACTACCGGATCCGATGCCGATTGGGTAGTAAAGTTGATTGACGTGTATCCTGCCGAAGTCCCCAATGATATTCGTATGGGTGGATATCAATTAATGGTAGCAAATGATGTGTTCCGTGGACGATACCGCAAAAGCTTTGTGAAACCCGAACCGATTACTCCCAATAAAGTGGAAAGCTATTCAATCGATTTGCACAGTATCAACCACGTATTTAAAAAAGGTCATAAAATAATGGTACAGGTGCAAAGTACCTGGTTCCCCATTATCGACCGAAATCCGCAGAAATATGTTCCTAATATCTTTGAAGCAAAAGAGACTGATTTTATAAAAGCAACGCACCGTATTTATCGTTCGGGGGCAACTGCGTCATATATTCAGTTATCGGTAATGGAATAAGGGAGAAAGCCGTTAGCTCTTTGCTATTAGCTGTTAGCCGCTTCTTCATAAGAACGGTCCCGATAGTTATTCTATCTGGACCGTTCTTAATTTATATGATGAAATTTCTGTAATTGGTCTCTGACTCCGAACTCCTGACTCCCGCCTCACTTAACTTCTTCTTTCTCTTTAATTACAAAACAGATTTTTTCACCTGCTCCGTCTTCCGGCACACCAAACAATTTTAATTTACCCGCTTTTGCTTCTAATAAAAACGACATCTTCATTGGACGCGACTCGCTGCCATTACTCATTTCCGCGTCCGTTTTGTACGCAATTGTTCCTTCCGTATAATCCGCATTCATTTTACATACGGTTTCGCTGTGTTTGCCATTGATAGCGGCGTTATTTCCATCGGGCAGGGTAACATTAATAATAATGCTGTCTTTTGAAATACTTATATCAGCGGTAAAGGGCATCTCCTGTCCTTCCGAACTATCGGCTTGTATGGTAACGATACGTTCGACTTTAAGTTTGTACTTTTTATCGCATTGGGCAAAAGTTATGCTATAGGATCCCAACAATAGCAACAGGAGGGTGAATA
Organism: Chitinophagaceae bacterium; assembly: GCA_965279015.1. GTDB lineage: Bacteria > Bacteroidota > Bacteroidia > Chitinophagales > Chitinophagaceae > Endoryza. Next base: position 5,307,332 of record OZ257130.1, read on the forward strand.
TTCTGGTCATGATTTTTTTTATTTACCCAATGTATCTATAATTCACCGTTTTTATGGCTAAATTCTATGAAAACTTGAGAAATACTTCAGACTCTGACTTCCAACCAGGGCCTGCCTTTGACTCCAGACTCCACCCTTCGCTAAAGCTACGGGTGGCAAGCCCGACTTACTTAACTTCTTCTTTCTCTTTAATTACAAAACAGATTTTTTCCGACTGATTTTCTTCCGGCACTGCATAAATCTTTATTTTACCTTCCTTACTTTTCAGGTTAAAGTACAACTTGGTTTTTCGTGTCTCTCCATTACGATTCATTTCCGCATCCGCGTTAAAATCAAAAGTACCTTCCGTAAACTCCGCATTCATTTTACAAACTTTATCGATCAGCTTGCCAGAAATTTCTATAATGTTCCCATCGGGTGTTGTTACATTTATAAAAATGCTGTCCTTACCTAGGGTAATTTCCGCGGTAATCGGTTGCTCATCCCCTTCTGTACTGTCTTCCCGGATTTCGACAACTCGTTCGGTTTTCATTTTATATTTTTTATCGCATTGGGCTGAACAAATCCCATAACCTGCCACTAACAATAAGAATAGAAGAATGACCTTTTTCATGACTATACTATTTATTTAATGAAAGTTAGCATTAATTACCTGGTTTAAGGGGTGCGTAAAATAACGATCATTCGTATATACTCGTTTTCCGTAACTTGCACGCCTGTTTTGATCAGACGATTATTGTTGGAAGAAGGTTACATCTATCTTCATTCACAATCCAGTAGTGTCTAAGATTTGAAATATTATCCCACAAAGACACAAAATCCACTAAGAATTACCATTTGTGGCTTAGTGTCTTTGTGGGAAAGTAAGACACTACCCACATCCCCGACTAAAAAAGAATTATGAAACGAGAACTAAGAAAAGAACAGGCACTTGAGTATCATTCAAAAGGACGTCCCGGAAAAATTGAAGTAGTTCCCACCAAAGAAGCCAAAACTCAACGCGACCTTTCATTGGCCTATTCCCCGGGTGTGGCTGAACCTTGTAAAGAAATTGCCGCCAATATTGAGAACGTATATAAATATACTGCCAAAGGAAACCTGGTTGCGGTGATCAGTAATGGCACAGCTGTATTAGGGTTGGGTGATATTGGACCCGAAGCTGGTAAACCCGTTATGGAAGGAAAGGGAGTACTGTTCAAAATATTTGCCGACATCGATGTATTCGATATTGAGATCAATGAAAAGGATCCGGAGAAATTCGTTCAAATAGTAAAATCCCTGGAACCCACATTTGGAGGCATCAACCTGGAGGATATCAAATCGCCGGAATGTTTCTATATAGAAAAGAAACTGAAAGAGCAGATGAAGATACCGGTGATGCACGATGATCAACATGGTACTGCTATCATAAGCGCCGCTGCGTTACTGAATGCTTGTGAAATACAAAAGAAGAAATTAGAGAAGGCCCGATTTGTAGTGAATGGCGCTGGTGCCGCGGCGGTAGCCTGTATTAAATTATACCAGGCCCTGGGAGCACGAAGCGAAAACTTTTGGGTGTTTGATAGTAAGGGATTGATTCATGAAAGCAGGACCGACCTGGATGAACTTAAAAAAGGATTCGTCGCGAAAGGCAAAAATTTTACGCTTGAAGAATCGTTGAAAGATGCCGACGTGTTCATTGGTCTTAGTAAAGGAGATGTATTAACCGGCGATATGATTAAGGGCATGGCGAAGAATCCAATTGTATTCGCAATGGCCAATCCCGATCCCGAAATAAGCTGGGAAGCAGCTACTGAAGCACGCAAGGATATTATTATGGCTACGGGGCGCAGCGATTACCCCAACCAGGTAAACAATGTACTCGGATTCCCTTTCATCTTCCGTGGTGCATTAGATGTACGTGCCACACAAATCAATGAAGCAATGAAACTGGCCGCGGTAAAAGCATTGGCCGATTTAGCTAAAACACCAGTTCCTGATATAGTGAACATTGCCTACAATGAACGCAATATCGTTTTTGGTCCCAACTATATTATTCCAAAACCACTGGATCCTCGTCTTCTTGCCACCGTTGCTCCTGCTGTTGCTAAGGCAGCTATGGATAGTGGCGTAGCAAAGTTCAACATCAGCAATTGGGAGCAATATGGCATTGAGTTGAACAAACGCCTTGGGCTGGATAACCAGATCATGCGCATATTGGGTAATAAAGCCCGTCGGGATCCCAAACGACTGGTATTCGCTGAAGCAGATAATATCAAGATCCTTAAAACGGCGCAGATCATTTTTGATGAAGGCATTGCCTACCCCATCCTGTTAGGGAAAGAAAAAAGAATCCGTGCAATGGCGGAAGAACACAGTATTGATATTGAAGGGTTGCCCATTATTGATCCTCAAAGCGACGACCAGGAGGAAAAAAGAAAGGAATACGGTGATCTCTACTTCAAGAAAAGACATCGCCGGGGGGTTAACCAGTACGAATCGCAGAAAGCCATGCGCGACCGTAACCATTTTGGTTGTATGATGGTTGAAACCGGTGAAGCAGATGCGATGATATCGGGACTTACAAAGAACTACGCGGATACCATCCGCCCCGCTATTCAGATCATTGGTAGGGAAGAAGGCGTTCAAAAAATTGCAGGCATGTACCTGTTGCTAACCAAACGCGGACCCTTATTTATGGCTGATACTACGGTCAATTTCAATCCGACTGCTGAGGAACTGGCGGATATTACGTTGATGGTAGCCAGAGAAATCAGAAATTTCAATCTCACCCCGCGTATTGCTATGCTCAGCTACTCTAATTTCGGCAGTAGTGATTCGCCCGAAGCAAGACTGGTAGCCCGAGCTACTGAAATTGTTAAACAACGCAATCCATCATTGATCGTTGATGGAGAAATGCAGGTGAGTATGGCATTTAATAAAGAACTACTGAAAGAAAATTACCCCTTCACTGAATTGGGTGATAAAGATGTAAATACACTGATATTTCCCAACCTGGCCGCAGGTAACGTGGCGTATAATTTGCTGAAAGAAGTGGGTGATGCAGACGCGATTGGTCCAATCTTACTTGGACTGAAAAAACCAGTACATGTATTGCAATTGGGAAGTTCGGTTAGAAGTATTGTAAACATGGCGCTCGTTGCCGTGGTTGATGCACAGTTAAAATCTAAAATTCCGACCGGAGACGTGATCAGTAAATCACCCTGGTGGAAACGATTTAAAAAAGTAAATAAAGATTATTAATACCGCCAAATACAATTACAAATACCGGCCCGTCGTTTGACAAGATAATAGGCTGGGATGAAATCAACAATTGATTTCATTACCATCTACCTTGTCACTTTACTATAAAATACACACTCACAATAAGTAAACAGAAAATCGTATTTTCAAGCCCGGTTCAACTATTTTCGTTGCAATGCTGAAACTATAAATAGCACTATGTCCCTTTTCACCGAATTCGGCCGATACTTATTGATGATAAAAGGAATGTTTTCCCGACCGGAAAGCGGTAAGATGTATTGGAAGGAACTGATGCATCAATGTTCAGAAATTGGTATTGGTTCTCTTGGGATAGTAGTAATAATCTCCGTATTTATGGGAGCGGTATCCGCCCTCCAAACAGCCTATCAATTAGTGAGTCCCATTATACCGCTCACCGCAATTGCGCAAATTGTGCGTGATACGGTTATTCTCGAATTCTCCCCCACACTTATTTGTATCGTACTGGCGGGTGTAGTAGGCAGTAAAATTGCCAGCGAATTAGGGAATATGCGGGTGAGTGAGCAAATTGATGCGTTGGAAATCATGGGCATGAATACAAAAGCCTACCTGATACTACCCAAGATACTTGCCTCCATGATTATGATTCCGTTTCTGGTAGTGGTATCAATGGGATTGGGAATTATTGGTGGACGATTCGCGGTAGTGATGTCGGGGATCATGTCGTATAATGAATTTGACAGGGGGCTGATTGATGGCTTCTTAGAATACAATGTATTTTTCGCATTGATAAAAGCGTATACATTTTCCTACATTATTTCAAGCATTCCCGCATACTATGGTTACTATGTACAGGGAGGCGCGCTGGAAATTGGCCGCGCAAGTACAAAAGCGGTAGTAGTAAGTTGCGTAGCCATCCTATTCGCAGATTATGTACTTGCGGCACTCTTGTTAAAAAGCCCAGTAAGTCAATAAATGATAGAAGTAAAGAACATACAGAAAAAATTTGGTGATAAGCATGTTATCGATGACGTAAGCGCAACGATGGAAGCGGGTAAATGCAACCTGATTATCGGTGCCAGCGGAAGCGGTAAAACCGTATTGATGAAATGCATGGTAGGACTGTTTGTGCCTGATAGCGGACATGTATTATATAATGGGGAAGATTTTAACGAGATGAATGGCGAAGAACGAATTAATATCCGCAAGGAAATTGGCATGCTCTTCCAGGGTTCCGCGTTATTTGATAGCCTTACCGTAGAACAGAATATTCTTTTTCCATTGAATATGTTTACCCGTGATACGTATAAAGAAAAAATGAAAAGGGTGGATGTAGTATTAGATCGGGTAAACCTCAAAGGTTCAAACAAGAAATTCCCGGCTGAATTAAGTGGTGGTATGAAAAAAAGAGTAGGGATCGCACGTGCCATTGTATTAAACCCCAATTATCTTTTCTGCGATGAACCCAATTCAGGACTCGATCCTCTTACCTCGCTGGTGATCGATAAACTGATCAAGGAAATCACCCTCGACTACAAAATCACTACTATAGTAAATACACACGACATGAATAGTGTGATGGAAATAGGAGATCATATTATTTATATGTACAATGGACTGAAAGAATGGGAAGGAAGTAATAAGGAAATCATCTTCAGCAAAAATGAACGACTCAACGAATTTATTTTCGCGTCGGAGTTCTTAAAAGATGCCAAAGACATGCGTATGTTGGAACAAACGGGCAAGATGTCGGATGATAGGAATATGGATGATTTGATGAAGTAAGACAATTTGCAAATATGCAAATTAGAAAATGTGGAAATTCTTCAGGTCCATCATTCTTGAGTAAGTGGGTTTTAATTATATGCAATGAATTTTAAAAGCTAAAGCATTTGCACATCTGCACATTTGCTAATTTTCACATTTGAATTCATGAAAAAGTTTATTCTTAGTTCGGTCGTTCTCTTTTCAACTTCGCTACTCCTCCTCGCTCACGAATTCTGGCTGCATCCCAATAAATTCATTTACCAACCCGGTGATCTTATCAATATAAAATTCCTGGTGGGTGAAAATTTCGAAGGAGTAAACTGGAGCGGGAACAATAAGAGTATTCAAAGCCTCGAGCTGCACTTCACCAATGTAACGGATGATCTTGCTGAACATATCAATGATTCAACGGGTGACTCGCTGCAATTTGCTATTTATGAAGAAGGTACTTATCTGCTCAGTTATAATTCGGTCAATAAATTTATCGAACTGGACCCCACGAAATTCCTGGAGTACCTCAAAGAAGACGGACTACAGAATGCTATCGATTACCGTATCGCGCATAATGAAACGGATTCGATTGGTAGAGAATATTACCAGCGTAGTGTAAAAACCATTTTCCAGGTGGGAACAAAATCCTCGGCACTTTATAAAAAAGAAACAAACCTGCCCCTTGATATCATCCCCCTACAAAATCCATATGAATTAAAAAGTGCTGGCGTTAAACCATTAATGTCCGTTAAAGTTTTGTTCCAAAAAAAGCTATTGACTAATCAGCGCATCATTGTATGGCATCGACTCAATGGTCAAACGACCAAATCTGAATTTACAACTGATGAAAAAGGGCAGATCAGTTTTCCATTGAGCCTGGATGGCCGATGGATGGTCAGTACTGTCAAAATGGAACGGTTGAACGATGATCCAACCGCGCAATGGCAAAGCTATTGGGGAAGCTGTACCTGGGGATACGAGAAGTAGACGGGAGTTAAGAGTCGGGAGTCTGGAGTTGGCACTTTTCACGAAAATCAATTTTGAAATTTTGGATTGGGAAATTGGGAAATAGCTTTATGCTTATCAGTACTAAGTATTTAATAAAGTATTCTAGGTTAGCAGAGATTTCCAAATTTCCCAATCCAAAATTCCAAAATCATTCCCCTCTTTTTCCCCTATTTTTGCCCAACTTTAATACTACTTATGAGCATTTTAGTGAACAAGCAGTCTAAGATACTGGTACAAGGTTTTACCGGAACAGAAGGAACTTTTCACGCTACGCAAATGATCGAATACGGAAGCAATGTAGTGGGAGGTGTTACTCCGGGTAAAGGCGGTACGCTACATCTTGATCGGCCCGTTTTTAATACCGTTGCCGAGGCCGTAAAATCAACCGGCGCCAATGTTTCAATCATTTTTGTTCCCCCTGCATTTGCATCCGATGCTATTATGGAAGCGGCCGATGCTGGTATCGGCTTAGTCGTATGCATTACAGAAGGTATTCCGGTTCAGGATATGATCCGAGCGAAGAATTATCTGCAGGGAAAAACAACCCGATTGATTGGACCCAATTGTCCGGGTGTAATTACTGCCGAGGAATGTAAAGTGGGCATCATGCCTGGCTTTGTATTTAAGAAAGGAAAGATTGGTATCATCTCTAAATCGGGCACTCTTACTTACGAAGCTTCCGACCAGGTAGCAAAAGCCGGTCTCGGAGTATCTACCGCGGTAGGTATTGGAGGTGATCCGATCATTGGAACTACCACCCGTGAAGCATTAGAACTTTTTATGAACGATAAGGATACTGAAGCAGTAGTAATGATTGGTGAAATTGGTGGTGGAATGGAAGCGGAAGCCGCCCGTTGGTATAAAGAAAACGGGAAGAAACCTGTTGTAGGATTTATCGCTGGTCAAACCGCACCCCCCGGTCGTCGGATGGGACATGCCGGAGCAATTGTAGGTGGTGCCGATGATACCGCCGCTGCTAAAATGAAGATAATGACCGAATGCGGCATCCATGTAGTTTCCAGCCCGGCGGATATAGGAGCTACGATGGCTAAAATTCTGAAGAAAATGTAAAATGTAAAATATCGAATGTAAAAGGGGTCCTCGGTTATCGAAGGCCCCTTTTACATTTTAGATTTTACATTCTACATTTTATATTTCCCTTTCGGGTTTCAAAATAAAAACCCCTCCACCATCCGGCGGAGGGGAACTTAACCATCTCAAATTCCTATCTGTACCTTCTTATAAATTCTGCTAATTCATCTTTGCTGCTGCTAAAAGAAAACACATTGTATAGCTGGAAATAATTGTTCTTATCCACTGTATGACTGTACGCGTATTTCGCAAGATCCAGTTTGTTATTTTCAAAAGCGAACAGTAACATCATTTCTCTTACCTGCATCGTACTGAAATTATTTCTGTCAATCTGATTCTTCGCGATTTCCATCCTTGTTTTCTCAAAGTTTTCGCGACTCAAAGCACCTTTCAGCATTTCAAACGAACGGGCATCCATTGCGCTTTTGTTATAATCATAATTGTCATCTCTATCATAATCCCTGCCATGATTCCTGTCGTAATCCCGATCATAATCCCTATCATAATCCCGGTCACGATCCCAATCGTCATCGCGATCCCTGCCCTTAATCTTACGCTCTTCCACTTTTACCTGGCCAAAGCGGTTGATGGTAATACATATCTCCTTTTTGGACTTTACATGAACTGTTGAGTTGTACAGGAATTGCTTTCGGCCATTACGATCAAAGATGCCTCTCCAGTCGTTAAACCGTTCCTGGGTAAATACCTGAACTGTGTGAAAACCCGGACGAAGATTATCGATCACGATCTCACGGTCTCGATCAACATAGCGTTTGCCATCTACTTCGATCCACAATTGTTTTTTACTTAAGTCGGTGATGGTAATTCTTCCATCAGCGCGTTCAGCGAAGCTGGTAAGTGTTACCAAAGCTGCTGTTAAAAGTGTAAAGATCTTTTTCATATTTTAATCCTCCTGTATGCTGAGAAGGGGGAAGAAAGGATTGGATTAATGTTTGATAGATAAAGAATCGTTAAAGAAAGCTACGAGCTGTGAGCCAATATACAGTTGTATTTTGCTCGCAGCTCACCACTCACCGCTTCTTCCTAACTTGTACAAAATTTCTCAGCATGTTTCTCAGACAGACATTAACGGTTCTTTGTACTACCCTATTCCTTATCCATGCAGGTGCGCAAACGCCTATGAACAAATACGAAAAGGCCTGGATTAAAATTGATACACTGATCAGCAAGAAGGGCCTTATTCAATCGGCATTGACAGAAGTAAACAAAATTTATGCGCTGGCAAAGGCAGAGAAAAAAGACGCGCAATTGATTAAGGCGCTTTTGTATAGAATGGGATTGAATGAAATGAAGGAAGAAGAATCAACAGCAAAGAACATACAACAATTAGAAAAAGAAATACTCACTACTTCGGAACCCGCACGTTCAATACTGAATAGTATTTTGGCAGAGTTTTATTGGAATTATTTCCAGGAAGAGCGATATGAACTGTATGATCGCACTGAAACTATTGACTTCAAAAAAACTGATATTGCCACCTGGAGCGTAGATGATTTTCATAAAAAGATCAGTCAACTATACCTCGCCTCTATTAAAAATGAAAAACAATTACAGCAAACTAAACTGGAACCCTTTGATGCTATTATAATAAAAGGGAATGTCCGGCACTTGCGCCCTACCCTTTTTGATTTATTGGCGCATCGCGCTCTGGATTATTTCCGGAACGACGAAAGGGATATCAGCAAACCAGCCTATGCATTTGAGATTGATAAAGCAAGTTCCTTTGATCCAGCCGCTGATTTTGTAACCCGCAAATTTCCGACTAACGATTCACTTTCTCTCCATCACAAAGCATTATTGCTATACCAGCGTTTGATTGCTTTTCATTTAAATGATAAAAAGCCAGATGCGTTAATCGATGCCGATATCAACCGGCTGGAATTTGTACAACAGCATGCCGTAATGGAAAACAAGGATATCCTTTTTCAAAAAGCGGTCAATCATATTGCGCGTCAATACGAAAACCATCCCGCTGCCGCACAGGCATGGTTCCTATTGGCTCAATCCAATTATGCAAAAGCCGAAGAAGACAAGAGTTCCGACGGCTATGAAAAAGCAAAAACTATTTTAGAAAAAATAATCGCTCAAAAAGATTCCAGTGAAGGAAAGATTAATGCGCAGAATTTATTACAACAAATACTTCAACAGCAATTGCAATTAGAAGGTGAAAAAGTAAACCTACCCGATCAACCCTTCCGGATGCTGGTTAAATACCGAAATACCGCACAGGTTCATTTCCGGATAATTAAACTCGATAAAAAGGCAAAAGAAACGCTGAATGGCAATAATAGCTGGCAGGATGAATATTGGCAACCATTATTGCAGTTGCCGGTAGTAAAAACCTATACGCAAACCTTACCGGCTACTGAAGATTACCGGCAACACAGAGTAGAGGTTAAAATAGATGCGTTGCCTGTAGGGGAATATGCCTTGTTGGCAAGTATCGATAAAGAATTTCAGCCCAAAAAAAATATGCTGGCTGTACAATACTTCCATATCTCAGGAATTGCTTTCCTTAACAATGGAAATAATTTCTTTGTAGTGCATCGTGAAACAGGTCAGCCCCTGGCCCGCGCCAACGTGCAGGTATGGTATCAATTTTACGATTATCAAAAACAAAAATACGAGGAACGAAAAGGGGAGAATCTCTTTACTGACAAGAACGGGTATTTTACAATCTCCCCCTCTCAAACCAAAACCAATAATAGCTTCTTGCTCGAATTGACTCATGAGAACGATCGTCTTTTCCTGGATGAACGAAACAATTATAGCTATGGAAGTCAAGAATCAACTGAGAAAGTTGTTCTTACCAGCTTTCTATTCACCGATCGATCCATTTACCGGCCCGGACAAACCGTTTATTTCAAGGGGATCATGGTTAACCGTAACAACAAAACAAATGTCAGTAGCATTGAGGCTGGGAAAAAAACAAAGGTCTATCTATTCGATGCGAATGGACAAAAAGTTGATTCAATAGAATTAACCACCAATGAATACGGATCTTATTCAGGCAAATTCACGCTGCCGCAAAATCAATTGAATGGTTACTTCAGGTTAGAAGATGGAACTACTCATGGTAGCGCGGGTATCTCCGTAGAAGAATACAAGCGTCCGAAGTTTTCGGTAGAAATTGTAAAACCTTCTGGCACTTATAAAATAAACGACAGTATAAAAGTTACCGGAACCGCTAAAGCCTATGCGGGTAATAATATAGATAGAGCTTCGGTAAAGTACCGGGTAGTTCGAAAAACCAGATGGCCCATTTGGTTTGATTATTACCGTCCCGGTAAAATATGGCCCCCTTATTCCAGGGAAGAGCAGGAGATTGCTCATGGAGAAACAAAGACGGATTCCAAAGGCGAATTCACCATTAATTTTAAAGCAATCCCTGATGCTACAATCGATAAAAAAGATCAGCCCACTTTTTATTACGAAGTAAGTGCCGATATCACCGATATTAATGGAGAAACAAGAAGTGGCACCACCTCCGTAGCAGTAGCCTATCAGGCAATACAATTAACCATCAATACTCCGGATGAATTACCCGCAGATAGTTTAAAAAAGTTATTGATCCGATCTACTAATCTCAACGATATCTATGAAAAAGCTACTGTAACCGTGACAATGCACAAACTAAAACAACCCAACCGCATCTTCCGGCAGCGTTATTGGGAGCAACCCGATCAGTTCCTTATGAGTGAAGAAGAATATCATAAACTATTTCCCTATGATATTTATAAAGATGAGAACCTCGTCGCCAACTGGCCGAAAGAAGAAAAAATATTTGAGAATACAGATACTACCGCCGAGAACGCTAACTACAAACTACAAACCACAAACTTCAAACCAGGTTGGTACTTGATCGAAGTTACGACCAAAGACAAATACGAAGAAACGGTAAAAGCTATTAAAACAATTCAATTAACCGGAAACGAAAATACAAGTCCAATTGCTTTTGGCAGCATAACGACCAACAAAGAACAGTATGAGCCCGGCGAAAAGGCAACTTATACGATTAAAACAAATTGGGACAGTGTATGGGTGATCCATCATCTTACCCGAGTCGCAAAGGAGCCTGAGCGACAACTGCTAATGTTGTCATCTACAGGCAAATCCTTCGAGACATCCATAAGTGAAACTGATCGGGGCGGTACAGCATTGGATATGGCCTTTGTAAAACACAATCGCGTTTATTCTGACAATGCCACATTGATTGTGCCTTATACTAATAAACAACTCAACATTAGTTATGAAACCTTTCGTGATAAAACCCTGCCTGGTGGTGAAGAAAAATGGAAAGTAAAAGTCAGCGGTTATAAAACAGATAAAGTGGTTGGCGAAATGCTGACGGCTATGTATGATGCATCGCTGGATCAGTTTCAACCGCATAATTGGAGTATCCCTTCTGTGTGGGATAGATCGGCTTATCCGCAATTGTTCAGAGGAGATCGGGGTTTTAGCAGAGAAGTATCCGATAACAAAACATTTAATGAACAAGAAGTATCCAATATTAATAAGATTTATGATGAAATAATGAGCTCAATAACAGATCATCAGTCTGAATTTGAAAAAAGAGTATTTCATTATAGTCCCGGGGTAATAACTATGTCGCGAATGGTGCAAAAACCTGATATTAATAGTGATCCGGATGGATCAAGAGGGTTATTAAACGAATCTGCCGGTGACCCCCTAGCACGAAAAGTTGTGATTTCAAAATTTAGTCCACCCAAAATTGTAAAAGACGGAGATATTGCTGGAGATTGGTATGATCTGAAAGGGCCTGCTTCTAAAAACAATCAGGATGCTCCTATCCAAATACGCAAAAACTTCAACGAAACCGCTTTCTTTATACCCGATCTCAAAACCGATAGCGCCGGTAATATCGAATTTTCTTTTACGTTGCCCGAAGCATTGACGCAATGGAAGTGGATGAGTTTAGCGCATACCAAAGAACTGGCGTTCGGTATCTCTGAGAAAACCATTGTTACACAAAAAGACCTGATGGTGCAACCCAATGCTCCACGTTTTATGCGCGAAGGTGATCGCATTGACTTCACCACCAAAATTGTAAACCTTACCGATAAGGAATTAACCGGACAAGTAGAATTGCAAATGATCGATCCAATAACCAATCAATCGGTGGACGGATGGTTCCGTAATTTCTTCCCAAATCAATATTTCACCGTTCCGGCAAAACAAAGCGTACCGGCCAGTTTTACGATTGAAATTCCTTTTCAGTATAATAAACCGGTTATCTATCGTCTCATTGCACGTTCCGGAAATATAAGTGATGGGGAAGAAATGATGTTACCTGTAGTCAGCAACCGGATGCTGGTTACCGAATCATTGCCCCTGAACATGCGGGGTAATGGTACTAAACAATTCAAATTTGAAAAATTACTGAAGAGTGGTAATAGCGAATCGTTGAATCACCAGGCACTTACGATCGAATTCACTTCGAATCCTGCCTGGTATGCAGTACAAGCACTACCCTACCTGATGGAATATCCCTACGAATGCGCGGAACAAACTTTTAATAAGTTTTACGCGAATGCATTGGCGAGCATGTTGGCGAATTCATCTCCAAAATTAAAAGCAGTTTTCGATAAATGGAAAACGGTGGATACTGCCGCGTTACTCTCTAATTTAAACAAGAACCCTGAATTAAAATCTGTCTTGTTACAGGAAACTCCCTGGGTTTTCCAGGCCAATAGCGAATCGCAACAAAAGAAAAACATCGCTTTACTGTTTGATATGGTTCGTATGAGCCGCGAGATGGAAACTAGTTTGAGTAAACTAAGTACGATGCAGGTCGAAAATGGTGGCTTCGTTTGGTTCACCGGCGGTCGCGACGACCGCTATATCACTCAATACATCTTAACCGGTATCGGCCATCTTAAAAAACTGAATGCATTGCCCTCCAACAATAGCAAGCTGAATACAATCATTATTAAAGCCATTGCATATCTCGATAAAAAAATAAAAGAAGATTACGATTTGTTGATAAAGAACAAAGCAAATCTCAGCATACAGCAATTGGGTACTTATCAAATCCAGTATTTGTATATGAGAAGTTTCTTTGCCAGCATCAATATTCCCGGCGAAACATTCAAAGCCTATAATTTCTATCGCAAACAAGCGCAGCAGTTTTGGATAAAGCAAAGCCGGTATATGCAGGGGATGATCGCTTTATCCTTGCATCGTACGGACGATCTGCAAACAGCGAAAAATATCCTGAAATCATTACAGCAAAACGCATTGATCAGCGAGGAAATGGGTATGTACTGGAAAGAATTTAATACCGGTGGTTATTACTGGTACCAATCACCCATTGAATCACATGCTTTATTAACAGAAGCTTTTTCAGAAATAACTAAGGATAATAAGATCACCGATGATTTAAAAACCTGGCTGCTCAAACAAAAACAAACACAGAATTGGAGAACAACTAAGGCTACTGCTGATGCTTGTTATGTTTTATTGCTAAACGGAAGTGATTGGTTGAGCGAAGCCCCGACAGTTGAAATAGGGCTGAATGGCGTTCCTTTTTATTCTTCCAAAAATGCAGGAGCAGAAGCGGGAACGGGCTATATCAAAAAAGTAATTGAGGGAACTAAAGTAGATGCGAGGATGGGGAATATATCTGTTACACTGACTTCCACGGCCACCCCTTCGTCAAGCTCAGGGGTTGCCTGGGGTTCTGCGTATTGGCAATATTTCGAGGACCTCGACAAAATCACTCCTTCTTCTACTCCATTGAAACTAGTGAAGAAATTATTTATCGAAAAAAATACGGATCGTGGTCCAGTATTACAACCCTTAAAAGAAGGAGATGCGCTGCAAGTAGGTGATAAAGTAAAAGTGCGGATCGAATTGCGGGTTGACAGAACACTTGAATATGTACATATGAAAGATATGCGTGCCGCCTCTCTCGAACCGGTGAATGTGATCAGTCAGTATAAATGGCAAGGCGGTCTCGGTTATTATGAAAGCACCAAAGACGCAAGCACCAATTTCTTCTTTGGTTATTTACCCAAAGGAACCTGGGTATTTGAATATCCTTTGTTTGTTACGCATACGGGAACATTTAGCAACGGAGTTACGACTGTTCAATGTATGTATGCGCCGGAGTTTACGAGTCATAGTGAAGGAATAAAGTTTCGAGTAGAATAAGCCACTGTAAATGTAAAATGTAAAAGTGGCATCGGACTTGTTTTACATTTTATATTTTAGATTTTACATTTTACATTTTCTATTTTTGTTTGATGGTAGCGGATTATCTGATCATAGGCCAGGGTATTTGCGGAACCTGGTTAAGTTATTATCTACAAAAAGCAGGATATTCTATTATCGTTATTGATGAACCGAAAGAAAACTCCGCCTCCAAAACCGCTGCAGGTATTATTAATCCTGTAACAGGAAGACGCATTGTAAAAACATGGATGATCGACGAACTGCTCCCCGTCGTTCATCAATCTTATACAGAATTAGGATCAGCACTTAACGTAACAGCCATTGAACAAAAGAATATCGTCGATTTTTTTCCTACCCCTCAAATGAAGCTGGCGTTTAATGACCGCTACTTAAAAGACCAGGAGTATTTGTCGAACCCCGATAATGAAAATTATTTTCGTACACCTTTTAATTATGATTTTGGATATGGAGAGATTCAACCTTGCTATCTGATCAACTTGCAGGACATCCTACCCGCCTTTCGCAAAAAATTGCAGCAAGAAAAATGTTTGCTCGAAGAGAAATTTTCTTTAACCGAATTACAGGTATTGCCTGATGCTGTCCAATACAAGGATTTAAGTGCCCGTGCAATTATTTTCTGCGAGGGTATTCATTCATTTGAAAATCCTTATTTCAAAAATTTACCTTTCGCTCCTAATAAAGGAGAAGCACTTTGGATAGAGGCGCCTGATCTCCCTTCTTCACATATTTTCAAAAAAGGGATCAATATCGTACCCTGGAGCAAGAATATTTTCTGGGTAGGCTCGTCGTACGAATGGGAATTCGAAAACGACCAACCCACTGAAGTTTTCCGGGAAAGAACGTTATCGGTATTGAAACATTGGCTTAAAGTTCCATTTACCTTGTTGGATCATAAAGCATCCATTCGCCCTGCCACCTTAGAACGCCGTCCTTTTGTTGGCTTTCATCCCTTACATTCCTCTGTTGGAATTTTCAATGGAATGGGTACCAAAGGTTGTTCACTCGCGCCATTCTTCGCACAACAATTAGTAGCACATTTGCAGGAACAGAAACCGATTCATCCCGAAGCGGATATCAAACGCTTTGCACGTGTATTATCAAGGTAAAAATAAGTTTCGATTTCTTTGTTCTCCTACTCAAAATTTTCGAAGACGATGGTGGTTTAGCTCTCTAAATTACGGAGCCTCCAAGAAAACCACCGTAGTCTTTAGTCTTACTCGAAAAGTCACTGGTCTGTTTTATTTTTTCATAAGTTTGAATTCGCATACATTATTAAACATTCAACCCCATTCCTGAAATGAGCAAATTAAAAATGTACACCATCCCCGATCGTTTTCGCCGGACCGAAAACATGCATATAATTTTTTGGTTAGTAAAAGATATCAGCTGGGCCATGTTGTGGAAACCAATTGGACTTGCCATGTTCATTCCAACACTTATAATTGCTGTTGTTATTAGCTGGCAAACGAGAAAACTATTATCCGAATTTTACCATAATCTCGCCATTGTATGTTGGATCACCGCGAATGGTTTCTGGATGATCACGGAATTCTTTTGGCCCGATCTTGATTATCTACGATATTACACGGCCATACCATTTGGAATTGGTATAATTTTCATCGCGATCTATTACCTCATCATATTACCAAACGAAAAGAAAGAGAAGCTGGTTACCATCAGTGTGGAAGTTTCGGAAACAACGTTGAAGCTTGCGCGGAAGTAGCAGAAAGCTATTAGCTGTTAGCCGTTAGGTTTTAGCTAACCGCTAACAGCTAAAATCTAATAGCTCAAATAATGAATGTTAAAGAAATAAGTGTAAAATTCTTACGCAGCAATTTTCTGAGAATTAATAACCACCACCGGATCCTGCTTTAATAAGCGCCTCATTGCATTATAGAGTTCTGGTAACTCATGACGCATACGAATCGGATTCTCAAAGAAAAGTTCTACGCTCACCGCCCAAAACTCGTGGTAATTGGTACCGGCATAATCACCCAGTATATTCTTACCCCCCTGCTGCATATCTTCAAAAATCGGACGGGCAACTTTGGAAAAATTCTTGAATTCTTTTTTGAAGTGTTTATCCTCTTCTGTTTGTGTAATGAAGTTTACATAGGTGAGCGCATGACCCATTTCATGTAAACCCAGATTGCAGTTAGCGGTCAATCCATGAATACCTTTTACAAAATTATCCCAACTCAGGTAAATACCACTGTGATCTACATGGCCCTGGAATGGACGGGAATAAAAACCATAATGGTAGTCATCCTTCAACACGAAAATATCCTTGAAGTAGTTTAAATGAAATTTTTCGAGACCAAAAGTCAATTGTACCGCTACCGCGCTGATGAGAATTGGCATCTCAGCGCTTTCAGTTACTTCTATATAATGGAATCGTTTGGCTTTACGGAACAGGTAGGTTCTGAATAGGAACCGGCGTTGCTCTTCGATGCTTAAACGATTATAAAAGCGAAGATGTGGTGCTATAATTGAATGATACCAGGTTTCCTGTGCCAGGAAGTTCTTGTATTGATTCTTTACTTGTAACCTCGTGATCCAGTTGGTTACAGGTTGTTGCAGGATGATAACCCCAATAACAATTGTAAGTATGAGTAAAATTTCCATAAGGACCCATTTTTCTTTTTGTGAATAACAGGTACGAGGTCAACACTTATGGTTTTGCTAAAGAAAATGGATTGAAGTACGGGCCTTCAGGAAAAATGGAAGTTGGTTTTATTCAGGGGAACGATTGGGGAGGGGATATTTAATCTGATACAAAATAAAAATAAAAGTTTAAAAATGAAAGCCCCCACCCCGCTTTCTTAACTTTATTTCTAAAAAATTATTCAAATTGATTTTTAATTGACTATCAGCAGGTTATCCGATAGAGGATCCTGTTTAAGTAGCAAAGTTAATTCCAGGTACAAGTCAGGATGTTGATTTTGAAGTAATTGAGGGCGCTCAAAAAAGTTCTCAATACAAACGGCCCAGAATTCATGATAATTAGTAGCGGCATAGGATCCGAGCATATTTACTGTACCTGTTTGCATTTCATTAAATATACGGCGACCGGTTTTGGAAAACTCCTTAAATCGTTTGCTGAAATAGTTATCTATTCCATCCTTCGCATTGAAATTTACATAAGTTAGCGCGTGCGCCATTTCATGCAACCCAACATTATTGCCATCTGCATAATCATTAAATGCTTGTTCGAAATTATTCCAGGATAAATAAATACCCTTGCTGCTTACATGTCCTTCATAGGGAATATTCGAGAGACCAAAATGATAGTTAGTCCGCATAACATAGATATCCTTAAAGTAATCAAGCAGGTAATTATTCAACCCGAATGTAATTTGTACAGCCACCGCACTGATCAAAAATGGGATCCGATTTTCTTTCAATAATTCTACATAATGAAAGTCTTTACTTAGCATGAATGCATAGGTCCGTTGTAAGAATCGCTGTTTTAGTTCCACTGGTAATTTTCTGTAATATGGATTACCACTCAGGAGCAGTAAATGGTACTGCCGATACATATCCTCCGAAAGGTGTTTCTCTTTTCTCCGCGCAGTTTCACTATAAATATAACGCGTTGCTCCACGAATAGAGAAAACAACGACGAATAGTAATACAACAAATACAGAAGGCCAGGTAGGATCGATTGGTTCTGGTTCCTGACGAGTATCCATTCCGGAAGTCTCTCTACTCAGAACCCTCGTAGCAGAATCGGTAAGGGTATCTATCGTATCTCCTTGATTGTTTATTATATACAGGGTATCCTGGGGCATATCCGCATGAAAAATAGTGATTTTCACCATTGCCACCATTACTTGGGTTAAAATTCCCTTTTCTGTTACCTTTGCCGCTCATTATCAGAAAATAAAATAAGAGGAATGTACAGAACGCATACTTGTGGCGAATTAAGAACTACCCATGTCGGGGAAACGATTACCCTTGCCGGATGGGTGCAAACAATAAGAAAATTCGGCAGCATCAGTTTTGTGGATCTGCGCGATCGATACGGAATTACACAGTTATTATTTGGAGAAGAACTCAACCAGCAATTGGATGCAAATCCGCTTGGACGGGAATTTGTATTACAGGCTATTGGTATCGTTGAAGAAAGAAGTAATAAAAACGCGAACATTCCAACGGGTGAGATCGAAGTAAAAATTACCAGTTTCAGTATTCTCAATAAATCGGTTACTCCGCCTTTTACTATTCAGGACGATACGGATGGAGGCGATGATCTTCGGATGAAATACCGTTTTCTCGATCTTCGTCGTAATGCGGTGAAGAAAAACCTGGAACTTCGCTATGCAGTGAATCGCAGTGCCCGAAACTATCTCCATGAAAATAATTTCATGGACATTGAAACACCTTTCCTGATTAAATCAACACCCGAAGGAGCCAGAGATTTTGTGGTTCCATCAAGAATGAACCCGGGCCAGTTCTACGCATTGCCCCAAAGCCCTCAAACCTTTAAGCAATTATTAATGGTAAGCGGCTACGATCGTTACTACCAGATTGTAAAATGTTTCCGGGATGAGGACCTTCGGGCCGATCGTCAACCAGAATTTACTCAGATCGATTGCGAGATGTGCTTTGTTGAGCAGGAAGACATCTTAAATATGTTTGAGGGTTTGGTAAGAAGAATTTTTAAAGATGTTAAAGGAATCGACTATGCTGATTCGATTCAACGAATGACCTGGGAAGAAGCGATGTGGACTTTTGGCAATGATAAACCAGATATCCGGTTTGGAATGAAATTAACGAACCTGAAATTTCCAGCTCATAGTTTCCCGGGCAGGAAATCACTTTCGGCATTAATTGATGGAGCGAATTTCCCGGTATTTGATAAAGCGGAGACTGTAGTTGCTTTTGCAGTTCCCGGTTGCAGTGAATACAGCCGTAAACAAACAGATGAATTAACAGAATGGGTAAAACGACCTCAGATTGGAATGATGGGGCTTGCTTTTATCAAATGCAATGTCGATGGAACTTATAAGAGCAGTATTGATAAATTCTATCCCGAAGAAAAATTAAAAGCAATCGCTGAAACTTGCGGAGCACAAAAGGGTGATCTTATTCTTATACTAGCGGGTGCGGAAGAACTCACCCGTAAAGCCATCAGTGAACTCCGGTTGGAAATGGGCAAACGGCTCGGGTTAAGAAAAGAAGATGAATTCCGATTATTATGGGTACTCGATTTCCCATTGTTTGAATATGCAGCGGAAGATAACCGTTGGGTTGCCCGTCACCATCCTTTTACTTCACCAAAACCCGCGCAAATTGAAGTGATGATCAACAATGACCCGGTGATCCATGACGCGGCTAAATACCTGGAGCATCCTTATGCCAGTATTAAGGCTAACGCCTATGATATGGTACTCAACGGAAATGAAATAGGTGGTGGATCTATCCGGATTTTTCAACGCGACCTTCAAGAAAAGATGTTCGCTGCCCTTGGAATGACAAAGGAAGAATCGCTGCACAAGTTCAGCTTTTTGCTGGGTGCTTTTGAATATGGTGCCCCTCCACATGGAGGCATTGCGTTTGGATTCGACCGACTCTGTTCCATATTAGGAGGAAGCGAGAGTATCCGTGATTTTATTGCTTTCCCAAAAAACAATAGTGGACGTGATGTGATGCTGGATGCGCCCGCCACCATTGATGAAAAACAATTGAAGGAATTACAGATTAAATCCACTGCTGGATAATTACTGAAATATTTAACTATGAACCTGCCGCTACCGGCAGGTTTTTTTAGTACCTTTTTGGTAACATAAACTAACTGTATGATTGAATTAACAGCAGGATGGAAACTCTTCCGGGTAGTTTGCATCATCCAGATGATAGTGGTCTCGCTGGAATTGATTCTTTCGGTGGGTGGACTTTTCAGTCATAAATTCTTTTTTTACTCCTTTTTCTCCACACTTATTTATTTTATAATTTTTGTTTTCTTATACCAGGGCCTTTCCCTGATCAATTATAATTATCCCGATACTCCTTTATCACCGCGTCAGAAGAAAAGCTTTAATTGGCTTTTTCTGCTCAATTTTTTACTAATCGCTTTTTTATTCGGGCAGATAGTAAATGAGTGGAGAACTACCATTCCTATTTGGCGAATACTTGATGATGCAGGTTTGTCCGACTACCTGTTCTACGGCTATTCTCTACTGATCTCAATCCTGTTATTTATTTTTCACATCATCTTCCTGGGTGGGATGTATAATTTAAGAAGGTTGATTTATCAAAACACCGTAGAAACCTGGCAGGAGCACTTCTCCGACTCAAAAACCAGTTAATTTTTTGTTATGCCAATCC
The DNA here is from genome assembly GCA_965279015.1 of Chitinophagaceae bacterium. Taxonomy (GTDB): domain Bacteria; phylum Bacteroidota; class Bacteroidia; order Chitinophagales; family Chitinophagaceae; genus Endoryza. The sequence continues at coordinate 5,327,978 of OZ257130.1, forward strand.
GATGGATTGTATTCAGGCTTATCAACTATCTGGTAATGCTCAGCATTACTTTTCTGATAATTAACATTGAACAAACAAGATCCGGAGATTGGATAATTAATTTGATATTCTTTTCTTGCGTTGGTGTTTTATTAACAAATAGCGTTTTTAACATTTTCTGGTTGGAACGCTATTATCCGGCACAAATCCCATCCGTAATATTCAAACGTGCGTCGAACATTTTTTTTATCCTGACCATAATCGTATTGTCGTTTTTCATTGTAGCATTGTTTGCATTATTATTTACTATTCTATTAAGCGAATATTCTTCCAGGTATATTGATTGGCTGGCCATGTTGAATTTTCTTTTGTTGATATTCACCTCACTTGGAGGAATTTATTTATTAATTTATCGCAATTTATTGATACGCGTGATCAAAAATAATCAACAGCTCCAATTCAATAGTTTCCTGGAAAGCAATAATTGAACATATTCAATGTTTGTAACAGTGTTTTTCGGCATCATCATTGATATATAATAAACTTTGTTGAGCCTATGAATTTTATTATTTATTTATTCATTATGCTTTCGCTGGTATCCTGTAGTAAGAATGTAACGACGGATACTATTGATGAGCAAAAAATAAACAATGTTTCCTACGGAACCGATGCGAAGCAAAAAATGGATATTTATTTACCCGCTAACCGCAATAGCTCAACTACCCCCCTGGTGATCCTTATTCACGGAGGAGGCTGGTCAGAAGGAGATAAACAGGATTTCAATTTCTTTATCATTGAATTGCAAAAAAGATTACCCGGCTATGCCATTGCGAATATCAATTACAGGCTTGCCTCCAATAACAACAACCTTTTTCCTACACAGGAAAATGATATTAAAGCCGCTGTTGAGTTTCTCCTGAATAAATCAGGTGAGTATAAGATCAGCAAACAACTTGCGTTACTAGGTGCAAGCGCGGGTGCTCATTTATCACTCTTACATTCGTATAAACACAATACGAATTCAACCATCAAAGCAGTGATTTCGCTGTTTGGACCCACAGAACTGGTTTCGCTTTATGACAATCCTCCAAACTCGAGCATCACGCTGCTTTTATCGGGTGTAACGGGTGGAACTCCTGCTTCGCATGTAACGATCTATCAGCAATCAAGCCCCTATAATTTTGTAAATGCTCAATCCTGCCCCACCTTGTTATTTCATGGGGGAAACGACCCCCTGGTTCCTGCTTCTCAATCTTCCCAGCTCAAGGATAAACTCGCAAGCAATGGAGTATTGCATCAGTATGTTTTTTATCCATCCGAAAGTCATGGATGGACCGGTGCGAACCTTACGGATACCTTTAATAAGATTGAAGCTTTTCTTAAACAGCAAGTCCCCTAAAGACGGAACCCTGCAATTATTTCCGAAGTTTATACCAGGTTAACCCGCCAACCAGAATAATGAAAATACCTATGAGAAGATAATATACAACAGGTCCCGGCCCCTTATCATTTCCATTTTCAATATTCAATCCACAGTTTGTTATATAAGTTTGCAAACCGGGATATGAAGCATTAATCGATTCAACTTTCTTAAAATATCGAAGTGCCTCTTTATAATACTGTTTCTGGTAAGAAGAAAGTGCTTTACAAAAATAAATACTTACCTGGCTCCTGCCAGGCGTTACTGAATCTGAAAAAAATTCTCTTGCAACTACTAATGGTATCGCGAAATTCAATCCTGCTGCCAATCCACGAGTATTATCATCCAGGCTACCAAAAGTACTGATGCCGATTACTTCACCATTTTTGTTGCAAACGGGTCCACCACTATTGCCGTGATTGATCCCCGCGTCCATTTGCAATACGGGCCAACCATTCACTGTTTTTTTCCAGGCACTGATAATTCCCTTAGTTAGGGTCGGCTCTAATACTGACTCCTCCGATAGATATTCATTATTCGATACAGGGTTGGGATATCCATACACAAATATTTCTTCTCCCACCGGCACCTCATTGGACTTAGCCAATTCAATTACTGGCAATTCAAAAGGAGTTTCAATTTTCAGTATCGCTACATCCTTACCGGGCATGGACCGGCCTTTCCGGATAATGGTTGCGGGTATATCCCGCGAAGTTTTTCCTCCCAGGGCATCATCCGTATTCAATACTACGTATATTTTCTTTTCCACTTTTTCCAATTCAATCGGAACGATCCGGGAGTACACATTCGCAAAGGTTTGGTACAATAAACTTCTTTGTTGTTCGGTAAACTTTACTTCCCATTCCTGTTCAATGGAGGATATATTCGTTTCAGTAACATAATTAAACGCGGATAAAATAAAACGGCGATTGATGTAGGCATCTCCTTCATCCACTACATGGCAATTAGTAAGAACATATCCATTTCCTGAAATTATAAATCCTGATCCCCGGGCCGTTACTTTTTCCCGGTGACGGAAATAATTAAACTCACTCACAAAATACCGCTGTGGTCTTCGTTGAAATTCTCCTAATACAATATCCAGTTTCTCGGCAGGGGTTAAGAAAACACTGTCGGCTTCCAATTGGTGTATGGAATCGAGCAAACGGTTAAATGTTTTTGGATTGAAATTAATTTTCTGAACATTCACTTCTGCCAATACTTCTGTCCGGATCATCACTACCGCGGCGCGATTGCAGGCATATTGCTGAACAGCCCCTCCATTGGATTGAGCCTTGGATGGTAGCCAGCAGCCCATACCGCTTGTCAGCAGGAAAAGCAATAAACTCCATTTTTTCTGAACTTGTCCGCGCATATAATTCCGACGTTTAAAACGCAAACTTATTGTAGTATTGCCTGTAAAAATTAATTAATGTCTCTTCAATTGGCACCTTTGGCCGAACGATTGCGCCCGGTCCGCATAAACGAGTTGGTGGGACAAGAGCATTTAACGGGTTCCGGAAGCATTTTACGGACGGCAATTGAAAAAGGAAAGGTTCCCTCCATGATACTATGGGGACCGCCCGGTACGGGTAAAACCACCATCGCTAATATTATCGCCCATACACTACAGGTTCCATTTTATACACTCAGCGCTATCAGCAGCGGAGTTAAGGAAGTAAGAGAGGTAATTGAAGAATCCAAATCAAAAGAAAAAGCCATTCTCTTCATCGATGAGATTCATCGTTTTAATAAAGGTCAGCAGGATGCTTTATTGGGAGCGGTTGAAAAAGGTATTGTAACACTGATAGGCGCTACTACTGAAAATCCTTCATTTGAAGTGAATAGCGCCTTACTAAGCCGGTGCCAGGTATATGTGTTGAAACCACTCGAAGAGAAACACCTGGTGAGTTTATTGCAGCATGCGATAGCAACCGATGAAGTGCTTCAGAAAAAGAAAATTGTTTTAAAAGAAACCAGTGCCTTGATAAATATTTCCGGGGGAGATGCGAGAAAACTCCTGAACCTGCTTGAAATAGTGGTAGATGCTTCCGGAGAAGAAGTGCTTTTAACCGATGAAACAGTAATGGCAATCGCGCAAAAAAGAATTGCTCTTTATGATAAGCAGGGGGAGCAGCACTACGACATCATTTCTGCTTTTATTAAATCAATAAGGGGAAGCGATCCGAATGCGGCCGTATATTGGCTGGCGCGCATGATTGAAGGTGGAGAAGATGTGAAGTTCATTGCCCGACGAATGGTGATATTAGCAAGCGAGGATATTGGCAATGCCAATCCAACTGCTTTGGTAATAGCTAATACCTGTTTTGAAGCAGTAAATAAGATTGGTTATCCCGAAGCGAGTATCATATTATCACAATGTGTGGTATATCTCGCTTCTTCCGCCAAAAGTAATGCAGCCGTGGTAGCCATTTCGGAAGCCCAGGCAGCAGTTCGTCAATATGGTGATCTGCCGGTACCGCTGCATATCCGTAATGCACCTACAAAACTGATGAAGAATCTCGATTATGGAAAGGGATACCAATACTCACACAGTTATGACAACAATTTCTCGAAGCAGGAATACCTCCCTGCAGAACTATCGGGAAAAAAATTTTTCGAACCAGGGAAGAACGCGAGAGAAGAAGAGTTACGTAAATTTTTAAAGAATCTATGGGGCGATAAATACAAATACTAGTTTAAGGGTTTAATGGTTTAAAAGTTTAAGGTACTTATAAACTATGTCATTGCTTTATCTTCATAATACACCCAACCATTAAATCTTTAAACCCTTAAACCATTTAACTTCTTCTATGAACTGGATCTGTAAATCATTTCAAAAATTAAAAACAGAAGAGTTATACGCTATTCTTCAACTAAGAAATGAAGTTTTTGTAGTTGAGCAGAATTGTGTGTTCCAGGATGCGGATGGAAAAGATGAAGATGCCTGGCACCTGATGTGTTGGAATGATGATCGTTTGATTGCGTATACCCGTTTACTACCTAAAGGCATCAGTTATACGAATGCATCGATTGGAAGAGTTGTTACTTCCCATATTGCGAGAGGTTCCGGAATTGGGAAAGAATTGATGGATAGATCAATTGCTTTTATTAATGATACCTGGGGCAAACAAGCAATACAAATAGGAGCACAACTTTATTTGAAAAAATTTTATGAACGCTTTGGTTTTCAACAAACCAGCGATATTTATCTGGAAGATGGCATCGACCATATTGAAATGATACTTGGTACACAATAAATATATTCTCCTAATAGCCAATCGATTTCAAAAAAAATATCCCCACCGCACACAAAAAGAATCTTTTTAGCGTTTCTTGTAGGTATCTCCGCTGTTTATTATTTTAGACGCGGAATCCTTTGACCAACTGAAAACTAAATCTAATATCTCATGAAACAAAAGCTACACTCTTTTGTGTGGAAGTGCTTCATTGTAACACTTCTAATCCTCACTTCTTATTCTACCTCTTTTAGCCAATATGGCGAAAGCACCTCTTTCTGGGAAGGAGGCATAACAGCTGGCCCTTCTAACTTTTTGGGTGATCTTGGAGGTAAATTGGGAAAAGGCACAACCTTTATTAAAGATAATAATATACAGATGACCAAGTTCATGTTAGGCGCGTACCTTACGTACCAACCTGATGAATGGATTGGCTTCCGTTTAGCAGCTAACTTCGGAAGCATCGAAGGTGATGATGCAATCATTAAAGGTGCCGGAGGTTTGGAAGAAGCAAGAAAAACAAGGAACGCTAACTTTAAGTCGAAGATCCAGGAAGTATTCCTCCTTGCTGAATTTTATCCTACCGTATTCTTTGAATATGAGCCAGGTGATATCTATCACAAGTTCCGCCCTTATGCTGTAGCCGGTATAGGAGCATTTCATTTTAATCCCCAGGGACTTGATCTACAAACTAATCAGTGGGTTTATTTAAAACCATTACATACGGAAGGACAGGGATTCGCAGAATACCCTGACCGCAAAGAATACAAACTTACTCAAATCAATTTTCCGTTGGGTGTTGGTTTAAAATACTTCGCATCTGAAAACATGAGCCTTAGTATGGAAGTAATTCACCGTTTTACAACAAGTGATTACATAGATGATGTGCATTCAACTTATATAGATCCAGCTTTATTCTATAGTTATCTCACTCCCGCGCAGGCTTCATTAGCGCAACGAATGGCTAATAAAAGCGATCCAAGTGGATTGGGAGTAGTACCTGGTTTTGGTCCTGGTGATAAAAGAGGTACAGCAACTAATAACGATGGTTATTATTCAATTTGCTTGAAAGTTGGTTTCCGTTTAGGTACCGATAGCGACAAGCGTTGGAGAAATAGCACCCGTTGTCCTGTTCGATTCTAATTGACAAAAAGATATTCGCACGTATTGTCCGATTCATTCGATACAATCATCGTGCAGTGATCCGTACCCTTTGAAAACAAACTGTCCTTTAACCCAAAGGCACCGCTATGAAAACAATTGTACCCGTTCGAAAACGTAATGGCCTTATTCTGCCTGCCCTGGCAGTTATAAGTATGTTGCTGGCGGCGTTCAACTGTCCGGCAAACGATGGAAGAATCGCCTCTTCTTATTCACCATCGTTCAACGACACCATACTGGTGCAAAAACAATTAATTAGCAAAAAAAACAAAATCAAGCTTTATCCCAACGCCAATCACCAGGTGCTGTTCTTCAGCGCTTCGGGGCAAGCGGGAAAAGTGTATCAATTATTCCTGTTCGACATCGATGGTAAACTGGTAAAACAGGTAAACATCCGTAACAGGCAAACTACTGTGCTTAACAGAATCGAAAAAGGAAATTACGTGTTCGAAGTGTTCAGTGATGATGAGCGTATTGAAAACGGCCAGGTAATCGTGAAATAACAGTAGTATAAAAGTTCTTTGCTTTCCTAACTGATAGCCAATAAGCAGCAGGGAAATTGGTAAAATCTAATATCCGGTTGAGTCAAAGACCTGATCCGTTCCCTATTATTTAGTACCCAATAAAAAAAGGATTTTATTAATCACTCCCTGCGCCCGCTTATTGGGTCTCCCTAAAGAGACTTAAACTTTTTCTGGTAATTCCAGTATCCTCTAGTAGCCAACGATGAATAATTGTTGGCTATTTGTTTTTTAGGACACGAATAAGGACGAATAGGGGCGAATGTAGGACGCTAAGTTGCGCGAATAAGAACGCTAATTAACGCGAATAGAGACGCGAATAAGAGCGCTAATTAACTCGAAGAATATGAAGGAAAAAAGTGTGAACCCGTTGAAGAAGCCGCGAAAAGCGAATAGCGGGCAGCGAATAGCGATACTCCACCAGCTTACTTCAAAAACAACTCCGCTACCTCCTTCCAGTTATTCAAACGATGATACTCAGTTTCATTCAAATTATGCGGAGAACTATATAGATACTTCTTTCCGGGGAAGTGCATGAGGTTGCGGACATGATCGTCAATTATATAATCCCCGTACACCAGTTTCTTATCGCCACAAAAAACAAACTGTTTCCAGGTAAGAAAAGGAAAATGTTCGTTCAGCCATTCCAGCTTATCAGTTAAAGAATTGGGAAATTCTACGGCAGCGGACACAATGAATAATTCATAGCGTTGATTGATTTCTTTCAGTACCTCCTGACTGTCTTTTATCACAGGCAAATGTCGAAAGAAACCTGGCGATAAAAGACGCTTCCAGCAAAGCTCCTGGTGTTGTTCAGGAAAACCTTTTATCCAGCTGGACCCAACCATTTTTTCATAATTAACCGGTAATTTATATTCACGGGTGTACCAGTCAATCATATCGCCCATTGGGTCGGCGATTACTTCGTCCATGTCTACGATGATTCTTTGCATAGTGAGAGTTTAATCGTGAGGCGTGAGACGTGAGTCGTGAGAAGTCTCTAATAAGTAGTAAGTCGCTATCACTTCGGGGATTTCTCACGACTCACGTCTCACGCCTCACGATCTCACGTTTCTTCCTTCGGAAATCCATCCGGATCATTAAATAGATGCCATTCGTCGGGATAATCATTTGTTTTATCAAAGCTTTTTATCCATTCTACAAAAAGCAAACGAAACTGCTCAATTTCCGCACGCATCATCTCTACATATTCCTCCGAACACCACTCTTCTGTTAAGCAGGTCCAAAGTGTATTACGAAGATCTACCATATTGATGCGGATGATCACCGCCTTCTCCATCTGCATACTGTAAAATCCACCCGCAGCACCCGCTATCTTTGCCGGTATAATACTTGCATACCCGATCATAGCACCCTTAATATATTCTCCATGTTGGTTCCCTTCAGGAAATGTATCTACCAGCGTATGGGTCAGTTTATAAATCTCTTTGGCTTTTAGATATAAATTCCGGGTGGTTGCCCGCAATTCTTTATTCTTCCACTCTTCTCCTTCCTGACCACGAAACAATCTCTTTTCATCAAAGTCGGGTACGTGATCAAAGTCGTCAAAATTTTCAAGGTCCATAAAAAAGGGTTTATAATAAAAAGAAGGTTCAGGAAGATTGTACCGCTTGTAATTCAATCTTCAAAAATTTAGCAGTATAACTTTCTTTTACTTTTATTAATTCTTCTGGTGTTCCTTCAAACAATATCTTTCCTCCCCCATCACCGCCCTCCGGTCCGAGGTCGATGATATGATCCGCTACTTTGATAACATCCATATTATGTTCTATCACCAATACCGTATTACCGCGATCAGTCAGTTTGTTCAATACTTCCAGCAAATGTTGTATATCCTCAAAATGCAAGCCCGTAGTAGGTTCATCCAGGATATAGAATGTTTTACCTGTATCCCGCTTGGATAATTCAGTTGCTAATTTCACGCGTTGCGCTTCTCCGCCACTTAGCGTAACAGCACTTTGCCCCAGCGTTATATATCCCAGCCCCACTTCTTCCAATACTTTTATTTTACGATAGATATAAGGCACATTCTGAAAAAACTCTACAGCTTCTTCCACTGTCATATCTAACACATCGCTGATCGATTTCCCCTTATAGCGTATTTCCAGTGTTTCTCGATTGTACCTCTTACCCTGGCATTTTTCACAATGCACATATACATCGGGTAAAAAATTCATCTCAATCACGCGCATACCGCCGCCTTCGCACACATCACAACGACCGCTTTTTACATTGAAAGAAAAACGCCCCGCATTATAACCCCGGATCTTTGCTTCTGGAACCGAAGCGAACAGGGTCCGGATATCGGTAAAGAACCCGCAATACGTTGAAGGATTGCTTCGTGGTGTTCGACCAATCGGTGATTGATCGATTTCTATCACCTTATCAATATGCTCAAGGCCCTTTATTGTTTTATATTCCAATGGTGTCATTCTTGATCCATACGCATGTTTGGAAAGAATAGGATAAAGCGTTTCGTTGATCAGGGTAGATTTACCGCTTCCGCTTACTCCGGTTACAACAATAAATTTTCCCAGGGGAAAACTCACATCAGCGCTGCGAAGATTATTTCCTTTAGCGCCTTTCAATTCGAGCCATTTTCCATTTCCTTTTCTTCGTTCCTTCGGAACTGCAATGGAACGATGTCCATTAAGATAACCTGATGTAAGCGTATCTAATTTCAACAACTGTTCAGGATGTCCTTGCGCCACAATTCTTCCTCCGTGAAAACCTGCTTTCGGGCCAATATCCACCAGGTAATCGGCCGCCATCATAATATCTTTGTCGTGTTCCACTACCAACACACTGTTTCCTATATCGCGGAGATTTTTTAATGCATCTATTAATTGATGATTATCCCGTTGGTGCAAACCAATACTGGGTTCATCCAAAATATAAGTGATCCCCTGCAACTGCGAACCAATTTGAGTAGCGAGTCGTATCCGCTGACTTTCACCACCACTTAATGATTTAGAAGTTCTGTTTATGGTGAGATAGCTAAGACCCACGTCCAGCAAGAATTGCAGGCGATCTCGGATTTCCTTTAATACATCTTTGGCAATTGTTTTTTGTTTATTGCTGATACGTAATTCAATTCCATCCATCCAGGCCGCGAGGTTATCAAGGTTCATATTGCTGAGGTCAGCAATATTCCGGTCATTCACCCTGAACCACAAGCTTTCTTTCCTAAGGCGCGCACCTCCACAACTTTCGCAGGGCTTTAGTTGCATAAAACCTTCGGCCCAATCACGTAACCCTTCACTGTATCCGTTATAGAACCAACGCTTCAACATATTTATGATCCCTTCAAAAGGCCCCTGGGGATCGAATTTCATGTTCTCGAAATCTTCCTCAGTTTCTAAGCCCTCCTCGTTGCCATATAATATTATATTAAGAGATTTCGCTGGAATGTCTTTAACCGGTACCGTGAGTGAAATTTTATTTTTCTTTGCCAGTTCCTGGACCTGCTTATAAACATAAGCTTCCCTTTCTTCTCCCAACGGAGCAATTCCACCTTCACTAATACTAACAGTATCATCCGGTATTACAGCTTCCAAACTGATCTGGAACATTGTTCCCAAACCTTTACACACCGGGCAGGCTCCATAGGGAGAGTTAAATGAAAACGCGTTGGGAGAAGGTTCTTCGTAACTGATGCCAGTGTCCTCACACATCAGGTGTCTTGAATAAGATGCCACGAATTTTTTTGACTTGCTAGTCTCTGCTTCAGCTTCTACAAACATCAGATCTTTACCAATCTTTAATGCCTGCTGTACACTTTGACTGATACGTAATCTAAAATCATCATCCACTTTCAGGCGATCGATCACTACTTCAATATCGTGAATTTCATACCGCCCCACCTGCATCTTTGCTGTGATATCTTTTATCTCCCCATCAACCCGAACTTTTAAGTAACCCTTCTTTCTTATGTCCTCAAATAATTCGCGGTAATGTCCTTTACGTCCCCGAACTAATGGAGCCAAAAGACTTATTTTTTTCCCTTCGAATTTATTAAATATGTTTTCAACGATCTCTTCTTCGCTCCATTTCACCATCTTCTTCCCCGTATTATAACTGTAGGCTTCGCCGATTCGGGCAAATAACAAGCGCATGAAATCATATATCTCTGTAATGGTACCTACAGTAGATCGCGGGTTTTTATTGGTAGTCTTCTGTTCAATAGAAATAACCGGTGAAAGGCCCGTGATCTTATCTACATCAGGTCGCTCCATATCCCCAATAAATTGCCGTGCATAAGCACTGAAGCTTTCCATATAGCGTCGTTGTCCTTCGGCATATATGGTATCAAATGCCAATGAAGATTTTCCACTGCCGCTAATGCCGGTAATCACCACTAATTTATTCTTGGGAATGCTGATATCAATATTTTTCAGGTTGTGCACACGGGCACCTATCACCTCAATTTGTTCCGGGTAGTCAACTTCGCTCATTATGTTTTCTTGCTGTTTTAAAGTATTGCTCCACCCAACGGGCGAAGTCTACGAAGATACTAACAAACAATGGACCGTTCAGGTCCGGTCATTAAAAAACCAGCCCCTTGAAACCGGCTCCTTTCATACAGTAAATCATAATCAGAATGCCTTCCATTTAATTGTCACAGAATATTCGGGTGTCGGATGTTCGACCGACCTGCTCACATCATATTTTAACAGCCGGCCTAGGTTATCAATCTGGTGATTATATAAATATGTTTTCCAATACTTGAATCCCCCTTCTGGGCCCATTTCTACATAAGTTCTAAGATGAACAGGGTTCAATTCCGGGAATAATCCCAGATAACCCATCAGGGTGAACGCATTATCAATACGTTTTAGTTCATCTCCATAAAATTGATGCTTGGCTTTCTTTGAATAGTCATACTGATAGGAGATAATATCCGCTACACCTGTAGAAGCGCTCAGGGTCCGGGATAGAATATTTCCATAATTATCGTAACTAAAAGAATCTGTCCATGAATCATATTCCGAGTTCCATTCCATGGACACCAATCGGTTATTTTTATACTTAAAAGAATATTGACCTCCCAGATCGCCCGGCGCATAACAAGTTTCTACCCTACCCTTATTGTTAAGGTGTATCCATACACTGGTGTCAGATGCATTTGTTTTATTGACAAGATAGATCTCCGAACCAAGGTAAATAATCCGCAATTGATATCGCAAAAGATCAGTTGGTGCACGCATATTAAAAACGGAGGCATCAATTTCACGTGCATAACGCGAATGATAGTCATAAGTCTTTACGAATAAGAATGGATGTGCTGGGCTATAAATGGAATTATTGCACGCTTCCACATCATATTTTTTAGCCGGTATAGGATCGCCCCCTGGCCAATCTATTTTGTAACAGGAAGTTAAAAAGACGAAACCCAACAAATACCATAGAGAATACAAACGATTATTTGACATAAACAAGGTTTTAGGTTAGGCCTTATTGAAAGAAGGCTTAACCCAAGGTACAGCCTGGTAACGCCTGGTTCGATGAGTCTGGACAGCAAAGACACTGATCCTCATCAGGAAATACAATGTTCAGCAAAATCATTACGTGGAGTCGTGTATGATGAACCGGAGATTATGATACGCGAACGGTGAAAGAAGAATCGTGAATCGTGAGACGTGAATCGTGAGAGCGTTCCTAAATAATAATTCCTCTCTAAAACTTTGGGTACCCCTCACGACTCACTACTCACCACTCACGTTTACGCCGAATTTCTTCCCGCATTAATAATTCCAAACGAAGACCGGATGATCAGCTTTTCAAAGATTTCCTTTTCTGAAGCAGGTGCCATCTGCTTTTCCAGTTCTCGAATGCGGCACATCGCATATTGCTGAATAGTAGTAAGAGGTAATACAATGCGCTCTCTTGTTTGTATAGAAAGTTGCTCTACCGGGTAACCCGACATTAATTCGCTTTTGCCTGATAATTGGAAAATAGAACGCTGGGTTAATTCGTATTCCTGGTAAATCTTATTCCAGATTTCCCCATAGCGAGGATCATCGGCGAGATAGGCCGTGAGCGGAAAGAAACATTTTTTCATCGCCATCTCACAGTTATCGAGTAATGTTTTGAAAAAAAGTGACCGCTGATATAATTTTCTAATAGCCGGTGTTTTGCCTTTTTTATCTAATTGTTGTAATGCAATTCCTACTCCATAATAACCTGTCACATTTTGTTTCAACTGACTCCAGGCGCCTACAAATGGAATGGCGCGTAGATCTTTTAATGAAAGACGCGCAGTACCTCCCCTTTTCGCAGGACGGCTACCAATATTGGTTTCTGCATAAAACTTAAGCGGACTTACCTCCGCAAGATAATCGAGAAATGCAGGGTTATTTTTCAGGGTTTGATAGGCTTTAAAACTTTCATCCGCCAGTTCCTGCAATAAAGCTTCTTCATTTATATCCAATGTTTTATCCTGCTCCGAAAATAACTCATTGCTTATACCCGCATTGAGTAATTGCTCAATATTGAACTGTGCCGAATCAATCGTTCCAAAATTTGAACTTACTGTTTGTCCCTGTATCGTCAATTGAATTTCCTTGCTGGAAATATTCTTTCCCATGGAAGCATAGAATTTATGCGTTTTACCACCCCCCCGTGCAGGGGGGCCCCCACGGCCATCGAAGAAGATTACATCTATATGGTATTTTGCCGAGATAGCGGTCAATACCTCTTTTGCTTTATAAATACTCCAGTTTGCCATCAGGTAACCGCCATCTTTGGTACCATCCGAAAAACCAAGCATGATGGTTTGTTTGTCATTTAACTTCCGGAGATGTTCCCGATAAATACTATTCTCATATAAAGACTCCATGACCGCTCCCGCCTGTTTTAAATCATCAATTGTTTCAAACAGGGGAACGATTTCAATATTGAATTCTTCCTTTGTCCAACCGCACAACCCAAACAATCCAAAAACTTCCAGTACGTTCAATGCGCTATTGCATTGGCTGATGATATAACGATTACATCCCGCTACCCCATTGTATTGCTGTATTTCCTTTATCGCTTTGATCGTTTGCAGTGTATCCTTTACCATACCTTCTTCAAACACATGACTGCCCACATCGTCCTTAATGGAAGAAAGCAAATTCATTTTTTCATCAACGGACAAAGCAGCGTAATTCGGTCCCAAAGCACCGGTTTTTTCAGCGATGGCTTCCAATACGGTATTATGTACGGTACTCTCTTGACGCACATCTAAGGAAGCGAAATGCAATCCAAATACCTGTACTTTATTAATTAAACTTTCAACCAGGTGCAGGAACAATCCATTGTGCTGGTGAACCAATATATCCCTGATCTTAAATAGTGCGTCGAGTATATCTTGTTTGGCAATAGCGGTACGATGTCCGGGAATGAAAATATTATTATATAAATGTTTTTCAAGCGTGGCTAGTATAGTATCAACTCCTTTGAAAGTAAGGCGGCGCTTTAATCTACGTACGTCGAGATAATAACATTTAATAATACTTCCACGTAACGCATCAGCAACCTGCAATGTAGTTGATGCCGTAACAAAAGGATTGCCATCGCGGTCACCACCGGGCCAGAATCCCATATTCACGATAGGATTGCTTTCATTAACTGCATCCGGAAACTGGTTTTTGAAAAAAGAGATGATTCGACCGGCGGCAGAATAAAATACATTCTCGAGATACCAGATCAAACTTACCGCCTCATCATAAGGTGTGGGTTTTAGTTTTTTAAGAAATGGAGTTTTACCCAATTGCTGTAGGTATACATTGATCTGGCTGGCATTATTCTCCGAAAGCGCTTTCGACAAATCATTGATAATACCCAATACCGGGCCGGGATAGAATTGAGTTGGGTGCGCAGTCAACACCAGGCGTATAGCAAACTCTTTTAGTTTGGTCGCCAGTTCCTGTTGGTTACCGGCCTGCATAATCTCCGACTCCAGGTGCTTAAGCGTACCGATACCATTCATATCGTTCACCTCACGGAATGCAGCATCTTCCAATGCGTCGAATAAAACAACCTGGCGCTCTACATATTGAACAAATCGAAATAATAAGTCAATCTTATCCTGGTCCTTGGTATAAGAAGTGTGTTTTTCAAAAAATTCCTCGAGGATCTGTACAGGGCTTTGTTTGCGTTTGTATCCTTCCTCACAATTATTCAATAGCATCGAAAGCAGGATACCTGTTTTTTCAATACGATGAAAAGGAAGGGAAGTAAATAGACTGTTGTAAAGCTGGAACTTGATGGCTACAAAATTTCTGAACTGCTGCACACCCCTTGATGACTGATGATCCATGATAAATAAAATTATTAGCGGTTAGTATTTACAGCAAGCAGCAAATGGGCTTGAAATTACAACGAATTTCTGATTTAGGGATTTGAGATTTAGGGATTTTGATGCTCAAGATCACGGGATTGCCCCATTTAAATGAAATCTCTAAATCCTAAATCAGCAATCAGCAATCTATTTCCTACCTTTTTTGTATACTAACACTTGTTATATCGGAATAGCCTTTTATCTTAGCGCAGCTTAGAACATGAACCATAGTAGTTTTCATATCACTTTCTTCTCCCCTGTAGCCTCCACTGCTACTTCCACTACTATTACAATTACCACAACCCGTTAAGGGTTGTATATTTCCATATCACCATTGGGCATATTGCTACGAACCGGTTAACGGTTATTCTATATTCATCCATTTACATCATACATAATTTAATAGTCATGCAGGTTTTAAAATTCGGTGGTACCTCGGTTGCTAATGCGGAGAATATCAATAAAGTGGTGGCCATTGTTCAGGATGCAATTCAAAAAGGCAGAACCGCCGTAGTGGTATCCGCTATGGGGGGTATTACGGATGCGTTGCTGGCTGCCGCTGTATTAGCATCGGAAGGAAATGAAGCTTATAAGGAACAACTATTATTGATTGAACAACGTCATCTCGAAGCGGTGAAAGCTTTGGTGCCAGTTACACAGCAAAGCAGTTCTCTCAGCATGGTAAAAAAACACTGCAATGAAATGGAAGATATCTGCAATGGTATTTTCTTATTGCGCGAATTATCGGCTCAAACCCGGGACCGCATTATGAGCTATGGCGAATTGCTTTCTTCCCAAATAATCACTCAGCGGTTTAAAACAATTGGTATCGAAGCGGAATGGAAAGATTCAAGAGATCTGATCCGTACAGATTCTAAATATGGTAATGCGGTTGTTGATTTCAACGCTACCAACCAGCTCATTCAAGAGTATTTCGCTTCATCCGCAAAAAAACTTTTTATTTTACCAGGTTTTATTTCGGCTAACAATAAAAATGTAACTACCACATTGGGTCGTGGTGGTTCAGACTATACGGCCGCTATTATCGGCGCCGCAAGTAACGCTGAAGCGGTTGAAATATGGACCGATGTAAGTGGCATGATGACTGCCGATCCCCGATTGGTAGCCAACGCGAAAATTATTCCGGATATATCTTACCAGGAAGCGATGGAGCTGAGTCATTTTGGCGCGAAGGTTATCTATCCACCCACCATACAACCCGTGATGAAAAAAAATATCCCGGTATGGATAAAAAATACGTTCGCTCCCGATGATTATGGAACATTGATTGAAAAAAATGTGAAAAAAAATGGAAGCAGCGTGCGCGGCATTTCCAGTATGAACAAAGTTGCGTTGTTAAGCCTTGAAGGAAGTGGCATGGTTGGAATTCCTGGTTTCTCTAAACGCTTGTTTGAATCATTGGCTAATGAAAGCATCAATGTGATCCTAATTACCCAAAGTTCTTCGGAACATTCGATTTGTGTGGGAGTGGATGAAGTAAATGCTGATAAAGCCAAACTGGTTGTTGATAAAGCTTTCGCCTATGAAATTGAAACGGGCAAAGTAGAACCACTTACTGTTGAAAAAAATCAATCGATCCTGGCATTGGTAGGTGATAACATGAAGAGTCACCCGGGTGTTGCGGGTAAAATGTTTAATATACTGGGCCGGAACGGGGTGAATATCCGCGCTATTGCACAGGGTTCTTCCGAAAGAAATATTTCCGCGGTGATTGCTACCAATGATGTACGCAAAGCCATCAACGTTCTTCATGAAGAATTTTTTGAAACAACAAACAAACAAATCAATCTCTTTATTACCGGGGTAGGCAATGTGGGAAGCCGATTGCTGGCACAGTTGCAGCAGCAGAAACAATACCTGCAGGAGCACCTTCGGTTGCAGGTAAATATCACGGGTCTTGCCAACAGTAAAAAGATGTTATTCAATGATGAAGGCATAGACCTTAATAACTGGAAAGAGCAGTTGCAAAATGCGGATGCTATGAATTTGCTCCAATTCGTGGATGCGGTAAAAACCAAAAACCTGCGCAATTCGGTATTTGTAGATGTAACTGCCAACGATGAAGTAGCTAAAGTATATGAGCAATTATTGATGAAAAGTGTTTCAGTAGTTGCCTGCAATAAAGTAGCGGCCTCCTCTTCCTATGTTAATTACAAGCGTCTAAAAGATCTGGCGCGTGAATTCAATTGCCTTTTTCTTTTTGAAACCAATGTAGGCGCTGGCTTACCGGTGATTGGAACTTTAAATGATCTGTTGCGTACCGGAGATAAAGTAAAACGTATTGAAGCTGTATTAAGTGGCACCTTAAATTTTGTATTCAATAATTATAATGGTGAAAGAAATTTTTCAGAGGTAGTGAAACAGGCCCAGGACGAAGGATATACAGAACCTGATCCGCGATTGGATTTAAGCGGAACCGATGTAATGCGGAAAATCATGATCCTGGCAAGGGAAGCGGGGGAAAAATTGGAGATGGATGAAATTGGCAACAATTCTTTTCTACCCGAGTCCTGCATCAAAGGAAGTGTAGATGATTTTTATAAAGCAATGGTAAAGGAAGAAACGCATTTTAAATCTATTTACGAGAAAGCGGCGAAAGAAGGAAAGAAACTAAAATTCGTAGCTTCTTACCAGGTTTCTTCCACAGGAGAAGGGGGTAAGGCTTCCGTTGGTTTGCAACATATCGATCCGCAGCACAATCTCTATCATTTATATGGAAAGGATAATGTAGTATTGTTTTATACCGATCGTTATCCGGAACAACCTCTGGTAGTAAAAGGTGCGGGTGCGGGTGCTGAAGTAACGGCAAGCGGGGTGTTTGCGGATATTATGAGAACGGCGAAAACGTGAGGCGTGAGTGGTGAGTCGTGAGTGGCTCCCCGATTAACGGTAAGTTTCTATTAATTAGAGAGTATCCCTCGCCACTCACGACTCACTTCTCACGATTCACGATTCAGGTTCTCCCTAAATTTATGAAATGAATAAAATCTCTGTACGATGTCCGGCAACTGTAGCCAACCTCGTTTGTGGCTTTGATGTATTGGGTATGTGCCTGAATGATCCGGCGGATACGATGGAAGTTATATTGCTGAACGAAAAAAAGATAATTGTTCGCAGTGCCGATGGCTATCCCTTACCGGAAGATCCGTTACAGAATACTGCAGGCGCCCCATTGGTTGAAATGCTGAAGGAACTGGAAGGCGATATTGGATTTGAAGTGCTTATTCACAAACATATCAAACCCGGTAGTGGCCTGGGTTCCAGCGCGGCGAGCGCAGCAGGAGCAGTTGTTGCCGCCAATGAGTTATTAGATAATTGTTTTTCGAAAGAAGATTTATTACGCTTCGCGATGTTTGGTGAAAAAGTAGCCAGTGGCGTAAAACATGCCGATAATGTGGCTCCCTGTATTTATGGTGGCATTACGTTGATTCGTTCCATTCACCCATTAGATATCGTTGCGTTGAATGCTCCCCCACTTTTTGTTACGGTGGTGCATCCCCAAATTGAAGTAAAGACTTCTGATGCCCGGCAAATATTACGCAAAGAAGTTCAATTAAAAGATGCTATCAAACAATGGGGCAATATCGCGGGACTGGTAGCAGGGTTTATGAAAAATGATTATGAACTAATTGGTCGTTCGCTGGAAGACGTAATCATTGAACCGGTGCGTAGCATCTTAATCCCTGGATTTAATGAAGTAAAAAAACGTTGCAAGGAAGCTGGTTCACTTGGAGGCGGCATTTCTGGTAGCGGACCCTCTATTTTTATGTTGAATAAAGAAGAGAAGATAGCACTCGAAGCAGAAAAGATCATGCAGCAGGTATTTACCGATGTAGGTATTGAATTTAAAACATATGTAACGAGTGTGAATACAGAAGGGGTGAAGGTAATGCAGAAGGAGTAAAGAAGTAAAGGAGTATAGAAGTAAAGAATGATTCACTCCCGGGTTCTACACTTCTCTAAATCTTTACTTCTTTAATTCTATTAATCGCAAACTATACATTTAATTATGAACTTTTACAGTCTCAATAAAAAATCACCTGCCGTTAGTTTCAAAGAAGCCACCATCAAAGGGCAGGCGCCAGATAAAGGGTTGTATTTTCCGGAACAGATTCCGCAAGTAGATCAGTCCTTGATTACGGACATTGAAAATTATTCAAACGAAGAAATTGCATTTCGTGTCATCCGGCCTTATGTAGGAAATACAATTGCGGAGGAAAAGTTATATCAGATCGTGCAGGAAACAGTCAATTTCCCAATCCCCTTAGTGCCTGTTACCCCGGATATATCATCCCTCGAATTATTTCATGGTCCAACGCTAGCTTTTAAAGATATCGGTGCCCGCTTCATGAGTCGTTGCCTTGCTCAATTTGTAAAAGGGATCGATAAAAAAGTTATTGTACTGGTAGCTACTTCCGGGGATACCGGAGGTGCGGTGGCCAATGGTTTTTATGGAGTAGAAGGAGTGGAAGTAGTGATACTTTATCCTTCCGGTAAAGTGAGCAGCGTACAGGAAAAACAATTAACGACACTTGGCAATAACATACATGCCCTGGAAGTAGAAGGCAGTTTTGATGATTGCCAGCAAATGGTGAAACAGGCTTTTGCCGACAAATCATTGAATCAAAAATTATTTCTGACTTCGGCTAACTCAATTAATGTTGCACGCTGGTTACCCCAGCAGTTTTATTATTTCTTTGCGTATAAGCAATGGAAACAAAAAGATAATCCACCTGTAATTTGTGTGCCCAGTGGTAATTTCGGAAATATTTGCGCTGGGATATTGGCACATCTCTCCGGATTACCGGTGAAACATTTTATCGCAGCCTGTAACGCCAATGATACGGTTCACCGTTTTTTGGAAACCGGGAATTATCAGTCACATAAAGCAATTGCCACACTTTCTAATGCAATGGATGTTGCCGAGCCCAGTAATTTTATCCGCATACTTGAACTATTTCACCAGGAAACAGGTGAATTAAAAAAACTTTTGAGCAGCTATAGTATCAGTGATAAAGAAACAGTAGCTACGATTCAAAAAGTTTTTACAGCGTATCATTACATGGCAGATCCCCATGGGGCTGTTGGCTTCCTGGCGCTGCAACGCTGGCTGGATATACATCCTGGCTATAAGGGTTTTTTCTTAGAGACAGCTCACCCGGTCAAATTCCCCGATGCTATTGTTCAGGCAACTGGTGAGCAGGTGCCCATTCCCGGGAGTCTAACCCCTTTATTAAGAAGGGATAAGAAAAGTGTTTTATTACCTGCCAATTATGATGAATTATCCACTTTTTTGGAGAAAAACTTGTCCTGACACAATAAGCGGAAATAAGGTAAAAATGGAGGGTTAAAATTTTGTTTTTTACCTGATTAGCCCGTTTTTGTGCAAGTAAACCCTCTAAAATTCCATTAAATGAAAAAGATCTTTTCTTTCTTATCTTTTTTTCTATTGTCGGTTTCCCTTTATGCAGGTAATGAAGGTGATTCGCTGCAGAACGAAATAGAGAAGTATATAAAGTATGTAGATTCTGTGAACAGTGCTATGAAGTACGAAACCGGCACTGTAAAATTAGAAAACGGGATCGCCGAAATGGTTGTCCCTGCAGGATTCAAATACCTCAATAAAGAACAAAGCAATTTCGTAGTTGAAAAAGTTTGGGGAAATCTCCCACAGGATAATATTCAGGGAATGTTATTCCCCATAAACAGCCATCCTTTTGATGACAGCTCTTATGCGTTTATCATCACTTATAAAGCCATCGGCTTTGTAAAAGATGAAGACGCTGATAAAATGGATTATGATCAACTGATGAAAGATATGCAAGCGGGGGAAGCAGAAGAAAATAAACAAAGAGCAGCCGCTGGGGTACAGGCATTACATACTATTGGATGGGCGCAAAAACCTTATTACGATAAAACCAATAAAGTACTACACTGGGCCCTAAATCTAAAAGGAGAAGACGCTTCTGAAAACACCCTGAATTATTCGGTAATGATATTGGGCAGAAAAGGACTCCTATCGATGAACGCGGTAGCGCCCTTGTATTCTTTAGATAGTGTAAAAGTTCATATTTCAGAAGTATTGGCGATGCCCAAATTTACCGAAGGAAACAAATACTCCGACTTCAACCCGGATGTAGACGATGTAGCTGCCTGGACCATTGGCGGGTTAGTTGCTGGTAAAATTTTAACCAAAGTGGGTATCCTCGCCGGATTGGGAAAATTTCTTAAAATTATTATCATCGGAGTTATTGCCCTGGGCGGTGCTGCCTGGAAATGGGTTGCCGGAAGAAGGAATAAACCAGAAGAAGAACAATATGCACCGGTAACTATTGATGATTCGGTATCGAAGATTTGATTAAATGTAAAATGCAAAATGTAAAATATAGAATGTAAAAGGGAAATACAGCGACCTGCCCCTTTTACATTTTACATTTTTCTTAATAATTCCTGTTATATCAGTCCGGCGAGTTCTAAACTTTTCTTTTTCAACTTCCGGATCTCTACATCTTCAATAATTGGTTCAGGCGTAAGAATCAAAGACGTATTGTTCTCTTTCCACCAGTTGTCTTCCTGTAGTTCAGCGAAATGAATCACGCCTATCAGATATTTGCGATCCGCATCGGAATGCCACTCTTCTATCCACTCAAATTTATCCTTAGGAATATTATCAAGATCATCAAAGCTCACATAGACTTTTACGTAGAAATCAGTGGTGAGCTCATGCGGTTTGTGATGATATAATTTCTTGTACTCGTAGTGATAATCGTATCGCAGCGCCGCGATATCACTTAATACGGCTGAAGCAGTAGGGAAACTACCGGCTCCTTTTCCATAAAAGAATTGCTTATCTGCAAAGCCGCTTTCAATTACCACTCCGTTGTATTCATTTTTTACAAATGATAACGGTTCATTCAATTTCACAAACTGGGGCAACACAAAAGCAGCTACTTTGCCACTCTGTAATTTCTTCGCCTGGGCTACCAACTTAATATCAAAATGTTTTTCGCTGGCTACTACCGCGTCACTTCCCTGTATGCTTTGAATTCCGGTAAACAGCAGCTCATTCGGATCTGTTACAATACCATATGCATGATTGATGAGTAGTGTCCATTTATTCACCGCGTCGTATCCTTCCACATCCAGTTTTGGATCGGCCTCTGCAAAACCCAATTGCTGGGCAAGTAATAATGCTTCGCGGAAATCTAACTTCTCTTCAAACATTTTGGTAAGAATGAAATTAGTGGAACCATTGACAATGGCACGTATCGAATGCAACAGGTCGTTGTCGTAATATTCTTCCAGGTTCCTGATGACCGGGATAGAAGCACAAGCAGCGGCTTCATACAATAAGGAAAGTCCGGTTTCTTTCTGCAACTGCAGGAGTTGCGGCAAATGCTCAGCCAACATCTTTTTGCTGGCGCTTACTACTTCCTTTCCGTTTCTTAACGCGGTAGACACAATTTCAAAAGCAGGTTCGCTTTCGTTGATCACTTCTACAATCACATTGATCTCCGGATCATTCAATAACAAATTCTTATCAGTAGTAAACAGCTCATCCGGCGCATTCCTTTTTTTATTGGGATTCTTTATACAGACTTTCTTAATACTTGCTTTCAGGGAAGGAGTTTGCTGCAGCACTTTATATAGGCCCTCTCCTACTACTCCGAATCCAAATAAACCGATTGTTAATTGTTTGTGTGTTTCCATTTTAATCGTTGACTACTTTTAAATGATGAGATGATCTTTCTTCGATGAATTTTTTTAAAGCCGTTTCAATTTTCTCGTATTCCAGCAAAAATCCATCGTGACCAAAATCGCTGGCGATGCTCAGTATTTCCGCGTTATGGATTTGTTTCTTTAAATATTCCTGTTCAGTAATAGGATACAATACATCCGATTGTATGCCGATTACCAATGCCCTTGATGTGATCCGCTTCAATGCTTTTTCAACACCTCCCCGGTTACGGCCCACATCGTGACTATCCATTGTTTGTGTAAGCCTGTAATAACAAATAGCGTTAAAGCGGTTCACCAGCTTCAAACCCTGGTAACGCTGATAATTATCGGCTGCATAAGTTACTTCATTGCTTAACGGTACAAATGTCTTATCGCGAGGTTGAGTGATTTCGTAACCATTATAATGCCGGTAGGATAATAGGGCAATAGAACGCGCTGCAGCCAATCCTTTATGACCTGCTTCGTTATTCCGATGTGGCCACGTACTATCTGCCTCTATAGCCATTCGTTGTGAAGCATTGAATGCAATGGCCCATGGCGATAATACCGCATTGGTTGCAATAGGAACGATAAATTCAAAAAGGGAAGGCTCTTCAATGGCCCATTCCAGTAATTGCATTCCGCCGGTACTACCTCCCAACGCAATAAATATTTTATTCAATTCCAAATGATTCTTCAGGAGTTGAAAGCTGCGGATAATATCGCGTATGGTGAAAACAGGGAAATCGTGATAAAATGGTTCCCCGGTATCGGGATTAATACTCAATGGGGAAATGCTTCCATAAGGACTACCCGGTTTATTCGCGCAAATGATGAAATGCTTTGCGGGATCGAAGAACTTTCCTTCACCCACCAGGCCCGGCCACCATTCCGCCGGATTGCTATTGGCGGTTAATGCATGAAAAATCCAAACCACATTATCCTTTCTCGCATTCAATTTACCCAATGTGGTATAGGTCAAATGAATTTGAGGAAGCGTGATGCCGCTTTCCAGGGTAAATGGTTTGTTGTATGTAAAATTTTGAGTCGACATGAAATTCTAAACGTTTGTCGTTTTCTTAGTTTATGGTTTATCGTTTCTTAGATTCTGAAATACCTCACAAATTCATCCACTCGCTATTTGAAATAACTTTCAGAGTTTAAAGAACGATAAACCATAAACTAAAAACTATAAACCATAAACTAATTAACCAACTAATTCCTTAGCAAACACCTTCTCAAATGCTTGTTCAAAATCTGCTTTTAAATCTTCCACATGTTCGATACCGGCACTGATACGTACCAGGTTCGGTAAAACACCGGCTGCTTCTCTTTCTTTATCACTTAATTGTTCATGTGTAGTGGAAGCAGGATGAATGGCCAGGGTTTTTGCATCCCCTACATTCGCAAGGTGACTAATCAGTTTCAATGAATCGATAAATTTCTTTCCATTCTCAATTCCTCCTTTGATACCAAACTGTAATATCCCTCCGGAACCATTGGTCAGATACTTCTTACCCAATTCATAATAAGGACTACTCTTTAATCCGGGATACCATACAAACTCTACTTGTGGATGCGCTTCCAACCATTGAGCCAATTCCAATGCATTATCCACCTGGCGCTGAACACGAAGACTGAGTGTTTCCAATCCCTGTAAATTGAGGAAAGAATTGAATGGTGCCTGGCTGGAACCATAATCACGTAAACCTTCTACTCTTGCTCGGATTATAAAAGCGATATTAGGTAGACCCAATGGGTTATTATATCCAAACACATCCCAGAACTTCAATCCATGATACCCCTCACTGGGTTCTGTGAATTGCGGGAATTTACCATTGCCCCAATTATAATTACCACCATCAACAATTACTCCACCGATAGCAGTACCGTGACCGTTGATCCATTTAGTAGTTGAATTTACTACCACGTTCGCTCCCCATTCCAATGGTTTGAATAAATAACCGCCGGCTCCAAATGTATTGTCTACAATAAGCGGGAGATCATATTCTTTTGCAAGCGCCACAAATTTTTCAAAGTCTGGAATATTCAAACGAGGGTTGCCAATTGTTTCGAGATAAATCGCTTTGGTATTTTTATCAATCTGCGGAACAAAGCTTTCCACATTATCACCATCAGCAAAACGAACATCCACCCCTAATCTTTTAAATGCAACTTTAAACTGGTTATAAGTTCCACCATATAGATAAGAAGTACTGATAAAATTATCACCCGCCTGCAGGATGTTATTCAGCGCCAGGAATTGCGCCGCTTGTCCTGAACCGGTAGCCAAAGCAGCCACACCACCTTCCAATGCTGCGATGCGTTGTTCGAAGACATCGGTGGTTGGATTCATGATACGGGTATAGATATTACCAAATTGCCGCAACCCAAAAAGATTGGCTGCATGTTCTGTATTATCGAACGCATAAGAAGTCGTTTGATAAATAGGTACGGCTCTTGATTTAGTAGTAGGATCAATTTGTTGTCCTGCGTGGAGCTGCAAAGTCTCAAAGCGATAATTGCTCATAATGCTTGATTTAATTTGTTGAATGATGAGGTTTAAAAAGATTCAAAGTTGAAGGGGTGCGGAATAGCGGGCAATAGCCGAAAGCGGTGATAGGAAGGAATGTATGCCTTAGGGCATACAACAATAGCGATTACATTGAATGGGTTCAGTAACGAAAGGGATAAGAAGCTGTTGATTTTGTTGCATGATTTTCTGATGAGCTCCCTAAAGGTAACGGCGTTTTTTACAACCTCTGAAACCAGATTTGTAAAATTTAAGTTAATAGGCGGAAATAAATTCTGCCAACCTGCAAAAACTTCTGGTTTGTTAGGTGTCGATTGCATGAAAAAGAATTTGTGCCGATTTTGATTCACCGGCTGGTTCTATAACACCGCAAGTTTTTAGTATGCGAAGCTATACCGATACATAATTTGAATCATTCCCGTCTTTCATTCGGCGTAACTCATCCAACTATTGGTAGAATTAAACTGATAAAAGGCAATAATTGTTCTGCGACACACTCAAAAAGAAATACTTAATGAAATACTTACCGGAGAGCTTTTAAAATATCATGTCCATTCTAAGTATGGACCAACCCACCTTCGCCAAGGCTACGGTGGGTAAAAAAAAAGCTCTTCCGATAGGTCATCGGAAGAGCTTTGATGGTATAAATAAGGTAGAGTAATAAAGCTTTTCGTCTGACTTATCTTCCCCAGGTATTACTACCGGAGTTGGAGTTGGCACCTTGCCCGGATCGTGCAAATGCACTACCAGAGCAGGTTGTCAAGGCTTCAAAGGGCCATTCCCTCAGCCTTTCTTGATAAGTAAGTTGCAAAGAACTGATGCGAAGATAAGAACTGAGTACTATCAATTCAAATAATTCAGTCTTTAAATTGTAAAAAAATCCTCAACACATTCAATAACAGTTGTTAGTTAGCCTGACTTAACAGGCAACAGAACACCCTGAAGCCTACGACCAGTGCGCATATTGACAATATAATGCCTTTGGACATCGTATTTTTTGAAAAATTTATGTAATAAGCTATTTAATAATTGAGTACATTTGTCCACAGAACAGGTAGGGTAATAAAATTCGCTTTGATGGGACTTATGTATAAATATTGTTGTTGTTGCTGTATGTAAACTAACTACGGCTAACGATTGTAAAACCATTGCTCATTCAAATTAATGCCCGACAATGCATCAAAGCAATTTAGAACATATACTTTCACTCCACACCGGATCCGGAATACCGGATCAGCTTCGGGCTATCAGCGATGCATTTCCTGGCAAATGTATTTTTTCCAGCAGCTTTAGTTGGGAAGATCAACTTATCAGTCATTATATTTTTTCTAATAATCTCAACATCGAAGTTTTTACACTTGATACGGGTCGACTCTTCCCGGAAACATATTCTACCTGGAGCCGCACGATTGAGAAATACAATAAAAAAATAATTGCTTACTATCCGAACGCTTCAACATTGCAAGAATTTATTGCAGAAAAGGGACCCAATAGTTTTTATGAATCCGTTGACAATAGAAAGCAGTGCTGCTTTATCCGAAAAGTGGAGCCACTGCAACGTGCACTAAATGGTAAGAAAGTTTGGATCACTGGTATCCGTGCAGAACATTCAAGCAACCGCCATGATATGCAGCAAACAGAATGGGATGATACCAATAACATTATCAAATTCCATCCATTATTGAATTGGACAACAGAAGCAGTAAAAGAAGAAATCAGTCAAAATAATATTCCGTACAATCCATTACATGAGAAAGGTTTTGTAAGTATTGGATGTGCCCCCTGTACAAGAGCTGTTCAACCTGGTGAAGATTTTCGTGCAGGAAGATGGTGGTGGGAAGATAGCAGCAAGAAAGAATGCGGACTGCATGTTCACGTGGAAGCAGAAACAGTCAAATAATTTTTTTGGGCTCATAAACCCATCAATTTAGTAGACTAATAAAATATAATGTTTTTCATATAGAATTAAATTTCCGAAAGGAACAATAACTTATGAGTGATTATCATTTAAATTATCTGGAGCAACTAGAAGCGGAAAGCATTCATATTTTCCGTGAGATTGCCGCGCAATTTGAAAAACCAGCTTTGCTCTTTAGCGGAGGAAAGGATTCCATTACATTGGTACACCTGGCGCAAAAAGCATTTGCGCCAGGTAAAATCCCTTTTCCATTGGTCCATATTGACACGGGGCATAATTTCCAGGAGGCACTGGATTTCCGTGATTGGTTGGCCGATGAAGTAGGGGCAACTCTGATCGTTCGAAAAGTAGAAGATACCATCAAAGAAAAAAATCTAACAGAACCTAAAGGAAAGTTTGCGAGCCGTAATTGGCTGCAGACGCATACCTTATTAGATACGATCGAAGAATATAAATTCGATTGTTGTATTGGTGGGGCGCGTCGCGACGAAGAAAAAGCCAGGGCCAAAGAACGGATCTTCTCTGTTAGAGATGAATTCGGACAATGGAACCCAAAACTCCAGCGACCCGAGTTGTGGAATACCTATAATGGAAGAATTCATAAAGGAGAGAATGTACGCGTATTCCCAATCAGTAATTGGACCGAACTAGATATCTGGAATTATATAAAGAAAGAAAATATTGATCTGCCATCGATTTATTTCGCGCATGATCGCGACGTCATAGAACACGAAGGGCAATTGGTTGCCGTATCTGATTTTATTCAGTTAGAAGAAACAGATGTGATCCTGAAAAAGCAGGTTCGCTATCGTACCGTTGGGGATATGACCTGCACCGCAGCCGTAGAATCGAACGCTTTTACATTGGATGATGTGATCAAGGAAATTATCGCCACTCGTATAAGTGAAAGGGGTGAAACAAGAATTGATGATAAGGTTACGGAAGCGGCGATGGAGGATAGGAAGAAGAACGGATATTTTTAGTGAATAGTCAATAGTGAATAGTGAATGAGAGTCTGGGAAAAAAAGATTCACTGAAGTTGTTTCACCTGCGAGTTGCATTGACTATTGACCATTGACTATTGACTTTAAAACAGAGACTAAAATAATAAACGAAGTACATGGACATTCTAAGATTCATTACCGCCGGTAGCGTTGACGATGGCAAAAGTACATTGATCGGAAGATTGTTGTACGACAGTAAGAACATCCTGATCGACCAGTTGGAAGCTTTGGAAAAACAAACAAAGAATAAAGAAGCTGGCCCAATCGACCTGGCTTTGCTTACAGATGGATTACGTGCAGAACGCGAGCAGGGTATAACTATAGATGTAGCGTACCGCTATTTCTCTACTCCCAAAAGAAAATTTATCATAGCAGATGCACCTGGCCATGTTCAATACACCCGTAATATGATCACGGGTGCATCAAACGCCAGCCTGATCATTATATTAATTGATGCACGTCAGGGAGTAGCAGAACAAACCCGCCGGCATTCCATTATAGCTTCACTCCTTAAAATTCCGCATGTGGTAGTGGCCATTAATAAGATGGACCTGGTGGATTGGTCGCAGGATGTTTATAATAATATTGTGATCGATTACTCTTCAGTTGCCAAGCAATTAGGATTATCAGATGTTTCTTATATCCCTATCAGTGCTTTGCAGGGAGATAATATAGTAGACAAGTCGACCCAAATGCCCTGGTATGAAGGCAAACCTTTATTGGAATTCCTGGAAGACGTGAAGATTGAAAAGGATATCAATTTCAGCAACGCCCGTTTCCAGGTTCAGTATGTAATCCGTCCACAAACAGAAGAATTGCACGATTACCGTGGTTATGCAGGCAAAGTAATAAGTGGTATATACAAAAAAGGAGATAAGGTTACCGTATTACCGGCAGGAAAAGAATCAACTATTTCGAAATTAGAAGTGGGTGGAAAAGAAGTTCAGGAAGCATTTGCGCCGCAAGCATTAGTAATTCAATTAAGCGATGATATTGATATCAGCCGGGGTGATACTATTGCACAGTCCACTGATCTTCCAAAAACCAATAATGAAATTGAAGTTTTGCTTTGCTGGCTGGATGAAAAACCTTTGCAAGCTGGAAACAAATATTACCTGCAACACAATAGTCGTCTTATTAAAGCAGTGGTAAGATCCATAGATTATAAACTGGATGTGAATACCCTGCAACAACAAACCGTTGAAGGAACCGTAAAATTAAATGAGGTAGTGAAAGCGACCATTAAAACTGCTGCTCCGCTGGTTTATGATTCGTATGCTGACATTAGTGCTAACGGAAGTGCTATATTGATTGATGAAACCAGTAATAGTACTGTTGCCGCAGTATTGTTTCAATAAATCTGTTAACCGGAAAATAAACAACATGGATAAAACAACTGCACATATTGGAAAGGTAATACTGGCAGGCGCAGGGCCGGGCGATCCGGAACTGATCACCCTGAAGGCCGCCCGTTACCTTCAAATAGCAGACGTGATACTTACCGATCGTTTGGTAAGTGAGGAAATACTGAAACAATGGGCAAACCCGAACGCAGAGGTAATTTATGTTGGAAAACAATGCCGTCGTGGTAATTCTACTCCGCAGGAAACAATTAATCAATTAATAACAGAATACGCTACAGAAGGAAAATTAGTAGTCCGTTTAAAAGGTGGTGATGCATCCGTATTCTCAAACATTCTGGATGAATTGGAAACCGTACACCAGAACAATATACCCTTTGAAATAATTCCCGGAGTAACGGCAGCCCTTGGCGCGGCCGCTTATGCTGGTATTCCACTTACTGCGAGAGGATATACAACAGCCATACGATTCCTTACCTATTACAAATCGGATGTATTAACGGATGAGTACTGGGAAGAATTAGCCAATACATCCGACACCCTGGTATTTTATATGTCGTCGGAAACCCTCGACCAGGTAATTGAGAAATTAACGCAATTCAATATCAGCAGCGATTGTCATGTGGCAGTGGTTGAACAGGCCACTACGCCATTACAAAATGTTTATACCAGCAATATTTACAATTTTAGTCACAACTTCAAGGGACAAAAATTTGTATCCCCCTCCCTTGTGATCATCGGGAAAGTAGTAGCACTGAATGAGCAATTCAACTGGATCAGCAATAGCAATAGCAAGGAACTTTACTTCAATCCGGTTGCTTCATTGAACAACAAGATTGATTTGAATAACAATAACAAGAAAAATGTTAACAGGGCATAAATTAAAAGCATTACAGGAATTGATCGCGGCTTCTTCAAAAGAAGAGATTGCCTGGATCAACGGGTACCTGACCGGATTGGTTAGCAATGGAAATTCCAATGGAAATGGTCATGCTGCCGCAATGGTTATTGGTAATGGTCAATCTGTATTGACAACAGTTAAAAAAGTAACCCTTGCGTTCGGGACAGAAACAGGAAATGCAAAAAAACTCTCTACTAATTTAGCTGCTGTAGCAAAAAAGAAAGGCATTAATGCCAAACTGATCGGGCTGGATCAATATAAAATAACCGATCTGCCTAAAGAGGACTATTTTTTTGTAGTAATAAGTACACAGGGCGAAGGAGAACCACCCCTGCCCGCTAAAAAATTTTACGACTATATTCATGAGAACCAGCTCTCGTTACCCGATTTAAAATTCAGTGTACTCGCGTTGGGAGATACCTCCTACCCCCTCTATTGTAAAACCGGAGAGGATGTGGATGCTCGATTAAAAAGCTTTGGTGCGAAACCTGTGGTGGATCTGCAAAAATGCGATGTAGATTATGAAGCCGATGCACAACAATGGTTTGAAAAAGTATTGAACTTACTAGAGACAACTACGGCATCACCTCCCATCATAGCGCCGATAGCTGCACCTCCTGAAAAGAAAGCAGCCGGTAAAAAATATTATAAGGGACTTGTTAATACCAATATCAATCTTAACGACCGCGGTTCGAATAAACAAACTTTCCATATCGAGATCAGCAGTGATGAGAAAGTGGAATATGAACCAGGGGATGCGTTGGCAATAATACCCGAAAATAAAAAATGGGTGGTAGAAAAAATACTTCAACTCACCGGCATTGATCATACCCTCGAAATACAAACCGCGAAGAAAACAGCCAGCGCTGAACAATTACTGACCAAACATCTTAATATTTGTTATTTACTTTCGTCCGCTGTAAAAAAGTATGCCACAATTACCCAGCAGGAAATTCCAGATACCCGGATGGACCTGGTGGATCTTTTACGAATTTACCCGGTAAAAAATCCCGACCAATTCGCAGAGGTGCTGAAAATGCTTCCTTCTATTGCTCCACGCCTCTATTCGATCTCTTCTTCTCCCAATGCGCATGAAGGAGAAATACATCTTACCGTAGGCATGCACCGGTTCCAGGCAAAAACCGAAGAGCGTTTTGGTTTGTGCAGTGAGTTTTTGGGTGAATTGCCCGTAGGCACTGCGATCACATTTTATATTCATAAGAACCGCGCCTTTAAATTACCGGCAGCCGATAAGGATATTATTATGATTGGTCCGGGTACAGGGGTGGCACCTTTCCGTTCTTTCTTAGCAGAAAGAGATTCAACAGGCGCGAGTGGTAAAAACTGGTTCTTCTTTGGTGAACAACATTTCACTACCGATTTCCTGTATCAAACAGAGCTACAAAACTTTGTATCTATTGGAGTATTAACCAATATAGATCTTGCCTTCTCCCGCGACCAGGCGGATAAAATATATGTTCAGCATCGAATGTTGCAAAAAGCAAAAGAACTCTACAGATGGATTGATAACGGTGCATATATCTATATCAGCGGAACTAAGGATCCGATGAGTAAAGATGTTGAATATACTTTATTGCAGATTATCGAAGAACAAGGAAATAAATCGAAAGAGGAAGCGGTGAAATACCTGGAGAAGATGAAGGAGGAGAACAGGTATGAGAAAGATGTATATTGAAAACGTGAATCATGAATCGTGAGTCGTGAATCGTGAGTCGTGAGTAGCTCCCAAAGTATTAGAGAGTTCCTGTTAATTAGGGACTCTCTCACGACTCACGATTCACGACTCACGATTACAGAGATATGAATTAAAGAATACTAATTAAATGAGCGAGCAAAAAAATTTATCTCCAGTAGAGCGCATTAAAACCGCCAGTGATGGATTGCGGGGGACATTGAAAGAAAGTTTAAACGAGCCAATTACAGGAGCATTATATGAAGACGATCAGTCGCTGATTAAATTTCATGGCTTGTATCAGCAAGATGACCGCGATCGTCGGGATGAACGCAGCGCTAAGAAATTAGAATGGTTGTATTCTTATATGATCAGACTTCGTTTACCGGGTGGTTTTCTTACTCCCCAGCAATGGGAAGGGCTGCATCATATTGCCGGGGATCATTCAACCGGAGTAATAAAAATTACTACCCGTCAAACCGTACAATTGCACGGCATTGTAAAATCGGATATCAAACCAACTATTCAGGCATTCAATACGCTTCACCTCGATTCGATTGCCGCCTGTGGAGATGTGAATAGAAATGTTCTTTGCAGTTCGCATCCTAAACAATCCGCGCTTCACGAAGAGATCTTCCAATACGCAGATAAAATCAGCAGTCTTGCCCTGCCTAAAACAAGATCTTACTATGAGATATGGCTGGATGAAGAACAACTCGCTGATAGAAAAAGCGAAGTGGATCCTTTGTACCAGGAGCGGTATTTGCCGAGGAAATTCAAAATCGCTATTGCTATTCCACCGAATAACGATGTAGATGTCTTGGCCAATGATATAGGTTTAATAGCTATTATTGATAATAACAAACTGAAAGGTTTCAATATAGCCGCCGGTGGCGGGTTAAGTACTACACATGGCAATCCCAATACCTATGCCCGTTTAGCAACCATTCTCGGTTTTGTGGATACTGAAGAAAAAGTAATGAAAGCTGTTTACGAGATTATCACCATTCAACGCGATTATGGAAACAGAAGCGATCGAAAACTTGCGCGATTGAAATATACTATCGATAGAATGGGGGTCGATAATTTTAAGAATGAACTGGAGAAACGTTGTGGTTTTAAATTAGATGAAGCAAAGCCCTATACTTTTACTGAACGTAAAGATTATTATGGCTGGCAACAAAACCATGAAGGGAAATGGTACTATACGGTTTTTGTTGAAAATGGAAGGATACTTGATGATTCTACAGCAGCTATTAAAACCGCGTTACTGGAAGTAGCAAAAACTGGGAAGGCAAATTTTCGTTTCACCTGTAACCAGAATGTAATTGTGAGTGATGTTAACGATGCTGACAAAAAAGAAGTAGATGCCATTTTAAAACAGTTTGGCATTATCAAACATACCGATGATGCCAGCGCATTGCGTAAGAATTCGATGGCCTGCGTTGCCTTCAATACTTGTCCATTGGCATTAGCAGAAGCTCAACGTTATCTTCCTTCTCTTATTGACAAAATAGAACCCCTGTTGGTAAAACATCAGTTGCAGGATGAAGAGATTACATTACGTATGACGGGTTGTCCCAATGGTTGTGGCCGTTCGCATGTATCTGAAATAGGTTTCGTTGGAACCGCTTTAGGTCATTACAACTTACATATTGGTGGCGATCGGGTGGGAGAAAGATTGAATAAGAAATACAAGGATAATCTTAATGAAGAAAAGATTCTTGCAGAGCTTAATTCTATTTTTGAAGGTTTTTCGATGAATAAGAGCAATGGTGAATCTTTTGGGGATTATACAAACCGGCTTGTAGACAATAATGCGTGAATCGGATTTAACAACTTGTTTCTAACAGCGAAGCCATATAGATTTTACTCTCACTCGCACTTTCTTATTTAATGACAATGAGGTTTTTCTTTCTCAAATGATGTTTTTTTCCCATTGTTTCACTCACGTCACATATTATATTTGACTTGTAATTACACATGCGCAGATTGAATGGCAGGAGTTCCGTAAGGGATTGCTGCCGGGTTAATAAATCCGAACTTCCTGGAAGTTTTAACCTGTTAATGAACAATGCTCTGTATGTAAAACCACGGACAGTTGTTGTATTAAACATGGAAAAAAATAACTGGTGGAGGAGGAGGGGGAGGGAGGGCCCCGCAGGGGTTTCTGTTCGAGACTATGCCCAATTTGACGCATAAACTTTCAAATACATAATTCTCCTGTAAATTTATTCATCGTCGTTTTATATTCACTCCTTAATCAATTCTTTCAGTTTCTCTACCTCCACTATTGCAATTTCCTTCCCTTCCAACCGGATTATTCCGTCGTGTGTAAGTTCATTGATTATTCGAAAAACCGTTTCGTACGTTGTTCCTGCGAAAGCAGCCAGATCCTGCCGACTTAAAGTAAGATCAATCAACCCTTTTTCGTTCACCCCAAACTTATTCTGCAGATTGAGTAGTGCTTGCGCTACCCTACCCTTTACAGGCATATGTGCCAGGTTACGCATATTCTTTTCAGATTCCTTCAGTTCACCGGCAAAGAATAATAACAATTCAAATATAAAATCGTGATTTATTTTAAGCGTGCTGATGAAAAAGTCAAGATCGATGAAACAGGCATTTACAGGTTCGAGTGCTGTTCCGGATACCGGGTAATAAATATCTTTTCCTAAACCCCGGTGACCAACAATATCTCCCTGCCGGGCAATTCGCAGAATCAGCTCCTTTTCCTCACCCCAATGTTTATGAACCTTAACCTTACCGGAATAAATAAAGTAGATTCCATTCACTTTTTCCCCTTCCTTGAATAACAGCTCCCCCTTCTTAAAATGATAGCTTTCCCGGTTGCCATCAATGGCCGGTAGCCATTCCTTCAAACATAAACGGCACATTATACAGCTCTTAAGATCACATTTGACTTTGTTCTTTTTCATCAGTTTTATTTAATTGCCAGGAGAATTCGGGTGCAATTAAAGCCCAGTTTTGCATATTTTATTATATTATAAAATATTATATGTAATTTATTTTTCTGTAAAACTTCAAATTACTCAAATTTTGTGCTATTTTTATTACGCAAGTCACAAATATAGTATCAAAGCTGACTTTGCAAGTTCTTTTAGATTACATGTGTTTTATTATAATACGATTGCCTGCCACCATTTCTAACTAAACACCCATCAAGCTATGAAAGTAGTAATTATTGGGAACGGAATGGTGGGATATAAGTTCTGCGAGAAGTTAATTGCCCACACCAATGCCAACCATTTTGAGCTGATTGTTTTCGGAGAGGAAACAAGACCAGCCTACGACCGCGTCCACCTCAGCGAATACTTTGCCGGTAAATCGGCTGAAGATTTATCAATGGCACCTGCCGATTGGTACCGCGCCAACAATATTACACTTCATCTTGGAGATCCGGTTACTAAAATTGACCCGGCCTCAAAAACAGTACTCTCCCATCTGGGTATTCTTGAATCCTACGATTATTTAATATTAGCCACCGGCTCCTCTGCATTTGTTCCCCCTATTCCAGGTGTTGATAAAGATGGTGTATTCATTTACCGCACTATTGAGGATCTTGAATTGATGACCTCTTATGCAAAGAAAGCAAAGAAGGGGGCGGTAATTGGAGGTGGTTTATTAGGATTGGAAGCAGCAAAAGCCATGCTCGACCTGGGTATTACAGATACCACCGTGATAGAATTCGCTCCCCGTCTTATGCCCCGCCAGATTGATGAAGCAGGATCAAATACCTTAAAAAATAAATTAGAAAGTCTGGGTTTGAAAATTCGGACAAGCACCAATACCTCCGAAATAACCGGTGAACAATGCATTAATGGAATGCGATTTTCCGACGATAGCCATATTGCGGTAGATATGCTCGTGATCTCCGCAGGCATAAAACCGAGAGATGAGTTAGCGAAACAAGCGGGTCTCGCGGTTGGTCCCCGCGGAGGAATTGTGGTAAATGAAAAACTTCAAACATCCGACCCACACATCTTTGCCATCGGTGAATGCGCATTATATAATAATATGATTTATGGCCTTGTTGCACCTGGCTATGAAATGGCTGATATAGTTGCCACTACTTTATGTACTGGTAATCCTGACGGTAAATTGTTTAATGGTTACGATATGAGCACCAAACTAAAACTAATTGGTGTGGATGTGGCCAGTTTCGGTGATCCATTTATCAACGGACCGGAAGTGCGTACCGTCGTAATGAATGATGAGCTGAAAGGAATTTACAAGCGTATCAATATTACTGCCGATGGTAAACAATTGCTCGGTGGTATATTAGTAGGCGAAGCGGAACAATACAACATGTTGCTGCAAACCTGCAAAAATAAAATCGTTCTTCCGCCGAATCCGGAAGATGTAATCCTGGGTGCAAGAGGCGGATCAGCCGATGAAGGCGCGGGGGTAACCAGTCTGCCCGATGATGCACTCATCT
The DNA here is from genome assembly GCA_965279015.1 of Chitinophagaceae bacterium. Lineage (GTDB taxonomy): Bacteria > Bacteroidota > Bacteroidia > Chitinophagales > Chitinophagaceae > Endoryza. Next base: position 5,364,251 of record OZ257130.1, read on the forward strand.
GTAGTTGTGAAAGTATTAGCAAGGCCGCTATCTGTAATGCCGTAACAGAAAATGGATGCGAATCAGTTGACGCTATAAAAAAATGTACCAAAGCCGGAACCGGATGTGGTGGTTGCGTACCGATGGTTAAGGACCTCGTATTGCATACCATGAAGGCCCAGGGAAAATATGTGCGCAATGTTTTATGCGAGCATTTTAATTATAGTCGGCAAGAACTATTCGACCTCGTAAAACTTCATCAGCTTAAATCATATGACGAAGTATTAAATACACTTGGTAAAGGTGATGGGTGTGAATTGTGTAAACCACCGGTTGCTTCTATTCTCGCTTCTTTATGGAATGAAAATATTCTTACCAAAGGCAATGCTACTGCGCAAGACAGTAATGATCGCTTTCTGGCAAATATTCAAAAAGGCGGAACCTATTCGGTAGTACCCCGTATACCGGGTGGCGAAATAACCCCCGATAAATTAATTGTAATCGGAAGCGTAGCGAAGAAATACAATCTCTATACAAAAATAACCGGTGGACAACGGATCGATTTGTTTGGCGCGCATCTCTCGGATCTTCCATTGATCTGGGAAGAATTAATTGCCGCCGGTTTTGAAAGCGGACATGCATACGGAAAAGCCCTGCGTACGGTTAAAAGCTGTGTGGGAAGCACCTGGTGTCGTTTTGGGCTGCACGACAGCGTTAGTTTCGCAATCCGGATCGAAGAACGCTATCGCGGATTAAGAGCTCCTCATAAAATCAAATCTGCCGTGAGTGGTTGTATCCGCGAATGTGCCGAGGCACAAAGCAAAGACTTTGGAATTATCGCAACAGAAAAGGGATGGAACCTCTATGTATGCGGTAATGGAGGAAGTAAACCACAACACGCGTTATTGCTGGCTACCGACCTGGATGATGAAACATGCATTAAATATATCGATCGCTTCCTGATGTTCTATATAAAAACGGCTGATCCCTTATCGAGAACCGCCACCTGGCTCAATAAAATGGAAGGAGGCATCAACTACTTGCGCAATGTTGTACTTAACGACAGTTTAGGCAAGGCCGCTGAATGGGAAATAGAAATGCAGGGTTTGGTTGATGCGTATAAATGCGAGTGGAAAGAAGCCGTTGAAAATCCGGAGATCCGCAAACGTTTCAATCATTTCGTAAATGCCCCGGAAGTAAAAGACCCAACCGTACAGTTTGAAACAATGCGTGAACAGAAGAAAGCGAAAGAGTGGAAATAGTTTGTAGTAAAAAAACGGATTTATCAATCCTTTGTACGCTTTCGCTTGAGGCTTGAAGCTGGTAGCTGGTAGCTTTCATGAATTCATCCGCCTGAAAAGGCTCTTCATAAATAATCCTTTCCCTTTAAAACATTGCTCACACGATTGTTTGCCAGTTTTCCATCAAGCATCAGTTCTATTCTAACGATTGCTTGCTTTATACCAAAAGCAAAATGACATCTTATTCTAATTAACCTGCTATGAACGAAAAAAGAAACACAACAACCTTTGATCACTCCTTAACCGGGAATGACAAAACAGAATGGTTCCTCGCCTGCACCACTGACGATGTGCCAACCAATGGCGGGGTTTGTGTAAAATACCAGGATGAGCAAATCGCTCTCTTTCATTTTACCCGTCGTAATGAATGGTATGCAACACAAAACCAATGCCCGCATCGCCAACAAATGGCCCTTAGTCGCGGAATGATTGGAACGCAACAGGATGAACCAAAAATAGCCTGCCCATTCCATAAAAAAACGTTTTCGCTGGTAACAGGAGAATGTATGAATGGAGATGAATGCGCTATTAAAATCTACCCGGTGAGGGTGGAAGGGGGAAATGTGTTTGTAGGAGTAACAAACGTGAATCGTGAGTAGTGAGTCGTGAGTGGTCCCGAACTTACAAGCAGTTACTATTACTTAGGGGCCCTCTCACGATTCACGTCTCACGCCTCACGATCCCGCATCTAACGTCGATATATATAAAAGAAACCCCGGACGAAATGGAAGCTCGCGCCGGGGCAGTGATCCTAAATTGACAAACAATCTAAAACCAAAACAAATCTATGACTAAAAAAGCAAAAAAGAACTGTTTAGTAACAGTCATGTGCTGCTGTTGTTTCGGTGTCTTTTCCACTGATGCACAGTTCACATTATTAGGTCAGTTAAGGACCCGCACCGAAGTAAGAGATGGCTTTGGGAACCTCGTACCAAAAGGTTCAAGACCCGCAATTTTTACATCACAGCGGACAAGGCTCACATTCGGGTATAAATGGGACCGTGTAACATTTGGTGCCAGTATACAGGATGTACGTGTATGGGGACAAGATGCATCAACCATCTCGAACGCAGATGGTAATCGCCTTATGCTGCATGAAGGATGGGCGGATGTTATGCTCGCAAATAAAGCGGATACTACTATAAAATTAAAACTGGTAGACCAGCTATCTCTAAAAATCGGTCGGCAGGAATTAAGTTATGATGATGTAAGACTTATTGGAAATCTCGATTGGTTACAACAGGCACGTCGTCACGATATGGCATTATTAAAACTATTGCATCATGGATGGCAGGTAGATATTGGATACGCATTCAATCAGAATACCGATGCGTTTAATTATACCGGCACTTCCTATGTTCCGGGAAATATCCCGGCTTATATAAAAAACTCAAGCGGCGTTACTGTTCCAACCCCAGCAGGCATAGTTCCACTAGCAGCTGCAGGTAGTATTGCAAATAACAGTGCGAAATCTGGAGCACCTGTTTGGAGCAACCCACCCAATACAAATGCCGCCAACCAGGATTATAAATCATTCACCAGTATTTATATCAGTAAAAAAATTAAACAGACGAAATTTTCCGCTCTTTTCTTCAATGATAATTTTGGGAAATACAAGCTCGACTCTGTAAGTGCTAACGGTGGATATGTATATGGAAGAAGATTTGTAAGTGCCGGCAATAGCGATGTATATGATTATTCAGGTACGAGCAGCCGCTATACCTACGGGTTAATGATCAATCAAACGATTGGAGATGGATCAGGTTTTGGAAAGATTACTTTGCAGGGTGCCTATTATTTCCAATCGGGTAAGGATCGTGATGCGGTATCCATCGATGCTTATCATTACTCCATTTTAGGTATTTACCAGAAAGGTAAATGGAGCATTGGTCCCGGTTATGATGTGCTTTCAGGTAATGATGTTGTTTCTCCTTCGGGCAAAAACAATCGCTTTGATCCCTTATATGGTACGCCGCATCGCCATTGGGGATATATGGATTATTTCTATGTAGGAACCGGATCCGCAGCAGGTGGATTGAATAATTTTTATGTGAAAGGGAAATATACCGGCAATCTGTTAGGCTTCGGAATAGACTTTCATCATTTCATGCTCAACAAAGACATGACAAAAGCAGATGGAACAGTGCTTGACAAAAAACTCGGAACCGAGATTGATTTCTTACTCAACTATAACATAAACAAGTTTACGAATATTGAATTGGGCTATTCACTGATGAACGCTACGAATAGTATGCCTTTTGCAAAAGGGCAGGCTACTACGGATGCGGGAGCGGATATATATCGCAAAAGCGGAACATGGTTTTATGCGATGATCAATATCCGTCCGGATTTCTTTTTTTCCAAAAACAAACAGGAATCCAGTAAAAAATAAATAACTACCCAATCAAACATTCATTAAATAAAACTGACTATATGCAATCCACTCATAATACACAACCACTTACCAAACTCAATATTTTTTCCGCTTCGGGAGTTCAAATGAGAACTTTTCATATCACCTGGCTCACGTTCTTTGTTTGTTTCTTCGGATGGTTCGGTTTGGCTCCATTAATGCCTACTATCAAAGCGAATCTTCATCTTGATAAATCACAGATTGGAAATATCGTGATCGCCTCCGTATCCGGAACCATCATTGCCCGACTATTAATCGGCAAACTTTGTGATACCTGGGGTCCGAGAAAAACATATACTATTCTTTTATTGATCGGCGCCATTCCGGTAATGTGTGTAGGGCTCGCAAAAGATTATACCAGCTTTCTGTTATTCCGTCTTGCTATCAGTATTATCGGAGCCTCTTTTGTAATAACGCAGTTTCATACATCCATGATGTTTGCTCCCAATATTAAAGGAACGGCCAATGCTGTAGCGGGTGGTTGGGGAAATTTAGGGGGCGGTATCACAAACATGTTGATGCCATTAATATTCGCTGCTATCGTGGGCTTTGGATTTACGAAGGAAGAAGCATGGAGATACGCGATGATTTTTCCTGGTATCATGATGCTGGTTATGGCATTTGTTTATTACAAATTCACAAAAGATACTCCCGCCGGTAATTATGATGAAATCAACAGGGAAAAAAAGAGTAAAACCAAAACAGACTACTCCGTTTTAAAAGATTGGCGCATCTGGGCATTGGCATTGGCCTATGCCGTTTGTTTCGGAATGGAAATAACTTTTGATAATGTAGCGGCCTTGCATTTTGTACAGGAATATAAACTGAGTCAGAGCAGCGCTGGTTTTTGGGCCGGTGTATTTGGCTTCATGAACATATTTGCCCGTGCATTGGGAGGAATATTTGCAGACAAGGTTGGCAAAACTTATGGGATGCGTGGAAAAGGATTATTGCTTGCCGCTGTATTGTTGCTGGAAGGATTGGGATTGATCATGTTTGCGCAATCAGGATCATTCGGTATGGCCATCTTCTCAATGATTTCATTCGCCCTCTTTCTAAAAATGGCCAATGGTGCCACGTACGCCATCACCCCTTTTGTAAATGAAAAGAATGTTGGATTGGTAAGCGGTATTGTTGGAGCCGGTGGGAACGTAGGTGGAATGTTATTTGGCTTTTTATTCAAAAGCCAAAGCATCACGTACCTGGAAGCATTTAAATATATAGGTATGATCGCTGTAGTAGTAGCGTTCATTGTATTGTTAACAAGATTCGCGAAAGAAAAAGCACCGAAAGAAGCAACTGCCAACTTGAAACCGGCGGTAAGTTAGCTAATATTGGTTTAGTGTTTTTGCCGGGAAGACGGGAAGTCGGTAAAATAATTTAGGAATTAAATTCAATACGTACCGCCTTCCCGGCTTACCGGCCTTGTTCTGCCGAAGCGGCTACGCGAAGGCAAAGCAAATTTCAAACGATTGCTTGCTTTATCATCATCATAGTGAAATAATGGAAGAAAAAAATAACCATACGGAAAAAAACAAAAGCTGGAAAACAACCTGCTGCTATTGCGGTGTTGGCTGTGGGATTGTAGCCAGTAAAGACAAGCAGGGACGCCTGGTTATCGAAGGCGACAAAGATCACCCGGTCAACAAAGGAATGCTTTGCAGCAAAGGAATGAATCTTCATTATACCGTAATGGATACCAGCGATCGTTTGCTTTATCCTGAAATGCGCTATAGCCGGAATCAACCCCGGCAGCGCGTTTCCTGGGATACCGCATTGGAAAGAACCGCAGCTGTATTTAAAACTCTGATTGAAAAATACGGACCGGATAGTGTGGCGTTTTATGCGAGTGGCCAATGTCTTACGGAAGAATACTATGTAGTCAATAAATTGATCAAAGGTTTTATCGGAAGTAATAATATAGATACGAACAGTCGGCTTTGCATGAGCAGCGCGGTAGTTGCTTATAAAATGAGTTTGGGAGAAGACAGCGTACCGGTGAGCTATGAAGATATTGAACTGGCCGATACGATTTTTGTAGCTGGCGCAAATCCTGCCTGGTGCCATCCCATTTTGTGGAGAAGAGTAGAAGCTGCCCGTGAAAAAAATCCTGATATTAAAATCATCGTAAGCGATCCCCGCAAAACACAAACCTGTTCCATTGCTGATGTACATCTGCAATTGAATCCGGGAACGGATATCACCTTGCATCATGCTATCGGAAGATGTTTAATTGAGGAAGGCAAAGTGGATACGGCTTTTATAGATAGTCATACCGAAGGTTTTGAGCAATACCGTACTACCGTTTTTGAAAGAACGGTGGAAGAAGCTGCAGTCATTTGCGGAGTTGAAGAAGAAGAGATCCGTCTCGTTGCTTCTTATATTGGCAATGCCAAAGGCTTTATCAGTATGTGGACAATGGGACTTAATCAAAGTGTGATCGGAGTTAATAAGAATCTTTCTCTCATCAATCTCAATTTAATTACCGGGCATATCGGCAAACCCGGAAGCGGACCCTTCTCGTTGACTGGTCAACCGAATGCCATGGGTGGAAGAGAAGTAGGTGGATTAAGCAATCTCCTCCCGGCTCATCGGGATTTACTGAATGAAACACATCGCAATGAAGTGGAGAAATTCTGGCAGATACCTCTTGGAACCATTTCACCAAAACCCGGTCTTACCGCTACCGAAATTTTCGATGCATTAAATGATGGAAAACTAAAAGCGGTTTGGATACTTTGTACTAACCCACTTATCAGCCTTCCGGATGTTCGCAAAGCCGAAGAGGGTCTACAGAAAGCAAAGTTTGTAGTTGTACAGGATATAAGCAGTAAAGTTGAAACACTTGCTTACGCCGATGTGGTATTGCCTGCTGCCACATGGATGGAAAAAGAAGGCACAATGACGAATGCGGAACGTCGCATCAGTTATTTAAATAAAATTACGGAAGCGCCGGGTGAAGCATTACCAGATGCTGAAATCATTTGCCGCTTTGCCAAAAAAATGGGATTCAGTGGATTTGACTTCAGTAATGCTTCAGAAATCTATTCGGAACATGTGGCTCTTACCAAGGGAACTCATATTGATGTCAGTGAGCTGAACTATGATATTTTAAAAGAAAGAAAAAGCGTACAATGGCCTTATTCAAAAAAAATAAATGGATTTGGCACAACCCGACTATTCACTGATAAAAAATTCTATACCCCTTCTCAAAAAGCAATTATTCATACTTTTCCGGATAACAACCAAAGCGAATTACCCGACCAGGATTTTCCGCTGATTCTTACTACCGGTCGAATACGCGATCAGTGGCATACCATGAGCAAAACCGGAAAAGTGAATAAGCTGAAACAACATATCAAAGAGGCATTCCTTGAAATAAATCCGGAAGATGCGATTGAAAGAGGTATTGATGAAAATGCATTGGTAGAAATATTCAATAATAGAGGAAATGTTCGAGTGAAAGCTAAGTATTCAGATGATATCAAAAAAGGAGTCGTTTTCCTACCCATGCATTGGGGTAAAGTGTTGAATAGTGATTTGAACCGGGCAAATAATCTTACCAATAAATTAATAGATCCAAAAAGCAAGGAACCTGATTTCAAATTTTCGGCGGTTGAAGTAAAAGCATATCAAAAAAATAAACAAAAAATCATCATAATCGGCGCAGGCGCGGGTGCCTGTGGTTTTGTAAAAAGTTATCGATCCATTAATACGGAAGATGATATCGTTGTTTTCAGCAAAGAGAATTTTCCTTTTTACAACCGGGTACTATTACCAGATTATATCAGCGGTGTCCTTCCCTGGAATAATTTGGTAAAAATGACTGATGATGAAGAAAAGGATCACCGTATCAAGCTTAATCGCGGAGTGAGCATTGAAAAAATAGATCGTGAAAGAAAATTTGTTACAGATAGCAACGGTGTTCTTCACTCATACGATATCTTATTAATGGCAACAGGAAGCCGTGCAGCAATGCTTCGCGATGTTCCATCCATGAAGGGCATCTTTACCATGCGAAACAGGGCCGACGCGGATAATTTTAAAAATCATATCAATCCAACAAAAGGAAAAATTATAATTGTAGGAGGTGGTTTACTGGGTATTGAACTCGCTGCTTCTCTGCGTGAAGTAAATGTTGAAGTAACCATTGTACAGCGTATCTCAAGATTAATGGACCGTCAACTAGATCCGTTGGGTAGCCAGTTATTACATGAAGAACTTACGGATAAAGGCGTTGATATCTATTACAATGATGAAATAGAGCGGTTTTTGGGTGATACTACCGTAAACGGCGTACGACTAAAAAGCGGCTTACTGATAGATTGCCAGGCGTTGGTGATTGCTATTGGAACAGCACCCAATATCGAATTAGCTAAACAATCAGGTATTGATTGCAAAAGAGGAGTTGTGGTGGATGAATATCTCCGCACCAATGATCCATCTGTATTTGCTATTGGTGAAATCGCTGAATTCAAAGGATTCTTATATGGCATCACCGCAGCAGCGGAACAGCAAGCTGAGATTGTCGCAAGATTTCTGAGTGGCGATATTTCAAAATATTATGAAGGATCCTTATTGATGAATATTCTTAAAATGCATGGAACCGATCTTTGTTCATTAGGGGAAGTAGAATGCCCTGATGATCCGGCTTATGAAGAAGTGGTTTTTATCGATAAGGCAAAGCGCTATTATAAAAAATGTATAATTCATAATGATCGCTTGATTGGAGCTATATTAATTGGGGATAAAAGTGAGTTTCTCGAGTTCCGCAACCTGATTGAAAACAAACTGGAGTTGAGTGAAAAAAGACTACAGCTTTTGCGTTCAGGGAAATCAACGGAACCTGTTATCGGTAAACTGGTATGCAGTTGCAACAATGTGGGAGAAGGCAATCTTCTTAATAAAATAAAAGAAGGATGCAGGGATCCTATACAATTATGCCAGTTAACAGGAGCCGGTATGGGTTGTGGTAGCTGTCGACCGGAAGTAAAAGCAATGCTGGATGCCCAGGTTAACATTCCTAAAAAGGAGCAGGTGTTGGTCGCTGTCTGAACCTCACCCCTGCCCCTCTCCTTGAGGAGAGGGGTGAAGTTCAGAGAGTCTTTAAAATGGAGAAAAAATATTTGATCAGGTTCTTTAAATTGAAGGGTGTAATAGAAAAAGAAAAGTAATTAATAAAAAAACGAAAAAGCGTTTTAAGGTCATGTCGATGAAATTAGGGTGGAGACGATACCTTTATTATAGAAATAACTTGAGCAGGATTGCCCCCCTCTCCTCAAGGAGAGGGGGCAGGGGGTGAGGTCAAACTCGCAAAAAAGCAATGTGTTCCAACAATGAACGAACATCTCACCTTTAAAAGAACAACAGGTAAGGATCCGGATTTTGAATTGTTGATCCGCCAACTCGACAATGAACTCTGGAACGAAATGAATGAGGTACAAGCGACTTATGATCAGTTTAATAAGGTACCGGATATTGACACGGTATTATTGATTTATAGAAATGGAAATGTGATTGCTTGTGGCTGTTTTAAAAAATACCGGAACGATACCGTGGAAATAAAAAGAATGTTCACCGTAAAAGAAGAAAGAGGAAAGGGAATAGCGGCCATCGTATTAAATGAATTAGAAAAATGGGCCATTGAATTAAAGTTTCGGTATGCAATTCTTGAAACAGGAATAAAACTTCGATCAGCGCTGCAATTGTATAATAAATCAGGATATACAATTACGGAAAACTATGATCAGTATATTGGACTTGAACAAAGCGTTTGTATGAAAAAAGAATTAATAGCCACAAAAAAACAATTATAATCCCATGGAAGACTTACTCAGCTACACTTTAGAAGATGAAGTTTTGAATTGGGACACGCTCCCCATCGAATATTTCAATTTCGAAGATGATTTCGTTGAATTTAATATACGGTGTATCCCAATGATTGTACGATTCAAAATGGATAACGTTGGTATTAAATTAAAATTAGCCGAATGGAGCAAATTCAATGCTGTTGAAAGAAAACAGCTCGCGTTAAGGCCAATCGGAAACAACGATGAATTGAATGATTATCGAAATTTCCTTTCATCCCTTATATATAAATATACCGGCAATGCCCCTACCCTTTTGGAAATAAACCCAAATCCGGATTGGGCTAATCTAACTACCATTCCGAAAACATTAATTGAAAAATCGAATGAATTTAATTGGAAAATAACAACAGAACAATGGAGCGCATTAACCACGCTTCAACGATTCGCCTTATTAAAACTTTGTCGCCCGGGACATGAGAACAGGAATTTTCCGAAGGCGATGAGAGAGTTTGGAATCATGAATTATGATTTGTGATTTGTGAGTGGGTCGCTGGACCCCGGATCTCCCGATCCGGGAAACGTAAGTGATGAGAAGAATTGAATAAAAAATAAAAACAAATGAGCCTTTTCTCAACGATAAAAATCAATTTCCGCGGAGGCATCATCTCCCCCGGTGATTTGTATAATATCCTGGTAGCCGCTACCCGGGTTAATATCCATTATGTAAGTTTTGGATTGAGGCAGCAGCTATTAATAAAAGTACCGACCGATATGGTTGATTCCTTCATCAAGGATTTAGATCAACTGAATATATTCTATGAAACCAATAAAGATGATTTTCCAAATATCATCAGCAGTTACCCTGCGGAAGAAATATTCATAACGAATACCTGGCTGAGCGAAGGTGTGTATAAAGATATTTTTGACGGAATGGATTATGAGCCTACCCTAAAAATAAATATATCCGACAGCAACCAAAGCTTTACTCCGATGCTTACGGGTAATATTAATTGGGTGGCCTCTGCAAGTTCGCAGCACTTCTGGCACATGTTTATCCGCTTCCCAAAAACCAATACGGTTTATGAATGGAACCAATTAACTTATACCAATGATGTACCCCGGCTTTCTAAAAAAATTGAATCTCTTATATTGGAAAACCCGGATGTATTCATTGATAATGATTCAACACATGGAGAAGAATTATTTAAACGAATGGACCTTGAAACATATATAACGAAGCCCGCGGAAAAAGCGGCTGTTCTTCCCGCTTTCAACCTTCCTTATTACGAGGGATTGAACCGATATAATAATAAATACTGGCTGGGCATTTACCGTAGGGATGAATTGTTTCGGGTTGATTTTCTGAAAGAACTTTGTTTGCTATGTCTTGATACCAAGATCGGACAACTTTGTTCCAGCCCCTGGAAAAGTATTATCGTTAAAAGTATTGAAGAAAAGGATCGGCCTCAATGGAATCGCTTACTCGAAAAATACCAGGTCAATATGCGGCACGCGGCCAATGAACTGAATTTCCAGGTAGAAGATAATTGTGAAGATGGATTGCAGCTTAAAAATTTTCTGGTAAAAAAATTAAATGATGAAGATACCCGCACCTTCGGTATCTGTATCGGAATTAAAACCAGGAGAAAGAGTGAAGTATTCAGCAGCATTCTAGTTAGGAAAAGACCTCTCTTTCGCATTTTCGGTTTGGGCTTATTCCCGGTATATGACATTTTATGTGCGCATGATTTCAATCCCAATGAGCGTACGGGTTTTGTATTCAGCAGTAACAATCCAAAATTTCTGCTGGCAGAACAACTTCGTCGCTCTGTAGTGGCTTTCTATAATTACAGGGCTTCCGTAACCAAACAACCGGAAAAATTAGTGCCGGTTAAAAAACAAACGATGGCAAAACCTGTCGAAGAGTTTGTTCAACAATGCAGTCATTGCCTAACAGTATATGATCCGGCTGTTGGTCAACCCGAATCCGGCATCATTGCAGGAACATTATTTACTGATCTTCCTAAAAACTATTGCTGTCCGCTTTGTGAAGCTTCTAAAGTGGCATTCAAAACAATTCCAAAAAGTAGTTTAGGATTAGATAGTATTGCTACCCGGTGAACATCCTTAAACTAGAAAAAGTTTCAAAAGTATTCGCATCTTTTTTGGATTTAAAAAACATGACTGTTGAATATAGTTTTGATGATAACCACCCTTAAATTTTCGCCTCGCCTCGGTTCGACCCCGGCGATAGCCGGGTTGCGAAGCAAAGAAGCGGGCGCAGCGAATAATTTAAGGGTGACGGCCCCCCGGCCTTGAGGGGTCAGAGCGTTCGATCCACTACGTATTATAAAATAGTTATTACATTCCATTCAACTCGGCATGCGCGTTAAAATTCCGAAAACATTTTTTTTGTTCCTCTCGTAACGGAAAAGAAAATGTATTGATATGCTCCAGCATAAACTTCATGCTATGCTTTGATAGTTGTCCCGAATGAAGCATTTTTAATACCTCAGAAAGTCCGGCAGATTTATATATACCACACAAAGGTTCCGGCTCCCCTTCGTTCGTAAAAACAAAAGCATCGCCGTTGGCATTTTCATTGCATTGTTTCAGGAGCTCTTTAAGAACCTCCGTTTCCATCAACGGCATATCACAGGCCAATAAAAAAATTGAATCTTTCGGATTTTTGAGATGCGCGCTTAATAATCCAAGCAATGGACCGTGAAGAGAGAGAGACTCATCGTCTATAATTAATTCCTCGACAGAAAATACCGAACAATATTCTGCATATTGATCTTTGTTCACAGATAATTTGACAGGAATATTTAATTCACTGAATTTATCAACCGCTGTTTGCGCCCATGTTTTTGCCTCTAATTTCAGCAAACCCTTATCCGTTCCCATCCGGGAGCTTTTACCGCCGCAAAGAATAAGACCAAGCATGGAGAGGGTTTTAGTGTAAGATGCTAGTTCGTGCGTGGTGAGTAGTGAGTCGTGAGTAGCGAGTGACATACTCTAAGTAATAGTGACTTACCTTTAATCGGAGAGATATGATTACTTCGGGACTCTCTCACGATTCACGTCTCACGACTCACGATTCAACTATGATGTGGTTTAGTATCAGCATGCCCTAAACTCTTCCCCGGCGCCACCACATCTCTCACCAATTGCTTCAATTCTTTTATCTCGGGAAACCCCCCATATTCCTTGCGATCGAAGATCTTTTTTCCGTCGATACTGATATGAAAATCGCCGTTTACTTCGCTGGGCTGCAGGCATACGGCTTTCAATTCTTCATTAAATGTGGTAAGCAGTTCCTGGGCCATATAGGCGGATCGGAGAAGCCAGCCACATTTGGGGCAATATTCTATGATAATGGTGGATTTCATGTTCAACGATTGTTTGCTTAAAATTACAATCTCTGGTCCATATAATTGATCTTTGGGATTACAGTAGTGCCTCCGTTTGAAATTTTTATCCCACTAAGACACAAAATTCACTAAGAAAAACCTTTTTGTGGCTTATTGTCTTAGTGGGAAACTGTGATTAGATAAACAAAACAATATAAATGCTAACCGTTAGCCAGTTATTTATATATCCCATAAAATCCCTTGGAGGGATTGAACTAAGCTCCGCCGAGATAGATAAACGAGGTTTAAAAAACGATCGTCGCTGGATGCTGGTGGATGACAATAACCAGTTCATGACACAGCGTGAAAACCACGGCATGGCATTATTGAAAACAGCCATCAGCAATGATCGCATCATTATATCCAATAAACATAAACCAGACGAACATATTCATATCCCTCTTGCTATTACTGACTCAAAAAAGATTAGGGCAAGAGTTTGGAACGACGACTGCGAAGTACTAGAAGCAGATACAAATATTAATAATTGGTTCACTCATCAATTGGGACAGGATTGTAAATTGGTATATATGCCGGAGGATTCGCTTCGGCTAGTAGATACCAACTATGCCTCAGGAGAAGAAATAACTAGTTTTACTGATGGGTATCCTATATTATTACTTGGTCAGGCCTCACTTGATGATCTGAATAACCGGCTGGAAGAAAAAATACCTATCAATCGTTTCCGTCCGAATATAGTTTTCAGCGGTGGTAAGCCATACGAAGAAGACGAGATGGAACAGTTTATTATTAATGGAATTCATTTTTTTGGAGTAAAGCTTTGTGCCCGCTGCCCCATCCCAACTATCGACCAGGAAAGCGCTGTAAAAAGCAAAGAGCCTTTGAAAACGTTCTCGACCTACCGGCAATTAAATAACAAAATCTATTTTGGACAAAACCTTTTGCACAAAGGCACCGGTACCATTCACATAGATGCTTCCATTGAGGTGCTGAAAAGAAAACAGGGATTGTTTGTTTGATTTGATCTATGTAAATGTCTTCATATAAATCTTCTTTAATACGATGATCAGGATTTACTAACACTCGTTATTTATTCGTTACGAGAAAGCTCGACAATTGTCATTTTTAACAAAAAAGCCAAATAAAATATTTATTACCCTACTAATTTAGTAGGAAATATCCTATTTTTACCCTTTGAAACTAACATCCCGTCGTGGAAGCGAACGAAACTACTATAACACTTAATGAAACAAGCAGCAATCTGCTCTTCCCGGTTTTTTTAAAACTGGAACAGTTGCATTTGGTAATTGTGGGTGGTGGTAAAGTGGGATTGGAAAAATTACATGCGGTATTACATAATTCACCCGAGACCCGTGTTACACTTATTGCCCAGGAAGTTAGTGAAGCGGTATTCGAACTTGCAAAAGAATATCCATCAGTTACTATATTAGAAAAAATATATGATACGCAAGACCTGCAGGAAGCGGATCTTGTAATTGTAGCGGTAAATGATATCCCATTAGCGGAACGCATTCGATTCGATGCCAATGAAAGAAACTTATTGGTGAATGTGGCCGATAAACCCGAGCTCTGTGATTTCTATTTAAGTTCCATAGTTAAAAAGGGCAATCTTAAGATTGCGATCTCCACCAATGGTAAATCACCCACTATCGCAAAACGCCTCAAAGAAACATTCAATGATGCGTTGCCTGCCGAGTTGGACGAAGTGTTGGATAATATGCAGTCGATCAGAAATAAGTTGAACGGAAACTTTGAAGCCAAAGTAAAAAAACTGAACGCGCTCACTAAAGTGTTGGTGGAGAAAGAAGAAGCAGGCAGTGAAAAGCGTTGGCGTAAAATCGCTACCTATTCCCTGCTGGCTTTTGGATTCATGCTGATCGGTCATTTCATTTTCTCCTATCTTCCTTTCAGTGCAATTGCAGCTGATGCTGTTTCCCTATATAACTCTCTCGAAAAGAATTTCGGCTGGATGGTGTTAGCGGGTTTTCTTGCACAAATGGTAGACGGTGCCACCAGTATGGGATATGGGGTGACCAGCGCGATCGTATTGATGTCGGCCAATGTTAATCCTGCAGCTATCAGCGGAAGTATACACACGGCGGAAATGTTTGCCAGCGGCGCATCAGGATACAGTCATTATAAATTCGGAAATGTAAATAAGAAATTATTCAAAGCATTACTTATTCCTGGTGTTATAGGAGCAATATTAGGTGCTATATTGCTGGTTAAGTTTGGACAAACGCATATATCTTATATACGTCCTATTATGGCCGCTTATACTTTATTCTTAGGAATAAAAATATTTATCACTGCCTTCAACGCTATTACTGTTAAGAAGAAATTCAAACGTGTTGGATGGCTGGCCGGTGCAGGTGGCTTTCTGGATTCATTTGGCGGTGGTGGTTGGGGACCTATTGTAACCGCTACCCTTATCACCAAAGGCAGAACGCCCCGCTATGTTGTAGGATCGGTGAGTCTCACCGAATTCTTTGTAACGCTGGCAAGCGCGTTCACTTTCTTTACATTGATTGGAGTTCAACACTGGCAGGTAATTCTCGCATTGGTAATCGGCGGATTAATAGCCGCTCCTTTTGCAGCGAAATTACAGGGTAAATTACCCAGGAAAGCGTCGTTTATCGTTTTAGGTAGCATTGTTGTTATCTGGAGCATCACCACCTTAATAAAAGCATTTATTTAAAAATATCTTCCATATACAAGAAGATATTTTTTTAAACTAATAGTCTATAATTTTAGTAGAGTAATAAACACAAAATCTATGAGAAAAAGTAAAATCACCGCCCGCAAATATTACGCAGATAATATACTTCATCGATGTTGTAATGTTTGTAAGATGATTATGCGGGCTTCATCATAAATATCCTTGAAGCTGCACAGTACAATGAAAACTTTTAATTCATAACCACTGCCATTAAACTAAGCAATCTAAAAATTTCAACAAAAAAAATCAAGAAAAAAATTTAGATACTTAGTTATAACCAGGCTAAAAATAATCTGATGAAAAATAGTCTTAATTTATTTATTTTCTTGTTAGCAATCACTAAAACAGGATTTTCGCAAGACATATTGAAAGGAGTAATCAAAGATGAGAAAGGCTTTCCGATAGATGCCGCAACGGTCTCCATTAAGGACACGAAAATTTTCAGGATAGCAGATGCAAAAGGACAATTCAGTCTTCCTGCTCCCAAAGAGTTTCCCTTCACCATCATCGTTTCCTCTACCGGCTTTCAACCGGCAGAAGCCCAGATTTCAGAATTGAAAGATTCCGCCATAATTATAATTCTCTTCACCAACAATGAAATGGCAGAATTGGTAATCACGTCGAGACGACGCATTGAAACAGCGCAAACTGTTCCTATCCCCATTTCAATAGTTGGTGGCGCTAAAGTGGAAGAAACAGGTGCCTTCAATGTTAATCGTTTGAAAGAATTAGTGCCCGCTGTACAGCTTTATACTTCTAACCCGCGCAACACTACGCTGAATATCCGTGGGCAAGGATCAACTTTCGGATTAACCAATGATGGTATTGATCCGGGTGTTGGTTTCTATGTAGATGGGGTTTATTATGCAAGGCCGGCAGTTACTGCGCTTGACTTTGTTGATGTAGAACGTATAGAAGTATTGCGCGGTCCACAGGGAACGCTATTTGGTAAGAATACCACAGCCGGAGCATTTAATATAACTACAAGAGCACCGCGATTTAAAAGCGGAGCGGCTTTCGAAGTTAGCTATGGCAACTATGGCTTTGTCCAGGCAAAGGCTTCTGTTACCGGTGCGCTGACTAAAAAAATTGCCGGACGCATATCTCTTTCCGGAACACAACGTAACGGTGTAATAGATAATATAGCAACCGGAAAGCCTGTGAATACACTCAACAATATTGGAGTAAGGGGTCAATTGTTGTATACACCCACTTCCAAAGTGAAGATTACATTGATAGCCGATATTACAGATCAAAAACCCGATGGATATGCACAGGTAGTTGCCGGCGTAGTAAAAACAAAAAGAGCGGCATACCGACAGTTCGACTCCATTATCAGCGATCTCAATTATAAATTACCCAGCCTGAATGCATTTGATCGTATTATCGATCACAATACCCCATGGAAATCGGGTAATCAATTGGGAGGTGTTTCCCTTAATGCAGACTTTAAACTTGGCAATGGTACTTTAACTTCAACTACAGCGTGGCGTTATTGGAACTGGGATCCCTCCAACGACCGCGACTTTACCGGGTTATCTGTTCTTTCGTTATCTCAAGCCACCTCCAAACATTCGCAACTGACGCAAGAGATACGTTATGCTGGTGAATTTTCACAACGCTTGAGTGGCGTCTTTGGTGTTTTCATTATTGGCCAGGATTTGAATACTGATCCTTATCATATTGAAGAATCTGGTTCGGCTCAATGGCGCTTCTCACAAAGTACCACCAGCGATAAATGGAAAACACCGGGTCTCTTAGAAGGATATGGTATCAAAACCAAGTCACGCCTTCAAACATTTGGTGCCGCCGTATTTGGACAAATAGATTGGGCAATTACGGAGCGTTTTCATGTGCTCCCGGGTATCCGTTACAATTACGACAAAAAGAAAGTTGACTATGATCGGAAAACATATGGTGGTCTGCAAACGACCGATCCTGCTTTAATCGCCATTCAACGTTTGGTTTATTCGGATCAGGCGTTTACAGCAAATGTGGATGAAAGCAATATTTCGGGACAACTGACCATCGCTTTCAAAGCAAGAGAAAATATTAACACGTTTGCCACTTACTCACTCAGCTATAAACCCGTTGGTGTTAACTTAGGTGGATTACCCACTTCAAATGGTGAAGCGATGACCGACCTGGCTGTAATAAAACCCGAATCAGTGCGTCATTTTGAAATTGGAGTAAAGACCAGTCCATCAAAAAAGTCGATACTGAATATCGTATTTCATAATACTACAATTGATGACTACCAAACGCAAGTTCAAACTGCCGAAGTAGGAGTAAACCGTGGTTACCTGGCAAATGCTGAAAAAGTTCGTTTCTATGGCGCTGAATTAGATGGTAGTGTTCAAGTAAGTCAACGCTTCTCCGTTTATGGTAACCTGGCTTATACTGAAAGTGAATATGTCTCATTCAAAAATGCACCGGTTCCTTTAGAAGAGACTGGTGCTACACAATCATTCAAAGATATTTCTGGTGGTCAACTTCCGGGCATTTCCAAATTGGCCGGTTCATTAGGAGGGGAAGTACTTTTCGGTTCCACTGATATTTTTGGTCAGCCAGGAAAATACTTTTTTGCGTTGGATGGATATGCACGTTCTTCCTTCTCTTCAAGTCCATCGCCATCACAATTCCTCAATATTGATGGCTATGCAATAGTAAATGGAAGATTGGGTTTCCGTTCTTCACCGGGATTAACCCTTTTTATATGGGGACGCAACTTGCTGAATAAAGATTATTTCGAACAATTATTACCCGCTGCCGGTAACGCTGGACATTATGCAGGTGTGCTGGGAGATCCACGTACATATGGAATAACCTTGCGCTATTCTATCCAGAACTAAAATTCTTTAAAGTAAAAAAGCAATTAGCAATTAATTATTAAAATCTGAAATTATCTTTGAAGCACGGCTTGTACAACTATCTTTATTTTTTTTAGCTAAGAGGTCAAAAGGGAAAATGAGTTAAAAAGGTTTTTGATATTCAAAGATTCACTTTTCTCCCCTTTTCTCGATTAATCTCTTAGCTCTGTATTTTTTGCTAAGAGGCAAAAGGGGAAATGAGTTAAAAGGGTTTTGATAATCAATGATTCTCTCTTCTCCCCTTTTCTCCTTTTTTCTCTTAGCTCTTTATTTTTTACAAAGAGGTTAAGGGTACTTGCCAAATACAAGCAAATTAATTGAAGGTCTTAATTGTTTAATGAAAAATCTGACTATTACAAATGAAAACTACGAAGCTTTATCTCGTTTCACTGATTATTGTCATCTTTTCTTGTCTGCAGCTTTCCGCCCAAACTAAAAATACCACTCATGAAGAACAGGTGTGGCTCGCTTATTTCAATCAAACCCGCTTTAGTGATAAATGGGGTATGTGGTCCGACCTTCATTTAAGAACGAAAGAGGATTTCTTTACCAACTTTTCCACGGGCATTATCAGGCTTGGCTTGACGTATTACCTAAACACAGACGCGAAATTCACCCTGGGGTATGCTTATGTAAATCATTTCCCCGGTGGTAATCACAAGAATATCTCCCGACCTGAACATCGACCCTGGCAGCAATTTCAATGGCATACAAACTATCCAAAACTTAAATTGATGCAATATATACGGTTGGAAGAGCGGTATGTGCGAAAAGTGCTCAACGACGATGAACTGGCAGATGGTTATAACTTTAATTTCAGGGTACGCTATAATTTCTTCTCTCAATTCCCCATTGGAAAGAAGCGATTTCAACCCGGCAGTTTTTCTTTTGTTTTAAATGATGAGATACATATTAATTTTGGGGAAGAGATTGTTTATAATACATTTGATCAGAATCGGTTTTTCATTGGCTTTCAGTATCAGATAGGTAAAGCCGCAAATCTACAGTTCGGCTATTTAAACCAATTTATACAAACATCATCAGGGAATAATTACAGGAATATTAATGCGGCCCGTATATTCTTTCTACATAATATAGATGCGCGTAAGAAAAAATAAAAGTTAGCATTTTTTACATACACTTTTAATAAAATGGAAAAAATTTATCTCAGCGATTCTGGTCCGAAAGTATCTCCCGCTATCTATGGCTTCTGGAGATGGGACGAAATTGAACAAATTGAGCCGGCTACCATGGAAAAGATAGTTAACCTCTGCCTGGAACTGGGGATTAATACGTTTGACCATGCGGATATATATGGTGGCTATCAATGCGAAGAATTGTTTGGCACTATAATAAAACAAAAATCATTTAAACGAGAGGATCTGGTGTTGTTTACCAAATGTGGCTTATTGCGTCCGCATAAAAACCGGCCAGCTATCCGCATTCCCTATTATGATACTTCTGCGGCACATATTCAAAAAAGCGTTGAGAATTCATTGCGTAATCTCCGAACCGATTATATAGATATTTTCCTACTCGATCAGCTGGATCCTATTTCCAACCTGGAGGAAACTGCATTAACGTTGGAACGATTGAGAAGCTCCGGTAAAGTAAAGAATATCGGGGTGGCTAATTTCTCCGTTTTCCAACATCAATTATTGGCATCCTATCTAAAAATTCCGATCGTCACCAATCATATCGAATTAAGTCTGTTGAATACAACTGCGCTCGACAATGGCCAGCTCGATTATACCAAGCAACGTTATATGCGTCCCATAGCAGCGGCCCCCCTGGCAGGTGGTAGAATAGAAAACGGAACCGATAAAAAAGCAGTAGCCATCCGTAATAAATTGATCGAGATTGGCAAGAAATACAATGCAAATGAAGAGTCGCTGGCAGTCGCCTGGCTGATTCGATTAGGAGCACTTCCATTAATTGGGACTTTTAATGAACAACGTATCCGGAACATAGTTAACGCTTTTGATATCGTATTGGAACAGCAGGATTGGTACGAGCTATATAATACTTCGAGGGCATAGAACGTGAATCGTGAATCGTGAGGCGTGAATCGTGAGTGGCCCCCTAAGAATTGGATTGTTTCTCTTACTTCGGGACCTTCTCACGATTCACGCCTCACGATTCACGATTTACATTGTATCTTCGCAAGCTAAATTTCTTCCAATGGCACTCATGCATTCAGAAAGAACCCATGGCGATTATGGAATGACCATCACCGATGTAAAAGGCAATAAGATGTCGATCGATATCCCTGAAGAACAGGGCGGGACCGGTAAAGGGCTGCGACCGATGCAAACCGTATTAGCCGCTTTATGTGGTTGCAGCAGTGCCGATGTGGTAAGCATCCTGAAAAAACAACGCCAGGATCTGAAAACATTAACCATCGATATAGATGGAGAAAGAGAACAAAGCAAAGAGCCATCTCTTTGGACCACCGTTGAAGTATCGTTTATAATGACCGGCGAACTGGATCCTGCAAAAGCTTTCCGGGCTGCGGATCTATCCATCAACAAATATTGCTCCGTTGCGGAAACCCTGCGAAGAGCAGGTGCCGTACTATCATTTCGTGTAACAGTAAATGGTGAAGCAGTTACAATATCATAATTTATCAAAGACCCGTTATCAAATATGTCACAGCATCCGGAAACAAAAGCAATCCGTATTCAAACCCCACAAACGGAACAGAAAGAACATGCTACTCCCCTTTTTCTTACCAGCAGTTTTACGTATAATTCTGCCGAAGAAATGGCCGCGGCATTTGCAGATGATAATCTCGAAGTAAATATATACTCCCGTTTTTCCAATCCAACGGTAGATGAATTCATCAATAAGATAACGGTACTTGAAGGCGCGGAAGATGGGGTGGCAACAGGAACTGGCATGGCTGCGGTATTTGGTACGTTCATGACCTTTTTAAGTCAGGGGGATCATATCATTTCCGCATCGGCGGTTTTTGGATCTACCCATACTATACTTACAAAGTATCTTCCCAAATGGGGCATTGAATTTTCTTATTTCAATATGAATAAGCCCGAAGAAATCGCTTCCATGATCCGGCCCAATACTAAAATGCTATATGTGGAAACTCCTTCCAACCCGGGATTGGATATTGTAGATATTGAATCGATTTCCACTTTATGCAAAAAGCATAATATATTATTTGTGGTAGATAATTGTTTTGCTACCCCAGCCGTACAGCAACCCATTCCATTAGGTGCCGACCTGGTATTACACTCAGCTACTAAATTCATCGATGGGCAAGGAAGAGTGTTGGGAGGAGTTGTTGTGGGAAACAAGGAGCTGGTTAAACAACTCTATTTATTTATACGTAACACGGGTCCATCCATGAGCCCCTTTAATGCATGGGTGCTTACCAAAAGTTTAGAAACACTGTATCTCCGCATGGAAAAACATGCAGACAATGCATTGAAGCTCGCAACTGCATTACAGAATCATCCCAAACTAAGTTGGGTAAAATATCCCTTTCTCAGCAATCACCCACAATATGCGATTGCCAAAAAACAAATGTCGAATGGAGGTGGTATTCTCACTTTTGAATTAAGAGGGGGTATTGAAAGCGGCCGTAAATTTTTAAATGCCCTTCAAATGCTTTCTGTAACTAATAATTTGGGAGATAGTCGTACCATCGCCGCGCATCCCGCCTCCACCACACATTCCAAATTAAGTGAAGTTGAAAGACAGGAAGTTGGAATTACACCAGGTTTGATTCGTATATCAGTAGGCCTGGAACATATTGATGATATATTGGCGGATATCAAGCAGGCGCTGGAAAAATCGTGAAGAAGCTGTGAGCTATGAGCTGCGAGCTACGAGCAACAGCAGCGACCATCGCCTGACCGTACCGGTCTGACGATTTAATATCAAGCAATTCAAATTGTAATTATTAGCGTTGCTTTATTCGCGTTTCCTATTCGCGTTAATTCGCGTTACTTCATTCGCACCTATTCGTTTCCCATTCGCGCTTATTCGTGTAAAAAAAAGTCCTCCATAGACATGGAGGACGTAATCATTGTTTATAAGCCCTCAAAAAGTTGGTATCTGTTAGTTACAATTATAATTTAGTGATATCTGTAACTTCAATTGCTTCCTGCAATTTAATTTTGATCGCGATTGTTTTCTTTACTTCACCACGCGGGTTGCTGTAAACAAATTCGATCTTTTCCGCTTCATCTTTAGCGATCTTTAGTTTACGGATAGTTGTTTTCTGGAAAACTGATTCAGAATACAACTCGTTACCGTTTTCATTACGGATACGAAGGTTCGATCTTGTGTCATCCGATTGAAGCATTGTCAATTCGAAGAACAAAAACTCACCTGTTGATCCGATGAATTTAACCTGGAGATCAGGTTTGCTTTCAGTTACAACTGTTGTTGCAGATGACTGAGCATTCAGCGATTGCAAAGAAGAGGTGGTAAACACTAACAGAACGATGGTACTGATCATACCGATAGCCTTGAAATTCAATTGTGGTTTCATATACACAGTTTTAAATGAATAATAAATGCAAAAAACTTATTCAGCTCTGGCAGAGACAATTGATAAAGAAGGCAATTAAATCGAGAGAGGAATTGTTAGAGGAGGCAGATCGTGTTAGAGTTAAAACGGTAGAGATAATCTACTTATTGTGTATTAGTGTTCTACTATTTATTAATACCTCAAAGATATATAAAGTAACCCATGCCGAAGAAAATTATTTATGAATAAAATGTTAAGTATACACGAATAAGTACGAATTGGTGACGAATAGGTGCGAATGAAGTCTATGCAGGGTTTTCTGCTATACCGGAGCCTTACCATGCCAAATTCATTTCATGTCATAACATCTGTTAGTTGCATACCGAGAAATCCCAATAAATATTAAATAGGCAATATTCTCAATTCAGAAATCCAATAATAATACCAATTAATATGAATTAACTTATATCATCGTAGAATTTACGTCATAAATGTCTATATCAGCGATGTTCTCGCTTTATAGATACATATTCGGTTTTCTATTCGCGTCTTTCATTCGCGTTCATTCGTGTCCTTCATTCGCGTTCATTCGTGTCAAAAAAAAGCCTCCCTGTAGAAACAGGGAGACATCAACGATTGCTTGCCATATGAAAAAAAGATACTAACCTTATATTAAATCACATCAAAGTTTAGAATGAATAAATAGCCGCTATCATAAAAGCACCATAAGATTTTTTTGGCATCATGTCCTTATCAACAAAGATTTCTTCGCTGGCGTTCTCGAAGCGAAATTCAGGAATGAATATAAATCCTCCGGTTTTGAAATTTGCAGATATCGTGGTAGCAAAAATGTTACCTCCGGCAGGAGCAGAAGCAAACATTTTTACTTGATCATCATCATTGAACAATTCACCACGAAGGGTTAATCCAAACCATGGTTTCGGATCAAGATTCAGGTAAATTGCAGAACCCCACCAGCTTTTGCCATCCACATTCTTAGTACCATCCCATCCTTTCATAGTATTAATTGTACCATTATACCCTGCACTGAATTTGTCGCTGAACTTTGCAGTAAGTACCGCATCTACCTGGCTGGTCTTAGAACTATCCGGATTTTTACCACCTACATAGTTCAGGTAAAGTTTATAATTGTCATTGAAGGCGATACTGTATTGGCCCAAAAAGAATTTCTTGTTGATAAGCCCGTCGGGTGGAACACGATAATCAGTCGCATTGGAAACCCCAACCATGAAACCATGTTTACCTTTTGTGATATCCGCTTTCAGACCGGTATGGGTGAATGGTCCATTGGTAAACATATACGACATACTGTAGTTTCTGTTTAACTGAGGATCTACCAGTTCATAACCCACATGGGTGGCCCATGATCCGGCAGTAAACTTCAACCATTCGGCAGGAGAATAACTTATATATAATTGTTTAATTGCCTGGGTAATTCCTTCGTCGTTATAAGCAAATTCTTTAGCACGCATACCAAATCCCAGATCCGCAACAAATCCAACCTTATCGGATTTGTGTTCAAATTTTACACTGGCCATTCCCAATGCAAAAGCGTTTTGCGTATTGGTAAAACTGGTGAGGTTATTAGCTTTTGTTTTTGCGAAATCATACCGGTAATAAACATCAGCCGACCCGGTTATAGTTAAAAATGGCTTTTTTTCTTCGGGTTCTTTAGTTGGAACAGTGGAATCAGTTGCGACAGATGTTCCCTGGGCGAATGAACTTACATAGAAAGCCATGGCAATAACTGCCACAAAAATTTTTCGTACCATTGTGTAGATTTTAAGTGTTAAATAAAGGGTACGGCGATGAGTTGTTAGCGCAACTTATCATATGCCGTACTCTTTTCTTATTTTATATGTCGGCTTCGATTAGTGTTTCCTTAGTTTTTCCGTTGCTGGGTACGAGTAAAGTTCCCTGCAAGTATTTCTCGTTGTGTTGACTCGCATCCAGTCCCATTTCTTCTTCAGCTTCTGATACACGCAATGGCAATACGAAGTTGATGAATTTGAAAATGAGCCAGGAAACGGTGAAACTATATGCAACGACTATAGACATTGCTTTTAACTGAGTGAAGAAGAATCCGGCATTTCCATAGAACCATCCTTCCGGACCATCTTTTATACCATGCACCAATTGATTAGCGAACACACCGGTTAACAACATACCCACCATACCACCAATACCATGGCAAGGGAATACATCCAGTGTATCATCCAATCTTGATTTTTGTTTGATACCAACCGCTATATTAGATATGATTGCTCCAACCATACCGATAATGATACTTTGAGGGATTCCTACATATCCGGCAGCCGGCGTAATAGCAACCAATCCAACCACGGCTCCGATACAGAAACCAAGCACGGATGGTTTTTTACCTTTCAATACGTCGAAGAACATCCAAGCCAAACCAGCGGCAGAAGCTGCTGTTGTTGTAGTTCCAAACGCATTTACTGCTAAAGGAGTAGCTCCTACAGCTGATCCCGCATTGAAGCCGAACCAACCGAACCAAAGCAAACCAGTTCCGATAAGTACATAGGGTACGTTGGCTGGTGGAATTTCTTTATGCTCAATATGCGATTTTCTTCTTTTCAATACCAATGCACCCGCTAATGCCGCACAACCCGCAGTAATATGTACTACAGTACCACCCGCGAAATCCCATGCACCCATCTTAGCGAGGAATCCTTCGGGATGCCATGACCAATGCGCTGCAGGCGCATAAACTAATAAGCTAAATAATACAATGAAGAGTATAAAGGAGGTGAATCGGATCCTTTCAGCAAGGGCACCTACTACCAGTCCGGGTGTAATGATCGCGAACATCAATTGGAAAAGCGAGAATAGCGTCAATGGAATGGTATTAGCAAGTGGCCATGCAGCTCCCCCTTTTACTCCCTGATAAAAAAGATAAGTGGAAGGATTACCAATAAAACCTCCGATAGAATCGCCAAAGCTGAGACTAAACCCAACGGTTACCCATAATATACCAACCACACCCGCAGCTACAACACTTTTGATCATTGTAGAGATCACATTCTTGCGGTGTACCATTCCACCATAAAAGAAAGCCAGACCAGGAGTCATCAAAAATACCAGAGCAGTTGAAACCAACACCCAGGCAATGTCGGATGAATTATACTGAGGATCGTTGGCACCTGGGACATAATCCGCCGCAGGTTTAATGAACATCGCAGCAATTGCTACACCCGCAAGCACCAGGAATGGCAATATTTGTTTTGCTGTTCTTTTACTCATGTTAAGTTGCTTTTAGTTGTTAAATATTAGAAATAATTTCATATGATATTTTCTATGCTAAATTAAATTAATAATATTATAACATTTGTTAGTTTGAAGGTATTTTTTGGATTTTCGGGCAAAAAATAGAAATTTTCAAAAATTTCGTTATATATAATTATTTATAATGTATAAAAAAGGACAAAAAAGAACCACGCTATAAGCGTGGTTTGTAAATAGTTATGCAAAGAATTAAAGAGAAGCGAGTAAAATACTGTCCTTGCTCTCCAATAGAGAATGTCCCATCAAAAATTCATCTGCTTTCCGGGCGCATTCGCGGCCTTCACTGATGGCCCAAACAACCAGGCTTTGACCTCTTCTTACATCCCCTGCTGCAAATACTTTATTGATATTGGTTTGATAATTTTTTTCGGTGGCTTTCACATTACCGCGCTCATCCAAATCCACCCCTAATTCATTTAATAATCCCTGGTGCTGTGGATGAACAAATCCCATTGCTAATAGTGCCAGTTCACAGGGGATTTCTCGTTCACTGCCTGCCCGCTCCACAAACTCAGCCGCTCTGCCATCAGTTGTAATTTTCCATTCGAGGTCCACAATCTTCAACGCTTTCAGGTTGCCGGCTGCATCAGCAATAAATTCTTTGGTTGCGATTGCCCATTGCCGGTTGGTACCTTCTTCATGCGAACTTGAAGTTTTTAGTGTCATTGGATAAGAAGGCCAGGGCATAAAGGAAGTACGATTATCTGGTGGCTTTGGAAGCAGTTCAAACTGTGTTACCGACTTCGCTCCATGCCTGTTGGATGTTCCCACGCAATCGCTACCCGTATCCCCTCCACCTATTACTACTACATTCTTTTTATTAGCGAAAATATTATCATTATAAATATTGCTTTCAATAGTCGCATTTGCCAGCGGATCCTTACCTGCATTGCGTTTGTTCTGCTGCTTCAGGAATTCCATGGCAAAATGAACTCCCTTCAATTCACGCCCGGGGATTTTTAAATCGCGGGGAACGGTAGATCCACCTGCTAAGACTATTGCATGATATTCGCGCAGCAGATCATTAATACTTATATTAACTCCCACATTGGCTTTACATTTAAATATCACCCCCTCTTCTTCCATTAGTTTTATTCTTCTTTCCACCACCCATTTTTCCAATTTGAAATCGGGTATGCCATAACGCAACAGGCCACCGGCTTCATCATCTCTTTCAAAAACGGTTACCGTATGGCCCGCATAATTCAATTGAGCGGCGGCAGCCAATCCTGCAGGACCAGATCCTACTACCGCTACCTTTTTACCGGTACGCATATTCGGTTTACGGGATTGAACGAATCCTTTATCAAATGCAATCTCTATAATATGCTTCTCAATTTCTTCAATAGCAACAGGAGGTTGATTAATTCCCAGTACACAGGCACTTTCGCAGGGAGCGGGGCAAATACGCCCGGTAAATTCCGGAAAGTTATTGGTTGAACTAAGGATATCATAGGCTTCTTTCCAATCCTTCTTATAAACCGCATCATTGAATTCGGGAATTACATTACCTAAAGGACAACCGCTATGACAAAAAGGTACCCCGCAGTTCATACAACGAGCAGCCTGCTGGTTCAGTTTTTCATCGGGGAAGCGTTCAATAAATTCATTGAAATGCTGCACCCGCTCCTGAACTGGTTTCTTGTCAGGAAGCTCCCTTGTAAATTCTAAAAATCCGGTTGGTTTACCCATTTTACATTCTACATTTTAAATTTTAGATTTTACATTCCTAAACCTTTTGTTTAACACCTTCAGCTTTTTGCAACAACGCTTTTTTATAATCCTTTGGAAATACTTTCACAAAATTCTTTAACTGGTTCTCGAAATCATCCAGTACAAATTTGGCAACTGTACTCCCCGTATAGGCATAATGACGGGAAATCATTTCCTGTAATTCCTGCGAATCTCCGTTTACTACCGGATCGAGATCCACCATCTCCCTATTACAATTGCTGGCAAACTTTCCTTTCACATCATATACATATGCAATACCTCCACTCATTCCCGCGGCAAAATTTCTTCCGGTATCTCCCAGAATCACTACCCGACCTCCAGTCATATACTCACATCCATGATCTCCGGTACTTTCCACTACGGCATGCACTCCTGAATTTCGGACTGCAAAACGTTCCCCTGCTTTACCACGAATGAATGCTTCTCCACCAGTAGCTCCATAGAAAGCAACGTTACCTATAATGATATTATCTTCTGGCGTATAAGTCGCTTCTTTCGGAGGATAGATGATCAGCCGCGCACCACTCAATCCCTTTCCAAAATAATCGTTGGCATCCCCTTCCAATTCGAGCGTGACTCCTTTTGTATTGAATGCGCCAAAGCTTTGTCCGGCTGTACCATTGAACTTAAAGTGTATCGTATCTTCCGGCAAACCGGCCCCTTTGTATTTTTTGGTTATTTCATTACTCAGAATTGTACCTGCTGTGCGATCAGTATTCTTAATTGGAAACTCTGCAAATACTCTTTCTTTATTATCAATAGCAGGCTTTGCTTTTTCCAATAACTTCCAATCCAATACCTCTTCCAATCCATGATCCTGCTCTTCCATTTTATACAGACCGGTATAGAATGAAGCAGGTTCCTTGTATAAGATCGGCGAAAGATCCAGCTTACTGTATTTCCAATGGTTGATATTCTCTCTTGGTTGCAGGCAATCCACCTGTCCCACCATTTCATTAACGGTACGAAATCCCATCTCAGCCATAATCTCTCTCAGCTCCTGCACCATAAAACGGAAAAAGTTCACCACATGATCGGCATCACCATTAAACCGCTTGCGCAGTTCGGGATCCTGGGTGGCTACTCCAACAGGGCAGGTATTGAGATGACACTTACGCATCATTATACATCCTTCTACAACTAACGCTGCAGTAGCTACGCCCCATTCCTCAGCGCCTAATAAGGCAGCGATGGCAATATCCCGCCCCGTCTTCATTTGTCCATCAGCCTGCACTACTACACGACTGCGCAATTTATTCTTAACAAGTGTTTGATGTGTTTCTGCTAATCCAAGTTCCCAAGGTAAACCCGCGTGTTTGATGGAACTAATGGGAGATGCTCCGGTTCCTCCATCATGCCCGGATATCAGGATCACATCTGCTTTAGCTTTTGCAACACCAGCAGCAATTGTTCCTACACCAGCTTTGGAAACCAATTTCACGTTTATTCGTGCTGCACGGTTCGCATTCTTTAAATCGAATATTAATTGCGCGAGATCTTCAATAGAATAAATATCGTGATGCGGTGGAGGTGATATCAAACCAACACCTGGTGTTGAGTGACGGGTTCTACCGATCCACTCATCTACTTTATGTCCGGGTAATTGTCCCCCTTCACCGGGTTTTGCACCCTGCGCCATTTTGATTTGTAATTCATCTGCTTCCGTGAGATATAAACTGGTAACACCAAAACGGGCACTGGCCACTTGTTTAATGGCGCTCCGCATAAAATCACCATTCGGCAAACGCTCATACCTTCTCTCATCTTCTCCCCCTTCACCAGTATTACTTTTTCCACCCAAACGATTCATCGCTATTGCCAGCGTAGTATGTGCTTCCCAGGAAATGGAACCAAAACTCATGGCCCCCGTTGCAAATCGTTTGTATATACTTTCAGCTGGCTCTACTTCATCAATTGAAACAGAAGGACGAGTGCGTTTGAATTCGAACATACTCCGCAGCGTAGCCGCCTTTTCACTCTGGTCGTTAACAAACTTTGAATATTTCTTAAACGTTGCATAATCATTCATCCGGGTAGAATATTGCAACAGGTGAATACTGGTTGGATTGAATAAATGGAACTCTCCTTTTCTTTTCCATTGATACATACCACCTACCGGTAAACGATCTACGGGTATGTCTTTCCGGCTAAACGCGAAAACATGTTTTACCAATGCTTCCCGGGCAATTTCTTCCAACCCGATACCTTGAATGCGGCTCACTGCCCCGGTAAAACATTTATCCACTACCTCCTGGTTAATTCCTAATATTTCGAATATCTGTGCCCCCTGATAAGATTGCAGGGTAGAAATTCCCATCTTAGAAAATACTTTTAATAAACCATCACACACTGCTTTAATATAGTTATACCGTAATTCTTCCCAGGTAAATTCTGATTGTATTCCACCATTTACTTTAAGATTACGGATAGTAGCCAATGCGAGATATGGATTGATAGCGGTTGCACCAAATGCAAGCAAGCAAGCGAAATGGTGCACTTCCCAAACATCACCGGCTTCTACTACAATACCCACCTGGCCACGAAGTCCTTTACGGATAAGGTGATGATGTACTGCTGCAGTAGCCAATAAGGAAGGTATTGATGCGTGATCGCTATCGACGGCGCGATCACAAAGTATGATTACTTCAAATCCATCGTGCACCGCATCCTCTGCGTAACGACACAACCGATCGAGTCCTTTTTTTAATGAATCGGGTTTCCCATCAGCCCTAAAATAGGTCTGTAATGTTTTAGCCTGGAAGATACCGGTATCGATACTTCTAATTTTTTCAAGTTCTTTGCTGGTAAGAATAGGTTGTTTAAGCGCGACCGTGTGACAATGCATGGGATCTTCTTCCAATAAATTACCATTGTTACCCACAAAAGTAGCAAGGCTCATCACCATGCGTTCGCGGATCGGATCAATCGGCGGATTGGTTACCTGCGCGAATAATTGTTTGAAATAAGAAGAAAGGTGTTGTGGTTGATCGCTCAATACCGCTAATGGAACATCTGTACCCATAGAACCGATCGGCTCCTTACCTTCAAGTGCCATGGGTTTGATAATTGTTTCAATATCTTCGGTACTATATCCAAATGCTTTTTGATATTTCAATACAGAATCATCCGTTAAATGCGTGAACTGTACCCTGGGTTCCTCTAATTCTTCTAACCGGATCTTATATTGATTGAGCCAGTCGCCATAAGTTTTCTGACTACATATTTTTCTTTTCAGTTCGTCATCACTGATAATACGACCCTGTTCCATATCCACTACAAACATCTTACCCGGTTGCAATCTTCCTTTTTCTTTGATTGTTTTCGGATCAACGGGAAGTACACCGGTTTCAGAAGCCATTATAACGCGGTCATCCGTAGTAACACAATATCGGGAAGGACGAAGTCCGTTTCTATCAAGCGTAGCCCCAATTATTTTTCCATCGGTGAATGATATAGAAGCAGGTCCATCCCAGGGTTCCATAATGGATGCATGGTATTCGTAGAACGCTTTCTTAACGGGGTCCATGTGCTCATTACCATCCCATGCTTCCGGAATCAGCATCATCATTACATGCGGCAAACTGCGACCGGTCATGGTAAGCAGTTCTATCATATTGTCCAGGCACGCAGAATCTGATTGTCCGCCGGTAACAATTGGCAATAACATTTCCATTTCTTCTTTAGTAAAGAACTCGGAAGTAAAGCCATGCTCGCTGGTCTTTAACCAGTTTAAATTACCCTGTAGCGTATTGATTTCACCATTGTGCGCGATAAAACGAAAAGGCTGTGCCAATTTCCAGGAAGGAAAGGTATTGGTAGCAAATCGGGAGTGCACCAATCCGAAAGCGCTCACTACTCTTTTATTAGTAAGATCAGGGAAATAGGGTCGAACCTGTAAGCTTGTTAATTGTCCTTTATAAACAACGGTTTTATAGGAAAGAGAAGCAAGATAAAATCCAATCGCGTCTTTTTTAACGGTACTATTGATTAGATGTGTTGCATGATTGCGTAAAACGAAAAGTTTGCGTTCAAAATCAGTTGGGTTATTGATATGATCGGGGCATGCAACAAATACTTGTTCCATTTCGGGCTCAACACTGAGAGCAGTTGCGCCAATACCATCCGGATTTACCGGTACTTTACGATAAGTAAGAATTTCCAAACCCAATTTCTCAGCAGTACGATTGAAGATATCGCGGCACTCTTCACGGAGTTTAATTTCTTTGGGGAAGAAGATTACACCCACACCATAACGTCCAAACGAAGGCAGGTGAACGCCCAATTTCAAACATTCTTCAAAGAAAAATTCGTGGGGAGTTTGAATCATGATGCCAGCGCCATCGCCGGTATTGTTCTCACAACCACAGGCGCCTCTATGCTCCATATTCTCGAGCACAGTTAATGCATCCGAAATATTCTGGTGAGATTTATTTCCTTTAATACTCGCAACAAAACCTATTCCGCACGAGTCGTGTTCAAAACTTGGATGGTATAAACCTGCATTGCTTGCCATCGTTGATGTAAGTATTTTAGATATTTTTCAATAAAATGAGCGTTTATCATCAGGATATCAAAAACTATAGCAAGCACCTGCCTGAAATTACAAAGAAAAGCGCAAAAACAGGCTGATTTATTCAATTATTTTCCACATGAACGGTCGTTAGCTGTGAAGAAGAAATGTAAAATCTAAAATGTAAAATGTTGAATGTAAAAGGGTCCTCGATTTGAGGACCCTTTTACATTTTATATTCAATATTTTACATTCTACATTTCTAGTCCAGGTTCGGTTGGGGAGTGTAACGCAGATAAGGCTTCACCACCTTCACCCCTTTCGGGAATTTCTTGATCGCATCTTCGGTAGAAACAGCTGGCACCACAATCACATCTTCACCATTTTTCCAATCAGCAGGTGTCGCAACACTGTAGTTTGCGGTCAATTGCAGAGAATCAATTACACGTAATACTTCCACGAAATTTCTTCCGGTTGAAGCGGGGTACGTAATGATCAGTTTCACCAGTTTATCGGGACCAATAATAAATAAAGAACGAACGGTTGCCGTAGCGGAAGCATTCGGATGAATCATATCATAGAGATCCGCCACCTTACGATCCTGATCGGCGATCAGCGGGAAGTTTACCGTTGTATTCTGTGTTTCATTAATATCCTTTACCCATCCGTCATGTTTATCCATTGGATCCACACTCACCGCCAATACTTTTACGTTGCGTTTCGCGAATTCCTCGGCCAACAACGCCGTCTTTCCCAGCTCCGTTGTACATACCGGTGTATAGTCAGCCGGATGAGAGAATAATACCCCCCAGCCATTGCCCAGGTATTCGTAAAAATCAATTTCTCCGGCAGTAGTTTGCGCTTTAAAATTGGGCGCCACATCTCCTAAACGTAGTGACATAACAAAAGGTTTTATAATTATTAAAAATCGAAAATACCTTATATTAATTAACCTACCAAATAAGTAGACTTTATTTAGTGAATCACCAAATTATTAGCAATTCGTTAAACTACGAGGTCTCGGAGGGTCTTGTTTTCAAGGATATGCAGGGTAGCATCTCTTACTCCTTCCATAATATCATGGAGGCCACAATGTTTCTCGTCGCAGTTTTTACAACGCTGATAAAAATAAAGACTAACACAAGGTAGCATGGCGATCGGTCCATCCACCACTCTTATGATAGCGGCCACCGGAATTTTAGCTGGGTTCTTAGCAAGATAATATCCGCCTCCTTTGCCTTTCTTACTTTCGAGAAAGCCCGCTTTGCGCATTTCCAACAATATATTCTCGAGGAACTTAAGAGGTATTTTTTTCTTTTTCGCTATTTCCGATATCAATACTGGTCCCTGGTCATGTTTTTCTACCAGGTATTCCAATGCCCTGAATGCGTATTGTGCCTTTTTTGATAACATGATCGAATATAAATGAAAAATGAAAAATTAAGAATGAAAAATTAAGAAGTTGTCCGCCTCACCCCAACCCCTCTTCCCGCTAAGGCGGGACAGGCTCTCGCGGAGAGGGGCTAGAACCCTCTCTCTAAATGCTTTACTAGTTCACAATAATGGATTAGTCTGACGATAGTAGGTTTTAATTCTTCATTCTTTATTTCCGTCTCCCTTCTTTCCTGTAGCTTTTGTTAGCGAAGCTTTCCCAAACCTGTTCTTCACTTCATCAATCGCCTTATAAAGTTCATTTTTCTTTTCCGCATTTGAAAAGAGGTTTGTTTGAACTGCTTCGTCAGTAAGTTCGCTCAGCCGAACTCCCAGCAGTCGGACGGGTTGACCTTTCCTCCACAACTTATTAAAGAGTTCTTTTGCAAAAGGAATCAATTCATCATCATAAAATGTATAGGGTATGGTGGTTTGCTTGGAAGTAGTTTCAAAATCGGGATACCGGATCTTCACCGCAATACAGCCTGCCATTTTATTATCCTGTCGCAATTCAAACGCGATCTTTTCTGTCATGCGCACCAACTCGTTGAGCAAATAATTGCTGTCTTTTATATTCTCGTCGAACGTATTCTCCGTGGATATCGATTTGGCTTCATGGTAAGGAACCACCGAACCATTATGAATTCCCTGTGCCTTATTCCAAAGCTCAGCGCCATATTTTCCAAATCGATTCTCCAGGAAATCAATAGAAAGTTTAGAAAGGTCGCCTATCGTGTCGATATTCATCTCCTGCAATGCCTGGTACAAATGTTCACCCACTCCGGGTATCTTATTTACTTTTAATGGAGATAAATATTCTTTCTCTTTTCCATGGGGGATTTGTAAATAACCATTGGGCTTAGCTTCATTGGTAGCTATTTTGGAAACCATTTTATTGGATGCCAGCGCAAATGAAATGGGCAATGATGTTTTATCAATAATTTCCTGGCGCAAATCAATGGTCCATTGCCAGGGATCGAAGTATTTATCCATCCCGGTGAGATCGAGATAAAATTCATCGATGGATGCTTTTTCAAACATAGGAGCCTTCGCGGCAATGATCTCTGTAACCCACCGTGAGTATTTAGAATACTCGCCCCGGCTACCACTCACCACAATAGCGTGTGGACAAAGTCGCATAGCTGTTTTTGACGGCATGGCCGAATGAATACCGTACTTTCTTGCTTCATAACTACATGCCGCCACCACCCCACGCTCACGACCACCCACAATAACCGGTTTGCCCTTTAAGGAAGGATCATTTAAAACCTCTACTGATACAAAAAATGAGTCGAGGTCGAAGTGAGCAATTATTCGTTGAGGAACTTGCATGTGTATTTGCTAAGTTACGATTTCCAAGAACCAAGATGCCTGAAGCGAAGATCCAAGAAACCAAGATGCCAAGAACCAAAGAAAAAATACTAAAAAACAAGGGACAAAAAAAGAATACAGAAAAACAAATCTCAAAATCTCCGCAATTCGGACGCTTTTGAGATTTGCGTATTTGTATTCTTTCTTTGAGATTTAATTCTTTGTATTTTTTCTTTGGTTCTTGGTTCTTCGGTTCTTGGTTCTTTTTCTTCAAAATCGACTAATTTTAGAAATGAACATGGAGTGGATCAAACTCAGCATAGCACCCGTAAAGGACCTTATCAGTTTCCTGCATACCAAATCAAAAACCAACGACGTAGTTAAGCGACAGTTGTTTATAGAACTACGTGATAATCTCAACGTATTCAGCAATGGTTTCCTTAATGAATCGCCCTACGATAATATCATAGATCTTCTTAGCAATTCAGCTATACAACACGCAATCAAAGAAAATTTTTCTTTCAAAAAATTAAAACCGGGTGTTTTGGAAGACAGGCATATCAAAGACGACCGGAATAAGAAATACAAAGGATGGACAACGGAAAAACTAATTGATAAAATTGATGAAAAAATTACTGAGCTGAAGAATATCAAAAAACTAAATAATGGCTCCGTAACAAAAGCCAAGAATAATATTCCGATGATGATGAGCAATCTTTATTTCAGGATGAAGCTTGTTGCTGATTTTATAAGATCGAAGTAAGAAATCGTGAGTCGTGAATCGTGAGTCGTGAGAAGCTACCCGATTAAAGGTAATTCACTTTTTCTTAGAGAGTATCCCCCGCTACTCACGACTCACCATTCACGACTCACGTTATTCAAATACATCCATCAACCCCTCCGGCAATTCCACCAACACCTGTTTTTTTCTCTTATCTACTTTGAGTAAAAATTCTTCGTTCAACGGAATCAATGCTTCTTTCCCTTTCCAGTCGATGCGACAAAGTAATTGATGAGGTTGTTCAATGATTTCCAGGATCTCTCCTAAATCTTTTCCGTCATCGATGATATGATATCCCAACATTGATATGGGTGCCGACTTGGCCGTATATTGATGAAATTCCTCTTCGGTGAGCCAAACCTGTTTTTGTAATAATTTTTGCGCGGCTTCTTTAGAATCGATTCCGTCGAGTTTCAGGTAAACCTCCTCATTGCTTTTTGATTTTGCCTCGATGATGAAATAAGGCAACAGCTCATCTTTTTTAAATTCAATAAAGATTGCTTCCAAACCTTTAAACGCCGTTTTTTTACCCAAACTGTGACGCAACACAAGGTCTCCTTTCACTCCGAAAGTAGCCGCTAATTTTCCGATGCTGCAATAGTTGGTCATGGGGCAAATTTAGGGGAAGAAGTTTGTGGTTTTTGGTTTGTCGTTTATCGTTCTTTGATTCAATCATTCCTTATAAATAGCAGGCTCCTTTTATTAATAAAGAATCTTAGAATTTCGGCAACGAAAAACGACAAACGATAAACTATAAACATCAAAAAAAATCCCGGCAAAAGCCAGGATTTTAATAAGATCAAAATCTATAATTAAATTAAGATTCGTCTCTTGTCTTACGTACAGGGGGACCGCTTCTGCGAACACGTCTGTCTTTCGCATCGGTTTCCTGACGTTTACGTACCTGGATCTCGTGTTCACCATGCCATTTCTGGAATTTCTCCATAGCGGCAGCTTCATCGAATAAACCAAGCTTTACACCACGCAACAAATGTTTCAGGTACAAAACTCCTTTAAAAGAAAGTATACGACGAACCGTATCGGTTGGCTGGGCACCTTTGTGCAGCCAATCCAATGCCTTCTGACGATCCAATTGAACGGATGCCGGAACGGTGAGCGGGTTGTACGTACCTAACTTTTGAATGAATTTACCATCGCGAGGTGAGCGGGCATCGGCCACTACGATGAAGTAGAATGGTCTCTTCTTAGACCCATGACGTTGCAGTCTGATTTTTACTGGCATTTTAAATAGAAATTTAAATGCGTTAATTAATAAGGTTACTGTTTCAGGATTGCAAAAATAGCAATCGAACAGAATTGACCAAAATTAATAATTATGATTGAAAATATGGTGTTTTAAATGGGAATGTTTAAAAAGAGTGGGTTCGACTACAGACTTCGGACTCCTGACTACCGACTACCTCTTCATCCCCGGCATCATCCTCCCCATCGGCATCTTATTCATTTGTTTCATCATCTGTTTCATCTGGTCAAATTGCTTCATAAAGGCATTTACCTCATTGATATCTTTGCCCGAACCGGCTGCTATCCGCTTTTTGCGGCTCATATCAATCAGATCGGGATTGCTTCTCTCCTTCTTAGTCATTGAGTTAATCATGGCCTCAATACCTTTAAATGAGTCATCGCTGATGTCTACATCCTTGATTGCCTTGCCCATACCGGGTATCATCCCCATCAGATCCTTCAAGTTTCCCATCTTCTTTATTTGAGCCAGTTGTTGCATAAAGTCCTCAAAATCAAACTGGTTCTTACGAATCTTCCTTTCCAACTTTTTGGCCTCTTCTTCGTCATATTGAGCCTGTGCCTTCTCTACCAGGGTTGTGATATCCCCCATCCCCAGGATCCGCTGGGCCATCCGCTCCGGATAAAATACATCCAGGGTATCCATCTTTTCTCCGCTGCTTACAAACTTGATGGGTTTATTTACGGTGTATTTTATTGATAAGGCGGCACCACCCCGGGTGTCACCATCCAGTTTGGTTAGCACTACCCCACTGAAATCGAGTCGATCATTAAAGGCCTTGGCAGTGTTTACCGCGTCCTGACCAGTCATCGAGTCCACCACAAATAAGATCTCCTGTGGTTTTACAGCAGATTTAATATCCGCGACCTCTGTCATCATCACTTCATCCACCGCCAAACGACCCGCGGTATCCACGATGATTACGTTCTTGTTCCTGCTCCTTGCCTCTTTTACTGCGTTGGCAGCAATTTCCACCGCATTCTTATTCTCCGGCTCACTGTATACTTCAATGCCGATTTGTTCCCCTAATATTTTCAATTGATCGATGGCCGCGGGGCGATAGATATCTGCCGCTACCAACATGGGAGAAAGTCCTTTTGAGTTTTTTAGATAATTAGCAAGTTTTGCGCTGAAGGTGGTTTTACCCGAACCTTGTAGGCCTGCAATAAGAATCACTGCCGGATTTCCTTTGGCATTGAACTCAGTTTCGCTTCCTCCCATTAATTCAGATAGCTCATCCTTTACAATCTTTACCATCAACTGACCAGGACTCACCGCGTTGATCACTTTCTGACCCATCGCTTGATCACGTACTTTGTCTGTAAATTCTTTGGCAATTTTAAAGTTCACGTCCGCATCAATCAATGCTTTGCGGATTTCCTTTACAGTTGCAGCAATATTCAGTTCTGTAATGCGGCCCTGCCCTTTTATCTGCTTAAACGCCGACTCAAGCCGCTCTGATAGATTTTCGAACATGGTTGTTACTTAAATACTGAGTGAATTGGTTTCAGAGTTTAAAAGTTTAAAGGTTTAAGGGTTCTGCATTCTACAGACACTATTTTTAATTGTAGAACTCTTAAACCTTTAAACTATTAAACCCCTAACCCTTTTTAAAACAAAAAGTGAATGTAATTAAACATTCACTTTTAAAGGAAATACAAAAATACAGTAAGATTATGAAGTGTAGATTTTCTTTATACTTCTTATTATTTTAAATTATACACCCAGGAATCCACGGAGTTCCCTGGAACGTGAATTGGTTCTCATTTTAGTAATCGCCTTATCCTTGATCTGGCGGACCCGCTCGCGGGTAAGATTGAATTTCTCACCGATATCTTCCAATGTCATCGGGTGATCGATTCCAATCCCAAAGAAATAACAGATTACTTCTTTCTGACGCTCCGTCAATGATTTCATTGAACGCTCTATTTCCTGCGTAAGCGATTCGTTATGTTCGATATTGGTTTCTGCGCGATCTGCGTTTGGATTTTCCATCACATCAATCAGGGTATTGTCTTCCCCTTCCGATAAGGGTGTATCGACACTGATATGGCGGGCACTGCTACCCAATGTGGCCGTTACTTCTTCAATTTCCAATTCAAGCAATTCGGCAATTTCATCGGCCGAAGGCTCTCTTTCAAACTGCTGTTCCAAAAGGGAAAAGGCTTTTTGAATTTTATTGGTCAGCCCTACTTTATTGAGCGGTAAACGAACGATACGCGCCTGTTCAGCCAATGCTTGCAAAATACTTTGGCGGATCCACCAAACAGCGTAGGAAATAAATTTAAATCCGCGGGTTTCATCAAAGCGCTGTGCGGCTTTAATCAGTCCCAGATTGCCCTCATTGATAAGATCGGGTAAAGAAAGTCCCTGGTTTTGGTACTGTTTAGAAACGGATACAACAAACCGGAGATTGGCCTTGGTTAATTTATCAAGTGCCGACTGGTCGCCTTGCTTAATACGACGTGCCAGCTTTACTTCTTCTTCCGGACTAATCAATTCCACTTTCCCGATTTCCTGCAGGTACTTTTCCAGGCTCTGCGACTCACGATTAGTTATACTCTTCGTGATTTTGAGTTGACGCATACTCATAGGTTGGCCTTTTTTAGGATTTAAATGGTTATTGGGTTTTTTACAGAATTATTATGAAAAACGAATAAACAGACCGATTTCTTATGCCTGTGTATAATTTAAAAGCCTTTATTTTCAGTAATTTATACCAAACCCAGCCCGGACGGGGCTTTGGGCGGCCTAAAACCCATGTTTGGGGGCTATAAAACCACCAAACCCTGCCCAAAATGGGACAAATGGAAGGAAGAAGCCAACAAAAAAATTTTGATGGTAATATTATTTATCTATTATTGCAACATTGGAAATAAAAGGTCAATTGGAGTAGATGAGCAAGAAACAACAATTTACATTAGAGTATCCGGTAAGATGTTCTCCTTCCATTTTATACGAATTCTTAAGTACCCCTGCGGGATTGCAGGAATGGTTTGCCGATAAAGTGGATGAACGTGATAATGTTTTCAGTTTTTCATGGAACGGATCCATCGATAAAGCAGAAGTACTGGAAAGCGAAGAAAACAGATTCATTAAATTTCATTGGATGCATGCACCCAAAGAAGAATATTTTGAATTCAGGATTGAAAAATCAGAAGTTACTAATTTAACCATATTAGTGATTAATGATTTTGCCGATAAAAAAGAGATCAAGGACCAAAGCCAGCTATGGGGATACCAGGTAAAAGATCTTTTCCATCGTTTGGGAAATTAACCGGCTATTGCTTGGCCAATAACCCGCTGCAATCCCAATAATCTTTCATTCATTTCATTCCATTGGTGTAACTCAACCCGGGAGGTTAACTTATAAAATGGTTTATCTACCAGGTTCATTTCAGAAATTGTACCGCTGTTAATTAAAAGCGGAATATAATTCCCCTCTGATAAGTCATGTTCCCATTCTTCCCCAGTAAAACATAGTTGAAAATTATTAGCTGCTAAAAGAGCTGTTTGATTCTGTAAATAAGGAATAAACAATTGCTGGTATTTCCCCTTCAAATGAAGGGTGACACTAAAAAAATTTCCCCACCAGAAAAAAGTACGTACCGCGAAAATATCTTCCTTTCCGAAGCAACGCGGGTAATCCAGCATTACATACGGAAGTCCTTTATACTTTTCGCCTCTCGAAATTTTGGGACCGAGCGTAAACAGTTCCGCGGGTAAGTTATTTGTTGAATAGATGGATGATTGTTGAAGCGCTGATGCCAACTCACCAAAGAGCGCGTAGACTTTTTCAATAATGGTATTCTTTGTTAAAAGC
The DNA here is from genome assembly GCA_965279015.1 of Chitinophagaceae bacterium. Taxonomy (GTDB): domain Bacteria; phylum Bacteroidota; class Bacteroidia; order Chitinophagales; family Chitinophagaceae; genus Endoryza. Next base: position 5,405,411 of record OZ257130.1, read on the forward strand.
AATTGCGCATTTTGTACGAGTTGTAATTCCTCTGGAGAAAGATGTATTTTTGAGGAGTTCATGAAAGCCAGTTTGTAGTTTGTGGTTTGTAGTTGTGAAAGCGGTAAGATACCAATAAAATAAAAAGACCTTAAGTGATAAAATTATTTTCTTGCTAAGCAAGTTAAATAAGTTAAAGAAGCAATCTTACGGAGAAAGAACTACAAACCACAAACCATAAACAACAAACTAAAAACGTTTGATCAAGAAACTCGACATACTGGTGCTGAAAGCCTTCATCGGCCCCTTCATCGCCACTTTTTTTTTAACCCTCTTTGTATTGATCCTGCAATTTTTCTGGTTGTGGATTGATGATTTTGTAGGAAAAGGAATTGACGCGTTTACTATTTTCAGATTGATCTTCTACCTCAGCGCTACGCTTGTTCCACTTGCTTTGCCATTGGCGGTATTGCTTTCTTCCATTATGACCTTTGGCAATCTCGGGGAAACCTTTGAACTGGTAGCCATCAAATCGGCCGGTATCGGGCTATTGCGTTTTATGCGTCCGCTATTTATTACTGCCCTGTTCTTAGCAGGGCTCGCGTTTCTTTTCAACAACAATGTTATTCCGATTGCTAACCTGAAAATGAAGACCCTTCATACGGATCTTGTCAATAAGAAACCAGCTTTTGATCTTAAAGAAGGGCAGTTTTATAATACAATTCCGGGTTATTCCATAAAAGTTTCATCAAAGAAAGATGATTCCATTCTCAACCAGGTACTCATTTATGAAAACAGTGGGGGGTTGCAGGATAATATGATCTCCGCCCAAAGTGGCATCATGCGGGTTTCGGCAGATAAAAGGTTTCTGGAATTTACCTTACGCAAAGGCTGGCGTTATCAGGAAAGAGGCAACCGGGCCGATATCAATACAGAATTTATTCGGTTGGGATTTGATGAATATAAAAAAGTACTGGACCTGAGCGCGCTTCAATTCAATCCTACCTCTGACTCTGTATTTAAGAACCGGTACGAAATGCTAAGTATGCGCCAACTAAACACAGCGATCGATTCGATAGAGAAAAACTTGAAACAATATGAACAACGAAGTCGAACGGATCAACTGGCTTATCTCAGTTTCGTGAAATATTTAGATACAGGATGGGTAAATGTAAAAGTTCCCCCGGTTAAGAATAAAAAATTCATTGAATTGATTCCCGACAGCGCTGCGATCGTGGTGAGCGACCAGGCAGTATCATACGCCAATTCTCTCCGTTCCTCATTGGAAGGTTCCGCGATCGATTATGAAAACAAAAGAAAAGAATTGAGGCTGCACTTAATTGAATGGCACAATAAATTAACCATGTCGATGGCAGTACTCGTTTTGTTTTTGATAGGCGCCCCGTTGGGATCTATCGTGAGAAAAGGAGGTATTGGTACTCCTGTGGTATTTGCTGTAATCTTTTTTGTGATTTTTTTCATGCTGAATAATTTCGGAAGAAAATTCGTAAAAGAAGATATCATGCTTCCGGTATCCGGCATGTGGCTGGCTACTGCAGTATTGGCTCCCATTGGATTCTTTTTAATTTATAAGGCCCTTCACGATTCGCAACTATTAAACAAAGAGTTTTATTACCGATTCTCGCGAAGCATTGGAACGATGTTACAGAAATTAAGGCTGCGCAGGCAAAAAACGCCGGAACAAATAGCTGGTTCTTAAAAGCAGCCGGTGGTTTTTCTGAAATAAGTTGTACTTTCTATTACTTTGTTTTCTATTTGCAAGGTTACAACTCGCCAGGCCCATGTTATCAACCGCTAAAAAAACATATTGCTTTTGGGGAAGCATCCTAATTGCGTTCCATCTCATTCCAATGCTGTTAGCGGCTCAACCATTGTATTCACCCAAAGATTCCCTGAAAGTATACTTGCTAATAGAAAAAGCTGATCAGCAGATTGCTGGTTCATTATTAAACGAAGCGCAGCAATCGGCCACCGATGCGTTGGAATTTAGCCGTCAAAAAAAATTCTTACGGGGAGAAGCAAGCGCGCATACTACGCTGGCGGATATTTACTATCGCCGATCCGAATCCACTAAAATGGGCTATCACGATTCGGCCAGTTTAAAAATAGGATTGCAGTTAAAAGATTCTTTCCTCATTGCATTATCCTATTATCAACTTGGGCAGATGTTGCTTGATGAAAACAAGATCACCGAAGCGCAACAATTGTTCAACAAAGCATTGCAACTTAAATTTGAAAAGGATCAGTCGTCTTATACTGCCGTTGTTTATAACGATATGGGGTTTGCTTATGGATTAAGGGGTGAACATGAAAATCAAATTGAATGGTTGCTCAAGGCTATGCGGCTCTATGATAAAATTGATGACCCCGCTGGTATGTCCCAAACACTCAGCAATCTCTCAACTGCCTATTGGGAACTGGGAAAAAGAAAAGAAGCGATCGACTATGCAAAAAGAGCCATTGCAATAAGAGAGAAATTGGGTGATGCCGACGCACTTTCCTTATCCTATAACAATCTTTCCCAATTGTATTTATTAAGCGATCAATTGGATAGCGCTATCAAATATCTTCAACCCGCCATAAAATACGCAGAAGCCAGTGGATTGAAAAGCCGGTTGGCTCAAACCTATATCAGCATGGGTCTGATATTGAACCGGCAGGGTAAAAACCAGGAAGGAATCGAGTATGAAAAAAAAGCGATTGAGATATATAAGGAAACAGGTAATAATCACATGCTCGCTACCCGTTACCTGGCACTTGCCATTCATTACTTTACCAATCTAAAAGATTCTGCCGGAGCTGTCTTGTACTTTCAAAAATCATATGATATTGCCCGGGCCACCAATAACAAACCATTGCTGCGTGATATCTATCTATACAAGACTATTTTCTATAAAGAACAAAAGGATTTTTATAACGCTTATGAGAATATCAAATTGCATATTCGTTACCGCGATACGATAACTTCCGAAGAAACCCAGACAAAAATCGCTGAACTCCAGACGCAATACGAAACAGAAAAAAAGGATAATGAAATAACGCGGCTCAATGACGACCAACTCATCAAACAGTTGGAACTGGAAAAACAACAGGCTATCATTTCCGGTAACCGGGAAGAAGCGCGGCGAAAACAAAATGAAATCGATCTGCTGATCCAGGGCAGGGAACTGCAGCAATTAAAAATTCAAAAGCAAGAAGAAGAGTTGGAAAAACAAACCCTGCTTTCAAAAACAAGGGACCAGCAATTACAATTGGCAAAACAGGAAACTCTGCTAAATGAAAAGAAATTGGAGAATCAAAAGCAATTGCGCAATGGAATTATATATGGCACATTATTATTGCTGGTATTAGGCGTGGTATCCTTTAACCGTTTCCAGTTGAAAAAGAAATTAGAACAGCAGAAAGCATTACAAGGTATCCGAAATGATATTGCCCGCGACCTGCACGATGAGATTGGTTCTACCCTCACCAGCATCAACATTCTCTCTACTGTATCTCAAAAAAATATAGAAAAGAATAAAGAGAAAACCGCCGTTTCGCTGCAACAGATTACCGAGCAATCGCAACAGATGCAGCAGGCCATGAGTGATATTGTTTGGGCGATCCGTCCCGATAATGATAAAATGGAGAACATGGTAATCCGTATGCGGGAATTTGTGAGTCATACCCTCGAATCGAAAGAAATTGGGTTGGCATTTGATGTAGACAAAAACATCTTGCCACAAACACTTTCAATGGAACAGCGCCGTGATTTCTTTCTTATTTTCAAAGAAGCCGTAAACAATGCTGCCAAGTATTCGCAGGCTAAAAAAGTGAGTATTGATTTGAAACGGCAGAATGGCTATATGCAATTATCAGTGAGTGATGATGGAAAAGGCTTCGAAACAAACCGTATTACCTCTTCAAATGGATTAAAAAACATGAAGGAACGTGCTTCCTCTTTGCATGGCACCCTTCAGGTGATTTCCGAGCCGGGTAGCGGAACCACCATTCAATTGCAGTTTCCGGCTACATAATCATGTAGTTCAGAATAAGCCGTTATTTCCTTTTTTTGTAATTAACGCGAATGACAATAAAAATACTGATATACGACGATAATGAAGCGCTGCGCAACAGTATTGAAGCAATGCTTTCAGATGAGCCTGAATTTGAGATTGCGGCCACCATGCCCAATGCCGAGACGGTAGAAACCGATATTCAACAATTGAATCCCGCAGTTGTATTAATGGACATAGATATGCCGGAAGTGAATGGGGTGGAAGCGGTGCGACGGATCCGAAAGATCAATTCGGTATTACCCATTATCATGCTCACGGTATTCGACGACAATGAAAATATCTTCAATGCCATTTGTGCCGGTGCCTCGGGTTATATCCTCAAGCGTTACGCACCGTTGGAAATCCCCGAAGCAATACGTACGGTGCTGAACGGGGGCGCCCCTATGACGGCCAGCATTGCCCGGAAAGTATTGATGATGGTGCCACGTGCAGCGAGCCCGGATAAAGAGAAACACAATCTTTCCGAAAAAGAAAATGTCATCCTGCAATTATTGGTAAACGGGAATAGTTATAAAATGATAGCGGCGGAATTGGGGATCAGCCTGGATACGGTTCGTTTTCATATTAAAAAGATCTACGACAAGCTCCATGTGCATTCCGCTACGGAAGCAGTTTCCAAGGCTTTGCGGGACAGATTGGTTTCTATTTTACTTTTTTAAAGGATAGCGTATTGTTAGTGCTAGTAAGACGGGAATTTGACAGTTTCACTCCCATAAGCTCCCTAGTTTTAGGTAAAGGTGATGCGTCAAAAACGCTTAGATTGCATAATGTATGTGACAATTAAAAAGATCCAGGAATAATGGGGAAAAAATAATTCCCTCGTTTGTAGAATAACTGGCAACTTTTGAAGAAAATAATCTGTACCTTTTAAAATTGGGGGGAATCGGGTAAAAACTTGTGTTATAACGGATCATAAGATCGAATTTCAATCAGGTTTCTGGTATTCCGAACTGCCATTTGCCTATTAATTTCCGGTCAAAGTTTGAAAATCTATATTATTTTAATAAATCACCCAAAAAGGGTATTGGTAAACTCAATAAAAATTTCCATCTTTAGTGCCAATTCTGAGAGCGTTATGCTCAAATCCGTTTACTCATTGAAAACTCCCGTTTGCTAAATACGGCCCGGAAAACTGATAAGTTTTTCTAAATTGCCGTAGAGACCTCATCCAATCCTAAGTTATTCCTTCTGTTGGTAGCCCATTTCATTACAGTTCGAAATATAATTTTTATGAAAAGAAACTATCTGCTTCTCTTCTTCGCCTTTCTGTCTGTTGGCAGTTACGCCCAATTAACTATTCAATCTGGTGCCACTTTTTTTATCCAGGCCGGTGCTACGGTAACTGTACAGGGAGATGTAGTCAGTAATGCTGATATACAGGGAACTGGTTTATTGTTATTGAAGGGAACGTCCGCACAGAATGTAAACATGAATGGATTCACTGTTAATGCCAATGTAGAAATTGACAATACCAATCATATCACTCTTACAGGCCTGGCCCGAACTTCGGGACTGCTTACATTTACCAATGGAAAAATAATTATTGGTAATAACAATTTCATTATGGCATCTACCGGCACATTCGCTGGTGCAGCCACTGGCAAATTTGTCGAAACCAACGGCACTGGCCAGTTCCGCCGTGAAATTGCCGCAAATGGCAATGTAGTGTTGCCACTTGGAACCGGAACCCGTTATACCCCTCTTGAATACCAGATTGCAGGTGCAGTTCTTGCTGCCGCCTATGTTTCGGGCAGAAGTGTAAATGGTGGCCACCCTAATAAGCACCCACGTTCCAGCGATTATTTAAACCAATTTTGGTCTTTAACAACAAGCGGTATTACTGGCGGAACAGTAACAACAGTTGGTTCATATACCGAAGGAACCGATTTAACAGGCATTGAGGCAGATATTCGTACTGTGACCTGGAACGGAGCTAACTGGGCTTTGGGTACTTCTCAAAATAACGCAGCTAATACCGTAACTGCTGGATTGACCGGAACCAGCGGTGATTTATACGCAATGAATCGCTTTTTACTTGCTTCTCCTACTGTATACTTACAATCGGCATTTAATGTTAGTACGCCAACATTAATGAATGACTTGTTAAGAAACTCAGGGGCCTATTCACCCGGCGTATATCCAGCATCTAACCTGATACCATTAACCGATCCATACCGCTCTGCTCCGTATAGTGCTAACTACACACATGTAAACAATACGGTACCTGAAACAATTCTTCAATCAGTTTTGAATGATCAAGTCGTAGCGGCTAACAATATTGTGGATTGGGTTTATGTAGAACTGAGAACCATATCATCTCCCACCGTTGCGCCAGTTACGCAAACACGCTCTGTTTTGTTACGCAGAGACGGTACATTAGTAGATGTAGATGGAGTGAGCCCCGTTTATTTTAAAAATGTAGATCCTGGCAACTATGTGTTATCTATTCGTCACAGGAATCATCTTGGTATAAGTATTAGTCCGGCTGCTCCTACTCCATTAAATATTAGTCCATCTGGTTTCAATTTCGGTACAGCGGGTGGGGCATCTTTATTCGGAGTTGCCAATACAAATTACAGAGTACTTAGTGGGCTTAACGTAATGTGGGCCGGAAATTCCAACCATAATACGCATGTACGCTATACAGGTATCGACAACGATAAAGATGTTCTTCAAGCAGATTTCATTCTGGTTGGTGCGCCAGCGAATTATTATCGTTCAGATATTAACTTTAATCGTACAGTGAGATATACTGGTATTAATAATGATAAAGACTTTTTGCTTGCAAGCATTATTAATATTGCTCCAATTGGACAAAAATTACAAGTATTACCAAACTAACTATTTAATACACACTACTAAACAATACAAATGAAAAAAGTTTTATTCCTGGCAGCTGCGGCGGTAGTAGTCTTTTCCGAAGCCCAATCGCAAAACCTTCAGGCCTCTTTAACAACAGGCTCCACAGGTAATTCTTTACGTATAAAAGTGCGTTCAAAAGATGCTGCTACCAGTGCTGGCTTAATAACCACAGTAAATTTTGCTTTGCAAATACCTTCAACAGTTACACCCAAACCGGTTTTATCTGTTGTTGCCGAAATATTACCCGCAACTGCAGTAGGTACTTACACGATCACCGATGTAAGTGCAGAAACTCCCGGTTTTTATACCTGGAATATTGATGGTACCGATGGCACAACGACCACTTCATGGGCGTTAAACGAAGAAAAAGAATTTATTGAAGTGAGATTTAATCAAGGACCCACAGTTCCTCCTACCAATGTAAGCTTAATACATATTCCGGATGGAGGTAGTTTAGGTGCTACTACCTTCTATCTCTCTATAGCGGGTGTAAATCAAGTGATACAGTCAGAATTGATGTATGGCCCCGGCGCTATTAATAGTACGGCCGGTGTTTACCCCGGCGGAAACGCGAGTTTTTCACTTTCCAACATATTTCTTCCGGTTACCTGGCTCGGTTTTGATGCGGTTAAAAAAGATAAAAACGCCCTCCTCACTTGGTCGGTAGCAAATGAGGATGATAATGAAGTATATGAAATTGAAAGAAGTATAAATGGTACAAATTTTTCAAAATTTGGAAGTTTAGCTAAGAAAATGAACAGCAGACAGGAGAATGAATACGAGTTTACTGATTTCAATATCGATCAGCTTAATAGTAAAGTTTTATACTATCGTGTTAAGCAAATCGATAAAGATGGTCAATTCACCTATACAAGCGTTAGGACCGTTCGTTTGGTAAGTAATACAAAAGGAATTGGAATTTATCCCAATCCTGTAAAAGATGGATTTTATTTGTCTATTCCAACTGAAGTGCTTGGACCTGGAACAAAGAAAATCCGACTTAATTTGCTCAATACAATTGGGCAGACCATCCATGCGAGAGAGATCACATCATCAGTTGCCAGCAACTATTATTATGACATTAAAACGCCTGGAGTAATTGCCGGTGAATATATGTTGCAAATAATTAGTGACGGAAAGATATTAGACACCAAAAAAGTAATTGTGCAGCGTTAATTCGATATCATTAACCATTAATACCTTTTTAGCTTTTTTCTTCATGCACACACGCCTTTGTTGCGATCGCCCTAAAAAGCAGGAACAGCAAAGGTTTTTTTATGGTTTCACACAAAGTGAACAAAGAATACAATGAAACAAAGACAATATAATTTCTAAATTCTTCGTGTCCGTTGTATTCTTTGTTCACTTTGTGTGAAATTATTCCCTGAATGTTTTACATTTATCGGAAACAACTGACGATTGAATCCCCAGCAGGAAAATTTCCGCATACAAAAATGGGTAGTAACGGTTGCCGTACTACTTTTTCTTATTAAGATCATAGCCTTCTTTTTAACCCGTTCTGTGGCCATTCTTACCGACGCGCTGGAAAGTACGGTGAATGTAATAGCGGGTTTTGTTGGCCTGTATAGCCTATATATTGCGGGTAAACCAAAGGATACCGATCACCCGTACGGCCATGGTAAAGCTGAATTTCTTTCCGCCGCCGTAGAAGGAACCATGATAATAGTTGCCGGTTTTATCATTATTTACGAAGCCATTGATAATTTTATTGACCCGCATGATCTTCAAAAATTAGATTGGGGTATTTTACTGGTGGCTATTACCGCCATCATTAATTATGGAGTAGGTTTTATCAGTTTACGCAATGGTAAAAAAAATAATTCCCTGGCCCTTATTGCCAGCGGCAAACATCTTCAATCGGATGCTTATTCTACGTTGGGATTGGTGGTAGGATTGGCTTTTATTTATTTTACTGGTAAAATTTGGCTGGATAGCGTGGTCGCCATCCTCTTCGCATTTATCATTATCTATACGGGTTATAAAATTCTCAGAAGTTCTATTGCGGGAATAATGGACGAAGCCGATTCGGAGCTCCTTAAGAAATTGATCGCTTTATTAAACAGCAACCGACGTGAAAACTGGGTTGACCTGCACAACCTCCGCGTAATAAAATATGGGGGGCAATTACACGTAGATTGCCATCTTACTATTCCCTGGTATCTTAATATTTCAGAAGGGCATCAGGAGATCGACTCGCTAACGAGCCTTGTAAAACACGAACTCGGGGATTCAGTAGAATTTTTTGTTCATACCGATCCCTGTCTCGATTTTTCCTGTTCCATTTGCACGAAAGCAGATTGCACCGTTCGTAAACATCCTTATAAACAGCGGGTGGATTGGACGCTGGAGAATGTGCTGGCAGATAAAAAACACAGTATAGACAAGTTGGGTTTGTAGTTTGTGGTTTGAAGTTTGTAGTTCTGCGGTTCTGAATTTCCGATAAAAGGGAACCAGTTGCTTTGAAGGATATTTTAGAATTTCGACAACTACAAACCACAAACTACAAACTATCTTATATTCGTTCTCCAAAATCACTTACTATGCAGGCTTGGAAAGATTACCAGGAAAAAAACAAGGACCGTTTTCTAAATGAATTACTCGGTTTATTAAGGATTCCCAGCATCAGTGCGCGAAGCGAACACAAAGAAGATATGAAACGTTGCGCGGAAGCGGTAAAGGAAAGTTTATTGAAAGCGGGTGCCGATAAAGTAGAGATCTACCCAACAGATGGTCATCCTATCGTATATGCTGAAAAAATAAGTGATCCCTCCCGCCCCACCGTATTGGTATACGGACATTACGATGTTCAGCCCGCCGATCCGCTGGAACTCTGGAACAGCGGGCCTTTTGAGCCACTCATTAAAGATGGAAAGATTTATGCCCGTGGTTCCTGCGACGATAAGGGGCAGTTCTATATGCATGTAAAAGCCCTGGAAATAATGGTGCAAACCAATTCTCTACCTACCAATATCAAATTCTGTATTGAAGGGGAGGAAGAGATTGGCTCCCCGAATCTTGGGAAATTTGTGGCCGCGTATAAAGACTTGCTCAAAGCCGACGTAGTTCTCATCAGTGATACTGCTATGATCAGTATGGATACTCCTTCCATTGATATTGGCGTTCGCGGATTGAGTTATATTGAAGTAGAAGTAACTGGCCCCAACCGTGATTTACACAGTGGAGTATATGGTGGCGCTGTTGCCAACCCGGTAACCATGTTGGCGAAAATGATTGCTTCCTGTCATGATGAGAACAATCATATTACCATTCCTGGTTTTTATGATGATGTGGTTGAGTCTACTCCTGACGAAAGAAAACTAATGGCGGCCGCTCCATTCAGTGAGGAGGAATATAAAAAAGACCTGGGTGTAAGCAGTCTGTGGGGTGAGAAAGGATATACAACCAACGAACGTACAGGTATCCGTCCTACACTTGAACTAAATGGTATCTGGGGTGGCTATACCGGAGAAGGCGCGAAAACTGTATTGCCTTCAAAAGCTTTTGCAAAGATCTCCGCAAGATTGGTTCCAAATCAATCTGCAAAAAAAATCACTGAAAAATTATTGAACTACTTCAAGAACATAGCCCCTCCTGGCATTACTGTAAAAGCAGAAGAGCATCATGGCGGTGAACCTTATATGACTCCTATTGATTCTACCGCTTATAAAGCAGCCGCTAAAGCAATAGAAGCTACATTCGGTAAAAAGCCAATCCCTGTTCGTGGAGGTGGAAGTATTCCTATATGTTCTTTATTTGAGAAAGAATTAGGAATTAAGATCGTGTTTATGGGTTTTGGCCTCGATAGTGATAACCTGCATAGTCCGAATGAGAAATACGATATTTTCAATTTTTACAAGGGGATTGAAACGATACCGTATTTCCATAAGTTTTTTGCAGAATCAAAATAATAAATGTAAAATCTAAAATGTAGAATGTAAAATGTAAAACGAAAGCCTCCTTCTACATTTTAAATTTTAGATTTTACATTTTACATTTAAATGAATGAACAGCTCATCTGAAAAAATACGTCTAGATAAATGGCTGTGGTGCATCCGCCTCTTTAAAACCCGCAGCCAGGCCTCCGAAGCATGCGATAAAGGAAAAGTAAAATACAATGGAGACTCGGCCAAAGCTTCTAAACACGTTTCGGTAGATGATGAATACGAAGTAAAGACCGAAGCTAAACGATGGCGGATAAAGGTTACCGGCTTACTTCATAACCGCGTTCAATACGCAGAAGCTATAAAATATTATCTGGATATCACACCCGCCGAAGAAATTGAACGTATTCAATTCCAGGCTGCCAGTTTTCATACCGGCAAACGCCCGAGCAAAATTGGCCGTCCTACTAAGAAACAGCGTAGGGATCTGGATGACTTTGCTAGTGAGTAGTGAATAGTGAGTAGTGAGAGGGTCCCCATGTAAGGGTTGCTAGCTTTTAATTCGGGTCTTACTCACGACTTACTACTCACTACTCACGATTCACTTTAAGAGGGTAGCCCCGCCTATGGCGGGCATGATTGATTATTTTTATTTTTTCTACAAACAGGTAGCCCGACGCGGCGGGCATAATACCTAATTTACAAATCCAAAATTCTCTCACGACTCACGACTCACGACTCACGACTCACGACTCACTACTCACCACTCACCACTCACTCTTTGAGTATTGCTTACGCAAACCCACAGCCTTTTTAAAAGATTTTTTGTGGGGATTTAGGAAAATGCCTATACCTTTAATGTCCTAAATCTAATATCTATGACTCTCCACGTAACCGCGGATAGCATTATCAGCGATGTGCAACAACAGTTTCAACACCACTTCCCCGATTTTAAACTCGAATTTTTTTTCAGTTCCAGCGAAAATTTTACTCCTTCTTCTCATTTACAACATTCCTTTCCTTTTATCCGTATTCGTGAATTATGTGGCCTCGTTCGTAAGCCTCGTCTTTCTATTAAAGAGACGATGACCGTTTCCGAGCTGGAAAAAAAATTCCGTAAAAAATTCGGGCTGCCCGCCATGATCTATATGAAAGCCGGTAATTATTGGCAGAAAAAAGCTTCGCTGGGCAAGCATAAATTATGTGCTCACCAGGAAGCCGGTAAAGTTGCGTCGTTTTTCCAGGTAAGAAGTCGATTCATTTCGCCTGATTTTTCGTTGCAGATGGGTGGCTGAGCGGCTATCTTTGTGCCATGCACATCGATATCATTACGGTAATTCCTGAATTGTTGGAAAGTCCAATGGGCCATTCTATTATGAAACGCGCCCAGGAAAAAGGATTGTTGCAGGTACACACGCATCATTTGCGTAAATGGGCCGTTAATGAATACGGACAGGTAGATGACTATCAATATGGCGGAGGCGCCGGGATGGTAATGATGTGCGAACCACTGGCTGCCGCCATAGAATCTCTTTCGAAAGAAAGAAAATACGATGAGATCATATATATGACACCGGATGGGGATCGTTTCAATCAATCCAGCGCCAATCAATTATCGTTAAAAGAAAACCTCCTAATAATCTGTGGACATTACAAAGGCATTGATCAACGCATCCGCGAGCATTTTATAACAAAAGAAATATCCATTGGTGATTATGTATTGAGTGGAGGCGAACTGGCGGCCGCGGTAGTGGTAGATGCCATTGGCCGTTTGCTGCCGGGTGTATTGAACAATGAAACTTCCGCGTTATTCGATTCGTTCCAGGATAATTTATTGGCACCGCCGGTATATACAAGACCCGCTGATTTCCGGGGATGGAAGGTGCCCGAGATATTACTTAGTGGCGATTTGAAAAAGATCGAAGATTGGCGACATGAACAAAGCATTCAGCGTACAACAGAGAAAAGACCTGACCTGCTTGACTAGAACACATACAAATCAATCAACACCTCTTAAAGCCATTCATCCTTTAACGTTCCTCATTGGTTTGTTTTAACAGGGAAAATAGATTCCTTCCTGTTAAATTTAGTAAAGCCTTGTTATGAAATCTACTTTCCTACTATTTGTTTCTTGCCTTCTGCTACAAAGCATTTCATATAGTCAAACTGATAAGACAGCGCTGATACAGGAAGCAGAAAAAATGCTCAGCAGCAAACAAGCAAGCCCTTCTCAAATTTTGTCGGATAAGAAATTTGATTCTGTTCATCCGGAAACGGCATTCCGTGATTTAATAAAAAAATATTCAAAGGAGACGGTCCTTAAGATTGTCAATAATGATGAGCTTGGCAAAAAAATAAAAGTTATTGGAACAGTGAAGAATGATGCGGGCCAACCTGTGGCCAACGCATTTGTATATTTATATCAAACTGATTCCCGTGGTTGGTACGCGGCTAATTCACCCCATGTTCAGGCCTACGAAGGTGATTTCAGGCATGCCCGATTGTTCGGTTATCTAATGACCGATGCGAATGGTAGATTCGAATTACATACTGTAAAACCTTCGGGCTATCCGCGCAGTGATTTGCCGGCGCATATTCATGTACACGTAAGTAAAGAAGGTTATAGTGATTATGGCACGGAGTTTCTATTTGACGACGATCCGCGATTGGTGGGAACGATCCGTGAAAATTCGATCCGGAATCGTTTTATAATTGCAAAGCCAGAAAAATCAAATCTTCCTTTCGACCAGCAGTTCTCTTATCAAATCTTGATGGAAAAGTAATTTTAATAAAACTATTGGAGAACGATTGAGGAACTGTGTAGCTTTACTTACTTATAACAGCTGATCCACCACTATCAGGAATAGGTACATACCCAATTCCCTGCTCCGAGCAAAACTGTTCTACCGCTGATCTCGCGCCTTTATATCCATCATTATTAAAATCGTGGATCATGATATATCCTCCCTTTACCAACTTTGGATAAAAAAAGCAAAGGCCATTGTAAATTGGTTCATACAAATCCGCATCTAAACTTACAAATGCAAATCTGTCTTCAATTCCTTTTGCCGAATCTGGAAAAAAACCTTTGACAGGTTTGCACTTGTCTTTGTATAACATCTGACTTAATACCAGATCGATTGAAGTGTCGGAGAAATCCTGGTCACCCTCGGAGAATTTATTTTCAACTTCCTTTTCAGTATCTCTTTCGTCAAAGCCCATAAAAGTATCGAACAAATACAAAGTCTTGTTTGGAAAATATTGATTGATATATCTCGCGAATTTGCCTTTATAAACTCCCAGTTCTGCTACGTTCCCTTCAAGTTGCTTTGAATTAATTTCATGACAAATTAATTCTAATGTAGAAAGCCTTACATAGTCTAAATAATTCTTGTCGATATCCCTTGTCCTGTTTAAATAATCAAGCGAACTGCCCACAAAAATTTTTCTCCTTTGCAGAAGGGGTCCTGCGATATAGTTGATGCCTTTTGCCAGAAATTTTAACATCGAAGATTTTTAATACGCGAATTTCATTCTTTTTCAACGGGTGCCCAAATATTGCAATAAAATAAAAGGCCGGCTTATTGAGGCCGACCTTTTTTACTATTACGTTAAGGTGTTAATTATTTAACTTATTTAACAAGCGTACTTCGGCATCACAAAGCGCTCTATCATATATCCTGATTTCGTCCATTACCCCATTGAACCAATAAGGATACTGCGGATCGCCATGCTTACCAATAAAAAGTTCCTGAATATTTCCAGATGTTGAAGCCGTCTTTGTCCTCATATCTTTTAAGACCCCGTTGATATATAATTTTGATACAGTACCGTCGTAAGTATATACTACATTATACCATTTACCCGTATTAACAATAACACTATCAGCCAAAGTGCCTGCAGCACTTCCTTGTGGATTATTATCTCCAAAACCTGAATTGAAATATTCTTTAGTAACATCGGTTGGGGAATTACATGGATTATCCTTATTAGTTATTCTCATTGTATAGAAGCCAGTAGCATAATCCGGCCATCCCTTACTTAAGATATTATTTCCATGACACGGGCCCGTATAAAATGCATTGATTTTAACGATTGCCATAATTGAAATCAAACTCGGATTCAGGCTAGTGCTATTATTAACCCTCATATAACTACTGGTACCATTAAACAGGTAAGCATTATTAGGCTTTCCAAACCTGTCGGTGGTAGCCACCGCATTGTTAAAAATTATATGGTTGTTATTGCCACTGGAATCCTTTAAGGTGCTTCCATTAAAATTATACCATGCAATCAATCCGTCTTTAAGGTCGTAACAAGCTGCACAGGAGCTGTCGATAATAGTAAGCGTGTCTGTAATCGTTACCGTATCTGTTATTGTAATCGTATCGTGAATAATTTCCTTTTCGCAGGAACTGATTGTTACCGGAGTAGCAATTATTAAAAGGAAATAAACAAAGAAGCCGGCGGAAAAAAGTCCAAAAAATTTCTTCATAATCAGGGGTTGAGTTTACTCGTCAAATATAACGATATCGTATGTATGCAGGAACATTCGCTCCCCCATTTCCTATGTAATTTTTGGTTTAAGTAATTTGTTGACGAAAGACAATAAGTTTAGTGTTCCAATATGGGGAATTGTTTTCAAAAATTGTAATTAACGCTTTGGTACGAATAGATTTAGGAGAGTTAAACGCTTTCTGCAATTTGATAAAAGCGGCTGGAAAAGGAAAGTTACTGACTGAAGAAGTACGGTCAATATTTCCCCGAATGGAATGTTAAGATCGACTGCGGCCCACGTTTGAATCCAATTGGCGCCCAGCTTCATCACTTTACAAATAATCATCAACCGCAAACGTTTGTGCTATTTTGCATTAAATGCCATTAGTCGCTGTCTTTTGTGGAAATTGCGCTTTAAAATAAACACATGAGTTCAAACCGTCGGGGTTTTCTGCAAAAACTCACCATTGGTACAGGCTCCTTACTTGCCGGATTACCTGTATTAGCAAGAGTAAAAAAAGATGAAGCGGATGCACTCCCGCTTTCTTCCTATGAAAATGATCAGCAACGTTTCAATATGTGCGGATATGGCGCTCCCCAATTAAATGTGGTGCGTATTGGCATTGTTGGTTTGGGAATGCGGGGTAGCGGAGCCGTTGAAAGACTGAGTTATATTGATGGAGTTGAAATAACAGCACTGTGTGATAAATTCCCTGAGCGGGTAGCTTCTTCCCAAAAAACCCTGGAGAAAATGGGAAGATCAAAAGCCAAAGAATACAGTGGCGAAAATGGATGGAAAACCTTATGCGAAAGCAAGGAGGTGGACCTGGTTTATACACCCACTCCCTGGGAACTGCATGCCCCTATCGCATTATATGCAATGAAAAATGGCAAGCATGTGGCCACGGAAGTAAATTCCGGTTTAACGATTGATGAATGCTGGCAGTTGGTGGAAACATCGGAGAAAACAAAAAAGCATTGCATGATGCTTGAAAACTGTTGCTACGATTTTTTTGAAATGCTTACCCTGAACATGGTACGAAATGGATTATTTGGTGAAATGGTTCACGCGGAAGGAGCTTATATACATGATCTCAGCAAAGATTATCTCTTTAATAAGAAAGCGTACACGGATATGTGGCGGCTAAGAGAAAATGCCAAACGCAACGGAAATCTATATCCCACGCATGGATTGGGTCCCATCGCTCAATGTTTTGATATTAACCGCGGCGATAAAATGGATCACCTGGTTTCGATGAGCACCAATGATTTTTCGTTGGCGCCTATGGCAAAAGAAATGGCAGCTAAGGACTCCTACTTTACGGAGTTTGTTGATAAAAAATATCGGGGTAATATGAACACTACTATTATCCGCACCAATAAAGGAAAAACATTGATGCTGCAACACGATGTATCTACACCACGTCCCTATTCCCGTATTCATTTGCTCAGTGGTACCAAAGCGGTGGCACAAAAATGGCCCGGTCCGGAGCGTATTGGATTTGGTCATAGCTGGGCAAAACCCGAAGAGCTGAAAAAATTATACGATCAGTATTCTCCTCCTATCATTAAACATATTGGTGAAATAGCGAAAGAAGTAGGTGGACACGGTGGTATGGATTTTATTATGGACTGGAGATTGATCGATTGTCTTCGGAACGGCTTACCGTTGGACCAGGATGTATATGACGCCGCCGCCTGGAGCAGTATTCTGCCATTGACCCAACAATCGGTAAATAATAAATCCAGAACGGTGGATGTACCTGATTTCACCCGTGGAGCGTGGAAAACGAATAAACCACATGACCTTACCTTGAATGGAGGTGCTACTACCACCGTAAGAAAAGTAGAAAAAAAGAGTTGAGGGATTAACCTGTAAAAACCAATATATACAGCCTTGTTTCATTAAAATGAAGCAGGGCTTTTTTTAAACCGGTGAGGTCCAGGGATACCCTGATAAACTAAGGAGCTTTATAGACCTCAAAGGTTTAATTAAATTTCACGACTTCAAAATCGGAGCCCTTTACATTTTTCAGGGTACGTAATTCATCATTGTTCCATCGCTCGTCTGGCGCTCCTGTGATATAAAGATTGGAGCCAATATCAGCAAGTATGATTCCATATTTCTTCATCGCGGTAAGAATAATCTGAACAGTTGCCGGATAAGTACTGATATCAAAATTCTTTTTTAATCGCAACCGAGCGCCAAATGGTAATCCATATTGTCCGCCCATTCCATTTACTTTATGACGAGCTGGAGAGATATAGGAAGGTTTAACCAGGCTTTTACTCAATGTAAACCGGATCGCATGATCGATCACTCCTTTGGCTATTTCTTCATATCGTACAAGGCCAGGAAATATCGGAAGGCCTGCAGCATCGGCCGAGGTCCATCCTTCGGTGCGTAACGCATTTGATTGCAGATCGAATACCGCTCCCGAAGATGCTTCCCAATTGCTGCCATTTACACTGGCATTGTATAACTCGTACACTTTTTTATTATCCACGTCAACGGCTATTACATGCGCATCTCCATCACCATTGCCTTCAATTGGTGCATTCAACGGAATGGGAAAGGGACCCGCATCGCTTTCATCCCCATAATTACTATCATACCCATTAGCACGATAATTAATGGTTGCCTTTGCCTGGTTGCCGCAAACTATTACATAAGGAATCCCAATAGGAGCGCCCTCCCAGGTACCGCTTCCAAAATCATTATGCAAACCAGTTGTCGAAAATTGAGCGATGATTCCATCGTTGTAAGGATCCACTGCTGATGCTGAAATATCCGAGTTCCAAGGATTATCTGCTGGAAAAAGCTGGAGCCCCTCTGCTGAGGTTTTGGTTGCAGTACAATTCTTAGTACCGGGTTCTTCATCTTTTAGTACATCCTGTTGCTTTTTACAGGAAGTAGTAAAAATCAATAACCATAAAAAGAAAACAATCAGCAAAAGATTAATAAAGAAATTAATAGTAATGGTTCGTTTCATAAGACTGGATTTAGATAAGCAAAATGGACCCTCTTTCTACTTAAAAAATAATGCCAAACAATTGTTTAGCCTATCGTAAATCTACCTTAGAGCGCAACTATTTTTACTGTTAAAAACAGGGTTAATTATCTGTTGAAAAAGGTTGATTGAAAATCAATACGCTAATAAGGACGAATTAAAACGAATGTGTGCGAATGAAATAGTTAAGGGATAAAGATGAAAACACTTATTAAACTAAAAAACCAAAGGGACACAAATGAAAGTGCAATATTTCATTCGTGTCCCTTTTACATTTTAAATTTTACATTCTATATTTTACATTTCCTCATTTTCAAGGGTAGCCCCGCCAAAGGCGGGCATAACTGCAATGATTTATGTTTTCCTACAAACAGGTAGCCCCTACGGGGCACAAGGCCATTGCTCTACAGATGCTAACTTTTATATTTTACATTTTATATTCTATATTTTACATTTCCCTACCGACTACTTCCCTACTCCAATCACCGGTAAAGCCTTCTCTCTTATCAATTGATTAAACTTAACAATATCATCGCTCATAATTGTTTTCAGTTTTTCCAATTGTTCGTCGCACTGAGTAGCTAATGCGGAATATACATCTTTCACCTGCTTACTGGGCTCCATATTACCGCTGTTGGCCGCATCGAATACGCCGGCCAATTTATCATTCAAACGAATAGGATAATTCAGAACATCCTGACCGCTTTTTGACTTAGTTTGATACAATGTTTCTTCAATACCCGTGAGCTTTTTATTTATTGCATCAGCCATATCTTTTACATCCTTCGGGCAATCCTTACCCTGCTTGGCTACAAAATCGTTCATCTGGTTGCGGAGGGATCGGATATTCTTAATTCCTTTTTGTACCTCATTGAATTTATCCATTAATTGTTGCAGGAAATTGAATTGCGCTTCGTAATCCTGCTGTGTAATCTTATAATTAGGATCGGCTACTACCGTGAAATTACTTTCCACCGAATCCTTACCACATTTCAGTTTATAATAATATTCACCCGGCGGAGCTATTAAACCCGATGGGGTTCCATTCCAGAGTATCATTCCATCAATTGTTTCAGCTCCAGGATATTGCAGGTTCCATACAAACTGGTTCATGCCTTTACTTATTTCCAGTTTATTATCCTTAGAGTCCGTAGAAAATGTTTTAATTAATTTCTTATTCTTATCCATTATTGACAAAGATGCTTTGGTTGAATCTGTAACGGCACCTGCATAATAATTAATAATAACCCCATTGGGTGGATTAGCGCCCGCGTTCACCGGAGTTCGCTGAAAAGCAGCAAAACGTCCATCCGCACCTGGTATCCGGAAAGAAGGATTGACTGGAAACAGGTGCAGGCTTTTAGAAGTGATACCCGCATCATATTGTTGTACCACTGTAAGATCATCGATGATCCAGAATGCACGTCCCTGTGTTGCCACAATAAGGTCATTATTTTTAATAGTAAGATCGGTAATAGGAACCTCCGGTAAATTCAATTGGAATTTTTTCCAGTTTGCGCCATCATCGTAACTGATATACATACCGTATTCTGTTCCTGCATAAAGAAGACCGGCGCGTTTTCTATCCGCCCGCATAGCCCTGGTAAAATGCAGCTTCCCGATTCCATTGGTGATCAGTTTCCAACTTTTACCATAGTCTTCTGTTTTATAGATATACGGAGTAAAATCATCACTCTTATAGCGGGTGCCAATAATATAGGCTGCCCCTTTTTTAAACGGATCCGTTTCGATACAATTCCACATCATTAATTTGGGACAATCTTTTGGTGTAACATTCTCCCAATTTTTTCCTGCATCCTTACTCACTGATAAAACACCGTCATCACTTCCGGTCCAAAGCAGATCTTTTTCCAGCCAGCTTTCAGTAGCGGTAAAAATGGTGCAATAATATTCTACGGAAGTATTGTCCTGCGTTATAGGACCCCCACTGGAGAGCTGCTTTGTTTTATCATTTGTTGTAAGATCAGGCGATATCTGTTCCCAGCTCGATCCTTCGTTTTCGGTAACAAATAAAGCATTGCCCGCGCAATACAAACGTTTCGGGTTATGAGGAGAAAAGAAGATTGGAAAGTTCCATTGAAAACGGAATTTCTGAACATCGGCACCGGCTCCCATCGGGTTATCGGGCCATACACTGATGGCGCGGTTCTCACCGGTCTTGTGATCTAATCTTGATAAATAACCACCGTAATTACCTCCATAAACAATATCAGGATTAGTAGGATCAGACACTACATAACCGCTTTCGCTTCCTGCCGTAGGTTCCCAATCATCAGCAGTAATTGCGGAACCATAAGTACGGTGTTTGATACGGATGGTTGAATTATCCTGTTGCGCTCCGAGTATTCGATAAGGAAAAGAATTATCCGTTGATACCCGATAGATCTGGGAAGTAGGTTGATTTTCGTAGGTGCTCCAGTTTTGTCCGGCATCAAAACTCACTTGTGCACCACCATCATCGGCTACAACCATTCTACGCGGATCTTCCGGATCGATCCATAAATCATGGTGATCTCCATGAGGGGTACGAAGCGACTGAAACGTTCTTCCTCCGTCGCGACTTACCATAAACCCTACATTGGGGCAATACACCGTGTTCTCATTCTTCGGATCAACAAATACTTTGGTATAATACCAGGCACGCTGACGGATATTATTATCGCTGCTGGTCAACGTCCAGGTTTCCCCACCATCATTACTCATATATAAACCGCCATCTTTATTTTCGATGAGAGCATAAATTTTATCTGGGTTAGATGGAGCGATTGCAACACCTACAATACCCCATACTCCCTTTGGTAATCCTTTTTTTGACGAAACATTGGCCCAGGTTTCACCCCCATCTACCGTTTTCCATAAACCACTTCCATCGCCACCGCTTTCGAGGCTGTGCGGGGTACGTATCAGTCGCCAGGTACCCGCATAAAATACAGAAGGGTTACCGGGTTCCATAACGAGATCAACTGCACCGGTTTGATTATTGACGAATAATACACGTTTCCATATTTTACCTCCATCCGTAGTTTTATAAACACCTCGTTCCTCATTGGGTCCGAATAAATGACCCATTACCGCTGCCCAAACCGTATTCGGGTCACGGGGATGAATAACCAATCGTAAAATATGCCGGCCATCTTTCAGCCCGATATTTTTCCAGGTTCTTCCACCATCCTCACTTCGCCATATACCACCCAATCCTTCGCTTACATTGCCACGCATGGTATTCTCTCCCTCGCCCACATAAATGATATTTTCATCGGAAGGAGCAACCGCTACTGAGCCAATAGTGCTGCCGAAAAATTTATCCGAAATATTCTTCCAGTTACTTCCGCCATCGGTGGTTTTCCATAACCCCCCACCGGTGGCGCCGAAATAAAACGTGTTTTTGTTTTTATAACTGCCGGTAGCTGCAGCGCTCCTTCCACCCCGCCAGGGACCCACCAGTCGATATTTCACTTTAGAAAGAAGGGGCGCTTCGGCATCAGTGGTCCTATTTGTAATTGAGGCAGGGGGCTTTTGTTGAGCAACGGCGAATAAGCCGCATATGGCAATCAAGCCAGCTAAGAGGAGTTTTCTCATAATCTGTGATAGTTTGGAAAGGGGAATTTACGAACAAAATCAATTTAGTAGCCGGTAAGGCGGGATGACGTTAATTTATTCTCTTAAAAATTCCCGCCTTCCCGGCCTTGCTTCGCCGAAGCGGCTTCGCGACCGCGTGCCGCCTAAGCTTCAGCGGTGGCGCAAGGCAAGCAAATTGAATGAAGATCAGAACCTTTTCCCAACCGGGGAGTTTCCCCCAACAGAGCTTCCTACGTCTATGTATTTGTACGCATTTTTAATAGAGTTGAAAATTTTCACATTTTATTGGTAACATAAATCCTGCTTTTAGTATCTAATAGGTAAGAAAGGAAAGCGGTAAGACAGGACAGATTGAGAACGATTAAACCTTTTACGATGAAACAGATTTTACATATTGAGGCCGATTTCGACAAACCGGAATTACTCAAATCGATGGTTGAAAAATTAGTGATGCGCAGGACCGAAAGCAATAAACCCTCTACTGGTTCACCCCTGCATCATAAAGCAATAGAAACTTCTTCTACAGAAGCATATGTATGCGGATCCGTTTCCCTTAACGACGATGAATCCGTTATCAGAATGCCATTTGACAGCAGCTTTATATTTACTTGTATTAAAGGATCAAATAATCTTTACGAGGTAACCTGGGGTATGTCGTTGTCCTAAGTAAAAATCCCAACTCAAAGACAACGGTTAACTACTTCTTCATTTATCATTTTTCATTCCCAAGGGTAGCCCCTACGGGGCAAAACTGCAATCATTAATACTATTCTACAAACAGGTAGTCCCTAGGGGACATAAAAACGTTTGCATTTTTGTTGCTTCGTTTTACATTTTAGATTCTACATTTTATATTTTACATTTCTCTCCTTCTTCATTTTTAATTTTTCATCTCTCTTCCCTGTGAACTACTCACTCATTCGCGGGAATGGCTCATTTGGGTGGAGACGAAACAAAACAAAGTTTTTTATTTAGTTAACCTAAACCCCCCAACATGGAAAAGACCTACAAACATCTTGGCTTTTTTTTTATTGCCCTACTGTTACTGATTACCTGGGGATT
Source organism: Chitinophagaceae bacterium (assembly GCA_965279015.1). Lineage (GTDB taxonomy): Bacteria > Bacteroidota > Bacteroidia > Chitinophagales > Chitinophagaceae > Endoryza. Next base: position 5,428,403 of record OZ257130.1, read on the forward strand.
TTACAGAACTTATCTAATTCAATTCCCCCACTTCGAAGGATTTACAACGGTTCATCATTTGCATGGCTTCGTATTAGTAGCCTGGATCCTTATGTTGATTGTTCAACCCTTCCTGATCCGTTACGGAAAAGTTGAGTTGCATAAAAAAATCGGGAAACTATCCTATGTATTGATGCCGCTTGTTATGATCTCCATTTTCGCAGTGGCCAGAACAGGGTATTACCGGATGCTTCCCACCGCACCACCCGAAGCTACAATTGCCGCTTTAGGGCTTAATATTCCACCCATATTTGCCTTCGGAAGCATATATACCCTGGCCATGATTTACAAGAAGAACACCGCTTACCATATGCGGTTTATGATTGGTACTTCTTTACTGGTGATTGGTCCGGGATTAGGTAGGGCGCTGATCACCTATTTTGGAGTTCCGTTTGAACAATCAGTCGACACTGTATTGTCTGTCGCAGATATAATTGCAGTGCTTTTGTTGGTTTCTGATTTGATAAAAAGAAAGGCCTATCAACCCTATACTATCGTCCTGTTTATATTAATTGCCGCGCACATTTGCTGGCAATTCAGAACATCCGGATGGTGGCAGGCTTTTGGGAAATGGTTTGCGGGATCATTCTTTTAATAAGAAATGAATTATTGCGGACCAATGGCGATAATTTTTACACTATAGTTAGGCGAAACAGCGCCTGTTCGCGGATTGCTTACGAAAAGACTTCCGCCACTGGTACTTATATTGGCTACTGTAAGAATTAATTCGGCGAACCCCCCGCCCCCTGTAATATTCCCAACATATACATCGGGGATGCCGCTGAATGTTTCCGGAAAGGTAAAAGCGATACTGGTTGTACTCAGGGCCGCGATGCTGGTACTTACGGTTACTACTGCAGTAAGTTTTTTCTGTTGTGTACCATCGCTGCTCCGGATAATACCCTTGCCGTTTTGTACGGTAACATTACCATAAGTATTGACTGTTGTCACGCTGCTATTCCCCAATTGTATAAAATTAGACTGGGATACTTTTGCGTTGTATCCGAGTGCGGTTGCATTCGCAAGCGACGTAGTGGTAACATCCGCGAGATATCCAAGGGCCGTATTACCTGCACCCGATACATTATTCCACAAAGCCTGCATGCCTATTCCTGTGTTTCCCGAACCAATCTGATTGGAATAAAGCGCCGCATCTCCCATGGATGTATTGGAAATACCAGTTGAATTTGAATATTGCGAAAGTTTACCCACGGCTGTATTGGAATAACCGATCGTATTCATATAAAGCGCCTTTGAGCCGATCGCGGTATTTGCATTTGCCTCATTGGATAATGGATTCGCTCCCGTACCATTATTGAATAAAGCAGAATCGCCAATGGCTACCAGGTTGCTGCGGATCGTATTCCAAAATAAAGCGAAGTGACCTATTGCAATATTGCTGCTACCGCTACTATTTCTGGCTAATGAATAATCGCCAAAGGCATTATTAAAATTACCGCTGATGTTTTCCTGTAAAGAATAAGAGCCCGAAGCCACATTGAATGAGCCGCTGGTATTCTTGAAGAGTGCATACGCACCGGATGCATTGTTATTTATTCCGGTTGTGTTTTCATACAAAGACCGGTAACCGATGGCCGTATTCTGCGAACCGCTTCTGTTGGAAAATAATGCTTTCGAACCAATTGCCGTATTCGACGCGCCCTCGCTGGCCGCAATGGCTCCTATGCCGTTATTGTATAAAGCCGAATCGCCAATGGCTACCAGGTTACTTTTATTAGTACTATAATTTAATGCATATACCCCAACAGCTACATTCGAATAGCCGGTACCATTTGAATTAAGTGCATAATAACCCATCGCGGTATTAGAATTTCCGGAAGTATTAAAAAGCATTGATGAGGTGCCGATCGCCGTATTATTACCGCCTGTGTTATTAAGATACAATGCGCTTGACCCGAGGGCGGTGTTAAATCTGCCGCTTAGATTAGAAATCATCGTTTGACTTCCAATGGCCGTATTGAAGTAACCTGTTGTATTAGTCATAAGGGTTGCTGTTCCGATAGCGATATTATCTCTCCCATTAATATTAGCCGTTAATGAATAGGCTCCCATGGAAACATTTTGAAACCCACTTGTGTTTGTATAAAGCGACTTTAATCCAATGGCTGTATTTAAATATCCTTTGGTATTACCGAACAATGTTTTGGAACCGATTGCTGTATTTCCTGTGGCTAACAACACACTGTCAACACCAATGCCGTTATTAAACAAAGCAGAATCGCCAATGGCAACCAGGTTAGAATATGTTGTATTGCTATACAATGACCAGTTACCAACTGCAATGTTGGAATTGCCGGTGGTATTGCTATTGAGAGAATTAAAACCTATTGCTGTATTTTGCCTTCCATTCAGGTTGGTGGCGCCGGCGCTTGCTCCCCAAAAAACATTATAGCTGGTGTCGAGGATACCTGATAGCTGGTTGTTGACCCTTACCAGCAAAGGGTTTTTATCGATGGTCCCGATAAAATTCAAGCCATTGTCTGTTCCGCTATTCCCCGTTAAACTCCAGCCGCTTGATGCTACAATCGTCTGCCAGTTAGGTAAAGAGGGGGTTCCCATATTTACCATCAATTGATTCATTACCGTATCCAGCACCAACAAACCCTTTGCCGGATTTATAATTGATCCGATTGCAGAAGTATTCATGCGAGGAATAAGTAATCCCTTTGATGGACTGCTGATATCGAGCATGGCAGATACATCAGCGGTACTGCTGATATTATTGATGGCCACGTTTTGCGAATACAAGCTCCCGGAAATATATGTCAGTATAAGTAGAAGGAAACTATTTTTCATTCCATTAGTTTTTGATTGTTGGGGTTGATTCTAATTTCTCAAGCCGTTTCATTAATTGCTCATTTATTTTTTGCTGATCCATAAATTGTTTTTTTAACAATTCTATTTCCTGTTGTTGTTCCTGTATGGCTTTTATCAGGGGCACCACAAATTCCGCATAGCGTATACCATACAAACCATCGGGATCTTTTGGTTTATCAACGGCGCTGAAATTAAATCCGAGGGAGCGGGCAACCGTTTCCACTTCCTGCGCAATCAATCCTGTATAGCGGATGGATTCATTACTGTAATCAAAATTTTTGCTTACCGAATCAGGAATATTCAATTTGTAATTCAATGCATGCTGATCCACCGTGTAAGTTACCGGCCGGAGTTGCATCACAAAGTCGATACCCTTTACATCTTCCCTTATATTCCGCTTGAATCGTCCGTCGCTGAATGTTGTCCAACCCACTTGCCCGCCAATACTACCGATTGATGTATTTCCAATACGTACTTTATTGCTGGCATCTACAATTGCGGTATATCCGATTGCAATAGCATTTGCCAAAGAGTTAATGGTACCATCGGCACCATAACCGATAAATGTACAATTGGCGAGACCATCGCGGGAATAGCCCGCAAAACCTCCGATAGCTACATTGGCTATCCCTGAGATATTATTGAATAGTGTTTGGGTACCGAAGGCCGTATTATAATTTGAGTTTGTATTATATAATGATTGATAACCGAAGGCACAGTTCTGGAAACCGCTTGCACCGCTGCCCAAAGCCAGAGTGCCAAGCGCGGTATTAGCGTCGCCACCGCTATTCACACTGAGCGCATGATAACCTACTGCAGTATTGTTACTTGATATATTATTCGCTAATGCGGAAAATCCAACAGCTGTATTGGCATTTGCTACAGTTGCATTTGCGATCGCATTGTACCCAATGGCAGTATTGTAATTTCCGGTTCCGTTCGAGCCAAGCGTAAATGACCCGAATGCCGTATTTGCTAAACCGGTAGTGTTATTCGACAATGCACTGGTACCAAAAGCAGCATTTTGAAACGACTGGTTTCTATATAATGCCTGATAACCAAACGCGCAATTCTGAGAACCTCCGGTACCAAAAAAATGTGCCTGAAATCCCATGACAGTATTTCCAGCTCCTGTGGTATTGCTTGTCAGCGCACCTGACCCCATCGCGGTATTTTGATTGTTCAGGTTCTGGCTTCCAGCTGCTGCACCATAGAAAGAGTTATCATTTCCAATTAAATTATTAACCCCCACGTTAGCTCCCACAAAAGTATTATTAGCACCTGTCGTATTCTGGTATCCGGAAAAATATCCGATAACTGTATTTGACAACCCACCATTAGTTGCCGGATAATTTTGACCGGCAAAAAAACCCGCAAATAAGCTTGAAGATTGTGCCCATAAAAACCGATAGCCCTTGATTCTGTAAGCCGAATCGCCATCAATATTCACTGAACCTTTAACATCAAGTTTGTATTGGGGAGCTGATATGCCAATACCAATGTTTTGTGCATCCAACATCAAACTCCTGATAAAGAAACATAGTAATAGAAAGAACTTTCTCATAATAACCGTTTTGGTTAAAAAAGGATTCGAAGCACCTAATTTCCTTCCAAACAAAGTTTATAGTTCATAACAATCTCTTTATTACCGAATGTGGATACTGACAACAATTATCAGGCAACCAAGGGTTTTCGTTGAAGAAAAAAGCTCTTCGTCGGTAAAAAAGGTTATTTGTTGACTTGGTGGCAGGGAAGGGAAAATCGTAGCAGGAAATAATTAACTTAGAATAGCAATACGAATGAAAGCAACTTTTATAAAGAAACTGATTTTTAAACCTTCGCTAAAATGGCTCAGGCATGGCATGTTCTGGTTTCTGTATCTTGTTACCCTTACGCTGTTCAGTCTTAGTAACCAGGCCAATTTTCAGGAAGCGCTGGTAGCAGCAGCCATTTATCTTCCCGTTCATTTAATTTATACCTATACAATTATCTACTGGCTGGTGCCCCGTTTTCTGATAAAGGAAAAATACGGGCGATTTTTTCTTTTATACTGTTGCTGGTGTGTTGCCGGATTGTTACTGAATTTTTTATACCGTTATTATATAATACTTCCCTTACGGGAGGGCCGTACGGGTCCGCCGCCCAATAGCGATTTCCGCAACGTGTTTGCCATCTTCAGCTTTATTGTAATGAATACCGTTGCCATGTTCGGTGTTTTTATAAAACTCTTTAAATACTGGCATCTGGAGCAAAAACAAAAATTGCATGCTGAAAAAGAAAAAGTAAAAGCGGAGTTACAACTATTAAAATCGCAGCTACACCCGCATTTCCTTTTTAATACACTGAATAATCTTTATTCGCTGGTATATGAGAAATCAGACAAGGCACCTTCAATGCTGCTTCGACTGTCTGGCCTATTAAGCTATGTATTGTATGAATGCAAAGCCGAAGAAGTAAGACTGGAAAAAGAAATTCAGATTATTAAAGATTATGTAGCCCTTGAACAGGAACGCTATGGAAACCGACTGGAAGTTTCGCTGAACTTCAGCGGCGACATCGCGGACCGGATGATTGCTCCCATGTTGTTCCAGCCTTTCATCGAAAACGCTTTTAAACACGGCACCTCGGAGCAACTGGGAAATGTATGGATGAATATTGAACTCTCTGTAAAAAACAACCAGCTCTTTTTTAAGATCATAAACAGTTATGATCAAAACAGCAGGATGGAAGAAAAAAGCGGGGGAATCGGGATTCAGAATATCAGGAAGCGATTAGAATTATTATATCCTTCCCGCTTTCAGCTGCAGTATGGACCAGAGGGGGAATTGTATATTGTAACCCTTACTATCGAATTAAATCCCGCTGGTTTCAACAACGACACTTCAGTTAATAAACCTTTAGCGCCCAAACAATTTATCCATGAAGATCCGCTGCTTATTAGTGGATGATGAGCCATTAGCCGTGAGGTTGATCAGCTCCTATGTTCAGCAAGTGCCGGGACTGGAGATTGTTGCTGCCTGTAACAGCGCCATTGAAGCATTTACCGTATTACAACAGCAAAAGATTGACCTTATCTTTCTTGATATAAAGATGCCAAAGCTAATCGGCACTGATTTTATACGTACCCTCCCCAATCCACCTAAAGTAATTTTTGTAACCGCTTATCGCGATTACGCGCTGGACGGGTTTGAACTGGATGTTGTTGACTACCTCTTAAAACCGGTTTCTTTAAACCGGTTTTTGAAAGCCGTTGCCAAAGCAAGCAAACTATTAAGCATAGAGGGTAATTCGCCTTTATCAAACAATGAATACAAAGAAAATAAAGAAGCCTTTCTTTACCTGAAAGTTGAAAAAGAAATGGTGAAGGTATTAATACATGATATCTTATTCATCGAAAGCCGGAAAGAATATGTGAAACTATATCTTGAAAACAATAATACACTTGTAGTAAAGCAATCCATCAGCGCGATGGAGAAACTATTATCTCCTCATCAGTTTCTCCGCGTTCATCGTTCTTTTATAGCTACTATCGACAAAATAAATTCTTTTACTCCGGGTCACCTCATGATCGGAATGCATAAAATCCCCATCGGCAGATTGTATAAAAATGAAGTAGAACGGTTACTGAGAAAATGAAGAATAATGAATGTTTACAAAAGGGCCTATTTTAAAATTCTTGAAATAGAAGTACTTGTTTGCCTAACTATTTTCAAGATTTTTTTATTGCCAGACCCTCGCCCCATCCCCGCCAGCTGGCGGGTAGCGGGCAGCAGCGCAAAAAATTTAAACTGTTAATCCAAGAAAATAAAATGATACAACTACTTAGATTCTTACCAACTCCTCTTTAGGGATGGAGGCTATTTACCTGTTTTATTCTCCAACAGCGGCTTCTCCGCTTTCAGTAATCCTTCTTTTATCAATGCCTCTTTTACTTTGTTATAATATTTTGCAGTGAGGGTGTTGTTGGTTTGTTCTGCTTTTGCCAATTCAACTTTCAACGTTTCTACCCGCTGCAATTGCAAATTGCCCGGTGCCGCTTCCTGCATTGCGATCGATGAATAGATTTGGGTAATCCGTTCGCGCAGTCTTTCTTCATCGGCAAACAGGGATTTTTGCTTTGTAGCGAGACATTCTGCCCTAAGCGTTTCAAGCTGCAGCAGGTATTCTTCCAATAATTTTTTAACTTTCTTGTTCTTCACCTTCTCTATATTCTCTTTCAGAATTTTTTGTTTGTTATTGATATCATCTACTGTTTTGGCTAATTGCTCATGCAAGGCATACAATTCCATGGCCGTATGGAACTGCTGTTGCCTGTCTTCCAACGTAAAATCCTTGTTGGCATCGTTATGCAATAGTTTTATGACGGATGGATATTCTTTATCACCGATCTTCAGCTTCACGGTATAGTCGCCGGGTAATACCATCGGGGCAATGAATCCGCCATAATCAACCTTGGTTCCACCACTGGCTGTTTTTGGGGGTTTGGTACGAAGATTCCAATAGACTTTATTTATACCCATGCGGTTGCTACCGTTCATAGACTGCACTAATTTTCCCGTCGCATCATAAATTTCTACTGTAATTTTTCCGGTGCTGATTCTATCCTTTAAATAGTATTGAATAGGGGGAACAGAAGGAGGGTTACCAGCCTGCCAGCCACCATCCGCACCCAATGCACCTCCTCCAAACTGTCCGCTTGTTAATTTAATGGGGTTGTTCGGGAAAATATATACATCTTTAGCGGCGATCTCCGGACCTAATTTGCGCATCGGGGAAATATCATCTACCACAATAATACCACGTCCATGGGTAGCCAGTAGAAGATCGTTCGTAACCGGGTGAACCTGTATGTCTCTTACAAGAGAATAATCAGGAATCTTATTCTTCATCCGGAACCAATTTGTACCCGCATCCACAGAAGCAAATAAACCCATTTCAGTACCTATGAATAAAAGATCCTTATTAACATTATCTTCTTTGACCTTATGCGCAAAACCAGTGAACTCAGTGCTGGTAAACATCAACCATGTTTTACCCATATCAGTTGATTTAGCAACATACGTTTTATGATCTCCATACATGTGATTGTCGAATGAGACATATACTATATTCTTATCAAACTGTGAAGGTTCAATACTGCTTACCCAGGTTTGAGGGGGTATTCTGGTGGACACATAATTTTTTGAAACATTATTCCAGGTTTTACCCGCGTCTGTAGTTACCTGAACATTTCCATCATCTGTTCCCACCCAAATGATATTTTCATCGATGGGTGATTCTGCAATCGCGAAAATGGTACAATGATTTTCGGCAGAAGTATTATCAGCACTAAGCCCACCGCTGTTTTCCTGCTCTTGTTTCTTTTTATCATTTGTTGTAAGATCGGGCGATATTCTTGTCCAGTTTCTTCCCTGATCGGTTGACTTATACAAATACTGAGCTCCCATGTACAAATTCTTTTTACCAGCGTTTCCAGTAACCAAAGGGGTGTTCCAGTTCCATCGCAACTCTTCTTCCCCAGTTACCTGTTGTGGTTTTATTCCGACCGCTTTCGTAGTTTTTATATTGATACGATTGGCATTGCCTCCCTGCGACTCTGCATAGACTATATCCGGATCCAGTTTATCGGGTACCACCCAAAATCCATCCCCGCCATTGATCGTTAACCAATGCGAATTATTAAGTCCGCCTGGTGCAGCAGACGGTGCAATCCAACTCCCATTATCTTGCAGGCCACCCATAATATTGTAGGGTGTTTTTAAATCAGTAGCCACATGATAAAACTGAGCGACCGGTAAATTCTGCGCGAAGAACCAGGTAGCCCCTTTATCAAGGCTATAATAAACTCCTCCATCGGTACCCAGGTAGAGCTGATTGGTATTGTTTGGATTTATCCAGAGCGCGTGATGATCAGCATGTACTGCAACTCCTTCTGAACTGGCTGATGCAAAAGAGTAACCCCCATCCACCGAATAAGAAAATGTATAAGCCGGACGATAAACCCTTTTAGGATCTTTAGGATCAATAACGATGGTACTGAAATAAAAAGGACGGGCCACCACATTCATTACCGCACTTTGCTTTTTCCAGCTTTCGCCACCATCTGCACTAATATATAAGCCTGTTTCATTGGATTCAACAATAGCAACCATATTACTGGGTGCACTGGGAGCCAGGGCGAATGCGATCCGTCCAAATGGTTTTGCGGGCAATCCATTGGTCAGCTCTTTCCAGGTTTTACCGCCATCAATGCTTTTATACATGCCGCTGCCGGTTCCACCGGAACTGAATAAATATGGAAGACGACGAAATTCCCAGGTAGACGCGTAAACGATAGCTGGATTCTGCGGATCAACTGCCACTTCCGCGCAACCTGCTTTTTCGCTGATGTATAAAATATTTGACCATGTTTTACCCGCATCGGTACTTTTATATAATCCGCGATGTTTACTATCACTCCATAAAGGTCCGGGCACCGCAACATATATATTGCTGGAATTTTTAGGATCTATTATTATACGGGCGATATGCTCCGTACTATCTAACCCAAGTTTAACCCAGTTATCACCTCCATCTGTTGTTTTATACAAACCATCCCCGATAGAAACAGAGTTGCGCATATTGCTTTCGCCGGTTCCTGCATATACTGTTTTGTTATTCTTCTGATCAATTGCGAGCGCGCCGATGGATTGACAATACTTATCAAAAACAGATTTAAATGAAGCGCCTGCATTGACCGATTTCCAAATTCCTCCACCAGCGGTACCCACATAGATTGTTTTACCATCTTCATTTACTCCTTCAATAGCTGTAATGCGACCGCTCATGGTACCTGGGCCAATATGACGGGCTTCCATCATTCCAAAAGTTGCGGAGTTGATTGCAGTTTGCGCACTTAACAAGCTGGAAATTCCAAGCAAGAATGATGCTAACAGGATCTTTCTCATAAATTGATAGTTTGAGGGTACCCTTATAAAAATAAAAACCCGGTGTGTAAACATACCGGGTTTTTATATACACTAATTAATCATCAGTTTACTTTGAATATCTTTTCATCTACTGGTTTGTTGACTTCGATCTTAGTAACCGTCATATCGCCCTGTCCGAATGCGCCACCAATGCTATGAGGAAATACATAGCCCTCTTCTGTTTTCTTGAAGTCAGCAAAGTTAATGGTAACTTCCTGCTCTTGTCCGTTCACGGTTGCTTTAGCCACGGTGCGGATGATGTAGTAATTCTTGGGATCTATAAAAAACGTACGAGCTTTACCGCCCTTTGTGGTGAGTTTTATTTTGAAACACTCGGTTCCGTCCACTGCTTCTTTTCCCACCAGTTCAACGGTATGTCCTTTCTCTTTGTAGTTAAGTAAAGAACCCTGAAGATCCAATTCATCAACGCTTTCCTTCACCTGGTCCTCGGGCATGGCTTCCGCGGCTGATTGACCCATAAACGGCATGAAAGTCCAACCAGCTGTGGGTGTAGTAATCACAAAGCCTTCCATACCCATGGCTGAAATATCAACCCGCTGACCCACATTATGTACTCTTGTTTGTATAACGGGTATATCCATTCCCTGCACACTTAGATTAGTTTCCATGCGAAGGCTTTTTAGGGTACTCAGTTTTTCTTTACCACCTAATGCTTCAATATGTTTGTCGATAATTTCATCAACTGTCTGGGCACTTGCATTGAATGCAATAAAAGAAGCTAGGGTGAATAGAGCAATGCGCAAATGTTTCATTTTTTAGAAAATTTTATTGTTTGAAATTTTTTGAATAAGGCACGGATAATGAAGGATGGATGGATATTGGATAAATAATGCGGCACGAAATCTCATTTTATTCTGGCTTATACAATTTCGGATCAACCGGTTTATTTACTTCCACCTTTTCAATGTTTGTATTCATGTTTTGGCCACCCATTCCTGCTCTTGTAATAGTCATGGGAAATACAAAACCGTCGGCAGTCTTTTTAAAATCAGAAAAATTAGTCTTTAATTCAACTTCACCAGCCCCCTGCCGGTTTCCACCACCACCGCCTCCCATCATTCCACCTCCTCCTTTCGCAGAGGTACGGATAATATACCAATTCTTGTTATCGATATAATAATTTATCGCCCGACCCGATTTGAGGGTAAGTTTAACATTATAACATTCCTTACCATCAATTGTTTCCTGACCGAGCAACTCCGCTTTATGTCCCTTGGAAGCATAGTCCACTAATGGACCCGCGCAATCAAGCTCGTGCTGCTGCGACGATATTGCCTCCGCGGTTAAAGGTTCAAATGCTCCGCCATTCCGGGGATTAGAGAACCAGCCTTCTTTATCAGTAACGATCATCGAAAAAGAACCCATTCCGAAATCAATATCCTGTCGGTATAGTTTATCCTGTACTTTATAGGTTTTAGTTGTTATTTCAGCTCCATTGGGTGAAACTGCTACTCCTTCCGTGTATAGTGATTTAATAGATTTTAGCTTTTCTATCCCACCCATTGCATCTACATATTTTCCAATTACATCATCAGCGGTTTGGGCCGTAGCAGCAGATACCAGTGTACCGAGTAGCAGAAAACTAATAATAATTCTCATAATTTTTTTTATTTGATCTCCAAATTTAGGAAGCAGAACCTTTCACCTTACTTATTTTTACCGGTAAATTTCCGTTTAACTGAATCGATAGTCCTTATGAGTCGTATAAAAAATCAAAATATTACTGGTATACTAGTCGATATTTTTCAGCAAAAGGTTTTCCCGGCACGGGTAGAAATTTTAAATGGCAGGATAAATAGCATTACGCCGGTGCCGGATGACGGTACCCAGTTACCTTATATTATGCCTGGTTTTGTAGATGCCCATGTGCATATTGAAAGTTCAATGCTGATTCCTTCCGAATTTGCCCGACTGGCGGTGGTACATGGCACCATAGCTACTGTAAGCGATCCGCACGAAATTGCTAACGTATGCGGATTGGAAGGTGTAGAATATATGATTGAAAACGGACGGACCGTTCCCTTCAAATTCAATTTCGGCGCACCCAGTTGTGTGCCGGCTACGATTTTTGAAACCGCGGGAGCAGAACTTAATTCTGCTGATGTCGACAACTTACTGCAAAGAGACGATATCCTTTACCTGAGTGAAATGATGAATTTTCCCGGTGTACTTTATAAAGATGAAGAGGTATTGAAAAAAATTGCCGCAGCGCATCGCCAGGGTAAACCGATTGATGGGCACGCGCCTGGTTTGCGGGGAGAACAGGCGCAACAATATATTGATGCGGGAATCTCCACCGATCATGAATGTTTTACCAGTGAAGAAGCACTCGATAAACTACAACGCGGGATGAAGATTCTAATCCGTGAAGGAAGTGCCGCGAAAAATTTTGAGGCATTAATAGAACTCTTGAATGATTATCCCGATGCCATGATGTTCTGTAGTGATGATAAACACCCTGATAGCCTTGTAAATGGACACATTAACCAATTATGCCAACGAGCCATCGCTAAAGGCATAGATAAATTCAATGTTTTAAAAGCCGCTTGTGTAAACCCGGTATTGCATTATAAGTTACCAGTCGGTTTATTACGGGTGGGTGATTTTGCAGATTATATAATAGTAAAAGACCTTCAATCATTTGAAGTATTAAAGACATATATTAATGGAGAATTGGTCGCAGAGAATGGGAAAACATTAATTAGTCCGGAGTCCGGGAGTAGTCAGAAGTCGGGCCTGCCCCCCGTAGCTTTAGCGAAGGGGGGAGTCGGGAGTTCGGAGTCAAAGACAGTTAATAATTTTTCATGCGAGAAGAAGATACCAGCAGATTTTGTTTATTCTTTTGTCAAAAGCGAAAGGTCAAAAGCAAAAAACGGTATCGACGAACAGGGACTCACTCACGACTCACCACTCACCACTCACGATTCATCTCTCACTACTCACCACTCACCCTTCACCATACAGGTAATCGAAGCGCTCGATGGACAATTAATCACTAATAAAATTGAGGCGGAAATTGAAACAGGTGAAGCTGTTCTTAGTACAAATACAAAAGACGATCTGTTAAAAATTGTAGTAGTCAATAGATATAAAAACGCTCCTGTTGCAAAAGCATTCATTAAAAATTTCGGATTGAAAAGCGGGGCCATCGCGTCCTCTGTTGCGCACGATAGTCATAATATTGTTGCAATAGGAGTTGATGATGAAAGTATTTGCCAGGCGGTTAATCTGGTGATTGCCGAAAAAGGTGGAATAAGTTGCGTAAGCGATCAAACGAATAGGGTGCTGGCACTTCCGGTGGCTGGTTTGATGAGCCGTGAAGATGGATATAAAGTTGCAGAAGCTTATACGGCTATCGACGCGATGGCCAAATCGTTGGGGGCAACACTTTCCGCTCCTTTTATGACGCTTTCTTTTATGGCCTTATTGGTAATCCCTCATTTGAAACTAAGTGATAAGGGCCTTTTTGACGGTGACAGTTTCAAATTTCTTACGAAGGCATGAAATCAGCATCGTTGGAAACTGTATATTTGCAACACTCCGTTAACCTGCTACCTTATCCGTCCTACAAAATATGGCACAATCAAACAATTATTTTGCTGAAGCAGCAGGCTCATTATTCAATGTACTTAATGCTGTACACCCGCTAAGCGCCGGAGCAACTGCTTATATACAGGAGAAACTTCAATTGGTGCAGGTTTCCAAAGGCACCTTATTGGTAACGAGTGGTCAGCATTGCGATCATATTTATTTTGTAAGCAAGGGAGTACTCCGGGGTTATGTAAAACAGGAGAACAAAGATATAACCACCTGGATCACAGCAGAAGCAGAGATCGTAACTTCTATTTCCAGTTATTACCAACAGATACCCAGTATTGAAAATATTGAAGCGTTAGAAGATTGTATACTTATTTCTGTTCACCGCAACGATATGCTTTATACCTATGAACATTTCCCGGAAATGAATATCGTAGCACGCATCATTTTGGAGAAATATTACCAGGATGCGGAAGAACGGGCATATATCTGTCGCCTCACCGATGCCACCGCTAAATACCACCGTTTCATCAATACAAAAAGCAATTTGCTGAACCGGATCCCTCTTAAGTTCGTCGCTTCTTACCTTGGGATGACTCTAGAAACATTAAGCAGGATACGCAGTAGACTCTCACAGCAGAGGAATTGAAGAAAGTTTGAGGTTTGAAGTTTGAAGTTCTTCTATTCAAAGTGACTTATTATATGTAACCAACCTCAATTTCTTAAGTTGATTTCATCTTGAAATGCATCTTCGAAGTACGGCAACTTCAAACCTCAAACTTCAAACCTCAAACTTCGACCCACAAACCTTAATCTTCAAACTCTCTTTCACCGTCCATTTCCTCCCTTTTACCGACTTTCTACCACTTATTACCCAATCCCCATTGGCAAGGGTGCTTTGGTCGCTTAGTTTTGGTTTAAAATAAAGCTATATGAACGATAAAAGAGAACTCAGAAGAAAAGTGCGCCGGGAGATGGGTCGAAAGATGGATGGCAAGGGCCATGTATGGGCAGGCGCTTTTATTTTATTGGTAGGTGTTGCCGCCTTAGCGAAGGCGTATATAATTGACCTCGACTGGTTATTTTCCTGGCAAATGTTGATGATTGCTATTGGTGTTTTTATTGGTTTGCGCAGCCAGTTCCGTGGAGGTGCCTGGTTAGTAATGATATTGCTGGGTAGTTTTTTTCTTATTGAGAGTTACTTCGTAATCGATCGTTCCCTGCGCAGAATGTTCTGGCCATCGGCACTGATTGTATTGGGAGCCTACCTCATTTTCCGTCCAAAGTCAAAGGGTTTTTTCTGTGGCGACAAGCCCGAAGAAACCCTACCCAATGCTTCGCCAGATAGTTCCAATCCGTCGTTTACAACTACTGGTACAACAGAAACCCCTTCATCTACATCAGCATTTACTCCTGCTTATTCCGGCCCCACATTAACCGGCGAAGAAGTATTGGACATTGCGGCAGTATTTGGAGCAGTGAAGAAAAACATTTACTCGAAAAATTTCAGAGGAGGAGAGATCGTGAGTGTTTTTGGTGGCGCGGAAGTGAACCTGTCGCAGGCAAACTTTCAAACCCCGCAAATTGAGATTGAATCAGTGCAAATATTCGGAGGCGCCAAATTGATCATTCCTGCCGACTGGACCATACACAATGAAGCAGTAGCTATTTTCGGAGGTATTGAAGATAAAAGACCACAACCGGTAGCTATTCCAATACCGGAAAAAATAGTGGTACTGAAAGGTTTCGTAATGTTCGGCGGAATAGAAATTAAAAGTTATTAATGTCCGATAATCATTCGCTCAAATGTTATAGAAGAGTGAGTAGTGAATAGTGAATGGTGAGTGGGTGAAAAATAGTAAAAAGCTGCTCCTGAAAAAAATATAATCATTAAACCTACTGTTATGAACTGGTATCTCGCTAAAATAGTTTATCGTATCCTTTGTGGGGATGGAGAACATACTGCGCAATTTGATGAACAATTGCGCCTCGTATATGCCCGAAATGAAGAAGAAGCTTTTGCCAAAGCGCAGTCTATCGGTCGCGATGAAGAAGATTGTTTTCTGAATACCAAACAACAAACCGTTTGCTGGCAATTTATAAATGTAGCGGAGCTGTACAAGATATCGGACCTGATCGATGGAGCAGAGCTTTATTCCACGATCCGTGAAAACGACCAACCCGATCATTACATTGATATCATTCATAAAAAAGCCGCTCATATCCGTCATAAAACAACACATCAATTATTACAACTTTTATAAAAAAGTACCGTGTCTTCGACTCCGCTAACAACCACTAAAAATCGTTTTATCTTTTCCATCAGCTGGCTGATATGGTCGGCTATGTATTTCAAGATGCTGCATGTGGACTGGCAACTCGATTGGTTATATGCATTGACGGATACGGTAGTAACAAATGGTCTTTTACTTACTACCTGTTTGCTGGTAATGACCAATCTTCGTTTTTATAATCCTAAAAAGGGCAAGTTTATTCACTTACTGGTAATGTGTTTGGCGGTGAGTGGCTTATGGAGCGCGGTGATTCGATTTGGATTGGGAGCAATATTTCATGAGAACGAATCTTATGCTTCATTTCTTGAACAGTCAATGCCTGTCCGTTTTGATATCGCGCTATTAATAACAAGCTGCGCGGCATTGATCAGCACCTTATGGTATAACCAGGAAGAACAAAAAGAGAATGAACAACGCAAGCTGGATGCCGAAAAACTCGCTAAAGAAGCGGAACTATTCAAACTCCGCCAGCAACTGCAGCCTCATTTTTTATTCAATAGTTTGAACTCCATCAGCGCGTTGGCTGGTAGTCAGCCACAAGAGGCCCGCAAAATGATACAACAGCTATCCGATTTTTTACGGGGTACCTTAAAAAAGGAAGATCATCAACAGATCAGCTGGAAAGAAGAGTTACAATATCTCAATCTTTATCTCGAAATAGAAAAAGTTCGTTTTGGCCATCGCTTAACTACTGAAATCAATTCCAGTCCGGAAACAGATACTATGCAATTACCGGCGATGCTGTTACAACCCTTGGTTGAAAATGCCATCAAGTTTGGATTGTACGATACTACAGAAGCTGTTACAATTTCTATCGATGCGAAAAGAGAACATAATTATTTGCTGGTCGCGGTACAAAATCCATTTGATGAAGAAACCTCGCGTCCAGGGCAGGGTACTGGTTTTGGCCTGAGTTCAGTGCAAAGAAGGCTCTACCTTTTATATGGTCGTAATGACCTGCTAACTACCAGCGCCATTAATAATATCTTTACTACCACTATAAAAATTCCACAGCCATGATAAAAGCGCTGATCATAGATGATGAACCGTTGGCAAGAATGATTGTAAAGGAATACCTGCAAAAACACAAGGACATAGAACTTTTACAGGAATGCAATGATGGTTTTGAAGGATTGAAAGCGATTCAGCAATATCAACCGGACCTGATTTTTCTCGATATTCAAATGCCGAAGATCAATGGATTTGAAATGCTGGAACTGATCGATCAACCGCCCGCTGTAATTTTTACTACCGCTTTTGATGAATACGCTATTAAAGCTTTCGAAAGCCACGCGATTGACTATCTTCTAAAACCGTTTAGCCAGGAACGTTTTGATAAAGCGGTTCAAAAAATGATGGAACAGCGAAGCATTTCACCGGTTTCAAAAATCAGTGAACCGCTGCTGGAAGCTGCGTCGCAGACAGCCCCTCAAAATCAACGTATCGTTGTAAAGAATGGTAGTAAAATAAAGATCATACCGGTGGAAGATGTATATTATCTGGAAGCCGCTGATGATTATGTAAAGATCTTTACCAAAGAAGGCTCGTTTCTGAAAAATAAAACCATGAGCCATTTTGAGCAATCGCTCGATAAGAACTTATTTGTGCGCACGCATCGCTCCTGCATTGTAAACATTCAGCAGATCACGCGTATTGACCCGTATGAAAAAGATAACCATATCGCCATACTCAAAAGCGGCGGTAGAGTGAGTGTGAGTAAAGCCGGATATCAAAAATTGAAGCAGGTGTTGGGGATTTGAGGATTGAGTCGGGAGACTGGAGTTCGGAGATAATTAAGCGGAACTAACAATAACTCCTGCTAAATATCCAAGTACCATATTAATTATTGCCATAAATAAATAGGTAAGTAACGTGAGGCCTAATGATTGCATTTTAGTCAGTTTATTGAAAAATTGATAATAACACAGGTACATCAAAATAATGTCTAAAAATTGAAAAATCACTCCATAAACCTGTAAGCTTTCTCCACCGCCTTTTTGTAGAAAGTATAGTACAGGAAACAACATTAGAGCAATTACTAAGGTTAAGCCTCTATAGAAGGTGTTTAGTATCAAATGTTCTACTATATTGTACCCTTGTTTTTTAAAGATCAGATAGGAGGCAACCGTCGTAGTTAGAATTAATATTAATGTGGAGTAAGCGAGATGGCTTAGGCTCCAACGGCTTATCGTTTCATAAGCGCCTATTATGTCTTTTGTTTTGTGAATGGGTACTGAATCAAATGAGTTATTAAGAAAGTAATGAGAAAGCAGTCCATAGAATGTTGCCACTATAACTACAAATGACAAAGGTTTAAAATGCCTGACTCTTTTTCCATTGACAAATTCTCTTATAGAATGTCCTGGCCTTGTAAGTAGTTGCTTAATGGTGAAAAAAATACCATTGTCAAAGTGAAAAAGTCCATGTTGTAAATCATGCCAGATATAATGTAGGCTCAATTTGTGAGTATCGGCAGCCTGTCCACAATTGTTACAAAAGTTACCTTGAAACTTGTGATTGCAGTTTTTACATATAATGGTCTTGTCCATTAACTGAATTTACGAAACAAAGTTTACGTTGACACAAAGTCCTAAAAAAGTTCCGTTTCTGAAACTTTGGTTTTTTCATTTCATGTCTTTGTATTCTAATCGTCCTTTGAAATACCTAAATTGTTTCAAATTACTCCCCATGCCAAAACTCAGCTTCCTGCTGTTACTATCTTTCTCTTGCGTTAACGTCTTTGCTCAAAAAACGCTTCCCACTGCGGCAAACAAACAAGCCGTTTTAAATTCAGTGAGCAAGCACCAGGAAGAGTTGATCAAACTCAGCGACCAGGTATGGGCCTTTGCGGAAATAGCGATGCAAGAAAAACAATCCGCTAACGTATTATCAGATTATGCCGAAGCGCAGGGATTCCGGGTACAAAGAAATATAGCTGATATTCCTACTGCTTTCATTGCGGAATATGGAAGTGGTAAACCGATTATCGGAATATTGGGAGAATTTGATGCATTACCAGGCCTATCTCAAAAAGCACAAACAAAAAGAGAGGCATTGAAGGAAGGGGCCGCTGGTCATGGTTGCGGTCATAACATGTTTGGTGCAGGAAGTTTGGGTGCCGCAGTTGCCATCAAAGAATTAATGGCAGCGGGCAAATTAAAAGGTACGATTCGTTTTTACGGAACACCGGCGGAAGAAGATCTTGCTGGTAAAGTATATATGGCAAGAGCTGGTGTATTCAATGATCTGGATGTTTGTTTGGATTGGCACCCCGCTTATGAAAACCTCGCCAATATGCAAAGTTCACAAGCCGTAATTGATTATACGGTTAGTTTCAAAGGCAAGAGCGCCCATGCCGCATCAGATCCCTGGAACGGTAAAAGTGCCCTCGATGCCGCTGAGCTTTTTAATATCGGAGTAAATTTTCTGCGGGAACATATTAAACCAAGTGTTCGCATTCATTATGTATATAAGCAAGCCGGTAATATACCCAATGTAATTCCGGAAGAAGCCAGTGTATGGATTTGGATACGCGATTCCAAACGCAGCGGCGTGGCGATTGTTGAAGAACGTGTTCGTGATATTGCAAAGGGCGCTGCGTTAATGGCTGGTGTAGAAATGGATATGAAATTGAATAATGGATTGTATGAAATCCTGATTAATGAAAGCGGGGCGAAAGTATTACATACCAATATGCAATTGGTAGGGCCGATACAATATACTAAGGAAGAGATCGATTTTGCTAACGCGATTATGAAAGAATATGGTAATGAACAATTGGGAATAAATGGAAACATTAAACCGCTTGAACAAACAAAACCGGATCCCGATGGGGGTTCCAGTGATGTTGGCGATGTGAGTTTTATTGTACCTGAAATTTCGCTAATGGCAGTAACGGCTCCCGATAAATCGCCCTGGCACTCATGGGTAGTGGTTGCCTGTGGCGGAATGAGTATTGGTCATAAAGGAATGTTGTTTGCCGCCAAATCGTTGGGCACAACAATGGTTGATCTTTTCGAAAATGAACAGTTAAGAAAAGATATCCGAAAGGAATTTGAGCAACGTAAAGGAAAAGAGGTTTGGAAGGCGATGTTGCCGGAGGGCCCGGCACCTGTGCCCAGGTGAATGTAAAATGTAGAATGTAAAATATAAAATGTAAAAGGGTCTTTATTCGAAGAGTATTATTTGTAAGTAACTCTCTAATTAATAAAAAGCAGGGGTGCTAAATATAAATTTAAGTACTGCGCCTAAGTACCCTTTTACATTCTTCATTTTATATTTTTCATTTTACATTTCTCTAAGCTTCTTGCCCCATCCACACCGCTCCCCCAATACTATTTCTCGAAGCGCCGGTAACGGATGCAATCACATTATTTTCTTCGCGCCAGCGTAATACTCCAATCAGCGCCATAACGATTGCTTCCTTATAATCGATTAATTCATTATCGGGAATTATTATTTCTATGTTCTGGTCGTTTATTAATTCCTTCAATCGTTCGATCAGAAAAGTATTATGCGCTCCTCCCCCGGTTATGAGTAGTCGGGAGTCTTGAGTCGGTAGTTCGGAGTCAGAGGCTGCGAGTTTGATAGCATTACTGATTTGGATTGCGATATGTTCTGTGTAAGTTCGGAGTGCGTCCTGTAATTCATACTTAGCGTCCTGAATCATGCTATACAATATCTCGGTTCCAAAATCATTCGCTAAGGATTTCGGGTATGGTTGTTTATAATAATCCAGTTCGTTGAGATTACCAAGCAGTGCATTTTGTACAGAACCTTTTCTTGCCATTGCTCCACCCTCATCAAATTTTTTATCTGCTTCATGCGCCAGCATATTTAGAACGCGGTTGGCCGGACAAATATCAAACGCGATGTATTTATCAGCATTATTAAAAGAAAGATTGGCGATACCACCCAGGTTGAGTAAAAGATTATAATCGGGCCATAATAACTTTTCACCAATGGGTACAATGGGTGCCCCTTGTCCACCCAATGCAATATCCATTGCCCGAAGATCACTCACCACATTAATCCCCGTGGTAGCGGCGATGGCAGATCCATCTCCTAATTGAGCGGTCATCTTCTGAGCGGGAATATGAAAGGTAGTGTGCCCATGTGATGCAATCAGTTGTACCTGGTACTGCAACTCATACTCTTGAATAAATCGATTTACCTGTTCCCCAATATAATGACCATATTCTGTGTGCAGCAACTGGTATTGTAATGCATCCAACGAAGTTGCGTTTCGTAGTTTTTCTGTCCATTCATTACTGTACGTATAACAAGCTGCTGCTTTCACGGTATGAGTCCATTTACCCGATACTTCCTGGAATTCTATAAATGCCATATCCAATCCATCCAATGAACTGCCGCTCATGATTCCCATTGCCCGGTATACCATACTATTTATTTTTCAGATTACAGATTTGAGATTATAGATTTGCCTATCAAAGTTCCTGTTTGCTTCTCATAAACCAAAAAAGCCACTATGGTTATTAATTTAAGCGAGCAATATTCGCTACTCAACGATTGGGTAGCCGAAATGCGTGATGTGGAACTGCAAGCCGACAGGATGCGTTTCCGTCGAAATCTTGAGCGGATTGGCGAAGTAGCAGCCCTTGAGATCAGCAAAAGACTTCCTACCACCACCCGGGAAATTCAAACGCCTCTTGGCATTTCGTCCTGTACTGTTTTAGAAGAACAGCCGGTACTGGCCACTATTTTGAGGGCCGGGCTACCCCTGCACCAGGGACTTTTAAATTATTTCGATAAGGCCGACAATGCCTTTATTTCTGCTTATCGTAAACATCACCGGGACGGGTCTTTTGAAATCAGCCTCGACTATATCTCCTGCCCCGACCTCGAAAACCGGGTTGTAATCGTTTCTGACCCTATGTTGGCAACCGGTTCATCGTTGGTAAAAACCATCCATTATTTAAGGGAAGAAGGCGGGCCCTCGCATATCCATGTAGTAGTGGCCATTGCTTGTACAGTAGGTATTGAATATGTACAACGTGAAGAGCCTCATGCTACTATCTGGTGCGGAGCCATTGATGAAGAGCTAACCGCCAAAGGATATATCGTTCCCGGACTGGGAGATGCCGGCGATCTGGCCTATGGAACAAAAGTTCAGATGTAGAAACCAGCTAATCTTTCTCTACGTACAATAATAAAATAAGAATAATTCACTGGCATCGTTCAGCATTTTTTGTATTTTGCTTGTCCTAATAGGAACCAACCAAAGTGGATGCGGAAAATTAGCTTACTTATACTAACCAGCCTGGTTCTGATCACTTCAAAAGCCCAGGATCCGAATTTTTCTCAGTTTTTCGTTTCGCCGCTTACTCTCAACCCGGCGCTAACCGGAAAATTTAATGGAGATTTTCGTATTGCCGGCAATTACCGCGACCAATGGCCTTCTATCAGCAAAGCATTCATTACCTCAACTGTTTCGGTGGATTTTCCTATTTTAAGAGGGAAGATTTCTGAACTCGATACATGGGGGGTGGGTGTAATGGCCATGACAGATAAAACAGCCAATGGTATACTTTCTACCAATCTTATTTCAATAACCACCGCCTATCACAAAGGATTGGACGAAGATGGACTTCATCAAATCGGCGTTGGCTTCCAGGGTACTTATAATACAAAACGACTGGATGGAACCAAACTCAATTTTGAAGATGAACTGGACCAATTTGGCGGCTGGAGTAATCCAACCGAAGAATTGACAATAGATGGTCAGGAACTAAATCTTTCCTATTTCGATATAAGTGCCGGCTTTTTATATAACGGTTCTACAGATGGATATAATAACTTCTATCTGGGAGCATCAGCCTACCATCTTAATAAACCACAGGAATCATTTACCGGAGATATTTTTTATACGCTAAGTCAGCGTTATACAGTACATGCAGGTGGTGCTATTCCGCTCGGAGATGCTACAAGAACCATTTATTTGAGTTCGCTGTACAGTCACCAGGCTGGTGCCAATAATATGGTACTGGGTGGTGCTATTGGTTTTGCATTGAATGACGAACCTGATAATCCCTCTAATTTTTATGCCGGCATCTGGACCCGCTTTAATAATGTAAACGATGCGATTATCCCCTATGTAGGTCTTGAATTCAATGGATTCCGTTTAGGGGCCTCCTACGATGTAAATATCTCCAGTTTAAAAACAGCATCACAGAGCCGCGGCGGCCTGGAAGTTTCCCTCATCTTCATTAAGCGTCCGCCGGGTTATAAGGCAATGCCTTGTCCTCGCTTTTGAGAACGCGAATAGGAACGCGAATAGGAACGCTAATAAGAAACGCTAATAAGGAACGCTAATAAGGAACGCTAATCTGTGGCGCGAAAGAGGATTATATATTGATGTCAATTTTGGTTAGGAATAATAATTTCATTTTGTACATACGATCCTTTGGAATTCTAATCGCGCAGCACCAAAATTGATGAGGATTGCTAGTTTGATTTCAGAAGCTTTGAGGTAGTTAAGTGTTTGCCGGAAGTTCTCGGAATGGATAAATGAGGCGGCTTTTATTTCAAGTACTATGCAATCGAACACCATAAAATCAACAGCAAATCGCCTTGGAAGAATTACACCTTCATATAGTACCCTGAACGATTTTTCCCGGGAATAAGAAATTTTCTCTCGCTGTAATTCTACTTCTAAAGCATCTTTATATATAATTTCTTTAAACCCAGGTCCAAGTATGGAATGTATTTTCATACATATCCCAATAAGTCTATAACATTCTTCTTTAAATAGTAACTCATCTATCATTTTATTAAGTTACTATCAGTCTCAATTTCCACAATGTTGTAATCCTCAACAAATAATGTTTAATTCCGGGAAATTATTCATTTAAACACGTCTCAATTTCTTAATTAGTGATGCCTTCATTTGTATTCATCTGCCTTCCCCATTCCCGTCTCTATTCGTGTTCCTATTCGCGTTTCTTATTCGCGCTCATTCGCTTCCTTATTCGCGTCTCTTATTCGCGTCCCTAGTCGCGTTTCTTATTCGCGTTCCTATTCGCGTTTCGTATTCGCGTTCCTATTCGCGTTTCGTATTCGGGTCCCTATTCGCGTTCAAAAAAAATACTCCGGCCTTTCGACCGGAGTAAGATTCACCAAACCAACGAGAAAAAACAAATTTTATCAATAGCCGGGATTCTGCGTAAGAATACCCTCTGTTGCATCAATTTCAATTTTTGGGATTGGCCATACCAGGATATCATCGCTCCAGGTATAATCAGAGAATGATAGTTTTAAACGTTTGATATCATGCAAACGAACTCCATCAAATGCAAGTTCGATGAGACGCTCCTGTAAAACATCATTTAATGTTGGAGCTGCAATAGAAGCTAAGTTGGTACGCACCGGATTTCTAACCTTTGCAAGGTCATTAGCTGGGGTATCTCCAACAGCTGTCCCTAGTCGAATATTCATTTCAGCGCGGATAAGATACATTTCAGCAATACGAATAACGGGTAAGTTCTGACTGAATGATTTCCATTTGCTGCAATAAGTATTACCGGGTCGGGCGCCAGTACCTATATAATACCATTCTGCTCTCCGTAGATCACTGGCATTATAATTAGTAGATACAAATGAGGGAGCAATCCGTACATCGCCACGACCAATACCAGGCATGCTAGAATAGAAAGTTGCCATACCATCGTTCGCCGAACCCGCATTATTCTGATCGTTCTGCTGAATTTCAAAAACCGACTCGTTTGTGTTCTTATTGTCATATACAGCTCTTACAGAAGCATTCATTGCATATTTGCCACTTTGAATCACAGCATTCGCAACATCACGTGCATTTACATAATCACTTTGCTGTACAAATACCCTTGCGAGGTAGGCAAGGGCCGTAAACCGATCGGCTCTTGTTCCATTATCATCGGGCAACTTACTAGCAGCTGCAGTCAGGTCGGCAATTACCTGTGCATAAACCTCTGCAACAGTATTACGAGGTAATTTTTCTGCTGCCTGCTCTTCAGTTTTAGTAACGGTAGTTTTTATAACTACACCGGGATTACTGCTGGCTGTTCCAAAACCCCAGGGTAAACCATAATATCGCACCAATTCAAAATGCATAATACCTCTCACGAAGAGTGCTTCCCCTTCGTATTGTGCTTTCAGATCTGCATCATCCACCTTATCCAGATTGTCCAGAACAATATTCGCTGTATTAATAGCAAGGTATGCGGCTGTCCACACACGTGATGCTTCGCCGTTATTGCGGTTCATCGTTTTCCGTGCTATTTGCTGGGGACCTGTGAACGTTCCGCGCCAGGAAGCATATTGTTCTGTGTTAGGAAAATAAGAAGCCATTATATCAGGGTACATCAGCAAGTTACAGCCATACAATGCACCCCCACCCATCACTGAATAAGCCCCAACTACAGCTGCTTCCACATCCGCAGCAGTTTGGATAGCCGTACTGGCATCAATACTTTGCCGAGGCTCCAGATCGAGTTTTTTATCGCATGCAGAAAAAACCGAAACGGTTAACGCTGCACTCAAAAATATTTTGGAAAGAGTTGTTAGTTTCATATTGATAATAATTTAAATAATGGTTAGAATCCTACATTAATTCCCACACTGATCGTTCTTGCCTGGGGCGGTGTATAAAAATCATGACCCAGGTTAAGATTACCTACAAAGCCAGAGTTAACTTCAGGATCGTATCCATTGTATTTGGTGACAGTTAGTACGTTGGTTCCCGCTACATATATGCGGGCGTTATCGATATTGAAACGACTGATCGTTTTACGTGAGAAATTATAACCAAAGTTTATTGATTTAATCCTGAAATAAGAACCATCCTGTACCCAACGGGAAGATTTAATTGAACCGTTACCACTGTACAATCTTGGTTCAGGGATATTGGTTATCTGTCCCGGAGCTTTCCAGTAATCCATCTGATCAGTTGTTTGATTGTCGAAATAATCAGCGTTTACGCTTTGGAAAAATCCAGCCATATTGTAGATATCACCACCACTTACAAACTGGCACTGAATATCGAGATCAAATCCTTTATAGGAGAAATGGTTATTAAATCCACCATAGAAATCCGGGTTTGGATCACCCACAATCGTATCATTCGCTAAAGAAATATCATTGGTGGTTGTTTTATCTTTTGTATAATAAAGCGCATCTCCATTAGCAGGATCTACACCCGCATACATCAAACCAAAAAACTGTCCGAATGGCTGACCCACTGAAAGCCGGCCCATTGTACGTGTGCCAGGAGGTACAGGTATAACCAGTCGGGTTACTTTGTTTTTATAAGTAGAAAGATTGACTGATGCTGTCCATTTAAAATCACCCTGGAAGATCGTTCCGTTCAATACAAATTCCCAGCCCTTGTTTTCCATATCCCCAATGTTTTTGGTGATAGCAGTAAATCCATTTGCGGAAGGAAGGGGAACATTCAGCAACAAATCATTTGTTGTTTTATTAAAATAATCGATCTCACCGGAGATACGGTTATTTAAGAACCCAAAGTCTACACCCACATCAAACTGGTCAGTTTGTTCCCAACTCAGGTCGGGTACACCTATTTGAGTAGCGATTAGACCAGCGATATCTGCATAAGCAGATGCACTGAACAACGACAAGGAACTAAAGTTTCCGATTTCAGCATTACCGGTGCGTCCATAACTAGTACGAACTTTCAG
This sequence comes from Chitinophagaceae bacterium, assembly GCA_965279015.1. Classification (GTDB taxonomy): domain Bacteria; phylum Bacteroidota; class Bacteroidia; order Chitinophagales; family Chitinophagaceae; genus Endoryza. The sequence goes on from OZ257130.1 coordinate 5,454,794, forward strand.
GAAGCTGATAAGATCAGAATTTTTGAGGAACCCTTCTTCGGTAAGTATCCAACCCAGAGATACAGCAGGGAAAGATCCGTAACGGTTGTCTTCACCAAATCGGCTGGATCCATCTAAACGGAAGCTGGCACCAAATAAAAAGCGGTCAAGGAATTTATAATTGGCTTTTACGAAATAAGAGAGAAAAGCAAATCTTGTTTCAGTTGATGAACCACCTTGAATAATGGCAGCACTGGCAATCTTCGTAAAACGATCGCTTGGGAAACCGATACCCGTTACATTGGCACCCGTAGTTTTTCCATTTTGAAATTCAATACCACCCACCGCATCTAAAACATGATTATCATTAAATGCTTTATGATAATTCAACGTATTGGTAGCAGTAAGTACTGTAGAGGTAACCTGGTTATTAAATGACTGACCGGTTGGTCCGCCATCCAGTGTTTCTTTTCCCAGGAATTGTTCTTCCTGAAGGTTGTTAAAGTCGACTCCCACCTGGCTCCTGAACATCAGATCAGATGTAAGTGTAACTTCTGCAAAAGCACTGCTGATGGTGCGGAATGTGGTAGCTATATCACTTGTCGCACCCTGATCAATCAGGTTATTATAATATAATGTGTTGGGGTTTGGCTTTCCGTCGGGGCCATACATCGGCTGTAACGGTGGAATTGCGTTAAGCTGCAACGGATTGGTAAAGGCGTTATCGCTCGGCACACGATAGTTGCGGCTTTTGGTAAGTGTCAGGTTCAATCCAACTTTAAGCCTTGCCATTACCTGATGATCGAGATTAACACGTGCATTTCCTCTGTCTAAACGGTTCCCGAGAATAATACCCTTCTGATCATTCCATGCTCCACTAATGAGGAACTTTGTTTTGGCATCGCCCCCTGTAATTGAAAGGGTATACTGAGAAACACCTCCATCCTGGAAAGCTGCACTTGCCCAATCATCATCCACGTTACCGTTCCAGTCATCGGTTCCGGTTTCAAATTCGAATTCTTCAGCAGGGTCTAACGCCCCGAAATCGGAATTCTCGGCAGCATACGTAAAAATTTCTTTGTATTGAGCTGAGTTGAGGAAACTTTGTTTTTTAGTAGGCTTGCTCCATCCGGCAAAAAAACCAAGGTTCACACGGGTTCTTCCCACTTTTCCAGATTTGGTAGTAATCAACAGAACTCCGTTAGAAGCGCGTGCACCATAGATCGCTGCAGAAGCCGCGTCTTTAAGAACTTCGATAGATTCAATATCATCAGGGTTTATTGTAGCCAATGGATTGTCATCTTCGGTTGCACTACCTAATGATTGAGATACGACAGGTATTCCATCAATCACTACAAAAGGTTGCTGACTGGCGGAAATGGATGAGATACCGCGAACACGGATTTTTAATCCCTGCCCCAGTTTACCACTTCCCTGGTTTATAAATACACCTGAAGCACGGCCCTGCAGAGCTGATTCAAAAGATGGCAGCGGTAAATTCTGGAACTCTTTAGAAGAGACCTTTGAGATCGATGAAGATACATCTCGCTTGATCCGGGTTCCATAACCCACCACTACAACTTCAGATAATGCTTTATTGGATACAACCATTGCCACAGTCATAACATTGGCAATTGGTACTTCCTGATCGGTGTAACCAACATAACTAAATACCAGGATAGTGGCACTGGCCGGAACGGTCAATTTAAATGTACCGTCGGCCTGGGACATTGTGTTCGCAGTTCCATTCTTTTGTTTGATAGTTACGCCTGGGAGCGGTGCTCCTTCTTTAGAATCGGTGACCTTTCCAGTCACCTCTTTGTTTTGCGCCCATACTGCCTGGGAAAACAACATAAGCAGTCCGGCACAGAATCCATACATGTTTTTCATGCGTTCGTAGATTTGGTTATTGAATAAATCTCAATGTTATGCAAAAGACATTTTGCATTAGAAAAATGCTGCTATTAAAAGGTTATAAAATACGAATTACCTTATAGAGTGGTTGAATGGTAAAATTTCAACCCTAAACGATTGTCTCGTCAGTCTGAATGCTAATATAATGGAAATTAGTTATATGCGTAAGGACAATCAGATGACAAAAAAACTCAGCGGGGTTCCGGACCAATCCTAATAACAGATAATATGAGAATTTATTTTACAGCCGGTACTAAAATTGGAATAAGGAACCAACTGAAAAGCGCAATCAGTATCACTGAAATGATATTCATTACAAACCCTGTTCTTACCATTTGATTGAGCTTAATATGGCCACTGGCGAATACGATCGCGTTGGGAGGTGTTCCCATTGGCATCATGCTGGCACAACTCGCTCCAAGGGTCATCGGAATCCCTAACAACAACGGATTGATGCCCATGGCGTCGGCAACACCCGCGATAACCGGAGAAAAAACAATCACCTGCGCGATATTGCTCATTATTTCGCTTATGAATAAGGAAATAAAGGTGATCATCAACACCAGCATAAATCCACCTGTTCCGGAAAAATCAGCTATCCATTTTCCTAATTGCTGAATCAACCCGGCTTTTTCAAGCGCGGATGCCAATGCAATACCACCGCCGAACAGCAGCAGGATTCCCCAGGCCATTTTCGTAGTATCGCTCCATTCGAGAATTCTGCGACTTGCCGGGATATTGCTTTTACCGGTTGGACAAATGAATAGTGCCAATGCCCCCATTAATGCAATCATAGCGTCATCCAGCTTTACAACACCAATCTGGTTTACGATTGCTTTTATTTCAAGTACTGAATTAACCAGGTCTTTTGTTATCCATAAGGTTGCTGTAGATAAGAAAATCAGTAATACTCTTTTCTCTGCTCCTGAAAGCGGGCCCATTTGTTTTAATTCATTCCGAATATGCTCTTTCGTGGCCGGATCGGAAGAAAGTTTGTTCGGATAAAGAAATTTAGTCATCACAACATAAAGAGCGAACAACAATATAATCGCTAAGGGAGCACAGATTATGAACCAATCCACAAATTGAACCGTATAATGATATTTTTCCTGGATATAACTTACAAATGCAACATTGGGCGGGGTACCTATTATTGTTGCGATGCCACCAAAATTTGAGGCATAGGCGATGGCCAACATGATCGTTAGCGCAAAATTGCTGAGATTAGCATTGCCTTTATGATTTTCATTAACGACATGAATAACGGAAGCAGCGATGGGATACATCATCATTGTTGTAGCAGTATTGCTTAGCCACATGCTGATAAAACCGGTGGCAAGAATAAAACCAAGAACGATACGGTTACCACTTGTACCGGTAATATTTACAATGGAGAGTGCGATCCGTTTATGCAGGTTCCATTTTTCAATGGCAAGACCGATCATAAAACCTCCCATAAATAAGAAGAGAACAGAATCGCCATAACTGGTGGCTACTTCTTTGATGGGAGCGATACTCATCAATGGAAACAAAACTAATGGCAACAACGCTACCGCCGGCATCGGCAATGCTTCCGTAACCCACCAGGTAATCATTAACGCGGCTACCGCTAATACTTTTACTGCTTTGGATTCTACCTGGAAGGGATTTACCAATAACATGAATAAGAACAAAGCCACTCCTAAAGCGAGGGCCATCCAATCGCGCTGACTTTTAATTATCGATTTCAAGCAGAATTATTTTGGTAGAACATATTACAGGCAAATTTTAGCCGACATCGCCTTTGGCAAGCCTACGGCGACCAAAGGGAAGACGGTGAGACGGGAAGTTTTTTATTCTATTATTATCTTAAAACGTCTTCCCGCCTTCCCGGCTTCAACTTGATTTCTTCATCATGCTAACATAAGGATTATTCTTCAGTATAAACCGGTAAGGGAGCTCCGCATCGCTTCCCGCATAATCTACTCCAATACGCCTCGTTACAAGTATATCTTTTTTTGATACCTTATACCCATCATCGGCAATAAACAATTCGTCGCCCATTAAACCCGTACCGGTATGATGCGTAAAAATGCCCATTGCTTTTGTTAGATTGCCAGGGCCACGGGTTAATGTATAATCCGCTTTCTTTTTCTTCGTTCTTTGAAGCATGATCTCAATTCCCTCCACTGGTTCCAGGGCTCTTATTAATATTGCATGCGGAATTCCTTTTTTATTGGTAACCACATTAAACATTTGGTGTATCCCATAACAGAGATATACATAAGCTATCCCTGGCTCCCCATACATTATCTCGGTACGGGCTGTACGTCTACCGTTCCAGGCATGTGAGGCCCGGTCCAGAGTACCGGCATAAGCTTCGGTTTCAACAATCCTGCCTGAACTCAGTTTTCCATCAAACCGGGTTACCAGTAGCTTACCCAATAATTCATTGGCAACCTTTATTACATTGGAGTGGTTGTAAAAATCAACACCCAGTTTTTGAAATGTTTCCACAACAGGAATATTCGTTATGTTTGAGTATTCAACCATTTTATCCTATCTATCCAGCAAATAAAATAAAAAAACCAATAAATAAGCTCCTCCTTGCTGAAAGAAATCGTCATAGCCATCCAATCATATTTCCGGACTCACCAGTTCATCAACAAACATAACTTATGGAAATGGATCCTGATACCCGGTATCCTTTACATGATCTTATTTTCTGTGGGTATCTATTTTTTCTGGAAATCGAGTGATAGTGCGGTGTCCTACCTCAGCAATCTGATCGGTATCGAAAAATGGCTGCACCGGCAACAAAATTCCCTGCTGAGTTTTTTGTTTTTAATGGGTGAAATTATGGTGCGACTAACCCTTGTTTTCTTTTATTTCTCCCTCTTCAAATATATTTTCCTCATTATTGGTTCGCCGTTGTTTGCTTACCTGAGCGAGCGTACGGAAGCGATCATCGAAGGAAAAGAATTTATTTTCAGTTGGAAGCAATTGTGGAAAGATATGATAAGAGGAATAAAGCTGGCAGTTCGGAATACACTTTGGCAAACCGTATATATTCTTTCGCTACTCATCCTTTCCCTGTTTCCCATTGTAGGCTGGATAACTCCCGTGATTATCTTATTCGTGGAATGTTATTATTATGGCTTTTCGATGCTCGACTATAGCTGTGAACGACACAAGTTAACAGCCTCCGAAAGCATCGAATTCATCGGGAAACATAAAGGATTATCTATCGGAAACGGAATGGTATTTTACCTGATGCATTTGCTTCCCTTTGTGGGCTGGGCGCTGGCACCGGCTTATGCGGTAGTGGCGGCTACGATTAGTTTGTATCACCAGGAGAAATAAGAAATTCGTGATTTAGGATTGTAGATTTTTGATTTCTTCTTGTGAAAGAGACTTTAGAAATCAATAGTATCTTGCGAATTCTAAGAAATCACAATTCATACATCATAAATCCGCAATCACATTTTGTCTATCGTTTATCTTATACCATCTCTTCTTAATGAAAATGCGCAAATGACTTGTGACAAATTTCATTTTGTTAATATTGATGGGGTTGATGTTCGCTGCCCCGTAGGGGCTACCTGTTTGTAGATTCATATTAAAAATTTATTAATGCCCCGTAGGGGCTACCCTCTTATGCCGATAGTTTATTTAATTCCTTCATTATTGGACGAAACCGCTCATGCGAGTTTGCCCGCTTATATAATTGACGCGGTCAAAGAATGCCAGGTATTTTTTGTAGAAGACGAACGCAGTGCCCGCCGCTTTTTAAAAAGTATCTGGAAAGAAATGGTGATCGACAATTACGAATGGTTTGTGGCTGATAAAACCACTATTAAACTACCAGCAACCGGAACCTCGTTCAGGGATAAACTGAAAGAAGGAAAGAATATCGGTATCATCAGTGAAGCGGGTTGTCCGGGTGTTGCCGATCCCGGTCAACAACTGATTGCCATCGCGCATGCGAACGGCGCAACCATAAAGCCATTGGTAGGGCCCAATTCCATATTACTCGCCCTGATGGCAAGCGGTATGAATGGACAGTTATTTACGTTTGTTGGATACTTGCCAATAGATACCACGGAAAAAATAAAGGCCATCCGGGAAATGGAGAATGAATCGGCCCGGAAGAATTGTACGCAGATCTTTATGGAAACCCCCTACCGGAATAATCAACTGCTCGAGTCGTTGGTAAAAACTTGTAAACCTTCTACGCGATTATGTATCGCCGCTAATATTACCGGTAGCAAGGAATTCATCAAAACACAAAGTATGGAGCAATGGAAAAAGAAGTTGCCGGATTTACATAAACAACCAGTTATATTTTGTTTGATGGCGGGTTAGGTTTTGGATTTATTGTTTATTGTTTTTCGTTTTTCGTTCTCAGGTGTAACAACCCCGCATAAAGGTAATTTACCTCCAATCCGGTTTTGAGAATTTCAACAACGATAAACCATAAACTACAAACCAAAAACATTCTTCTCATCTCAATCCCCTTTCCTCCGTATTGATTCGAGTTATCGTAATCACACTATCCACTATATACTTACTCATTCCCCTCCAGGGAAGTGATCCGAGATATTCTTTATAACGAAGCTCCAGAACGGCTCCACTATTAGCCATTAATTTTTCAGCTACTTTTTCATCCACCACCGAAAATTCAAATTCATTCGATTGAATGCTACCCGCTACTTTTGATTTATAACCGGTTTGTATTAATCTGCCTTCATAGGTCTTCCATACATACCCTTTCTTTACAAAAAAGTTCAATTCACCCGCCTTCGTACCTTCTCCAAAAACATAAGTGTATCGGAAATAAAAGAAAATTGAGAGCGATATAACGATGATTACACTAAAATAAATTAGAAACTTTTTCATTGCAGTTGATTTTATAGCTATTAGTTATTAGCTTTTAGCAATTAGTGATGTTCCAAAAAACAGCATGCAGCTAATAGCTAAAAGCTAACAGCTAGCAGCTTCCCCTATAAACCGTATTTGTCTATCAAATATACCAATGCTGCCATATTAATCGCGCCGAGTTCAAGTTCTCTTTTATTAACGGCTTCAAATACATCACTCCGGGCATGATGAATATCGAAATAGCGCTGTGAATCGGGAGAAAGCCCGGCGAGCGGAGTTCCAAAAGTTCTGCTCAGCGGACCAATATCGGCACCGCCTCCACCCGCAGTTAATTCAAACACACCATAGGGTTTAAATAGGTCGGCCCATTGTTGAACTTTAGTCAATTGCTCCTGTTTCATCGAGAAACCAAACCCACGTGGAGTAAAACCACCAGCATCACTTTCCAGCGCAAAATAATGTTTCTCCCCTTTTGCTTTTGCCTCCTCCGCGTATTTATTTCCACCGCGCAACCCATTTTCTTCATTCGCGAATAAAACAATGCGAATCGTGCGTTTTGGTTTATGCCCGATCGCTTTTAATACTCTTAAAACTTCTATGGAATGAACACAGCCCGCTCCGTCGTCATGCGCGCCTTCTGCCGGATCCCATGAATCGAGATGCCCTCCAACGGTAATAATCTCATCGGGAAATTCGGAACCTATCAACTCTCCAATAACGTTATGCCCTGTTTCATCAGGAAGCATTTTCGCATTGGATTTCAAAAAAACCGTGAGTGATTTATTTTTTTCTATAGCCGCTGCCAGCTTATCGGCATCTTTCAATCCTACGGCAACAGCGGGGATCTTCGCGAAGTTCGTATCGTAATTCATTCCACCGGTATGTGGATTATTATCCGCTGCATGCGTCATGGAACGGACGATTACGCCAACTGCTCCATATTTAGCGGCTCGACTGGGGCCTTGCCCGCGATAACGGCCAGCATCTCCATAAGCCTGGAAAGTCTTTACAAATTTGTTATTGAATTTATAGTTATAAAAAACAATCTTGCCTTTTATTTCATCTTTGCGTTGTTCGAGCTCATCAAAATTATTAATCAATATTACCTGGGCAGAAATTCCCTTGGGGCCATTACCCAACGAATTACCTAGTGCCAGTACATCTAATACGGTTTTTTTGCCGGCCACTGTAAAATAAACTTCTTCTTTAGCGCCACGTACCCAATGTGGCACTTTACATTCCTGCAACCAAACCTTATCCGCGCCTGACTGCTGCAACGCCTTTACACCCCATGCTTCTGCTTTATGCATTTGTGGTGAGCCCGCTACTCTTCCTCCAACCGTTTTACACAATACCCGAAGGTTATCGTATGCTTTCCCATTTTCTAAAATATCGTCGGCTATCTTACGGATTAATAAAGAGTCTTCTTTTTGCGAAAAAGCGTTCAATACATTTAATAATAACAAAGCTGAAAACAATTTCCTCATCATGGATGTTAATTTTGGCTAAAGTTAAGGTTTCCAACCCTTCAGATACAAGCAGAATTTCGACTTGCATCTGACGGGTTGAAAAGCTTGCGATAAACGGCAAACCGGCAATAAAAAATTCAATTACCTTCGCTCACCTAATTTATCAACGATATGCGTATTGGCATTGTATGTTATCCCACTTTTGGCGGCAGCGGTGTATTGGCAACTGAACTCGGAAAGGCGCTTGCCGATAAGGGTCACGAGGTGCATTTTATCACTTACCAGCAACCTGTTAGGCTGAGTGAGTTTAACGCGAATATATTTTATCACGAAGTATTGGTCCCCACCTATCCCCTTTTTGATTATCCACCTTATGAAACAGCATTAGCGAGTACGATGGTAAATGTAATCGTGAATAATAATCTCGATCTGTTACATGTACATTATGCCATTCCGCATGCATCGGCCGCATTTATGGCTAAAAAAATAGTAGAGAAGCAAGGCAAGAAAATCCCTGTTATTACTACGTTGCATGGAACGGATATTACGCTTGTTGGAAAAGATAAAACCTTTGCACCGGTAGTCACTTTTTCAATTAATGAAAGCGATGCGATCACCGCTGTTTCCGATAACCTGCGTGATGAAACATACCGCAATTTCAAGATCGAAAAAGAAATACAGGTCATCAAGAATTTCGTGGATGTAAAACGGTTTAGACGAAAACCAATCGACGCATTCCGGAAAGTCATTGCTCCCAACGGAGAAAAGATCGTGTTGCACGCTTCTAATTTCCGGAAAATTAAAAGAGTGGGTGATGTTGTAAAAATTTTCGCTGAGCTGAATAAAAAAGTACCCAGCAAATTATTGTTTGTGGGTGATGGACCCGAGCGCCAGATGGCTGAGAGTATGTGTCGCGATCTTAATTTATGTGATGATATGCGTTTTGTTGGTCGCCAGGAACAGATGGAAGATATTCTGGCCATTGCAGATTTGTTTCTACTTACTTCCGAATACGAGAGTTTTGGATTGGCGGCATTGGAAGCAATGGCGTCGGGTGTTCCCGTTATTTCTACCAATGTGGGTGGATTGCCCGAAATAAATATCGATGGAAAAACCGGCTACCTCGGAAATGTAGGTGATATTGAAACGATGAGTAAAAAGGCGATCCAGTTATTATCGGATGAAAAAAAGCTAAAGCAATTTAAAGAAAACGCGATCACGCAAGCGGAAGAATTTGATATCGATAAGGTGATACCCGTGTATGAGGATTTATACAATAGATTTTTATAGAAGTAGGAAATATAGATAGTAGAAATAAGCCCTCCCACTACTCCACCCATTGACTATTTACTTTTCCGAATCGGAGATTCGGGGTCCTAATTTTTCCTGATCCAGGGTGCCGGATCAATATTTTTTTCCTTATTCATCAGGAGAAATTCCAACTCGGAGTTACCGTTGCTATTACTGGCTGCTTTGCCGATAATGGTTCCCGATTCGATAATATCGGCTTTTGAAACATTTACCGAAGAAAGATTCCCATATACCGTATAATAATTGCCATGCTGAATGATAACCCCCCAGGAGTCTTCAATCTTAAAGAGATCTTTTACTACCCCTTCATGAATAGTTTTAACCGTGGCGCCTTCCGCGGCTTCCAGTGTAAGTCCGGGATTATTCCCCATAATCCGGCTATCCCCAATCGCGTAAGGTCCAAATCCTGTTTTGATACTTACCACATCCATCGGCCATTCGAATTTTCCTTTATTGCGGGAAAATTCATCCTGTGGAGTTGCCTTTACAGTTTTTTTGACCCCTTGTTTTTTTGTTACTGATTTCTTAACCGATTTTTTTGCAGTCCTTGATTTTGTGGTTGCTTTTTTCACTGTTGACTTTTTCTTTTTCTTCACCACTACCCGTTTATATTCTGTATGCTTTTTATTTTCAGCGTTTTTAATAGCCGAGATGTTCTCATTAGCTAAGGAAACAAATGAGATCAAACAAAAAGCAAAACAGGTAAACAGGATTTTTTGCATAATTACCAGGTTATTGATTAAGCAATAAATGGGACAATAACTTATAACGACAAATAGTTCGGATAAGTATATAGCAAGACGCTAAATCCTCCTATACCGTCGTTAAAGGTTTTTAAAAGATGTAAATGGTTGATAAAGAGAGTGTGCAAAGGGTTATTCCCTTTATTGGAAAGTCAATTATAATAAATCAGGTGTAACTATCAACTAATCCAAATTGGTTGGACTTATTTGTGTAGTGTATCGACGACATTTGAAGCAACCCTATTTTAATTTCCGAATCAGGAGATTCGGGGTCCTATCTCCGCTTGATCCAGGGTTCAGGATTAAGGTTCTTGTTTTCCTGCATCAATACGAATTCAATTTCTCCGTTTCCATCCGCATTCGATGCGGCTTTTCCAATTACTTGTCCCGCATTTATTTTCTGACCCTTGCTTACAGAGGTGCCCGAAAGATTGCCATAGGTAGTAAAATATTTTCCGTGTTTGATCAACACGTTGGTAGATCCCTCTACATCAAATATTGCTGTTACTTCACCATCAAAAATAGCCCGTACAGAAGCGCCCGGATCCGTTTCAAGAGTGAGTCCGGGATTATTCCCAATTATCGTAGTGCCTTCAATTTTATACGAACCAAAATGAATCTTAATATTTCCTTTTTCTACGGGCCAGGGTAACCTGCCTTTGTTCTTTTCGAAGTCTGCTGAAATGATCGCTCCTTCAGGAGTTGCTTCCAAAACACTTTTAGGTCGGGATGGCTTGGAATTGGCAACATCTTTATTAGTGGTTTTCGGCGCAGTCGCTTCCTCTTTTTTCGCCGCCGCGGCGGCGGCGATTCTTGCCTTATCCATTTCACGACGAACGGCAGCGGCAATTCCATCTCTGAGTTTTTTATCCGCTTTCGCTTTCGCGGTTAATTCTGAATTGATTTCCTTTTCCCTTGCTTTCAACTTACTCACTACCTCATCCTTTTCACGTCGCTCATCCACCAATACGTGTTTTTCTTTTTCCTGCTTTTGTAAAATCTCATCTTTTTCCTTTCGGGTAAGTTCCAGCCCTGCGATCTTTTGCGTTAGTGTATTCTGAGTGATATGAATATTTTCAGCCTGTTGCTGGCGATAGTTACGATACGTCTTGAGGTATTCTACTCTTTTCAGGGCATCATTAAAGCTAGCTGCTGAAAAAACAAAATTGAGAAAATCGTAATTGCTCCGGTTTTTATATGCGTACACAACACTTTTTTCATACTGCACTTTCAAAGTATCCAGTTCTCTTTTAAGCCGGATGATGTCATTTCTCGATTGGGTGATGGTAACCTGAATCATATCAATCTGATTACTGATATTATTGATTGCCTGTTCGCGCAAACGAATCTTTTTCTGTACCAATGCTAATTGCCCAATGCTGGCTTTCTTATTTTTTCGGGTTGATTGAAGCGATTGTTTTAACTCATTAATCTCCTTTTGGATCTCGGCTTGTTGCTTGCGCAACTCTTCGCTGGTTTGCGCAAACAGCGAACCAACTAATACACAAGTGAAAAAAATGGTAACAATTGCTTTCAGCATAATTATCTTTTTGAATTGACCGAAGTCGAGAACATGATGATGGATACCTAATCGTGATTCGTCATTCGTGAATCGTGAGTGGGTCACCGATTAACAATAAGCCACTATTACTTAGAGACTATCTCTCGCAACTCACGACTCACTATTCACGTCTCACGATTCACCACTCACCCCTCACACCAACGTTTATTGCTTCTTATAATTTTTCGGAATACCAAACGGAAAGTTTAATTCTTCGTTAAATTCATATTGTTTGTACTTCATTTCAATGTCGAGTTTGCTTTTTTCACTGACCGTTATTTTTCTAAAGGTAGAAAATCGGATATTGTCTTTCTTCTCATAATCGCCATAAATCACCAGGCAGGTACGGGCCCTGTTCACATCTACATCATCCAATTTACTATTCTGAAGGGTATAATCATCATTACTTACTGTCAGCATTTGTTTAAAAACTTGTCCGATGCTAATCAGCGAAATATGTCTTTCTTCTTTATTATAAGCAACAATATTACTATCTACATAAACGGGATTTCCGATAATAATATTCTGTATTTCCGCAAAGGTGAATGGTACATGGGATACTTCCTGAAGATATTCAACGGATCGCAACATTACCACTTTATCCAGTTTGTTCAGAATCTTAACGCTATCGGGTGTAATAATGGCCCTGAACGCCTCAATTCCCAATGCTGCATTGATTGAAATCCACATTATGCTGTCCTTTTTCAATCGTACAAATGCGTTGAAATCATTTTTCTTACCATCCTTATCTTCAAAATCAACTTTTATCTTGGCTGAAAAAGTCCGGAAGTCGATATGATTCTGTTGAATAGCATGATAGATCTCCTTGATGAACGTTGTTGAATCCGCTTTAGGATCTTCTACTGTTACTACCTGAACCGAATCTTTTTTTGTTGTAATAACGGTTTGGATTTTTTTAGTAGTGCGACAACTATTCACTCCGCCAATGATAACCAACGCCAAAATGATACGACTGAATAACTGCATAATTTATTTTTTTCCCGTATGACCGAATCCACCCTCATTGCGGGCTGTAACCGTTATTTCATCTACTTCCTTCCATTCCGCCCTTTCTACTTTGCTGATGATTACTTGCGCGATGCGGTCTCCATTTTGAATGGCCTGCTCTTCCTGCGACAGGTTTATGAGTATTACTTTTATTTCGCCACGATAATCCGAATCGATCGTACCCGGTGTATTTAAGCAAGTAATACCTTGTTTGATTGCCAGGCCGCTACGGGGTCGTACCTGTGCCTCGTACCCCTCAGGTAATTCAAAGAATAAACCGGTGGGCACCAGGCAACGTTCCATAGGCTTCATTAACAATGTATCCGTTAAACTAGCCCGAATATCCATTCCTGCCGATCCTTCAGTTGCATAATCTGGTAAAGGATTAGCGGATTTATTAATAATACTTACTTTAACTTTTGACATGGCGCAAAAATAGGGTAAAAACAATGTGCAAATTAGCAGATGTGCAAATGTGCAAATTCTTTCCATTCAATCACTCCTAAGTAAAGAAAGACCGCAAATTTAGTCGATGCTTGCGCATAATGCATTTGCACATTTTCCAATTTGCATATCTGCACATTAATCTTTTTTCAACAACACCGTAGCATACGCAACCAATCCTTCCTCACGTCCAACAAATCCCATTTTTTCGGCGGTAGTTGCTTTAATGGAAATATCCTCTAACTCCATCTGGAGAATAGATGCAATTACTGTCCGCATTTCATAGGAATATTTCTTAATCTTGGGAGCTTCGAGACAAACGGAAGAATCGATATTTACAACCCGGTATTTTTTTTGAAGAATCAGGTCGTGTGTATTTTTTAATAATATTTTACTATCGATATTTTTATATGCCGCATCCGTGTCGGGAAAATGCTCACCAATATCCCCCAATGACAATGCTCCCAACATAGCATCGCATATCGAGTGCAACAGGACATCCGCATCGCTATGTCCAAGCGCCCCTTTCGCATGTGGAATTTTAATACCTCCGATCCATAGATCTCTTCCTTCAATCAATTGATGAAAGTCTATTCCAAAACCAATCCGATAAGACATAGCTGTTTTTTAAACGATGAAGAGACTGTCTCAAAAGCACCGGAATTTCACACAAAGAAAACTAAGAAGACTAAGCTCACAACGAATGAAAAAATATTCAAGCTTTGTTTCGTTGTATTCTTAGTAGCCTTTGTGTGAAACAGTACTTTTAAGACAGCCTCTTCAAATATATTTATTTTGAGAGAGAACCAGGCTTATTTAGCCTCGTCGCCATTAAGATCGAAAATCAAACCAAAACGAAGGGTGTTTGATAATGGGTTCCTGTTCACACCCTGTCCGGAAGGAACGAGGTAAGAAAAGTTAATTCCAAATACATTATACTTGATACCAATACCCAATGTAAAATATTTACGGTTGCCCTTGGTTTTATCTTCATAGAAATAACCGGCGCGGGCAAAAAATTGATCGTTATAAGAATATTCAGTACCAAAAGACAACGTGAACTCCCTGAGTTCTTCGCCAAAGCCACCGGGTGCATCTGAAAAAGAACTGAACCAGGAACTAACTACACTTTGACTACGATAGTCGGAAATAGCCGTAGAGTCAGTTGTATAATCACCCGTATATTGAGGAGGAGTGGGCACCAATAATTTATGCGCATCTATACCAAACGTGATTTTATTAATTTCATCAATCGCCGCGGTGTAGGTAAATCCACCGCCAAGGTCCGCAGGGATATAATCCTTTTGAGTTGCATCGTTGGTATAACCAATTTTAGATCCGAGATTGGTAAGAGCGGCACCAAAATTCCAGCCACTTCCGTTTTCTTTTATTCCGGTATAATAGAATGAAAGATCCCCTGCTACAGCATTACCTGCTTTGTAGGTTGTACTTCCAATCACTTGTCCTGCGGCGAGATTTGAATAGATATAACGAAGCGCGATACCGAGACCAATTTTATTACTCAACTTACGGGAATATCCAACATCAATACCGAATTCACGTGGACGGCCTTCTCCAAAATCAACGCCGCTCATATCTGTAAACTGTATATTACCTAAACTGAAATAACGGATGCCTGCAGAGAGTGCTTCCTGATCGCTTAATTTATAATAGCCGCCCAAAGACAGTAGGTATACGTCGTTAAGACCAAGATCTTTTAACCAGGGAGTATAAGTAAGACCGAAACTAGTTTTATTCTTGGCGAAAGGTGTTTTAGCCAGGTTATAAAATCCTGCATTCGCATCTGCTGAAGTAGCCATTCCAAGATCTCCCATACCACCAGCACGTGCATCCGGAGAAATTCGAAGGAAAGGAACTGCTGTTGTTACCACGTTAATGGTATCAGTTTGCGCTTTCAACGAATAAGATCCGGAAATGAATAAAAGGATGGCAGTCAGTTTTACGATCAAGCGTTTCATACTCGAGATTTTGTCTTTGTATGCTGCACTCTAAATACTTTCAAAAAATCTCTACCCAGGATACGGATATCGCTGTCTGTTAAGAGAAAGCTTTATGAGCCAGCAGTAATGGTTTAAGGGTAAATTTTTTCTTCGATAGACTGTCAATAAGATCGGCTAAAATAAGGATTTTCAATTAATACCAGTTACAATATGTACATTTTTTCCCATTTCTCTGCTGATTGGCCATCGGCTGTTTGCACTTTGAGTCGATAAATATATACCCCTCTTCCCAGTTTACTTCCATACTCATCTTGGCCATTCCATTCCACCTCATTGGAACGGTTTCCGGTGGAAAATATTGTTTCTCTGAGGGTTTTTACCAGCTTACCCGACACCGTATATACCTGAATAAATATCCTTAATTCTTCATTTGGACGATTGTGTTCAAACCAGAAATTCGTATGTGTTGTAAAGGGATTCGGATAATTCAGAACATGATCTAAAACAAGACGTTCTGGTTCAACAACTCTGAATTCGACCGTAATTTCCGAAGAATTGTTTGCTACATCCCATGCTTTGATGGTGAGCGTATGAACTCCAACTTCCAGTTCGGGCAATTGAAACCGCACAACTCCTTTTCGGAAATTATCCAGGTCCGCTTCATAAAACTGGTTAAGAACAAAGGTCTTATCCGGATCATGATCCAGTATTGCCGATAGATCATGACCGATTCCAGTCCCCATAATATTGATGCCGGATGTATCGAATAACTTGACGAGTAAAACTGGTGCGTTGTTGGTAATACTTCCGTTTACAAATTTCTCATCATTCATCCAGGCATTCAGTTCCGGGCCATCCGCATCGCCGCTGCCAGTTCCGGTTCCTCCAATAATAATATTCGTAAGCATCCCATTTCCATCAATCGTGCCATTCTCGGCATAATAACTGATTTTACCATTTCCGAATTTATAGTCGATGTCTCTGGGAACAATGAAGCTGAAACTGAAACGGCCATTCTGCACCCTGGCTTTTCCTTTAAATAAAAGATTTTTCTGAACCTTGAAATTAACTGCCTGACTGGTTGGATCATTGGCCAGCGTTAATTGATCCTGCACTTTATCATATACAACAGGGTAAATAGTACCATTAAAACCCGAAGCGGGATTACCCGATTGATCAGAAATTTCTCCTTCAATGGTACAGGTAGTTAATGCTTTTAAGGTGTCGGGGGTTGTCGTTATCGGGTTACTATTGATAGAAGTAGTTGTCACTTTATAAAGTGGTAATCCAATGGTTAATGCGGGATCGCCCAGCAATGTAAATTTTCGGTTATTAATTACGTCCCCGGAAAATGTATAAGTGAAATTTTTTGCCCGCTTTACGGCTTCGCCCAATGATGGATAACTGCCATCGGTTTTACGAATGAGTGCAGCTTCTAAATAATTCTTATTCATTACTCGGTTGCTGAATGCGAATACCAGTCGGGTAGTAGTCATCAACGCAATGGCACCCGTTTTTGGTCTTAATAAAAGATTTTCACCGATCGAACTGATAAGTGGATTATCAAAAGGCGCTACATCACAGGTGGCGGTAATAAATAATGGCAATTTGCTGGAGTTGTTTAATCCGTTGATAATCTCCTGGTCGAGGACAACCTCTTCCGCCAATCTTCTAAAACCACCGTGACCACTATAGTTCCAGATAAGTGTACCACTAAAAAATTTGTTGCTGATCGATTGGTTCACCAGAGGGTAACGGCTACCGCCCGTTCCTCCTTCCTGTTTAAATGCATCGAGATAGATTTTCTCAGGATTAAAAACGGGAGCAACAGCGCTCGAAGCGTTGGTGATTACTTCTGCATCCTGCAGGTGAAGATTATTGTCTTCATCATCCGCGATAAAAGTGAATTCATTTCGCCAGGGACCCAATCCTGTGTTGCTATGATAAGCGAGTATCTTATCTACAATTTGTTTCGCACTTGTTTCCTCAGCGGCTGGAATACGACCGATGCCAATATCCAGCAAATAGATACCATTGCCATTTATATCATCCGCATCATCTAAAAATCCAAAAAAATCATCGGATGTATAAGTGGACAATGGATCTAATGAAACACTACTTTCATAAGCGGGAACAAGATTGGTATTATTCCTGATTCTGTCTTTATAATCAAACGAGGCATCTCCAAATAACAGCAGGTATTTAGGCCTTTTAGTAGAATCGGAACCAGCTCGGTCGTAATACATTTTTACAAAATCCCGGATAGCAGTTGGATCCGGCGAACCGGAAGAAAACTCATTATACACTTGCTCTGTGGTTACAACAACTGATTTTAATCCGTCTCTTTGCTGATGATATTGACCCAGTCGTTGAGCCTGAGCAAGCAATATTGGATGCGTTACTATTAATAGATCTGTTAACTGTGGATTATGCAGATCCTGGTTATTGATCTTTCCAATGGCAACCGGCTTAAGATAGCCGTTGTTCGCAAAAGCTACATATTCATGCAAACTGTTGCAATTGTTTACAAACTGCCATTCGCTGCCCGATAAATTCCCTTCCATTCGCAATGGCACCAATGGATTGGATATATCCCAAACCTGTGTTGAACTGTTGGCGTTACTTATAATAAACCTGCCGGTATTACCCGCACCTATACTATTCCAATCGCGAAACAATAATTGGTTAATTCCGCTCATCGATAAATTGCTTCGTGCATGCACTTCAAACCAATTGAGCCATCCTTGTGAACCAAAACTTCCCTGTGTATAATTAAACTGAGTGGAAATTCCGGGAGAAGTAGTACTGAAAGTTCCGGAAGATTGTGCGGTTTGCGCGAATGGATCAAGAGCACCAGATGATACTGGTGGAATTTTCATTTGAGTGATTGGCTGGTTATTAATGGCAACAGAAAAAATACTTTCCGTCCCGAACGATCGCGCAACTACGTTAGCTATTATAAGTGCTGGTTGATTGGTTATACCCGGGATCGTGAAATTAAAAGTTTGGTTCAATTGCTTACCGGGCATGGTAGAAAACTCTTCCCCATACCATTGTTTTCCACTGCTTAAAAAATTTACGGTATCCAGTTCATGGAAATAACGACTATTGAAAGAGGTAATCGTTGTATTCGGTAATAGGCCGGTAGTTTGAGTAGCAATTCTTTTACCATTATTTCCGATGGTTAGATAATAGAAAGCCTGCCTGGTATAAAGATTTTTCTGGTGCCGGAATGTTTTTTGAACAGAATCACTGACCCATTGGTCGGGTCCATTCGCGTAAAACAATATATAATCGTTTCCGTTGATTATCCCATCTCCCCCATCTTCCACCCAGATAGCGTTTTCAATAAGGTCATCATTTTTAAACCCATTTGCGGCTTCGGGTAAATGTTGTCCACCGTTACCAAATAATTGAAGGGAAGAAGAAGGCAGGTTGCTGGTATTGGCCCCCAATTTGGATAGGAAGGCCAGGTCAATTTTATAAATCCCGGGGCTATCGACCCCTATTTTATACCAATTACCAACTACTAATACCGATTTTGCCGTATAGTTACGCTGACCATGTGCCGAAATGCTCAAAAAGAGCAGGATCCCGGTGAGGAAGCGGCAGAAAGGTAAACAGAGGGTCATCCGGTCAAAAATAAATCTTTTTTAACTCATCGAATACCCCTCTAAATGGTTGTTTTACAGAAACTACCTATATTCGCGGTCTGCTAAAGGCCCTGTGGATAAACACGTACAATCTGTACAATATTTGATCTTAAATACCGTTTAAAGTAATTGAACCAAAGGCAAAAGCAATCAAAATGAACCTGAAAAACCTATTTATTCTCGCAGCTTGTGTGGTAAGCATTTCTTCCTGTAAGAACGGCTTATTCAACAAAAACAAGAAGGAAAAATCCGACGTAACCGGCTGGAACTACAACGACAAAAACATGGGCGGCTACCAGGTGTCCAAGGAAAAAGAACAGCGTACTGGTCCCGGACTAGTATTTGTTCAGGGGGGTACCTTTACCATGGGTGCTGTAGAAGAAGACGTTATGGGAGATTGGAATAATATTCCTACCCGTAAGACAGTTAACTCTTTCTACATCGACCAGAGTGAAGTAGCCAATATTCACTACCGTGAATACCTCTATTGGATTAATAACGTATTTGATGGTGACGAATTTAAAGCAGTTCGCGAAGGTGCTTTACCAGATACCCTGGTATGGCGCAGTGAGCTGGCTTATAATGAGCCGATGGTTGAATATTATTTCCGCCACCCATCTTATAACTATTATCCTGTTGTAGGGGTAACCTGGCAGCAGGCACACGATTTTTGTCTTTGGCGCACAGACCGTGTAAACGAAAAAGCATTAATCGACAGACAATTCATCAATAAGAATACCCTTAAAAATATTCAGGGCCAGGGAGGAGAATCCTTTAATACAAAAGCTTATTTGTTGGGATTAACCACTCCTACACCCGGACCTGGTGTTCGTTCAAAAAAGAATCCTTTAAAGAACCCGAATGGTACACCACGTGCCCAGGTTACTTTTGAAGATGGTATCTTATTACCTGCCTACCGCCTGCCTACAGAAGCAGAGTGGGAATATGCAGCGCTTGCATTGGTTGGACAAAACCCCCGACCCAGCACGAAAGAAAAACAAAGAGGTGAAGAGTTACTTACAAATAAACAGGTTTATTCCTGGAGCCAAAATGTAAACGGACTGCGTGATAGCCGCCGTGGAAGCTGGCAGGGAACCTTCCTTGCTAACTTTAAAAGAGGTGCAGGTGATAACATGGGTGTTGCCGGTGGTTTGAATGACCGTGCCGTATATACTGCTCCGGTAAATTCATTCTTCCCTAATTCATTTGGTATATATAATATGTCAGGTAACGTTAACGAGTGGACCGGTGATGTTTATCGTCCCTTGTCTGTTACCGATAATGATGATGTAGCTCCTTACCGTGGTAACTACTTCAAGAAAGATTTGCGCAATAAAGATGGTGAGTTTGAAAAAGACAGCCTCGGTCGCGTAAAAACTGAATATGTTACTGATGAAGAAAGCAAGAATCGTCGTAACTATCAAAAAGGTAAAGTAATCAACTATCTCGATGGTGACTCACTTATAACTGGTGTTAACTATGGTAGCGATTCAGTTGAAATGAACAAGAGAGAAGGCCGTGGTTATGGTATCTCAACTCTTATCAGTGATAAATCAAGGGTAATTAAAGGTGGTAGCTGGAACGACCGTGCATATTGGTTGTCTCCCGGTACGCGCCGCTTCCTTGAAGAAGATCAGTCCAGCAGCACGGTTGGTTTCCGTTGCGCGATGGATCGCGTAGGTAGCCCAGAAGGTAACGGTAGAAAAACCGGTATCAACTACTCTACCCGCCGCCAGAATTCAAGAAAGAAATAAATTTGCTTTTGCTGATTATATTAAAAAGCCATCTCCTAATAAGAGGTGGCTTTTTCTTTGGACCCCGGATCTCCGATCCGGAAACGTGAATCGTGAGTGGTGAGTCGTGAGAGGGTCTCTGATTCTCGGAGAGTCATTGGATCCCGGATCTCCGATCCGGAATACCGAATCAGAGATTCGGGATCCAACTACCCTTCCTTATTTTTGTCTTATGACAATTGAACAACTCTATTCTATTTACAAAAAGTATCCTTCCGTACAAACAGATACCCGTAAACTTAAACAGGGAGATATTTTCTTTGCATTGAAAGGTCCCAGTTTCAATGGCAATGCATTCGCACAACAAGCACTTGCCGCCGGTGCGGCATATGCGGTAATTGATGAAAAGGAATTTGAAACTGGCGAAAATACCATCCTCGTTTCGGATGTGCTCACCACATTACAGCAATTAGCAAAATATCATCGTCAGCAGTTCAAGGTGCCATTTATCGCAATTACAGGCAGTAATGGCAAAACAACTACCAAAGAATTAGTATATGTAGTTCTCTCGAGTGAGTATAAAACATATACCACCCAGGGCAATCTGAACAATCATATCGGCATTCCGCTTACTATACTGAGTGTGCGCCCCGATGCGGAACTGGCAGTAATTGAGATGGGGGCTAATCACCAGAAAGAAATAGCAGGCTATTGCAGCTATACCCTGCCTACGCATGGAATTATTACCAATGCCGGCAAAGCTCACCTCGAAGGTTTTGGAGGTATTGAAGGAGTACGAAAAGGGAAAGGAGAACTGTTCGATTACCTGCGAACACATAACGGAACCGCGTTCGTAATGTGGGATTATGATTACCTGCAAACAATGAGTAAGGGCATTAAAGAAATAATCCGTTACGGTACTAAAGAAGGTGATATAACCGGCACTGTATTGAAAAGCGAACCCTTTCTCGAAGTATCGATTAATAAAGGAGAAGCTCTCAAAGAAATACATACACAATTGGTGGGTGATTATAATCTGCCCAATGTATTGGTGGCTGTTGCTGTAGGCAAATATTTTAAGGTGCCAGATGAAAAGATAAAAAATGCAATTGAAACGTATAGTCCTTCTAACAGTCGTTCTCAATTGGTTCGTAAGGGAGATAACGAAATCATTCTCGATGCTTATAATGCTAACCCCAGCAGTATGAAAGCAGCCATAGAAAACTTCGCACATATGCATTATGCGAGCAAAGTGCTTATGCTGGGTGCCATGGCCGAATTAGGAACGGAAAGCCTGGAAGAACACAAGAACATTATTGAGCTGATTAAAAAACACCCATGGAAAGAGGTAGTGTTAGTTGGAGGAGATTTTTGCAAGATTGAACATCCATTCATTTCATTTGACAATTCATCAGAAGCAGGCAATTGGTTAAAGAAAAAGGATTTCCATAATACAGCTTTGCTTATCAAAGGTTCGCGCAGCATGCAAATGGAAAAAACTTTGGAATAATTTGCTTCGTCCTCTTTGTGCCTACATAGTGCCCTTTCCCGTACAAACGGGAAAGAAAAATACAAAAGATTTCACAAAGAACCACAAGGCAAACCGAATGATTCAAATCACTTTTACGGCGGGCAATAGTTGAAGCTCTTTTAACTTCATAATTATTTGTTCCTGCTGCTCTTTCTTTTCCCGCAACCATTGAGTGTTTAAATCGAGTATTATTTCTTTTTCAACCGCAGGAAGTTGATCTAAATAATCCGGTTGAACGAAATTAAGAATGGTACATCGATCATTATAGTTTCCTAATTCATCAGCCAGTTCATTCAATTTCTTCTCACTCTTCCAGGCAGTAACGGGAAATGGGATACCCCAGCCAACAGCAAATACGCGGATATTGTAAATAATATCCTTGATGTGCTTGCGAAAAGTATGCAAGCTTTCATCATTATCGGGTGACAACATTATCAAACGCATGGCAGTTATCCGATGCTGAAGGAATTTTTTTACAATGTCTACGGTTAAATAATCCGGTGGCATCACCAACCATCGGGCCAACTCTTTCTCAAAAGAAAAGATATCTGTTCTTTTTATGAACTCTTCCTTCGCAGCAAACAATCGCTTTTCTAATAAAGAAATGTAAACTGGAATTTTTTCGACGTTTTTACCTGGCAGCGTTTTTACTAATGTTATATACAATTGAAGTTCCCTGATTAAGCCGGCTGTCTTATAAATTCTTTTGAATTCTTTGGTCATGTAAGGCATATGCCCTGGAACAGAAGCTGTAATCATCCGCAGAAAAGCTCTCAGTTTTTTATAATCCACTCTCCAATCGTGCACATCCTTTTCCTTAAAATGACCCGGCATCCGTTCAGTAGTTTTTAGCAACTGTCCGCTGAATTTTTCAATAACCTGCTCCTGGCTGAGTCTATCCAATGCTTTTTTTAGGGAAGCTACAAAAATTACACATTTATACCTGTAAGTTCTGGCGTGGGCAGGCTTTTAAAATTAATCACTGTTTTATAATAAGTCCATTTTGCTTACAGTAATTAAGGTATTCCTTAATTTGCTCTTTTAGCAATTCATAAACCAAAGGCTTTTTATTTTTCAAACCCTCTAAATAGAACCCTGTTGCCATTAATGCTTCGCTACCTGTGGCGGCGCCTGCTACAGAATTTTCTAACTCTGTAAGCACTTCCAGATTATTAGATGCTCTTAACTTATCAATCATTTTGTTATAAACAACATTAATGTCCATTACTAACGCTTTATTGTGTGATTACATTCCCAGTTGATATCGCTATTAACATAATGAGCGCTTAATACAAATGCTGAAGTTATAAGTTTTCCTACTTTTTCAAAATTCTTTGTAGCTGCCTCGCAGTCTTAAAGCCACATTGGGAAGCTATATATTCAATGGTGAATTCAGGATTATTCAACATTGTCTTTGCATACTCAATCCGCAGCAGGGTAAGATATTCCAGGATAGTAGATCCTGTTTTTTCTTTAAAAACCCGGCTCAGGTTTCTCGGACTCATCGAAACATGTGACGCCAGTTCTTCTACCGTGTTTTCTTTGGAAAGATGTTCAATAAGATAATCCTGCACTTCATGTATTTTGGGATTGATGTGATTTCTATAATCCAGGTAAATACTTTGCTGAGAATGATTATGGTTTCGTCGATGATAAACCACTAGTCCCCTGGCCACCTTATGTGTAAACAGGGCGCCTTTTAATTCTTCCAGTATTGCTAACGCCAGGTCAATTCCGGCACTGATTCCCGCACTGGTATAAACATTATTGCTCTTTTTAAAAAGTATATCTGTTATAACCTTAGCATTGGGAAATCTCGACTGTAGTTCTTCAATTCTTCGCCAATGCGTCGTGCATTCTGTGTCCTTTAACAACCCTGCTTCCCCTACCGCAAATGCACCATTACAAATAGAACAGATAAATACTTTCTTATCCGCACATTCTTTTATCCAATTAAAAAACTCCCTTTGGGCCCTGAATTCAATACTTCGTACATATTCAAAATCCATTCCCGGTATGAAAAGATAGTCTCCTTCCTTTAATACTGCCTCTTTAAAACTAGCTACTTTTCCAAATCCCAGTCCTGAAGTACTGATGATATCCTGTTGATAGGAATAAAACTCAAGGGCGACTTCAAAGCCATAAAATTTAGCTTCCGTGAATACCTGGGCAGGGCCCGCCAGATCTAGCAACTCAACAGTAGGGGGAATTATAAAAGCCATTTTTTTCATGATGCAAATTTGAAATTAAAACAATGATGCAAAGGTAGAAGTAGTCTTAAACACCGAAAGGACAATAATGGGTCAAAAACCGACAAAGAGATTTCTTATCTAAAGGGCAACACTAGTTTTTAATTTTCTATATCTGATTACAATCAAATAAAAGCCAATGGTAAAATCAATTGATAAACAAAACAGATCATACTGTGGCGGAATTAAACTTGAACCCGGAAATAAATTATATACAAAGTCCCATACTCCATGAAGGAAAAAACCCGCTGCTAATATATTCAGACTCTTCCTGATCCCAAAATAAGCAATGAATAGAAAGAATACCGCTTGTACACAGGTTACAATTAACGCATTTGTATCCGTCCATGTAAACCCGACGTAAATAAATCCAATTCCTGAAAGTGTGAGGCCATATATGATTGGCTTATCCAATTGTTTCAAATAGGCAATAATCAATATAACTAGCAGTCCTGAGGAAATCCCGATTAATACTGGAATCATATTAGTCTTTTTAAATTATTAGAAGTTGTAGTGTTTAAATTATTTAAATGCATTAAATAAATTATGCTCCAGCCGGATAAAAACCCCTCTCGGGGCTGTTCGTAGCAAACTGCCTTTTAGCTCATTCCTATACCCTATATCAACCCTGCTTTGGCTATTAAATATCATTTGAACGGATGGAGCAATATCCATATAATACTTCCCGGAACCAGTATTTACCTGTGCTAAAAACTCTACCATCAGGTTAACATTTGTTTGCTTGTAACTTTTATACTCCCTCGGCAACATCAATTTACCAACGGAAAAAGTGTAATTGATCGCATTATTATTATTAGATCCGTAGGGAAATTTATTGTTCCTGCCGTTATCGGTGGCATTCAAAAACGAGAAGGATGATGATAGGGCAACTTTTTTCAATAATTGAGTAGCTACAATTCCTGCTTCAAATCCACTGTTATGCCCGTACAAATTAATTTCTTCCTGGTGAATATCGCTGTTATTGTAACTTATCCTTCCAAAAGCAGCCATCCTGAAATGCTTTTGTACAGCGTCTTTACTCAAAAACCGGTACTTGGCATAAAGACTGCCCCCTTCACCAACAAATGTGTTGTTTCTGTTACTAAAGAAAAGATTACCCTGAACCATTAGCTTATTGGAAACACCATAAATAATTTCCGGAATAAAATGATAATTGATCCTGGAGGAATTGATTTCATTCATTATCAAATTATCAACCCTGATACCAATACTTCCTGCAGCAATATTACTGGCTGGTTCCGTAACAGAATATAATTCCTGCGCGCTGCCTGACAGCGAAAGTAAAAATATAATTATAAAGAATGATTGCTTCATTTTTGGCTATTTACAGTGTAATAATTACAGTGTTGCGTGATAAGTTCGGGGTGATGAAGCGGATAAAGAATTTCGCTTGTACTCCTTCGATGAAACAAAACCCTTGTCTAATATTTGAACCTCTTTTGCGCCATTCACTAATTGATCGCTCGTATTTACAAAATAAAATGTCTTATCTACCAGAGTGATCGCCTGATTATTCTTCACCTGAACATTATTAAAAATGATAGTGGCTACAAAGCCGGATACGGCAAAACCCGCCCCTTCTACCTTTTTCTTTATCATATCAAAATCTACATTACTGTTGGATTTAAATGATATTTCAAATGTATATTTCTTTAAATCGGCATCCACTTTGTCAACAAAATCAAGTGTCTTTAATGCCTTATTGATTGAGTTGCTACACATACTGCAAGTCAAACCGCTTGCCTGTAAAGAAACTTTAGTAACCTGTGCATTTGTAGCCACCGAAAAAACAATGGCAATAAATAATAAAATCTTTTTCATTTTTATAATATTATTTAATATTAATAAGCGATAACATTGTCATTTTTCGATTCAGCGTTTAGCGATAGTTGAATGCTGGTTTTATCAACTTTATTTTCAACGACTGAATGTTGCTTATTACCAGGCAATCTATGATTCACTTCAAGAATCACCCAAACCGGAATCAGGATAATTAGTCCTACTACTTGTACTGCGAAAGCAAACTTTTTCATTTTAATTTTATTTAGTTGTTATTTGATGATGTAAAGTTATACTGACATTCAACGGTTGAAAGGACGGTATGCAGTCAAAAACGGACAATCATAAAATAACATATCCAGTATGGGGTGGAAGGGAGTCGTTCATAACTGTTGAATTTCTGACAACAAAAATTCCTTCTTGAATGCAAAATGATAAATCACATTTTCACCAATACGGACAGGATATGCATTGATAAATATCCAACCGTCTTTGCCCATAAAATTGAGCGCGTCGACTACGGTATTAAATTTTTTCAATTTCCCGTCATAGGTTTTGAGTCGGTTGTCCTTCCAGATGCTTTTTTCTTCACCAAAGTCAATGTCAATGGTTACTTTATTACCAAACAACCGGGGCGTGGCAATGATTTGACAATATTGTTCAATTTTAGTGTTGTTAGTCTGGGCGGTGGATGCAAGGGTTCCCAATAGCAAAAGGCTGAATATGATTAACTTTTTCATGTTTTGATTTAAGATTTTGAAGAAGATTAAATAAGAGGCTGTCTCAAAAGGAATAAATCTGCTTGCCTTTTCCGCTGCGGCGGATTCGGCAAAGAAGGGCCGGGAAGACGGTAAGGCGGTAAGAAGTTATAAATTGGAAATCAAAACTTTCCGTCTTCCCGTCTTCCCGGCATTATTCATTAATGTTTCTTTTAAGACAGCCTCTTATTAAGTGAAAATGAATGAAGGTTTTTACTTACAATTTGTACAAGTGCAAGTGCTGCCACAATTACAATTTTGGCAAGTACAACCCGGGTTCAAACATTTTTGCCCATCCTTAGAAATTGTCTGATTTGATACTGATGCTTGTTTCATAAATTTTGTTTTTAATTAATTGATAGAACAAAAGTAGAATGAAACCAGCGCGCTATTGTTACATCAGCTTGTGTAAGAGTTACACAATTTTGGGTTATATCTTATCAAGCATTTTGCGCTTGTCGGCACCGATTTGCTTAAAATGAGAGGGAGTAAGCCCTGTAACTTTTTTGAATTGATTAGACAGGTGGGCAACGCTGCTATAATCCAGTTCATAGTGTATTTCCGATAAAGACATTTCTTTATACACCAGCAGTTCTTTCACTTTTTCAATTCTTTGTTCGATAAAATAGTTTTCAATCGTGCGTCCTTCTACCGAAGAAAACAGGCTACTGAGGTAGGTATATTCATGATGCAGGTTCTGTGAGAGATAAATGGAAAGTTTCATCTTCTTTTCTTTTTCTTCTACCTCATTCCTCGCCTTCTTAATAACCAATTGTTTTATTTTCTCAATCATTCCACTCACCCTGTTATCGATTAATTCGAGTCCGATGGAAGCAAGACCAACACCTAACCTATTTTTTTGTCCTTGCGCTATTTCTTCGGAAAAATGAATCTCCCCGATAATTACTTTACTATAAGGAATTGATAGCTCAGTTAAAACGTCTTCAACGGCCAGGATGCAGCGGTGGCAAACCATATTTTTTACAAGAAGTATACTAGTCATTATAAAAAAATAAAATAAACAAACTAAATCCTACTCACTATTAAGCTTGTAAACCCTGGAGATTGAGTTGCTTTCTTTTATAAATTTCCAGACAACCTGAAGAACAAAAATATTGGTTCCCCTCATAGGGGTGTGGGAATGCATTTTGAGATTCCAGGATTAACATACGGCAAACAGGATCAATAAAAATGGTATTTCTTTTTTCAAAACTTAATTCAAATATTTCTTTTTCCTCGCTAATATTCTTAAAAAAGTGATTTCCTTTTGATTTGAGTTTACCGGCAAATTTATCTGATAATGCATTCGCATATTCTTCAGAGCACCAAAAGGTTCCCGGATTTGCTTTAGCTGCTATTCTGGAGGTTAGATTGAGAGCAGAACCAAAATAACTGTTGGATCTTTTTAAGACTTTCCCATAATGCAGTCCGCCATGCACCTGTAAAAAATTCTCTTCATTGGAAGTATGCTTCCCTATCCTAATAGCCGTTTCCACTAACAAATCAGGCGAATCAGAAACAATCATAATTTCATCGCCCGTGCGTTCATGAAGCCAGCTATCTCCCACCAGGCATTTCTCTACGATCTCTATGTATTTATCTATTAAATCGGCGGCCGCGATTGAGCCATGGGTTTCTGTAAGAGCAGTGTATCCCGATAAATCAGCTATAAGAATGGCGATATTTTTTTCCATAGCAAACCCCGTTTAAAATACAATTAGAAAATAAATGATTGACAACATAAAGTTGATGAGAAAAAAACCAATCCGGTGGACAGTAGGATGTCAGAAAAGGACAAATAAATCAAAAATTTTCGGCTGCTAAGCTTTGAAGGAGTATTTTTGCCGCCCCGTACGATACGGAGACTTGTCCGAGTGGTTGAAGGAGCACGCCTGGAAAGTGTGTATACGGGAAACCGTATCAAGGGTTCGAATCCCTTAGTCTCCGCTGATAAAGAATGCACAGAAATGCAAAAGCCTGCAAATTATTAATTAGCAGGCTTTTGCATTTTCAACCCATGAACTGGACTGCAAAAAAACGCAGCCTTCTGGTGTACTTTTGGTGTACTTTTTTGAAACAAAAAGCGTCATTCTTTTTTTGCACGCTTCTGCGGAAACCTGCACTTTGAATAATTACCCCGGCTTGTGAATTTTATAATCTTCAAAATTCACAATTATGACGCAGTTACTGGACAGTAGTTTTAGCTATCTATGCCGAGCTACCCACCTCAACGAAGAAGGCAAATCTCCAATTGTTTTACGCATCGGATTCAGGGGCCAACGCAGAGATATTTTTACCGGATTGTATTGCTTTAAGAAAGACTGGGATAAAATCAATTTAATGGTTTCCCAGAAAGACAAAAGGGCTAATCTCATCAATAAGAACCTAAGTTTACTCCTGCGCAAAGCCAACCAGTGCTTTGATGAACTACGTTTTTCAGGTGATATTTTTACCATCGACGAATTAGTAGACAAAATAAAGGGCAAGGAAAGCAGACCTACCCTACTGATTGAATTCCTCGAAGAAGGTAATAAGAAGATGCGCAAACGGATTGGCACCGAGATTTCAGAAGTGACCTATGAAAAATATGAGCGGAGCATTGCATACATGAAACAGTTCCTCCAAAAGGAATACAAAGCCAGCAATTTCGGTTTGCATAAGGTCAACAAGGATTTTTTGGAAAAGTATTTCTTATTTCTTCGTTCCGATAAAAAAGCCTCTCATAACCATGCTTGCAAATACCTATCGTTTGTAAAAACAATTTTTATCCCTGCAATTAAAGCTGGCATACTTAAACAAGATCCTTTTTATGAACTAAGAATCAGGAAAAAGCCTATGTACCCGGAATTTTTGAGTTCGGAGGAATTGGACAAACTTATAAAAGCTTCCTTCAAAGATCCAGACCTTGACCGCAAGCGGGACATATTCTTATTTGCATGTTATACCGGGTTGGCCTATATAGATCTTCAACAGTTAAGAGGTGGTCATTTAATAGCCGACAATGATGGAAGCTGGTATATCCGTAAACCTCGTCAAAAAACAGGACAGGAAAGTATCATCCCCCTACTTCCTCCGGCAATTCGAATCCTGGAAAAATATTCACTCACAAATAGCATTGCAGATTTCAACTGGTATATTTCTTCTAATCAAAAAATGAATGAAGGACTAAAACATGTTGGAAAGAAAGCCGGAATCACAAAGAAATTACATATGCACTTAGCCCGCCATACTTTCGCGACAACCGTTACTCTCGGAAATGGGGTACCAATTGAAACAGTTAGTAAAATGCTGGGGCATTCGAATATTCAGCAGACACAGCATTATGCGAAGGTGATACCATCTAAGATAAAGTTGGATATGGTCAATGTTATGAGCATCTATAAGTAGTATAAAAATTGCATTAACTGTGTAAAATCTACCAATGATGAACCCCCATATGACAGGATATTTTAATGAGTCTTGGTCAAAAACAAGTATTTTTAAACGGGAAAAATTCAAAAACAAGATTGTCCCCTTCTACGAAGTAGTTTATATATAGAGTCATATGACAAATATCGTCAGGATTCTGCAAAGAAAAGGTCCGCTGATATCAAGCGAATTATCGAGTCTGCTTGCAGAAAAAGAAAATATATCAATCAATACGGCGAGCCAGCGAGTAGTACGAAG
The DNA here is from genome assembly GCA_965279015.1 of Chitinophagaceae bacterium. Lineage (GTDB taxonomy): Bacteria > Bacteroidota > Bacteroidia > Chitinophagales > Chitinophagaceae > Endoryza. Next base: position 5,485,434 of record OZ257130.1, read on the forward strand.
CTCCGAAATAAGTCAAATTAAGGGGTTTTTCAAAAGTAACCAATCACTTTGTTTCCTTCCAACTCATATCCTAAATGACGTATTATCCGAAAAACTTTCGGAAATAATGTATGAATTCGGGCGCAAATATTGGTATGCATTGAATGCAATTTCAATGCAAGGGGGTGTGATAAGCAAGAAATACTTGGAATGCTATACTAACTACCCTGTAATACCCCTTAAAAAGCATTTTCCTTTTGACGAGGTTATGATGAGATTTATTTCTCAGGATATCTTGGTTTATAATGGATTTGATTACATTTTTTCTCCAAAATTTTCGAAAGGGATTTCAAATCCACTCATGCACAAAACTATTGAGTTAATTAAAGATAACATATTGTCTGATTTCAATAACCTCGCCAGAAATACTGGTTTGGTGTCCTACAACACCGGCGAGATGTTTGGGGAGTTTGGAAAGTTTAGATGGGGATACAAAGGAGTTTGTCCAATCATGGGTTTGAAGAACAATGATAAATTTGGTTTTGTCGTTGCAGACATACTTTTAGGAAAACCATTTTATAAGAAAGATGTTTTATTTTTTGACGAAAAAATAAAACATATTCAGAGTTTTAAAAACGCATCTAGAATCTTTCCTATTTTACTAATTGATAATTTGGACAAAGAAGCATTACTCTTTTTAAAGCAGCGCGGGATAATGATAGGTTTCATAAAAGAACTATTCGGGGAAAAATACGCAAATACTTTAAATGAGCTTGTAACTATTTTGAACAATGCTGGAGCAAGTTTAAAGGAAAATCCAGATAAATATCTTGAATTAATTAACGAGTTAAAGATTTATAATGAAGGATTAGTTAATAATATACGTGGAGCGCTTTTTGAATTTGTTGTGGGTCATATTCATCAAGCTGGCTGCAAGAGCATTGACTTGGGTAGAGAGATAATTGGAGATACTGGAAGGGTAGACATGGATGTTCTGGCGATTTACCAAGAAAAGGTAGTTATAGCAGAATGTAAAGCATACAAATCCCTTATTAATGAAGAAACAGTTAATGACTGGCTCACAAAATCAATACCTGCCCTTAAAAAGTGGATCTCTAACCAGGAAAGATTAAGAGAGACTGATGTCGAATTTGAATTTTGGTCGACATCTGGCTTTACTTCGGACGCAAAGACACAACTTCAGGAAGCAGAATCTAGTGTACGGAAGTACAAAATAACTCATTTTGGACCCGAAGAATTGAAAGCCACAGCTATTAAGATGAAAAACAAAAAATTAAAAGAAGCGCTAAACAATTTTTTCTTAAAGCCCACTGTTTAAAACCCAATCCTCATTTTAAAAGAACTCCTTGAGATTTAGTCTTATAAAAATCTTCTGTAATGTTAGTGGAATATCTTTCTTGCCTATATCGAACATGACGTGATACTTTTTTGTGTTGGAAAAGATTACGTTCACCAATAATCTTCTTAAACATCTTATGTCCATTACTATATAGAATAACATACCATCCATATCCCGCCTCCGAGTGATGATTTTTACTATGATTGTCGCTGGAGTGAATTTGCCAAAAGATAGACTCTACAACTTTGTTGCCGTGCTTGTCATCCCATCTGAAATTGCCCCCATTTGAATTATATACTAATCCTAATTCCATACACAATAAGGGATTAATTGCAAGCCAATTTCTCCTTTTATTAACCGTCAACAAGCCATTATATAGAGATATTCCGTTATCAAGTAGTTCTGTATATTCTTTGATATTATAATTAGAAGTCAAATTAAAAATTAGGCTCCTTGCTGATCCAAACTCAATTTCTGGTGAAAAATCGACAAAACTTTGTCTTATTTCCTCATTGTGCCCCCAACCCATACCCTCAAGGATCGAATGTTCAGACAATATATATGAGTTATCAGGCATTCTGAAGTTTAATGTGCCACTTAAATATTCATCCGTAATCTCTTTTGCCCATTCTGCTCGAGCAGAAGGCGCATCACCTGATTTTTTATCTAATATTGACAAAATGAACTCTGGCCTAGGTTTAGTTTCAATCAAAAATGCATATTCATCGAAGTCATTTGATAGCATATCTGCAAGTAAATCAGAAATCAAATTTAATTCCCAAAGTTCTTTGACTACCTTCATCAAGCCATCCCAGACTAACTGATTTCTTGGTCTTTTTATCGCTAAATATTAATAACAGTATTTTCTTCGCTAGTATCTCCCACCTGTCGCAAAACCTGGCTATCCGGGTCATGTGTCCTATTATCTCTTCTGAATTTCAGGCTTAAACGGTAAGTATTCGCATGAAGTTCATCCCCAGTTACAGTAGGTAAAAGAAAGAACCCGGTGCCATCTCTTTTCCGTAATATTTTTGCAGGTGTATCTGTGTAAGAGTCATCATTCATGAAATGCTTCGTATGTATGTTATTCCCCTTTTTGTCGATGATGCGCAGCTTTTGTTGATTATTCCTGAAGTGCAGGTACCCTGATTCTTCAAAACTTGCTATATATCTTTGTTTAATAGTTTTATTCTCTTCCGCTTCGTTTGACTTATTGCCGGAGTATATCCTGAAATGAGTGCCGTCGGACAACTTTTCTTCCTTGTTGAACCGATATAAAGTATGCCAAGTTGATTCCTGAACAATTACTTGATGAAAATAAGCACCTTGATTAGCCCAACAATACAGGCCAATTTTTCCTTTAGGTTGAATACTCGCGTCCTCATATTCGAAAAGCTTTATTCCGTTCAGATAACCAATAATGATTCCTTCTGAAATGTCAATTGTAATGATATTTATGAATTGGTCATTGTAGCCGTAAGCAAGATTTTCCCAAAGTGTGACATAGTTATCTCCGGTCCTTTGTATTAGTCTTTGATACTGTCGCTGACTGTCTATTGAAAAGCGATAATAATGAGTCGCATCGGTATAAGCAAACATGATCCCAAGGGCATCATTATCGCGGCTTTCCAGTACTGCTGTAATGCGAATGTTTTTGTTAAATATTTTATTGTTCAGTGCGAATGTGCCAGGTTTGGCCGGTGATATGCTATCCAAGCTACCACCAAGTATGTTACTTTTTTGAACCAGTGCATTGGATTCTGATACCCAATGCGATGGAGCATTGAATGTTCCTTCATCGATGATTTGCCAGTTTGACTTGTAATCCCCCTCAAAGTTTTCATCCAATAAATAGTTTTCCTGAATGACGTCGGTTGAATATACTCTTATCTGTGAATAAAAAGAATTTACATTAGCCCAGCAAAACAAGCCTATTTTTCCAGATGACAATGTGTTGTCCTGTATTGATAGAGTGAGCAGATCGTTTGTATACACAAGGATATTGTCCCCGTTGGCCACAATGTTAATGTTATAGAATTCATTTTGTTCGTATTGAAAGTTATCCTGCCAAAGAAGGGATGAAACACCTCCTGCAACAAGAGTGAGCCTTCTGAAATTTGATTGTTTATTCATGCTGAACCGGTAGTGATTGAGGGTATCGCTGTAGCGGAATACAAGCCCTATCTCATCATCATCAGAAGATTTGATATTTGCCGTCAAAATAATATTTTCCCAGGATGGATCTCCCGCTATAAGAATCGTACCTTTTTTTTCTATGCTTTCATGATCTTCATTATTATGTATATTGGAAGTTTGTCTTACTGTGCCATCTTCTACCTGCCAATGAGAAGGAGTACTGGAAACACCAAGATCAATAACCTGCCAATCACTAAGATCATTGTTATTGAAATTGTCCCTGAAAAGACTATAAGCTTCTATTGCCGGAACCTTTACCTGCAACTGACTATATACAGCACCATTGCTCCATGAATTGTAAAGAGCTATACCACCCAAGGAAAAATCATTATCCTCTGCCTCAAGTATTAATTCTTCATCCATGAAGACCTTCAAATGACCGCGAATTGCTTCAATTTTGATATCAATAAAATGACCGGAGTCAAATGGTTCAAGATTTTTATCAAGAACAGTTGCTACTCCATTTTTCATTTTAATAACCCTTCTATAACTTCTCTGGCTATCCATTGAGAAGCGATAATAGTTCTGATTATCCTGGTACCTGAACATGATACCAATCGCCCCTTTACTTTCAATTTTCAAACGTGCTGTAACAATATAATTTTTCCAGTCTTGCGCAGGCAAAGTAAGGTAAGATCCCTGGGCAGCAGGAAAATCAACGCTATGAATAGGCATATCCTGGCGCAATTCACCATTCATTGAGCCCCAGGCTGAAGGTCCGCTTATCGTTCCCTCGTCTGTTATTTCCCATCCACCTATCGAACGACTATTGTCAATTACGGTTATTCTTTCAAAAATAGCGTTCACATTGGAATAACAGTAAAGAGCAAAGCCTCCTTTCTTTATTTCATTATCTGATGCTTCGAATAATAATTGCCCGTTGAAATAAGCTGTTATTTTTTCTCCCAGTGTTTTTATAGTAATATCATATACCTCGTCTATATTATAGCTGAAATTATCCTGCCATAATAAAACATAATCATCACCATATTTTTTGATAAGCCTTCTTTTCCCGGTCTGGCTATTCATAGAGAACCTGTAGTAATTATAATCAGGATCCAAAGAATCATCTTCAACGACATCCACCTTAAACATAATGCCAATTTCATCATTATCAAGGGAGCGCAGACGTACATGGATAGCAGCATTTTCCCAGGCATCATGAGTGATCATGGCAAATGTGCCAAGTGATTGTATCGGAGTTCCGGCCGAGCGGATATTAGATTTCTGAACGAAGTAACCGTCTTCAACAGCCCATTCAGAAGGCCCTCCGACAGCTCCTTCAGCGTCAACAATTGTAAGGTAATCTTCTGTTAACCCTGAGTTGTACAACAGAGGATTCTTGATTAGTGAATCAACCTGTAGCTTTTCAAAAGAAGCATTGTTATTGCGCCAGCAATAGAATCCTACCTTACCATAGCTGAACTCGTTATCATTAACTGCAAAAAGAAGATCATCGTTGATGAAACCAATTATCTGATCATCAAATTTCTGGATGACCAGTTTATAGGTGGCATTGACAATATAGGATTGATCATCTTCCCATAGGAGGGATGTAATATTACCTACTGTTTTTACCAGTCTTCGATAATGCCTTTGGCTATCCATTGAAAAGCGGTAATAGTTTTTTTTATCTTTGAAGCAGAATACAACCCCGATAGCATCATTATCTGCTGATTTCAATTGTACCGTTAGCTGTATGTTTCCCCATTTCTCGTCACCTGTAATGGCCATTGTACCCGGCGCTTCAAGTGGTGTAATTACACTGCCGCCATAGATATTCCGCGTTTGCCTGATCTTATTATCAACTACAGTCCATAAAGAGGGACCTTGGTTATTTCCCGGGTCAATGATGGTGTATTTGTCCAATGCATTTGGGCCGAACCTCTCATTGAACAATAATCCCTGGGTATAATTAAAGCCATCCTCAAAAAGTATTATATCAGGTTGTGAAGCCAGTGCTCCATCATAAGCAGGAAGCTGCAGGGAACAATAACTAATATCATTCTTACTTCTTAAAAGAATATCCACGTATTCATTAGCAGGATCAGTTTCTGAAAAGGCAATGCCAGTCAATTTTAACCATCCAGGTACTTCTGTGTCTCTTATTTGTCCGTTTGCTTTTTGAAGATTTATTTCCATTCTTTCCCACAGCAGGGGTTCAGGATTTTGTATGAGCCAACCCTTTACCTCATCATTTTGTATAAGATGACAACACTGTAATTCCGGTGGTTGGTGTGTAGCAGCCGGCCCTAATATTTCATTCGCCAGTGAATCATACAACCTGAATTCATCTTCTGTTGGAGCACCAGATAATAAGCTGGCCGCAGATTCGTAATCAGTAAGATCTAAAGCAATCGGTACAGGCTGGCCCCATATCTCATCATTATAACTATGGACCTGGTGATAAAAATTAGCATACAATCCGGATACAAAATCAAACTTGTATACTATAGGTGCGGACTGCCGGTAATCATCCACTCTTACTTCATTGAACCTGGACGATGTATTACCCCAGCAATACAAACCAACTGATCCTTTTTCTACGGTATCATCTGTTACATCAGTTATTTTTTTCCCATCCTGATAAATTTTTATACTTGTTCCTATTGCTTCAACCGTTACCAGGTAGTCAATATCTTTTTCGTATACAAACTTGTCTTCATGCAGGATAGTATGAACTTCATCTATGATTCTTACCAACCGGCGATAGTTACGCTGCTTGTCCATCGAAAAACGATAACAAGCGTTGATTATATTCTGCGAATACCTGAACACGATCCCTATGGCATCATCGTCTGAAGAACGGAGCACAACAGATAGCCTGTAATCGGTCCAGTTCGAAGGCTGATCTTCTTCAGCAAGCTCATTCCTGTTCTTAAGAAAATAGATCGTTCCCGGTTTTACAGGATCATCTCCATCCTGCGATCCTCCATATACATTCGAAGTTTGGATTAATCTGCCTTGAGCAGGGATCATCCATTTGGTAGTAAGATCTGTTATAGATGGTGTGGCATCTAATGTTACCTGTTTCGTGGTATTATCAATATCCAATATTCTGTAAGCTTTATTAAAGCGGGCTGTATCTTCCTCTATATAAATAACATCAAGCGAAGTGTCAAGTAGTGAAAGATCCGGGTTGGTAGCTAATGCAAGAACATTGTCATTTTGTGTTACACCCTGTCCTTTAATTTCCTCATGATTTACCCACGTCCAGTGAGCGGGACCGTTTATAGTTCCCTCTGTTTTTATCTGCCAGTAGCCTTTATCCTCAATAAAACTTTCATGAAACAATAAAGGAACCAATCTTACCTGGTATATTGTATCGGAATCCAATACCTGGCCCTGCGATAAAGAAGTAAGAGTGCTATCTTTTGGAATAACGCTTTCATCCATTTCGGCACAACTGCCTTCATTGAGCTGGTTGATATATTGGCTTTCGCTTTCAAGCAAAAACAATGTTTCCGTTCTTCCCCACTCATTGCTAAGTATAATAAGTTTTCCCGATGCATCCCTGACAGGTTGGTTATTATTGTCAAACAAGTATAGACCCAGATCCCTGCCAGCTATCCTGTACATCAGGTCAACATAATCTTCATTGAACTCAACACCGATATCATATGCTCTATATACAGGCTTGGTAAGAAGAGGTTTTTCTCCTTTAGCGGCAATTGTAGCGGGTATTGTTTGCCTTACATAAAGCTCAAGCGTTTGCAAAGCTTCTGCCTGGTTATTTCCTGAACTGCCTGATGAAGCATCGGCAGGGGGAGATAAGTTGACAAGACCCGGAGGCCCTTCCGTTCTGAAATAAATGAAATGCTCGAAATCTTTTGTCTTTTCAAAATCAGGATCACCATCATATTCAGCGTCTGCTGCTTTGCTCTCGTAACTGGTTTTAACTTTTAAACGATACGTGCTGTATGGTTCAAGAACTTTTCCCTCCTGGCTCCAACGTCCCATTTCTTCCTGTAAATGTTCCAATATCTCCTGGTACCTTTCTGTATCTTCCTGTGAAGGCGCTTCCCAAATACAAACCTGTGCAAGACAGAATGCACTTTTTGGTTTTATTAAAACAATTTTTATAGCGTTTGTATTGTATTGAATATTGATTTGCGAATTGCCGGCGCTGTCATCTCCTGATATGGTTACATCGAGAATTTCATAAGAACCATCTCCCTTAAGTTGGTATGCGCTGATTTCAACACCATTTTCGGAGCGAAGGGTCAATTCCACTCCCTGCACTGCGACGGGCAAGCTTATCCAGACATAATTAGTATCTATCTTAACAAACTCTGAGTTATTCTTTACAGGGAAACAAAGAGCTTTATTAAATTTGATTATAGGGTTAGCTAGTACCGTTATGGATTGAAAAGTGGGAGAGTACCAATAAAACTTTAATTCATCATTATCCGGATGCTCGAAGCTCATGGTCATAATCTCATCAAGCGGCACTTTTTCAAAATTGTAACATGTTTTTACCGGTCGTGGAGGAGGAGGACAGGGATAATTTTCAAAAGTATCTTCAAACCATTCGTCCCATGACCTGTCTATCTGGTGGCTGTAGTCATACGGTGTTTTTGACCATAACCATAACTTGGTATTATTGAGAGAAGCGGGATCAGGTGTAGTACCTGGCATGGGCGCCCATGAACCAAATATATCATCAACGCCTGCTATGTCTTTTGCTGCTACATCCTGGAAAACTCCTCCTTCGAGTTTTTGCAATATGGTATTGTCAACTTTATATTTCACTTCTATAGGCCCTTCGTTCTTATCAGGATCACCAATCATTTCAAATGCTGGACTGGGATCATTCACATTAACTCCTATAAGATTTATATCATGAACCGATCTGCCAAAAGTTATATGCGGCCTGGCATCAAGAGGTACCACTGGTATGTTTGCTAAAGCAGGTACCCAATTGACAGGATGACCCTGTGGCGCACCATTGGGTATAGTATTTCCGGGGTATAGCTCAGGGATCCAACTGGAACTAACTTTAAAATGTTCAACGGCGATTTCTTTGAGTGGTTCCGGTATGGCAGGCGGATCCTTTTCAGGTCCCCATTCAAGTGTAATATCAACGTCAAAATCAGGCAATGGCCATGGCAAACCAATCCCGACTGAAAACTCTCCTTTGATCCAGAAAGGATCAAATACCTGCGATGCCAAACGTGCATCTATATTAAGGCCAAGTCCGAATCCATATACCGAAAGTTCTGCTTTGCCATGTGCCCATACATCACCATAGAAAAATGCGGGGCTGAAACTAACTTTTGCATTTCCTTCGAGCCATGCTTCAAAAATTACTTTTAAAGGACCGAATTTCCAGTTTTTATTATAGCCAACCCATGCACCCATTGCCAACTCATGTGCACTAAGCATTACATAAGAATTGGCTTCAAACAATTGAAATATCTCTGCTCTTATACGACTTTCTCTCGGTTCATTTTTACCAATATATAAATGCCATGCCTGCGGATCTGAAAAACTGAAAAATGCTTCTGTGCCTCCATGTATATCTATTAACTCTCCTCCGTCACCAAATTTATATTGTGCATCCAATCCAAAAAGAAAACTTCCGCTTGCTTGTTCGGGGTGAATAGGATCTCTTCTTGCATCCAGGACAGCTAATGCACGGAAGATAGGTTCTTCATCCAGTTTGGACCTGTCTTTTAAAAGATTGGCTTTCCCTTCGAGCATCAGTATAGGGCCGGGAAGTATTAACACTAATAAGAACTTACCAGAGAAATTAAATCCATTGTCAGGTAATGTACCAATAGTTATTCCTGCACCTAATGCAAGACTATCTTTTACATTCACCCATTTATTCTTCAGATCAGTAACACCGATCTCGGGTCGCTTGTACCATCCTTCTCCATCACCGACACCATACCAGGGTTCATCCGGCAATTTGTTCGGTTCCATCTGTATGGCAAAGAGTCCCGCCATACCATATATTCCCAATCCTGTCTGGAATATTGGTATACCTGCAGGTAATTCAACACCGAGATAAATGGCAAAGAAATTATAAGATTCACTGCCTTGAACAGCTGTACCAATGACCAAAATGGCATCCACTTGGAAATTCAGTGCTATGAGGTCAAGTTGTATACTTCCATCAAAACGTCGAACTTTTTCCGTTTCAGATGTGATAGGATTTACCTGTTCGAATTCTTTATACGATACTTCCCCTTTGAACCGTACGGCACCGGGTACTTCAAATTCAACGCCGATTCCGTTAAAAGAGATGGAAGGATCGCCATTTCCCCACGTGATCTTTAAACCTTCCACTGAAGCGCCTGCCTGCAGGCCATCAACCAGTTTCAAACCACCTGAAAAACCAATCCACTTACTGCCGTCTTCATTTTTCCCAAAACCGATCTGCGTGATCTCAAACTGAAAACTATAAAAGTCCAATGAGTATTGATCGGGAAGATTGAGCCAGCCGCCTTCCAGTTTTACGTGGCCCTCTGAATCAATGGAAAGTTCTTTTATATCGAAGCCCGGCCATTCCAATCCCTGGTCTGCTCCGACCAAGGGTGTGATTTTGCCCATCAACTTGACTAAAAAGACACCGTCATTCAGTTCGAATCCCAATTTTCCCACTTCTAATTCAAGTATACCGGGTTTGTTTAGTACAAACAATCCACCCGCAGCCGCCAGCGCTACGCTGAGTTTCCCACTTACATCGAACCCAATTTCTACATCTATCAGTTCATCGAAAAATGGCAAAAGGATCGTGCCTTGAATTTCGGATGCTGTTATACAATTCTGCACAAACTCAATTGAAAAATGTTTTAGCCCAAATTCGATACCGAAGAGATTGCCCGAAAGGGAAGGATCCCAGTCCAGCGATACAGTTCCGGAAAATCCTCCATCACCAATAAAGCAATTTTGAAAACTAATGTCTTCGGGGGCGATGCCTGCCAAGCTTGAAGGCAGATGTATGTTTGCGACGGCGATATAAATTCCTTTCCAGTCTTCATTCAAACCTGCTTCGGCTGCTCCTTCAGGTAAATCCTGGTTGTCAGATAAGCGGATAATTATATCTTCTGCCGAAACTACCATGCCGCTCGAACCAATCATACATGGAGAGAGAGATATGCCGCCAATATCATCGCCAGGCCATAAAATGTCTAAATTAAATTGATGGTCTAAGCTGATGCCGAAAGGGATGGTGATTTCTGCAAATTTTAGAGGGTCGGGATCGGGTACAAAATTTTCACCGTCGTTAATTACCGGTATGAGAATGGAACGAGGTAAACGAATTTTTAATAATTCAGTATCAATTTTAAGCTGAAACTCATCATCCGTTTTATCAAAATTGATATGAACAATACCTTCACCGAGAACCATGCTGAATCCAAGAGGTAATTCAAATGCCAGCTCATTCATAACCTTTAGCGTCATAGAGATCATTTGACCTCCTTCATCTCCTAAAAAACTTCCATCTATATAAGCGATATTGTCGAGGAAATTTATTTCAGAAGGAATGAAGCGATCTATCGGAAATTCCGAGGCATCGATGTATTCACTTAATGATATGTAAGCTTGATCTTGCATAAATTCTTTAAAGCATAAAATGGACAGTTGGTGGGTTTGCAGGTGCAGGAGGCCCGTTAAAAACGTCAACTCCGGCATTAAAACATGGTGCGGAATGACCGACGTAATCTCCAAAATAATTTAATGCCCAACTGCTGTTCGGAACATTTCTTAAACTTCCGGAGTTATAAGCGGCTCCTACCAACGGTAAATCAAACTGGTTTTTTTTTGTGTTGTATTGTTTTCGTATAAGAGCAATTCCCAGCAGAATTGAATGCTCCCCTGTAAGCAACCATGAATTAAGATAGTCGCCTGCAGCAGAAGGAGGGGCTGGATAACCAAGGGTTGTATAAATACCCGGAATAATGTTGTTTAAAAATTGCACTATATCTTTAGCAGTACCAATTAATGTTTGTAGTAATCCAGGACTGACGCGTCTTCCATTCGTTGCTGTTATGATCGTTACCAATTGGTCCCAGGTAAGCGTTCTTCCAACTCCCGTTCGGACTAACGCCGCTCCATTCCACGGGTTAGGGACGGAGGTACTATAGCCTTCCAGTATCCATGCAAAACCAGCGTTGACCGGGGACGATAGCATAGTGATCACTAAATTGTTTATCGATCCATGTGCTCCATTAGTCACGACCTGAACTGCGACAGTATCTCCTGTAACTATAGCCACAGTATCTGCGTTATTCGAGCCAGCCCGGTGACCGGCAGCTAATGTTACCGCCAAGGCCGTAGCAGCCCCATTGACAAACACAACGATTGTTGTCGTTCCATCGAGTGTATTGGCACTGGATGTTACCCGCAGACGTCGTAGGGTTGCATTCCTGGACCATGCCTTTTCAACAGGTGCCCAAGCAGCATTACCAGCCGCCCTGGTATCCGGTGAATAAAATAATGTGTTGCCAAATGGTTGATTCGTTCCAGCAGGCATTCCCCCGATATTTTTTTTATCCTCGACACGAATAGTATAATTTGAAGTTGCCGCTCCTGCCGTATTAGCTTTTATCTTAAGCCTGTCGACTTCATCGACAAGCAAAAACCAATTGTGTTTTTTTAGGATATTAGCACGGTGTGAACGATTTGCATCCAAGGTTATGTCCAATGAAGTTGTATCATTATTATTGTAGGTAGCGGCCGTTATAGTCCCTCTTAATCCTACCATTTTGTCGTATTCAAGTTCGAGTGCTGTTGCACCCGCAATTCCCGACATATCGCTGCGGTTTCTCGCTAATAATGGTTCCATTCTAACCGCTCTTGGGTCGAGCGACGGCAAGGCTTCGGATCCCATCGTTGAAATGGCAAACAAACAAGGTACTTGCAAAGCCTGGCAAATAGAATTGACCGCCCCACCATAAGTATTCCAAAAATTGGTAGTCTTTGTAATATTGGCAACTACCGGTACCAAGTTAGGTACCGGCGACCCGACCACGCGGGCCCGAGGTTCAAAATGCACATCATTTGAATAACGCCATTCAAGAAGGGAATTAGGTGCATCAGCAGGGTAGCCGTGATAATTATTTAACGCCCTAAGAGGAAACATAAACTGTCCATTAATCTGTTCTCTTGCTACAGGAGGAGATGCATTTCCTAAAACCGGGAACAATGTAACTAAGGGATGGTCAATGACCGTTCCGTTCAAAACCGCTGTGATAGCGGTAACACTTCTTGTTGCCGCAGGAAGTAACATTTGCTGCATATAAATATTGAGATAATATAAGGGGTTCAATAACTGGTTTCCTGCATCAACCGTAGTGAATGTAATCCGGCGAGCTCTGGCAACATCAGCCGGTGCGCCCAGGGGAAAAAGCGGAGCAGGCGGTAAAGAATCAGTAGCCAAATATAAATCGGCCTTGCCAATCAGGTCTCCTGCTCTCACTGATACCTGCGTTAATAATGCTCCTGCCGCGCCTGTAATAAGATCATTTATTAATGATTGGACCGTATTTGTAGCTGGCAGATGCGCGTCGATATATGCTTTCAGCGTAATGGCCGGGTTCCCTATCCGCATTCTCATACAAGGATGCCATTGGGCAACAGGATGAGTGCCTGCGAATGTATAAGCATCATTCAAAATTTTTTCCAGAGCTGTTTGTACTTCGGCCTGGTCCGGGTTATGGTATATCGCTTTCTGGGGGTGAGACTCAAGTATTTTTAATGTTGAAAAATTCCGCGCACTACGGCCAGCCAAAAAATTCTCCGGACCAGTTTCAATAATAATTTTGTGTGGCCGAACGCCTCCTGCTCCCTGCTCCCATTTTAGAATTCCGTTGAGCCAGCTATAAAGATTAGCGCTATTCCCGGTATTCGATAAAAATATCTCGAGCCCATCCGAAAAATTATTCGCGTTGGGAGCTGTTGTAACTGGCTGTCGAAACGGCCTTCCAACAGTCATTGTATTATTGTAAGCAACATAATTGAATACAGTTTCATGAGCGAGCGGTGTGGCAAAATTTAAAGCCATAAAAAGAATTTTACATTACTACAAATGAAAAACTGTTAGAATTTCGGAAAATGCACTTAAATATCCTGCCCTGTCTTTTCCTTTTAGCTGGTATTGATAATCGTTTGATGCGTCTGCTGAATTATCTATATATGCGGTTGTGCCTTCAGGTAACCAATCGGAAAGGTTTTTCCAGTTAGTCTCACTTAATTGTTTTCTCTGTATTTGCACAAAGAGATTTTCTTCTAAAGTCCAGCTTAGACTTACGTTACTTCCTGAGTTAATCCATATCCCGGTGTTCCAAATTGGCTCAAAAGGTGAGGCTTGTCTGAACGATATTGCCTCCAACGTATCGGATGGTTTGGATTCCCTACCATCCAGGTCAACCGCCGTGACTCTATAGAAATAAGAAGTCTTAGGTATGACAGTTAAATCTTCCCAACTTACCTTAGGACTTCGGAGAGTTGGATCGTTTTGCAATTCAGGACTACTTTGGATTAAATCCATTAGACGAATATCCCGCGACCTTTTCCGATCCGTAGTTCTATAAATCCGGTAGCTACCTATGTCTATTTCTCTATTAGAAGAATAGATAAGAGTGATTTTGTTATCACCACCGTTAACCTTGTATAATGACGGAGTTAGAGGAAGAATCGCTTTGGGCAAATAAATCGGCACCGTCGGTAAACTCATATCACCGAGATTCTGCGCCCCATCCACATATGCGCACCGATAAAAATACCGATTCTTTGCTTTGCCGGGTAATCGATCAATAAATTTTTTCAATGCAGGATCAATGACAAAATCATTCGGGTTATCCGACCCCAATCCATTTACATTTGCCACATCATCCGGATTAAGGGGTTGAATAGTCAATTGCTGAAATGCTTTTTTATTATGTGGCAGTCCTGCCAGTATTCGCAATCCGTCATTGGATAAATTACGGTAAGCATGCAATGCTGTGTTCCTGTCTGAAGTTCTGCATACAGCATTAAGTGCATTCAATTCATTGGCGATAGCCTGCCTTTTTACAAGTATCCATGCCGGCTCATCAGCTACGGCCGGAAACAAAGCGTCGTTGGCAGCATTGACAATGACATTGGCATCGGCGGCATTCTTTGGTCTTTTTGCATAATCGGTTAAAAAGACTGATTCATCCAATGCACGATATATGTGTGTGAACAGGTACTGTTGTGGTGTCCAGCGATAAGTATAGTAAGAATCGCCATAATAATCTGCCGGCGATGCATATATCTTGTCGGAATCGGGAGGTACAGGAGGTGGCGGTGTGGGTTTTTGTCTTAACACCCTGAATATTTTTGCAGGGGTTCCTGTTGTTCCTTCTATATCCCTTGTTCCTTTATTTTCTACAGTGCTTATACTTACGTTTGCATAAGTTTTTGGGAACTGCTGATTCGGTTTAAAATTATCCGGTGAAGCGAGAGCAGGATTGAAACCAGCAACTCCATCCGCTAAAATTGCACCGTCAATAGAAGGAAGAAATATTTCATATTGCCGTACATACAAACCAATGGCCCACGACACAGATGTTCCCAGAGATGAATTGCCATTCAATGTGAGTTCTCTAGCAGGCTTATCGATTTTATCAATCCGGAATATTTGTTTTACTCCTGCATTTTCAAGGAGGATATGTTCAAAGCCTTTCCTGATATTATCGAGATTGAACCCTGGCGGCAGCTTCACAATATTTAGATTAACCGATGCATTAGTGCCGCTTAATAAGGTTCCAGTTGGATCCCGCATGGGCAATACAAGCTGTGTAAAGTTTTCAGAATAACTGTTATTCAGGAGATGATGATTACTCCATGTATTCGGAGCAGCATACCCGGCTGGTGTATCATAGCCATGATTATAGTGAACATTAAAAGTGATTTGACCGGGAGCCTGTCTCATATGATACAAAGTCCATTGCCAGCGAAGCCTTAACCCGATCAGTGAATCTTTTTGACTTTCATTCAGCGCCTGGTACCATGCTTCATTTTGAAGTGCAGTGAACCAATTTATGTAAGCTGTGTCACGCACAACAAAACGATCCAAAGGATCCAATGCATAAGCTTCAATAGCAGTTGGCGGGGGCGGTAGAGTGGTATCCAGTAACTCAATTGCTATATCGTACACTTGAGTATTTCCTGGAGGATCTATATAATAATAAGGTTTGGGTGAAGGAACCGGTGTCCACTGATACCAGGCTGCAACCCTACTTAGTCTGCTGTATCTGCCAAAGATATCACGCCCTGCAATCTTATAACTGTACCAGCCATCAGCTATACGGTTGTCAAATGCAATCAACCGGAATGGTGGATATTGACTGGAGGTTTCACTATTTTCCTCTATTACCTCACTTGTCCTGATAATGATAAAAGGATTTTTTGAAATACGATCATAACTTTCTTCTGAAGGTTCAGCAACTGGTTTATTGTTTCCATGATCATATCTCCACAAATCGAATACAATCGCCGCATCCGGATTTAGCATCCCATCTTCATTGACGCCGGTGTTCCAGGTAAAGCCCGCACTATTACGGGTAAGTGGGTTATTGATCAAACCAGTTTCTTCGTCGCGGGTAACCATGCCGGGAAGGGCATAAGCTTTCAGATTTTCGGGTTTCTCTAACTCTTCTACTTGTTTTAATGTACGGTTAAAGCAAATCCAGCCATCAATTCCGCTCCCGGTAATTTCAGTAAATAACAGTTTGAAAAAATTATCATCGTCGGTTATCTTATCATCTTTAACTAATTTTCCAAGTTTACCGGTCTTATCTGCGACTATTAAATAATCATACGCCACATTTTTGTCAGCTGAACTATCCACAAAATACAAGCCGGTCATTTGTGCTACAGCAGGGTCCAATGTGCCAAGCAATACAAGATCTAATGGTTTTTGCTGCGACATATGAAGCGTATTGTCGGTGGTTTCATAAGGCGCTGAAAATTTTTGATACATGGGCAAACCGGCGGGACCTCCATCTACCAATTCTTTCAATAAATCATAAAATTGATTGAAATAGGATGTTGTTTCCCCCGGCGCAACGGTTGACCATTTTGCCGGACTGCCATAAGTAATTCTGCTCAACGCCAGATTTTGCGCAGTCATAAAATTGGATGGCTTTGAAGGGCAGGGATAATCAGGATGCACTACAGGAAGACAGCATGCATAACGAAATCCATCTATTATGTGCCATCCCTTATCCGAGCTTTCTGAAAGATCATGATAACAGATATCAGCAATAGCCGCATGTGCGCCGGGAAATTCCAGTGACGTGATGCAATCTGCTGCGTAGCGAAAAGACTTGACCTCATCTTTATTACCTTTTACATTAATCAGGTGTATGGTTTTGTCCCATAATTTGGCTTTGACAGCAAAAGATGTGTTATTCCTTTTGAATCCAACGGTAATAGTTATTTCATTGGCTTTGCGTGTAAGGTAATAATGAAGAAATCTGCGATTATCCAGGTCTACTTCAGGAATCAGGATGCCCGCAGCAGTGGCAGGATAGGAAAATTCTTTAATAAGCCTTATGCGTTCATTGCTCAGGAAAATTCCGTGTTGACATACGAGATATTCATGTGTAAGCAGACCTACGGAGTAATCGGAGAAAGGATGATTAACACTATTGATTTTTATCCAACCTTTACTGAGACAGAGAAAGGATCTAAAGTCTATATTTTTCCGCCTGAATAAATAATAGCCATACCATGGGAAAGAGAGTTGTTTGCTGGAGTTCCATCGGAGATGAATGCCATCTTTTAAAATGTGATATTCCGCTCGTTGCGGGTGATGATTCAACACCTCGAGTGCTAACATGCTCAGGTTTTGGCTTTGTAGTGGCATCTGGGCGGTAATGTTAATCAGTGTTAATGTGCATCTTTTTCCATTTTATGCGGGAAGATGATCGTTAATTTCCACTATCAGTCTTGAAAAATTCTTAAGAATACGGTAGAAGGAACTGTGCGTATAAGGTAGAAGTAATAGCGTCTCGCAGAGGGTAAGAAACTCAAAGTGAAATACAAGTTAAGGAAATAATTAATGTAAATATAAAGTTTTCAGCCATTTTGAATTAGTTGGTTAATGGTATCAATTCAATGAGATTATCAGGTTTATGTATGATAACGCTTTTGAAATGTACGCTTCACTGAAGACTTGAAAAATGTTGTTGTAATTGATTCTCCGTGTATATTAGTTCTTGAAAATAATATGTTCATGACAAAACTGTACACGGATTTCGAATGCCATGCAACTACTCACTAAGACGCAATATTTTTCCCGAGTTTGAATTATAACAGGCCTAAAACCTAGCGCAAATAGAAATTTGAAATACTCCAAGGATATAGTATACACAGAGACCGGCAGGTAGGATACCATGACTAAATAATTTTCAAACAAATTTGATTGGGTTTTTTAAATTTACCATTCCAAATCATTATAGTACGTTGAAATAAATTTGCAAGCGTAATTCGAGCGGGCATCAAATTAGATTGCTCTTAATAAGTTAATTCTTAAGTAATTATAAAGTATGAGAGTTCCTCCCCGGCGGGATCACAGAAAACTTAAACAACGCTTTGCAGGTTATTTAGGTGCAAAGCGTTTCTTTTTCCGGGTACAACATTGGTAAAACATTGAAAGCATTTCACTCAACTCGTCATTAAAATCTGTGGGTACTTTTCTGTTTGCTTAACGGAGGCGTGTCCCATTAACTTCACCATCAATAATGGCATTAATTTTCCATTAGCAAGCATCTGTTAGAGTGATGATAATACCTAAACTCCAAGTTGAGGAACAATCCCGACTCTTCCCACTTTTTGTTTGATAAAACATATTGGTAAGCTTTTTTTATTTTCTCAAGCGAAAAGACTCTTGCTACCTTCGGCGTGAGGCTACCGTTGTAAGGCATTCGGAAATGTATGTTTTCGCTTTATTAAGTGACTTAGGAGTTCCGTGACCTCTGCCTTCGTATATCCACGGATCGCAAGTCCTTTGAAAATCACTGGGAGCAGTAGCAATGATGCGGGTTGGCAGGACGGAAGACTATAAAATACAATTGTCTCGAACTTTGCTGGCGCTTCCTTCCATCTGTTCAAGAAATGGCCCTCCTATAGAAATAAAAGTCACATTCACGTCTATGCCAAGGTGATTTCATGAATCCAGCTCGCATAATATTGGCCTCAGGTGGTGAGGGCTTTTATAGCTGCAGCAACTATAATATTTATACCTAATAATAAAAACCGCAATCTAACTAGTACATCTACAATTTATTGTTTGAGAGTATTAAATGTAAGTGGTATAGAATAACGGGATAATCAAGGAGCGCTTTGGACAAATTCTGAACTAAATAAAACGTTTATATGCAAAAGCTTCACCAGTAACACCCGAAACAGCACATCCATCGAATTTTTTTTCGAAAAATAAAATGCTTTGATAATTTCAATAAGTCAATTGAACCGGATCAAGTACGAGGACATGCGTCAAATAGTTCATCTTTATAACTACCCGCTGATTTAAGGAAGATAGCAAATGTGTAACATCATCTTAATTGCAACCTCCCATAAGGAGAATGGAATGTGTTCGTCGAAAGAGCTTCTTAAAATACTTCATAAGATTAATCCTGATGTTATTTTCGAAGAGCTTTCTCAACAGTCTTTCACTGATATCTATGAAGGTCGACTATCTGATTCGTTAGAAACTAATACAATTATAATTTATTCGAACGAAAAAACTGTCAAACATCATCCAGTCGACGTCGACGGAAATCGGTTGATAGACAAGAAGCTAAAGAAATCAATCACCAATATGTTTGAGAATTTTGAAAGAAACCTCGACTATCAACAATTGAGATCAAATTTGTACAACTTGGCGTACGAATTTGGGTTTTCATTTTTGAATAGTATTGAATGTGAAGCATTATTTGCCCAGAAATATTTTTTGGAGCAAAGGCTGGCGGAAACTTACGAGCAAGGAGAACTAGTAGCGGTACACCAAACTTGGATAAGAATTAATGACTTTCGTGAAAGCGAGATGCTTAACAATATATACAAGTATTCGGAGATAAATGACTTTGATAATGCCATTTTTTTGGTTGGTGCAGAACATCGAAAGCCAATCATCGATATGATTAACAAGACGGAAAATGAAAAGCGAGTAAAGATAAATTGGAACTTTCGATATTTTCATTAATTAAAGGTTTTGATAACCGCGCGGAACATGGATTTTGGTTAGCGGATGGACGATGAATATAACCTCAGCTATACCAATTCTATTCATCATTGTCCGGACGCTACATTTACTCTTTCAGCTTTTTGTTTATCTTGGTCGTAAATTATTCAACGGGCTTCTGTAGCCGGGCGGGGCGTTCACTATGCCCCGCCAACGCAAAGAGCCCTACCGTTAGCGGACATACTTAGATATCGTAACAATATGAAATATGTATTAACTCTTGTTATTTGTGTTTCTTTTTACAATCTGTTTGCTCAGAAACAGTCAGATCCTTTTAAAAAAGCAAATATAATTTTTATCGAAACTGGATTGTCAGGTAAAGATGCGTTTGTAGCTTGGGGGAAGCATCTAGGCCAAAGCGGCTTTTCAATCGACAAGAGTGATGTGACGTTTCAGACATTAACAACAGGGACAAAAGCACCTAAGAAATTTAATATTGAATATTATCTTATTTGTGCCGTTTCAGATAGTGGTATAATTAAGATAAAAACAAAATTGAGAGTACCTCCTTCCGCTCTTTTAAAGTTTGAAGGAACTGAATTTATTGATTGGGAATATTCTGCATCAAAAGCGACAACCACAAATTCAGTATTTATCGACATCAAGGATATATTGAATTCCTTTGGACAATATACAATCAAGTACGACAAGGAATAGCTCACTTGCTTCGCTTGAAATAAAGCAATTTATAAGTCATGGATGTACGTCCGCTAAAAGGGTTTTTGCGTTAGCGGGGGCGACGAATAAATTCTCAGCTAAACAATTCTATTCAACTTTAGTCCGAGTAGGACATTTACTCATTCAGCTTTTTGTTTATCTTGTTGGTAAATTAATCAACGGGCTTCTGTAGCTGGGCGAGATGTTCACTATTACCCCGCCAACGCAAAGCCATACTGTTGTGGGCATTTTTAGGAGACCCAGCAATAGAGACACTACAATTCTTCTAGCAAACTTAAATGTCTAAGTTAATGAGCGAAGAAAATAAAATAAATCTAATGTTGAGCCAATTTGACGCATTTTTAGTAACAGACCTTTTGCGATATAGGCTCATTCAAATAGAAACTAGTCAAAATAATTTAATTAAATCGATTTTTGAATCGCGAAAGAAAATACTTTTCGCTTCTTTTGGCCACAAGTACGGAACCTTAAGGGGATGGCATAAAGTAGACCCATATTTAAACCAAAGCACAATTATAAATGAAGGCAAGACTGCTCGCGACAAATTTATTCAATTACACAAGGAGAATGACGAATTAAATACTCTGACTAAAATATATTCGCAACTTACTACGCATCCAATATGCTATACAGGTATTCCATTAGAAACTCTTCAAGAAAAACTGGAGATTAGGTGGACAGAGTTAATCAGTATTCTATCAAATTTTGGTCACAAGCTTTCGAAAGAAGATTGCGAGGGTCGGCTTAATAGAATCTATCGAATATGGGAAATTGAAGAAGATCGTTTAAAAGAAAAAATAAACTAACTCGACAAAAAACTGCCCAAGACAGGGTTTTGGCTTTAGCATAGTGCGACGAAAATATTCTCAGCTTTACCAATTCTATTCGGCTTTAGTATGGGCGACACTTATTCAAGTCAGCATTTTTCTTAACTTGGTCGTAAATTAACTAACGGGCTTCTGCAGCAGGGTGGGACATTCACAATGCTCGCCAACTCAAAGCCCTACCGTTGGCAGCAATTATATGACACCTTGAAATTCTAAGTGAATGCAAAATGAATTATTACGCGTTTTTATGTCCCTGGAAAAGAATTACGAAACCATTATTATTGAAGAAAATGGAATTACTCAAGTATTTACTTGCATACTAAGAGCAGCATTTGCTAAGAACTACGAATTCAATTGTATTTGTAATTCTCTAACTGATCAAAAAGATGCTTATTTCTTAATGGCATCACTTAGAGGCATCTGCGAAGACTTAATTGCAATTAAATATTTAAAGGACAAAATTCATATTGATAGAGATGAGTTGTTATCATTAATGGTTCAAAAAGGCACTCTAGAGGGTATTGTTATACAAAGGGAATTTTTCCGAGAAAACAAACCAGAGCAAATAATTGTTGACGTAACAGAAGCGGAAACTGAAATAGAAGCCATTTCAGAAAAGATCAAAAATATTTTTATAAAAAATGGCCTAAAAGGTGACAAAGATTTTCCAACAATTTCTCATATGGCAACGGATTCAAAACTAATTAAACTGTACAACTATCTATACTATGCAACATCAAAACTAGTTCATTTTGAACCAGGTTTGCTGTTGCGATTGGGCTGGGCCGAAAATATGATATCGCGGAAATTTAGATTCTCAACCAAAAATTTCAATAAATACTATTATGATTTTTGTTCTTACTACTCAGCATTCCTATTTATTCAGTTTTATAAAGTTTTTAAAAGGGATCTTCAACTAGAAACTCTCTTTAAAAAAGATATTAAACTTTTACAGACAATATTAAATGACACAGTAAGAATGCCTGAAATTATCACCTTTGAAGAATTAAATATCAAGCCGCCTTCAGATATTATTCGATTATTAACTAAATCAGCACAACGACTCTCTGAATAACTATCGCCAATAGGGGTTTTGCGTTAAGGGGGCGAAGAATAAATTCTCTGCTTCACCAATTCTATTCTGCTTTAATCCGGCTACACTTATACACGACAGCATTTTTATTAACTTGAGCGGAAACTAAATCATCGGGCTTCTGTAACCAGAAAAGACTAATTCCCGCTAACCCTAAGACCTAACATTTGAATCAAGCTAAAAAAGACTCCTCATGTCAATAACGATAAGTCATAGATTTATGGATAGACTTAGCACCAGTAACAATAAAATAAAAATTTGTTGCTTAATCATCGGGACTTTTAATCCTGGTGAGCCAGATTTAGCAAAACTGGATGCCACCGAAAAGCGACAGTTCGAATCTTTATCAGGTTCCAAAAAATATAAAGAGTTTCAGAAGATTCATAATTTTTATGACCGCAGCAAAAATAGATTTTGGA
This sequence comes from Chitinophagaceae bacterium, assembly GCA_965279015.1. Classification (GTDB taxonomy): domain Bacteria; phylum Bacteroidota; class Bacteroidia; order Chitinophagales; family Chitinophagaceae; genus Endoryza. Next base: position 5,508,211 of record OZ257130.1, read on the forward strand.
AAGTCCTAGATATTCTTCAAAACGAAGAGTTTTACAATTCAGATTTTAAGAAAATAAATCCTAATGGGTTAAAATACTATAAAACAAAAGTCAAAATGAATGCTGTCAATACCTATCAAAAACAGCAAGAATTTTGCAAAAGCGAACAAATCTATATCACAGATTTAGTAAAGTCAATCAATCCGATTTCATTTTGCGATATTTATGATAGCTTTCCAGATACGATTATAGAAAAATCAGATCCAGATTGGAATACCCCTGATATCATTGAAATGATCAATAATTATTCGATAAGTAAAATTCTAGTAAATTTTGACTTTAACAGCAAATCCACGCCAAAATTAAATGGGCAGATAAGTAAAATAAAAGAGAAATTTGAAAAGCCATATGATCATGTGTTCAGAATAATGTCTCCTTCTGGTGCTGCGCAAAACACATATGAGGAATTGGTGACGGATTGGAAAAAACACATTGAGATACAAAAGCCTATCGCCAACACGGGTTTTGCACATGCTGGGAGCGACGACTAACTTCAATTTTACCAATTGCACTCAGCTTCGGGCGACAATTTACAATTCAGTGTTTAATTAATTTGGGAGTCAATTAAGCCTTAGTTTGAAATTGCCAATTCCGGATTAATTTGGATTAATCTGAAAAATTATATGAGGTTCTTAATTTCTTGTTTTTAATAGATTTTTTTGGCTCATGAGATAATTATGGAATAATTCGGATTAATCTGAATTCTGAAATAACAATTGAAAGAAATCTCTAAATTTTCTCCAGTGATTCTACTATTCAACTAACTATGGACAGGAATTGAAGATTTTAGCTTTCGCACAGACTTATTGTTAATAATAATCGATTCTACCTTTGCCAATGCCTTAATTAAAGGTGCAAGATGCCAATTATTCATTATGGGAACAGTAATACAATATTCCAATCTCAAAGATTATATTAGTGATGCCGAGGTATTAATAGAAATAAACCCGATGCTTTATCATTTTTTAACTGAGACATTAAACCGAGTGCTTAAAGGAAAAGCAAAGGTGAACAAGCTTTTTAAAATTGAGAATGGAAACAATGTAATTATGGTACTGATGACTACAGAAGTGTGTCTGATCTATGATAACAATTTTGATGAGAGTGTTATTTCTCTTTTGTCTGAAGAACTTGAATTCGGCAAATTTATTCGCTACCAGTTTGCCGGAACTAAACTTACAATCGATGCACTCTTCAGATTGAATAGGGTAGAGTATGAAATGCAGAAACACAGAATCATTTACAAGTGTGCAGCAGTAGCACTCGATTTTATACCTGCATCAGGTCAGATGCAAATGGCCGATATCAGGAGACTAGGCGACTTGTTACCATTAAGTGAAGGTTTTGCAAACGAATATTACGGCAACGACCATAACCAAGGCGATGCCACTAACAGGATTATTGCCGGAATTCAAGCAGATACACTATATCAATGGGTAGATAATGGCCGTATATGTTCGATCGCTCAGAGCCTTCATGACGAGCATGATTTTCCAGTTATTGGTCATTTCTATACTGATCCACTTAAGCGAGGCAAAGGATATGGTACATCTATCGTTCATGGACTTACCAAAGGATTATTAGAGGCCGGCCATGAATTTGTAATGCTTTCAACAAACGCTTTAACACCCGCTTCGAACCGAGTATTTCAAAAAGTAGGATACGTTAAAACGGGCGAGTATTTACTGGCTTTTAAGAATAAAAAATGAATTAAAGTAATCCATATTTTTATATGTGCAAAGTGCGTATCAAGCACAAAATCGGCAACTGCCAATTAAAAAATTCTTGATTATGGAATCAATACTATTGCACTCTATTGGAATCGACGAATTTTTCGAAAAAATGAGAGCAATTCTAAAGGAAGAAATCAAAATGGCCTTACAGCAAGAACAACTCTTAACAAAGGAAGGTGCCTTAAAAATGACTGGCATTAGCAATGCAACATTTTTAAAAGCTATTAATGATGGCATCGTCAAGCCTCAATTAGTAAAGGGGCGCAAAAAAGCGATGTACCTGGAATCGGAAGTTTTGAAGATTGAAAAGAAGAAAAGAACGGTGGCTTGATTATAGCTGAATCATATCTTCCTCTTTTACAGGAATAAAAACCTCCTTTCTTTTAGTGATGAGCTCTAATGCATGATTCGCATAATTGAAATCATCGCACCATTTCTTGCATCTACGCTTCACTTGCGGGTCAAGATATTTTTCAAAATAATAAACATATTTGACCATTGCATGATTATTCCGATAGATATCTATATACTCAATCATTTTAAACTTAAAAAATTCGTTTTTCAGGTTTTCCAAATCCGCTTTTACCAAGGCTACATCAGGGGTGGGTGGTGGTGACGTCGTAATATCTTTTAAATCGGATGGTAATTTATAAGGACGTTTACTTATAGTCACTTTCTTATTTGCAGAAAGTTTCTTTTGAAATTCAACATCGCTTCGTCTATACTCCATATATCTTGAAAGGTCAATATTGCGAGCTTTTAATTCTTGCCCTAGTTTTTGTAGAGCTCTTTTATTGTACAAAAAGGATCGGCCATTCTTGATACAAGCATTGAAACCAAATTCTGATCTTATAAAACTTCCTGCCTTCCAGTCTGCTTTAATATACTTATATAATTCATTCTCCTTAACCCATTCACCTCTTTGAGCTGCCATCTTTAGAAACAACTTTGAAGCCTTTGCCAACGCCTCTTTGGAGAATTGGTCCTGAGGTGGTTGCTCGGCAGTTCCAATTAATTGAGCCATTATTGATTTCAATCCCTTGAGTTCAGATAGTATTTGCGCATGCATGGATTTACGTTTAAGCCGGTAAACTTAGACATTCTTGGAAATTGACTTAAATGCAATACGCTCAGTACTAACTTTTTCCAAGCCAAGATTCTGGTTATTAAATATTTACCTAAATCAATTTCAGTCATCTGTTAGAAAATAGGGGTGAAAATTATTATTTTCGGCTAATGACTTTTGAAGACCTCTCGCTAAAATTTAAAACAGAACGACCCCTAATTATTCTAAGGGCCAAAAGTGCTCCTTTGATGCTTTCCTTTTTTTATAAGGTTTTTAGAGAAGCCCACATTACAACCATAACGAACCCGGAATTAAGAAGCAAACTAGAAAGCTACCTTGAAGATCTTGAATATGAAGAAAAAGACGATGAATTAGATGCAAACTCACTATTTGACGACTATTCAATAAAAGCAGCACAGTATATTGAAAAATGGTGCAACACAGGCTTTCTTAGAAAATATCCAAATGATGAGGGCGAAGACCTCCATGAGTTGACAAGCGATACACAAAAAGTGATGAAATGGATTGACGACTTGGAACAGCGCGAATTTATTGGAACTAATAGTAGGTTCAAAGATATTTTTTTCAAGCTTCAAAAAATGATAGAGCAGGGTAATGAAAATCTTGAGCAACGAATTCAAGAACTGGAAAAGAAAAAATGGGAACTAGAAAATGAAATCAACTTACTTAAACTAGGGAAAAAACCGTCAGTGTCAGATAACACGGAAATTAAAGAGCAGTTTTATGAATTGAACAAAATGGCAAGAGAATTACTAAGCGATTTCACTGAGGTCGAACAAAATTTTGAGCAAATACGAAAAGATATACAAAGAAAATATACCGAAAAAGACATTGTTAAAGGATCACTGCTAGTATTTGCTTTAGATGCATTGGACGAAATTGAAGAAAAAGACCAGGGAAAAAGTTTTAAAGCTTTTTGGGAATTTTTAATGGATGAGAAAAAGCAAAATGAGTTTTCGCAACTCACTGAGCAGCTTTACCATCTCCTGAAAGAACGGAACATTGATTACAATAATGATAGGTTTTTAAAGCACCTAAAAAGATATCTCCATGTGTCCGGTAGAAAAGTGATTGACTCAAACAGGAAACTTAGTGAGAAGATTAGCAGAGTGCTTTCAGAAAAAAATTTGTTAGAAAGGCGAAGGGCAATAGAACTGATTGGAGAAATTAGGCAATTGGCATATTCACTTACTGATTCGAAAATTAAGGAGGAGGATTTTATTGTTATAGAGGATGAGCCATTAATCAACCTTTTCGACAGATGGGAACTTGGTGATGAAAAGGATGATATTTCAAATATCTTATTTCCTGATGGCACAAATGAAGATGGTGAAGTGGACTTTAAAGTCCTTTTCGACCAATTCACAATTGACAGAAAAAGGCTACTACAACGGATAGATGCCCAACTTCAGGATAAGGATCAAGTTACATTAAAAGAAATAATCGAAGAATACGGGATAGAAAATGGCCTTAGCGAAGTGGTTGGTTATTTCTCGATTGCTACATCGACCGCACACCATATTATAGTTGAAGATGCAAAGGATCCGATTCGGATAGGTGAAAGAAAAATCAATGTGCCTATGATTATTTATACAAGACATCCAAAACAATAATTATGATCGAGAACATTGTGAGAGTGCCTTATGCTGCTGTAATAATTAAACTATTGCAGGGACCAATATATGTAGATGACAAGAACATATGGCGAGAATTGTTAGGCTGGCAGTCTCCGATTCAGGACTATTTCACTAAAATCGGAATGGAATTAATAATAAATGAACAAGATGGATTTGCAAGAATTATGCAACCAGAAGCAGACGAAAATGATGATAATCCGTTGCCACGACTAATGAGGAAGCAGGCCATAAGTTACGAGGCTACTTTACTCTGTGTGATATTAAGAGAAGGACTTGAGGAATTTGATGTTAAAAGTGAGGGAACAAAATATTACCTAACTCAAAAAGAAATAAAAGAGCGCATTGAATTGTTTTATAAAGAGCAAACTAATAAGAGCAAACTATGGAAGGAATTATCAAAGCCGATAACGAATCTGATGAACGTTGGCATACTCAAATTAAACAGGGAAGACACCGCGAATAAAGACAATAATCAATATGAGATAAAAAGGATAATAAAAGCTTTTATCAGCAACGAGAAACTCGAAGAAATTAAGAATAAGTTAACTGTCTATGTCAACACTGTTCAGCAACAATAATTCAGAAAACGGATATCGGCTTAGATACCTAGAGGTTTTTAACTGGGGTACATTTAACGGGAAGGTATACAAACTACAGCTCGATGGCAAAACGTCTTTACTCACCGGCGCAAACGGTAGCGGAAAGACAACACTTATTGATGCGTTGCTTACACTACTTGTGCCAACCAATAAACGGTTTTACAACCAGTCATCAGGCGCAGAGACAAGAAAAGAGCGAGATGAAACATCATACTTCTGGGGATATTTTGGGAAAACATATTCTGAAGCCGAAGAGAAGTCAAAGACTGAGCAACTGCGTACCAAAGCTGATAACCCCTATTCGGTATTGCTCGCCTGTTTTCAAAATTCAGGCACTCAACATACCATTACTCTGATCCAGGTACGATGGTTTAGTAATGGGGGCTTGCAGAAAGTATTTATAGTTTCTCCATATTCATTAAACATTCAAGAGCATTTTGGTGATGGGCATTTTGACTTTAAAGGCGAGTGGAAAAGAAAGCTGATGAAGCAATATCAGAAAACAGAGATTCACAACACTTTTAAAGACTATGCAGCACGATTCAGTGAGTTGTTTGGGTTGAAGGATAAGGCGCTTTCATTATTTAATCAAACAGTAGGAATAAAAGTGCTTGGGGATTTGACTAATTTTATTCGGCAAGAAATGTTAGAGGAAGCGGAAAGTGAGGAGCAATTCATGAGTTTGCACTCTCATTATAGCGACTTGATTATAAGTCATAAAGCAATTCAGAAGGACGAGAAACAGCTCCAGTTGCTGGCACCGATTATCCAATACAAAGAGAAACTGACTGAACTACGAAATAAGAAATCGGTATTAGAATTTATTGAAGAGCAATTCCCTTTTTATCTTGGGAAAATTGAATATGAACTTCTTGAAAAAGATATTGAACGACTGGAGTTAGATATTGAAATGACACAAGGTGAAAAAGTTGTTGTGTCAGGTGCAATTAAAAAGCTTGAAATAGAAAAAGAGCAACTTATTACTCAAAGGGCTACGATGAATATTGACAGCCAGATTTCACTTTTGAACAAAGACATTGAGAATGAAACTGTGAACCGAAATCGAAAGAATGCAGAAAATAATCGATATGTGCAATTTTGTGGAGTATTGCAATTGGACACGCAGATTGACGCAACAGTATTTCGAAATAATTATAATAAGCTTGCTCAATTGAATATTTCAATCCCCGCTGAAGCAGATGATCTAGTCGAGAAAAAACTTCGTTTGAAAATTGAGCAAGAAGGTGTTAATAGGCGGATTGATGATTCACAGCAACAAATAGCCTCACTCTTGACTAGGAAGAATCGCATACCAGATGATCTTATTAGTGCAAGAAAAAGACTAGTCAATATACTTGAAGCAACAGAAGAAGAGATTCCATTTATTGGGGAACTAATAAGAGTAAAATCTTCTGATCAAGTGTGGGAAGATTCAATAGAGAAACTTCTTCATAACTTTTCGATGCAGTTATTAATTCCTGAAAAATTCAGTAAAGCTGCAAATCAATTCATTTATTCCAACGATATGCAAGCTAAACTTGTTTACCATAAAGTGGATCGCCGGTCATCGAATACTTTGGTTCGATGGCCCACCGAAAATGATGCGATGGTGAATAAGATAGAGTTAAAAGATTCAAGTTATTCCAACTGGTTGGAAGTAGCGCTATTAGAACGGTTTAATTACTATTGCACAGATGATTTGGAAGTGTTTTACGGCTCATCAAAAGCCATTACTTCAAATGGATTGATGCGAAATGTCAACCGCCATGAAAAGGATGACCGACCAGGGAGGTGGAATAAATCAAAGTATAGGCTCGGTTGGGACAATAAGGCAACGGTTCTATATCTCCAACAGGAAAAGTACAGGCAAGAAAAATTACACATCAAACTCGCTGAGGAAATAAATGAGATTAATCCTTTACTTAATAGTTTGCAAAACGAGATCCTGACTATTACTCATCTCATTCAGATAAAGCATTATGATGACATAAACTGGACACAGCATGCTGAAAAAATAACTTCGCTAACAAAGCAGGTGCAAGAGTTAAAAAAGTCTTCAAATGCTTACCAGCTAATTGTCGAACAGATTACGGAATTGGAAAAAACCCTTGAAACAGAAAAGACAAAGAGAGACGATCTAATAGCTAAAATGACAACATTCGATAAAGAGTTCAACGACAAAAATAGAAGGAAACTTGAATTAAATTTCGATGGCTTATTAGAACGGGGTACATACGCAATTAATGAATTTCTTAAGGAAGAATCTATCATTCCTTTAAATCCCCAAACTCTGGAACAGCTCAAAAGCGTGACATATCAGGCTGGCATTAAGTTTAAGGCTAAAAGAAATTTAGCCTCCAATGCAGTCTCTAAAATGGAATTAGAGACGATTTCACTTATAGTTGCTTTTATAAATCCAGGTGAAAAAATTACGAATGAATTTGCTAATTGGAGCGGTGATGTGATGAATATAGCGGCTGATTTGTCGGGCCTAGATGATTTGGAGGATTTGTGCAAAACAATACAAACTCAAAGGCTGGTTGAACATAAACGAAGATTCAAGGATTACATGGATAAGAGTATGTTGGATGCTCTCACCAGTTACCGAGCATGGCTTAATAATGAGTTGAGCAAAATAGAAGACATGATAGAGGAATTGAATATACCTCTAAAGAAAATAACATTTAATCGAAATCCCGATACTTACCTCCAATTGGAATGTCGGCAATTAAGAGGAGAAAATGAAGTCAATATTTTCAGATCGCAACTAAATTCAGCAATTCCAAATACGCTTGATTTTGCAATTCAAAAAGACGAGGGTTATCGGGAAGAAGTATTCAAAAAAATAAAAGAATTAATCACAGAGTTACAAAAAGAAGAGGTCTGGCGTAGAAAAGTAACTGACGTGAGAAACTGGCTTTTGTTCAGCGCAAGGGAATATTCACTTACAGAGGATAAACCAGGTCAATATCATGATAACACAGCTAGTTACTCTGGTGGGCAAAAGGCACAATTCACGTATGCTATACTCGGAGCCGCAATTGCACATCAGTTTGGGATATTTCAGCAAGGGAAGCAGCATAAGAGCCTTCGGTTTATTACTGTGGATGAAGCCTTCAGTAAGCTAGATCCAGAAAAAAGTCGATTTCTAATGGAGTTCTGTGACCAATTAAATTTGCAAATTTTAGTAGTTACACCATTAGACAAGATAAATATTGCAGAACCATATATAAATGCAGTTCACTTTGTTGAAATAAGAAACAAAAAGAACTCCGTTGTTTATAACCTTACAATGGATGAGTACTACGAAAAAAAGGAGAGTTTTAAACAGTTGGCTGAAACGAAAGAATGATTACCCCGAAAGACATTTTTGAAAAATCAAGCAAGCAGTTTTTGAAAATTGCTACATCTGTTTTAAATGGCAGGGACGTTTTCCCATTGATTTTACCTTCTAACAAGGCTATTTCAGGAACTAATTACAGTGAATTAAAGTCAGCTATTGTTCCTTTGTATCAACAGTCAAAAGCTGTAAAAGGAGCAGGGTATTCTATAGACTGGAAAGAAAAGTTAATCAATGGCACAAAACAAAGTGTGCCTGCGAAAATCTATTTTGAGACGCTGGAGGATTATCTTCATTTTATTGGAAGAAGGAAAGATTTTGATGCTATTAAAACATCTCAATCTCTCTTAATAAATGCATTTCCAAACCTAGGGGGATGGGTAGAAATCAATCCCTCAATCCTATTATCCCATTCTGAAATTTGGGAGAACATTATCAAAGTATGTCAGTATTTTCAAGCTAATAAACCTCCACACTCATATTATATTAGAGAGTTACCAATTGAAGTACATTCAAAATTTATAGAGCAAAATGCCTCATTGCTAAAAAAATTACTTGATATCCTTCTGCCGACAAATTGGATAAATTTTTACGAAACTGACTTTGCTTCAAGATATGGAGTTAAAAAAGTGAATGTCTACACTCAAATAAGAATATTAGACGATGACCTTAAACCAATATTAGGTTACGATGAAGTTGCTCTGACGCTAGATGATGCCGCATGGCTGAAATGGATACCGGAAATGGTATTCATCATAGAAAACCAAATATGTTATTTGACCTTTCCCAAGGTCAAGAATTCTGTTGCTCTATTTGGTGAGGGCTTCAAAAGCAGAATAGCCAAACATATACCGTGGATTGAGAAAACTAAATTGTATTGTTGGTTTGATTTAGACCCTGCCGGGTTTGAAATGTTGGACATCATTCGCAAGCACTATCCAAACACTATGAGCTTTCTTATGGACACCGATACTTATATGCAATACAGTAATTTTGCTGTGGATAGTAAATACCGGAAAAAGGAATTACAAAACCTCACCCTTTCAGAGCGGCAATTATATGAGTATCTGCAAGCTAATAATAAAAGATTGGAGCAAGAAAGAATACCCCAAGACTATATACTTAACCAAATAACAAAGTTCTTCAGAAATCAAAAATAATGCGAATAAGCAACGTGAATAATTGTTCGATGGCATGAGAGAAATTCTACGCATTTTATAACGTAACTTCCATTCCAAATTTTATTATTTGGTAAAAAAGAAATTACATTGCCAACCGGCGAAACCTAAATATTGTCGATAGCATACCTGAAATTATATAAAGTAGAATTAGTTATAATTTTCTGTATTATAGCTTTAACTTCTATCGAATTAAAATCGTCGCATCTTTCAAGCTCCTCAAATACGCAGGCATACTCGTTTAATAAATTAGTTGCGAAGATTCCGGTGTCATCTGTTCCAATAACAATCTCAGGAATTAATTTCTTAGCCTTTCTCCATTTCTCCCATCTAATCAAATGATATTCGGAAAAATCTTTAGCGATACTAATTCGCACATTACTAGTAGGGAGTGTTTCGATTACAATCTTTAGTTCTGCTAGATTCGACAAAAGTGTTAATTGTAATTTTTCCAATAATTTCTCGTTCATTATTTCGAGCGGGTTTATGGCTTCAATAGTCTCATAGGATTTTCGACCTTTCATTGAATGGTATGTCTGAAATAAGTAGCTTGCATCAATAGAAATGTTCAATTGCTTAATCTCATGATATCCCCGAAAATCAAAAACGGGCTTTGAGCTAGCGATTTTATAGTTGGGCTCAAACATTAAAATGGGACAAAACCGTCTTAATAACCACGCTTCAATAAGTTCTGGCAACGAAAAATATTTGTCATAGACTTTATAAGTCAGATTATGTATCTCAACTTCCAGCTGACTAAGCTCACTAATTGTCAAAGAAAATTTACCCTGATTATGTAGATAAATAACAAAAAGCATATTATCCAACCATTCGCCCCTCCGGATTAAAAGCCTATCACCAATCAAAGTCTTCCATTTCTCGATATCAACTCCCATAGCAGTTCCATGACCGATCCTATCTCCAGGACCTAAGCCAATAAAATTAACCGCTTCGAATATTGCTCGCATGCCACTTAAAGGATGGACAAAATCCTCACCTACGTGAAATGTCGATTTGATATTGAAATCATTTCTAAGTTTCCTAAATACTGGCGCAAAAACTTCTGGAGGCGCATCAAACTCACTAGCTGCTGCATCGATACCAACGATCATCTTTTTGTACTGCCGCTTCATCAGCATTAGTTGTAATACTTTACCACGTTTCCAAATTTCACATCTAATTTTCTTATGACGAATTAACTTGTCCGGATTAAGATCTTCACGTTTTATGAAATGAGGAACGAGTCTCAGCAGTGGTTTGTTTCCTGTGATGCCAACTTCAGTTTCAAGTAAATTCCATCCTCTCTCTATTTGTTTAAATAAAACTGCATTCTCCTTCTGAGTAAGTTTTGGGGATACTCGTCCCTCCACACAGCCTACACAATTTAACTGATTCCCAAACATTTGAAAAAAACGTCGATGATAGGTTTCCTCACTCAAGTCTCGCAGACTATTTAAAGTATGTTTTTGAAATTGCCCAAAACCATTCTGATGCAATTGTTGAACTAGTAGGCGATTGGTTAGTCCATAGATCAGGATATAGAAGTGAAACAACTGTTCTAAAATAGGTTGATTCCCGTTTTTAATTTCCTTCAAAATTATCATAATCAATAGACTTTCTGTAGCCATTGAAAATGTATGTTTGTGATATTTTTCAGGAATAAGAGATCTAAACGGATGTGTAGATACAGGCGCAACACTTCGGTCTTCAATACTTAAAATATTTTTCAAAAGGGAACTTAGAGATTTGGTTTTATATGTTTGCGTATTTTTTTTTAGGCACAAATCAAACAGCACAACTCTCAGCTTCCTTGCAATGATTAATAAATTATAATATTTGTAGGGGTGAAGCAAATGAGATTCCTGCTCAAGCTGATCTGCAACAACATAGTTCCTTACATACGCCCCTTTAAGATTTTTATATATTTTCTTTGGGCTTGAAAGAAAATCTTGCCATAGCCAATCCGTTTCTGCGGAGCCATTTAGGTGAATATGTAAATCCGCAGGAATAGTGGTTTGATTTTCCGAAAATTTCCAACTTGCCGGTGCCAAAGCAGTATGCTGAAAATTTGGTAAAATATTCTTAGTATAATATGATCCAATGCCATTCAAATTTGTGATCTCTGGAAGCGGTCGCTTATTTGCTAAACAAGCCGATTTTATCAATAGCGGCGGCATGAATGTAAGAATCTGATGCCAGTGAGTCTGTTTTCCAGCAAATATTTTTATCTCTGGATGGGTATCATCGAAATTTAAGTATTCCTCCGCTATTGTTGAAAGACACTTTTCAATAAGAGCACCTAGTGAGTAATGATCGTTAGTTGCCGACTCCATTTCTAGTCGATAGTGTTGATCGGATATTCTACGATCATAGCTCCTCGCTTGTTTTACAATATGACGCTTAACATTTTCGAAAGTGATTGACTTACCTTCAAGATAATTATGTAACGAATTATCATCTGACAACAAAAACTTTAGAATCGGAATTTCTACCATGACATTTTCTTGGCTTTAAGAAATCTTCGAAAACCTCTAAGAAAACTTGATGACCAATTCTTGCGATTTGGCAAAAGCTTTGCAAATTCATATCGAATTCTCTCATTATTCTCACGCGTAATTGATCTATCAGGATTCTCTTTAAACCATTCAAAAGGGACATTTGCTTCTTTTAATATTTGTGCAATTCCTAAATTTGTCAATCTTGTTGGAACCCTTGGCTTAGTAATCCTATTTTCACCTCTTATCGACACTTCAGTAAGCAAATCATAAACATTGAGCTCGCTCTGAAACATTTCATCAACTTCAGTTAATGAAATCAGACGATCGTAAGCCTCACTTTGAGGATTAACAAATGCTATAAGAAAGGGACAACTTAACAACCAGTTAGACAAAGTAAACTTCGTGTTAAGGCGGTCATATGCATTTTTAATATTAGATAAAAAAATGTTGTCTGAGTTGATCGCATTATTAATGTTAAAGCCGTTGAAAAAAGTATCAACTTCTCTTGCTTCTTCAACCAAAACGGAGTTGCAGAAGGCTATCACCCTTGAATGCATCATCTTTCCTAGATTCTCTTTAGGCTCAGTTTCTTGAATCCTTTGCAGAGCAAAGTAAAATCTTGTGATTATTTTCCCAAGTAAATGCGGTGATAAATTCATTTTTGGACGTTTATTAAAAGCCCATTTGGAAAAAATATTAGTAACTGCTAAAATGTCTGCTGGCTCTTCCTCACTTTCTACAAAAAGATCTGCCGGAGATCTTTCAAAATCTCCTCTTCCGAAATCTGGGATTGGAAAAGTCAGAACTTGGCTTAGTTCCGCAAGACCTTTAGGCAAATCTCCTAGCTCAAACTTCCTAATACATTCCCCGATACCCGCTAACAGTGAAAAAATTGAATATGAAACATGCGAACTATTTCGATTCAAATATGAGCTTATGCTCAAGGGCATAAATCCAACTAATCTTTTTAGTGGATACTTTCTAAATACAACATCAATCCTATCCGAAGCTCTCACTTCACCTTCCTTCGAAATTTCTTCCAGGGAAAGTATAGGAATTAGTCCAACCCACGGTTTGTCCGATTCCTGCATAGCTCCGATTAAATAGGAAATTATATGTCCTACTGCATCTCTTAATACACGATCTTGATACAAGCTACTGTGCCAGATAAGACCTTCTATATTTGGACCATCTAAACTTTGCACCTTTCGACTCTCGTTTGCATAATTCAGCGAACTACTTAAATTTTTGATTAAGCCAATTTTGATAAAATAGTCAAAAATATAATATCCACTTTCCTTGTAACTTTTATTGGATAATATCGTAAACGCCATTAAACACCCATTTAGACTAGGATCGCTTGTAGTTGGTTGAAGCTGATAAGCACTAGCCAAGACTTTTTCGTTTATCAAAAGCTTGAGAATCTCCACATTTAATAATCGAAAGTCATTTTCAAAAGCGAAAGAATTAACTCGTTTCTCAAACAGATCACTTAAAAACGGCCCAATAGGGCTAGTGATAAATACATTATTTGGAGACATATCAAATTGAGACAGAAATTGAATTTGTGTTCTTAATGGAAGGGCAAGTAAATAATTATAATAGGCTTCGGCCTGAGTTTGGTTGACAATGCCTACGTTACGTAATAATTTTAGGTAATGCTCAAAAATCTCATCTTCTGATCTTGTAATACCAACGATCTTAATAGTATCAAGATGTCTATAATTTTCAACAGTTTGATTTCTATATAAGTTGATTTTCTCGTAAAGTGTAGATAAGTAAATTCGCCGAATCGGTTTTAGTAGTTTTAGCAAATACTGCGATTCCATTTCTGTAACTAGATTATCAAAATAGTTTTTTCTCTCCTCAGAAGTGCCTTCGTTCAATAAAAGTGCCTTCCCAAAATTTGTCCAATGCTGTTTACGAATCGCTAAAGAATAAAATCGTAAATCGCCACTAAGTATTGTGATTATTTTAGATGAGCTAAAATATTTTCTTATGGTTTCTAAAACCGGCCAACCCTTTTTAAAATCTACGTCGATATCATCAAAAGCAATTAAAAAGCATTTGCTTCCCAAAAAATCTAAGCTTTTTTGCACAAATGTCTTGAAATCGTTCCGAAGAGATAAGGCAGCAGATACCGATTGAATTCCGTCCTCAAGAATAAATTCAGGATCTTGCCAACTGCTGTCGGTCATATTACCGCCAACACCATCAACGGAAGGTAGTGCACGCGATAATTTATTGAGTGCCTTTTCCCAATCCCCATACGCCCCAGTTGAATCGTCATTTTTTTTATAATAATGTTCATCAACCAATATCTTGATTGTTGAAATAATAGACAGAAAAATATGGCCTTTTTCTTCTATAAGAGTGGGATCGATAATTTCTGGAACAGTTAAGTTTATGCTCTCATTTCGAACATTGTTAAGCAAGCTCAATAAGAACGTTGTTTTACCACTGCCTCTAGTTCCTAGAATGGTAATTGTCTCATGTGAGTAAAACTTTTCATCATCACCCTCCTTTAAGGCCTTTTCATAACTTTCGTATATCAATAATTTTGCGAATTGATATTCTTGCCGATGAATGATTTGATTTTCTTCAAAAACTTTAGCGTCTCGACTTTGTTGCAGATTAATGATTACTTCGGACATGATAGTTTTATTATGTTAAGCATTAAAACCCCATCAATTTTGTTTATATTATTTACTTGAAAACAGGTAACCGCATTCCTTCGCAGCCCAATTTCACAACCCCAATTGGAATAAAGTAGTTGATCTCCAGTAAAATTAAAATGTTTACGATCCGATTTATTTAAATAGGAACTTTTATGAAGGTGATAGTTTCTTTGGTTGGACATATTTTAGGTTAGGGTAGTATAAACCTAGAAATAATTTTGTTTTCAAGCAAATTTGATATTACTGTAACGAATACTCCTAAAAAGCAACAAAACATAACCTAATATCATTCTCGGCCGAAAGTATGTTCGAAAGCTACCAATAAATTACCGTTAATGTCTTTCGAACATGTGAAATGGTCCATTTGGGGGTCATCGCTATTAATTATCCACGGTTTGAGCCCAAGTAACATTTAACTTCGTCAGCATTTTTCTTAACTTGGGTGTAAATTAAATCAACGCTTCTCTATAGTAGGGCGGGATACTCACGATGTCCAGCCAACGCAAAGCGCTACTGTTGGCGGCAATACTAAAGACACTTGTAACTTGAGAATTATCTATATTTCAAAAAGCCGTTATTATGAGGAAAGCATTTCTAATAACCTTAAGGATCTTTCCGAGTCAGACAGTATTCTCTTTTTTTACACCTATCACGATGCAGAAAACTATATCAATAATAACATAATAAAAAACAAAATTCCTGTCGACCTCATTATTACCGAGAATAATATAGGGAATAAAAAAGGATATGAATTTCTGAAAAAGATCGCTCTCGACAAAGAGAGAACATATTCTAAGAGAGATTTTAATTTTTCTGAAATTCCGGCAATTTTAATAGTCGCAGAAAATGAAAACAAAAACGCTTTTTTAAACTACGGTTTTTCAGATGTAGTAGATAATATTGGAATAGAGAAATTGCACCTATTCGTTGATCGATTTAGAAGCTGTGTCAAATCTTGGAGAAGAAAAGTTGTAGACGAGTTGGATAATTTAGGAATAAAGTTTAATTCCGGAGCTGTCGACTACACGTATTATTTCGCTAAAGAACGTAAAAAGAAAGCGGATACCAGGATTATTTCAGAAAATTTCAAAAGGTTTCCTCGAGTGCTAGAATATGACTGGCTTACGGCCAATGAAAACCAAATTGAAATAGCAATTGACAAATATATAAAAGAACTTAAAAAAGCTAGTCGCCTGAATAATAAAAAGGACGAGAAAGCATTTCATAGGCTATTTAATAAATATCCTTTTCTAATCAAAAGAGATAATTATGACAAACATTGGTACCAACCAAAATTATATTATAATAGAAGAAAATATTGGGAACCAGATTATAGCTTAAAACCAAATTTTAATCAGAAAACAGATCTAAGTATTCTTGAAGTTAAACTCCCAAACGAAGGATTTATTAAAAAAAAGAGTTTCCACCCAAGTCCATATAACAATATAGTTGATCATATTTTTCAGGTAAACGATTACAAGGATTATTTAGAAAGTGATGAATACTATTCAGCAATTAAGAGGGCATTTGGTTTCGTACCAGATAGTGTAGAATACAATATATTGATTGGTAGATTAGATGACAAAACAAGTGGTTTTAGGGTATTCAATAAAAGAATGAAACAAATTAATGCATCACATATCAACTTTATTACCTACGATGAGCTATTACAATATCAAGTAAGATTCCTTGATAGAACAAAGCTTTTAACGATTTCGTGACGGAAGTAATACCGCCAACAGGGGTTTTGTGTTGGTGGAACGCAACGATGACAGAGTTGTTCGATCGAATTTCGCAAAAATGGTTACAATCGAAACGGTTATATCTCCAAAGAACTATTTTACCAATTCAAGATTAGACTGAAACTTTCGCATATTTTTACATTGTACGCTATGTTAGTGGACACCTTAACTAAATCTCAAATTCACTTTTGTGACAACTCAAAACTCAGAGACAACAACCAACGCAGTTCAGTGTATTAAATGCGGGACAATTAACCCACGATTTTATATTAAATGCAAAAAGTGTAGCAAAAAACTTGATCAGTCCGATCCTAAAGTTTATGACCCAAACATAGATAAGAAAAGTAGTTCAATAAAATGGACACCAGGTTCATTGATAATATTTGCAATTGTCTTTGGCACAATTTTCTATTTCGGTCTAAAACTTTTTGGAGTAGGTAACGACAAAAATAATTCCTCAAAACCAGAAAAAAATAATCATCTAAGCAAAACGGAATTCATAGAGAAAGTCAAGGAAAATCAAGCCGTAATTGACGCAGACATAACTGACGTCAAATTTCTATATATATCAGTAGTCGATGACGGGATTAACAAAAATGCAATGGCAATATTTTACTGTAGGCTAGCAAAAGAATATAGCGTTATCGAAGTACAAGCAGTTAAAATTGTTGATGCAGCATCTGCATACTTACCCAAAAATGGAACTGCAGCAGGAAAGGAATTAGGAAAATCATTCTGTAATTAAAGGAACACAGCGTACAACAGGGTTTTGCATTAGCGGGGTGCGACGAATAAATCTTCAGCTTTACCAATTCTATTCAGCTTTAGTCCAGGCGACACTTATCCACGTCAGCATTTTTCTTAACTTGGGCGTTAATTAAATCAACGGGCTTCTGTGGCCGGGCGGGACGTTCACTATGCCCCGGCAACGCAAAGCTATACCGTTGTGCGTCATCCTATGGGACACACCCTGCCGACATGAAGATCATAACATGGAATTGCAATATGGCTTTCAGAAAAAAAGCCTCTTTTATTCTGACACATAAGCCAGACATTTTAGTTATCATAGAATGTGAGCATCCTGACAAACTAATTTACAAGGTAGACACACCAAAACCGACAGACAGCTTATGGTTTGGGAAAAATCAGCATAAAGGACTTGCAATTTTTTCATATGGCGACTATCGTTTTAAAGTTCTTGAAAATCATAACGAGAACCTTAAAATGATTATCCCAATTGAGGTTACGGGTGGACATTTCAATTTCAATTTATTTCTTATTTGGGCATATAACCCAGACGATAGGGACGGAAGATATATTACCCAGGTTTGGAAAGCAATTCCTTATTATGACGAACTATTGACAGATAAACCGACAATGTTTATCGGTGACTTTAACAGCAATACAATTTGGGATTATAAAAAACATAGATTAGGAAGTCATTCAAGTGTAGTAAAGCAATTGGAAGATAAAGGAATTTTTAGCGCTTATCATATTCATCACAAACAGACACAAGGGACAGAGGAACATCCAACATTTTATATGTACCGACATAAAAATAAACCATATCACATTGACTATTGTTTTGTCTCGTCTGACATATTGGAAAAACTACGATCGGTAGACATTGGCGAGTACGATTTTTGGATAAAATATAGCGATCATGTTCCTCTGATTTTTACATTTGATACTGGCTGAGTGAAGCGGGGCGAACGCTCAACAGGCGTTTTGCGTTAGCGGAGGCGATAAATACATCTTCAGCCTCATCAATTCTATTCGGCTTTATCCTGGCGGACGTTTTCCCTTTCAGCGTTTTGCTTAACTTGGGCGTAAATTAAAACAACAGCCTTCTGTAGCCGGGGGAAGTTCCCTATGCCCCGCTGACGTGAAGCCCTACACTTGTGTGTAACTCGAAAGACGAGAAACTCAAAAACTATGGCGTTATTAGCTGAACAAATAGTCGAAGAATGGCTTACTAGACAGGGCTATTTTACTATTAGAGGAATCAAAATCGGCAATGATGAACTTGACTTATTAGCAATAAAAAGGCATCCTAATGGAGTTTGGCAAAATATACATATCGAGGTGCAAGTTAGTATTCGACCGGTTGGGTATATTTCAAATCTAACACAATTGAGGCAGTCAGAATTTAAAATTGCCGGCGGCAAGAGCGCAAGTAAAAGAAGCGACTTTCAACTTGAATTAGCTGTAAAGGACTGGGTTGACAAGAAGTTTAAAGGCATTAAAAAAGGGAATTTAAGAAAACAGCTTACGCATATAGACAATTGGGATTTTCTTTTCGTACACGGAAAAGTAAGAGATATTAAAGAGATTGACTTTATTCGTTCCAACGGAATTCAAACAAAACATATTTCTGAAGTAATAACTGAATTACAGAAGCCTGGGGAATTAAAATTTACGACAGCTTCGGCAACCGATATAATAGAGTTAATTAGCATTATAGGCAAATAACCAACCAAGATTTAAGTTTATTTTTCTTCGTCGGGCTACACAGCAAGGTTTTGCGTTAACAGGGCTTGACGAATATATCCTCAGCTTTACTATTACTATTCGTCTTTAGTCCGGGTGACACTTTATCTACATCAGCATTTTTCTTAACTTGAACTTAAATAAGTTCAACGGGTTTCTGTAGCTGGGCGGGTCGTCCACTATGTTAGGCTAATGCAAAGCCCTGCCGTTGTGTGTAATTTGATAAACATCCGGTTAATATGCAGACAGTAGACAAAAACGACGAAATATTTCAATTGTATGGCAAATTTTTAGTAAAATTTGAACATGTTTCTCATTTAATGCGAACTGGGATTTTATACCTAATTTTTCCTAAACCAACCAAAAAGCAAACGAGGCAGAATGAAATTTTATTAGAAGCATTGACGGCAGATCAAGTTAGAA
Source organism: Chitinophagaceae bacterium (assembly GCA_965279015.1). Classification (GTDB taxonomy): domain Bacteria; phylum Bacteroidota; class Bacteroidia; order Chitinophagales; family Chitinophagaceae; genus Endoryza. Next base: position 5,527,655 of record OZ257130.1, read on the forward strand.
ATAAGTTTATGGCCTTAATATGTGAGGAGTATGAACAACCTTCTACCGTTTTCAAACTTGCTAAAACAATTTCTAGTGTCTATGAAAAAGTAATTCCCATTCGGAATTCTTTCGCTCATGGAACTTCGTTTATTGGAACTTCAAACGTGATGAAAGATGCAGAAGATGGTCTACTTCTTTTAAGACATCCGAAGATAAAAAAAGCTGGTCTTGACCTTAATTTTAGAAAATACGAGATCAGTGCACTAAAATTAGGCATACGACTATTCGAAAGACTGAAATATGCAGTTGTTGTTGTATCTGTTAGTGTTATAAATAAATCAGCGAACAAAGTTTATGATGACGGATATAGCCCGGACAGACATCATGAAGGTTTGAGCACGGAATTAATTGAATTAGAGAAGAAGTTGAGTGTCATGATTATTAATAAGTAAACATAGGAGGGGTTTTGATTTAGTGGAGCTTGACGAATAAATTCTCGGCATTTCAATTCTATTCTGCTTTAGTACGGGCGACACTTATCCACGTCACCATTTTTCTTAACTTGGGTGTAAATTAATTTAATGGGCTTCTGGAACAGGATGGGACTTTTTACTCTTTGACTTGCCATTAGAAAACCCTTCCGTTATAGCCAAAAATCCACCTTATGATTGCTAGCAAAAAAGTAAAGCGAAATGTTCGGAACGCATCTTGATAAATATAAAAAAAGTGGGTTTTTTGCCTTCCATTTTTCTAAGAGTTTTAAGGATGCATGTAACGCGCCTGACAACCTGAGTGGCGTTTATCTGATATTCAAGGTCGTAGCCGGGAATGAGGAACTGATTTATATTGGATCAAGTGGACAAAAGGGCTATGACGGTACCATCAAACATAGAAACGGTGGAATGAAGGACCGGCTAATTAACGGGTATCATCCAAATAGGTTTGGAAACGATAAGCGAATTAGAAGACATATTGCTTTACCACAGCAAATGAAAACTGAAGGAGTATCAGAAATAAAGATTTATTGGTGGGTGACTTATGATGAATATCATCAAGATTTTCCAACTGATATTGAGAAAATCCTCATGCAAGAATATTTTTTGAAGTATAAGACGAAGCCGTCTTGGCACAAATAGTATAAGTTTTTTCATCGCGAACGCAAATTCCTACTGTTGGATGTAATAGTATGACCTAAATTCATAATACTGTCAATTGAGGTTTTAATACAGCTTTTATGTGTAAACTGATATTTGCTATCCTGCTTTTTTCTCTCAAGGGGTTTTCTCAATCTCTCTCAATTAACGAAACCATTACATACTTAAATAAGCTATCAAGCGAGCATCCTGGCAAGGGGTATTATGAATCTGATGCCGATGCAATAATTAATTCAGAAAGGGACTGTGAATTAAAAATTGTTTACGACCTCACTTATGATAGCACCAAAAACTTTATTTCAATTAGCGAAATTAAAGACAGAATAAATTGTAGTCCTTACTACAGAACAAACGTTTTAACCAAGCAAAGGGAAGAATGGACAAAGTATGGGTATCAATACAAGATTGAGTTTAGCGATTTTGATATAGGAAACTTAAAAATAATATACGAAAAAAAAGATTATTACATTTATTTAACCGGGAATTTTGGCCGATATGAATATGATGTAACGCAAAACAAATACTCCAAATTAGGTACTGGCATACACGGATTTTATGTAAGAATTGATAATATTAATTATTTGAAAGTTTATCTTAACGGATTGAAATATTTAATTTCAATTGCAAAAGAGCAAATCCCCAAAGAAAAAGAAGAAGTTGTTAATGACCCATTTCTTAAGAATAAGGATGAACCCCGCAAGCAAAACATCAAAACCGAATCGAAAATATCACTGAATGAAGAAAATGGTGTTTTTAGTCTTAATGTCACTATTGGGGGAAAAATACAATCGAAGTTCATTTTAGATTCGGGCGCAGGAGAATGTAATATTTCTTCAGAATTGGAAAAAAAACTAATCTCGGCTGGGGTTATAATACAAGCTGACTATTTAGAAAATGGTCTTTATAAACTTGCGGATGGATCAATTGTTGAAAACAAAAGAATAAAAATATCAAATATAAAAATTGGAAATAAAACAATCTCAAACGTAATAGTATCTGTTGGCTCATCAGGATCACCTAATCTGTTAGGCCAGTCATTTTTAAACAAACTTAGCCAGTGGTCAATTAACAACTCAAAGAAACAATTGAT